>AP035768.1:0-4995000 GCA_042850305.1 Streptomyces haneummycinicus
CCCGGAGCGGGACCCGTACGCGACGCCCCCGCAGGACACCTACGGCTCACCGGACGCGTACGGCGGCGGCGCGCCCGCACCGGACTACCGTTCGCAGCCCATGGACCGGCAGCGCCCGGACTACGACTCACCGCGCGGCGACTACGGCCACCGCGACGCGCGACGCGATGTGCCCGAACCGCCGTCCGGCTCCGGGCACGTCCACCGCGGCGGCCCGGTCGGCCCGAACCTGCCCACCACCGGCGCACCCGGCCCGCTGGCGGCGCAGCCCGCCCCGGCCGCCGGCCCCGGAGAGCCGACCGCGCGGCTGAATCCGAAGTACCTCTTCGACACGTTCGTCATCGGCGCGTCCAACCGCTTCGCCCACGCGGCGGCGGTCGCGGTCGCCGAGGCACCGGCGAAGGCCTACAACCCGCTGTTCATCTACGGGGAGTCGGGACTCGGCAAGACGCATCTGCTGCACGCGATCGGGCACTACGCGCGGAGCCTCTATCCCGGTACGCGCGTGCGGTACGTGAGCTCCGAGGAGTTCACCAACGAGTTCATCAACTCCATCCGCGACGGCAAGGGCGACAGCTTCCGCAAGCGCTACCGCGAGATGGACATCCTGCTCGTCGACGACATCCAGTTCCTGGCGGACAAGGAGTCGACGCAGGAGGAGTTCTTCCACACCTTCAACACGCTCCACAACGCCAACAAACAGATCGTGCTCTCCAGTGACCGGCCGCCCAAGCAGCTGGTGACGCTGGAGGACCGGCTGCGGAACCGTTTCGAGTGGGGTCTGATCACCGACGTCCAGCCGCCGGAGCTGGAGACACGCATCGCGATCCTGCGCAAGAAGGCGGTGCAGGAGCAGCTCAACGCCCCGCCGGAGGTGCTGGAGTTCATCGCCTCCCGGATCTCGCGGAACATCCGTGAGCTGGAGGGCGCGCTGATCCGTGTGACGGCGTTCGCCTCGCTCAACCGGCAGCCGGTCGACCTGGGGCTGACGGAGGTCGTCCTGAAGGACCTGATGCCCGGCGGCGACGACTCGACGCCGGAGATCACCTCTACGGCCATCATGGGCGCGACCGCCGACTACTTCGGCCTCACCGTCGAGGACCTGTGCGGCAGTTCCCGGGGCCGCCAGCTGGTGACGGCCCGCCAGATCGCCATGTACCTGTGCCGCGAGCTGACGGACCTGTCGCTGCCGAAGATCGGCGCGCTGTTCGGCGGCCGTGACCATACGACGGTGATGCACGCCGACCGCAAGATCCGCAATCTGATGGCCGAGCGGCGCTCCATCTACAACCAGGTCACCGAGCTCACCAACCGCATCAAGGCCGGCTGAGCGGACCGGCTTCACCGAGGGCGCCCCGGAACGATCCGGGGCGCCCTTCTCCGTGCCCCGGCCGGTCCGTGCACAGCCTGTGCACCGCCGGCCCGTGAAGGCCGCTCACGAGCCTCCCCACCAGGGCCCTGCGAGCCGGCCCCGGACCGTGCTGCGACCCACCCCGGACCGTCCCGCGGGCGTCCGCGGACCACCCGCCGAGCCCTCGGGGGCACTCGACGAGCCCTCGGACGCCCTCCCCGTCCCCGCGCCGACCGCCACGGCACGACCGCGCTGTTCGATTTCGGGGTGGGGTTACGGCCTTCCTCCACAGATTCGGCGACTTTTTCGCGTCCACATCCTGGGGATCGGGAAGTTGTCCCGATCTTGTCCACAGGGCAGTCTGTCCAGGAACCATCCGGCCAGGTCATCCGGCTGTGGAAACGTGGACGAACGATCTCCACAGGCTGTGGACAATCCGAGGATCCACAGGCTGTGCATCGAGTTGTCCACGGGCAACCCACAGGCTGAGGGCGGTTGTCCCCAGCGATCGGGCACTTCTCCACATGGCTGTCCACTGTTCGGCAACGTGACGCGCTCTCTCACCGTCGCGAGTGAAAGGCGTCACACCGCGCTGCCTCGGGGGCCTGTGGGAAAACCTCGCAAAGCTGGGGACGAAGCTGGGGAGAACTCGGCCCTCCCTGTGCACGGTGTGTGCAGAACTTTCTGTTCTCCACAGAGACGCCCGGTTTTCCACGGGCTCCACCCACAGGACCGGTGGACAAAATCTGGGGTCTGACCTGCGAAAACGAGGTTATCCACGGTATCCACAGGCCCTACTACTACTCCCAACTAGAGAGAGCGAGGAATCCGTTTCGAAGTGGGTCCTGTGCACAACTCGCTGTCTCGGCCCCGACTGCCACTCGTCACGACTTGACCCCGAGGGGCACCTACTGTCAGTGCGGTACGTCAGACTGGTCCCGGTGTCCTTCCCTCCACAGGGACCGACGGCACCGAGTCAGACGACGAAGCCAGGCAGGGCGAGAAGCGCCGGCAACAGCAGGAGGCGGCAAGAGTGAAGATCCGGGTGGAACGCGACGTACTCGCGGAGGCAGTGGCCTGGGCGGCTCGCAGCCTTCCGGCCCGTCCGCCGGCCCCTGTCCTCGCCGGCCTGCTCCTGAAGGCCGAGGACGGCAAGCTGAGCCTGTCCAGCTTCGACTACGAGGTCTCCGCGCGGGTGTCGGTGGAGGCGGAGGTCGAGGAGGAGGGCACCGTCCTCGTCTCGGGCCGGCTGCTGGCCGACATCTCCCGCGCCCTCCCCAACCGGCCGGTGGAGATCTCCACAGACGGTGTACGGGCGACGGTGGTGTGCGGCTCCTCGCGGTTCACCCTGCACACACTGCCGGTGGAGGAGTACCCGGCCCTGCCGCAGATGCCGAACGCGACGGGCACGGTCCCCGGCGACGTCTTCGCCTCCGCCGTGCAGCAGGTCGCCATCGCGGCCGGCCGGGACGACACGCTGCCCGTGCTCACCGGTGTGCGCATCGAGATCGAGGGCGACACCGTCACGCTCGCCTCCACCGACCGCTACCGCTTCGCGGTCCGCGAGTTCCTGTGGAAGCCGGAGAACCCGGATGTGTCCGCGGTCGCCCTGGTGCCCGCCAAGACGCTCCAGGACACCGCCAAGGCGCTGACCAGCGGTGACCAGGTGATCCTGGCGCTGTCCGGCTCGGGCGCGGGCGAGGGCCTGATCGGTTTCGAGGGCGCCGGCCGCCGTACCACCACGCGACTGCTGGAGGGCGACCTCCCGAAGTACCGCACGCTGTTCCCGACCGAGTTCAACAGCGTCGCCGTGATCGAGACCGCGCCCTTCGTGGAGGCCGTCAAGCGCGTCGCCCTGGTCGCCGAGCGCAACACCCCGGTGCGGCTGAGCTTCGAGCAGGGTGTGCTCATCCTGGAGGCCGGTTCCAGCGACGACGCACAGGCTGTGGAGAGGGTCGACGCCCAGCTGGAGGGCGACGACATCTCGATCGCCTTCAACCCGACGTTCCTGCTGGACGGCCTCAGCGCCATCGACTCCCCGGCCGCCCAGCTGTCCTTCACCACGTCGACCAAGCCGGCGCTGCTCAGCGGCCGCCCGGCGGTGGACGCGGAGGCGGACGACGCCTACAAGTACCTGATCATGCCGGTGCGGCTGAGCGGCTGAGACGTGGCTGCCGGAGGTATGGGGGTCGCCCCTCACAGGGCCGCAGTATGCCGGTCCGGCTCAGCGGCCGAGGTGCGGCCGCCGGTCCTGTGAGGGCCTCCTCGCAGGACCGGCGGCATGCCGACGAGGCGGCGGCTGAGCGCCGTACCGGGCAAAGCCGCAGGTGAGGGCGGCGCATGAGCGCGTATGCCCACAGATGTGCGCGAGCGTCCGGGTTTAGGCTCGGACGCCGGCACGTACGTGCCGTCACGTCGCATACCTAAGGATCACAACTGATGGAGCTCGGTCTCGTCGGCCTCGGCAAGATGGGCGGCAACATGCGCGAGCGGATTCGCCGCGCGGGTCACACCGTCCTCGGATTCGACCGCAACCCGGACCTCGCCGACGTCCACAGCCTGCGGGAGCTTGTGGGCAAGCTCAGCGGCCCCCGAGTGGTGTGGGTGATGGTTCCGGCCGGCGAGCCGACCCAGTCCACGATCGACGAGCTCGCCGAGCTGCTCGAGCCGGGTGACGTCGTCGTGGACGGCGGCAACTCCCGCTGGACGGACGACGAGAGGCACGCGGAGGAGCTGGCGGCCAAGGGCATCGGCTTCGTCGACTGCGGCGTCTCCGGAGGCGTCTGGGGCCTGGAGAACGGCTACGCGCTGATGTACGGCGGCGACAAGGAGAACGTCGCCAAGGTGCAGCCGGTCTTCGACGCCCTGAAGCCCGAGGGCGACCTCGGCGCGGTGCACGCCGGCAAGGTCGGCGCCGGCCACTTCGCGAAGATGGTCCACAACGGCATCGAGTACGCCATGATGCAGGCTTACGCCGAGGGCTGGGAGCTCCTGGAGAAGGTCGACTCCGTCGACAACGTCCGCGAGGTGTTCCGCTCCTGGCAGGAGGGCACCGTCATCCGGTCCTGGCTGCTCGACCTCGCGGTCAACGCGCTCGACGAGGACCAGCACCTGGACGGGCTCCGGGGTTATGCACAGGACTCCGGTGAGGGACGCTGGACGGTGGAGGCCGCCATCGACAACGCGGTCCCGCTGCCGGCGATCACCGCCTCGCTGTTCGCGCGGTTCGCCTCCCGTCAGGAGGACTCGCCGCAGATGAAGATGATCGCGGCGCTGCGCAACCAGTTCGGCGGCCACGCGGTCGAGAAGAAGTAATCCACAGGGCACGTCCCGTATCCACAGGACTGTATCCAGGACCGTTTCCGCGGTCCGCTACGCCGAGGAGGTCGGCGGAACGACCATGCACGTCACGCATCTGTCGCTGGCCGATTTCCGGTCCTACCCCGGGTCGAGGTCCCGCTCGACCCGGGGGTGACGGCCTTCGTCGGGCCCAACGGGCAGGGCAAGACGAACCTGGTCGAGGCCGTCGGCTATCTCGCCACTCTGGGCAGCCACCGGGTCTCCTCCGACGCCCCGCTGGTTCGCGTGGGAGCCGACCGCGCGGTCATCCGGGCCCAGGTCCGGCAGGGCGAGCGGCAGCAGCTGATCGAGCTGGAGCTGAACCCGGGCCGCGCCAACCGTGCCCGGATCAACAGGTCCTCGCAGGTCAGGCCCGGGACGTGCTGGGGATCGTCCGCACGGTGCTGTTCGCGCCCGAGGACCTCACCCTGATCAAGGGCGATCCCGGCGAGCGGCGCCGGTTCCTGGACGAGCTGATCACCGCGCGCTCCCCGTATGGCGGGTGTGCGCTCCGACTACGACCGGGTGCTCAAGCAGCGCAACACGCTGCTGAAGTCGGCCGCGCTGGCCCGCCGGCACGGCGGCCGCACCCTGGATCTGTCGACCCTGGACGTGTGGGACCAGCACCTCGCGCGCGCGGGCGCCGAGCTGCTGGCGCGGCGGCTGGATCTGATCGGTGCGCTCCAGCCGCTGGCCGACAAGGCGTACGAGCAGCTGGCGCCGGGCGGCGGACCGGTCGCCCTGGAGTACCGGCCGTCCGCGCCCGGCGAGGCGCACACGCGTGAGGATCTGTACGAGCAGCTCATGGGCGCCCTCGCTGAGGCCCGCAAGCAGGAGATCGAGCGGGGCGTCACCCTGGTCGGCCCGCACCGTGACGACCTGCTGCTGAAGCTGGGCCAGTTGCCGGCCAAGGGCTACGCCTCGCACGGCGAGTCCTGGTCGTACGCGCTGGCACTGCGTCTCGCCTCGTACGACCTGCTGCGCGCGGAGGGCAACGAGCCGGTGCTGGTGCTCGACGACGTGTTCGCCGAACTGGACGCGCGCCGCCGGGAGCGGCTGGCGGAGCTGGTCGCGCCCGGTGAGCAGGTACTGGTGACCGCGGCCGTCGACGACGACGTACCCCATGTGCTGGCGGGCACCCGGTTCGCCGTGGCCGAGGGAACCGTGGAGCGCGTATGAGCGACCGGTCCACGCCCGGAGTGGGTGCCGGGAAGACTCCCGAGCCGTCCGGTGTCGACCTCGCGCGCGTGGCGTTGCGCGCGGCGAAGGAGGCGGCACGCGCGCGTGGGGACGCGGCACAGCAGCGGAAGCAGGCCCGGCGCGGCGGTCTGCGTTCCGGCGCGCGTGCCGACCGGCGCGATCCGATGGCGCTCGGCCCCGCGATCAACCGGCTGCTCGCCGAACGCGGCTGGGAGGCGCCCGCCGCGGTGGGCGGGGTGATGGGGCGCTGGCCGGAGATCGTCGGCGAGGACGTGGCCAAGCACTGCGAGCCGGAGCGGTACGACGAGGACGAGCGGGTGCTGGTCGTGCGCTGTGACTCCACCGCGTGGGCGACGAATCTGCGGCTGCTCGCGCCGACCCTGGTCGCGCGTCTGAACGAGGATCTCGGGCACGGCACCGTGCGGCTGATCAAGGTCGTCGGTCCCGGTGGTCCCGCCCGTCGGTTCGGGCCTCTGCGCGCTCCCGGAAGCACGGGTCCGGGGGACACGTACGGGTGATCCGGCGGCCCTTCCGGGCCCGTCCGCCATACGTGATGGACATCACATAAAGGGTTCTCACCGGTGCTGTCGTGCCGCCCGTGCCCGTTTCGTCGTCGGGCCGCACAGGGTTGCGAATCGCCACCTGACTCCTAAGTAGCCAAGGGTTGACGGTCAGAAGCGCTGAGTGCCCTCGTGGGGCTCTTGGAGCCCCTTCCCCATATCGGGAGTCGGACGAGGCCGGTTGAGGGCGGCACATGCGAACCCAGGTACCGGCAAACCCCCATCGATGTCAGTGCTACCGGTAGACTGAGAGGGAATCCCGCCCCGAACGTGGGGACCGCCGGGACTAGCTGAGCAACGCTGATCAAGGCTTACCAACGCAACATGCCGCAGCCGCTCCGGCAACCTGCCGCCGAGCCCGGCTCGTGCTGTGCCAGAAAGGGCGCTTCGTGGCCGATTCCGGCAACCCCAACGAGAACAACCCGTCCACCGACACCGGCGTGAACGACGCGGTGAGCACACCGCACGGCGAGGGTTCCGCCTCGTACGACGCCAGTGCCATCACCGTCCTCGAGGGTCTGGACGCGGTCCGCAAGCGACCCGGTATGTACATCGGCTCGACCGGTGAACGCGGACTGCACCACCTGGTGCAGGAGGTCGTGGACAACTCCGTCGACGAGGCGCTTGCCGGACACGCGGACACCATCGACGTCACGATCCTCGCCGACGGCGGCGTCCGCGTCGTGGACAACGGCCGTGGCATCCCGGTGGGCATCGTCCCTCCGAGGGAAAGCCGGCCGTCGAGGTCGTGCTGACCGTGCTGCACGCGGGCGGCAAGTTCGGCGGCGGCGGCTACGCGGTCTCCGGTGGTCTGCACGGCGTGGGTGTCTCCGTCGTCAACGCCCTGTCCAGCAGGATCGCGGTGGAGATCAGGACCGACGGCCACCGCTGGACGCAGGAGTACAAGCTGGGCGTCCCCACGGCGCCGCTCGCGCGGCACGAGGCCACCGAGGAGACCGGCACGTCGGTCACCTTCTGGGCCGACCCCGACATCTTCGAGACCACGGACTACTCCTTCGAGACGCTGTCCCGGCGCTTCCAGGAGATGGCCTTCCTCAACAAGGGCCTGAAGATCAACCTCACCGACGAGCGCGAGTCGGCGAAGGCCACCGCCGGCGCGGACGAGGCGGGCGAGGACGAGAAGCACGAGGTCAAGAGCGTCACGTACCACTACGAGGGCGGCATCGTCGACTTCGTGAAGTACCTCAACTCCCGCAAGGGAGAGCTGGTGCACCCCACCGTGATCGACCTCGAGGCCGAGGACAAGGACAAGGGCCTGTCCCTCGAGGTCGCGATGCAGTGGAACGGCGGCTACACCGAGGGTGTGTACTCGTTCGCCAACATCATCCACACGCACGACGGCGGTACGCACGAGGAGGGCTTCCGTGCGGCGCTCACCTCGCTGATCAACAAGTACGCGCGGGACAAGAAGCTGCTGCGGGAGAAGGACGACAACCTCACGGGTGACGACATCCGCGAGGGTCTGACCGCGATCATCTCGGTGAAGCTGAGCGAGCCCCAGTTCGAGGGCCAGACGAAGACGAAGCTGGGCAACACCGAGGTGAAGACCTTCGTCCAGAAGGTCATCTACGAGCACCTCACCGACTGGCTCGGCCGCAACCCGAACGAGGCCGCGGACATCATCCGCAAGGGCATCCAGGCGGCCACCGCGCGTGTGGCGGCCCGCAAGGCCCGTGACCTCACCCGCCGCAAGGGCCTGCTGGAGTCGGCGTCGCTGCCGGGCAAGCTGTCCGACTGCCAGTCGAACGACCCGACCAAGTGCGAGATCTTCATCGTCGAGGGCGACTCCGCCGGCGGTTCGGCCAAGTCCGGCCGCAACCCGCAGTACCAGGCGATCCTCCCGATCCGCGGCAAGATCCTGAACGTCGAGAAGGCGCGCATCGACCGGATCCTGCAGAACCAGGAGATCCAGGCGATGATCTCCGCGTTCGGCACGGGTGTGCACGAGGACTTCGACATCGAGAAGCTCCGCTATCACAAGATCATTCTGATGGCGGACGCCGACGTCGACGGCCAGCACATCAACACCCTGCTGCTGACCTTCCTGTTCCGCTTCATGCGGCCGCTGGTCGAGTCCGGGCACGTGTACCTGTCCCGCCCGCCGCTGTACAAGATCAAGTGGGGCCGGGACGACTTCGAGTACGCGTACTCCGACCGCGAGCGCGACGCGCTGATCGAGATGGGCCGCAACGCGGGCAAGCGCATCCGTGAGGACTCCGTGCAGCGCTTCAAGGGCCTCGGCGAGATGAACGCCGAGGAGCTGCGCATCACGACCATGGACCAGGAGCACCGCGTGCTCGGCCAGGTCACGCTCGACGACGCCGCGCAGGCCGACGACCTGTTCTCGGTGCTGATGGGCGAGGACGTCGAGGCCCGCCGCGCGTTCATCCAGCGCAACGCCAAGGACGTCCGCTTCCTCGACATCTGAGTCGGTCTCAGCTGACCGCACCAGGAAGGACCTTTCCCAGCAATGACCGACGAGAACACTCCTGTGACGACTCCCGAGGGTGACGCCCCGGTGATGCGTGTCGAGCCCGTCGGGCTCGAGACGGAGATGCAGCGTTCGTACCTCGACTACGCGATGTCCGTCATCGTCTCGCGTGCGCTGCCCGACGTCCGTGACGGCCTCAAGCCCGTCCACCGGCGCGTGCTCTACGCCATGTACGACGGCGGCTACCGCCCCGAGCGCGGCTTCTACAAGTGCGCGCGCGTGGTCGGCGACGTCATGGGCAACTACCACCCGCACGGCGACAGCTCCATCTACGACGCCCTGGTCCGCCTCGCCCAGCCCTGGTCGATGCGGATGCCGCTCGTCGACTCCAACGGCAACTTCGGCTCCCCGGGCAACGACCCGGCGGCGGCCATGCGCTACACCGAGTGCAAGATGGCGCCGCTGTCGATGGAGATGGTCCGTGACATCGACGAGGAGACCGTCGACTTCACGGACAACTACGACGGCCGCTCCCAGGAGCCGACCGTCCTTCCGGCCCGCTTCCCGAACCTGCTGATCAACGGCTCGGCCGGTATCGCGGTCGGCATGGCGACCAACATCCCGCCGCACAACCTGCGCGAGGTCGCGGCCGGTGCCCAGTGGTACCTGGAGAACCCCGAGGCGTCCCACGAGGAGCTCCTGGACGCGCTGATCGAGCGCATCAAGGGCCCCGACTTCCCGACCGGCGCCCTCGTGGTCGGCCGCACGGGCATCGAGGAGGCGTACCGCACGGGCCGCGGCTCCATCACCATGCGCGCGGTGGTCGAGGTCGAGGAGATCCAGAACCGCCAGTGCCTGGTGGTCACGGAGCTGCCGTACCAGACCAACCCCGACAACCTCGCGCAGAAGATCGCCGACCTGGTGAAGGACGGCAAGATCGGCGGCATCGCCGACGTGCGCGACGAGACGTCGTCCCGTACGGGCCAGCGCCTGGTCATCGTGCTGAAGCGGGACGCGGTCGCCAAGGTCGTCCTGAACAACCTGTACAAGCACACCGACCTGCAGACCAACTTCGGCGCCAACATGCTGGCCCTGGTGGACGGCGTGCCGCGCACGCTCTGCCTGGACGCGTTCATCCGTCACTGGGTGACGCACCAGATCGAGGTCATCGTCCGCCGTACGCGCTTCCGGCTGCGCAAGGCCGAGGAGCGGGCGCACATCCTGCGCGGCCTGCTGAAGGCCCTGGACGCCATCGACGAGGTCATCGCACTGATCCGGCGCAGCGATACCGTCGAGATCGCGCGCGGGGGCCTGATGGGCCTCCTGGAGATCGACGAGATCCAGGCCAACGCCATCCTCGAGATGCAGCTGCGCCGGCTGGCCGCCCTGGAACGCCAGAAGATCGTCCAGGAGCACGACGAACTCCAGGCGAAGATCCGCGAGTACAACGAGATCCTCTCCTCCCCGGTCCGTCAGCGCGGCATCGTCAGCGAGGAGCTGGCCGCGATCGTCGAGAAGTACGGCGACGACCGCAAGACGAAGCTGATCCCCTACGAGGGCGACATGTCCATCGAGGACCTGATCGCCGAAGAGGACATCGTCGTCACGGTCACGCGCGGCGGCTACATCAAGCGCACCAAGACCGACGACTACCGGGCTCAGAAGCGCGGCGGCAAGGGCGTACGCGGCACGAAGCTCAAGGAAGACGACATCGTCAACCACTTCTTCGTGTCCACCACCCACCACTGGCTGCTGTTCTTCACCAACAAGGGCCGCGTGTACCGGGTGAAGGCGTACGAGCTTCCCGACGCCGGCCGTGACGCGCGCGGGCAGCACGTGGCGAACCTGCTGGCCTTCCAGCCGGACGAGCGGATCGCCCAGATTCGCGCGATCCGTGACTACGAGGCGACGCCCTACCTGGTCCTGGCCACCAAGGCGGGCCTGGTGAAGAAGACCGCGCTGAAGGACTACGACTCCCCGCGCTCCGGTGGTGTGATCGCCATCAACCTGCGTGAGCAGGAGGACGGTACCGACGACGAACTGATCGGAGCCGAACTCGTCTCGGCCGATGACGATCTCCTGCTGATCAGCAGGAAGGCGCAGTCGATCAGGTTCACGGCGACGGACGACACACTCCGTCCCATGGGCCGCGCGACCTCGGGTGTCAAGGGCATGAGTTTCCGTGAGGGGGACGAGCTGCTCTCGATGAATGTTGTTCGACCCGGTACGTTCGTGTTCACTGCCACGGACGGCGGGTACGCGAAGCGGACCGCCGTCGACGAGTACCGCGTCCAGGGTCGCGGCGGCCTCGGCATCAAGGCTGCCAAGATTGTGGAGGACCGCGGTTCGCTGGTCGGCGCGCTGGTGGTCGAGGAGACCGACGAGATCCTCGCCATCACACTGTCGGGCGGTGTGATTCGTACGCGAGTCAACGAGATCAGGGAGACCGGACGTGACACGATGGGCGTCCAACTGATCAATCTGGGCAAGCGCGATGCCGTGGTCGGCATCGCCCGTAACGCCGAGGCTGGACGCGAGGCGGAGGAAGTCGACGGCGACGTGGCCGTGGACGAGACCGCCGACGGGGCCGCGACCGCCGGCACGGACGAGGGTGAGGCGCCCTCGGCCGAGTAGCACGAGGAGTGAGTCAGCGTGAGCGGAGCCACGGGCGCCGGACCGGCCGGTACCAGTAGGGGGACGGACGGCGGCGGCCGTGGCTCCGCCGCGCGGGCGGCGGCGGATCCGCACACGACCAATCTCAAGGCCATCAAGCCGCCCGCCACGGACGCGTCCTCGTCCGACAGACAGGGATCCCAGGGGGAACCGTGACGGACACCCGAGGCCCGCAGCAGGCCGCGCCCGGTCAGGGCGCTGCCGCTCAGACGGCCTCACCGCTGCCGGGGAACGGCAGTCGCAGCAGCAGGCGGGTCCGTACCACCCGCCGCAGGCCTATCCGGCGCAGTCCGGTACGGCGGCCGGCCAGACCGGCGCGGTACGACGTCCCCGCACCGGGGCACGCACCACCCCGCGCGTGCGCAAGGCGCGCCTGCGCGTGGCGAAGGCCGACCCGTGGTCGGTGATGAAGGTCAGCTTCCTGCTCTCCATCGCGCTGGGCATCTGCACGATCGTCGCGTCGGCGGTGCTGTGGATGGTCATGGACGCCATGGGCGTCTTCTCCACCGTCGGCGGCACGATCTCCGAGGCGACCGGCTCCAACGGTTCGAACGGCTTCGATCTGCAGTCGTTCCTGTCGCTGCCCAACGTCCTGATGTTCACCACGGTCATCGCGGTCATCGACGTCGTCCTGGCGACGGCTCTCGCGACGCTCGGCGCGTTCATCTACAACCTCTCCGCGGGCTTCGTCGGTGGTGTCGAGCTGACGCTCGCCGAGGACGAGTGACCTGCTCGGTCCGCTTCCCCGGCCTGCGGTGACGGCCCTGGGACAACCGATTTTGGGACTGCCCCCGTCGTGCGCTAATCTTCAGGAGTCAGCGCGCGGGACATACACCGCAGAGCGCGGCGGGGCTATAGCTCAGTTGGTTAGAGCGCATCCCTGATAAGGATGAGGCCACAGGTTCAAATCCTGTTAGCCCCACAGCGGCGAAATGCCAGATGAGAAGCCCGGTGGATCCCACGATCCACCGGGCTTCTTCATGTGTCGATTCTGGGAATTCGCTACTGTTCCATAACTTTCCCGCGACGCACCGGAGGACCGGCCGGCGTGCGTGAAGCCGGCGGACGCACATCGCACCGGCCCCCGCCGTCCCGTCACTCGCCCCAGGGCAGCTCCCGCCCGAAGTCGCTCCGTCAGTTGTCCGACGGTCGTTACGGTGATCGCATGACGCCCGAATTCACCTCACCCGCAGACATCGCGTCGATGCCCAGGGCCGAGTTCGCCTTCCCGGCGCGCTGCGCGACCGGCTCGTCGCAGCGATCCTCGACGGTTCCAAGACCTCCACGACAGGGCTCGTCGCCGACTACGAGCACGAGGCAGAGCCCTGCCGGAAGTCGGGAGCCGTTCGGTGGTCATCGACTCGGACGATCGTCCGGTCGCCGTCATCGAGGTGACCGGCGTGCGCGTCGTTCCGCTGGCGCAGGTAGATCTCGCCCATGTGGTGGACGAGGGAAAGCCGGACACCAGCGTGGCCGCGTGGCGCGAGAGCCACGAGCGGTTCTGGAACAGCGAGGAGATGCGCGAGGCTTTGGAGGACCCCGACTTCACCGTGGACGACACGACGCCGGTGGTTCTGGAACGCTTCCGCCTCCTCACCGACCTTCGCCTCGCCGAGTGACCATTCACCCCGCGCCCGCCATGTCGTAGTGCCGTAGCGGCGGAGCATGCCAGAACCGCGTCCCGGGGCTGACGCGTTCGTTTCCGGTGCGGGCAGTGCGGTGCGGGCAGTGCGGAAGACCCCGGTCGGATGTCGACCGGGGTCTTCAGGTGTCGGCTCGTGCCGTGGTGCTGTACGCAAGTTCGCCAGGACTTCGGGGAGCAGGGACGGCACGAGAGGGTCGGGGGCGCCGGGAGGTCAGCGCTGGAGCGGGATGCGCCCGGTGGCGGGCTCCGCGCGGGTGGAATCCGCGTCCTCGGAGCAGTCGTCGGAGTCCGGTTCCGTGTCCGAGAGCGCGCGGTGCCGGCAGCCGGGGACTTGCCGTGGGCCTCGGCGTGGATGCGCTGTTTCATCGTGGGGGCAGGGCCCTGATCAGTGACCAGGACCACAGGGGCGTCGTCGGCGCCGAAATGTTCGGGGTGCTCTCGCTGTTGCGCGTCCCGTCCGTCTGCGGTACGGCCGCGGCGGCGGTCGTGGTGATGAGTCCGAGCGCCGTGCACAGTGCGAGGAAGGCGGTGACGACCGCGTTCCACAGCTTCATGACCTTGTTCCGGGCCATGGCCCCTCACTTTCGGGCTGGGCGATTTGCGTACTTTCCTCATGATGTGTATGTGGCTCGTGAAGTGGTGGACCGACGCCCGTGGCGCGTCGATGTTCAGATGAACACCACACGGATGGGCGCATAGACGGCGAAAAGATGCAGATATGGCGGAGAAGCCGTCAAAGTGACCGTCCGTACGGATGCGATCACCCTCCGGTCGGATGGTCGTACTCGGCGTCTACTCCGGGGTGCCGGAGGGCAGTTGGAAGGGCGGACGCAGGTCACCGATCGGTATCGACCGGTGTGTATAGTCGGGCGGCAGAGGTCCCCTACGTCAAAGAAAGACGAGGTCGCGCGGTGAAGAAGCTTCTCCTGGTCGCACTGGCCGCCATCGGCGGGCTCCTCGTGTACCGCCAGATCCAGGCGGATCGCGCCGAGCAGGATCTGTGGACGGAGGCGACTGACTCCGTGCCCACGGGTTCGTGAGTACCGATAACCGACGCTGAACAGACCCCGGCCGCCCGAGCGGTCGGGGTTTGTGTGTCCGGAGACTTCTCGGTGTCCCTTCGGGCGACGACACGAATCGTCGGACAGGCCCTGGTCCGCGGGGCAGGATGGGCCGCGGTGCGACGTCCGGGCGACGACGAGGGTGGCGCGTGAGGGGACGGCGGGGTACGGCACGGGCGGGGTACGGCGCACGCGCGGGCGTGGTGACGCTCGCGACCGCGATGGTGCTGGGGCTGGGCGGCGTGCTGCCGGGTCAGGAAGCCGTCGCGGACGATGCCGGGGACTACGCCTTCGCCGGGGACGCACGGAGCATCGACGGGGCCGCAGACATCGCGGACTCCGTGCCGCTGGAGCCCGGCCGGACCTACCGCAGCACCCTTCCGGCGCGCGGCCCGGTCCACTACCGCCTGAAGCTCGACGGCACCACCAACCTCTACGCCTCCGCCACCGCCGTCCCCCGGCCGGCCGCACCGCCTCCGTCGTCGACGGCGTCAAGGTGTCCGTGCAGGACGGCGAGGGCCGCGTCTGCGACGTCGACACGGCCAGCTTCGGCACCGCGGGCAGCCGGTATCCCGTGGCCGCGTGGGCCATGCGGGAGATCTCCCCAGGAGATCCCTCTGCCAGGAGGCCGGTACGTACTACCTGAGCGTCGAACGCGTCGATCCGGACGGAGAGGACTCCTCCCGCGGCCCCTGGGACATGGAGCTCACCGCCGTGTCGGAACCGGCTCCGGAGAAGGCCGGTGCGACGAGCGCGCCGACGCGGTGGAACTCCGCCCCGCCCCAGCCCCTCGACGGGAGCCCCGAACGCCGCTCCGGCGGCGCGGGCTTCACCCGGGCCACGCCCGTCGGCCAGGGAGTCTGGCGGGACGACATCCGCCCCGGCCGGACCCTCTTCTACAAGGTGCCCGTCGACTGGGGGCAGCAGCTCCACGTCACCGCCGAACTCGGGGCCTCCGGCACGGCCGGCAGCGGCTATGTCGCCGCCGCGCTGGACCTCGACCTCTACAACCCCGTACGCGGACACGTCGTGGACGTCGGCGTCGACTACGACGGCGGCTCGAAGGCGGGGAGCCTCGCGCCGCTCCCGCCGGTCGCGTACGCCAACCGGCATGCCGCGGGCCGCCAGGCTGCCGGAGCGATGCGGGTCGCCGGTTCCTACTATCTCGTGGCGCACCTCTCGGCGGGGTGGCGGACGCCTTCGGCGACGAGCCCGTTCCGCTGACGCTGCGGGTACGGGTGGGCGGCACGGTCCAGGACGGGCCCGGATACGCCGGGGAGCCCTTGCCGGCGGACGTCTTCACGGTCACCGGGGAGGACCGGGAAGCGGCGGGCGAGGGCGTGACCGACGGCGACGGCACCGTTTTCCGGGCGCTCGCGGTGGGCGGCATCGGCACCGGCACCGCGCTGCTGGCGGGGCTCGGCGTGTGGACACTGGCGGCTCGGCGGCGGGCCGTGCCGTAGGACCATGGGCGGTGACGGATGCGGGCCGTGCCGTAGGGCCGTGAGCGGAGACGGCGGCGGGGATCAGATCCGGGTGAGGGCCCAGAACCCCACGGCGTAGCAGGCCAGTGCCAGCAGCAGGAGAGGGACGGCCACCTTCGCCGGGGGCCGGGGCGGCGGCGTCGGCGATGGGTCCGGCGGGTGGTGGATCCGTGCCGTGACATTGCCTTGCCCGGAAGCGGAACCCGCGAGCCTTGGGCGGTGTATTCAGCAGTAGAGGCGTCGGAATGGGAATGCACGGCCGGCCATGGCAGGGGAGCGCAGAGCATGAGTGGGGTCATGGGGAGAGACGTGCGGGGCGGCGCCGGCCGGCTGGTGCTGAGCGTCGTACGGGGCTTGGGCCGGCGTCTGTGGGGTGTGCTCGGGCACCGGGGGCGCGGCGGGGGCGGCCGGGATGGGGAAGGGGCGGGGGTGGCCCGAGGCGGCGGCAGCGGGAAGCTTCCGGCGTCCGACCGGGCGGGCTGTTGCTTGGAAAAATCGTGGGCGTTGCTCGTACGCGGATCGGGGGTACGACGCCGCCCGTGCTCCGGCTGCCGTGCGCACCGAACGCTTGCGAGCCGGTCCCGCCGCCCGTTCCCGCGCCCGTCCCGGCGCCCGTGGGAGAGCCCGGCCGGGCGGATCCGGGGGTGGCCGCGCCACTGGGGACATCCGCATCGCCCGGGGCCCGGGCAGGTCCGGTTCCGGCCTCGGTCCCGGCGGTGGGTCCGGCGGCGGGGAGCGGGAAGCCCGGCTCCTCTGCTGGTCCGTACCGCCCTTCCGTAGACTCCGGGGCACGTGGGCCCTCCGAAGCGGTACGCCCCCCGACCGGGCCCACGCCCGACGCCCGCTTCAGCGGGCCGTCCGAAGTGAAACCCGGGGGCAGCGGCCCCAGTTGGTCGAAGATCTCGATGAGCTCGTCGTCCGGTCCGGGCTCCGGCAGCAGCTCCGCGGCCGCCGCGAGCGCCTTCCGCGCCCCTGTGGCCGTACGGAACCGTGCCTCGGGGTCCGGCTGGAGGAGAGAGGCCACCACCTGCCACAGTGGCTCGGGGATGCCCTGAGGGGCGCCGGGGGTCCCGTGGTCGGCGAAGTGCTGGATGAGGGCCTTGGCGTCCGGCTTCGCGCCCTCCAGCAGATACAGCGCGACCAGGCCCACGGCGAACAGGTCGGCGGGGAAGTCGGGTTCGGAGCCCATCAGCTGCTCCGGCGCGAGATAACCCGGCGTGCCCACCACCAGGTTCGTCTCGGTCAGCCGGGGCTCGCCCAGTCGCATCGCGATGCCGAAGTCCGACAGCCGCAGCCGCGGCCTGCCGGTACCGGTGGCCTCCAGGAGGACGTTGGCGGGCTTGATGTCACGGTGGACGACGTCCTCCGCGTGCACCGCGGCGAGCCCCGCCAGTAACTGGTCGAGCAGGGTGCAGACGAACGCCGGCGGCAGCGGACCGTAGTCGCCGACCAGGTGGATCAGCGAACCGCCGGCGACCAGATCCATGGTGAACAGGACCTTGTCGTCGTCGGCGGCCCAGCTGGTGGGCGCCAGGACATGGGGGTGATCGATCCGCAGCGCCTGCTCGCGCACGAAACGGAGCAGCGAGTGAGCGTCGCTCTGCAGCAGTACCTTGGCGGCCACATACCGGCGGCGGCGATGGTCCCAGGCCCGCCAGACGGCACCGACGCCCCCGCGCCCGATCGGATCGGCCAGTTCGTACCGGCCGGCGAAGACCTCACCCATGGCTGTGTGTCGCCCTCCCCTGTGATGTCCCCCGTCCGTCGCGCACACGCCCGGCAGCGGACCCCGTCGGCCGCCGGGAGGGAATCAGTTCTGGTGGGACTGGTAGTGCGTGACCGCGTCCGCGGTACGGCCGGCGCCGTAGACCCGGAGGAACTCTGCCAGTTCGGGGTGGGTGGGGGCGAGGGTGTCGGCGGCGTCGATGATGTCGCCGGCGGCGGCCACCGAGCGCAGCAGTGACTGGATCTCACGGACCACCCGCTTGACCGTGGGCGCCCCGGAACTGCTCGTCGTCTGCGTGGTGTTGCTGAGCACCGAGCCCCCTGGGACTTCTTGATCTCATCCATGCGCTCGGTCGCCTCGGCCGCGCTCACACTGCCGTCCGCCACCTGCCCCGCCAGGTCCTGCAGCAGCTGTACCCGCTGCACCACGGCGGGATTGCCGATCTTCGCCCGCTGGCCGCTCATCAGCTGCGACAGCATCGGTGCGGACAGTCCCAGAACCCCCGCGAGACGAGCCTGGTTGAGGCCCAGGTCGTCTATGAGCTTACGGAAGAGCGCCCCCAGCGGCTCCCCATACCAGTTCCGCTGCAGTTCCCGCGCTCTCGCGGTGGCTTCCTGCTGTGCGGCGTCCATTGCGTCTCCCCATCGCTTCCCCAAGAACCGTGGTTCGCTGTAGCGAACCACGTCCGAGCATCTTACGGAGAGTGGTTGGTCACGGGGACCCCCAATCTTTTGCGGAACCCCGGGGGACCCGGTACTCTGGTCCCGGGCGCCCACCGTGATCCGGTTCTGTCGGGTGGACGTCTTCCTCCGGGGCCTTAGCTCAGTTGGTAGAGCGCTGTCTTTGCATGGCAGATGTCAGGGGTTCGACTCCCTAGGCTCCACACTCGGACCCCTCCCACCTGCGGAAACGCGGTGAGAGGGGTCTTTTGTGCTCACGTTTCACGTGAAACGGCGCGGTGGGGCAGAAGACCCTCAAGTCTTCTGCCCCACCGCGCCGTTGCCGCCCTCGTACGTCAGGGCTGGTCGTCGCGCCGGGCTTCCTCCTCGGCCTCCTTCGCCTCGACCTCCGGGTCGAGTGGCGTTCCGTCGCTGCCGTCCACCGACGTCAGCTTCGTCGCCCCGGACACGTCCGTCGCGGCCGGCGGCTCCACCAGCCAGTCCGGGTTGGCCTGCTTGTCCCACCACTTCCAGGCGGCGAAGGCGCCGCCTGCCACGGCGCCGACGATCAGGACCGCCTTCGCGACGCGGCCGGCCCTCGCCCGCCGCCGCTGCTTGCGGACCAGCTTCTGGATCTGCTGCGCCGACACCTGGCCGCGGAGCGCGGCCAGCGCGGCCGCGCCACGGGCCGCGGCCTCCTCCGTCGCGGGACCGGCTGCGGCCACCGCGTGCTCGATCCTCGGGCGGGAGTAGTCCGCCGCATGCCGGGCGGCCTGACGCGTCCGTGTGGCGGCCTGGTCGACCTTCGGCGGTACATGCGTCCGGGCCTGTTCCAGATACGGCTGTACATGGGCGCCGTACTGGACGCGGGCCTGGCCCGCCGCCTGCGTCATCACGGGCGCGAGCCGCACGCGGGCCTCCTGTGCGTACTGTGCGGCCCTGATCTTGGCCGTGTCGGCGTAGGGCGCCACCGCTTCCGCGGCGTGCAGCACGCTGTCCTTCGCCGAACCGGTCGCGGCGCGCACGCTGTCGATGCGGGTCACGGGATCCTCCTCCTCGGTGGCGTACGGTAATTCGACTTTCCACCCTTTTACGGATCATGCCTGTCGGGTCGTCGTGCGGCATGCGCGGACGGGCATCCGGGTGCCGGTGACGTCGGCCGATCGCGATATTACGGACGAGAGCGGATGAATTCGGGACAACGGGGATTTTGCCGTCGACAATGCCACGGATCCTCGCCATGCGCCCCCGGCACGGGCGGCCTGGCTCGTTTTCCGCTACCGGGACGGCACGGTTGCCCACCGGTGCGGGGACGGCGGGCGACTGCGCGCCCGGTCCGTGCGAGGATCAGGGAGTCACGGAAAGACAACGGAAGGCACATCGTGGCTGAGCAGCTCAACGCCACCCTGAAGACCAATCACGGCGACATCCAGGTCCGGCTCTTCTCGAACCAGGCGCCGATCACGGTCAAGAACTTCGTCGAGCTCGCCAAGGGCGAGCGGGAGTGGACTCACCCGCAGACCGGTGCGAAGTCCACGGACAAGCTCTACGACGGCACGGTCTTCCACCGGGTGATCAGCGGTTTCATGATCCAGGGCGGAGACCCGCTGGGCAATGGCACCGGCGGTCCGGGCTACCAGTTCGAGGACGAGTTCCACCCGGACCTGCGCTTCGACAAGCCCTACCTGCTGGCGATGGCCAACGCGGGCCCGGGCACCAACGGCTCGCAGTTCTTCATCACCGTCGCCCCGACGGCCTGGCTGAACCGCAAGCACACCATCTTCGGTGAGGTCGCCGACCCCGCCAGCCAGAAGGTGGTCGACGCCATCGCGGCCGCGCAGACCAACCCGCGCACCGACCGCCCGGTGAACGACGTCGTGATCGAGTCGGTCGAGTTCGGCGAGATCAGCAAGGGCTGACACCTCGCCCCCGGAGTGCGAAAGCCCTCGAAGGGAACCAATCGCCCCGCTCATCCGTAAGGATGGGCGGGGCGAGGCTTTTCCACACGACCTAGGGGTACCCATGGACGACCAGGCTGCCGGCAGCCCGCAGGACGCCCAGCGCGTCCCCGGCTGCTATCGCCACCCGGACCGCGAGACCGGTGTCCGCTGCACGCGCTGCGAGCGGCCGATCTGCCCCGAGTGCATGGTCGACGCCTCGGTCGGGTTCCAGTGCCCGGAGTGCGTCCGCAAGGGCTCGGGCACGGGACACGCGCCCTCGGCCGCCGTCCCCCGCACGATCGCCGGCGGATCCGTCGCCGCCGACCCCCGGCTGGTCACCAAGATCCTGCTCGGGATCAACGTGGCGGTGTTCCTCGCCGTACACGTCCAGTCGTCCCTGCTGAACCATCTCGTGCTCATCGGCGCATGGCCGCCGGCGCCGTTCACACCGACCGAGGGCGTGGCCGAAGGTGAGTGGTACCGCCTGGTCACCTCGATGTTCACGCACGAGGAGATCTGGCACATCGGCTTCAACATGCTCAGCCTGTGGTGGCTTGGCGGACCGCTGGAGCAGGCCCTCGGCCGCGTCCGCTATCTCGCGCTCTATCTGATCTCCGGACTGGCGGGCAGCGCGCTGACGTATCTGCTGGCCGCGGGGACCTCGGCCTCGCTGGGCGCGTCCGGCGCGATCTTCGGTCTGTTCGGCGCGACCGCTGTGCTGATGCGCCGGCTGAACTACGACATGCGCCCGATCATCGCCCTGCTGGTGATCAACCTGATCTTCACGTTCGGCTGGAGCAACATCGCGTGGCAGGCCCATATCGGGGGCCTGGTCGCCGGTGTCGTGATCGGGTACGCCATGGTGCACGCCCCGCGGGAGCGGCGGGCGCTGGTGCAGTACGGCACCTGTGCGCTGGTGCTGGCCGCGGTCGTCCTGATCACCCTGGTGAGGACGGCGCAGCTCACCTGACCACCAGGTTTGTCCACAGTCGGTGGTGGATCTTGTGCACAGGGTGCGGAGGCGCCCTCGGCCCGATGGCTCAACCCATGTTTCCGCAGGTCAGCCGGCTGGCGAACACATTTTCGGTTGCCGGTGTTTCTGTCACACCGGCGTCAACGCCCCGAGAGGTTATCCACAGATCGGGTTCTCTATCCACATGTGGACAAGCCCTGTGGATAACTCAGAGGACAACCCTGCCCAGAGCTGTGGGACAGCTCTGGGCAGAGAAATGCTCAGTGTGCGGCGGGCGCTACTTCCACTGGGTCGAGACGCCGAATCCGGCGGCGATGAACCCGAAGCCCACCACGATGTTCCAGTTGCCCAGGGCGTCGATGGGCAGCGAACCGTCGGTGACGTAGAAGACGACGATCCATGCCAGCCCGATGAGGAACATGGCCAGCATCACCGGCGCGACCCAGGCACGGTTCGTCAGCTTGAGCGCGGTCGTCTGCTTCGCGGGCGGCGGCGTGTAGTCGGCCTTCTTGCGGATACGTGACTTCGGCACGAGGGTCTCTCCTGTCGATGCGCTGCGTGGCCGCGCAGGGATCTGGGTCGGGCTCGGGGCAGCGTACAAGGGGACTCTGAGCGCTTCCCCGGGCGTCCGTTAGCGTAGTGCTTCCGCGGCGCCGAAGGAGATAAGGGTACGTTGAGCAATTCTGCCGACTTCCCCGGGCAGGAATCCAGTCCTGCCCGCCGTCGCCGTGTCCGGCCCCTGCGGGTGCTCACCGCCGGCGTCTTCGCACTGGCGGGACTCATCTTCTTCACCAGCTTCGACACGGCCAACGGCACCAACATCCGCACGGACGCCTCGCTGCTGAAGCTTTCCGACCTGATCCACGACCGCAGTCGCAAGAACGGCGAGCTGGAGGAGTCCAACGGCGCGCTGCGCGAGGACGTGGAGTCCCTCGCCGAACGCGACGACGGCAGAACCAAGGCGGAGGACGACAAGCTCGCCGACCTGGAGCGGCGCGCGGGTACCCAGGAGCTCAGGGGCGAGGCGATCACGGTCACCCTCGACGACGCGCCGCCGGACGCCACCGCCAAGCTCCCCGGCTATCCCGAGCCGCAGCCCGACTATCTGGTCATCCACCAGCAGGATCTCCAGGCCGTGGTGAACGCGATGTGGGAGGGCGGCGCCGAGGGCATCAAGGTCATGGACCAGCGGCTGATCTCCACCAGCGCCGTGCGCTGTGTGGGCAACACCCTGATCCTCCAGGGCCGCGTGTACTCACCGCCGTACAAGATCACGGCGGTCGGGGACCCGGAGAAGCTGAGGAAGGCGCTCGCTGCCGCGCCCGCGATCCAGAACTACATGGTGTACGTCAACGTCTACGGGCTCGGCTGGCAGGTCGTGGACAACGGGACGGTGACCCTGCCCGGCTACACGGGCACGGTGGACCTGCACTACGCGGAGCCCGTGGAGTAGAAGGCGGTCCCCGTCGATGTTTCACGTGGAACATCGACGGACTTCGAGGCAATCGGCGCTGCGCCACGTACATATGAGTGCACGCGCCCGGGCCCGAACGGACCTCGCACAGCCTGTGGAGGCCGGGAAAACGGAGGCGTCGCGCCGTTAGTCTGTTGCCGTACGGCGTGTGTCTGGTGCCGTGGTACGACGGAAGGGACGGCATGTACAGCTGGATCTGGCGGCATCTGCCGGGCAACGGATGGGTGCGGGCACTCATCTCACTGGTGCTGATCACCGCCGTGGTCTACGCCCTCTTCCAGTACGTCTTCCCGTGGGCCGAGCCGCTGGTGCCCTTCAACGATTCGACGGTGGACAGCCGGTGAGCACGCGCATTCTCGTCGTGGACAACTACGACAGCTTCGTCTTCAACCTGGTCCAGTACCTGTACCAGTTGGGTGCCGAGTGCGAGGTGCTGCGCAACGACGAGGTGTCGACGGGGCACGCCCAGGACGGCTTCGACGGGGTCCTGCTGTCGCCGGGCCCCGGCACTCCCGAGGAGGCCGGCGTCTGCGTGGACATGGTGCGGCACTGCGCGTCCACCGGCGTCCCTGTGTTCGGCGTCTGCCTCGGCATGCAGTCGATGCAGGTGGCGTACGGCGGTGTGGTGGGCCGTGCGCCCGAGCTGCTGCACGGCAAGACGTCGCCGGTGGAGCACGGGGGCAGGGGCGTCTTCGCGGGCCTGCCCTCGCCGTTCACCGCCACGCGCTATCACTCGCTGGCCGCCGAACCGGCCACGGTCCCGCCGGAGCTGGAGATCACGGCCAGGACGCCGGACGGGATGGTGATGGGACTGAGGCACCGTGAACTCCTGGTGGAGGGTGTGCAGTTCCATCCCGAGTCGGTGCTGACCGAGCACGGCCACCGGATGCTGGCCAACTGGCTGGCGGAGTGCGGCGACCGGGGCGCGGTGGCGAGGTCGGCGGGGCTCGCCCCGGTGGTGGGCAGGTCCTCGGCGTGACCGCGTTGCGCCCCGAGCGGGAGTCCGGTGCCGACGCGTACGGCGCCGGAGGACAGGGCACCTCGTACGGCGGGCAGCCGTACGGGGCGACGGGTGCGCACGAGGACGGCCGGTACGGCCACGCGGTGCCCGGCTCCTACGGCGGCGCCCCCGACAGCACCGTGTATCTGCCGCCGGTCGACGAGGAGACGGTGGCGCTGCGGATTCCCGAGCCGCCCCGGAGCGGACGGTGCGCCGGGATCCCGCTTCCGCGGCGGCGTCGTCGTCGGAGGGCCGGGCGGCTCGCAGGAAGGCCGCCAAGAAGCGCCACGGGCGCCGTGGAGGCTCTCACAAGGCGGCGGAGGACTCGCAGGACACCCAGGGGGCCGACGACGTCTCTGAGAGCGCGTCACGGGCGCCGCTGTCGCGGATGGAGGCACGCCGGCAGGCTCGGGCGCGCAAGGCGAGTCCGGCGGTCGTCGCGAGCCGGGCCATCGGCGAGGTGTTCATCACCTGCGGTGTGCTGATGCTGCTGTTCGTCACCTACCAGCTGTGGTGGACGAACGTGCGGGCGCAGGCGCAGGCCGGCAAGGAGGCCAGCGACCTCCAGAGCGACTGGGCGAGCGGCGAGGGCAAGCCGGGGGTGTTCGAGCCCGGGCAGGGTTTCGCGCTGCTGCACATTCCCAAGCTGGACGTGGTGGTGCCGATCGCGGAGGGCATCAACAGCAAGAAGGTGCTCGACCGGGGGATGGTGGGACATTACGCGGAGGGTGCGCTGAAGACGGCGATGCCGGACGCGAAGTCCGGGAACTTCGGGCTGGCGGGCCACCGCAACACGCA
This sequence comes from Streptomyces haneummycinicus, assembly GCA_042850305.1. Lineage (GTDB taxonomy): Bacteria > Actinomycetota > Actinomycetes > Streptomycetales > Streptomycetaceae > Streptomyces > Streptomyces haneummycinicus. The sequence continues at coordinate 24,336 of AP035768.1, forward strand.
CGGGGAACCGTTCCGGTACATCAACCGCCTGGAGCCGGGCGACCCGATCGTGGTGGAGACGCAGAACGAGTACTTCGTCTACAAGATGGCGTCGGTGCTGCCGGTGACGCCGCCGAGCAATGTGAGCGTCCTGGACCCCGTGCCGAAGGGTTCGGGGTTCGAGGGGCCCGGCCGCTACATCACGCTGACCACGTGCACACCGGAGTTCACCAGCAAATACCGCTTGATCGTCTGGGGAAAGATGGTCGAGGAACGGCCGCGCAGCAAGGGCAAGCCGGATGCGCTCGTCAGTTAAGGGCAGAGGACACGTGGCATCGACCACCGACGACACCACAGGACACATTCATCCGCCCGGGTTCTCGCCGCCGGGCCGGCGCCGGCTGGGCCCGGTGGCGATGGTCGTCAGCTTCTTCGGCGAACTCCTCGTCACCGTGGGCCTGCTGCTCGGCCTGTTCGTCGTCTACTCGCTGTGGTGGACGAACGTCGTCGCGGACCGCGCGGCGGACAAGCAGGCGGACCAGGTCCGTGACGCGTGGGCGCAGGAGTCCGGCGGCGGCGCCGGCGCCCTGGTCTCCTTCGACAGCAAGAACGGGATCGGCTTCCTGCACGTGCCCACGATGAGCGGTGGCGAGATCCTCGTCGAGAAGGGCACGTCGGACAAGGTCCTCAACGACGGCGTCGCCGGCTACTACACCGACCCCGTGAAGGCGACACTGCCGACCACCGGCAAGGAGGGCAACTTCTCCCTCGCCGCCCACCGGGACGGCCACGGTGCGAAGTTCCACGGCATCCACAAGATCGAGACGGGCGACCCGATCGTCTTCGAGACGAAGGACACCTGGTACGTCTACAAGGTCTACGGCATCCTCCCCGAGACCTCGAAGTACAACGTCGACGTCCTCGGGAAGATCCCGAAGGAGTCCGGCAGGAAGAAGGCCGGTCACTACATCACGCTGACCACCTGCACGCCGTTGTACACCAGCAAGTACCGCTACATCGTGTGGGGCGAACTGGTCCGCACGGAGAAGGTGAACGACGAGCGGACCCCGCCGAAGGAACTGCGCTGACGTAGCGCGGCAGGGCACGGAAGAGCCCCGGCACCCTCTGGGTGCCGGGGCTCTCTGCCGTGGAGGGGTCAGTCCCTGCCGCCGCCGTTGGGGCCGCCGAAGAAGCCGCCGCCGTTGTCGTTGCCGCCCTGGCCCACGGTCACCAGATTGACCGTCGAACCCTTGTCGACCGGGTTGCCGTCGCCGGGGTCGGTTGCGACGACCAGGGAGTTCTCGTCCTGCGCGGGGCCGACGTTGCCGACCACGAGTCCGGCCTCCTCGATCAGCCTCCGGGCCTCCCTCAAGGGCTGCTGTCGGACGTTCGGGACCGCGACCTGCTGGTTCTCCTTGGCCTTGCCGATGAAGATCTGGACCTGGGAGTTCTTGTCCATCTGCTGGCCGCTTCCCGGCGTGGTGCGGATGACCTTGCCGACCTTGTTCGGGTCGTCGGTCTCCTCGTCGACGCAGTTGCCGACGAGGTCGCTGCCCGCCAGCTGGGCCACGGCCGCGTCACAGGTCTGGTCGAGGACGTCCGGGACGGTGGACTTGGCCTGTTCCTTGGCGACGGTGAGGGTGATGGTGGTGCCCTTCTCCACCTCCTCGCCGAGCGGGGGTCCTGCCTGAGGACCGTGCCGGGACTCTCGGCGTTGATCTCCTCCTCGACCTCCACGGCGAACTCGTACTTCTCGCCCTCGAGCTCGGCCTTGGCGTCGTCGACGTTGTCACCCACGACGCTCGGCACGACCACCTTCGGCGCACCGGTGGAGACCACCAGGCTGACGGTGAAGTCCTTGTCGACCTGGGTGCCCGCGGCGGGGTTCTGGGAGCAGATCTTGCCCTTGCTCTGGTCCTCGCAGGGCTTTTCCTCGAAGGCGAGCTTCAGGTCGCTGTTGACCGCCTGTTTTTCGGCGTCCGCCTTGGTCTCGCCGATGAAGTTCGGGGTGTCGACCTTGTCGTTGGCCGCGCCGCCGCTGTCGCTCATGGCCCAGCGGCCGAGCAGGATCGCGCCGATGAGGACCAGGACACCCGACACGACCAGCAATATCGTCGAGGTGTTGTTCTTCTTCGGCTGGCGGCGCCGGCCCTGACGGTCGTCGTAGCCGAAGCCGCCGTCGTCCGGGTTCATCGGCGGCAGCATCGAGGTCGCCGCCCCGGCCCCGCCGTCCGCGCGCAGCGCCGTCGTGGCCTGGTCGTCGGGGTATGCGCCGTAGCCGACCGCGCCCAGGGTGGCCGTCGCCGCGACGGGCTGGCCGTCGAGGCAGGCCTCGATGTCGGCGCGCATCTCGTCGGCCGACTGATACCGGTAGTCGGGGTCCTTGACCAGCGCCTTCAGCACGATCGCGTCCATCTCGGGCGTGATCTCAGGGTCGAAGACGCTCGGCGACTGCGGTTCCTCCCGGACATGCTGGTAGGCGACCGCGACCGGGGAGTCGCCCACGAAGGGCGGCCGTACGGTCAGCAGCTCGTACAGCAGACAGCCGGTGGAGTACAGGTCGGAGCGGGCGTCGACCTGCTCGCCTTTGGCCTGCTCCGGCGAGAGGTACTGCGCGGTGCCGATGACGGCCGAGGTCTGGGTCATCGTCATGCCGGAGTCGCCCATCGCGCGGGCGATGCCGAAGTCCATGACCTTGACCTGGCCGTTGCGCGTCAGCATGACGTTGGCCGGCTTGATGTCACGGTGGACGATGCCGGCCCGGTGGGAGTACTCCAGCGCCTGGAGGATGCCGATGGTCATCTCCAGCGTGCGCTCCGGCAGCAGCTTGCGGCCGCTGTGCAGGAGTTCCCGGAGCGTGGAACCGTCGACGTACTCCATGACGATGTACGGGATCGACACGTTGTCGATGTAGTCCTCGCCCGTGTCGTAGACCGCCACGATCGCGGGATGGTTGAGCGAGGCGGCCGACTGGGCCTCCCGGCGGAACCGGGCCTGGAAGGACGGGTCACGCGCGAGGTCCGCGCGGAGCGTCTTCACCGCCACCTGGCGCCCGAGCCTGGTGTCATGAGCGTGGTAAACCTCCGCCATGCCACCACGGCCGAGCACCGGGCCCAGCTCGTACCGGCCGCCTAGGCGACGCGGCTCTTCCATAGCTACCTACCAGCCCTCTCCGTCGGTCCCGGGCGGCACGCGTGTGCCGCCGGAGGCTGCCGTCCGGGCCCTACCGTACCCGGCTCGCTTTGTGTGACCTGGCCAAGTACGTCAGCCGATACAGGACCGGTACCGCAACGTGCACCGATGTGAAGCAGACGTGATCGGGGTCACTGCTTGCCCTTGACGACGGCCTCCATCACGCTCTTGGCGATCGGTGCGGCGAGGCCACCGCCGGAGATGTCGTCGCGCACGGCGTTCTCGTCCTCGATCACGACGGCGACCGCCACCGGCGAGCTGCCGTCGGAGGTCTTGGCGTAGGAGATGAACCATGCGTAGGGGTTCTTGCTGTTGTTCTCGCCGTGCTGTGCGGTACCGGTCTTGCCTCCGACGGTGACGCCGGAGATCTGGGCCCTGGTTCCCGTGCCCTCGTTGACGACCGTCTCCATCATCGACTGGAGGGTCTGGGCGGTCTCCGCCGACATCGGCTTGCTCAGCTCCTCCGGGTCCGTCTTCTCGATGGTGTCGACGCTGCGCGCCTGGAGTTCGTCGACCATGTACGGCTTCATCAGGGTGCCGTTGTTGGCGACCGCCGCGGAGATCATCGCCATCTGCAGCGGGGTGGCGGCGGTGTTGAACTGGCCGATGGAGGAGAGGGCGACCTCGGAGGGTGCCATGCCCTCGGAGAAGACGGAGGCGTTGGAGCGGACCGGGGTGAACTGCTCCTCGGTGAAGCCGAACTTCTTGGCCATCTCCAGCATCTTGTCGTTGCCGAGGTCGGAGCCGACCTTGCCGAAGACGGTGTTGCAGGACACCCGCAGCGCCTCACGCAGTGAGACGTCCTTGCACTGGATGTTGCCCTCGTTCTTCAGCTCGGTCGTGGTGCCCGTCATCACCCACGGCTGGGGCGAGTCGGTCTTCTCGTCCGCGCTGTCGTAGAGGCCGTACTCCAGGGCGGCGGCCGCGGTGAGCACCTTGAAGGTGGAGCCGGGCGGGTAGATTTCGCGCAGCGCCCGGTTGAGCGTCGGGTCGGCGGGGTTGTTCTTCTTCTGGAGCTTGTTCCACGCCTTGGTGTCCGTGTCGAGGCTGTTGCCGGCGATCGTGGACGGGTCGTAGGACGGGTAGGAGGCCAGGGCGAGGATCTTGCCGGTGGACGGTTCGAGGGCGACGACGGAGCCCTTGGCGCCCTGCTTCTTCAGACCGTCGTAGGCGGCCTTCTGTGCGGCGCCGCTGAGGGTGGTGACGACGTTGCCGCCCTCTTTGTTCTTGCCCGTGAGCATGTCGAGCGTGTTGCGGAAGAAGAGACGGTCGTCGTTGCCCGTGAGGATGCCGTCCTCGATGGCCTCCAGCTGGGTGGCGCCGTAGGCCTGTGAGACGAAGCCGGTGACCGGCGCCCACATGGCGCCGTCCTTGTAGGTGCGCTTGTACTTGAAGTCGCCCTTGGTGGCCTTGTACCCGGTGATGGGCTCACCGTCGACGATGATGTCGCCGCGCGGTGAGGCGTAGCGCTCGATGGCGACGCGGCGGTTCTCGTCGTCGGTCCTCAGCTTGTCGGCCTGGGCGTACTGCAGCCAGTTGCCCCGGATGAGGAGGGCGAGGATGAGCAGGCCGCAGAAGATCGCGACCCGGCGCAGGGGCTTGTTCACGGGCGGACCACCTGGGTCATCTCGGCGTCGGGGTTGGCGGCGGGAGCGGGCGCCGGGCGTCGGGCGGTGTCACTGATTCTGAGCAGGATGCCGATCAGTGCCCAGTTGGCGATGACGGAGGAACCGCCGTACGCCAGGAAGGGCATCGTCATACCGGTCAGCGGGATCAGGCCCATGACGCCGCCGGCGACGACGAAGACCTGGAGGGCGAAGGCGCCGGACAGGCCGATGGCGAGCAGCTTGCCGAACGGGTCGCGGGCGGCGAGGGCGGTGCGCACGCCGCGCTCCACGATCAGTGCGTACAGCAGCAGCAGCGCCATGACGCCGGCCAGGCCGATCTCCTCGCCGAAGGTGGCGAGGATGAAGTCGGAGTTGGCGGCGAAGCCGATGAGGTCGGAGTTGCCCTGGCCCCAGCCGGTGCCGAGGGTGCCGCCGGAGCCGAACGCCCACAGTGCCTGCATGGCCTGTTCGGAGTGGACGATGCCGTCCTGGACCCCGGCGCGGCTGAGCTCGAACTCGTGCATCGGGTCGAGCCAAGCCTGCACTCGGGTCTGGATGTGCGGCTCGAAGCTCGCCACACCGACAGCGCCGACCGAGGACATCAGCAGGCCGAACACGATCCAGCTGGTCCGCTCGGTGGCGACGTACAGCATGATCACGAACATGCCGAAGAAGAGCAGCGAGGTACCGAGGTCGGTCTCGAAGACCAGGATCAGGATGGAGATGATCCAGACGACGATGATCGGGCCGAGGTCGCGTCCGCGCGGAGGTAGAGCCCCATGAAGCGGCGGCTGGCGAGGGCCAGGGCGTCGCGTTTGACCATGAGGTAGCCGGCGAAGAAGACCGCCAGGACGATCTTGGCGAACTCACCGGGCTGCAGCGTGCCGAGTCCGGGGATCTTGATCCAGATCCGGGCGCCGAAGACGTTGTGCCCGATGCCCGGGACCAGCGGCAGGAGCAGCAGGATCAGCGCGCCGACCATGGAGATGTAGGTGTAGCGCTGCAGGACGCGGTGGTCCTTGAGGAAGAACACGACGGCCACGAACAGCGCGACACCGAGCGCGGAGTACATCAGCTGGCGCGGCGCCGCCTCGACGAACGTGCTGCTCGCCTGCAGCCGCTTCGACTGGTCCAGGCGCCAGATGGCGACCAGACCGATGCCGTTGAGCAGGGTGGCCAGCGGCAGCATCAGCGGGTCCGCGTACGGGGCGAACTTCCGTACGGCGAGGTGGCCGACGCCCGCCATCAGACCGAGGCCCAGGCCGTAGCTCAGCAGCCCGGCGGGCACCTGGTCGTTGATGGCCAGTCCCACGTTGGCGTACGCGAAGACCGGGATGACGACGGCGAACACCAGGAGCGCGAGCTCGGTGTTGCGTCGGCTGGGCGCTCCGATCGCGCCGATCGTGGACGTGTGCTGCGTCGACGGGTTGGTTGTACTGCTCATCGTGTGACAGGGCCTCTCACGGCTTGCCTACTGCTTACCGCACAGCGAGACGACCTTCTGCTCCTCCTCCGAGAGGCTGGGGCCGGGGCTGGAGGTGGGTGCGGTTTTGGACGGGGGCGTGGACTGCTCCGGGGCCTGTGCCGAACCCGAGGGGTTCGGCGTCGGCGAGGCCTTGGACGTGAAGGCGGCGGGAGTGGTTCCCGTGGTGCCTCCGGCCTCGCCCTCGCCGGTCTTCGCGTTCTTCTCGCTCTCGCTGTCGCGCCGCTCGGCCTCCTTCCTGCACGCGGAGGCCTGCACCGACAGTTCCTCGATCTTCTGGCGGGCGCCGCGGAGGTCGCCGTCGGCGATGGTCGCCTCGACCAGCTTGCGCTGGTAGGGCGGGAGGTACTTGAGTTCGATCTCGGGGTGGTCCTTCTCCAGGTTGGAGAGGAGACCCAGGCCAGGTCCTGGCTGATGCCCTGGTAGAGGGCGACGTGCTCGCCGTTTGCGCCGACGTAGTACTGGGTCTGGGTCCAGCGCCAGCCGCCGTAGAGGCCGCCGCCGAGGACGGCGAGGGTCAGCAGGCTGTAGACGGACCGCTTGAGCCACCTGCGGTTCTTGACGGGCTTGGTGAAGTCGTCGTCGCCGTAGTCGAAGCCGTCGGTGGGGATGAAGCCGGTGACGTCTCCGCTGCCGGGCGGGCCGAACTCGCCCCCGCCGCCCTGTCCGCGCCGGCGGCCGAGGCCGGAGGCGCGGCCGGCGGGGGTCTGCATGATCCCGTTGTCGTGCAGCTGGTTCTGGTTCTCGGCCACGGCGCCGACCACGACGGGGGTGTCGGACAGCTGCCCGGCGAGGGTGTCGCCGGTGTCGAGGTCGAGGACGTCGGCGACGATCACGGTGATGTTGTCGGGGCCGCCGCCGCGCAGGGCCAGCTCGATCAGGTTCTGGACGGTCTCCTCGGGACCCTGGTAGCTGGCCAGGGCCTCCTCGAGGGTCTGGTGGGAGACCACGCCGGACAGACCGTCGGAGCAGATCAGGTAGCGGTCGCCGGCCCGGACCTCGCGGATGGACAGGTCGGGTTCGACGTGTTCGCCGCTGCCGAGGGCCCGCATCAGCAGGGACCGCTGCGGGTGGGTGGTGGCCTCCTCCTCGGTGATCCGGCCCTCGTCCACCAGACGCTGCACCCAGGTGTGGTCCTGGGTGATCTGGGTGAGGACGCCGTCGCGCAGGAGGTAGGCGCGGGAGTCGCCGACATGCACCATGCCGAGGCGCTGACCGGTCCACAGCAGGGCGGTCAGGGTGGTGCCCATGCCTTCGAGCTGGGGGTCCTCCTCGACCATCATGCGCAGCTGGTCGTTGGCGCGCTGGACGGCGGTGCCGAGGAGGTCAGCAGGTCGGAGCCGGGCACGTCGTCGTCGAGGGCGACGATGGTGGAGATCGCCTCGGAGGAGGCGACCTCGCCGGCGGCGGCGCCGCCCATGCCGTCGGCGATGGCGAGCAGCCGGGGACCGGCGTAACCGGAGTCCTCGTTGCCCTCCCGGATCATGCCCTTGTGCGATCCGGCGGCGAAGCGCAGGGACAGACTCATGCGCACCTCGCCCGTCGGCTCCGGGTACAGCCGGTCGTGTCGAGCCACACTGCCCACCCTCCGGTCGGGAGCGCGCAGGGCCCCTGGACGGGGACCCCCACTGCGTGCTCGCTCCGCTCGCGCTCATTCATGACGTGGCACTACTTCCGCAGCTCGATAACGGTCTTGCCGATGCGGATCGGGGCGCCCAGCGAAATCGCTGTGGGGGTCGTCAGCCGGGTCCGGTCCAGGTAGGTGCCGTTGGTGGAGCCCAGGTCCTCGACGATCCACTGGCCGTCGCGGTCCGGGTAGATCCTGGCATGGCGGCTGGAGGCGTAGTCGTCGTCCAGCACGATCGTGCTGTCGTGCGCCCGGCCCAGGGAGATGGTCTGGCCCTGGAGGGCGACGGTGGTGCCGGTGAGGGTGCCCTCCGTCACGACCAGCTTGGTGGGGTGTTGCGGCCGCCTCGGCGGCCGCCGGACTGCTGGCGCTGCTGTGGCGGCGCCTGACGGGCAGCCTGCTGTGGCCGGCCGGCCTCCCGCCGTGCTCCGCGCTGCGTGACACGAGTGCCGAACAGGTCACTCCGGATGACCTGCACGGCCACGATCACGAACAGCCACAGTACGGCCAGGAACCCCAGCCGCATGACCGTGAGGGTCAGCTCTGACATTGCCCCCGCTTCACCCTTCGGCTTGCCTATAGATAACGGTGGTGCTGCCCACGACGATCCGCGAGCCGTCGCGGAGCGTAGCGCGGGTGGTGTGCTGCCCGTCCACCACGATGCCGTTGGTGGATCCGAGATCCTGGATCGCCGAGGGCGTTCCGGTGCGGATCTCGCAGTGCCGGCGGGAGACGCCGGGGTCGTCGATCCGCACGTCGGCCTCGGTGCTGCGGCCCATCACGAGGGAGCCGCGGGAGATCTGGTGGCGGGTGCCGTTGATCTCGACCCAGTAGCGGGTACGTCCGCCGGACGCAGGCCCGGCGGGCGGCCGCTGGGCCGCGGCGGGCTGCGGGTAGCCGTAGCCGCCGCCGGGGGCGGTGGCGCGGCCGGCATGGGCGGGGCGCCCGTGGGACCGGCCGGCGGGTAGCCGTAGCCCCCGGGGCGGCCGGCGGGCGGTGCGCCGCCGGGTGCGCCGGGTGCTCCCGGTGCGCCACCGGGGGCCGCCTGGCTGGCGGAGGAGGCGAGCGTACGGCTGCGGACCCGGTAGAGGCCGGTGTCGAGGTCGTCCGCCTTCTCCAGGTGCACCTTGATGGGACCCATGAAGGTGTAGCGCTGCTGCTTGGCGTAGTCGCGCACCATCCCGGCGAGCTCGTCGCCGAGCTGGCCGGAGTACGGGCTGAGCCGCTCGAAGTCCGGTGTGCTCAGTTCGACGATGAAGTCGTTGGGTACGACGGTGCGGTCGCGGTTCCAGATGGTGGCGTTGTTGTCGCACTCCCGCTGGAGCGCTCCCGCGATCTCCACGGGCTGCACCTCGGACTTGAACACCTTGGCGAAGGTGCCGTTGACCAGACCTTCGAGACGCTGCTCGAACTTCTTCAGGACTCCCATGGGGCACCTCCTCCGTAGCTGCCGTCCTGTGTACTGCCCGGCGCACAGTTTCGTGCACCGCCTACCTGGTACTGCTTACTGATCGTATCCACGCGCCGGTCGATCGGCTGGTTCCCCCTGCCAGCACGGCCGACGGGTGTCGATGCCTGACGAGGTTCCCTCCGAAGCCCCTTTTCGAACTCCATCGGCCGTGTCCGAGCGCCTTGTTCTGCCATGGATCGTAGAGGGGGACGCAGACCAGTGTCCCGCACCCGGCTGTGGACTCCGTCCGGCTCATGGGGAGACGGGGGCTACCGGTACGAGGTTGATACCTGAAGCGGTCGTCGCCGCGACCTCGCGGACCGCGCGGGGGGCGGTCCGGGCCCGTCGGGCGGGATCGTGGGCTGGTCGGGGCGGTGGCCGCGAAAAGGGATGTGAACCCACCTCGACCAGCGTGCTAATGTTCTGGATGTCGGAAGGCGCAAGGCCCCAAGGGTCAGAACCCGAAGACAACACCCAATGCGCGGGTGGCGGAATAGGCAGACGCGCTGGATTCAGGTTCCAGTGCCCGCAAGGGCGTGGGGGTTCAACTCCCCCCTCGCGCACACCGTCGAACGGGCGGCATCCATCGGATGCCGCCCGTTTCGCATGCCCGGAGGGGGTGCGGCGCAGGGTGGCGTGTGAGGAACATCTCATGATCCTTTTGGCCGCGGAGGGGCACTCAGGCGCCTCTCCGGGCGCCGGGTGAGGGGGTGCGGGGAGGCCGCGCGGGAGCGAGGGGGGACGTCCCGCGCGGGGGCCAGGGGGAGCGCCGGGGGGACGTCCCGCGCGGAGTCATTCGCGTACGGCTGCCGAGGACAGCGCGGGGTGGCGCAGGGCGAGGGCCGTGGGAATGACCGCCGCGGTCGTGGAGAGCGCGGCGCAGGCCGCCGTGACCACGGCCAGGGCGGGCCAGGGGACGGTGATCGTCGCGGGGGCCGAGAGCAGGTTCAGCGCGCCCCGGATGACGGCCAGATTGAGTACGGCCACGGCCAGGCCCAGTACCGCGCCGAACGCGACCACCGTCAGCGCCTCCGCGCCCGCCATCCGCAGCACCTGCCACCGGGTGGCGCCGGCCAGCCGCAGTGCCGCGAACTCGCGCACCCGGCCGGAGACGGCCATCACCATGGTGTTGGCCACGGAGATGCCCGTGTAGAGCAGGGCGATGCCGAGGACCAGCAGGAAGCCGTACCGGGTGGTGCGTTCGCTCCCGGGATCCTTGGCGGACGCCCAGTGCTCCCCGGTGCCGACCCGCCCGCCGACGGGCCGTACCGCCCGCTCCAGACCGGCGGCCACCGCACGCGCGTCGGCGCCGGCCGTGAGGGCGACGTCCACCCGGTCCACGCGCGCGCCCGGCGCGTTGGCCGGGGTGACGTAGACGCCGTTGTCACCGGTGCCGGTGGCCATCACCGCGGCGATCCGCAGCGTCCGCTCCGTGCCGTCCCCGAGCCACACCCGTACCCGCTGCCCCACCGTGTGCCGCTCCCACTCCTCGTTGACGACGATCGAACCGTCGTCGAGGTCGGTGACCCTCCCCGCGGTGAGCGGCAACCGCGCGGTGGCCGCCGGCGCGCCGGGGCCGACGGCCCGCGCCTCGGACCTGACCAGTGCCACGCCCTCCTCCAGGACGTATACCGCGCTCGGCGCGCTCGCCGACACCCGCGCGCCCGGGACCGCGCGCAGCCGCTCCAGCGTCCCGGGAGGAAGCTGCCGCCGCCCGCGCGGGTGACGACGAACGCCGCCGTGGTCCGCTCCCGCGTCTCCGCGGCCCCGGCCCGGTCCAGGGTGGCGGTGGCTCCGAGCAGGGAGCCCGCCAGGGCGACCGTGACCAGCACGGGCGCCGCGGCCGCCGCCGTACGGCGCACCCCGGCGGCCGTGTTCTCCCGCACCAGCGTGCCGATCACCCCCGGCAGCCCCGTCAGCAGTCGCGTGAGGGGGCGTACGGCGAGCAGGGCGAGCAGCGCGGCGGCGGTGATCAGCAGCATGGGCCGGCTGACGTAGGACTTGCGGTGCAGCAGGCCGCCCGGGTCGCCGAGCAGCGCCACGGCGAGCGTCACCCCGGCGGTCAGCAGCAGAGCCGTACCGCACAGCCACCGTCCCGGCGTCATGGCCCCGCCGTCGGCGGAGGCATCCCGCAGCGCCTGGACAGGGCTCGTGCGGCCCGCACGCCAGGAGGCCACGACGGCACCGCTCAGGGCGACCAGGAGCCCCGTCCAGAACGCCAGGTGGTACGGCCAGCCCGCGTCGCCGATCGTGAACCAGCGCGGCGCCAGGCCCGCCGCGGCCACCCACGCGGCCAGCACGGGCGCCGCACGGCCGCCGAGCGCGCAGCCGGCCGCCGAGGCGAGCACGCCGACCAGCAGCGCCTCGGCGGCCACCAGGCGCCGTAGCTGCCCCGGAGTCGCTCCCGTGGCGCGCAGCAGCCCGAACTCCCGGCGCCGCCGCTCGACCGCGAACGCGAACGTGGACGCCACCACGAACACCGAGACGAAGGCGGAGACCCCGCCGGCCGTGCCGAACAGGGCGTTCATCGCGGTCAGCGCCTCGCTGTCGCGCTCCGGGCCGGGGTCGGCGTACCGGCGGTCCTTCCCGGTGAGGACCCGTACGCCGACGGTTCCGCGTACGGCCTCGCGTACGGCCGCCGGGGCGGCGTCGACGATCAGCCGGTCGACGGCCGGGGACAGCTCGGCGGCGCGCGCGTCGGTGGGGAAGAGGGCGTGCTCGAAGCCGCGGCCGGCCACGGTGCCCACGACGCGCACGGTGCCGTGGTCCGTGCGCACCCGCGTGCCGGGCCGCGCCCAGTCGCCGCTGATCACCACCTCGTCGTCCGCGCGGGGCGCCCGTCCGGACTCGATCGTGTACGGGGCGAACGCGGCGGTGGACCAGGGATGGCCGGTCAGCTCGCCGGGAGCGCCCTCCGCGCGGACGGGGAAGGAGCGGTCCTCGACGACCGTGCCGAGCCGGCGCAGCTCCGCCACGACGGTGTCCGGGACCGCGCGCGGGTGCGCCAGTCTCGCGGTCCTGTCGCCGTTCGGCGTCGGTACGCGCAGGGTGTCCGCGCCCTCGACCACGACGGGGGCGGCGGCGAACCGTTCCGGCCCCGCGCGGGGCGCCCTGGGAGGACGCGAGGGCGAGCCCCATGACGGTGAGGAGGGCCACGCCCAGCGCGAGGGCGGTGAAGCCGCCCGTGAAGGTGGTCCACCGGGCGCGCAGGGTGCGCAGGGCGAGGCTCAGCACGGCAGGGTCTCCAGCCCGGTCATCCGCGCGGCCACGGCGTCGGCGCCCGCCCCCGTCAGCTCGCCGTGGACGCGGCCGTCGACGAGGAAGACCACGCGGTCGGCACGGGAGGCGGCCACGGGGTCGTGGGTCACCATGACGACCGTCTGTCCCTCGTGGTCCACCATGGCGCGCAGCAGCGTGAGCACCTCGTGGCCGGTGCGGGAGTCCAGCGCGCCGGTCGGCTCGTCGGCGAACAGCACATCGGGGCGGGTGATCAGCGCCCGCGCGAGCGCGACCCGCTGCTGCTGCCCGCCGGACAGCTCGGCCGGCCGGTGCCGGGCACGGTCCCCCAGGCCGACCTGGGCGAGCGCCTCCCGGGTCCGTTCCCGCGGTACGCGCCGTCCGGCCAGCCGCAGCGGAAGGGCGACGTTCTGCTCGGCGGTCAGGGCGGGCAGCAGATTGAACGCCTGGAAGACGAAGCCGACGCGCTCCCGGCGCAGCAGGGTCAGCCGTCTCTCGCCGAGCCCGGTCAGCTCGGTGCCGCCGACGGTGACCGAGCCCGAGGTGGGCCGGTCGAGGCCCGCGGCGCACTGCAGCAGCGTCGACTTGCCGGAGCCGGACGGGCCCATCACGGCGGTGAAGCTCCCGCGCGGGAACGCGAGGGACACCTCGTCCAGCGCGCACACGGCGCCGTACCGCCGGCTCACCCGTCGCAGGGCGACCGCGTCGCCGTCTTTCCGTCTCATGTGACCATTCCCTCGCCGGCCCGGCCGCTCCACGCCGGGCGCCTGCCGGAACGAAACCGCGCGGGGACCGGTGGGCGCAGTGCGGCAGGGGCGAGAAAGGGGTAGGGCCAGGCATACCCCGAAGCCTCCGCCCAGGGCGGATGGCCCCGCGCGGCGCCCGCTTCTACCGTGATCCGCATGCAGCCTCGAAACCCCTGGCAGGCCATGTCCCGCCCCGGCTACGCCCTGTCCCGGTGGCCGTGGCGCGCGGCCGGATATCTGCTCACAGGCGCGCTCACCGGCGCGGTCGTGCTCGTGGGCGTCGTGGTGTCGCTGGTGGCCGGCGGGGTGCTCGCGCTCGCCCTGGTGGGGCTGCCGCTGCTGCTCGGCACGGCCCTCGCGGGCCTGCCGGTGGCGCGGCTGGAGCGGTGGCGGCTGCGGCTCGTCGACCGTGACCCGGCCGCCGACCCGCATCGGCCGCCCGCCGCACCCGGTCTGCGGGCCTGGCTGACCACCCGACTGCGGGAGCGGGCCACCTGGCGGGAGCTCGGCCACACCCTGCTCTTCGCGGGCCTGCTGTGGCCCGTCGACGCGCTCGCGCTCATGGCCGGTCTGCTCGCCCCGGCGGCCGTCATCGCCACGCCGCTGCTGATGGCCACGGTCGGCGGCGGCGAGGAGGCCAAGATCCTCAAGCTGTGGACGGTCACCACCTGGCCTTCGGCGGCCGGCGCCGCCCTGCTCGGGCTCCTGCTGCTCGCCCCGGGCGCCTATCTGCTGGGGGTCGCGGCGGGCGCCCGCGCGGGCCTGACCCGGCTGTTGCTCGCCCCGCGCGAGGCGGAGCTGGGGGCCAGAGTGACCGAACTGACCCGGTCCCGGGCGCGGCTGGTGGACGCCTTCGAGACGGAACGGCGGCGCATCGAACGCGATCTGCACGACGGGGCCCAGCAGCGCCTGGTCGCCCTGACCATGACACTGGGCCTGGCCCGTCTGGACGCGCCGCCGGGCCCGCTCGCCGACCGGCTCGCCCAGGCTCACGACGAGGCCGGGCGGGCGCTTCTGGAACTGCGGGAGCTCATCCACGGCATCCACCCCCAGGTCCTCGCCGACTACGGTCTCGGGGCCGCCGTCGCCGACGCCGCCGACCGGTCCGCCGTACCCGTGGACGTGGACCTGGAGCTCACCGGGCGGCTGCCCGTGCCGGTCGAGGCCGCCGCGTACTTCGTGGTGTGCGAGGCGCTCGCCAACGTCGCCCGGCACAGCGGGGCGAGTCGCGCGCGGGTGGGCGGCGGGCACCGCGACGGGCGGCTGCTGCTGGAGGTGCGCGACGACGGGCGGGGCGGTGCGCGGGCCGGGGAGGGCAGCGGGCTGACCGGACTCGCCGACCGGGTGTCGGTGCTCGATGGCAGACTCACCCTGTCCAGTCCGGTGGGCGGACCGACCCTGCTGCGTGTGGAGATCCCTTGCGCCCCCTGCTCCCCTGACGGCCGGCCGGCCGCTGCGCGTGGTGCTGGCCGAGGACGGAGTGCTGCTGCGCGAGGGTCTGATCGGCCTGCTCCACCGGTGCGGGCACGAGGTCGTCGCGGCGGTCGGCGACGCCGAGGCGCTGGTCGCCGAGGCCGGCGCGCACCGGCCCGACATCGTGGTGACGGACGTCCGGATGCCCCGGGCTTCCGGGACGAGGGCCTGCACGCGGCCGTGCGGCTGCGCACCGGCCGTCCTCGCTGCCCGTCCTCGTACTCAGCCAGTACGTGCAGCGCCGGTACGCCGCCGACCTGCTGGACTCCGGCGACGGCACCGGCGTCGGCTATCTGTTGAAGGACCGGGTCGGCCAGATCGAGGAGTTCGTGACCGCGCTCGGCCGGGTCGCGGACGGCGGCACGGTGATCGACCCCGAGGTGGTACGGCAGTTGCTGCGACACCGCCGTGACCCGCTGGAACGGCTGTCCCCGCGCGAGCGGGAGGTGCTGGCGTCGATGGCGGAGGGCAGGTCCAACGGGGCGATCGCCCGCGCGCTGGTGGTGTCGGAGGCCGCCGTCGGCAAGCACATCGGCAGCATCTTCACCAAGCTGGACCTGCCGCCGACGGACGAGACGCACCGGCGGGTGCTGGCGGTGCTCGCGTACTTGCGGGAGTGAGGCATAACAAACCGACTGGTCGGTTTTTAGTGCTTCCTCGACATATACGACCGGTACCAGGGCGCCGACCGCGCGAACGTCCGCGCGAAGCCCTCGCCCGGTGCGCAGTCCAGGTCCTTCCAGAAGCCTTCGTCCGCGAACCAGTGGTCCACGGTCAGCATGCCGAGGTGATGCAGAGCGCGCGGGGACCCGGCGGCCCGCGCGCGGGCGGTGTCCACGTCGATCGCCGCGCCGCCGCCGGGCCGTTCCACGCGCTCGCACACGGCCGCGAGCAGCTCCGAGGCGGGGACGGGGTTCGGGTGCGCGACGTAGTGGGCGCCGGGCCCGTGGTGCGGGGACAGGGCCGCCGCGACGACCGCCCGGCCCAGCGTGCCGACGTCGATCACCGACTGGAGCGCCGCGCAGCCGGCCACGGTAGCCGACAACTTCCTCAGCAGCCCCACCAGTCCGGGCACCACCCAGCGGTCGCCCTCGCCGTGCACCAGATGCGGGCGCAGCACCAGGCCGCCCGCGTCGAGAACATGCCGTTCGGCCGCCGCGCGGGTGCGGCTGGTGGCGGAGGCGGGCGCGATCGGTGCCTCGCCGGGCCGTACGCCGCGGAAGGGGCCCCGGCCGTGGACGGCGGCGGTGCTCACGTACACGATCCGGCGCACCCCCGCCCGCACGGCCTCCTCCATCAGGGCCTTCGTGCCGAGGTCGTTGACCGCCGCGACGGAGTCCGGATCGCCGCCCACGCGGGAGGCGCAGTGGACGAGGACGTCGGCGCCGGAGCAACCGCCGTGCAGCGTGCGGGGGTGGGCGAGATCGCCGGGCACCGTGGCGGAGTCCGCCCGCCCGGCCGGCGTACGGCGGGACAGTGTGCGGACGCGGACGCCGGGGCGGGCGTGGGCCGCGGCCGCGACCTCGGCGCCGATGAAGCCGGTGGCGCCGGTGAGCAGGAGGTCGACGGTCACGGCAGGGACCGTACCGGGGCCGTGGGCGCGCAGGTGAGGGTGGCGGCGAAGACGGGCTCGTCGTCCTGCCGGCCCGACACCCGTACCGTCACGCCGTCCTCGCCCTTGTCGAGCACCTCGGCGTCGATCCGGCAGAGGCTGTCCAGTTCGGCGTAGCGGCTGAAGGAGACGGCCAGTTCGGACGGCAGGAAGGGCAGCAGACCCGATGCCGCGGTGGCGGCCTGGCGGGCGGCCTCGAACAGGACCATGCCGGGCACGTGGTCGTTGGGCCGCGGGAAGAGGACCGGGTGCCCGGTGGACGCGCGCAGCAGCCAGGAGCCGGGCCGGTCGGCGGGGGCGAGGACGACGTCCGCCGCGCGGTGACGGCCCACCACTTCGGGTGACACCGGATCAGGCAGCGGTATTCGGGCGCCCGGTACGGCCGGCCGGCGTGCCCGCAGGCGGCGGTAGGCGGCCGGGGAGGTGCAGCCGGTGCTGCCGGTACCGCGGGCGACGAGGCGTCCCGCGCGGTGGAACTCCATCGTGGTGCGCATGCCGTTCAGGCCGCGGCCCCGGCGGCGGACCTCGGAGCAGACGACGTCGACGGTGACCGGCTCGGCCGCGTCCGCGAGCAGCAGCCGGTCCGGATCGGTGGAGATCTCCAGGTCCCGCATGACGAAGTGGGTGTCGGCGGGGGCGCCGAACTCCGCGTGGGCGAGGGCCATCGAGGTCTGGCGCAACGTTTCGCCGACGATCATCGGATCCAGACGGCGGTCGTCGACGGGGCCGAAGAAGGAGTGGTCGGCGGGCCAGCGGGCGCTCACGCGGAAGCGCACGTCGCAGAGCCGTACCCAGTCGATGGGGAAGACGTCCGCCGCGCGGGGGCGATGCGCCAGTTCCGTCGTGACGCGCGTGCGGTCACCGGGCCGGGAGCCGCCGGTGGCGTTTGCGGGCGAGGCCCGCTGTCCGGTCTGATCCTCCCTGGGCGCGATCGAGGACTCCGGCTGCGGCATGAGGAACCCCCGGCATCGACAATCAGGCTCCGGTCGGTTCGCACTAAGATACGGACGAGTTGGTTTTTTCCAAAGGGTGATCGACATCGCCGGAGACGAGCCCACGCGCCCCGCACGACAACACAACCACCCGGCGGCTTTACGAGGGCTTCACAAAGGCTTCACCGTGACCCACGGTGCGAACCACGAGATCCATGAGATTCACCCAGATCAGGAGGCACCCCCGATGGCGCGACAGGAGCGCGCGATCCGCACCCGGCGGACGATTCTGGAGGCGGCGGCGGCCGTTTTCGACGAACGCGGCTACACCTCGGCGACCATCGGGGAGATCCTGGAGCGGGCCGGGGTCACCAAGGGCGCGCTGTACTTCCACTTCGCCTCCAAGGAGGAGCTGGCCCTCGGCGTGTTCGAGGAGCAGCTCGCGATCTCCCTGCCGCCCCAGTCCAGCAAGCTGCAGGAACTCGTCGACTCCGGACTGGTGCTGGCGCTGCGGCTGCGGACCGAGCCGCTGGTGCGGGCCAGTGTCGGACTGGCCCTCGACCAGGGGGCGCTGGGGCTGGACCGCACTCCGGCGTTCGGCATGTGGATCGACCAGACCACCCGCACCCTGGCCGAGGCGAAGGCGGGGGCGAGCTGCTGCCCCACGTCGACCCCATGGAGACGGCGGAGCTGCTGGTCGCGAGCTTCTCCGGGGTGCAGCTCCTGTCGCAGGTGCGCTGCCAGCGGCAGGACCTGGAGCACCGGGTCGTGGTGCTGCTCCACCACCTGCTGCCCGGCGTGGCCGTCCCGGCCGTCCTGGCCCGGCTGGAGATCACGCGGGACCGTGCCGGACGGCTGCTCGCCGAGGGACGGCCGCTGCCGCTGGAGGGCCAGGTCGCGGAGGCCGGATAGGCCCGCGGCGGTCCGGGCTTCTGCACACAGGCCGAGTTGTCCACAGCGTGTGACGCGTTTCGGCCTCCGGCTGTACGGTCGGCACGATCGATGTCGATGCGTGCGTACGGCACGCAGGTACGGGGAGGCGGTCGCCGTGACCGAAGTCGTTGCACAGGTGCCCGGGACGCGTGAGACCGGCGGGGCGGCTCCGGCGCGAGGGCTGCCGCGGGTGCCGGGATTCGCCGGACGGCCCGCCGAGGGCAGCCCCAAGGACGAGGGCAAGGCGCTGCGCGTCAGTGTTCCCCGCGCGGCACACGCCGCCTTCGACCCGGACGCGTCCCGCCCCGACGCCGTGACCGCCGTCGAGGAGTCCAGCCGGGGCCGGCTGCCCGAGCTCACGCCGCTGAGGGTGGGCAGGATGGCGGCGACGCCGTTCGCGTTCCTGCGCGGATCGGCCGGCCTCATGGCGTACGACCTGGCCCGTACGCCGGTGACCCGGATCGGCGCGCAGATCTGCGGCGACGCCCACGCGGCCAACTTCGGCCTCTACGGCGACGCGCGCGGCGGACTGGTCATCGATCTGAACGACTTCGACGAGACCGTGCACGGCCCCTGGGAGTGGGACCTCAAGCGGCTCGCCACCTCACTTGTGCTCGCCGGGCGCGAGGCCGGCGCCGACGAGGACACCTGCCGCTCGGCGGCACGCGACACCGCGGGCGCCTACCGCCGCACGATGCGGCTGCTGTCGAAGCTGTCGGCGCAGGACGCGTGGAACGCCATCGCGGACGAGGAACTGGTCTCCCACAGCGACGCCCACGACCTGCTGGGCACGCTGGAGCGGGTCTCCGAGAAGGCCCGCGCCAACACCAGCGGCCGGTTCGCGGCCAGGTCCACCGAGCGGACCGAGGACGGCGGACGCCGCTTCGTCGACGCGCCCCGGTGCTGCGCCGGATACCCGACGCCGAGGCCGCCGCGGTGGCCGCCTCGCTGGAGGAGTACCTCGGCACGCTCCCGCCGGACCGCCACCCGCTGCTGGCCCGGCACGCGGTGCACGACGTGGCGTTCCGCGTCGTCGGCACCGGCAGCGTGGGCACCCGCTCGTACGTCGTGCTGCTCCTCGACCACCGGGGCGAGCCCTGGTCCTCCAGGTGAAGGAGGCCCGCCCTCGGCACTCGTGCCGTATCTGCCGGCGGCCGGGTTCGACGTCCCCGAGGCCGGCCACGAGGGCAGGCGGGTGGTGCACGGCCAGAAGCGGATGCAGGTGATAAGCGACAACCTGCTGGGCTGGACGACGGTCGACGGACACCCCTTCCAGGTACGCCAGTTCCGCAACCGCAAGGGCAGCGTCGACCCGGCCGCGCTGGCCGCCGACCAGGTCGACGACTACGGCCGGATGACCGGCGCCCTGCTGGCCCGCGCCCACGCGCACAGCGCCGACCCCGTCTGATCGCCGGCTACTGCGGCAAGAACGACGAACTGGACGAGGCGGTGGCGGACTTCGCCGTCGCCTACGCCGACCGCACCGAGGCGGACCACACGGACCTCGTCACCGCGGTGCGCGCGGGACGGATCGCGGCGGAGACGGGGTGTGAGCAAAGGGCGGCGTGGCCGCGCCGCCCCGGCTCCTGTCCGGCGGATCACGCCGGGGACGCGGGGCCCGGCCGGGGTGCGCCGCCGAAGCGGCGCGTGGCGGCCCGGCGGGTGGCCTACGCTGTCCGGGTGACGACCTCGGAGGGTGAGCAGGGTGGCGGCGCCGGCGCGGAGAAAGCGCCCGGCGGTGGTGGTGCGGCACGGCCCGAGGAGCGGCTGGAGCAGGCCGTACGCGCGGCCGAGCAGGCGCTGATCGAGTTCGAGATCGCCGTGGAGACCTTCCGCGTCGAGGTCGAGAACTTCTCCCGGCTGCACGAACAGAAGCTCGGCCCGGTGTACGCCCGTCTCGAGGAACTGGAAGCCCAGATCCTGGAGGCCAAGGCGGCCCGCAGCGACGACCCCGAGGACCGGCGCCGGGCCGACGAGGCGCGCGCCCGGCTGCTGCCCATCCCCGGCGTCGAGGAACTGCTGAACGGCTGGATGGACGACGGCGGTCTCTTCCCCGAGGCCACCGCCATGCTCACCGACCGGCCGGTCCGGCCCCCGCAGCGGGTGCGGCCCAGCGAGGAGGCCCGCAAGCTCTACCGCGACCTCGCCCGCAAGGCCCACCCGGACCTGGCGCAGGAGCAGGCGGAGCGCGCCCGCCGCGAGGAGTTCATCACCCGCGTCAACGCCGCCTACGCCCGCGGCAACGAGGGCGAGCTGCGTGAACTCGCCGTGGAATGGGCCGCGGGGCCCGAGCTGAAGCGGGTGCCGAGCGCGACCGAGGAGCTCTACGTCCGCCTCGAATGGCTCGCCGAGCGCAAGGAACTGCTCACCATGGTCGCCCGGGAACTGGAGGACGGGGCCATCGGCTCGATGCTCCGCCTCGCCCCGCACGACCCCGACCGGCTGCTCGAGGAGATCGCCGGACAGCTGCGGGCCGAGGTCATCGAACGCGAGGCGGAACTCGCGGCGCTGCTGGTCTGAGCCCGGGACCGGTCCGGTCCGGTAGCGTCGGGGGTATGAGTTTTGGAGCTGGGGTGCCCACGGTCCAGGTCGCGGACCTGAAGGACGGCGACTTCCTGCTGGACGTCCGCGAGGACGACGAGTGGAAGGCCGGTCACGCGG
Source organism: Streptomyces haneummycinicus (assembly GCA_042850305.1). GTDB lineage: Bacteria > Actinomycetota > Actinomycetes > Streptomycetales > Streptomycetaceae > Streptomyces > Streptomyces haneummycinicus. The sequence goes on from AP035768.1 coordinate 45,268, forward strand.
CGGGAGCGCTGCACATCCCCATCAGCGAGTTCGTGGCCCGCTACGGCGAGCTGACCGAGGCCGCCCCGCAGGACGGCCGGGTGCATGTGATCTGCCGGTCCGGCGGACGGTCGGCCCAGGTCGCCATGTACCTGGGCCAGCAGGGCGTCGACGCCGTGAACGTGGACGGCGGCATGCAGGTGTGGAGGACGCCGGCCGCCCCGTCGTCACCGACGACGGGACACCCGGGCACGTGCTGTAACGCCCGCCCGCCGCTACCGGTCGAAGTCCAGCTCCACCCGCTCCGTGACCGGGTGGGACTGGCAGGCGAGGACATAGCCCGCGTCCGTCTCCTCCGTCTCCAGCGCGAAGTTGCGGTCCATCCGCACCTCGCCCGAGACGAGGAACGCGCGGCAGGTCCCGCACACCCCGCCCTTGCAGGCGTAGGGCGCGTCCGGCCGGTTGCGCAGCACCGTGTCCAGCAGGGACTCGCCGTCCTCGACCGGCCAGCTGCCACCGCGTCCGTCGAGCCGGGCCGTGACCGTGCTGTGCGCGGGCGCCGGGGCCGCGGCGACGGTCTCCGCACCGGCGTCCACGTGGAAGATCTCCTGGTGGACGCGGGAGCGCTCCACGCCCAGACCGCGCAGCGCCCGCTCGGCACCGCCGACCAGACCGTACGGCCCGCACAGGAACCAGCCGTCGACCCGCTCCACCGGCAGCAGGGCCGGCAGCAGCGCGGTCAGCCGCTCCCGGTCCAGCCGCCCGGACGGCAGTCCCGCCTGCTGCTCCTCACGGGAGAGCACCGTCACGAGCTGAAGCCGGTCGGGGTAGCGGTCCTTCAGGTCGGCGACCTCCTCCAGGAACATCGTCGAGGCGGCCGTGCGGTCGCTGCGGATCAGACAGAAACTGGCCCGGGGCTCGCGCGCGAGAAGGGTCGAGACGATCGACAGCACCGGTGTGATGCCGCTGCCGCCGACGATCGCCGCGTACCGGCCGGGTGCCGGAGGGAGCGTGAAGCGGCCGGCCGGGGTCATCACCTCCAGCTCGTCGCCGGGGCCGATCTCCTTGTGCGCGTAGCTGGAGAAGGCGCCGCCGTCGACCAGCCGCACCCCGACCCGCAGGGTGCTCGGAGTCTCCCGGTCCGGGGCGGGGGAGCAGATGGAGTAGGTGCGCCGGATGTCCTCGCCGTCCGCGACGCGCCGCAGGGCCAGATGCTGGCCGGGGACGTACCGGAACTCCTCGCCCAGGTGCGGGGGACGGTGAGGGTGAGGGCGACGGAGTCGTCGGTGAGCCGGTCGACCGCGGCCACCCGGAGCCGGTGGAAGCGGGCCATCACAACTCCTTGAAGTGGTCGAACGGTTCACGGCAGGCCAGGCAGCGGCGCAGCGCCTTGCACGCGGTGGACGAGAACCGGCTGAGCAGTTCGGTCTGCGCCGAGCCGCAGTGCGGGCAGCGCACGGGGTCCGTGGGGTCCTTGGCCCGGTCCCCGGCGGGTCGTCCCGAGCTCCACCGGGACCGGCCCGGAGGGGCCGTCCGTACCCGTGGCGGGGCGATGCCGAACTCCCTGAGTTTGCGGCGCCCTTCGTCGGTGATGTCGTCGGTCGACCAGGCGGGCGCGAGCACCCTGCGCACGGTGACCTCGCGCACCCCGTGCTCACGCAGCACGCGCTCTATGTCCAGGCTCATCGCCTCGACGGCCGGGCAGCCGGTGTACGTCGGGGTCAGCTCCACCTCGACGGTGCCGGCCCCGCGCGCGTGCACCGCGCGTACGACACCCAGCTCGCGCAGGGTCAGTACGGGCAGTTCGGGGTCGGGCACCGAACCGGCGATCTCCAGCAGTTCCGCCTCCAGCGGGGTGGTGGTCACCATGTCGCCCCCGGATGGCTGCGGTGCAGGTGCTGCATCTCGGCGAGCATCCGGCCGAAGGACTCGGTGTGCAGGCCCTGCCGGCCCGCACCGGCCGTCCACGCCGCGCTGCGCGGGCCGTCGGGCACGGTGAGGGTGGCCCGGCGCAGCACCTCCGAGACCCCTCCAGCCAGGCCGTCTCCAGCCCGGACCAGTCGACGTCGACGCCCTCGACGGGCTGGAACATCTCGCCGGTGTAGCGCCACAGGGCGTCCACGGCCCGCTGCGTCCGCGCGTGGCTCTCGTCGGTGCCGTCGCCGAGCCGCAGCGTCCACTGCTCGGCGTGGTCGCGGTGGTAGGCGGTCTCCTTGACGGCCTTGCCGGCCAGTGGCGCGAACGGGCCGTCACCGGCGGCCAGTTCGCCGTACAGCAGGTGCTGGTAGGTGGAGAAGAAGAGCTGGCGGGCGATGGTGTGGGCGAAGTCGCCGTTCGGCTGTTCCACCAGCTGAAGGTTGCAGAAGGCGCGCTCCTCCCGCAGATACGCCAGCTCGTCCTCGTCACCGGCCGTCGACAGCAGCACCCGGGCCTGGCCCAGCAGGTCCAGCGCGATGTTGGCGAGGGCGAGCTCCTCCTCCAGCACCGGCGCGTGCCCGGCCCACTCGCCCAGGCGGTGGGAGAGCACCAGCGCGTCGTCACCGAGGGCGAGCGCGGCCGCCGTATGGGCGGTGTCCTTGGCGGGGTCGTCGTCACAGGTGCCGCACCCCTCGGGGATCTCGTAGAACGTGGGGTGCCGGTAGGGCTTGTCGGCGGCCGGTTCGAAGAACGGGTCCTTCTCGTCGGGCGAGGAGGCGGTGATCGCGGACGACGGGACGACCCAGAGGGAGACGCCCTCGCCGCGCCGGGTGTACAGATCGCGGGCGTTGCGCAGGGCGAGCTCCGCGTCCGGCGCGTGCAGGCTGCCGGCGTGGGTGTGGGACAGGCCCCGGCGCGAGCGCACGAAGACCTCCCACAGGGGCCAGTCGGTGTGGGTCATGCGCGCACAGCTCCTGTCTCGCCGTTCATGTGCTTGGCGGCGTGGGCCGCCGCGGCCTCCCTGACCCAGGCGCCCTCCTCGTGGGCCCGCCTGCGCCGGGTCAGCCGCTCCTCGTTGCACGGGCCGTTGCCCTTCAGGACGTCCCAGAACTCCGTCCAGTCGATCGCCCCGAAGTCGTGGTGCCCCCGCCCTTCGTTCCACGTCAGGTCCGGGTCGGGGAGGGTGAGGCCGAGGGACTCGGCCTGGGGGACGCAGATGTCGACGAAGCGCTGGCGCAGCTCGTCGTTGGAGTGCCGCTTGATCTTCCAGGCCATCGACTGAGCGGAGTGCTGGGACTCGTCGTCGGGCGGGCCGAACATCATCAGCGACGGCCACCACCAGCGGTCCACCGCGTCCTGCGCCATCGCGTGCTGCTCCGGGGTGCCCTCGCTGAGGGCGAGCAGCAGCTCGTAGCCCTGGCGCTGGTGGAAGGACTCCTCCTTGCAGACGCGGACCATCGCGCGGGCGTACGGCCCGTAGGAGCAGCGGCACAGCGGCACCTGGTTGGTGATCGCCGCGCCGTCCACCAGCCAGCCGATGGCGCCGACGTCGGCCCAGGTCAGCGTCGGGTAGTTGAAGATCGAGGAGTACTTCTGGCGGCCGGAGTGCAGCTTGTCGAGCAGCTCGTCGCGGCTGGTGCCGAGCGTCTCGGCGGCGCTGTACAGATACAGGCCGTGCCCGGCCTCGTCCTGCACCTTGGCCATGAGGATCGCCTTGCGGCGCAGCGAGGGCGCACGGGTGATCCAGTTGGCCTCCGGCTGCATGCCGATGATCTCGGAGTGCGCGTGCTGCGCGATCTGCCGGACGAGCGTGGCCCGGTAGGCGTCCGGCATCCAGTCGCGCGGTTCGATCCGCTCGTCGGCGGCCACGGCCGCGTCGAAGGCGCGCTCGAAGCCGGAGGTGTCGTCGGCCGGTGCGTCGTACGCCCGGCCGCCGGCCGTATCGCGGGCGGCTGCTGTCGCCATGAGGTTCCCCCTCGACCTGGATGCTTCCCGGAGCACGCTCCCGACCGATCGTTCGGTTCGTGCGATTCCATGGTGGGACGGGCGCCGCGAGGTGTCAACCACTGTGGATAACCTGCGGGGGTCACCTGTGGACAACCGGGACCGGGTCGCGGTGCGGTGACGGCCGGGGAACGGGTCACCGACGGGACTGTGCCCGGACGGCTGGTGCTGAGTACCGTTCCGTGCGACACGGCGGACTGGCACCGGGCCCTCGTGGCGGGGCGGAAACGGTGACGGACCGGGATCGGTGGATCGGGGCGGGATGAACGCGTACGACAAGGGCTCGGACGCCCGGCACGGCCCTGCCGGGCAGCACGTGCCGGACCCGCGCCCCGCCCTGCCCGGCCCCGCCTCACCGGCGGACGCCCAGGCGGCCCGCGCCCCTGAGCCCGGCCCAGCGTCACCGGACGCCCCGGTGCTCCCCAGCTCTGAGTCCGGTCTCGCGTCACCGGCGGACGCCCAGGCGGCCCGCGCCCCTGAGCCCGGCCCAGCGTCACCGGACGCCCCGGTGCTCCCCAGTTCTGAGTCCGGTCTCGCGTCACCGGCGTACGCCCAGGCGCTCCCCAGCCCTGAGCCCGGCCCCGCCTCACCGGCGGACCTACCGGCGCCCCGCGCCCCCGAGCCCGCCCCGGGAGCCCCGCGGGCGCGTCCGTCGCGCCGCCCCCGCTGCCGGTTCCCCCGCCGGGACGCCCCTCCCGTCGCCCCGCCCGCCGAGCCCCGTACCGGTGTGGCCGCCCTCTCCCTGCGCTATCAGATCGGGGCCGCGGTGGCGCTCGCGGTCGTCGCGGTCGGGGTCTGTGTGCACCTCGGCATGGCGTTCCTGCACGTCGCGCCCTCGAACACGGTCAGCAAGGAGCACAGCGGGACGGTCGAGGACTGGATCTATCCGGAGTTCGAGCAGAACTGGAAACTGTTCGCGCCGAACCCGCTGCAGCAGAACATCGCCGTCCAGGTGCGCGCCGAGGTCCTCACGGACGGCGGGAAGGTCCGGACCACCGGCTGGTACGACCTGTCCGCGCAGGACGGCCGAGCCATCGACGGCAACCTGCTGCCCAGCCACACCCAGCAGAACGCGCTGCGCCGCGCGTGGGACCTCTTCGTCGCCACGCACGACGAGAACAACCGGCCGGTGGGCCTGCGCGGGGCGCTGTCCGAGACCTATCTGCGCCGGATCATGGTGCTGCGCCTGGACCGCGCGGACGCGGCCGGCCCGGACGGCTCCGTCGCGCGCGTCCAGATACGCTCACGCACCTCCAACGTGCCCCCGCCCGACTGGAGCACGGAGAAGATCTCCACCACGCCCGTGTACCGCACGCTGCCCTGGTGGTCCGTGCCCGAGGACGAGGCGCGCGGAGGCATCGGGTGAACCGCTTCTCGCTGGCGCTGTCCCGGGTGATCGCCCGCGTCACCGACGCGGCGCTCGGCCCCCACCAGACCGCCGTGATCCGCATCGGCTTCAGCCTGACCTGGCTGCTGTTCCTGCTGCGCGAGTACCCCCACCGCCAGGAGCTCTACGGCCCCGACGGCCCCTGGAGCTGGGATCTCGCCGACCAGCTGGTCGCCACGAACAACGCCTTCACCCCGCTGCTCTGGACGGACGGGCAGATCTGGTTCGAGGCCGTCTACGCGCTGGCCGTGCTGGCGAGCCTCCTGCTGCTGCTCGGCTGGCGCACCCGCACCATGTCGGTGCTGTTCATGGTGGGGGTGCTGGCGCTGCAGAACCGCAGCGTCTTCGTGGGCGACGGCGGCGACAACGTCCTGCACCTGATGTCGATCTACCTGGTGTTCACCCGCTGCGGCCAGGTCTGGTCCCTGGACGCACGCCGCGCGGAGCGGGCACGCGCGGGCGACGAACGGCGTGACCGGGACCGGGCCGGCCTGCTGCTGTGGGGCGTCCTCGGCCTCGTGCTCGCCGCGGCGACGCTGGCGGGCCGGATGGACGGCGACCGGTTCATACCGGCTCTGCTGTGGGCCGTATGGCTCGGACAGGCGCTGTGGTGGCTGGTCGGGCGCCGCGCGAGGACCGCGCAGCCGCGGATCCTGCTGGACGTCGTCGCGAACATCGTGCACAACGGCGCACTGCTCGTGATCATGGCCGAGGCGTGTCTGATCTACGCCACGGCCGGCTGGTACAAGGTCCAGGGCTCCCGCTGGCAGGACGGCACCGCCGTCCACTACCCGCTGCACCTGGAGTCCTTCTCCCCTGGCCGGCCCTCGGGGACCTGCTGGCGGCCAGCGGCACCATGGTGATGCTGGTGACCTACGGCACGGTCTTCATGCAGGTCGCCTTCCCGTTCACGCTGTTCAATCGGCGGGTCAAGAACGTCCTGCTGGCCTTCATGATCCTGGAGCACGCGGTCATCGCCGTCGTGCTCGGACTGCCCTTCTTCTCCCTGGCGATGATCGCGGCCGACGCGGTCTTCCTGCCGACGTCCTTCCTGCGCCGCCTCGGAAATCTGGCGGCACGCGCGCGTGGGCGGCTGCGCCCGCGCGGGGCGCCGGCCCCGCGGCCGCCATCCCCGGCCGGAGCGGACCCGGTGGAGGCGGCGCTCGCACCGGACGGAGCTTCGGTCCCGCGCACGTAGGTTCCTCGCCGGGACGGAGCGCCGGTCCCGCGCACGTAGGCTGCACGCCATGGACGACCCCGCCCTCAGCACCGGACCCGAGACCGCCGCCGACCCCGTGTCCGCCTGGCGCCGACTGGCCGGCGGCGCCGTCCTGCTCGACGGCTTCCACGCCCTCAAGCACGCCGTGCGCTTCGGGGCCGACGTGACCATGGCGCTCACCGCCGACCGGGCGGCCACGCTCGCGCTGGCCGACGAGCTGGCCGGGGACGTACGGGACACGCTGGCGGCACTGCTCACCGAGGTGCCCCACGAGACGTACGCGGGGCTCGTGCCGCGCCCGCACCCCACCGCCGTGGCCGCCCTGGCCGTACGCCCCTCCCGCGCGGGCAACCTGGAGCGGCTGGCGCACTCCGCGCGCACCGCCCCCGTGGTGGTCCTCGACCATCCGCGCAACCTCGGCAACGCGGGCGCGGTGATCCGGCTGGCCGCCGGTTTCGGCGCCACCGGGGTCGTCACCACCGGCACCCTCGACCCTGGCACCCCACCGTCGTACGCGGCGGGGCGGGGCTGCACTTCGCCACCGCCGTGGAACGGCTGACCGTCGGGGAGCTGCCGCTCGGACCGGTCTTCGCGCTCGACCCGGAGGGCGAGGACATCCGCTCGCTGAAGCTGCCGGACGACGCGCTGCTCGCCTTCGGCTCCGAGCGCAGCGGACTGTCGGCGGAGCTCCGCGCGCGGGCCGACCACCTGGTGGCGCTGCCGATGCGCCCCCAGGTCTCCAGCTACAATCTCGCGACCAGTGCGGCCATGACGCTGTACCACTGGAGCGCCACCGGGGCGCACCCCACGCGCCATAGGGCCTGTCCGGCGGATCATGCCGGAGACGCGGGGATCTGGCACGCACTCCCCCACTGCCTGAAGGGCGTGGAGGTGCCCCCAGCCGCGTTGTCGTCGGTTGCCAGGGCTCCGCCCTGTCGCCCTCCTCCGCCTTGCAGCCGCACGCACCGGACCCCGCTCACCCGAGCCGCAGAAGCACCGCCGGGGCCGCCGGACAGACCCTAGCCCTCCCGGCGCACCTCGATCACGCGGAAGCGGTTCGCGACGAACGCTCCGTCGCACAGGGCCGCGTTGGCCGCCGGGTTGCCGCCGGAGCCGTGGAAGTCGGAGAAGGCGGCCGTCTGGTTGACGTACACCCCGCCGGTGAGGTTCAGGGAGAGCTGGGCGGCCTCCTCCAGGCAGACCTCCCGCACCGTCTCCTCGACCTCCGGGGACGTCGTGTACGCGCCGACCGTCATGGCGCCCTTCTCGCGGATCGTGCGCCGTAGCAGCTCCGCCGCGTCACCGGCCGAGTCGACCGCGACGGCGAAGGAGACCGGCCCGAAGCACTCGCTCATGTAGGCGGCCTCGGCGTCCGGCTTGGCGCCGTCCAGCTTCACGATCACCGGCGTGCGCACCACCGCGTTCGGGAACTCCGGGTGGGCGATCTCGCGGGAGGCGAGGGCGACCTCGCCCAGCCCCGCGGCCGCCTCCAGACGGGCCTTCACCTCGGGGTTGACGATCGCGCCCAGCAGCGCGTTGGCACGCGCGTCGTCGCCGAGCAGACCGTCGACCGCCTTTGCCAGGTCGGCGGCGACCTCGTCGAAGGACTTCGGACCCTGGTCGGTGGTGATGCCGTCGCGCGGGATCAGCAGGTTCTGCGGGGTGGTGCACATCTGGCCGCTGTACAGCGACAGGGAGAACGCCAGGTTGGCCAGCATCCCCTTGTAGTCGTCGGTCGACTCCACGATCACCGTGTTGACGCCGGCCTTCTCCGTGTACACCTGCGCCTGGCGGGCGTTGGCCTCCAGCCAGTCGCCGAACTCCGTGGAGCCGGTGTAGTCGATGATGCGGATCTCCGGCCGGGTGGCCAGCGTCCTGGCGATGCCCTCACCGGGCCGCTCGGCGGCCAGCGCCACCAGATTCGGGTCGAAGCCGGCTTCGGCGAGCACCTGGCGGGCGGCCCGCACGGTCAGCGCGAGCGGCAGCACCGCGCGGGGTGCGGCTTGACCAGGACCGCGTTGCCCGTGGCGAGGGAGGCGAACAGGCCCGGATAGCCGTTCCACGTCGGGAAGGTGTTGCAGCCGATGACGAGCGCGATGCCGCGCGGGACCGGTGTGAACCGCTTGGTGAGCGCCAGCGGGTCGCGCTTGCCCTGCGGTTTCGTCCACTCCGCGGTGCCGGGCGTGCGGACCTGCTCCGCGTACGCGTAGGCCACCGCCTCCATGCCGCGGTCCTGCGCGTGCGGTCCGCCCGCCTGGAACGCCATCATGAACGCCTGGCCGGAGGTGTGCATGACCGCCTGGGCGAACTCCATCGTCCGGTCGCTGATCCGCTTGAGGATCTCCAGACAGACCACCGCGCGGGTCTCCGCGCCCGCGTCCCGCCAGGACCGCATCCCGGCCCTCATGGCGGGCAGCAGCTCGTCGAGGTCCGCGTGCGGGTAGCTCACGCCCGGCTCGATGCCGTACGGGGAGGTCTCGCCGTCCACCCAGCCGTCCGTACCGGGCTGGCCGAGGTCGAGGCGGGTGCCGTGCAGGGCCTCGAAGGCGGCCTTGCCCGCCGCCATGTCCAGGCTGCCGTTCTCCCCGTAGGCCTTGGGGTGCTCGGGGTGCGGGGACCAGTACGCGCGCGTGCGGATCGCTTCCAGTGCCTGGTCCAGCGTGGGACGGTGGCGGGCGATCAGCTCGTGCGCCGTGAGTTCGGCGGCCATGCGGGACCAACTCCTCGTCTCAGGAACTCGTCGTCGAGTTCATGGACCGGTGCGGAAACGTAGTCAGGAACGGGCGGTCAGAGTTAGAGTAACCGAACGATCGGTCGGGACAAGGGGTCCGCCGCATCTGTGGAAATCCCCGTGCGGGAGGATCGCGCACATGACAGCACTCGACCTCAGCAGTCCCGTGGCCGTGGTCGGCACCGGCACCATGGGCCAGGGAATCGCCCAGGTCGCGCTGCTCGCGGGCCATCCCGTGCGGCTGTACGACGCCGTCCCCGGGCGGGCCCGTCAGGCGGCCGACGCGATCGCCGCCCGGCTCGACCGGCTGGTGGAGAAGGACCGGCTCACGGCGGCCGGCCGGGACGCGGCACGCCCCCGCCTGCGGCCCGTCGACGAGCTCACCGGACTCGCCGACTGCGCCCTGGTCGTCGAGGCCGTCCTGGAGCGCCTGGACGTCAAACAGGAGCTGCTTCGCGCGCTGGAGGACGTCGTCCCCGACGACTGTCTGCTCGCCACCAACACCTCCTCCCTCTCCGTCACCGCGATCGGCGGCGCCCTGCGCGTGCCCGGCCGCTTCGTCGGCCTGCACTTCTTCAACCCGGCGCCGCTGCTGCCGCTCGTCGAGGTCGTCTCCGGCTTCGCCACCGACGTCACCCACGCCACCCGCGCGTACGAGACGGCCCGCGCGTGGGGCAAGACACCCGTCGCCTGCGCGGACACCCCGGCTTCATCGTCAACCGCGTCGCCCGGCCCTTCTACGCCGAGGCCTTCGCGGTCTACGAGTCCCAGGGCGCCGATCCGGCCACCATCGACGCGGTGCTGCGCGAGTCCGGCGGTTTCCGCATGGGCGCCTTCGAGCTGACCGACCTCATCGGGCAGGACGTCAACGAGTCGGTCACCCGCTCGGTGTGGAGTCGTTCTTCCACGACGTGCGCTTCACCCCTCGCTCGCCCAGCGCCGCCTGGTCGAGTCCGGCCGCCTCGGCCGCAAGACCGGCCACGGCTGGTACGGCCACGGCGACGGAGCCGAGCGCCCCGAACCGCACACCGCCGAGCCCGCCGCACCGCCCGCGTACGTCGTCGCGGAGGGCGGCCTGGAGCCCGTCTCGGAGCTGCTCGCCCTGATCCGCGAGGCCGGGATCGAGGTGCGCGAGGAGGCCGAGGACAACGGCACCCGGCTGGTGCTGCCCGGCGGCGGACAGCTGGTGCTCGCCGACGGCCAGACCTCCGTGGAGTTCCGCGACGTCGTCTACTTCGACCTGGCCCTCGACTACCGCGCGGCCACCCGGATCGCCCTGTCGCACGCCCCGAACACCTCGCAGGTGACCGTCGCCGAGGCCATCGGCCTGTTCCAGGCGCTCGGCAAGAAGGTCAGCGTCATCGGCGACGTCCCCGGAATGATCGTCGCGCGGACGGTGGCCCGGATCATCGACCTGGCGCACGACGCCGTCGCCAAGGGCGTGGCCACCGAGGACGACATCGACACCGCGATGCGCCTGGGTGTGAACTACCCCTGGGCCCGCTGGAGTGGAGCCGGCGGCTCGGCGGCGGCTGGGCCTGCTCCGTACTGGACAACCTGCACCAGTGCGAGCCGTCCGGCCGCTACGCGCCCTCCCTCGCCCTGTACCGCCACGCCTACGCCTCGGACAAGCGGGAGGAACCTCGTGACCACCGCCAAGCGCGACACGTACACCCCGGAGACACTGCTGTCCGTCGCCGTCCAGGTGTTCAACGACCGCGGCTATGACGGCACCTCCATGGAGCACCTCTCCAGGGCGGCCGGTATCTCCAAGTCGTCGATCTACCACCACGTGGCCGGCAAGGAGGAACTGCTGCGCCGCGCGGTGAGCCGGGCCCTGGACGGCCTCTTCGGCATCCTCGACGAGGAGCACGCGCGCGTGGGACGCGCCGCCGAGCGCCTGGAGTACGTCGTACGGCGCATGGTCGAGGTGCTGATCGCCGAGCTGCCGTACGTGACGCTGCTGCTGCGCGTGCGCGGCAACACCGACACCGAACGGTGGGCGCTGGAGCGTCGGCGCGACTTCGACCACCGGGTGGCCGCCCTGCTGAAGGCGGCGGCCGCCGACGGGGACGTGCGCGAGGACATAGAGGTGCGCCTGGTGACCCGGCTGGTCTTCGGGATGATCAACTCGATCGTGGAGTGGTACCGGCCGGACGGGCGCGGCATGAACGAGCGCGAGGTCGCCGACGCGGTCACCCAGGTGGCCTTCGGAGGCCTGCGCAAGGCGTCCTGACCGTTCAGGCGGCCGGCTCTCACCCCTGTGGTTCCAGGTCCTCCTCCTCGAACACCAGCAGGGTGCGCGTGCTCTGCACCTCGGGGATCGCCTGCAGCCGGGTCAGCACCAGCTCGCGCAGCGCCCGGTTGTCGGGCGTGTGCACCAGCAGCAGTACGTCGAAGTCCCCGCCCACCAGCGCGATGTGCGAGGCGCCGGGGAGTTGTCTGAGCTGCTCGCGGACCGTGCGCCAGGTGTTCTGGACGATCTTCAGGGTGATGTACGCGGACGTCCCGTGACCGGCCCGCTCATGGTCGACGCGGGCCCCGAAGCCGCGGATGACGCCGTCCTCGACGAGCCGGTTGATGCGCGCGTACGCGTTCGCGCGGGAGACGTGCACCCGCTCGGCGACCGACCGTACGGACGCGCGGCCGTCCGCTTGGAGCATCCGGAGGATGTCCTGGTCGATGGCGTCCAGGGGCCGCGCGGGAGAAAGCGGACGGCTTCCTCCTGGCCCTCGGCCATTTGTTCAGCTGCCACCCGCCCCCACCTCTCCGCCGTGGACGTCCTGCATCCATCTCAGGCTGTGGAGAACCGTTTGTCCACAGCCTGGCGCCACCCGTAGCCAAAATGTGCCGGCGACCGAACAATCGGTTGGTGAGGCGCGTCACAGACGCCGCGTCTCCGTCTTCCCATGAGGAGGTGCCGTCATGACGGTCATGGAGCAGCGGGGGCCTACCGGCCGACCCCGCCGCCCGCCTGGCAGCCCCGTACCGACCCCGCGCCGCTGCTGCCCGACGCGGAGCCGTACCGCGTGCTCGGCACCGACGCGGCCGCGAAGGCCGACCCGGAGCTGCTGCGGAGGCTGTACACGGAGCTGGTGAAGGGCCGCCGCTACAACGCGCAGGCCACCGCCCTCACCAAGCAGGGCCGTCTCGCCGTCTACCCCTCCAGCACCGGCCAGGAGGCCTGCGAGGTTGCCGCCGCGCTCGTCCTGGCCGAGCGGGACTGGCTCTTCCCGAGCTACCGCGACACCCTCGCCGTCGTCGCCCGCGGAGTGGACCCCGTCGAGGCCCTCACCCTGCTGCGCGGCGACTGGCACACCGGCTACGACCCCCACGAGCACCGCGTGGCCCCGCTGAGCACCCCGCTCGCCACCCAGCTGCCGCACGCGGTGGGGCTCGCGCACGCCGCCCGCCTCAAGGGCGACGACGTGGTCGCGCTCGCCATGGTCGGCGACGGCGGCACCAGCGAGGGCGACTTCCACGAGGCCCTGAACTTCGCCGCCGTCTGGCAGGCCCCGGTCGTCTTCCTCGTCCAGAACAACGGCTTCGCGATCTCCGTACCGCTCGACCGGCAGACCGCGGCCCCGTCGCTGGCCCACAAGGCCGTCGGCTACGGGATGCCCGGCCGCCTGGTCGACGGCAACGACGCCGCCGCCGTGCACGAGGTCCTCGCCGACGCCGTACGCCGTGCCCGCGCGGGCGGCGGTCCGACGCTGGTCGAGGCGATCACGTATCGCGTGGAGGCGCACACCAACGCCGACGACGCCACCCGCTACCGCGACGACGCCGAGGTGGAGACCTGGAAGCGGCACGACCCGATCGTCCTGCTGGAGCGGGAGCTGACCGCGCGCGGGCTGCTCGACGAGGCCGCCGTGGAAAGCGCCCGCCAGGACGCCGAGACCCTGGCCGCCTCGCTGCGCGCCCGTATGAACCAGGACCCGGCGCTGGACCCCATGGACCTCTTCGCACACGTGTACGCCGAGCCCACCCCCAGCTCCTCGAGCAGCGCGAGCTGCTGCGGGCCGAGCTGGCGGCCGGGGCCGCACCGGAAGGGGCGCAGCGATGACCACCGTCGCCGTCAAGCCGGCCACCATGGCGCAGGCCCTCACGCGCGCGATGCGCGACGCCATGGCCGCCGACCCGTCCGTGCATGTCATGGGCGAGGACGTCGGCACCCTCGGCGGTGTCTTCCGGATCACCGACGGACTCGCCGAGGAGTTCGGCGCGGACCGCTGCACGGACACCCCGCTCGCCGAGGCGGGCATCCTCGGCACGGCCGTCGGCATGGCCATGTACGGGCTGCGGCCGGTCGTGGAGATGCAGTTCGACGCGTTCGCCTACCCGGCGTTCGAGCAACTCGTCTCGCACGTCGCGAAGATGCGCAACCGCACGCGCGGGAAGCTGCCCCTGCCGCTCACGATCCGCATCCCCTACGGCGGCGGCATCGGCGGGGTCGAGCACCACAGCGACGCCTCCGAGGCGTACTACATGGCGACTCCGGGGCTCCATGTGGTCACGCCCGCCACCGTCGCCGACGCCTACGGGCTGCTGCGCGCCGCCATCGCCTCCGACGACCCGGTCGTCCTCCTGGAGCCCAAGCGGCTGTACTGGTCGAAGGACTCCTGGAACCCGGAGGAGCCGTCGGCCGTTGAACCGATCGGCCGTGCGGTGGTGCGGCGCTCGGGCCGGAGCGCCACGCTCATCACGTACGGGCCGTCCCTGCCCGTCTGCATGGAGGCGGCGGAGGCGGCCCGGGCCGAGGGCTGGGACCTCGAAGTCGTCGATCTGCGCTCCCTGGTGCCGTTCGACGACGAGACGGTGAGTGCCTCGGTACGGCGGACGGGGCGGGCGGTCGTCGTCCACGAGTCGGGTGGCTTCGGCGGCCCGGGCGGGGAGATCGCGGCCCGGGTCACGGAGCGCTGCTTCCACCATCTGGAGGCGCCGGTGCTGCGTGTGGCCGGGTTCGACCTGCCGTATCCGCCGCCGATGCTGGAGCGCCACCACCTGCCCGGAGTGGACCGGATCCTGGACGCCGTGGGGCGCCTGCAGTGGGAGGCCGAGAGCTGATGGCACAGGTGCTGGAGTTCAAGCTGCCCGACCTCGGTGAGGGGCTCACCGAGGCGGAGATCGTGCGCTGGCTGGTCGAGGTCGGTGACGTCGTCGCCGTGGACCAGCCGGTCGTCGAGGTCGAGACGGCCAAGGCGATGGTGGACGTGCCCTGCCCCTACGGCGGTGTCGTCACGGCCCGCTTCGGCGCGGAGGGCACGGAGCTGCCCGTCGGCGCCCCGCTGCTGACGGTGGCGGTGGGCGAGGGGACCGAGGACGCGGGCCCCGCGGCGGCGGAACCCGAGCGGGCCCCGGCCGCGGCCGAGGGCTCCGGCAACGTCCTGGTCGGCTACGGCACCTCGGAGGCGCCGGCCCGGCGCCGCCGGGTGCGTCCGGCGGAGACGGCCCCGGCGGCCCCGGCGGCCCCGGCCGCGAACGGGCGGGACCGGACCTCGGCCGCGGCGGACGGCCCCGTTCCCGTGATCTCCCCGCTGGTACGCAGGCTGGCCCGGCAGAACGGCCTGGATCTGCGAGAGATGAGCGGCTCCGGACCGGAGGGACTGATCCTGCGCGCGGACGTGGAGTACGCCCTGCGCGCCGCCGCCGCACAGGCCCGCCCGGAGCCGGCGGCCGGCGGACCGCGCACCCTGCCCCGGCACCGGCGGCGGACACCCCGCGCGTCACCCGCGTCCCCTCAAGGGCATCCGCGGCACCGTCGCCGACAAGCTCTCCCGCAGCCGTACCGAGATTCCCGACGCGACCTGCTGGGTGGACGCCGACGCGACGGAGCTGATGCGTGCGCGGGCCGCCATGAACGCGGCGGGCGGGCCGAAGATCTCCGTCATCGCCCTGCTGGCCCGGATCTGCGCCGCCGCGCTCGCCCGCTTTCCCGAGCTCAACTCCTCGGTGGACACCGGGGCCAGGGAGATCGTCCGGTACGAGGACGTGCACCTCGGATTCGCCGCGCAGACCGACCGGGGGCTGGTCGTCCCCGTCGTCCGGGACGCGCACACGCGGGACGCCGAGTCCCTCACGGCCGAGTTCGGCCGGCTCACCGAGGCGGCCCGCACCGGCGCGCTGACGCCCGCGGACCTCACGGGCGGCACCTTCACGCTGAACAACTACGGCGTGTTCGGCGTCGACGGCTCCACACCGATCATCAACCACCCCGAGGCCGCCATGCTCGGCGTCGGCCGCATCGTCCCCAAACCCTGGGTGCACGAGGGCGAGTTGGCGGTGCGGCAGGTCGTGCAGCTCTCGCTCACCTTCGACCACCGCGTCTGCGACGGCGGTACGGCGGGCGGCTTCCTGCGGTACGTGGCGGACTGCGTGGAACAGCCGGCGGTGCTGCTGCGGACTCTGTGAGCCGGTGACCGTGCCGTATGGCCCCGGTGAAGCGGCGGCGGCGCGGATTCCGGGAGTCCGGACGGCGTCACCGGCGCTCTCCGGCCGACTGTTCGTGCCCCCGCGTTCCCTGTGATCGCGGGGGCACGCATACTCGGAGGGTGACCGAGTATCAGCCTCCCGGCGATTCCTCCGGTGATCCGTCCGGCGGCCCCTGCGGGGACCCCGGTCCCGCGTACGACGCCGTCGTGCTCGCCGGCGGCGCCGCCCGGCGGCTCGGGGAGCGGACAAGCCCGGAGTGCGCGTCGGCGGACGGGCGCTGCTCGACCGGGTGCTCACCGCCTGCGCCGGCGCCCGCACCACGGTGGTCGTGGCCGGTCCACGGCCCACCGCCCGGCCCGTGATCTGGGCTCGCGAGGAACCCCCGGGCGGCGGCCCCTGGCCGCGCTCGCCGCCGGACTCCGGCACACCACGGCCGACCGTGTCGTCCTGCTCTCCGCCGACCTGCCCTTCCTCGACCACCGCACGGTCCGGGGACTGCTGGCACCCTCGGCCACGGCGCCACCGCCGACGGCGTGCTGCTGACCGACGCCGACGGCCGGGACCAGCCGCTCGTCGCCGCGTACCGGACCGCCTCCCTGCGCCGCGAGCTGGCCGTGCTCACCGGCCGCCACGGCGATCTGGCGGGGCTCCCCTGCGCCGGCTGACCGGCGCGCTCGACCTCACCCGAATCCCCGACCCGGTGGCGTCCTTCGACTGCGACACCTGGGACGACATCGCCACCGCCAGGGCACGCATCAGGGAGCATGGACACGTGTTGGATGAATGGATCTCCGCAGTCAAGGACGAGCTGGGCATCGACCTGGACGTCGACACCGGCGCACTGCTCGACCTCGCCCGTGACGCCGCCCACGGCGTTGCCAGGCCCGCGGCGCCGTTGACCACCTTCCTCGTCGGCTACGCGGCCGCGCACGCGGGCGGCGGCCCGGAAGCCGTCGCCGAGGCGGCCCGCAAGGCCACGGCGCTCGCGCTGCGCTGGGCCGAGGAGGACACCCCGGACGCCACGGACCCCGCGCCCCCGCCGGCACGACCCCGAGACCCGCCCGGACAAGGGATGACCGCGCGCGCCGCCCGGGCCGGACAGAACGGCGACGACCTCGACGTCGAGGAGGCGCTCGCCCTCGTGAAGGAACACCCCGGCGGCACCCCCGGCACCCCCGGCCACCCGCGCCACGACGCCTCCGACTGGACCGAGGCCCGCGCCCTCGCCGAACGCGCCCCGCGGCACGGCACGGCACGGCGCACCGGCTATCTGCCCCCGTCGCCGTCCCCCTCGGCTCCGCCCTGGGCCTCACCCTCGCCGCCCCCTCACCGCCCTCACCGACCTGCCCTCCTTCGACACCTCGGCGATGGACGGCTGGGCGGTGTCCGGGCCCGGCCCCTGGTCCGTACGCGACGAGGGTGTCCTGGCCGGGCACACCGCGCACGAGCCCCTCACCGACGGCGCCGCCGTCCGCATCGCCACCGGCGCCCGCATCCCCCGGACACCACCGCCGTCCTGCGCAGCGAACACGGCCGCACCGACGACAAGGGCCGGCTGCACGTCACCGCCGACACCCGGCCGCCGCACACGGTCACCCACGGCCAGGACATCCGCCCGCGCGGCCAGGAGTGCCGCAGCGGCGACCAGTTGCTGCCCATGGGCACCCTGATCACCCCGCCCGTCCTGGGCATGGCCGCCGCCGCCGGCTACGACACCCTCACCGCCGTCCCCGCCCGCGCGCCGAGGTGCTCATCCTCGGCGACGAACTGCTCGCCGACGGCCTCCCGCACGACGGACTGATCCGCGACGCGCTCGGCCCGCTGCTGCCGCCCTGGCTGCGCGCGCTCGGCGCCGAGGTGACCGCCGTACGCCGGGTCGGCGACACCGAGCAGGCGCTGTACGAGGCGATCACCACCTCCGACGCCCATGTCGTCGTCACCACCGGCGGCACCGCCGCGGGACCCGTCGACCATGTGCACCCCGCCCTGCGCCGGATGGGCGCGGAACTCCTTGTGGACGGCGTCAAGGTGCGCCCCGGCCACCCCATGCTGCTGGCCCGCACCAAGGAGGACCAGCACCTCGTCGGTCTGCCCGGCAACCCTCTCGCCGCCGTCTCCGGCCTGCTCACCCTCGCCGAGCCGCTGCTGCGCACCCTCGCGGCCCGCCCCGCCCCCGAGCCGTACACGCTGCCGCTGCGCGACGCGGTGCAGGGGCACCCGTACGACACCCGGCTGATCCCCGTCGCCCTGCGCGGTGACCGGGCGCTGCCCCTGCTCTACAACGGCCCGGCCATGCTGCGCGGTATCGCGGCGGCCGACGCGCTCGCCGTCGTTCCTCCGGGCGGAACACGGCCCGGCCAGGAGGCGGTACTGCTCGACCTGCCCTGGGCATCCGGGGGAATCGGGGTGTGTTTCACGTGAAACTTCCGGGCCAGGACGCCATCGCCCGTCAGGCCGACGAACATCTGGTGACCCATCGGGTGAAGCTCCCGAGGCAAATGGTGGAGCATCCGGTCCGCCAGGTCGCCAAGCGGCTGTCGCTGGCGCTGGTGGTGCTGGTGGTCACGGCGTTCATCGTGTACGCCGACCGCGGCGGCTACAACGACAACGCCGACGGATCCCTCGACTTCCTCGACGCGTTCTACTACGCGACCGTCACCCTCTCCACCACGGGATACGGCGACATCACGCCGGTCAGTGACGGCGCGCGGCTCACCAATATCTTCGTCATCACGCCGTTGCGCGTGCTGTTCCTCATCATCCTGGTCGGCACCACCCTCGAGGCCCTCACCGAACGCACCCGGGAGGAGTGGCGACTGAACCGCTGGAGGTCCACCTTGCGGGATCACACCGTCGTCGTCGGGTTCGGTACCAAGGGCAGGTCCGCGATCAGGACCGTCTGCGCGACCGGGCTCAGGAAGGAGCAGGTCGTCATCGTCGACCCCAGCGCGAAGGCGGTCGAGGCGGCCACGGCGGACGGCTACGCGGGCGTCATAGGTGATGCCACGCGCAGCGAGGTGCTGAAGCGTGCCGAGGTGCAGCGGGCCCGGCAGATCATCATCGCCACCCAGCGCGACGACACGGCCGTCCTCGTGACGCTGACGGCGCGGCAGATCAACCGGGGCGCGAAGATCGTGGCCGCGGTGCGCGAGGAGGAGAACGCCCCGCTGCTGAAGCAGTCGGGTGCCGACGCGGTCATCACCAGCGCCAGCGCGGCCGGGCGGCTGCTGGGCCTCTCCGTGCTCAGCCCCGCGGCCGGCATGGTGATGGAGGACCTCATCCAGCAGGGTTCCGGGCTGGACATGGTCGAGCGGCCGGTCATAAAGGCCGAGGTGGGCAAGACGCCCCGTGAGCTCGGCGACCTGGTGGTGAGCGTCGTCCGCGGGCACCGGGTGCTCGGTTACGACGACCGGGACGTCGGGACGCTGGAGCTGACGGACCGGCTGATCACCATCGTGCGGGCGTCGCCGGCCACGCAGGTCGCCCCCGACTTCCGCCCGCTCCGCAACTGACACCGCCGTCGGCTTCTGGCCGTACGGCAGCGGTGTCTGCCCGCGGCGGCTGTACGGCCGAGGCTGCATCCACGCCCGGCGGCGGTGCGCCGTGCTCACTCCCGCCGCGAGCCGGCCGCATCCACCCCGGCCGCATCCACCCCGGCCGTACAGCCGTACCTACTTCCGGTTGTACAGCCGCATGGTGACCGGTCCGAAGACCAGCACGAACACGCCGGACCAGCCCAGCGTCCAGGCGATCTCGTCGGCCGGCCAGTCGCCCGCCATCAGTCCGCGCACCGCGGACGCCAGGTGGGTGACGGGGCTGTTGTTGACGAACGCCTGAAGCCAGCCCGGCATGGTCTTCGGGTCGACGAAGACGTTGGACAGGAAGGTGAGCGGGAAGATCACCATCATGCTGACGCTCATGACCGACTTCTCGGTGCGCAGCATCAGCCCGAACATCGTCCAGATCCACGAGAACGCGAACGAGAACACCAGCAGCAGCGCGATCCCCGCGATCACGCCCCCGATGCCGCCGTCCGGCCGGTAGCCGAGGAGAAGGCCCACGGAGAGCATGACGACGGACGCGATGGTGTAGCGCAGGGCGTCGCCCAGCAGATAGCCGATCATCGCCGACGGCCGCCAGATCGGCAGCGAGCGGAAGCGGTCGAAGACGCCCTTCTCGATGTCGACGTTGACCGAGACCCCGGTGTACATCGTGATCATCACGACCGACATCACGAGGATGCCGGGCAGCACGAACTGGATGTAGTCACCGGGCGACCCCGCGAGCGCACCGCCGAAGAGGTACGTGAACATCAGCAAGTTCATGATCGGGAAGGCGGTGACGTCGAACAGCTGCTCAGGGACGTGTTTGATCTTGAGGATCGCGCGCCATCCGAACGTCAGCGAGGTCGACAGGGAGCTGGGCCGCGGCGGCCGCTCCTTCGCGACGAGCAGCGCGGCCAGCGACTCGGTGCTGACCGGGGCGAGTTCCCTGCTCTCCGTGCTCGTGGCCGTGCTCATGCCGCCACCTCGTCCTTCGTCTCGGGGCCGGTGCCCTGACCGGTGTCGTGTCCGGTCAGCGCCAGGAAGACCTCGTCGAGGCTGGGCTGACCCAGGGAGAAGTTGTCGACCGTGATGCCGACGCGGGCCAGTTCACCGAGGGCCCGCGCGGACTGGTCGGCCGCGGTGTCGCTCGCATCCACGCCTAGGCGCGCGGTCAGCGCGACCGGGTCGGGCTCCAGCCGCACCTCGGCGGTGAGCAGGTCCCGCAGGATGCGCACCGCCTCGTCCCGCCGCGCGGGGTCCCGCAGCCGCAGATGGACGGAGCCGGCGCCGACGGACGCCTTCAGCTCGCCCTTGGTGCCCTCGGCGATCACCTTGCCGCTGTCGATGACGGCGATCCGGGACGCCAACTGGTCGGCCTCGTCCAGATACTGCGTGGTCAGCAGCACCGTCGTGCCCTGGGCGACGACCGCGCGCACGATGTCCCACACCTGGTTGCGGCTGCGCGGGTCCAGGCCGGTCGTCGGCTCGTCGAGGAACAGCAGGTCGGGGGTGCTGAGGATGGACGCGGCGATGTCGATACGGCGCCGCATGCCGCCCGAGTAGTGCTTGACCTGCTTCCCGGCCGCCTCTGTGAGGCCGAACGCCTCCAGGAGCTGGGCGGCGCGGGTGCGGGCGGCGGGCTTGCGGTGGCCGAGGAGCCGGCCCAGCAGGACCAGGTTCTCGGTGCCGGTGAGGTCCTCGTCCACGGACGCGTACTGGCCGGTGAGGCTCACCCGGCCGCGTACCTCGTCGGCCTCGCGCACGATGTCGTGGCCGAAGACATGGGCCTCGCCGCCGTCGGGCCGCAGCAGGGTGGCGAGCATCTTCACGGTGGTGGTCTTGCCGGCGCCGTTCGGTCCGAGGACCCCGTACACGGTGCCGGCCGGTACGGCGAGATCGACACCGTCGACGGCTCGTGTCTCCCCGAAGGTCTTGACCAGGCCCGCGGTCTCGATCGCCAGGCCGGACGTCTGCGTGCT
This sequence comes from Streptomyces haneummycinicus, assembly GCA_042850305.1. GTDB lineage: Bacteria > Actinomycetota > Actinomycetes > Streptomycetales > Streptomycetaceae > Streptomyces > Streptomyces haneummycinicus. Next base: position 66,461 of record AP035768.1, read on the forward strand.
CATGCTTCGGTTCCTTCCGCGTGCTCGGGCTACGGATGGACAGACCTTTACCGTCGCGCGAACTCATCGCTCCCGCACACGGCTTTTCCCGGAACCGGCCGCACGATCGGGAAAGTCCCGCCCCCGGAGGTACGACGGAAGCACGACGGACGGGCCACGAACGCACCACGGACCCGCCACGGACGGGCCACGAACGCACCACGGACCCGCCACGGACGGGCCACGAACGCACCACGGACCCGCCACGGACCCGCCACGCACTCAGGACAGCCGGCGACGCACTCAGGACGCCCGACGACCGCCGAACCCACCACCCCCAGGAGTACCGTCCCCTCATGCATGCGATCACGATTCCCGAACCCGGTGGACCCGAGGCCCTGGTGTGGGACGAGGTCCCCGACCCCGTGGCCGGTCCCGGCGAGGTCCTGGTCGAGGTGGTGGCCGGTGCCGTCAACCGGGCCGACATCCTCCAGCGGCAGGGCTTCTACAACCCCCGCCCGGCGCCTCCCCTACCCCGGTCTCGAATGCTCCGGCCGGATCGCCGCGCTCGGCGACGGGGTGAGCGGCTGGGCCGTCGGCGACGAGGTCTGCGCGCTGCTCTCCGGCGGCGGCTACGCGGAGCAGGTCGCCGTTCCGGTCGGGCAGCTGCTGCCCGTCCCCGAGGGCTCACCGTCGACCAGGCCGCGGCGCTCCCGGAGGTCGTCTGCACGGTCTGGTCGAACGTCTTCATGGTCGCCCACCTCCGCCCCGGCGAGACCCTCCTGGTGCACGGCGGCTCCAGCGGCATCGGCACGATGGCGATCCAGCTCGCCAAGGCCGTCGGCGCGCGGGTGGCCGTCACCGCCGGAACCGCGGAGAAGCTGGAGCGCTGCGCCGAACTCGGCGCCGACATCCTGGTCAACTACCGCGAGCAGGACTTCGTCGACGAGCTGGAGCGGGCCACCGGCGGCACCGGCGCGGACGTGATCCTCGACAACATGGGCGCCAGGTACCTGGACCGCAATGTGCGGGCCCTCGCCGTCAACGGCCGGCTCGCGATCATCGGGATGCAGGGCGGGGTGAAGGGGAGCTGAACATCGGCGCCCTGCTCAGCAAGCGCGCGGCGATCAGCGCGACCTCGCTGCGGGCCCGGCCGCTGGAGGAGAAGGCGGCGATCGTGGCGGCCGTACGCGAGCACGTGTGGCCGCTTGTCAGCGGCGGACACGTGCGTCCCGTCGTCGACCGGGAGATCCCGATGCCGGACGCGGCCGCTGCCCACCGGGTCGTGGAGGAGAGCGGCCACATCGGCAAGGTCCTGCTGATCACGCCGAACTGAGTCCCGCGGGCTCAGGACGTACCGCTCCGCTGCCGCTGCCGCATCCGCAGGGCCACGAAGGCGAGGCCGAAGCCGAGTCCGATGAGCATCAGCCCGCTGCCCAGCGGCAGGATGCGCAGGACGGGCTCGGTGGCCGAGACGGTGTCGGGCTCGGGCGTCCCCGAGGTCGCGGAGGGCACCGGTACCGCCGCCTGGGACGTGGGCGCCGCCGGGACGGTGTCCACGTCCGGTGCCTCGGGCACGGCCCGTTCGTCGTCCCACGGTCCGGGCATGTCCTCGGCGTCCGGCCGGTCGTGCGCACCGCCGTCGGCGCGCCCCGGCTTCCGCGGTACGACACCGGCGCCCCCGTCGTCCGCGCCGTCCCGCTCGCGTTCCCGTTCCCGTTCGTCGTGCCGCCGCTCCGGCGAGTCCTCGTGCCGCCCCGGCCGGTCCCGCTCCTCGTCCGGCCGGTCGGCCCGCGACGGCTCCCCGGAGGGCGACTCCCCGCGCGGGGAGGACGACGAAGAGGACGTCGGGGGCGTCGGGGGCGCCGGGGAAGCCGACGGGTCCCGGGTGGACGGAGCACCGTACACCGCCCCCGGACCGAAGGACGCCGCCGCGGAGCCGGACGGCTGCACCGCAGCCCCCGCCACCAGAACGACCGTCGCTCCCACTACACGCAGCCATGGAGTCACGACCGTGACCTCCCGCGCGCCGGCCGGTGCCCGTTGGCACCGTCGGCTAGATGGGCCGGATGGACGCATGACAGCCTCGCATCCCCGGACACGTCCGGCATTCCGGATACGGCCACCAGGGGGACCCCGCTTCCGGGGGCAGCGGCGGAGCGGCGCGGGGCCGTGCGCGACAATGGCCGTATGGAGATGCCGAGGAACGAACGGTCGCCCGAGAATCCGCAGATCCTGGTCGTCGGTCAGGACGGCATGGCGCTCGGCGGAGGTACAGGGGACGAGGACTCCCGCGAGATCCCGGTGACGGAGCAGGTGGAGCAGCCGGCGAAGGTCATGCGGATCGGCAGCATGATCAAGCAACTGCTGGAGGAGGTGCGCGCGGCTCCCCTGGACGAGGCCAGCCGGGTCCGTCTCAAGGAGATCCACGCCAGTTCGGTGAAGGAGCTGGAGGACGGTCTGGCCCCGGAGCTGGTCGAGGAGCTGGAGCGGCTCTCGCTGCCGTTCACGGACGAGGGCACCCCGAGCGACGCCGAGCTGCGGATCGCCCAGGCCCAGCTGGTGGGCTGGCTGGAGGGCCTCTTCCACGGCATCCAGACCACCCTCTTCGCCCAGCAGATGGCCGCGCGCGCCCAGTTGGAGCAGATGCGCCGCGCCCTTCCGCCGGGCGTCGGCGACGGTCAGGAGGACCCGACCATGGGCGGTCGCTCAGGCGGCCCGTACCTGTAGACCGCCTCACCACCCCCGCCCGGACGACACGGACAGCGCGAAGGGGCCCGGCATCGGATGCCGGGCCCCTTCGCCGTGGCGTGTGCGCTACCGGCCAGGCGGGGTCACGGGGGGTTGCCCGTCGAGACCTTGAGCGTGATCTCCGGCATGTCCTCGGGGTCGACGTCCGTGCCCGCCGGCGGGAACTGCTCCCGGACGGAGCCCTCGCCGTAGGTGTTCTCGTCCACTTCGACGATCTTGAAGTCGCCCCAGCCGGCCGCCTGGAAGCACTCCTTCACCGAGCCGATGTACTTGAACTTGAAGTTCGGCAGCCGGATCTTGTCGGGGTCGTTGTAGGCCTCGTGCGGCTCCTCGCACTCTTCCGCGTCGATCGTCTTCGACGTGTCCGGTCCACGGAAACCTTCCCCGGGCCGGTCGAAGCCGATGCGGAGGCGCCTCCGCCGCCCTGCGGGTCCTCGTTGCCTCCGTCGTTCAGCATCAGCGCCGCGATCAGACCGCCGACGGCGAGGAGCGAGACGGCGACCGACCCGATGATCACCGGCTTGTTCCGGCCGCCGCCGGAGCCGCCCGAGCCGGACGTCTGGGGTGAGATGTCGTACGGCGGCGGGGTGGACGGCCCCGGCTGGGGCGCGTACGGCGACGGCGAGGGCGTCGGGTAGCCGCCCTGCTGCGGATAGCCGTAGGCGGGGGACGGCGTGCCGTACGGATTCGGCGTCGGCACCGGCTGGTACGGCGTCTGCACGGGGCCCGTGGGCGCCGGGGCGCCCTGGCCGACCGGCGGGAACACCGCGGCACCGACACCCGCGCCGCTCTGCGCCTGGGCGCCCGGGACGATGCTCGGCGGGGCCGGCTGGACGGACTGCGCCACCCGCAGGCACTCCCCGCGCATGGCCTCCGAGCTGGGGAAACGCTCGTTCGGATTCTTCTTCAGCGCGCGGGTGATCAGCGCGTCCACGGCCGGCGGCAGCGAACGGTTGATGGAGGACGCCGTCGGCGGCTCCTCCTGCACATGCGCGTACGCGATGGCCAGCGGCGAGTCGGCCTCGAACGGCAGCCGCCCGGTGACCAGCTGGAACAGCATGATGCCGACCGAGTACAGATCGGAGCGCGCGTCGACGCCCCGGCCGAGCGCCTGCTCGGGGAGAGGTACTGCGGGGTGCCGACGACCATGCCGGTCTGCGTCATCGACGTGACCCCGGACTGCATGGCGCGGGCGATGCCGAAGTCCATCACCTTGACCACGCCGCGCTTGGTCATCATCACGTTGCCCGGCTTGATGTCGCGGTGGACCAGCCCCATCTCGTGGCTGATCTCCAGCGCCGCCAGCACGTCCGCGGTGATCTTCAGCGCCTTGTCGGCGGGCATCGCGCCCTGCTGCCGTACGTCCTCGTCGAGCACGGAGCCGAGCGGGCGGCCCTCGACGTACTCCATGACGATGTACGGCGTCGTCACGCCGTCCACATCGTCCTCGCCGGTGTCGAAGACCGAGACGATGTTGGTGTGCGTGAGCTTCGCCACGGACTGGGCCTCGCGGCGGAAGCGCTCCCGGAAGGCCTGTTCCCGGCCGAGTTCTGTGTGCAACGTCTTGATCGCTACCTGACGGTCCAGCACGCTGTCGTAGGCGAGGTGCACCGATGCCATGCCGCCCTGGCCGAGCAGGTCCCGCAATTGGTACCGTCCGCCGGCGAGCGCCCGCCCCGCGTACTGGCCCTGCGCGCCGTCCTGGCTCATGTTCCGCGTCCCCCGTAGCCTCTCCGGCGCCGCCCTCGGTGGCCGATCCGTCGTAGATCCCCTGTGCTATTCCCGGCCAAGTCTGCCCCAGGCCACTGACACGTCAAGCGCGGTGCCCGTTCCGTGACCGTACGCGAAGGAAGCGTCGCGGAAGCGTTACAGCGGTCGCACTGCCGGTGCACGGAATTTGCACGACAGTAAGGAGAACGGGTTTCATGGCCGGTCCGTCTCGTGCCGGACCAGGGAGCCCGTCCCGGACCGGCGGCACACGCCGAGGCTGTAGCGTGGCCCGACGAAGACCGTGACAACACCGCGCGCACCGCGGGCAGAAACGACGGCGAGGACTGATGGCACAGCAGCAGCGCGCTCAGGGCCCGTCCGACCCCGAGGCGACTGGCGGCGGCATCTCGGACGCGCCGGACAACTGGGGTAACGGCGGGCTCGTGGGCGACGGCCGGTACCGGCTGACCCACAGGCTAGGCCGGGGCGGCATGGCCGAGGTGTTCGCCGCCGAGGACGTACGTCTCGGCCGTACCGTCGCCGTCAAGCTGCTCCGCGCGGACCTCGCCGAGGACCCCGTCTCCAAGCGCGCTTCACGCGTGAGGCGCAGTCGGTGGCCGGTCTGAACCACCACTCCATCGTCGCCGTGTACGACTCCGGCGAGGACGTCGTCGGCGGCCAGTCGGTGCCGTACATCGTGATGGAGATCGTCGAGGGCCGCACCATCCGCGAACTGCTGATGAACGCGGAGGCGCCGGGCCCCGAGCAGGCGCTGATCATCGTCTCCGGTGTTCTGGAGGCGCTCGCCTATTCGCACCAGCACGGCATCGTGCACCGCGACATCAAGCCGGCCAACGTCATCATCACGCACAACGGCGCGGTGAAGGTGATGGACTTCGGCATCGCCCGCGCGCTGCACGGCGCGTCCACGACGATGACCCAGACCGGCATGGTCATGGGTACCCCGCAGTACCTCTCGCCCGAGCAGGCGCTCGGCAAGGCCGTCGACTACCGGTCCGACCTGTACGCCACCGGCTGCCTGCTGTACGAACTGCTGGCACTGCGGCCCCCTTCATGGGCGAGACGCCGCTGTCGGTGGTGTACCAGCACGTCCAGGACATTCCCACGCCTCCGTCGGAGGTCTCGGACGCCTGTCCGCCGGAGCTGGACGGCATGGTCATGCGCTCCTCGCCAAGGAGCCCGACGACCGTTTCCAGACGGCCGAGGAGATGCGCGGGCTGATCCAGTACGCGCTGCAGATGCTCTACGACCAGGGCGGCCACACCGGCACCTGGAACACCGGCCCCGTGGACATGCACGAAGGCCCGCGCTCCTCCGCGGCGGGCTTCGCGGGCACGAACGCGATGCAGCACCCGGACATGGCCGGTACGGCGGCGATCCCGCAGCCGATCCTGCCCTCCGGTTACGGCAGCGGGGACGACGGCGGCTTCGAGGGCCACGGCAACCAGGGCAGCGGCCGCGGCAAGCTGTGGATCCTCGCGGTGCTCGCGGTGATCGCCGTCGCGGCGGGTGTCGCGCTGGCGCTGAACAACGGGGAGGCGGAGGAGACGGCGGCACGTCCGACAAGTCCCCGTCCGTCACCCAGAGCACCAAGGACGAGAAGTCCAGCGAGAGCCCCAGCGACGAGGAGACCGAGGAGACCACCGACCCGGACACCGGCCCGGGCACCAACCCCGGCAACGGGTCGGGCGGCAACTGGGACCGGCCGTACACGCCGTCGCAGGAGCCGACGTACACGGAGACGCAGCCCGAGGAGCCGACCGGCCAGCCGACGGCCACCCAGCCGACCGAGACGGGCGGCACCAACCCCGGCGGGACGGACGGCGGCACCGAGGACGGCGGGACCGAGAACGGCGGCACGGAGACCGGCGGCACCGCGGACGGCGGCGCCGACGCGGGCGGTGCGGACGCCGGCGGCGCGGGCACCATCGAAGGCGTGACGGGCTGACCCCGTTCCTCAGGGCCTGTCCGGCATGATCCGCCGGACAGGCCCTTTGTCGAGGGCGCGGCCGGCCGGTCTCCTCCGGCTCCGGCTCCGGCTCCGGCCGCACCCTGTCCACCTCGCGCGGAGTGCCACGTCCACCTCGCGCGGAGACACGTTCACCTCGCGCGGAGAACACGTTCACCTCGCGCGGAGTACCACGTTCGGTCGGGAAATTCGACTCTTCCCGTGCCCGGGGTGGCCGGGATAACGTGCCGTTGCTCCGGCCTCCTGCAAGGCTGTGACCAGCGCGCCTTCCCGGCCTTCCCCGATTTGCTCGGAAATCCAAGCAAAATCGCAGGTCAGGTGGGGTTTCACAGATATGTGGAGCACTGGGTACCGTGCCTATTGCAGGGCGCTCGCCGGGGCACCTGTCACGCCTGTTCCCCGGTCGAGTGGCACCCACCCCGTGCCCGGTGGTCGAGAAACAGGTGAGCCGCACTGGCCTGCCGGCAACCCCGGGGCCGGACCGACGGAGGAGCACACGTGACCGTGGAGAGCACTGCCGCGCGCACACCGCGACGCAGCGCCGGAACGAAGGCCGGCACCACCGGCGCCAAGCGCACCACCAGCAAGAAGGCCACCGGCGCCGGGAAGAGCGCCGAGCCCGCCCTCGTCCAGTTGCTGACGCCCGAGGGCAAGCGCGTCAAGAACGCCGAGTTCGACAAGTACGTCGACGGCATCACCGCCGAGGAGCTGCGCGGCCTGTACCGCGACATGGTGCTCACCCGCCGCTTCGACGCCGAGGCCACCGCGCTCCAGCGCCAGGGCGAGCTGGGCCTGTGGGCCTCGCTGCTGGGCCAGGAGGCGGCGCAGATCGGCTCCGGCCGGGCGCTGCGCGACGACGACTACGTCTTCCCCACCTACCGTGAGCACGGCGTCGCGTGGTGCCGCGGGGTGAACCCGACCAATCTGCTCGGCATGTTCCGCGGCGTGAACAACGGCGGCTGGGACCCGAACGGCAACAACTTCCACCTGTACACGATCGTCATCGGCTCCCAGGCGCTGCACGCCACGGGCTACGCGATGGGCATCACCAAGGACGGCGCGGACAGCGCGGTCATCGCCTACTTCGGCGACGGCGCGTCCAGCCAGGGCGATGTGGCCGAGGCCTTCACCTTCTCCGCGGTCTACAACGCGCCGGTGGTGTTCTTCTGCCAGAACAACCAGTGGGCGATCTCCGAGCCGACCGAGAAGCAGTCCCGCGTGCCGCTGTACCAGCGTGCGCAGGGCTTCGGCTTCCCGGGCGTGCGCGTGGACGGCAACGACGTGCTGGCGAACCTGGCCGTCACCAAGTGGGCCCTGGAGCGGGCCCGCGCGGGTGAGGGTCCGACGCTCGTCGAGGCGTTCACCTACCGCATGGGCGCGCACACCACGTCCGACGACCCGACCCGCTACCGGGGCGACGAGGAGCGGCTGGCCTGGGAGGCCAAGGACCCGATCCTGCGCCTTCGCCGCTTCCTGGAGTCCGCAAACCACGCGGACGAGGGATTTTTCGCGGAACTGGAGAGCGAGAGCGAGGCGTTGGGCAAACGAGTGCGCGAAGCGGTCCGTGCCATGCCGGACCCGGACCACTTCGCCATCTTCGAGAACGTGTACGCGGACGGACACGCTCTCGTGGACGAGGAGCGTGCGCAGTTCGCCGCCTACCAGGCGTCGTTCGCGGACGCGGACGGGGTAAGTGAGATGGCACAGAAGATGGCTCTGGCCAAGGCGATCAACGAGTCGCTGCGGCACGCGCTGGACGCGGACCCCAAGGTCCTCGTCATGGGTGAGGACGTCGGCAAGCTCGGCGGCGTGTTCCGGGTGACGGACGGTCTGCAGAAGGACTTCGGCGAGAGCCGCGTCATCGACACCCCGCTCGCCGAGTCGGGCATCGTCGGTACGGCGATCGGCCTGGCCCTGCGCGGCTACCGCCCGGTGGTGGAGATCCAGTTCGACGGCTTCGTCTTCCCGGCGTACGACCAGATCGTCACGCAGCTCGCGAAGATGCACGCCCGCTCGCTGGGCAAGGTCAAGATGCCCGTCGTCGTGCGGATTCCCTACGGCGGCGGCATCGGCGCGGTGGAGCACCACTCCGAGTCCCCGGAGGCGCTGTTCGCGCATGTCGCGGGCCTGAAGATCGTGTCGCCTTCGAACGCGTCGGACGCGTACTGGATGATGCAGCAGGCCGTCCAGAGCGACGACCCGGTGATCTTCTTCGAGCCGAAGCGGCGCTACTGGGACAAGGGCGAGGTCGACACCGAGGCCATCCCGGGCCTGCTGCACACCGCGCGTGTGGTGCGCGAGGGCACGGACCTGACGCTGGCGGCGTACGGCCCGATGGTGAAGCTCTGCCAGGAGGTCGCCGACGCGGCTGCCGAGGAGGGCCGCTCCCTGGAGGTGCTGGACCTGCGCTCGGTCTCCCGCTCGACTTCGACGCGATCCAGGCGTCGGTGCGCAGGACGCGCCGCCTGGTCGTGGTCCACGAGGCGCCGGTGTTCTTCGGTTCCGGCGCGGAGATCGCCGCGCGGATCACGGAGCGCTGCTTCTACCACCTGGAAGCCCCGGTACTGCGGGTGGGCGGCTACCACGCCCCGTATCCGCCGGCCCGTCTGGAGGAGTCCTACCTTCCGGACCTGGACCGGGTGCTCGACGCCGTCGACCGCTCGCTGGCGTACTGAGGGAGAGGGCCGTGACGACGATGACGAACGCGTCCGTACGCGAGTTCAAGATGCCGGACGTGGGCGAGGGCCTCACCGAGGCCGAGATCCTCAAGTGGTACGTCCAGCCGGGTGACACGGTCACCGACGGCCAGGTGGTCTGTGAGGTCGAGACGGCGAAGGCGGCCGTCGAGCTGCCCATCCCGTACGACGGTGTGGTCCGCGCGCTGCACTTCCCCGAGGGCACCACGGTCGACGTGGGCACGTCCATCATCGCGGTGGACGTGTCGGGCGGCGCGGCGCCGGTGGCGGAGGAGGAGGCACCCGCCCCGCTCCCGCCGAGGAGCCCGCCGAGGAGCCGGCCGAGCCCGAGGAGCAGCCGTCGGCCCGCCAGCCGGTCCTGGTCGGCTACGGCGTGGCGACGTCCTCGACGCGCCGCCGTCCCCGCAAGGCGGCCCCGGAAGCGGCAGCCCAGCCGGAGCTGAACGGCCACGGCGCCACCAGGGAACGCCCCTGGCGAAGCCCCGGTCCGCAAGCTGGCGAAGGACCTGGGCGTCGACCTGGCGACGGTCACCCCGACCGGCCCGGACGGCGTCATCACCCGCGAGGACGTCCACGCGGCGGTGGCGCCCGAGCCGGAGGCCGCCGCCCCGGCGGCCCCGCGGTGGTGCGGGCTCCCGCACCGGTGTCGTACGACACCGCGCGTGAGACCCGTATCCCGGTGAAGGGTGTCCGCAAGGCCACGGCGGCGGCGATGGTCGGTTCGGCGTTCACGGCACCGCATGTCACGGAGTTCGTGACGGTGGACGTGACGCGCACGATGAAGCTGGTCGAGGAGCTGAAGCAGGACAAGGAGTTCACGGGCCTGCGCGTGAACCCCTGCTGCTGATCGCCAAGGCAGTGCTGGTCGCGATCAAGCGGAACCCCGACATCAACGCGTCGTGGGACGAGGCGGCCCAGGAGATCGTGGTCAAGCACTACGTCAACCTGGGCATCGCGGCGGCCACTCCGCGTGGCCTGATCGTGCCGAACATCAAGGACGCCCACGCCAAGACGCTGCCGCAACTGGCCGAGTCCCTGGGCGAACTGGTGTCCACGGCGCGGGAGGGCAAGACCTCACCCGCGGCGATGCAGGCGGGCACGGTGACGATCACCAACGTCGGCGTCTTCGGCGTCGACACGGGCACGCCGATCCTGAACCCCGGCGAGTCCGCGATCCTCGCGGTGGGCGCGATCAAGCTCCAGCCGTGGGTCCACAAGGGCAAGGTCAAACCCCGTCAGGTCACCACCCTGGCCCTCTCCTTCGACCACCGCCTGGTCGACGGCGCACTGGGCTCCAAGGTCCTGGCCGACGTGGCGGCGATCCTGGAACAGCCGAAGAGGTTGATCAACTGGGCCTGAGGCCCATGGATCCACTAGGTTCATGAACACAGGAGGGGCGCCGCAACTTCGGATTGCGACGCCCCTTCTGCTGTACCGGCCCTACGGCAGCACCCACACCGGGGCGTCGTCCTCGGCCCCGCCCCGCGAGGAAATACAGGCGTGTTTGCGCAGCAGCCGCAGGCACTCGTTGACACGCCGCACGGAGAGCCCCGTACGCGCGGCGATCGACTCCAGCGGCTCGCGCAGTTCACCCTGTTCGACGAGCACCGGCGCGATCACCACGGCCACGGCCCACACGTCCTCCGTCACCGACAGCCGATGCCGCCAGTCGGCAAGGACGGACTCGGTGGTGCGCCGCGCGGTGAGGTGTCCGAAGGGCGCCCGGCGCTCCAGGACGAGGGTGTCGAACCGGTCCGCGATACGTTCCAGCGCCCGGACCATGGCCTGCTGCACGGCGAGCGTGGCCTGCTGCACGGCGAGGGTGGACTGCTGCACGGCGAGCGTGGACTGCTGGGCGGCGAGCATCTCCTTCTGCAAAGCGAGCGATTCGCGCTGCCCGCCGGCCAGCTCCTCATCGAGCCGAAGGTTGTGCGCCTCCAGCCGGACGATGGCCTCGGCGACCTGTTCCGGCATGGCGTAGGCGAGGGGGGCGCCGGGGTCGGAGGGCTGCACCTCGGCCTCTTCGAGAGAGTACGAACCCTCTCGCTGGACCGTCTCGATCACCTCGGCGACCCACTGCTTGAAGGGGGCGCAGGACGCTTTGGTGCAGGCGTTGACGAGCAGGATGAGGCCTTGGAGAGAGATGACTTGCAAGTCTCGACGCCACTCCCTACCTGCGGGAATGCTGAGACCGTAAGCTGTGCTTACGGTCTCGATACACTCTCGATGCTCGTCGGGGACATGGTCGGCGAGCGCCTTCCGGGAGTTCTTGTGGCCGAGTTCCTTGCAGACATCCACCGCCGGAAACCAGTGCATCCCGTCCGGCATCGTCAGCCTCCGGACCCGGGCCCCGGTAGCCGCGTACACGAAGTCGCTGACGTCGATCGCCTCGTGCCGCTCGGAAGAGCGCGGTCGCTTGCTGGGTTCGTTCATATGAACCACCTCCGCTGTGGAACGTAGAGCGCGGCGGAGGGTGTATACCAGCTCATTCGATGATGTTCACGACTGCGAGCGAAAGCGAACGAAACCGCTGCGGTGGCTCATTGCCATGTGTATGGACATGTCTCAGCACCGCTCCCACCTGCGTGAACGCTGAGACCGTAACCTCCAGTTACGGTCTCGCGCATCTCTCGGCGACCCGTGACGATGGCATGCGAAAGGGCCCACCCGTGTCGGATGGGCCCCTGTGGCGCTGTGGGTCAGACCTTGCCGAAGCCGTAGGACAGGAGCTTCTTCGCGTCCGTTTCGCGCTGGGTGGACGAGGAGGAGGCGAGGACCGTGCCGACCACGGTCTTGCCGTTCTGGGTCGCGGCGAAGACCAGGCAGTACTTGGCCTCCGGGCCCGAGCCGGTCTTCACGCCGATGGTGCCGCTGTAGCTGTTGAGCAGGTTGTTCGTGTTGGTCCACGGCGCCATCGTGCGGGTGCTGCCCGTCTTGGTCGTCGTCTTCGCCGTGTACTTCTTCGTCTTCACGATCGCGCGGAACGTCGAGCTCTTCATCGCGCTGCTCGTGATCTTCGTCAGATCGCGGGGCGTCGAGTAGTTCTTGCCCTTGCCGATGCCGTCGAAGGAGTCGAAGTGGGTGTTCTTCAGGCCCAGCTTCGTCGCCTCGGAGTTCATCTTGCCGATGAACGACTTCACGCGGGCCGCACGTGTGGAGCCCGTACCGAACTTGTCGGCCAGCGCGTACGCCGCGTCGCAGCCCGACGGCAGCATCAGCCCGTACAGGAGCTGGCGCACGGTGACCTTGTCGCCGACGATCAGCCGCGCGGACGACGCGTTGTTCCGCACGATGTAGTCGCTGTACGCCATCTGGATCGTGACCTTGGCGTCCAGGTTCAGGTTCTTCTGCGCGAGCACGACCTTCGCGGTCATGATCTTCGTCGTCGAACCGGTCGAGCGTCGGGTGTCCGCCGCCTTCGTGTACAGCGACTTGCCGTTCGCGTCGTTCATCACGAAGCCGCCCTTGGCGACGACGGACGGCGCGGCGGCGGCCTGCGCGGGCGCGGCCCAGAGGGCTCCGGAAGCGAGCATGGCACCGGTGGTCATGGCGACGCCGACGGTTCTGCGGAGCCGGATGCGCTGAATGTCGATCTTCAAGTCGAATACCCCGATTACCTGGAATGGCCGTACCGTGCGGCCGAGTCAGAGGCGGCCGCAGGCAGGGGGCCGCACCTAACTGACTCGTACGGGGGTACAAGGTTGCGCGGAGAGGGAGGTGAATTCTCCCGGGTTTCCGGGTCCGCATCGTGGACGGATTCTTCCACGCGTACGTGTTGTATCTATCCTGTCCGCATGAGCATGGCCGCCGTGAGGCAACCCCCGCCGCCGACCGCGTCTACACCCACGTCAAGCAGGGTGTCCTGGAACGCCGTTACGAGGGTGGGACGCTGCTCACCGAAGGCGAGCTGGCCGAGGCCACGGGGTCTCGCGCACCCCGTGCGCGAGGCGCTGCTCCGGCTGGAGGCCGAGGGGCTGATCAAGCTCTACCCGAAGAAGGGCGCCCTCGTGCTGCCCGTCTCCGCGCAGGAGATCGCCGACGTCGTCGAGACCCGGCTGCTCGTCGAGGAGCACGCCGCCAGGAAGGCCGTACCCGCGCCGCCCGCACTCATCGCGCGCCTGGAGGAACTGCTCGCCCGGCAGCGGGAACAGGCCGCCGCCGGTGACTTCGCCGCCGCCTCCGTCACCGACCGCTGTTTCCACGCCGAGATCGTCCGCAGCGGCGGCAACGAGATCCTCTCCCGCCTCTACGACCAGCTCCGTGACCGTCAGCTGCGGATGGGTGTCGCCGTGATGCACTCCCACCCCGACCGCATCGCCAAGACCCTCGCCGAACACGGCGAGATCCTCGAAGCGCTGCGCTCCGGCGACGCGGAGGCGGCCGTCGGGGTCGTCCACCGGCACGTCGGCTGGTTCTCCCACCTGGCGAGGGGTGAGGTGCGATGAGCGGCACGCTGCCCGGGGGCCCTTCCCCGGAGGGCGCACCCCCGGGCGGACGGCGCGCGCTCGCCGTGTGGGGGATCGGTGTCTCCGTCTACTTCGTCGCCGTCATCTTCCGTACGTCGCTGGGGGTGGCCGGCCTCGACGCCGCCGACCGTTTCCACGTCAACGCCTCGGCCCTCTCCACGTTCTCCATCCTTCAGCTGCTGGTCTACGCGGGCATGCAGATACCCGTCGGGCTGCTGGTCGACCGGCTCGGCACCAAGAGGGTGCTGGGCATCGGCGTCGTGCTGTTCACGGCGGGGCAGCTCGGCTTCGCGCTCTCACCGTCGTACGGCATGGCGCTCGCCTCGCGGGCGCTGCTGGGCTGTGGTGACGCGATGACGTTCATCAGTGTGCTGCGGCTGGGCACGCGGTGGTTCCCGGCCCGGCGCGGGCCGCTGGTCGCGCAGATGGCGGGACTGGCCGGCATGGCGGGCAACCTCGTCTCCACGCTGGTCATCGCCCGGCTGCTGCACGGCGTCGGCTGGACGGCGGCGTTCGCGGGCAGCGCGGTGGCGGGTGTCGTGGTGTTCGTGCTGCTGGTGCTGTTTCTCAGGGATCACCCCGAGGGGTACGAACCCGAGCCGGTGCCGCACCGGGGCGCCGCCTATGTACGCCGTCAGATCGCCCTGTCCTGGCGGGAGCCGGGGACGCGGCTGGGGCTGTGGGTGCACTTCACCACGCAATTCCCGGCGATGATGTTCCTGCTGCTGTGGGGGATGCCGTTCCTCGTGGAGGCGCAGGGGCTGTCCCGTGCGGCCGCCGGTGAGCTGCTGACCCTCGTAGTGCTGTCCAACATGGCCTTCGGGCTCGTCTACGGGCAGGTCATCGCCCGGCATCACGAGGCGCGGCTGCCGCTGGCGCTGGGGACGGTGGGGGCGACGGCCGTGGTGTGGGCGGTCACTCTGGTCTATCCGGCGGATACGGCGCCGATGTGGCTGCTGGTGGTGCTGTGCGCGGTGCTGGGGGCTTGTGGGCCGGCGTCGATGATCGGCTTCGACTTCGCGCGGCCGGCGAATCCCGCCGAGCGGCAGGGGACGGCGTCGGGGATCACGAACATGGGCGGATTCGTGGCGTCCATGACGACGTTGTTCGCGGTCGGGGTGCTGCTGGACGCGACGGGGGACGACTACGGGGTCGCGTTCTCGTCGGTGTTCGTGTTGCAGGTGGTGGGGTCAGTCAGATTCTGCGGTTGCGGAGGCGGGCGGCTCGGGCGGAGCGGGAGCGGCTGGTCGCGAGCAGGGTCTCGTCCGTGCACGTGCCGGTGCCGTGACCGGTGCGGCCGCCGGGCGAGGGTGGGTCGCGCGGCCCGGCGCTCGCCGGGTGCCGTCGCGCCCACCCTCCCCACTCTCGGCTTCGCTCGAGGGAGGTACCCCCATCGCCCGGCGGCACGATTGCCCGCGGGATCGCGGATCGCGGGCTGTGTGCGGTTAGGGCGTTACCGCGAAGTGGCGCAGGATCGCCGACGTGAGGTCCGGGTCGCCTTCCGTTTTCAGGCGGTCCGAGACCGCCTCCGCCGTCACCCGGCCGCAGGTCAGGCGGACGAAGGTTTCCCAGTCGAGGGTGAGGGTGGCCGCGGGGCCGAGGGCGGGGGCCGTCTCCAGGGTGCCGCGGCCCTGGATGTCGACGCGGATCGTGCGGAGGAACTCCACCGGCCCGTGCACGTCGATGACCACGGCCGAGCTGCGCGGCGCCTGCGCGAGCTCGGCGACCACGCGCGGCAGTTCGGCCAGCAGCACGTCACGGGCGATGTGCGCGCCGGGGAGTCGAGGTTGCCGGGCCGGCCGAGGGCCGTACGCAGATCCTGCTCGTGCGCCCACACGGTGAAGGCGTGCCGGCGCATCGACTCCTCCAGCGTGAGTTCCGTGCCGAGCGGACCGCGCACCATGGTGCCCGGCGCACGCGACTCGTTCCGCAGCTGACGGTTGCGGCGGATGATCGAGAGCTCCAGCTCGGACGTCATCTCCGGCGCCGTGTGGTGGCGGCGCACGTCGACCTGCATCTCCATGTACCGCTGGTGGTCGTTGGTGACGTGGAACAGGTCGCGCGGAAGCGTGTGGATGGGGCGCGGGTCGCCGTACATCTCGGAGTCCAGCCCGATGACGTGCGAGACCACGTCCCGGACCGACCACCCCGGGCACGGCGTCCGCCGGTTCCAGTCGGCCTCCGGGAGCGGCTGCACCAGCTCGGATATCGCCTCGATGGAATGGGTCCAGGCGTCGGCGTAGGGCTGGAGGGCGGGATGCAGGCTCACGGAAACGGGACCCCTCGGCGGTCGGTACACGGGCAGGTTGCGGCGGGCGGTGCCAGTGGGCGGTGGCTGCACTGCGTGGGTGTCTCGAGTCGCTAAGTTACGCTGCTGTGAGGCACCCCGGCAGTGCTTTCGTGTGACGATCGTAGGCCCGTGTGCGCGGGTCGAATGCCAGGACGGTGGTAGTGTGCGCGCTTCCTTGCTCCAAGTTGCCGTGAATGAGGGCGAATCGGTCGAATCGAGGCGGCTGCGCGTCGCCGGGATGGTACGGGATCAGGCCGGGGCCGATCTCGTCGTCCTGCCGGAGCTGTGGACCACGGGCGCGTTCTCGTACGAGGCGTTCGGCAGCGAGGCGGAACCACTCGAAGGTCCCACCTGCGAAGCGATGGCCAAGGCCGCGAGTGACGCGGGCGTGTGGCTGCACGCGGGGTCGATCCCCGAACGCGATCCTGACGGTCCCCTCTACAACACCTCCTCGTCTTCTCCCCGCCGGTGAGCTCGCCGCCGCCTACCGCAAGATCCACCGCTTCGGCTTCGACAAGGGTGAGGCCGTGCTGATGGGGGCGGGCGACGTACTGGTGACGGTCCGGCTGCCGGACACCGTGCTCGGTGTGGCGACCTGCTACGACCTCCGCTTCCCCGAACTCTTCCGCGGTCTCGTCGACGCCGGCGCCGAGACCTTCGTCGTCCCGTCGGGCTGGCCCGAGCGTCGGCGCTCCCACTGGACGCTGCTGGCCAAGGCCCGGGCGGTGGAGAACCAGGCGTTCGTCCTCGCGTGTGGAACGGCCGGGACGCACGGCGGAGTTCCGCAGGCGGGTCACTCGATCGTGGTCGATCCCTGGGGCGAGGTCCTCGCGGAGGCGGGCCCCGGCGAGGAGATTCTCACCGTCGACTTCGACCCGGCCACGGTCACCGGCACCCGCGAACGCTTCCCGGCCCTGAAGGACCGCGTCCTGGGCCTGGCCCGCCCCGGCCACTGACAGCGCCGGTCCGGCAGACCGGCGCAGGGAGGCGGGCCCCGGTACGGGACCGGGGCGCCCGCCCACTCCGGCTCGCGGCCGCCCGCACCGGACCCGCCCACTCCGGCTCGCGGCCGCCCGCACCGGACCCGCCCACTCCGGCTCGCGGCCGCCCGCACCGGACCCGCCCACTCCGGCTCGCGGCCGCCCGCACCGGACCCGCCCACCCGGGCCCCCAAGCACACCACCACCGTCACCAGGTCCCGGGCACGGCCCAACCGCACCACCACCGTCACCAGGTCCCGGGCACGGCCCAACCGGAACCCCACGCCTGAGACGCGGCCCCGGTACGCCCGCCTCCCCGCCGTGAACGGGTCGCGTGCAAGGCACGCCCGAGCCCCCGGGACAGTCCCTAGCTAGTCGTCCTCCCGCTCCTCTCCGCCAGGTGGATCACGCACACCGCCACCGAGATCAGCAGTGCCGGGTCCGCGTCCTCGCGGACGACGTCGATGCCGTACGTATCCCTGATGTGCAGCCAGCGGCGGGAGATGACGGCGAGCAGTTCACCGTCGTACTCGACCGCGAACTCCCGGTCGGCGATCCGGCCGCTCACGTCCAGTTCGGTGCCGCCGTCCGCCAGGGCGACGCGGTAGTGGTTGCGCAGCAGTGACAGCCGTTTGCGGCGGACGGTCGCCAGCGGCTCCCCGTCCCGCTCGATCACCATCGTGTCCCGCAGGGCGAACATCTTCTGCCGGATGTCGATGAGCACGCGCCCCTCGGTGTCCTTCAGCTCGAAGGTGTCCCGCAGCCGCATCGCCTTGCCGTCGACGAGGAAGACCTTGTTCCCGTGGTCGTCCTCGATCCAGTAGTCGTCCCCGATCCCGAGGATCCGGTCCCGCACAAGGAATCTCATGGTTCCACCGGTTCCCCGCCCCGCGTTCCGAAACGCCGCCGGTAGGCCGACGGGCTGAGTCCCGTCGCGCGCCGCAGCCGCGCCCGCAGGTTCGCCGCCGTCCCCAGGCCGCTGCGCGCGGCCACGACGTCCAGCCGGACCTCGCCCCGCTCGATGAGCCGGCACGCCAGCGCGACCCGCTCCCCGTCAGCCACGCGAGCGGCGTCGCACCGAGCTGGGCGCGGAACCGCCGGTGCAGGGTCGCCGGACTCACCGCCGCCCGTGCCGCCAGGTCCGCCACCGTCAGCGGCTCGCCCAGCCGTTCCTGCGCCCAGGCCAGCAGCGGGCCCAGCGACTCGTCCGGCACGGGCGGCACCGGCCGCTCCACGAACTGGCGCTGCCCGCCGTCCCGGTGCGCGGCGAACACCAGGCGCCGCGAGACCGCGTTGGCGGTCTCGGCGCCGTGGTCCTCGCGCCAGAGGTGCAGCCCCAGGTCCAGGGCCGCCGAACTGCCGGCGGCGGTGAGGACGTCCCCGTCGTCCACGAAGAGCACGTCCGGTTCCAGCAGCACGCGCGGGTGCAGTGCGCGGAAGGCGTCCGCCCACATCCAGTGCGTCGTGGCGCGGCGCCCGTCGAGCAGCCCCGCCTCGGCGAGGGCGAACGTGCCGGTGCAGAAGCTGACGACCCGGGCGCCCCGCGCGTGCGCGCGCCGGATCGCGCGGAGGACGGCCTCCCCGCGCGGGACGACGTTGTCGGGCCGCCCGGGTACGAGAAGGGTGTCGGCGTCGTCCACGGCGTCCAGCCCGGCCGCCCCGGTCATGGTGAAGAACCCGTGGTTCATGGGCACGTCCGGCGTGGGCGTGCACAGCGTCACCCGGTAGGGCGCGTACGGCGTCCCCAGTTCGGGCCGGGGCAGCCCGAACAGCTCGGTGGCCACGCCGACCTCGAACGGGTTGGTGCCCTCGTCGACGATCACGGCGACGTGGTGGGTACGCGGGGGCTGAGAGGATCCTTGCGGCATGCGCGATTTCTAGCACTGTCCCGGTGCCGTCGCCTCGGCGAGGCTGACGGCATGTCACGAGAACCCCTCTCCCTCGACCGGGCCCTCGCCTCCTTCACGGAGCGGTGGAGCCCCCGCATCGTCACCGCCGTCAACGACTACGACGTACGGGTCGCCAAGGTGGAGGGCGAGCACGTCTGGCACGTGCACGACCACACCGACGAGTTCTTCCTCGTCCTCGACGGCGAGCTGCGCATCGCCCTGCGCGAGCCGTCGGGCGAGCGCACGGTCGTACTGCCGAAGGGTTCCGTGTTCACGGTCCCCCGCGGCACCGAGCACAAGCCGCACGCCTCCGTCCCGACCGCGATCCTCCTCTTCGAGCCCACCGGCACCCTCACCGTCGGCGACCGCCACGACGAGGTACCGGACCACGTCGACACGACGACGGGCCACCCGCTCGGCTGACCGGCGAGGCGGGGTGTCAGTCGCCGACCTGGTGTTCCAGCGGTGGCCGGGAGGTACGCCTCCGGATGCGACCGGGCCGTGCGACTCCGGCCGGCTGCGGCGGCAGTTCAGACGCCGTACCCGTCGCTGTAGCCGTCGCGGGTGCGCGGGCGGGTGGTGTCCTCCACGACCGGGGTGGCCGGGGGTACGACGACCCGCCTGCGGCGGGCGATGCTGCTGAACGTCGCGACGCCGATCAGGCCGACGATCATGAAGATGACGCCGACCAGGTCAAGGTTGACACCCTGCATGTCCCAGTCGGTGGCGAACGTGAGAATTGCTCCTACGGCGATGAGGATGATGCAGCCGCCGAGGCCCATGAGTGTCGCCTCCCTGTCCGGTGGTTCCGGTGGCGACCGGGTACCCGGCCGAGCGGCACTCATGCGCCGTCGGTGGCAGCATAGTTGACCAGGGTCTGTCCGGCGGATCATGCCGGAGACGCGGGGTCTGGTACGCGCTCCCCCACTGCCTGAAGGGCGTGGGAGGTGCCCCCAGCGGCGTTGTCGTCGGTTGCCAGGGCTCCGCCCTGTCGCCCTCCTCCGCCTCGCAGCCGCCACGCACCGGACCCGCTCACCCGAGCCGCAGAAGCACCGCCGGTTTCCTCCGACTTGATCCGCCGGACAGGCTCTAGCACTAGCCGTCGAGGAACGCCACGAGCGCGTTCGCCAGCAGGTACGGGTCCTTCGCGCCGCAGAGTTCGCGGGCGCTGTGCATCGACAGGATGGCCACGCCGATGTCGACGGTGCGGATGCCGTGCCGGGCGGCCGTGATCGGGCCGATGGTGGTGCCGCACGGCATCGCGTTGTTGGAGACGAACGACTGGAACGGGACGTCCGCCTTCTCGCAGGCCGCCGCGAACACCGCCCGGCCGGAACCGTCCGTGGCGTAGCGGTTGTTGACGTTGACCTTGAGGATGGGGCCGCCGTCGATCCGCGGGTGGTGCGTCGGGTCGTGCCGCTCCGCGTAGTTGGGGTGGACGGCGTGACCGGTGTCGGAGGAGAGGCAGACGCTGCCGGCGAAGGCACGCGCCCGGTCCTCGTACGATCCGCCGCGCGCGAACACCGAACGCTCCAGGACGCCGCCGAGCAGCGGGCCGTCCGCGCCGGTGTCGGACTGGGAGCCGTTCTCCTCGTGGTCGAAGGCGGCGAGGACCGGGATGCCGGGGAGGGCGGAGCCCTTGGCGGCGACGGCGGCGAGCGCCGCGGTGCCGGCGTGCACGGAGAGCAGGTTGTCCATGCGCGGGCCGGCCACCAGCTCGCGGTCGCGGCCCAGGTAGGCGGGTGCCTCGACGGAGTGGACCATCAGGTCCCAGCCGGTGACCTCACCGGGGGCGAGCCCGGCGGTCTCCTCCAGGAAGGCGATCAGGTCGCCGTCGCGGACGTCGTCGCCCATGCCCCACACCGGCTGCATGTGCCGCTGCTTGTCGAGCTTGAGGCCGTCGGCGTTGACCGAGCGGTCCAGGTGGATGGCGAGCTGCGGGACCCGCAGCAGCGGGCGGTCGACGTTGACCAGCCGGGTGGAGCCGTCGCGCAGCGACAGCCGCCCGGCCAGGCCCAGATCGCGGTCGAGCCAGGAGTTGAGCAGCGGCCCGCCGTAGATCTCCACGGCGATCTGGCGCCAGCCGTGCGCCCCGCTGTCCGGACGGGGCTTCACCCGCAGGTTGGGGAGTCGGTGTGGGCGCCGACGATTCGGAAGGGCGTGTGCGCGTCCGCGCCCTCGGGGACGTACCAGGCGATGATCGCACCGCCGCGCAGCACGTACTTGCCGCCCGTCGCCCCGTCCCAGGCGTCCGTCTCCGCGACCTGACGGAAGCCCGCCTTCTCCAGCCGCTCGGCTGCGTTCGCCACGGCGTGGTACGGCGTCGGACTCGCCGCGAGGAAGGACATCAGATCGTCGGTGTGGCCGCGGTCGAAGCGGGAGGGTGCGCTCATGGGGTTCACCTTAACGAGGACGAGGGCCCGCTTCCCGAGGCGGGAGCGGGCCCTCGTACGGGGTCCGGCTGAATCTCGCGGGGTCTGTCCCAGGAGGTCCGGGAGGGTCCGGGACGGTCCGGGAAGGGTCCTAGAAGGCCGCCTCGTCCAGTTCCATCAGGTCCAGTCCGACGCCCTCGGCGATCTTGCGGGCAAGGGTGACGCCGGGCAGGACGTTGGCCGCGAAGAACTTCGCCGCCGCGATCTTGCCGGTGTAGAAGGGGACGTCCTTCGCGGAGGCCGTCGGCAGCTTCTCGGCGGCGATCGCGGCGCCGCGCAGCAGCAGGTAGCCGACGATCACGTCGCCGGACGCCATCAGCAGGCGGGTGGTGTTCAGGCCCACCTTGTAGATGTTCTTGACGTCCTGCTCGGTGGCCGCGAGGTCGGTGAGCATCAGGCCGACGACGGCCTCCAGCTCGACGGCCGCCTTGGCCAGGTGCTCGCGGGCCGCGCCCAGCTCCTCGCCGCCCTCGCCGAGCGCCAGGAACTTCTTGATGTCCTCGGCCAGCGAGTTCAGCGCCGCGCCCTGGTTGCGGACGATCTTCCGGAAGAAGAAGTCCTGACCCTGGATCGCGGTGGTGCCCTCGTACAGGGTGTCGATCTTGGAGTCCCGGATGTACTGCTCGATCGGGTACTCCTGGAGGAAGCCGGAGCCGCCGAAGGTCTGGAGCGACTGGGCGAGCTGCTCGTAGCCCTTCTCGGAGCCGTAGCCCTTGACGATCGGCAGCAGCAGGTCGTTGAGGGCGTGCTCGGTCTTCGTGTCCTCGCCCGCCGCCTCCTTCACCGCGATCGCGTCCTGCACCGACGCCGTGTACAGCACCAGCGCGCGCATGCCCTCCGCGTACGCCTTCTGCGTCATCAGCGAGCGGCGCACGTCGGGGTGGTGGGTGATGGTGACCTTGGGCGCGGCCTTGTCCATGAAGTTGGCCAGGTCCGGACCCTGGACGCGCTCCTTGGCGTACTCCAGCGCGTTGAGGTAGCCCGTCGACAGCGTGGAGATCGCCTTCGTGCCGACCATCATGCGGGCGAACTCGATGATGCGGAACATCTGGCGGATGCCGTCGTGCTTGTCGCCGATCAGCCAGCCCTTGGCAGGGTGGCGGTCGCCGAACGTCATCTCGCAGGTGTTGGAGGCCTTCAGGCCCATCTTGTGCTCGACGTTCGTGGCGTAGGCGCCGTTGCGCTCGCCCAGCTCGCCGGTCTCGAAGTCGAACTCGTACTTCGGGACGAGGAAGAGCGACAGGCCCTTGGTGCCGGGGCCGGCGCCCTCGGGGCGGGCGAGGACGTAGTGGAGGATGTTCTCCGACATGTCGTGCTCACCGGACGTGATGAAGCGCTTCACGCCCTCGATGTGCCAGGAGCCGTCCGCCTGCGGCACGGCCTTGGTGCGGCCGGCGCCCACGTCCGAGCCGGCGTCCGGCTCGGTGAGGACCATGGTGGAGCCCCACTGCCGCTCGACGGCGATCCGGGCGATCTTCTTCTGCGTGTCGTTGCCCTCGTCGTACAGGACGCCGGCGAAGGCGGGACCCGAGGAGTACATCCACACGGCGGGGTTGGCGCCCAGGATCAGCTCGGCGTACGCCCAGATCAGCGAGGGGAGCCGTCGTGCCGCCGATGCTCTCGGACACGCCCAGGCGCCAGTACTCGGAGTCCATGAAGGCCTGGTAGCTCTTCTTGAAGGACGCCGGCACCGGCGCGGTGCCGGTCTCCGGGTCGAACACCGGCGGGTTGCGGTCGGCGTCCGTGAACGACTCGGCCAGTTCGTTCTCCGCGAGCCGGGTCAGCTCGTCGAGGATGCTCTTCGCGGTGTCGACGTCCATCTCCTCGAACGGACCCGAGCCGTACAGCTTGTCGCGGCCGAGTACCTCGAAGAGGTTGAACTCGATGTCGCGGAGATTCGACTTGTAGTGCCCCATGGCGACGGCTCCGTTGGAGGTATCGGCGAGGCACTGACTCCTCGCGGCTGATTCACGTACTGGCTAGTAGCTACGATGATGCTACCCGTCGGTAATAAGAAGCAACCCCGTTCCGGACATCT
Organism: Streptomyces haneummycinicus; assembly: GCA_042850305.1. GTDB lineage: Bacteria > Actinomycetota > Actinomycetes > Streptomycetales > Streptomycetaceae > Streptomyces > Streptomyces haneummycinicus. The sequence continues at coordinate 89,682 of AP035768.1, forward strand.
GTGACCCACCCCTCCCGTCGGGTCAGTAGTCTGTGCGGCATGTACGGCTACGACCAGAACGCGGGCGCACAACAGGGTTATGTCCCGCCCCAGCAGCAGATGCCGGGCGGGTACGGGCAGCAGGCGCCGGCCTATCCCGAGCCGTCCGCGCCCTCGCTCGCCGACGCGGTGCGCGCCTTCACCACCGGGCAGCTCGCGGCCGAGGACTTCCAGCAGGTCTTCGCCACCTCCAAGGTGTATTGCCCGCGCGGTGACAATCCCGGATTCCTCGCCCTGCACAACACCCAGCAGCCGGTGATCCCGATGTTCACCTCGCTGAAGGAGCTGCGGCGGTACGCGGGCAAGGAGTCCAAGTACTTCGTGATCACCGGCGCCGAGGTGATCGACCTGCTGCCCACGGGGTACGGCTGCGTCCTCGACATGGAGGGCGAGCACCGGATGGTGTTCGACGCCAAGGCCGTGGAGCAGATGGTCGAGTTCGCGATGCGCCGTATGTATGGGTGAAGTCAGTGCCGCGCAGGCGGCAGACCGCGCCACCCCGCTGTGAAGCCCGGAGGAATGCCCTCCGGGCTTTCCGCGTTCGGGGTGGCAAGAAGTTCAACGCTCAACTAAACTGGGCGTACCCGAGGAGGTACCGACATGCCTGCAGTGACCGTCGAGAACCCGTTGACGCTGCCCTGCGTGACCGCACCCGCAGACGCGGTGGCCCGCCCCGTGCTCACCGTCACGACCGCGCCGAGCGGTTTCGAGGGGAGGGCTTCCCGGTGCGCCGGGCGTTCGCCGGGATCAACTACCGCCATCTCGACCCGTTCATCATGATGGACCAGATGGGTGAGGTGGAGTACGCGCCCGGAGAGCCGAAGGGCACCCCTGGCACCCGCACCGCGGCTTCGAGACCGTCACCTACATCATCGACGGGATCTTCGACCACCAGGACTCCAACGGCGGTGGCGGCACCATCACCAACGGTGACACCCAGTGGATGACGGCCGGCAGCGGCCTGCTGCACATCGAGGCGCCGCCGGAGCAGCTCGTGATGTCCGGCGGGCTCTTCCACGGCCTCCAGCTGTGGGTGAACCTCCCCGCCAAGGACAAGATGATGGCCCCGCGCTACCAGGACATCCGCAGCGGCAGCGTCCAGTTGCTCACCTCCCCGACGGCGGCGCGCTGCTGCGCGTCATCGCCGGTGACCTGGACGGTCACGAGGGCCCCGGCATCACGCACACGCCGATCTCGATGGTGCACGCGACGCTGGCGCCGGGCGCGGAGATCACCCTGCCCTGGCGGGAGGAGTTCAACGGTCTGGCGTACGTCCTCGCGGGCCGGGGCACCGTCGGTGCCGAGCGGCGCCCGGTGCACCTCGGGCAGACGGCCGTCTTCGGCGCGGGTTCCTCGCTGACCGTCCGCGCGGACGAGAAGCAGGACGCCCACACCCCGGACCTGGAGGTCGTCCTCCTCGGCGGGCAGCCGATCCGGGAGCCGATGGCGCACTACGGCCCGTTCGTGATGAACACCCGCGACGAGCTGCAGCAGGCGTTCGAGGACTTCCAGAAGGGCCGGCTCGGCACGATCCCGGCCGTGCACGGCATGACCGGAAGCGGCCCCGGGGCCGGCGCCGACGGCGCCTGAACACCGCCCGCTTCCCGCAGTGATCCCGGCCGCGTACGGACCCGATGAGGTCCGTACGCGGCCGGACCGCGTGGAGAGCTGCGGTCGACCGACGGGCTCGCCCGAGCCGCCGGACCGTGCGGAAGAGGTGCGGTCCCGACCCGCTCGCCCCGCCCGAGCCGCCGGGCCGTTCATCGGGTCCCGGCCTGTTCGCCCCGCCCGAGCCGCCGGGCTGTTCATCGGGTCCCGGCCTGTTCGCCCCGCCCGAGCCGCCGGGCTGTTCAGCGGGTCCCGGTCTCCTCCGCCTCGTAGAGCTCGAACCAGATGCTCTTGCCCCTGCCGCGCGGAGCGACGCCCCACGCGTGGGCGAGCACTTCGATCAGGACCAGGCCGCGTCCCGAGGACGCCAGCTCGCCCGGTCTGCGCATGTGCGGCAGATCGTCACCGGCGTCGGTCACCTCGATACGCATCCGGCGGCCGTCGACGCCGCCGGTGACCTCGGCGAGCAGCAGGGCGTCCGCGTCGGTGTGCACCAGGACGTTGGTGAGCACCTCCGACAGCAGCAGCACCGCCGAGTCCACCTGGTCCGGCGAGGACCAGTCGTGCAGCAACTCCCGCAGCTGCTGCCGGGCCGCCGAGACCCGCTCCGGCTCGGCCTGCGCCACCGTCAGCGCCGTACGGCGCACCGGCGGCCGCGCCCCGCCCTGTGCCAGGCCGTATCCGAAGCCGTCCCCTCGCGGGACAGCAGCATCATGGCGATGTCGTCCTCGCGTCGGTCGATGAGCGGGCCCGTGGTGTGGTGCGAGGAGGGGCCGTGCACCGCCCGCAGCAGGGCGTCGGCCAGTTCCTCCTGGCCGCCCCTGTGCTCCTCGAGGATGCCGCGCAGCCGCTGCCAGCCGGTGTCCAGGTCGTGGCCGCCGGTCTCGATCAGCCCGTCCGTGCAGATCAGCAGGGTCTCGCCGGACTCCAGGACCAGCCGGGTGATCGGGTAGTCGGTGTCCGGGTCGATGCCCAGCGGCAGCCCGCCCGCCGTCGGCCGGGTCAGCACGGTCGCGTCGGCCATCCGGATCACCGGGTCCGGATGCCCCGCGCGGGCGATCTCCAGCACTCCGGTCTCCGGGTCGACCTCGACATACAGACAGGTCGCGAAGCGCGGCTCGTTGACGTCCCCCTCGCCGATCCCGTGCAGGAAACGTGACGCGCGCGAGAGCACGGCGTCGGGCCGGTGCCCCTCCGAGGCGTACGCCCGCAGAGCTGTCCGCAGCTGGCCCATCAGCCCCGCGGCCCGTACGTCATGGCCCTGGACGTCCCCGATGACCAGCGCGAACCGTCCGCCCCGGGACGTCGTCCGGGAGGTGCCGCCCGGCAGCGGGATCACGTCGTACCAGTCGCCGCCGACCTGGAGCCCGCCGCCGGTGGGGACATAGCGGGCGGCGATGCGCATACCGGGATGCCCGGGCCGAGCTTCGGCATCATCGAGCGCTGAAGGCTCTCGCTCAGCTCCCGCTCGGTCTCGGCGGTGCTCGCGCGGTACAGCGCCTGGCCCAGCATCCGGGCGACGGTGGTCAGCACCGACCGCTCGTCGGGGGTGAACGCGACGGGGTAGGCGAAGGCCGCCAGCCAGGCGCCCACGGTGCGGCCGGACGCGGTCAGCGGCAGGAACGCCCAGGACCGCCGTCCGAAGCGCTGGGCGAGCGGCCAGGTGAGTGGGTAGCGGGTCCTGTACTGCTCCGGCGAGGAGAGATAGACCGCGCGGCCCGTGCGCACCACCTCGGCGGCCGGATAGTCCGTGTCGATCGGCATATAGGTGAACGGGTGGTCGGAGCCGGCCGCCTGCCCGTGGTGGCCGATGATCGTGAGGCGGTCGGCCTCGACGCCGAACACGGCCAGTCCGTCCGGGGTGAACCCCGGCATCGACAGATTGGCCGCGACCCGCAGCACCTCCTGCGTCGAGCGGGCCTCCGCCAGCGCCCGGCCCGCGTCCAGCAGGAACGCCTCCGGGAGCGCCGCCAGTCGCCGGTGACCGCCCTGCGTCCGGCGGGCGTACCGGGGCGGGCTCGGTGACCTCCTGGAGGCTGCCGGTGAGGACGTACGCCTTGCGGTCCTGGTCGAAGGAGGGCTTGGAGCGGCTGCGCACGACGCGGACGACCCGCTTGCGTTCGTCCATGATCCGGATCCGCACCTCGGCGAGGGTGCCCTCGGCGACGGCGAGCCGGACCACGCCGGTGATCTCGTTCCAGTCGACGGGGTGGAGACGCGCGCGGACCTGGGCCTCGGTGAGCGTGACCTGTTCTGCGGGCAGGCCGAGCAGCCGTGCGGCGACGGCGTCGACCGTGACCTCCCCGGCCGCGGTGTCCCAGTGCCAGACACCGGTGTCGAGGGCGGCGAGGACGTCCCCCAGGGCGGGCAGGGGCTCACCAGTGCGCATTGCTCCACTTTATGAAGAGGGTGACGAAAACGGCCACCGCGTCCCCACGGGTAATGACGGAGAAGCGATCTTGGGCCGGCCGGTAGGCTTGGGGGAGTTTCACGTGAAACAACGACCCCGATCCGCGAAGGCTGGATGAACGACGATGCATCGGTACAGGTCCCACACCTGCGGCGAGCTCCGCGCCTCTGACGTCGGCACCGACGTCCGGCTGAGTGGCTGGCTGCACAATCGGCGCGACCTGGGCGGCATCCTCTTCATCGATCTGCGCGATCACTACGGCATCACGCAGCTCGTGGCCCGTCCGGGCACCGAGGCGTACGAGGCGCTGGACAAGCTCTCCAAGGAGACCGTGGTCCGCGTCGACGGCAAGGTCGTCTCGCGTGGCGCGGAGAACATCAACCCCGAGCTGCCGACCGGTGAGGTCGAGGTCGAGGTCGGTGAGGTCGAGGTGCTGGGCGCCGCCGCCCTGCTCCCTTCACGATCAACGCGGAGGACGGGGTCAACGAGGAGCGGCGTCTGGAGTACCGCTTCCTGGACCTGCGCCGCGAGCGCATGCACCGCAACATCCTGCTGCGTACGTCGGTCATCTCGGCGATCCGCCACAAGATGACGGCGCTGGGCTTCAACGAGATGGCGACGCCGATCCTGAGCGCCACCTCTCCCGAGGGCGCCCGTGACTTCGTGGTCCTGTCCCGGCTGAACCCGGGCCGCTTCTACGCGCTGCCGCAGGCCCCGCAGCAGTTCAAGCAGCTCCTGATGATCTCCGGCTTCGACCGCTACTTCCAGATCGCGCCCTGCTTCCGTGACGAGGACGCCCGCGCGGACCGCTCGCCGGGCGAGTTCTACCAGCTCGACGTGGAGATGAGCTTCGTCGAGCAGGAGGACGTCTTCCAGCCGATCGAGAAGCTGATGACCGAGCTGTTCGAGGAGTTCGGCAACGGCCGTCATGTGACGTCCCCGTTCCCGCGCATCCCGTTCCGCGAGGCGATGCTGAAGTACGGCTCCGACAAGCCGGACCTGCGCGCCAAGCTCGAGCTCGTCGACATCACCGACGTCTTCGAGGGCTCGGAGTTCAAGGCCTTCGCCGGCAAGCACGTCCGCGCGCTGGCGGTGCCGGACGTCTCGGGGCAGCCCCGCAAGTTCTTCGACCAGCTCGGCGACTACGCCGTCTCGCAGGGCGCGAAGGGCCTGGCCTGGGTCCGGGTCGGCGAGGACGGCAAGCTGACCGGCCCGATCGCGAAGTTCCTCACCGAGGAGAACGTCACCGAGCTGACCAAGCGGCTCGCGCTGGCCCCCGGCCACGCGGTGTTCTTCGGCGCGGGCGAGTTCGACGAGGTCTCCAAGATCATGGGCGCGGTGCGGGTCGAGGCCGCCAAGCGCGCCGGCCAGTTCGAGGAGAACGTCTTCCGCTTCTGCTGGATCGTCGACTTCCCGATGTACGAGAAGGACGAGGAGACCGGCGCGATCGACTTCTCGCACAACCCCTTCTCGATGCCGCAGGGTGGCCTGGAGGCCCTGGAGACCCAGGACCCGCTGGACATCCTCGGCTGGCAGTACGACATCGTCTGCAACGGTGTCGAGCTGTCCTCCGGCGCGATCCGGAACCATGAGCCGGAGATCATGCTCAAGGCGTTCGAGATCGCGGGCTACGACCGTGAGACGGTCGAGGAGAAGTTCGCCGGCATGCTCCGCGCGTTCCGCTTCGGCGCCCCGCCGCACGGCGGCATCGCCCCCGGCGTCGACCGCATCGTCATGCTGCTGGCCGACGAGCCCAACATCCGCGAGACCATCGCCTTCCCGCTCAACGGCAACGCCCAGGACCTGATGATGGGCGCCCCGACGGAGCTGGACGAAGCCCGCCTGAAGGAACTCCACCTGACGGTCCGCAAGCCCCAGCCGAAGTAGAGACGCACAGGTGAAGCGGCCCGAGCCCTCAGGGGCCCGGGCCGCCGCACGTGTGGCGCGAGTTCAGAGCAGCGGCAGGTCGTCACCGCCGAGCAGCAACTGGTGGCCGGAGGCCGGAAGGCCGAACTGGGACGTGGTGAACATCTTGCTGCCGGTCCCGGTGGGGCCGTTCGTCCCACCGGGCAGCACCCAGGCGGCACCGGCCGAGTCGTTCTCCCCTTCCCGGAGACGATCAGCTCCGGGCGCCCGTCACCGTTCACGTCGCCCGCCGACACGGTGGTGCCGAAGTTGTCGCCGGGCTCGCTGCCACCGGGAACACCGGTCGTCTCCTGGTGGTGCACGGCGGACCCCACGCCCGGGGTGCCGCTTCGGACACCGGGGACGACCGTGACCATGCCCGCCCCGGGACGGAGCCCAGTGCCTCACCGGGCGAGCCCACCACGATGTCCCCGACGCCGTCGTCGTTCAGATCCGAGACCACGACGGACGCGCCGAAGCGGTCGTCCTCTCGCCGGCGCCGGGAACGCCGGGGCTGTCCTGGCTTATCGCGACCGGCTTGGCACCGATCGCGATGCCCTGGGCGGAGCCGTACCAGATCAGCACCCGGCCCCCAGCTCCCCGTCGACCCCGCGCTGCCCGGGCTCGTCGGGATCGCCGGCGACGAGGTCGCCGTACCCGTCGCCGTTGACGTCACCGATGGCACCCACGAGGCCGTCGCCCTCGGTGAGGCTGTCGCTCGATGTCTCCGTGGGGTCGGGGAAGATCAGCCCGCCGGAGGGTCCGACGCGCCCGGAGAACGCGACGTGATCGGCGTGGCCGTCACCGGTGTAGTCGCCGGTGGCCAGCGACCCCATCCACATGCCCATGCCCATCTCCGGGGAGGGTTCCGCCGACCGGGAGAACGGGCCCCGGTAGGTCGCGCTGTAGTTCCAGCCTCCGACCGACAGCAGGCTGGTCGCCGACGACTCCTTGCCGGAGGCGGCCAGGTCGCGGCCGAACCGGTCCATCCAGTCCGGGCTCGGCAGCGCCCGCCCCGTCGTCAGACCGGAGCTGCTGCCCCACAGGATGCTCACCAGGCCCTTGTCCACGCCCTCGGGAAGATCCTCGTAGGGCGCGCCGACGATCAGGTCGGCATAACCGTCGCGGTCGAGGTCGGCGGAGGCGGTGGAGGCCCCGAAGGCGTCGCCGCGCTCGGAACTGCCGGGGACACCGGGTGAGTTCTGCGTGATGAACGCCCGGGACTTGGCGGAGAGCCCGGAGGCCGAGCCGTACAGGACGATCACCGCCCCGGCCCCTTCCTCCCGTCGACCGCGGTCCCGGGACGCGCAGCACGGCGTCCCGGTAGCCGTCGCCGTTGAAGTCGGCGGGCACGGTCTCCCCGGCCGCGCGGGCCGGCGCGACCAGCACCGTACTGCCGAGCAACCCGGCGAGCAGGACAGCCGCGGTTCTCCAACGGCCCCTGCGCGCAACGTGCTTCATAACGCCCTCCCCGCGATCAGCGGCGCCTAGCGCGCCACGAACTGCGTCAGTATCGCCTGTACCTCGTAGATGTCGACGCCCTTGGTGAAGGTCTTCTGGACGGGGCCTGGGAGCCGGAGAGCCAGATCTTCAGTTCGGCGTCGAGGTCGAAGTGGCCGGCCGTCTCGACCGCGAAGTGCGAGATGCTGCGGTACGGGATCGAGTGGTACTCCGTCTTCTTGCCGGTGATGCCCTGCTTGTCGATCAGGAGCAGCCGCCGGTCGGTGAAGAGGATGGTGTCGCGGATCAGCAGATAGGCGGCGTGGATCTGCTCGCCGTGCCCGAGCAGACGCGCGTACTCCTGCTGCGCCTGGGCCGGGTCGATGCTGTGCGCGTTGCCGAACAGTGCCATGGGTGTCCCCCGCGTGAGCTGGTTCTCTGCCCGATCCTCGCGCAGCCGCAGGGCCCGGGAGAAGCCTCCGCCTCTCCCGGGCCCTCGCTGTAGCGAGCGCGTTACGCGTCCGGGTTCTCCGCGAGACGCGCCGGCGCGCGGGCCGGGCGCCGTCTCATGCGAAGCGCATGGCGTTGTTGTCCGGGGCGAGAAGCCAGCGGAAATGGTCGACGAGCGGTTCCACGGTGCTTGGGTCGCGTAGCAGCACTCCGAACTCGATGTTGTGGGACAGGGCCCGGTCGGTGAGGTTGGCGCTGCACAGAAAGGCTGTGTGCCGGTCGGCGGCGATCAGATTGGCGTGCGCGTGGCCTGGAAGTGGCGGTGGCCGGCGATCTGGAGCCGCGTGGTGCGGGCGTCCGGATGCGGCGCGTGACGATGTTCCTGCTCCGGCCGGATCAGGGAGTACTGCCGGGCCGCTGCCGTTGCGGGTGGCAACCCGGCAGCGCGAGTGAGCCTAGGGTTCGAGCGGGAGCGATGTCTGTTCGGCTGCCGGTCCGAGGTACGTGTACTCCGTGGACCGCGCGATGCCCATGGAGTCCAGTTGCTGGCGGAAGCGGACCCGGAAGTGAACGTTGTCCCCGAGGCCGGGACGCATGCGCAGCAGTTTCTCGGGCTCCTCGAAACGGACGTCGTAGGCGGGAGCGTTCTTGGCCGTGCCCGTCTTCACCTTCACGAGGCCGCTCTCCCGCAGCTCCGTGATGCGACCGGAGATGATGATCTCCTGATCGCGGTCCTTGGTCTCCCGGAGCCGTCTCACATAGTTTCGGCCCCGCTCGGTCAATCGTGCGCGACGCACGTGGCCCTCGGCGTCGTACCAGGTCACACCCAGATCCAGTGCGTACCGGTTCAGCGCCCGGGACACGGATTCGACCGCATCGAAGAGCCGCGCCCATTCGCGGACGTCGTGCTCCGACTCCAGGGCGTCGAGCAGCGTGGTGAGGGTTCCGAGGCCCGTGGAGGCGGCGGATGTGGCGGGGGCGTCCAGAGCCTCGGAGTCGGCGTCACCGGGTGCGGTGACCGGGCGGGCGTGCACCACGGTGCTGCCCGCCGAGATCCCGGTGAGTTCCAGCTGGACCGGAGTGCCCGCGGCCACCGAGACCATGTGCTCGACGGGTTGCAGCAGCGCGTCGCCCCACTGGAAGCGGAGAGCTCCACCGTCGGTGTCCGGTCCGGTCAGTCGGAGCCGCAGCTCTTCGTCGAGCCGGGCGTCCGGAGCGTACTCCGTGCCGCCGCCAGCCGGCTCGCGCGGTGGTCCGCCTCGATCTCCTCGTCGTCCCGGTCCTCGGTGCCCAACTGATCAAGGAGACGTGCGGCGCGCTCGGCCTCGGCCGGGTCGTCCCGAAGGAGCGCGCGCCTGCGCTCGCGCCAGCTGTCGCCGGTCACAGTCGCACCTCCAGGTATCCGCGTGCCGGGGCGGCACTCGCTTCGGACGGCGAGCGGTCCTTCCCGTCGGGCAGTCTGCAGCGCTGCCACCAGTCGTCCCACACACCCCGTTGCGTGAAGTATGTCCGCTCTTCGGGTGTGAAGCGCTCCGGCTCGAAGATATGGGCAACCGGCTGGTACCCGATGCGGAGGGAGAGACGCCGAACTTCTCCCTCATTCTGTCCCGGCTCTGGAATGCGGTGGTCAGCCACTTGGAGCCGGGTCTGCCGCGTACCGCACGCTCGGCCCGGTTGTCGATCAGAAGAGTCGCGTCGATGTTCCCGGGGTTGGTTTTCGTGCTGACGAAGCTGCCGCCGAGCCAGATCCGGTGGATGAGCGGGAAGCCCACGAGGACGTCCTCGTAGGTGTTCTCCAGGGTGAGGAAGCGATCGACATAGTCGAGTAAACCGTCCCAGAGCGCTGTGCGTGTCGTGGAGTCCTGGAACGTCGGCGCGCCGACCAGCATGGCCTCCGCTTCGCCAAGGGAGACGGAGTGCCGGCCCAGGGGAGGAATCCGTTGGTCGCGAAGGCAGGGGCACGTGAGGGTCCCGTCGGGTGTCGGCGAACGGTGGCGCGGTGGTCGGAGCGGGGCGGTACGGGGTATTTTGCCGGGATGACTCCGAGGCCGCTGACGGTTTCGGCGGAGTGCCCCGTCGACGCGCCTCCCGCCGGGTGGTGTGGGGAGGTGCGTCGACGGCCGTGACTACTCGTCTTCGAAGATCTCTTCCGCTGTCGGGGCCGTGACGGCACGTCGGTGCCAGCGGCGCAGGATCTCGGGGTCGCCGCAGTCGCTGGCGCGCTCCCGGACCGCTTCGGGGACGTCGAGTCCGCGCACGTCCAGGATCTCCAGGATGTCCTCGGCGGCGCGTCGGACCGCGCCCTCGGCTCGGCCTTCGTCGCGGATTTCCTCGGAGAGGTCGGACTTGTAGAAGGAGAGGTCCACGGCCACCAGTTTCCTCCACAGTTGTGCGGCCGGGTGCTTGCCCAGGCATTGTGCGATGAGTTCGATGATCGGGTCGGCGACGCTCTGTGGTGTGTTCCGCAGAACGATCGTCGTTGATTTCAGTACCCCAGGTAGGTGATCTGGACGATGTAGACACGTTCGCTGCGTACGACGACCTGGTATCTGAACATGCCGCCGGGGACGATGACGTCGCCCCCTTCGGGTCGATGCCCTCGTGGGCCCGGCCGTGAAAGTGGACGGCTTCGGCGGCTCTGATCAGCTCGTCCGCCTTCCTCTTCACACCGGCGAGGAAGTCAGCGGGTGCGGTGCGGGCGGTTTCCTCCGCACCGAAGGCGTACTCCCACTTCCAGCTCAACCGCGCACTGCTTCCATGGCTTCGTCCAGGACGGCGCTCAGCTCCCGCAGAGCCTCCTCGGCGATGGCGGGATCTTCGTGCTCCAGCCTGCTCTGTGCCTGCGCGAAGCGGGAGGACAGAGCAGGGCGCCGGGCGATCTCGATGTCTCGGGCCCAGGTGAGGACCCAGCTCCGCACGGGGCTCAGGGACTGCCACTCCACGGCTTTGGCGAAGGCGTCATCCTTTGCGGCCTGCATCTCGTCCAGGCGCCCCGGATCGACCATGGCGAGAGCCGCGCGCAGGGCGTCAGGAGTCTGCTCGGGACGTGGGATCAGCCCGTGTCCGTGATCGGCCTGAGTACTCATGGTGTCCTCCACAGGGTGCCCTGGCCAGGGTATCCGGACGGGGCCGCGGAGGAGCCGGACCGGGAACTGGGCAGGCCACGAGCGGCCTGTCACGGTCGGCCCTGTTCAACGAGGGTCGGCTCGTCGGTTCCGGTGTGGGGACACCGGAACCGACACCCGCCGAGGCGCAGCCCCGGCAGTGGTGGGGGTCGGGGCCGCGATAGGCGTGGTCGCAGGTGTCGCAGTTGCGCAAGGGGTGCCGGACGGGCGCGGGTGGCTCGGGGGCGCGGAACGGTGGGAGGGGCGGCAGTTTGGCCGTCAGGCGGTGGGCCAGGAAGGCAGCGGGCCGGACCAGGGGCTCCTGGGGCAGGTCGTCGGCCAGGGTTGTGCGTACGGCGGTGGGGGTGAGGTCGCGCTCCAGCCAGGCGGCGACGCCGGGGGCGAGGTGTTCGGCGTCGGTGGCGGAGAGCAGCAGGCGGGGTCCTCGCGGCGCAGGCCGGCCAGGACGTCGGTGGCCGCCCGGAGGAGGTCCGGGGAGGTGCACGCGGGCTTCGGCACGGCGGGGAGGGCACGGCGGCGCGGCGGTTCCTGCTGCGGGGCGGTGGCCGCACGGCGGGCCGGGGGTTGGGCGCCTCGCCCGTTCCGGACAGGGCGTCGCGGCGGCCGGGCTGGTTGCAGGAGACGGTGCGGGTGACGAGCCGGCCGGTCGGAGTGCGTTCGCGGATCCGGCGCAGGTAGCCATGCGTCTCCAGCTCGCGCAGGGCGTCGGCGATCCGGGTGGCGCCCTCCGGGAAGCGGGCGGCCAGGGACTTGATGCTGACGGGGGCGCCGGTGGGCAGGGACTGGATGTGGCAGGCCAGTCCGATCGCCAGCAGCGACAGGTGAGGATGCTGGGCGAGGTGGTTGCCGATCACCGTGAAGCGGGTGGTGTGGCGGAAGTTGTCGTGGGTGACGCCGCCGGGGTGCCGCTTCGCGCGGGCGCCCCGGGTGGGGTGGTTTTTCCCGTCGTTACGGGACTGGGCGCGCGAGGGCGCGCTAGGGTTTTGGGTGTCCATCGGGAAGGGCTTTCTTCCTTGGTGGTCAGGCCCTCGCATCGGGTGCAAGCCGAGCGGGGGCCGTCGCATGTCTGGGGTCGTTGCGTCGTGCTGCGCTGAGCCTAGGGCTGACAACCCGTCACATATCCAGTCCACCCGGTGATGTTCACCCGCGCGAGTGAGCGTGCGCCGTGGGCGGGAGGGGTGGGGCTTGGTGGGGGTTCTTTCCTCTCGTGGTCCTTGGGGAAGACGGCCGACGGCACCGGAGCACACGCGGTCGGGTTCCGGTGCCGGTGACGTTTTCACCGGTCAGGAGGGTGGCAGATCGATTTCCGCCCATACGGTCTTGCGGGGAACCGGTCCCAGCCGCACGCCCCAGCGGTCGGCGAGCGCCTCGACGAGGAGCAGGCCGCGTCCGGACTCGGCGTCGGGAGCGGGTGCGCGGCGGTGCGGGAGGTCCTCGCCACGGGTGTCCGTGACCTCGATACGGAGGGTTCCGTCGCGGTCCAGGAGTGCGAGGCGGAAGTCGCGTCCGGTGAGTCGGCCGTGGGTGGCCGCGTTCGCGGCGAGTTCGGCGACGAGGTGTTCGGCCGCCTCGGCGGTCGGGTGGGGCAGGTCCCGGTCACGCATCCAGTCCGTGGCGAGCAGCCGGGCGAGGCGGGCGCCTCGGGGTGTGGGTGACAGGAGCACGCTGAAGTGGTCGGTGGCCGAGACGAGTTGGGTGGACTTTTCGCTGTTCACCTCACTGAGAGTGGCCGGGCATGCTTACCGTGAACAGTGACAGTCCCGACACGTAGGGTGACTGTCGAAGCCTGTCGGCCGCTGTCCGGACCGTCGGAAACCGGCCTGCTGGCAGGGGTGTTACGGCACGGCGGTACGGCGGAGGGGTGCGGAATGTCGGTGGACGGCGAGGCGGTACGGGTCCCGGCCGGGACGGAGGAGGACGAGCCGGGGTGGGAGGTGGACCCGGAGGACGAGTGGGGGGTGGCCGTTCTCACCACGGTGGGACGTCAGTTGAGGCTGCGGCGGGAGGCGATGGGCATGCGTGTCATCGACTTCGCGGCAGCGGTCAAGTACGGGGACGACCTCGTCTACAAGGTCGAGGGCGGGAAACGGATTCCCCAGCAGGAGTACCTGGACAGGGCCGACGAGGTGTTGGGCGCGGGTGGGCTCATCTCGGCGGCCTGGGAGGACGTGAGGAGGGTCCGGTATCCGAAGAGTGTGCGAGCACTGGGGAAGCTGGAGGCGCAGGCGGTCGAGGCGGCGCTGTACAGCAACCACAACATCCATGGTCTGTTGCAGACCGAGGAGCACATGCGGGCGCTCTTCGAAGCGTGGCTTCCTGCCTACTCGGATGAGGAAACGGACCGTATGGTCGCCGCGCGGATGGCCCGACGTTCGATCTTCGAGCGGTCACCCGCACCGACGCTGAGTTTTGTCCAGGAAGAGGTGACGTTGCGGCGCCCGGTCGGGGGCAGAATGGTCTGGCGGCGGCAGCTCGAACGCCTACTGGAACTGGGGCAGTTGCGGAATGTCTCGATTCAGGTGATGCCGACCGACGGTGAGGAGCACTTCGGTACGGGCGGACTGATCGAGGTGCTCAAGTTTCCGGACGGCACGGCGGTGGGGCGCACCGAGGGTGCGTTCAGTGGGCGCCCGGTGTCCGACCCGAAGCAGCTCAGGATCCTTGAACTGCGCTATGGCATGATCCGGGCGCAGGCTCTCACGCCCAGAGAGTCGCGGGCCCTCATCGAGCAGATGCTTGGAGAGACATGATCGGCACCTCCACTGGCCACGACGCTTCTGCGCTGGTCTGGTTCAAGAGCAGTTACAGCAGCAGCGGTGACGGCAACGACTGTATCGAGGTCGCTACGACCCCCGACGTGGTACACGTCCGTGATTCCAAGAACATACGCGGACCGCAGCTTGCCCTTACGCACCACGCCTGGGCCGACTTCGTGGCGCACGCGTCGGGGGACTGACCCCTTCACCTGCGCAGAGGCCCCGAAACGTGGTGGATGCCGTTGGCGATTCCGCCGGGCGACCGCCAAGCCCGCTCCGGCATCACGATTGGAGCGTTCCTCCCGGAGAAGTACCGCGCGGGCGGCGTCACGCTTGGAGAAACGCTCCAATCACCGAGCGGTGACTGAGCCAACGGCATCCGGGGTGCTTCCGGGCCTCTGGACGTGCGTTCCGCAGGCTATGCGGTCGGCTTCTCCTCGAGGCGGGGAAGAGGACCGCGCCCTTGGTGACCGTCGTGCCGGCGGGGAGCAGGCCCCAGGTGCCGGCTTCCGTGACGTCCTGGTCCGCGAGGGCGCCGAGGCCGGCCTCCGCGCCGAGGAGTCCCAGAGCTTCTGGGAGGTCTCGGGCATGATCGGGTTGAGGAGGACCGCCACCGCCCGCAGGGACTCCGCGGCCGTGTAGAGGATCGTCGCCAGGCGGGCCTTGCCCTCGGGAGAGTCGTCCTTGGCGACCTTCCAGGGCTCCTGCTCCGTGATGTAGCCGTTGACCTGCTTCACGAAGTCGAACACCGCCAGGATGCCGCCCTGGAAGTCCAGCTCCTCGCCGATCTTCCGGTCGGCCTCCGCGACGGCCTGCGCCATGCCCGCGTGGATCGCCTGCTCCGCCTTGCCGTCGGCCGCCGTCGCCGGCAGCTCACCGCCGAAGTACTTGCCGACCATCGCGGCCACTCGGGAGGCGAGGTTGCCGTAGTCGTTCGCCAGCTCGCTGGTGTAGCGGGCGGAGAAGTCCTCCCAGGAGAAGCTGCCGTCCTGGCCGAAGGCGATCGCCCGCAGGAAGTACCAGCGGTACGCGTCCACCCCGAAGTGCGAGGTCAGGTCCTGCGGCTTGATGCCGGTCAGGTTGGACTTCGACATCTTCTCGCCGCCGACCATCAGCCAGCCGTTCGCGGCGATCTTCCCCGGGAGGGGAGGCCCTGCGCCATCAGCATGGCGGGCCAGATGATCGCGTGGAAGCGCAGGATGTCCTTGCCGACCAGGTGCACGTCGGCGGGGAACGTCGACTCGAACTTCTCCGGATTCTCGTTGTAGCCGACCGCCGTCGCGTAGTTCAGCAGCGCGTCGACCCACACGTAGATCACGTGCTTGTCGTCCCACGGGACCGGCACGCCCCAGTCGAACGTCGAGCGGGAAATGGAGAGGTCCTGCAGGCCCTGGCGGACGAAGTTCACGACTTCGTTGCGCGCGGACTCCGGCTGGATGAAGCCCGGGTTGGCCTCGTAGTGGGCGATGAGCTTCTCGCCGTACTCGCTGAGCTTGAAGAAGTAGTTCTCCTCGCTGAGGATCTCCACCGGCTTCTTGTGGATCGGGCACAGCTTCTGGCCCGTGTACTCGCCCTCGCCGTCGAGCAGCTCGCCGGGGAGCTTGTACTCCTCGCAGCCCACGCAGTACGGGCCCTCGTAGCCGCCCTTGTAGATCTCGCCCTTGTCGTACAGGTCCTGCACGAACTCCTGGACGCGGTCGGTGTGCCGCTTCTGCGTGGTGCGGATGAAGTCGTCGTTCGCGATGTCGAGGTGCTCCCACAGGGGCTCCCAGGCCTCCGTGACGAGCTTGTCGGCCCAGGCCTGCGGGGTGACCCCGTTCGCCTCGGCCGTACGCATGATCTTCTGACCGTGCTCGTCCGTGCCGGTGAGGTACCACACCTTCTCACCGCGCTGGCGGTGCCAGCGGGTGAGCACGTCGCCTGCGACGGTCGTATAGGCGTGGCCCAGGTGAGGAGCGTCGTTGACGTAGTAGATGGGGGTCGAGACGTAGTACGCCTTCGCCCCTGCTTCTCGGATCCAGTGGCCGCCATGGTCGAAATCCTACTGGTCCGGGGAAGGTCGGCTCACACGCGTTTCGGGGGCGGACGGGGATTCCGTCCGCCCCCGACCGGGGTCACCGTGGTGACTACGGGCGCCAGGACGCGAGTACGCCCTCGTAGAGCTCGTGGTCCGTGAGCTCGCGGGGGTGGGGCCGGCGTGGAAGAAGGCGGTGTTCTCCGTCTTCAGTCTGCGGAGGTAGTCGAAGGCCTTGTTGTCGTGTTCGCCGAAAGCGACGAAGGAGAAGAACACGGAGGGGTGGCTCTTCGCGGCGTCGGTGAGGGACTGGGTGGCGGGGGTCTTGGCGTCCGGGGCGCCGTCCGTCTGGAAGATCACCAAGGCGGGGTGCCGTCCTCCTCCTCCGCGTGGCGGGCGAGTACCGCTTCCACGGCCGCGTGGTAGCTGGTACGGCCCATGCGGCCGAGGCCGGCGTGCAGCTCGTCGATCTTGTTCTCGTGGTCGGTGAGGGTCAGCTCGCCGGTGCCGTCCAGTTCGGTGGAGAAGAAGGTGACGTGGACCGTCGCTTCCGGGTCGAGGTGGGCGGCGAGGGCGAGGGTCTGCTCTCCGAGGGCCTGGGCGGAGCCGTCCTTGTAGTACGGGCGCATGCTCGCGGAGCGGTCGAGGACGAGGTGGATCTTGGCGCGGGCGCCGGTGAGGTTGTGCTTGGTGAGGGTGGCTCCGGCGGCTTTGTAGGCGGTGGTGAGGGTGGGGGGATTGTGGGGTGGGGCTGCGCTTCGGGCTCCGCTTCGGGCTCCGCCTTGGTTGTCGGCTCCGGCTCGCTTGCGGGGGCGGTTGCGGCCTCGGCTTCGCCTTCGGCCGGTTCGTTCCCACCCGCACCACCCGTGCGGCTTTCGTCGTCGGCTGCGGGTGGCCCCTGTGGGGCGGTCTCGCCGCCGGCGGCCTCGGGCTTCGCCTCGGGGGCGGTTGCGGCCTCGGCTTCGCCTTCGGCCGGTTCGTTCCCACCCGCACCACCCGTGCGGCTTTCGTCGTCGGCTGCGGGTGGCCCCTGTGGGGCGTCCTCGCCGTCGGCGGCCTCTGGCTCTGCCTCGGGGGCGGTTGCGGCGGGCTCCTCCGCGGGGGCGGGCTCGGGGGTTGTCTCCGGCTCGGCCTCGACCTCGGTGACCGGCTCGGGCTCCGTCTGAGCCTCCGGTTCCGGCTTGAGCTCGGGTTCCGCCTTGGCGTCCGAATCCGGGGCGGCCTCGGTGGTGGGCTCGGGCCGCTCCTCGGGCTCGGGCTCGGGCTGCGGTTCGGGCGTGGGCTCCGGGTCGGCCTTGGCTTCGGGTTCGGGCGTGGGCTCCGGGTCGGCCTTGGCTTCGGGCTCGGGCGTGGGCTCCGGGTCGGCCTTGGCTTCGGGCTCGGCTCGGGGTTCGGGCGTGGGCTCCGGGGCGGGCTCGGGCTGCGGTTCGGGCGTGAGTTCCGCGTCAGCCTTGGCCTCGGGCTCCGGGTCGGGCTCGGGCTCGGGCTTCGGGTCGGTCTTGGCCTCGGGCTCGGGGGCAGGCTCAGGCTCCGGATCGGCCTTGGCCTCAGGCTCCGGATCGGCCTTGGCCTCAGGCTCCGGATCGGCCTTGGCCTCAGGCTCCGGATCGGCCTTGGCCTCGGGCTCCGGGGCGGGCTCGACCTCAGCCTCGGGCTCCGGGTCGGTCTTGGCCTCGGGCTCTCGGGTGGGGTCGGGCTCGGGGGTTGTGACCTTGTCGAAGGCTGCGGAGACCAAGTCGTGTTCGGTTCGGGGTTCCGGGACCGACGGGGTGGACGCCGGGGTCGGTTCCGGGGAGGGGACGGGATCGTCGGCTTGGCTGCCTCGGGCTCCGGGGGCGTCGCCACCGGAGCACCGGCTTCCACCGCACCCTCCGCTTCGGCGGACCTCGCTTTGCGTGACCGGCCGAACGCGTTCCGCAGGAGAGTGAGAATGCCCATGTGCGCAACCCTTCGCGTGAGTTGGTGTCCGTTAATCCCTGGCCAGGACGGACACGTAAGGTTATCGACCTGCAAGGGCGATCTTGGGCAGGGTCGGGGTTGGCCGAATCGTATATGTCAAGGCCTCGATCCGGCCCGGGGCACCTTCCGTAACGCTGCGGCAGGTTCACTCACCGTTCACCCGGGCGCCCGGCTACCGCACATATGTACTCCTACGGTCACGCTGAGACCACGGGCATCCAAGGAGTGAAAACGTGCGAAAGCTGCTGCCGTTGATCGGAACGCCGTCCGGTTCCCACCCCGGCGGACGGTCCGCCATGACCTGCCGTTTCCGGTGTGGTGACGCCTGCTTCCACGAGGTGCCCAACACCACGTCGAACGAGTACGTCGGTGACGTCATCGCCGGCGCCCTCAGCCGCCGTTCCATGATGCGCGCCGCAGCCGTCGTGACCGTGGCGGCCGCCGGCGCCAGGGCGGCCGGCGTCGTCGCCGCACCCGAGGCGCAGGCCGCGCCCGCCGCGAAAGGCCACGGACACGGGCACGGCCACGGCAAACCCCAGGGCGCCCGCGGTCTGCGGTTCGCCCCGTCGCCCCGAACACCCATGACGCCGTGACCGTGCCCGAGGGCTACCGGCAGAACGTCGTCATCCGCTGGGGCGAGCCCATCCTGCGCGGCGCCCCCGCCTTCGACGGCGACAAGCAGAGCGCCAGGGCGCAGGCCGGACAGTTCGGCTACAACTGCGACTTCCTCTCCTGCTCCCCTCAAGGGCGAGCACGGCCGCCAACTCCTCGTCGCCAACCACGAGTACACCGACGAGATCCTCATGTTCCGGGACTACGACCCCCAGAACCCCACCCGCGAGCAGGTGGAGATCGCCTGGGCCGCGCACGGCCTCGCCGTCGTCGCCGTGGAGGAGGAGCGCCGCACCGGCAAGCTGACCGCCGTCGGCCGGCACCACCTCAACCGGCGGCTCACCGCCACCTCCGAGTTCCGCCTCACCGGCCCCGTCGCCGGCTCCGACCTGGTGAAGACCTCCGCCGACCCGCGCGGCAGCAAGGTCCTCGGCACCCTCAACAACTGCTCCGGCGGCACCACCCCGTGGGGCACCACCCTGCACGGCGAGGAGAACTTCAACCAGTACTTCGCCAACGGCAGCAGCGCCACCGACAAGCGGTACGGCATCGGCACCGGCGCCACCGAGCGCAAGTGGGAGCGGTTCGACAAGCGGTTCGACCTCGCCCAGGAGCCCAACGAGGCGCACCGCTTCGGCTACGTCGTCGAACTCGACCCGTACGACCCCGACTCCACCCCGCGCAAGCACACCGCGCTCGGCCGCTTCAAGCTCGAGGCCGCGACCGTACGCATGACGCACGACGGCCGACCGGTCGTCTACACCGGCGACGACGAGCGGTTCGACTACTTCTACAAGTTCGTCGGCAGCAAGAAGATGCGGCACGGCAACAGCCGCGCCGCCCGCGAGCACAACCTCACCCTGCTCGACGAGGGCACACTGTACGTCGCCAAGCTCACCGGCGACTCCCCGCCATCGAGATCGACGGCACCGGCAAGCTGCCGAAGGACGGCGAGTTCGACGGCAGCGGTCAGTGGATCCCGCTGGCCACCGCCACCGCCCGCGGCGCCGTCTCGCACGTCGACGGCATGACCGCCGACGAGGTCTTCGTCTTCACCCGCCTCGCCGGCGACAGGGTCGGCGCCACCAAGATGGACCGGCCCGAGGACATCGAGCCCAACCCGGTCACCGGCAAGGTGTACGTCGCCCTCACCAACAACACCAACCGCGGTGTCGGCTCCAACGCCAAGGCGGACGAGGCCAACCCGCGCAACGCCAACAAGCACGGCCACGTCCTCGAACTGACCGAGCGCTGGAACCGGCCGGAGAGCACCCGCTTCGCCTGGTCGCTGTTCCTGGTCGCGGGCGACCCCGAGGACCCGGCGACGTACTTCGCCGGCTTCCCGAAGGACTCCGTCAGCCCCATCTCCTGCCCGGACAACGTCGCCTTCGACGAACACGGCAACCTGTGGATCTCCACCGACGGCAGCGCCCTCGGCTCCCACGACGGCCTCTTCGGCGTCGCCACGCGCGGTGACCGGCGCGGGGAGCTGAAGCAGTTCCTCACCGTGCCCAACGGTGCCGAGACCTGCGGTCCGGTCATCCAGGACCGGCGCGTGCTGGTCGCCGTACAGCATCCGGGCGAGGTGGACGGGGCGACCGTGGACCGGCCGGCCAGCGCCTGGCCCGACGGGCCCGGCACGTACGTCCGCCCGGCGGTTGTCGCGGTGTGGCGCGCGGACGGGCAGGACATCGGGGTCTGACGTGGCGAAGCGGGGTGGCCGGGTCAGGGGCCAGGGACCAGGTCCTGATCCAGCCACTCCCGGTACGCCGGTGCCTGACGCGCCACCTCCCGGTACGCGTCGGCCAGGTCGGGATAGACGCCCTCCAGCTCCGTCTCCGTACGCGCCGCCAGCAGCAGCCGTACGCCGAGCGGGTCGCCGTGCAGCCGGCGGACCGCCGTCTCGGGGCGGGAGGGCGACGTCGGCTGGCACACCGTGACGACCTCGCCGATGGCGACCAGCGAGGCGGCCGTGTGGTAGTCGCCGTGCAGCACACGCGGGCTGATTCCGGCCGTGCGCAGGACCCGTCGTACGGCGTCCCACTCGCCGTCGACCGCCGGGTCGATCATCCAGCGGTCCTCGGCCAGGTCCGACAGACGGACGACCGGGCGCGCGGCCGCCGGATGGTCGGCCGGGAGCGACACGAACTGCGGCTCGCGTTCGACGAGGACCCGGATGCGCAGACTCTCGGGGACGCGCAGCGGCGAGCCCTCGACCTCGTGCACGAACGCCACGTCGAGCTGGCCGTCGGCGACCATGCGCAGCAGCGCGTTGGCGGAGACGTCCATGTGCAGGGTGGGTTCCTGCCAGTGCCGGCGCAGCCGTCGCAGCCAGCCGGCCAGGGCGCGGCTGGCGGTCGAGCCGATGCGCAGCTGACGGCCTCCCACGGCGGCGGCGCGGGCCTCGGTGACCAGCGAGCGCAGTTCCGTGACGAGGGGCGGGCGCGGCTGAGCACCAGCCTGCCCAGCGGGGTGGGACGGCAGCCGGTCCGGGCGCGCACGAACAGGGCGCCCCCAGCTCCTGTTCGATGCGCCGCAACTGCGTACTCAACGAGGGCTGGGCCACGCCGAGTTGACGCGCGGCACGGTGCAGACTGCCGGTGTCGGCGATCGCGCACAGCGCCCTGAGGTGCCTGACCTCCAGCTCCATGCCCCGGGAGCGTAAGCCGGAAGTTCAGCTTTCACCAGACACACAAACCCCGCCCGTTCAGGCCGAGTCGGGCGCGTACGGGCAGGGGGCGGGCGGGTGGTGGGCAGCTGGCCGGTGTCGGGCGATAGGGCCGTCCTATCACCGGTTGCCATCATCACAGCGGGCGCACACACGCACACACTCCTCGGTGACATGTGACTCAACCCCCACCCAGAGGAGTCATCGATGCGCATGCGCATGCCCCTGTCCGTGCTCACCGCCGCGGGTCTGAGCCTCACGGCTCTCGGGCTCGGAGTCGCCCCGGCGACCGCGGCTCCGGCGCCGCTCGACGCCGGGCCGGCGGCCTCGTCCGTCTCGTACGCCGCCTTCGACGGACCGTCGGAGGAAGCCGCCGCCAACCGGGCCTTCTTCGAGGCCGTGCTGAAGTCGGCCGCCGAGAAGCGGGCCGCGAACCCGACGAGCGCGGCCGCCGTCACCGTCGTCTACAACGCCTCCCGGGCACCGTCGTTCGCCACGCAGATATCCCGCAGCGCGCAGATCTGGAACAGCTCGGTCGCCAACGTGAGACTCCAGGCCGGCACGTCGGGTGCGGACTTCACGTACCAGGAGGGGAACGACTCCCGCGGTTCGTACGCGTCCACGGACGGGCACGGGCGGGGGTACATCTTCCTCGACTACCGGCAGAACCAGACGTACGACTCCACGCGGGTGACCGCGCACGAGACCGGGCATGTGCTGGGGCTGCCGGATCACTACTCCGGGCCGTGCAGCGAGCTGATGTCGGGGGCGGCCCCGGGCCGTCCTGCACCAACGCGAACCCGAACTCCGCGGAGCGGTCCCGGGTGAACCAGCTGTGGGCGAACGGGTTCGCGGCGGCGCTGGACAAGGCGGAGAAGGCGCTGCAGAAGTCCGCGCGGTAAGCCGGTTCCGGTAGCCGGTCGTCACCGGTGACCGTGTGTCGTGGTGTGGCGGGGGTGGGTCGCGCGGCCCGGCGTCTGCGGGGTGCCGCCGCGCCCACCCTTCCCCACTCCCGGCTGCGCTCGAGCGGGGGACCCCATCGCCTTGGATGTACCTCCCAGGCCCTTCGGGCACTGGGGAGGCACGCTTGCCCGCAGTGACGCGGGCAAGCGTGCCTTCAGTGATGCGGCGGGTCGGCTGCCGCTATGGCCGATGCAGGGTGAGGTCGGCCAGGAGTGCCCGGTGGTCGGTGTTCCTGAGGGTCAGGAAGCTCGTCCGGGTTGCCTTGAAGGTCTTCGAGATCAGGATGTGGTCTATCTGGGTGCCGAAGGCCGGGGTGGTGCGGGTGGGCCAGGTCGGGGTCCGGTCGGCGCCGGTCAGGCGGGACGCGTCGCGCAGGCCCGCGTCCAGGATGCGGCGGAAGGCCGCGTGGTCCTGGGAGGCGTTGAAGTCCCCGGCGAACACCGCCGGGGTGTCCCGGTCCGCGGCGGCGGCGTCGCGCAGCCGGCCGAGTTCCCGCTGCCACGGGCCCACCTCGTCCGGCAGCGGCGGCATCGGATGCGCGAGCTGGAGCCGTACGGGCTGCCCGTCCACGTCGGCCACGGCGCCGGGCATGCCCATCGTGCCCGGGACCCCGTCGGTGGCCCGCAGCGGGAAGCGGCTGAGGATGACCGAGCCCTCGCTGCCGCCGCCCTCCACCGCCCGCCGGTGCGGGTGGGTGTCGGTCAGCTCCCGCAGCAGCGCCGCGTCACACGTGTACTCGCACTCCTGGACGAACACGATGTCCGGCTTCTCACGGCGCACCGCGTCGATCAGCGCGTCGGTGGCACGGCCGAACTCCACGTTGGACGTCAGCACCCGCAGCTCGGCGACGGGCGGCCCCGAGGGTCGCCCGTCTTCCCGTACGGCTCGATGAACCAGGCCAGCAGGCCGAGCAGCGCCACACCCCACACGGCGCCGGTCCACCAGCGGGCCAGCACGGTGAACAGCAGCCCGACGCCGGTGGGTACGAGCAGCCAGGGCAGGAAGGCGAGAAGCTGCGGCACGGGGTGACGCCGTCGGTGTCGGCGGTCCGGCAGCCGACGACGACGCTCACCCCGGCGAACAGCAGCGCCGCCGAGCGGGTGCGGAACCGCCGTCGTCCCGGCCGCCCGGTCTCGTACCCGGTGGTCGACGGGTCGGCAGTCGCAGTGTCCAAGGTTTCCGGCCTTCCGCTCGCGGGTGCGATGACGAATCCTCCCTCAAGAACGGGGAGGGTGGCGGGTGGCTGCCGGGAAGGGGCGGCGGACGCGGTCGCGGGCGGCGGGGTGCACGGCGTGCACGGCGTGCAAGGCGGCCGGTGAGCCAGGAGGCCAGGGCGACGGTCAGGCCCAGGGCGAGCAGAAGCCAGGACGCCGTGCGGAGGGTGGCGGTCAGGGCGTCGTAGACCGCGGCGGCGGCCGGGCGGTGGATGCGGTCGGGGAGGTCGGCCAGCGTGAGCCGGCGGCCGATCGCCACCGCCACGGCGAGCAGGGCACCGCCGAGGGCCGTGCCCAGGCCGGTCGCGGTGAGGGCGCGGCGGCGGCCGGCGGCGACGGCGATACCGGTGACGGCGAGGACGACGGCCGAGAGCGGCAGCCAGAACGCGGCGGCGTCCAGCAGGTGGAACCCCTGCGGAGTCCGGCCACCTCGGCCTCCGGCACCACCGCGACCTCGTTGTGCTTCACGGGGATGCGGTGGGCGTAGGGCATGTGGTCGGCGGCGAGCCGGGCCCTCACCTGGGCGGTGACGGGGGCGAGGTCGATGGTGACCGGGCCGGGGGTGTCGGTGTGGAGGGCGCGCAGGAGGGCGTCGTGGACGGCCTCGTTCGTGGCGGTCCAGGCCGTGCGGAAGGCCGGGGTGCGGGTGAAGGAGTGGACGGCGTCGCGCACGAAGGGGTGAGCGGGCTGTCGGTGCCGGCCGGCTCCGGGGACAGGACTCGTACGACCTCGTCCTGTACGGCGTCGGCGACCGCGTCGCGTACGGCGGGGTCGGTGGCGAGGGGGCCATCGTGGCTACGTAGCGGGGGGTGTCGGTGAGGGTGTGGGTTGCCCAGGTGGTGAGGGTGGCGCAGGGGGTGAGGAGGCAGGCGAGGGCCAGGAGGGTTGCGGAGAGGGCGTTGCGGGGGCCACCTCTCCAGGCAAGGGGGTGGGGGTGCGGGCGCGAGCGGGGGCGGGCGTTCGGGTGTGCGGGTGGTCCGAACGGGTTCGGGTGGGGCGAGTGGGTGCGGGGCGGGGGTGTTCGCGCGGCCCGGCGCTTACGGGTGCCGCCGCGCCCACCCGTGCCGCCCCAGCGGCACGATTGCCCGCGGAGTGCGGGGGATGCGGCGCGGCTGGTGGCCGATTGCGGGGGATGCGACGCCGGCTGTTCGTGGAGCGCGGGGTGTGCGGCGCGGCTGTTCGCGGTTGCGGGGCATGCGGCGCGACCGATCGTGGAGCGCGGGGGATGCGGCGGCTGTTGGCGGATTGCGGGGGATGCGGCGCGGCTGTTCGCGGATTGTGGGGGATGCGACGCCGGCTGTTCGCGGATTGTGGGGTGTGCGGCGCGGCTGTTCGCGGTTGCGGGGTATGCGGCGCGACCGATCATGGAGCGCGGGGAGGCGCCACGACCGGTCGTGGCGCGCGGGGAGGCGGCGCGACCGATCATGGAGCGCGGGGGAGGCGCCGCGACCGGTCGTGGCTGCGCAGGCGTCAGCGGTCAGTCGGGTTCGTGGGTGTAGAGGCGGTAGAACATGATCAGGGTGACTCCCGCCGTCACCCCCAGTCCCAGGGCCGCGGAGCGGAGGACGCTGCCGCCGGCCTGGCTGAAGAGGAAGCCGACCGCCATGCCGGAGAAGGCTCCCCAGGTCACCGCGTGCACTTCGCGGGGGAGTTTCGGGGCCAGGGCGAGCAGCGCCATGAGGACCACGGCGAAGACCAGCCCGGTCAGGAAGCCGAACAGGAGGTTCCAGCCGGTGATCGGTCCGGCGTCGCGCCGGTTGGCCGCCGCCCAGTAGCCGTACACGAGCCCGAGCAGGACGGGGATCACGACCTTCGCCGCCATATGGGCCCGTGCGCTGAAGACGTCGGTCGTGCCGGACGGTTCGATCGCCGCCCGGGACCGGGGTGCCGCGTGCGCCATGAGAGCACTCCTCTCTCCTCGCCCCCGCCCTCCAAGAGCACCAGTACCCGGCCCGGTCGGCAAGCGGGGACCGGATGCGGGCCGCACGGCCGCGTGTTTCGCTGGGGCCGTGAGTCAGGGCAGGGCAGGACACCGCCCGCGCGACCGGGATCCCCTGGCCGGCCGGGGGAACGTCGCGGTGCGCCAGGAGATGCTGCGGCTGCGCGGGCACAACATCACCTGGCTGCCGCCGCTCCTGCTGCTGATGGCGATCGCGATCGCGGACTACAACACCACCGGCGAGTTCCGGATCATCTCCTGGATCGTGCTGGTGCCGGGCATCGCCGCCGCGACCTGCGGGATCTGGGGCACGGCCGTGTTCGCCGTGCTGGCGATGGCCCTGTACACCATCGTGGACAGCGCGTGGCCGCACCAGTTCCAGGCGGGCCTGCCGGACTTCATCCTGGTCGCCACCGGTGGCGTCCTCGCCACGCTGGCCTGTGTGGTGCGGGTGCGCGCCGAGCGCCGCGCGCTGCACATGCGGGACGTGACCGACACCGTACGGCGCACGGTGCTGCGCCCCCTGCCGCCGCGCTGGGGCGGTCTGGAGCACGCCGGGGTGTATCTCACCGCGGACGCCCAGGCCCGCGTCGGCGGCGACTTCTACGACATCCAGCCGGGCCCGCACGGCACCCGCGTGCTCCTCGGTGATGTGCAGGGCAAGGGGCTGGGGGCGGTGGAGACGGCGTCGGTGCTGCTCGGGGCGTTCCGCGAGGCCGGGTATCACGAGGCCGAGCTGATGACGGTCGCCGACCGGCTGGAGGACCGGATGCTGCGGCACCGCGAGTACACGACGGCGCTGGGCCGGGGCGACGGCGACCGGTTCGCCACCGCCGTACTGCTCGGGTTCCCGGTGGACCGTACCGACGTCGTGGACGCCGTCGTGTTCGGGCACGAGGCCCCGCTGGCCGTGGGCCCCGCGGCGTGCGGTCGCTGCCGGCCGGCGGGGGCTGCCGATCGGCTGCCGGGACCTGGCCCCGGACCCGCCGCCGCTGTGCCGGGTGCCCGTCGCCGCCGACGAGACGCTGCTGCTGGTCACCGACGGGGTGACCGAGGCCCGGGACCGTCACGGCGACTTCTACCGGCTCGCCGAGGACCTGATCCGGGCGGTGGCCGCCGATCCGCGGGTCGTGGCACCGGGCAGGCTGGTCGCCGCCGTACGGGACGGGACGCTGCGGCACAGCCGGGGGCATCTGGCCGACGACACCACCGCCTTCGCCGTGCGACGCGCCCGCGGGTCTCGGGACGCGGGCCCCGAAGGGGACGTTCACGCCACTGACACCACCCTGCGCGGCCGCAGCGGTTACCGTGCTGCGGTAGGTGATCGACAGGGGAGGCGACCATGCCCGGAACCGTGCTGCTGGTGGCGGCCGCGCCGCTGGGCCGGGGGCGGCTCGTGGACGCGGCCTCCGTGCTCCCGGTCCTCGCGGCGGTGCCGCCCGCCGTGCTGTCCGGAACGGACACCGCGAACGTGGTCGAACTCGCCGACCCGCTGGAGCCGCAGGCCGTACTGACCCGGCTGCGGGCCGCCGCCGCCGCGCCGGGACCGCTGACCGTGTACGTCGCCGGGCAGCTCCAGCTCGACCGCAGGCAGCGCCTGCCGCATCTGGCGCTGGCCCGGACGACCCCGTCGACGGTGCGGTACACGGCACTGCCCTGGCAGTGGTTCCGGGAGGAGCTGCGGCTGCGGCCGGCGGGCGCCACGACGCTCTTCCTCGATCTGCACGCCGACGCGGAGACCTGGCAGTGGCTGTGCGCGCCGCGCCCGCCGGGCCCGTCCCCGCTGGACTGCGGCCGGGACAACACCGTCTACGGCCGGGTCGCACGGCCGCCGTCCCGGCGCGGGGTCGCGGCACCGGCGTACATGAAGGCGGTCGCGACGATCCTGCGCAGCGGCCGGCGTCCCCGGACGAGGAACTGCACCAGCAGGCGCTGACCCGGATCGCGCCGGAGAGCGCGGGCACGGACCTGCCGCTGGCGCAGCGCGGGCCGCTGCCGGGCGATCCGCACGCGGCCGTCACCGCCGCCGTACGGTCGGGGCGGCACGGCGACGCCGACGCGCTCGCCGCCCGGCTGGAACAGGCGGCCGGGCTGGCGCACGGGCCCGCCTCCGAGGAAGTGCTGCACTGGACGGAGGTCCGGGCGGACCTGGCGATGCTGGCCGGGGACGCGGCCCGTAGCTGCCGTTCCTGGCTGGCGGTGGCCACCACACGGCTGACCGCGGGGCAGCCGGCGGACGCGCCCGCCGTCGAATCGGCCGTGGACCGCGCGCACCATCAGTGGGGCCGGATCGGCGACCCCGTACGCGCCCGTGAACTGGGCGCCGTGCTCGCCGAGTTGCGCGGCCGGGTGCCGGGGCGGCGCGAGGGTGCCCTCGACCATGTGCGCGAACAACTGCGCCAGTTGCAGACGCAGGGTTAGATGTCCCCGGGATCCGGGCCGACCGGCCCCGGAGCCTGCCCGGCATGATCCGCCGGACAGGCCCTAACGGACCGCCGCTTCCGCCGGTGCCGTGTGCCGCCGGTCCGGCGCGGGGTCGTCGGCCTTGGCCGGGGTCGCGTTGGCGGCCAGGACCAGCGCCGCGACCGCGGCGACGGCCGCGGCCAGGCCACGGGCGTAACGCTCGGTGGTGCGTGTGGGTTCCTGCACGGCGACCTCGCAACAGCGATGGGTTAAGCACGTTTAATCCGCGGTTTAACCTAGGGGCTGTCGGTCACGAACGGCAAGGGGCACAGGGGAGTTGGCATGGGGGAGCGGGACGAGCCGGGGACCATCGGGCGGCGGGTGCAGCAGTTGCGGGTGGAGCGCGGGCTGACCCAGAGACAGCTTGCCGAGCCGGTGTACACGCCCGCGTACATATCCACCCTGGAGGCCGGTCGCGTGCGCCCCTCCGACGACGCCTTACGGCATCTCGCGGACCGTCTGGGAGTCGCGTTCGACGAACTGGCCACCGGACGTTCCGCCCGGCTCGTGACCGAACTGCATCTGCGGCTGACCGAGGCGCAGCGCACCCTCGCCGTCGGTGAGACGGAGGCCGCGGTCGCGCAGTACGCCGGGCTGCTCGCCGAGGCGCAGGCGCAGGGGCTGACCGAGGAGCAGGCCGCCGCGCTGCTCGGGCTCGGGGAGTGCGCGCTGGAGACCGGCGAACTCGTCGAGGGGCGCGAGTACTTCGAGCGGGCCGAGGCGCGGCTCGCCGAGGCGCCGCTGCCCGCGCGGGTGCCGGCGCTGCGCGGACGGGCCGTCGCGCACTATCTCGCGGGCGAACTGCGGTACGCGGTCTACCTCCTCGAGTCCACCATCGACGAACTGAACCGGGGCGGTCTGCACGACCCGGACGCGCTGCTGCTGCTGTACGCCAGCGCGATCGGCCCGTACATGGACATGGGCGCGCACGCGCGTGCCGCGCAGGCGGCGGAGTTCGCCCTGGCGCTCGCCCCGCAGTCCGGCGATCCCGCGCTGGTGGCGCGGATGCACCGGTCGGTGGCCCGCACCCTGCTCGCCGAGGGCCGCCTCGCCGAGGCGGACGCCTCACTGGCCAAGGCGGCGGAACTGTACCGGGGCTGCAGCTCCGTACCGAGCTGGCCAACTGCCACTGGATGCGCGGGTACGTGTACGCGCAGAACGGTGAACTGGAGCACGCCGAGACGGAGATGCGCGAGGCGCTGCGGATGCTGGCGGCCAAACGGGCGTCCCTCTACAGCAGTCAGGTGACCGTCGAACTGGCCGACGTACTGCACCGGCGCGGCAGTTCCGAGGAGGCGGCGGCCCTGCTGGAGGACGTCCTCGGCGGACTCTCCCCGAGCGGGGCGCGGTGCACGCGGCAGCCGCGCACCGGCTGCTCGGCATCATCGCCGAGGACGCCCGCGAGGCCGAGCGGGCCGAGGAGCACTACGTACGCGCGATGAGCCTGCTGGAGCGCGCGGGCGCCGCGGGTGACCTGGCCGATCTGTGCCGCCTCCTCGGCGACCTGCTGCGCCGCACCGGCCGCGTGGAGGCGGCCCTCGACGCCTACCGCACCGGCCTGGGCCACCGCACTGCCCCCGGTACGACCACCCTGGGCCCGGCACCGGCACAGCCGCCGGTCTGAACCGTACGTCGCGATCCGGGCGGCGGCTGCCCGCCGGGGCCGGGGCATCCGCAGCCGGGTGGTACGCGGTTCGGTGAGGACCGGGTTTCGATGCCGGGCCGGGTGGGAAACCGGGGCACTCATCGGCCGGCGACGGGCGAGGAGGCGGTGGCCGTGCGGCCCAGGGACGACCCTGGGGGCGAGCCGGGCCGGGGCGCCGGCGGCCGGGCGGACGCGCGGGTGATCGGCGCGGTCCTCGCCGGGCTGCGGGGCGCGGAGCCGGCCGCCGTACCGGCGCGGCTGTGCGCGGTGGCCGTCGAACTGCTGCCGGTGAACGGGGCGAGCGTGTCGCTGCGCGGCGACGGCATGCCCGTCCAGCTCGGCGCCTCCGGTCCGGGCGCGGCGCGTCTCGCCCAGCTCCAGGCGACCCTGGGGGACGGGCCCTGTTGCCATGTCCTGGAGGCCGGTGAGCCCGTCCTCGCGCCCGACCTCGCCGCCGCCGACTGCGCCGGCCGCTGGCCCGTCTTCGCCCAGCAGGCGCTCGGCGCCGGCGTGCGCGCGGTGTTCGCGCTCCCCTGGGCAGTGGCACGGTCTGCGTCGGCACCCTCGACCTCTACCGCGATACCCCGGCCGGCTCACCGATCGCCACTTGCGGATCGCCCGGCTCGTCGCCGGGGTCATGACGGTGGCGCTGATGGACCTGCCGTACGCCCTCCGGGACGGCGACGAACCCTGGCTCGGCGGACTCGCAGCCGACCACGACCGCGTCCACCAGGCCGTCGGCATGATCATGGCCCAGCTGAACATCGGCGCCGACGAGGCCCTGGCCCGCCTCCGCGCCGACGCCTTCGCCCACGACCGCACCGCACTGGAGGTCGCCCTGGACGTGATCAGCCGCGGCCGCCGCTTCGACGCTCCCTGATTCTGCGGGCGTCGCCCGCCTCATCAGACCGTTCCGTTCCGCCCCGGCCCGCACGCGTCGCCTGCCTGCGGCTCAGCCCCGCGCCCCGTGCCCCGCATCGACCGCCTCCCGCCGACGCCTGTCCCGGCCGTGCCGACAGCTCGCCGTTCCGGCCGGTGCACGCGTGCCGTGCCGGCCGGCCTGCGTGCGGACCGGTGCCTGCCCGCCGGCCGGCCTCCACGCAGACCCCGGGCCCCGTCGCCCCATTTGCCCCCGCCCCCGCCCCTGCTCAGACCCGCACCCGCCCCCGTCCCCGCTCAGACCCGCACCCGCCCCCGTCCCCGCTCAGACCCGCACCCGCCCCTGGCGGCCGATCTCGCGCAGGCGGTCCGCGCCGAGCTGGGACATGGCCTGGGTCACCTCCGGGAGGACCGCGCCGAGGCCGCCGTTGGTGAGAGTGATGGTCTCCTCGCCCACGCGGATCGCCGCGAGGTTGACGGTCAGCCGGGTCGGTACGCCGTCGGACGCCTTGCCGGTCATCGTCAGCCGCAGTCCCGCGCGTGCGTCGCCCGCCTCCGGGAGCGGCAGTTCCGTGACCTCGACGACCTGGGCACCGCCCCGGAGGGCGTCGCCTCGAACCGTCCGCACTTCTCCGGCAGTCCCGTCACCCACGCCAGCGCTCGGTCCGCGTCGGCCGGCGGGTGCGCGGCGACCTGGTAGCGGAGCTGGGAGTCGTTGTAGGCGTCGTCGAGGGTGGCCGTGGCGGTCGGTCCGGCCGGCGGGCCGAACAGCTCCTCCGTGTACAGGGTGTCCAGCAGCCGGCTGCAGTCGGTGCCGTCCGTCTTCGCCTTGAGCATCCCGTCCCGCCAGGTCGCCGCGCCCCGGCTCGCCATCCACGGCTCCCCCAGGTCCGTCTCCGTGACCAGCGCCGCCCGTAGCTGGTCCTCGTTCAGCGCGGACGGTCCGGGCGAGGGCTGCTGTGCGGCGGGCGAGGCGGCGGACGGGGCCGCGGGAGTGGGGGCGGCCGGGGTTCGGACACCGCCGCGGGCAGCGCGCGCGGCACGTTCCGGTCGCCCGCCATGCACCCCGCCGTGGTCAGCAGGGCCGTCACCGACAGTGCCGAGGCGAGAAGGGCGCGGGCGGCGGCCGGGGCATGCGTCATCGGGGTGCCTCCAGGGGGAACCGGGCCGTCCACGAGCGGGACGTGCTCCCACGGCACCACCCCGGCGCCCGTCCCACCAGCGCGGCGAGCCGTCCGGGTGAGCCACCCACGCCCCCGGGAACGGCTCGCGGCCCTCGTCACCGTCCCCGGCATACGGCATGCCCGCTCGCCGCCCGAATCCGGGCGTGCTCCGGCGTACTCCCGCGCGGACAAACAACGCGAAAGTGTTATAAGCCACACCCGCAGGGAATGTCTCCACGTCGCCGGTGTGTTCGTTTTTAGGGTGATGTGGACAGATTCTCTCCGGTACCCGCACACACCCAGAGGAGATCGCGTGACCGACCGCAGCACCCCGCCCGACGCCAGGCCGCCGCACCCCGCCCCCGACGCCACGCCCGACTTCTCCTCCCGGAGCCCCGACTGGTGGCGCCAGGCCGTCGTCTACCAGGTCTATCCGCGCAGTTTCGCCGACGCCGACGGCGACGGGCTCGGTGATCTGCGCGGCATCACCCGGCGCCTCACCCACCTCGCCGCCCTCGGCGTCGACGCCCTGTGGCTGAGCCCGTTCTACCTGTCCGAACTCGCCGACGGCGGCTACGACGTCGCCGACCCGCGCGGCGTCGACCCGCGCCTCGGCACGCTCGACGACTTCGACGTGCTCGTCGCCGAGGCCCACCGGCTCGGCCTCAAGGTGATCGTCGACATCGTCCCCAACCACACCTCCCACCAGCACGTCTGGTTCCAGGAGGCGCTGCGCGCCGGGCCCGGCTCCCCGGCCCGCGCCCGCTACGTCTTCCGCGACGGCAAGGGGAACGGGGCGAACTGCCGCCCACCGACTGGCAGTCCGTGTTCGGCGGCAGCGCCTGGCAGCGGGTGCCGGACGGGCAGTGGTACCTGCACCTGTTCGCCGCCGAGCAGCCCGACCTCAACTGGGGCCACCCGGACGTGCGCGCCGACGCCCGCACCACCCTGCGCTTCTGGTCCGACCGGGGCGTCGACGGCTTCCGCGTGGACGTCGCCCACGCCCTCGCCAAGGACCTCGACGAGCCGCTGCGCGACCTCGGCTCCCCGAACTGAGCGGCGAGGCCGCGCTCACCCACTTCGCGCCGGGCACCCACCCTCTACGACCGGGACGAGGTGCACGAGATCTACCGTGACTGGCGCAAGATCCTCGACGCCTACTCGCCGCCCCGGACGGCCGTCGCCGAAGCCTGGGTCCCCGGTGCCCGCCGCGCCCTGTACGCCCGCCCGGACGAACTCGGCCAGGCCTTCAACTTCGAGTACCTCCAGGCCGGATGGGACGCGCGGGAGCTGCGCCAGGTCATCACGGAATCGCTGGAGACCGCGCACACCGCGGGCGCCTCGGCGACCTGGGTGCTCTCCAACCACGACGTCGTACGGCACGCCTCCCGGCTGGTGCTGCCACCGGGCACGGACGACAACGCGTGGCTGCTGTCCGGCGGCCACGCCCCTTCCGTCGACCGGGACGCCGGACTGCGCCGGGCCCGCGCCGCCACCCTGCTGATGCTGGCACTGCCCGGCTCGGCCTACCTCTACCAGGGGAGGAACTGGGCCTGCCCGAGGTCGCCGACCTGCCCACCGAGGTTCTCCAGGACCCGATCTGGGAACAGACGGGGCGCGTCCGCAAGGGCCGCGACGGCTGCCGGGTGCCGCTGCCGTGGACGACGACCGGCCCGTCGTACGGCTTCGGGGCGGCCGGCGCCTGGCTGCCGCAGCCGCCGTCCTTCGCGGCGTACGCCGTCGAGGCGCAGGACGGGGTGGAGGGCTCGACCCTGGAGCTGTACCGCACCGCCCTGCGCACCCGCCGCAAACTGATCGACGGCGAGACGCTGACCTGGGCGGAGGACACCCCGAGGGGTCCTGCGGTTCGACCGCGGCGACGGCTGGCGCTGCGTGACCAACCTGTCCGCCGAACCGGTCCCCCTCCCGGCGGGCGAACTCCTGCTCACCAGCGCCCCCTTGGAGGACGGCCGCCTGGGCCCGGACACCACTGTCTGGCTCGGCCCCTGAGGCCACGGGCCGCCCCCGGCGCCGGGGCGGCCCGGATTCACGGCTCCCCGCGGCTCGCGCGGAAGAAGACCCGTACGGCCGTCCAGCGCGAGCCGCACCCGTACGGCCGTCCAGTACGGGCGGCCCGCGCGGGCACCCCGGCAGAATCGGTGCCGGGGTGCCCGCGACCGCCGTACAGGGAGCCCGCCGACGATGAACAGGTCCAGCAGGACAGTGGCGGCCGCCGCGCTGACGGCGGCCGGAATCCTGGCCGGCCCCTGCCCGCCCGCCGTGGCGGACGACCGGGTGCTCCAGGCCACCGCCGCCCTGAACGGGGTGAGCGCGTCCAGCGAGCAGATCCAGATCACCGTCGGGGAGGCCGTCCCGACGGCCCGGTGACGTCACCGGTTCCGTGGGCGAGGCCGCCGCCCCGGGCCGGTGACGTCATCCGCTCACCCGGTCACACGTGACCGGGTCCGCCGCTGCCGAAGGCTCCGCTGGAGCCGGGCAGCCAACGCCTGCGTTTCTGGTCCTTGCCCGTCCTCGTCGCGGAGTGATGGAGCTCGTAGGGCATGAGCCGGGAGCCCGACTTCGACATGTCCGGCATCTCGTCCGGCTCCCGTATCTCGCGCATCTCGTGCACCGCGCCGCCGGCCGGGAGGTGTGGCTGCTCCTCGGCCTTCGGCCGGGGTTCCTCCTGGTCCATGTAGCGCATCCCGACCCGCACGGCCCAGACCAGCAGGCCCGCTACGACCAGCCCGCCGAGGAAGGCGCCGAAGACGGCCCACTTGTGCGTGTCCGCTGCCAGAACCACATACGTTGCCGTGTTCATGCTTCCGAGTATGGATGACGAAATAGGATAAAGCGCCCGGAATGCCCGACTCGGTCACGCGGGTGGCCTTCCCGGCGGGCGGCCGGCCCCGTGACATGGAAGATTGCGCCCGGAGGGAAGGCCGGGACGGGCCGTCGCGTCCCCACGTGTGCAGCTCGGGGCCCGCCCCGGCCTTCCCGTCTCCCCGTCTCCCCGGCCTTCCCGTCTCCCCGTCTCCCCGGCCTTCCCGTCTCCCCGTCTCCCCGGCCTTCCCGTCTCCCCGGCCGCGCACCGCTCAGCCCAGTTCGACCGGGAGTGCGGTGAGCCCGCGCAGGAGGGTGCTCGTGCGCCAGGTGAGGGTGGCGGGATCGGCGGCGAGTGCCAGGCCGGGATGGCGGTCCAGGAGGAGGCGGAGGGCGACGGCGGCCTCCGTGCGGGCCAGCGGGGCGCCCAGGCAGTGGTGGATGCCGTGACCGAAGGCCAGATGCCCCTTGGGGCGGCGGGTGAGGTCGAAGCGGTCCGGGTCGGGGAAGGCGAGCGGGTCGCGGGAGGCCGCGGCCAGGGAGACGAGGACCGCGTCACCGGCCGCCACCCGGGTTCCGGCCAGCTCCAGCGGCTCGGCCGCGAAGCGGAACGCGCCCGAGTGAACGGGGAGTTGAAGCGCAGGGACTCCTCGATCGCGGCGCCGGTCAGTGCCGGGTCGGCGCGCAGCAGGGCGAGCTGGTCCGGGTGGGTCAGCAGGCTGTGCACGGTCGCGGAGATCAGATCGACCGTCGTCTCGTGGCCTGCCACCAGCAGGAGGAAGGCCATGCCGAGGAGTTCCCCGGCGTCCGTCCGGGTGTCCGTGGCCAGGTCCGCGAGCAGGGCGCCGTCGGGGGTGCGGGCCTTCTCGGCGATCAGGCCGGTGAGGTAGCCGGCCAGTGCGGCGGAGGAGGCGGCGGCGGTCGCCTCGTCGGTGGGCGTGACCAGTTCGTTCGACCAGGTGTGGAAGTCCGCCCGGTCCGTCTCGGGTACGCCGAGGAGGTCGCAGATCACCGTCACCGGCAGCGGTGACGCGTACCCGCTCACCAGGTCGGCGGTGCCCGGCCGGGGCAGACGCGCCAGCAGGTCGCCTGCCACCGCCTCGATGCCCGGCCGCAGCGCGGCGATCCGGCCCGGTGTGAAATGGCCCGCCACCAGGTTCCGCAGCCGGGTGTGGTGCGGCGGGTCGCTCTGCAGCATGTTCCGGCCGACCGCGTGGCCGCCGTCGGTCTCCCAGGTCGCGGAGTGCCGGATGTCGTTGCGCAGCCGGGGGTCGGTGAGCGCGGCGCGCACCCCCTCGCGCGTCACCACCAGCCAGGCGTCGCCGCTGCCCGGGACGTGGACGCGGTGCACCGGGCCCTTTCTCCGCAGTTCCGCGAGGACGGAGTAGGGGTCGTGCGCCGGGTCGTGACCGTGGGGGGCCAGTTCATCGAGGGTGGGTGCTCGCACGTCGGCGTCCTCTCTGCCGGGACAGCAAATGGGGACTGCTCCCCGTTTCGTGGCCCGACGATAGCATTCGGTCGGGGAGCGATCCCCGTTTCGCCCGGACGGAGGACGAGGAACCGATGCCCGTCGATGATCAGGCGCCCGCACCCCGGCAGCGGCGGGACGCCCGGCGCAACCGGGACCTGCTGGTGGAGGCGGCGCACGCGGTCTTCGGCGAGCAGGGGCTCGACGCGCCGCTGGACGTCATCGCCCGCCGGGCCGGCGTGGGCAACGCCACGCTCTACCGGCACTTCCCCACCCGCGCCGCCCTCGTCGACGCGGTCTTCCATGACCAGTTGACGGACACCATGGCGGCCGGCGAACGGGCCAGGTCCGCCCCGCACGCCTGGACGGGGCTGCGCGACTACCTCGGGGCCGTCTTCACCACCCTGGCCGCCGACCGCGGCACCAACGACCTGATGACCACCCGGCTGCCGGACGTCGAGGTCCTGCGCTCGGTGCACGCCCACAACCGCCGGACGGTGGAACTGCTGCTGGACCGGGCCCGCGCGGAGGGCACCGTACGTGCCGACGTCACCGCCGAGGACCTGCTGTTCGCCCTCGCCGCGCTCGGCCGCGCCGTCCCTCCCTCACCGCGGCCACCACTCCGGACGCCTGGCGGCGTCCCCTCGCCCTGTTCCTCGACGGCCTTCGCGCGACCCCCGCCGCGGACCCCTCCCCGGCGCCGCGCTCACGGAGTCCGAGCTCGACGGCGTCCTCGCCGCGATGGGCCCCCACCGCACCCGGACGGCCTAGGGCGCCAGAATCCGCGAGAAGCGGTGGCGGGCGCGGGCAGGGCGGTCCGTGCGCTCATGGGGTGTGCCGTCGCGGGCTCCCAGGACATCTGCCGTGGCCGCGACAGTTATTCCATCGGGCCGACTAGAGTTCCTCCGTGGGGAACCCGTCCCCCGTGGCGGACCGTGTCCACTGTGGTCCGCGGAAAGGTGCGTATGCCCTCCGAAAGTCAGCCGTACGTCGACGGCCGGCAGCCGGACCAGGACCGGCTCCCCGTCGCGGACCGGCTCGACGACGACCATTTCCCGGCCTACACCATGGGCAGGGCCGCGGAACTGGTCGGAGCCACACCCGCTTTCCTCCGCGCCCTGGGCGAGGCGCGGCTGATCACCCCGACGCGCTCGGACGGCGGCCACCGCCGCTACTCGCGCCACCAGCTCCGGCTGGCCGCCCGGGCCCGCGAGCTGGTCGACCAGGGCACCCCCGTCGACGCCGCGTGCCGCATCATCAGCCTCGAGGACCAACTGGAGCAGGCCGAACGCGTCAATGAGGAGCTGCGCGGCAGGAGCGCGGGGGCGGGGCATGGACCCCGGTGAAAACCTGCCCCCGCCGGAACAGAAATTCCGCAACCGCTGCGGAAAATCTCTTTCCCTAAACACGCTGTCCGGGTGTTATTCCAGTGATTTTCCTCGCTTGCCGGTGGCTATTTCCGTGCTAGGCTGACGCCAGTTGCAGTTGTGGTTGCCAGTTTGCTACCGGGTCTCCGGGCAGGTGATCATCGCGACGATGAAGGGATTCGTAAAGTGCGAGTCCCAGCACTGTCTCAGGAGAATTGATATGGCCACCGGTACGGTGAAGTGGTTCAACTCGGAAAAGGGCTTCGGCTTCATCGAGCAGGACGGCGGCGGCGCTGACGTCTTCGCCCACTACTCGAACATCGCCACCTCGGGCTTCCGTGAGCTTCAGGAAGGCCAGAAGGTGAGCTTCGACGTCACCCAGGGCCAGAAGGGCCCGCAGGCGGAGAACATCGTTCCCGCCTGACCTGTACGCAGGGTTTGAGAGCAGGGCCCCGCACTTCGGTGCGGGGCCCTGCTCCGTTTATCCCGGCCAATTCCCTGCCTCCCGCACTGCCCCCGCGGCTCCCCGCATTTCACACGGCATCAACGTGATCGCAATGCTTTCGCCCGCAGCGCGTCCACCGCGATCCGTGCGGCCGTGCCGACTCACTGTGCCGATCAGCGTGCCGATCACCGTGCCGAGCACCGCGTCGGCCGCCGGGCGGGTGGCGGCGGTGTGCGCGGTCCGGGTGAACACGGCGACGGCGTAGCGGCCCCCGTCCGGATACCCGACGGCGCCGGCCTCGTCGCGCAGCGTCGGCAGACCGCCGGTCTTCGGCTGGTCCGCTCGAACGGCCGACCCCCAGCTCCCGTTCCAGCCGCTGCGACAGCGTCGGCTGAGCCATCCCCGGACAGGCCAGCGGCACGGCCGAAGTGTGACTCTTCTGCAACAGCCACGAAGCACTCCAGGTGCCGCACCAGGCCCACGACCAGTAGTCATATCGAGTGTTGACCGATCCAAGATTGATAGCGGACTTGGACGTACGGCCCTTTCCGCTGCTGTGGTCGACCGCATGAGTTCCCACGTCGACTTTCCACAGACCGGCCCCGGCCGTCGCCGCTCGCGCAGAACGGTGAAGGTGTTCACCGCCGTCGCGGTGGTGGCCGCGGTCGCCGCCGGCGGGGCCTGCGCGGCCGGCCTCGGCCCTTCTCGAGCAGAAGCGGCCCCGATCCCGAGGCGGTGGAAGAGGCCCACGCCTTCCTCACCGACTGGTCCGCCGGACGCCTGCCCGAGGCCGCGGCCCGTACGACGGGACCCGACCGCGCCGAGGAGGTGCTGCAGGGGTTCACCGCCGGCCTCGACATCGAGAAGCCGGAGCTCACCGCCGGGACACCGAAGGACACCGGCGACGGCACGGTCACCGTGCCCTTCACCGCGCGGATGCCCGTCACCGGCCTGGGTGTCTGGACGTACACCTCGAAGCTGCCGCTGCGGCGGGCGGACGACGGCACATGGAAGGTGGAGTGGAAGCTGTCGCTGGTCCACCCCGGCTCAGCGACACGGAGAAGTTCCGCCTCGAACGCGAGGAGACCGCGTCGGCCGAGGCCACCGACCGCGACGGCGAAACCCTCTCCGGCACCACCCACCCGTCGCTCGCCCCGGTCCTCGCACAGCTCGCGGGCGGTCCGGACGGCGGCGGGGCGCGCGGCTCGGTGCAGCTCGTCGACCGCGCCACCGGGAAGGTGG
Source organism: Streptomyces haneummycinicus (assembly GCA_042850305.1). Classification (GTDB taxonomy): domain Bacteria; phylum Actinomycetota; class Actinomycetes; order Streptomycetales; family Streptomycetaceae; genus Streptomyces; species Streptomyces haneummycinicus. The sequence continues at coordinate 128,279 of AP035768.1, forward strand.
AGCGTACGGAGGCGTCGTTCGGCGGCGACGACACCCTGAAGGACGAGGGCCCCGTGCGCACCACCCTCGACGCCGACTGGCAGGCCGCCGCCGAACGCGCCCTCGGGGAGGCCGACGGCAAGAACGCCTCGCTCGTCGCCCTGCGCATCGACGACGGCGAGATTCTCGCCGTGGCCAACTCGCCCGCCACCGGCTTCAACCGCGCCGTCTCCGGCACCTACGCACCCGGCTCCACCTGGAAGATCGTCACCAGCGCCGCCCTGCTGCTGAAGGGCGCGGTCGCCCCGGACGACGTGGTGGACTGCCCGCAGTACCTCACCGTCGGCAAACGGTTCCAGAACGTGGAGACCTCCGAACACCCGGGCGCCACCTTCCGCAAGGACTTCACCGAGTCCTGCAACACCGCGTTCATCAGCCTGCGCGGCAGGCTCGGCGACGGCGAACTCGGGGAGGTGGCGAAGAAGCACTTCGGCGTCGGCCAGACCTGGCACGTGGGCGTCCCCTCCTACGACGGTTCCGTGCCGGTGCCGCGCGACGCGACGGAGAAGGCCGCGTCGATGATCGGGCAGGGCCGCGTCCAGGCCAACCCGCTGATCATGGCGTCGGTGACGGCGACGGCCGTGTCCGGCACCTTCCACCAGCCCTCGCTCGTCGGCGGCACCGAGAACGAGACCACCACGGTCCCGCTGCCGCCGGAGGTGGTGACCCAGCTGCGCACGCTCATGCGGGCGACCGTCACCGAGGGCACGGCCCGCGTACTGGCCGGGCTGCCCGGCGACATCGGCGCCAAGACCGGCACCGCCGAGGTCTCCGACGAGCAGGACAACAACGGCTGGCTGGTCGCTTACCGGGGCAATGTCGCCGTGGCCTGCGTGGTCGAGGAGGGCGTCACCGGGGGCGGTTCGGCGGGACCGGTGATCGCCTCCCTGCTGTCCGCCGTACCCGAGTCCTGACCTCGGGGACCCGCGCGACACCACGATCCCCCGGGCCGTCGCCGCCGACTACCGCGCCCCGGCCCTCGGCGACGCCCTGCCCGCCGCGAGACGCGCCCTGCTGACGCACTGGCGGGCCGGCAGCACCACCGGCGGCCGGCGCGTCCGGGCCGCGGTGCCCCGCGACTGGAAGGTGGGCGACAGGACCGGCACCGGCGACTGGGGCCGCGCCCACGACATCGCCGTACTGTGGCCGCCGCGCGAGGCCCCGATGGTGATCGCCGTACTGACCGAACACCCCGACCGCGACGCGCCCGACGCCGACGCCCTGGTCGCCGAGGCGACCCGCCGCACGCTGGCGGCCCTCGTCCGACGGGCACGGTCAGCCCAGGCAGATCACCAGGAGACAGAGCTGGGGGTCGGGCGCGGTGGTGGCGGGGGCGGACGGAGTCGCCTGCCCCTGATCCGCGCCGCCGCCGTCGTCGCCGGTGGCCGGGGCGCTGACGCGGGCGGGGTGGCCGTACCGGATTCGCCGCTCTCCCGGGACGCGGACTCGCTGTCCGTACCCGCTCCCGCGCGGGAGCCGGGGTCCGGGGACGCCGTCCGTCGCGGGGACGCCCGGTCGGGCACCGCCGTGTCCGCGACGGCCGCGCTCTCCGTGCGGCTGTCCGAAGGGTGCCGGGCGCCGGGGCGGCTCCGGCGGCTCGCCGGTCACCGTCCGCGGGCGCCCGCTCCGTCCGCTCCGGGAGGCGCTCGGCACGTCGTCCAGGTCGTCGTACTGGTCCGCCAGGTCCTTGCCCCCGCCCATGCCGCCGAGGTCGGGCGCGCCGGCGGCCTGGGCGCGGTCCCCGCCGCCCCGGTCCATGGAGGCGAGCGTCAGCCCGCCGCCCACCAGGGCCACGGCGGTGGCGACCAGGGCACGCCGCTGCGTCTTCTTCCAGCGGATCACCTGCCGTCGCCGCGCCGCCCGGCCCGTACCCGTGGCCACCGTGGCCATCGCGGCCGGCTCGGGTATGTCATCCATGTCGTCCATGTCGCCCATGCCGTCGGGGCGCGGGTCGGGAGGACGGACGCCGGCCTCGGACGCCGTGGCGGCCGTCGCCGTACCGGGGACGGTGTGACCGCCGATGACGCTGGGCGCGATGTCGGGGGCGTAGGCGCCGCAGCCCGGACAGACCAGGGCGCCGTTCAGATGCCGCCGACATGTGGAGCAGTAGTCCATCCGCCGTCTTCCTGAGTTGACGTACCGACGCCCGCCGAGGGGTCGGCCGGTCCGGAACAGGGAACAAACAGCCACGCTAACGACGCCCGCGACCCACTGTGTGCAGTCCGTGTGCCGCTCCTGCGCACATTCTCCGCACGCCTCGCGAGAAGGCCGTGAGCACGCATGCCGCACCACCGCACAACGGACACAGTCACGGGGACGCCACGCTGCACTCCTCCGGAAGGCCCCCACGTGAACCCCCGTACCACCCCCGCATCGCGTCCGCCGTCGTGCGCCGCTCCGCCGTCCTCCTCACCGCCGCCCTGTCCGCCCTGACGCTCACCGCGTGCGGGGCCGGCTCCGGCGGCGACGACGCGTCCGCGTCACCGGGCAGGAGCGACGACATCACCGTGGGCCTGCTGCTGCCGGACACGGCCACGGCACGCTTCGAGCAGTTCGACCACCCCCTCATCAGGCACCGCGTCTCCTCCCTCACCGACAAGAAGGGCAAGGTCGTCTACGCCAACGCCGAGGGCAGCAAGGAGAAGCAGAGCGAGCAGTTCGGCAAGCTGATCGCCGACGGCGTCGACGTGATCGTGGTGGCCGCGGTGGACTCCGCGGCCGTCGCACCGGACGTGGAGAGGGCGAAGAAGGCCGGCATACCCGTCATCGCCTACGACCGTCTCGCCCAGGGCCCGATCGACGCGTACGTCTCCCATGACAACGAACTCGTCGGCCAGGTGCAGGGCCGCGCCCTCGTGGACGCGCTCGGCGAGAACGCCGAGAACAGCAAGGTCGTCATGATGAACGGCGCGCCCACCGACCCGAACACGGCACTGTTCCGGGAGGGCGCGCTCGCCGAACTGGACGGCCACGTCGACATCGCCAAGTCGTACGACACCCGCAAGTGGCTGCCCGAGGTCGCCGCGGAGAACATGCGCGAGGCGATGAAGGAGATCGGCACCGCCGACATCGCCGCCGTCTACTCGGCGAACGACGGCATGGCCGGCGCGGTCATCGACGTGCTCCAGGACGCGGGTGTCACCGACCTGCCGCCGGTCACCGGGCAGGACGCCGACCTGGCGGGGTGCAGCGGGTCGTCGCGGGCACCCAGTACATGACCGTGTACAAGTCGTTCCTGCTGGAGGCGACGGGGGCCGCGGACCTCGCGGTGGCCAAGGTGCGGGACCGGTCGATCCAGTTCGACGCGCTCGCCAGTGACGTGGTCGACAGCCCGACCCGGAAGGACATCCCGGCGATGCTGGTCCCGGTGGTCGCGCTGACCCGGGAGAACATCGAGGACACGGTGGTCCAGGACGGCGTCTACACCGTCGAGGACATCTGCACCGCCGCCTACCGGGCGGCCTGCGCGGAGATCGGCCTGACCTCCTGAGAGGGCGAAGCGCTTGTCGCGTCCGATGACGCCGACGCCCTCGGGAATATGACGCACCACACACCACTCGGCCGATGAGAACGCTCCCCACCCCCGGTCGTATCCGCGAACGCCCACCGACGAGCAACGGAACGGGAGCACCCATGAACGACGCGGTGAAGGGCCCGGCGAGCTACTTCCCTCCATCGAGAAGAAGTACGGCCGCCCGGTCGCCGAGTGGAAGGAGCTGATCCGCTCCTCCCCGCTGACCCGGCACATGGAGCTCGTCTCCTGGCTGAAGGCCGAGCACGGCCTGGGCCACGGCCACGCCAACGCCCTGGTCGCCCACACCCTGGCCGAGGACACCGCCGGCTGACCGGACGTGGGCGCCGGCCCGTGCCGGCGCCTTACGGCACCGGACCGGGCGCCCTCGCGAAGACACCCGCGCACACCCGGGAGTTACGATCCGGTGCATGGCGTTGAGCGCGGAGGACGTGGACCGTTTCGAGGCTTGCAGGCCGCGGCTGGAGGCCATCGGCTACCGCATGCTCGGCTCCGCGAGCGAGGCCGAGGACGCGGTACAGGAGACGTTCCTGCGCTGGCAGGCCGCCGACACCGGCCGTATCGAGGTGCCCGAGGCGTGGCTGACCAAGGTGCTCACGAACCTGTGTCTCAACCAGCTCGCCTCGGCCCGCGCCCGGCGCGAGACCTATGTGGGTGCGTGGCTTCCCGAGCCGCTGCTCGCCGGCGACCGGATGCTCGGCCCCGCCGACACCGCCGAACAGCGCGAGTCGGTGTCGTACGCGGTCCTCGTCCTGCTGGAGCGGCTCTCCCCGAACGAGCGGGCGGTGTACGTGCTGCGGGAGGCGTTCGGCTGTCCGCACCGGGAGATCGCCGCGATCCTCGACCTCAGCGAGGCCGCCAGCCAGCAGATCTTCCACCGCGCGAGGAAGCACGTCGCGGACGGCAAGGCGCGTACCGAGATCGACGAGGCCGCCGCCCGGCGGGTCGTCGACGAGTTCCTCGCGGCCGCCACCAGCGGCAAGACGGAGCCGCTGGTCCGGCTGCTCACCCAGGACGCGGTCGCCGTCGGCGACGGCGGCGGGAAGGTCCCGGCCCGCGCCAAGGCGTTCGAGGGCGCGCTCGCGGTCGCCACGTTCATGCAGGGCCTGTTCAAGCCGGGCAGGGCCAAGCAGGCCCTGGTGGGCGGCTCGCCCGGTGTCTACGCCACGACCGCCAACGGCGACCCCGCCCTGGTCGCGGTCCTCGACGGCCGGGTCATCGGGATCATGTGCTTCGCGATCACCCCCGACGGCATCACCGCGATCCGCAGCCAGGCCAACCCCGACAAGCTGGAACGCGCGACCCGGCTGTGGGCCGCCGACGACCACGGAGAACCCCTGCTCATCGCCTTCTGACCCTCATGTGACTCACGTCACATCCTGCTCCTGTCAGGAAACGGCGGGCCGCCCGGTTCAAGGGGCGACCCGCCGAAGAGCAGCCGTAGAGCCGACGACAGGAGCAGGAAAATGCAGCACCGCATCATCGTCCTCGGAGCCGGATACTCCGGAGCCATCGCCGCCGGTCGGCTGGCCAGGCGGCTGCGCCCCGAGGACGTCGCCATCACCCTGGTCAACGCCGAACCCGACTTCGTGGAACGCGTCCGCATGCACCAGCTGGCGGTGGGCCAGGAGCTGACCCCCGCCCCTTCGGCGAGATGTTCGAGGGCACCGGTGTGGAGCTCAGGATCGCGAAGGTGACGGGCGTCGACGCCGACCGCAGGACCGTGACCGTCGACGCCGACGGACCGCAGGAACTGCCGTACGACACCCTCGTGTACGCCCTCGGCAGCGGCTGGAACACCCAGGATGTCCCCGGTACCGCCGAACACGCCCACGACATCACCGGCCGCCCCGGCGCCCTCCGCCTGCGCGAACGCCTCGCCTCTCTGGCCGCCGGGGAGCCCGTGGTCGTGGTCGGCGCCGGGCTCACCGGCCTGGAGGCCGCGACCGAGATCGCCGAGGCCCGCCCGGACCTCGACGTCTCCCTCGCCGCCCGCGGCGAACTCGGCGACTGGCTCTCCCCAAGGGCCGCCGGCACGTACGGAAGGTCACCGGAAGGCTCGGCATCACCGTGCACGAGCACACCGCCGTCACCGCCGTCGCGGCCGACCGGGTCACCACCGCCGACGGCCGCACCCTCCCGGCCGCCGTCACCCTGTGGACCGCCGGCTTCGCCGTCCACCCGCTCGCCGCGGCCACCACCCTGGAGACCACCGGCACGGGACAGATCGTGGTCGACGACACCATGCGCTCGGTCTCGCACCCGGACGTGTACGCCATCGGCGACGCCGCCCTGGTCATGGGCCCCGGCGACAAGCCCCTGCGGATGTCCTGCGCGTCCGGTGTCCCCACCGCCTGGCAGGCCGCCGACTCCGTCGCCGCCCGGCTGACCGGCGGCAAGATCCCCACACGCCGCTGCGCTACTTCAACCAGTGTGTCTCACTGGGCCGCAAGGAGGGCCTGATCCAGTACGTCACCGCCGACGACCGCGCCGTCAACGCGGCCCTGACCGGACGCTTCGCCGCCTTCTACAAGGAACTGGTCTGCAAGGGCGCGGCCTGGGGCGTGGCCAACCCGACCCTCGGTATCCCGACCCGCTCCCGGAGCGTCGTGGCCGCAGCCCCGGAGACCCCGGCCACCCCGCTCAGGCCGGCGGCCTGACCCCGCACGGCGGACCGGCGGCCGCAGCCGCCGGTCCGCGGCGCGGGCGGTGCGGCGGTCGAGGGGACCCCGGCCCCGCCCGGAGAACTCAGCGCACCGGGAAGCCGAACGAGTAGCCCTGCTCCTTCAGCCAGGGAAGGACCTCGCGCAGGGCGTCGACGGTCTGGGCGCGGTCGCCGCCCGCGTCGTGGAAGAGGATCGTCGGCCCGTTGGAGATCTCCCGCTGGACCGTGGCGACGATGGCGTCCGCGCCCGGCTGCTCGAAGTCCTTGGTGTCCACGTTCCAGCCCAGCGGCCGCATGCCCCGGGAGGCGGCGATCTTACGGCTGTGGGGGTGAAGGCGCCGCCCGGTGCCCGGTAGTACATCGGCCGTACGCCCCCGGACGCCTCGGTGATCATGCGTTCGGCGTCGAGGATCTCCTTGGTCTGGTACGCCTCGGGCTTCTTGTCCATGGCGGTGTCGTGCGACACCGAGTGGTCGCACAGCCGGTGCCCGGCAGCGACGACGTCCTTCACGAGGTCCGGGTGCGCCTGGGCCTGCAGGCCGGTCATGCAGAACGTGGCCTTCACGTCGTACTGCCGCAGCAGGTCCAGCACTTGGGGGTCCACGAGGGCGCGGGACCGTCGTCGATGGTGATGTTGACACCGCGCGGCCCCTGGTCGGAGGCGTGCACGATGCTGACGTCGACCGGCTTGACGTCCCCGCCGGGAACGGCCGGGGCGGACGCCTTCGGCGTCGAGCCGTTCACGGCGTCGGCCTGCGCGGTCCACACCGAGGCGCCGACGGCGAGCACGGTCACCCCGAGCGCCGCCCCGACCATCTTCCCGTACCAGCCCCGCCCGCCGCTGTGCCGTGCCATGTCCGCCCCGCCTTCGCTCAGTTGCCCGCCCGGTTCCCGGTGACCGTGCGACCACCTGCCAGGACGAGGTCCGACGCCGGGGGATCCACCCGTTACGGATCGCGCACAATTCCGGGGATTTCCACGGACAATGTGGCGGGCGGTACCGTCGCGCCCGCGCGAAGGCCTCCGGCCGGACATCCCGCGCCTCGCGCAGGGCGGTGAACCCTTGCGTAACTCGTGGTGAACCACCCCTTGAACTCCCGTCCCGCCGCTTACTCTGAGCCCCGCCGCGCCCCATGGCGCGGCCGCTGCCGACGTGCCCGGGGAGGGGCGCCGACGGCAGTTGCCCGGGGCGGGAATCAACTGAAGACCCTTGGCGGGTCCCACGTCTCGTCGTGCCCGGAATCCGTTCCATGAAGGGTGAGGAACAGCCGTGAGACGCATGACCCCCGTTCTTCTGTCACTCAGCGCACTGCTGGCGGCCTCCGCCTGGACCGCCCCCGCGGCGGGCGCCGCACCGGCCGTCCCGGCCGGGTGGGACAAGGTCGACGCCGCCGAACTGGCCGACATAGCAGGGGAACCGGCCGCCCGGAAGGCCCCGGTCGCGGACGTCTCCGCGCAGGCCGAGGAGCCCGAACTGCTGGCCGTGCAGTCGCTCGTCAACAACAAGTTCGTCTCGACCGAGAAGACGTACCCCGCCCCCGACACCGGCGTACTCAGGGCCCGTGCCGCCCAGTACACCGGCTCCTGGGAGGGCTTCGCCTTCGAGTGGGACGAGACCACCGACACGTACGCGCTGAAGTCCCTGGCCAACAACCTCTATGTGGCGGTCGAGAAGAACTTCACCGGCAACGGGAAGAACGAACTGCGCGCCCGCTCCACCAGCGTGGGCGGCTGGGAGCAGTTCGTCCTCTACTACCACGAGGGCCTGGACCGCTGGGCACTCCAGTCCACCCTGAACGGCCTGTTCGTCACCATGGAGAACGGCTACACCGGCTCCCTCCAGTACGCCCTGCGCGCCCGCTCCACGGAGATCTCCGGCTGGGAGGAGTTCAACCTCTACACCCTGGCACCCTGACCCCGCCGCAGGGGCCCGGGGCACTGCCCCGGGCCCTCCTCGGCCGCCGGCTCGACCTCGTACAGGCCGACGAGTTCCCGCAGTTCATTGCCCACACTGACCTGCCCGAGCCGCCCCGCCCCGGCCACGAAGGCCGGAGTGGCGGGGTCGCCGTTCCCGGGTCTGTGGATGCCGTGATGTGCGACGCCTGGCCCGCCTGAGCGGCTCGGGCAGTATGCGCTCCGACAGACGCCAACTCGCCGAGGCACAAGGGTTCGGACGCCGACGGCTCATGAGGGAGATGAACTTGCCTCAGAGGCGTACGGGCGCGCTCGGGTGCACCTCACGCTCAACGCGCGGCATGATCTCGGGCAGGTAGATCTTCTGAATGGCCTCTCCGGCGTCGTGGGCTTCCCAGTGGGCCCGAGTTGTCCAGCGCTCGACCAGGACGAACCGTGCGGGATCCTCGTGCGATTGGTACGCCTCCCAGCTGACGCAGCCGTCCTCGGCGAGGCACAGCGGGCGCATCCGGGCCAGCGCGTCAGCTACTGGAGCGACGTCTTCGACCTTGGGAACGTGCACGATGACGATGAGGTCGAACATCACTGCTCCTTGATCCATGCCAACGGTGAGCGGACAGGCTACAGCTGAGGTCGGTGGAGTCTCGATGGGCGAGTCAATGCCGTCGAGTGCTGTCAGGAGCCGAGGAATTGAAGGGCAAGTCGCTGATGCGGCCGTGTGATTGGCCAACGTTGCGACCTGTCGGCAGAACGGCGCAGGGCCACCGTTGCCCCTACCTCGGCGCCGAGCCGGAGCGCCTCTTCGGGTCGATCAGAGCCGCGCGGTGGCGCACGACGCTTGCATCGGCTTCGAGCGGACCGAGCTCGCCGAGGATCTCCGGTCGACAGGTTGACTTGGCCGATTTCGACAGGTGGCGGCGTTCAGGGCGGGCTTCCGCGTCCTCGGGAGCCGTCACCACCCGGTGAGCAGCAGGTGGTTGAGGAGCAGGGCGAGCAGTGCCTGGGCGGTGAGCCAAGCGCGGACGGGGTCTTCCCCGTTCGGGCGGAGCCGAGAGCTCGGGGAGGGTGAGGAACGCGCATGCCGGAAGCAGCCACAGCGTGAAGGGCAGCCAGATGCGTTCCGTCTCCGCCTTGCTCATGCCGGACAGGTCGGCGACCAGCAGGGCGAGGAGGGCGGCGGACACGAGGAGTGCGAGACGGGCCTCGGCTGCCCGGCCGGCGCCACCGCGACGGCGCCGGACGAGCACCGCACCGGTCCGCCGCAGGCCCGCCACCGTCGCCAGGCCCGTGACGAGGACCGTGCAGGCGAGGTTGGCCCACACCCAGTAGCCGTAGGGGCGGATGCCGCCCGCGCCCTGGTGGTAGCGCGTGACCAGCAGACGGTATCCCTCCCACCAGTCGAACCCGGCGAGCGTGAACGCCGTCGGGACCACCGCCAGCCCGGCGAGCAGGGGCACCAGCAGGGCGGGACGCCCCGGATCCCGTGCCGGCCGAGCACGAGGACCGCCGCCGCGATCACCGCGAGGAGCGTGAGGCCGTACGACAGGTAGCAGGCCAGGCCGAACAGCAGCCCGGATGCCCCCGCCCACCACAGGGACCGTCCGGTGACCGCCAGTGCGAGCAGCGCCACCGCCCACGCGGCCACCGCCGCGAAGTACGCGTCGGCCGAGGTGCCCATCCACACGGCGGCCGGGGCCAGGACGAGGAAGGGCGCCGCTCCTCGCGCGAGTCCCTCGTCCGCCAGGGCGCGGACCGTGACCAGCACGGCCACGCAGGCCGTCGCCCCGACGGTGACGCACCACGCCCCGGCCCAGCCCCCGCCCCGCAGCCCGATCCGGTCGAGCAGGACGAAGGTGAGCGTGGCTCCGGGCGGGTGGCCGGCGGTGTGGGTGGGCCAGGGGTCGGGGAGCCGAGCAGGATGTGCCGGGTGAAGCCCCGCAGCGCCGCCGGGATGTCATGGAAGCGGTCGATGACCTGGAGGTACTCGTGGCGGGTGGTGAGCCGGCCGGCGATGCCCCGCTGCCAGCCGTCGACCAGGGCGAGGGACCAGGTCCACGCCATGGCCGTGCCCCACGTCAGGGGAATCAGGGCCCGCCAGGGCAGACGGGCCGCGAGGGCGGGGCCGTACGCCACGGTGGCGACCGCCACCAGGACGGCCGCCGGAGTGCCGGGGCCGAGGTGGGGTTCCCAGGAGGCCAGCAGTGGGGGCCAGTCGGCGAACAGCGTACGGCTGGTCCCCTGGATGTGGTGGCCGACCAGCACGGCCGCCGTCACGAGCAGCACGGCGGCCCCGGCGGCGTACACGTCAGGGCTCGGGCCGCGCGGCACGCCGGAGTGCTCGGTGCCGGGCGCGGTGGAGGGCAGGGGGCGGATCACACCGGAACGCTAGGCCGCCCGGCCGGTCCCGGACCGCCGTCCGGGCCCCATGTCAGCGTTTCGCCAGGGGCGCTCACCCTTTCGCGGGGTGGTGGCGGCCTACCGTCGGGACATGCGCGACCCCGACGCCCCACGGCTGCCCTCCTCGCCCGGTTTCTGGCGCAGCCCCTGCGCGGTCCCTGGTTCACCTCGGTGCTGGGCCTCGTCCTGCTCGCCGGCATCACCGTGCTGTCCGTGACGGGCCTGGTCTCGTACGCCGCCTACAACCCCGATCTGTCGCCGGTGAACGACAAGACGCCGGACAAGGGGATCCTCGGCTTCTACCTCTTCGCCTGGCCGACGGACCCGCACTGGCTGTACCGGCTCAACCAGGGCGTCCACGTCACCCTCGGCATCACCCTGATTCCCGTCCTGCTCGCCAAGCTGTGGTCCGTGGTGCCGAGGCTGTTCGCGCTGCCGCCGGCCCGCTCGCTCGCGCACGCCCTGGAGCGGATCTCGCTGCTGCTCCTGGTGGGCGGCGCGCTGTTCCAGTTCGTGACCGGTGTGCTCAACATCCAGCTCGACTACATCTTCCCCGGCTCCTTCTACACGCTGCACTTCTACGGGGCGTGGGTGTTCTTCGCCGCGTTCGCCGTCCACGTGCTGCTGAGGATGCCCGTGGCGCTGCGCACTCTGCGGCACCCGCGGGAGGAGAAGGGCGACCTGGTGTCCCCGCGCCCCGCCGAGCCGACCTTCTCCCGGCGGGGCGCCCTGTGGTTCGTCGGGGGCGGCTCGCTGCTGCTGTTCGCCACCACGGTGGGGCAGAACTTCGACGGCCCGCTGCGGCGCACCGCCCTCCTCGCACCGCGCGGCGGCGGCGACCCCGGCAGCGGCCCGAACGGCTTCCAGATCAACAAGACCGCCGCGTACGCCGGGATCGACGCGGCGGAGACGGGCGAGGACGCGTGGCGGCTCGTCGTCACGGGACGTACGGGCACCGTCCGCCTGAGCCGGGCCGAACTGCTCCGGCTCCCCAGAACAGCGCGGCGTTGCCCATCGCCTGCGTGGAGGGCTGGTCGACCTCGGACCAGTGGTGGCGCGGGGTGCGGCTGCGCGACCTCGCGGCGCTCGTCGGGTACGACGACCCGCCGGACGTGTTCGTCGAGTCCCTCCAGCGCGGCGGCGCCTTCCGGGAAGCCGCCCTGCGCGCCAACCAGGTGGCCGACCCGCGTTCCCTGCTCGCCCTGTACGTCAACGGCGAGGAGCTGTCCCTCGACCACGGCCACCCGGCGCGGATCATCGTGCCCGCCGCTCCCGGTGTGCTCAACACCAAGTGGGTGGCCCGGATGACGTTCGGAGACCTGTGATGCCTCCGCGGTTTCGGCCACGACTTCGGCGGCTCCCACGCGTTCCGATCGGCAGCCCCTGCAACTCCTGCTGCTCGCCTGCTCGTTCGCGCTCGCCGCCTACGCGGGGTGCGGCTGCTCGCGGACGACTGGTTCGGCGTGGCGCTGTGGTTCGTGGGGGTGGCGCTGCTGCACGACCTCGTGCTGCTGCCCTTGTACACGGCCGCGGACCGGGCGGTCGTACGGGGGCTCGGCGTGGTCCGGCGCCGGGAGTGGGTGTTGTACGTGCGGGTACCGGCGGCCCTCTCCGGGCTGCTCCTTCTCGTGTGGTTCCCGCTGATCAGCAGAAGGGTGGAGCAGCGCTACCGGCTCGGTACCGGGCTGTCGGCGGACGTGTTCCTCGCCCGCTGGCTGCTGATCACCGCCGTCCTCTTCGGCGGCTCCGCACTGCTGCTGACGCTGCGGCTGCTGCGACTGCGCAGGGCGACGGCGTAGGGGGCGGCGGTCGTCAGGGCGTGGGCGGCGGGGGACGGGGTGCTCATCGGGGTGCGGCCCGGGGGAGTCTGCCCCGCCGACGGGCCGGGCCGGTGGGGAGTCCGGTCAGTCGTCCGGTGGGTCGACGTCCGTGACCGCCCGCGCATCCGGCCCCGCGACCGCCGTGCACCGGGCCAGCCGTGCCGCGAAGCGGCCGCGCGGGGCCAGGGCGGCGACGGCGCGGGCGTCGGCGGCGGTGTCGACGTCGCGCAGGGGCGGCAGATCGCGCACCCGCAGACCGGCGGTGAGGAGCCGGTTTCGCTGGGCCGTTCCCGTCACCGGGGTCGACATGGGCACGCCCCGCAGCAGGGCGGGATCGGGGCGCGCCAGACCGAGGGCCCAGAAACCGCCGTCCTCGGCCGGGCCGAAGTGGGCGTCGCAGTCGGCGAAGTCCACGGTGAGCAGCTTCGGCGTCACTTGCGGGGTGTCCATCCCGATGAGCAGGGCCGGGCCGTCGCAGTGCGCGAAGGCGTCCGCCAGCCGCTCGTCCAGCCCGCCCGCGCACTGCGGGACGACATCGAAGCCGGGCGGCAGCCAGGGGCCGGGGGCACCGTCGAGAACGAGCACGCGCCGGGAGGCGGGTGTGGCCGCCACGGCGTGCAGGGTGTCCGCGAGGGCCGCCTCGGCCAGCTCCGCCGCCTGGCCGGGCGTGAACGGCGGGGTGAGCCGGGTCTTGACCCGGCCCGGCCGCGGCTCCTTGGCGATGACGAGGAGCGTGGTCAACGGACGGTTCCCCTCCGTGTACGGGGGTTCGTTCAACACCCGGCTCATGTCCCGTACGGCCTGCCAGGTGCCGCGCCAGGTACCGGTCACCTTCGAGGCTCCGGTGCGCGGCAGGTACGGCACGTCGTGCTCGGTGATCCGCCAGCCGGCGTCGGCCGCGCGGACGACCATCTGGAGCGGATAGCCGCTGCGCCGGTCGGTGAGGCCGAGGGTGAGCAGGGGCTCGCGGCGGGCGGCGCGCAAGGGACCGAGGTCGTGCAGGCGCAGCCCGGTGCGGCGGCGCAGCATCCGCGCGAGTGCGAGGTTGCCGGCGCGGGCGTGTGCGGGCCACGCGCCCCGGTCCCGTGGACGCCGCCGGCCGAGCACCAGGTCGGCCTCGCCGTCCCGGACCTCACGGACGAAGGGGACGAGGAGCGACGGGTCGAGGGAGGCGTCGCCGTCGCAGAAGCACACCACGTCGGCGGTGGCGGCGGTCAGCCCGGAGTGACAGGCGGCGCCGAAGCCCCGGCGCGGCTCGTGCACGACGGTCGCGCCGCACGCGCGGGCGACCCCGGCCGAGCCGTCGGTGGAACCGTTGTCGACGACGAGCGCGCGCCAGCCCGGCGGAATCCGTTCGAGCACCCAGGGAAGGGCCTCGGCCTCGTTCAGGCAGGGCAGCACCACGTCGACGTCTGAAGGAGCCGTCGTCACGGTCGTACCCTACGGGCGCGAACCACGCATACCGGACTTCCTCCTTGCGAAACGCGGGCCGCCGGAGCCAGGTTGACGTTCGGGGATCGCGCGGGCGCGCCGGGGCGGGGATCGCGCAGGCGCCACACCGGGGCGGGGTCGCGCGGGCCTGCCAGGGCCAGGCCGCCGTACGCGACGTTCCCGACGGTCGCCGCCTCAAGGGCGCCGCCCGCCGCCGCTTCCTGAGCGCGGTCGGCACCACCGGTCCACCGGTCCACCGGTCCACCGGTCCACCGGTCCACCGGTCCACCGGTCCACCGGTCTACCGGTCTACCGGTCTACCGGTCTACCGGTCTACCGGTCTACCGGTCTACCGGTCTACCGGTCTACCGGTCTACCGGTCTACCGGTCCACCGGTCCACCGGTCTACCGGTCTACCGGTCTACCGGTCTACCGGTCTACCGGTCCACCGGTCTACCGGTCTACCGGTCTACCGGTCCACCGGTCTACCGGTCCACCGGTCCACCGGTCTACCGGTCCACCGGTCTACCGGTCCACCCGTCCACCGGTCCATCGCGGCCCTACGCCCCCGCGTTCCGGCCCGCGCGAACTCCGCCATGCCTTCCTCGAAACCGACCTCCGGCTTCCACCCCAGCCCGGCCCGCAGCCGCGACGAGTCCGCGGTGATGTGCCGCACGTCCCCGAGCCGGTACTCGCCGGTGACGATGGGCTCGGGCCCGCCGTGCGCGGCGGCCAGCGCCCGTGCCATCTCGCCGACGGTGTGCGGTTCACCGCTGCCGGTGTTGTACGCCGTGAGCACGCCCCGGGCGGCCACCGCCTCCAGCGCCACCGCGTTGGCCGCCGCCACATCCCGGACGTGCACGAAGTCCCTCCGCTGCCGCCCGTCCTCGAACACGCGCGGTGCCTCGCCCCGGGCGAGCGCCGAGCGGAAGAAGGAGGCGACACCGGCGTACGGGGTGTCGCGGGGCATTCCGGGGCCGTACACGTTGTGGTAGCGCAGCGACACCGCCGACCCGCCGGTGCAGCGGGCCCAGGCGGCGGCCAGATGCTCCTGGGCGAGCTTGGTCGCCGCGTACACGTTCCGGGGTCGGCCGGGGCGTCCTCGCCGACCGGGCCGGGGGACAGATCGTCCCCGCACACCGGGCAGGTGGGCTCGAACCGCCCCGCGTCGAGGTCGGCGACGGCCCGCGGCCCGGGCCGTACGACCCGTGCCGCGGGCACGCGTACCGCCCCTCCCCGTAGACGACCATCGACCCGGCCAGCACGAGGCGCCCGACGCCGGCCTCCGCCATGGCGGCGAGCAGTACGGCGGTGCCCAGGTCGTTGCGCGAGACGTACTCCGCCGCGTCGGCGACCCCGTCGCCGAGCCCGACCATCGCGGCCTGGTGACACACGGCGTCGACACCGGACAGGGCCCGGCCGACGGCGGCCGGGTCCCGCACGTCGGCGCGGGGATCCTCCCGTACGTCGAACACGAGCGGTTCGTGTCCGCGCTCCCGGAGCGCGGCGGCGACGCGGGACCCGATGAACCCGGCACCGCCGGTGACCAGTACGCGCATACGGTCACGTTAGGTCCGCCCCGGCGCCGCCGCCCCACGGAACCGCGCCCGTGCGTCACGACTCCGTAGGGCACACGCGGGTGCGTCGAACCGGGGCAAACCGGAAACCGTGCGAGAGGCTGCCACCCATGACAGCCTCACCCTCCACCGGCACCCCGTACCGCTACGACGACCTGACCGCCCTCTACGTCAACTGCACCCTCAAACCGTCCCCGCAGCTCAGCCACACCCAGGGTCTGATCGACAGGAGTCGGGCCGTCATGGACGCCGCGGGCGTGACCACGGACCTGATCCGCGCCGTGGACCACGACATCGCCCCCGGCGTGTACCCGGACATGACCGAGCACGGCTTCGCCGGCGACGCCTGGCCCGGTCTGTACGAGAAGGTGATGGCCGCCGACATCCTCGTGCTCGCCGGCCCGATCTGGCTGGGCGACAACAGTTCCGTCACCAAGAGGGTCGTCGAGCGTCTCTACGCCTGCTCCTCGCTGCTCAACTCCCAGGGCCAGTACGCCTACTACGGCCGCGTGGGCGGCTGTCTGGTCACCGGCAACGAGGACGGCGTGAAGCACTGCGCCATGAACCTCCTCTACAGCCTCCAGCACCTCGGCTACACGATCCCGCCCCAGGCGGACGCCGGCTGGATCGGCGCGGCCGGCCCCGGGCCGTCGTACCTCGACCCCGGCTCGGGCGGCCCGGAGAACGACTTCACCAACCGCAACAGCGCCTTCATGACCTGGAACCTGATGCACCTCGCCGCCCTGCTGAAGCGCGCCGGAGGCATCCCCGCCCACGGCAACCAGCGCTCGCAGTGGGACGCCGGCTGCCACCCGGGCGCGGACAACCCCGAACACCGCTGACCGCTCCAGGGGTGGCAGCGTGAGCGGTGTCCTGGTTCTGGACAGTGAGGGCCTGGCAAAAGCCGTGCAGCGGGATCGGGAGATCCACGAGTGGCTGACGGCGGCTCGCGACGCGGACCTGCGAGGGGCCACCGATGTCGATGCGGTGGATGAAGCAGAGAACGGCCAGTCCGAATGCCTTCGGTTCGATGTCGGCCGGCTTCGTCGCCGTGGCCCGGCTCAGCTTGTTCACTTGGCCCACGACGCTTGCCTCGGCTTCGAGTGGACCGACCTTGCTGAGGATCTCCGGATTGAGTTCGGTCTCCTCGCGCATGTCCTGGATCGATCTTCTCAGCAGCCCTGTGGCTACCTTCGGTCCTCCCTCGCTGTACTTCCTGTAGCGTCCTGAGGCGCAAGACTGGGATGCTGGTGGTGGAAGACTTCGCGAGAGCTGGAGGAGTGGATCATGGCGTACTCGACTCGTATGGCTGCGGCTCTCTCCGGTGCCACCACGGGGCAACTGCGCTCATGGCGGCAGGACCGAGGCAACGGACCCATTCTCTGCCCTGAGCTCGCGGCCAAGCCTGCTCTGTATTCCTTCCGGGACGTCCTGGCACTACGCGCGTTCGCGATTCTTCGGCAAGACGTATCGCTGCAGAAGATCCGCAAGGGGCTGGCCACGCTGAAGCGATTCGGCGAGTTCGAGCACCTGTCCAGCTACTCTCTGGTGGCTGAGGGCGACTCCATCGTCCTTGTGGGCCACGACTACGACGACCACGCAACGGACCTCGTCAAGCACCCCGGTCAGCGGGTCATTGCGACCATGGCCGACATCCTCCAGGAGTTCGCGCCTCGTGCCGGAGTCGTCGTTCCACACCTTCTGCGGCCCAAGCAGCACGTCAGTGTGGACCCCGAGACGCAAGGGGGCAGCCGGTCATTACCGGCACTCGTGTCCCGTTCGATGCGGTCGCGGAGCTGGTGGAGGACGGCATCCCCCTGAGAAGATCGCCGACTACTATCCCGGCGTGACAGCGGAGGCCGCACGCGACGCGGTGTCCTTCGCCCTGTATGTGGACAGCTACAGCCCGGGACCGCGCGCTGCCTGATGCGAATCCTCATCGATGAGAACGTCCCGGTCCAGATGCTGGAGATGCTCAGACGGTTGCTCCCCGGACACGAGGTGCAGCACGTCAGCGAGATCAAGTGGACGGGGAAGAAGGATCTTGCCCTCCTCCCTGACGCCGCGAAGCGAGGCTTCGAAGCCTAGAGACCGCGTAGCGCCTCGTACAGGTCGTCGTAGGCGGTCCAGCAGTCGATGCTGCCGTCGCCGTACAGGCAGCCCGTGTACCAGTCGTCGTCATCGACAGGCTTTACGAGACAGAGGTCGTGGAACCCGAGAACGATCTCCGGGCGTGGCATCTCGTAGGCTTCGTCGACGCTGACCCACTTCACTGGCCGATCTGGATCCAGGGCGACAGCTTCTCGGTCTCCCGAGACATCGCGGATCTGCTGAAGAGTCCATCCGCGGGGAGGCGTATGTCAGCCGGCAGGGCGGTTGGGGGACAGCCTCTCCATCCGCTGAAGCGCGCCGGAGGCATCCTCCCACGGCAACCAGCGCTCGCAGTGGCACGCCAGGCTCGGTCGTCGACAGGTATCGGTGCGGAGAGGGCGCGGGATCGGCCGTCTCACACGCCGAGGCCGTCGAGCAGCAGGGCGAGTCCTCCCAGGAACTCCTGGTCGGCACCGACGTTCCGGGCGTCTCGGGCGGTCTCGGTCATGTGCGGGAACTCGGCGGGCGACAGCTCGGTGATGGCTGTCGTCCCCGGACCGGACAGGGCCCCGAGGTGCTCCAGCTGGATCGCTCCGATGACGTAACTCAGCAGGCCGCGCAGGGCGACGACCCGCCGCTCGCCCTCGACACCCGCCTCGGTGAGGACGGCGAGCACGGACTCCGCCCAGCGCAGCACCCCGAGGGAGTGGTGCCGGTGGGCGATGGTGAGGGGACGACCTCCGGATGGGCGCCCACGGTGTCGCGCAGGCGCCGCACCAGGACCTCGACCCGCTCGCGCCATGACGCGCCGGGATCCGGCAGCTCGGTGTCCACGGCGTTCAGTACGAGTTCGACGACGAGCCTTTCGAGTTCCCCGCGGTCGAGCACGTATCGGTAGAGCCCCATGGTGCTCATGCCCAGTTCCTTGGCGACGGCGCGCATCGACAGCGCCGCGAGCCCGTCGCGGTCGATGACGGCGAGGGCGGTCGAGGCGAGCTGATCGGGGTGAGGGAGCGAGGGCGTGGCATGACGGTTGACAGCGTACGGCATACGCTTACGCTGGTAGGCGTATGTCGTACGCCTACGGAGGAACGCTCATGCGCATGTCCCGCAGCCGGATCGAGCCCGGCTCCACCGTGGAAGAACGCCGCCTCACCGCCGTCTCCGGCGACGAGGTCGCCGTTCCCGACCCCGGCCGTCTGGTCCACCTCCAGTTCCGGCGCTTCGCCGGATGCCCGGTCTGCAACCTGCACCTGCGGTCGGTGGTGCGGCGGCACCGGGAGATAGAGGCCGCCGGTGTGCGCGAGGTCGTGCTCTTCCACTCCCCGCCGAGGAACTGGTGCCCCACACCACCGATCTCCCGTTCGCCGTCGTCGCCGACCCGGCCAGGCTGCTGTACACGGAGTTCGGCGTGGAACGGTCGCCCAGCGCCCTGCTCAACCCGCGAGCCTGGGTGCCGGTCGTCCGGGCGGTCCTCAGCGGCGTCTGGAACGTCGTCCGCGGGCGGGAGCACCTGCCCTCCACCAGCCCGCACGGCGGCCGGCTCGGCCTTCCCGCCGACTTCCTCATCGCACCGGACGGCCGCGTCCTGGCCGCCAAGTACGGCGAGCACGTCTACGACCAGTGGTCGGTTGACGAACTACTGGAACTGGCGGCCCGCAAGGACGCGCGAACGACCGACCGGGTAGCGGACGCCGAACGCTAGGAGGCGGTCGGTACGGGAGCGGCCGGGCTCGGTGCCGACAAGGAGGGGCCGACTTCCGGGGATGAGCGAGGCCGAGAGCATCCGGCAGGGGATCCTCTCGCGGCCATGGCGAACCGTGTCCGGCACGAGCCGCGGTATGGCGGAGGACTGCCAGAGAAGTACGTCCAAGTCTCACGACGCTCGAAGTGTTGTCGGCGTCGGCGTCGGCGCGACGTCACGACGACCGCGTGGTACGGCGACGAGCCGTAGGGGTGCCGTTCGTCGTCGAGGTCACGTGTGACAGCTCGGTCACCGAGATCGACCGCGCCGGAAGGCTCGCGACGGACGGCGACTCCGTGTGCGCCGTCCGGCCGGCGGCCGGTGGGGCTTTCCCGGCCGCCGGTCGGGCGGGTGGATCAGCGCAGTCCGGCGAAGAGATCGTTCTCGGGTACGGCTGCGCCGGTGGCGTCCTTGACCCGTACGAAGGTCTCCGTGCCCATCAGCTCACCGAACCTCTCCTTGCCCATCTTCAGGAAGAAGATGTTCTCGCCCTGACTGGAGTGTGCGGCCAGCGCATCGAACTTCTGATCGCTGAACGCGGTGGTGTCCACCCACGTGGTGATCTCGTCGTCAGGGAGGCCGATCTCGGCCATCGCGGCGGCCTCGGCGGGATCCGGCTCCGGCATGTCCTCATGGAATTCGCGCATGATCTCGCCGAACCGCCGCATCCCCGAGCGGGGCATCGTGGTCCAGTACACCTTCGGTGTCAGCGTGGTCATCTCCAGCGCCGCCATCGTGATGCGGTGGGCCTGGATGTGGTCGGGGTGACCGTAGAAGCCGTTCTCGTCGTAGGTGACGACCACATCGGGTCGGTGGTGCCGCATGAGTTCCGCGAGCCGGGCGGCGCCTTCCTCGACGGGGTCCGCCAGAAGGATCCGGGGGCGTCGTTGCCCGGCCAGCCCATCATCCCGGAGTCGGCGTAGTCCAGCGTCTCCAGCTCGCTGACCTTCAGGACGGCACAGCTCGCCTCGAGTTCCTGACGGCGCAGCAAGGCGACGGCCGCCGGATCATGCCCGGGATCGCCCGGCTTGACGCCCCCGGCCCGTCACCGCAACCGCCGTCGGTACACGTCACGAGAACCGTGCGGATGCCTTCCGCCGCGTACCGCGCGAGGACCCCTCCGGTTCCGGTGGCCTCGTCGTCGGGGTGGGCGTGTACTGCCATGAGCGTCAAGGGCCGGTCAGTCATGGAACAGTCCTCCTGCGGAGATACGTCGTGGTCCAAGGAGCGCGGCGGGCGTACCGCGATTCCGGGGCCCGGAGCCTGGTGGGGCGGACGACCTCGTGGTGTCCGTGTCCCCCGCCCGTGCGGCGCCGGCGCCCCAGGTGATGCAACAGCGCCGCCCGGACCGGCTGTTCCCGGCACGGCCGTTCGGCCCACACGTCGGTGTTCCGACGCGAACGAGACACGGACGCGAGCCCTGCCCGTCTCCGACGCTGAGCTTCAAGCCCGGCCGCGGTGGATGCCGCTTCCGGCGGCTCCACCGCGCCCGAACACTCTCCTCAGCCGGCAACAAGCCGGGATCTCAGGCAGGCAGTCAGTCCCAGTCGTCGCCCCCGGGCAGTAGCACCATGTTGTGTGCTCCCAGGATGTCCACGAGCTCGTTGAACTTCTCGTCGGGCCAGGGTTCCGGAGCGCGGTCCACGTCGCCGTGGGCCAGGAAGAACGACTCGGGTCCGGCGGGCGTGTAGAAGACCAGGAGCCGGGCCGGCTCCTGGCCGAGGTTCTTGAAGGCGTGACGTGTGCCCTTGGGGATGTAGACGAAGTCCTCGGGGCCGGCTGTGATCCTCTCGGCTCCGTTGATGAACTCGAACTCGCCGGACAGCACGTAGAAGGCTTCGTCCTCCTTGGAGTGGATGTGCGGGACGTTGCCGTGGCCGGGCTCGACGAGACCGTCCATGAACGCGAAGGCGCCGTCCGTCTCTTCTCCTGTGACCTTGATCGTGAACGTCTCGTGCCCCGTGAGCCGGACGACACCCCCGCTCTTGCGGACGACGAAGCCGTTGGCCGACGTCCAGACCGGGTCGTCCTTGGCAGGGAGCGGTAAGCGGAGAACCATGTCGCGGTCCCTTCTCGCGGCGTTGCCCGAGCGGCATGCCGCAGCCTACGTTGACTGTAAGTCATTGACTGGCAGTCAATCAATTGACCTGGCGCGGGTAGTCAGCCGACCCTCGAATACGCTGCCGGACGACAGGTCGTCATCGCCGGGAAGGAGCCGACGTGGCCTCGCCCGAAGCAGGTAAGCCGCCAACCCGGCGGCAAGCAGCTGCCCAGGAGACACGCCAGAAGCTGTTGCATGCGGCGCTGGAGAACTTCTCCCGACGTCCGTACGGGGAAGTCACCGTCGGGGACATCGCCCGGACGGCGGGTGTCGCGCACGGACTGCTGTCCCACCACTTCAAGGGCAAGGAGAGCCTCTACGCGGAGGCGGTGCGAGAGGTCGACCGCCAGCTGCGGGCCGCCACGAAATTCGCCTCCGAAGGCCCTGTCATCGACCGGCTGCGGCAGCATCTCACCGCGCATCTCCGGTACTTGGCCGAACACGAAGACGCCGCGCTGAATCTCATCCTGCGCCGCGCGCAGGCCACCGACCTGGCATCGGCAGCCTTCGAGTCGACACGGGAGGAAGGGGTCCGGACCATCTGCGCGTTGCTCGGCCTCGACGCCGACGACCCCGTGCTCCTCCTGTCCGTACGGGGGTTTGGTGCCGCCTGTGACGAAATGGCCCTCCACTGGCTCAGGAACAGCCGTCCCGTGGAGATCGGCGCACTGGCTGAGGCCTGGATCGCATTGCTGGCGGGCTCCATCCGGGCCGCGTACGGTATCGCCCCGCACCCCGCTCTGCGCAAGGCGCTCCACACGCTTGGGTATGGGAGTGTCCCGTCAACGGCGGATCTGATGACCGAGGGGACACCAGACGACTGCCGATCAGTCATCTAGCCTCGAGTCCCATGAACCTCCCTGCTGTGCCACGACCACTGACCGTGGCAGAGGTAGCCGAAGCCGAAGCCCAGCTCGGAGTCGATTTCCTCACGAGTACCGCCGCTACTTGTTGCAGGTGAGCGCCGGTGGGGCTGTCTCCCAGCTTGAGAAGACGGAGAACGGCTGGTGGTGGGCGGGTAACAGCACAATGAGGCGCGACCTGCTGTCCTTGCCCTTCCCGCATCCCGACTCCTACGAGGAAGCCGACGAGGAACTCGATCGGCGCGAGCCTCAGGCTGAGGACTACCCGAACGAAGAAGCGTTCTCGCAGGCCATGACTGCCTGGGACACCGAGTGCGGGGAATTCGAGGATCGGAAGACAGCCGGGTCCGTGATTGCGAAGGAGCACGGTTGTGGCTTCGCTACGTTGCTGGTGATCACAGGGCCTCTAGTCGGCACCCTGTGGTGGGATGGACGGGCCACCTGCGATCTGATCGTCCCGCTGTCCCTCGACCACGCTGGTGATGCACGACCCGTGAGCTTCGGTGAGTGGCTGGGGCGCGACTCCTGGAACCTGTTGCCGCCAGGCTGGTGATGAGGCCCGGCGTCATTAAAACTGAGGTTGGCGATCAGATCTTCTGGAAGTGACGAGTGGGTCTCTGACCTGCGGCCGTGTGATTGACCAACGCTGCGACCTGCGACTTAACTGTCGGTGTTTGTCAGCGTTGGTCGTCGTTGAGCACCCTCCGACGGCCCCGAGACGGCCCGAAAGTCAGCCCTCGGCCTTCTGGCACGAATCTGGCACGTGGCGAGTGATCGCAGCGGACAGCAAAATGGCCCAGGTCTTTGAACCTGGGCCTTCTTCGTGGAGCGGGTGACGAGAATCGAACTCGCGCTCTCAGCTTGGGAAGCTGATGTTCTACCATTAAACTACACCCGCGTTGATCCCAGCCCCGCAGCTCGGCGGTGCCTGGATGCTCCGTCACTCTACCCCATGGCAGGCCCCCGGTGTTCGGACCCGGGGGCCTGAGGGTGTTTCAGAAGATGGATGCGGCTGCGGCGGGTGGAGGTGCGGGCGTACGGTGAAGGTGCGGGGTGCCGCCTGGAGACCGCTTCCTTTGATCCCGTAATGTGGCTTTTGTCGTCAGGGCAGTTGGCCGGACGCAGCCTCTTGGGGAAGGGACTCTTGGACTTGATGGAGCGCACCGTCGTCCGTTGTGCCGATGGGCACGTGTTCACCGCCGCCTCGTTTCCGATGCAGCAGGCCGAGCGACTCGGTCCCGGCCGGCTTCTGCGGTGTCCGCGCTGTGCGCGGCTTCGCAGTGTCGTGCCGGTGAGTCTGCAGAAGCGGTAGCGGGCGGGAGAGCGGAGAGCGAGGGCGCGTGGGACGGCCGGTTGTGGCCGTTCCGCGCGTCTTGCGTATTCTCGGGGCGTGCTTCTCTCTGACAAGGACCTCCGGGCCGAGATCGATGCCGGACGGGTACGTATCGATCCCTTCGACGACGACATGGTGCAGCCGTCCAGCATCGACGTACGTCTCGACCGCTTCTTCCGGGTGTTCGAGAACCACCGGTACCCCCACATCGACCCGTCCGTCGAGCAGGTGGACCTGACCCGGCTGGTGGAGCCGGAGGGGACGAGCCGTTCATCCTGCACCCGGGTGAATTCGTGCTGGCCAGTACGTACGAGGTCATCACGCTGCCCGACGACCTCGCCTCGCGGCTCGAGGGAAAGAGCTCGCTCGGGCGGCTCGGGCTGGTCACGCACTCCACCGCCGGGTTCATCGATCCCGGGTTCTCCGGGCACGTGACCCTGGAGCTCAGCAACCTCGCGACGCTCCCCATCAAGCTCTGGCCCGGTATGAAGATCGGCCAGCTGTGTATGTTCCGGCTGAGTTCGCGGGCGGAGCACCCGTACGGCAGCGAGCGGTACGGCTCCCGGTACCAGGGGCAGCGCGGGCCGACGGCCTCGCGGTCCTTCCTCAACTTCCACCGGACGCGGGTGTGAGCGACGGCGTGCGCGAGAACCTCGGCTACGAGCAGTTCGGTGTCGCCGTCCGTGAGCTCGCCCAGGCGATCGCCGACGACGGGTACGAGCCCGACATCGTGCTGAGCATCGCGCGCGGCGGCGTCTTCGTCGCGGGCGGGCTCGCGTACGCCCTCGACTGCAAGAATTTGCATCTGGTGAACGTCGAGTTCTACACCGGGGTCGGGACCACGCTCGAGATGCCGGTCATGCTCGCGCCCGTGCCCAACGTCATCGACTTCACCGACAAGAAGGTGCTGATCGCCGACGACGTCGCCGACACCGGCAAGACGCTCAAGCTCGTCCGCGACTTCTGCCTCGGCGCCGTCGCCGAGGTGCGCAGCGCCGTGGTCTACGAGAAGTCGCAGTCGCTGGTGAAGTGCGAGTACGTGTGGAAGCGCACCGACGCGTGGATCAACTTCCCGTGGAGCACGCAGCCGCCCGTGGCCCGGCGGGACGGGCAGGTTCTCGACGCCTGAGGGGCAGGGGCAGAGACAGGAAGAGGGGCTCCCGGTGCCGGGAGCCCCTCCTTCGTGTGTCAGAACGTGCCGAGCTTCACGATCGACAGCAGTGCGACCAACTGGATGGCGGAAGCGCCGAGCGCCTTCGGCCAGGGAGGTCGTGGGAGCGGCTGACCATGATGGTGAGGAGGGCGCCGGCCGCGACCCAGGTGGCCCAGCCGAGGAGCTGGACGAAGGAGGCGTCGCCGCCCGCGAACATGGCGACGACCAGGCGGGGCGCGTCCGTGAGGGACATGATCAGCATGGAGAGGCCGACCGTGGGCTGCCAGGCGCCGTCGCCGCCGAGCTGGCGGGCCATGGTGTGGGTGACCACGCCGAGGATGAACGCGCTGAGCACCATCGCGACGGAGGTCGTCAGGACGATCGGGACGGCGTTCGACAGCGTGGCGCTGATCGCGTCCTCGCGCGCGGTGTCGAAGCCGAAGACGGCGAGCAGGCCGTAGAGGAAGGTGACGATGAGGGCGGGCGCCCACATCGAGTAGTCGCGCATCCGCAGGAACGTCTGCGCGGGGGACAGGACGATGCCCTTGAGCAGCTCCTGCCAGCGCAGCCGGGGGCCGACCGGGCCGGGCGGCGGGGCGGAGCCGGCGTGGTGCGTTCCGCCCTGGGTGTAGGGGTCCTCGTTGATCGAGAAGGCCTGGGTGTGACCCGGGTTGTTGGCCGCGTACGGGTCGTGCGGAGCACCCTGGGCGCCGTGCGGGTATCCGCCGTCACCGAAGTACTCCGGCTCCCCGTGACCGCCAGGGCCGCCGGGGCCACCGTGCCCCCTGGGCCACCGGGCCTGCCGGGACCGCCGGGACCGCCGGGGCGGTGCGCCTGCGGCCAGCCGCCACCGCCTCCGCCTCCGCCGTACGACGGCTGCGGCGGCGCCTGCGGGTAGCCGTACGACGACGGCCCCTGCGGCGTCTGCTGCCCGTGCGGGGGTGTTGCGGTCGCGCGTGAGGAGCGCCGCTGTTCCTGTCGCGTCCGATCCTGAATCCAGCCACGTCATCGAAAGTACCTGGTCCCGGCCGGCCGCGCGCCGGACCCCGGCTTCGGAGCCCGCCTTTGCGGCCGAGCTGTGACATCCCCTAAGGGGTCGTCAGGCGGGTCGTCCGTCCTCCGTAGGACCGCGTCACCGCGCGGTCCTACGGAGGACGGAGGGGAAGGTGGCCCGGTCAGTCGGCGAAGTTGGAGCCGAAGTACGGGGTGCCCGTCTTGGAGACGCCCGAGGTGGACGCGCCGATGAAGCGGGAGCCGGTGGTGGTGATCTTCGTGCCGTTGGACGGCATGTAGACGATCGCGCCGTCGCCCTTGTCCTCGGCGGAGCCGACGATCAGGTCGTCCTTCCCGTCGCCGGTGACGTCGTCGAGCTTGACGTCGAGGCCGAAGCCGTCGTTGGTTTCGTTGCCGCCCGGGACGCCCGTGTTGTCCTGGTGGAAAGACTGGCCGCCGGAGTTGGTGTTCAGGCCGTTCGCGGTGCCGTAGAGGATGACGACCATGCCGGTGTCGACCGCGGAGCCGATGTTCTCGCCGGCGACTCCGATTGCGAGGTCGAGGAAGCCGTCGCCGTTGATGTCGCCGAGGTCGAGCTCGTAGCCGAAGTAGTCGTTGCCCTCGGAGCCGCCGGGCACGTTGCCGGTGTCCTGGGTGATGCCGGTGGCGGAGGCGGTGAGCGGGCCGCCGGCCGAGCCGGAGGTGACCCAGACCTTGCCGCCGTTGGCGGAGTCGGGGATCGGCGTGCCGTCCTCGGTGGTGGAGTTCCAGTAGGCGCCGCTGACGATGTCGCCGAAGCCGTCCTTGTCGATGTCGCCGATCGCGGTGATGACGCCGGGCTTCAGGGACTTGGCCGCGGAGGCCTTCAGCCCGGTGGCGGACCCGGGGATGAAGTAGTTGCGGTTCCAGCCGTACGCGGAGGTGGTCTCGAAGCCGTCGACGACCAGGTCGGTGGCGCCGCCGTTGACGTCACCGGCGGTCAGGTTCAGCGGGCCGTCCGCCTCGGCGCCCAGGATGGGCGGCGTGACGGTGTAGCGGCCGCCGGACTTGCCCGCGGTGGTGAAGCCGCCCTTGAAGACGTGGATGGCGGCGTGGTCGGTGCCGACGGCCAGGTCGGCCCTGCCGTCGCCGTCGAAGTCGCCGGCGGCGAGGTTCTTGCCCCACAGGTCGTGGGAGGAGGGGCCGGGTCGTTGACGGTGATGCTCTTGCCGGTGATGCCGGAGGCCGAGCCCCACAGGATGGTGAGGAGGCCGCCGTCCTTGTCGGTGCCGAGGTCCTCGTACGGGGCGGAGACGGCGATGTCGTCGTAGCCGTCGCCGTTGAAGTCGGCGTAGGCGTGGTCGTAGCCGAAGTTGTCTCCGGCCTCGGCGCCGCCGGGGACGCCGCTGGTGTTCTGGCTGATGGTGTGGCGCTTGGCGGACGATATGCCGGTGGCCGTGCCGTAGAGGACGGCGAACTGGCCGGCCTGGGCCTTGCCGGCGACGTAGGCGCCGGTGACCGAGGTGGCCACGTCGCCGCGGCCGTCGCCGTTGAAGTCGGCGAGGGCGACGTGTGGAGTCGGCGGCCGTCGCGGGTGAGGCGGCGAAGGCGAGCAGACCGCCGGTGAGCGCGACGGCGGTGGCCGAGGCGAGGGTGAGTCTCATGTGTCGTTGCATGCGGGTCTCCTGCGGCATGCGAGGGATGCCTGGCGGGCATCCGGAGTCGATGAGGTGCCGGGGCCGTCCGGGTTCGCCGGGAGTTGTCCCGGGGTTCACCGACGGTTCGGCGATCAAGAGACCGGCGGCGGGGTGTGAGGGTTGTACGGACGGGCCGTGTTTTTCGGCGCACGGGCTGCCCGAGACGCGGGGCAGGGGTGCCCGAGAGGCGGGGGCGGGCTGCCCGAGGTGCGGGTGTGGGTTGCCCGAAACGCGGCGCACGGGCCATCCGAATGCGGGGCGGTGGCCGCTCGAACGCGGGCAGTGGCAGCCGGAACGCGGCACAGGGCCGCTCCGGAACGCGGCACAGGGCTCGCCCCAACGCGGCACAGGGCCGCCCCGGAACGCGGCGCAGGGCCGCCCCGGAACGCGGCGCAGGGCCGCCCCGGAACGCGGCGCAGGGCCGCCCCGGAACGCGGCGCAGGGCCGCCCCGGAACGCGGCGCAGGGCCGCCCCGGAACGCGGCGCAAGGCTCGCCCCAACACGGCACAGGGCCGCCCCGGAACACGGCGCAAGGCTCGCCCCAACACGCCACAGAGCCGCCGCCGGAACACGGCACAAGGCCCGCCCCAACACGCCGCAGGGGCCGCCCTGTTCGGACGGCCCCTGCCACGACACGTGGACGACGCGCGGTCGACGCGCAGTCGACGCGCGCTCGGTTACTTCACCGGCTCCGGTTCCGGAGCGCTCTCGTTCTCCTCGTCGCCCGCCGGGTCCGCCGGGGTCTTGACGGACTCCAGCAGCAGCTGGGCGACGTCGACGACCTGGATGGACTCCTTGGCCGTGCCGTCGTTCTTCTTGCCGTTGACCGAGTCGGTCAGCATGACCAGGCAGAACGGGCAGGCCGTGGAGACGATGTCCGGGTTGAGGGAGAGGGCTTCGTCGACGCGCTCGTTGTTGATGCGCTTGCCGATCCGCTCCTCCATCCACATCCGGGCGCCGCCGGCGCCGCAGCAGAAGCCGCGCTCCTTGTGGCGGTGCATCTCCTCGTTGCGCAGGCCCGGGACCTTGCCGATGATCTCGCGCGGGGGCGTGTAGATCTTGTTGTGGCGGCCCAGGTAGCACGGGTCGTGGTAGGTGATGAGGCCCTCGACCGGGGTGACCGGGATGAGCTTGCCCTCGTCCACCAGGTGCTGGAGCAGCTGGGTGTGGTGGATGACCTCGTAGTCGCCGCCGAGCTGCGGGTACTCGTTGCCGAGGGTGTTGAGGCAGTGCGGGCAGGTGGCGACGATCTTCTTCGCCGATTTGGGCTTCGCCGACTCGGGGGTCACCTTGCCGTCGTCGTCCGTCTCCTCGCCGAAGGCGGCGTTGAGGGACATGACGTTCTCCATGCCGAGTTCCTGGAACAGCGGCTCGTTGCCGAGGCGCCGTGCCGAGTCACCGGTGCACTTCTCGTCGCCGCCCATGATGGCGAACTTGACGCCCGCGATGTGGAGGAGCTCCGCGAAGGCCTTCGTGGTCTTCTTGGCGCGGTCCTCCAGGGCGCCGGCGCAGCCGACCCAGTACAGGTACTCGACCTCGGACAGGTCCTCGATGTCCTTGCCGACGACCGGGACCTCGAAGTCGACCTCCTTGGTCCACGCCAGGCGCTGCTTCTTCGCCAGGCCCCAGGGGTTGCCCTTCTTCTCCAGGTTCTTGAGCATCGTGCCCGCCTCGGACGGGAACGCGGACTCGATCATCACCTGGTAGCGGCGCATGTCGACGATGTGGTCGATGTGCTCGATGTCGACGGGGCACTGCTCGACGCAGGCGCCGCAGGTGGTGCAGGACCACAGGACGTCCGGGTCGATGACGCCGCCCATGGCGAAGCCGCTGTCGGACACGGGCCCGGCGGTGCCGATGAGCGGGCGCTCGGCCTCCGCGAGGGCCGCCGCGGGCACGCCCGCGAGCTGCTCCTCGGACGCCTTCTCGTCGCCCTCCATGGTCTTGCCGCCGCCCGCCAGCAGGTAGGGCGCCTTGGCGTGCGCGTGGTCGCGCAGGGACATGATGAGGAGCTTGGGGGAGAGGGGCTTGCCGGTGTTCCAGGCGGGGCACTGCGACTGGCAGCGGCCGCACTCGGTGCAGGTGGAGAAGTCCAGCAGGCCCTTCCAGGAGAACTGCTCGACCTGGGAGACGCCGAAGACGTCGTCGTCACCGGGGTCGGTGAAGTCGATCGGCTTGCCGCCGGACGTCATCGGCTGGAGGGCGCCCAGGGCGGTGCCGCCGGTGGCCTCGCGCTTGAACCAGATGTTCGGGAAGGCGAGGAAGCGGTGCCAGGCCACACCCATGTTGGTGTTGAGCGAGACCACGATCATCCAGATGAAGGACGTCGAGATCTTGATCATGGCGGCCAGGTAGACCAGGTTCTGCAGCGCGCCGACCGACAGGCCCTTGAAGGCGAGGACCAGGGGTACGAGGCGAAGTACGCCGCCTCGTAGCCGTCCACGTGGTGCAGCGCGCCTTCCAGGCCGCGGAGCACGTAGATGGCGAGGCCGATGGTGAGGATGACGTACTCGACGAAGTACGCCTGGCCGGCCTTGGAGCCGGCGAAGCGGGACTTGCGGCCCGGCCGTGAGGGCAGGCTCAGCAGCCGGATGACGATGAGTACGGCGATGCCGAGCACGGTCATCACACCGATGAACTCGGTGTACATCTCGAACGGCAGGAAGCCGCCGATGACCGGCAGCACCCAGTCGGCCTGGAAGAGCTGGCCGAAAGCCTGGGCGAGGGTCGGGGGCAGCGTCAGGAAGCCGACCGCGACGAACCAGTGGGCGAAGCCGACGATGCCCCACCGGTTCATGCGGGTGTGGCCGAGGAACTCCCGGACCAGGGTCACACTGCGCTGGTAGGGATTGTCGGTCCGGGTGCCGGCCGGGACCGGCTGGCCCAGCTTGAAGTACCGGACGAACTGGCCGATCGCGCGTGCGAGCAGCGCGACGCCGACCACGGTCAGGACCAGCGACACGATGATCGCGGCGAGTTGCATGGGGGCTCCTCGGGCCTGCGAGGGGTTTCGGAGGGGTCTCGGATGTAACTGGAGGGATCTTCGTACGGGGACACTGCCATGGCTCTCACCACGGCTTCGCCATGGCTCTCACCACGGCTTCCCCAGATTACTAAGCGGTAACTTATGTAGTCCGTTCGAGACTACCCGCATCCCCGGCCGCACTGTAGCCGGGCACGGGGTGATCTGAATCGCTGAGGGTTGCCTGAGAAGTCCTCTCGGGTGGTGCCGGTCGTCGGATCGTGTTATTCACGCTAAATCGGTCGATACACCCCTAACTTATATCCGTGCTCTACGGGATCGCCGCCGCCGCCACCGCCCTGCTGCTCTCCGCCCTTCTCGCGGAACTGCTGCGGGCCCCCGCCCTGCGTCTGGGAATCCTGGACCGCCGGCGCCGCCGGGCGCTGCCGCTGTCCGGGGAACGGCCGTCGTGCTCGCCGCCGGGCTGGTCGCCGGCCTCGGCGACCGCGCGGGGTTCGCCCTGCTCGGTACCGAGATCGGCCGGCTGCTTGCGGCCGCGGCCTGGGTCGGCGTACTCGGGCTGGCCGCCGACGTCTGGCGGTTGCGGTGGTGGATCCCGCTCGGCGGTACGGCCGTGGCGGCGGCGCTGGTCGTGCCGTACGCGGAGACCGGGGCGGCCGGGGCGTGCTCGCCGTGGCGTGGATCGTGGCGGTCGCCGCCGCCTTCCGGGGCTCGACCACGGCGACGGACTGGCCGGCACCGCCGGGGTGGTCACCGCGTTCGGGGTGGCGGCCTGCGCGGCGGCGGAGCTGATGGAGGGCCTCGCGCTGCTGATGAGCGTGACGGCTGCCGCGCTCGCCGGGTTCCTGCTGCACAACTGGCATCCCGCGCGGGCCGGTCTCGGCGCCGGGGGATCGCTGTTCACGGGGTTCCTGGTGGCCTCGGGGGCGGTGTTCGCGCGGGCCGGTCAGGGAATCGGGGCCGGTGCGGGGGTGTTGTCCGCTCTGACGGCCTTGGTGTGCGCCGACGCCGTACTGGTGGTCCTCGCGCGGCGGCTGTCCCGGTGGCCCGTGACGCGCGGCCGGCCGGACCATCTCGGGCACCGGCTGCGGCGGCTCGGACTCGCGCCCCGCGCGGTGACGGTCCTGGTCGGCGCCGGGGCGCTGGGCGGCGTACTGGTGGGGGTGGCCGTGCACACCGGACGGGTGTCCGCGGGCGCGGCGCTCTGGGTGGCGGCGGTCGCCGCCGTGGTCGTGGTCGCGCTCGCACGTCTGCCCGTCACTCCCGTTTTCCGTCCCCGGCAGCGTTCGGCCGAGGCATCGCCGCAGGTCACAGGGCGGTTGCGTGTAAGGAACGGATAAGAGTTGAGTCGGGCAGACTCAGCTCTGTTGACCCCGCGCCGGGTGTCATGCATGCTTGAGCCTGTTCCACTCAAGTCAGCTGGAGGAATCAAAATGGCACGTGCGGTCGGCATCGACCTGGGCACGACTAACTCCGTCGTCAGCGTTCTGGAGGGCGGCGAGCCCACCGTCATCACCAACGCCGAGGGTGCCAGGACCACGCCGTCCGTCGTCGCCTTCGCCAAGAACGGTGAGGTGCTGGTCGGCGAGGTGGCCAAGCGTCAGGCGGTCACCAACGTCGACAGGACCATCCGGTCGGTCAAGCGTCACATGGGCACCGACTGGAAGATCGACCTCGACGGGAAGACCTTCAACCCGCAGCAGATGAGCGCCTTCGTGCTCCAGAAGCTGAAGCGCGACGCCGAGGCGTACCTGGGCGAGAAGGTCACGGACGCGGTCATCACCGTCCCGGCGTACTTCAACGACGCCGAACGCCAGGCGACCAAGGAGGCCGGCGAGATCGCCGGTCTGAACGTGCTGCGGATCGTCAACGAGCCCACGGCCGCCGCCCTTGCGTACGGGCTCGACAAGGACGAGCAGGTCATCCTGGTCTTCGACCTCGGTGGCGGTACGTTCGACGTCTCGCTGCTCGAGATCGGCGACGGTGTCGTCGAGGTCAAGGCCACCAACGGCGACAACAGCCTCGGTGGTGACGACTGGGACCAGCGTGTCGTCGAGTACCTGGTCAAGCAGTTCCAGTCGGGCCACGGCGTGGACCTCGGCAAGGACAAGATGGCGCTGCAGCGTCTGCGCGAGGCCGCCGAGAAGGCGAAGATCGAGCTGTCGGCGTCCACCGAGACCACGATCAACCTCCCCTACATCACCGCCTCCGCCGAGGGCCCCTTGCACCTCGACGAGAAGCTGACCCGCGCCCAGTTCCAGCAGCTGACCGCGGACCTGCTCGAGCGCTGCAAGACGCCGTTCCACAACGTCGTCAAGGACGCCGGCATCCAGCTGTCCGAGATCGACCACGTCGTCCTCGTCGGCGGTTCCACCCGTATGCCCGCCGTCGCCGAGCTCGTCAAGGGGCTGACCGGCGGCAAGGAGGCCAACAAGGGTGTGAACCCGGACGAGGTCGTCTCGATCGGTGCCGTGCTCCAGGCCGGTGTGCTCAAGGGCGAGGTCAAGGACGTCCTGCTGCTCGACGTCACCCCGCTGTCCCTCGGTATCGAGACCAAGGGCGGCATCATGACCAAGCTGATCGAGCGCAACACCACGATCCCGACGAAGCGCTCCGAGATCTTCACCACGGCCGAGGACAACCAGCCGTCCGTGCAGATCCAGGTCTACCAGGGCGAGCGCGAGATCGCCGCGTACAACAAGAAGCTCGGCATGTTCGAGCTCACCGGTCTGCCCCGGCGCCGCGCGGCATCCCGCAGATCGAGGTCTCCTTCGACATCGACGCCAACGGCATCATGCACGTGACCGCGAAGGACCTCGGCACGGGCAAGGAGCAGAAGATGACCGTCACCGGCGGCTCCTCGCTGCCGAAGGACGAGGTCGACCGGATGCGCCAGGAGGCCGAGAAGTACGCGGAGGAGGACCACGCCCGCCGCGAGGCCGCCGAGTCCCGCAACCAGGGCGAGCAGCTCGTCTACCAGACCGAGAAGTTCCTCGGCGACAACGAGGACAAGGTCCCCGGTGACGTCAAGGCCGAGGTCGAGGCCGCCGTCGCCGAGCTGAAGGAGAAGCTCAAGGGCGAGGACTCCGCCGAGATCCGCACCGCCACGGAGAAGGTCGCGGCCGTCTCCCAGAAGCTGGGCCAGGCCATGTACGCCGACGCCCAGGGCGCCCAGGCGGCCGGCGGCCCGTCCGCCGGTGCCGGGGAGGCCAGGGCCGACGACGACGTGGTCGACGCGGAGATCGTCGACGAGGACCGGAAGGACGGTGCGGCGTGACCGAGGAGACCCCGGGCTTCGACGAGCAGTCGCAGCAGCCCGACGTCCCCTCCGACGAGACCGAGCCGAAGGCCGCCGCCACGCCCTCCCCGGAGGAGGGGCGGCCCCGGCCGGCGACTCCGGCCAGGAAGCGGCACTGGTGGCCCAGCTGGACCAGGCCCGCTCGGCGCTCGGTGAGCGCACGGCGGACCTCCAGCGGCTCCAGGCCGAGTTCCAGAACTACCGCCGCCGGGTCGAGCGGGACCGCGTCGCGGTCAAGGAGGTCGCCGTCGCGAACCTCCTGACCGAGCTGCTTCCCGTCCTCGACGACGTCGGCCGCGCCCGTGACCACGGCGAGCTGGTCGGCGGCTTCAAGTCCGTCGCGGAGTCGCTGGAGACGGTCATCGCCAAGATGGGTCTCCAGCAGTTCGGCAAGGAGGGCGAGCCCTTCGACCCGACGATCCACGAGGCCCTGATGCACAGCTACGCGCCGGACGTCACCGAGACGACGTGCGTGGCGATCCTGCAGCCCGGGTATCGCATCGGCGAGCGCACCATCCGCCCCGCGCGGGTGGCCGTCGCCGAACCGCAGCCCGGCGCGCAGCCGGTGCAGGCCGAGGACGCCACCGAGGCCGGCGAGGAGAAGGACAACGGCCCTGAAGAGGGCTGACCAGAGGAAGGAGGGACGTCGGGGATGAGCACCAAGGACTTCATCGAGAAGGACTACTACAAGGTCCTCGGCGTCCCCAAGGACGCCACCGAGGCCGAGATCAAGAAGGCGTACCGGAAGCTCGCCCGCGAGTTCCACCCGGACGCCAACAAGGGCAACGCCAAGGCGGAGGAGCGGTTCAAGGAGATCTCCGAGGCGAACGACATCCTCGGGGACCCCAAGAAGCGCAAGGAGTACGACGAGGCGCGCGCCCTCTTCGGCAACGGCGGATTCAGGCCGGGGCCGGGCGGGGGCGGCGGCTCCTTCAACTTCGACCTGGGTGACCTCTTCGGGGTCAGCCCGGCGGCCAGCAGGCGGGCGGCGGCTTCGGCGGCGGCATCGGTGACGTCTTCGGGGGCCTGTTCAACCGCGGCGGCGCGGGCGCGGGTACGCGTACGCAGCCGCGCCGCGGCCAGGACATCGAGTCCGAGGTGACGCTCAGCTTCACCGAGGCGATCGAGGGCGCGACCGTCCCGCTGCGGATGTCGTCGCAGGCGCCCTGCAAGGCCTGTTCGGGCACCGGCGACAAGAACGGCACACCGCGCGTGTGCCCGACCTGCGTCGGCACCGGGCAGGTGGCGCGGGGCTCCGGTGGCGGCTTCTCCTCACGGACCCCTGCCCCGACTGCAAGGGCCGCGGTCTGATCGCGGAGGAGGCCTGCGAGATCTGCAAGGGCAGCGGCCGGGCCAAGTCCTCGAGGACCATGCAGGTGCGCATCCCCGCGGGCGTCAGCGACAGCCAGCGGATCCGGCTGCGCGGCAAGGGCGCGCCGGGCGAGCGCGGCGGCCCCGCCGGCGATCTGTACGTCGTCGTGCACGTCGGCACGCACCCGGTGTTCGGCCGCAAGGAGGACAACCTCACCGTCACGGTCCCGGTGACGTTCACCGAGGCCGCGCTCGGCGGGGAGGTCCGGGTTCCGACCCTCGGCGGCCCCCGGTCACGCTGAAGCTGCCGGCGGGCACGCCCAACGGCCGTACGATGCGCGCCCGGGGCAAGGGCGCGGTCCGCAAGGACGGCAGCCGCGGTGATCTGCTGGTCACCGTGGAGGTGAGTGTTCCCAAGGACCTGTCGGGGAAGGCTCGTGACGCGCTGGAGGCGTATCGCGAGGCGACCGCGGAGGAGGATCCGCGGGCGGAGTTGTTCCAGGCCGCGAAGGGAGCATGATCTGAATGGACGGCCGTCGACGCAATCCGTATGAACTGACCCAGGACACCCCGGTCTACGTCATTTCGGTGGCGGCCCAGCTCTCCGGTCTGCACCCGCAGACGCTGCGCCAGTACGACCGGCTGGGTCTTGTGTCGCCGGACCGTACGGCCGGCCGGGGCCGCCGCTACTCGGCCCGTGACATCGAACTGCTCCGCCAGGTGCAGCAGCTGTCGCAGACCGAGGGCATCAACCTGGCCGGGATCAAGCGCATCATCGAACTGGAGAACCAGGTCGCCGCGCTCCAGGCGCGGGTGGCCGAGATGGAGGCCGCTCTCGACGGGGCGGCCACGGCGATGCGTCAGCGCGAGGCCGCGGTGCACGCCTCGTACCGCCGTGACCTGGTGCCCTACCAGGAAGTACAGCAGACCAGCGCGTTGGTGGTGTGGCGGCCGAAGCGGCAGCAGCCCGACTGAGCCGCGGTACGAAGTGAGCCGGGAGGCCCGGAGGTTCGCCGAACCTCCGGGCCTCCCGGCTTATGTCCGCACACATGTGTGGTTATGGTATGGCTGCGTGTCCAGATGATCCTTGCCGGGCTTCCGCAGGTCTTTCACGAGTTCAGCGCACCGTGCTGTGTCCATCTCGTTAAGTGATTGACCTTGACGCCGACGGGGGCTGAAGCGTTGGCTTTTCAGTCACATGGGCCGCAAAGCAGTGCCCACGTCCAAAACGCACCTGAAGTGAGCCCTCGCATGCGTCGTCGTATCGCCATATCCGTGGCCGTCACCTCCATGTCCGTCATGCTCGCCGGCTGCGGCGCGCTCAATGCGACGGGGAGCAGCGATGACGCCAGCCCGGCAAAGGGGACGACATCACCGTCGGGCTGCTGCTCCCGGAGAAGGCCAACACCCGGTATGAGCAGTTCGACTACCCCATTTTCAAGACGAAGGTGGAGTCGCTCACCAACAAGAAGGGCACCGTCGAGTACGCCAACGCCGAGGCGGACGCCGGCAAGCAGGCGAGCCAGATGCAGAGCATGATCGACAAC
Organism: Streptomyces haneummycinicus; assembly: GCA_042850305.1. GTDB lineage: Bacteria > Actinomycetota > Actinomycetes > Streptomycetales > Streptomycetaceae > Streptomyces > Streptomyces haneummycinicus. The sequence goes on from AP035768.1 coordinate 164,747, forward strand.
AAGGTCGACGTCATCGTGCTGGACGCGGTCGACGCGAACGCCATCGCGGACAGTGTGCAGAAGGCCAAGGACGCGGGCATCCCCGTCATCGCCTACGACCGGCTGGCCGAGGGGCCGATCGACGCGTACATCTCCTTCGACAACGCGCTGGTCGGCGAGGTGCAGGGCCGTTCCCTGCTGCAGTCCCTGGGCGGCGCGAGCATCACCGACAAGATCGTGATGATGAACGGCTCGTCGACCGACCCCAACGCCAAGCAGTTCAAGGCCGGCGCGCTCTCCGTGCTCAAGGGCAAGGTGACGATCTCCAAGTCCTACGACACCAAGGACTGGAAGCCGGAGAACGCCCAGGCCAACATGACCGAGGCGATCAACGCGATCGGCGCGGGCGAGATCAAGGCGGTGTACTCCGCCAACGACGGCATGGCGGGCGGCATCGTGCAGGCGCTGGAGGCCGCCGGCGTGACCAGCCTGCCCCCGATCACCGGCCAGGACGCCGAACTCGCGGCGGTGCAGCGGATCCTCACCGGCGAGCAGTACATGAGCGTGTACAAGTCCTACCCGGACGAGGCCGAGAGCGCCGCGGAGATGGCCGTCGCCAAGGTCCAGGGCAAGGACATCCAGTTCGACGCGCTGACCCGCGACCGGGTGGACAGCCCCACCACCAAGGACATCCCGGCGCAGCTCGTCCCGGTGATCGCGCTGACGAAGGAGAACATCGCGGACACCGTCGTCGCCGACGGGATCTACGACGTCTCGGACATCTGCACGGCCGACTTCAAGGCGGCCTGCGCGGAGATCAAGCTGAAGTAGCGGAACGCCCCGTCGATATTCGGCCACCCGCCGGTCCCCGGACCGCCGCCGGAACCGGTGCGTGTTGCACAGCCGGTTCCGGCCGCGCATAGTTGCGCTGCGGAAAGTGGCTGAACCGGGGTGGGACGGGCGATGGCCGGGCACGGGACGGACGAGCATCCACACGGTGCTGACCGACTGTGCGAGGCCGGGGATCGTGTATTCCCGGGCCGTACGGCGCGGACGGCTGCCGCGCCGGGACGCGGAGCCGGTGCCGTGCCTGCTGGATCTGGCCCTGCTGCACCCGGACCCCGACGACATGGACTGGCTGGTGCCGACCTCCCCGCAGGAGGTCATGACCCGGCTGCTGCGCGGGATGTACGAGGACATCAGTGCCAGCCAGCGCAGGGTGGGTTCGGCCGTGTCGGCTTTCGAGTGGTACGCCGGTCTCGGCCGCCGGCTGTCCGCCGCGCCGGCCGCCGCCGAGGGCCCGGCGATCCGGGTGCTGGACGGGGTGGCGCGGATCCAGGCGGCGATGGACGAGGCGACCCAGGCGTGCACCACCGAGGTGCTCACCGTCCAGCCGGGCGGAATCCGGCGTGAGGCGGAGCTGTCCGAGGGGCTGCACCGGGCGATGGCGCTGCGCGGGCGCGGGGTGCGGATGCGGGACCTCTACACGCACGTGGCCCGGCACGGGCACGGGCTGCTCAGCTATCTCGAGCTGATGGGCGACGCCGTGCAGGCGCGGACGCTCGACGAGGTGGTCGAGCGGCTGATCCTGTTCGACCGTACGGTCGCGTTCATTCCCGCCAACAGTGAGCGGTCCATGGCGCTGGAGCTGCGGCATCCGGCGCTGGTGGAGTACCTGGGCACGGTCTTCGACCGGCTGTGGCGGCTCGCCATCCCGCTGACCGCGCCGCTGCCGGACACCGGGATCGAGGGCATCTCGCACCGTGAGCAGTCCATCGCGGCGCTGCTGGCGGAGGGGCACCAGGACGCGGTGATCGCGGAACGGCTGGGGATCAGCGTCCGTACCTGCCGGGCGCACATCGCGCGCCTGTCGGAAACCCTGGGCGCGGCGAGCCGCACGCAACTGGGCGTCCGCATCGCCCAGACCGGCCTCCACACGCCCCGGGCGACGATCCCCCGGGCCGGGGCTCCCCGAGCACACGGTGAGCCGCGCGGTGGGGGCGGGCATGGATTTCCTTCGCCCCCGCCGCCCCTTCCCATCCCGTCCCCGGGGCGCAGCCCGGACCCCGGCCGAGCGCACCCTCGCGCGGTCGCGGATGCCCGCCCCGCCTGCCGGCCGACGCGGGCCCGCCGCGGCCCGCCGTCCGTCCTTCGCCGGCGTGTTCGCGGAGCGGCGCGGCAGCCGGGGCTGACGCGGGTTCGCCGCGGCTCGCGGTCCGTTCTTCGCCGGTGCGTTCGCGGAGCGGCGCGGCTGGACCCCGGCCGAGCGCACCCTCGCGCGGTCGCGGATGCCCGCCCCGCCTGCCGGCCGACGCGGGCTCGCCGCGGCCCGCCGTCCGTCCTTCGCCGGCGTGTTCGCGGAGCGGCGCGGCAGCCGGGGCTGACGCGGGTTCGCCGCGGCTCGCGGTCCGTTCTTCGCCGGTGCGTTCGCGGAGCGGTGCGGCTGGACCCCGGCTGCGCGCGCCCTCGCGCGGTCGCGGATGGCCGCGCCGTCTGCCGGTCGACGCGGGCTCGCCGCGGCCCGCCGTCCGTCCTTCGCCGGCGTGTTCGCGGAGCGGCGCGGCAGCCGGGGCTGACGCGGGTTCGCCGCGGCTCGCGGTCCGTTCTTCGCCGGCGTGTTCGCGGAGCGGCGCGGCAGCCGCTGGGGGCCGGCAGGGTGTGACCGGTGTCCAGCGCTCCGGATCGTCCACGGCGGGCTGTAGCAGGCCCGGATCGGCCGGGCGGGGCACTTCCTGGGCGTCGGGGGCGCTCACGCCTCCCTCGCGCACGGCGCGTTCGTACGGGGCGGCCCCCGTGGCGCACAGCTCCTCCGCCCCGTGGGCCTCGTGCGCCGGCGGGGTCACTTCGTGTCCCCTCCTGGTTGAGGATTCCGGACTCCGCTATGAGATAGCCGAGTTGGGCCCGGCTGCCGCTGCCGAGGGTGGCGGCGAGTTTGGCGATGTGGGCACGGCAGGTCCGTACGTTCATCCCGAGGCGGCGGGCGATGGCCTCGTCGACGTGGCCCTCCACCAGCAGTTTGGCGATGGAGTGCTGTATCTCCGGTATACCGTCGGGCGCCGTCTCGTAGGGTGTGCCGGCGGTCAGCGGGACCGCGCGGCTCCACATGAACTCGAACACCTTGATGAGATATCGGACGAGCCCCGTGTGCCGGAGTTCCAGCGCGACTTGGCGGTCGTCCTGCACGGGGATGAAGGCGACCGTCTCGTCGCAGATGATGAGACGCTCCACCAGTTCGTCGATGGTGCGGTACTCCGCCCGGCCGTTGGCGAACTGCTCGACGTACGACAGCCGTTCGGGGTTGAACCGCGCGGTGTGCTGGTAGAGGGTGCGTATGCGCACACCGCGCTCGATGAGCAGCCGGTCGCGCTCGAAGCCCTGCAGCAGGCTGCGTTCGGGCCGGTGGCCGCTCGGCTGGATGGTCAGCATCTCCGTACGGCACTGGGCGGTGGCCAGGTCCAGTGCGCCGTTGATGCGGTCGTTGCCCTCGAGCACCGTGATGGAGTGGGTGGGGGCGATCTCCTGGGCGCTCAGCGACATGAACGGCTCGAAAGTGTCGGCGAGTTCGATCGACAGCTTCCTGCGCTCGGTGATCTCCCGCTCCAGCGGGCTCAGCCGCTGCGCGAGCGCGATCGAGGGCAGCACGGGACGCAGCCACTGGGCGTCGTCGGGATCCGGATGAAGGAGGGCGAAATCCATCAAGCAGGGCGCGGGCTCCACTTCCGCGCGGGTGATACGTCCCGCGCGGAGAGCATTCGCGTACAGTCGCACCCCCTCATCGCACAGCTCAGTCACCGCATGAGGATGTGCCGTATTAGTCTGTTTCGTTGCCAATTCTCCACCCCCCAGGGTCCTGAACATGCAGGAACATGATGCACCGATCGTGTGGCCATGACGTGCCCGAATGAGCCATCGTCGTACTCGACGGGGGACAGAGGGGACCTTCAAGTGAGGACGAAGCCGACTATGGGTAAGAAAATGCTTCGCTCGGTGCTTGTCGCCGCCTTCTCCGTCGGTGTGGCCTTCGGGGTGGTCAGCGGCTTCTCCGAGGCGAAGGGAGACGTCCTGGCGGACAGCGTGTGGCCGCCGATCGTCGCCCAGGACGCACCCGCGGGCGACAGTGTGTGGGCGGCAGGGCCGGCGCTTACGGATGACAGCGTGTGGGCTTGACATGACTACTCCACCCGACGACCGCTCCTTCCGCCGTGAGATGGCGACCGCCTACCGGTCCGGATGGCACTTCATCGACCTGGTCACCGCTATCCCCCACAGCGGCGACTCGTTGATGGTGACCGTCTTCGGTGAGCCGGTCGTCGTCACCCGCGACGAGGACGAGGACGTACGGGCGTACCGGTGTCTGAGGCGGCCCAGGGGGGCGCCGAAGCCCGTACGGTGTGCCATCCGGTACGGCATGATCTTTGTGAACCTGGACCAGCGGGACCACCGGCAGGTGGAGTCCGACTCCCCTGCCTCCCGGACCATCTCTGCCACCCCCCGCAGTGCCTGACGCGATTCCCCCGTCGTAAAAGATCGCGCAGGTGCTTCCCCCCGCAGCGGCGTCACCGTGACCTGAACACGGTGACGCCGCTGCAGTTTCGGGGGAAGGATCCGGGTATCGGCCGGATCGGCCGATGACCGAAAACAGCCGGGGCGGGCAGGGGGTCTCAGCCCCGTCCCATCGCGCGGGTGAGCGCGATCTCGATGACGACCCGCGACGGATTCGGCCGCGGTGTCCGCCCGTAGCGCTCCGCGTACCGCCGCTCCGCCTCCGCGACCCGCTCCCGGTCGTCACTGACCACGGCCCGCCCCTCCAGCGTCGCCCACCGCCGGCCGTCCACCTGGCACACCGCCACGACCGCGCCCTCGGCCGCCAGCACATGGCGCACCTTCGCGCTGGTTCTGTTGGCGACCACCCGAGCAAGCCGGGCCCCGGGGTCGTATGTCACGGCGACGGGCACCACGTGCGGGGTGCCGTCCGGACGGAGGGTGGTCAGGGTGCACAGGTGCTTCTCGCGCCAGAAGCTGAGATACGACGCGTCCGGATCGCCCGGATCCACCGAATATGAGGCCATGACCCAGGAACTTAGTACCGGGGACACTCCCGTCCTCAGCCTTGAGTGGAATAGACTCAAGTTTGTGTACGCTGACCGAGTCAGCCACGAAGGCCGCTGAAGGGTCATCGCAAGGAGGAGAACGGATACGTGGACGCCGAGCTGACCAACCGGAGCCGGGAAGCGATCCAGGCCGCCGGCAACCGGGCCGTGACCGAGGGACACCCCGACCTCACCCCCGCCCACCTGCTGCTCTCCCTGCTCGCCGGGCAGGAGAACGAGAACATCACGGACCTGCTCGCCGCGGCCGACGCGGACCAGGCCGCCGTACGCTCCGGCGCCGAGCGTGTCCTCGCCGGCCTGCCGAGCGTCACCGGGTCGACCGTCGCACCGCCCCAGCCGAACCGAGAACTCCTCGCCGTCATCGCCGACGCCCAGTCCCGCGCCCGCGACCTCGGCGACGAGTACCTCTCCACCGAGCACCTCCTCATCGGTACCGCCGCCAAGGGCGGAGCCGCCGGCGAGGTCCTCACGAAGCAGGGTGCCACCGCGAAGAAGCTCCAGGACGCCTTCCAGAAGGCCCGCGGAGCCCGCAGGGTCACCACCGCCGACCCCGAGGGCCAGTACAAGGCCCTGGAGAAGTTCGGCACCGACCTCACCGCCTCCGCCCGCGAGGGCAGGCTCGACCCGGTCATCGGACGCGACCAGGAGATCCGGCGCGTCGTCCAGGTCCTGTCCCGCCGCACCAAGAACAACCCCGTCCTGATCGGCGAACCCGGCGTCGGCAAGACCGCCGTCGTCGAAGGCCTCGCCCAGCGCATCGTCAAGGGCGACGTCCCCGAGTCCCTGAGGAACAAGCGGCTCGTCGCCCTCGACCTCGGCGCCATGGTCGCCGGCGCCAAGTACCGCGGCGAGTTCGAGGAACGCCTCAAGACCGTCCTCGCCGAGATCAAGAACTCCGACGGCCAGATCATCACCTTCATCGACGAACTCCACACCGTCGTCGGCGCGGGCGCGGGCGGCGACTCCGCCATGGACGCCGGCAACATGCTCAAGCCCATGCTCGCCCGCGGCGAACTCCGCATGGTCGGCGCCACCACCCTCGACGAATACCGCGAACGCATCGAGAAGGACCCGGCCCTGGAACGCCGCTTCCAACAGGTCCTCGTCGCCGAACCGACCGTCGAGGACTCCATCGCCATCCTCCGCGGACTCAAGGGCCGCTACGAGGCCCACCACAAGGTCCAGATCGCCGACAGCGCCCTCGTCGCCGCCGCCACCCTCTCCGACCGCTACATCACCTCCCGCTTCCTCCCCGACAAGGCCATCGACCTCGTCGACGAGGCCGCCAGCCGGCTCCGTATGGAGATCGACTCCTCGCCCGTCGAGATCGACGAACTCCAGCGTGCCGTCGACCGGTTGCGCATGGAGGAACTCGCCCTCGGCAAGGAGACCGACGCCGCCTCCCTCGAACGCCTGGAGCGGCTGCGCCGCGACCTCGCCGACAAGGAGGAGGAACTGCGCGGCCTCAACGCCCGCTGGGAGAAGGAGAAGCAGTCCCTCAACCGGGTCGGTGAACTGAAGGAGAAGCTCGACGAGCTGCGCGGCCAGGCCGAACGCGCCCAGCGGGACGGCGACTTCGACACCGCCTCCAAGCTTCTCTACGGCGAGATCCCGGGCGTGGAACGCGATCTGGAGGCCGCCTCCGAGGCCGAGGAGGAGGCCGCCCGGGACACCATGGTCAAGGAGGAGGTCGGCGCCGACGACATCGCCGACGTCGTCGCCTCCTGGACCGGCATCCCGGCCGGCCGCCTCATGGAGGGCGAGACCCAGAAGCTCCTGCGCATGGAGGACGAACTCGGCAGGCGCCTCATCGGCCAGACCGAGGCCGTACGCGCCGTCTCCGACGCCGTACGCCGCAGCCGCGCCGGAATCGCCGACCCCGACCGCCCCACCGGCTCCTTCCTCTTCCTCGGCCCCACGGGCGTCGGCAAGACCGAGCTGGCGAAGGCCCTCGCCGACTTCCTCTTCGACGACGAGCGGGCCATGATCCGCATCGACATGTCGGAGTACGGCGAGAAGCACTCCGTCGCCCGCCTCGTCGGCGCGCCCCCGGCTACATCGGCTACGAGGAGGGCGGCCAGCTCACCGAGGCCGTCCGCCGCCGCCCGTACAGCGTCGTCCTCCTCGACGAGGTGGAGAAGGCCCACCCCGAGGTCTTCGACATCCTGCTCCAGGTCCTCGACGACGGCCGCCTCACCGACGGCCAGGGCCGCACGGTCGACTTCCGCAACACCATCCTGGTGCTGACCTCCAACCTGGGCAGCCAGTACCTGGTCGACCCGGTGGCGACCGAGGCGGAGAAGAAGGAACAGGTCCTGGAGACGGTCCGCGCCTCCTTCAAGCCCGAATTCCTCAACCGCCTCGACGACCTCGTCGTCTTCTCGGCCCTGTCGAAGGAGGAGCTGAGCCGGATCGCGCGGCTCCAGATCGACGCGCTGGCCCGCCGGCTCGCCGAGCGCCGGCTGACCCTGGAGGTCACCGACCCGGCCCTGACCTGGCTGGCCGACGAGGGCATGGACCCCGCCTACGGTGCCCGCCCGCTGCGCCGCCTGGTCCAGACGGCCATCGGCGACCGCCTCGCCCGGGAGATCCTCTCCGGCGAGATCAAGGACGGCGACACGGTCCGCGTCGACCGCTTCGGCGACGACCTGATCGTGGGCCCGGCGACGGGCAAGACGCTGTAGTCACGCGCGTGAGGGCCCTTCCGGTGCCGGGAGGGCCCTCGCTCACATGGTGAACGCGGTGAACCGCACGCGTGCGGTGCCGGCGTCCTCGTGCACCACGCTCACCTGGACCGTGTCGGCCGCCACGCCCTCCGGCAGGCCCTCCGCGTCCCCCAGCACCAGACACAGATCCGCGTCCTCGTCCGCGCAGAACTCCGTCTCCGGGGCGGGCGCGTCCGGATAGGCGCGCGCCAGCCAGTCCCGGACGTCCGCGCGCGGCATCCGGAATTCCGCCCGGTAGTGCAGGTCCTGCCAGCCCTCCCGGGTGCAGATCCCGGCCGGCTGGGCACCCGGAGGGAGCGCCGCACCGCCGAAGCGGAGAACGTTCGCGCAGGGCACCTCTCGCGCCGCACCGCCGAGCGGGCGGTCGTCGGACTCGGAGAAGAGGAGGCCGACGAACACGACGAGAAGGGGATCAGGAGCAGCGCCGGAAGGAGCACGATGAGCGCGAACACTCCCCACCGGGTCCGCCCCGCGACCCGCTCTCCGGACCTCACCGCCATCGCGCCCCCGCTCGCCGCGTTCCGCTGTCCATCCGACCGGCCAGATCATGTCAGCCGGGGGCGGACAGGCCCCGTCGGGGCTTGCCACCCCCTCCCCGCATGAGGGAGGATGGCACGATCCGTACGAAGGAAATTCACGGTGACCATCGACCCGTCCTCGATTCCGAATTTCGGGGGCCAGCCCGAGCCGCAGTCCCAAGGACCGGCGGGCCCCGTCGTCCCGGATCAGGACCTCGTGAAGCAGCTCCTCGACCAGATGGAGCTCAAGTACGTCGTCGACGACGAGGGTGACCTCGCGGCGCCGTGGAGCAGTTCCGCACCTACTTCATGTTCCGTGGGGAGGACGATCAGCAGATCTTCTCCGTGCGGACCTTCTACGACCGCTCGCACCAGATCGACGACAAGCCGCAGCTCCTCGAGTCGGTCGACGACTGGAACCGGCGCACGCTGTGGCCCAAGGTCTACACCCACACCCATGACGACGGCACGGTCCGTCTCATCGGTGAGGCGCAGATGCTGATCGGCATGGGCGTCAGCCTGGAGCACTTCGTCTCGTCGACGGTGAGCTGGGTGCGGGCCGCGATCGAGTTCGACAAGTGGCTCGTCGAGCAGCTCGGCCTGGAGCAGGAGATCAACGAGGCGGACAAGCCCGAGGACGACGAGTAGTCCGTCCGGTCCGTCACGGACGTCCGCCCCTCCCCGCGTGAGCGGCCGGAGGGGCGGACGTCTGTGGTCAGGCCGCTGTGCGGCTCCGCCGGTACGCCACCAGGCCGGTGGCCGTCAGGGCGGCCGCGAGGGCGACGGCGGACAGGACGCTCACGCCGGTGGAGGCGAGACTGCCCCCGGCGGCTCCGGTGGCGGGGGTGCCGCCTCCGCCCGTCCCGCCCGTACCCGCCGTACCCCCGTACCGCCGGTGCCCGGCGGGTCCGTGTCGTCCGGGGCCGGTGTGCCGTCGTCGTCCGTGGCGACCGGGGGCTGGCCGGTGAACGCGACCGGGACCTTGACGTCCTGGGAGCGGTCGCCGGAGAGGGTGTGGTCGGCGCGGGTGGCCAGGACGCACGTGGCCTTGAAGCAGTCGGTGTACGCGTCCTTGGCGTCGACGGTGAGCTCGGCCTCGAAGGATCCGCCCTTCTTGTACGGGGTCGCGAGGTCCTTGCCGTAGTCCGGCGGGTTGGAGGAGATCCAGGCGGAGGAGTGCGAGCCGCCGGTCATGTCGACGCCGCCGACGCACGGCGTGGGCAGTTCGCCGTCCCCGTTGTCGACGCACAGGGCGACGTAGACGCCCTTCTTCTCGTCGTAGCCGGAGCCGGTGATCCGCAGGGTCTGGTTCTCGGTGGCGAGGTGGTTGACCGGGGTCACGGTCAGTTTCTGGCCGTCGGGACCGGTGACGGTCCGGGAGCCGGAGGGCTTGCCGTCTCCGTCGCCGTCGCCGTCGGCGGGCGGGTCGGTGGGACCGGTGCCGGGGCCTCCTTCACCGTGAGCGTCATGGGCGGGGTACGGGTCGTACCGGCGGGGTTGGTGAACTCGGCGCGGTACGCGTAGCCGTCCTGGGCGGCCCTCGCGGTGAAGGTGTACGAGTTCCGCGTCGCGCCCTCGAGCGCCGACCAGGTCTGGCCGCCGTCGGGGCTGACGCTCCAGGCCACCGTGGGTTCGGGGTGCCTTCGGCGGCCGCCGTGAGGGTGACCTTGTCGCCGGGGGCCGCGGTCCGGTCGGTGGGGGACTGGACGACCTTGGGCGACCTGCGCAGATCGAGCCGGACGACCTCGTTCGCCATGCCCCGGGTGACGTACACGGAGGTGGCGCCGGGGGCGACGGCGATACCGGCGTAGGAGGTCGACTCGCTGCCCGGCAGGGTGACCGGGGCCGCCGCCTGCTCGAAGGTCGCGCCGTCCAGGATCTCCAGGGAGCCGTCGTCGTCCCCGGTCTCGTCGGAGAGGTCCTCGCGCAGGACGAAGGCCCGCCCGGTTTCCTTGTCGAAGGCGGCCGCGGAGGGCCGGTCCACTCCGGTGAGCGTGGTCAGGGGCTTGCCGGCCTTGTCGAAGACGAGCACGGACGTGGTGCCGCCGACCCAGACGTTGCCGGTCGCCGGGTCCGTCCCGACGAAGAAGACGGAGTCGTCGGCGGGCAGCTCGGTCGTGGCGGTGACCTGGAAGGTGGCGGTGTCCACCCGGCGCAGCACCCGCGTCTCCCCGGCGGTGCCGATGGACCAGGCCGTGCCGCGTTCGGCGTCCACGCCGAGCCGGCCGCCGCCCTCCAGGGTGACCGTGTCCGTCACGGCGCCGGTGGCGAGGTCGACGCGGCGCAGTTCGGGGCCGGCCGCGATCAGTACGGAGGAGGAGTCGGCGTCCTGGCCGACACCGGTGAAGGACGCGCCGTCGTACCAGTGGCCCCGGGCGGCCGTGTCGCCGTCCTCGGCCGCGCCGATGCCGCGCAGCGGGAAGTGGAACGCGACGCCGTCACCGGCGAGCGGGCCGATGATCCGGCGCACGACCCGGGCGGCCATGGCGCCGCCCGCCCCGGGGGCCTGGGCGATGTGGCCGAGGAGCTTGCCGGTGCCGGGGTCGACGGCGTACAGGCCCTGTTCGGCCACGTCGCCGGTGTCGGGGATGTTCTCCGAACCGACGTACAGCTTCCCGGATTCGGGGTGCAGCAGCAGGTCCAGCGGGCGTCCGACGTTCGTGTACGCGGCCGACCGCACGTAGCTGATCGTGCCGGGCGGTACGTCCACGCCGTCGCCGCCGTCGTCGCCCCCGCCGGTGTCCTGGCCCTTCCAGGTGACGGGCACGCGCACGTCCTGGGAGCGGTCGCCGGTGTTGCGGTGGTCGACGCGGGTGACGACGGAGCAGGAGTGGCGGAGGCAGTCGACGCTCGCGTCCCTGGCCCGCACCCTGATCTCGACGTCGAAGGTGCCGCCGGCGCCCCAGGTGGTGGCGAGGACGCCCGCGTACGGGTCGCCCTCGGGGACGATCCAGTGCGAGGCGCCGCCCTGGCCGCTCTCGTCGGCGCCGCCGGTGCAGGGGCCGGGGACCTTGCCGTCGCCGTTGTCGCGGCACAGGGCGACGTAGATGGCCTTGGTCTCGTCGTAGCCCCTGCCGGTGACGCGGAGTGTCTCTCCGGCGGGGTCCAGGTCCGCGGTGGCGGAGACGGACAGTTTCTGGCCGTCCGCGCCCGTTCCGGTCCTGGGGGTGCCGGCGGCGTGGGCGGCCGGGCCCAGGGCGAGTGACGCGGTCGTGAGCGCGGCGGCTCCCAGGAGCGCCGCAGGGCGTCTGAGGTGCATGGAGAGTTCCTCACTCGTCCGGTTGGGGGCCCTGCCGGATGGGATGGATGGGGTGGTGGGGCCGGACTACTGGAAGGTGACCGGGACGTGGACGTCGTACTTGCGGTCGTTGGTGTCGAGGTGGTCGGCGCGGGTGACGACGGCGCACTCGACGTCGACGCCGCAGACGGTGCCGTCGGCGAGGTTCGGGTTGACGTAGATGTCCACCTCGAAGGTGCCGCCGGTGCCGAACTTGGAGCTGTTGGCGAACATGCCGCCGAAGGTGTTGTTGACCCAGTGCGAGGCGCCGGTCGCGCCGGACTCGTCCTGGCCGCCGAGGCACGGCGTCGGCTTCTGCGCGCCGGGGCGCCCTCGACCGCGCACAGGCCGACGTAGACGCCCTGGGCGGTGTTGAAGCCGGAGCCGCTGACGTGGACGACCTGGCCGGCGGCGGAGGCGGTGCCGGGGGCGGTCACGGACAGGTTGTACGTGGTGCCGCCGTCGACGACGGTGCGGTTCGCCGTCGCGGCGGAGGCGGAGGTCGCGAGGCCCAGGGTGAGGGCGGTGGCGGCGGTGGTGACGAGGGCGGCGCGGACGAGCTCGGCTCTCATGGGGAAACACCCTTCTGTTGGTTAGGTAAGGCAAACCTAAGTATGAGAGCGGGTTGCTTGTCAACGGGCGGCGGGACCACCCAAATCCCCTCCCGTGTAGGGCATTTGGGCACACCGGAGAGCGGGCCGGCCCGACCCGCTCCCTGGTCCGCCGGGCGGCTGCTACGGGGCCCGCACACCGAACTCCGCCACGGCACGGCGACCGCCCGACACGGTGTACAGCTCGACCGTGTGGACGCCCTCGAACGCCCCGTCGTACAGCGGGAAGTCCTGGACGACACCGCCCTGTTCATCGGCCACCACCTGGTAGCGGGTGTCCTGGTCGACGGAGACGAGCACGATCTCGCCGGGCTCGAATCCGGCGCCGGTGACCTGCTGTCCGGTGCCGGGGCCGAGGGTGGCGCGGGCGACGGTGGCGGTGAGGTCCCGCCGTACGGGCTCCTCCCGGCCCTCTTCGGTGGGGCGGCTCGTGGGCGGGGGTGCGGCGGGGGTCCCGTCCGGTACGGGGTGGCCTCGCCGCCCGTTGCCACGGTCACGTCGAGCGTGCCGAAGGCGTCCCCGGCGGTGAACCCCGTACCGCTCCACTCGGACAGCAGCGCCGCGCCCTCTTCGGTGAGGGAGGCCCGAAGTCCGCTCCAGGTGACCCCACTTGAGCGGACGACGGGACCGGAGTCCGGCGTCACCTCCGCGAGGACGCGGTCGAGGGCCCGTCCGGCGACCACCGTGCGTGCGGAGAGGCTGCCGGTGCCGCCGTCCAGTTCCAGCCGGAGCCCGGCGAGGGGCAGGATCCGGCCGACGCGGTCAGCAACGCCGTACCGCCCAACTCAAGGTCCACATCCCCGGTTTCGCTGTCCGCGCCGCCGCCGGTCACGGGGAACCAGGAGCGGTCCGCGGCCCCTCGTACGGCCGGTCCGCCGACGTCCAGGGTCATGTCCCGGTTCTCGAGCGTGAGGGCCGCGTAGCCGCCCGACACCTCGTGCGGGAGCGGGGCCGCCGCCCCGTCCTGGTGGGCCGTCGCGGTGCCCGGACACAACAGGGCCAGCAGCGCGCCGCCCGTCACGGCGGCGGCGACGGGTCTCTTCGCCATCTTCTGAAGCCTTCCTGGGGAGTTGGGGGTGTCGGGGTTAGCCGTCGTGCGCGGCCGGACGGCGCCTGCGCGCCCACAGCCAGGCCCCGCCACCGGCCGCGAGCAGGCCCGCCGCGGCCGCGCCGGCGGTGAGGACGGTGGTGCCGGTGGAGGCGAGGGGCCGTCGCCGGTCCTGTCCGAACCACCGGTGCCGCTCTTGTCGCCGGTGTCTTTTGTGTCGCTCTTGCCGTTGGTTCCGTTCTCGTCATGGGTTCTGCTCGGCGCCGGTGGGGGCGTGGACGGTCCGGACCCCGGAACGTCACCGGGATGCGCACCGTCTGGCTCTGGTCCCCGCCCCGGGTGTGGTCGTTGCGGGTGATGACGGCGCACTTCACACCGGACGCGGTGCAGTCCGTGTTGGCGTCCTTGGCCCGCACTTTGATCCGCACGGAGAACGAGCCCTCGTGCCCCTTGCCCTTGTACGGCTCGGCGAGGCCCTCCCCGTAGGAGGGCGGATTGGAGGAGACCCACTGGGAGGCCCCGGACTCACCGGACATGTCGACGCCGCCGACACAGGGAGTCGGGGTCTTGCCCGCCCCGTTGTCCACGCAGAAGGCGACGTAGACGCCCTTCTCGGTGTCGTAGCCGGTGCCGGAGACGGTGACCGTCTCGCCCGCCGGGTCCAGCTCCGAACTCTTCGAGACAGAGAGTCTCTGCTCCTCGGGTCCGGTCGCCGAGGACGCCGCCGCGGCCGGTGAGGCCACGGCCAGCACCAGGGCGGCGGAACCGGCAATACCCGCACCACGTAGGCGACTTGAGGAAATCAACGCAACACCCCCACCATGAATTTGTAAGGTAAGCCTAACCTTTGTTTTGATCAACCGTGCGGGATGCGGCAGATACGGAGGATGAGCGATGCGCAGGTCCGGTAGACGGTCGGCCGGGGCGTCCGGACGGCGGGCCCTGGCCCCGTTGGCCCTGGCGCTCGCGCTGCTGACGGCAGCGTGCGCGGGTGGCGGCGGCAGCGGCACGGCGTCCTCCGGGACCACCCCGGCTTCCGCGAGCGCGCGGGCCGCCGCGGCGGAGAAGCGCCTCGCGGAGAACACCCTCGTACCGCTGGAGGGCGACGCACCCGTCCCGGAACTGCCGGTGACGGTCCACTCCTCCGACGGGCGCGAGGTGAACGTGCGCGACGCGTCACGCATCCTGCCCCTCAACGGCGGCATCGCGGAGATCGTCTTCACGCTCGGCCTCGGCGACCGGGTGGTCGGCCGCGACATCACGGCGACGTTCGCGGAGGCCGAGAAGCTCCCGCAGGTCACCAAGGCGCACGACGTCAGCGCCGAGGGCGTCCTGTCGCTGCACCCGACGGTCGTGCTCGCCGACACCGACACCGGCCCGAAGGAGGCCCTCGACCAGATTCGCGACGCTGGCGTCCCCGTCGTGGTCCTGGACCCGGCGACCGAACTGTCCGACGTCGCCACCCGCACGACCCGCGTCGCCGGGGCGCTGGGCGTCCCCGAGGCGGGCAAGGCGCTCAACTCCCGTATGGCCGAGGACCTCGCGGCGGCCAAGGCGGCCGTCCCCGAGGGCAGCACGCCCAAGGTCGCCTTCCTCTACATGCGCGGCAGCGCGGCCGTCTACCTCATGGGCGGCAAGGGATCCGGCGCGGATTCCCTGATCGACGCGGCGGGCGGCGTCGACGCCGGTGTCGCGACCGGCCTGGACCGGCCCTTCACCCCGCTCACCAGCGAAGCCCTGGTCGCCGCCGCACCCGACGTGATCCTCATGATGGACAAGGGCCTCGAATCGGTGGGCGGCATCGACGGCCTGGTCGACATCCCCGGCATCCGCCAGACCCCGGCCGGCATGAACCGCCGCGTCGTCAGCCTGGAAGACGGCGTACTCCTGAGCTTCGGCCCCCGCACCCCCTGGTCATCGACCTCCTGGTGTCCCAACTCCACAGGGACGCCCCGGCTAGGGTCGGTGATTGGAGCGAACCTCCAGGGAAAGCGACGCGGACGGCGTGTCGTCGGGAGGTTCGCTCCAATCACCGATCTGCGACCACTCGCCGGCCTACGGGTGGGGCGGGGAGTTTGTGGAGATCTCCGCCCAGACCGTCTTGCCCACGGGGCTGCGGAGGGCCCACCCCCAGCGCACGGCCAGGGCGTCCACCAGGAGCAGGCCCCGGCCGGACTCGCCGTCGGGACACGACGAGGGCGCGGACGTGGGCGGCCGCTTCGCGGCGGCTGCGTCCGCGACCTCGACCCGCACCAGGCCCGCCGCCGCGTCGAGGGTGAGCCGCAGGCCGAAGCCGTGACCGGGGACCCGGCCGTGCCGTACGGCGTTCGCCGCGAGTTCCCCGACCACGAGGGCGACCGTGCACGACACGTCGGACGCCGGCGGGTGGCCCCACTCCTCCATCCACCGCACGGCGTCACGCCGGGCGAGCTGCGCGCCCCGCGATGAGGAGGCGAACTGTTCGCGTGCCTCAGCGGGGAGCGGTGCGGCGCTCGGCCGCGGCTCGTCTTCGTGGGTGGTCGTTCCTGTCAGCACGGCTTTCCGTCCTTGCGTGTCGGGCGCCCATGTGTCACGGCGTACACGAGTCATCACATTCCGTGCCCAAGAATCGTCCGATCGCTCTACGCTCAACAGGTGGTACGGCATTACCTTTCGACCGGTAAGGAACGGAAGTGACGTTTTGGCCAACGCAATTGACCCGAGCGCGTCGATGGCAGCGCTGTTCGGCGCACGGGTGCGTAGGCTCCGTACGGCGGCCGGGCTGACCCAGGCCGAACTCGGCGCCCGCACGCACGTGGTGAGCACCCGGATCACGCAGATCGAGCGGGCGTCGGGAGCGAAGCCGACGCTGGAACTGGCACGTGCGCTGGATGCCGCCCTGGGGGCGGACGATCTGCTCGCCGAGCTGTGGCCGTACGTGTATCGGGAGGCGTTTCCGGACTGGTCGCGGAGGTTCATGGCGTACTCGGAGCGGGCGGTGGGAATCCGTGAGTACGCAGCTCATGTGGTGCCGGGTCTGCTGCAGACGGAGGACTACGCGCGGGCCGTACTCGGTCTGGACGCTCTGCTGAACGATGAGGAGCAGTTGGAGGAGCGCGTAGCGGCTCGCATGGGACGGCAGGAACGGCTGGGTTCACCCGACCGACCGGAACTGTGCGTGATCCTGGACGAGTCGGTACTGAGGCGCCCGATCGGCGGTCACGGCGTGATGCGGAAGCAGCTGGCGCGACTGCTCGACGCTGCCGAGGAGCGTCACATCACCGTGCAGGTACTGCCATTCGACCAAGGCGGCCATGAGGCCATGGGTGGATCGCTGACGGTCCTGCTCCTGCCGGACGGCTCGGAAGTGGCCTACACAGAGGGCTCGGACTATGGCCAACTTATCGAAGAACCAACCAATGTCAGTCGCTACAAGGTGATTTACGATCGGTTAAGGGCGGCAGCCCTGCCGCCGCTCATGTCACTCGACATGATCCGGTCCACCATGGAGGGCAACTACCGTGGCGCACACGTCCCTTCCCGATCTGAACGCCGCCGCGTGGCGCAGGAGCAGCTACAGCAATCAGGCGGGCGGCAACTGCGTGGAGGTGGCCGACGGGTTCCGGGCCGTCGTCCCCGTCCGTGACAGCAAGGACCCACACGGTCCGGCGCTGTGCTTCGAAGCCACTTCCTGGGTTGCCTTCGTAGGCGAGTTGAGGGCTGACCGTCACCGCCGCTGAGAGGACAGCCACCGTGGAGCGAATGTCCCTTCCCGATCTGACCGGCGCCGCGTGGCGCAGGAGCAGCTACAGCAACCAGGAAGGCGGCGACTGCGTGGAGGTGGCCGACGGGTTTCGGGCCGTCGTCCCCGTCCGTGACAGCGCGGTTCCGTACGGCCCGGCGCTGTGCGGCGCCGTGTGGCGCAGGAGTGGCTACAGCAACCAAGAAGGTGGCAACTGCGTGGAGGTGGCCGACGGGTTCCGGGCCGTCGTCCCCGTCCGTGACAGCAAGGTTCCGCACGGTCCGGCGTTGTGTTTCGAGGCCGTCTCCTGGGCGGCCTTCATAGGCGAGTTGAAGGCCGGCCGTCACCGGGTCTGAGTCGACGGGGCACCGGTCGCAGGCCCTTGTGCGGGTCCGCCGGTGCCTTGTCCGCGGGGGTTCGGCAGGCCACTGACCTCCCTAAAGAACCGGGGAAAGAACTTCCCGCCCGCCCACCCTCCCGGCCGGAAGGCCCGCGTCACTCGTGCGAGTGACTGGCTTGCAGTTGCGGATTTCCGACGGCTACGTTCGCCGCAACGAACGCAAAGACGGCCCCCGCCCGGGACTAGCACTCCCGGAACGAGGACCTGACCGACCAGGAAGACGGACCTTCCCAATGGCTGACTCGCAGTCTAACGCGCCCCTGCGCGTCGACGCCGGACCTTCGACGTCCGGCGTGATCCACGTACGCACTCGCCTCACCGCCGACTTCTGCGTGCTCGCCAACGCCCTCGCCCAGCGGCGCGGCAGCGCGGTCACCGTCGGTGTCGCGGTCTACATCGCCTCCTCCCCGAGGGCACCCCCGTGAGCATCGCCGCCCTGTGCGGGCACTTCAGCGAGGGCGAGATCCTGATCTCGCGGGCCCTGCGGGAGCTGGAGGCCGCCGGGTACCTGGAGCGTCGCCGGGTCCGGCTGCCCAGCGGCCAGATCCGCACCCGGACGTACTTCTACGACGTACCGGGCGGCGCCGATCCGCAGACCGACCCGGACCCGGACCCGGACGGGCCGCCCGAGCCCACGTCCATGCCCTCGGCCGAACCGGAGCCCGAGGCAGCGCTGTCGCTCGCCGACGCCGACCCCGAGGCCGTCGCCGTACTCACCGCGCTGCGGCGGGTCGACCCCGGCTGCTGCTGTCCGTACGGGAAGCCGCACGGCTGGCGCCGGCTGTCTCCCAGTGGCTCGCGGCGGGCCTCGGGAGAGTGCAGATCGTCAAGATCCTGACCGACGGCCTCCCCGACCGCTTCCTGACCCGCCCGGCGGGCATCCTCGCCTACCGCCTGCGCGAAACCCCCTTCCCGCCCCACCCCTCCCCCGGCACACCCCGGCGAACGCCCCGCCTTCCTCCCCTTCCAGACCTGCGACGACTGCGACAGGGCATTCCGCGCACCGGAACCCGGCCGCTGCCGCGGCTGCCGCTCGGCAACCCACCTCAGCGCCGCCTGCTGAACCGACGAGCGGGTGTGCGATCGGCTCCCGGGCGGGAAACTCGTTGTGCGACGATGCGAAATCGGACAGCGGACTCGCAGACGGAGGAGGTGGGGCATGACGGACCGGTTCAGGGACGGACTTCTGACTCCCACGGAAACGGCCTCCTACCTGGAGATCCCGCAGTCGACGCTCACCTCGTGGCTGAAGGGCAGGGCCGCCGGGGCACCGCTGGTCCACCAGGTGGAACCACTGCGCAAAGGACAGCCCTCGGTGCCGTTCATCGCGGTGGCCGAGGCGCACGTTCTCCGGTCCCTGCGCACCCTCGGACTGCGGATGAGTGAGATCAAGGAGGCGGCCGCCGCCGTACGGGACGCCTTCGACACCCCCTACGGCCTTGTCTCGAAGCGCATCGCGACGGACGGCGTGGACATCTTCGTCGAGCACGGGCTGGGGGACCTTCGCAGGGCCCGGGACGGCCAGGCGCCCATCCACGAGGTGGTCTCCGACTACCTCCGCTACCTGAACTGGGAGCCCGACGACGATTTCCTCCAGTCTGCGGCTCAGGCAGTACCCGGATTCCGTCCCCGTGGTCATCGACCCGAGGTTCGGGCACGGACGGCCGGTCGTGGCCGCCAACCGGGTCGCGGTCAAGGCCATCACCGACCTCTGGGAGGCCGGGGAGAGCGTCGAGGACATCGCGTACGACTTCGACATGACACCCGAGCAGGTGGACGCGCTGTGCAGGGCAGTGGTGCGCCTTGCCGCCTGAGTTCTTCCTCGACCGCAATCTCGGACGTCGCGTCGCGGAAGGACTGAGGGCGTGCGGCTGGACGGTCCACCGCATCGGGGACGTCTTCCCCGACGACGCGCAGGACATCGCCGACGAGGACTGGATCGCTCACGGCCTCGACCAGTCGTGGGTGCCGATCTCGAAAGACGGCCGGATCAAGAGCCGGGACCTGGAGATCCGACCGGTGCTGGAACGGGAAGCGGTGCTCTTCTACCTCGACAACCAGCAACTGCCCAGCGCCGAGATGGTGGGACGGTTCGACGTACACCGCGAGGCCATCCATCGTGCGGTGGCCAGGGCGGTCCCGCGGCCTATGCGGTCCGGCGTGACCGCATCGACCGCACCTGGCCGTGAAGAGGGATTACCCAAGGCCGAGTTGCCGTACTCAGCGCGCTGAGCGTGCTGAGCGTGCTCAGTGGGCTCCCGCGGACTTGAGGCGGCGGGTGGCCTCCTCCAGGACCGGCTTCTTCTTGCAGAAGGCGAAGCGGACGAAGGGGGCGCCCATCTCGTGGTGGTCGTAGAAGACCGACGTGGGGATGGCGACCACGCCCGCGCGTTCGGGAAGGGCGCGGCAGAAGGTGATGCCGTCGGTCTCGCCCAGGGGGCGGATGTCGGCGGTGATGAAATAGGTGCCGGAGGGGCGGTAGACCGTGAGGCCCGCTTCCTCCAGGCCCGCCGCCAGGACGTCCCGCTTGGACCGGAGGTCGTCCCGGAAGCCGTCGAAGTAGGAGTCCGGGAGGGCGAGGGCTTCGGCGATCGCGTACTGGAAGGGGCCCGCGGAGACGTAGGTCAGGTACTGCTTGGCCGAGCGGACCGCCGTGACCAGGGGCGGGGATGCCGTGATCCAGCCGACCTTCCAGCCGGTGTACGAGAACGTCTTCCCCGCGCTCGAGATCGTCACCGTGCGGTCGCGCATGCCCGGGAGGGTTGCCAGGGGATGTGTTCCGCGTCGTCGAAGACCAGGTGTTCGTAGACCTCGTCCGTGACGACGAGCAGGTCGCGTTCCACCGCGAGTTCGGCGATCGACGTCAGTTCCGCTCGGGTGAGGACCGTGCCCGTCGGGTTGTGCGGGGTGTTGAGGAGGAGCAGGCGGGTGCGGGGGTGACGGCGGCGCGGAGTTCGTCGAGGTCGAGGTGGAAGCGGCCGTCGCGGGGGCGGAGAGTGACCGGGACCTGGGTGCCGCCGGCCATGGCGACGCAGGCGGCGTAGGAGTCGTAGTACGGCTCTAGGGCGATCACCTCGTCGCCGGGCTCCAGCAGGGCGAGCAGTGCGGCGGCGATGGCCTCCGTGGCGCCGGCGGTGACCAGGACCTCGGTGTCGGGGTCGTACGAGAGGCCGTAACGGCGTTGCTGGTGGGCGGAGACGGCCGTGCGGAGTTCGGGGACGCCGGGGCCCGGCGGGTACTGGTTGCCGCGGCCGTCGCGCAGGGCGCGTACGGCGGCCTCCTGATCTCCTCGGGGCCGTCGGTGTCGGGGAAGCCCTGGCCCAGGTTGATGGAGCCGGTCCGCAGGGCCAGGGCGGACATCTCGGCGAAGATCGTCGTCCCGAACTCGGCGAGCCGGCGGTTCAGGAGAGGGCGCGCGCTGGAGGTCATGGCGGCCATCCTGCGCCGAAGCTCTGGAGTTCCTCAACTCTGCTTTGGGCCGCGCGGGCGGGGGCATCTCCCGGTCACACGCGTGAGCGAGGCGCCCACGGGGGCCGCTTCGGGGGATCACGGGGGAACGGAAGGAGGGTGGCGCCATGGGTATCGGCATCGTCCTGGTGGTGGTTTTCGGCGTGCTCGTGACGGTCGTCATGGTCGCGGCCCGCGGTGGTGCGCGGCGGGTGGGGGCCGGGCGGGCCGGGCGTCGCGGCAGGGGCGGCCGTGACAGCTGGTGGACCGGCGGCTCGCACGGCGGGAGCGGGGAGCGTCCTGCGGTGGTGGTTCGTCCGACGGAGGCGGCTCGTCCTGCGGAGGCGGGTCGTCCTGCGGGGGCGGCGGCGGATGCGGTGGAGGGGCGGCTGACACGGGGCAGCCGCCTCCGCATCGGGGGATGACGTATCCGCGACAGCGGGGTCCGCGCCTGGGCGGGTCCCGCTGTGCCGTTGAGCGGTGGTGATCACTCCGGTTCCGGTTGGCGTCCGGGTGACCCGGTGCGCCGGGCGTGAGCCGTTTCCCGGGGCGTACGCCGGTGTTGAACAGTTGAGCTGTGGAGCCCCCTAGGGGATGGAAAGCCCACGAAGTTGGGTAAAAACGCTATGGTGGCACCACATTTCATGATTGCCTATAAATCACCGACGCAGCCCTCGGACTCCGCGCGGAGCGTTTCCGGCCGGGTGAACCGGGCTGACGGGCCGAGGGTCCCGGTGTGACGTGTGACCGGGGTGCGCGGACCCTCCTGTTTTCTCGCTCTCCCTGTGTGCCTGCGGAGCCGATCCATGCTCACGACCCTGAACACCGCCTACTCCGACACCCGCGCGGCCGACCTCGCCTGGGCCCTGGGACGCGAGCCGCTTCCCGCGCTGGCCGCCCTCGATCTCGAACTGGCGGGGGCGAAGGTGCAGTTGCGACTGCTCGGCGCGTCCCATCAGGTGCTCCTGGAGGAGGAGCGGGGCCGCTGTTCGGAAACGGTGGCGTGCATTCCGGGCAGCAGTACGCCGCTGCCGCTGGGGGTGGCCAAGCGGGTCGACGACTGGGAGTACGAGTTCGCCGCCCGCGTGGAGATGCTCTCCCCGGGTCCTTCGCGGGCCGGGCGCAGGAGCTGCTCGACCTGGTCTCCGGCCATCCGCAGGGCCTCGCCGGGGTCTTCCCCGGCAGTCCGCACGCGTTCACCGCGCTGCTCGCCCAGCGTCACGAGGGCCAGGTCCACTGGCGGACCTGGCACGCCTACCCGCAGGAGGGGCAGTTGGTGGCGACGCGGACCAAGGTGGGGGTGCGGGTGCCGGCCATGACGGGGTAGCCGGAGCGCGTACCGGGAGCGGGCGGAGATAAACAAAGACCACACGTGTGGGTGACGTGGTGTGCTGGAGGCGTGACGTAACGTCGCTGGGGTGATCGAACCGCAGGCCCCCGCACCTCCCGGCTCCGCGCAGTCCCGGGGCGGGTCGGGCGGCCCCGACGGCGGTGCGCACAGCGCGCTGCGGCTGCCGGTGCGGCAGGGCACGGGGCGGTTTCTCGTACTCGCGGGCGTGTTCGTCTGTGCGGCCTGCGGGCTGGTGTACGAGCTCGAACTGGTGGCGCTGGCCACGTACCTGATGGGCGACTCGGTCACCCAGGCGTCGGTCGTGCTGTCCGTGATGGTCTTCGCGATGGGCATCGGCTCCCTGGCGGCGAAGCGGCTGCGGCGGCACGCGGCGGCCGGTTTCGGCGCGGTCGAGGCGATGCTCGCGCTCGTCGGCGGGTGCAGTGCGATGGTGCTGTACGCCGTGTTCGCCTGGACGGGCGACTGGGGCGGCGTGTGGGCGAGCGGCCCGCGCATACTGCTGGTCGCGTTCTCCCTGGCCACCGGTCTGCTGATCGGGGCCGAGGTGCCGCTGCTGATGGAGCTGATCCAGCGGATCCGCCGGCAGGACGCGGGCGGCGCGCTGGCCGATCTGTCCGCCGCGGACTATGTCGGCGCGCTCGTCGGCGGGCTCGCCTTCCTTCCTCCTCCTGCCGGTCCTCGGCCAGCTCACCGGCGCCCTGATCACCGGCGCCGTCAACGCGGTGGTGGGCGGGGCGCTGGTGCTCGGACTGTTCCGGCAGGACCTCTCGCGGCGCGCCCGCCGGCTGCTGCTGGCCGCCAACGTGGGCGTGCTCGTGCTTCTCGCCTCGGCGGCCGTCCTCGTCGACGACTTCGAACGGGCCGCCCGGCAGGCCATGTACGGCTCCGACGTCCGCGTCGCCCTTCAGACGGACGTCCAGGAGGTGCTGCTCACCGGCGGGCGCGACGGGCGGCCCCTGAACCTGTTCCTCGACGGCCGGCTCCGGGTCAGCGGCCGCGACGAACTCCGTTACCACGAGGCGCTGGTGCACCCCGCGATGAACGGGCCGCACGCGCGCGTGCTCGTCCTCGGCGGCGGGGACGGGCTGGCCGTGCGCGAGGTGCTGCGGCACCGCGATGTGCGGCGCGTCGACGTCGTCGAGATCGACGCGGGCGTGGCGCGGCTGGCCCGCACCGATGCCGCGCTGTCCACGCTGAACGCGCACGCCCTCGACGATCCGCGCGTACGGGTGCGTATCGCGGACGCCTTCGACTGGCTGCGCGGGGCGCCCCGGCGGCGTACGACGTCGTCGTCTCGGATCTGCCACATCCCGGGATCACCGCGAGTACGAAGCTGTACTCGCAGGAGTTCTACGGCCTCGCCCGGCGGGTGCTGGCGCCGGGCGGGCGGTTCGCGGTGCACGGGGCGCGGTGGCGTCCCGGCCGTCCGACTTCTGGACGGTGGACTCGACACTCCGTGCGGCGGGGTTCCGTACCGCCGCGTACCGGGTGAGCGGACGGCAGGCCGGGTACGCCGCGGGACCCGACCGGGGCGGGGCGGCGGTCACCGCGCACGCGCACCGGGACTGGGGGTTCGTGCTGGGAGGCGACCGGCAGGAGTCCGTGCCGCGGCTCGACCCCGCCGGGCCGGCCCCGCGTACGCTCACCGACGCGTCCCTCGCGGAGGACGTCCGGGCGGCGGAACGCACCCGGGTCGACGGGCTGCCGCCGTCCACGCTGCCGCACCCCGGTACGGCGGCTGATCCCCTACTACGTTCCGAGCCGACGCGCCGGGACTTCCCGGCGACGAGGGTGCGGTTTCGTGACGCGTGGGTAGGCTCCGCACTCATGGAGCACGAGGTGTTCGTTCCGGTTGAGGTTGAGCGGCTCAGGGCAGTGCTGGCCGACCCGGCGCGGGTCGCGCGGGCGGTGCCGGGGCTGCAGCACGACGCCGGGGCGGAGCCTGTCGCCGGGCGGCTGAAGGTGCGGGTCGGGGGGCATTCCGTGACCTATCGGGGTGCGGTGCGGGTGGTCGCGCGGGACGACGGGGCGTACGCCGTCGAGGGGAGGCGGCGGAGGCTCGCGGGAGCGGCACGGTGCGGCTCGCGCTGTGGCTGCGGGTGCGGGCGGTGGAGGGCGGTACGGCCCTCACGGTCGGGGGTACGGCCGTGGCTGACGGGCGGGTCGCCGAGTTTCCGGCGGACGCGGTGGGGGCGGCGGTGCGGCGTCTGCTGGACCGGTTCGGGGGAATCTGGGCGTCGTGGCGGGGGAGGGCGGCGGGCCGGAGTCGCCGGAGCTGCTGTCCACGGGGGATTTCGAGCCTCGGGTGACTTCGGATTTCGAGACGACGCCGGATGCGGATGATGTGGCGGTGCCTGGGCCTGAGGCGGGGGGTGAGGCTGTCTCCGAGGGGAGGGTTCGGCTTCCTCCGAAGCGGAGGGTGAGGCTGTCTCCGAGGCGGAGGTGCCGGATGTCTCCGAGGCGGAGGGGCCGGCTTCCTCGGGTGAGGGCGACGACTCTGTCGCGGAGGCGGCGCATGCTCGGCGGACGATGATCGGGCGGAGTGCGGAGGAAGTGGATCATGCGCCGCCTCGGGGGCGGTATGCGCCTGTGCCCGCGCCGCAGACTGTGGTGTCTTCTACGCCGTTGCGGTGGGCCGCGCCTGCGGCGGCGTTGGCTGTCGCGTCGGCGGTGGTGGCGATTCGGGCGTTGCGGCGGCGGCGCTGAGGGGTGTGCGGGGGTTGGGGTGCGGCGGGGGGTGTTCGCGCGGGGCGGCGTTTGCGGGTGACCCGGCGTTGGGGTGGGCCGGGGGTGTTCGCGCTGCCCGGCGTTGGCGGGGTGCCGTCGCGCCCACCCGTGCCGCCCCAGCGGCACGATTGCCCGCGGAGTGCGGAGTGCGGAGTGCGGAGTGCGCAGGGGGTGGCGTGACTGCCCGCGGGAGCTGTCGTGGGTGAGTAGGGTCGTTGTGTGAGTGGAGAGATCTTGCTGACCGCGGGTGACGCGGAAGTTGTTGTGGTGCCGGGGAACGGTGGGCGGGTCGGAGGGGTGCGGGTCGGGGGTGTCGAGTTGTTGCGGCAGGGGGCGCGGTTCGGGTGTTTTCCGATGGTGCCCTGGTGCGGGCGGATCCGGGACGGGCGGTTCCGGGACGGCGCCGCCGTACAGCAGATGCCGTTGAACGCCCCGCCGAACGCCATCCACGGCACCGCCCGTGACGCCGCCTGGCGCACCGCCCGCGCGAGCGCCGACGAGGCCGTGCTCACGTACGACCTCGTGGAGCCGTGGCCGTACCCGGGCCGGGTCACGCAGCGGATCGCGCTCACCGCGGACTCCCTGACGCTGACGATGAGCGTGGAGACGTACGAGTCGTCGTTCCCGGCGCAGCTCGGCTGGCATCCGTGGTTCAACCGGAACCTCGGGGGTGAGGACGTCACGATCGACTTCGCGCCCGCCTGGCAGGAGGAGCGCGGGGACGACCATCTGCCCACCGGGCACCGGATCGACCCGAAGCCGGGGCCGTGGGACGACTGCTTCGGGATGCCCGGCGGCGTCGACGTCTCCCTCACCTGGCCGGGGCAGCTGGAGCTGAAGGTCACCAGCCGTGAGGAATGGGTCGTCGTCTACGACGAGCAGAGCGAGGCCGTCTGCGTGGAGCCGCAGACCGGGCCGCCGAACGGGCTGAACACCCACCCGCGCCTGGTCACCCCCTGGAGCCGCTCGAGGCCTCGACGACCTGGACCTGGACCCGCCTCTAAGCTGGGCCGCATGACGGACACACGCGGCGCGCTGCTGCAGCAGATCAAGGACAAGGCCGTGGTGCACGGCAAGGTGACCCTCTCCTCCGGTCTGGAGGCCGACTACTACGTCGACCTGCGCCGCGTCACCCTCGACGGCGAGGCCGCCCCCTGGTCGGGCAGGTGCTGCTGGACCTGACCGACGGGCTGGAGTTCGACGCGGTGGGCGGGCTGACCATGGGCGCCGACCCGGTCGCGGCGAGCATGCTGCACGCCGCCGCCGCGCGGGGCCGCAGGCTGGACGCGTTCGTCGTACGGAAGGCGGCCAAGGCGCACGGACTGCAGCGGCGCGTCGAGGGCCCGGACATCAGGGGCCGCCGGGTCCTGGTGGTGGAGGACACCTCCACCACCGGCGGCTCCCGCTCGCCGCCGTGGAGGCCGTGCGCGAGGCCGGCGCCGAGGTCGTGGCCGTCGCGACGATCGTCGACCAGGCCACCGGCGCCGCCGAGAAGATCAAGGACGGCGCCGGGGTGCCGTACCTGTTCGCCTTCGGCAAGGACGAGCTCGGCCTCGACTGACCCCGCCGCCGTCGCATAACGACTTGACCGGCGCCGTCGGCCGCGCGGGCGAGTCTGGGAGGATGGGGCTGACAATGACGTCGCATCCCAGGTTCCAGGTCAGGGCCGACCGTACGCAGTAACGCCGTACGCCACACCGCATGCTTAAGGAGCGGACAGATGCCCATCGCAACCCCCGAGGTCTACAACGAGATGCTGGACCGGGCGAAGGCGGAGAAGTTCGCCTACCCGGCCATCAACGTCACCTCGTCCCAGACCCTGCACGCGGCACTGCGCGGCTTCGCCGAGGCGGAGAGCGACGGCATCGTCCAGATCTCGACGGGCGGCGCCGAGTTCCTGGGCGGCCAGCACAAGAAGGAGATGGTGACCGGCGCGGTCGCGCTCGCCGAGTTCGCGCACATCGTCGCCGAGAAGTACGACGTCAGCATCGCCCTGCACACCGACCACTGCCCCAAGGACAAGCTCGACGGGTACGTACGCCCGCTGCTCGCGGTGTCCGAGGAGCGCGTCAAGGCCGGCCGCAACCCGCTGTTCCAGTCCCACATGTGGGACGGCTCCGCGGAGACCCTCGCCGACAACCTCTCCATCGCCGAGGAACTCCTCGCGCGCGCCCGCGCCGCGAAGATCATCCTGGAGGTCGAGATCACCCCGACCGGCGGTGAGGAGGACGGCGTCACGCACGAGATCAACGACTCCCTCTACACCACGGTCGACGACGCCCTGCGCACCGCGGAGGCCCTCGGCCTCGGCGACAAGGGCCGCTACCTGCTCGCCGCGTCCTTCGGCAACGTGCACGGCGTGTACAAGCCGGGCAACGTCGTCCTCCGTCCCGAGCTGCTGAAGGAGCTCAACGAGGGCGTCGCCGCCAAGTACGGCAAGCCGGCCGGCTCGCAGCCGTTCGACTTCGTCTTCCACGGCGGCTCGGGCTCCTCCCCGGAGGAGATCCTCACCGCGCTGGAGAACGGCGTCGTGAAGATGAACATCGACACCGACACCCAGTACGCGTTCACGCGTCCGGTCGCCGACCACATGCTGAAGAACTACGACGGCGTCCTGAAGGTCGACGGCGAGGTCGGCGACAAGAAGACGTACGACCCGCGCACCTGGGGCAAGCTGGCCGAGGCGTCCATGTCGGCCCGCGTCCTCGAGGCCTGCCACAACCTGCGCTCGACGGGCACCCGCATCAAGTAGCACCGCCCGTGGTGTGAGCCCGGTACCGCACGCGGTGCCGGGCTCTTCCGTATGCTCGCCGTATGCCCGATGTCCGGCTGTCCTCACCGCAGGGCAAGTGGATCCTGCTCACCACGGTGCTGGGCTCCAGCATGGCCCTGCTGGACTCCACCGTGGTCAACGTGGCCCTGCCGCGCATCGGCCGCGACCTCGACGCCGACCTCGGCGCACTCCAGTGGACCGTCAACGCCTACATGGTCACGCTGGCCGGGCTGATCCTGCTCGGCGGGGCGCTCGGGGACCGGTTCGGGCGGCGGAAGGTGTTCGTCGTCGGCGTGCTGTGGTTCGCGGCGGCCTCCCTGCTGTGCGGGCTCGCCCCGAACGCCGGGATGCTGATCGCCGCCCGCGCCCTCCAGGGCGTCGGCGGCGCGCTCCTCACCCCGGCTCGCTCGCTCTCATCCAGGCGTCCTTCCACCCCGACGACCGGGGCCGCGCGGTCGGCCTGTGGTCCGGCTTCGGCGGTATCGGCGCGGCCGTCGGACCGTTCGTCGGCGGCTGGCTGGTGGACGGGCCCGGCTGGCGCTGGGTGTTCCTCCTCAACGTGCCCCTCGCCCTGCTGTGCGCCCCCATCGCCGTACGGCACGTGCCGGAGTCGGCGGGCGTGAAGGCCGAGGGCCGGTTCGACGTCCTCGGCGCCGCGCTCGGCGCGATCGCCCTCGCCCTGGTCACGTACGCCCTGATCGAGGCCGAGTCGGGCACCCTCCTGGTCGGCGTCTCCGCGATCGCCGGACTGGCCGCCGCGGTCGCCTTCGTCGTCGTCGAGAAGCGCCGCCCGCATCCGATGATGCCGCCGGACATCTTCGCCTCCCGACAGTTCTCCGCCGTCAACGTGGTCACGCTGTGCGTGTACGCGGCGTTCGGCGGGTTCTTCTTCCTCGCCGCGCTCCAGCTCCAGGTCGTCGTCGGCTG
Source organism: Streptomyces haneummycinicus (assembly GCA_042850305.1). GTDB lineage: Bacteria > Actinomycetota > Actinomycetes > Streptomycetales > Streptomycetaceae > Streptomyces > Streptomyces haneummycinicus. The sequence continues at coordinate 193,363 of AP035768.1, forward strand.
GTCCGCGCTCGCCGCCGGTACGGCCCTGCTGCCCACGACCGCGCTGATGCTGCTGCTCTCCGCCCGCTCCGGCGAACTCGGCGACCGGATCGGCCCGCGCATCCCGCTCACCGTCGGACCGCTGCTGTGCGCGGCCGGGATGCTGCTGATGCTGCGGGTCGGGCCGGACGCCTCGTACGCCACCGACGTACTGCCCGCGCTGGTCGTGCTCGGCTTCGGCATGGTCACCCTGGTGGCGCCGCTCACCGCGACCGTCCTCGCCTCCGTGGAGACCGAGCGGGCGGGCCTGGCCAGCGGCATCAACAACGCCGCCGCCCGCGCGGCCGGACTGGTCGCCGTGGCCGCGCTGCCGCTGCTCGCCGGGATGGGCCCGGAGGCGTACCGGGTCCCGGACGCCTTCGACGACGCCTTCCGGCGGGCGATGGTCCTGTGCGCGGGCGTCCTGGTGGTGGGCTCGGCCCTCGCCTTCACGACCGTACGCCGCCCGGCACCGGACTGCCGCCGCCCCGAGTGCCGTACCCACGGCAGCGTGGCGGTGCCCCCGCTGGAAGCGGGGAGGCAGCGCGGCAGCGAGGCGCGCTGATGTACGAGACTGGACCCATGTCCATTCACGAGAACCTTCTCGGGGCCCGCCCCCGACCCACCTCCCCGACGACCCCGGCCCGCGCGAGCTGCTCGCGTCCGGCGGCTCCCCCGCCGACGCCGCCGCACAGTTCCCGACCTCCTCGCTGGCCTGGGCCCGACTGGCCGACGAGGCCTTCGAGCGGGGCAGCGTCGTCGAGTCCTACGCGTACGCCCGTACGGGCTACCACCGCGGACTGGACGCGCTGCGCCGCAGCGGCTGGAAGGGCCATGGGCCCGTGCCGTGGGAGCACGAGCCCAACCGCGGCTTCCTGCGCGCCCTGCACGCCCTCGCCCGCGCCGCGCAGTCGATCGGCGAGCAGGAGGAGTACGAGCGCTGCTCGCAGTTCCTGAAGGACTCCTCGCCGGCCGCGGCCCAGGTCCTGGGCTGACCCGCTGACCTGTGATGTCTCCGAGGCCCGTCCGTGAGCGGGCGGGCCTTGCGGTTTCGGTGCACGATTACGCAGGATGCACCGTGGGGACCGGGGCCCCCGTGCCGGTAACGGCAGGGGCGGACCGCTACCCGGAGTACATGTACAGGAGACAGCGATGTCCCACGAGGCTCACGAGCAGCCCGAGACCCCGCATCTCGACTTCCAGGGAACGACCCCCTACGAGGACTACGTCAAGGCCGACGTCCTCACCCATCTGCAGCACACCCTCTCCGACGATCCCGGAGAGATGGTCTTCCTGGTCACCACCCAGGTCATGGAGCTGTGGTTCACCGTCATCGTCCACGAGTGGGAGACCGCCGCGAAGGCGCTCCGCCAGGACGACATCCCGGTCGCGGTCGACGCGCTGAAGCGGTCCGTACGGGAGCTGGAGGCGCTGAACGCCTCCTGGAAGCCGCTCAGCGGACTCACTCCGGCGCAGTTCAACGCCTACCGTGGCGCCCTCGGCGAGGGTTCCGGCTTCCAGTCGGCGATGTACCGGCGCCTGGAGTTCCTCCTCGGCGACAAGTCCGCGTCCATGCTGGTCCCGCACCGGGGCGCGCCGCGCGTGCACGCCGAGCTGGAGAAGGCCCTGCACGAGCCGAGCCTGTACGACGAGGTCCTGCGGCTGCTGGCCCGGCGCGGGCACGCGGTCCCCGACGCCGTACTGCGGCGTGACGTGGCGCGGAAGTACGAGCCGTCGGCGGAGGTGGAGGCGGTCTGGACGGCCGTCTACTCCGGCGACGGACGCGACGAGGTGGCCCGCCTCGGCGAGGCCCTGACCGATGTCGCCGAACTCGTGTGGCGCTGGCGCAACGACCATCTCGTCGCCACCCGCCGCGCGATGGGCGCCAAGGCCGGCACCGGCGGCTCCGCCGGGGTGGCCTGGCTGGAGAAGCGGGCGCAGAAGAGCGTGTTCCCCGAACTGTGGACGGCGAGGTCCCATGTCTGAGCTCACGCGGAAGGCGGAGAAGCTGGACGCCGCCGACGAACTCGCCGCCAAGCGCGGTGAGTTCGTCCTCGACGACGTCGTCTACCTCGACGGCAACTCGCTGGGCGCGCTGCCCGTAGCCGTGCCCGGCCGGGTCGAGGACGTGGTGCGCCGGCAGTGGGGCGAGCTGCGCATCCGGTCCTGGACGGAGGGCGGCTGGTGGACGGCGCCGGAACGGATCGGCGACCGTGTCGCGCCGCTGATCGGCGCGGCCCCGGGCAGATCGTGGTCGGCGACTCGACGAGCGTCAACGTGTTCAAGGCGGTTGTCGGCGCGGTACGGCTGGCCCGGTCGGCCGAGCCCGGGCGGGACGAGATCGTGGTCGACGCGACCACGTTCCCCACGGACGGCTACATCGCCGAGTCGGCCGCCCGGATGACGGGCTGCACGGTGCGTCCGGTCGAGCCGTCCGCGCTGTCCGGCGTGCTCGGTGAGCGTACGGCGGCCGTGCTGCTCAACCACGTCGACTACCGCAGCGGGCGGCTGTACGATCTGCCGTCGCTGACCGCCGCCGTGCACGCGGCGGGAGCGTTCGTGGTCTGGGACCTGTGCCACAGCGCCGGCGCGCTGCCGGTCGGCCTGGACGAGCACGGCGTCGACCTCGCGGTCGGCTGCACCTACAAGTACCTGAACGGCGGGCCCGGTTCACCGGCCTTCCTGTACGTCCGCGCGGACCTGCAGGACCGCTTCGACTCCCGCTGCCGGGGTGGAACTCGCACGCCGAGCCCTTCGGCATGCGCCCGTCGTACGAACCGGCGGCCGGTGCGGTGCGCGGGCGGGTAGGCACCCCGGACATCCTCTCCATGCTCGCCCTGGAGGCGGCGCTGGAGGTCTGGGACGGGGTGACGGTCGAGGCGGTGCGGGCCAAGTCCCTCGCGCTGACGGACTTCTTCCTGGAGTGCGTCGGGGCGTACGTGCCCGAGGGGCGCGTCTCCCGCGTGACGCCCCTCGCGCACGGGGAGCGGGGGAGCCAGGTCGCCCTGCGGTGCGCGGACGCCGGGGACGTCATGGCGCGGCTGATCGAGCGGGGCGTGGTCGGGGACTTCCGGCACCCCGATGTCCTCCGCTTCGGATTCACGCCGCTGTACGTCGGGTTCGCGGAGGTGGAGCGGGCGGCGCGGGTGCTGGCGGAGGTGCTGGCGTAGCCGGCCGGGGACGGGGGTGACGGCCGTACGGTGGCACCCCCGGCCCCGCTGACCGAGCGTGACATCCGCATGTGGGGGCGGGTGGACGGGCTGATACCGTCCCGCCCCAACGGCCGCGTTCCCGTCGGACCGTCACCCGCGTTGTGCCGCTGAGAGGTTGAAGCAATGACGGACGATGTCGCAGCCGCCCGGGCCGCCGAGGAGGAGTCGGCGTTCTCCCATCCGCCCGTCGACCCCGACGCCACGGTCGTCTACGGCGACGACCCGGACCAGCTGATCGACTTCTATGCGCCCCGGGGTCCGGACGGACCCGCGCCCGTGGTGGTCGTGCTGCACGGGGGCGCCTGGCGTGCGCCGTACGACCGGCGGCATGTCAGCCCGTTCGCGGCGTTCCTGGCCGGGCGGGGTTCGCCGTCGCCAACGTCGAATACCGGCGTGGGGCGGGGAGTCGGGCGGTGCTCCGGTGGCGGGGCGGTGGCCCGACACCCTCGACGACGTCGCCGCGGCGATGGACGCGCTGCCCGCGCTGATACGGGAGCGGGTGCCGCGGGCCGATCCCCGGCGGATGGTCCTCACCGGGCACTCCGCGGGCGGGCAGTTGGCGCTGTGGGCCGCCGCCCGGCATGTGCTGCCGGCGGGGTCGGCCTGGCGTACGGACGGGCCCGCGCCGCTGCGGGGGTGGTGGCGCTGGCGCCGATCGCGGACTTCGAGGTGGCCGACAAGCTGGAAGTGTGCGGGGGCGCCGTGCGGCAACTGCTGGGCGGGGACGACTGCTTCGCCTCGCGGCGGGCGTATGCCGATCCGGCGGCGCTGCTGCCCACCGGGATCGCCACGACGTTGGTGCAGGGGCGTGCCGATGAGGTGGTGCCGCAGGCGGTCGCCGAGGCCTATGCCGACGCGGCGGCGAAGGCGGGGAGGTGGTGGGGGTGACCCTGCTGGAGGACGTCGGGCATTTTCCGCTGATCGATCCGGGGGCGGACGCGTGTGCGGTGGTGGCGGAGGAGATCGCGCAGCTCGCCTGGTGAGACCCGTAGTACTTGAGAGCTACCGCTCAGGTGAGTTCTCCAGCGGGACGCGGGTTACCCGCGGTGCTCCGTAACTTCCCTTTCCGGTAGGCCCGATGGGCGGGCGGAGGGGAGGTACGGCGGTGGCGGGGCGTGTGCGCGAGGGGGTACCGGGGGGTTCGGCGGCCGGGGGTGTGCGTGCGGGCCGGCCCTTGCGGGGTGCTCCGGGGTGGGGGTGGCCGGGGGAGTTCGCGCGGCCCGGCGCTTGCGGGGTGCCGTCGCGCCCACCCGTGCCGCCCCTGGGGGCACCTCCCAGGCCGTTCAGGCACTGGGGGAGGCACGACTGCCCGCGGGGGCGGCAGGAGCGGTGGGGGTGGCGCGGCTGCCCGTGGGAGCGGCGGGAACGGCGCGATTGCTCGCGAGAACGGCGGGAACGGCGCGATTACCCGTGGGAGTGGCGGGGGCGGCGCGGTTGTCCGCGGGAGCGGTGGTGGTGGCGGGCGTTGGTGGCGTGCTGTGCTTGCGGTGGGGGTTGCTTGTGCTCTTGCCGTGCCGCTCGCGGGGGCGGGGCGGGCTCGGGTGCCGGCGCCTTTGCCCGCCGGGGGCGCGGCGCCGACCGTGGCGAGCCTCGACGCCGTTTACGCCGCCCACCGGGCCAACGCCCGGGAAGCGGCCCGTATGGCCGACGAGTACGGGGACCGGAAGCGGGGCGCGGCCGATCGCGCGCTCGCCGGGCGGCAGTTACTGGCCTTCGACGGGCGGGGGCAAGGGCTGGTCACCGAGGTGCTCGGTGAGCTCGCGACCGCTGAGCGGGTCGCCGTGCTCGTGCCCGGGGCCGATACCGGGATCGACACCTACGGGCGGTTCCGTGCCGGGGCCCTCGCGCTGCATGAGCGGCTCGGCGGGCGGGGCGCCGTGGTGGCCTGGCTCGGGTACGAGACGCCCGGGACCTTCAGCAGCGCCGTCGCCACCACCGGGCGGGCGGAGGAGGCCGCGCCCCGACTGCGGCAGCTGATAAAGGACTTGCGGGCCGTCGTCGGGTCGCGTGCCCGTGTCTCCCTGCTCTGCCACTCCTACGGTTCCGTCGTCTGCGCCGAGGCCGCCGACGGGCTCGACGTCGACGACATCGCCCTCCTCGGCAGCCCCGGCACCGGTGCCGACACCGCCGCCGCCCTGCACACCCGGGCCCGCGTCTGGGCCGCCCGGGGAACCGGCGACTGGGTCGAGAACGTCCCGCACCTCAGCGCCGGCCTCCTCGGTACCACCGTCGGCTTCGGCACCGACCCCGTCTCCCCGGCCTTCGGCGCCCGCGTCTTCGACGCCGGGGACGGCGGCCACAGCGGCTACTTCGCCCCCGGCTCCGCCTCCCTGGCCAACCTCACCCGGATCGTCCTCGGCGAGACCCTGGCGGTGACCTCATGAACGGCCTCACGAACGGCCTCACGACCGCGATACGCCACACCGCCGCCCGCGTCGACGCGGCCACCCCGGACCACCGCGACCGTGCCGTGGACGCCCTCCGCGCCGGCGCCATCCTCGGTGTCGTCCTCGGCCACTGGTTCGTCACCGCCCTCGTCGCCGACGGCCGCACCCTGCGCACGGCCAGCCCGCTCCAGCACCTGCCCTGGCTCGCCCCCGTGTCCTGGACGTTCCAGACCCTCGCCGTGTTCTTCCTGGTCGGCGGACACGTCGCCACCCGCGGCCACGCCACCTCCCACGCCCGCGGCATCCCGTACCGGCGCTGGCTGCGCGACCGGCTGGCCCGGCTGTTCAGACCCGTCGCCGCCGTCCTCACCCTGTGGACGGTCGTCACGACCGCGCTCCTGCTCTCCGGAGCCGAGTACGCCACCGTCCGCACGCTGGCGAAGCTGGCCCTGTCACCGCTGTGGTTCCTGCTGGTCTTCGCCGCCCTCACCGCCGCGACCCCGCTGCTCACCCGGCTGCACCCGCTGTGGCCGCTCGCCGTCGTCCTCCACGTCGACCTGCTCCGCTTCGGCTTCGGCGCCCCGCCTGGCTCGGCTGGCTGAACCTGGCGGCCGGCTGGCTGGTCCCGTACACCCTGGGCGCGGCCTGGACCCGGGGCGCGCTGGAACGCCGCCGCTCCGGCTGGATCCTCCTCCTCTCCGGTACGGCCGCCACGGCCGCCCTCGTCGCCTGGGCCGGCTACCCGGCCTCCATGGTCGGCGTCCCCGGCGCCGAGGTGTCCAACCTGAACCCGCCGACACTCGCCGCCGTCACCTTCGGCCTCGCCCAGTGCGGGCTCGCCCTGCTGCTGCGGGACCGGCTGCGCACGGCGATGCGGCGGCCCGTCGCCTGGGCGGCGGTGGCGCTGGTCAACCTCTCCGCGATGACCGTCTTCCTCTGGCACCAGACCGCCCTGATGGCCACCACCGCCACCGGCCTCCTCGCAGGCCGCCTCCCCGGTCTGCACACCGCCCCCGACGGCCTCGGCTGGGTCGCCGCCCGCCTCGCCTGGCTGCCGGTGCTGGCCCTCGCCCTCACCGTCTGCCTGGCCGCCTTCCGCTCCTGGGAGCGGGACGGGGCCCGGCGGGGACGGTCCCGGGTGGTCCGCACACACCGGCCGGCCGGGAAGGACGTACGGCATGTCTAGGCTGGACCGCGTGGCGGACAAGGGGCGGAACTCGTCCGGCGGTGGCTGGGCGTCCTGCGGGACGACCTGTGGACCGCGCGGGCCGATCCCCTGCCGCCGTCGACCTGGCTGCGCCGGCTGCCCTCCGGGTACTGAGAACGGCCCCCGTCGCCCGGGACGCGGCCCCCGTAGTACCTGAGACGGACGCCCCACAACCCCCTCAGCGGGGACGACCCGCCTCACCCGGTCGGCCTACCGTGTGAGCGTGACCGAGACGACTCACCAGCAGCACGGCGACGACGGGACCCGCAGCCCCGAGTACCGGCTGGCCCAGAACGCCCTGCGGGGACTGCGCCAGGACCTCTTCCACGACCCCTTCGCCTACCATCCGCTGCCGAGCCGGCCCGCGGACGGCCCGTTCGTCCGCCGGCTGCCCGCCCGGCTGCGGACGGCCGCGCAGCATCTTCCGCACGCGGTGGTGGGGGCGGTCGCGCTGATCGCCCTGCTGGCCGGCGCGCTCGGCGGCGGCATTCCCGGAGGGGACGTACTGGCCCTGCTGACCGGCCTGCTGTGCGCGGCCCCGGTGGTCGCCACCCTGGTACGGCCGATCGGCGCGTTCTGGATGTCCCTCGCCGCGACCCCGGTGGTCTCGATCCTGGGCGGCGACGGCGGGGACTGGCCGTGGATGCCCGGCACGTTCGTCAGCCACCTCGCGGTGCTGGTCTTCGTGGCGCTGCGCACCCGGCCCCGTACCGGCGCCTGGATGTGGGTCCTGACCTTCGCCTACGCCTTCCTCGCGGACATCCTCTTCGGCAGGTCGTACTACTACACCAACAGCGCGCCCATGCTGGTGACGTCCGCGTTCGCCCTGCTCGTCGTCTCCGTGTGGCACATCCGCCGGGCCGCCGAGCAGGAGGTGAACGCCCAGCAGACGGTGACCGCGCACGAACGCTCCAAGCGCACCGCGCTGGAGGAGCGCACCACCATCGCCCGCGAACTGCACGATGTGGTGGCCCACCACATGTCGGTGGTCGCCATCCAGGCCGAGGCCGCGCCGTACCGGGTGGAGAACCCGCCGCCGGAGCTGGAGCGCGCCTTCGTCACCATCCGCGAGAACGCGGTGGCCGCCCTCACCGAACTGCGCCGCATTCTCGGCGTGGTCCGCGCCGAGGACTACGAGGCCCCGGACGCCCCCAGCCCACCCTCGCCGACCTCGACGCCCTGCTGGTCAACGTGCGCGACGCGGGGCTCCCGGTGGAGAAGGTGACGACCGGCGCGGTACGGGAGCTGCCGCAGGGCGTGGAACTGTCGGCGTACCGGATCGTGCAGGAGGCGCTGAGCAACACCCTGCGGCACGCGCCCGGCGCGAGCGCCCGCGTCGAGGTCGGGTACGTCCTCGGCGGCATCGGCGTGCGCGTGGTGAACGGTCCGGCGCCCGCGCCGAACCTGATCAAGCCCGCCCGCCACCCGGCCACCACCCCTGAAGGAGGGCTTCGCCCGCCCCCTCCGACCGGCGCCGGACACGGCATCACCGGGATGCGCGAGCGGGTCACCATGCTGGGCGGCGGAATGACGGCGGGACCGGCGGACGACGGCGGCTACGAGGTCGCGGTGTTCCTGCCGGTCGCCACGGCGAACGAAGGTGACGCATGACGATCCGGGTCCTGATCGCGGACGACCAGATGATGGTGCGCGAGGGCTTCTCCGTCCTGCTCGGCGCGATGCCCGACATCGAGGTCGTCGGCGAGGCCGTCAACGGCCGGGAAGCGGTCGACCGGGTCCGCGAACTCGCCCCCGACGTCGTCCTCATGGACATCCGCATGCCCGAACTCAACGGCATCGAGGCGACCCGGGAGATCGTCGCCGCCGACAGCGCGGCGAAGGTCCTGGTGCTCACCACCTTCGACCTCGACGAATACGTCTACCAGGCGCTGCGCGCGGGCGCCTCCGGCTTCCTCCTCAAGGACGCCTCCGCCCGGCAGCTCGCCGACGGGGTGCGGATCGTCGCGTCCGGCGAGGCGCTGCTCGCGCCGTCGGTGACCAAGCGGCTGATCAACGAGTTCTCCAAGCTGTCCCAGGGCCCCGCCCGATGCCGTCCGCGCACGGGGCGTACGGGGAGCTGACCGAGCGGGAGACGGAGGTGCTGGTGCTGATCGCGCAGGGGCTGTCGAACTCCGAGATCGCCGAGCGGCTGGTGGTCGCCGAGTCCACGATCAAGACCCATGTGAGCCGGATCCTGGTGAAACTGGGCCTGCGCGACCGGACGCAGGCGGCGGTGTTCGCCTACGAGGCCCGGCTGGTCACACCGGGCTGACCCCTGGTCAGGGGCGGGGTTCCGGGCTACCGTCCGGTCATGGCAGCCCTTTCCGACCTCGCCTTCGACCCGTGGGACCCCGCGTTCGTCGCCGACCCCTACCCCGCCTACGCCGAGCTGCGCGCACACGGGCGGGTGCGGTACTTCGAGCCGACGGACCAGTGGCTGGTCGCGCACCACGCGGACGTCTCGGCGCTGCTGCGCGACCGGCGCCTGGGACGGACGTACCAGCACCGCTTCACCCACGAGGAGTTCGGCCGCACCGCCCCGCCGCCGGAGCACGAGCCGTTCCACACCCTCAACGACCACGGCATGCTCGACCTCGAACCGCCGGACCACACCCGCATCCGCCGCCTGGTGTCGAAGGCGTTCACGCCGCGCACGGTGGAGCGGCTGAAGCCGTACGTCGAAGGGCTGGCGGCCGACCTCGTGTCCGCGCTCGTCGACGCCGGCGGTGGTGACCTGCTGCGGGACGTCGCCGAGCCGCTGCCGGTCGCGGTGATCGCCGAGATGCTCGGCATCTCGGAGGCCGACCGGGCCCCGCTGCGGCCCTGGTCGGCGGACATCTGCGGCATGTACGAGCTGAACCCGCCGCAGGAGACGGCCCGCAAGGCCGTGCGGGCGTCGGCCGAGTTCTCCGACTACCTCCGCGACCTGATCGCCGAGCGCCGTAAGAACCCCGGCGACGACCTGATCTCCGGCCTGATCGCCGCCCACGACGAGGACGACGACCGGCTCACCGAGCAGGAGATGATCTCCACCTGTGTCCTGCTGCTGAACGCGGGCCACGAGGCCACCGTGAACTCCACGGTCAACGGCTGGTGGGCGCTGTTCCGCAACCCCGGCCAGCTCGCCGCCCTGCGCGCGGACCACTCCCTGATCCCCACCGCGATCGAGGAGCTGATGCGCTACGACACCCCGCTCCAGCTCTTCGAACGCTGGGTCCTCGACGAGATCGAGATCGACGGCCGGGTCATCCCCGGGGCGCGGAGATCGCGATGCTCTTCGGCTCCGCCAACCACGACCCGGCGGTCTTCACCGACCCGTCCCGTCTGGACCTCACCCGCCGCGACAACCCCCACATCTCCTTCAGCGCCGGCATCCACTACTGCATCGGCGCACCCCTCGCCCGCATCGAACTGGCGGCCTCGATGAGGGCGCTGCTGGAGCAGGCGCCGACGCTGCGCCTGGCGGCGGAGCCCCGGCGGAAGCCGAACTTCGTGATCAGGGGGCTGGAGGGGCTGGCCGTGGAGATGGGGTGATCACCCGTTCGGATGATCGCCGGCCGACTTCCGGTGAGGGACGTGGATGACTCGTCAAGCTGGTGCCCGCCTGCGGAGGGAGGCACCATGACGGTTATGGCAGAACGCGCGTCATCCCAGTTGTCGGTGGACATGTTCGAGCGGATCGCCGAGTTCGCCGAGCGTGAGGACGAGACCGTCAGGTTCGAGTTCATCAACGGACGGATCGGGCTCAGGAAAGTGACCAACGGCAATCACGGCGCGATCATCATGTGGCTGATCCGTCAGTGCATGCGGGCCAGGCCCGAACTCGATCTCAGCCCGGTGCAAGGGCTGAAGGTGGAGTCCTACCCCAAGGGCCGGGCCCTGCCGGACGCGGTACTCGCCCCCGTCGCCCACTTCGCCGGACAGGGGGACTGGGCAGACATCGAGGGCGTGCTGATGACCGTGGAGGTCACGTCCTTCGACTCGGACACGCATGCCCGCGACCGTGTGGAGAAGCCCCAGGCCTACGCCGAAGCCGGGATCCCCGTCTATTTGCTGATCGACCGCGACCGTCGCTCGATTCTTGTGCACAGCGACCCGCACCCAGTGGCCGGCTACCGGAACATCCAGAAGCGCCAGCTGGGCGACAGAGTCGTGCTTCCCGAGCCCGTCGGTATCGAATTCGACGCCGCGGAACTCAAGCCGTACATGGACTGACGACCCCGTTCACCCCGTCATGTCCCGCCGCCGCAGCCCCGCCAGCCCCGCCCCGGCCAGCGCCGCCGCGAGCGCCGTGAGAACCAGCACCGGCGTCCACGCCATCTCCCCGCCCGGCAGCTTCGGCAGATGGCCGAAGGGGGACAGGTCCAGTACCGCCCGCGGCACGTCCAGCGCCGGGCCGACCCAGCCGATCAGAAGTACCGCCCCGGCCACCGCCCACGCGCCCACGGCCGCCCGGGGCGTCAGCCCGTACAGCAGGACCGTGATCCCGCCGATCACCCACACCGCCGGGACCTGCACCAGACAGGCGCCGATGAGCGCCCCGCCCGCTCGCCGTGACCGAGCGCGAGGCCCGCGCCCGCGAGCAGCATCAGCAGGACCGACCCGCCGAACGCCACCGTCAGATGCCCCGCCGCCCAGCGCAGCCGTCCGACCGCCCCCGCGAGGACCGGTTCGGCCCGCCCGGAGGTCTCCTCGCCGTGCAGCCGCAGCACCGACGCCACGATGTACAGGGCGGCCACCAGCCCCAGCATCCCGGCCATCGCCGCGAGGAAGGTGTCCGTCAGCCCCGACCGCCCGCCCATCCGCTGGAAGATCTGCCGGGCGCTCTCGTTGTCGCCGACCAGTTCGGCCGCCCCGTCGGCCATCCCGCCGTACACCAGCCCCGCCAGCAGGAAACCGACGCTCCAGCCGAGCACACCGCCCCGCTGCAGCCGCCACGCTAGCGCCCCCGCGCCCCCAGCCGGCCCGCGGCCGGTCCCGGACGGCTCGGCAGGAAGCTCATGCCGAGATCCCGGCGGCCGGCGAGCACGTACGCCACCGCCCCTGCGCCAGCGCCGCGCCCGCGAACAGGCCCAGCACCCACCACCGTTCACCGGCGTACGCCCGCAGATTGGTCAGCCAGCCGAGCGGTGACACCCACGTCAGCGGTGACGAGCCGTCGTCCCTCGCCGCGTCGCCGGCCGCCCGCAGGACGAACGCGGCACCCAGCACCGCCGCCGTCAGCCCCCGCGCCAGCCGCGCGCTCTCCGTCAGCTGGGCCACGATCGCCGCCAGCGTCGCGAAGACCATGCCCACGCCCGCGAGCCCCAGCCCGAACGCCACCGCGCCCGTGGCGCCCTGCCCGGCCAGTCCCGCCGCCACCAGCAGTGCCAGCGTCCCGTTCGCGACGGCCGCCGCGAGCAGCGCCGCCGTGAGCGAGGCCCTGCGGCCCACCATCCCGGACGCCACCATCTCCTGACGCCCGCTCTCCTCCTCGTCCCGGGTGTGCCGTACGACGACCAGCAGACCGGCGACGGCGGCCAGCGCACCCGCGTACACCCCGGCCCGCCAGGCGGTCAGCGCGCCAAGCGAGTCGCCGAGGACGGGCCCGACCATGGCCCGCAGGGAGGAGTTCGCGGCCAGCCGCGACACCAGATCTGCGCGTTCGGCGGCCGTGCCGTACAGGCTCTTCAGCGTGTTCGGCATCGACAGCACCATCAGCGTGTTCACCCCGACCCAGACCGGTATCAGCACCCGGTCCCGGCGCAGCGCGAACCGCAGCAGGACGCCGGTGCCGGCGAGCTGTCGCGCGCTCGCGGGCCGTACGGCGAAGGCGGCGGCGCTCATCGGGCCGTCACCTCGTCCTGGTAGTGCCGCAGGAACAGTTCCTCCAGCGTGGGCGGGGTGGAGGTCAGCGACCGCACACCCGACTCGCTCAGCGAGCGCAGCACCGCGTCCAGCTTGTCGTTGTCCACCTGGAGCCGGACCCGGTGACCCCGGACGTCGAGGTCGTGCACCCCGGGCAGCGCGGCGAGACCGCCCGGCGGCCCGGCGAGTTCGGCGCTGACGCTCGTGCGGGTCAGATGCCGCAGCTCGGCGAGGGAACCGCTCTCCACGGTGGCTCCCTTGCGGATGATGCTGACCCGGTCGCAGAGCTCCTCCACCTCGCTGAGGAGGTGCGAGGACAGCAGCACGGTCCGCCCGCGCTCGCGTTCCTCGGTGACACAGCGCTGGAAGACCTCCTCCATCAGCGGGTCCAGGCCCGACGTCGGCTCGTCCAGGATCAGCAGATCGACGTCGGAGGCGAACGCGGCGACCAGGGCCACCTTCTGCCGGTTGCCCTTGGAGTACGTCCGCCCCTTCTTCGTCGGGTCCAGTTCGAACCGCTCGACCAGCTCGGCGCGCCGGTGCGGGTCCAGGCCCCCGCGCAGCCTGCCGAAGAGGTCGATGACCTCGCCCCGGACAGGTTGCGCCACAGCGTCACGTCACCGGGCACATAGGCGATACGGCGGTGGATCTCCACGGCGTCCGTCCACGGGTCCCGGCCGAACACCCGGGCGGCGCCGGCGTCGGCGCGCAGCATGCCGAGCAGGACGCGGATGGTGGTGGACTTCCCGGAGCCGTTGGGCCCGAGGAAGCCGTGGACCTCGCCGGTCTCGACGTTCAGGTCGAGACCGTCCAGCGCGTGGGTCCGGCCGAACGCCTTGTGCAGTCCGGACACGGTGATGGCCTTCGTCATGCTCCGGAACGTACGCTTCTTTCAGAAACTTGTGAAGTTAAGGAAGTGTATAAATTCGGGGATAGACTCGATCCGAGGCAGCCACGGTGTGTGAGCAGGGGAGATGGTCGGAGCATGGCGGAGGCGAACGGGACGGACCGGGACCCGGAGGCGGTCTCACGCTTCGTGGAGCACTTCGCGGCCCAGCTCGTCGAGGCCGGCCTGGCCCGTATGCCCGCCCGCGTCTTCGCGGCCCTGCTCGCCTCCGACGCCGGCGTCCTGACCTCCGCCGAACTCGGCGAGCGGCTCCAGATCTCCCCGGCCGCGGTCTCCGGCGCGGTGCGCTACCTCTCCCAGGTCCACATGGTGTCCCGCGAACGCGAACCCGGCTCCCGCCGCGAGCGCTACCGGGTCCACGGCGACCAGTGGTACGAGGCCCTCACCAACCGCGAGGCCATCATCAAGCGCTGGGAGGACGCCCTCCGCGAAGGCGTCACCAGCCTGGGCGCCCACACCCCGGCGGGCCGCCGCCTGGAGGAGACGCTGGCCTTTTTCGAGTTCGTCGAGAAGGAGGTCGAGACGATGATGGCCCGCTGGCGGGTGCGTCGGGCCGAGCGGTTCGGGGGCGAGTAGTCGATCCGCTGCGCCGAGTGGTGGCTGGTCCGTCTCAAGGGAGGGCGCATCATGACAGTCATGGCAGAGCGACCGACGACGAACGGCACCGGGCCCGGCGACTTCGAGGAGATGCGGGACCTCCTCGACGAGCTGCGACTGCGCGATGGCTTCAAAGCCGAGGTCTTCTCGATGCCCTCGGTCAAGGGTTACGAGGCCCGCGAGACCAAGCCCTTCGGCGAGAAACTGTTCCTCCCCGCCCCGTTCGACCGCGTGCTGGACACCACCGGCTTCACCGTGCCGCCCGCTACCGCGCCGGCACCGTGAGGGACCAGGCGCTCTCCCGTACCACCCACGTCCGGGTTCCCACCGGGCCCGATACCGCCGCGTCCGCGCGGTAGCGGAAGTGGGCGCCCGACACCGTCACCGTGCGGGCCCGGGCCAGCAGCGGGGACGCCTCCGCGCCCACCGACGCCGGGCGTACCTCCACCCGGGCCGTTCCGGAGGTGTCCGGGACGACCGAGACGGACTCCACCGGCTGGCCCAGATCGACGAGCGTCGCCCCGTCCACCTCCACCCGCAGCCGCGCCGGCCCCGCCTCGGGAGTGGAGACGGAACCGGACGGCCTGGCCGGCACCAGCGTCCGTACCAGCGACCGGCACGTCCGCAGCCACGGGCGCCCCGCCTCACCGTCCGCGTCCGGCAGCCCCGCCGTGCCCCCGAGCGGCGGGATGCGCAGCGCGCCCAGCACCACCCCGTCGCTGTCGTCCACCAGCAGGTCCATCCGCCGCTCCGCCCCGTCCAGCACGGCCCGCGCCGCCGCCACCGCCCCCGCCGGCACCCCCAGCGACCGCGCGAGGAGACCGCACCCCCACCGGCACCAGCGCCAGCGCACAGCCGGCCAGCTCCCGCTGCCGGTGCAGCAGCGTCACCGCCCGCACCAGCGCGCGGTCGTCGCCGACCACCACCGGCCGCCGCGATCCGCGCCGCTCCAGTGCTCGCGCGAACTCCTCCGGACCGTCCGGCAGGCACACCTTCGTCCCCGCCGCACCCGCGCTGAGCACGTCTTTCGCGATGCGGACGGACTCCCCGTCCGCCCGCCGGGCGACCGGATCGATGACCACCAGGAGCTGATCGGACGGAGCGGATGAGGTCCAGGAAGTCGCCACCTCGGCCATGCCTCGCTTCCTCGGGTAGCATCTTTGTGCAAGAGCCCCTTGCGCTGTTGCGCCAGGGGCTTCGTCTATTCCGGGGCATCCGGTCCGACGGTTGGCGGCCAACGGTGGCCGTCGCGGTGCACGCGGCGGAATCTCCGTGTGTGCTTCTGACCTTGGACATGCCCCGCCCGGAAGGGTGTACGCGCGTGCCCGCACTTGTGCTGCTCGGTGCTCAGTGGGGTGACGAAGGCAAGGGAAAGGCGACGGACCTGCTCGGTGGCTCCGTCGACTATGTGGTGCGCTACCAAGGCGGCAACAACGCCGGCCACACGGTAGTCGTGGGCGACCAGAAGTACGCCCTCCACCTGCTTCCTTCCGGAATCCTGTCCCCGGCTGCACGCCGGTCATCGGCAACGGCGTCGTCGTGGACCCGTCGGTCCTGCTCTCCGAGCTGAGCGGTCTGAACGAGCGCGGCGTCGACACGTCGAAGCTCCTGCTCAGCGGAAACGCTCACATCATCACGCCGTACAACGTGACGGTGGACAAGGTGACGGAGCGCTTCCTCGGCAAGCGCAAGATCGGGACCACCGGCCGGGGCATCGGTCCGACCTACGCCGACAAGATCAACCGCGTCGGTATCCGCGTCCAGGACCTGTACGACGAGTCGATCCTCACCCAGAAGGTGGAGGCGGCGCTCGACGTCAAGAACCAGATGCTCACCAAGTTCTACAACCGGCGCGCGATCGCCACGGACCAGGTGGTCGGGGAGCTGCTGGGCTTCGCCGAGCAGCTGCGCCCGTACGTCGCCGACACCGTGCTGGTCCTCAACCAGGCGCTGGAGCAGGACAAGGTGGTCCTCTTCGAGGGCGGCCAGGGCACGCTCCTCGACATCGACCACGGCACGTATCCCTTCGTCACCTCCTCCAACCCGACCGCGGGCGGCGCCTGCACGGGCGCGGGCGTGGGCCCGACGAAGATCAGCCGGGTCATCGGCATCCTCAAGGCGTACACGACCCGCGTCGGCGCCGGCCCGTTCCCGACCGAGCTGTTCGACGAGGACGGCGAGGCGCTGCGCCGCATCGGCGGTGAGCGCGGTGTCACCACCGGCCGTGACCGCCGCTGCGGCTGGTTCGACGCGGTGATCGCCCGCTACGCCACGCGCGTCAACGGCCTCACCGACTTCTTCCTCACCAAGCTCGACGTCCTCACCGGCTGGGAGCAGATCCCGGTCTGCGTGGCGTACGAGATCGACGGCAAGCGCGTCGAGGAACTGCCGTACTCGCAGACGGACTTCCACCACGCGAAGCCGGTCTACGAGATGCTCCCGGGCTGGTCCGAGGACATCACCGGGGCCAAGTCCTTCTCCGACCTGCCGAAGAACGCGCAGGCGTACGTGAAGGCCCTGGAGGAGATGTCCGGCGCCCCGATCTCCGCGATCGGCGTGGGTCCGGGCCGCGACGAGACGATCGAGATCAACTCGTTCCTGTAGTCCGGCGGATCCGTCCACCGGCGCCCTGCGCGGGCGCCGGTGGACGGCCCTGCCAGGACGTGTGCCACCGCGTGCGTCGGCGGGAAGAAGGCGCGTGCGCCGCGCGGGATGGTCAAGGCGACGCCGGACACCGGGAAGGCGGGCGGGACGCCGGGGTCGAGAGGTGCCCCGTCATGAACGCGGAGGACCTGCGGAAGGAGCTCTCCGCGCTGCGGTGGGCATCAGCTGAAGACGATCATCGAGCCCTGGGCCAGGCTTCGGGTCGCCGCCGCGTGCAGGCCGAGCCAGACGTGGCGTTCGCGGGCGAAGGGGCTGGGGTCGTAGGGGGCGGGGACGGCCGGCTCCTCGAGTCCGGTCGGGCCGTGCGGGGTTCCGGAGCGGCCGGGGGTTCGCCGGGTCGATGCCGATGGACGGGGCCACCAGCTCCAGTTCCCGGAGCAGGGCGTGGGAGGAACCCAACGGGCCGCCGCCCGCCAGGAGTTCGTCATTGGCGAGGGGATGGGGAAGTCGACGGGAACGTACGCGCCCGCGTGGTCGTAGTGCCACACCAGGTGGGTCTGCTGCGCCGTCGTCTCGAACATCTCCAGCACCTGCTCGTAGTCGCCGCCCAGTTCGTCCACCGGCGTGACCGGCAGCCCGCACACCTGGAGCAGATACACCCGCCGCAGGAAGTGCAGCGCGTCGTAGTCGAAACCCGCGACCGGTGCCACCTCGCCGGTCAGTCCCGGCATGTACTGGTACACCGGCACCGGCGGCAGGCCGGCCTCGGCCAGCACCGCGTTGTACTGCGCGAGTTCCTCGGCGAACGGATTGTCGGGCGTATGGCACAACACGTCGACGAGCGGTACCAGCCACAGGTCACAGGCCAAAGAGGGCTCCTCACACAGCACGGTCGTCGTGAAGTCGGTCGTGGTCAGGAAAGCGTATCGGCGCCCGGCGCGGGCGGCTCCCCCGTGCCGGTCCCTTACCCGCGCCGCCGTCCGTCAGCCCCTCCACGAGGGAGAGCCAGTCCGCGTTGTACGACTCCGTGATCGCGTGGGCCGCGTCGATGTCCCGGCTCGACAACGCGTCGACCAGAGCGGTGTGCCGGTCCCACAGCCGGCCCCGCGGATCGGGCAGCCGCCGCAGATGCTGCACCAGACACACCCAGGTCTGGACGCGCAGCCGGTGCAGGAAGTCGGTGAGATACGGATTGCCGAACACCGCCCCGAGCTCACGCCAGAACCGCAGGTCGTAGCCGATGAGGACGGTGACCTCACCGGCGAGCGCCGCGCGCTGGGCCTCCTCGCCGCGCCGGCGCACCCCGGCGAGGGCGGCGGCGACGCGCGGCTCGTCCGGCCTGAGCTGCGCCAGGTGGCCGTCGGTCAGGGCCCGGAACATCCCGTCGGTCACCAGGGTGCGGGCCTCGATCATGCCCCGGAAGTCGTCCACGCCGTACGCGTGCACCCGGAAACCCCGGTGCTGGTCGGCGTCGAGCAGCCCCTGCGCCGACAGATCGACCAGCGCCTCCCGCACCGGGGTCGCGGAGACGCCGTACTGGTCGGCGATCTCCTTCACGGTGAACTCCTGCCCCGGCTGGAGCCGCCCGGCCAGCACCTCGTCACGGAGCGCGTCCGCGATCTGCTGCCGCAGGGTGCTGCGGGTCACGACACCGCTGCCGCTGAAGCCGGGCATGGCCGGGGCGTCTCCCCTCGTCGCGTTCGAGTGACGTGTACACAGATGTGTACGGGCACGCCACCTTACGCGTTCGAATGAACGCCGTCGGGTTCGAAAGGGTGCGCGGGCCAGGCCCCGCGCACCCTTCCGCCCTCCCCTACTCCACGAAGCCGTCCGCCACCGACAGAGCCGCGTCCAGCGCCGCCAGGCCCTCCTTCAGCTCCGCCTCGCTCGCGTTGCACGGCGGCACCACATGCGTACGGTTCATGTTCACGAAGGGCCAGATCCCGGCCTCCTTCGCGGCACCGGCGAAGGCCGCCATCGGGGCGTTCGCCTCCCCGGCCGCGTTGTACGGCACCAGCGGCTCCCGCGTCTCCCTGTTCCGCACCAGCTCCAGCGCCCAGAACATGCCGGTGCCGCGCACCTCGCCCACGCTCGGGTGCCGCTCCGCCAGTTCCCGCAGACCGGGTCCGACGACGGACGCGCCGAGCGCCGCCGCGTTCTCGACGATCCCCTCCTCCGCCATCACGCCGATCGTCGCGACGGCGGCGGCGCAGGCCAGCGGGTGCCCCGAGTACGTCAGCCCGCCCGGGTACGGCCGCTTCCCGAACGTCTTTGCGATCGCCCCGCCGATGGCGACACCGCCCAGCGGCACATACCCGGAGTTCACGCCCTTCGCGAAGGTCATCAGGTCCGGGACGACGTCGTACAGGTCCGCCGCGAACCAGGTGCCGGTCCGCCCGAAGCCGGCCATGACCTCGTCCAGGACGAAGACGATGCCGTACTTGTCGCACAGCTCGCGCACGCCCGCGAGGTAGCCGGGGGCGGCGGCATGATGCCCGCCGTGCCCGGGATCGTCTCCAGGATGATCGCGGCGACCGTCCCCGGTCCCTCGAAGGCGATCGTCGTCTCCAGGTGCTCCAGCGCCCGCGCGCACTCCTGCTCCTCGGTCTCCGCGTAGAAGCGGGAGCGGTACAGGAACGGCGCCCAGAAGCGCACGACACCGGCGGTGCCGGTGTCGGAGGCCCAGCGGCGCGGGTCACCGGTGAGGTTCACCGCCTGCTGGGTGCCGCCGTGGTACGAGCGGTAGGCGGAGAGCACCTTGGGGCGGCCGGTGTGCAGCCGCGCCATACGGATGGCGTGCTCCACCGCGTCGGCCCCGCCGTTGGTGAAGAAGATCTTGTCCAGGTCGCCGGGGTCCGCTCGGCGATCAGCCGTGCCGCCTCCGACCGCGCCTCCACCGCGAACGCGGGCGCGAACGTCGTCATCCGCGCCGCCTGCTCCTGGATCGCGGCGACGACCTTCGGATGCTGGTAGCCGATGTTGGCGTACACCAGCCCGCTGGTGAAGTCGAGATAGCGCCGGCCGTCGTAATCCCAGAAGTACGACCCCTCCGCCCCGGCGACGGCGAGCGGGTCGATGAGCTCCTGGGCGGACCAGGAGTGGAACACATGCGCACGGTCGGCGGCCTTGACGGCGGCTCCGGCCTCGGGGTTCGGCTGAGGGGTCATGCCGCCGAGGGTAGGCGGGGCCGGTACGTCCCCGACATCGGCGGCCTGTCTGCGGCGGGGGACTTTCCGCGACAGGGTGTCGACAGCGGCCGGACCCGCTCCGGCCTCCTGTTACGGAACCGTAGAGGTCGCCCGGCTCATCGGTTACCAGCCCCGCACTATTCTCGGGATGTTGCTCATTGGGGGAGGCGGCGGCGATGGACAAGCTCGGGCCGGGGGATCCGCGGGACATCGGCGCGTACCGGCTGCTGGCGCGGCTCGGGGCCGGAGGCATGGGGCAGGTCTATCTCGCCCGCTCCGACCGGGGGCGCACCGTCGCCGTGAAACTCGTCCGCGGGGAACTGGCCCGGCAGGAGGAGTTCCGGGCGCGCTTCCGCCAGGAGGTGCGGTCCGCGCGGCAGGTCGGCGGCGACTGGACGGCGCCGGTGCTGGACGCGGACACGGAGGCGCCCGTGCCGTGGGTGGCCACCGGGTATGTCGCCGGGCCCAGCCTCCAGCAGGTCGTCGGGCACGATCACGGGGCCCTGCCCGAGCGTTCGGTACGCATCCTCGCCGCCGGTCTCGCGCACGCCCTCAAGGACATCCACGCCGCCGGGATCATCCACCGCGACCTCAAACCGTCCAACGTGCTCGTCACCATCGACGGCCCGCGCGTCATCGACTTCGGGATCGCGCGGGCGCTGGAGACGGTGACCGACGGCGGGCTCACCCGTACCGGCGGGCTCGTCGGCTCGCCCGGCTTCATGGCACCCGAGCAGGTGCGCGGCGACCGCGTCACACCGGCCTGCGACGTGTTCTGCCTCGGCTCGGTGCTCGCGTACGCCGCCACCGGCGCGTTCCCGTTCGGCACCGCCGGCAGCGGTGCGCACGCGCTGATGTTCCGCATCGCCCAGGAGGAACCCGACCTGGAGCGGGTGCCCGAAGGGCTCGCCGACCTGGTGCGCGACTGTCTGCGCAAGGACCCGGCGGCGCGGCCCACGCTGGACCAGGTGCTGCGGCGCACCGGCGCCGACGACACGGTGGCCGGCGGCCGCTCCCGCGACCCCTGGCTGCCGAGCGCCCTGGTCGCCCAGCTCGGCCGCCACGCGGTCCGCCTCCTGGACACGGAGGACCCGGCGCCGGCGCCGTCCGCCCCGGCGTCCGGTGAGCCGGGTGGTCCTCCGGCTTCGGCATCGCGGACGCCCGCGGGTCCGGTGTACCCGGGCGGGTCCGCGCAGGGCGGTTCCGCTTCCCCGGCGTCCGGTGAGCCGGGTGGTCCTCCGGCTTCGGCATCGCGGACGCCCGCGGGTCCGGCGTACCCGGGCGCGTCCGCGCAGGGCGGTCCCGCTTCCCCTGCGGCCGGTGAGCCGGGCGGCCCTCCGGCTTCGGCATCGCGGACGCCCGCGGGTCCGGTGTACCCGGGCGCGTTCGCGCAGGGCGGTCCTGCTTCCCCGGCGTCCGGTCAGCCGGGTGGGCCTCCGGCTTCGGCGGCCGGTCAGCAGGTGCCCGGCGCGGCTGCCGCAGGGCATCAGGCTTCGCCCGGCCCGGCGTACCCCGGAGCGCCCGCGCCGGGCGGCCCCGCCGGTGGGCCCCCGCAGGGCACCCCGGCGGCTTCGCCGGATCGGCTGCCGGGCCCATGGCGCACGGACCGGCCCACCCCGGCACGCCCGCCGCGGCCCACCCCGCCGCCACCCCCGAGCACGCCCGCGCCAGCGACGACTCCGCCGTACCGGCCCCGCCCGGGGTGAACCATCTGCCCACCGTCGTGGCAGGTCAGGGTGCCCCGTCCCGGCCCCGGCGCCGGGACCGTACGGGCACCCCAGCCGCCCGCGTACGGCCACCCGTACAGCGGTGGCCACGGCGCCGGGCAGACCCCGGCCTACGGACCGCCGCCGTACGTGCCCGCCGCTCCCGCGCCGCTCCGGGACAGCCGTTCCACCGTGCTGCTCGTGGCGATCGCCCTGGTCGTCGCGCTCGCCGCGGGCGGCACCGTGTACGCCCTGATGAACGGCGGCGACACCGGCCACCGGGCCGGCGGCGACCCGACCCCGCCTCCCACATCCGCCGGGGCGCCCGAGAGCACCGCCCCCGACGACCCGTCCCCGGCAGACCGGCCGAGCACCTCCGCGCCCGCCGACGGCACCGTCCCGGCCGGCTATCTGGGCCAGTGGTCCACCACCATCGACAACGCGAGCGGCGAGCACACCCGCACCCTGACCATCCAGCAGGGCAAGGTCGGCGACACCGTGATGTCCCTCGTCGCCGACGGACCCGCAGGCAGCGGCACCTACCACTGCGTCTTCGAGGCCCGCCTCACCGCCGACCCCGGCTCCGGCGACCGCCTGGAGCTCGGCGCGTCCTCCGTCACCGTCGGCGAGCCGCGCAGTTCCTGCACCCCGGGCGCCGCCAGCACGATCACCCTGCTCTCCGGCGACTCCCTCCAGCGCGTCACCACCGGCACCGGCGAACAGCTCACCTACACCAGAGACTGAACGCATGGTGCTGCCGCGCATCGAGAACGACAGCTCGCGGACCACCGGCCGCGACGACCACCAGACTCACGCGCGGCAACGGCCAGGACGTGATCCGCACCCACGGCCACCTGCCGTGCTGGACCCCGGAGGCCATGGAACCGTGCGTCCGGGCCGCACCGCTCAGCGGGGCTCGGGCGGGCGCTGACGGGGCATGTTGGGGCGGGCCGGCCCCTGGGGGCCGGGAAGCGGCCGTGCGGCAGCGCGGTCTCCGGGCGTCCCGACCCCGCCACCGCCGTCAGCACGCCCAGCGGAGCGCCGCCCGCGCGGAACTCCACCATCCAGTCCGCCGTCTCGACCCGCACCAGCTCGGTGACGTCCTCCGAGAACCGCCGCAGCACCGACAGACACCGCTCGGCCGCCTCGCTCGCCGTACCGTCCGCCGGGCCGAGGACCTCGCGCACACACTCCGACGCCCAGTCGAACTGGAACGCCCGCAGCCGCCGCTGCACCGCCTGCGCCGTCGCCACGTCCCGCATCCAGCCGGACGTCGTCCCGAAGAACCGGTCCCCCGCCACACAGGCCACCCCGAGCAGCAGCGCCAGGTACCCCCACGGCGCGCACCCGTCGGCCACCCCGGTCAGATCGAGCAGCGGCAGCGCGGCCCCGGTCAGCGCGCCCGCGGCCGTCCCGGCCCGCAGCGCCCACGCGCACCGCCGCTTCCACGCCCGCTCCGCCAGATACCAGGCCGCCGTGTCCAGCGCCCCGCGCTCCACCCACCGGTACAGCTCGTCCAGCCGGACCGCCGGTTCGCCCCAGTCCCCGAGCGGGAACTCCCGCCCCTCCAGGTCGCCCGGCCGGGGCCCGGCCGCCCCTTGCCCCGCCCGTCATGAGGCCGACCCTCGGGCTGCATCTCCGGCTGACCCACCCGGTATCTCCCTACTGACCCCTGCTGACTCCGGCTACCGTCTGTCCATGAAGTGTGACGCCAGGTGCTCGCGCGCCTGACCCTTCCTACCGCCCAATGGGTGGCGGCGCCGGGTGTTCGCGCTCTTTTTCGCCCGGAAGATGGCCGTGATCAGGTATAGGGCCCCGGGGGTGACTCACTCGAAAGAGTGCCGGGGCGACGGCTCCCGCGAGCACGTAGGCTCGTGCCGAACGACAAAACCCTTACCGACGGACCGACCAAGGAGCCCAATCGTGATCCCCGGTGGCGGCCAGCCGAACATGCAGCAGCTCCTCCAGCAGGCCCAGAAGATGCAGCAGGACCTGGCCAGGGCGCAGGAGGAACTGGCGAGGACCGAGGTCGACGGGCAGTCGGGAGGCGGCCTGGTGAAGGCCACCGTGACCGGCTCCGGCGAGCTGCGCGGCCTCGTGATCGACCCGAAGGCGGTGGACCCGGAGGACACCGAGACCCTCGCCGACCTGATCGTCGCGGCGGTCCAGGCGGCCAACGAGAACGCGCAGAACCTCCAGCAGCAGAAGCTCGGCCCGCTGGCCCAGGGGCTGGGTGGCGGCGGCGGGATCCCCGGTCTCCCGTTCTGACCTTTCCGGCCTTTCTAAGAAGGCCCGCGGGCCTCTACGGTACGTACTGAAGGAACACCAGGAAGGGACGGCAGTCCGTTGTACGAAGGCGTGGTCCAGGACCTCATCGACGAGCTGGGGCGGCTGCCCGGCGTCGGTCCCAAGAGCGCGCAGCGGATCGCCTTCCACATCCTCCAGGCGGAACCGACGGACGTACGGCGTCTCGCGCACGCGCTGACGGAGGTCAAGGCGAAGGTCCGCTTCTGCGCCACCTGCGGGAACGTGGCGCAGGAGGAGCGGTGCGCCATCTGCCGCGACACCCGCCGCGACCCGGCCGTCATCTGTGTCGTGGAGGAGCCCAAGGACGTGGTCGCCGTCGAGCGCACCCGTGAGTTCCGGGGCCGCTACCACGTCCTGGGCGGCGCGATCAGCCCCATCGACGGGGTGGGCCCCGACGATCTGCGGATACGGGAACTCCTCGCACGGCTGGCCGACGGTACGGTCACGGAGCTGATCCTGGCCACGGACCCGAATCTGGAAGGCGAGGCCACGGCGACGTACCTCGCCCGCATGATCAAGCCCATGGGCCTGAAGGTCACCCGCCTGGCCAGCGGCCTCCCGGTGGGCGGAGACCTGGAATACGCGGACGAGGTGACCCTCGGCCGCGCCTTCGAGGGAGACGACTCCTAGATGTCTGATGCCACGCTGCACGCGACGGACCAGAACCCGGACGACTTCGCGGTCCAGATCGCGGACCAGATCGAGAGCTTCCTGGTCGCCGTCACGGAGGTGGCGAAGGGCGACGAGCCGGACTCGGCGGTCCCCTTCCTCCTCCTGGAGGTCTCCCAGCTCCTCCTGGCCGGCGGCCGCCTGGGCGCGCACGAGGACATCGTCCCCGACGAGCGCTACGAGCCCGACATGGGCCCGGAGGCCGACGTGGACGAACTCCGCGAGAACCTGGCCCGGATGCTCGAACCGATCGACGTCTACTCCGAGGTCTTCGACCCGTACGAGCCCCGCAAGGCGCCGGTGCCGGCGCGTATCTCCGACGACCTCACCGACGTCATCACCGACCTCCGCCACGGCATGGCTCACTACCGGGCCGGCCGCACCACGGAGGCCCTGTGGTGGTGGCAGTTCTCCTACTTCTCCAACTGGGGCGGTACGGCGTCGGCGAGCCTGCGCGCCCTCCAGTCGGTCGTCGCCCACGTCCGACTGAACCAGCCCCTCGCGGAACTCGACGGCCTCGACACCGACCAGGCCGTGGGCGACGAGACCCTGGAGTTCGAGGCGGGCCAGGTCATGGTGAAGGAGATCGCGACCCCGCTGGGCGTCCGCCCGGTCCCGTGATTTCCCGGAGAACGACGGGTGCCCCGCCGCCGGCGTCCGCCGGGTGAACGGCGGCGGGTGTGACGCGGGGCACTTTCCCGAGTGGTCCGCGCCGTGATGGGCAGGAGCCCCCTGCACGGGTGCCGGGGAGTCTCATCATGCGATATCGCGGAGGGGTTTTCCGGACGCTCGATAGACTGAGCCGACCGCAGCGCACACCTGTGTGGGCGGACTGCGGAAAACGACGGACTGAGCGAGGAGCGCACGTGGGCCTTGTCGTGCAGAAGTACGGAGGCTCCTCCGTAGCCGATGCCGAAGGCATCAAGCGCGTCGCCAAGCGGATCGTGGAAGCCAAGAAGAACGGCCACCAGGTGGTCGCCGTGGTTTCCGCGATGGGCGACACGACGGACGAGCTGATCGATCTCGCCGAGCAGGTTTCCCCGATCCCTGCCGGGCGGGAGCTCGACATGCTGCTGACCGCCGGAGAGCGGATCTCCATGGCCCTGCTGGCCATGGCGATCAAGAACCTGGGCCACAACGCCCAGAGCTTCACCGGCAGCCAGGCAGGAGTCATCACCGACTCGGTCCACAACAAAGCCCGCATCATCGATGTCACGCCGGGCCGGATCAAGACCTCGGTCGACGACGGCAACATCGCCATCGTCGCCGGGTTCCAGGGCGTCAGCCAGGACTCCAAGGACATCACCACGCTCGGCCGCGGCGGCTCCGACACCACGGCCGTCGCCCTCGCCGCCGCGCTCGACGCCGAGGTGTGCGAGATCTACACGGACGTCGACGGTGTGTTCACCGCCGACCCGCGTGTGGTGAGCAAGGCCCGGAAGATCGACTGGATCTCGTTCGAGGACATGCTCGAACTCGCGGCCTCCGGTTCCAAGGTGCTGCTCCACCGCTGTGTGGAGTACGCCCGCCGGTACAACATCCCGATCCACGTCCGCTCGTCCTTCAGCGGACTGCGGGGCACGTGGGTCAGCAGTGAGCCGAGGAAGCAAGGGGACAAGCAGGTGGAGCAGGCTCTCATCTCCGGTGTCGCACACGACACCTCCGAGGCCAAGGTCACGGTCGTCGGGGTGCCCGACAAGCCCGGCGAGGCCGCCTCGATCTTCCGCACGATCGCCAACGCCGAGATCAACATCGACATGGTCGTGCAGAACGTGTCCGCCGCCTCCACGGGCCTGACGGACATCTCCTTCACCCTCCCGAAGTCCGAGGGCCGCAGGGCCATCGACGCCCTGGAGAAGAACAAGGGCACCATCGGCTTCAACTCCCTTCGCTACGACGACCAGATCGGCAAGATCTCCCTGGTCGGCGCCGGTATGAAGACCAACCCGGGCGTCACCGCCGACTTCTTCACCGCGCTCAGCGACGCCGGTGTGAACATCGAGCTCATCTCGACCTCCGAGATCCGTATCTCGGTCGTCACCCGCAAGGACGACGTGCCGGAGGCCGTCCGCGCCGTGCACTCGGCGTTCGGACTGGACTCCGACAGCGACGAGGTCGTGATCTACGGAGGTACCGGCCGCTGATGGCCGCGTTCGTACGACCCGGGCGGTCGGGGCGGCCGACGCTCGCGGTCGTGGGAGCGACCGGCGCCGTCGGCACGGTCATGCTGCAGATCCTGTCCCAGCGTGCGGACGTCTGGGGCGAGATCCGACTGATCGCCTCCCCGCGCTCGGCCGGCCGCAAGCTGACCGTGCGCGGCGAGGAGGTCGAGGTCGTGGCGCTCACCGAGGAGGCCTTCGACGGGGTCGACGTCGCGCTGTTCGACGTACCCGACGAGGTCGCCGGGCAGTGGGCGCCGGTCGCCGCCGCGCGGGCGCGGTGGTCGTGGACAACTCGGGCGCGTTCCGGATGGACCCGGACGTGCCCTCGTCGTCCCCGAGGTCAATCCGCACGCCGTACGCAGGCGTCCGCGCGGGATCGTCGCCAACCCGAACTGCACCACCCTGTCGATGATCGTCGCGCTGGGCGCGCTGCACGCCGAGTTCGGCCTGCGCGAGCTGGTCGTCTCGTCGTACCAGGCGGTCAGCGGCGCCGGACACGCGGGCGTGCGCACCCTGCGCGAACAGCTTTCCCTGGTGGCCGGTACGGAACTGGGGACGCACCCCGGTGACGTACGGCGGGCCGTGGGCGACAACACCGGGCCGTTCGCGGAACCGGTCGTGCTGAACGTCGTACCGTGGGCCGGTTCGCTCCGCGAGGACGGCTGGTCGTCGGAGGAGATGAAGGTACGGGACGAGACCCGCAAGATCCTCGGCCTGGCCTCCCTGCCCGTCGCGGTCACCTGCGTACGCGTCCCGGTGGTCACCACGCACTCCCTCACCGTGCACGCCCGCTTCGAGGGCGAGGTCACCGTCGACCAGGCGCGCGAGATCCTGGCCACGGCGCCCGGCGTGGTCCTGTTCGACAACCCGGCCGCGGGGGAGTTCCCCACCCCCGCCGACGTCGTGGGCACCGATCCGACCTGGGTCGGGCGGGTACGGCGGGCCCTCGACGACCCGACCGCGCTGGAGCTCTTCGTGTGCGGGGACAACCTGCGCAAGGGAGCGGCGCTCAACACCGCCCAGATCGCGGAGCTGTTGGCGGTCGGTCAGTAAAAAGTTCTGGATCGCACAGGATTCGTTTGTAAGATCTGTGTGAGTCCTGTGAGCGCCTGGTCATGGGCCGGATCGGGGGCCGGGGCCCTTGATCAGGACGTTCCGGCGACAGAGGATGGAACTGGGCCCGCACGGGCCTGCACGAGAGCCTGCACAAGGATTCACCTCCCCGCTTTCCGCAACCGCGCGGAGGGCGGGGAGCGTCTTTGCGTTCACCCCTCTCGGGTGGCGTGGGGACGCTGCTCTCCGGACGTGGGGACGGCCGGAACCGGGCGTGGGGTCGCCCGTTCATATGGGACACAGGGGAAGAGCGGGACACATGAGGGCATTTGACATGCTGTCGGTGGTGCTGCCCGAGGGCGGGCGGCCGCTCGCGCCGGCCGCCGCAAAAGTGACGCCCGGCACGTACAACCCTTGCGAGGGGAAGCGTGTCCAACTGGCGTGGCTGAGGTACTCGACTTCACAGCGTCGCGCGGCACGGCCCTACGGCCGCCCCGCCCGGCCCGCCGACCCCGCATGCCCGGCGCGTCCGGCGGCGGCATGCCGGTGATCGCGCCCATGCCCGCAGCGCGCCCCACCCCGATACCCGGTCAGCGCGACGGCACCGACGACGCCGTGGCGGCCGGTACCACCGTCGACCATCTCACCGAGACCTACCGGGCGCACTACCGCTCGCTGCTGGGCCTCGCCGCGCTTCTCCTCGACGACACCGCCTCCTGCGAGGACGTCGTCCAGGAGGCGTTCATCCGGGTCCACTCGGCTCGCAAACGCGTCCGGGACCCCGAGAAGACCCTGGCCTATCTGCGCCAGACGGTCGTCAACCTGTCCCGTTCCGCGCTGCGCCGCCGCATTCTCGGGCTGAAGCTGCTCTCCAAGCCCATGCCCGACATGGCGAGCGCGGAGGAGGGCGCCTACGACCAGCTGGAGCGCGACTCCCTGATCAAGGCGATGAAGGGCCTCCAGCGCCGTCAGCGCGAGGTGCTGGTGCTGCGCTACTTCGCGGACATGACGGAGGCGCAGGTCGCCGAGACCCTCGGCGTCTCGCTCGGCTCGGTGAAGGCGTACGGCTCACGCGGCATCGCGGCGCTACGGCTGGCCATGGAGGCCCCGGTATGAGCGACGGCAAGAACGCGCGCCGCGAGGAACCCCTCCCGGAACCCGGGTCCCCCTCCACCGGGGGAAACCCTGGGGACGCGGCAGCGTCCGGGGAGGCGCCCGAGCCCGGGGACGCGGCAGCGTCCGGGGAGGTGCCCGAGCCTGGGGACGCCGGGGCGGCCGGGGGCGCACGCGCGTCCGGGGACGCCGGGGCGGCCGGGGGCGCACGGGCGTCCGGGGGCGCTGGGGCCGGGGACGGGTACAAGCTGAAGCACACGCACGCTGGGAACGGAACTGTGAACGACGGCCTGGACGAACAGAGCTCCGAGGGGCTCGACGCGGACGAGCTGGCACTGCGCGCCATGCTGCGGCAGGCGGTCCAGGAGGTGGAGCCGGACGACGGCACCCTCGACTACCTGCGCCGGGCCGTCCCTGCCCGCCGGGCCCGCAAGCGCCAGGCCCTCGTCGGCATGGCGGCCGCCGCCCTGTTCCTCGGCACCGCCGTGCCCGCCCTCGTCCACGTCTCGGGCACCACGGGCCCGGACGCCAACCCCTCCGCGGTCGGCCACGCCTCGCAGACGCAGGGCGGTACCGGCCAGGGCAAGGACAAGGGCGACGGCGAGAGCGCCGCGGGCGGTGCCTCCGACGAGGTCGAGGGCACCGACAAGGGGAAGCCCGGCGACAAGGGGAAGCCCGGCGCCTCCGACGGCTCCGGCGCGGGGACGACGGAGGGAACCGACTCCTCGTCCAGCCTCGCCGCCGACACCCCCGCCTGCACCGCCGCCCAGCTCGGCCCGGCGGTCGCGTCCAGCGCCGCCCCCGACACCACGGGCGCGGTCTACGGCTCCTTCCGGGTCGCCAACGTCTCCGACGAGAGCTGTACGGTCGAGTCCGCCGGCCTGGTGGCCCCGGCCCCGCAGGGCGTGGCCGACGCCGCCAAGGTGGCCTCGGCACGGCATGTGGCGGGCGACGCGGCGGCCGGACTGCCCGACCCCTCCCTCGAGTCGGCGACGCTGGTGCTCATGCCGGGCGCGGCGTACGAGGTGAAGTTCGCCTGGGTGCCCTCCGAGCCCTGCGCCCCTCCGGGCGACACCACGGGCGGCGGCACCGGCGGCCCCTCGACCGACCCGACGCCCACCGGCAACCCGCCGGCGACGGACGGGACGTCCACGGGCGCCGACGGCGGTACGGCCACCCAGCTGGTCAGGGAGGACGGGGGCCGGCCGACGGCAGCGTGGCGATCACCTACACGTCGTCCACCGGTTCCAGCTCGGCCACCGCGACGGTGAGCAACGCGTGCGCGGGCACGGTGTACTTCACGGGGCTGCTGACGGCGGTGTGACCGGGGCGGCGGTGGTGTGACGGGCGCGGCGGCTGCGTGACGGGAGCCGGCCGCGCCCGGCCCTTCCGGGGCCGGACCGGTCAGACCGCCGACGGGCTGGACCGCTCCGGCTCGGGCCGCTCGTCCCCTCCGGGGCCAGACCCAGCTCCGCGTCGCGGGCGAGTTCCAGCTCACGGCGGAACAGACGGAACCACATGAAGATCACGAAGCCGACGAAGGCGAACCACTCGGCGGTGTAGCCGAGGTTCTGGAACGCCTTCAGGTCCAGGCCGGTACCGCCGGGCGCGGTCGCCGGGACCGCCTTCATACCGGAGTCGCCGTCGTTGAGGGTGACCCAGGCGTCGTAGACGTCGTACTCCACGAGGTTCACCAGGGACGCCGAGCTGATCGCCGCCGTCTGTCCGTCCGGCAGGCCGCCGCGGGCGCTGACGCCGTTGCTGCCCGGGGTCTCGGACGCCTGGAGCGCGCCGGTGACGGTGACCTCGCCGGTGGGTGCCGGCGGCACCTCGGCCGGGTCGAGGGCGCCGGGCAGCCAGCCCCGTACGACGGGCAGCGCCCGGCCGGCGTCGGTGTGCAGCAGGGTGAGGACGTAGTAGCCGTCCTTGCCGTCCAGCCGGCGGTCCGGCACCAGGAGCTGGGTGTCGTACCGGCCGGTCGCGGTGGCCTGCTTGCCGGAGGTGGCCTTGGTCACGGGCAGCAGGCCGTCCAGCGGGCCCGCCTCCTCCCGCTGGTCCGAGGCGACCCGCGCCTCGGCGTCGCGGTGGTCGTCTACGCGGGCCTCGAACCGGCCGAGCTGCCAGGACCCCATGAAGATGCAGAAGGGGATGGAGAGCAGCAGGAAGACGTTGATCCCCACCAGCGTGGCGTCAGCAGAAACCGGTACACGCCTTCAACGGTACGGGCCCGCGCGCGGTTCCCGTTCTGCGGGGTCGCCGTGCGCGTCCCGTGCCGGGAGGGCCGGCCGGTGAAAGATCGGGAAGAAGTTGTCCACAGGCTGGGGACCTCGGCGGCACGATGCCCCCGGGGGCGGGCAGTATGGGGTCATGACTGAGAGCAACGGGTCCGACGCGCCGGACCGGGCGGACCACCAGACCGAGCGAGTGGCACAGGGCGCGGACACGCCCGACTGGGAGAAGCGTTTCCGGGCGCCCAGGGTGTCCCTGCCCGACTGGGCGGAGGACGCCCCCGACCGTTCCCTGTTCGTGTCGAACGCGACGGGGACGTACGAGCTGTACGCCTGGGACCGGGCGAGCGGCGAGCAGCGGCAGGTGACACACCGGCCCAACGGCACGACGGACGGGGTGCTCTCGCCGGACGGCGAGTGGATCTGGTGGTTCGACGACAAGGACGGCGACGAGTTCGGCGTCTGGCGCCGGCAGCCGTTCGCGGGCGGCGAGGACGAGCTCGCGGCGCAGGGCCTGGACGCCTCGTACCCCGCCGGTCTCGCCCTGGGCCGTGACGGCCGTACGGCGGTGGTGGGCCGCTCCACGGACGAGGACGGTACGACGATCCACCTGGCCTGTACGGGCGAGGCGCCGGTGGAGATCTACCGGCACCGCGAGTCGGCGGGCGTAGGGGACCTCTCCCACGACGGTTCGCTGATCGCGGTGGAGCACACCGAGCACGGCGACGCGATGCACTCCGCGCTGCGGGTGATGCGCCCGGACGGTACGACGGTGGCGGAGCTGGACGACACCCGGGGCGGCACCGAGGAGCTGGGCCTGGAGGTACTGGGCTTCGCCCCGGTCGCGGGTGACACCCGGCTGCTCATCGGGCATCAGCGGCGCGGACGCTGGGAGCCGCTGGTGTGGGACGTGGCGACGGGGAGCAGACGGACCTCGCGCTGGAGCTGCCCGGTGACGTGAGCGCCGAGTGGTGTCCGGACGGCACGGGTCTGCTGGTCGTGCACGGCTTCGAGGCCCGCGGCCAGCTCTTCCGGTACGACCTGGGCGAGCGCCGGCTGGTGGAGATCCCCACCCCGCGCGGCGCGGTCTCGGGTGCCACGGCCCGGCCCGACGGCAGCGTGGAGTACCTGTGGTCGTCGGCGGCCGAACCGCCGGCCGTGCGTTCCACCACGGGCGGTGTGGTCCTGGACCCGCCCGGCATGAAGTCGCCCGGCTCGGTCCCGGTGGAGGACGTGTGGGTGGAGGGCCCCGGCGGCCGTATCCACGCGCTGGTCCAGAAGCCGGCCGGCGTCACCGGCCCGCTCCCGACCGTCTTCGACATCCACGGCGGCCCCACCTGGCACGACAGCGACTCCTTCGCCGCCGGCCCGGCCGCCTGGGTCGACCACGGCTATGCGGTGGTCCGCGTCAACTACCGGGGCTCCACGGGCTATGGCCGTGCCTGGACGGACGCGCTGAAGCACCGGGTGGGTCTGATCGAGCTGGAGGACATCGCGGCGGTACGGGAGTGGGCGATCGGCTCCGGTCTCGCCGACCCCGCCCGGCTGATCCTCACCGGCGGCTCCTGGGGCGGCTATCTCACCCTGCTCGGCATCGGCACCCAGCCGGACGCGTGGGCGCTGGGCATCGCGGCGGTCCCGGTCGCCGACTACGTCACGGCGTACCACGACGAGATGGAGGCGCTGAAGGCGATGGACCGCACGCTGCTCGGCGGCACCCCGGAGCAGGTCCCCGACCGCTTCGAGGCCTCCTCGCCGATCACGTACGTCGACGAGGTGAAGGCCCCGGTCTACATCTCGGCGGGGTCAACGACCCGCGCTGTCCCATCCAGCAGATCGAGAACTACGTCAAGCGTCTGGAGTCGCGCGACGCGGTGCACGAGGTCTACCGCTACGAGGCGGGCCACGGCTCCCTGGTGGTCGACGAACGCATCAAGCAGGTGCGTCTGGAGCTCGACTTCGCGGCGCGGCACCTCTCGTAGGGCGGCCCCGCCTTCGGCGGCCGCATGGCGGTGGGTCATGCGGCCGGGAGGTCCTTGGCAGCGGGTACGGAGGGGCGGGGCCGGGGTCGGAGAGGTGGGTCCGGCGGGGCAGCAGGAGCGGGGTGGCGAGCAGGAGGACGCCGGAGACGGCGATCGCGGCCAGGGGCCGGCGAGGGTGGCGAGGACGCCCCAGACCACCATGAGGCCGGCCTGGACGAGCCTGCCGCTCACGCTCCAGGTGCTGAGCACCCGGGCGGTCCGCTCCACGGGGTGCGGCGCAGGCGTTCCGTGGCGTAGACCGGGTTGAAGACGCCCATGCACACGATCAGCAGGCCCTCGACGACGATCACGGTGAGGAGCCCGGGGAGACCGGGCCCGACGAACACGAGACCGAGCGGGAACAGCGACCGCAGCCAGCCGGACACGGTCATGACCCGGTACTGCCCGTAGTGCCGCACAAGGCGCGGGGAGAGACGGGCGCCCACGAAGCCGCCGAGCGCCGGGACGCCGAAGGCGAGACCGTACTGCCAGGCCGGGAAGTGGTACGTGTCCAGCAGGAGCACGGCCAGGACCGGGGAGGCGGCCATGATCAGGCCGCCGACCAGGACCGAGTTGAGGAACAGCCGCCACAGCACGCGGTCCTGGCGGATGAACCGCCAGCCGTCGAGCAGGCCGGCCGCGCGCGACCCGGTGGCGGGGGCGCGGGGTGCGGCGGTGTCGCCCTCGCGGATACGGAGGATGCCGAGCGCGGAGAGCAGAAAACTGACGGCGTTGGCGAGGACGGTGACGACCGGGCCGAACAGTCCGATGAGGGCGCCGCCGAGGGCGGGCCGACGGCGGTCGCCGCCCAGTTCGTGCCCTCGAACCTTCCGTTCGCCACGAGGAGCTGGTCGCCGGGGACGAGGTACTTCAGATAGGCGCCGGACGCGGCGCCGAAGGCGATGTTCGCGGTGCCGCAGACGACCGAGACGACGAGCAACTGCCCGTAGGACAGCACCCCGAGGACGTACGCGGCCGGCACGCTCGCCATCGCGAGGAACCGCACGACATCCGTCCCGATCATCACGGGCCGCTTGGCCCGGTGATCGACCCAGGGCCCCAGCGGAAACGCGACAAGGGCGGCAACGGCCAGCCCCAGCGCATCCAGCAGGGCGACCTCGAACGCCGACGCCCCCAACACCCGCACGGCAAGAAACGGAAACGCCCCGAACGCCACCCAGCTCCCATAAGCACTAACGGCATAGGCCCCCAAAACCACCCAAACCCCCGCACCAACACCCTCACCTCCTCAAACAACTACCGCGGCAACTCCGGACACCTCTGCCGCCCAACTGCGGGCAATCGTGCCGCTGGGGCGGCACGGGTGGGCGCAGCGGCACCCCGCGAACGCGGGTGAGTGAGGTCGCCCCCGCCGAGCGCCAGCGCACCCGCACCCCGCGAACGCGGGTGAGTGAGGTCGCCCCCGCCGAGCGCCAGCGCACCCGCACCCGCTAACGCGGGTAAGTGAAGCCGCCCCCGCCCAGCGCCAGCGCACCCGCGCAAGCGAAACAGCCCCCCGCTAAACCCCCGCCGAGCCCGCCGCCCCAACAACTCCGCCAACCCCCGCCGTGTCGCCGCCAACACCACCCGATCCTCCGCCCGCAGCACATACGTATCAGGCAGATCCCACACCAGCCCCGCCCCCGAACCAGCCACCCCCGAACCAGCCCCCGAAGAACCCCCCGCCGTATCCAACGCCAGCACCCGAACCGCCCCCGCCCGAAACGCCTCCCCCACCGTCCGCCCCTCCAACTGCGAAACCCCCGCACCCGCACCGCCGCGAACAGCAGCACCCGCCGCTCCACAGGAATCGCCCCCAGAATCTGCCGCCCCATCATCGCCCCGGCAAAAGCCGGCGCAGCCAGATGCGAGACACTCCGGCTCCGCGTCAGCGCCCCGGATGCGCGATCCGCAACGTCCGGTACACCGCCTTCGCGAAGTCGTCGTCGTACAGCCGCAGCACCGTCCGCAGATCCTGCCGCACCGACCGTGCGTACAGCACGGCCTCCAGATTCGTGGTGTCCGCACTGGTCAGTGCGAGCAGCGCGTCCGCCCGGTGGATCTTCGCGGCCTCCAGCACCCCTCCTGCGTCACATCACCCAGCACCACCGGCACCCGCAGCCGCCGCGCCACCGCCATGCCCCGCGCATCCGGATCGCCCTCGACGCACACGACGGGAATGTCCAGCTCCCGCAGCCGCGTCAGCACCCGTGTCCCGATCTTGCCGAGACCGAGCAGCACCACATGCCCGCTCAGCCCGCGCGGCGGCTTCCGCAGCGCCGACGCCGTACGGAACGTCCCCAGCGCCTCGAGCACCGCCGCCAGCAGTACCGGCAGCAGCAGCAACCCCACCAGCATGGACAGGAGTTGCAGCACCTGCCGCCCGGTGGACTCGCGGTGCGCGGGCTCGTTGATCGCGAAGAGGTCGAGCAGGGTGACGTAGGTGGCGTGCAGCGGATTGTCCCGGGTCACGATCGTCAGCGTGACGGCGAGCGCGATCACCGCCGCCACCAGCCCCGCCAGCGACCACCGCAACCGCCGCGAGAACAGCGAGGCGAACGGCGGCCCGCCCCGCCGTGCGGGCAACGGCGGCCCCGAGTAGGACACCTGCTCCAGTACGACCGTCCCGCGCCCGGTCGCGGCCGCCACCGCCGCCGCGTCGGGCAGCAGCCGCGGCCCCTGGTCCCCGCTGTCCTCCGAACCCTCCGCTCCGGCCGGGTCGTTGCTCGTCGCGGACAGCAGCGCCAGCGTGCACAGCCCCGGATCGGCCACCTCACCCGGTGCGGGCGGCCGGCGTTCCACCGCGCGCAGCAGCAGCCCCTCCGCGTCGACGACCTTGCTGGTGCCGACGAGCGCGGTGGCGACCAGCGCGGGCGCGGCCGTGTCGGCGTCGGACAGCACGGTCGTGGCGATGTCGGCCCCATCGCGCTCCACCGGGCCGTCGCCCCCAACGCCCCCGCCTGGTCCAGCAGTTCCTCGATGTGCTGCCCGAGCCGCCGGTTGTACAGCCGCAGGACGAGCCGCAGCCGGGGGTTGAGCCGGCGGGCGGTCAGCGCGGCACGGATGTTGATCTCGTCGTCGTCGTACACCAGCGCCAGCGCGGCGGCCCGCTCCACGCCCATCTCGGCGAGTACGGCCTCGGTCGGTTCGGCGGCCTCCACGATCCGTTCGCCGGGGGCCAGGGTGTCGTCGGAACCGCCGCCGCCCCGGTTGACGGCGGTCACGACCCGGCCGAACAGCGCCGCGGAGACCGCGCGGGCCCGCCCCACCATCGGCTCCCGTACGCGGTGCCCGGCCGGCGGTACGACGAGGACGACCTGCTCGCGGTACACCTCGCGCAGCTCGGCGGCGAGCCGGTGGGCGAGTCCGTCGTCACCGCACACCACCATGTGTGCCGAAGGGTCGCTGGACGGGGCGGGGTTGGGAAGGAGGCTCACCACAGGGGAGAGACTGCCTCATCGTGACGGGTGGTTCCAGGCCCTTCTCTGAACGGCCGCGCCCCGCCCTCCGTATGAAGGGGAGGGACCCGAGCGGCCCCGCCCCCTCGCGCGCACATCCGGAGGTGCACCCGGCCCGTGGCCACCACCACACCACCCAGGCGCGGCACGGAGGAACCGCCGCGACGCGAGGACGAGCAGACCCCCGACGAGGAATCCCGCCACCTCACCTCCCCCTCCTCCTCACCCTCGTCCTCCTCACGGCCGTGATGTTCCAGGACCCCGTCCGCCGCGCCCTGGCCGCCCCCGTGATGCAGAGCTGGATGACGGTGTTCGTGGCGGTGGTCCTCCAGGCCCTCCCCTTCCTGGTGCTCGGTGTCCTGCTGTCGGCGGCGATCGCGGTGTTCGTCCCGCCGTCGTTCTTCGCCCGCGCGCTGCCGAAACGCCCGGCGCTGGCGGTCCCCGTCGCCGGTGCTGCGGGCGCGGTGCTTCCGGGCTGCGAGTGTGCGTCCGTACCGGTGGCGGGCGCGCTGGTACGCAGGGAGTGGCCCCCGCGGCCGCCCTCGCGTTCCTTCTCTCCGCGCCCGCGATCAACCCGATCGTGCTGACGGCGACGGCGGTCGCGTTCCCCGGCAACCCCGAGATGGTCCTCGCCCGTTTCGTCGCGAGCCTGCTGGTGGCGTGCGCGATGGGCTGGCTGTGGCAGCGCCTCGGCCGCGCCGACTGGCTGCGTCCGCCGACCCGTTCGTCGTACGAGGATCAGGGCAAGGGCGTGGCGTTCTGGGGCTCGGTACGGCACGACGTGATGCACGCGGGCGGTTTCCTGGTGGTCGGCGCGATGGCGGCGGCGACGCTGAAGTCGGTGGTCCCGGCGGAGTGGCTGCGCGCGGCGGCCGGCAATCCGGTGCTGTCGGTGCTGGCGCTGGCGGCCCTGGCCGTACTGCTGTCGATCTGCTCGGAGGCGGACGCGTTCGTGGCGGCGTCGCTCACCCAGTTCTCGCTGACGGCGCGGCTCACCTTCCTGGTCGTGGGTCCGATGATCGACCTGAAGCTCTTCGCCATGCAGGCGGGCACCTTCGGCCGGGCCTTCGCCCTGCGGTTCGCGCCGGCGACGTTCACGCTGGCGGTGCTCGTCTCGGCCGTGACGGGAGCGGTGCTGCTGTGAAACCCGAGAGGCCTGGGAAACCCGGGAAACCCGAGAAGCCCGAGAAGCCCGAGAAGCCTGTGACGCCCTCGAAGTCGCGGCTGAACCATCAGGCCCAGGCGGCCCTGCTGTTCCTCCTCGGCGCGACCGTCCTGCACGCCGGCCTGACCGACCTGCACCTGCGCTACGTCAAGTCCGGCCTGCGACCGTTGCTCCTGCTGTCGGGGGCGGTCCTGATCGCGGCGGCCGCGGCGACGGTCTGGTACGAGTGGCGCCACCGTCCGCACTCCGGTGAACAGCACCGGGAACCCCGTGTCTCCTGGCTCCTCGTCCTCCCCTCTTCGCCCTGATCCTGGTCGCCCCGCCGGCCCTCGGCTCGTACAGCGCGAACCACACCGGTACGGCCCTCACGAAACCCCTCGGCTACCCGGCCCTCCCCGAGCGGGGCCCACTGCGCCTGGGCGTGGGGAGTACGCCGCCCGCGCGGTCTACGACCACGGCCGCCACCTGCGCGGACGCCCCATCAGCATCACCGGTTTCGTGGCGCTGGACGGCACCGGAGCCCCGTACCTGGTCCGTATGAGCCTCAACTGCTGTGCCGCGGACGCCCAGCCGGTCAAGATCGCCCTCACCGGCAAGGTCCCGCCGGTGCTCCAGCCGGACACCTGGCTGGAGATCACGGGCACCTACACCCCGCGCCGTACGAAGGACCCGGTCAACGACGGCCCGGTCCCGTACTTCCGGATCACGGCCGCCAAACCGGTCGCGGCTCCGTCGGACCCGTACGACGACGCCTGGAACGGCTGACCGGCACGGCAGATCGGCACGGCTGACCGGCAGGAGCTAGGACTGGTACGGCTGCTGCTGCGACTGCTGCCCGTACCCCTGCCCGCTCTGTCCGCCGCCGAGGGCCTGCGCCTGGAGCTGCTCGGCCTGTTCGCCGGTCACCTTCTGTTCCGCGCCGCAGAAGGTGCACTGGGTCGCGTACTTCGTGGACACCGGGAACAGCGGCACGAAGAACAGGGTGAACTTGGTGACCCGCTTCCTGAGCGTGTGCGCGGCCGGATTCCCGCACTGCGCGCACACCAGCGTCAGTATCGCGAGCTGGTACAGATACCCCTTGGTGCCAAAGATGATCACGTCATCGATCCTTCCCGGGCCTCGGCCCCCGGCCATCACCCCCACCGGACGGTGAAAGCGGTCGGCGATGTCACCGGCCACCACACTGCCGCACCCCGCACCGGCGCGCACGGTACTTGCCCCGCCCTCCTCGCGGTGAACGGGTTCCTCACCGGGACGTGCGGTACAGCCGCCCGAAGACGATGTTGAGGAGCACGATCCCCAGCCACATGGCGAACACGGAGTCGGACTCGGCCCCCGCCCCGGCCGTCAGCCAGATCGAACCGCCCACGCCGAAGAGCAGGGAGAAGACGGGTACCGCCACATACGAGTTGTCGGGCTGACGTGCCCCGGGGTCCCGCTCCGCCAGCCGCGCGTCCACCCGCCGGTCGATCGCCTCGGCGGCACCGGCGGCGAAGGACTCCAGTACGGCGTGCTCGTACTCCGGACCCAGATCCTTGCGCGCCCCGTACGCCACGGAGATCTCGTCCTCGAGGCCGGGAGATAACATGTCCCGCGCACCGTCCTTCCCGTTTTCCGGCATCAGCTGATCCGATCGTTCCGGTGGTCCCGGACGGGGACCGGGGAAGAGGTGTACGGCGTACACCCCTGTGTGGGCAAGGTAGGAGGACGCCGTACACCTGTCAAGGGAGGACGGCCGGCTCCGGGTCCGGTCCGCGGATGACCCGGACGAGAGGGGATGGTGGAGATACCCAGGCAGGCCGACACCGTCCGGCAGGCGCGCACCCCCTGAGCAGGGAGCGGGTGCTGGACGCCGCCGTCGCCCTGGCCGACGAGGGCGGGGTCGACGCGCTCAGCATGCGCAGGATCGCGCAGGAGCTGGGCGTCGTACCGATGGCGCTGTACAAGCATGTGGCCAACAAGAACGAGCTGCTGGACGGCATGATCGACGCCCTTGTCGGCGAGATCGACCCGCCGGCCGCCGGTGCCGACTGGAAGACCGTCGTCCGGCTGCGGGTGCTGTCGGCCCGCCGGATGCTGCTGCGGCACCCGTGGGTGTCCCGCGTCATCGAGGTGCGGATGAAGGAGCGGGCGGCCCCGACCCCGCGGTGATGGCGTATCTGGACTCGATGATCGGGATCTTCCGGGCCGGGGCTTCTCGGTCGACCTGGTCCATCACGCGATGCACGTCATGGGCAGCCGTCTGCTGGGCTTCTCGCAGGAGCTGTTCGACGACACCTCCGACCGCGAGCCGGACCCGGACGCGCTGCCGCCGGAGGAGATGGCCGCCCGCTTCCCGCACATCACCGAACTGTCCATGGCGATCGCCCATGACGAGGAGTCCGTGGTCGGCTCGGGCTGCGACGACCAGTTCGAGTTCGAGTTCGCCCTCGATCTCACCCTCGACGGCCTGGAACGGCTTCTGCCCTGACCCTTGCGCAGGTGTACGCCGTACACTCATGCTGGGTGGTGTACGGCGTACACTCGCGTGCGCCGCTCCGTACCGAGCGCTGGGGGAACGCATGAAGGCGATGGTCCAGGACCGCTTCGGCCCACCGGACACCCTGAAACCGACCGACATCGACCGCCCCGAACCCGGCACCGGCCAGGTGCTGGTCCGGGTGCACGCCGCCTCGGTGAACCCCTACGACTGGCACATGCTGCGCGGCGACCCGTACGCGGCCCGGCTGACCGGAGGCGTGGGGCTGACCCGGCCGAAGTCGCGGGTGGCCGGCATCGACGCGGCCGGACGCGTCGAGGCGACCGGCCCCGGCGTGTCCGGCCTCCGCCCCGGCGACGAGGTCCTGGGCTTCTGCCCCGGCGCCTTCGCCGAATACACGGTGACGACAGCGGACCTCCTGGTCCCGAAACCGCCGAACCTGACCTTCGA
This sequence comes from Streptomyces haneummycinicus, assembly GCA_042850305.1. GTDB lineage: Bacteria > Actinomycetota > Actinomycetes > Streptomycetales > Streptomycetaceae > Streptomyces > Streptomyces haneummycinicus. Next base: position 234,141 of record AP035768.1, read on the forward strand.
ACAGGCGGCGGCGGTACCGATGGGCGCGGTGACGGCACTGCGCGGCATCCACACGGTGGGCGGCGTCCGGGCGGGACACCGGATACTGATCAACGGCGCGGGCGGCGGCGTGGGCACCTTCGCCGTCCAACTGGCGGCGGCCGCGGACGCCGAGGTCACCGCGGTCTGCAGCACCCGCAACACCGATCTGGCCCGCTCACTGGGCGCGGCTCACGTCATCGACTACACCCGCGAGGACTTCACGGCGTCCCGCCCCGCTACGACGTCATCCTGGACAACGTGGGCAACCACCCGGTACGCGCACTCCGCCGCACCCTCACCCCGACGGGCACCCTGGTGGCCAACGGCGGCGGCTCCCCGGGCCATGTCCTCGGCCCGATGGCCTCGATGCTGAGGCTGATGGCAACCGACCCCTTCACCCGCCACCACCTCCGGGTCATCCTCCCGGCAGCCCCGTCCGGCCCCACCCACCAGGACCTCCTCACCGTGACGTCCCTGCTCGAGTCCGGCCACCTGGTCCCGGTGACCGACCGCGCGTACCCCTGCGGGAGGCGGCGACGGCCCTGCGCGAGGTGGAAGGGGGCCATGCCCGCGGCAAGCTGGTCCTCACGGTGCCCGGCTGACCCCTGGACCTGAGTACCCGTACTCATGTGCGATACCGGGCGCAACAGCATGCTGATCGCATGCACTTGACACAACGTCACCCGCGCACGGGACGGCAGCGGGCATGAGACGGACGAACGATCCGTCGACCGGCCAACAGATCGCGGTCAGCGCGGCGCTGCTCGTCATCGACCTCATGCTCATCGGCTGGTCGGTGTACGCCGTCGGAATGGCGGGATGGGCAGACAGCTACCAGAGCGACGGCGTCGCGCCGTCGAGTGTGCCGGAGGCGATGTCGCAGGCGCTGTGGCTTCTGGGGGCGCCGCGGTACTGACAGGAGGCGGGCTTCTCGCCGTGGGATGGCGCCTCGCCGGCATGGTGCAGCTGACCGTCCTCGGATTCGGCGCGGCGCTGGTCTCCTCGCTGGCCGGCTGACAGGGCCTCGGCGTCGTCCGAGTCGGCGGTCGCCACGATGGCTCGGCCGGCGTGGTGGGACACGCGCCGGCCCCCGCACGACGCTGAAGCCCTCTACGGCCAGGGCCAGGACAGTCGTGGGAGTTGCCGCAATCGGCTTCTGTACCGCAGGATCGCTCGATGTCCCGTCTGATCGGCCCGCACACCGCCGACCCGTGCCCCCGCTGCTCCGACGAAGCGGTCCGCCTGGGCACCCCGCCCCGCGCCGACGGGCCCTGTGCGGTCGGCTACACCTGTGACCGCTGCGGCCACGTCTGGTCCCGGCCGGTCGAAACGGATCTGGAAATTCATGACACCGTCCGGGCGGATCTTCCCGATGCGACGCTGTACGGCACCGTCCGGTGCCTGGAGGACGACCGCGTGTTGCTCCGGGGACCGGGCGGCGACTGGCACCGGTGGGTCGAGCACTGGAGAGTCATCCTCTACTGACTCTCTCCGGCCCGCGCCCCGGCCGAAGCCGGCCCGCCCAGATGGCGAGTACCTGGACCGTGCGGTGCTGACCGAGCGGGCAAGGGCACGACAACCGCGGCTACGGCCTACTCCCCGTGGGGGATGCGCACGAAGCCGTCCTCCCACGTGTCCTCGTCCACCACGTAGGAGTCGACGACGAAGCACTCGGGTTCGTCCCGGAAGCCCGACAGCGGACGGGCCCGGACGATGCGTTCCTCGGCCTTCTCCTCCGTCGAGTAGACGCCCAGCAACTTGACGTCGTCGCCGTCCTGCTCATCGATGAAGACGCCGTCCTCGTCGATGTGTACGGTCGCCCCGTCGGGCCCGGCCTCGTTCTGGTGGCCTACGTGCCACAGGAGATGGACGATCACCCGGCCAGGCTAGCGAGTGGGGGACACCAGGGCCAACAGCTTTTGGCCGCTGGGCCGGGCCCACGGGTTCACGCGTGAACGGCTGTCGCCTCGCCCGAGGGTCTTGTGGACCAGCTTCCGCCGGTCAGCCTCACCGAAACCGCCGTCGGCCGGCCGCACTCCTCACCGCGGCACCGGTGACGGCCCGCGGCCGGTCGCCGGAGCCGCCGTCACTCGTGGCACCCACCGCCTCGGGTCACGCCGCACGCGTGCCCGAAGCGGACTCCTGTGCGTCCTCAAGCGGGAAGAACTCGTCCTCCCCCAGGTCAGGAGCCTGGAAGGGGTTGGTCGCCGGAGGCGGCGATGCCGCGGTGGAACTGCGGGTCTGCCCCTCGGGGGCGGAGAACAGCGATGTCAGATCGATGAGAGATCTCTCCTTCGTTACAGGCCCCCGAAGGGGCCTGGCGTGCCGTAACCGGGCACAGCGGTCCTACAACTTGATCATCTTGGCGTACGGGCTCAGGATCCGCATACGCGCCGAGCCGAAATCCACGAGCGCCGCGATGTCATCCTCGACGCCGACCACCCGGCCGAGGCCGTACACGTCGTGTGTGACCTGGTCGCCCACGGCGAAGTGCTTGGGAGCCGGCGTGGCCGGGGCCTTGAAGGGGCTGGTCGGCAGACGACGCTTCGGTGCAGCAGGCTTTGTCATAGCCCAGTATGCGCCTAAAAACATCCGGTTCGCTGTGACCGTCGGCACAGATCCCGACGACAGCACCCCGCATGTCTCGCCGCACCCCGCCGGCCTGGGGACCTGTGGTGCTTGTCGACGGGCCTCTGTGCCGGTCACCTGCTGCGACCGTCCGCGAACGCCCGTGATCGTTCGCCGCTGTGTGCCGGCGCTGTCACGCAGCCGGCCACTCACTGGGTCGGAGTCCTCCGGATTGCCGCTCGATCGGGCTCGTGTGGTGATGGCCGGGAGGAGGCAATCGGACTGCCGTCGGTCGACCGGGTTGTGGACAGCGATGGAGGACAGGATGGCGAGGCGACCGGCCGAGGCTTCTCCTGCTGCGGGAGGGCGGAGCGGCGTCCTGAAGATCGTCGCCGCACTGGCCGTGGTGCTCGTCACGCAGGCTTTGCTGGCGTTGTGCCTCGTCAGTGCCCAACAGCTCCTGGTGCCGCGCAACATACCCTTCGGCGTGGCGGGCCCGCCCTCTCCGGTGGTCGCTGCGGTGGCATCGCGGACGGGACTCGACCTGGCCTCCTTTCCGAACGAGTCAGCGGTCATGGAGGCGGCGGACCAGGGCGAGCTGTACGGCGCGTACCTCAGCACGGCCTCGTCCGACACCCTGGTCGTGGTCCCGGCGAAGAGCTTCTTCGCCCAGACCGAGCTGGAGCCGGCGTTCCTGGCCGCGGCGCACAAGCTGAACCGGCCCGTCACCGTGAAGACGGTCGCGCCCTCGCCTCCAGCGACCCGGTCGGAGCGGTGACGTCGCTGTTGCTGCTGCCTCTGCTGATCGGGGGCTACCTGGCCGCCGTACTCGTCTTCAAGGCAGCTCACGGCGTAGCGGCGGCACCATGGCGAGCGGCCATCCTGATCGGATACGCCTTGGTGGGCGCGCTGCTGACCGACCTGATCGCCGGACCGGGGATCGGTGCGTACTCCAGTAGCCACTTCTGGCCGCTGCTGCCGTGCTTCTGGCTCATCACCTCGGCGGTGGCGCTGGCAGCCGCCGCGGTGCAGGCGCTGGTGGGCAAGCTGGGCACACTGCTCGTGGCGGTGCTGTTCATCGTGATCGGAGGCCCGCCGGCAGGGGACTGGGCACATATCTGCTGCCGGTCTACTGGCGCAACCTCGGAGTGCTCCTTCCGCCACAGAGCGCGGTCACCCTGGTCAACCATGTCCTCTACTTCGGCGGGAACAACATCTCCACCCCGCTGATCGTGCTGTTCCTGTACGCCGCTGCCGGGACGGCGGTCATCGCCTGGTTCGGCCGCATCCGCCCCGCAAGGTCGACCCCGCAGCGGCGGGCGGTCCGCAGCCCCAGTCGCGGCCGACGGGCGCCGCGGCGAGTACTCCCAACCGCCGCCGGGCCGTGGTCGCCATGCTCGCCGCGCTGGGCATCTGCGCCGTCATGCAAGGCCTGTTCGCCACCACCTACATGAGCGCCGGACATGCACCCAAGGCATCCAACCTGCCGTTCGGTACGGTCGGATCCTCGCCCGTCCTGGCCGCGGCCGGGAAGGACATCTCCCTGAAGCTCACTCAGTACCCGAGCGAAGCAGCGGCGAAGTCCGCCATGGACCAGGCCCGCATCTACGGCGCGCTGGTCTCGGCCGGCGGATCGAACACCCTGATCGTGGTGCCCTCCCTGAGCGACCTGGCACCCTTGATCTCGCGGTGCGATTCGAAAAGGCGGCCCGGAGCACCGGACAGAAACTGACAGTCCAGCAGTACGCACCGCTCCCGCTGGTACCCAAGGACCCGTTCGGCCTGGTCCAAGGGCTCATGCTGGTACCCCTGCTCATCGGCGGCTACATGAGCTCGACCCTGCTCCTGGCCGCTACCGGTAAGGCGGCAGGCCGCTGGCGCGCGGCCCAGCTCGCCGGGTTCGCGGTCGTCAGCGGCCTGGTCGTCGACCTGATCGTCTGCTATTGGCTCCAGGGATTCCCCAGCAGCAAGTTCTGGATCACCTGGCCCATCTGCTCGCTGATCGTCGCCGTGGTCGCCTTCGTCGCCGCGATCCTGCAGAAACTGCTCGGACCCATCGGCACCCTCGTGACCGTCGTTGTGATGATCCTGCTGGGCAACCCGTCCTCGGGCGGCGCGAGCGGGGTGCCGTACCTGCCCGCGTTCTGGCGCGACCTCGGGCCCTACCTACCGCCGCGCAACGGCTACATCCTGCTGCACCACACCATCTACTTCGACGGCCACGGAACCAGCCGAGCGCTGATCAACCTGCTCATCTATCTCCTCGCGGCCGCGGTCGTCCTCATCGTGCTCGATCTGCGCCGCACCGAAGCGAAGGTTCCCACCGACGCCAGCGAGGCGGCAGCCATGGCCGTCCCGATCGGAGCCGTGCCATAACGGACACCGTTGCAGACGGCCCACCTTTAGCCTGCGCAGACGCTGCGGAGAAGAGACGGGGTGCCTCCTCCTGATCCGCGCCTTCACCGGTCCAGCAAGCGTCGGAAGCAGATCCGGCCCGTGCTCCAGGTCGGCGCCGTGGTCATGGACGGGATGTCCGGCGCTGATCCGCAGCGGCCGTAGACACGCAGGAGCCGGTAATCACGCAGACGAAACAGGTGAAGGCACCTCCGGAAATCCGGAAGCGCCTTCACCTGGTACTTCACTGTCGGGGTGGCGGGATTTGAACCCACGACCTCTTCGTCCCGAAGGGACTTGGCTGGGCGCTCGACCTTGCCCTGCTTCGTTTCTGACCTGCGGCGACGCTCTGCGGGCGTCCGTGCTTGTCCGCCGTTGTGCGTCGGCGTTGTCACGCAGTTGGACACGCACTACTGCTGCTCTCGGGGCGCGGGAAACTGCCGCCGTGCGCGTGAAGGTGGTTCGGCTGTACCCCCAACGGCACTGTGGCACCGGTTTACCCCGTTGTGGCCACTGTGACAGCAGGTCATGTCCGCGGGCATGAGTAGGAGGACTCAGTCGCTCTGGCAGATCGCACGGATACAGTGCGTTGCGACCACGGGATAACGTGCGCAGCAGCAGGCTCAGACAGGGCTACCGAGGCGTACGACGGGGAGGGATCGCTGATGGCGTGGGACGAGTGGGAACAGATCAAGGCCGCGACGGCCGAGCGCCACTCAACCCAGATGCAGCTGAACCAGCTGCCGGCTGATCAGGGCGGCAGCGCTCCCGCGGGTGGGTCGAAGCCCGGATCGGATGGCGGCTCGGGCACCCTGCGGCACTCGAACGGGCCGTGGACCCGCGCCGCAGGCACAGCGGACGACCTGAAGATCAGCACCGAGTCCACGAGGAAGAGCCTGCAGTCCGGCCATACGGGCGTGTCGACAGGGGCTGAGGGCCTGGCGAGCCTGGCTGCATTGAAGACGGTACTCACCTCCTGGGAGAAGCGCCTGGAGGCGGTGCGGGACGAGTGCGAGTCGCTGGAGCCCAAGTTGCGCGCCGTCGCCAAGGACATGGGCGAGTACGACAGTGCAGTAGCCGCCAAGGCGCGCGCTGTGCGCGTCTCGGAAGGGAGCAAGGGCTAGTGACCTCGGCGTTGACCTGGCAGCAGTTGCGGGACCTGAAGCTCTCGGAGCTGGATGACGCGGCCGACGGTTGGGCCAAGGTCTCGCACCATGCGGATGCCTCGGCCGAGCGCGTGGATGCCGAGATGGCCGGCAAGTTATCCAAGACACAGGAGAGCGAGTCGGCGAGGGCTGCCGTCCGGAGGCTGCAGCGACTGAGTCGCAACTACCACTACATCCACGCCGAGTGCGGACTGATCCGCTCCTCGGTGGACGGACTCTCCACCGAACTCGGTGCCCCTCAGCGGCGGCTGAATGACGCGTTGGACGACGCCGCTGCCCTGTCGTACACAGTGCACGAGGATGGCAGCATCGGGTACCCGGCCGACGGCAAGAACGAGATGACTGGGGAGAAGATCCCCGGCGGCTCGGCAGTGGGAAACAACGGCATGCTCACGCCGGACAATAACGGGCTGTACCCACCAAGCGACAAGGGGCTGTACACGCCCGGCACCGGTCCCGGAACACCCGGCCTGACCAACCCCAACCCCAACCACGCCAAGGCGCAGGACATCGCCGACCGCATCGCTCACGCACTGCGGGAGGCCCGGGAGATCGACGAACGTTACCGGCGGGCGCTGAGCAAGCTCAAGGCAGGCCCTGGGCTGAAGGTCGACGCGAAGACCTGGGCCGACGCTGCCGCAGATGTCAAGGCCGTGGGCGAGGCTGCGACGGAATACCTGAGGGACGACATCCCGCTCGACAAGTCCCCCGCCGCTCGCAAGGACTGGTGGGACCACCTCGCCCAGGAGCAGCGGGAGGAGTACCTGGCGGTCTACCCGGACGTGATCGGGAACCTGGACGGCATTCCGGCGACCGTGCGGGACGAAGCCAACCGGGAGAACATCCAGCTCCTCATCGGCAAACTGTCGGGTCAGGACGACGAGGAGTCGAAGACGATGCTGGACGGGCTGAAAGGGATTCAGGAGAAACTACAGGAACCAAGCGTGCCTCCAATGTACCTCCTTGGTATCGGAGACGAAGGAAACGGCCGCGCGATCGTTTCCTATGGCAACCCCGACACGGCGAAGAACGTCTCCGCCTACGTCCCTGGCCTTTCGACGAAGCTGGACGGCGAGTTCGTCGGTGGCACGATGAAACGAGCTCAGGACACTGCTCTTGGCGCCCGTGAGGCCGACCCTCACAGTTCCACCGCGTCGATTGTCTGGCTCGGCTACGACGCACCCCAGACCTCCCCTCGGACCTCGCCGCCAACACGGACGTCATGTTCAGGGAAAACGCCGAAGCCGGAGCACCTGCATACAACAGCTTCATGGCAGGAATCTCAGCGACGAACGAGAACGAGGATCCACACATCACGGCCATTGGGCACTCATACGGTTCCCTCACCGTCGGCTTGGCAGCTCAGGAGAAGGGCGGGGTCCCCGGAGCCGACGACATCATCCTCGTCGGTAGCCCCGGCACTGGTGCGAAGACCGCCGACGATTTGAACGTCGGCAAGCACCATGTATTCGTCGGCGCGGCCGACAACGACATCGTCACCAAGCTCCCTAATCACAATGAGGCCAGCGGCATGGGAGCCGGGGCTGCTGGTGGGGGATCAGCAGGTCTAGTATTGGGATTGGGAATGGGCGGCCCTGTAGGTGGAGTCGTTGGTGGTGTAGCCGGTACTGTCGTGGGTGGCGCCGCCGGCTATATGGCTCAGGACCAGCAGACGGACCCGAGTCAGATCTGGTTCGGAACCGATCCGGCGAACAAGGCATTTGGAGCCACACGCTTCCTGGTCGACGATGGTCCTCCCGTGACCGAGGGTGGGTTTGACGCACACTCGCAATATTTCACCCCCACGAAGGATCAGATGTCAGCCGACAACATTGCCAAAATCGTGGTTGGCAAGTCCGACGAAATCGTTTTGGAGCAGCCGCGATGAGAGGCGCCGGAATCACATTCCTGGTAGGAATTCTACTTTTGGCAGCATGCGGAACTTCGGAGCAGCGGACTGAAGGGAAGCCGAAGATGAACATGCAAGAAGCGGCGGAACATGCCGACAAAATGCTGGACGGGACATTCGCCGCCATCCAGCCCGCCGTCCATTGGACCCACGGGGAAGCCACCGCCGGCAGCTGTGATGTGTCGCGGCGTCGCGCAGTAATGACCATTATCTCCCGGAACGCAGGGGTAGTTTCCTCGGGGTGGTGGAGCGCTATTGGAAGGCCGAAGGGTACCGGCAGCTTGGTGTGAACCGAAGCGCCAAGAGCCCTGCGACGTACTTTGAGACACCCGACCAGTTCCGTGTGCGCCTCCTCATCGGCGGCAACGGTCAAGCCTTCTTCGAGGTGGCTACACCGTGTGTCACCAAGTCCTCGGTGTCGCCGCCGACGGCCCAGACCGTCGGCCCCAATTACGCGGGAGGATCGATCCCGGACCCCAACGTCCGATCGGATTTCTGGTCATCAACCACCCCGATCCCCTCTGGGTCGCCGAGCGAGAAGAACTGAGCGTACGGCGCACAGCAACTTCGTATGTGTCTTCGTCAGACGCCCGCGCTCAGCAGGACGTCTCGTCAAGCGCTCCGCTGCATCCGGGCGCCCCACGGCGCGCGCCTCCTGAGCCATACGCCGACGCTGTTCGGGTGAGGCGAGGATCGGGCCGACTGCCGCACGAAGGTCCTCCGGGGTGACTGCTTCCTTCATCAGGGCGACTGCGGCGCCGACCTGTTGAAGGTGGAAAGCGTTGTGCTCCTGCTCGTTGCCGGCCGATGTAGCGAGCGGGATCAGGACGGACGGCTTGCCGAGGGCCGTGAGCGCGGCAATCGTGCCGGCGCCGCTGCGGGAGATGACGACGTCGGCCAGCGCCAGCACGTCGGGAAGCTCCGGGCGATGAAGTCCGTGACCAGGTAGCGGGGTCGAACCTCGACCGAGAGCTGGGCCGCGTACTGGCGCGACCCTCGAAGGAGGTGGCACCACACTGGTGGATGACGTTGGCCTGGGTGAGCAACCAGGGCAGGACTGTGCGCATCACCGTGTTGATCTGGACCGAGCCTTGGGCGCCGCCAGTGACGTAGACGGTGGGCAACGAGCGGTCGAAGCCCGTGAGGCCGAGTGCGCTGATCGCCTTGTCCGGCTCGCCTGTGAGGACTTCCGGGCGTACCGGGTTACACGAGCGATCTTGTCCCAGTTCTGGCGGGCGGCCTAGCCTCGCTGTTTCGGTTGGCGTCGGCTGATCTGGGGTGATCCATGTGCCGGGGGTCGCGGGGCTGCCGTTGGACGTTGGACATGGCGAGGTCCCGGCGCTGGGGCCGGGTGCTCCTGGGTCCTCGGGTCGTGGATGGTCAGCGGCGTCGTCGTCGGTCAGGTGGCCGGTCGGGGCAGTGCGACGAGGCGGCTGAACGCCGCGGTCAGTTCGTGACGCCAGGGCCAGGCGGCGGCGATCCGCAGGCGTAGGCGGCGGGCTCCGCGGGTGATCCGGGCGACAACATGCAGGAGGCGGTAGCGCAGTTTCTTGGGCTCGGCGGTGGCCAACTCGCCGTCCAGCAGCAGGGTTCGCGCCCAGGCCAGCAGGTCGATCGCGGTCAGGGACAGCTCCAGCCAGGCCTGGTTGATGGCGAAGCGGCGGAGGGGAAGCGGCCGAAGCCGGTGGTCTTGCCGCTGGGGGTACCCCGGACGGAGTCTGGGGGAGGATGTGGTCCTCGACCCGGGCGTGGGCCCGGTGGCGGACCTCCAGGTCCTGGAGTGAGCCGCCGCCGGCGACGGGCGTGTCGGTGAGGAAGACCTGGTGGCGCATGCCTTCGTCCTGGTCGAACAGGGACAGTTGGGCGCCGGGGTGGGGGCGTTCGCGGCGGACGATGATGCGGGTGCCGTCCGGGTATCCGGTGAGGTCGACCAGGCCGGTCAGCTCGGCGACCTCGGCGCCGACGCGCGGGGTGCCGTCCTGTTCCAGGGCGGGGTGCCAGACCTGGTCGGGTAGGACCCGGATGGCCTTGCGGACCTGTTCGGTGACGGCGTGCCCGACGGAGAAGGTGGTCGGGATCCCGCGCTGGCGCAGGGAGCGTAGATGGGCGAGGAAGGCTTTCGCGCCGCCCGCGCTGTCGGCGCGGACGAGAATTTCGGTTCCGTGGCGGTGAGCGTCGGGGATCTGCGCGAGGGCTTGGTCGAGGACGGTGATGTGGTCGGCTGCGGTGTTCGCTCCAGCGTTGCCCGGCCGCAGGATGCCTGCGAGGGCCTCGCCGGTGTTGTCGAGGAAGCAGAACAGCGGGTGGCAACCGAAGCCACGCTTGTAGGTGGCGGCGGCCTGTTCCTTCTCGGAGTGGCAGGCGACCAGGGTCGCGTCGATGTCCAGGACCAGGCCCGGTAGTTCACGCCTTCCGGCGTGGGATGCGGGGATGGGATGTCCGGTCTCGTCCGCTTGCAGCCAGGCGATTTCGCGGGCCTGGGCTCTGGCTGCCCGCAGTGCGTTCAGGGCCGTGGTGTCGATGCCGGCCAGCGCGCGCCAGGCGGTCGGGGTGGAGGCGACGGGGCCGAATACGTCGCGCTGGTCGCGCAGCACGGCCAGGTCAGCGATCGCTTCGCCGCCGTCGGCGAGCATGACCGCCAGGTCCACCGCGACACGGCCGGGGTCGTGCCCGGTCCCGCGTGGCCGCAGCCGGTGCAGGGCTTCGCTGAAGGCGCTGGTCAGCGAGGTGGCGTCCGCCAGATCCGTGAGCAGGCGCGAGCCGGCGTGGTGGGCCACCCCGTTCCCGTCGGCGCTGACGACGAGCTTGGGGCGTGACCGGGTAGTGTGCACGCAGAAAGTGCCTTCCTGCTGGTACGACTGAGACCTTAGACAAGCCTCTTCGTTGCAGCTCAGAAGGCACTTTCGCTTTTCCGATCATGATCCGGACACAACCCCGGATGAAACGCGCAGGCTAGCGGAAGGAGTTCCGCAGCAGGTGGACCACACAGGTCTGCACGACCGTCATCGCGGTGTGGCGCTCGGTCAGGCGGGGCGGGGACACCAAGACCCGGAAGTCCCGGCGCACGCTCGCTCTGCCGGCGCGCTGCGTCGAAGCCCTCTGGCAGCAGTTCGAAGATCAGGGGTGGGACCGGCTCGCCGCCGGCGACAAGTGGGAGGAACACGGGCTCGTCTTCTTCCTCGGCCGTGGGCAAGCCACTGGACGCGGCCAATGTCCGCCGTGCCTTCCGCCAGGCGCTCAAGGGCGTCGACGGGATCAACGCCGATGAGTGGACGCCCCGGGGAGCTCCGGCACCGCTTCGTGTCCCTGCTGTCCGCCCGTGGTGTCCTGCTGGAAGTGATCTCCCGGCTCGTCGGATACTCCAAGACGGCTGTGACCGAGGAGGTCCACCGGAAGCAGATCCGGCCCGTGTTCCAGACCGGTGCCGTGGTCATGGACGGGATCTTCGACGCTGATCCGCAGCGGCCGTAGACACGCGGCAAGCGATAGTCACGCAGACGAAACAGGTGGGGCACCTACTCAAACGAGTAGGTGCCCCACCTGGTGTTTCGGCTGTCGGGGTGGCGGGATTTGAACCCACGACCTCTTCGTCCCGAAGCAACTTGGGGCGCTCGCTGTCCTTGAGCTGCTCTGCTTGTCACCTGCGCTGATGGTCCACTGACGTCCAAGGGTGTTCGCGGTTGTGCGTCGTCGTTGTCACGCAGTTAGACACGCACTGGTTTCGGTGGATTCGCTCTTGAGAGAGTGATGTGGTCACTGACGATCGGGGACGGCGGAGAACAGTGGCTGGGCCCCGGTTGTATTGGCCTTCACGCGGCCCGCCTCGACAAGTTCCCACATGCCGAGACCGACAGCGTCATCGTCCACGTCGAAGCCCTGCTCAGTCAGCCACCTGACCAACCGGTCAACGGTCTTAGCTCGGTGCTGTCCGCCTTGGAGATAGGAGAGGGCCGCCGCCTGCCAACTCGGCGAGCTGCCGCCCCTCGGAATGCCGGTGCCTGCCGGGGCGATCGTCTCAGCCAGGTGTAACAAGGCCGCGATGATGCCCCGGGTATCACTGCTACGTGTCGTCTCATACGCCTCAATCGCCTCAGCGCGGAAGTCTGTCACGATTCCCCCAAATCCTCGGTGGCCGACCTCGAAGGTTAGAACCGGTGCCCGGGGAGATCTAGAGCGCCTATGCCTTCTGATCCGTAGCTCTATGTGGATCGGTCGGTGACGGTCATACCGGCCGCTATATGGTTCTGAACGGACGCAGTAGCTTGCTGCTGGTTGCTGTGGTTGCGGTACTTCGCTGCTGTACCGCTGACTGCGACGAGCTTGGCACCCTCGCACGGCCCGGGGACGGCCCGGCGGCGCTCACGGGGGACAGGGCCCGGTCTTGGGGGACCCTGGTCAGAACGGCACTGCCCAGCGACTACCGCTAGGCTTCGGCAGCCTGCCGTGAGGCGTACGACCTGGGGCCGTACGCCGACCGACCGTGATCGCGTTCAAACGGCCGGGCCACGACTCGGTTCGACGCGATCGACGGAATCTCATCGAGCCTCCTATTCCTGGGCATGCGACGACTTAACCTTACTCATCCTCTAGGTAGTCGTAATCGTAATCCCAGTAAGGCGAGTCTCGCTGATGCGTTTCCCTTATGGCTACAGCCTTGGCTAGTCGCTGGCGGACTGCTTGACGAGATATTCCACAGCTACGCCCAATCTCCGCCTGGGGCACCTTAAATTCGCAGGCATAATAAGTCGCAGTAAGAATGTTAGTTTCCAGCCCCGCAGAGAAGTCGGCCAGCGTAGCGAGTAGCGCCAGGTGCTCTGCGCTTGTCACCGGGCCGGACGTGCTGTGAGGTGGACCTGGAAGTCGCTCCATAGCCTTCTCCCACGCGATGCCGTACAGGTACAGGGTGATGGGGTCGTCCGTCGGTAGGGGCATGGTGACAAGCGTAGTTGTCACACGACGAGGGCTGCTGCACCTGGGGACAGGCGCAAGCGGCACTCCTGACCTGCTGTGCTTAGTTCGCCGTTGACACCTGATGGCAGTTGTCGCATAGTTGGGGGCAGCCCCGGCGTGCCCGGAGGCCGAAGACGGAGAATCGACTCTCCGTCTTTTGTTGCCCGAACCCAAGGTTCGGGCTTTTTTGTTGCCATTTTTCCCCAGCAGGAATGGCGACTCAATGGGCCCGGTCGGCGACTGGCCGGCCGGGCCGTTTCTCACCCCAGGAGACCCAGGTGCAAATCCTTGGTGAACTGGCGTCATTGGGATCTCTTCCCGGAGTGGCATGGGTGCTGCGATGCATTATTCGCGACATCCTCGACCACAGGAGTAAGCGGGCAGACCGCGAACTGAGGCAGCAGATGCTTCAGCGGATCCCTGACGACCAGGTGGCCTCAGTATTCCGTGAGCTTGGCGCCGAACCGGGCGCTACGCAGGAATAGCCAACACGGCCATTTGAAACCAACGATTTCCTGGGCGAGGGTGGTGTAGCTTGGAGCGCAGTCTTAAAACTGTGAGGGAGAGGCGTATGAACGAGCGAAGCGTGACGCTAGCCGTCCATCATGAGTCGCTGCTGGAGGCCCTGGTCGAAGCCGAGGAGGTCCCGGCAGGGCGACTGTTCGGCTTGCCGGAGCTGCCCGATGACGATGTCTGGGTTGATACTGCTGGAGCCGCTGCACTTGCACGGGTGAGCCCGAAAACGATCACTAGCTGGTTGGCGCGTAAGGGGCCAAAGAGACGACCGTTCCCGTCACCACACCGAATCTTGTACCGCCTGTATTGGAGGCGTAGCGAGATCGAGGGGTGGCTTGGAGACGAAGGTGCAAGTACTCATGCCTCGGAGTGAGATAGCGAGGACTTGCCGCTCCGCCTTGCCCACCACTCTCCCCAGCTCCCATCCCGTCCGCCGTCGACCCACACACCGTGGAGCGGGCGTGGTTCAGGGGCGTCAAGGTGGAGCGCGCCACTGTACGAACGACCTTGACGCCCCTGGGCCGCGTCTGCTCGGCTCTGCCTGGGTCGGCGGTGGACGGGATGGGAGCCCCTCGCGCACCCCTACGGGTCCGCAGTCGGCGACGGCGCCCCTCCATCCCGGTGCCGGCCGATCCCCCGCCGGAGGCATCCGTCTTGACGGCTGACCGATCGTGCGGTGATCGCCTCATGACCTCGGCCCGGTCCACCTGTGGCGCGCGTAGGCGCAGCGCGGGCGGAGCGGGCCGAAGGCAGGAGCGGCGCCCGCGGCGGAGCCGGGAGCGCGCCGGCGGAGCGGAGCGCAGCCGGGCTTGAACCAGTAGAGAAAGTTTGAATCAGGCACGGGCTGTTGGTGTGTCCGGTCTCGGTAGATGCCTGACGGCCGTCGACGTGGCTTGGGCTCGTGGTGGCTGCTGCCTGGTGGTGTAGAACCCTGGGCATGGGGAGTGAGCGGCGGGAGCTGATGCGGGCGCTTGGCGGGCGTCTTCGGATGCTGCGGGCAGAGGCCGGCCTGACAGGTGCTGCCCTGGCGCAGCGTGCTGGTGTGGGGCAACCGACCGTGTCCAAGGTCGAGACGGGCCGCATGGTTCCGAGTCTCGATGTGCTCGATCGGCTCTTGGGCGCTCTCGGCCTCGACGAGTCGACGGCTCGTGAGGTGCGTGACCTCCTGGCCGCTGTGGCCACTGCCGTGAACTCTGGCCAACCGGCAGACAACGGGGCCCCCGCCGGTACGACCGTTGACGAAGAGGTTCGGTCCGCTCGTCTGGTGCGGTCGTTCCAGTGCGTCATCCTGCCCGCCATGCTCCAGAGCGCGGAGTACGCCCGTCACGTCTTCGAGGGTGCGCCGGGCTCGACGCCTGAGGCGGTCGGGCGCGCTGTCGCTGCCCGTGTCGAGCGGCAGAGCGTGCTGTATGAGCCGGGGCGGGAGTCGGTGTTCGTGCTGACGGAAGCGGTGTTGCGGACGTGGCCGGGGTCGCCGGCCTTGATGCTCGCCCAGCTCGACCGACTGCTGGCTGTGGAGAGTCTGAACACGGTCCGGCTGGGGGTGGTGCCCTGGCGTCGGCCGGTGCCGGTGTTGCCCCGGCATGGGTTCACGTTGTGCGACCGGCGGGCGGTCGTGGTGGAGGCGTTCGACCGTGAGCGGGTGTCGTCCGACTCTGATGAGGTGGCCGCGTATGAGGAGTCGTTCGCTCGGTTCGAGGGGGCGGCGGTCTTCGGTGGCGAGGTGCGTGAGCTGCTGTTGCGGATGATGGCGGAGTTTCGGGAGCTGGGAGACACCGTCACTCCATAGAGGAATAATTCCTCTGGATGCCTAGTCTGGCGGGTGAGCGTGGGAATACTCTGCCGTCACGCTGTCTAGACCCCTAGACGAACTGAGGTGTTCTCCCATGCTCTCCAAGTGGTGCCGTGCCTTCCCCGGCCTCGCCGAGGAGGTGACCCACGCCCGTCACTTCGTCGCCTCCCTGCTCGCCGATCGGGGCCCCGTCGACGATGCTGTCCTGATCGTGAGTGAGCTGGCCACCAATGCCGTGCGGCACTCGCTGAGCGGTTCGGCCGGCGGCTGGTTCCTGGTGATCGTCGGCTTCGGTCACGACCTGGTCCGCCTTGAGGTGGTCGACCAGGGCGGCCCCCATGTGCCGCATCTGTGCGACGTCACCAATCAGGAAGAGGGCGGGCGCGGGCTGCTGCTCATCGCGGCCTGCGCGAAGGACTGGGGCGTCAAGGATTGGCCCGACGGCCGTTCCGTGTGGGCCGAGTTGGCGCGGGAGGGTGCGTGAGCGCGCGCCGCCCGGTGATAGTCCGGGACTGGACTGTGGGCGGTGGCGGGTGAGTCCTCGGGGTGTGCCTCGTCGGCGGTCCCGCTTCTTCGTGGTCGACGTTCGTACGGGTCGGCGTCTCCCGCCCATTCCGTCTAGGGCCCTAGACTCCTGGGTATTCCTAGGAGGTGTGGTCATGTCGGACGAGCTGCAACGGATCATGGCGATTGATGATCCGTACCTGCTCCTGCGTGAGGTCACGACCCGGCTGGCCGGCGCGCAGCAGGAGGTGACAGAGCTGGCCCGCCTCCGTCGGCGTGTGGTGCAGGACCTGCATGCGCAAGGGCTGTCGTACGCGCAGATCGCTGAGAAGGCCGGCCTGAGCCGCGGGCGCATTCATCAGATCCGGCACACGGGCCCGGCACCGGAAGGGCTTTCCTCGGCCGGGGCGCTGTCACCGTTGCCACTCCGCTGCGGCGTGACGACGAACGCGGGCGGACGGTCGTCGCCGTGGACGATGTCAGTTCCGGCAAGCGGCTGGAGGACCTGGCGCGCTCCTACGGTCTCGGCGTCACCTCGGAACATGTGCCGGTCACGGGAGAGATCGACCTCAACCGTGAGGGCCTGGTCGTCGTCTGCGGCCCGCGCATGTCTCAGGAGATGTGGGACACCTACGCGCAAGATCCGGTACTGAGCTGGGAGCGCGCGGAAGACGGGCCCTGGACAGTGGTGGACCGCCAGACCGGCGCCGTGCATCGTTCGGGACAGGACAGTGATCCGGCCCGGCCGTACGACGTCGGATACCTCGGCCGGCTGTCGCGCCCGGATGGCAGGGGCTCGCTGCTCGCCATCGCCGGCATTCACACGCAAGGCTCCTCGGTGTCGTGCAGCTGCTCGCCAACGACCTCAACGCGCTGTGGGGACAGGTGGGGGACCGCCGGTTCTCCACGCTGGTGGGCGTCGAGTACGACCCGGAGACCAGCGAACCGCAGTCCGTCGAACTTCTCTGCCCGCTCTACCGGCACGACGAAGAGGCGTCCTCGTGAGGGCTGCCCTCGCCACACTGCCCGCCGACCCCGACAGGGAGAACGAGGACTTCGCCGCCGCCGCTCCCGGTGCCGCCGTCCTCCTTGACGGGGCCGGCGTTGGCGGAGCGGAGACCGGATGCGCGCACGGTGTCGCCTGGTTCTCCTCGACGCTCGGGGCCCTGTTGCTGCGCAGCATCACCGCGCACTCCGTCCGGCCGCTCGCCGAGTGTCTGGCCGACTCCATCGGCCTCGTCCGGTCCTTGCATGAGGGCACGTGCGACCTGGCGTACCGGGCCAGTCCGACCAGCACGGTCGTCGTCGCACGGGTCGGTGCGGGAGCTCTGGAGTACCTCGTCCTCGGTGACTCCTCCCTGCTCCTGGCCGACCGGGATGGCGGTACGACCGTGGTCACCGACCGGCGCCTGGACGAGGTCGGCAAGCGGCTGCGTGGGCGGGTCGACGCGCTGCCTACCGGTTCACCCGAGCACGCCGCCGCGCTTGCCGAGTACCGCGATGCGCTGACCGGGCTCGGAACCGGCCGGACGGCTTCTGGATCGCCGGTCCTGATCCGCGGGCGGCTGAATACGCGCTGACGGGGACGGTTCCGTTGGAGTCGCTGGCGTCCGTGACGTTGCTGAGCGACGGGGCTACGCGGCTCGTCGACCGCTTCGAACTCTCCGACTGGGAGGAGACGTTGGCGGTCCTCGGCTCGTCCGGGCCGGATGAGCTGATCCGGATTGTGCGTGAGGCCGAGGGCGGCGACCCTGACGGCCGGCGCTGGCCGCGAGGAAGGCGCGCGACGACGCGACTGTCCTTCACTGGGTGTTGTCGTAGTGCACACGGGCGCGATCTGACACGCGCTCGTATACCCCCTAGACAGTTGACGGGTCGTCGGTTACCTTAAATGTCGACCCCCTAGACAGTTGGGGCGGTTCCCTCCTTGCACTGTCTAGGGGGTACGCAGATCCATCAACTCAGTGAGGTACAGACAATGCGTGTGATCCCCGTGGACACCTCGGCCGCCACCCTCCTCGTGACGAAGCTGCCCGAGGTGAAGGTGCGGGACCGGCAGACCGGTGAGGTTGCCGTGGACCCGGTGACCAACCAGCGGCTTATGGTGCTGGAACTGGTGTTCATCGCGGCCGGCGGTTCGGACATGATCAAGGTGACCGTTCCTGAGCCGGGCATCGGTGAGGGCCTGGTGATGGGTGCGCCAGTCGTCCTGTCGGGCCTGGTGGCCCGGCCGTGGAGAGCGAGTTCGGCGGGCGGGCCCGGCACGGCATCGCCTACCGGGCGGATGCGGTCATGGTCAACGCCCCGGCGTCGGTGCAGGGTTGATCGCCGTGGCCGACGCCGTCCGGGTGCTGCTCCCGGTGCTGCTGGTCCTGGTCGTGCTGCTGGTGGTGCGCCGTCGGATGCCGGTGGTGTTCTGGTGGCTGGTGGGGTATCCGGCCGTCGCGCTGCGGGTTCTGGTCTCCTACCGGGCGACGATGGATGCCTGCGGCCTGACGGTCCCGGCCTCGGCCGTCCGCCGGGCCACCGCCCGGATGATCGGGCGGCAGGCGGCGCCCGTACCGCCTCGGCACTCCTTCCCGCGGCCTACCGGGTCCGGGCTCGTGATGCGGCTGCGCATGGCGGCCGGGCAGGCTCCCGAGGACTTCGCCGCCTCGGCCGACCGGCTGCGGCACGCCTGGGGCGCCCACGCCGTGCACGTCCGTCCCACGAAACCGGGGCGGCTGGAACTGCGGCTGGTCGGCTGGGACGTGCTCGCCGAGGTGCGGCCCGCCCGGCACCGGCTGGGGGACGGTCCGCTGTGCCTGCCGCTGGCGCTGCGGGAGGACGGCGTATGGCACGTGCGGGACTTCCGCACCGTGCCGCACGAACTGATCCTGGGCGCCACGCAGTCCGGCAAGTCCGTCTACCTGCGCAACCTGCTGTGCGGCCTGGCCCGTCAGCCGGTCGTCCTGGTCGGCATCGACTGCAAATGGGGTGTCGAACTGGCGCCGTTCGCACCCCGGTTGTCCGCGCTCGCCGACACCCCGGACCGGGCGAACGAACTCCTTGACGTGCTGCTGGAGGAGATGGAGGCACGGTTCCGGCTCATCGGTCTGCGGAGCGGTGCCGGTCCGGACGCCGTGCTCACCTCGGACGTGTGGGGCTTCCGGAAGCGGTGCGGCCGGTGCCGGTCGTGGTCGTCGTCGACGAGGTCGCCGAACTCTTCCTGGCCGCGAGCAAGGACGACGAGAAGCGGAGGACGCGATGGTCACCAAGCTCATCCGCCTCGCCCAGCTCGGCCGTGCGGCCGGCATCTTCCTGGAGGTGTGCGGGCAGCGCTTCGGCGCCGAACTGGGCAAGGGCGCCACGATGCTGCGCGCTCAGCTCTCGGGCCGCATCTGCCACCGCGTCAACGACGAAGCGTCGGCGAACATGGCGCTCGCCGACATCTCCCCGAAGCGGCTTTGGCCGCGACCGCCATCCCGGCCGAGCGTCCCGGTGTCGCCGTCGTCGGGGACTCCTCCGGTGGCTGGTCCCGCGTCCGCTCACCGCACCTCACCCTCGACGATGCGGCGGCCGTCTGCCGCGACACCGCCGCCCTGGTGCCGGAACTGCCCCGGCTCGACGCCTTCCGGCCCACCGTCGCCGTCGAAGCGGCTGGGCCGTCCTCCTCGACCGCTGCTGTGCCCACCGCCCGCCCGGTGACCGAGTAGCCGCACCCTCCCTCTCCACGGCCGGCGTGACCGCCTCGCGCCACGTCCCTACCCCACCCATGCCTGAAACCGGAAGGAAAGCCATGTCACGCCCCACCATTTCCGAGGTCAACGCGTTCCTCGCCGATCTCCAGACGCTCCGGGAGCTCGGCGCCGACTCGGCCGAGTACGCCGCGCTCATGGAGCGGAAGGCGGACCTGATGGAGCGCATCGCGGCGAACTCGCCCGGTGACGCCGACGCCGCCGAGGTGGCCCGCCTCGCCCGTGAGCGCGCCGACGCACTCAAGCCCGCCAACTGAGCGCGCCGAAGGGGATTCGAGCTGATGCGTGCCCACCTGACCCGTGTGGATGCTGTGATCGTTCAGGCCGTCATCGCCGGTGCCCTGTCCTTCTCCCACCTGCACGATCTCGCCTCGGCGGCAGGACAGGGCGGGTGGAAGGCGTGGGCCTACCCGGTCAGCGTCGACCTGCTGCTGGTCGCCGCCTGGCGCCGGATGCGGCAAGCACAGCGGGCGGGGCAAGCGGCCGGGGACCGCGACTGTGGTTCCTGGTGGCCCTGGCCGCCTCCCTGGGCGCCAACGTCGCCACCGCCGGGCTCCTCGACCTCGACCACGTCCCCGCCTCGCTCCGCGTCGTCGTCGCGGGCTGGCCCGCCGTCGCCTTCTTCGGCGGCACGCTTCGCCCACACGCCGCACGGCGACACGGAAGCGCCGGCCGTCCCGGACTCCTCGGCCCCGTCGACCGACGCGCACGAGGAACGGCCTCCCGCCCCGGCCGCTGTCGACACAACCGACCGGGACGCGCTCCCGGCACCGTCCACCGACCCCGAACCCGCTCCCGAGAGTGCAGCCGAACCGGTCGCCACCTCGACCCCGGTCCCGGCTCCCGTTCCCGCCGTCGCCCTTCCGCCCGCCCTCGTCGATCGCGTCCGGGCCCTGGCCGACGAACACCACTCCGCCACCGGCCGCCCCGCCGACCCCGACGCCGTACGCGCCCGGCTCGGCCTGCCCCCGTCCATGACCGCATCCGTCGCCGCCCACCTCTGAGAGGAGCACCGCCATGCACCGCCGCTTCCGCAACGTCCGCCGCATCGGCCCCGTGAACGTCGCCTCCTACCTCGACCGCGGCAAGAACCGACACCTCGCCGCCTGCACCGCGCCCCGCTGCGACTTCTCCGCCGAGTACGACAGCCGCGCCGCCGCCGAACTCGCCGCCCGTACCCACCGCTGCTCCGCCTGACAGGAGACCCACCGCATGGATGTCCCGCTCTGGCTCGCCCTGCTCTGCATCGGAGTCCTCGGCGTCAAGCTCATCCGCCCGCCCTGGTGGCTCATCGCCGCACTCCTCCTCGGCGGCTACCTACTCGCCGACAGCCTGCTGGCCCCCGTGATCGACAACTTCATCAAGTAACCCGCTCAGGAAGGAGATCCGCCCATGTTCCGTCCGAAGATCCCGACCATGCCCCAGCCGACCGGCCTGGTCACCCCGCCCGCCGCCGTCGAGCCGACCACCATCACCCCGGTTGCCGCCCCGGTCGCACCGCCGGCCGCCGTCGCCGCCCCGGCGCCGTCCCGCCCGGCTGTACAGCTCACCCCCGGCAGCGCGCTCGCCCTCGTCGGCGGCGGCACCGCCGTGGTCCTGATCGTCGGCACCGTCCTGGTCTCCATGCTCCTGGCCGTCGCCATCACCGCCGCTTCCATCGCCGTCTGCGCCGCCGTCGTCCGCTCCCTGCTCACCCGCCGCTGACTCCCCGGCTCCGCCCGACTTCGCCTGCCCACACTGTCTAGCCCCTCGACAAGGCGGACGGACTGGCAGGCCGGGCGGACGCCGCGAACACCCGCCGCCCCACAAGGAGGACCCGCACATGCACGCCCCGGCTCCCTCGGAGCCATCCGCCACCTGACCGCCCTCGCCCGGCACGGTGACCTCAGCTCCTACGCCCGGCAGATCCAGCGCCTGGGCGGCTGCGAGCGGCCCGTACGGATGGAGGGCCACCGCCTCGACGTCCACGCCGCAACTGGCGAAATCGTCCGGGAAGTCGTCGACCGCGAACTTCCCGCCGGACAGCTCCTCATCCGCTGCAACAACCGCCGCGCCACCCGGTGCGCCGCCTGTGCCGAGGTCTACCGGAAAGACACCTTCCACCTCGTCACCGCCGGACTGAGCGGCGGCAAAGGCATCGGCCCGGCCGTCGCCCAACACCCCCGCGTCTTCGCCACCTTCACCGCCCCTCCTTCGGCCCCGTCCACAACCGGCCCACCGGCGGCCGCTGCCGCTGCGGACGCACCCACCCCGACGACGACCCCGCGCTCGGCACCCCGCTCGACCCGGACCGCTACGACTACCGCGCTGCCGTCCTGTGGAACGCGCACGCCGGTGCCCTCTGGGCCCGCTTCACCACCTACCTGCGCCAGCAGCTCGCCTCCCGCGCGGGCCTCACCCGCTCCGCACTGCGCGACTGCCTCAAGGTCTCCTACGCCAAGGTCGCCGAGTACCAGCGGCGCGGCGCCGTCCACTTCCACGCCGTGATCCGCCTCGACGGCCCCGACGGCGCCGAGGACACCCCACCCGCCTGGGCCACGACCGAACTCCTCACCGACGCCATCCGCACGGCGACCCACCTCGCAGAAACCCCCGGCCCCGTCCTCGACGGCCACGCGTACGCCTTCCGCTTCGGCGCACAGCTCGACGTCCGCCCGATTCGCTCCGCCGACTTCGCCGGAACCTCGGAGCTCTCCAGCCGGGCCGTCGCCGCGTACATCGCCAAATACGCCACCAAGGGCGCCGAAACCGCAGGCACCCTCGACCGCCCCATCCGCAACCCGATCACGGACCTGATCGGCTCCGGCGTCACCGACCACGCACGCCGGATGATCCTCACCTGCTGGCACCTCGGCGCACTGCCCGAACTCGAAGACCTCCGCCTGCGCAAGTGGGCCCACATGCTCGGCTTCCGCGGCCACTTCTCCACCAAGTCCCGCGCCTACTCCGTCACCCTCGGCGCCCTCCGCCAGGAACGCGCCGACCACAACGAAGCCCTCACCCGCGAGCGCGCCGCCGAGGCGGGCCACCCACTGCCCGACCCGGACACCGTGCTCGTCCTCTCGCACTGGCGCTTCGCCGGGATCGGCCTCACGGACGCGGAAGCCCTCTTCGCTTCCTCACGCTCCGCTTCCCACGACGTAGAAGGAGACACCGACCGTGCGTGATGACGAACTGCTCACCGTCGCCGAGGTAATGGCCCGTCTTCGCCTCGGCCGGTCCACGGTGTACGACCTGATCCGGTCCCGTCGCCTGCCCTCGGTCACCATCGGCCGGTGCCGGCGCATCCCCGCCTCCGCCCTGGGCGACTTCATCGCGGGACAGATGGAGCGTGCTGCCTGATGACCAAGCGTCGGAGCCGTGGTGACGGCGGCCTGCACTGGGACGAGAAGCGGCAACGGTGGATCGCCACGGCGAACCTGGGCTTCGACCCGAGCGGTAAGCGGATCGTGAAGCGGGGAGTGGCAAGACCAAGACTGAAGCGAAGAACAAGCTCAAGGAGGTGCTGCGGGACCACGAGGACGGTCTTGCGATCGCGCCCACCAACTACACGGTCAGGGATGCCGTGACGGACTGGCTCGCGTACGGCCTGGTGGGCATCGACTCCAGCACGGCGAAGACGTGCGCGATCCTGAGCAACACGCACATCATCCCGTCCCTCGGCGCGCGCAAACTCCGTGACCTGAGCGCGGAAGATGTCGACCGCTGGCTGGCAGCCAAAGCGAAGGCGCTAAGCACGCGCACCCTTCAGGCGATCCACTCGTGCCTCAACCGTGCGGTCAAGCGGGCCATGGCTCGGGACAAGGTGAAGCGCAACGTCGTCGAACTGTGCTCGGTGCCCCAGGGGCAGGCCGGGCGCCCTCGAAGGCGCTCACCTTTGCTCAGGCTGAGGCCGTGCTCAAGGGCGCCGAGGGCACCTCGATGTACGCGTACATCGTCCTCGCGCTGCTGACCGGTGCCCGTACCGAGGAGTTGCGGGCGCTCACCTGGGACCACGTCTTCCTCAAGGGCAAGCCGGACGCCGACCCGCCGCAGCCTCCGCACATCGCCGTGTGGCGCTCGGTCCGGCGGGGCGGGGACACCAAGACCCGGAAGTCCCGGCGCACGCTCGCACTGCCGGCGCGCTGCGTGGAAGCGCTCTGGCAGCAGTTCGAGGACCAGGGATGGGACCGGCTCGCCGCTGACGAGAAGTGGGAGGAACACGGGCTGGTCTTCTCCTCCGCCGTCGGCAAACCGCTCGACGCCGCGAACGTCCGCCGCGCCTTCCGCCAGGCGCTCAAGGACGTCGACGGGATCGACGCCGACGAGTGGACGCCGCGGGAGCTCCGGCACAGCTTCGTGTCCCTGCTGTCCGACCGGGGCGTCCCGCTGGAAGTGATCTCCCGCCTCGTCGGGCACTCCGGGACGGCCGTGACGGAAGAGGTCTACCGGAAGCAGATCCGGCCCGTGATCCAGACCGGCGCCGTGGTCATGGACGGCATCTTCGGCGCGGAGGAACGGCGGCCGTAGACACGCGGAAAGCGGTAGTCACGCAGATACACACGCAGCCGGAAACAGGTGAGGGCCCTACCGCGAACGGTAGGGCCCTCACCTGCTGTTTTGGCTGTCGGGGTGGCGGGATTTGAACCCACGACCTCTTCGTCCCGAACGAAGCGCGCTGCCAAGCTGCGCTACACCCCGATTGTCGCTGCTCTCGCGGCGACGACGTTTACTTTAGCCCACTGGGGGCCGTGGACGAAATCCGGTTTTGCGGGGGCGGGGGCGGGCGTGGTCCAGGGCCACGAGGAGGACGGCGAGGGCGTAGCAGCCGAGGCCGAGGAGGAGGGCGTTGGCGAGGACGCCGCGGTAGCCGTGCCGGGCGACGTCGAGGAAGGGGTAGAGGTAGCCGGGGGCGAGTTCGCCGCGGGCCAGGGTGAAGGCCAGGTAGGCCAGGGGTACAGCATCCAGGTGGTGGCCTGGCGGAGGTGGGTGCGGGCCGGTGGGGTGAGGAGGAGCCAGTCCAGAGCCGCGGCGGCGGGGAGCACCGTGTACAGGGTGTGGGCGGCGAGGGCGTCCGGGCGGGAGGTGTCGCCGGTCATCGTGGCGGGTGCCAGGAGGATGTGGTGGACCAGGGATGCCGTCGCCACGTAGAGCAGGGTCGCTCCGGTGAGCGCGGCCGGCAGCGGGTGGCGGGCGCTCCAGGCGCGGTGGGCCGAGGCGAGCATGACCAGGGCCAGCAGGACCGTGCTCTGGATCACGAAGTAGCTCAGGACCCGGGCGCGCTGCCGAGGAGGGCCTCGGTCAGTACGGCGGTCGTCGCCAGCAGTGCCAGGAGCAGGCGGTACGCGGCTGCCAGGGGCGGCGTACCAGGGGGACGACGGCTCTGGCGGGGGCGAGGAGGGCGGCCGACGCCGGGTGCGTACGCGGCAGGGCGGGGATGTCCGGGAGGTCCCTGGGTATCGGGGCGGTCATGCACCCCAGCGTGGGTGGATGACCGGTGCGGGGCGACGCGGGTGGGCCGGACGGGTGATCGTGAAGCGCCCCGGCCCACCCCGGGCGTCAGTCCCGGCTCACCAGCGTCATCAGCGTCGCCTCCGGCGGGCAGGCGAAGCGGACCGGGGTGTAGCGGCTGGTGCCGCAGCCCGCCGACACGTGGAGGTAGGACGTGTGGCCGCCGGAGGTGTGCGTGGAGAGGCCCTTCACGCGGTCCGTGTCCAGGTCGCAGTTGGTGACCAGGGCGCCGTAGAAGGGGATGCAGAGCTGGCCGCCGTGGGTGTGGCCGGCCAGGACCAGGGGTAGCCGTCGGCCGTGAAGGCGTCCAGGGCGCGCAGATACGGGGCGTGGACGACGCCCATGGAGAAGTCCGCCGCGTCCGAGGGGCCGCCGGCGACCTCCGTGTAGCGGTCGCGCTTGATGTGGGGGTCGTCCAGGCCGGTCAGTTCGATGGACGCGCCGTCGATCTTCAGTGTGCCCCTGGTGTTCGTCAGGTTCAGCCAGCCGGCCGTGTCGAATCCGTCCCGCAGGTCCTCCCACGGGTTGTGGACGACGCCGGTCACGGGGGCGTTGCCGTTCAGGCCGTGGCGGCCCTGGACCTTCTCGACCAGGTACCGGCCCGGGTTGCGGAGGGTGGGGCCGTAGTAGTCGTTGGAGCCGAAGACGTACGCGCCCGGGAACTCCATCAGGGGGCCGAGTGCGTCGAGGACCTCCGGTACGCCCTCGGGGTCGGACAGGTTGTCGCCCGTGTTGAGGACGAAGTCGGGGCGCAGGCCGGCCAGTGAGCGCAGCCAGCGCTGCTTCTTGCGCTGCCCGCCGACCATGTGGATGTCGGAGACCTGGAGCACGCGCAGGGGGCGCATTCCGGAGGGCAGGACGGGGATGGTGACCCGTCGGAGGCGGAACGAGCGGGCTTCGAAGCCCGCCGCGTACAGCAGACCGGCGGCGCCGGCCGCCGTGATTCCCAGGGGATTCCGTATCGCGCGCGCATGCGTCCATCGTGTCAGACCCGTGAGGGGCCGCTGAACGCCCCATGGACCAGGGGCCCTTAAATCGGCAGGCGGGCCCGGACCCGTACCTGCGACAATCAGGCCATGACCACGCTCAAGTCGAAGCTGCACGACGACCTCAACGCCGCGATCAAGGCGCGTGACGAGCTCCGCTCCTCGACGCTGCGGCTGACCCTCACCGCCATCACCAAGGAGGAGGTCGCCGGTAAGGAGAAGCGCGAGCTCTCCGACGACGAGGTGCAGAAGGTGATCACCCGCGAGGCGAAGAAGCGCCGTGAGGCGGCGGAGGCCTTCGCGCAGGGCGGCCGTCCCGAGCAGGCCGAGCGGGAGAAGGCGGAGGGCGAGGTGCTGGCGCGGTACCTGCCCAAGCAGCTGTCGGACGACGAGCTGAACGCGATCGTCGCGCAGGCCGTCGAGGAGGCCAGGGCGGCGGGCGCGGAGGGCCGCGGGCCATGGGTGCCGTGATGAAGATCGTGAACCCGAAGGTGGCCGGGCAGGCGGAGGGCGGCCGGGTCGCCGCCGTGGTGAAGAAGCTGCTCGCGGGCTGACCTGCCGTCGGTCCGGTTCCGCGGGGTCTCGTACGTCCGTATCTCAGGCAGGTGCGGCCGAGGGGCTTGATCCGTGTGTGACCAGGGGACTTGATCCTTGTGTGACCAGGGATTTGATCAGAAGCGGCTCGGCGGCGAATGCTTCCGCCGGGCCGGTTTCGTGTGGCCGGCCGGGCGAAGGGGGCATGTTGGGATCGGTCATCCGGGGGACGAAAGCGATCGCGATTTACTCGCGTTGCTTTATCAGGGGTTCGACGACGCGACCGTGGCCCGGCGGCTCGGGGTCAGTCACCGGACCGTGCAGCGTCGCGTTCGGCGGATCATGTCGGATCTCGGAGTGAGCGGCCGTTTCGCCCTGGGGGCGAAAGCGCAGGAGCTCGGGCTCATTCTCGACATCGCCCGGTCCTCGAATTCACGTGGCGGCGGTTCGGGATGAGAGGCATTTCGTGAGGGGCGCGGTGTCACGGGTATGCCGCCACCCTCGCGGATTTTCCTGGAAAGGACGCGAGGGCGGCGGTACGGCGATGTCAGCCGGGACTGGTCATCCGCAGTGGACGTTGTTGACGGACCTGCCCATCAGGCCACGCCGCGACAGTTCATGACCACGTTGGACGTGAAGTCGATGCCGCCCGTGACGGTGCCGTCCCAGTTGCCGAGCCAGGCGTTGATGACGACGGGCGTGCCTTCGGCGATGTCGAGGTTGACGTCGCGGACAGCGCCGTTCGCGCCGTTGCGGTTCCAGTAGAAGTAGTGGCCGTCGCCGTAGATCTCGATGCCGCCGATGGCGGAGTGTCCGTCGGCGAAGACGTCGTCGACCAGGAGATGTTCGCCGTACGCCTTGAACTGGGCCTTGGCGCCGCCGTTGTCGGAGTAGTCGGTGCAGTCCGTCTCGGCCTGGGCGGTCGACGTCATACCGACGCAGAACGCGGCGACGATCGGGAGTACGGCGGCGGCGCGTGCGATCTTGCGCATGGGATTACCTCGTCATTCTCTGGTGGTGGATCCGTCGGTTGCCGGGTCAGTCCTGGGCGCAGGAGGCCGAGATCACCAGCCGTGGCTCCAGGTCCGCGGAGAAGGGGTGCCGGCCGCGGGACTCTGCGCGCAGACCTCGTACGACCAGCCGCGCGCCTCGGACACGGGTTCGCCGTCGACGTCCACGTGGATGTGCTTCGGCGGGTATCCCGTCAGTACGAGCTGGTCGGTGGCCTTGCGGAGCCGTGTGCCCACGACGTCCGGCGTTCCGTCGGCCCTGCCTTCGGTGCCGACCTTGTGCGGACACGTCTCGGAAATCCGGACCGCGTAGAGGACCACCGCTTCGAGGTCCGGTTTCTCCTTCTCGAAGCAGACCTTGAATTTCTTCGCGTGAGCCGGACTCACATGCCGGTCCAGGCCCGTCGCGTCGCGGAGAGAGAACCCCTTGCCTTCGTCCGCCTTTTCCGTCATGGCGGTGTAGAGCGGGCCTTCGGCCGGGCGGGTTGGAGATTCACCGGCATCGGATTTCGCGACAGGTTTCTTTTGTGTTTCATCGGCTGTGTCGGAGCCGCACGCGGTGATACCGGTCAGAACGGTAAGCGTGGCGACCGCGCTCGTCAGGAAGCCGCGTATTCGCCTCTCGCGGATTGTCCGGAAACCCATGAATCATCGCCCTCCCCTCATGTGCATGACGATCAAAGAACACCAGGGGAATGGGGGAGTCAAGGGTATTGGTGATGCCCGAATTGGCTGCTTGCTGGGTGCTTCTGCGCCTTCGTGGCCGTCTCATGTGGTGACCTTCGCCTGTGGTGACCTTCGCCGGCCCGGAGCGGTACGGGTCCGCTGTCCGGCCCGCAGTGTGGCGGCGTCCACGATCACGGCGGCCCAGTCGGCCTCGCCCGCGCTCACGAGCCCGTCACGCGCTGCGCTGTGGCGCAGCCGTCGCCACACGCCCGCCGCCGTCCAGGCGGTGAAGCGGCGGTGCGCGGTCGCCGGTGAGACCTCGAGCCAGGGCGGCAGCAGTCGCCAGGCGCAGCCGCTGGTCAGCACGTAGACGACGGCGGTGAACACCACGCGCTCGTCGACGGGAGCCGTGCCCCGCCCTGCCGGCGGGGTGCGAACGCCGGCAGCAGCGGTTCCGTCAGCGTCCACAACTCGTCGGTGACCAGCCGACGGGAAAGATCGCCAGTCATGGGCGCCATCGTGGTCGGCACCACATGAGACGGCGATGGGGTGAGGGAGGTTGTCGCAATTACGCCAGGGCGGCGTTACGCCGGGGCGGCATGACGCGGAGCGTGGCCTTCATCCGACCGTCCGCGGGAGACGACACCGGGAGCGGAACGGAAGGAGGGCCCGCCGGTTGGCCGGCAGGCCCTCCTTCCATCGCCGTACGGGCGTGGCTCGGCTTTGAGCCGTTACCCGCGTCCGCCGCCGTTGTCGTTGCCCCGGAAGAAGCCCTCGGGGAACGTCGGGTCGGTGCCGCCGCCTCCGTCGCCGCCCCCGTTGTTCCCGTTGTCGCCCCCGCCGTTGTTCCCGCCGTTGTTCCCGCCGTCGGTCAGGCCGCCGAGGAAGCCGTCGCCCTCGTCGCCGTTGCCGTTGTCGTCGCCGTCGTCGTCGCCAGGGCCGCCACCCGGCTTGTCGCTGTCCTTGCGCTCCTCGTCCGGGTCGGGGATGTGGACCGGGACGAAGGACTCGGCCCCTTGCCCGCCAGGGCGCCGGTCATGGCGTCCTTCCAGATCGGGCCCGGAGTGTCGGAGCCGTAGACCAGTTCGTGGTAGACACCGCCGATGGTGATGTTCCGCATCTTGACCTGCTGGGTGGCGCTGCCGACCCAGACCGCGCCCGAGAGGTTCGGCGTGTAGCCGACGAACCAGGCGTTGCGACGCTCGTCGGTGGTACCGGTCTTGCCCGCGTTGTCCCGGTCGCCGAGGCCGGCCTGCTGGCCGGTACCGGAGTCGACCACGCCCTTGAGCAGGGCGTTGATGGTGTCGGCCGTGCCCTCCGACATCGCCCGCGAGCAGGTGGACTTCGGCACCTCGAGGCTCTTCTTCGTCTCGCCCACCCGCTGCGTGACCGCCTCGATGGCGATGGGCGTGCAGTACATGCCGCGGTTGGCGAAGGCGGCGTACGCGGACGCCATGGTCAGCGGGAGACGGACTCGGTGCCCAGGGCGATCGACGGGACCTGCGGGAGCTTCTTGCCGGTGCCCTGCTTGATGTGCAGCTTCTCGGACATCTTGGTGACCGGGCAGAGGCCGATGTCCGCGACCATCTCGATGAAGTAGGTGTTGACCGAGAGGGCCATCGCCTTCTTCAGCCGGTAGGGCCCTTCTCCGCCTCGTTCTCGTTCGGGATCTTGGTGCCGTCTTCGTTGGTGTACGGCTTGCCGCACGTCTGGATCGGGCTCGGCACCGTCAGTTCGTACGGCGAGGGTACTCCTGGGTCGCCGGGCGGCCCTCCTCGAGAGCGGCGGCGGCCACGATCGGCTTGAACGTGGAGCCCGTCGGGAAGCCGTTGCTCGTCCCCATCGCGTAGTCGACCGAGTAGTTGATCACGGTCTCGTGTTCCTTGGCGTTGGTGCCGTACGGCTTCGACTGCCCCATCGCCACGATCTTGCCGGTGCCGGGCTCGACCAGGGTGGTCGCGGCGGAGACCTCGTCGCTCGCGTTGACGTGGTCCTTCAGCGACTGCTGCACCGAGCTCTGCGCCTGCGGGTCCAGCGTCGTACGGATCGTCAGACCGCCCTGGTTCCAGATCTTGGCCCGGTCCTCCTTGGTCTCGCCGAAGACCGGGTCGTTGAGGAACACGTTCCGCACGTAGTCGCAGAAGAAGCCGGCGTCGTCGACCGCGGTGATGCAGCCGTTCTTCGGCTTGCTGACCTTCAGGCCCAGCGGGGCCTGCGCCGCCTTGTCGGCCTCCGTCTGCGAGACGTCCCCGACCTGGGCCATCCGCGCGATGACGACATTGCGCCGCTTCTTCGCCTCCGCCTCGTCGTTGACCGGGTCGTACCGGCTCGGCGACTGGACGATGCCGGCGAGGAGGGCGGACTCCTGGAGGTTGAGGTCCTTGGCGGGCTTGGAGAAGTAGCGCTGGGCGGCGGCCTCGACGCCGTACGCCTGCTGGCCGAAGAAGGTGATGTTCAGATAGTTCTCGAGGATCTTCTTCTTGCCCAGCTCCTCCTCGACCTGGATCGCGTACTTCAGTTCCGCGATCTTGCGGCCGATGGTCTGCTGGGTGGCCTGCGCGACCTTCGTCGGGTCGTCGCCCGCCTCCTCGACGAAGACGTTCTTCACATACTGCTGGGTGAGCGTGGACGCGCCCTCGGAGACCTCACCGCTGCGCGCGTTCTTGTTGAGCGCGCGCAGGACGCCCTTCAGGTCGACCGCGCCGTGCTCGTAGAAGCGCGAGTCCTCGATCGCGACGATCGCCTTCTGCAGATACGGCGAGATGTTCTTGAGGGGGACCACCGTGCGGTCGCGCGAGTAGACGGTGGCGATCTGGCCGCCGTTCGCGTCGAGGATGGAGGTGCGCTGGCTCAGCGGCGGCGTCTTGAGGTTGGCCGGGAGCTCGTCGAAGCTCTCGACCGATCCCTTGGCCGCCAGGCCGAGCGCGCCCACGGCGGGCAGCGCGATGCCGGCCATGACGGCACCCGCGAGGACACTGACACCGAGGAACTTGGCGGCCTGCTGCGTGGAGGAGAGACCGCCGCCCGAGCGCTTCTTTGGCATGGGAGCAGCCTACGTTCTCATTCGCCGGACAAGCGTATATGCCTTGGCCTAAGCTGCTCTCAACTGTCACAGCAGTGAGGCCACGTATCAATACGTCCGGCGACCCCGAATCGTTCCGGACCCCCTCGACTTTTTTCGTACGGGTTTGCGTCGAGGGGTGTTGAGTACGTGTCCGGATCCGCCTTGTGTGTCATGCGGTGCCCGTTGTGACGCAACTGAATTGCCCAGTAATGCCGGTTTCATCACGCATGTCGCCCCCTCACTCCCCCGGGTGATCTGCCGCTTACCCATAGTCCGTTCGGGCCATTCAAGATTGGGCCCGCTGGGGGTGTTGCGCCGTGCCCACCTTCCGTAACGTCCTCAACTGGCGGCGGTGAATATGCCGCTGCCGCCGTGGGGGAGCCTCGATTCGGGAGAGGACGGCGCCGGTATGGGCTGGGTTACCGACTGGAGTGCGCAGGCTGCCTGCCGCACTACCGATCCGGATGAACTGTTCGTTCAGGGAGCAGCGCAGAACAGGGCCAAGGCGGTGTGCACCGGATGCCCGGTACGCACCGAATGCCTGGCCGACGCGCTCGACAACCGCGTCGAGTTCGGCGTATGGGGAGGCATGACGGAGCGTGAGCGCCGCGCGTTGCTGCGCCGGCGGCCGACCGTGACCTCCTGGCGCAGGCTGCTGGAGACCGCGCGCTCGGAGTACGAGCGGGGGTCGGGTGTCGTGCCGCTCAACGACGACGAGGTGTACGAGAACCTCGCAGCGGTGGGCTGAGGGCCCTCGGGCGGGGCCGGGGGTCCTCGGCTCCGGGGCCGGACGCTCTCGGGTCCGGTTCAGGGCGTTTCGGGCAGCTCCGGCCGGTCGGCCGCGAGCCGGTCGCCGATGTCCCGCAGCCCCGCGAGGTCGTGCACATCGCCGGGCAGCGCGGCCACCTCGGTCACCGCCACCTCGGGGTGGAGCGCGGTGAAGCGGTCGCGTGTGCGCTGCTCGCGTGAGAGCAGCCGCATCCGCTCGGCGTGCAGCCTCAGCAGGCCCGCGGTGAGCCGGTCGACGGACGGGTTCGCTTCCGTGCCGTCAGCGCCGCCTGTGCCGTCGACGTGGCCGTCTGTGCTGTCGACGTGTGTGCGGTCGCTGTTCGTGCCGTCGACGTCCGTGCTGCCGGTGTCCGTGTCCGTGGCGTCGGTGTCCGTGGTGGCGGGGAGCCTCCGTCGGGGACGTCCGATGACGCCGCGGGTTCTGAACTGCCGTACGTTTCAGGAGAGTTACGAAGTCCAGCTTTCCCGTCCTCCTGATCCACAATGCGGGAGTCCTCAAGATTTTCCGCGGCGGCCAGCGCCCGCTCGGCCGACAGCCGGTCCGCGCCGCTGCCGTGGACCCGGTTGAGCACGAGGCCGGCCAGCGGCATGTCCTCCGCCGCCAGCCGCTGCACGAAGTAGGCGGCCTCGCGCAGCGCGTCCCGCTCCGGGGCCGCCACCACCAGGAACGCGGTCCCGGGTGCCTGCAGCAGCTTGTACGTGGCGTCCGCGCGCGTACGGAACCCGCCGAACATCGAGTCCATCGCCGCCACGAACGTCTGTACGTCCTTCAGGAGCTGCCCGCCCAGCACCTTGCCGAGGGCGCCGGTCATCATCGACATCCCGACGTTCAGGAACTTCATCCCCGCGCGGCCGCCGACCTTCGCCGGGGCCAGCAGGACGCGGATCAGCTTGCCGTCGAGGAAGGACCCGAGCCGCTTGGGCGCGTCCAGGAAGTCCAGCGCGGAACGCGAGGGCGGGGTGTCGACCACGATGAGGTCCCACTCGTCCCTGGACCGCAGCTGGCCCAGCTTCTCCATCGCCATGTACTCCTGCGTGCCCGCGAAGCCCGCGGAGAGCGACTGGTAGAAGGGGTTGCCCAGGATCGCGGAGGCCCGCTCGGAGTCCGCGTGCGCCTCGACGATCTCGTCGAAGGTGCGCTTCATGTCCAGCATCATCGCGTGCAGTTCACCGCCCGCGGAGTCGTCGACGCCCTTCACCCGGCGCGGGGTGTTGTCCAGCGAGTCGATGCCCATCGACTGGGCGAGCCGGCGGGCCGGATCGATGGTGAGGACCACCACCTTGCGTCCCCGCTCGGCCGCGCGCAGACCCAGCGCCGCCGCGGTGGTCGTCTTGCCGACCCCGCCCGAGCCGCAGCACACCACGATCCGGGTGGCGGGGTCCTCGATCAGCGGGTCGACGTCGAGTGTGCGGGTGGGGAGAGGCGGTGACGGGCCGCGTCCTGGGCCTGCGCCGGTTCCGGACTCATGACATCCCCTGCTTCCGGTGCTTGCGACTCGTGACGGGGCCGGTTCGGCGATGGAGGCGGTCGGTGGGGCGATGGAGGCGGCCGGTACGGCTGCGGAGCCGGTCCGGGGGCGGTGGTGCCGGACGTCACCGCCGGCCGTGCGGGCGTGGCCGGTCATGACACGCCCTGGCCGCGCAGGTTCCTCGCCAGTTGGTACAGGCCGGCCAGGTCCATGCCCTCCGCGAACAGCGGAAGCTCGTGCAACGGCACACCGAGGCCCGCCAGCACGGCGCGCTGCTCGGTCTCCAGCGCGTACCGCTCGGCGTACTCCCGCGCCTGCGCGAGCAACGGGTCCACCAGCCGCTCGGCGTGTCCCCGCGCCGGGCGCCACCGAGGCCGGCGGACGACAGTGCCCGCGCGATGGAGGAACGAGGGACCGACTCCGCGAGTTCCAGGCCGTCCCCGTCCAGCACCTCGGGCCGGACCATGTTCACCACCACGCGCCCCACCGGAAGCCGCGCGCCGCGCAGTTCCTCGATGCCGTCGGCGGTCTCCTGGACCGGCATCTCCTCCAGCAGCGTCACCAGGTGCACGGCCGTCTCCGGCGATTTCAGCACCCGCATGACGGCCTGCGCCTGATTGTGTATCGGGCCGATCTTGGCGAGCCCGGCGACCTCGTCGTTGACGTTGAGGAAGCGGGTGATGCGGCCGGTCGGCGGGGCGTCCATCACGACGTAGTCGTAGACGAACCGCCCGCCGCGGTCCTTGCGCCGCACCGCCTCGCACGCCTTGCCGGTGAGCAGGACGTCCCGCACGCCGGGTGCGACGGTGGTGGCGAAGTCGATCGCGCCGAGCTTGCGCAGGGCGCGGCCCGCGCTGCCCAGCTTGTAGAACATCTGGAGATAGTCCAGAAGGGCCAGCTCGGCGTCGATGGCGAGGGCGTACACCTCACCGCCGTCCGGAGCGACCGCGATCTTGCGTTCTTCGTAGGGCAGTGCCTCCGTCTCGAAGAGCTGTGCGATGCCCTGCCGGCCCTCGACCTCGACGAGAAGCGTCCGCTTCCTCCGTGGCCAAGGCCAGCGCGAGGGCGGCGGCCACCGTGGTCTTGCCGGTTCCGCCCTTGCCACTGACGACCTGGAGCCTGCTCACGCCTTCGAGCCTAAATGCTCCCCGCGCGCCCCGGCGGCTCCGGGTGGCGGTTCCCGCGCGGACGGCGGCTAGAGTCGGCCGCATGACCAAGTGGGAATACGCGACTGTGCCGCTGCTCGTCCACGCGACCAAGCAGATTCTGGACACCTGGGGCGAGGACGGCTGGGAGCTCGTCCAGGTCGTGCCCGGGCCGAACCCCGAGCAGCTGGTGGCCTACCTGAAGCGCGAGAAGCGGGGATGAGCGCCGTAGAGGCGAAACTGGCCGAGCTGGGCCTGAGCCTGCCGGAGGTCGTCCCGCCGCTGGCCGCGTACCAGCCCGCCGTGCGGTCGGGGCGGTACGTCTTCACCTCGGGCCAGCTGCCCATGGTGGACGGCAAGCTTCCGCTGACCGGCAAGGTCGGCGCGGAGGTCACCGCAGAGGAGGCGAAGGAGCTGGCGCGCACCTGCGCGCTGAACGCCCTTGCCGCCGTCAAGTCCGTCGCCGGGGACCTGGACCGCGTGGCACGCGTGGTGAAGGTCGTCGGCTTCGTGGCGTCCGCCGCCGACTTCACCGGCCAGCCGGGCGTCCTCAACGGCGCGAGCGAACTCCTCGGCGAGGTCCTCGGCGACAAGGGCGTCCACGCCCGCAGCGCGGTGGGCGTCGCGGTCCTCCCGCTGGACGCGCCGGTGGAGGTCGAGATCCAGGTGGAACTCACGGAGGCGTAGCCCCGCCTCGCGGGCTTGCGCCGGACGGGGCTCGCCGCGCGGGCTCCCGCCGGACCGGGCCCGCCCTGCGGGGCGGGGTTCGCCTCGTCGGCCGGGCCCCAGGCCCGCTGGCGCGGCGGGTGCGGTCGCACCGGGCGCCGACGAGCCCCGCCGCCGGACTGCCGGTCACACCGTGCGGTGGTGCCGCCGGCCTGGATGGCCGGCGCCCCGCGCGGGAGAGGCTCGTCGGCGTTCGACGCCGGATGCCGACCGCGCGGTGCGCGCCCTCGTGGGCGCCGACCGTACGGTGTGTGCCTCGTGAGCGCCGACCGTGCGGTGCGCGCCCCTGGGCGTACGTCGAGTGGCGGCCCCGCCGTCGGCGCCGGGCACTCGAACATCCGCGCGTCACGGGATAGCCTCCGGCCATGGTGAATGCGCAGGCCGGCGGGCAGTGGTACCCGCCCGAGTGGCCGGAGCGGATCCGCGCGCTGGCGGGCGGCGGCCTCACGCCGGCCGTGCCGAGGCGCGCGGCCACCGTCATGCTGCTCAAGGACACCGGCGAGGGACCCGCCGTACACATGCTGCGCCGGCGTACGTCCATGACGTTCGCGGGCGGTGCCTACGCCTACCCCGGCGGCGGCGTCGACCCGCGCGACGACGACCGGCACGTCCGCTGGGCGGGCCCCACGCGCGCGTGGTGGGCCGACAGGCTCGGCGTCGACGAGACGGACGCCCAGGCGATCGTCTGCGCGGCCGTACGGGAGACGTACGAGGAGGCGGGCGTCCTGCTCGCCGGACCCACCCCCGGCTCGGTGGTCGGCGACACCACGGGCGAGGACTGGGAGGCGGACCGTGCGGCGCTCGTCGCGCGGGAGACGTCGTTCGCGGAGTTCCTCGACCGCCGGGGGCTGGTCCTGCGCTCGGACCTGCTCGGCGCGTGGACGCGCTGGATCACCCCGGAGTTCGAGCCGCGCCGCTACGACACCTGGTTCTTCGTCGCCGCGCTCCCCGAGGGACAGCGCACCCGCAACGCCTCCACGGAGGCCGACCGCACGGTGTGGATCACCCCGCGCGGGGCGGCCACCGGGTACGACCGGGGCGAGCTGCTGATGATGCCCCCGACCATCGCCACCCTGCGCCAGCTCATGGCGTACGGGACGGCAGCGGAGGCGCTCGAAGCGGCTCCCGCGCGGGACCTCGCGCCGGTGCTGGCCACCGCGCGCCTGGTGGAGGGCGGGATCGTGCTCTCCTGGCCCGGGCACGACGAGTTCACCAAGCACATCCCGACCGGGGGAGCCCCCGCATGACGGACGCGAGCGCCCTTCCCGGCCGGCCGCGCGGCGGGGTCCTCTCCGGTCCCGCCACCGCGCGTGCCGTCAACGTGCTGGCCCCCAACCCGTCGGCGATGACCCTGGACGGCACCAACACGTGGATCCTGTCGGAGCCGGACTCCGACCTCGCGGTCGTGGTCGACCCGGGCCCGCTGGACGAGGGGCACCTGCGGCACGTCGTAGGAACCGCGGAGCGGGCCGGAAAGCGGGTCGCCCTCACCCTGCTGACACACGGTCACCCCGACCACGCCGAAGGCGCCGCCCGCTTCGCCGAGCTGACCGGCACGAAGGTGCGGGCACTGGACCTGGCGCTGCGGCTCGGCGACGAGGGGCTGGCCGCCGGGGACGCAGTCGGCGTCGGCGGCCTGGAGCTGAGGGTCGTACCGGCACCCGGCCACACGGCCGACTCCCTGTGCTTCCATCTCCCGGCCGACCGGGCGGTCCTGACGGGCGACACCGTCCTGGGCCGCGGTACGACCGTCGTGGCCCACCCCGACGGCCGTCTCGGCGACTACCTGGACACACTGCGCCGGCTCAGGTCCCTCACGGTCGACGACGGCGTCCACACGGTCCTGCCCGGCCACGGCCCCGTCCTGGAGGACGCCCAGGGCGCCGTGGAGTTCTACCTCGCCCACCGCGCCCACCGCCTCGCCCAGGTCGAGACGGCCGTCGAGAACGGCCACAGCACCCCGCCCGAGGTCGTCGCCCACGTCTACGCCGACGTCGACCGCTCCCTGTGGCCGGCCGCGGAACTCTCGGTCCGCGCCCAGCTGGAGTACCTGCGGGAGCACGGGCTGATCTGACCCGCCGGGTCAGTCCTCCCTGGGTACCTTCACGCCGTGCACGCGCGTGTACTCCCCGGCGAGCCAGGGGACGAGTCCGTCGACGTAGGAGGCGAGGACCGCGGCGTCGCCGGCCGGTTCGTGGCCGCGGACGGCGGCCGCCCGCATCCCGGCCGCCCGCTGCGGGTAGTACGCGCCGAACGCCTCGGCCATCTCCGTGAGATCGCTGGTCCAGCCGTTCCAGCGGGGCATCACGAGGGTGAAGCCGGTGCGTACGAGGTGGCGGGACATGAAGCGGACGAGCGGCCGCCGGGCCTCCTCGGTGCCGTCGGCGGCGGCGATGCGCTCCCGCCAGCGGGGAGCAGCAGCGCGAGGTCGCCGTTGGTCTCGCGGGCGAGCAGCGAGCCGGGCCGGTGGCGCGGCAGCAACCCGGCGAGGTCCTCGCCGTACAACGGCGTGCACAGGCAGGAGACGAACCACCCCAGGTCGTAGCGCTCCCGCTCGCTCAGGAGGCGCTCACGGGAGTGGAGCAGTGTGCCGACGCCGTCGATCTGGGGGAACCTCGCGTCCAGCCGTTCCTCCAGCGCGCGCGTGGCGTCCCGGTCGGCGGCGGTCGGTTCACCGTGCAGCGAGACCAGCAGGTCGAGGTCGCTGCGGCCCACGCGTGCGGTGCCGCGCGGTACGGAACCGTAGAGGTAGGCGCCGTTCAGCCGCGCCCCGAAGGCGGCGGTCAGCTCCTCCCGCGCGGAGGCGACGACGGGACGGAAGACGGGCGGCACCCGCGCGAGGGAGCCTTCGCGGCCGATGAAGCCCTGCGCGTCCAGTCCCGGGCGGCTCGCGGTGTCGGTCATGCGGATCACTGTGCCGCGCGGGGGTGGGCCGGGGCAGGTGGTTTTCCGGGTACGCCGGACGTGACGGAGCCCCCGCCTTCAGGGAAGACGAGGGCTCCGAGGGGTCAGCGGGAGCGCTTGGCCAGGCGTTCGACGTCCAGGAGGATCACCGCGCGGGCCTCCAGGCGGAGCCAGCCGCGCTGGGCGAAGTCCGCCAGGGCCTTGTTGACCGTCTCGCGGGACGCGCCGACCAGTTGGGCCAGCTCCTCCTGCGTGAGGTCGTGCACGACGTGGATGCCCTCCTCGGACTGCACGCCGAAGCGGCGGGAGAGGTCCAGCAGGGCGCGCGCGACACGGCCCGGGACGTCCGAGAAGACCAGGTCGGACATGGCGTCGTTGGTCTTGCGCAGCCGGCGCGCGACGGCCCGCAGCAGCGCCGTGGCCACCTCGGGGCGGGCGCTCAGCCAGGGCGTCAGGTCGCCGTGGCCGAGGGCCAGCAGCTTGACCTCCGTGAGCGCCGTGGCGGTCGCGGTGCGCGGGCCGGGGTCGAACAGCGACAGCTCGCCGATCAGCTCGCCCGGACCCACCACGGCCAGCATGTTCTCGCGGCCGTCGGGGACGTGCGGTGCAGCTTGACCTTGCCCTCGGTGACCACGTACAGGCGGTCGCCGGGGTCGCCCTCGTGGAACAGGAGTCGCCCCGTGCGAGGGTCACCTCACTCATGGAGGCGCGAAGCTCGGCGGCCTGCTCGTCGTCGAGCGCCGCGAAGAGCGGATTCCGCCGCAGAACGTCGTCCACGAGTTCTCTCCTATTCGACCTGCTCAGGGGATCTAGTGCCCCCACGTACCAGGGGACCGTGGTTCCCATTTTGCCGGACGGCCCAAACAGTGTGATCTGTCACAAGGATGCCGTACGGGCCGGTCGGGGTGAGCGGCAGGGGTCCAATTGGACGCCGGTCCTCCGGGTCCGGGGCGGATGTCGGTGCCGGGCCGTAGGCTGGCCGGGTGTCCAAATCGCCGGTGAGAGCACAGGCCGAGGGGGCTGCGCGGGTGGCAGTACGTCGCGATTCCGCCGTGGGCGAACAGGGCTCCGATGGCGGTAGGGAACCGGCGAAAACGGCAAAGAGGTCGCCGTTGAAGAGGGAACGACCGACGTCCCGCGCGAGCGGTACGGCCGAGGAGGCGAGCACACCGGTGGAGAAGCCGGGGAAGACACCCGCCGGGAAGAAGGCGGCGGCGAAGAGGTCCGCGCCGGCCAAGGAGACGACCGCGGCGGCGAATAAGGCGGGCGGGACGGCCAAGAAGGCGACCGCGGCGGCCAAGGAGACGACCGCGGCGGCGAAGAAGGCCACCCCGCCGTGAAGAAGACGGCCGGTGCCGCGAAGAAGACTGCCGGCGTCGGGAAGTCCGCCGCGGTCAGGAAGGCCCCGCCGCCCAAGAAGCAGCTCGTCGCCCCCAAGAAGGCCACCGCGACCGTGCGG
The DNA here is from genome assembly GCA_042850305.1 of Streptomyces haneummycinicus. Taxonomy (GTDB): domain Bacteria; phylum Actinomycetota; class Actinomycetes; order Streptomycetales; family Streptomycetaceae; genus Streptomyces; species Streptomyces haneummycinicus. Next base: position 273,940 of record AP035768.1, read on the forward strand.
GCCGCCCCGGTGAAGACCGTCGTCAAGCCGGTCGAGGGCGAGTCGCGCACCGCGCTGGTCCGCCGCGCGCGCCGGATCAACCGTGAACTCGCCGAGGTCTTCCCGTACGCGCACCCGGAGCTGGACTTCGAGAACCCTTCCAACTCGTCGTCGCCACCGTGCTGTCCGCCCAGACCACCGATCTGCGCGTCAACCAGACGACCCCCGCCCTCTTCGCGAAGTACCCCACCCCCGAGGACCTGGCCGCCGCCGATCCGGAGGAGGTGGAGGAGATCCTGCGCCCCACCGGCTTCTTCCGGGCCAAGACCAGGTCGGTCATAGGGCTGTCGAAGGCGCTGACGGAGGACTTCGGCGGCGAGGTGCCGGGCCGGCTCGAGGACCTCGTCAAACTTCCCGGCGTCGGCCGCAAGACCGCGTTCGTCGTGCTCGGCAACGCGTTCGGGCGGCCCGGCATCACCGTCGACACCCACTTCCAGCGCCTCGTGCGCCGCTGGCGCTGGACCGCGGAGACCGACCCCGACAAGATCGAGGCGGCCGTCGGCGCGCTCTTCCCCAAGAGCGACTGGACCGACCTCTCCCACCACGTGATCTGGCACGGCCGCCGCATCTGCCACGCGCGCAAACCCGCCTGCGGCGCCTGCCCCATCGCCCCGCTCTGCCCGGCGTACGGCGAGGGCGAGACGGACCCGGAGAAGGCGAGGAAGCTGCTCAAGTACGAGAAGGGCGGCCTCCCCGGCCAGCGTCTGAAGCCCCCGCAGGCCTATCTGGACGCCGGCGGCAGGCCCGCCCCGCCCCTGGGCGCCGGATGACGCGGTGGTCCCCGCGGCGGCCCGCGGAACGATCTCGGGGCCGCCGGGCGTTGACCCCGTGGGACGCGACCGGACGACGGGGGTGGCGATGACGCGGACAAGCGGTGCCCAGGGCGGTCCGGTGACGGTCAGCAAAGACGGGCTGCCCGGCTGGCTCGACCCGGTGGCCGGCGCGGTGGAGACGATACGGCCGAGGCAGCTCAGCCGCTTCCTGCCCCGGAGAACGGCTCGGGACGCCAGTCCGCCGTCCTCATCCTCTTCGGCGAAGGCGACGGTGAGCGCGGCCCGGAACTGCTGCTCATGGAGCGCGCGAGCTCACTGCGGTCGCACGCCGGACAGCCGTCCTTCCCCGGCGGCGCCCTCGACCCGCAGGACGGCGATCCGCACGGCGACGGCCCGCTGCGGGCCGCCCTGCGCGAGGCCGAGGAGGAGACCGGACTCGATCCGGCGGGCGTTCAGCTCTTCGGCGTACTGCCGAAGCTGTACATCCCCGTCAGCGGCTTCGTCGTCACGCCCGTCCTCGGCTGGTGGCGCGTCCCCAGCCCGGTCGGCGTCGTCGACCCGAACGAGACCGCGCGGGTGTTCACCGTCCCCGTGGCGGATCTCACCCACCCGGACAACCGGGCGACCACGGTTCACCCCAGCGGCTTCCAAGGCCCGGCGTTCCTGGTCGAATCGGCCCTCGTATGGGGCTTCACCGCCGGTGTCATCGACCGGTTGCTGCACTTCGCCGGGTGGGAGCGCCCCTGGGATCGCGACAAGCGGGTCCCGCTGGACTGGGGGTCATGACAGGGTGGGCGCCGTGCTGGGTAGGACGAGGCGAGGCTTGAAGCGGTGAACGTGCTGGACATCCTGTTGCTTGTCGCCGCCGTGTGGTTCGCCGTCGTCGGGTACCGCCAGGGCTTCGTCGTCGGCATCCTGTCGGTGATCGGCTTCCTCGGCGGCGGTCTCGTCGCCGTCTACACGCTGCCCGTCATCTGGGACGCCGTGACGGACAACTCCGAGGTCGGTACGACGGCCGCCGTCGTCGCGGTCGTCGTCGTCATAGTCTGCGCCTCCGTCGGCCAGGCCCTGACGACCCATCTGGGCAACGAGACTGCGCCGCTACATCACCTGGTCCCCCGCCCGCGCGCTCGACGCCACCGGCGGCGCCCTGGTCAACGTCGTCGCGATGCTGCTGGTCGCCTGGCTGATCGGCTCCGCCCTCGCCGGTACGACGCTGCCGACGCTCGGCAAGGAGGTCCGCAGCTCCAAGGTGCTGCTCGGGGTGTCCCGCGCCCTGCCCGACCAGGCCGACACCTGGTTCGCCGACTTCTCCTCCGTCCTCGCGCAGAACGGTTTCCCGCAGGTCTTCAGCCCGTTCGCCAGCGAGCCGATCACCGACGTCCGGCCCCCGACCCGGCCCTGGCGGGCAGCCCCGTCGCCCTGCGCGCGCAGCGCTCCATCGTCAAGGTGATGGGCACCGCCCCGAGTTGCGGCAAGGTCCTGGAGGGCACCGGCTTCGTCTTCGGCGAACGCCGCGTCATGACCAACGCCCATGTCGTGGGCGGCGTCGACGAGCCGACCGTGCAGATAGGCGGCGAGGGCCGGAAGTACGACGCCACGGTCGTCCTCTACGACTGGAAGCGCGACATCGCCGTCCTCGACGTACCCGAGCTGGAGGCGCCCGCGCTGCGGTTCACGACCGAGGACGCGAGCAGCGGCGACAGCGCCATCGTCGCCGGCTTCCCGGAGAACGGGGCCTACGACGTCCGCCCGGCGCGGCTGCGCGGACGCATCACGGCCAACGGCCCCGACATCTACCACCGCGGCACCGTCCGCCGTGATGTGTACTCCCTGTACGCGACGGTCCGTCAGGGCAACTCCGGCGGCCCGCTGCTCACGCCCGACGGCGAGGTCTACGGCGTGGTCTTCGCGAAGTCCCTCGACGACGCCGAGACGGGGTACGCCCTCACCGCGGACGAGATCCAGGACGACATCACCAAGGGCCGTACCGCGAACCAGCAGGTGGACAGCGACAACTGCGCCCTCTAGGCCGTGTCGTCACCTTCCCGGCGTCCACCCGAAGAGCGGCAGGCGGGAAGGTGACGACACGGCCCAGGGCCCGCCGAGTGCCGGCCTGCGGTCGTACGGACCGTCAGCCGCGCGGATGGCGCAGACGGACGGAGACCCAGCGGGCCCGGCGGCGGAGGATGCGCGGAATTCCCACCCTGAGGTCCGTACCTGCCATCCGTGGTGCACCGCCTCGCTGGTGGGAACCCACACCGCCCGCCGAACGGCGGTCGCGGCTTGCGTCACTGTAGTCGTGCGTCCAGCCCATACCCGGACGTCTGCCCCTGCCCCAAGGTCGATAACCACCTCACGGGCCCCCAATTGGCTTATGCGCCCGGCAATTGGCCGATCGTCAGACAAGTGCTCGGTCGGCCTAGCGATCGGGTTCCGGATCCTTCAGCCAATTGATCAGTTCTGTGGAGAAAGCGACCGGATCCTCTTCGTGCGGGAAGTGCCCCAGCCCGTCGAACAACCGCCAGCGATACGGCGCTTCCACGTACTCCCCGGACCCCGCGGCACTGCGCGTGCGCACGACCGGGTCCAGCGAGCCGTGCAGATGCAGCGTCGGCACACGCACCGGCCGCTTCATCCTGCGGTTGAACTGGATGCCGTCCGGGCGGGCCAGCGACCGCACCATCCAGCGGTACGGCTCGATCGAGCAGTGCGCCGTGGACAGGATGCACATGGCCCGCCGGTAGTTCTCCAGCGCCTTGTCGTCGGGCAGGTGCGGCCCGGACCACTCCGGATCAGCTCGGCCACCAGCGCCCCGTCGTCGGCGGTGAGCCGGCGCTCCGGGATCCAGGGCCGCTGGAACCCCCAGATGTGGGACAGGGCGGCCGACTGCCGGGCGTCCGAGACAAGCGCCGAGCGCCAGCGCCGCGGATGCGGCATGGACGCGACCGCGAGCCGCCGTACCAGCTTGGGGCGCATCGCAGCCGCCGTCCACGCCAGATAGCCGCCCAGGTCGTGGCCGACCAGCGCGGCGTCCGGTTCGCCGAGGGAACGGATCACGCCGGTGATGTCCAGCGCGAGGTTGGCCGGGTCGTAACCGCGCGGCGTGCGGTCGCTGCCGCCGACGCCCCGCAGGTCCATGGCGACGGCCCGGAAACCGGCGTCCGCGAGCGCCGTCAGCTGATGACGCCAGGTCCACCAGAACTGCGGGAAGCCGTGCAGCAGCAGCACCAGAGGGCCGTCGCCCAGCTCCGCGATGTGGAAACGGGCGCCGTTGGCGGCGACGTCGCGGTGGATCAGCCCGGCGCCGCCGGGGATGTCGAGTCGTACGACCGAAGCGGGTTGCGCCGCAGGAGTGGCGGGATCCGTCATGAGGACGAGCGTGCCACAGCCTCGATGGCCTGGGGGCCCGGTCCTTCGGCAGTTCGGGGCGCGGGTGCGGCTTGGCCTTCTGCAGCACGCCCGCCGTCTCCTTCATCGAGGCGGCGACCTTCTGCGGGCCGCGGCCCTTCTTCGCCTTCTTCGCGAAGACGATGCCGATGAGCGCGAGGACCAGCGCGATCAGCACGTTCGCGGCGAAGGACAGCAGGAAGCAGAGCGCCAGGTTCCAGTGGCTCCAGGTGCGGATGCCATAGGCGAGGGCGAAGTTCAGCATCGGCAGGGAGAACAGCATCAGCACTCCGGCCGCCGTGAACGCGCCACCGCTGGTCGCGCCCCGCTTGACGTCCTGCTTGAGCTGCGCCTTTGCCAGCGCGATCTCGTCGTGCACCAGCGCCGACATGTCAGCCGTCGCCGAGGCGAACAACTGGCCGATGCTGCGTTCGGCGCCGACCGGGCTGCCGTCGGGTGCGCTCATCGCGGTCTCCTCTCCTGCGTACGTTCCGCGTACGTTTCTCATGCCTGCACATACGGTTCCGTCTTTTGTACCGTCTCGTCAGATCATGCCGGACCGTGCTGCTCCTCGCCTGCCCCACCCGTCACTTCGGCAAGCGCGTCCCGCTCGGCGGCCTTCTCCCGGGCGAGTCGCCGGTGCTCCGCGGCCTTCCGCTCGTGGATCCGGGCCATGCGCAGGTGGTACGCCGGATCGTCCTGCTCGTAGATGTCCGGGACGCCGCTGAGGTCCTCGTCGCGCTCCTCTTCCTCGGTCAGCCTGCGGTACTTGGCGTTCCGAATCCGCAGCAGCACCGTCGCGACGGCGGTGGCGATCAGCGAACCGGTGAGGACGGAGGCCTTCACGCTGTCCGTCAGCGCCGCGTCGCCCTCGAAGGCGAGTTCCCCGATGAGCAGCGAGACGGTGAAGCCGATGCCGGCGAGCGTCGCCACCGCGAACACGTCCGGCCAGGCGAGGTCGTCGCTGAGCGACGCCCGGGTGAAGCGCGCCGTCAGCCAGGTACCGCCGAAGATACCGAGCGTCTTGCCGACGACGAGTCCGAGGACGACACCCAGCGTCTCCGGCTGCGCGAACACGTCCGCGAGCGCGTCGCCGGAGACCGCCACACCCGCGCTGAACAGCGCGAACAGGGGACGGCGAGGCCCGCCGAGAGCGGCCGGACGAGGTGCTCGACGCGCTCGCCCGGGAGCGCTCCTCGCCCTCGTGGCGGTGGCAGCGCAGCATCAGGCCCATCGCGACACCGGCGATGGTGGCGTGGATACCGCTGTTGTACATCAGCGCCCATACGACCAGCGCGAGCGGCACGTACACGTACCAGCCGCGTACGCCCTTGCGCAGCAGCAGCCAGAAGAGGACCAGGCCCGCGAACGCGCCGCCGAGCGCCGCGAAGTCCAGGTCGTCGGTGAAGAAGACGGCGATGATCAGGATGGCGAACAGGTCGTCGACGACGGCGAGGGTGAGCAGGAAGGCGCGCAGCGCGCTCGGCAGGGAGGTGCCGATGACAGCCAGTACGGCGAGCGCGAAGGCGATGTCGGTGGCGGTGGGTACGGCCCACCCGGCCAGGGAGCCGCCGCCCGCGCCGCTGGTGAGCGTGTAGACCAGCGCCGGTACGGCCATGCCGCACAGGGCGGCGACGACGGGCAGCATGGCGGCCTTGGGGTCGCGCAGATCACCGGCGACGAGTTCACGCTTGAGTTCGACGCCGGCGACGAAGAAGAAGACGGCGAGCAGTCCGTCGGCGGCCCAGTGCGCCACGGACAGGTCGAGGCCGAGAGCGCCGACACCGAAGTGGAAATCGCTGACGGCCTTGTAGCTGCCGTGCGGACCGGAGACGTTCGCCCAGATCAGCGCGGCGACGGCCGCGAGGAGCAGCAGAACGCCGCCGACCGTCTCGGTGCGCAGCGCGTCGGCGACGAACGTCCGCTCGGGCAGCGAGAGACGTCCGAGGGCCTTGCGGGGGTGGGGGTGCGGGGCGCGGTCACTGGGGGTGTGTCCTCTGGTCGGCGGGCAGCACGAATCGTGTGCCGACCAGACTTCCCGGCGCCCCATGAGACAGCTTTTCGTTCAGCTTATCCAAGGTGCTCCCGAGGTGCACCGGGGTGTGCCTCGGGAGCACCTTCCGGTGCGCCCGCGCGGGCGCACCGGTCAGTCCCTGACCGCTCAGTCCTCGCCGGGCGCCTGGGGCAGCTTGGCCTGGATGAGGTCCATGACCGTGGAGTCCGTCAACGTGGTGACGTCACCGAGCTGGCGGTTCTCCGCGACGTCCCGCAGCAGACGGCGCATGATCTTGCCGGAGCGGGTCTTCGGCAGCTCGGCCACCGGCAGGATCCGCTTGGGCTTGGCGATCGGGCCGAGCGTGGCGCCCACGTGGTTGCGCAGTTCGCCGACGAGGTCCTCGCTCTCCGCCGCCGTGCCGCGCAGGATGACGAAGGCGACAATGGCCTGGCCGGTCGTCTCGTCTGCCGCGCCGACCACGGCCGCCTCGGCGACCGACGGGTGCGAGACCAGCGCGGACTCGACCTCCGTGGTGGAGATGTTGTGCCCGGACACCAGCATCACGTCGTCGACCCGGCCCAGCAGCCAGATGTCGCCGTCGTCGTCCCTCTTGGCGCCGTCACCGGCGAAGTACTTGCCCTCGAACCGCGACCAGTACGTGTCGATGAAGCGTTGGTCGTCGCCCCAGATGGTGCGCAGCATCGACGGCCACGGCTCGGTGAGCACCAGGTAGCCACCGCCGCCGGCCGGTACCTCACGGGCGTCGTCGTCGACGACGGTCGCGGCGATGCCGGGCAGCGGGGTCTGGGCGGAGCCCGGCTTGGAGTCGGTCACGCCCGGCAGCGGGGAGATCATGATGCCGCCGGTCTCGGTCTGCCACCAGGTGTCCACCACGGGGTGCGGTCCCCGCCGATGTTCTTCCGGTACCAGATCCACGCCTCCGGGTTGATCGGCTCACCGACCGAGCCGAGCACCCGCAGCGAGGACAGATCGAACTTCGCTGGGATGTCGTCGCCCCACTTCATGAACGTACGGATCGCGGTGGGCGCCGTGTAGAGGATCGTGACGCCGTACTTCTGCACGATCTCCCAGAAGCGGCCCTGGTGCGGGGTGTCCGGCGTGCCCTCGTACATGACCTGGGTCGCGCCGTTGGCGAGCGGGCCGTAGACGATGTACGAGTGCCCGGTGACCCAGCCGACGTCGGCCGTGCACCAGTACACGTCGGTCTCCGGCTTGAGGTCGAAGACCGACCAGTGCGTGTACGCCGTCTGGGTCAGATAGCCGCCGGAGGTGTGCAGGATGCCCTTCGGCTTACCCGTGGTTCCCGAGGTGTAGAGGATGAACAGCGGGTGCTCGGCCCCGAACGCCTCCGGGGTGTGCTCGGCGCTCTGCCCCGCGACCAGGTCGTGCCACCACACGTCGCGGCCCTCGGTCCAGGCGACGTCCTGGCCGGTGCGGCGGACGACGAGGACGTGCTCCACGGTGCCCGCCTTGGCGACCGCCTCGTCGACGGCCGGCTTGAGCGCGGACGGCTTGCCGCGCCGGTAGCCGCCGTCGGCCGTGATGACGACCCGCGCGTCGGCGTCCTGGATCCGGGTGGCGAGCGCGTCCGCCGAGAAGCCGCCGAAGACGACGGAGTGCGCGGCGCCGATGCGGGCGCAGGCCAGCATCGCGATCGCGGTCTCCGGGATCATCGGCATGTAGACGGCGACCCGGTCGCCCTTCTGGACACCCAGCTCCAGCAGGGCGTTGGCCGCCTGGGAGACCTCGTCCTTGAGCTGGGCGTAGGTGATGGCGCGGCTGTCGCCCGGCTCGCCCTCGAAGTGGATCGCGACCCGGTCGCCGTGCCCGGCCTCCACATGCCGGTCCACGCAGTTGTAGGCGACGTTGAGCTCGCCGTCGTCGAACCACTTGGCGAACGGCGGGTTCGACCAGTCCAGGGTCTCCGTGGGCTCGGTGGCCCAGGTCAGCCGGCGGGCCTGCTCGGCCCAGAAGCCGAGCCTGTCAGCCTTGGCCTGTTCATACGCCTCCGCCGTGACATTGGCGTTCGCGGCCAGGTCGGCGGGGGCGAGAAGCGACGCTCCTCCTTCAGAAGGTTGGCCAGGCTTTCATTGCTCACGGCATCTGCCTTTCCCAGGGTGTCCGTTGTGTCCCAGGCCACAGCTCATCAGACCCGGGGTGCGCTGACAAGGGCCGACGGCAAATTGGTTTAGACCTATCGGGAGGTGTCGGTGCGGCCTGCGACACCCTTTCCCACGGGGCCCGGAGCAACCCGGTTCAAGGTGTGTAACGCCTCTCACACCCGGACGGGTGAAGTCACCTCGCCGGGTCCGCCGAGCGGACCCGGTCGAACACCCATTCCTCGTCCCGCTCGGTGAGGAGATACGCCTGGGCCTCACCCACGTGGAAGTACATGCCGTGGAGTTCCAGCGCCCCGTCCTCCAGGGCGCGGGCCACCGCTTCATGGGCGCGCAGATGCTCCAGCTGCTGCACCACGTTCGTCAGACTGAGCTGCTCGGCCGCGTCGGCGGGTGCCCGCCCGGCCAGCCGTGACGGGGGCGACCGCCGTCGCCCATGCGCTCCAGGCTCGGCCGGCCGTGCCGCAGCCATCGTCTCAGCGGTGTACCGACGCCGCCGGGACCGGTGTCGAGCAGCGCCTGCATGGCACCGCACCCCGAGTGCCCGCACACGGTGATGGACCGGATCGCCAGCACGTCCACGGCGTACTCGATCGCGGCCGCCACCGAGTCGTCGCCGCTCTCCGCGCCGGGGGCGGCACGAGGTTGCCGACATTGCGCACCACGAACAGGTCTCCCGGACCGCTCGCCGTGATCATCGAGGTCACCACGCGTGAGTCCGCGCAGGTCAGGAACAGCTGGGCGGGCTGCTGTCCTTCGCGCGCCAGCCGGGCCAGCTCACCGCGGACCAGCGGAGCGGTGTGCCGCTGGAACGTGCTGATACCGCGCACCAGTTCGTGGCCGCCGGTGCCGGCCGGCTTCGGCTCGCCGTCCTTGCCGCTGTCCGCTCCCTTCTCCGTGGCGGCCTCGTCCGGCCGCGGGCCGTCGGCCGGCAGGGGCGCGGGCGGTCGCACTGGTGGTTGCGCCAGGCCGTCCAGGGCCGGCAGCGGCAGCCGGCGTCGGACGCGCCGGCCTCCTCGCTCCCGTCGTGCGGGTGCCCGGAGAGAAGGGCGGCGGGCTCGGCGATCCGGACTCCCGCATGGCGACCGGTGATCTTCACGGTGCCCTGCGCGGTGTGCGTGCCCTGCCAGTCCTGCAGCGTCTCGTAGGCGGCGTGGTCCATGAAGGAGCCGTCCAACGCCACGACGACGTCGGCTCCTTGGGGACGAGGTGCAGGGCCCGGCTGAGTCGTGGCACCGCGAGGAACGTCAACTGCCCCCGGACGTGTACGTGATGGACTCCTTCCTCCTCGTGGTGCGTGATGCGGGTGCGGGTGAGCCGGTGCAGGGCCACACCGACGGCCGCGGCGATGCCCAGCGCCACGCCCTGCAAGACGCCGAGGGAGACGACGCCGAGGGTGGTCACGGCGTAGACCAGGACTTCGCGGTGGCGGGTCACCGTGCGGATGTGGTGCAGGGACACCATCTGGATGCCGACGGCCATCACCAGGGCGGCGAGCGAGGCGAGCGGGATGAACTCGAGGAGCGGGACCATCAGCAGCGCGGCGATCACTACGAGAACGCCGTGCAGCATCGTGGAGTTCCGGCTCACGGCACCCGCTTTGACGTTCGCGGTACTGCGGACCGCGACTCCGGCGACCGGCAGTCCGCCGAGCGAGCCGGAGACGATGTTGGCCGCGCCCTGTCCGAGCAGCTCCCGGTCCAGATCGGAGCGTGGGACGGAGGCGGGGCCCGGCCGGCCGGACACCAGCTTGTCCACGGCGACGGCGCCGAGCAGCGACTGCACACTGCACACCAGGGTCGTGGTGAGCACGGCGGCTGCGAGGCCGAGCACGGGGCCGTCGGGCAGCCCGGCCAGCGCGTGGTTGCGCCACGACGGCAGATCCACCTTGGGCAGGACGAGGCCGGTCGCGGCAGCGGTCGCGGTGGCTCCGGCGACGGCGACGAGCGCTGCCGGAACCGTACGGAGCACACGCCCGGCGCGGCCGGGGAGCCGGGGCCAGAGCAGCAGCAGGGCCAGGGTCAGCAGGCTCACCGCCAGGGCCTCGGGCTGCAGGTTGGCCAACTGGGCGGGAAGCGCGAGGAGGTTGTCGGGGACGGAGCTCTGCGGGGTGCCGCCCAGGACGATGTGCAGCTGCGCGACCGCGATGGTGATGCCGATGCCGGCGAGCATGCCGTGCACGATCGCGGGGCTGACGGCGAGCGCGCCGCGCGCCACGCGCAGGCAGCCGAGGCCGAGTTGGGCGAGTCCGGCGAGGACGGTGATGGCGCAGGTCGTCCGCCAGCCGTAGCGCAGGATCAGGTCGGCCGTGACGACGGTGAGTCCGGCGGCCGGGCCGCTCACCTGGAGCGGGGAGCCGCCGATCCGTCCGGCGACGACGCCGCCCACGGCGGCGGCGACCAGGCCGGCCTGGAGCGGCGCGCCGGTGGCCAGGGCGATGCCGAGGGACAGCGGAAGGGCGATCAGGAAGACCGCGACGGCGGCCGACAGATCCGCGCCCGCGATGCGCAGACGCGGAGGCCGGGCCGGCGGCGGGCTGTGGGGAGGGTGGGCGCGCTCGGTCCGATCCGAATCGGCGGCCCTCGCGGGAACGCAGGCTGACACGGTTTCCCTCTCTCGAATATCAACAATCAGTAAACGGATCGTAATTGAGAGTAAAGGGCTGGCATAGGCTTTCCGGGCAAATGGTCGAATCAATCACTCCAGCGAGTGAAGTGACCATTTCATCGGCTTGTCGTATTAATTCATTTCTTCCTTCGTGCGACGTTGACGGCGCTGTCGCCGTGCACCGGAACAGCACCAGGCAAAGCCCTCATCGAGCTCGGCCCGAGACAAGGAAGAAGGTGGGCGGATGGCCGCCACCCACAGGATCGCCACGGGCACCGTGATCGCCGCGGTCTGCGTCGCATCGCTCGCCGGCTGCGGCACCGGCGCCGACGAGCGGGCGCCGGACAGGGAGAAGGCCAAGCCGGCCCCGGCGCCGAAGAACGTCGTCCGGCTGATCGGAGACGGCTCCACCGCGTACACCGGGGCGCAGCCGCACTTGCCCCGGCCCGAGCGGCTGAAGCCCGGAGAGAAGCCCCGCAGTTCGTGGTCTTCTCCTGGGACGGCGCGGGCGAGGACAGCCAGCGGCTCTTCTCCCACTTCCGCAAGGTCGCCAGGGAGAACAACGCGACCATGACGTACTTCCTCAGCGGCGTGTACATGCTGCCGGAGGAGAAGCGTGATCTGTACCGCCCGCCGCAGCACTCCCCGGGCCGCTCCGACATCGGCTTCAACGACGCGCAGGGCATCGCCGAGACCGTGAAGCAGCTGCGCCTCGCCTGGCTCGAGGGCAATGAGATCGGCACCCATTTCAACGGGCACTTCTGCGGCAGCGGCGGAGGGGTCGGCGAATGGTCGGTGGACGAATGGAAGGACGAGATCGCCCAGGCCAAAAGCTTCGTGAAGACCTGGAAGACCAACACGGGCATGAAGAACTCGGCCCCACTGCCCTTCGACTACGACAAGGAGCTGATCGGCGCCCGCACCCCTGCCTCGAGGGGCAGAAGAACTTCATGAGGGCCGCCCGCGACCTCGGCTTCCGCTATGACACCAGCGGCGTCAACGACCAGGTGTGGCCGAAGAAGAAGGAGGGGCTGTGGGACCTGTCGATGCAGCTCGTCCCCTTCCCCGGGCACTCCTTCGAGCAGCTGACCATGGACTACAACTTCATGGTCAACCAGTCCGGCACCACCACCCAGGGCGACCCCGCCAAGCACGAGATGTGGGGCGACCAGATGCGGGACAGCCTCCTCCAGGGCTTCGAACGGGCCTACGACGGCAACAGAGCGCCGCTGATCATCGGCAATCACTTCGAGTCCTGGAACGGCGGCACCTACATGCGGGCCGTCGAGGAGGTCGTCCAGGAGGTGTGCAACAAGTCCGACGTGCGCTGTGTCTCCTTCCGCGGGCTCGCGGACTGGCTGGACGCCCAGGACCCCGAGACGCTGGCGAAACTGCGCACGCTGAACGTCGGCGAGGCGCCGAAGAAGGACTGGGCGTCCTTCCTGTCCGGCGGACCCGCCCCGGCCCCCAAGGGGTGCCCGGCGCCCCCGCGGAGAAGCGGTGAGCGTCAGGCGGACGCCGTGACGTCCTCGCCGAGCACGAAGCCGGGGTCGATCTGGGCCGACAGATCGGCCCCGGTGCGCTCGTCGCCCCACGACCGGGCGTTCTTCAGATGGAAGTGCGCCATCTGGCGGGTGTAACGCTCACGGTCGCGCGACGCGTACGTCGCGTCGGCCGCCGCGTGCAGCAGGCGCAGTGCGTGCCGGTTGGATTCCTCCAGGAGGTCGAACCGGGGCGGCCGGCCCTTCTCCATGGCCCGGACCCAGTCCGAGTGCCCCACCGTCACCAGCAGGTCCTCCCCGACCTCCGCGCGCAGGAAGTCGAGGTCGTCCGGGCCCTGCACCTTGTTGCCGATGACCTTCAGGGTGACGCCGAAGTCACGGGCGTACTCCTTGTACTGGCGATAGACGGAGACCCCTTCCGGGTCGGCTCGGCCACGAGGAACGTGATGTCGAAGCGGGTGAACATGCCGGAGGCGAACGAGTCCGAGCCGGCCGTCATGTCGACCACGACGTACTCACCGGGGCCGTCCACCAGGTGGTTCAGACACAGCTCCACCGCTCCGGTCTTGGAGTGGTAGCAGGCGACCCCCAGGTCGGCGTCGGAGAAGGGGCCGGTGACCATCAAACGGACGGCCCCGCCGTCGAGTTCCACCGGCCGGGCGCAGGCGTCGTAGACCGGATTGTCCTCGCGCACCCGCAGCAGCCGGGAGCCCTCTCCGGGCGGCGTGGTCTTGATCATCGTCTCGGCGGACGCGATGCGCGCGTTGGTGCCACGCAGATAGTCCTTGATCAGCGGCAGGTGCTCGCCCATCGCGGGCAGCGCGGCCGCTTCCGCCTCGTCCAGGCCCAGCGCGGCCCCGAGATGCTGATTGATGTCGGCGTCGACCGCGACGACCGGGGCGCCGGTCGTCGCGAGGTGGCGGATGAACAGGGAGGACAGGGTCGTCTTGCCGCTGCCGCCCTTCCCCACGAAAGCAGTTTTCATGTTCACCAAGCGTAATGGAATGGTGGCTGTGTGTGGCAGTCGGGCGTGAAGAAGACCACTCCATCGTGGGGCGGGCGGTGGGGTGCGTAGGGTCGTACTCATGAGTACGACAGGCGCGTCCGCCGACCCCTCGCGGCCCTGGGCTCCCTGCCCGCGGTGGCCGGCTCCGTGGAGTCCGTGCGCAAGGCCGTGGACCGGGTCTACGGACACCGGGTCATGCGGCGGCGCAGCAACGAGATCACCTCCGAGGCGGCGCTGCGCGGCGCCCGGGGCTCGGCCGCCCTGTCGGGGGCCGACTGGGCCCTGGAAGAGGTACGGCGGCGCACCGACTTCAGCGGCGACGACGAGGCGCGCACGGTGGGTGCGGCGCTGCGGCTGACCGCCGAGGCGGGCCAGTTGCTGTCCATCTGGCGGCAGTCGCCACTGCGGGTGCTGGCGAGGCTGCACCTGGTCGCGGCGGCCGGCAGGACCGAGCAGGTCGGACGGCCCCGGCAGGAGGGCGAGCCGGTCGACGAGCCCCTGATCGGGCTCGGTCTGCCGAGTGCGGCGGAAGCGCACGGCCGACTGGACGGGCTGTCCGAGCTGATCATCGCGGGCGGTTCCGCCCCGGCGCTGGTGACGGCCGCCGTCGTACACGGCGAGCTGCTGGCGCTCCGTCCTTTCACCTCGCACAACGGCCTGGTGGCGCGGACGGCCGAACGTATCGTCCTGATCGGCAGCGGCCTCGACCCCAAGTCGGTCTGCCCCGCCGAGGTCGGACACGCCGAACTGGGCCGGGAGGCGTACATGAAGGCCCTGGAGGGCTATGTCTCCGGCACCTCCGAGGGTGTGGCCGCCTGGATCACCCACTGCGGGCGCGCGATCGAACTCGGCGCACGCGAGTCGACGGCGGTGTGCGAGGCGCTTCAGCGCGGGGCGGCGTAAGAAGGCGCGGCGAGGGCCGCGCAGAGATGCGGCGGTACGAATACTCGTACCGCCGCTGGCATGTCCACCCGGTTACCAGGCGTCCTCGATATATGCCCATCAGGCCGGGAACTTCGCCCGTGGCCTGGTGCGGCTGGCCCGTAATCGACGGGTCGACGTCGCGTGGGTGCCCGGTGTGCATGCTCGGTCCGTGGGGCCAAATGCGTTGCGAAGGTGATCCTCTCGGATGTCCCTTGGTCTCGCGGGCCGTCAACTCCTTTGTACTCCGGGTTCCAGGGAAGCGGAAGTCCTGGCTCCCGTTCTTTACTTTTGGGTTCAAACACACCCCAGCGGGCGCCGCTACGGCGTACGTGACCCGTGATCGCCGGTGCGCCCGCGCGGGATGGACCGGTGATCGCCGGTGCGCCGACGGGTCCCATGATCGCCGGCGCCCTCCCGTGCGGGAGGCGGTCAGGCGGCTGTCGCGCGGCGCCGGCTCGCGTACCAGACGAGTCCCGCGGTGGCCGCCGCGGCGCCCAGCGCGGCCGCCGCGACCAGGGCGGGGCGCGGCGGTACCGAGAACGCGGGGAAGCGCTGCTTGAGCCGCACCGGCCGGTGGAAGTCGAGGATCGGCCACTCCCGCGCGACGGCTTCCCGGCGCAGCGCGCGATCGGGGTTCACGGCATGCGGGTGGCCCACGGACTCCAGCATCGGGACATCGGTCACCGAGTCGCTGTAGGCGTAGCAGCGGGCCAGGTCGTAGCCCTCCGACTCGGCCAGCTCCCGGACGGCCTCGGCCTTGGTCGGGCCGTACGCGTAGTACTCCACCTCGCCGGTGAAGCACCCGTCGTCGCCCACGACCATACGGGTGGCCACGACCCGGTCCGCGCCGAGCAGTTCGCCGATCGGCTCGACCACCTCGGCGCCCGAGGTGGACACGATCACGACGTCGCGTCCCGCGGTGTGGTGCTGCTCGATGAGGGTGGCTGCCTCGTCGTAGATGATCGGGTCGATCAGATCGTGCAGGGTCTCGGCGACGATCTCCTTGACCTGCTGGACGTTCCAGCCGCGGCAGAGTGCGGACAGGTACTTGCGCATCCGCTCCATCTGGTCGTGATCCGCGCCGCCGGCCAGGAACACGAACTGGGAGTACGCCGTACGCAGGACCGCCCTGCGGTTGATCAGGCCGCCTTGATAGAACGACTTGGAGAACGTGAGCGTGCTCGACTTCGCAATGACCGTCTTGTCCAGGTCAAAGAAGGCGGCTGTGCGGGGCATCGAGTGGTTTTCCACGTCCCTGAGCATAGGCGCAGCCCATTCGGCGTAAGGTGGGGCGTGTGGGTTTGCCTGAGAGGGCTCTCGGGTACACCATGGAAGTCACGGATCGTTCGCGACCGTGTCTAACCCGGTCCGGCTCCTCCCCCCCCCGAGTCGGCCGTGGAGACGACCCCCGCTCTCCCCCCCGGCGGGGGTCGTCGCATGTCCGGACGCGTTTTGGTCGTCCTCCCCGCTCCTCGCTCCTTCCGTCGGCGCCATGCGACGAGCTGCTTGTCATGGGCATGAACTGATTACCCTCGGTAGCTGTCGGACTGCTCTGCGGCAGTCGCACGAGAGGTGTGCGGGACTCACCGGTTCGGGTGACCGCGATATTCACAGCCGATGAGGCGTCCACAGATATCGACCAAGATCCACATGTTTTTCCGGATCCCTGCACCGTGATTCCCACGCACCCGCTCGCCGCGACTTCACATCCGATTCCGTTTTGCCGGGCGCGTATGGCCGGTTTCCGTCGGCCGTTTCAAAGCGAGGCCGCTTGCCGGCCCTTCGCACGACTGGGAATCGCGGGGCCACGGAAGCCGCGCGAAAGATGCAGCAAAGGGGGACGAACATGTCCGGAACCATCGCCCACGATCCACCGCCGGCCACCGGAGGAGGCAGGCCGGGCGCACCGCTGATCGTCACCGAGGACGCCGGCCTCCTCGACGACCTGCTGCGCCTGTGCGCCGCGGCCGGCGCCACGCCGGAGGTCCATCACACGGTGCCGGAACCGAGAGGCGGCTGGGAGGCCGCACCGCTCGTCCTGGTCGGGGACGACGCCGCGCGACGGGTGCGCGGAGCGGCGCGCCGACCGGGAGTCGTGCTGGTCGGCCGGGACCAGGACGACTCCGGAGTCTGGCGGCGGGCCGTCGAGATCGGCGCCGACCATGTACTGATGCTGCCCGACGGCGAGCAGTGGCTGGTCGACCGCATCGCCGACGTCGCCGAAGGCGTCGGACGGCCGGCCCTGACCGTCGGCGTCATCGGCGGCCGGGGCGGCGCCGGGGCGTCCACCCTCGCGTGCGCCCTCGCCGTCACCTCCGCGCGTGAAGGGCTGCGCACCCTCCTCGTGGACGCCGACCCCTGGGCGGCGGACTCGACGTGGCTCTCGGAGGAGACCGCCAAGGGGCTGCGCTGGCCGGCCTTCGCGGCGTCACACGGCAGGGTCGGCGGCGGCGCCCTCGAGGAGTCCCTGCCGGAGCTGCACTCGCTGCGGGTGCTCAGCTGGGACCGCGGCGACTGTCTCGCCGTACCGCCCCGTGCCGTACGCGCGGTGCTCGCGGCCGCACGGCGCGGGGGCGGCATCGTCGTGGTCGACCTGCCGCGCCGCGTCGACGACGGGGTCGCCGAGGTCCTCGCCCAGCTCGACCTCGGGCTCCTCGTGGTCCCCGCCGAACTGCGCGCCGTCGCGGCGGCGGGCCGCGTCGCCTCCGCCGTCGGCATGGTCCTGCGTGATCTGCGGGTGGCGGTACGAGGGCCGTACGCGCCGGGACTGGACGACCGGGAGGTGGCCCGGCTGCTCGGGCTGCCCCTCGCGGGAGACGTGCCCGTCGAGCCAGCGCTGCAACGCCCGCACGAGGCGGGGCGGCCGCCCGGGGCATCGGGACGGGGCCCGCTGGCGCGTTTCTGCAAGGAGTTCTGGGAGCGGGCGCTGGTGGAGGCGAGGACGGCATGAGGAGCGCGGTGACCGGAGCGGCGATGCCTCCCGGACTGCTCGACGGGGTACGGCGGTGGCTGGCCGACAGCGGGGCCGAACCGACGCCCGCGCGGGTGGCGCAGGCACTGCGGGACCAGGGACGGGTGCTCGGAGACGCCGAAGTGCTCGGAGCGGCCGAGCAGTTGCGCTCCGAACTGGTGGGCAGCGGCCCGCTGGAACGGCTCCTGTCCGACCCCTCGGTGACCGACGTGCTGGTCTCGGCGCCGGACCGGGTCTGGGTGGACCGGGGCGGAGGACTGGAACTGACCGACGTGTCCTTTCCCGACGAGCCGGCCGTCCGGCGTCTCGCCCAACGGCTCGCCGCCGTGGCCGGCCGGCGCCTGGACGACGCCCGGCCCTGGGTCGACGCCCGGCTGCCCGACGGGGCCCGGCTCCACGCCGTACTGAGGCCGGTGGCGGTCGGTTCCTCCTGCCTGTCGCTGCGGGTGGTGCGGCCTCGCGCCTTCACGCTCGACGAACTGGTGGCGGCCGGGACGGTCCCGCCCGGCGGGGACCTCGTCCTGCGGGCACTGCTGGACGCGAGACTGTCGTTCCTCGTCAGCGGGGAACCGGCAGCGGGAAGACGACCCTGCTGAGCGCGCTCCTGGGACTGGTCCGGCCGGACGAGCGCATCGTCCTGGCCGAGGACTCGGCGGAGCTGCGGCCCGATCATCCGCACGTCGTACGCCTGGAGACCCGGCCCGCCAACCAGGAGGGCGCGGGCCTCGTCACCCTCGAGGACCTGGTGCGCCAGGCGCTGCGGATGCGGCCCGACCGGCTGGTCGTGGGCGAGGTGCGCGGCCCCGAGGTGGTCCATCTGCTCGCCGCCCTCAACACGGGCCACGACGGCTCGGGCACGGTCCACGCCAACGCCGCCACCGACGTACCGGCCAGGCTGGAGGCGCTCGGTACGGCCGCCGGACTCGACCGGTACGCGCTGCACAGCCAGCTGGCCGCCGCCGTCTCGGTGGTCCTCCATCTCGTACGCGACCGGAGCGGACAGCGGCGGATCGCGGAGGTGCACGTGCTGGAACGGGATCCGTCGGGGCTGGTGCTGACGGTACCGGCGCTGCGGTGGGGCCCGGGAGCCTTCACCAAGGAGCGGGGCTGGCAGCAGCTGCGGGAACTGCTGCGGAACGCGAACGCCGACGGACCGGGCGAGGGGCCGGGCGGTGACCGGGGCGACCGAGGTGTCGACGGGCACTGCCGTGGCCTGCCTGGGGACCGCGGCCTGGCTGCTGGGCGGTGGGCACGCCGGCGCCCGGCGGGCCAGGCTGCTGCTGGCCGCCGGTAACGCGGCGGGCGGCGGACCGCCGGGTTGGACCGGGGTGACCCGCGCGTGGGAAGGAATCCGCGGACGGCTGCGGGCCGAGTGGTGGTCGTTGGCCGCCGGAGTGCTGCTGGCGGTGCTGGGCGCTTCGGTGCTGCCGATCGCCGCGGGAGCGGCCGGGGTGCCCCTGCTGCGGCGGGTGCGACGAGCCGCCGCTGAGCGCCGGGCCGGGGAAGGACGTGGCGACGCGGTGATCGCGCTGTGCGGCGCGCTCGCCGGGGAGGTGCGCGCCGGGCGCCAGCCGGGCGAGGCACTGCTGCCGGCCGCACGCGACTCCGGCGGGCTCGGCGAGCTGCAGGCGGCGGTACTGGCGGCCGCGCGATTCGGCGGGGACGTGCCCGACGCGCTCGCGCAGGCGTCACGGCAGCCGGGGGCCGAAGGGCTGCGGGGACTCGCCGCCTGCTGGCGGGTGGCGGTGGACCAGGGGCCGGGCTCGCGGCCGGGCTCGACCGGCTGGAAGCGGCGCTGCGGGCCGAACGCGACCAGCGGGCCGACCTGCGCGCCCAGCTGGCCGGCGCCCGCGCGACGGCGGTCCTGCTCGCGGGGCTCCCGGTCGTGGGCCTCGCTCTCGGTGCGGCGCTCGGCGCCGACCCGCTGCACATCCTGCTGCACACACCGTCGGGACTGGTCTGTCTGGCGGCCGGCGCGGTGCTGGAGGGCCTGGGGCTCTGGTGGGCGCTGTGGATCATGCGAGGCGCGGAGAAGGGGACGCGGGAATGAGCGGGGACGTTGTCCACAGGCTGGGGGTGGTGGTGGGGACGGTGTCCGCGCTCGCCCTGCTGGCCGGATGGTGGAGCCGGACGCGGCGCGAGCGCAGAGCGCGGCGGCGAGCGGCCGAGGTGCTGGCCCTGGAACGCCCGGCGGCCGCCGCACACCTGCCGCTGCTGCGCGGCGCGCGGCGCTGGCTGCCGTACGCGGGTGTGGCGGGCGCCGGGTGGGTGCTGGTCGGCGGACTCGTCGGAACGGCGGTGGGCCCGGCTGTTGCCGCCGGACTGTGGTGGTGGCGACAGCGGCAGACGGCTGCCGCTCCCCACCCGCAGGGGACGGACACCGCCGGGGCGGAACGGCAGCTGCCGCTCGCCGCCGACCTGCTCTCCGCCTGCATCGCGGCCGGAGCAGGACCCGTACCCGCCGCGCAGGCCGTCGGAGAGACCCTGGGCGGACCCGTCGGGGAGGCTCTGGCGCGGGGCGCGGCGGAGGTACGGCTCGGCGGTGAACCGGCCGCGGCATGGCGTCGGCTGGCGTCGGTGCCGGGCGCCGGACCCCTGGCCCGGCTGCTGGAACGCGCCGATGTTTCCGGGCTCCCCTGGCCGTTCCCGTGGCCCGGCTCGCCGCCGACGCCCGCGCCGAGTGGACCCGGGCGGCGACGGCACGCGCCAGGCGGGCGGCCGTCATGGTCAGCGCGCCGGTCGGGCTGTGCTTCCTGCCCGCTTTCATCGCGGTCGGCGTGCTGCCCGTGGTGATCGGGCTCGCCGGCGGGGTTCTGGGAGGAAGTGGCCCCTGAGCGGTCCCTGAGCGGCCCCTGAGCGGCCCTTGAGCGGTCCCTGAGCGGGGACGACCTGCGGCTCCGGCCGCATCCACAAGATCGAGACGACTACTCCATACGGGGGTTGAGATGTATCAGGCGGTACGGGCACGACTGCGTGCCCTGGTGTGCAGGGCGCGTACGGCACGGAGGGACGCCGGAATGGTGACCTCGGAGTACGCGATGGGCATCGTGGCGGCGGTGGCGTTCTCCGTGGTGCTCTACAAGGTGGTCACCAGCGGACCGGTCAGCACGGCGCTGCGGAACATCGTGCAGCAGGCACTCGATGGCCGGATGTGAGCGGCGTGCCGACCGCGGGTTCGTGACAGCGGAGTCGGCCATGGTGTTGCCCGTGCTGGTGATGTTCGCGATGGCGCTGGTCTGGGGTCTGCTGGTGGTGGCCGCGCAGATCCGATGCGTGGACGCGGCCCGCGCGGGGCTCGAGCGGCGGCCCGGCAGGATCCCGCCGACCGTGTCGTCCAGGTGGCCCGCGAGGCGGCACCCCCGGCGCGAAGATCACGGTGAGCCGGGAGGCCGGGCAGGTCCGGGTGGTCGTGGAGGCCAGGCCGCCGGTGCTGCGCGGACTGCCCTTCGAACTGCGGGAGGAGGCCGTCGCCGCGGCCGAGGAGACGGTGGAGGTGAGGACGTGAGGACCCGGTGCCGGCAACGGTGGGCGGCACGCCGCAGACGGCGGGCCCTGCCCTCCGACCGCGGGTCGGTGACCGTCTGGAGCGTCGGGGCGATCGCCGTGCTCTGTGTGGTGTCCGGCGTCGTCCTCGCCCTGGGGCAGGCCGTCGTGATCCGGCACCGGGCGGCAGGGGCGCGGATCTGGCCGCGCTCGCGGCGGCGGACCACTGGGCGGAGGGCGGTACGGCGGCCTGCGGGCATGCGGACCGGGTGGCGCGGGCACAGGACACGCGGCTCCTGCGGTGTGAGGTCACCGGGGAGGTGTCGGACGTGTCGGTGGCGTCGGGCCGGGCACCGTTCGCGGCGGAGATCAGGGCCCGTGCGGGACCCGCGGGACCTCCGCCCGCGGTTTCGGCTCCCCGACGGCCGGGGACCAGGTGCCGGTTTCGCCGACGGCCGGGGAGAACATGCCGGTGCCGGATCCGGCCGGGGTGCCCTGGGCCCTGTCGTCACCTTCCCGCCTGCCGCACGGCGCCACGCACGCTCCCCAGCTGCCTCAAGGGCATGGGAGGCGCCCCATTCGCCGCACCGGACCCCGAGCCGAGTACATCCGGTACGAGGCCCAGCGCATGGCACTCCTCCCGGCCCACGGCTTAAAGGATCCCCGGAGCACGCACCGGAAGCCGCGCGGCCGCCCCCCGAACGGACGACCGGAATGTGACAGAACCCGACTCGGCCCGGCACGGCTACCCCTCGGCACCCCCGCTGCCCCGGCTTCCGCTGCCCCGCCCTCCGCCGCCCCGCCCTCCGTACCTTCCTCGCCCCCGGCTTCTCCACCGGTGCCCCCTCCAGCAGCACCGTGAGGAGGCGTACGGCGCCCCGCTTGTGCAGAGGGTCGTTGCCGTTGCCGCACTTGGGGACTGGATGCAGGAAGGGCAGCCGGCGTCGCACTCGCAGGAGGCGATGGCCTGGCGGGTGGCGGTGAGCCAGGCCCGGGCGGTGTGGAAGGCCCGTTCCGCGAAGCCCGCGCCGCCCGGATGGCCGTCGTAGACGAAGACCGTGGGCAGCAGCGTGTCGGGATGCAGCGGGACGGAGACACCGCCGATGTCCCAGCGGTCGCAGGTCGCGAAGAGCGGCAGCATGCCGATCGAGGCGTGCTCGGCGGCGTGCAGGGCGCCGCCGAGGATCTCCGGGTTGATCCGGGCCCGGTCCAGCTGGTCCTCGGTGACCGTCCACCACACCGCGCGGGTGCGCAGCGTACGAGGAGGAGGTCGAGTTTCGTCTCGCCCAGCACTTCGCCGGTGATGACCCGCCGGCGCAGGAAGGAGACCACCTGGTTGGTGACCTCGACGGAGCCGTAGCACAGGCGTCCGTCGCCCCACGGGATCTCGGTGTCCGTCCCCAGCACGGAGATCGACGTCGTGTCCCTGGCCACCGTCGTGTAGGTCGGCGTCGCCCGCTCGACCAGGGCCACGGAGTCCTCCAGGTCGAGGGAGCGGACGAGATACGTCTGGCCCTGGTGCAGATGGACGGCGCCCTCGTGGACGCTCGTGTGCGCGGCGCCCGCGTCGACCGTGCCGAGCAGCCTGCCGGTACCGGCCTCGACGACCTGGACCGGCCGGCCGCCCTGTCCCCGGATGTCGGTCAGGTCGGCGGCCCGCTCCCGGCGGGTCCAGTGCCAGGCCCTCGTCCGCCGGCGCAGCAGCTTCGCGGCCTCCAGCTGCGGAAGCAGTTCCTCGGTGGCCGGGCCGAACAGGGCCAGGTCCTCCTCGGTCAGCGGCAGTTCCTCGGCCGCCGCACACAGGTGCGGGGCGAGCACATACGGGTTGTCGGGGTCGAGGACGGTGGATTCCACGGGCTGGTCGAAGAGGGCCTCGGGGTGGTGGACGAGGAAGGTGTCCAGGGGTCGTCGCGGGCGACCAGGACGGCGAGGGCACCTTGCCCGGACCGTCCCGCGCGCCCGGCCTGCTGCCACAGCGAGGCGCGGGTGCCCGGATAGCCGGCGATCACCACGGCGTCCAGACCGGAGATGTCCACGCCCAGTTCGAGGGCGTTCGTCGCGGCGAGGCCGAGGAGTTCGCCGGAGTGCAGGGCGCGTTCCAGGGCGCGGCGCTCCTCGGGGAGATAGCCGCCCCGGTACGCCGCGACACGCCGGGCCAGTGAGCGGTCGACCTCGCCGAGGCGTTCCTGGGCGATCACGGAGATCAGCTCCGCGCCGCGCCGGGAGCGTACGAAGGTGACCGAGCGGACGCCCTGCACGGTGAGGTCGGTCAGCAGGTCGGCGGCCTCGGCGGTGGCCGTGCGGCGGACCGGCGCGCCCTTCTCGCCGTGCAGTTCCGTCAGCGGCGGTTCCCAGAGGGCGAACACCAGTTCACCGCGCGGTGAGGCGTCGTCAGCGACCTCCACCACCGGCAGACCGGTCAGGCGGCGGGCGGCGACCGCGGGGTCGGCTGCGGTCGCGGAGGCCAGCAGGAACACGGGTGAGGCGCCGTAGCGGGCACACAGCCGCCGCAGCCGGCGCAGCACCTGGGCGACGTGGGAGCCGAACACGCCCCGGTAGGTGTGGCACTCGTCGACGACGACGTACTTCAGCGATTTGAGGAAGGAGGACCAGCGGGGTGGGCCGGGAGGAGGCCCCGGTGCAGCATGTCCGGGTTGGTGAGGACGTAGTTGGCGTACTGACGGATCCACTCTCGTTCCTCGAACGGAGTGTCGCCGTCGTGGACGGCCGCGCGCACCGAATGGCCCAGTGGTTGTGAAAGTTCCTTCACGGACCGGCACTGGTCCGCCGCCAGGGCCTTCGTCGGGGCGAGGTAGAGGGCGGTCGCGCCGCGGCCGTTCGGGGCCTCGGAGCCGTCCAGGAGTGCGGACAGGACCGGCAGCAGATACGCCAGGGACTTGCCGGACGCGGTGCCGGTGGCGACGACCACGGACTCGCCGTCCAGCGCGTGCTCGGCGGCGCGTGCCTGGTGGGCCCAGGGGTGTTCGATCCCCGCTGCCCGCACGGCGGCGAGGACCTCCGGGCGGATCCGGTCAGGCCAGACGGCATGGAGGCCCTCGCGCGGGGGCAAGTGCTCCGTATGAGTGATGCGCGAAGCCCGGCCCGGTCCGGACGCGAGCCGGCCCAGGACCGTGCCCGGGGAGGGTCCGAACGGGCGGTCCACCGGGGGTCGGTCGGATCGGTGATTCTTGGCCATTGGCACCGAGTGTGTCACCGGCGTGACGGACAATGGAGCCAAGGCGTCGTGCACGCCTGCCGGTAAGTGATTGAATGCCATCGCGGCTGGCGAAGCGCCCCGGGGGCTGAGCCGAGTGCCCCAAGGGCGACCGCTCGATAGCTAGGTGCTGGAGGATCCGTGGACCTGTCCCTGTCGACCGAGACCATGGGCGATCGCACGATCGTCAGGGTCGGTGGCGAAATCGACGTATATACCGCGCCCAAGCTGCGCGAGCAGTTGGTCGAGCTGGTGAACGACGGCAGTTTCCACCTTGTCGTCGACATGGAGGGCGTGGACTTCCTCGACTCCACCGGACTCGGCGTGCTGGTCGGCGGCCTGAAGCGCGTCCGTGCCCATGAGGGCTCACTGCGACTGGTCTGCAACCAGGAGCGTATTCTCAAGATCTTCCGTATCACCGGCCTCACCAAGGTGTTCCCGATCCACACCTCGGTCGAGGAAGCGGTGGCGGCGACCGACTGACCACCCCGCCGCCCCGGGCCACCGCGCCCGGGGCGGCGGAAGTGAGAACGAGGAGGGCCGGGCCTTCGGCGGCCCGGCCGTTCCACCGCACGCCCGTAGTCGCGAGGGGGATGCATGGCCACCGTCGAACTTCGCTTCAGCGCGCTGCCCGAGCACGTCAGGACCGCCCGGCTCGTGGCGGCGGCGGTGGCGCGCAGGGCCGGAGTGGACGAGGCCGTCCTCGACGAGGTCCGCCTCGCCGTCGGCGAGGCGTGCTCCCGCGCCGTGGGACTGCATCAGAACGGCGGAATCTCGGCACCCGTGAAGGTGCTGCTGATCGAGGAGGAGAAGCAGTTCTCCATCGAGGTCGGCGACGAGGCGCCGCACGCCGCTTCCGGCCGCCGGGCACCCGGTGACCCGCCGGGCGACACCGACACGGAGACCGAGGAGGACGAGATGGGCCTCGCTGTCATCAGCGGACTCGTCGACGACGTCGAGGTCAGCGCGGGCGAGAGCGGCGGATCGATCCGCATGAGATGGCCCGTCGTGCCGCCGGCCGGTCTCCTCGACTGACCAGCGGCTGAACGCGACTGACCGCGACTGACCCGTTCACCCGGACGGCGACGTTTTTCCGAAGGGCCCCTCGTGGGGCCCTTCGTCATGTGCGGGTCCCGGTGCCCGCGCTTACAGTGGTCTCGAGCGGTTGATCGCGTGAATTCGTTCACGACCGGAGCCGCGCCATGGAAATGCGATCACGTGAATGCTTCAAAGGCATTACCGATTCCGGCCGCCGGACGCCCGGCGATCATTATGGATGAGTGCTTCCATGACATTTACATTTCGCGCACTCTGTTTTGATCAGGTTCCGGTACCTACAATCCCGTCCACATCTTGAGCTCAGCCCAAGCGTCAAGGAGGACGAATGGCGGGGCTTTCCATCGCACAAGAGTCGGGACAACCCACACCCTCGCGGCCGCCGTGCTGACCGATGAGAACCGCCTGCTCGTGGTGGCCATCGGTGTCGTGGCGCTGGCGGCGCTGGCGGTCGCGGGAGTCCTGGTGCGCCAGGTTCTCGCGGCCGGCGAGGGCACCGACGGCATGAAGAAGATCGCGGCAGCGGTCCAGGAGGGCGCGAACGCCTATCTGGCCCGCCAGTTGCGCACCCTCGGCGTATTCGCCGTGATCGTGTTCTTCCTGCTCATGCTGCTGCCCGCGGACGACTGGAATCAGCGTGCCGGGCGGTCGGTGTTCTTCTTGATCGGAGCGGCGTTCTCGGCGGCCACCGGTTATATCGGTATGTGGCTCGCCGTACGCAGTAATGTGCGGGTCGCGGCGGCGGCGCGTGAAGCGACCCCGGCGGCGGGAGAGCCGGAAAAGGATCTCACCGCCGTCTCGCACAAAGCGATGAAGATCGCTTTCCGTACGGGCGGCGTCGTCGGCATGTTCACCGTCGGCCTCGGCCTGCTGGGCGCCTCCTGTGTGGTGCTGGTGTACGCGGCCGACGCCCCGAAGGTGCTCGAGGGGTTCGGCCTCGGGGCCGCCCTGATCGCGATGTTCATGCGGGTCGGCGGCGGCATCTTCACCAAGGCCGCCGACGTCGGCGCCGACCTGGTCGGCAAGGTCGAACAGGGCATTCCGGAGGACGATCCGCGCAATGCCGCGACCATCGCCGACAACGTGGGCGACAACGTCGGCGACTGCGCCGGCATGGCGGCCGACCTGTTCGAGTCGTACGCCGTGACCCTGGTGGCCGCGCTGATCCTCGGCTCGGCGGCGTTCGGCGACGCCGGACTCGCCTTCCCGCTGCTGGTGCCCGCCATCGGTGTCATCACCGCGATGGCCGGTATCTTCGCGGTGGCCCCGCGGCGCACCGACCGCAGCGGCATGAGCGCGATCAACCGGGGATTCTTCATCTCCGCGCTGATCTCGCTCGTCCTGGTCGCGATCGCCGTGTACGTCTATCTGCCGTCGTCCTACGCCGGTCTCGACGGCGTCACCGACGAGGCGATCCTCGGCAGGGACGGCGACCCGCGGGTCCTCGCGCTCGTCGCGGTGGCCATCGGCATCGTGCTCGCCGCCCTCATCCAGCAGCTCACCGGCTACTTCACCGAGACCACCCGGCGTCCCGTGCGGGACATCGGCAAGACCTCGCTCACCGGCCCGGCCACCGTCGTCCTGTCCGGTGTCTCCCTCGGTCTCGAATCGGCCGTCTACACCGCCCTGTTGATCGGCCTCGGCGTGTACGGGGCGTTCCTGCTCGGCGGTACGTCGATCATGCTGGCGCTGTTCGCGGTGGCACTGGCCGGCACCGGACTGCTCACCACGGTCGGTGTGATCGTCGCGATGGACACCTTCGGCCCGGTCTCCGACAACGCGCAGGGCATCGCCGAGATGTCCGGCGACGTCGAGGGCGCGGGCGCCCAGGTGCTCACCGACCTGGACGCGGTCGGCAACACCACCAAGGCCATCACCAAGGGCATCGCGATCGCCACGGCCGTACTGGCGGCGGCCGCGCTGTTCGGCTCGTACCGCGACGCCATCACCACCGGCGCGAGAGACGTGGGCGAGAAGCTCAGCGGCGAGGGCGCGCCGATGAGCCTGATGATGGACATCTCCCAGCCCAACAACCTCGTCGGCCTGATCGCCGGCGCGGCGGTCGTCTTCCTCTTCTCGGGGCTGGCGATCAGCGCGGTGTCGCGGTCGGCGGGCTCGGTCGTCCTCGAAGTGCGGCGGCAGTTCCGCGAGAAGCCCGGGATCATGGACTACAGCGAGGAGCCGGAGTACGGCAAGGTCGTCGACATCTGTACCAAGGACGCCCTGCGCGAGCTCGCCACGCCCGGTCTGCTCGCCGTGATGGCGCCCATCTTCATCGGGTTCACGCTCGGCGTGGGCCCCTGGGCGCGTTCCTCGCGGGCGCGATCGGCGCGGGCACCCTGATGGCGGTGTTCCTCGCCAACTCCGGTGGCGCGTGGGACAACGCGAAGAAGCTCGTGGAGGACGGCCATCACGGCGGCAAGGGCAGCGAGGCCCATGAGGCCACCGTCATCGGCGACACCGTCGGCGACCCCTTCAAGGACACCGCAGGACCCGCGATCAACCCCTGCTGAAGGTGATGAACCTGGTGGCGCTGCTCATCGCGCCCGCGGTCATCAAGTTCTCCTACGGCGCGGACAGGAGCGTCGGGATGCGGGTGCTCATCGCGGTCCTGGCGCTGCTCGTCATCGTCGTCGCGGTCTACGTGTCCAAGCGGCGCGGTATCGCGGTGGAGGACGGGGACAACTCCGAACCGAAGCCCAAGTCGGCCGGTGCGGCGGTGGTTTCCTAGCGGCCGGCGGCGGACACCGGATCAAGGTGTGGGCGGGCGGCGCGTATTGACGCGCCGCCCGCCCCTCCTCGCGCGCGGTACCGCGCCGTGAGCCTTCTCTCGCCTGGTGCAAATGGCTTCAAAAATGGTCTTACCGGACGTTCGGCGAGTGGGTGTAGGCCATCTGGCGTGTATGTTCCGGGGCCGAAGGCCATGGAAGGGACCAATCCGGTGAACAAGAAGCTCGCGGTCGCACTGTCCGGCGGTGCGGTACTGGTACTGGCGCTGACGGGATGCGGCGGCGACGACAACAACGAGAAGCTGGACGCCTGGGCGAAGCAGGTCTGCGACGCGGTGCAGCCGCAGGCCGCGAAGATCAAATCGGCCAACGCCGCGATCCAGAAGGAGACCTCGGACAGCAGCACGCCGGAAGAGGTCCAGAAGGCCGACTCGAAGGCCTTCCAGGACATGTCCGACGCCTACAAGGCGATCGGCGCCGCCGTGAGCCAGGCCGGGGCACCGGACGTCGACAACGGGGAGAAGAAGCAGACCGACGCGGTCAAGGAGCTCAACGGCATCTCCGCGGCGTACGCCTCCTGCGGAAGCAGGTGGACGGCCTCGACACGGACGACCAGGCGGAGTTCGCCGATGGTCTGAAGGACATCGCCGCCGAGCTGGACAAGCTCGGCAAGAGCGGCAGCGACGCCCTCAGCACGCTGGAGGAGGGCGAGGTCGGCGAGGCCATGTCCCGTCAGGAGAGCTGCCGGACGGCCAGCGCGCCGGCGGGGACGGCCGGCGGCTGACGCGGCGGCAGCGACCGCGGGGACGCGCCGGGTGGGGGCGGCGGCCACAATGGAGGGCGTGAGTGACGCCAGCCTGCCGCCCCTGCCCTCGTCCGACCGCCCCGACGCCGCCGCCCGGCTGCGGGACGCGCTGCTCGGAGCCTCCTTCACCGCCGACGGACTGCTCGAACTGCTCGGCGCCCCCGCCTACGCGGCACTGGCCCGCAGCGAGACGGTGCCCGCCCTGAGGGCCACCCGCGGAGACACACCGTTGGAGGCGCTCGTGCGGCTGTTCCTGCTGCAGCAGCCCGTGCCGTACGCGCGAGTGGCCGACGTACTGCCCGTGGACGTCTGCCTGGAGAGCGGGTGGCTGACGCGCGCCGGCGCGGACGCGTTCACCGCGACCGTGGACGTCCGGCCGTACGGCGGGCCGGGCGGGGAGGACTGGTTCATCGTGTCCGACCTCGGATGCGCGGTCGGCGGCGCCGGGGGCATCGGCAGCGGCGACGAGGGCGTCGTACTCGGCGTCGGCGGCGCGTCCACCACCCTGGCCGGCATCACCGTCCGTACGCCCGTGGCCTCCGCCCTCGATCTCGGGACCGGCTCCGGCATCCAGGCGCTGCACGCCGCCCGGCACGCCACGCGCGTGACGGCCACCGACGTGAACCCGCGCGCGCTGCACATCACCGCGCTGACCCTGGCCCTCTCCGGCGCCCCGGCCGCCGAGCTGCGCGAGGGGTCGCTGTTCACGCCGGTCCGGGACGACGAGACGTACGACCTGATCGTGTCCAACCCGCCGTTCGTGATCTCACCGGGCGCCCGGCTCACCTACCGCGACGGCGGGATGGGCGGGGACGATCTGTGCCGCACGATCGTTCAGGAGGCGGGGAACGTCTGAACACGGGCGGGTTCGCACAGTTCCTCGCCAACTGGCAGCACGTCGAGGGGAGGACTGGCAGGACAGACTCAGGTCATGGGTGCCCCGCGGCTGCGACGCGTGGATCGTGCAGCGCGAGGTGCAGGACATCACCCAGTACGCCGAGCTGTGGCTGAGGGACGCGGGCGACCACCGCGGCGACGAGGCCGAGTACCGGGCGCGGTACGACGCGTGGCTCGACGAGTTCGAGGCGCGCAAGGTGAAGGCGGTCGGCTTCGGCTGGATCACCCTGCGCAAGTCGGGTTCGGCCGCGGCGTCGATCACGGTGGAGGAATGGCCGCACCCGGTCGAGCAGCCGCTCGGCGAGACGGTCCGGGCGCACTTCGACCGGCTCGACTATCTGCGGACGCACGACGACGCGGCGCTCCTCGAGGCGCGCTTCGCGCTGGCCGCCGAGGTCGTGCAGGAACAGGTCGGGCTGCCCGGCGCCGAGGACCCGGAGCACGTCGTGCTGCGGCAGAACCGCGGGATGCGCCGCGCCACCAGGGTGGACACGATCGGTGCGGGCTTCGCGGGCGTCTGCGACGGCACCATGAGCGCGGGCCGGATCCTGGACGCCATCGCCCAGCTCCTCGGCGAGGACCCCGTCCTGCTGCGCGACCGCACGCCGGCCCAGATCCGGCTGCTCGTGGAACAGGGGTTCCTGGAGCCCGTCGGCTGACACGGGCGGCGACGGTCGCACGGGCACGGGCCTCGCGGGGGCCGGCCTCGCACGGGCTCGGGCTTCGCGGTGGGCCGGCCTCACAGTGGGCCGACTTCACGGCGGGCCGACTTCACGGTGGGTCGGCCTCGCGGTGGGTCGGCCTCACAGCGGACCAGCCTCACGCGTCACCTCACCACCGGTCTCCTACGTCACATCACGCACCCCCGCCACAGACGCCTCCCAGCCCTTTCCCACGATCCGGAATCTCCGCGGAACGGCCCTCCGGCCCGCTCCGCGGACCGCCGCTCCGCCGCCGTAGCCCTCGCGTTCACCTTCGCTTCGCCTGCCCGCCGCCCGGGCGTGGCAGCGTCACCCGAAGGCTGGCCACAGCGGACGGGAAAGAGGGCATCGGGCGACCATGGAGAGCGGACCGGCGATCTTCTCGGGAATGGTGTTCTGCCTGTTCGGAGGCGGGTTGCTGGCCTGGACCGTGACCCGCGCGCGGCAGCACCGACCCGTCGCCCAGGGTGTGAGCCCCGTCGCATCGGCCACCGTCGCCGGGCTCGCCGCGATGATCTTCCTGGCCCTCGGCGCATGGTGTCTCACCCGCCTCTGAGGGGCGCTTGACCCTGGCCGCTCCCGGTAATCGGTAGGTCGCGCTCCGCATGTGTGCGGGCGCAGTCTGGACACTCCGGGCGGCAGGAACGGTGGTAGTCGGGTTACCGTTCGAGTGGCCGTTGCGGGCTTTTCCCGTTTGACACGGGGGCGGGATGTACCGTCACACTCCGCAGCGTCACCATGACCGACCCCGGGGAGACCGCCCGGGGGACCCCGAGCGCCGACCGGAGAGAAGAGCGAAGTTGTCCCCGACCAGCGAGACCGCGAAGGGCGGCCGCCGACTCGTCATCGTCGAGTCGCCTGCCAAGGCGAAGACGATCAAGGGCTACCTCGGCCCCGGCTACATCGTCGAGGCGAGCGTCGGGCACATTCGCGATCTTCCCAACGGCGCCGCCGAGGTGCCGGAGAAGTACACCGGCGAGGTGCGCCGCCTCGGTGTGGACGTCGACCACGACTTCCAGCCGATCTATGTGGTCAACGCGGACAAGCGGGCCCAGGTCAAGAAGCTCAAGGACCTGCTGAAGGAGTCCGACGAACTCTTCCTCGCGACCGATGAGGACCGCGAGGGCGAGGCCATCGCCTGGCATCTCCAGGAAGTGCTCAAGCCGAAGATCCCGGTCAAGCGGATGGTCTTCCACGAGATCACCAAGGACGCGATCCGCGCGGCCGTGGCCAACCCGCGCGAGCTCAACCAGAAGCTGGTCGACGCCCAGGAGACCCGCCGTATCCTCGACCGTCTCTACGGCTACGAGGTCTCGCCGGTCCTGTGGAAGAAGGTCATGCCCCGGCTGTCCGCCGGCCGTGTGCAGTCCGTCGCCACCCGCCTCGTGGTGGAGCGGGAACGCGAGCGGATCGCGTTCCGCTCGGCCGAGTACTGGGACCTGACGGGCACCTTCGCGACGGGCCGCGCGGGAGACGCGTCCGACCCGTCGTCCCTGGTCGCCCGCCTCCAGGCCGTCGACGGCAGGCGGGTCGCGCAGGGCCGGGACTTCGACTCCCTGGGCCGGCTGAAGAGCGCGAACACGCTCCACCTCGACGAGGCGAACGCCCGCGCGCTCGCCTCCGCCCTGGAGAACACGCGGTTCGCCGTGCGTTCCGTCGAGTCCAAGCCGTACCGCCGCTCGCCGTACGCCCCGTTCCGTACGACGACGATGCAGCAGGAAGCGTCGAGGAAGCTCGGCTTCGGCGCCAAGGCGACCATGCAGGTCGCCCAGAAGCTGTACGAGAACGGCTACATCACCTACATGCGTACGGACTCGACGACGCTGAGCGAGACGGCGGTCGCCGCCGCCCGCGCCCAGGTCACACAGCTGTACGGCGCCGACTACCTGCCGCCGCAGCCGCGTACCTACGCGGGCAAGGTGAAGAACGCGCAGGAGGCGCACGAGGCGATCCGCCCCTCGGGCGACCGTTTCCGTACGCCCGCCGAGACCGGGCTGACCGGCGACCAGTTCAGGCTGTACGAGCTGATCTGGAAGCGGACCGTCGCCTCCCAGATGAAGGACGCCACCGGCAACTCCGTCACCGTGAAGATCGGCGGCACGGCGGCCGACGGCCGGGACGTCGAGTTCAGCGCCTCCGGCAAGACGATCACCTTCCACGGCTTCCTGAAGGCGTACGTGGAAGGCGCCGACGACCCGAACGCGGAGCTGGACGACCGCGAGCGCAGGCTGCCGCAGGTCGCCGAGGGCGACGCCCTGACCGCCGACGAGATCACGGTCGACGGGCACGCCACCAAGCCCCGGCCCGCTACACCGAGGCGTCGCTGGTCAAGGAGCTGGAGGAGCGGGAGATCGGCCGCCCGTCGACGTACGCGTCGATCATCGGCACGATCCTCGACCGCGGTTATGTGTTCAAGAAGGGCACGGCCCTGGTGCCGTCGTTCCTCTCCTTCGCCGTGGTCAACCTGCTGGAGAAGCACTTCGGCCGGCTCGTCGACTACGACTTCACCGCGCGGATGGAGGACGACCTCGACCGCATCGCGCGGGGCGAGGCGCGTGCCGTGCCGTGGCTGAAGCGGTTCTACTTCGGCGAGGGAACGAGCAACGGCGACGCGGCCGAGGCGGGCAACGGCGACGGGGACCACCTCGGCGGTCTCAAGGAACTGGTGACCGACCTGGGCGCCATCGACGCGCGTGAGGTCTCGTCGTTCCCCGTGGGCGACGGCATCGTGCTGCGGGTCGGGCGCTACGGCCCGTACATCGAGCGCGGCGAGAAGGACACCGAGGAGCACCAGCGCGCCGACATCCCCGACGACCTGGCGCCGGACGAGCTGTCCGTCGAGTTCGCCGAGGAACTGCTCGCCAAGCCGAGCGGCGACTTCGAGCTGGGCGCCGACCCGGTGACGGGGCACGCGATCGTCGCCAAGGCCGGCCGCTACGGCCCGTACGTCACGGAGGTGCTCCCCGAGGGCACCCCCAAGACGGGCAAGAACGCGGTCAAGCCGCGCACGGCCTCCCTCTTCAAGTCGATGTCCCTGGACACGGTGACCCTCGACGACGCGCTGCGGCTGATGTCGCTGCCGCGCGTGGTCGGCGCGGACGCCGAGGGCCAGGAGATCACCGCGCAGAACGGCCGCTACGGGCCGTATCTGAAGAAGGGCACCGACTCGCGCTCCCTGCAGTCCGAGGAGCAGCTCTTCACGATCACGCTGGAGGAGGCGCTGGCGATCTACGCCCAGCCCAAGCAGCGCGGTCGGGCCGCGGCCAAGCCGCCGCTGAAGGAGCTGGGCACCGACCCGGTGAGCGAGAAGCCGGTCGTGGTGAAGGACGGCCGCTTCGGTCCGTACGTCACCGACGGGGAGACCAACGCGACGCTGCGCTCCGGCGACAGCGTCGAGGACATCACCCCGGAGCGTGGGTTCGAGCTGCTCGCCGAGAAGCGGGCGAAGGGCCCCGCCAAGAAGACGGCGAAGAAGACCGTCAAGAAGACGGCGGCCAAGAAGGCCCCGGCGAAGAAGACGGCTGCCGCGAAGAAGACCGCGGCGAAGAAGACCACGACCGCGAAGAAGACGGCGGCCAAGAAGGCGACCGCCTCGAACGGCGCGGACGACTGAGCCGCCCTGCCCTCGGTGAAAGGTCCGTACGGATCTTCACCGGGGGTTCGGAATGCGAACGCCCCGGCACCACTTCGGTGTCGGGGCGTGTGCATGTCAGGCGTGTCGTGCCGGGCTGTCGGCGCGGGCCGATAGGCTGAACGCATGACGCGAGCCGAGCAGCCAACGGCCCCACCAACAACCCCCGACGACGCGCTTGCCGCGGACTCCGCGAGCGTGCCGTCCGCGCCCTGCTGCGCCGACCGCAGCTGAAACGGCTGTGGAGTGCGCAGCTCGTGGGCGGGGTCGGCGATGTCCTCGCCCTTCTGGTGCTGGTCCTCCTCACCCTTCAGACGGCGGTCGCCGAGCAGTCCTTCGGCGGCGGCTACCGGGGCGCGGCGTTCGCAGTGGCGATCGTTTTCGGGGTGCGCATCCTGGCGACCCTGCTGTTCGGCGCCGTACTCCTCGGCCCGCTCACGTCGCTCACCTCGCAGGACGGCCCGCTGGACCGCCGCTGGACCATGGTCGGCGCGGACGGAGTGCGGGTCGCGCTGCTCATCGTGGCGCCGCTGTGGATCGACTGGACGCCCGGAAACGCGCTTCCCGTCCTCCTCGTCACCGCCTTCGTGACCGGTGTCGCCGAGCGGTTCTGGACGGTGTCCCGCGAGAGCGCCGCCCCCGCGCTGCTGCCCGCCCCGCCCCGGAGGGCGCGACCGTCCGGCCGCTGCCCGACCACATGGACGCGCTGCGCCGGCTGACCCTGCGGACGAGCTTCGTGGCGATACCGCTCGCCGCCGTCACGCTCGTCGTCGCGGCCCTCCTCAACAACCTGCTCGCCACCGGCATCGACTGGTTCGGTGAGCACCGGGCGGCCCTCGCCTCGTACGTCGCGGCCGGACTGTTCGCCGCGTCGCTGTCCGTACTGGCCTCCCTGGAGCTGCCCGGCACCCGCACCCGCGCGCGCGGTCGCCGCTGGAGGGGCTGCGCCGCCCGAAGAGCGCCGCAGGCTCCGACCGGGGCCGCACCGGCGCTCTGCCGCTGCTGGTGCTCGCCTCCGCGTCCGTCGCCGCCGCCGTGGCCGCCGCGGTCGCCGTGTCGGTGCTGCACGCCAAGGACCTGGGCGGCGGCCCCGTGCTCTACGGCCTGCTGGTGGGCGCGCTGACCGGCGGTGTCGTCGTCGGCATCCGTACGGCGCCGGCCCTGCTGCCGACCCTGTCCCGGCGCCGGCTGCTCGCGCTCGCCCTCGCCTTCACGGGCGTGGCGCTGCTGGCCGCCGGACTGGTGCCGGACGTCACCAGCGTGGTGCTGATCATGACGCTGGCCGGTGTCGGCGCCGGACTCGCCGCCAACACCGGGCACACCCTGCTCGACCAGGAGACCGAGGACCAGCGGCGGCCCCGTACGACCGAGCACCTGCACGCCGTCGTACGGGTCTTCGTGGCACTCGGCGCCGTGATCGCCCCGCTGGTCGCCGCGGGCATCGGACCACACCGGCTGGAGAACGGCCGGTTCGTGTTCGCGCACGGCGGAGCCGCCTTCACCCTGATGCTGGTCGGCGCGCTGCTGCTGCCGGTGGCCGCGCTGGTGCTGGCCAAGGTCGACGACCGCTCCGGCGTGCCGCTGCGGCAGGATCTGCGCGACGCGCTTCTCGGCGGCGACGACCCCGAACCGGCGCCCGCCGGGGCCGGCTTCTTCATCGCCCTGGAGGGCGGCGACGGCTCGGGCAAGTCCACCCAGGCCGAAGCCCTCGCCGAGTGGATCCGGGCCAAGGGCCACGAGGTCGTCCTCACCCGCGAGCCCGGGGCGACACCGGTCGGCAAGCGGCTGCGGTCCATCCTGCTGGACGTCTCCAGCGCCGGGCTCTCGCACCGCGCGGAGGCACTGCTGTACGCCGCCGACCGCGCGGAGCACATCGACACCGTCGTACGGCCCGCCCTGGAGCGCGGCGCCGTCGTCATCACCGACCGGTACATCGACTCCTCCGTCGCCTACCAGGGCGCCGGACGCGATCTGTCGCCGACCGAGATCGCCCGCATCAACCGCTGGGCCACCGACGGGCTGGTCCCGCATCTGACGGTGCTGCTCGACGTCGACCCGGAGACCGCGCGGGAGCGCTTCACCGAGGCGCCGGACCGGCTGGAGTCCGAGCCGGCCGAGTTCCACGCGCGCGTGCGGACCGGTTTCCTCACCCTGGCCGCCGCCGACCCCGGCCGCTACCTCGTGGTCGACGCCGGCCAGGAACCGGAGGCCGTCACCACGGTGATCCGGCACCGGCTCGACCAGGTGCTGCCGCTGTCCGAAGCCGAGATCCAGGCCCGCGAGGAAGCGCGCCGCAAGGCCGAGGAGGAGGCCCGCCGCAAGGCGGAGGAGGAGGCGGCCCGCAAGGCCGAGGAGGAGCGCCTGGAGCGCGAGCGCCAGGAGCAGCTCGCCCGGCTGCGCGCCGAGGAGGAGGAGCGCAAGCGGCGCGAGCTGGAGGAGGCGCAGCGGCGCGAGGCCGAACGGCAGGCGGAGGAGGCCCGGCAGCGGGCCGAGGAAGCACACCGCCGCGCGGAGGAGGAGCGGCAGCGGCTGCTCGCCGAGGAGAAGGCGCGCGCCGAGGCGGAGGCCCGCCGCAAGGCGGAGGAGGAGCGCCGCCGCAAGCAGGCCGAGGAGGAG
This sequence comes from Streptomyces haneummycinicus, assembly GCA_042850305.1. GTDB lineage: Bacteria > Actinomycetota > Actinomycetes > Streptomycetales > Streptomycetaceae > Streptomyces > Streptomyces haneummycinicus. The sequence continues at coordinate 310,418 of AP035768.1, forward strand.
GCGCGGCTGCGCGCGGAGGCCGAGGCACTGCGCCTGGAGAAGCAGCGCAGGGCCGAGGAAGCGTTGCTGCGCGCGGAGCAGGCCCGGCGGCTGGCCGAACAGGCGGCGGCCGCCGCCGAGGCGGGCCCGGCGACGACCGGGCGCCCCGACCCGGCGACGACCGGCCGCCCCAGCCCGGCGACGACCGCCCGCCCCGAGGCTGCGCGCCGGCGCACCGTCGAGGAGGCGGCGACCGTGCCGACGCCCGTGGTGAAGCCTGCGGACGCGCCGGGCGGCGGCCCGGTCGACGAGACGGCCGTGCTGCCCCGGGTGCCGGACGAGGCCGCCGGGCGGCGGTCCGGCAGGAGCCCGGTGTCCGAGGCCGAGGTGACGACCGAGCTGCCGATGCCCCCGGTCCCGCCGGGCGCGGCCGACGAGACGGCCGTGCTGCCTCCGTGCCGCCGGGTGCCGCCGACGAGACCGCCGTACTGCCTCCCGTACGGGGCGACGAGCGGGGCCCGGCCGACCGGCGGGTGCCGTCCGGCTACTTCCGGGACGAGCGTCCGGAGGCGACCGACGACCGCACGCGTGAGCTGCCGCAGATCGACCCCGAGGACGCGGCGCGGCGCCGCCCGCGTCCCGACTGGGCCGAGGAGACCCCGCTGGACGACCTGCCGACCCTGGCCGACGAACTGCTGGGCTCGCGCGACGGCGATGCCGACGGCGAGGACGGGAACGGTGACGAGGACCGCCGGGGCCGCCGGCGCTGACCGGTGGGGTCCGCGGGTGCGGGTGATGTCAGTGCTCACCCGCACAATGGATCCGGTGAGGCAGACGTGACGGAGAGGCAGACGTGACGGAAGGGCGGGCTGACCCATGACCGTGTGGGACGACCTCGTCGGGCAGGAGCGGGTGAGCGAACAGCTCGCCGGCGCGGCCCGGGACGCGGACGCGTTCGTCACCGCCGTAGGGGCGGCAGGTCCGCCTCCCGCAGCCTCGAGCATGACGCACGCCTGGCTGTTCACCGGCCCGCCCGGCGCGGGAGTGACACAGACGGCGCGGGCCTTCGCCGCGGCACTACAGTGCGTGAGCCCCGACCGGGCCCTCGGCGGGGCCCCCGGCTGCGGCTTCTGCGACGGCTGCCACACGGCGCTCGTCGGCACCCACGCGGACGTCAGCACGGTGGTCGCGATGGGCGCGGAGATCCTCTTCAAGGACATGAAGGAGACCGTCCGCAAGTCGTTCACCTCACCGGCGAACGGCCGCTGGCAGATCATCCTCGTCGAGGAGGCCGAGCGGCTGAACGAGAAGTCGGGCAACGCCGTCCTCAAGGCCGTCGAGGAGCCGGCGCCCCGCACCGTCTGGCTGCTCTGCGCCCCTCCGTCGAGGACGTCCTGCCGACGATCCGCTCCCGCTGCCGCCACCTCAACCTGAGCACGCCCTCGGTGGCCGCCGTCGCCGACATGCTCGTCCGGCGCGAGGGCATCGAGCCGGACGTCGCCGCGACGGTGGCCCGCGCCACCCAGGGCCATGTCGACCGGGCCCGCCGCCTCGCCACCGACCCGGCCGCCCGCGCCCGCCGGGCCGCCGTCCTCAAGCTGCCGCTGCGGGTCGACGACGTCGGCAACGCGCTCAAGGCGGCCCAGGAACTGGTCGACACGGCGGCGGAGGACGCCAAACAGCTCGCGGAGGAGACGGAGTCCAAGGAGACCGAGGAGCTGAAGGCGGCGCTGGGCGCGGCCCAGGGCGGCCGGCTGCCACGCGGCACGGCAGGCGTGATGAAGGATCTGGAGGACGACCAGAAACGCCGCAGACGCCGTACACAGCGCAACACCCTCGACATCGCGCTGAGCGACCTGACCGGCTTCTACCGTGACGTCCTCGCCCTCCAGCTCGGCTCCCGCATCGCCATCGCCAACGCGGACTCGGAGGACGTACTGCGGCGGCTGGCCCGCGGCAGCTCACCCGAGTCCACGCTTCGCCGCATCGAGGCGATCGCGGCGTGCGGCGACGCGCTCGACCGCAATGTGGCCCCGCTGCTGGCGGTGGAGGCGATGACGATGGCCCTCAGAGCGGGCTGACCGCGCCGCCCGTCCGGCCCCTTGACGCGATAACTCGTACGAGGCACAGCGTGTGCGCAGAGCACTCGCGTCATTGCACACGGTTACGCTCGCGGCATGCACACATGGCGCACCCACCGCGGGACCCGCACCGCAGCCGCCCTGCTCGTCGCCGCCGCACTGCTGATCTCGGGCTGCTCCTCCGGGAGTTCGACGAGTACGGCCAGTTCGGTGGCGCAGGCGGCGGCAGCCCTCGCCCCCTGCCCCGCTCCACACCCGCCGCACTCACGCCGTACTACGAGCAGGAACCGGCCTGGCGCGACTGCGGCGTCCCCGGCGTCCAGTGCGCCACACTGAAGGCCCCGCTCGACTACGCCGAACCGTCCGCCGGTGACGTCCGCCTCGCCGTCACCCGCAAGAAGGCCACGGGACCGGGCAAGCGGCTCGGCTCCCTCCTGGTGAACCCGGGCGGCCCCGGCGGCTCGGCGGTCGGCTACGTCCAGGCGTACGCCGGAATCGGCTACCCCACCGAGGTGCGCGCCCGCTACGACATCGTGGGCGTCGACCCGCGCGGCGTGGCCCACAGCGAACCCGTCGAGTGCCTGGACGGGCCCGGGATGGACGCGTACACGCGGACGGACATCACCCCGGACGACACGAAGGAGACCGGCACGCTGGTCGCGGCGTACAAGAAGTTCGCCGAGGGCTGCGGGGCGGACGCGCCGAAGCTGCTGCGCCATGTGTCCACTGTCGAGGCCGCCCGTGACATGGACATCGTGCGGGCCGCGCTGGGCGACAAGAAGCTGCACTACGTCGGCGCCTCGTACGGCACCTTCCTCGGCGCCACCTACGCCGGGCTGTTCCCGGACCGGGTGGGCCGGCTGGTGCTGGACGGCGCGATGGACCCCTCGCTGCCCGCGCGACGGCTCAACCTCGAACAGACGGCGGGCTTCGACACGGCGTTCACCGCCTTCGCGAAGGACTGCGTCCGGCACGACGACTGCCCGCTCGGCGGCCGGGACACCGGCCCCGGGCAGGTCGGCAGGAACCTCAAGGCGCTCTTCGACCGGCTCGACGCCCACCCGATCCGCACCGGCGACGCCGACGGCCGCCGGCTCACCGAGTCGCAGGCGACGATGGGCGTGATCGCCGCGATGTACGACGAGGGCGCCTGGCAGCAGTTGCGCGAGGCACTGACGGCGGCGATGAAGAAGAACGACGGTGCGGGACTCCTCGCCCTCTCCGACGGCTACTTCGAGCGGGACGCGAACGGCGAGTACAGCAACCTGATGTTCGCCAACGCGGCCGTGAACTGCCTGGACCTCCCGCCCGCCTTCGACACCCCGGACGAGGTGACACGGGCGCTCCCCGCCTTCGAGAAGGCGTCCCCGTCTTCGGCGAGGGCCTCGCGTGGGCCTCGCTGAACTGCGCGTACTGGCCGGCGAAGGCCACCGGCGAGGCCCAGCGCATCGAGGCGAAGGGCGCCGCCCCGATCGTCGTCGTCGGCACGACCCGGGACCCGGCCACCCCGTACCGCTGGGCCGAGGCCCTGTCCGGCCAGCTCTCCTCGGGCCGCCTCCTCACCTACGAGGGCGACGGCCACACCGCCTACGGCCGCGGCAGCGCCTGCATCGACTCCGCGATCAACACCTACCTGCTCGACGGCACCCCGCCGGCAGACGGAAAGCGCTGCTCCTGACCGGTACCCATACCCCCGGAGGCACCCCTCCGCCCCGCCTCCGGGGCCGGTACGAAGCACCCCCGAAACTGTGTAGACTTACCGACGTTGCTGATCGCACCATAGGTGCGCGGCGCGCCGCCTTAGCTCAGATGGCCAGAGCAACGCACTCGTAATGCGTAGGTCTCGGGTTCGAATCCCGAAGGCGGCTCTCGGAAAAGCCCAGCTCTGTGCCCTTGAGCTGGGCCTTTTCGTTTAGCGGATACGGCGGCGCCGCGAGGAGCGCGCCGCGCGGGTGTCGGTGGTCTCGTTTCTGGTCTCAGTGGGGCCCGAATTTGGAGTCGACTGCGGCGGTACGAAGAGTTCGCCCATGCGCCGCATGGCGTCCTTGGACAGGTGGGGCCTGCCCTTGGCGTAGCGGCGGGTCTGGCTGATCTGGGTGTGCCGAAGGATCTCCATGATGGTGGGCATGTCGACGCCCAACTCGTTCAGATGGTGCCGGCGGTGTGGCGGCTTCCGTCGTACAGCCGGCGGTCACCGATCCCGGCTTCCTTGAGTAGTTCCTTTAGATTCCTCGTAGTCGGCGCGCGGGCGCGAGAACACGACGTCGTGCTCCTGCCAGAGCTCCCCGGCGGCTTCTCGTGCCGCGTCCTGCTGGGCCTTGCTTCCTGCTGCCACGGATGGTTGCTTCTCCGAGTTCTGCTGCTTTATGTCTCCCCCAGGGACACCAGGACGAGTGCTATAGGTGATTCGAGGACGGATCTCAGATCGGGGAAGCAAGGCCCGAGTCGCCTCGGCGCATCCCCATGAGAGTGTGACGCCAGCACCGCCGTGCCCGTAGTTGTGCACGACCACAGAGCCGTCCTCCTGCCAGTCAGCCTCCACCCGGACCGTGGCCCGGGTGGGCCGGGCACCAACCCGATGCTCCAGAACGCGGGCTGCGGCAAGGCGGGGTTCGACCTCGGCACAGCGTGCGAGGATGCTGGCCGCCGCCGTGTCGTCGGAGGCTAGGCCATCCTCTCCGTCGATGGCCGTGCCGCCCAGGACGACGGTGTCGCCGTGCGGGTAGAAGCACAGCAGGTCCGATGAGAGGCCGGTGTCCTCGGAAAAGAACTCGGTCAGCCCTGGGTTGGTGACGACGACGTGCTGGCCGCGGATGGGCCGCAGGTCAGGGTCAGGGAGTAGATCCTTGGCGCCGATGCCCGTGCAGTTGACGATCACGTTGGCTGGACCGGCGTCCGAGAGTGAGGCCAGGCGTCGCCGCTCGACTGTTCCACCAGCGGCATCAAACCGATGCAGGAGGTAGCCGAGGTAGGTGGGCATGTCGATCAGCGGCACGGTGAACCGATAGCCGGCCGAGAATTTGGCTGGCAGTTCAGCCGGCCCGCACGGCCGGAAGCCGGGCAGGGTGGTGGCCCATTCCGGTGGCGCCTCGGCCGTGCGGGATGCCTCGATTCCGCTGGTTAGCCGGACGCCCGTGGCCGGATCCTCTGCCAGCCCTCGGAAGATGTCCAGCGATCGTTGTCCCCACTGGTCGACCTTGTCCTTCGGTTCGACCAGGTACGGCCCCACATCGCCCCGGCCGCCAGCGAGGTGACGCCCGGCACCTCCTCGGCGATGACACGCACCGAGATGCCAGCCTCGGCGAGAACGACGGCGGTGGTGAGCCCTGCCACCCCGGCCCCGACAACGACAACACGCTCCCCTGCGGCCATGGTCCTGACCCTAACGGCCGGGTGACATCGACGGGGCGTGTTCAGCGAGGGCGTGCTCCAGGGTCGGCAGGAAGCTGCGCACGTGGGCGTTGCGCTGTCGGCGGCGCAGGTCCGCGGCGAGCTGGTGAAGCAGGGCCGCGCTGCGTGGCGAGCGCACGAGGTCGAGGCGGTCGGTGACGATCTGGCCGACCTCGCAGGCGGCCTCAAGGTCACCATGGGCGCTGTGGCCCAGGGCCAACCAGGCCCCTTCGAACATGGCCCTGCGCTGGCTGGGGTCACCTCGCGGGACGTCGTATGCCCCGGATCGGAGCATCTCCGTACCTTGGGCGAGGAAGCGTCGTCCCCGCGAGCCCCGTCCGCCTTCAGCTGGGCGCGGCCCATCTGGACAAGGCCATAACCGGCCTGGCAGTCAAGGTGGTTATCGGTGAGGAAGTACATCCAGCGGGGTTCCTCCTGGCCGCCGTTCCGGCTGGTGATCAGTTCACGGGCGGCCCCACGGGTGTGGGCGAAGTCGTTGTCGCGGCTGGCGGTGGCATACGCGTACGCGAGTCGGGACAGGACGGATGCCCGTACAGCCGGAGGGGCGGCGTCGCTGGCACGGCGGGCGGCCTCGCCGAGGGCAATAGCGTCCGCCGGATGGCCCCGGCTCGCGGCTTGGAAGAGAGGTCACCGAGGATGTGGGCACACAGGGGCAGGTCGTTGACCTGATGCGCCGCCCGCAGCGCTGTGGCGAAGTAGCGCTGCGCCAGACCGTGATCGGCAGCGTCGAAGGCCATCCAGCCGGCCAACTGACCGATCTCCGCGAGTGCGCGAATGAGACGACTCGCGACGGCGGGAGCGTGACCGCCTTCGCGGATCAGCAGACCGACCGCACGGAACTGGGCACCTACGTAAGGGAGATGACGTGCTCCCCGTGTTCGTCATCGAGCGCGGAAAGCATGGGCAGGTGCTGTTCGACTTGGTCCACGAGCGGATCGGCACCTACGGACGGCGTGATCCGATGCGTGTACTGACCGCGCCCCGCGGTGCCGTCTAGGTACTGGGCGACGATCGCTAGGAGCCCCGCGCCCGAGATCGCGAGGAACCGGCGTCGGTCGACGAGCCCTCCCATCACCCAATCCCCCACGGTCGCCTCCATGCCCTGCACGGTCCACGGCCGTACGAGATCCGTATCGGCCGGAACGAGCGTCGAGGAGTCGCCCACGCGGCCCTGCCAGAGTTCGGCCACCGGGACAGGTCTACCCAGTTCTTGGGAGAGCACGTAGGCGGCCATCATCGGTAACGGCGAGCGCGGCAGCGAGCCGGCGTCCCGCCAGTGGTACGGCGCCGACTCGGCCACCGTCCCCGCTCCGAACACCCTGTTGAGCTTGCGAGCGAGCGCCTTCGGGCTCCACCCGAGTTCGTCGAGGCACCTCGCCAGTACGGCGTTGGGTTTCCCAGCCTGCGGTGCCACGTGCGACCACCTCTTGCCTCAGTGGTTCGTCCATCACTTCTCGCTCTCCCTCATGGTGCCGCCTGCGAGCCGCTGGTTCACCTGCTTCTCAACGAAGTTGACCGAGTTGACCTGTTGATCGGGTCCTGCGCGACCCCCTCCTCCGGTGTTCTTGGATCCCTGCGGAAGGCGCCGCCCTCGGTGCCGACGGAAAGAGGTGGGCCTTGAGATACCGCACGAGCACCTTCCGAAGCCGTCTCGGCAGTGTGCTGGACCACGACACCGCGCCTCCGGCCTGCGGCCCGGAGTCCGGGCACACCGATGGCGCCGGCGGGACCACGCTGATCACAGATCTGCCGTACGGGCCGAAGGCGGCCGAAGTCGCCAGGGAGGCTGTGGCCGTTGCGCTCCACGGAGCTGAGGCGGTCCTCCTCGATGACGCCCGCCTCATCACGTCGGAACTCGCGACGAACGCTTTCGCCTCGGGCCGCCCGCCCCTGGTCCTGTGCGTCGATCGCACAAACCCAACCACCGGCGGTCTGGAGGTCGAGATCACCGTCACCGACGGCGGCTGTTCTCAGCCGGCACCGTCCTCTCCTCAGGTTCCGGGCGAGGAGGCCGAATCGGGACGAGGTCTGGTCATCGTCGAGGCCCTGGCCGATGCCTGGTCGCTGACGACCGGTGCCCACGGCACCCGCGCCTGGTGCCGGCTCTCCCGTGAGGTCCGGTCTTCGACCGCCAGCACCTGATGCCCACGTCCGTGACATCCCTCTTCGAAGGAGGCACCATCCGGTGCGCATCCACCATGCAACTCCACCGCCCCCGCCCACGGCCGTACCGGAGGCGGTCCGTCTGCCCCGTGTCATCGTCGCCCTCCACGAGGGCTTCTACGGCGCGGCGTCGGGTACCGGCTTCAGCAACCGCGCCTTCGTCACGGCTCTGGCCCGAATGCTGCCGGCGGGCCGCCTTTCGGTGATCACCCCGGGTGTGTCGGAGGCCGCCCGAGCGCACGATCGGCGGTGGGCCGGCGAAGTCCAGCAGATGCTGCGGCAGGCTGCCGCCGAGGTCATCACGATCCCGGCGGTGCACGCACCGCCGGACTCGGTTCGTGGCTCGGTTCAGCTGTGCGACCTGGCGGGCGAGGCAGCTATGCGCATCGCCGCCCGCGCGGGCCGATGCCTCCTCGTCGGCCTCGACATTCCCTTTCTCGGGCTCGCTCCCTACGTGTCGCCGAACATGGACTTGCTCCTCGTGCCCCGCTCCACGACCGTGTTGACGCGGCCCAAGGACGTGTCCCGTGTCCGCTGGGAGCGCGACGCCCTGCGAGCGGCGACCCTTCGTGGTGGGCATATCGGGGCCATTTCCTCTCATATGCGAGGACACCTCATCGCCACCTACTCCGTCTCGCGGACGAGCATGGTGAGCATCCCGAACGGACTGATCCAGGAGGAGATGGCCCAGCCGTCCACCGCTCCGCCCCTACCGTTCAAAGCACGAGCCGGATTCCTTTTCGCCATGGGTCGCGCGGTGCCGACGAAGGGCTTTGAAGACCTCCTGGAGGCCCTGCGCATCCTGAAGGAGCGCGGGGTCCAAGTCCCCCACCTGATCCTGGCGGCCGTGACCTCGAAGGAGAACGAGCGCCGGTCCTCGTACCAGGAGGACCTGGCGACACGCATCAGCGCGTACGGCCTTGACGCGACCCTGCTTACGCGCTTCACTCCCGCGATCCGCGCCTGGCTGCACAACCCGGCCCTGCGCGCAGTCATTGTTCCCTCACGCGAGGAGCCCTTCGGGCGGATCCCCTGGAGGCGTTCGCGGCCGGAGCCGGCCCAGTGGTGGCGACCACGGCCGGCGGACTCGCTCAGAACAGTCGTCGAAGGCGAGACCGGCTTCACTGCCGCACCACAGGACGCCAAGTCTCTGGCCTCCGCGCTCCACCGCGCCCTGACCGTCCTGCCCCGAGAACGTGACCGGCTACGGAGCGCCGGGGCGGCCCTGGTGCGCTCGCGCCACGACTACGAGGCCAGCATCGCTTCCGCCATCGAGCGCATCGCCCCTTGGGCCTTGGAGCCCGCATCAAGCGCGGAAGGACGATCGCGATGAACCGGCCGGTCGTATTGATCAGCCTGGAGTCCCCGCACTGCTTCTGGCGGCTGTCCGCCGAGCACGAGCGGGCGCTGTCGGCCGCCTTCCCCGGAGTCGAGTTCCGTACGGCGACCGAGGAGACCGTGCCGCACCAGCTGGCCGAAGCGCACGTCTATTTCGGCTGGACGTTCAAGCCGTCGTGGCTGTTCGGCGCCCCTCACCTGCGGTGGATCGCCTCCCCGGCAGCCGGCACCGACCATCTGCCCGTCGCCGAGGCCCACTCCGTCGGAGTCGCTCTGACCCGCTCGTACGGGTTCCACGGCAGACCCATGGCGGAGCACGCCATGGGGATGGTCCTGGGATTCTCACGTGGCCTGTTCATGAGTCAGCGGGTCCAACGGAACCGGTCCTGGTGGAAGGACGACCTGGCTGAGGAGTTCTTCGACCTGGCGGGGGCGACGATGACCATCGTCGGCTGTGGCAGCATCGGCGAGCACCTCGCTCGTGCAGCCCGCTCCTTTGGGATGGACGTCGTCGGCGTACGGCGCACGCCGCCGGTGGCCGTCGAGGGCGGGATCACGTGGATGCACGCGTCGGCGGTGCACCAGGCGGTTGCCGTCGCCGACGTGGTGGCCGATCTGCTCCCCGCCACCCGGGCCACTGACCGCTTCTTCGACCACCGCCTCTTCACGGCGTTCAAGCCGAAGTCCTCTTCCTCAATCTCGGCCGCGCGACGACCGTCGACCAGGCGGCCCTCCTGACCGCCCTCAACGCCGACCACCTTCGCGGCGCCGGCCTGGACGTCTTCGACCCGAAACCGCTGCCCGCGCGCCATCCACTGCGGCTTCACCCGCGGGTTGTTCTCACGCCGAAGAGCTCCACGCTCAGCCGCACATACATGGACGAGGCGGTCGCGTTCTTCGCCGACAACCTGCGCCGCTACCTCACCGACCAGCCACTCAACGGCCTCGCCGAGGTGCCCGCTGCCCGTTCTCCCCTCGTAGGAGGCTGACCGATGCCCACCACACGCCACCGCGACCTGGCCGTCGCTTTCGCCGCGAACGGCCGCAACCACCCCTACCTGGCCTTCACCCTGAACTCGCTCTGCAACCTGGACTGCGTGTTCTGCAAGCCCCGCTGCATGCCGGACTACGGGCACAAGGACCGTCCCCTGACCGCCTCCGACTACGCGGCCATCGCCACCGAGGCCGGCGCCTGGAAGATCAAGAAAGCGCACTGCTCAGGCGGCGAGCCGACCCTCCGGGCGGACATCGTCGACGTGATCGCGGGCCTTGCGGACGGCCTCGGGCCCGACGCCGGGATCGGCATGACCAGCCACGGCAACCTGCGCCGCGGCCTGAGCGTCGAGAAGCTCCACCGCGCCGGCCTGACATACCTCAATCTCAGCCTCCACAGCCTCGACCCCGACCGGTCCGCCGAGATCATGGGCGGCGGCGACCCGCGCGTCACCCGGCGCACCCTCGACACCGCCCTTGCCCTCGGCCTGCGCGTGAAGATCAACTGCGTTCTACAGCGCACCTACCTGGATGACGCCTTCGCCGTCGCCGAGCTTACCCGCGACCTGCCCATCGCCGTCCGGCTGATCGAACTCCAGAACATTGGCCCCGCCCAAGCGCTCTTCGACACCGAGTTCATCAGCGAGGCGGAGGTCCGAGACCGTCTCCACGAGTGGTTCGCGAACGCCGGAGAGGTGCGCAGGGACGAGCTCGGGGTCCGCAGCCCCGGGCAGTACCTTCGCCCCGACGGCTGGGCGGGCTCGATCGGCTTCATCTCCAACTCCAGCTGCGCCACCTGCTCCGACGCCAACCGCATCAAGATCACCCCCACAGGCGTGGCCCGCCCCTGCATCCTCCACAACCGCGACATCCCCCTGAAGCCCCACCTCGCCGACGGCACCCTCGGCAAAGCCTTCGCACACCTCTTCCAAGCCATGCTCGACCGCAACACCAACGACGCCTGGAAGGGCTTCCACTACGTCGACTACGACCTGCGCTGGGACCGGATGGAGCGCCCCGAAGGCACCCAGGTCATGCCGCTTCTCCCCTCCTGACCACGGAAACGGCCCGGCCCTCCTGCGCCCGCGCATCCACCGAGGAGCGGTGATGGTCATGGCCGAGATGCCCCTGTACCCGGGGCTCGGAGTGCTGTACGAACACGAGCTGGACGCTCACGGCGTCGGCGCGGTGATGCTCACCCACAAGTGGCAGCCGGCCGACCTGCTGGCTCCCCACTCCGACATCGACGTACGGGTCCTCATCCCCCAGTCGCCGGCTGACTGGGAGGAGTGGAACCACCGACTGGCCGCCGCACACGCCGCCGCGGTCAGCCGGGAGGGCTCCCACCGGCGTCTCCTGGAGCATCCGCCCGGCTTCGCGTTCACCGTGGCCGAGGCAGACGGACGGCTTGTCTCCGCGCCCGAGCTCGCGACCTGGTCGCTGATCAGCGGGAACGCCCGGGACTTCCAGCGCTGGAAGTCCCGGGCCCAGATGGCGCCGTGGTGCGAGGTCGACGAGCGGTTCTACCGGGGAATCCTCCAGGCGCGGCTGGGCGGCCGGTACCAGTTGGCGGCGGACAGCACCGACAACGTGATGGGGGACGTCGCCGCGTACCGGCGCCACTGCGTGGCCTGGCATTACCTCGCGCCGTGCTGGTTCGCCGCCGCCGCGCTTGCGACACGGACCCGCTGCCCCGGCAAGACGGCCGCCCTCACGCAGTGGCGTCCGGACGGGCTGGACGGGTACGCCGAGCTGTTCCTCCGGCATGCCGACGACGGACCCGACGCTCACCCCCGCGGCCCGCGTCACCTGCTCCGCACGGCCCATGTCGCCCTGGGGGCGGCGATGCGCCGCGTTCCCGATGCGGCCAGCACTGCCAGCGAGGACAAGGAGCACACCCATACCGACTGGGTGATGACAGCCGGGATGCTCCGCGTACGCGTCGCCCGCTGGCTGTACTACCTCGATCCGCCGCCCGGTGTGGCGACCGAGTGCCTGATCCGGCGCGAGGCGAAGGAACTCCGATCCGCCGCAGGGACCTTGAACGCGCTCGCGGCGGACGCGACCACTCCCGCCCAGCGGCTGGCCGCCCGGATGACGACGCTGATCCCCACCGGCCCGACCACTGCCGGCACCCTGTGTGCGGCCCTCGCGCTCTGGCACCGGCAGAGGTCCACCGTGCAGGACTTCCTCAGCCACACCCCCGGTGACGCCCACCCCTGACACAAGGAGTCCCGCCATGCCCGCGCGTGCACCCTGCCCCGCACCCTGAAGACGGCCAAGGTCAAGATCACGACCAAATGCAACCGGTCCTGCGACTTCTGCATCTTCGCCGATGGCGCCCAGGGCGAGAACATGTCCATGGAGCTGTTCTCCACCATCCTGGCCAGGCTGGAGACCATTCCGTTCCAGCAGTTGCACATCAACGGCGGCGAGCCCACCGTGCACCGTGACTTCCCCGCCCTCAGCGACGCGGCCCGCACCCGCCTGCCCGGCAAGGTCATGGTCCTGGGCACGAACGCCATCACCCTGGCACGCAACAAGCGGATCATGGACGCCACCCTCCGTTCGTACGACCAGGTCCTCATCGGCTGCGACGACGAGCACGAGAACTACGACGAGGTCCACGCCGTAGTGCCCCGCCTCCGCGAGGCCGGCAAGACCGTGGTCATCAACAGCGTCTTGGAAGGCATCAGTTCCCCCGCCTTACGCAGCTCGCGCGGCTGTGCGACACGTACGGCGCCATCCACGTCACCAACCACGTGCACCACGTCGACGTCGGCCAGCCGGCGAACGAGCTGCGTGGCCTCTGCGACCGCTACCTCGACCAGCACCTGATGATCGAGATGGACGGCTCCTGCTACCGCTGCTTCAACGCCATGGCGAAAGACGACAGCGAATTCAGCATCTGGGACGAGGACTTCGCGGCCAAGGTGTTCGCGCCCCGAGGTCACCACTTCCGATTCTGCCTGCGCTGCCACGAGTACACCGACTCCGGCGCCGCCCTCCTCCCCGCCCCGGCCTTCACCGTCTGACCCCAGACCGGAGGTACACGACCATGCCCGCAGTCCTCGGACTGAACTTCCACCACGACACCAGCGCCGCCTTAGTCGTCGACGGCCGCCTCTACGCGGCCGAAGAGGAACGCTGGAGCGGCGTCAAGCACAACCACCCCACCCGCAAGGGCACGCTCACCATCCCGACCCGCGCGCTCCAGTGGTGCCTGGAGGCCGCCGGCCTCGAACCGCAGGACATCGACGTCGTCTGGGCCGCCTCCATGCGCCCCAACCCCGCCGCTGGCTGGTGGCTGGCCGAGGAGCGCGACGAACTTGCCGCCCTCCTGCCCACCCCGCTCGGCGAACACCTCCGTCTCCTCTCCCACCACACGGCCCACGTGCTCTCCGGCTACCTGCTCTCCGGCCACGAGCACGCAGCGGGCCTCGTCATCGACGCTGGCGGCTCCTCCCTCGGCTCCGACTTCGGTCCGGGCCGGGAGCGCATCACCGGGTACGACCTGCGGCACGATCGCATCGACCGCCTCCATCAGGGCATGCCGACCGTTGTCCCCAGCCCGGCCGGGCCCCGGCGCGTCCACTCCTCCCTCGGGCACTTCTACCGGAACCTCGCCCGGCGGGTGATCCCGCCCGGCGACGAGCCAGAGGGCAGCATGATGGCGCTCGCGGCGTTCGGCGATCCCCAGCGCTACGCAGCCCAGCTCCGGGATCTCGTACGGCTCGGAGACGACGGCGAGGTCCGCATCGATCACCCCTGGGGCTCGGCGGACAGCAGCACCCCGCTGTTGCTCGGTGGCCGGGCCTGGACCGCCGACAACGTCGCGGAGCAGCCGGAACACGAGCGGGCCGACCTGGCCGCCGCCGTTCAGGAGGTCTTCGCCGAATCGGTCATCCACATCGCCCGCCACCTGCAACGGCTCACCAGGGCCTCGGCGTTGGTTTTCTCGGGCGGGTGCGCCCTGAACTCCCACCTCAACGGCCAACTGGCCGCCGACAGCGGCTTCGACACCCTCTTCGTGGCACCGGCCCCGCACGACGCGGGCACCGCCGTGGGCGCCGCGCTCTACGGCTGGCACTACCAGCTCGGGCAGGAGCGCCTCCCAGTGCCGACCGACGCGGCCTGGGGCCCGCACGCGGGTGCCGTGCCAACGACGGCGGTGCCGACTGGGTACCGTGCCCTGACCGGCCTCGGGCGGGGACTGGAGCCCACCGTGGCCGCGCTGCTCGCGGAACAACACATCGTCGGCTGGGTGCAAGGGCCGCTCGAATTCGGGCCGCGTGCCCTCGGTCATCGCTCGATCCTCGCCCACCCCGGCCACACCGCCACGCGTGATCGACTCAACGCGATCAAGAAGCGAGCGACGTACCGTCCCTTCGCCCCGGCTGTCCTGGCCGAACACGCCGCGGAGTGGTTCATGTCGGGTGGCGACCCCTTCATGAACCGGGTCGCCCACGTCCGACGGTGCCGGGCCGACCGTATCCCCGCGGTCACCCACCATGACGGCACCGCCCGCGTCCAGTCCGTCGCCGCCGACCACCAGGGCCTGCGCGAGCTCCTGGAGCAGTTCCACGAGCGCACTGGACTGCCGCTGCTGTTGAACACCTCGTTCAACCGAAAGGGCACCCCGATCCTGCGGACCGCCGAGCAGGCCGTGGCAGCGGCGGCGGACCTCGGCCTCGACGCCCTGGCGGTCGGGGACACTCTCCTGCTCGCCGACCACGTGTCCGACCTCCGTGCCACGGTTCTCCTCACGAGGTGAGGCGGATGAACCCCACCGACCTGGACCACGTCCTCACCGTGCTCGGCGCCGCCGTGTGGAGCACAGACGAGCAGTCCTTCGCCGAAGTCGCTGCCACCTTCGCCCTCACCGTCTACGACGGCCACACCCGCGACCAGGGAACCCCGTACCTGGAGCACCCGTTGGCCGTCGTCACGATCTTGCGTACCGAGATCAGGGCGTCCACCCCGAGACCCTCACCCTCGGCCTCCTCCACGACGCCCTGGAAGTGGCTCCCGAAGCGGAGGTGCTGCTCGTCCAGCACCTCGGAGCCCGGTTCACCGCCCGCCTGCGTGCCATGACCGCCGACCACCGCCTCGAACAGCGTCCCAAGGCCGCCGGCGATGAAACCAACTGGCGCTTCAAGCAGGCCGCGCTCCCATCCGAGGACCTCCTCGTCCGGTTCGCCGACCGCCTTCACAACCTGCGCGACCTTGCCCTCTCGCCCAACCTTGACCGGCGCCGGCGATTCCTCCGGAGCCTGGAGGACTTCTACCTCCCGATCGCCGACGCCGCCCGCGGCCTCAGCCCCCACCTGGCGGCCATGCACGCGCTGCTCCACGCCGAGTACGACCGACACCAACAGGAGGTACGTCCGTGAAGCGGATCGTCTACTCGATGGAGCCGGTCGGCCGGACCGGCGGCCGGGTCTACCTGCGGATGCTCCACGAGGCGACGGCCGACGACGTGGAGTGGCGCACGGTCCCGGACCACAAGCGCACCTACCGGGTCCGCCGCTGGCGCAAGCTCCGCCACCTCGCCCGCCTGGCCCCTTCCATACGAGCGCTGCACGGCACCACCGGCACCTTCGTGTGGGACGACCTGAGCCTGCTGCTCTTCACCCCGGAGATGCGGGCCCGCACGGTGTTCCTCCTCCACCACTACGAGCCGCTGCAGCACGACTCCGCACCCGTCGAGGCCATGCTCTGGGAGCACCTGTTCCGGATGCTGCCGCAATGCGCCGCCGTGGTCTGCGTCGCCCCGTACTGGGCGGACTTTCTTCGGGCCCGAGGCATCCGCAAGGTGCGGGTGATCTACAACGCCTTCGACATGACGGAGGTCGAGCGGGCACGCGGCTTCGACCGCGCCGAATGCCGCGCCGAGTTCGACCTGCCCCCGGACGCGATAGGCGTGTACGCGGGCAAGGCCGTGCACTGGAAGGGCACCGAGGAGGTCTCGGCGGCTCTGGCCGGCGCCCCCATGCTGCGGGTGATCACCAGCGGCAGCAACACCATCGGCTTCGACGGTGCCCACTACAACGTGGAACGCGAGCGTTACCTGCGGCTTCTCTGCGCGTGCGATGTCGGCGTCTTCCTCCCCGGATGGGGAGGGCTGGAGCCGCTGTGCGGCCGAGGCCCTACTGCTCGGCCTGCCCTGCCTGATCCGCCCGGTGGCCGGCCTGGGCGACCTCGCCACCCTGACCGGTCAGCCGGCCCCGGACCTCGACCGCCTGCCGACGCAGGTCCGGGAACGCGCGGCGGCGCGCCAGACCGAGGCCAAGGCCGCATACGAGGCCCTGTCCCGGTTCGACCTGAACTACTTCGGCAACGCCTGGGGCGACCTGCTGGCGCAGGTCGCCTGACCAACGGCTATGCCTGCGTGGCGGTCAGCTTCTTGGCCGCGGCGTCCAGACGGGCCAGCACGCGGTCCCGGCCGAGCAGCTCCATGGACTCGAACAGAGGAGTCCGATCGTCCGGCCGGTGACCGCGACCCGGATGGGCGCCTGGGCCTTGCCCAGCTTGAGGCCATGCTTCTCGCCGACGGCGAGCAGGACGGCCTTCAGGTCGTCCGCCTTCCAGTCCGCGACAGTGGTCATTTCGGCACGGGTGTCGGACAGGATGTCGCCAGCGTCGGCCTTCATCGCCTTGTTCCACGAAGCCTCGTCCTCGACCGGCTCGTCGAGGAACAGGAAGTCCACGTAGCTGGTGATCTCCGACAGAAGCGCCAGTCGGGTCTGGGCCAGCAGGGCCGCCGCCTCGAAGAGGTCCTTGTCGAACGCCTCCAGCGCCCACGGCGCGTACGGGGCGACGAGCCACGGCACGCAGGCGTTGGCGAACTGCTCCGTCGAGAGCGCGCGGATGTAGTCGCCGTTGAACGCCGTCAGCTTCTTCAGGTCGAAGAAGGCCGGCGCGGTGTTGACGCCCTCGATCCGGAAGAGCTGCTCCAGCTCCTCGTACGGCATGATCTCCCGGTCGTCACCGGGCCCCCAGCCCAGGAGCATGAGGTAGTTCACCATCGCCTCGGGCAGGAAGCCATCGGCAAGGTAGTCCTCCAGCGCGACCTTGTCACGGCGCTTGGACAGCTTCTGTCGCTTCTCGTTCACGATCACCGGCAGGTGCACCCACACCGGTGGCTTGGCGCCGAGCGCCTCCACAGCAGCTGCTGCTTCGGCGTGTTCGACAGGTGCTCCTCACCGCGAATGACCTGCGTGATTCCCTCGTCCAGATCGTCGACCACGTTCGCGATCAGGAAGACAGGGGACCCGTCACCACGGGCAATCACGAAGTCCTCGATCGCGCTGTTCGGGAACGCCGGCTCCCCGCGGACCAGGTCGACCACGACGGTCTCGCCCTCGTCCGGCGTCCGGAACCGCAGCGCCCGCCCCTCCTCGAAAGCCAGCCCCCGGTCCCGGCAGAACCCGTCATAGCCCAGGTGATCCGAGCCCGTGCGCTCCTTCAGCTGCTCCCGGGTGCAGTCGCAGTAGTACGCCCGGCCAGCCGCGAAGAGCTGCAGACCCGCTTCCCGGTGCCGATCGGCGTTGTGCGACTGGAAGTACGGCCCTTCAAAGGCCGCGTCCTCGCTGTGAATGCCGATCGCCGCAAGCGCGCTGATGATGCCGTCGATCCACTCCGGCTTGTTCCGGGCCGCGTCGGTGTCCTCGATCCGCAGGACGAACGTGCCGCCGGACTGTCGCGCCACGGCCCAGTTGTAGAGAGCGGACCGTGCCCCACCGACATGAAACATGCCGGTCGGAGACGGGGCGAAACGAACGCGAACCGGGGCAGTAGACATGCGCTCCAGGGTACCGATGGCGGGCACCGGCTTCGGACCACTGAGCGGACCCAGCGCCCGCGTTATCTGGCCGTCCTTGCCTTCTATTCGTACGTCGCCTTCCAGTGTTCCCGGTGCCGCCGGTCCCCTTGACCAGGCCGTTCACCGTGCCGAGCGACAGCTGCGAGGCCCGTTCTTCCACGCTGTGCTTCCAACCGAGTCCTCGAAAACCTGACCGTCAGCTTCGTAGCGCGCACCTTCTATCCCTCGGCGGGCTCAACTAAAGGGACGGCGTACCTGCGAGGTGGCTGTCGTCGGCCGCCGTGAACTGGCTGGCCAGCGCTGACATCCTCCCCGGACAGTCAGCCTATGAGACAAAAGCCTCAATGTTCCTTATCCGCAGGCGCGCCTAGGCGAGAGAGCGCGCTGGCTAGGCTGTGCCTATGGCAACAGAAGCACCAGCAGTGTCAACGGATCTTGTGGCGCGAACAGAAGCGCGGAGGCGGGAATCGTCCGCGTCACTTGACTCCAAGGAGCGCGCGAAGCTCGGGCAATACTTCACGCCGGCCCCTGCTGCGAACTTCATTGCTTCCCTGGCCAGGCTGGACGAAGCCGAGACACTTCGACTTCTGGACCCTGGCGCTGGAGCTGGTTCTCTCACCGCGTCAGTAGTAGCGCGCATCCTTCGGGATCGACCTAGAGCTCGGATCAGCGTCACAGCGTGCGAGATCGACCCCCAGCTACACGACACCTTGGCCGCCACCCTCGAAGACTGTGCGAGCACGGCCCGGGAAGTTGGCGGCCACGTCGAGACGACTCTTGTGCACGACGACTTCATCATGTGGGCGACCCAGGCTGATGGCTTGTTCGCCGAGGGCCGTGAACCCTTCGATCTGGTGATCATGAACCCGCCGTACAAAAAGCTCGCTGCCGGCTCGCAGGCGCGCAAGGCGGTGACGGCGACGTGCACGGAGACGTCGAACTTGTATTCAGCGTTCATGGCACTCGGTGTTCACCTCCTTGCGCCGGGCGGGCAGTTGGTGGCCATTACGCCGCGCAGTTTTGCTAACGGTCCATACTTCCGACCGTTTCGCAGGTACTTCCTGGACCGCATGCACCTTGATCGCGTGCATGTGTTCGAAGCTCGCAATAAGGTGTTCGCCGACACGGATGTGCTACAGGAAAATGTGATCTTCTCGGCGACTCGCGCCGACTCTGTGGATCGCGCACCCGTGACAGTGTCAACAAGCCATAGCTATTCAGGCGATATTCGCAGCCGGGTCGTTCCTTATGAAGATATGGTGCACCCGACGGACCCTGAATATTTCATTCACATCAGCGCTGACGAAGAAGATGCACAGTTGGCTGCTGTGCATTCAAAACTCGCCGCCACGCTCACCGGAATTGGTTGCCAAGTTTCGACGGGGCGTGTGGTCGACTTCCGGAGCAAGGAACATCTGCGTCCCGACCCGGTAGTGGGGGCTGTTCCCTTGATCTATCCGCTACATATGCGGGAGGGGGATTTCATGGCCGGTGCCCGGTGCAAAAAAGAACAACGCCATCATGCTCAACTCAGAAACTGAGAAGATGACCTTCCCGTCTGGCTACTACGTCGTCGTGAAGCGACTCTCTTCCAAGGAAGAGAAGCGTCGAGTGATTGCTGCTGTATTCGATCCAGCGGTGATTGAGTGTGATCGGATCGGCTTCGAGAATCATGTGAATGTTTTCCATGAAGGTGGAAAAGGGATTTCGGAAGACATGGCGCGCGGTCTCTGTCTTTGGCTGAACTCCACATTGCTGGACCAATTCATTCGACGCTTCAGTGGGCACACTCAGGTGAATGCGACTGATCTGAGGAACCTTCGATACCCAAGCCGTGAGCAGCTGTCCAAAATGGGGCAGGGTTGGGATAGTGGTGTCTGGCTGGAGCAAGAGAAGATCGACGACATTGTAGAGCAGAACATCTAGAAGCGGAGTCAAAACTAAATGACTGAGCAGACCGTCCTTGAATTTCATGGAGGATCGCGTGGTGATAGAGTTACAGAGGCGCGTCAGCTTCTCCAGCTTCTTGGTTTCGACTCCGAGCGATCCAATGAGCGGTCGGCCTATGTACTGCTAGCGCTTCTCGAACTAGACCCGGGCAAGGGCTGGACGCAGGCCGAGAGGTCCATGCTTCGCACCGTCCAGATCATGCAGTGGCTGCGCGAAGCCTACGACAAGGACTACGCCGCAAATTCCCGAGAGACGATTCGCAGGTTCACACTGCACCAGTTCGTCGATGCCGGACTCGTTGTGCAGAATCCAGACCAGCCGGACCGCCCGGTGAATTCTCCAAAGTGGTGCTACCAGATAGAGCCTGCTGCCTTCGGTCTTATTACGTCGTACGGACAGGAGGGGTTCGATGAGCGACTTGCCGAGTACCTCGCCGAGCGCCCGGGACTGCAAGCGATGTATGCACGTGAGCGAGAGATGAACAGGATCCCTGTGCAGCTTCCCGGGGGCAAGGAGATCGATCTCAGCCCCGGCGGACAGAACACCCTGATCGTCCAGATCATCAATGAATTCTGCGAGCGATACACGCCCAACGGCGAGGTTCTCTATATCGGTGATGCCGATAATAAGTGGGCGATCTTCGAAAAGGATGCATTGGCGAGGCTCGGCGTTAAGGTCGACTCGCATGGCAAGATGCCCGACGTTGTGGTCTTCCTCCGGGAACGGAACTGGCTCGTCCTGATTGAAGCGGCATCCTCTCACGGCCCGGTGGATGCGAAGAGGTATAGGGAGCTCACTGAGCTGTTCCGGGGCTCATCGGCCGGCCTCGTCTTCATCTCGGCACTGCCGTCTCGGATCGAACTGCGCAAGTACCTGAAGGAAATTGCCTGGGAGACCGATGTTTGGTGCGCTGACAACCCATCGCACCTGATCCACTTCAACGGGGAACGCTTCTTGGGTCCTTACAGCTAGGACCTGACGTGAAGAAAGGGCCGCTCCACAGTTTGGTGGAGCGGCCCTTTGAAGTGCATTCGGCGACGACCTACTCTCCCACGAGGCCCCCCTCGCAGTACCATCGGCGCTGGCGAGCTTAGCTTCCGGGTTCGAAATGTTACCGGGCGTTTCCTCGCCGCTATGGTCACCGAAAAGTTGGTGAGCGCTTCCTAGCGTAGAAGCGCTTTCGCTGGCTGAGTGTACAGGCGGATAGCGGCCGCTGTGCACCTCGCTTGCGCTGCCGCGAAGGCCGGCAGGGCTGGCCGGGAGGCGGCTGGCCACGGCGTTCTGCCCCGGCCGATGGGGCCCGGTCGGCCCTGGCTCCCGGAAGTCCGCGAAATGGCAGGTGATGGCCTGACGGTCGTGGTCCATGTGTCGGCAAATGGGTGAGAACCGGCCAAGTGTGCCGCTTGGTAGCGAGGTAATCTCGCCACTCGGCCTGCGCTATGCGTGCAAGTGGCTACGCTGCGTGCCTCCCGAGATCTTGTGACGCGGGCGGATCTGAGCCCGAAGGAGGACGCTTGAACACGCATCTGCGCTTTGCGCCGGAGATCCTGATCCGCCTGGGGGAGGAGCTGATCCCGCACCCCGACCTCGGGGTGATCGAACTCGTCCGCAACGCCTATGACGCGGATGCGACGAAGGCCATCGTTCAGCTCCACAATGCCACCCAAGCCGGTGGCACCCTTGTGGTTGAGGATGATGGCGACGGTATGACGGCCGAGGACATCCGCGAGGGCTTCCTCCTCATCGGGAGGTCGCAGAAGTCCGGTGCGACGGACAGCCGCTCCAAGCGGCGTCGCATCGGTGAGAAGGGGCTGGGTCGCCTGGCGGCACTGCGCCTTGGGCGCCGGGTGGAGCTGCTGTCTCGCCCGCGTAGGGAGCCCGGCGTGGAGCACAGGCTCGTCATCGACTGGTCTGACTACGACTCGGTTGGCTCGGTCGAAGAGGTCGAGCTCACGGTTGCCACCCAGGCAACATCGAGGAAGCCCGGCACCTCATTGACTGTGCATCAGCTGCGGCAGGGCTTCGACAAGGAGCAGATGGATCGGCTTGCTCGCGCCATGCGCTTGCTCACCGGGTTCTTCAATGATGAGGACACGGGTTTCACCGCGACGCTCATCGCGCCCCAGTTCGATCGGGTCTCGGACGCAGTCAATCGAAGCTTCTTCGACGAGTATGAGTACAAGCTCGAAGCCAATCTCGACGAGGAGGGGTATGCGAGTACCGTCCTCTATGACTGGAAAGGCCGCGCGATTACCCGAGGGGAGCATGTCGACATCGCGCCTGATAGCCGCGAGGGGCGACTCCAGCCCCCACTGAGGTACCAGGCGCCGGCGGCGTCCTTCGAGCTGTGGATGTTCCTGTTGGACAAGCGCTCGTTCGAACTTCGGGGCTCGAAGAACCAGTTTGCTGCTCTGCGTCCGTGGCTCAAGGTTGTTGGTGGCGTTCACCTCTTCCATCGAGGGTTGCGTGTGCATCCCTACGGCGATCCCGGCTTCGATTGGCTAGACCTGAACCTCTTGCGGGCTCGTAACCCGCAACTGCGGCCCTCCACCAACAACAGCATCGGGCGTGTATCGGTCGATGACCCGGATGGCCTTCTCATCCCGAAGACAGACCGGATGGGCTTCCAGGAGAACGCCGCATTCATCGAACTCCGTGATTTTGCCCGAGGTGCCACGGAGTGGGCAGCAAGGGAACGAAAGAGGATCCGAGACGGTGAGAAGCTAGGGACTCCTTCGCCCGCTCAGCGCCCTTCGCTGGCCCAGCGGCCTGCGCTTGCCCCTATCACTGACCGCCCAGAGGCAGCCAGGAGCTCGGCGGACGACCGTAGGGCTTGGGACGCGGCACCGCAGCCGGAGCTGTTGACGCTGGTGCCGAGTCTGCCTGTGCAGCGCGACGAGGCACCCTTGCCAGCGATGCGACTGGAGCACCTCTTGTACCGGTCCCTCGCCACTGCTGGGATCCTTGCTTCCGCGTTTGGGCGTGGAACAGCAGCTGGAAGCGATGCCAGCGAAGTAGGTCGCGGGGTGAACGACCTTGTGGGAATGGCTACGCGAGCGGCCCGGTCAGATGGCTTCCGCGTTGACATCGTCGATCTGAATAAAGTGGTCAGCCGTGCCTTGGGCGCGGTGCGCCCCAGCTGGAGCGACGCGGCATCTCTATCAACGAACAGTACTGGGACGAGCCGGTCCGTGTCGCGGCCGCGGTGTCGGATCTGGAGGCGATCGTCTTCAATCTGGCCGCCAATGCCATGAGCTCATTCGCGCGTGCCGGCGATCTGTTGGGAGACCGCGCCGTACAGGTCCGGACTCGGGTTGAGGAGGGCCGCGCGGCTCTCGACTTCTCCGATTCAGGTCCAGGGGTTGTCGACGTCGACGTCGCACACATGTGGCGTCCTGGTGTAGCTGGGCCGGGGGCTGAGAGCGCCGGGCTCGGCCTGACAGTCATCCGTGACGCCGTTGCTGACATGTGTGGCAGGACTTCGGTGGTTGAGGATGGGGATCTCGCGGCGGACGCGTACGGGGAGCTGGGGGCGCGTCGTTCCGTATCCGCCTTCCTCTGCGTATCGCCGGCGAGTAGCCCCGATCTCTCCTCAGCGAGCGCCCCATCCGCGGTGCGCTTCGGGGCCGTGTGGGCTCCAGCCGTTCAGATAGGGAGCCAGCTCCTCGGGCTTCGGCTCGCGGGCGGTGGGCATCGCGGGTAGACGGGTCAGTGGGTCGAGGCTCTGAACGTAGCGGCGTGCCCAGGCTAGCCATCCACGTGTCGAGGCCACCGCCGCCTCATCTTCCCCGGCCACTTCTTCCCCGGCCACCTCTTCCAGCCGACGCTCCAGGGCGTTGCAGTACGCGGTCAGGCTCGCGGCTTCCTGCCACTGGCCGGCCTGCGCACGGAGTGCCTCGGCATACTGTTCCTGCGCGGCCAGCTCCTTCGCCTTCTCCATGGCCGCCCGCCAGCGGACCTCGCGCTCGGCCTTCGCCCGCTCCTCCTCCACCTTCCGTTGGGCGTCCTCTAGGGCGCGGGTCTCGATCTCCCGGAGCACGGCGCCCA
Source organism: Streptomyces haneummycinicus (assembly GCA_042850305.1). Classification (GTDB taxonomy): domain Bacteria; phylum Actinomycetota; class Actinomycetes; order Streptomycetales; family Streptomycetaceae; genus Streptomyces; species Streptomyces haneummycinicus. The sequence continues at coordinate 334,205 of AP035768.1, forward strand.
GGATGTCCTCCAGCACCCAGCGCTTGCGATCGGCCCAGCGGGACTGCCGGCTGGATCGGCTGTAGCCGAGTTCGATGATGAGGCTCTTGGAGCGATCCGAATCGGTGGACTGGGGAAACTCCTGCTGGATCGTGACGCTGTAGGTGAAGTCGTCTACGACCAAGTCCAGTTCGCCCTCACGGAGGGAGTAGCGGGAAGGGTAATGCCGCCCGTTGTACGTGTAGGCATGGCTGTGTCGGCGGGAGGGGACTTCATGCTCCTTCACCTTGTGCCCTCGACGTACTGCCTCGGCAGCGAGGCCCTGGAGAAGCAGCAACGATCGGCGGCGCAGCGGGGCGGGCATGACGAGCCGGCCCTCGTCGTCTCTCAGCGCGGCCACGACCGGATGCGGAGAGCGCAACTGAGTGGGTACGTGGACGGGCGGCGCCTCATTCGGCCGCTGCCTCAGTGAGTTGGGGTGTGCCCCCTCGACTAGCAAGATCTGCAGGTCGCGATTCCACATGCGGAGACTCTCGATGCGTTTGCCCTCAGGGACGAGGCTGTGGCGTTTCGCGTAGTCGATCACGCGTCGCCACTCCGTCACCGTGGCGTCGTCGGGCTTGGTGAAGGTGGCCCGCCTGTCCGTGACGAGTCGTTCGATGAGCTCTTTCGCCTTGGCCCGACGGGCGAGTGCCACTGGCCTGTCGGCGTAGGACGCGGAGCGGGTGCCCCCTGTCGCCTTCCCTTTGGCGGCCTCTTCTTCCCCGGCGTGCGCGGGATCGTCCGGGTGGTGGCCGTGTTGGACATAAAAGGTGCCTGCCCCGGTGACTTGGGCATCCACTTCGCCCCCGCTGCGCTTGATCGTCACCAGCCCTCGGTCGCGCAGCGCGTAGGCCGTGCGGAACTCACCGGGGTCCCAAGCCTCGGACTCCTTGCCGCTTGCGAGCCGGCCGAGCAGGGCGAGCTGTCGTTCGTTCAGGGGAGACCAACGATGCATGGCGACAGCTCACCCCGGGATTTGGCTGGGTGCAATGACTCGTACGGGTGATCGCTCCTGGAAGGCGAAGCAGGCACGGAGTCGTGGACGGTCGGCATCGATGGCGCAGCTATGGCTTGCGTCTTCGGGGCCCGCTGGGCTTGATGGCAGCCAGCGGGTTGGTGCCATACGCGTGGGCAGGGGTAACGGGCGCGACAGGGTGGTGGTACATGGTGTCGATCGCGTCCAGATCGGCCTCAGAGAAGGTCACAGTGACACCCTGAGTGAGGCAGGCGCCTGATGTTGTCGCGGAGCCACCGTTCCCTGACGCGGAGGACCTCGGCAGCCTCGGGATAGGTGTAGCGCCGCTTCGGGCCGCGTTCCGGCACGTCCGTTTCCGTTTCACTTCCCATTGGTCGTCTTCCTGGCACGCCTGGCCTGCGCGGACAGGAGGGCGAGCCTCGCGTAGTGCGCCTTGCGCAGTGACTGGGCGGCGTCCTCGATCTGCTTTGACGTACCCGAGGGGTGGAGTTTCCGAGCCTCGCTCAGAAAGCGGGACTCGCTCGCTTTGCGTGCCGCTTCGGTACGGGCGGGACGGTCCGCCGTGTTTGCCGGTCATGTCCCTTGACGTGGTGTAGGGGATCAGTCGTTTGAGGCGGCCGGCAGGATGGTCGTGTCGTCGGGATAGAGGGCGTCCATGCTCTCGTTGGAGAGGTAGCGGCGGGGAAGGCGATCCATTCGTCGTGGAGTTCGGCGAGGATCGCGGTGGCCAGGCGGAGGATTGCGGTCGGGTTCGGGAAGACCTGGACGACGTCGGTGCGGCGTTTGATCTCGCGGTTCAGCCGTTCCAGTGGGTTGGTGGACTGGATCTTCTTCCAGTGCTGGTGGGGGAGTCCGCGAACGCGGTCAGGTCCTCCTTGGCCTCCAGCAGCATCTTCTGAAGTTGAGCAGCAGGAATGTCCCCACGGAGTTGACCAGCACGATCCACGCCAGTGAGCCGCCGAACGCACCCCAGTCGGTGACCTTCGGGTCCTCCAGGGTCAGCGTCATCACGAGCATCACCGGCGCGCCGGCCAGGAAGTGCACCGCGGTGCTGCTGCGGACGTCCGCGCCCTGGGTGAAGCGTTTCTGGTAGACCGTGCCCGCGCTCAGGCCGAGCAGGCCGACGAAGGAGAGCACGATGGCGCTGGTGGAGAAGTCGAGCGCGTCGGCGACGGCCAGCGCGACACCGGCACCGCCGACGGTGAAGCCGAGCCGCTGCCGCCGGGTGATCTCTTCCCCCAGGAAGAAGCCGGCCATCAGGGCGATCAGCACGGGGTTGAAGCCCTGGATCAGCGCGACCACGCCGCCGGGCAGCCCGTCGCCGATGGCCGTGTAAGGGCGCCGAACTGCACGGCCTGCATCAGCAGCCCGGTGACGACGACGTGCAGCAGCAGCTTGCCCTTGGGCCAGGACGACTTCGAGACCAGGGCGAGCACGGTGAGCAGGACGCCGGCGACCGCGAAGCGGAGAAGGTCAATAACAGGGTTGGCGCGGCGTCGGTGCCGATCACCGCCGCGATGAACGCGCTGCTCCACAGGACGACGAAGACGGCGGGGACGGTGGCGGAGACCCAGGCCGGCGCCGGGGTGACTTCGGGCGTCGCCGTCGGCGGTACGTCGCCTTCCGCCTCGGCGAGTTTCAGGTCGTCGCGTTCCATTGCAAAGGTGGCCTCTCGCTCCGAAGTAACCAGCCATCGGTCCGCCACGAGCTGAGGTCCGACGGCACAGTGGTACGGCACGGCACGATCGGCGCCGTCCTGGCTACGGTGGCCCGAGACGCCGTGGAACCGCTCACCCAGCCGTCCGGGCAGGTCAAGGAGTGCGCGGCGCCCCGCTGCACCCGGCTGTACGTCGACCGCTCCCACCGCTCCTCGCGCCGCTGGTGCGACATGACGCGATGCGGCAACCGGGCCAAGGCCGCGGCCCACCGCTCCCGCCATCAGGCCTGACCGCGGCTGCCGGCCTCGTACGTGTCGTCGTCCGTCTTCATTTCATCGCTCAGCACGTAGATCATCTCGTAGCCGGGGTGCCGATGGACGGGGGCCTCGCAGCCCGGGAGATACCGCAGGATCGCTGCGGCCGGCCCGCCCTTCCCGGTCTCCTTGAGAGTCACGGTCCCGCAAGCTCCGTACGCCCCTCCGGGGAGCGCCGTCACGCCGTGGTCAGAACACGGGCAGGGCGCTGAGTGACGTGCCGTCCACGACGAAGACGCGGTTCGCGTCACCCGTGAGCCAGTAGCGGTCACGGTTCTCGAGCACGGGGAACGTCCACGGCGGGCGGGAATCGGCGGACAGGTCATGGGCCTGGACTGCCGCCCGCTCCCCATCGGAAGCCACCGACCAGAGGCCGCCGCCCTGGAGGACGAGGGGCTGCCCGCATCGCATTCGAGGAGGCCGCTGTAGCGCCAGTCGGTGGCCTTTCCCGTCCGGACATCGAGCTGAAGGGGAAAACGACCTCGGTCGCGTACACGACCGGGCCGTCGATCGTCGGGGAACTCCAGAAGGCCGGAGCGCCATCGGGCAGTTTCGGGCTGTCGGTCGACCAGAGCCGCCTGCCGCCGGCGAGATCGAAGGCGTACAGCTGCTTGCCCGTCACGCACAGAGTGCCGCCCGAGTGGTCGGCCTGGGCCCGGCCCGAACCGGTCAACCGCCGGTGCTGCCACACCTCTCGGCCGTCGGCGGTGTCGAGGGCGACCACGGAGCCGTCCGCGGCCGTGATGACCAGCCGGCGCCGCGCGGCCAGGCCACGTGACGCGGCCTTCTCGCCGAGGTCCGCGTCGACCCGCACGGTCCAGCGGACCTCGGCGTCGGACCGGCCGATGGCGCGTACCCGGCCGTCCTCGGTGATCACATAGACGGCCTCGGCGTCCGCGGCGAGCAGCGAGGCGGCCCGCGCGGGCGAGGTCCACTTGGGCTCGCCGGTCGAGGCGACGAAGGTGACGAGCGTGCCGTCCCGGTCCACGGCCGCGACCAGCCGGTCGGAAAGGGACAGGTAGCGGCCGGCGGACACCGCGTCGGGCGCCGACCAGCGGACCGAGCCGTCGACGACATCGTGCGCGGCGATGCCGCCCTTCGCCGCCGCGACGACGAGGACATCCCGTACGGGCAAGGGGGCCGCCGGGCTTTCGGAGAGCGCGGACGGGACTCTCCAGAGGGCTCGGGGGCCTCGCCGAGGACGTAGTCGCCCTTCTCCTCGTCCAGCACGCGGGCCTTCGGGGCCGGAACGGCCGGAGGCACGTCGAAGGGTCCGCTGCCGTCCGCCCTCCCGTTCCACCACACCGCGGTGCCGCCGGCGGCGAGCACGGTGCCGCCCGCGGCGAGGGCCGTCAGCAGGCGGCGGCGGGAGACGGGGCGGGGCGCGTTCCCGCCCGGCACCGTCGTCAGCTGGTGGAGGCGGTGCTCGCGGGAGGTGATGTCCTTCGCGATCGGTCCCTTCCGCCAGGCGCGTTCGGCGCCCCGGGGCGGGGCGAAGCTGTGGATGATCTGGTCCGGGAGCGGCCGGGACGCCGGATCCCGGGCGAGGCAGGGGCCGATCAGCGGCTGGAGCGCGGGCGGCACGCGGTCCAGTCGCGGCGTGCCGTGGACGACCTCGTACTGCACGGCGGCGACGTCCGGACCTTCGTACGCGTGCTGTCCGCTCGCGGCGTACACGAGGACGGCGCCCAGGGAGAAGACGTCTGCCGACGGGCCGACCCGTCGGCCGAGGACCTGTTCGGGCGCGCCGTAGCCGGGGTGACCGGGGTCTGGCCGGTGGTGGTGAGTGTGAGGCCGTGCTCGGGGCGCGCGATGCCGAAGTCGATGACGCGGGGGCCCGTCGTGGTGAGCACGATGTTGGCGGGTTTCAGGTCGCGGTGGACGAGCCCGGCGGCGTGGATGTCCCGGAGCGCGCGGGCGAGCGCCGCCGCCAGGGCCCGTACCGTCGGTTCGTCGAGCGGCCCGTGGGACTGGACGGATTCCGCGAGCGTGGGGCCGGTCAGGAACTCGGTGGCGATCCAGGGACGGCCGCCGTCCGTCCGGGCGTCCAGTACACGGGCCACGGTTTCGGTCGTGACCACCCTGGCCATCTGGGCCTCGCGGACGAACCGGCGGGTGAGGTCCGCGTCGTGCGCCAGGTGGGGGTGCAGTACTTTCACGGCGGCGACGCGCCCTTCGCCGTCCTGGCCGGCGTAGACCTTGCCCATGCCTCCTTCGCCCAGCACGGAGTGGACGCGGTACGGGCCGAGGCGGATCGGGTCGCCGGATTCCAGGGGCTTCATGGTGGGTGAGGCTTTCTGTGAGCTCAGGCGAGGGGTACGCGGCGGTGTACTCGTCACCGATGGCGATGAGCCGCCTGGCGGACGGGTGGGCGAAGTACCGTGCCCTGGCGGCCTTGACGGTGTGGGACGCGGTGCCGGTCCGGAGGTCCGAGGCCACCAGCCCGGAGGGCCCGCCGCTGTACACGTAGGCGATCCCGGGCACGGGGTGTGCCGAGGTCCTCGGCCGTGACCGCGCGGCTCTTCTCCGCCCACCGCCGCGTGCCGCTCGCGGCGTCGAGCGCGATCAGGCCGCGGCCTTCCTCCACCGCGTACACCACACCGTCGTCGACGGCCGCGGGGCTGAACCGCGTTCCCGGAGTCCGTCCCTCGAAGCGCCATCCCTCGTGGCCGTCGGCCAGGCCGAGCGCGACGAGTTCACCTGCCGACGGATACACGTACCGGTCGTCCACGGCGAGTTGGGCCCGGCTGAGGGCGGGCCGCTCGCCGTCGAGCGGCCGGTTCCAGCGTGCCTTCCCCGTCTGCGCGTCGTGGACGGCGAGGCGTAGGTCACCGTCCGCGGACTGCTGGACGAGGACCAGGTATCCGCCCACGGCCCGTGCGGAGAGGAAGTGCAGGCGCTCGGAGGCGTGGGGGCGGGCGGGGAGCGGTGTCTCCCAGATTCTCCTGCCCGTACGGGTGTCGACGGCCAGCAGGAACCACGTCTGGTCCTGGTGGAAGCCGGTCCTCGTATGGGGTCCCCGTCCCGCGGCCAGGAAGACGGCCTCGCCCGTCGCGCAGAGCAGTTGAGTCCCGTGGAGGATCGCTCTCAGGTCCTCGATCGTGGCGAACGGGGCGTCGATCCTCCCGGTGGCCGGATCGACCGTGGCGACGGTGAGCGGACCGGTCTCTTCGAGGGGCGGTCGGCGGTATAGAGCCTCTCGCCGTCCGTGGCCGTCCGGCGCATGAACCAGACCTCGGGGTCCGGCCACTTGGCCTTTCCCGTCACGGGGTCCAGGCCCTGTACGCCGTACTCGCCCACGAGGAGCAGTTCGTCGAGGACGAGGGGGCGGGCGGGACGAGAGGATCGGCGTAGCTGGTCTGCACCTGCCAGACGAGGTCCCCTGCGGGCTTCTCCGGCGACGCGGTACCGGAGTCGATGGGAGGGGTGCGGGTGTCCTCCCGGCGGCCCAGCCAGGCCCAGGCTCCGGCCGCGACCGCTGCCGTGGCGAGTACCGAACTCCCCGATGGCCAGCAGCTTGCGGCGGGACAGGGGGAAGCGGTCGCCGGTTGGCTGCCCGGAGCGGTTTCGGCGGGGCCGTGGTGCTCCGGCGCCGGGAGGCGGTGGGTCCGCGCGTGCCAGACGCCCCCGGCGCGACGGGCGATCTCCAGGAGCAGGGGTTCGGGGAGGTGGGAGGAGAAGTCGCTCTGTACGCCATGCAATTGGGCGGCGAGTTCCGTGGTGGTGGGGCGGTCGGCGGGGTCCTTGCCGAGGCAGCGGGCCAGGACCGGGACCAGGGCTGCGGGGACCCCGGTGAGGTCGGGGTCGGCGTAGCGGACGCGGTAGACGAGGTCGGCGTGCTGTCCGGTGCCGAAGGGCCCGTGGCCGGCGGCCGCGTACGTGAGTACGCCCGCGAGTGCGAAGACATCGCCCGCGGAGGTGTGTTCCCGGCCGGTCGCCTGCTCGGGGGACATGAAGGCGGGCGTGCCCGCGGCGACGCCGGTACGGGTGAGGCGGTCGTCGCCGAGGGCACGGGCGATGCCGAAGTCGATGACCTTGGGGCCGTCCGCCGTGATCATGATGTTGGAGGGTTTGAGGTCGCGGTGGACGACCTCCGAGGCGTGGAGCTGGGCCAGCGCCGCACAGAGCAGCGCTCCCAGCGCGCGGACCGCCGGCTCGGGCAGCGGGCCCGCGAGGGCGACGGCCTCGTCGAGAGGCGGTCCGAGGACGTACTCGGTGGCCAGCCACGGGGTTTCGGCCTGCGGGTCGGCGTCGAAGACCCGGGCGCCGTGGACGGGGCCGATGACACGGGCGGCGTCCGCCTCGAGGCGGAAGCGGGCGCGGCTCGCGGGGTCGCCGGCGATGCGCGCGTGCATCGTCTTCAACGCCGCCGTACGGCCGGTGGCCGAACGGGCCAGGTAGACGGTGCCCATGCCGCCGCTGCCCAGGCGCGCGATGAGACGGTACGGGCCGAGGCCGTGCGGGTCGTCGTGGGTGAGCGGGGAGAACATCAGCCGTCGTCCAGAGCAGTGGGGAGGGAGTTCGGCGGCGAGAACCCGCGCCGACTGGCGTGCGAGCGCGGAGATCACGGCCGCCGGCAGGGGAGTCGGAGCGGCCGTGTCCAGGGCGGTCGGTGGATGTGCCGTCGAGGGCGCGTACGTCGCCGTACTCGCGCCGGTCCCCAGACGGGCGAGGACTTCGTGCGCCCGGGGACGTCTCGCGGGATCACGCGAGAGGCACGCCGAGACCACCGCGCGCAGTGAGGCGGGCAGTTCCCGGCTTTCGGGCACGGTGTGGCCGGTGCTCGCATGGGCGAGCACCGCTCCCAGCGCGTACACGTCGCCCGGGGGCGCGGCCGCCCGCCGGACGCCTGCTCCGGGGCGAGGCTCCCGGAGTCCAGGCCCGGAAGACCGCCGCGCCGCTCACCGTCGGGGGCGGCGGCCCGTACCGCTCCGAAGCAACTGAGGCGGGGGCCCTCGGCGGTGAGCAGGACGGCGGCCGGGGACAGGCCCGCGTGCGTCACGCCCTGGGCGTGGGCCGTGACCAGCGTCCCGGCGAGGGCGATGGCCAGCGCCCGCACGGCGGGCTCGGGCAACGGGCCACCGTGGGCCCGCAGGGCTGCGGGCAGTGAGAGCGCGGGGACGTACGGCGTCGTGCACCAGGGCAGTTCCTCCGCACCGCCGGTCTCGTCGACCGGGAGGAACCCCGGTATCGAGAGCCGGCGGGCGTGCTCCGCCTCGACGGCCCAGCGAGCCGGGTCCGCGCCGGGGAGCGGGAGACGGACGAGGAACGTGCGGTCGCCGTCGGCGCCGCGGCCGATGAAGCGGCGTTCGGGAACGGCCTGACCGGACTCCGGCTCGAGCCGGGCCAGGACGATGTGCGGTCCGGCCCAGGGAGGGTCGTCGTGACGCAGACGTTCCACGCGCGCTCTCCCCGGTCCGTGATGATCCAGGTCGAGCCTACTCACGCGTGTGCGATCCCGGAGCCGGTGTCGGCGCTCGCCGGGGTGGTCCGAGCCGGTGGTGTCGGTTCTCCCACTTGCCTTCCGGGAAAGTCGAGCGATAGCTTTCCCGGTAGGAAAGTAGGGCGTGGGGAGGCGATGGTGTGAGTACGTCGGTCGATGCCGAGCGGGCCTGGCAGGATCTCCAGCGGATCCGGGTGCCGCAGGAGCGCGTGTACGACGAGGTCGAGCGCAGTGCGTCCGGCAGGCCGGGCACCACCTACGCCACGGCCGCGAGCATGTGGGTCTTTCTGGCCGGCCTGGGGCTCGAACTGCCCGCGTGGGGTGTCGGGGTGGCCGTCGTGGCGTATGCCGCGCTGCTGGTCGGGCTGGTCGTGTTCCGCAACCGCGGCAACCGGGTGCGGCTGCATCAATCCCGCTACGACTGGCGGACGTCCGTCACCTTCGTCGGGGGATGGTGGTCACCGGCGGGACGGTGCTGCTGTCCGGGCGGCTGGCCGGGTCGCTGACCGGGGAGCCCCTGGCCGTCAGTCTGATCCAGGCCACCGCCACGGCGGGCGTGTTCGTCCTGTGCGTCGGACCGGCCAACCGCTGGGCGGTCGGCTCGCTGCGGGGGCGGGCCGATGAGTACCCCCGCCGGTTTCGACGAGCTCATCCATCCCGCCACCCGGCTGTCGGTTGTCGCGCTGCTCGCCACCACCGAGTGGGCGGACTTCGCGTTCGTCCGCGACAGCCTCTCCCTCAGTGACTCCGCGCTCTCCAAACAGCTGCACACCCTGGAAGAAGCCGGATATCTGGAGATCCGGAAGGAGGGCGGCGGCCGCAAGCGGCGTACGACGGTCCGGCTGACGGACCGGGGACGCACCGCCTTCGACGGGCATGTGGCGGCGCTCCGGGCGATCGTCGAGGGCGCGGCGCACACGGCGGCCGAACACGGGCAGCGGCGGCACACGGCGGCCGAACACGGGCAGCGGCGGCAGACGGAGGTGGCGCGATGACGGCGGCCCGTTCCGAGCCCCGGCCTGTCATAGAGGTCCGGGACCTTGCCATGGCGTACGGCGATGTCGCCGTGCTCCACGGTGTCGATCTGGACATCCACCGGGGCGAGGTGTTCGCGCTGCTCGGGCCCAACGGGGCCGGGAAGACCACCACCGTGGAGATTCTGGAGGGCTTCCGGCGGCGGTCCGCCGGGGAGGTGTGCGTCCTCGGTGTGGACCCCGCGCGGGGCGACGACGTCTGGCGGGGACGGATCGGACTGGTCCTGCAGTCCTGGCGCGACCACCGCCGCTGGCGGGTCGCCGAACTGCTGACCCACTTCGCCACGTACTACCCCGACCCGCGCGACCCGGCCGAACTGCTGGCCCTCGTCGGCCTCACCGGGCAGGCCGGCCGGCAGGTGGACCGGCTGTCCGGCGGGCAGCGACGGCGGCTGGACGTCGCGCTCGGCATCGTCGGCCGCCCCGAACTCCTCTTCCTGGACGAGCCGACGACCGGCTTCGACCCGGAGGCACGCCGCGAGTTCCACGTCCTCGTCGAACGGCTGGCCCGGGACGAGGGCGTCACCGTCCTGCTCACCACGCACGACCTGGCGGAGGCCGAGCGGCTCGCCGACCGGATCGCCATGCTGGTCGCCGGCCGGATCCGGGCCTGCGGCACCCCGGCGGAGCTGGCCCGGCGGGCCGCCGCGCAGGCCGAGGTCCGCTGGACGGACGGCGACGGGACGCCGCGCCGCGAACGCACCGAGGACCCCTCGCGGCTGGTCTGGGAGCTCCACCAGGACGCGGACGGCCCGATCGCCGGTCTGGAGGTCCGCCGGCCGACGCTGGAGGACACCTATCTGCACATGGTGAACCAGAAGGACGGGGAGGAGCAGGCGGCATGAAGGGGGTCCATGTGATGAATCGAGGGGCGCGTCACTGGCGTGCCGGCTTCCTCCGCGGCGGCATCGAACTGCGGCATCTCCTGCGCAACCCCAAGGAGATGTTCGGTCACCTCAGCAATGTGGCCGTCGCGCTGCTGGTCACCTACTACATCGGCGACAAGGTACCCGGCACGCAGATCCCGATGTCCCACCTGACGCTCTCGGGCTTCGCCGCCTACCTGCTGTTCCAGATCGGGCTGCTCAGCCTTCCGCAGATCCTGGTGACCGAGCGGGAGGAGGAGCGCTGCTGCGACTGCGCGCCACACCCGGCGGGATACCGGCCTACCTCGTCGCCAAGTGCCTGCTGGTGGTCGTCACGGCGGTGGGCACCCTCGCGCTGCTCCTCACGTCCGCCGCGCTGCTGACCGACGGGCCGCTGCCGCAGGGGCCGGCCGGCTGGCTGACACTGGTGTGGGTCACCACGCTGGGCCTGCTCGCCGTCGTACCGCTGGGAGCGGCCATCGGGGCCGTACTGCCCAACCCGCGTGAGGCGCTGGCCCTGATCATGCTGCCGCTGCTGGGCCTGCTGATCACCTCCGGGACGATGTTCCCCATCACCAAGATGCCGGAGCCGGTCCAGCAGGTGTCCGCCGTCTTCCCCCTCAAGTGGATGGCGCAGGGGCTGCGTTCGGCCCTGCTGCCGGACGCCGCGCGGGCAGCGGAGCCGGCCGGTTCCTGGGAACTGCCCATGGTCGCCCTCGTGCTGACCGCCTGGGCGGTCCTGGGGTTCCTGCTGGCCGTTCCGCTGCTGCGCCGCGCCGCCCGTCGTGAGTCCGGCTCGCGCCTGACCGCCCGTCATGAGAAGGCGGAACGAAGTGGGGCGATGCCCGCTTAGGGTTGGTCTGCTCGGGCGCAACCTGTTTCGCTCTGTGTTCACTTGGCCGAGGTTCTGACGCAACCAGGCTTGATCCAGGGTGGGTTGGGTCGAGTGACTTTGTGCCCCCGAAGTGAGGAGCAGCTTTTCATGCCACGTCAGCACGAACCTCCCACCGGCGGGACGCCACCTTCCGTGGCCGTCCGCCGTGCGGTTTCCGTGCCCGCGCCGGGCGGGGATCCCGGTGCGGAACTGAGACCGCGGAGCCCCGAGCCCGTCCGCGCCGCCGAGCCCGTCCGCGCCGCCGAACCGGCCCGCGTATCCGAACCCGTTGCCGAGCCGGAGGCTCCGGAAGCGATACCGGCGCCGGCCGAGACCGGTGCCGTGGAACCCGCCACGGCGGAGAAGGAGGAACGGGAGCAGGAGCAGGAGCAGGAGCCGCGGCCCGCCGCCGCCGAAGGCGAGGCGACGCCCGCCGCCGGCTTAGCCGCCACCGGTGACGCAGCGGGCGACACGAAGGCGAACGCGGACACGGCCGCCGACGGGACGGCGGCGCCCGGCCGTCTGCGCGGCCCCATGGTCGCCGCCGCCGCCCTGGTCGGTGCGGTGCTGATCTGCGTACCCTTCCTGGTGCTCGCCCTGAGCGGTGAGGAGGAGCGCAAGGTCGAGACGGCTCCCGTCGGGGGACGACGCTCGACCCCGGTGCCTCCGACGACCTGCCGGCCGCCGCCTATCAGGCCGCGTCGCCGTCCCCTTCGCAGTCGCCGGGCGGCGCGAAGTCCCCGTCCGCCTCCCCGGCCGGTCGCAACGCCGATCCGGCGCCCGCCGGTCCGGTCACGGCCGAGGCCGAGGTGAAGCCCGAATCCCGGCCGCAGACCGAGAAGAAGGCCGAGGACAAGGCTGAGGACAAGGCCGAGGACAAGGCCGAGCCGAAGACGAAGAAGACCCCGAGATCTCCGCCCGCGAGCTCGCCAACGCCCTCTCCTCCCGGGTCAACGCGCAGCTGAGGAACGTCGCGACCGGCAAGTGCGCCGACCTGCCCTACAACGACAAGGGTTCGGTCGACGGCCCGGTCAGCCAGTACAGCTGCCGGGCCACCACGGAGGACAACCAGCTCTGGGACCTGGTGGTGACCGACGCGGACGGCGGGCCCCACGGGGCGAGCCTGTTCGTCGTCAAGAACCGCAAGGACGGGCTGTGCATGGACCTGCCCAACTTCGGCAGTGTCGCGCCCGGGACCAAGGTCACCGAGTACCACTGCAGGACGGCGGCCGACAACCAGCTCTGGTGGCTGGAGCCGGTGTCGGGCGGCTACCGGGTCCGCAACACCGCGAGCGACCTGTGCATGGGCGTGGTCGGCGGCGGTTCCGCCGGGAACGAGGCCAGGCTCCAGGTGGAGCAGTGCGGCTCGGGATCGAGCGCGCTGCGCTGGTCCGTCGTCTGACCCTCCTGAACGGCGGCCGCCGACGTCCTCCTCACCACCCCGGTGAACACCGCTCCGTCCCCCTCCGTAGAGAAGCGTGCGCCACTGCGCGGGCGTCGATCCGGCTCATCAGGGGTCCTGGGCCTGGCATCGCGGGCGCAGTCGTCGGCCGGGATGGTGAGGTGAGGACATGGAGACGCCGAGGATCGCCGTCGCCGTGGTGACCATGGGGAACCGGCCCGCCGAGGTGGACGCGCTGCTGCGGTCCGTGGCGAAACAGGACGCGGCGCCCGCGCGGACTGTGATCGTCGGCAACGGGTGCCCGCTGCCCGAGTTCGCCCGGCGGCTGTCGCTCCCCGGCGAGGTCACCACCGTCGAACTGGAGGAGAACCTCGGCTGCCCCGGCGGGCGGAACGCGGCGCTCGCGCGGCTGCGGGAGTTCGGTGACGTGGACGTCGTCGTCGAACTGGACGACGACGGACTTCTCGTCGACGCCGATGTGCTGCGCCGCGTAGGGGAGTTGTACGCCGGTGACGAGCGGCTCGGGATCGTCGGGTTCCGGATCGCGGACGAGCTGGGGAGACCCAGCAGCGGCACGTGCCCCGCGTCGGGAAGTCGGATCCACTGCGCGGCGGGTACGTCACCGGGTTCCTCGGCGGCGGGCACGCGCTGCGGATGACGATGCTCGACGAGACCGGCGACTGGCCCTCCGCGTTCTTCTTCGCGCACGAGGAGACCGACCTCGCCTCGCGGGCGGTCGACGCCGGGTGGCGGATCCTCTACGCGCCCGAACTCCTGCTCCAGCACCCGAAAACCTCGCCCGCCCGGCACGCCGTCTACTTCCGGGTGAACGCCCGCAACCGGGTCTGGCCGGCCCGGCGGCGGCTGCCGTTCCCGCTGGTCCCGGTCCATCTCGGGGTGTGGCTGCTGCTCACCCTGGCGCGGAACCGGTCGGCCGACGGGCTGCGGGCCTGGTTCGGCGGGTTCGTGGAAGGGCTGCGGGAGCCGGCCGGGGAGCGGCGGGCCATGAGCTGGCGGACGGTGTGGCGGCTCACCCGGCTGGGACGTCCCCCGGTCATCTGATCTGCCGGGCGGGGTGACCGGGCCGGTCACTTGGCGTCCGCGTAGCACTCCACCACCGCCGTCGTGAACGGGAACCGCACGGGTGTCTCGCCGAAGGTGAGCCGGCCCGCCAGGTCGGCGGCCTGCCGGATCGCCTCCGCCACCGTCACCGCCTCCTCCACGGGGCAGTGCACGATCACCTCGTCGTGCTGGAAGAAGACCAGCTCGGCCGCCATGCCGCTCAGGGTCCGCCGCAGCGCGGCGAGCAGCAGCAGGGCCCAGTCGGCGGCGCTGCCCTGGACGACGAAGTTGCGGGCGAAGCGGCCCCGGGCGCGGGCGTCGGTCGACGCGTAGCCGGGGTCCACCGGCCGGACTCGTCGTCGGTGAGCGGGATGCCCGCCTCCTCCGCCGCGTCGTCGCCCGTCCGGGCGGCGGGCGGGCAGGTGCGGCCCAGCCAGGTCCGTACGAGTCTGCCCTCCTCGCCCGCCCGGGCGGCCTCGTCGACGTACGCCACCGCCCTGGGGAAGCGGCGTCTGAGCGCGGCGAGGTTCTTCAGACCGTCGCCGGAGGTCTGGCCGTAGACGGCGCCGAGGACCGCGAGCTTGGCCTGGGCGCGGTCGCCGGAGAAGGCGCGGTCGGACACCGACTGGTAGAGGTCGGTCTCCCGGCCGGCCACCTCCATAAGGCCCGGGTCGCGGGAGATCGCCGCCAGCACCCGGGGTTCCATCTGGTCGGCGTCGGCGACGACGAGCCGCCAGCCCGGGTCGGCGACGGCCGCGCGGCGGATCACCTTGGGGATCTGCAGGGCGCCCTCGCCGTTGGTCACCCAGCGGCCGGTCACGGTGCCGCCGGCGAGGAACTCGGGCCGGAAGCGGCCGTCGCGCACCCAGTCCTGGAGCCAGGACCAGCCGTGAGCGACCCAGATCCGGTACAGCCTCTTGTACTCGAGCAGGGTGCGACGGCCGGGTGGTCGACGGACTCGATCTCCCAGCGGCGGGTCGACGTGACCTTGACGCCGGCCCGCGAGAACGCCTTGACCACCTCGGCGGGCAGGTCCGGCCGGACCCGGTGGCCGAAGGCGGCGGACACCTCGTCGGCGAGCTGGGCCAGCCGGCGCGGCTCGCCCCGCCCGCGTACCGCTCGCCCAGCAGGTCACGCAGCACCGCGCGGTGCACGTCCGCCCGCCAGGGCAGCCCGGCGCGGTTCATCTCGGCGGCCACCAGCGTCCCCGCCGACTCGGCGGCGGTCAGCAGCCGCATCCGGTCCGGGTGCGCGGTCGCGTCGGTGCGCCGCTGCTGCTCGGCGTAGACCGCGAGGAGGTCCGGCAGGGGCAGCGGGACGCCCCGGGGTTCGAAGAGGGAGGACTGGGCGCCCGGTTCGGCATGGCGCTGCGGCGGATCGGGCGGTACGGGGCCGCCGCGCAGCCGGGCCAGGGCGGCCGCGGCCGAACGGGGTTCCCCGTACCGCCCCTCGTGGCCGAGGAGAAGTGTCTCGGCGGTCTCGACGTCGTAGGCCCGCTCCACTCGCACCCCGTGGCGAGCAGGCGCGGGTAGACCTCGGCGGTGGACCGCCACACCCATCGCGTGACACCGGGGCGGCCGCGCACGGCCTCGCCGAGGTCCGGCTCCCGGTGCACCGGGCCCGCGGGCAGCCCGTCCGGGCCGAGGAGGGCGACGTCGACGCCACCGTCCCCGGCCGGAGCGAGTGCCCACCGGTCGGCCATACCGCGAGTGTGGCAGGGGGTCTGACAACGGCCCCCGGTCAGCCTTCCCGGCCGGTCTCGTCCGGCGTCCCGGTCTCGGCGTACTGCGCCAGCAGGTCGGCGACGCACCGCTCGGTGGCGGGCTTGGTGACGCCGAGACCGCTGAGGAGGCCCTCGCCGTTCTCGTGCTCCAGCAGGGCGAGCAGGATGTGCTCGGTGCCGATGTAGTTGTGGCCGAGGCGCAGGGCCTCGCGGAAGGTGAGTTCGAGGACCTTCTTGGCCGCCGGGCCGTACGGCACCAGCTCCGGGGCGTCCTCGACGGCCGGCGGGAGCGCCGCGCGGGCGGCCTCGGCGACCGTCTGCGCGGTGACGCCCTGCTCGTTGATCGCCTTGACCGCCAGGCCCCATGGCTCGGCCAGCAGACCGAGGACCAGGTGCTCGGGCAGTCCCTCGGCGTTGTGCGCGGTCTGGGCCGCGGTGTGCGCGGCCATGATCACGTTGCGGGCGCGGGGCGTGTAGCGGTTGAAGCCCTGGCTCGGGTCGAGGTCGTTGCCCTCCTTCGGTACGAAGCGCTTCTGGGCGGCCTGCCGCGTGACGCCCATGCTCCGGCCGATGTCGGTCCAGGAGGCGCCCGAACGGCGGGCCTGGTCCACGAAGTGGCCGATCAGGTGGTCGGCCACGTCACCGAGGTGCTCACCGGCGAGCACCGCGTCCTGGAGCTGTGCGAGCGGCTCCTCGTGGACCTTCTTGATGGCCGCGATGAGGTCGTCGAGACGGATGGATGACTTGATGGCGGGGTCCTTCGTCATGCGTCAACCGTAAGTTGACACCCCTTCACTGTCAACCCGTGGTTGACACCTTCGGGTGAAGGCTCCGGGCATGGCACGATCGGCCCGTGAGTACGTCCAGCACCGTCGACCGCGCCTTCCGGGCCGCCCTCTACGACACCGGCGACACCGCCCTCGACACCGGCGCGTCCCTGCTCGCCGCCGATCCCGCGGCCGACACGGAACTCGCCCGGCGGGGCGAGGAGTTCGTGGCCACCGCCTGGCAGCGCGGCTGGCAGCCCGCCGATGTCGTACGGATCGTCCGGCGCGAGCTGGACGACCTCCACGTACGGCTCGTCACCGCGCTGATCCGCGCGCGGGCACCGCGCGACGACCGGCCGCGCGGGCCCCGCTGGCAGGCCCAGCTCGACGAGCTGGGCGCGGACGACGTCCCGCGCGGTGACCGGTTCTCGTACGCCACGGCCGTACTGGAGCTGTACCGCCTGCTGCTCCGGCTGCCCGCCCTCGAACCCCTCGACGAGACCGCCGCCCCCGATCCGCGCGACCGGCGGCCCGAGTCCCGCATGCTCGGGCGTATCCGCGCGCTGCTCGCCAAGGCGGAGGCGACCGGGTTCCCGGACGAGGCGGAGGCACTGAGCGCCAAGGCGCAGGAGCTGATGGCCCGGCACAGCGTCGACGAGGCGCTGCTCGCCGCGCGGGCGCCCTCGGCCGCGACGCCGGGCGCCTGCCGGATCGGGGTCGAGCCGCCGTACGAGCAGGCCAAGGCGGTGCTGCTGGACGCGGTCGCCGGCGCGAACCACTGCCGGGCCGTGTGGAACGAACCGCTCGGCTTCTCCACCGTGGTCGGCTTCGCCTCCGACCTGGAGGCGGTGGAACTCCTCTACACCTCACTGCTGGTGCAGGCTACCACCGCGATGACCAGGGCGGAGGCCGCGCAGCGGGCCGGCGGACGCAAGCGGACCAAGACCTTCCGGCAGTCCTTCCTGGCCGCCTACGCACACCGCGTGGGCGCACGTCTCGCGGCCGTCGCCGAGATCCGGGTGAGCGACGATCTGCTCCCGGTCCTCGCCTCCCGCGCGGTGGCGGTCACCGAGCGGACGGACCGCCTGTTCCCGGAGACGACGACCACCCGGCTGCGCGGGGTGAGCGACGCGGCGGGCTGGGAGGAGGGCGCCCGCGCGGCCGACGACGCCCAGGTCGGGTCCCGCCCGCCCCTTCCCGGTGCGTCCTAGGCCCTGGCGTCGCGCGGCAGGCGGGAGTTTGACGCCAGGGCCTAGTCACCCACCTGCTGGTAGGCGCCCACGGAGATCTTGTGGCCGCCCTGACCGTCGGATGCGACCGGGCCGTACGTCCAGCGGAAGGTGCGGCCGTCCGAGTCGCCGGGCAGGTCGACCCGCAGGTTCTCGGCGTCGAAGGAGCCGTCCCCGCGCGGGCCGCGTTCGTAGGTGAGGGTGAAGGACGCGGACTCGCCCTTGGCCAGGGTCAGCTTCTGCGCCTTGGCGCCCTCGGTCGGCGGTACGTCCAGGCTCTCGGAGTCACCGGCCCCCGCCAGCCGCACCTCGGGGAAGCCGTCGAGGGTGCAGGCGGCGCTCTGGTTGGTGAAGCTGACGGGCACCTCACCGGTGTCCCCGGCGGCCGGCGCGATGCTCGCGGGCCCGACCTCCATGCTCACCGTGCCGGCCGAGCAGGGGTTGCCGTCCGGCTTTCCGTCGGCACCGTCCGAGCCGCCGCAGGCGGTCAGCAGGAGAAGCGCGGCGAGGACGGCGGGGACGGCGATCGGCGTGGTGCGCATGAATGATCCTCTGGGGGTTCGTGGAGGTGCCCACCGGCCATCATCACGCACGCGCGACCGGTTCGCCGGGGAAGACGCCAGGGCCTGCTCGGCGGATCCGGCCGGAGGACGGAGCCTCGCGCCCGTGGGGCCCGGAGCCCCTTGCCCCACGGGCCCAGTGCGGCCGGAGCCCGCTCACCCGGGGTCCCGGGCACCTGGATCTCCGCGCACTTGGGACCCTGCGCACCAAGAGCCTTGCTTACTCGGACCCCGCTCGCTCGGACCCCCCACTCGCCCGGCGCCCGGTGCGGCCTGCCGCAGGACGGCGGCGGGGTTTCCACGCGACGGGCCGCCCGGCGCGGCGCCGCCCCCGCGCGGGGGCGCCTGCACCCGGTGACGACAACGCCGCTGGCGACAAACGCCGCCGACGACAAACGCCCCAAGGGCATCGCCCACACCTCCAGGCGGCCGAATCCGCCGGCCGAGGCGCTACGGACCCATCCCGTCCGTCGGCAGCCCCGACGGGAAGGAGCCGCCCTCCGCCCTGGTGTACGTCTCGGTGCCGAGCGGGCTCTTCCAGGTGACCTTCAGGGAGTTCTTGTCGACGGAGTCGACCGTGCCGTTCGCCCGGTCCTCGTCGTCGCCGCACTTCAGGCGGATCGTGTGGGTCCCGCCCTCCTCCCGCGCGGTGCCGCTGCACACGGTGCCGCCGGTGGCGAAGAGGGCGGCCTCCTCCCCGCTGACCATCAGGACGACGGCCTGGCTGTCGACCGTGACGAGCCAGTTCCCCTCCAGCGGACCCGCCGGGGCCCTGCTCGCTTCGGGGCTCGGGGCCGCCGTGGAAGACCGGGCGGGCGTGGGCTTGTTGTCGATGTCGTCGGAGCCGCCCCCGCCGCACGCGGTCAGCGCGAGCGCGCCGGCCAGCCCCACGGCCACCGTCGCGCACCGCGCGCGCCGGGACCGCCACCCGCGCGGTGCGGGCGGCGATACGCGCGAGTGCCCCACCCAAGCCCTCGAAGTCACTGCGAGCCCCTAGCTGAATCCGGCCCCGGCGGCCGGACGACCGCCGTCAGCTAACAGGAACCGACCTCCGGCCCACCAGCCTCCGTGACGCACCTCGCACAGCGGGTCCACTGCTGAACGGCGGGGCCGGGGCGTGGAATGCGGGTGGCACACACAGGGCAAACGAGGGAACACATGGGCCCCCGCGCGCGTCTCATAGGGAGCGGGTTTGGGTAAAGCGTCCGTCGAAGCGGACACGGCACGACCATCAAGGCTGTGATCGCGGGAGCACCGCCCGTGCACGTGCATATGCTCATGCATTTGCACATGAACAAAGCTATGATCCGCATCAGTTGACCACTGCATCAATGGCCACACCAGCCAGTGCACCAGCGGGGAGCGACTTGTGGACCACGACGTGTACGACGGTGACGTGGACGACGGTGCCGACGCGTCCGGCGTGTACAACGGCATGGCGGCCACCGCGCTCGACGGTGTGGCCTGGCAGAAGAGCAGGCACAGCAACTCGCAGGGATCCTGCGTGGAGTTCGCCCGGCTGCCCGGCGGCGAGGTGGCGGTGCGCAACTCCCGTTTCCCCGACGGTCCCGCGCTCGTCTACACCCGCGCGGAGATCGAGGCCATGCTGCAGGGCGTGAAGGACGGCGAGTTCGACCACCTGATCGCCGGCTGACCGGTGCGCCGGGGCGCGTGTGAGCGCCCGGCGGCGCTCAGGAGGCGACGACGCGCGTAGAACCGCGGCGCCCGGACGCGCCGCGGTTCGTCATGCGCCGGGACCGGAGCGGTCCGTGGCGTGCGGCAGCCGGAACAGCGCCCAGACCACCTTGCCGCCGAGCCGTCCGGCCAGCGGATGCCAGCCCCAGCTGTCGCTGAACGCGTCGACGAGGAACAGTCCCCGGCCCGACTCGGCGGAGAAGTCGGCGGGGAGGTCGTCCGGGTCACGGGCGACGGGACCGTCGTCGCTGGGGTCGCGCACCGCGCACACCAGCCGCTCCGTCCACCGCAGCAGATGCAGCCGTACCGGCGGGTCCGGCGCCGTCGGCCGCGGGGTGCCGGCCGGCAGCGCGTGCCGCAGCGCGTTGGTGACCAGTTCGGAGACGACCAGGCAGGCGTCGTCGAAGCGGTCGCCGGTGTCCCACTGCTCCAGCGTCTTGCGGGTGAATCGCCGGGCCTCACGGACGGCTTCGTAGCGGGCGGGGAGGGCACAGGAGGCGGCGTCGGAGGCGGCCGCGAGGTTCAGCGGCGGAAGGCCCTGCCGTAACGGCTCGAGCATGGTCGATCCATTCGTCCCCATGCGAGGCACTCCCGGGAATTCGCGGTCGTAGCGAGGCTGCGGTGGTGCGGGACCATGGTTTCCGATACGTACAGCAGATGCAAGGGCAGATGCACGTGCAGCTGACCGAAATCGCCGCCCACGTGCCGGTTTGGTGGGCATTTTTCCGTCAACTTCGCGTATCTTTCCCCTGTTCCCTTGCCTCGTCGCGGCTTCTCCCCTCTCGTCCTGTGCTGTTTCCGTGCCTGTTTCGTGCCCGTTCCCGGTCGGAGTGATCGGCTGGATTCCGTTTCCGTAATCGGACGAGTACTGCTCGAAGTGTTTTAGTGGCAGACTGCGGGCCCTGAAGACGTTGGGGAGGCGGGCGAACGTGAGCGCGGGAGAGCCGGGATCGGTGGTGCGGCGCATGCTGCTCGGATCACAACTGCGGCGACTGCGTGAGGCGCGGGGCATCACACGCGAGGCCGCGGGCTACTCGATCCGCGCCTCCGAATCGAAGATCAGCCGCATGGAGTTGGGCCGGGTGAGCTTCAAGACCAGGGATGTCGAAGACCTCCTGACGCTGTACGGCATCACGGACGAGCAGGAGCGCCTGTCGCTGGTCTCCCTCGCCAAGGAGGCCAATGTGGCGGGCTGGTGGCACAGTTACTCGGACGTGCTGCCGAGCTGGTTCCCCACGTACGTGGGTCTCGAGGGCGCCGCCTCGCTGATCCGGGCGTACGAGGTGCAGTTCGTGCACGGCCTGCTGCAGACCGAGGAGTACGCCCGCGCGGTGGTGCGCCGGGGCATGACGGGCGCGAGCGAGGAGGACGTCGAGCGGCGGGTGACGCTGCGCCTGGAGCGGCAGAAGTACCTGGTCTCGGAGAACGCACCCGAGTTCCACATCGTCCTCGACGAGGCCGCCCTGCGCCGGCCGTACGGCGACCGCGCGGTGATGCGCGGCCAGCTCCAGCACCTCATCGACATCTCCGAGCGGCCCAACGTCCGCCTCCAGGTCATGCCGTTCAGTCTCGGCGGGCACTCCGGTGAGTCGGGCGCGTTCACCCTCCTCAGCTTCCCGGACTCCGATCTCTCGGACGTCGTGTACCTGGAGCAGCTGACCAGCGCGCTGTACCTCGACAAACCCGAGGACGTGGCCCAGTACGAGAAGGCCCTCAAGGACCTCCTGCACGACAGCCCGGGCCCGTCGGAGAGCCGGGACCTCCTGCGCGGACTGCTGCAACTGTCCTAGCGGAGCCCGTACGAACTGTTCCGGCGATCCCTGCAACTCGTATGCACTATAAGTACGATGACGTCCCATCAGATCAGGCGGTCGATCAGTGCTCCGCTGACGCAGCAAGGGATCGAGGAATCAGATGTCGTCGTACTTCACCGACCTCGCGCAGCAGTACATCGACGGTGAGTGGCGCCCGGGCACCGGCTCCTGGGACATCATCGACTTCAATCCGTACGACGACGAGAAGCTCGCGTCGATCACCATCGCCACGGTCGACGAGGTCGATCAGGCCTACCGGGCGGCCGCCCGCGCGCAGAAGGAGTGGGCGGCGGCCGGCGCGTACGTCCGCCGCGCGGTGTTCGAGAAGGCGCTCAGACTGGTCGAGGAGCGTGAGGAGGAGATTGCCGAGGCGATCGTCGCCGAGCTCGGCGGCACCCGGCTGAAGGCCGCCTTCGAACTGCACCTCGCCAAGGAGTTCCTGCGCGAGGCGGCCCATCTGGCGCTGACCCCGAGGGCAGCATCATCCCCTCGCCGGTCGACGGCAAGGAGAACCGCGTCTACCGCGTGCCCGTCGGCGTCGTGGGCGTGATCAGCCCCTTCAACTTCCCCTTCCTGCTCTCCCTGAAGTCCGTCGCCCCCGCGCTCGCGCTCGGCAACGGCGTGGTGCTCAAGCCGCACCAGAACACGCCGGTCGTCGGCGGCTCCCTCATCGCGAAGATCTTCGAGGACGCGGGCCTGCCCGGCGGTCTGCTCAACGTCGTCATCACCGACATCGCGGAGATAGGCGACGCCTTCCTGGAGCACCCGATCCCGAAGGTCATCTCCTTCACCGGCTCGGACGCGGTCGGCCGCCGGGTGGCCACCGTCTGCGCCTCCTCTTCAAGCGCTCGGTCCTCGAACTCGGCGGCAACAGCGCGCTGGTGGTCCTCGACGACGCCGACCTCGACTACGCCGTGGACGCGGCCGTCTTCAGCCGGTACGTCCACCAGGGCCAGGTCTGCATGGCCGCCAACCGCGTACTGGTGGACCGCTCGGTGGCCGGCGAGTTCACCGAGAAGTTCGTCGCCAAGGTCCGCTCCTCAAGGCCGGCGACCCGCGCGACCCGGAGACGGTCATCGGCCCGGTGATCAACTCCCGTCAGGCGGAGGCCCTGTCCTCCGTGGTCGAGCAGGCGCTCGCCGAGGGCGCCACCGCCCTGGTCCGGGCGCGCGCCGGGACAACCTGGTCGAGCCGTCCGTCCTCACCGGCCTGCCCGCCGACTCGGCCCTGCTGAAGCAGGAGGTCTTCGGACCCGTCGCCTTCCTCGTGCCCTTCGACAGCGAGGAGGAGGCCGTACGCATCGTCAACGACACGCCGTACGGCCTGAGCGGCGCCGTGCACACCGCGGACATCGAGCGGGGCGTCCGGTTCGCCAAGCGGATCGACACGGGCATGTTCCATGTGAACGACGGCACCGTGCACGACGAGCCGATCGTCCCCTTCGGCGGCGAGAAGAGCTCCGGCATCGGCCGGCTCAACGGCGACACCATGCTGGACGCCTTCACCACGGTGAAGTGGATCTCGGTGCAGCACGGCCGGAGCGGCTTCCCGTTCTGAGCGGGCACACGCGGGCGCCGTTCTGAGCGGGCACGCGCGAGCACGGTTCTGAGCGGGCACGCGCGCGCGGGCATCGGCGGGATCCCGCTGCGGGCGGCCGGCAGCGGGCAGGGCAGCCCCGGGCGTGATCCCGGGGGTCCTACGCTGGCCCCATGTCAGCAATCCGTCTCCTGGTGCTCGGCGCCGTGCGCCAGCACGGGCGGGCCCACGGCTACCAGGTGCGCAACGACCTGGAGTACTGGGGCGCGCACGAGTGGTCCAACGCCAAGCCCGGTTCGATCTACCACGCGCTGAAGCAGATGGCGAAGCAGGGACTGCTGCTCGCGCACGAGATCGCGCCGTCCACGGCGGGCGGGCCCCCGCGCGTGGAGTACGAGATCACCGCGCGGGGCACCGAGGAGTACCTGACACTGCTGCGCGCGTACCTCACCGCCTACGACCAGCGGCCGGACGTCCTCACCGCGGCGCTCGGCTTCATGGTCGACCTGCCGCGTGAGGAGGCTCTCGCGCTCCTGGAGGAGCGGGTGCGCAAGATCGAGCAGTGGCGGTCCTCCGTCACCGAGTACTACACACCCGAGGACGGCCCCGGCCAGCTCGGGCACATCGGCGAGGTCATGAACTTCTGGGTGCACTCCGCCGACTCCGGCGCGGAGTGGACCCGGGGCCTGATCGAGCGCGTCCGGGGCGGTGCCTACACCTTCGCCGGGGAGGGCGACCCGTTCGTCGGGGTGCTGGCGGAGGGGCAGGAGAACCCGTTCGCGTCGGGACGGCCGCACGCCGAGGGACAGGACGCCCGCTAATCAAGTTTGACCAATCGCTCCGCGCGCGTTACGTTCCCCAGGTAGTCAAATTTGTCTAGCGAGGGAGTCCGAGTGGCCGACGCGGCGATCACCGTCGAAGGGGCACGCAAGAGGTTCGGTGGCACACACGCACTGGACGGTCTCGATCTGACCGTCACCCGCGGCACCGTGCACGGGGTGCTGGGCCCCAACGGCGCGGGCAAGACGACCCTGGTCCGCATCCTGTCCACGCTGCTCCGCCCCGACGCGGGCCGGGTCGAGGTGGCGGGCCACGACGTCGTGCGCGAGGCGTACGCCGTACGGCTGCGCATCGGCCTGCTCGGCCAGCACGCGGCGCTCGACGAGGAACTCGGCGGCCGGCAGAACCTGGAGCTGTTCGGCCGGCTGCACCACCTGGGCGCGCGGCGCGCACGCGCGCGTGCGGACGAACTCCTGGAGCGCTTCGAGCTCTCCGGCACCGGACCCAAGGCGGTGAAGCAGTACAGCGGTGGCATGCGCCGCCGCCTCGACCTCGCCGCCTCCCTGATCACCGAACCGGAGGTGCTGTTCCTGGACGAACCCACCACCGGCCTCGACCCGCGAGGCCGCGCCGAGGTGTGGGACTCCGTCCGCTCCCTGGTCGGCGGCGGTACGACGGTCCTGCTCACCACCCAGTACCTGGAGGAGGCCGACCAGCTCGCCGACCGCATCTGTCTGGTCGACCGCGGCCGGGTCGTCGCCGACGGCACGGCGGACACGCTCAAGGCGGCCATCGGCGGCGACCGCATCGACGTCGTCCTGCGCCACGCCGGGCAGCTGGGCGCGGCCGTCGCCCTGCTGCCCGTACCGAAGGACACCGTGACCGTGGACCCGGACCGGCGGCTGCTCAGCGCCCCGGTCACCGACCGCATGGCAGCCCTCGCCGGCGTCGTCCGCGCGCTGGAGGAGGCGGGCATCGAGGCCGAGGACATCGCCCTGCGCCGGCCCACGCTCGACGAGGTGTTCCTGCGCCTGACCGGGCACGACGACCGAGTGAAGGAGACCGCGTGAGCAGCATGGCGTACGCCCTGACCGACTCCTGGACCATGACCCGCCGCGAACTCGCCCGCTGGGCCCGCCGGCCGGCGGCGGTGGTGGTGAACCTGGTCTTCCCGGTGATGCTGCTGCTGATGTTCGGGTACCTGGTCGGCGGCGGCCGGGGCGTCAGCGGCAGCTACCTCGACTACCTGATGCCCGGCATGCTCGCGCTCACCATGGCCTTCGGCCTGGAGGGCACGATGATCGCCGTCACCCAGGACCTCGACAAGGGCGTCGTCGACCGCTTCCGCTCCCTGCCCATGGCGAACGGCGCGGTCCTGGTCGGTCGCGCCGCCGCCGACATGCTCCAGTCGGCGATCGGCCTGGCGGTGCTCCTCGCCGTGGCCACGGCGCTCGGCTGGCGCGCCCATGGCAGCGCGGCCGGCTTCCTGGGCGCCGTGGGACTGCTCCTGCTGTTCCGGTTCGCGATGCTGTGGATCGGTATCCACCTGGCGCTGGTCGCCGGGAAGCCGGAGATGGTGCAGGCGGTGCAGATCCTGGTCTGGCCGGTCGGCTTCCTGTCCAACGCCTTCGCCGACCCCGAGTCCATGCCGGACTGGCTGGGCACGGTCGTCGAATGGAACCCCTGTCCCAGACCGCCACCGCCGTACGCGAACTCTTCGGCCGCCCCGGCACCGAATCGGGCCACATAGGGGCCGCCGTCGTCTGGCCCCTGGCCCTGCTGGCGGTGTTCCTCCCGCTGGCGGTACGGCGGTTCTCGCGCCTCAGCCGCTAATGATGGAAGCCGGTCGCCGCCTTCCTGTCGTGGGTGCGGGGGTGCGGTTGCCGGCGGAGTTGGGGCAGGAGGCGGGTCAGGTCGTCGGCGAAGGTGTCGGCGAGGTCCTCGGAGAAGCCGTTGCGGCACACCACGCGGAGTACGGACAGGTCCTCGCGGTTCGCCGGGAAGGTGTACGCGGGCACCAGCCAGCCGTGCTCCCGCAACCGCCGGGACACGTCGAAGACGTCGTACGCCGTCGTGTCCTCCGCGGTGGTGAACGCGAACACGGGGAGTTCGTCGCCGCGGGTGAGCAGCCGGAAGTCGCCCACGGACCCGATCCGCGCGGCGAGTCCCGTGGCGACGTCCCGCGAGGCCTGCTGCACCGCGCGGTAGCCCTCCCGGCCGAGCCGCAGGAACGTGTAGTACTGCGCCACGACCTGCGCGCCCGGCCGGGAGAAGTTCAGTGCGAAGGTCGGCATGTCGCCGCCCAGGTAGTTCACCCGGAAGACCAGCTCCTCGGGCAGCGCCCGCGCGTCCCGCCACAGCGCCCAGCCGACACCCGGGTACACCAGCCCGTACTTGTGCCCGGACGTGTTGATCGACGCCACGCGCGGGAGACGGAAGTCCCACACCAGGTCCTCGTCGAGGAACGGCGCGATCATCGCCCCCGACGCCCCGTCGACGTGCACCGGGATGTCGAGCCCCGTGCGCTCTTGCAGCTCGTCCAGCGCCGCGCACAGGTCCGCGACCGGCTCGTACGATCCGTCGAAGGTGGAGCCGAGTACGCCGACGACCCCGATGGTGTTCTCGTCGCACAGCTCGGCGGCGGCCCCCGGGTCGAGGTGGAACCGCTCGCCCTCCATGGGCACCTGACGGGGCTCCACCTCCCAGAAGGTGCAGAACTTGTCCCAGCAGACCTGGACGTTGACGCCCATGACGAGGTTCGGCCGCGCACCCCGCGCGGGACCCCGTTTGCTCCAGCGCCGCTTCAGAGCCATCCCGGCGAGCATGCACGCCTCACTCGAACCGGTGGTCGAACAGCCCACGGCCGCCGCCGGATCGGGTGCGTGCCACAGGTCGGCGAGCATCGCCACACAGCGCCGCTCCAGTTCGGCGGTGCGGGGGTACTCGTCCTTGTCGATCATGTTCTTGTCCCGGCACTCGCCCATCAGCACCCCCGCCTCCGGCTCCATCCAGGTGGTGACGAAGGTGGCCAGGTTGAGCCGCGCGTTGCCGTCCAGCATCAGTTCGTCGTGCACGAGCTGATACGCCGTCGAGGGGCGATGGGCGTGTCGGGCAGCCGGTGCCGGGGCGGTGCCGCGGTCATGTCACCGACCGGATTGGCCGCCCCCAGGAAGGGGTTCACGGACATGGGACGCTCGTCGTGCTGCGGGCCTTTGTGGAGCGGCATGGGTGCCTCCTGATCTCGGGAACGACGGGTGGAAGGGAGCGGGGGACGGTCAGCGCACGGCGGTTCCGTCCGTCCGGAGCTGCATGTGCGGACGCCCTGTCACCAGCAGCCAGGCCGGCAGGGAGGCGACGCACAGAAGGGCGAGGTCCCCGGGGAGGCGACCAGGACGGCGGCGACGAACAGGCTCACCCAGCCCTGCCGGGTGATGGCCAGCAGAACCCCCAGCACACCCGCCGACACGCCCACAGCGGGCTGTACCCCGGGAACCAGCGCGTGCGCGCACAGCCCGAGCGCGGTGCCGACGAACACCGCGGGGAAGATCCGCCCGCCCCGGAAGCCGCAGGACGCGGCGACGAGCAGCGCGGCCAGTTTGACGACCGTCATCGTGGCGAACCCGCCCGCCGACCAGCCGTCGGGGTCGCGCGCCAGCACCGCGATCTCGTCGAGCCCCTTGAAGAGCGTCAGATGCCCGCCCAGCGCCGCCAGGGCGCCCAGCACCACGCCACCGGCCGGGAGCATCAGCATCGGGTGCCGCAGCCGCTGGAACACCCCGTGGACGTACGGGAAGGCGTACACGGCGCACATGCCGAGCACGGCGCCGACGGAGGCGACCACGAGGGACGCCAGCAGGTCGCCCCAGCCGGGCCGCCCGAACGGCGGCAGATGGAGGTCGAAACTCGGCTCCGACACCAGCGTGACGGTGAGCGCACCGGCCCCGGCGGCCGCCAGCGGCGCGAAGAGGCTGTCCCACAGCTGCCCCTTGAGCCGCTGCCCCGTCAGCGCCTCGGAGATCACCAGCGCGGCGGCGACCGGCGTCCCGAACAGCGCCCCGATCGTCCCGGCCTCCGCCAGCGCCACCCAGCCCCGCTCCGGAGCCTTCGGGAAGGCCCTGGCGCCCAGCCACACCGCCAGCGAGACGTTCACCGCGATGATCGGGTTCTCGGGCCCCAGGCTCGGCCCGCCGGCCAGCATGAACGCCGTCGCCAGCAGCAGCCCCGGCAGCACCGCCGGCGGCAGCACCGGCGCGTCGAGACCCGTGGTCGCCGGATCGGGCCCCGCGTGCCCCGGCACCTTCCACACCACCAGCCCGACCGTGATCCCGGTGGCGACGAGCATCACGAACATCCACAGCACGGAGTACCTGCCGACGCCCAGGGCGTCCGGTACGTCCTGCCAGAGCACGTCCTGCAGCTCCCCGGCCGCTGTGCTCACCCCGACCAGGACCAGGCTCGTCACCATGCCCACGAGCAGCGCGGGGACGATGGTCGGCAGCAGGGAGCGCGCCTCGGCCGCCGGAGCGGTGGCGGCGGGTGCCTGCGGTGCGCTGTCCTGGGCCACGCGCACACGATAAGCGGACGAAGCGGACAAAACCGTAAGCGGCTTGCACCTTACGCGGCGTGAGGGCCGAAGGTGGGGCGCGTACCGAGAAGGAGTGGAAGTGAGCTACACCGTGGGACGGGTCGCCGGATTCGCCGGAGTCACGGTGCGCACCCTGCACCACTACGACGGCATCGGCCTGCTCGTTCCGAGCGAGCGCAGCCACGCGGGCCACCGGCGCTACAACGACGCCGACCTCGACCGGCTGCAGCAGATCCTGTTCTACCGCGCGCTCGGCTTCCCCTCGACGAGGTCGCCGTCCTGCTCGACGACCCGGACGCGGACCCGCGCGCGCACCTGCGCCGGCAGCACGAACTGCTGACCGCCCGGATCGAGGAGCTGCGGAAGATGGCGGCGGCCGTGGAGAACGCCATGGAGGCACGCACGATGGGAATCGACCTCACGCCCGAGGAGAGGTTCGAGGTGTTCGGGGACAAGGACCCCGAGCAGTACGCCGAGGAGGCGGAGGAACGCTGGGGCGGCACCGAGGCGTACGCCGAGTCGCAGCGCCGCGCGGCGGGCTACACCAAGGAGGACTGGAAGCGCGTCCAGGCCGAGGTCGACGACTGGCAGGAGCGGTACACCGCCCTGCTCGCCGCCGGGGACCGCCGGCCGGCGAGGCCGCCATGGACCTCGCCGAGGAGCACCGGCGGCACATCGGCAAGTGGTACTTCGAGGTGCCGTACGAGATGCACCGGTGCTTCGGGGAGATGTACGTCGCCGACGAGCGCTTCAAGGCGTACTACGACTCCATGCGGCCCGGTCTCGCCGAGCACCTCAAGGAGGCGATCCTCGCCAACGCCGCTCGCCACACCTCCTGAACGTCGCGGCCCGGCTCACACCCGGGCCGCGACCTGCGGATTGCGCTTCCTGGTACCCCCGCGGAACCCGGGCGTCCATGACTGCGTTCATAATTTGGGCAGCGAACCCAGCCCTGACCCCCAGCCGCAGGAGCCACATCCCCGTGACCACGCTTGCGCTCGGCCCTGAGTGGCTGAGCCCGGACTACCTGATCGAGACCTTCAGCCTTCCCGGCATCCTGCTGATCGTCTTCGCGGAGTCCGGACTCTTCGCGTTCCTGCCCGGTGACTCCCTGCTGTTCACGGCGGGTCTCTTCGTGGCCGAGGGCAACTACATCAGCCAGCCGCTCTGGCTGGTGTGCACCCTGATAGTGGCGGCCGCCGTCATCGGCGACCAGGTCGGCTACATGATCGGCAAGTTCTTCGGGCCGAGACTGTTCAGCAGGCCGAACTCCAAGCTCTTCAAACAGGAGAACCTGGAGAAGGCCCACGAGTTCATGGAGAAGTACGGCCCCAAGGCGATCGTCCTGGCCCGCTTCGTCCCGATCGTGCGCACGTTCGCGCCCATCGTGGCCGGCGCCGGCCGTATGCAGTACCGGACGTTCCTCACGTACAACCTCATCGGCGGTGTCGCGTGGGGCTGCGGCGTCACTCTGGCGGGCTACTGGCTCGGCCAGATCGACTTCATCAAGGCCAACGTCGAGCCGATCCTCGTCCTGATCGTCGTCATCTCCGTGGTGCCGATCCTCATCGAGTACCTGCGTGAACGCGGCAAGAAGAAGCGCGCCGCCGGCGAAGCGGCCGCGGCCCCGCAGCAGCCCCAGTACCCGGTCATGGACGACGCCACGACCCAGCTCCGCCGCATCACCCCGCCCCAGCCCCAGCAGCCCCAGCAACCCCAGCAGCCCCACTACGGCAACCAGGGCCACCCCAGCAGGGCTACCCGCAGCAGCCGTACGGCGACCAGGGCTACGGCGACGACCAGTACAACCAGCAGCAGCCCTACAACCGCGGCTACTGAAACCCCCAGGGGCGCGGGGAACCGCGCGACAGACCCCACCGGCCCGCGGGCCGCCATCCCACCTCGGCTCCCGAGCTGGACGGCGCCTGGGGCCGGACGGCGCTCACGCCGCAGAAACAGCGCCCGGCGCTAGAAACCCCGCGTCCGCTTCGCCGCCCGGCGTTTCTCCGCGGACCCGATCCGCAGGAAGATCCGCGAGATCTCCGCTCCGAGGTTCACCCCGATCGCGATGGCCATGGCCAGTGCCACGGCCTTCGTGAGGGACACCAGCCCCGAGTCCACCTCGTTCTGCGCGATCCCCAGCAGACCGAAGTACGTCGCGGAACCCGGCAGCAGCGGCCCGATCGCCGCCGTGGTGTACGGCAGCGCCGACGCGAACCGGTAGCGGGCCAGCAACTGCCCGAACAGGCCCACGAGGCCCGCCGCCACGGTCGTGGAAGCCACCGGCGAGATATCACCCGCCAGGTGCATCGCGCCGTACACCACCCAGGCGACCCCGCCGTTCAGGGTCGCCATCAGCACGGTGGACCGTTCCTGCTGGAGCAGCACGGCGAAGGCCAGCGACAGCGTCATCGACGCGCCGATCTGCCACAGCGGCTCGTCGGAGGTGCCGAGCGCCGCGTCCGGGTTCAGGTTGGCACCCAGATGCACGCCGAAATACAGCACCGTCAGCACCCCGGCCACGATGCCCACGAAGAAGTACAGGACCTCCAGCAGACGCGCCGACGCGGTGATGTAGAAGCCGGTCAGACCGTCCTGCACCCCGGCCACCAGCGCCCGTCCGGGCAGCAGCGCGAACAGCCCACCGGTGATCACCGCGGAGGCCTTCACGTCCGCGTGCGCCAGCGTCAGCGCCACCCCGATCGCGGCCGGCGGCATCGCGGCCACGGTGAACTGGTAGAACTCCGGCAGCCCGCGCCCCGCGCACAGCCAGGCCAGCCGGTCGCCGAGCATCGCGCCGATCGCGGCCGACACGAACACCAGCGGGCCACCGCCGACGAGCACCGACGCGGCCCCCGCGAGCAGTCCGCTCGCGAGCGTCAGCGCCCACCCGGGGTACGGGTGCCGGTTGCGCCGGATCTCCGCCAGCCGGCGGTACGCCTCCTCCAGGGAGACATGCGTCTCGTCGTCGCTGAGGTCGTCCACCAGCTGGTAGACGGCCGCCAGCCGGGTGTAGTCGGGGCTGCGGCGCCGTACCGTGCGCGACGCGGTCACCGGGTCGTCGACCAGGGACGGCTGGTGGGAGATCGACAGCAGGGTGAACGTGACGTTGGGCTCGCAGCGGTCCAGGCCGTAGGAGCGGCACACGGCGAACATCGCCGCCTCCACGTCCTCGGCGCCCTCACCGCCCGCCAGCAGCAGCTCCCCGATCCGCAGGGTCAGGTCGAGCACGCGCGGGACGGCCGGCCCGGACTCGTCCGGCCGATGCACCGGCTCCGGCGCCGGCCGCTCCGTCACCGGCATGCGCAGCATGGTGCGCATCCGGTCCTGCCACGGAACGTCCTGGGCCAGCCGGACCAGCGGTATGCCGCTCGCGGGGGTGAACGCCGCCGCCTGCTTCGCGCTGTAGGTGCGCGGCGTGCTGAACGCCGACCCCTCCGCCTCGTCCGCGGGGGCGGGGCCACGTCCAGACCGTCCGGGACGGCGAACTCGGAGGTGGTCTCGGACTCCGCACCGTGCTTGGTGACGGCCAGCCCGTCGGGGACGGCGAACTCGGACGTCGTCGACGACTCGGCATCGGCCGGCGCCGCGGCCACGACGGGAGGCGTGAACGCGCCCTCGCCTCGTCCGACTGCGGCTTGCGGTCCTCCGCGTCCGTCACCTGCTCCGCTCTCCCTGTACGACACCGTCCGTCAGCTGTCCGTAAGCCTGCCCCGTCCAGCCTCAGTATGCGCACGCACATCAGAAACGGGCCGCACACGTGTGCGGCCCGTTCACGCGTCGTGCGGCGGGAGGGCTCAGTGGCCGCCCGTCTCCTTGAAACGCTTGTAGGACCGCTCGATCTCGATCTCGGCGTCCACCCGGCCGACCCAGTCGGCGCCCTCGACCGACTTGCCCGGCTCCAGGTCCTTGTAGACCTCGAAGAAGTGCTGGATCTCCAGGCGGTCGAACTCCGACACGTGGTGGATGTCGCGCAGGTGCTCCACGCGCGGGTCCGTCGCCGGGACGCACAGCAGCTTGTCGTCGCCGCCGGCCTCGTCCGTCATACGGAACATGCCGATCGCGCGGCAGCGGATCAGACAGCCCGGGAACGTCGGCTCGTCCAGGATGACCAGCGCGTCCAGCGGGTCGCCGTCCTCGCCGAGGGTGTTCTCCACGAAGCCGTAGTCGGTCGGGTAGGCGGTCGACGTGAAGAGCCGACGGTCCAGGCGGATCCGACCCGTCTCGTGGTCCACCTCGTACTTGTTCCGCGAACCCTTCGGGATCTCGATCGTGACGTCGAACTCCACCGGACGCTCCTCCATGATCAGCACATAGTTCTGGTGGTTAAGTGTCCCTCACGCAGGTGTGTGATCGCGAAAGGGGCTGGTGGTCGTGCCAGAGCTGAGGCCTTGGCGGGCCGCGAAGCCGCATGTCGCGCGGATCGCGGGCGTCGTACGACCTCGTCTCACCCGGGCCGTGGAGACCGTACGGCCACGTCTGGTGCGCGTCGCCGCGGCCACCGTGTCACGGTTCGCGCGGCCCGACCGGCCGGGATCACCGCAGGCCGCGCCGGGTGCGCGACCCGGGACCTGGCTGTTCACCGCGACCGCCGGCACCGCCGGTCTGGCGCTCGCCGCGGGTGTGGTGACCGCCGCCGGTCCCTGGGACTCCTCGGGCCAGCGTACGGCCGAGCGGGACCGGGCCGTGTCCCTCCAGGCCGCGCGTGGCACAGATCACGGCGGCACCCGCGCCCACGCGGGTACGCCGCCCCGCGCGCCCCGTGGCGCACCGCCGGCCGCCTCCGTGCTCACCGGCCTCGGCGGCACCGCCACCACCGTGAAGTCGGCGCCCGGCGGCAAGGCCCTCGGCGCCGTACTCGACCCGCTGCTGAGCAGCCCCGCGCTCGGCCGGCACACCGCCGCCGTACTCGACGTCGCCACCGGGGAACAGCTCTACGGCACGCGCTCCGCGGACGCCCTCACCCCGCCTCGACCACGAAGATCGCCACGGCCGTCGCCGCGCTCTCCGCGATGGGCGCCGACCACCGCCTCACCACCCGCGCGGTGTACGAACCCGATACCAAGGAGGTCGTACTCGTCGGCGGCGGCGACCCCACACTCACCGCGCGGAAGAAGGCCGGCGATCTCGCGAGCCTGCGCGAACTCGCCGAGCGGACCGCCGCCGCCCTCGCCAAGCAGGGCGTGCGCGAGGTGACGCTGTCGTACGACACGACCCTCTACCAGGGCGCCACGATCCACCCGATCGGGGTCAACCCGAACATCGCGGCCGTCACCCTGATGGCCGACGAGGCCCGCGCCGACGACTCCAGCAGCGGACCGGCCCCGCGGATCGCGGACCCGGCGGCCGACGCCGCGCGGACGTTCGGCGACCTGCTGAAGGAACACGGCGTCAAGGCCACACCCCCGGCCCGTCGAAGGCCACCACCCGCGCGTCCACGCTCGCCACGGTGTCCTCGCCCCCGCTGGCCGCCCTCGTCGAGCGGATGCTGACCAACAGCGACAACGACCTCGCCGAGGCCCTCGCCCGCCACACCGCCCTCGCCACCGGAGAGAAGCCCGACTTCGCCGGCGGCGGAGCGGCGGTCACCGCCCGGCTGAAGCAGCTCGGGCTCCCCGTGAAGGGCGCCGGCATCAAGGACGGCAGCGGCCTCGACCGGCGCGGCAGACTCACCGCCGGTCTTCTCACCGCCCTGCTCGCCACAGCGGGCGACCCGGCCCACCCCGAACTGCGCCCCGCCCTCACCGGCCTGCCCGTCGCCGGCTTCACCGGCACCCTCACCGGCCGCTACACCGAGGGCGCGGCCGGCGTCGTACGCGCCAAGACCGGCACTCTGACCGGGGTCAACACCCTGGCGGGCACGGTCGTGGACACATCCGGCCGCCTTCTCGCCTTCGCCTTCCTGGCCAACGACACCACCGACCCGACAGCGGCCCAGTCGGCCCTGGACAAGGCGGCGACGGCCCTGGCCGCATGCGGCTGCCGCTGACGCCCCGGGAGCGCGGGGCGGTGTCGAAGGGGCCTGGGGTCCGCCGCGTCGGTGCGCGGGGGCCCTGGGGGCGAGACCCCGGAGACGGACGGGAACGGGCGGCGGGGGCGAGACCCCGGAGACGGACGGGAACGGGCGGCGGGGGCGAAGAACCGGAAGCGCGGCCACCGCCCGCCCCAACCCCGGCCGCGCAGCGCCACCCTGCCCCGAACCGCCCCCTCACGTACCGTTGACACATGACGAGCATCGGTGGTGCCGCTTCTTCCGGGTTGGTCGACTGGAACCTCGCGGTCGCGACCGCGACCCGCCTCATGCGCCCGGGCCCGGACGTGAGCCGCGACGAGGCCCGCGCGGTGGTCGCCGAACTGCGCCGGCACGCGAAAGCCTCGGAGGAACACGTCCGGGGCTTCACTCGTCTGGGTACCGAGGAGACCCATGACACCCCTCCTCGTCGTCGACCGCCCCGGCTGGGTCCGCGCCAACGTCGCCGGCTTCCGCGAACTCCTCAAGCCGCTCCTCGACAAGATGCAGGAACGCCGCGGCACCGGACCCGGCAACCTGGTCCTCGGCGCCGTCGGCGGCAAGGTCACCGGCGTGGAACTCGGCATGCTGCTGTCCTTCCTGGCCTCCCGCGTCCTCGGCCAGTACGAGACCTTCGCCCCCGCCACCCGCGACCTCCCGTCCGGCGCCAACGGCGGCGGCCGGCTGCTGCTCGTCGCCCCCAACATCGTCCACGTCGAACGCGAACTCGACGTCGAACCGCACGACTTCCGCCTGTGGGTGACTCTCCACGAGGAGACCCACCGCACCCAGTTCACCGCCGTGCCCTGGCTGCGGGACCACCTGGAGAGCGAGATCCAGGCGTTCCTCGAGCAGACCGACGTCGACCCCATGACGGTCCTGGAACGCATCCGCGAGGCCGCCCAGTCCCTCGCCGGCGGCCGCCCCGAGGGCGAGGACGGCGACGACGGACGCTCCCTCGTCGAACTCGTGCAGACCCCGCCCAGCGCGAGATTCTCGGCCGGCTCACCGCGGTGATGTCCCTTCTCGAGGGCCACGCCGACTTCGTGATGGACGGCGTCGGCCCCGCGGTCGTCCCGAGCGTCGACGAGATCCGCGAGAAGTTCCAGCAGCGCCGCGCCAAGGGTGCCTCCCGCCTCGACATGGCCCTGCGCAAACTCCTCGGCCTGGACGCCAAACTCCGCCAGTACCGCGACGGCGAACGCTTCGTGCGCGCCGTCGTCGACGAGGCCGGCATGGACGGCTTCAACCGGGTGTGGACCTCGCCCAACACGCTCCCCACCAAAGCGGAGATCGCCAAACCGGCGGACTGGATCACACGGGTGCACCGCAAACCGGAAGCCTGACCCCCGTGCCCCGTCATGCGCCGCGGACGGCCGACGGCAGACGGACGCCCCCGCAATCACCCGTCCGAGGGACCGTGAGTCCGGAGTAGGCGTGCAATGCTCGGGGAACGGCCCGGTTCTGTCACCATCTACACACTCTGAGTGACCGAATCTCGGGCTCACCCCCGACAACTTCATGAAGGGAACCGGACATGGGTCCCCACCCCGCGGTCGCGGCGATACGCCTGGCGGTTCGCCGCGTCCTGACCGACATCCTCGACGACCACGGCCGCACCCCGGCCCGCCCGCGCACGAGCGGCTCCTCCCCTCTCGTGCTCGTGGCCTGCTCCGGCGGCGCCGACTCCATGGCGCTCGCCTCCGCCCTCGCCTTCGAAGCCCCCACCTCGGCGTCCGCGCGGGAGGCGTCACCGTCGACCACGGCCTCCAGGCCGGCTCGGACCTGCGCGCCGCCGACGTCGTCACCCGGCTGCGCGAACTCGGCCTCGACCCCGCCGAGTCCGTCGCCGTCACCGTCGGCCGCGACGGCGGCCCCGAGGCCGCCGCCCGCGACGCACGCTACGCCGCTTTGGACGCCGCCGCCGAACGGCACGGCGCGGCCGCCGTCCTCCTCGGCCACACCCGCGACGACCAGGCCGAGACCGTCCTCCTCGGCCTCGCCCGCGGCTCCGGCATCCGCTCCCTGTCCGGAATGGCCGCGGTCTCGGGGCCGACGGCCGTTACCGGCGCCCCTTCCTCCAGGTCGACCGGCAGACCGCCCGCACAGCCTGCATGGCCCAGTCCCTGCCCGTCTGGGACGACCCGCACAACGCCGACCCCGCCTACACCCGCTCCCGCCTCCGCCATGAGGGGCTGCCCGCCCTCGAGAAGGCCCTCGGCAAGGGCGTCGTCGAGGCCCTCGCCCGTACGGCCCAGCTCTCCCGCGACGACGCGGACGCCCTCGACGCCTGGGCCGGCCGCGCCGAAGCCGGCGTACGCGACGCCGACGGCCGTCTGGAGTGCGCCGCACTGCGCGACCTGCCGCCCGCCGTACGCCGCCGGGTGCTGCGCCGCGCCGCCATCGAGGCCGGCGCACCGGCCGGTTCGCTGTTCGCCCGCCACATCGAGGAAGTCGACCGGCTGATCACCGGCTGGCGCGGCCAGGGGGCCATCAATCTCCCCGGCCGGGTCGTCGCCCGCCGGCAGGGTGGCAGACTGGTGATTCGGCAGGGCTGAATCCGGACCCCACCGACCCGTACGAGTCGCGGGACGGACCGGACCGGCCGGTGGGACGACCGAAAGTGATGCGGGTGGACGCGAACGACATGGGTGCCGACCTCGAGAAGGTGCTCATCACCAAGGAAGAGATCGACGCCAAGCTGGTGGAGCTGGCCGCGAAGATCGACGCGGAATACGCGGGCAAAGATCTGCTGATCGTCGGCGTGCTCAAGGGCGCGGTGATGGTGATGGCCGACCTCGCGCGGGCGCTGTCCACTCCCGTCACGATGGACTGGATGGCCGTGTCCTCGTACGGGGCGGGCACCCAGTCCTCCGGTGTGGTGCGGATCCTCAAGGACCTCGACACCGACATCAAGGGCCGGCACGTCCTGATCGTCGAGGACATCATCGACTCGGGACTCACCCTGTCGTGGCTGATCTCCAACCTCGGCTCGCGCGAGCCCGCCTCCCTCAAGGTGTGCACTCTGCTGCGCAAGCCCGACGCCGCCAAGGTCGCCATCGACGTGGAATGGGCCGGTTTCGACATTCCCAATGAATTCGTCGTCGGTTACGGCCTGGACTACGCCGAGAAGTACCGCAACCTCCCGTTCGTCGGTACGCTCGCGCCCCACGTCTACGGCGGCTGAACGGGGAGCCCGGTCCGCCGTACGTGATCGGGAACCCCCGCAGGCTCCGCGGCGTTGGAGCTTGCGTGGACGGGATCGCCGGCTGTCCCCCGCAGCTTCGGGGGACAAAGCTGGGGTACCGTCCGAAGAACAGTCTTTATCAAACTCACTATGGCAGGAGGGACGGGGCGGCACCGCTCCGTATGGATGGACGTGAAGCGATACTTCCGTGGGCCGGTCATGTGGATCGTGCTGGCCGTCCTCGCCGTGGTCGTGTTGATGCAGGTCGTCGGCTCGTCCGGCGGCTACAAGACAGTGGACACCGGCGAGGTCGTCCAGGCGATCAATGAGAACAAGGTCGAGTCGGCCAAGCTGACCACCGGCGATGAGCAGACCATCAAGGTCCAGCTCAAGGACGGCGTCAAGGTCAAGGACAGCTCGAAGATCCAGGCGAGCTATATCGGTGACCAGGGCGTCACCATCGCCAGCACGCTGCAGGACAAGTTCCAGAACAAGCAGATCCCGGACGGCTACACGGTTTCGCCGTCCAAGCAGAACCCGTTCGTGAGCATTCTGCTGTCCCTGCTGCCGTTCGTCCTCATCGTCGTCGTGTTCCTGTTCCTGATGAATCAGATGCAGGGCGGCGGCTCCCGCGTCATGCAGTTCGGCAAGTCCAAGGCGAAGCTCATCACCAAGGACACTCCGAAGACGACGTTCTCCGACGTCGCCGGATCGGAGGAGGCGGTGGAGGAACTCCACGAGATCAAGGAGTTCCTGCAGGAGCCGGCGAAGTTCCAGGCCGTCGGAGCGAAGATCCCCAAGGGCGTTCTGCTCTACGGCCCGCCCGGTACCGGCAAGACCCTGCTGGCGCGTGCCGTCGCGGGCGAGGCGGGCGTCCCCTTCTACTCGATCTCCGGTTCCGACTTCGTCGAGATGTTCGTCGGTGTCGGTGCCTCCCGGGTCCGCGACCTGTTCGAGCAGGCCAAGGCGAACGCCCCGGCGATCGTCTTCGTCGACGAGATCGACGCGGTCGGCCGCCACCGCGGCGCCGGCCTCGGCGGCGGTCACGACGAGCGCGAGCAGACCCTGAACCAGCTCCTCGTCGAGATGGACGGCTTCGACGTCAAGGGCGGCGTGATCCTCATCGCCGCGACGAACCGGCCCGACATCCTCGACCCGGCGCTGCTGCGCCCCGGCCGCTTCGACCGCCAGATCGCGGTCGACCGCCCGGACATGCAGGGCCGCCTCGAGATCCTCAAGGTGCACCAGAAGGGCAAGCCGGTCGCCCCGGACGTCGACCTGTCGGCCGTCGCCCGCCGCACCCCCGGCATGACCGGTGCCGACCTGGCCAACGTGCTGAACGAGGCCGCGCTGCTGACCGCGCGCAGCGATCAGAAGCTGATCGACAACCACATGCTGGACGAGGCGATCGACCGTGTGGTCGCGGGCCCGCAGAAGCGGACCCGGATCATGTCGGACAAGGAGAAGAAGATCACCGCGTACCATGAGGGCGGACACGCCCTGGTCGCGGCGGCCTCCCGAACTCCGACCCGGTCCACAAGATCACGATCCTCTCCAGAGGCCGTGCCCTCGGCTACACCATGGTCCTGCCGGACGAGGACAGGTACTCCACCACGCGCAACGAGATGCTGGACCAGCTCGCCTACATGCTGGGCGGTCGCGCGGCGGAGGAGCTCGTCTTCCACGACCCGACCACCGGTGCGGCCAACGACATCGAGAAGGCCACGGGAGTGGCCCGCGCGATGGTCACGCAGTACGGCATGACCGAGCGTCTCGGCGCCATCAAGTTCGGCGGCGACAACACGGAACCGTTCCTCGGCCGCGAGATGGCGCACCAGCGCGACTACTCGGAAGAGGTTGCCGCGCTGGTCGACGAAGAGGTCAAGAAGCTCATCGAGACCGCGCACAACGAGGCGTGGGAGATCCTCGTCGAGAACCGTGACGTCCTCGACAACCTGGTCCTGGCCCTCCTGGAGCGGGAGACGCTGGGCAAGGAGGAGATCGCCGAGATCTTCGCGCCGATCGTCAAGCGCCCGCCCAGGCCCGCCTGGACCGGATCCTCCCGCCGTACGCCGTCCACCCGCCCGCCGGTCCTCTCCCCAAGGAGCTGGCCCTGACGAACGGGGCGAACGGCGTGACGCCGGCCATCAGTACGGTCAAGAGCGCCGCGGCGGACCCCGCCCCGGCGCCGGAGCGCACCCCGGAGGAGCGCCCCGAGAGCTGACCGGCCCGGAATGGATGCCGCGCCCCCAGGTTCTAGCCTGGGGGCGCGGCATTTCGCGTACCCGCAGTTGAGACGCGTGCCCCTCACGCGCGAAGGCACAGGAACGAGGCACCTCATGACCGACCCCGTGACGCTCGACGGCATGGCCCCCATCGGCGAGTTCGACGAGAAGCGCGCGGAGAACGCCGTACGCGAACTCCTGATCGCGGTCGGCGAGGACCCGGACCGCGAGGGCCTCCTGGAGACCCCGGCCCGGGTGGCGCGGGCGTACCGGGAGATATTCGCGGGCCTGTGGCAGAAGCCCGAGGACGTCCTGACGACGACCTTCGACCTCGGCCACGACGAGATGGTGCTCGTGAAGGACATCGAGGTGTACTCGACCTGTGAGCATCATCTGGTGCCGTTCCGGGGCGTGGCGCACGTCGGGTACATCCCGGCCACCAGCGGAAAGATCACGGGTCTGTCGAAGCTGGCCAGGCTGGTGGACGTCTACGCCCGGCGGCCCCAGGTGCAGGAGCGTCTCACCACGCAGATCGCGGACTCGCTGATGGAGATCCTGGAGCCGCGCGGAGTGATCGTGGTCGTGGAGTGCGAGCACATGTGCATGTCGATGCGCGGTATCCGCAAGCCCGGTGCGAAGACGCTGACCTCGGCCGTGCGCGGTCAGCTGCGGGACGCGGCGACCCGCAACGAGGCGATGAGCCTCATCATGGCGCGCTGACGCCCGCTCTCACGCCGCCCGGGCCGTGCCCTGGCCGTTGTCGTCCTCGTCCTCCGGGAGCTTGCAGACGCGTTCCAGGAAGAGGGCGGCCGCTATGACGCCGATGCCCGCCAGGACCGAGGAGCCGGCGTAGATGGCCTGGTCGCGGCGGGCGGGGATGTCGAGGGACTCCAGGAGGAAGACGCCCGTGCCGCCGTACATGCCGGCGACGAGGGCGGCGACCAGGGCGCTGGCCTGTCCGAACACGACCGCGCGGGCCGCCATCAGGGGTCGACGCCCTTCGCGCCGGCCTGCCGCTCGCGCTGGGCCTTGAGGCGGGCGCGCAGCAGAGCGCGGTGGCCGCGAGGACCACCGCGATCAGGGCGAGGACGATGGGCGCGGCCACGGGCACGCTCGGCAGGGTCCCCACGGAGTTCCACAGGCGGGCGGCGGCCCAGGACAGGACCCCGGCCACGACGAAGACGCCGGCCAGCACCCTGATGCGCAGCTCTTTCACGGTGTCCCTTCGCGTTCCCCGGACGACGGTGCCCCGGAATGTGGTCCTGACGACCTTAACGGCTACTCGGGCAGCCGGAGTTCCAGGTCCGCGCGGGGCGTGACGCCCTCCCGGGTGACCGTGCCGAGGAGATCGGCGACGGGGCCGCGGCCGGGGAGTTCCGCCCCGGGGTCGACGTCGTGCCACGGGGCGAGGACGAAGGCGCGCTCGTGGGCGCGGGGGTGGGGAGCGTGAGCTGCGGGTCGTCGGAGTGGAGGTCCGCGTAGGAGACGATGTCCACGTCGAGGGTGCGCGGTCCCCAGTGCTCGTCCCGGACCCGGTGGAAGGCCTCCTCCACGGCGTGGGCCCGCTCCAGCAGGGAGGACGGGGGCAGGGTGGTCCTCAGGACCGCGACCGCGTTGAAGTACGAGGGCTGGGTGCCCGGCTCGACGCCCCAGGGCTCCGTCTCGTACACGGGGAGACCGCTTTGACCCGGATGTCGGGGGTGTCCTCCAGGGCGTCGACGGCCCCCTGGAGGGTCTCCAGCCGGTTGCCGAGGTTGGCGCCCAGGGAGATCACGGCCCGCTTCGGATTGTGCAGGGTGGCGTCGGCGGCGTCGACCCGCTCGACCACGGCGGCGGGGACGGGCTGGACGGTCGGGTCGGTCTGGCCCTGGGTGGACGGCCTGGTCATACGCGGCTCCGGGTGATGGTGACGGTCACGTCGTCGAAGGGCACGGTGATCGGCGCGTCCGGCTTGTGGACGCACACCTCGACCTCGCGTACCACGTCGTGCTTCAGACAGACCTGGGCGATGCGCTCGGCCAGTGTCTCGATGAGGTTCACGGGTTCGCCGCTGACGACGGCCACGACCTCCTCCGCCACGATCCCGTAGTGCACGGTCCTGGTGAGGTCGTCGTCGGCCGCGGCCGCCCGGGTGTCCAGGCCGAGGACGAGGTCCACGATGAAGGTCTGGCCCTCTTCGCGTTCCTTGGGAAACACACCGTGGTGCCCGCGGGCCTTCAGGCCGCGCAGCGCGACACGATCCACGCCTATCACTCCCGCAAGTCGTCGGTCCGGCCGGTCGGTGCCTGTGCGGACGGCACACCGGTCCGCACCCGAATCTACCCGCGGGCACCGACAGTGCCGGTGGCGCGGGGTGCGAAAACGGCCGGTGTCTCCGTCAGGGAGGCCGGGGGCGCGCGGGGCGGTTGCCGTTCCGGCCCGTTCTGTCGTGATTTCCCGCACGCTCAGGCCGGGGTGTCGTCGTCCTCTCCGTCCTCGTCCTCGGCGAGGACCGGGGAGGCGTGGTGGGACCAGAGCTTCCAGCCCTCCGGCGTGCGGCGGTACACGTTCGTCGCGACGACGAGCTGGCCGACCAGGGGCCGAGTTCCTCGCCGGCCTCGGGGGCGGGGCCGCCGCTGAGGATGTTCTCCGTGCAGGTCACGACGGCGGTGTCGCCGGTGACGGAGACATGTGTGTCGGTGAGGAAGAACTGGATGTAGTCGGTGTTCGCCATGATCAGGGCGTACGACCTGAGGACCTCGCCGCGTCCGGTGAGCACCGGCCAGCCGGGGTGCACGCAGGAGACCACGCCGGTGTCCGCCGGGTCGTGGTACGACTCGTCGACGCCGAGGTCGCCGGGGTCAGCCAGAGCGACGCGACCCCTTCGAAGTCGCCCCTTTCGACTGCCTCGTAGAAGGCCGTGTTGGCGGCCTCGACCTGCTCGACGTCGGTGTGGGGCGCGCTCACCGGGCTCCTTCTGCGCCGTGCGCGCCGGGTGCGGGGGCGCGGTGCGTGCCTGCGTGATGGCACGGGTGACCCGTACGGCGTCCGCGGTGGCGCGTACCTCGTGCACGCGGACCGCCCACGCGCCGGACCGCGCGGCGAGCGCGGAGACGGCCGCGGTGGCCGCGTCGCGCTCCCGCGCGGGCGGGGCGCGCCGTCCGGGCCGGCCAGGACGCGGCCGAGGAACCGCTTGCGGGAGGCGGCGACGAGCACCGGGTGGCCGAGGGCCAGGAGGCGGTCGAGGTGGGCGAGGAGGGCCAGGTCGTGGTCGGCGCCCTTGGAGAAGCCGAGGCCGGGGTCGACGATCACGCGGTCGGCGGCGACGCCGCCCTCCAGGACGGCTGCCACGCGCGCGTGCAGCTCGTCGGCGACCTCCGTGACCACGTCGGCGTACACGCCTTTGATGGTGCCGCCCTCCAGGAAGCCGCGCCAGTGCATGACGACGAAGGGGCGCCCGCGTCCGCGACGACGGGGATCATGGCGGGGTCGGCGAGTCCGCCGCTGACGTCGTTGACCAGGGCGGCGCCGGCCGCGAGGGACTGTTCGGCGACGGAGGCGCGCATGGTGTCGACGGAGACGGTGACGCCCTCGGCGGCGAGGCCGCGGACCACGGGGATGACGCGTTTGAGCTCTTCGGCCTCGTCGACGCGGGTGGCGCCGGGCCGGGTGGACTCGCCGCCGACGTCGATCAGGTCGGCGCCCTGGGCGACCAGGTCGAGGCCGTGCTTGACGGCGGTCGTCGTGTCGAACCAGCGGCCGCCGTCGGAGAAGGAGTCGGGGGTGACGTTCACGACTCCC
Organism: Streptomyces haneummycinicus; assembly: GCA_042850305.1. Taxonomy (GTDB): domain Bacteria; phylum Actinomycetota; class Actinomycetes; order Streptomycetales; family Streptomycetaceae; genus Streptomyces; species Streptomyces haneummycinicus. The sequence goes on from AP035768.1 coordinate 377,746, forward strand.
ATGACCGCGCAGCGGTCCCATTGAGGAAGGCCCGCGACCTGGCGGATTCCGCTGTGGTTGCTCATATGTTCAGCGTAGGCCCAGGGGAGGGGCGGGGGACGCCTCGGGCGGGTGGGGTGCCGGCGGCCCGGGAGGGGCGCGGGGGCGGTCGGGAAGCGGGGGCCGGCATCGGTCCGGTATCGGTCCGGTATCGGGGTCCGGCCGGGCTCGGGGAAACGTCGCGCCCTTATCGCGGTGATGCCGATGCCCGGCGGATCGGCCCAAGCGGGGGCGGCTCGCGATTCGCGGTTCGTGGGGTCGGGAACGCGGCAGGGAATGCGTGCGGGGATTCGGTCCCGGAACCGGGGAAGGGCCGGACCGGGCGCCCAGGGTCCCTGCCGTCCGGGGAGGGCGGCGCCAGGGCCCGTCCGCGGACCGGGTGGTCGGGCCATAAATGATCTTGCTATTGGGGCAATATGTGTATTCACGCGCGACCCGCGTTCCCTGATGCCCTGTGAAAGTCTCGGTGTGGCTTTGTTTTTACGGGGCGGGGCACCATCATTCGCCTACGCGCGGTAAGTTTCTGGCCATGCCACGTGGACGTCACCGTCATTCCCCGCCTCTGCACAGGATGCTGCCCCCGTCGGCGATCGCAGGCGTCTCAGTCGTCTGCGCCCTGGGGTCCTGGGTGTTCACACAACCGATCGCGCTTCGTGTCCTGGCCGCGGCCGCCGCGGTCACGGCGACAGTGAGCGCCGTCGTCATGCGGCAGTGGGATACCCAGGCGGGCAAGCATGTCGCCGATCTCACGCGCGCGCGGGCGAGCGACGAATGGCGCTTCGAGGAACGGATCGCCGAACTCGAGTCCGACCTCGAGGAGTCGCGCGGGCTGCGGACGAAGCTGGAGCAGCGGTTGCGCGCCAAGCGCGCGGAACTCGCGGGGCTGCGCAACGAGCACGCGGCTCTGCTGCGGCGGTACGCCGCGTCGGAGGTCGACCGGGCGAGCGTCCTGGAAGAGCGCCGGGTGCTGGAGATAGAGGCCGCGGTCCCGGCCCGCGCGCTGCCGGCCGGGACGTCGGACACGGCCGAGGACGCCGGGACGCCCGCGCGGGAGTCCGCGGATGCGGCGGCCGAGGCGGTTGAGCCCGACGAGACGCTGGAACCGGACGAGACGCCGGCACCGGACGAGGTCGTCGCCGGGGAGGAGACCTCCGCGCCGTCCGTCTTCTCACCGGAGGGCTCCAAGCTGTTCCTGCGGGCCGACGCGGCGCTGGCACGGCTCGCCTCGGACGCCGGCGAGGACGCCGACGCCACCGGGGAGGACGGCGCCGCTACCGCCGTAGCGGCCGACGACGCGCCGCAGGAGGCCGACGACGCCCCGGCCGGGACCGATGACACGACGGAGGACGACGGCTCCCCGGACGACGGGGCTCCCCGGACGACCGGGACGATGATGCGTCCGCGGAGGGCCCCGAGGACGACGGGCCCGAGCCGACGAAGGAGCCCGAGCGGCAGGACGAGGCCGAGACCGGGCCCGAGGGGCGGATCGAGGAGGCCGGCGAGCACGAGCGTACGACGGCCTCACCGGCGCCCCCGGCCGCTCCGCCCGCCCGGTCCGGGCGGCAGCCGTCCGGTCACTTCACCGTGCCGACGGCGGTGGCGGTCGTACCGCCGACCGCGCCGGTACGGCGGCCGGTGTCCGGGGCGACTTCGACTTCTTCGGGACGAAGAAGGAGACGGACGGCGCCGCGGCGGACACCGTGCGCAACGAGGACCTCGCCGATGTCGTCGGCCAGGAGGCGCTGGCCCTGCACAAGGCGGAGGCGGAGGCGGAGTTCAAGCCGGCCGACGAGCGGGGGCGCGGCATCGGCCAGGTCATCGACCTGACGGCCCACGACGAGACGGAACACATCGACGTCGACGGGCTGCGCAGCGCGGTCTCCTGACCCCGACCATCCCGACCATCCCGACGGGCCCCGCGCACACCGCGCGGGGCCCGTCGGCGTTCCGCGGCACCGACCCGCCGGCGTTCCGCTGCCTGCCCCGTCGGCGTTCCGCGGCTCGACCCGCCGGGTCAGGACATCCAGCGGTCCGGGAGGGCGTCCCTGCGGCCGGTGCGGGAGCGTTCCGCCTGGGAGTGGAGGAGGGCGGCCGCCTCCGCGGTGTCACGGAGACGGGCCGCCACCGAATTGTTCGCCCCGGTGTCCACGTGGACGTCCGCGACGCCCCGCGCGCGCTGCCAGGGGCCCTGGACCAGCCGCACGCTCTGCACCTTGGCGTGCGGCACCAGGGACAGGCTGCGGCGCAGCAGGCCGTGCCGGGTGGCGAACACCGCGTCGGTGACGGCGAGTCCGTAGCCCCGCCACCACAGCGGGACGCACCACCGCGCGCGGCGCGGCGGCGGGACGAGCGCCTCGCGCGGGGTACGGTCACGCCGGGCAGCACCCGCGCGACGACCGATTCGGCGAGTTCGCGCGGGGCGACCGGCAGTAGCAGCGAGTTGGACGACCCCGCCACGTCCAGTTCCACGCGCACCCAGCCCCGTCGCCGCCACAGCAGCGGCTCGACCAGCCGAACCGTCTGCACGCGGCCCGGCGGCACCGTCTCGTGCGCCCGGTCGAGCAGCCCGTGGTCGATGCGCAGCCCGTCCGGTGACTCGGCCAGCGTCCAGTCGTACTCGGTGACGAACCGGCCCACGCTGCTCGCGCCCGCCGCGCCCAGCATCGGCACGGCCACGGCGAGCACCGTCCACAGGCTGTGGGTGGCCATCCACAGCAGCGGCACCACGACGCCGGCGACGAGGAGCCAGCCCCAGGTCGCCCCGGTCAGCAGGAGGGAGACGGCGAGGACGCCCGCCGGCACCCGCAGCATCTGCCGGGCCGGCGCCTCGCCGACCTCGTGCGCGGTCTCGGGAGCGAAACCCGCCGCCCGCGCGAGCAGTTCCGCGCGCAGCGCGCGTGCCTCGCCGGCGCCCAGGAAGGCGAGTTCGTCCTTCTTGTCGGTGCCTATGACGTCGAGTCTGAGTTTCGCGACGCCCGCCACCCGCGCGAGCAGCGGCTGGGTGACGTCGATGGCCTGGATGCGCTCGAGACGGATGTGGGCGGTGCGCCGGAACAGCAGTCCGGTCCGGATGCGCAGCTCGCTGTCGGTCACGGCGAAGTGGGTGAACCACCAGGTCAGGAAGCCGTAGAGGGCGGCGGCCGGGATGAGGACGGCTATGCCGATCAGCAGGGTGGTCGTGGTCAGCCGGTTCAGCTGGCGCTGTGTCTGGTCGGGGTCGTGCAGCGCCCAGCCGATCAGCACCGCGACGGGCGCCCACGCCCGCCGGAGGGTGTGACGGGGTGCAGCCGCCTTTCCGTCACGGGCGGCCGCGCGCGTACGGCCGCGGGGGCGTCAGGGGCGTCGGGGGTGGTCACAGCCCCGCCGATCGGGCTTCACCGAGCTCGGTGAGCCGGTCGCGCAGCCGTTCCGCCTCGGCCGGGTCGAGGCCGGGGATGGTGGCGTCGGTCGCCGCGGCCGCCGTGTGCAGTTGCACGCTGGCCAGCCCGAAATGCCGTTCGACCGGCCCGGAGGTGACCTCGACCAGCTGCATCCGCCCGTACGGTACGACCGTCTGCTCGCGCCACAGCACGCCCCGGCTGATCAGCAGGTCGTCGGCGCGTTCGGCGTACCGCCAGGAACGCCAGTTCCGCTCCAGCAGTACCCAGCCCCAGAGCAGCAGGGCCAGCGGCAGCAGCGCGAAGGCGGCCCAGACGGGCCCGGCCAGCAGTCCCGGCACCAGCGCGGTGGCCAGGGTCAGCAGCCCCAGCCACACCACCAGCAGCAGCCGTCGCATCCGCAGCAGCCCCGGGGGCAGCCCGATCCACACCGGCTCTCGCCCTCCGCGGCCGCCTGCCCGCCCGTTGCCGCTGTTCCCGTGTCGTGCGGGCTCCCCGTCTCCATGGGGCCAGCGTACGTAGGAGAGACTGTGTTCATGACTCCTACGACGGAGACCATGGTCGGTATCGGCGGCGCCGCGGAGAGTACCGACATGGTGCTCAACATCGGCCCCCAGCACCCGTCCACCCATGGCGTGCTGCGGCTGAAGCTCGTCCTGGACGGTGAGCGCGTCGTCAGCGCGGAACCCGTGATCGGTTATATGCACCGGGGCGCGGAGAAGCTGTTCGAGGCCCGTGACTACCGTCAGATCATCATGCTGGCCAACCGTCATGACTGGCTGTCGGCGTTCTCCAACGAGCTGGGCGTGGTCCTCGCCGTGGAACGGATGCTCGGCATGGAGGTCCCCGAGCGCGCGGTGTGGCTGCGCACGCCTCGCCGAGCTGAACCGGGTGCTCAACCACCTGATGTTCCTCGGCTCCTATCCGCTGGAACTCGGCGGCATCACCCCGATCTTCTACGCCTTCCGGGAGCGCGAGGAGCTCCAGCACGTCATGGAGGAGGTCTCCGGCGGGCGCATGCACTACATGTTCAACCGTGTCGGGGGCCTCAAGGAGGACCTCCCGGCCGGCTGGACCACCCGCGCGCGTGCGGCGATCGCCGACGTCCGCTCCCGGATGGACCGCTTCGACGACCTGGTCCTCGGCAACGAGATCTTCCGCGGCCGCACGCGCGGGGTCGGCGTGCTGTCCCCCGAGGCCGTGCACGCGTACGGCGTGAGCGGGCCGATCGCGCGGGGCTCCGGTGTCGACTTCGATCTGCGCCGCGACGAGCCGTACCTCGCCTACGGCGAACTGGGCGACGTCCTCAAGGTGGTCACCCGCGCGGAGGGCGACTGTCTCGCCCGCTTCGAGTGCCTCCTGGAGCAGACCCACAACGCCCTCGACCTCGCCGGCGCCTGCCTCGACCGGCTCGCCGAGCTGCCTCCGGGCCCGGTCAACCAGCGGCTTCCGAAGGTCCTCAAGGCGCCCGAGGGACACACGTACGCGTGGACCGAGAACCCGCTCGGCATCAACGGCTACTACCTGGTCAGCAAGGGTGAGAAGACCCTGTACCGGCTGAAGCTGCGCTCGGCGTCGTACAACAACATCCAGGTGCTCACCGAGCTGCTGCCGGGGACGCTGGTCGCCGACATGGTGGCGATCCTCGGGTCACTGTTCTTCGTCGTCGGTGACATCGACAAGTAGGTCCCGCGCGATCCCGACCGGCTGGGCGAGCCACCCGAAGTCGCCGAGTCCGCCCGGCGCGACGAGTTCGGCGGCCTCTCCGGCGCGCGCGAGGGCGCGTACGTAGCCGGCGGGGTCGGCGGACGCCCGCGTGAGCGGGGGCGTACGCCGCTGACGCCGAGGGCGCGCAGGGCGTCCCGTTGCGACAGCAGGCGTGCGCCGGGGAGTGCGCAGGCCGCGGCGCACGCGTCCAGGGCCACGTGGGCGGTGAGGTCGCACGACCCGTCGGGCACGGGCGTCGTCTCCCGCCCGTCCCGGAACGCCGTGAGCGTCCCGAACGGCGGCCGCGCGGCGGCCGTGTGCGCGTAGTCCACCGCGACGGCGAGCCCCGCGCGAGCGTGCCGACCGCCCCCGCCCATGCCCCGTCCCGCGGCAGTCCGATCTCCGCGCGGAGCCCTCCTCGGCCCCGAGCGGCCACCACCGCGCCAGCCACCCGGCGTCCGCCCCGGTGACCGGCTCCCCGAGCTCCTCCGTGCCGTCCCGGCGCACCAGCACCCGCCGCGGTACGCCCGCCGGGTCCACCTCCGCCACGTCCACCGGTACGTTGTCCAGCCACTCGTTGGCGAAGAGCAGCCCGGTGACCGGCTCCGCGGGCAGGGCGGGCCGCCAGTCGATCCGCGGGGCCAGCCCGTCGGGCCGGCCGGCGAGCTCGACGGCGTACGCGCGCACGCGTGCCGTCACGTCGGCGGGCAGAGCGGCGAGGACGCCGGTGACCAGTTCGCCGCGCCCGGCCGCCATGTCCACGAAGTCCAGCGTCTCCGGACGCCCCAGCGCCTCGTCGACCCGGCACAGCAGCCGTGCCACGGCGCCGGCGAACAGCGGGGAGGCGTGCACGGACGTACGGAAGTGCCCGGCCGGTCCCGGACCGGGCCCGCGGTAGAAGCCGTCCGGCCCGTACAGGGCCTCCTGAGCCGCCTCCCGCCAGCCTCGCGGGCCCCGCCGGCCGCGCTCCGCCTCCCTGCCGTCGCCGTCGTCACAGGCCCAGGTTAAGGGCGCGGGTACGCCGGACCTCCACCTTGCGGAGTACGCGTGCCGACCAGGGATCGGCCCTTCGGTTGACCCCCGCGCGCATTTCGCTTCCCTACGCTGGGTCACGTGCAGCGCCTCTATGACTTCCTCCGCAGACACCCGGCCTGGGTGGACGGCTTCTGGGCCGCGGTCCTCTTCGGGATCTCGGTGCTCAGCGGAACGACCATGGAGGCGAGCCAGGGGACGGATCTGCGGGCCCTCACCGTGCCGGTCATGCTGCTGCTGTCGCTGGTCGTCGCGCTGCGCCGGCGGATGCCGGAGCGGATGCTGATCCTCGCGCTCGCCGTGGGCGTGGGACAGCTGATCGCGGACGTGGCGACGATGCCCGCCGACTTCGCGCTGCTGGTGATCGTCTACACGGTCGCGGCGGTCGGGGCGCGCTGGTCCTCCCGCCTCGCACTGTCCGCCGCCCTGGTCGCGGCCTCGCTGGCGCAGCTTCGCTGGACCAACCACGAGGCCGGCACGCTCCAGAACATCGCCATAACGGTCTTCGAGGCGGTGCCCTTCGTCCTCGCGTGGGTGCTCGGCGACTCCATCCGCACCCGCCGCGCGTACTTCGCGCAGCTGGAGGAGCGGGCCGCCCGGCTGGAGAAGGAGCGCGAGGCACAGGCCAAGGTCGCGGTCGCCGCCGAACGCGCGCGGATAGCCCGCGAACTGCACGACGTCGTCGCGCACAACGTGTCGGTGATGGTGGTGCAGGCCGACGGCGCCGCCTACGTCCTCGACGCCGCCCCCGACCAGGCGAAGAAGGCCCTGGAGACGATCTCCTCCACCGGCCGCCAGGCCCTCGCCGAGATGCGCCGCCTGCTGGGCGTCCTGCGTACCGGCGAGCACCAGGAGGCCGGTGAGTACGTGCCCCAGCCCGACGTGCAGCAGATAGAGGACCTGGTCGAGCAGTGCCGGGAGTCCGGACTGCCGGTGGACTTCAAGGTCGAGGGCACGCCGCGCCCGCTGCCCAGCGGCGTCGAGCTCACCGCGTACCGCATCGTGCAGGAGGCGCTCACCAACACCCGCAAGCACGGCGGCTCCGACGTGGGCGCCAGCGTGCGCCTGGTGTACTTCGACGACGGCCTGGGCCTCCTCGTGGAGGACGACGGCAAGGGCGCCCCGCACGAGCTGTACGAGGAGGGCGGTTACGACGGCCAGGGCCACGGCCTGATCGGTATGCGCGAACGGGTCGGCATGGTCGGCGGCACCCTGGACGCGGGCCCGCGCCCGGGCGGAGGATTCCGCATCAGTGTGCTGCTGCCGCTCAAACCCGCGCATTGACGCCCGCGCACGCCCCCGCCGACACCTGTCACACCCCCGACACCTGTCACACCCCTGCGACGAACACACCCCTGCGACGAACCGAACGGAAGAGGCCCCGATGACGATCCGCGTGATGCTCGTCGACGACCAGGTGCTGCTGCGCACCGGGTTCCGGATGGTGCTCGCCGCCCAGCCGGACATGGACGTCGTGGCGGAGGCGGGCAACGGCGTCGAGGCGCTCGAGGTGCTGCGGTCCACGGCCGTCGACGTCGTCCTGATGGACGTCCGCATGCCCAAGCTCGACGGCGTGGAGACGACGCGCCGGATCTGCGCGGACACCGACCCGCCGAAGGTGCTGATCCTCACCACCTTCGACCTCGACGAGTACGCCTTCTCCGGCCTCAAGGCGGGCGCGTCCGGCTTCATGCTCAAGGACGTGCCGCCGGGCGAACTGCTCGCCGCCATCCGCGCGGTGCACAGCGGCGACGCCGTGGTCGCCCCTCCACCACCCGCCGGCTCCTGGACCGGTTCGCGCCGATGCTGCCCAGCACGGGCGCGCAGCCCGAGCACAAGCATCTGGAACGCCTCACCGAGCGTGAGCGCGAGGTCATGGTGCTGGTCGCGCAGGGCCTGTCCAACGGCGAGATCGCGGCCCGCCTCGTGCTCTCCGAGGCGACCGTGAAGACACACGTGGGACGCATCCTCACCAAGCTGGGCCTGCGCGACCGCGTACAGGTCGTCGTGCTCGCCTACGAGACGGGTCTGGTACGGGCAGGCGGACACGGCTGAACGGACGGCCGTACGTCGGTAGGGTGCGTGCATGCTGCTGTGGATCAACGGCCCCTTCGGGGGCGGCAAGACACAGACCGCACATGAGATACGGCGCCGGCTGCCGGGCAGCGTCGTCTGCGACCCGGAGCATCCCGGGTTCGGCCTGCACCGCATGCTGCCGCCCGCCCTGCGCGGCGACTTCCAGGACCTGGCGGCCTGGCGGCAGGGCGTCGTCGAGGTCCTCGACCTCGCCCTGACGAAGCACGACGGCGTGGTGATCGCCCCCATGACCGTCACCGACTCGGGGCACTTCGCGGAGACCGTCGGCAGGCTCCGCGAACTCGGTCACGACGTCCACCACTTCACCCTCCTCGCGGAGCGCGAGACGGTGCTGCGGCGGCTGCGCGAGCGTGGCATCGGCCGCCTCGTGGGGGCCGCGCGGGGGAACGGGGGACCGCGCGGGGAGAGCTGGGCCGTGCGGCGCCTCGACCACTGCCTGGAGCGGCTGGCCGAGCCGGAGTTCGCCGAGCACCTGTGGACCGACCACACCACGGTGCCGAAGACGGCCGACCGCATCGCCGTACTGGCCGGACTGACCCTGCGCCCCAATCACGAGGGCCGGCTGCGCACCCGGCTGCGGCAGGTCGGCGTGGGCCTGCGGCACATCCGCTGGGACTGACCGCACACGCGGGGAGGGCGCCCTCAGCGCAGGATGCCCTCCAGGAAGTCGCTGCCCAGCCGGGCCACGACCGTCACGTCCAGCTGATGCAGCACATACCGCCCGCGGCGCCGGGTGGTGATCAGGCCCGCCCTCTTCAGCACGCCCAGGTGCCGGGATATCTCCGGTGCCGTCATGCCGTGCGCCTGGGCCAGTTCGCTGGTGGTGTACGCGCTGCGGGCGAGGTTGCGGCACATGCGCATGCGGACCGGGTGGGACAGGGCGGTCATCCGCAGGGCCAGCTGCTCGACCGTCGGCGGGGCGGCCGGTTCGGAGGAGCCGACCGGGTAGTGCAGCACCGGCTGCCAGCCGTACCGGTGCAGCACCATCAGATGCGGCCAGCCCAGGCTGGTCGGGGTCAGCAGCAGCCCGCCGTCCCCGGTCGCCGTACGCCCCTCGCCCAGCTTGTCGACGCTGATCCGCGCGGTGGCCTCGTCGAGCGTCACCGAGGGGGACACGGCGGCCAGGGCTCCGGCCAGCCCCTTGCGGCGGAGCAGGTCCGTCTTGAGGCGGGTGTCGGCCGTGAGCCGGTCTCGCAGCCGGGACCAGGTCTCGGCGAAGAACGCCTCGTCGCAGTCCTGGAGGAACTGGCGCAGCCAGGCCCTGATGTGGGGCGGGTCGGCCAGCAGCCGCTCGGTGAACAGCATCTGGCGCGGGCCCGCGCGGCGGCGAGCTCCAGCGAGCGGCGCCTCAGTCCGCTGTCGGTGAGCGGTCCGGGGCCGGGGGTGCTGTAGGGGAGCGCGCAGGTGAACTCCAGGGCGGCGTCCACGAACTGCTCGTCGGACAGCTTGTCCAGCAGGTCGAGCTCCTCGGTGAGCGTTCCGCCGGGGAGGGCGGTGCGGCCCGGGACACCGGCGCTGGGGAGGAACAGGTCGGAGAACGTGGTGCGCCACAGGAAGTCGGCCTCGCACATGCGGTCGGCGAGGTGCGGGTCGAGGCGGGCGGTCACGGCGGTCGTCCAGGCCTGGAGTGCGGGGTGGTGGCCCGGCTCGGACAGCGCGTGCAGGGCCATGCCGAGTTCGGCCAGCGGCGAGGGCACGACGACGATCCGCTCCGGCCGGAGACCGGCGATGTCTATGTGCACGCCCATGCGGCCATGATGCAGGGTGCCGGCGCCCCGGACCCCGCTCCGCACACGCCGGAGCGGCTACCAGCCCCTCCGGCGTGTGCGGAGCGTGGTCCGGGCGGAGCCCCGGTTTCGGGACGGGAAGGGGCGGCGGGGGCGAAATGATCGTCAGGCCACCGCCCGCCGCAGCCGCCCCGCGAAGTCCTCCGCAGCCGCCCGCACCTCCCCGGCGCCGCACTCCAGCCCCGCCGCCCGCACATACACCTCCGTGAAGCACACCCCCGGCCCCTTCGGATCCCAGTGATTCGCGAACAGCGCCGTCCCCGTCGCCTCCGCCGCGGCGATCGCCACCTCCGCCACCACCTCCGCCTCGTACGGCAGCCACACCTGGAAGTCGTACGTGTGCGGCACCTCGGGATGCACCCGGAACCAGGGCAGCCCCTGCTTCCAGCCCCTCCCGCAGAGCGGCGGCCACCACACGCGCGTGCCGCACGTACGAAGGCAGCCGGGGCAACTCCCGCTCCAGCCCGGTCAACGCCGACAGCGCGGTCGGGAACTGCTGGAACACGTTCCCCCGTACCGGTGCCGCCACGCGCGCGCCTCCTCGATCAGGCCGGCGGGCCCGGCGAGCGCGGCTCCGCCGAACGCGTCCAAGGACTTGTAGAACGACACGTAGACGCTGTCCGCGAGGCCCGCGATCTCCGCCAGCGGCCGCCCGAAGTGCTCCGTGCACTCCCACAGCCGGGCCCCGTCGAAGTGCACGACCGCGTCGCGTTCCCGCGCGGCGTCCACGACCTCGGTCAGCTCCTCCCACGTGGGCAGCACGAAACCGGCGTCCCGCAGCGGCAGCTCCAGCATCAGCGCCCCGAAGGGCTCCTCGAAGTCGCGCACCTCGGCGGCCGTGGGCAGCCGGGGCTCGTTCGTCATCCGCACCGGACGCAGGCCGCTGACCTGGCTGAACGCGTTCCGTTCGTACACCTCGGGGTGGCTGAGCGGGTGCAGGGCCACCGCCGGGGTGCCGGTCCGGCCCGCCCAGCAGCGCAGGGCGACCTGCTGGGCCATCGTGCCGGTCGGGAAGAACGCGGCGGCCTCGGTGCCGAGCAGGCCGGCGACCCGCTTCTCCAGGGCCTCGACGACCCCGTTGCCGTAGACGTCGGACGTCTCGTCGAGGTCGTGGACATCGCCGGCCGCCTCCAGGAGCGCCAGCCGCTCCCGGAGCGGGGCGAGGAAACCGAGGCGCGCGAGTGCGCGCGGGGCCGCCCGACAGGCGGCGATCCGGCGTTCGCGCAGCGTCGGGAGGCCGCTCGGGTCACTTGTGGCGTCGTCGGTATCACTCATGCGCGCGATCATCCCCGCCCGCGTCCGCGCGGGCACCCTCATTTCCGTAAGGCACCGGTACGCGGCGGCGCGGGAAACCCACAGCCTGTGGACAACCGGTAGCCCGGAACCGATCGCGTTAACATGACGAGAAATCGTCCGGTACCCCGAGCGGACTGGAACGGGAAGGCCGCAGTCGCGTGAAGACAACCCCACAGCCAGATCCCCGGGACCGCCCCGCGCGGCTCACCGTCGGCGTCGTAGGCGCCGGACGCGTGGGCCCCGCCCTGGCCGCGTCCCTCCAGCTCGCCGGGCACCGTCCGGTGGCCGTCTCCGCCGTCTCCGAGACCTCGCGACGGCGCGCCGGGCAGATGCTCCCCGACGTGCCGGTGCTGTCGCCCGCCGAGGTCCTCCAGCGGTCCGAACTGGTGCTGCTGACCGTCCCCGACGACGCGCTGCCCGAACTGGTCTCCGGACTCGCCGACACCGGCGCGGTCCGTCCGGGGCAACTGCTCGTGCACACCTCCGGGCGCTACGGCGCGAAGGTCCTCGACCCCGCCCTGCGGGCCGGCGCCCTGCCGCTGGCCCTGCATCCCGCGATGACGTTCACCGGCACCCCCGTCGACGTGCAGCGTCTCGCCGGGTGCTCGTTCGGCGTCACCGCCCCCGAGGAACTGCGGCTGGCCGCCGAGGCGCTCGTCATCGAGATGGGCGGCGAGCCGGAGTGGATCGCCGAGGAGAACCGCCCGCTGTACCACGCGGCCCTCGCGCTGGGCGCCAACCATCTGGTCACCCTGGTGGCCCAGTCCCTGGAACTGCTGCGCACCGCCGGTGTCGAGGCGCCCGACCGGATGCTCGGCCCGCTGCTCGGCGCCGCCCTCGACAACGCCCTGCGCTCCGGCGACGCGGCCCTCACCGGCCCCGTGGCGCGCGGTGACGCGGGCACGGTCGCCGCGCACGTCACCGAGTTGCGCCGGCACGCCCCGGGGCCGTCGCCGGCTATCTGGCGATGGCCCGCGCGACCGCCGACCGCGCCCTCGCCCACGGCCTGCTGAAGCCGGAACTCGCCGAGGACCTCCTCGGGGTGCTCGCGGACGGAACCGACGGCAAGGAAGCAACCCGGGAGACGACCGATGACCGCCACCCTGCTGCGCACCGCCGGCGAACTGCGTGCCCGCGCGCGTGCGGGCCGCCGCGCCGTCGTGATGACCATGGGCGCCCTGCACGAGGGCCACGCCACGCTGATCCGCGCCGCGCGGGAGACCGCGGGACCCGGGGGCGAGGTCGTGGTCACCGTCTTCGTCAACCCGCTCCAGTTCGGCGCGGGAGAGGACCTGGACCGCTATCCGCGCACCCTGGACGCCGATGTCGAGCTGGCCGGACGGTCCGGCGCCGACGTCGTCTTCGCCCCGTCCGCGGACGAGGTCTACCCGGGCGGCGAACCCCAGGTCCGCGTCAGCGCCGGGCCCATGGGCGCCCGCCTGGAGGGCGCGGCACGCCCCGGCCACTTCGACGGCATGCTCACCGTCGTCGCCAAGCTGCTCCACCTCACCCGCCCCGACATCGCGCTGTACGGCCAGAAGGACGCCCAGCAGCTCGCCCTGATCCGCCGCATGGTGCGCGACCTGAACTTCGGCGTCGAGATCGTCGGTGTGCCCACCGTCCGCGAGGAGGACGGGCTCGCCCTGTCCAGCCGCAACCGCTACCTCTCGGCCGCCGAACGGCAGACCGCGCTCGCCCTGTCGCAGGCCCTGTTCGCCGGCCGCGACCGGCACGCCGCGCAGCAGGCGCTGCGCGCGCGGGCGAGCGAAGTGCCCGCCACGCGCGCGTGCCGAGGCGCTCAGCGCCATAGGGAGTCCGCGCGGCGGCCGACACGCACGCCGTCGCCACCACCGCCGGCGGCCCGCCGCCGTCCGGGCCGCCGCCCGCCTCATCCTCGACGACGCCGCCCGCCTCACACCGCCGCTCGCCCTCGACTACCTGGCCCTGGTCGACCCCGCCGACTTCACCGAGATCGGCGACGGCTTCAGCGGCGAGGCCGTCCTCGCCGTGGCCGCACGCGTGGGCTCCACCCGCCTGATCGACAACACCACCCTGACCTTCGGAACGTTCGGAGCCGCCTCGTGACCAGCACAGGCATAAGACTGCACGCGCCCGCGCCCGGGTGGTCCATCGAAGCGGACGTCGTGGTCGTCGGTTCCGGCGTGGCCGGCCTCACCGCCGCCCTGCGCTGCGAGGCCGCGGGGCTGACGACGGTCGTCGTCACCAAGGCCCGCCTCGACGACGGCTCCACCCGCTGGGCCCAGGGCGGCATCGCCGCCGCCCTCGGCGACGGCGACACCCCGAGCAGCACCTGGACGACACCCTGGTCGCCGGCGCCGGCCTCTGCGACGAGGAGGCGGTGCGCCTCCTCGTCACCGAGGGCCCCGACGCCGTACGCCGCCTCATCGCGACGGGCGCGCACTTCGACGAGACGACCGACGGCGCACTGGAGCTCACGCGCGAGGGCGGCCACCACCGCCGCCGCATCGCCCACGCGGGCGGCGACGCCACCGGCGCGGAGATATCCCGCGCCCTGGTCGAGGCGGTGCGCGCACGCGGGCTGCGCACGATCGAGAACGCCCTCGTCCTGGACCTCCTCACCGACGCCGACGGCCGCACCGCCGGCGTCACCCTGCACGTCATGGGAGAGGGCCAGCACGACGGTGTGGGCGCCGTCCACGCGCCCGCCGTGGTCCTGGCGACCGGCGGCATGGGCCAGGTCTTCTCCGCCACCACGAACCCCTCCGTCTCCACGGGCGACGGCGTGGCGCTCGCCCTGCGCGCGGGCGCCGAGGTGAGCGACCTCGAGTTCGTCCAGTTCCACCCCACGGTGCTCTTCCTCGGCCCGGACGCGGAGGGCCAGCAGCCACTGGTCTCCGAGGCGGTACGCGGCGAGGGCGCCCACCTGGTGGACGCCGACGGCGTGCGCTTCATGCAGGAGCAGCACGAACTCGCCGAACTGGCCCCGCGCGACATCGTCGCCAAGGGCATCATGCGGCGTATGCGGGAGCGGGACGCCGAGCACATGTACCTCGACGCCCGCCACTTCGGCGCCCGGATGTGGGAGCACCGCTTCCCACGATCCTCGCCGCCTGCCGCGCGCACGGCATCGACCCGGTCACCGAGCCCATCCCGGTCGCCCCGGCCGCCCACTACGCCTCCGGCGGCGTCCGCACCGACTCCCGCGGCCGCACCACCGTGCCCGGCCTGTACGCGTGCGGCGAGGCCGCCTGCACCGGTGTGCACGGCGCCAACCGGCTCGCCTCCAACTCCCTCCTGGAGGGGCTGGTCTACGCCGAGCGCATCGCCGCCGACATCGCCCGCGCGGGACACACCCTCACCGCGCGGGAGCCGCAGCCGCTGCCCGTCACGAAGCGCCCCGCGTACCCCTGCTCCCCCGGAGGCCCGCCTCGCCGTCCAGCGGATCATGACCAGGGGCGCGGGCGTCCTGCGCTCCGCCGACTCCCTCGCCGAGGCCGCCGACCGGCTCCACCGGCTGCACGCGGACGCGCGCGACGCCCTCGACGAGCACGGCAAGACCGCCGAGCCCGGCGTCGACACCTGGGAGGCCACCAACCTCCTGTGCGTGGCCCGCGTCCTGGTGGCCGCCGCGCGGCAGCGCGAGGAGACGCGCGGCTGCCACTGGCGCGAGGACCGCCCCGAGCGCGACGACACGGCATGGCGCCGCCACATCGTCGTACGGCTGAATCCGGACCGATCGCTGGCGGCGCACACCACCGGCACCACAGACTTCCCCCGACCCTCACCCACGCCCAGGAGCAGTGACAGCAGTGACCACCCCGACCTTCCCCTCGTCTCCTCCGGCGGCTGTGGCGACGGCTGCGCCTGCGGTGCCGACGAGGACACCTACCTGGAGTGCGGCCTCGACCCCGCGCTCGCCCAGCTCCTGGCCGACGCCGGTCTCGACCCCGTCGAGGTCGAGGACATCGCCAACGTCGCCCTCCAGGAGGACCTGGCCCACGGAGTGGACGTGACGACGGTCGCGACCATCCCGGAGGACGCCGTCGCCACCGCCGACTTCACCGCGCGGGAGGCGGGCACCGTGGCGGGCCTGCGGATCGCCGAGGCGGTCATGTCGATCGTCTGCACGGAGGAGTTCGAGGTCGAACGCCACGCGGAGGACGGCGACCGGGTCGAGGCCGGCCAGACCGTGCTGTCCGTCACCACCCGGACCCGCGACATCCTCACCGCGGAACGCAGCGCCCTGAACCTCCTGTGCCGGCTCTCCGGCATCGCGACCGCCACCCGCGCGTGGGCGGACGTTCTGGAGGGCACCAAGGCGAAGGTCCGCGACACCCGCAAGACCACTCCGGGGCTGCGCAGCCTGGAGAAGTTCGCCGTGCGCTGCGGCGGCGGCGTCAACCACCGCATGTCCCTCTCGGACGCGGCCCTG
The DNA here is from genome assembly GCA_042850305.1 of Streptomyces haneummycinicus. GTDB lineage: Bacteria > Actinomycetota > Actinomycetes > Streptomycetales > Streptomycetaceae > Streptomyces > Streptomyces haneummycinicus. The sequence goes on from AP035768.1 coordinate 393,495, forward strand.
GTCAAGGACAACCACGTGGTGGCCGCCGGCGGTGTCGCCGAGGCGTTCACCGCGGTCCGCGAGCGCTTCCCCGACGTCCCGATCGAGGTCGAGGTCGACACCCTGCACCAGCTCCGCGACGTGCTGGACGCCGGCGCCGACCTGATCCTGCTGGACAACTTCACGCCGGGCGAGTGCGCGGAGGCGGTGGCGCTCGTCGACGGCCGGGCCGCGCTGGAGGCGTCGGGCCGCCTCACGCTCGCCAACGCGAAGGCGTACGCGGACACGGGTGTCGACTACCTGGCCGTGGGCGCCCTGACCCACTCCTCGCCCATCCTGGACATCGGCCTCGACCTGCGGGCTGCGGAGTAGGACCGGCCATGCTGCTGACGATCGACGTAGGCAACACACACCGTCCTGGGGCTCTTCGACGGCGACGACATCGTCGAACAGTGGCGCATCTCCACGGACGCGCGCCGTACGGCGGACGAGCTCGCGGTCCTCTTCCAGGGCCTGATGGGCATGCACCCGCTGCTCGGCGAAGAGCTGGGCGACGGCATCGACGGCATCGCGATCTGCGCGACGGTGCCGTCCGTGCTGCACGAGCTGCGCGAGGTCACCCGCCGGTACTACGGCGACGTGCCCGCGGTGCTCGTGGAGCCGGGGTGAAGACCGGCGTGCCGATCCTCACCGACAACCCCAAGGAGGTCGGCGCGGACCGCATCATCAACGCGGTCGCCGCGGTCGAGCTCTACGGCGGGCCGGCGATCGTCGTCGACTTCGGTACGGCGACGACGTTCGACGCGGTCTCCGCGCGGGGAGTACATCGGCGGTGTCATCGCCCCCGGCATCGAGATCTCCGTCGAGGCGCTCGGGGTGCGCGGCGCGCAGCTGCGCAAGATCGAGGTGGCCCGGCCGCGGAGTGTGATCGGCAAGAACACGGTGGAGGCGATGCAGTCCGGCATCATCTACGGGTTCGCCGGGCAGGTCGACGGGGTGGTGAACCGCATGGCCCGCGAGCTGGCGGACGATCCCGACGAGGTGACGGTGATCGCGACGGGTGGGCTGGCGCCGATGGTGCTGGGCGAGAGCTCGGTCATCGACGAGCACGAGCCGTGGCTGACGCTGGTGGGGCTGCGGCTGGTGTACGAACGCAATATCTCGCGTATGTAGGGGCGCACGCCCCACCGCGCGGGTGTGAGCCGGGGTGTCGCGCCACCCGCGCGGCGGGGCTGGGCGGCGGCCCGGTGCGAGGGCTGGGCGGGCGGTGTCGGCGCAGCCCGGCGCCGACGCGGGTGCCGTCGCGCCCCCGCCCAGTCCTCGGGTACCTCCCAGGCCGGCGGGGTGCCGTAGCGCCCGCCCGTGCGCCCTGGGGGTACCTCCTGGGCTTTCGCGGCACGGGCAGGCACGACTGCCCGCTCGAACGGCGGGAACTGCGGGATCCGGGCGAGCATCGGGAACGCAGCGGCGGGAACTGCAGGATCCGGGCGAGCATCGGGAACGCAGCGGCGGGAACTGCGGGATCCAGCCGAGCGGCGGGAACTGCGGGCCCGGGAGCGTCGGGCTCCGTCCACCCGGGTGGCGTCCCGCGCCACGTAAGCGGCATATGCGGGGTTTGTCTGATTAGCGCGTACTGTCGGTGCATGCCCACGCCTTACGGATCTCGCGGTGGACTGGCGTTCGGGGTGGAGGAGCTGCATGTGCTTCGGCGCGCGCTCGTCCTCGCCCTGGCCCCGGCCCCCGCCTCGGCCGACGACCTCCAGGACTGCCTCCGCCTCGCCGAAGACCTCGACGAGGCGACACGGGAGAGCGACCGGCTGCGCGCCTTCCTCCTGGCCGACCTCGGCCGTTACCGCGCCGCCCTCCCCGGCACCGCGGCCGGCTACCTCACGCTCCTGGAGGAGGCGCTGGGCGCCGGATACCGCCCCCGCCCTGACGACCTGGCCGCGCTCAGGGCCCTGCGCGGCAATCCCACCGCCGCCGCCCTCCTGCACCTCGGGCGGCGGACCCTCCTCCAGGCCCTCCCCGGCGGCCGCGCGGCCGCCGAGAAGGACCGGGAGGACGAGAAGGACCCGGCGCAGCAGCCGCCCGCCACGCCGCGGCCCCAGCCCGGTCCGGCACCCAGGCCGCCGCGCCCCGTCCCCACCCCCGGTGAGGTGTTCCCCCGCCGCAAACCCGCCCCGCCCGCGCCGGACCACCACCTGGCCGCCGGCTGAGCGCCCTGCCCTACCCTGGACCCATGGACTACGTCTCCGCGCTCCTCCCCCGGCCGTCATGGCCGTCCTCTTCATCGGCGTCATCCGAGTGATCGTGAAGACCCAGGGCGGCGCCAACAAGACCAAGGAGGACGCGGTCGTCGACGCGGCCCTCGCGCGGGCGCAGGGCCCTCGGCCCACTGAGCCCCGTACCGAAGCCTGAGCCACCCCGGCCCGCTCCTCCGGCGTACGACCCACGGTCGTACGCCCTTTTGTTCATATTTACTGCTGAACCTGCCCGTTCAGCACGCCATCGACGCGATCTCCCGCTATTGTTCTGAGTTGTGCCTCGCCCATTGGGAGAACTCGAAGACACGGTCATGACGCGGGTGTGGAAGTGGAACCGCCCGGTGACCGTTCGGGAAGTCCTGGAAGATCTTCAGAAGGACCGGTCCATCGCGTACACCACGGTGATGACCGTTTTGGACAATCTCCATCAGAAGGGCTGGGTGCGCCGAGAGGCGGAAGGCAGGGCCTATCGATATGAGGCGGTCTCCACTCGCGCCGCCTACGCCGCCGCCCTCATGAACGAGGCGTGGTCGCAGAGCGACAACGCCGCCGCCGCTCTCGTCGCCTTCTTCGGCATGATGAGCGAGGAACAGCGGCAGGCTCTCACCGACGCGGTCCGCATCGTCCAGCTCCCGGAAACACCGGCGGAGCAGAACCCCGGCGCCACAGAGGAGCCCGGCGGACGATAGCGTCCGCTCATGTCAGCAGACAGCCCCGAAGTCACCGCGAAAGCCATCACCGTCAGACGGGCCCGCACCAGCGATGTCCCCGCCGTACGCCGGCTCCTTGACACCTACGTCCGCGGTCGCATCCTGCTCGACAAAGCGACGGTGACGCTTTACGAGGACATCCAGGAGTTCTGGGTCGCGGAACGGGACGACAACGCGGAGGTCGTCGGCTGCGGAGCCCTGCACGTGATGTGGGAGGATCTCGCGGAAGTCCGCACTTCGCGGTCAAGCCCGGCCTCAAGGGCGCGGGCGTGGGCCACCGGGTGCTCGAGAAGTTGTTGCAGACCGCCCGCTGGCTCGGTGTTCGCCGCGTATTCTGCCTGACCTTCGAAGTGGACTTCTTCGGGAAGCACGGCTTCGTGGAGATCGGGGAGACCCCGTCGACACCGACGTGTACGCGGAGTTGCTGCGTTCCTATGACGAGGGTGTCGCGGAGTTCCTCGGTCTCGAACGCGTGAAACCGAACACCTTGGGCAACAGCCGGATGCTTCTGCATCTGTGATCTGAGCGCGGTGCCCTATGTCCGAAACGCGCATGTTTCCGTGCCGGGGGCGGACCGTGGGTCTCTGCCAGGGGTTTGTGTTTTTACGGCAAAAGCGGTTTGCTTTCCGGAGTACTGCAGTAGTGGATATAACAAGGGTCGGCGATACGGCGGACGCCGGTACGGTCCGGCCCTCAAGTTATCGATGAAAGGAAATCCGGTGGCACAGAAGGTTCAGGTCCTTCTTGTCGACGACCTCGACGGCGGCGAGGCGGACGAGACCGTGACGTTCGCGTTGGACGGCAAGACATACGAGATCGATCTCACCACCGCCAATGCGGACAAGCTCCGCGGCCTTCTCGAGGCTTACGTGAAGGGCGGTCGCCGCACCGGAGGCCGCGCTTCCGGCGGTCGTGGAAAGGCGCGCGCCTCTTCCGGCGGCAGCCAGGACACCGCGGCCATCCGCGCCTGGGCGAAGGAGAACGGCTACGAGGTCAACGACCGCGGCCGTGTCCCCGCGTCCATCCGCGAGGCCTACGAGAAGGCCAACGGCTGACCGACGGTCCCCGCGGCGGCGGCGCCCGCACGCCGCAGCCGGACCCGGTGGACCTGTGTCGCCACCGTGTCCACCAGCCGCACGAGATCCGGGGGCCGGCACCGTCCCCCGCGCACCCCTCGTGCCCATCGCCGACAGCGTCGGCAGCGAGGCCCCGGCACCGCTCCCCGGCTCGGGGGCCGCAACCACACGGCGGCCCCCTGTGAACCGCCCCGGCCCGGGGAAGCGGCCGGGCGGCACCGGGATCGCCGCCGCCGAGTCCCTCGTCACCGGGAGTCCCGGGAGTTCCGGGAGTCCCGTCGCCGGACAGCGCGACCGGGGGCAGGGCGCGTCCATGAGGCCTCCCGCCCCGACCGCCGCCAGGTCCAGCTCCAGCCCGCCCCAGTCCAGCCACTCCAGCAGCCCCGGTAGCTCCTCCGCGCTGCCCGCCGCCACCAGCAGCCGCATCCGGCCGCCGTGCAGCACCACGGGGAACCCCGCCCGAGAGCGCCCGAACGCCCGAGGTGTTCCAGCGCCGCGCACCCCGCCTCCGCGGGCACGTCCAGGACGTCGAAGCGCACCCCAGCACCAGCCGCAGCGGCGGGCCGGGCGCCGTGGGCCATCCCAGCGCGTCCTCGTACCAGAGCCGTGCGTCGTCGCCGCCCGGTGCGAGCGGGCGGCGGGGGAGCGGTACCAGGGGGTGACGGCGCGAACCATGCCAGACGCAACCGCCCCGACGGCCTCCGGGTTACGCTGGGTGCTCACCCGTGAGCGAACGGTGTCGAACAGGGGAGTGTGCGGGGGTGCGGGGAGGCGCAAGGTTGTTCGCCCGTAGCGGAGGGAACCCGTGCACTCGGCATGGACTGTCAGGGGCAGCGGGTAAGACATCCCTAGTGGGAGGGGGCGACACGCACGGCGGGACGTCTCCCGTTCGCCATGGGCGTACTGGCGATGGGGGTAACTGCCTGGCCTGCGGGAACATCGTCTCGCACCATCGGGTTGGAGCAGATGTCGGCGTGAGCGGGGTCAGGAGGCCATCGACGGTGTCGGCAGTTGGAATGAGCGGTCCCCGCTTGCGGGACTAAGCTGCGGAAGGACAGGGAGGAAGTTCCCCACTGCCTGACCGCTCTGAGGAGCGATTAACGATGTTCGAGAGGTTCACCGACCGCGCGCGGCGGGTTGTCGTCCTGGCTCAGGAAGAAGCCCGGATGCTCAACCACAACTACATCGGCACCGAGCACATCCTCCTGGGCCTGATCCACGAGGGTGAGGGTGTCGCCGCCAAGGCCCTTGAGAGCCTCGGGATTTCGCTCGAGGCGGTCCGCCAGCAGGTGGAGGAGATCATCGGGCAGGGCCAGCAGGCCCCGTCGGGTCACATTCCCTTCACCCCCGTGCCAAGAAGGTCCTGGAGCTAGTCGCTCCGCGAGGCCCTTCAGCTGGGTCACAACTACATCGGCACGGAGCACATCCTGCTCGGCCTGATCCGCGAGGGCGAGGGTGTCGCCGCCCAGGTCCTGGTCAAGCTGGGTGCCGACCTCAACCGGGTGCGGCAGCAGGTCATCCAGCTGCTCTCCGGTTACCAGGGCAAGGAGACCGCCACCGCCGGCGGTCCTGCCGAGGGCACGCCCTCCACGTCCCTGGTCCTCGACCAGTTCGGCCGGAACCTCACCCAGGCCGCTCGTGAGTCCAAGCTCGACCCGGTCATCGGGCGCGAGAAGGAGATCGAGCGGGTCATGCAGGTGCTGTCCCGCCGTACGAAGAACAACCCGGTGCTGATCGGTGAGCCCGGCGTCGGCAAGACCGCCGTCGTCGAGGGCCTCGCGCAGGCCATCGTCAAGGGCGAGGTGCCCGAGACCCTCAAGGACAAGCACCTCTACACCCTGGACCTCGGTGCGCTGGTCGCCGGCTCCGCTACCGCGGTGACTTCGAGGAGCGCCTGAAGAAGGTGCTCAAGGAGATCCGCACCCGCGGCGACATCATCCTGTTCATCGACGAGCTGCACACGCTGGTCGGCGCCGGTGCCGCCGAGGGCGCCATCGACGCCGCGAGCATCCTCAAGCCGATGCTGGCCCGCGGTGAGCTGCAGACCATCGGTGCCACCACGCTGGACGAGTACCGCAAGCACCTGGAGAAGGACGCAGCCCTCGAGCGCCGCTTCCAGCCCATCCAGGTCGCGGAGCCGTCCCTGCCGCACACGATCGAGATCCTCAAGGGCCTGCGCGACCGCTACGAGGCGCACCACCGCGTCTCCATCACGGACGAGGCCCTGGTGCAGGCGGCCACGCTGGCCGACCGGTACATCTCGGACCGCTTCCTGCCGGACAAGGCGATCGACCTGATCGACGAGGCCGGCTCCCGGATGCGTATCCGCCGGATGACCGCGCCGCCGGACCTGCGCGAGTTCGACGAGAAGATCGCCGGCGTCCGCCGCGACAAGGAGTCCGCGATCGACTCGCAGGACTTCGAGAAGGCCGCCTCCCTGCGCGACAAGGAGAAGCAGCTCCTCTCCGCCAAGGCGAAGCGTGAGAAGGAGTGGAAGGCCGGCGACATGGACGTCGTCGCCGAGGTCGACGGCGAGCTGATCGCCGAGGTCCTCGCGACCGCCACCGGCATTCCGGTCTTCAAGCTCACGGAGGAGGAGTCCTCGCGCCTGCTGCGTATGGAGGACGAGCTCCACAAGCGGGTCATCGGCCAGGTCGACGCCGTCAAGGCGCTGTCCAAGGCGATCCGCCGTACCCGTGCGGGTCTGAAGGACCCGAAGCGTCCCGGTGGTTCGTTCATCTTCGCCGGCCCGTCCGGTGTCGGTAAGACCGAGCTGTCCAAGGCGCTGGCGGAGTTCCTCTTCGGTGACGAGGACGCGCTGATCTCCCTCGACATGTCGGAGTTCAGCGAGAAGCACACGGTCTCGCGTCTCTTCGGTTCGCCCCCGGCTACGTGGGCTACGAGGAGGGCGGCCAGCTGACGGAGAAGGTGCGCCGCAAGCCGTTCTCGGTCGTCCTCTTCGACGAGGTCGAGAAGGCCCACCCGGACATCTTCAACTCGCTGCTGCAGATCCTGGAGGACGGTCGCCTGACCGACTCCCAGGGCCGGGTCGTGGACTTCAAGAACACGGTCATCATCATGACGACCAACCTCGGTACCCGGGACATCTCCAAGGGCTTCAACCTCGGCTTCGCCGCCGCCGGCGACACGAAGACCAACTACGAGCGCATGAAGAACAAGGTCCAGGACGAGCTCAAGCAGCACTTCCGGCCCGAGTTCCTCAACCGTGTCGACGACGTCGTCGTCTTCCCGCAGCTCAGCCAGGACGACATCCTGCGGATCGTCGACCTGATGATCGACAAGGTGGACGAGCGCCTCAAGGACCGGGACATGGGCATCGAGCTCTCCCAGCCCGCCAAGGAGCTGCTGTCCAAGCGGGGCTACGACCCCGTGCTGGGCGCCCGGCCGCTGCGCCGTACGATCCAGCGCGAGATCGAGGACAGCCTGTCGGAGAAGATCCTCTTCGGCGAGCTGCGTCCCGGTCACATCGTGGTCGTGGACATCGAGGGCGAGGGCGAGACCGCTGTCTTCACCTTCCGGGGTGAGGAGAAGGCGGCCCTGCCGGACGTCCCGCCGATCGAGCAGGCGGCCGGCGGAGCCGGTCCGAACCTGAGCAAGGACGCGTAGGCGTCCCACGGCGACAAGAAGGGGCCGGTGCCTGAAGGCACCGGCCCCTTCGCCTGCCTGCCCGCGTTACGACAGCTGACCGCCGTAGTCCGGCAGCTTGAACGTCCGCTCCGCGTGCCCGCCCGACAGGTCGGTCGCGCTGTTGCCGATGTTCGCGACGATCGTGTAGCCCTTCGCCTCGATGGCGGCGCGCTGGGCCGTCTTGTACTCGGCCACGTTCCGGAACAGGTCGAAGAAGCCGCGTACGTAGAGCCCGGCGGGCTCGTAGCCGGCGTGCTCGAGGTTCCACTCGGTGGGCGCGTGGATGATGCCCGGCCGGGCGGTCACGAAGAAGACGGCCACGCCGTGGTCCTGGGCGTACTCGGCGACGTCCAGCACGGGCTCGTTGGCGGGCTGCGGGAAGCTGAAGCCGAAGTCGGTCTCCAGCGCGGTGTTGTCGACGTCGAGGACGATCGCCTGCTTCTCGCCCGGCCCGGAGTCCCCGATCCGCTCCTTCAGATACGGCAGTGCCTGGTCCATGACCGCCCTGCAGTCGCGCTGCCAGGTGTCGTAGTCGACGGCCGCCGCGGCGGCGGCCACCGCCGGGGACGCGGTCGCCGCCGTGGGGCGGCGGCCTCGGCCGGGGCGGCCAGGGCCACCAGGGCGACCGCGGAGACGGTGGTGACCGATGCGCGGACCGGCCAGGAGCGTCGGGTTGTCATATCGGGGTCCTCTCACGTCCGTAACGCTGCAAGGTGTCGTGTGCATGCTCGCCTGCGAGGGTGACGCGAGGTGAACCGTAGGGTTACCGGGCGGTAGGTGCCTAGAGGCCTGCGCCACATTTATGGAATGGCCGAAGCCCGTCACCGGTGACATGCTGCACAGCCGCTTTGTCCGGTACTAGCCGGAATAGTGGATAAAACGATCCGGCAAAACGGATATCCGCCCCATGATGCTTGTCGATCAGCTCTAAATGGGCGGTTTCGACCGGTAGGGGTGATGCGTCAAGAGACCTGCATCTCAGTGCCTTTCTACGACTTTCCGTCGTAGGTCACACCTTTGCGCCGATATGTCCGGAAGGGCTACCAATGAATCACCACCGAGGCGCGGATCCGTCCGCCGGGTGGTCTTCCTACGCCCCTTCCCGATGAGGTTCAATGTCCCAGCGCGTCACGCCCCGCTTCCTCCGCACGTCCCAGATCCGCACCCGCGCGGCCGTCCTGGCCGCCGGTCTGGGGGCCTCGGTCGTGATGGGAGCCGGGGTCGCGGCCGCCGCCGACACCACGGCCGCGTCCGGTGCCGCCAGCGCCGTCGAGGCGCAGGCCGCCGCCCAGGCCAATGCCGCGAAGGCCCAGGCGGCGAAGGCCGAGAAGGCCGCCCAGGCGAAGAAGGCGGCCGCCGAGAAGAAGGCGGCGAAGGCGGCGGCCGCCAAGAAGGCGGCCAAGGCGGCCGCCAAGAAGAAGGCCGTGTCCTGGGTGGACCCGGTGAAGAGCTACAAGCTGTCCGCGAGCTTCGCGCAGAACGGTGGCATGTGGGCGCACAAGCACAGCGGCCAGGACTACGCGATCCCGACCGGCACGAAGGTCATGGCCACGCACGGCGGCACCGTCGTCAAGGCCGGCCCGAACGGCGCCGGTGACGGTCCCGCGTACGGCAACGCCGTCGTGATCAAGCACGGCAACGGCACGTACTCGCAGTACGCCCACCTGTCGCAGGTCGACGTGAAGATCGGCCAGGTCGTCAAGACCGGCCAGAAGATCGCCCTGTCCGGCAACACCGGCAACTCCAGCGGCCCCCACCTGCACTTCGAGATCCGCACCACCCCGGGCTACGGCTCCGCCGTCGACCCGATGAAGTTCCTGCGCGGCAAGGGCGTCACCTTCTGACCGGACGGACGGCCCCGAAGGGCAGTCCCTAACCGCCCCCGGACCCCTGGTGGGCCTGGGTGATCAGATCGATGGCGACCTCGAGGACGGCCTTGCGCTTCTCCTCGGGGTCGCTTTCGACGTGCTGGAGGACATGCATCCCCGCGTGCATGGTGAGCAGGGCGCTGACGCAGCGCACCTGGTCGACCAGATCGGCGTCCGGGTCGATGAGGATGTCCCGCAGGCCGAGCATGCGGGTCTTGAACATCTCGCCGATGCGCAGCTCACGGATGGTGGCCTGGTTCTCCTGCATGAAGCGGAAGAGCGGGGCCGCGTCCATGAGCGCCTCGCTGTAGCGGCGGATGATCTCCTGTTTGGTCTCCAGCGAGTGCGGCTGCTGCCGCCCCCACTCGATGAGGTCCTCCAGCGGACGCGAGAGGTCCTCGAAGATGCTGACGAGGATCTCTTCCTTGGTCTTGAAGTGGTAGTACAGCGCCGCCTTCGTGACGTCCAGGCGCTCGGCCATCTCGCGCAGTGAGGTCTTCTCGTAGCCCTGCTCGGCGAAGAGTTCGAGGGCCACGTCCTGGATGCGCTGGCGGGTGTTCCCGCGGCGTCGCTGTCTGGTGCCGTCCATGGTGCCGCCCATCCTCCTGCTTGACCACTCTTGACAAAAACTTACTTGACGCCCGGCAAGTTACGCGTCTAGTTTCCCAGTGTAGTGAACTAGCCGGGCGGCAAGTAAGTAGCAGTGGTCACACGACCGTGGCCGGGGGAAGGAATCATGGCGGACACAACAGTGGCGGGTGCCGTGGAGACGGACGGCGGCGGCAAACAGCCGAGGAGCGTGCGGGTGGTCCTGCTCGCTCTCATGATCGCGATGATGCTCGCGATGCTCGACAACATGATCATCGGTACGGCCATGCCGACGATCGTGGGCGAACTGGGCGGCCTGGAACACCTGTCCTGGGTGGTCACCGCCTACACCCTGGCCACCGCGGCCTCCACCCCGGTCTGGGGGAAGCTCGGCGACATGTACGGGCGCAAGGCCACGTTCATGACCTCCATCGTGATCTTCCTGATCGGCTCCGCGCTCAGCGGCATGGCCCAGGACATGAGCCAGCTGATCGCCTTCCGCGCGGTGCAGGGTCTGGGCGCCGGCGGTCTGATGGTCGGCGTCATGGCGATCATCGGCGACCTCATCCCGCCCCGGGAGCGCGGCAAGTACCAGGGCATGATGGCCGCCGTGATGGCGCTGGCGATGATCGGCGGGCCGCTGGTCGGCGGCACCATCACCGACAACTGGGGCTGGCGCTGGGCCTTCTACATCAACCTGCCGCTCGGCGCGATAGCGCTGGCCGCCGTCGGCGCCGTACTGCATCTGCCCAGGAAGCGGGCCAAGGCCGGTATCGACTACCTCGGAGTGGCGCTGCTGACCGTCGGCATCACCTCCATCGTGCTCGTCACCACCTGGGGCGGCACGGAGTACGCCTGGAGTTCCGCGCTGATCATGGAGCTGATCAGCCTCGGTGTGGCCTCCCTCGTGGGCTTCGTGTTCTGGCAGACCAGGGCCGCCGAGCCGGTGCTCCCGCTGCACATCTTCCGCAGCCGCAACTTCACGCTGATGTCCGTCATCGGCTTCGTCGTCGGCTTCGTGATGTTCGGCGCGACGCTCTTCCTGCCGCTCTACCAGCAGGCCGTGCAGGGCGCCTCCGCCACCAACTCCGGTCTGCTGCTCCTGCCGATGCTCGGCGCGATGCTCGTGACCTCCATGGTCGCGGGCCGGGTGACCACCAGCACCGGCCGGTACAAGATCTTTCCGCTGCTCGGCAGCGCGCTGATGATCGTCGGCCTGTATCTGCTGTCCACGATGGACACGGACACCTCCCGCTTCACCTCCGGTGTCTTCATGGCCGTGGTCGGGCTCGGCATGGGCTGTCTGATGCAGATCACCATGCTGGTCGCGCAGAACAGCGTGGAGATGAAGGACATGGGTGTGGCGTCCTCGTCCACCACCCTGTTCCGTACCCTCGGCTCGTCCTTCGGTGTCGCGGTCATGGGCGCCCTGTTCAACAACCGCGTCCAGGACGTCATGTCGGAGCAGGCCGGCGCGCTGGGCTCCCAGGTGACCGAGCAGTCCGCCCAACTGGATGCCGTGAGCCTGGCGAAGCTGCCGGTGACGGCCCGCGAGGCCTACCAGCACGCGGTGTCCTCGGGCACCCACTCGGCGTTCCTGCTGGGCGCGGTGATCGTGGTGTTCGCCCTGGTGGCGGCGGTCTTCGTGAAGGAGGTCCCGCTGAAGGGCGCGGGCCCGCAGAAGGACGGCACTGGCGACGGCGCATCGGCGGCGATGACGGTGAGCGAGCCCGTCGACCCCTCCCGAGCAGGACGAAGGCCCCGTTCGCGGGGGCCTTCGTCCTGCTCGGGACCTGCTGGGCCATGATCAAGAGTCTCGACGGCCGGAATCCTCGCCTTTCAAGGCGAGGAGCATGTCAATGCGCCAGTACGGGATAGCTCCCGGTGTTCGTCGGCGCGTGCTCGGGCAGCCACAGCACGGCGACGGCGCCCTCGGCCGGCGCGTCGTCCGGCGCCCCCGGCGGACGTACGTTGCGGAAGGTCAGGCGTGCGCCCAGCACCCGGGCCTGCCCCGCCGCGATGGTCAGGCCCAGCCCGTGACCGCGGCCGGCCCGGTCCGCGCTGCCGGTGCGGAAGCGGCTCGGCCCCTCGGCGAGCAGGTCCTCGGGAAGCCGGACCCGTGATCGCGGACCCGGACGACCCGGCCCTCGACGGTGACCTCGACGGGCGCCCTGCCGTGCCGGGCGGCGTTGGCGAGCAGGTTGAGCAGCACGCGCTCCAGGCGCCGCGGGTCGGTGGTGACCTCCGACTCGTGCACCACGCGCACGGTGACGTCCGGGTTCTTCGTCGTCACCCGCCGGGCGACGAACTCGCCCAGCAGGATGTCCTGCAGTTCGGCCCGTTCGGAGGCGCTGTCCAGCCGGGCCACCTCCAGGACGTCCTCGACGAGGGTGCGCATCGCCTTGGCCCGGTCCAGCACCAGCTCGGTCGGCCGGCCCGGCGGCAGCAGCTGGGCGGCGGTGAGCAGTCCGGTCACCGGGGTGCGCAGTTCGTGCGCGATGTCGGCGGTGACCCGGCGCTCGGCCTCCAGGCGCTGCCGCAGCGCGTCCGCCATGGCGTCCACCGCGCTGGCCAGGTCGTCGGTCTCGTCCCGCACCACCCCGCCGATCGCGTCCCGCACCCGGACGTCCGTCTCGCCCTTCGCGACCCGGCCCGCGGCCGTGGCCGCCTTCCGCAGCCGCCGTGACAGATGGCCCCCGATGAGCACCCCGAGCGCGCTGCCGCCCAGCACGACCGCGATGGAACCGATCACCAGCGCCTGGTCGAGATCCTTGAGGATGTCCGAACTGCGGTCCGTGAAACCGGAGTGCAGGGACATCACATGCCCGTCCTTCAACGGCACCGCCGCCCAGACGTCCGGCGATCCGCCCGGCCGCTCCGCCACATAGGTGGCCCGCCGGCCCGCCTCGGCCTTCTCCCGCAGCTCCGGCGGCAGTTCCGGGTCGTCGATCTTGGTGTTGGGGAAGTTCAGCCGCCCCGACAGCTCGTAGTTGCGCTGGGCGATCAGCACCCGCTCGTCCGCCAGGTCGCGCGCGTTGTCCAGCATCGACACCCGGGCCGCGTTGTGCACGACCAGGCTCAGCGCCACCGCCACCAGCGCCCCGACCAGCGCGATGGCCGCACTGAGCTTCCACCGCAGCCCCGTACCTATGCCCACCCGGTCGACGTACGCCGCCACCAGGCGCCGCAAACACCCGCGCATCCGCTTCAACTCAGGCCTTCAGCTTGTAACCGAAGCCACGGACCGTCTCGATACGGTCCTGGCCGATCTTCGTACGCAGCCGCTGCACATGGACGTCGACGACCCGGGTGTCGCCGCCCCAGCCGTAGTCCCACACCCGCTCCAGCAGCTTGTCGCGGGAGAGCACGGTGCCGGGCACCGCCGAGAACTCCAGCAGCAGCCGCATCTCGGTCGGCGTCAGCGCCACCGTGCGTCCCGCCCGGCGCACCTCCATGCCCTCCGTGTCGATCTCGAGTTCGCCGAACGCCAGCACACCGCCGTCGCCCGGCCCCGCCGTGTCCTCCCGGCCGCCGTTCGCGCGCCCGAAGCGGCGCAGCACCGCGCGGATCCGCGCCACCAGCACCGCACTGTCGAACGGTTTCGTCACATAGTCGTCGGCGCCCGCCTCCAGCCCCAGCACCACGTCGATCGCGTCGGCCCGCGCCGACAGCATGATCACCGGCACCATCGACTCGTCCCGGATACGCCGGCACAGGCTGACCCCGTCGAGACCGGGCACCATGACGTCGAGCAGCGCGATGTCGGGACGGTCCGCGCGGAACGCCTCCAGGCCGGCCAGACCGTCGGGCTTCGCGGTGACCGCGAAGCCGTCCCGCTCCAGGGTGAGCTGGGTGGCCTCGCGGATGACGTCGTCGTCCTCCACGAACAGGACATGGGTCTGGTCTGCCATGGCGGTGCTCTCAGTCCTCTTATGTTCTCGGTTCGGTGCGCGCGTGCGGTGCCCGTTTCCACACGGACGCCGGGACCCGCGCCGGGGTTTCACCCGTTCCCGCCGCCGCGTACCGGGAGCGTGTCTCAGTCGCGGGGCACCGGTGACGGCTCCACGCCGTCCACCTGCCCGTAGTCGTTGTACGTGCGGTACTTCTCGGCGAACCGGCCCGAGGCCCAGCGGTACGTGATCACGTTCTCGCCGGACGCGCTCGACACCCGGTCGCCACGGTCGTACACCTGCTGGGACACCACCAGATAGCCGCGGTCGATCTCCCCGTACACCGGGGCTCCTCGGCCGAGAACACGTTCACGTACGCACCGCCCTGCTCGCGGTACACATATGTGCCGACGCCGACCATGTCCCCGCAGGTCAGCACGTTGACAACGAGGTCGTCGACGGCTCCGCGAGTGAGGTCGCCGTAACTCACGTCGACCGGGTACTCGTCGGCGACACACGGCTGCAGCGCCCGCTTGACCTCCGGCGAGACCGCCGGGTCGGCCTTGACCAGCCGCACCGCGTCCACCCGGCCGGGAGTACGCGAGGGGTGGCCGCCCCGGCGGGGACGCTCGCCATCGAGTCCGCGTGCGCCGGGCCCTCGTCCCGCGCGCCGGTGCCGCCCGTGCCGCAGCCGGCGGCGAACAGGACAGCGGCGGCGAGCACGGTGGTCGCCGTGATCGCCGCCCTGGTGGGTCCCGGACCGGTCAGGCCGCGCAACGCTCCCGCTCCTCACGCTCCAGCGCGCGTGCGTCCAGATCGCGTGCCTCCAGCTCCTCACGGAGCCGGGCGAGCGCCCGGTGCAGCGTGCTCTTGACCGTTCCGGCCGACATACCGAGGGCGGCGGCCGTCTCCTCCGTGGACATCTGCTCCCAGTGTCGCAGCACCACGACACTGCGCTGCTTCGGGGCGAGGACCTTCAGGATGTCCATCAGCAGGGCCCGGTCGGCGTGTTGCTCGGTGGAGTCGTCCACACAGGCGTCCGGAAGCTGCTCGGTGGGCACTTCCTCCAGTTTGCGGGCGCGCCACCACTCCGTCCGTGTGTTGATCATGACCCGGCGGAGATAGGCGTCGGCCAGCCGCTTGTCCTCGATGGTCTCCCAGCGGCGGTACGTCCGGGCCAGCGCGGTCTGCAGCAGGTCCTGGGCGTCGACGGGGTCCGGGACCAGCCGGCGGGCGCTGCGCAACAGCGCGTCCTGCCGGGTGCGGACATACTCCTCGAACCCGAGCACCGCGCCCTGCGCCATGTCCTCAGCCATGGTGAATCCGCCTCCCGCTCCCCGTACCGGCCCGCACACGCGGACCGGCGGTACCGCCTGTGTTCCCCTGTCGTGTGCCCTCGGCGAGCACATGATCGACCGTACGAAGGCGTTGTCACGGCGCTGTCCGAGGAAGCCTGCGGGAAGCGCTCGGCTGTCCGTCGGTTGTGTAACGGAGGGAGGAACGGGGTGAAGCGGACCGCCGATCCGGCACAGCACGGCGCGATCTGTCCACCGGTGCCCGGGGGACAGATGTGAAACGGCCGCCACGCGTCCGAGCCGGCTGTGCGGTGGGTCAGGTCTGCGGCAGCCGGTACAGACCGCCCTGCAGCGGCTCCACCAGCCCGTCCGCGACGAGCCCGTCCAGCGCGCGGGCCCGCTGCACCGGCTCGTGCCACACCCGGTCCAGCGCGCTCTGCGGCACCGGATGGTGCGCCTCCCGCAGCACGGCCAGCAGCCGCCCGCGGACCTGACGGTCCGTACCCGCGTACGTCTGACCCCGGCGCGGCGGACCCTCGTGGGCCGGCTTGCCCGCCAGCCGCCAGGCACACTGCGCGGCGATCGGACAGTGCCGGCACGTCTCGTTCTTCGCCGTGCACACCAGCGCGCCCAGCTCCATGGAGGCGGCGGCCCAGCGCGCGGCGGTCGGCGCGTCCTCCGGCAGCAGCGTGCGGGCCAGCCGGCGCTCGGCGGCGGTGGTGGCGTTCGGCGGGTACTGCGTACCGGTGACCGCGCGGGCGAACACCCGGCGCACATTGGTGTCCAGCACCGCGTGCCGCTGCCCGTACGCGAAGGACGCCACCGCCGCGGCCGTGTACTCCCCGATCCCGGGCAGCGCGAGCAGCTGGGCGTGGTCGGCCGGTACGTCGCCGCCGTGCCGTTCCGTTATGGCGACCGAGGCGCCGTGCAGCCGCAGCGCGCGGCGCGGATAGCCGAGCCGGCCCCAGGCGCGGACCGCCTCGCCGGGCGCCTCCGCGGCGAGGTCGGCGGGGCGCGGCCAGCGCGCCAGCCACTGCTCGTAGACGGGCAGCACCCGGTTCACCGGGGTCTGCTGCAGCATGAACTCACTGACCATCACCCCCAGGCACCGGCCTCCGGGCGCCGCCAGGGCAGATCCCGGGCGTGCTCGTCGAACCAGTCGATGACGGGGAGTGCAGCGGCTCACCGGGAGCACGCTCGGACGCGGAATCGGTGGCGCCGCCGTACGGGGGCTTGGTGGGAGCAGTCATGACCCCCGATTCTCCCACGCGGGTGCCCGTCCTCGGGGGAGCGCCACGGCGGGGGTGGGGTGACGCCGTACCCGACGGCCGGCGGCGCGGCGGCCGGGGGCCCGCCGCGGAGTGACACCGCACCTGACGATCGGCAGAGGTGCCGCACCCCTTGCGCTTGTAGCGTCCACGGCATGGAACGTGCCCGCCCCGCCGCGCTCGGCAAGGACTTCCTGCTCTGGACGGCCCTCACCCTGCCCGCGGTCGGCGCCGACCGGGTCGGGCTGAACGAGCCGTACCCGCTCTGGCAGCAGCTCACCGGACCGGCCGTGCTCGCCGCCGCGACCGCCCTGGCCCGCCGGCGGCCCTGGCCGCCTTCGGGCTGACCGGCGTCCTGAGCCTCGCTCTCGCCCCGGCGCTGTTCAGCGTCTCGTACGGCCCGGCCCTCGCCGTGTTCGCCCTGCTGCTCGGCCTGCGGTCGCCCCGGGCGGCCCCCGCGGCGCTGTGCTTCGCCGCCGTCGGCTGCGCCGGCACCGCGAAGACCGCCCTCATGGGCCCCGACCCGGTCCCCGGGTGGCTGGTCCTCATGGGCACCCTGCTCTTCCTCTGCGTGCTGCCGTGGCTCGGCGGCCGCTACTGGCGGCAGAGTCGCGCGCTCACGGCGGCGGGCTGGCTGCGGGCGGCCCGCCTGGAGGAGGAGCAGCGCCTCACGGGGAGCGCGCGCGGCTGCGCGAGCGGGCCAGGATCGCCCAGGACATGCACGACTCCCTGGGGCACGAACTGAGCCTGCTCGCCCTGCGCGCGGCCGCCCTCCAGGTCGCCCCCGGCCTCCCCGTCCACCACCGGTCGGCCGCGGCGGACCTGCGCGCGGCCGCCGCCGACGCCACGGACCGGCTGCACCGCATCATCGGCGTCCTGCGCGAGGACGACGAACCCCTGCCGCTCGCCCCGGCCGGCGAGAACGTCGAACAGCTCGTGGCCCGCGCGGCCGAGTCCGGCCTTCCGGTCCGCTGGGAGACCGGGGCGCGGCGCACCGACCTGGCATCCGGCGGGGTCGCCGAGAGGCTGCTGCACCGGGTGACCAGGGAGGCGCTGACCAACGCGGCACGGCACGCACCGGGCGCACCCGTCGTCGTGACGGTGACGGGGGACAAGAGACAGGGCGTGGCCGTCACCATCTCCAACGGACGGCCTGCCGACAGGAGTTCCCCGCCCCCGGCGGAGGTTCCGGACTGCCGGGACTGCGCGCCGCCGTTGCCGCGGTCGGCGGCACCTTCGAGGCGGGCCCGCACGCCGACGGGTTCCGCGTCCGGGCGTACGTCCCCGCGCGGGCGGCCACGGCACTCGAACCGCCCCGCCCCGCCTCCGCCCCTTCACCCGCGCCCGCCGCCGCGTCGCCGCCGGCCTCGGTGCCGCCGCCGGCGCGGGCGTCGTCCTCGTCGGCGCCGCCTGCGGCTGGTACGCGTACACCGAGACGCACTCGGTGCTGGAACCCGCCGCCTACGCCGGACTGCGCCCGGGCACACCGGCCACGGAGGCCGAGCGGGTACTGCCGGACCGGCAGGTCCAGGACCCGCCGACGGAACGCGCCCCGCACCTCCCGAGGACACCGACTGCCGCTACTACCGCGCGAGCGGCGAGCTGTTCGTCTCCGTCGACCACTTCCGGCTGTGCTTCGACGACGAGGGCCGCCTGGCCGCCAAGGATGTGATCCCGCGTGCCGGCCTGTCCGGCGAAGGGCGGGCCGAGTACGAGGAGTTCGCACCGTGATCCGGGTTCTGCTGGCCGACGACGAGGCGATGGTGCGGGCCGGGGTCCGCGCCATCCTGGCGAGCGGCGGTGAGAGCGAGGTCGTCGCCGAGGCCGGCGACGGGCGCGAGGCCGTCGAACTGGCCCGCGCACACCGCCCCGACGTGGCCCTCCTCGACATCCGGATGCCCCGGCTGGACGGCCTCACGGCGGCCGAGGAGATCGTTCGGACCGTCCCCGGCACCGCCGTCGCCCTGCTGACCACGTTCTCCGAACAGGCCTACGTGGCCCGCGCCCTGTCCGCCGGTGCCACCGGTTTCCTGCTCAAGTCCGGTGACCCCTACGAACTGATGGCGGGCGTACGGGCCGTGGCGGAGGGCGCCGCCTTCCTCTCCCCGAAGGTCGCCCGGTACGTCATCGAGGACCTCGGCGGGGGCGGTGCCGGCGGCAGGCTCGCGCGCGCGGAGCACGCACGCGCCCGCGTGGCGGTGCTGAGCCCGCGCGAACGCGAGGTGCTCGGTCTGGTCGGCGCGGGGCTGTCCAACCCGGAGATCGCCGCCCGGCTGCACCTCGTCGAGGGCACGGTGAAGGCGTACGTCAGCGCCGTCCTCGACCGGCTCGGCGTGCGTAATCGCGTACAGGCGGCGATCGTCGCCTACGAGGCGGGCCTGGTCGCGGACTGAACCCGCTCAGTGCCGCCGGTGCGTGGCGTACGGCGGCACCGCGCGGGCGACGGTTTCCGGGCCCGGCCCGGTGAACCACCGCGCGGGCGACGCCGACGACGCACGCATCGCCTCGGCGAGCCGCACCGCAGGACGCGTGGCCAGTCGTACGACGACGAAGGCGACGACCGCCCCGAGCAGCAGGCCCACGGCCACGTCGTGCGGATAGTGCACGCCGACGTACACGCGGGAGAACGCCATGAGCAGGGCCAGCGGTGCCGTCAGCCATATGAGCAGGCGCCGGACCAGGACCAGGGCGAGGGCCGAGGCGCCCGCGATCGTGGCGTGGTTGCTCGGGAACGACCAGTCGCCGTGCGGCGGACAGTCCGCCAGCGACGGCGCGGCGCCGGTGACCGCCCGGCACGGACGCTCCTCCGTCACAACGGACTTGAGCACCTCACTGCACAGGTACGCCACGGCCGTGGCCAGAGGTGCAAGGGCCGCGATCGCGAACGCCCGGGTGTCCGCGTGCCGTGCCCGCCACCAGCAGGCCGCGAACAGCGCGACGAACAGCAGCAGTCCGGCTTCCGTCCCGATCTCGGCCGTGTGCCGCACCCATGCGGGAGTGTCGTACGCGTAGTCGGTGATGTCGCGGTAGAGCCCGCTGTCCACGAAGTCCATGGTCACGGACGGTAGGTGAGACGCGGATACGGTCACACCCCGCGATCGTCGCGTGCCGAACCTGACGAAAGACAGGGTTCACAAGGCCGTTACCGGGATGATGATCCGGAAAAGTTGGGTCCGGAGCGGCGGGTGGGACAAGTTAACGCGCCGATCTCTCGTACAGTTTGCGCCGTGGGATCTCTGCGCAATCCGGTCGGGCCGCTTCCTCCACCATCTACTGGCGGCGGAGGGCCGTACTGCTGTCCGTACTGGCCCTGTTGGCGTTGTTGATCACGTGGATCGTCGTCTCCGGCGGCGGGGGCGGAAACGACCGCGACCCCGGGGCCAACGGCAAGAATCCCGCGCCCTCCATCGTTCCTGGACCCTCGAGTTCGGGGCCGGCGATCAGTCAGGCGCCGGGCGGGCGTGACGAGTCGGGGTCCGGCGGGTCCGACGGCGGTGGGGCCGGCGCCTCGGACGGCTCGTCGTCCGGGTCCGGTGACGACGGTGCGAACGGCGACCCCGCGGACTCCGGGGGCGGCACGGGCGGAGGTTCCGAGGGCGGTACGGCGGCAGGGGTCGGCGCGGGGGACGCGCTGCCGGCCGGTTCGGGCGCGTCACTGCCCAACTGCACGCCGAAGGCGGTGAAGTTCAGCCTGCGCAGCTATCGCAACGCCTACGCGCCGGCCGAGACGCCCACGTTCCTGCTCACCGCGCGGAACATCTCCGGCGGCGACTGCAAGATCGATCTCGGGCCGGGCAGCGCGGTGTTGACGATCACCCCGGCCAGTGGGGACGAGGCGTACTGGGCGTCGGACGACTGTCCGGAGGGGAGCGGAGCCTGGTGTTCCGGGTGCCCGCGGGGACAGCATCACCTACACGGTGAAGTGGGAACGCGAGCCGAGTGCGCCGAAGTGCGCGACGCCGAAGGCGGGGGCGGCGAAGGCGGACACATACCTGGTGGAGGCGAAGGCCCCGGGCTTCACGAAGGTGCGGACGTCCTTCGTCCTGAACCGCGACTGACCGTCGCGGCCGCACCCTGCCCCGCCGCGGCTGCGGGCAGTCGTGCCGCTGGGGCGAGGGGGTCCCCCGCTCGCGGAGCCAGGAGTGGGGAGGGTGAGCGCAGCGGCGCCCCGCAAGCGCGGGTAAGTGGAATCCACCCCCGGCCGGCACCAGTCGCGTCAGCCTAGACGTATCGCTCGAGAATCGAGCTCTCCGCCAGCCGTGACAACCCCTCGCGCACGCTCCGCGCCCGGGCTTCCCCGACGCCGTCCACCGTCTGCAGATCGTCCACGCTGGCGGCGAGCAGCTTCTGCAATCCGCCGAAGTGCTCCACCAGCCGGTCGATGATCGCCCCCGGCAGCCGCGGCACCTTCGCCAGTAGCCGGAACCCGCGCGGCGACACCGCCGAGTCCAGCGTCTCCGGCGACCCGGTGTATCCCATGGCCCGCGCCACCGTCGCCAGCTCCAGCAGCTCCGCGTGCGTGAGCACGTTCAGCTCGTGCAGCGCCTCGTCGACCGTGCGGGAGCGCTTGGCGGTGGGCTCGGGCACGTAGTCCCGTACGACCAGTTCGCGCTCCGGCTCCACGCCCGCGATCAACTCGTCGAGCTGCAGGGCGAGGAGACGGCCGTCGGTGCCCAGTTCGACCACGTATTCGGCGATTTCGGTGGCGATGCGGCGCACCATCTCCAGCCGCTGCGCGACCGCGGAGACGTCCCGCACGGTCACCAGGTCCTCGATCTCCAGCGCCGACAGCGTGCCGGCCACCTCGTCCAGGCGGAGCTTGTACCGCTCCAGCGTGGCGAGCGCCTGGTTGGCGCGGAGAGGATCGCCGCCGAGTCCTCCAGGACCCGGCGGTGGCCGTCGACGTACAGCGCGATCAGCCGCATCGACTGGGACACCGAGACGACGGGGAAGCCGACCTGCTTGGAGACGCGGTCGGCGGTGCGGTGCCGGGTGCCGGTCTCCTCCGTGGGGATCGTCGGGTCCGGCACCAGCTGGACGCCGGCCCGCAGGATCTTGGACAGGTCGGACGACAGCACGATGCCGCCGTCCAGCTTGCACAGCTCACGCAGCCGGGTCGCGGTGAACTCGACGTCCAGCACGAAGCCGCCGCTGCACAGTGTCTCGACGGTCTTGTCGGAACCGAGCACGATGAGCCCGCCCGTGTTGCCGCGGAGTACGCGCTCCAGGCCGTCGCGCAGGGCGGTACCGGGTGCCACGGCGCTCAGCGAGGCGCGCATCAGGCCATCGGAACCGGCACTCCCACCGGACTTTCCGGGAGCTGCTGCCCGGTCGTTGGCTGCCACTGCACTCCTCCGGTCGCAGGTTCTGGGCGCCCCCGCGGTTCGTACGGACGGGCGAGACCTGGGCAAAGTCTACCGGCGGTCCTCCTCGTCCCGTGGGGCCTCTCGGCGACGGGAGCGCGGAAGTACCCGCAGCGCGTCCCCTATGTCCGCCACTTCCAGCACCTTCATGCCCGGCGGGACCTTGCCCGGATCGCCCGGCACCAGGGCGTGCGTGAAGCCCAGGCGGTGCGCCTCGGCGAGCCTGCGCTGGACGCCCGTGACCCGTCTCACCTCGCCGGCGAGACCCACCTCGCCGATCGCGACGAGGTTCTTCGGCAGCGGGGTGTCGCTCGCCGCCGACGCCAGCGCGAGCGCCACGGCCAGATCGGCGGCCGGCTCGGAGAGCTTCACCCCGCCGACCGTCGCGGAGTAGATGTCCCGTTTGCCCAAAGCGCTGATCCGGCCGCGCTGTTCCAGCACCGCCAGCATCATCGACACGCGTGACGTCTCCAGGCCGGACGTGGTGCGCCGGGGGAGGGATCTGCGAGTCGACCGTGAGCGCCTGCACTTCGGCGACCAGGGGCGGCGGCCCTCCAGGGTGACGGTCAGACAGGTCCCCGGGACCGGTTCGTCACGACGCGTCAGGAAAAGTCCGCTCGGGTCCGCGAGGCCCGTGATGCCCTCGTCGTGCAGTTCGAAACAGCCCACCTCGTCCGTGGTGCCGTAGCGGTTCTTGACGCCGCGCACCAGGCGCAGGCGCGCGTGCCGGTCGCCCTCGAAGTGCAGGACGACGTCCACCAGGTGCTCCAGCAGGCGCGGCCCGGCGATGGCGCCGTCCTTGGTGACATGGCCCACCAGGAGGGTGGACATCCCGCGGTCCTTGGAGGCCCGGATCAGCGCGCCGGCCACCTCGCGGACCTGCGCCATGCCGCCCGGGGCGCCGTCGATCTCCGGGGACGCCACCGTCTGCACCGAGTCCATGATCAGCAGGGACGGCTTCACCGCGTCCAAGTGACCGAGCACGGCGGACAGGTCGGTCTCGGCGGCGAGATACAGGTGGTCGTCGATGGCGTGGATACGGTCGGCGCGCAGCCGGACCTGGCTCGCGGACTCCTCCCCGGTCACATAGAGCGTGCGGTGCTCCTCGCTCGCCGCCTTGGCCGCCACGTCCAGCAGCAGCGTGGACTTGCCGACGCCCGGCTCACCCGCGACCAGCACCACCGCGCCGGGCACCAGCCCGCCGCCGAGCACCCGGTCCAGCTCGGGCACGCCCGTGGAACGGGCGGTGGCCTGACGGCCGTCGACCTGGCCGATGGGCAGGGCGGAGGTGGTGACCCGCCCGGGTGTCGTCGTACGCACCGCGGGCGTGCCGTACTCCTCGATCGTCCCCCAGGCCTGGCACTCGGGGCAGCGACCGAGCCATTTGGCCGTCTGCCAGCCGCACTCGGTGCAGCGGTAGGACGGTCGGTCCTTGAGCTCTTGGTACGGGCAGCCATGCGCACAAGGTAACGGCACCCACTGACAACGGGACGCGCTCACCCTCGCCGGGTCCGGGGCGGCGGCCCCGGGGAGAGGGCGGCTCACAGGCAGCGAAAGGTTCCTGTTCCCCGATAGAGGGATCGTTTCACCCGTACGGATTAAAGCGCGCAGCGCTCCGGTGGGCGCCGCCCTGCTCCCCTACGGTCGCCGGATGACGAGCAGCGGCCCGGACACCTCGACCCGCACGACCCGCACGACCGGAACCCACCGGACACACCGGGAAGTGCGCGACCGCGGGGCAGCGCGCACGCTGGCGCAGTGGCCGGCCACCCGGTACGAGCCCCATCTGGACGGCCTGTTCACGTACTGCCTGTCCGTGCTCTGCGACCACGACGCCGCGACCGCCGCCCTGGCCGACGTCCTCACCCTCGCGGAGCGCCGCGGGCGGCACGCCCCGAGGAACCCGGCAGCCGCAGGGCCTGGCTCTACGCCCTGGCCCGCTGGGCGTGTCTGCGCGAGCTCGCGGAAGCCAGGCAGCGACGGCAGGGCACCCGCGCGGTGGGCCGCGCGGGCCGCAGGCGACCGGTCAGGACCGTTCCCGTCCCGGCCGTCCCCGACGACGTCCTGGGGCAGCGCCGCCGCGAACTGGCCGAGCTGGCCTGGCCGGAGGCCGCCGGCACCACGCCCGAGCAGCGCGAGGCGCTCGAACTCGCCGTCCGGCACCGGCTCGCCGCCCACGAGGTGGCCTCCGTGCTCGGCATGCAGCCGTCCGCCGCGCGAGCGCTGCTCGCCGCCGCGGCCTGCGAGGTGGAACGCACCCGCGCGGCGCTCGCCGTCGTCGAGACCGGCGCCTGCCCGGCCGTGGCGCACCTCACCGGCGACCGCCGGCTCGTCCTCAGCGCGACCCTGCGCCGGGAACTCGTGCGGCACGTCGACGACTGCCCGCGGTGCCGCCGTACCGCCGAGCGGGCCGTCCCCGGCCGCTGGCCCGGCAACAGCGTCACCCCGGCCGCGCTGCCCGTCCTCCAGGCGCCCGGCGCGGCCCTGCACGCCGCCCTGGCGCACCAGCCACGCCCGCGCGGCGCCGCGCCCCGCTTCGACCGGCGCGGTTTCCCGATGGACGCCAAGGACCGCGTCGCCCGCAGGGACCGCATGCGCGCGTGTGCCGTGACGACGACGGTCGTCGCCGCCGTCGTCGCGGCGCCGGTGCTCGCACTGTGGGCCGCCTACCGCGGCACCCCGTCGGTGAGGCCCAGGACGGGCGTTCGGCCTCGGCGCGGGAGGGCGGCGGACCCGTCGGCCTCGACGGCGAGGGGACCGGCGGCTACGAGAACGCGGGCAACGCGAGCACGCGGCCCGGAACCGGGTTCGGTGCCCCGGGGACCCGGACGTGTCCGTGGAGGTCGTCGGCGTCGCCGGAGCCGGGCGCGAGGGCACCGCCGCGCTGGGCGTCACGGCCGGCCACAGCGGCGACACCACGCTGATCACCCTGACCGCCACCGGTACCGGACCGGTCCGCTGGTCCCTGTCGACGGGGGCGTCCTGGCTCTACGCGAGCCGCTCCTCGGGAGCACTCGCCCCCGGCGAGTCGGTGACGGTGAGGGTGTACGTCGACCAGCTCCGCGAGCCGTCCGGCCACTGGACGGCAACCGTGCGGATCGCCCCTCCGGCTCGGCGGTGACCATCGAGGGCCACGGCCCCGTCCCCTCCGCCCCGGCCGGCGGCTCATCCTCAAGCCACTCCGGTACGCCGAGCGGCCCTCCCGCGTCGTCACCCGATCCGGAGCCGACGCCCACGCCCTCCGGGCCCTCGGAACCCACGCCGAGCGACCCGCCGACCTCCTCGGTCCCGGAACCCACCGACCCGGACGACCCGGTACCGCCACCCGTCCCCGAGGAGCCCTCGCCCCCGCCCACGCCCTGACGGCCCGTCCCCCGGGGCTTCGCCCGACGAGGGCGACCTGACGCGTGCGTCCCGCCCTGACGGCCCGTTCCTGGAGGCTTCGCCCCGTTCCCCGTGCCCCTTCAGGGGCGGCGTCAGGCGGGGTCCGCCGGGTGCGGGGCCAGGAGCGGGAGCTGGGAGGCCAGCCGGGCTTCGCACAGTTCGGACAGGCGGTCGTAGCCCGCCTTGCCCATCAGTTCGGTCAGCTCCGCGCGGTAGGAGACGTACACCGGGTCACCGGCGCCGTGCGCCGAGGTGGCCGAGGTGCACCACCAGTGCAGGTCGTGGCCGCCGGAACCCCAGCCCCGGCGGTCGTACTCACCGATCGACACCTGCAGCACGCGCGTGTCGTCGGGCCGGTCGATCCACTCGTACGTCCGCCGCACCGGCAGCTGCCAGCACACGTCCGGCTTGGTCTCCAGCGGCTCCCGGCCCTCCTTGAGGGCGAGGATGTGCAGCGAGCAGCCCATGCCGCCCGCGAAGCCCGGCCGGTTCTGGAAGATGCACGAGCCCTGGAACGGTCGGGTCTGCCGGTCGCCGTCCTCGTCCTCGGAGACCCAGCCGTTCCGCGTGCCCTCCGCGTGGTGCTGCCAGATGTCCGGCGTGAGCCTCGCCACATGCCCGGCGACCCGCTTCTCGTCGTCCTCGTCCGAGAAGTGGGCGCCCAGGTGCAGCAGCCGTCGTCCGCGCGGCCCGCCTGGATGCCCTGGCAGCCGCTGCCGAAGATGCAGGTCCAGCGAGAGGTCAGCCAGGTCAGATCGCAGCGGAAGACCTGCTCGTCGTCCGCCGGATCGGGAAACTCCACCCACGCGCGGGCGAAGTCGAGGCCCTGCTCGTCGTCCACGGGCGCCCTGCCCGGCGCCCGTGGGGCCGTCGGACGCGAAGAACCCTCGGCCGTTCCGGCCTTCTTGTCCTTCTTGGGTCGCTTGTCCGTCTTTTCGTCCTTCGCCTTTTTCGTCTTTGGCACCCCTCCAGGGTAAGTCGCCCGCTCCCGAGCCCGGCACCGGCTCGACCACCGGGAAAAGGGGCGTCACACCGCGCGGTGGGCAATAGCATTTCCGTACATGAGACTCGGTGTCCTCGACGTGGGTTCGAACACGGTGCATCTGCTGGTGGTGGACGCGCATCCCGGCGCCCGCCCGCTGCCCGCCCACTCGCACAAGGCGGATCTG
Organism: Streptomyces haneummycinicus; assembly: GCA_042850305.1. Lineage (GTDB taxonomy): Bacteria > Actinomycetota > Actinomycetes > Streptomycetales > Streptomycetaceae > Streptomyces > Streptomyces haneummycinicus. The sequence goes on from AP035768.1 coordinate 419,997, forward strand.
CGCCTCGCCCAGCTCCTCGACGACGACGGGGCCATCGGCCCCGAAGGAGTCGACAGGCTGATCTCGATCATCCATGAGGCGCTCCAGGCCGCCGAGGACAAGGGCGTAGAGGAACTGCTGCCCTTCGCCACCTCCGCGGTCCGTGACGCCGGCAACGCCGACGACGTGCTCACGCGTGTGCGCGAGGAGACCGGGGTCGAGCTCCAGGTGCTCAGTGGCGACGAGGAGGCCCGGCTGACCTTCCTCGCCGCCCGCCGCTGGTTCGGCTGGTCCGCCGGGAACCTCCTCGTCATCGACATCGGCGGCGGCTCCCTGGAGATCGCCTACGGCATGGACGAGGAACCCGACGCCACGGTCTCCCTGCCGCTCGGCGCCGGCCGCCTCACCGCCGCCCGGCTGCCCGGTGACCCGCCCGAGCCGGACGACGTACGCGCGCTGCGCCGCCATGTCCGCACCGAGATAGCCCGCACGGTCGGAGACTTCAGCCGCCTGGGCGCCCCCGACCACGTGGTGGCCACCTCCAAGACCTTCCGGCAGCTCGCCCGTATCGCCGGCGCCCCGGCTCCGCCGAGGGCCTGTACGTCCAGCGCGAACTGAAACGGGAGTCCCTGGAGGCCTGGGTGCCGAGACTGGCCGCCATGACCACCGCCGAGCGGACCGAACTGCCCGGAGTCTCCGACGGCCGCGCGGGCCAGCTGGTCGCCGGCGCCCTGGTCGCCGAGGCCGCCATGGACCTGTTCGGCGTGGAACGCCTCGAGGTCTGTCCCTGGGCCCTCAGGGAGGGCGTCATCCTCCGCAGACTGGATCACCTGGGCCAGGGGTAACGGCCCCGGGCCTCTTGACACACCCGGCTCCGCCCCTATGGCAAACACCACAACGGCGAACACTCACCCCGCACCCACCCGACCCCACCCCGTAACCTGAGGCTCGTGGCAGAAGCAAGGGACGTAGTCCGCATCCCGGACGCGAAGGTCGCCCTGTCGACGGCCTCCGTCTACCCGGAGTCGACGGCGACGGCCTTCGAGATCGCCGCGCGCCTCGGCTACGACGGCGTCGAGGTCATGGTGTGGACCGACCCGGTCAGCCAGGACATCGAGGCGCTGCGCAGACTCAGCGACTACCACCGCATCCCCATCCTGGCCGTCCACGCGCCCTGCCTGCTCATCACACAGCGCGTGTGGTCCACCGACCCCTGGACCAAGCTCCAGCGGGCCCAGGCCGCCGCCGAGAAGCTCGGCGCCGGCACGGTCGTCGTCCATCCCCTTCCGCTGGCAGCGGCAGTACGCCCGCGACTTCGTGGACGGCATCTGGCGGATGGCCGGCGAGACGGACGTGCGGTTCGCCGTGGAGAACATGTACCCCTGGCGCTACCGCGACCGCGAGATGCTCGCCTACGCGCCCGACTGGGACGTCACCAAAGAGGACTACCGCCACTTCACGATCGACCTCAGCCACGCCTCGACCGCCCGCACCGACGCCCTGCGGATGATCGACCGCATGGGCGACCGCCTCGGCCACATCCACCTCGCCGACGGCAAGGGCTCCGCCAAGGACGAGCACCTGGTGCCCGGCCGCGGTGACCAGCCCTGCGCCGAGGTGCTGGCAGGGCTCGCCGCGCGCGGCTTCGACGGCCATGTCGTCATCGAGGTGAACACCCGCCGGGCCATGTCGGCCGCGGAGCGCGAGGCCGACCTCGCCGAGGCGCTGGCGTTCACGCGCCTGCACCTGTCCTCCTCCGCGATCGAGGTGCCGCGCGGATGACCGGCAGCACCGCGAGCGACGGCCCGGACGCCTCCGACGTACCCGCGCGGGGCGACGGCACCACCCGCCGCGACGCCCCGCGCGGGGCGACGGCACCACCCGCCGCGACGCCCCGCGCGGGGCGACGGCACCACCACCCGCCGCCGTGGCCGCCCGCCCCGTACGGAATCGGCCGGCACCCGGGACCGCATCCTCGACACCGCGCGTGAGGAGTTCGCGCTGCGCGGCTACGAGAAGACGTCCGTCCGGGGCATCGCCAAGGCGGCCGGCGTCGACTCCGCGCTGGTGCACCACTACTTCGGCACCAAGGAGCAGGTGTTCGAGGCCGCCGTCGAGGTCGCCTTCGCCCCGGTGCTCACCGTGCGGAACACCGTGCTCGAGGGACCGCTCGACGAGGTGGGCGAGCGGATGACACGGATGATCTTCGGACTCTGGGAGAGCCCCGTCACCCGCGCCCCGCTGCTCGCCATCGTCCGCTCCGCCGTGAACAACGAGATCGCGGCCGGTGTCTTCCGCCGCCTGGTCGCCAGCCAGCTGCTGGGCCGGATCGCCGGACAGCTCGACGCCCCGGACGCCGAGCTCCGCGCGGAACTCGCCGCCGCCCAGTTGGTCGGGATCGCGATGCTCCGCTACGTGATCAAGGTGGAGCCGCTGGCGTCGGCGGACTCCGAACTGATCATCAAACGGGTGGCGCCCGTGGTGCAGAGGCACCTCACCGGCCCCTGAACGCCCTCGGCGGCTGAGACATGTGTCCCGCATACCGGACACCCTGTCCCGCCCCTGGATGACCGGCGTACGCTCGACGACAGTCATTACTCTCCGAAGGAGCGAGCGACGATGCCCGAGCTGAGGTCCCGCACAGTCACCCACGGCCGCAACATGGCGGGCGCCCGCGCCCTATGCGCGCCTCCGGTGTACCGGGTGCGGACATCGGCCGCAAGCCGATCATCGCGGTCGCCAACAGCTTCACCGAGTTCGTCCCCGGCCACACCCACCTGGCCCCGGTCGGCCGGATCGTCAGCGAGGCGGTCACCGCGGCCGGCGGCATCCCGCGCGAGTTCAACACCATCGCCGTCGACGACGGCATCGCGATGGGCCACGGCGGCATGCTGTACTCCCTGCCCTCCCGCGACCTGATCGCGGACAGCGTGGAGTACATGGTCGAGGCGCACCGCGCGGACGCCCTGATCTGCATCTCCAACTGCGACAAGATCACCCCGGGCATGCTCAACGCGGCCCTGCGGCTGAACATCCCCGCGGTCTTCGTCTCCGGCGGCCCGATGGAGGCCGGCCGGGCCACCCTGGTCGACGGCACCGTGCGCACCCTGGACCTGATCGACGCGATGGTCGAGGCGGCCAACGACAAGGCCTCCGACGCGGACGTGCTGCGCATCGAGGAGAACGCCTGCCCGACCTGCGGCTCCTGTTCCGGCATGTTCACCGCCAACTCGATGAACTGCCTCACCGAGGCCATCGGCCTCTCCCTCCCGGGCAACGGCTCGGTCCTGGCCACCCACACGGCCCGCAGGGCGCTCTACGAGAACGCCGCGCGTACGGTCCTGGACCTGACCCGCCGCTACTACGAGCAGGACGACGAGTCGGCCCTGCCCCGCAACATCGCCACCCCCGCGGCCTTCGAGAACGCCATGGCGCTCGACATCGCGATGGGCGGCTCCACCAACACGATCCTGCATCTGCTGGCCGCCGCCCAGGAGGCGGAGGTCGACTTCGGCCTCACCGAGATGGACGCCCTCTCGCGCCGCGTCCCCTGCCTGGCCAAGGTCGCCCCGAACGTCGCCAAGGACCGCACGTACTACATGGAGGACGTGCACCGCGCGGGCGGCATCCCCGCCCTGCTCGGCGAACTGCACCGCGCGGGCCTGCTCAACGAGGACGTGCACTCCGTCCACAGCCCGTCCCTCGCCGACTGGCTGAAGACCTGGGACGTGCGCGGCGGCTCCCCGTCCGCGGAGGCGGTCGAGCTGTGGCACGCGGCCCCCGGCTGTGTCCGCTCCTCCGAGGCCTTCTCCCAGTCCGAGCGCTGGGACACCCTCGACGACGACGCCGAGGGCGGCTGCATCCGCTCCGCCGAGCACGCCTACTCCGAGGACGGCGGCCTGGCGGTGCTGCGCGGCAACCTCGCCGTCGACGGCTGCGTGGTGAAGACGGCGGGCGTCGACGAGTCCATCTGGACCTTCGAGGGCCCGGCGGTCGTCTGCGAGTCGCAGGACGAGGCCGTCGAGAAGATCCTCACCAAGCAGGTCAAGGAGGGCGACGTCGTCGTCATCCGCTACGAGGGCCCCAAGGGCGGCCCCGGCATGCAGGAGATGCTCTACCCGACGTCGTACCTGAAGAGCCGTGGCCTCGGTAAGGCCTGCGCCCTGATCACCGACGGCCGCTTCTCCGGCGGCACGTCCGGCCTGTCCATCGGCCACGCCTCCCCGGAGGCGGCCTCGGGCGGCGTCATCGCCCTGGTCGAGGACGGCGACCGCATCCGCATCGACATCCCGAACCGCTCGATCGATCTGCTGGTCGACGAGGCCGAGCTGACCCGCCGCGAGCTGGCCCTCGACGGCCGGTACGCCCCGAAGAACCGCGAGCGCAAGGTCTCGGCGGCCCTGAAGGCGTACGCGGCGATGGCGACGAGCGCGGACAAGGGCGCGGTGCGGGACGTGAGCAAGCTGGGCTGAGCCCCGGCGACCGTTTCTCCGGAGGCCGCTCCCGCACCGCGCGGGGCGGCCTCCGCTGTCGCGTACCCCCGCGTGCGCACCGCGCTTCCGCCGTCACCGGGCTCCGGGGTTCCGCCCGATCGCACCGCGCGGGGCGGCCTCCGCGGTCACCGGCCAGGTGCCGGGACCCCGTCCGGCCGCCACGACGACGGGCGTCGGCGGCGCGGCAGCAGGGACCCCGCCCGACCGCACCGCGTGGCCTCCGCCGTCACCAGGCCCCGGGATCACCCGGGCCCCGGGATCACCCAGGCCCCGGGATCACCCAGGCCCCGGGATCACCCAGGCCCCGGGATCACCCAGGCCCCGGGATCACCAGGCCCCGGGGTCCCGCCCGTTCACGGCGAACACCGTTCCGTCGGGCGCGGACGCGTAGACCCGTCCGTCCGCCACCACCGGCGCCGGCAGCGCGGCGGCCACCGTGCCGGCCTCGCCGAGCCGCGACGGCGTGTGCCCGGCCAGCCGCCCCGATCGCGCGTCCACCGCGAGCAGGCGTCCGTCGGGCGCGGTGAGGTACACGTGGCGGCCGTCGGAGACGGGGGCGGAACCGCGCGTGAGGCCCGTTTCCAGGCTCCACAGTTGCTCACCCGCCTCCAGGTCCACGGCGGTGAGGGTCCCGCCCGTCGCCATGAGGTGGGCGATCCCCTCGTGGACGGTGCCCTGGGCCTGCTCCAGCGCCGTGGAGAGCGCGGTCCGGCGCGTGGCTCCCGTCTCCGGGGTGTAGCCGATCACGGCATCCGTATCGCCGTAGACGCGGTCGGAGGAGACGAGGAGGACCGTTCCCCGTTCGTGCCGACGGGTTCCAGCTCCCCTTCGAGCCGGGCGTCCCACCGCACGTCACCGCTGACCGGATCGACGGCGGTGACGCGTGTGCGCGACCCGTCGTCGGACGGGCTCGTCGCGTAGGCCAGCGGATCCCCGGCGAAGGAGACGAAGCGCGGCGCCGCGTGGCCGGGGACGCGACGGCTCCACCGTGTCCCGCCCGTGGCGCCGTCCACCGCGGTGACCGTGCCGTCGGCCCCGGTCAGCAGCAGGGTGTCCCCGGCGGACGCGAGCCCGCCGTGCACGGGCACGTCCCGCTGCCAGCGGATCGCCCCGGAGCCGGGATCGAGCGCCTCCACGTGCCCGTCCCGCGTGGGCGGCGACAGCACCAGACCGCCCACCAGGGACGGCGCCCCGCTCCCGTCGGCGGAGGCGACGGCGTGCCGCCACCGCAGCCGGCCGTCGGACGGATCGAGCGCGAAGACCTGCCCGGCCCGCGCACAGAGCAACTGCCCCGCCCCGTAGGAACACCGGGGCATGCCGTTCCCAGGCCCCGGCGTGGCCCACGCGCGGAAGGCGGCCGACGTGGTCCGCGGCGTGTCGTCCCTCGGCGTACCGCTCTCCCCGCCGGTCGGCTGGACGGCCGCCAGCGCGGCGAGCACCGCGACCCCGAGAGCCCCGAGGCCGAACACGACTCGCCTGCCCCCGAGACGCCCGGTCCGGCCCGGCTTGTCCGCCGCGTCGCCCTGCGGCTCCGGCTGGTCCCCCGCGCGCTGCGCCGGTATGAACACCTGAGTGTCGTACGAGGCCGCCACCGAGCGCAGTTCCCGCATCAGCTCGTCCGGCGTGGGCCGGTCCTCCGGCTCCTTGGCCAGGCAGCGCTCGATGAGCGGCGCCAGATCCTCCGGCACACCGGTCAGGTCGGGTTCGTCATGGACGACCTGGTAGGCGACCACATACGGACTGTCCGAGTCGAACGGCCCGCGTCCGGTCGCCGCGTGCACCAGCACGGACCCCAGCGCGAAGATGTCGGCGGCGGGCCCGACCTCCCGCGGCCGGCGGAACTGCTCGGGTGCCATGAACGGCGGCGTGCCGATCAACTTGCCGGTCTCGGTCCGCAGTTCGCTGTCCTTCGGCCGGGAGATGCCGAAGTCGATGACCTTGGGCCCGTCCTCGGCGAGCAGGACGTTGCTCGGCTTCAGATCCCGGTGCACGACCCCGACCCGGTGAATGTCGCGCAGTGCCTCGGCCAGCCCCGCCATCAGCCGGCGCACTTCGGCCGGCGCCATGGGACCGTTCCGCTTCACCTGGTCGGAGAGGGTCGGGCCGGGAATGAACAGGGTGGCCATCCAGGGCCGCGCCGCCTCGGGATCGGCGTCGACGACCGACGCCGTGAAGGCACCGCTCACCCGGCGAGCCGCCCCCACCTCCTGCCGGAACCGGCCCCTGAACTCCGGGTCCTTGGCGAACTCGGCGTGCACGACCTTCACCGCGAGTTGCTTGCCCGAGGTGCTCCGGGCCAGATGTACGACCCCCATACCGCCCGAGCCGAGGAGCGACTCCAGACGGTAGTGACCGGTGTACTCCGGACGTTCCGCTTCCACACCCGCCCCGGTGTCCTGATGTGGCGCCATGGGAACACCCCCGTGCTGTTCGTCCGCGCGCGCGACGCACGGAGCCTAGTCGATTACCCGTGCGAGACCGAGGCGACTTGCTAGCCTCCGCGTGCGAGTTGTGAACGCGTGTTTCAAGACGTGTTTCAGGGGAATCAACGTGACCCCATGGCAGTCATGGGGTTCAACGGGGGAGTTTCACATGTCTGTCGACCGCATCGAAGAGGTCGGGTCCGGCCCGGAGGAGGCCGTCACGACGACGGCGGCATCGGCGACCCGCTACTACTCGGTCGCCCCGGGCGTCCGGCTGAACGTGCGCAGCGGTCCCGGCACCGGCTACACCATCGTCCGCGTCCTGGCCGAGGGGCGAAGGTCCCGATCTTCTGCCAGGCACCGGGCACCAGGGTGACGGGCCCGTACGGCACGTCGAGCATCTGGGACAACATCGACAACGGCGAGTTCGTCTCGGACACGTACGTGTACACCGGCCACGACGACTACTTCCGCCCGCGCTGCTCCTTCTGACGGGCCCGGGCACATCACGAAGCGGCGCCGGAGACCCCGGCGCCGCCGGTCCCGGCCGGAGCCCTGGCGCCCGCGGAGCCATAATCGAAGCGTGAGCGCAGAAAACGGCACCGCGGGGTCCCCGGGCACACCCGCAGGCCCCCAGCCCGAACCCATCCGCTTCTTCGGCACCACCTGGGTCGACCACACCGGCGGCTACGCGGCCCGCCGCGCCGGTGTGGCCGTCGGCTCCCTCGCCGCCGCGGCCGCCGCCTGCTTCGTCCTGCGCATCGCCTACCAGGGACTCCAGATCGCCGACATCGGCAGCTTCGTCACGCTGCTGATGACCGTGATGTTCGCGATCTGCAGCGCGCTCGCCTTCCGCCACACCTGGTCCGCGTTCACCACCCGCCCCGACCCCGAACGCCAGGCCTCCCTCCGCGGCCTCCTGGCCATCGGCTGCATCGGCTCGCTCATCGCCTACTTCTTCCGCTCCCTCACCGAGGCCCCGGGCGAGAAACTGCACCGCGCGGAGTACGACACGGCCCGCGCGGAGTACGAGAAGCGCACCACCCGCCGCTCCGGCAACCCCTCCAAGAAGCGCCGCCGCAGCACCTGACCTCCCGTAAACCCCCTGCGCGCTCCCGTCACCCGGCCACCATGGCCGTATGACGACATCCGGAGCAGCCGACGAGGTCACGCACACCACCCGCGCCCACTCCTTCAACGCGGCAGCCGCCCAGTACGCCGCCAGCCGCCCCTCCTACCCGCCCGCCCTCTTCGACACCGTCGAGGCGCTCACCGGCCGCCCCTCGCCGGCTCCCGGGTCGTGGACGTCGGCGCCGGTACGGGCATAGCGACCGCCCGCCTGCACGCGCGCGGCGCCGACGTCATCGCCGTCGAACCCGGGGACGGCATGGCGGCCGAGTTCCGCCGCACCCTCCCCGGCGTGCCGGTCGTCCGGGGCAACGGCAACGCCCTCCCGCTCGCGGGTCACTCGGCCGACCTGATCACCTACGCCCAGGCCTGGCACTGGACCGACCCGGCCCAAGCCGTCCCGGAGGCCGTACGCGTCCTGCGGCCGGGCGGCGCACTCGCCCTGTGGTGGAACACCAGCGCGCACGACGTGCCGTGGATCGCGGAGGCGTCCGCCCGCGCCGATCGTCACTTCGGCCTCGGCCTCTCCGCGGAGAAGCGCGATATCCAGCCATGCGTCGCCGACCCCACGGGCCGCCTCGGCTTCGTCCGCCGTGTCGTGCGCTGGAGCCGTCACGTCCCCCTCGACACCCACCTGGCCAACCTGGGCAGCCACTCGGTCTTCCTAACCCAGGACGCGGAACGCAGCGCGGCCTACCTCGCCCAGGAGCGACGGCACGTCCTGGACGTCTTCCCGGACGGCATCGTCGAAGAGACCTACGACGTCATCCTCCTGCTCGCCACAACCTCCCCGCCCCCGACGGCTTGACGCCGCCCACGAGCCGGGAGGATTATTCATCACATGATGAATTACTCCTCCCGGCCCACGGAGGAACCGGCCGTCCGGGCCCAGGACCTCACCGTCGTCCGAGGCCCCCGCACCGTCCTGCGCGGCCTCGACTTCACCGTTCCGCACGGACAGATCACCGGCCTCCTCGGCCCCTCCGGCTGCGGCAAGTCGACCCTCATGCGGGCCGTCGTCGGCACCCAGGCCAAGGTCACCGGCACCCTCCACGTCCTCGGCCACCCCGCCGGCCACCCCGGCCTGCGCACCCGCATCGGCTACGTCACCCAGGCACCCTCGGTCTACGACGACCTGACCGTCCGCCAGAACCTCGACTACTTCGCCGCGATCCTCGACCCCGGCCGAGCCGCCGCGGCCCGCCGCACCGAACACGTCACCCGCGCCATCACCGACGTCGACCTCACCGGACACGCCGACACCCTCGCCGGCAACCTCTCCGGCGGACAGCGCAGCCGCGTCTCCCTCGCCGTCGCCCTCCTCGGCACCCCCGACCTCCTCGTCCTCGACGAACCCACCGTCGGCCTCGACCCCGTACTGCGCCGCGACCTCTGGCAGCTCTTCCACACGATCGCCGCCGAACGCGGCGCCACCCTCCTGATCTCCTCCCACGTCATGGACGAGGCCGAACGCTGCCACCGCCTGCTGCTCATGCGCGCGGGCGAACTCCTCGCCGACGACACCCCCGACGCCCTCCGCGACCGCACCGGCTCCGACACCGTCGAGGCGGCCTTCCTGCACCTGGTCGACGAGGCGACCGCGGCAGGCCGCACGAAGGAGACCACCCGATGAGCCCGACCACCCCCGCGCCCACCCGCGCCCTCAGCGCCTCCCGCACCACCGCCACCGCCGCCCGGGTCCTGCGCCAGCTGCGCCACGACCCGCGCACCATCGCGCTGATGGTCCTCATTCCCTGCGTGATGCTGTTCCTGCTCCGCTACGTCTTCGACGGCAGCGCCCGCACCTTCGACGGCATCGGCGCATCACTCCTCGGGATCTTCCCGCTGATCACGATGTTCCTGGTCACCTCGATCGCCACCCTGCGCGAACGCACCTCCGGAACCCTCGAACGCCTCCTCGCCATGCCCCTCGGCAAGGGCGACCTCATCGCCGGCTACGCCCTCGCCTTCGGCATCCTCGCGATCATCCAGTCCGCCCTCGCCACCGGCCTCGCCGTCTGGTTCCTCGGCCTCGACGTCACCGGCAGCCCCTGGCTGCTCCTCCTGGTGGCCCTCCTGGACGCGCTCCTCGGCACCGCCCTCGGCCTCTTCGTCTCCGCCTTCGCGGCATCCGAATTCCAGGCCGTCCAGTTCATGCCGGCGGTGATCTTCCCTCAGATCCTCCTCTGCGGCCTCTTCACCCCCGCGACTCCATGCACCCGGTCCTGGAGGCCGTCTCCCACGTCCTCCCCATGTCCTACGCGGTCGACGGTATGAACGAGGTCCTCACCCACACCGACCTGACCGCGGCCTTCCTCCAGGACACGGCCATCGTCACGGGCACCGCCCTGCTGGTCCTCACCCTGGGCGCGGCCACCCTGAAACGCCGTACAGCCTGAACAGCCCGTCCGGCCTGTGAGGACGAGGCCCGCAGGACCGAAAGGGGTCTGGGGGCGTGGCCCCCAGGGACGGGATGAGAAAGGGCGGCGGGGGCGAGAACCCCGGGTGGTACCTCCCGACCGACATTCCGCCCACTGGACGCCCCACCCCCACCCGCCTCCGGGATGCAAGGATGACCAGGGACGACCCACCCCGGAGGGCACCCACAGCCATGACCCAGAAAGTCGCAGTCCTCGGCACCGGCAAGATCGGCGAAGCCCTGCTCAGCGGAATGATCCGCTCCGGCTGGCCCCCCGCCGACCTCCTCGTCACCACCCGCCGCCAGGAACGAGCCGAAGAACTCCGCACCCGCCATGGAGTCACCCCGGTCTCCAACCAGGAAGCCGCCAAGACCGCGGACACCCTGATCCTCACGGTCAAACCGCAGGACATGGGCGTCCTCCTCGACGAGCTCGCCCCCACATCCCCGCCGACCGCCTGATCATCAGCGGCGCCGCCGGCATCCCCACCTCCTTCTTCGAGGAGCGCCTCGCCACCGGCACCCCCGTCGTCCGCGTCATGACCAACACCCCCGCCCTCGTCGACGAGGCCATGTCGGTCATCTCCGCCGGAAGCCACGCCACCGCCGACCACCTCACCCACGCCGAGGAGATCTTCGGCGCCGTCGGCAAGACGCTCCGCGTCCCCGAGTCCCAGCAGGACGCCTGCACCGCCCTCTCCGGCTCCGGCCCGGCGTACTTCTTCTACCTGGTCGAAGCCATGACCGACGCCGGCATCCTGCTCGGGCTGCCCCGCGACAAGGCCCACGAGCTGATCGTCCAGTCGGCGATTGGCGCCGCGACCATGCTCCGCGACAGCGGCGAACACCCGGTGAAGCTCCGCGAGAACGTGACCTCTCCGGCCGGCACCACCATCAACGCCATCCGCGAACTCGAGAACCACGGCGTACGAGCCGCCCTCATCGCCGCCCTCGAAGCCGCCCGCGACCGCAGCCGCGAACTCGCGAGCGGCACCAAGGACTGACGTCCGGCGTACTACCGGGCCGCGTTCACCACAGGCGACCCGGTATCAGCGCCCGCCGGCAGCAGACCGATCGCTCGATACGCGGCATCCACGGTCGGCCGAGCCATGCCCCGCGCCCGCTCCGCACCATCCCGCAGCACCCCTCCACATAGCCAGGATCCGCGCACAACTCCTTGTGCCTCTCCCGCACGGGCCTCAAGACCTCGACCACCGCCTCCGCGGTGTCCCTCTTCACATGCCCGTACGACTCATATACACCGGCCAGCGCCTCCGGGTTCCCACCCGAGCAGGCAGCGAGGATCTCCAGCAGATTCGCCAGCCCGGGCCGGGCCTCCCGGTCGTAGACCACGTCGCGCCCGCTGTCGGTCACCGCACGCATGACCTTCCTCCGCACCACGTCCGGCTCGTCCAGCAGATAGACGATGCCCGGCCCCGTGTCGTCGCTCTTGCCCATCTTCGACAAGGGGTCCTGCAGATTCATCACCCGCGCGGCCACCGACGGATTCGTCGCCTTCGGCACCACGAACGTGTGCCCGTACCGCTGGTTGAACCGCACCGCGAGATCCCGCGCCAGCTCCACATGCTGCGTCTGGTCGTGCCCGACCGGCACCTCGTCCGTCCCGTACGCCAGGATGTCGGCCGCCATCAGCACCGGATACGTCAGCAGCGACAGCCGCACGCTCCCACCCCGCCGCTGCTCCCGCGCGGCCTTCTCCTTGTACTGGATCATCCGCCGCATCTCGCCGTCCGTGGCCACGCACTCCAGCAGATACGACAGCCGCGCGTGCTCGTCCACATGGCTCTGCACGAACACCGTGCACGCCGCGGGGTCCAGCCCGGACGCCAGCAGCAGTGTCGCCGCCTGCCGGCTCAGCCTGCGCACCCGCGCGGGATCGTGGTGCACGGTGAGCGCGTGCAGATCGACGACGCAGAACAACGCGTCCGCCTGGTGCTGGTCGCTCGCGGCCCACTGCCGCATGGCACCCAGGTAGTTCCCCAGCGTCAGATGCCCGGTCGGCTTGATCCCACTGAAGACCCGTGTCATCTCTTCACAGCCCCGTCTCCGGTCCGAGGCCGCCGTCCCCGGCCGGCCGCCCCTCGGAGTGCTGGAGGAGAACAGAAACGGCCGCCGAGACGGCGGCCGTTGAGTGCGTACGTAGTTACAGGGCGGCCGCCGTCAGGCGACCCACCAGAACTGGCTGTACGTACGCGTGGTCATACGGGTCACAGTACGCCCGGGGAGGTGGCGAGGCAGCGAGTTGACACGACCCGGCTGCATCCGTACTGTTCTCCGAGTTGTCCGACGTGAGCACCGGCCCCGGTCGGTCCCCGGACAGCCATTCCGCAAGTCCACTCCTGATCGACGTCAGCAGTCTGTCTGCAGGCGCGTCATTGGCGTGTGTATTCGCGAAATGAGGAATCCGCACCCGAAAGGGAGCAGGACCCCGATTAGGTCGGGGGCCGGGAATCCGCTAAAGTCTCACTCGTCGGAACGGCCCAACGGCCGTGAAGGCAACCCACTCTGACTGGGAATCGGGCCCGAAAGGATCTGATAGAGTCGGAACCGCCGGAAAGGGAAACGCGAAAGCGAGAACCTGGAAAGCATCGAGGAAATCGGATCGGAAAGATCTGATAGAGTCGGAAACGCAAGAACGAAGGGAAGCGCCCGGAGGAAAGCCCGAGAGGGTGAGTACAAAGGAAGCGTCCGTTCCTTGAGAACTCAACAGCGTGCCAAAAGTCAACGCCAGATATGTTGATACCCCGTCCATCCGGTTTCGGATGGTCGAGGTTCCTTTGAAAAAACACAGCGAGGACGCTGTGTGCGAGGGGACTATTCCTCCTCTCGCACCGCTCTCGTGGTGTTCATCCCGATTACGGGAAAACATTCACGGAGAGTTTGATCCTGGCTCAGGACGAACGCTGGCGGCGTGCTTAACACATGCAAGTCGAACGATGAACCACTTCGGTGGGGATTAGTGGCGAACGGGTGAGTAACACGTGGGCAATCTGCCCTGCACTCTGGGACAAGCCCTGGAAACGGGGTCTAATACCGGATACTGACCCTCGCGGGCATCTGCGAGGTTCGAAAGCTCCGGCGGTGCAGGATGAGCCCGCGGCCTATCAGCTTGTTGGTGAGGTAATGGCTCACCAAGGCGACGACGGGTAGCCGGCCTGAGAGGGCGACCGGCCACACTGGGACTGAGACACGGCCCAGACTCCTACGGGAGGCAGCAGTGGGGAATATTGCACAATGGGCGAAAGCCTGATGCAGCGACGCCGCGTGAGGGATGACGGCCTTCGGGTTGTAAACCTCTTTCAGCAGGGAAGAAGCGAAAGTGACGGTACCTGCAGAAGAAGCGCCGGCTAACTACGTGCCAGCAGCCGCGGTAATACGTAGGGCGCGAGCGTTGTCCGGAATTATTGGGCGTAAAGAGCTCGTAGGCGGCTTGTCACGTCGGTTGTGAAAGCCCGGGGCTTAACCCCGGGTCTGCAGTCGATACGGGCAGGCTAGAGTTCGGTAGGGGAGATCGGAATTCCTGGTGTAGCGGTGAAATGCGCAGATATCAGGAGGAACACCGGTGGCGAAGGCGGATCTCTGGGCCGATACTGACGCTGAGGAGCGAAAGCGTGGGGAGCGAACAGGATTAGATACCCTGGTAGTCCACGCCGTAAACGGTGGGCACTAGGTGTGGGCGACATTCCACGTCGTCCGTGCCGCAGCTAACGCATTAAGTGCCCCGCCTGGGGAGTACGGCCGCAAGGCTAAAACTCAAAGGAATTGACGGGGCCCGCACAAGCGGCGGAGCATGTGGCTTAATTCGACGCAACGCGAAGAACCTTACCAAGGCTTGACATACACCGGAAACGTCTGGAGACAGGCGCCCCTTGTGGTCGGTGTACAGGTGGTGCATGGCTGTCGTCAGCTCGTGTCGTGAGATGTTGGGTTAAGTCCCGCAACGAGCGCAACCCTTGTCCCGTGTTGCCAGCAGGCCCTTGTGGTGCTGGGGACTCACGGGAGACCGCCGGGGTCAACTCGGAGGAAGGTGGGGACGACGTCAAGTCATCATGCCCCTTATGTCTTGGGCTGCACACGTGCTACAATGGCCGGTACAATGAGCTGCGATACCGTGAGGTGGAGCGAATCTCAAAAAGCCGGTCTCAGTTCGGATTGGGGTCTGCAACTCGACCCCATGAAGTCGGAGTCGCTAGTAATCGCAGATCAGCATTGCTGCGGTGAATACGTTCCCGGGCCTTGTACACACCGCCCGTCACGTCACGAAAGTCGGTAACACCCGAAGCCGGTGGCCCAACCCCTTGTGGGAGGGAGCTGTCGAAGGTGGGACTGGCGATTGGGACGAAGTCGTAACAAGGTAGCCGTACCGGAAGGTGCGGCTGGATCACCTCCTTTCTAAGGAGCACTTCTTACCGAGTCCTTCGGGACGAGGTCAGAGGCCAGCATGCGGGCGAACGTCTCGCACTGGTTGCTCATGGGTGGAACGTTGACTACTCGGCACACTTGACCAGCTCGTTTCCCAGTACTGCTTCGGCGTGGAACGGATAGCGAGTGGTGAGAGTGTCGGGCACGCTGTTGGGTATCTGAGGGTACGGCCGTATGGCTGCCTTCAGTGCCGGCCCCGGTAAAAATCTGCTTCGGTGGGTTGTGACGGGTGGTTGGTCGTTGTTTGAGAACTGCACAGTGGACGCGAGCATCTGTGGCCAAGTTTTTAAGGGCGCACGGTGGATGCCTTGGCACCAGGAACCGATGAAGGACGTGGGAGGCCACGATAGTCCCCGGGGAGTCGTCAACCAGGCTTTGATCCGGGGGTTTCCGAATGGGGAAACCCGGCAGTCGTCATGGGCTGTCACCCTTGTCTGAACACATAGGGCAAGTGGAGGGAACGCGGGGAAGTGAAACATCTCAGTACCCGCAGGAAGAGAAAACAACCGTGATTCCGGGAGTAGTGGCGAGCAAAACCGGATGAGGCCAAACCGTATGCGTGTGAGACCCGGCAGGGGTTGCGCATACGGGGTTGTGGGATTCTCTTCTACGGTCTGCCGGCCGTGGGACGAGTCAGAAACCGTTGATGTAGGCGAAGGACATGCGAAAGGTCCGGCGTAGAGGGTAAGACCCCGTAGTCGAAACGTCAACGGCTCGTTTGAGAGACACCCAAGTAGCACGGGGCCCGAGAAATCCCGTGTGAATCTGGCGGGACCACCCGCTAAGCCTAAATATTCCCTGGTGACCGATAGCGGATAGTACCGTGAGGGAATGGTGAAAAGTACCGCGGGAGCGGAGTGAAATAGTACCTGAAACCGTGTGCCTACAAGCCGTGGGAGCGTCGGACATCAGCTTGCTGGTGTCTCGTGACTGCGTGCCTTTTGAAGAATGAGCCTGCGAGTTTGCGGTGTGTTGCGAGGTTAACCCGGGTGGGGAAGCCGTAGCGAAAGCGAGTCCGAACAGGGCGTTTCAGTAGCACGCTCAAGACCCGAAGCGGAGTGATCTAGCCATGGGCAGGTTGAAGCGGAGGTAAGACTTCGTGGAGGACCGAACCCACCAGGGTTGAAAACCTGGGGGATGACCTGTGGTTAGGGGTGAAAGGCCAATCAAACTCCGTGATAGCTGGTTCTCCCCGAAATGCATTTAGGTGCAGCGTCGTGTGTTTCTTACCGGAGGTAGAGCACTGGATAGGCGATGGGCCCTACCGGGTTACTGACCTTAGCCAAACTCCGAATGCCGGTAAGTGAGAGCGCGGCAGTGAGACTGTGGGGGATAAGCTCCATGGTCGAGAGGGAAACAGCCCAGAGCATCGACTAAGGCCCCTAAGCGTACGCTAAGTGGGAAAGGATGTGGAGTCGCACAGACAACCAGGAGGTTGGCTTAGAAGCAGCCACCCTTGAAAGAGTGCGTAATAGCTCACTGGTCTAGTGATTCCGCGCCGACAATGTAGCGGGGCTCAAGCGTACCGCCGAAGTCGTGTCATTCACACAATAGGGCCAACGCCTGTGTGGATGGGTAGGGGAGCGTCGTGTGCCGGGTGAAGCAGCCGCGGAAGCGAGTTGTGGACGGTTCACGAGTGAGAATGCAGGCATGAGTAGCGATACACACGTGAGAAACGTGTGCGCCGATTGACTAAGGGTTCCTGGGTCAAGCTGATCTGCCCAGGGTAAGTCGGGACCTAAGGCGAGGCCGACAGGCGTAGTCGATGGATAACCGGTTGATATTCCGGTACCCGCTGTGAAGCGTCAAACATTGAATCCAGTGATGCTAAGCCCGTGAAGCCGCCGGCTGAGTCTTCGGACGAGGTCGGAGTGGTGGAGCCGGTGACCCGAGCTGGTAGTAGGTGAGTGATGGGGTGACGCAGGAAGGTAGTCCATCCCGGGCGGTGGTTGTCCCGGGGTAAGGGTGTAGGACGTCAGGTAGGTAAATCCGCCTGGCATGTGTCTGAGACCTGATGCCGAGCCGATTGTGGTGAAGTGGATGATCCTATGCTGTCGAGAAAAGCCTCTAGCGAGTTTCATGGCGGCCCGTACCCTAAACCGACTCAGGTGGTCAGGTAGAGAATACCGAGGCGTTCGGGTGAACTATGGTTAAGGAACTCGGCAAAATGCCCCCGTAACTTCGGGAGAAGGGGGCCATCACTGGTGAGAGGATTTACTCCTTGAGCTGGGGGTGGCCGCAGAGACCAGCGAGAAGCGACTGTTTACTAAAAACACAGGTCCGTGCGAAGCCGTAAGGCGATGTATACGGACTGACGCCTGCCCGGTGCTGGAACGTTAAGGGGACCGGTTAGCTCCATTTCGGTGGGGCGAAGCTGAGAACTTAAGCGCCAGTAAACGGCGGTGGTAACTATAACCATCCTAAGGTAGCGAAATTCCTTGTCGGGTAAGTTCCGACCTGCACGAATGGCGTAACGACTTCTCGACTGTCTCAACCATAGGCCCGGTGAAATTGCACTACGAGTAAAGATGCTCGTTTCGCGCAGCAGGACGGAAAGACCCGGGACCTTTACTACAGTTTGATATTGGTGTTCGGTTCGGCTTGTGTAGGATAGCTGGGAGACTTTGATCATCGGACGCCAGTTCGGTGGGAGTCGTCGTTGAAATACCAGTCTGGTCGTGCTGGATGTCTAACCTGGGTCCGTGATCCGGATCAGGGACAGTGTCTGATGGGTAGTTTAACTGGGGCGGTTGCCTCCTAAAGAGTAACGGAGGCGCCCAAAGGTTCCCTCAGCCTGGTTGGCAATCAGGTGTTGAGTGTAAGTGCACAAGGGAGCTTGACTGTGAGACCGACGGGTCGAGCAGGGACGAAAGTCGGGACTAGTGATCCGGCGGTGGCTTGTGGAAGCGCCGTCGCTCAACGGATAAAAGGTACCCCGGGGATAACAGGCTGATCTTCCCCAAGAGTCCATATCGACGGGATGGTTTGGCACCTCGATGTCGGCTCGTCGCATCCTGGGGCTGGAGTCGGTCCCAAGGGTTGGGCTGTTCGCCCATTAAAGCGGTACGCGAGCTGGGTTTAGAACGTCGTGAGACAGTTCGGTCCCTATCCGCTGCGCGCGCAGGAGTCTTGAGAAGGGCTGTCCCTAGTACGAGAGGACCGGGACGGACGAACCTCTGGTGTGCCAGTTGTCCTGCCAAGGGCATGGCTGGTTGGCTACGTTCGGAAAGGATAACCGCTGAAAGCATCTAAGCGGGAAGCCTGCTTCGAGATGAGGACTCCCACCTCCTAGAGAGGGTAAGGCTCCCAGTAGACGACTGGGTTGATAGGCCGGATATGGAAGCACGGTAACGTGTGGAGTTGACCGGTACTAATAGGCCGAGGGCTTGTCCTCAGTTGCTCGCGTCCACTGTGTTGGTTCTGAAACCACGAACAACCCCATGCCAGGTCACGGTGTGGTGCGGTTGAGTGTTTCATAGTGTTTCGGTGGTCATAGCGTAGGGGAAACGCCCGGTTACATTCCGAACCCGGAAGCTAAGCCTTACAGCGCCGATGGTACTGCAGGGGGGACCCTGTGGGAGAGTAGGACGCCGCCGAACAAATATTAGAGAAAACCCCGCACCATTACGGTGCGGGGTTTTCTGCGTTTAGGGTCGAGCCATGCGCTATGACCTCGTCATCTTCGACAACGACGGTGTTCTCGTCGACAGTGAGCCGATCTCCAACCGGCTCCTGGCCGCCCATCTCACCGAGCTCGGGCATCCGACGTCGTACGACGACTCCATTCGGGACTACATGGGCTCCGCCATGCACCGCGTGCACGATCTCGTGGAGGAGAGGACCGGGCAGCGGCTGCCGGCCGACTTCGACGACGTGTTCCACGCCCGGGTCTTCGCCGCGTTCGAGCGGGAGCTGAAGCCGGTCGTCGGCGCCGCGGACGTACTCGAGAAGCTGGCCGCCGACGGGGTGCCGTACTGCGTGGCGTCGTCCGGGAGCCATGAGCGGATCCGGGTGGGACACCGCATCACGGGGCTCGACCGGTGGTTCGACGACGAGCGGGTCTTCAGCTCGCAGGACGTGGGCCGGGGCAAGCCGGCCCCGGACCTGTTCCTGTACGCGGCCGAACGCATGGGTGTGGCACGCGAGCGGTGCCTCGTCGTCGAGGACAGTCCGCTGGGTGTCCAGGCGGCGGTCGCGGCCGGAATGGACGTGTACGGGTTCACCGCCATGACGCCCGCCGGGAAACTGACCGCGGCCACCAGGCTCTTCGGGGACATGCGGGAGCTGGCCGCCCTGCTCTCAGGGCCTCGAAGCTGAATCCAATTCATCTTTGACTGGATCTACCCACCGGTATCCCCGCGCCCTACGCTCGCCGCCATGACTGATGTGCTGCGGCGCGGCAGGACCTCACTGGCGTTCGGTTTTCTGGTGCAGGGCGTCGCCTTCGCCCTGCTCGTGACGCGGATCCCCGCCATCCAGGACCGGTACGGGGTGTCCGACGCGCTGCTGCCGGCCTTCCTCGCCGCCGTGCCGATCCTGGCCGGCATCGGCAGCGTCACGACGGAGCGGCTGGTCGAGCGGATACCGCCGAGCCGGGTCCTGCGGTGGTCGCAGCCGGTCGTGCTGCTGGCCCTGCTCGCGGTGGGGGCGGGGGAGGGGATGGCGGTGCTCGGCGTGGCGCTGGCCGCTTTCGGGCTGGCCGTCGGCGCGCTGGACGCCTCGATGAACATGCTCGGGGTGAGTCTCCAGCGGGCGTACGGGCGCAGCATCATGCTGAGCTTCCATGCCGCCTACAGCGCGGGCGGGATCGTCGGGGCGTCGCTCGCGTGGGTGGGGGCGCACTGGGGGCTGGAGCTGTGGGTGTCGTATCTCCCGGTGGCGCTGCTGCTGATGCCGGCCGCGCTCGTCGGGAGCCGGTGGTACGTCGACGGCCGGGCGGCCGAAGAGGACACGCGGGAGACCGGGGAGGGCGCGGGCGGCGGTCGCAAGTGGCTGTTGCCGCTGTGTCTGGTGATGACGGTGGCGTACATCGGGGACTCGACGGTGTCCAACTGGAGTGCCAAGTACCTCCAGGACGTGCTGGGGAGTTCGGAGCAGCTGGCGACCGTCCCGTACAACGTCTATATGGTCACCACGCTGCTGGGGCGGGCGATCGGGGATGTCGGGGTGCGGCGGTTCGGGGCTGTGGCGGTGGTGCGGGCGGGGGCGCTGGTGGCGGCGGTGGGGTTCGCCGTGGTGGCCGGGGCGTCCGGTGCGTGGGTGGGGATGCTGGGGTTCACGCTGCTGGGGCTCGGGCTGTGTGTGCTGGTGCCGCAGACCTTCGCCGCGGCCGGACGGCGGGCCTACGAGAGCGGACGTCCGGGGCTTCGGACGCCGCCGTGGCGCGGCTCAATGTCTTCAATTACGTGGGTTTTCTGATCGGTTCGCCGTTGGTGGGGGCGCTCGGTGACACCTGGAGCTATCGCGGGGCGATGCTGGTGCCGATGGTGCTGGTACTGGTGACCCTGGTGTACGCCAGGTCGTTCGCGGCTCAACCGGACCGATACGGTGGCGGGCATGAGCGGGCGCGTACAGCTGATGTGGGACGAGGCGGTAACGGGCTATGACTTCGGTCGGGACCATCCGATGGACCCGGTCCGGCTGACGCTGACCCGGAGCCTGGTGGGTGCTCTCGGGCTCGACCGTGAGGTGGAGGTGGTCGCCGCGAAGGCGGCCGGCGAGTCGACGCTGCGGCTGGTCCACCGGGAGGACTACATCGAGGCGGTGCGGGCCGCGTCGGCCGACCCGGCGTCGGCGGACGGGTCGTACGGGCTGGGTACGGTGGACGATCCGGCGTTCGCCGGGATGCACGAGGTGTCCGCGCTGATTGCGGGGCAGTCGGTGGGCGCGGCGGAGGCCGTGTGGCGCGGGGAGGCGCCGCACGCGGTGAACTTCGCGGGCGGGCTGCATCACGCCATGCCGGGTGCGGCCTCCGGGTTCTGTGTGTACAACGATGCCGCGCTGGCGATCGCGCGGCTGCTGGAGCTGGGCGCCGAACGGGTCGCGTACATCGACGTCGACGTGCATCACGGGGACGGGGTGCAGGCGGCGTTCTGGGAGGACCCGCGGGTGCTGACGATCTCCCTGCACGAGCATCCGCGGACGCTGTTCCCGCAGACGGGATGGCCCGAGGAGACGGGTGCCGCCGGTGCGGAGGGCGGCGCGGTCAATGTCGCCCTGCCGGCCGGGACCGGCGACGCGGGGTGGCTGCGGGCGTTCCACTCCGTCGTACCCGAGCTGATCGCGGAGTTCCGGCCGCAGGTGCTGGTGACGCAGCACGGCGCCGATACGCACTTCGAGGATCCGCTGGCCCATCTGGCGGTGTCGCTGGACGCGCAGCGGGCGGTGCAGATGGCGTGCCACGAGCTGGCGCACGCGTACGCCGACGGCCGCTGGGTGGCGCTCGGCGGCGGCGGTTACGCGGTGGTGGAGGTGGTGCCGCGGTCCTGGACGCATCTGGTGGGGATCGCCGCCGAACGGCCGGTGGACCCGACGACGATGATCCCGGAGGGCTGGCGGCAGGAGGTGTACGCCCGGACCCGGCAGCCGGCGCCGCGGCGGATGACGGACGGGCGGTGGCCGGTGTCGTGGGCCGGCTGGGACGAGGGGTACGACCCGGCGGACCGGCTGGACCAGGCGATCCTGGGGGCTCGGCGGGCGGCCTTCCCGCTGCGGGGGCTGCTGCCCTGACGGTCGTACGGATGTTCCGTTGCGCCGACCGTGCGACGTCCCGGCGTTTTCGGCCCGCCCCGGCCGTGTATCCCGCACCATCGCTTCCGTGCAGACCACCGCCGAGCTTCGCGCGCATCTTCTCACCGCCCGGCTCGCCGGGGTGGTGGGCACCACGCGGGAGGAGAGCCTGCGGAGCTATCGGCTGTTCGCCGCGCGGGATCCACGCCTGCTGATCGGGCTGGACCCCGAACGGGTATGGAGCGAGCGGGAATTGCTCGCTCTGATGGCGGAGAGATGCGGGGTTCCGGACGATCCCGCCCACACCTTCGGCCATGATGAGATCGACCCCGAGCGGACCCTGACCGCCCTGGACGCGTTCGCGGAGCGGCTGGCGGTCGTCGCGGAGCGTGGCGGGCCGGTGCTGCTCGGCACCGGACATCCGCACCGGATGCTCGGCTTCTACGCCGCTCTGGCAGACGCCTTGTCGGCGGCGGGATGTGCCGTCCTCACCCCGGCGCAGGGTCGCTCTGTCGACATAACGACCCGGTTCGGTCTACGCACCCACAACCTCGACTACGTCCGGGAGTCGGGCTCGTCCGGAGCGCGACCGCGGAACGCCCCGGTTGTGAGCCGGGCGCACACACGCACTCTCCCTCCCGGTTCGGACCGCGCTCGCCGCGGCGGCCGATGCCGGCGGGCCGCTTCCGGAATTGGTGATCGGAGACCATGGCTGGGTCTGCGGTGCAGGTCAGCTGGGGTTCGAGGTCATCGGGACGGCCGATGTGAACGACCCCGCGCCGTTCGTCGGTGAGGCCGAGGGGCTCGTCTCGCTGGTCGTTCCACTTGACGACGGTGTGCGGTCCGATTACTACCTGCCGCTGACCCGCTACGTACTCAATCGAGCGTGTCTGTCACAGTAGGCCGCCGATGGGTGCACCTCTTCCCCACTCGCATCACCCGCCCCTACATTGGGGAGTGAGCACGCAGCGACGAAGAGTCACCGGAAGGGAAGCCGGTGGCCGTCGAGTGCGGAAGGTTCAGGTGTGTCATGGCTGCAGCTGGCGAAAGGCCTCTGAACGAGGTTCAGTTCCTTACCGTGGCGGAAGTCGCCTCGGTGATGCGAGTGTCGAAGATGACCGTGTACCGGCTGGTGCACAGCGGTCATCTGCCCGCGATCCGTGTGGGGCGGTCCTTCCGCGTCCCGGAGCAAGCGGTTCACGAGTACCTCCGCGAGAGTTATGTGGGGGTGGAAACCGCCTGACGGCGATCCGGGAGGTCTTCATCGGGCACTCGTGGGCCTCCCCGGTCACTCGATTACGGTCTCAGCGCTCGGACGGGTAGGCTGGCCCCTCGTAGGTCGTGTGGGCCCATGGCGCCCAAACACCGAGTGATGAGAAGTGAGCGAGGGTAGTCGTGGGCTCTGTTATCAAGAAGCGGCGCAAGCGGATGGCCAAGAAGAAGCACCGCAAGCTGCTCAAGCGCACGCGCGTCCAGCGTCGCAACAAGAAGTAAGCGACAGCGCGAGAGCGTGTCCAGTGGCCCCTCACCGCACACCGGTGGGGGCTGCTGTCATTCGTACGTCCCGGGGATGTCGTCACTTCAAGTATCCGGCTGACACCACAGAGCTACGGCGACCCGCTAGGTTGGCCGTCGGGAGCAGGGCGAGAGGAAGGCGCTGATCTTGGGAAAGGTCGTGCTCGTGACCGGGGTGGCCCGTCCGCTGGGCGGCCGTTTCGTCCGGCGGATCCTGCGGGACCCCGAGGTGGACCGGGTCGTCGCCGTGGACGCGGTTCCGCCCGGGCATCATCTGGGCGGCGCCGAGTTCGTCCAGGCGGACATCCGGCAGCCGGGCATCGCGCGGGTGCTCGCGGAGGCGGGCGCCGACACGGTCGTCCACCTCGACGTGACCGGCACACCGCTGGGCAGCGGCAGCCGGGCCACGCTCAAGGAGACCAACGTCATCGGCACCATGCAGCTCCTCGGTGCCTGCCAGAAGTCGCCGAACATCAGGCGGCTGGTGGTGAAGTCCAGTACGAACGTCTACGGTTCGGCCCCCGCGACCCCGCGGTCTTCACCGAGACGACTCCGCCCAAGTCGCTGCCCAGCGGCGGCTTCGCGAAGGACACGGTCGAGGTCGAGGGCTATGTGCGCGGCTTCGCGCGCCGCCGCCCGGATGTCGCCGTGTGCGTGCTGCGGTTCGCCAACATCCTGGGCCCGGCCGCGGACAGCCCGCTGGCCTCGTACTTCTCGCTGCCGGTGCTGCCGACCGTGTTCGGCTACGACCCTAGGCTGCAGTTCGTGCACGAGGACGACGTCATCGAGGTGCTGCGGATCGGCTCGCACGAACCGAGGCGTGCCACGCTCAACAGCGGCACGTTCAACATCGCCGGCGACGGCGTTCTGCTGCTGTCGCAGTGTGCGCGGCGGCTGGGCCGCCCCACGGTGCCGCTGCTGCTGCACGCCGTCACCTGGGCGGGCTCGCTGGTGCGTACGCTGGGGATGACGGACTTCTCGCCCGAGCAGATCCGGCTGCTGACCCACGGGCGGGTGGTCGCGACGGACCAGATGCGCGAGACGCTGGGCTTCACCCCGAAGTACTCGACTGCTGAAACGTTTACGGACTTCGTGCGCGGCCGTGGCCCCGGGCTGCTTCCGCCGGAGACGGTCGCGAGGGCCGTCGACCGGATCGCCGCGCTGCCCGTGCCGGGCGGCTCCCACCTCCCGACGCAGAGCGCCAACTGAGGAGCGTTGCAACGATGGCGGACGCCAAGGTCATTCCGTTCGACGACGACCACCGCTCCCGCGGGGTGCCGCGCAGCGCCCGGCGCGCCGCCGGGGTGCGGGGAGCCGGCGCCAGGGCACCGGGCAGCCCGCGGCGGTCGGGGAGGTCCAGCCCCTGCCGGCCGTGGCGTCCGTACCGTCGGACGATCCGGTGAGCGGTGCGGGCGAACAGGCCCAGGAGCAGGCCGCCCAGGAGCAGGCCGGGGGAGTGCCGGTGACGGCTCCGGAGGTCTGGAGCGGCGCGTCGCGAGCGGGCTGGCGTTTCTGCGTCGCCGGCTCACCGGGGAGTACGACGTCGACGACTTCGGTTACGACGAGGAGCTCACCGACCAGGTCCTGATGTCGCTGCTGCGCCCGATGTACGAGAAGTACTTCCGGGTCGAGGTGAAGGGCATCGAGAACATCCCGGCGGAGGGCGGTGCGCTGATCGTCGCCAACCACTCCGGGACGGTGCCGGTGGACGGGCTGATGATGCAGGTCGCCGTCCACGACCATCATCCGGCCGACCGGCATCTGCGGCTGCTCGCGGCGGACCTGGTGTTCATGCTGCCGGTGGTCAACGAGCTCGCCCGGAAGCTCGGGCACACCCTGGCCTGCGCGGAGGACGCCGAACGGCTGCTCGCACAGGGGGAGTTGGTGGGGGTGATGCCGGAGGGGTTCAAGGGCATCGGGAAGCCGTTCAGCGAGCGGTACAAGTTGCAGCGGTTCGGGCGGGGCGGGTTCGTCTCGACCGCGCTGCGGCAGAGGGCGCCGATCATTCCGTGCTCGATCGTGGGGGCGGAGGAGATCTATCCGATGATCGGCAACGCGAAGACGCTGGCGCGGGTGCTGGGGTTTCCGTACTTTCCGCTGACGCCCACGTTTCCCTGGCTGGGGCCGTTGGGGGCGATTCCGCTGCCGACGAAGTGGACGATTCAGTTCGGTGAGCCGATTCCGACCGATGGGTATCCGGTGGAGGCGGCGGAGGATCCGATGCTGATGTTCAATCTGACGGATCAGGTTCGGGAGCAGATTCAGCACACGCTCTATAAATTGCTGGTGCAGCGGCGGTCGGTGTTCTTCTAAGGCTGCGCCTTGGCGAACTCCGGGCTCCGCGGTGGGGGCGGCCGTGGGGGTGCTGTGCGGGTGTGTCGCGGGTGCGGGTCGGTGGGGGCTGTTCGCGCCCACGCGGCGGAGCCGCACGCCGACACGGCCCCGCGCCCCTGTGGGGGCGTCGTGCCTCGCGGAGTTGACAGTTGCGCGGGGGGCGGTTTCTACTCCGTGTCCTCTGCCTCGATGCCCAGGCCTGGGAGGAGGCCGGGGAGGAGGGGTGGGAGGGTGATGTCGGGGGTGGGGGGCTGGGTGAGGTCGTCTGTGGGTGGGGGCGGGGTGGTCGTGGTGTCGTTCTGCTTGGGGGGTCGAACAGGCCGCCCGTGTTGCCGCCCAGTAGGCCGTCGTTCTCGCGGTCGGGGCCGGCGGAGCCGGACGGGTCGGTGCTGTTCTCGTCGGAGGCGTCCGTGCCGGGGGACTGGGCGGGGGCCGCGTCCGACGGGGTGCCGGGGTCGGGTCCGAGCCGCGTCGCTGTGTGCCGCCGTCGTCCTTGCCCGTGGAGGGCTCGGGGAGCAGGGACCGCAGCGGGGCGACGTCTTCGTCTATGGCGTCGAACACCGACGTGACCTGCTGACTCACATCCCCCAACTGCACGGGCAGCCGGTCGCGCAGGGTGCCCCAGGCCTGCCGGTGGGACCGGGAGAAGGAGGAGAGCGCCTGCATGGGGCCCAGGGACTTCGGGTCGCGCTCGTACGCCTCACGCAGCAGCCGGTGGCCCTCGGCGGCGTCGTGCCGCATGCCGGACAGGGCGCGGCGGACCTCGCCGAGCGACTCGTGGTCGAGGGGCCGCTGCGGTCGCGCTCCATCAGCCGGCGGGCTTCGCCGAGGCGGGTGGAGGCGTGGTCGAGGTAGACCCTGCCGCGCTCGTCGTTTCCGTCGGCGAGGCCGAGTTTCACGTCCTCGATGCCGCGCTTGAGTCCGTACAGCGAATCGCCCGGCAGGGCGTCGGAGCTCGCGGCGGCGACTCCGCCCAGGGCGCCGGCGGCGACACCGAGGGTGAGCCCGCCTGCCGTGAGCCCCTTGGCCAGCCTTGAGCGTGGTCGCAGTCTGCCCAGTGGGGTCGCCCGGTGGGCGCCTCTGCGCGAGCGCTGTTCCGGTACGGCCTGATCCGTCGCCCCGCCCGCCGCGGTGCCCTCCTGGAGCATGGCCTCGAACGCGGCCACCAGCTGGGCCCGCTGGACGACCTTGACCTCGGGGTCCAGTTCCGGTTTGGGCAGCGCGCCGAGGTCCGAGGTCAGCGCGAGCAGCTGTGCTCGCTCGGTCTGCAGGGCGCCGGCCGGGGCCGGCGCCGGTTCTTCGGACTGCTCGGCCGCCGAGCCCCGGTCGGACTGCTCCTCCAGGGCCTGGGCGAAGGCGTTCGCCCGCCGGTGCGCCGATACGTTCGCGATCACTGGCGGCACCTCCTCTCGTCATCACGGTCGACTCCCCAGGGGTCCTGAGGGTTCCCCGCCCCGACCACGGCCACTCGATCGAGTGATCGAAGTCGGTCAGGGGTGACCACAGGGAGCCTGTATCCCGCACAACGAGTGGCGCGGCACTTGGGTTACGGACGTGGGATGAGCGAATGAGGAAGCCAACCGGGTTTCACGTACCGTGAGTTGGATGTCGCGGAGCGTGTTCCGGTCGGCGGGCGGGTTGGGGGCGGCTGGTCGGGTGGCTCGGGTCAGCGGGCGTCGTCCGGGAGGAGCCGGGCGAGGGTGCGTACGGCGCGGTACTGGAGGGTCTTGATCGCGCCCTCGTTCTTGCCCATGACGCGGGCGGTCTCCGCGACGGACAGACCCTGGAGGAACCGGAGCGTGACGCATTCCTGCTGTTGGGGGTTGAGTCGTCGTACGGCATCGAGGAGGGCGGCGTTGGACAGGGACTCGAGAACGGAATCCTCGGGGAGCGCTCGACCTCGTTGGCGTCGAGCATCTCGCCGGTGGTGACCTCGAGGCGGAAGCGGCTGGACTTGAAGTGGTCCGCGACGAGGTTGCGGGCGATGGTCACCAGCCAGGCGCCGAAGTCGCGGCCCTGCCAGGTGAAGGTGCCGATGCGGCGCAGTGCGCGCAGGAACGTCTCGCTGGTGAGGTCCTCCGCGGTGGCCTTGCTGCCGACGCGGTAGTAGATGAAGCGATACACCGTGTCGCTGTACTGGTCGTACAGCCGTCCGAAGGCTTCGGCTTCGCCGGCTTGGGCGCGCTCGACGAGGTCCATCATGCGGGCGCTGTCGCTGTCCGCGGCGGGGCGGCGGGCGGCGGGGGTGCCGGAGGTCGTCCGTGCGGCGGTTCCCCTGGCGGCGGCTCCTCGGGCCGCGGCGGCGGGGGCTGTGGGGTGGGTGGTGTGGCGCCCCGGCCGCCGAACGCGGCGCTTCCGTCGGCGAGGGCGTAACACGGGCCGGCGGCGGGGGCGGTGGCGAACGCGGGGACCGTGTGCGTGGCGGGGACGATGCCGCGCAGCAGGTCTCGGGCTGTCGCGACTGTCGCGCGCAGCTTAGCCAGGCCCGAGGCGTCAACCCCGACGTGTGGGTACACGGGACTCCCAGAGGCAGAGCTTCCATCACGTGCAGTGGGGGACCGTTCACCCGTGGTGATGGTGGGTGGGGTCCGGAATGCGTCTGAGGAGAATAACGCTTCGTGCAGGCATCGCTACACCGAGTTGCTTAAATCGTCGATTCCGTCTGTTTCGGTACGGGTTGGTGGCTGTTTGAGGGTGGGGTGGTGATCGGTTGGTGAGCGGAAATGGCCGTGATGGGGGTGGGGTGGGGCGGGTTGTGGCCGTGTTCAGCCAACTGTGCAGGACAGGGGGTTGCGGGGTGGGGGAGTTGGATTGGGCGGGTGTTGACCGGTTGGTCGGTTCTGTCACCGGGGGTGGGGGTGTTCGTGCTGCCCGGTGCTTGCGGGCGCCGTTGGGCCTGCCCGTGACGCCCTTGGGGTGCCTCCCAGGCCCCTTTGGGTAACTGGGGGAGGCGCGGCTGCCTGCGGATCGCGGGGTTGAGTGGTGGCTTGGGGTGGGTGCTGGGCGGGGGTGGGATGCGCAGCCCGGCGCTTAC
The DNA here is from genome assembly GCA_042850305.1 of Streptomyces haneummycinicus. Taxonomy (GTDB): domain Bacteria; phylum Actinomycetota; class Actinomycetes; order Streptomycetales; family Streptomycetaceae; genus Streptomyces; species Streptomyces haneummycinicus. Next base: position 448,494 of record AP035768.1, read on the forward strand.
GGGGTGCCGTCGCGCCCACCCGTGCCGCCCCAGCGGCACGATTGCCCGCGGAGGGGCGGCATGCGCGGCGCCCGCGGAGGGGCGGCATGCGCGGCGCCCGCGGAGGGGCGGCATGCGCGGCGCCCGCGGAGGGGCGGCATGCGCGGCGCCCGCGGAGGGGCGGCATGCGCGGTGCGCTCGGATGGTCGGCATGCGCGGGTGCGCGGATCGGTGGTGCGCGGAGGGGTGGCATGCGGGTGCCCGCGGGTGGGCGGCCTGTGCCGCGTCCGTGTGCACGTGGGTGGGTGGCGTGCGTGGGTACGCCGTGTGCCTGCGGATCGGCGGCATGCGTATGGGGGTGGCCTGCGCATAGGGGTTCCCGGGCGCCCTCACGGCCGTGCCGGTCGAGCAACTCCCGGTAGAAGGTGACGCGCAGGGCGCGCATAGGGGTGGCCTGGGCGTCCCCGCGGATCGGCGGCCTGCCCGTGGGGTGTGCCGGCGCGGGGTGGGGTCAGCGGCGTTTGCGGTGGAGGGTGATGGCGGCCGCTGTGCCGCCCGCTACCGCGCCCAGGCCCGCTGCCGCGGGGATGCCCACCTTCGCCGCCTTGCGGCCGGTGCGGTAGTCGCGGAGGCGCCAGTCCATGCGGCGGGCGTGCTTGCGGAGCTTGGAGTCCGGGTTGATCGCGTAGGGTGGCCCACCAGCGACAGCATCGGGATGTCGTTGTGCGAGTCGCTGTACGCGGCGCAGCGGCCGAGGTCGAGTTCCTCCGCCAGCGCCAGCGCGCGTACCGCCTCCGCCTTCGCCGGGCCGTGCAGCGGTTCGCCCACCAGTTTGCCGGTGTACACACCGTCGACCGATTCCGCGACCGTACCGAGTGCTCCCGTCAGCCCCAGCCGGCGCGCGATCACCTGGGCGATCTCCACCGGCGCCGCCGTCACCAGCCACACCCGCTGTCCCGCGTCCAGGTGCGCCTGTGCCAGCGCCCGGGTGCCCGGCCAGATCCGCTCGGCCATGTACTCGTCGTAGATCTCCTCGCCGATGGACTGCAGCTCGGCGACGCGGTGGCCCTTGACGATGGAGAGCGCGGAGTCGCGGGCGTCCTGCATGTGCTCGGGGTCCTCGACCCCGGCCAGCCGGAACCACGCCTGCTGCCAGGCGAACCGGGCGAGGTCGCGGGTCTCGAAGAACTTCCGCTTGTACAGGCCCCGTCCGAAGTGGAACAGGGCGGCGCCCTGCATCACCGTGTTGTCCAGGTCGAAGAACGCGGCGGCCCGCTCGTCCCCGGGGACCGGGAACTCCGGTTCGCGTTCGGGAACGTCCTGGGTGGACTTGCGTGCTGCCTCCGCCGAGGCCTCGCCTGCCAAAACGCTTCGCGCCGTGGCAGAGCGCCTACGGGGGTGAGCCATCCGAGAGCGGCCATGGCGTGAGCATAGCCAGTCGGCAGGGGTGTTCCGTCGCGGAGAGGTTCGTGGGCCGTGAACTCTCCGGGTCCGTGGCGTTGAGCCGCGCGCGACAATGGCCCGCATGAGCCCTCTCTTCCGCCGCAGCACCCCGGCCGCCCCACGGGACCGGGTCGTCACCCTCGTCCGCAAGCCCGGCTGCCATCTGTGCGACGACGCGCAGGTCGTGGTGGAGAAGGTGTGCGCGGAGCTCGGCGTCCCGTGGGAGGGAAGGACATCACCCAGGACCGGGAGCTGCACGACCGCTACTGGGAGCAGATTCCCGTCGTGCTCGTCGACGGCCGTCAGCACACGTTCTGGCGTGTGGACGAGAACCGTCTCCGCAAGGCCTTGACAGACTGACCGGGCAGTCCAAAATGGCTGAAAGGTCACTTAGGATCGATGGTGTCTTGGTCTCGGGGGCGGGATTCACAGAGGAGCGTGTGCGGTTTTGCCCCCAGAAGGAAAGGAACGGCGGTGCTCGTGCGCCGGTTCCACATCAGTGCGCCGGGGCGCGTGACCCCGGTCACGTTGGCCGGGCAAATCGGACACAATCTTTGTGCACGCGTTCACAAAGACATAGCCTGCATGCGACGGGGCGGTCCGGGGACGTATGACCGCCTGAAGCCCCGCTCTACCCGCAGGAGCACCGTGGCAACTGGCCGAACTCACCGACCGGCGACCCGTAGCCGAGGGATTCCCGAGGCCACCGTCGCCCGCCTTCCGCTGTACCTCCGCGCCCTCACCGCGCTCTCCGAGCGCTCGGTGCCCACCGTCTCCTCGGAGGAGCTGGCGGCCGCCGCGGGGTCAACTCCGCGAAGCTGCGCAAGGACTTCTCCTACCTGGGTTCCTACGGCACGAGGGGCGTCGGCTACGACGTCGAGTATCTCGTGTACCAGATCTCCCGCGAACTCGGGCTCACCCAGGACTGGCCGGTCGTGATCGTCGGCATCGGCAACCTCGGCGCCGCACTCGCCAACTACGGCGGGTTCGCCTCCCGCGGGTTCCGTGTCGCCGCGCTGATCGACGCCGACCCCGCGATGGCCGGGAAGCCCGTCGCCGGCATCCCCGTGCAGCACAGCGACGAGCTCGAGTCGATCATCCGGGACAACGGCGTGTCGATCGGCGTGATCGCGACCCCGCCGGTGCCGCCCAGCCGGTGTGCGACCGTCTCGTCGCCGCCGGTGTCACCTCCATCCTGAACTTCGCGCCGACCGTGCTGACCGTCCCCGACGGTGTCGACGTACGCAAGGTCGACCTCTCCATCGAGCTGCAGATCCTCGCCTTCCACGAGCAGCGCAAAGCCGGCGAGGAGGCCACCGCCGAGACGCCCGCCGCGGCCCCGGCCGCCGCACGCCGGGACGCCGCCACCGACCAGGGGCCCGACGGGGACGTACCCGCCGTGATGCCGGCATGAGTCTCCTCGTCGTCGGACTGAGCCACCGCAGCGCGCCCGTCAGCGTGCTGGAGCGGGCTTCGCTGGGTGTGGACGCGCAGGTCAAGCTGTTGCAGGACACGGTCGCGGCGGAACCCGCCGCCGAGGGCGCGGTCCTCGCCACCTGCAACCGCATCGAGCTGTACGCCGACGTGGACAAGTTCCACGCCGGTGTCGCCGAGCTGTCCACGCTGCTCGCCCAGCACAGCGGGGTCGGCCTGGAGGAGCTCACTCCCTATCTCTATGTGCACTACGAGGACCGCGCCGTCCACCACCTCTTCTCGGTGGCCTGCGGCCTGGACTCGATGGTCGTCGGCGAGGGCCAGATCCTCGGCCAGATCAAGGACTCGCTCGCCCGCGCGCAGGAACTGCACACCGCCGGACGGCTGCTGAACGACCTCTTCCAGCAGGGGCTGCGGGTCGGCAAGCGCGCCCACTCCGAGACCGGTATCGACCGGGCCGGGCAGTCCCTGGTCACGTTCGGCCTGGAGCAGCTGGCCGCCGGCGCGCCCGTCGAGGGCTGGGCCCGGGACAAGAAGGCGCTGGTCATCGGCGCCGGTTCGATGTCCTCGCTGGCCGCGGCCACGCTCGCGCGGGCCGGTGTCGGCGAGATCGTGATCGCCAACCGCACGTCCGAACGCGCCGAGCGGCTCGCCGACATCCTCGCCGAGGGTGACGACACGGACGTACGGGCCCGCGCGGTCCCGATGGGATCGGTGCCGTTCGAGCTGACACGTGCCGACATCGTCGTCTCCTGCACCGGTGCGACGGGTCTGGTCCTGACGGCCGACGCGATCGCCGCGGGTGTCGAGAGCCGGATGGGCGAGCTGCAGGTCATCGACCTGGACGAGGCGGCAGCCGAGGCGGCCGCCCTCCCGCCCACCTCCGTGGGCACCGAGGACGGCTGCCCGCTGGACCTGTCCGCCGTACAGCCCGGTTTCTCCGTGATGGGCGAGGCCGCCGTCGCGGGCATGGACACGGCCACGCTGGAGCAGCACGCCGCGTGGGCCGCGGGCACGACCGTGGACCGCCGGCAGCACGAGCGGACCGGCCCGGAGGCCGACGCCGAGCTGATCGGCGCGCTCGCCGCGACCGCGTCCACCGTCGGACGGATCCCCGAGCGGCGCCGCCCGGAGCCGGTGGCCGTACCGCCGCGCCCCGCGCCCGTACTGTTCCTGCTGGACCTGGCGATGCCGCGTGACATCGACGCGGCCGCGCACCGGCTCGCCGGGGTGCGTCTCGTCGACATCGAGTCGCTCGCGGAAGCGTCCGCGGACGCTCCGATGGCTGCCGATGTGGACCAGGTCCGGCGTATCGTCTCCGACGAGGTCGCGGCGTTCGGGGCGGCACAGCGGGCGGCGCACATCACGCCGACCGTCGTCGCCCTGCGCACCATGGCGGCCGATGTGGTGGCCGGCGAGATCGCCCGACTGGAGGGGCGGCTTCCCGGCCTGGACGAGAAGCACCGCGCGGAGATCACCCAGACCGTGCGGCGCGTGGTCGACAAACTGCTGCACGCGCCGACGGTACGGGTCAAGCAGCTCGCGGCCGAGCCCGGCGGCGCCGGGTACGCGGACGCGTTGCGCACCCTGTTCGACCTCGACCCCGAGACGGTGGCCTCCGTCTCCCGGGCCGGGGAAAGCACCGAGAAGAACGCAAGGAACCGAGGGCCGGCATGACTGAGAAGGCACTGAGGCTGGGGACCAGGCGCAGCAAGCTCGCCATGGCCCAGTCCGGGCAGGTGGCGGAAGCCGTGAGCCAGGTGACCGGACGGCCCGTCGAGCTCGTCGAGATCACCACGTACGGCGATGTCTCGCGCGAACACCTCGCGCAGATCGGCGGCACGGGCGTGTTCGTCGCCGCGCTGCGCGAGGCGCTGGCGCGGGGCGAGGTGGACTTCGCGGTGCACTCGCTGAAGGACATCCCGACCACGCAGCCCGACGAGCTGGTCGTGGCGGCCATCCCGGTGCGCGAGGACCCGCGCGACGTGATGATCACACGGGACGCGCTGAAGCTGACCGATCTGCCGCGCGGCGCCCGCATAGGCACCGGTTCGCCGCGCCGCATGGCGCAGTTGAACGCGTACGCGCGCAGCCACGGCATGGACTTCGAGACGGTCCCGATCCGGGGCAACATCGACACCCGCATCGGGTACGTCACCAAGGGCGACCTCGATGCCGTGGTGCTGGCCGCCGCCGGGCTGAACCGGGTCGGCCGCAGCGACGAGGTGACCGACTTCCTGTCGGTCGACACAGTTCTGCCCGCTCCCGGCCAGGGGGCACTGGCGGTCGAGACCACCGCGGACAACGCGGAACTCATCGCCGCGCTCGCCGAACTCGACGACCTGTTCACCCGGGCCGCCGTGACGGCCGAGCGTTCCTGCTCGCCGCCCTCGAGGCCGGCTGCAGCGCACCCGTGGGCGCGCTCGCCGATCTCGTGGCCGACGGGCGGGTTGTCAAGGAAATGCGCCTGCGCGGCGTCGTCGGGTCGACCGACGGCGCGACGCTGGTGCAGCTGTCCACCACCGGTCCCGTACCTGAGACGCACGAGGCGGCGATGGCGCTCGGTCGCGAACTCGCCACCGAGATGCTCGCGCAGGGCGCGGCCGGTCTGATGGGGAGCGAGCACAGTGAGCCCCACCACCCTTCCCGCCCCTCCGGAACACGGGCACGTCACCTTCCTCGGTGCCGGACCCGGGGATCCGGGACTGCTGACTCTGCGCGCCGTGGAGGCGCTGGCGAACGCGGACGTTCTCATCGCCGAGCACGAGGTGCTCGACGTCGTACGCACGCACGCGAGGCAGGGCGTCGCCGAAGTGCACACGGACTCCGACTCGTCGGAACCGGGCACGGGCACGCCCCAGCTCACGGTCGTTGACGGCGCGTCAACAACCGCCGGTAGCCCCGCGATGCGAGATGCGGGACATCTTGTCATGCAGGCCGCGCGGGGCGGCAGGCGGGTCGTGCGTGCGGTGACCGGTGATCCCGGACTCGACGCGTACGCCGCCGAGGAGATGCTGGCGTGCGCCTCGGCCGGGGTGCCGTTCGAGGTCGTCCCCGGTATCGCGACCGCCGTCGGCGTGCCCGCGTACGCCGGTGTGCCGCTGAGGACGCCCAGGGCGCGGACGTCAGGTTCGTCGACGCGCGTACGGCGTCCGACCGCTGCTGGACGGAGGTCGGCGCGTCGGACGGCACGGTGGTCGTCTCCACCACGCTCGACTCCGTGGCGGCAGCGGCGGGCGAACTGGTGTCCGCCGGTCGCAAGCCCGACACCCCGATGACGGTCACCGTCGCCGGTACGACGACCCGGCAGCGCACCTGGGCCGCGACGCTCGGCACGATCGCGCAGACGCTGAAGCAGGCGAAGGTGCTGCCGTCCCCGGACGGCGGCCGCCCGGTGATAGCCGTGGTCGGTGAGCGCAGCGCCCCCGCCCGCCGCGAGGAGCTCTCGTGGTTCGAGTCCAAGCCGCTGTTCGGCTGGAAGGTGCTCGTGCCGCGGACCAGGGAGCAGGCGGCGTCGCTCTCCGACCAGCTGCGGTCGTACGGTGCCGTCCCGCACGAGGTCCCGACCATCGCGGTGGAGCCCCGCGCACCCCGCAGCAGATGGAGCGGGCGGTCAAGGGCCTGGTGACGGGCCGCTACGAGTGGATCGCGTTCACGTCGGTCAACGCGGTGAAGGCGGTCCGCGAGAAGTTCGAGGAGTACGGGCTCGACGCGCGCGCCTTCGCCGGTATCAAGGTCGCCGCGGTGGGCGACCAGACGGCCGCCGCGCTGATCGACTTCGGCGTACGCCCCGATCTGGTCCCGAGCGGTGAGCAGTCCGCCCGTGGCCTGGTCGAGGACTGGCCTCCCTACGACCCGGTCTTCGACCCGATCGACCGGGTCTTCCTCCCGCGCGCCGACATCGCCACGGAGACCCTGGTCGCCGGCCTGATCGAGCTGGGCTGGGAGGTCGACGACGTCACGGCGTACCGCACCGTGCGCGCCTCGCCGCCTCCGGCGGAGACCCGTGAGGCGATCAAGGGCGGCGGCTTCGACGCGGTGCTGTTCACGTCGTCGTCGACGGTCCGGAACCTGGTCGGCATCGCCGGCAAGCCGCACAACGTGACGGTCATCGCCTGCATCGGCCCGGCCACGGCGAAGACGGCGGAGGAACACGGCCTGCGCGTGGACGTGATGGCCCCCGAGCCGTCGGTCCACAAACTGGCCGAGGCCCTGGCCGACTTCGGCACGCGGCGCCGCCTCGCGGCACTGGACGCGGGCGACCCGGTGACGAGGCCGAGCGAGCGGCGGCCGGGTGCGCGGAGGCGTCGGTCCACGACGTAGCGGTCGTCGGAGCCCAGGCTTGAGCAGGGGACCGCAGTCAGAACGGTCTGCCCCCAAATAAATAACCGGACAACAAATAACCCCGCCGTCTTTTCTGGACGGCGGGGTTATTTGTTTCGTAGCGGAGCTAAAGTTTTCAGATCCTTGATAAGTGTCGCGCTACTTGTGAGAAGGGCGCTTCTCACAGATGGCACGCTCGAAACTGTTGACCACGGAGTCCGGTGTCTACTACTGTGGTTAGTGGCGCCGGCAGTCGGCGGCTTCGGCTCAATCCGCCCTACCCCAGAAGCAGTTGTGCCCTCGAGTCCGCCTGATAACGGCGGGCGGACTCGAGGGCCACAACCAAGCACTGCCAAGGGCTGTATGCGAAGCAGTGACAGTGATCCAAGGCTTACTCGACAGACCCTACCACAGGCGGGTCACGGGGGAAAGGGCGTGTGATGACGCTGAGTGAGCGTGAGGTGAATGAAGACGACCGGTTAATCGAGGTCATCTCCCGGAACGGTTCCAGCCGTTCCTGCATAAGTGCGGTGGTGACCGCACCCGGGCGCTGCGCCTCTACGCCTGGGACTCTGAGGTGGCCAGGGCGCTGCAGAGCCCGCTGCGTGACCTCGAGGTGAGCCTGCGCAACCGGCTGCACCGCCAGCTCATGGGCCGGCACGGCCGGGAGGACTGGTGGGGAGTCCCGAGGGCCCAGCCCAACTACAAGGGCCAGGACATGCTGGACCGGGCGCGGGAGACCCTGGAGGACAGGCGCCCGTACCGTCCGTTCGGCCCGTGCGACATCGTGGCGCAGTTGTCGTTCGGCTTCTGGGTCAGCCTCCTGGGGCGTGGTGGTGGCGACAACTACGAGATGAAGTACTGGAACCCCTCGCTCCGTCACCTCTTTCGTGAGCACCGCGGTGGTCGGCGGGACCTGTACGAGAAGTTCCAGTTCATGCTCACGCTGCGGAACCGGATCGCCCACCACGAGTGCGTCTTCCAGCGGCACCTGGAGAAGGACCTGGAGACCGCGCTGACGCTGCTGCGGTACGTCTCGCCGGAGATGGCCGACCGTCACGAGAAGTACGGGCAGGTCCCGGAGGTGCTGGCACGTAAGAGGGCGGTGTTGTCGGGCGAGGAGCCCATGCGGTTGTGAAGCCGTGGACGTCGGCGGCGAGAGCTGCCGTGGAGGGAAGGAAACCGATGGGAGCGGAAATGACCGCGCGGATGCCGCAAGAGGCGGACGCAGCGTCGCTGGTCTCACTGGGTGAGATCAAGGAGCTCGCCGAGGTCGGCCGGCCCACGGTCAGCAACTGGCGGCGCAGGTTCGCCAGGGACGCCGTCCGGACGGGCGGTGACAGGCGTCCGCCGTTCCCCGATCCGGTGGGGGGCAGCGACAGCAGGCCGCTCTTCGACGCCGAGGAGGTGGCGTCCTGGCTGGACCTGCGCCCGATCCCGGACGCCGAGCCCGGCAAGGACGGCACGCTCCCCACCTACGGCGACCGCTTCCGGAGAGGCCTGAGGCTGCGTGGACTGGTCGCTCTGCGGTACGAACTGGGCTCAGCGGAACGGCTCATCACCGATGCGCTCGCTGTGTGCGCCATGGCCGGCGAAGGGGCGACTGGTACCCCGAGGAGCTGCCCGCCGACCTGCGGAAGGACGCGGAGGCCGCCGACCCCCGCGTGGTCCGTGTCGTTCGGCAGCTCATCGGGGAAATCGGCTCACCCGGTGCCGCCGCCGACATGGTGCTGAGTCTGAGCGAGCGCCTGGAGTCGAAGCTCGTCATGGACACAACGCCGCCAGCCCTTGCGGAGCTGATCAGCGCACTGGCCGGTCCGGTGGGCGTCGTGTCATCCGGCTCGAATCCTCCGACCGTGATCAACCTGTGTGCCGGCATCGGGGAGCTGCTGTTCGCCCTCGACAGCATCCGTGGACGCGGAGGCATCGTCGCGGTGGAGCCCGATCCCCTGCGCCGCAAGCTCATTCGCTACCGGCTCTTCGCTCACCACTGCACAGCTGTGGACGTCTGCGCGAGTCCCGAGGAGCTGGACACCTTGCGACCGTGGGAACAGCGGGAGTCCGACCTGGATGCGGAACGCCCTTGGGGCGTCCCTCCGGTGACGTCGTCCTCGCCGACCCGCCCTATGCCGCGGGGGAGCGAGAGTTCGACACGGACGGGCCCCTCGCCTGGGCCCTTCAGACCACGCAACGCCTGAACCCCGACGGCCGGGGTCTGGTCGTCGTACCGTCCTGGACCTTGAGTCGACCCCGCGGCACGACACCGACACCGAACGCCTGGATGCGTGAGGAGCTGTTGCACAGGGGTGGTGGCGGCGATCGTCCAGTTGCCGCGCCGTATCCACCCGTTCCGCACGGGCGCGGAGCACGCGCTGCTCGTGCTGCGCGGCGAGGCGGCGCCGGAGAACCGGGGCCGGGTCCTCCTGGTCGACGCCGACCGGATCGCCCGTCGGGTCGGTGGGGCGTGGCCGGCGTACGTCGCCGAGGTTCTGGAAGCCGGGCGGTCACCGGTGGACGAGGAAGCCGGATTCTTCTCCTCGCGGCAGCCGGACCCAGAGCGGAGAACCTCCTCGACGGCCGCTCGATCCTGCCCGCGCACAGACTCGCGTCGAAGGAACAGGACCTGGACCACTTCTCGGCCACCCGGGACGCACGGCGCGAGGCCGCCGTGGTGCTGCCCCGGCTGAAGGAATGGATCGGCGATCTCGGCATCGCCAGGCGGCCCGCGGACGCCGGGGTGGCGCACCGCAGGGTCGGCGGGTATCTGAGGGCCGGACAACTCAGACCGCTGGCGGGGCACCGGATCCGGGAGTCGGACATCGGGGAAGCCGGTCTGATGGTCGTCGGCCGTGAGGAGATGCTCGGGGCGCTGCCGCTCGGACAGCGGCGGATCACACTGGAGGACCTGGCCGACTACCCGGCCCAGATCACCGAGCGCGGAGACGTCTTCCTGCTCACCGAGCACGGGGTGCGCACGCGCGTGGACGACGCGGGGGATGCGTCCTGCTCGCGCCGGTGCAGGGACTGCGGATCCCGGCCTATCAGAAGTTCCTGGCCGGGAAAGCCCGACCCGAAGAGGTGTGGATGCGTCCGCATCCGCTGGCCCAGCTGATCGCCGCCCCACGCAACCAGCAGCGCGGCAGCGGCTCACTGGTGCGCAGGGTGAGCGTGCGGGACATGGACCTGCCGGAGCTGCCGTCCGAGGAGATCGCCGAGCTGGAGACGATCCTGGCCGAGCTGGAACGCCAGCGCGCGGACGTGCGGCGGCAGCTGGAGGCGCTGGACAGCCTGGCGGGGCGGCTCGCGGCCGGTGTCGCCGACGGAGACCTGACGCTGCGGCGCAGACCCGGCGGCGGCTGAGGACGCGGTCGGGTACGACAGCGAGAAGAACGGCGACGCCGGCCACCACGGCGTACGACGAACCACACCACGATCAGGAAAGAAGTGAGGCACCCGTGCCGCCACGGAAGAAGAAGACGGCTGAACCCCAGGACATGAAGAAGGTGTTGTGGGCCGCGGCGGACAAGCTGCGCGGCAGCCTCGACGCCGCCGGGTACAAACACTTCGTGCTGGGCCTGGTCTTCCTCAAGTACGTCTCCGCCGCCATGGCCGAGAAGAGGACGCAGCTGGAGGCCGAGCTGCGCGAGGAGGGCGGCTGGAGCGAGGAGGACATCCTCGCCACGCTGGAGGAGCGCCGCGAGTACACCGGCTCCGGCATCTTCTACGTCCCGCCGACCGCCCGCTGGGAGAGCGTGCTGGAGCGGGCGAAGGGCACGGTCGAGGGCGACAGCGTCGGCGAGACCATCGACGCGGCGATGCGCGCCATCGAGAAGTTCAACCCCGCGCTGAACCGGACCCTGCCGAAAATTTACAACAGCGGGCAGGTGGACGAGGAGCGTCTCGCCGGCCTGGTGAAGCTGCTGGACCGGCTGGTCTTCCAGGAGCAGTTGGGTGAGGACGGCAGGCGCAAGGGCGCGCGGGACCTCATGGGTGAGGTCTACGAGTACTTCCTCGCCGAGTTCGCCCTCAAGGAGGGCCGCAAGGGCGGCGAGTACTTCACCCCGAGAGCGTGGTGAAGCTCCTGGTCGAGGTCCTGGAACCGCAGCAGGGCGAGCGAGTCTACGACCCCGCGTGCGGCTCGGGCGGCATGTTCGTCCAGGCGGAGAAGTTCATCGAGACGCACGGCGGCAACCCGCTCGACGTCGCCGTCTACGGTCAGGAACTCAACCAGACCACCTGGCAGTTGGCGCACATGAACCTGGCGATCCACGGGGTCGAGGCCAAACTGGGCGACGAGCCGGCCGACACCTTCCGCAACGACCAGCACCCCGAGCTGAAGGCGGACGTGGTCATGGCCAACCCGCCCTTCAACATCTCCGACTGGGGCGGGGAGATGCTCGGCATGGACAAGCGGTGGGTGTACGGCACCCCGCCGGTCGGCAACGCGAACTACGCCTGGCTCCAGCACATGATCAGCAAGCTGGCCCCGGGCGGGCGGGCCGGTGTCGTCCTGGCGAACGGCTCGATGAGCAGCAAGCAGTCGGGCGAGGGCGATATCCGGCGAGCGATCGTCGAAGCGGACCTGGTGGCCTGCATGATCGCCCTGCCGGGGCAGCTGTTCCGGTCCACGCAGATCCCGGCGTGCCTGTGGTTCCTCGCGGAGGGGAAGGGACGGCATTCGGGGTGGGCGCCGGGGCGCAAGGGGAGGTGCTGTTCATCGACGCGCGTGAATTCGGCGTGATGAAGAACCGCACGCTGCGGGAGCTGACCGGGGAGGAGATCGTCGGGCGGATCGGTGACACGGTGCGCGCGTGGCGGGGAGTCGGGGGCGTCGACCCGTACGAGGACGTGCCGGGCTTCTGTGTGAGCGCTTCGCTGGACACCATCGCCGAGCACGACTTCGTGCTGACGCCGGGGCGGTACGTGGGCGCGGCCGAGGCGGAGGCCGACCCGGACGCAGAGCCGGTGGAGCAGAAGATCGCCCGCCTGACGGCCCTGCTGCGGGAGCAGTTCGCGGAGTCGGAGCGGTTGGCGAAGGTTGTGGACGAGCAGTTGGGGAGGATGTGATGGCAGATTGGGAAGTGGTGCGGCTTGGTGAAGTCACCAGGAGCTTTGATGCACGACGCTCACCAGTCAAGGCGCAGGAACGCGTGGCAGGCCCCTACCCCTATTACGGCGCGTCGGGAATCGTTGACTACGTTGATGGATACCTTTTCGACGGTGATTACCTCCTCGTGGCTGAGGACGGGGAGAATCTACGCACTCGGAAAACGCCTATCGCCTTCATTGCCTCGGGGAAGTTTTGGGTGAACAATCATGCTCATATCCTTCAGGGGAGCGAGAAGGCTAACGCTCAATATCTTAGTTATCTCCTGAGGTGTGTCGATGTATCGGGATATCTTTCCGGTTCGACCCAGCCTAAATTGACACAGGCGGCCCTCAACTCGATTCAAGTGAAGATTCCGGATCGGTTGTCCCAGGATGCTGTGGTTGAAGTGCTTGGTGCGCTGGATGGTAAGATCGCGCACAACGAACGGATGCGTGATACGGCTCTGAGCCTTGCTGATGCTTTCTACGAGAGTTCCGCAACAAGTCCCGTGCCTGAACTGATCGGTGACCTTGCCGAGCTCTTCGACGGTCCACACGCCACCCCGCATAAGACTGAGACGGGTCCCTGGTTCCTCAGTATCAGCAGTCTTAAGAACGGATACCTCGACTTGTCCGAGTCGGCGCATCTCGCCGAAGAGGACTTCCCGCGGTGGACCCGGCGGGTGCAGCCGCAGGCAGGAGATGTTCTCTTCTCCTACGAGACGCGTCTCGGTGATGCTGCGCTCATGCCGCCCGGTGTCCGTGGCAGCCTTGGGCGGCGGATGGCATTGCTGCGCAGTAAGTCCGCAGCGGTCAGCGGTGCGCTGTTGTTGCATGCATATCTGAGCCCTGTATTCCAAGAGGAGATCAAGCGGAGGACTGTCCACGGAGCGACAGTCGACCGACTGCCGCTCAAGGAGATGCCCGGCTGGCGTATTCCACTGCCCGCGGAAGGTGAGCGAGAGAGATTGTCCGCGAAGCTCGATGCGCTGCACGCCTTCGTAACACAGGCAGCCAACGAGAGCCGCACCCTCGCCGACCTCCGCGACACTCTTCTCCCTCAACTGCTCTCCGGCAAGCTCCGCGTCAAGGACGTCGTCCGTACCGTCGAGGAGGTCGTATGACCGCAGGGGTCGAGCCGCCGCTCGGTGAGCCTTCCATAGACCGGCTCACCGAGAAGGAGTTGGAGCTGCACGCGCTCGAACTGCTCGCTGAGTACGGATGGGAGCACATCTCGGGGCCCGAACTGGGGCCGGCGTATGGTGTGCGGGCGGACTGGGACGATCTCGTTCTCCGTCCGCGCCTGCTCAAGGCGATCCGCAACCGGTACCCGCGTCTGCCCGAGCACGTCGCCGAGGACGCCGTCAGTGAGTTGCTGCGCTGGCACACCAAGAACGACCTGCGTGAGAACCACCGCTTCTACGAGCGCCTGACGGCCGGTGTCCAAGTTCCCTACGAAGACGCCGCCACCGGCGAGACGCGGCACGTCACCATCCGTCCCGTCGACTTCGGTGACGCGCACGGCAACGACCTCGTCGCCGCCTCCCAGGTACGGGTGCGCAGCACTAAGAACCGGACCTTCGTCTTCGACATCGTTCTGTACGTCAACGGTCTGCCCCTCGCCGTCGTCGAGTTGAAGAAGGCCGACAGCAACGACAACGCCCGCACCGCCTACGACCAGCTCCAGGGCTACCGGCGCGAGCTGAAGGAGACCGGTACCTTCTCCACGCTCCTCGTCACCCTCGTCTCCGACGGGATCACCGCCCGCCTCGGCACCCCTTCACGCCCTGGCAGCACATGGCCCCTGGCACGCCGACGAGCACGACGTCATGCTCCGCAAGGACGAACGGCAGGACGGACGTGCCCTGGAGCGGATGCTCTACGGCGCCTTCGAGCCCACCCGTCTTCTGGATCTGATCGCGAACTTCCTGTCCTACTCCGCCCCGGAGTCGGGTGCCGTCGACACGGTGAAGCTCGCCAAGGCGCACCAGTACATCGCCGTCAATGCAGCCGTCCGGGCCACTGAATCCGCCGTGGCCACCGATGGTCGTGCGGGCGTCGTCTGGCACACGCAGGGCGCCGGTAAGAGCGAGGAGATGCTGTTCTACGTCGTCAAGGCGACCCGGAGTCCCGAGCTGGCCAAACCGACGTTCGTCCTCCTCACCGACCGCATCGACCTGGACACCCAGCTCCGCAGGACCTTCACCACCAGCCGCACGCTGGAGAAGGTCGTCGGCGAACCTCCGGAGAAGGCGGACGACGCCGACCAGTTGCGCCAACTCCTCACACGGCAGGCCGGCGGGGTCATCTTCACCACTCTCCAGAAGTTCCGTCTCACCCCGGAGGAGCGGGCAGCCGGTGTCCGGCATCCGCTCGTCTCCCCGCGCCGTGACGTGATCGTCGTCGTCGACGAGGCGCACCGCAGCCACTACGACTTCATCGACGGCTACGCCCGCAACCTGCGTGACGCCCTGCCGAACGCCACCTTCATCGCCTTCACCGGCACGCCCATCGAGAACCGGGTGGGCAGCACCCGGGGCGTGTTCGGCAAGGACATCCACACCTACGACCTCACCCAGGCCGTGGACGACGGGGCGACCGTCCCCGTCTTCTACGAACCGCACCTCGTCAAGGTGGATCTGCCCGCCGACGCCGACCTCGATGACCTCGACGCCCGTGCCGAGGGCTTGATAGAAGGGCTGTCGGAGGAGGAGAAGCGCAAGGCCCGTCGACAGTTCGGGGAGTACGAGAGCCTGATCGGTTCCCCAGAGCGGATCAGGGAACTGGCCGGGAAGCTGCTCGACCACTGGGACGCGCGCAGCAGCGAGATGGTCAAGCTCACCGGTCACCGAGGCAAGGGGATGATCGTCTGCGCGTCGCGGGTCATCGCCGCCCGGCTCTTCGAGGAAATCATCCGCCGAAGGCGCGACTGGGAGGGTGAGCGCGATCCCAAGTCGCACCTGCTGACGGACGACACCGGCCGGATCAGGGTGGTGTTCACCGGTAATCCCGCCAAGGACACCGACGAAGTCGCCGACTACGTCCGCACGCCTACCCAGCTCAAGGAGATTCAGAAGCGGGTGACCAACCAGGACGATCCCCTGGAGCTGGTCATCGTCCAGTCCCTGTGGCTGACCGGCTTCGATGCGCCGCCGCTCCACACTCTCTACCTCGACAAGCGCATGCGTGGCGCCGCCCTGATGCAGGCCATCGCCCGCGTCAACCGCACTTGGCCCGGCAAGCCGTCCGGTCTGGTCGTCGACTTCCAGGGTGTGATCCGCGAGATCAAGGAGGCGCTGGCCGAGTACTCCGAGCAGGACCAGGAGCACCGGATGCTCGGCGCGGACCTCCAGGAGGCCGTGAAGCTCGTACGGGGAGCCACCAGCACCTCGACGCCCTCCTCGCCGGCTGCGCCTGGCGGAGCACACGCGACGCGGGCGGGCCCAAGGCCTACCGGGAGGCCCTGAGGGAGGCATTGGAATTCCTGATCACGCCGGAACCAAGACTGGAACCCGGTAAGGCCACCCGCAGGCAGCAATTCGTGCAGCACGCCAACGTGCTGCGTCAGGCGTTCTCCCTCTGCCCGACCGACCGGCGGGTGCAGGACCTGCTCCCCGACATCCGCTTCTTCGAGGCCGTGCGCACCTCGCGCGAGAAGTACGCCATGGACGAGAAGGAGGAGCAGGGCCTCGCCACGGCCGCCGACCTGCGGCTGGTGATCACGCAGTTCAACGAGTCCCTCGTCGCATCCGACGGCGTGGTGGACATCTACGACGCCGCCGGTCTGACCAAACCCGATCTGTCCCACCTGGACGACCGGGTCCTGCGCGACCTCCAGAACAGCAAGCATCCCAACCTCGCCATCGCGGCACTGCGGCGCACGCTGATGAAGGAGATCAAGGAGGCCCACCCCAACAACATCACCCGCCAGGAGACCTTCACCAAGAAGATGAAGAGCGCCATGAACCGGTACACCAACGGCCTGCTCACGGCCGCCGAGTTCATGAAGTTCCTGGTGGAGCTGGCGCGGGAGGTTTCGGCCGACCGGGGCAGGGCTAAGAAGCTCGGCCTGACCGAGGACGAACTCGCCTTCTACGACGCCCTCGCCGCCGATCCCTCCGTGTTGGAGGAGATGGAAGACAGTGTCCTCGCGAAGATCGCGCACGAGTTGTACGAGCAGATCCGCAAGGACGTCACGGTCGACTGGAAGGTGAAGGAA
The DNA here is from genome assembly GCA_042850305.1 of Streptomyces haneummycinicus. Taxonomy (GTDB): domain Bacteria; phylum Actinomycetota; class Actinomycetes; order Streptomycetales; family Streptomycetaceae; genus Streptomyces; species Streptomyces haneummycinicus. The sequence continues at coordinate 464,980 of AP035768.1, forward strand.
CAGGCCCGGGACCGGATCATGGCCCGGGTACTCCGTCTGCTGCGGAAGCACGGGTACCCGCCGGGCAAGCAGCCCGACGCGATCGAGCGGGTGCTGAAGCAGGCGGAGGAGATGGCGGAGGGACTGGCCTGAGTGCCCGGACGCGCGGCCTGTACCCGTGACATCGGGTACAGGCCGCACGCGTTTACTCCGTCAGCGCTCGACTGCGTACGGTAGGAAGGCCGCCCATGTGGTGGGGGTGAGGATGAGGCGGGGGCCGCCCGGGGCCTTGGAGTCGCGGACGAGGATGTGGGCGGGGGCGGTGGCGACTTCGACACAGTCCGGCCCGTCGGCCGTGCTGTAGCTGCTCTTTATCCACTCCAGCTTGCCGTCGGCTCCAGAGGCTTTGAGTGTCATCTCGTTGTCTCTCCCAGTACTTTCTCGATGAAGGCCAGCGAATCCTGTGGGCTGAGAGCCTGGGCGCGGAGGACCCCGTAGCGGATGTCGAGGACCGTTGTGTCCTTGGGATCAGTCATCACCCGGCTGCTGAGGGGCGCTTCGCTGAACGCGACTGTGGCTCCGTCCCTGAGTTTGAGCAGTCGGAACGAACCATCGGTTCCGGAGTTCTCCTCGCGGTCGAGAGGCAGAATTTGGAGGTCCACGTTGCGCCACTGGGCCACCTGCAACAGCCGTTCGAGCTGCTGCCGCAACACCATCCTGCCCCCGATCGGCCTGCGAAGCGTCGACTCGCACTGGACAAAGCTGAAGACGCGCCGTCCGGTCATGAGATCAAGGATCTCCTGGCGTGCCAAGCGCGCCTCGACCTGCTGGTCCACCTCGGCCTCGGTGAACCCCGGCCGACGCGCGTTGAAGATCCCCCGCGCGTACTCCTTGATCTGCAACAGCCCATGGATGACCGAGTTGTTGTAAGCGCACAGCTCGACGGCTTCCGCCTCCAGGTTCTTCAAGTCCCGTACCTTCTTCGGGTACCGGACCTCTGCCACGTCCTTCTTCATCGCGGAGATCTTGCCGCCCGCGCCCAGGACCTCGTCCGCCGCGTCCAGGTACTCCGGCCGGGGGATCCGTCGCCCCCGCTCCACGCAGGAGACCAGCTCTTCCCCGTACTTGATCGCCGCCCCGAACTCCGCCTGCGTAAGGCCGGCCGCCTCCCGCCACAGCTTCAGCTGCCGGGTGACCGTGCGCATCACGGCCCCGGCCTCTTCGTCGTCCAGCCCCGCTTCCCACCCGCTCATGTCTGCCGCCTCCTGTCGCGCGCCCTTCCCCGGACCAACTCCGGCCGCCCGCGCCCGGTCACCCCGGGCAGGGCGGACAGAAACCGGACACCTGGCGTACAGCCGGCGGCCGTACGAGCTGCCCGTATTCACAGTGCGCGCGCATGAGCACACTGGGTGGTGAGAATCCGGAACTCCGCATCGCGGACAGAGAAGGACCCCCATGACGACACTCGCCCCCGAGGCCCCCTGGGCGCTGCGCCTGGTCACCGACCGGCTGCCGGTCGGGCCGCCGCCGTACGCGGCGGTGACGCTCGACCCCGCCACGCAGACCGCCCGCTACTCCGATGCCGCCGGGCGGCCGGTCGAGATGGGCAAGCACGGGACGTCGAGGACGACCGGTACCGCCTCCGTGTCCGGGGGCGGTGACGGGAACGGTCCGCAGTCCCAGACGCAGGACGACAGCACCACCGACTACGAATCGGACTGACCGATGGCTTCCACTGTCCTGGTCGTCACCGCGCTGGAGGACGTCACGGCGGACCGGGTCGTCGCCGCGTTGAACGAGCGCGAGGTGCCCGTCGTCCGTGTCGACCCCGCCGACATCGGGTCCGCCCTGACGTTCGGCTTCCGTATCGAGGCGGAGCGTCCGGTGTGGAGCGGGCGGCTGCGTACGGCGAGCCGGGAGGTGGAGCCGGGGAGGTGGCGGCGGTGTACTGCCGTCGTCCCACTCCTTACGGCACCCGGTTCGCGCATCTGCCCCGGCAGCAAGGGACTTCGCCGCCGCCGAGGCGCGGTACGGGCTCGGCGGCGTCCTGAACGCCCTGTCCGGCGCCCGGTACGCCAACCACCCGGCCGCGGTGGCCCGCGCGGAGTCCAAGCCCGCCCAGCTCCGCAGGCTCGCCCGGCTCGGGCTGAGGATTCCCCGACGTTGATCACCAACGACCGTGAGGCGGCGCGGGAGTTCGCCGCCGTCCACGGCCCCGTCGTCTGCAAGACGTTCCGCGGCCTGCCCGCCGGCGACGACGGGCGCGCCGGGGCGATCTGGACCCAGCGGGTCGACCCGGGGACCTTCGACGACACGCTCACCGTGACCGCCCACCTGTTCCAGGCCGAGATCCCCAAGACCGGTGACGTACGCGTCACCGTGGTCGGCGGTCATGTCTTCGCCCAGCAGATCGCCGCACCGGACGGCGCGCTGGACTGGCGCCGGGGAGACTGGGACGCCCTGCTCCAGGCCCCGATCACCGTGCCGCCGCCCGTCGAGGCGGCGCTGCACGCCTACCTGGCCTCATTCGGTCTGCTCTTCGGCTGCTTCGACTTCGCGCTCAACGGTGACGGGGACGACCCGGAACACTGGACGGCGATCGAGTGCAACCCGAATGGCCAGTGGGGCTGGCTGCCCGACGCCGACGACATCACCGAGGCGTTCGCCGACCTCCTCACCGTGGAAAGGAAGGGCCGTCCATGACGCTGCCCGTCGACCTCGACACCGATGCCGCGCGGCTGCGCGCCGTCATGGCGGAGGACCTCGCCGTACGCGGGGCGCTGGACGATCCGGCCTGGCGGGCGGCGTTGGAGGCGGTGCCCCGGCACCGGTTCGTGCCCGGTTTCTACCTGCCCGGCGAGGAGCGGGACGGGCAGGGGCTGACCCGGTGGCAGCCGGTCACCGCCGCGCTCGATCCCGGGCGCTGGCTGGCCGCCGCGTACTCCGACACCACGCTCATCACGCAGTTCGACGGCGACGAACCCGACTGGAAGGACCCGGTCGAGCGGCACGGAGGGGCCCCGACCTCGTCCTCCACCCTGCCCTCGCTCGTGGTGCGGATGTGGGCCGACGCCGATGTCCGGGAGGGGCACACGGTGCTGGAGATCGGCACGGGGACGGGGTACTCGACCGCGCTCGCCTGCGAACGCCTCGGATCGGCCGGCGTGACGAGCGTCGAGGTGGACCCGCGCCGGCTGGAGCGGGCCGCGAGCGCGCTGCACGGCTGCGGTTACGCACCCACCCTCGCGGTCGCGGACGGACTGTACGGGTACTGGCCCGAGGCCCTGTTCGACCGGATCGTCGCCGCCTGCTCCTTCCGCGCCGTGCCCCCGGCCCTGGTCGCCCAGACCCGGCCGGGCGGCAAGATCCTGCTGACGCTCTCCGGTTGGCTCTACGGGTACGCCCGCGTCCTGCTCACCGTGGCCGGGGACGGCACCGCCGAGGGGCGCCTGCTGGGCGGCACGGTCTCCTTCATGCCGGCGCGTACGCACGCGGCGCCGGCCTTCGGTAACCCCGCCCACTGGGCGGCGGAGCCGCCGGGGGCGGCGCGGATCGCCCGGCACGGGCCCGAGCGGATCACCGCCGCGACCGAAGAGGCCTTCCACCTGCGGTTCCTCGCGCAGAGCGCCGTACCCGACGCGCAACTGACCACCGTCGGTGACGTCGTGCACCTGGTCGACGTGGTCAGCGGGTCGGTCGCCACGCTGACGCCGGCCGAGGGCGGTTGGCGGGTGCGGAGGGAGGTCCGGTGCGGCTGTGGGAACGGGTCGAGTGCGTTCTCGACGCCTACGACACCGCAGGGCGGCCGGGACCGGAGACCTTCACCCTGTGTGTCCACGGCGGCGGACAGCACCTGCGGCACCCGCACGTGCCCTGCCTTCCGCTGCCGTCGCCCTGAAGGGCAGCCCGGAGGGGGCCGGACAGCCTCCGGTCGCACGGGTCACTCACCTTCACAGCAGGCGCGTGCCTGGACACGCTGAGTGACATGAATCAGGGAATCACCGCACCACGCACCCCGCTCCACCAGTTCACCGTGCCGCTCTCCGCCACCCGCCGGGGCGCCCGGCTCGCCCGCCTGCTCGCCGTCGAGCAACTGGTCGCCTGGGAACTGCCGTTGGACCCGGCCCGGCTGATCGTCGCCGAACTGGCCACGAACGCCGTCGTGCACGGCCGTGTCCCGGGCCGAGGCTTCCGGCTCACCCTCACCGTCACCGTGGACGGGGTGCTGCGCATCGAGGTGGCGGACGCCAGGGGTGAGAGCGCGCCCGTGGCCTGGGATGCTCCACCGGAGCCCGCCGAGTCGGGCTACGGGCTGTTGCTGGTCGAGGAGTCGGCCGACCGCTGGGGTGTGCTGCCGGGGCCGTTCCCGTGCAAGACCGTGTGGGCCGAGCTGGAGCCCGGCCGCTTCCGGTGACCTCGGCGGCACAGGGCGTCGACGTCCTCGGGGAGGGGCAGGCCGGGCCGCGAGGTCGGCCAGTCCCGCCTGCACTCGGCCAGGCGGTGTGGCAGACCATTCTCCGGGCCGACGGCTACCTGGGTACCAACCATTCCGTCGCGGTGGACTGCTCCTTCGGCGCCGACACCCTGGCGGCCACCAGGCAGTGGCAGAAGGACCACGGCCTCGTGGCCGACTGGGTGGCGAGGCCGAAGACGTTCACCAAGGCGGGCCAGTACCTGAGGGCCGACGACACGAACATCTACGGCGAGGACGTCATCAACTACGACTCCCCGGTCCTCGCTGCGCCACCTCGCCGACCGCGACGCGAACGGGCGCTGAAACGTCTGGGCCAACGGCGGGGAGCGTGCCGCCTCCTACAACTCCTGCTGCGCAGCGCCGAGACGTGGTCCGTACCCCTGAACGCGGGTACGGATCACGTGTGTTCGCCGCGTCAGTGGCCGGAGGCGTACGGGAGGCCGGACCTTGCCCGGTGAGCGGCCCACCGGCGCCCTGCGATGCCGGTCGGTGCCATGCATACGATGCTTCGTATGACCCATGACGCACATCGGGTCATATCCGTACCACGTGGGAGAACACACATGCGCAGGGCAACGACCGTGACGGCGCTCATCGCGGCGGCCGGGCTGATGACGGCGTGCGGCGGCGGCAGCGACGACGGTGACGAGAAGGAGCGTGCCGGTGAGAGCACGGTTGCCTCGTCCTCCGGGCCGGCCTCCGAGGGCGAGGACAAGACGTACGAGGTCACCCTCGAAGTGGGCGGCGCGGGCAAGTCCAGCGTCTACTACACCCTCGGCACGAACAGCACCGAACAGGTCACGCTGCCGTGGAAGAAGACGGACGAGATGACCTTGAACCCCACCGAGCGCAAGGTCGGGATCACGGTGTCCGTCGTTCCGGGGCCGGTGAAGCTGTCCAACGGTCAGTTGGGGGCGGCCCCCTGCTCGATCACCGTCGACGGGAAGAAGGTCGTCGAGGACCAGGGCGGCGCCGAGGGCAAGCACCTGTGCGAGTACACCATCCACTGACGGTGACTCCGGTACCGGTGGTGCGGGTCAGCCGCCCTGGCCGGCGCTGCCGATCGGGCTGACCCGCACCGGGGTGCCGGAGCCGTCCGTGACGGGCAGCGATGCGGCGCCCGGCCAGTCGAGGGTGACCGACTTCGTCTCGTTCGGCGGGGTCACCACGAGCCCGGTGATGCGGACGCCGGAGCCGCCCGTGTCGTTGGCCGGGTAGGAGATGGAGAAGGAGACCGACTCGCCGTCCTTCAGGACGGTCGCGGGGCCGGCTCACCCGTGCGCTGCGCGGACACCGTCCCCGAGTTGGTCTTCAGGTCGACACCGGCGAAGCCCGCGATCGAGCAGTCCCGGCCGCCGCCGTTCGTGAACGTCACCGCGACGGTGTCGTCCTCGTCGCCGTCGATGGTGCTGTCCTGCGCCGTGACCTCCAGCTCGTCGGTGCGGCACTTGCCGGTCGCGCTCTGCTCCTGGTCCGAGTTCTCCCCGGCGGAGTCCTCCGCGGTTCCCTGGGCGGAGCCGCCCGAGCTCGAACCGTCGTTCGAAGAGGGCGAGGAGGAAGAGGAGGACGCGGCGGACGAGTCGCTCTGGCCCGTGTCGGCGGCGTCGTCGTTCTGGCAGGCGGTGAGAGAGAGGCCCGCGACGACGGCCAGGGCTGCGAGGGTGAGCTTGTTGACGCGCATGATGTTTTCCTCGGTGTGTCGGTCCAGGCGAGCGTTTCTGCACACCAAGAGTCGTCCGGTCCGGCCGCCGTTTCGCCCGACCACCCGCTAACACACCCCTGTTACAGATGGAGAGAGACGGTGACACGGAGCGCCGGGTCGGCTCGCTTAGGGCCTGGCCGAGGGTCCGTACGCCCTCGGTGAGGACTCCGGGGGCCGGTCCGACCGGTCCAGAAGCCGTCGGGGCGGGGGCCGTGAAGTCGGCCCCCGCCCGTGTTCGACGCAGGCCCGTGCTCAGCGCAGGGAGGTCCAGAAGGCGTAGTGGTGGTTCGCGGCGAAGTCCACCGGGCGGATGCCGTTCGGGCCCGAGGCGAGGGACTGGGTGTTCGGGGCGGCCGGAGTGGTGGGCTTCCAGGGCGCCCGGCCCTTGTGGGCGAAGCCGGTCCAGATGTCGATCATCCTGTCGGACAAGCGGTGCTGCGTCCGGGTGAGCGGCTCGAAGTCGTCGAGCCCGAAGAGGTACGGAAGCTCGAAGGTGTGGGCGGCGCCCATGGGGAAGGAGGGCTTCTGGTAGGCCGGGTCCGCGTACCAGGGGTCTCCTCTCGGCGAACTCGTAGGTGTACGTGGGCACGTGGCGGGACAGCGCCTTGCCGGTGTCCACGGTCGGCCGGGCCCATTCGGCGTCGGTCAGGGCCGCGGCGAGGGCGAGGGCCGGTGAACCGTCGTACGCGGTGACGGGGTAGCGGGCGGCGATGACGTCGGCCCGGTCCGCGCCGAAGGTCTGCTCCAAGTGGGTGCGGTAGTCGGCTTCGTCGATGCGTGCGTCCGGGTCACCGGTGGTGGCCTTTTTGGTCGTCTCCATGCCGTAGATCCCGGCCCGGGACTCGTCGCGGTTGATGCCCTGCAGGACCGGGACCTTGTTGAACTTCCCCGTGGCGAAAGCCTCTTCAGGGGTTCGGGGCAGCAGCTTGCCGCCGTAGGCCGGCGCGTACTCGGGGCCCGTGCCGAACGGGTTCACCAGGTGCTCGGGCGCCGCGGTACGCCAGTCGTCCACACCGGGCTTCTCCTCGATCCCGGCCGCGGTGGTGACGCCCTTCTTCAGGGCGTCCTCGCGGTCCCGCCGGCCCGTGCCGGACGTGCACGGGGCGCTCTGCAGGACGACCCGGTCGAAGAGACCGGCCGAGGACGGGGCCACCAGGTGGGCGCAGGTGCTGTGGCCGCCGGCGGACTCGCCGAAGAGGGTGACGTTGTCGGGATCGCCGCCGAAGGCGGTGGCGTTGCGCTGCACCCAGCGCAGGGCCGCCTGCTGGTCGAGGAAGCCGTAGTTGCCGGACTCGCCGCCGTGCTTCTCCAGCTCCGGGTGGGCCAGGTAACCCAGGGCGCCGAGGCGGTGGTTGACCGTCACCACGACGACGTCACCCCGGGCGGCGAGGCGCTGCGCGTCCTGCATGGCGCCCGCGCCGTCCGTGTGGTCGCCGCCGTGCAGGTACACCATCACGGGCCGGGGCCGTCCGGCAGCGGCGGTGCGCGGGGTCGTGACGTTGACGGAGAGGCAGTCCTCGTCGTCGGAGTGGGGTCCGGCCGGGGGCACGAGGCCCGTCTGGGGGCAGGCGGAGCCGGGCGCGGTGGCGTCCAGCGCACCGTGCCACCGGGCGGCGGGCGTGGGGGCGCCCAGCGGTGCCGGCCGGTGGGCGGGGCGGCGTAGGGGATGCCCTGGAAGACGCGCGCGATGTCGGTCACCGTGCCGCGTACGGCGCCTTTGTCGGTACCCACCACCGAGGGGCCGTCCGCCGCACGGGGTGTGCCGGGGCGGCCACCGCGCTCGTGGTGGCCGTGACGCCCAGGGCGAGAGCGCCGGCGATGACTGCGTGTGCTGTCCGTTTCAACATGTAGACAAGCGTATGGATCCGGTGATCCCGCGAGCAGCCGGTCAGCCACCGGCCCCGGGGTGGTGCTGGCACAACCCCGGCCGGACGACGCTTCGGGTGTGGGCCACGAAGGGGCGGGAGAGGACCGTGACGGTGACGGAGACCGCGGCGAGCGTGGTGATCGCCGTGGCGGGGTGAGGTGCTGGGCGATGCCGCCGGCGAGTGCGGCGCCGATGCCTGCCACGTCATACGGCCGGCCGACTCGACGCCCTGGACCTGGCCGCGGACCGGGTCGGGGGTCAGTTCCAGGAGCCGTTCCTGGAGGGGAGGGTGGCGGCGAAACCGGCACTGGCCACGAACACGGCGGCCGTCGCCACCGGCAGGGAGGGTGGAGGACGAACAGCAGGTAGGGGGCGGCGAGCAGCAGGCGCAGGGCGAACGCGCAGCGGCGCCGCCGTTCGGCGGTGAGGAGCCGGCCGACGGTCAGGTCGCCGAGGAGCATGCCCGCGGAGCCGGCGGCCAGGAGGATTCCGGCGTGGCCGGGGGCGTACGAGATGAACAGGGCCTCGCAGCCGACGATCAGCCCGTTGGGCACCCACAGGTTCAGCAGCAGCGCACGCGGGCCGGAGCGGGAGAGGAGCGCGGTGTTCGTCGTCCACGTCTGCCGCAGGCCGGGGCGGCGGGGCGGGCGGATCGAGCGTTCCCGGACGGTCGTCGCCACCACGACCAGCCCGGCGCCGGTCAGGGCGGCCGCGGTGGCGAAGACGCCCTGGGGGCTCAGGTACCGCAGCAGTACGGCGCCGAGCGCGTAGCCGAGGACGGCCGTGCCGCCCGAGGTGATGTTCATCAGCGAACGCGCCGGGACGTACGCGGAGGCCGGCACCACCTCGGCGAGCAGTCCCATACGGGTGCCGGTCCCCAGGGACTGGAAGAAGCCCAGCACCAGGAGGAGGGCGAAGCGGACGGCCAGCGGCAGTCCGGGGATCGCCTGCGCGGCTACGCCCAGCAGCGAGACGCACTGGAGCGCGACGAGGGTGCGGCGGGGGCGGTTCCCGTCCGCGACCGACATCAGCGTCATCGCGCCGAGCACGGTCGCGAAGGTGGCGCCGTGCATGCTCACGGCCGTCAGGAACGGGGAGCCGGTGCGTGCGTCGACCAGGGTGCCGAGCGCGAAGCCGGACAGGGTGCTCGCGGCGACCGTGAGCGTGAAACTCACGTACAGGCCGGCGAACTCCCGGTTGCCGAGCAACGCGCGGTAGGTGGTGGTGGGTTCGGAGGTGTCGGAAGGCATGAAAAAGCCTCCGAGCGCATCCGTCGGGGCGCCGAAGGCCAACGCGCACATTCTAGCGCCCCGCGACCTCAGCCGAGACGGCGGATCGGGGTGCCGGACAGGTAGGCCTCGATGTTCTCGACCGCCTGGGTGTAGTACGTGCGGTAGTTGAGGTCGGAGACGTAGCCGAGGTGCGGGGTCGCCAGGAGGCGCGGTGCCGTGCGCATCGGGTGGTCGGCGGGGAGTGGCTCGGTGTCGAAGACGTCGACGGCGGCGCCCGCGATACGGCCCTCGTGGAGTGCGGTGAGTAGTGCGTCCTGGTCGACGAGGGCCGAGCGGGAGGTGTTGATCAGGTGGGCGGTCGGCTTCATCAGGGCCAGTTCGGGGGCGCCCAGGATGCCCCGGGTGGTGTCGCCCAGTACGAGGTGGAGCGAGACGAAGTCGCCGGAGCGGATCAACTTCGCCTTCGAGGACGCCAGTTCGACGCCCACCTCGTCCGTGCGCTCCTTGGTGAGGTGCGGGCTCCACGCCGTGACTTCCATGCCGAAGGCGAGGCCCACCCGCGCCACCCTGCTGCCGATCTTGCCCAGTCCGAGCAGGCCGAGGCAACGGCCGTGCAGGTCCGCGCCGACCGTCGACTGCCAAGGGCCGTTCGCGCGCAGGGCGTTGTTCTCCGTGACGAGGCCCCGGGCGAGTCCGAGCAGCAGCGCCCAGGTCAGCTCCACCGGCGGGGTGGGGAAGCTCTGGGTGCCGCAGACCGTGACACCGCCCCGTTCGGCGGCCGCGTGGTCGATGACCGAGTTGCGCATGCCGGAGGCGACGATCAGCTTCAGGCGGGGAGCCGGTCCAGCAGGGAGGCGGGGAAGGGACGCGCTCGCGCAGGGTCACCACGATGTCGAAGTCCGCGAGCGCGGCGGCCAGTTCGTCCTCGTCGGTGAAGTGCCCGGTGAAGGACGTCACCTCCACGCGGTCGTGGAGGGGCTCCAGTCGGCCATCGTGGTGGCGACGTTCTGGAAGTCGTCGAGCACGGCACAGCGAAGCGGCACGGAAGTCCTTCCTACGGGGCCAGCGCCTGCGCCACGGCTCGGGCGAACGCCTCCGGATTGTCCAGCATGATGGCGTGCCCGCAGTCGGGGACCGGGACGACCGACACACCCGCGGCCGTCAGCCCCTCCGTGCCGGGGAACGGAGCGTCCGCCTCGGGGAACAGGAACGAGCGCGGCACGGGCAGGTCGAGCAGCAGCTCACGCATCGTCGGCCGGGTGCCGTCGACCAGGTGGGAGGCGCTGCGGTGGAGCGCCTCCAGGCCCGCCAGCCGCATCGTCGACCACCAGGGCGCGCCCGCCCGGTCACGGACCTCACGCCAGCCGCCCGCCACGAACTCCTCCTCCGTGAACGCCGCGATACCGCTGCTGCCCAGGGCGCCGGGCACGCGGGGCAGCGGGTCGAGGTTGGCATCGACCAGGACGAGCCGGGAGACCAGCTCCGGATGCCGGGCGGCGAGCACGACGGCGACCGAGCCGCCCATGCTGTGCGCCACGAACTCCGCCCCGTGACGCCGGCGGCCCGCAGCGCGGCGGCGAGCGCGTCCGCGTGGTCCTCCAGGGTGTAGGCGAACGAGACGGGACGGTCACTGTGGCCGTGACCCAGCAGGTCCACCAGGAGCGAGCGGTGACCCGCGAGGAGCGGGTGGACGGCGGTCGCGGCGAAGTAGGCGGGGAGGTGGCACCCAGTCCGTGCACATAGACGCGGACCGGGTCCTGGCCGGGCAGCTCGACCCAGCGTATGAGGTCACCCTCGGCGGTTACGGCGGCGCTGTGCATGGTGTGGTCCTTTCAGGTGTGATGCGGGCACCGTATACCCGCTGTGTGCACGGGCCGACTCCGCGTCGGCAAAGGCATGGGAGGGGCGGGCGTAGCGTAGTGGTATGACGACGTACGGATCCTTTCCCGGCACGCGGCCCCGGCGTCTGCGTACCACCCCCGCCATGCGGCGCATGGTCGCCGAGACCCGGCTGCACCCCGCCGACCTCATTCTCCCGGCCTTCGTCCGCGAGGGCGTGAGCGAACCCGTCCCGATCGAGGCCATGCCCGGTGTCGTACAGCACACCCGCGACAGCCTGAAGAAGGCGGCGGCGGAGGCCGTGGCGGCCGGGGTCTCCGGGATCATGCTGTTCGGCGTGCCGGAGGAGGCCAGGAAGGACGCCGTCGGCACACCCGGCACCGACCCGGACGGAATCCTCCAGGTCGCCCTGCGCGACGTACGGGCCGAGGTCGGCGACGACCTGCTCGTCATGTCCGACCTGTGCCTCGACGAGACCACCGACCACGGGCACTGCGGTGTCCTCGACGAGCGGGGCCGCGTCGACAACGACGCCACCCTCGAGCGGTACGCCGAGATGGCCCAGGTCCAGGCCGACGCGGGCGCCCACATCGTCGGCCCCAGCGGGATGATGGACGGGCAGATCGGCGTCATCCGTGACGCCCTCGACCAGATCGGCCGCGAGGACGTGGCGATCCTCGCCTACACCGCGAAGTACGCCTCCGCCTTCTACGGCCCGTTCCGCGAGGCCGTCGGCTCCTCGCTCAAGGGCGACCGCAAGACGTACCAGCAGGACCCGGCGAACGTCCGTGAGTCGATGCGCGAGCTCGCGCTCGACCTGGAGGAGGGCGCGGACCTGGTGATGGTGAAGCCGGCAGGGCCTTATCTGGACATTCTCGCGCGGGTCGCGGACTCGGTGGACGTGCCGGTGGTGGCGTACCAGATCTCCGGTGAGTACTCGATGATCGAGGCCGCCGCCGAGAAGGGCTGGATCGACCGGGACCGGGCGATCCTCGAAGCGCTGACCGGCATCAAGCGGGCCGGGGCGCGCAACATCCTCACCTACTGGGCCACCGAAGTGGCCCAGAAGCTGGGTGGAGCTCAGTAGCTTCAGGAGGCTCAGCGGGTTCAGCGGGCTCAGTGGGTGAGCGCGTCGGCCATCGACCGCTGCCAGTACGTCACCGCCATGCTGCTGTCGTAGTACACGCCGTCCGCCGGGAGGCCGGGACGGCCGACGGGCCGCCGTCGCTGTTCGGGGTCCTGCCCTGGAAGGCGACGGTGAGCTTGCGGGCGGTGTTGCCTCCGTCGCCGCTTCCGTCGGCGGCCGACAGCAGCACACCCGCGTACCCCGTCTCGCCCGGCGCGAGGGTGACCACGGCCTGCGGCTTCGACGCCTCGATCGGCTGCGGCACCCACTGCATCTCGTCGAACCGGAGCACCGGGTAATAGGTGAGATCGCAGGTCTTGGAACCCGAGTTCTTGACCGTGATCAGCATGTGGTTGACGGGACGGGAGACCGGGCGGGCGTCGACGGTGGTGTTGGAGCCGTGGCAGGAGACGCGGTTCTCCGGAGCGTTGTCGTCCTTGCCGCCGGTGCCGGTGTTGGTGCCTCCGGTGCCTCCGGTGCCCTTGTTTCCGCCGTTCGTGCTCCCGCCGGCCGGGGACTCGCCGTTCGGGGTGGTGTCCTCCTTCGAGGAGTCCGACGGTGTGCCCGTGCTCCCCGACGCGCTCGGCTGGGACGTACCGGTGCCCGAGCCTTCGTCCTCGGTGCCCGTGCCGTCCTCGCAGGCGGTGAGGGCGAGGGCGGCGAGGGCGGCACCGGTGGCGGCGAACAGACGGATGCGGGACTTGCGCATGGCGAATTCCTTTACGTCGATGGGGGTTCGGCACTGCCGCTCGTCCGGTGTCCGGGAGCGGCGTGCTTGGATGACCAGAGCTTGTCCGGTGACTCGTCCCGGCCGCCAGGCCGGACGGACGATCCGGGACGCTGGAACGCTTGAACCGCTGTTGACCTGGGGAACGACCAACCCCTGGAACGGCGGAATGGGATACGGGGTGGGAGGAACGGTGTCGCGGGACACGGCAGCGGCGGAGTTCGCCGCGCGGTTGAGGGCGCTGAAGGAACGATCCGGGCTGAGCTACGGAGTGCTCGCCAGACGGCTCCACATGAGTACGTCGACTCTGCACCGCTACTGCAACGGCGACGCGGTACCGGCCGATTACGCCCCGGTGGAACGTCTGGCCCGGCTGTGCAAGGCCGGCCCCGGGGAACTGGTCGAACTGCACCGGAGCTGGGTGCTGGCGGACGCGGTACGGGGGCGGAAGGGGGCACCGGCGGACGCGGCGGCGGCCGACAACGGCACAGCGGCCGGGGGCGCGTCGGCGCCGGCCGGCCGGCCGGGGAGGACGCGGCGGCCGGGGGCGGGAAACGGGCGGCGACCCTTCGGCGGGCGGACAGCGGACACCCGCGCGGGCGGAGGCCGAGCGCGCGGAGGGGAGCGCGCGGAGGGGAGGGCCGGGAGGCGGGCCCCTCGGACGCGGAACCCCCGGGGACTCCTGGTGCGGGAGCTTTGGTGGAGGGCACCTTGGAGTCGGGGACCCCGAGGTCGGGAACCCCGGCCTCCGAGGCCCCGGAGGCGGGGTCCTCGGAGGCAGGAGCCTCGGTGACGGGCATGCCGGGGGCGGGAACCTCGGAAGCGGGGGTCCCGGTGGCGGGGGCTTCGAAGTCGGGAGTCCCGGTGGCGGGGACTTCGGAGGCGGAAACCCCGGCGGCGGCGGGGACTTCGGGGTCGCAAGCCCCGGAAGCGGAAGCCCCGGAAGCGGAAGCCCCTGAAGCGGAGACCCTGGAAGCGGAGGCCCTGGTAGGGGCGGACACCCCGGTGGCCGGGATCAGCGAGGACGACGTCCCCGTGGTCACCGGTCCCGGTGGGGCCCGCACCCGGCCCCGCCGTCGTGCCCGTACCGCCGCCCTCGTCGGGATCGCCGTCGCCGCCGTGCTCGGCGGGGTCACGCTTGCTCTGGGGCTGCCGGACGGTGGCGGCGACGGCGGTGAGGGCGACCGGAAGGGCCCGGCGGGTGCCGCGACCCTCGGCGCCGAGGCGGGCCGGGACAAGGACGCCACCGCGTCCCCGTCCACCTCCGCCTCCCCTCCGCCTCCCCGTCCTCCCCGTCCTCCGCGTCCCCCTCCGCCAAGGAGAAGGAGGCCCCCGTGCCCCGGCCACCGCGCCCGGCACCCAGGCCGACGACGGCGACCCGGACGTCGTACCGCTGACGGTGCAGGCCGACCCGTATGCGTGGGAGAGCCCCTGCGGGCAGCGGTATCTGATCAACAGGCCCGCGAGCGCGGTGGAGCCGCCGCCCACGGAGCAGGACGCGCCCGCGTGGATCGGCGCGTTCGGGGCCGTCTCCTCGGACGAACAGTACGTGCGGCTCACCGTGCAGGGGACCGGCGACGAGACGGTGGTCGTGAAGGGGCTCACCGTGCGGGTGGCGGGCAAGCGATCGCCGCTCGCCTGGAACGACTTCGCCATGGGCTACCCCGGCGTCGGCTGCGGCGGCGGCGTACCCACCCGTTCCTTCACCGTCGCCCTGGACGCCGCCCGGCCGGCCCTCACCCCGGAGGCCGGGCACCGGGACTTCCCGTTCAAGGTGAGCGCGTCCGACCCGGAGATCTACTACATCACCGCCGACGCCTCGGCCTACGACGTCAGCTGGTACCTGGAACTGGAGTGGTCGAGCGGCTCCCGCAGCGGCACACTCACCGTCGATGACCAGGGGCGCCCCTTCCGCACCAGCGGCAACAACGGGCGCCCGGCGTACGAGTTCCCGCTGGGCGGGGAGGAGTGGGTCCCGGAGGGCACCACGACGCTCGAATGACCGACCGTGCGGACCGGGCACCACCAAGTCCGGCCGCACGTCAGGTTGTTGAACATCGGCCCGACGATCGGCGAGGCACCCCGACCACGCCGGAGAAAACCGCACGAGCGGGCGCGGCCCGTCCTCCCCGAGGAGAGGACGGGCCGCGTGCCGTATCCAGCAGGGCGCTCAGAGCCGCTCGGGCGTCCTGATCCCCAGCAGGGCCATGCCCCGCTGCAGCGTGCGGGCCGTGAGGTCGCACAGGAACAGCCGGTTCTCCACCTGCTCCGGCGATTCCGCCTTCAGCACCGGGCACTTGTCGTAGAACGACGTGTACAGCGACGCCAACTGGTACAGGTACGCCGCCAGCTTGTGCGGCGCGTACTCCGCCGCCGCCTCGAAGACCGTGTCCCCGAAGGCGTCCAGGTGCAGTCCCAGCGCACGCTCCGCCTCGTGCAGCCCCAACTCCGGGTGCGCGGCGGGGCGGAGCTCGTCGGCCTTGCGCAGGATGGACTGGATACGGGCGTACGCGTACTGCAGGTAGACGGACGTGTCACCGTTGAGCGAGACCATCTGGTCCAGGTCGAACTTGTAGTCCCGGCTCGGCGACGTCGACAGGTCCGCGTACTTCACGGCCCCGATACCGACCTGCGTGGCCCGCTCCCGGATCTCGTCCTCGGTGAGATCGCGCGCCTTCTCCCGTACGACCTCGGCCGCCCGCTGCACCGCCTCGTCCAGCAGATCCTCCAGCCGTACGGTCTTGCCCTCACGCGTCTTGAAGGGCTTGCCGTCCGCGCCGAGCACCGTGCCGTAGGCCATGTTGTGCGCGGTGACGTCGTCACCGAGCCAGCCGGCCCGGCGTGCGGTCTCGAACACCATCTTGAAGTGCAGCGACTGGCGCACGTCGACGACATACAGCAGCGTGGTCGCGTCCAGGCCCTGGACCCGGTCGCGGATCGCGGTCAGGTCGGAGGCCGCGTAGCCGAAACCGCCGTCGGCCTTCTGCACGATCAGCGGAACCGGCTGGTCGTCCTTGCCGCGGATCTCGTCGAAGAACACCACCAGCGCGCCCTCGGAACGCACCGCGACGCCCATCTCCTCCAGGAGCCGGGCCGTCTCGGGCATACCGTCGTTGTACGCGGACTCGCCGACGATCTCCTCGTCGCGGATCTCCATGTCGAGCTTGTCGAAGACGGAGTAGAAGTAGACCTTCGACTCGTCCACGAACTGCTGCCACAGCTCGAGCGTCTCCTTGTCACCGGACTGCAGGGCGACGACCCGCTTACGGGCCCGCTCCTTGAACTCCTCGTCCGCGTCGAACACCGCGCGCGACGCCTTGTACACCCGGTTCAGGTTCGACATGGCCTGCTCGCCGTCGACGTCCTCGGCCGGGGCCAGCTCGCCGGGGTGCTCGAACAGGTACTGGATGAGCATGCCGAACTGGGTGCCCCAGTCGCCGATGTGATGCCGGCCGATCGTCCGCTCACCGGTGAAGTCGAGCATGCCGCGCAGGGCGTCGCCGATGACCGCCGACCGCAGATGGCCGACGTGCATCTCCTTCGCCACGTTCGGCTGGGCGTAGTCGACGACCGTGATGCCCGCGTCCGCCTTCAGCGGCACGCCGAGGCGGTCGCCGTCGGCGAGCCGTGCGGCGAGGTTCTCGGTGATCGCCCGGTCGGCGAGGGTGATGTTGAGGAAGCCGGGGCCCGAGACCTCGACGTCCTTGATCAGGTCGCCGGTGACGATGTTGCCGACCACCTGCGTGGCCAGCTCCCGCGGGTTCGCCTTCGCCTTCTTGGCCAGCGCGAGGATGCCGTTGGCCTGGAAGTCCGCCCGGTCGCTTCGTCGCAGCAGGGGTCGGCTTCCGGCTGGGTGGCCGGGAGGGCGGACGTCAGCTGCTGGTTGACGAGATCGGTGAGCGATGTGACCGAGGCCATAGGGGTGGGTGCCGTTCTCCTCGTGGGTTCAGATAGACACGGTCAGTATCCCACGGGGGTGAAGCGGTTTTCTTTTGCGCGCGGGTCGGTGGGGGCTGGTCGCGCAGTTCCCCGCGCCCCTTCAGGGGCTGGTCGTGCCCGCGCGGCGGAGCCGCATGGTGATATGGCCCGTGCCCCTTCGGGGTGCTGGTCGTGCCCCGTGTTGGTATGGCCCGTGCCCCTTCAGGGCGCTGGTGAAAAGGGGTTTTCGTCGTTGCCGTCGTTGCTGGGAGAATGGGGCGGTCAGCCGTGCGACCGTATCGGCTGCTCGAGCAGAAAGAAGGACGTGCCGATCGTGGCTCAGAGCACAGAGACCACCGACTGGGTCTCCCGTTTCGCGGACGAGGTCATCGCCGAGTCGGAGCGTCGTGCCCCTGGCAAACCGGTCGTCGTCGCGTCCGGGCTGTCCCCGTCCGGCCCCATCCACCTCGGCAACCTCCGCGAGGTCATGACCCCCACCTCGTCGCCGACGAGATCCGCCGCCGCGGCCACCAGGTCCGGCACCTGATCTCCTGGGACGACTACGACCGCTACCGCAAGGTCCCGGCCGGAGTCCCCGGCGTCGACGAGACCTGGGCCGGGCACATCGGCAAGCCCCTGACCTCCGTCCCCGCCCCGGAGGGCTCCCCCATCCGAACTGGGCCGAGCACTTCAAGGCCGCGATGGTCGAATCGCTCGCCGAGATGGGCGTCGAGTTCGACGGCATCAGCCAGACCGAGCAGTACACCTCCGGTGTCTACCGCGAGCAGATCCTGCACGCCATGAAGCACCGGCGGGACATCGACGCCATCCTCGAGCAGTACCGCACCAAGAAGGCCCCGGCGAAGAAGCAGCAGCAGAAGCAGGTCGACGAGGCCGAGCTGGAGGCCGCCGAGGGCTCCGGCGCCGCCGCCGAGGACGACGGCGGCTCCGGCTCCGCCGGCTACTTCCCGTACAAGCCGTTCTGCGGCAACTGCGAGAAGGACCTCACCACGGTCACCGCCTACGACGACGACTCCACCGAGCTGACCTACGCCTGCACGGCCTGCGGCTTCTCGGAGACCGTCCGGCTCAGCGAGTTCAACCGCGGCAAGCTGGTCTGGAAGGTCGACTGGCCCATGCGCTGGGCCTACGAAGGCGTCATGTTCGAGCCCAGCGGCGTCGACCACTCCTCGCCCGGTTCGTCGTTCCAGGTCGGCGGCCAGATCGTCGGCATCTTCGGCGGCAAGCAGCCGATCGGACCGATGTACGCGTTCGTCGGCATCAGCGGCATGGCGAAGATGTCCTCGTCGAAGGGCGGCGTGCCCACCCCGGCCGACGCCCTGAAGATCATGGAACCGCAGCTGCTGCGCTGGCTCTACGCCCGCCGCCGCCCCAACCAGTCCTTCAAGATCGCCTTCGACCAGGAGATCCAGCGCCTCTACGACGAGTGGGACCGCCTCGACGCCAAGGTCGCCGACGGCTCCGCCCTGCCCGCCGACGCCGCCGCCCACTCCCGCGCCGTACGCACGGCCGGCGGTGAGCTGCCCGGCACGCCGAGGCCACTGCCGTACCGCACGCTCGCCTCGGTCGCCGACATCACCGCCGGCCACGCCGACCAGGCGCTGCGCATCCTGAGCGACCTCGACCCGGCGAACCCGCTCGGCTCCCTCGACGAGGCCCGCCCCCGCTACGACAAGGCCGAGGCCTGGATCAACACCCAGGTCCCCGCCGACCAGCGCACCATCGTCCGCGCCGAGCCCGACGCCGAACTGCTGAAGTCGCTCGACGAGCGGGGACAGCAGTCACTGCGCCTCCTCCTCGACGGACTCGCCGCCAACTGGTCCCTCGACGGGCTCACCCACCTCGTCTACGGCGTCCCCAAGGTCCAGGCGGGCTTCCCCGCCGACGCCACGCCCAAGGAACTGCCGGCGGAGATCAAGACCGCCCAGCGGTCGTTCTTCGCGCTGCTGTACCAGCTGCTGGTCGGGCGGGACACGGGTCCGCGCCTGCCCACGCTGCTGCTGGCGGTGGGGCAGGAGCGGGTGCGGGGACTGCTCGGGGAGTAGACCTCCAGGTCCTGCCTACGGCGGAGGGGGCGTCCGGTGTCGTACCGGGCGCCCCCTCCGCCGTACCCGCTCTCAGGCGATGTGGTCCTCCTCCAGTTCCGCCATGTGGCGGGCCTGGAAACGTTCCGCGAGCGACTTCAGGTCGCCCGGGTTCAGCGACATGCCGTAGGTCGCCTGGATGTTGTCGCCCAGGACGCGGGGCGTGGGGTAGCTGCCGTCTATCGACTGACGGAACACCTGGTAGTACGCCTCCTCGTCCGGATCGGGAGTGCCGCCGCCCTCACCCAGCTCACGGGTGCGGCCGCCGGGGACGACGGGGATGGGGAAGCTGCCGGTCTCCTCCGGAGAGGGCTCCTGGAGAGGCGGCTCCTCCTGGTACTGGTCCTGGTACTGCTCCGCCTGCTGCTGCTCCGCGTACCAGCGGGCGTACTCCTCGTCGGGGTCGTACGTGGGGTCGTAGCCGCCCTGGTACGCGACCTTGCGGGGTCCCCGGCGTGCAGCCACTGGTTCTGGTCCGGGGTCGTGCCGTTCGGGGGCCCGGGGGCTGATGGCGCTCGAGTTGCAGCCGCTGCTCGCTCTGCGGCGCCTCCCCCAACGCCTGAACGGGCTGGGCGGAACCCCCACCGGTGCCCACCCGCGCCGCGCCGGCGGCACGACCGCCCACAGCCGTGTCGGCGTGGTCGCCCGCGGGTGCGGGCAGCTCCGGGGCGGGGGTATCAGGGCCGGTTCGATGCCCGCCGCCGCCAGGCCCGACGGGGCCGTCTCGGCCAGCGGGACACCGTACTTCGCGAGACGCAGCGGCATCAGGGACTCGACCGGGGCCTTGCGGCGCCAGGCGCGGCCGAAACGGGAACGGAGACGGGCCTGGTACACCAGACGCTCCTGCTCCAGCTTGATCACCTGCTCGTAGGAGCGCAGCTCCCACAGCTTCATCCGGCGCCACAGCAGGAACGTCGGCACCGGTGACAGGAGCCAGCGGGTCAGCCGGACGCCCTCCATGTGCTTGTCCGCGGTGATGTCGGCGATCCGGCCGATCGCGTGCCGGGCTGCCTCCACCGACACCACGAACAGGATCGGGATGACACCGTGCATGCCCACACCCAGCGGGTCCGGCCACGCCGCCGCGCCGTTGAACGCGATCGTCGCCGCCGTCAGCAGCCACGCCGTCTGCCGCAGCAGCGGGAACGGGATGCGGATCCAGGTCAGCAGCAGATCCAGGGCCAGCAGTACGCAGATACCCGCGTCGATGCCGATCGGGAAGACGTAACTGAAGTTCCCGAAGCCCTTCTTCAGCGCCAGTTCCCGCACCGCCGCGTACGAACCCGCGAACCCGATGCCGGCGATGATGACGGCACCGAAGACGACCATGCCGATGAGAACGCGATGCGTCCGGGTCAGCTCTAGTGGCGCGGCCACCCGTACTCCTCCCAGTGCCTGTTGTTGCGCGCAACAGAGTGGCACATGTGTGCGGAGGACGGGTGGCCGGTGCCGGTTCGAGCCGGGTCAGCTCTTGGCCGACTCCTCCGAGGCGGACGCCGAAGGCTTCGCGGCGGCCGGCTCCGAGGCCGAGTCCGACGGCTCCGCGTCCGGGCCGTTCGCCTTCGTCACCGAGGCCACCGCCTCCTTCGCCGCCTTCTGCGCGTCCTTCATCAGATCGTCCGCGGAAGGCGTCTTGTCACCGGCGAGACCGGCACCGTTGTAGTCGACGGTGACGACCACGTTCTCCACGCGGGCCACGACCGTGTGCTGCTTGAAGGTGCCTTCCTTCTTCTTCAGGTCGTACCGCACCGCCGTCGCCTCGTCGCCGGTCCCGCTCACCGGCTCCGCCTGGGAGTTCTTCGCGTCCTCGGCCGACTGGGCGTCCCGCACCTGCTTGTCGTAGTACTTCTCGGCGAGCTTGTCGCCCGCACCACGCGTGGTGTCCGACTCGAAGCGCAGCAGCGACACGTTCAGCCAGCGGAACTGCGAACCGTTCACCCCGTTGTTGTCCAGGCTGTTCCAGGAGCAACTGCCCCGGGTGGAGACGTCGTCCGAGGACCCCTCCTTGCCCTTCTTCGCCTCCGGCACCAGATCGTCCAGGATCTTCTCGGACAGCACCGCGCACGGCTCCGGAAGCGTGCTGTACGCCGCCGCCTCGACCGTCGGGGACGGGCTCGCCGACTTCGAGGCGGAAGCCGCCGTGTCCTTGCCCTCGCCGGAGCCGGAGTCCGAGTCCGAGGAGCAGCCGGCGGCGACCAGGGGACGGCGACCGCGCAGACAAGGACGCGGGTGAATCGCTTCGCCTGCTTGTTACGCGGGTCTCGCTGTACTCGTCGCTGCATGGTTCCTTCACTCATGACGCTCGTGTTCCCTGCGGTCGGAACGGGTCCGAGGGGTCACCGTACGCGGTGAGCCACCCGGGCGGTCCACCTTCGGGCGCTTTGCGAGCGGAGGCGAAGGAGCCGTGAACCGGGCTCAGCCGCCCAGCGAGTCGGCCAGCTCGGCCGCCAGTTTCCTTGCCCTGTCCTGCAGTTCCTTGCTGTCCGGGACGACACCGACGGACACCGGCTGCTCCGCGTACTCGATCGTCACGATCACATTGGACGTGCGGAACGCCACAGTCACCGTGCGCTGCTGAGCGGTCGAACCGGAGCTGTCCAGCTCGTCGTCCAGGAACGCCTCGTCGCCCAGTTCCTCCAGCAGCCGCGGCTGGAGATCGGTCGGCGGAGCGGACGGCGAGGCGGGGTCCGGCGAGACGGCGTCCGGCGACGCGGAACCCGTCGAACTCGGGTCGGCGGAAGGGTCGGTGGAAGGGTCGGTGGACGGCGTACCGGACTCCGTGGACGTCACCACCGGTTCCGGCAGCCGGGCCGCCGACTGCTTCGCGGCGAAGAGTTCCCCGGCCTGGGCGTCGTCGCTGACCGCGTTGTCGTAGGAGACGACCCGCTCGAAGTCGACCAGCAGATGGTCGGTCGCCTCCGCCGACTCCACCTTCCAACGGCAGCCCACCTTGCGGTCGGTGTCGTAGGTCAGCGTCGCCGCGCCCGCGTATGCCTTCTCGCGCTTGTCCAGGTCGGTCATCTGCCCGATGCCGGGGAGGAGTTGGTCGAGTGTCGCGTCGCCGACCACACCACACGGCTCGGGCAGCGTGGCGTACCGGCCGGGCTGGGCCGCCTGCGGGGCCGTACCGGCGCTTCCCGGGTTGGAGTCGTCCGACCGGCTGCCGTCGTCCGGGCTGCCGGTGCAGCCGGCCAGGACGGCCGCCAGGAGCGCGGCGACGCCGGATCCGTACGCCTTGCGCTGCACGTTCGGGTTCCTCTCGACGGTGGGGCGCGGGCCGGTGCCCGCCGGGTCGTACCAGTGTCCCCGCTGGTTAATCGCTTGCCGCACGGGGCGTGCCCTGCAGACAATGTGTATCGCACGCACTGCCGTGGACGCCGGTCCGTCATCCCTTTTCAGCGACCTCGGCGCCGGTATTGCGGTTCATGACTTCTGATGGTTTACGGGGGATGGGGACGTTATGTCGTATGTGGAACTGCCGGGTGCGAAGGTGCCGATCCGGATGTGGACGGACCCGGCGACGGTGGAGGAGGGCGCGCTCCAGCAGCTGCGCAATGTCGCCACCCTGCCGTGGATCAAGGGCCTGGCGGTCATGCCGGACGTGCACTACGGCAAGGGCGCCACGGTCGGCTCGGTCATCGCGATGCGGGGTGCGGTGTGCCCGGCGGCGGTGGGCGTGGACATCGGCTGCGGCATGTCCGCGGTGAAGACGTCCCTGACGGCCAACGACCTCCCGGGCGACCTGTCCCGCCTCCGCTCGAAGATCGAGCAGGCGATCCCGGTCGGCCGCGGCATGCACGACGACCCGGTCGACCCGACCCGCTTCCACGCCTTCGCGACCGCGGGCTGGGACGACTTCTGGTCCTGTTTCGGCGGGGTCGCCGACGCGGTGAAGTTCCGGGAGGAGCGGGCGACGAGGCAGATGGGGACGCTGGGCTCGGGGAATCATTTCGTTGAAGTTTGTACTGATACGGAGGGTTCCGTCTGGCTGATGCTGCACTCGGGTTCCCGCAACATCGGCAAGGAGTTGGCCGAGCACCACATCGGCATAGCCCAGAAGCTCTCGCACAACCAGGGCCTGGTCGACCGCGACCTCGCCGTCTTCATCGCGGACACCCCGCAGATGGCGGCGTACCGCAACGACCTGTTCTGGGCGCAGGAGTACGCGAAGCGCAACCGCTCGGTCATGATGGCGCTCCTGAAGGACGTGATCCGCAAGGAGTTCAAGAAGGCCAAGCCGGTCTTCGAGCATGAGATCAGCGCGCACCACAACTACGTGGCCGAGGAGCGCTACGAGGGCATGGACCTGCTGGTGACGCGCAAGGGCGCGATCCGCGCGGGTTCCGGCGAGTACGGGATCATCCCGGGCTCCATGGGCACGGGTTCGTACATCGTCAAGGGTCTCGGGAACGCCGCGTCCTTCAACTCGGCGTCGCACGGCGCGGGTCGGCGGATGAGTCGCAACGCGGCGAAGCGGCGCTTCTCGACGAAGGACCTGGAGGAGCAGACGCGGGGCGTGGAGTGCCGTAAGGACTCCGGCGTCGTGGACGAGATCCCGGGCGCCTACAAGCCGATCGAGCAGGTCATCGACCAGCAGCGGGACCTCGTCGAGGTCGTCGCGAAGCTGAAGCAGGTCGTCTGCGTGAAGGGCTGACGCGACGGCAGGGCGTCAAGTGGAGTGCCCCTCACGGGAGTTCGCTACTTCGCGTGCATGACCGCGTAGATCATGACGAAGGCGACGATGTGGATGCCGAAGAAGAAGTAGGCGAGGTAGTACCAGACGTAGCGTTCGCGTTTCTTTTCCAGGGCGAGGCGGCGCTGTTCGGTCTCGTCGGCGGGCATCAGGGCTCCCGGTGGACCTTGGTGTTGGAGGCCTGGGCGCGGGGGCGGACGACCATCAGGTCGATGTTGACGTGGGGCGGGCGGGTGACCGCCCAGGTGATGGTGTCGGCGACGTCGTCGGCGGTGAGGGTTCGGCGACGCCCTGGTAGACCTTGGCGGCCTTCTCCGTGTCGCCGCCGAAGCGGGTGAGGGCGAACTCGTCGGTCTTCACCATGCCGGGCGCGATCTCGATGACGCGCACCGGGCGGCCGACGATCTCCAGGCGCAGGGTCTCGGCGAGGACGTGGGCGCCGTGCTTGGCGGCGACGTAGCCCCGCCGCCCTCGTAGGTGGCGTGGCCGGCGGTGGAGGAGACGATCACGATCGTGCCGTCGCCGCTCGCGTCCAGCTTGGGGAGGAGGGCCTGGGTGAGGTTGAGGGTGCCGAGGACGTTCGTCTCGTACATCGTGCGCCACTGCTGCGGGTCGCCGGTGGCGACGGGGTCCGCGCCGAGTGCTCCGCCGGCGTTGTTGACGAGGACGCCGATGGTCTTGAAGGCGGTGGCGAACTCGTCGACGGCGGCGCGGTCGGTGACGTCGAGGGGTAGGCGGTGGCCGCGTGGCCGGCGGCGCCGATCTCCTCGGCGAGGGCCTCGATACGGTCCTTGCGGCGGGCGGTGAGGACGACGCGGTAGCCGGCTGCGGCGAGGCGGCGGGCGGTGGCGGCGCCGATTCCGCTGCTCGCACCCGTGACGACGGCGATACGGGACGCGGCGGGCGGTACGGCGGTGGCCATGATCTGCTCCTCGGGCGGTGCGTGCGGGTGCGGTCGCGGCCAGCATAAGCGGGGCCGGCCGGGTGACCGGCGGGCGTGTCAGCCGTTGCGCGGGGCCCACATGATCAGGGCCATGCCGGTGAGGCAGACGAGGGCGCCGGTGATGTCCCAGCGGTCGGGGCGGTAGCCGTCGGCGACCGCGCCCCAGAGCAGGGAGCCGGCGACGAAGACGCCGCCGTACGCGGCGAGGACGCGGCCGAAGTGGGCGTCGGGCTGGAAGGTGGCGACGAAGCCGTACGCGCCGAGGGCGAGGACGCCGCCGGCCGCCCACATCCAGCCGCGGCTCTCCCGGATGCCCTGCCAGACCAGCCAGGCGCCGCCGATCTCGAGTACGGCGGCGAGGACGAACAGGGTGGCGGAGCGCAGGATCGGCATGGGGGCAGCTTCGCATTCCGCCTGTCACCTGATGGACGGCGCCTGCCGCCGGGCCGGGGTGGGATACATGCGCGCAGTGGAGAGGAGCCGCGGATGGCGGGCGGTGCGCGGGCCGGGCTGCCGGCGGAGCTGGGCGTGGTGTCGCGGCGGTACGTGGCGGCGTACGCGCTGTTCCATCAGGCGCCGGCCGATCATCTGGGGCTGCATCCGACCGATGTGCAGTGTCTGAATCTGCTGACGCTGGAGGGCGGCCCGGTGACGACGGGCCGGGTCGCGGAGCTGACGGGGCTGACGACGGGGTCGGCGACGCGGCTGCGGGCGGGGTTCGCGGAGGGGTAGGGCGGGGTGGGTGGAATAGTCCGGCCGGGTGAACCGTTCCAGGGGTATAGTTGAACCGTCAACCACCTGGAGGGTGAGCGGGATGCAGTTCGGGATCTTCAGCGTCGGGGATGTCACGCCCGACCCGACCACGGGGCGTACGCCGACCGAGCGTGAGCGCATCAAGGCCATGGTCGCCATCGCGCTGAAGGCCGAGGAGGTGGGCCTGGACGTCTTCGCCACCGGCGAGCACCACAACCCGCCGTTCGTGCCGTCCTCGCCGACCACCATGCTCGGCTACATCGCGGCCCGCACCGAGCGGCTGGTCCTCTCCACCTCGACCACCCTGATCACCACGAACGACCCGGTGAAGATCGCCGAGGACTTCGCGATGCTCCAGCAGCTGGCCGACGGCCGGGTGGACGTGATGATGGGGCGCGGGAACACCGGCCCGGTCTACCCCTGGTTCGGGCAGGACATCCGCCAGGGCATCAACCTCGCCGTCGAGAACTACGCGCTGCTGCACCGGCTGTGGCGCGAGGACGTCGTCGACTGGGAGGGCAAGTTCCGCACCCCGTTGCAGGGCTTCACCTCCACGCCCCGCCCGCTGGACGGCGTACCGCCGTTCGTCTGGCACGGCTCGATCCGCTCGCCGGAGATCGCCGAGCAGGCCGCGTACTACGGCGACGGCTTCTTCCACAACAACATCTTCTGGCCGGCCGACCACACCAAGCGCATGGTCGAGCTGTACCGGGCCCGCTACGCCCACTACGGGCACGGCACCCCCGAGCAGGCGATCGTCGGGCTCGGCGGGCAGGTGTTCATGCGGAAGAACTCGCAGGACGCGGTGCGTGAGTTCCGCCCGTACTTCGACGTCGCGCCGGTCTACGGGCACGGGCCGTCGCTGGAGGAGTTCACCCAGCAGACCCCGCTGACGGTGGGATCCCCGCAGCAGGTCATCGAGAAGACGCTGTCGTTCCGCGAGTACGCCGGTGACTACCAGCGCCAGCTTTTCCTGATGGACCACGCCGGACTGCCCCTGAAGACGGTGCTGGAGCAGCTCGACCTGCTGGGCGAGGAGGTCGTGCCGGTGCTGCGGAAGGAGTTCGCGAAGAACCGCCCAGCGGACGTGCCGGACGCGCCCGTCCACGCCTCGCTGCTGGCCGCCGCGAAGAAGAAGGAAGGAGTCGGCGCATGAAGCTCGTCGTCGTGTCGGCGGGGCTGAGCGTCCCGTCCTCCACCCGGCTGCTCGGTGACCGCCTGGCCGCGGTCGCCGCCCCGGCCGCGACCGCGCCGGAACCCGGACCGGCGGACGTCCAGGTGATCGAGCTGCGGGATCTCGCGGTGGAGATCGCGCACACCTTCACCAACGGATTCCCGGCCGGTGGGCTGGCCGCCGCGTTCGACGCGGTGGCCGGGGCCGACGGGCTGATCGTGGTCACGCCGGTGTTCTCGGCGTCGTACAGCGGGCTGTTCAAGTCGTTCTTCGACGCGCTGAGCGTCAGCGACCCCGACGTGCTCGCCGGGAAGCCGGTGCTGATCGCGGCGACCGGCGGCACGGCCCGGCACTCCTGGTCCTGGACCACGCGCTCCGGCCGCTCTTCTCCTACCTGCGGGCCGTCGTCGTCCCGACCGGCGTCTTCGCCGCCTCGGAGGACTGGGGCGCGGAGGGCCTGGACGGCCGTATCGACCGCGCGGCGGGGAGCTTGCGGCGCTGATGGCAGGCCTGTCCACGGCCCGCCCACAGCCCCGGCGGGACTCCTTCGAGGAGGTCACCCCGTTCGAGGAACGCCTGGCGGCCCTACGTCCGACGGGCTGAGGGGCGCGCGTAAAGGGCGCGCGTAAAGGGGCGCGGGGAACTGCGCGAACGGGGGCGGAGCCCCCAGGAACGGGACGGGAAGGGGCGGCGGGGGCGACCCCTCCCCAGCTGAAGCCCCTCCCGCCCGCGCTGGCCACGTACGGCGAACCGTGGCGAACGGGACCGGACGGGCCACGCGCGGGCTCGGACGGCCCCGAACGGGCTCGGACGGCCCCGGACGGGCTCGGACGGCCTCGGACGGACCGGATGGGCCCCGGACGGACCGGACGGCCCCGAACGAGACCGCACGGCCCCGAACGAGACCGCACGGGCCACGAACGCACCCCACGGGCCACGAACGGACCGCACGGCCCAAGAACGGACCGCACGGCCCACGCCCACCAGGTGAGAGCGGAGTAAGAAGCACCCCCGATCCCGTCCCCCGCGACCGGCGAGGGACACGGCTTGGCAGACTGTGCGGCGTGCCGCACACCGTTCTCCTCGCCGAAGACGACCGCGCGATCCGCAACGCCCTGGAGCGGGCCCTCACCCTGGAGGGTTACCAGGTCACGGCCGTCGCCGACGGCGTCGACGCGCTCGCGCAGGCCCACCGCAGCCGGCCCGACATCCTGGTGCTGGACGTGATGATGCCCGGCATCGACGGGCTCCAGGTGTGCCGGGTGCTGCGCGCCGAGGGCGACAGCACCCCGTGCTGATGCTGACGGCGCTGGTGGAGACGGCCGACCGGATCGCCGGACTGGACGCGGGCGCCGACGACTACGTTGTCAAGCCGTTCGACGTCGAGGAGGTCTTCGCCCGGCTGCGCGCCCTGCTGCGCCGCGCGGCCCCGGCCGCCCCGAGCCGGTGGAGGAGCCGAGGCCGGACCCCTCCGGGCGGTTCGTCGGGGCGGCCGGGCTGCGGATGGACCCGCAGGCCCGCCGTGCCTGGCGGGGGCGCGCGAACTGGAGCTGACCCGCACCGAGTTCGAGCTGCTGGAGCTGCTGATCAGGCACGCCGGCATCGTCCTCGACCACTCCACGATCTACGACCGCATCTGGGGCTACGACTTCGGCCCCGGCTCCAAGAACCTCGCCGTCTACGTCGGCTATCTGCGCCGTAAGCTCGACGAGCCGGGCGCGCCGCAGCTGATCCACACGGTGCGCGGGGTGGGTTACGTGCTGCGGGAGGGCTGAGTGTCGTACGGACGGCCGGTCTCCCGCCGCCGGCTGCGGCTGCTGTCCCTGGGCACCACCTTCGCGGTGGCGTTCGCGGCGGTCACGGCCACCATCACGGTGCTGGTCGGGATCCTGTCGTACAACGCGGCCGCCCGGCTGGTGCGGGTGGACCAGCAGTCCGTGTTCGACGAGGTCGTGCAGGATCTGCGGGACGAGGTCCGGGAGAACCGGATGTCTCCGCTCGACTTCTCCTCCGCCGCCCCCGGCCACGACCTGGTGCGGCCCGCGCGGACGGACGTGCAGGTGCTGGGGCCGGACGGCGGTGTCCTCGACCCCGGTGATCCGGGGCTGCCGGTGGTCGACGCCGACCGGCGGGTCGCGGGCGCCGCCACCGCCGGGCGGGTGGTCGTGCACGCGGGCGTGGACGTCGGCGACGACGTCTACCGCGTCGCCACCGTCGCGCTCGGCGGCGGCCGGGGCGCGGTGCAGGTCGCGCAGGAGTTCAGCGACACCGAGGACCTGCTGCGGGCCCTGCAGCGGCGCACGCTGATCCTGATGGCGGCGGTGGTGGTCGGGACGGGGCTGTTCGGCTGGTGGCTGGCCCGGCGCATCACCCGCCGTCTCGTCGTCCTCACCAACACCGCCGAGGCCGTCGCCCGGACCCGGCGGCTCGGCATCCAGGTGCCCGTCGCCGGGTACGACGAGGTGGGGCGCCTCGGCCGCGCCTTCGACCGGATGCTGGGCCGGCTCGCCCAGTCCGAGGAGGACCAGCGCCGGCTGGTCCAGGACGCGGGCCATGAACTCCGTACGCCGCTGACCTCGCTGCGTACCAACATCTCGCTGCTGCGCCGCATCGACGAGCTGCCGCCCGGCACCCGCGAGGAACTCGTCGCCGATCTCACGCAGGAGGCCCGCGAACTGACCGACCTCGTCAACGAGCTCGTCGAACTCGCCGCCGGCCAGTCCGACACCGAGCCGCCGCAGCGGGTCGACCTCGCGAGACGTCGCCGAGGAGGTGGCGGCGCTGGCCCGGCGGCGTACCGGGCGGGAGATCGTGGTGGAGGTGAGCGGCGACACGACGACCGACGGGCGGCCGGCAATGCTGACGCGTGCGCTGTCCAACCTGGTGGAGAACGCCGTCAAATTCGACCGGGAGGGCCGGGCCCCGGTGGAGATCCGGGTGGCGGGCCCGGCGCGTCCGGGCACGGTACGGGTGGAGGTACGGGACCGGGGCCCGGGGATCGCCGCCGACGATCTGACCCGCATCTTCGACCGCTTCTACCGAGCCGCCGACGCCCGCTCCCTGCCGGGCTCGGGCCTGGGCCTCTCCATCGTCCGCGAGGTAGCCCTCTCCCACGCCGGCGCCCCGTACGCGTTCCCGCGCGAGGGCGGGGGAACGGTGACGGGCTTCACGGTGGGCGGCGGCTGACACCCGTCCCTCCGCTCCCCCAACGCATACCCCCACAGCAAGCTGCGCAGGATGACTACGGGCACGCAAAGATCCCGTACCCACCGCCCGACGAAAGGCCACCGTGCTGACAGACGAGGAAGCCGCCGCACTCACGGCACTGGACGAGGAATCCCTGACCCGCACCCTCCTCGAGCTGATAACCGTCCCCAGCGTCACCGGCACCCCCGCCGAATCAGAACTCCAGCACCAGCTCGCCGGCCGCCTGGAATGGCTGGGCATGGACACCGACCTGTGGCAACTGGACCTCCCGGACCTCCGCACCGCCCCCGGCTTCCCCGGCACGGAGGCCCCCGGGACGAGGCCTGGGGCCTGGTCGGCACCACCCCCGACGGCGGCGACGGCCCCACCCTCATCCTCCAGGGCCACGTCGACGTCGTACCGCCGGGCGACCCGACCGCGTGGAACGGGGACCCGTTCGTCCCCGGGTCACCGGAGACCTCGTCCACGGACGCGGCGCCTGCGACATGAAGGCAGGCCTCGCGGCCCACCTCGCCGCCCTCGCCGCGATACGCACCGCAGGCATACGCCTGCGCGGCCGGGTCGCCGCACACTTCGTCGTGGGCGAGGAGGACGGCGGCCTCGGCGCCTTCGCCACCCTGCGCCGCGGCCACCGGGGCGACGCCTGCGTCATCGCCGAACCCACCTCCGGCACCCTGATCACGGCGAACGCGGGCGCGCTCACCTTCCGTATCGCCGTCCCCGGCAAGGCGGCACACGGCAGCTCACGCGAGCAGGGCGTCAGCGCCGTCGACGCCTACCTCCCCTGCACAGGGCGCTCACCGCCCTGGAGACGGAACGGAACCAGGCCCCGGACCCGCTGCTCGCCGAGTACCCGATCCCGTACGCCCTGTCGGTCGGCACCGTACGCGCCGGGGACTGGGCGAGCAGCGTGCCCGATCTGCTGGTCGCGGAGGGCAGGCTCGGCGTACGCCTGGACGAGGACCCGGAAGACGCGCGCACGGCGCTGGAAGAGCACGTCGCGCGGGCCTGCGCCGCGGACCCCTGGCTGCGCGACCACCCGGCGACGGTGACCTGGCCGGGCGGCCAGTTCGCGAGCGGCCGGCTGCCCGAGGGCCACCCGCTGCCGGACGTCGTGCGGGACGCGCACGCCGACGCGACGGGCCGCCCCGGCCGAGGCTGCGCGGGGCGACGTACGGCAGCGACCTGCGCCATTACACCGGCGCCGGCATCCCGACCCTCCAGTACGGCCCCGGCGACATCGCGGTGGCCCACAGCGACCGCGAACACGTGTCCTTGCGCGAGACGGCGGAGACGGCCCGGACCCTCATCCTGACGGTGCTGCGAACGGTCGGAACCAAGTAGCCGGCCACCACGTACGAGGACCCGGCCCACGGGTGGTGCGTGGGCGCACGCGGCGGGGATCCTGCGGCGGGGCATCTCCGGCTCGACCTTCGGAGGCGGCACCGCCGACCAGCTCCCCGCCCGCGGCGCCCTCGGCCTCGCCGCGAAGGCTCGCCCCGCTCGGACCGCCCACGACCCAGGACCAACGCCTGATCACCAAACCCCTTAATGCTGTTAGCGTGCAGTTGCACATCGGTTGCAATAACATCGGAGGATGGTGGACATGGCGGTGTACACGCTCCCGGAGCTTCCGTACGACTACGCGGAGCTCGAGCCGGTCATCAACCCGCAGATCATCGAGCTGCACCACGACAAGCACCACGCGGCGTACGTCAAGGGCGCCAACGACACGCTGGAGCAGCTCGCCGAGGCGCGGGACAAGGAGCAGTGGGGCTCCATCACCGGCCTGGAGAAGAACCTGGCGTTCCACCTCTCCGGCCACATCCTGCACTCGATCTACTGGCACAACATGACCGGTGACGGCGGCGGCGAGCCCTGGCCGCCGACGGTGTGGGCGACCTCGCCGACGCGATCGCCGAGTCGTTCGGCTCCTTCGCCGGCTTCAAGGGGCAGCTCACCAAGGCCGCCGCGACCACGCAGGGTTCGGGCTGGGGCGTCCTCGCCTACGAGCCGCTGAGCGGCCGCCTGATCGTCGAGCAGGTCTACGACCACCAGGGCAACGTCGGTCAGGGTTCGGTGCCGATCCTGGTCTTCGACGCCTGGGAGCACGCCTTCTACCTGCAGTACAAGAACCAGAAGGTCGACTTCATCGACGCCATGTGGGCGGTCGTCAACTGGCAGGACGTCGCGAAGCGTTACGAGGCCGCCAAGGCCCGCACCGACGTACTGCTGCTGGCCCCTGAGCCCCCCGAGTCGTCCTGCCTCGTGATCGTCTTCTCACCCTTCACGACGCGGGCGGAATGAGGAAGCCCCGCGAGGACGTGACTCGCGGGGGTTTCCTGTCTCTGGCCGGGAGGAGGTCAGGAGGCTTCGGATCGTGATCCGCGCGCCCATGAGCCGACGCTGCCCAGCGGGAAAGGCGGGGTCAACGGACCCCACCCGCCAGCACCGGAACCCGTGGCTCAGGGCCACACCGGTCCGACCACGCCGCCGAAGTCAGCCGACGCACCGCACTGCGACAACCGATCCACGAACCGGGAGCGACACCATGAGATTCGACAACCACCGCGTCGTCGTCACAGCCGCCGGCCGCGACTTCGGGCGAACCCTGGCGATTCGGCTCGCGGACCTCGGAGCCGAGGTCTTCCTCTCCGCTCGCGGTCTCGATGCCGCCGAACGCGTACGTGACGAGATTCGCGGCCGTGGCCACGAGCGGGTGCACGCCTTCGCCTGCGATCTCACGGACCCCGCCTCGATCCGCGCCTTCGCCTCCGCCGTCGCCGGGCTCACCGACTGTGTGGATCTGCTCATCAACAACGGCTCCCGCTGGCTCGAAGGGCCCGATCTGCTCTCCGCGACGGACACCGATGTCGTCGACACCATCACCTCTGGTGCCACCGGCACGGTCCTGACCGTGAAGAACTTCCTCCTCTCCTGTTCAACTCGGACAAGCCGGATGTCGTGACGATGGTCTCCGCTTGCGGAACCCCGGGCCATCACCGCTCGGACGCCCACGACGCCTTCTACACGGCCAAGAGTGCCCAGGCGGGGTTCACCGAGATTCTCTCCAAGCGCCTGCGACCCCAGGGGTCCGGGTGATATCGCTCTACCCGCCCGACTTCGACAACGCCGACCCGCTCTCTGAGGAGTGGGAAACCACCCCACGCGGGTCCAAGGACACCCTCACCTCGCACTCGCTCGTGGAATGCGTCCTCTTCGCAGTCGCCCAGCCTCGCGACTGCTTCATCAAGGCGTTCTATTTCGAACAGGCCTGATCGATGCCCACACACGGCGGCTGACACCGGTCCGGAGCTACACCACAGCTCCGGATCACAGGCAGTGAGCGCAGGCGCCAAGCGGTAGGAGGAGGTCTGCGAGTCTGGGTGGCTGAGGAGGGGTGCCCCCGGCTCGTGGGCTGTTGAGGGGCTACTTCGTGGCGACGACGTAGCCACTGCCCTGTGCGAGTACCTGGCGGGCGAGGCCATCAACAGTGACGCAGCCGAGAACATCGACGTCATGTGGGTCCCCAGAAACGCGGTGCCTCGCTTCATCCCCGTCGATAGGATCTTCCCGCCCGTCCTGGCCGTCCTTGAGGAGCAGACGTGACGCAGCAGAAGACGGACGAGCGGCCGGGCATCGCCGCTGCCATCGTTGTCCACGAGGACCGCGTGCTCATGGTGCGCCGCAGGGTCAGCGAAGGTCAGCTCTCCTGGCAGTTTTCGGCCGGAGAGATCGAGCCCGGCGAGGCCCGCGAGGACGCCGCCGTGCGGGAGACACAGGAAGAGACGGGCCTGGACGTGGCCGCTGTGAAGCTGCTGGGCGAACGGGTCCACCCGAAGACGGGCCGGCTGATGTCGTACACGGTCTGTGAAGTGCTGGGCGGCACCGCTCGCGTTGCGGACGCCGAGGAACTGGCCGAGCTTGCCTGGATAGCCCATGACGAGATCCCGCAGTACGTGCCGTGCAAACTGTTCGAACCGGTGCAGGACTACCTCGACGCGGTCATGCCTTCTTGATTGGCCTTGGGCCCCTCTGCGCCGAATGACAACGTGCGGAATCAAGAGGCCCTCTTGGGCCTGGCTGCCACGGGGAGCGCCGGCCTGACCGCCTGGGACAGGCCGAGGCCTGCTGTTCACGGGCAAGGCGCTCTCCGAGTACCTCGGGCACTCGGATCCCGGCTTCATGTTGCGGACATACACGCACCTGCTGCCGTCCAGCGAGACCCCTACCCGGTGAAGGCGATCGACGACGCCTTCACCGAAGCCGAGAGGCCGGGGGCGGCGGTGCCCCGCCCGCCGCCCAAGGCACAGCGACACCCCCAGCGAAACCACGTGCGGGAGCCGTGTCAGCGGACGACGTCGAACACGTTCTTCTGCAGCCCGTTGGCGTATGCCTCGTGCTCGACCAGCTTCAGCTTCTGGGTGTCCTTGTCCGTGTCACTGAACAGGCGCTTGCCCGCGCCGAGCAGGAGCGGGAAGACGAGCAGGTGGTAGCGGTCGATCAGGCCGGCGTCCGAGAGGCTCTGGTTCAGGGCGGCGCTGCCGTGGACGATGATCGGGCCCCCTCGGTCTCCTTCAGGGCGGCGACCTCGTCGAGCGAGCGCAGGATCGTCGTCTCACCCCAGTTCGGAACGAGGTCGTCCTCGGTGAGGGTGGTGGAGACGACGTACTTCGGCATCGCTTTGTAGTCGGCGAAGTCCGCCATGTCGGGCCACACCGGGCTGAATGCCTCGTAGCTGGTCCGGCCCATCAGCATCGCCGTGGCTTCCTTCTGCTCGCGGCCCTTGATGTCGAACGCCTCGGGGAGGAACTCGACGTCCTTGAAGGTCCAGCCGGAGTTCCGGTAGCCGGGTTCGCCACCCGGGGCCTCCACGACGCCGTCGAGTGAGATGAAGGAACTGCTGATCAGGGTACGCATCTAAGGTTCCTCGGTAGCTCGTATCTGGTTCTCAGCGGGTCGGACCGTTGGACGCGTCGGCCACACTTGCGGCTGCGGCGCACCAACCATGACCTATGACTGCTGATCATGAAGGAACTCATCGGCCCGCGCCCGATCTTTTCCGGCAGTCCTGACGACCGGATCAGCCCGGAGGGTCCTACGCGGCCCCGGCACCTGCCGGCAACGCGGCAGCGAGTTGCAATGAATGACCCGCCCCCGACCAGTGACGCGGAATCTTGAGGCAGCCAGGATCAGTAATGTGCCCCAGCCGCCTGACGGCCCCTCCCCGGCACGGAAAAGGGCGAGGCCCGAAGACCCCGCCCACGACCACCGAAACCCCAGCTCACGGCCACACCAGGCAATAAGGCTGATGCCCCGCCTCATGCAGCCGGTGCGAGAAGTCCTGCCACTCATGCAGCAGCTGGTACACGTTGAACGCGTCCCGTGGCCCCCCGCGGTCCGGGACCGTCGACCAGATGAACGCCGCCGCGCCCACCGCTTCCTCGCCTATGCCGCGCAGGGGGTCGACGACCGTCATGGGGAGTTTCACCACCGCGTAGTCCGGGTGGAGGACGACCAGTTCGAGGGGCGGGACCTTGTGCAGGGGGACGCCTTCGATGCCCGTGAGGACCATCGCGGCCATGGTCTCCGGCTTGATCTTGGTGAACATGCCGCCCATGCCGAGCTCGTCGCCGCCGAGTTCCTCGGGGCGCATCGAGATCGGGACGCGGGCCGCGGTGGCGCCGTCCGGCGCGCCAAAGTACTTGTACGTCACCCCCACCCGACCACCATTCCTGCTCCCTGCCCCCGCCGGGGTGCCGTTCCGGTCCGGCCCTCCGTGGGCCTGGCGTGTCTCGTCCGGGTCCTCCGCGTCGCGCCGGTGCCTTCCCCGCCGGGCACGTCGAGGACCCAGGTCGTCAGTCCCCTCGCCCAGTCCGCCACCGCGATGCATATCTCCACCCGACTGCTTTTCTAGGACGCGTGGCCCCCGCCGCGCAACCCGATCATCGTGTCAGTGACCTCCCCCACGGCCGCCCGCCGAAACGTGCGGTGAGACAACTGCCCGCGGGAGCTTCGCAGCCTCCGGCCCGCCCCGGCCGTGTGAGCTGTGTGTATCAGAGGCCAGTTTCGCAGATCACGGCCGATCGGGGGCCGGATGCCGCAGCCTCCCTGGCCTACGCTGGACACGTCATACGCACCCGGAGCCGGGAAACCCCGGAAAGTCGGAGAAGGTCGGAGAACTCGCAGGTCATGAGCGAACTGCCATATCCATACGAAGCCCCGGTCTCGCAGGCGCTGTTCGACCGTGCCGCGGACGTCACGCCCGGCGGTGTGAACTCGCCCGTGCGCGCTTTCCGCGCCGTCGGCGGCACGCCCCGGTTCATGGTGTCGGGCAGCGGCCCGTACCTGACCGACGCCGACGGACGCGAGTACGTCGACCTGGTCTGTTCCTGGGGGCCGATGATCCTCGGGCACGCCCATCCCGAGGTGATCGCCGCCGTACAGGACGCCGCCGCGCGCGGTACGTCCTTCGGCACGCCCGGTGAGGGCGAGGTCGCGCTCGCCGAGGAGATGGTCGCCCGGATCGAGCCGCTGGAGCAGGTGCGGCTCGTCTCCAGCGGGACCGAGGCCACCATGTCGGCGATCCGGCTGGCCCGCGGGTTCACCCGGCGTACCAAGGTGGTCAAGTTCGCCGGCTGCTACCACGGGCACGTCGACTCGCTGCTCGCCGCCGCCGGCTCGGGTGTCGCCACGTTCGCGCTGCCCGACACGCCCGGCGTCACGGGCGCCCAGGCCGGTGACACGATCGTGCTGCCGTACAACGACCTCGAGGCCGTGCGCGCCGCGTTCGCCGCGCACCCCGGTGAGATCGCGTGCGTGATCACCGAGGCGTCGCCGGGCAACATGGGCGTCGTACCGCCGCTGCCCGGGTTCAACCAGGGGCTGAAGGACGCGTGCGCCGCGAACGGCGCGCTGTACATCTCCGACGAGGTCATGACGGGCTTCCGGACCAGCCGGGCGGGCTGGTACGGCGTCGACGGCGTCCGGCCCGACCTGATGACGTTCGGCAAGGTGATGGGCGGCGGTTTCCCGGCCGCGGCCTTCGGCGGGCGCGCGGACGTGATGGGCCACCTCGCCCCGGCCGGGCCCGTCTACCAGGCCGGCACCCTCTCCGGTAACCCGATCGCCACCGCGGCCGGGCTCGCCCAGCTGCGGCTGCTCGACGACGCCGCCTACGAGAAGGTGAACGCCGTCTCGGCGCGGCTCCAGACTCTCGTCACCGAGGCGCTGACGAAGGAGGGTGTCGCGCACACGCTGCAGAACGCCTCCAACATGTTCTCCGTCTTCTTCACCGACCACCCGGTGCGCGACTACGAGGAGGCGAAGGCGCAGGAGTCGTACCGCTTCACCGCCTTCTTCCAGTCCTCCTCGCCAACGGCGTCTATCTGCCGCCGTCGGCCTTCGAGTCCTGGTTCGTGTCGGCCGCGCACGACGAGCGGGCCGTCCAGCGGATCGCCGACGCCCTCCCGGCGGCGGCCCGAGCGGCAGCGGAGGCGACAGCGTGAGCAGCCGGAAGAGCGACGACGTCACCGTCGTCCACCTGATGCGGCACGGCGAGGTCGAGAACCCCGACGGCGTCCTGTACGGCCGGCTCGCCGGCTACCACCTCTCCGAGCTGGGCCGGCGCATGGCCGACCGGGTCGGGGAGCACCTCGCCTCCCGTGACATCACCCATGTCGTCGCCTCCCCGCTGGAGCGGGCGCAGGAGACGGCCGAGCCGATCGCCAAGGCGCACGGCCTGGACATCGGCACGGACGCGCGGCTGATCGAGGCGGCGAACGTCTTCCAGGGCAAGACCTTCGGCATCGGCGACGGCGCGCTGCGCCGCCCGGCCAACTGGAAGCATGTCGTCAACCCGTTCAAGCCGTCCTGGGGCGAGCCGTACGTCGACCAGGTCATCCGCATGATGGGCGCGCTGCACGCGGCGAAGGACGCGGCGCGCGGTCATGAGGCGGTGCTGGTCAGCCATCAGCTGCCGATCTGGATCGTGCGGTCCTATGTCGAGAAGCGGCGGCTGTGGCACGATCCGCGCAAGCGGCAGTGCACGCTCGCCTCGCTGACCTCGTTCACCTACCAGGGCGACCGGATCGTCTCCGTCGGCTACAGCGAGCCGGCCCGTGATCTCGTCCCTGCGCACCTGCTCGCCGGTGCCAAGCCGGTGAAGGGGAAGAGCAAGGCATTCGGGGCGTAGGGCCGTAATCCGGTCGGCGCCGAAAGGTTCGTTCGCACTTCGTTGCGAAACCTTCGCATACGACGGGAACCTCCGCTTCGTCATGTCCTCTGATTATCTGACTACCAGAGGACATGACGAACGAGGCTGCCATGCGCAGTCTCTCCCGCAGGGGAATGCTCGGGCTGGGCGCGGGGGCCGCGGCCGCCCTCCCGCTGGCCGGCTGCGGCGGCCACCAAGGCTCGGACGGCGGCGGTCACAAAGGCTCGGACGACGGCGCCGGCGCCGGCGGTTCCCGGCCCGGCCGGGACAGTACCAGCAAGCCCACTCCGAAGCCGACGAAGACCGCCCGCCCGATCGGCGACGGCTCCACCTCCTTCACCGGCGAGCAGCCCCACCAGCCCGACGCGCCGGTGCCGCTGGAACCGGGGCAGACCCCGCCGCAGTTCGTCGTCTTCTCCTGGGACGGGGCCGGCGAGGTCGGCAACGGCCTCTTCCCGCGCTTCCTGGACCTCGCCAAGGAACACGGCGCGTCCATGACCTTCTTCCTCTCGGGCGTCTATCTGCTCCCCGAGTCCAAGAAACGGCTCTACGACCCGCCGAACAACCCGCGCGGCGCCTCCGACATCGGCTACCTCACCGACGGCCACATCAAGGACACCCTGAAGAACATCCGCCGTGCCTGGCTCGAAGGGCACGAGATCGGCACCCACTTCAACGGCCACTTCTGCGGCGGATCCGGCAGCGTCGGCAACTGGACGTCCCGGCAGTGGCGCAGCGAGATCGACCAGGCCAAGTCCTTCGTCAAGGAATGGCGGACCAACTCCGGCTGGACCGACCTGGAATCCCTGCCGTTCGACTACGACAAGGAACTCGTCGGCGGCCGTACGCCCTGTCTGCTCGGTCAGGACAGACTGCTGCCCACCGCCCGCGAGCTCGGCTGGCGCTACGACGCCTCCTCGCCCGGCGGCCGCCAGGTCTGGCCCGTGAAGCGGCAGGGCATCTGGGACCTGCCCTGCAGCAGATACCGTTCCCCGGCCGCTCCTTCGAAGTCCTGTCGATGGACTACAACATGCTCGCCAACCAGTCGGTCAACTCGACCAACGCGCCCGCCCACAACCACCCGGGCTGGCGCAAGCAGTCGGCCCAGTCGTACATATCCGGCTTCAAGCGGGCATACGAGTCGAATCGCGCACCCTTCTTCGTCGGGAACCACTTCGAGCAGTGGAACGGCGGCATCTACATGGACGCCGTCGAGCAGGCGTTCAAGCACATCGCGCGGGAGAAGGAGAAGGGCGGCGACGTGAGGCTCGTCTCCTTCCGGCAGTTCACCGACTGGCTCGACGTGCAGAAGCCCGAGGTCCTGGAGCGGCTGCGCACCCTGGACGTGGGCCAGGAACCGGCCGGCGGCTGGAAGGCGTTCGGGAAGGACACCGGCAAAGAGGGCGCCGGCGACGCTGCCTGAAATGCGGATTTCGGCCCGAACAGGGGTGCGCAAGATCCCCGGAACGGACATGCGAAACTTTTCACATGAGTGCCGTCAGCCGCGCCCCCAGCGCTCGAACCGAGCGGTTCCCAGCCCGGACCGCGCCCTCCGTGTTCCGCGCGCCCGCCGCCGCGCCACCCTGGCCGCGGGCGCCGCCGCGGTCGCGCTGCTCGTCTCCGCCTGCGGCTCCGGCGGCACGTCCGGCGGGGGCGGCGACACCAACTTCGTCACCGGCGGCGACGGCATCTCCACGGTCGCCGCCGGCAAGCGCACCGCCGCACCCGAGCTGACCGGGAAGACCCTCGAGGGTGAACAGCTCGACGTCGCCGACTACAAGGGCAAGGTCGTCGTCCTCAACGTCTGGGGCTCCTGGTGCAACCCCTGCCGCGCGGAGGCCAAGTACTTCGCCAAGGTGGCGAAGCAGTACGCCGACCAGGGCGTCCAGTTCGTCGGCATCAACACCCGGGACGGCAGCACCACCGCCGCCCTCGCCTTCGAGAAGGACTTCGGCATCCCCTACCCGAGCCTGTACGACCCCACGGGCAAGCTGATGCTCCGCTTCGAGAAGGGCACCCTCAACCCGCAGGCCGTACCCTCCACCCTGGTCCTGGACCGGGAAGGAAGATCGCCGCCCGCGCACTGGCCCAGCTCGACGACGAGCGGCTGCTGAAGATGATCAAGCCGGTCGTCGCGGAGAAGTGACGTGACGGCACTGCACACGATGGCCGCCGCGGGCTACAACGGCACGGTGCTCAACGGCGCCCTGC
The DNA here is from genome assembly GCA_042850305.1 of Streptomyces haneummycinicus. GTDB lineage: Bacteria > Actinomycetota > Actinomycetes > Streptomycetales > Streptomycetaceae > Streptomyces > Streptomyces haneummycinicus. The sequence continues at coordinate 505,145 of AP035768.1, forward strand.
TGGTCTCCCTGCCCATCGCCCTGCTCGGCGGCCTCGTCTCCTTCTTCTCGCCCTGCGTCCTGCCGCTGGTCCCCGGCTACCTCTCCTACGTCACCGGCGTCTCCGGCACCGACCTCGCCGAGGCCCGGCGCGGCCGTATGGTCGCCGGCGCCTCCCTCTTCGTCCTCGGCTTCACCGCCGTGTTCGTCTCGGGCGGCGCCTTCTTCGGCTTCTTCGGACAGACGCTGCTGGAGCAGTCCGGCGTCCTGTCCAAGGTGCTCGGCGTCCTCATGATCCTCATGGGCGTCTTCTTCATGGGCCTGATGCCCTGGCTCACCCAGCGCGAGTTCCGCTTCCACCGGCGCCCCGCGACCGGGCTGATCGGCGCCCCCGTCCTCGGCGCCCTCTTCGGCATCGGCTGGACCCCTGCATCGGCCCCACCCTCGCCTCCGTCCTGACCCTCTCCGCACAGCAGGAGAGCGCCGGACGCGGCGCCATACTGACCGTCGCGTACTGTCTGGGACTGGGCGTGCCCTTCGTGCTCGCCGCCGTGGCCTTCCGCAAGGCGCTCGGAGCCTTCGACTGGGTCAAGCGGCACTACGTCTGGGTCATGCGCGTCGGCGGCACGATGATGATCCTGACCGGTGTACTGCTGCTGACCGGCGCGTGGGACAGCCTCGTGGCGCAGATGCAGACCTGGTCCAACGGCTTCACTGTGGGGATCTGACCCGATGAGCAAGACGACAACCGACGACATCCCCCAGGCCGCCGACGACGGGGAACTCGGCGCCGCCGGCTCCCAGCTGTCCACCGCGCCCACCGAGGACGCGCCGAACCTGCCGTCCCTCGGCGTCATCGGCTGGGCCCGCTGGTTCTGGCGGCAGCTCACCTCCATGCGGGTCGCGCTGCTGCTGCTCCTGCTGCTGTCGCTCGGCGCGATCCCCGGCTCCCTCATTCCGCAGACCGGGGTCGACGAGACCCGGGTCGCCGACTTCCGCGAACAGCACGACATCCTCGCGCCGGTCTACGACAAGCTCGGCCTCTTCCACGTCTACAGCTCGGTGTGGTTCTCCGCGATCTACATCCTGCTGTTCGTCTCCCTCATCGGCTGCATCCTGCCCCGCACCTGGCAGTTCGTGGGCCAGCTGCGCGGCCGCCCGCCGGGCGCGCCCCGCCGGCTGGACCGGCTGCCCGCCCACACCACCTGGCGCACCCCGGCCGAACCCGAAGCCGTCCGCGAGGCCGCGCTCGCCCTGCTGCGCAAGCGCCGCTTCCGCGCCCACCTCGCCGGTGACGCCGTCGCCGCCGAGAAGGGCTATCTGCGCGAGGTCGGCAACCTCCTCTTCCACATCGCGCTGATCGTGATGCTGATCGCCTTCGGCTGGGGCCAGCTGTTCAAGTCCGAGGGCAACAAGCTGATCGTCGAGGGCGACGGCTTCGCCAACACGCTCACGCAGTACGACGACTTCAAGTCCGGGAACCTCTTCACCAACGAGGACCTGGAGCCGTTCAGCTTCGACGTGAAGTCGTTCACCGGCACCTACGAGCGCACCGGCCCCAACAAGGGCACCCCGCGCACGTACGAGACGGAGCTGACGTACACCGCGGGCGCCGACGGCGAGGAGAAGAAGGCCCTCGTCAAGGTGAACAAGCCCTGCAGATCGGCGACGCCAAGGTCTACCTCGTCAGCCACGGCTACGCGCCCGTCATCACGGTCCGCGACGGCAAGGGGAAGGTCGTCTACCGGGACGCGGTGCCGCTGCTGCCGCTGGACGCGAATGTGTCGTCCACCGGCGTGGTGAAGGTCCTCGACGGCTACCGCGACTCCAAGGGCGAGAAGGAGCAGCTCGGCTTCAACGCCTTCTTCGTGCCGACCTTCGGCGGCTCCGCGAGCGGCACGATGCTCTCCCAGTTCCCCGCGCTGGACTACCCGGTGCTCGCGCTCTCCGCCTACCACGGCGACCTGCGCGCCGACTCCGGCATTCCGCAGAGCGTGTACCAGCTGGACAAGTCCAAGATGAAGGAGTTCAAGAACTCCGAGGGCGAACTCTTCAAGAAGCTGCTCATGCCCGGCGAGACCATGACGCTCCCGAACGGCGCCGGCTCGGTCACCTTCGAGAAGGACATCAAGGAGTGGGCCGGCTTCCAGGTCGTCCAGGAGCCGGGCGGCGGCTGGGCGCTCGGCGGCGCCGTCGTCGCGATCGCCGGTCTCGCCGGCTCCCTGTTCATCCAGCGCCGCCGCGTATGGGTCCGCGCGGTGCGCGGCGACGACGGGGTGACCGTCGTCGAGATGGCCGGCCTCGGCCGCAGCGAGTCCGCGAAGGTCCCCGAGGAGCTCGGCGATCTCGCCGGAATCCTGTACGACCGGGCCCCGGGCGCCCCGACCCGGAACCGTCCGAATCCACCGATCCTGAAGCCGTGCCTGCCGAAGGGGCTGAGCAGCAGTGACTCTCGCCGCCGCGACCAACGAGAACCTCGCGGAGATCAGCAACGTGCTGATCTACTCCGCGATGGCCGTCTACACCCTCGCCTTCTTCGCGTACATCGCGGAATGGACCTTCGGCAGCCGCAGCAAGGTCGCCCGTACCGCCTCCGCGCTCACCCCGCGGCGCGGGCGAAGAGGGGCCGGCCGTCACCGTGAAGCAGGGCGGCGGCACCGCCGTACTGGAGCGGCCGAAGGTCGTCGTACGCGCCGCCGCCGGATCGCGGGACGTACCCGACGGGCCCGGCGCCCACGGCGGCGACGAGCAGGGCGACCTCTACGGCCGGATCGCCATCTCCTCACCGTGCTCGCGTTCGCCCTCGCCTTCAGCGGTGTGCTCACCCGCGCGCTGTCCGTGGAGCGGGCGCCGTGGGGCAACATGTACGAGTTCAACATCACCTTCTCCACCACCGCGGTCGGCGTGTACCTGCTGCTGCTCGCGCTGAAGAAGAACGTGCGCTGGCTCGGTCTGTTCCTGACCACCTCGGTCCTCCTCGACCTCGGTCTGGCCGTCACCGTCCTCTACACCGAGAGCGACCAGCTCGTCCCCGCGCTGCACTCGTACTGGCTGTACATCCACGTCTCCACGGCGATCCTGTGCGGTGCGGTGTTCTACGTCGGCGCGGTCGGCGTGATCCTGTACCTGTTCAAGGACTCGTACGAGGGCAAGCTCGCGGGCGGCGGCAAGCCGGGCGGCTTCGCCACGTCCGTCATGGAGCGGCTGCCCGCGGCCGCGTCGCTGGACAAGTTCGCGTACCGGGTGAACGCGGCGGTGTTCCCGCTGTGGACGTTCACGATCATCGCGGGTGCGATCTGGGCCGGTGACGCGTGGGGCCGCTACTGGGGCTGGGACCCCAAGGAGGTCTGGTCCTTCATCACCTGGGTCGCCTACGCCTGCTACCTGCACGCCCGTGCCACGGCCGGCTGGAAGGGCCGCAAGGCGGCCTACCTGGCCCTGATCGCCTTCGGCTGCTGGCTGTTCAACTACTACGGCGTGAACATCTTCGTCTCGGGCAAGCACTCGTACGCGGACGTGGGTCTGGGTGCGCTGGGCGCCGTCGGCTTCTGAGAACTTCCCCGCCGTCCCCGGGGCAGCGCCCTCGGGGACGGCCGGTCCGCATCGGCGGGACACCGCGACACGCGCGGCGGTCAGCCCGCTCCGCCGCGGTCGCCCTCGCCCGGCTTGTCGTCCTTGTCCCGGTCCTCGTCCAGCGACTTGAGGAACTCCGGGTTGTCGTCCGGCGCCACCCACTGCTGCCGGCCACCACTGCCGCCCCTGTTCCAGGGAGAACCGGCGGCGCCGCCCATGGCGTGCCGCTTCTTGCCGGCGATCAGCCACGAGATCGAGCCGACCAGCGGGAACAGCAGCACGAGGATCGCCCACAGTGGCTTGGGCATATGACGGATGTCGTCATCCTTCGTGCTGATGCAGTCGATGAACGCGTAGATGCTCAGGGCCAGCGGCACGAGGAACATCAGCACCCGCAGCATGGGGCCTCTTCCAGCGGAAACGGTGGGTGGTACGGGCCCAGCGTAACCGCTCGGGGATACTTGACCCCATGGCTTACGACGATCTTCGCTCCTGCTCAGGGCGCTGGAGCGCGAGGGTGACCTCAAGCGCATCAAGGCAGAGGTCGACCCGTATCTCGAGGTCGGTGAGATCGTCGACCGGGTACAGAAGGCCGGCGGTCCCGCGCTGCTCTTCGAGAACGTGCGCGGCTCCTCCATGCCCCTCGCCATGAACGTGTACGGCACCGACCGCCGCCTGCTGAAGGCGCTGGACCTGAAGTCGTACGCGGAGATCTCCGAGCGGATCGGCGGGCTGCTGAAGCCCGAGCTCCCGCACGGGTTCGTCGGAGTGCGCGAGGCGTTCGGGAAACTCGGCGCGATGACCCACGTACCGCCGAGGAAGGTGAAGGACGCGCCGGTCCAGGAGGTCGTCCTGCGGGGCGACGACGTGGACCTCGAACAGCTCCCCGCGCTGTTCACCTGGCCCAAGGACGGCGGCTCCTTCTTCAACCTGGGCCTCACCCACACGAAGGACCCCGAATCGGGCGTCCGCAACCTCGGCCTGTACCGCCTCCAGCGGCACGACAAGCGCACCATCGGCATGCACTGGCAGATCCACAAGGACAGCCGCAACCACTACCAGGTCGCCGCCCGGCGCGGCGAGCGGCTGCCCGTCGCCATCGCCTTCGGCTGCCCGCCCGCCGTGACGTACGCCTCCACCGCACCCCTGCCCGGCGACATCGACGAGTACCTGTTCGCCGGGTTCGTCCAGGGCAAGCGCATCGAGATGGTCGACTGCAAGACCGTGCCGCTCCAGGTGCCCGCGCAGGCGGAGGTCGTCCTGGAGGGCTGGCTGGAACCGGGCGAGATGCTGCCCGAGGGGCCGTACGGCGACCACACCGGCTTCTACACCCCGCAGGAGCCGTTCCCGGCGCTCACCATCGACTGCGTGACCATGCGCAAGCGGCCGCTGCTCCAGTCGATCGTCGTCGGCCGCCCGCCCACCGAGGACGGGCCGCTGGGCCGGGCGACGGAGCGCTTCTTCCTCCCGCTCCTCAAGATCATCGTCCCGGACATCGTGGACTACCACCTCCCCGAGTCCGGCGGCTTCCACAACTGCGCGATCGTCTCGATCGATAAGAAGTACCCCAAGCACGCGCAGAAGGTCATGCACGCCATCTGGGGCGCCCACATGATGTCCCTGACCAAGCTGATCGTGGTCGTCGACTCCGACTGCGACGTCCACGATCTGCACGAGGTCTCCTGGCGGGCCCTCGGCAACACCGACTACGCCCGTGACCTCACCGTCGTCGAGGGCCCCGTCGACCATCTCGACCACGCGTCCTACCAGCAGTTCTGGGGCGGCAAGGCGGGCATCGACGCGACCCGGAAGTGGCCCGAGGAGGGTACACGCGCGACGGCGGCTGGCCCGACATGGTCGAGTCCGACCCGGACACGGCCGCCCTGGTCGACCGCCGCTGGAAGGAGTACGGGCTGTGACCTCGGCCTCCGCCGCCCTCCCGCGGCAGCCGGGACGCACAAGGGCGTTCCTGCGCCTGGTGATGATCGAGCACTCGGTCTTCGCCCTGCCCTTCGCCTACATCGCCGCCCTCACCGCGATGTACGAGTGGGACGAGAACATCCACTGGGGCCGGCTGCTCCTGGTCACCGTCGCCATGGTCGGCCTGCGCACCTTCGCGATGGCCGCCAACCGGATCATCGACCGCGAGATCGACGCCCGTAACCCGCGCACCGCACACCGCGAACTGGTCACCGGCGCGATGTCCGTCAAGCACGCCTGGACCGGCGCGCTGGTCGCCCTGGCCGTCTTCCTCGGCGCGGCGGCCCTGCTGAACCCGCTCTGCCTGATCCTCGCGCCCATCGCCGTCATCCCGATGGTGGTGTATCCGTACGGCAAGCGGTTCACCAATTTCCCGCAGGCCATCCTCGGTCTCGCCCAGGCGATGGGCCCGATCGGCGGCTGGCTCGCCATCACCGGCTCCTGGTCCTGGGACGCCGTGGTCCTCGGCCTCGCGGTCGGCGTCTGGATCGGCGGCTTCGACCTCATCTACGCCTGCCAGGACGTCGACACCGACCGCGAGACCGGCGTGAAGTCGGTCCCGGCCCGCTTCGGCATCCCCGCCGCGATCTGGGGCGCCCGCGCCTGCCACACCGTCACGACAGCCCTCTTCGTCTGGTACGCCGTACTCACCGACGCCGGCGCCTTCTTCTGGCTCGGCCTGCTGATCGTGGCCGGCGCCTTCGTCTACGAACACACCATCGTCCGCCCGACCGACCTGTCCCGCCTCAACAGGGCGTTCTTCTCGGTCAACGGTTTTATCGGCATCGCGTTGTTCGTGTGCGCGCTGCTGGATCTGCTCGTGCGGGGGCTGACCGTGTAGAGCGCCGATGCGCGGGGGCGCGGACACGTAGAGTGCGGTCGACGACTGTGTGCGCCGAGTTCAGGAAGACGTCCCCGATGTATGTGAGCCGGATCCGCGTACGGAACGTCAGGTCGTTCCACGGTGAGCGGGATGCCGCGCTCGATTTCGGGCGTCCCGACGGCTCCTACGCGGGGTGGACGGTGCTCGCGGGGCGGAACGGTTCCGGCAAGACCACGTTGCTGCGGGCCGTTGCCCTGGCGTTGGCGGGGCCGGGTACCGCGCATCGGCTGGTGCCGAGTTTCGACGCGTGGATCAGTGACGGCGCGGACCGGGCCGAGGCATGGGCACAGGTGGTCCCGGATCCGGTACTGGACGTGCGCGGCAACGGGCCCGAGGGGTCGCCCTTCTCCGAGGCGTCCTCGGATCCCTTCGCGGTCGAGCTGCACTGGGACCGGCGGGAGTCCCCGAGGCCGCGTGCGGCCGGAAAGGCGACGCGTCCCGCCCGGCGTACGGAACCGGCGCTCTCGTCGGGCAACGGTCTCGATGCCCAGGGCGGTGAGGTCTTCGCTCCCGGAGGCATGTGGGACGCCCAGCCGAGCGGCTGGCTGCTGGCCGGCTACGGAGCGTTCAGGCGGCTGTCGGGAGGCGACGACCGCCAGCGGAACAAGCCCCGGCCGCTCACTCTGTCCCGACTGGACACCCTCTTCGACGAGGACGTCTCCCTGTCCGACGCCGTCACCTGGCTCGTGGGGCAGCATCTGCGCGCCCTCGAAGGGGACGGCGCCGCCGCCGAGCTGAAGTCCACGGCCCTCGCCATCCTGGGTGACGGCCTGCTGCCGGACGACTGCCGGGTGGTGGACGTCGACTCGGACGGCCTGTGGGTGGAGCGGAACGGGCTGCGGTACCCGCTGAGGGAGATGAGTGACGGTCTGCGGACCGTCACCGCGCTCGTGGTGGACCTCTTGCGGCAGGTGTACGAGTCGTACGCCGCGGCCCGCGAATCCGCTGTGCCCCTGGCGGAGGACCGGGACGGTCACATGGTCGTCCCGGTTCCCGGTGTGGTGCTGATCGACGAGGTCGACGCCCATCTGCACGTGTCCTGGCAGCGCCGTATCGGCCCCTGGCTGACCGCGCACTTCCCGAGCATCCAGTTCCTGGTCACGACGCACAGCCCGTACATCTGCCAGTCCGCCGACCCGGGCGGTCTCGTCCGGCTCCCCGGGCCCGGTGAGCGGACAGGTCCACAGGTGGTGGAAGAGGACCTGTACGAGCGTGTGGTGTACGGCAGTGGGGACGACGCCGCCCTGTCGGAGCTGTTCGGTCTGGACAGTCCGTACTCGGAGAAGGCGGAGGCGCTGCGGGCCGAACTGGTCGCGTTGGAGGGGACGGTCCTGCGCGGTACGGCGGACGCGGCGGCACTGGCCCGTTACACCCGTATCAAGCGGCTGCTCACCAGTTCGCCGTCGGCCAGGCTGGACGAGATGTCGGCCGGCCTCTCCTCCTGGTCGGCGAAGGAATCCGGCCTTCGGACGAGGGACCCCGCGAGTGATCAGGCTGGCGCGGATCCCGCTGCCGCGCGGGACGACGGAGTACCTGGAGAGGTACGGCGCCCGCGTGGAGGCCGCACCGGACCGGAAGGCGACGGCCGAGGCCTTATGGGGCCGCAACACGACCGTACGCACCAAGGTGTACCCGGAGCTGAGGCGGAGCCTCGGGCACATGGCGTTCGGGCACGAGCGGTGCATGTACTGCGGGGACAGCCAGGGCTGTGCCGTCGATCATTTCGAGCCGGTGGCGGTCAACCCCTACGGGTTTTCGACTGGGCCAACCACCTGCTCGCCTGCACGGTGTGCAACAGCCACCACAAGCGTGACACCTTCCCGAGGGACGAGGAGGACGGCACCCTGCTCCTGCTCGATCCGACCTGTGAGGAACCCCTGCACCATCTGCACCTCAACCTGCCCGCGGGTTCGTACACCGCGTTGAGCGCCAAAGGGGCGAAGAGCGTCGAGGTGTTCGGGCTGAACCGCCCGGTGCTGGTCAAGGGCCGGACAGAGGCCTACACACGGGCACGGCTGTTCCTCGGCCAGTGGCACCTGGTCCGGCAGCGTGGCGACCGGGACACGGCGGATCAGATCGTCCGTCTCGCGTGGAACCAACCGCTGGCGGATGTGCTGGCATCGATGTTCCACCAGGCCGCGCATCCCGCCGCTGCCGTGCTTTTCGCGGGGAGGGGGACCTGCTGGCCCTCCTGACGGATCGGGAAACCCGCGATGCGTTCATTTCCGGCCTGCCGGTCGCTGCTCCGAGTGGCAGACCGCCATCTTGAACATGTGATCAAACTATTTCACTCGTTCGAAGTAATCACCGACAGATACTCCTCCCCACCCTCGTATCAGCAGAGATAAATCATCCTGTCGCATCGGGACAGCGGATCAGGGTGTGCCGGCTTCGGCCGGTGAGGTGGGGATGGGGGCGGCACGGTGTCGGCATCCGTGTACGAGGTGTTAGAGGCCATACGAGCAGAGGAGGACAACAACCGGGACCGGGGCACTCGCTTCGAGCGGCTGATGGCCGAGTACCTCCGGCAGGATCCCGAGTGGGCGGCGCAGCTGTCCCAGGTCTGGATGTACGCGGACTGGCCGGGCGCGGCCGGGGACCGGCGGGACGTCGGTATCGATCTGGTCGCCCAGGACCGGGTCACCGGCGGCTACTGCGCCATCCAGTGCAAGTTCCACGAGCCGGGCCACCGTATCGAGAAGGCGGACATCGACTCGTTCTTCACCGCCTCCGGCAAGGCTCCCTTCACCCGGCGGCTGATCATCTCCACGGCCGAGCGGTGGAGCCGCAACGCGGAGGAGGCGCTGCGGGGTCAGCGGATCCCCGTACAGCGCGTGGGCCTGGCCGGTATTGCGGCCAGCGCGGTCGAGTGGCGCCTTCCGCGAACGGGCGCGGACGGCGCGGCACCGCGGCGGCGCCCGCGCAAGGTACTCCGCCCTTACCAGCGGGAAGCGGTGGACGCCGTCCTCCGGGGATTCGCCGAGGGCCATGATCGCGGCAAGGTCGTGATGGCCTGCGGCGCGGGCAAGACGCTCACCAGTCTGCACATCGCGGAGCGACTGCACGCGGAGCGTCGTGCCGGCGGGCGGGGCGAGCACACCACGGTGCTGTTCCTGGTGCCGTCGATCGCACTGCTTTCGCAGGCGCTGCGCGAGTGGACGGCGCAGGCCGCGGTCCCCTCCACGCGTTCGCGGTCTGTTCCGACGTGCAGGTCGGCAAGGTGGTGGGCCGCCGGGCCGGGAAGAGCGACGACGACCGTGAGATGGCGGTGCACGACCTGTCCCGGCCCGCCACCACGGACCCCGGCAGGCTGGTGGCCCAGCTGGAGCGTGCCACGGACCGGAGCGGCCTGACGGTCGTCTTCTCCACATATCAGTCCATCGGTGTCGTCTCCGAGGCGCAGAAGCGGGGGCTGGGCCGGTTCGACCTCGTCCTGTGCGACGAGGCACACCGCACCACCGGGGCGAGACTCTCCGATCAGGACGAGTCCGCGTTCGTGCGGGTTCACGACGACGCGTTCCTGGCGGCCGACAGGCGCCTGTACATGACGGCGACCCCTCGCGTGTACGGCGAGGAGGCCAAAACCGACGCCGAGCTCGGTGCGATCACGCTCGCCTCGATGGACGACGAGCGGCTCTACGGACCGGAATTCCATCGGCTCGGCTTCGGGCAGGCCGTCGAGCGGGGGCTGCTCACCGACTACAAGGTGCTCGTCCTCACCGTCGAGGAGAGCGCGGCCGCCGCCGCGCTCCAGCAGTCCCTCGCCACCGGCGACAACGAACTGAGCATCGACGACGCCGCGAAAATCATCGGCTGCTGGAACGCCCTTGCCAAGCGGACCGGCTCCTTCGCCGATGGCACCGGCTTCGGCGCCGACGAGACGCCCATGCGGCGTGCCGTGGCCTTCACCCGGTCGATCGCCGACTCCCGGTCCGTCACCGAGCATTTCGCCTCCCTCGTCGACGCCTACGAGGGCGCCTACGAGGACGTGCTGCACTGCGAACTCGCCCATGTGGACGGAAGCATGAACGCCCTGGAGCGCAACCGGCTGCTGGACTGGCTCAAGCAGGACCCGGGCCGCGGGAGGGCCCGCGTGCTGTCCAACGCCCGCTGCCTCGCCGAGGGTGTGGACGTGCCCGACCTGGACGCGGTGCTCTTCCTCAACCCGCGCAACTCGCAGGTCGACGTGGTGCAGTCGGTCGGCCGGGTGATGCGGAAGGCCGACGGCAAGAAGTACGGCTACATCATCCTCCCCGTCGCCGTCCCGGCCGGTGTCACGCCGGAACAGGCCCTCGCGGACAACCGGCGTTTCAAGACGGTCTGGCAGGTTCTCAACGCGCTGCGCGCGCACGACGACCGCTTCAACGCGATGGTCAACCAGATCGACCTCAACCGTGCCCGCCCGGACAAGCTCGCCGTTGCTCACATCGGTGCCGCCGACCTCGTCCCCGGCGACGACCGGGAAGCCGACGACGTCCGCCGCGAGTCCGAGACCCGGGCGGCCCAGCGGGCGACCCAGCTGATGTTCTCCGTCGACGACTGGCGCGACGCGATCTTCGCCCGCCTCGTCAAGCGGGTCGGCCAGCGCCGCTACTGGGAGGACTGGGCCCATGACATCGCCGACATCGCAGACCGGCATGTCACGGCCATCGGCACCGCGCTCCGCGACCCCGGCCGCCGGGCCGCGTTCGACGAGTTCCTCACGGAGCTGCGCGGCACGATCAACCCCGGCGTCACCGAGTCCGACGCCATCGACATGCTGGCCCAGCACATCGTCACCAGGCCCGTGTTCGAGGCGCTCTTCAAGGACTACGGCTTCCTCGACCGCAATCCGGTCTCCGTCGCCATGCAGAGGATGCTCGACCAGCTGGAGGGCCGGGGCCTGGAATCCGAGGCGAGAGCCCTCCAGGGCTTCTACGACTCGGTACGCCGTCGAGCGGAGGGCGTCGACAACCACGAGGCCCGCCAGAAGGTCATCGTCGAGCTCTACGACAAGTTCTTCCGCAAGGCGCTGCCCAAGATGTCCGACCAGCTCGGCATCGTCTACACGCCCGTCGAGGTCGTCGACTTCATCATCCGTGCCGCCGACCAGGCCCTGCGCGACCACTTCGGCAGGTCGGTCTCGGACGAGGGCGTCCATGTCATCGACCCGTTCACGGGCACGGGCACCTTCCCGGTCCGATTACTCCAGTCCGGCCTGATCCGTCCCGAGGATCTGGACCGCAAGTACGGCTCGGAACTCCACGCCAACGAAATCGTCCTGCTGGCCTACTACCTCGCCGCCGTCAACATCGAAGCGGCCTACCACGACCTCGCCGGGCGGGGGCCGGGGACGACTACCGCTCCTTCGACGGAATCGTCCTGGCGGACACGTTCCAGCTCGCGGAGACGGCACAGGGCCGGCTCGACGGCATGGAGGTGCTGAGGACCAACAGCGCTCGGGCCCGCAAACAGCAGAAGCTGCCGATCAAGGTCATCGTCGGCAACCCGCCGTACTCGGTCGGGCAGGAAAGCGTCAACGACAACAGCCAGAACATGAAGTACCCGGAGCTCGACCGCCGGATCGCCGAGACATACGTGGCCGGCTCCGCCGTCGGCAACAAGAACAAGCTGTACGACTCCTACATCCGCGCCATCCGATGGGCCTCCGACCGCCTCGGTGACGAGGGCGTCGTCGCGTACGTGACCAACGGCGGGTACATCGACGGCACGTCGATGGACGGGCTGCGCAAGTGCCTGGTGGGTGAGTTCGACGCGGTGTACTGCTACAACCTGCGGGGGAATCAGCGGACGGCGGGTGACCAGGCCCGCAGGGAAGGCGGCAAGATCTTCGGATCCGGCAGCCGGAGTGCCGTCGCCGTCCTGGTTCTGGTCAAGGGCGGGAGGGACACCGCGCCCAAGGGACTGTACTACCGGGACATCGGTGATTACCGGACCCGTGGGGAGAAGCTGTCCCTGCTGTCGTCCCAGGACCTGCGCTCTGTTGTGTGGAAGGCCGTCGAACCCGACGCCAACGGCGACTGGATCAACCAACGGGACGAGAACTACAGATTCTTCACGGCACTTGGCGACAAGGACAAGGCGGGCCGGGAGCGGGCGGTGTTCCGTCAGTACTCCAGCGGCCTCAACTCCGCTCGGGACGCCTGGGTCTACAACTTCTCCGCCGAGAGAGTCCGCACGAACACGCAGTCGATGATCGACTTCTACAACGAGCAGGTGCGGGGCTTTGAGGCGCACTGCCGGTCAGAGGGCAAGGTGGCGCCGACCGCGGAGGACGCGGGCGCGTGGATCGACATGGACGACACGCGGATCAGCTGGAACCGTGCGGACAAGACACGGCTGGCGAAGGGCGAGTCCTACCGCTACGCGGCCGAGCGGGTTGTGGTGTCGTCGTACCGGCCGTTCACGAAGCAGTGGGTGTACTTCGACTCGAAGCTGAATGACATGACGTATCGGCTGCCACTTCTGTTTCCGGCAGATGGGATGGGGAACTTCGGGTTCTACAGCAATGGCGTCAACGCGACAACGGAGCCGGCCTTCCTCGCTGTCGGTCATGTGCCGAATTTCGATGTTTTCGGTAAGGGCGGCTACTTCTTTCCCCGCTATACATACCACCAGCTCGGATCCGCCGACGGCCTTCCCTTCGGCGAGGGTGATACCGGATATCAGCGCCGCGACAACATAACTGACAACGCCCTCAAGATGTACCGCGAGACCTATGGCCCCGACGTCTCGAAGGACGACATCTTCTACTCCACGTACGCGCTGCTGCACTCCCCGAGTACCGCGAGCGCTACGCCGCCGATCTGAAGAAGGCGCTGCCACGCATCCCGCTGGTCCAGGGCTTCGAAGCCTTCGCGGCGGCGGGGCTGAAGTTGGCGGCACTGCACCTCGGCTACGAGAACGTAGCCCCGCACCCGGGCGTGGCCGAGGAGTTCAAGGGGATGTCGGCGGTATGCCGGCGAGCGAGCTGTACCGGGTGACGAAGATGAAGTTCGGCAAGACGGGCAGGAGACGGACCGTACGCGGATCGTCTGCAACGCACGCCTCACCCTGACCAACGTCCCGGACGAGGCGTACCGCTATCAGCTCGGCGCCCGCTCGGCCATCGAGTGGATTATCGATCGCTATCAGGTGAGGACGGACACGAAGTCCCGGATCACCAACGACCCCAACGACTGGTCGGACGACCCCCGCTACATCGTCGACCTGCTGAAGCGCATCGTGACCGTCAGCTTGGAGACCATGCGGATCGTGGACGGGCTGCCTCCTCTGGAGTTCGTCGGCGGCTGAGGCTGCCTTCGTCGAGGGCCCCGTTCATCAAACGGCACCTGGGCGCCGCCCCGCGAGCGGAGTCCGACGAAGAGAGCGGAGCCCTGACGAAACAGCGTGCCCGCATTCGGGGCCTCAGCCGCCCGGGGCGCCGCGGTACCCGGTCCTGAGCGTCGGCGTCCGATGTCCGCCGGTAGGCTCAAGATGTGAACCCAGGAGAAACGCGGCGCGAGCCTTGGATCGTGGGGGTGTCGGGGGCGTCCGGGACCCCTACGCAGCCGCTGTGCTGCGTGCGCTGCTGGCGGCGGGGAGAGTGTCGACCTTGTCGTCAGCCGGGCCTCCCGGCTGACCCTGCTGGACGAGACCGGTATCGCCTTCCGGGACGCCCATTGGCGTGACGACCTGCGGGAATGGCTGTCCCGGGGTGCGGACGGCAAGCCGGACACGTTCACCGTCGACCTCGACGGCGTACGGCACTGGGCCGCCGGTGATCTCGCGGCCGGGCCGTCCTCGGGGTCGTATCCGAGCAAGGGCATGCTGATCGTGCCCGCCTCCACGGCCTGTGTGGCCGGGGTGGCGCTCGGGCTGTCCAAGGACCTGCTGCAGCGGGTGGCGAGCGTGACCCTGAAGGAGGGACGCACGCTGATCGTGGCCGTACGGGAGACCCCGCTGAATGGCCAGACCCTGCGGCATCTGGTGACGCTGGACGACGCGGGCGCGACCGTGGTGCCCGCCTCGCCGGCCTTCTACGCGGGCGCGACGCACATTCAGGACCTGGTGGACTTCGTCGCCGGACGCGTACTCGACGCCGCTGGTGTCGAGCACCGGCTGTACCGCCGCTGGAAGGGCGAACTCGGCGGCGGATCCCGGCCCGGCTGAGCCCTTCGGCAGCAGGCAGCATTCCAGCACACGCAGAACTTCAGACCTCTTCAGTGGAAGGCTTCGATCGCATGGACGCGGTGGACAGGCAGCTCATCCAGGCCCTGAGAGAGAACGGCCGGGCCTCCTACGCGGAACTGGGGCGCCTCGTCGGCCTGTCGGGACCCAGCGTCACCGACCGCATCAACCGGCTGGAGGCGGCCGGCGTCATCACCGGCTACCGCGCCACCGTGGACGCCGCCTCGCTGGGCCTCGGCGTCACCGCCCTGATCGGCATCTCGCTCTCCGACGCCGCCGACCACGAGGACGTGGCGCAGCGGCTGAAGGACCTCAAGGAGATCGAGGACTGCTGGTTCATCGCCGGCGAGGACTCCTTCATGCTCAAGGTGCGGGTGACCGACGTGGACGGCCTGGAGAAGACCATCCGCCGGCTGTCCGGCACAAGGGCGTCTCCCGGACCCGTACGACCGTCGTGCTCTCCACCAAGTGGGAGAACCGGGTCGGTGAGCTGCCGGAAGAGGTGGAGTAGGCGAGGCGCGGAGCGCCGGTCGGGGTCCCGTCGCCCGAAGGGCGACGGAGTACGGTTGATCCGGTCTGTTCGACGAGGAAAGAGGAATCGGCATGGACGTCGGGCTCAAGCGCGAGCTGGAGGAGAAGGTCAGGGCGGGCGAACGCCTGACCCGTGAGGACGGCATCGCGCTGTACGAGTCGGACGACCTGGCCTGGCTGGGCGGGCTGGCGCACGAGGTGCGGACGCGGCTGAACGGCGACGTCGTGCACTTCAACGTCAACCGCCACCTCAATATGACGAACGTGTGCACCGCCTCCTGCGCGTACTGCTCCTTCCAGCGCAAGCCGGGGAGAAGGACGCGTACACGATGCGGATCGAGGAGGCGGTGAAGCTCGCCCGGTCGATGGAGTCCGAGAACCTCACCGAACTGCACATCGTCAACGGGCTGCACCCGAATCTGCCGTGGCGTTACTACCCGCGTTCGCTGCGGGAGTTGAAGGCCGCGCTGCCGGACGTCTCGCTGAAGGCGTTCACCGCCACCGAGATCCACCACTTCGAGACCATCTCCGGGCTGTCCGCCTCCGAGATCCTCGACGAGCTGATCGACGCGGGGCTGGAGTCGCTGACCGGCGGCGGCGCGGAGATCTTCGACTGGGAGGTGCGGCAGCACATCGTCGACCACCACACCCACTGGGAGGACTGGTCGCGCATCCACCGGCTGGCGCACGAGAAGGGGCTGAAGACCCCGTGCACCATGCTGTACGGGCATATCGAGGAGCCCCGCCACCGTGTGGACCATGTGCTGCGGCTGCGGGAACTCCAGGACGAGACCGGGGGTTCCAGGTCTTCATCCCGCTGCGCTACCAGCACGACTTCGTGGACATGAAGGACGGGAAGGTACGGAACCGGCTGCAGGCGCGGACGCAGATGGCGACGGGGGCGGAGGCGCTGAAGACGTTCGCGGTGTCGCGGCTGCTGTTCGACAACGTGCCGCACGTCAAGGTGTTCTGGGTGATGCACGGTGTGCAGACGGCTCAGCTGGCGCTGCAGCACGGGGCGGACGACATGGACGGGTCGGTCGTCGAGTACAAGATCACGCATGACGCGGACAACTTCGGTACGCCGAACAAGCTGACGCGTGAGGATCTGCTGGATCTGATCCGGGACGCGGGGTTCCGGCCGGTGGAGCGGAACACCCGGTACGAGGTGATCCGGGAGTACGACGGTGCCGACCCGGCACGCAGGGACTCGCCCCAGCCGATGCGGGTGTGAGGTGAAGGGGCTCCGCCCCTTCGACCCCGCCAGGGGCTCCCGCCCCTGGACCCCCGGCCCGTGCCCACCCCACCACCCGACTCGGCAACCCGAGAAGTCCCGGACCCGCGCGCGACCCGGTTCCGGGGCCGCCGCCGAAAATACGCCGCACCACCCCGGTGTAATGGCTAGCATCGCCGCATGCCCCTTACCTTCACTTTGATCCCGTCGTCACCCCCGGTCTCCGCGACGGCATCCTCGACCTGTGGACCGACGTCAGCAACGCCGGCGGGGCGGTCGGGTTCGTGCCGCCGGTGGGGCGGGAGGACATCCGCCCCGCGCTCGTGCGTCAGCTCGTCTCGATGGCCGAGGAGCGGTCGCGCCTGCTGGTGGGGCACGACGAGGACGGCGATGTCGCCGCCACCGCGTTCCTCACCTTCAACACCCACCCCTGATGACCCACTGGATCTGGCTCTACACGGTCATGGTCCACCCCCGCCACCAGGGCAAGGGATACGGCCGCGACCTGATGGCCGCCGTCGCCCGGGCGGCCCGCACCCTCGACGGTGTCGAGGCGATACGCCTCGCCTGCCGCGGCGGCCTCGGTCTGGAACGCTTCTACGCCTCCTGCGGCTACAAGGAGGTCGGCCGCGTCCCCGGAGCCATCCGCGTCGCCCCCGGCGACGACCGGGACGACGTCGTCATGCTGCTGCCGCTGACCTGACGCCCGTACCCCGCCGGAAGATCCTTGGCGGGCCGTGCTTCACTGGACGTTGTCCCTTTGGGACGTTCTGAACCGTACGCAGGGAAGAGTGGAAGAGATGCTCCGCTACACACTGATGCGCCTCGGGATCTTCGTGGGCTGCCTCGTGGTCGTCTGGGGCCTCGTCTACTCCGGCCTCGCCCCGCGCGGCCTGGGCGACTCCAACGGCCTGTGGATCGTGCTGCTCGCGCTGCTGCTCTCGGCCCCGATCAGCTTCGTCGTCCTCCGCAAGGAGCGGGACCGCGCCTCCGAGCAGATCGTGCGCCGCGTCGACCGGGCGAAGGCCAACCTGGACGCCAACCGCAACCAGGAGGACGCGGCCGACGACAGCGCCCGCGCGCAGGGTCAGACCTCGTAACCTCCGTCACAGCCGCGCATCACGCACCACGCGCCCTGATTCCCCACTCCGCCGGGAATCAGGGCGCTTTGCGTTGTATGGGTGATGATGTGCCCCCACCTCTCAAAGTAAGGCTTTGAGGATCTCAAAGCTCAGGTGTTACGGTCGCAGGGTGAAGTCAGCAGCCGTGTTCCCCACGCCCCGGAGTGTTCCGCTCGTGGCGCGCCTGCACGTGGACCTCTGCCGGGTCACCGCCGCGAACTGTCGTCCCTGACGTTCGCCGCCACCCGCGTCCCCCGTTCCACGTCACCGTCACCATCCCCACGCGTCCCCATACCGGAGCATGTCCGTGTCCACGAACACGCAGTTCAAGCTGCCCGTCCGCGCGCCCTTCTGGGCCCAGATACTCGCCGGCCTCGTGCTGGGCGTCCTGCTCGGCTGGCTCGCCCGCAGCCAGGACCTCTCCTGGCTCGTCACCACCCTGGAGAAGGTCGGCGGCACCTTCATCGGCCTGCTGAAGCTGGCCGTCGCCCCGCTCGTCTTCTTCGCGATCCTGGTCTCCATCACCAACCTGCGGAAGGTCAACAACGCGGCCCGGCTGGCCTCGCGCACCCTCCTCTGGTTCATGATCACCTCGCTGATCGCGGTGGCGATCGGCCTGGTCATCGGCCTCGTCACCAACCCGGGCGCCGGCACCGGCCTCACCCCGGCCGACGGCGCGAAGCCGGAACGCACCGGCTCCTGGATCGACTTCCTCACCGGCATCGTGCCCACCGACGTCATCACGCCGTTCACCGAACTGAACGTCCTCCAGATCGTCTTCATGGCCGCCGTCGCCGGTATCGCCGCCCTCCAGCTCGGCGAGAAGGCCCAGCCCATCCTGACCCTGAGCGAGTCCGTCCTCGAACTCCTCCAGAAGGCCCTGTGGTGGGTCATCCGGCTCGCCCCCTCGGCACCGTCGGCCTCATCGGCAACGCCATCGCCACCTACGGCTGGGACCTGATCGGCAAGTACGCCACCTTCACCGCCGACATCTACATCGGCTGCGCGCTCGTCCTCTTCGGCGTCTACCCGGCGCTCCTGGCGACCGTTGCCAAGGTCAACCCGGTGCAGTTCTTCAAGGGCGCCTGGCCCGCGATCCAGCTCGCCTTCGTCTCCCGCTCCTCCATCGGCACCATGCCGCTGACCCAGAAGGTCACCGAGCGCCTCGGCGTACCGAAGGAGTACACCTCCTTCGCCGTGCCGTTCGGCGCGACGACCAAGATGGACGGCTGCGCCGCGATCTACCCGGCCATCGCCGCGATCTTCGTCGCCCAGATCTTCGACATCCAGCTCGGCGTCGGCGACTACCTGCTGATCGCGTTCGTCTCGGTGGTGGGCTCCGCCGCCACGGCCGGCCTCACCGGCGCCACCGTGATGCTCACGCTCACCCTCTCCACCCTGGGCCTGCCCATGGAGGGCGTCGGCCTGCTCCTCGCCATCGACCCCATCCTGGACATGATCCGCACGGCGACGAACGTGGCCGGCCAGGCGCTGGTGCCGGTCATCGTCTCCGCCCGGGAGGGGCTGCTCGACCGCAAGGCGTACGACTCGGTCGCCGCCTCCCCGGTCGACGAGCGGCGGCAGGTGACCGTGGCCGCCTGACCTGAGGCCCGGCAGGGGCGCTTTCCGGCAACCACCGAGAGGTGTCCGTTGCTGGGGGCGCCCCTTACCGCTGTATCCCCATGGTGTGGAATCACTGCAAGCACGTGAATCACTCGAACCACGTGAACCACTTGAACCACACGCGAAGGGGGACCCGTGGCACGCACGCGGGCGCAGAGTCTGCGCAACGTCGCCGAGGCGTTCGTTTCCGGCACCGATCCACGCAAGGCGGCCCAGGACGAACTCCGCCGCCGCGTAGGAAGCGCAGGCGGAGGCGGAGGGGCGGCGGTACGGCGTCACAGGGTGCCGGGGCCGAGGGCGGCGACGGGATGGACCCGGCCGACTTTCCGACGGCCCGGGACCAGGACGGAAGCTCCGTCGACACCGTCATGCGGCAGAAGACGGTGCCGCTGGACGAGGCCGGGGAGGCACTCGGCCGCAGTGAGCAGCTGCGCGAGGACGGCGAGGTGGTGCACGCCATCTGCCCGATGGTGATGCCCAAGGGCCGCTCGCTGCTGTCCATGCTGCCGGTGCTGTCGCTGCTGGTGATCGGCGCGGTGGGTACGTCGGTGGTGTCGGCGACCGGCGGCGACGGGTTCACCAACCCGCTGTTCGGGGTGCACTACTGGATCGTCGCGCTGCTCGCCGTGATGTTCGTGTGGTGGCGGCAGGGTCTGGTCATGGTGCCGGACGGCTGCCAGGCGATGATCACCCGGTTCGGCAAGCTGGAGAAGGTCGTCGGCCCCGGCCGGGTCACGCTGCTCAGCCCGTGGAAGCGGGTGTCGTACATCGTGAACACGACCCGCGAGTACCCGTTCAACGCGCCGGTGCGCGAGGCCCCGACCAAGGGCGGGGTGAAGGCGTCCATCGATCTGTTCATCCAGTTCCGGATCAGTGACCCGGTCGAGTTCGTCTACACGCTCGGTGCCGTGCGCGGATTCGAGGAGAAGCTGGGCAACGCCGTCAGCGAGACCATCCGCAGCCTGATCTACGAGCAGGAGGCGGCCGGTATCTACGACATGGTCGGCGAGGACAGCGGGCGGCTGCTGGAGCAGCTCAACCAGCAGTTCCGTCCGGCGGTGGAGCTGACGAACGCCAACATCACGCACGCCGAGCCGTCCGACCAGCGGTACCGGATGGACCTGGCCTCCCCGAGATGGTGCGGATGGCCAAGGAGGCGTACACGCACGAGTACGCGCTCCAGCTCCGCAAGGAGCAGGACGAGGGCGACCTGACCAAGGAACTCGCCTCGAGCCAGGAGACGCTCTCCGCGATCCAGGCCGACATCGCCCAGTACCAGGCGCAGATGGACACCGCCGTGGAGCGCGAGACCAACCGCGCCGAGGCGCTGGCCCGTCAGCGTTATGTCCAGGCGGAGTCGGAGGCCAAGGCGAACGCGGCGCTGCTGGAGGCGCAGGCGCTCGACATCCGCGCGGTGACCACGGCGCAGGCGCCGGAGATCCTGGAGTACCGCTACCAGCAGCAGGTGCTGGACACACTGGAGCAGGTCGGCGACCATCTGCCGCGTCTGGTGCGCATCGGCGGCGCGGACGGTACCGGCGCGGCCGGCATCGACTTCCTCGAACTGGCCCGTGAGATGGTCGGGGAGCGCGGGGCCGAACTGTTCACGGAGGCGGACATGGCCGCCGTACGGGGACGGCTGACGGAGGTGTCCGAGCGGATCGCCGCGCGCGAGGAGGAGATAGGCGCGCTGCTGGCCGCCGACCGGCCGACCGTGCCGGAGATGCCCGAGGCCGTCGCAGCAGACGATGTGTCCGAGTCCGCCGAGGAGGACCAGCAGTGAGCTCCGTACGTACCCGACGCCGTTCGGTCATCTCCGAGGCGGTCGCCCCCTGGAGCGACATCGCCCGGCTGCTGCGCGGCGGTGAGGCCGGCACCCTCATCCCGGTGATCATTCCGCGGCACCGGCGCCGGCTGTGGTGGATGCTGCCGCTGTGGTTCGGCGTCTACGCCCTGCTGACGGGCGTGATGCTGTCGCTGGCGGAGGCCGGTTCCGACGGCCTGGGCGATGTCGCCTACGGGGCGCTGGCCACCCTCTCCTACGTCGGTGGTGTGGTGCTGCTGCTGGTCGGCGGGCTGTGGTGGTGGCGGTCCTCGATCGTGGAGATCGAGCAGGGCACCAACGGTGTGCTGACGCGTTACGGCGCCGTCACCCGCACGCTGGACGCCGGCCGGCACTATCTGTGGCACCCGTGGTCGCGGGTCGACTTCGTCGTCGACACGGCGACCGAGATCCCGTACTCGGCGCCGGTCATGGCCTGTCCGACGCAGGAGAACGTGCCGCTGCGCTCGATCGAGTTCTTCCTGAAGTTCCGTATCAACGACGCGGTGCTGTTCGTGCGCACCATCGGTGCCGGCAACTTCGACCTGGTGCTGTCGAGTGCCGTACAGGACGCGATCCGGCAGCGGGCCCGGCAGATGCGCACCCAGCGCGCCTACGACCTGCGCGGTTCGGACGTGGCCGACATGCAGGATCTGCTGAACCGGCAGCTCTCCGGCTACGGGGTGCGCATCACGGGCTGCAACATCCCGGATGTGCAGCTGCCGACGCAGTACCAGCAGCACCTGGCGACCCGGGAGCGGATCGCCAAGGAGCGCACCGCGTACGAGCAGGAGTGGGGGCTGACCCGCAAGCGCCGTATCGACAGTCTGGGCATGGACATCGAGCGGGCCAAGAAGGTGCGGGACGCCCGGATCGTCGAGGTGAAGGCCGCGCTGAACCGGGCCCGTGAGGAGGTCGCGCAGCTGCTCGAGCGGCAGGAGACCGAGGCACAGCGGGTGCGGTTCGAGATCGAGACGCGGGGCGCAGCGGGCTCATCGCGGCCGAGAACGAGGCCCGCGCCCAGCGGGCCCTGGCGAAGGCGTACCGGGACAACCGGGCGGTGCTCCAGTACGAACTGGCCCGCAGGCGGCTGGAGGTGGGTGCCGGGCTGGCCGGGAAGGCTCCGCAGCCGGTGGTGGTGCGTACCGACGGCGGTACCGACACCTCGGCGCTGTCGACGCTGTTCACGGCGCAGCTGCTGCCGCGGCTGACGGCGGGCGAGCGGCCCGCTCTCGGTGACTGGGCTCACGGAGGCCGGGACTCCGAGTGACGGACGGACCGTACGCTGTGTCCCATGGGTGCCGTGAAGACCAAGCGGATGCCGCGTGCGGTCCGTGAGCAGCAGATGCTGGACGCCGCCGTGCGGACCTTCGGACAACGGGGTTACATGGCGGCGTCGATGGACGAGATCGCCGAGCTGGCGGGTGTGTCGAAGCCGTTGGTGTACCTGTATCTGAACTCCAAGGAGGACCTGTTCACGGCGTGCATCCGGCGTGAGGCGACGGCCCTCGTGGCGGCGGTGCGTGCCGGTGCCCGGCCGGGCCTGCCGGCCGACCGTCAGCTGTGGTCGGGCCTGACGGCGTTCTTCACCCACACCGCCCGGCACCCCGACGGCTGGGCGGTGCTGCATCTTCAGGCCCGGACGCACGGTGCCGTCTTCGCGGCCGAGGTGGCCGCGATGCGTGCGGAGGTCGTGGAGTTCGTGACGCGGCTGATCCTCGACGCCGCGAGGGACGCCCACCGCGACCCCGACCTCCCGGAGCGCGAGGTCGCCGGGCTCGCGGAGGCGCTGGTGGGCGCCGCGGAGTCCCTCGCGGACTGGGCCAACGCGACGCCCGGTGTCACGGTGCGGCACTCCGCGGCGACCCTGATGAACTTCGCCTGGGCGGGGCTCGGCGACCTGATGGCGGGACGCCGCTGGACCCCGCCCGACGACGAGCCGGACCCGGAGGCGGCTCGGAGCGGGCTGACCTCGCCGGTGGGGTGAACCCGGCCGCCGTCGCCGCGTAGCGCGAAGCGTCCGCCCCAGGCCGCGCAGGTCACCGTCCCCGGCAGCGGCAGCGGTGCCCGGAAGTCCGCGTGGACGCGCGCCGCGTCCGGGGTGCCGTGGGCGGCGAGGCAGCGGGCCACGGTCCACCCGCCATGCGCGTTGGCGCGGGGAAGCCGGACAGGCGGGCGGTGAGCCGGTGCGGATGGATCGGGTCGCGGTCGCCGCAAGACAGGGAGGCACCCCCGGCATCGCACACATCCGGCCCGGGACCCTCCCCGTACCCGCACAGACCCCCACGTCAGGGCCGTACGATCCCGGCACCGGCCGGTGGTGTTCCCCTTTTCCCATCTGCCTTCGGTGAGCGCCCCGGCGGGCGAGGCACGTACGTCGTGGCATCAAGCAGTCTCCCTGCACGCACCAGGAGCCGCCCCGTGTCCACCCCGCATTCCTCCGCCCTGGACGACGACGTCTACGGGGCACCTGTCCTGGTCGAACCGGAGATCCGGCGGCTGGACGGCGTCGTACGGGAAGTGTCCGTGCCGCCGTTCGCCCGGCCGGTGCGGCACGGGTCGCTCGCCGACCTGCCGTTCGACAACGCGAACACGGCGCCGGACGCGGTGGTGCTCAGCCGGAAGACCGCGGACGGCGGCTGGCAGGACGTGACGGCGGCACAGTTCGCCGCCGAGGTCCTCGCCGTCGCGAAGGGGCTGATCTCCGAGGGCCTGATGCCCGGTGACCGGATCGCCGTCATGGCCCGCACCGTCTACGAGTGGACCGTCCTCGACTTCGCCGCCTGGGCCGCCGGACTGGTCACCGTCCCCGTCTACCCCACCGCGTCCGTCTTCCAGGTCCGCTGGATCCTGCACGACTCCGGCGCGGTCGCCCTGATCACGGAGACCACCGGGCAGGCCGCCGCCCTCGGCCCCGAACTCCCGCACCTCCCCGATCTGCGGCGGGTGTGGGTCGTCGAGAAGGGGCATGTCGAGGCGCTCGCGGACGCCGGGGCGCACCTGTCCGACCAGGAGGTGGAGGTACGCCGCGGGGTGCTGGGGCCCGAGACCCTCGCCACCCTCATCCACACGTCCGGCACCACCGGCCGCCCCAAGGGCTGCGCCCTCAGCCACGGCAACTTCTTCGCCGGGGTCGACAACGCCGTCGAACAGTTCTACCCCGTCTTCAAGACCCGGACCAGCGACGACGCCTCCGTCCTGCTCTTCCTGCCGATGTCCCACGTCTTCGGCCGGATGGTCGCCGTCGCCTGTGTACGCGCCCGGGTGCGGCTCGGGCACGCGCCGAGCCTGGCGCCCGCGGACCTGCTGCCGGACCTGGCGAGCTTCCGGCCGACCTGCCTGCTGACCATCCCGTACATGCTGGAGAAGGTGTTCAACACCGCCCGCGCGAAGGCGGAGACGGGCGGCCGGCTCCCGGCCTTCGACCGCGCGGAGTCCGTGGCCCGCCGGTACGGCGAGGCGGTCGAGGCCGGCCAGACGGGGTCGGGCTCCGGCCCGTCCCGCTCATTGAAGACGGCCCGCGCCTTCTACGACCCGCTGGTCTACCGCAAGATCCGCAACGCCATGGGCGGCAGGGTCCGGTACGCCATCTGCGGCGGCTCCCCGCTGGGCCGCGGTCTCGCCGCGTTCTACGCCGGTGCCGGCATCGAGATCTTCGAGGGCTACGGCCTGACGGAGACCACCGGCGCCGCCACGGCCACCCCGCCGCTGAAGCCCCGCCTCGGCACGGTGGGCTGGCCGCTGCCCGGCACCCGGATCCGGATCGCGGCGGACGGCGAGATCCTGGTCGGCGGCGAGCACGTGCTGCGCGGCTACTGGGACCCGCGGGCGGGCGGGGTCGTCCCCGCCGCGCCCGACGGCTGGCTGCCCACCGGCGACCTCGGCGCACTCGACGACGAGGGCTATCTGACCATCACGGGCCGCAAGAAGGAGCTGATCATCACGGCGGGCGGCAAGAGCGTCGCCCCGGCCCCGCTGGAGAACTGGCTGCGCTCGCACCCGCTGATCTCCCAGGTGATGGTGATCGGCGACCACCGCCCCTTCGTCGCCGCGCTGATCACCCTCGACTTCGACGGCGTCACCCACTGGCGCCGTATGAACGCCAGGCACCAGGTTCCGCCGGAGCGCGTCGCCGAAGACCCGGAACTGCTGGCGATCCTTCAGCGTGCGATCGACGAGGCCAACAAGATGCTCTCCCGCCCGGAGTCCATTCGCCGCTTCGCCGTCCTCCCGGCCGACTTCACGGAGGAGGCCGGCCATCTGACCCCCTCGATGAAGCTGCGGCGCGAGCGGATCCTGCGGGACTTCGCGGATGAGGTGGAGGGGCTGTACGCGGGATAGGGACACGGTGGAGGGGCTGTACGGGGGATAGGGTCCCGGCGCCGGGAGGCCGGTGGTGGGGAATGCGGACCGGCCGTGCGGTCGTACGAACCGACCGTATGGCCCGTATGCGAGGAATTCCCCGAACATTCACCGGGGCATTCCTCCGGCGGGCCGGGGAGGAAGGCAGGAGCCCCGTCGCCTGACGGCGCGGGGCTCCTTGGGTACTGCTGGTCGTTCCCGGATCGCGAGGATCAGACCGGGGTGACGTTCTCCGCCTGCGGGCCCTTCGGACCCTGCGTGACGTCGAAGCTCACCTGCTGGTTCTCCTCAAGGGAGCGGAAGCCGCTCGCGTTGATCGCGGAGTAGTGGACGAAGACGTCGGGGCCGCCGCCTTCTTGGGCGATGAATCCAAAGCCCTTTTCGGCGTTGAACCACTTCACGGTTCCGGTAGCCATAAGCCCTCCTTGGGCCCAAAGGGTTGCCCTGCTCCAGAACCGGCAAGTGTGAAGAGCATTCCGCACAATCGCTCATGTCTGAGAACGACGAGAGCCCGCGGTCACATGCTCCGCAGGCTCTGTACTGCAAGGGAAACCAAACTGCAACTTGCGACGAGCCTAGCACGCAGGGTCCCGAATGCAATAGAGGTCAAGATCACGTCACCCGAATGTTTCAACCCCCCGTCCGTCACGGCCACCGGTGTCGAACACTCGGGCGATCGAGGCGATCAAAGGGGGTCGAGGGGGCGAAAGCCCGGCCTCTCGGAGCGAGGGCTAGCCTCACTATGTGGACAATCCTCGCACCCGGCCGCGCGTCGGCCACATCCAGTTCCTGAACTGCATGCCCCTGTACTGGGGGCTCGCGAGAACAGGCACGCTCCTCGACTTCGAGCTGACGAAGGACACCCCGGAGAAGCTCAGCGAGAAGCTGGTGCAGGGCGATCTCGACATCGGGCCCATCACCCTCGTCGAGTTCCTCAGGCACGCGGACCAGCTCGTCGCCTTCCCGGACATCGCCGTCGGCTGCGACGGCGACGTCATGTCCTGCGTGATCGCCTCGCAGGTCCCGCTGGACCGGCTCGACGGAGCACGGGTCGCCCTCGGGTCGACCTCCCGCACCTCCGTACGCCTCGCCCAGCTCCTCCTCGCCGAGCGGTACGGCGTCCGGCCCGACTACTACACCTGCCCGCCCGACCTGAGCCTGATGATGCAGGAGGCCGACGCGGCCGTCCTCATCGGCGACGCCGCCCTGCGCGCCAACATGCTCGACGGGCCCCGCTACGGGCTCGACGTGCACGACCTGGGCGCCCTGTGGAAGCAGTGGACCGGGCTGCCGTTCGTCTTCGCGGTGTGGGCGGTGCGCCGTGACTACCTGGAGCGCGAGCCGGTCATCACCCGCAGGGTGCACGAGGCCTTCCTCGCCTCCCGCAACCTCTCCCTGGAGGAGGTCGGCAAGGTCGCCGAACAGGCCGCCCGCTGGGAGGCCTTCGACGAGGCGACCCTGGCGCAGTACTTCACCACCCTCGACTTCAGCTTCGGCGCCCCGCAGTTGGAGGCGGTCGCGGAGTTCGCCCGCCGGGTGGGGCCGACGACCGGCTTCCCGGCGGACGTGAAGGTCGATCTGCTCCAGCCCTGACAGCGGGGAACCGGGCGCACCGAAGGCCCGGTCGCCGCAGACCGCGCGCGTGACTTCCGATGCCGTCCGGCCGTTGTGCGCGGCCCGGAACTCACTAATGTGTGCGTCGGCGAACGGCGGCGGGCGTCCGGCGCACGGCCGGCGCCGAGGCGAGGTACGTGGCCGCAGGACCGACGGGGAGGACGAACCGCCATGCAGACGCTGGTCACGGTCGTACGGGAGGGCGGTCAGCCGCAGGACGTCGTCGTCGCCACGGACGACACCGCCACGGCCGGCGACGTCGCGCGGGCGCTCGCGGACGCCCTCGGCGGGACCGGCCTCCCGGCGGGCCCGGCCGGCAATGTGGTCGCCCTGCCGTACGGCCATGGCGTGGCCGCCGCCGGAACGCCGTACCTGTGGGCCGACGGCGAGCGCTGCGACCCTCAGCCCCCGCCACCGCCGTACTCCAGGACGGTATGCGGGTCTCCGTCGACGACTCGGTCGGCCCGCTGCTGCGCAAGGGCGAACCGGTCGGACCGTACGAACTGAGGGTGGCCGGCGGCCCCGACTCCGGGCGGGTGGTCCGGCTGGGCGCCGGGGCCGCCACCGCCGGTTCCGCGCCGACGTGTTCACTGCCCCTGACCGACACGACACTGCCGCCGGTCGCACTGCGGATCACCATCGACATCAAGGGCGGTACCACGCTCGCCCCCGAGGGCGGCGCCGACCTCCTGCTGGACGACCGGCCGGTGACCTCCGGAACCCCGTGGCCGCCCAGCGGAGTCGTCCGGGCCGGTGACTCGCTGCTCGTCCTCGACCGGGTGGCGGAGCCCGACGCCCACCTGTCCGCGATGAGCGAGGGCGGCCTCGCCTACAACCGGCCGCCCCGGCTGTCCCCGCTGCGGCCCCGGCGCCGCCTGGTGGTGCCCGTACCGCCCACCAAGGGCGACAGGGCCCGGTTCCAGTTCATCATGGCGTTCATGCCCATGCTTTTCGGCATCGGCATGTGGTTGCTCACCCAGCAGATCTACATGCTGCTCTTCTGCCTGATGAGCCCGATGATGATGGCCGCCCAGTGGCTCAGCGAGAACCGCGAGGGCAAGAAGCAGCACAAGACGTCCGTCAAGCAGTACAAGAAGGACATCGCCGCCCACACGGCGGAACTCGCCGCCCTCGGCAAGGAGGAACAGCGCGCCCGCCGCGCGGACAGCCCCGACCCGGCGGAGATCCTGCTGTTCGCCACGGGACCGCGCCGCCGCCTGTGGGAGCGCCGGCTCACCGACCCGGACGCCCTGCACCTGAGGATCGGCTCCGGCAGCCTCCCGTCCGACGTCGAACTCGTGCTGGGCCGCGGCGGTTCCCTGTACGAGGAGGAGCGCCCCGAACCTCCCGTCCTCCCGGACGTTCCCGTCACCCTCCCCTTCAGCGAACTCGGCGTGATCGGCGTCGCCGGGGACCGGGCGCGAGCGCTGGCCACCGCCCGCTGGCTCGCCGTCCAGGCGGCGGTGCTGCACAGCCCCCGCGACCTCTCCTCGTGACGCTCGCCGCCACCCCGGACGCCGGCGCCGACTGGCAGTGGGCGCACTGGCTGCCCCACACCAACCCCGACCAGGGACAGAACTGCGTCGCCCTCGTCGGCTTCGACGCCGAGGGGATCACCCGCCGCGTCAACGAACTCCTGACCGAGCTCGCCCGGCGCAGAGCCTCCCGCGAACAGAACAGCACGACGGGCCAGTTGTACCCGGACGCCACCGTCCTGCTGATCCTCGACGGCGCCCGGCTGCTGCGCCGCGTGCCCGGCGTGCCCCAACTCCTCGCGGAGGGGCCCCAGTACGGCATGCTCGCCCTCTGCGTCGACGAGGACGAGCGGCTGCTGCCGGAGGAGTGCAAGGCCGTCGTCGCCTGGTCCCCCGACTCAGCCCACCACGTCCGGGTACGCGGCCACGGGCTGGAGGCCGCCGGGGACGTCCTCGCCGACCAGGTCACGCCTCAGTGGTGCGAACTGCTCGCCCGCTCCCTCGCCCCCGTCCGGGACGTCAGCCGCGACGACGCGGGCAGCGCCCTGCCCACCTCCGCCCGGCTGCTGACCCTGCTGGGCATGCCGGACCCGACCGGCGTGGACGTCGAACGGATCTGGCGGGCGGGCGGCTCCACCACGGCGGCCCCCGTCGGTATCGCCGCGGACGGCCCCTTCGTCCTCGACATCCGGCGCGACGGACCGCACGCGCTGGTCGCGGGCACCACCGGCGCCGGCAAGTCGGAACTCCTCCAGACGATCATCACCTCGCTGGCCGTCGCCAACCGCCCCGACGCCCTCAACTACGTCCTCATCGACTACAAGGGCGGCAGCGCCTTCATGGACTGCGCCCGGCTGCCGCACACGGTCGGCATGGTCAGCGACCTCGACGCCCACCTCACCGAGCGGGCCCTCGCCTCCCTCGCCGCCGAACTGCACCGGCGCGAGAAGATCCTCTTCGACGCCGCCGCCAAGGACATCGAGGACTACGACGACACCCGCAAGCTCCGCCCCGGACTGGAGCCGATGCCCCGACTGGTCCTCGTCATCGACGAGTTCGCCTCCCTCGTCGCGGAACTCCCCGACTTCATCGCCGGGCTGGTCGACATCGCCCGCCGCGGCCGCTCCCTCGGCGTGCACCTGGTCCTCGCCACCCAGCGCCCCGCCGGCGTCGTCAGCGCGGACATCCGCGCCAACACCAACCTCCGTATCGCGCTGCGGGTGACGGACGCCTCCGAGTCCATCGACGTCATCGAGGCCCCGGACTCCGGCGCCATCGCCAAGTCCACCCCGGGCCGGATGTACGTACGCTCCGGTGCGCAGTCCCTCGTCGGCGTGCAGTCGGCCCGTATCGGCGGCCGGCGACCGGCCACGGGCGGTACGGGTCCGAAGGCGACGCTGCTGCCGCTGCCCTGGAACGCGTACAGCCGCCCGCTGCCCAGGCGGGCTGAGGCCGAGGACGACGGCACCATGGTCACCGACCTCGCCGTCCTCGTCGACGCCGTGCGGGACGGGGCCCGGCGCATGGGCTTCGGCGAACAGCGCAGCCCGTGGCTGCCGCCGCTGTCCGAGCAGGTCACCCTGGACGAACTCGCCGCGCACGCGGGCCCGTCGGCCTCGCCGTCCGACGTCGCCCCCATCCCGTACGGCCTGATCGACCTCCCGGCCAGGCAGTCCCGTACGCCGCTGTCCCTGGACCTGGTGCACGGCGAGCACACCATGCTCCTCGGCGGCGCCCGCTCCGGCCGCTCCACCGCCCTGCGGACCCTGGCGGGCTCACTGGCCCGCAGCACCCCGCCGGACGACGTGCACCTGTACGGCATCGACTGCGGCTCCAACGCCCTGCTGCCGCTGATGCGGCTGCCGCACGTCGGCGCCGTGGTCACCCGCGACGAACCGGACCGCGTACGGCGCCTCATCGAACGCCTGCTGGCGGAGATCGCCCGCCGACAGCAACTCCTCGCCATGGAAGGCGCGTCCAGCGCCGCCGAACAGCGCGCCACGGCCGCCCCCGAGGACCGCCTCCCTGGATGGTGCTCCTGCTCGACAGCTGGGAGGGCTTCGCCTTCACCTTCGAGAGCTACAACTACGGCCAGTTGCTCGAAGCGGCCCAGCGGATCTTCCGCGAGGGCTCGGCGGTCGGCCTCAAGGTCGTCATGACCGCCGACCGCAGCGGACTGAGCGGCCATGTCTCCTCCGCCTTCGCCGACCGCCTGGTGCTGCGCTTCGCCGACCCGAACGACTACTCCACGGCCGGCCTCCAGGCCCGTGAGGTCCCCAAGAACATGCCCCGGGACGCGCCCTGCGCATCACGGACACGGGCGTGGACGAGACCCAGATCGGCCTGCTCGCCGCCGACCCCGCCGGCCAGGCGCAGGTGCGGGCCCTGCGCGAGATCGCCGAGGAGTCGGCCGCCCGTCACGGCCGTGTCCCGGCGGGCCGGCGCCCCATGCGGGTCGACGCCCTGCCGTCCCGCATCACGGTGACCGAGGCGCTGGCCCTCGACCCCGACTTCTCCGCCCCGTCCCCGCTCTGGGCGCTGATCGGCGTCGGCGGCGACGAACTCCGGCCGGTCGGCGTCGACCTGGAGGAGAACGGCCCCGGCTTCGTCATCGCCGGCCCGCCGAAGTCCGGCCGCTCGACCCTGCTGGTGGCGGCCACCGAGACCCTGCTGCGCTCGGGCACGCCGGTGGTGCTGGTCGCTCCGCGCCGCTCACCCTGCGCGAACTGGACGGCCGGGACGGCGTCCTGGGCCTGCTGAACGCCGACAGCCGCGAGGAGGACCTGGACGAGCTGGTGGACAAGGCGTCCGGCGGCCCGTACGCCGTGATCGTCGACGACGCGGAACTCCTCTACGACACCCGCCTCGACGAGGCCCTGGAAACCGTCGTCCGCAAGGGAGCCGACGGCGGCATCGGCCTCATCGCGGCCGGCTCCACGGACAGCCTCTCGGGCCAGTACCGCGGCTTCGCGGTAGAGGCCCGCAAATCCCGCAACGGCCTGCTGCTGACCCCGCAGAGCCCGTCGGAGGGCGAACTCTTCGGCATCCGCCTCCCGTCGAACAGCGGGAGCGGGGTGGCGGGGAGCGGGTTGTTCGTGAGCGGGGGTCGTTCATGCCGGTTCAGGGGGTGGTGGTGGGGTGAGGAGTAGTCGGCGGCGGCGGACAGTTCCCACGAGTGCCGCCGCCAGGAAGAGGGCGGCGAGAGTAAAAGCGGCATACGCAGGCAGGTTTGTCGGCGGATCGGTAACCCAGATGTGCGGCAGAACGTGGGACGGATCGTCGGGGTCGTACGTGACCGCCAAGGAGTCGCCCGAATGAACATCGGGGAGCATCCCCGCGTAGTCCCAGAGTTCTTCCTCAGCGCTTGACCGGGGCCCTTGGACAAACCTGACGCGCACATATCTGGGCTTGTCATCGACTCCGATGACCGTGGCAACGACCGTCACTCCATCGGCGCGCAGGTCGTGGACAAGCGTTCGCGACGGGAGCCAGAAGAACAGGCCCAGCAGGAGGCTGAGGAGGGACCCGCCGAGGACGCCAAGGAGCATGCGAGGTGTTGGCGTCACCGGACGGAGTCGTCCTGGAAGCCTTCCGGCAGAGCTCCACTGGCCGTTGTTCCCCATCATGAGAACCACCCGCCCACCGTGTTCTTCACACTGGATGTCGCCTCACCGACCGCCTGGCCGGCGTCCTTCACCGTGTCGGTTACCGCGTTGATCGCTTTCCTGCCTGTTGGCGTCTTCAGGCTGTAGGAAACCCCGTAGCCCACACCGAAGCCCACCACGACGCCGGCTGCGATTCCCCATCCGACGGGTCCTCCAGCCGACGCGACCGCCGCCATAGTGGCTGTGGTCATGGCCGACCCGGCAGCGGTCCCACCCACATTCGCGGCGACGGCGACGTCCACCTCCTCGCCGTGGT
The DNA here is from genome assembly GCA_042850305.1 of Streptomyces haneummycinicus. Lineage (GTDB taxonomy): Bacteria > Actinomycetota > Actinomycetes > Streptomycetales > Streptomycetaceae > Streptomyces > Streptomyces haneummycinicus. The sequence continues at coordinate 537,431 of AP035768.1, forward strand.
CGACATCCCACCCGATGGCCCCAACCGTGAGCACCGTGCCGACCAGTGGCAGCTTGCCGCCCGTGTGGAGTGCGCGGCCGAAGAGGGTGGTCGTGCTGGGTGGTCGGAGGCCGGGCACCTTGCCGATGAGCCAGCTGCCGCCCTCCGCGACGGAGAACTCCATCAGCCGCGAGAACCCGCCCATGCCGAACTTGCCGAGAATCCGTTCCGCCTCGGCAGCGGACTCCGTGGCGACCCGGCCCGCACGCTTCGTGGCGTTCTTGCAGCGTCTTCTCTCAGCCCTGCTCATACTGTGAAAGCGCTCGTCGCGCAGCCGACGCGCCTCGTCGGAGAAGTCCTGCGACTCCGCCCAGAAGTGACCGGCGTACTTCGCCTGCATGCCCACGACGGACGCCAGCAGCCCGACCGTGTCGGACCACGTGTCGTTCGGATCGCCGAGCTTCTTCACGGCGATCCGCGTGTGTTTCCAGGCGAGCGCCCAGAGGTCGACGTCGTCGCCCTGCATGAGTGCCCTGTTGAACACGGCCGTCGGCTCGTCCTCGCCGATGTCCCCGTGGAACAGGGCGACCGTCCTGCTGAACCCGGGCGCGGGCGTGTCCGTGCGGACCGCGGTGGTGAAGGCGGAGCCGAACACCTTCGCGTCGCTCTCCGCCGTCGGCGCCGCGGCGGCGGCGACAGCCACCGGGAGCACCTTCAGCAACTCGGGGTCGAGCGCGGCGTAGAACGCCGAGGCGAAGTCCGCGTCACCCTTGTGCGCGGCCAGTTCCCCGGCGATCCGGTGGAATTCCGCACCGGCGGCGCCCGCGTCGAGCCCGCTCGCCCTGTCGGTCTCCTCGGCGAGTCTCGTGCCCCGCCCCCTCGCCTCGCCGGCCGTCGGAACAGGCTCCGGCAACCGGACCATGGCCCCCCTGCCCTCGCGTCTCCCGGGATCCGTCTCCATGGCTGCCGCCAGAGCCTGCCGCCGGCGCAGCATGGGAAGTTCGTCGTCCACCCAGCCGGCGATCTTCCCGATCTCCGTCAGCTGCGTGGTGTCCAGTCCCAACCGGTTGAATCTGGAGAGGTACGAGGCTTTCGCGGTCCGCAGCGCCTTGCTGCCGGATTCCAGGGTGCCGATGGTTCGTAAAAGGTGGTCCGGGTTGATGCCGGAGAAATCGGGGTCGGTCACGGGGATGTCCTATTCCTCGTCCGTGGCGAGCCGGGGATCGACGAGTACGTTCCGGGCGCCCGAACCCCGCAGTGCCCCGTCGATTTCCCCCACCGGGAGGACGGCCCACGGCTGGCGCTCACCCATGGCCTCGACCAGCAGGGGCACCGAGGTGAACGCGAGTGCGGCGAGCTGCTGCCGACCGTCGGGACCGGTGACGGGAACGAGCGTCACCTCGACCGTGTCGTCGTCGGGAGGGGAACCGCTCATCGTCGGCAGGACGAGGTATCCGGAAGTCACCGGCTTAGATTATGAGGCGCCGAGAGCGGGAGCAATTCCCAACGAATTATGAAAGTCGGAAGGTATTAATAATGGAGGGATCTGAGGCCGGCATTCCCAATCCCCGGAAAGCGGATCTGCGGAAGCTGCGCAGTGACTTGGCCAAGGAGGTGGACGACCTGGCGCGGGCTCTCGAGGGACCGGCGAAGGACCTCGGGGGCGACAAGGTCTGGGTGGGGAGGAACGCACGGGCCTGGCACCGCGAGCTCGCCGGACGGCACCGCAGGCTGGGTCAACAGGTGGGCGGGCTGCTGCCGCTCATCGACGCGGCCATCCACGGCGAGCCGGAGGAGGTGTCGGCGGCGGAGGCCCGCTCGTACCGGGCGGGTGCTCTGACACCGGCGGGGCGCCGGGGCCGTCACCCTCAAGGGGATCGGCCCCGGCGCCCCGGCCCTGACTCCGCGTGTTCCGCCCTGGGATCAGGTGGCGCGCTCAATGTTGTCGGCGCTGGTGTTCGAGGACTTGCTGGCCTCGTTCAGCGTGTCGACCCACTTCTCGAAGGTCGGCTTCACGTCGCGCCAGTCGTCCCGGAACCGGTCGGCCTTCGGGCCCTTCCAGTAGCCGGTGCTGTCGGCCGTGGCCGTCTGAAGGTCCTTGATCAGGAGCTGAAGGTCGTGCGCCTTGCGGGCGTAGAGCTTCGACAACTCCCGCAGCCGTGTGAGATCCGCACCGCGATCCATGGCGATCCTCCCCGTGTCTCAGGAACAAGCGGACTGTCCGTTTGCAACAGTGGACGCTATCGCACCACGCCCAGTTCCTGCCCTGAGCCGAAGGGTTGGGATCACCCCGTGGATACGAGGGGGCCGGTCCGGAACGTCACGGCACGACGAGTCCGCCCCGGTAGGCGGCGATCACCAGCTGGGCCCGGTCGCGTGCCCGCAGCTTCGCCAGCAGATTGCCGATGTGCGTTTTCACGGTCTTCACGGACAGCACGAGGTCCTGGGCGATCTCGTCGTTGGAGCGCCCCCGGGCGACGAGCAGCAGGATGTCGGTCTCGCGCGGCGTCAGGTGCCCGAGCCCTGTGGTGCACCGGGGCCCCGGCGCGGGCCGGTCGAGATAGTGCTCGACCAGGCGGGTCAGGATGCTCGGCGCGAACAGCGAGTCGCCGGCATGCGTGCGGCGCACCGCGTCCAGGAGTTCGGCGGGCCGCACGTCCTTGAGGAGGAAGCCGCTGGCTCCGGCCCTCAGCGCCGAGTACACGTACTCGTCGAGCTCGAACATGGACAGCACGAGCACCCGCGTACCCGCCAGCCCCGGCTCGGCGGAGATGCGCCGGGTCGCCTCGATGCCGTCGCCGCCGGGCATGCGGATGTCCATCAGGACCACATCGGGCCGTTGGGCCACCGCCTGCGCGAAGGCCTCCTCGCCGGTGGTGGCCTCGGCCACGACCGTCAGGTCCTCGCCGGAGTTGATCAGCAGCGCCAGGCTCTCCCGGAACAGGTGCTGGTCGTCGGCGACGAGTACGCGTACGGCGCCGCTCACCGGGCCATCTCCCGCCGGAAGCGGGCCTCTACGCGGAAACCGGGGCCACAGGGCGCGGCGGTCAGGGCGCCGCCGACGGCCTGCACCCGGTCGCGCAGCACGCTCAGTCCGTGCCCCGCGCCGGTGCCTGCCCGCCGGCCCGGCACCGGTCCTTCGTCCTCGACGCTGACCAGCAGATCATCGCCGTCGGCACGGACCGTGAGCGTCGTGATGGTGGGGCCGGCGTGCCGCAGCGCGTTGTGCAGCGCCTCGCGGGCCACCGCGCAGGTGGCCAGCTGCACCCCGGCGGAGATCCGGGCGGGCTCGACGCAGTCGAATCGCACCGTCAGGCCGCTGCGTTCGGCCGCCGCGACGATGCCCGGCAGATCGGCGAAACTCTCGGCGGGCCGCAGCGGAGCGGCATCGCCGGGGGCGGCGGGCTCGCGGAGCACGGTGAGCATACGGCGCAGCTCGGTGGTGGTCTGCCGGCTGACCTCCTCGATATCGCTGAGCGCGGTGGCCAGCTCTTCCCGCTTCTGGCCGGTCGCCTGGGCGGTGGCGGCCCGTACGGTGATCAACCCGATCCCGTGCGAGACCAGATCGTGCAGATCACGGGCGATGCGCAGGCGTTCGGCCTGGGTGGCCCGCTCGGCCGCCCAGGTGGTCAGGCGCCGCTCGTACTCCGTGCGCTGGGTCCGGGTGCGGGCCATCGCCCGGACCGAGACGGCGACCGCGACGCAAACCACCGCGACCGGGGTGATCCGCGCCCCACGGGCCGGCGAGCCGACGGCGACCAGGCTCAGCAGCAGGAGGACCACCACCGCCGTGGCGATGGCGCCCGTGCGGGATGTCCGGCGTGGGCGCTCGTGGGATGTCTCGGGGCGTTCGTGGGTCATGGGCGTTCGATCCTAGGAGGTCGCCGGCGAGCAGTCCTCCGACCCAGGTCCGAAAGACCTGGGTCGTAGCCGGGACCGCGGATCTCGGTTCCGGGCCCGATTCGCCGCGCTTCACCGCGTGATGACGTACGGCCATGATTGTTTTCGACTCGGTGGTCAAACGCCGCGGGGAACGCCATGTCCTGACCGGCGTCAGCTGTGAGGCCCGCCCCGGCCGTGTCACCGGATTCCTCGGGGCGAACGGCGCCGGCAAGTCCTCGGCCCTGCGCATCCTGCTCGGACTGGACCGCGCCACCTCGGGCAGGGCCCTGATCGGCGGCGTCCCCTACGCCCGGATGCGTGACCCGATGCGCACGGTCGGCGCCGTACTCGACGGGTCGGGCGCCCACCGCTCCCGCACCGGCCGCGCCCATCTGCGCTGGCTGGCGTACGCGGCGGGGGTTCCCGTCGACCGCGTCGAGGAGGTGTTGGCGGACGTCGGGCTCGCCGAGGCCGCCGGGCGGCGCGTCGGCTCGTACTCCTTGGGCATGGGCCGCCGGCTCGGCGTGGCCGCGGCACTCCTCGGCGACCCGCCGGTCCTGGTTCTGGACGAGCCGGTCAACGGCCTGGACCCGCAGGGCATCCGCTGGATACGCACCATGGTCCGGTCCCGAGCCGCCCAGGGCCATACGGTGCTCCTCTCCAGCCATCTCATGGCCGAACTGGAAGAGACCGTCGACGATGTCGTGATCATCGACCGTGGCCGCGTCGTCGCCCAGGGCACGCTCACGGAGGTCACCGGCGCCCACCGCACCCTGGAGTCCGCCTTCTTCCAGCTCACCGGGGCGGAGGACGGACGGTGATCGCGGTGTTCAGAGCCCTGCGCGCGGAGGGGCACAAGCTGCTCACGCTGCCGTCGGCGCGGCTCGCTGTCGCGCTCGGTGTCCTGCTTCCCGCCGGGATCGCCGCGCTCAACGCCCGTTCACCGCACTGGTCCGGCGGTGTGGACGCCGGATTCACCGAGCTTGGCGTGGGCGGCGCGATCGGGGCCATCGTGCTCGGCGTCGTCGCCGTCAGCAGCGAATACACCACCGAAGGCGAGGAATCCGCGGCGACACGGCAGATCGCCGCCACCCTGACCGCCGTACCGGCACGGCTCGTGGCCCTCGCCGTGAAGCTGATCGCCGTCGGCCTGCTGGCACTCGCGGTCGCGGCGGCGGCCTGCGCGGCGACCTTCACCGCCGTACATCTCGTACGGGGCGAACCGGCCGCGGCCGTCACGGCGGGACGGGTTCTCGGGGTGCAGGGCTACCTGTTGTGTACGGCCTGGCTGGCCCTGGCCGTCACCGTCCTGACCCGCAACGGCATCGCGCCGATGGCCGTGATGATCACCAACGTGTCGGTGGTGTCGATGACGTATCTGCTGTCCCAGGTCACGGACGCGGCGCGGTATTTCCCCGATGTGGCCGGCCCGCACATGTTCCTGCGCGACGTGGCCACGGGAGCGCACGTGTCGCCGGTCACGGCAGGAATCGTCACGGTGGCCTGGGTGACGGCGGTCCTCGCCCCGGCCGCCGCGGTGTTCTGCCGGAGGGACGCGTGAGGCCGCGACCGGCGTACCGCGCCGAGCTGTCCAAGCTCCTGAGTCTGCCCGCCGTGTGGATCACCCTGGCCGTGCTCTTCCCCTCTCGCCCGCACTCGGGGCGGTCGCCGGACCGCGATCCGCCCCGTACACCGGTATCGGCTTCCTGGTGCTCGGCGTCATCGCGGTGACCTCGGAACACGACGGAGGACAGGCCCGGACCACCGCGATGGCGATGCCCCGGCGCCTGCCGCACCGTACGGCGTCGACGGCCGCCCTGCTCACCCTGACGCTCCCGGCCGCGGCCGGCTGTGCCTCCGCCACCCACCTGGCATCCGGCCACTCGACCGCCGCGACCACGCTCCCCACCATGACCGGGGACTGACCCTGGCAGCCCTCCTGGCCTCGGCGGCCGGCCTCCTGCTGCGCCACGCACACGGCACGATCGCCCTGCTCGTCGGGTACTTCACGTTCATCGGGCCCGTGCTGCGCGCGCGGTTCCCCGGCGTCGCGGACGTGCTGCCCGACCTCGCCCCGGTGTCGGCGCGGCACCTGCCGGTCACGCTGGTGTGGACGCTGGTCTCCCTGGCCGTCGCGTTCGTGACGTACCGGCACCGGGACATCTGACAGCACGAGCCACCGGGCGACCCCGGCACGGCCGCCCTCTACAAGGCCCGAGCGGGCCCCTCCGCGCGGGATGTTTTCGTGCCGTCCTGGGCAAATCCGCCGCACCGTCGTCGCCGGCCTCCTGCCCGAGTCCCGGCGCCGACCACGGTTCGACCGATCCTCGGGGTCGGTATCCTGGCCGTCCGGACAGCGGGGAGGCTGCCATGGCACAACCTGACATCCAGGAACTCAACCAGCGGGCCGCCCGGTTGCGTTCGCTGGCCGACCACATCGACTCACTGGTCGACACGGCCAAGAACCACAGCGCCACCGGGATGAAGTCCTGGGCGGGCCCCAACGCCGACGAGGTCAGGGGCAAGCTGAAGGGCTGGCAGACGAAGTGCGGCACGGTGGCCAAGGCCCTGCGCGACGAGGCACAGCAGTGCACGCAGGACGCCAAGGACCTCCAGGACAAGAAGAAGTAGAACGGCCGGCCCGCTAAGCACTCGTGCGTGCGAGCCGCACCGCCTGCTTGGTGATCTCCGAGACCTCGAACCGCACGCGAATCTCCCCATCGGGAGAGCGGGCGTGCCGGTGCCTCATCGGTTGACGGACTGGATCTCCTGGACGGTGACGGCCCGGGCCTTGCCGAATGTTCCGTCGGGAAGGGCGCCGCCCGCGCCGCCCGTGCCGGTCCAGGCGATCTGCCAGGTGATCGTGGCCCGGAGGTCGAAAGCCCTGTCGCCGGAGGAGCGGAGGTAGGTGATGCCGCAGGGTGGGACGCGGTCGGCCTTGCCCCTGGCGTACGGCTCTCCGATGGAGCCGTCGGCGTCGATCACGCACTCGCCTGAGGACGGGTGGGTCACGGCGTCACGGGTTCCCGGCTCCAGCTTCAGGGACACCGGCTTGGCCGTCGTCGTGGCCCGGAAGGCGAAGCCCGGGACGTTGATGGACGCCGTGGCGCTGACCTCGTCGAAGACGGTCCTGTCGAGCCAGGCCCAGGTCGGCAGATTGACCTTGGTCGTGTCCCCGGGCTTGAGGGTGACCTCCGTGTCGGGCAGTCGCAGGTGCTGGTAGGCGAGGGCGGCGAGGATCTCCGAGTCGATCGCCTCCTCGTACCGGGGCGGCGGCGCCTTGCCGTTGTCGACCCAGAAGGGGAGGGCCGTGCACGAGCCGCGCTTGAGGGGTCCGGCTCGTCAGGGTTCTCGACACCGGCCCAGAACATGCCTTCGCCCTCCTTCGCGACGTTGTAGTCCTGGTAGCCGGGGTGTCGGCCCAGCCGTACCCGTCCTCGTAGTGCCGCTTGAGCAGGATCATCGCCGCGCCCGCGTGCCCGGTCATTCCGGGGAGGGCAGCGGCGGTCCCGAGGAATCCGGACATCGTCCTCTTGAAGTCCTCGGCGCCGAGGTAGGGGCGTACCAGCACGGCGGAGGCGTCCAGTTGAGGTCGGTGGACGTCACGTTCCCCTTGCCGCCGCGCTTGGCGACCGAGCCGGAGTACTGGATGCGGGCGGCGGCGTAGATGCCGTTGCCGTCGCTGCCGCCTCTCTGTTCCGTGGTGGCGCCCTTGTCGCTCCCCACCGGCTTCGCCGCGTGGGCCGATTGCGTGAGGACCACCGTGCTGAGGACCAGCGTCAGCGTCGCGGTGCCGAGTGTGCGGAGTGCGGCCCTCACCGGCACTTCGCCGCCTTGGTCTCGACGAACACCTTGGACGCCTGCCACAGGTCCGTTCCGGTGGGGTGCTTGACCATGATGAGCTTGAAGTGGTCGAAGTCCTCGATGCTCGGCTCGGACTTGAGGATCTTCCCGGTTTTCAGCTCCTTGCCGTAGAACTTCCCGGCATCGGCGCAGAACGCCACCTCCACCGAGGTGCCGTTCGCGGCGGGCCGAGTGCTGACGTCGTAATGGCGCAGGGTGCCCGTGGCGGTCCAGCCGCCGTCGATCCAGGCGTTGATCTGTGTCTGCGCGTAGTGCATGCCGTCGGCGGTGGCATAGGCGGTGACGGACGCGTCCTTGGTCGTCTGCGCGTCCACCCCGCGATAGATCGCCCGGAGGAAGTTGGCCGCGTCGTCCATGGCGGCCGCCTCGTTCTCGTTGTCCGGCTTCCGCCAGTCGAAGACCAGGTCGATGTCCGCGGGCAGGGACACGTCCACGCCGTCCGGCCTGTCCTCCGCCGGTGCGGCCGAGGGCTCCGCCGGCCGGCTCGGCTTCTTCGTGCCCTGGCCGGCTCCGGCGATGGTGTCGCTGTCGCCGGCCCTGTCGTCCCCGCCTCCGCAGGCCGACAGCAGCAAGGAGGCGGTGGCGGCGAACGCGACAGCGACGGGCGAAGTGCGGCGCTTCACAGAGAGCTCCCCGTGGGACGAGACGTAGCAGGTGCCCTGACGATATCGACGGGGTTCCCGCTTTCACTAACGCGAACTGTCCCTGCTGACGCCCCTGTACGCGTCGGACCGGGCCGTGTGGGTGGCGCGGCCCGCGGCGGGCTGTGCGGGGTTCTCGCGGTGGGGGCGTGCGCTCCTGGAGGCGTGCGACTTCACTCGATCGGGCGGACGTCGGCACACGGGGTCCCGGCCGAGGGCGGGCCGTGCCGGACGCTTCGACCGGTCACAGACCGGGGACGTCCCCGGCCCTCTTGAGCACGGAGTTGAGCTTCTCCACCACGGCGTTGTGCTGCCTCGCGCGCGTCGCCCGGTCCGCCGGCACCAGCCGCGCGGCGGCCTGCACGGCATAGGCGTCCGGGTCGCCGAAGGCGGTCCGCGGGTGCTCTCCCGTCTCCGCGCAGTGGGCCGTGACCTCCTTGACCGCCTGGAGCACGACGGCCCGGTCCACGCCCGGCTGCATGGCCAGCCGCACCTGGAAACGCGCCATCCACTTCTCGCGGTCCTTCTCCTCCGCCGCGTCCGTCCTCTGATTCTTCTTCGACATGTGCTCTCCCAGGTGATCGGCGGCCGTCCGTCATTGACTTAGATGCCGGGGCGTCGAAACAGGTTGCGGAAGAGAGCGTCCGAAGATTCTCAAGTGACCGCCGGGGAACCGCACTACGGGACAGCGCTCCGCCGGCCTGTCCGCCGTTCTCGTGAGTGAAATGCGGAGGGGGTCTGTGCGTCAGGTGATGAGCCCTGTGGAGCGGGTTGGGTTATCGCTGGTCGAGCGGGCAATCAACTGGGTTGTTCAAAGGTGGAATTGCTGATGAGCGCGGGTGTGGATGGTGCTGGATCGGCCTTGAGGGCGTTATGCGTGGCTGATACGGTGCCATCGCTCGACACCCGCCTCGGTGTTGGCTGTTTGCCCGGTTGGGACGGGTAGGTCCGCACGGTCGTGGTGTCCGCGGATTCATCAGACTTGGTAGGCATCGTCTTGGGTGTACGGGGAGCGGTCGCGTGAAGATCCAGGAGCGTACGGGGGCGGGCGCCGGCCGTTCCGCGGTACCGGCCGGGCCGGCGGTCGGTGACCGGCTTCCCACTCCGCCTCGCGAGCGCAAACCCGCGCTGGCCGCACTGGCGGTGCTGCTGATCCTGGTCGGCGCGCTCGGTGCCACGATGCTCGTGCTCCAGGTCGGCGACCGGATCGAGGTCGTGAAGATCACCGCGGAGATCCCGGCCGGGCAGAGCGTCACCGACGACAACACCACGTCGGTGATGGTCGCCGAGGACCCGGACATCCACTACGTCGAGTACACCCGACTCGACGCCCTCAAGAAGCTGAAGGCCAAGAGCACCATCCCCGGCGGTGTCGTCGCCGTCGGCGAGATGTTCGGTGCGGAGGCCGGTGTTCCCGCGGGAAAGGCGCTCGTCGGGCTGTCGCTGAAGGAAGGGCAGTACCCGACCGGCATCGAGTCCGGTGACACCGTGGCCGCCTACCGTGTCGGCGGCACCGCGCGGTCCGGTGCGGACTCCGACGCCGACGGCGGTTCCTCCGGCGGCGGCACCGACGCCCTGGTCGTGGACAAGGCACGCGTGGACTTCGTCCGGGACAAGGCGAGCGGCGACATCGTCAGCAGCTCCAGCCTTCCGGTGACCCTGCTGGTCGACGCCGCCGACGTCGCGGCGCTCACCCAGGCCGCCTCCAACGGCGAGGTCGCGCTCGTCCTCGTATCTGGCAACTAGAAGGCGGCACCCGACCCATGGCCCTCATCGCCCTCGCCGCCGACAAGGGTTCCCCGGCGTCACCACCGCGGCCGTCGCTCTCGCGGCGGTCTGGCCGCGGCGGGTCATGCTCGCCGAGACCGACCCGGCGGGCGGTGACCTCGTGTACCGCAGCGCCGCCGCGCACGGCGGGCCGCTCAACCCCAACACCGGGATGCTGTCCATCGCCGCCACCGCCCGGCGCGGTCTCGCCGCAGATCAACTCTGGGACCACGCACAGCCGTTGAGCGGCGGCCTCGAAGTGCTCGTGGGACTCGGCGTGGCCGAGCAGGCCGCCGGGCTCGCCGGGCTGTGGCCGACGCTCGGGCACGCTTTCGCCTCGCTCGCCGACTCCCCGCACGCGCCCGCCGACGTCATCGCCGACTGCGGACGGATCAGCGGCGACACCCCGGCCATGGAGCTGTTCCCGCACGCCTCCCTCGTCCTGCTCATCTCCCGCACCGAACCCGAGGCGCTCGCGCGGGTACGGGACCGGGCCGCCGCGCTCGCCGGGAAACTGCACGGCGGGCAGCGCGGCGCGGCCACCCTCGGCAACCCGGTGATCGGTGTCGTCCTCGTCGCCGAGACCGGCACCGCGGCCAGACTCGCCTCCCAGGTCAACGACATGCTCGTCCACGCGCAGACCGGCGCCCGGGTGCTCGGCACCCTCGCCGACGACCCGGCCGGTGCCGGGCAGCTGGCCGGGCGCAGGCGCGGGCGGCTCGACAAGTCGCTGCTGATCCGCTCCGCGCGCAAGGTGACGGCGGACGTGTACCAGCAGTACGGCGCCCAGTGGACGGCCGCCTCCGCCGAGGCCCGGCAGCCGCACGGGGCCGGACGATGACCGCTGTCGACCATCAGCTGGTCAAGCGGTTCCGGCAGGACGCCGGCGACCGCATCGCCGAACAGCGCCGCCTCGACCAGGTGGGCGGTGTCACGCCGATGTCCACCGAGGACGAGCGGCAGTACGCCCGCGCCGTCATCGCCCAGATCCTGGAGGAGTACGCCCGCGCGGAGATCAACGCGGGCCGTACCCCGCCGGACGCCGAGACGGAGGAGCAGTACGCGGCCGCCGTGCACGCCGCGCTGTTCGGCGTCGGGCGGCTCCAGCCGCTGCTGGACGACCCCGAGGTCGAGAACATCGACATCAACGGCTGCGACCAGGTGTACGTCGGCTACGCGGACGGCCGCGAGGTACGCGGTGACGCCGTCGCCGAGACCGACGAGGAACTCGTCGAGCTGATCCAGATCCTGGGCGCCTACTCCGGACTGTCGTCCCGGCCCTTCGACTCCGCCAACCCCCAGCTCGACCTGCGGCTGCCGGACGGTTCGCGGCTGTCGGCCGTGATGGACGTGACACGGCGGCCCGCGCTGTCCATCCGCCGTGCCCGGATGGGCAAGGTGTTCATCTCCGACCTCGTCGGCAACGGCACCCTCACCCCGAACTCGGCCACTTCCTCGCCTGCGCCGTCCGCGCCCGCAAGAACGTGATGATCGCGGGCGCGACGAACGCCGGCAAGACGACGCTGCTGCGCGCCCTCGCCAACGAGATCCCGCCGCAGGAACGGCTCATCACCGTGGAGCGGGCGCTGGAGCTCGGGCTCGACTCGTTCCCCGATCTGCACCCCAACGTGGTGGCGTTCGAGGAGCGGCTGCCCAACTCCGAGGGCCAGGGCATGATCTCCATGGCGGAGCTGGTGCGCCGGTCGCTGCGGATGAACCCCTCCCGCGTCATCGTCGGTGAGGTGCTCGGTGACGAGATCGTGACCATGCTGAACGCGATGTCGCAGGGCAACGACGGTTCGCTGTCCACGATCCACGCCAACAGCTCCAGCGAGGTCTTCAACCGTATTTCCACCTACGCCCTCCAGGCGACGGAACGGCTGCCCATCGAGGCCAGCCAGATGCTGATCGCGGGCGCGGTGAACTTCGTCGTGTTCATCCAGCGGCGCAACGAGTACCAGAGTGGCGGCCGCCTCCAGCGCATGGTCACCTCCGTGCGCGAGGTCAACGGCGTCGACGGACGCGTGCTGTCCAGCGAGGTCTTCGCGGAGACCGCCGACGGGCGGGTCACCGCGCACGCCCCCATAGCCTGCCTGGAGGAACTCATGGCCTACGGCTACCGGCCCAGCGGAACGTGGGGGTGAGCGCACCGGTGACCACGACCACCACCGACCTCGCCGCACTCGGCTCGCTCGGCTCCATGGGCGGGCTGTTCTCCACCACCGTCCTGTACGCGCTCGCCTGCGGGGTCGCCGTCGGCGGCGGACTCGCCCTGCTCGCCGTCGCCGTACGCGGACTGCCCGCGAAGCCCGAGCACCAGAAGCGGAAGGCGAGCCGGCGGGCCGACGAGCTGATCCGGTTCGCCGGCCGGCGCGGCTCCTCGCCGCGCTCGTCGGCCTCGCCGTACTGCTGCTGACCCGCTGGACGGTCGCCGGTGTCGCCTCCGCCGTTCTCGTCTTCTTCTGGGACCGCCTCTTCGGCGGCGCCGGGGAGGAGCGGGCCGCGATGCGGCGCGTGGAGGCGCTGGCCTCCTGGACGGAGTCGCTGCGCGACACCATCGCCGGCGCGGTGGGCCTGGAGCAGGCCATTCCGGCGTCCGCGCGGGCCGCCGCGCCCGTGCTGCGCCCGCACCTCGACGCGCTCGTCGACCGGCTGCGCTCCCGCACCCCGCTGCCCGACGCGCTCCAGCAGCTCGCCGACGAGATCGACGACGCCTCCGCCGACATCATCGTCGCCGCCCTCATCCTCAACGCCCGGCTGCGCGGCCCCGGTCTGCGTCAGGTGCTCGGCGCGCTCGCCAAATCGGCGCGCGAGGAGGTCGACATGCGGCAGCGCGTGATGGCGCAGCGGGCGTCGACCCGGCGGTCCGTGCAGATCGTCGTCGCCGTGTCGGTCGCGTTCGTGCTCGGACTGTCCATCTTCAACCGCGAGTTCGTCGAGCCGTACGGCACGGTGGTCGGACAGCTCGTACTGGCCTGTGTGTGCGGGCTGTTCGCGCTCGGCTTCTGGTGGCTGCGCAAGCTGTCCACCATCGAGACGCCCGAACGGTTCCTGGTGCGCGACGAGTCGTCGGTGCGGTTCGTCCGTCCGCGGACGCCCGCCGCCGTACCGGGCACGCAGTCGCCGCTCCAGCCGGAAGAGGGGTACGCCGGTGAGTGACGACCTGACCCTGCCGGTGGTCGTCGGCGCGGTCCTCGGACTCGGGATCTACGTCCTCGTCCGCGCGCTGATGCCCACCCGGCGCAGCGCGCTCTCGCAGGTCGCCCGGATCGACGCGATGCGTGCGCGCGGTACGGCCTACGAGTCGGCCCGCACCACGGAGCGGGACACCGGACGGTTCGGCTCGCTGCGTGCCGAAGTGGGCGCGCGGGTCGCGGAGTTCTATCTTCAGCAGGGGTGGGAGCAGCGGTCGCTGCGGGCGGACCTCGCGGTGCTGGAGCGCAGTTGGGAGAAGTTCCTGGCGACCAAGGTGCTGCTGGCCGTGTCGGGCCTGTTCTTCGGTCCGTTCCTCTTCGCCATCGTGTGGACGCTCGCCCTCGCCGACAGCCCGGTCATCCCGGTGTGGCTGGCCCTGGTGTGCGCGGCGCTGTTCTTCTTCCTGCCCGACCTGGAGGTACGCCGGGACGCCGCCGAGAAGCGGCGCGATCTGCGGCGGGTGATCGGCGCGTATCTGGATCTGGTGTCGATGAGCCTGGCCGGCGGGCGCGGTCTGCCCGAGGCGCTGATGGCGGCGGCCGAGGTGTCCGACGGCTGGGCGACGCAGCGCGTCCGCAGCGCCCTCGCCGACGCCCGGATCACCGGCATCAGCCAGTGGCAGGCGCTGGGGCAGCTGGGGAGGAGCTGGGCGTGGAGGAGCTGAAGGATCTCTCCGCGTCGCTGGCGCTGGTCGCGGACGACGGTGCCAAGGTGCGGGAGTCCCTCGCCTCGCGCGCGGAGACCATGCGGCACCGCGAGCTCGCCGAGATCGAGGGCAGCGCGGGCGAGAAGTCCCAGTCGATGCTCGTGGCGCAGCTCCTGCTGTGCGCGGGGTTCCTCGTGTTCCTGATCTTCCCGGCGGCGATGCGGGTGTTCCAGGTGTGAGAACCGCGACCCCCGCGCCGTACGTCAGAGCTTCCGTGAACCGAATTCGAGAGGACAACACGTCATGAACGGACGTACCTTCCACACCGGCATCCCCAACGTGGACTTCCTGGTCACCTTCATGAGGGCCCGCGTGGAGCGCGCCCGCTCCGGCGAACTGGACCGCGGGGCCTCCGCGGTGGAGTGGGTCATCATCTCGGCGGTCGTCGTGGCGATCGTCGGTGTGGTCGCCGCGATCATCAACGCCGCGCTGAGCGAGGGCGCCACCAAGGTCGGCGACTGCATCAAGGGCGCGGACGCGGGCAAGACCTGCTGACGGCCGTCACTTCTCTCACGGGGATGTCGGTGCGCGTACGTCGCTGGGTACGCCGACGGGTGGAGGCAGCCTCCGCCCGCGGCGATTCCGGCATGACCGCGATCGAGTTCGTGTTCCTCACGCCGGTCCTGTTCTTCATGATCTTCGCGACGGTGCAGTTCGCGCTGTACTTCTTCGCCGATCATGTCGCCCAGGCGGCGGCGCAGGCGGGTGCGCGCAAGGCGCGTGCGACGGCGGACGCCCGGCCGGGCGGCTGGCAGGGCGAGGCGCGGGGCGTGGTGGACAGCTATATCCGGCAGCTGGGTCCGCAGTTGGTGCTGGCTCCCGAGGTGAAGACGCTCCAGCCGGAGCAGAACACGGTGGGTGTGGAGATCACGGCCCGCATCCCGACGGTGTTCCCGGGCCTGGAGCTGACGGTGCACGCGCGGTCGACGGGGCCGGTGGAGCGGTTCGTGCGGGAGGGGAGAACTAGATGGGGTCCCCCTGGGTGCCGGAGGGCGAAGAGCGGACGACGGCGGGCTGTCCACGGTCGAGGTGGTCATCCTCGCGCCGGTGATGATTCTCTTTATTCTCGTCCTGGTCGGCTTCGGGCAACTGGTCGACGGGCGCGGCGCGCTGGACGGAGCGGCGCGGGACGCCGCCCGAGCGGGATCGATCCAGAAGGACCACGGTACGGCGATGGCGCAGGCGCGTGCGGCGGCGGAGGCCAACCTCGCGGACGTCTGCTCCGGTCCGGTGAGCGTCGTACAGACGAGTCAGGGCTTCGAGCCGGACACCGTCTTCACGGTCGAGGTGAGCTGCGAGGTGCGCGGGCTGGCCATGCTGGGCCTGGACATCCCCGCGACACTGTCCTCGAGCTTCAGCTCGCCGCTGGACCCGTACCGGAGGACGGCGTGAGAGCGGCGGCACCCGTGCGGGCATGGGCCGCGGACCGCCGTACGCGGCTGGACGACCGGGGTTCGGGCGCCGGGGCGGTCATCGTCTTCGCGCTCGTGTTCCTGTCCTTGGCGGCCTTCGTCATCGACGGCGGCATGTCGATCTCCAAGCGGGAGCGCGCGGCGGACATCGCGGAGCAGGCGGCCCGTTACGCCGCCCAGGACATCGACCGCGAGGCGCTGTACGACGACGTGGGCGGTCCGGCGCCGATCAACTTCGGGAACTGCGATGCCCGGGTGAAGGCGTTCGCCCGCGAGATGGACATGTCCGGGCCGGACATCGCGGCGACGCACTGTGTGGCGGCGAGCGCGGACGCGGTGGAGGTCGAGGTGCAATTGACGTACGCGCCGGTCTTCACGGGCGTGTTCTACGGCGGTGACGTGGTCGTGCACGGCCGGGCGGTGGCGGAGAACGAGGTGGGCTGAGGCCCGCGTCCCGAAACATCCCGCGTACCCGCACACCCTTCACGGGGAGGGCGCGCAGGGAGCGGGGAGGGGCGAGCGCCGCTCGAAAAGGGCTCCGGAAGCGCCCCGTTCGGTGCGGTATCCGGTGGACGCCGTGAAGGTGAGGGCCGATTCGGTGACCGTACGCCCACAGTGGTGAACCCGAGGACACCGGCCGTGCGGGCGTCAAGGGCACGTCGGTGGTGGGGCGTTGGCCTCCGTGCTTTGATCGGTGCGCGCGGCCCGCCGGCGACCGGCCCCGGTTTTGGACGTCCGGCGCCTTGCCCGCCGCCGCGTATCCCCGACATGAACGGAAAGGCCAGCCATGACTTTTGCCCCGCAGGTGGAAACGGCCGAGCTCTCCGACACGGACCTGGACGGCATCTCCGGCGGCCACTCGGTCTCCGCCGGTGTCGACGCCGGAGCCGACGCCGGTGTGGCCGTCGTCCTGGACCACGGCTCCGTCGGCGTGGGGGTGTACGCCGAGGCGGGCCCCTCAGCGTCTCCGCCGGCCTCGGCGCCTCGACGGGCTCCTCGGGCGCGGCACGCACCATGATGCTCTGAACGCGTGTTCGGGTCCCCGGTCCGTGTGCGGACCGGGGCCCGCTCTGTTCCCCGTGCAGGAACCTGTTCCGTCAACTCATCGACGCGGTAAGTCTTTTGGAGTATGACGAGCGGTAGGCGCTCTCGCGCGCGATGCCGTTCTGCAGTCAGGGGGACCAGAATGGACGACCCGACGTACTCCGTGCCGCCCGCACCACCGCTTCCGCCCCGACCACCCACGCCGCCCTCGGTGCGCGGGCCGCGGGAGGCCGACCCGCCGGCCGTCGCTCTCGGCAACGCCTCGCTGCTCGGCGTCGGCTATCTGCTGCTCGGCCGGCGCCTGTTCGCTCTCGCCGCCGTCGTGGTCACCGTCGTGCTCGTCTCCGTCGTCGTCTCCACCGCCGAGCGGTGGGCCGAGATCGCCGTGGGCGTCTGGTGGGTGGCCGTCATCGCCCACGGGTGGTTCCTGGCCCGCTCGGCGGCACGGCCGGCCTCGGCGGGCAGACAGCGGCTGGTCGCCGCCGCCGTGGCCCTTCCCGTCCTGCTGGCCTTGGGGCTGCTGCGGTTCGACGCCCACACCATCGAGCGGGACGTCGACGAGGCCCGGACGGACGGCGACTGCGCGAAGGTGCTGTCGGCGCAGGACGAGGTGTGGTTCGGACACCGGATGGCCGACGCGCCCGGCACGGCCGACGGGGACGAAGTGGTCGACACCTGCGAGCGGTTGCGGGACGCGGGGGCCCGGCTGACCACCGGACTGACCGGCGACACCAGGGCGCTCGAAGCCGGCTTCGACGGGCTCGGGACGGTCCTGGACGAACCCGGCAACGACCAGATCGCCGGCACGGTCCTGACCGACTTCCTCGACGGCCTGCCCACCGACGACGCGTGCGGCACCGTGACGGTGACCGACTGGCTCCGCGACCGGAAACCGAGCCGCGACGCCCGCGACCGGTCCGCCGACACCGCTGAACGGACGGCGCCCGAAGCGCTGGTGAAGTGCGGCGACGACCACATGACGGCCGAGGACTGGACCCAGGCCCGTACCCGCTACCAGCAACTCCTCGACGAGTACCCGGAGAACGCCGCCCTCGCCGACCAGGCCCGCAAGGGCGTGCGCAAGGCCACCCTCACCATCGAGCTGGAGAACGTACGCGGCCTCCTGACGACGCCGGCCGCCGGAGAGCAGCCGGAGTACTGCTCCGCCCCGGCGCGGTACAGCGGGGCGAAGCCGTACGGCAAGGGCGTCAACCGCGCGCTCTTCCACGGCAACGACGGCTACACGGACCGGCTGCCCGGATCATGGCGGACCGACGATCCCGTCCGGGCCGTCCTGGTGGTCTGCGCGGGAGCCGCACAGGACGGCACGGCCGTCCGCACCTGCCCCTACGAGCGCGAGCTGTCCCCGGGGTCGGTCGTCAACGTCACCTTCCACAAGGTGGCGGTCCCGGTGAAGGTCTACGAGCTGCGCACGGGCAAGTTGGTCGCGAACCGCAAGGTGCAGATCAGCGGCAAGAGCTGCCCGCAGAGGCTGTCGTACTGGAGCGTCCTGGACCCGCCCTCCGACGTCCAGGTGACCCCGTCCAAAACCGACATCCGCGACGCCTTCAGGTCACTGATCGACAGGTGACCCGGTTCCGGAAGTGAGGGCTGCCGACGCCACCCGGGCCTTCGACGGGGCCGTTCGAGTCAATAGGATCGCCCCAGGCTCAGCAGACCCTCCTTCCACAGGAAACCAGGACACCCGACATGCCGCGACGCCGCAGTTCCAGCTCGTCCAGCTCGACGGCTCCGAGGAACCGCACGCCGCAGCCGGTGCGGGTGCGGCGGCGGTCGTTCGGGGACTTCGTCAAGGCGTTCCTCGCCTTCGTCGCGCTGGCGGTGCTGCTGGCCGGGGTGCCGCTCGCGCTGGCGACGCAGGCCGGATGGCCGTTTCCGGACACGTTCGAACCGATGGAGTGGCTCAAGCAGGACATCTCCGTCGACACCTTCCTCGCCATCCTGACCTTCGTCGTCTGGGTGGCCTGGGCGCAGTTCACCGCGTGCGTGCTCGTCGAGATGAAGGCCGCGCTGTCCGGGGTCGGGGTGCCGGGACGGGTGCCCGGGGCCGGGCCCAGCCAGCTCCTCGCCCGGCAGCTCGTCGCCGCCGTGCTGCTCGTCGGCGCGGCCGCCGCCGGCTTCGCTCCGGGGCTCGGTCAGCTCGGGCAGGGTCCGGAGGGCAACCAGCGGCCCGCGGTCGCGGCGTCCGCCCAGCAGACGCCGGGACTCCTCGCCCAGCAGCAGGAGCAGGCTGCCGGTGCCGCCGCCGCCCTCGCCGAGCAGGCGTCGCACGCCGACGCGTCCGCGGGCAAACAGCACGGCGACACGAAGTTCTACCGGATCCAGCCACCCGAGGGGCGGCACCACGACTCCTCTGGGAGATCGCCGAGCGGCACCTCGGGGACGGGCGCCGGTACAAGGAGATCTTCGAGCTCAACAGGGACCGCGCCCAGCCCGACGGTTCCAGGCTGTCCGAGGCCAGTCTGATCCGGCCCGGCTGGATCATGGAGATGCCCGGCGACGCCCGCGGCGGCGACCTCGTCGAGCTGCCGGACGAAGCGCCCGAGGTCTCCGCCGAGGTGCGCGAGCAGATCCGTGACTACGACAGGACCGGGGAGCACGCGGAGCGGGACGGCGGCGATGCCGCCCAGGTCTCCGTTCCCGAACCGCGGCCCGCCCCCGCGCCCGCGCCCGCGAAGGACGACGCCGGGCAGCGGGCCACCCCCGCCCATGACACCTCCTTCGGGCTCCCCGAAGCCCTCCTCGCCGCGCCCCTCCTCGCCGCCGGCCTCCTCGGCGCCCTCGGACACCGGCGCCGCCAGGCGCTGTGGCAGTCGGCGTTCGCCGGGATCGGCGGTCGCGGGATGGAGCCGCCCACGCCGACCGGTGACGCCCTGGACGTCCACGACGCACTGCTCGTCGGCGCCGACCCCGAGGGCGTACGGCTGCTGGACCGGTCGCTGCGCGGGCTCGCCGCGTCCTCGCCGGCGAGTCCCGTCCGCTGCCCACCGTCTACGCGGCCTGGCTCAGCGCCGGCGACCTGCACCTCCAGCTCGCCCAGCCGTCCGGGAAGCCGCCCGCCCCGTGGCGGCTCGGGGAGGACCGGACGTACTGGACGCTGGCCAAGGACGACGCCGCACGGTACGAGGACGTCGACACCGCCGCTCCTTCCCCGGCCTCGTCAGCCTCGGCACCATGGACGACTCCCGCCTGCTGCTCAACCTGGAGTCCGTCCCCGGCCTCGTCTCGCTGAGCGGCGCCGAAGCGGACCGGGCCGCCGTGTTCGCCTCCGTCGCCGCCGAGCTGGCCACCAACGGCTGGTCGGACCGGATGACCATCACCCTCGTCGGCTTCGGCGAGGACCTCACCCGCTCGCGCCCCACCGCCTGCGCCACCTCGACGGCATCGAGGCGCTGATCGAGACCATGGAGGCCGAGACCCGGCAACGGCGCGGCGCGCTCGGCGCGGCCGGGCACGACTCCGTACTCACCGGACGCACCGGGCCCGCCCAGCACACCCGCTGGGCCCCGCACCTCGTCCTGCTCGCCGCCGAACCCTCCGCCGAGGACGCCGTCACGCTCGCCGAACTCGCCGCCGACGCCGGCCGCCTCGGCATCGGCTACCTCGTCGGCACCGGCGGCGGCCAACTGCGGGGCGCCGCCTGGGAGCTGGAGATCACCGGCGAGGGCAAGCTGCTCGCGCCCCTCCTCGGACTCGAACTCGAGGCCCAGTTGCTGCCCGCCGCCCAACAGCGCGCGGTGGTCGAGCTGTTCGCCGGCGCCGACCCCGAGCGCGGCCCCGACGGGCCCGGCGACACCCCGCCGTTCCTCGTCGACATCAGCGAACAGGGGCGGCCCGCCGTCTACGCGCGCATGGTCGGACCGTACGAGATCATCGGCCTCGACACCCCGGACGGCGAACGCAGCGCCCTGCTCCACGAGGCGCTCGCGCTGCTGCTCCTGCACCGTGAGGGCGTGCACCCGCGCGTGCTGTCGTCCGCGCTGTGGCCGCGCGGGGTCACCGACGACGTACGCGAGGCGCTCGTCGAGCGGCTGCGCGCCTGGCTCGGCACCGACCCCGACGGCACCCCCGCCTCGGCACGGACACCACCGGACGGCTCACCCTCGCCAAGTCCGTCGTCTCCGACCTGGACGTCCTGCGGTCGCTGTACCACGAGGCCACCCAGGGCAAGGGCGTCGACAGCCGGGCCGTACGCGGACGGCTGCTCACCGACGCGCTGGTGCTGGTGCGCGGTCCGCTCCTCGCCGGCCGGGCCGAGGGCCGCTACCGCTGGCTGACCCACGAGATCGTCGACGCCCAGCTCCCGCTGCTCGTCGCGGACACCGGGCTCGCGCTCTCCGAGTTCCACCTGGAGAAGAACCGCGCGGAGAAGGCCATCGAAGCGCTGAACGCCGCGCTGCGCACCGCACCGAAGGACGAGCGGCTGTGGAACGAGCTGCTGCGCGCCACCCACTCCTCGACGACCACGGGCGGCTCACCGCCCTCGCCGCCGACCTCGTCGGCCGGGCCGGCGCCCGCGGACTGCCGTCCCGCACCGAGGCACTGCTCGACGAACTCCTGCCCACCTGGCGCGACGCGGTGGTGAGGGCCGGATGAGCGAGCATCTGGACGTTCTGCTGATCGGCGTCTGCGCGCTGTGGGGCGCGTCCGCGGGCCGGGTGCTGCCCCGCGCCGCCTACCGGTTCTCCGTCCCGGCGGGCGAGGAGTGGCGTACGGCGTGCCCGGCGGGACACCCGGTCGGCGGCTGGCTGGGACCGGCCCGCTGCCGGGCCTGCGCCGGACCGCCGTACGGCCCCCGCACCGCCGCCGTCGTCGTCACCGCCCTCGTCTGCGCCGCCCTCGCCGCCGCCACCGGCACCCGGCCCGAACTGTTCGTCTGGCTGCTGCTCGCCCCCGTCGGCGTGCTGCTGGCGACGGTCGACTTCCGGGTGCAGCGGCTGCCCGACCCGCTCACCCTGCCCGCCGCCGCGGCCGCCCTCGTCCTCCTCGGCCTCACCGCCCTCGCCCCCGAACACGCGGGGAGTGGACCACGGCCCTGCTCGGCGCGCTCGCCCTCGGCGCCGGCTACTTCGTCCTCTTCCTCGTCAATCCGGGCGGCATGGGCTTCGGCGACGTGAAACTCGCGCTCGGCGCCGGCGCCGTCCTCGGCTGGTACGGCTGGCCCACCCTGATGCTCGGCACCCTCGCCGGATTCGTGTGCGGCGCGCTGTACGGCGGTGCCCTCGTCGTCGCCCGGAAGGCGGGACGGAAGACCGCCATCCCGTTCGGTCCCTTCCTGATCAGCGGGGCGTTCGCCGGGCTGCTGATCGGTGCCTACGCGGCCTGACGTGAAGGCCCTGATCCGGCTGACGTACGCTGGATCGGTCCGCCCACCCGTCTCCCACCACCACCCCGCAGCGAGCGCTTCGCGCACACCTCTTGAACAACCCTTCCGAAAGGACGCCGGTGACCGAGAAGGCCAACCTTCAGACCGTCCTCGACCGTGCCGCCGCCGGTGGGCGGATCACCCCGAAGAGGCCCTCGACCTCTACCGCGACGCCCCGCTGCACGCGCTGGGCGCCGCCGCCGACGCCGTACGCAGGCGCCGCTACGCCGGTACGGAGCACATCGCGACGTACATCATCGAGCGGAACATCAACTACACGAACGTATGCGTCACGGCGTGCAAGTTCTGCGCCTTCTACGCGGCCCCCAAGGACACCGCGAAGGGCTGGACCCGCGACCTCGACGACATCCTGCGGCGCTGCGCGGAGACCGTCGAGCTCGGCGGCACGCAGATCATGTTCCAGGGCGGTCACCACCCGGACTACGGCGTCGAGTACTACGAGAAGCACTTCGCGGCCATCAAGAAGGAGTTCCCGCAGCTCGTCATCCACAGCCTGGGGGCGAGCGAGGTCGAGCACATGGCCCGGATCTCGGGGGTGAGCGTCGACGAGGCGATCACCCGTATCCACCAGGCCGGGCTCGACTCCTTCGCCGGCGCGGGCGCGGAGCTGCTGCCCGCCCGGCCGCGCAAGGCCATCGCCCCGCTCAAGGAGTCCGGCGAGCGGTGGCTGGAGATCATGGAGATCGCGCACGGGCTGGGTGTCGAGTCGACGTCCACGATGCTGATGGGCACCGGCGAGACCAACGCCGAGCGCATCGAGCACCTGCGGATGATCCGTGAGGTGCAGGACCGCACGGGCGGTTTCCGCGCCTTCATCCCGTACACCTACCAGCCCGAGAACAACCACCTGAAGGGCCGTACGCAGGCCACGCTCTTCGAGTATCTGCGGATGATCGCCATCGCCCGGCTGTTCATGGACAACATCGCCCACATCCAGGGCTCCTGGCTCACCACCGGCAAGGAGGTCGGCCAGCTCTCCCTGCACTACGGCGCGGACGACCTCGGCTCCATCATGCTGGAGGAGAACGTCGTCTCCTCGGCCGGCGCCAAGCACCGCTCCAACCGGCTGGAGATCATCGATCTGATCCGCAAGGCGGGACGTGTCCCGGCCCAGCGGGCGACGACGTACGAGCACCTCGTCGTCCACGACGACCCGGCGAACGACCCCGTCGACGACCGCGTGGTCTCCCACATCTCCTCCACGGCCATCGAGGGCGGCACGGCCCACCCGGAACTCAAGCTCCTCGCGTCCAACTGACGTCCCCGTGCTGACCCTTCACACCGCCGACGCCTCGCCCGGGACCGCCGTCGTGGTCGACGGCGCGCACATCGCCGCCGTCGGCCCGTACGAGGAACTGGCCGCCGGTCATCCGGGCGCCCGGCTGCGCCAGTGGCCCGGCATCCTGACGCCCGGTCTGCTCAACCCCTACGGTCCCGAACTGCTGGAGCAGGCGTACCACCCCGATCCGCGCGAGGCGGACAGGCTCGGCACCGAGCCGGTGTTCGGGGAGCGCGCGCGGGCACTTCTGGCCGCCGGACCGTCGGCGCGGGGCGCCAGCGCACGCCGCGGAGTGCAGCGCATGCTGGCGCACGGAACGGTCGCGGTCGCCGGTGAGCTCCGCGGCCGCGAGGCCCTGGACGCGGTGCGCAGGGCCGGGCTCGCCCTGGCGGGGCGTCCGGCCGCACCGGCCGGCCCCGCCGCGCTCTCCCCGGCCCCCTCGTGCTGCTGCCGGGTCTCGGCGCCGGGAAACCCGCGCGGTTCGCGGTGTTCGACGTGCCCGACCGGGACGCCCTCGTACGGGACGGCGCGTCCACGTGCGTGGCCACCGTCGTGAGCGGCCGTCTGGTGTACCGGCGGCGCTGACCCGTCGGCGGCGGGGCACTCACCCCGAGAACGCCTCCCCGAACGCCCCGTCCTCCTGGGACACCCCGCTGCACTTGGTCAACGCATCAGCCGCGGAGGCGTCCTCGCCGCACTGCCTGTCCCGGAACGCCGACCACATCGACACCCACGCGACCCCTTCTCCTCCGCGAACCCCCGCACCTCCGCCGCGTCGGCCAGTGTGAACGTCTCCCCTTCACGTCGTTGACGCCCAGCATCGACGTGATCGCCAGCCCCTGCCACGCCTCCGCCGCGGACAGCCCGTAGAGCTCCCGGAGTTGGCCGTGCGTGGCCCGCGCCGAGGCGAGCGCGTACTCGCCCATGTCACCGTCGTACGACTCGCCGTAGTTCATCGTCATGATGTTGACGGTCGCCACCTCGACCCCGTGGCCGTCGGCCGACTCCAGCAGTGCCAGCCCGTGTTCGTCGAGGCCGGACGGCATGACCGGAAGCGTGAACGACACCTCGAGCCCGGCGCGTTCCTCCCGCAGCAGCGCGATCGCCTCCGAACGCCGGTCGACGGAAGCGGAGTCGGTGAGTTCGTCACCCTCGATGTCGAAGTCGGCGAGGTCCGTACCCGCGGCGTCCAGGGCGGCCCCGTACGCGTCCGCCAGTTCCTCCGCGCTGTCGCAGACGGCCCCCAGCTCCTCACCGGACGCGCCGCCGAAGGAGACCCGAACGTCCGCGCCGGACTCCGTCAACCCCGCGATACGGGAGGCCACCGCCTCGGCGCCGATGTCGTGGATCCCGTCCCAGGACGGCACGCAGTCACCGTCGGCGGAGATCACGAACGCCAGGTTGTACGCCGTCGGGGACCCCGCCGAGTCGGTGCCGGAGGCCGTGTCCGCGCTGACGTACGGCGCGTACGCGGTGCCCGTTACGGGCGGGGAGCCGCGTCCGTCGTACCGTCCCCGCCGGAACAGCCCGCGAGCAGGACCAGACAGGACAGGGCGAGCCCGGTGACGGACTTCCGGGAACCGCGCATCGCGCTCCGTTCGTACGACTTTCTCTGCGGACGCTCAACGTGACACATCCGCCCGCGTCCCGCCCGCGGATGTACGCCCGGTTTCCGGAAGCTTCCCGGCCAAGGCCGAGGTTGGCGGCTCTCTCACGGAAGACCCCGGGAAATGCCAGGTTTTCCGCAGATTACGGCCTCCACCGTCCGGGCACACCATCCGGTCCCGCCGACGACGGCCGCGCCATCGCGCGCGGCGGACGCCGACGGGTCCCTCCGAGGGCGGGCTGCAAGAATGGGCGGGTGACCCGCGCATCTCTGGACAAGCAGCCGCACGAAGTCGCCTCGATGTTCGACGACGTCGCGGAACGATACGACCTGACGAACGACGTGCTCTCCCTCGGCCAGGACCGGCGATGGCGCAAGGAGGTCGCGAAGGCCGTCGACGCCCGGCCCGCGCAGAAGGTCCTGGACCTGGCGGCCGGTACGGGCACGTCGTCGATGCCGTTCGCCCGCGCCGGCGCCTACGTCGTGCCCTGCGACTTCTCCCAGGGCATGCTGCGGGTCGGCAAGCGGAACAACGCCTGGCTGCCGTACACGGCCGGCGACGCGACCCGGCTGCCGTTCAAGGACGACGTGTTCGACGCCGTCACCATCTCCTTCGGGCTGCGCAACGTGCAGGACACGGACGCGGCGCTGCGCGAGATGCACCGGGTGACCCGGCCCGGCGGGCGGATCGTCATCTGCGAGTTCTCGCATCCGACATGGGCGCCGTTCCGCACCGTCTACACCGAGTACCTGATGCGCGCGCTGCCGCCGGTCGCCCGGTCGGTGTCGTCCAACCCGGACGCGTACGTGTATCTCGCCGAGTCCATCCGCGACTGGCCCGACCAGCCCGCGCTGGCCGGCCGGCTGCGGGACGCCGGCTGGTCGAAGGTGGCGTGGCGCAACCTCACCGGCGGTGTGGTGGCGCTGCACCGGGGTTCAAGGAGAGCTGAGAACCACCGGGTGCGGCCGGGCGGGCTCCTCCAGTTCCCTCGGGAACCCGCCCGGGGCGGCTTCGGGCCGCGCGGCTCGCGCACCCCGCCGCCGCCCTCGCCCTCACCGAAGTCGAACCACACATGGACCACGGAGTCCCGCGGCACCTCGGTGCCGGGCTGCGGATACTGCCGTACGACGTAGTCGACGACGACGAACTGGAAGTCCGCCCGGTCCGGGGCGTTCACCGACAGACCCCGTGCCCGGGCCGACTCGCGCGCGTCCACGGCCATCAGTCCGACCAGGCGCGGTACGCGCACGCCGGGCGCCGGGATTCCGGGTGTCATTCGCACGGACGTCACCCCAAGAAGTACCGGCAGAGTAGACCCGGGGAAGGGCCCGCCGGAAGCTTCAGGTGGCTTTCCGTGACAATTGACTACACGGAGTGACAATGTGTGATCACAGGCCGAGCCGGTAGCAGTGCGCCGTCCGCGGGTCCGGCGGCAGCGTGAACGTCTCGGCGAGACGCATACCGAGCCGCCGGGTCACCGCTATGGAACGGGCGTTGCGGGAGTCCACCATCGCCACCACGCCCTTCAGACCGGACGCCGTCACCCGCTCCAGGGTCTGCCGGGCCGCCGAGGTGACGTACCCCTTGCCCCAGTGCTCGCGGGCGAGCCGCCAGCCGATCTCGATCTCGCCCGCGGGACCCCACTCGCGCTCCCAGGGCTGGGCGCCGGTGAAGCCGATGACCTGCCCCGACTCGTCGAGCATGCTCCACAGGCAGAAGCCGTGTTCGGCGTCGTGCCGGCGCTGCCGCGCGGTGAGCTCCTCGTACACCGACAGCTCCGCCGGGGCGCCGCCGTGGAACTCCATGACGTCCGGGTCGGCGAAGATCCGGTGCCAGGCGAAGGCGTCCTCATGGGTGGGTACGCGCAGCCGTACAGCGGGGAGAGCTCGGTTCACGGGGCAGCCCTTCAGCCGGGTGATCAATCCTGCTGAATAGACTGCCCGTGTCCAGTGCCGGTCGGCACGCAGATTCCGAACTTGGGGAGATCCCGCCGTGACCGAGCCCTCTCCGACAACACCGCCGATGTGATCGTCGTCGGCGCGGGGCCAGCCGGCTCCACCACCGCCTACCACCTGGCCCGGTCCGGACTCGACGTGCTCCTGCTGGAGAAGACCGAGTTCCCGCGCGAGAAGGTGTGCGGCGACGGCCTCACCCCGCGCGCCGTGAAGCAGCTGGTGGCGATGGGCATCGACATCTCCGAGGAGGCCGGCTGGCTGCGCAACAAGGGTTTGCGCATCATCGGCGGCGGGGTCCGCCTCCAGCTCGACTGGCCGGATCTCGCCTCCTTCCCCGACTACGGCCTCGTCCGCAAGCGCGACGACTTCGACGAACAGCTCGCCCGGCAGGCCCAGAAGGCCGGTGCCCGGCTGTACGAGCGCTGCAACGTCGGGGCGCCGGTCATCGACGACCGCACCGGCCGGATCACCGGCGTGAAGGCCAAGCTCGGCGAGGAGAAGCGGGAAGTCACCTTCCACGCCCCGCTGGTGGTGGCCGCCGACGGCAACTCCACCCGGCTCTCCCTGGCGATGGGCCTGCACCGCCGCGAGGACCGCCCGATGGGCGTCGCGGTCCGTACGTACTTCACCTCGCCGCGCCACGACGACGACTACCTGGAGTCCTGGCTGGAACTGTGGGACCGCCGGGGCGCGCAGGACCGGCTGCTGCCCGGCTACGGCTGGATCTTCGGCATGGGCGACGGGACGAGCAACGTCGGCCTGGGCGTGCTCAACACCTCCGACTCCTTCAAGGAGCTGGACTGGCGCGAGGTCCTCAAGGCGTGGTGCGCGTCCATGCCGGAGGACTGGGGCTACACCCCGACAACATGACCGGCCCGATCCGCGGCGCCGCCCTCCCCATGGCGTTCAACCGCCAGCCGCACTACACACGCGGGCTGCTGCTCGTCGGCGACGCGGGCGGTCTGGTGAACCCGTTCAACGGCGAGGGCATCGCCTACGCCATGGAGTCCGGGCAGCTCGCCGCCGACGTCATCGTCCAGGCCCACGCCCGCGCCACCCCGTCCCAGCGGGAGATCGCCCTCCAGCGCTACCCGCGCGTGCTGAAGGACACCTACGGCGGCTACTACACGCTCGGCCGGGCGTTCGTGAAGCTCATCGGCAACCCCAAGGTCATGCAGATCGCCGCCCAGCGCGGCCTGACGCACCCGATGCTGATGAGGTTCACCCTGAAGCTCCTCGCCAACCTGACCGACCCGACGGGCGGCGACGCGATGGACCGCGTCATCAACGGCCTGAGCAAGGTGGCGCCGAAGGCCTGAGCGGCGTTGTGGGCGGCCGGAGCCGGGAGGGTGGGCACCGGCCGCCGTCGTGTGCGCCGGGCCCCGTGAGGGGCGCCACGGCCCCGTACGGCGATGCGGCGGCGCGCGGCGGCGGCCTCAACCGAACCGGACCGGGGGATGATCCGGGCAATCGGGGTATCCCGGTTCGCGTGCGGGTACGGCGGAGGGCCGCTCCGCTCCATCGAGCGGCAGCGGCCCTCCGGCCCGGAACGGGGCGCGGCTCAGAGCACGCGCACGGCACCCGACGCGGGGTAGCCGGACAGGTCCTGGATGACGACGCCCTTGGAGGGGTTGGCCGCGTCCAGGTACTGGCCGTCGCCGATGTAGACACCCACGTGGTAGGCGGAACCCTTGCCGCCCCAGTACAGGATGTCGCCCACCTGGACGCTGGACAGCGGGATGTCAACGCCGGCCATCGACTGGTCCTGCGAGATGCGCGGCAGGTCGACGCCGACCTGCTTGAACGCGGCCTGCACCAGGCTGGAGCAGTCCCAGGCGTTGGGGCCCGAGGCGCCCATGACGTAGGCGTCGCCCACCTGCGCCTTGAGGAAGGCGATGACCGACGCGACGCTGCCGCTGGCCGGCGCGGAGACGGACGCGGACGTGGCCGAGGCCGTGGTGGTGAGGGTGGTGCGCTCGGCGTTGCGGGTGGCGCGCTCGGCGGCGGCCGTGCGGGCGTCCTCGGCGGCCTTCTTCTTCGCCGCGGCCTTCTTCCTGGCCTCGGCGAGGTCCGCCTTGGCCTCCTTGGCGGCCTGCTCCGCGGCCGCGTCACGCTCGGCCTGCAGCTGGTAGTTCGCGGCCGCCTGCTGGGTGGCGTCCGCGGCCTGGGCGGCCTGGGTGGCCAGGTCGGCCGTCAGGGTGGGCAGTTCGAGGGTCTGCGTCACCGGCTCGGCCGCGTTCGCCGAACCGGCCGCCCCGGCCACTGCCAGGGTGCTGAGGACACCACCGGCGACTCCGGCCCGCATCGCCATCGTGGACGACGCGGTGCGGCGGGGTTTCCGGTGGCTGCGTATGTGAGCGGTGTGGGACATGGGAACAACCGGTACCAGGGGCTGCTTCATATCTTCAAGAAACGTGTGCTGCGCCACAGTTGTTCAATCGGGGCGTCAATTTCCCGGTGCGTGGCTCTTTATTGACGCCCTAACGGACATTGCGGACGTCCGTGATCAGCCCGTGATCACGCACTTTCATCGTTACGTCCGAATTGCCCCGCACCTACCATCGGTTGGAGTGCTTGGCCAATCCCTCCTCTCATACGGCTCTCATGAATGTGACGGAGGTCACGGAACGCTTACCCGTGTCACGGCGTCGGTCGCGACGGCCGGGCACTCCGGTCGACGGCCGGATTCGATCCCGGCCCGAGCGCCCCGCCGGCGACGGCGGTCATCGAGTTGACGGCGCGGTGCGGGGACCGTCAGGAAGTCCTCAGGCCGCGGGGGCGGGTGCCGTCAACCGTGCGCAGCAGGATCGGCGCGTCGATGACCGCTGACGAGGGATCCGGGTATGGCTACGTACTTGTACCGGCTGGGCGCACTGGGCGCCCGGCGATGGCGCACCATGACGGTCGGATGGCTGGTCGCGCTGTGCGCGGTGGCCGGGCTGGGCTTCACGTTCGCCGGTGAGTTCGAGGACAGCGGCTCCATCCCCGGCTCGCCCGCGCAGACGGCGCTCGCCGCGATGGACCGGCACTTCCCTCGCCGGACCTGCAGTCCGCGCAGATCGTGTTCCGGGCCCCGCCCGGCCACAGGGTGACCGAACCCGCGCTGCGGGAGGCGCTGGACTCCAGCCTCACGGCGATGGGTGACGTGACCGGCGTGCGGGAGGTGAGCGACCCGGCCGGGGACGTCATGGTGTCGGAGGACGGACGTACCGCCGTCGCGGAGGTCACGTTCACCACCGCCGCCGAGGAGGACGTGCCCGCCGGGACGCTGGACGCGGTGAAGGCGGCCGGGCAGCAGGCCGAGGGGCGGGGATGCGGACCGTGTACGGCGGTGACGCCTACGCTCCCTCCACCGCGCCGTTCGGTCCGTCCGAGCTGGTGGGACTGGGCGTCGCCCTGGTCATCCTCGTGATCACGTTCGGCTCGCTGATCGCCGCGGGGCTGCCGCTGCTGACCGCCGTCCTCGGTGTCGTCGGCACGATGGCCCTGATGACGGGCGCCGCCACGGTGTTCGGGGTGAGCGACAACGCGCCCACCCTCGCCCTCATGCTGGGGCTCGCCGTCGGTATCGACTACGCCCTGTTCATCGTGTCCCGCCACCGCGGCCAGCTGGCCGCGGGGATGCCGGTGGTGGAGTCCGTGGCACGGGCCAACGCCACCGCGGGCAGCGCCGTGGTCTTCGCCGGCGCCACCGTGGTCATCGCGCTCGCCGGACTGTCGGTGGCCGGGGTGCCGCTGCTGACCTCGATGGGGCTCGCGTCCGCCGGCGCCGTCGCCATGGCCGTCGTACTGGCACTGGGGCTGCTTCCCGCCCTGCTCGGTATGGCGGGGCGCGGGCTCACGCCGGGGCCTGGCGCGCGGACCGGGCGGTGGACGGTCCGAAGGCGCGCGGCGGCCGGAAGCCGCTGGGCGTGCGCTGGACCGAGGGCGTGCTGCGGCGTCCCGTGCGGACCCTCCTCGTCGGGACCGTCGCCGTCATCGCGCTCGCTCTGCCGGCCCTGCAACTCCAGCTCGCCGTCACCGACGAGGGCGACAGCCCCACCACCACCTCCAGCCGCCAGGCCTACGACCTGATCGGCGACGCCTTCGGGCCCGGCGCCAACGGCCCGCTGGTGATCCTCGTCGAGGACGACGACCCGGCGGCCGTCCGGTCCACCGCCGACACGGTCCGCGACAGACTGGGCCGGGTCGAGGGCATCGCGGACGTCGGCGACGTCGACGTCGCCGAGGACGGCGCGGCCGCACGCATCCGGATCATCCCCACCACCGGGCCGCGCACCGCCGAGACCGGTTCCCTGGTGGCGCGGCTGCGCACCGAGACGGCGCGGCCGGCCGTGGCCGGCGGCAGCCAGGTCGCGGTCACCGGCCTCACCGCCGTCAGTATCGACGTCGCCGACAAGCTCAGCGGCGCGCTGGTGCCCTTCGCCGTCGTCGTGGTCGGTCTCTCCCTGCTGCTGCTGATGATCGCTTTCCGGTCCGTCGCCATCCCGGTCAAGGCCACCGTCGGGTTCCTGCTCTCCGTTGGCGCGGCGTTCGGCGCGACCGTCGCGGTGTTCCAGTGGGGGTGGCTGGCGGGTGTGCTGGGCGTCAGCAGCCCGGGCCCGGTGGCGAGCTTCATGCCCATCATCGTCATGGCCGTCCTCTTCGGTCTGGCCATGGACTACGAGGTGTTCCTCGTCTCCGCCATGCGGGAGCACTACGTCCGCCACCGCGACGCCCGCGCCGCCGTCGTGGCCGGGGCGCGCGACGCCGCCCGCGTGGTCACGGCCGCCGCGCTCATCATGATCTCGGTGTTCGTCAGCTTCCTCTTCTCGCACGACGCCGACATCATGCCGATCGCCTTCGCCCTGGCCTTCGGGGTCCTCGTGGACGCCTTCCTGGTCCGTATGACCCTGGTCCCGGCGGTCATGGCCCTCCTCGGCGACCGGGCCTGGAAGCTGCCCCGCCGGCTGGACCGCGTCCTGCCCCACCTCGACGTCGAGGGCGGCGACCTCGGCACCCCTGACCGGCCCACCCTCCCGCTCCCGGTCAAGTCCCCCGCCCATACGGG
This sequence comes from Streptomyces haneummycinicus, assembly GCA_042850305.1. Lineage (GTDB taxonomy): Bacteria > Actinomycetota > Actinomycetes > Streptomycetales > Streptomycetaceae > Streptomyces > Streptomyces haneummycinicus. The sequence continues at coordinate 569,219 of AP035768.1, forward strand.
CGGCTGACCGGACGCTCCACCCATCACCCCGGGGCCGGGGGCACCGCAGCCAGGTGCCCCCGGCCCCGGGGTGTCCGCGCTCTCCCTCTCCTCTACGGGCGCGGAGCGGGCTCACCGGCGCACCGGGTCGCCGGGACTTCGTGAACGCGTGCACACGTCCACATCCCGTTCCGCGTCCCCCTGATGTGTGAACGGGCCTCTATCAAGAGATCAAGTGCAGCACCAATTTGCATGCGCGGGAAGCATCTTGATATGGAGACGAGCCTTCTGAGCTGCACTGACCAGTCAAAATGTCACCATTGGTGATCGCGTGGATGCTTGGCGTGTGAAGATCACCGCTCATCCGACTTCATGATCGTTCGTCAGGTGGTGGAGATCACAAAGCTTGTGCAATACCCCGTGTCGCAGATCACAGACTCGCGGGCATAGGATGCGGAGCGGTTGGGCTTGTGACCTGCTTCACATGTTCTCGATCTTCGCCGGGGCGGGCGTGGTTCGCGGGGCTGTTGAGGCGGATGAGCCCACCGCGTACACGCCAGCAGTCAGTGCCGACTGAGAGGAGCGAGGAGCGGTGAACGCGTATGCGCCCATCCTCGTACTGGGAGCCCTCGGGGCAGGCTTTGCGATCTTCTCCGTGGTCATGGCCACGCTGATCGGTCCGAAGCGGTACAACCGCGCCAAGCTCGAGGCGTACGAGTGCGGTATCGAACCGACCCCCACGCCGGCCGGCGGCGGGCGCTTCCCGATCAAGTACTACCTGACGGCGATGCTCTTCATCATTTTCGATATCGAGATCGTCTTCCTCTACCCCTGGGCCGTCACCTTCGACGCCCTGGGGATTTTCGGGCTCGTGGAGATGCTGCTCTTCGTGCTCACCGTCTTCGTCGCGTACGCGTACGTATGGCGGCGCGGCGGCCTGGAATGGGACTGAGGGGCCTTAACTCATGGGACTCGAAGAAAAGCTGCCGAGCGGATTCCTGCTGACCACCGTCGAGCAGGCCGCGGGCTGGGTGCGCAAGTCGTCCGTCTTCCCGGCCACGTTCGGACTCGCCTGCTGTGCCATCGAGATGATGACCACCGGCGCCGGCCGCTACGACCTGGCCCGCTTCGGCATGGAGGTCTTCCGCGGCTCGCCGCGGCAGGCGGACCTCATGATCGTCGCGGGGCGGGTCAGCCAGAAGATGGCGCCGGTGCTGCGGCAGGTCTACGACCAGATGCCGAACCCCAAGTGGGTGATCTCCATGGGGGTCTGCGCCTCCTCGGGCGGCATGTTCAACAACTACGCGATCGTGCAGGGCGTCGACCATGTCGTCCCGGTCGACATCTATCTCCCCGGCTGCCCGCCCCGCCCCGAGATGCTGCTGGACGCGATTCTCAAGCTCCACGAGAAGATCCAGAACTCCAAGCTCGGCGTGAACGCCGAGGAGGCGGCCCGTGAAGCGGAGGAGGCGGCGCTCAAGGCCCTGCCCACGATCGAGATGAAGGGGCTGCTGCGATGAGCGACGCGAACGGCGCGGGCGGGTCGAACGGGGTGAACCCCGAGAAGGACCTCTCCGGCCAGAACCTCCCCGGCCAACGCGGCCAGGGCGGCGAGGAGATCCGCGTCCAGCGCGGCATGTTCGGCGCCGACAACGGCGGCGACACCTCCGGCTACGGCGGACTCGTCCGCTCCGTCCGCCTCCCGGACCGGCGGCCCGCCCCTACGGCGGCTGGTTCGACGAGGTCGCCGACGAACTGGAGGGCGCGCTGGAGGAGCAGGACCTGCTCCCGGAGAACGCCATCGAGAAGACCGTCGTCGACCGCGGCGAACTCACCTTCCACATCGAGCGCGAGCACCTGGTCCGGGTCGCGAGGACCCTGCGCGACGATCCCGCCCTGCGCTTCGAACTGTGCACCGGCGTCAGCGGAGTGCACTACCCGCACGACAAGGGCCGCGAGTTGCACGCCGTCTACCATCTGCGCTCGATCACCCACAACCGGCTGATCCGCCTGGAGGTCAGCGCCCCCGACAGCGACCCGCACATCCCGTCGCTGGCTGCGGTCTATCCGACGAACGACTGGCACGAGCGCGAGACGTACGACTTCTACGGCATCGTCTTCGACGGCCACCCGGCGCTCACGCGGATCATGATGCCGGACGACTGGCCGGGCCATCCGCAGCGCAAGGACTATCCCCTCGGCGGCATCCCCGTCGAGTACAAGGGCGCCCAGATCCCGGCTCCGGACCAGCGGAGGTCGTACTCGTGAGCACTTCCCACCCGTCGCCCGGCGGGCACCCTCGTCGAGTCCCTCCGGGACCACCTCGTCCATGGCCTCCCCGAGGAGACGACCGAAGGCACCGTCTACACCGTCACCGGCGGCGACTGGGACGAGGTCGTCCAGACCGCCGCCCGCGCCGACGACGAGCGCATCGTCGTCAACATGGGTCCCCAGCACCCTCCACCCACGGAGTGCTCCGGCTGATCCTGGAGATCGACGGCGAGACGGTCACCGAGGCCCGCTGCGGCATCGGCTACCTGCACACCGGCATCGAGAAGAACCTCGAGTACCGCACGTGGACCCAGGGCACCACGTTCGTGACGCGCATGGACTACCTGACGTCGTTCTTCAACGAGACGGCGTACTGCCTGGGCGTCGAGAAGCTCCTCGGGATCGAGGACCAGATCCCGGACCGGGCCACCCTCATCAGGGTCCTCCTGATGGAGCTGAACCGGCTCTCCTCCCACCTGGTGTGCATCGCCACCGGCGGCATGGAGCTCGGCGCCACCACGATCATGATCTACGGGTTCCGGGACCGTGAACTCATTCTCGACATCTACGAGCTGATCACCGGCCTGCGGATGAACCACGCGTTCATCCGGCCCGGCGGACTCGCCCAGGACCTGCCGCCCGGCGCGGTGGACCAGATCCGCGAGTTCGTGAAGAAGATGCGGAAGAACCTCCCGGAGTACGACAAGCTCGCCACCGGGAACCCCATCTTCAAGGCCCGTATGCAGGAAGTCGGTTACCTCGACCTGGCCGGCTGCATGGCCCTCGGCGCCACCGGCCCGATCCTGCGCTCCACCGGCCTCCCGCACGACCTGCGCAAGACGCAGCCGTACTGCGGATACGAGACCTACGACTTCGACGTCCCGACCGCCGACACCTGCGACTCCTACGGCCGGTTCCTGATCCGGCTGGAGGAGATGCGCCAGTCGCTGCGCATCGTCGAGCAGTGCCTGGACCGGCTCCAGCCCGGACCGGTCATGGTCGCCGACAAGAAGATCGCCTGGCCCGCCCAGCTCGCCCTGGGACCGGACGGACTGGGCAACTCCCTCGACCACATCAAGAAGATCATGGGCACCTCCATGGAAGCCCTGATCCACCACTTCAAGCTGGTCACCGAGGGATTCCGGGTCCCGCCGGGACAGGCGTACACGGCGGTCGAGTCGCCCAAGGGCGAACTCGGGGTGCATGTCGTCTCCGACGGCGGCACCCGCCCCTACCGGGTCCACTTCCGGGATCCGTCCTTCACCAATCTGCAGGCCATGGCGGCGATGTGCGAGGGCGGCCAGGTCGCCGACGTCATCGTCGCCGTCGCGTCCATCGACCCCGTGATGGGAGGCGTCGACCGGTGACCACCTCTTCCTCGGACCACGGCGTCAGCCTGGGCATGCCCGAACTGCCCGCGCCCGCCTACCCCGACGACGTACGGGCCCGGCTGGAGACCGACGCGCGCGAGCTCATCGCCCGCTACCCGGGCTCCCGCTCCGCCCTCCTGCCGCTGCTGCACCTCGTGCAGTCCGAGGAGGGCCATGTCACGCGCACCGGGATGCGGTTCTGCGCGGAGATGCTGGACCTGACCACCGCGGAGGTGACGGCGGTCGCCACCTTCTACACCATGTACCGGCGCCGGCCGAGCGGTGACTACCAGGTCGGGGTGTGCACCAACACCCTGTGCGCCGTCATGGGCGGCGACGCCATCTTCGAGGAGCTCCAGGAGCACCTCGGTGTCGGCAACGGTGAGACCACCGGCGACGGCAAGGTCACCCTGGAGCACATCGAGTGCAACGCGGCCTGCGACTTCGCGCCCGTGGTGATGGTGAACTGGGAGTTCTTCGACAACCAGACCCCCGAGAGCGCCAAGCGCATGGTCGACGACCTGCGGGCCGGCCGCGAGGTCTCGCCCACGCGCGGGGCGCCCCTGTGCACCTTCAAGGAGACCGCCCGCATCCTGGCCGGCTTCCCCGACACGCGAGGGAGCCGTCGAGGCCACCGGCAGCGCGGGACCCGCCTCCCTGGTCGGCCTGAAGCTGGCCAAGGGCGAGGCGGCGCCCGCGCGTGTGGTGCACCCGCGTGGTGAGGCACCCCGGGACACCCCGCCGCACGAGCCCTCGCCCACGGAGCACCTCAGCTCGCACGACGCGCCGCAGGACACATCGGCCTCCGACCCCTCCCACCCGTCGGGTCCCGCCGCCGAGGAGGGGAGTGATGACCTTGGCACCCGAACTCAAGGACATGAGCCCGGAGAAACTGCTCGCGCCCGTGCTGTCCGCCTTCTGGGACGAGGACGAGTCCTGGACGCTGGACGTCTACCGACGGCACGGCGGGTACGAGGGTCTGCGCAAGGCGCTCGCCATGTCCCCGGACGACGTCATCGCGTACGTCAAGGAATCCGGACTGCGCGGACGCGGCGGCGCCGGATTCCCGACGGGAATGAAGTGGCAGTTCATTCCCCAGGGCGATGGAAAACCCCATTATCTTGTGGTCAACGCCGACGAGTCGGAACCCGGAACGTGCAAGGACATCCCGCTCCTCTTCGCGAACCCGCACAGCCTCATCGAGGGCATCGTCATCGCGTGCCACGCCATCAGGTCGTCCCACGCGTTCATCTATCTGCGGGGTGAAGTCGTCCCCGTGCTGCGGCGGTTGCACGAGGCCGTACGCGAGGCCTACGCGGCCGGCCTCCTCGGCGAGAACGCCCTGGGCAGCGGAACCGACCTCCAGCTCACCGTGCACGCGGGCGCGGGCGCGTACATCTGCGGTGAGGAGACCGCACTGCTCGACTCGCTCGAAGGCCGCCGGGGTCAACCGCGGCTCCGTCCCCCCTTCCCCGCCGTCGCCGGGCTCTATGCCTGCCCGACCGTGGTGAACAACGTCGAGTCGATCGCGTCGGTTCCCGCCATCATGAACCGGGGCAAGGAATGGTTCCGCTCGATGGGAAGCGAGAAGTCCCCGGGCTTCACGCTCTACTCCCTCAGCGGCCACGTCGCCAGCCCCGGCCAGTACGAGGCGCCGCTCGGCATCACCCTGCGCCAGCTGCTGGAGATGAGCGGCGGAATGCGTCCGGGCCACCGGCTGAAGTTCTGGACACCCGGCGGTTCCTCGACGCCGATGTTCACCGACGAGCACCTCGACGTCCCCCTCGACTACGAAGGAGTGGGCGCCGCGGGTTCCATGCTGGGCACCAAGGCCCTCCAGTGCTTCGACGAGACGACCTGCGTCGTGCGCGCCGTCACCCGCTGGACCGAGTTCTACGCCCATGAGTCCTGCGGCAAGTGCACCCCCTGCCGCGAAGGCACCTACTGGCTCGTCCAGCTGCTGCGCGACATCGAGGCCGGCAAGGGACGGATGTCCGACCTCGACAAGCTGAACGACATCGCCGACAACATCAACGGCAAGTCCTTCTGCGCCCTCGGTGACGGCGCCGCCTCGCCGATCTTCTCCTCCCTGAAGTACTTCCGCGAGGAGTACGAGGAGCACATCACGGGCCGGGGCTGCCCCTTCGACCCGGCCAGGTCCACGGCCTGGGCCGACCACCGTACGGAGGTGAACGCATGACCGTACAGCAATCAGACAGCGGCTCCGCCGCGGGCCGGCGCTCCTCCGGAGGCGGAGAAGCGGCGGTCCCGCCCGAGGACCTCGTGTCGCTGACCATCGACGGCGCCGGGATCAGCGTGCCCAAGGGCACCCTGGTCATCCGGGCCGCCGAGCAGCTCGGCATCGAGATCCCCCGGTTCTGCGACCATCCCCTCCTCGACCCGGCCGGCGCCTGCCGGCAGTGCATCGTCGAGGTCGAGGGCCAGCGCAAGCCCATGGCGTCCTGCACCATCACCTGCACCGACGGGATGGTGGTGAAGACGCAGCTCTCCTCGCCGGTCGCGGAGAAGGCCCAGAAGGGTGTGATGGAGCTGCTGCTCATCAACCACCCGCTGGACTGCCCGGTCTGCGACAAGGGCGGCGAGTGCCCCTGCAGAACCAGGCGATGTCGCACGGCCAGGCCGACTCCGCTTCGACGGCAAGAAGCGCACCTACGAGAAGCCCGTCGCGATCTCCACCCAGGTGCTGCTGGACCGTGAGCGGTGCGTCCTGTGCGCCCGCTGCACCCGGTTCTCCAACCAGATCGCCGGCGACCCGATGATCGAGCTGATCGAGCGGGGCGCGCTCCAGCAGGTCGGCACCGGCGAGGGCGACCCGTTCGAGTCGTACTTCTCCGGCAACACCATCCAGATCTGCCCGGTCGGCGCGCTCACCTCGGCGGCGTACCGGTTCCGCTCCCGCCCCTTCGACCTGATCTCCTCGCCGTCCGTGTGCGAGCACTGCTCCGGCGGCTGCGCCACCCGCACCGACCACCGGCGCGGCAAGGTCATGCGACGGCTCGCCGCCGACGACCCCGAGGTCAACGAGGAGTGGCTGTGCGACAAGGGACGCTTCGGCTTCCGGTACGCGCAGCAGCGGGACCGCCTCACCACGCCGCTGGTGCGCAGCCCGGAGGGTGAGCTGGAGCCCGCGTCCTGGCCGGACGCGCTGCAGATCGCGGCCCAGGGGCTGCTGGCCTCGCGGGGCCGCACCGGTGTGCTGACCGGCGGCCGGCTCACCGTCGAGGACGCCTACGCGTACAGCAAGTTCGCGCGGGTGGCGCTCGACACCAACGACATCGACTTCCGCGCGCGCGTGCACAGCGCCGAGGAGGCCGACTTCCTCGCCGCGCGGATCGCCGGACGCGGCCGCGACCTCGACGGTACGGGTGTCACGTACACCTCCCTGGAGAAGGCGCCCGCGGTCCTGCTGGTCGGGTTCGAGTCGGAGGAGGAGGCGCCCGGCGTCTTCCTGCGGCTGCGCAAGGCCTGGCGACGGCACGGGCAGCGGACGTTCGCCCTCGCGACGCACGCCACGCGCGGGCTGGAGAAGGCCGGCGGCACCCTGCTGCCGGCGGCCCCCGGCACCGAGACCGAGTGGCTGGACGCGCTGGCCGGCGGTGTCGGCCTGGAGGGCGACGGGGCCAGGGCCGCCGAGGCCCTGCGCGGCGACGGCGCGGTCATCGTCGTCGGCGAGCGGCTGGCCGCCGTACGGGGCGGTCTCACCGCAGCCGTCCGGTTCGCCGCCGCGACCGGCGCCCGGCTGGTGTGGATCCCGCGCCGGGCCGGTGAGCGGGGCGCCGTCGAGGCGGGCGCGCTCCCGTCGCTGCTGCCCGGCGGCCGCCCGTCGACCGACCCGCGCGCACGCGCGGAGGTCGCCGCCCTGTGGGGCGTGGCCGAACTCCCGCACCGCTACGGGCGCGACACCGGACAGATCGTCGAGGCCGCCGCGCGCGGTGAGCTGCAGGCGCTGCTGGTCGCGGGCGTGGAGGTCGCCGACCTGCCCGACCCGGCACGCGCGCGTGCCGCACTCGCCGAGGCCGGGTTCGTGGTCTCCCTCGAACTGCGGCCCGGTGAGGTCACCGCTCTCGCCGACGTCGTACTGCCCGTCGCCGCGGTCCCGGAGAAGGCCGGCACCTTCCTCAACTGGGAAGGCAGGGTGCGCCTCTTCGAGGCGGCGCTCAAGCCCGACCAGATGACCCGGCGGCTTCCGCCCACCGACGCGCGTGTGCTGCAGATGCTGGCCGACGCCATGGACGTCCATCTGGGGCTGCCGGATCTGCGCACCGTCCGCGCGGAGCTCGACCGGCTCGGCGCCTGGGACGGCCCCGCCGCGAGCGACCCGCTGGAGACCGCGAGCGCGCTGCCCCGGCCCGCCGCCGGGGAGGCCGTGCTCGCCGGGCACCGGCTGCTGCTCGACGAAGGCCTGCTCCAGGTGGGCGACGAGGCGCTCGCCGGCACCCGGCACGCCGCCCGCGCGCGGGTGTCGGCGGCCACGGCCGCCGAGGCCGGCGTCAAGGACGGCGACCTGCTCGCGGTCACCGGCACCGCCGGGACGGTACGGCTGCCGCTGGCGGTCACCGAGATGCCCGACCGCGTGGTGTGGCTGCCGCTGAACTCCGTCGGCGGCGGCGTCGCCTCCGGCACCGGGGCGCTGCCCGGCTCCCTCGTCCGTATCGGCCCGGCGACGCTCGCCGACGAGGCCCCCAGGAGGTGGAGGCATGAGCCCGTACCTCGCCGCCGAAGATCTGTCGATGTTCGGCACCGACCCCTGGTGGCTGGTCGTCCTCAAGGCGGTGTTCTGCTTCGCGTTCCTGATGGTGACCGTGCTGATCTCCATCGTCATGGAGCGCAAGGTCGTCGCCTGGATGCAGTTGCGCGTCGGCCCCAACCGGCACGGCCCCTGGGGCATGCTCCAGTCGCTCGCCGACGGCATCAAGCTGATGCTCAAGGAAGACCTCGTCGTCAAGCGCGCCGACAAGGCGGTGTACATCCTCGCGCCGGTCGTCGCGGCCGTTCCGGCCTTCATGGCGATCGCGGTGATCCCCTTCGGGCCGGCCGGCAACGAGATCTCGATCTTCGGCCAGCGCACCACGATGCAGCTCACCGACCTGCCCATCGCGGCCCTGTACATCCTCGCGGTCGCCTCGGTCGGCATCTACGGCATCGTCCTCGCGGGCTGGAGCTCCGGCTCCACCTATCCGCTGCTGGGCGGCCTGCGCTCCTGCGCGCAGATGATCTCGTACGAGATCGCCATGGGCGCCGCGTTCGCCTCCGTGTTCCTGTACTCGGGGTCGATGTCGACGTCGACGATCGTGGAACAGCAGACCGACCGCTGGTACATCCTGCTGCTGCCGGTGTCCTTCCTCATCTACATCGTGACGATGGTCGGCGAGACCAACCGCGCCCCTTCGACATGCCGGAGTCCGAGGGCGACCTGGTCGGCGGCTTCAACACCGAGTACTCGTCCATCAAGTTCGCGATGTTCATGCTCGCCGAGTACATCAACATGGTGACCGTCTCGGCCGTCGCCGTGACCTTCTTCCTGGGCGGCTGGCGGGCCCCATGGCCCATCAGCACCTTCTGGGAGGGCGCGAACCACGGCTGGTGGCCGATGCTCTGGTTCACCGGCAAGCTCGTGAGCCTGCTGTTCGGGTTCGTCTGGCTGCGCGGCACGCTCCCGCGCGTGCGCTACGACCAGCTGATGAAGCTCGGCTGGAAGGTCCTCATCCCGGTCTCCCTGGTGTGGCTGATGCTCGTCGCCAGCGTGCGGGCACTGCGCAACGAGGGCTACGACTTCAGCGACATCGCGCTCTACATCGGCGGTGCCGTCCTCGCCCTCCTGCTGCTGTCCTTCGTCGCGGACCTGTTCCGCGGCAAGGAGAAGGAGGACGGGCAGCCCGCCGAGGGCCCGCCCGCCTTCGACCCCATGGGCGGCGGATTCCCCGTACCGCCGCTGCCGGGACAGGAGGTGCCGCCGGTGCCGCGGCGCCGCCCGCGCCGGGAGCGGGAACTCATTGTCAGTGGTGCCCCCGATACTCAGAGTGACGGATCCGCGGGCGGGCCCACGGATGGAAAGGAGGCGTCCGATGGCTGAGGAACCCAAGGACACCAAGCCCGGTTTCCTGAACCCCGTGGCCGGCTTCGGCGTGACCTTCACGGCCATGTTCAAGAAGCGGCTGACCGAGCAGTACCCGGAGCAGCCGAAGACCACCGCTCCGCGGTTCCACGGACGGCACCAGCTCAACCGCCATCCGGACGGCCTGGAGAAGTGCGTCGGCTGCGAGCTGTGCGCCTGGGCCTGTCCCGCCGACGCGATCTACGTCGAGGGCGCGGACAACACGGACGAGGAGCGCTACTCGCCCGGCGAGCGGTACGGCCGCGTCTACCAGATCAACTACGCCCGCTGCATCCTGTGCGGGCTGTGCATCGAGGCGTGCCCCACCCGGGCGCTGACGATGACCAACGAGTTCGAGCTGGCGGACTCCAGCCGCGCCAACCTCATCTACACCAAGGAGCAGCTGCTCGCCGGTCTGGAGGAGGGCATGGTCGACTCGCCGCACGCCATGTACCCGGGCACCGACGAACAGGACTACTACCGGGGCCTGGTGACCGAGGCCGCGCCCGGCACGGAGCAGCAGGCCGCCCATACCAAGGGCGAGGTCGTGCAGGAGGCCGACTCGACCTTCGGGCCCGAGGAGCCGGCGTCGGACAAGGTGGTCGGGCGATGACCGCACAGCTCGCCGCCGCGGCGACTCTCTCCGCCGGCACCTCCACCGGCGAGGCCTTCCAGTTCTGGGTGCTCGGCACGATCGCGGTGATCGGCGCCCTGTGCACGGTCTTCATGCGGCGGGCCGTGCACAGTGCGCTCTGCCTCGCCGGCACCATGATCATCCTGGCGGTGTTCTACCTGGCCAACGGCGCCTACTTCCTGGGCGTCGTCCAGATCATCGTCTACACCGGCGCGGTCATGATGCTGTTCCTCTTCGTGGTGATGCTGGTCGGCGTCACCGCGGCGGACTCCCTCAAGGAGACCATCAAGGGCCAGCGCTGGCTGGCCCTGCTGTGCGGGCTCGGCTTCGGCGTCCTGCTGGTCGGCGGGATCGGGAACGCCTCGCTCCACGAGTTCAACGGCATCGGCGAGGCGAACGCGGGCGGCAATGTGGAGGGCCTCGCGGCCCTCCTGTTCACCCGGTACGTGTTCGCCTTCGAGATCACCGGCGCCCTGCTCATCACGGCCGCGATCGGCGCCATGGTGCTCACCCACCGCGAGCGCACCGAACGCCCCAGGACCCAGCGGGAACTGGCCGAGCGGCGCGTGCGCGAGGGCAAGCACCTGCCGCCCCTGCCGGCGCCCGGCGTGTACGCGCGGCACAACGCCGTGGACATCGCGGGCCTGCTGCCCGACGGCACCACGTCGGACCTCACCGTCAGCAAGACGCTGCGGGAGCGCGGCCAGATCCGTGATGTGTCGCACGAGGCGATCAACGACCTGCGGGCGATCGAGCAGCGTGCCGAGGAGCGGCTGGAGCGCACCGCGACCGACGCGCCGATCTTCAAGCGGGCCGAGGAGGCGTCGAAGTGAACCCCGTGAACTATCTGTACCTGGCCGCGCTGCTGTTCACGATCGGCGCCACCGGCGTACTGATCAGGCGCAACGCGATCGTCCTGTTCATGTGCGTCGAGCTGATGCTGAACGCCTGCAACCTCGCGTTCGTCGCCTTCTCCCGGATGCACGGCAACCTCGACGGCCAGATCATCGCGTTCTTCACGATGGTCGTCGCCGCCGCGGAGGTCGTGGTCGGGCTGGCGATCATCGTGTCCCTGTTCCGTTCCCGCCACTCGGCCTCGGTCGACGACGCCAGCCTGATGAAGCTGTGAGGGGCTGCTGAATCGTGGAGAACCTGATTGCGCTGCTGGTGGCGGCGCCCCTGCTCGGAGCGGTGGTCCTGCTGTGCGGCGGACGCCGGCTGGACGCCGTGGGCCACTGGCTCGGCACACTGCTCGCGGCCGTGTCCTTCGGGATCGGCGTGGTGCTGTTCACCGACCTGCTCGGCAAGGGCGCCGAGGACCGCACGGTCACGCAGCATCTGTTCAGCTGGATCCCGGTGGAGGGATTCCAGGCGGACGTCGCCTTCCGGCTCGACCAGCTGTCGATGACGTTCGTCCTGCTGATCACCGGCGTCGGCTCGCTGATCCACCTGTACTCCGTCGGGTACATGGAGCACGACGAGCGCCGCCGCCGCTTCTTCGGCTATCTGAACCTGTTCCTCGCGGCGATGCTGATCCTCGTCCTCGCCGACAACTACCTGCTGCTGTACGTCGGCTGGGAGGGCGTCGGTCTCGCCTCCTACCTGCTGATCGGCTTCTGGCAGCACAAGCCCAGCGCGGCCACGGCCGCGAAGAAGGCCTTCCTGGTCAACCGGGTCGGCGACATGGGCCTGTCCATCGCGATCATGATGATGTTCCTGTGGTTCGGCACCTTCGCCTTCGGGCCGGTGCTCGGCGGCCAGGGGAGGCCGGACTCGCGGGCCAGGCCGGTGAGGGCAAGCTCACCGCGATCGCCCTGATGCTGCTGCTCGCCGCGTGCGGCAAGTCCGCCCAGGTGCCGCTGCAGTCCTGGCTCGGGGACGCGATGGAGGGCCCGACCCCGTCTCGGCCCTGATTCACGCGGCGACCATGGTGACGGCGGGCGTGTACCTGATCGTCCGCTCCGCGGCCGTCTTCAACGGCGCCCCGGACGCGCAACTGGTCGTCACCATCGTCGGCGCGGTCACGCTGCTGTTCGGTGCGATCGTCGGTTGCGCGAAGGACGACATCAAGAAGGCGCTGGCCGGCTCGACCATGTCGCAGATCGGCTACATGGTGCTCGCCGCCGGTCTCGGTCCCATCGGGTATGTCTTCGCGATCATGCACCTGGTGACGCACGGCTTCTTCAAGGCCGGGCTGTTCCTCGGCGCCGGCTCGGTGATGCACGGCATGAACGACGAGGTCGACATGCGCCGCTACGGCGGACTGCGTAAGTACATGCCGGTCACCTTCGTCACCTTCGGCCTCGGCTACCTCGCGATCATCGGCTTCCCGGGCCTGTCCGGGTTCTTCTCCAAGGACAAGATCATCGAGGCGGCGTTCGCCAAGGGCGGCACCGAGGGCTGGATCCTCGGCGCCTGCGCCCTGCTGGGCGCGGCCATCACCGCGTACTACATGACGCGCGTGATGCTGATGACGTTCTTCGGCGAGGAGCGCTGGCGCCACGCGCCGACGCCGTCCCCGGCCGCGCCCGACGTGGAGCCCGCCGCTGAGACGCGCGGCGCCTACGAGCCGCCGCACCCGCACGAGTCGCCGAAGAGCATGACGATCCCGATGATCGTGCTCGCCTTCGGATCGGTCTTCGCCGGCGCGATCTTCAGCGTCGGCGACCGCTTCGTGCACTGGCTGGAGCCCGTCACGGGCCACTCCCACGGGGACGCGCCGATCAGCGCGGCCACGGTGACCGCCGCCACGGTGGCCGTGATGGTCGTCGGCGTGGCGGTCGCCTGGGCCCAGTACGGGCGCCGTCCGGTGCCCGCCGTCGCCCCGCGCGGCTCGCTGCTCACCCGGGCCGCCCGGCGCGATCTGCTCCAGGACGACTTCAACCATGTGGTCCTGGTCCGTGGCGGTGAGCACCTCACGCGCTCGCTGGTGTACGTCGACCACACCCTGGTCGACGGGGTCGTCAACGGCACGGCGGCCGCCATGGGCGGCCTGTCCGGGCGGATGCGCAAGCTGCAGAACGGCTTCGCGCGGTCCTACGCGGTCTCGATGTTCGGGGGCGCGGCGGTGCTGATCGCCGCGACCCTGCTGATGAGGGCGGTCTGATACCGATGTCCTTTCCACTGCTGACAGCGACGGCGGTGCTTCCTGCCCTCGGGGCGATCGCCACGGCCGCCGTACCGGCCGCGAAGCGCACGGCCGCCAAGTGGCTGGCCCTGGTGTTCTCGCTCGCCACGCTCGCGCTGGCGATCGCCGTCCTGGTCCGGTTCGACCCGGACGGCGACCGCTACCAGCTCACCGAGTCCCATGCCTGGATCGCGGACTTCGGTGTGCGCTACGAGCTGGGCGTGGACGGCATCGCGGTGGCGCTGATCGCGCTGACCGCCCTGCTGATCCTGTTCATCGTCCTCGCGGGCTGGCACGACGCCGACCCGCTGGAGACGGGGAACAAGAGGTGGCGGCCGACGCAGGGCTTCTTCGCCCTGATCCTGGCCGTCGAGGCGATGGTGATCATCTCCTTCGAGGCCACCGACGTCTTCCTCTTCTACATCTTCTTCGAAGCCATGCTGATCCCGCTGTACTTCCTGATCGGCGGCTTCGGCGACCGTGCCCACGAGCACGGCGAGGAGACGGCGGCGACCCAGCGGTCGTACGCGGCGGTGAAGTTCCTCCTCTACAACCTGGCCGGCGGACTGATCATGCTGGCCGCCGTGATCGGCCTGTACGTCGTCGCCGGGAACTTCTCGCTCCCGGAGATCGCCGAGGCCCGCGCCAACGGCTCCCTGGACATGGCGACGAACACCGAGCGCTGGCTGTTCCTCGGCTTCTTCTTCGCCTTCGCGGTGAAGGCGCCGCTGTGGCCGCTGCACACCTGGCTGCCCAACGCCATGCAGGAGTCCACCGCCCCGGTGGCCGTGCTCATCACAGCGGTCGTCGACAAGGTGGGCACCTTCGCGATGCTCCGCTTCTGCCTCGGACTGTTTCCCGAGGCCAGCAAGTGGGCGACGCCCGCCATCCTCGTCCTGGCGGTCATCAGCATCATCTACGGCGCTCTGCTCGCGGTCGGCCAGCGCGACATCAAGCGGCTGATCGCGTACGCGTCGATCTCGCACTTCGGCTTCATCATCATGGGCATCTTCGCGATGACCAGCCAGGGCCAGTCCGGAGCGACGCTCTACATGGTCAACCACGGCATCTCGACCGCCGTACTGATGCTGATCGCCGGATTCCTGATCTCGCGGCGCGGCTCGCGGCTCATCGCCGATTTCGGCGGTGTGCAGAAGGTGGCCCCGGTGCTCGCCGGCACGTTCCTGATCGGCGGACTCGCGACCCTCTCGCTGCCGGGGCTCGCGCCCTTCGTCAGTGAGTTCCTGGTCCTGGTCGGCACGTTCACGCGCTACCCGGTGATCGGGATCATCGCCACCTTCGGCATCGTCCTCGCCGCGCTCTACACCCTCGTCCTCTACCAGCGGACGATGACCGGCCCGGTGAAACCCGAGGTCTCCGCGATGCCCGATCTGCGGGTGCGGGAGATCGCCGTGGTGGCGCCGCTGGTCGTCCTGCTGGTCTTCCTGGGCGTCTATCCGAAGCCCCTCACGGACGTCGTGAACCCGGCGGTGGAGCACACCATGTCCGATGTACAGAAGCAGGACCCCCGGCCCGAGGTGGAGGCGGCCAAGTGAGCGCAACAGCCGTCCACAGCCTGTGGACAACGGCGGCCGACCCGATCTCCAAGATCGACGCGCCGAAGATCGAATACGGGCAGCTCGCGCCCACCCTGATCATCGTCGGAGCGGCGCTCGTCGGGGTGCTGGTCGAGGCGTTCGTCCCGCGCAGGTCGCGCTACCACGCGCAGCTGCTCGTCGCCGGGGTCGCCCTGGCCGCCGCGTTCGCCGCGGTCGTGGCGCTCGCCGCCGACGGCTACGGCACGACGAAGGCGGGCATCGCGGCGATGGGCGCCATCGCCGTCGACGGGCCGGCCCTGTTCCTCCAGGGCACGATCCTGCTGACGGCACTGGTCGCCCTGTTCACCTTCGGCGAGCGCAGGCTCGACCCGGAGGCGCACGGCAACCGGGTCGACTCGTTCGCCGCGCAGGCCGCGGCCGTACCGGGCAGCGACAGCGAGAAGCAGGCGGTCAGGGCCGGGTTCACCACCACCGAGGTGTTCCCGCTGCTGCTCTTCGCCGTCGCCGGCATGCTGGTCTTCCCGGCGGCCAACGACCTGCTGACGCTGTTCGTGGCGCTCGAGGTCCTCTCGCTCCCGCTGTACCTGATGTGCGCGCTGGCCCGCCGCAAGCGGCTGATGTCGCAGGAGGCCGCGGTCAAGTACTTCCTGCTCGGCGCGTTCGCCTCCGCGTTCACGCTGTTCGGCATCGCCCTGCTGTACGGCTACTCGGGCTCGATGTCGTACGCCACGATCGCGCAGGTCGTCGACGGCACGGTCCAGGACGTCAGCCCGGCGCTCGCCGGCACCATGGGCAACGACGCGCTGCTGCTGATCGGCACCGCGCTGCTGGTCATGGGCCTGCTGTTCAAGGTCGGCGCCGTCCCTTCCACATGTGGACGCCCGATGTGTACCAGGGCGCCCCGACGCCGGTGACCGGTTTCATGGCGGCGGCGACCAAGGTGGCCGCGTTCGGCGCGCTGCTGCGCATCCTGTACGTCGTGCTGCCGGGCCTGCGCTGGGACTGGCGGCCGGTCATGTGGGCCGTCACCATCGTCACCATGCTGGCCGGGGCGATCGTGGCGATCACCCAGACCGACATCAAGCGGCTGCTGGCCTACTCGTCGATCGCGCACGCGGGCTTCATCCTCGCGGGCGTCATCGCGACCACGCCGTCCGGCATCTCGTCCGTCCTGTTCTATCTGGCGGCGTACTCGTTCGTGACGATCGGCGCCTTCGCGGTGGTCACGCTCGTCCGGGACGCCGGCGGCGAGGCGACGCACCTGTCGAAGTGGGCGGGGCTCGGCCGGCGCTCCCCGCTGGTGGCGGCGGTGTTCGCGGTGTTCCTGCTGGCCTTCGCGGGCATTCCACTGACCTCCGGCTTCGCCGGGAAGTTCGCCGTGTTCAAGGCGGCGGCGGAGGGCGGGGCGGCCCCGCTGGTCGTCGTCGGTGTGATCTCGTCGGCCATCGCGGCGTTCTTCTACATCCGCGTGATCGTCCTGATGTTCTTCAGCGAGCCGCGCCCCGAGGGCCCGACCGTCGCGGTGCCGTCACCGCTGACGATGACGGCGATCGCCGTCGGCGTGGCGGTCACGGTGGTGCTGGGCGTGGCACCCCAGTACTTCCTGGAGCTGGCGGGGGACGCGGGAGTGTTCGTGCGCTGATCACTCGCGCGGGTACGCCGACGGCGGCCGGCACCCTTCGGGTGCCGGGCCGCCGTCGGCGTACGGATGGGCCTGTGGATAACTCCGGGGGCTGACGGTGCGGACCCTATCGTTGAGGCAGTGGTCGAGGGACGGCTTTCGGCACCGGTGATGGGCGGTAGTGGCGGAATGGCAGTGACGGAGAGTGAGGCGCTGGCCGCGCTGCACCGCGTGTTCGGGTACGAGGCCTTCCGAGGTGAGCAGGAAGCGGTCATCGAGCATGTGGTCACCGGCGGCGACGCGGTGGTGCTCATGCCGACCGGTGGCGGAAAGTCGCTCTGCTACCAGATTCCGGCCCTGGTCAGGCCGGGTACGGGGTCGTCGTCTCCCCGCTGATCGCGCTGATGCAGGACCAGGTCGACGCGCTGCGGGCACTGGGCGTGCGGGCCGGCTTCGTGAACTCCACGCAGGACTTCGACGAGCGGCGGACCGTCGAGGCGGAGTTCCTCGCGGGCGAGCTGGACCTGCTGTACCTCGCGCCGGAGCGGCTGCGCCTCGACAGCACCCAGGACCTGCTGTCACGCGGCAAGATCTCCGTCTTCGCGATCGACGAGGCGCACTGTGTGTCCCAGTGGGGGCACGACTTCCGGCCGGACTACCTCATGCTGTCGGTGCTCGGCGAGCGCTGGCCGGACGTACCGCGGATCGCGCTCACGGCCACGGCGACGCACGCCACGCACCGGGAGATCACCGAGCGCCTCGGCATGCCGGACGCCCGGCACTTCGTGGCGAGCTTCGACCGGCCCAACATCCAGTACCGGATCGTGCCCAAGGCGGACCCGAAGAAGCAGCTGCTGAGCTTCCTGCGCGGGGAGCACGCCGGGGACGCGGGCATCGTCTACTGCCTGTCGCGCAACTCGGTGGAGAAGACCGCAGAGTTCCTCTCCCGCAACGGCGTCGAGGCGGTGCCGTACCACGCGGGCCTCGACGCCAGGACGCGCGCCGCGCACCAGTCGCGGTTCCTGCGGGAGGAGGGCCTGGTCGTGGTGGCGACCATCGCGTTCGGCATGGGCATCGACAAGCCCGACGTCCGCTTCGTCGCCCACCTCGATCTGCCCAAGTCGGTCGAGGGCTACTACCAGGAGACCGGCCGTGCGGGCCGTGACGGGCTGCCGTCCACGGCGTGGATGGCGTACGGGCTGAACGACGTCATACAGCAGCGCAAGCTGATCCAGTCCGGGGAGGGCGGCGAGGCGTTCCGCCGGAGGGCCAACCAGCACCTCGACGCGATGCTCGGCCTGTGCGAGACCGTGCGGTGCCGGCGCGGCCAGCTTCTCGCCTACTTCGGCCAGGACCCGGACCCGACGGGCTGCGGCAACTGCGACACCTGCCTCACCCCGCCGGAGAGCTGGGACGGGACCGTCGCGGCGCAGAAGGTGCTGTCCACGGTGGTGCGGTTGCAGCGGGAGCGCGGGCAGAAGTTCGGCGCGGTGCAGATCGTCGACATCCTGCTGGGGCGGCGTACGGCCAAGGTCATCCAGTTCGACCACGACCAGCTGTCGGTGTTCGGCATCGGCGAGGAGCTGAGCGAGGCGGAGTGGCGGGGCGTCGTACGGCAGTTGCTGGCGCAGGGACTGCTCGCGGTCGAGGGGAGTACGGCACGCTGGTGCTGACCGAGGAGAGCGGGGCGGTGCTGCGGCGGGAGCGGGAGGTGCCGCTGCGGAAGGAGCCGAAGAAGGAGGTGACCTCCCGGTCGGGTTCGGGACGCGGTGAGCGCAAGGGCAAGGCGGCTGCCGCCGAGCTGCCCGAGTCGCTTCAGCCGGCGTTCGAGGCATTGCGGGCGTGGCGTGCGGAGCAGGCTCGTGAGCAGGGGTCCCGGCATATGTGATCTTCCACGACGCCACGCTCCGGGAGATCGCCACGGCGTGGCCCACGTCCGTGGCCGAACTCGGCGGGATCAGCGGGGTGGGGAGAAGAAGCTGGCGACGTACGGGGAGGGCGTCGTGGGGGTACTGGCCGGGCTGACGGCGCCGGGGGACACCGGCGGCGACACCGACCCTGACGACTGGCCGGAGGAGGAACCCCAGCCCGACTGGGAGTAGGCGCCTTCGCGTCTCCGCGTCTTCGCGTCTTCGCGTCTCCGCGTCTTCGCGCCCCCGCGTCTCCGCGTCTCCGAGCCCCCGCGTCTTCGCGTCTCCGCGTCTCCGCGGGGCCTGCTGCTCTCCGCGGGCAGGCGTGCCGCAGGGCGGCACGGGTGGGCGCGACGGCACCCGTTGGCGCCGGGCTGCGCGACTCCCCGCTGAACAGTCACCCCGGGTTCCTGTTGGGCGGGGGTGGGTGTGCGCTTGCCCCGCTGGAAGGGGTGCCGCTGCGCCCACCCGTGCCGCCCCAGCGGCACGACTGCCCGCAGCTGTGTGGCCACCCGTGCCGCCATAGCGGCAAACGACCGCCCGCGGCGGTGCGGCATGGCTGCCTGTGGGTGCGGGGCTGCTACGGCAGGGCCGTCAGCGCCGGGGCGAAGGTGATCAGCAAGGGGACCAGCGGGACCAGCGCCGCCGCCGCCGTCGTCAGGGCGCGGTGGCGGCGGTCGAGGCGGGGCGGGGGTTCGAGGAGGCGGTCGACGCGTTCGCCGAGGAGGCGGTGGCTGGAGGCGCAGGAGAGGACGCCCCGGTGCTGATTGAGCTCGATCAGGGCCAGGGCCGTGGTCAGGTGGCCGCAGCGGCGGGAGGCCGTGTCGTCGGCGGACAGTTCGACCAGGCGGTGGGTCTGGTCGCAGAAGTGGGCGAACAGCGGGACGCGGGGAAGCCGCCGGCCAGCGCCGTGGAGAGGTGGAGCAGCCAGTCGTGACGGGCGCGGGCGTGGCCCCGCTCATGGGTGAGGACGGCGTCCAGCTGGTGGTCGGTGAGGCGCCGCAGGGCGCCGGTGGTGACGATCAGCTGGGGCGGGCTGCCCGGCATCCACCAGGCGTCGGGATACTCGTCCTCCAGCACCAGCAGGGGACCGCGGGCCTCGGGCAGGCCGCCCGGCAGGTCGGGGGCGCGCTCGCGCAGATGCTCCCGGGCACGGGCGCGCCGGCGGCGGGCCTCCACCAGTTCACGCCCGAGCACCGCCGTCGTCCACGCGGCGCCGCAGGCCAGCAGCAGGGTGAGGACGATGGTCCAGGGCGAGGCGGCGGACAGGTTGTACGCGGCGGTGACGGCGGGCGGGGCCGGGGCGAAGAGCTGGGCGCGGACGGTGCCGAAGACGGCGGCGGCGCTCAGGGCGAGCGCGGTGACACAGCACAGCAGGACGGTGGCGACCAGGCACTGCCACACCCACAGGGCGACCACCGGCTCCCGTTCCGGCCACGTGGCCCGGGTCAGCGCCCGGGGAACGGGCCCGGCGGCCGTCACGGCGACAACGCTCAGCAGGAGCAGGCAGACGGTCATGCCACGGGCTCCGGATCTGTCGGAAGAGGGCGGCTTCGGGTCGTGCTGGGCCGTGCGGTGGTGCGGGGGCGTACAGGGGAGTGCGGTGCGAACGCGCACACCGCCCCACTCCGATTATGACGGTGCGGGGCGGTGCGGGTCAGGGGTCGGCGGGGAGGGTGAGGGCCGGACGGGTCACACGGCGGGGGCCACTCGTCCCGTGACCTCGCCGAGGCCCACGCGGACGCCGTCCGGTCCGGGCGCCCAGGCCGACAGGGTCACCACGTCGCCGTCCTCCAGGAACGTCCGCTTGCCGTCGGGGAGTTCGAGGGCGTCACGGCCGTTCCAGGTCAGTTCGAGCAGCGAGCCGCGCTCCCGTTCGGCGGGGCCGCTGACCGTGCCGGAGCCGTACAGGTCGCCGGTGCGCAGGGAGGCGCCGTTGACGGTCATGTGGGCGAGCTGCTGGGCGGCCGTCCAGTACATGGTGGAGAAGGGCGGCTCGGAGACGGTGTGGCCGTTGACCGTGACGGTGATCCGCAGGTCGTAGCCGCCGGGCTCCTCGGCCGCGTCGTCCAGGTAGGGCAGCAGCTCGTGGGTGCGCTCGGGCGGCGCGACCCGGGCGGCGTCCAGTGCGTCCAGCGGGGTGATCCAGGCCGACACCGAGGTGGTGAAGGACTTGCCGAGGAACGGGCCGAGGGCACGTACTCCCAGGCCTGGACGTCGCGTGCGGACCAGTCGTTGAGGAGGCAGAGGCCGAAGACGTGGTCGCGGAAGTCGGCGAGCGGCACCGGCCGGCCCAACTGCGACGGGGCGCCGACCACGAAGCCGACCTCGGCCTCGATGTCCAGCCGGACGGACGGCCCGAACACCGGGGCGGCGTCGGCGGGCGCCTTGCGCTGGCCCGAGGGGCGTACGACATCGGTGCCGGACACCACGACGGTGCCGGCGCGGCCGTGGTAGCCGATCGGGAGGTGCTTCCAGTTGGGCGTCAGGGAGTCGGCGGCGTCGGGGCGGAACATCCTGCCGACGTTCCGGGCGTGGTTCTCCGAGGCGTAGAAGTCGACGTAGTCCGCGACCTCGAAGGGGAGGTGCAGGGTCACCTCGGACAGCGGGTGGAACAAGGGCTCGACGGTCTCCCGGTGCGCGGGGACGGTCACCCACGCGGTGAGCGCCCGCCGCACGTCCGACCAGGCCGTACGGCCCGCCGCCAGGAGCGGGTTGAGGCTCGGACGGGCGAGCAGGGAGGCGTACGGCGAGCCCAGGGCGTGGGCCGCGGCGCCGGCGTCGAGGACGTGGTCGCCGAGCCGGACGCCCACGGTCCGCTCCGACGAACCAGGGGGCGAGAACACGCCGTACGGCAGGTTGTGCGGGCCGAAGGGATCGCCCTCGGGTACATCGAAGGGGGGCATCGGGTGCTGCCTCGCTTTCGGGTGCGCAGGTGCTCCACGTGTCCGTGGCCGTGCCACACGTTACGGGTGGGACGGCGGTCTTGGGCAGAGCCGACGTGGTGGCGCACCTCCACTTCTCACAGCACACCCGCACTTCTCCCGGCACACCCGTACGTCCCGACGCGCACCCCCACTTCTCCTTCCTCACCCCCATTTCTCCCTGCGTACCGCAAGTTATCCACAGGAGAGGAGGCAATCTTGACGCAGTGGTGCGAACAGGGCGAGTCTGGGCGGTGCCGGAAGGCCTCGGGGAGGGGGCGTTCAGACGGCACACTGGGGGGACGGATGACCATGGGGGAGGTCGGCCCGCGCCCGGCGCGCCCAGGAGCGCGGCCGGAGCGGCGGCAACGGCCGGAGCGGCTGGAAGAGATCATGCGCGACCGGCTCGGCCGGGAGTGCGTGTATGTGCCGTCGTGCAGATTCGGCCTGTACGTGGCGCTGCGGCACTGGTGCCCGCCGGGCGGCAGGGTGCTGATGTCGCCGGTCAACGACGACGTCGTCCTCTTCGTCGTGCTCGCGGCGGGACTGCGCCCGGTACAGGCGCCGTTGCACGCGTGCGACGGCACCATCGACCTCGGCGCCGTACCCGACGAGCTGTGGGGTTCGCTGTCCGCCGTACTGACCACGAACCTGTACGGCAGCCCGGACCCGGCGCCGGAGCTGCGGGCACGCTGCGACGCGTCGGGCATCCCGCTGATCGAGGACGCGGCGCACGCGATCGGCAGCGAGATCGGCGGGCGGCCGGTCGGGGCCTGGGGCGAGGCCTCCGTCCTCAGCCTCTCCAAGCACACCGGCGCCCAGGCGGGCGGCATCCTCACGCTCGCCGACCCGGGCCTGTCCGAGGCGGTACGGGCCACCTGCGAGGAACTGCTCACCCCGTCCCGGCCGGCGTCCGAACTCGCCTACGCGGTACGGCCGTACGCCGAGGCCGCGGTACGCCGGCTGGGGCTGCGGCGGGCCGCCTGGGCGGCGATGGGACGGCTGGGGCTGGTGGAGCGCGACGGGATCAGGATGCCGCTGCGCCCGGACGCGCTGGCCCGCGCGGCCGCGGCGGCCCCGGACCTCACCGCGTACGACCCCTGGGTCCGCGTCGACATGCACACCTACCGCCTGCGGTCCGGCCCGCTGCGGCTGCGGCGCGTACGGCGCCGCCTCGGACGGCTGGACGAGGTGCTCGCGGCCTGCCGGGACGGCACCGAACTGCTCAGGTCGACGCGGTGGGCCCGGCCGCGGGAGGAAGCCCGGCGCAGCCGCTGTTCCAGGTGCCGCTGCTGGTCGCGGACCGGGACGCGGCGAGAGCGGCCCTCGCCCGGAGCGGCATCGTCGTCGGCTACCTCTACGACCCGCCCCTCGACGACTACGCGGGACCGGAGTTCACCGACCCGTCGCCCGCGCCCGAGGCGGCCCGCTGGTTCGCCCGGCACGCGCTGCCGGTGGACCCCTGCGGGCGAGGGAGGCCATCGGCGTGCTGGAGCGGTCCGGCGTCCGGCGGGCCGACGGGCCGGAGCCGGCCCGTGACTGACACCCGGGTGCGCGAGCCCGCCGGGGCCCGCGCCGGCGGCGGGCCCCGGCGGGCGGAGAGCCCGTCCGGCTCCCTGTTCAAGAACGCCTACTTCCTGATGCTCAGCACGGGCGTGTCCGCCGTCCTCGGCCTGGGGTTCTGGTTCGTGGCCGCCCGCTACTACTCCGAGGACGCCGTCGGCCAGGGCTCCGCCGCGATCGCCGCCATGCGGCTGCTCGCCAGTGTCACCGCGACCACGATGATCGGCGCCGTGGTCCGCTTCGTCCCGCGCGCCGGCCGCGGGACCGCCCGCCTGGTGGGGGCGTGTACCTGGCGAGTTCGGTGGTCGTCACCCTGGCCGCGGGCGTCTTCCTGCTCACCCTCGACCAGTGGGGCGCCTCCTACGCGCCCCTCGGCACACCGGCGGCCGGGGCGCTGTTCGTCGCGTCCTGCGTGGCGTGGGCGCTGCTCACCCTCCAGGACGGCGTGCTCACGGGGCTGCGCAAGGCCGAGTGGGTGCCGGCCGGCAACGCCGTGTTCTCCGTCGGGAAGCTGGTCCTGCTGGCCGTCCTCGCGGGCACCCTGCCCGTGCTGGGCATCTTCGTGTCCTGGGCCGTGGCCATCGCGTTCTCCACGCTGCCGCTCGGCTGGCTGATCTTCCGCCGGCTCATCCCCCGCCAGGCCGCCGCCGCCCGGGACGTGGAACCGCCCGCGTTGCGCTCCATGGGCCGCTTCCTGGCCGGCGACTCGCTCGGCGCGCTGTTCAGCCTCGCCATGATCAACCTGCTGCCGGTGATGGTCGCGGTCCGCTTCAGCGCCGCCGAGAACGGCTACTTCTACGTGGCGTACACCGTCGGCGGCACGATGGAGTTCATGGCCGTCAATATGGCCGCGTCCCTCACCGCCCACGCCTCGCACGATCCGCGCCAGCTCGCCGACGGGGTGCGGGGCGCGCTGCGCAGGATGACGCTGCTGCTGGTGCCGGTGGTCGCGGTGCTGGTCGTCCTCGCGCCCTGGATCCTCACGCCGTTCGACCCGGAGTACGCCGAGCACGGCTCGACCGTGCTGCGCCTGTTCGCGCTCGGCGCGCTGCCCCGCGTGGTCGTGGAGCTGTACATCGGGGTGCTGCGGGTGCAGGGGCGCACCGGTGTGCTCGCCGCACTCCAGGGCACGATGTGCGCGCTCGTACTGGGCAGCGCGGCCGTGCTGTTCACCCCGGCGGGGATCGCGGGGGCCGGGTGGGCGGTGCTGATCAGCATGACGCTGGTCGCCGTCGGCTCGGTGTTCGGGCTGCGCGCGGCGCTGCGGGGCAGGACCGGCGGGCCCGAGTACGGCACCCGCTGGGCGCGACTCAACGCCACCGCCGGATACGGCACGAACTGGGCCCGCCGGGCCGCGTACGAGTACAGGGAGGACGAGGACACCGTCGCGCTGTTCATCGGGCGTCCCGGCTATGAACGGGAGGCGCTCCAGGGGACACGATGGCGCTGATCGCCCGACCGCCGGCCACCGGCGGAGCACCCGCGCACCGTGCGGGGCACGCCGTTCGGAGGAGCCGCCGGACCCCTCGGACCCCGGCGGGGCCCCGGCCGGGTCGTCACGGGGAGCCTCTGGACCCTCCTCACCCTCGCGACCGCCGCCTTCTGGCTCTCCACCCGCGGCCTCCCTGGTCCGCCCGGCCCGATGAGGGCGAACCCACCTGGCGCCGGCTGCTGGACGGCCTCCCGCCCGCCGCGACGGTCGCGGCAGGCGTGCTGGTGCTCGTCTTCGTCGCCTCGGTGACCCTGCTCGGCCGCCCGGCCCCTGGCTCACCGGTGCCGCCCTGACCTCCACCCTCCTCGCCCTGCACGCCGCCCCCGTCGCCCTCGGCCGGCACCCCGACCCGGTGGACGGCCGGCTGTACGGCGATCTGGCCCGCGCGCTTCCCGAAGCGGTGCTGCAGTGGGCCCCCGCGGCCTGCCCGCTGCTGTGCCTCGTACCGCTCGGGCTGCTGCTCACCCGCCTGACGTGGCCGGTCCGCTGGGGCGTGCTGTACGTCGCGGGGTGGCCGCCTGGCTGTTCCCACAGGAACTCGCCCCGATCGGCCCGCCCCTGCTGATCGCGCTCCTCGTACTGCTCCTGCCCGCCCGCGTGCTGGGAGCCCGGCGGAAGGGCCGTTGAGTGGCCCGCCCGCGTGCTGCGAGCCCGGCGGAACGGCCGCTGAGCGGCCCCGCTCAGCGGCCCGGCACCGGCTGCTCGAAGTACCCGTCCCGTCCCGCCTCCCGGTACCCCTCCAGCCCCGGCCCGTCGTTGACGGTCAGATCGCACTCGGGTCCCCCGAGGTCGGCCGGTTCCAGTGCACCAGCGCCTTCACCTCGGGGAGTTCCTTCATGGCGCCGGGGATCCGGGCGTACCAGTCCCGCTGGCGTCCGGGGTCGTCGGCGTCCGGCGCGGTGGCGAACTCCGCGAGCATCACCGGCTTCCCGTCGGTGACGTGCGCGCGCAGCCACTCGTAGCTCGGCCGCTGGCTGCGCAGGAAGTCCTTCCAGTCGGTGGTGTCGTGACAGCCGTAGTAGTTGTACTGGTCCATGGCGATCCAGTCGACGTACGCGTCCCCGGATACAGGGCCTTCATCTCCTTCCCGCTGCCGAGGTACCCGGACACGGTCCACACCCACACCACGTTGTCGGCGCCCAGCGCGCGGAACCGGTCGTGGAGATGGCGGTACGCGGCGACGAACTCCGCCGGGGTGCCGGCGCCCTCCTTGATACGGGCGTCGGTCTCCTGGTCGAAGGAGAGGAAGACCCGCTTGCCGTACGCCTTGAGGCGCCGGATCTGCGGGTCGATGATCTCCTCGTCGTACTTCCCCGAGGCGATGTTCTTCCAGCCGAGCTGGGTCTCCGTCCAGTCCTCGTGGTGCGGCTCGGTCCATACGGTGGACTCCCAGGCCAGCATGAGCAGCCGGTCCCTGCCGAGCTCCTGCTCGTCGGGGGTGAGCAGCCGCCCGTCCAGTTCGGTGCCCGACATGTCGTGGTAGTTGTACACGAGGTCGAGCCTGCGCCCGATCCTCTTCTCGAAGGCGAGGACGGCGTCCTTCAGCGAGCCGTTCGCCGCGTACGGCACATATGCCCCCACCAGGCCCCGCACGGCGGGACGAGTGTGTCGGTGGGGGCGCACGGCCCGGTGGGCAGCGCGCCGGAGGCCGCGTTCCCGGGCAGCCCCGGCCGTCGGAGGGGCCGTGCCGTCGGGGCGGCCGGCCCAGAAGCCGAGCCCGGTCAGCAGCGCGGCGACCGTCAACAGGACGGCCGCCGTACGACCGTGTCTCATGTGCCACCGCCGTTCGCGGGCCGGTGCCGGGCGCGTTCCACCGCGCCGCGCCGGGCCGCCGGCAGCGGCAGCCCCGGCAGGGCGGCGGCGACCGTGGTGAAGGCGGCGAGCGACACGAGGAAGGAGACGGCCGAGAAGCCCTCCACCAGGAACAGCGCGGTGGCGGCGAGCACACCGAGGGAGAGACTGATGGGCGCGGCGAGCGCGACGGCCTCCAGCCGTGCGCCGGTGGCGAGCCCGTCCGGCTGCGGATACAGCGCCGCGCAGCCGGGACCGAACAGGGTGAACAGCAGTACCGGGATCCAGCGCAGCGGCGACGGCCCGGGTACGGCGGTGGCGGCCAGCGCGATCCAGCCCGAGGCGCCGATGAGGACTCTCCGTATGCGGCCACGGCCCGTGGAACCGGCGGAGTGCCGCGAGAACCCGATGCTCACTTCGATCACCTTGTGGTCGTTCCTCGGGGGCCGGACGGAACTCCAGCACGACCCCGTACGGACGGCTTTCCACGGTGCGCAGGAGCGGGGAGGCGGAGAGTGCGGTGCGCAGCCGCTCGAAGCCGCCGGCCGGCAGCAGGCCCTCGCCCGCGGTGTAGATGTCCTGGGTGCGGGTGAGGACGACATACGTCCGGACGCCCGGCGGGACACGGTCGGCGAGATAGCGGACCGGGTCCCGCAGCATCCGCGCGTTCTCGTGCGGTCCCTGCTCGGCGAAGAACCAGTGTTCGAGGCGGTCGTACCGGTGTAGCGCCTGCGGGAAGGAACCGGTGGTGGACAGGATCAGCGAGCCGTCGGGGGCGTCGTCGAGGGCCAGGGTGACCAGCGCGGTCTCCTCGGGCGGGGTGTAGTACATCCTCTCCTTGCCGTAGTACGACGGCATGAAGCCGGCCAACAGCGCCAGCAGCACGGCGGGCAGCGCGACCGCCGCCGCCCTCCGCCGCGGCGCGCGGGTGCCCGCGGCGGCCGGCACGAGCGCGGCGGCGGCGAAGAACGCGGCGCCCGGCAGACCGAACAGATAGACGCGGAACAGCATTTCGCCGCCGTAGTCGTTGACGGCGAAGAGCGGCACCGGGGCGGCGGAGACCAGCAGCAGCGGCAGCGCGCCGCGTACCAGCCGGGGCCGCAGCAGCAGGGCGAGCCCGGCGAGCGCGGCGATCGCGAGCACCATCAGCACGTTGGCCGTTCCGGCGAGTTCGGGTCCGGGGCCGGTCAGCCGGCCGGCGTATCCCGCCCGGGAGTTTTGCGTCAGTTCGCCGAGCGATTCCCTGAGGGTGGCGAGCGTCTCGACGAACAGCGGCCGTCCCATGGTCAGGTCCCAGGCGAGCATCAGCAGGACGGCGACGGCCAGGAGCCCGTGGTTGCGGTAGCGGCGGGTGAGACCGAGCGCGAACAGGCAGACGCAGAGCATCACCGGGGTCAGCTGGTGCGTGGCGTTGATCGCGGCGATCAGCGGGGCCAGGATCACCACGCACACCGCGCGCTGCCGGGTGCCCGTGGGCGCCGGCACACCGGCGGCGGCCGGGTCGAGGACGCTGCGGTCGCGCAGCCGCCCGGCCGACCCGGGGCGCACGAAGTGCCGCAGCACCACCGTGATGACCGTCAGATGCAGCAGATAGGCGAGCCCTTGCGGGGCGAAGTAGTCCTGGCCCACCCAGTTGGCGAGCTGGAAGATCCATACGGCGGTCCACACCAGCCGCCAGTCCTGGCAGAAGGTGCGGTAGAGGAGGACCAGCACCGGCATCGTCAGCAGGCCGAGGACGATCGGCGCCCAGTTGGCGTAGGCGTGCGCGTGTTCCACGCCGAAGGCGCGCACCAGGCCGGAGTTGAGGGTGAAGAAGCCCGGCCACTGGTCGTACGCGGACATGTTGCCCGACAGGGCCGCGCCGGGCCGCAGTTCACCGTGGGCGAGCAGGGTGTCGACGACGGCGTCGTGCTTGGACGCCCACGGGTAGCGAACGGCGTCGTAGAGCACCGCCGGTGGTGCCTTGAGCGCGAACAGCAGGGCGGCGCAGTGCGCGGCCGGCCACCAGGGCGCGGTGCCCGCGCGCCGCAGACTGAGGAGGAAGCCGGCGGTGAGGACCAGCAGGGACAGGTGGTAGGCGGCCGGGAGGCGGTCCAGCAGGCCGTAGTCGCCCATCTCCCGGAAGCCGACGCGGGGCAGCGCGTAGCACCACAGTCCGGCGGCGAGCGGCAGCGTCAGCAGCGAGGCGTCGGGCGGGCCGCCCGGAGGGGCCCCGGCCGCCACCGGAGTTCCTGGATGCGGCCGCGCGCCGGTTTCCACCGTCGGTACGGGCCCATGGTGCTGCACGCCGAGACTCCTCCCCCGGGACGAGTATAGGAATTAGCTCTGTTTTTCACGCTAAAAATGACGAACTGGGCATCTGTCCGAAAACCTCTAGCTCACCCGGCGAACGTGGGACCGCCGCGCAGGACGGTGCGGGCCCGCCGGTACCAGCGCCAGCCGACGGTCCCCGGCCCGTCCCGGTACGGGGCGATCCGGGCGCCCTCGCCCGCCAGCCACGCCCCGACGTCGGCGACGGTGTGGCCGCGCCGGACGATCAGGCGGGCGAGGCGGTACCGCTCGTCCTGCTCCGAACTGAGCGCGTGCCGCACGGCGGCCGCCGTCTCGTATCCCGTCCGGGCCGCCATGGCGCGCACCCGGGCGCTGTTGTAGCCGTGCGGATAGGCGAGGTGGGGGACGGGATGGCCGAGGGCGTCCTCCAGTACGGCCTTGGAGTCCCGGAGTTCGGCGCGCAGCCGCCCGGTGCCCAGGGTGTCGAGCTGGGCGTGGGTGACGGTATGGCTGCCGATCTCCATACCAGCCCGTTCCAGCTCCGGCACCCGGTCCAGGGTCATCATCGGGGCGGGCGGCAGCAGACTGCGGCCGCCCGGGGTGATGGCGCCGGTGGTCAGATACGCGGTGGCGGGCAGCGCGCGCTCCGCCAGGGCCTCGGCGGTGGGGCCGGGCAGGTCGGCGAAGCCGTCGTCGAACGTGAGCAGCACCGGCCGGGGCGGCAGCGGAGCCCCGCCGGCGAGGGAGCTGATGGTGACGGGGTGCGGCCGCTGTCCACGACGGCGTCCAGCTGGGTCGCGAACTCCCTGGGTGTGACGGTGAACTCGGCGATCCAGTCCGGCGGGTCGTCCATCACGGCGTGGTAGAGGAGGACGGGAACGGCGGTCCTCATCCCTTCCGCCTCCCCGCCGCCCGCCGGGCCCGCAGATAGCCGAGCGGCCCGTACAGCATGCCCCGGCGCTGCAGCCGCGACAGCCGGCGCGGCCAGGGTGCGTGCGGGTGCCGTGCGCCCCGGCGCACCACCGTCGCCGCCGTCCGTGTCGCGGGCCCGGGTCAGCGTGCGGGCGTGGGCGAGGCCGCGCGGCAGCCGGGCGAGGAACGCCGGCAGCAGGGCGGGCCGGCCGGCCAGGATCGCGGTGAGATAGGCGGTGAGGCCGGCGCCGTAGCCGTACGCCTGGGTCTCCAGGTCGGCCCAGGTCTCCCGGTGGTGGTGCCACACCAGCGCGTACGGCGTGTAGCGCAGCCGGTGCCCCTGGGCGAGGACGCGGACGAAGCCGTACAGGTCGTCGCCGCCCCGGGCGGGCGTACCGGCGCCGGTGGCCGGGTCGAAGCCGCCGACGGCACGCAGCACCTCCGTACGGAACGCCATGTTCGCGCCCGAGCCGAAGCGGCCCGCGGTGAAGGGGAACAGCGGCTCGTCGCGGGGCGGGTCGCCGGGGTCGTACGTCGTCGGTGTGAAGCCCTTCGCGAAGCCGCCGTGGCTCTCCAGCAGGACCTGGGCAGGGTGCGCAGCCGCGCGGGCAGGATCAGGCCGGTGACACAGCCGAGCCGGGGGTCGGCGGCGAAGGGCGCGGTGAGTTCGGTGAGCCAGCGGGGTCGGCGACCACGTCGTCGTCGGTGAACGCGACGACCTCGCCGCGCGTGTGCGCCAGCCCGGTGTTGTGCGCGACCGCGAGTCCGGGCACCGGCTCGCACAGATAGCGCACCCGCTCCCCGTACGTCCGCCGCACCAGCTCGCGCGTGTCGCCGGACACGGGAGCGTTGTCGACGACGACCACCTCGAAGCGGGGGTGGTCCTGCGCGAGCAGCGAGTCCAGCGCCCGCGCGAGCTGCCCGGCCCGCTCCCTGGTGGCCACGACGACGGAGGCGTACGGCGGCTCCCCGCACGTCACGCCCCCGGCCCCTCTGCCACCGTGGACGCGGCCTCGCTCAGCACCGTGAGCGGATCCGCCCCTCCGGCACCCGTGCCAGCAGTGTCCCCACCGGCCGCCCCGCCCGTCTGACCAGCAGGAACACCTCGCCGTGCGTCACCGCCGGACTCCCCGGCCCGGGTCTCAGCAGCGCCTCGCCGCCGTGCAGGTCGAGCTCGGCGACCTGCACCGCGCCGATGCCCAGGAACCGCCGTATCTCGCCCTGCGTACGCGCTCCTCGCGACACCCGTCCTCCCCTCTCACGGCCGCAGCCGTCCCGCGCCCTTCAGGGCCCGCGCGGCCAGTGCCGCCAGCCGTGGGCGCGTACGGACGAAACCGTGCGCGCGGCGCGCGGGCTCGCGGCCCAGCCGGTGCAGCGCGGACCCCACGCCCGGACGGGTCGCCGTCCCCTCGTAGACGGTGAGTTCGCCCGTCTTCAGCGAGTCCTTGTACTCGGCCGGGCCCCGCCCCATGTCGAGCAGGCCGATGCCCTCGGCCGCCGCCGCCCCGGCCATCCGCAGATGCAGCACCAGACCCGGCGAGTACTTCGCGAACTCCGGGTCGTACGCCGGGAACCAGCAGGCCAGCACGGACGCCGACCGCAGCCCGAAGTGGGCGGCGACGGGACGGTCACCGGCGTACAGGACCGACAGGGTGCCCGCGCACTGGGCGGACCGGGTCTCGGCAAGCCGGCCCACGAGCCGCGCGATCCACTCCCGCGCGAACCGGTCCCGGCGCCCGGTACGGCGGTACTGCGCCGACTTCCACCCGATCAGCGTGCCCAGCGCGGCCGGGTCGCGCTCGTCGAACACGAACCGCACGGCGCCGACCTGGCGGCCCAGCCTGCGCTCCTTGGCCAGCGTGGTCCGCAGGAACTTCGGCGACCGGGTACGCAGCGCCGACTCGTACGACGCGTAGCCCTTCTCCACGTCGATGACATACGTGGCGTGCCGCTCGGCCGCGTACGGCGTGAACAGCCCCTGCCCCGCCTCCAGGTTGTCGAAGGCGAAGCTCGACACCGCGCAGCCGCGCAGCAGTTCACCGGCCTCCACGGCGGTACCGGGGGCGAGGACCGCGCCCTGGCAGTCCGACACCCCGAGCCCGATCGCCCGGCCCTGCCCCAGCACGCCCCGCTCGTACGGCAGGAAACCCGCCGGTGACGCGCCCTCGTACAGCACGGCGACCCTGGCGCGCGGTCGCACCCGGGCCACGGCGACGCTGAACTCCGGTTCCATGAACGGATTGCGCGGCGCCTTTGATACGGCGCGCAGTTCCCGCCAGCGCTCCCGGTCCCCCTCGCCGAGCTCCTCCGGTCCGAGCACCCGCACGCGTCCACCGCTCACCCGATCCCCCGATCAAGTCCCCCCTGGACCTCTGGAAGGTACCGCCCCGGACCGGGCGGACGGTAGATAGCGGACCATGTTCGAGCCAATCGGGGAAAGGGACCTGAAACGGTCCTTAACCGGCATCAAGGGAAGGGGAATCGCACCGAAGTGAGCGGATACGGGCACGGTGAATCGGACGGTCGTGTTGTCCGTATTCTCTGATCATGGCCGCACCCACCGCATATTCACTCATCGCCACCGACCTGGACGGGACGCTGCTGCGCGGCGACGACACCCTCTCCGACCGGACCCTCGCCGCGCTCGCGCGGGCGGGCCGGGCGGGTGCGCGGCACCTCGTGGTGACGGGTCGGCCGGCCCCCGGAGTGCGGGCACTGCTGGACGACCTCGGCTCCACGGGGCTCGCGGTCTGCGGACAGGGCGCGCAGGTGTACGACGCCGGCGCGCGCCGGCTGCTGTGGTCCGTCACGCTGGACCGGGAACTGGCGGAGACCGCCCTCGGCAAGATCGAGGCCGAGGTGGGAGACGTGTACGCGGCGGTCGACCAGGACGGGGCCGACGGGCTGACACTGATCGAGCCCGGCTATCTGATGCCGCACCCGACCCTGCCCGCGGTGCGGGTCGAGCGGCGCCGGGAGCTGTGGGACCGGCCGATCAGCAAGGTGCTGCTCCGCCATCCGGAGCTGTCGGACGACGAGCTGGCGGCGGCGGCCCGGGCGGTCGTGGGCTCACTGGCCACGGTCACCATGTCGGGGCCCGGCACGGTGGAGCTCCAGCCGTGCGGGGTGACCAAGGCGACCGGGCTCGCGCTGGCGGCCGAGGAGCT
Organism: Streptomyces haneummycinicus; assembly: GCA_042850305.1. Classification (GTDB taxonomy): domain Bacteria; phylum Actinomycetota; class Actinomycetes; order Streptomycetales; family Streptomycetaceae; genus Streptomyces; species Streptomyces haneummycinicus. The sequence continues at coordinate 601,925 of AP035768.1, forward strand.
GGGGTGGGCCGGGAGCGGACCATCGCCTTCGGCGACATGCCGAACGACATCCCCATGTTCGACTGGGCGGCGCACGGTGTCGCCATGGCCGACGCGCATCCCGAACTGAAGGCGGTCGCGGACGAGGTCACAACGTCGAACGAGGACGACGGCGTGGCCGTCGTCCTCGAGCGACTGTTCGGCGGGGCGAGGGCGGGGGCCCTGTCGTCACGGTTCCGTCGTCCGCCCGGAGGGCGGCAGGCGGGAACGCGACGACGGGACACGCCCGTCAGCGGGTGGCTCAGTACGCGCCGAAGACGTTGTCGATGGAGCCGTAGCGGTCGGCCGCGTAGTTGCAGGCCGCCGTGATGTTCGCGACCGGGTCGTACGGGTCGTAGACGGTGCCGGCCACGTGGTAGGCCGCGAAGGTCGGGTCGATGACCTGCAGCAGGCCCTTCGACAGGGTGCCGGCGGCGGCGTTGGAGTCCCAGTTGTTGATGGCGAGCGGGTTGCCGGAGGACTCGCGCATGATGTTGCGGTGGATGCCCTCGTAGCTGCCCGGGATGCCGTGCTGCGCCATGACCGACAGCGACTCGCGGATCCAGCCGTCGAGGTTGTCCGGGTACGCGGTGACGGAGGCGGCGGTCGTGGTCGTGTCGGTGGTGGCCGCGGAGGCGCTGGTGGCGCCGAACAGCGGCAGGGCGACCACGGCGACGCCGGTACCGGCGACGGCGAGGGAGCGGACGAGGCGGCGGTGACGGCTGAGCCGAGCGGAAGCGGGCATGACTGGGTTCCTCTCCTACGCCTGCGAGGTGAGCTGTCGGGTTCGGGCGGGAGAGTGCCCGGCCGTGCCCCTGCGGGCATGGCTTCACCCCTAGCCGTTCCGGCACATGACCGGCCCGGCGACTTACCTGGGTCCCCCACTCCTGCCGTCTGGGATGTCGTTGGGTGTGATGCGGGCGGCGGCAGGATCAGGCGTCCGCCCGGCAGGCCCGGAACGTATGCGAGAGCACATGTCGGGAACAAGTGCGGATCTCACGGAAGAGGGCGTTTGATCTTGTCATGGGGGTTTTGGGATACTTGATCCTTTGTGAGTGTCAAGGGTCAACTCGGCTTCAGGGAAAGGGAGGACGGGTGTCGCGGACCCTGGCGGGGGTACGGGTTCGCGCGTGACCCACTTCACGGGCGGCCGCCTGTGAGCGCATTGCTCACCAAAGGGAATTCACTCTGCATGTGCGGCAAATCGGACGCGAGGGCGGGCAGGATGGTCCGCGTGACGGAAGGCGGGTCGCGGGCCGGGTCGAAGGCCGGGTCGGGAGTCGAGTCGAGGAGCGGATCGGTACGTACGGGAATGTCGGGGAATGTCCCTTGTGATCACCTGATCAAAAACACTCCGCTCCTGATCCCATATCGCCCTGCCTGTAACGCCGGGCGCTGGCGGTGATCGAAACATGACCGGATACGCTGACTTGAGTGAGGGCAGCGACCTATCGACATTCCGCCTGACCGCCAGTGGACACCAGCAGACAGGAGACCCTCGTGACCGTCGTCGGGCCGTTCGGGCTGAGCGTGCGGGACCAGGCTCTGGACGCCGATGTCCAGGCCGGGATGACGGCTGTCGAGGAGGGACTGTTCGAGGCCACCAAGAGTGAGGTGCCCTTCATCACCGGGGCCGCCCAGCATCTGGTGCGGGCCGGCGGCAAGCGGTTCCGTCCGCTGCTGGTGATGCTCGCCGCCCAGTTCGGCGACCCCTACGCGCCCGGTGTCGTGCCGTCGGCGGTGGTCGTGGAGCTGACCCATCTGGCCACGCTGTACCACGACGACGTGATGGACGAGGCCGAGGTGCGGCGCGGCGTCGACAGCGCCAACACCCGCTGGGGCAACTCCGTCGCGGTCCTCACCGGCGACTTCCTCTTCGCCCGCGCCTCGCACATCCTGGCCGACCTCGGCCCGGAGGCCGTACGGGTCCAGGCCGAGGCGTTCGAGCGGCTGGTCACCGGTCAGATCCTGGAGACCGCGGGACCGCAGGACGGCCGCGACCCGGTCGACCACTACCTGGACGTGCTCGGCGGCAAGACCGGCTCGCTCGTCGCCGTCTCCTGCCGGTTCGGCGCGATGATGTCCGGCGCCGACGAGACGGTCGTGGACGTGCTCACCCAGTACGGCGAGCGGCTCGGCGTGGCCTTCCAGCTCGCCGACGACGTCCTGGACATCGCCTCCGACACCCACGAGTCCGGCAAGACCCCCGGCACCGACCTGCGCGAGGGCATCGCCACCCTGCCCGTGCTGCGGCTGCGCGAACGGGCGGCCAGGCAGGGTCTGGCCGAGGACATCGCCCTGTGCGAGCTGCTGGACTCCGACCTCACCGACGACACCCGGCACGCCGAGGCGCTGCGGCTGCTGCGCGCCCACCCCGCGCTGGAGCAGGCCCGCCGCGACACCGTGCGCTACGCCGAGGAGGCGCGCGCCGCGCTGGCCCCGCTGCGGGAGTGCGCCGCGAAGACCGCGCTCGTGCAGCTGTGCGACGCGGTCGTGCACCGCGCGGGCTGAGCCCGGCGCCTCCCCGCCGACCCCTACTGGTCGGGGGCGAAACCGTCCCCCGTGTCATACCGCAGCAGTACACGGAGTTGCGTCCGGGGTCTGACGACCGGGCCCCGTCGGATTTGGTCAGATGGACCACGACGGACCACACCACTTCTCACCGGTTCGGGTGAGAATGGCGGCTCAGGGTGGACCGGTGCGAGCACACGACGGAAGCCGCCGCCGACCACGGAGGTAGGGCACACATGGCACCGTACGAATCCGACGACAAGACGACCGCGGGGGACGTCGACGAGCCGCGCACGGGGCGGCGCAGGGCCGCGCGGTACGTCGTCCCGGTCACCGTGATAGGGGTGGCGGCCGCGACCATCGGGCTCGTCCCCGCGCTCGCCGACTCCGGAGACCCCGACCTGCCGGAGATCACCGCCGCGCAGCTCATCGAGAAGATCGCGCAGTCGGACGTCGAGCGGCTGTCCGGCACCGTGAAGATCACCACGGACCTCGGACTGCCGAACCTCGGCGGCCTGGAGAACAGCCTCACGTCCGGCGCCATGGGGCGCGGCGACGACGGCGGCTCCTCGGCCGACCCGTCCGCCAGGCTCACCGAACTGGCCTCCGGCACGCACACGCTGCGCGTCGCGGTCGACGGCCCGGACCGGCAGAAGCTGTCGCTCCTGGAGAACGCCGCCGAGTACAGCCTGATCCACAACGGCAAGGACGTCTGGGGCTACGACAGCGGCTCCAACGAGGTCTACCACAGTACCGTCGACGCGTCCGGTGAGGACCGGGAGCGGCAGCCCCGGCCACCCCTAAGGACTTCGCCGAGGAGGCGCTGAAGTCGGTCGGCGACACCACGTCGGTGACCGTCGACGGCACCGCCCAGGTGGCCGGCCGCGACGCCTACAAGCTCGTCGTCAAGCCGAAGCAGTCCGGCTCCACGGTCGGCGCGATCAGCATCGCCGTCGACCACAGGACGGGTATGCCGCTGAAGTTCACGCTCACCCCGGCCAGTGGGGGCGCGGCCGTCGTGGACGTCGGCTTCACCCGGGTGAGCTTCGACAAGCCGTCCGCGTCGACGTTCGACTTCACCCCGCCCAAGGGCGCCAAGGTGACCGAGGACGAGGCGCCGGAGAAGGGCCGGGAGCACTCCGGGAAGCCGGAGCGGGGCCCGAAGGCGGAAGAGGACCTGGGCAAGGGGCTCGACGGGCTGAAGATGCTCGGCGAGGGCTGGAACTCCGTCGCCGTCTTCGACACCGGCGGCGAGGGCGGCCTGCCCACCGGCGGGACCGGCGGGCCCGCCGGTGACCTCGGCGGCTTCCTCGGCTCCCTCGGCGACGAGGTCAAGGGCGACTTCGGCACCGGCACGGTGTTCAGCACCCGCCTGGTGAACGCCCTGATCACCGAGGACGGCAAGGTCTACGTGGGTGCGGTCACCAAGGACGCGCTCGTGAAGGCCGCCGACGCGGGTAAGTGACAAGGTCCTACAGGGATCGAGGGAGCCGATGGGCGAGGCGTCCGCCAGTGAGCCGGACGGGGAGCGCACGGGTGAGGAGTCATCACCACCCGCGCGCTCACCAAGCGCTACCGCGGTGGACAGCTCGCCGTCGACGGTCTGTGTCTGACCGTCCCGGCGGGCAGCGTCTTCGGCTTCCTCGGTCCCAACGGCTCCGGCAAGACCACCACCATCCGCATGCTGATGGGCCTGATCGAGCCGACCTCCGGTACGGCGCACGTCCTCGGGCGCCCCATGCCGCGCTCCGCGCGCGCCGTGCTGCCCCACGTCGGCGCCCTCATCGAGGGCCCGGCCCTCTACGGCTTCCTCTCCGGCCGCGACAACCTCCTGCGGTACGACGCCGCCGACCCGACCGCCGACCCGCGCACCCGGCGGGTCCGCGTCCTCGCCGCACTGGACCGGGTGGGCCTCACGGCCGCCGCGGGCAAGAAGGCGAGGGCGTACTCCCTCGGCATGAAGCAGCGCCTCGGCCTCGCGGCCGCCCTGCTCCAGCCGCGCCGGCTGCTCGTCCTGGACGAGCCCACCAACGGCCTCGACCCGCAGGGCATGCGGGAGATCCGCGCCCTCGTGCGCGAACTGGCCTCGGACGGCACCACCGTCTTCCTCTCCTCCCACCTCCTCGACGAGATCGAGCAGGTGTGCACCCACGCCGCCGTGATGGCGCGGGGCCGGCTGCTCACCCAGGGTCCGGTCGCCGACCTGGCCGCGGGCGCCCGGGGCCGGCTGGTGGTGACCACCCCGGACCCGGCGGACGCGGCCCGGCTGCTGAAGGAGCAGGGGGTCGCCGACGTCGTGGCGGACGGGGAGCGGGTGACCGGCGAGGTGCCCGGCCGTGACCTCGCCGAGGTGAACGCCGCCCTGGTGACGGCGGGCGTCCGGGTGCGCGGCTTCGGGGTCGAACGGGCCTCGCTGAAGGACGCGTTCGTGGCGCTGACCGGGGAGGGCTTCGATGTCGCGGGCTGAGGCGGCGCGTGCGGTGAGCCCGCTGTGGACCCTCGGGCTGTTCCGCAGCGAACTGCTCACCACCTTCCGGCGCGGGCGCACCCTCGCCCTGCTCGGGGTGCTGGCGGCCGTGCCGGTCCTGGTCGGGATCGCCGTACGGATCGAGACCGGTGACGGGTCGTCGGCGGGCGGCGACGGGGAGGCGGTCCGGCGTTCATCTCGCAGATCACCAACAACGGCCTGTTCCTCGTCTTCACCGCGCTCGCCGCCACCCTGCCGTTCTTCCTGCCCATGGCGATCGGGGTCGTGGCGGGCGACGCCGTCGCGGGCGAGGCGAACGCCGGCACCCTGCGCTATCTCCTCGTCGCCCCCGCCGGACGGACCCGGCTGCTGCTCACCAAGTACGCGACCGTCATGACGTTCTGTCTGGTCGCCACCCTCGTGGTCGCCGGGTTGGCGCTGATCACCGGCGCGCTGCTGTTCCCGCTGGGCGACCTCACGACCATCTCGGGCACCCGGATCAGCTTCTCCGAGGGGCTGGCCAGAGCGCTGCTCATCGCCCTGGTCGTCGCCGTGTCCCTGATCGGCGTGGCCGCGCTCGGCCTGTTCGTCTCCACGCTGACCGACAGCGGCATCGCGGCGATGGCGACCACGGTCGGGCTGCTGATCACGGTCCAGATCGTCGACCAGATCCCCCAGCTGCGCGCCGTGCACCCTACCTCTTCTCCCACTACTGGCTGTCCTTCGCCGACCTGATGCGCGAACCGGTCTACTGGGACGACCTGACGCGGAACCTCGGCCTCCAGGCCCTCTACGCGGCGGTGTTCGGCTCGGCGGCGTGGGCACGGTTCACGGCGAAGGACATCAGCGCGTAGGTGACATGGCGTCCGTCTCGTACGGGTAGCGGGCGGGTGGTGCCTCCCGGGTGAAGAACGTCTTGGCCCGCGCCAGTGCCTCCGTGTCCTTCAGTACGTCGCCCGGTTTGCTGCCGTTGCCGAGCAGTACCCCGCCGAACCGCATCCCGAGGTACGCGGCCGAGTTGTTGAGCGTGCCGGCCAGGGGTCGGCGACCTCCGGCTGTTCGTGGGCGAGGGCGGTGACGCCCCAGAGGGTGCGGCCGGTCATGGCCGAATGGAAGTCCAGGCCGGGGTGCGCAGCCAGCCCGACCAGTGATCCAGGTAGCGCTTGGTCTGGGCGGACACCGAGTACCAGTACAGCGGCGAGGCGATCACCACGTCGGTCGCGGCCAGGGTGGCGTCCAGGAGTCGCGCCACGGGGCCTTCGGTGGGGCGGACGTGGTCGCTGTCGTGGCGCAGGTCCTCGAAGTCGGGCAGGGGGTCGGCGGTGAGGTCGATCCACTGCCGCCCCACGTCCGGGGGCAGCTGTTCGGCGGCCCGGCGGGCCAGCAGTTCGGTGTTGCCTTCAGGGCGGGCGCTGCCCAGGACGAAGAGAAATGGCGAGCCATGGTCATCCCCAGATGCTCGGCGGACGTCAATTAAGCGCCTCTGCATCATATGCGTGTGCATCTAGATGCTCAAGGGATACGGCCCCCGCCGTTCCGCCTCCCCCGCCACCCGCAGCAGCAGATCCTCCCGCCCGTGCCGTGCCACCATCTGAAGCCCCGCCGGGCAGCCGTCGGTGCCGAACCCGGCCGGCAGGCTCAGCGCGGGATGCCCGCTGAGGTTGAACGCCCAGGTGAGCGCCGTCGAGTAGACGTCACCGGGGCCCTCGTGACCGTGCGGGGCGGTGGGTGCCGTGGGGGTGAGCAGCAGGTCGGCGCCGGAGAAGAGGTCGTACAGGCGCCGGTCGTTCTCCGCCCGGATCCGGTGGGCGCCGGCGGGATCGGCACCGGGGGCGCGCAGGGCGAGCCAGGCGGGCGCGGGGTCGAGGAGTTCGGGCGGCGACCGGCGTACGAGCCGTACGAGCCCCGCGCCGGCCAGCCGGCCGGCCGCCGCGCGGGCCAGGGCGACGGGTTCCGGGTCGGGGTCGGCGAAGCCCAGGCCGGGGACCAGCAGGCGGAGACGGGCAGCGCCGCCGGCTCGGCCGGCCCCGCCACCACCCGCCACCACAGCGCCGCGTCCGACGCCGTACGGGTGAGGACGCCGGGCGCCGCCAGGCCCGTACGGTCGGCCGAGGGAAGACGGCCGCCCGTGGCCTTCAGCCCGACGACCCCGCACCACGCCGCCGGGATCCGCACCGAGCCCGCCCCGTCGCTGCCCGTTGCCAGCGGCACCAGCCCGGCCGCGACCGCCACCGCCGCCCCGGCCGAGGACCCGCCCGGAGTACGGTCCGCCCGCCACGGGTTGACCGTACGGCCGTACGCCCCGAGCCCCCACGTCTGCCAGGGCGTTCCCGGACCGGGCACCGACGTGGCGCCCACGGCGACCGCACCGGCCGCGAGCAGCGCCTTCGCCGCCCGCAGTCCGTGCCGCCCCTTGACCGCGACCGGCACCCCGGCCAGCGGCGGCGACTCCCCGGCGGCGACCCGCGCGTCCACCCGGGCCGCCCGCCGCAGCGCCTCCTCGCCCCACACCTCGAGGAACGCGCACAGCACCGGATCGGCCCGCTCGATCCGCGTGAGCGCCCGCGCGACCACGTCCACGGCCCGCAGCCGCCGTCCGCCCACGGCGGAGGCGATCTCCCGCGCGCACTCCCCGGTCAGCGCAGCGCGCCCGTCAGCCGGGCCAGCGACTCCGTCTCGCGGGGCGGCCGCTCGCCGAGGTCGCCGAGGCGCCACTCGTTCACCCAGGGCACCCGGTACACGTCGATCACCGACTCGATCAGCCGGACCCGATGGGCGAGCGGACGCGGCAGCCGTCCCGGCGCGTCCGCCACCAGCACCACGGCGTCCAGGTCCAGCCCCTCCGGGGCGTCACCGCGCCGGAACATCTCCACTGCCGGGACCACCGCGTCCAGGCCGGCCGCATGGGTCCGGGCGACGAGCAGCACCGACCGCGGATCGGCGGGGCCGGGCCAGGCACGTCCGCCGTCATGGCCGCCGTAGACCGCGGCGAGCGTGGAGACGCCCGCGCCGCCGTGCAGACCGACCCAGGAGAAGCGCCGCGCCGACGCTCGCGCGGGGCCGGCTCCGGCGGGGCCGCATCCGGTAACGCCACCGGTCCTCGGATCCAGATCTCCGGTCCCTGTCGCATGCTGTCTCTCCTGCTCACCCTGTCGGTCTCCATGCCGCTGTGGACAGGAAACCGCACGGACGGCCGTTGGGACGAGCCTGTGACAACGCGGTGACGTGAGAAGAGCGGGCGAGCGGACAGACTCGACGGTAGGTGTACGACCCGAATGAGGGGACGATGTCGCGACTCAGCCGTGAGAAGAAGCGGGAACCGCAGCAGGCCGCGGATGCGGTGAACCCTGCGGTGGCGCCGATCGACGTCCATGTCCCCCTGGGCGGGACGGGCGCGTCCGTCGGCGGGGTGACGGTCATCGCCGGCCCCGGCGAGGAGATCCAGCAGGCGGTCCTGAACCGCCTCCACCGCATCGCCATCGCGTCCGGACACGCCGCCCTCGCCACCGTGCACGACGAGCGCGTCGGCTACGTCATCCCGCTCCGGGTCGACCCCGACGGCTCCAGCCACTTCACGGGACAGCCGGTCCTGACGGAACCCCCGCGGGACCGGGAGCCGGCGCCGCGGCCCGGCGGGGACCTGCCGACCCACCTCCTGCGCCAGGTACCCGAGCAGGCGGCGCAAGCGACCGCGTCCGCACCGGAGGCACCCCACCGGGACAGCACCCCCACCTTCAAGCTGCGCCCCTCCCCGCACCGCAGGCACCCCGCGACGCCGCCCCCACGTTCCCGCTGCGGGCCGTCCCCGGGCCGGCCGAACCCACGCCGCCCGGCACGGTCGTACCGCCGACGGGCGAGTTCGGCCCGCCCCCGCCCATGGACGCGCGGCCGCGTCCCGCGCCCGAACCGGTCGCACCGACTCCGGAATCCGCGTACGACCCCGACCCCAAGCCCACCCCGCCGCGCGGGTTCGACGCCGTGGCGGAGGCGGTGCTCGGGGACGAGCCCCCGCCCCCGAGAACCACCTCGCCGGACCCATGGCACGCGTCAACGACGCCGTCCGGACGGGCCGGATCGACGAGGCGGCCCGGCTGGCCGAGGAGACCGTCGCGGAGGCGTCGGCCACCCTGGGCCCGGAACACCCCGAGGTGCTGCGGCTGCGTGAACTCGCCGCGTACATCGCCTACCTGGCCGGCGAGCCGCTGCGCGCCTTCCGGATCTCCCTCGACCTCGCCGTCATCTGCCGCCGCGCGGGGACGCGGAGGCCGCCTACGGCAATGTCCGCAGCGCGGCGACCGCATGGCGCGCGGTACGCGACCCGGGGCCCGGACTGGAGCTCGGGCACGAGCTGATCACCCTGTGGACCGGACTCACCACCGAGGACGGCCCCGCCGCCGACGAGATCGAGGAACTGGAGTCCGCCCGCGCCCGCATGGGCCGCCTGACGGAACGCGCGCGTTAGCTCGTGCTCCGCAGCGGGTCCGCCGTCACGCGGCCCGCTTCGGCGGGCACGCTCGCGGGGTCGGCCGCCGCCGCCGCGCCCTCCTCTTCTCGGCCAGCACCCGCGCCGACCTGCGGGCGGTGCGCAGCGCGTCCCAGGTGAGGAGGATGAGCGCCAGCCACACCAGCGCGAAGCCGGCCCAGCGCTCGGGCGGCATGGCCTCCTTGAAGTACAGGATGCCCAGCAGGAACTGGAAGACCGGCGTCATGTACTGGAGCAGCCCCAGCGTGGACAGCGGTACGCGGATCGCGGCGGCACCGAAGCAGACCAGCGGCAGCGCGGTGACGATCCCGGACGCGGCGAGCAGCGCCGCGTGCCCCGCCCCTCGGCACCGAAGGTGGCGTCGCCCCGCGTGCCCAGCCACACCAGATAGGCGACCGCGGGCAGGAACTGGATCGCGCTCTCGACCGCCAGCGACTCGACGCCCCCGAGGTCGACCTTCTTCTTCACCAGCCCGTACGTGGCGAAGGAGAAGGCGAGGCAGAGCGAGATCCACGGCGGCTGGCCGTAGCCGACGGTGAGCACGACCACCGCCGCCGCGCCGACCCCGACCGCCGCCCACTGCGCGGTCCGCAGCCGCTCCTTCAGCAGCAGTACGCCCATCGCGATGGTGACCAGCGGGTTGATGAAGTAGCCGAGGGACGCCTCGACGACATGGCCCGAGTTCACGGCCCAGATGTAGACGCCCCAGTTCACGGTGATGACGGCCGCGGCGACCGCGATCAGCGCCAGCCTGCGCGGCTGCCGCAGCAGCTCGCCGAGCCAGGCCCAGCGGCGTATGAGGAGCAGGGCGGCGCCCACGAAGAACAGCGACCAGACCATCCGGTGGGCCAGGATCTCCACCGCGCCCGAGGGCTTGAGCAGCGGCCAGAACAGCGGGACGAGGCCCCACATGCCGTACGCGGCGAAGCCGTTCAGCAGTCCTGTGCGCCGCTCTGCGGCCGACTTCCCGGTCATGGGGCCCTCCTTCGTGTCCGGTGCGTGCCGTGTCCCGTGCGAGGCCCGCGCACGCGCGCGCGGTGCCCGACCGGACGACGGTAACGCCGGACACCCCGAGCGTCATGTCCGTACCGGCATACGGTCATGACGCGCGGGGCCGGCCCCGGAGATCAGTTCTTGAGAGCGGCGGCGACCGCCTCGGCGAGCGGGGTGGTCGGACGGCCGGCCAGCCGGGACAGATCGCCGCTCTCGACGACGAGCTCGCCCTTCCCGATCGAGACCTCCGTGCCCGCGAGGATGGCGGCCATCGGCTCGGGAATCCCGGCACCGGCGAGTATCCCGGTGAGGGCCTCGGGCGTGACCGGGTTGTAGACGATCTTCCTGCCGGTCTGCCGGCTCAGCTCGGCCGCGTACTCGGCGAAGCTCCACGCCACGTCGCCGCCCAGCTCGTACGTCGCGTTCTCGTGCCCCTCGCCGGTCAGTACGGCGACGGCGGCGGCCGCGTAGTCGGCCCGTGAGGCGGAGGAGACCCGGCCCTCACCGGCGGCCGCGAGGACCGCGTCGTGCTCCAGGACCGGGGCGAGGTTCTCGGTGTAGTTCTCGTGGTACCAGCCGTTGCGCAGCAGCGTGTACGGCACGCCCGAGCCCAGCAGCACCTTCTCGGTGGCGCGGTGGTCGTCGGCGAGGGCTGCGGTCAGTGTGCCGGGGGCGGAGGTGTAGGCGAGCAGGGCGACGCCGGCGGCCTTCGCGGCGTCGATGACGACCTGGTGCTGGCCCACCCTGCCCTTGTCGAACTCGTTGCCGGAGATCAGCAGGACCTTGTCGCCGGCCGCGAACAGGCCGTCGAAGGTCTCGGGGGCGTTGTAGTCGGCGACCGCGATACGCACCCCGCGCCCGGCGAGGTCCGCCGCCTTCTCCGCGCTGCGGACGACGGCGGTGATCTGCTCGGCCGGAACCTTCTCCAGCAGCTGTGCCACGACGTGACGGCCGAGGTGTCCGGTGGCGCCGGTGACGACGATGCTCATGATGCGGAACTCCCAGGGGTGGTGCGGATGCGGATATGCCACCCACCATAGGACGTGCGCTAACTTTTCGAAAGTACCCACTTCGGCGTAAGGTACTGGCATGGCGGTAAGTGAGGTAAAACGACTGACCGAGGCCGAGGCCATGTGCCCGCACCGGCTGGTCCTGGAGCATGTGACCAGCCGCTGGGGCGTGCTGGTGCTGATCCAGCTGCTGGAACGCCCGTTCCGGTTCAGCGAACTGCGCCGGGCGATCGGCAGGGTCAGCGAGAAGATGCTCACCCAGACCCTCCAGACCCTGGAACGCGACGGCCTGGTCCACCGCGACGCCAAGCCGGTCATCCCGCCCCGCGTCGACTACTCCCTCACCGGCCTGGGCCGCGAGGCGGCCGAGCAGGTACGCGACCTCGCCCTGTGGACGGAGCGGCGCATGGCCGACGTGACACGGGCCCGGCAGGCATACGACGAGACCCGGGCGCGGTAGCGCACCCGGGCCTCGTCACATCCTCCGGCGGGTCAGCCCACGACGGTCCAGGTGTCGGCGCCGGCGAGGAGGGTGGAGAGGTCGCCCTTGCCCTGTTGTTCGAGGGCGGTGTCGAGCTGGTCGGTCATGAGGGTGTCGTAGACGGGCCGGTCGACGGAGCGGAAGACGCCGATGGGGGTGTTGTGGAGGGTGTCGGGGTCGGCGAGGCGGGAGAGCGCGAAGGCGGTGGTGGGGGAGGTGCGGTGGGCGTCGTGGACGAGGATGTCGGCCTTGTTGGCGGCGGTCACGGTGACGATGGTGAGGTCGCCGGTGGCCGGGTCGCGGACGACGCCCTTGGTGCCGTCGGTGCCGAAGCGGATGGGCTGTCCGTGTTCGAGGCGGATGACGGCTTCTTCGGCCTGTTGGCGGTCCTTGAGGACGTCGAAGGCGCCGTCGTTGAAGATGTTGCAGTTCTGGTAGATCTCGACGAGTGCGGTGCCGGGGTGGTCGGCGGCCTGGCGCAGGACCTCGGTGAGGTGTTTGCGGTCGGAGTCGACGGTGCGGGCGACGAAGGAGGCTTCCGCGCCGATGGCGAGGGAGACGGGGTTGAAGGGGCGTCGAGGAGCCCATCGGGGTGGATTTGGTGATCTTGCCGACTTCGGAGGTGGGGCTGTACTGGCCTTTGGTGAGGCCGTAGATCCGGTTGTTGAAGAGGAGGATCTTGAGGTTGACGTTGCGGCGCAGGGCGTGGATGAGGTGGTTGCCGCCGATGGAGAGGGCGTCGCCGTCGCCGGTGACGACCCAGACGGACAGGTCGCGGCGTGAGGTGGCGAGGCCGGTGGCGATGGCGGGGCGCGGCCGTGGATGGAGTGCATCCCGTAGGTGTTCATGTAGTACGGGAAGCGGGAGGAGCAGCCGATGCCGGAGACGAAGACGATGTTCTCCTTCGCCAGGCCGAGCTGCGGCATGAATCCCTGTACGGCGGCGAGGACGGCGTAGTCACCGCAGCCGGGACACCAGCGCACTTCCTGATCCGACTTGAAGTCCTTCATGGACTGGCGGCCCTCGGCCTTGGGCACCAGCTGCAGAAGCGCGTTGGCGTCAGTCATCGATGGCCTCCTTCAGCGCCGTGGCAAGCTGCTCCGCCTTGAACGGCATGCCGTTGACCTGGTTGTACGAGTGGGCGTCGACCAGGTATTTCGCCCGGATGAGGGTGGCGAGCTGGCCCAGGTTCATCTCGGGCACGACGACGCGCTCGTAGCGGGCGAGGACGTCACCGAGGTTGTGCGGGAACGGGTTGAGGTGGCGCAGATGCGCCTGCGCGATCCGGCCGCCCTCCTTGCGGATACGGCGCACGGCGGCCGTGATCGGCCCGTAGGTGGAGCCCCAGCCGAGCACGAGGGTCTTCGCGCCGTCGGGGTCGTCGACCTCGATGTCGGGCACGTCGATGCCGTCGATCTTCGCTTGCCGGGTGCGGACCATGAAGTCGTGGTTGGCGGGGTCGTAGGAGATGTTGCCGGTGCCGTCCTGTTTCTCGATGCCGCCGATCCGGTGCTCCAGGCCCGGGGTGCCGGGGATCGCCCACGGGCGGGCCAGCGTCTCGGGGTCCCGCTTGTAGGGCCAGAACACCTCGGTGCCGTCGTCCAGGGCGTGGTTCGGGCCCTGCGCGAACCGCACCCGCAGGTCCGGAAGTTCCTCCACGTCCGGGACGCGCCAGGGCTCGGAGCCGTTGGCGAGGTAGCCGTCGGAGAGGAGGAAGACGGGGTGCGGTAGGTGAGGGCGATACGGGCGGCTTCGAGGGCGGCGTCGAAGCAGTCGGCCGGGGTGCGGGGAGCGACGACGGGGACCGGGGCCTCGCCGTTGCGGCCGTACATGGCCTGGAGGAGGTCGGCCTGCTCGGTCTTGGTGGGCAGGCCGGTGGAGGGGCCGCCGCGCTGGATGTCGACGATCAGCAGCGGCAGTTCGAGGAGACCGCGAGGCCGATGGTCTCGGACTTGAGCGCCACACCGGGACCGGAGGTCGTCGTCACGGCGAGGAGCCGCCGAAGGCCGCCCCGAGGGCCGCGCCGATCCCGGCGATCTCGTCCTCGGCCTGGAAGGTCCGCACACCGAAGTTCTTGTGCCGGCTCAGCTCGTGCAGGATGTCCGACGCCGGCGTGATCGGGTAGGAGCCCAGGTAGAGGGAAGATCCGCCTGCCGGGACGCGGCGACCAGGCCATAGGACAGGGCCAGGTTTCCGGAGATGTTGCGGTAGACACCGGGCGGGAACGCCTTCGCCGCCGGGGCGACCTCGTAGGAGACCGCGAAGTCCTCGGTCGTCTCACCGAAGTTCCAGCCCGCGCGGTAGGCCGCGATGTTCGCCGCGGCGATATCTGGCTTCCTGGCGAACTTCGTTCTCAGGAACTTCTCCGTGCCCTCGGTGGGCCGGTGGTACATCCACGACAGCAGTCCGAGCGCGAACATGTTCTTGCTGCGCTCGGCCTCCTTGCGGGTGAGGTCGAATTCCTTGAGTGCTTCCACGGTGAGTGTGGTGAGCGGCACGGGGTGGAGGTGGTAGCCGTCGAGTGAGCCGTCTTCCAGGGGCTGGTGTCGTAGCCCACCTTCTGCATGGCCCGTTTGGTGAACTCGTCGGTGTTGACGATGATCTCGGCCCCGCGGGGCAGGTCGTCGATGTTCGCCCTGAGTGCGGCGGGGTTCATCGCGACGAGGACGTTGGGGGCGTCGCCGGGGGTGAGGATGTCGTGGTCGGCGAAGTGGAGCTGGAAGGACGAGACCCCGGGCAGGGTGCCCGCGGGTGCGCGGATCTCGGCCGGGAAGTTCGGCAGCGTCGACAGATCGTTGCCGAAGGACGCGGTCTCCGAGGTGAAACGGTCACCGGTGAGCTGCATACCATCACCGGAGTCCCCCGCGAACCTGATGATCACTCGGTCGAGCCGGCGGACGTCCTTCACGCCCGCCGCCGTGCGCTGCTCTCCTGCGACTGCTTCGTCGGCCTGCTCCGTTGCGCTGCTGACCTGGCTGGTCACTGAACTGGACCTCCTCGAGGCGGCTGTCCGGGACGGCCTTCCCGCAGGCCTTCCCCGCATAAACCCTACGTCCGTAAGGGTCGCCTTCCTCGGGAGATTCGTATGTTGGACGACTTCGCGGCGGACGCGCTCAGGATTTGAGGTACGTGAGCACGGCCAGCACCCGTCGGTGGTCGCCGTCGCTCGGGGACAGGCCCAGCTTCAGGAAGATGTTGCTGACGTGTTTCTCCACGGCACCGTCGCTGACCACCAGCTGCCTGGCGATCGCCGAGTTCGTCCTGCCCTCCGCCATTAGCCCCAGGACCTCCCGCTCACGCGGGGTGAGCCCCGCGAGCACATCCTGCTTACGGCTGCGCCCCAGCAGCTGCGCGACCACCTCGGGGTCCAGCGCCGTACCGCCCCGCGCCACCCGCACCACCGCGTCCACGAACTCACGGACCTCGGCCACCCGGTCCTTGAGCAGATAGCCGACCCCACGACTGGAACCGGCGAGCAGCTCGGTGGCGTACCGCTCCTCCACATACTGCGACAGCACCAGCACCCCGATGCCCGGATGCGACTTGCGCAACTGCACCGCCGCCCGCACCCCTCGTCCGTGTGCGTCGGCGGCATCCGTACGTCGGCCACCACGACGTCCGGGAGCAGGTTCTCGCCGTCCAGCTCGGTGATGGTCTTGATCAGCGCGTCCCCGTCACCGACACCGGCCACGACCTCGTGCCCCCGGTCGGTCAGCAGCCGGGTCAGGCCCTCCCGCAGCAGCACCGAATCCTCGGCGATGACCACCCGCACCCTGTCCTCCACGTCCTCGTCCCCCACAGCCCCACGACCCGACCCACCCCCATGGCGAACCGGTCATCGAGCCCAGCATCCCAGCTTCCGCCGGAGAACGCGGCGGGACAACACGCAATCACGGGGGCGGGGAATCCCACCCGCCCCGCCCGCTTCCTTCCCGCTTCCTTCCCGCTTCCGCTCCCGCGGGTAATCGTGCCGCAGGGGCGGGGAATCCCACCCCCACCCCTTTCCACTCCGGCGGGCACGCTTGCCGCAGGGGGTCTCGCTCACCGGCGTTCGCCGGGTGCCGCTGCGCCCACCCGTGCCGCCCCAGCGGCACGACTGCCCGCAGCTACGGCGTTCCCGCGGACAATCCTGCCCTCCGCTCCCGCGGGCAATCGTGCCGCAGGGCGATGGGGGTACCTCCCGCTCGAGCGAAGCCGAGAGTGGGGGAGGGTGGGCGTGACGGCACCCCGCCCGCGCCGGGCTGCGCGAACACCCCCGGCCCACCCCAACCGCCCGCACCCCGCCCGCGCCGGGCTGCGCGAACACCCCCGGCCCACCCCAACCGCCCGCACCCCGCCCGCGCCGGGCTGCACAACCCACCCCGACACGCCTCAGCGCACCCGCTCCGCCCGCCACGGCAACTCCGCCGTCACCCGCGTAGGTCCGCCCTCGGGCGAGTCCACCACCAGAATCCCGTCCACCGAACCCAGCCGCTCCGCCAGCCCCGCCAGCCCCGACCCCGCGGAGACATCCGCCCCGCCCACCCCGTTGTCCACGACCTGCAGCATCAGCCGGTTCTCCGTCCGCCACACCTCCACGGCCGCCCACGTGGCCCGCGCGTGCTTGCTGACGTTCTGCAGCAGCTCCGAGACCGTGAAGTAGGCGATCCCCTCGATGGCCGGCGCCGGCCGCTCACCCAGATCCACCTCCACCCGCACCGGAACCGTGCACCGAGTGGCGACCGAAGACAGCGCCGCGTCCAGCCCCCGGTCGGTCAGCACCGCCGGATGAATCCCGCGCGCCAGATCCCGCAACTCCTGCAGCGCCGTCTTCACCTCGCCGTGCGCCTCGTCCACCATCTGCGCCGCGACCTGTGGATCCTCCCGCAGCTTCTCCTTCGCCAGCCCCAGATCCATCGCCAGCGCCACCAGCCGGGCCTGCGCCCCGTCGTGCAGATCCCGCTCGATACGCCGCAGATCCGCCGCCGCCGTGTCCACCACGACCCCCGGTCCGACTCCAGCTCCACCACCCGCGTGGCCAGCCGCGACGGTCCCAGCAGCCCGTGCACCATCACCCGGTCCACCATCGTCAGCGCCCGCACGATCCACGGCGTGGCCAGCGTGAACAGCAGACCCACGCCCGCCGTGACCGTGATCTCGAACGGGTTGTCCAGATAGATCTGGTGGTGCTCATCGCCGTACAGCTGTATGCCGTCCTGCCCGCCGTACATCGGGAACACCCAGAACCACAGCGGATACGTCAGCAGCGACCAGCCCACCGACCAGACGGTCACGCTCACCGCGAAGGACAGCACCGCCCACGGGAGGTGGAGCACCGAGTACAGCAGGGCCCGCCAGGAGGCGCCGCTCTTCAGTACGGCGCCCATCCACGCCGTGAACCCGTGCCGCTTCATCCGCAGCGGCTCCGGCTCGCCCACCTCCAGGCCGAGCAGCCCGCGCGCCCGCGCCCGCTCCACCGCCCCGAACCCGCGGCAGCCGGCGAGCCCCGCCGCCAGCACCGGGACCCCGAGGAACGTCACCAGCAGGCCGGCCCCCAGCGACACCATGGTGATCGCCCAGGTGAACAGCAGAATGCTGATCGGCAGGCTCAGCAGCACGAATCCCAGCTCACGCCAGGTGCGTCCCTCGACCGGCGCCCGCAGCGCGGCCGGCAGCCGGTGCCGCCGTTCCCCGGTGTGCCCGGGAAGTCCGGGGTCCGTGCGGAACCCGTAGCCCTGTCCGTACTCCGTGGCCATCGGCGTCGTCCTTCTCCTCGTCCGGCGGCTGTGCTGTCGTACCTCCAGACTGCTCCGCCGCAGGTCGCCGGACCATGGAGTCCGTCGCAGTCTTCGGCGGGGGTTTCCCTACCTCCGGCCGCGCGCGGACGCCTTCCCGGCCCGGCGCCCGCCCTCGGCCGGGGCACCGGAACGGTGCCGCCACGGCAGTTCCGCCGTCACCGTCGTCGGACCGCCCTCGGGCGACTCCACGACGAACAGCCCGTCCACCGCGCCCAGCCGGTCGGCGAGACCCCGCATACCCGTGCCGCCGTCCAGGCTCGCGCCGCCGCGCCCGTCGTCCCACACCTGCATGAACAGCCGACCCTCCGACCGCCACACGTCGACCGCGGCGGAGCGGGCCCGGCTGTGCTTGCTGACGTTCTGCAGCAGCTCCGAGACGGTGAAGTAGGCGATTCCCTCGATCGCGGCGGCCGGCCGCTCGTCCAGATCGACGGTCACCTTCACCGGCACCGTGCAGCGCGAGGCGACCGACGACAGGGCGGCGTCCAGCCCCCGGTCGGTCAGCACCGCCGGGTGGATGCCCCGCGCCAGATCGCGCAGCTCCTGCAGCGCCAGCTTCACCTCGCCGTGCGCCTCCGCGACCATCGTCGCCGCGGCGTCGGGATCCTCCAGCAGCTTCTCCTTCGCCAGGCCCAGACCCATCGCCAGATTGACCAGCCGGGCCTGCGCCCCGTCGTGCAGATCCCGCTCGATGCGCCGCAGATCCGCCGCCGCCGTGTCCACCACGACCCCCGGTCCGACTCCAGCTCCGCGATCCGCCGCTCCAGCTCGTCGGAGGGCGACAGCAGTCCGCGCACCATCGCCCGGTCCGCGTTGGCCAGGCCCCGCACGATGAACGGCAGTACCGGCCACAGCACGAACAGGCCGGTCAGCGTGACGACGAACGTGGCGATGCCCCACGGCAGCCGTATCAGTTGGTACAGGACCGTGCGCCAGCCCACCGGGTCCCTGACCGCCATCCACAGATGCGGCCAGAACCCCTCACGGCCCCGCAGCGGCAGCCTGCTCGGCTCATCCACCCGCACCCCGAGCAGCTTCCTGGCCCGCGCCCGTTCCAGTCTGCCCAGCAGCCGGGAACCCATGAGTCCGAGCGCCAGCAGCGGGAACCCGATCACCGTGACGGTCAGCCCGGCACCGGTGAACAGCATCGTCACCGCGTAGACGAAGCCGACCAGCGACACCGGCAGATTCGCCAGGAGATGCGCGATCTCCTTCCAGGTGTGCGCGTCGTACGCGAAACGGGCCGGCGGCGGCCGGTCACCGCGCCCGGCCGGCTCCGCGGCCGCGGTGAAGGGCGTGCCCGGAGTCGGGAAAGGTTCGGTCATGGGGCCCAGCGTGCCGAAAGCCGGGGGATCGCGCCATGAGGCGGACCGCCAGGAAGCACGGGGAAATCCCCACCCCCGCATGCCGAGCCGTGACGGGCTGCTTACCGTGCTTTTAACAGGGCCTAGACTCCCGTGCGTACAGATCGTCGGACCGTGGCGGTCACCGGTACGGATCAACGGCACGACACGGCACGGCACGGGTGAGGGCCAGGGCGCCTATCAAGGGAGTGAGGGGCGGACGTGCGGGAACCGACCGTCGTCACCGTCGTCGCGGCGGACTACTTCCAGTCCTACTCGGTCGTCGGACTGCTCGCCGTCGTCGGCGTGCCGTTCGTCGCCGTCGCCTTCGGGGCGGGACGCCTGCTGCGGCCCGTCGTCCCGACGCCGGAGAAACTGCTGACGTACGAGTGCGGAGTCGACCCCGTCGGCGAGGGCTGGGCGCACACCCAGGTCCGCTACTACGTCTACGCCTTCCTCTACGTGATCTTCGCCGTCGACTCGATCTTCCTCTTCCCCTGGGCGACCGTCTTCGCCGCCGACGGCTACGGCGCGACCACCCTCGTGGAGATGTTCATCTTCCTCGGCTTCCTCGCCGTGGGACTGCTGTACGCATACAAGAAGGGCGTCCTGACATGGACGTGAACCCCGCCACCGCCTCCGAACCGGTCCTCCTTCCGGAACCGAAGCGGCTCGGCGCACTCGCCCGGCTGGCCCCCGAACCGATGAAGGTGGTCCTCAACTGGGGCCGCCGCTACTCGCTGTGGGTGTTCAACTTCGGTCTCGCCTGCTGCGCGATCGAGTTCATCGCCGCGTCGATGGCCCGCCACGACTTCATCCGCCTCGGCGTCATCCCCTTCGCGCCGGGACCACGCCAGGCCGACCTGATGGTCGTCTCCGGCACGGTCACGGACAAGATGGCACCCGCGGTGAAGCGGCTGTACGAGCAGATGCCCGAGCCGAAGTACGTCATCTCCTTCGGCGCGTGCAGCAACTGCGGCGGGCCGTACTGGGACTCCTACTCCGTCACCAAGGGCGTGGACCAGATCATCCCGGTCGACGTCTACGTCCCCGGCTGCCCGCCCCGGCCCGAGGCGCTGCTCCAGGGGATCCTGAAACTCCAGGAGAAGATCGCGCGGGAGTCGCTGGGGGAGCGGTACGGATCCGCGTCCGGCGCGGGCCGGCCCTCGGCGGCGGCGCTGCGGAGCGGGCTGGTGCGGCCGCCCTCGGGTGAGGAGGAGAGCCGATGACCGCGGTCGGCTGGCTCCCCGCCGACACCGGGGAACTCTTCGGTACGGAGGCCACGGCGGAGGAGTCGTACGGCGTCCTGACCGTCGACGTACCCCCGGCTCCTGGATCGCGGCACTGGAGACCGCGCGCGACCGTCTCGGCTGCACCTTCTTCGACTGGCTGAGCGCGGTCGACGAACCCGGCACGGGCTTCCTCGTCACGGTGCACGTCGCGGCCCTGGCCCCGGTACGGCGTCTGCTGCTGCGCACCACGGTCCCGCACGAGGCCCCGGTGCTGCCCTCCGCCGTGGACGTCTACGCGGGCGCCGCGTGGCACGAACGCGAGACGCACGAGATGTTCGGCGTCGACTTCACCGACCACCCCGGCCTCGACCACCTCCTCCTCCCCGACAACTTCGAGGGCCACCCCTGCGCAAGGACTTCGTCCTCGCCGCCCGGGTCGCCAAGGCATGGCCCGGCGCCAAGGAACCCGGCGAGTCCGAACACGGCACCCCCAAACGCCGCCAGATGCTCCCACCGGGCGTCCCCGACCCCAACGAATGGGGCCCCCAGAAGGGCCAACTCCCCCGGCCCCGACCCGCCCCACCCGGGCGACAGCAGCCACAGCAGACCGCCCGCGTCGTGCTCGTACGGCGGGCGAGGGCTCGGCGAGTCAGGCGGCGACCCCGGAGTCTCCGGCGCGCCCGCGGCGTGCTCGTACGGCGGGCGAGGGCTCGGTAAGTCAGTCGGCGACCCCGGAGTCCCTGGCGCGCCCGCGCCGTACGCGCACGGCGGCGGAGGGCTCGGCGAGCCAGGCGGCGGAGGCGCGCCCCGAAGCTCCGGACACCGCCGGCCAGGCGGCACGTACACGTCCCGAGTCGCCGGGCTCGGCCGGCGGGCCGGCGGGAACGGTCCCCGAGTCCCCGGACTCCGCGAACCGACCGGCGGACGCACCCCCGAGCGCGGTGCGCGCAGTGCGAGCGAGGGGCCGACATCACAGCGCCCCGGTGCTCCCACGTCCGGCGGCCCTCGCCGGGCCCGTTCCGTGTCCGAGGGTTCGGCGAGTCAGCGTGGTGCGCAGGAGCCGTCGGGTGATCCGGCGGTGACGGCCGATGAGCCTGGTGCTCCCATGTCGGGTGCTCCCCGTCGGGCGCGTTCGGCGTCTGAGGGTTCGGCGAGTCAGCGTGGTGCGCCGGAGCCGTCGGGTGATCCGGCGGTGACGGCCGACGAGTCCGCGCCCGCCGAGGACCGCCGGAACGAGAAGCCGCCCGCCGCCCCCGCAGTCCGGACGCCCCCTGGCACCACGCCCGCCCGGCCTTCGGCCGACCCGGCCCGGAGGGCGAACCGCAGCCCGAAGCGGACCCGGCCCGCGAGCCGGAAGGGGACGCGGTCCCCGGCACCGGCCCGGAGCCGGAAGCCGACGCCGAGGCGGGCCCCGGCGCCGCGCGCGAGACCGGGACGAGGCCCGAGCCCGGCTCGGTGAACGAACCCGGCACGAGTCCGGAGCCTGGCTCGGAGAACGAGTCCGGCACGAGTCCCGAGCCTGGCTCGGAGAACGAGTCCGGCACGAGTCCCGAGCCCGGCGCGGAGAACGAACCCGGCACGAGTCCCGAGCCCGGCTCGGAGGGCGGCCCCGGCACCCCCACCCCGATGACCCCACAGGAGGCCCGCGGTGAACGACGTGCTCGACGTCGCTCTGCGGCTCCTGGTCGTGTTCGTCGTCTTCCTCACCTTCCCCTGATCGTGGGGCAGACCGAGCACAAGGTGATGGCCCATATGCAGGGCCGCCTCGGCCCGATGTACGCCGGCGGCTTCCACGGCTGGGCCCAGCTCATCGCCGACGGCGTGAAGTTCGCGCAGAAGGAGGACGTGGTCCCGGCCGGCGCGGACCGC
Organism: Streptomyces haneummycinicus; assembly: GCA_042850305.1. Taxonomy (GTDB): domain Bacteria; phylum Actinomycetota; class Actinomycetes; order Streptomycetales; family Streptomycetaceae; genus Streptomyces; species Streptomyces haneummycinicus. The sequence continues at coordinate 624,109 of AP035768.1, forward strand.
CGTATCTTCCAGCTCGCCCCCGCCGTCGCCCTGCTGCCGTACTCCTCGTGCTGCTCGCCATCCCGATCGGCCCGGGCGAGGGCGCGGTCGGCCAGGTGCTGGACGCCGGAGTGTTCTTCGTCCTCGCCGTCATGGGCGTCGGCGTGCTCGGCTCGCTCATGGCCGGGTGGGCCTCCGCCAACAAGTTCTCCTCCTCGGCGGCCTGCGCACCGCCGCCCAGCTCCTCTCCTACGAACTCCCGATGCTGCTCACCGCCGCCTCGGTGGCGATGGCGGCCGGCACCGTCTCCCTCGTCGGCATCCTCGACGCGTTCGAGTGGTGGTGGCTGCCCTGGCAGATCACCGGCGCGCTCGTCTTCTTCACCGCCGGCCTCGCCGAACTCCAGCGCCCGCCCTTCGACATGCCCGTCGCCGACTCGGAGATCATCTTCGGCGCGTACACCGAGTACACCGGCCTGCGCTTCGCGCTCTTCCTCCTCGCCGAGTACGCCGGCATCGTCGTCCTGTGCGGCCTGACCACCGTCCTCTTCCTGGGCGGCTGGCACGGACCCTGGGGCGCCGACGGGCTCGGCTGGGTCTGGACCCTGCTGAAGACCGCCGCCCTCGCCTTCGTCGTCATCTGGCTGCGCGTCACCTACCCCCGTATGCGCGAGGACCAGCTCCAGAAGTTCTCCTGGACCCTCCTCGTCCCCCTCTCCTCGCTCAGATCGCCCTCACCGGCGTCGTCAAGGTGGTGTTCCTCTGATGGCCCCCATCCCCGGCTCCGGCCTGGCCAAGGGCCTGGCCGTCACCCTTCGGACGATGACGAAGAAGTCCGTCACCGCCCCTACCCGGACACCCAGCCCGACCTCCCGCCCCGCACCCGCGGCGTGATCGGCCTGTTCGAGGAGAACTGCACGGTCTGCATGCTGTGCGCCCGCGAGTGCCCGGACTGGTGCATCTACATCGACTCCCACAAGGAGACCGTCCCGGCGGCGGCGCCCGGCGGCCGCGACCGCAGCCGCAACGTCCTCGACCGGTTCGCCATCGACTTCTCCCTCTGCATGTACTGCGGTATCTGCATCGAGGTGTGTCCCTTCGACGCCCTCTTCTGGTCCCCGGAGTTCGAGTACGCCGAGACCGACATCCGCGACCTCACCCACGAACGCGACAAGCTCCGCGAGTGGATGTGGACCGTCCCGGCCCCGCCCGCCCTCGACCCCGGCGCCGAGGAGCCCAAGGAACTCGCCGCCGCCCGCAAGACCGCCGACAAGCTCGCCGCCGCCCAGACCGAACCGCAGGAAGGGAGTCGTGACCTTCGCCGCAGCCGCGGGAACGGCCGCGCACGCCACGACCACCACCGCCGCCGGGATGCACGGCTTCCTCTCCCCGACCGGCGTGGAGATCGCCTTCCTCCTCGTCGGCCTGGTCACCCTCGGGGCCGCCGTCATCACCGTCACCACCCGCCAACTGGTGCACGCCGCCCTCTGGCTGGTGGTCGCCCTCGGCGGCCTCGCCGTCGAATACCTCCTGCTCACCGCCGAGTTCATCGCCTGGGTACAGGTCCTCATCTACGTCGGTTCCGTCGTCGTCCTCCTCCTGTTCGGGCTGATGCTCACCAGGGCCCCCATCGGCCGCTCCCCGGACGCCGACTCCGGCAACCGCCCGGTCGCCCTCGCCGTGGCCCTCGTCGCCGCCGGCACCCTGGTCTGGGTCGTCGTTGACGCTTTCCGCACCACCTGGATCGACCTGGACGGCGCCCCCGCCGGCTCCACGGACGTCACCGGCGCCAGCCTCTTCCAGCACTGGGTCCTCCCCTTCGAGGCCCTCTCCGTCCTCCTCCTCGCCGCCCTCGTCGGCGCGATCGTCCTGTCCCGCAAGGCGAAGGCCGACGCCGCGTCCGACGCCGCGTCCGACGCCACGGACACCCGGCGCGACACGGAAGGGACCCGCTGATGCACCTCGCCTATCCCGCCGTCCTGTCCGCCCTCCTCTTCTGCACCGGCCTGTACGGCGTCCTCGCCCGCCGCAACGCGATCCTCGTCCTGATGTCGGTCGAGCTGATGCTCAACGCCGTCAACCTGAACCTGGTCGCCTTCGACGCCTGGCTCAGCCGGGCCGCCGAGGACACCCTGCACTCCGGCCAGGCCCTCGCCCTGTTCACCATCGCCATCGCCGCCGCCGAGATCGGCATCGGCCTGGCGATCGTCCTCGCCGTGTACCGAAACCGCGGCACCTCGGACATCGACAAGCTCCGCGACACCGCCGAGGGCCACGAGCCCGACGGCCCCGACCGTGACACCACCGGCCGTGAATTCCCGGGTCCCGGACGTCCGGCGAGAAGGCTGAGGCCACCGCGTGACCACGACCACCCTCGCCGTCCTCGTCCCCTCCTTCCCTTCCTCGGCGCCATCGCCGGCCTGCTCCTCGGCCGCACCGCCCCCGGCTTCGTCCGCCCGCTCGCGGTCCTGCCGACCCTCGCCTCCCTCGCACTGGCCGCCACGGTCGCCTGGCGGCAGGCCGGGCACCAGGCCGTCGACGCCGTCACCGAGCTCACCCCCACCGGCTCGGTCCCGATCGAACTCGCCCTGCACATCGACGGCTTCGCCGCCCTGACCGCCGTCGTCGTCACCGTCGTCGCCGGCTGCGTGCAGATCTACTCGACGGGCTACCTGCGCGACGACCCGCGCTACCCCTCCTACGCCGCCCTCGTCTCCCTGTTCACCTCCGCGATGCTCCTGGTCGTCTACTCCGGCGACCTGATGGTGCTGCTGGTCGGCTGGGAAGTCATGGGCATCTGCTCCTACTTCCTCGTCGGCCACTACTGGGAGACCCCGAGGCCCGCGCCGCCTCGCTCAAGGCCTTCCTGGTCACCAAACTCGGCGACGTCCCCTTCCTCATCGGCTTGTTCGCCCTCGCCACCGAAACCGGGTCCTTCCGCATCACCCGCGTCCTCGGCGCCGTTGCGAACGGCGGCATCGAACACCCCACCCTGATCGCCCTGCTGCTCCTGGCGGGCGTGGCCGGCAAGTCGGCGCAGTTCCCGCTGCACACCTGGCTTCCCGACGCGATGGCGGGCCCGACCCCGTCTCCGCGCTGATCCACGCCGCGACCATGGTCGCCGCCGGCGTCTACTTCATCGCCCGTCTCCTTCCGCTCTTCGAGGCCTCGCAGGCCGCCATGGTCGTCCTCGCCGTCATGGCCGCCGTGACCATGGCCGGCTCGGCGCTCGCCGCCCTCGCCCAGGACGACATCAAACGCGTCCTCGCCTACTCGACGATCGGCCAGCTCGGCTACATGACCGGCGCCCTCGCCGTCGCCGACCGCGGCGCCGCCGTCTTCCACCTCCTGTCCCACGGCGCCTTCAAGGCGCTGCTGTTCCTCGCCGCCGGCGTGATCATCCACGCGGCCGGCACCAACTCACTGGCCGCCATGTCCCGCATGGGCCACCTGCGCGACCGGGTCCCCGACGCCTACTGGACGATGACCGTGGCGCTTCTCGCGCTCGCCGCGATCCCGCCCTTCAGCGGCTTTTTCTCCAAGGAGGCCGTCCTCGGGGCCGCCGAACACGTCGTCATCGGCCACACCGGGCACGCCCCGCGGCGGCGGGCTGGATCGTCCTCCTCGCCGGCCTCGTCACCGCCCTGCTCACCGCGGCGTACGCGACCCGGCTGTGGCTGCTGGCCTTCCGCGGACACGGCCCCGAGGCACCCGACCACGGCAGGCAGCCGCTGACGATGACCACGGTGCTGTGGGTGCTCGCCATCCCTCGCTCGCGCTCGGCGGGCTCGCCTTCCGCGTCCTGCCCGACTGGTTCGACGGCCACGACCTCACCCCGACGCTCACCACCTCCGTGCTCGGCACGGGCGTGGCCCTGGTCGGCGGCATCATCACCTACGCCACCTGGCGGCACACCACCGCGCACGTCGCCCGGGTGCCCCTCGGCGCCGTCGCCGCCCACCCCGAGGGCGACGCCGGACTGGTCGAGGCGGAGGCCATCGCCAGCCACGAACCGGCCTACGGCGACATCGCGTACGCACCCGACCCGTCCGACCCCGGCCGGCTGCTGCTCGGCCCGCTGCACCGCCACGCGGCCGCCGGCTTCCACCTGGACGCCGTGTACACGGCCCTCTTCGTCCGCCCGGTGCGGGCCGGCGCGAGCCTCGTACGGTTCCTCGACCGCGAGGTCGTCGAAACCTACGTACGCGGCGCGGGCACGCTGCCCCGCTGGCTCGGCATCGCCGTACGACGGGCCCAGACCGGCAATCTGCAGACCTATGTGAGCGCGCTGCTCGCCGGCACCGTCGTCCTCGCGGTCGCCGCCGTCCTCGTCGCCACGGGAGCGTGAGCAGGCGTGATCGATATCAACGAGTCCGTGATGCAGGTCCTTCTGGCGTTGATCGTCGTGGGCCCGCTCCTCGGCGCCGTCGCCGCTCTCCTGCCGGCCCCGCCCGGACTGAAGGGGAAGTCACCCGACCAGGCGGTGCTCCGCCACGGGGTCACCGTCACCGGCGCCGTCCTCATCGCGGCGATCGTCCTCGCGCTCGGCTTCGACCACGACCAGCCGTCGAAGATGCAGGCCACCACCGACATCAGCTGGATCCCCGCACTCGACGTACGGATCCACCTCGGAACCGACGGCATTTCCTCCCCTTCTGATCCTGACCGCGCTGCTGACCTTCCTCTGCGCGCTCCACTCCTACTTCAAGCCGCCCACGGGCCCGTCCCCGAAGGCGTTCGTCGCCCTGCTGCTGGTCCTCGAGTCCGGCACCCTGGCGACCTTCGCCGTCCTCGACCTGATCCTGTTCTTCCTCGCCTTCGAGACCGTCCTCATCCCCATGTACTTCCTCATCGCCCGCTGGGGCGGCGAGGGCCGGGCCGAGGCCGCCTGGAGGTTCATCCTCTACACGCTGCTCGGCTCCGTCGTCATGCTGCTCGGCCTGCTCCTGATCGGAATCGAGGCGGGCACATTCGACATGGTGGCACTCGCCACTGACAACGGCCGGTCGCTGACCACATCCGTGCAGGTCATCGCCGTATTGGCGATCGGGATCGGGCTCGCGGTCAAGACCCCGATGTGGCCGCTGCACAGCTGGCTGCCCGACGCGCACACCGCCGCCCCGACCGTCGGCTCGGTCCTGCTGGCCGGCGTCCTGCTGAAGATGGGCACGTACGGTTTCGTACGCATCCTGCTGCCCGCCGCGCCGGACGGCTTCCGCACCTTCGCGCCGTACCTCGCCGCGTTCGCCGTCGTCGGCGTCATCTACGGATCCCTCGCCTGCCTGGCTCTCACCAGGCGCGGTGCGAACGGCGACCTCAAGCGCCTGATCGCCTACTCCTCCGTCGGCCACATGGGCTTCGTCCTCCTCGGCATCGCGACGATGACCCCGACCGGCGTCAACGGCGCCCTGTTCGCCAACATCGCCCACGGCCTCATCACCGGACTGCTGTTCTTCCTGGTCGGCGGCCTCAAGGACCGCACCGGCAGCACCGACCTCGACACCCTCGCGAAGGAGACCGGCGCCGCCCTCTACGGCAGGGCGCCACGCCTCGGCGGCCTGCTCGCCTTCGCCGCCGTCGCCTCCTCGGCCTGCCCGGCCTCGCCGGGTTCTGGGGCGAGATGCTCGCCCTGTTCGGCGCCTTCGACCCCGCCGAAGGCCTCAGCCGCCCCGCCTTCCTCACCTTCATGGCGATCGGCGCGTTCGGCACCCTGCTGACCGCCGCCTACCTGCTGATCGTGGTCCGCCGGGTCTGCATGGGCGCCGCGTCCCAGGGCTCCCCGAAGTTCACGGACGTGCGCCCCTACGAGTTCGCGGCCTGGACCCCGCTCGTCGTCCTCACCGTCGTCGCCGGCCTGTGGCCCAAGGCCCTCCTCGGGCTGACCGACCCGGCCGTGCAGCAGTTCCTCGCAGGAGGCACCCGATGAGCTCCCTCGTCCAGTCCGTCGACTGGCTGGCCATCGCGCCGCCCACCATCACGGCGGTCGTCGGACTCGTCGTCCTCGTCGCCGACCTGTTCGTGCCCGAGGCCAGGAAACCGCTCCTCGGATGGCTCTCGGTGGCCGGACTCGCCGCCGCCACGCTGATGCTGCTGCCCTCCTCGGCGCCGACCGCAGCACCTTCTGCCTGGTCGGCGACGAGGCTGTGTGCAGCTACACCGCGGACCGCTTCACCCTCGTCATCCAGTTCCTCGTCCTCGGCGGCGCCCTCCTGACCGCCCTCCTGTCCGTCACCGCCCTCAAGGACGACGCCAAACGGCTCCCCGAGGGCGAGTACTGGTTCCTCCTCCTCTCCTCCGCCGCCGGCGCCGCCCTCCTGCCCGCCTCGCGCGACCTCGCGACCCTCGTCGTCGCCCTGGAGGTCGCCTCCTGCCCGCCTTCGCCCTTGTCGGCCTCAGACACGGCGACCGGAAGTCCTCCGAAGCGGCCCTGAAGTTCTTCCTGTCCTCCGTCACCGCCACCGCCGTCAGCCTGCTCGGCATCAGCTTCGTCTACGCCGCCACCGGCACCCTCCACCTCACCCAGGTCGCCGAACGCGTCCAGAACGTCGACGGACAGCTCCACACCCTCACCCAGACCGGCGTCGTCCTCATCCTCATCGGCTTCGCCTTCAAGACCGCCGCCGTCCCCTTCCACTTCTGGGTCCCCGACACCTATGCGGGCGCCCCTGCCGGTCGCCGCCTACCTGTCCGTCATCGGCAAGGCGGTCGGCTTCTCCGGCCTCATCCTCGTCACCGTCGTCGCCCTCCCGTCGTACGCCCACGTGTGGGGACCCGCCCTCGCCGTGCTGGCCGCCCTCACCATGACCGTCGGCAACGTCGGCGCCCTCGCACAACAGGCCACCCGCGCGTACAGCGCCGTACGCCTTCTCGCCTGGTCGTCCGTGGGCCAGGCCGGCTACCTCCTGGTACCGATCGCCGCCGCCGCGTACTCCGGCGACGCCGAGAAGTCGATCGGCTCCACCGTCGCCTACGCCCTCATGTACGGCGCCGTGAACCTGGGCGCCTTCGCGGTGGCCGCCCTCGTCGGCCGCACGCACCGTCTCAACCGCGTCGCCGACTACCGCGGCCTCCACGCGGCCAGCCCCCTCACCGCGCTCCTCCTGGGCTTCTTCCTGCTCTGCCTCGCCGGACTCCCGCCGGGCATCATCGGCCTCTTCGCCAAGGTCACCGTGTTCTCCGCCGCGGTCGACGCCGGACTCGGCTGGCTCGCCGTCGTCATGGCCGTCAACGTCGTCATCGCGCTGGTCTACTACCTGCGGTGGACGGCCCTGCTGTTCCGCGCCCCCGAGGGCGAACCCGTGAAGCACCGGCTCCCCGCGCCCCTCACCGCCGCCCTCGCCCTCACCGGCGTCCTCGGCATCGCCCTGTCCGGCGCGCCCCAGCTGGTCCTGCGTTTCACCGGCACCGGGCTCTTCTGAGGAACCCCTCCGCCCGGCCGCACGCGCGTGCCGTCACCCGGACGGTTGACACGCGCCACCACGCGCACAAGGGAACTAGTGCCCTTCGCCTCGCGTTGACCGGTACGGGAGGGTCCACTGGACGTGACACCACGAGACCAGTGGACAGCGCAGGTCACAAGGAAGATCAGCAAGCAAGGGTCCCCTGCCGCAAGATTTGGAGGGCGTACCGTGCACCGCCGGCACAACGGGCTCAGGACCGCAGTCCTCCTCGGGGACTGTCCGCGCTCATCATCGTCATCGGCAGCTTCTTCGGCCGCGTGGGGCTCGTCGTCGCCGTCCTGATCGCGCTGGCCACCAACGCGTACGCGTACTGGAACAGCGACAAGCTGGCCCTGCGCGCCATGCGCGCCCGCCCGGTGAGCGAGTTCGAGGCACCGGGGCTGTACCGGATGGTCCGCGAGCTCTCCACCCAGGCCCGCCAGCCCATGCCGCGCCTCTACATCTCCCCGACCGAGGCCCCCAACGCCTTCGCCACCGGCCGCAACCCGCGCAACGCCGCGGTGTGCTGCACCGAGGGCATCCTGCGCCTGCTCGACGAGCGGGAGCTGCGCGGTGTCATCGGCCATGAGCTCAGCCATGTCTACAACCGCGACATCCTGATCTCCTCGGTCGCCGGCGCCCTCGCCTCCGTGATCATGTTTTTGGTCAACTTCGCCTGGCTGATCCCGATCGGCCGCTCGGACGACGACGACGGCCCCGGCCTCCTGGGCATGCTGCTGATCATGATCCTCGGTCCGCTCGCCGCGTCCCTCATCCAGCTGGCCATCAGCCGCTCCCGTGAGTACGAGGCGGACGCCTCCGGCGCCCAGCTCACCGGCGACCCCTTGGCCCTCGCGGGCGCCCTGCGCAAACTGGAACACGGGACCAAACAGCTCCCTCTGCCCCCGAGCCCCGTATCGAGACGGCCAGCCACATGATGATCGCCAACCCGTTCCGCCCCGGCCAGGGGCTCTCGAAGATGTTCTCCACCCACCCGCCGATGGCGGAACGCATCGCCCGGCTCGAGAGGATGGCAGGTCACCAGTGAAGACCATTCTGAATGTCATATGGCTCGTGTTCAGCGGCTTCTGGCTCTTCCTCGGCTATCTGTTCGCGGGCGTGCTGCTGTGCATCACGATCATCGGAATCCCCTTCGGCGTCGCCGCGTTCCGGATCGCCGTCTACGCCCTGTGGCCCTTCGGATACACGACGGTCGCGCGCCGGGACGCGGGGGCGCCGTCCTTCGTCGTCAACGTGCTCTGGCTGCTCCTGGCCGGGTGGTGGCTTGCGCTCGGCCACATCGTCACCGGCATCGCCCTGTGCGTGACGATCATCGGAATCCCGCTCGGCATCGCCAACTTCAAGCTGATCCCGGTCTCCCTGCTCCCGCTGGGCCGCGAGATCGTACGGACGGACCAGGCGTTCACGGACAGCTCGCGCTGGTAGCGCCGATCCACGGCCGTACGGCACGTCAGGACGGCGGAGTTGTCCACAGGCCGGACGCCGTCCACAGGCCCGCGCGATTGTCAGAGGCGGCGCGCATGATGAACGCATGACCGAGCACCAGCAGTTGCTGACACAGGTGGCGGACAAGGCCCGCAACACCCGTCCATGGGGCTGGCCTTCTCTCCCGACCCCGTCGACGCGACCACACTGGCCCGCGCCGAGAGCACGCTGGGCTTCACCCTGCCCACCCTGCTCGCCGAGCTCTATCTGCGCATAGCGGACGGCGGATTCGGCCCCGAGTACGGTCTGCTGCCCCTGCTGGACAGCTCGCCCTCCGGTGAGCCCGCCGCCGTGGCCCAGTACCTCGCCAACCGCGAGAGCGGCAGCGAGGACCCCGACTGGCCCTGGCCGGAGGGGTGCTGCCGATATCCCACTGGGGCTGCGGCATGTACGCCTGCGTCGACTGCCGCTCGCCCCGGGCCACCGTCCTCCTCTTCGAACCCAACCCGGGCGACCCCGACAACGCCTGGTTCCTCGACGCCCCCGCCCTTACAGACTGGCTCCACTCCTGGGTCCAGGGCACGGGCTGGTACGAGGAGGAGAACGAGGGCATGGACCTGCCCCCTGGCCCGGCTTCACCGGCCGCGCGACACAGGAGCGAACCTCCTGACCACGCCGGCCGGCCACAAAGCACCCGGAGACGACCGCGAACACCCCCGGCGGCGGGGCCACCGCACACGCACCCACCCGGCCGGGTAAGCGTCGAACAGGACACCCCTGGGCACCCGATGACGGCCGGAACGAGCCCCACAGCGCTGCGACAGGGCCACCACACGCGCCCCAGCGGCCACCGCACGTCGAAAAACCTCGGGCGTCGGTGACAGCCGGGGAGAACCTGGCATCGCGACGGCGTGAGGCCACCCCCGCGCTCCGCCGCCGCGCGCCGTAACCGCCGGACGGCACAGTCGCGCGGCACCTGACAACAGCCGGGGCACCCCGGCTACCCGGCCGCCCGGCCCACCCAGCGAAACCGCTACCGCCCCGCCCACCGCCGTACGCCATAAGCCGCCGCCCCCGCCACCAGCACCCCCGCGCCCGCGGTCACCGAGACCCAGGGCAGGGAAAACGCCAGTACCAGGCACCCGGCGAGTCCCAGCGCCGGCAGTGCCCTCGCCGCCGGCCGGGAGTCGAGAGTCCAGGCCGAGGCGTTGGCCACCGCGTAGTACGCCAGCACACCGAAGGAGGAGAAACCGATCGCGCCCCGTACGTCCACCGTGGCGGCCAGGACGGCGACCACCGCGCCCACGGCCAGTTCCGCCCGGTGCGGCACCCGGAACCGCGGATGCACGGCGGCGAGGGCACCCGGCAGATGCCGGTCCCGCGCCATGGCCAGCGTCGTCCGCGAGACCCCCAGGATCAGGGCGAGCAGCGAACCCAGCGCGGCCACCGCCGCACCCACCCGCACCACCGGCACCAGCTCGCCGAACCCGGCAGCCCGCACGGCGTCGGCGAGCGGCGCGGTGGCATCACCCAGCCCCATCGGCCCCAGCACCGAGAGGACGGCCACAGCGACCGCCGCGTACACCACCAGCGCGATGCCCAGAGCCAGCGGGATAGCCCGCGGAATGGTGCGCGCCGGATCCCGGACCTCCTCGCCGAGGGTCGCGATACGGGCGTACCCGGCGAAGGCGAAGAACAGCAGACCGGCCGCCTGAAACACCCCGCCCACACCACCGGAGAGCCCGATGTCCAGCCGCCCGGCATCGGCTTCCCCGACGTCAGGCACACGACCACCACGGAAGCGAGGACAGCCAGGACCACACCCACGATCGCCCGCGTCAGCCACGCGGACTTCTGGACACCGCCGTAGTTCACCGCGGTCAGCAGCACGACGGCGGCGACCGCCACGGCGTGCGCCTGCCCCGGCCAGACGTACGCGCCCACGGTGAGCGCCATCGCCGCGCAGGAGGCCGTCTTCCCGACCACGAACGCCCAGCCGGCGAGATAACCCCAGAACTCCCCGAGCCGCTCCCGCCCGTACACGTACGTGCCGCCCGACGCGGGGTACAGGGCGGCGAGGCGCGCCGACGACGTGGCGTTGCAGTAGGCGATCACGGCGGCCACCGCCAGCCCGAGCAGCAGGCCGGAACCGGCCGCGTGCGCGGCGGGGGCCAGGGCGGCGAAGATGCCGGCCCCCACCATGGAGCCGAGACCGATGACCACGGCGTCACCGACGCCGAGCGTGCGCCGCAACCGAGGACCGGAGGTGTCTGTCACGGGACGGCACCCTACTGAGCAGGTGGAACCGGCAGATGGACGTGTGACGTCTGTCAGGGTGCGAGAACAGTGGGAAAGGGGCGGGTACAGGGCATGCTGATCATCGGCTTGATCATTCTCGGACTGCTGGCCGGGGGATGGCGAAGTCCCTGCTGCCCGGGCGCGTCCCGGGCGACCTCGACGGCACGACCGTCACCGGAGTCGTCGGCGGCTGGACATCAGCCCGTTGGCTCGACCGTTCGGTCACCAAGGACTCCCACGTCGGCACCGTCTGGGTTGCCGCGGTAGGGGGCTCGCTGGTCCTGCTGATCGCCTGCCGCATCCTGTTCGGCATCTCGTGCGGCTGACCGGATGGCTTGCCGCGGAGGGCAGCCGGCGGACGGAAGGGGCGGGCACCGTCACGATGCCCGCCGTTCGTGTCCGCCACCGGATTTACCGGTAGTTCGCGAACTGCAGGGCGAATTCGAAGTCCTTGCCCTTGAGCAGCGCGATGATGGTCTGCAGATCGTCGCGGCTATCGGGGCTGACGCGCAGCTCGTCGCCCTGCACCTGGGCCTTCACGCGCTTCGGACGTGTGACGTGTGTCCGGGTGCAAGAACAGCGGGAAAGGGGCAGGTGCAGGGCATGACGATCATCAGCTGGATCATTCTCGGACTGCTGGCCGGGGCGATAGCGAAGTTCCTGCTGCCCGGCCGCGACCCGGGCGGCCTCATCGGCACGACCCTCATCGGAGTCGTCGGCGCGTTCATCGGCGGCTGGATATCGGCCCGTTGGCTCGACCATCCGGTCACCAAGGACTTCTACGACGGCACCACCTGGGTCGCCGCGATCGGGGGCTCGCTGGTCCTGCTGATCGCCTACCGCATCCTGTTCGGCAACTCGCGCGGCTGACCGGGCGACTCGCCCCGGACGGCAGCCGGCGGACGGAAAGGGCGGGCACCCTCACGATGCCCGCCCTTCGTGTCCGCCACCGGATTTACCGGTAGTTCACGAACTGCAGGGCGAATTCGAAGTCCTTGCCCTTGAGCAGCGCGATGATGGTCTGCAGATCGTCGCGGCTCTTGGAGCTGACGCGCAGCTCGTCGCCCTGCACCTGGGCCTTCACGCCCTTCGGACCCTCATCGCGGATGATCTTCGCGACCTTCTTCGCGTTGTCCTGGGAGATGCCCTCCTCGATGGACGCGAAGATCTTGTACTCCTTGCCCGAGAGCTGGGGCTCACCCGCGTCCAGGGCCTTCAGCGAGATGCCCCGCTTGATCAGCTTGGACTGGAAGACGTCGAGGACGGCCTTCACCCGGTCCTCGGAGTTCGCCTCCATGAGGATCTTCTCCCCGGACCACGAGATCGAGGCACCCACGCCCTTGAAGTCGTAGCGCTGTGAGATCTCCTTGGCGGTCTGGTTGAGGGCGTTGTCGACCTCCTGCCGCTCGACCTTCGAGACGATGTCGAAACTGGAGTCGGCCATGTCCTGTGGCTCCTTGAATCGGGGTGCGTACCGGGCAGCGCACCGGATGCGTAGGTGAGGCGGCCCCCGAGCCCGGTATCGGTCCCGGCCGCATCCGGACCAGCCTAGTCACCCGCCGGGCCCCCGGTGGCGATCAATCGGGTGGCGGAGCACCCCTGCCCATCGGGTATTGTTTACGTCGTTGCCAAGGAGCACCGCCCCAAAGCGGTTCGACGGCAGCAACCCCGGCGGTGTGCCCGAGCGGCCAAAGGGAGCAGACTGTAAATCTGCCGGCTCAGCCTTCCCAGGTTCGAATCCTGGCGCCGCCACACGGGAATGAGGGGCCCGTGACCTGCTGTTTCAGCAGGTCACGGGCCCTCGTCATGTGCTCCCGCGATCGGTGGACTGTCTCACTCTGTCTCGCGTTCGAACGTCCCGTCTCGGGATGCGTGGACGGAGCGTGGACGGGACTTCCCGCCCGTCACCCGTGGTGTCCCAGACGTGCGGAGATCTTGGCGTTCGCGGCCTCGTCTCCGTTCTTGAGGAACTTGGCGTACACGCGGAAGAGCACCGCCACGCTGTGGCCGGCGCGCTCTGCCACGAGCTGGGGTTCCACGCCGGAGCTGAGCCACGTGGACACCGCCGCATGACGCAGGTCATACGGCCGCTTGGCCAACACTGACTCGAATTCCGCCGGGGTGAGCGCTCGCGAGCGAGCCTCAGCCCAGACTTCGCCGTACCCGGTGTCTTGGATGAGCCCACCGCGCAACGTCTGGAACACACGGCCGTCGGTGGCGGTGCCGTACGCGGTGAGATGCCACCGGAGCAGCGCGACCAGCTCAGGAGGAATTGGCACCCGCCGGACCGCCTTGCGCGGGCGGTGCTTCAGACCCTTCTTCTCGTGCGCCTCTCCGCTGTCCGTCCAGGCCGTGCCGGAGCGTGGACGGGTCTCGTGCAGCCGGAGCAGACCCCATCCGTGACGGGGTAGGTCGCAGTCCTTGAGTCGTAGCCCGATGACCTCGGCCGGCCGCGCGGCGGCGTAGTACATGCAGCCGAAGAACGCCACGAGCCGCCGGCCACGCATGCTCTGTTCCCGTACGGCGGTGAGTAGCTTGGCCGCTTGCATGGGATTCGGGGCGCAGGCCGGGTCAAGTTCCTCTGTGACCTGCTCCGGGGGCTTCCACTTGATGCGGCCCAACGGGTTGTCATCGAGTAGTTCGGCGTCGACCGCGTATTCAAGGGCGTTGTACAGGATCGCGCGCTTCCGGCTGATTGTGCCGGGTGCCGCCGTCTTGCCGTCCAGCTTCTTGGACAGAGCGGCCAGAGCGCCACGTACGACAAGCCGATCGGAGAGCGCGGACATGGGCAGCGACTTCCGCTCGAACCAGTCCAGGATCTTGGCCACGTCGGTGGGAGTCTCCTCATCCCACCGGTTTTTGTTGAAGGCCCAACTGTAGAGAGCGCGACGGGCGGCTCTCGTGTCGGGCATCCCCCTGGTGTCCTTGACGAACGTGGGCGTCACCGTCGCCATGGCTTCGGCCAGCGTCCGGCGCGTATTGCCGGGGGAGTCGTCCCACTTCATTTCGATGTAGCCGCGGGCGTGCTCGTACCACGTGATGTCCCGCTCTTTGACGACCATGGACTTGGGAAGTCCGCTGTCGACATCGAACGGCTCGCCCTCGCGGGCCGCCGTAATGAGCTGGGCCCGGCGGCTGTCCGCCAGGCCCAGGGTGAGGAACGATTCCGAATGTGGGCGGGTGCCCACCTTCCATCGGAGCTGATAGGGCTTCCGGTAATCACGCTTCCGGATTGCCCAGATCTTGACGGTGTAGCTCCACTCGGTCACGCAGCCTCCAAGTCATCTTTGAAGGCGTCCAGGGCGCTGCGGCGCACGCAGATGCGACCGGACGGAGTGCGGCGCGCTTCCGGCCCGTAGCCGCGATCGCGCCACCGGTACCAGGTCGGGCGGCTGATGTTGAGTTCTTCCAGGACGGCGCTCAGGGGCAGCAGTTCGTCTTTCGGCGCGCGTCGCTGACGGGCGAGGGTGCTCATGTGGCGATTCCTCCGGGCAGTCCTTCGGGGCCTTCTCTGAGGGCCGCTACTTCCGCTACCGCCGCTACCGTGCAGGTCAGGGGCCTGTCCGAGGTAGCGGGAAGGGGTAGCGGTAGCGGAGGGTAGCGGCAATCCGCACCGGTTGCCGCTACCCCGTTGTGGCTGGTCAGGCGGCGTTTTCGGTGTCCGGTAGCGGAGGTAGCGGACTTTCCGGGGAGGGGGCAGTAGCGCTGCCATGCGTCGTGCAGATCGGTGGCGTAGTAGCCCTTGAGGACGCTCCCGGCGGTCTTGATGTTGCGGGAGGCGATCGGCTCGTTGTCGGCCGTCATGTACTCCCCGAGCATTCGGGACAGGCGCCGGTTGTCGAGCGGCTTGCCGTTGAGGTCGGCCCACGGGGCGTCATCGAGGGCGTTGAGCCGGTCGATGATGGCGATGGTGGGCAGGCGGTCGATACCGACCATCACGTGATCACGCAGGTCGGTCAGCAGCCGGACCCCGAGACTGCCTTTGTCGTTGGCCTTGGACGCGCGGACCAGGGCCACGCATGCCGCCCGCGCCCGGTCGGGCCAGTGGCCGCCAACGGCGTCGGCGACGGCGAGCAGGGGTTCCACACGTCGGCTGGCCGGTCGCTCACCCCGTCGGGCATGTCCGGCCACGCCCCAAGGACGGTCTCGCGCGCTTGCTCGGCCCATGTGGCGAGCCGGTCCCGCAGGGCGTGTCCCTCGGCTTCATGGATGCGGGCCCGGAAGGGTTCCACCTTCTCGTTCCTCGCGCGCCGGCGCATGCGGATGATGACGGACCGGCTCAGGATCGTGTCCGGCAGGGAGCCGAGACCGGCGACCGCGACCGCGCAGTACGAGGGAACGCCTGAACGGTCTGCTGCCCGCCGTCGCCGATGCACCGATAGGTGACCCCGGTGCGGCGGTGCCCAGCGTTGAGAAACCCGCGCAACTCCTCGTTGTCCCCCGCTTTCGGGCCGAAGACGGTGTCGATCTCGTCGAACAGGATGGTTGGCTTGCCGGTTCCAGCGGAGACGGACCGGAACAGGGCGGCGGCGGACGCGTTGACGGCCGTCATGGGCTGCGGCACGAGGGTTTCCACGATCTCCAGCGCCCTCGTCTTGCCCGACCCCGGTTCGGGAGACAGGAACGCGACGCGGGGGTGGAGTCGAAGCAGTCGAGCAGGTGGGCGTGCGCGTCCCACAGCGCGACGGCGACGAACGCGGCCTCGGTGGGGAAGACGTTGAACCGGCGGTGGAAGGCTTCCACCTCGTCGAGCAGCGCGGCCCCGTCGGTGGTGGGGGTCATGCGGCGGCCCTTCCTTCCAGGGTGGTGGCGTGCGGGCAGACGCCCACACGCACGCGTGCATGCAACTCGGTGACAGCAGCACGGCCACGGGCGCGTTCGTGGTGGCCGCAGGCACAGAGCCAGTCCGCGACGGGCACGCCCGTTGTGCTGATGCGGAGCCCAGGGTGAGGCCGGTGACGGTGACCGGGTGCGGGTCAGAGCCAAGGGCAGTTCGGACGCCCTGTCGGGCGGCGCCTGTCGGCTCGCCCACGGTGGTCCGGGGTGCGGCCGACCGGGCGGCGTCCGGGCCGTCGGGGGCGGTGGTGATGCTCTTCAAGGGCGGGGAGTGGCGCTCATGCCGCCGCTCCGGTGCGGGTGTGGTTGTGGGTGATGGACCAGTTGAGGGCGCTGCGGAGGGTGGTGCGGCACTCGGCAGCGGGCAGTCCGGCCGACTCCCCGCCCTTTGAAGAGCCGTCTCTACCTCGGCACGGCTCAGGTTGCCGGATGCGACGAACCGTCCCAGGGCCCGCCCGGCGCGCAGCAGCAGCGCGTTGCGCTGCCCCTCACGGGCCGTGGTGACGGCGGCCGTCTCGCGGGCCAGTGCGGCATCGACGTACCGGTGCCGGCCGCCGGTGACCGGTACGGGAGTTGGCCGGTTGACGGGGTGTGGGGGCACCACGAGGGTCTTGAGCCAGTCGGGCAGGGGCCGCAGCAGCGCGGGCCCCACGGTCTCGTAGCGGGTGCCGTCGACGATGCTTCCGGCGGCGAGGACGTAGCCGCCCCATGCGCGGGTGTCGACCAGCGGGGCGAGGGTCCCGGCGGTGTTGTGCAGCCGTACGGCGGCGGGGGCGGTGAAGTACAGGTGGCTGCCGCCGCTCGCGGTCCGGACCGTACGGGTGCGCGGGACAGGCTGCCCGGTGCGCTCGCAGAGCGCCTCGAAGGTCGTCGCGCCGCAAGGCGCGTCCGAACTGCCCTTGTCCTTGGGCACGTCCAGGTCGACCACGACCAGCCCGGCCGGGCCGGTGGCGATACCGACGTTGAACGGCGCCAGCGACCACGCGGCCCGGATACGGTCCAGGTCCGTGGTTGCCCGCTGCTCCCACTTGCGGTGCCCGGCGGCGCACGGCCCGGTGCGCGGGCAGGCGGTTTCGCCGTGCAGGGCCGGGCGCTTGGTGCCGGGCCGTAACGGGAAGACGGGCCAGCCACGTCCGGCGGCGTCCAGCGCTGCGGACTGCAGCGCGGATCGGGGGTCTTGGGTCATGCTGGAGGTCTCCAGTCCTGTTGAAGGGTGCTGGTTGGGCAAGGGCGGCCCCGGTTCATTGGCGTGAGGTGGGGGCCGCCCTTGGCGTAGCTAGCTGTGAAAGTGGTTGCGCTTGATTACGGCCTTGCGGATGTTCACCGTGGTCGCGCCCTTGTGGCTGCTCGTTCCGAGGATCTGGACGGCGATCCAGCCGCCGAAGATGACGGCGGCGAGGATGATGAGCTGGCCGATGAACGCGGTCAGGGCGGCGATGAACGAGGTGAGCAGCAGCAGGCCGCCGCACACCGCGAGGAACCCGACGCCTCCGAGGGCGACGTTCACCGCCGTGCGGGACACGACCGGCTTGGCAACGACCGGGGCGGGCTGCGGGTGATCGATGGCGTAGCCGGTGACGATCCGCCCGTCCGGCAGGACGATGCTCGCCACCGCCGGAACCGTGCCCGGCTGGACCGGGGCAACCGGTGCCAACGTCACGATGGCGGGCTGTATCGGGGTGGGCCGGTAGGTGGTCACGGCCCCCTGGACGGGGGCGTGAGGGGTGTTCCCGGGGTACATGTGGAATCCCTTCCGGTGCTTGGTGGGGAGGCGGAGGCACCCCCTGTAGGGGGCGCTGTGGAGGGGTGTTTCGGGGGTCTGAACAGGCAGCCTCCCCGCATCCCCGAAACGATGTTTGTGCTGATCAGTGCGGGGAGGCGGGCGTAGGGAGGGGTTGGGGAGTTCTCCCCGCCTCCCCACGCCCGACCGTGGTTTCTCCCCGCTACTGGGAGGCGGAAGCGGAACCGTCGGTGTCGCGATTGGCGAGCGCGCGGGCCACGTCGTCGCGGCGGACGACCATGACCCCGTGGGACTTCTTCGGCTCCTCGCCGTGCTCCTCCAGCAGCCGCTTCAAGCGGCCGTTGTTCCACTCGCGGTAGACGGCCGTGTCCAGGGCGTGCAGCCGCTTGAGCACCTCATCCGTACGCAGCCGCGCCGCGTCGCCGATGACGGCCGCGATGTCGGCGAGCGGGTCCCGCTCTGCGTCCCGCTCGATGACGCGCAGGGTGGTGGCACCGTTGCGCAGGGCCTTGGCTCGCTCGGCGATCTCGGCGGCGGGTTCGTCGTCGATGAAGTGGGTTCGCACGGTGATGGACGCCTGCCCGGTTGGGATGGCGATTCCGTCGGAGGCGACCACGAGGGTGCCCTTGTCCAGCCCCTGCCGGAGCAGGTGCGGGGCGGCGCCGCCGTCGACGGCCTTGTCCCCCAGCGCCATGCGGGCCTGTGACTCGGTGCCCAGCACGAGGGAGGCGCGGGTGTGGGCGCCCTCGCGGACCAGCTTGGGAAGGTTCTGGTCGGTGGGGTCCTGTGTGCCCTGCCACATCAGCACATCGACCGCACGGCCCTGGTTGTGGAGCTTGCGCACGGCCATGAAGTACCGCGACGTGGCCTTCGATCCGCCGTAGGGGGCGCCTTCCTTGACCTTGCCGTCCTCGGTGATCCGAGTGGTCTTGACCGGACACATGAACGCCAACTGCGCTTCGTCCACCACCACGATCAGCGGCTCGAACACCACGGTCGGGTCGTTGCGGCGTGCCTCGATCCGCCGGTTCATCTCCTCCACCGCGTCTTCGACCATCTCGGTCGCCTGGATGACGTGGTCATCGGACAGGCCCTCGATCAGGATCTGCGCGATGCCGTCGAACATGGCCCAGTCGCCGATGCCCTTCAGGTCGGCGATCCAGAACTGCACCGTGCGGTCCAGCGACAGCCACAGCGCGAGGGAGCGCAGGGCGGCCGTCTTGCCCTGGTTGGACAGACCCGTGACCAACAGGTGGCGCTGATACACGCTCAGCTCTGCCGCATCGCCACGCAGGTCCTGCCCCCATGGGGCCTTGCCGGTCTTGTAGTTGGCGGTCAGCGTCTCGTCCGTGACCAGCGGAGACGGGCCGATCGGCTCATCCAGCGCCCCGGAGTCGGCGATCCACAGCCGCACGGTGCGGGCCGCTTGCGGGATGGTGATGAACACTTCGTGTTCGTGCCGGCTGAGGTTTTCGGCGAGCTTTCGGCGCCGGTTTTGCACTTCGATCGTCGACACCTCCAGCGGCAGCGTCACGTCGACTTCCACGCCGCACCCGGCGATCACGATCGGGGACAGCATGGCTGCGCCGCCGTCGCCCATCTCCTTGATGGCCTTGCGCAGCGCGGGCAGACCCAGGTGACTCAGCGCCTTGACCACGATGGACGGCGTGATCGGCTCCCCTTCACCGGTGCGGACGTTGGCGGGGAGCGCCCAGGCGGGTGCGGCGTGCTGCTTGCGGCCGACGGACCACAGGGCGAGCAGCGCGAGGAACAGGCCGATCGCGATCAGCGGCCCCCACACCACCTGAACAATCCGGACGAGCAGCGCGATGAACTCGATGGTCGCGGACAGTGGCGTGATGACGTCCGCAACGTTTTCGCTGCTGATGGCCATGACTACCCCGAGTGCGACCAGGACACCGATGCTCATGCCGGCACCGACGGCGACGCCCTTGGCGGCGTCGACGGGGAGTGCAGGAGGTCCATGCGGCGGTGGTGCCGGGCGGCGCGGAAGCGCTGCAACCGCTCCTCCCACTCCTCCGCCGCTTCCAGGTTCCCCGCGGCCTCCGCCGCCCGGATCATCCGCTCGTACCGCGAGCCGGTGCGGCCGTCCCACGCCCGGCGGGCCACGATCCGCCCACCATTGAACGCGTAGAGGCTGTGCCGGACCGCCGCGCGGCCGGCGGTCTTCGTGCCCTCGTGCGTGACGGCAGACTTCACCGCGCGCCCGGAGCGCACCCACAAGGGCACGGGCCGGGCGGGAGCGCGTCCGGCACCACGGTGAGCACCGTGGGCGCCGTGTCGACGGTGGGCGGGTCGGTGTGCTTGTGGAGGTGAACGACGTTCTCAGACATGCTGGAACTGCTCCTGACTGCCCCTGCGGGGCGGGAGTGAGGAGAGAGCGCCGGGGTGGCCGTGTCCGTGGAAAGAGGCGACCACCCCGGCGCGTGCGGGGTTGGCTGGTCACCACCAGCCGGACGACTTCTTGGCCGCCTTGGCGCGGGCCGTCTCGGTGATGAGCCGCTGCCGCTCGGCGTGCAGGGCGGACAGTTCGGCGGTCAGCCGCACCTCGGCGGCCGATCCGGTGGTCTCGATCTGCTGCTCGGCGCGGCCGGTGCTGCGGCCCCGGGTGACGCGGTAGGCGCCCCCGGCGACGGCCCGGAGCATGGCGCGGCGCTCGCGGCTGTTCAGCGGCCACAACTCCCCCGCCGGACCGCTTCCAGCTTCTTCGTCGTGGCCCGGATCTCACGGTCAATGCGGCGCAGGTCAGTGCTGCTCATCGGTGTTCCCCTTCCGGCCCGTACAGGTCGGGGTAGGCGCAGGGCACGCAGGTGCCGAGCGTGGTGGGGATGACGTATCCGGCGTCACGCCGGCAGGACGGGCAGGTGCGGCGGGCGGCGTTCGCTTTGGCGAGTGCCGCCCGGCGGCCCGGCGTCATGGGGCGGACGGGCTTGGCGAGGTCGACGCGGTAGAGGTAGGCGACCAGTGGCCCCCGCCGGCGGCGGGGCGTTCGATCTGTGCGGCCACGTCCTGGCCGCCGGGCCGCAACCCTTGGGTGCGGAGTTGGCGGCAGGTGGCGTAGCCGTCGAGGGCGAGCCGCCAGGGGTAGACCGGCAGCGCGGCCATTACGCAACCCGCTTCCACGCCGCCCGAAGACGGACTTCGGAAGCGGCGTGACCGGCCGCGCGGAAGCGGGCGGACATCTCGCGATACGACAGAGCGGGGGTCTCGCTGGTGCGGATCTCATCCACGATGACGTCCAGTGCCTCATCCGTGAGCCCGGGTGCGGCCTCCAGCGAGCGGGCCGCCAGCGGCTCCATCGGCCCCCACACCGGGAGCTCCCATCGGGGCGTGACGCCGGGTGTGACGCGGGTCGTCACACTGGTGAGCGCCCTGCCGGTCTCCTCGCCGGCGCGTGCTGTCTCCAGCGTCGACCACGCCCCGGACAGGGTCTGTGCGGTGCGTGCTTGGACGCGTGCGACGCGTGCCCCTGCCTCCGTCACGGCCGTCAGCCGCGTCTCCTCGGTCGCCGCTTCCGCCCGCAGGCGGGCGCGGGCCACGGCCGCCTCATCGCGCGCTTCCTGCTGAATCCCCGGATCACGTCCAGCGCGACCGGAGTCAAGGCGGTGCGCTCCCACAGACCGTGCACGAGCCACAGGGCCTTGGCGGCGAGCGGCAGCCAGGACACGGCCAGCCACGCCCCGGCGGAATGCTCGGCGGTCAGCGCGTGGGCAATGAGGACGGCGGTGGCGATGAGGCCGAAGGACCAGCCGACGGCGGTCACCACGCGGTTGTGGTCGCCCTGCGCGGCCAGACGCCGTTCGTAGGCGAGCGTGGCCAGCCAACCCCGTCGATACCCAACCCGACCACGAGCGCGACCAGCCACGGCATGGCCGAACCGAGCCACATCACGACCACCGCGAGGGTAAGGACCATGGACACGGCCGTCATCGCGACGGCCGGAAGAACGGTCTTGGCCTTCACAGCGCACCCCTGCGGTGAGCAGGGCGGCGAGGATGAGCAGGGCCCCGCCGGTGCGGATCAGGTCGATCGCGCGGCGCAGGCAGGTGAACTTGGTGACCGCGAGCCGGGACAGGCCCGCGATGTCGGCGGCCACGTCGACCGCGATCGTCTCGCTGATCTCCTGCGGGGTGAGGGTCGCCCACAGGGGAATCCGTGCTGGCCGGACAGGTTCGGGCGGACCGAGCGCAGCAGCAGACCGGCCGCCGC
Organism: Streptomyces haneummycinicus; assembly: GCA_042850305.1. Classification (GTDB taxonomy): domain Bacteria; phylum Actinomycetota; class Actinomycetes; order Streptomycetales; family Streptomycetaceae; genus Streptomyces; species Streptomyces haneummycinicus. The sequence goes on from AP035768.1 coordinate 646,077, forward strand.
GACCAGCACGGCCAGACCGACACCGCCCACGATGACGGCGGGCCGGTTCAGCGGGAGGTCACGGGCGACCGTCCACGATCCGGCGAGCACCGCGCCGACGAACGCCAGCAGCAGCGCCGTCTTGCTGTCCGTGCGCGCGATCTCCGCCTTCACCTCGGCGTGAGCGGCGGACAGGTTCCGGTCGGGGCACTCATGCCGCACCCCTGCCGGCGCCGCGCTGGTCAGCGGGGCGTCGGCGTAGGCGGTCAGGACGATGACCGCGCCGGCGAACGAACCCTCGGCCTTCAGGACGCGGGTGCGGCCGTCGCTCTGTGTGCGGTAGTCGACCGCGTCCACCGCGATGTGCAGCGCGCTGCGCCACTGCTCGAACGCGGCGAGGCTGTCGCAGGAGGTGTCGTGGAAGGACAGTCGCAGCCACGTCGGAAAGACGGGGAGACGTCCACGTCGGGCGCGGGCAGGTGCGGCAAGTCGACGGTCAGCAGCCGCAACGCGCGCATCGGCACGGTGAGGGCGTCTAGGGTCAGCGTCTCGTTCATGCCGCACCCCGGGAAGGCTCGCGCCGGCCGCCCGGTTGAGCAGGGCGACGCGGGCGGCGAGCGCGCGGCGGCAGGCCCGGCGGATGCGCCGGGCGTCCAGCTCGGTCGGGGTGCGGTCCAGGGTGATGATGTGCGCGTCGAGCAGTTCGACGTCCGCCAGAATGACGGGCATCTCCCGCTCGATGGCGTCGAGTTCGGCGTTCGTCGGCTCCATGAAGTCGGCGAACGCGGTAACAGCGTCCTGAACAGTGACGATGGGACTCATTGGGTCGTGTTCCTCTCACAGGTGGAACGGCCCGAACAGCACCCCGGAGTTGCCGCTCCGGGGTGCGTGCCGTGTGGGTGGGGTGTGGGTGTCAGCCGCGCTTGGACTTGCGGCCGTGGACCGCGTCCAGCTCCGCCACGGCGTCCTTGCACTCGCCGGACGTGATGCGGTCGTAGACCTGCTGGCTCTTCCTGACGCTCTCCGGACTGGTCAGATCGGACGGCTGCTGCTGCGTCTTCTTGCCGAACATGTGAACTCCTGACGAGATGTCGTCGGTGATGGAAGCGGCCGACTGTCGCGGCCTGGACTCCCCGGAGCGAGCCGGGCACACGAGGGCGAGGTACTACGCCGGGTGCCGGGTGATGTCTGCTCGTACCGCGCGGGCGCGGCAGGGGAGAGCGCCCCGGCCGGGAGTCGAACCCGGCCTGCGACCATCGGGGCGGTTACGTTCAGCGGCCGGTCACCACAGGTACGGGTGCGGACCGCGAGGGCGGATCGGAAGCGGGGCTTGGCCTTCTGGTGCTCGGTGTCGTCACCGGCCCTGAGCACGGTCAGCCCCTGCTCGGGAACGTGTGCCCGGCGGGCGGATAGACCGGCACGGACCGGTCGGTCAGCAGACCCTCCATGACCACCGCCTCGAAGTCCTCCCCGAGCGGCGTGGTCTGCTCCCGCTCGAACGCCACGTCAGCAGCGTCCAGCAACCGCCCGGTACGGGTGTCGTCGTCCCGGCGCGTCTCGCGGGACGAGAACGGGAACGGCTTCACCGCTGACCACCGCCCCGACCCTGCTCATTGCGCTTGTTGACTTCCTTGACCCTGCGCGACAACTCCTCGCGCTCCTGGTCTGCCAGACTTGTGAACACAGGTGCCTCCAACTAGGTGCCTGTACCGCGCCGCCCGGAGTTGCCTCTCCGGGCGGCGCTTCGTGCGGAACCCCTTCGGCTCCCCGCGCTCCACCCGTCCGCCCAGCCTCACGCAGAGGCAGGAGCGGACGGGTGGGAGAGGCAGCCGACCCGCAGCGTCAGCGCTGCGGAGCCAGGAAGCGGACCGGAAAACTGAGCGGGCTCCGCCGGCCGGTCCGGCCTCCAGCGGCGCCCCAGGTATGTCGTCGGTTCACACCGAACCCCGGTAGATCGCAGGGAATTGACTTGATCTCTCGCGGCTCCGAACACGCCTTGCTCCGCCTCCCTTGGCCGGCGCGTCATTGCCGTGCCGCTCAGTCGTCACTCGCTGAACGGCGCTCCCATCCCTCGCGGGTGTCATGGACCGGGTGCAGCCCAATCACCGGGGTCCCCGTGATCCGGTCCCTGGGTCTACGCCCGAGGGTCAGACCAGCGGCTTAGCCGATGACACCGATCGATCCGTGAAGACGACGGACTTTGACGCCTCCCATGCCGCACGGACCGCGTGTAGGCGGGACCAGCGGGGTCGTTCCGCGCATCAGGGACCGGAGCCAGCTCCGTAAACTGGTGCGCACCAGTAGAGTGCATCTGGTGCGCACCAGAGTCAAGGTGGTTCGCCATTTCGAGTGGCGTTCGCTCCCTGTGGTGCCTCTCCAGAAGACCGCTCAGGGCAGGGTCGGCGGTAGCCAACAGCGCTTAACAATCGGCCTGTTAACCCCTGTTGACCTGCGGCAATGTGCGGCATGCTGGAAGTGCCAGTGAGGGTCTTTACCGTCGGACGGTGATCTGTGGGCGCAGGACTTCGAAGTGCGCGGGCGGCGCGAGGCTGGTCTCAGGAGCGACTGGTTCGCGAGATCGAGCAGCACGCCCGGCGCCACGTCACGGACGTGGCCTCAACCGCGAGCCTGCGGGTGTACGTGTCCGAGTGGGAGAACGGCAAGCGCACGCTCTCAGACCGGTACGCGGGCATCCTGCGGAAGCTTCTCGGTGTCACTGACGCGGAGTTGAGAGGCGCTGTACCCGCGTCGGCGGTCGCCTCCGTCGACGGTTACGACGAACTGCTCAGCCGGATCGACGCGGCCGGCAGCGTCGGTGAGTCCATGGTTCAGGCGTTCAACGATCAGACGGAGTTACTCCGCACCATGGACAGGCAGAGGGGCGCGGCCGGATTGGTCGACCAGATGACAGGGCACCTTGCGGCGCTGGAAGACGCGCTCAACTTCGCCGTGCTCCCGACCGCGCGCCGTCCCGTCGCGCTCGCCCTCGCGGGTGCTTCGACCCTCGCGGCGTGGCAAGCCATCGACTCGGGAGCGGTCGAACGGGCCTGGCGGCACTACGAACTCGCGAAGCGAGCTGCGCGTGACGCTGAAGCTCCGATGTACCTCGCCCACGCCATGGCGGAACAGGCGTACGTGCTCTGTGAAGCCGGTCGGCCCGCACTTGGGGTCGACCTCGTACGGGACGCCCGGCGCACCGTTGGCGAGGCGGGATCTGCCCGCTTGCGGGCTTGGCTGTACGCGGCCGAAGCGGAGATCTGCGCATACGCCGGCATGCCGGATGACTCCCGGCGCGGGCTCGATGCTGCACTGGCCGCCATCCCGCCGGGCCCGGACGACAGAGACCCCGACATGCTGAGCATCTTTCTGAACGGCGCCCACCTTGCTCGGTGGCACGGCAACGTACTTGCCATGCTTGGTGACGGCGAGGCGGTCGCACGCCTCTACGGAGCGCTCGAAGACATGGACCCGTCGTTCGTCCGGGCGCGCGCCGGACTGCATACGGACTTGGCGCAAGCGCACCTGACACGAGCCGAGTACGACGATGCCCACACCCATTTGAGGCAGGCGCGGCTACTGGCGGGCCGCACCGGTTCGGTGCGGCAGCGCCGACGCGTCGACATGCTCAGCGTGCGACTGTGACCCCTGTGTGCGCCGGTTCGCCAGGATGTGCAGCAGTGCAACGAGGGTGCCGGACCCCATCAGCTCACCGCGGGCCATGAGCCCCGGAATATCTGCCAGGGAACCCACTCGATGTGGCCGGCTTCCTCCAGATCGGTCGGTTCACCGACCCTTTCCGCTCCGTGGCCGACGAAGATTTCGTGAGGCGAGTCGACCATGCCGACCATGGGCTGATAGGTCACGACGTGTTCCAGCGTCTTCGGCCGCCAACCGGTCTCTTCAACCACCTCCCGCAGTGCCGTGGCCGCCGGCTCCTCGCCGGCGTCGACGATGCCCCCGGGAGCTCCCAACCGAACTGCTGAGGCACGAACCGGTAGCGCCACATCATGAGCACACGGTCCTGGTCATCCAGAACGGCGGTCACTGCCACGTGGTGCAGCCTCACGACGTGGTGCTCAAACGACTTCATGCCGGGCGGTTCAACGTCCCAGAGTTGAAGCTTCACCCATCGGTTGTCGTACAAGTCGCGCTCACCGTGGATGCGCCACGGCTCCACACCTTCCGGCCTTTCGACGCTCACAGCTCCCGGTACGCGGTACGAGCTGCGGCCCCGTACCTCCAATGAACCTTCAGCAACGAGACGGGCGAGCACCTGCCGCAGGGCCGTCCGACCGATGCCGAGTTCTTCGACCAACGTGCGTTCCGACGGGAGCTTGTCACCGGGGGCGTACTTGCCGGCCGCGAGTCGCTCCCGGAGCGTCTCGTAAACCTTGGTCGTCTTCGGTCCCATGCTCGGAGCACTCTCCGTTCTACCGTGGTGCGTACCAGCGTAGCGGGCATGGGTCACGCTTCCTCCGGTCGTTGAGGGTGCGAATTTTTCAAGATCAGGACGAGATGTGGACGGGATGCGGTCGCCCCTCTCTATGGCGTGAGAAAACCCCAGGTCAGCCGATGTTCGCGGGGGCGATCATGAGAGGACTGTAAATCTGCCGGCTCAGCCTTCCCAGGTTCGAATCCTGGCGCCGCCACACTGGGGAAGAGACCCCTTCCGGACTACGGAGACGTAGTCCGGAAGGGGTCTCTTCGTGTGCGTGGGTGTCCGGTGTTCGTGTGGGGCGGGTGCGGGGCACACTGGGCGCATGTCGTCCCGCCGCCGTCGCTGTCCCGTGTGCCGTCGTGAGATCGCCGTCGTCGCCGGGCGGTACGCGCGGCACGATCCGCCCGGCGCCCGGCGGATCGGGGAACTGACCTCCTGCCCCGGGTCGCGCAGCCACGCCCAACTCGGCGCGGAACAGCCCTCGCTGGACGGCTACACCGTGCCCGGATTCCCCGGGCAGATGCCCCTCTTCTGACCCGCCGGACAGGCCTCTAGGCCCTGTCGTCAAATTCCCGCCTGCCGCGCGACGCCATGCACGCACTCGCCGCACCGGGCCCTGAGCCAAGAACGTCCAGTACGAGGCTCAGGGCCCGGCACTCCCCAGCCTTCGGCCGGGGGACCCCAGAGCACGCACCTGACGCCGCGCGGCTCGCCCTTCGGGCGGACGCCGGGAATTTGACGACAGGGCCTAGTTGCCGGCCACCGACTTCACCGCCACCGACACCGGTGCCGGGCCGCTGATCAGCTCCAGGGTCAGGCCCGCCGTCGCGGGGAGTCCACCAGTTCCGCCAGTACGGCCGCCACGTCGTCGCGCGGGATCGGCCCGCTGCCCGTGTGGGCCTCCAGGCGGATCAGGCCGGTGCCGGCGTCGTCGGTGAGCCGGCCGGGGCGCAGGACCGTCCAGTCCAGGGCGTCCAGGCCCCGTACGTACGCGTCCGCCTCGCCCTTGGCGCGCAGGTACACGTCGAAGACCTCGTCGCCCCGGTGCGCCGGGTCCGCGCCCATCGACGACACGATCACGAAGCGCCGTACGCCCGCGCGGACGGCCGCGTCCGCGAAGAGGACCGCCGCCGCCCTGTCCACCGTCTCCTTGCGGCCCACACCGCTGCCCGGTCCGGCGCCCGCGGCGAACACTGCCGCGTCCGCGCCCTCCAGCCGCTCCGCGACCTCCTCCACCGACGCCGACTCCAGGTCCAGCACGACCGGTTCGGCACCCAGGCGCCGCAGTTCGTCCGCCTGTTCGGGTTTGCGGATGATGCCCGCCGCCTCGTCCCCGCGCGCGGCGAGCAACCGCTCCAGCCGCAGCGCGATCTGACCATGACCACCAGCGATGACAATGCGCATGTCTCCGACCGTACGCCGGGGCGCCCCGTCCGCCGTGCAACCCCCGGAGCCGCACGGGTGCTACACGGGCCCCCGGCCCTGCCTGGGCAACCCCGCATCCTCCGCCGACGCCGAACCGCGGTACTCCCGCACCGCGCTCGTCCGCGCCACCACCCGCCCCGCGTGCACCACGACCCGGCTGTACGCCGACGACAGCGCCCCCGAGAGCTTCTCCCCGCGCACCGCCAGCAGTTCGGCCGGAAAACCCGCCTCCACGCGCACCTCGGGCAGCCCCAGGGCCGCCCGCGCCGACGCGCTCACCGCCGTACAGGCGTCCTCGGCGGACAGCCCGTGGCGGGAGGCCAGCAGATACGCCGCCTCCAGCGGATCGCCGCGGCCCACCGGGTTCGCCACGTCCCGCAGCGCCCCGCTCCCGGCGGCCACCCGCACCCCGGCCGACCGCAGCAGCCGTACCGGAGCCACGCCCCGGCGGTCGACGGCGCCGCAGCCGCCCTGCGGCAGGCACACCACCGTCACCCCGGCCGCCGCGAGCCGGTCCGCGGTCCGGGCCGCCGGCTCGGCCGGCAGCCGGGCGAGACCGCCGCACGGTCCGACGGCGACCCCGGCCGCAGCCCGCCCGCCATCGCCGCGAACCGGGTCAGCCGGACGGGATCGGCGGCGTCCGTGTGCAGGTCGACCGGGCAGCCGTGCTCGGAAGCGAGCTCCAGGACCGCCTCCACATAGCCCGTGGGATCGGGGTCGAGGTCCGGACAGCCGCCCACCGCGGACGCGCCCATCTTCATCGCGTCCCGCAGCACCGCCAGCCCGTCCGCCCCGGCCACCCCGTGAGCAGCCGGGGCATGGCCACCGTCGTCAGTTGGGCCAGCCCACGCAGCGAACGCCCCGCCCGCAGTACGGCGGTCAGCGCGCCAAGGCCGGCCATGTCGCCCACCCGCACATGCGCCCGCAGCGCCGTCGCCCCGTGCCCGAGCTGGAGCAGCGCCGCCTCCGTCGTACGCCGCTGGACGTCCCGGGGTCGTACGAGACGGGGCCGTCGTCGTCGGCGGACAGGGCGGTGTCCGGGTGGGCGTGGGGTTCGGCGGGGGCCGGCAGGAGCAGATAGCCGGTGAGGTCGACCAGCGTGCCGTACGCGTGTGTGCCCTCCGCCGCCAGGCTGCCGGCCGTACCGACCGCCTCGATGAGGCCGCCGCCCAGCCGTACGTCCACGGTCCGGCCGTCGGTGAGACGCGCGCCGCTCAGCAGCAGCGGGGCCGGATCGACCGGCACCGGCCCCGGGGACGAGGGCGGGCGGGGCGGTGGCTGCGGCCGGCTGTCGGGCATCGCACTCCAGGGGCTCGGGCTGCGCACGGAGGGCAAGGTCACGCAGGGAAGATCACGCGGAAACGATCACGCAGAGTGAGTCGAGCCTAGGCCGGGGGCCGCCCCTCGCCGGGAGGAGGCCAATAGTCGTACCGGCGTGGTCCGTCCCGGAAGCGGCGCCGAAACGGATTTGGGCGAACGGCGGCGGAGCGTGTAATGTCTTCATCGCTCGCCCCAATAGCTCAGTCGGCAGAGCGTCTCCATGGTAAGGAGAAGGTCAACGGTTCGATTCCGTTTTGGGGCTCTGGTGTGTGAGGTTTCCGTCGTCAGGTGGGGCCCGATCGCATCAAAGCGGTGTAGCTCAGTCGGTAGAGCAAGCGGCTCATAATCGCTGTGTCACCGGTTCAAGTCCGGTCACCGCTACAGAAAGTAGCCGATTGCGGGGTCGGTCCTTCGATCGGCTACTCTTGCTTGCGTAAATAAAGTCAATCCGTCCGTCAAGGAGCACTCACGTGGCTGCCACCGACGTCCGCCCGAAGATCACGCTGGCCTGCGTGGAGTGCAAGGAGCGGAACTACATCACCAAGAAGAACCGGCGTAACAACCCGGACCGTCTTGAGATGAAGAAGCACTGCCCGCGTTGCAACGCGCACACCGCGCACCGCGAAACGCGATAAAACAGGCTCGTACACGAGGCCGTCCCCCAGCCAAGGGGGCGGCCTCGTGTCGTTTTCCGTGGGACCAGAAACCCAGGCAGACCCAGTCAGACACAGGAGGTGCCGCGCGCATGGCGCTCGACCAGTCCTTCGTGGGGCGGAGCTACCCGCCCACCGAGCCCTACGAGGTGGGCCGGGAGAAGATCCGCGAGTTCGCCGAAGCGGTGGGGGACGCCAACCCGGCGTACACGGACGTGGAGGCCGCCAAGGCGCTCGGCCACCCCGATGTGATCGCCCCGCCCACCTTCGTCTTCTCCATCACCTTCAAGGCAGCCGGGGACGTCGTCGCCGATCCCCGGCTCGGCCTGGACTACAGCCGGGTGGTGCACGGCGACCAGAAGTTCGCCTACGTCCGTCCGGTGCGCGCCGGTGACCTGCTGACCGTCACCTCGACCATCGAGACGATCCGGACGATGGCCGGCAACGACATACTCGACATCCGCGGCGAGGTGCACGACCAGAACGGCGAACACGTCGTCACCGCCTGGACCAAGCTGGTGGCCCGCGGGGCCGAGGAGGCGTGAAGCACATGACGGCACAGATCTCCTACGCCGACGTAGAGGTCGGCACCGAGCTGCCCGCACAGACGTTCCCTGTGACGCGCGCCACCCTCGTCCGGTACGCGGGTGCCTCCGGCGACTTCAACCCCATCCACTGGAACGAGAGGTTCGCCAAGGAGGTCGGTCTGCCCGACGTCATCGCGCACGGCATGTTCACGATGGCCGAGGCGATCCGCGTGGTGACCGACTGGGTGGGCGACCCGGGCGCGGTCGTCGAGTACGGCGTCCGCTTCACCCGTCCGGTCGTCGTCCCCGACGACGAGCAGGGCGCCGTCATCGAGGTCAGCGGCAAGGTCGCCGCCAAGCTCGACGACAACACGGTCCGCGTGGACCTCCTCGCGATGAGCGCCGGCCAGAAGGTGCTGGGCATGTCGCGGGCGGTCGTCCGGCTGAGCTGAGCCGGATACAGCGGGGGCGGGGCTGTCGGTGCCGTCTCGTAGTCTTGAGCCCGTGCAGGAACTCCACGACGCCCCCTCGCCCCGCTGACCACCTTCCGGCTGGGCGGTCCCGCGACCCGGCTGGTCACCGCGACGACCGACGACGAGGTGATCGCCGCCGTCCGCGAGGCCGACGACAGCGGTACGCCGCTGCTGGTCATCGGCGGCGGCTCCAACCTGGTCATCGGCGACAAGGGCTTCGACGGCACCGCCCTCGTCGTCGCGACCAAGGGCTTCGCCCTGGACGGTACGCGGCTGGAGCTGGCGGCCGGCGAGGTGTGGACCGACGCCGTCGCCCGCACCGTGGAAGCCGGCCTCGCCGGAGTCGAATGCCTGGCCGGCATCCCCGGCTCGGCCGGCGCCACCCCGATCCAGAACGTGGGGGCGTACGGCCAGGAGGTCTCCTCCACGATCACCGAGGTCGTCGCCTACGACCGCAGGGCCGGCGAGACCGTCACCCTCGGCAACGAGGACTGCGCCTTCTCCTACCGTCACAGCCGCTTCAAGGCCGACCCCGAGCGGTACGTCGTCCTGCGGGTGCGCTTCCGGCTGGAGGACGCGGGCGGCCTCTCCGGGCCCGTCAAGTACGCCGAGACGGCCCGCGTCCTCGGCGTCGCGCCGGGCGAGCGGGTACCGCTGGCGACGGCCCGCGAGACGGTGCTGAAGCTCCGGTCGGGCAAGGGCATGGTCCTGGACCCCGAGGACCACGACACCTGGTCGGCCGGCTCCTTCTTCACCAACCCCGTCCTCGACGACGAGGCGTTCGCCGCGTTCCGCGCGCGTGTCCGGGAACGCCTCGGCGACGGCGTGGAGCCCCCGCGTACCCCGCGGGCGAGGGCCACACCAAGACCTCCGCCGCCTGGCTGATCGACAAGGCCGGCTACACCAAGGGCTACGGCGACGGCCCCGCCCGCATTTCCACGAAGCACACCCTCGCCCTCACCAACCGGGGGACGCGACCACCGAGGACCTTCTCGCCCTCGCCCGCGAGGTCGTCGCGGGCGTCCACGAGGCGTTCGGCATCACCCTGATCAACGAACCGGTGACGGTGGGCGTCAGCCTGTAGCGGAATCTCCGTCGCCGTCGCGGTCGGCACGGGACCCGTGCCGACCGCGAGGGGCGACCGTCCCGACCCGGTCGACGACACCTGTCGCCGGCGGATGAACTGGTGACTCCCCGTGCAGGAATCCCGATTTCCTGACCTTCTGACAAGTCCGGCAGACCGTTTGTCGAACGACCGTCGACTGATCAGCTCACGACGCCGAGGCCGCCCGTCCAGGGAGCTTTTCGGCGGCGGCGAGGGTGAGCTGCAGAAAGCCGAGCGCCTCCATCTCGCGGGCCCGCTTGAGGGAGCCCGCGTCCACGGCGCGCAGACCACCGGCGGTGACGACACCGGCCAGCGCCGACTTGGCGTCGGCGTCGTCACCGGCGATGAGGACCGTGGTGGGGAGCTCCGCCTGTCCGACGGTGCCGGAGGCCAGCGTGGCGGCGAACGTGGTGTTGAAGGCCTTGAGTACGTGCGACCGGGGCAGAGCGGCGGCGATCTCGGCGGCCGCCGAGCCGTCGGCGGGGACGACGAGGAGTCGAAGGTCTCGAAGTCGAGCGGGTTGGTGATGTCGACGACGATCTTGCCGGCCAGCTCGTCGGCGCGCTGGGTGAGGATGCCGGCGACGGTCGGGTAGGGCACGGCGAGTACGACGATGTCGCCGGTGGCGGGCTTGGCCGTGTCGGTACGGCCGAGCAGTTCGGCCGTACTGCCGCCCTTGGTGGCGACGCCGGCGATCGCCTGGCCCATGTTGCCGGTTCCGATGATGCTGAGGTGGGTCATGAGGGGTCCCTCCCGGAGGGTGACGGGATGGTTGCCGCCGCGGCGACCGAGGTGTTCGAGAGGGTCGCGGCGGCAGGTACGTGGACTCCCAGCTTCGCCGGGACGCCTTGTCGGCGCACCTTGAGTACGAGGCCCTGGCGGCGCTCTCCGAATCGCGGTCTTCGACGGGATCGGAGCGGGCGGCTCAGGGAGCTGCCGGGGTGTGACGTGGCCCGGCGTTTGCATGGGCCGGGGGACGGTCGCGCGGCCCGGCGTTCGCGGGGTGCCGCTGTGCCCACCCGTGCCGCCCCAGCGGCACGATTGCCCACAGTGACGGATGGCGTGAGCGACGGGGATGTAGTGCTCGTCCCGGGGCGCGGTTGCCCACAGTGACGGATGGCGTGAGCGACGGGGACGTAGTGCTCGTCCCGGGGGCGCGGTTGCCCACAGTGACGGATGGCGTGAGCGACGGGGACGTAGTGCTCGTCCCGGGGGCGCGGTTGCCCACAGTGTCGGACGACGTGGACGGCGGGGATGTAGTGCTCGTCCCGGGGTGCGATTGCCCACGGTGACGACGGGCGACGGGGATGTCGCGCCCTCCCGCGGCACCGCTGCCCCCGTTTACGCGGGGGTGGTGAGCCAGTTGTCCACGCCTGAGAGGAGGGTTGCCTTTACTGCGGGCGGGGCCGTTGAGGCGCGTACGGACTGGCGGGCCAGTTCGGCCAGTTCCGCGTCGGTGAAGGCGTGGTAATGGCGGGCCAGTTCGTACTGGGCCGTGAGGCGGGAGCCGAAGAGCAGGGGGTCGTCGGCGCCCAGGGCCAGGGGACGCCCGCGTCGAAGAGGGTGCGCAGGGGGACGTCCTCCGGCTTGTCGTAGACGCCCAGGGCCACGTTCGACGCCGGGCACACCTCGCACGTCACCTGGCGGTCCGCGAGCCGCTGCAGCAGCCGCGGGTCCTCCGCCGCCCGTACGCCGTGGCCGATACGGTCCGCCTCCAGGTCGTCCAGACAGTCCCGTACCGACGCGGGTCCGGTCAGCTCGCCGCCGTGCGGTGCCGACAGCAGCCCGCCCTCGCGCGCGATCGCGAACGCCCGGTCGAAGTCACGAGCCATCCCGCGCCGCTCGTCGTTGGAGAGGCCGAACCCGACGATCCCCGGTCCGCGTACCGCACCGCCAGCCGGGCCAGGGTGCGCGCGTCCAGCGGATGCTTCATACGGTTGGCGGCCACCAGCACCCGCATCCCGATCCCGGTGTCCCGCCGCGCCGCGTCCACCGCGTCCAGGATGATCTCCAGCGCCGGGATCAGCCCGCCCAGCCGGGGCGCGTACGACGTCGGGTCGACCTGGATCTCCAGCCACCCGGAGCCGTCCCGCAGATCCTCCTCCGCCGCCTCCCGCACCAGCCGCTGGATGTCCTCGGGCTCCCGCACGCACGAGCGCGCGGCGTCGTACAGCCGCTGGAAACGGAACCAGCCGCGCTCGTCCGTGGCCCGCAGTCTCGGCGGTTCCCCGCTGGTCAGCGCGTCGGTCAGCGACTCGGGCAGGCGCACACCGTACTTGTCGGCCAGTTCCAGCACGGTGGTGGGCCGCATGGACCCGGTGAAGTGCAGGTGCAGATGGGCCTTCGGCAGTTCAGAGAGATCACGTACTCGCGGGGGTTCGGGGTGCCCCCTGAAGAGCTCAGCATCCACCGATCCTGCCGCACACCGTCGCCGTGCCGGTAGCGCTTTCCCCTTTAGTGGTCTTGCTCGCACAAACGAACAGGGGCGCCCGGGAGATCCCGGGCGCCCCTGCGATGTGGGGACGACGTCAGTCGCGGGCCTCCGCGAGCAGCTTCTGCACGCGGCTCACACCCTCGACGAGGTCCTCGTCACCCAGGGCGTACGACAGCCGCAGATAGCCGGGCGTGCCGAACGCCTCACCCGGCACCACCGCGACCTCGGCCTCCTCCAGGATGAGCGCCGCCAGCTCGACCGAGTTCCGCGGACGCCTGCCCCGGATCTCCTTGCCGAGCAGCGCCTTCACCGAGGGGTAGGCGTAGAACGCGCCCTCGGGCTCCGGGCAGACCACGCCGTCGATCTCGTTGAGCATCCGGACGATGGTCCTGCGCCGCCGGTCGAACGCCTCCGCATCGTCGCCACCGCGTCCAGGTTCCCGGAGACGGCGGCGAGCGCGGCCACCTGGGCCACGTTGGACACGTTCGACGTGGCGTGCGACTGGAGGTTGGTCGCGGCCTTCACCACGTCCTTGGGGCCGATGATCCAGCCGACCCGCCAGCCCGTCATGGCGTACGTCTTCGCCACCCCGTTGACCACGACGCACTTGTCGCGCAGCTCGGGCAGGAGCGCGGGCAGGGACACGGAGACGGCGTCGCCGTAGACCAGGTGCTCGTAGATCTCGTCGGTGAGCACCCACAGGCCGTGCTCGACGGCCCAGCGGCCGATCGCCTCGGTCTCGGCCTCGCTGTAGACCGCGCCGGTCGGGTTGGACGGGGAGACGAAGAGGACGACCTTCGTCCGCTCGGTGCGGGCTGCCTCCAGCTGCTCCACGCTCACGCGGTAGCCGGTGGTCTCGTCGGCGACGACCTCCACCGGGACACCGCCGGCCAGCCGGATCGACTCCGGGTACGTCGTCCAGTACGGCGCCGGGACGATGACCTCGTCGCCCGGGTCGAGGATCGCGGCGAAGGCCTCGTAGATGGCCTGCTTGCCGCCGTTGGTGACCAGGATCTGGGAGGGTCCACCTCGTAGCCGGAGTCGCGCAGCGTCTTGGCGGCGATCGCGGACTTCAGCTCCGGCAGACCGCCGGCCGGGGTGTACCGGTGGTACTTCGGGTTCTTGCAGGCCTCGATCGCGGCCTCGACGATGTAGTCCGGTGTCGGGAAGTCCGGTTCACCGGCACCGAAGCCGATCACCGGTCGCCCGGCGGCCTTGAGGGCCTTGGCCTTGGCGTCCACGGCGAGGGTGGCGGACTCGGAGATCGCGCCGACTCGGGCGGAGACCCGGCGCTCGGTGGGAGGGGTTGCAGCGCTCATGGGCCCATCGTTCCAGACCGGAAACCCACGCGGCACGGGGGTTTCACGGAGTGAACAGGTCCGGGTAAACCCCTGAACACCAGTCCGGATCGGTACCGCCGGCGCCGCCCGGCCAGGACGATCTTCCGCCGGACCGTCGTTCCCAGGCATTTTCTGTTCGACGCCCGGCCCAGGAACACGTACACTCTCACCTCGTTGGCCTTCAGCGGCCCGCGCTCAACCGGTGCACACCAAGCATTCGGTCGGATGCGGTACGTTGGGGAACGCACAAAGGGTCGTAGCTCAATTGGTAGAGCACTGGTCTCCAAAACCAGCGGTTGGGGGTTCAAGTCCCTCCGGCCCTGCTATACACACACCCTCGCCAGGATGTGTGCGCATGTACGTACAGCAATGCACCGCCGTGCGGGCTCGAACCGGGCGCGGCACGGCCACGACCCGGAATCAGGTGAGGACGAGTGACGGACGCCGTGGGCTCCATCGACATGCCTGATGCCCAGGACGAAGCGCCGGATTCCAAGAAGAAGGCCCGCAAGGGCGGCAAGCGGGCCAAGAAGGGTCCGCTGAAGCGCCTCGCACTCTTCTACCGTCAGATCGTCGCGGAGCTCCGCAAGGTCGTCTGGCCGACGCGGAATCAGCTGACGTCGTACACGACGGCAGTGATCGTCTTCGTCGTCCTGATGATCGGTCTGATCACCCTGATCGACTATGGCCTCAGCCACGTTGCCAAGTACGTCTTCGGCTGAGCCGAGAGCGAAGAGCGCCGAGGTATCCGGCGCTCCTTTTCGCATGTTCCACCCCTTGTATCCAGGAAGAAGCAGCCACCGTGTCTGACCCGAACGTGAACGACGCCGTCGAGCCTACGGCGAAGGGGCCGAGTCCGCCGAGGACGCGCTCGCCGCCGTCGAGGGCGCGGACGTCGAGGACACCGAGGCCTCCGCCGAGGCCGAGGCTGCCGACACCGACGCGGACGAGAACGCCGCCTCGGACGAGAACGCCGACGTGGACGAGAGCGCCGGCTCCGACGAGACCACCGAGGACGCGGAAGCGGCCGAGGAGGCCGAAGAGCCCGCGGACGACCGCGACCCGGTCGAGAAGCTCCGCGAGGAACTGCGGACGCTGCCCGGCGAGTGGTACGTCATCCACACCTACGCGGGCTACGAGAACCGGGTGAAGACCAACCTGGAGCAGCGCGCCGTCTCGCTGAACGTCGAGGACTACATCTTCCAGGCCGAGGTGCCGCAGGAAGAGGTCGTCCAGATCAAGAACGGCGACCGCAAGACGATCAAGCAGAACAAGCTTCCGGGCTACGTCCTGGTCCGCATGGACCTGACGAACGAGTCCTGGGGCGTCGTCCGCAACACCCCCGGTGTCACCGGCTTCGTGGGCAACGCCTACGACCCGTACCCGCTGACGCTGGACGAGATCGTCAAGATGCTCGCCCCGGAGGCCGAGGAGAAGGCAGCCCGCGAGGCAGCCGAGGCCGAGGGCAAGCCGGCCCCGCAGCGCAAGGTCGAGGTCCAGGTGCTGGACTTCGAGGTCGGCGACTCGGTCACCGTCACCGACGGCCCGTTCGCCACGCTCCAGGCGACCATCAACGAGATCAACCCCGACTCCAAGAAGGTCAAGGGCCTGGTGGAGATCTTCGGCCGGGAGACGCCGGTCGAGCTCTCCTTCGACCAGATCCAGAAGAACTGACTCTTCTGGCACACAGCTTCCGCGCAGGTCGGCCGAGCGCTTGCGCACTTGGCTGACCTGCGCGGTTTTTGGCCGCGCAGCCATACCCGTTATCGTTGTGCGGTATGCCTGCGTCCGGGTTGTCCCCTGACGCGGGCAGGACCCGAATCGAAAGGACCCGGAGAGTCATGCCTCCCAAGAAGAAGAAGGTCACGGGGCTCATCAAGCTCCAGATCCAGGCCGGTGCCGCGAACCCGGCCCCGCCGGTCGGCCCCGCGCTGGGTCAGCACGGCGTGAACATCATGGAGTTCTGCAAGGCCTACAACGCCGCGACCGAGTCGCAGCGCGGCTGGGTCATCCCGGTGGAGATCACGGTCTACGAGGACCGTTCCTTCACCTTCGTCACCAAGACCCCGCCGGCCGCCAAGATGATCCTCAAGGCCGCGGGTGTGGAGAAGGGCTCCGGCGAGCCGCACAAGACCAAGGTCGCGAAGATCACGCGTGACCAGGTCCGTGAGATCGCCACCACGAAGATGCCCGACCTCAACGCCAACGACCTGGACGCCGCCGAGAAGATCATCGCCGGCACCGCCCGTTCCATGGGCGTCACGGTCGAGGGCTGATCTCCACCCCCGTAAGCCAAGCAGTAGTGGTAGGGCCGGCTCGGCCCGGACCACGACTCCTCAGATTCCACAGGAGCTTTTAGTGAGCAAGCGCAGCAAGTCTCTCCGCGCTGCGGACGCCAAGATCGACCGGGAGAAGCAGTACGCCCCGCTCGAGGCCGTCCGTCTCGCCAAGGAGACGTCCACGACCAAGTTCGACGGCACCGTCGAGGTCGCCTTCCGCCTGGGTGTCGACCCGCGCAAGGCCGACCAGATGGTCCGTGGCACCGTGAACCTCCCGCACGGCACCGGTAAGACCGCCCGGGTCCTGGTCTTCGCGACCGGTGACCGTGCCGAGGCCGCGCGTGCCGCGGGCGCCGACATCGTCGGCGCCGACGAGCTGATCGACGAGGTGTCGAAGGGCCGTCTGGACTTCGACGCCGTCGTCGCCACCCCGGACCTCATGGGCAAGGTCGGCCGCCTCGGCCGCGTGCTCGGTCCCCGTGGTCTGATGCCGAACCCGAAGACCGGGACCGTGACCCCGGACGTCACCAAGGCCGTCACCGACATCAAGGGCGGCAAGATCGAGTTCCGCGTCGACAAGCACTCGAACCTGCACTTCATCATCGGCAAGACGTCGTTCGACGACACCAAGCTGGTGGAGAACTACGCCGCGGCGCTGGACGAGATCCTCCGTCTGAAGCCGTCGGCCGCCAAGGGTCGTTACATCAAGAAGGCCGCCATCAGCACCACGATGGGCCCCGGCATTCCGCTCGACTCGAACCGCACCCGCAACCTTCTCGTCGAGGAGGACCCGGCCGCCGTCTGAGCCGGGCGGGCCGGCTGACCGGCCCGTGCACCGCAGCACACCCCGCCCCCGTGTCTCGCCCGAGACGCGGGGGCGGGGTTTTTCGTACGGCGGTGTCAGTGGGGTGGGTTACGGTTCCTTTGCCTTCACAGACGTAGCACAGCGAACAGGACAACCAGGGGTGGGATTCATGGGCATGGCCGCATGGAAGCGCATAGGTGTCTGTCTGACGGCCGCGGCCGTCGTCACGGGCGTGGCGGGCTGTCAGGACGGGGACGGGGACGGGTCGAAGAAGGCCGGGGGCTCCACGGAGTCCGAGGTCCAGACGCGGAACCAGATGACGGAAGTCCTCCAGGCCGCCTTCAAGAACACCTCGGAGGCCAAGTCCTCCAAGGTGCGCATCACGATGGAGATGCCGGCCGGTCCGATGGGCGGCCAGGCCGTGGAGATGTCCGGCGTCCAAGGCTGGGACCCGGCCGTCATGGACGTCACCATGAAGACCGCCGAGGGCACCCCGGGTGCTCCGGACGCCCTCGAGCAGTCACGCATGATCATGCTGGACGGCGTCATGTACACGGACATGGGCGCCGAGTTGGCCGCCGAGATGGACGGCAAGCGCTGGATGAAGATGGACTTCGGGGCCATGGCCGAGGCGGTCGGTGACCCCGAGGCCCAGAAGCAGATGACCGGCGGCCTGGAGAACATGAACCAGGACCCGGCGAAGCAGCTGGCGATGCTGCTCGGTTCCAAGAGCCTCAAGCACGTGGGCCCGGAGAAGCTCGACGGGGTCCAGACACAGCACTACAAGGGCACCCTGAGCATCGAGGAGATGCTCGACGCCAACAAGGCGCTCGACGGCATGTTCACCGCCGAGGAGCGTAAGCAGCTCGTCGCCAACACGAAGAAGAGCGGCCTGAAGGGCTACGACACCGAGGTCTGGGTCAATGAGGACGACTACCCGGCCAAGATGATCGTCGGCATGCGGATGCCCGAGGGCACGATGAAGATGACCAGCCACTACTCCGACTACGGAGCCGCGGTCGAGGTCAAGGCACCCGCCGCGAGCGAGACGGTCGACTTCATAGAGATGATTCAGGACCTGGAGGATCCGGGCGCCGGCGCCTAGGGACGCCCCTGATCGGCCGATTTGCTTGCTGCCGATCCGTTCGCGTACTCTTCCGAGGAAGCCAAAGACCGCTGGTCGTTGCCGTGCGCTCATCAGAGCATACGGTGGCCGAAGGATCCGCTGAACTGCGGACGACCCGCGCAGGTGTCAGTGGAGAGTTCCCGGAGTTCGCTGTCGCAAGGACGCGAACAACCGGTTGAGCTACGCCCCGTGCGCCTGCGCCCGGGGCGTTTCGTTTTTCCCAGTCCTCCTTCGGGTCCGCGCGGTCCGAATCACCCGGAAGGAGGCCGAGACTCTATGGCGAGGCCCGACAAGGCTGCTGCGGTTGCCGAGCTGACGGACAAGTTCCGCAGCTCCAACGCCGCCGTGCTGACCGAGTACCGCGGTCTCACCGTGGCCCAGCTCAAGACGCTGCGCCGTTCGCTCGGTGAGAACGCCCAGTACGCCGTGGTGAAGAACACGCTGACCAAGATTGCGGCCAACGAGGCCGGGATCACGCTCGACGACCAGCTCTTCGCTGGCCCGACGGCTGTCGCCTTCGTCACCGGTGACCCGGTGGAGTCGGCGAAGGGTCTTCGTGACTTCGCCAAGGACAACCCGAATCTCGTCATCAAGGGCGGTGTCCTTGACGGCAAGGCGCTGTCCGCCGACGAGATCAAGAAGCTTGCGGACCTCGAGTCCCGCGAGGTTCTGCTCGCCAAGCTGGCGGGCGCTTTCAAGGGCAAGCAGACGCAGACTGCGCAGCTCTTCCAGGCGCTCCCTCGAAGCTCGTCCGCACCGTGGACGCGCTCCGTGCCAAGCAGGACGAGCAGGGCGGTGCCGAGTAATTCGGCTCGCTTTCCGATCCTCGCCGCGTGAACCGCACGAGGTGAGGGTCGACGCGGGCCCGACGTCTTCGCAGTAATGCCGTAAGGCACACGCCCGCCTCACCCCGTACATCCGGCACCTGCCGAATAAGTGGAAGGACCGCCATCATGGCGAAGCTCAGCCAGGAAGACCTGCTCGCGCAGTTCGAAGAGATGACCCTCATCGAGCTCTCCGAGTTCGTGAAGGCCTTCGAGGAGAAGTTCGACGTCACCGCCGCCGCGGCCGTCGCCGCCGCCCCGGCCGCCGCTGCCGCCCCGGCCGAGGCCGAGGCCGAGCAGGACGAGTTCGACGTCATCCTCACCGGTGCCGGCGAGAAGAAGATCCAGGTCATCAAGGTCGTGCGTGAGCTGACCTCGCTGGGTCTGAAGGAGGCCAAGGACCTCGTGGACGGCGCCCCGAAGCCCGTCCTCGAGAAGGTCGCCAAGGACGCCGCCGAGAAGGCCGCCGAGTCCCTCAAGGGCGCCGGCGCCTCCGTCGAGGTCAAGTAACACCCTCCGGGTCCCCCAGGGCCCGGTGCGCGTCCCCAGGGACGTGTAACGCTCAAGCGCCGAGGAGCGATCATCCATCCGGGTGGTCGCTCTTCGGCGTACCGAGGGTCGGAGGCGGCTGCCTTGCCCCGGGACGGCGGGGGTATGGTGATCTTCGTTGTGGCCTCCACCGGCCACGAAGATCGCCTGGTGGCAGGCGGTTACGGCAAGGGGGCCTTGACGAACCGCACGCGGCGCGCAATTCTCAGGACGCGTCGTCACAAGGATCCGAATCCGAGGCATGGATCGACGGCAAAGAGGGCAGTATCACGGTGCGTTGAGGGCAGCGCCTTGTCGCAGGAGTTGAGAAGAACGAGGGCCTCCACCGGTCTCGCGGACCGGCATTGGACATCAGTGTGCCAAGTGGCTACACTGACCCTTTGCGCTGCCTGTTAGCTGTCCCCTGCCCGTCACCAGGGGCATGCCCTCACTCGAGTATGGACGACCGAATCATCTCTGACCTGGGATGTCTGTCTCTCTGCCCAGTGGGGGCCGGTACGCGCGTAGTGAGTCCGAGCCCTCGGAAGGACCCCTCTTGGCCGCCTCGCGCAACGCCTCGACCGCGAATACGAACAACGGCGCCAGCACCGCCCCGCTGCGCATTTCCTTTGCAAAGATCAAGGAGCCTCTCGAGGTTCCGAACCTGCTCGCGCTGCAGACCGAGAGCTTCGACTGGCTGCTCGGCAACACCGCCTGGCAGAGTCGGGTCGAGGAGGCTCTCGAGAACGGCCAGGACGTCCCCACCAAGTCCGGTCTGGAGGAGATCTTCGAAGAGATCTCCCCGATCGAGGACTTCTCCGGGTCGATGTCCCTGACCTTCCGTGACCACCGCTTCGAGCCGCCGAAGAACTCCATCGACGAGTGCAAGGAGCGCGACTTCACGTTCGCCGCCCCGCTCTTCGTCACGGCCGAGTTCACCAACAACGAGACCGGCGAGATCAAGTCCCAGACCGTCTTCATGGGCGACTTCCCGCTCATGACGAACAAGG
Source organism: Streptomyces haneummycinicus (assembly GCA_042850305.1). Lineage (GTDB taxonomy): Bacteria > Actinomycetota > Actinomycetes > Streptomycetales > Streptomycetaceae > Streptomyces > Streptomyces haneummycinicus. The sequence goes on from AP035768.1 coordinate 666,343, forward strand.
GCACCTTCGTCATCAACGGCACCGAGCGTGTCGTGGTGTCCCAGCTGGTCCGCTCGCCCGGTGTCTACTTCGACTCCAGCATCGACAAGACGTCCGACAAGGACATCTTCTCCGCCAAGATCATCCCGTCCCGGGGTGCCTGGCTGGAGATGGAGATCGACAAGCGCGACATGGTCGGCGTACGCATCGACCGCAAGCGCAAGCAGTCCGTCACCGTCCTTCTGAAGGCACTCGGCTGGACCACCGAGCAGATCCTCGAGGAGTTCGGCGAGTACGAGTCCATGCGCGCCACCCTGGAGAAGGACCACACCCAGGGCCAGGACGACGCGCTGCTCGACATCTACCGCAAGCTCCGTCCGGGCGAGCCCCCACGCGTGAGGCCGCGCAGACGCTGCTCGAGAACCTCTACTTCAACCCCAAGCGCTACGACCTGGCCAAGGTCGGCCGCTACAAGGTCAACAAGAAGCTCGGCGGGGACGAGCCGCTGGACGCCGGCGTGCTCACCACCGACGACGTCATCGCCACCATCAAGTACCTGGTGAAGCTGCACGCCGGTGAGCTCGAGACGGTCGGCGGCTCCGGGCGTTCGATCATCGTCGAGACCGACGACATCGACCACTTCGGCAACCGCCGCATCCGTAACGTCGGCGAGCTGATCCAGAACCAGGTCCGTACGGGTCTCGCCCGTATGGAGCGCGTCGTGCGCGAGCGCATGACCACCCAGGACGTCGAGGCGATCACGCCGCAGACCCTGATCAACATCCGGCCGGTCGTCGCCTCCATCAAGGAGTTCTTCGGCACCAGCCAGCTGTCCCAGTTCATGGACCAGAACAACCCGCTGTCGGGGCTGACGCACAAGCGTCGTCTGAACGCCCTCGGCCCGGGTGGTCTCTCCCGTGAGCGGGCCGGCTTCGAGGTCCGCGACGTGCACCCGTCGCACTACGGCCGCATGTGCCCGATCGAGACGCCCGAAGGCCCGAACATCGGTCTGATCGGCTCCTCGCCTCGTACGGCCGGATCAACCCCTTCGGCTTCATCGAGACGCCGTACCGCAAGGTCGTCGACGCCCAGGTCACCGACGAGGTCGACTACCTGACCGCCGACGAGGAGGACCGCTTCGTCATCGCGCAGGCCAACGCGCCGCTCAGCGACGACATGCGGTTCGTGGAGAACCGGATCCTGGTCCGCCGCCGCGGCGGCGAGGTCGACTACGTCCCCGGTGACGAGGTCGACTACATGGACGTCTCGCCGCGCCAGATGGTGTCGGTCGCGACGGCCATGATCCCGTTCCTCGAGCACGACGACGCCAACCGTGCCCTCATGGGCGCGAACATGATGCGCCAGGCCGTGCCGCTGATCAAGAGCGAGTCCCCGCTCGTCGGCACCGGCATGGAGTACCGCTCCGCCGTCGACGCCGGCGACGTGGTCAAGGCCGAGAAGGACGGTGTGGTCCAGGAGGTCTCCGCGGACTACATCACCACCGCCAACGACGACGGCACGTACATCACGTACCGCCTGGCGAAGTTCTCCCGCTCCAACCAGGGCACCTCGGTCAACCAGAAGGTCATCGTCAACGAGGGCGACCGGATCATCACCGGCCAGGTCCTCGCCGACGGCCCCGCCACGCAGAACGGCGAGATGGCGCTCGGCAAGAACCTGCTGGTCGCCTTCATGCCGTGGGAGGGTCACAACTACGAGGACGCGATCATCCTGTCGCAGCGCCTCGTACAGGACGACGTCCTCTCCTCGATCCACATCGAGGAGCACGAGGTCGACGCCCGTGACACCAAGCTCGGCCCCGAGGAGATCACCCGGGACATCCCGAACGTCTCCGAGGAGGTCCTCGCCGACCTCGACGAGCGCGGCATCATCCGTATTGGCGCCGAGGTCATCGCCGGTGACATCCTCGTCGGCAAGGTCACGCCCAAGGGTGAGACCGAGCTGACCCCCGAGGAGCGGCTGCTGCGCGCGATCTTCGGTGAGAAGGCCCGTGAGGTCCGTGACACCTCGCTGAAGGTGCCGCACGGCGAGACCGGCAAGGTCATCGGCGTCCGCGTCTTCGACCGCGAGGAGGGCGACGAGCTTCCCCCCGGTGTCAACCAGCTGGTGCGCGTCTACGTCGCGCAGAAGCGCAAGATCACCGACGGTGACAAGCTCGCCGGCCGGCACGGCAACAAGGGCGTCATCTCCAAGATCAACCCGATCGAGGACATGCCGTTCCTGGAGGACGGCACGCCCGTCGACATCATCCTCAACCCGCTGGGTGTCCCGTCCCGGATGAACCCGGGACAGGTCCTGGAGATCCACCTCGGCTGGCTCGCCAGCCGCGGCTGGGACGTCTCCGGCCTCGCGGAGGAGTGGGCCGAGCGGCTCCAGACCATCGGCGCCGACAAGGTCGAGCCCGGCACCAACGTTGCCACCCCGGTCTTCGACGGTGCGCGTGAGGACGAGCTCGCGGGTCTGCTGCAGCACACCATCCCGAACCGGGACGGCGAGCGCATGGTGCTCCCCTCCGGCAAGGCGCGGCTGTACGACGGCCGCTCGGGTGAGCCGTTCCCGGAGCCGATCTCGGTCGGTTACATGTACATCCTCAAGCTGCACCACCTGGTCGACGACAAGCTGCACGCGCGTTCGACCGGTCCGTACAGCATGATCACCCAGCAGCCGCTGGGTGGTAAGGCTCAGTTCGGTGGCCAGCGGTTCGGCGAGATGGAGGTGTGGGCACTCGAGGCGTACGGCGCCGCCTACGCCCTCCAGGAGCTGCTGACCATCAAGTCCGACGACGTCACCGGCCGCGTGAAGGTCTACGAGGCCATCGTCAAGGGCGAGAACATCCCCGAGCCCGGCATCCCCGAGTCCTTCAAGGTCCTCATCAAGGAGATGCAGTCCCTGTGCTTGAACGTGGAGGTGCTGTCCAGCGACGGTATGTCCATCGAGATGCGTGACACCGACGAGGACGTCTTCCGCGCGGCGGAGGAGCTCGGCATCGACCTGTCCCGGCGCGAGCCGAGCAGCGTCGAAGAGGTCTGACGGGAGTTGGGCGGCCCGCCGAACAACGGGCCGCCCGCCCCAGGACCCCGAATCAGACCCCAAGACTCACGACCCTGAGAGGGATTGACGCATAGTGCTCGACGTCAACTTCTTCGACGAGCTCCGGATCGGCCTGGCCACCGCGGACGACATCCGTCAGTGGAGCCACGGCGAGGTCAAGAAGCCCGAGACCATCAACTACCGCACCCTCAAGCCCGAAAAGGACGGACTCTTCTGCGAGAAGATCTTCGGTCCGACCCGGGACTGGGAGTGCTACTGCGGCAAGTACAAGCGCGTCCGCTTCAAGGGCATCATCTGTGAGCGCTGTGGCGTCGAGGTCACGCGCGCCAAGGTGCGCCGTGAGCGGATGGGCCACATCGAGCTCGCCGCGCCCGTCACGCACATCTGGTACTTCAAGGGCGTCCCGTCGCGCCTCGGCTACCTGCTCGACCTCGCCCCGAAGGACCTGGAGAAGGTCATCTACTTCGCGGCGTACATGATCACGTACGTCGACGACGAGCGCCGCACCCGCGACCTGCCCTCGCTGGAGGCCCATGTCTCCGTCGAGCGCCAGCAGGTCGAGAACCGCCGCGACGCCGACCTCGAGGCCCGCGCCAAGAAGCTCGAGACCGACCTGGCCGAGCTCGAGGCCGAGGGTGCCAAGGCCGACGTGCGCCGCAAGGTGCGCGAGGGTGCCGAGCGTGAGATGAAGCAGCTGCGCGACCGCGCGCAGCGCGAGATCGACCGCCTCGACGAGGTGTGGAACCGGTTCAAGAACCTCAAGGTCCAGGACCTCGAGGGCGACGAGCTGCTCTACCGCGAGCTGCGCGACCGCTTCGGCACCTACTTCGACGGCTCGATGGGTGCCGCGGCGCTGCAGAAGCGCCTGGAGTCCTTCGACCTCGAGGAGGAGGCCGAGCGCCTCCGCGAGATCATCCGTACCGGCAAGGGCCAGAAGAAGACCCGTGCGCTCAAGCGCCTCAAGGTCGTCTCCGCGTTCCTGCAGACCAGCAACAGCCCCAAGGGCATGGTGCTGGACTGCGTGCCGGTCATCCCGCCGGACCTGCGTCCGATGGTGCAGCTGGACGGTGGCCGCTTCGCGACCTCCGACCTGAACGACCTGTACCGCCGCGTGATCAACCGCAACAACCGCCTGAAGCGGCTTCTCGACCTCGGCGCGCCCGAGATCATCGTGAACAACGAGAAGCGCATGCTCCAGGAGGCCGTGGACGCGCTCTTCGACAACGGCCGTCGTGGCCGCCCGGTGACGGGCCCCGGCAACCGTCCGCTGAAGTCGCTGTCCGACATGCTCAAGGGCAAGCAGGGCCGCTTCCGTCAGAACCTGCTCGGCAAGCGAGTCGACTACTCGGCGCGTTCCGTCATCGTCGTCGGCCCGCAGCTGAAGCTGCACCAGTGCGGTCTGCCCAAGGCCATGGCGCTGGAGCTCTTCAAGCCGTTCGTGATGAAGCGCCTGGTCGACCTGAACCACGCGCAGAACATCAAGAGCGCCAAGCGCATGGTCGAGCGCGGCCGCACGGTCGTGTACGACGTCCTGGAAGAGGTCATCGCGGAGCACCCGGTTCTGCTGAACCGTGCGCCCACGCTGCACCGCCTCGGCATCCAGGCCTTCGAGCCGCAGCTGGTCGAGGGCAAGGCCATCCAGATCCACCCGCTCGTCTGCACCGCGTTCAACGCGGACTTCGACGGTGACCAGATGGCCGTGCACCTGCCGCTCTCCGCGGAGGCGCAGGCCGAGGCCCGCATCCTGATGCTGTCCTCGAACAACATCCTCAAGCCGGCCGACGGCCGCCCGGTGACGATGCCGACCCAGGACATGGTCCTCGGTCTGTTCTTCCTCACCACCGACGGCGAGATGCGCGACCTCAAGGGCGAGGGCCGTTCCTTCGCCTCGGCCGCGGAGGCGATCATGGCCTTCGACGCGGGCGAGCTGTCGCTCCAGTCGAGGATCGACGTCCGCTTCCCGGTCGGCACCATCCCGCCGCGCGGCTGGACCCCGCCGGCGGGCGAGGAGGGCGAGCCGGAGTGGCAGCAGGGTGACCCCTTCCGGCTGAACACCACCCTGGGCCGCGCGCTCTTCAACGAGCTGCTGCCCGAGGACTACCCCTTCGTCGACTACGAGGTCGGCAAGAAGCAGCTCTCGGAGATCGTCAACGACCTCGCCGAGCGCTACCCGAAGGTCATCGTGGCGGCGACGCTCGACAACCTGAAGGCGGCCGGCTTCTTCTGGGCCACCCGCTCCGGCGTCACCGTGGCCATCTCCGACGTCGTCGTTCCCGAGGCGAAGAAGGAGATCGTCCGCGGCTACGAGGCGCAGGACGAGAAGGTCCAGAAGCAGTACGAGCGCGGTCTGATCACCAAGGACGAGCGCACGCAGGAGCTCATCGCGATCTGGACCAAGGCGACCAACGAGGTCGCCGAGGCGATGAACGAGAACTTCCCCAAGACCAACCCGATCTTCATGATGGTGAACTCGGGCGCACGAGGCAACATGATGCAGATGCGTCAGATCGCCGGTATGCGTGGTCTGGTGTCGAACGCGAAGAACGAGACGATCCCGCGTCCGATCAAGGCCTCGTTCCGTGAGGGCCTGTCCGTGCTGGAGTACTTCATCTCCACGCACGGTGCCCGTAAGGGTCTGGCGGACACCGCTCTGCGTACCGCCGACTCGGGTTACCTCACCCGTCGTCTGGTCGACGTCTCCCAGGACGTCATCATCCGCGAGGAGGACTGCGGCACCGACCGCGGTCTGCGCCTCAAGATCGCGAGCAAGGACGCGGCGGGCGTGCTCCGCAAGGAGATCGATGTCGAGACCTCCGTGTACGCGCGCTGCCTCGCCGAGGACATCGTGGTCGACGGTCAGGTGCTGGCCCCGGCCGGCACGGACCTGGGCGACGTCCTCATCGAGGAGCTCGTCTCCCGCGGCGTCGAGGAGGTCAAGACCCGCTCGGTCCTGACCTGCGAGTCCGCCGTCGGCACCTGCGCGATGTGCTACGGCCGTTCGCTGGCCACCGGCAAGCTGGTCGACATCGGTGAGGCGGTCGGCATCATCGCCGCCCAGTCCATCGGTGAGCCCGGTACCCAGCTGACGATGCGTACCTTCCACACCGGTGGTGTGGCCGGTGACGACATCACCCAGGGTCTGCCCCGTGTCGTCGAGCTCTTCGAGGCCCGTACGCCGAAGGGTGTCGCCCCGATCTCCGAGGCCTCCGGCCGCGTGCGGATCGAGGAGACCGAGAAGACCAAGAAGCTCGTCGTCACCCCGGACGACGGCAGCGACGAGACGGCGTTCCCGATCTCGAAGCGTGCCAAGGTCCTGGTCGGCGAGGGCGAGCACGTCGAGGTGGGCCAGCAGCTCACCGTGGGTGCCACCAACCCGCACGACGTGCTGCGCATCCTGGGTCAGCGTGCCGTCCAGGTCCACCTGGTCGGCGAGGTCCAGAAGGTCTACAACTCGCAGGGTGTGTCGATCCACGACAAGCACATCGAGATCATCATCCGGCAGATGCTGCGCCGGGTGACGATCATCGAGTCCGGCGACGCCGAGCTGCTGCCCGGTGAGCTGGTCGAGCGCTCGAAGTTCGAGACCGAGAACCGTCGTGTGGTCCAGGAGGGCGGTCACCCGGCCTCCGGTCGTCCGCAGCTGATGGGTATCACCAAGGCCTCGCTGGCGACGGAGTCCTGGCTGTCGGCCGCCTCCTTCCAGGAGACGACCCGGGTGCTGACGGACGCGGCGATCAACGCCAAGTCCGACAGCCTCATCGGCCTCAAGGAGAACGTCATCATCGGTAAGCTCATCCCGGCCGGTACGGGTCTGTCCCGCTACCGCAACATCCGGGTCGAGCCGACCGAGGAGGCCAAGGCCGCGATGTACTCGGCCGTCGGCTACGACGACATCGACTACTCGCCCTTCGGCACGGGCTCCGGCCAGGCCGTCCCGCTGGAGGACTACGACTACGGTCCGTACAACCAGTAGGCGAGTACGCGCATGAACCGAAGGGCGGTCACCCCGTGGGGTGGCCGCCCTTCGGCGTGCCGGGAGCCGGGAGCCGGGAGCCGGGAGCCGGGAGCCGGGGGCCGGGCGCTGGGACCGCGGGGCGAGGGTGGCCGGTCGGAGACGCGCCGTACCGGCGAGGCCGGTGACGGTTTTCGCCGTGGCCGGGCTGGTGCTCGGCCGGCTGTCGGTCGCCGGCCGGCGGTGCGCCTGGGCCTGCTCGGCGTGCCGCCGGATTGGCCTGACCGGCCCGTCAGGGCTCCGCGGGTTCAGCGGGTCGGCTGGAGGTACGGCCGCAGGTGGTGCAGCCGGGTGTGGTAGTCCGGATGCGAGGCCAGCAGCCTGCTCGCCGGCGTCCCGGCGACCGCCGCACCCCGTGGGCCGCGGCGAGCGCGGCGGCCTGCTGCTCCTGGAAGTGCAGCTTCTCCAGTACGGCGGCGAGCATCGGGGCGAAGCCGAGCGCTGCGGCGTGCCGGTCGGCGCGCAGTTCGGAGCGGCGCCCGACGGCGGCGAGGGCGTACGGCAGACCGAGGATCAGCAGCGGTATGCCGTACAGGGTGCTGATCGTGGTGATGGCGACGGCGGCGACGAGCAGGCCGAGGAACAGGACGCCGAAGCAGGAGAACACCCGTGACACGCGGAACAGGAACTCGGTGACCGCGCGCAGGACCCGCCAGGCGATCCGGCCGGGCAGCGCGTACCAGTAGCCGAGCAGTCCGGACCAGGCGTGGCCGCCGATGTGGTGGCCCAGTTCATGGGCCAGGACGGCGGCCAGCTCGCCGTTGGGCAGCTGGTTCATGGCGAACCGGGTGACACCGACGATGTGCCCGGCCGCGGCGACCGCGTTGAGGCTGTCGCTGTCCTCGACCCACAGCTCGTAGTTCCGCCCCTCCACGCCCGCGCGGGCGGTGACCTCGCGCCAGACCGGTTCGATTCTGGCGCGTTCCTGTGGAGTGGGGTAGCGCAGGCGGAGCAGATGGCGCGCGAGGGCGCTTTCGGTCGGGCGGTGGAAGACGAGTGCGCCGCTCGCCAGCCAGGCCATGACGATCAGGACGCCGGCACCGCCGAGGGGCAGCGAGACCAGGCCGACGACGGCCAGGCTGCACAGGAAGTTCGGCAGATGGAGGAGCAGATTGCCGAACGCGGTGGCGTCCGTGTGGCGCTGCCGGGCGGAGATGTGGACCCGGGCGCGGTCGGTGCTGATGTGGTGCGGGTGCGGCGGGGAGCCGGGCGCGGGAGGGAAGACGGCCTGCGGGTACGGAGGCGGGAGGGGTGCCGTGCCGTGGGGGTGGTGCGGGGCGTACGGGACGTGCGGCTGGGGTGTCGGGTACTGGGGGTACTGCGGTGGGACGGGGTAGTGCGGCGCGGGTGGGGGCTGGGCGGCGTACTGCTGGGGCTGGGGCTGGGGCTGGGGCTGGGGTGTCGGGTAGGTGGGGTACTGCGGGTACTGCGGAGGGACGTGGTGCTGTGGACCGGTCGGGTACTGCGGTGGGACGGGGTGTTGTGGACCGGTCGGGTACTGCGGTGGGGCCTGGGGGTCCCCGGCCCGTGGGGGTGGCCGGTCGGGCCGGGGTGGTCCGGTGAGGGTGGCGGGGGCTGGGTCATGGTGCTTCCTTCACTTGGCGTGAGCAGGGGCCGGCCCGTGGGTCAGCCGATCAGCAAGGAGGCGGGCAGCAGGAGGGTCCCGGTGCAGAAGGCGATCAGACCGGTGTGGATCCACTGGTGCTTGCGCCAGGCGATCCGGCTCGTCTCCGTGAGCGCCACGGTCAGACCCGCCATCGGGTCGGCCTCGGTGTCGGCGAGCGCGGCGTCCAGCCGGCCCGCCCGTACGGCCCGCTGGATGTCCCCGAAGTACGACAGCGGCTGCCCCGCGGCCCACGCCCCGCCGCGGTAGCGGGGCAGCACCGCCAGAAGCAGCGCGAACAGGGAGAGGGCGAGGACGAGGTACCGGCCCACCACACCGCCGAGCCGGCCGCCGACAGGACGTCCGGCGACCAGTCCCGGCCCGCGAGCAGCCCGCTGAACACGCCCGCGGTGATACCGAGCGCGGCGACCAGGACGGCCGCCTTGCTGTCGGCGCGGGCGATCTCGGTACGCAGATCCGCCAGCAGCCGCTCGCACAGGTGCGTACGGGCCGCCGTGGGCGGTGCCGGGGGACCCGAGGGCGTCGGAGCGGGGTCGGGTCCGGGGGCGGGAGGGGCGGGGCGGGTACCGGGTCGGCCGTCATGGGCCCTCCTCCGTGGCGGAGTCGCTCTGCCCGTCGGCCTCGGCGGGCGGTGTCTGCTGCGGGGCCCGTACCGGTGCGGTGGGCGTGGTGCCGTAACCCGGCGGTGGTTGCCAGGCGGGCGGGGGCGCGTAGGGCGAGGGAGCCGTCGGCGGGGCGTACGGCGTCGGTGTGTACGACGGTGTGGGTACCGGGGGTGCGGGATGCGCCGGCACGGTCGGCGGTGCTCCCGGCGGGTAGGGGCCGGGGTACGGCGCGGAGGGCGTGTGTCCCACGGGCGGCATGTACGGCGGGCCGGTCGGGGCGACGGGCGCTGTGGGCGGTGCTCCCGGCGGGGGCGGCGTGCTCGGCCCCGTGCCCGCGCCCGGTCCCGTGCCCGGCCCCGCCCCCGGAGCCGGTGGCGCGGCAGGGCCGGTGTGGTCCGCCGGGGGAAGCAGGGGCGGGTTCTGGGGGACGCCCGGCAGGCGCTGGTTGAGGATGTCGCTGACGGTGCGCAGCGCCAGCTGCTTGGGCCCCTCCAGCTCGAACTTCTCCGCGCCCTCGCTCCCCAGCAGTTCCTTCACCAGCTCCATCTGCGCCTGGATCATGCGCAGTTGGTCCTCGCGCATGCTGTTCATCGCGAGCAGTGAGTCCTCCGGGTGCTGTGCGAGATGGAACGCCCAGGAGTGCACACCACCCTGCGACAGATGCCACTGGTAGAACTCGATCCGCTCCGCCTCCAGCCGCTGCCGCTCCAGCGCGTGCCGCCCCTGGAGCATCAGCTGCTCGTGCTGCCAGTGCTGCTGTTGCAGGGCCAGTTCCTGCTGCCTGCGCCCGTACTCCATGGCCCGTTCGAGCTGGAGTCCGTCCTGCTGCCGGTGGCGCTGGTCCGTCTCCGCGTCGACCCGCATGCCCTGCCGTGCCGTACGGATCTGCTCGGCCGCGGAGTGGTCGATCGCCTGGAGCCGCTGCTGGTGGTCGATGTTCGCCCAGTCACGGCGCAGCCGCAGGGTCCAGGTGACCTGGAGTCCCGCCGTCGCGCCGAGCGGCCCGAGGAGTGTGGCCGCCCGCAGCAGCTCCCGCTCGGCCGCCGCGCTGTCGGCGATGGCGAAGCCGCGGGTGACCTGCCTGGCCGTCCGCTGCAACTCCCCGGTCAGCAGCGCGGGCACGTCCCGGATGCCGCTCGCCACGAACCGCGCCGCGTCCAGCACCTGCCAGGAGAGGTCCACCTCCGCCATGAACTCGAACGCGTCGTTGTCGCTGGGCAGGGCGAGCGTGTCGGTGAACGGATGGACGCCCATGTCCACCTCGTACACCGCCGTGTACCGGCGGGACGCGATCTCGCCGCGGCTTGGGCGGGTCGGCGGGGGATAGGCCTCGTATCCGCCCTTCGGGGTGGAGAAGACCAGCGCGTGGTCGACGCGGACCACATGCTTCAGGGACAGCTCGAAGCGGGCGAGCTGCCGCACGGTGAGCACCGGGTCGGTCAGCCGCGTATGCCGGTCGGCGGGCTGCTGCCACTCGGGCGGGCGGTGGAAGGAAGGCATGGGCGTCTTTCGTCAGCGGGGCGGGAGTGTGCTCAGCAGCCGGGCGGCCACCTCCGGCGGAGGGCTGCCGTCCTCGCCGGGCAGGGTGCGCAGCAGATGGCTCAGCCGCTGGTACTCGGTCGGGCTGGTGACGAGCCTCGGCAGGAGTGCGGCGAGGGCCCATTCGTTGGTCGTGGAGCGGTCCGCGGCGAGCACCCAGTCGCCCAGTGCGACGAGCGCGGACCCGGTGTGCCGCGGGTCGCCGAGGGCTTCCTGCCACAGGTGCGCGATGCCCTCCGCCACGGTCCGGTCGTCGTCGGTCGCGGCGCGGGCGTACCACCGCAGGACCAGCGGGGTGCCGTACCGCTCGTCGCCCTCGGTATGGCGGCAGGCGCTGATGAAGCCGTCGAGGGACAGGTCGCGTACGGCGGGTTCGTCGTCGAGGCGGGAGCGCAGGTCGGTGAGGACCTCGGCCTCGGCCGGTGACAGCAGCAGCAGTTCGACGGCCTGGGTCAGTTCCCGCGCCATCTCCCTGTCGAAGTCGTCCGGATCGCCGGGGTGCCGGTACAGCGCGCGGGTGGCGTGGCGCAGCGCGGCGAGCGCCTGGGCCGGCCGTTCGGGCCCGATCAGCGCGTACGCCCGGACGGCCACCCAGTGCAGCCTGCGGTCGTCGGTCCTGGACCAGGCGTCGAGGATGCGGGGGATGTTGGGTGTGCCGATGTGGTGGGCCAGGGTGAGCGCGTTGACCGCGACGAGCCGGTGGCGGAACCGGCCGGCGGTCGCCCACGGCTCGATGACCAGCGCCATCGCGGACGGCAGGTCGGTACGGGCGAGGACGGCGACGGTGGACGCGGCCCGGGTACGGACGAGGGGCCGACCGTCGTCGGCGAGACGCCGCAGCCAGGCGATCAGCGCGGGCCGCGCCGACGGGTGCCCCGTCCACACCTCCCGCAGCAGCACCAGGGAGGTCCGCACGTCGTCGAACGCGGCCTTCGTCTGGGTCACCGGCCCCCATTCGGTGTGCTCTTCGCCCTCGTGGCGGCCGGCGCGGGCGAGCTGGAGACGCTTGCCGATGTGGGTGCCGAAGACGGGGATCTCGGGGACGCGGGCCCGGTTCTCGGTCTGCTGGAGGAAGCCGTAGAGGAGGTCGCTGAGTTCGGCGGTGAGCGCGTACGGGCCGTCGTCGAAGGCGGCGAGGGCGATGAGGAACGCCTTGTCGCGCAGGTGGACCGCGTTCTCGTCCTCCTCGAACCACTCCTGGACCTGGTTCTCCAGCGATACGAGCGAGAAGTCGGCGACCTCCTGCTCGCTGACCTCGCCCGCCGCGTACCGGCCGAGGAGCTGGGCGAACCCGGCGACCTCGCGCAGCTGATGGCCGTGGTGCAGGAACTCCTTGACGTCCGGGAGGCCCAGCAGGTGTCCGGCGGTCTCCTCAGTGGTGCGGGCGCGCAGGTGCGCGGCCAGCACGTCCTCGGCCGTGGGCGGCCACCAGTCGGCGGGGACACGTCGTCCTCCAGCACGGCGGTGGGGCCGACCGTGATCACCGCGTACGCGTCCTGCTCGGCGAGCCGGTCCGCGGCGCCGAGCAGATGGGTCTCGCGCAGGGCGTTGCCGCGGCGGGTCGCGAGGTCGCACAGGAGGTATCCGCGGGCGCGCTCATGGCCCTGGACCGGGTCCGTGGCGTCGGCGGCGTCGTCGCGGGCGGTGAACCGGTCGGCGAGGGAACCGGGTGCGGTGTCACGGTCCAGCGCCAGCACGGGGTGGCGCCGAGCCGGTGCAGCAGCATCAGGGCGGCCGTACGGCGGCCGGTGAAGCGGGCCCCGGACAGCACCAGGACGCGCTCGCGGCGCAGCCGCTCCACGAGGCCGTCGAAGGTGTCGCCGGCGGTGACGAAGGAGGCGGCGAGCCGTTCCAGGGTGCGGCGCGGAATCTCACCCGAGGCGGAGGCGGCGGCCGTGGACAGTCCGGGGAACGACCAGTGGTGCACCGTCTTGCTGCCCATGACGACGTCGCCGGTGACCCGGCCGCCGGAGACGCCGTGCTGGTCGCCGGCGGCGTAGCCACCGCCGAACCGGGAGTGCGCGCCGACCTTCATGGTGCGCGGGCTGTGGTCGACCAGGTCCCGCCGGGCCGACCAGGCGTTCTGCGGCTGGTCGCGCTCCTCCGTCTCCTCGGCGGAACCGTCCTCGGGGGCGGCCTCGTCGGGGGCGGTCCCGCCCGGTGTGGTCCCGCCGGGTGCGGCGGCTCCCGGGCCACTGCCGGCCGGGGGCTCCTGGCCGCTCACGGCCGATCCGTCCTGCTGCCCATGACGACGTCGCCGGTGACCTGGCCGCCGGAGACGCCGTGCTGGTCGCCGGCGACGTACCCCCGCCGAAGCTCACCGTGCCGCCGCTGATGTCGAGCACCGGGCCCTGGGTTTCCCGGCGTCCGGCCGGCGCCGGGCGGTCCCCGATCCGCCCGGCGCCTCCCCCGCCCCCGCTCACCGTGGTCCGGGGCACCCCCGCTCTCCGGTACGGGGCCGTGCAGCCACGCCGTCAGCGGGCCGTTCTTGCTGTCGACCGTCATGCGGTGGAAGGCGGCGGCCGGGACGCCCCGATGGTCGTGCCGTACGACGCCGGTGTACACGGCGTCCGAGACACAGAGGGCGAAGTCGTCGGCGCGTTCGCGCAGGGCCGCGCGGAGCAGGGCGGCGTCCAGCAGCCGGCAGGCGTGGTTCAGATCGGAGCCGACCCAGCCGTCGTGGTGGTCCACGGCCACGTATCCGCCGGCGACGACACCGCGCAGCCGGATCTGCGCGGAGCGGGACGCCATGCGGTTGACCGCCCGCAGCTCCTCGGGCACCGCGGTGAGCAGGGCCCGCAGCAGGGCCGTGACCGGGGCGTTGGCGTCGATCAGCTCCATCACGGAGTCACCGCGGTCGGCCCGCGTCCGCAGGGTCTCGTCGATGCCGGCGGTCTCCAGCGCGCGGTCGGTGACGTTGTAGAGCATGCGCCGCAGATACGCCTGCTCCACGTCGTCCCGGTCGCTGAACCTCTCGATGTCCAGCAACAGGATCGTGCGGCTCACGGGGTCGGTCATGGTCGCCCTTCGAACGGTCGGGATGGCCGTGCTGAGCAGCAGAGTGGCGGGAGCGGGGGTGGGGCGTGAGGGCGTATGACGCAGTGGAACTGTGACCGTGTGCACAGAACGCCGCCGCGGCTGGGCGGGGGTGGGTGTGCGCTCGCCCGTAGCCCGTAGCCCGTAGCCCGTACAGCCCGCAGCCCGCCGCACTTCGCGCGCCCGCCGCACTTCGCGCGCCCGCCGCACTTCGCGCGCCCGCCGCACTTCGCGCGCCCTCCGCCGCTCCGCCGGTCCGCGGGCAGGCGTGCCGCAGGGCGGCACGGGTGGGCGCGACGGCACCCCGTTGGCGCCGGGCTGCGCGACTCCCCCGCTCAGCCGTCACCCCGGCAACTGCTGGGCGGGGGTGGGTGTGCGCTCGCCCCGCTGGAAGGGGTGCCGCTGCGCCCACCCGTGCCGCCCCAGCGGCACGACTGCCCGCAGCTACGGCGGCTACGGCGGCTACGGCAGCTACGGCGGCGGAGGTGCCCGCAGTTAAGCGGCACAGGTGCCCGCAGCTGCGGCGGCACAGGTGGCCGCAGTGAGGCGGTACAGGTGGCCGCGGTTGTGCGGTAGAGCCGGCCGCAGTTACGTGGGCTACGGCGGTGGTTGTGGCAAGGCTGGTCGTGGTGGGGTGGTGTTTCTCGGTGGGGGAGCGGCTGGTCCGTGGTGGCGATTCTGCGGAGGATGTCGGGGCGGAGGATCAGCAGTGTGCGCCGGCCGGTCGAGACGGCGTCCTTCTCGCGCAGTTCCCGCAGCAGCCGCTGGACCATCTCCCGCGACGCGCCCACCGAGCCCGCGAGTTCCTGTTTGCTGAGCGGGACCGAGAGTTCGACGCCCTCGGCGGTACGGCGGCCGTGACTGCGGGCCAGATCCAGCAGGAGCACCGCGAAACGCTGGCGGACGCTCATCGACGCGAACTCCAGGCGCCGCCGGTCGGCCGCCCGGGTGCGGTCCGCCGTGAGGCCGAGAAGGGCGAAGGACGCCGCGGGGGAGCGGCCCAGGAAGTCCCTGAAGCGCCCGTGCTCCACCGCCACCGCCCGCACCGGCTCCAGCGCGGTCACCGTTGCCGACCGGGGACGCCCGGTCAGCGCCGCCGACTCCCCGACGACGTCGCCCGCACCGCGCAGGGCGAGCAGCGCCTCGTAGCCGTTGGCCGCCGCGGCGGTGACCTTCGTCCACCCCTGGACCAGGAAGAGGACGTGAGAGGAGGGCTCCCGCTGGTGCAGCAGCACGACCCGCGGAGCGAACCGCAGTTCCCGGCCGAGCGCGAGCAGCGCGGTGCGTTCCGGGCTCTCCAGACGGGCCAGAAACGGCACCCGGTCCTCCAGACCCCCGTCGTCCGGTCCGTGCGACGCCGATGTCATCAGGCTGAACCCCCCGTTCCTGTGCGGCGGACGGATCAAAGTACCGACCGCCCCACATGTAAAGGGTGCGATCCGGCCAACGCGACATATCGGCCATGGATCAGCCATGGATCAGCCACGCAGCGGGCGGGGGCGGTCACGGAGGGTTTGCCGGAGGAAGCGGGAGGAGTCCGGCGTGCCGGGCCGGGGGCCATTTGTTTTGACCGCAGCGTATGCGGTAGGTACGCTCAGACCTTGTGCCTGGGGTGTGCCCTGGCCTTCGTGCGTGCCATCACACCGCACCGGAGGGCGAGAACACGGCCACCGTAATTCAGCGCCTTCTTCTGCCTCGCGGTGGGAGTCCGCAGGATTCGACACACCCGACCGCGTGGGTCGGCGAGTGTTTCAGGTTAGCTTCACCATTCGGCACACAGAAACCGGAGAAGTAGTGCCTACGATCCAGCAGCTGGTCCGGAAGGGCCGGCAGGACAAGGTCGAGAAGAACAAGACGCCCGCACTCGAGGGTTCCCCTCAGCGCCGTGGCGTCTGCACGCGTGTGTTCACGACCACCCCGAAGAAGCCGAACTCGGCCCTCCGTAAGGTCGCGCGTGTGCGTCTGACCAGCGGTATCGAGGTCACTGCTTACATTCCGGGTGAGGGGCACAACCTGCAGGAGCACTCCATCGTGCTCGTGCGCGGCGGCCGTGTGAAGGACCTGCCGGGTGTTCGCTACAAGATCATCCGCGGCTCCCTCGACACCCAGGGTGTCAAGAACCGCAAGCAGGCCCGCAGCCGCTACGGCGCCAAGAAGGAGAAGTAAGAATGCCTCGTAAGGGCCCCGCCCCGAAGCGCCCGGTCATCATCGACCCGGTCTACGGTTCTCCTCTGGTGACCTCCCTGATCAACAAGGTGCTGCTCAACGGCAAGCGCTCCACCGCCGAGCGCATCGTCTACGGCGCCATGGAGGGTCTGCGTGAGAAGACGGGCAACGACCCGATCATCACGCTGAAGCGCGCGCTGGAGAACATCAAGCCGACCCTCGAGGTCAAGTCCCGCCGTGTCGGTGGTGCGACGTACCAGGTTCCGATCGAGGTCAAGCCCGGTCGTGCCAACACGCTCGCGCTGCGCTGGCTGGTCGGTTACTCCCGCGCCCGTCGCGAGAAGACCATGACCGAGCGTCTGCTCAACGAGCTTCTCGACGCCTCCAACGGCCTCGGTGCCGCTGTGAAGAAGCGCGAGGACACGCACAAGATGGCCGAGTCCAACAAGGCCTTCGCGCACTACCGCTGGTAGTCGCTACCCACATCGAGACCGAGAGAAGACCGAAGCCTTATGGCTACTACTTCACTTGACCTGGCCCATGTCCGCAACATCGGGATCATGGCCCACATCGACGCGGGCAAGACGACCACCACCGAGCGGATCCTGTTCTACACGGGCGTCTCCTACAAGATCGGTGAGACGCACGAGGGCTCCGCGACCATGGACTGGATGGAGCAGGAGCAGGAGCGTGGTATCACCATCACCTCCGCTGCGACCACCTGTCACTGGCCGCTCGAGGACAACGACTACACGATCAACATCATCGACACCCCGGGGCACGTCGACTTCACCGTCGAGGTGGAGCGTTCGCTGCGCGTCCTCGACGGTGCCGTGACGGTGTTCGACGGTGTCGCCGGTGTCGAGCCGCAGTCCGAGACGGTGTGGCGTCAGGCGGACCGCTACGGCGTCCCGCGCATCTGCTTCGTCAACAAGCTTGACCGTACCGGCGCGGAGTTCCACCGCTGCGTCGACATGATCAAGGACCGCCTGGGCGCGCAGCCGCTGGTCATGCAGCTGCCGATCGGTGCCGAGGCCGACTTCAACGGCGTCGTGGACCTGGTCCGCATGAAGGCGTTCGTGTGGTCCGCCGAAGCCGCCAAGGGCGAGATGTACGACACCGTCGACATCCCGGCCACGCACGTCGAGGCCGCCGAGGAGTGGCGCGGCAAGCTGATCGAGGCCGTCGCGGAGAACGACGAAGAGATCATGGAGCTGTACCTGGAGGGCCAGGAGCCCACCGAGGAGCAGCTGTACGCCGCGATCCGTCGCATCACCATCGCGTCCGGCAAGTCCAGCGACACCACGGTCACCCCGGTGTTCTGTGGCACCGCGTTCAAGAACAAGGGCGTCCAGCCCCTGCTCGACGCGGTCGTGCGCTACCTCCCGACCCCGCTCGACATCGAGGCCATCGAGGGCCACGACGTCAAGGACCCCGAGGTCGTGATCAAGCGCAAGCCGTCCGATGACGAGCCGCTGTCGGCCCTCGCGTTCAAGATCGCGAGCGACCCGCACCTCGGCAAGCTCACCTACGTCCGGGTCTACTCGGGCCGCCTGGAGTCCGGCACCGCCGTGCTGAACTCCGTCAAGGGCAAGAAGGAGCGCATCGGCAAGATCTACCGCATGCACGCGAACAAGCGTGAGGAGATCGGGTCGGTGGGCGCAGGTGACATCGTCGCCGTCATGGGCCTGAAGCAGACCACCACCGGTGAGACGCTGTCCGACGACAAGCAGCCGGTGATCCTGGAGTCCATGGACTTCCCGGCGCCGGTCATCCAGGTCGCCATCGAGCCCAAGTCGAAGGGTGACCAGGAGAAGCTGGGCGTCGCGATCCAGCGCCTGGCCGAGGAGGACCCTCCTTCCAGGTCCACTCGGACGAGGAGACGGGCCAGACCATCATCGGCGGTATGGGCGAGCTGCACCTCGAGGTGCTGGTCGACCGTATGCGCCGTGAGTTCAAGGTCGAGGCCAACGTCGGCAAGCCCCAGGTCGCCTACCGCGAGACGATCCGCAAGGCCGTCGAGCGCGTGGACTACACCCACAAGAAGCAGACCGGTGGTACCGGTCAGTTCGCCAAGGTGCAGATCGCGATCGAGCCGATCGAGGGCGGCGACGCCTCGTACGAGTTCGTGAACAAGGTGACCGGTGGCCGTATCCCGAAGGAGTACATCCCTTCGGTGGACGCCGGTGCGCAGGAGGCCATGCAGTTCGGCATCCTGGCCGGCTACGAGATGACGGGCGTCCGCGTCACGCTTCTCGACGGTGGCTACCACGAGGTCGACTCCTCCGAGCTCGCGTTCAAGATCGCCGGTTCGCAGGCCTTCAAGGAGGCCGCGCGCAAGGCTTCGCCCGTGCTCCTGGAGCCGATGATGGCCGTCGAGGTCACCACGCCCGAGGACTACATGGGTGAGGTCATCGGCGACATCAACTCCCGCCGTGGCCAGATCCAGGCCATGGAGGAGCGGGCCGGTGCCCGCGTCGTGAAGGGCCTCGTGCCCCTCTCGGAGATGTTCGGTTACGTCGGCGACCTGCGCAGCAAGACGTCCGGCCGTGCCAGCTACTCCATGCAGTTCGACTCCTACGCCGAGGTTCCGCGGAACGTCGCCGAGGAGATCATCGCGAAGGCCAAGGGCGAGTAAGGGACTCCGTTTAACGGACCCCCTCACACGCTTTAGGCTTGACCCCGGAGCCTGCAAGTGGGCATTCCGCCATCAACCCGGCGGAATGCCCCGGGCCCGGGTTTCCCAGCAAAGATCACCTGGCGCCGTTGAGTAAGGCGTACAGAACCACTCCACAGGAGGACCCCAGTGGCGAAGGCGAAGTTCGAGCGGACTAAGCCGCACGTCAACATCGGCACCATCGGTCACATCGACCACGGTAAGACGACCCTCACGGCCGCCATTACCAAGGTGCTGCACGACGCGTACCCGGACCTGAACGAGGCCTCGGCCTTCGACATGATCGACAAGGCGCCCGAAGAGCGCCAGCGTGGTATCACGATCTCGATCTCGCACGTCGAGTACCAGACCGAGCAGCGTCACTACGCCCACGTCGACTGCCCCGGTCACGCGGACTACATCAAGAACATGATCACGGGTGCGGCGCAGATGGACGGCGCCATCCTCGTGGTCGCGGCCACCGACGGCCCGATGCCGCAGACCAAGGAGCACGTGCTCCTGGCCCGCCAGGTCGGCGTTCCGTACATCGTCGTCGCCCTGAACAAGGCCGACATGGTGGACGACGAGGAGATCCTGGAGCTCGTCGAGCTCGAGGTCCGTGAGCTGCTCTCCGAGTACGAGTTCCCGGGCGACGACCTGCCGGTCATCAAGGTCTCCGCGCTCAAGGCCCTCGAGGGCGACAAGGAGTGGGGCAACACCGTCCTCGAGCTCATGAAGGCCGTGGACGAGAACATCCCGCAGCCCGAGCGCGACGTCGACAAGCCGTTCCTGATGCCGATCGAGGACGTCTTCACGATCACCGGTCGTGGCACCGTCGTCACCGGCCGTATCGAGCGTGGTGTCCTCAAGGTCAACGAGACCGTCGACATCGTCGGTATCAAGCAGGACAAGACCACCACCACGGTCACCGGCATCGAGATGTTCCGGAAGCTCCTCGACGAGGGCCAGGCCGGTGAGAACGTCGGTCTGCTGCTCCGCGGCATCAAGCGCGAGGACGTCGAGCGCGGCCAGGTCATCATCAAGCCCGGTTCGGTCACCCCGCACACCGAGTTCGAGGCCCAGGCCTACATCCTGTCGAAGGACGAGGGTGGCCGTCACACCCCGTTCTTCAACAACTACCGCCCGCAGTTCTACTTCCGTACGACGGACGTGACCGGCGTCGTGACCCTCCCCGAGGGCACCGAGATGGTCATGCCGGGTGACAACACCGAGATGAAGGTGGAGCTCATCCAGCCCGTCGCCATGGAGGAGGGCCTGAAGTTCGCCATCCGTGAGGGTGGCCGGACCGTGGGCGCCGGCCAGGTCACCAAGATCAACAAGTAAGCTTGCTGATCTGACCTGGTAGCTCCTGCTTGCGAGCACCTGAGAGGGCCCGCACGACTTCGGTCGTGCGGGCCCTTTCGCGTGGGCGGCCGTCAACTCCGCCGCCGTATGGGCCACTCGATCGCGGGAACGGTCCGGCATTTGCATACGGCACATGCCGTCGCGCCCCTAGCTTCGCCTCATGGTCAGCTCATCCCATGAGGCCCTGCACCGGATCTTCCAGCAGGAACCGGGCCTCTTCGCACGCGTCGCCAGGAACCTCGGCGTCGCCTTCCCCCACTCGTGTCCGCTTCGGAGCTCTCCACCGATCTCACGGAGACCCGGCCGCTGGAGCGACGTGTGGACACGTTGCTGCGTATGGAGACCGAGGACGGCAGTTTCGTCCTGGCCGTCGAGTCGCAGACCAACCCCAGCCCGCACAAGCCGGCCAGTTGGGCCTACTACTTGTCGCACGTGTACGCCAAGTACGGGGTCCCGCCGGTCCTCCTCGTCGTGTGCCCGGACCGGAAGACGGCTGCCTGGGCAGCCCAGCAGTTCGATATCGGCCCGCGTCAGTGGCCGTCGCTCACCTTGCGGCCCCTGGTCCTGGGGCCCGACGAGTTGCCGGTGATCGACAGCCCGGACGAGGCCGCGCGTGACATCCCGCTCACGATTCTGTCGGCAGCGTTGCACCGTTGTGAGCCGGAAGCCGATGCCATACTGAACGCGCTGGCAAAGGCACTGAAAAGCCTGTCGGACGACGACGAGAGCACCGCAGGCACCTTCATCGAACTCATGGAACAAGGCCTTGGCATGACGCGGGCCGCGGATCTCTGGAGGCATCTCATGGCCGTCGACCTCTCGTTCTTCCAGTCGCAGACCGCCCAGCAACTTCGGGCTGAGGGCCGGGCCGAGGGGCGGGCCGAGGGCCGGGCCAAGGACATCCTGGTGCTTCTGAGCCATCGAGGCGTCGACATCACCGAGGACGACCGTGACCGCATCGCCGACTGCGGCGATCCCGAAGTGCTGAGCCTCTGGTTCACGCGGGCCATCACGGCGACGACGGCGGCCGAGGTCTTCACGGACGCCACCGGCTGACCAGGACGTCGGCGAGGCGATCGACGCGGGGTTCGGGCACATGTGCCGTATCCCGCGGGCGTCGTGCGCCGGGTCGCCGACGCACGAGCTCATCGGCACATCGCGGGGAGCGGCCGCGTGCACGGGTATTGACGTGCCGCTCGGCCGAACCGTACGGTCCGCCCATCCCTAATGTTTCGCATGCGTCTTCGAAACATTCGAGAAACGACGATGGGAATGAGACTCCCCGCATGAGATCCATTCGTTTCGCCACCGTGGCCCTCGCCACCGCTGCCCTCACGCTGCCCCTGATGACGGGCTCGGCCGTCGCCGGCCCGTCGGCGGGCAAGAAGGCCCCGCCGCACTCCAACGCCTCGTTCGACCGGCTGCGTTCGGCAGCTCCGGAGGGCTTCGTCGTGGGCACCGCCGTGGCGGGCGGCGGCCATCACCTGGAGCAGGACTACCCGGACCCCTTCACGTACGACAAGGAGTACCGGAAGATCCTGGGGCGCCAGTTCAGCTCGGTCTCCCCGAGAACCAGATGAAGTGGGACTACATCCACCCGGAGCGGGACCGCTACGACTTCGCGCAGGCCGACGCGATCGTCGAGTTCGCCAGGCGCAACCACCAGGTCGTACGGGGCCACACCCTGCTGTGGCACAGCCAGAACCCGGCATGGCTGGAGCAGGGCGACTTCTCCAAGAAGGAACTGCGTGCCATCCTGCGGGAGCACGTCACCACCGTCGTCGGCCGTTACTCCGGCCGCATCCAGCAGTGGGACGTCGCCAACGAGATCTTCGACGACCAGGGCAACCTGCGCACGCGGGACAACATATGGATCCGCGAGCTGGGGCCGGGCATCGTCGCTGACGTCTTCCGGTGGGCCCACAGGGCCGACCCGAAGGCGAAGCTGTTCTTCAACGACTACAACGTCGAGAGCGTCAACGCCAAGAGCGACGCCTACCACGCCCTCGTGCAGGACCTGCTCGACCAGGGCGTGCCCGTGCACGGCTTCTCCGTCCAGGGGCACCTGAGTACGCGGTACGGCTTCCCGGGCGACCTGGAGGACAACCTGCGCCGGTTCGACGCGCTCGGTCTGGAGACCGCCGTCACCGAACTGGACGTCCGGATGGACGTCCCCGAGGGCGGCACGCCCACCGTGGCGCAGGAGCGGCAGCAGGCCGACTACTACCAGCGGACGCTCGAGGCGTGCCTGGCCGTCGACGGCTGCAAGTCGTTCACCATCTGGGGCTTCACCGACAAGTACTCGTGGGTCCCGGTGTTCTTCGAGGGCGAGGGCTTCGCGAACGTCATGACCGCCGACTACACCCGCAAGCCCGCCTTCTACGCCCTACGGGACACGCTGAAGGAGGCGGCCCGGAAGGACGACTGCGGAAAGGGCCGCCGTACGTCCTGAACCAGCAAGCGGGCCGACCCCGCAGCACCCCGCGCTCCTGACCGTCGACCGCCCCTGGCCCGACAGCAGCTCGGCCCGGGGCGGTTCCCGCTCCACGGCGGGAGAAGCCGGCTTTGCTGCCCGCGCTCACCGCTGGGGAACCTGGACGCTGACGTACCAGCGAACGGTTTCGTCCGTCGCCACGGTGAGGTGGAGTTTTCGCGCCGTATCCAGATTCATCTGGTTCGCGTTTCTCGTCACCTCCACACCGGAACACCCGAGGGAGAACCCTCCGATTCCTTCGAGGGAGATGTCGAGATCAACCGGCTTCGAACGTGAAATGCAGTTCACCTTGATCCAGAAATCTCCCTTCGGCAGCTCGACCGTGTCGAATTGCCGGGTGCCGCGATGAGGACCTTCGGAGAGGATTTCCTCGTATTCGACGTCCACCTCGGGGGCGTTCAGCGGTTCCTGGGGAGGGGGCGCGACGGTCGACGGGGAGGTGGACGGGGGCGGGTCGGGAACGCTGGGCTTGTCCGAGTCGCCCCCGCCCGTGCAGGAGGTCAGCAATCCGCACAGGACAGCTGCCGTTACCGCGAATGCGGAGCGCTTCATCAATTCCCCCGACGGAACTCATATACGGCCGGGGGCTGGTCAACCCGCCCGGCTTATTGATCATGATGAGATCACGCGCCGATCCGCATCGGGGTATATCCGCCCGCCCCGTTATCCAGTCGTTATCGCTCGAGTTTCCTCTGTGCAGCCCGATGCGGGGTCAACCACCGGTATACGGCCCTGAGTACACGGCGGACCGTATATCTCAGGTCTGGGCTGGACGACGGCGTGGAGCGGCGCTCGTAGCGTCATGCCCAGGTCGAAGGGCCTGGGCCGGCGTGACAAGGGATGCGGCGGCCGACCACACCGAATTGGGGGAGCATCATGAACTTCCGTGTCAGGGCCGCCCGGGCGGCGTTCACCACGTCCGCGTTCGTCGCCGCCGCGCTGCTGTTCGGCACCCAGGCCGCCGTCGCCGGCACCAACGACAGCTTCTCGGTCGGCACGACGGGCGGCGGATGCGGCGCGGTCGACTTCGTCGACTACGGCCCCGGCGCCCCGGGCGGCGGCGACAACGACGACTACCTCGTCATCCATGACTACTGCGGGGACGGCAAGGGCGTCCGCGCGTATGCCTGGCTCTCCAACGACATCATCGGCAATGTCTACCTCGGGGCCCGGAACAACACCAACGGGCTGGCCGGCGCCGCTGTCGTCTGGGATCCCTTCAAGCCGTACGACAACGTCCTCCCCGGCGACAGGGTGGGCATCAAGGTGTGCCTCTTCAACAGCGACAACACGCTCAGCAACTGTGCCGAGGCCTCGCGCGTGAGCGCCGACGGCTGACGCCGGAGAACGTGTGGCGCACCACCGACGGGGAGCGGTGCGCCACACCGCCGGCAGCGGATCAGCGGATCAGCGGGCCAGCGGATCAGCGGGCCAGCGGGTCGGCGGGCCAGCGGGTCAGCGGCTCTGGCCGGGGACGACCAGCCCGCTCTCGTACGCCATGACGACCGCCTGGGCGCGGCTGTTGAGGGAGAGCTTGGTCATGATCCGGTGCAGATGTGTCTTCACCGTGCCCTCGGTGACGTGCAGTCGCCCGGCGATGGCCTCGTTGCCGATGCCCAGGCCGACCAGCCGCAGGACCTCCCGCTCGCGTGCGGTCAGGCCGGACAGCGTCTCCGGTTCGACCGCCGAGGCGGGCCGGCGGGTGTAGGCCTCCACCAGGCGCCGGGTGACGGCCGGGGCGAAGAGCATCTCGCCGCGGGTCACGACGCCGACCGCCTCGACGAGGCGCCGCGGCGAGGTGTCCTTGAGCAGGAAGCCGCTGGCGCCGGCGCGCAACGCGGCGTACACGTACTCGTCGACGTCGAACGTCGTCAGCACGATCACGTGCGGCGGGTCCGGCACCTTCCGCAGGATCGCCTCGGTGGCGGCGATGCCGTTCATGCCGGGGAGCCGGATGTCCATGAGGACGACGTCGAACCGTTCGCGGTCCGCCGCGTCGACGGCCGCCTCGCCGTCGGCGACCTCCCGCACCTCGGTGATCTCCGCGGCCGTTCGGAGCAGGGAGGCCAGGCCGGCTCTGACCAGTTCCTGGTCGTCCACCACGAGTACGCGTGTCATGGTCCCTGCCCCTCCGGCTCCTCCGGGCGCGCACGGCCCGGCTCACGCAGCGGGAGGGCCACCTCGACGTCGAACCCGCCTCCGTGCCGCGGCGCCGCGGACAGGCGTCCTCCGCAGATCCTGGCCCGTTCCCGCATGCCGATCAAGCCGAGTCCGGAGCCGGGGACGGTTTCAGGTCGCTCGCCCATACGTCCGCGCCCGTGCGGGCCGCCGTCGTCACGGATCGCGAGAACCACCTGGTCAGGGGTGTAGTCGAGGCTGAGGTCCACCCGCGCGCCGGGGGCGTGCTTGATGACGTTGGTGAGTGCCTCCTGGGCGACCCGGTAGACGCACACGTCGACGACGGGCGGCAGGGGACCGGTTCGCCCACCGTCGTGAACCGTATGTCCAGGCCCGCCGCCCCGGCGCCGCCGACCAGTTCCGGCAGCCGGTCGAGACGGGGCGCCGCCTCGTACGGGGCGTCCTGGCCGTCGTCGTCGGACCGGACACGCAGGACGGTGAGCAGGCGCCGCAGCTCGTCGAGCGCGCCCCGTCCGGTCTCGGCGACGTTCCGCAGGGCGCTCCGCGCCAGCGGGACGTCCGAGGTGAGCACCGTCTCCGCGAGCCCCGCCTGAATGGTGATCACCGACAGGTGATGGGCCACCACATCGTGCAACTCCCGCGCGATCGCCATGCGTTCCAGCGTGACGGCGTTGCGGGCGCGCGCTTCCTGCCCGGCCACCAGGTCCGCGGTGACCGCGCGCAGCCGGGCGTTGGCGCGGACGAGGAGGTAGCGAGTATGGCCGAAGGCGATGGCCACCACGGGGACGAGAGCGGCCTGGGCGACGACCAGCGAGGGGTGGAGGCGGCCCGAGAGACCGCTCAGCGCCATGACGGCGGTCACCGGGGCGGCCGCCGCCCAGGACACGGCGAGCGGACGGCATCCGGCCACGCCGAGCAGGGCGACGACCGGTGTCCAGACGTTCACGGACGGCTGGTAGCCGAGGCCGAGATAGACGGCGTACGCGGCCGCCGACGCCGCCACCGCCGTCACCGGGAGCCGGCGCCGTACCGCCAGGGGCAGTGCGGTCAGGCAGGACAGGGCGTAGCCGGGCCCGTCGAACGTGTGCCAGCCGGGCGGCCGGTAGTAGGCGCCCGCGATACAGCCGGCCGCCGCGAAAGCGACGGCGACGGCGGTGTCGGCCAGGAGTGGCGGCAGGCGGCGTAACCGGGACGGGGTCATCGCGGGATGCTACGGCCGGCCCCGGCGGGGCGTCCCGGCCCCCGCACAACGGGTCTCAGATAGCGGACAATCATGCGAGGTTCTTGCCGTTCCGGTTTACACAGAGGTAACACTGAAAGGCTGGCCGCTTCGGGCAACCTCCCCATCGCCCCCTGAGCGGCCGCCGTCCTGCGCGCGGCAACGGCGCCGAGCGCCCATCACCGGTCCCCGTACCGGTGTCAGCCGCGCCAGAAAGGGACCTCGTGACCTCACGACCCGACCCCAAGACCTCGCTGGACCTGCTTCGATCCGAGATCGAGCGCCGTAGCCCCGCCGAACCCGAGTTCCACCAGGCCGCACGCGAGGTGCTGGACACCCTCGCCCCGGTGCTCGCCGCCCGCCCGGAATACGCCGAGCCGGGCCTCGTCGCACGGCTGCTCGAGCCGGAGCGGCAGATCATGTTCCGCGTGCCGTGGCAGGACGACCAGGGCCGGGTCCACGTCAACCGGGGCTTCCGGATCGAATACAACAGCGCCCTCGGCCCGTACAAGGGCGGACTGCGGTTCCACCCTCGGTGAACCTCGGGATCATCAAGTTCCTCGGCTTCGAGCAGATCTTCAAGAACGCCCTGACCGGTCTCGGCATCGGCGGCGGCAAGGGCGGCAGCGACTTCGACCCGCAGGGCCGCAGCGACGCCGAGGTGATGCGGTTCTGCCAGTCCTTCATGACGGAGCTGCACCGCCACATCGGCGAGTACACCGACGTGCCGGCCGGTGACATCGGTGTGGGCTCCCGCGAGATCGGCTACCTCTTCGGCCAGTACCGGCGGATCACCAACCGCTGGGAGGGCGGCGTGCTCACCGGCAAGAGCGCCGGCTGGGGCGGCTCGCTGATCCGGCCCGAGGCGACCGGTTACGGCAACGTGCTGTTCGCCGAGGCGATGCTGCGCGAGCGCGGCGAGGACCTCGAGGGCCAGACCGCCGTCGTCTCCGGCTCCGGCAACGTGGCGATCTACACCATCCAGAAGCTGACCGCCCTCGGCGCCAACCCGGTGACCTGCTCGGACTCCGGCGGCTATGTCGTCGACGAGAAGGGCATCGACCTGGAGCTGCTGCGGCAGATCAAGGAGGTCGAGCGCGGCCGGGTCAGCGACTACGCCGAGCGCCGGGGCGCCTCCGCGCGGTACGTGCCCGGCGGGCGGGTCTGGGACGTGCCGGGCGACGTCGCCCTGCCCTCGGCCACGCAGAACGAGCTGAACACCGCCGACGCCGCCACCCTCGTCCGCAACGGTGTGAAGGCGGTCTCCGAGGGCGCGAACATGCCGACGACGCCCGAGGCCGTCGACCTGCTCCAGCAGGCCGGTGTCGCCTTCGGCCCCGGCAAGGCGGCCAACGCCGGCGGTGTCGCCGTCAGCGCGCTGGAGATGACGCAGAACGCGGCCCGTACGTCGTGGAAGGCGGACCAGGTCGAGGACGAGCTGGCCCGCATCATGACGGACATCCACAGCACCTGCGCGGAGACCGCCGAGCGCTACGGCGCCGCCGGCGACTACGTGACCGGCGCGAACATCGCCGGTTTCGAGCGGGTGGCGGACGCGATGCTCGCCCAGGGCGTCATCTGACACACGGGACGCGGGAGGTCGCCGGCGTCACGGCGCGGCGACCTCCTGTGTGCCGACCACGGCCGGCAACTCCAGCAGTCCCGCGCTGTCCGTCCCCACGGCGGGGGTGAACCAGAGCGGCCGCCGGCACCCGGCGCCGGGGACCGGCCGGAAGGCCCACGCCGGCCGGGCGGACGCGGTCCCGCCGCGACTTCGGGAACGTTCCCGGTTCGGCGTACTTCGCGGCGCTCATGCCGTCCGGTGTGCGCCCGGCCGGGCCGGCCACCCAGGGGACGACATTCCCTGGCTGAGCCGCCCGAGACGGCGCACCGTGGAGACATGACCACGAACCAGCAGCAGGACCAGCAGAGGGTCGCCGTCGTCACCGGCGGATCACGGGGCATCGGCCGGGCGGTCGCCCGCAGGCTCGCCGAGGACGGTCTGGCCGTCGTCGTGAACTACGCCCGGGGTACGGCCGCCGCCGGGGAGACGGTGGCGGCGATCACCGGGGCGGGCGGCCGGGCCGTCGCCGTACCGGCGGACGTGGCGGACGAGAGGAGGTCGCCGCGCTGTTCGACCGGGCGGAGACGGAGTTCGGCGGTGTCGACGTGGTCGTGAACGCGGCCGGGCGGATGATCCTGTCGACCATCGCCGATCTGGACCTGGCGGCACTCGACGCCATGCACCGGACCAACATCCGCGGCACCTTCGTGATCGCGCGGGAGGCGGCGCGGCGGGTGCGCGCGGGCGGATCGTTCGTCGCGTTCTCGACCTCCGTGGTCGGTACGCAGTTCCCCACGTACGGGGCGTACGCGGCGAGCAAGGGCGCCGTGGAGGCGATGACGCTCATCCTCGCGCGCGAGCTGCGCGGACGGGACGTCACCGTGAACGCCGTGGCGCCCGGACCGACGGCCACGGACATGTTCCTCACGGGCAAGACCCCCGAGCAGATCGACCGGCTCGCCAGGACCCCGCCGCTGGAACGGCTCGGCACACCGGACGACATCGCCGCCGTGGTCGCCTTCCTCGCGAGCCCCGCCGGGCACTGGGTGAACGGCCAGGTGCTGCGCGCCAACGGCGGCCTGGTCTGACACCGCGACCGACCGCTACGGAGGGTCAGGCGTAGTTTCTCGCTCCCGCCGCCCCTTCCCTTCCCCACCTGGGGCTCCGGGGCAGCGCCCCCGGGGACGGGAATGGGAAGGGGCGGCGGGAGCGAAAAGGCCTCAGGCCACCCCAGGCACCGCGCGAGCCACGTCGCTGACGGCCCCGTACGGCCGTACAGCGCGATGTACCCCATATGGCCCTGGTGACCGAGAGCCCCCGAGGGAAGGCTCGATGTCATGCAGAAGCTCTCCCTGGACGCCCTCGCCCGCGAACATCTCGAACGCGCCGCCACCACGTCCAGCGGGCGCAGCGCCACCACCGTGTACGGCGGTCATGAACACACCCTGCGCCAGACCCTCCTCGCGCTGACCGCCGGCACGTCCTCGCCGAACACGACAGCCCCGGCGAGGCCACCCTGCTGGTCCTGCGCGGCCGCGTCCGCCTCACCAGCGGCGACACCGACTGGGAGGGCCGCGCCGGCGACCTCCTCGTCATCCCTCCCGCCCGCCACGCCCTGGAGGCGCTGGAGGACGCGGCGGTCGTCCTCACGGTCGCCAAGAAGCGCTGACGGCTCCCGTCCCCGCAGACCGTCGTTTTCGGGCGTGCCGCCCGACACACCCGGGCCGAGGACGGACGCGCGGGACACGGCCGTACGACCGCGGGCGACCGGGGACGGGCCGCCGGAGCGGTTCTCCGGGCGGGCCGACATGCCCGCCCGGTCCTCCGGGTGATCGACCGGCGTTTGATCTACGTCACCCTCGGGGTACTCTCTTCCGCCCGATTGGCCAGGGCGCCGCCCTCTGTGGCAAACTGTCGGAGTTGCTCGGTCGAGCGTTGATGCTGCGCGCCTCCCGCCGGGAGGACCGGAAGCGAGTCCCACAGTACTCGTCGCCCCACGCATTACACCGAAAGGTGTAGGGGCGGACGTACGGGAATCTTCCGGGAAGCTATGTGCAGCGCCGGCCAGGCACCCGGTGGGCCTTTCGCCCCCGGTCCACGGTTCTGGTAGGGACCGTGTCGATCCCGCGGGGATGTTCCGACAAGGGACATCCATGTCAGCGAGAGTGCGACACGCCCGACCGCGTGGGTCGGAGGAGGAGACCAGGAACGCCGGGTTCCGGAGCGTAAAGAGAGACAGGACTACGGAGTAGCCATGGCGGGACAGAAGATCCGCATCCGGCTCAAGGCCTACGACCACGAGGTCATCGACTCCTCGGCGAAGAAGATCGTCGAGACGGTGACCCGCACTGGTGCGTCGGTCGCGGGCCCGGTGCCGCTGCCCACTGAGAAGAACGTGTACTGCGTCATCAAGTCGCCGCACAAGTACAAGGACTCGCGCGAGCACTTCGAGATGCGCACGCACAAGCGCCTGATCGACATCCTCGACCCGACCCCCAAGACCGTTGACTCTCTGATGCGACTCGACCTCCCGGCCGGTGTCGACATCGAGATCAAGCTCTGAAGGCCGGTGATCTGAAGATGAGCAAGCAGATCAAGGGCATCCTGGGCGAGAAGCTCGGCATGACGCAGGTGTGGGACGAGAACAACCGTGTTGTTCCGGTCACCGTCGTCAAGGCCGGCCCCAACGTCGTCACCCAGGTCCGTACGAACGATGTCGACGGCTACGAGTCGGTCCAGATCGCCTTCGGCGAGATCGACCCGCGCAAGGTGAACAAGCCCTCAAGGGTCACTTCGCCAAGGCCGACGTCACCCCCGCCGTCACCTCGTCGAGATCCGCACCGCGGACGCCTCCGAGTACACGCTGGGCCAGGAAGTCACCGCCGAGGTGTTCGAGTCCGGCGTGAAGGTCGACGTCACCGGCAAGAGCAAGGGCAAGGGCTTCGCCGGCGTCATGAAGCGTCACAACTTCAAGGGCCTCGGCGCCGGTCACGGCACCCAGCGCAAGCACCGCTCGCCCGGCTCCATCGGTGGCTGCGCCACCCCGGGCCGCGTGTTCAAGGGCCTCCGTATGGCGGGTCGTATGGGCAACGAGCGGGTCACCACCCAGAACCTGACCGTCCACGCCGTTGACGCGGAGAAGGGTCTGCTGCTCATCAAGGGCGCGGTTCCCGGTCCGAACGGCGGCCTCGTCCTGGTCCGCACCGCGGCCAAGGGGCCTGAGGTAACCGATGAGCACTGTTGACATCCTTTCGCCTGCGGGCGAGAAGACCGGTAGCGTCGAGCTCCCCGCGGAGATCTTCGGCGTGGAGAAGATCAGCATCCCGCTGATCCACCAGGTCGTCGTCGCGCAGAACGCCGCTGCCCGTCAGGGCACGCACAAGACCAAGCGCCGTGGCGAAGTCCGTGGTGGTGGCAAGAAGCCTTACCGCCAGAAGGGCACCGGCCGCGCCCGTCAGGGCTCGACCCGCGCGCCGCAGTTCGCCGGTGGTGGCGTCGTGCACGGTCCCGTGCCGCGCGACTACTCGCAGCGCACCCCCAAGAAGATGAAGGCTGCCGCTCTGCGTCACGCCCTCACCGACCGGGCGCGCCACAACCGCATTCACGTCGTCTCCGGCGTGATCGCGGGCGAGACCCTCCACGAAGGCCGCCAAGTCGCTGTTCGGCAAGATCTCGGAGCGCAAGAACCTGCTCCTGGTCGTCGACCGCGCCGACGAGGCCGCGTGGCTGTCCGCCCGCAACCTGCCCCAGGTCCACATCCTGGAGCCGGGCCAGCTGAACACGTACGACGTTCTCGTCTCGGACGACGTGGTCTTCACCCAGGCCGCTTTCGAGTCCTTCGTCGCCGGCCCGAACAAGGCCAACGACAACGAAGGGAGCGAGGTCTGATGGCTGCCCGTCACCCCTCGATCGCCTCGAAGGCCGCCAAGGCGGCCAAGGCCGCTCGCGTCGCCAAGGCGCGCCGCCACGAGGCCGAAGGCAAGAACACCGTCATCACCCCGGCGAGCAAGGCGTTCACGGACCCCGTGACGTCCTGCTGAAGCCGGTCGTGTCCGAGAAGAGCTACGCGCTCATCGACGAGAACAAGTACACGTTCATCGTCGCGCCGGGCTCCAACAAGACCCAGATCAAGGAGGCCGTCCAGGCGGTCTTCGAGGTCAAGGTCACCGGGGTCAACACGATCAACCGCATCGGTAAGCGCAAGCGCACCCGCACCGGCTTCGGCCAGCGCGCGGCGACCAAGCGCGCGATCGTGACCCTCGCTGAGGGCGACCGTATCGACATCTTCGGCGGTCCGACCGCGTAAGCGGTCAGGATCGTTCGATATCGGACGAGGACTGAGAAATGGGTATCCGCAAGTACAAGCCGACGACTCCGGGCCGTCGTGGCTCCAGCGTCGCCGACTTCGTCGAGGTCACGCGGTCCACGCCGGAGAAGTCGCTGGTCCGTCCCCTGCACAGCAAGGGCGGCCGTAACAATTCCGGTCGTGGACCGTTCGCCACCAGGGTGGCGGACACAAGCGCGCCTTCCGCGTGATCGACTTCCGTCGTCACGACAAGGACGGCGTGCCGGCGAAGGTCGCGCACATCGAGTACGACCCCAACCGCACCGCGCGCATCGCGCTGCTGCACTACGCCGACGGCGAGAAGCGCTACATCCTCGCCCCGCGCAACCTGCAGCAGGGCGACCGCGTGGAGAACGGTCCCGGGGCCGACATCAAGCCGGGCAACAACCTGGCCCTCCGCAACATCCCGGTCGGTACCACGATCCACGCGATCGAGCTCCGTCCCGGTGGCGGCGCCAAGTTCGCCCGCTCCGCCGGCGCCTCCGTGCAGCTGCTCGCGAAGGAGGGCACCATGGCCCACCTCCGCATGCCGTCCGGAGAGATCCGCCTGGTCGACCAGCGCTGCCGCGCCACGGTCGGCGAGGTCGGCAACGCCGAGCAGAGCAACATCAACTGGGGCAAGGCGGGCCGCAAGCGGTGGCTGGGCGTTCGCCCGAGCGTCCGCGGTGTGGTCATGAACCCGGTGGACCACCCGCACGGTGGTGGTGAAGGCCGGACCTCCGGTGGTCGTCACCCCGTGTCCCCCTGGGGCCAGAAGGAAGGCCGTACTCGTTCGCCCAAGAAGGCGTCGAACAAGTACATCGTCCGCCGCCGCAAGACGAACAAGAAGCGCTAAGGACGGGTTGAGATGCCTCGTAGTCTGAAGAAGGGGCCCTTCGTCGACGACCACCTGATCAAGAAGGTGGACGTCCAGAACGAAGCCGGCACCAAGAACGTCATCAAGACCTGGTCCCGTCGCTCGATGATCGTCCCGGCGATGCTCGGCCACACGATCGCGGTGCACAACGGCAAGACCCACATCCCGGTGTTTGTCACCGAGTCCATGGTCGGCCACAAGCTCGGCGAGTTCTCGCCGACTCGCACCTTCCGGGGTCACGTGAAGGACGACCGGAAGTCCAAGCGCCGCTAGTCGGCGGGGTGGAATGACCAATGACAGACACTGAAGGGACAACCATGGAAGCCAGGGCCCAGGCGCGGTACATCCGCGTCACGCCCATGAAGGCCCGCCGCGTGGTGGACCTCATCCGTGGCATGGATGCCACGGAGGCTCAGGCGGTCCTGCGTTTCGCCCCGCAGGCCGCGAGCGTGCCGGTGGGCAAGGTGCTGGACAGCGCCATTGCCAACGCCGCGCACAACTACGACCACACCGACGCCGACAGCCTCTACATCTCCGAGGCGTACGTCGACGAGGGTCCGACCCTGAAGCGGTTCCGGCCGCGCGCCCAGGGCCGTGCCTACCGGATCCGCAAGCGGACCAGCCACATCACCGTGGTCGTCAGCAGCAAGGAAGGAACCCGGTAATGGGCCAGAAGGTAAACCCGCACGGGTTCCGGCTCGGCATCACCACCGACTTCAAGTCGCGCTGGTACGCCGACAAGCTGTACAAGGACTACGTCAAGGAAGACGTCGCCATCCGTCGGATGATGACGTCCGGCATGGAGCGCGCCGGCATCTCCAAGGTCGAGATCGAGCGCACCCGTGACCGCGTCCGCGTGGACATCCACACGGCTCGTCCGGGCATCGTCATCGGCCGCCGCGGCGCCGAGGCCGACCGCATCCGCGGTGACCTCGAGAAGCTCACGGGCAAGCAGGTCCAGCTGAACATCCTCGAGGTCAAGAACCCCGAGACGGATGCCCAGCTGGTCGCTCAGGCCGTCGCCGAGCAGCTCTCCTCCCGCGTCTCCTTCCGCCGTGCCATGCGTAAGAGCATGCAGTCGGCGATGAAGGCCGGCGCCAAGGGCATCAAGATCCAGTGCGGTGGCCGCCTCGGCGGCGCCGAGATGTCCCGCTCGGAGTTCTACCGCGAGGGCCGTGTGCCCTGCACACGCTCCGCGCGAACGTGGACTACGGCTTCTTCGAGGCCAAGACGACCTTCGGCCGTATCGGTGTGAAGGTCTGGATCTACAAGGGCGACGTCAAGAACATCGCCGAGGTCCGCGCCGAGAACGCCGCTGCCCGTGCGGGTAACCGCCCGGCCCGCGGTGGCGCCGACCGCCCGGCCCGTGGTGGCCGCGGTGGCGAGCGTGGCGGTCGCGGCCGTAAGCCGCAGCAGGCTGCCGCTGCCGAGGCCCCCAAGGCCGAGGCTCCGGCTGCCGCTCCGGCTGAGAGCACCGGAACGGAGGCCTGACCGACATGCTGATCCCCCGTAGGGTCAAGCACCGCAAGCAGCACCACCCCAAGCGCCGCGGCATGGCCAAGGGTGGTACGACGGTCGCGTTCGGCGAGTACGGCATCCAGGCCGTCACGCCGGCGTACGTGACCAACCGCCAGATCGAGGCGGCCCGTATCGCGATGACCCGCCACATCAAGCGTGGCGGCAAGGTCTGGATCAACATCTACCTGGACCGCCCGCTCACGAAGAAGCCCGCCGAGACCCGCATGGGTTCCGGTAAGGGTTCTCCGGAGTGGTGGATCGCGAACGTGCACCCGGGTCGGGTCATGTTCGAGCTGTCCTACCCCAACGAGAAGATCGCCCGTGAGGCGCTGACTCGTGCGGCCCACAAGCTGCCGATGAAGTGCCGGATCGTCAAGCGCGAGGCAGGTGAAGCGTGATGTCGGCCGGTACCAAGGCGTCCGAGCTGCGCGAGCTGGGCAACGAGGAGCTTCTTGGGAAGCTCCGCGAGGCCAAGGAAGAACTGTTCAACCTCCGCTTCCAGGCGGCGACCGGACAGCTCGAGAACCATGGCCGTCTGAAGGCGGTCCGCAAGGACATCGCGCGGATCTACACCCTGATGCGCGAGCGTGAGCTGGGCATCGAGACGGTGGAGAACGCCTGATGAGCGAGAACAACGTGACTGAGACCAACCCCGAGGTCCGTGGCGACCGCAAGACCCGCGAGGGCATCGTCGTCAGCGACAAGATGGACAAGACCGTCGTCGTCGCCGTCGAGGACCGCAAGAAGCACGCGCTGTACGGGAAGGTCATCCGCAGCACGAGCAAGCTCAAGGCCCACGACGAGCAGAACGCCGCCGGCGTCGGCGACCGTGTCCTCCTGATGGAGACCCGGCCGCTGTCCGCGACGAAGCACTGGCGCATCGTCGAGATCCTCGAGAAGGCCAAGTAGGTAATTCCCGCAAGGGAGTTCCCACAAGTACGTTCCCGCGGGGCATTCCCCGCAGGACAGTTCCGCCAGGCTCCGGGGCCGATCCTGATCGGCCCCCGGGGAACCGGCAGACAAACAGGAGATAGACGTGATCCAGCAGGAGTCGCGACTGCGTGTCGCCGACAACACTGGTGCGAAGGAAATCCTTTGCATCCGTGTGCTCGGTGGCTCCGGTCGCCGCTACGCGGGCATCGGTGACGTCATCGTCGCCACCGTCAAGGACGCGATCCCCGGTGGCAACGTGAAGAAGGGTGACGTCATCAAGGCGGTCATCGTTCGCACCGTCAAGGAGCGCCGCCGTCCGGACGGCTCGTACATCCGCTTCGACGAGAACGCCGCCGTCATTCTGAAGAACGACGGCGACCCTCGTGGCACCCGTATCTTCGGCCCCGTGGGCCGTGAGCTGCGCGAGAAGAAGTTCATGAAGATCATCTCCTCGCGCCGGAGGTGCTGTGAGCATGAAGATCAAGAAGGGTGACCTGGTCCAGGTCATCACCGGCAAGGACAAGGGCAAGCAGGGCAAGGTCATCGCGGCCTTCCCCGTGAGGACCGTGTTCTGGTCGAGGGTGTCAACCGGGTCAAGAAGCACACCAAGGCCGGCCCGACCGCCGGCGGTTCGCAGGCCGGCGGCATCGTGACCACCGAAGCCCTGGTCCATGTCTCCAACGTCCAGCTGGTCGTGGAGAAGGACGGCAAGAAGGTCGTCACGCGCGTCGGTTACCGCTTCGACGACGACGGCAACAAGATCCGCGTTGCCAAGCGGACGGGTGAGGACATCTGATGACGACCACCACCACTCCGCGTCTGAAGACGAAGTACCGCGAGGAGATCGCGGGCAAGCTGCTTGAGCAGTTCTCCTACGAGAACGTCATGCAGGTTCCCGGCCTCGTCAAGATCGTGGTCAACATGGGTGTGGGCGACGCCGCCCGCGACTCAAGCTGATCGAGGGCGCCATCCGCGACCTCACCACGATCACCGGTCAGAAGCCGGCCGTCACCAAGGCCCGCAAGTCCATCGCGCAGTTCAAGCTGCGTGAGGGCCAGCCGATCGGTGCGCACGTCACGCTCCGCGGCGACCGCATGTGGGAGTTCCTGGACCGCACCCTGTCGCTCGCGCTGCCGCGCATCCGCGACTTCCGCGGTCTGTCCCCCAAGCAGTTCGACGGCCGTGGCAACTACACCTTCGGTCTCACGGAGCAGGTCATGTTCCACGAGATCGACCAGGACAAGATCGACCGTGTCCGGGGTATGGACATCACCGTGGTCACCACGGCGACCAACGACGAAGAGGGCCGTGCCCTTCTCCGTCACCTCGGCTTCCCGTTCAAGGAGGCGTGAGCGAGATGGCGAAGAAGGCTCTCATCGCGAAGGCTGCTCGCAAGCCCAAGTTCGAGTGCGCGGCTACACCCGCTGCCAGCGCTGCGGTCGTCCGCACTCCGTGTACCGCAAGTTCGGCCTGTGCCGCGTGTGCCTTCGTGAGATGGCTCACCGTGGCGAGCTGCCGGGCGTGACCAAGAGCTCCTGGTAATCCGGTAATTCCGGACTCCCAGGGCTCTCGGTAAGCAATGGGAACGGCGGGAGGCCCGCTCCGTATGGCTTAGGCTTGCGGGGTTGGGCACCTGCCGTGCCTAGACGACTTACTACGCCGTAGGTCCACCGCGCCGCACCCGTCCCGTCTCGGATCGGGGAGAGGGATGGCGCACCAGGAAACCACGGCGAGAGAGGCCGAAGGCCAATTCATGACCATGACTGATCCGATCGCAGACATGCTCACGCGTCTGCGGAACGCGAACTCGGCGTACCACGACACCGTGGCGATGCCGCACTCGAAGATCAAGTCGCACATCGCGGAGATCCTCCAGCAGGAGGGCTTCATCACGGGCTGGAAGACCGAGGACGCCGAGGTCGGCAAGAACCTCGTCCTCGAGCTGAAGTTCGGCCCGAACCGTGAGCGCTCCATCGCGGGCATCAAGCGGATCTCCAAGCCCGGTCTCCGGGTGTACGCGAAGTCCACCAACCTGCCGAAGGTGCTCGGCGGCCTCGGCGTGGCGATCATCTCCACGTCGCACGGGCTCCTCACTGGACAGCAGGCCGGCAAGAAGGGCGTGGGTGGGGAAGTCCTCGCCTACGTCTGGTAGCGGAAGGGAACGGAGGAAACAGCTATGTCGCGCATCGGCAAGCTCCCCATCGCGGTTCCCGCCGGCGTGGACGTCACCATCGACGGCCGTACGGTCGCGGTCAAGGGCCCCAAGGGCACGCTGACCCACACGTCGTGGCGCCGATCGAGATCGCCAAGGGTGAGGACGGCGTGCTGAACGTCACCCGCCCCAACGACGAGCGTCAGAACAAGGCCCTGCACGGCCTGTCCCGCACGCTGGTGGCGAACATGATCACCGGCGTGACCCAGGGTTACGTGAAGAAGCTCGAGATCAGCGGTGTCGGTTACCGCGTGCTCGCCAAGGGTTCGAACCTGGAGTTCTCCCTCGGTTACAGCCACTCGATCACGGTGGAGGCCCCCGAGGGCATCACCTTCAAGGTCGAGAACCCGACGCACTTCTCGGTCGAGGGCATCGACAAGCAGAAGGTCGGCGAGGTTGCGGCGAACATCCGCAAGCTGCGCAAGCCCGACCCGTACAAGGCCAAGGGTGTCAAGTACGAGGGCGAAGTCATCCGCCGCAAGGTCGGAAAGGCGGGTAAGTAAGCCATGGCATACGGGCAGAAGATCCTCAAGGGCGACGCCTACAAGCGTGCTGCTATCAAGCGTCGTCACATCCGGATCCGCAAGAAGGTCGCCGGTACCGCCGAGCGTCCTCGCCTGGTCGTGACCCGCTCCAACCGCCACATCGTGGCGCAGGTGATCGACGACCTGAAGGGTCACACCCTGGCGTCGGCGTCCACGCTGGACGCCTCGGTCAGGAGCGGCGAGGGCGACAAGTCCGCGCAGGCCAAGCAGGTCGGGGCCCTGGTCGCTGAGCGCGCCAAGGCCGCCGGTGTCGAGGCCGTCGTGTTCGACCGTGGTGGTAACCAGTACGCCGGGCGCATCGCCGCCCTGGCGGACGCCGCCCGCGAAGCCGGCCTGAAGTTCTGAGCCGGTTCCGAGCTAGCGGAAACAGAGAGGTAATTCCAATGGCTGGACCCCAGCGCCGCGGTGGCGGTGCCGGTGGCGGCGAGCGGCGGGACCGGAAGGGCCGTGACGGCGGCGCAGCTGCCGCCGAGAAGACCGCGTACGTTGAGCGCGTTGTCGCGATCAACCGCGTCGCCAAGGTTGTGAAGGGTGGTCGTCGCTTCAGCTTCACCGCGCTGGTCGTGGTGGGCGACGGTGACGGCACCGTGGGTGTCGGATACGGCAAGGCCAAGGAGGTGCCGGCCGCCATCGCCAAGGGTGTTGAGGAGGCCAAGAAGCACTTCTTCAAGGTCCCCCGCATCCAGGGCACCATCCCGCACCCCATCCAGGGTGAGAAGGCTGCCGGCGTCGTGCTGCTCAAGCCCGCGTCGCCCGGTACCGGTGTGATCGCCGGTGGTCCGGTGCGCGCCGTGCTCGAGTGCGCCGGTATCCACGATGTGCTGTCGAAGTCGCTCGGCTCCGACAACCAGATCAACATCGTGCACGCGACCGTGGCGGCCCTCAAGGGCCTGCAGCGTCCCGAGGAGATCGCGGCCCGCCGCGGTCTGCCGCTCGAGGACGTCGCCCCCGCGGCTCTTCTCCGTGCACGTGCCGGGGCGGGTGCGTAATCATGGCGCAGCTCAAGATTACGCAGGTCAAGTCCTACATCGGCAGCAAGCAGAACCACCGTGACACTCTGCGTTCGCTTGGCCTGAAGAAGGTCAACGACGTGGTCGTCAAGGAGGACCGCCCCGAGTTCCGCGGAATGGTGCACACCGTCCGCCACCTCGTGTCGGTCGAGGAGGTCGACTGATCATGGCGGAGAACAACCCGCTCAAGATCCACAACCTCCGTCCCGCCCCCGGCGCCAAGACCGCGAAGACCCGTGTCGGTCGTGGTGAGGCGTCGAAGGGTAAGACGGCCGGTCGTGGTACGAAGGGCACCAAGGCCCGTTACCAGGTTCCGGAGCGCTTCGAGGGTGGCCAGATGCCGCTCCACATGCGTCTCCCGAAGCTCAAGGGCTTCAAGAACCCGTTCAAGACCGAGTTCCAGGTCGTGAACCTGGACAAGCTCGCCTCCTCTACCCCGAGGGTGGAGAGGTCACGGTCGAGGACCTGGTCGCCAAGGGTGCCGTGCGCAAGAACAGCCTCGTCAAGGTCCTGGGCCAGGGCGAGATCTCCGTGGCGCTGCAGGTGACGGTCGACGCCGTCTCCGGCTCCGCCAAGGAGAAGATCACCGCCGCCGGCGGTACCGTCACCGAGCTCGTCTGACTTCTTCAGGTGTCTCGATGACGTAGAGCGATCCCGACCGGGGATACCCACAAAGGGGTATCCCCGGTTGGTCGTTCCTAGGGTGGCGGTGTCGCCGGTAAGGTGGCCTGGCTGCCCATGTACCTCGGGTGCCTCATACGGGGCACTTACGGCGGCAGTTGTCCGTTACGTATTCGTCCTTAGTCGGAATCTCAAAACCGTCACCCTTGACGCAGTCGCGCGGGGGTCGCAGGAGGCACCGTGCTCACCGCGTTCGCCCGGGCGTTCAAGACGCCCGACCTGCGCAAGAAGCTGCTCTTCACGCTCGGCATCATCGTGGTGTACCGGGTCGGTACGCACATCCCGATCCCGGGCGTCGACTACCGGAACGTCCAGACCTGTATCGACAACGCCCAGGCCAACCAGGGCCTGTTCGGTCTCGTCAACATGTTCAGCGGCGGAGCGCTGCTGCAGATCACGGTCTTCGCGCTCGGCATCATGCCGTACATCACGGCGAGCATCATCCTGCAGCTGCTGACCGTGGTGATCCCCGTCTGGAAGCCCTCAAGAAGGAGGGCCAGGCCGGTACGGCGAAGATCACGCAGTACACCCGGTATCTGACGGTCGCGCTGGCCATCCTCCAGGGCACCGGCCTGGTGGCCACCGCCCGCAGTGGCGCCCTGTTCCAGGGCTGCCCGGTCGCGAGCCAGATCGTCCCGGACCAGTCGATCTTCGTGACCATCACCATGGTCGTCACCATGACCGCCGGTACGGCCGTCGTCATGTGGCTCGGTGAGCTCATCACCGACCGCGGTATCGGCAACGGCATGTCGATCCTGATGTTCATCTCGATCGCCGCGACCTTCCCTCCGCCCTGTGGGCGATCAAGGAGCAGGGCAGCCTCGCGGACGGCTGGATCGAGTTCGGCACCGTCATCGCCGTCGGTCTGGTCATGGTCGGTCTGGTCGTCTTCGTCGAGCAGGCCCAGCGCCGGATCCCCGTCCAGTACGCCAAGCGCATGATCGGCCGCCGCTCCTACGGCGGCACGTCGACCTACATCCCGCTGAAGGTGAACCAGGCGGGTGTGATCCCCGTCATCTTCGCCTCGTCGCTGCTGTACATCCCTGCGCTGATCGCGCAGTTCTCCAGTGGAACCTCCGGATGGAAGACGTGGATCGAGGCGCACCTCGTCCGCGGTGACCACCCGATTTACGTGAGCCTTTACTTCTTGCTCATCGTGTTCTTCGCGTTCTTCTACGTGGCGATCTCCTTCAACCCCGAGGAAGTCGCGGACAACATGAAGAAGTATGGTGGCTTCATCCCGGGCATCCGGGCTGGCCGACCGACCGCTGAGTACCTCAGTTACGTACTCAACCGGATCACCTGGCCGGGTTCGCTGTACTTGGGTCTGATCGCTCTCGTACCGACGATGGCGTTGGTTGGTTTCGGGGCAAACCAGAACTTCCCGTTCGGCGGGACGAGCATCCTGATCATCGTGGGTGTCGGTCTTGAAACGGTGAAGCAGATTGAGAGCCAGCTCCAGCAGCGCAATTACGAAGGGTTCCTCCGCTGATGCGAATCGTCCTCGTCGGGCCGCCGGGTGCCGGTAAAGGCACGCAGGCCACCCGCCTTGCCGAGAAACTGCGCATCCCGCACATCTCCACGGGCGACCTGTTCCGCGCCAATATCAGTCGGCAGACCGAGCTGGGCAAGCTCGCGAAGTCCTATATCGAAGCGGGCAATCTCGTCCCCGACGAGGTCACGATCGGCATGGCCAAAGACCGCATGGAGCAGCCCGACGCCGAGGGCGGTTTCCTGCTGGACGGCTTCCCGCGCAATGTGTCGCAGGCCGGCGCGCTGGACGAGCTGCTGCAGACCGAGGGCATCAAGCTGGACGCGGTGCTCGATCTGGAAGCGCCCGAGGACGAGGTCGTCAAGCGGATCGCCGGGCGGCGGGTCTGCCGCAAGGATTCCGCGCATGTGTTCCATGTGACGTACAGCCCGCCGAAGCAGGAGGGCGTCTGCGACGTCTGCGGCGGTGAGCTGTACCAGCGGGACGACGACTCCGAGTCGACGGTGCGGAAGCGGCTGGAGGTCTACCACACGCAGACCGAGCCGATCATCGACTACTACCGGGCGCAGGGGTTGGTTGTCACCATCTCGGCGATGGGGCCGGTCGACGAGGTCACCGGGCGGGCGCTGGAGGCGTTGAGCGGTAAGTAGTTCTCTGTACGTCGGTGACGGCCGCGGTTCCTTTGTGTAAGGGGCCGCGGCTGTTGCTTGAGGGTGGGGTCGGGCGGGTGCCCGGTGTGGTGGCTGGGCGGGGGTGGGTCGCGCGGCCCTGCGACGACGGGGTGCCGTCGCGCCCACCCTCCCCACTCTCGGCTTCGCTCGAGCGGGAGGTACCCCCATCGCCCTGCGGCACGATTGCCCGCGGAGAGCGGGGGCCGGCGCCCCAGGCCCCCCGCGGAGGGCGGGGAGCGGAGCCTCAGGCCCCGTCGAGAGCGGGGGCCGGCGCCCCAGGCCCCCGCGCAGGGCGGGGCGGGCGCCCCAGGCCCCCTCGTGCTCCCGTGCCGCGGTTATCGTGGTAAGCGTTCGTTACCCCTGGTCCAGGAAGGCCGTCGTCCCCATGGTGCAGATCAAGAGCCCTGAGCAGATCGCCAAGATGCGTGAGGCGGGGCTGGTCGTTGCCGCCATTCACGCGGCCACCCGTGAGGCGGCCGTGCCCGGGGCCACCACGAAGGATCTGGACCAGGTCGCCCGCAAGGTGCTCGCGGAGCACGACGCCAAGCCGAACTTCCTGGGCTACGGCGGTTTCCCCGCGACGATCTGCACCTCGGTGAACGAGGTCGTCGTCCACGGCATCCCTCCGACGACGTCGTCCTCAAGGACGGCGACATCATCTCCATCGACTGCGGCGCGATCATCGACGGCTGGCACGGCGACGCCGCGTACACCGCGTTCGTCGGCTCCGGGCACTCGCCCGAGCTGGTCGAGCTGTCCCGGGTGACCGAGGAGTCGATGTGGGCCGGCATCGCGGCCATGAAGCTGGGCAACCGGCTCGTCGACATCTCCCGCGCCGTCGAGACGTACATCCGCCGCCAGCCGAAGCCGGGCGGCGGCAAGTACGGGATCGTCGAGGACTACGGCGGCCACGGCATCGGCACCGAGATGCACATGGACCCGCACCTGCTGAACTACGTCGAGCGCAAGCGCGGCAAGGGCCCCAAGCTGGTCCCGGGCTTCTGCCTGGCCATCGAGCCGATGGTCTCCCTGGGCACCCCGAAGACGGAGGTCCTCTCCGACGACTGGACCGTCATCACCACCGACGGCACCTGGTCCTCCCACTGGGAGCACTCCGTCGCCCTCACCGACCAGGGCCCCTGGTCCTCACCGCCCCCGACGGCGGCAAGGCGAAGCTCGCGGAGCTGGGCATCACGGCGGCGCCCGACCCGCTGGCCTGACATCCGGCCCGCGGCGGGCCCGTCGGCCGGAGGCCGTCAAGGATCGGGGCGGCGGCAAGGGAAGCTCGCGGAGCCGGGCATCACGGCGGCCCCGGACCCGCCGGCCTGACGGCCGGCCGCGGATGGGCGCCGATCCGGTTGGTTAAGGATCTCGAGGGTGGGGCAGGATTTCTCGATTCGTGTTTCCGGGGGCCCTGACGTAGACTGACTCGTCGGCTCTTGTGCACCCGCATGTCTGCATGTATGACTCACGGTGCACGCCAGAGTCGATCAAGGTAGTCGATTCGAAGGGCGAAGCGTGGCCAAGAAGCAAGGTGCCATCGAGATCGAGGGCACTGTCGTCGAGTCTCTTCCGAACGCCATGTTCAAGGTCGAGCTCCAGAACGGCCACCAGGTCCTGGCACACATCAGCGGCAAGATGCGTATGCACTACATCCGCATCCTCCCTGACGACCGGGTCGTGGTGGAGTTGTCTCCGTACGACCTGACGCGTGGCCGGATCGTCTACCGGTACAAGTAGATCTTGCCCCCACCCCGGCCCGCCGGGGCGATGGCACTGACCCGGAGAACCTCACACCCATGAAGGTCAAGCCGAGCGTCAAGAAGATCTGCGACAAGTGCAGGGTGATCCGCCGTCACGGCCGGGTCATGGTCATCTGCGAGAACCCGCGCCACAAGCAGCGCCAGGGCTGACCGCAGCACGATCGACCCTCTGCGACTTTCCGCAGAACTTCGCGCGACGCGAGCAACAGCACGTTCCTACGCAGGTCCCGAGCCGAACCGGCTCGACACCCCCGGCTCGGAGGCCGGGGACCCGGTCCGTACCTGGTACGGCGGACTGGGATCCGGTCCTGTGGAAGACCTCCGACAATCAACTGGAGCCATTGAATGGCACGCGTTTCCGGTGTTGACATTCCGCGCGAAAAGCGCGTGGAGATCGCCCTCACCTACGTGTTCGGCATCGGCCGGACCCTTTCGCAGCAGACGCTGGCCGCCACCGGCGTCGACCCGAACACCCGCGTTCGCGACCTCTCCGAGGAGCAGCTCGTCGCGATCCGTGAGTTCGTGGACAACAACATCAAGACCGAGGGTGACCTCCGTCGCGAGATCCAGGCCGACAT
This sequence comes from Streptomyces haneummycinicus, assembly GCA_042850305.1. GTDB lineage: Bacteria > Actinomycetota > Actinomycetes > Streptomycetales > Streptomycetaceae > Streptomyces > Streptomyces haneummycinicus. The sequence continues at coordinate 710,417 of AP035768.1, forward strand.
CCGCCGCAAGGTCGAGATCGGTACCTACCAGGGTCTCCGTCACCGTCGCGGTCTGCCCGTCCGCGGTCAGCGCACCAGCACCAACGCGCGTACCCGCAAGGGCCCGCGTCGCGCCATCGCCGGCAAGAAGAAGCCGGGCAAGAAGTAGTCCACAGCGGACTTCACCGTCCAGCGGTCTTCGCTGTAGGACCGACCACCTCCCGTAGGAGTAACAGATGCCCCCAAGGGTCGTCAGGGCGCTGCCAAGAAGGTGCGCCGCAAGGAAAAGAAGAACGTCGCTCACGGCCACGCGCACATCAAGAGCACGTTCAACAACACCATCGTGTCGATCACGGACCCGTCCGGCAACGTGATCTCCTGGGCCTCCGCCGGCCACGTCGGCTTCAAGGGCTCCCGGAAGTCCACGCCGTTCGCCGCGCAGATGGCCGCCGAGTCGGCTGCCCGCCGCGCCCAGGAGCACGGCATGCGCAAGGTCGACGTGTTCGTCAAGGGCCCGGGCTCCGGTCGTGAGACCGCGATCCGCTCCTCCAGGCCACGGGCCTCGAGGTCGGCTCCATCCAGGACGTCACCCCGACCCCGCACAACGGCTGCCGCCCCCGAAGCGCCGTCGCGTCTGATTCGCGCTGAGACGCGGCCGTCCCCGCCGACGCGGGGGTGACCGCGCCGTCGCGTGCGATCTCGCTTCACCCGCTTCATCCGGGTTCTCGGGCGGTACGACTCTTTCGGGTCGTATCGCCCGTACCCTTGCAGTACCGAGTCGGGCGTCAAATAGCGGGCGCCCCTGACTGAAGGATCACCAACATGCTGATCGCTCAGCGTCCCTCGTTGACCGAAGAGGTCGTCGACGAATTCCGCTCCCGGTTCGTGATCGAGCCGCTGGAGCCGGGCTTCGGTTACACCCTCGGCAACTCCTCCGCCGTACTCTCCTGTCGTCGATCCCCGGTGCCGCTGTCACCAGCATCCGCGTCGACGGCGTCCTGCACGAGTTCACCACCGTGCCGGGCGTCAAGGAGGACGTCACCGACCTGATCCTCAACATCAAGCAGCTGGTCGTCTCCTCGGAGCACGACGAGCCCGTCGTGATGTACCTGCGCAAGCAGGGCCCGGGTCTGGTCACCGCCGCCGACATCGCGCCCCCGGCCGGTGTCGAGGTGCACAACCCCGACCTCGTCCTCGCCACGCTCAACGGCAAGGGCAAGCTGGAGATGGAGCTGACCGTCGAGCGCGGTCGCGGCTACGTCTCCGCCGTGCAGAACAAGCAGGTGGGCCAGGAGATCGGCCGTATCCCGGTCGACTCGATCTACTCGCCGGTTCTCAAGGTCACCTACAAGGTCGAGGCGACCCGTGTCGAGCAGCGCACCGACTTCGACAAGCTGATCGTCGACGTCGAGACCAAGCAGGCGATGCGTCCGCGTGACGCCATGGCCTCCGCCGGTAAGACCCTGGTCGAGCTGTTCGGTCTCGCCCGCGAGCTGAACATCGACGCCGAGGGCATCGACATGGGCCCGTCCCCACGGACGCCGCCCTCGCCGCCGATCTGGCGCTGCCGATCGAGGAGCTCGAGCTCACCGTTCGGTCGTACAACTGCCTCAAGCGTGAGGGCATCCACTCCGTGGGTGAGCTGGTCGCCCGCTCCGAGGCCGATCTCCTCGACATCCGCAACTTCGGTGCGAAGTCGATCGACGAGGTCAAGGCGAAGCTGGCCGGCATGGGCCTCGCGCTCAAGGACAGCCCGCCCGGATTCGACCCCACCGCTGCCGCGGACGCGTTCGGCGCGGACGACGACGCGGACGCGGGCTTCGTGGAGACCGAGCAGTACTGATCCGGCTGCCGGCCGGCCGCGGCTGGTCGCGCAGTTCCCCGCGCCCCCATGGGGCGCGGGTCTCCGACAGGCAACCGTCTGCTCGGATACTGACTCCGGTACCTGATACGGCCGGGGCAGACACCTAGGAGAAACACCATGCCGAGGCCCAGCAAGGGTGCCCGTATGGGCGGCAGCGCCGCGCACGAGAAGCTCCTCCTCGCGAACCTCGCGAAGGCGCTGTTCGAGCACGGTCGCATCACCACCACCGAGGCGAAGGCGCGCAAGCTGCGTCCGTACGCCGAGCGTCTGGTCACCAAGGCGAAGAAGGGCGACCTTCACAACCGCCGTCAGGTGCTCCAGGTGATCACGGACAAGAGCATCGTCCACACGCTCTTCACCGAGATCGGCCCGCGCTACGAGAACCGTCCCGGTGGCTACACCCGCATCACCAAGATCGGTAACCGCCGGGGCGACAACGCGCCCATGGCCGTCATCGAGCTGGTCGAGGCGCTGACGGTCGCGCAGCAGGCGACCGGCGAGGCCGAGGCCGCGACGAAGCGTGCGGTCAAGGAAGACGCCCTCAAGAAGGACGAGGCCGTCGAGGCCAAGTCCGACGAGGCCGTCGAGGCCGCCGAGGCCGCTCCGGCCGAGGAGTCGAAGGACGCGTAAGCGTTCTGCCGGGGGCTGTGCGGTGTGCGGCTGCGGCTCTGTCGTGGCTGGTCGCGCGGTTCCCCGCGCCCCTTCCGGGCGTTGTTGCGGGCCCGTTCCTTTCGAGGAGCGGGCCCGCTTTCGTGTGTCTGAGAGGATCTTCGTGTGAGTGACGAAGTTGAGGCCGGGTTCGTACGTGTGCGGCTTGATCTGTCCTATGACGGGAGCGAGTTCTCCGGGTGGGCCAAGCAGGCCGGGGGCGGCGGACCGTGCAGGGCGAGATCGAGGACGCCCTGCGGACCGTGACGCGGTCCGGGGGACGACGTACGAGCTGACCGTGGCGGGGCGGACCGACGCCGGGGTGCACGCGCGCGGCCAGGTCGCGCATGTCGATCTGCCCCGGGAGGTGTGGGCCGAGCACCACACCAAGCTGCTGAAGCGGCTCGCGGGCCGGCTGCCGAGGGACGTGAGGGTGTGGGCGCTGCGGGAGGCACCCGACGGGTTCAACGCCCGGTTCTCCGCGATCTGGCGGCGCTACGCCTACCGCGTCACCGACAACCCGGGCGGGGTGGACCCGCTGCTGCGCGGGCACGTCCTGTGGCACGACTGGCCGCTGGACGTCGACGCCATGAACGAGGCCGCCCGCCGGCTGCTGGGGAGCACGACTTCGCCGCGTACTGCAAGAAGCGGGAGGGCGCCACCACCATCCGGACCCTCCAGGAACTGAGTCTGGAGCGCGGTGACGACGGGATCGTCACCGCCACCGTCCGCGCCGACGCCTTCTGCCACAACATGGTGCGCTCGCTCATCGGCGCGCTGCTGTTCGTCGGCGACGGCCACCGCCCGCCGGCCTGGCCGGGCAAGGTGCTGGCGGCGGGCGTACGGGACTCGGCGGTCCATGTCGTACGCCCGCACGGCCTGACCCTGGAGGAGGTCGGCTACCCGGCCGACGACCGGCTCGCGGCCCGCAGCAAGGAGGCCCGCAACAAGCGCTCCCTGCCGGCGGCCGGCTGCTGCTGAGCCGGGCTCGCTACTCGTTCGCCGCCGCGGAGGCCTGGGCCTCGCCCCGGCGGCGGATCTGGCGGAAGGTGAATTCCTGGAGATCGTCGCCGGTGGTGAAGACCGGGGTGTCCTTCTCCGTCACGTTCTTGCCGGCGGTGAACCCGGCGACGGTGAAGTAGGCGTAGCGGCCGTAGGCGTTGGTGGTGGTGCGGCAGACCGCGCCGGAGCAGAAGTCCTCGACTCCGCCGCCCGACAGCGACTTGACGACGCTCTTCTTGTCCGCCTGCTGCTTGGCCTTCGTCGCCTGGGCCTCGGTGTCGAAGACGGCCACGCCGACCGTCACCGCCATGTCGTCCTTGGTGTAGGTGACCCGGATCAGCCGCGTGCAGTCGTTGTCGTCGAGGACCTTCGGCAGCGTGGCCTTGGCGGCCGAGGCGCAGTTCTCCGTATCCGCCGTCGGGCCCTTCTTGTACACGGTCTCACCCATCGTCAACTGGGTGCCGGGGAACAGGATGTCGGGGCTCAGCGGGGCCTTGTCCTTCTTCGCGCTGGCGACGAAGTCCTTCGGGTCCAGCGGTGGCGGCGCGCTCGTCGGGGCGAACGACGGGACCGTGCCCGTCGGGTTCGGCAGATCCGAGATCCCGGGCAGCTGGGAGGACGCGCCCGGCGAGGCCTCGCTGCTGCCGTTCGCCGAGACGACGGCGACCGCCACGGCTGTGCCTATCGCGACGGTCGCCAGGGCGCCGCCGCCTATGAACAGCAGCCTGCGGCGCTTGGCGCGGGCCTCGGAGGCGTCGGCGAGCGCCGCCCAGTCGGGTGACCGGCCGGATCCGCCGCCGCCGTCCCAGGGCTCCTGGGTATTCGGTGTCCAGGGATCCCACTGCTGCGGAGGTCCCCCTGCCCATAGCTCATGGGGCGCATCTTAGACGGGCCGACGGGTGTGCTGGTCCGCGTCAACGGGTACGGCAGGGCCTAGCGTTGCGCGCATGGCGACGGGCAAAAGCGACATCTCCGGGTGGTTGGTACGACCCGCGCACGGCTGTCTGTGGGCCGGACTCGCGGCTGTGCTGGGGGCGCTGACGGTGCATACGGTGCTGGTGACCTCGGACGGAGGCATGGACAACGCGATCGTCGTGGACGCCGCGCGGACCTGGCTGGCCGGTGGTTCGCCGTATGACGACCGGCACTTCCTCTATTTTCCCAGCGCGGTCGTGGCCGCCGCCCCGCAGGCGCTGCTGCCGCGCCCCGTGCTCGACGTGGCCGTGCCGGTGGCGGTCGTCGCCGCGCTCGCGCTGGGCTGGGCCTGTGCCCTGCGGCTGCACCGGGTGCCGTTGCGCAGCAGGCTCGCCGCCCTCGGGCTGCTGGGCCTCGCGGCCGGGTTCGCGCCGTTCGGGCAGCTGGTGCGGCTGGGCAACTGGACGGTGACGGCCGTACTGGCGCTGCCGTTGTGCCTGCTGCTGGCGAGCCGGGGCCGGTGGGTCGCGGCGGGCGCCGTCATCGGGGTGGCGGTGGCGCTGAAGCCGTTGCTCGCGCCGATGGCGCTGCTGTTCCTGTTCGCCCGCCGGTGGCGGGCCCTGGCCGTGCTGGTGCTGGTGCCCGCGGCCGCCTCGGTGACGGCGGCGCTGTTCCTGCCCGACCCCACCGGCTTCCTCACCCGCACCCTGCCGTTCCTGGTGCGCGGCGACGACGCCTTCCTGCGGCTCTACGAGGCCTCGCCGGCGGCGGTGCTGCCCCGGCTCGGCGTACCGGAGGCCCTCGCGGTGCTGCTGGGCCTGCTCGCGGCCGCCGCCGGTGTGGTGTGCGCGTATCTGCGCTGGCGCGGGCCGGGCCCGACGCCCCTGCGGCTGGCGGAGACGTCGGCGGCGCTGATGCTCTCCGCGTTCCTGGTCTCCCGCCCCTCCTACAACCACTACCTCCTGGTCGTCCTGCCGCCGCTGCTCGCCGGTCTGCCGTACGCCGGGGCGGTGGCGCGGCGGCCCTGGTTCTGGCTCGCCCTGGTGCCGCAGCTTCCGGGGTGACCTGGCCGTGGCTGGAGTCGCCCACCCGCCGCGCTTTCCGGGACGCCCTCACGCTGGTTCTGCTGGCGGCGACGGTCGCCCACCACTGCGTACGGGGACCCGGCGGGGGCCCGCCGGGGTGAGCCCGCCGGTAAGGGGCGACCGGCCGTAGAATCGGTGTAGCCCACCACGGACGGGCTCGTTTTGACCCGTCCGGCCGACGGTGGGTATCCTGCATGTTCGTTGTGTGTAGTGGCTTGCTCATTCTCACGTGAGGGGCCCTTACACCGGTCCACCGGGACCGATGACCAGCGACCAGCGCGCGGTTTGCGTCACCGCGGAGCGGTCTGGGCTGGTGTGATCGTCTTCGGTGACCTTGTCAGGACCATTCACTGAAGAAGCGAAGGCTACGAACCGTGCGTACGTACAGCCCCAAGCCCGGCGATGTGACGCGCCAGTGGCACGTCATCGACGCTCAGGACGTTGTCCTGGGTCGTCTGGCCACCACTGCGGCCTCCATCCTGCGCGGCAAGCACAAGCCGATCTACGCCCCTCACGTTGACACCGGTGACTTCGTCATCATCATCAACGCCGACAAGGTGCACCTCTCGGGCAACAAGCGGACCCAGAAGATGGCGTACCGCCACTCGGGCTACCCGGGTGGTCTGCGCTCCGTCCGTTACGACGAGCTGCTCGACAAGAACCCCGAGAAGGCCGTCGAGAAGGCCGTCAAGGGCATGCTCCCCAAGAACACCCTGGGCCGTCAGATGCTCTCCAAGCTGAAGGTCTACTCGGGCGACCAGCACCCGCACGCTGCCCAGCAGCCGGTGCCGTTCGAGATCACCCAGGTCGCGCAGTAGTTCCGGCCACCCCTAAGACTGAACAGAATCTGAGGAGCATCGTGGCCGAGACCACTGCCGAGCAGCCGCTCGAAGAGCTTGACATCGACAGCTACACCACCGAGTCCGAGGTGCCCGTCGAGGGCGAGTACACCTCGGAGTCCATGGCCTCCCACTTCGGCGAGCCCCAGCCGGCCGCCGGCCTGGGCCGCCGCAAGAACGCCATCGCCCGCGTCCGGATCGTCCCGGGCACCGGCAAGTGGAAGATCAACGGTCGCACCCTCGAGGACTACTTCCCGAACAAGGTGCACCAGCAGGAAGTCAACGAGCCCTTCAAGGTGCTCGAGCTCGACGACCGTTACGACGTCATCGCCCGCATCGCGGGTGGCGGTGTCTCCGGTCAGGCCGGTGCGCTCCGTCTCGGTGTCGCCCGCGCGCTGAACGAGGCGGACGTGGACAACAACCGCGGCCCGCTGAAGAAGGCCGGCTTCCTCACGCGTGACGACCGTGCGGTCGAGCGCAAGAAGGCCGGTCTGAAGAAGGCCCGTAAGGCCCCGCAGTACAGCAAGCGCTGATCCCAGGCGCTCGCGCGTACTCGAACGCCCCGGCGGCACGCCATAGTGCTGCCGGGGCGTTCGTTTATTCATTGCCGTGGGCGTATAACGGCACAAGGTGCTCAAACGCTAATGTGATCGGATGGTCGGCGTTCTGGGGAGCCGCATTCGCCTCGCGACCGTCGAACACATCACAAGCTCCGCCAGCGGTACGACCGGCGACCGCGCGGACGGGTCCTGCGCCCCGGCACAGCCTCGGCGACGGCTCTCGATACTGACGCTTCCTCAGGAGGACAAGTGGGACGACTCTTCGGCACGGACGGCGTGCGCGGTGTCGCCAACGCGGACCTGACGGCGGAGATGGCGCTCGGCCTGTCCGTCGCCGCCGCGCACGTACTGGCCGAGGCGGGCACGTTCGAAGGACACCGGCCCACCGCCGTGGTCGGCCGTGATCCGCGCGCGTCCGGGGAGTTTCTGGAGGCCGCCGTCGTCGCGGGCCTCGCCAGCGCGGGCGTGGACGTCCTGCGGGTCGGCGTGCTGCCGACGCCGGCCGTGGCGCACCTCACCGGCGCGCTCGGCGCCGACCTCGGCGTGATGCTCTCCGCGAGCCACAACGCCATGCCGGACAACGGCGTCAAGTTCTTCGCCCGCGGCGGTCACAAGCTCGCCGACGAGCTGGAGGACCGCATCGAGTCCGTGTACGAGGAGCATCGCACCGGCGCTCCCTGGGACCGTCCGACCGGCGCGGGGGTCGGTCGCGTGCGGGACTACGAGGAGGGGCTCGACCGGTACGTCGCCCATCTCGTCGGTGTCCTCCCGAACCGGCTCGACGGGCTGAAGATCGTCCTCGACGAGGCGCACGGCGCCGCCGCGACGGTCTCCCCGGAGGCGTTCACCCGGGCGGGGGCCGAGGTCGTCACCATCGGCACCGAGCCGGACGGGCTGAACATCAACGACGGCTGCGGCTCGACCCACCTCGACCGGCTGAAGGCCGCCGTCGTCGAGCACGGCGCCGCGGTGGGCATCGCACACGACGGCGACGCCGACCGGTGCCTCGCCGTGGACCACACCGGTGCGGAGGTCGACGGCGACCAGATCCTCGCCGTACTGGCGCTCGCGATGCGGAGCGTTCCGCGCTGCGCTCCGACACCGTCGTCGCGACCGTGATGTCCAACCTCGGCTTCAAGCTCGCCATGGAACGCGAGGGCATCCGGCTCGTGCAGACCGCCGTCGGCGACCGCTACGTCCTTGAGGAGATGAAGAGCAAGGACTACGCCCTCGGCGGCGAGCAGTCCGGCCACGTCATCATCCTCGACCACGCCACGACCGGCGACGGCACCCTCACCGGCCTGCTGCTCGCCGCGCGGGTCGCCGAGACCGGCCGTACCCTGCGCGACCTCGCCTCGGTGATGGAACGCCTCCCGCAGGTCCTGGTCAACGTCCCCGACGTCGACAAGTCCCGGGTGAAGACCTCCGCGGAACTCGCCACCGCCGTCACCGAGGCCGAGAACGAACTCGGCGAGACGGGCCGCGTACTCCTGCGCTCCTCCGGCACGGAACCCCTGGTCCGCGTCATGGTCGAAGCGGCGGACATCGACCAGGCCCGCTCGGTCGCGAGCCGCCTGGCGGACGCGGTGAAGTCGGCGCTGGGCTAGCACGACGGACGGCGGGGGACACCCGGTGGTGTCCCCCGCCGTACGCCGGCCGGATCGGTCGGTTCCGGTGGCCGACCGGTCCTCCCGGCCGGTGTGATCAGTCGCAGGTGCGGCAGCGACGCGGCAGCGTAGCGTCAGAGTTTGCGCAGGCTGAGGCGCTGGACCGTGTGGTCCGGGCCCTTGCGCAGCACCAGGGTGGCCCGGCCCCGGGTCGGGGCGATGTTCTCCACCAGGTTGGGCTTGTTGATGGTGCGCCACATCGTGCGGGCGTAGTCGAGGGCCTCCTCCTCACGGACCTGGGTGTACTTGCGGAAGTACGACGACGGATCCTGGAACGCGGTCTCCCGCAGCCGCTTGAAGCGGTTGAGGTACCAGCGCTCGATGTCCTCCGTGCGGGCATCCACGTACACGCTGAAGTCGAAGTAGTCGGCGAGGCCCACGCGCGTACGGCCGTCCTTGCCGGGCAGGGCCGGCTGGAGGACGTTGAGTCCCTCGACGATCAGGATGTCCGGGCGGCGCACGGTGAGCTTCTCGCCCGGGACGATGTCGTAGATCAGGTGGGAGTAGACGGGGGCGGTGACCTCCCCTTGCCCGCCTTGATGTCGGCGACGAAACGGGTCAGCGCACGGCGGTCGTACGACTCGGGGAAACCCTTCCGCGACATCAGGCCCCGTTCCTGCAGCTCTTTCGTCGGCAGCAGGAAGCCGTCCGTCGTCACCAGTTCCACGCGCGGGTGCTCGGGCCAGCGGGACAGCAGGGCCCGCAGCAGACGGGCGACCGTGGACTTGCCGACCGCCACCGAACCGGCGACCCCTATGACGAAGGGCGTGCCCGACTGGGAGCCCTTCTCGCCGAGGAACGTGTTCAGCGCGCCGCGCAGCCCGTCGGTGGCGCCCACGTAGAGATTGAGCAGCCGGGACAGCGGGAGGTAGATGTCCCGCACCTCGTCGAGGTCGATGACGTCACCGAGACCGCGCAGCTGTTCGACCTCCGCCGCCGACAGGGACAGCGGAGTCTTGTCGCGCAGCGCGCTCCATTCGGCACGGGTGAGGTCCATGTAAGGAGTCGCCTCCGGCCGCTGCCGGTGGGCGCTCCCGGGTATCGAGGAGACCGGAGAGATCACAGTCCATTGTTAACGGAGTTCGAACGAGGCGACAGGTGGGCTGTGTCACGCCGCCCGCCGCGCCCTTGGCCGTCGGCAGTCGTCCCAGGTCACGCCGCCGTCACGGTCGTATACCGGGTGATCATCCGGTGATCATCTGTGCGGACGCTGTGTAAAGAATCCGTTTACAGTGCGCGCAACACGTCGCGGATTCCTCCGCACCTTCGAGAAAGAGTTCCCCGTGAGAACCACCGCCGTCCGCCGTACCGCTCTGGCCGCCTCCGCCGCCGCGCTCGCCCTCCTGGTCACCGCCTGCGGTGGCTCCGGTGACGACGACAAGGCCGGCGACAGCAAGGGCAAGGGCGACTCGGGCGCTTCCGCGTCCGCGTCCGCCGAGCCCGCGGCGAAGGCGCTGACCGCCGCGGAGCTGAAGAAGGCGGCGCTGGTGTCCGGCGACGTCGAGAGCGGCGAGGTCACGGACCAGGTGTCGCCCAAGGACTTCGTCAAGCAGGACGAGGTCGAGGCCGACGACAAGGCGTGTGCGGCACTGGCGTACGTCCAGTCCGGCACGGTGGTGGGCAAGCCGTCCGCCACCGTGCAGTGGATGTGGGTCGGAGAGCCGGACACGAGCGCGGCCGCGAGCGGCGACCCCGAGGAACTGCTGGACGCGGCGTTCGACGTGACCTCGCTGCGCACCACCCTGGCCGCCTACGAGGACGGCGGCGCGGAGCAGGTGATGGAGGAGCTGGGCAAGAGCACCGACGCCTGCGCCGGCGGGTACGCCACCACCGTCCAGGGCGAGAAGGTGCGCACCGTGAAGCTCGCCGAGACGAAGGCGCCCGAGGGCGCCGACGAGGCGCTGGCCCTGACGCTGACCATCGACGCCGACGGGACGAAGGCCCCGCTGAAGGCCGTCGTCGCCCGCAAGGGCTCCACGATCGCCTACTTCCCCGCCGTGAACCTGGCGTCGATCACTTCGGGCACGGACTTCGACTACCCCGCCGACGTGGTCCAGGCACAGCTCACCAAGCTCGGCTGAGCCGGTTTCGGATCCCGTTCCCACCGGCGCGCGGACACGTTCGTGCACCGGTGGGAATTTCCGATTCCGGGCACGCGGGAAGCCATTTCCGGCCGCTGACGGACCGTAGGCTGCCGGGCATGTGCGGAATCGTGGGATACGTGGGGCCGCAGTCGGCGCTGAACGTCGTGACGGCCGGACTGAAACGGCTGGAGTACCGCGGATACGACTCGGCGGGCGTCGCCGTCCTGGCGGACGGAGGTCTGGCCACCGCCAAGCGGGCCGGGAAACTCGTCAACCTGGAGAAGGAACTGGCCGAGCGGCCGCTGCCGACCGGCACCACCGGCATCGGACACACCCGCTGGGCCACCCACGGCGGCCCGACCGACGCCAACGCCCACCCGCACCTCGACAACGCGGGCCGGGTCGCCGTCGTCCACAACGGCATCATCGAGAACTTCGCCGCACTCCGCGCCGAGCTGGCCGGACGCGGCCACGACCTCACCTCCGAGACGGACACCGAGGTCGTCGCCCACCTCCTCGCCGAGGAGTTCTCCGCCTGCGCCGACCTCGCGGAGGCGATGCGGCTGGTCTGCCGCCGCCTGGAGGGCGCGTTCACCCTCGTCGCCGTCCACGCGGACGAACCGGACGTCGTCGTCGGCGCGCGCCGCAACTCCCCGCTGGTGGTGGGTGTGGGGAGGGCGAGGCGTTCCTCGCCTCCGACGTGGCCGCGTTCATCGCCCACACCCGCGACGCCATCGAACTCGGCCAGGACCAGGTGGTCGAGCTGCGCCGCGACGCGGTGACGGTCACCGACTTCGACGGCGGCACGGCCGAGGTCCGCTCGTACCACGTCGACTGGGACGCCTCCGCCGCCGAGAAGGGTGGCTACGACTACTTCATGCTCAAGGAGATCGCCGAGCAGCCGAAGGCCGTCGCCGACACGCTGCTCGGGCGCATCGACGGGGCGGGCTCCTCACCCTGGACGAGGTCCGCATCCCCGCGAACGTGCTGCGCGAGATCGACAAGGTCGTCATCGTCGCCTGCGGTACGGCCTTCCACGCCGGGCTGATCGCCAAGTACGCCATCGAGCACTGGACCCGGCTGCCCTGCGAGGTGGAACTGGCCAGCGAGTTCCGCTACCGGGACCCCATCCTCGACCAGCAGACCCTCGTCATCGCCATCTCCCAGTCCGGCGAGACCATGGACACGCTGATGGCCCTGCGCCACGCCCGCGAACAGGGCGCCCACGTACTGGCGATCTGCAACACCAACGGCTCCACGATCCCGCGCGAGTCGGACGCCGTGCTGTACACGCACGCCGGTCCGGAGGTCGCGGTCGCCTCGACCAAGGCGTTCCTGACCCAGCTCGTCGCCTGCTATCTCGTCGCGCTGTACCTGGGCCAGGTACGGGGCACCAAGTGGGCGGACGAGATCCGGGCGGTGGTGCGGACCTGTCGTCCATCGCCGGTGCGGTGGACCGGGTGCTGGAGACGATGGAGCCGGTACGGGAACTGGCCCGGTCGCTGGCCGGAAAGAACACGGTGCTGTTCCTGGGCCGGCACGTGGGCTACCCGGTCGCCCTGGAGGGCGCCCTGAAACTCAAGGAACTCGCGTACATGCACGCGGAGGGCTTCGCGGCGGGCGAGCTGAAGCACGGCCCGATCGCGCTGATCGAGGACGACCTGCCGGTGGTCGTGATCGTCCCGTCCCCCGCGGCCGCTCCGTCCTCCACGACAAGATCGTCTCCAACATCCAGGAGATCCGGGCACGGGGTGCGCGCACGATCGTCATCGCGGAGGAGGGCGACGAGGCGGTCGCCGCATACGCCGACCACCTGATCCGCGTCCCGGCCACCCCGACACTGCTCCAGCCGTTGGTGACGACGGTGCCGTTGCAGGTCTTCGCCTGCGAACTGGCGACGGCACGGGGCAACGAGGTCGATCAGCCGCGGAACCTGGCGAAGTCGGTGACGGTGGAGTGATCCTTGAGGGCATCGACGAGCGCGGTGAAGGCTCCGGTGGGGAAGGTGAGGGTTGCCCTGGCCGGGGCTTTTGAGTCGCGGATGGCTATGCGGGTGGGGGTGTTCGCGATCTCGACGCAGTTGTTGCCGTCGTCGGGGCCCGAGTAGGACGACTTCTTCCAGTGGCCGGGCGTGGTCATGCTGACCTTCCAGGGGAGCGAGTCTTCAGGGCTTCGAGGAAGATGGTGAAGGCTTCGGCCGGGATGGAGAAGGTTCCGTGAGCCGGGGTTTTCGAGTCCCGGATGGCTATGCGCGACTGGCGGCCGGCGATCTCCACACAGGAGTTGCCGTCGCCGGCGCCGGAGTAGGACGACTTCCGCCAATTGCCGAGGGAGTCCATGGGTGCCTCACAAATCGTTGGCCAGCTTGTGGATGAGCTCACGCGACTGGTCGGGGCCGAGCGACACATCTCTCACTTTATGGAAGAGCGTGCGCAAGACGCCGAGTTGGGCTTCGGAGTCGACGAACGCCGCGGAGTGTGGTGCGTCGTGAACAGCTGTGTTCAGTTTGGGTACGGCACCATCCGCCAGCATCACCGGGGTCCAGGAACCGCCGAAGTGATCCAGGTCGAAGGGCAGGACGCGGATGGTGACGTGGTTCGCTTCAGAGAGTTCGAGGAGCCTCACGAGTTGCACTCGTGAGGCTGCGCGGTCGCTGACCCTGACTCGAAGCGCCGCTTCATGGATGACCGCTTCGTACGGCGTAGGAGCAGGATCCTCGAAGATCGCCTTCCGCTGCATCCGGTGTCGGACCCGCAGCTCAAGCTCTTCACCGGGCAGCGCCGGGACCCTGTCGGAAAAGATGGCGCGAGCGTAGTCCTCTGTCTGAAGTGGGCCGGGGATGAAGAGGAACTGCACCTCCCTCAGGGATGTGGCGTGATGTTCCAGCTCGGACAGGTCAAGGAACGGCGTCGGCAGCAAGCCCCGGTAATCCTCCCACCAGCCGCGTGTGCGATCGGTTGCCATGGTGACCAGGGCGTCGACGAACACTTCATCGGTGCAGACGTAGTTGGCCGCGAGGCGGCGTAGCCGCTTCTCGCTCACGCCGGTGAGACCCGCCTCGATCTGGCTGATCTGCGCCGAACTCACCCCGAGCAGGGTCGCAGCCTCACGAGCGGTAAATCCGGCCGCGTCACGAAGTCTGCGGAGCTCTGCTGCCAGGCGCATCTGACGTGCCGTGGGTTCACGTCTCAGAACCATCGACCGTGCCTCCCAACGTGCCTTCTGACGCAACTCGTTCGGGGGTCAGGCTACGTGACCCGCTTGCGAAACTTAAAAAACTAGGTCTACCGTCAGTGATGCGACGCACACGCTGCGAATTGCCGGGGCACCGGAAGCGCACTGCTCCGTCCTGCCATGACGGGTGCGGCACAGCCACCGCCCGCCAGTCGCAACTCCTGACCCTCTGAACGGAGTTCACGCATGCCCGAAAACGAGTCCTGGGAGTACTCCCTCTCCATCCCCAACGACCCCCGCGCGGTCACGGTGAGCCGCCGTACCCTCCGGCTCATCCTCACGATGCACGGGCTGATCGGGCTGGTGGACGTGGCTGAGTTGCTCGCCACGGAGTTGGTCGCCAACGCCGTACGGCACACCAAGGGGCCTGCGGCCCTGCGGGTGCACTGGGCGGCCGGGGTGCTGCGGATCGGGGCGTGGGACAGCGACCCCGCGCCGCCCGAACCGCCGGTGCCCTTCGACCAGGCCGTGGAATGGGAGAGGGAGGAGGGGCGGGGCCTGGCACTGGTGCGAGCGTGTTCCGAGCTGTGGGGGTGGCAGCCGCTGTACCGGGACGGCAGCCGGGGCAAGCTGGTGTGGTGCGAACTGGGTGCGGCCTGAAGGGGTTTGAAAGTGACCGTTGGGCCACTCGCTTCTTTGGCAGTGTCGTGCTTCCACGACCCGCGTTAAGGGCGCTCCGCTACGCTCCGCGTCGCCTTCGGCGATGGGCCTGCGGCCCACCCTTGACCCGGCCCGCTCCAGCACGAGAGAGAAGCGAGCGAGCGGCCGGAAGAGAAGCGGGGGCCAGGCATACCGGCGACCTGCCGTCGGTTACGGGGTGAACGGGGTTCGCGGACGCGTCCGCACCTCGCCAGCACGCCGGGCCGGCTAAGCGGCGAGCGGTGGGTGGGGGTGCGCGTCCGCGCCTTGCCTGCACGCCGGGTCGGCTAAGCGGCTGCCGGTGGGTGGGGCGTGGGGGGTTCACGCACTCGTTTCGCCGTCACGCCGGGTCGGTTTGGGGGCCACTTGCTGGGTGAGGGGTAAGGGCCGCAAGGGCCGCACGGGTCGCGAGGGCCGCAGGGGCCCGCGAGGGGCAAGGGCCGCAGGGGTCACAGGGCCGCCGGCCCACGGCTGCAACGGCTGCAAGGGCTGCGCGGATCGGGCGTTCGTGACGGCTCGGTAGCCGGACGGCGTATGGCGTGGCGGGCCCGTCAGGCGTCGAAGTGGCGGCGTGCGTCCTCGATGTGGCCGAGGTACTGGTGGGTCCAGCCGCACATGGCGTCGACCGTGGTGCGCAGGCCGCGACCCGGCTCGGTGAGGGTGTACTCGACCCGTGGCGGCACGGTGGGGTGCACCTTCCGGTCGACCAAGCCGTTGCGCTCAAGCATGCGCAGGTTCTGGGTGAGCATCTTGTGGCTGACGCCCTCGACCTCGTTCCGCAGTTCGCTGAAGCGCAGGGTGCGCTCACCGAGCGCCTCGATGATCAGGAGCGCCCACTTGTTGGCGACGTCCGAGAAGATCTCCCGCGCCAGGGAGTCCGCCCGCCGCAGGTCGGCGTCCTCGGGGAGACCGTTGAGCAGCTGCTTGGTCACCATCAGGTTCCTTAGTCACCGAAAAGTGCGTTCTTCCAGGTCAGCGTTCACTCTCCTACGGTTTCCCAGTAACCACAAGAGAGTGACCCGAACCGAGAGGGCAAGCACCATGGCCACCATCGACGTCTTCAACCGCAACGTGCCGGCCGAGAGCGCCTTCGGCTATGCGCAGGCGATCAAGTCCGGCGATCTGATCCACGTCTCCGGGCAGGTCTCGTTCGACGAGAAGGGCGAGTTCGTACACGCGGGCGACTTCGCCGCCGAGCTCGAGCAGACCCACGTCAACATGGACAAGGTCCTGGCGCACTACGGGGCCACCCGGAACCAGGTCGTCTCGCAGGTCCTGTACCTGGTGAACCTGCAGCAGAACGCCACGCCGACGATGGAGGGCAACCTGGCGTACTTCGGCGATCACCGCCCGGCCAGCACAGTCGTGGGCGTCACGGAACTGACCTTCCCCGGCCAGGCCGTCGAGATCAGCTTCATCATCGACACAAAGCTGCCCGCCTGATCACGCCGACAGCCAAGTTCGGTCGCCCCCGCCACCCGCCCACCCGCCCACCCGGCAGGTGGCGGGCCGGCGGTGGGGGCGGTGGGGAGTGATTGGAGCGTTCCTCCATCCCTCCGCCCCAGCCCATGGCCGCTGCCTGCGACATAGCTCGCCCCCTTTGGAGAATGGCTCCAATCACCGCGCGAAGGGCAGCAATCGCCCCACCCCCACCAGCCGCCCGCCGCCGAACCGGCCCGGCGTGCAGGCGAGGCGCGGACGCGCACCCCCGCCCCACTAACCGCTCGCCGCCAAGCCCACCCGACGTGCCGACACCCCACCGCCGCGCGCCCGCGCCCTCCGCTGACCGCTCGCCGCCGACCCGGACCGGCGTGCTGGCGAGGCGCGGACGCGCACCCCCGCCCCACTCACCGCTCGCCGCTATGCCCACCCGGCGTGCTGGCGAGGCGCGGACGCGCACCCCCACTGACCGCTCGCCGCTATGCCGGCCCGGCGTGCCGCCACCCCGCCGACGCGCCCTCCACTGACCGCTCGCCGCCGAACCGGCCCGGCGTGCTGGCGAGGCGCGGACGCGCACCCCCACTGACCGCTCGCCGCTATGCCGGCCCGGCGTGCCGCCACCCCGCCGACGCGCCCTCCACTGACCGCTCGCCGCCGAACCGGCCCGGCGTGCTGGCGAGGCGCGGACGCGCGCCCTCCACTGACCGCTCGCCGCTATGCCGGCCCGGCGTGCCGCCACCCCGCCGACGCGCACCCCCACCCACCGCTCGCCGCCAAACCCACCCGGCGTGCTGGCGAGGCGCGGACGCGTCCGCAAACCCCGTTCGCCACGCAGCCGACGCCACGTCGCCGGCGTGCCTGGGCAACCCTTCCTCTCCGGCCGCCCGCACGCTTCTCTCCCGTGCTGGAGCGGGCCGGGTCAAGGGTGGGCCGCAGGCCCATCGCCGAAGGCGACGCGACCGCAGGGAGCGCCCTTGACGCGGACCGCGGAAGCACGACACTGCCAAAGAAGCGGGCGGCCCCACGCCCACCTGAAAGCAGGCGCTCATGCCACCCACCCCCGCCCTGCCGCAATACCGCCCAGCGCCTCCACCCCCACAGCCACCTGAAAGCAGGCGCTCACGCCACCCGCCCCCGCCCCGCCGCGATACCGCCCAGCGCCCCCACCCCCACCCCACCCCCATAAAGTGCCCGCATGAGCATCATCGGAGTCGGGATCGACGTGGCCGAGATCGAGAGGTTCGCGGCGTCGTTGGAGCGTACGCCCGCGTTGGCGCAGCGGCTGTTTCGCGAGAGTGAGTTGCTGTTGCCCAGTGGGGAGCGGCGTGGTGTCGCCTCGCTCGCCGCGCGGTTCGCGGCGAAGGAGGCGATCGCCAAGGCGCTCGGCGCGCCCGCCGGGTTGTACTGGACCGACGCCGAGGTGTGGTGCGAGGACAGTGGGCAGCCCCGGCTGCGGGTGACGGGGACGGTGGCCGCGCGCGCCGCCGAGCTCGGCGTACGGTCCTGGCACGTCTCGCTCAGTCATGACGCCGGGGTCGCCTCGGCGGTCGTGATCGCGGAGGGTGAGGACCGTGCTCGCCTTCCCGGAGTGGGGTCGACCTGCCGGTCTGGGGTGACGCGTTCCTCGTCGCCGCCGCCGTACTCACCATCGTCTTCGCGCTCGTGCGGCTGCTGCGCAACCGTCGTCGTTAACCCGGATGCGTGCTTCGGCTGGACCGGGGTAGACGCGTGGAGCAGGTGCCCGGAGCGGGAGCCGAACGAACAGGGAGGGCGGAACAGTGACGTCGACGATGGCGCGGACCGACCGAACGCAGACCGTGACCGAGCTGCCGGAGGTCGCAGAACCCGGCCAGGTCGCGCCCAGGGACGCCCGTGAACTGTCCAAGCAGTTCTTCCGCCGGCTGACGGAGCTGGAGGAGGGCACGCACGAGTACCAGTACGCGCGCAACACCCTCATCGAGATGAACATGTCCCTCGTCCGCTTCGCGGCCGGCCGGTTTCGCAGCCGTGGTCCGGAGGAGATGGAGGACATCGTCCAGGTCGGCATGATCGGCCTGATCAAGGCGATCGACCGGTTCGAGCTGTCCCGCGAGGTGGAGTTCACCTCCTTCGCGATCCCCTACATCGTCGGCGAGATCAAGCGGTTCTTCCGGGACACCTCGTGGTCCGTGCATGTGCCGCGCCGGCTCCAGGAGGCCCGGGTGCAGCTCGCCCGCGCCACCGAGGAACTGCGCAGCCGGCTGGGCCGTACGCCCACGACCGCCGAACTCGCGCAGCTGATGAGCCTGACCGAGGACGAGGTCAACGAGGCGCGGATCGCCTCCAACGGCTACAACTCCGCCTCCCTGGACGCCGCCATCGGCAGCGAGCCGGACGGCGAGAGCGTGCTCGCGGACTTCATCGGCTCCGAGGACGCCGCGCTGGAACTCGTCGAGGACTTCCACGCGCTCGCCCCGATGATCGCCGACCTCGACGAACGTGAGCGCAAGATCGTGCACTGGCGGTTCGTGGAGGAGCTGACCCAGGCGGAGATCGGCGAGCGGCTCGGCTGCTCCCAGATGCATGTGTCGCGGCTGCTGTCCCGCACGCTGAAGCGGCTGCGGGCGGGGATGCTCACCACGAACTGAGGACCTGACCTGCGTACGTACGGGGTGCGGCTCCCGAGCCGCACCCCGTACGCGTGCGTCAGCAGATCGACTGACTGCTGTTCACCAGGCGGTTGTTGCGGAACGTCGTGTTCTCGCCGCAGGGGCTCTCGCGGATCGAGGAGTTCGTCACCGTCAGGTTCTGGACGGTGATGTCGCGGTTGTTCGCGAACTCCGTGCGTGCCGCCAGGCGGATCTCGCCGCCGCCCGTGACGCTGCCGCTCTGGGCGGCGAGGTTCACGTTGTAGCAGTTCTCGATGAGGATCGCGTTGTTGCCCGTGTTCGAGAGCGTGATCCGGTCGATCGTCGCGCCGCCGCTCTCCGACACGCAGAACACGCCCCGTCCGCCGCCGCGCGCGATGACCTCGCCGACGCGGATGTTGGTGGCGTAGGAGCTGCCGATACGGCCGTTGCGGTTGGCCATGCGGAAGGCCGCGTAGCCGGTGCCGGTGCCCGCGTTCTCGGCGTCCACCTTGGAGACGGTGGCGTTGACGGTCTCGTTCAGCAGCAGACCCGACTCGCCCACGTTGCGGGCGGTCACCGTGCCGATGGTGATGCCGTCGACGCCGTACGTCTCCACCGCGTGGCTGGACGCGCCGGAGACGTACACGTTGTCGATGCGGACGTTGCGCGTCCACTGGCTGGTGTCGCCGCGGTTGTCGATGCGGACGCCGAGGCCGCGCGAGAGGCGCATGTCGATCTGGCCGAGGACGACGTTCTGCACGTTGCGCATGAAGATGCCGTACAGCGGGGCGCCGGTGACGTTGAGGTGCTGCACCTCGATGTCGCGGGTGCCGCGGGAGTAGACGGGGCCTGGTCGCCGGTGCCGCTGCCGGTGACGTCGATGGTGCCGCAGACGTCGAGGGTCGTATAGCTCGGCAGGGAGATGCGGGAGCCGGCGGAGAGGAGCCCGAGCCGCGGACCACGACGCGTTCCTTGCTGGTGCGGCCGGCGGACAGGCTGCCGATCGCCGCCTGCACGGCCGCGCGCATGTCACTGCCGGTGTAGACGGTGCCGCTGCCGCGCCTGGCGGTCCAGGTGCTGCCGCTCAGTACGGCTTCGGCCTGGTAGGAGCCGTCGCCGCAGGCGGCGGCGCGGGCGGGGGCGGGGGTGACCGTGGGGGAGGTGGCGGCGGTCGCCGGGGCCGTCATGACGCCGGCTGCGGTGAGGAGTGCGGTGGCGCCGGCTGCTGCGAGACGTGCGGCTCTGCGTCCCATGGGTCCTCTGCTTCTGTCGTCGAAACGATTCGACTGAATCGATTCATCCTGTGGGGGCGCAGAGTTTGGCAAGGGCATGGCAAGGAGTCAAGCGGTCCGGCCGCCGCTACGGGAGTTGACGGGCCGTCTGCGGGAGACTCGGACGTATGCGGACTGCGTACAGCGTGGAGACGGTCAGGGCGGCGGAGCGGGAACTGATGGCACGGCTGCCGGAGGGGCGCTGATGCGGCGCGCCGCCGCCGGGCTCGCCGCGGCCTGCGCGGATGTGCTGGGGCGGGTGTACGGCAGCAGGGTCGTCCTGCTCGTCGGCAGCGGGGACAACGGCGGTGACGCCCTGTACGCCGGGGCCGGGCTCGCCCGGCGGGGCGCGGGCGTGCACGCGGTGCTGCTCGCGCCGGAGCGCGCGCATGCCGGGGGCTCGCGGCGCTGCGCCGGGCGGGTGGGCGCGTGGCGGGGACGGATGGTGCGGAGGGGCTGATCGAGCGGGCCGATCTCGTCGTCGACGGGATCGTCGGGATCGGGGGCAGGGGCGGGCTGCGGCCCGACGCGGTGCCGCTCGCCGACGCGGCCCGGCGGGCGCGGGCCGCCGTGGTCGCCGTCGATCTGCCGAGCGGGGTCGACGCCGACACCGGCGAGGTGCGGGGGCGGCGGTGCGGGCCGATCTGACGGTGACGTTCGGGACGCACAAGCCGGGGCTGCTGATCGATCCGGCGCGGGAGTACGCGGGGTCGGTGCGGCTCGTCGACATCGGGCTGTCGCTGCCGGGCGAGGCCGAGCTGGAGGCGTTGCAGCACGTGGACGTGGCCCGGCTGCTGCCGGTGCCGGGGGCCGGGAGCGACAAGTACCGGCGGGGGTCGTCGGGATCGCGGCCGGTTCCGCGCGGTACCCCGGCGCGGCGGTGCTCGCGGTGGCGGGGGCGCTGCGGGGCGGGGCGGGCGCGGTGCGGTACGTCGGGCCCGCCGGGGACGCGGTGATCTCCCGCTTCCCGGAGACGCTCGTGTCGCACGGGGGCCGAAGCGGGCGGGGCGGGTGCAGGCGTGGGTGGTCGGGCCGGGGGCGGGGGACGACGCGGCGACGGTCGCGGAGGTGCTGGGGGCGGATGTGCCGGTGCTGATCGACGCGGACGGGCTGCGGCTGGCGGAGGTGACGGCGGTACGGGGGCGGGGGGCGCCGACGTTGATGACCCCGCACGCGGGGAGGCGGCGGCGCTGCTCGGGGTCGAGCGGGGGAGGTCGAGGCGGGGCGGCTGGGGGCGGTGCGGGAGTTGGCGGGGCGGTATGGGGCGACCGTGCTGTTGAAGGGGTCCACGACCCTGATCGCGTCCTCGGAGGGTGGGGCGGTCCGGGTCAATCCGACGGGGACGGCGTGGCTGGCCACGGCGGGGAGCGGGGATGTGCTGTCCGGCCTTGTGGGGTCGTTGCTGGCGGCGGGGTTGCCGGCGGTGGACGCGGGGAGTGCGGGGGCGTATCTGCATGGGCTGGCGGGGAGGTTCGCGGCGGAGGGGCGCCGGTGGGGGCGCACGATGTGGCGGAGGGGATCGCGGGGGCTTGGCGGAGTGTGGTGCGGGGGTGAGGGTTTCGCCCCCGCCGCCCCTTCCCTCCCCACTCTCGACTTCGCTCGAGCGGGAGGTACCCCCATCGTCCCCGGGGGCGCTGCCCCCGGACCCCGCTCCTCAAACGCCGGAGGGGCTGAAGACAGCCCGTCCGGGGCGCAGCCCCCGGGGCCGGAACGGGGCTCTGAGACACTGGGGCCGATGAAAGAGACAGTTGCCCCGGGGGTGCGGCGTCGCGGGCCCGCGCCGAGATCGACCTTGCCGCCGTACGGGCCAATGTGGAGGCCCTGCGCGAGCGGGCGTCCGGCGCCGAGTTCATGGCCGTGGTCAAGGCCGACGGGTACGGGCACGGTGCCGTTCCCTGCGCGCGGGCCGCTGTCGAGGCCGGGGCGACCTGGCTGGGCACCGCCACCCCGCAGGAGGCGCTCGCGCTGCGCGCGCCCGGGGCCGGTGTGCCGGACGACGTACGGATCATGTGCTGGCTGTGGACGCCCGGCGGGCCCTGGCGGGAAGCGGTCGAGGCCGGTCTCGACGTGTCCCTGAGCGGAATGTGGGCGCTCGACGAGGTCACCGAGGCCGCCCGCCTCGCCGGGCGGCCGGCGAGGGTGCAGCTCAAGGCCGACACCGGACTCGGGCGCGGCGGCTGCCAGCCCGGCGGCGACTGGACGGAACTGGTCGACGGGGCGCTGCGCGCGGAGGCCGAGGGGCTGGTGCGGGTCACCGGACTGTGGTCGCACTTCGCCTGCGCCGACGAGCCGGGCCATCCCTCCATCGCCCCCCAGCTGGCCCGGTTCCGGGAGATGATCGCGTACGCGCAGGGGCGCGGCGTCGACCCCGAGGTGCGGCACATGGCCAACTCGCCGGCCACCCTCACCCTCCCCGAGAGCCACTTCGACCTCGTCCGCCCCGGTATCGCGATGTACGGCGTCTCGCCCAGCCCCGAGATCGGGACCTCCGCCGACCTGGGCCTGCGTCCGGCGATGACCCTGTCCGCCTCGCTGGCCCTGGTGAAGCGCGTCCCCGGCGGGCACGGCGTCAGCTACGGCCACCACTACGTCACCCCGGGCGCCACCACCCTCGGCCTCGTCCCGCTCGGCTACGCGGACGGCATCCCGCGCCACGCCTCCTCCACCGGCCCGGTGCTGGTCGAGGGCAAGTGGCGTACGGTCGCCGGGCGGGTCGCGATGGACCAGTTCGTCGTCGACCTGGGCGGGGACCAGCCGGGGCCGGGCGCCGAGGCCGTACTCTTCGGGCCCGGTGACCGCGGTGAGCCGACCGCCGAGGACTGGGCGCAGGCGGCGGGGACCATCGCGTACGAGATCGTCACCCGGATCGGTAGCCGCGTCCCGCGCGTCCACGTCGCTGAGGGAGCGGGACGTGAGCGAGGCCGGCGGGGCTGGCGCCGGGCCACCGGGGTCGCGGGCGTCGCGCTGGGCGTGCTCGCCACCGGGGCCGCCGCGGGCGTCGCGATAGAGCGGATGACGGTCGGCCGGGGCATGCGCAAGAAGGCCAGGCTCGCCCTCGACTCGGCGGGACCGTACGGCGCGCTGCGCGGCACACCCGGCAAGGCGTACGCCGATGACGGCACCGAGCTGTACTACGAGGCCGACGACCTCGACCCCGCCCCGGCCCCCGAACGCCGGCGCCGGCTGTTCGGGCGCAGGGCGCCCGCCCCGGTCACCGTCGTCTTCAGCCACGGCTACTGCCTCAACCAGGACTCCTGGCACTTCCAGCGGGCCGCGCTGCGGGGCGTCGTACGGACCGTGTACTGGGACCAGCGCAGCCACGGCCGGTCGGCGCGCGGTGCGGCGCAGCTGGAGCGGGGCGAGCCGGTCACCATCGAGCGGCTGGGGCGGGATCTGAAGGCCGTCATCGACGCGGCGGCGCCCGAGGGGCCGCTGGTGCTGGTCGGCCACTCCATGGGCGGGATGACCGTGATGGCCCTCGCCGACCGGTACCCGGAGCTGATCGCGGAGCGGGTGGTGGGCGTCGCCCTGGTCGGTACGTCGTCGGGGCGGCTCGGCGAGGTCAACTTCGGGCTGCCGGTGGCCGGGGTCAACGCGGTGCGGCGGGTGCTGCCCGGAGTGCTGAAGGCGCTGGGGCAGCGGGCCGAACTGGTGGAGAGGGGCGCCGGGCCACCGCGGATCTGTTCGCGGGGATCATCAAGCGGTACTCGTTCGCTTCCCGGGACGTGGACCCGGCCGTCGCCCGGTTCGCCGAGCGGATGATCGAGGGCACGCCGATCGACGTGGTCGCCGAGTACTACCCGGCTTTCGATGACCACGACAAGACCGAGGCCCTCGCCCGCTTCGCCGGGCTGCCGGTGCTGGTGCTGGCCGGGGTGGACGACCTCGTCACGCCGAGCGAGCACAGCGAGGGGATCGCCGGTCTGCTGCCCGAGGCGGAACTGGTGCTGGTCCCGGACGCCGGACACCTGGTGATGCTGGAGCACCCGGAGGTGGTGACCGACCGCCTCGCCGACCTGCTGACCCGCGCGGGCGCGGTGCCCGCAGGGGATACGGTTAAGGGCTATGGAAGCAGCAGCACCGCACGACCCGGCTGAACCGACCGCGAACTCCACCGGGCTGACCATCACCTCCCCGAGCAGATGCGCGAACTGGGGCGCAGGCTGGCCAAGTTGCTGCGCGCCGGTGATCTGGTGCTGCTCTCGGGCGAGCTGGGCGCGGGCAAGACGACGCTGACCCGGGGCCTCGGCGAGGGGCTCGGGGTGCGGGGCGCGGTCACGTCGCCGACGTTCGTGATCGCCCGGGTGCATCCGTCGCTGGGGGACGGTCCGCCGCTGGTGCACGTGGACGCGTACCGGCTGTCGGGCGGTCTGGACGAGATGGAGGACCTTGATCTCGACGTCTCGCTGCCGGAGTCGGTGATCGTCGTGGAGTGGGGCGAGGGCAAGGTCGAGGAGCTGGCCGACGATCGGCTTCAGCTCGTCATCCACCGGGCGGTCGGCGACACCACGGACGAGGTGCGCGAGGTGACCGTGGCCGGCCTTGGCGGGCGCTGGGCGGCGACGGACCTGACCGTGCTGTCCGCGTAGGCCTCGTATCCGCCGCTACGCCTACGCGGCCTCGCGGTGATCCTTCGCCGGTTCGGCGGCGGGCCGGGGATCGGGCGCGCGGGGCGGGGTGGAGACCGCGGCGGCCGCGGCGCAGGACGCCAGCAGGTCACGCATCGGGATCCCGGAGACCGGCTGGGGCCGCGAATCCGCCGGGGTGCGGCGGGCGCTCTGGTGGGCCGGCATGGACGCCTCCTGAAGGACGGGGGCGGATGTAGTTAGGTAGACCTAACCACGGGCTGGATACCATGTGACCACGCCCGGGAGGGCGAACGCAACATTTTGCCGACGTCTTGTCGGAATGTACGGCCCGCGTCCCCGCCGTCGGTTCCGGACGCGCACGCCGGGGCGCGGGGAACGGACTCGGGGGCCGAACTCGGGGACCGGACTCAGGGAACCCCAGGGAACTCAGGGGACCCAGGCGACCCCAGGCAACTCAGGGGACCCAGGCGACCCCAGGCAACTCAGAGGACCCAGGCAACCCCAGGCAACTCAGAGGACCCAGGCAACCCCAGGCAACTCAGAGGACCCAGGCAACCCAGGGCACTCATCGACCGGACTCAGGGAACGACGACGACCGGCCGTCCGATCGTCGCGAACTTCCACATCGCCTTGCCGTCCGCCCGGGTCTCGCGGATCCCGCCCGTCCGCTCCTCCGGATCGAGCTGCGGCGCCGAGCCGTCGACCGCCGCGCTGAACCCGATCGTGGTGCCCTCGGCGGAGGCGAAACGTACGACGTGCTCGATCTGGACCCCGTCCGATCCGGTGACCGACCCGGACCGGGAGGTGACGCGGTAGGTGCCCGGTCTCGGGTCCACGGTGCTGGGGCTGACCCCGAAGGTGCGGCGTACCGTGCCGTTCTCCCCGACGAGCCACACCCGGTCCTTGTCCAGCGCGTACACGACCCGCTCGCCCGTCCCCGACCTCAGGGGAGGGGGCGGCCGGGGCGGCGGGGAGGTCCTCGCGGACGCCCGCCGGGGTGCCGGCGGATGGGTGGCGCAGATCGGCCGGGACGCTCACCGCCGCCTGGCGGCCGAGGTAGCCGACCGTCACGAGGGCTGTCGCAGTCAGCCCCACCACGATCGCCGCACTGCTGCCCGCCACCGTCGTCACCCCTGTCCGGCTCTGTCCTGTTATGTGCGTACGCTGTCGTGACCGTAGCAGGAGCTGACCGGCCGACCCGTGCGGCCGTGGGCGGGGCGCGGGAGCCGTAGGCTGTTTGCGTGCTCTTGCTCGCTCTGGATACCGCCACCCCCGCCGTCACCGTCGCGCTGCACGACGGCCGCGACGTCATCGCCTCGTCCAGTCAGGTGGACGCCCGCCGCCACGGTGAGCTGCTGCTCCCGGCGGTCGACCGGGTGCTCACCGGGGCGGGGCTGCGGCTCGACGCCGTCACCGGGATCGTCGTGGGCGTCGGCCCCGGCCCGTACACCGGGCTGCGCGTCGGTCTGATGACCGCGGACACCTTCGGGCTCGCGCTCGGCGTGCCCGTGCACGGCGTGTGCACGCTGGACGGGCTGGCCTACGCGGCCGACCTGGAGGGCCCTTCGTCGTGGCGACCGACGCCCGCCGCAAGGAGGTCTACTGGGCACGCTACGCCGACTCCCGCACCCGGCTGACCGAGCCCGCGGTGGACCGGCCCGCCGACATCGCCGGGCAGGTCGCGGGCCTGCCCGCGGTCGGCGCCGGCGCGCTGCTCTACCCGGACACCTTCCCCAGGGCACACGAGCCTGAGCACGTGTCCGCCGCCGCCCTGGCCCGGCTCGCCGCCGAGCGGCTCGCGGCCGGCGAGGAACTGCCCGAGCCCCGGCCGCTGTATCTGCGCCGGCCCGATGCCCAGGTCCCCAAGAACTACAAGGTGGTCACCCCCAAGTGACCGGATCCGGGAGTGCCGTGCTGCGCGAGATGCGCTGGTGGGACATCGACGCCGTACTGGAGCTCGAGCGGGCCCTGTTCCCCGAGGACGCCTGGTCGCGCGGGATGTTCTGGTCCGAGCTGGCCCATGCGCGCGGGCCCGGCGCCACCCGGCGCTATGTCGTCGCCGCGGAGGGCGGGCGGATCGTCGGCTACGCCGGCCTCACCACCTCCGGTGCGGAGGGTGAGGGCGGTGGCGGCGACAGTGTCGCGGCGGCCGATGTGCAGACCATCGCGGTCAGCCGGGACCACTGGGGCACAGGCCTCGGTTCGCGGCTGCTGACCGAGCTGCTGCGGGCGGCGACCGCCTTCGAATGCGCCGAGGTGCTGCTGGAGTGCCGGGTCGACAACGTCCGCGCCCAGAAGCTCTACGAGCGCTTCGGCTTCGAGACCATCGGCGTACGGCGCGGCTACTACCAGCCGGGGAACGTGGACGCCCTGGTGATGCGGCTGACCGACCCCTCCACCTCTGTGAACCCGGCGGCCTCCGCCGACGGGAACGGCGTACAAGGAACTGAGACCCATGGCTGACGAACCCCTGGTCCTGGGGATCGAGACCTCCTGCGACGAGACCGGTGTCGGCATCGTCCGCGGCACCACCCTGCTGGCGGACGCCGTCGCCTCCAGCGTCGACGAGCACGCCCGCTTCGGCGGCGTCGTCCCGGAGGTGGCGAGCCGCGCCCACCTGGAGGCGATGGTCCCCACCATCGGGCGGGCGCTGAAGGAGGCGGGCGTCAGCGCCCGCGACCTCGACGGCATCGCCGTCACCGCGGGCCCCGGACTCGCGGGCGCGCTGCTGGTCGGCGTCTCGGCGGCGAAGGCGTACGCGTACGCGCTGGGCAAGCCGCTGTACGGCGTCAACCATCTGGCCTCGCACATCTGCGTCGACCAGCTGGAGCACGGCGCGCTGCCCGAGCCGACGATGGCGCTGCTGGTCTCCGGCGGCCACTCCTCGCTCCTGCTGTCCACGGACATCACCTCCGACGTCCGCCCGCTCGGCGCGACCATCGACGACGCGGCCGGCGAGGCCTTCGACAAGATCGCCCGTGTGCTGAACCTCGGCTTCCCCGGCGGCCCGGTCATCGACCGCTACGCCCGCGAGGGCGACCCGAACGCGATCGCGTTCCCGCGCGGGCTGACCGGCCCGCGCGACCCGGCGTACGACTTCTCCTTCTCCGGGCTGAAGACGGCCGTGGCCCGGTGGATCGAGGCGAAGCGGGCGGCGGGGAGGAGGTCCCGGTACGTGACGTGTCGGCGTCCTTCCAGGAGGCGGTCGTCGACGTCCTCACCCGTAAGGCCGTACGGGCCTGCAAGGACGAGGGTGTCGACCATCTGATGATCGGCGGCGGGGTGGCCGCCAACTCCCGGCTGCGGGCGCTCGCCCAGGAACGCTGCGAGGCGGCCGGTATCCGGCTGCGCGTGCCGCGCCCCAAGCTGTGCACGGACAACGGCGCGATGGTCGCGGCGCTGGGCGCGGAGATGGTCGCCCGCGACCGGGCCCCTCGGACTGGGACCTGTCGGCCGACTCGTCCCTCCCGGTGACGGACCCGCACGTGCCGGGACACGACCATGTCCACGAGGTCAGCAAGGAGAACCTGTACTCGTGACCGTCGCCCTGATGTGGGAGGCCCGCGCCCTCCCCGGCCGCTCCGCGGACCTTCTCGCCTGGACGGAGGAGCGCACCCGCGAACTCACGCGGCGCCCCCTGCGCCGCGAATCCTTCCGCGCCCCGGGGACCGCGTCCTGGTCATCACCTGGTGGGACGCCCCGTACGACGCCGACCTCCCCGAACTCCCGGAACCGGACGGCGACCTGATCGCCCGTCCGGTGCACCGGTGGCGGTTCGAGTCGCTCGGGAGTGTCTGACCCGAATCGCTCAACGGCCCGTCGCCGGATCGATCAAATGGCGTGCTCTTGAGATCCGGTAGTGCCGGTGGCTTTGGCAGGGCCGGAGTTCCGTAGTCCAGTCGGCCTGACGTGGTTAAGCTGGGCGTTCGCCGTCATCGGTGCCGACCACGTCGAGTCCGGGGATACGCGCGCATGGACGAACAGCTTCGCCGCCTGCACGAGTTGGCGAAGGTCTCACCAAACTTCGGGATGCTGTACGGGCATGAGCCGCTGCTCGCGCTCTATGGCTCGCAGGCCGAGCTGAACGTCTTCACCAACCCCAATGCGGCCTCCGTCAGCGCGCGCCAGTTCGGTGAGGTGCTGGCCGAGGAGCTGGTGCGGCGCACGGGCATCCGCGTCACCGGTACGAATCAGATCGACCGTCTGCGCGCACTGACCAACATCGGCGCGCTCACCGCCCCGTGCGCGAGGCGTTCGACACGCTGCGCCGAAGCGGTAACCAGGCCGTCCATGCGCACGTCTTCGACACGACCGCTGCCCTCGCCAACGTCCGGCTCTGTTGGGACCTGGGTGTCTTCTTCGACCGAGCCCTGACCGGCTCCCGCACCGTGCGGGCCTTCGTACCGCCCGCCATGCCCCAGGACCTAACCGATCCGGCCGAGGCGCGGTCGCTGAGAAAGGCGCTGGACAGGCACCGGGCGACGCTCGCCGAGTCACGCGTCCGGCTCAGCGAGACGGAGAACCGCCTGGAGGCGGAGCGCAGGGCCGGGAAGAAGCCCAGGCGCTGATGGTCAGCGCGCAGCAGTCGCAGGCCGCACTGGCCGAACAGTTGCAGCAGCTCCAGTCGCAGATCGATGAGCTGCGCAAGGTCCAGCAGGCCGATTACGAGAAGGAGCGACAGCAGCCCCGCAAGGTCGCCGTATCTGCCCGGCAAGCGATTGTCGAGCGGGCGCAGCGTCCGACGCCGCTCAACGAGGTGCAGGCCCGTGTCCGTATCGACGCGCTCCTAGAAGCCGCCGGATGGGTCGTCCAGGACCGAGACCAGCTCAACCCACTGGCCGGACGGGGAGTCGCCGTACGGGAGTTCACGCTGGCGACCGGCCGCGCCGACTACGTCCTGTACATCGACCAGAGGATCGTCGGCGTCATCGAGGCCAAGCGCGAGGGCACGCCTCTCAGCAGCGCACTCTCACAGAACGAACGGTACGCGCGCGGCGTGCACCGGGACTACGCGCTCAGCGTGTGGCGCCGGGACGAGCCGTTCGCGTTCCGGTACGCCACCACCGGCACCGAGACCTACTTCGTCAACCGCCTTGACCCGGACGCCCGTTCCCGCGCGGTGTTCGCCTTCCACCGGCCCGAGACGATCGCCGAGTGGATGCGTCGCGCCGAGACCGCGGAAGCGGAGGGCGTGACGTTCCGCGCGGCGCTGCGTGAGCGGATGCCGGAGCTGGAGCGGCACGGTCTGCGGGAAGCCCAGTTCGAGGCGATCAACAGGCTGGAGGCGTCGCTCGCCCAGGACCACCCGCGTGCCCTGATCCAGATGGCGACCGGCGCCGGAAAGACGTTCACGGCCGTCACCGCCACGCACCGGCTGCTGCGGCACGCGGGCGCCAAGCGTGTCCTGTTCCTCGTCGACAGGAACAATCTCGGCCGCCAGGCCCTCGGCGAGTTCCGCCGCTACAAGACACCGGACGAGGGCCGTACCTTCACCGACCTCTACAACGTGGACCGCCTGGGTTCCGCCGGGGTTCAGCAGACGTCCGCGGTGGTCGTCTGCACGATTCAGAAGATGTACAGCCTTCTCAAGGGTGAGCCGCTCACGGACGACGATGCGACGGCGGACTCCCAGGACGAGCAGGCCGAACAGGACCGCGACAAGGCATATGCGCTGGACCACCCCGCGTCGGTCGAGTACCAGCCGAGCGTGCCCATCGAGTCCTTCGACGTGATCGTCGTCGACGAGTGCCACCGCTCGATCTACGGCCTGTGGCGTGCCGTCCTGGAGTACTTCGACGCCCACCTCGCCGGTCTCACCGCCACCCCCACCCCACAGACCCGTGGCTTCTTCGACAACAACCTGGTATCCGAGTACACCTTCGAGCAGGCGGTCGCCGACGGCGTCAACGTCGACTTCGACATCGCTCGCGTCCACACGAACCTGCGGGACGACGGCGGCGCCACCATCGAGGCCGGCACGACCGTCCGCATCCGCGACCGCAAGACCCGCGCCCAGCGGTACGAGGAGCTCGAGGACGACTTCGAGTACAGCACCCGGGAGCTCGGCCGCTCGGTGATCAACGAGGACGAGATCCGCCAGGTCCTCACCCTCTACAAGAACACCTGGCCCCGCTGGTTCCCCGGCCGCGCCGAGGTGCCGAAGACGCTGGTCTTCGCTGTGGGCGAGGACCACGCCGAGGAGGTCCTCAAGCAGGTCAAGGAGGTCTTCGGACGGGGCGACGAGTTCGCCAAGAAGATCACCTACAAGTCCCGGCAGAACGGCGAGGACCCCGACGAGCTCATCAACGCCCTTCGTAACTCCCCGAGCCTTCGGGTCGCCGTCACGGTCGACATGATCGCCACCGGCACGGATGTGAAGGCGCTGGAATGCGTGATCTTCCTCCGCTCCGTGCGCAGCCCGGTGCTGTTCGAGCAGATGAAGGGCCGCGGCGCCCGTTCCATCGACCCGGACGAACTGCGTGCGGTCACCCCGGAAGCCGCGAGGGACCTGGCCAAGGACAGGTTCGTCCTGGTGGACGCGGTCGGTGTCACGGACTCGCCCCTCGTCGACGCCCGGCCCTGATCCCGGCCGGCGGCCGGCAGGTCTCCATGAAGAAGCTCCTGGACAAGACGGGCACATTGGCCCTGAGCTCGGACGAGGCCGAGACCCTGGCCCGCCGCCTCGCCCGCGTCGACCGCCAGCTCACCGACGACGAGCGCCGCCGCATCGAGGAGGTCACGGGCGACGGCACCACGTTGACGTCCCTGGCCCGCCGCCTCGCCGACGCCGTCGACGTCGACCGCCAGGACGCGGCACTGAGGACGGGCGGTGAGCAGGCGGCCCGCAAGCTCGTCACGGATGCCATCGCACCGCTCACCGGCAACCCGGAGCTGCGCAAGCTGATCGTCGAGATCCGGCACCAGCAGGATCTGACGTACGACGAGACCACGGCCGTGGCCGTCACCGAGGTGGTCGAGGTGGACCGCGCCGAGCGTGCCCGTAAGGAGCTGAAGGACTGGCACGAGGTGCTGACCAAGGCCGAGCGGGACTGTCACGCCGCCGTCCAGGTCGCCCTGGGCTCCGGCAGCGGCAACCGTTCGGTCGCGGAGAAACGGGCGGCACTGCGTGAGCTGGAGGGCAAGATCAAAAGCGGGCCCCGGGCGTGGACGCCGTCCATACTGTGGGGCCACTACGAACAGCTGGGCCGCGCCGCAGCCCATCCGGGGCGCGAGGCAGGCCTCGGTGACCTGATGGCACTGATCCGCTACGAACTCGGAGCGGATGATCAGCTTCAGCCGTACCGTAACGTTGTCGAAGAGCGCTTCCAGGGCTGGCTGCTGCGTCAGAAGCAGGCGGGCGTGGAGTTCACCGAGGAACAGCTGTGGTGGCTGAAGCGGATCCGCGACGTGATAGCGAGCGACGTGGGCATCGAGTCGCCCGAGCTGAACGTGGAGCCGTTCACGGCACACGGGGTCGCGGGGCTTTACGGCCACGTTCGGCGGAAGGACCAAGGCGCAGGAACTGTTGGGCGAACTGAACCGGGAACTGGGTTGAGCGGTACGGAATTTTCCGAAGGGGATGGGCTTCCGGACGGGTGGGTTCGGGTGCGTCTTGGAGACGTCCTCGATGCTATTGAGGCCGGCAAGTCCTTCACCTGCGAGCCGAGGCCCGCAGAACCTGAAGAGTGGGGCATCGTCAAGGTCAGCGCGATGACCTACGGGAGCTTCGACGAGGCTGAGAACAAGGCGGTTCCGGCGGGAGCCGCAGTTAATCCGACGTACGAAATCTCCCCGGGAGATGTTCTTGTCAGCCGCGCCAACACGAAGGCCTATGTCGGAGCGCCCGTGCTGGTCGGTGACTGCCGACCTCGTCTACTTCTTTCGGACAAGAGCCTTCGACTTGTCCCGAACCGTGCCGTGGACAAGAGATGGCTCGTCTACGCCCTGCGATCCCCGAAGTTCGGGCTTATATCGAAGATAAGGCCTCGGGTACGAAGGATTCCATGCGGAACATTTCGCAGGGTGTTCTGAAGGATGCTCCGTTGATGCTTCCGCCTATTGCAGAGCAACTCAGAATCGTTGAGGCTCTGGAATCACTGCTATCGCGCATCGACGCCGCCGTGAGTACTGCTCAGCACTCACGCCGTAGGCTTGAGGTTCTACGGAAGGCGATCTTCCTCAAGCTCGTTCCTAAAGGAAAGCCGAGTGGCTGGCACCTGGTCAGCGTCGAAGAAGCTGGCACGGTCGAACTCGGCCGCGCTCGACACCCTGCCTGGCATGCGGGCCCCGAGGTACGTCCGTATCTACGTGTTGCGAACGTCTTTGAGGACCGCATCGACACGACGGATGTCATGGAGATGGATTTCTCCGGGATCTTCGAGAAATACAAGCTTCACCACGGTGATGTACTCCTGAATGAAGGGCAAAGTCCTCATTTGGTCGGCCGTCCGGCCCTATATCGAGGCGTTCCCGGAAACGTGGCTTTTACCAATAGCCTTCTCCGTTTCCGGGCCAACGAGGACGTTCTCCCGGAGTGGGCTTTGATGGTTTTCCGTCGGCACTTGCATGCCAGGCGCTTCATGCGTGAGGTTCGAATCACGACGAACATCGCGCATCTCTCGGCGAAGCGCCTGAGAGCAGTTGAGTTTCCCATCCCTCCCCTGCATGTCCAGAAGCAGTTGGTGGTTAGGTGCGACGAGCTGCTCACTGGTATCGCCGCCGTTGACACCGAGGCCGAGCGAAGCCTCCGTCGCGCCAGCGCCCTACGCAAGGCTCTGCTCCGCAAGGCCTTCTCAGGTCGCCTGGTCCCCCAGAACCCGGACGACGAACCTGCCGCTGCCGTGCTCGACCGTATCCGAGCCGAGCGGGCCGCTCAGCCCAAGCCGAAGCGCCCCCGGGCGCGGAAGGTACCGACTGCCCGCAAAGTCGCCGCGATCGCCGCAGCCCCCGAGCCCACCGAAACCCTCGTACCTCCACCCAGCAGGAGCTCCCCTGTGACCGCCGTCGAAGAGACCACCACTGAACCGGCACCCGAGGTGCGGGCCAAGGCGGCCGCGCAGACGAACAGCCTTGTCGCCAAGCTCTGGAACTACTGCAATGTCCTCCGCGACAACGGCATGTCCACCATCGAGTACGTCGAGCAGCTCTCCTATCTCCTCTTCCTCAAGATGGTCGACGAGATGGCTGAGGAGGCCTGGGAAGATGACGAGATCGCCCAGGTCATTCCGCCGGAGTACGACTGGAAGTCCCTGGTCACCAAGCGTGGCGTAGAGCTCGAGCGCCACTACCGGGACGTCCTGGACGAACTCGGCCGCCGCCCCGGCACCACCATCGGCACGATCTTCGCCGAAGCCCAGAACCGCATCACCAAGCCCGCCCTCCTCGAAAAACTCGTCGTCGAGCTGATCGGCCGCGAGCAGTGGATGATCCAGGGTACGGACCTCAAGGGCGATGCCTACGAAGGTCTCCTCAACAAGGGCGCCTCCGACACGAAGACCGGCGCAGGCCAGTACTTCACACCCCGTGCTCTGATCGATGCCATCGTCGAGGTCACCCAACCGACCCCAGATGACATCATCGCCGACCCCGCTTGCGGCACCGGCGGCTTCCTCATCGCCGCCCACTCCTACCTGCGTAAGCATCAAATGAAGGGCCTGAGTAAGGAGAAGCGCACCGCGCTCCAGCGAGGCGACCACATCCGCGGCAACGAACTGGTCACCGGCACTGCCCGCCTCGCCGCGATGAACATGCTGCTCCACGGCATCGGTACCAGCGACGGCCCCAGCCTCGTCACGGTCGGAGACGCCCTCGCAGAGAAGCCCAGCGGCCGTCACGCCACCCTCGTCCTTGCGAACCCGCCCTTCGGCCGGAAGTCCGCGATCAACGTGATCGGTCAGGACGGAACGGTGGAAAAGGAGGACGTCGAATACGACCGCGACGACTTCACCGCGACCACGTCCAACAAGCAGCTCAACTTCCTGCAGCACATCATGTCGCTGACGGCGGTCGACGGCCGAGCTGCAGTCGTCCTCCCCGACAACATCCTCTTCGAGGGCGGCGCCGGCGAGAAGATCCGCCGGCGACTGCTGGACGAGTTCGACCTGCACACGATTCTGCGCCTGCCCACCGGCATCTTCTACGCGGGCGGCGTCAAGGCCAACGTCCTCTTCTTCGACAAGAAGCTCCCGCGAGCTGACGGCAAGCCGCAGACCACCAAGACGTGGGTCTACGACTTCCGCACCGGCCAGCACTTCACCCTGAAGCAGCGCCCACTGACCAGCGCGCACCTTCAGGACTTCGTTACCTCGTACCGCGCCGATGACATTGAGAACCGCAAGCCCTCCGAGTCGCCGGACGGCCCCTGGCAGGTCTTCACCTACGACGAGCTGATCAAGCGCGACAAGGTGAACCTGGACATCACCTGGATGAAGGACCCGGCGTTGGAGGACGCGGACAGCGACCTCGAACCGGAGGTCATCGCCCAGGAAATCGTCCAGGACTTGCAAGCTGCCCTGGACGAGTTCAAGGCGATCGCCGAGGCGCTCGGCGGCGAAGTGATCGAGGACGAGGCGGAGCTGGCCTAACTCGGCGAGGTCATCGCCTCTTCCCGTACGCCCGTGCCCCGGATGTGGGCAGGACCGCCCACATCCGCGTGCCGCCGCCCGGTTGCCGGGCCGCGTCGAGCCCCCAGGTGCCCCCGCAAGAGCGGACGACCGCTGTGAGGACACGGCGAGTCGCCTTACGCCGGGCGTCGCACGCCGCGGAGAGACGGGGATGGGTGTGGCGAGGGTGACCGTCGTAGACGATCACCCGGACCGTTCCGTCGCGGTGCCGTAGGGATACGTAGATGTCGTCGGCGGCACTGAAACGGCAGGCGCAGGCGGTCAGTTCGCTTACTGTCTGCACCACGGCCTCGGTCACGTCACCGAGTCCGTGTAGGTGAAGGGCGGCGCGAGTCGCCGCACGGGCCATCGCCGCGCTGGCCGGAGCGGCGGGCAGGGTGAGGCTGTAAGCGAGGTTGTCGGGTGTGGGCTTGGTCGCCGGAAGCACGTCCGACGAGACGGGGCACAGGGTGACGGCTGCTGTCGCAGGCATGGCGGATCCCCTTACGGAAAGAGCAGATGAAGGTCGGGGCGTGCGCAGCCGGTGGCTTGTCTCCCTGACGCGAGCCCACCTCTCCCAGGGCAGGAGGGCGCGGGCAGGCTCGCGCGATGCACTTCCGGTACGCGACTTCTCGTATCTGATGCGCTACTGAATGTAGCGCCTCGACGGTACGAGTACTACCGAACCCGGAATGAAACCCTCATCAGGTGGACGAGGTAACGCGTACCCGGGCAAACTGGCAGCGTCCGTCACAAGGTCGACGAGGAGAACGAGTGGCGCCCAGGAGTGCTCCAACGGAACGTCAGCGCCGCCTCGGTGCTGAGATGCGCAAGATGCGTATGGCGGCCGGTATGACGACAGAGTCCGCTGCCGGTCTGCTGGGAGTGCCCCGGACCAACATCCCGAACATGGAGTCCGGCCGCTCCGGAATCAGCCCCGACCGGGTGCGCACACTCGCCCGCAACTACGGCTGCACCGACGAGGCTTACGTCAACACCCTCGTATCCATGACCGCCGGTCGCAGTAAGGGCTGGTGGGAGGCGTACCGCGGTGAACTCCCGGACTCGCTGCTGGATGTCTCCGAGTTGGAATGGCACGCTCACGGTCTTCGATTGGCGCTGTGCGTGCACCTGCCTGGCCTACTTCAGACGGAGGGCCACGCACGTGCCCTCTTTGATCTTGTGATCCCTCGCCTGTCGGACGTCGAAGTTGACGTACGTGTCGCCCACCGGATGGAGCGCCAACGAATCCTGGACCGGGACAACCCTGCTCCGCTGGGCGTAATCGTCCACGAAGCGGCGTTGCGTATGGAGTTCGGTGGATCGTCCGTGGCTCGCGCACAGTTGGAGCAGTTGCTGAGACTCTCCGAGCGTGAGCACATCACCCTGCGTGTCGTCCCGTTCAAGGCCGGAGGGTTCCCTGGAGCCGGACAGTCTGTCGTGTACGCGGAGTCGGGCGTGCCGCAGCTCGACACCGTCGAACTGGACAGTGCACACGGGGCTGAATTCATGGATGACGAGGAACAACTCACCAACTACCGAGCGCTGTTCGATGCTGTGGAGTCCATGGCTCTGACATCGGGCGAGTCGCGTGACCTCGTCCACAGCATCATTCGTCAACTCTGAGGAGACGCCCATGAATCGGAACGTCGACTGGGAAGAACCCTTCTGCGGTGCAGGTGCCAACTGCTTCCGCCTAGGGACGGACGTTGAGGGCAACGCCTATATCGCCATAGCCGGCCAGGAGGATCACCCCCTCACCGACACCCGTGAAGCCCTCACGCAGCTCATTCTGGGCATCAAGGCAGGCAGAGCCGACCACCTCCTCTAGTCTCGACGTTTCACCCGGTGCAAGCCGGGTGTGGGGGAACGATCACGACAGCCCGGGGGGCGCGTTGCTGGAGAACCTGATCCAGAGCAAGGCAATGACGATCGAGGAGGTGTTCACCGGCCATCGCTACCAGTTGGACACCTACCAGCGTGACTTCACCTGGGGACGTACGGACGTGCGCCGCCTCGTCGAAGACCTGCGCAAGAAGTTCGTGGAGAACTGGCAGCTCGAACACGACCGGGAACACGTCGCCCGATACCAGCCCTACTTCATGGGCCCGTACGTCTACCACGTGGACGCGTCCGTCACCTACCTCGTGGACGGGCAGCAGCGCATCACGACGCTGCACCTGATGCTGGTCTACCTCCGCGAACTACTGCGGGCCCAGGATCTCGACCACGACGCGGCGAGGCTGGCCGGCCTCATCGAGACCCGTAAGTTCGGGAAGTCCGTCCACACCCTCGACATCCCGGAACGCCGACAGTTCCTGGACGAGGTCTTCAAGGACAACGGCTACGCGCTCCCCGAAGGCGCCTCCGGTGCCCTGCGCAGGCTGTGGGACGCGTCCCGGGTCTTCCGTGAGGAGTTCCCGGACGACCTGCGCGGCGACGCGCTGCCCTACTTCGTCGACTGGCTCCTCGACGGCGTCTGCATGGTGGGCATCCGGGCCGCCACCTCCGAACAGGGTGGGAAATGTACGAGTCGATGAACGACCGGGGGTACGACTCGGTCCAATCGACCTGCTGAAGAGCTTCCTGCTGTCCGAGGTCGACGCCGAGCACGCGGGCGGCGCTGCGAACGTCTGGCGTCAGATGATCTCCGAGCTGGCCGGCGTCGACGTGAACGCCCCCAGTGAGTTCATCAAGACCTACCTGATCGGCCGCTATGCGGAGGTCGGTACAGGAAACGACTCGGACGAACTCTCCGAGGACGTGGAGAGGATCAACGGCCCCTTCCACACCTGGGTCAAGGACAACGCGGTCCGTCTGGAACTGACGCGTTCGTCGGATCACCGCAGGCTGATCGACGATCTGGCGGGGAACGCCAAGAGGTACCTCACACTGGCTTCAGCAGCCACCAACTACGTTCCCGAGCTCGGCGGCGTCTACTTCAACGCCTACAACGGCATCTCCATGCAAGCCGCCCCCATCCTGGCCGCGGTCGGTCCCGGCGACGACAGCTCCACCTTCAAGGCGAAGGCGAAGCTCATCGCCGACTACCTGGACCTCGTGTTCGTGCGTCGCCTCGTCAACGACCTGCCCGCCTCGGGCACCGACCTCGATCGCGAGGCCGTCAGGCTCGTCGGTCTCCTGCGCGGCGGCGTCGGCACCGACAAACTCCGGGAGGTGCTCGCCCGCGAGGTCGCCGCCCTGGACTACGACTTCACCGGCATGAACACCTACGGCCTACGCTCCAACAACCGCCGCCAGGTGCGCTACCTCCTCGCCCGCCTCACCGGCCACGTCGAGACGGCCTGCGCACGGGGCGACGAGATGAGCAGGTACCTCGACAGCCGACGGCCCTTCGAGATCGAGCACATCTGGGCCAACCACTTCGACCGCTACCAGCCCGAGACGCCCACTCACGCCGAGTTCGACTCCTACCGCAACCGCCTCGGCGCGCTGCTGCTGCTCCAGAAGTCGGACAACGCCAGCTACCAGGATCTTCCGTACGAGGAGAAGCTCGACTACTACCAGCGGCAGAACCACCTCGCAGGCGCGCTGCACCCCAAGCACCGGGAGCGGAACGCTCCCTTCAACAAGTTCGTGAAGCAGAACAAGCTCGACCGGGCACTCCGCGCCTTCCCCAAGTTCGACAAGGCGGCGATCCGCACGCGACAGGACCTCTACCGACGGCTGTGCGAGATCATCTGGAACCCAGAGGCCTCTTTCGGCGCTTCGGTCGTCCCCGCGCAGCGTTCCGACCGCTCTCGCACACGGACTCGGGCACGGTACGACGTCGCGGTCACCGATCTCATCGCCAAGGGTCTCCTTCCCAGGGGGTCCAGCTCGTGGGGCGGCGCCGCAACGAAGAGTTCCACGCCCGGGTACTCGACGACGGCCGGATCCAGGTGGCCTCCGGCGAGAGCTTCGGGTCCCTGTCCGCAGCCGGGGAGTTCGTCCTCCAGACGAAGGCGTGCCCCGGATGGAACTTCTGGCGTGCCAGGCTCGACGACCGAGAGCCACGGCTCGTAGAGGTCAGGCGTGAGGCGCTGGAGAAAGGGCTCGTCTGACGGCCGCGCATGCCCGTGGCCGACCATCTGATGATCGGCGGCGGGGTGGCCGCCAACTCCCGGCTGCGGGCGCTCGCCCAGGAACGCTGCGAGGCGGCCGGCATCCGGCTGCGCGTGCCACGGGCGAATGTTGCGGGGATGTGACCGAATGTTCCGGAAGTTTGCGACCTCCAAAGGTCTTCGGCTATGGAGCTCACGGGGTTACGATCGCCGCCATGACTTCCCCGCAGCCCGCAGAAACCCGGACGCAAGGGCGTCGTACCCAGACGGCGACGCTGGCCGAGATCGCCCGTGAGGCGGGTGTCTCCGCGCCGACTGTTTCGAAGGTCCTCAACGGTCGCGCCGATGTCGCCCCCGCCACCCGGAGCCGGGTCGAGGGACTGCTGCGCGCCCACGGTTACCGGCGCCGGCGCGCCGAGGCCACCCGCTCGCCCCTGATCGACCTCGTCTTCCACGAGCTGGAGAGCGCCTGGGCGATGGAGGTCATCCGGGGGTGGAGAACGTGGCCAGGGACGCGGGCCTGAGCGTCGTCCTCTCCGAGAGCGCGGGGCGGCTCACGCCCGGCCGCACCTGGGCCGACCAGGTCGCCGCGCGCCGCCCGCACGGGGTGATCCTCGTGCTGTCCGGCCTCGACGAGTCGGGGCGGGCGCTGCTGACCAGCCGCTCCATCCCGTTCGTGGTGATGGACCCGGCCGGCGATCCGGGCACCGACGTGCCGTCCATCGGCGCGACCAACTGGCAGGGCGGGCTCGCCGCCACCCGGCATCTGGTCGAACTGGGCCACACCCGGATCGGCGCGATCAGCGGACCCACGCGGATGATGTGCAGCCGCGCCCGCGTCGACGGCTACCGGGCCGCCCTGGAGACCGCCGGGCTGCCGGTCGACCCCCAGCTGATCATGGCCGGCGACTTCCATCACGAGGCCGGCTACCGGCAGGGCCTCGCCCTGCTGCGCCGCGAGGACCGGCCCACCGCGGTGTTCGCCGGCAACGACCTCCAGGCCCTCGGCCTGTACGAGGCCGCGCGCGAGCTGGGACTGCGGATTCCGGAGGACCTGAGCGTGGTCGGGTTCGACGATCTGCCGGTGGCCCGCTGGGTGGGCCCGCCGCTGACGACCGTACGGCAGCCGCTGACGGAGATGGCGGAGGCGGCGGCCAAGCTGGTCCTCAGCCTCGGCAAGGACGAGGACCCGGCGGCGGCGACCCGGGTGGAGCTGGCGACGAGTCTGGTGGTGCGGAGCAGTACGGCGGCGCCCTCGGGGGCGTGAGCCGGTCGAAAGTTTCGGCGCGGTGGATGTCGTACCGGTGGTCGTGGATGGTGTACCGGAAGTCTGAGAATTTCCCAAGAAAACTGCCCCCGGGGCGTTGCTCGCCATAATTCGGACTTATGTTCCTGCTCGTGAGGGGACAGGGACATGAGAAGAGCGACGGGACCGGGGACGACGGGGATGACGCGGGCATACGGCCCCGTCGGCGGGTGCGGGTACTGAAGATCACGGGGCTGGCGCTGGCGGGGCTGCTGGTCCTGGGCGCGGGCGCGGCCGGCTGGGTCTACTGGCAGCTCGACGACAACATCAGGAGCGTCGACATCAACAGCGCGCTGGGCGACGACCGCCCGGCGAAGGCCCTGCCCACCCCGTCCGCCACGGCCGCGCCCCTGCCGACGGAACCCTGAACATCCTGGTGCTCGGCTCGGACTCGCGCAGCGGCGAGGCGAACCAGGCGCTGGGCGGCGGGGACAGCGGCGGCGCCCGCTCCGACACCGCGATGGTCGTGCACCTCGACGCGGGCCGGACCGGTGCGACGGTGGTCAGCATTCCCCGCGACACCCTCGTCGACCGGCCCTCCTGCCCGCTGGAGGACGGGGAGCCGACGCGTGCGGTCTCCGGGGTCATGTTCAACACCGCGTACGAGGTGGGCGGGCCGGTGTGCGCCGTGAAGACCGTCGAGACGCTCACCGACGTCCGTATGGACCACTACGTCGAGATCGACTTCGCCGGTTTCGCCCGCCTCGTCGACGCGCTCGGCGGGGTCACCGTCACCACCGAGGAGGACATCGACGACGACCGCAGCCATCTCACGCTCGACGCCGGCACCCACCACCTCGACGGCAAGGACGCCCTCGCCCTGGCCCGCACCCGGTACGGCATCGGCGACGGCAGCGACCTCGGCCGCATTCCGCTCCAGCACCGGCTGGTGAAGGCGCTGCTGGACCGGATCGCGGAACAGGACCTCCTGACCAGTCCCACCCGCCTGTACGAGGTCGCCGACACCGTCACCGGCAGCCTCACCACCGACACCGGCCTGGACTCCCTCCCCGAACTGACCCGCCTCGCCCAGAGCCTGCGGGACCTTCCCTCCGACAAGGTCACCACCCTCACCCTGCCGGTCGTCCCGGCCCCGGGGACCCCAACCGCGTGGTGGCGGACGAGCCGGAGGCGGGGAGCTGTGGGCGTCGCTGAGGTGAGGTGATCACCCGTTCGGCTGATCGGTGTCGATCTTGGCGCACTGCGTACCCCGAACTCGTAACCTCACCGTGTCGCTTGTGCCGCAGTGGTGCCCGCGCCCACACTTGAAGGAGGAGGTGCTTCTCGATGACCGCTCTCGCAGAAGAGGTGGCCCCGGTGGTGGACAAGCCCGTTTCCGAGCCGGGTTCCGATCTGGACGAGGTCCTGTGGCAGGCGTGGAAGGCCATGGATCTCCCCGAGGGCTACCGGGCCGAGATCATCGAAGGGGCCATCGAGGTGTCGCCTACCGGTCGCCGTCGTCATGGTGTGCTTGTCAACCGTCTCCGTCGTGCCCTGGACGCCCATCTGGGGCGCAGCGGTTATGCGGCTCACCAGGACGTCAACGTCATCCACCGTCAGAAGGCCTGGATCCCCGACCTCTTCGTGGCCCCCTCGACCTCGACGAGATCCCGGACGAGGACGGTCTCGGCGTCGACGCCGCCGGAGTCGAGATGGTCGTCGAGGTCGCCTCGCCCGGTCATCGCAACCTCCAGCGCGACCGCGTCCGCAAACGCCGCGAGTACGCGCGGGCCGGGATCCCGGTGTACGTGATCGTCGACGACTTCGACGACGACGGGGCCGTGCTCGTCCTGACGTCGCCCGACCCGGGGAAGGCCAAGTACGCGGACGAGCACCGGGTCCCCTACGGCACCGATGCGGTGATTCCCGAGGGGCCGGCCAAGGGTTTCGCCATCGGTGAGCGGATCGTCGCGTTCTGAGTGCCCGCCGCCGTGCGGTGCCTCAGCGCACCGGATGGCCCAGCAGCATCGTCGGGGCGCCCGCGACTCGGGTCAGGAAGACCGTGAGGGACGCGGTGCCGTGGGGTTTGGGGAGGGTCTTGCGGCGGAGCTCCTCCGGTTCCACCGCCGAGCCGCGTTTCTTGACGGTCAGGACACCCACTTCGCGTGCGCGCAGCAGGGCCTTCAGCTTCTTGACGCTGAAGGGGAGTTGG
This sequence comes from Streptomyces haneummycinicus, assembly GCA_042850305.1. Taxonomy (GTDB): domain Bacteria; phylum Actinomycetota; class Actinomycetes; order Streptomycetales; family Streptomycetaceae; genus Streptomyces; species Streptomyces haneummycinicus. The sequence goes on from AP035768.1 coordinate 752,965, forward strand.
TCGGTGATCTCGTAGGCGGTGGCGTACGGGGTGTCGTGGGCCTCGTCGGCGGTGATGTAGGCGATGGTCGGGTCGATCAGGCCGCCCTCCAGCTCCTCGGCCACCTCGGCGACCAGGTGTGCGCGGATGACGGCGCCGTCGGGCTCGTACAGGTACCGTCCGACCGGGCGTACTTCGGGGTCGGGGAGCGCGGTGCCGGGGTCACGTGAAGGCCGGCTCCGGCGGGCAGCAGCGTCGCCCGCCGTGCCCCCGGTGTCACGTCCCGGCCGAACCACAGCATGGCCTCCTTCACGTCCCCGCCGTCCGAGACCCACTCGGCCGTCGCGGCTTCGGGGATCGCCTCGTGCGGAATGCCGGGCGCGATCTTCAGCAGTCCGAGCGGGGCTCCGAGCGCGGCGGACACGGCCCAGGACAGGGGCGGGGAGTAGGCCTCCGGGTCGAAGATCCGGCCGCGCTTGGAGGAGCGCCGGGCGGGGTCGACGAACACGGCGTCGCAGCCGGCCGTGTCCACCTCCGTCACATCGGCCTCACGTACCTCGATCAGCTCGGCGAGACCGAGCGCGTCGGCGTTGGCGCGGGCCGCCGCGCAGGTCAGCGGGTCCCGGTCGACGGCCAGCACCCGGATTCCGGCGCGGGCGAGCGCGATCGCGTCCCCGCCGATCCCGCAGCACAGATCGGCGACGGACCGCACCCCGAGCGCGTACAGGCACTCGGCCCGGTACGTCGCCACACTCGCCCGCGTCGACTGCTCCACCCCGTTCGGGGTGAAGAACATCCGCGTGGCGTCCCGCTCCCCGAACTTGGCCACCGCCCGCTGCCGCAGCCGTGCCTGGCCCAGCGCCGCCGACACGAGGGCGGCGGGGTGCTCGCGGCGCAGCCGGGTCGCGACGGCGAGTTCGCGCGCCGGATCGGTGTCGCGCACCTCGTCGAGGAGGGCGCGGCCTTCGGGAGTGAGGAGAGAGGCGAGGTCGTTCACCGGGTCATTGTGGGCCAGTCGGTGGACCGTATGCCTCCGGCCGCGGTGTCGGGCCGGGTCCGGGGTCGCGGCTGCGAGGATCCGGGCCCATGCGAGCAGTACGACAAAACGATAAAAAGTGGCCATTCGGTGGAGTGCGGATCGGCCTCGCGGCGGTCGCTCTCGCCTCGATCGCCGCGGGGTGCGCGCAGGGGCAGGGCGGCGGCAGCGGCGCCCCGGCCGAACCGGCGGCCGGCCCGCCCCTGAAGGCGCCCGCGGCCCGCGCGCTCGACGGCTACGCCACCAGGCTGCGCGCCGCGCACACCGCGAGGGTCGCCGCCGCGAAACGCTGGGGTCTGAAACGGGTGCCCCTGACCGCCCCGCCGCCCCCGGCGAAGAAGCCGGAGATCACCACGCGCGAGGGCTTCGAGGTGGACGGACACCTCCGCCTGGGACTCCCGCCGGTCTTTACCACCGTCCCCACCGAGGACAAGATCCTCTTCCTCACCATCGACGACGGCGACGAGAAGGACCCGGCGTTCCTGCGGATGATGAGCGAGCTGAGGATCCCGTACAGCGCCTTCCTCAGCGACTACCTCGTCAAGGAGGACTACGGCTACTTCAAGGAGATGCGGGAGCGGGGCGTCTCCCTGCACAACCACACACTCCACCACCCCTATCTGCCGGCCCTGTCCCCCGCCCGCCAGCAGCGCGAGATCTGCGGCATGCAGGAGATCATCGAGAAGCGGTACGGCGAACGGCCCGTCCTCTTCCGGCCGCCCTACGGCAACTACGACAAGGACACCCTGCGCGCCGCGAAGTCCTGCGGAATCACCCACGTCCCGCTCTGGAACGAGGAGGTCTTCGTCGACCACTGGGAGTACCGCGAATGGGACCGCTCCCTGCACCCCGGCGACATCGTCCTCTCCCACTTCCGCGGCCGGGACACCTGGAAGGGCACGATGCCGGACATGATCCGCCGCTTCCTCGACAAGGCCACCGCGGAGGGATACGCGGTGGCCCGCCTGGAGGACTACCTGTGAGGGCGGGGCCGCTCGTGGGCGTCGTCGCCCTGCTGGGTCTGATCGCCGGATGCGGTCCGCCGGGCAGCGGGGCGGGGACGGCACGGGGCGGCCGCCCGGGGCCGGTCCGGTGGCCTCGGGCGGCCTCCCGCCGGTCATCGACCGCGTCCCCACCCGCGACCGCGTCGTCTTCCTCACCTACGACGACGGCGCCGAACGCGACCCCGGCTTCATCGACCTCGTACGCGAACGCGCGCTCCCCGTCAGCCTGTTCCTCACGGACAGCGTGACCGGCCCCGGCTACGCCCACTTCGCCCGGCTGCGCGCGGTCGGCGCGAGCCTGCAGAACCACACCCTCGACCACCGCGCCCTGCGCGGCCTCCCCTACGCCGGCCAGCGCGCCGAGATCTGCGGCCAGCAGCGCAAGCTCATGTCCCGCTTCGGCGTCCGCGCCACCCTCTTCCGCCCGCCCTACGGCACGTACGACACCACCACCCTGAAGGCGGCCGCCGACTGCGGCATCCGGGCGGTCGTCGCCTCCCGGGCCACCCTGGAATCCGACGGCCACCTCACCTACACCACCGGCCACCGGCATCTGAATCCCGGCGACATCATCGCCGTACCGTCGGTCGAGACCCCGTCGCTGTCGTTGGCGGAACGGACGGCACGGCTGCTGGTGGAACTGGAGAAGCGGGGACTGAAGGTGGGCAGGTTGGAGACATACGTGGCTGGAGCCATCCCGTCGCCGGTCACTGGCGAGCGCCGCTCACCTGTCAGCCCGTCCGGCGTTTGAGGACGAGGCCCGTTCAGGGCCGAAGCGGGGACTGGGGCGGCAGCCCCAGTGACGGTCACCGCAACACCGCAAGCCGCGCACAAGGGCGATGGCAACGCGCCCACCCCGCGACGCGCCGCAGGAAACTGGCACTCCGCTTGACCGAGTGCTAACCACAGTCATAGTCTCAGTTCTGGCACTCCCCACTGGAGAGTGCCAATGCGCGACGGGCAGGTCCGGCACCCGCGACGACGGATCCACCTGGTCGCCACCTCAGACAGTTAACCCCGTGAGATCTCCGAAGGGGAGGTCGGATCGTGACGACCACCAGCTCCAAGGTTGCCATCAAGCCGCTCGAGGACCGCATCGTGGTCCAGCCGCTCGACGCCGAGCAGACCACCGCCTCTGGCCTGGTCATTCCGGACACCGCCAAGGAGAAGCCCCAGGAGGGCGTCGTCCTGGCCGTGGGCCCGGGCCGCTTCGAGAACGGCGAGCGCCTGCCGCTCGACGTCAAGACCGGTGACATCGTGCTGTACAGCAAGTACGGCGGCACCGAGGTGAAGTACAACGGCGAGGAGTACCTCGTCCTCTCGGCTCGCGACGTCCTCGCGATCATCGAGAAGTAGTTCACCCGCTCCACCCGCTTCACCCGCTTCACGAAGCACATTGCTTTTGAGCTGCGCCCCGGGCCCCCGCCACCTTATGAAGCCGGGCGTCAGGGGCGCAGTTCGTTTCACCCACGTTTTCCGAGAGGGCTGAACCGCTCCCATGGCGAAGATCCTGAAGTTCGACGAGGACGCCCGTCGCGCCCTCGAGCGCGGCGTCAACAAGCTTGCCGACACGGTGAAGGTGACGATCGGCCCCAAGGGCCGCAACGTCGTCATCGACAAGAAGTTCGGCGCCCCCACCATCACCAACGACGGTGTCACGATCGCCCGCGAGGTCGAGATCGAGGACCCGTACGAGAACCTCGGCGCGCAGCTCGTGAAGGAGGTGGCGACCAAGACCAACGACATCGCGGGTGACGGCACCACCACCGCCACCGTGCTGGCCCAGGCGCTGGTCCGCGAGGGCCTGAAGAACGTCGCCGCGGGTGCCTCCCCGGCGCTGCTGAAGAAGGGCATCGACGCCGCCGTCGCCGCGGTCGCCGAGGACCTGCTCGCCTCCGCCCGCCCGATCGACGAGAAGTCCGACATCGCCGCCGTCGCCGGGCTGTCCGCCCAGGACCAGCAGGTCGGCGAGCTCATCGCCGAGGCGATGGACAAGGTCGGCAAGGACGGTGTCATCACCGTCGAGGAGTCCAACACCTTCGGTCTGGAGCTGGACTTCACCGAGGGCATGGCCTTCGACAAGGGCTACCTGTCGCCGTACTTCGTGACGGACCAGGAGCGTATGGAGGCCGTCCTCGACGACCCGTACATCCTGATCACCCAGGGCAAGATCGGCTCCATCGCGGAGCTGCTCCCGCTGCTGGAGAAGGTCATCCAGGCCAACGCCTCCAAGCCGCTGCTGATCATCGCCGAGGACGTCGAGGGCGAGGCCCTGTCGACCCTGGTGGTCAACAAGATCCGCGGTACGTTCAACGCGGTCGCCGTCAAGGCGCCCGGCTTCGGTGACCGCCGCAAGGCGATGCTCCAGGACATGGCCGTCCTCACCGGCGCCACCGTCGTCTCCGAGGAGGTCGGCCTCAAGCTCGACCAGGTCGGCCTGGACGTGCTCGGCTCCGCCCGCCGCGTCACCGTCACCAAGGACGACACCACGGTCGTCGACGGTGCCGGCGACAAGGCGGACGTGCAGGGCCGCGTCGGCCAGATCAAGGCCGAGATCGAGTCCACGGACTCCGACTGGGACCGCGAGAAGCTCCAGGAGCGCCTCGCGAAGCTGGCCGGCGGCGTGTGCGTGATCAAGGTCGGCGCCGCCACCGAGGTGGAGCTGAAGGAGAAGAAGCACCGTCTGGAGGACGCCATCTCCGCGACCCGCGCCGCGGTCGAGGAGGGCATCGTCTCCGGTGGTGGCTCCGCGCTGGTCCACGCCGTCAAGGTCCTCGAGGGCAACCTCGGCAAGACCGGCGACGAGGCCACCGGTGTCGCGGTCGTCCGCAAGGCCGCCGTCGAGCCGCTGCGCTGGATCGCCGAGAACGCCGGCCTCGAGGGCTACGTCATCGTCTCCAAGGTCGCCGAGCTCGAGAAGGGCAACGGCTACAACGCCGCCACCGGCGAGTACGGCGACCTGGTCAAGGCCGGCGTCATCGACCCGGTGAAGGTGACCCGCTCCGCCCTGGAGAACGCCGCCTCCATCGCCTCCCTGCTGCTCACGACCGAGACCCTGGTCGTGGAGAAGAAGGAAGAGGAAGAGCCGGCCGCCGGCGGTGGCCACGGCCACTCGCACTGACGACGGATCACGTCGCCGGAGCCTGAGTGAAGGCCCGGCGGCCCCGGAAACGGGGCCGCCGGGCCTTCGCCGTACCCGCCGGATGTCCGGATCTTGGAACCGCCGGACGGCCCGCCGGCGACTTATCGGTGGGAACAGCCCGGATGCACCGGATGCAGGAGGGGACGCGATGAGCCAGGTGCTCTACGCCGAACGGTCCCGGAACCCGCTGGCGCGGACCGCGGAACTCACCGAGGACCGGCTGCGCAGAGGTGCGTGGACGACACCGCTGGACGAACTGAACCTGGCCGCGATGGCCGACGCGTATCTGCGCGGCCGCTGGCTCGGCGGCGGCGGCACCGAACGCCCGCTGGACCAGCTGCCGCAGGGCTCCGGCGCGGTCCCGGTCACGCGCGTGACCGGCACGACCAAACCCTCCCGGTGCGCCGGGCCGCCGAGTTCGCCCACGCGCTGGGTGAACTGGCGGTACGCGGAAGCGGCGGCCCGGAACAGGTGGCCGCCCTCGCCGCACGGGCGCGGGCCGAGGGCGTACCGCTGTGGATGGCGCGCCGCTTCGCGCCGGGTCCCGCCGGGCCGATCGCCGTCGTCGTGGACCGGCGCCTGGTCCAGGTGGACGTCTGGGGCCCGCACGCGCCCGCCGTCCGGCTCCGGGCACCGTCCGGCTACCAGCCGCACCCCCGCGACCCGAGCGGCGGCCTCGTCCTCACCGTCGGCCCGGTGCACGCGCGGCTCGAACTCCGGCGGACGTTCCGCAAGTCCAAGAGCGGTGTCGAGATCGGCACCCCGAACGGCACTGGACGCTGCGGCGCGAGAACGCGGAGAGCTCCTGGCTGCTCCGCGACGACCGCCGTGTCGCCCTGCTGACCCGCCCGCCCCGCCGCGCCGAACCGGCCCCCGGCACGGTGCTGCTGCCCCTGGCCGCCGTGCACCACGAGAGCCCCGACCCGCTGGACGCCGTGATGGCCCACGCGGTCGCCGTCTCCTTCGGCCTCGGCGACACCACGGGCACGGCCCGCTTCCGCCAACGTCCCCGCTGGGCGGACGACGACACCCCCACCTGGGACACCTCCTGGTTCAGCAACCTCGGCCGGGGCCGCGACGACAACGAACCCGGCGGCGGCGACGGCTGGGGCAGCGACGGAGGAGACGCCGGCGACGGAGGCGGGGGCGGCGACAGCGGTGGCGGAGGCGGTGACGGGGGTGGCGGTGGCGGCGACTAGCGCATCGCCACCAGCACGACGCTGCTGAGCACACTCGCCAGCACGAAGAACGGCGCGTTGAGGACGCCGTAGTACAGCGGGCGGGGAAGTTCGGGTTGATGGCGATCTGGAAGGTCATCGCGCCGAGATAGCCGACGCCGACGAGCAGCCCGAACACCACGGCGTCCCCCATGCCCGTGATGCCGAGCGCCTCGACGAGCACGGCACTGGTCAGCACGGTGACGGACACACACACCAGCGGCCCCGCCGTGCCGACCGCCGACGGCGCGGGCGCCGGCACGCCCTCCCGGCCGAGAGCCACGGCATACGGCTTGGCGATCACGACCGCGAACCACACACCGGCCAGCAGGAACGAACCGACGGCGGCGATGGCGACGGCCGCCCAGTCGATATCGGCGAAAACGGAGAACACGTCCCGACTCCTCAAGAACAAGCGGCCCTCACGACCGCTGGGAGCACGAGTCTCGACGCCGTACAGGACAGGGCGTGTCCGCTTCTCTCAGCCGTCCTGCCCGGTCCCGGGTGATGGCAGTTCCTGCGACTGGTACCGGATACCTGTACAGTTCAACTGGTACGACTTTTCCGTACCAGTCCTTGGAGGTGGGGCATGTCCATCACTGCCAGCGAGGCTCGGGCCAGGCTTTTCCCGCTGATCCAGCAGGTCAACGACGACCATGAGCCCGTGGAGATCACCTCCAGAGGCGGCGACGCCGTACTGATGTCGGCCGACGACTTCCGTTCCTGGCAGGAGACCGTCTACCTGCTGCGTTCGCCGGCCAACGCGGCCCACCTCATGGCGGCCGTCGCCGCCGACCAGGCCGCCGACACCCCGGTGATCACCAGCAGCATGGTGGAGCTGGAAGCACTGGCGGAGGACGGCGAGTGAGGGATGTGCGGATCCGTCCCACCGGGTGGGAGGACCTGCTGTACTGGCAGGCCGCCGACAGGAAGCTGTTCCGCAAGCTCATCCGGTTGATCGGCGAGATCCAGCGCGACCCCTTCAGCGGTATCGGCAGACCGGAACCGCTGAAGGGCTACCTGTCGGGCTACTGGTCCCGCCGGATCGACGACGAGCACCGCCTCGTCTACCGAGCCACCGAAAAGGAAGTCGTGATCATCAAGGCCCGGTACCACTACTGACGGACCGGGTCCTTCCCGGTTCGAGCACTCTGCGTACGGCGTCGGCGAAGGTCCAGGGTGCGAGTCCACCTGCGGAGTCCTGCGAGCGCAAGCGATGATCCCCAGGGAGTCGCCGGCCTGGATCGAGAAGCTCTTGGGAGAGTTGTGAACGCCAATGACGATCAGGCATCCGAGCTGACCTGGGTGAAGAGCAGAAGGCGAACCTTCCTGCGGCCTTGCTGTAACCGCGGTGGTGGGGAAGAAGGTGCTGCTCGGCCTGTCGGAAGCCGTTGACGGGAGCGCAGTGGGCACGGAAATGGAGCAGGAGCCACAGTTCGAAGCACGGATTCGACAGGGCGATGTCGATGTGTTCGGCACGGGCCAGCCGTAACGCTTCGTCCAGGTGGGCGAAATCGTCCACGTCGAGGACACACCAAGTGTGTTCGTAATGACCGGGGGCCCGTGTGCGCTCGCCAACCGCGTGCCGGACCACGGACACCGGGTCCTGCGGGCACACCTTGACCTGCACGTCGACGGCGCGATTGTCCACCGCCTTCAACAGGCCCCTGACGTAGATCGGTTCGGTGTTCCTGGCCCCGCACACCACCAGGATCGTCGGTAGTGCGTCCCGGTACGCCGGTCTGCGTCGCAGCGTGGACTCACGCCGGGGATTCCTCCGGCCGTCCTGCTTCGGATCCCTCGCCATCCGTCTCCCCCGCCCGGCGATCGCCGGCGTGAACGTGTCGTCGATCATGGGTACCGCGCCGTAGCTCCCGTCCAGATAGCGCCGCTCCCGGTTCTCGTCCTGGCGCGGCCGGAAGTCGGACAGCGGATAGAGCGAGCTCTCCCCGAACTCGTTCTTCGTCACGAACCAGATCTGGTCCCGCTTGAGGATGTCCTTGCCGGCCCTGCGGCCCAGCAGGCTCACGTCATGACTGGTGAACAGCAACTGGGCGCCGTGTGGATTGCGTTCGGGATCCTGGAAGAGTCCGACGAGGAAGGCGCTGAGCCGCGGATGCAGGCTGCTGCCCAACTCGTCCACGACCAGGGTGCCGCCGCGGCGGGCCATCCCCTCCAGCGTGAACGCGTACTCCACCAGGGCCTGCGTACCGGCGGACTCCGCGTTCAGCGGCACCTCGAACGGGCCGTTCCTCCCGGTGTGCCTCAGCAGCAGTTCGCGGCGTGTCCGCCGGTACGTCCTCGGCATGTCGAAGAGCGCCTCCGTTTCGGCACCCCGGGGGACGGACCGGGAGGAGTACAGCTCCTCCTCGACCGTTTCCACGCGAAAGTCCTCGATGCCGAGGTCCGCGACGCGCAACAGATCCCTTAGATGGATGGGCTCTCCGTGTTGGTCCAGCCGGCGTGCGAGATTCCTGAGCATCAGCGCACGGTTCAGCGGGCCGTTCGTCAGAGGGCCGCCGAACACCAGGTCGCTGCGGAACCACCGGTACACCGGGGTGACCGAGCCCGTGGCCGTCCGCGATCGGGCGGCCATGGACAGGAACAGTGCGTTGGGGGCTGTCACATCGGCGATCGTCTGGAGTCCCTTGGGGCGATCCTGCGAACTGCCGACCCGGAAGTCGTCTCCGTTGCGTTCGAACACCACCCGTTTGCGCCCCTCCGGGTAGGCGTACAGCCACTCGCCGACGACGTGTTCGTCGTCCACCTCGAAGCCGTAGACATGCCTGACTCCGCGCACGAGGAGGTCGGCGACGTACCAGGAGGAGTCCGTCTCCCGGACGTCCGAGAGGAAGGGCTGCCGGCTCACGCCCTCGCCGTCCTCCGCGAGGAGATGCGACCGGCTCACCATCTCCGCCATGTAACGCAGTGCGTCGACAACGTTGGACTTGCCGGCCGCGTTCGAACCGAAGACCCTGCGACCGGTACCGCCTCCCACGCGGTGCCCGGCGGCCGGTCCCCTCGTACACCGGTTGAAGCTGCCATTCCAGCTCGTCCCGAATCGAGCGGTGGTTCGCCGCCCTGAAGTTCAAGAGCATGAGCACCTCCTCGCGTAGCTGGGTTTCACCGGCTTTCGTGCAAGTGAATCGCTCGTACGGAGGGCTGACAAGCAGAACTGGGAAGTCGGGCGTCGTACCGACCCTTTCGGGTGTAGGCGGCCCGATGCAGGTGCCCACGTGGCCAGTGGGTCCCGTTGGGTTCGGGGCGTGTCGATTGCCATACAACTGTGCGACTTGGCGAGGCTGTCGGGTGGGTGCACGTCGTGACCGAGTCCGAGCCGGGGCGGTCGCGTACCCGACGGGCCCGTCGACGGTTGCGTGCGGCCGCTCGGTGGCGGGGGCCGGCTGGCGTATGGCGGTACGTCCGAGGTGCTCAATCGGTGAGTGTGGGTCGCGGATGCCGTATGCGTGGATTGTCCGTTCATATCTGATCGGATTATCGCACTTTCTTTGTGCTGTTTATCGATTTCAGTTCGATCATTGTCCGGGTGATGAGAAGAATGAGAGGGAGGTGTATGGCGGTGTGGTGAGGGAATCGGTTAATCTCCACGGGGGTGTCGATCGTGTGCATCCCTTGCGTGTGCGACACGCGTACGACAGTGGGGAGCGTGCCGTGAGAGCCCTGAGGGCGGTCATATCGAAAATCGGGTGCGTGTCCGTCAGGGTTCGCAATGTCCTGGATTCCTATTCGGACCGGGTCACCCCGAAGAGCAAGGTGTGGCAGGCGGTCTTCATTCCGTCCTTCCCGATCGCGGTCATGTTCGCCGTGTTCGCCGGGTGCGCCGCGGTCGGGGTGGAATGGTCGCGGGAATGTCCTCCCTCCACTCTTCTGCACCTGGCAATTCCCGCCCTGCAAGAGCGCCCCTCGGAGTGCCGCGAGCTGCCGCTCGTCGCCGACCTGCCGAGCGTCGCCCTCGGCTTCACCTCCACGCTCGCGGTGACGCTCTACCTCACCCTGGTCAGAAGGCTCTCCCGGCTCCAGAGGGATCTCGTCGCCTCCGGGCTCGTACAGCCGGAGAAGTTCAAGGCGGGCGAACTCTCCAAAAGCTCGAGCGCCTCAACGGGGAGATCCGCCTCGGCCGCCTGGTCAAACTGACCCTGCTGGTCGTCAGCGCCGGTGGGAGCTGCTATCTCTACTGGGCGGCCTACAAGGGCGGGCGTGCCTTCGCCGATCTCTCCGAGATATCGAGGAGCCATCCGAGCCAGGACGTCCTGCGCGCCTCCTGGTGGGCGAACTACACGGAACATCCGCTGCTGGCCGCCACCTGGGCCGTCGTCGGGACGATCGGGGTCTACTTCGCCGCGAAGCAGGCCTACATCTATCAGAAGATCCTGATGTTCTCGATCAGGTCCAGAAAACACTGGGTGTTCCAGTACGTGCCGAGGGACCGCGACGACGACTTCGGCTGGAAGCCGGTCGGCGATGTCATCGCCATGGTCTATCTCGGCTTCCTGAACTTCACCGTCTCCTCTTCGCCGTGGCCTACATCCTTCAGGGAGCCCCGGTAAATCAGGGAACACGGTCATCGGCGTCATGGCCCTGGTGGGAATCTGGGCGAACCTGGGTATCGTGCTGGCGCTGCTCTGGGTGATGGTCAAGAACCACCGGAAGATCATCATCCGGAAAAGGGCCGAAGTGAAAAGGCGGCTCCTGCTGGAGAGCGGGCGTCACGCGGGGGCGGCGCGCGAACCCTCCGCCGGGGGAGGGATTCCTCCTATCTCTCCGTGCAGGGGAAACTGCTCTACGAGGCGCCCCGCTGGTATCCGCTGAGAGGCAGACTCCGTCCGATTCTGTCCGTGGCTCCCGGGCTCTTCGCCTTCTACAAAGCCGGCGGGGAACTCCTCAAGCTCATTCAGTGAGCCCCCGCGGCCCGCGGCTGCCGGAGCGCCGCCGGCGGAGGTCTGCCGGCTCCGGAGCCCCGGTCGGGCCGGCAGGGCCCGGACGCTCAGTGGCGGCAGAGGCAGAACGGGTGTCCGGCCGGGTCCGCGTAGACCCGCCAGTTCGCGTCCGGGCGGACCTGGTCCGTCCGCTCCAGCACGGTCGCGCCGAGGGCGAGCACCCGCTGTTCCTCGGTGTCGAGGTCGTCCACGTCGAAGTCCAGGTGGAGCTGTTGCGGACGGTCCTGGCCGGGCCACTCCGGCGGACGGTAGCCGTCGACCCGCTGGCAGGCCAGCGGAATGCCCTCGAACCCGTGCACCTCGACCCACTCGGGAGCCTCCGGGTCCGTGACCACCCGGCCGCCGAGCAGCTCCGCGTAGAACTGTGCGAGCCGGAGCGGATCGGCGCAGTCCAGCGCGACCATCTGCAGTTTGCGCATCACCTCGGTCACTCCTCGCTCTCAGGCCGCTTCCGGCACACGGCGTACGCGGGGAGGTACCCGTTGTCGCCGCCGGCATGCGCGGTCTGGTGCGTACGCACCAGGGCCGGCGGACGGATGGTCCCGGCGCACCAGGCGAAGACGGCAACGGAGCACGATGCCCGGCGGGGGTGCCGAAAGGAACTGTTGAGCAGGCACGTACGACGTGCCGTGTTCCTTGCCGAGCGGCGTCTGGAGTGATCGACAGGTGGCTACTTTTCTTTACCGGGTCGGGCGGTGGGCCTTCCGGCGGCGCCGGCTGGTGAGCGCCCTGTGGCTGGGCCTCCTGGTGCTGGTCGGGGTGGCCGCGGTCATGGCCCCCGCCGCGAAGGAGGAGGAACTCTCCATGCCCGGCACCGAGTCGCAGCAGGCGTTCGACCTGCTGGACGAGCGCTTCCCACAGAGCAACTCCCAGGGCGCCGAGGCCCGCCTGGTGTTCCGGGCCCCCGACGGGCAGCGGGTGACCGCCACGGAGCACAAGGCGGCCGTCGCGGACGCGCTCGGCTCGCTCGACGGGGGCGCCCAGGTCGCGTCCACCACCGACCCCTACGAGACCGGTGCCGTCAGCGAGGACGGCACCATCGCCCACTCCACGGTCACCTACACCGTCGACGCCGTCGACCTGACCGAGTCGACGAAGAACGCCCTCGAAGCGGCCGCCGGCCAGGCCGGGACGCGGGGCTGACCGTGGAGATCGGCGGCTCGGCCCTGGAGTCGGAGGTTGCTCTCGGCGGTACGACAGAGATCATCGGCGTGCTGGTGGCGGCCGTGGTGCTGGTCCTCACCCTCGGGTCGCTGGTCGCCGCCGGGCTGCCGCTGCTGACCGCGTTCGTGGGAGTGGCCATCGGCTTCAGCCTGATCGCCGCCCTGGCCGGCCCGCTGGGACTGACGTCCACCGTCTCCATCCTGGCGCTGATGCTGGGACTGGCGGTAGGCATCGACTACGCGCTGTTCATCACCTCCCGATTCCGTGACGAGCGCGCACTGGGCAGGGAGCCGGAGGAGGCCGCCGGCCGGGCGGTGGGTACGGCCGGGTCCGCCGTCGTCTTCGCCGGGGCGACCGTGTTCATCGCCCTGGTCGGGCTGGGGGTCGTCGGCATCCCCGAACTCACCAGGATGGGCCTGGCCGGAGCGGGCGCCGTGGCCATCGCCGTGCTCGTCGCCCTGACCCTGGTGCCGGCGCTGTTCGGCGTGTTCGGCCGCCGGGTGCTTTCCCGCGCGGCCCGCAGGGCGGAGGGCGCGGCCGCTCGCAGCGCCGGCGGCGCGCGTGCTCGTACGGTCGGCGGGCGGCCGTACGACGTGCCGTCCGGCCGCGTCGGCCCGCCCGCCGCGCTCGCCGCCTCCACCGGCCCGGCGGATCCGGCCGGCTCCACCGTGCCCACCGGTACGTCCGTGACCGCCGGCACCCCCGAGCCCGCCGCTGCCGAAGTGCCCACCGGAGCCGCTCGGTCAGCCGGTTCCGCCGCACCCGCCGGCACCAACACCCCCAGCCTCCAGCCGGGACGCAAACCCTCGGCACCCGCTGGGCCCGCTTCGTGCTGCGCCGCCCGCTGACCGTGCTGGTGCTCGCCGTGATCGGCCTCGGTGCCGTCGCCGTACCGGCGCTGAGCCTCGAACTCGGGCTGCCCGGCGACGAGTCCAAGCCGGTGACGACCACCGAACGCCGCGCCTACGATCTGCTGTCCGAAGGCTTCGGCCGCGGTTTCAACGGCCCGCTGACCGTGGTCGTGGACACGGCGTCCGCCGCCGACGCCGACGAGGCCCGCGCCGCCACCGACCTGGTCCTGAAGACCGTACGAGAAGTGGACGGGGTCGCGTCGGCCGGTGCGCCGGTGCTCAGCCCGGACCAGGACACGGCCGTCCTCACCGCCGTCCCGGAGACCGCGCCCAACAGCGGCGAGACCAAGGAACTGGTGCACGACATCCGGCACGCGATGGCCGGCGTCGAGGCCGAGACGGGCGCCGTCGTCCTGGTCACCGGCAGGACCGCGCTGAACATCGACATCTCCGAGGCCATGTCCGACGCCCTCGTCCCCTATCTGACCGTGGTCATCGGCCTCGCGGTGCTCCTGCTGACCGTGGTCTTCCGCTCGCTGCTGGTCCCGATCAAGGCCGCGCTCGGCTTCCTGCTGTCGGTCGGCGCCGCCTTCGGTGTCGTCGTCGCCGTCTTCCAGTGGGGCTGGGCCGGGGACCTGATCGGCGTCGAACAGACCGGACCGGTCATGTCGCTCATGCCGATCCTCATCATCGGCATCGTGTTCGGCCTCGCCATGGACTACGAGGTCTTCCTCGTCGCCCGCATGCGGGAGGACTACGTCCACGGCGCGTCCCCCGGTGAGGCGGTCGTCAGCGGATTCCGGCACAGCGGACGGGTGGTCGCCGCCGCGGCCGTCATCATGACCAGTGTGTTCGCCGGATTCATCGGGATGGCGAGCCCCACCATCCAGACGATGGGCGTCGGTCTGGCCTCCGCCGTCGCCTTCGACGCCTTCCTCGTCCGGATGGCGATCGCCCCCGCCGTCCTGGCACTGCTCGGCCACCGCGCCTGGTGGCTGCCGCGTAGCCTGAACCGTGTGCTGCCGAACGTGGACGTCGAAGGCCGGTCACTGGGCCGGCCGGTCCCAGCCCCGCGACCGGAGGCCCGGACACCCAGGCGCGGCTGCCCGTCGGCGGGCGCTGAGCACCGATGACGAACCGGGGCGGCGCACGGCGACGCGAGGCGGCGCTCACGGCGACGGCGTTCACCCTCTGCCTGGTCGGCGGGGTGGTGCGGGTCGACGACACACCGCTGTCGTGGCCGCCCGCCGCCGTCTACCTCATCGCCGTGGTGTCCTGTGCCGTGCTGCCGCTGCGGCACCGGGCGCCGCTGGCCGTCCTCGCGGCCACGACGGTGTGCGGGATGTTCGTGGTGCCGCTGGGTCTGGTGCTGACCCCGATCGTCGTGGCACCCGCCGTGGTCACCGCGTACACGCTCGCCGTCCACACCGAACGGCGCACGGCGAGCGGCGCGTTGCTCGTCTCGGCGGGGCTGCTGGCCGGTTCCAACCTGGTGTTCGGGGACGTCTCGTGGGAGCACGCGAGCCGGACCGGGGCGGTGGTGGCGTTCCCGCTGGTGGCCGGAGTGCTCGGCCGGTCGGCCAGGAACCGGAGGGCCTACCTGGCGGCCGTGGAGGAACGGGCGTGGCGGGCCGAGAAGGACCGGGAGAGCGAGGCGCGCAGGCGGGTGGCCGAGGAGAGGTGCGCATCGCGCGGGAGTTGCACGATCTCGTGGCCCATCAGATCACCCTGGCCAACGCGCAGGCGACGGTCGCCGCCCACTTCTTCGACACCCGCCCGGAACAGGCCCGCACGAGCCTGCGTGAACTCGTCGGCACCACCGGCGACGCGCTGAACGAACTACGGGCCACCGTGGGACTGCTGCGGCAGACCGGGGACACGGCCGACCCCGCCGAACCGGCACCCGGACTGTCCCGGCTGCCCACCCTCCTCGCGTCGTTCCGCCGTGCGGGACTGGAGGTGTCGGTGCGGCAGGAGGGGACCGTGAGTCCGCTGCCGCCGGGGTGGACCTCACCGCCTACCGCATCGTCCAGGAGGCGCTGACCAACGTGACCAAGCACGCCGGCACCGGCAGCGCCCGCGTGAGCCTCGCCTGGGAACGCGAACGCGTGACCGTCACCGTCACCGACGACGGGGCCGGTACGGTGCCGGCCCCGTCGCCCGGTTACGGTCTGATCGGCATGCGCGAACGGGCCACCGCGGTCGGCGGGCACCTCTTCGCCGGCGGGCGCGCGGAGGGCGGCTTCCTCGTCTCCGCCGAACTGCCGGTCCCGCCCGCCAAGGACACGGCGCGCGGGGGCGGCCGGGGACGACGGGCCGGACCGCCGAGGACACGGCCGACGAAGGGGACGGGGACACGTCATGACGCTCCGGGTGCTGCTCGCCGACGACCAGGCGCTGCTGCGCAGTGCCTTCCGGATGCTCCTCGACGCCGCCGACGGCATCACCGTCGTCGGCGAGGCCGCCGACGGCCGGGAAGCGGTACGGCTCACCCGGGAACTGCGCCCGCACGTCGTGGTGATGGACATCCGCATGCCCGACATGGACGGCCTCACCGCCACCGCGGAGATCTGCGCCGACCCGGACTTGCGCGCCAGCCGCATCCTGATCCTGACGACCTACGAGACCGACGAGTACGTCGCCCAGGCGCTGCGCGCGGGAGCCGGTGGCTTCATCGGCAAGGGCATCGGCGCCGAGGAACTGCTGCACGCCGTACGCACCATCGCCGACGGCGAGACCCTGCTGTCCCCGGCCGCGACCCGCTCCCTGGTCGCCCGCTTCCTGGCCACGCCCGACGACGCCCCGCCGCGGCACGAACAGCTCGCCCTGCTCACCCCGCGCGAACGCGAGATGGTGACCCTGGCCGCGACGGGCCTGTCCAATCAGGAGATCGCGGAGCGGATGCACCTCAGCCCCTTCACCGTCCGGGCCCATGTCCAGCGCGCCATGACGAAACTGCACGCCCGCGACCGGGCACAGCTCGTCGTCATCGCCTACCGCACCGGCCTGGCCCGCGCCACCCCCGACGCCGGCCGGGACCGGCTGCCGTAGCGACGTAGGCTCGTGGCCATGGGTGCGCATCTGCCGTTCCTGATCGTGGTGGGGGCCTGGCCGCGGTCCTGGGTCTCTTTACATGGCTCGCGGCACACGTGCGTCGCCGGGGCTCGCGGGCGGGGCCATGGGCGCGGCCCTGGCCTCGTACGAGGAGGCGTTCCGGATCACGGCCCATGAGTCCCACGCCGAGGTCCTGGCCCAGACGCGCCGCAAGGCCCGCTCTTGTCACCCGATCACGAGTGGCACCCGGCAGGGAAGGCGGCGGCGCCTCTCCGGCCGCGTACTCCCCGGACCCGGCGGGGCCTCGGGCGCTGGGGCGAGCGGCTGAGACGGGGTGGACCGAAGGTCCGGCGGCGTCCGGGGAGTGGTCGGCCCGGAGTGTGAGAAGTCCTCGTGTGAGAAGTCCTCGGGGGCGGGTCAGAACTCCGTCGGCTCCAGTGCGCCCAGCCGGGCCAGCAGGCCCAGGCGGTCGTACTGCCACCAGCCCTCGACGATCTTGCCGTTGGCGCCGAAGCGGAAGACGGTCGTACCCGTCATCGTGGCCTTCTCGCCCGTGGCGGGGATGCCGAGGAAGTCGGCCCGGTGGACGCCCTCCCAGCTCCAGCGGGTGCACACCCGGTCGTCCTCGGCGATCTGGTCCTCGATACGGAACGCGAAGTCGAAGCCGTCGCGCCAGACGTCCATCTCGCGCCGGAAGTGGTCGAGTCCGATGAGGTCCTGCTCATTGGCCGGATCGTGGTCGTGGTAGTGCTCCTCGACCAGGCCCGCCATCGCGGAGAGGTCGTCGTCGTGCGCGACCGCCTCGAAGAACCGCCGCGCGGAGTCCGTGTTGAGCCGCGCGTCGCGCACCACGTCCAGGTCCGTGAAGGTCGGTGTCCCGTCGCACAGAGCCGTCATCTCCCGGAAGATCCGGTCGGTCTCCGGCAGCTTCGAGTTCCGTACCGCCTCCTCGTACGACGGGAACTCCACGATCTCGACCACGTGCGACGCGTCGGAGCGGTCCTTGGCGACCACCGCGTGCGTCGCCGTCCGCTTCCCCTGGTCTGCTCCGCCCACTGGTCCAGGAGCCGGTCCATCTCCTCGAACCGGCTGGTCCGGCAGTCGATGAGCTGTACGAAGGTCATGACGCTCGCCTCCGGTCCCCCTGGGTCCGGTTTGCTCTGTCACCCCCAGTTTCCCGCGTTTCCCGCGCGGGCGGGCCCCGGAAGGGGTTCGGACGCTGTTGGCGAATTCGGGGGCTGGTCCTACTTCGCCCCGTCGAGCGTGAGCTCGGCGGGGCGAAGCGCTGCGAAGTGGCTGGTGCGGGTGCGGGCCCGGGGTGTGTCGGTGAGGTGGGCGTCGATGCGGGCGAGGTTGATGGCGGCGCCGGTGAGCTGATGCTGGAGGCTGGTCTTGGCGAGGCCGCGGTAGCGAGATCTGCGCAGGCCGCAGCGCCCGACGGCCTGGGAGATGGTGCCCTCGATGCCGGCGCGGGTCTTGTAGCGGTCCTTCCATGTGTCGGTGTCCTGGTCGGCGCGGGCCTGGCGGAGGGCTTCGTGTTCCTGGCGGGGCCGCAGGGTCAGACGCCGGCCGACGCTGGAGGTGGTGCACTGCTCGCGCACCGGGCAGGGCCGGCAGTCTCCGCCGTTGAAGCGGACCCGGATCACCGGGGTGCCCTCGGGTGAACGGTCTGGGTTCCAGCGGGTGGTGGTCTTACCGCCTGGACAGGTGACCTGCTCGTTTCCCAGTCGATGGTGAAGTCATCGGCGGTGAAGCCGCTGTTCGCGGTGGACTGGTGGCTGACGACGCCGGCAACCGGCCCGGTGAGCGTGATGCCGTACTCCCGGCGGGCCCGCACGAGCAGGTGTGCGTCGACGTATCCGGCGTCGACCAGGTGCTCGCCGGGCAAGCGGCCGTCCCGGGCGAGGCGGGCGTGCACGGTGTCGGTCATCGAGATGTCGGGAACCGTTGCCACCGTGGTGGCCACGTTCGTGATCAGATGCGGCGCGTCCGGCTCGCAGGTCTCGGTGAGATGGACTTTGTAGCCGTCCCACATGGTGTCGCGTTTAACGCTGCCGCGGGCCTCGGTGTCATAGGGCGTGACCAGGCGTGTCGCGCCCGGCGGCCGGTCTTTGGGTCCCGTCGCCTCACCTCGCCGTCCACCTGGTGGAAGTGCTGGACCCAGACCTGGCGCAGGGTCTCCACCTGCTCAAGCGTCCGCAGCTCTTCAGGTGCCCCGGGTGAGAAGACGACTTCGAGCAGCCGTGTTCCGTCCGCCCCGATCCGCAGGCCCACCTCATCCCGCTTGGCGCGGGACTTGGGGAACCGGGTGTCCTCGGCCCGCGTTGCGTAGTGCCGGAACCAGTCCGGCTCCGCCACATCTCGCAGCCAGTCGGGGGCGGCCCGGGCGATCTCGTTGAGCGCCGCCCGCAAGGTCTCGGCGACCAGCTCCAGCCAGCACACCTGGCGGGCCGCGGACTGCACATGGGTGGAATCGGTCCTGGCCCGGCCGGCGGTCTTCAGCAGCCCCGTTTCCCCGGCCGCCGCCAGGATGCCGTCCAGCACCCGCCGTCCGGCCTCCGCCTCCACCAAACGGTCCCTGAACTCCGAGAGCACCGAGAAATCGAAGCCCGGATCATCAAGGTCCAGTCCCAGCGCGTACTTGAAGTCGATCCTCGCCCGGACCGCCTCCGCCGCCTGCCGGTCGGTGAGCCCCTCCACGAACTGCAACACCAGCACCAGCGTCAGCCGGCCCGGTGACCAGGCAGGTTTCCCCTCGTCGGGAACAGGTCCGCGAACTCGCCGTCACCGAACAAGGGCCCAAGCTCGTCCCGAATCCGGATCGCCAGACTGCCCTTCGGGAACGCGGCCCGCGCCACCCGCACCGTCTCCGCCGGGACCTCACTCGGCCCGCTCGGCTGCATCGACATCCGCACCCACCCCATACGACAACGTCGGCCTTCAAGACCACAACCGAGTCTTGAAGGCCGACGTCACGCAAACCCCGAATTAACCAACAGCGTCGGGGTTCGTGGCAAGGGCCCGAGCGAGCACCGAGTTTCCCGCGCGGGCGGGTCCCCGGCTGACCGGGGACCGTACCTCCGCCCTTACCGGGGACCGTACTTCCGTCCCGTCCGCGACGAGACCCCGCCCAGCATCCCGCGCGGGACCAGCTTCGCCGCCCCCATCAGCGCCTTGTAGCGCGGGTCCGGGATCGACAGGGACTTGCCCCGGGCCAGATCCGCGAGCGCCTCCTCGGCGACCTTGTCGGCGTCCAGCCACATCCACTTCGGGATGTTGTCCGTGCCCATTCCCGCCCGCTCGTGGAACTCGGTGCGCACGAAGCCGGGGCAGAGCGCCATCAGCCGTACGCCCTGGCCCGCCAGATCCTGCGCCGCGCCCTGGGTGAACTGCACGACCCACGCCTTGGACGCGCCGTACGTCCCGCGCGGGACGAACGCGGCCGTCGAGGCGACGTTCACGACACCGCCGCGCCCGCGCTCCCGCATCGCCTCCACCGCCGCCGAGGTCAGCCGCAGCACCGCCTCGCAGTGCACCTTGAGCATCCTCAGCTCGTCGGCCATGGGCGCCTCGAGGTAACGGGCCCTGTTGCCGAAGCCGGCGTTGTTGACCAGCAGGTCGACGGGGAATTTGCGATCGCCGAGACGGCCGGCCACCGCCTCGATGCCCTTGTCCTCCGCCAGGTCGGCGGTCAGCACCTCCGCCTCGATGCCATGGCGGTCGTGCAGCTCGGTCGCCTGTTCGTGCAGCCGGCCGGTGTCTCGGGCGACCAGCACCAGATCATGTCCGTCGGCCGCCAGCCGCCGCGCGAACGCGGCACCGATCCCAGCCGTCGATCCCGTAATCAGAGCCGTTGTCATGGCGCCAGCGTAGTGACAGCGGAGCAGGGGCGTCCGTTTCGTGTCATTTCATGGACACGCCGTCAGACCGTCTGCTCCGTCCCGTACTTCTCCACATACGTCCGCGCCTTCGCCAGTGCCTCCGGATGCAGCGCCCCGGACGCGGCCAGCAGCCGGGAAGCAGCGCCCGCTCCGTCGTCACCGCGCGGAATTGCAGCGCGACCGTCACCTCGTGATCCGGCCGGTGCACGATCCGTACGGCGTCCCCGCGCGTATCTCACCGGGCCGGACCACCCGGAAGTACGCCCCCGGCGCGCCCCGCTCGGTGAACCGCTTCACCCAGCCCCTCTCACCCAGATGGCCCTGGAAGGTGCGGCAGGGAATCCGCCCGGAAGTGACCTCGAGGACCACTTCGGGGCCGACCGCCCAGTGCTCGCCGATCAGCGCGCCGGACACGTCGATGCCCTCGGTGGTGAGGTTCTCTCCGAACACGCCGTTCGTCAGCGGGCGCCCCAGCGTGCGCTCCCAGGCGTCGAGGTCCTCGCGGGCCATGGCGTACACCGCCTGGTCGTCCCCGCCGTGATGCCGGGTCTCGCACACGGCGTCCCCGGCCAGACCGCTCGCCCCGACCCCTTCGGCCCCGGCGCCGCCACCCGCACCGGCCCGTCCACCGGCCGCTTGTCGATACCGGTCACGCCGTCGGGCTGATCGGTGTACGGCACGGCCACGGGGCGGCCCAGGTTCACAGACAGAAGCTTCATGCCCCGCACGGTAAGCGATGAGGATCAAAGCGTCGACGCATTATCCGGCGCCGGCTCAAAGGTCCGCTTATCCTTGAAGTGTGATCGAAGCCCGTCATCTCCGTGTACTGCGCGCCGTCGCCACCACCGGCTCCTTCTCCGCGGCGGCCCGTGAACTGGGCTGCACCCAGCCCGCCGTCAGTCAGCAGATGAAGGCCCTGGAGGGGTCCGTCGGCACGCCCCTGCTCATCCGCAGCGGCCGCGAGATGCGGCTGACCCAGGCCGGGGAGGCGCTGGTGCGGCACGCGGCCGGGATCATCGCCGGGCTGACCGCCGCCGAGGAGGAGGTCGCCGCCATCGCCGGGCTCCGCGCGGGCCGCGTCCGGCTCGTCTCCTTCCCCAGCGGCAGCTCCACGCTCGTCCCCACCGCCCTCGCCGCCCTGCGCGACGCCCACCCGGGCACACGGGTCTCCCTGGAGGAGGCCGAGCCGCCGCGTTCCGTGGAGATGCTGCGCGAGGGCGACTGCGACGTGGCCCTCGCCTTCCGCTACGAGGGGCGGCGGGCGCGGAGGAGTGGGACGACCTCGTCGTACGGCCGCTGCTGTCGGACCGGCTCCTGGGTCTCGTACCCGAACGGCACCGGCTCGCCCGCGCGGAGTCCGTCGCCATCGGCGAACTCGCCGACGAGCCGTGGATCGCCGGCTGCCCGCGCTGCCGGGGCCAGCTGGTCGAGGTGTGCGAGACGGCCGGTTTCACCCCGCGCATCGACTTCGCCACCGACGACTATCCGGCGGTCGCCGGGCTGGTCGGCGCGGGACTCGGGGTCGCGGTCCTGCCCCAGCTGGCCGTCGAGTCGCTCCGGCCGCGCGGTGTGCGCACCGTGGCGCTGGAACCGGCCGTGCGCCGGGAGATCGTCGCGCTCACCCTGCCGGATCTCGCCCAGGTGCCGGCGGTCACCGCGACGCTGGAGAAGCTGGCGGCGGCGGCCGCTCGGTAGGACGGGCGGTCGCGGTCGCGGTCGCGCTCTGTGATCGTGCGCGGGCACGCGTGTGTGCTCCGCGGTTGTGGAGAAACGTTCCTTCAGTTGTTCGAAGCGGTGTGCCCTCCGGTGGCCGACGCCGATACCAGCCGGTTGCGCGCCCGTCCCATGAGCTCTTCGCGCTCGTCCTCGGTCAGTCCGCCCCACACGCCGTACGGCTCGCGTACGGCCAGCGCGTGGGCGGCGCACTCGGCGCGCACCGGGCACCTCATGCAGACCTCTTTGGCCGAGTTCTCGCGAGCGCTCCGCGCGGCACCGCGCTCGCCTTCGGGGTGGAAGAAGAGCGAGCTGTCCACTCCACGGCAGGCAGCCAGCAGCTGCCAGTCCCACAGGTCCGCGTTCGGTCCGGGAAGGCGGGAGAAATCTGCCATTGCGTGACCCCTTGTAGCCGTTCTGGGCGGATCCGGTGTCCACGACCGTACAACTACGATCCAAGGAGATGAAAATATGACTCATTGCGAATCTAGCCCCGGACACCAACTAATGGGAAGAAAAGGGTCTGAATGGGGCACAGGTTGTGGTGAAAGTCCGGGGGTCCGCCGCGCATGACTCCACCGTGTCCGCCTCCTCACGTAGAGTGCCGAAGATGGCAGACGGCCCCGTAACTCTTTCGAGTGACCGTCGTTGAGAGTGCGAGGCGGTTGAAGGAACAAGCGCTCGGGCGGGCGTCCGAGACGGTCGACCGCAAGGTGACGATTTCGTACCAGCCTGGAGGCTCAAGGTGACGCGCATCAGCTCCGGAGGGCGGCCATGACTTCCGTCCTCGTCTGCGACGACTCCCCGCTTGCCCGAGAGGCGCTCCGCCGCGCGGTCGCGACCGTGCCCGGCGTCGAGCGCGTGACGACGGCGGCCAACGGCGAGGAAGTCCTCCGCCGCTGGGGTGCCGACCGCTCGGACCTGATTCTGATGGACGTACGCATGCCCGGTCTGGGCGGCGTCGAGACGGTCCGGCGACTGCTGTCCGCCGACCCCGGAGCGCGCATCATCATGCTCACGGTCGCCGAGGACCTCGACGGCGTGGCGCTCGCCGTGGCCGCCGGCGCGCAGGGCTATCTGCACAAGGACGCCTCTCGCGCGGAACTGCGGGCGACGGTCACGCAGGCCCTCGCCGACCCGACCTGGCGGCTCGCCCCGCGCCGGCTGCGGTCCGCCGAGATGGGGGCGGCGCCGACGCTCACCGCGCGTGAGATCCAGGTGCTGGAGGGGATGAGTCACGGCCGGTCCAACGCGGAGATCGGGCGCGAGCTGTTCCTCTCCGAGGACACGGTGAAGACGCACGCCCGCCGGCTCTTCAAGAAGCTCGGGGCCTCGGACCGCGCCCACGCGGTGGCCCTCGGCTTCCGCTGGGGCCTGGTGCGCTAGCCGCATCGACCCGCAGCGCGAACAACGCTGCGGGTCGACCCGCTGTCCGCCCGGCCGCGTGGTCTGCGGTCACGCTCGCCGCGCCCGGCCAGCAGCGGTCTGCGGTTGCGCCCGCCGCGCCCGTCCAGTCGCGGTCTGCGACCGCTCGCGCAGTAACGTCCAGCTCGCGCTGTACTGCCCGGCCGCGGTCTGCGGTTGATTTCGCTGTACCGTTAGGCCGCCGTGTGCGGTCGCAGCCGCCGCCGCACCGCCCAGCCGCGGGCAGTCTGCCTCCCCCAGTGCCTTAAGGGCCTGGGAGGTACCCCCAGGGCGGCACGGGTGGGCGCGACGGCACCCCGTCAGCGCCGGGCCGCGCGAACCACCCACGGGCACACCAGCGGGTGCAACCCGTCGGCGTCGGGCCACGCGAGCACCCGGGCCCACCTCCATGCGGGCACGCCGGGCTGCGTGAACACGCCGGCTCACCCCCAGGCGGGCACGCCGGGCAACGCCAGCGTCCCCGGCCCACTCTCAGCCGGGTACGCCGGGCTGCGTGAACACCCTGGCCCACTCTCACGCGGGCACGCCGGGCTGCGCGAGCACCCTGGCTCACCCCCATGCGGGTACGCCGGGCCACGTGAGCACCCTGGCTCACCCCCAGGCGGGCACGCCGGGCTGCGCGAGCACCCGGGCTCACCCCAGGCGGGCACGCCGGGCCACGTGAGCACCCGGGCCCATCCCCAGGCGGGTACGCCGGGCCACGTGAGCACCCGGGCCCATCCCCAGGCGGGTACGCCGGGCTGCGCGAGCACCCTGGCTCACCCCCAGGCGGGGACGCGGGGCCGCGCCCCGAGCCCACCCAGCGGCAAGCGCCGACGTGTGAAACCCGCCGCGCCGAGGGGTGTGAAAAGCCCGCCCACCAGCGCGTCGGCGACAGCCCCCGAACGCCCGCTGCTCGTTTCGGCGGCGATGGCGCATCCTTGAGGTGTGGAGTTCCTCGGGGACGAGTCGGTCGAGCGGAAGGGAGGGCGCAAGGGATGACTTCCGGCGCACCCGCTCATAACGCTTCGGTGCACAACCAGGGACACGGTGCCACGGACCAAAAGTCCGCAAGGCACCATGGACCGATGCGCGACGACGAGGCGGGCACTGCCCAAGGGGCGTTCGGTGCGCTCGTCCATCGCGCGGTCGACGGAGACGAGCAGGCCACGCACGACCTGCTCGCGCACGTCCACCCCTCGCGCTGCGCTACTGCCGCACCCGTCTGTCCCGGCTCCCGGGCGACGCCCGGCACTTCGTGGAGGACCTCGCCCAGGAGGTCTGCGTCGCGGTGCTGCTCGCGCTGCCCCGCTACAAGGACACCGGCAGGCCCTTCGAGGCGTTCATCTTCGCCATCGCCTCCCACAAGGTCGCCGACCTGCAGCGCGCGGCGATGCGGCACCCCGGCTGGACGGCCGTGCCCTCCGACGAGATGCCCGAGCGTCCCGACGACTCCTCGGCCCCGAGGAGCGCGCACTGCTCAGCAGCGACGCCGAATGGGCCAAGAAACTGCTGGCCAGCCTCCCCGAGAACCAGCGCGAGCTGATTCTGCTGCGGATCGCCGTGGGCCTCACGGCGGAGGAGACCGGACAGATGTTGGGAATGTCACCCGGCGCGGTCAGAGTCGCCCAGCACCGCGCGCTGAGCCGGCTGCGCGCCCTGGCGGAACAGTGACTCCCGCCGACTTATGAACGGAAGATCAGCCGTTCCCGTACGAACATACGAAGCCGGGAGCCGTGCCGAACCGTGGAATGAGACACCCGCGCTTCCCGTTAGCATGGACATCCGCACCGATCAAGGCCATTTTGGGGAAGGTGTCATGACTGCCAA
Source organism: Streptomyces haneummycinicus (assembly GCA_042850305.1). Lineage (GTDB taxonomy): Bacteria > Actinomycetota > Actinomycetes > Streptomycetales > Streptomycetaceae > Streptomyces > Streptomyces haneummycinicus. The sequence continues at coordinate 778,198 of AP035768.1, forward strand.
CGTCGACGGAGTGCCCGCCAAGTTCGCGACACTCGGGCTGACCTACGACGACGTGCTGCTGCTGCCGGGCGCATCCGAAGTGCTCCCCAACGCGGTCGACACCTCGTCCCGCATCTCCCGCAACGTCAGGGTGAACATCCCCTGCTCTCGGCCGCCATGGACAAGGTCACCGAGTCCCGCATGGCCATCGCCATGGCCCGTCAGGGCGGCGTCGGCGTGCTGCACCGCAACCTGTCCGTGGAGGACCAGGCCAACCAGGTCGACCTGGTGAAGCGCTCCGAGTCCGGCATGGTGACCGACCCCATCACCATCCACCCGGAGGCCACGCTCGGCGAGGCCGACGCCCTGTGCGCGAAGTTCCGCATCAGCGGCGTCCCGGTCACCGACGGCGACAAGAAGCTGCTCGGCATCGTCACCAACCGTGACATGGCCTTCGAGACCGACCGCTCCCGTCAGGTGCGCGAGGTCATGACCCCGATGCCGCTGGTCACCGGGCATGTCGGCATCTCGGGTGTCGAGGCGATGGAGCTGCTGCGCCGCCACAAGATCGAGAAGCTTCCGCTGGTCGACGACGCGGGCAGCCTCAAGGGCCTCATCACGGTCAAGGACTTCGTGAAGGCCGAGCAGTACCCCCACGCCGCCAAGGACGCGGAGGGCCGCCTGATCGTGGGCGCCGCCGTGGGCGCCAGCCCCGAGGCCCTGGAGCGGGCCCAGGCGCTCGCCGAGGCCGGTGTGGACTTCCTGGTCGTCGACACCTCGCACGGCCACAGCGGCAACGCCCTCAGCTGGATGGCGAAGATCAAGTCGAGCGTCGGCGTCGACGTGATCGGCGGCAACGTGGCCACGCGTGACGGCGCCCAGGCGCTCATCGACGCCGGCGTCGACGGCATCAAGGTGGGCGTCGGCCCCGGTTCGATCTGCACCACCCGGGTCGTCGCCGGCATCGGCGTTCCGCAGGTCACGGCCATCTACGAGGCGTCCCTCGCGGCCCGCGCGGCGGGCGTCCCGCTGATCGGCGACGGCGGACTGCAGTACTCCGGCGACATCGGCAAGGCGCTCGCCGCCGGCGCCGACACGGTGATGCTGGGCAGCCTCCTCGCGGGCTGCGAGGAGTCCCCGGCGAGCTTCAGTTCATCAACGGCAAGCAGTTCAAGTCGTACCGCGGCATGGGCTCGCTGGGCGCCATGCAGTCCCGGGGCCAGGGCCGGTCGTACTCGAAGGACCGCTACTTCCAGGCCGACGTCGCCTCCGACGACAAGCTGGTGCCCGAGGGCATCGAGGGCCAGGTGCCCTACCGCGGCCCGCTGGCCAACGTGCTGCACCAGCTCGTCGGCGGTCTGCGCCAGACCATGGGCTATGTGGGCGCCGCGACCATCGAGGAGATGGAGTCCAAGGGCCGCTTCGTCCGGATCACGTCGGCCGGCCTCAAGGAGAGCCACCCGCACGACATCCAGATGACGGTCGAGGCACCGAACTACAGCCGCAAGTAGTCAGAGAGCCTTCCAGGGCGGTCCCGGACACATCCGGGACCGCCTTCGGCGTGTCCGTCGGGGATACTGGAAGGCGCTGCAACGCATCAGGGAAAGGCCACAGACGTGACTGAGATCGAGATCGGGCGCGGCAAGCGCGGCCGGCGGGCATACGCCTTCGACGACATCGCCGTCGTCCCCAGCCGCCGTACGCGGGACCCGAAGGAGGTCTCGATCGCCTGGCAGATCGACGCCTACCGTTTCGAGCTGCCGTTCCTGGCCGCTCCCATGGACTCGGTCGTCTCCCCGGCCACCGCGATCCGTATCGGCGAGCTCGGCGGCCTCGGCGTGCTGAACCTCGAGGGCCTGTGGACGCGCCACGAGGACCCGCAGCCGCTGCTGGACGAGGTCGTGGGCCTGCCCGACGAGGCGGCCACCCGCCGTCTCCAGGAGATCTACGCCGCTCCCATCAAGGAGGAGCTGATCGGGCAGCGCATCAAGGAGGTGCGCGACTCGGGCGTGGTCACCGCCGCCGCGCTCTCCCCGCAGCGCACCGCCCAGTTCTCCAAGGCCGTCGTCGACGCGGGTGTGGACATCTTCGTCATCCGCGGTACGACGGTGTCGGCGGAGCACGTCTCCGGGGCGCACGAGCCGCTGAACCTGAAGCAGTTCATCTACGAGCTCGACGTCCCGGTGATCGTCGGCGGCTGCGCCACCTACACGGCCGCCCTACACCTGATGCGCACCGGTGCGGCGGGTGTCCTCGTCGGCTTCGGCGGCGGTGCCGCGCACACCACGCGCAACGTGCTCGGTATCCAGGTCCCCATGGCCACCGCGGTCGCCGACGTGGCGGCCGCCCGCCGTGACTACATGGACGAGTCCGGTGGCCGGTACGTGCACGTGATCGCGGACGGCGGTGTCGGCTGGTCCGGCGACCTGGCCAAGGCGATCGCCTGCGGCGCGGACTCGGTGATGATGGGCTCCCCGCTGGCCCGCGCCACGGACGGTCCGGGCAAGGGCCACCACTGGGGCATGGAGGCCGTCAACGAGGAGCTGCCGCGCGGCCAGAAGGTCGACCTCGGCACCGTGGGCACGCTGGAGGAGATCCTCACCGGTCCCTCCCACACCCCCGACGGCTCGATGAACCTCTTCGGCGCCCTGCGCCGCGCGATGGCCACCACCGGCTACAGCGAACTGAAGGAGTTCCAGCGCGTCGAGGTCACCGTCGCGGACTCGCAGCACCGGCGGTAGGGCCCGGACGGCCTTCGATACGGCGCTGAAGGGGCCGGTCACCCGATGGGGTGACCGGCCCCTTCGCGTGTCCGGGGCGCGTGTGGTGTTCAGGGGGCGTGCGGTTGTTTCCGGGGCGAATCTGGGCCGACGGGGTGAATCGCGTCAGTAATGTCTGTGCCCGGCGACCCGGTTCTCTGGGGCGCCCCTTCCAAGGAGATCGTCTCCGGACCCCGGCCCTCGGGGCCCGGCCCGATTCCAGACGGACCGCCTACCGGGCACATGGCGGCATCGTGGAAGGGGCGCGCCATGGGCCGCCACCGCAAGCCAACCGCCTGGGACCGGATCCGTCTGCGGATGGTGAAATTCCGGAGGAGGTGCATCTTGTGGCGTTACGGGAAGTGAGCGGCCACCCCTACAAGAACTAGGGGTGGACACTCCGTTCACTTCTTTGGAGCCTGCCGCAGTGCCCTCTGCGGTGGGCTCCACCTTTTCGGATGGTGAGCGTCGTCCCTATGAGACGTAGGGCGGGCGCCCGTGCCCTGGCCGCAGTGCCTGCTGCGGTGGGCTCCATCTCTTGTCGACCCTACCCGTGCGGTATCCGGCCCACCACCAGCTCCCGTGGCACGCGGCCCCGCCGCGCGCCCCTCTCACAACCGGTGCGCCGCCCCCGTCGGAGTCGCCCCGCGCGTGTCGAGCAGGAGCTGGGCCTTCACCGACAGGCCCTGGAGGTCGTAGGTGCGGTGTTGCTGGAGGAGGATCGTCAGGTCGGCGTCGGCGGCGGCCTCGTAGAGGGAGTCCGCGCGGGGGACGGGGCGGTCGAGGACGTTCCAGGCCGGGACGTGCGGGTCGTGGTAGCTGACGGAGGCGCCCAGCTCCATCAGCCGGACCGCGATCTCCTGGGCCGGGGCACCCCGCTGGTCGGCGAGGTCGGGCTTGTAGGTCACGCCGAGGAGCAGCACACGTGCGCCGCGTGCGGACTTGCCGTGCTCGTTGAGGAGGGCGGCGGCGCGCTGGACGACGTAGCGCGGCATCCGGCTGTTGACCTCCTGGGCCAGCTCCGCCATCCGCAGGGTGCGGCCCGCGTGGGCGGTCAGGTCCTGGGTCACGGCGTGGCCCCCGACGCCGGGGCCGGGGCGGAAGGGGTGGAAGCCGAAGGGTTTGGTCTCCGCGCATCTGAGGACGTCCCACAGGTCGATGCCCAGGTCGTGGCAGAGCGCCGCCATCTCGTTGACGAGGGCGATGTTGACGTGCCGGAAGTTGGTCTCCAGGAGCTGTACGGTCTCGGCCTCGCGCAGGCCGCGCGCGCGGACGACCTTGTCGGTGATCCGGCCGTAGAAGGCGGCGGCCGACTCGGTACAGGCCGGTGTGAGGCCGCCGATGACCTTCGGCGTGTTGGCGGGGTGTGGTCGCGGTTGCCGGGGTCGACCCGGCTGGGGAGTGGGCGAGGTGGAAATCGCGTCCCGCGCGCAGGCCCGAACCCGATTCGAGCAGCCGCAGCAGCGGCCCCTCCGTGGTCCCCGGGGGCACGGGGATTCGAGGACGACCGTGGTGTGCGGGCGCAGCCGCGCGGCGAGGGTGCGGGCGGCCGACTCCACCTGGCTCAGGTCGAGCCCGCCGTCCGTGCCGCGCGGGGTGGGGGCGCAGATGACGGCGGTGCGCACCCGGCCGAGCTCGGCGGGGTTGGCGGTCGTACGGAAGCCCTGGGCGAGCATGCGGCGCTGTTCGGCGGCGCTGAGGGAGCCCTCCTCGGGGCCGGTCCGGTAGCCGATGGTGGGGATGCCGGCGGCGACGGCGGCCTGGGCCAGGGGCAGGCCGTACGGGCCGAGTCCGATGACGGCGAGATCTGCGGGCATGGCGTGGGCCGTCCCTTCCATTAACCGGGGTGCGACAGGTGCGCAAGCCCTGTGGACTGGACAGGCGAGCGCAATGTCAGACTAGGAGTAAATATGACCGATATGTGGGATTGGTCGGCCGAGTTTCGGTGAGTCGTCCCGCGGGGTTATCCACAGGCTGGGGGCCCGTGGTGGCCGAATTCGGGCATGCCGGTCAGAATTTGGGCATGAGGGTGGGGGACCGGGCTTCGCCCGACGGGTGTGGCCGATGCGACCGATGAGCGGGAGGCAGCGGTGAGGACAGCGACACTGGGGCCGGCGCAGCGAGCCGAGTCACTCGCGTCCATGGCCGAGCACGAGCTGGACGTGCTGGTGGTGGGCGGCGGCGTGGTCGGCGCGGGTACGGCGCTCGACGCCGTGACGCGCGGCCTGTCCACGGGCCTGGTCGAGGCGCGTGACTGGGCGTCGGGCACCTCCAGCCGGTCCAGCAAACTGATCCACGGTGGCCTGCGCTATCTGGAGATGCTCGACTTCGTGCTCGTCCGGGAGGCGCTGAAGGAGCGCGGCCTGCTGCTGGAGCGGCTCGCTCCGCATCTTGTGCGCCCGGTGCCGTTCCTCTACCCGCTGCGGCACAAAGGCTGGGAGCGGCTGTACGCCGGAGCGGGCGTCGCGCTCTACGACACCATGGCGATGGCCCGGGGGCACGGACGGGGCCTGCCCACGCACCGCCACCTGACCCGGCGTCACGCACTGCGTGTCGCACCCTGCTTGAAGAAGGGCGCGCTGGTCGGCGCCCTGCAGTACTACGACGCCCAGATGGACGACGCCCGCTTCGTGGCGACGCTGGTGCGCACCGCCGCGGCGTACGGCGCGAAGGCCGCCAACCGCGCGCGGGTCACCGGCTTCCTGCGCGAGGGCGAACGCGTGGTCGGCGCCCGGGTGCAGGACGTCGAGAGCGGCGGCGAGTACGAGGTCCGCGCCAAGCAGATCGTCAACGCGACCGGGGTGTGGACCGACGACACCCAGGCGATGGTCGGCGAACGCGGGCAGTTCCACGTACGGGCCTCCAAGGGCATCCACCTCGTCGTCCCCAAGGACCGTATCCACTCCACGTCCGGGCTCATCCTGCGCACCGAGAAGTCCGTGCTGTTCGTCATTCCCTGGGGCCGGCACTGGATCGTGGGCACCACGGACACCGACTGGGACCTCGACAAGGCGCACCCGGCCGCGTCCAGCGCGGACATCGACTATCTGCTGGAGCATGTGAACTCGGTGCTCGCGGTGCCGCTCACACGGGACGACGTGCAGGGCGTGTACGCGGGCCTGCGGCCGCTGCTCGCCGGCGAGTCGGACGCCACCAGCAAGCTGTCGCGCGAGCACACCGTGGCCCACTCCGCGCCGGGGCTCGTGGTGGTGGCGGGCGGGAAGTACACGACGTACCGGGTGATGGCCAAGGACGCGGTGGACGCGGCGGTGCACGGGCTCGACGCACGTGTCGCCGACTGCGTCACCGAGGACACGCCGCTGGTGGGCGCCGAGGGGTTCCACGCGCTGTGGAACGCGCGGGCGCGGACGGCGGCGCGGACCGGGCTGCACCCGGTGCGGGTGGAGCATCTGCTCCAGCGGTACGGGTCGTTGGCGGAGGAGGTGCTGGCGCTGATCGCCGAGGATCCCTCGCTGGGGGAGCCGTTGGGGGCGGCCGACGACTATCTGCGCGCGGAGATCACCTACGCGGCCTCGCACGAGGGCGCGCGGCATCTGGATGATGTGCTGACGCGGCGTACGCGAATATCGATCGAGACATTCGATCGCGGGACGCGCAGTGCGCGGGAGGCGGCGGAGCTGATGGCGCCGGTGCTGGGGTGGGACGCGGATCGGGTGGAGCGGGAGGTCCGGCACTATGAGAAGCGGGTGGAGGCCGAGCGGGAGTCTCAGCGGCAGCCCGATGATCTGACCGCGGATGCGGCGCGGTTGGGGGCGCCGGATATTCTGCCGCCTCGGTGAGGGGTGGGTGGGTTTCGCCCCCCGGTGCCCCTTCCCTTCCCCACGCGGCGGAGCCGCACATAACGCGGCCCCTTCGCCCCTTATCGGGCGCAGAACTCGGCTGTCAGTAGAGCTTGTTCCAGGGCGGGATCGCTCAATCCGCCCGTGTTCACGCGGAACGTGAGGGCCCGGTGGCCGTCCGGCGTCGCCGCCGTGCGGACGTAGTTGCCCGCGATGCGGCCGTTGTGACCCCAGATCGTGGTGCCGCAGGGGAGCTTCAGCGGGAACAGGCCCATGCCGTACCTGCCCTGGGCTGTGCTGGTGTCGAGCATTTCGCGCAGGAGGGGCGGGGAGAGCAGGGCGCCGGACAGGAGGGAGGCGTAGAAGCGGTTCAGGTCGGCCAGTGTCGCCACCAGTTCGCCCGCGGCGCCGGCTGCCCGGGGGTCCAGGCGGGTGACGTCGGCTCCGTCGGGGGCGTAGGAGCGGCCGTGGGGGTGGGGAGGGACGTGCGGGAGCCCGGGAAGGAGGTGCCTGTCAGGCGCAGCGGGGTGATGATGCGGGACCTGGCCTCGGCTGCGTAGGAGCGGCCGGTGACCTGCTTGATGACCAGGCCGAGCAGGACGTAGTTGGTGTTCGAGTAGGAGTAGCGGCCGGGGGCTGCCGGGGGTGGGTGAGGGCGATACGGACGGCTTGGAAAGGGGCGAGCGGGACCGTGCCTCTCGTGTCCGCCGAGAAGTCGTGGAGGCCGCTGGTGTGGGTGAGCAGGGAGCGCAGGGTCAGGGTGCGGCCGTCGTTGCCCGCCCCCGGACCAGACCGGGCAGATGCTTCGCCACGGTGTCGGACAGTGACAGGCGGCCCTCGTCGGCCAGTTGCAGGACGACCGTCGCGATGAACGTCTTCGTGATGCTGCCGGCCCGGAAGTGGTCGGCGCGTCCGATACCCGGGCCCGCTTCGGCATAGCGGGAGCCGCTCCCTCCAGGGCCAGCAGGGCCGCCGCGGGGGCACCGCCCCGGGTGACCAGGAGCGGGAGGAGCGTGTCCGTACGCGGGACGGGCGGGGCCGGGGACGCGGTGGGGGCCGGGGCGAGCAGTGCCAGGGACACGGGAACGGCCATCAGAGCCCGAAGCGTCGGCATCCCGGCACCTTCCCTGTCGGACCTGTCGGAGGCTCATCATGCAGGCCGGGGCCTTGTGGCCGTCATCCGGGTGCCCCGTGCGCCGGGTCCGGTGTGCGTTCAGAGGCACCCTGGGCGTCGAGCACTTGTCGGGTGAGGGACAATGAAGGCTCTGTCAGGGCGGGTTGCATGAGGGGACGCATGTCGGAGGCGGAGCGGGCGGGGACATCCCGTCAGGACAAGAGCGCACGTCTCCTCGCCGGGCGCTACCGGCTGGGAGATGTGCTCGGCCGCGGCGGCATGGGCACCGTGTGGCGGGCCCAGGACGAGACCCTGGGGCGCATCGTCGCCGTCAAGGAGCTCCGCTTCCCGACGAACATCGACGAGGAGGAGAAGCGGCGGCTGATCACCCGGACCCTGCGCGAGGCCAAGGCGATCGCCCGGATCCGCAACAACAGCGCCGTGACCGTCTTCGACGTGGTCGAGGAGGACGACCGGCCGTGGATCGTGATGGAACTCGTCGACGGCAAGTCGCTCGCCGAGGCCATCCGCGAGGACGGCCTGCTGGAGCCCCGGCGCGCGGCAGAGGTCGGCCTCGCCCTCCTCGACGTCCTGCGCTCCGCGCACCGCGAAGGCATCCTGCACCGTGACGTGAAGCCGTCCAACGTGCTGATCGCCGAGGACGGCCGGGTCGTGCTCACCGACTTCGGCATCGCCCAGGTCGAGGGCGACCCGTCCATCACCTCCACCGGCATGCTCGTCGGCGCCCCTCCTACATCTCCCCGAGCGGGCCCGCGGACACAAGCCGGGGCCCGCGGCCGACCTGTGGTCGCTCGGCGGACTGCTGTACGCGGCGGTGGAGGGCACACCCCGTACGACAAGGGGTCCGCGATCGCCACGCTCACGGCGGTGATGACCGAACCGCTGGAGGAGCCGCAGAACGCGGGACCGCTCCGGGACGTCATCTACGGGCTGCTCAACAAAGACCCCGTCCAGCGCCTCGACGACCGCGGCGCCCGCGTCATGCTGAACGCGATACTCAACGCGCCCGAGCAGTCCACGGAACCGGCGGACGCGACGAAGGTCGTACCGTTGCCTCCGCTGCCCGACGGGCCGTCGGGCAGCGGAGCCGGCGTTCCGACGAGGCCGGTGACAAGCTGAAGGGCGCGCTGCGTTCCGTGCGCAAGGCGGCCGTGGCGGCCGGCTCCGCCGGTGCCGCCGCGGCCGCCCGCGCCAAGTCCGGCAGCGGTACGACCGCTTCCGCCGCACCGGCCGCGCTGCGGGTGCCCGCCGCCCGCTCCGGCGCGACCGCGCCCACCACCGCCACGCCCACCACCGCCACGTCCGCCAACCCCACCGGTGCCGGCCGTAGTTCGGGCTGGCCCGTCATGACCCCGCCGGACCTGCCCGCCAGGCCCGTGCCCCGGGCGCCGCTCACCGATGTGGTGCCGAAGCGGACGCTGATCATCATCGCCGTGGTCGTCGTACTCGCCGTGCTCGCCACCGTGCTGGCCCTCACCCTCAGCGACGACGGGGACGACGCGGCCGGCGGCACCGACGGCGGCACTGTCGCCACCGGCAGCCCGAGTGCCGAGACCAAGGGCGACGAGAGCGACGGCACCCGCACCGACGGCACCGCGACCGGGCCGGCCGACAAGGAGACGGGACCGGCGGCCGGAGCCGGCCGGTCCGACGACTCGGACGACTCCGCCGGTGACGAGGCGGACGACGAGGCCGACGACGAGTCGGAGAACGAGGCCGACGACGACGGCGGCACGACCGAGGTACGGACGCACAAGGGCAACCAGGGCTACTCGATAGGGCTGCCCGAGGGCTGGACGTACCAGTCGACCGGGCTCGCCGGGGACCGGTTCGCCGGGCCGAACGGGCAGAAGCTGCTCATCGGCTGGACGACCACCCCGAAGGACGACCCGGTCGCGGACTGGACGAACCAGGAACGCGGCATGGTGCGTTCCCAGTACCAGCGGATCCGTATCGAGTCGGTGGACTACCGGGGCTGGAACACGGCCGACTGGGAGTTCACCTACGTCGACAGCGGGACCAAGTACCGGTCCATCGACCGGGGAACCGTCGTCGGCGCCCGGCTCGGCTACGGGCTGATGTACACGGCCAAGGCAGCCGAATGGGACGGTGATCAGCGCGAGGACACCTGGCGGACGCTGACGACGACGTTCCAGCCCAAGTCCTGAGCATGAGCGGATCACGTAATGGGGAGGCAGATGTGGCATCCCTCTCTGCGGGTTGCCTCCGGCACGTATCGTGAAAGCTTGGACCGTACGTAGCCGGAACGGCCCGCCGGCCGAACGGAACTGACCGACCGTAGTGCCGGGGAGGCATCGTGGACGACTATGCGGGACGAGTCCTGGCCGACCGCTACCGCCTGCCGCTGCCCCCTCCGACGAGTACGAGCTGACCGAGACCCGCGCCTTCGACACCTACAGCGGACAGGAAGTCCTGGTCAGACAGGTCCCGTTGCCCGAGGTCGTCGAGGCCGAGGTGCTGGACACGGAAGGGCTGCCCGAGGGCTTCACCGCCCGTGACTCCGGTGCGCGGCGCAGCAATTACGGGCCCCGCGCGGCGGCACCCGGCGGCCCGCCGACCCGGTCGTACGGCGTGCGGTCGAGGCCGCGCAGGCGGCGGCCGCCATCCCCGACCATCCGCGGCTGGACCAGGTCTTCGACGTGTTCGCGGAGGGCGGTTCGCTGTGGATAGTCAGCGAACTCGTCGCCGCCCGCCCGCTGGCCGCGATGCTCGCCGAGGAGACGCTGTCGCCGTACCGGGCGGCGGAGATCGCGTCCGACGTGATCACCGCCCTGCGGGTGCTGCACTCGCACGGCTGGGTGCACCGCAACATCACCGCGCGCACGGTGCTGATCTGCGACGACGGCCGGGTGATGCTCACCGGCCTCGCGGTCGGCGCCGCGGAGGAGGCACTCTGCGGCTACGACCCGGTGCCTCCCCGGACGACGAGCCCGGACCGGGCACGGGGCCCGTACCGGGCGTGGGGCCAGGACAGGGCATGGGGCCAGGACAAGGCATGGCGCCCGGACAGGGCATGGCGCCCGGACCGGGCTCGGCGGCGCTGGAGCCGGCGGGACCGCCGGACACCGGGCGCGGCCCCTCCTGGCCGCCCGGTTTCGCCGTCGACCCGGACCCCACCCCCGATGCCGCCCGCCGCGCCGCCATCGAGGCACGGGCCGGACGGCTCTCCGGCGCAGCCGCGGACGGCGCCCCGGCCGGCCTCACCCCCGCCGCGGCCCCCAAGGCCCTCGACAGCGCGGGCGACGTACGGGCCGCCCGCGCGGGCGCGATCGCCGCGTACCGGGCCGGCGCCCGCGCCGCCGCCCGCGTGCAGGAGGCCCGGCAGAACGGCCGTACCGCCCTGCCCGCGCAGAAGGACGGCACCGCGCAGGTCGCCCGGCCCGGCGACGAACTGCCCGCCGCGATCCCGCCCGGCCGGATCGCCGACCCCTACGGTGTGCGCGGCACCCCGAGGCGCCCCCGGCCCTCGAACCGGCGGCGGCCGCCACCCCGCCCGCACACTGGGACGACCTCGCGGCCCACACCCCCGCCCGCCGGGGCCCGGCCACCGCACTGGCCGCCGAACGGGCACGGCAGGCCCGGATGGCCGTCGTCGGACCCGTGACCGAGCGCTGGGCGCCCGAGCAGGCCGGGCCCGTGCACGAGAACTGGCAGCTGGCCGCCCCGATCGGCCCCGCCACCGACCTCTGGGCCCTGGGCTCCCTGCTGTTCCGGGCCGTCCAGGGGCACGCGCCCTACCCGGAGGAGTCGACGGCCGAGCTGGTGCAGCTGGTGTGCGCCGAACCGCCCGCGTTCGCCGAGGAGTGCGGACCGCTGCGGCCGGTCGTGGAGTCGCTGCTGCGCCAGGACCCCACCGAACGAATCGACTTCGAGGAACTGCGCGGCTGGCTGCGGTCCCTGGTGCGCTCGGCGCCCGAGCCCGAGGCCGGTCTGAACGTCGTCACGGCGCCACCCGTGGACGCCCGCAAGCTGCCGGTCATACGGCGCCGGGGCGAGCTGGTGCGCAGGCGCCGCGCCGGACTCCCCGCCCACCACGGGCGGCACAAGCAGGCCAAAGAGGACGCAGGTTCCCCGCGCCGCCTCGGCCGCAGCCTGCTCCTGCTGGTGCTGCTGGCCATGGCGGCGGCGATCGCGTACGCCATGCTGTTCCTGCCCAAGTCCGGTGAGGACGCGCCGGAATCCACCGACCGCACCGGCACCGCCGGTCAGGTGAGCCCCGCACCGAGCGCCGCCGGAGAGCCGGACGCGGACCAGGACGCGCCGAAGCCGGAGGACCAGGACGGCACGGAGTCGGCCCCCACCACCGAGACGCAGACCACCGGCCCCGACGTCGCCGACGGCTTCACCCTGGCCAAGGACCCCGAGGGCTTCCAGGTCGCCGTCGCCAAGGGCTGGCAGCGCACCCCGAAGAACGGCAGCGGCCAAGTCGTCTACTCCAAAGGCGACTTCGAGCTGATCGTCGTCCCCGGCCGGGACAGCGCCCAGACCTACGGCAGCGACCCCATGGCCTACCAGCGCGACGACGAACGCGAACTCCAGCCCTACCGCGACTCCAGCTGGGCCACCTCCACGGGTCTGAAGACCATCGAGGTCGGCGGACGCACCATGGCCGAGGGCCAGTTCACCTGGACGGGCAACGGCGGCGAGCTCTACGTCCGCAACCTCGCGGTGCTGATCGACGGCCGCTTCCACGTGATCCAGGTACGCGGACCGGAGGCCGAACGGGACGAGGTGACCCGCCTCCACCAGCAGGCCGCGGACACCTACCGGTACACCCGCTGAACCACCGGCCGCACGCATGCGCAGGCGTTTTGGTTGCCTCGCGCCTCATTGAGCGACAACTGTCACAGTGCGGTCTCCATGGCACGTCGTCGGTTCCCAGGACGGGGCGGCGTACTTACGCTGACCCTGTCAAGACCATTGCGGGGCAACGTGAATCAGATGCAGGGCTCGCTCGTCGCGGGCCGCTACCGACTCGGCGAATCCATCGGGAGCGGTGGCATGGGCCGGGTGTGGCGCGCCCATGACGAGGTGCTGCACCGGGACGTCGCCATCAAGGAACTGACGGCGGCACTCTACGTCTCCGACAGTGAGCAGGCCATGCTGCTGGCCCGCACCCGCGCGGAGGCGCGGGCCGCCGCACGGATCAACCACTCCGCCGTCGTCACCGTGCACGACGTGCTGGAGCACGACGGCCGGCCGTGGATCGTGATGGAGCTGGTCGAGGGCCACTCGCTGGCCGACGCCGTGAAGGAGCGGGAACGCGTCGAACCGCGCGAGGCCGCCCGCATAGGCCTGTGGGTGCTGCGCGCCCTGCGCGCCGCCCACTCCGCCGGAGTGCTGCACCGCGACGTCAAGCCCGGCAACGTCCTCCTCGGCCGGGACGGCCGGGTGCTGCTCACCGACTTCGGCATCGCCCAGATAGAGGGCGACACGGCCATCACCCGCACCGGCGAGGTCGTCGGCTCGGTCGACTACCTGGCGCCCGAGCGGGTCCGCGGCCACGACCCCGGCCCCTCCTCCGACCTGTGGGCGCTCGGCGCGACGCTGTACACGGCGGTGGAGGGCAGATCCCCGTTCCGCCGCACCTCACCCTGACCACCATGCAGGCGGTCGTCGAGGAGGAGGCCGCGGAACCACGCCACGCCGGCCCCCTCGGGCCCGTCATCACCGCGTTCCTGCGCAAGGATCCGGCCACCCGCCCCGACGCGGACCAGGCCGAGCAACTGCTCGCCGAGGCGGCCGAGGGACGCAGGCCACAGGCCGCGCAGGGATATGTGCCGACGCAGGCCGTCGACGCCCCCGCCCCTCGCCGTACGACACCGGACCCGAGGGCGCCCCGCGGTATCCGCAGGGGGTCACACGACGGTGCGGCAGCCGTACGGGCCGCCCGCCACGCCCCGCAGGCGGGTGCGCGGGCGGGTGATCGCCCTGGTCGTCGTCCTGGCCGCGCTCATCGGCGGGGGACCGCCGTGATGCTCCAGCAGCGGGACGACCGCGGCGGTGACACCACGGCCGGTCCTCCCCGACCCCGTCCCCGACCTCGGCCACGGCACTCGGCCCCACGGAGACCGGGGAGACCGAATCGCCGGGGAACCTTCCCGACGGCTGGGTGCGGCGTACCGACCCCTACGGCTTCAGCATCGTGCTGCCCGGCGAGGAGTGGGAGCGCGAGGTCTTCGACGAGGCGACCCGGCAGGTCGACTACACGCCCGACGGCGGCAAGCACTTCATCCGGATCGCCATGGACGAGGCGCCCGACTTCGACGACCCGTACGCGCACCTGAGTTCGCTGGACCAGCAGATAGGGAGCGTCTGGTCGCCTACCAGCGGGTGGGCCTGGACCGCCGCGTCTACCGGGACCGTGACAGCGCCCGGCTGGAGTACCGCTGGACCGCGCTGGCCAAGGACACCGAGTTCCCGGGGCCGCGCCGGGCCGTCGACCAGATGTACCTCTCGCGGGACGGGATCGAGTACGCGATCTACATGTCCGGGCCGGCCGAGGACTGGGCCACGACCGGCGCACAGTTCGAGACAGTCCTCAAGGGCTGGCGCGAGCCCTGACCTCCGGGGCGGTCGTACCCGCCGCCGCTTGGCCGAATCGCCGTACCGGAGGCGGCACATCCGGTGGGGCATGATGGGCCCATGGGGACCGACGGGGACGCCGAGAACGCGACCGCGAGGACCAACGGCCGTGTCATCGCGGGCCGTTACCGGCTGGAGGGCAGGCTCGGGCGCGGCGGTATGGGCGTCGTCTGGCGGGCCACCGATCAGCTCCTCGGCCGGGGTGTCGCCGTCAAGGAACTGCCCCTCGACGAGACGCTGTCCGCGGCGGACGCCCGGCGGCAGCGGGACCGCACCCTGCGGGAGGCGCGGGCGCTGGCCCAGTTGAGCCACCCGCACATCATCGTCGTCCACGACGTCGTCGAGGACGACGACCGCCCGTACATCGTCCTGGAGCTGATCGACGGGCCGTCCCTCGCCGACCGGATCGCCGAACAGGGCCCGGTCGGCGCGGCGGAGGCCGCCCGGATCGGCGTCGACCTGCTCGCCGCGCTGCGTGCCGCTCACACGGCCGGTGTGCTGCACCGCGACCTCAAGCCCGCCAACGTCCTGCTGGAGAACGGCACCGACCGGGTCGTCCTCACCGACTTCGGCATCGCCCGCGTGTCGGGCTCCACCACGCTCACCGAGACCGGCACCTTCGTCGGCTCGCCCGAATACACGGCGCCCGAGCGGATGTCCGGCGCCCGGACGGGACCGGAGTCCGACCTGTGGTCGCTGGGCGCGCTGCTGTGCACGGCGCTCAGCGGCGAGTCGCCGTTCCGGCGGGACTCCCTCGGCGGGGTCCTGCACGCGGTCGTCGTCGACGAGATCCGCCCGCCCGCCCAGGCGGAGCCGATCCTGCCGGTCGTACGCGGACTGCTGGAGCGCGACCCCGACCGCCGCCTCGACGCGGACCGGGCCGAACGGATGCTGCGGGCGTTCCGCGAGACGGGCCGTACGCCGGAGTCCGCGCCGCCCGGACTGCTGCCCCCGCAGCCGAGCCGGCGGACCCCGGCCCGGCGCGAGGAACCGCGGGAGCGTCCCGTACGGCGGCAGCCCGCGAAAGGCACCCTCGTCGCCGCGCTGGCGGTCGCCGCCATGGCCGGCGCGGGCGTGTCGGCGGCTGCGCTGCTCACCCAGGACCGGGGCGGCGACGGAGGCGGTACGCCGACGAGCACCGCGCCCGGGACACCCACGAGCCCCACCGGATCCCCCAGCCCCTCGCCCACGGACTCCGTCACCGGGACACAAAGCCCCGTAAACGGGAGATAAGTCCCGGCGCGAGTCACGGGTCTGTGACCGGTCGCTGTGCGAAGTGGATACGTGAGGGCTTGGCGCGATATGGATGGACCATGAGCAGCAACGGGGAGCCCGCCACGGGGCCGACGAGCCGACCAGTTTCGCCCTGCAACCGCCGAACCCGAACCCGGCCGTGCCGAGGCCGCACCCCGGCAACCCGTACGCGGCGCCCGCCGCGGTGGTCCCGGCACCGGCACAGCCGAAGACGCCGGACGAACCGGGCATCGGCAGGCTGATCGCGGGCCGCTACCGGCTGCTCGCCAAGCTCGGGCGCGGCGGCATGGGCACGGTGTGGCGGGCCAAGGACGAGACCGTGGACCGCGAGGTCGCCGTCAAGGAACCCCGCGTGCCGGACCACCTTCCCGAACGCGAACGCTCCAACGCCTTCGAGCGGATGCGCCGCGAGGCCCGCGCCGCCGCCCGGCTCGACCATCCCGCGGTGGTCGACGTCCACGACGTCGCCGTGGTGGACGGCCGGCCGTGGATCGTGATGGAGCTGGTCCAGGGCCGTTCGCTGGGCGCCGTACTGCAGGACGAGGGCACCCTCCCCGCGCGCGAGGCCGCCAGGGTCGGCCTGGAGGTGCTCGGCGCGCTGGAGGCCGCGCACGCGGCGGGCATCCTGCACCGGGACGTCAAGCCGGACAACGTGCTGATGGGCCGGTACGACCGGGTCGTCCTCACCGACTTCGGTATCGCCCAGATAGAGGGCGAGACCAATCTGACCGACACCGGCGGCTTCGTCGGTTCGCCCGAGTACATCGCCCCGGAACGGGTGCTGGGCCAGCGCCCCGGCCCCGCCTCCGACCTGTGGTCGCTGGGTGTGGTGCTGTACGCGGCGACGGAGGGCGTGTCCCCGTTCCGCCGCAGCAACCCGCCGGCCACCCTCCAGTCGGTCCTCAACGCCACCCCGGCGGCGCCCGCCGCCGCGCAGGGGCCGCTGGCCGAGGTCATCACCGGCCTGCTGGAGAAGGACCCGGCGCGCCGTCCGAACGCCGCCCAGGTCCGCGCCGTACTGGAGTCGGCCGCGCACCCGCCCGCCCCGGCGCCCACACAGGTGGTGCGGGTCACCGACGGCGGCAAGGGCGTACGGATCGGCCGCAAGACGCTGCTGGCGCTCGGCGCGGCGGTCGTCGCGGGGGCGGTGGCCGCCGTTCTGGTGATCACCGACCCGTTCGCGGGACCGCTGCCGGACGGCTGGAAGCGGCACGACCTCGGGGACCGGGTGGGTTCCGCCGTCGCCGTGCCGGCGGGCTTCGTGAAGGAGGAGCAGCCCGAGGACGCGGACGGGACCGGCGCCTCCTTCAGCGATCCGAGCGGACTGGTGCGGGTCGAGGTGGACCGCGACCTCAAGGCCGAGGACAAGACCGATGAGATCCCGGGCTCGGCCTCCGAGCAGGCGTTCGCCCACTGGGAGGAGCTCAGGGACGGCGACTACCGAGCCGGCATCGCCGACACCCCCGCCCCGAAGGGCAGGCCGCGCGAGACCACGTACAAGGACCACGAGGCCGCCTCGAACACCATCGTCTTCACGACGACCACCAATCCGCCGGTGACGCGCGAGGTGCAGGTGATGTACTACCGCAGCCAGGGCGGTGACATGTACCGGCTGTGGATCGTCTACCCGGGCAAGGGCTACTTCGCCGAGGACGGCCGCGAGATCGCCCGGACGGTCATCGACTCGTGGGACATCCGCACGCTCTGACACGGGCATCGTCCTTCAACGCCCTGATCAGGGGCTTTGCTGCCAGCGTTCACTGGCGGCGTGTGAGCGGTCGGTGAATCCGTTACCGACGGGTACACAAAGTGTTCCCCGGGCATACCCTGCGGCTCATGACGGACGCGCAGACCCGGAAACGACCGGCACCAATCCCCTCGCCCCGGCGCCGGAGGGCGCCCGCACCGCCTCCGACGTGGTCACACCGGAGCTGGTCGCCCAGCTCACCAAGGGCGTGGCCGGCTCCGGACGGACCGCGAGCCATACGCCGTTCACCGGCGAGGCCCTCGCCGACCTGCCCGCGTCCACGCCCGAGGACGTGGCACGGGCCTTCGACGACGCCCGCGCCGCCCAGGCGGTCTGGGCGGCGACCCCGGTACGGCAGCGCGCCGCCGTGCTGCTGCGCTTCCACGATCTGGTGCTGGCCCGCCAGGCCGAGGTGCTCGACCTCATCCAGCTCGAGACCGGCAAGGCCCGCCTCCACGCCCACGAGGAGGTGCTCGCCGTCGCCGTCGCCGCCCGCCACTACGGCCGCCGCGCCGCCGCCTACCTCCGCCCCAAGCGGCACGCGGGCGCCATCCCGGCCCTGACGAAGGTCACCGAACTGCGCCACCCGCGCGGTGTCGTCGGCCAGATCGCCCCCTGGAACTACCCGCTCGAACTCTCCGTCGGCGACGCCCTCCCGGCCTTCGTCGCGGGCAACGCGGTCGTGATGAAGCCCGACACGGAGACCTGCCTCACCGCGCTGTGGGCCCGTGACCTGCTGATCGAGGCCGGACTGCCCGCCGGCGTCTTCCAGGTCGTCCTCGGCGAGGGCCCCGTCGTCGGCCCCGAGGTCGTCAGGCACGCGGACTACGTCTCCTTCACCGGCTCCACCCGCACCGGCCGCGAGGTCGCCCAGGGCGCCGCCGCCCGGCTGGTCGGCGTCTCCCTCGAACTCGGCGGCAAGAACGCCATGCTGGTCCTCCAGGACGCCGACCTCGACAAGGCCGCGGCCGGCGCCGTCCGCGCCTGCTTCTCCTCCGCCGGCCAGCTGTGCATCTCCATCGAGCGGCTGTACGTCCACGAGTCGGTCGCCGACGCCTTCCTGGAGCGGTTCGCCACCCGCACCAAGGGGCTCCGCCTCGGCACCTCCCTCGCCTACGGCGCCGATATGGGCTCCCTGGTCGGGCAGCGCCAGCTCGACGCCGTCACCCGGCACGTCGACGACGCCGTCGCCAAGGGCGCCACGGTGCTCGCCGGCGGCACGGCCCGCCCCGACATCGGCCCCTACTTCTACGAGCCGACCATCCTCGACGGCGTCGAGACCCCCATGAGCGTCTGCACCGAGGAGACCTTCGGCCCGGTCGTCTCCGTCTACCGCTTCTCCTCCGACGACGAGGCGGTCGAGCGCGCCAACTCCACCCCGTACGGCCTGAACTCCTCCGTCTGGACGAGCGACGCCCGGCGCGGCCGGGAGATCGCCGCCCGGCTGCGCACCGGCACGGTGAACATCAACGAGGGCTACGCGCCCGCGTACGGCAGTGTCCAGTCCCCGATGGGCGGCATGAAGGACTCCGGGCTGGGCCGCAGACACGGCTCCGAGGGCATCCTCAAGTACACCGAAGCCCAGACGGTCGCCCAGCAGCGGCTGCTCCCGATGGCCCCGTCACTGGGCATGGACGACGAGTCGTACGCGGCGTTCATGAGCCGCAGCCTGCGCCTGATGAAGGCGTTCCGGTTCAGGTGAGGGGCCCTCAGGGGCAGGAGGCCGTACCGATATGCGGCTCCGCCGCGTGAGCGCGCTCGACCCACGACGACCCGCACCCGAACCCGAAGGGGAGTTCCCGTGCCTCAAGACGCTTACGACTACGACGTCCTCGTCGTGGGCTCCGGCTTCGGCGGTTCCGTGACCGCCCTCCGACTGACGGAGAAGGGCTACACCGTCGGCGTCCTGGAGGCCGGCCGCCGCTGGACCCGGCAGAACCTGCCGAAGAACTCCTGGGACCTGAGGAACTACCTCTGGGCGCCGAGACTCGGCCTGTACGGCATCCAGCGCATCCACCTGCTCGGCAACGTCATGGTGCTGGCGGGCGCGGGCGTCGGCGGCGGCTCCCTGAACTACGCCAATACGCTCTACATACCGCCCAAGCCGTTCTTCGACGACCCCAGTGGGGGCACATCACCGACTGGCAGGACGAGCTGGCCCCGTACTACGACCAGGCCAAGCGCATGCTCGGCGTACGGCTCAACCCCACGATGACCCCGTCCGACGTCCATCTGAAGGCGGCGGCCGAGCGGATGGGTGTGGGCGACAGCTTCCACATGGCACCGGTCGGCGTCTTCTTCGGCGACGGCGAGGACGCCGGCGGTACGGCGAAGACGGAGCCGGGACACGAGGCGCCGGACCCGTACTTCGGCGGGGCGGGTCCATCACGCCGCGCCTGTACCGAGTGCGGCGAGTGCATGACCGGCTGCCGGCACGGCGCGAAGAACACCCTCAACGAGAACTATCTCCACCTCGCCGAGAAGGCGGGCGCGGTCGTGCACCCGATGACGACGGCCGTCTCGGTCACGGAGGACTCGCGGGGCGGCTTCGCCGTCGCCACGCTCCCGACCGACGACCGCCGCAAGGGCGAGGGCCGTACCTTCCGGGCCCGCCGGGTCGTCCTCGCCGCCGGCACCTACGGCACCCAGACCCTGCTGCACCGGATGAAGGCGGGCAGGCAACTTCCTTACCTCTCCGGGAAGCTGGGCGAGCTGACCCGTACGAACTCCGAGGCCCTCGTCGGCGCGCAGACCGACGACCGCCGCTACCGCAGGGCCACGGGCGCCCCGAAGGCCGACTTCACCCGGGGTGGCCATCACGTCGTCGGTCCACCCCGACGCGAACACCCATATCGAGCCGGTCCGCTACGGCCGCGGCTCCAACTCGATGGGCGGGCTGTCCATCCTCCAGGTGCCGTACGCGGGCGGCGGTCCGGGCACGGCACGGGTGCTCGGCTGGCTGGGCAACGCGGCCCGGCACCCTGGCTGCTGCTCCGTTCGCTGTCCAACCGGCGCTGGTCGGAGCGGACCATCATCGGCCTGGTGATGCAGTCGCTGGACAACTCCCTGACGACGTACCTCAAGCCGTCCGGGACGGGCAGGGGCCTGCTCACCGCCCGGCAGGGGCACGGCGCCCCCAACCCCAAGCAGATCAAGGCGGCCACGGACGGCGCGTCGGCGCTGGCGGCCGAGATCAACGGCTTCGCCGGCTCCAACGTCGGCGAGCTGACGGGGATGCCCCTGACCGCCCACTTCCTGGGCGGCTGCCCGATCGGCGCCTCCCGCGAGACCGGCGTGATCGACCCGTACCACCGCCTCTACGGCCACCCCGGCATCTCGGTCGTGGACGGGGCGGCGGTCTCGGCGAACCTCGGCGTCAACCCCTCCCTGACCATCACGGCACAGGCCGAGCGGGCGATGTCTTACTGGCCCAACAAGGACGAGCCCGATCCACGCCCCCGGCAGGGCGAGCCCTACCAGCGCCTGAACCCGGTCGCGCCGAACTCCCCGACGGTCCCGGCGGAGGCGTTCGGCGCCCTGAGACTGCCGTTCCTCGGGATGCCCGCGATGCCGCCGAAGAAGTAGCCGGCGAGGCCGAGGGAAGGAAGGAGAAAAGGAAAAAGGACCTGTGCCCCCCTCCGAGCTCAGGTCCTCTTCCCTTGTCCTGGGTGGTGCCGCGGAGCTACGCCTCGACACCGGTCTTCCGCCGGCGCACCAGGAACACCGCACCGGCACCGGCCACGACGGTGGCGCCGCCGAGCAGTCCGATCATCGGCAGAGCGGAGCTCGAGCCGGTCTCGGCGAGGCTGCCGGTGACCTTCGGGGTGTTGCCGCTCGGCTTCGCGTCCGTGACCGGCGCCTTGCCGCCTTCCTGCGGCTTGGTGCCACCGGTGTCCGTACCGGAGGCGACGATCTGGAACCTGTACGAGGCGTAACCGAGGCCGAGGCACTCGCCGTCGGTGTCGCCGTAGATGCTCGCGCCGAACGAGAAGCCGGCCCCGACCGGGGCGGACTTCGTCACCATGATCCGCATGGAGATCTCGACCTCGTAGCCCGGCTCCAGCTCGTCGGCGAAGCCGACGTAGCCCAGCGCCTCACCGTCGTCGTCGAGGCGGTCCCACACCTCGGCGTCCGGGTCCCAGGCCTCCAGAAGGATTTCCTTCTTCTTGAACAGCTCCGCGCCGTCCGCGTCGGCGGAGGCGCCGGCGAGGAAGTCGATTTCCTGGAGGACGGAGTCGGAGTTGTTCCCCATGGTCAGCGAGAACTCGTGCCACTTGCCGTCGGCGGTGATCTTGCCGGGCAGACCCGAGATGGCGACGTCGACCTTGGAGTCCTCGCACTGGGACGGTTCGGGGTCCGGGGTCTTCTCCGGCGCGGAGGTGCTCGGCGCCGGGGCTGTCTTCGACGGCGAGGTGGGCGTGGACGGCGTGGTGGCCGTGGAGGACTCGCTCGTCGAGGGGCCGGTCTCGGGCTCGGTCTCGGTCTCGTCCGCCGGCTTCGCGGAGTCGGCCGACTCGGTCGCGGACGGCGACGGGGAGGTGCCGGGCGTCTCGTCGACGGCCGCGGACTCGGTCGCGGACACGGACGGCGTGGGGTCGGTCGCGTACGCGGCCGGGGCCGCGAGCAGCGCGGCCGGAGCTATGGCTGCTGTCGCGACCGCCACGGTCAGGGCACGGCGAATCTTCATGAAGACCTCGAAAGTCCGGTGGTGCCGCGTGGTCGCGGTACCACAAGTGGCGGGAAGCCGCCGCGCCTTGACGCGGGTGTGGCCCTTGGTTCGAGTGGTTTGATCAATAAGGCCTGGGAATGGTTGTCCTGGACCTCACAGCATCTTTATGTGAGGTGGATCACTGTCGGCGGGGTGTGATCCTTGTCGTACGCTCGGCCGCCGACACCTGTCCCCAGAGAGAGTCCGCGAGCCCGTGGCCGAGCAGCCGTCCGAAGAGCACAGACCGGAGTCCTCCTCCCTCCCCGACGACGTCTGGGAGAAGTTCGTCCAGGACAGCGAGCGCGACATCCGCGCTTCCGCGCCCAAGGAACCGTCGGCGCGGGCGCGCATGGTGACCGAACGGCTGCGGGCGATGGACGAGGCGCAGGCGAGAGCGTCCACGGACGGAAAGCGCCGTACGGGCGGGAAGCGGAAGACGGCGCCGCCCGCCCGGCCCGACGGATGGCGGGCGAGCCCGCCCCTGCGGGTCCTGGAGCGCCGCACCTCACGGCGGCGCCGGATCTGGAGCGTGGCCGGGATCGCGGTGGCCGTGGCGCTGGCCGCGGTCGCCGTCAATCCGTCCGCCGCGCTGTCCTGGCTGCCCGGCGGCCTCGGCGAGGACGGAACACCGGCGGCCGGCGCCACTCCGCTCGCCCCCGAAACCGGCCCGCCCGGTGCCGCGCCCTCCGCAGCCCCCGCCGGCACCCCCACGCGCGCGCATCCGTACGCCGGATCCCCCGCCGCCCGGTGGGAGGCGGGAGCGGACGCCATCCGGCTGCCCGAGGCGAAGGCCGTGGGCGGGGTCCCCGCCGACCGGATCCGGGCCGCGCTGACGGGCACGAAGGAGTTCCTGGTCGCCGCCAACCTCGATCCCGCCGTACTCAGGGGCGAGGTGCCGGTGAAGGCGCTGGAGCTCGTGGACCCGGCGGAGAAGGAGTACCTCGACGATCTGCGCGACGCCCTGCGCGAGCCCACGGAGCAGAACGACCCGGTGTGGGCGTTCACCCGCTTCGACCCCGCGGAGGTCGAACTCGTGGGCGAGGTGCGGGTACGGGGCCGGATGACCGTCGAGGCCGTGAAGGGAACCGCCGGGCAGGCCATGATCAAGGCCGACTACACCTTCGTGTACCCGATGGCCCGTGTCGGGGGCGGCGACGAGGTGAGCAGGGCCGTCGTCCGCCGCACGGTCGAGGTGGAGGCCGTGGACCCGGCCAGGTTCCAGGCCGCGGAGGGGCACATCTGGATCACCGACGTGGACGGTGAGATATCCAACGACGACTGCCGGGACGGCGACGGCGTCATCCGCCCGCAGTTCTTCGCCGACCGGCACAGGAGCCCCGAGCCGACCGGCCCGAAACGCGACCCCTACGACCGCGGCCGGAGCCTGGACGGCGCGGCGGACTGCGGAGTCGTGACCCGCACCTGAGCCGTACCGCCGGCCGGTCCCGGGCGTCCCCGGGACCGGCCGTTCTCTGGGGTGACCGGACTGCTGTCCCCTGCCGCCCGGTCACTCGTCCGGAGCGAGGTCCCACGACGCACACGATCCGTACGCCTCATCGCCCCGGCGAGCCGGGTGTGATGCTCCCGCGCCTGGCCGACACGGACACCGACACCAACGACACACAGTCGGTACGGGTCACGCGCCGTACGGGTGAGGATGAGTCCGCTCTCCGCGGGCAGTCGTGCCGCTGGGCGGCACGGGTGGGCGGTGGGGGCACCTCCCGCTCGAGCGAAGCCGAGAGTGGGGAGGCACCCCGTAAACGCCGGGCTGCGCGAACACCCCCGGCGGCACCGACAGCGAACCGCAGGTTCAGATCCGGCCCCGGCACAGCTCCAGCAGGGTCATCGCCAGCGCGGTGCCCGGCTTGCCCAGGGCATCCCGGTAGTGGGCGAGGACCTCCATCTCGCGGGACAGGTTCACGCGCCGCCCGCCGGAGGCGATCCGTTCCTTCTGGATGACGGCCGACACGGCCATCCGCTCCTGCATCAGTCCGATGATCCGGTCGTCGAGCGCGTCGATCCGTTCGCGGGCGCCGCTGATCAGCTCGGCGGCCTCGCCGGTACGCGCGCCGGTCTTCTCGGTCGGGGTCGTGGTCATCTCGGGGCTCCTCGGTGGTGGATCGGTGGCCGCGGTGCCCCGGAGCGGCAAGATCCGGAGGAAAACGCCAGACGCCCCGGACCTTGTCGGCCCGGGGCGCCTGGGAAGTCGCTTGTCAGTTGCTCAAGCAGCACGACCATGGCAGCCGGCGGGCCGGTTGCCATAGGTAAAGAGGAAGGTCGGGTGCGTGAGCATGGGCCCAGTATGCCCAACTGGCCGCGCCCGTCCAACCCGGGTCGCATACTGAGACGGCCCCCGCACCCGGTGGCGGGACGGGTCCTCCTCCCGTCTCGGTAGACTCGGGAGGCACAAGCCCCCGCCCCACCGCCGGAAGGCACCTCGTGTCATCAGCGTCTCCCGCTGCCAACGCGCCCGACACCGTCCTGGTCGTCGACTTCGGCGCGCAGTACGCCCAGCTCATCGCCCGTCGCGTCCGCGAGGCGCGGGTCTACAGCGAGATCGTGCCGAGCACCATGCCGGTCGAGGAGATCCTCGCCAAGAACCCCGCGGCGATCATCCTGTCCGGCGGCCCCTCGTCCGTGTACGAGGAGGGCGCCCCCGCCTCGACCGTGCGCTCTTCGAGGCCGGCGTCCCCGTCTTCGGCATGTGCTACGGCTTCCAGCTCATGGCGCAGAGCCTGGGCGGCCAGGTGGAACACACCGGCGCCCGTGAGTACGGCCGTACGGATCTGCACGTCTCCAAGAACTCCTCCACCCTCTTCGAGGGCACCCCGGACGAGCAGGCCGTCTGGATGTCGCACGGCGACGCCTGCTCCGCCGCCCCCGAGGGCTTCACCGTCACCGCCTCGACGGACGTCGTCCCGGTCGCCGCGTTCGAGAACGACGACAAGAAGCTCTACGGCGTCCAGTACCACCCCGAGGTGATGCACTCCACACACGGACAGCAGGTGCTGGAGCACTTCCTGTACCGGGGCGCGGGCCTCACCCCGAGCTGGACCACCGGCAGCGTGATCGAGGAGCAGGTCACCGCGATCCGCGAGCTGGTGGGCGACAAGCGGGCGATCTGCGGTCTGTCCGGCGGGGTGGACTCCGCCGTCGCCGCCGCCCTCGTCCAGAAGGCCATCGGCTCCCAGCTGACCTGTGTGTACGTCGACCACGGTCTGATGCGCATGGGCGAGACCGAGCAGGTCGAGAAGGACTTCGTGGCCGCGACCGGCGTGCAGCTGAAGGTCGTGGACGCGCAGGAGCGGTTCCTGAACGCGCTGAAGGGCGTCTCCGACCCCGAGCAGAAGCGGAAGATCATCGGCCGCGAGTTCATCCGGGTCTTCGAGCAGGCCCAGGCCGAGATCATCGCCGACGCGGGTCCGGCCGTGGAGTTCCTGGTCCAGGGCACGCTCTACCCGGACGTCGTCGAGTCCGGCGGCGGCACCGGCACCGCCAACATCAAGTCCCACCACAACGTGGGCGGACTGCCCGAGGACCTCGAGTTCCAGCTGATCGAGCCGCTGCGCCAGCTGTTCAAGGACGAGGTCCGGATGGTCGGCCAGGAGCTCGGCCTGCCGGACGAGATCGTCCAGCGCCAGCCGTTCCCCGGCCCCGGCCTCGGCATCCGCATCGTCGGCGAGGTCACCAAGGAGCGGCTCGACCTGCTCCGCGAGGCCGACGCCATCGCCCGCGAGGAACTGACCGCGGCCGGTCTCGACCGCGCCATCTGGCAGTGCCCGGTCGTCCTGCTCGCCGACGTGCGGTCGGTGGGCGTCCAGGGCGACGGCCGCACCTACGGTCACCCCATCGTGCTGCGCCCCGTCTCCAGCGAGGACGCCATGACCGCCGACTGGTCGCGGCTGCCGTACGACGTCCTCGCGAAGATCTCCACCCGGATCACCAACGAGGTGCGGGACGTCAACCGCGTGGTCCTCGACGTCACCTCCAAGCCGCCGGGCACCATCGAGTGGGAGTGACCCGCACGGGTCAGGTCCGTTTGAGGGTGCGCACCGGCTCTCCGGGCTTCCAGAGCTGGACGACCAGATACTTCTCGTCCTCGACGTAGGTCCGTACGACCTCCGTCAGCTCGGTGCGGAAGAGGTGGAACGGCTCCGGCGGTTCCACCTCTTCGGCGTACCGGCCCCGGGTCTCCGTGTCGTCGTCGGCGATCTCGACCGCCCGGCCGGCGATCCGCACGTCACCGCCGCCCATACCGGTGCCCGCGCCCGGGTTCGCCTGGAGCGCGAAACGCGGGTCGCGGCGCAGATCGAGCGCCTTGAACGAGCCCGGCATCATGCCGAGCCAGAGCTCACCGTCGAGGAAACGCACCTCCAGGCCGGTGGTGCGGGGCGAGCCGTCCCTGCGCAGGGTCGCCAGGACATGGTGCGTGTGCGCGGCGAACCGCTCCTCCACCGTCCTCGCGAGGTCCGGTTCGGCGGCGGTGAAGGCCGCCCAGTTCGTGTCCATGGGCCGAGTGTGGCCGGGATACCGGACATCCTGTGTCGGGGTATCGGCGGTGTCCTCCGGATGGAGCAGCCCGCTCCGGTCACCTCCCGTACCGCATCTTTACGGAAGCGAGCTGTCGTACGGGGCGGCCCACCGGTAACTTCCGCCCCGTACGCACACCCCGCGGGAGGACTCATGCACGGGCCCACGCCGCCCCTGCCGCTGCCCACCGACAAGCTGCGCTTCGCCATGCCGCCCATGCACGAGTCGGCCGAGGACGAACGCCGGCACCGCAAGGAGCGGCTCGCCGGCGCGCTGCGACTGTTCGGCCGGCTCGGCTACGAGGACGGTGTCTCGGGGCACATCACCGCACGCGACCCGGAGTTCAGCGACTGCTTCTGGGTCAACCCGTTCGGCATGCCCTTCCGCCAGGTCACCGTGAGCGACCTGGTGCTCGCCAACCAGGACGGCCAGGTCGTCGAGGGCGGCCACCACGTCAACCAGGCCGCGTTCACCGTGCACGCCCAGGTGCACGCCGCCCGGCCCGACGTCGTCGCCGTCGCTCACTGCCACTCCGTGCACGGGCGGGCCCTCGCCGCCCTCGGCGACCTGCTCGACCCGATCACCCAGGAGAGCTGCGCCTTCTACGAGGACCACGCCCTCTACGACACCTACAGCGGCGTCACCGTCGACGCCGACGAGGGCAGGCGGATCGCCGGGGTGCTCGACTCCCACAAGGCGCTGGTGCTGCGCAACCACGGACTGCTCACCGTGGGCGACTCGGTGGACGCGGCGGCCTGGTGGTTCGTGACGATGGAGCGTTCCTGCCAGGTGCAGCTCGCCGCGAAGGCGGCGGGGCGGCCTGTCCTCATCGGCCACCGGCAGGCGGTGGCGACGCGGGAGCAGGTGGGCGGGGACCTGGTGGCGTGGATCAACTACCAGCCGATGTGGCAGGACATCAGCCGCAGTGAGCCCGATCTGCTGAGCTGAGTGCCTTGCCAAGCCGGGTGCCTTGTCAAGCCGGGTGCCTTGTCAACCGGTTGGCTTCGAATTCACCCGTACTGACCGGGCCTGCCGAACATGGGGGCGGCGGCGTAGGGCACAATTCGCTTTCGTCACAGGGGACTTGTGTCGTGTTGTTCAACATCGGGCGGGGAAGGCGGGCTTCGGGCGTGGCGGTGCAGGAGGCGAGGCAGGGCGGCCCCGGCATGGGCGCCGCCCACGAGGGCGGTTGCACCTGCGGGGACTGTCCGCACGGGGCACGTGAGGGGCATCGGCGCGCGGTCGCCGCGTTCCTGCTGAAGCGGGACGAGTTCGCCGCCGGGCAGGGACTGCCGGCCGCGGTCGCCCACTCCGCCTCCGCCTCCCGGCAGTGGGTGTCGGAAGAACTGACACAGGCCGCCGAGGCCGTCGCCGAACGCGGACGGGCCGAGGGCACGGCCTGGCTGGTACGGCTGTGGCGGCGGACCGCGATCACGGTGTGGGCGGGCGTCGTCCTGCTGCTCCTGGGGCAGGCGCTCACCGCGATCGGCGCTGGCTGGACCGCCGCACGCACCGCCGGACTGCTCGCCGCGCTGGTGGTGGCGGGCGCGCTGACCGCCGCGTCCTGGTTCCACCGGGCGCGCGGGGTGCGCTGGCGCCGGTGATCGGCGAGGACAACTGGCTCTCCACGTCCCGTGCCGTGGCCGCGTCCTGGGTGCTGGTCCTCGCGTTCTCGGTGCTCGTCCTGGTGGGACGACTGGCGGCCGCCTCCGACGGCCGGGAACGGGACGCCCTGATCGAGGGGCTCGAACTCGCCCGGGGCGCGGGCATCGTGACCGTGCTCGCCGTGGTGTGCGGGATCGCCGTACTGGTGCGCCGCGTGGTCGGGCTGCGGGTGCAGGGGCAGCGGCTGCAGAAGGTGCACGCCCACCGGCCGAGGGCGGCCGACCTGCTCACCGACGACTCGGGTCGGGGCAGCTTCGCCGACATCCAGTACGTCGTGATCAGCGGCGTCGCTCTCGCGTTCGCCGCGGTACGGCTGGCCCGGCGGCCGGACCAGCTGCCGGACCTGCCGTGGGGGCTCGCGGTGGTGGTCCTCGTCTCGGCGGCGACCTACCTCGCGGGCAAGTACGCGGAGGGCGGCCGTCCGGTGATCCTCTCGGTGGTACGGGCCCGTGAGCCCGGCGACCTGGACGCACCGATCCGCACCGGGGACGACATCGAGATCCGGGGCGCCGGCTTCGTCCCCGTCGGCGCCCAGGGCGCGGACCGCCTCTCCCGCATGGTGGTCCGCGTGGGCCCGGTCAACGTCCACGTCCCCCTGGTCCCGGTGACCGGCGGCTTCGACAACCCCACCGACACCCTCCTGACCGTCCCGGTCCCGGCCGAGGTCGAACCGGGCCGAGTGGAGGTCCAGGTGGTGACGGCGGCAGGCGTGGAAACAAACCCCTACACGATCGACGTAACGGACTGACCCCGCCGCCGTTCGCTCCCGCGCGCAGGCGTGCCTTCCCCGGCGCCTGAAGGGCCGTACCCCCAGGGGCCACGCAACCCTTGCCCCGACAAGAACCCCGCCCCCAGGATTGAGCCACCCCCGTTCGTTGTACGTATGGTCCAGCGAGGGGCCGGCACGGCAGTGAGAGGCGGCAATCAGCGATGACTCACGGTATGCGCGCGGACACACACCCCACCGGCGGCGGAACCCTGCGGGACACCGCCGCACGCTACGCCCTGGTCCCGCTGAGACTCTTCCTCGGCGTCACCTTCGTCTACGCCGGCATCGACAAACTCACCGACAGCGCCTTCATGAAGGACTCCGGCGCAGGCTCGATCGGCGACATGATGCGCGCCGTCCGCGACTCCTCCGCCATTCCCGCCATGGTCGACATGGCCCTGGAGAGCCCCGTCGCCTTCGGCTACGCCATCGCCTTCGGCGAACTCGCCGTCGGCATCGGCGTCCTGCTGGGCCTGCTCACCCGCCTCGCCGCCCTCGGCGGAGCGCTGATCTCCCTCAGCCTGTGGCTGACCGTGAGCTGGGCCGCGGACCCGTACTACTACGGCAACGACCTCCCGTACATGTTCTGCTGGGTGCCCCTCGTGCTGGCCGGAGCGTCCCTCTGGTCAGTGGACGCCCTGATCAGGAACCGGCGTCGCAGCGGGATCTACTAGGTCATGACCAGCGGAAACGAGGCTGGGGAAGGCTCCTGTCCTGATGGCTTGGACCCCTGGTACTCGCGGGCGCCCCCCTGCTGTCCCTGGACGCCGCACTGCACGCGCGGCGGCGGCAGCGCACGGGCGTGTACCGGTAACGCCCGCTCAGGGCGCCGTCCGGCCCTTCCGCCGCCGTATCAGCCCGGTCAGCGAACCCGCCGCGCCGGCCAGACAGAGCCCGCCGGCGACCACCGGGATCATCACGAACCACGGGGTGTCCCAGAGCCCGCCCGCGTCCCCCGCGTAGATCACCGCGGCGAGGACGATGAGGACACCGGCGATCAGCCTGCCCGGCTGGAACTCATGACGCGGCACGGCTCACCTCCGCCTGTCCCGCGCTTACCTGGAGTTCCAGGTCGAGCGTGCCCGCGTCCCCGGCGCCGGCCGGCGGCTTCAAAGTGATCTCCCTGTGCTTGCCCGGAGCCACGTCCACGTCCTTCCGCTTGTCACCCGGCAGCCGGATGTCGCCCACCCCCACATCGATGCTCAGCCGCACGGTCACGTCCCGGGGCACGATCACGTGGATGCGGCCCAGGCCCACGTCCGCCCGCGTCGAGACCGTGCGGTTCTCGGGGATACGTATCGCGGACAGATCCAGCTCGCCGTCGCCCGCGCCCAGCTTGTAGGCCGGGCGCAGCTGCGCGACCGAGGTGGGCCCCCAGGTGGTCGACTTCCAGTCGGTGCCGATGTCCTTGGGCAGGGCGGCCGAGCCGGCGAGCAGCCCCGCCGTCAGGACGGCCAGTACGATCGACCCGGCCCCGGTGCGGCCGATGAACGCGCTGACCGCGATACCGAGACCGAACACGGCGAGCGCGCAGGCGAGGCCGGTCTGCAGACTGGTGCCGAGGGGATGCGACTCCCAGGTCAGCCCGGTGCCGAGGCCGCCCGCGACCAGGGCGAGCAGGAATATCCGGCCGCCTATCCCGCCCCGGGGCGCGTGCGGGCGCGACGGACGCTGGGGCGGAGCGTACGTCTTCTCGCCGGCGCGGGTGCGGGTGCGGGTGCCGGTGCGGGTGCCGAGGCCGAGGTTGGCGGCGGCGTCGATGTCCTGGACGCGGGTGTCGCGCGGGCCCCACAGATAGCCCGTGCCGCCGATGTGCGTGCCGTCCTTGACGATGGGGTCGCGCCACCACGAGGGGTAGGCGGAGGCCACCGGCGGTGCCTGCGGCTCCGGCGGGGCGTCGGCCGCCGCCTGGGCGGCTATGTGGTCGGGACCGGGGTGCCGCGCCGCCGCGACCAGTACCCGGCGCCGGCGAGCAGCAGGGACAGTATGACGGCGAAGCTCAGCACCCCGTCGTTGCTCAGCATGGTGAGGAAGACGCCACAGCCGACCAGCGCGAACAGCACGGCCGTCAGGGTGTGGCCGTCGACCCGGCCGGTCAGCAGCCGGCGGACCTCGTTCTCGTCCTCCTCCTCGTATGGGACGAACAGCCAGGCGAAACCATAGAAGATCAGGCCGATGCCGCCGGTGGCGGACAGGACCGCGAGCGTGATCCGGAAGATCACCGGGTCCATGTCGCACTGCCGGCCGAGCCCCGCGCACACCCCGCCGAGCATCTGGTGCCGGCGGTCCCGCCGGAAGCGCCCGCTCTCGTCGGCCGGCTC
This sequence comes from Streptomyces haneummycinicus, assembly GCA_042850305.1. Taxonomy (GTDB): domain Bacteria; phylum Actinomycetota; class Actinomycetes; order Streptomycetales; family Streptomycetaceae; genus Streptomyces; species Streptomyces haneummycinicus. Next base: position 809,471 of record AP035768.1, read on the forward strand.
CGGTGACAGGGCGGTCGCTCCCCCGGGCCGGGGACGGGTTCCGGACCCGTCGCGGCGTGCTGGTGATCGGTCATGAGTCCATGGTGACGGCCGAGCCGCCGCCGCGGCAGCCGGTTCGACCCTGGCCGGACCCTGATATTGGTCCCCGAGGGTGCCCGGGGAGCGTTCGAGAGGCGGGCCGCGGAGATCAGGGAGTCTCCGGGGCCGACCCTGATGCTCCCGCAACCCGGGCGTGTGACCATCATTGGCATGTCGGAAGCCGCAGCAGCCCCAGTCGCCGAGCCGAGGCCGCCGCGCAAGCTCTACCGCAGCAGTGACGGACGCTGGCTCGGTGGTGTGGCGCGGGGCCTCGCCGGACATCTCGGGCTGCCCGTGGTCTGGGTGCGGCTCGCCTTCGTCGGCCTGTTCACGGCCGACGGGCTCGGCGCCCTGCTGTACGCGGCGTTCTGGTTCTTCGTACCGCTGGGCGTCGGTGGTGTGGACGCGCAGAAGCCGCCCTCGCTGGTGACGACGGAGACCTCGCCGGACGGCCGGCGCAGACTCGTCACCCGCCGCCCGGACAAGGGCCAGATAGTCGCCCTGCTGCTCATGGTCGTGGTGGCCATGGTCTTCGTGGGCAATGTGGACCTGAACAACGGCGCGAAGGTCTACCTCTGGCCGACCGTGCTGGTCGCCGCGGGCGTCGCCCTGGTCTGGCGGCAGGCGGACAACGCGCGCCGGGCCCATTGGATGGCGGTCGGCCGCCGCCGGCGCACGATGACCCTGGTGCGGGCGGCTGCCGGTGTGCTGCTGGTGACGGCGGGCACCTCCGGCATCTTCGTCCTGCGCGGCTCCGGCAGCCATCTCGGCTCGGTGCTCCAGGCGGCCCTCGCGGTCCTCGTCGGGATAACGCTCCTCGCCGGCCCCTACCTCGTGCGCATGACCCAGGACCTCTCCGAGGAGCGCCTGATGCGCATCCGCGCCCAGGAGCGCGCGGAGGTCGCCGCCCATGTCCACGACTCGGTGCTGCACACCCTGACCCTGATCCAGCGCAACGCGGACAACGCGGGCGAGGTGCGCCGCCTGGCCCGTGCCCAGGAGCGCGACCTGCGCGCCTGGCTCTACAAACCGGAGGGCAACGGCAAGGACGAGGACGACGAACCCACCACACTCGCCGAGGCCGTGAAGCGCAACGCGGCCGAGGTGGAGGACAAGCACGGCGTCCCCCTCGAGGTCGTGGTGGTCGGCGACTGCCCGCTCGACGAGAGAATCAGGGCACAGATGCAGGCCGCGCGCGAGGCGATGGTCAACGCCGCCAAGTACGGTGGCGAGGGAGGCGCGGTGCAGGTCTTCGCCGAGGTCGAGGGGAAGACGGTCTTCGTGTCCGTCCGGGACCGCGGCCCCGGCTTCGACCTGGACTCGATACCCGCCGACCGCATGGGCGTCAGAGAATCGATCATCGGCCGCATGGAGCGCAACGGCGGCACGGCGCGGCTGCGCGCGGTGCCGGACGGCGGCACGGAGGTCGAGCTGGAGATGGAGAGGGCGGAGAAGACGTCATGAGTGAGCCGACCGAGGCGAACGGAACGACGGGACCGGCGGAGGGCGCCGGGCGTCATGTGCGTGTCGTCCTCGTCGACGACCACCGCATGTTCCGTACGGGAGTCCAGGCCGAGATAGGGCAGACCGAGCAGACGGGCGTCGAGGTGGTCGGCGAGGCCGCCGACGTCGACCAGGCGGTCACGGTCATCACCGCGACCCGGCCCGAGGTGGTCCTGCTCGACGTACATCTGCCCGGTGGCGGCGGCGTGGAAGTGCTGCGCCGTTGCGCCCCGTTGATGGCCGACGCGGAACAGCCGGTGCGTTTCCTCGCCCTGTCCGTGTCGGACGCGGCGGAGGACGTCATCGGGGTGATCCGGGGCGGCGCGCGCGGTTACGTCACCAAGACGATCACCGGCACCGATCTGGTCGACTCGATCTTCCGGGTCCAGGAGGGCGACGCGGTCTTCTCCCCGCGGCTGGCCGGCTTCGTCCTCGACGCCTTCGCCTCGACCGACGCCCCGCCGGTCGACGAGGACCTCGACCGTCTCACCCAGCGCGAGCGGGAGGTCCTGCGCCTGATCGCCCGCGGCTACGCCTACAAGGAGATCGCCAAGCAGCTGTTCATCTCGGTGAAGACGGTCGAGTCCCATGTCTCGGCGGTCCTGCGCAAACTCCAGCTCTCCAACCGCCACGAACTGACCCGCTGGGCGACGGCCCGCCGGCTGGTGTGAGCGTGCGGTGGGCACGCCTGCGATCACCTCGATAGCTCGGACCACACAGCCGTAACCCACCCCAGCGTGCGTTCTGCCCGTCACACCACCCGCGTCGCCCCCGCGAACGGCATCTCGTCGATGGGGGCCACGCGGACCGGGGCCGAGGGGTTCGGGGCGTGGATCATGCGGCCGTCGCCGATGTAGAGGCCGACGTGGGTGATGCCCGGATAGAAGAAGACGAGGTCGCCGGGGAGGAGTTCGGAGCGGGAGACGCGGCGGCCGGTGTCGATCTGGGCGTAGGTCGTGCGGGGCAGGGAGACACCGGCGGAGCGGTACGCGGCCTGAACGAGGCCCGAGCAGTCGAAGGCGTCCGGGCCGGTCGCACCCCAGACATAGGGGCTGCCGAGCTTGCCGCGGGCGTAGGAGACGGCCTGCGCCGCGCGGGGGCCCGGGGCGGCCTGGGACGTGACGGCCTCCCCGCGCTCGTGGAGGTGCCGTCGGCGAATGCCGCGCGCTGCCCGGGGGCCAGCCGGGACAGCAGCCGGCGGGCCTCGGTCAGCTTGCCGTTGACCGTCTTCTTGTGCCGCCTCAGTTCGGCCCGGCGGGAGGTCAGTTCCTTCACCTCGACGCGTGCCGCGCCGCGCAACTGCTCGATCTCCCGGAGCTGCGTGCGTACGCGCCCCACCTCCGCCTGCCAGCGGGTGCCGGCGCGTTCGACGAGCGCGGCGCCCCGCAGATAGTGGTCCGGGTCCTCGGAGAGGGCGAGCCGCAGGGCCGGGTCCAGGCCGCCGGCGCGGTACTGCGCGGCGGCGACCGTGCCCAGGGCGTCCCGCGCGGAGTTGAGCCGGTCCCTTCTGCGGGCCGCCTCGTCCTGCAGCGCGCTCAGCCGCCGCTGGGCGGAGTCGGCCTTCTCCTTGGCGCCGTTGTACTTCTCGGTGGCGGCCTCCGCCTCCCGGTACAGCCTGCTCACGTCGGCCGTGTCCGAAGCCGGGCGCGGTGCGGCGTGTGCCGTCCCGCCGAGGCCGGCCGCGGCGGCCGCGCCGGCGAGGGCGATGGCGGCCGCCGTACGGGCCGGGCCGGCGCCCGTCGTGCGCTGCCGGGTCCTGCGGTGCGCTGCCACGTCACTCCTGTCCTCGTCCGGCGAGCGGTCCGGCGGCGGGGGTGCACAGGGGAGCGGTCCGCCGCCGGACCTTTTCTCGGCGGGGTGTCCGGCTGCCACCCCTGGCCGGGGCGGCGGTGGAGAGCCGGTCACCTGGGAGAGGACGCTAGGGCCGGCCGCGCCACCCCCGTGCCGGGTTGTGCGGAAGTGACGTGAGCGGACCGCCGGGTGACCGTAAGTGAGAGAAGTCGCGCCGTGTTCACTCAGGGTGATGACCGATATGCCGGAGGAGTGCCGGACGAGGGCGCCGGAGTGGTACGAGGCCGCCCTGGCTAGGCTCCGGCCTCATGGACATACTCATCCACCTCTTCGTCGGCCTGCACATCATCGGCATCGCGTCGCTCCTCGGCGGCTTCCTCACCCAGATGAAGGCGATGGGCCAGGGCGCCGCCCGGTTCGTCCCCGCGATGCTGCACGGCGCGCTGACGATGCTGGTCACCGGTGTGGTCCTGGTCGGCCTCCACCAGGCGGAGGACCACTCCGTCGACAACATCAAGATCGGCGTGAAGCTGGCCCTGCTGATCGTGATCCTCGGACTGGTCTATGTGAAGCGGGACGAGGAAAAGGTGGACAAGGGCCTGTTCGGTCTGGTGGGGCTGCTGACCACGGCGAACATCTTCATCGCCGTGCTGTGGACCTGATCTCCGGCGCCACGGCCTCGGACGTGACCGCGGTCCGCGCGGAGGTGACCGCCCCGGCGGCGACCGCGAGCCAGGCCGTGACCGCCACTCGCATCGGCACCCGCCCCGGGCTCTCGAGGCAGGGGCGCCGATGGCGGTGGACGCGGACAGCGCGGCCGCAGCCGTCGTCCCCAGCGGGAACACGGTCGCCCGGCGCCGCGTGCCGTAGGAGGGCCGGGGCCGCAGGATCCCGGCGGCCGTCAGTACCGCGTAGGGGGCCAGGCGGAGCACCAGCGGGACGACGGCGGGGCGGCGGAGCCGTCGTCGTTCCAGAGGGACGGCGCCCCGCCGTCGGCGGCGAGCGTGGCGCCCAGCACGGCGGGCCCCGGCTGCGGGGCGACCGACTCGATGCCGGTCGCCATGACCGCGGCGCCCGCCGCCGGAGAGCGCCGCGCCCACCAGGCACGGAACGCGAACGGCGACGGGGCGGGCGTGTTCCGATGCCGGGAGACCCCGCCCGGCCGGGCGCCGCCGAGCGGGTCAGGCGGGGCGGACCACGCTGTGGATCGCGGACTCGCCGTCGTAGAAGACCGACTCCTCGCGGACGTACGTGCCCGGCTTCGGGGCGTGGATCATCATCCCGTTGCCGACGTAGATGCCCACGTGTGTGACGTCGTCGTAGAAGAAGACCAGGTCACCGGGCTGGGCCTGGGAGACGGGGACCGTCGTGCCCCAGTTCACCTGGTCGTAGGTGGTGCGCGGGAGGGAGACGCCGGCGGCCTTCCAGGCGGCCTGGGTGAGGCCGGAGCAGTCGTAGGAGCCGGGCCCCGTGGCACCCCACACGTAGGGCTTGCCGATCTGCGCGCGGGCGAAGGCGAGCGCCTTCTCGGCCTTGGCGGTGTACCCGGAGCCGGCGGACGGCGCGGTCGTCGTCGAACCGGCAGCCCCCGATGACCCGGAGCCGGCCGGGCTGCCGCTCTCCTGCCGGGCCGCGGCCTCCTCCTGGGCCTTCTCCCGCGCCGCCTGCTGCTCGGCGAGCTCGGCGGCCTTGCGGGCGGCCTCCTCCTGCTTGTTCTTCTCGATCGCCGCGAGCCGCGCCTTCTCCTCGGCGGTCAGCTTCGACATCAGCGCACGCGCGTCGCTGAGCTTCTTCTGGACGGTGGCCTTGGCCGTCTTCAGGTCGTTCTGGGACTCGGTGAGCGTCTCGAGGCTCTGGGTGGCCTCCTGGCGCTTCTTCATCGTCTCGGACTGCTGGGTGACGTAGTCGTCGACCGCGTCCTTCTGGCGGCCGGCCAGCCGGTCCATCACCTGGCGCTGGTCGAAGACGTCCTGCGGGGTGTCCGCGAGCAGGAAGGCCGCCGTGTCGGACAGGCCGCCCCCGCCGTTCCGGTACTGGGTGGCGGCGAGGGAACCCAGCTCGTCACGCGCGTCGTTGAGCTTCTGGGTGCGCTTGGCCACGTCGTCCAGGAGCGCGTCGACCTGCTTGCGCTGCTTCGCGGTCTTTTCCTTGACCCCGTTGTACTCCTCGGTCGCCGACTCCGCCTGGCGGTAGAGGTCGCCGACCTTCCTCTCGACCTCCTCCAGGCTCGGCTTGCCGTCGTCGGAGGGGGCGGCGGCGGCCGTCTGGGACAGCAGGGCCACGGAGGTCAGGGCGGCCGTGGCGAGGGCCGGGGTCCGGATGCCTGTCACGCCCGTGCCGGGGGTACGCGACTTGCGGTGCGACGCCAAGGGAGGCGACTCCTTCCAATGCTCCGCCTACCGGGTTAGCTGTCGGGTTCGGGCGGCTTGCCTGGAAGGGTTGCCCTACGGCCGCTCCGCGAAGGAGTGGGCCGATTCACCCCAGGGGTTCGGTGGGTCCCCGGCTCCGGCTGCCGCGATCGGCAGGGACGGACTCGGCGGAGGCCGCGCGGCCCGGCGAGGTTCGCCGGTGGGGGTCGTGCGGCCCGACCGCACGGTAGCCAACTGGTGTGGCCCTTGTGAAGGTTGATGGGTGATATGCCCGATACATTTTTGTGACCTTATGACAGGTGTGACTCTGGGTGAGCTGACGGTTGTGGAGGGTGCGCGTTTCCGCGCGGGCGGCCGGAAAGCCGGTGATGTTCCCGGGGCGGGCCCGGGTTGTCGGTGGGGCACCCTAGACTCGGAGAGCGATGAGCAGCCTCTTTGACGACAGCTTCCTGGCGGATCTCCAGGCCCAGCGGGGCCCCGCGGACGAGCCCCCGCCACCGCCCGACGACGAGCACGCTCCGGAGCGGATCCCGGACGACCTGTTCGACGGGAAATTCGACGTGCCGCCGGACCGGGACGCGTACTACCGCGACGGCGCCCCACGCCCGGTGATCGACGCCGCGGCCCTGCTGGAGGGGCTGAACGACAACCAGCGCGCCGCCGTCGTGCACTCCGGCTCCCCGCTGCTCATCGTGGCCGGCGCCGGCTCCGGCAAGACCCGTGTGCTCACCCACCGCATCGCCCACCTGCTGGCCGAGCGGCATGTCCACCCGGGCCAGATCCTCGCGATCACCTTCACCAACAAGGCCGCGGGCGAGATGAGGGAGCGCGTCGAGCAGCTCGTCGGCCCGCGCGCGGGCGCCATGTGGGTGATGACGTTCCACAGCGCGTGTGTGCGCATCCTGCGCCGCGAGAGCAAGAAGCTCGGCTTCACGTCGTCGTTCTCGATCTACGACGCCGCCGACTCCAAGCGGCTGATGGCCCTGGTCTGCCGCGACCTGGACCTCGACCCCAAGCGCTTCCCGCCGAAGTCCTTCAGCGCCAAGATCAGCAACCTGAAGAACGAGCTGATCGACGAGGAGGACTTCGCCGCCCAGGCCGCCGACGGCTTCGAGAAGACCCTCGCCCAGGCCTACGCCATGTACCAGTCGCGGCTGCGCGAGGCCAACGCGCTCGACTTCGACGACCTGATCATGACGACGGTCAATCTGCTGCGCGCCTTCCCGGACGTCGCCGAGCACTACCGCCGCCGTTTCCGGCACGTCATGGTCGACGAGTACCAGGACACCAACCACGCCCAGTACGCGCTCGTACGCGAGCTGGTCGGCGGAGCCTTCGAGCGGCCCGTCGAGGTGCCGCCGGAGGCCGAGGTGCCGCCCGCCGAGCTGTGCGTGGTGGGCGACGCCGACCAGTCGATCTACGCCTTCCGCGGCGCGACGATCCGCAACATCCTCCAGTTCGAGGAGGACTACCCGGACGCGACGACGATCCTGCTGGAGCAGAACTACCGCTCCACACAGACCATCCTGAGCGCCGCCAACGCCGTCATCGAGCGCAACGAGTCCCGCCGCCCCAAGAACCTGTGGACCAACGCCGGCAGCGGCGCGCGGATCACCGGCTATGTCGCGGACACCGAGCACGACGAGGCGCAGTTCGTCGCCGACGAGATAGACCGCCTCACGGACTCGGGCAAGGCCAAGGCGGGCGACGTCGCCGTCTTCTACCGCACCAACGCCCAGTCCCGTGTCTTCGAGGAGATCTTCATCCGCGTCGGCCTGCCGTACAAGGTCGTCGGCGGTGTCCGCTTCTACGAGCGCAAGGAGGTCAGGGACGTCCTGGCCTATCTGCGGGTGCTCGCCAACCCCGAGGACTCGGTGCCGCTGCGCCGTATCCTCAACGTCCCCAAGCGGGGCATCGGCGACCGCGCGGAGGCCATGATCGACGCGCTCGCCCAGCGCGAGAAGATCAGCTTCCCGCAGGCCCTGAGACGCGTCGACGAGGCGTACGGCATGGCCGCGCGCTCGTCGAACGCCGTGAAGCGGTTCAACACGCTGATGGAGGACCTCCGCACGGTCGTCGAGTCCGGGGCGGGCCCGGCGACGGTCCTGGAGGCGATCCTCGAACGCACCGGCTATCTCGCCGAACTGCAGGCCTCCACCGATCCGCAGGACGAGACCCGGATCGAGAACCTCCAGGAACTCGCCGCCGTCGCACTGGAGTTCGAGCAGGAGCGCGGCGAGGGCGAATCGGTCGCCCTGTCCGACTTCCTGGAACAGGTCGCCCTGGTCGCCGACTCCGACCAGATCCCCGACGAGGACGAGGACGGTTCCGGCGTCATCACCCTGATGACCCTGCACACCGCCAAGGGCCTGGAGTTCCCGGTCGTCTTCCTCACCGGCATGGAGGACGGCGTCTTCCCGCACATGCGCGCCCTCGGCGAGACCAAGGAACTGGAGGAGGAGCGGCGCCTCGCGTACGTCGGCATCACCCGCGCGCGTGAGCGGCTGTACCTCACCCGGTCGACGCTGCGCAGCGCGTGGGGCCAGCCGTCCTACAACCCGCCCTCGCGGTTTCTCGAGGAGATCCCGGCCGCCCACCTGGAGTGGAAGCGGACCGGGGCGAGCGCGCCCGTGTCGTCCGGCCCGGTGTCGGGGGTGGCGGCCTCGCTGTCGTCGTCCCGGTCCCGGTCGTCCGCGTCGGGTGGTTCCGGCTTCGCCACCCGGCGGACCGCGGACAAGCCCGCGGTGTCGCTGGCGGTCGGGGACCGGGTCACGCACGACCAGTTCGGCCTCGGCACCGTGGTCGGGGTCAAGGGCACGGGCGGGAACGCGGAGGCGACGATCGACTTCGGGGACACCAAGCCCAAGCGGCTGCTGCTGCGGTACGCGCCGGTCGAGAAGCTGTAGCGGAACGCGGCGACCCGTCGGGGTACCGTCCTGCGGCGGTACTACGACGGGTCGAGGCCGTGGCTGCGCAGCCAGGAGAGCGGGTCGATCGCCGAGCCGCCGCCCGGACGGACCTCGAAGTGCAGGTGCGGGCCGGTCGAGTTGCCGGAGTTCCCGGAGAACGCGATCTGGTCGCCGGCCTTCACGGTCGTACCGGAGGCGACCTGGTAGCTGGAGAGGTGGCAGTACCACGTCTCCGTGCCGTCCATCGCCGTCACGATCATCATGTTGCCGTAGGCGGAGTTGTACTGCGTGCGCACCGTGCCGTCGGTCGCCGCCATCACGGGCGTGCCGTACGAGACGGGGAAGTCGATGCCGGTGTGCATGGACATCCAGTTGACACCGGCCTGGCCGTAGTAGGCGCTGAGTCCTTGCGGTGCGACGGGGACCGCGAACTTCGGCCGCAGCCGCTCCTTGCGGGCGGCCTCCTGCACGGCCCGCTTGCGGTCCGCCTCCTGCTGCGCCTCGAGGTCGATGCGCTCCTGGGTGCGGCTGGCCCGGTCGGCGAAGTCGTCGGCGCCGGCGGCGAGGTTGTTCAGCTGGGTGTCGAGCTTGATGTTGGCGACGGACGGCTGCACCGGCTGGGCTTCCGCGGCGGTCGTCTTCGCCTCCTGGCCGCTGTCCTCGGCGAGGTCGCCGACCGAGGCCGCCGCGATCCCGGCGACCCCCATCACACACACCGAGGGCACGGCCACCGTCAGCAGCGCGGAGCGCTTGGCGGGCGAACGGCGGCGGGAACGCGACCCGGAGCGGGTGGCGGCGCGCGGCGCCGGGGCGGGGACGGCCTCCTCCTGCTCGTCGAGCAGGCGCACCGCGGGCATCTCACCGGTGTCGGAGGGCTCACCGGCGGCGGGGGCCTCGTAGGTTTCCCGGTCGAAGCTCTCGTACGCGTCGTCCCGGGACTCGTAGGGCCCGGCCGGATTCTCGTAGGCGTCGGGGGCGGGGTCCTGGGTGGCCGCCTCGCCGCCGGCGGAGTTCCACTGGGTGGCGTCGTAGGCGCCGCTGTCGTAGACCTGTGTGCCCCAGTCCCACTGCTGGGTCCGGTCGGCGGGGTGTGCGGCCGGTTCGGCCCGGAGCCACTCGCCGGAGTCCCACTGGCCGGAGTCCCACTGGGCGGTCTCCGGGGAGCCGGCCTGCGGCGGGATCACCGCGGTCGTCTGCTGCTGGCCGGTGGTCCAGGCGGTCGCGTCGTAGCCGCCGGTGTCGTACGTGGACGGATACGCGGCCGCGTAGGCGTCGTACTGTCCGGTCTCCTGGCCGCCCGTGGGCCAGTGGCCGGTCGTCGCATAGGCACCCGTGTCCTGGCCGCCGCCCGGCAGGTCGCCGAAGAGGGGTCGGTGGGGAAGCCTCCGGCGGTGTGCGCGCCGGTCCCGAAATGGGTGGCGTCATAACCGGTGGTGTCGTAGCCGCCGTACGTGGTGAAGTCGCCGTACTGGGCTTCCTGTGTGCCGTAGGACGCATAGGTCTCCGCGGCGGCATCGGAAGCCGGGGCCGGGGCCATGGTCCCCGACGGGTGACGGTCGTTCACCAACTCTCTTTCGCCTCGACAACAGGGGCTGGCAGAGCAGTGCGGCGACTGTACCCGGCGGTACGCGGGCGCGACAATCTTCTGCAGGTTTCGCTCGCGCAGGAAAGGGGCAATCGGTCGCCTTTGGGTGGACGATGGGCGCGGTCTTGGCTCTTTGTTCGAAACCTGTTCGAGATCGTGAGCGGTTCGACGGCGGTAAGTGGGCCTTCTCGGACCGTTGTTGTTCGGATTTCTGCGGAGGGGCGCGCGGTTCCGCTTGGCGCGCAGGCGTCGGCGCCCGGCGTGTCGCGCGCGCGGGCGCCGGTTTCGGACAGGGGCGGTCAGGTCGCCGTCACGCCACCGTCAGCCCTTCCGGGCGGCCGGTCGACGGCTCTCCGGGGTGTGCCGTGTCCAGGGCCTGCCGTATGCCGGTCGCCACGGCCGGATGCACGGGCAGGGCGAGATGGCCGACGCCGCTCACCCGTACGTTCACCGCCGCCAGGTCGGGGTGCTCGACGCAGGCCGACTCCAGCGGGTCCATGATGTGGTCGAGGTCGCTCCAGAACGCGACGAAGTGCGTACGGCAGCCCGGCGAGGGCAGCGCGAGCTCCTCGAGCACCGGTGAGCCGGGGCGCATCTGGCGCACGATGGGGTGCGCGTTGGCCAGCGGCGCGACACGGGTGCCGGAGTGCGGTGTACCGAGCGTGACGAGCGTCCGCACCCGGGTGTCGCCGCCCAGCCGCTGCACGTAGTACCGCGCGATGAGCCCGCCGAGGCTGTGCCCGACCACATCCACCCGGCGGCTGCCCGTGCGCTCGCACACTTGCTCGATATGCCGGCCGAGCAGTTCGGCCGCGATACGGATGTCGCAGGTCAGCGGGGAGTAGTTGAGCGACTCGATCTGCTGCCTGCCGTGCTGGGAGAGGCTGCGGCGCAGCAGGAGGAAGACCGACCGGTTGTCGATGAAGCCGTGCAGCAGCACCACCGGGGGCTTGGCCTCCGCCGGTAGCTGCGGGGTGCCTTCCGGGACGGGCAGCGCGGGGTGCGCGCCCCGGCGCTCCTGGATGATTCCGGCGGGATAGAGCAGGAGGTGGCCCGCGAGGATCGCCAGCTCCAGGGCGGTCGCCTTCAACAGGGTCACGGAGAGATCCGCCAGCCGGGTCGGCAGAAGACGCCGGCAGAGCGGCAGAAAGGGAGAGCTGCCTGAGTGACCTTCATGGCCGACCTCCTGTCGGCACCCGGAGGGACAGCCCTGTCCCCCGTGTGCCCTCATGGGGAATCGCTGCGAAAGCGGTCGACGGAGTGCGCGTGAGAGGGGTGGAGGGGCGCGATGACTCGGCGACCTCGGGGCGAATCCCTTATGCGCATCGTCCCACCGATGCCCGAGTGCTGCACGGGCACGCGGTGAACGTGGCCCTGCGTGTGATTTGCCCCTCCCCGCGCACCGTGAAACTGCCGGTTGCGGGATGCTGGAGATAACGTTCGTTCACTTCCCCGGGCCGGTTGGAGCCGGGGTGCCCGAGCGATGTGTACGGCATGACGGATGTGTGCGGTACTTGTCGGTACGGATGGATGTAGTCGCTTCATGGAGGCAGTGATGGGTGTGGCAGCCGGTCCGATCCGCGTGGTGGTGGCCAAGCCGGGGCTCGACGGCCACGATCGCGGGGCCAAGGTGATCGCGCGGGCGCTGCGCGATGCCGGTATGGAGGTGATCTACACCGGGCTTCACCAGACTCCCGAGCAGATCGTCGACACGGCGATCCAGGAGGACGCGGACGCGATCGGGCTGTCCATTCTGTCCGGGGCGCACAACACGTTGTTCGCGGCGGTGATCGAGCTGCTGGGGGAGCGGGACGCGGCGGACATCCTGGTGTTCGGCGGGGGGATCATTCCCGAGGCGGACATCGCTCCTCTGAAGGAGAAGGGGTCGCTGAGATCTTCACTCCGGGGGCCACTACGGCGTCGATCGTGGACTGGGTGCGGAGTAACGTGCGTCAGCCTGCGGGGGCGTAGGGCGGCGGCGGCCTGGCGGCGCGCTGTTTGTGGCGGCGGGCCGGGGTGTGGGCGGGGCCCGGTGCTTGCGGGGTGCTCGCGTGGGTGTGGCGTGTTCGCGCTGCCCGGCGCGATACGGCGTGCCCGGTGTGGGGGTGGGCCGGGCGGGGTTCGCGCTGCCCGGTGCTTGCGGGGTGCCGTCGGGTCCACCCGTGCGGTGGGGTTGGGCGGGTGCCCGGTGTCGGGGTGGGGCGGGGGTGTTCGCGCTGCCCGGCGCTTGCGGGGTGCCGTCGCGCCCACCCGTGCCGCCCTGCGGCACGATTGCCCGCGGGACCGAGAGCGGGAGCGGGAGCGGGGCCGGGAGTGGGACCGGGAGTGGGACCGGGAGTGGGGAAGGGAGCGGGGCCGGGAGTGGGGAAGGGAGCGGGGAAGGGCGGGGTGGGAGCGCGGCTTCAGTGGCACGAATGCTTGCGGCTGGTGAGGTGGCGCCGGGGTTCGCGACCGGTGAAGGTGGTGCTGGGGTTTGTGGCTGGTGAGGTGGTCGTCATGGGGTTAGTTCGGAGTGGATTCTCGCTCTGAGGTGGAGGGTGGTGACCAGGCGTTGGAAGGCTTCGGACCAGTAGCCGCCGGCGCCGGGGGACGCGTTCTCCGGTTCGTCCGGTAGGGCCAGGAGGGCGTCCAGGCGGCTTGCTTCGGACGGGTCCAGGCAGCGTTCGGCCAGGCCCATGACCCCGCTGAAACTCCATGGATAACTCCCCGCGTCCCGCGCGATGTTGAGCGCGTCGGCCACCGCCCGCCCGACCGGCGCGGCCCACGGCACGGCGCACACCCCGAGCAGTTGGAACGCCTCGGACAGGCCGTGCGTTTCGATGAACCCGGCCACCCACTCCGCACGCTCGGCGGCGCCCAGCGTGCCGAGCAGTTTCGCCCGTTCGGCGAGCGACACCGCTCCCGGACCGCCCGCCTCCGGCGCGGAGGGCTCGCCGAGCAGTGCCCGGGACCATGTCGCGTCCCGCTGCCGTACGGCGGCCCGGCACCAGGCCGCGTGCAGTTCGCCCTGCCAGTCGTCCGCCACCGGCAGCGCCACGATCTCCGGGGCGTCCGCCCGCCGAGTCGGCCCGGCCAGCCGCCGAGCGGGGCCGCTTCCACCAACTGGCCTATCCACCAGGACCGTTCGCCCCGGCCCGCCGGCGCTCTGGCCACCACCCCGTCGCGCTCCATGCCCGCGTCGCACTCGTGCGGCGCCTCGACGGTGATCGTCGGTGTGTCACGGGTGTGGTCGACGGCCACACAGGCCCCGGCCCGTACCGCCATCCGCTCCGCCAGCGCCGAGCCGGGCAGCGCCGACAGCAGCTCCGCCGCCGTCGCCCGTACATTGCGGCTGCGGTCGGCCAGCGACTGCTCCAGGAACGGCTCGTCGTCCGGGCCGAGCCCGGTGCGCAGCGAGTCCAGGAACATCAGCCGGTCCTCCGCCCGCTCCGTCGCCCACGTCGTCACGAGGAGTGCGCGCGCGGCGGCGGGCTCGCGGGAGCGCAGTGCGGCGAGGAGGCCGACGCGTTCGGCGAAGAGACCCTCCCGCCAGAGCCGCCGTATGCCCTCCGGATCCCGGGCGCCGGGTGCCGAGGCGCCTTCGCCCGGTGTGGCGCGCAGGGCGAACCGCCAGTCCGTGTTGAGCCGGGCCAGCCACAGGGCGCGCGGCCCCGCGAACCGCAGCGCCGCCGGACGCAGGTCCGTACGCCCCCGCGCCGCGTCCAGCAGGGCGGGCAGTACGGCCGGGGAGCGGCGTAACCGCGGACGTTCGCCGTCGCCAGCCACTGCGGCAGCAGCTCCATGAGGTCCGGTGCCGTGCCCCGGCGCCCTACGCCGGGCGTGCCGGGACGGTCGGCCAGCAGCATCGTGAGCCGGCGCGCGGCGGCCGGAGGCAGTGCGGGGCGCGGATCCCCGGGGCCGGCTCCGGACGCCGTACGGACCGTCCCGGCCGCAGCCCCGCGCGGCGCCGTACGGTCGCCGCGGCAGCCGCGTCCAGCAGGGCGGACGGTGCGTCCGGGCCGGGCGCGGAGCCCGCCGGTGTGCGCCGGTCGGTGCCCAGCAGGGCCGTGGTCACCAACTCCTCCCAGGAGTCCGGGAGGGACGCGTCCACGGCGGTGGTCGTCGTGCTCATCGGGTTCCTTTCCGCCGGGCGTCCCGGCACGGTCGAAGACGACACGGGGCCGAGCGCCCCGCTCAGCACAGCGGCACCACCTCACCGGCCCCCTCCGGCCATGCCGCCAAGGAGTGAATCCCTGGTGGCCGCACTCGCCGAACACCCTGACCGGGCCGCCCCCGACAGGGCGACCAGACGCCACAGACCGGGGCGGGACCGAGCGGCCGGGGTGAGCGGCAGGGCGGTGTCCTCGTCGGCGTCGGCCAGCTGCCAGCTGTCGCCGTCCGGCGCCGGTATGACCCGGTCGAGGGTGACCGGGACCGAGTCCAGCCAGGGTCGTCGCGCAGCGCCTCGCCGTAGCGGGCGGCCGCCCCGGACGTCGTCGTCCCCGGCGGCCGTACGTCCGTCGGGGCGGGCCGTGCGAACCGCTCGCCCAGAGCGGCCCGCGACTGGCCCGTGCCCGGGTACGCGGACAGTTCCGCGTCGAGGGCCAGCCCGACCGGCAGCGCGAGTTCGGGCGCGCGGCCCGCCGCACCGTAGGAGAGGAGCAGTGCCGTGCGGCCCGTGCCGGCGCCGTACAGCCAGATGCGGCGGGTCGTCAGACGGCTGTCCGCCGTGTCGTACTGGGCGAGGACCAGCCAGTGGTCCCGTATCGCCGGGCCGTCCGCCCGCGCGGTGAGGCCGACGCGGGAGCGGACCGTCGCGGCCAGGCCCTCCGGCAGCCGCTCCCGGTGCTGCCAGCCCCGGCCGAGGAGGTGGAGCAGCGCGCACTCCTCCAGCAGCCGCACCGGCCGGTCCGCCGCCGTGCCCGGAAGGACCGCCAACTCCCGCACCCGGGCGGCCAGTCCGGGCGCCTGGGCGTCGACCATGCGGGCCGCGGTCTCCTCCCACAGCCCGTCCCCGGACCGCTCGGCCGACGCCAGGCCGCCGCGGAGCAGATCGGCGAGCCGCCGCTCCAGCTCCACCGTGCCCGCCGTCACCCGCTCGGCCCGGCGCTCCGCCCTGCGCCGCACCGCCCCCGGATCGGCAACACCCGGGGTGTCCGCCGTCCCCTTCGCGCGCCCGCCCTTGATCCACTGCTCGGCCCACTCCGGCGCCTCCCCCGCGCCACCGCCCCGCCCTCGCCCGACCAGAGCAGCAGCAGACCGAGCGCGTGCTCGCACGGAGACGCGCGACCTGGGCAACTGCACTCGTACGTCGGCCCGGAGACGTCGACGACCGTCCGGTACGGAGCGCCCTCGCCCCCGCCGCCCTCGCACAGCCCCCACACCACCCCTCGTCCGAACTGCCCGCCCCCGACCACGCACCGGCCGCGCCGAGTTCACTCCCAGCGGCGCGTGACGCGGCGTCAGGCGCCAGTGCCAGCACCCGGTCCGCGGTCCAGCGCACCCCTGCTCAGTCATGCCATCGAAACTAGATCCCGGCACTGACAATCGCCCCAACGGCCACATTCATGCAGGTCAGAGCGATTGTCAGTGGGGTAGTGCACGGTTGGTCACAGATCGCACCGGCCGAGCCGAAGGGGACTCCGCCATGACCGTGTCCGTTGGACCGACGCCCGTCCACCAGCCGCAGAACGGCCCCGGGAACGCCACGCCCGCACAGGTGCTGCGTCCGCACGCCGAAGAAGCCTTCGCCGCCGAACTCGCCGCGCTGGCGGCGCAGGACGACCGTCCCCGCCCCACCCGCTGGCGGCTCTCGCCGTGGGCCGTCGCGACCTACCTGCTCGGCGGCACCCTGCCGGACGGCACGGTGATCACGCCGAAGTACATCGGCCCCCGCCGCATCGTCGAGGTCGCGGTGACCACCCTCGCCACCGACCGCGCCCTGCTCCTGCTCGGCGTGCCCGGCACCGCGAAGACCTGGGTCTCCGAGCATCTGGCCGCCGCGGTCAGCGGCGACTCGACCCTGCTCGTGCAGGGCACGGCCGGCACCCCGGAGGAGTCCGTCCGCTACGGCTGGAACTACGCCCGGCTGCTCGCCCACGGCCCCAGCCGCGACGCCCTGGTACCCAGCCCGGTGATGCGGGCGATGGCGGACGGCATGACGGCCCGGATCGAGGAACTGACGCGTATCCCCGCCGACGTCCAGGACACGCTGATCACGATCCTGTCGGAGAAGACCCTGCCGATACCGGAGCTGGGCCAGGAGGTGCAGGCGGTCGGCGGCTTCAACCTGATCGCCACCGCCAATGACCGCGACCGCGGGGTCAACGACCTCTCCAGCGCCCTGCGCCGCCGCTTCAACACGGTGGTGCTGCCGCTGCCGGAGACCCCGAGGCGGAGGTCGACATCGTCACGCGCCGGGTCGGCCAGCTCGGCCGCTCCTCGACCTGCCGGCCGTGCCCGACGGCATCGACGAGATCCGCCGCGTCGTCACCGTCTTCCGCGAACTGCGCGACGGAATCACCACGGACGGCCGCACGAAGCTGAAGTCGCCCAGCGGCACGCTGTCGACCGCCGAGGCCATCTCCGTCGTCACGGGCGGGCTCGCCCTGGCCGCCCACTTCGGCGACGGCGTGCTGCGGGCCGGGGACGTCGCCGCCGGCATCCTCGGCGCGGTGGTCCGCGACCCGGCGGCGGACCGTGTCGTCTGGCGGGAGTACCTGGAGACCGTGGTCCGCGAACGCGACGGCTGGGCGGACTTCTACCGGGCCTGCCGGGAGGTGAGCGGATGAACGGACGGAAGGGGACGCCGAAGCGCCACTGCTGCTCGGCGTGCGGCACCACGGGCCGGGGTCGGCGCGGGCCGTGCGGGCCGTGCTGGAGCAGGCCAGCCCCGGTGCCGTGCTGATCGAGGGCCCGCCGGAGGCGGACGCGCTGATCCCGCTCGCCGCCGAGGAGGACATGCGCCCGCCGGTCGCCCTGCTCGCCCACGCGGTCGACGAACCCGGCCGCTCCGCGTTCTGGCCGCTGGCCGAGTTCTCCCGGAGTGGGTGGCGATCCGCTGGGCGCTGGAGCACAAGGTCCCGGCCCGCTTCATCGACCTCCCGGCCGCGCACACCCTCGCCTGGGAGAACGACGACGGCCCCGACCCCGACGACCCGCGTATCGACCCCCTCGGACTGCTCGCCGAGACCGCCGGGTACGACGACGCCGAGCGGTGGTGGGAGGACGCCGTCGAGCACCGGGGCGCAGGAGTGGGGGACGCGGTCGCGCCGTTCACCGCGCTGGAGGAGGCCATGACCGTGCTGCGGGAGGAGTATGGCAGCGGCGGACACGAGCGGGACCTCGTGCGCGAGGCGCACATGCGGCTGCGGATCCGGGAGGCGCGGCGGGACTCCGGGGACGGCGTGGCCGTGGTCTGCGGGGCCTGGCACGTGCCGGCACTGCGGCGCGCGACCACCGTCGCCGCCGACCGCGCCCTCCTCAAGGGCCTGCCCAAGGTGAAGACGGACCTGACCTGGGTGCCCTGGACCCATCGCCGACTCTCCCGGAGAAGCGGCTACGGCGCGGGCATCGACTCCCCGGCTGGTACGGCCATCTGTTCGCCGCCCGGGACCGGCCGGTCGAACGCTGGCTGACCAAGGTGGCCGGGCTGCTGCGGGCCGAGGACCGGATCGTCTCGCCCGCCCATGTCATCGAGGCCGTCCGGCTGGCGGAGACCCTCGCCTCGCTGCGCGGGCGTCCGCTGCCCGGCCTCGGGGAGACGACCGACGCCGTACGGGCGGTGATGTGCGGGGGCTCCGACATACCGCTGGCCCTGGTGCACGACCGGCTGATCGTCGGCGACGTCCTGGGGAGGTACCGGCGGCGGCCCCTGCCGTACCGCTGCAGCGGGACCTCGCCCGGACCCAGCGCCGGCTGCGCCTCAGACCGGAGGCGGGGAGCGGGAGCTGGAGCTCGACCTGCGCAAGGAGACCGACGCGGAGCGCGGCAGACTGCTGCACCGGCTGCGGCTGCTCGGCATCGGCTGGGGCGAACCCGCCCCGCGCGCGGCGGCACCGGGACCTTCCGGGAGACCTGGCGGCTGCGCTGGGAACCCGAACTGTCCGTGCGGGTCGCCGAGGCGGGCGGGTGGGGGACGACCGTACCGGGCGCCGCGACCGCCAAGGCCGAGTCGGACGCGATCGGCGCGCGGTGCCTCGCCGAGGTCACCGGGCTCGCCGAGCACTGCCTGCTGGCCGGACTGTCCGAGGCGCTGCCCACGGTGATGCGGATACTCGCCGACCGCGCGGCCCTCGACACCGACGTCGGCCATCTCGCCCAGGCGCTGCCCGCCCTGGTCCGCTCCCTGCGCTACGGCGATGTGCGCGGCACCGACACCGCGGCGCTGGCCGAGGTCGCCGCCGGCCTCGCCGCACGGATCTTCGTAGGGCTGCCCCGGCCTGCGCCGCCCTGGACGCGGACGCCGCCGAGGAGATGCGCGGCCATGTCGACGCGGTGCACGGCGCGGTGGCCCTGCTCGGCGACGCACCCGCCCCGGCCACGGGCGGCTGCGCGCCCGCTGGCAGTCGGTGCTGCGCACCCTGTCCGCCCGGGACACCGTGCCGGGTGTCATACGCGGGCGGTCCGTGCGGCTGCTGCTGGACGACGGGGAGCTGGCGCGGGACGAGGCGGCGCGGCTCATGGGGCTCGTGCTGTCGCCGGGGACACCGCCGGCCGACGCGGCTGCCTGGATCGAGGGCTTCGTCGGCGGGGGCGCGGGCAGCGGACTCCTCCTGGTCCACGACGAGCGGCTGCTCGGCCTGGTCGACGCGTGGCTGACCGGCGTACCGGCGGAGGCGTTCACGGACGTACTGCCGCTGCTGCGGCGGACGTTCTCGGAGTACGAGACGGGTGTGCGGCGCACCCTCGGCGAACTGGTCCGGCGCGGACCGGGGGCACAGGGCGGCACGGCGGCCGCCGGACTGCCGGGTTTCGCACCCGGACTCGACACCGCCCGCGCGGACGCCGTACTGCCGGTCGTACGGCTGCTGCTGGGACCGGACGGCGGCGGGGAGTGGATGAGGTGCGTGCGGGGGTGACGGGATGACGGACACAGAGGAAGGGACGGACCCGGCGCGGGAGCGGCTGCGGCGCTGGCGGCTCGTGCTCGGCGGGGACCGGGCCGACGGCACCGGACACGCGCTGTCCGCGAGGGACGCCGCGATGGACGGGTCTCTCGCCGCGCTCTACGGAAAGGGAGCACGCCGCGGACGGACCGGGAGCGGGCGGCGGGGCTCGGCGCGTCGGCGCCGTCGGTGGCCCGCTGGCTCGGGGACATCCGCGCCTACTTCCTCTCCCGTCGTCCGGATCATGCAGCGCGACGCCATCGACCGGCTCGGCCTCGCCTCGCTGCTGCTGGAACCGGAGACGCTGGAGGCGGTCGAGGCCGATGTCCATCTCGTCGGCACCCTGCTGTCCCTCAACCAGGCGATGCCGGAGACGACGAAGGAGACGGCACGCGCGGTCGTGCGCAAGGTCGTCGAGGACCTGGAGAAGCTGCTCGCCCCCGCGTCCGGGCCGCCCTCACCGGCGCCCTCGACCGCAGCGCCCGCGTCAGCCGGCCCCGCCACCACGACATCGACTGGAACCGCACCGTCGCCGCCAACCTCAAGCACTACCTCCCGGAGCACCGGACGGTCGTGCCCGAGCGGCTCATCGGATACGGGCGGGCCTCCCGGTCGGTGCGGAAGGAGGTCGTCCTGTGCGTCGACCAGTCCGGGTCCATGGCGCCGTCCGTCGTCTACGCGGCCGTTTTCGGGGCCGTGCTCGCCTCC
This sequence comes from Streptomyces haneummycinicus, assembly GCA_042850305.1. Lineage (GTDB taxonomy): Bacteria > Actinomycetota > Actinomycetes > Streptomycetales > Streptomycetaceae > Streptomyces > Streptomyces haneummycinicus. The sequence goes on from AP035768.1 coordinate 829,500, forward strand.
ATGCGGTCGATCGACACCCGGCTCGTCGTCTTCGACACGGTGGTCGCCGACCTCACCGACCGGCTCGACGACCCCGTCGACGTGCTCTTCGGCACCCGGCTCGGCGGCGGTACGGACATCAACCGGGCACTCGCGTACTGCCAGTCGCGCATCACCCGGCCCGCGGAGACGGTGGTCGTGCTGATCAGCGACCTCTACGAAGGGGGATACGCGACGAGATGCTCAAGCGGGTCGCGGCGATGCAGGCGTCCGGGGTGCGGTTCGTGACACTGCTCGCGCTGTCCGACGAGGGGCGCCCGCCTATGACCGGGAGCACGCGGCGGCGCTCGCCGCGCTGGGCGCCCCGGCGTTCGCCTGCACCCCGAGCTGTTCCCGGAGGTGATGGCGGCGGCGATCGAGAAGCGGCCGCTGCCGATACCGGACGCGGGGTGAGGGCGGAGGGGCGGCCGGAGCCCATTGGGGTGGGGCCGGTCACCCCGCATCCCGGAGAACGGGGTGTTCACCGGCCCTCCGGGCTGTTCGGAAGGGCCTCACCGGGTCAACCCCAGCCCGGTGAGGCCCCGTGCATCCGGCACGCCGTGCCAGGGAAAACGGCATCATGTGACAGGTATCACCGCTCATGTGTGACCTGCGATTTAGAGACGTCACCCCTGCGGCGATAGCCTGCGAGATGGACATGCCGCGCCCCGGACACCGTGTGCGCCTCCCTTGTGACACAGCGGACGTCACGTTGCCCTTCGCGGCACGCCCACGCATCCAACGAACCGCGAGATCACTGATAGGGACGGAAGCGCGTGGACCTGTTCGAGTACCAGGCGAGGGACCTCTTCGCCAAGCACGATGTACCGGTGCTGGCCGGTGAAGTCATCGACACGCCTGAGGCGGCCCGCGCAGCCACTGAGCGTCTCGGTGGCAAGTCCGTCGTCAAGGCCCAGGTGAAGGTCGGCGGGCGAGGCAAGGCCGGCGGCGTCAAGCTCGCCGCCTCCGCCGACGAGGCGGTCGAGCACGCGACCAACATCCTCGGCATGGACATCAAGGGCCACACGGTCCACAAGGTGATGATCGCCGAGACGGCCCCGGAGATCCTCGAGGAGTACTACGTCTCCTTCCTCCTGGACCGTGCCAACCGCACCTTCCTCTCCATCGCGTCCGTCGAGGGCGGCATGGAGATCGAGGAGGTGGCGGCCACCCGCCCGGAGGCCGTCGCCAAGACGCCGATCGACGCCAACGAGGGTGTGACCCCCGCCAAGGCCCGCGAGATCGTCGAGGCCGCGCGCTTCCCGGCCGAGGTCGCCGACAAGGTCGCCGACGTCCTGGTCACCCTGTGGAAGACCTTCGTCGCCGAGGACGCGCTCCTCGTCGAGGTCAACCCGCTGGCCAAGGTCGCGAGCGGTGACGTCATCGCCCTGGACGGCAAGGTCTCCCTGGACGAGAACGCCGAGTTCCGCCAGCCGGATCACGAGGCCCTCCAGGACAAGGCGTCGGCCAACCCCTCGAGGCGGCCGCCAAGGAGAAGAACCTCAACTACGTCAAGCTCGACGGCGAGGTCGGCATCATCGGCAACGGCGCGGGTCTCGTCATGAGCACCCTGGACGTCGTCGCCTACGCCGGTGAGGCGCACGGCGGCGTCAAGCCCGCCAACTTCCTCGACATCGGTGGCGGCGCCTCCGCCGCCGTCATGGCGAACGGCCTGGAGATCATCCTCGGCGACCCGGACGTCAAGTCCGTCTTCGTCAACGTCTTCGGCGGCATCACCGCGTGCGACGAGGTCGCCAACGGCATCGTGCAGGCACTGCAGCTGCTCGCGGACAAGGGCGAGGACGTCACCAAGCCCCTCGTCGTCCGCCTCGACGGCAACAACGCCGAGCTGGGTCGCAAGATCCTCTCCGACGCCAACCACCCGCTGGTGCAGCGCGTGGACACCATGGACGGCGCGGCCGACAAGGCCGCCGAGCTCGCGGCTGCTGCGAAGTAAGGGACGAGGGACTACACAGCCATGGCTATCTTCCTCAACAAGGACAGCAAGGTCATCGTCCAGGGCATGACCGGTGCCACGGGCATGAAGCACACCAAGCTCATGCTGGCCGACGGCACGAACATCGTCGGTGGCGTCAACCCGCGCAAGGCCGGCACGTCCGTCGACATCGACGGCAACGAGATCCCGGTCTTCGGCACGGTCGCCGAGGCGATGGAGAAGACGGGCGCCAACGTGTCCGTCCTCTTCGTGCCGCCGGCCTTCGCCAAGGCCGCCGTCGTCGAGGCCATCGACGCCGGTATCCCGCTCGCGGTCGTCATCACCGAGGGCATCGCGGTGCACGACTCCGCCGCCTTCTACGCGTACGCCGTGGAGAAGGGCGACAAGACCCGGATCATCGGCCCGAACTGCCCGGGTCTGATCACCCCGGTCAGTCGAACGCCGGCATCATCCCGGGCGACATCACCAAGCCGGGCCGTATCGGCCTGGTCTCGAAGTCCGGCACGCTGACGTACCAGATGATGTACGAGCTGCGTGACATCGGCTTCTCCTCCGCCGTGGGCATCGGCGGCGACCCGGTCATCGGCACCACGCACATCGACGCGCTCGCCGCGTTCGAGGCCGACCCCGACACCGACCTCATCGTGATGATCGGTGAGATCGGCGGCGACGCCGAGGAGCGGGCCGCGGCCTACATCGCGGAGAACGTGACGAAGCCGGTCGTCGGCTACGTCGCGGGCTTCACCGCGCCCGAGGGCAAGACCATGGGCCACGCCGGCGCCATCGTCTCCGGTTCCTCCGGCACGGCCGCCGCGAAGCAGGAGGCCCTCGAGGCCGCCGGCGTCAAGGTCGGCAAGACGCCGACCGAGACGGCGAAGCTGGCGCGCGCGATCCTCGCCGGCTGAGCCACCGCGCACCGGTACGAGTGGGCCCGTCCCCGCAGGGGGACGGGCCCACCGTCGTCTTCCCCGCCTGCGGTCCGCCCTGGCTGATCCCGCCGATGGGGCTGGTCCCCGGCAGCCCGGCTCTCACCCCGCCTGTGGCGCCGACCGCCGCGGTCCGCCCCAGCCGACCCCGCCGGTCCCCGGCAGCCCGGCTCTCACCAGGCTTGTGGCGTCAGCCGCTGCGGTCCGCCCGGGAGCTCCTCCCGCAGCAGGGTGCGCAGCTCGCGCTCCTTCTCCGACAGGGGCCGGGTGCCACCCGGGGCGGAACGCCCCGGACCGTCTCCCGGCCGGCACCGGTGGCTCGTAGCGGGTCGGGGCCGTGCGCAGGGTGAGCGCCGTGGTGCCGATCAGCGCGACCGTGAAGGCGATGGCGGCCCGGGTCCAGAATCTGGCCCGGCGCTCCCCGCCGCCGCGCACCACCGGCGGCTCCGTCGCGCCCAGCCGTCCGGTGGACGCCACCTCGGCCAGCCGCCGGTGCAGCTCCTCCGGGCCCGACAGCCCGGGGAGCCGGGCGGCGACGGTTCTGCGCGCCAGTTTCAGCCGGCGGGCCGCCGCCCGGGTGGTGGCCTCCGTCTCCGCGGCCGTCTCGGGCAGACCGAGGCCGACACCGTCGTGGAGCAGCAGCGTGCGGCGGTACGGCGGGGGCAGGCGCAGCAGGATCTCCAGGAGCGCGCGGTCGTCCGTGTCGGGGGCGGCGGTTCGGGACGGCGGTGGCGGCGCAGGAACCGGTGCCAGGGGAGAGCGCCCAGTCGTACGCCGCCGCCCGCACCCAGCCGGCCGGGTCGGGGTCGCGGGCCACCTCGGGCCAGCGGTCCCACGCCTGCTGGAAGGCGCGCTCCACGGACTCGCGGGCGAGGTCCCGGCGCCCGCTGAGCAGATAGGCCTGCCGGACGAGGGCAGGAGCGCAGTAGGCGTACAGGGCGTCGAAGGCCTGAGCGGGCGTCAGGGCGGCGGTTTCGGCGCGGGGGCGGGGGACGGCGGGGGCGCCTGTGCGAAGGAGGAGGGTTCCGGCGCGACGGAGTTGCGGTCCGGACGCACCGTCAGCACCGGCGCGCCCTGCTCCTTCTGGCGTACGGACGCGGCCTCCTCCGCCAGACCGGCCAGCAGTCTCGTGTAGGTCTCCCGGTTCCGGCCGCGGGGTGTGCTGCGTCCGGATTCCCACGCGCGCACCGTGGCGGGCCGGACCCCACGCGTTCCGCGAGCTGATCGGGGTCAGCGAGCCCGCCTCGCGCAGTCGTCGGCGTTCCTCGGGCGGGGGAGCGGGGTGGCGGGACTCCGAGTCACTGGGCGCCCCTCCGAACAGAAAAGTACATAAACGTATATTGAGCGACACAGCCGGGCTTCGCTCGTTACGCCGGTAAAGCGCGTGTCGTTGGCAGCATGGCGGCGTGATCCAGATGACCGCCCGCCGTACGACGCCGGCCGCCCTGCTCCTCCGGCTGCGCGACCGCTCGCCCGGGCTCGCCTCCGCCGCCCTCGGCGGCGCCCTCGCGGCGGGGCTGGGGCTCGCCGCGCTCACGGTGCTCGTGATCCTGCTGTGGATCAGCTCCCCTATCCGGACAGCGGACCGGGCGGCGCCCTGCACATCGCGGCCGCGATGTGGCTGCTCGCGCACGGCGCCGAACTGATCCGCGCCGACACCCTCACCGGCACCCCCGCGCCCCTGGGCGTCCCCCGCTGCTGCTGCTCGCGCTGCCGGTGTGGCTGCTGCACCGGGCGGCCCGCGACGCGGCGGAAGGGGAGCGGGGAGTGCCGGCGGCGACGCCCCGCTCGTCCCCGGCCGCACGGCGTGGGCGGGCACCCTCGCCGGCTACCTCGCCGTCGGCGCGCCCGCCGCGCTCTACTGCGCCGGCGGTGACGCGCTGCGGCCGGCCTGGCCATGGACCGGGGTGTACGTGCCACTCGTCGCCGGGCTGGCCGCGGGTGCGGGGTGTGGACGGCGTACGGCCGTCCGAGTGGACCGCTGGAACGGCTGCTGGGCGCGGCGCTGCCTCGGCGGCTGCGCCATCTGGTCCTCGGGCCGGACGGCCGGCCGGGGTGGTGGCGCGCGCGGCGGCGGCCGGGGCGCTGGTGCTGACCGGGGAGGGGCGCTGCTGCTGACGGTGTCGCTGGCCCGGCACGGCGGGGAGGCCCGGCAGGCGTTCGCGCTGCTGACGGAGGGCTGGTCGGGCCGGCTGGCCGTACTGCTGCTCTGCGTCACGCTGGTGCCGAACGCCGCGGTGTGGGCGGCGGCATACGCCCTCGGCCCCGGCTTCCTCCTCGGCACCGGCACCCTGGTCACCCCGCTCTCCTCCGAGCCCGCCCCGCCGCTGCCGCCGTTCCCGCTGCTCGCGGCGGTGCCGGACGCGGGGGCGGGCACCGCGGCGAACTGGGCGGCGGGGGTGCTGCCGGTGGCGGCCGGGCTGGTGACCGGCTGGTTCGTCGGCCGGGGCGCCACGAGAAGCGGCCCCCGCCCGGCCCCGCCTGGGCCCCCGCCCGGACCGCCGCCGCGGCGACCCTGGCGGCCGCACTGTGTGCCGCCGCCCTGTCCCTGCTCACCGCCCTCGCGAGCGGCCCCCTGGGCACCGGTTCGCTCTCCCGGTTCGGCCCGGTGTGGTGGCAGGCCGGAGCGGCGGCCCTGACATGGCTCACCCTGGTGGCGGTACCGGCCTCCCTGACCGTACGAGCCTGGCGCCGCCGCCCACGCGAAGCCGGAACCCCGGCCCCCGGCACGGCAGCGGGCCGCACCCCGGGCTTCGCCCCGTACGGGACTCCGGAAGCGGGTACGGCAAGGGGCCGGACCACCCGATCCGGTACGGCGCGCGACCGAACCCCGGGCTCCGGTACGCCACCGGACCGAACCCCGGATCGGCTACGACATGGTGGCGACGCCTGACATCCCGCCCGGCGCCGGACAGCCCCTCGGTGCCGGGTACGGCACGTGATCGAGTGCCGGGGCGCGGTATGGGGTGGCGGCGAGGCGCGGCATCCGGTCCGGCGGGTGAGCGGAGCCCGGGGTCCGGTGCGGCGCCGGATCACGCCTCGGGACCGGGTTCGGTACGGGGCCGAGAGCCAGGACGTGGCATGGGGTGGCGGCGAGGCGCGGCATCCGGTCCGGCGGGTGAGCGGAGCCCGGGGTCCGGTGCGGCGCCGGATCACGCCTCGGGACCGGGTACGGCACGTGATCGAGTGCCGGGGCGTGGGATGGGGTGGCGGCGCCTGGGGTTTCGTGCGGCGCGGGATCGGGCCCTCGGGTCCGATACGGCACCGGGGCGGGGCTCGGCACCGGAGGCCCGTACCGCACCCGCCCCCGCGCCCCGGAGGGCGCGGGGCCGGCGGCGTACGTTCTCTTCGCGCCCGACGACCTCGGCGAGCCGCACCCCGGGAAGCCCCGTCTGGGACTGGGAGATGCCCTTCGGGGTGCGGGACGTGCGGCCCGGGGGCTCCGGGGAGGGGACCGGGGGACGCCGTGAGCGCCGGGGTCAGTCGCTCGTGCCCAGCAGGCCGCGCAGTTGGTCCGGGAGGAGGTTGTCGCAGGCCTGGCGGGCGTCCTGGGTGAGGGCGTCCTGCGTACAGGTGTAGTAGTCGCTGTAGACCAGCTGCGCCGCGAAGGACGCCGCGACCAGCGCGAGCGCCAGCGACCCCGTGACCAGTCCGCTCACCGCGGCCGTGGTCTGCGGGCGGCCCTTCTGCTCGGGCGCCGGCGAGTCGGGGTCCTTGGCCGCGGGCTTGGCGCGCAGTGCGCTGATGCCCCAGTACAGAGCGAGCGCGCCCAGCAGCAGCGCCACGTACGGCCAGCTGAACAGGCCGAAGAAGAACGCCCACATACCGGACAGCAGTGCGTACCGCGCACGGCGCTGGGCCGGGTCCGTCGGGTCCCAGCGGGTGCCGGGACCCTGCTGCTTGCCGCCGCCCGGCCCCTCGGGGCCGCGCGGACGCTCGCCGAAACCGCCGGGGAGCGGCCGGGCTGCCGGTCGCTCCAGTTCCGCCCCAGGGGAGCGGCCGCCGCCCTCCCGCCGGAGTCCGACGGGTGCCTCGGCTGCCAGGGCCGGTCGGGCGAGCCCTCCGGTGGAGGCGCGAACGGATTGTCGTCCTTGGGTTCCCGGGAACCCTCGTCGCCGCCCTCGCCCCGGGGTGCGTCCGGCGGCGAGGAGGACGCTCCCGCAGCAGCACGGCGCCCCGGTCCCCTCCCTGGGCGGACTGCTGGGGGAACGTGAGAAGTCGCAGGCTGCGGTCCGGCATCAAGTGAGCGTCTTCCCCTTAATGAAGCACGGCGTGGTCGGGCGTGACCGCCTCGCACGACGTAACGACTACGACTGGGCTGGTGAGCCGGCGCGTTCCCGTCGGCTCTTCGCGGCCCAGGTCCGTCGTCCTGTGAACGACCGGTGCGCGGTTCGCGTTCCCACACGCGCCCCGGCGTCCCAGGACCGGCTCTTCCCAGACGCTACCTTCCGGCCACGCCCCCGTCCCGTGGGGGCGGCCCGGTGTGCCGGTATCGTTGCTGACGGTCGGCCGCTTCGTAGGCTTCCCCGTATCCGGGGGCACGAAGCATTCGTGGGAATGTACAAAGCGCTGTGCCGCCGGCCGTACAGACGCTCCCCGAGAAAGGGCCCCACCGTGGCCGCCAAGCCCGTGGCCGAGCGCGCCAGACGTCTCGTCGTGCTGGTCTCCGGATCCGGCACCAATCTTCAGGCGCTCCTCGACGGGATCGCCGCGACCGGCACCGAGGACTACGGGGCCGAGATCGTGGCCGTCGGCGCCGACCGTGAGGGCATCGAGGGGCTGGCCCGCGCCGAGCGCGCCGGACTGCCCACCTTCGTGTGCAAGGTCAGGGACCACGCGACCCGGGAGGAATGGGACGCGGCGCTGGCCGAGGCCGTCGCCGCCCACGAGCCCGACCTCGTGGTGTCCGCCGGGTTCATGAAGATCGTGGGGAAGGAGTTCCTCGCGCGCTTCGGCGGGCGGTTCGTCAACACGCATCCCGCCCTGCTGCCCAGTTTTCCCGGAGCCCACGGCGTACGGGACGCGCTCGCGTACGGCGCCAAGGTCACCGGCTGCACCGTCCACTTCGTCGACGACGGCGTCGACACCGGTCCGATCATCGCGCAGGGCGTGGTGGAGGTCCGGGACGAGGACGACGAGAGCGCTCTGCACGAGCGCATCAAGGACGTCGAGCGAAAGCTGCTCGTCGAGGTCGTGGGGCTCCTCGCCCGCAACGGCTACCGCATTGAGGGACGAAAGGTAGTTATCCAGTGACCGCCGAGAGCAACAAGCGGGCCATCCGACGGGCGCTCGTCTCCGTCTACGACAAGACCGGCCTCGAGGACCTCGCGCGCGGCCTGCACGCCGCCGGCGTGGAGCTCGTCTCCACCGGGTCCACCGCATCGAGGATCGCCGCCGCGGGCGTCCCCGTCACCAAGGTCGAGGAGCTCACCGGCTTCCCCGAGTGCCTGGACGGCCGCGTCAAGACCCTGCACCCCAAGATCCACGCCGGCATCCTCGCCGACCTGCGTCTCGAGGACCACCGCAACCAGCTCACCGAGCTGGGCGTGGAGCCGTTCGACCTCGTCGTCGTCAACCTCTACCCGTTCCGGGAGACCGTCGCCTCCGGCGCGACGCCCGACGAGTGCGTGGAGCAGATCGACATCGGCGGCCCCTCCATGGTGCGCGCCGCCGCGAAGAACCACCCGTCGGTCGCCGTCGTCACCAGCCCCGCCCGCTACGGCGACGTCCTCACCGCGGTCGAGGCCGGCGGCTTCGACCTCACGGCCCGCAAGCGGCTCGCGGCGGAGGCCTTCCAGCACACGGCGGCATACGACGTCGCCGTCGCGAGCTGGTTCGCCTCGGAGTACGCGCCGGTCGACGACTCCCGGTTCCCCGACTTCCTGGGCGCCACCTGGGAGCGCAAGAACACTCTGCGCTACGGCGAGAACCCGCACCAGCCCGCGGCCCTGTACGTCTCGGGGACCGGCGGTCTCGCCGAGGCCGAGCAGCTGCACGGCAAGGAGATGTCGTACAACAACTACACGGACACGGACGCCGCGCTCCGTGCCGCGTACGACCACGCCGGTCCGGCCGTCGCGATCATCAAGCACGCCAACCCGTGCGGCATCGCGACCGGCGCGGACGTCGCCGAGGCGCACCGCAAGGCGCACGCCTGCGACCCGCTGTCCGCGTTCGGCGGGGTGATCGCGGTCAACCGCCCGGTCAGCAAGGAGATGGCCGAGCAGGTCGCGGAGATCTTCACCGAGGTCATCGTCGCGCCGGACTACGAGGAGGGCGCCCTCGAAGCGCTCACCAAGAAGAAGAACATCCGCGTCCTGCGCGCCTCCGGGGCCCCGTCCGCCCCGGTCGAGGTCAAGCCGATCGACGGCGGAGCCCTGCTCCAGGTCACCGACCGCCTCCAGGCCGAGGGCGACGACCCGGCGACCTGGACGCTGGCCACCGGCGAGGCGCTCGGCGAGTCCGAACTCGCCGACCTCGCCTTCGCCTGGAAGGCCTGCCGGGCCGTGAAGTCCAACGCGATCCTGCTCGCCAAGGACGGCGCCTCCGTCGGCGTCGGCATGGGCCAGGTCAACCGCGTCGACTCCGCGAAGCTGGCCGTGGAGCGGGCGGGCGCCGAGCGCGCGGCCGGTTCCTACGCCGCCTCGGACGCGTTCTTCCCCTTCCCCGACGGCCTGGAGATCCTCACCGGGGCCGGTGTGAAGGCCGTCGTCCAGCCGGGCGGTTCGGTCCGTGACGAACTGGTCGTCGAGGCCGCGGAGAAGGCGGGCGTGACGATGTACTTCACGGGCACGCGCCACTTCTTCCACTGAGCATCCGTCCGCCCGGCCGCCCGCGGGGCGGCCGGGCGGAGGTGTCCTACCGGCCCACCTCGTACTGACCGGTCTCCAGGAAGTACCGCACCTCTTCCGGCGTACCGTCGATGACCTCCGACGCGGCCGCGCGCAGGGCGGCGCTGATCTTCGGATCGGCCAGTATCCGCGCGATCGCCACCCGGTCGTCCTCGGCCTGGGCGAGGCGGTAGTCCGTCGCGAGCCAGGTGCGGAGCTTCTCGGGGTGGGTGCGTCGAGGAGCGCGTAGATCTCCTGCTTGACGCGCTGTCCGGCGTAGGGCTTGCCGAGGATGGTGAAGACGGCGACCTGGTCGTCCTCGTACTGGGCGAGGCGGTAGCCGGTGTCGAGCCAGGTGCGGAGCTTCTCGGGGGTGGGCGCGTCGAGGAGCGCGTAGATCTCCTGCTTGACGCGCTGTCCGGCGTAGGACTTGCCGAGGATGGTGAAGACGGCGACCTGGTCGTCCTCGTACTGGGCGATCCGGTAACCCGTCTTCAGGAACGTCCGCAGGTCCTCCACGGTGCCGGCCAGGGCCGCGTGGCCGTCCCGGGTGACGCGCTGACCCGCGTAGGGCTTGCCGAGAATCGTGAGGACGGCGGCGCGCAGCTCCTCCTCCGACATCTCGTCCACCGGCGTACCGGGGTCGTCCGTGGCGGCCGCCGCCGTGCCGGCGACGGGAGCCGGCGCCGCGTCCGCGGCGAACGCCGGACCGGTGAGGAGGAGGGCCGGCGTGAGTGCGGCGGCGGCCACCGCCAGAACACCGCGGGTCAGTCTCATGCGTGAACCTGCCTGTTCGGTAAGGGCTTTCACGAAGAACGGCGACTGCCGTCCCGAACACCCTTTCACCGTCGCGCACCGAAGATCACTGCCGGGCGCAGGCAGTCCTGACGCCCCGTCATTGCCGGAACGGCCTCGCGGCCCCGGGTGCCGGGAGAGCACCCGGGCCGGGGCGGAGCACCAGGGCCGTGCCTCCCCGGCGGGGTGAGGCACGGCCCTGTGGCGGTGGGGGATCGCCCCGTTCAGTACCTCGGGCGCCTGAACCAGTCCGCGGTGGCGCGCTTCGCGGAGAAGACGATCAACAGGATCGCGATGATCATGACGACCAGGCCGATACCGTACGCGGCGATCGTGAAGATGCCGCTGACTATCGCGAACGAGCCGTAGACGATGGAGCAGACGCGGACGCTGTTGCCGCCCTTGGCGTACTGCAGCACCAGCACCAGTCCGAGGACCGCGAAGACGGCGGCCAGGCCCAGGAAGAAGACGACGACGCCCTTGCCCAGGTCGGCGAACGCCTCGGCCTCGGAGTCGCCCGTGATGCCGGCCTCGGCCATCGTCTCGTCCCACTTGGACAGCGCGTAGCCGTACATCCCCGCGATGATCACGTGGGCCAGGGCGATCACGCCGAGCATGACCTGCGCGGCGCGCGTGATGCCGGGCATCTCCGAGAGAACGGGACCGCCGCCGTACGGCTGGGACATCGGCGGGGCGGCGGGGTAGCCGTAGCCCTGCTGCGGAGCACCGGGCTGCTGCGGGTAGCCATAACCCGGGGGCCGGCCGGCGGCTGCTGGGGCGGCTGCCCGTAGGGGTTGTTCGGGTCGCCGAAACTCATGGCGGTTCTTCCTCCGTTGCGCATCAGGTGCGGGGACGACGCGAGACTCGGCGCGGAGGAAGTTCTACAGATGCGGTCCGTCCCCCGGTTCTGCCCGCGGCACTGTGTCCTTATCGTTCTTGACCGTTCCTTTCCTTGTCCAGGCGTAGGCCGTATGTGTTGTGCAAGTGCAACATCGCTGATCTTGGCCGGAAACGGGCGATACGGGGGCAGGGGCCGCCGGCGCGGCCCGTCATGCGGGCTGATTGGAACCGGGGCCCGGTCATCCGCGAGGATGGGGCCATGACCGCCCAGATTCTCGATGGCAAGGCCACCGCAGCCGAGATCAAGTCCGATCTGACCGCCCGTGTGGCGGCGCTGAAGGAGAAGGGCGTCTCGCCCGGCCTCGGCACGATCCTCGTCGGGGAAGACCCCGGCAGCCAGAAGTACGTCGCCGGCAAGCACCGCGACTGCGCCCAGGTGGGCATCGCCTCCATCCAGCGCGAACTGCCCGCCACCGCCACCCAGGCGGAGATCGAGGCGGTCGTCCGCGAGCTGAACGAGGACCCCGCCTGCACCGGCTACATCGTCCAGCTGCCGCTGCCCAGGGGCATCGACGAGAACCGCATCCTCGAACTGATGGACCCGGACAAGGACGCCGACGGCCTCCACCCGATGAACCTGGGCCGGCTCGTCCTCAACGAGCCGGCGCCCCTGCCGTGTACCCCGAACGGCATCATCACCCTGCTGCGCCGCCACGGCGTGGAGATCAAGGGCGCCGAGGTCGTGGTCGTCGGGCGTGGTGTCACCATCGGCCGTCCGATGCCGCTGCTGCTGACGCGGCGCAGTGAGAACGCGACCGTGACCCAGTGCCACACCGGTACGCGTGATCTCTCGGCCTACCTGCGGCGCGCGGACATCATCGTGGCCGCGGCGGGCAGCGCGCATCTGATCCGGCCCGAGGACGTCAAGGTTGGTGCCGCCGTTCTCGACGTCGGTGTCTCGCGCAGTGCCGAGGGCAAGATCGTGGGCGACGTCCATCCGGGCGTGGCCGAGGTGGCCGGGTGGGTCGCTCCGAACCCCGGCGGGGTCGGGCCGATGACGCGGGCGCAGCTGCTGGTCAACGTGGTCGAGGCGGCGGAGCGCAGTGTCGGCTGAGCGAGGTGCCTCGAACGTCTCCGGGGAGTCGGAGCAGGGTGACGAGATCACGGTGCGTGATCCCGTCAGCGCTCCCGACGCCGAGGGGCGGCCGCGTCGTACGACCCGGCGGTTCCCGCTGTTCACCAGGGACACGGCGCGGCCCGAGGGCGGGGGCGGGCGGCACCCGGCGACGCGCCCGCGCCCGCCCGGCAGTGGCCGATCCTGTGCGTGCTGCTCACGGTGGGGCTGGGGCTGCTGCTGACCGCGCTGGACCAGTTCCGGCTCGGGACGCTGCTGGTGGGGGTGGCGCTGCTGGCCGGGTCGCTGATGCGGTGGCTGGTGCCGCATGTCGGCATGCTCGCGGTGCGGTCGCGGTTCACGGACATCGTGACGTACGGGGGCTGGGGGCGGTGATCGTGCTGCTGGCGTTGATGGTGCAGCCGCATCCGCTGCTGGAGATTCCGTTCCTGAAGGACACGTTGCACTTCACGGTGGACGGCTGAGCGGGGTCCTGGCCGTGGTAGTGGCGGCCCGTCCTCACCCCCGTGAGAGGACGGGCCGCCGCCGGGGAATACGTTGCTGCACGGGGAAGCGGGTGTTCAACGGGGGTTGGGCGCTGTGGCACGGAAGTGACCGTTCCGGTACGGGGTGCGGAATCCTCGGACAGGTTGGCGATGTGTTTGTGGGCGGGGCCCGGTGCTGGCGGGTGTCCGGTGTCGGGGTGGGTCGGGGGTGTTCGCGCGGCCCGGTGCTCGCGGGGTGCCGTCGGGACCACCCGTGCGGTGGGTTGGGCGGGTGCCCGGTGTCGGGGTGGGCGGGGGTGTTCGCGCGGCCCGGTGCTTGCGGGGTGCCGTCGCGCCCACCCGTGCCGCCCTGCGGCACGATTGCCCGCGGGAGCGGTGGGGTGGGGTGGGATTTTGCCGCCTCAGCGGCACGATTGTCCGCGGGAGCGGGAGCGGTGGGGTGTGGGTGGCCGCGTGTGCGGTGGGGGTGCGGCACTGCTCGCCGTGGGGGTGGTGGGAGACTGGGGTGGGGAACTGGGACGCTGTGTGGCGGCATCCTTTGGGTGGGGGAGAGACCAGCACCGTGTGGGGGAAGAGGGGAGAACAATGCCTCGTTGGAAGGCCTTGCCTGATGAACTCGATCCGCAGATCAGGGAGTTCACAAGTCAGCTCAGGCGGGTCGTGGACCGCAGCGGCCTGAGCGTCGCGTCGGTCTCCGACCGTACGGGCTACAGCAAGACGTCCTGGGAGCGTTATCTCAACGGTCGGCTGCTCGCCCCCAAGGGCGCGATCGTGGCCCTGGCCGAGGTCACCGGCACCAACCCGTTGCACCTCACCACCATGTGGAGCTGGCCGAACGTGCCTGGAGCCGTTCGGAGATGCGTCATGACATGACCATGGAGGCGATCCGGATCTCGCAGGCGCGCGCCGCGCTCAGCGAGGTCGCCGGACCGTCCTCCGGCGGCAGGGCCGACGCGAAGGGCGGCCGGGCCGCCGTCCGTCCCGGCGTCGCCGGCCCGGCCGGGGTCTCGCCCGGCGTGCCGCCGCAGCCGACCGCCTCGGAGGTGAACTCCTGGGGTGTCACCCCGTCGGCCGACTCCCCGGGCAGGCGGTCGTGCGCCGGGCGGTCACGGCACACCGCCCCCGGCCGCGCCCGGCCGCGGCGGCCCCGGCGGCAAGCGGCGGATGTCGACGTTCATCGTCGGAGCGGTGGGCGCGCTGGTGGTGATCGCCGCCGGCCTCTACGTCACCGGGACCGAGGACAAGAAGAAGGACGACGCCGGTGCGTCGCCGTCGCCCACCGCGACCGCCGTGAAGCTCCCCCGGGCGTCAAGTGCAGCGGCGACGCCTGCGCCGGCAAGGACGCCGAGGTGATGGGGTGCAGCGGCGACCTCGTGACCACCACCGGGACCGCGATCGTCGGCGCCACCACGGTGGAGGTCCGCTACAGCGAGATCTGCGCCGCCGCCTGGGGACGCATCACCCAGGGCGCGCAGGGCGACCAGGTCGAGATCGGCGCGGGTACGGCCGAGAAGCAGACCGACACCATCACCGCCGCCGGTGACACGGCCGCGTACACCCCGATGCTGCCGGTGAAGAAGGCCGCGGACGCGAAGGCCTGCGCGATACTGGCCGCCACCGGCGAGAAGGGCTGCACCGGGTAGTACGCCTCGCAAGCCGCCCGATACATCACACGTATACGCCCGTTTGGGCCCATATGTGGGGAAACTGTGGGGATGTGAATGCGGCGCAGAATCGCGGGCACGCGGAAGGTACCCCCACGGGAGTCCGGCTCGGTCGGCCCCGACGGCGGCCGCCCCGCCCCCACCTCTCCCGGACGGGACGGCCGCCCTTTCATGTGCCCGCCCGCGTACCCGCGTACGCGGGCCGTCACTCTGTGGGACGGGCCACAGGGAGCCCGGCCGTCCGCCGTCGCGGATGCGCGATAGCCTGACCGCTGGATCTCTCTTGACGCCGAGAGATCGATCATGCGAACCGATGATCGATCATCCTGGACGCCGGTCATGAGCCGGAGCGGGATCCCGCACCCCGGGGCAGGGACCGCCCCACCGCCAGCTGTCATACGGAGAACGCCATGACCCGCACTCCCGTGAACGTCACCGTCACCGGCGCGGCCGGCCAGATCGGTTACGCCCTGCTCTTCCGCATCGCCTCCGGCCAGCTGCTCGGCGCGGACGTGCCGGTCAAGCTGCGCCTGCTGGAGATCACCCCGGCGCTCAAGGCCGCCGAGGGCACCGCGATGGAGCTGGACGACTGCGCGTTCCCGCTTCTCCAGGGCATCGACATCACGGACGACCCGAACGTGGCCTTCGACGGCGCCAACGTCGGTCTCCTCGTGGGCGCCCGCCCCCGTACCAAGGGCATGGAGCGCGGTGACCTCCTCGAGGCCAACGGCGGCATCTTCAAGCCGCAGGGCGCGGCCATCAACGCCCACGCCGCGGACGACATCAAGGTCCTGGTCGTCGGCAACCCGGCCAACACCAACGCGCTGATCGCCCAGGCCGCAGCGCCGGACGTGCCCGCCGAGCGGTTCACCGCGATGACCCGCCTGGACCACAACCGCGCGCTGACCCAGCTCTCGAAGAAGACCGGCGTCCCGGTCTCCGAGATCAGGAAGCTGACGATCTGGGGCAACCACTCCGCCACCCAGTACCCCGACATCTTCCACGCCACGGTCGCCGGCAAGAACGCCGCCGAGGTCGTGAACGACGAGAAGTGGCTGGCCGAGGAGTTCATCCCGACCGTCGCCAAGCGCGGCGCCGCGATCATCGAGGCCCGTGGCGCCTCGTCGGCCGCCTCCGCCGCCAACGCCGCCGTCGACCACGTGCACACCTGGGTCAACGGCACCGCCGACGGCGACTGGGCCTCCATGGGCATCCCGTCGGACGGCTCCTACGGCGTCCCGGAGGGCCTGATCTCCTCCTTCCCGGTCACCGTGAAGGACGGCACGTACGAGATCGTCCAGGGCCTGGACGTCAACGAGTTCTCCCGCGCCCGTATCGACGCCTCCGTCAAGGAGCTCGAGGAGGAGCGCGAGGCGGTCCGCGGCCTCGGCCTCATCTGACCGAACCCGCCAGCAGGAGCCCCGCACCGGCCGTACCGGTGCGGGGCTCCGCGTTCCCGGCACCTCCGACAGGCAGTGAACGTACGTCTGTTGAGGGGGCCGATTTCGTCCGTTCCGCCCTTGCTTTCCGTGACGCACCGCACTTCGGCCCTTTGTTTCCGCATGCATACGGGACTCAAGGGCAGGAGCCCACCCGGTCCCGTGGATGACATCTGTGTGACTCACGGGTGGCCGAACAGGAACGGAAGGCAGCGGACCGATCATGGCGGACAGTACGGAAGTTCAGGCACGCGACACCATTCACGCGGGAGGCGAGTGGAAGGCGGCCGTCTCCGGCGCCACCCGCGAGATCCTCGACCCCTCGGACGGCCTGCCCTTCGCCGTCGTCGCGGAGGGCGACGAGCGGGACACCGACCTCGCGGTGGCGGCGGCCCGCCGCGCCTTCGACGAGGGCCCCTGGCCGCACACCCCGTCGCCGAACGTGCCGCGCTGCTGCGCCGCGTCGCCGGCCTGCTCGTACGGGACCGGGAGAGGCTCGGCCTGCTGGAGAGCCGGGACGCGGGCAAGACCGCCGAGGAGGGGCGCGTCGACATCGACTGTGTCGCCGACGCCTTCCGCTACTTCGCCGACCTGGTCGCCGGGGAGGCGCCCGGCCGGGTCGTCGACGCGGGCTCGCCCGACGTCCACAGCGTCGTCGTACACGAACCCGTCGGCGTCTGCGCGCTGATCACTCCCTGGAACTACCCCTGCTCCAGGCCAGTTGGAAGATCGCCCCGGCACTCGCGGCCGGCAACACCTTCGTCGTCAAGCCCAGCGAGATCACCCCGCTCAGCACGGTCGCCCTCATCGACCTGCTGACCGAGGCCGGACTGCCCGCCGGGGCCGCCAACATCGTCACCGGACCCGGCCACACCGTCGGCGCCCGGCTCGCCGAACACCCCGGCGTCGACCTCGTCTCCTTCACCGGCGGACTGGTCAGCGGCACCAAGGTCGCCCAGGCCGCCGCGCCGACCGTGAAGAAGGTGGCCCTCGAACTCGGCGGCAAGAACCCCAACGTCGTCTTCGCCGACGCCTGCGCCACCGACAAGGGCTTCGACACCGCCGTCGACCAGGCCCTCAACGCCGCCTTCATCCACAGTGGCCAGGTCTGCTCGGCGGGCTCCCGGCTGATCGTCGAGGAGTCCGTCCGGGACCGCTTCGTCACCGAACTCGCCCGCCGCGCCGAGAGGATCAGGCTCGGCCGGGGCACCGGGGACGGCGTCGAATGCGGCCCGCTCGTCTCCGCACAGCAGCGGGCCAAGGTCGAGGAGTACGTCGAATCCGCCCTCAAGGAGGGCGCGGTGCTGCGCTCCGGCGGCAAGCGGCCCACCCCGTCCGCCGAACGCCCCGAGTCCGGCTACTTCTACGAGCCGACCGTCCTCGACCGCTGCCACCGCGAGATGCGGGTGGTACGCGAGGAGGTTTTCGGCCCGGTCCTCACCGTCGAGACGTTCCGCACCGAGGACGAGGCCGTCACCCTCGCCAACGACACCGAGTACGGGCTGGCCGGCGCCGTATGGACCGCCGACCCGGGCCGCGCCCGCCGCGTGGCCGGACGGCTGCGCCACGGCACCGTGTGGATCAACGACTTCCACCCCTACCTCCCGCAGGCGGAGTGGGGCGGCTTCGGCAGGAGCGGTGTGGGCCGCGAACTCGGCCCGGCCGGTCTCGCCGAGTACCGCGAGACGAAGCACGTCTACCAGAACCTGGCGCCGAAGCCGGTGCGCTGGTTCGCGGGCTGAACCGCCGCCGTCCCCCGCCGCGCCGCCCCACCCGACGCCGTACGGCGATCCACGCACCTCTCCCGAGTCCCCGGAGGAGTACCACCCAGATGACCGCTCACACCCTGAACACGATCCCGAACACGAACACGTCTACGACTACGTCGTCATAGGCGGCGGCACGGCCGGTTCCGTCATCGCCTCCCGGCTGACCGAGAACCCCGATGTCACCGTCGCCGTCATCGAGGGCGGCCCCAGCGACGTCGGCCGCGACGACGTGCTGACCCTGCGCCGCTGGATGGGCCTGCTCGGCGGCGAACTCGACTACGACTACCCCACCACCGAACAGCCGCGCGGCAACTCGCACATCCGGCACAGCCGCGCCCGCGTCCTCGGCGGCTGCTCCTCGCACAACACGCTCATCGCGTTCAAGCCGCTGCCGTCAGACTGGGACGAGTGGGAGGAGGCGGGCGCCAAGGGCTGGGGCGCGGTGCCGATGGAGGCGTACTACGCCCGGCTCAAGAACAACATCGTCCCCGTCGACGAGAGGACCGGAACGCCATCGCCCGCGACTTCGTCGACGCGGCGCAGTCCGCGCTGGGCGTGCCGCGCGTGGAGGGGTTCAACCGGAAGCCGTTCAGCGAGGGCGTCGGCTTCTTCGACCTCGCCTACCACCCGGAGAACAACAAGCGCTCGTCCGCGTCGGTGGCTTACCTCCACCCGGTGATGGACGAACGACCCAACCTCACCCTCCTGTTGGAGACCTGGGCCTACCGGCTGGAGCTGGACGGCACCCGCGCCGCGGGCGTCCATGTGCGGACCCGGGACGGCGAGGAGAAGCTGGTACGGGCCCGGCGCGAGGTCGTCCTCTGCGCCGGCGCGGTCGACAGCCCGCGCCTGCTGCTGCACTCCGGCATCGGTCCCAGGGCCGACCTGGAGGCGCTCGGCATACCCGTGGCGCACGATCTGCCCGGCGTCGGCGAGAACCTGCTCGACCACCCCGAGTCCGTGATCGTCTGGGAGACGAACGGGCCCATCCCCGACAACTCCGCGATGGACTCCGACGCGGGTCTGTTCGTACGCCGCGACCCCGAACACGCGGGCCCCGACCTGATGTTCCACTTCTACCAGATCCCGTTCACCGACAATCCTGAGCGACTGGGCTACCAGCGGCCGGAGTTCGGCGTCTCCATGACCCCGAACATCCCCAAGCCGAAGAGCCGGGGACGGCTGTACCTCACCAGCGCCGACCCGTCCGTGAAACCCGCCCTGGACTTCCGGTACTTCACCGACGAGGACGACTACGACGGCCGTACCCTCGTCGACGGCATCCGCATCGCCCGCGAGATCGCCGCGTCGGAGCCGCTGGCGGGCTGGCTGAAGCGTGAGGTCTGCCCCGGCCCCCACATCACCGGCGACGAGGAACTCGGCGAGTACGCCCGCAAGGCCGCCCACACCGTCTACCACCCGGCGGGCACCTGCCGGATGGGCGCGGTGACGGACGAACTCGCGGTGGTCGACCCCGAGCTGAGGATCCGCGGACTGGAGGGCATCCGGATCGCGGACGCGTCCGTCTTCCCGACCATGACCGCCGTGAACCCGATGATCGGGGTCCTGATGGTCGGCGAGCGCGCCGTGGACCTGATCGGCGGTGACGCGCGATGAGTGCCTCACCCGTCTTCTCCGTGGACGGCCTGTGGAAGGTCTTCGGCCCCAAGGCCGGCCGGATCCCCGCCGACCCCGCCCTCGCCGCCCTCGACCCGGCCGAACTGCGCTCCCGCACCGGCTGCACGGCCGCCGTCCGCGATGTGTCCTTCGACGTCCGCAAGGGCGAGGTCTTCGTCGTCATGGGCCTGTCCGGCTCCGGCAAGTCCACACTGGTGCGCTGTCTCACCCGGCTGATCGAGCCGACCGCCGGCACCATCGTCATCGACGGCGAGGACGTCCGCGCCATGGACCGGTCCCGGCTGCGCGCCCTGCGCCGGCACCGGGCCGCGATGGTCTTCCAGCACTTCGGCCTGCTGCCGCACCGCACCGTCCTCGACAACGTCGCCTACGGCCTGGAGATCCAGGGCGTGGGCAGGGCGGAACGCCGCGAGCGGGCCGCCGAGGTCGTCGCCAAGGTCGGGCTGGCGGGCCTGGAACAGCGCAGACCCGCCCAGCTCTCCGGCGGTCAGCGCCAACGCGTCGGTCTGGCACGGGCTTTGGCCGTCGACCCCGAAGTCCTCCTCTTCGACGAGCCGTTCAGCGCGCTCGACCCGCTGATCCGGCGGGACATGCAGGAGGAAGTGATCCGGCTGCACCGGGAGGAGGGCCGCACGATGGTCTTCATCACCCACGACCTCCAGGAAGCCCTGAAACTCGGCGACCGCATCGCCCTGATGCGCGACGGCAGAGTGGTCCAGCTCGGCACCCCGGAGGAGATCGTCGCCTCCCCGCCGACGACTACGTCCGCGCCTTCACCCGAAACATCCCCGGGAACAGATCCTGACCGCCCGCACCGCCATGCGCCCGCCCACCTCGGCGGCAGAAGCGGCGACAGGCCCCGCGATCCGCCCGGAAGCCACCGTCTCGGAGGCGATCGAGGCGGTGGCCCGAGCGGGAACCCCGGCCCGGGTGATGGACGAGGGCAGATGCCTGGGTGTAGTCGACGCAGGCACGTTGCTGGACGTAGTAGCAGGCACCACCGCAGCTGCGGGCAGTCGTGCCGCTGGGGCGATGGGGTCCCCCGCTCGAGCAAAGCCGAGTGGGGGAGGGTGGGCGCGGCGGCACCCGCGCAGCGCCGCGAGCCGGAACCCCCACGGCCACCACCGGCGAGGAGCAGGTGTGATGGCGACGCTCACGGCGACACCCCGCAAAACGGCACCGCCGGGCATCTCGGCCAACCCGGCCGTACGCAAGCTCCTGGCGCTCGCCGCCCTCGCGGCCGTCCTCGTCCCCTCGCAGCCGCCCGCTGGGCATCCGGCACCTGGCCCGGGGAACTCACCATCGACCTCTCCTCCCCCTCGCGACCACCAGCGACTGGATCATCGACAACAGGGACACCCACCCCTCTTCCTCCACTTCCTGGGCCACGTCAGCAACGCCGTCGTCATCGCCGTACGCGCCGTCTACCTCGCCCTCCTCGCCGTCGGCTGGGCCGGAGTGACCGCCGTGTCCGCCCTGATCGCCTGGCGCACGGCGGGAATCCGGCTCGCCCTCGGCACCGCCGCCGCCTTCCTCACCTGCGGCCTCCTCGGCATGTGGGTCCCCACGATGCAGACCCTCGCCCTGATGGCCGTAGCGGTCGCCGCGTCCGTCGCGGTGGGTGCCCTCCTCGGCCTCGCCGCCGGCCTGTCCGGCCGTATGCACCGCATCCTGCGCCCGGTCCTCGACACCATGCAGGTCCTCCCGGCGTTCGCCTACCTCCTCCCCGTCGTCCTGGTCTTCGGCATCGGCGTCCCCGCCGCCGTCCTCGCCACCGTCGTCTACGCCGCCCCGCCCATGGCCCGCCTCACCGCGCTCGGCCTGCGCGGCGCCGACAAGGAGGTGCTGGAGGCGGTCGACTCGCTCGGGGCCACCGCCCGCCAGCGCCTGCTGACCGCCCGGCTCCCGCTGGCCCGCAAGGAACTCCTCCTCGGGCTCAACCAGACGATCATGATGGCGCTGTCCATGGCCGTCATCGCCTCCGTGATCGGCGCCGGCGGTCTCGGCGACCGCGTCTACCAGGCGCTCGCCTCGGTCGACGTGGGTGCCGCGCTCGCCGCCGGCATCCCGATCGTGCTGCTCGCCGTCGTCCTCGACCGGGTGACCGGCGCGGCCGGCGCACGCCTCGGGCAGACGCCCCCGCCCAACTCCCGCGCGCTGTGGGCGTACGCCGGGATCGCCGCCGTCGCCATAGCGGCCGCCGGACGCCTCACGGACCGCCTGGAGTGGCCCGACGGCTGGGTCGTCGGAGTCGCCGAGCCGGTGAACCGGGCCGTCGAGTGGATGACCGGCCACCTCTACTCGGGCGTTCCCGTCGTCGGCGGTACGGCCGACTGGGCGGGCCGCTTCACCACCTGGGTCCTCGATCCGCTCCGGGACGGTCTGCAGGTGGCTGCCCTGGTGGTCGGTGCTGCTGATCGTCGCCGCCCTGGCCTGGCTGATCGGCACGTGGCGCACCGCGCTCACCGCCGTCCTCGCCATGGCCGCCATCGGGGTGCTCGGCGTCTGGAATCCGTCCTTGGACACGCTCTCGCAGGTCCTCGCGGCCGTCGCCGTCACCCTCGTCATCGGTTTCGCGACCGGTGTCGCCGCCGCCCGCAGCGACCGCTTCGAACGGCTGCTGCGCCCGGTGCTCGACGTGTTCCAGACGATGCCGCAGTTCGTGTACCTGATCCCCGTCGTCGCGCTGTTCGGCGTGGGCCGCGCCCCGGCCGTCGCCGCCGCCGTCGTCTACGCGCTCCCGGCCGTCGTCCGCATCACCGCCCAGGGCCTGCGCCAGGTCGACCCGGCCGCCCTGGAGTCCGCCCGCTCGCTCGGTGCGACCGGCGCCCAGCAACTGCGGCAGGTCCAGCTCCCGCTGGCCCGCCCCGCGCTGCTGCTCGCCGTCAACCAGGGCGTCGTCCTGGTCCTCGCCGTCGTCATCATCGGCGGTCTGGTCGGCGAGGGCGCGCTCGGCTACGACGTCGTCTTCGGCCTCGCCCAGGGCGACCTGGCGACCGGTCTGGTCGCCGGGGCCGCGATCGTCTGCCTGGGGCTGATGCTCGACCGGGTGACACAGCCCACCGAGCGCCGTACGGCGAAGGGAGCCTGAGATGTCCCGTACACGGATCACGGCCGTCACAGCCGTACTGGCGCTGGCCACCGGCTGCGGAGCCGCCGACATGACCAGGCAGGCCTCGCCCTTCGCGAACGCCCAGGGCGCCCGGACGGTCACCCTGTCCGTGCAGTCCTGGGTCGGCGCGCAGGCCAACGTGGCCGTCGCCCAGTACCTGCTGGAACAGGAGCTCGGCTACCGCGTCGACACCGTCCAGGTCGACGAGGTGCCCGCCTGGGACGCGCTCAGCCAGGGCCGCGTCGACGCCATCCTGGAGGACTGGGGGCACCCCGAGCAGGAGCGGCGGTACGTCGACGACAAGAAGACGATCGTGAACGGCGGCGACCTCGGCGTCACCGGGCACATCGGCTGGTTCGTGCCGACCTACTTCGCCAAGGAGCACCCCGACGTCACCGACTGGAAGAACCTCGACAAGTACGCCGAGCAGTTCCGCACCCCGGAGAGCGGCGGCAAGGGCCAGCTCCTGGACGGCTCCCCGTCGTACGTCACCAACGACAAGGCGCTGGTGAAGAACCTGAAGCTGGACTACCGGGTGGTGTTCGCCGGCTCCGAGGCCGCGCAGATCACCCAGATCCAGCAGTTCGCCAAGGAGAAGAAGCCCTTCCTCACCTACTGGTACACCCCCAGTGGCTCTCCGCGAAGGTGCCGATGACCGAGGTGAGACTGCCTCCGTACGAGGAGGGCTGTGACGCCGATCCGGCGAAGGTCGCGTGCGCCTACCCGGTCACCCCGCTGCAGAAGTACCTCAACGCGGACTTCGCGCGGCACGGCGGCGAGGCGGCGGAACTGCTCAGGAACCTCAACTGGACGACCGAGGACCAGAACGAGGTCTCCCTGATGATCGCCGAGCAGAAGCTGTCGCCCCGGGAGGCCGCACGGAAGTGGGTGGACAGCCACGAGTCCACCTGGCGGGCATGGCTGCCCTGACCTCCCGCGTCGGGTACGACCTTCCGCGCCACCGCCGTCGCCGGGACTCCCTGGTCGCGTCCCTCGTCACCCGGGCCCCGGCGTCCCGGTCACCGGTATCGCGGAGGACGACGCCCTGGCCGCCGGCTGTGCCACCCCGCCGGACCACGCCCGGCCGACCACCCCGGACGGCCCGTGCCGGGCACTGCCCCGACCGCATACCGCGTCAATCACCGCGAATCGTCGGCGGGGGCGGTGCCTTGGCGGGGGCATCTGTGCGGGACGGCCCGGTGGTCTCTAGGCTGTCCGCCGCGAGCCGGGAGAGGTGCACCCGGGGGAAGTGCCTGCGAGGGGAGCTATGGCGGAGTCACGGCGGCGGTTGCGGTCCAGCACGGTGGTGCTCGGGGGCATGGGTGTCCTCGCGGCGGCACTGACCTCGTGCGGCTCCGACCCGGACCGGCGGTGCGTGGACCGGGACAGCTACGACCACCTCAAGGGCTACAAGGTCGTCTCCGACAAGAACTGCAAGTCCGGCACCACCACCTCCGGTTCGCCCGGCAAGAGCCGCTCGGCCCGCGCCGACTGGTACTACGACTCCGACGTCAGCAACGGCTACGCCGACTACGGCACCTTCAGCCGCAGCGAGGCCGTCGACCGGGGCGGCTTCGGCTCCTCGGGCTCCGGCAGCAGCGGCGGCTGAGCGGCCCATGGAACGGCGTACGACCGAGCCCCGGCCGGGCTGGCAGGAGACCGTGGAGGAACAGGGGCTCATCTACCCCCTCACCCGCTACCCCGACGGCTCCCTGCGCCCCTACTGGGACGAGAGCGCCTACTACGTCTTCACCCTGGACGAGATCGAGGCGCTGGAGGAGGTCGTCGAGGAACTGCACCGCATGTGCCTCGCGGCGGCCGACCACATCGTCACCGCCGACCGCTTCGCCGACCTCGGCATCACCGACCCGCGCATCGCCCGCCTGGTCGCCGAGGCCTGGCAGCGGCGCGCCGAACTCCCTCCGTCTACGGCCGCTTCGACCTCCGCTACGACGGCACCGGCCCCGCGAAGCTCCTGGAGTACAACGCCGACACCCCGACCTCCCTGGTGGAGGCCGCGTCCCCCAGTGGTTCTGGATGGAGGAACGCTTCCCCGGCGCCGACCAGTGGAACTCCCTCCACGAACGCCTCGTCGACGCCTGGAAGAAGCAGGCCGCCCTTCTCCCGCCGGGCAGCCCCTGTACTTCGCCCACTCCTCGGCCGACGAACTCGGCGAGGACCTGATGACCGTCGCCTACCTCAAGGAGACCGCCGAACAGGCCGGCCTCGACACCGACTGGATCTCCGTGGAGGAGATCGGCTGGGACCGTCTCTCCGGACGCTTCGTCGACAACGGGCTGCGGTTCATCCGCAGCATCTTCAAGCTGTACCCGTGGGAGTGGCTCACCACCGACCGCTTCGCCGACCACGTCCTCACCACGCTCGACAACGGCGGCGGCACGGGCACCACCCTGTGGATCGAGCCGGCCTGGAAGATGCTCCTCAGCAACAAGGCGCTGCTGGCGATCCTCTGGGAGCTCTACCCCGACCACCCCCACCTCCTCCCCACCTACCTCGACGGCCCCCGCGACCTGGCCACCACCACCGGCTGGGTGGCCAAGCCCCTCCTCGGCCGGGAGGGCGCGGGAGTGACCGTCCACCAGCCCGGATCCGCCCTGGCCCCCGCACCGAACCCTGCTGCTACCAGCAACTGGCCCCCTCCCCGACTTCGACGGCAACCACGTGGTCCTGGGCGCGTGGGTCGTGGAGAACGAGTCGGCGGGCCTCGGCATCCGCGAGTCCTCGGGCCTGGTGACGGACGAGTACGCCCGCTTCCTCCCGCACGTGATCCTGTAAGCAGGGCCAGGGGAGAACACGCGCCACAGGAACGCGGGGCTGCGCCCCACGCGGCTCCGCCGCGCCGTCGCCCGCATAGCGGACGCCACCCCGTGGCACCCCGTGCCACCCGGTACCCTGGCGGCGGGCCGTGACTGGCGTGCAGGGATGGAGTAACCATCGGGAAGCGGCCCCGGACCCAACGGGTCCGCAACCGTGCCGCGCGCCTGGGCCACACCGTGAACGCCGAACGCCACGTCCGGAGGTCCCCATGTCAGCCGCCGAGCAGTCGCTCACCCCCGCTTCCACCGCCTACCGAGCCGCGCTCGACGTCATCCGCACGGTCGAGCCCCGCGTCGCCGACGCGATCACCCAAGAGGTCGCCGACCAGCGTGAGATGCTCAAGCTGATCGCCTCCGAGAACTACGCCTCCCCGGCCACCCTTCTCACGATGGGCAACTGGTTCAGCGACAAGTACGCCGAGGGCACCATCGGCCGCCGCTTCTACGCCGGCTGCCGCAACGTCGACACCGTCGAGTCCCTCGCCGCCGAGCACGCCAAGGAGCTCTTCGGCGCCCGCCACGCCTACGTCCAGCCGCACTCCGGCATCGACGCCAACCTGGTCGCCTTCTGGGCCGTCCTCGGCGCCCGGGTCGAGGTCCCCTTCCTGGAGAAGACGGGCGCCCGCCAGGTCAACGACCTCTCCGAGGCCGACTGGGCCGAACTCCGCCAGGCCTTCGGCAACCAGCGCATGCTCGGCATGTCCCTGGACGCCGGCGGCCACCTCACGCACGGCTTCCGCCCGAACATCTCAGGAAAGATGTTCGACCAGCGTTCCTACGGCACCGACCCGGCCACCGGCCTCATCGACTACGAGGCCCTGCGCACCTCCGCCCGTGAGTTCAAGCCGCTGATCATCGTCGCCGGCTACTCCGCCTACCCCCGGCTGGTGAACTTCCGGATCATGCGGGAGATCGCCGACGAGGTCGGCGCCACGCTCATGGTCGACATGGCGCACTTCGCCGGTCTGGTCGCCGGCAAGGTCCTCACCGGCGACTTCGACCCGGTCCCGCACGCCCAGATCGTCACCACGACCACCCACAAGTCGCTGCGGGGCCCGCGCGGCGGCATGGTGCTGTGCGACGACTCCCTCAAGGACCAGGTCGACCGCGGCTGCCCGATGGTCCTGGGCGGCCCGCTCCCGCACGTCATGGCCGCGAAGGCCGTCGCCCTCGCCGAGGCCCGTCAGCCCGCCTTCCAGGACTACGCCCAGCGCATCGTCGACAACTCCCGCGCCCTCGCCGAGGGCCTGATGCGCCGCGGCGCCACCCTGGTCACCGGCGGCACCGACAACCACCTCAACCTGATCGACGTCGCCACCTCCTACGGCCTCACCGGCCGCCAGGCCGAGGCCGCCCTGCTCGACTCGGGCATCGTCACCAACCGCAACGCCATCCCCGCCGACCCCAACGGCGCCTGGTACACCTCCGGCATCCGCATCGGCACCCCCGCGCTGACCACCCGTGGTCTGGGTACGGCGGAGATGGACGAGGTCGCCGGCCTCATCGACCGGGTCCTCACCACCACCGAGGCAGGCACCACCAAGTCCGGCGCCCCCTCCAAGGCCGCTCACGTCCTCGACGCGAAGATCGCCGACGAGATCTCGCGCCGCGCCACCGACCTGGTCGCCGGCTTCCCGCTGTACCCGGAGATCGACCTCGGCTGAGGCGTCCCATCGCGGGCGACCCACGGCGGTTCCGGTCGCGCACCGGGCCGCCGTGCGCCGGCGTCAGGCGTCCAGCAGTTCCTGCTTTGGACCGGGGTCGTCCTTCCTCCGCTGGATCAGCCGTGTCGCATGCGGGCGCAGCAGCAGGGCCAGCGCCGCTCCGGCCAGCACGCCCGGTATCGCCCACCACCAGTCGGTGGAGTCGGCCGGCACGGCGCGGGTCTCGGCTGCCGCCGCGGCCGTATCGCTGTCGGTCGCGGTGTCGGCCTGCGCCGTTTCCCACGGTGCCGGGTACATCCCGGACGCCGGCACGGGGATGTCTTCTTGCCCTTCAGCTCCAGTCCGTACAGGAGCTTGTGGAGATTGATCGGATCCTTGGCGCGGTGCCAGACGCCGTTCGCCGATTCGCTGAGCTGCGACGTCGTATGTATCCACACGTCCTGGCCCACGTCCGCCAGGAAGATCCGGTCCACGCGCCAAGGCGTCACGTCGTGCACCATCCATGTCACGTTGATCATCCGGGCCGAGGCCGAGACGGCCTCCGGCGGCCTGTCAGCGGTGCCACGGCCGACCGGGCCGAGCAGTTTCTCCAGCCGCCCGTACTCCGCGTCGGAGTAGTACAGCGACGCCGTCTCCTCGCTCTCCGGCGACACCACCAGCACGCTCGTGGGCCCCCGGCGAAGGCCGGTGACGCCCCCACATCATCAGGGCCAGCGCGGCCGCCAAGGCCCCACACTCGCCGTCAGTTGTCGAACACTGCCCTTCCACCCGCGCATCCGGGCCCCACTCGGCCGGTCGATCCCCGTGCGGCCCGCCCATGAGCCGCCTGTCACTTCTGGTACACCGCCCGACCTGCCGGGGTTCCCATTCCGCCCCCGCGATTTCCGCGCCCCTCGACACCCGGCTACCGGGACTATTCGCAGTGCACCGGGCTTCAGCCCGGCGGTGAAGCGAATCTGAGAGCTGCTCTGACCTCAGCTGCGTGCACGGATCAGCGCTGTTCGCCTCAGCCCAGGTCAGAGCGGCCGGTTCTGCTGCTCGATGTACTGCTTCACGATGCTGAGCGGCGCACCGCCGACCGACCCGGCGAAGTACGAGCCGGACCAGAGTCGTTGTGCCCGCCAGTAATGGCGGACGAGGTCGGGGAACTCCTGGCGGAGCCTGCGCGAGGACACGCCCTTGAGGAGTTCACCAGCTTGGACACGGCGACCTTCGGCGGGAAGTTCACGAGCAGGTGGACGTGGTTGTTCTCGCCGTTGAACTCGACCAACTCGGCCTCGAAGTCCTCGCACACGGCCCGCATGATCTCCTCGCACCGCGTCAGGTGCCGGTCGGCGAAGATCTTGTGCCGGTACTTCGTCACGAAAACCAAGTGAACATGCATACGGAAGACGCAGTGACGACCAGTACGAATGTGCTCATCGATACCCATAAACCAAATGTGTATCGTGATCCGCGTGCAGCTTCGGTACAGCTTCCGCCTGTACCCGAGCGCCGGTCAGCGCATGGCGTTGGCGAGGGCGTTCGGGTGTGCGCGGGTGGTCTACAACGACGCGCTCCGCGCTCGGGAGACCGCCCGCAGCGAAGGCATACCGTTCCCGAAGACCGGCGACCTGTCCAAGCAGCTCATCACCGAGGCAAAGAACACCCCGGAACGGGCGTGGCTCGGCGAGGTCTCCGCAGTCGTGCTCCAGCAGTCCCTCCGCGACCTGGAGACCGCGTACAAGAACTTCTTCGACGGGCTGAAGGGCAAGCGCCCGCGCATGGGTGCACCCCGGTACAAGTCGCGCAAGGACACCCGGCAGGCGGTGCGGTTCACGGCGAACGCCCGCTGGTCGATCATGACCGGCGGAAAGCTGCGCCTGCCGAAGATCGGCGACCTGAAGGTGAAGTGGTCCCGAGCGCTGCCCTCGACACCGTCCACGGTGACGGTGGTCAAGGACAGCGCGGGCCGGTACTTCGCGAGCTTCGTCGTCGAGACCGGCCCCGGGGAACTGTCGCCGCAGACGACGCCCGAGGTGGGCATCGACCTCGGTCTCGGGCACTTCGCGGTCCTGTCGGACGGCCGCAAGGTCGACAGTCCACGCTTCCTGCGCCGGGCCGAGAAGCGTCTGAAGAAGGCGCAGCGCGCCCTGTCCCGCAAGGAGAAGGGCAGCAAGAGCAGGGACAAGGCCAGGGTCCGCGTCGCACGGGCACACGCCCGTGTCGCGGACGCGCGCCACGAGTTCCATCACCAGCTCTCCACGCAGCTGATCCGCGAGAACCAAGCGGTCGCCGTGGAGAACCTGGCGGTGAAGGGACTCGCGCGTACGCGCCTGGCCAAGTCCGTGCACGACGCCGGATGGTCGGCGTTCGTGAGCATGCTGGAGTACAAGGCCGCCAGGTACGGGCGCACCTTCATCCGGATCGGCCGCTTCGAGCCCACGTCTCAGGTGTGCTCGCAGTGCGGCGTCAAGGACGGCCCCAAGCCCCTGCATGTCCGCGTGTGGACCTGCGGGGCATGCGGGGCCGTCCTGGACCGGGACATCAACGCGGCGGTCAACGTCGCCAAGGCGGCCGGACTGGCCGTGTCAGCCTGTGGAGCGCAGGTAAGACCGGGACTCGTCCCGGCACCGCGCAGCGAAGCAGGAACCCACCCGAAGGCGAGCCGGGCATCCGGCAGCCAGGCGGGAATCTCCGTCCTTTAGGGCGGAGAGGATGTCAAGGGGCCATTTCCTCGACCGCCCCCGCGATCTCCAGCGCCTCCGCCTTCGACGCCACCCCTCCAGCCGCAGCGTCATACCGTCCGCCGCCACCCCTCACCGCCCACCGTGCCCCTGCGGGTCCAGAGCAGTGTCGGCCCCGCCGTGCGCTCCGCGCGGGTGAACCGGTGGCCGTCCGTGTCGACCACCCAGAAGGTCAGCACATGCGGACGCGAGAACCACAGGACCGGCTCCGCGGCCCCGTCCTCCCTGCCCTCCCCGTCCAGCGACAGCCACTTCGGCTGCTCGCGCACGGTCTTGGTGAAGGCGATGTCCAGGCGGCCCGGGAACTCGTCCAGCCGGATCGTCCGCCCGTTCTTCCGCCAGCACAGGCTCACCAGGGACCGCCCCCGGGGCAGCCCGCTCACCGTCACAGCGTCCGGAACTCCCAGCGCCTTCGGAACGAGGGGCCCGAACCCGGCCCGCCGCTCCGCCTCGCCGAGCGACACCGACCGCCCGCAGCCCGGTACCTCCGCACCCGGCGACGGCACCGCCGAAGGGTCGTACCGCACCTCGACCCCGCCGAAGGCGAACCAGTCGGTCACCGCCGCCCGCACCGGGGGTGTCAGCGCCAGTACCGTCAGCAGCCCGCACACCGCCGCGACCAGCTTCCGCCAGCGCGCCCGCGTCCAGCGCCGGGCCGCCCGCAGCCGCGCGCCGACTCCCGGCGGCCCGGCGACCGGTACCGGCACCTGCTCGGCCAGTATCTGCCCCAGCACCCGCTCGACCATCGACTCGGACCCCGCGGCCCCGTCCGGCCCGTCCAGGGACCGGCCGAAGGCCCGCAGTTCCTCCCGCAGCCCGGCGGCCTCGTCGTCGTACCGCTCACTCACGCCTCTCACCCCTTCCCGGGGCCGGAAGTCCGGCAGCAGGCGCTCCAGCTTGCGCAGGGCGCGGTTCAGCCGCGATTTCACCGTGCCCCGGGGCCAGCCCAGGGCCTGGGCGGTCTCCTCTCGTCCATCTCCAGCAGATAGCGGTAGGTGACGACCAGCCGGTGCTCCTCGCTCAGCTTCTCCAGCGCGGCCGCCAGTGCCCCGCGGCGCTCCGACTCCAGCGTCGCCACCGCCGGATCGGCCGACTCCGGTATCACCGGCTCCGCCTCCACCAGCGCCGCCTCCCGGCCGGCGAGCGTCGTCCGGCGCACGGCGGCGCGCACTGTGTTCCTCGTCTCATTGGCCACGATCGACAGCAGCCACGGCCGGAACGCCATGTCGTCCCGGAACCGGCCCAGCGCGCAGTACGCCTTCACGAAGGCCTGCTGCACCACGTCCTCCGCGTCCGATCCCGCCCCGAGCGCGGCGGCCGCCCTGAGCGCGATGCCCGTATGGGCCCGCACCAGCTCCGCGTACGCCTCGGGCTCCCCGGCGCGTACGCGTGCGATCACCGCGGCCTCATCGGTGATGCGGCCCCCTCCCGCGTCCTCACATTCTTGTTACACCGCCGGGGACGGATCGGTTCCCATCTGTATCCGGTCCGTTCCGGACCGCCTCTCTGTTTCCGGTCCGTTCCGGACCGCCTCGCGGGACCTGAGAGAATGGTGGGCATGGCGACTGACCGACCCCGTGTGCTCTCCGGAATCCAGCCCACCGCAGGCTCGTTCCATCTCGGAAACTACCTCGGCGCCGTCCGCCAGTGGGTGGCCCTCCAGGAGACCCACGACGCGTTCTACATGGTCGTCGACCTGCACGCGATCACGGTCCCGCAGGACCCGGAGGAGCTGCGCGCCAACACCCGGCTCGCCACCGCCCAGCTGCTGGCCGCCGGGCTCGATCCGGACCGCTGCACGCTCTTCGTGCAGAGCCATGTGCCCGAGCACGCCCAGCTCGCCTGGGTCATGAACTGCCTCACCGGCTTCGGCGAGGCGTCCCGTATGACCCAGTTCAAGGACAAGTCCGCCAAGCAGGGCGCCGACCGCGCCTCCGTCGGACTGTTCACCTACCCGGTCCTCCAGGTCGCGGACATCCTGCTCTACCAGGCCGACGAGGTGCCGGTGGGTGAGGACCAGCGCCAGCACATCGAGCTGACGCGCGACCTCGCCGACCGGTTCAACGGCCGGTTCGGCGAGACGTTCACGATGCCGAAGCCGTACATCCTCAAGGAGACGGCGAAGATCTACGACCTCCAGGACCCGTCCATCAAGATGAGCAAGTCGGCGTCCACGCCGAAGGGGCTCATCAACCTCCTGGACGAGCCGAAGGCCACCGCGAAGAAGGTGAAGAGCGCGGTCACCGACACCGACACGGTGATCCGCTACGACGTCGTGGAGAAGCCCGGTGTGAGCAATCTCCTCACGATCCTGTCGACCCTCACCGGTACGGACATCCCCGTCCTGGAGGAGCGGTACGCCGGGAAGGGCTACGGCGCGCTCAAGACGGACGTCGCCGAGGTCCTGGTCGAGTTCGCGACCCCGTTCAGGGAGCGCACCCAGCAGTATCTGGACGACCCCGAGACGCTGGACTCGATCCTGGCCAAGGGCGCCGAGAAGGCGCGTGCCGTCGCCGCGGAGACCCTCGCGCAGGCGTACGACCGGGTGGGCTTCCTGCCGGCCAAACACTGACCCGCCGCACGGATCGCCGGTGCCGGGCGGCCGCCTCGCACCGGCGCTGAACCGGTCCACGCCTCCGGTACGTACCACCGCACAGCGCTGCACATCACTCCGGTTGCGCCTGCCCGCATCCGGGTCGTGGTCGTACAGTCGATAACCGGGTGACCGTTTCCGCGGTCACCAGGCGCCCACCGCAGTTCCACCCGCCACGCTTCACCACCACAACGACAGGAGACGACGTGGGGACCGTAACGATCGGTGTGTCGATCGCGGTCCCGGAGCCTCACGGCAGCCGGCTTCAGCAGCTGCGCGCGGGCTTCGGCGACGCCGCGGCTCACGGTATCCCCACGCATGTCACCCTGCTCCCGCCGACGGAGATCGGCGACACCGACCTCGCGGCCGTCGAGGCGCATCTGAGCGAGATCGCCGCGGCCGCCCGCCCGTTCCCCATGCGGCTGTCCGGTACCGGTACCTTCCGGCCGCTGACGCCGGTGGTGTTCGTCCAGGTCGTCGAGGGCGGCGCGGCGTGCGCCTGGCTGCAGAAGCAGGTCCGGGACGGCTCCGGGCCGGTCCCGCGCGAGCTGCAGTTCCCGTACCACCCGCACGTCACCGTGGCGCACGGCATCGAGGAGGCGGCCATGGACCGCGCCTACGAGGACCTCGCCGACTACGAGGCGGCGTGGCCCTGCACCGGCTTCGCGCTGTACGAGCAGGGCGCCGACGGGGTGTGGCGCAAACTGCGCGAGTTCCCTTCGGTACGGCGGTGGTGCCGCCGCAGGGCAGGAGCGTGGACCGGGGATCCGTCTCCGCCCACTGAACACCCGGCCGACTCTCAGACCGGCAGCCGGCGGAACAGCCCGCGCGGGAGATGCCGCAGCGCCGACATCACCACCCGCAGTGTGCCCGGCACCCACACGGTCTCCGCGCGGCGCCGCAGCCCCAGCTCCACGGCCGTCGCGACCGCCTCCGGGGTGGTCGCCAGCGGCGCCTCGGGCAGCCCGGCCGTCATCCTCGTACGGACGAACCCTGGGCGTACGACCATGACGTGCACCCCGTGCCGTAGAGCGCGTCGCCGAGGCCCTGGGCGAAGGCGTCCAGGCCGGCCTTGCTGGAGCCGTAGATGAAGTTGGCGCGGCGGGCCCGCTCGCCGGCGACGGAGGACAGCACCACCAGGGAGCCGTGCCCCTGCGTCTGGAGCGCGCTCGCGCACACCAGGCCCGCCGAGACCGCGCCGGTGTAGTTGGTCTGCGCGACCCGTACCGCGGCCGCGGGGTCGCGTTCGTCGTGCGCCTGGTCGCCGAGGGTGCCGAAGGCGAGCAGCACCATGTCGACGTCGCCCTCGGCGAACACCTTGCCGAGCGCGTCCTCGTGGGCGTCGGGGTCGAGCGCGTCGAAGGCGACGGTGCGGACCACGGCGCCGAGGTCGCGCAGTCGCCCGGCGGCCGCGTCCAGGCCGGGGAGGGGCGGCCGGCCAGCCACACCGTGCGGGTGCGGCGGGCGATCAGCCGCCGCGCGGTGGCCAGCGCGATCTCGGACGTGCCGCCGAGAACGAGCAGGGACTGGGGAGGCCGAAGGCGTCCTTCATGACAGCTCCTAGGTTGCCTGGAGATGGAGGCGGCGGGCCAGGTCGGAGACGAACACCCCGCGCGGGTCGATGCGGGCGCGCAGCGCGCGGAAGTCGTCCAGGCGGGGGTACATGGCTGTGAGCAGCTCCGGGCGCAGCCGGGAGTCCTTGGCGAGGTAGACGCGCCCGCCGGCGCCGGCCACCTCCTCGTCGAGTTCGTCGAGGAAGCCGGCGAGACCGGGCAGGGACGCCGGGATGTCCAGGGCCAGCGTCCAGCCCGGTACGGGGAACGACAGCCAGCCCGGGTCGGCCTCCCCGAAGCGTTTGAGGACGGCGAGGAAGGACGGGCAGCGGCGCTCCGAGATCCGGCGCACGATCCGGCGCAGGGCGTCCTCCCGGCCGTGCCCGACGACGAACTGGTACTGCACGAAGCCGCCCCGGCCGTAGACCCGGTTCCAGTGCGGTACGCCGTCCAGGGGTGGAAGAAGGCGGGGATCCGCTGGAGCTGCCCGGTCCGCGCGCGGGGCGCCTTGCGGTACCAGAGCTCGTTGAACAGTCCCACGGTGGTGCGGCTGAGCAGGCCCTCGGGGACGAAGGACGGGGCGGCCGGGAGCCGGGAGGTGCGGAAGGAGAGGGCTCCCCGCGGGTGCGGGTGCGCCGGGGCAGGGCGTCCAGGGGGCGTGGTCGCCGCGGGTGAGCACGGCGCGGCCGGTGGCCCGGCCCCGGGCCAGCAGATCGATCCAGGCGACCGAGTAGCGGTAGCGGTGGTCGGTGTCGGCGAGGCGGGCCATCAGGTCGTCGAGGTCGCCCGCGCGTTCGGTGTCGACGCTCATCAGCGAGGTCTCCACCGGCAGCAGCCGGACCGTGGCGGTGAGGATCACCCCGGTCAGGCCCATACCGCCGGCCGTCGCCTCGAACAGCGGCGTGCCCGGCACCACCGTACGGACCTGCCCGTCGGCGGTGAGCAGTTCCAGGGACAGCACATGGCGTGAGAAGGAGCCGGAGACATGGTGGTTCTTGCCGTGAATGTCGGCGCCGATCGCCCCGCCGACGGTCACATAGCGGGTGCCGGGCGTGACCGGCACGAACCAGCCGAGCGGCAGCAGCACCTCCATCAGCCGGTGCAGGGAGACGCCCGCGTCGCACAGCACGGTGCCGCCGTCGGCGTCGATGGCGTGCACCCGGTCCAGGCCCGTCATGTCGAGCACGGCACCGCCCGCGTTCTGCGCCGCGTCCCCGTAGGCGCGTCCCAGCCCTCGCGCGATGCCTCCGCGCGCGCCGCACTCCCGGACCGCGAGGGCGGCCTCCTCGTAGGTGCGCGGGCGGATCAGCCGGGCGGTGGTGGGAGCGGTGCGGCCCCACCCCGTGACGGAAACGGTGTCGGCAGACATGGCGATGACCGTATCGCCCCTATGTGACTGGTTGGTTTTGAAACGTCAATCCCGTCCCCGAAACGGGTGATTAATGGGATGTCGCACCATAGGGGCGGGAGTTCCGCCCGCCGGGGTGAACAGTGGGTCCACATGGACCACCTCCACGACCGCCCCCAGGGGCCGTACGGCATGGACCACCGGATCGTCTCGGCCCTCAGAGCGTGCGGCGCCGACCCCCGTGTGGCCGGTGCCACGCGGGTCCTGTCCTGGGCCGGGGAGCACGGGGCGGTGTGGCTCGCGGCGGGGATCGCCGGTGCCGTCGTGGACCGCCCGCGGCGCGGCTCCTGGCTGCGCGGCACCGTGCTCACCGCGGGCGCCCACGCCGCCGGCTCGCTGGTGAAACGGGTCGTGCGCCGCCCTCGCCCCACGCATGTCGAGCCGTTGGTCGGCACGGTCGGCCGGCACTCCTTCCCCAGCTCGCACGCCACCTCGGCGGCGGCCGCCGCCGTCGCCTTCGGCGCGCTGGGCTCCCGCGCGGTGCCTCCGCTCGCCGCAGCCGTGTGCGTGTCCCGGCTGGTGGCCGGCGTGCACTACCCGTCGGACGTGGCGGCCGGCGCCGTCCTGGGCGCGCTGACGGCCCGTCTCGGCGCCCGCTGGATGGCGGGAGGCCGGGCGTGACCCTGCTCCGCGAGCGCACCGACCGGCGGCAGGCCGCCCCGCCCGGCGGGGGCGGTGGCCTGCTCACGGGCCTTCTGCTGACCGCACGGCCCAAACAGTGGGTCAAGAACGTCCTGGTGATCGCCGCCCCGGCCGCCGCCGGTGAGCTGTTCACCCCCGGCACCCCGACCCGGCTCGCCCTGGTCTTCGTCCTGTTCACCGCCTGCGCCGCCGCCGTCTACCTGGTCAACGACGCGCGCGACGCCGAGGCCGACCGCGCCCACCCGGTCAAGTGCCGCCGCCCGGTCGCCGCGGGGCGGGTCCCCGTACCGGCCGCCTACGCCGCCGGGATCACCCTCGGCGTCCTCGCCCCGGTGGCCGCCGTCCGGCTGTGCCCGCCGGAGGTCGCCGCGCTGCTGACCGGCTACCTGGTCATGCAACTGGCGTACTGCGTCCGCCTCAAGCACGTCCTCGTCGTCGACCTCGCCGTCGTCACCACCGGTTTCGTGATGCGCGCGGTGATCGGCGGACTCGCCCTCGGCATCCCGCTGTCCCGCTGGTTCCTCATCACCGCCGGGTTCGGGGCGCTGTTCATGGTCGCCGCCAAGCGCTACTCCGAGGCCGTGCAGATGACCGGGAAAGCGGGCGCCACGCGCGCGTTGCTCACCGAGTACACCACCGGCTACCTCCGCTTCGTGTGGCAGCTCGCCGCGGGCGTCGCCGTCCTCGGCTACTGCCTGTGGGCCCTGGAGGAGGGCGGTGTGCCGCACACCAGCGTGCTGCCCTGGCGCCAGCTCTCCGTGGTCGCGTTCGTCCTCGCCGTCCTGCGCTACGCCGTCTTCGCCGACCGGGGGACCGCCGGCGAACCCGAGGACGTGGTGCTGGGCGACCGCGCCCTCGCCGTCATCGGCCTGGTCTGGGCGGCCATGTACGCCCTGGCGGTGGCCGACTGGTGAGTCCCCGTTCGCGTGAGCTCCTCGGCTTCGCCACGGCCGGACTCCTCGCCTACGCGGCCGACCTCGCCCTCTTCACCTGGCTGCGGGGCCCCGGCGGACTCGACCCGCTCACCGCGAAGGCGCTCTCCTTCCTCGTCGGCTGCGCCGTCGCCTACGCCGGCAACGCGCACGGCACCTACCGCGGCACACGCGTGCGTGGCCCCCGCCCCTTCGCCGTGTTCTTCGCGGTCAACCTCGCCGGCGCCGCCGTACAGCTGCTGTGCCTGGCCGTCAGCCACTACGGGCTCGGCCTCACCTCGCAGCGCGCGGACACCGTCTCCGGCGCGGTCGTCGGCATGGCCCTCGCCACGGTCGTCCGGTTCTGGGGCACCAGGGCATTGGTCTTCCGCAACGGGGGCAGAGTCGGGTCATGGACTGGCTGAAACGGCTTCCGGTCGTCGGACCGTGGACGGAACGGCTGATGCTCACCCACGGGTGGCGGTCGTACGAGCGTCTGGACCGGGTGCACTGGGTGAGGCTGGCGGCCGCGATGACGTTCCGGAGCTTCGTCGCGCTGTTCCCGCTGCTCACCGTGGCCGCCGCGATCGGCGCCGCCACGCTCAGCGAGGAACGGCAGGACACCTTGCAGGACCGGATCACCGATCAGGTGCCCGGCATCTCCGATCAGCTGAACGTCGGCGAACTGGTGGACAACGCCGGCACCATCGGCCTCATCGCCGGTGCCGTGCTGCTGTTCACCGGCGTCAGCTGGGCCGGCTCCATGCGCGAATGCCTGCGCGCGGTGTGGAGCTGCCCGACGAGGAGGAGAACCCCGTCCTGCGCAAGGGCAAGGATCTCGGCATCCTCGTCGGTCTCGGCGGAGCGGTCGTGATCACCCTGATCGCCTCCACCGTCGCCTCCGCGCTGGTCGGCCGGATCAGCGACGCCATCGGGCTGGAGAAGGGCGGCTGGGGCGGCGTCGTCCTGCACATCGCGGCGTTCACCGTCGCCGTCGGCGCCGACTTCCTGCTCCTGCTGTACGTCCTCACCCTGCTGCCCGGCGTCGAACCCGCCCGGCGCCGTCTGATCGTCGCCGCGCTCACCGGCGCGGTCGGCTTCGAGCTGCTGAAACTGCTGCTCAGCGGCTATATGCAGGGCGTGGCCACGAAGAGCATGTACGGCGCCTTCGGCGTCCCCGTGGCCCTGCTGCTGTGGATCAACTTCACCGCGAAACTGGTGCTGTTCTGCGCCGCCTGGACGGCGACGCCGAGCAAGGAGACCGAGGTTCCCGCCCTCACGGACGCGAACGGCGGCGCACCAGGTCCGGCAGCGGCCAGCGCCGGTTGACCAGGAACACGCCGCCCGCGAGCAGCGCGACCGCTCCGCCCGCGATGCCCAGCGCGACGCCCACGCCGTCGGTGCCGCCGCCCGAGGCGGCGCTCGCCACCGGCTTCGACCCGCCGGCGGCACCGCCCGCCTGTCCGGGGACGCGGACGGGCCCGGCCGGGCGTCGGCCTTCCGCGCGCTCCTCGGCGCCACCAGCTCACCGACCGGCTCGACCTTGCCGGCCGCCGCGAAGCCCCAGTCGAAGAGCTTCGCGGTCTCCTTGTAGACCTCGTTGCTCTCGTTCTTCTGCGGGTTCATCACCGTGACCAGCAGGACCTTGCCGTCCCGCTCGGCGACACCGGTGAAGGTGGCGCCGGCGTTGGTGGTGTTGCCGTTCTTCACACCGGCTATGCCCTGGTAGACGGGGACGTCGGTGTCCCCGCGCAGGAGACGGTTGGTGTTCTGGATCTCGTACGATTCGCGGACCTTCTTGCCCTTCTTGTTCTTCTTCGTCTCACCCGGGAACTTCGCCCTGACCGTCGAGCAGTACTCCCGGAAGTCCTTCTTCTGCAGCCCGGAGCGGGCGATCAGCGTCAGGTCGTACGCGGACGACACCTGCTTCGGGGCGTCGTAGCCGTCCGGGCTGACCACGACCGTGTCGAGCGCCTGGAGCTCCTGGGCGTGCGCGTTCATGTCGTCGACGGTGGCCTCGATGCCGCCGTTCATCGCCGACAGGACGTGCACCGCGTCGTTGCCGGACATCAGGAAGACCCCGCGCCACAGGTCCTCGACCGTGTACGTCTCGTCTTCCTTGACGCCGACCATGCTGGAACCCGAGCCGATCCCGGCCAGGTCCGACGGCTCGACCTTGTGCTCCGTCGTCTTCGGCCACCTCGGCAGCAGAGTGTCGGCGAACAGCATCTTCAGGGTGCTCGCCGGGGCCAGCCGCCAGTGCGCGTTGTGCGCGGCGAGCACCTCGCCCGACTCGGCGTCGGAGACGATCCAGGAACGTGCCGACAGCCCCTTCGGCAGCACCGGCACCCCGCTCGCCAGGTTGACCTGCGTTCCGGGCTGCGCGAGCCGGGCACCGCCCACGACGGACATCCGCGCCGGGGGAGTGGCCGTGGGGCTCGTCGACGGCTTGGGGCCGCGAGCGCGACGGGCGACGTCAGCGCGGTGGACAAGAGGGCGGCGGAAGCGATCAGCAGCGGTCGCCGGACGGTGTTCTTGGGTGCGGGCACGGTCGGAAACGTACATGTCATGTCCGGTGAAGTCCCAGGCAGGTCCCCACCCCGGGCAAGGTTCCGGACACCGGACGGTGATACTGGGGGAATGAAGCTCAGCCGCCCCGTCTCCTGGTTCCTGCTCGCCTTCGGGGTGTGGAGCTGGGTCATCTGGGTCACTTTCGTCAAGAACCTGGTCAAGGACAGCAGTGGACTCGCGTTCGAGAACGGGCACCCGACGGCGTACTTCTTCGTTCATCTGACGCTTGCCGTCGTCTCCTTCCTCTTGGGGACGGTCATCGGGGGCATCGGGTTGCGCGGACTGCGCGCACTGAGCCGGACGTCACGCACGTCCTGACCGGGAACAGGGGAACTCCGCCTCGTGGCCATCGTTTTCGTACTCATCGCGCTACTGGTCGTGGCCGTCCTGGTGACGGGCAACTGGTACGTGTGGCGGCGCCTGTTCCGGGACACCACGACAGGGCCGGGCGCGGTGCGCCGCGCGGGCGCCGCCGTGATGATCGGCGGGTGGGCGCTGACCGTGGGGGCCCTTGTCGCCACGCGCGGCGGGGCGCCGTTCTGGCTGAAGCAGGCGCTGGCCTGGCCGGGGTTCCTGTGGCTGGCGCTCGCGCTGTATCTGCTGCTGGCGGTGCTCGTCGGTGAGCTGGTGCGACCGGTGCTGCGGCGGGTGCTGGAGCGGCGGGCGGCGGCCACGGCCGCGGATGCGACGGTGCCGGCCGAGCCGATAGCGGCGGGCGCGGGGGCGGGGGCTGCGCCGAGTGAGGTGACGGGCGGCGGTGAGCCGGCCGTCGGTGACGACGGTGCCGACGGTGTCGAGGGTGAGGGGTCCGGTTCGGAGGTGTCCGCCGCGCCCTCGCGGCGGCTGTTCGTCTCCCGCGTGGTCGGCGGGGCCGCCGCCGCGGCGGCCGTGGGGACGGTCGGCTACGGGACGTACGGCGTGCTGCGGGGGCCGAGTGTGAAGCGGGTCACCGTGCCGCTCGCCAAGCTGCCCCGCGCGGCGCACGGGTACCGGATCGCCGTGGTCAGCGACATCCATCTCGGGCCGGTGCTCGGGCGCGGCTTCGCGCAGAAGGTCGTCGACACGATCAACTCCACCCAGCCGGATCTCATCGCCGTCGTCGGGGACCTGGTGGACGGGAGCGTCAAGGATCTCGGACCGGCGGCGGCTCCACTCGCGCAGCTCCGGGCACGGCACGGGTCGTTCTTCGTCACCGGCAACCACGAGTACTTCTCCGGGGCCGAGCAGTGGGTCGAGGAGGTACGGCGGCTGGGGCTGACTCCGCTGGAGAACGCGCGTACGGAGCTGCCGCACTTCGATCTGGCGGGGGTGAACGATGTCGCCGGTGAGCGTGAGGGGCAGGGGCCGGATTACGCGAAGGCGCTGGGGGACCGGGATCCGGGGCGGGCGTGTGTGCTGATGGCTCATCAGCCGGTGCAGATTCATGACGCGGTGGATCACGGGGTGGATCTGCAGTTGTCCGGGCACACCCATGGGGGCAGCTGTTTCCCGGGAATCTGGTGGCGGGGCTTGCGAATCCGACGCTTTCGGGGTTGGAGCGGTACGGGGACACGCAGCTGTATGTGAGCCGGGGGCCGGGGCCTGGGGGCCGCCCACCCGGGTGGGGGCGCCGTCGGACATCACGGTGATCGAGCTGGCTTCTCGGCAGGCCTGAGGCGTGCTTGTGGCGGGGCGGGGGTGGGTTTCGCACCCCGGCGCCTGCCGGGTGCCGCCGCGCCCACCCGTGCGGCGGGGTTGGGCTGTGGCCCGGTGTGGGGGCTGGGCGGGGGTGGATCACGCGGCCCGGCGCTTGCCGGGTGCCGCCGCGCCCACCCGTGCGGCGGGGTTGGGCTGTGGCCCGGTGTGGGGCTGGGCGGGGGTGGATCACGCGGCCCGGCGCCTGCCGGGTGCCGCCGCGCCCACCCGTGCGGCGGGGTTGGGCTGTGGCCCGGTGTGGGGGCTGGGCGGGGGTGGATCACGCGGCCCGGCGCTTGCCGGGTGCCGCCGCGCCCACCCGTGCCGCCCTGCGGCACGATTGCCCGCAGTTATGGCGGACGTGCTGTGGGGCGATCGGCCGCGGTTACGGCGTGTGGCGGGACGGCAGGGTCACCGTTACCGTCATGCCCTTTTCGGGGCTGTGGTGACCTCGACCTCGCCGCCGTGGGCCTGGACGACACCCTGCACGATCGCGAGGCCCAGGCCGCTGCCCGCGCCACCGCCCGCCCGGAAGAAGCGGTCGAAGGCGCGCGCCGCGTCCTCCGGTGCGAGGCCGGGGCCCTCGTCCGCCACGCACAGCCGCACCACTCCGTCGTCCCCCGGCCCACCTCCAGCCGTACCGGCACGTCCACCGGGGTGTGCGTGCGCACATTGCCCAGCAGATTCCCCAGCACCTGCCGCAGCCCCGCCTCGTCCGCCCGCACCAGCACCGAACCCTCCGCCTCCACGGACACCGCCCGCTCCGGCTGCTGCACCCGGAGATCCTCCGCCGCGTCCCGCACCAGCCGGCACACGTCCACGTTCCGCAGCCGCAGTTCGGGACGCTGGTCGAGCCGGGCGAGGACCAGGAGTTCGTCGACCAGCCGCCCCATCCGGTCGGACTCCGCGATCATGCGGTCCCAGGCCCGCTTCCGCTCCGTCGGCTCCCGCAGCATGCCCCGGTCGTACAGCTGGAGGTAGCCGCGTATCGCCGCCAGCGGTGTCCGCAGCTCGTGCGAGGCGTCCGCGACGAACCGCCGTAGCTGCGCGGCGCTCCGCTCGCGCGTGAGATACGCCGACTCCACCTGTTGCAGCATCGAGTTGAGCGCCAGCCGCAGTTGCTCGACCTCCAGGATCGGGTCCTTGCTGGATGGCACCCGCCGGGTCAGATCGCCCTCCGCGATCGCCGACGAGGTCTCCACCATGTCCTCCAGCGGCCGCATCCGCCGCCGTACGCTGAACATGGTCAGACAGGCCAGCAGCAGCAACAGCAGTGTGCCGATGGCCAGGTCGAACCTGACCGCCTTGGCGACCCCTCGTGCACCGCCTCCGTGGAGGTGGCGAGCAGGATGTACGTGCCGTCCGCGAGCCGGGTCGCGGTCACCCGGTAGGCGGCGCCGCGCACGGTGACGTCGTGCGGCTCCGGGTCCCGCAGCAGGGTGCGCGCGTCGCCCACCGTCTTCGCCAAGTCGTGCTGCGCCTGCGTGGGTTCGAAGCCGAGGACGCCGACCGCCCTGCCCCGGCCGTCCACGGCCGCGAAGATCGAGTCCGGGTCGTCCTCCCGGTACCAGTCCGGATCCACCCGGTCCTGGAAGAAGCTCAGCGCGCTCAGCGAGTCGATCTGCCGCAGTGTGAGCGTGGAGCCGCCCAGCGAGTCACGGGTGCGGGTCAGCTCCGTGTCGATCTGGTCCAGCAGGTAGTAGCGCATGCCCATCACGCTCACCGCGGTCGCCGCCACGATGCCGAGGGCGAGCAGCACCACGTTCGCCAGGGTCAGCGCGCCGCGCAGCGAGTGGATTCCGCGCCGGGGGCCGCCCCGGTTCCGGATCGGGAGCCTCATGTCAGGCCGTAGCCGACGCCGCGCCGGGTGGTGATCACGGGGGCGCCCAGGGTGTCGAGTTTGCGCCGCAGATAGCTGATGTACGTCTCGACGACGGTGGACTCGGCGGGTGCGTGCTCGTACTGCCAGACGTGGCGCAGCAGTTGCTCCTTCGGCACGATCCGGCCGCCGTTGCGCACCAGGAACCGCAGCAGCGCGTACTCGGTGGGGGTGAGCTCCACCGAACGTCCCGCGCGGCGCACCGAGTACGTCGTCTCGTCCAGCTCCATGTCGCCGTGGCGCAGCGGCGCCCGCTGTGGAAGGACGTCGGCGGGGCGGGTGCGGCGCAGTACGGCGGTGATCCGGGCGACGACCTCGTCGATGTTGAACGGCTTGGTGATGTAGTCGTCGCCGAAGCCGAGCGCGCCCACGATCTCGGCGGGCGCGTCCCGCGCGGTGAGGAACACCAAAGCCAACTCGGGTTGCCGTGAACGCAGTTCGTGGCCCAGGGCGCGGCCGTCGCCGTCCGGCAGCATGATGTCGAGCAGGGCGCAGTCGGGACGGGTGTGCTCGGTCAGGGCGAGCGCCTCGCGGACCGTGCCCGCCGTCATGACCTCGAAGCGGTGGAAGCGCAGGGCGATGGCGAGGACGTCCGCGATGCTCTCCTCGTCCTCCACGACCAGCACGGTGCCGGGAGCTGTCATGTCTCCAGTATCGGCGCGACGTTCGGCGGTCGTACGGGTCTTCCCTTGGAGTTCCTTGAGAGTCCCGCGCCCGTCGTGTTCCCGCGCGGGTGCCGCGGCCGATCCTGCTGTGCAGGACCTGGGGGACCGACCGAGCGACAAGGAGCGGGACAGTGGCGGTATTGGCACGCTGGTGCTATCGGCATCGGCTGGTGGTCCTGTTGGTGTGGGTGGGGGCGCTGCTCGGACTGGGGGTCGCGGCGAGCGGCGCGGGCACGAACTACGCGAACGTCTTCTCGCTTCCGGACACCGACTCCAAGCGGGCGTACGACCTGATGCAGAGGGCGTTCCCGGAAAGCGCCGGCAACACGGACACCGTGGTGTGGAAGGTCGACGAGGGGTCCGTGCGGGACGGCTCGGTGCGGTCCCGGATCGAGCCGGCGCTGGAGGAGATCGGGCGCATGGCGGGGGTCGGCGCGGTCTCCGGTCCTTACGGCGAGCAGGGCGCGGCGCAGATCAGTGAGGACGGGCGGATCGCGTACGCGCAGGTCACGTTCGCCGAGCAGGCCGACGCCGTACCGAAGGAGCTGGTGCGGGACGTCGTCGACACCGCGCGGGACGCGGCGCGTGACGGGCTCGAGGTGGAGCTGGGCGGCCTGGCTGTCGCGCGGGTCCAGGAACCGCCCACCGGAACAGCCGAGTTGGTCGGCGTCCTCGCCGCCGCGATCGTGCTGTTCGTGGCCTTCGGGGCGCTCTTCGCGATGCTGCTGCCGATCGTGGTGGCCGTCTTCGGCGTCGGCACCGGCCTGTTCGGCACCCAGCTGATCAGCCATGTCACCGACGTCCCCGAAATCGCCTCGCTGCTGTCCACGTTGATCGGGCTCGGCGTCGGCATCGACTACGCCCTGTTCATCGTCACCCGGCACCGGCGTGGCATCCTGCGCGGCGACGACCCGGAGGAGGCCGCGGT
The DNA here is from genome assembly GCA_042850305.1 of Streptomyces haneummycinicus. Classification (GTDB taxonomy): domain Bacteria; phylum Actinomycetota; class Actinomycetes; order Streptomycetales; family Streptomycetaceae; genus Streptomyces; species Streptomyces haneummycinicus. The sequence goes on from AP035768.1 coordinate 874,159, forward strand.
CACCGCCCTCAACACCTCCGGGCGCGCGGTGCTGTTCGCGGGCGGCACGGTGTGCATCGCGCTCGCCGGAATGCTGGTGACGAATCTGCGGTTCCTCGAGGGCGTCGTCATCGGCACCTCGCTGACCGTCGTCCTGAGCGTGCTCGCCGCCGTCACCCTGCTGCCCGCCCTTTTCGGACTGCTCGGCCCCCGGGTGCTCAGCCGCCGCCAGCGCCGCAGGCTCGCCGCGGCCGGGCCGCGGACCGAGGCGGTGAGCGGTCTCGCCGCCCGCTGGTCCGCCGGTGTCCAGCGCCGCCCGCGGACGGTGGCCGTCGTCGCCGTCGCCCTGATGGCGGCACTCGCCCTTCCGCTGTTGTCGCTGCGCCTGGGCACCGTGGACCAGGGCAACGACGAGGCCTCCACGACCACCAGGAAGGCCTACGACCTGCTCGCCGAGGGTTTCGGCCCCGGCTTCAACGGTCCGCTCCAGGTGGTCGTGGACGGGGAGGCGTCCGACGCTCTGGTGACCGTCCTGGAGGAGACCGACGGTGTCGCCCAGGTCGCCGCCGTACCGCCCGCGAACGGTGTCAGCGTCATCCAGGTCGTCCCCACCACCTCACCGCAGGCCGAGAGGACCGACCGGCTCATCGACACCCTGCGCGACGACGTCCTCCCGGAGGCGGGTGTCCAGGCCCATGTCGGCGGGGTGACCGCCGTGTCCAAGGACTTCGCGACGGTGACCGGCGACCGGCTGCCGCTGTTCATCGGCACCATCATCGGGCTCGGCTTCCTGCTTCTGCTGCTCGCGTTCCGTTCCCTGGTGGTGCCGCTGACGGCCGCCGTGATGAACCTCTCGCGGCGGCGGCCTCCTTCGGCGTCCTCGTGGCGGTCTTCCAGTGGGGTCACGGCCTCGAACTGCTGGGCCTCGGCAAGGAGGGCCCCATCGCGGCGTTCCTGCCGGTCATCATGCTGTCGCTGCTGTTCGGGCTCTCCATGGACTACCAGGTGTTCCTGGTGAGCCGGATGCACGAGGAGTGGGTGCACACCCGTGACAACGCCCGCGCGGTGCGCGTCGGCCTCGCGGAGACCAGCCGCGTCATCAACTCCGCCGCCCTGATCATGGTCTGTGTCTTCCTCGCCTTCGTGCTCAGCGGGGACTACGGCGCGGCCATGGCGGGTGTCGGACTGGCCGCCGCGGTCGCCCTGGACGCGTTCATCCTGCGTACGGCGCTGGTGCCGGCCGTGATGCACCTGCTCGGGAAGTCCAACTGGTGGCTGCCCGCCGGACTGGAGAAGCGGCTGCCGCATCTCGCGGTCGAGCCCGAGGAGAACGCCCCGGAGCCCGGCCCGGCCCCGGGCGGCCCCTCCTCCGTCGTCCACGGCTTGGTCCGCTCCGCCGACGGCGAAGTGGTCGAGGGCGCCGCGGTCACCCTGCTGACCCCGGGCGGACGCCAGGTGGACCGGGTGGTCTCCTCGCGGACGGGGCGTACATCGTCGCCGTACCGGCACCGGGCAGCTATCTGCTCGCGGTCACGGCGCACGCGTACGGCTCGCGCGCGGCGCAGGTGACCGTCGCGGACGGTCCGCTGGTGCACGACGTGGAACTCACGCCCGGTGAGGTGGACGCCGTCAACTGACGGGGCCGGGGCGCTCGTCGTCGGCGGGCGCCCCCGCTCCTTCTTCGCCGGGTCCGGGAGCGCCTTGGTCATGCCGGGCAGGAACTCCGTGAACAGTTCGTGCACTTCGCGCACCAGCGGCCGCAGCACCCGGAAACGGGCCAGGGAGATGCCCCGCGCGGTGATCCGGGCGCCGCGCTCGGCGAGCCGGTAGCTGCGCTCACGGCCCTCGGTGCGGTCGAAGATCCAGTACAGGACCAGGCCCATCTGCGACAGCCACATCAACTCCGGCAGGATGTCCCGCAGTTCCTCCGGCACCTTCGTCTTCGTGCCCGCGAGCACCGTGCGGTGGACGCTGATCGCCTCCAGGCGCGCGTGCTCCGACTCGGGGAGAAGGGGCTGAGCGGGCTGTCCGGGTCGGCGGCGTTCTTGAAGAACTGCACCGCGAACTCGTGGTACGGCGTCGCGATGTCCAGCCACGTCTTCAGCACGCCCGCCAGCCGGGCCTCCAGGTCGGTCTCCCGGCTCAGGACCTCGCGGGCCGCCACCTGGTGCTCGGCGGCGATCCGGTCGTAGAAGCCCTGGATCAGGTGTTCCTTGCCCTCGAAGTAGTAGTACGCGTTGCCGACGGAGACCCCGGCCTCCTTGGCGATGGCCCGCATGGTCGTCTTGTCGTACCCGCGCTCCTGGAACAGCCGCATGGCCGTTTCCAGGATCAGGGCGCGGGTCTGCTCGGACTTGCTGAGGGTGGCGCCGTCGTCGGGGCCGTCGTTCTTCACGGGCACGGAAGGAGCCTAACGCCAGCGGAAGGCCGTCCTACGGGGCGGTACAGGTGCCCGCGCCGCAGTCCGGCGGGGTGTAGCTCCAGCCGGCGCGCGGATCGTACGTCCACCCGTCACCCCGGCGGTACACGCTCCCGCCCCACCCGGACCGGGCCCCGCGCCACTTGGCGGCGGCCAGCACCGCGCCCTTGGCGAGCCGCAGGCCGGACGGGGTGCTCAGCCGGTGGGCGAGGCGCCGGTACTCGCGCAGCGCCCACAGGGTGACGATCCAGGCGTGGGCGCCCCGGTACACCTGTCCGGCGTCCCCCACGACGGTGATCTCCTCCAGGGTGGAGCGGTGGTCGAGGCCGGGAAAGCGGGCCCGCGCCGCCTCCGACCCCGCCGGGACCGGCTCCAGGGGCACCAGCTGCGGCTGGCGCACCAGCCAGTCCCGTACGAAGGCGCACAGGGAGCAGTCGGCGTCGTACAGCACGGTGAGCCGGCGGACCGGGACGCGCGCGGCGCCCCGGTCCCGGACGGTGGCCGACACGCCGCTCACGCCCCGGCCGTGGGGCCGCCCAGCCCTGCGGCGGCACCGGCGGGACCTGCTCGCGCTCCATCATTCCGCGCCGCCGGATCCTGTTGAGCACCCACACATTGCCCAGGTGCATCACGCCGAGCACCAGCAGCACCACGCCGAGCTTGGTCGACAGGGCCTCGAAGACGCCGCGCGTGTCGGCGATCGTGTCGTCGCCGCTCAGATACAGGGCGACGAAGCCGAGGTTCACGAGGTAGAAGCCGACCACGAGGAGGTGGTTGACGGCGTCGGCGAGCTTCTCGTTCCCGTGCAGCACGTCGGACAGGAAGATCCGCCCGTTCCTGCTGAGCGTACGGGCCACCCACACGGTCAGCCCGATGCTGACGACGAGGTAGATGACATAGGCGATGACGGTACGGTCCATGCCCCCAGCCTTTCTTGAACGTGTTCAAAACGCTGACAGGGGAGACTCTAGACCCTTCTTTTGAACGTGTTCAACTCCGGGGTGGAGTGGCCCTCGTCACGGATCGGCCGCGCGCGGTGTGCGGCTCAGTCGGACGTGCGCTGACGTCCGGCCTCCAAGATCTCGGTTACGTCCAGGGTGACCTTGGCGCCGATCGAGTCAGGGAGGGTGACCTGCTGGCCGGGAGAGTGGAAGCGGTGGGTGGCGTACTCGCTCTCGACCGGGTCGGTCAGGACGTGAATGCGCTGGTGCTTGCGGTCGACGACTACGTAGACGGGGACCTTCGCTTCGGCGTAGGCGGCTACCTTCGTCTTGAGGTCGGCCTTCCAGTTGCTGGACGTCACTTCGAGGACCAGGCGGAAGCAGACCGGGTCGTAGGAGCCGTTCTCGACGTACCTGTCGCGGTAGTCGGCATCCACTACAGCCAGATCGGGGATGGCGTAGTCCTCGGCGCCCGCTGGAAGCCACAGCCCGGCTCCCTGTAGTACGCGTGTCTCCGAGCCGTGCAGTCCTGCCGTCAGGAAGGGAACGCTCAGGCTGGTGAGGGCGTCGGCGTGGGGGCCGTCCGGTGGCGGGGTCACGAGGATCTGGCCTCCGATGATCTCGACGCGGTAGCCCGGAAGGCGGTCCTTGACGCGCTTCGCCTCCGCGATCAGCGGATGCTCGTCGTGGGGCCGCTCGACGGATGCTGCGGACATCGCGTGCCTCCTAAGGGCTGGTGTCGAGACCATCATCGTAGGGCGGAAGAGGCCTTCCCGTCCGTTGCGGCCACGTTCACCCAAACGTGTGGCATATGCCAAAGGGCCCCGTCTCCAGCGGAAACGGGGCCCTCACGGACGTACGAAACGACGTACCTCAGTAGCGGCGGGTGATCAGTGCCCGCTTCACTTCCGCGATCGCCTTCGTCACCTCGATGCCGCGGGGGCAGGCGTCGGTGCAGTTGAAGGTGGTGCGGCAGCGCCAGACACCGTCGCGGTCGTTCAGGATCTCCAGGCGCTGCTCCCCGGCCTCGTCACGCGAGTCGAAGATGAAGCGGTGCGCGTTGACGATCGCGGCCGGGCCGAAGTACTGGCCGTCGTTCCAGAACACCGGGCACGAGGACGTGCACGCGGCGCACAGGATGCACTTGGTCGTGTCGTCGAAGCGCTCGCGGTCCTCGGCGGACTGCAGGCGCTCACGCGTCGGCTCGTTGGTGTCCTTCGTGATCAGGAAGGGCATCACGTCCCGGTACGCCTGGAAGAACGGCTCCATGTCCACGACCAGGTCCTTGAGGACCGTCAGGCCCTTGATGGCCTCGACCGTGATCGGCTTCTCGGGGTTGATGTCCTTGATCAGCGTCTTGCACGCCAGACGGTTCTTGCCGTTGATCCGCATGGCGTCGGAGCCGCAGATGCCGTGGGCGCAGGAACGGCGGAAGGTGAGCGTGCCGTCCAGATCCCACTTGATCTTGTGCAGCGCGTCCAGGACGCGTTCCTTCGGGTCGATCTCCAGCTGGAAGTCTTCCCAGACCGCCTCGGCCGCGACCTCCGGGTTGAACCGGCGGACCCGCATGGTGACGGTGATGTACGGGGAGTCGGCGAAACCGGGCTCGGGGAACCGGCCGCGTCCGCCTTGTCCAGAACAGGGTAGCCATCAGTACTTACGCTCCATCGGCTGGTAGCGGGTCTGGACGACCGGCTTGTAGTCCAGGCGGACGGTCTCGGTGCCGTCGGCGCCGACCTCGCGGTACGCCATCGTGTGACGCATGAAGTTGATGTCGTCGCGGTTCGGGTAGTCCTCGCGGTAGTGACCGCCGCGGGACTCCTTGCGGGCCAGCGCCGAGACGGCCATGACCTCGGCCAGGTCGAGCAGGTTGCCCAGCTCGATGGCTTCGAGTAGGTCGGTGTTGAACCGCTTGCCCTTGTCCTGGACGGCGACGTTCTTGTAGCGCTCGCGCAGCTCGGCGATCTTCTCGACCGCCGTCTTGATCGTCTGCTCGGTGCGGAACACCATGACGTTGGCGTCCATGGTGTCCTGCAGCTCCCGGCGGATGGTGGCCACCCGCTCGGTGCCGGTGGAGGACCGCAGCCGCTCGATCTGCGCGACGACCAGGGACTCCGGGTTCTCCGGCAGCTCGACGAAGTCGGCCTTCTGGGAGTAGTCCGCGGCCGCGATACCGGCCCGCTTGCCGAACACGTTGATGTCCAGCAGCGAGTTGGTGCCCAGCCGGTTGGCGCCGTGCACGGACACACAGGCGACCTCGCCGGCCGCGTACAGGCCCGGTACGACGGTGGTGTTGTCCGACAGGACCTCACCCTTGACGTTGGTCGGGATGCCGCCCATCGCGTAGTGCGCGGTGGGCTGGATCGGGATCGGGTCCGTGTAGGGCTCGATACCGAGGTACGTCCGCGCGAACTCCGTGATGTCGGGCAGCTTGGCGTCCAGCTGCTCCGGCGGGAGGTGCGTGAGGTCCAGGTAGACGTGGTCGCCCTCGGGACCGCAGCCGCGGCCCTCCCGGATCTCCGTGTAGATGGAGCGGGAGACGACGTCACGGGACGCGAGGTCCTTCATGACCGGCGCGTACTTCTCCATGAAGCGCTCGCCGTCCTTGTTGCGGAGGATGCCGCCCTCACCGCGGGCGCCCTCCGTCAGCAGGATGCCCATCCGCCAGATGCCGGTCGGGTGGAACTGGAAGAACTCCATGTCCTCCAGCGGCAGCCCGCGCCGGTACACGGCCGCCTGGCCGTCACCCGTCAGCGTGTGCGCGTTCGACGTCACCTTGAAGAACTTGCCGGTGCCGCCGGACGCGTAAATCACGGACTTCGCCTGGAAGACGTGGATCTCACCGGTGGCCAGCTCGTACGCCACCACACCGGCGGACTTCTTGACGCCGTCGACCTCGGTGATCAGCTGGTCCAGGACGTAGAACTCGTTGAAGAACTCCACGCCCTCCTTGACGCAGTTCTGGTACAGCGTCTGGAGGATCATGTGACCGGTGCGGTCGGCCGCGTAGCAGGACCGGCGGACCGGCGCCTCGCCGTGGTTACGGCTGTGACCGCCGAAGCGGCGCTGGTCGATGGTGCCGTTCGGCGTGCGGTTGAACGGCAGACCCATCTTCTCCAGGTCGAGGACCGAGTCGATGGCCTCCTTCGCCAGGATCTCGGCGGCGTCCTGGTCGACCAGGTAGTCACCGCCCTTGACCGTGTCGAAGGTGTGCCACTCCCAGTTGTCCTCCTCCACGTTGGCCAGCGCGGCGGCCATGCCGCCCTGCGCCGCGCCCGTGTGGGAACGCGTGGGGTAGAGCTTCGTCAGGACGGCGGTGCGGCTGCGCTTCGTCGACTCGATGGCCGCGCGCATGCCGGCGCCACCGGCGCCGACGATGACGGTGTCGTACTTGTGTACCTTCATGATTTTCGCAGCCCCGTGCCTAGCGGATGTTCGGGTCGAAGGTGAAGATCACCAGCGTGCCCAGCAGGATGGTGAACACCGTGGCGGTGTAGAGCAGGCCCTTGAGCCACAGCCGGGTGTTCGGGCGCTCCGCGTAGTCGTTGATGACCGTGCGCAGGCCGTTCGTGCCGTGCAGCATCGCCAGCCACAGCATCAGCAGGTCCCAGACCTGCCAGAACGGCGAGGCCCAGCGGCCCGCCACGAAGGCGAAGCCGATCTTGGAGACGCCGCCGTCGAGGACGAGCTGGATCAGCAGATGGCCGATGACCAGCACGACCAGCACGACACCGGACAGGCGCATGAACAGCCACGCGGCCAGTTCGAAGTTGCCCCGGGTGGACTTCGGGGTCTTCTTCGTCCGCTGGCGCGGCGGCTCGATGACCGGCGCAGGGTTGTCGACGGAGTAGAGCGAGGCGCCCTCGACGGGGCCGATGCCCGAGGGGTGGTTTCAGTCGTGGACATGGTCGTCAGCTCCCGAACACTTCACGAGCGGCGTGGCCGAGCACGGGGTAGATCGCCCCGAGCATGAGCACGACCCAGATGGCGACGACCGTCCAGAGCATCTGCTTCTGGTAGCGGGCGCCCTTGGCCCAGAAGTCGACGGCGATGACACGCAGGCCGTTGAGCGCGTGGAACAGGATGGCGGCGACGAGGCCGTATTCCAGCAGCGCGACGATCGGCGTCTTGTACGTGGCCACGACGTCGTCGTAGGCCTCGGGGACACCCGTACGAGAGAGGTGTCCAGCACGTGAACGAACAGGAAGAAGAAGATGAGGACGCCGGTGACTCGGTGAGCCACCCAGGACCACATTCCTTCCCGGCCGCGGTACAGCGTTCCAGCCGGCACGGAAGTTCCTCCGGGAGCGGGGGTCGGGGCCGCGCCGGCTTTCCTTGTCGGTGGGGCCCGGCCGGGTACGGTCCACCGGCCCCCAGCATGTTAGCTACGGATGCCTGCGGCGCTTGCAGGGGGCCTGCCGGTGTGATCAAACTGGCACGCTTACGGGCTATCGGGGTGGCATCCGGGGTGGATTGTCCGATTGTAAGACGGGTGCGGGCCGCCGGTCGCGCACACGCGAGGAGCAGCGGGGTGTGAGGGCTGGTCACGCCCGCGCGACGAGTGCGCACCGTGAGGGCCGGTCGCTCCCACGCGGCGGAGCCGCTGGTCGGCACGGCCCCGCGCCGCTGGAGGGGCGCTCACCCGAGGGCGGTCATCGGCGTCCCGCGCCCTGGGGCGCTCTCAGCCGAGGGCGGCCGTCAGTCTGGCGCGTGCCAGGTGGCGGAGCTGGTCGGCCGATACCGCTCGTTCCTCGTCGGGATCGTTGGCCAAACGTGATCGGATGCTTTCCAGGAAACGGCCCAGGGTCTCTTCCGCGGGGACGTCGGCGAGGGAGATCACGAAGACGTGGCCGAACTTGGTCTCGTACGCCGTGTGGGCCGCGGTGAGGGCCGTGTGGGCGGCGGAGTAGGTGCCCTCGGGGAGGGCGGGGTGGGGCTCGGCCGTCAGCGCCTCGGTGAGTTCCTTCGGGGAGAGGTCGTACGCCGCCTCGTCGGAGGCCGCGAGCAGGGACGGCAGGTCCGGGTAGGGGCGGTGGCCGGAGAGGCGCAGGGCCCAGCGCGGGCTGCGCAGACAGGCCAGGAGGAGGCGTTCGGCGTCCTCGGCGGGACCGGTGTTGAACCGCTCCAGCGCGGACGGTGTCCCGGGCGTGCCGCGGGACTGCCCGGGTATGGCGACTCGGCCGGGGAGGTCTGGGAGACGGTGCGCAGGCAGCGTGGGTCCTCGTGGGCGTCGCGTGTGTCGGTGGAAGATGCTGTGACAGTTCTGACGTCACGTTACCGATTGAGTCCGAGACGTATCCGATCGGTACCCCGATTTCACCCGGTCGGCAGAGTTTGAGAACGGCTCGATGACGCCCTTCACTCGTTCGGGTCGTACGTTGGCCGGGTGAGTCAGCACAGGCGGCATCGGCAGCACAGGCAGCATCGGCGGCGCACCGTGACGGGGGCGGTGGGGCGGCGCCGGGTGCTGATCGGGGCGGTCACCGCGGGCACGCTGGTGGCCGCGGCCGGTGTGGGCCTCGGGCTCTGGGCCGCCTCGGGCGACGACGGCGGTTCCGGTGAGGCCGCCGGTACGGCGGGCCGGAGCCCGAGTCCGAGCCCCACCCGCAGCTACCCGCTGTCGAAGGCGCCGCGCACCATACCCGCCGTACGGGAGCACAGCGCGGAGCGCGGGCCGGGGTGGCGGCCGGCGAAGAGCCACCGGGTGGTGGTGGACGATCCCGCGCTGGCCGACGAGGGCGGCTGACCGCCGGCGAGCTGGGGATGACGTACGCGGGGAGCGGGACGACGAGCGGGCCGGGGATCTGCGGCTGGAGCTGAACCGGGACGCGGGCGCGAACCCGGAGTCGTACACGATGACCGTGCGGGACGGCCGGGTGACCGTGGCCGCCCCCACCGAGGCGGGCGTGTTCTACGGCACCCGCACGCTCAAGCAGGAGGTGAAGGCGGACGGCGCCGCCCTCGAGGGCGTGGTGCGCGACGAGCCGGCCAAGCAGCGGCGCGGGCTGATGGTGGACGTCGCGCGCAAGCACTACACCGCCGGCTGGATCGAGGACCGCATCCGCGAACTCGGCGATCTGAAGTTCAACGAGCTGGGACTGCACTTCTCCGACGACCAGGGCTTCCGTATCGAGTCCGACTCGCACCCGGAGATCGTGTCCGGTGATCACCTCACCAAGGCGCAGGTGAGGAAGATCGTCGAGCTCGCGGAGAGCCGGCACATCACCGTCGCCCCCGAGATCGACTCGCCCGGACACCTGGGCGCGGTCATCGCCGCCCATCCCGAGCTCCAGCTGCGCAATGTGAACGGCGCGGCGGTGCGCGGCGCGGTCGACATAGCGAACCCCGAGTCCGCCGAGATCGTCGACGACCTGCTGAAGGAGTACGCCGGACTGTTCCCCGGCGGGCAGTGGCACCTCGGCGCCGACGAGTACCAGGCGCTGGTGGTGTCCGACCCCGAGGCGTCGTTCCCGGGACTGGCCGCCGCCGCGCGGAAGAAGTACGGCGCCGGGGCGACCGTGGAGGACCTGACCACCGGCTGGCTGAACGACCGGGCCGCCACCGTCCGCGCCCTCGACCGCACGCCCCGCGCGTGGAACGACGGCTTCTTCCGGGACGGCTCGGTACAGGCCGCGAAGGACATCGAGGTCGCCTACTGGACCGGCAAGGAGATCGGCGCGCGGCAGCCGGCGGAGTATCTGCGCGAGGGCCGCGAGGTCATCAACTACAACGACGAGTTCCTCTACTACGTGCTCGGCGAGCCGCTGACCTTCGTCTACCCGACCGGAGAGCGGATCTACGAGCAGTGGACGCCGCTGGTGCTGCGCGGCAACACCCCGTCCCGGAGCGCTACGACGGCCAGATACTGGGCGGATCCTTCGCCATCTGGGGCGACATTCCCCGGGCGCAGACCCAGGACCAGATCGCGGCCGGGATACGGCTGCCGCTGGCGGCGACCGTCCAGAAGCTCTGGGATCCGCGCGAGCCGGCACTCTCGTGGGCGGAGTTCAAGGCTCTGGCGAACGAACTGGACTGACCGCCCTGCCCCGGGTCCGGGGGCGAGGTGCTGACCGCCGCCCCCGATGCGGTGGCCGAAAACCTTTTCCGCCGGCTGTTCTGCCGGCTCGGCGTGGTGCCGCTGTGACACTCCGGGCGAATCGCACGCAGTAAGGGGAGATACGGGCTCCGCGCAGGACGGGGCACGTGAGGGCCTTGACGGGGCCCGCGAATCACCCTTTGGGGAGGCGTGGATGAGCCTGGTGGAACTGATCGCACGGGCCGACGAGCGCGGGCTGGCCGCGAGCGGGCTGGCTTGTTTGGATCGGTGCGTGCCGTTGCTGGGTGGCGACGACGAGGTGCTGCGGCCGCTGTGGGCGAGCCTCGTGGAGGGCGCGGCGGCCGGTGACTGGGCCGAGTGGCTGGAGCGGACGCGGGGGAACGTGGACGCGGTGGCGGGGGTGAGGACGAGGCCGTGCTGCTCGCGTACGGGATGCTTGCCGGCGCGCCGGGGAGTGGTCCGCCGCCGCGCTGCGGGGGTGGGCCGACGACTGCTCCGTCGCAGCGCTGCGGGTGCATCGGCTGCTGGACGGGGGTGGTGATGACTCCGGTCTCGGCGACGTCCGCGGTGAGGGGGCGCGGAGGGGCTCTCGCCGTTGCTCGCCGCGGAACTGAGGCGGCAGGTCGCTGTGCTGGAACTGGTTTCCGCGCATGGTGCGGCGGGGCTGCGAGGGGCGCTGGAGGTTTCCACGGAGGGGCGCAGGGTGTTGCGTGCGGCGGTGTCGCGGCGCAGTCGCAGGGACGGGTGAGGGGCGGCAGCTGGGGTAATCCCGCGCGCCGGACGCAGCGATGCGTGCGGTGTTGCGGCGGCGCGTGCGGTGTACCAGCGGCGCGTGCGGTGCCGGTCGGGGGTGGGTTCACTCGCCGGCGTTTGCCGGGTGCCTCCCCACTCTCGGCTTCTCCCCACTCTCGGCTGCGCTCGAGCGGGGGACCCCATGAGCGGGAGGTACCCCCACCGCCCACCCGTGCCGCCCTGGGGTACCTCCCAGGCCTTTAAGGCACTGGGGGAGGCGCGATTGCCCGCAGCTGCGGAGGGTATGGCAGCACGGCTGCCCGCGGCTGCCGGGGTTGTGGCGGCACGATTGCCCGCAGTTGCGGAGGGTATGGCGGCGCGGCTGCCCGGGGCTACCGGGGTTGTGGCGGCGCGGCTGCCCGCGGCTGCCGGGGTTGTGGCGGCGCGGCTGTCCGTGGTGGCCGGGGTGGGTGATGAAACGGTTTGGCTTTGCGCTGGGGAGGGTGTGATGAGTGTGACGGCTGTGACCACACAGCAGGCGACCAGGCCCTCCGCCGCGACCAAGCCGGCCCGCTGGGCCGCGGACGCGGTGGCGGCGATGCGGGAGGGGCGCGGCTGCGCCTCGACTACTCGGCGCGCAGTCTGTGGAGCGTCGACCGGACCATCGGGGAGATACGCCGGGAAGGGGCCCCGTACGCCGCCGTGGAACTGGTGCTCCGCGGCTTCGGGGCCTACGCCGGTGAGGTGATCGTCCGCCAGACGGGCGGCGAGTGGTGGGCGTCCGGCGGCGACCACTGGGTCCGCACCCCCGACGGCCGCCTCTGGGAGCCCCTCGACGAGGCCCGCCGCTGCTACACGGGCGACGGCTCCCTGCGCCTGCTGTGCCGGGACGCGTCGGACGCGGGGCCCAGGCTCTAGGGGCCCGTACGGTGTGCGGGCCCCGGCTGTCGTCGTCACCGTGTCACGGGGTCAGCGTGTTCCCCAGCCGCAGGTCCGCCGCCAGGCCGAACGCGCTTCTGCCGTGGAACACCGTGCTGCCGTGTCCGAGTCCCGAGCCGTTGCCCGGGAGGCAGAGGACCGCGCCGTCCCACGTGTCCTCGCCGTCCGCGCCGACCGTCAGGTCCGCACGGCCGTGGTCCCACAGGTGGCATTCATTCAGCACCGCGCGGTCACCGGACGTCACACCCGGCCCCGGCCGGCCTCCTGAGCCCCAGGAGGCCTGTGACGAGCTGTGACACTTTCGTGGCGGCGGACGCTGATGACCGTGGGGGTACGGGCGCGTGTGGGACGGGCTCGTACCAGGCGACACCGGGTGCGCTGCGCGCCCGGTACGGACGAGGACGGTTCTTGGGCCACGGAGGGGAATCCCGCCGCGTACAGGCGTACGACGGGGAACTGGGCGCGGCCGTCGCGCGGGCCCAGGAGGGGACGAGGCCGCCTTCGCCGTGGCCTACCGGTTCGTGCAGCCGGGCCTGCTCGCCTATGTGCGCGGGCTGGTCGGGGACGACGCCGAGGACGTCATGTCGGACGCCTGGCTGGAGATCGCCCGCGATCTGGGGAGGTTCAAGGGCGACGGGGCGGGGTTCCGGGGCTGGACGGCGACCATCGCGCGGCACCGGGCGCTGGACCATCTGCGCCGGCAGCGGGTACGGCCCCGGCCGTCGGCGCTGGAACAGGACGTACTGGACCTGCCCGGACCGCAGAGCACCTACGACCAGGCCATGGAGGCCCTGTCCACCGAGTACGCCCTGGAACTGGTCGGCGGGCTGCCGCGGGACCAGGCCGAGGCCGTGCTGCTGCGGGTGGTCGTCGGCCTCGACGGGCCCGCCGCCGCCCGGGTTCTCGGCAAGCGGCCGGGGGCCGTACGGACGGCCGCGTACCGGGGTCTGAAGCGTCTCGCGCGGCAGCTCGGCGCCGACGGTGTGACGGATGAGCCCTCGCGGACGCTGGGTGAGTCGACATGAACATCGGCCGGGACGGCGGACACGGCGGGCGGCGCGACGGCGTCCGGCCCGGCCCCGCGGCACCCGGCGGTCCCCGACGGCCCCCAAGGCCGCCGGCTGAACAGGCCGGACATGCGGTACGTATCCGTCGGTCCGGGCGGTACCGCCCCGACGGCCGGCCCGTACGGGTCCGGCGGACCGCGGGTCTCCAGTGGAACGAGCAGGAACGGGAACGGACATGGGTGAACGGCAGGACGACGGCGGGCCCACCGGCCGTCGGCGTGTGCACCCTGAGGGCACGCCGCCCGGCCGCCCGGGGCCGGGTGCCGTCACCGCCGGGCCGGACCTGGAGGCCCTGCTCGCCGCCGCGCTGCTGCGCGACGGTGTGGACGCGGGGGCCGAGCAGCGGGCCGTCGCCGCGTTCCTGGCCGCCCGGGAGGCGGGGCGCACGGCACGCGCACCCGGCGCCGGGACGACTGGCGGACCCGGGGCGGCCGGATCGGCCGCCGCTCGCTGAAGGCCATGCTGTCCGTGCTGATCGCCGGTCTCACGCTGAGCGGTGTCGCGGTCGCGGGCATCGGCGCGGCGGGCGGCTCGTCCCCGGACCAACCGGCGAAGGACGTCGGCGCCACTTCCGGTCCGTCCTCCGGCATCCCCACTCCGTCCTCCGGCACCCGCACCCCGTCATCCGGTACGGCCGTCCCGCCGGCCGACGGCTCCACGGCCCCGGAGACCGGCTCGGGCCGCCCCGGCAGTCCCGGCCGTCCCGACACCGCCAAGGACACCGAGGCCCACTGCCGGGCCTACGACCGGGTGCGGGGGCGGGGCGGGGCGCTGGACTCGACGGCGTGGAAGCGGCTCGTCGAGGCGGCGGGCGGCGCGGCGAACGTCGGCGGCTACTGTGCCGGGCTGCTGGAAGCCGACACAGCCTCGGAGCAGCCGGGGAACAACGGCAACGGCAACGGCCGGTCCGGGCGGAGCGGAACCGGTTCCACCGGCGACGACGGCGATCCGGGTGGCCAGGGCGACGGCCCGGACGGCGACAACGGGAACTACGGCGACAACGGGAAGCCGGAGAAGTCCGCGAACCCGGGCACCGATCGCCCCTGACCCCCGTGCCGTACGGGACTCCTGGGACCCGATGCCGGTTTTGAGACCAAGGTTATTCATTTCCGGCCGAAAGGCTTTCGGGACTTTCCGAGTGTAGCCACCACTGATTGAGGATGAACGCGAAGCAGCACTTCGATTCATCGCGTGGTGGTGCCGAGCACTCCGCTCACGTTCAGGACCTCATGGCACTCCGACGCCTGACGGCCTGTGGCCGGTGTTCCGGGCTTCGCGCAGGTCACGCTGATGGTCACCGTCTCGTTCTCGGGGATCTCGATGGGAGTGACCCAGTGGTAGTCCTGATTGCGGAACGTCTCCAGCGCGATCGTGGTGATCTTGCGATCGCCGAAGCTGATCGTCAGTACGCCCTCGTCACCCTGGAAGTTGGCGACGACGATGTCGGTGACGCCGAAGACGCTGTTCGCGGGCACCTTGTAGGTGCCGGCCTCGGTCCTGCCCGTGCCCGTCTTCAGGTCGATCGTCTCCGAGTGCTGCGCGCCGCCGGCCGCCGTGCCGCCCCCGGCCGAGGAGGCGCTGCCGTCACCGCCCGTGCCGGGTGCCGCGGCACCCGACTCCTGTCCGCCGCCCCCGGCCGGCTGTCGGCACCGGTGCCCGGAGCCCCTCCGCCGGCCTCCCGCTCGCCGGCCGGTGCCGGCCGTGGCCGGACCGCCTCGGTGGCCGCCTCCTCGGCGGCGCTGCGCACCGCCGGACGGACCAGGGTGAACCAGGCGAGCAGCAGCGCGAGCAGCGCGGCGAGCAGGATCAGCAGCCACTTGGGGAAGACCGGGATCTGGACGAACTCCGCGTCCAGGGAAGGCTGTACGGCGGGATCGTCCGCGCGGGTCTCCGCCGCCGTCCGCTCGACAACCTCCGTGGTGTCCAGGGTGAACGGCCACACCACGGGGGCGCCGAACCACACCGGCTTGGCGGTACGGACCCGCAGCCGGACCTCCGACGACTCGCCGGGCTCCAGCTTCGGCTGCGCCGGGTCGAAGGCGAACGCCAGCTCCTCGCCCGCCTGTCCGGGGGTGAAGCGCACGCGTACCGGGGTGTTGCCCTGGTTGCGGACGGCCAGCAGATAGCGGCCGCGCAGCCAGCCGCGCCGGCGGCGCGGGGAGAGCTGGGTCCGCAGTTCACGGAACTCCCCGATGTGCACGGTGGTTTCGAGGACCCGTACGGCGCCGGGGTGCTCGTTCGGCAGCACCCGTACCCCGAGGGGCACCTCGCCCGCCCGGATCTCCGGGGAGCGCGGCGGCTCCAGCCGGAGCGTCACCGTCTCGGAGGTGCCGGGATACAGGGAGACGCGCGCCGGTTCCACGGTGGTCCACGCGGCGCAGTCCCCGACCACCGTCAGGTCGTACGCCTCGACGATGTCGCTGTCGTTGCGCACCGTCAGGGTGGTGGTGGCGATGTCGCCCGGAGTCACCGTCACGGCCGGAATGTCGAGGCCGGGCGCACCGGGGCCGGAAGAGGCTGCGGAAGGCGTCACGCCCTCACCGTAGGAGCGCGCCCGGGAGTACGGGGAGGAACGGGAGGGCAATGTGCGGGCAGTGACGGTGCCCGGACGGCGGGAGCCGGCCCACTTGTGACGGTGGCCTCCTGATGTGGCGCGCCGCCTCCCGTGCACCACCCCGCCTGTGGTCACCTCACTTTCTCCCCGTCGACCCCGACCGACTCCTATGAAGCAGGTAGCCGTGTTCAGCACTGAAGCGATCCCGCCCGAACTGTCCGACACCTCGCCGCCCGGCCCCGTCCGGGACGACTGGATCCGCCGCACCTCTCCCGACGGGCCCCCGCCCCGGATGACCGTGGCCGTCTACGCCGCCGACCCGGTGCTGCGGGTGGGCGTCGTCCAGCAGTTACGGCACCGCCCCGAGGTCGACCTGGCCGGCGCCGGCGCCATGGACTCGGCCCGGGTGTCGCTGGTGGTCGCCGACACCGTCGACGACGACGTGGCCGCCCTGCTGGGCCGGCTGCGGCACAACAGCGCCACCCGCACCGGTCTGGTGATCGGCACCCTCGGGGCCGGCGGGCTCCAGCGCGTCATCGAGTGCGGGGTCGCCGCGGTGCTGCGCCGCGCCGAGGCCGACCAGGACCAGCTGCTGCGACTGGTCCTGGCCACCGGCAACGGCGAGGGCATGCTCCCCGGCGATCTGCTGGGCGAACTCCTCAACCACGTGGGCAGCCTGCGGCGTTCGGCGCTCGACCCCGGGGCGCTGTCCCTGTCCACCCTCACCACCCGCGAGGCGGACATGCTGCGTCTGGTGTCGGAGGGCCTGGACACGGCGGAGATAGCCCGCAAGACCTCGTACTCCGAACGCACCGTCAAGAACGTCCTGCACGAGGTCATCACCCGCCTGCAACTGCACAACCGGGCCCACGCCGTGGGCTACGCGCTGCGCAACGGACTGATCTGAGGGACGGCCGGGCGCCCCCGCCGACGACGCCGGGGACCCCCGCGCTGCCCGAAAGCACACCCCGCGCTTCCCCGGGTGCGGCCCCGCCGCCCTGCCGCCGCGCGCGCGGCCGGTACACGGTGGGCGAGGGCACATCCAGCCGCCGCACCAGACCGTGAGGGGACCCGATGGAATCCGCTGGCTCCGGCGGGCGGTACCGCCTGGGGAGACTCGGCATGTCGCTGCTGCTGATCCTCCCGCTGCTCGGGGTGACGGCGGCCGCCGGTCCCGGCAGTGCCGAACCGGGGACACGGACGCGGCGGACGCCGCGCAGACCCGGATCACCTACGCCGGTACCGGACACCGCAGTCTCGGCGGCGTCGCCTCCACCACCTCCAGCCCCGCCCTGTTCGGCGTGGGCCCGGCCCTACGACACACAGCCGTCCGCCGTCGAGGACCAGCTGGTCTTCGCCTCCCGGCGGGACGAGAAGAACCCGCAGATCTATCTGCGCGCCACCGACGGCACCGTACGGCGGCTCACCACCGGCATGGACGCCGCGCACCCCCAACTGACGCCCGACGGAGAGTCCGTGGTGTTCGACGCGGGCGAGGGGCGCAGCGCGACCTGTGGCTGGTGAGCACCGACGGCGGCGCTCCGACCCGGCTCACCGACACCCCGGCCGACGAGACCGACCCGGCGGTCTCCCCGACGAGGAGCGCATCGCGTACGTCGCCGACGGCGACCCGGTGGCCGGGCGCCAGATCTACGTACGGGACCTGAGCGGCGGTACCGCCATCCGGTTCACCGGCTCCGCGGGCGGTACGGCCTCCGAGCCGGCCTGGAACCCGGTCGACGACGACGTCAACCGGGACTGGATCGCGTACACCGTCACCACGACCGAGGACGGGCGGTCCGTGCCCCGGCTGCGGATCACGAACGGGGCCGCCGACGAGCCGCTGTTCGCGGGCGTGGCGGCGGGCTGGCGTGCCCATGGGGCGGCGTGGCTGCCCGACGGGGACGGGCTGGTGTTCCTCAGCCCCGAGATCACCTGTGAGTGCGAGGGCGACTGGGACCATGTGTTCCGGTCCACCGCCCACTCCGACCAGGTGCCCTCGCTGGTGCTCGACGAGGACCGTGCCGTCCGCTCGCCCACCTGGCTCGGCACCGTCGACGGCGGCCGGGCGGTCGTCGAGCGCACCTCCGCGGCCGGACCGCACGAGGCGACGCTCCAGGACATCCGGTCGGACGGCTCCGACCCCGCGACCTCGGACCGACGATCCTCACCGAGGACCCGGCGGCCGACACCAACACCGATCCCGCCAAGGACCCCCTGTTCCAGCCGGGGCCCGGCTACGACCCCTGGACCGAGCGGCAGAGCTACACGCCCGACGGCCGCCGGATCGTCGTCACCCGCTTCGAGGGCGAGGCCGGACAGCGGAGCCAGCGGATCTGGACGGTCGACGCCGACGGCTCCAAGCCCGAGCCCCTGGACCTCGAGGGACGCGCCGCCACCGACTGGGACACCGACCCGGCGTTCTCCCCGGACGGCACCCGCATCGCGTTCACCCGTGTCTCGCCCGGCGCCGTCGGCGGGGCGGGCCGCATCCTCGTCGCGGACGTCGCCGACGGCGCGATCACCGGTGAGGTCGTCCCGCCGGCCGGCGAACTCACCGGCCGCGACGCCCAGCCCACCTGGTCCTCCGACGGCACCACCCTGGCCTTCACCCGCGCCGAGGAGATCGCCGGGAGCGGCGGCAGCAAGCATGTGTGGACCGTGCGGGTGGCCGGCCTGACCGGGCAGAAGGACCTGAGCGAAACCAACTGCCCCGGCGACTGCGCGGTCATCGACGACAGCCCCGCCTTCTCCCCGGACGGGCGCGGTGTCGCGTTCAACCGCAAGAACGGCGCCGGCCGGGTCGACGAGCGGAACGGCATCCTGCTCACCTCCCCGACCGGCGGCACCTGCCAGGTCCTCCTGCCGGCCGCCGCCCGCGGTGTGCCCGGCGCCTGCGGCCAGGAGCTGCCGGACACCACCGTCACCGGACCGCACCAGCCCCGTGACGCCGCCTGGACCGCCGACGGCAAGGGCCTGGTGTTCAGCTCCCGCGCCGAGGCCGCCGGCAACAGCCCCGAGAAGCTGAGCCTCCTCGACGTCGCCTCCGGAGACCTCACCCCGCTCACCGCCGATCTCGCGGGCCGGCAGAAGGAACCCTCCGTCCAGCAGTCCGTGGACCTCGCCCTCCGGGCGCCCGGCAGCACGCCGGAGGTCACCGTCGGCGACACCGTCACGGTCACCGTCGACGTGGTCGACAACGGCCCCGCCGCCTCACCCGGCACCCGGCTCACCGTCGTCCCGCCGCCCGGCGTGCGGGTCACCCGGATCACCCCGCCCGACGGCACCTGCGACGCCGCGTCCCTGGAGTGCGACCTCGGCGTGGTGGAGCCCGAGGCACCGTCCCGGTGCAGGTCACGCTCACCGGCCTCACCCCCGGCGACGCCCCGGTCGACTGGTCCGTCGCCGGTACGGTCATCGACCCGCAGCCCAGCGACAACGCGGGCCGGACCGTGGTGCCGGTGGTCGAGGCGACCCCGTCGCCCACGCCGACCCCGTCGCCCACGCCCACGCCCGCGCCGACCCCCACGCCGACCCCGGCTCCCACGCCGCCCGCGCCCCCGGCCCCGGTGCCCACCGTGCCTCCGGAGCCACCCGCGCCCGAGGCCGGTCCCGGGGTACGGGTCAGCGCCCAGCCGAACCCCGGCTACGTCGGCGGCCGGGTCGTGGTGACGTACACCGTCCGCAACGGCCGTAACGCCCTCGCCACCGGACTGCGGCTGCGCATCGGCCTGCCCGCCGGCATCCCGCGCGGCGCGACGCCGCCCGGCTGCGACCGGAACCTGGAATGCGCGCTGCCCGACCTCACGACGGGCGCCAGCACCGTCGTACGGGTCGTGCTCAGGCCCGACAAGGCGCTGACCGGGCAGGTCACCGGCCGCCTCACCACCACCGGCACGGACGCCGACCGCGGCGACAACACCGCCCGGCAGCGGCTGCGCATCCTCCAGCCGCGCATCGTCGCCGTGCCGGAGATCGGCAAACCCGGCTTCGTCACCTCCGTACGCGGCAAGGACTTCCCGCCGGGCGTACCGGTGCGGTTCGCATGGAAGCCGGGGATCACCGCGGCCGCCGCGCCGACCGTCCCCTCACGGACGGCACCTTCACCGGCCAGCTGCTCATCCTCGCCAAGGACCAGACCGGACCCCGCGTCATCACCGCGAGCGGCCACGGATTCTCCCCGGTGAAGACCGGCTTCCTGGTCGTCAACGGCAGTGTGCAGCCGCCGGACGAGGTGACCCGCCGGTGATCCACGAGGTCGACGAGGGGCTGCGCGGACTGCTCGCCGGAAGCGGCCTGGAGGCGTCGGGCGTCGACGTCGTCTTCGACGCCCCCACCCGCGACTGGGCGGCCCGGCGCAGCGCCCCGACCGTCTGCGTCTTCCTGTACGACATCCGGGAGGACGCCCTGCGGCGCGGCACCGGCGCCGGGGAGGTGTACGACGAGGACGGGCACGTCGTCGCCCGGCGCTCCCCGCCGCGCTGGTTCCAGCTCACGTACCTCGTCACGGCGTGGGCGAGCCGCCCGCAGGACGAACACCGGCTGCTGTCGCAGGTGCTCGGCACCCTGGTGGCGTACGACGTGCTGCCGCCGGCGCTGCTCACCGGCTCGCTCGCCGAACTCGGCCTGACCGTGGGCCTGGACGCCGCCGGGACCGGCATGGACGCGCCGGCCGCCGCCGACGTGTGGTCGGCGCTCGGCGGGGAGCTGAAGGCGTCCCTCGGGGTGCGGGTGCGGGCGCCGCTCGCCGGGGTGACCCGGGTCTCCGCACCGCCGGTCACCGAGGGCCTCGTCGTCCGCACCGCCGCCGCCCGCCAGGGCGAACAGGCGGGCCCCGGACGCCGGTTGCGCTACACCGAGGCTGGCGACCCCGGCGCGGACGGCTTCACCGGCCCGCGTGACCGCCCGCCGGCCCCGGCCCGGCGCCGCCGCAAGGAGACCGCCAGCCGTGACACACACCGTGGAGCCCGCGCTGTGGGTGCGGCTCGGGGCGGTCGAGCGGCGGGTGCGGAGGCCGTGGCCGTACGGCGGGACGCCGATCCGGACCCGGACGACCCCTACCGCGGCCAGTACCTCACCCCGGAGGCGGCGGCGCGCGTCCTGGACGCGCCGGGCGGCCTCGACGTCCCCGCGGGGAACCCTGGCAGCCGCCGGACGGCTCGGAACTGGACACGCTCGCACGGCGGTTCGGGCTGTCCCCGCTCGATCTGGACCTGCTGCTGGTCGCCCTGGCACCCGACCTGGACACCCGCTTCGAGCGGCTCTACGGCTACCTCAACGACGACCTGACCCGCCGCCGTCCCACGGCCGGGCTCGCGCTGGAACTGTGCGGGCTCGGCGGCGCGTCGCCCGCCCGGTTCCGGCTCGCCCCGGGCGCGCCGCTGATCGCGGGCGGTCTGCTGGAGGTCACCGAACCGGAACGGCCCCCGCTGTCCCGTGTGCTGGCGGTCCCCGACCGGGTCACCGCCCACCTCCTGGGCGACCCGACCCCGGACGCCCGGCTCGCGGGAGTGCTCGGGGAGGTCCTGGAGGACCCCACGGCCGAGCCGGCGGAGGTCCGCCGGGCGGCCGCCGCGGCCGGTCTCGTCCATCTGCGCAGCCGGGGCGGCGACGCCGGGGGCTGGCCGTCGCGGCCCTGCGCGCGGCGGGCCGGGGCCCCTGGTCCTGGACCCGGCGGCGCTCACCCGCCGCCCGTCCGACGTACCGGAACTGGCCCGCGTCCTCGCTCTCGAAGCCCGACTGACCGGCGCGGGCGTGGTCCTCGGCCCGCTGGCGGCGCTGCCCGGCGAACCCGGCGAACGCTCCCGCACGCTCCGGACCCTCTGCACGGAACTCCGGGGCATCCCCTCTACACCCACGACACGACCCCCTGGGACCCCACCTGGGCCCCCGACACCCCCGTCACCCTCACGGTCCCGCCCCCGCGCCGGAACGCCGGACGGCGCGCTGGCGCCACGCGCTCACCCGGGCCGCGGGGGCGGCCGGGACCTCTCACCGGCCCGCCGGAGACGCCGGGTCACCGAGCCCGGCGACCGCCGGCACACCGGGGCTCCCGGGGCCTCCGGTTCCGTCGAGGGCTCGTACCGGCCCGGCGCCGAGGCCGAGCCGTCGGACCCGGCGACCGACGGCACGGTCGCACCCGGGCCGCGTCGGCCCGCCGATCCCCTCGGCGACGTCGAGGCGCTCGCGCGGGCCGTCGCCGCGCATCGGCTGGACGCCGGGCAGTTGCGCCGGGCCGCCGACGTGGCGGTGCGCACGGCCGCGCTCGACGGGCGTGCCGTCGGGCCGGACGAGCTGCGGGCCGCCGTACGGGCCCAGAACGGTGCGGGCCTCGACCGGCTCGCCCGGCGGGTGGAACCGGGGTCGGCTGGGACGATCTCGTGCTGCCGCCCACCACCCACCGGCGGCTGCGGGAGCTCGCGCTGCGCGCCCGCCACCGCGAGCAGGTGCTCGGGCAGTGGGGGATGCGGCCCGGCGGCGGCCGGGGCGCGGCGTCATCGCCCTGTTCGCCGGCGAGTCCGGCACCGGCAAGACCATGTCCGCCGAGGTCGTCGCCGCGGACCTCGGCATGGACCTGTACGTCGTCGACCTGTCCACGGTCGTGGACAAGTACATCGGGGAGACCGAGAAGAACCTGGAGCGCGTCTTCACCGAGGCCTCCGCCGTCAACGCGGTCCTGCTCTTCGACGAGGCCGACGCGATCTTCGGCAAGCGCTCGGAGGTGAAGGACGCCCACGACCGGCACGCCAACATCGAGTCGGCGTATCTGCTCCAGCGCATGGAGTCGTTCGACGGGATCGCCGTACTGACCACCAATCTGCGGGCCAACCTGGACGAGGCGTTCACCCGCCGGCTGGACGTGGTCGCGGACTTCCCGATGCCGGACGCCGGAAGACGGCTCGCTCTGTGGGACCGGTGCCTCGGCGACCGGCTGCCCCGCTCCGACGACCTCGACCTCGCCTTCTGCGCGGACCGCTTCGAACTCGCCGGCGGCTCCATCCGCGCCTGCGCGGTCACCGCGGCCTATCTCGCCGCCGAGTCCGGCAAACCGCTCACCATGGCTCAGGTGGTGACCGCGATCGCCCAGGAGTACCGCAAGCTCGGACGGCTGCTCCTGGAGAGCGAGTTCGGGCCCTATACGGCGGAGGCGGCCGGGGTGTGAGGCGGCCGGTCCGGGGTCAGGACTTGACCCGCATCGTGGCGTTGGCGAGATCCACGGTGCCCGGCAGCATCGCCTGCGGACGCAGCAGGTCCTTGAGGAGGAACCTCATCAGTTCCTGGCCGGACATGTTCTTCAGCCGCTCCGCCAGCGCGGGGTTGACGTCCTCCATACGCATGATCTCCAATACCGCGCGGTCCACCAGGCCGGGAATGATGTCCTTGCCCCTGAAGGTGTTGGAGCGGAGCCGCTCCTTGTACTGCTTCTTCTGTTCGCCGGATCCGTAGGTCATCGTGCTGTGCTCGTCCGCGGCGGCCTGGGCCATGGAGAAGAGGATCTGACTCGCCCGGATCGGGTCCTGTTCCATGCTCCGTCGCTCCCCGAACTTGTCGTAGTCCATGGCCCCCTTGGCGGCTCCGAGGTCGAAGCTCCTTACGGGAAGCGCGAATTCGGCGGGCATCTTCTCCGGCCGGGTGGCCAGCTCGCTCTTGGTGACCGCGGGCTCGGCGGGCCTGGCGTTGATCGTCGGATACTCCCGCTGGGCGAAGTCGCTGAGCATCAGCCAGCCCTGGGACTCCAGCGGCGAGTCCACGAGCGGGATCTCGAAGCGGACCTTTCCGAACCGGGTGTCGCGGAACTCGCTGCCGGGCGCCTCCAGGAAGAAGAAGACGAAGCCCTCGTTCGCGAGTACGTGGGTGTCGTAGCCCTCGGAGTTGTTCGGCGCCCCGGGGTCCGCCTTCAGCAGCTCCGTCTTCGACTTGATGTGGCCCGCCTGCTTCAGCTGCTCCGCGCGCTCCTCGTCCTTGGTGTAGTGGACCAGCACGCTCTGCCGCAGCGCGGCAGCCAGCGCCTGTTCGACACCGCCCACCCAGTCGTCGCGCCCACGGGTCCTGATCTCGTTGGCCATACCGGCCCGGTTCAGCTCGGACAGCTCGCGGAAGTAGCTCGGCCCGCTCATGGCGAACGCCACGGCGCTGTCGGCCCAGGCTTCCTCGTTCCAGAGCATGCCGTTCGCGGTCATCGCCTCGAAGGGGCGCGGGCCGCCGCGGGGAAGTCGGCGTCCCGGCCTATCTGTTCGGTCACCCGGTCGTTCTCGGCCTTCAGGGCCGTGCGGGCGGCGGTCAGGAAGGTCCGGGCGGACGCGGTCTCCCGTTCGGGCCTGCCTTCCAGGCTCTCCTCGGCGCCGCTGACCGCCAGCAGCAGGCCGACCACCCGCTGCGCGCAGTACATGGGGTCACGCTTGGGATCACGGTCGTAGTCCGCGATGGCCTGGCGGATGTCCGCCAGCTCCCGGGACTCCTGGGCGGGAGCGCGCGAGAAGGACTTGAGGAAGGACGACAGCGAATTGCCGCCGGCCCCGGTGGCCGGCAACTGGCCCGAGAGCTCCTCCGTGCCCTTGCGCTGGATCACCGCCGCGCCGCGGAACGCGGGCGCCGCCGTGTCCCCTCGGCCCGCCGCACGGGCGCGGGGCCCGCCATCACCCGGTGCGCGTTCGTCTCCGCCTCCCGTTCGAAGCGGTCGGCGGGGTCGCTGAGGAGCAGGCCGTTGCCGTGGTCCGTGCCCGCGACCGGGCCCTGGCGCTGCTGGACGACGTGGGTGAGTTCATGGGCGAGGGTGTGTGTCGCCGCCGCCGTCGCCGAGGACGACATGGCTGCCGGAGGTGTAGGCACGGGCGCCGATGGCGCGGGCCGAGCGGGCGGCGGAGGGGCCGGTGTGCAGTCGTACGGCGGAGAAGTCGGCCCGGAAACGGGCCTCCATCTCCTGGCGCACCGGTCCGGCGAGCGGTGTGCCGCCCGATCTCAGGACCTCGTTCACCCCGGTGTCGCCCTGCTCCGGGGCGGGCGCGGGCCGGACACGGCGGGCGATCATACGGGTCACGGCCGCGTTGCCGGCCGCGCGCTGGGCGGCGCGCAGCGCGCCGGCGGTGAGCGGCGGCAACGCGGTGGCGCTCGCGGAGGTCTCCCGCGGGGCGGGGACCGGTCGTCGCGCCCCCGCTGCCGGGTTCCTCCGGCCCGCGCGGTGCGCGGCTTGGGCGTCTGCACCACGTGCCTCCTCGTCCGTACACCTCCGCGGCCGCTCCAGCAGACCGCGCGGACGGCCGCCGCGTCCAGAGCCGTGCGGGCAGCGCGCGGGCAACACCGGGCGGCGCCGGGGCTGTCCGGCCGCCCGGAAAGGCAGCGGTCTTGCCCCTGTTCAGGGCCCCGCGTCCCTGCCGCCCCATTGGGGGCGCCGCGCAGACTCGGCCTGGACACAGGTGACCGCAAGGACGTTAAGGAGCGAGCATGCCGACGTACCTCACCCCGGGCGTGTACGTGGAGGAGGTGCAGTCCGGTGCCCGGCCGATCGAAGGGGTCGGCACGGCCGTCGCCGCGTTCGTCGGCTTCGCCGAGAAGGGCCCGTTCCACGCCCCGACACTGGTCACCAGCTGGGACCAGTACTCCCAGCTCTTCGGCGGCTTCACCGAGGGCACCTATCTGCCCCACGCGGTCTACGGCTACTTCTCCAACGGCGGCGGCGCCGCGTACGTGGTGCGCGTCGGCGGGTCCGCCGAGGACACCTCGGCCCCGGCGGCCGGCAACGGCGACGGCAGGCAGCGCGGGGGCGACAGGGCCGTACAGCCCGTGGAACTCGGCGGCTTCCTGATCGCGGCGAAGCCCGGCGTCACCGGGGTGTCGGTGGAGGTCGCCGACGCGGACGGCGAGAACCCGCCCGAGGACCGCTTCAAGGTCCTGGTCCGCCGCGGCGAGCAGGTGGTGGAGACGTACGAGGCCTCCACCCGCAAGAACGTCAAGGGCTACCTGGTCACCCAGACCCGCGCCTCCGAACTGATCGAGGTCACCGAGCAGCGCGGCGCCGGCCCGGCCAAGCCCGCCGCGGGCACGGTGGCGGTCCCCGACGCCCCCGCCGCCCCGGCCGCGACCGCCGTCCGCCTCGACCCCGCCGAGTACGTCGGCGACGCGGGCGCCCGCACCGGGTTCGGCGGGCTCGAGACCATCGACGAGATCACCATGGTCGCGGTGCCGGACCTCATGGGCGCCTACCAGCGCGGTGACATCGACGCCGAGGGCGTACGCACCGTGCAGCTCGCCGTCATCTCGCACTGCGAGCAGATGGGCGACCGGGTCGCCGTGCTCGACTCCCGCCCGGCCTCTCCGCCCAGCAGGTCCGCACCTGGCGCAACGACGAGGCCGGCTACGACTCCCGCTACGCCACCCTGTACTACCCGTGGGTGCGGGTCTTCGACCCGGC
The DNA here is from genome assembly GCA_042850305.1 of Streptomyces haneummycinicus. Lineage (GTDB taxonomy): Bacteria > Actinomycetota > Actinomycetes > Streptomycetales > Streptomycetaceae > Streptomyces > Streptomyces haneummycinicus. The sequence goes on from AP035768.1 coordinate 900,255, forward strand.
CCTCGGCCGTAACACCACCGTCCCGCCGAGCGGCCACGTCGCCGGCGTGTGGGCCCGCAGCGACGCCGAACGCGGTGTGCACAAGGCCCCCGCCAACGAGGTCATCCGCGGCGCGGTCGACCTGGAACTGCGGCTCAGCAAGGGCGAGCAGGACATCCTCAACCCCATCGGCGTGAACTGCGTCCGCGCCTTCCCCGGCCGCGGCATCCGCATCTGGGGCGCCCGCACCCTCTCCTCCGACCCGGCCTGGCGCTATCTGAACGTGCGCCGCCTGTTCAACTACCTGGAGGAATCCATCCTGCTCGGCACCCAGTGGGTGGTGTTCGAGCCGAACGACGACCGCCTGTGGTCGAGCATCCGCCGCAACGTCACCGCGTTCCTCCAGGAGGAATGGCGCCGGGGCGCCCTGTTCGGCCGCACCGCCGAAGAGGCGTTCTACGTGAAGTGCGACCGCGACAACAACCCGCAGGAGTCCATCGACCAGGGCCGGGTCGTCTGCGAGATCGGCGTCGCGCCGGTCAAGCCCGCGGAGTTCGTGGTGTTCCGGCTGGCCCAGTTCTCCGACACCACCAGCCTCATCGACGAGTGACCCGCGGGTCCGCAAGGAAAGGTTGACAGACAGCCATGGCAACGGGCGACGCTCTTTCCACCCACGTCTTCGGCGTGCAGCTCGGCGGATACCTGGTCGAGTCGATCCAGGAGATCAGCGGGTTCACCGTCGAGGAGGATGTCGTCGAGGTCAAGCAGGTGACCTCCGAGGGCAAGCAGATCATCCGCAAGCAGCCGGGTGCCCGGCAGGCCGGCGAGATCACGATCACCCGGGGACTCGACCAGAGCAGCGAGTTCACCAAGTGGATCAAGGAGACCCTGAACAACGGGGCCGTGAACTCCGCCCGCCAGAACCTCACCATCGAGATCAAGGACACCGAGGGCAACACGGTCCGCCGTATCCAGCTGCTCCAGGGCTGGGCCTCCAAGTGGGAGGGCCCGTCGCTCAAGGCGGGCGAGTCCTCCCCGGCCACCGAGTCCGTCACGATCGTGTTCGAGGAGATCGTCGTCGAATGAGGCGTCGTACGGTGACGGCGGGCAACCTGGAGGAACTCCTCCAGGCGACGGCACCCGCCCCGGCGTCGGAGCAGACGGCGGCGGACCCCCGGCCGCGGCCGCCCCGCCGCGCCGGGAGGACCACGGGCTGCGCACCGAGTTCGAGTTCGAACTGCCGCGCGGCTATGTCGACGACGAGGGCACGGTGCACCGGCACGGCACGATGCGCCTGGCCACCGCCCGCGACGAACTGCGGCCCCAGATCGATCTGCGGGTCAAGGAGAACCCGGCGTATCTGAGTGTGGTGCTGCTCAGCCAGGTGATCACCCGGCTCGGCGGCATCACCGATGTGCACGCCGGGGTCGTGGAGCGGATGTACGCCACCGACGTCGCCTTCCTCCAGGACTTCTACCGCCGGGTCAACAGCGAGGGCCACACCCGCGCGGCGGTGACCTGCCCGCACTGCGAGGGCGCCTTCGAGGTCGACCTCTCGGGTGGGCGCCTGGGGAATCGTGACGTACGCGCTTCCCCGGCTGCGGGAGGAGATCGCGTACGTCGCCTACCACTTCCACTGGGGGCGCGAGGAGATCCTCGACCTCACCCACGGCGAACGGCAGCAGTGGGTGGCCGAGATCGCCCGGATCAACACGCGCATGAACGAAGGCGGTTGAGCACATGGCATGGCGGGACAGGCTGCGCCGCCGGACCGCGGAGCGCCCCCGCCGTCCCGGCCGGCGGGCGCGGACCGGGACGCGGACGACGTCCCGGCCGCCGTCGTGCCCGCAGACTGGGACGGCGGCTGGCGCCGCACCACCGCGCCTCCGCTCACCGTCTCCCGTGCCCCGCTGGCCGTGAGTGACGGCCTCACCTTCCGCGCGGGCCTCGCCGCCTGGCAGAACCCGACCTTCGACCAAGGCCTCGGCCACGCCCTGCTCCCCGACGCCCCGACGGGGATGGTGCGGGGAGTCACCCGCCCGGCCACCCCACGGGCCACCGGCACCGGCGGGGGACCACTGCTGCTCCGCGCGGTGTGGAGGGAGGGGACGGACCGGAGGCCGACGCGCAGAGCGCGCCACGACCGCAACCGGTACGACCACATCCGGTACGACCGGACACGACGCCCCGCGCGGACAGCACGCCCCGGCGACTCCGGTCGCCCACCGGGCGCGCGCGTCCGGCCGGGCGCCTTCGGGGACGGCACCCTCGCCCCCGGAACCTCACGATCCGGGTCCACGGGCTCCGGTACGGCACGATCCGGTCCGGCGCCTTCGGGGTCCGGGTCTTCGAATGCGGGTCCGTCCGGTCCGGCTCCCCGCGGCCCAGGACCTCGAACTCCGGGTCTTCCGGTACGGGGTGGTCGGGTTCGGTGTCTTCGGGGTCCGGGTCTTCCGGTACGGGGCGGTCGGGTTCGGTGTCTTCGGGGTCCGGGTCTTCCGGTACGGGGTCGTCCGGCCGGGTGTCTTCGGGTTCCGGGGATTCCGGCACGGGGATGACCGGTCCGGCCCCCTCGCGCTCAGGGGCGTCCGGCTCGGCGCCTTCCGGCGCTGGGGCCTCCGGTGGGGAGACGTCCGGCCGGGTGTCCTCGGGTGCCGAAGCGTCCCGTGGTGGATCGGGTGGTGCGCGGGCGACGGGTTCCGGTGCGCCTGTGGTGGCCCGTTCCGCCGACGGCTCCCACGGCTCCCACGGCACTCCGGACAGCGGCGTCCCGGCGACGTCCCGTGGCCTCACGTCCACGACGTCCCCTGCCGTGCTCTCCTCGCAGTCTCCCGCTGTGCAGCGAGCCGTGACATCGGACAACGGCACTCCGGTGATGGAACCTTCCGATTCCGGCCGCCCGCCGACCACTTCGCCCGTTCCACTCGTACGACGCGTCTCCGTGGTCCCCGGTGGTACGTCGGCCTCCTCACGGACCCCGTTCGTGCGGCGCACCACCACGGAGACGGCGCCCGAACCGAGCGGCGGCCGGCAGTCCCGGCCCCCGAGCGCTCCCGTCCGGTCACCCAACCGCATCCGGTGAGCCCCGGCTGACGGCCGCCCGCCGCGTCACCGACCCCGTACGCCGCGTGGTCGCCCTCGCCCCAGCACCGACCCGCTCCAAACCTCCCGCAACTGCGGGCAACGCCCCGACTGCGGACATCACCGCAACTGCCGACCTCGCCGCGGCTGCGGGCAATCGTGCCGCTGGGGCGGCACGGGTGGGCAACGCCGCGACTGTGGATATCACCGCAACTGCGGGCAACGCCGCGGCTGCGGGCAATCGTGCCGCTGGGGCGATGGGGTCCCCCGCTCGAGCGAAGCCGAGAGTGGGGAGGGTGGGCGCAGCGGCACCCGGCAAACGCCGGCGAGTGGCCCCCGACCTCAGCCGCACCGCCCGCGCCACAGAACCCCGTCCAGCGAACCGGCGTTCGTCCACCACTGGGAGCCCCCTGACCGAACTGCCGCCCACGGCGCAACCGTTGGCGCAGCAGACACCCGAACCCGCCGCCGGGCTTCCCGTGGTTCAACGCCAGAACGAGGACGGGTCCGCCCTCAACAGCCCTACCCAGAACCCGAGTTCGACTCCCCGTCACACAGGCGCCCGCACCCGGGGCGGCCTCGGCGCCCCCTGCCCGCGCTACCCCCAGCGCCGACCGAACCCACCGCCCGACAGCCACCCCTGCTGGGCACATCCGCCGTCCAGCGCAGCCTCGCGCAGGACCCGACCACCCCGGTCAGCCCGTCACCGGTTCCCCCGACCGGCACGCCGACGGACCGTCCACGCCATGGGTGATGCCGAATCAGGCCAAGGCATCGGAGAGCCCGCCCGACACCGTCGTACGAACATCGGCGTCCCCGGACCAGCAGCAGGACCGGCCCCCTCGTCGTCGCCCGCGCCATAAGCCCTGCCGTGGCCGCGCCCACCACGCCCGCCCCCACCACGACGAGCGGTCCGAGCGCGGCCCCCGCACCCTCACGCTGCTCCCCGCCCGCCCTCTCACCCTCAGCACCCGCGCCCCCGAGGCCGCGACACCCCCGCCACGTCCCGTACCGGCACGCGCCGCCCCGTCGTAGCCGCACGCTGGACCGCAGCCCCCGCCGCCTCCGCGCCGCACACCGACACCCCCACCAACACCCCCGCCCGCCCCGCGACACCGCACCACCCCACCCCCACCGCACACACCCCCCGCCCCACCCCCGTAGTCACCCCCGCCCCACCCCGCCCCACCCCCGCCACGACGACGCCCCCCGTCCGCCCCCTCCCCGTGACCACCCTCCAGACGGCCCCCCTCGCCCACCCCCCGTCCGCCCCTGCACCGTCCCCCGTGGTCCGCCCGAGGACGCTGACCGGCCGCCCGGCCGCACCCCCGTCCAGCGCGACACGCATCCCGCCGGTGACCTCGCCGTACCCAAGGGCGTACCGCCCAAGTCCCGCCCCACCGCTCCCGTCTCGCCCGCCGGCGACCTGGCCACCCCCGTCAAGCCCCCAAGCAGCCCACCCACACGGCGGACAACCCGCAAACCCCCGGCGCCGATCTCGACGACCTCGCGCGCCGTCTGCTCGACCCCTGGCCCGCCTGCTGCGCACCGAACTGCGGCGCGGCCGGGAACGCACGGGCCGCCCCTACGACGGTCGCCGCTGAGGGCACGGAACGGATGACGGAACGGATGACGGAACGGATGACGGACGGATGACGGACGGATGACCGACGGATGAGCGACAACATCTTCGCGAGCAGCGTGTTCTTCCGGCTCACGATCGGCGGCAACGACCTGGGCGCCTTCAACACCTGCTCCGGCATGGGCGCCGAGGTGGAGATCGAGAGCTACGCCGAGGGCGGCAACAACGGCTTCTCCTGGCAGCTGCCCGGCCGTGTCACCTGGTCGAACATCACGCTCACCCGGCCGGTCACCGCCGACACGGCGAAGATCGGCCGCTGGCTGGACGAGACGCTGCGGCGGGTGGAGCCCAAGGACGGCGAGATCGTGGCGCTGAAGCCGGACCTCAGCCGGATCATCAGCTGGCAGGTGTTCGGGATCGTGCCGGTGCGCTGGCAGGGCCCGTCCTTCGACCCGAGCAGCTCGCAGGCCGCCCTCGAGACGCTGGAGATCGCCCACGAGGGCCTGCGCCCCTCCTGACCCGCCGCACCCCGCCCGAAAGGAAGTCCCGGCATGTCCACGATGTCCCGGTCCAGTCGGGCCAGGGCCCAGCTCACGCTGAAGGAGCCCCCGACCTCCGTCGGCGCGAAGCCGGGCGGGACGATCGCGCGGCTGAACCTGCAGTTCAACCCGAACACCCTGGAGTTGCAGAAGACCACCGAGTGGCGGCGCACCCCGTCCCGGATGGCGGGGCAGTCGGCACTGCCCGAGTTCGTCGGCAGCGGTCCGCGCACACTGTCCCTGGAAGTGTTCCTGGACGCCACCGCCCGGCACGACGACTCCGTGGAGCAGGCGGTGGAGAAGCTGATGAAGGCGTGTGTGCCGACCCCGGCGAGCCTCGGCCGCAAGAAGCCGGCCAGCCCGTGGGTGCGGTTCGAGTGGGGGACCGCGCGGACGACCTCGTTCGACGGGGTGCTCTCCAGTCTGTCGGTGTCGTACTCGCTGTTCGACGTGGACGGGAAGCCGCTGCGGGCCACCTGCCGGCTGTCGATCGAGGAGGCCAGCGTCGACCCGCCGGGCCAGAACCCGACCTCCGGCGCCCGCACCGCCCGCAGAACGCACACCGTCGTGGCGGGCGACAGCCTCGCCCTGCTGGCCTGGCGGGAGTACGGCGACGCGACGGCCTGGCGGGTCATCGCCGAGGCGAACCGGATCGACGACCCGATGGCCCTCGAACCCGGCACCGAACTGGTGGTGCCGGGGCTGCGGGACGCGGACGGCGAGGAGGAACAGTGAGCACAGCCGTGGAACGGGGCGGCCGGTCCTTCGCGGCCGACCCGATCGTGGAGACCCCCGCCGAACTGCCGCCCATCTGGGCCGCCCAGCTCGTGAATTGTGTGGTGGACGAGAACGTGGGCCTGCCGGACGCCGCGGTGCTCACCTTCCGCGACCCCGACCACGAGTTCCTGCGGAAGACCGGCATCACCATCGGCACCCCGCTGAGGGTGTCGGTGGTGACCGTGTCCGGGCAGGCGCGCGAGCGGCTGTTCAGCGGCGAGGTGACGGCCCTGGAGCTGGACCGGGACCGCACCGGCTCGTTCACGGTGGTGCGCGCCTACTCCCGGGCGCACCGGCTCCAGCGCGGCCGGAAGGTGGTGGCGTACCGGAACATGACGGCGGCGGCCATCGTCCGCAAGGTGGCCGCCGGGGCGGGGCTGGCCGTCGGCACCGTGCAGGCGGCGCCGGTCACCTACCAGCAGCTCTCGCAGGCGAACGTGTCCGACTGGGACTTCCTGCAGTTCCTGGCCGCCGAGAGCGGCGCGCAGGTGCGCGTCGACGACCAGGGGCTGCTGCAGTTCACCACGCCGGAGAAGGCGTCCGGCGCGCCCGCGCCGTCCACGTCGGCCACCCGCGATCCGATGGTTCTGGAGTACGGGCGGAATCTGCTGGCGCTGCGGGCCTCCCTGTCGGCGGCGGACGGGGCGCAGCAGGTGGAGGTGCGCGGCTGGGACGTCACCACGAAGCGGCCCCTGGTGGCCGCCCGGCCGTCGGTGGACAGCGACGCGGTGGCGCCGGGGCTGAGCCCGGCGCTCGCCGCCCGGTTCGGGAAGGCGAAACTGACGGTCACCGACACCCCGTACCGCACCCAGGCGGAGACGAAGGCGGTCGCGGACGCGGTGGCCGGCCAGGTGAGTGCGGGCTTCGGCGAGCTGGAGGTGCTGGCGGAGGGCAATCCGAAGCTGCGGGCGGGCCGGCCGGTGGCGCTCGGCAACGTCGGGCAGGCCTTCACCGGCAAGTACACGGCGACGGCCGTGCAGCACGTCCTCGAACCGCACGGCGGCTACCGTACGACGGTGTGGGTGAGCGCCAGCCCGGACCGCTCCCTCACCGGCCTGGTCACCGGTGCCAACGCCCCTCCCGGGGCCCGCGCATCCCCGGTCTCGCGATCGGCGTGGTCACCGACGTGCGCGAGCCGGGCGGGGCCGAGAGCGGCGCGGTCAAGCTCACGTTCCCCTGGCTGGACGACACCTATGTCACCGACTGGGTGCGCAGCGTGCAGTGGGGCGGCAAGGGCGGCGGGGAGTGATGAGCCCCGAGGTCAACGACGAGGTGCTGGTCGGCTTCGAACAGGGCCTGCTGGACAGCCCGTACGTCATCGGCGGCCTCTACAACGGCGTGGACAAGCCCTCGCCGCACGACGTCCCGCTGATCGACAGGACCACCGGCAAGGTCAACCGCCGTTCCGTCGTGTCGCGTTCGGGCCACCGTGTGGAACTGCTGGACGCGCGGGCGCCCGGCCGCTCGGGCGTACGGCTGCTCACCGCCGACGAGCACATGGAGGTGTTCCTCGACGACCGCCGGGACCGGATCGAACTGACCGTGTACTCCGGCAAGGGCACGGCCCGGCAGCCCCTCAGCTCCGTCGTGCTCGACAGGAAGGGCATCACCCTGGACGCGGGACGCGGCGACGTGAGCGTGTCGGGCCGCAACGTCGACATCCAGGGCCGGGTCGACGTGACGATCGGCGGCCGCAACGTGAACGTCACCGGCGGTACGGGCGTCACCGTCGACGGCGGACTCCTCGGCGTCCTCAAGGCCAAGCTCATCCGCATCAACTGACCCCGCCCGCCGCCCCTTTCCGACACCCTCCGAGGAGAGCCGCATGCCAGCCGCAGCCCGTACCGGTGACCCCACCGACCACGGCGGCCGGATCACCACCCCGCCGCCCGCCGCCGCGCGGTCGGTGGCGACCGTCCTGATCGGCGGCCGGCCCGCCGCCGTCGTGGGCAGCCTGCACGTCTGCGTGGTGCCCCCGCACGTGCTCATGGGGCCCGCCAACGTGATCCTGCCCAGCCCGGCCGGGCTCACCTCGGGACCGGTCCTGATCGGCGGACTCCCGGCCGCGCGGGCCCGCGACCGGACCGCGTGCGGCGCTACCGTCCTGCCCGGCGCCCTGAACGTCGTGATCGGCGGTGCCGTGTGAGCGAGCGGTTCATCGGCCGCGGCTGGGGCTTCCCGCTGCGGGTCGGACCCACCGGCGGGATCGCCCTGGTCGAACGGGAACGGGAGATCGAGGAGGCCATCCGGCTGGTCCTCGGCACCGCGCCCGGCGAACGCCCCATGCGCCCCGAGTTCGGCTGCGGCATCCACGACTACGTCTTCGCCCCCGGCGACGGCGCCACCGCCGGACGGATCGCGCAGCGGGTGCGCGAGGCCCTGGAGCGGTGGGAGCCGAGGATCGCCGTGGACGACGTCGTCGTCGCCTTCGACGCCGTCGAGGACGGCACCCTCTACATCGACGTGCACTACACCCTGCGATCCACCAACGACCGGCGCAACCTGGTCTTTCCCTTCTACACGATCCCCTCCGAGGAGGGGCCGAGGAAGCGGGCGCGGACTGATGGCCCTGCCCTCCCCGAACCTGGACGACCGGCGGTTCCAGCAACTCGTCGACGAGGCCAAGCGCTACGTGCGCCGGCGCGCCCCGAATGGACCGACCACAACGTCTCCGACCCGGGCGTCACCCTCATCGAGACGTTCGCCTACCTCGTGGACCAGCTGCTGTACCGGCTCAACCGGGTCCCGGACAAGAACTACACCGCGTTCCTCGACCTGTTGGGCATCCGCCTGTTCCCGCCGACGGCGGCCGCCGCCGACGTCGACTTCTGGCTCTCCGCGCCGCAGTCGGACACGGTCGCCCTGCCCCCGGGCACCGAGGTGACCACCGCGCGCGGCGAGTCCGGCGAACCCGTCGTCTTCACCACCACCGGTGAACTGCGCGTCCTGCCCAGCGAACTGATCCGCCTGGTCACCGCGCCGAAGACCGGCGAGCAGAGCGACCGCACCGGCATGCTCGCCGACGGCCTCGACATCCCCTGCTTCCAGACCCGGCCGGAGCCCGGCGACGCGCTGCTGTTCGGCCTGCCCACGGCGGTGCCGCGCTGCATCGTCGCCGTACGCCTGGACAGCCGCGTCGAGGGCATCGGCGTCGACCCGCGCCAGCCCCGCTGGTGTGGGAGGCCTGGGACGGCGGGAGTTGGCGGCCTTGCGAGACCGGCCCCGACACCACCGGCGGCCTCAACCGTCCCGGCGAGATCATCGTGTACGTACCCGCCGGGCACACCGCGTCGGTCATCGGCGGCACCCGCGCCGGCTGGCTGCGCTGCCGGGTCACCGAGGCGGAGCCGGACCAGCCGTTCTACTCGGAGTCCCCGACCGTGCGCGAGGCGGCGGTGTTCACCGTCGGCGGCACCATGGCCGTCGAACACGCCGAGACCGTCACCGACGTACCGCTCGGCACCTCCGAGGGCGTCGCCGGACAGACCTTCCGGCTCGGCCGCCCGCCGGTCCTCCTCGACGCCGGGCCGCCCGTGGTCGAGGTCTCCACCGACGACGGATGGCAACGCTGGGACGTGGTCGAGCACTTCGGCCGGTCCGGGCCCGCCGACCGGCACGTCAGGGTGGACGCCACCAGCGGCGAGTTCCTCTTCCCGCCGGCCCTGCGCGAACCCGACGGCACCCTGCGCCAGTGCGGCGCCGTACCGCCCAAGGGCGCGCGCGTACGGGTGGCCCGCTACCGCACCGGCGGCGGGCCCGCCGGCAACGTGGCACGCGGCGCGATCTCCGTCCTGCTCAGCTCCGTGCCGTACATCGCCCAGGTCACCAACCGGGAAGCGGCACGCGGCGGGGTGGCCGGGGAGACCGTCGACAACGCCCGGCGGCGTGCCCCGGAGGCACTCCGTATGCAGGACCGGGCGGTGACCGCCGAGGACCACGAGATCATCAGCCGCCAGGCAGCGCCCTCGGTACGCCGGGTGCGCTGTCTCCCGGCCGCCGACGCGCCCGGTGCGGTACGGGTCCTGGTGGTGCCGGACGCGGTGGCCGACGAGGGCGACGACCGGCTGCGCCTGGAGCAGCTCATCCTCCGACCAGGTGCTCGCGGCGATCACCGCGAGCCTCGACGAACGGCGGCTGATCGGCACCCGGCTCGTCGTGGAGCCGCCGGTCTACCAGGGCGTCACCGTCGTGGCCCGGCTGTCCGCGGCCCCCGGCGACACCGACCGGGTCCGCGCCGCCGCCCTCGACGCGCTCTACGCCCACCTCAACCCGCTCACCGGCGGCCCGGACAGCACCGGCTGGCCGTTCGGGCGGCCCGTCCAGTACGGCGAGATCTTCGGCGTGCTGCAACACGCCACCGGCAACGCCCTGGTCGAGGAGGTCAGGCTGTTCCCCGCCGACCCCGTCACCGGCCGGCGCGGCACCCCCACGGACCGCGTCGACCTGGCGGCGGGCGCGCTCGTCTTCTCGTACCAGCACCAGGTGGTCGTCACGGCGGCCGGGGCGGAGGGCCGGGGATGAGCCGCGCCGCGATACCCGGCCTGCCGAGCCGGTACCCGATCGGCGGTCAGCTCCCCGCGCTGTACGCCGACGACGACTTCGCGCAGCGGTTCACGGCGGGGCTCGACACGGTCCTCGCCCCGGTGTTCTCCACCCTCGACAACCTGCCCGCCTACCTCGACCCGCGGGTGGCGCCGGTCGACTTCCTGGTGTGGCTGGCGTCCTGGGTGGGCGCCGCCGACGACCCGCGGTGGCCGGTGGAACGGCGCCGCGAGGCCGTCGCCCGCGCGGTGGAGCTGCACCGGTGGCGCGGCACCCGGCGCGGACTGGTCGAGGCGCTGCGGCTGGCGCTCGGCGTGGACGCCGAGGTGACCGGCGACGGAGGAGCGGTGTGGTCGTCCACCGCCGCCTCCGGCCTGCCGCCCGAGCCGCCCGCCGAGGTGCTGGTACGGGTCCGGGCGGCCGGCGCGGTGGACGTGGACAGGGTCCACGAGATCGTGCGGGCGATGAGCCCGGTGCACACGGCGTTCCGGGTGGAGATCCTCGCCCCGCCCACCGAGGAAGGAACCTGACGCATGCGCGCATGTCCCGCCTGCGGAGCGTCCAACGACCCCACGGACGACTTCTGCGGCAACTGCGGTACGTACCTGGGCTGGTCGGACACCCCACCCGCGCCGAGCGGTGCGACGGCTTCGGCGGGTACGGCGCCCGCGGAGCCCTCCGCCGTTCCGGGCCGCCCGGCCGCCGGGGAGCCCGGGGCGGACCCGGCACCCGCCGATGCCCCGGCGGCGGAGCCGACGGGTCCGGCGGCCTCGGCGCGGTCGCTCCCGCCGGCCGCTCCCGGTCGGCGGGCCGCTCGTCCGGCTGCCGCCGAGCCCGGGGCGGGGCAGACCCCCGACACCCCCTCACCGGCCGCCCCGGCGCCTCCCGCACCGCCCGCGCCCACGGCCCCTTTGGCCGTCCCGGCACCCCTCCCGCCGTACCGCCCTCCCCGCCCCCGCGGCCGACCCCGTGGGCCCCGTCCTCCCCGCGAAGCCGGTGGCCGCCCGCCCCGTCGTCCGGCCCACGGCCGTCGAGGAGGGCGATGTGGTGGGCCGGGCGTGTCCCGTGTGCGGGACGGTCAACCGGCCCGAGCGGCGGTTCTGCCGGCGCTGTGCGGCCGAGCTGAGGCCCGCCGAGAAGCCCGTCCCCCTGCCGTGGTGGCGGACGGTGTGGCCGTTCCGGCGGCGCCGGCGGACCGGGTCGGGATCGGGATTCCGGTTCGCCGTGATCCTGGCCGTGGTGCTGGCCCTGTGCGCTGCGGGTTTCCTGCTGCTGCCGGCCGGACGGGCCCTGATCGAGGACACCCGGGACAAACTCGGCAAGGCCACCCCCATCACCCCGGCCGGTGTCGAGGCGAGCGCGGCGGTGCGCGGACATCCGGCCACGGACACCACGGACGGGCTCAACGACCGCTACTGGGGCGCACCCGGACCGGGCGCCTCGGTGACCTACACGTTCCGCAAGCCGTTCCGCCTGGTCGACCTGATCATCACCAACGGCGCCTCCACCTCCCCGAGGCGTACGCCCGTCAGGGCCGCGCGCTCCAGGTGGACCTGGAGGTGACCGCCGAGGACGGCACCAGGCACCGCAAGGAGATCACCCTCAGCGACAAGCCCGGCCCGCAGACCGTCTCCACCGGCATCAGCGACGCGAAGTCGGTCCGCCTGACTCTGGGTTCCCCGCCGGTCTGACGGAGGGGCGTCATCTGGCCCTGGCGGAGGTGGAGTTCTTCCAGCGAAGCTGACGGCACGGCGTCCGTCCCGCTCCGCGCCGCGTCCGGCACCGCGGTGCCGGAGGACCGCGAAGCAACGGCCGAGGCCGCCACCCCCACAGGAGAGGCCCCGGCCGTCGCGCGGCACGGGCCGCGCGGCGGCCCGTACTTCCTACAGCGCCATGCGCGCGGTTTCTGTCACACCCCTGTGTCACGGGTTAATTGCATCTTTGACGAACGTGGACGGGGAGAGGATTCAGGCCGTAACGTGCCTTTCGCGCCAGGCCGCGGCGGACATTGACCACGAACCACCCAAGGCCGGAAACCGCAACCACGAATTGAGCAACCACGACGGCGAGCAACCCGGCCCGCGAGAGCGGCGCCGGTTCAGGCGCAGAAGGGCGCGCGCGTGTGCTGGGGGACGACGCGGAGCTGACCGCCGCGGTGCGTGCGGCACAGGACGGGGACGAGACCGCGTTCCGGACTGTGTACCGCGCGGTGCATCCGCGGCTGCTGGGATATGTGCGGACGCTGGTGGGCGAGCCCGACGCGGAGGACGTGACGTCCGAGGCGTGGCTGCAGATCGCCCGCGACCTGGAGCGTTTCACCGGGGACGCGGACCGGTTCCGCGGCTGGGCGGCCCGGATCGCCCGCAACCGGGCGCTGGACCACATCAGGATGCGCGGGCGCCGTCCCGCGATCGGCGGCGATGAGACCGAGCTGACCGGGCGGGCCGGAGAGTCCGACACCGCGGGGAGGCCATCGAGGCGCTGGCCACCGACGGGGCGTTCTCCCTCATCTCCCGGCTGCCGCAGGACCAGGCCGAGGCCGTCGTCCTGCGGGTGGTGGTGGGCCTCGACGCCAAGTCCGCCGCCGAGACGCTGGGCAAGCGTCCGGGTGCCGTACGGACGGCCGCGCACCGGGGTCTGAAACGGCTGGGGGAGTTGCTCGGCGGTGATCCGGAGGGCCATCCGGAATCCGGCGGCGGGCTCGGCGCCCTTCCTCCCCAGCGAGCGCCCCGCCGTCGTACGGTGACGTCCGCGAGTGTGACGCGGATGCGAGCGCGGACGCAGAAGGACATGTGATGGCCGACGAGCAGTACAGGTGGCTGGACCGCGAGGCAGCGGAGCGCTTACTGAGCGGAGAGCCCCCGAAGCCGTCGACCCCGCCGCCCGCGACCAGGCCCGACGGCTCGCCGGAACACTGCGCGCGCTCTCCGCCCCGCCCCCGGCGGACGGCGGGGAACTCCCCGGAGAGGCGGCCGCCCTGGCCGCCTTCCGCAAGGTCCGGGAGGAAGAGGGGGACGGACGGAGGCGGCCCCCGACACGGCCCGGCCGGCCGGAACGCGGCCCTCCGACGTCGGTCTCTTCCGTATCGGCACCCCGCGCGGAGATCGTTCCGGAACCCCGGACGGACCCCGCGGACCCCGCCCCTGCGCCTCGGACTGGCCGCCGCGCTGGTCGTCGGCATGGTCGGCGGCGCGGCCGTCCTGGCCGGGACCGGAGTCCTGTCCGGCCCGTCCGGCGGCTCCGGGACCGACCCGGCCGCCTCCGCCTCCGGTACGCACCCCGAGCGGCCACTGATCTCACCTCCCCCGAAGGGCGGCGCGCCGGGCGGGGTGACCCCGAGGGGAGCGTCCGGACGGCGCGGCCGGTACGGCCGACAGCGGGACGGACACCGGAGGATCGGGTGCGCCGGGCGAGAACGACACGGACACGGGGAAGAACACGGCCCGATCCGGGCGCGGCTGGAAGCAGCTCGCCGCGTCCTGCCGTGCCTGGCGCGACGGCGGGAAGCTGAACGGCGAGCGCCGGCATGTCCTCGAGAACGCGGCGGGCGGCTCCTCCCGGATCGGCACGTACTGCGAGGGCGTGCTGTCCAGGCCGGACCCGTCCGGCGGATCGGGCACGCCGGGCACCTCCGGTACCTCCGGCGCCGAGGAGTACGCCCACCCGGGCAACGGCGGCGGCGACGGCAACGGCAACGGCGGCGGACAGGGCAACGGCAAGGGCAAGGGCAAGGGCAAGAACAAGGGGCAGAAGGGCCGGAGCCAGTCCGACGGCGGCGACCAGGGCAACGGCGGCGACAGCCCGACGAAGGGCGACTACGACGAGGCCAAGGACAAGGACAAGGACAAGGACAAGGACGAGGACGAGGACGGCGACCAGGGCGAAGAGAGCGACCAGGGTGACCAGGGCGACAACGGCGACGGTGACGACACCAGCGACGGCAACAGCCCATGACACCGCCCCTGACCCGCACCGTTGTCGAACGCCGAGATGTCCTCCCCGACGGGTGTGACACTTTCGGCGCGTGCGGCGCAGTACTGAGTGAGCCGACTGGTCATCGGCTGTCGCACTGAGCCGGGGTTCCCCCGTACCCACGGCTCGTGCACCTCGGCGCGGGCGGGACACGTTCCCCGGTCCCGCCCGCGCCTTCTCTCACCAGTGCACGACGACCTTGTCGCCGTTGCGCACCTGTCCGTACAGCCGGGCGACGGCGTCCTCGTCCCGTACGTTCACGCAGCCGTGCGAGGCACCGCCGTATCCCCGGGCGGCGAAGTCGGCCGAGAAGTGCACGGCCTGGCCGCCGCTGAAGAACATGGCGTACGGCATCGGCGAGTCGTAGAGCGTGGACACATGGTGGCGGGACTTCCAGTAGACCTGGAACACACCCTCACGGGTCGGTGTGTACTCGGAACCGAAGCGGACCGCCATCGTTTCCACCGTCCGCCCGTCGATCATCCAGCGCAGGGTGCGGCTCGACTTGCTGATGCACAGCACCCGGCCGGTCAGGCAGCGCGGGTCGGGCGCGTCGGCCGGCTGGCCGCCCATCAGATACAGCTCCCACCTGCCCGGTTCACGCGTCATGCCGACCAGCCGCTGCCAGGTGACGGAGTCCGTCACCCCGGTCCCCGGCAGTCCGCGCTTGCCCTGGAAACCCCGGACCGCCTTCGCCGTCGCGTCGTCGTACGTTCCCGTCGGCCCCTCGAAGATCCAGGCGGCCTGCCGCAGCCGGGCCTGGAGTTCGCGCACGTCCCGCCCGGTGTCACCGGGCGACCACAGCACACGCGGCGCCGGGGCGCGGGGAGGAGTGGCAGACGTCCTGGGGGCGCCCGGAGCCGGTGACGGCCGCGAGGCCGTGGACTGGGGTGCCGGCGCGGACGGTGTCCGGCTCGGCACCTCGATCCGTACCGGCGACCCGCCCTTCCCGCCGGCCCCCGCCGGCTGCACCGTACAGCCGGCCGCACCCGCCGTCAGGGCGGCCAGCGCCGCGAGACCCGCGATTTCCTTCCGCCCCATGCCCGTACTCCGCACACCAGCCCCCGTCGTCTCGTCGGCCGGGCCCCGCCGGCCGTCACCTGAGATGTTCCCCGGACGTGACCGCCGGCGAACAAGGGGGCATGGTGGTGAGTGACCGGAAGGCGACGACCGCCGAGGCGGGACTGTGAGCGGGGTCCCACCGAGGCTGTGAGGAAGGTCCCAGGCCGCGCCCCTCCACCGGGCCGCACACGCACCGCTACAGTCCGTCGAAGGGTCGGCCGTACTGACGGGTACCGGGCGAGCAAGTCGAGCAACGCCGCTCAGCGGGAGGCATCACACCATGGCGCGCGAGTCGGGCAGTGCCCGGTCCACCGAGAGTGGACTGCCCATCGAACCGGTCTACGGCCCGGAGGCCCTCGAAGGCTGGGGCCCGGCCGAGAAACTGGGCGAGCCGGGGCGTACCCTTCACCCGGGGCGTGTACCCGACGATGTACACCGGACGGCCCTGGACGATGCGCCAGTACGCCGGTTTCGGCACGGCGACGGAGTCCAACGCCCGCTACCAGCAGCTGATCGCCAACGGCACCATGGGTCTGTCGGTCGCCTTCGACCTGCCCACCCAGATGGGCCACGACTCCGACGCCCCGATCGCGCACGGCGAGGTCGGCAAGGTGGGCGTCGCCATCGACTCGGTCGACGACATGCGGGTGCTGTTCGGCGGCATCCCGCTGGACAAGGTGTCCACGTCGATGACGATCAACGCGCCCGCCGCGGTCCTGCTGCTCCTGTACCAACTGGTCGCCGAGGAGCAGGGCGTACCGGCCGACCGGCTCACCGGCACGATCCAGAACGACGTGCTGAAGGAGTACATCGCGCGGGGCACGTACATCTTCCCGCCGAAACCGTCCCTGCGGCTGATCGCGGACATCTTCAAGTACTGCCGGGCCGAGATCCCGAAGTGGAACACGATCTCGATCTCCGGCTACCACATGGCCGAGGCGGGCGCGTCGCCCGCGCAGGAGATCGCGTTCACCCTCGCGGACGGCATCGAGTACGTCCGTACGGCGGTCGCGGCCGGTATGGACGTCGACGACTTCGCCCCGCGGCTGTCGTTCTTCTTCGTCGCGCGGACGACGATCCTGGAGGAGGTCGCCAAGTTCCGCGCGGCCCGCCGGATCTGGGCGCGGGTGATGCGCGAGGAGTTCGGCGCGAAGAACCCTAAGTCGCTGATGCTGCGTTTCCACACGCAGACGGCCGGGGTGCAGCTGACGGCCCAGCAGCCCGAGGTGAACCTGGTCCGGGTCGCCGTCCAGGGCCTGGGCGCGGTGCTCGGCGGCACCCAGTCGCTGCACACCAACTCCTTCGACGAGGCGATCGCGCTCCCCACCGACAAGTCCGCCCGGCTCGCCCTGCGCACCCAGCAGGTCCTCGCCTACGAGACGGACGTGACGGCGACGGTCGACCTGTTCGCGGGCTCCTACGTGGTCGAGAAGATGACCGACGACGTGGAGGCGGCGGCCCTCGGCCTGATGCGGAAGGTCGAGGACCTCGGCGGCGCGGTCAACGCCATCGAGCACGGCTTCCAGAAGAACGAGATCGAACACTCCGCCTACCGCATCGCCCAGGAGACCGACTCCGGCGAACGGGTCGTGGTCGGCGTCAACCGCTTCCAGCTCGACGCGGAGGAGCCGTACGAACCCCTCCGCGTGGACCCGGCCATCGAGGCCCAGCAGGCCGAACGGCTGGCGAAACTCCGCGCGGAGCGCGACCGGCAGGCGGTCGACGCGGCCCTCACCGCCCTGAAGAAGGCGGCGACCGGTGAGGACAACGTCCTCTACCCGATGAAGGACGCCCTGAAGGCCCGTGCGACGGTCGGCGAGGTCTGCAACGCGCTGCGGGAGGTCTGGGGCACCTACGTGCCGAGCGACGCGTTCTGACGCCCGCGCACGCGTGACGAAAACCATGTGGACGGAGTGTCGTACCCCGTGCGACACTCCCCTCATGTTCGGCGTCATCGATCTCCCCACCTATCTGGTCGGCCTGGTGCTCATCGTGCTGCTGCCCGGCCCCAACTCCCTGTACGTGCTCTCCGTCGCCGCCCGCCGCGGTGTGCGGGCCGGGTATACGGCCGCCGCCGGGGTGTGGTGCGGGGACACCCTGCTGATGACGCTCTCGGCCGCCGGGGTGGCCTCGCTGCTTCAGGGCAACGCCGTGCTGTTCGGGATCGTCAAGTTCGTGGGCGCGGGCTATCTGACCTGGCTGGCGGTCGGGATGCTGCGGGCCGCGTGGGGCATGTGGCGGACCCGGCGGGACACGGACGGGACCGAGGCCTCCGCCGCCGCGGCCGGGGAGCGTCCGTTCCGGCGGGCCCTGGTCGTCAGCCTCCTCAACCCGAAGGCGATCCTGTTTTTCATCGCCTTCTTCGTTCAGTTCGTCGACCCCGGCTACGCCTACCCGGCCTTGTCCTTCGTCGTCCTCGGCGCCTTCGCCCAGATCGCCAGCGTGCTCTACCTCAGCGCGCTGATATTCGGCGGCACCCGGCTCGCCGACGCCTTCCGCCGCCGCCGGCGGCTGTCGGCGAGGGCGACCTCGGCGGCCGGCGCCCTCTTCCTGGGCTTCGCGGCGAAGCTGTCGCTGGCGAGCGCGTAGCCCTCAGCCGCGGTGGAAGCGGGCCAGGTAGCCGGTGAGACCGGCCGGGGTGTCGCCCGCCCAGCCCACATGGCCGTCCGGTCGGACGAGGAACAGCCCGGTGCCGTACGTGGCGTGCGCCGGGCCCCGCACCAGCCGTACGGCGGCGGGCGGCTCGGGGGCGGTGACGCCCAGCGCCAGCAGGGTCCAGTGCGGTCCCCGGAAGGCGTCGAAGAGCCGTACGCCGTCCACCCTGGCGTCCGGGGCCCGGTCGCCCGCGCGCACCGGGCCGGGCGCCGTCCGCTCCTCCCTGGTGAGCGTCGATCCGGGGTAGCCGATGTCCAGCTGCCGGGTGGCGCCGCCCCGCCGAGTCTGACCCCGGTGGACGCTCGTGGTCAGGCCCAGCATGTGCCCGGCGACCGGGCGCCGCTCCTCCTCGTACGTGTCCAGCAGCGCCGCGTCCGCCCCGTCGGCCAGCACCGCGCCCAGCTTCCAGCCCAGGTTGTAGGCGTCCTGCACGCTGGTGTTGAGGCCCTGCCCGCCGGCCGGGGAGTGCACGTGCGCCGCGTCGCCGGCGAGGAAGACCCGGTCCACCCGGAACCGGTCCGCCAGCGCGGCCCGCGGCCGGAAGTCCGAGGCCCAGCGGACCTCCGTGACGGCCTCGGCCGCGAGATGTGAGCGGGCGGCGACGAGCTGCCGTATGCCGTCGGGGGTGAGGTCCACCTCCGTGCCCTCCGCGAAGCGGGCCACCAGCTGGAAGTCCTCCGTCCCGGGCAGCGGGCAGAGGGTCAGCAGGTCCTCGGTGTCCTCGCCCTGCGGGAAGAAGTGCCAGTTGTCCCGGTCCAGGCCGGTGATCCGCACGTCCGCCACCAGGCTGGGGAGCGGGTCGACGTCCTCCCCGGTCATCCCGACCCCCACCGCCCGGCGCACCACCGAGCGGCCGCCGTCCGCCGCGACCAGATACCGGGCGCGCACCGGCCCGCCGGAGGCCAGGTGCGCGGTCACCGCGTCCGCGTCCTGGGTGACGCCGGTGACCTCACGGCCGTAGGAGACCTTGCCGCCCAGTTCCTCCAGCCGCTCCAGCAGGATCCGCTGGGTGCGCCACTGCGGGACCATCCAGGGCGCGTTGTACGGCGCGTCCTCCGTCGGCTCGGCCGGCTCGAACATGTGGTGCTCGCCGACCCGCTCGCCGTCGCGCCAGATCATCCCGACCGGGTAGCCGCCGCCCGCCGCGTGGATCGCGTCCAGTACGCCCAGGTCGTCGAAGACCTCCATGGTGCGCGGCTGCATCCCCTTGCCGCGCGAACCGGGGAACAGCGACTCCCCGCTCCACCACCAGCGCGGGGACCCCTCGCCGGGCCAGGTCGATGCCGAGGGCGAGTCCGGTCGGTCCGGCGCCCACGATCAGGACATGGGTGTCGTACATGATCCACTCTCCTTAACGTTGTTAAGTGATGTGTCTTCCAGAGCGTGTCCCTAACAGTGTTAAGTTGTCAAGCGTGAGCACGGAACGACGCACCCCTGGACCGCCGACGGGTCGCCGACACGGCACTGGAACTGCTGAACGAGGTGGGCCTGGACGGCCTGAGCCTGCGCGCCATCGCCAGGGAACTGGACGTCAAGGCGCCCGCCCTCTACTGGCACTTCAAGGACAAGCAGGCCCTTCTCGACGAGATGGCCACCGAGATGTACCGCCGGATGGTCGCCCAGGACGCCCCCGACCCGGACGCCACCTGGCAGCAGCGGCTGCTCGACACCAACCGGGGCCTGCGTACCGCGCTGCTCGCCTACCGCGACGGCGCGAAGGTGTTCAGCGGCTCACGCTTCACCGGGATCGAGCACGCCGCGCACATGGAGGGCATGCTGACGCTGCTCACCTCCGCCGGTTTCCCCTCGCCCGCGCCGCCCGCGCGCTCAACACGATCTACGTGTACACCCTCGGGTTCGTCACCGAGGAACAGGGCGTCATCCCGCTGCCGGGGAGCGCCGGGAGGGCTACGACCTGGACGAACGCGCCCGCATGATGGCCGGCCACCCCTGGCGGCCCAGGCCGGCCGGGAGATCTTCGAGAACTTCGACCGCAACTTCGAGGAGGGCCTCGCCCTGATCATTGCGGGAATCGAGGCCCTCCACGGGGAGCACTGAGGCTCAGGACGCGCGCAGGAACGCCGACAGGGAGGCATTCGATCTCCTCCGCCCCTGAAAGTTCTTCGCGACCCCTGCCGCCGAGTGGTCGCCGTCGACGGCGATCACGCCGTAGCGGCGGTCCGAGACGGCCACGCGGGTGCCGGGGTCCTCGGAGAAGCCCTTCCCGATCCGGGCCGCCGCACCCGCCGGACCGGCCGGGGCGAGATTGGTGTGCGGTCGCCGGGCGCCGGGGCGGTGAGGGAGCGGCGGG
Source organism: Streptomyces haneummycinicus (assembly GCA_042850305.1). Taxonomy (GTDB): domain Bacteria; phylum Actinomycetota; class Actinomycetes; order Streptomycetales; family Streptomycetaceae; genus Streptomyces; species Streptomyces haneummycinicus. The sequence continues at coordinate 920,755 of AP035768.1, forward strand.
CGGACAAGTGGCGAACAGCGCATGGCGCGTACGGGACGTCGGCGCCGGGCGGGTCAGCCGAGCAGCTTGCGCAGGTTCAGCTTTCCCCACAGCAGGCTGGTGGCGAACGACAGGGCCATCACCACGGCCACCAGGCCGGCCAGCAGCGCCCCCGCCACCGGTCCGCTCAGGTCCGGCGAGACCAGCGGGGTGACGAGTTCCTCCAGGAACAGCACATGCACCATGTACGCGCCGAGCGCGGCGTCGGCCAGCTTCAGCAGCAGCGGCCGCCGCTTCTCGGGGACGCGGATCCTGCTGATCAGGAGCAGCACACAGACGCTCATCGCGGCGACGAAGAGGTGCGCGTTGGGCATCACGTAGTGGATCCGCGTGTTGTACCAGAGCGCGCCGGCCATGGTGAGCGGCAGGAGCAGGTACAGCGGCCGGCGCCTGCTCACGGCCCCGGCGGGAAGGGCGAAGAGGAGCGCGCCGCCGACCGCGTACACCAGCGAGTAGGTGCCGAACCCCCAGGCCACCGGCGCCGTCTCACGGCCGGTGACCTCGGTGACCGTGGTCAGCACACTGGGCAGGACCGCCAGGCCGAGCAGTGCCGCGCCGAGACCGTACGGGCGCTTGCCCGCCTTGATCAGCATCGCGAAGGCGAGCAGCATGATGAGCGGGATGTACGTGTACATGAACCACAGGTGGTACGCGGGCTCCACGGAGCCGAAGAGGAGTACTCCGCGAGCTCGGTCATCGGCCGGTCGTTGCGGTTCCGCAGCCAGGCCCAGACGAGATAGACCGCCGTCCACGTGAAGAGCGGGACGGTGTTGCGGACGATCCGCTGCCACATGCGGGCGCTGTTCCGCGGGGTGCGCCGACGAGTACCGCCCAGCCCGCGATGGCGAAGTACATCGGGACGGCGAAGGGGTTGACCGCCTCGGCGATGTGGCCCGCCCAGTACACCCCGAGCCGTTCGACGGGTCGTCGCCGGTGGCATGGATGAACTGGGCGCCCACATGGCCCAGCATGATCGTGGCGGAGCAGATCAGCCGCATCAGATCGATGTCGTAGCGGTGTTCCCTCGTGGGGGCGGGGGCCTGCTCCTGGGCGGGGCTGCCCGGTTGCCGCGGCAGGCGGCTCAGGGCGATGTCGTTCGGCACCGCGTCACTTTCCGGGGTGTGGTGTACGGGAGTTGAAGCCGGGGTGGCAGGGGTGTGGCAGGGGTGTCTCGGTTGGGCGGGTGGGGTCGCGGCGGCGCGGTCGCTACTTCCTCTTGGCGGTCCGGCGCACGGCTCGGCCCACGACGCGCTTCGCCCGCGCCGTCTGGATCCTCGCCCGGGTCCGGGGGTGCTGCCCGGAAGGGCCAGTTCGGCCAGGCGGAGGTCCGGGAAGTAGTAGCCGGGGGTGGTCCGGAGGTGGGACTCCAGCCAGCTCGTCGTCTCCGCGCGCAGTGACGGGTACGTCTTCGGCTGCATGCAGAAGCCGACCGCGCGGATCAGGGGAGAGGGTGTCCGGGGCCCGGCCGACCAGCGCCGGGGTGTCCTCGCGCTCCAGGTCGGGGACCAGGTGGTCGATCACGGCCAGCGGGACCCGGTTGCTGTTCGGGTAGGGCCTCAGGCGCCGCATCACCAGGGCCGTCCCGACCCGGGCGACCGGTACGTCGTAGTAGGCGGACGCGGTCACCATCGCCGTGGAGAAGCAGCCGACGACGAGTTCGGGACGGCAGTGCTCGTACAGCGTCTCCGCCAGCAGCGGAGCGTCCAGCACGGTCAGCCGTACGCCCGCGTCCGCCGCCGCCTTGCTCAGGGCCGCCGAGTATCCCGCGGGGGCCGTCGGGTGCGGCTTGAAGACGATGGACCGGTGCCCGGCCCGCACCGCCCCGGTGAGCATACGGACGTGCAGGTCCTCCTCCTCCCGCGCGCTCAGGATGTTGATCGCGGCGAGGTACTGGCCGAGGAGCACGGCGGTCGGCGCCTCCGCCAGGACCGGCGCCAGCCGCGGATCGTCCGCCGCCTCCCGGGAGATCTCGTCGAGCACCCCGCGGAACGCCTCGTCCGGCACGATCCCGGGCTCGACGCCGTACTCCGACAGCAGCAGCGGCCGCAGACCGGGGATCAGATCGAGGTGCAGCAGCCGGCGGATACGGCGCGCGATGGTCAGCGGCAGCTTCTCCCGGGTCGGGCCGTAGCTCATCAGCCCGTCGGCGTACACGTCGACGGCCGCCTCGGAGAAGATCGCCGCCAGCGCGCGGGCCGGGTTGGCCTGGATCGACTCGACGGCGAGCTCGATCATGTCCCGCTCGTCGATGTCCCATCGCAGCCGGAACGCCCGCTGCCACAGCTCCGTGTCGTGCCCGCGCGGACCCCAGGTGCTCGGGTGGTAGGGGCTGATCGCCTCGTTCCAGCCGACCACCGAGTCGAAGCGGGCGGCGATCGGGGCGTAGCCGTACATCTCGTCGATGCGCAGCGCGGTCTCCGGGATCGCCGCGTTGTTGGAGACCAGCAGTACGCGCCGGGCCTTGCCGCGCGGTCCGTACAGGCCCGCGTCCAGCGCCGCGGCGAGGGTGGCCGCTCCGTAGAGGGTCGAGACCTGGAAGATCTGGGTCGTGTGGGGCATGGATCAGGCAGCCTTCCGCCCGTCACGCAGGCGGCTGAGCAGCCTGCTCCGTGTGCTGTCGATGGTCCTGAGGGTCTCCTCCAGCGCCCCCGCGGGCATCCGCTGGAGTGCGGCCCGTGTCTCGCGGCGCAGCCGCTGGGCCGCCGCCGGCTCGTACTCGTCCGCCTTGCCGATATGGAACGCGATCATGGCGCAGTACGTCCGGACGGCCTTGAGGAGGAAACGGTCCGCCTCCCGGTCCTCCCCACGTCCCGCAGCAGCGCGTCGTACGCCGGGATGAAGTCCAGCTGGCGGTCGTCCTTGATCTGGGTGAGCGAGGTCGCCACGCCCCGCCGGTAGAACACCCCGTGCAGCCCCAGGGAGGCGTACGTACGGGCCTTCAGATGCAGCCGCCAGATCCACAGCCGGTCCTCGGCGGTGCGGAGTTCCGTCGCGAAGCGCATCCCGCCGTCGTCGAAGAGATGCCGGCGGTAGATCCCCGCCCAGACGAAGGGGTAGTCGACCATCGTCTCCATGTCGGCGGGCGCGATCCCGTCCCGCGGGTCCATCACCGCGTTGCGCACCCGCGCCGGGGGCCGCCGGATCACCCGCTCGGTACCGGTGGCCTGGACGTGGTCGGTGCGGGCGAAGTCGCAGCCCAGCTCCTCCATCGCCCGCACCATGCCCGCGAGATGACGCGGCCCGTACCAGTCGTCGCCGTCGAGGAACGTGACGAAGTCGCCGTCCGCCGCGTCGATACCGCTGTTGCGGGCCTGCGCGATGCCCTTGTTCGTCTCGTGCCGGATCACCCGCGCGCCCGGGAGCTTCTCCGCCCAGCGGTCGATCAGCCAGGGCGTGGCGTCGGTGGAGCAGTCGTCGACGAGCAGGAACTCGAAGTCCGGATGCGCGTTGGCGGCGAGACTGCGCAACGTGCTCTCGGCGAACACCTCCACATTGTGCATCGGGACGACGACGGACAGTTTCGGCACGTGGATCTCTCTTCGGGGCTCGAGGCGGCGGTGGTGCGAGGGACTCAGGTCCGGCCGAACGTCTTCCCGAGTTCGTCGAGGTTCGACCGGGTGGTCTCCCACAGGAGCTTCTGCGCGCCGTGCACGTCCGCCACGGCGGTCGCGTGGTCGTCCAGGACGGCCGCCGCCCGCTCCAGGAGCCGGGGCCGAGCCCCCGGTCGTGCACGGACAGTCCCCACTCCTCCCGTCCGATGTCGGACAGGAAGTAGGCGAGCTTGGGATGGGAGACGAGGCTGAGGATCGGCGTGCCGCAGCCGAACGGGATCATCCCGGCGTGCCCCCGCATCCCGATCACCAGCCGCGACGAGCCGTACAGCTCTCGAATGCCGTCGTTGGTCATGTCGTACAGCGGCTCCACGGGCAGCGCGACGCCGTGCTCCCGCCGCAGGTCGTGCACGAACTTCTCGTCGGCCGGCATATGGGCCGCGTACCGTACGTCGGCCCGCTCCCGCAGGCCCTTCAGGGCGAGGGCCGTCTGGGCGAGGAAATGGCCGTAGTCGTGGCCGAAGCGCAGGCCGGCGCGGTCGTAGGCGCAGTTCACCAGGACGGTGTCGGTCCGCTCCACCGGGTCGAGCGGGCCGGGGACCAGGTGGCGCCAGACCGTGGTGGGACAGGGCTGATAGCGGACGCGGTCGCGGAGTCCGGCGGGGAGGAGTTCGCGGACCCGTTCGATCGAGCCGTGGTTGCGCAGCCCGAAGAACGCCGACCGCTCGACCAGGACGCGCAGGCTCTCCGCGAACCGGTTCCGGCGGTAGAGCTGCCCGTCGAACACGTTGTAGCCGACGGCGAACACCGCCAGCAGGGCGGTCAGCCGGGACAGCAGGTCGTCGGGGACGTTCCACTGCCAGTGGCTGTTGCCGTTGGGGAGGTGTCCGGCAGGAAGAGCCCGCCGCCGCCCACGATCACCCCGCGCCGCGCGTTCAGCTCCTCCAGTGCGGCCTCGTCCACCAGCCGGTGCACGGGCTGCTGGTACCAGTGGCGCGGCCCGGTGTCGCTTTCGAAGCACCGGCGTACGGCCTCGGGCAGCACCTTGTCGCCCGCGTTCTCCTGCCCTTCCGCGAACAGCGCCACATGCGCGAGCTGTTCGGCGGCGGGCAGCGCCTCCGGCTCCGGGCCGGCCGCGCGGGTACGGACGTACCAGGCGTGACAGCCGGCGTCGGTCGGGTCGGCCTCCAGCCCGTCACGGGCGTAGGCGTGCGCGTCCTCCTCCCGGCCGCACAGCCACGCAAGGCGGGCGAGCTGGGCGAAGGCGCGCGGGGCGACATCGGGGAGGCCGCCGCGAGGAGCAGCCGGGCCTCGGCCTCGTCGTAGCGTGACAGCGCCATCAGGCAGACGCCGAGCGTCTCCTGGCAGCGCGGCGCGTCCAGCCGGTCGCCGACGACCGGGGCGAGCACGTCGACGGCCTCGTCGTAACGGCCCTGCCTGCGGTACACGTCGGCGACCGTCCGGGCCAGCCCCAGGGAGGGGCGGGCCTCGAGCAGGGCGGCGCGAGATGCGCCAGCAGGTCGGGGTGCTTCTCGCCGGGCAGGGCGCAGTAGGCGGCCCGGAACGCGTCGTCGTCCAGCTCGAAACGGCGGCGGGCCTCGGCGGCCGGACCGTAACCGGGCTCGTCGAACGGGCCGGTGAAGCGCAGGACGGCGACCTGCGCGGGCACGGGCGTGTCGTCGTACAGCCGGCGGGTGAGGAAGTCGTACCGGGCGTCGACCGGCGTCAGGACGTCCTCGGACATCCCGTCCGCGTCCGCGCGCTGGACGACCAGCAGCCCGTCCGGGAGGACGGTACGCCGCTCCCGCCCCTGCGCGTCGCAGACCAACTGCCGTACGGCGCCGACCCCGTGCCGCAGCCGCAGCAGCTCGCCGATGCCGCCGAGGACGACCATGGCCGGGGTGAGGGCGACGACGGTGTCGTAGCCCTCCAGCCGGAAGACGTCCTCGCGGCCGTCCGCCCGGCGCGTCACCACCCGCGGATACAGCCGGCGCAGCCCGTCGAACGACGCGTCCGGCAGCCCCGGATGCAGCACCACGAAGTCCTCGCACACACCCGGATTGGTGAGCGCGAGACTGCGCAGCAGCGTGGGCAGGGCGGGCAGCCCGGCGGCGTCCGTGTGGACGGCGAAGGCGATCCGGCGCCGGCCGGTGACGGTGCTCCGGTCGTCGGCGGAGGAGGGCGCGGTGTGGGTCATCGCAGGGCGATCCTCATCTTGCGGTCGTCGACGTGCGTCGCGCGGTCCATGACCCACTCGGCCTCCTCCGGCCGCAGCCGGCCGGGCTTGTCGAAGCCGATCAGGTCCAGGCGGGGGCTGACGTCCAGGAAGTCCAGCAGCCGCAGGACGGTGAACGCGGTACCGGCCTTCGGGCCCCAGCTCTCCTCGCCGAGCAGCGCGGGGTCGGACAGCGGCCGGCGCAGGGACGCGTCGCCGATGTGCTCCTGCGCCCCCGCGGTGAGCCGCTGCCGCGTGGCACGCCGCCACGCCCCGGCCGGGTCGCCGAACACCAGCCGGACCCCGGCCTGCCGTGTCCACGCGGGCCCGTCCCACGGGGTGGCACCGCGCAGCGAGACGGCGTGCAGGTCGGTGCGCTCGCCGGTGCCGCTCCGGTCGATACGGAAGGTGTCGCAGCGTACGACCACGTCGTAGCCGTCGATCTCGGAGCCGAGGCCGCTGCCCGCGACCTCCGCGGCGTTCGACACCAGGCACACCGTACGGCCGGTGAGCAGGGCGCGCAGGCCGCCGACGCCGACCGGGGTGGTGCCGCCGAGCAGCGGGTCGGGCACACCGGAGCGTTCGACCAGGCGGCAGTAGGTGGCGTACAGCCGCAGCAGGCGCCGTACGGCGGGGTCGGCGGGGCCGTGTCCGGCCACCCGTGCCCGGACCTGGGCGGCGAACTCCGGGGCGGTGGCCGGGGTGCCGTCGCCGGGGAACAGGGCGGCGGCTTCCTCCAGGCAGGCGCGGCGGCGGCGCAGGGTGTCGATCCTGCGGGTGACCTCGTCGGCGGGCTCGCTGTCGCCCAGGAGGGTGAGGTGGCGTGCGTAGGACTCCACGGCCTCGTCGTCGCGGCCGAGACCGTCCAGGGCCCGTGCGCGCAGGCGCCAGGCGCCCTTGGAGCGCTGCCGTAGCTCCGTCGAGGTCTCGGCGATGCCGAGGGCGAGGGTGTGCTCGCCCGTCTCGAGGGCGCGTTCGCCGACCTTGAGGAGGGCGTCGAAGGGGTCGGCGGCCGGGGTGTCGAGCGCGGTGGTGAGGGTGCCGATCGCCTGGAAGAGGCGGGTGTCGTGCGTGGCGAGGTACGCGCCGCACAGGCGGGCGCCCCGGGCGTACAGGTCCCGTCTGGCGGACTCCTTCTGCCGTGCCGTGAACAATCCCGCCAGGGGGTTCGTCATGCTTCCACCGTCCTCCGATCGGAGGCCGAGCGTGCCGCAACCCGGCGGTCCGCCGGTGGCATCGGGGTGTACGGGGAGTGAACAGTGGGCTGCCCGGTTTCCTCGAACGCCGGAGGGGCTGCCTTCAGCCCCTCCGGAGTCAAGACAGCCCCTCCGGCGTTTGAGGAGCGGGGTCCGGGGCGGAGCCCCAGGGACAGGACGGGAAGGGGCGGCGGGGGCGAAAAACCCGGGGCGAGAACTCCCGGGGCGAGAACTCCCGGGGCGAGAACCCCGGGGCGAGCCCCTCACCCCCGTACCACCTTCCGCAACGCCCGAGCCCGCCGCACCACCCGCCGCGCCGTGGCGTTACGCGGCAGAAACGCCAGCCGCTTCGGAATCCCCCGGCAACCCCAACGACGTCAGCCGCTTCCGCCGGAACCAGTGCCGCGTACCCACCCCGAAGCGCCGCCCGAGATACCGCTCGGCGACCGGCCGCAGCCGCGGCAGGATCTGCGGCTGCATGGTGAACCCGAGCGCCCCGACCAGTTCGTCCAGCTCATCGCTCGCCACACTGCCCACACCCGACAGCACCGCCTCCGCCAGCACGGCCGGCACCCGGTCACCGTTCTGATAGGGCGTCAACCGCTCCAGTACCCGATCGGTCCCGGCACAGGCGACCGGCAGACCGTACAGCGCGGAAGCGGTGAACAGCCCGGTGGAGAAGCACCCGACGACCAGTCCCGGCCGCCACCGCTCGTACAACACCTCCGCCATCACCGGCACATCGAGCACACTGAACGACACCCCCAGCCGCTCCGCCTCCCCGGACAGCGCGCGGCTGTGCCGGACCGGCGCGGCGGGATGCGGCTTGAAGACGACCGTACGGTGCCCCCGCTCGACCGCCTCCCGCAGCATCCGCACATACAGATCCTCCTCCTCCCCGAAGGAGAGAACCCCTGCGCCGACAGACACTGCCCCAGCAGCATCGCCGAGCCGGCCCCGGGCGAGGGCAACTCGGGCCCCGCCTCGGCCAGTTCCCCGACCGCCCGCCGAAAGGCGTCAGCCGCGACCACCCGTACCGGCACATCGAACTCACGCAGTACCAACGGCGTCAGCCCCGGTACCAGCTCCAGATGCAGCACCTGCCGCACCCGCGTTCCCACCAACGGATCCAGCTTCCTGCGCGTGGGCCCGTAACTCCGCACCCCGTCCGCGTACACATGGACCGGCGCCCCGGTGAACACCTGCGCGATCGCGAGGGCGGGCGGCACCGCGAGGGATTCCAGGACCAGTTCCACCCGGTCGTCCCCGAGCCGCCACAGTCGCCGCAGATGCCGTTCCAGCAGCGGGACGTCCTCCGCCCGGGGCGTCCACGCCGCCGGATGGAACGGACGGATCGCCTCGTTCCACGAGAGCACCTCGTCGAAGTGGTCGCGCAGCGGCGCGAAGCCCGGTATCGCGTCCGGCGCCGGCCCGGCCTCCGGCACCGCGGAGACGTCGGCGACCAGCAGCACCCGCCGCTCCGCCTCCGCGAAGCAGTCCGACTCGATCGCGGCCGCCAGCGTGGCGACGCCGTACAGCGACGAGACGCAGAAGAGCTGAGTGGTACGCGCCATCACGCGGCCCCCTTCCCCGCACCGGCGCGGCGCCGCAGCCGGCGCAGCCGGTCGGCACGGTCCATGTCCATCGTCTCCAGCACCTCGGTGAGCAGGTCCTGCGGCAGCCGGCGGAGTGCCGCCGCGCTCATCGTCCGCAGCCGCCCCGCCACGGCCGGTTCGAATCTGTCCTCCTCGGCGAGATGGTGGGCCATGATCGCGCAGTACTGGCGTACCGCCTTGGGCAGCAGCCGGCCGGCGTCGCGGTCCGCGGCCGTCTCCTCGACGAGCTGGTCGAAGGCGCGGATGAAGTCCAGCCGGCGGACGTCGCCGATCCGGGTGAGGAGGAGGAGATCCCGCGCCGGTAGAACACGCCCAGCGGCTTCACCACGGCGAACGACTCCGCCTCGCGGTGCAGCTTCCATGCCCACGGCCGGTCCTCGGCGGTGTGCAGCCCCTCGGTGAAGTGCAGCAGCCCCGCTCCAGCAGCCGCCGCCGGTAGACGCCGGCCCAGGCGAACACGTAGTCCACCGACGTCGTCCGGTCCGCGGGCAGGATCGCGTCGCGCGGGTTCAGCACCTCGTCGCGCAGACCGACCGGGACCCGCCGCACCGTCCTGGCGCGGTCGGTGACCCGCACATGGTCGGTCCGGACGAAGTCGCAGTCCAGCCGCTCCGCCGCCGCCACCAGCTCCGGCAGATATCCGGGGGCGAGCCAGTCGTCGCCGTCCAGGAAGGTCAGGAACTCGCCGCGCGCGGCGTCCAGTCCGGTGTTGCGCGCGGCGGCGATCCCGCCGTTCCTGTCACGGCGGACGTGGCGCACCGACGCGACACCCGACAGGTCCTCGGCGGCGCGTTCGAGAACGGCCGCCGTCCCGTCGTCGGAATGGTCGTCGACGATAACGAACTCGAAATCCGGCCGGGCGTTCGCGCGCAGACTTCTGACGGCGTCCGGGGCGAATCGCCGGACGTTGTAGAACGGGACGATCACGGAAAGCTTGGGCACCCGGGGAACACTAGAAGGCCGCCCGGCGCGTCGACTTTCCGGTGATCGTCCAGGGGGTGAACTCCGTGTGTCGGTACGGTGTATCAGGTCTACGCGGCACGTTTCCGGAGGCTGGTTCGGCTTCCGGTGGGGTGTTGTTAACTCTTCGTTGATTCACGGTTGGGCCGTACCTAGAATTCGCTTCCTAGCGTCTTCGGCGTGCCAGCAAGTGCAACGAAGCCCCTCAGGGTCGCGGTCCTCGCGGATTCCGACACCCGGTGGAAATGGGGCGCGCTCACCGCAGACCGGGTCGCGCCGCGTGACATCCACCTGGACGGATTTCTGCTCCGGGGACGCGCCACCCCCACCGCCCGCCAGCTCGGCGAGGTCGGCGTCCACGCGGACTCGCTCCGCGAGGTCACCGCCGTCGAGTTCCTGCGCGCGATGCGCGAGGAGTCGTACGACGTCCTCGTGCTCGCCCTGGTCGGCGGCGGCGCACAGGCGATGCTGCACGGACTGGGGCGGGTCTGGGAGGACCGGCCGAGCCGGCCCGTCGTCGTCACCGGCTACGTCGGTGTCGTCTACGAGAAGCTCGCCGACGGCCTCCTGCTGCGGCACGGCGCCGACCTGGTGCTCGCCAACTCCCGCCAGGACGCGGACCGTTTCCGCGCCGTGTACGACGGAGTGGGCGCCGACTCCTCGTCGGTGACCGAGGTCGCCCTGCCGTTCCTCGGCGGAGCCTCCTACACCGGTGAACACGAGCCCTACACCGTGGTGTTCGCCGCCCAGCCCTCCGTGCCGGACAGCCGCAGGGACCGTACGTACCTGCTGAACCGGCTCGTCGGGCACGCCCGCCTGCACCCCGGGCGCGAGGTGCTGCTGAAGCTGCGTTCCAAGCCCGGCGAACACACCACCCACATCGAGGAACTGCCCTACCAGAAGCTCGTCCAGCGGCTGGACCCGCCGGCCAACTTCCGCCTGGTGTACGGGCACATGGGCGAGGTCCTCGACCGCACCGACCTCCTGGTCACGGTCAGTTCCACGGCCGCCCTGGAGTCGCTGCACCGCCGTATCCCCACCGTCGTCCTCACCGACCTCGGCATCCGGGAAGCGCTCGGCAACCACCACTTCGTCGGCTCCGGCTGCCTCGCCTCCTGGGACCAGCTCGACGCCGGACACCGCCCCGAGCCCGACCCCGACTGGGTGGCCCGGCAGGGCGTCGCCGCGGAGGGCTCGTACGGGACCGCCTTCGACACGGCCCGCGCACGCATCACCGAACTGCTCGAACGTCCCGGCGGACTGCCGCCGCTCACCCCGTACTACACGCCCGTCACCGCGCCCGGCTATCTGCCCGGCCTCCTCGCCCGCCACCACCTCGGCCCCGACGGCACCCCGCTGCCGGGCGCGCCCGCCGCCGACAAGGAGCCCGGAGCGGTCCGGCAGATCGTGCGCCGGGCGGCGCGCGGCGCCTACCGGCACGGAGTGCAGCGCGTCGCCCCGGTGATCCGCCGGATGGGCGAACTGTGACCGGCCAGACCCTGCTCAAGGAGCTGATCCCATGTCCCGACCGCCGACGGTGCGCCGTGTGCTCGCCGTGATCCCCGCGCGCGGCGGCTCCAAGGGCGTCCCCGCGAAGAACCTCGCGCCCGTGGGCGGCGTCCCCTGGTGGCGCGCGCCGTGCGCGAGTGCCGGGCCACCCGGTACGTCACCGACGTGGTCGTCTCCACCGACGACCAGGCCATCGCGGCCGCCGCCCGGCAGGCCGGCGCCGAGGTCGTCCTGCGGCCCGCCGCCATCGCCGGCGACACCGCCACCTCCGAGGCCGCCGTCCTGCACGCCATGGACACCCACGAGGCCCTCCACGGCGCCCCCGTCGACGTCGTCCTCCTCGTCCAGTGCACCAGCCCCTTCCTGATCCGCGAGGACATCGACGCGGTGGCGGCCGCGGTGGCCGACCGGACCGCCGACACGGCGGTGACGGTCGCCCCGTTCCACGGCTTCATCTGGCGCGACACGGGGGACGATCCCGCCCCACGCCGTTCACCGGCACCGGGGTGCCCGCGGGGCCCGCGGGGCCCGCCGGGCCCGCCGGGCCCGCGCCCGGCGCCGTACCGGCCGCCGCCGGGGCCGCCGTCGCCGAGCCGGCGAGTACGCCGACCGCGGACGCCGCCACGGCGTCCGTTCCCGGCGCCGCCTCCACCGGCACCGGCACCGCACCCGCCCCCACGCCGTTCACCGGCACCGGGGTGCCCGCGGGGCCCGCGGGGCCCGCCGGGCCCGCCGGGCCCGCGCCCGGCGCCGTACCGGCCGCCGCCGGGGCCGCCGTCGCCGAGCCGGCGAGTACGCCGACCGCGGACGCCGCCACGGCGTCCGTTCCCGGCGCCGCCTCCACCGGCACCGGCACCGCACCCGCCCCCACGCCGTTCACCGGCACCGGGGTGCCCGCCGGGCCCGCGCCCGGCGCCGTACCGGCCGCCGCCGGGGCCGCCGTCGCCGAGCCCGCCGCCACGGCGGTCCCTCCCGGCTCCTTCGCGGGCGGCGAGGCCGCGCCCGGCGCCGCTCCGGCCGCCGGTGTCACGCCGGTACCGGCCCTGGACGGCGTCCCGGCCGCGGCCGGTGGCACCCGGCACACCGCCCCGGCGGCCGCCGGAGGACAGGGTGTCAACCACGACAAGTCGTTCCGCCCCCGCCGGCAGGACCGTCCCCAGGACTACCTGGAGACCGGCGCCGCCTACGCGATGGACGCGGCCGGGTTCCGGACGCACCGGCACCGGTTCTTCGGGCGTACCGAGCTGGTCCGGACCGACCCGGCCCGGGTGCTGGAGATCGACGACCCGCACGACCTCGCCCGCGCCCGCGCCCTCGCCCCGCTCTTCGACGCGGAACTCCCGCACTCCGGATCCGCCCGAGCGAGGGGACCCCTTCGGCGCCCTCCCGACCGCCGACGACATCGACGCGGTCGTCCTCGACTTCGACGGCACCCAGACCGACGACCGGGTGCTGATCGGCTCCGACGGACGGGAGTTCGTCTCCGTGCACCGCGGCGACGGACTCGGCATCGCGGCCCTGCGCCGCAGCGGCCTCAAGCTGCTGATCCTGTCCACGGAACAGAACCCGGTCGTCGCCGCCCGCGCACGCAAGCTCGAGCTCCCCGTGCTGCACGGCATCGACCGCAAGGACCTCGCCCTCAAGCAGTGGTGCGAGGAACAGGGCATCGCGCCCGAGCGCGTGCTCTACGTCGGCAACGACGTCAATGACCTCCCGTGCTTCGCCCTCGCCGGCTGGCCCGTGGCGGTCGCGAGCGCCCACGACGTCGTACGCGGCGCCGCACGCGCGGTCACCACCCTCCCCGGCGGCGACGGCGCGATCCGAGAGATCGCCGGCTGGATCCTCGGTCCCTCTCTCGACTCCTCCCCAAGTAAGGAAACGCCAGATCATGAGCACCAACTCCCGCATCCGCACCTTCGGCACCCGCGAGGCCGGCCCCGGCCGCCCCGTCTACGTCACCGGTGAGATCGGCATCAACCACAACGGTGACCTCGAGAACGCGTTCAAGCTGATCGACGCCGCCGCCGAAGCCGGCTGCGACGCGGTCAAGTTCCAGAAGCGCACCCCGGAGATCTGCACCCCGCGCGACCAGTGGGACATCGAGCGCGACACCCCTGGGGGCGGATGACGTACATCGACTACCGCCACCGCGTCGAGTTCGGCGAGGACGAGTACCGCCGCATCGACGAGCACTGCAAGAGCAGGAACATCGACTGGTTCGCCTCCCCGTGGGACACCGAGGCCGTCGCCTTCCTGGAGAAGTTCGACGTCCCTGCCCACAAGGTCGCCTCCGCCTCCCTCACCGACGACGAGCTGCTGCGCTCCCTGCGCGCCACCGGCCGTACGGTCATCCTCTCCACCGGCATGTCCACCCCGAAGCAGATCCGCCACGCCGTCGAGGTCCTGGGCAGCGACAACATCCTGCTCTGCCACGCCACCTCCACCTACCCGGCGAAGGCGGAGGAGCTCAACCTCCGCGTCATCAACACCCTCCAGCAGGAGTACCCGAACGTCCCGATCGGCTACTCCGGCCACGAGACCGGCCTGCAGACCACCCTCGCCGCCGTCGCCCTCGGCGCCGCCTTCGTCGAGCGCCACATCACCCTCGACCGCGCCATGTGGGGCTCCGACCAGGCCGCCTCCGTCGAGCCGCAGGGCCTGACCCGCCTGGTCCGCGACATCCGCACCATCGAGGCATCCCTCGGCGACGGCGTCAAGAAGGTCTACGACTCCGAGCTCGGCCCGATGAAGAAGCTGCGCCGCGTCACCGGCGTCGTCGCCGAGCAGGAGATCGCCACCGCCGCCGGCGAGCCTGTCGCCGTCTGAACCGCTCCACACCCCCACCCACCCTTACGACGACGGGAACGGTCGTACGTCGATGAGCCCCCGCGCCGGCCTGCCCGGCCCCACACTCTCGCCTTCGTCGAGAGCCCGGTACAACTGCTCAACGTGCTGGAGTGGGCGTACGCGCACGCGCCCGGCGTGGGGCTCACCCTCGTGGTGCTGTCCCCCTCGACCCCATGACCCGCGGTCAGCTCCGCCGCATGGCCGAACTCGCCCGCGACGAGGGCCACGAGGTCCGCTGGGAGGAGGCGCGGGGCGGCGCCGGCGCACCGTTCCACACGGTCGGCGGACTGACCGGTCCGCTGCGCCGCGCCACCCGGGTCGTCCTAGGCGACCCCTTCTCCCGCTACGTCCAGCTCCTGCTGACGATCACCCGGGCCCGTGAGGTCGTCGTCGTCGACGACGGCACCGCGACCATGGAGTTCGTCGGCCAGCTCGCGCGGGGCGAACGCCTGGTGCGCTGGCACCGCAAGGGCGGCCGCCCCGGCCCCCGCGAGCTCGTCCTCGCCCCCGTGTCCGCCGCCGCCCGGCGTCGGCTCACCCCGGTGCCAAACGCTCGGTGGAGGTCTTCACCTCCATGCCCATGGAGGACACCCCGCCCGGTGTCACCGTCACCGCCCACACCTTCGCCTGGACCCGCGAACGCTTCGGCCCGCCCCGCGTCACCCGGGGCGCCGACATGGTCGGCACCTCCCTGGTGGAGACCGGCGTGGTCGACACCGACGCCTACCTGGAGGCCGTACGCGCCCTGGCCGCCACGCACGGCGCGAAGCGCTACTTCGCCCACCGCCGCGAGAGCACGGAGAAACTCCACCGGCTCGCCGTCGAGGCGGGCCTGGAGATCGTCCGCCCCGAGCTGCCGCTGGAGCTCATCGCCCGGCGCGGCCCCATCGGCGCCACCGTCCTCAGCTTCCCCTCCACGGTCGTCCACACTCTGCCCCTCGCCCTGGCCGGCACGGGCGTACGGGTCGCCGTGTGCGACATAGACCCCAGCTGGCTCACCAAGAACGCCTCCCCCGGGCCCAGGGCTTCCTCTCCAACGTCACCGACACCGCCAGATCCGCCCACCACCTGCGCACGGCCCCGGCGGTCTGAGCCGCGGGCGCCACCCCGACGACGGCGGGGCGCCCGCGCTCCCCGGGTTCCGCCGAATGAACCCGTTCGCGTGGCTTGTGCCGATCGTGGTAACCGTGAGGAGTGGACGGGTGTCGAAATCATGGCCCGGAGTGTGATCGGGCTCATGTACCGGCAGGTCAACGGCCTATACCCTCATAAAAGGAGGTGAGTGTACCCACCTCGTCATACGGCTATGCGTAGGGCAGCCAGATTTTCTCCCTCCAACGGGCTGATTTTTCTTGATCGGGGGACGGTGGACGGCTCCGGCGCCCTACCCTTCAAAGGGTGAAACCACTGATGTCACTGGAGTCCGAGATCGATCTGCCCGGGGAGCGGTGCTCCCCGGCGCCCTGCCGGAGACGCTCCGTGCCGAGCTCGTGGCCTTCCGGCGCGACCTGCACATGCACCCGGAGCTCGGTCACCAGGAGTTCCGCACCACGGCGGCGATCAAGGAGCGTCTCGAGCGGGCCGGTCTGCGGCCGCGCGTCCTCTCGGGCGGCACCGGACTGATCTGTGACATAGGAACCGACGGCGAGGCCGGCACGGACGGGGCGCTGCTCGCCCTGCGCGCCGACATCGACGCCCTGCCGATCCCCGACATGAAGGCCGACTGCGCCTACCGCTCCACGGTGCCCGACCGCGCCCACGCCTGCGGCCACGACGTGCACACCACCGTCGTGCTCGGCGCCGGCCTGGTCCTCGCCGAACTGCACCGCCAGGGCCTGCTGCCCCGTCCCGTGCGGCTGGTCTTCCAGCCCGCCGAGGAGGTGCTGCCCGGCGGCGCGAACGAGGTCATCGAGGACGGCGGACTCGAGGGCGTCGGCCGTATCCTCGCCGTGCACTGCGACCCCCGTGTCGACGCCGGGCGGATCGGACTGCGCCAGGGCCCCATCACCTCCGCCTGCGACCGGCTGGAGATCGCCCTCGACGGCCCCGGCGGCCACACCGCCCGCCCGCATCTGACCACCGACCTGGTCACCGCCGCCGCGCGGGTCGTCACCGACGTGCCCGCGCTGGTCGGCCGGCGCGTCGACAGCCGCAGCGGACTCGCGGTCACCTGGGGCAGGGTCGAGTCGGGCCACGCCCCCAACGTCATCCCGCAGCACGCCGAACTGTCCGGCACCGTGCGCTGCCTGGACCTGGAGACCTGGCGGCAGGCTCCCGACGTCGTGGTCGCCGCCATCGACGAGGTGGCCAACCTGCACCGCGCCAAGTCGGAGATCACCTACGTGCGCGGCGTCCCGCCGGTCGTCAACGAGGCCGGCGCCACGGAACTGCTCCGCGACGCGATGACCGCCCGCCGCGGCGCGGACGCCGTCGAGGGCACCGAACAGAGCCTCGGCGGCGAGGACTTCTCCTGGTACCTGGAACGAGTCCCCGGCGCCATGGCCCGCCTTGGCGTCCGCCCTCCCGGCGAACGCACGGTCCGGGACCTCCACCAGGGCAACTTCGACGTGGACGAACACGCGATCACGGTAGGAGTGGAACTCTTCACAGCAGCGGCCCTACTGGACGCCCTCCGCTGAACCGGCCAACTTCAGCCCCTCCCCACCAAATCAGCCCCTCCCCACCCAGCCCCTCCCCTCCGCACCAAATCAGCCCCTCCGGCGTTTGAGGAGCGGGGTCCGGGGCGGAGCCCCGGAGACAGGACGGGAAGGGGCGGCGGGGGCGAAACCCCCGCCCCCCACCCCCGTTGACTTGCACGCCCCCCACCCCACCAGAGCCACCGCAGCCCCCCACCCCCCACACACTCCCAGTCCGCAAGGACAAAACACCGGCACGAATGGATAACGCCCCCCACAACCCCGTTCCCAGAAATGTCTACGCGCGTTAATGTGCGCGCCGAACCCCGCGCCCACTGCGGGGCTTTGGAGAATGGGGAACTTCAGATGCGTCGGACTTCACAACTGATCCGCGTCGCGGTGGGCGTCGCCTCGCTCGCCCTCGCCGCCACCGCCTGCGGCAGCACCAGCAGCGACACCGGCGCCGACAGCGACGGCTCCAAGAAGGACCTCGGTCTCGCCATCGCCTACGACATCGGCGGCAAGGGCGACCAGTCCTTCAACGACGCCGCGTACGCGGGCCTCACCAAGGCCAAGGACGAGTTCGGCTACAAGACCGCCGACGTCGAGCCCACCGAGGGCGAGACCGACGCGGACAAGGAGCAGCGGCTGGTCTCGCTGGCCCGCCAGGGCTACAACCCGGTCATCGGCGTCGGCTTCGCCTACGGCCCCGCGATGAAGGCCGTGGCCGCCAAGTACCCCAAGACCACCTTCGGCATCGTCGACTCCGTGGTCGAGGGCGGCAACGTCGCCTCCCTCGTCTTCGCCGAGGAGCAGGCCTCCTACCTCGCCGGAGTCGCCGCCGCCAAGGCCACCAAGACCAAGACCGTCGGCTTCGTGGGCGGTGTGGACGTACCGCTGATCCACAAGTTCCAGGTCGGCTACGAGCAGGGCGTCAAGGCGACCGACCCCAAGGTCAAGGTCATCCCGCAGTATCTGACGCAGACCGCGGAGGAGGGCGGCTTCTCCAGCCCCGACAAGGGCAAGGCCGCCGCCGAGGGCCAGATCGAGAAGAAGGCCGACGTCATCTACCAGGCGGCCGGTCTGTCCGGCCAGGGTGTCATCGAGGCCGCCGCCAAGGCCAAGGTGTGGGCCATCGGAGTGGACTCCGACCAGTACCAGCAGGAAGCCCTTGCCGCGTACAAGGATCACATCCTCACCTCCGCTCTCAAGGACGTCGGCGGCTCGGTGTACACGCTGGCCAAGTCGGTCCACGACGGCAAGCCGCTGACCGGCACCCAGGTCTTCGACCTCAAGGTGAACGGCGTCGGCCTGGCCGACAGCAACCCGGGGATGGCCGGGGTGACCGGTCTCACGGACGCCGTGGCGAAGGCCAGGAAGGCATCATCGACGGCTCGATCACGGTGAAGAGCGAGTAGCACACGGCCGCACAACGGAGCGGGCGGGCGCCCGGGAACGCCCGCCCGCTCCGCCGTTTCCAACCCACACCGCCACCCCCACCGCCGCCCCGCACCGCTCACCCACCGCCACCCCCACTCGCACCCGGCGACGCCCGGCCCCTTCTAGGCCACGGCCGCATAACAAGGTGGACAGAAGGGGTTTTCAGGCAGGTCTACGCGCGTTAATCTGCGGCAAAGCCAGCGCCGCAGCTGAACACTTCCCGGCGCTTTGTACGACTAGGAGCACCACACATGCGCCGGATTTCCCGGATCACGGTCGCAGGCGCAGCGACCGCCTCCCTGGCCCTCGCGCTCTCCGCCTGCGGCGGCACCTCGTCCTCCTCCTCCTCGGGCTCCTCGGAGTCCAAGGGTGACAAGGGCCTCGCCATCGCCTACGACGTCGGCGGCAGGGGCGACCAGTCCTTCAACGACGCCGCCTTCGCGGGCCTCGAGCAGGCGAAGAAGGAGTTCAAGTACGAGACGGCCGACGTCGAGCCCACCGACGGTGAGACCGACGCCGACAAGGAGCAGCGCCTCGTCTCGCTGGCGAAGCAGGGCTACAACCCGGTCGTCGGTGTCGGCTACGCGTACGCCTCCGCCGTGAAGGGTGCCGCGGAGAAGTTCCCGGACACCACCTTCGGCATCGTCGACGACGCCACGATCGAGGCGAAGAACGTCGCCGACCTGGTCTTCTCCGAGGAGCAGGCCTCCTACCTGGCCGGTGTCGCCGCCGCCAAGGCCACCAAGACCAAGACCGTCGGTTTCGTGGGCGGTGTGGACATCCCGCTGATCCACAAGTTCCGCGCGGGCTTCGAGCAGGGTGTGAAGGAGACCGACCCCAAGGTCAAGGTCATCTCGCAGTTCCTGACGCAGACCGCGGAGGAGGGCGGCTTCTCCAGCCCCGACAAGGGCAAGAGCGCCGCCGAGGGCCAGATCGAGAAGAAGGCGGACGTCGTCTACGCGGCCGCCGGCCTGTCCGGTCAGGGTGTCATCGAGGCCGCCGCCGCCAACAAGGTGTGGGCGATCGGTGTCGACTCCGACCAGTACCAGCAGGAAGCCCTCGTCAAGTACAAGGACTCGATCCTCACCTCGGCGATGAAGGACGTCGCCAAGGCGGTGTACAACCTGGCGAAGTCGGTCGAGGACGGCACGCCCGCGACCGGTATCGTCAAGGGCGATCTGAAGACGGGTGAGGTGAGCCTGTCGAACTCCAACCCCAAGTTCGCGGACGACGCCGAGCTCCAGAAGGCCATCGAGGCCGCCAAGGAGAAGATCATCAACGGCGGGATCAAGGTCAAGTCGAGCTGAGGCACGTCACCCCCGAACAATCCGGGGTCGCGTTTCCGCTCGACGGGGTACGAGGAGCCCGGCTCCTCGTACCCCGTCGGTCCGGTGCGCCGCCCCTTTGTATGCCGTAGGGGCGCTACGCGCGTAGATGGCCCCCGTCCCCAGGAGAGTGCGTCATCAACGCGTCCAGCAGCCCTCCGGCCGGAGCGGCGGTCAACGATTCGGTGACCGCCGTCGAACTCGCCGGCATCACCAAGCGCTTCCCCGGTGTCGTCGCCAACCACGACATCCACCTCACCGTCCGCAAGGGCACCGTCCATGCCCTGGTCGGTGAGAACGGGGCCGGCAAGTCGACCCTGATGAAGATCCTCTACGGCATGCAGAAGCCGGACGAGGGCACCATCGTGATCCACGGCGAGCAGGTCGCCTTCTCCTCGCCGGCCGACGCCATCGTCCGCGGTATCGGCATGGTGCACCAGCACTTCATGCTCGCCGACAACCTGACCGTCCTCGAGAACGTCGTCCTCGGCAGCGAGAAGCTCCACGGCATCGGCGCGAAGGCCCGCCGCAAGATCAAGGAGCTCTCCGAGCGCTACGGCCTCGGCGTACGCCCCGACGTCCTGGTCGAGGAGCTGGGTGTCGCCGCCCGCCAGCGGGTGGAGATCCTCAAGGTCCTCTACCGCGGTGCCACCACCCTGATCCTCGACGAGCCCACCGCCGTCCTCGTCCCGCAGGAGGTCGACGCGCTCTTCGACAACCTGCGCGAGCTGAAGGCCGAGGGCCTGTCGGTCATCTTCATCTCCCACAAGCTGGGCGAGGTGCTCTCCGTCGCGGACGACATCACCGTCATCCGCCGCGGTACGACGGTCGGCACGGCCGTCCCCGCCGAGACGACCCCGCGCCAGCTCGCCGAGCTGATGGTCGGCAGCGAGCTGCCCACACCGGAGACGGCGGAGTCCACGGTCACCGACCGCCCCGTCATCACCGTCGAGAAGCTGCGTCTGGCGGCCCCCGGCGGCAAGGCCCTGCTCGACGACATCACCTTCACCATCCACGCCGGCGAGGTCCTGGGCATCGCCGGTGTCGAGGGCAACGGCCAGACCGAACTGGTCGACGCCCTGATCGGACTGCGGCACGCCGACTCCGGTGTGATCCGGCTGGCCGACGAGGACATCACCGCCGTACCCACCCGCAAGCGCCGCGAGCAGGGCATCGGCTACATCCCCGAGGACCGCCACCGCCACGGTCTGCTCCTGGAGGCCCCCTCTGGGAGAACCGCATCCTCGGCCATGTCACCGAGAAGCCCAACGCCAAGGGCGTATGGCTGGACCTCAAGGCCGCCCAGGAGGACACCCGCCGGATCGTGACGGAGTACGACGTCCGCACCCCCGGCATCGACGTCACCGCGGCCTCCCTGTCCGGCGGCAACCAGCAGAAGCTGATCGTCGGCCGCGAGATGAGCCACAAACCGCGCTTCCTGATCGCCGCCCACCCCACCCGCGGTGTGGACGTCGGCGCGCAGGCCGCGATCTGGGACCACATCCGCGAGGCCCGCCGCGAGGGCCTGGCCGTGCTGCTGATCTCCGCCGACCTGGACGAGCTCATCGGCCTGTCCGACACCCTGCGGGTGATCTACGACGGCAAGCTCGTCGCGGACGCCGACCCGGCCACCGTCACCCCGGAGGAACTCGGTACGGCCATGACCGGCGCCGCCACCGGTCACCTGGAGCACGACGAGAACCCCGAGTCTCCGGAAGACGAGGCCCGCTGATGAAGAAGTTCGACAAGGAGCGCGTGCTCCTCGCGGTGGCCGGGCCGGTCATCGCGCTCGCCGTGGCCTTCGTGCTCAGCGCGATCGTCCTGATCGCCTCCGGCAAGAACCCGGTCGAGCCGTTCGCCCTGATGTTCGAGCAGGCCGGCTTCTCCGACATCCAGGTCCTGATCATCAACCAGGCCTCGATGTACTACATCGCCGCCCTCGCGGTCGCCATCGGCTTCCGCATGAACCTGTTCAACATCGGCGTCGACGGCCAGTACCAGCTCGGCGCGTTCATGGCCGCCGTCGTCGGCGCCCACGCGAACCTGCCGGCGTTCCTCCAGGTCCCGCTGCTGCTGCTCACCGCCGTCCTCACCGGCGCCTTCTGGGCCGGCGTCGCCGGTGTCCTCAAGGTCACCCGCGGGGTCAGCGAGGTCGTCGCCACGATCATGCTCAACGCGATCGCCACCTCGCTCATCGTCTACATGTGGAAGCCGGAGGTCTTCGGCGTCAAGGTCGGCAACAACAGCACCACCGGCGAGATGTACGAGTCCGGCTGGATCCCCGGCATCTCCATGGGCGAGGCCGGCGAGATCTACGGCCTGGTGGTCCTCGCCGCCCTGCTCGGCATCGGCTACTGGGTCACCCTCAACCGCACCCGCTTCGGCTTCGACCTGCGTGCCTCCGGCGCCTCCGAGTCGGCCGCCTCCGCCAGCGGCGTCGACCCCAAGCGCATGGTCCTCACCGCCATGCTGATCTCCGGCGCCATCGCCGGTCTCGCGGGTCTGCCGATCCTCCTCGGCGACTCCCACACGTACAACCTCAACTTCCCCACCGGCATCGGCTTCCTCGGCATCGGCATCGCCCTGCTCGGCCGCAACAGCCCGGTCGGCATCGCCTTCGCGGCCCTCCTGTGGGCGTGGCTCGACAAGGCCAGCCCCGAGCTGGACTTCCACGGCTACGACAAGGAGATCGCGGTCATCATGCAGGGCCTGATCGTCCTCTCGGTCGTCGTCTCCTACGAGGCCGTCCGCGAGTGGGGCCTGCGCCGCCAGCAGCGCCGGGTCGGCGCCGAGCTCGCCGCGGGCCGTGTGCTCGGAGGCCCGGACGCCAACAACACCACGAAGGAGGTGGCCGGCCGATGACCGCTCCGACCACAGCGACCGACGTCAACCAGCCGTCGCTGGAACACGCCCCGCCGACCGGCCGCCGCATGTCGTGGCCCGTCCTGCTCCTGGTCATCGCCGGAGCACTCGCGCTGACGTCGATCGTCCGCCTCGTCACCGGCGCGGACGGCATCACCAACGTCAGCCAGATGTCCACCGCACTCCAGCTCGCCGTCCCGATCGGCCTCGCCGGTCTCGGCGGTCTGTGGGCCGAGCGCGCGGGCGTCGTCAACATCGGCCTCGAAGGCATGATGATCCTGGGCACCTGGTTCGGCGCCTGGGCCGGATTCCAGTGGGGCCCGTGGACCGGCGTCCTCGTCGGCATCATCGGCGGCTGCCTCGGCGGGCTGCTGCACGCCGTCGTCACCGTCACCTTCAACGTCAACCACATCGTCTCCGGTGTGGCCATCAACATCCTCGCCCTCGGCGCCACCCGCTACCTCGCCCCGCTGGCCTTCGAGGGCCACCAGGGCGGCTCCGCCAAGCAGTCCCCGGCGATCGAGTCGCTCGGCCACTTCACCGTGCCAGGGCTCTCCGACGGACTGCGCGACCTCAACGAGAAGGGCTGGTTCTTCGTCTCCGACATCGCCGGCCTGCTCGGCGGACTGGTCACCAACGTCTCCTGGCTGACCCTGATCGCCATCGCGCTCATCCCCGCGACCTGGTGGATCCTGTGGCGCACGGCCTTCGGCCTCCGGCTGCGCTCCTGCGGCGAGAACCCGATCGCCGCCGAGTCCCTCGGCGTCAACGTCTACAAGTACAAGTACCTCGCCGTGATCATCTCCGGCGGTCTGGCCGGCCTCGGCGGTGTCTTCCTCTCCATCGTGGCCAACCCGTTCTACCTGGAGGGCCAGACCTCGGGCCGCGGCTACATCGGCCTCGCCGCGATGATCTTCGGCAACTGGATGCCCGGCGGCCTCGCCATCGGCGCCGGCCTCTTCGGCTACACCGACAGCCTCAACCTGCGCGGCGGCTCGGCGAACGTGCACGCGCTGCTGCTGCTCGGCGCGCTGCTGCTCGTCATCGGCGCCATCTGGCTGGTGATCCGCAAGAAGTACGTGCAGGCCGCGATCACCCTGGTCATCGGCATCCTCGTCTGGGCCTGGTACGCCGCCACCAACGAGGTTCCCAACCAGGTCGTCTCCGCCACGCCGTACGTCGTCACCCTCGTCGTCCTGGCCCTCTCCGCGCAGCGGCTGCGGATGCCGAAGGCGGACGGCATGCCGTACCGGAAGGGACAGGGCAAGTGACCGCCGCCGACGCCGACTGGGAGGCGCTGCGCGCCGTGGCCCGGGACGCCATGTCCCACGCCTACGCCCCTACTCGGGGTACCCGGTCGGCGTCGCGGCCCTGGTCGACGACGGACGCACGGTCTCCGGCTGCAACGTCGAGAACGCCTCGTACGGACTCGGCCTGTGCGCCGAGTGCGGACTGGTCTCGGAGCTCCAGCGCACCGGGGGCGGCCGGCTCACGCACTTCACCTGCGTGGACGGCGCCGGCGAGATCCTCGTCCCGTGCGGCCGCTGCCGCCAGCTGCTGTACGAGTTCGGCGGCCCCGGCCTCCTGCTGGAGACACCGGCGGGCATCCTGCCGCTGTCGGAGATGCTGCCGCAGGCCTTCGGGCCGCAGCACCTCACCAAGTAATGCCTCCGCGGCCCTTTGCCCGACGGCCGTCACCGTCGGCCGGAGGGGCCGCACCTTCGCACCTCCGGAAGGAACGCCAGCCATGGCCATGGACGTCATCTCCGTCATCCGCACCAAGCGGGACCGCGGTGAACTCAGCAACGAGCAGATCGACTGGGTCATCGACGCGTACACCCGCGGGGAGGTGGCCGACGAGCAGATGTCGGCCCTCGCTATGGCGATCCTCCTCAACGGCATGAACCGGGGCGAGATCGCCCGCTGGACCGCCGCGATGATCGCCTCCGGCGAGCGCATGGACTTCTCGTCCCTGTCCCGCCCCACCGCCGACAAGCACTCCACGGGCGGCGTCGGCGACAAGATCACCCTCCCGCTGGCCCCCTGGTGGCGGCCTGCGGCGCGGCCGTCCCCCAGCTCTCCGGGCGCGGCCTCGGCCACACCGGCGGCACCCTCGACAAGCTGGAGTCCATCCCCGGCTGGCGCGCACTGCTCTCCAACGAGGAGATGCTGAGCGTCCTCGACGGCACCGGCGCGGTCATCTGCGCGGCCGGCGACGGCCTCGCGCCCGCCGACAAGAAGCTCTACGCCCTCCGGGACGTCACGGGCACGGTCGAGGCGATCCCGCTGATCGCCTCCTCGATCATGTCGAAGAAGATCGCCGAGGGCACCGGCTCCCTGGTCCTGGACGTGAAGGTCGGCTCCGGCGCCTTCATGAAGACGCTCGACGACGCCCGCGAACTCGCCGCCACGATGGTCGGCCTCGGCACCGACTCCGGCGTGAAGACGGTCGCCCTCATCACCGACATGTCCACCCCGCTCGGCCTGACCGCCGGCAACGCCCTCGAGGTCCGCGAGTCGGTCGAGGTCCTGGCGGGCGGCGGCCCGGCGGACGTCGTCGAACTGACCCTCGCCCTCGCCCGCGAGATGCTGGACGCGGCCGGCCTGAAGGACGCCGACCCGGCGAAGGCGCTCGCCGACGGCTCCGCGATGGACGTCTGGCGCCGCATGATCACGGCCCAGGGCGGCGACCCGGACGCGGCCCTGCCCACGGCGAGGGAACAGCACGTCGTCAAGGCCCCGGCCTCGGGCGTCCTGACCCGCGTGGACGCCTACGACATCGGCGTCGCCGCCTGGCGCCTCGGCGCGGGCCGCGCCCGCAAGGAGGACCCGGTCCAGGCGGGCGCGGGCGTGGAACTCCACGCCCGGCCCGGCGACACGGTGCGCGAGGGCCAGCCCCTTCTCACCCTCCACACGGACACCCCGGAGCGCTTCGACTACGCCCTCCGGTCCATCGAGGGCTCCTACGACATCAACCCCGCCGGGACGGACTTCAAGTCCACCCCTGTGGTGCTGGAACGTATCGCCTGACCTGGGATTTCCCCTTCGGATGAACGGGACCGGTGGCACCTCACCGGTCCCGTTCACCGTGTTCGATGCCGTCATGGACGTATACGACGGCGACGGCGTCAAGACCGACAACGAGTGGGACGAACTCCGCTGGATCCGAGAACGGACCGAGGCTCCCAAGGGCTGCCGGGTGGAGATCGTCGAGGGCTCGTCACCGTGACACCACGTGCCACGGTTCGCCACCACCTCATCGCAGGACGGGTGCACCGGCGCCTCTGCGAGGTGGCGCCGGAGGAGTGGGGAGTTCACCAGTGGTGGGACATCGCCGTGCCGCGGTGCCTCGGGCTCTATGTGCCCGACCTCGTGGTCGTGCCGAAGGACAGCCGGGACATGGACAACGGCGGCCTGTGTCCCGCGGCGGCGGCCGAACTCGTCGTGGAGATCACCTCGAAGGCCACCGCGAGCCGTGACCGGACGGCGAAGCGCGCGGGATGTGCGACGGGCGGCGTCCCGCTCTATCTGCTGATCGACGGCGTGGCACCGGGCGGGCCGGCCTTCACGCTTCACGGTGCGCCGAGGAAGGGGCTTACCGAGTCCTCGACGCGGGCCCGTTCGGTGAACCGATCAGACTCCCCGCCCCTTCGACCTCGTGATCGACACCACGGAGTTCCCGGGCGCCTGACGCCCATGGCGTCGCCCCCGACCCTCCGGGGGCCGATGCGCCCAGGTCAAGGGTGATCCCTACGGCCCCGGCGCCCGCGCGATGAGTTCCCCGTCCCCGCCCGGTCTACCGATCGTGGACGCCATGACACCGCCCGTGCTCGTGCTCGACGGCCCTCTCGTCACCCTGGACGAGGTGAGCGGGCCCTGCGACGCGCTGCGGGCACTGCTGGACGCCGGCGGCGGGGATCGGGGGTGTCGTCGTGTGTGATGTGGCCGGGCTGGGCCCGGCCGGTCTCGCCGCCGTGAACCTGCTCGCCCGGCTCCAGCTCACCGCCCGCCGGGCCGGCGGGCGGATACGGCTGCGGGACCCCTCCACGACGCTATGCGTCCTGCTCGACCTGGTCGGCCTCCGCTTCGAGATGGAGGGGCAGCCCGAACAGCGGGAACCACCGCTCGGTGTCGAGGAAGCAGTGGAACCCGGTGATCCGGCCGTCTGAGATCTCCAGCACCTGGACCGCCCAGGGCAGATGGCCGCCGGACTCCGGGTCGGGCTTGTACTGGGCGAAGCCCGGCAGCCCGTTGACCTCCACCGGTATCAACCGGGAGTTCGCGCAGGCCGCGCCCAGCGTCGTCATGAAGCCCGTGATGTCGTCGACGCCGGTCAGCCACAGGTCGAACGGCGGCATCGTCATGATGGCGTCCTCGTGCAGCAGCGTGGTCAGCGCCGACATGTCGTACCCCTCGAACGCCGCCACATAGCGCTCCAGCAGCTTCTGCTGCTCCTCGTCCAGCGGGTCGGAGACCGACGCGTCCTCGCCCGGCTGCCGCCGCTCCGCCAGGGTCGCCCGGGCCCGCTGGAGCGCGCTGTTCACCGACGCGACCGAGGTGCCGAGCAGTTCGGCGACCTCGCTCGCCTTCCAGGCCAGCACCTCCCGCAGGATCAGCACCGCCCGCTGTTTGGCCGGCAACTGCTGCAGCGCGGCCATGAACGCCAGCCGCACCGACTCCTTGGCGACCGCCGCCTCCGCCGGGTCGGCGGGGGTGGGCAGCACGCGGGCGTCGGGCATCGGCTCCAGCCAGACGTTGTCCGGGCGGGGGACAGCGCGGCCCGCGCCAGCGGGGCGGACTCGGTCAGGTCCATCGGGCGGGCCCGTTTGTTGCCCGCCGTCAGCATGTCGAGGCAGACGTTGGTCGCGATGCGGTAGAGCCAGGAGCGGAGGCTGGAGCGGCCCTCGAACCTGTCGTAGCTGCGCCAGGCGCGGATCATCGTGTCCTGTACCGCGTCCTCCGCCTCGAAGGAGGAGCCGAGCATGCGGTAGCAGTAACCGGTCAGTTCGACCCGGTACTGCTCGAGCCTGGTGTCCAGGCCGGTCTCGGTCGTCATCGTCCACCCACCCCAAGTGGTGTCGTAGCGGTCCACCACTTCGGAAGCTACCCCAGCCCACTGACAACGGCCCGCCGTGCGGACGACCGCCCAGGTCAGGCTGGTGCTGCCGCCCCCGCCCGGCAAAATCCGGCCCCGCCCGGCACATCCAGCCCCTCCGGCGTTCGAGGAGCGGGGTCCGGGGCGGAGCCCCGGGGACAGGACGGGAAGGAGCGGCGGGGGCGAACAGAAGACGGCTCAAGCCGCCCGCACCACACCCGCCCGCGCGGCAGCCCGCGTCCCCGCCAGGGTGATCGCCCCGACCCCCGCCACCGCCACCAGCCCCACGGCCACCGTCCCGCCCCAGCCCCCGCGTGGAACGCGACCGCCCCCACCGTGCTCCCCACACTCGACCCCACGTAGTACGCCGACTGGTACAGCGCGGACGCCTGCGCCCGCCCCACCGTCGCGGTCTTCCCCACCGCCGACGACGCCACCGCGTGCCCCGCGAAGAACCCCGCGGTGATCAGCACCAGCCCCAGCAGCACCACCGGCAACGACTCCGCCAGCGACAGCACCAGCCCCGCCGCGGTCGTCCCGCCGCCCGCGTACAGCGCGCCCCGGCGCCCCAGCCGCCCCACCAGCCGCCCGGCGGCCGACGCCGACACCGTCCCCACCAGATACACCAGGAAGATCGAACCGACGATCCCCTGCGGCAACGAGAACGGCGCCGACGTCAGCCGGTACCCGATCACCGTGTACACCCCGCCGAACACCGTCATGAACAGCGCGCCGATCGCGTACAGCCGCCGCAGCAGCGGATCGGAGAGATGACCCCGCACGGTCCGCACCAGCACACCCGGCCGCAGCGACCCCGCCCGGAAGTGCCGCGGCGCCGGCAGCAGCAGCCGGAAGGCGACCGCGCACGCCACCGCGACCACACCGATCACCCCGACGGCCACCCGCCATCCCCACTCCTGCGCCACCCAGCCGGTGATCACCCGGCCGCTCATCCCGCCGACACTGTTACCGGCGACGAACAGCCCGATCGCCGTCACCAGCGCCCTCGGTGTGACCTCCTCCGCGAGATACGCCGTCGCCGACGCCGGAAGCCCGGCCAGCGCCGCACCCTGAAGCGCCCGCAGCACCACCAGCGCGCCCAGCGACGGCGCGAACGGCACCAGCAGTCCGAGGGTCACCGCGACGGCGAGGGACGCCGTCATGACCGTACGCCGTCCAAAACGTTCCGACAGCGCGCTCATCGGCAGGACGAACAGCGCCAGTCCACCCGTGGCCCCCGCCACCGTCCAGCTCGCGTCACTCGCGCTCACCGCGAAGTCGCCGGATATCAGGGGCAGCAAGGCCTGGGTGGAGTACAGGAGGGCGAAGGTCGCGACGCCCGCGAGGAACAGGGCCAGACTCATCCGGCGGTAACCGGGCCCGCCAGGGGACATCCGGGTCTCGGAGACGGACGGGGTCGAAGAGGTCGAGGGAACGGCTGTGACGGCGTCCACGCTGGTGGACGCCCCGGTACTGGCGGGAGTCATGTCTCGAAGCTACGTACGCCCCCGCTGATCCGTCCAATGCATGGAATCGCCATAATCGTTCCCATGGTGCATCAGCAGAGGTCACAGAGCCGGCTGTCACAGACCGGTGACACACGAGACACGGACGACATGTCGAGGCTGCTCGCACCCCGGCTCGCCTACTTCGCCGGTGTGGCCCGCACCGAGCACGTCACGCGCGCCGCCCAGGAGATGCAGGTCCCGCAGTCCACCCTGTCCCGCGCGATGGTCCGCCTCGAACAGGATCTGGGCGTCGAGCTGTTCGCCCGCCACGGCCGTACGGTCTCCCTCACCCCGGCCGGCCGTACCTTCCTCACCTCCGTCGACCGCGCCCTCGCCGAGATCGAGCGCGCCGCCGACGAGGTCCGCGCCGACGCCGACCCCGCTACCGGCAAGGTCGCCTTCGGCTTTCTGCACACCATGGGCGCCGAGACCGTGCCCGGCCTGCTGCACGCCTTCCGCGCCGATCATCCGCGCATCCGCTTCAGCCTCGTCCAGAACTACGGCGAGGCCATGCTGGAACGCCTCCGCGCGGGCGAACTCGACCTGTGCCTGACGTCCCCGGTGCCCGACGCCCCGGACCTCGTCGCCCGCCGCCTCGACGAGCAGAAGCTGCGCCTGGTCGTCCCCGCCGATCACCGTCTCGCCGCCCGCCGCCGTATCCGCCTCGCCGAGGCCGCCGACGAGACCTTCGTGACCCTGGAACCCGGCTACGGCCTCCGCCGTATCACCGACGACCTCTGCGCCCAGGCCGGCTTCAAACCCCGCATCGCCTTCGAGGGCGAGGAGGCCGAAACCCTGCGCGGCCTGGTGGCGGCAGGCCTGGGAGTGGCCCTCCTCCCCCACCGGCCTTCCCGCGCCCGGGAGTAGCGGAACTGACCGTCACCGCCCCGAGGGCGGCGAGGAGATCGGCGTGGCCTGGCTGGCCGGCCACCCGGACACACCCCGGTGGCGGCCTTCAAGAAGTTCCTGCTGAGCAAGAGGGGCACCTTGCTGCCGACCTAGAAGCGGCCGGCCGAGGGGCGCGGGGCCGTACCGGTGTGCCGGACAGGTGCTAGCGCCGCAAGGACTTGCCGAACCCGGCAGCCAGCGGCATCCGCAGCCCCAGCGGCGGAGGCGCGGCCAGAGCGTCCTGCACCGGCCGCGCGAACGCCCGCCCGAACAGCGCCCCCATCACGAAGTCCTCCGCCAGCGCCAGCACTTCCCCCGGTACTGGCTCAACCCATGTCCGTCCGCGTGGACTTCGAACCGGCACACCTCCCGGTTCGCCTTCTTCGCCCGGGCCGCCAACCGGAACGACAGTTCGGGATCACTGCGCGCGTCGTTCGTACCGTGCACGATCATCACCCGCCGCCCGGCGAGCTGCTTCACCGGTTCGGGTGGCGCCGCCACATCCTCGTCCGGCAGCCAGGGTGCCAGCGCCAGTACCGAGGTGACGGCGTCGTGGCCCGCCGCGCGCAGTGCCGCCCTGCCGCCCATGCCGATTCCGGCGAGGCAGACGGGGACGTCGCCGTAACGCCGTACGGCCTCGCCGACGGCCCACGAGGCGTCGCGCGCGAGATGCGCCTCGCTGCCGTTCCAGCCCCGGTAGCGGTAGTGGACGACATGGGCCGCCAGGCTCTGGTCCCGGCCCGCGCGGGTGAGCCGGCGCCCGAGGGCGCGTACGGAGGCGGCGGCCAGCAGGGCCGACGGTCTGCGGCCGGAGACCTCCTCACCGCTCGGGAGCAGCAGGACCACTCCTTCCACCGCCAGCGGCTCCGGGCCGTGCGCCCTCCCCAGCCGGGCCGTGCGAACCGGCATCGTTTCCTGTGGCATGACAGAACATTCTCAGAAGTGCGGGTGTACTCCACCCGGCCGTGCGATCACTGTTACGTATCGGCGCTTCGCCCACCCGGTGATCTACGCGCGTAGGAGTTACAGTGCGGAAATGACGAGCCAGACCATCGCGCACGCCCCGACGACGGAGCAGATCCGCCGGGCGCCCAAGGTTCTGCTGCACGACCATCTCGACGGCGGTCTGCGTCCCGGCACCGTCGTCGACCTGGCCCGCGCCTGCGGGTACGCCCGGCTTCCCGAGACCGACCCCGACAAGCTCGGCCTGTGGTTCAGGGAGGCCGCCGACTCGAGATCCCTGGAGCGGTACCTGGAGACGTTCTCGCACACCGTCGGGGTCATGCAGACCCGCGACGCGCTCGTCCGGGTCGCCGCCGAGTGCGCCGAGGACCTCGCCGAGGACGGAGTCGTCTACGCCGAGGTGCGCTACGCCCCCGAGCAGCACCTCGAAGGCGGGCTCACCCTCGAAGAGGTCGTCGAGGCGGTCGACGAGGGCTTCCGGCTCGGGGAGCGGCGCGCGAGGAGAACGGCCGCCGTATCCGGGTCGGCGCCCTGCTCACCGCGATGCGGCACGCCGCCCGCGCCCTGGAGATCGCCGAACTCGCCAACCGCTACCGGGACCGGGGCGTCGTCGGCTTCGACATCGCGGGCGCCGAGGCCGGTTACCCGCCCACCCGGCACCTCGACGCCTTCGAATTTCTGAAGCGGGAGAGCAACCACTTCACGATCCACGCCGGTGAGGCGTTCGGGCTGCCGTCCATCTGGCAGGCCCTTCAGTGGTGCGGCGCCGACCGGCTGGGGCACGGGGTGCGCATCATCGACGACATCCGGGTCCGCGACGACGGCACGGTCGAACTCGGCCGGCTCGCCGCCTACGTCCGGGACAAGCGCGTCCCGCTGGAACTGTGCCCCAGTTCCAACCTGCAGACCGGGGCGGCGGCCTCGTACACGGAGCATCCCATCGGGCTGCTGCGCCGGCTGCACTTCCGGGCGACGGTGAACACGGACAACCGGCTGATGTCCCACACCACCCTGAGCCGGGAATTCGAGCACCTGGTCGACGCATTCGGTTACACGCTCGACGACATGCAGTGGTTCTCCGTCAATGCCATGAAATCCGCGTTCATTCCTTTCGATGAACGACTGGCCATGATCAATGACGTCGTCAAGCCCGGTTACGCCGAGCTGAAATCCGAATGGCTGTTCCGCCAGACCGCCTCCACCAGCGACTCCACGGCGCCGGAGGACTGAGAGCGGCCTTCACGGGATAACGGGAAAGCGGCCGGCGTTCACATGTCGTCCGCATTTCGCTGTTTGCGGCGGAGAGCGGTGATGATTACCGTCTCAGCACCGCTCATATCCCCGTATCCCATGTCGAGGACGCGTTTACATGAAGCAGTCTGCTGCCAAGACCCTCGGTGTCGCCGCTCTCGGTGCCGCCTTCGCCGCCGTCGGCGCCGGCGCCGCCAACGCCGCCCCGGCCCTCCCCGACGCCGCCCCGGCGCTGGACACCGTCACCCAGGCCGTACCGGCGGAGAAGGTGACCACCGCGCTGCCCGAGTCCGAGAGCGCCCTCGCTGCGGGCCAGGAGCTGGCGAGCCCCGCCGCCCCGGCCACCGGCCTGCTCGGCGGCCTGCCGCTGCAGAACCTGCCCACCCAGGGCGTCACCCTCAACGGGGCCCCGCTCGGCGCCTGACCCGCCGCACCGCACCGTACCGACGGGGCGCGACCCGGAAACCGGGCCGCGCCCCGTCGGCGTGCGCGCGGGAGACGGTGCTACGGCGTCACCAGGCGGCCGCCCGTGTCTTGTCCTCCGAGGGCAACAGGATCCACAGCGCTATGTACAGCAGGAACTGCGGACCCGGCAGCAGACACGACAGCAGGAAGATCACCCGCATCGTGGACGCGGAGGTGCCGAAGCGCCGGGCCAGCGCGGCGCACACTCCGCCGATCATGCGGTCCTGGGTGGGGCGTGCGAGGCTGCTCATGACTGCTCCCTGGTGGACGGTGCGAGGCCTCCCGACCGGCTGCCTCTCTCCCTCCACGTTACGGAGACGAAGGGGGCAAAGCGTCGCTCCATGGGGCGATCCCGACCCTGGGAATCGTCGGGGTCCTCCCTGAGCCGGCTCCTCCGGAAGGAGGGCCGTACCGGACCGCCGTACCGCCCGGCGGCGCAGCCAGGCGCGGCCCGCGGGCACCACCGCCGCGTGCGCGAGCGCCGCGCCCGCCGTGTTCAGCAGCAGCGAGTCGACGTCCACGACCTGGCCCGGCACCGCCGTCTGCAGCATCTCGACCGCCAGCGAGACCAGCGCGGTCGCGGTCATGGTGCGGATCAGCGAACCCAGCCGCGACGCGGCCGGCCGGCCCCCGGCCATCGGCAGCAGCACGCCCAGCGGCGCGAGGAGCGCCAGCCCCTCACCGAGCCGGCGGACACCCGTCGGCCAGCCCTGCGCGAAGTCGCCGCGGATGCCGTCCAGCGGCCGCAGATTGGCGGGCATCACCCAGGGGACGTCCAGGGGCGCAGCGTGTACCAGGCGACGAACGCGAGATACGCGGCCAGGAGGAGACCTCCTGTCACATGGATACGGGTCGCGGCGGAGCCGCCGATGAAGCCTTGACGCTGCACGACCCCCAAGACGCGGCGCCCGGCACGATCGGTTCCGGCATGTCACCCGTTCACCGTATGAGTCATGCGCCACAGCGGGCGCTCACTCGTCGGTGACCTCGGAGGACGGCGGCTTTCCGGCGTCCGGACTCGACCGGACCTCGTCCGTGCACCGGTAGCGGCGCGGCCGGGTGTCGTCGGGGCCGCCCAGGATCACCGATCCGTCCCCTCGGCCGCCGCCGAGTCGGAGAACGTGCACACGATCTGCGCCAGCCCGGCGGCCGTGAGACTCCCCGGCGCGGTGCTCAGCCGCAGCGTGTCCTCCGGATCGCCGGAGCGCGGACCGGTCACGGCCGTCCCGCTGCGCACCCGTGTGCTGTACCCGGCCTGCTGCTCGGCGGCCGGCGGTTTCCGCGACAGTTCGTCCAGCAGCCCCTGCGCCACCAGGGCCCGCCGCGAGTCCGCGGCCCCTCCGGCACCCGCACCGTCCGGTCGACGGCCACCAGCGAGGACCCGCACAGCAGGAACACCTGCACCGGCAGCCCCCGCTGCGCCTGTGTCGTCACCTCAGGCGTGGCCGGTGAGCAGCGGGCGCGTGACGGTGCCGGACCGAAGTCGGTCGGTACCTCCGTGGCCCGTATCCCGCACCCGGCGAGCAGCGCCGCCAGCGCCACCGCCGCGAGCGGTCCGCGCGCACGCCGTACAGCAGTCCCCGCGTTCATCAGGCGTCCCCTCGGCGCCCTCGTTCCCGGCGTCGCCGGTCTTCTCCGAAGCGTCCCGCGCGGACACGTCCCGCGGCAGCCGCAGTGTGAACACCGCTCCGCCCTCAGGGCAGTTGGCCGCGGTGATCTCACCGCCGTGGATATGGGCGTTCTCCAGCGCGATGGACAGACCCAGACCGCTGCCCTCCGAACGCGGCCGGGAGGCACTCGCCTTGTAGAAGCGGTCGAAGACGTGTGGCAGGACCTCCTCCGGAATGCCCGGCCCGTGGTCCCGCACCTCGATGACCAACGCGTCCCCGTCCCCGTCCTCGGTGCCGTCCGTGCCGTCGACCCGTACCGCCACCCGCACCGGCGAGCCGCCGTGCTTGAGGGCGTTGCCGATGAGGTTCGCGAGGATCACGTCGAGCCTGCGCGGGTCGATCCGCGCGTGGATACCGCGTTCGGCGTCCAGGTCGACCGCGTCCAGCCAGGCGCGCGCGTCGATGCAGGCGGTGATCTGGTCGGCGATGTCGACGTCGTCGAGGACCAGCCGGGCGGTGCCCGCGTCGAAGCGGGTGACCTCCATCAGGTTCTCCACCAGGTCGTTCAGCCGCCGGGTCTCGCTCACCACCAGCCGTACGGCGGGCTCGATCATCGGGTCGAAGCCGCCGTTCTCGAACTCCAGCTCCTCTTCCAGTACTTCGGTCACGGCCGTGATCGCGGTCAGTGGCGTACGCAGCTCATGGCTCATGTCGGCCACGAACCGCCGGGACGCCTCGTCACGGCTGGCCATGTCCGCCACCCGTTTCTCCAGCGCCTCGGCCGCCTTGTTGAACGTCCGTGACAGATCGGCGAGTTCATCGGTGCCGGACACTCTGAGCCGGGTGTCCAGCTTCCTCGCCGAGCCGCCGCGCGGCCACGCCGAGCCGCTGCACCGGCTTCAGCACCGTCGTGGCCGCCGCGTGCGCGAGCAGCGCGGAACCTATCAACGCCAGACCGGTGGCGATCCCCAGCGACCAGGCCAGCGAGTTGAGGTCCTTCGCCTCCGGCTCCAGCGACTTCAGCATGTAGCCGGTCGGCCCGCCGCCGATCACCCGCGTCCCCGCCACCAGATACGGGGTGCCGTCGTCGACGATCCGCTGCCAGTACAGATGGTGCGGATACTTGTTCGTCGACGTGATCTCCTGCCGCTCGGTCACCGCCTCACGCAGCGAGACCGGTACGTCCTTGAGCGAGAAGCCGTTCAGCCCGCCCGAACTGCCGTACACCGTTCGCCCGTCGGGGTTCTCGGCGACCAGCAGCACGGTGAAGCGCTGACTGCTGGTGGCCATCTGGCCTGCCGTACGCTGCAGTTCGTCCTGCGTCGGACGCTCGGGCAGCGTGCCCGCCCGGTTGCGCATCTCCTGCTCGAAGTCGCGCAGCACCGCGTCCTGCGTACGCGTCAGCACCGACTCGCGGTTCAGCCAGTACGCGATACCGGACGCGGACACCGCGGCCGTGAGCGCGACCAGCCCGAAGACCACGACCAGCCGCAGCCGCAGGCTGGTGAAGCGCAGCCGTGACCAGACTCCCTTGCGCGCCGCGGACCAGCCGTGGCTCCCTCCTGGTGCTCCTGTGTCACTGAGGCGGGTCCAGCCGGTAGCCGACACCGCGCACGGTACGGATCAGCGTCGGGGACGACGGCACGTCCTCGACCTTGGCGCGCAGCCGCTGCACACACGCGTCCACCAGACGCGAGTCGCCCAGGTAGTCGTGCTCCCACACCAGCCGCAGCAACTGCTGCCGGGACAGCGCCTGCCCCGGCCGCCGGCTCAGTTCGAGCAGCAGCCGCAGCTCGGTGGGGGTGAGCTGGAGATCCTCGCCGTTCTTCGTCACCGTCATTGCGGAACGGTCGATGACGAGGCTGCCGAAGGTCGCCGAGTCACTGGACTCCCGCTCCCCGCGCCGCAGCACCGCCCGGATCCGGGCGTCCAGCACCCGCCCCTGCACCGGTTTGACGACATAGTCGTCGGCTCCGGACTCCAGCCCGACCACCACGTCGATGTCGTCGTTGCGCGCGGTCAGCAGGATGATCGGCAACTGGTCCGTGCGCCGGATGCGCCGGCACACCTCGAACCCGTCGATGCCGGGCAGCATCACATCCAGCACGATCAGATCCGGCCGCTGCTCACGCAGCAGCTTCAGACCGTCCTCACCACTGGCAGCGGTCGCGACCCGGTGGCCCTGGCGCGTCAGTGAGAGCTCCAGGGCCGTGCGGATGGCGTCGTCGTCCTCGATCAGCAACAGGGAAGGCACGCGCTCATTCTGGCCCATGAAGGCCTTCCTGTTCGACCCGTGGGTGACAGATGCCCATGGGGACCCCATACATGCCGATTCATGCACGGACGCGTGTGAAGGTTCCGTGGTGCCACGGTGGCCGACCCCTGTGACACGTCTGTGACAGATGGCTGACACGGCCATGAAGGTCCACCGGCAAGCTTCTCGGCACAAGCACAACAGCGGAGCAGAACACCGGAAGTCCACGACGGGGGGCGCGAGATGAACACGCTGCACGGCACCAGCTCCAGCGCAGTGATCACGCGACTGCACGACGTGCACCGGGGTTCCGAGAAGTCCGGTGCGGCGGGCATGCGGGGGTGCGCCCGCGGCACCGGGCGTCAGCACACCACGATCATGACGGTGGTTGACGCGCCCACGGGGGACACGAACGGGGGGACCGCGTACAGGGAGGGCCCGGGGGAGCGCCGCTCGCTGTCGGAGGCGGAGTTCACCGCCTACGTCCAGGAGCGCCGCGCCTCCCTGTACGCCACCGCCTACCACCTGACCGGCGACCGCTTCGAGGCCGAGGACCTGCTGCAGAGCGCGCTGTTCTCGACCTACCGGGCGTGGGACCGGATCAGCGACAAGGCGGCGGTCGGCGGATACCTCCGCCGCACCATGACCAACCTGCACATCAGCGCGTGGCGCCGCCGCAAGCTGAACGAGTATCCGACCGAGGAACTGCCGGAGACGGCCGGCGACACGGACGCGATGCGCGGCACCGAGCTGCGTACGGTCCTGTGGCAGGCCCTGGCCCGGCTGCCCGAGCTCCAGCGCACGATGCTGGTCCTGCGCTACTACGAGGGCCGCACGGACCCGGAGATCGCCGACATCCTCGGCATCAGTGTCGGCACGGTGAAGTCCAGCATCTGGCGGTCGCTCCGCCGGCTGCGCGAGGACGAGGTCCTCAGCTTCGGCCGTGACGAGCAGAACGCCTTCGGGGAGCTTGTCGCCTGAGGGTTACGGGGAGTCGCGGGGGTGTCGGGGGACGCCGCCGTGACGACCGGGGGCCACGGGGAGGTCGGGGGACGTCGCCGTGGCAAGCGGGGGATCGCGCGGGGATGTCGGGGGACGCCGCCGTGACGATCGGGGGAAACGCGGGGGCGTCGGGGGACGCCATCGTGGCAAGCGGGGGATCCGAGGGGGAGCACGAGGGGGTCACGGGGGACCTCCGCCGATCCGGGGGACCGGAGGGATCGGGGGAACCACGGGGGTACGGGGGAGCACGGGGAGTGCGAAACAGCGGGACTGGAAGGGCCGGGGGCCTGCCCAGTCCCGCCTTTCGTATGCCCGCACTCCTTCGCCGCCGCACGGCACCGCTACGGCGGCCCCGCCACCAGTACGTGTAGGAGCCCCCGCAACTACACACCGCGTGTATACATGCTGTGTATAGTTGCGTCCATGACCTCCACCACGGCACCCGCGGCCGGCGCGGCCGGAACCCGCCGCCGCGACACCCTCCGGTCGTCCTCGCCGCCGTCGCGGCCTTCGGGCTGGTGCTGGGCTGGGCGACGTACACCCTGCACGGGACGACACCGCTGCTGGAGCGGGCAACCAACTCCGTGTCCACCTGGATCATCTGGACCGCCCTGGCCGGTGCGTTGATCCGGCGCCGGCCGCTCGCCGTCTGGAGCGGGCCCTCGATGATGCTCACCACCTGCGCCGGCTACTACGCGGCGTCCTCGCTCGGGGACGACTTCGGTGCGGGAGGTCTCGGCACCGCCGCCGTGTGGGCGGTCGCGGGACTGGCGGGAGGGCCGCTGCTCGGATGGGCCGGCTGGACCGTACGGCACGGACGGGGCGACGTACGGGCGTGGGCGGGGGCGGCCATCGCGATGGTGGTCCTGGGGGAGGGGCTCTGGATGGGGCTGGCGCTCGACTACTGGGGAGAGGCGGCCGCCTTCCTGTCCATCGGCGCGCTGATCACCGGTGCCCTGACCGTCTTCCTGGCGCGCGCCGGGGTGCGTCGCTTCTGGCTGTGCGCCGTACTCGCCCCCGTGTTCGCCTTCGCTTTCTACCTCGCCGAATTGTTGGTCCTCGACCGACTCATCGGCTCGATCTGAACCCGGTCCGGCACACCCGGTCCCGCTGCCCCCGAGCGTCCGGCGACCGCGGCCCGTGCCAGCCGGCCGAGCGCCTCGTCCCGGTCGCAGGCGTACGCGCCCAGCGCCGTCTGACGGGCGACGATCGACCGCTCCGCCCGCATCAGCCGCCACCCGCGGCGCAGCAGGAACGGCACCGACTTGCGGCCTTCCCTGAGATCCCGCAGGAAGCGCCGTCGGAACGTCCGCACCGGCCCCCGGCTCAGACACAGGGCGTCGGCCAGCAGGCCCAGTTCACGGCACCGCTCGACGATCTCGGCGGCGAAGACACCCTCGGCGATGAACAACGGGGTACCGCCGATGTCGACGGTGGTCTCCCCGGTACGGGCGCTCAGCGAGAGGTCGTAGACGGGCACCGGCGTACGACGGCTGCGGCACAGCCGCTCGATCGCGGCGACGGCGATGTCCGCGTCCCAGGAGCCGGGATGGTCCCAGTCGATGTCGGAACTCCCCGCGACCAGGGGAGGGTCGGATTGTCGCCCTCCTTGTAGAAGTCGTCGAGGCGCAGCACCGGAAGGCCGGAGCGTGCCGCGAGAAGGGACTTGCCGGAGCCGGAGGGGCCGCAGAGCAGCACGACTCGCGCGGGAAGGGGCGACTGGGAACTCACAGGACACCAGTCTGAGGCATCATCCGGGCGGCGTAGACCCGGCGGTACGGCTTTGAAGCGCGCATCACACGTCAACTACTCTTCGCGTCGACCCGATTACCGAGTGAAGCGGACAGGTGGCAGAGCGATGGCCCGACACAAGGCACCCAGGACGCCGACCGCCCGACGCGCCCTGGCCGTCCTCGCGACCGCCGCGGCGGCGCTCGGGGCAGGCGCGGCGACGGCGTCGGCGGCGGACTCCGCAGCGCCCCTCGACGACGCACGCGGCTCCGTCGGCGCGATCGCGGACCTCCAGCCCAACCCCTGGCCGGCACCGGCGTCGACCCTCTCGACAACGGCGTGGGCACCCAGGTGGCCGACTTCGCCCCGGTCGACTCCCGGGCGGTCACGGGCCCGGTCGCCCAGGCCCCGTCGGTCGACAGCATCCCGGTGGCGGGACAGGCGACGGACGTACTGAGGAGCTGAGCACCGGCCGGGCGGGGTGGCCGAATCGGAGCTCGCTTGGAGGCTGCGCTCGCTGAGCAGGGCGCGGGTCTTGTCCGAGTCGTAGCCGGCGTCCAGGTGCGTCGTGATCTCGTTGGGCAGCGGTCCGAGATCTGCCAGGCGGTCCAGGGGCGGGGCGGGCTGGGCGGCGGGGCTCAGCGTCGCGTCGCCGTGACGAGCCAGGCGGAGGTGCGGAGGCGGACACCCGCGTTCACCGGAGCAGGCTCGAGGGCGATCCGAAATCCACGACGCCGCAGCCGCCAAAGAGTCCTCTTCCGTCTCCGCCTCATGCGCCCAGAGGCAACGATCGTGTGGGCCGACTCGGCTTACGCCGGGAAGCTCGTCGACCGTGGATGATGCACGCCTGCCGTCACGCGAGGAACTGCGAACGGCTGATCCAGCACTCCGA
This sequence comes from Streptomyces haneummycinicus, assembly GCA_042850305.1. Lineage (GTDB taxonomy): Bacteria > Actinomycetota > Actinomycetes > Streptomycetales > Streptomycetaceae > Streptomyces > Streptomyces haneummycinicus. Next base: position 960,610 of record AP035768.1, read on the forward strand.
GATCCTGATCACCTGGGCCGCCATCATCCTCATGGCCAGGCACCTCGCCCGGAAAGGCGCCACCCCCAGCCGGCCGAGGAAAGCCCCAGCTACGACGGCCAGATGACCACGCCGTCACGCACCACCAACAGCTCGGGCTGGTGCTCTTCGCAGAGCCGCGTCCATCCCAGGTGGACGCTGCCATCGTGGCGTCGGTGAGAATCGCCGGCCTTGGTCGCCAGCCAACTGAGGAGTTCGCCAACGCGTTCGAATTCGTCGGGATGGATCTCCTGTCGGCTGGTCAGAGCCCAGGTGCCGAACGAGGTCTTCTGTCTGCGCAGCAGGATCGAGGCAAGTGCGCCGTCTGCCTTGGACGCCTCGCCGCTGTTGCCCAGAAGAGGATAAGGATCGTCCTCGATGACGAGGTTCCCGTGATCATCCTCCACCACAAAGGGAAACTCGGTCACGATGCGGAGGGTCTCCGGCTTAGGGCCCAGTCCGAGGTGCCATCGGAGCTCGGCGAGTTCCTCCTCTGACAATTCGTCGCGCAGGTCCAGCGTGAGCATGAGTTCAACGATGTCAGCCATGGCTGCACACGCTAGTACTCACGTCTGCCAGGCCGGCCTTCGTCAGCCGGTGGACCTCCCTACGAGGACAGGAAGGGCGGATGGATTTACCCGACGCGCTTTCGGTGATTGGAGCGTTTCTCCAGGCGTGATGCCGCTTACGCGGTGTTTCGCCTGGAGAAACGCTCCAATCATGATGCCGGGACGGGGGCCTGGCGGTCGGGTGAGCTGTGCGGAAACGCCGGGGTCAGTACGCCGAGCCCGACGCCCCCAGGGAGCCCGTCGGGTGCCAGACCGTCTTCGTTTCCAGGAAAGGGGTCAGGCGGTCCGTGCCGGGGGTGGCCGACCAGTCGTCCACAGGCTGTGGACGCAGGACGCGCTTCAGGTTGTCCGCCGCCGCGATCTCCAGCTCCTTGGCCAGCGTCTCGTCCGCGCCCGCGAGGTCGATCGCGTTGACGTCCTGGTGGGAGGCGAGCGGCAGCGCGAGTTCCGCCGTGCGGCCGGAGAGGATGTTGACCACGCCGCCGGGGAGGTCGGAGGTGGCCAGGACCTCGCCGAGGGAGAGGGCAGGGAGGGGGGAGTTCTCCGAGGCGATCACGATCGCCGTGTTGCCCGTCGCGATGACGGGGGCCACTACGGAGACCAGGCCCAGGAAGGAGGATTCCTGCGGGGCCAGTACGGCGACCACGCCCGTCGGCTCCGGGGAGGACAGGTTGAAGAAGGGGCCCGCGACCGGGTTGCCGCCGCCGAGCACCTGGGCGATCTTGTCGGTCCAGCCCGCGTACCAGACCCAGCGGTCGATCGCCGCGTCGACCTGCGCCGCCGCCTTCGACTTCGACAGGCCCTCCGCGCCGGCGACCTCCGCGACGTACTGGTCGCGGCGGCCCTCCAGCATCTCCGCGACGCGGTAGAGGATCTGGCCGCGGTTGTACGCCGTCGCGCCGGACCAGCCGCCGAACGCCTTGCGCGCGGCGACCACCGCGTCACGGGCGTCCTTGCGGGAGGAGAGCGGGGCGTTCGCCAGCCACTTGCCCTTGGAGTCCGTCACCTCGTACACCCGGCCGCTCTCGGAACGCGGGAACTTCCCGCCGACGTACAGCTTGTAGGTCTTGAAGACGCTCAGCCGCTGCTCGGACTTCTCAGACATCGAGGTATGCCTCCAGGCCGTGGCGACCGCCCTCGCGGCCGAAGCCCGACTCCTTGTAACCGCCGAACGGCGAGGTCGGGTCGAACTTGTTGAACGTGTTGGACCAGACGACGCCCGCACGGAGCTTGTTCGCGACCGCGAGGATGCGCGAGCCCTTCTCCGTCCAGATGCCCGCCGACAGGCCGTACGGCGTGTTGTTCGCCTTGGCGACCGCCTCGTCCGGCGTACGGAAGGTCAGCACCGACAGGACCGGGCCGAAGATCTCGTCGCGGGCCACCGTGTGCGCCTGGGTGACGTTCGTGAACAGCGTCGGGGCGAACCAGTAGCCGTTCTCAGGGAGTTCGCAGGCCGGGGACCAGCGCTCCGCGCCCTCCGCCTCGCCCTGGTCGGCCAGCGCGGTGATCCGGGCGAGCTGCTCGGCGGAGTTGATCGCGCCGATGTCCGTGTTCTTGTCCAGCGGGTCGCCGAGGCGGAGCGTGGTCAGGCGGCGCTTGAGGGAGTCGAGCAGCTCGTCGTGGATCGACTCCTGGACCAGCAGACGGCTGCCCGCGCAGCAGACCTGGCCCTGGTTGAAGAAGATGCCGTTGACGATGCCCTCGACGGCCTGGTCGATCAGGGCGTCGTCGAAGACGATGTTGGCGCCCTTGCCGCCCAGTTCGAGGGTGACCTTCTTACGGGTGCCCGCGACCGTGCGCGCGATCTGCTTGCCCACGGCCGTGGAGCCCGTGAAGGCGACCTTGTTCACGTCCGGGTGGGCGATCAGCGCGGCTCCGGCACGGCCGTCACCGGTGATGATGTTGACAACGCCCTTGGGGAGACCGGCCTGACGGCAGATGTCCGCGAAGAACAGGGCGGACAGCGGGGTCGTCTCGGCGGGCTTCAGGACCACCGTGTTGCCCGTCGCGAGCGCCGGGGCGATCTTCCACGCCAGCATGAGGAGGGGAAGTTCCACGGGATGACCTGGCCCGCCACGCCCAGCGGGCGCGGGTTCGCGCCGTAGCCCGCGTGGTCCAGCTTGTCGGCCCAGCCCGCGTAGTAGAAGAAGTGCGCGGCGACCAGGGGAGGTCCGCGTCGCGGGTCTCCTTGATCGGCTTGCCGTTGTCCAGCGTCTCGAGGACCGCCAGTTCGCGGCTGCGCTCCTGGATGACGCGGGCGATACGGAACAGGTACTTGGCGCGCTCGGAGCCGGGCAACGCCGACCACTTCTCGAACGCCTTGCGGGCGGCCTTCACCGCGCGGTCGACGTCCGCCTCACCGGCCTCGGCGACCTCGGAGAGCACCTCCTCGGTGGAGGAGACGGTCTTGAAGACCTTGCCGTCGGCCGCGTCCGTGAACTCGCCGTCGATGAACAGGCCGTAGGACAGGGCCAGATCGACGACCGAGCGGGACTCGGGCGCCGGTGCGTACTCGAATGCGGATGCCATGGTGATCAGTCCACCGTCACGTAGTCGGGGCCGGAGTAACGGCCGGTGGCCAGCTTCTGACGCTGCATCAGCAGGTCGTTCAGCAGCGAGGAGGCGCCGAAGCGGAACCAGTGGTTGTCCAGCCAGTCCTCGCCCGCGGTCTCGTTGACCAGGACCAGGAACTTGATGGCGTCCTTCGTCGTACGGATGCCGCCGGCCGGCTTCACACCGATCCGCACGCCGGTCTGCGCGCGGAAGTCGCGCACCGCCTCCAGCATGAGGAGGGTGTTCGCGGGGTCGCGTTCACGGCGACCTTGCCGGTCGAGGTCTTGATGAAGTCCGCCCCGGCCAGCATGCCGAGCCAGCTCGCGCGGCGGATGTTGTCGTACGTCGACAGCTCGCCGGTCTCGAAGATGACCTTGAGGCGGGCGCTCGTCCCGCAGGCCTCCTTCACGGCGGTGATCTCGTCGTACACCTTCAGGTAGTTCCCCGCGAGGAACGCCCCGCGGTCGATGACCATGTCGATCTCGTCCGCACCGGCGGCGACGGCCTCGCGGACGTCCGCCAGCTTCACGGCGATCGGGGCGCGGCCGGCCGGGAACGCGGTGGCGACGGAGGCGACCTTGACGCCGGAACCGGCGACGGCCTCCTTCGCCGTGGCCACCATGTCGGGGTAGACGCAGACCGCGGCCGTCGCGGGCGTGGTGCGGTCGGTCGGGTCGGGGCGGACCGCCTTCGCGCCGAGCGCCCGGACCTTGCCCGGGGTGTCCGCGCCTTCCAGCGTCGTCAGGTCGACCATCGAGATGGCGAGGTCGATGGCGTACGCCTTCGCGGTCGTCTTGATCGAACGGGTGCCGAGGAGGCGGCGCGCGCCTCCAGGCCGACCGCGTCGACGCCGGGCAGCCCGTGGAGGAACCGGCGCAGCGTGCCGTCGGACGCGGTGACGTCGCTGAGAGCATGTGGTGCAGTGGTGGGCATGGTCACCAGACGAGCATATCTACGCGCGTAGCGGCTGTACAGCCCCGTCGGGAATCCCGTCCGGCATCCACCGCATACGGCGTGCTTCCGGGCGTCGTGCAGAATCGGGAGCATGACCTCCCCGAGCACCAGTCGCCCGACCCGGAGCCCGCGAAGCCTTCCGGGCCCGCTTCCCGGCCTGCTTCCGGGCCCGCGTCCGGGACCGCGACACCCCAGTACCAGGACCGGATCTACCGCTCGCCCGCGGGCCTCGCCGGCGGGGTACTGCTGCTCGGCGTCATCGGCTGGCTCGGCGTGGACGCGGTGGTCGCCGGGGAGGGGCGCACCCCGTGGCTGGCCCTCGCCGCGATGCTCCTGCTCCTGCCCCTGATCATCGCCTACACCCTGCGCCCCGCCGTCTTCGTGAACGACGACCGGCTGCGGGTGCGCAACCCGTTCCGCGTGATCGTGCTGCCGTGGGGCAGGTCGCCGCGCTGCGGTCCGGTTTCTCCAACGAGGTCTTCACGGAGGCCGGCACGAAGTACCAGCTGTGGGCGCTCCCGGTCTCGGTGCGGGCCCGCAACAAGGCGGCCCGGCACGAGACCCGGGCGGCCGCGCGGGCCGCGCGCGAGGGCGGCGACGCGAGGGCGCCGCCGAGGCGGACCGGCGGCACGAGAGCGACCGGGCGATGGCGGAGATGCGTGAGACCCACGAGCGGCGCCAGGACGCGGAGGCGGCGCAGGGTGAGGTGACCGTGCGCTGGTCGTACGAGATCGCCGGGCCGGTCGCCGCCGGGGCGGTGCTGCTGGCGGTGCTGCTCGCCGTCGGGTGAGCGCGGGGCGGGGCGAGCGTGCTCGCCCCGCGTGGGGACCGGTCAGATGCCGGCTGCCCCGGACAGGTCCCGCTTGATCCGGGTGAGCAGCTCGGCCGCACGGGCGCGGGTCCGGGGCAGGTCCGTCTTCGAGGCGACCGGGACGACCACCTCCAGGTAGCACTTCAGCTTCGGCTCCGTGCCGCTGGGGCGGACGATGACCCGGGCGCCGTCCAGCGTGTAGCGCAGGCCGTCCGTGGGCGGGAGCGACTCCGTGCCCTCGGACAGGTCCTCGGCCCGGGTGACGCGCAGCCCGGCCAGCTCCGTGGGCGGATGTTCCCGCAGGCGGCGCATCGCGTCGGCGATCAGGCCGAGGTCCTGGACGCGGACCGAGAGCTGGTCGGTGGCGTGCAGCCCGTGCTCCACGGCGAGGTCGTCCAGGAGGTCGAGGAGGGTACGGCCCTCCTCCTTGAGGACGGACGCCAGCTCCGCGAGCAGCAGCGCCGCCGTGATGCCGTCCTTGTCCCGTACGCCGTCCGGGTCCACGCAGTAGCCGAGGGCCTCCTCGTAGCCGTAGCGCAGGCCCTCGGCGCGGGCGATCCACTTGAAACCGGTCAGGGTCTCGGTGTGCCGCAGCCCCGCCTTCCCGGCGATACGGCCGAGGAGGAGGAGGAGACGATCGACTCCGCGAACGTGCCCCGCGCCCCGCGCCGGACCAGATGGGCGGCGAGCAGCGCGCCGACCTCATCGCCGCGCAGCATGCGCCAGTCGGTGCCGTCCTTGACGGCGGCGGCGCAGCGGTCGGCGTCGGGGTCGTTGGCGATGACCAGGTCGGGGCCGGTGGCGCGGGCCCGCGCGAAGGCCAGGTCCATCGCGCCGGGCTCCTCCGGGTTGGGGAACGCGACGGTCGGGAAGTCCGGGTCGGGCTCGGCCTGCTCGGCGACGAGGACGGGCTCCGGGAAGCCGGCCCGGTCGAAGGCGGCGAGGAGGACGTCCTTGCCGACGCCGTGCATCGCCGTGTAGACGGTGCGGGCGGTGCGGGGAGAGTCCTCGGCCAGGACCGCGTCCGTGCGGGCGAGGTAGGCGTCCAGGACGGTCTCGTCGAGGATCTCCCAGCCTTCGGCGGGGCGGGGGACCGCGGCGAGGGACGCCACGGCCTCGATCTCGGCGGCGATCTCCGCGTCGGCCGGGGGACGATCTGGGAGCCGTCGCCGAGGTACACCTTGTAGCCGTTGTCACGGGGCGGGTTGTGGCTGGCGGTGACCTCCACGCCCGCGACGGCGCCCAGGTGCCGTATGGCGAAGGCGAGGACGGGGTGGGGAGGGGGCGGCTGAGCACGGCCGCCCGGAGACCCGCGCCGGTCATGACGGCGGCGGTGTCCTCGGCGAAGTCGCGGGACTTGTGGCGGGCGTCGTAGCCGATGACGACGAGACCGGCTGTGCCGTCCCCGTGGGGGTCCCGTGCCGCTTGAGGTACGCGGCGAGGCCGGCGGCCGCCCGGATGACGACGGAGCGGTTCATCCGCATCGGTCCCGCGCCGAGTTCGCCGCGCAGACCGGCGGTGCCGAACTGGAGGGTGCCGCCGAAGCGGTCGGCGAGTTCGGCACGGTTGCCGGCGTCGATGAGGCGGGCGAGCTCCTCACGGGTGTCCGGATCGGGGTCCTCGGCGAGCCACGCCTGGGCCTGTGCGATGAGGGCGTCGTCTTGCACGGTCGGTCGGCCTCTCTGAATTCGTCGACTGTCAGGCTTGCATGCCGGTGGCGGGTTGGCGGGTTGGCGGGTGAGGGCAGCGGGCCGTCGGCGCGGCGCGCCGCCGGCCCGGCGGAGCCGGACACCACGGCCGCGAGACCCGGGGCGGGCATTCGCTCGCTCCGGACCCGCGGTGCCGGTGCCGTTCCCTACAGGCGGCCGAGGACCTGCCCCAGCAGCGACCCCATCCGGGTGGCGGAGTCGCGGCCCGCCTGGAGGACCTCCTCGTGGTTGAGGGCTCGCCCGTCATGCCCGCGGCCAGGTTGGTGACCAGGGAGATGCCCAGGACCTCCGCGCCGGCCTCCCGTGCGGCGATCGCCTCGAGGACCGTCGACATGCCGACCAGGTCCGCCCCGATCGTCCGGGCCATCCGGATCTCCGCCGGAGTCTCGTAGTGCGGGCCGGGGAACTGGGCGTACACGCCCTCCTCCAGCGAGGGGTCGACCTCCTTGCACAGCGTGCGCAGACGGGGCGAGTAGAGGTCGGTCAGGTCGACGAAGTTCGCCCCGACGATCGGGGACGTCGCCGTGAGGTTGATGTGGTCGCTGATCAGCACCGGCTGGCCGGGACGCATCCCCGCGCGCAGACCGCCGCAGCCGTTCGTCAGGACGATCGTCTTCGCGCCCGCGGCCACCGCCGTACGGACCCCGTGGGCCACCGAGGCGACGCCCCGGCCCTCGTAGTAGTGCGTACGGCCCAGGAACACCAGGGCCCGCTTCGCGCCGATGGCGTACGAGCGGATCTTGCCGCCGTGGCCCTCGACCGCCGGGGGCGGGAAGCCGGGCAGCTCGGTGACCTGGAACTCGGCCTCGGGGGCGCCGAGGGCGTCCACGGCCGGGGCCCAGCCGGAGCCCATCACGAGGGCGACGTCGTGGGTCTCGGCACCGGTGAGTTCGCGCAGGCGCGCGGCGGCCGCGTCGGCTGCGCCGTACGGGTCGCCCTGGATGTCGTCCGGAAGAAGAGAAGCGTTCACGCGATGAGGGTAGCCGCTAATCGCCTACGCGCGTAGATGTCTGGGCGGACCGGTTGGCGATCGTTGTCTTGTCGTTTCCTGCCAGGAGCGTCAGCAGGGACGCTTACGGAGTTCCATCACATAGTCGTGCGGCGCCCCCGCCGACTCCGCCGCGTCCGCGATCTCGCCCAGATAGCGGGCCGAGGGAAGTCCGCCCTCGTAACCGTTGAGGACATAGGCCCAGGCCGGCTCCTCGCCGTCCAGCGTGTGCGCCCGCACCCGGGTACGGCGGTAGACGTCCAGGCCGCCGCCCTCCCAGCGGTCCAGGGACTCCTCGTCCATCGGGGCGATGTCGTACAGGGCGACGAAGACCGCCGAGATCGGGTCCTCCACCAGCGTGGCCAGCGCGCCCTCCCAGCCCATGTGCTCGCCGCCGAACGTCAGTCTCCACCCGTTCAGCCAGCCGGTGGCACGCAGCGGCGAGTGCGGGGCGCGGCGGGACATCAGCCGCGCGTCGAGATTGCCGGCGTACGCGGCGTAGAGCGACATGGGGTGAAGGGTACGGCAGCCGGAACCGGGCGCCACTCCGGTAACAGGGGGGCCACGGCCGAGCCCCCCGGGCGGTCGCACGGTGAAGTGTGCGGGACAATGGAGTACGTGACTCGGATCGTGATCATCGGTGGCGGACCCGGCGGATACGAAGCGGCGCTGGTCGCCGCGCAGCTCGGCGCGGAGGTGACCGTCGTCGACTGCGACGGCCTGGGCGGGGCGTCGGTGCTCACCGACTGCGTGCCGTCCAAGACCCTGATCGCCACGGCCGAGGTGATGACCACCTTCGACTCCTCCTACGAGGAGCTCGGCATCATCGTCGCCGACGACACCCCGCCCCTGGAGCAGGCCGCCCGGGTGGTCGGCGTGGACCTGGGCAAGGTCAACCGGCGGGTGAAGCGGCTCGCACTGGCCCAGTCGCACGACATCACCGCCTCCGTGACCCGGGCCGGCGCGCGCGTGCTGCGCGGCCGGGGCCGGCTGGAGGGCATGCAGTCCCTCGACGGCTCCCGCAAGGTCGTGGTGCGCGCCGCCGACGGCACCGAGGAGACCCTCACCGCCGACGCCGTACTGATCGCGACCGGCGGACATCCGCGCGAACTGCCGGACGCCCGCCCCGACGGCGAGCGCATCCTCAACTGGACCCAGGTCTACGACCTCGACGAGCTCCCCGAGGAGCTCATCGTGGTCGGATCGGGTGTCACGGGCGCCGAGTTCGCCGGCGCCTACCAGGCGCTCGGCTCGAAGGTGACCCTGGTGTCCTCGCGCGACCGGGTGCTGCCCGGCGAGGACCCGGACGCGGCCGCCGTGCTGGAGGACGTCTTCCGGCGGCGCGGGATGAACGTCATGGCGCGTTCCCGGGCCCAGTCCGCGAAGCGGGTCGGCGACCGGGTGGAGGTGGCCCTCGCCGACGGCCGCGTCATCACCGGGTCGCACTGTCTGATGGCCGTGGGCGCCATACCGAACTCCGAGGGCATGGGCCTGGAGGAGGCCGGCGTCCGGCTCCGGGACTCCGGCCACATCTGGACCGACAAGGTCTCGCGCACGACGGCCCCCGGCGTGTACGCCGCAGGCGACGTCACCGGTGTCTTCGCGCTCGCCTCCGTGGCGGCGATGCAGGGCCGTATCGCCATGTACCACTTCCTGGGCGACGCGGTGGCCCTGCTGAACCTCAAGACGGTCTCGTCGAACGTGTTCACCGACCCCGAGATCGCCACCGTCGGCTACTCCCAGGCCGACGTCGACTCCGGCAAGATCGACGCCCGTGTGGTGAAGCTGCCGCTGCTGCGCAACCCGCGCGCGAAGATGCAGGGCATCCGGGACGGCTTCGTCAAGATCTTCTGCCGTCCGGGCACCGGCATCGTGGTCGGCGGTGTGGTCGTCGCACCGCGCGCCTCGGAACTCATCCACCCCATCTCGATCGCGGTCGACAACAATCTGACGGTGGAACAGATCGCGAACGCCTTCACGGTCTACCCGTCCCTGTCGGGCTCGATCGCCGAGGTGGCACGGCAGTTGCACACCCGGAAGGCCGACGCGGAGGGCTGACGATCCCAAATGACGGCCCTATACCACTTGGTGCAGGGCTGTGCGAACAACTTCTGCTATTCAGCGCAAACTGCTGAAAGCAGACGGTCGTCGGCGTTACTGTCAGTTTCGTGTTCGCTGCAGAACGTCGCCAATTGATCCTCGAAATGGTGCGAGCCAACGGGGCCGTGTCGCTCCGTGAGCTTGCCCGCGTCGTCCAGACCTCCGAAGTGACCGTACGGCGGGACGTGCGCGCACTGGAGGCAGAAGGACTCCTCGACCGCCGTCACGGCGGTGCGGTACTGCCGGGCGGTTTCACGCGAGAATCCGGTTTTCCGCAGAAGTCACATCTCGCGACCGCCGAGAAGACCGCGATCGCCGACCTCGCCGCGAACATGGTGGACGAGGGCGAGGCCATCGTGGTCGGCGCGGGTACCACCACGCAGGAGCTGGCCCGCCGGCTGGCCCGCGTACCCGGCCTGACCGTCGTCACCAACTCCCTGCTCGTCGCCCAGGCGCTGGCCCATGCCAACCGGGTCGAGGTCGTGATGACCGGCGGGACGCTCCGCGGCTCGAACTACGCCCTGGTGGGCAGTGGCGCGGAGCAGTCCCTCCAGGGGTTGCGGGTGTCCCGGGCGTTCCTGTCCGGGAGCGGCCTCACCGCCGAGCGCGGGCTGTCCACGTCCAACATGCTGTCGGCGTCGGTCGACCGCGCGCTGGTCCAGGCCGCGGCGGAGGTGGTGGTCCTCGCGGACCACACCAAGCTCGGTACGGACACCATGTTCCAGACGGTGCCCACGGATCTGATCACGCGGTTGGTGACGGACGAGCCGGCGGGACACGACGAGCGGGCGGCTACGGAGTTGCAGGCGCTGGCCGATCAGGGTGTGCAGATCGCTGTCGCGGGGGTGAGGGGGCTCGGCGGGGCGCCAGCGCCGGGATGTCCCCCTGCCCGGGCCTCGCCGGCAGGGGCCGGGCGGATTACGTACGGCTGTGGCGCTGGGGGCGGCGGGGGAGTCGGCGCAGGGGAGTGAGCGGGAGCGGGGGCACGGGTGGCGGACCTGCGCCGCCGCTGACGTGCTTTTCGGGGGTTGTGGGGCGCGGGTGCCTTGTGGTTGCCGGGGGTGGGTCGTGCGCCCCGGCGGTCTTGGGAGTGCCCTGCACTGCGGTCGGCCTACGGCCCGGGGCGTATGGGGTGCCCCGGGGTGGCGTGGACCGGGGTGGGTCGCGCCCACCCACGGCGCTGACGGGCCAGGCCCGGCGCTTGCGGGGTGCCGTCGCGCCCGCCCATGCTGTGTTGAGGGGCGGGGGCCCTAGGGTTGGCGGGGCGTGTTGTTGGGTGCTGCGCGTTGGGGTGGGCCGGAGGGTGTTCGCGCGGCCCGGCGATGGCGGGGTGCCGTCGCGCCCACCCGTGCCGCCCCAGCGGCACGACTGCCCGCGGAGGGCGGAGACGGCGGGGCGTGTCCGCGGCCGGCGGAGGTGGTTGCCGTCGGCTTGGGGGAAGCGGTGTGGCGGGCGCGTGCGGCGCGGAGGGGACGGGGCGGGGGTGGCCGCCCGCAGTGGCTGGCGCGTCAGTGCCCCGCACCCCATCCAGCGGGCGCAGTCGCGCCAGTCCGAGGACGGACACCCCCGTCGCGGCCCCGACCCACCCACCACGCGTGGGCGCTACCCCAGCCCCACCCACCACGCGTGGGCGCTACCCCAGCCCCACCCACCACGCGTGGGCGCTGGGGTAGCCCCACCCACCACGCGTGGGGGCTGGGGTAGCGCCCACGCGGCACGCATCAGACGCCCGCCTCCACCGGAACCGATCCGGTGGAGGCGGGCGAACAGGGGTCAGTCCTTGATTTCGCAGATCGCCGCGCCCGAGGTGATCGACGCGCCGACCTCGGCCGCCAGGCCCTTGACCGTGCCCGAGCGGTGGGCGTTGATGGGCTGTTCCATCTTCATGGCCTCCAGGACGACGACCAGATCGCCCTCCTTGACCTCCTGCCCCTCCTCCACCGCGAGCTTCACGATCGTGCCCTGCATCGGAGAGGCCAGCGTGTCACCCGAAGCCACCGGCCCCGACTTCTTCGCCGCCCGCCGCTTCGGCTTCGCGCCCGCCGCCAGCCCCGTACGGGCCAGGGACATGCCCAGCGACGCCGGCAGCGAGACCTCCAGACGCTTGCCGCCGACCTCGACGACGACCGTCTCGCGGTCGGCCTCCTCGTCCGCCCCCGCGTCCACGGCGGCGGCGAACGGCTTGATCTCGTTGACGAACTCGGTCTCGATCCACCGTGTGTGGACCGTGAACGGATCCGCCGAACCGGTCAGCTCCGGAGCGAACGCCGCGTCCCGCACCACCGCACGGTGGAAGGGGATCGCGGTCGCCATGCCCTCGACCTGGAACTCCTCCAGCGCACGGGAGGCCCGCTCCAGCGCCTCCTTGCGGGTACGCCCGGTCACGATCAGCTTCGCCAGCAGCGAGTCCCACGCCGGCCCGATCACCGACCCGGACTCCACGCCCGCGTCCAGCCGTACACCCGGCCCCGACGGCGCGGCGAACGTCGTCACCGTGCCGGGCGCGGGCAGGAAGCCGCGCCCCGGGTCCTCACCGTTGATACGGAACTCGAACGAGTGACCCCGCAGCACCGGATCGCCGTACCCCAGCTCCTCACCGTCCGCGATGCGGAACATCTCCCGCACGAGGTCGATCCCCGCGACCTCCTCGGTCACCGGGTGCTCGACCTGAAGACGCGTGTTGACCTCGAGGAAGGAGATCGTGCCGTCGAGGCCGACGAGGAACTCCACGGTGCCCGCGCCGACGTACCCGGCCTCCTTCAGGATCGCCTTGGAGGCGGAGTACAGCTCCGCCACCTGAGCGTCCGACAGGAACGGCGCCGGGGCCTCCTCGACCAGCTTCTGGTGGCGCCGCTGCAGCGAGCAGTCACGGGTGGAGACCACGACCACGTTGCCGAACCGGTCGGCCAGGCACTGCGTCTCCACGTGCCGCGGTTTGTCCAGGTAGCGCTCGACGAAGCACTCGCCGCGACCGAAGGCGGCGACCGCCTCCCGCACCGCGGACTCGTACAGCTCCGGCACTTCTTCCAGCGTGCGCGCCACCTTCAGACCACGCCCGCCACCACCGAACGCGGCCTTGATGGCGATGGGCAGCCCGTGCTCCTCGGCGAAGGCGACGACCTCGTCGGCCCCGCTCACCGGATCGGGTGTACCCGCGACCAGCGGAGCACCCGCGCGCTGCGCGATGTGCCGGGCGGCGACCTTGTCACCGAGGTCGCGGATGGCCTGCGGCGGCGGACCGATCCAGATCAGCCCGGCGTCCAGCACGGCCTGGGCGAACTCCGCGTTCTCGGAGAGGAAGCCGTAGCCGGGGTGGATGGCGTCCGCGCCCGACTCACGCGCCGCGTTCAGCACCTTGTCGATGTCGAGGTAGCTGGTGGCCGGAGTGTCACCGCCCAGGGCGAACGCCTCATCCGCCGCGCGGACATGCAGAGCGTCCCGGTCCGGGTCGGCATAGACGGCAACGCTCGCGATTCCGGCATCCCGGCAGGCCCGGGCAACGCGGACAGCGATTTCGCCACGGTTGGCGATGAGCACCTTGCGCACGATTGAGGCTCCCTCCTTGAAACAAGCCGAGTTTAGGGACTGCCGACACGGCACTTCGACCCGTCCCCACTGGTGAGCTTGCCCACACGGAGCGTGATGCGAGGCTTGCTTCACCGGCGAAATCCCTTGTCGCACCTCGGTACGCAGGACTCCTCCCGAAAACCCTAGCCGTCCTGTGTGGTCAAGGTCTCTGTGAGAGCGTGCTGCGGCCCACTCGGTTTCTTTGTGGAGTCCCTACGAATGGCCCAATGATTCTTTGCCCTTGGCGCAACCCTTGTACCGCGGTTCACCCTCCCCCAGACTCTCAACGAGCGGGGGACCCCCAGGTAGCCTTCCGGTCGTCCCGAAACTACGCGGGGTAACCGCAAGCGTGCTCGAAAGTGGGTGGGGGCCGGTGGTGCGCAGACCGGTGGCATGGGTCGTGGCGCTCGTCCTGTTCGCGGAGGCGCTCGGCGTCGCGGCCCTGAACTGGGTGCTGGCCTCCGTCGTCGACCGCCAGGACATGTCGCTGGCCGGGCTCGACCCGGACATGATGTCGATGTCCTCGAGGATCGGCGGAGTGGTCTTCGGGCTCTACCTCGCCCTGTGCGGTGTGGCGGCCCTGCTCGTCGCCGTACGCGACCGGTCGCCCGCCGGGCTGGGCAAGGTGCTGCTGATCAGCGCGGCGGTGGTGCACGCGCTGCTGGGGGCGGCCACCTGGGGCCTGGTCGGCCCGACCGCGTTCGGCTACATGGTGGTCGTGTTCGCGCTCATCGTGCTGCTGCTGATGACGTACGACGGCCGTCCCCAGCGGCCTGCCGACACCGTGTCCGACGCCGCTCCCGGGGCGGCGCCGGCGGTGACGGCGCCCCGGTCACGTCTCCTGTGGCGCCCACAGTTCCGTGATGCCGGTGCCGAGGTCGGCGAGGAGCCGCCGGACCAGGGGCAGGCTGATGCCGATGACATTGCCGTGGTCGCCGTCGATGCCGTCGATGAACGGGGCCGACCGGCCGTCCAGGGTGAACGCCCCGGCGACGTGGAGCGGTTCGCCGGACGCGACGTAGGCGGCGACCTCCTCGTCGCTGGGTTCGCCGAAGCGGACGACGGTGGAGGCGGTGGCCGAGACATAGCGGCCGCTGACGGTGTCGTAGACACAGTGGCCGGTCTGCAGGGTCCCCGCGCGGCCGCGCATGGACTTCCAGCGCGCCGTGGCCTCCCCGGCGTCCGCGGGCTTGCCGAGGGCCTGGCCGTCGAGCTCCAGGACGGAGTCGCAGCCGATCACCAGCGCGCCCTTGACCTCGGGCTTCGCCGCGACGACGGAGGCCTTGGCCTCGGCCAGGGCGAGCGCCAGTTCGGCGGGGTGGGGGCGGTGACGGCGTCCTCGTCGACCCCGCTGACGATCACCTCGGGGTCCAGCCCGGCCTGGCGGAGCAGCCCGAGCCGGGCGGGGACTGGGAGGCGAGCACGAGTCGCCTGCGGTGCTGAGCGGTCATACTCCCAGGTTAGTCACCGGGGCCCGGCCCGTATCACCGTATGCCGATCATGAGCATCGCCAGCACCATGGCCAGGGCCAGGAGAACGCTGAGCCGCCGGAGCATGGCCTGCGTGTCCCGCAGCTCCTTGGGCGGCTTGTTCTCGGGATCGGACCACAGCATGACACCAGCGTGCGGCCTGACGGGCCGGGGTGCCTGAGTACGCGTACTCAAGTAGGGGCGCGGCGTGGTTGTCCGCGCCCCGCGCCGTCGCCGTCAGCCCGGCCAGTACGTACGCGTCCACGACGCCGGGCCCGGGTGGGGCAGGTGCCGGGCGGCGAGGCGGGACGGGTCGGACCAGGAGTCGCGGGGTGCGGGCGCGCCGGGCGGGACGGCCGACGCCGCCGCGGCGCGCGCCCGGACCACCGCCAGTGCGGCGGCCAGCTCCTCGGGGGTGGGGTTGCCCCGTACGACTTTGATCGTCACAGCGGCTCCTCGGGGTGTCGTTCGGATCGTGCCGGGGTCGGTCCAGGGGGACATCCCCTAGAGGGGATGTTGCCGTGCTTCTTCGGAGGCAGGGATTCCCGTTTCGTCCGCAGCTGACGCAGGCCGCGGACGATGTGGCGGCGGGTGTCGGACGGCATGATCACCGCGTCGACATAGCCGCGCTCGGCCGCGACGTAGGGGTTGAGCAGGGCGTCCTCGTACTCCCGGATCAGCCGGGCGCGGGCCTCCTCCGGGTCCTCGGAGCCGGCGATGGCGCGGCGGTGCAGGATGTTGACCGCGCCCTGCGCGCCCATCACCGCGATCTGGGCCGTCGGCCAGGCGAGGTTGAGGTCGGCGCCCAGATGCTTGGACCCCATGACGTCGTACGCGCCGCCGAACGCCTTGCGGGTGATGACCGTGATCAGCGGGACCGTCGCCTCGGCGTAGGCGAAGATCAGCTTGGCGCCGCGGCGGATGATGCCGTCGTGCTCCTGGTCGACGCCGGGCAGGAAGCCGGGGACGTCGACGAAGGTGATCACCGGGATGTTGAAGGCGTCGCAGGTGCGGACGAAGCGGGCCGCCTTCTCGGAGGCGGTGATGTCCAGACAGCCGGCGAACTGCATCGGCTGGTTGGCGACGATGCCGACGGGCCGGCCCTCGACGCGGCCGTAGCCGGTGAGGATGTTCGGCGCGAACAGCGGCTGCGTCTCGAAGAACTCGGCGTCGTCGAGGACGTGCTCGATGACGGTGTGCATGTCGTACGGCTGGTTCGCCGAGTCCGGGACGAGTACGTCGAGTTCGCGGTCCTCGTCCGTGACCGTCAGGTCCGCCTCCTCGGGGAAGGCGGGGGCTCGGAGAGGTTGTTGGACGGGAGGTACGACAGGAGCTGCTTGACGTACTCGATCGCGTCCTTCTCGTCGCCGGCCATGTGGTGGGCGACACCGGAGGCGGTGTTGTGGGTACGGGCGCCGCCGAGCTCCTCGAAGCCGACGTCCTCGCCGGTGACCGTCTTGATGACATCCGGGCCCGTGATGAACATATGACTGGTCTGGTCGACCATGATCGTGAAGTCGGTGATCGCGGGGAGTAGACCGCGCCGCCCGCGCACGGGCCGACGACCAGGGAGATCTGGGGATCACACCGGAGGCGTGCGTGTTGCGGCGGAAGATCTCGCCGTACGCGCCCAGCGAGGCCACGCCCTCCTGGATGCGGGCTCCGCCGGAGTCGTTGATCCCGATGACGGGGCAGCCGGTCTTCAGCGCGAAGTCCATCACCTTGACGATCTTCTGGCCGTAGACCTCGCCGAGGGCTCCGCCGAAGACCGTGAAGTCCTGGGAGAAAACGGCGACCGGGCGGCCGTCGACGGTCCCGTAGCCGGTGACGACGCCGTCGCCGTAGGGACGGTTCGCGTCGAGGCCGAAGTCATTGGAGCGGTGCCGGGCGAACTCGTCCAGCTCGACGAAGGAGCCCTCGTCGAGCAGGAGATCGATCCGTTCACGGGCCGTCAGCTTGCCCTTGGCATGCTGCTTCTCGACGGCGCGTGCGGAGCCGGCGTGCGTCGCCTCCTCGATACGACGCTGGAGATCCGCGAGCTTGCCCGCGGTCGTGCGAATGTCAGGCTGCTGCTCTTCCGGCTCGGACATCGGGATGCGGCTCCCTGCCTGCTCAAAAGTGGGGACGGTTACTCATCCGTAGAGTAGTGGGGGCCTCCGTATCGGCAGTGCGGTCTTTCCCACACCTAGTGTGGGTTGCATGACGCCCCGAGATGACTCCGCATCCGCACACAGCCGGTGGTCCGACCTGGACCGGCCGCCTCTCAACGCCACCGCGCTGCGGCGGGGGCTGGTGCGGGCGGGGGTCTGTGGCGGGAGGTGGACGTGGTGCAGCGCACCGGGTCGACCAACTCCGACCTCGTGGCCCGGGAGGGCGGCCTGGAGGAGGGGTCGTCCTCGTCGCCGAGGAGCAGACCGCCGCGCGGGGGCGACTCGACCGGCGGTGGACGGCGCCGGCCCGGTCCGGGCTGTCCTTCTCCGTGCTGCTGCGGCCCGCCGAGGTGCCGGTGGCGCGGTGGGGGTGGCTGCCGCTGCTCACCGGCGTCGCGGTGGCGACGGGGCTGTCGCGTGCGGCGGGTGTCGATACGGCGCTGAAGTGGCCGAACGACCTCCTGGTCACCGTGGGCGGCGAGGAACGGAAGGCCGGCGGGATCCTGGCGGAGCGGGCCGGGGACGACGGGGTGGTGATCGGCGTGGGAATCAATGTGAGCCTGCGCGCCGACGAACTGCCGGTGCCCGGGGCGGGGTCGCTGGCGCTGGCGGGAGCGGTGAGCACGGACCGGGACCCGCTGCTGCGGGCGGTGCTGCGCTCACTGGAGGACTGGTACGGCCGCTGGCGGGCGGCATCGGGCGACCCGGGCCCGAGCGGCCTCCAGGAAACGTACGCGGCAGGCTGCGCGACACTCGGCCGCACGGTACGGGCGGAGCTCCCGGGCGACCGTCACCTGGTCGGCGAAGCGGTGGCGGTGGACGCCGACGGCCGCCTGATCCTGGCCACGGATTCGGGACTGCAGGAGCCGGTGGGCGCGGGCGACATCATCCACTTGCGAGCCGGCTGAGCTTCCGGCCCGCTGGGTGGTCAGCCTGCGGCGCCGCTTTCGGTCCGGTGGGGGTTTCTGTAGCGCCCAGGCGTGGTGGGTGGGTCGGGGCCGGGTCGGGGGTGTCCGTCCTCGGACTGGCGCGACTGCGCATGCTGGATGGGGTGCGGGGCGCGGACGCGCCAGCCACTGCGGGCGGCCACCCCCGCCCCGTCCCCTCCCGCCGCACGCGCCTACAGCAAGCAGCCACCTCCGCCAGCCCCGGACAGCCGCATGCCCGGCACTCCGCACTACCGCTTCCGCGGGCAGTCGTGCCGCAGGGCGATGGGGGTACCTCCCGCTCGAGCGAAGCCGAGAGTGGGGGAGGGTGGGCGCGACGGCACCCCGCAAGCGCCGGGCTGCGCGAACACCCCCGGCCCACCCCACGCGGGGCCCCGCACCGGCGCGGGGCGGCGCGAACACCCCCGGCCACCACCCACGCCGGGCACCCCACCGCCGCTGGTCCGCGCGAACGCCCCCGCCCGCACCCACGCGGGGGCGGCCACGGCGCCGGGCCGGGTAAACCCGACCCGGACCACCCCGGCGCCGGGCGCCAGCCGCCCTCACCCCCGCCCAACCTCACGGAGTGAGCTGGCGCACACCTGCCGTAGAGTTGAGCCCGGTCGATACCTGGCCATGTCAGATCGGAAGGGCACGCGTGACCGACGACTCGGGTTCCACGGACGCGCAGGGCGCCGGCGAGGATCCGCTTGCCCTGCGCCTCGAACAGCTCATTGTGGGCGCCGAGCGCCGTTACACACCGTTCCAGGCGGCCCGCAGCGCCGGCGTCACCATGGAGATCGCCACCCGTTTCTGGCGGGCGATGGGCTTCGCCGACGTGGGCCAGGCCAAGGCCCTCACCGAGGCGGACGTCCTCGCCCTGCGCCGCCTCGCCGGTCTCGTGGAGGCGGGCCTGCTCAGCGAGGCGATGGCGGTGCAGGTGGCGCGGTCCACCGGGCAGACCACCGCCCGTCTGGCCGAATGGCAGATCGACTCGTTCCTGGAGGGGCTCACCGAGCCCCCGAGCCCGGTATGACCCGTACCGAGGTGACGTATCCGATCGTCGAACTGCTCCTGCCCGAGCTGGAGGAGTTCCTCGTCTACGTCTGGCGGCGCCAGCTCGCCGCCTCCGCCGGCCGGGTTGTCCAGGGCGCCGACGACGAGGAGATGGTCGACCGGCGGCTCGCCGTCGCCTTCGCGGACCTCGTGGGGTTCACCCGGCTGACCCGGCGGATGGAGGAGGAGGAGCTCGGCGAACTCGTCGAGGCCTTCGAGACCACCGCGGCCGACCTGGTCGCCGCGCGCGGCGGCCGGCTCATCAAGACGCTGGGCGACGAGGTGCTCTACGCCGCCGACGACGCCGGTACGGCCGCGGACATCGCGATGCGGCTGATCGAGACCATGGCGAACGACGAGACCATGCCCGAACTGCGCGTCGGCATGGCGTTCGGCACGGTGACCACCCGGATGGGCGATGTGTTCGGTACGACCGTGAACCTGGCCTCCCGGCTCACCTCCATAGCCCCCGCGACGCCGTACTCGTCGACAGCGCCTTCGCGGAGGAGCTGATCCGCACCGGTGCCGCCCCCGCCTCCGAGACGGCGGCGGCCGAGGCGGTGGCCGCGGCGGAGAAGGAGGGCGAGGAGCCGCCGGCATACCGGTTCGCGCTCCAGCCGATGTGGCAGCGGCCCGTGCGTGGCCTGGGCGTCGTGGAGCCGTGGCTGCTCACCCGCCGGAACGGGTCCTTCGACCCCTCGTCCTAGCCGGGCGATATCAGGTTCGGACCGCCGCCCACACAGACACCGATGATCGGCACGCAGAGCCGGGGCCCCGGGGCGGGCTCGTCCGGCCGCGGTGCGGGCGGGTCGTACGACGGCGGTGGCGGGTGCTCCGGGCCGCTGCTGCTCGGTGACGGCGACGGCGACGCGGGTGCGGCAGGCCGGTGGGGCGGCAGGGGTATCGCAGGCGCGGTGGCTGGGCCCAGGTCCGGGCCCAGGCCCGGGTCCGAGTCCGGGGCGGTCATGGGGGACATGGGCGACTGAGCCGTGGACGACCGCTCCGGCGCCGCGAGCGGCCTCGGATTCTTGCCGCCCAGTGCCGTGGGCGAGGACGGACTCGTCCCCGGGACGGGTACGGCGGCCGCACCCGCGGTCGGGGACGCGGTGGGGGCGCCCGAGTCCGTGTGAGGGACGGGGCGCGGGCCCGCCTCCGTACCGAAGTCCGTGCCGCCGCCCTGTGTGGTGGCCAGACGGACCAGGGTCACGGCGCTCGCGGCCACGGCCAGGCCGCCCGCGGCCAGCAGGACCCGGCGGGGACGGGGCTTGCGGTGGCGGCCCCGGAAGCGGGAGGCGCCTGCCGGTGGTTTCTCGGTTGTCGGTGTCATGGTGATCCCTCCCCCGCGAGCACGCCCCCGGTGCGCCGCGGTGTGCGCACGCTATGCGCTGCCGTGGGGGCCGGGGGAGAAATTGGCGCGATGTCACTCGAACGGGTGGACGGGGGTGACGGAGGAACTTGCCGTGCGCCCTTTTCCCGGCGGGTGCGGCTGCGATGATCGGGACGATCGAAAGTTAACCCGCGTTAACCGGAGGACGGCGATGAGTGAGGAACGGTTCGGGGAGTTCGTGCTGGTGCGCCGGCATGAGTCGGGGCATGTCGCGGAGCTCGTCCTCGACCGGCCCAAGGCCATGAACGCCGTGTCGACCGCGATGGCCCGCTCCTCGCCGGGGCCTGCGCGGCGCTGGGGGAGGACCGGAGCGTCCGGGCGGTGGTGCTGAGCTCCTCGCATGAGCGGGCGTTCTGCGTCGGGGCCGATCTGAAGGAGCGCAATTCCTTCAGCGACGCCGACCTGATGCGCCAGCGGCCCGTGGCACGCGGGGCGTACACCGGGGTGCTGGAGCTGCCCGTGCCCACCGTCGCGGCGGTGCACGGGTTCGCGCTCGGGGCGGATTCGAGCTGGCCCTCTCGTGCGACGTGATCGTCGCCGACCGTACGGCGGTCATGGGGCTGCCCGAGGTGTCCGTCGGCGTGATTCCGGGCGGCGGCGGTACGCAGTTGCTGCCCCGGCGCGTGGGAGCGGCCAGAGCCGCCGAGCTGATCTTCACGGCGCGGCGGGTCGAGGCCGCCGAGGCCCGTGAGCTGGGGCTGGTCGACGAGCTGGTGGAGGAGGGGCGGGACCGGGAGTCGGCGCTCGCCCTGGCCGCCCGGATCGCCGGGAACTCGCCGGTGGGGCTGAGGGCGGCCAAGCGGGCGCTGCGGCTCGGGCACGGGCTGGATCTGGCCGCCGGACTGGAGGTCGAGGACGCCGCCTGGCGGTCGGTGGCGTTCTCCGGGGACCGGGCGGAGGGAGTCGCCGCGTTCAACGAGAAGCGCAGGCCCCAGTGGCCGGGGAGTAGACACCGGTGAGCCCCGTTCGCACGTTTAATATCCCGATCGGCCCTGAATCTTCCTAATCTGGAGAGATGGGTGAGGAGAGGCGGCTGGCGGCCGTGGTGGCGCTGGCTCAGGGCATGGCCGCCGCGCACGGCTCGCGGGAGGCCCTGCAGGCCGCGGCCGGCGGCGCCTGCCGGGCACTGGGCGGGAGCTTCGCCGCTCTGTCGGTCTGGGAGCGCGAGCTGGGTCGGCTGCGCGTGCTGGTGAACGTCGGGGAGCTGGCCGAGGGGAGGAGGAGTTCCCGGAGGACGAGTCGTATCCGGTGCATCAGTTCGCCGAGATCACCGAGTTCCTGCACGAGCGGTGGGCGGGCGGCGGTGAGCCCGACGCGTGGGTGGAGGTCGCCGAGGGGCCCTCGGCGGGGCAGGCCGGCTACTGCCACCAGCGGGTCGCGGCGCTACGGCGGCGGGGCGCGGCTGCTGTGTGGTCGCGCCGATCGTGCTGCACGGGCGGGCCTGGGGCGAGCTGTATGTGGCCCGGCCGGCCGGGGTGCCCGTCTTCGGGCGGGGCGACGCCGACTTCGCCACCGTACTGGCCGCCGTCGTGGCCGCGGGGATCGCGCAGACCGAGCGGCTGGAGGAGGCCCGGCGGCTGGCGTACACGGACTCGCTGACCGGGCTGGCGAACCGGCGTGCCGTCGACGCGCGGCTCGACGAGGCCGTGGAGCGGCACCGGCGGGACGGGGCGGTCGTCAGTCTGGTGGTGTGCGATCTGAACGGGCTGAAGCGGGTCAACGACACGCTGGGCCATGCCGTCGGGGACCGGCTCCTCGAGCGGTTCGGGACCGTGCTGTCGCTGTGCGGCGCCATGCTGCCCGGGGCGCTGGCGGCTCGGCTCGGCGGGGACGAGTTCTGTCTGCTGGTGGTGGGGCAGCCGGCCGACGAGGTCGTCAAGACGGCCGACGAGGTGTGCCGGCGGGCCGTGGAGCTGGGGATCGGGGACGGGGTCGCCTGCGGGGTGGCGTCCACCGAGGACCCGGTCGGCCCGGTGCGCTCCGCCCGGAGGCTGTTCCGGCTGGCCGACGCGGCGCAGTACCGGGCCAAGGCCGAGCGTGCCGAGCATCCCGTGGTGGCCGGCCGGGAGGGGCCGGGCGATCCCGTCGTACGGCTCGCGGACGAGCCCTCGCGGGCGCCGGACGGGGAGCGGCGGCGGTTCCGGGGACGGCATTCGCCCTAGACGACAGGGCCCAGCGTGCGGGTAAGGGGCGGAGGCGGTCCAGTGGTGACATCATCGAATTCAGTGCGTACGCTCCTGAATATGGATATGCACACTGTGGTGGTGAGGACTTCCGGCGTGACCGCGTCCGATGTGCTCGCAGTGGCGCGCGGCGGGACCCGCGTCGAACTGTCGGCGGAGGCGGTGGCCGCCCTCGCCGCGTCCCGCGAGGTCGTGGACGCGCTGGCCGCGAAGCCGGACCCCGTCTACGGGGTGAGCACCGGTTTCGGCGCCCTGGCGACCCGGCACATCAGCCCCGAGCTGCGGGCGCGGCTACAGCGCAACATCGTCCGCTCGCACGCCGCCGGGATGGGGCCGCGGGTGGAGCGCGAGGTCGTCCGCGCCCTGATGTTCCTGCGGCTGAAGACCCTCTGCTCCGGGCGCACCGGCGTCCGGCCCGAGGTCGCGCGGGCGATGGCCGACGTACTGAACGCCGGCATCACCCCGGTCGTGCACGAGTACGGCTCCCTCGGCTGCTCCGGCGACCTGGCCCCGCTGTCCCACTGCGCCCTCGCGCTGATGGGCGAGGGCGACGCGGAAGGCCCCGGCGGCGGTGTGCGTCCGGCCGGTGAACTGCTCGCCGAGCACGGCATCCGGCCCGTCGAGCTGCGCGAGAAGGAGGGGCTCGCCCTCCTCAACGGCACCGACGGCATGCTGGGCATGCTCGTCATGGCTCTCGCCGACCTGGAACTGCTGTACAAGTCCGCCGACGTCACGGCCGCCCTCAGCCTGGAGGCGCTGCTCGGCACCGACAAGGTGCTCGCCCCCGAGCTGCACGCCATCCGCCCACACCCCGGCCAGGCCGCCAGCGCCGCCAACATGCTGGCCGTGCTGAAGGATTCGGGGCTGACCGGGCATCACCAGGACGACGCGCCCCGCGTCCAGGACGCCTACTCGGTGCGCTGTGCCCCGCAGGTCGCCGGCGCCGGCCGGGACACCCTGG
This sequence comes from Streptomyces haneummycinicus, assembly GCA_042850305.1. Classification (GTDB taxonomy): domain Bacteria; phylum Actinomycetota; class Actinomycetes; order Streptomycetales; family Streptomycetaceae; genus Streptomyces; species Streptomyces haneummycinicus. The sequence continues at coordinate 984,011 of AP035768.1, forward strand.
CACACGCCCGGCTGGTCGCCGAGCGGGAACTCGCGGCCGCCGTCGACAATCCCGTCGTACTGCCCGACGGGCGGGTCGAGTCCAACGGCAACTTCCACGGGGCGCCGGTCGCCTACGTCCTGGACTTCCTCGCCATCGCCGTCGCCGACCTCGCCTCCATCGCCGAGCGCCGCACCGACCGGCTGCTGGACAAGAACCGCAGCCATGGACTGCCGCCGTTCCTCGCCGACGACGCCGGTCTGGACTCCGGGCTGATGATCGCCCAGTACACGCAGGCGGCCCTGGTCAGCGAGCTGAAGCGGCTCGCCGTACCGGCGTCGGCGGACTCGATCCCGTCCTCCGCCATGCAGGAGGACCACGTCTCCATGGGCTGGTCGGCGGCGCGCAACTGCGCACGGCCGTCGACAACCTCACCCGGGTCGTCGCCGTCGAGCTGTACGCCGCGGCGCGGGCCGTGGAACTGCGGGAGGGGCTGACCCCGGCGCCGGCCACCGGGCCGTCATCGCGGCCGCGCGGGATGCGGGCGTGGGCGGCCCCGGGCCGGACCGCCACCTGGCCCCCGACCTCGCGGCGGCGGACGCCTTCGTACGGGACGGGCGGCTGGTCGCGGCCGTGGAGACGGTCACCGGACCGCTGAGCTGAACCGGCCGGGGCCCGGCGGTCGTTCCCCGGGTCCCGCGCGCGTCGTCTCAGAACTCCAGGCGTTCCCGGCGTACCGAGTAGACGACGAACCCGGCACCGAGGAGGAGGCAGGTCGTGCCGCCGGCGATGTACGGGGTGCTGTCGAAGCTGCCCGTGTCCGCGAGGTACACGTCCTCGCCGACGTCAGTCTTCAGTGACGCGGACGTGGTGCTGGACATGACTCTTGTCTGCTCCGTGACCTGCGGAGACGAGTCTGCCCGAGTCCCGTCCGACACCGAGGTGGCGTTCGCGGACGGGACGAACCACAAGGCGCACAGGAGGGTACCTGCGGCGGTGGCGGTCAGCAACGGACGGAGCGCGGATGACACGGAATATCGATCCCCTTGTGGCACTGGCGAATTGGCCGTGTGGGGGCGATGTTAGTGAACAGTGCGGGTCACCGGAAAGTCACGGGGGTCATGGGCCGTACGCTCCGGTCATGAGCACCCAGGAGACAGCACGTTTTGTACGGCTTCGCGTGGAGCTCGTCCTCGAGATCGAGGACGAGAACGCGGTGACCAAGGCGGCCTTGAGCCGTATCGCGGACGACGAGAGCATGCCGGACGAGGAACGGGCCCATGCCGAGAGCGCTGTGACGGAAGACACGGCGGAGGCCCTTGCCCAGCTCGTCGACCCGTTCGACCTGGTCGGCGACGTGCCCGGCGTCGAACTGCTGCAGGCCTCCTGGAGCGGCGAGGAGGTCGACTACGACCCCGACTCGGCGGAATGGGACCTCGACGAGGGCGATGACGACGAGCCCTATGACGAGGAAGAGGGCACGGAACGCGTCGGCTGAGGGATTTTGGGGAAATCGTGATCCCGGGCGGCAACCGCCGCCCGGCTGACGACGTCTCAAGCGGCGGAGCACGAGCGGCGCCCGCACCGTCCACCTCCTGGACGTGGCGAGCCCCACATCTGCGGGCCGCGGGGAACGGCGGCAGCCGGTCGTAGCGTTGAAGGTTGTGGACGAGGTCCCTCCGTACTTTCGTGCGAGGGCTCGTGGGGTTGGGTTAGGCGACGATGGAGAAGCGTGTGATGACGGACGGTAAGCGGCGGCGCAGGGGTCTGGCGGCCGCGTCCGCTCTGCTGGGCGGGGTACTGGTGCTCTCGGCGTGTTCCGGGGTGACGACGGCGCCTCCGGCAACGGCAAGGGCGACTCGCAGGCCCAGGTCGACGAGGCGGCGGCGAAGAAGTCCTCTCAGGCGCAGATCAAGATCACGCCGGAGGACGGCTCCAACAACGCCTCCATCAACAACTCCGCCGCCGTGACCGTGGCCAAGGGCACGCTCACCGAGGTGAAGATGACCACCGCCGACGGCACCGCCGTCGCCGGTGAGATATCCGCCGACAAGAAGACCTGGAAGCCCAGCGCCCAACTGGAGCGCGCCACCACCTACAAGCTGTCGGCCACCGCCGAGGACTCCGCGGGCCTCGCTGCCCACGAGAACGCGTCGTTCACGACGGTCGCCCCGGACAACAGCTTCATCGGCACCTTCACCCCGGACGACGGCACCACCGTCGGCGTGGGCATGCCGGTGTCGATCAACTTCGACAAGGCCATCACCAACCGGGCCGAGGTGCAGAAGGGCATCACCGTCTCCACCACCGGTGGCCAGGAGGTCGTCTGCCACTGGTTCAACGACAACCGCATGGACTGCCGGCCCGACGAGTACTGGAAGGAAGACTCCACCGTCACGCTGAAGCTGGCGCTCGACGGTGTCGAGGGCGCCGAGGGCGTCGTCGGTGTCCAGCAGAAGACGGTCACCTTCAAGATCGGCCGCAACCAGGTGACGTACGTCGACGCCAAGACCAAGCAGATGAAGATCACGCAGGACGGCAAGACCGTCCGCAGCATTCCGATCTCCGCCGGGGCGCCCGAGAACAAGACGTACGAGGGCCAGATGGTGATCTCCGAGAAGTTCAAGGAGACCCGGATGAACGGCGCGACGGTCGGCTTCACCGACGACGACGGCAAGGGCGAGTACGACATCAAGGACGTACCGCACGCCATGCGGCTGAGCACCTCCGGCACCTTCATCCACGGCAACTACTGGGGCGCCAAGTCCATCTTCGGCAGCGTCAACACCAGCCACGGCTGCGTGGGCATGTCGGACACCAAGGGCGCGAACGACCCGAGCACGCCGGGCGCCTGGTTCTTCGACAACTCGATCGTCGGTGACGTGGTCGTCGTCCAGAACACCGGTGACAGGACCATCGCCCCGGACAACGGCCTCAACGGCTGGAACATGAGCTGGGAGCAGTGGAAGGCGGGCTCGGCGGTCTGACGCCGGCCGCGCACGCGGCACCACCCCACCACCGGCCGATGCCGCCGTCCGCCCCGCAGAGGGAGCGGACGGCGGCATCGGCCGTCTTCATGGGGCTCTTATCGGGTGCTTATCGCTTCATCACCCGGCGTTCCTACCGTGCGGCCATGTTCTTCACCTATCTGAGGCGCGAGTTGCGCCGCCGCAGAAAGGCGGCCCTCGTCGTCGCCTCCGGCCTCGCCCTGGGCATCGCGCTGGTCGTCGTGGTCAACTCCGTGTCCTCCGGCATGACCAGGGCCCAGGAGAAGGTCCTTCAGTCCCTGTACGGGCTCGGCACGGACATGACGGTCACCAAGGCCGCCGAGGCCCAGGACGCCGGCGAACGGCCCCGGTTCCGCTTCGACGCCCAGGACGACGGCTCCGGCGAGGAGCAGAGCAGCGACCGCGTCATGGTGCAGGGCTTCCAGACCCTGGCGAGCTCCACCGTGGGCAAGGTCGGCGAACAGGACGGTGTCGCCGACGCGGTGGGCGGACTGAGCCTCCAGGTCCTCAAGGTGAGCGGCGCGTTCACCCGAGGCCAGTTCCAGCAGGACGGCCAGGGCGGTCAAGGCGGCCCCGGCGGCGGCCCGTCCTCACCGCAGGGCCGGGTCCAGGGCGGCGGCGCCGACTTCGACGTCAACAGCTACACCGTCTACGGCACCGATGTCACCGAGCCCGCCCTCGGCCCGCTGACCTCCTCCGAGATCACCGACGGACGCACCTTCAAGGCGACCGAGACCGACGCGAAGGTGGCCGTCGCCGACTCCGCCTACGCCAAGGAGAAGAAGCTCGAGACCGGTGACACCGTCACCGTCAAGGGCGTCACCTACAAGGTCATCGGCATCGCCACCGCCACCAGCGGCGACGCGGCGGCCAACCTCTACCTCCCCTGAAACAGGCACAGACCCTCGCCGACGCCAAGGACAAGGTCACCACGATCTACGTCAAGGCGACCGACTCCCAGCGCATCGACAGCGTCAAGTCCGGTATCCAGCGGAACATCGCCGGTACGACCGTGACGACCTCCGCGGACCTCGCGGACACCGTCTCCGGTTCCCTGTCCACCGCCTCCTCGCTCGCCGCCGGGGTCGGCAAGTGGCTGTCGATCGTGGTGCTCGTGGCCGCGTTCCTCGTCGCCGGTCTGCTCACCTCGTCGGCCGTCTCCCGCCGGGTGCGCGAGTTCGGCACCCTCAAGGCGCTCGGCTGGAAGTCCGGCCGGGTGACCCGGCAGGTGGTCGGCGAGTCCATGGTCCAGGGCCTGATCGGCGGCGCCCTCGGTATTGCGCTCGGCCTGGCGGGCGCCTACGCCGTCACCGCCGTCAGCCCCACCCTCCAGGCGCAGCTCGGCGCGGGCGGCGGCGGAGGTGGCGGCATGGCCGGGCCCGGCGGTGGCGGCGGCATGGCCGGCCCCGGCCGGCAGACGGCGGCCAGGACCCTCGAGGTCGCCCTCACCGCACCGGTCAGTCTCACCACCGTCGCCCTGGCGGTCGGCCTCGCCGTGGCCGGCGGTCTCGTCGCCGGCGCCTTCGGCGGCTGGCGCGCCTCCCGGCTGCGGCCGGCCGACGCGCTGCGCCGCGTCGAGTAGCACCCGCCCGGCACCGGCACCGGGGCCCGCCCACGGCGGCCGGGCCCCCACCCCGTACGCGATCCAGGAGCAGACCCATGTACGAACTCAGAGGCGTCACCCGGCGCTACTCGCGCGGCAAGGAGACCGTCCACGCGCTGGACGGTGTCGACCTGACCATCCCCGACGGCGACCGGCTCGTCATCCAGGGACCCACCGGCGGCGGCAAGTCCACGCTGCTGCAGATGCTCGGCGCACTCGACCGGCCCAGCTCCGGCGAGATCGTCCTCGACGGCACCGACCTCGCGAAGCTGCCCGAGGCCCGGCTCACCCGGGTCCGCAGCGAGAACATCGGCTTCGTCTTCCAGTCGTTCAACCTGATCCCCACGCTCACCGCGCAGGAGAACGTCGAGACCGCGCTCGTCCCGCTCGGCGTGAAGGCACGGGAGCGCCGGGAGAAGGCCGCCGAGGCGCTGGCGTCGGTCGGTCTGGGTGAGCGGCTGGCGCATCTGCCCGGCGAGATGTCCGGCGGCCAGCAGCAGCGCGTCGCCATCGCGCGGGCACTGGTGAAGGAGCCCAAGGTACTGCTCGCCGACGAGCCCACCGGAAACCTCGACGAGTCGACGCGCGACGAGATCATGGACGTACTCGTCCGTATGTGGCAGGAGTTGGGGCTGACCTTCGTCATGGTCACCCATGACTCGGCCCTCGCGAAGGCGGCACCGCGGGTGGCGACGATCCGCAAGGGCCGGATCACCGTGAGGAGAACACCCGCACCTGACCCGGAAACCCCCAACCCGGCGATCGTGTAACGGAGTTCCGGCGGCGGTGTTACAGCCGCCCGTCGACTTCGGCACCCTTTCCGGAGTCCCTTGAGACGCGTGATCACCCCTCGGCATACTCCTTGATCCGGGGGTGCGCGCATGCGTGCGAGACCACCCCCGGCCGGGTGACGGTGAGTTCACCCGGGACACCGCTAGGGGGAACCTTGCGCAGACAAGTCAAGAGAGCGTGTGCGGCCACGGTCGCCACGGCGACCGCCGTGGCACTCGCCGCGGGGATGGCCGGCCCGGCGTCGGCCGACGGGGGCGTACGGCCACCACTTCCCCGGTTGCGAAGCCGGCGAAGCACCGGATCACGCTGATCACGGGGGACCGGGTCGCCGTGGACGCCAAGGGCCGGGTGGTCGGTCTGGAGCGGGCCGAGGGCCGGGAGCACATACCCGTCCAGGTCCGCCGTGCCGGCGGCCACACGCTGGTGCTGCCGGTCGACGCCGCCCGGCTGGTCGCGAGCGGCAAGCTGGACCAGCGGCTGTTCGACGTCACCGAGTTGAACAAGGCCGCGACCCGTGGCTCGCAGCAGCGGGGCCTGAAGGTCATCGTCGGCTACCAGGGCGGCGCTCAGGCGGCCAAGGCCGACGTCCGTGACGCGGGCACGGTCCGCCGGACCCTGAAGTCCCTGAACGCGGACGCGGTGCAGACCCCGCACGAGGACACGCCGGAGCTGTGGGACGCGGTCACCGACGGCGGCCGCACCGCCTCCGGCATCTCCCATGTCTGGCTCGACGGGGTCCGCGAGGCCACCCTCGACACGTCGGTGGCCCGGATCGGCACCCCCAAGGCGTGGGCGGCCGGTTACGACGGCAAGGGCGTCAAGATCGCCGTCCTGGACACCGGTGTCGACGGCACCCACCCGGACCTCAAGGGCCAGGTGACGGCGTCCAAGAACTTCAGCTCGGCGGCAACCGCCGGCGACAAGGTCGGCCACGGCACCCATGTCGCGGCCATCGCGGCCGGTACGGGCGCCCAGTCCAAGGGCAAGTACAAGGGCGTCGCACCCGGCGCCAAGATCCTCAACGGCAAGGTGCTCGACGACGCCGGTTTCGGTGACGACTCCGGCATCCTCGCCGGGATGGAGTGGGCGGCCGCGCAGGGCGCCGACGTCATCAACATGAGCCTGGGCGGCATGGACACGGCCGAGGTCGACCCGCTGGAGGCGGCGGTCGACAAGCTGTCCGCCGAGAAGGGCGTGCTGTTCGCCATCGCGGCCGGCAACGAGGGCCCGCGTTCGATCGGTTCGCCCGGCAGCGCGGACGCCGCCCTGACCGTCGGCGCCGTCGACGACCGGGACGCGCTCGCCGACTTCTCCTCCACCGGCCCCGCCTCGGCGACGGCGCCATCAAGCCGGACGTCACCGCCCCCGGCGTGGACATCACGGCCGCCTCGGCGCGGGGCAACCTCATCGCCGAGGAGGTCGGCGAGAGCCCGGCCGGCTACATGACCATCTCCGGTACGTCGATGGCGACCCCGCATGTCGCGGGCGCGGCGGCGATCCTCAAGCAGCAGCACCCGGAGTGGACCTACACGGAGCTGAAGGGCGCGCTCACCGCCTCCACCAAGGGCGGCGCGTCCACGCCGTTCGAGCAGGGCTCGGGCCGTGTCCAGGTCGACAAGGCCATCGGGCAGACCGTGATCGCCGAGCCGGTGTCGCTGAGCTTCGGCGTCCAGCAGTGGCCGCACACCGACGACAAGCCGGTCACCAAGGCGCTCACCTACCGCAACCTCGGCACCCAGGACGTCACCCTGAAGCTGACGTCGACCGCCACGAACCCCAAGGGCAAGGCGGCCCCGGCCGGCTTCTTCACCCTGGGCGCCACGACCGTCACCGTCCCGGCGGGCGGCACGGCCTCCGTGGACGTCACCACCGACACCCGGCTGGGCGGCACGGTCGACGGCGCCTACTCGGCGTACGTGGTCGCCACCGGCGGCGGGCAGACCGTACGGACGGCGGCCGCGGTGCAGCGCGAGGCCGAGTCGTACGACGTCACGCTGAAGTTCCTCGACCGCGCGGGCAAGCCGTCCGCCAACTACCTCGCCAACCTCGCCGGTGTCTCCGGCCTGGCCGCCGACGAGTGGTTCCAGCCCTACGAGGCCGACGGCACCGTCACCGTCCGCGCGCCCAGGGGCGGTTACGTCCTCGACACCAGCATCCTCGTCGGCACCGACCCGGAGACGTACCGGGGCGCCGACTGGATCGCCCAGCCCAAGCTGGACGTCACCAAAAACACCACGATCACCGTGGACGCCCGCAAGGCCAAGCCGGTGAACATCACCGTGCCGGCCAAGGGGTCAAGCAGGTGCTGGCGTCCGCCGACTACAGCATCGAGACGAAGGACTTCGGCTTCGGCTTCGGCTGGTGGCTGGACTCGTACCAGAACTTCCGCTCCGCCCACCTCGGCCCGCAGATCACCGACGGCTCGCTGCACCAGCAGTGGGACGCCCACTGGAGCAAGGGCGCCAAGGAGCAGTACAGCACCATCACCGGTGGCAAGGTCAAGAAGCTGGCCACCGGTTACACCCGCGCCTACAAGGCCGGCGAACTCGCCACCGTGAAGGTCGGCATGGGCGCCTCGGCGGGCGGCAAGAAGGGCACCGTCAGCCCCGCGGGCTACCTGCCCGGCAGCAGCGGCACCGTCTCGATCGGCGTCGCGCAGAACCTGCCCGGCACCCGCACCCTGCACCTGTCCACCGGGGCGGGGTGAAGTGGGACCTCGACTTCGTGCAGACGGCAGGCGTCGACAAGGACGGCTTTCCTCTCCGAGGCCGATTACCTCATCGGCTTCGAGAAGGTCTACAAGGCCGGCAAGACCTACCAGGAGACCGTCAACACGGCCGTGTTCGGGCCGCGTCTCACCTCCGAGTACGGCGTCTTCCGGGATGGCGACTACCTCTACGGGATGCTCCCGCTGTTCGCCGACGGCAAGGGCCACGAAGGGTCCTCGCTGTTCTCCTCGGTCACCACGACCCTGTACCGCAACGGCAAGAAGGTCGGCTCGAACGACGACCCGCTCTTCGGTGACAAGGAGTTCAAGGTCCCGTCCGGTGACGCCGCGTACAAGCTGACCACCTCGGTCAAGCGCAGCGCCAAGGTCGCCGCCGTCTCCACGCGGATCGACGCGAGCTGGACCTTCCGCTCCAAGAAGACCGCGGAGCGGAAGCATCTGCCCGTCTCCACGGCCCGCTTCCAGGCGGTCACGGGGCTGGACGGCAAGGTGAAGGCCGGCAAGAAGGCCACGTTCCCGGTCACCGTCGAGGGCGCCGCCAAGGGCAAGAACCTCAAGTCCCTTTCGGTGTACGTGTCGTACGACCACGGCAAGACCTGGAAGAAGACCACGGTGAAGAAGGGAAGGTCACCGTCAAGAACCCCGCGAAGGGGAAGGCGGTCTCCCTGCGCGCCAAGATCACCGACAAGAAGGGCAACACGTCGACGATCTCGGTCTACAACGCGTACTACGGCAAGTAGGCCGCGGGTGAACGGACGGCCCGCCGGGAGGTTCCCTTCCGGCGGGCCGTCGCCGCTCATGGCGCCGTGGCGTCCGCTCCGGACCGCCTCGCGTCCGCGCCCCAACTGCCCAGCAGCCGCAGCGCCTCCGCCGACGGGGTGCCCGGCTCGGCGAAGTAGGTGACCAGCGACTGCCCGGAGTCGTCACCGGCCGGGCGGAACGACTCCCACAGCAGCGTCAGCTCGCCGACCAGCGGATGCCGTACGCGCTTGACGCCGCGGCACTTCTCCTTGACGTTGTGCGCGGCCCACAGCCCGCGGAACTCCTCGCACTTCACGGAGAGCTCGCCGACCAGCGCGGAGAGCTGCGGGTCCTCCGGGTGGACGCCCGCGTCCATCCGCAGATAGCCGACCATGTCGGACGCCTTCTGCTCCCACTCCACGAACAGCTCCCGGTAGTCCGGGTCGAGGAAGACCAGCCGCGCCCAGTTGCGCTCCCGCGCCGGGAGGGCTCCCCAGTCCCCGAAGAGCGCCGCCGCCATCCGGTTCCAGGCGAGGATCTCCGCGCGCCGGCCCACGACGTACGCCGGGACGCCGTCCATCGACTCCAGCAGATGCCGCAGCGCGGGGCGGGCCTGCTGCGTAGGGGCCACGGGCTTGCGCTGCCGCTTCGGCTTCGCCAGATGCGTGAGATGGATCCGCTCGGCGTGGTTGAGGCGCAGGGCGCGCGCGATCGAGTCCAGCACCTCCGCTGAAACGTTCCGTCCGTTGCCCTGTTCCAGGCGCGTGTAGTACGCCACGGACACCCCGGCGAGCTGCGCCAGCTCCTCGCGGCGCAGGCCCGGCACCCGGCGGTGGCGGCCGAAGTCCGGCAGGCCCACGTCCTCCGGCTTCAGCCGGGCCCGGCGGGTGCGCAGGAACTCGCTGAGCTCCGCCCGGGGTCGAGGCCGCCGCCCGCGGGGCCGGTGGGAGGAGTGCTGCTCGTCCATGCCGCCAGTATTCCCGGTCGTACGCCCGCAATCCTGTCCCCGTCAGTGGTACGCACAGCCAACGTAGGCAAAGCGGTGGTCTGGGTGAACGCCGGACGTCGTCGCAGGCTGGAGCCGTGCCCGGCCGGAAAGAAGGCGGCCGGGCGCACCACCCCACGAGGAGAACCCCGGCATGACCACCGTTGCCGCATACGCCGTACCCGCCGCGAAGGCCCCGCTTGCGCGGACGACCATCGAGCGGCGCGCGGTCGGCGAGCACGACGTACTGATCGACATCGCCTTCGCCGGCATCTGCCACTCCGACATCCACCAGGCCCAGGAGGGCTGGGGCGAGGCGATCTTCCCCATGGTCCCCGGCCACGAGATCGCCGGTGTGGTCTCCGAGGCCGGCCCCGGCGTCACCCGGTACCGGGTGGGTGACCGCGTGGGCGTCGGCTGCATGGTCGACTCCTGCCGCCAGTGCGAGAACTGCGCGGCCGGCCGGGAGCAGTACTGCACCGGCGGCGGCATGGTCGGCACGTACAACGCCCTGGACCGGAACGGTGAGCCGACCTACGGCGGCTACGCGGAGAAGATCGTCGTCGACGAGGGCTATGTCGTCCGCGTCCCCGACGGGATCCCCTCGACGCGGCCGCCCCGCTGCTGTGCGCCGGCATCACCCTGTACTCCCCGCTCAAGCGCTGGGGCACCGGTCCCGGCAAGAAGGTCGCGATCCTCGGCATGGGCGGCCTCGGCCACATGGGCGTCAAGATCGCGCACGCGCTGGGCGCCGAGGTGACGGTGCTGTCGCAGTCCCTGCGCAAGAAGGACGACGGCCTGAAGCTGGGCGCCGACCACTACCACGCGACCAGTGACCCGAAGACCTTCGAGGAGCTCCGGGGCACCTTCGACCTGATCGTGTCGACGGTCTCGGCCCCGCTGGACTTCAACGCCTACCTCTCCCTCCTGAAGACGGAGGGCACGCTGGCCAACGTCGGCGCCCCCGAGGCACCGGTTTCCTCAACCTCTTCTCGCTGCTCGGCGGCGGCAAGATCCTCGCCGGCTCCATGATCGGCGGCATCGCCGAGACCCAGGAGATGCTGGACTTCTGCGCCGCCCACGGCATCGGCGCGGAGATCGAAGTGATCGCGGCCTCCGAGATCAACGAGGCCTACGACCGCGTCCGGAGGAGCGACGTCCGCTACCGCTTCGTGATCGACACGGCGACGATCTGACCCACCCGGCGCCCCCGGCGAGGGCGCACCGGTCAGTGCGGCAGGGTGGCCGGGTTGCCGCCGTTGGCCTCGTAGCCGGCCACCGCCAGGGCGCGGAAGACCGCGAACTCCGCGGCCGGGTCGGGGAGAGGGTCCAGGGAGGGCGCCCACGTGGCCGTCGATGTGGACGAGCTGGTTCATGGCCTCCGCCCAGCGCTCGCCGCGGACCAGGAAGAAGACCAGCAGGTGCCGCACATGTGCCGTCATCGGGTCGTCCGGGCGGGCCGAGTGCACCGCGTGCAGCGCGCCGTGAACCGCCTTGGTGACGGTCTCGCTCTGGTAGAAGCCGGAGACCAGGTTCACCTCGGGCAGATGCTCGAACACCGCGAAGAGCGGCATCGCGGCGAGGAGGAGCCCTGGGGCGCCCGCGCCGCCGCGGCCTCCGCGAACGCGTACGCCTGCTGCCGCGAGCCGTGCCACTTCTCGCACGAGTAGTGCAGCGCCGCCAGATGCGCTCCCATGTGGGCCGGGGCGCGGTCCAGGATCTTCAGCCACAGCTGGTCGAACTCCTGCTGGGAGTAGCCGAGTCCACGCGCCACCGACAGCTCCACTATGTACGGCACCGGGTCGCCGGGAGCCAGCAGCGCCGCCGTGCCGCACGCCGCCTTCGCCTCCTCCATGATGATCCGGAACTCGTCCGACCCGGGCGCCGCCGTACGCCACGCCTGCTGCACCAGGAACTCGGCGTGCACCGCGGCGCCTCCCGCGTCCTTCGGCTGCTCCGTCCGCCACACCCGCAGCCACTGCCCGCCCGGCGCCTCGCTCACCCCGCCGGGCCGCTGCTGCAGCTCCAGAGAGGCCGCTCCCGCGAACGCCTGGACACGCTGCCAGCGCCGCTCGCCCCGCACGTCCGTGCCGGCCAGCAACTGCTGGGCCGCACGGTAGTCCTGGGTGCGCTGCACCAGGTCCAGGACGTCCAGCAGGTCCTGGTCCGGGCCCGGCATACGGATGTCCAGCTCCTCCTCGCGGGCGAAGCCGTAGTCCGCCGGGTCCGCCGCGTCCGGGTGACCGGCGGGGACCTGCGTGATCGTCCCACGCCCGCGCCGCACGAACGGCAGCACCACGAAGCCGAGCATGACGAGCGCGATCAGGACCCAGAGAATCTCCATGTCTCAAGCGAACCAGACGGCGCGGACAATTGGCCAACCCGACGCCGGACCTGTGGAAAACTCCCCGCACCCCGGTGGCGCCGGGCCCGCGTCCGGCGTCCGCACCGTGCGCGGACTACCCTCGGGTCCCATGAGCGACAGGCACATCAGTCAGCACTTCGAGACACTCGCGATCCACGCGGGCAACACCGCCGACCCCTGACCGGCGCGGTCGTCCCGCCGATCTACCAGGTGTCCACCTACAAGCAGGACGGTGTCGGGGGACTGCGCGGCGGTTACGAGTACAGCCGCAGCGCCAATCCGACCAGGACCGCGCTGGAGGAGAACCTCGCCGCGCTGGAGGGCGGCCGCCGCGGCCTCGCGTTCGCGTCCGGACTGGCGGCCGAGGACTGCCTGCTGCGTACGCTGCTCAGCCCCGGCGACCACGTGGTGATCCCGAACGACGCGTACGGCGGCACGTTCCGCCTCTTCGCCAAGGTCGTCGCCCGCTGGGGCGTGGAGTGGTCGGTGGCCGACACCAGCGACCCCGCCGCCGTACGGGCCGCGATCACGCCGAAGACCAAGGCCGTCTGGGTGGAGACTCCTCCAACCCGCTGCTCGGCATCACCGACATCGCCGCCGTCGCGCAGGTGGCGCGGGACGCGGGTGCCCGGCTCGTGGTCGACAACACCTTCGCCACGCCGTACCTCCAGCAGCCGCTCGCGCTCGGCGCGGACGTCGTCGTGCACTCCCTGACCAAGTACATGGGCGGCCACTCCGACGTCGTCGGCGGCGCCCTGATCACCGGCGACGCCGGACTGGGCGAGGAGCTCGCCTTCCACCAGAACGCGATGGGCGCGGTCGCCGGCCCCTTCGACTCCTGGCTGGTGCTGCGCGGCACCAAGACGCTCTCGGTCCGCATGGACCGGCACAGCGAGAACGCCACGAAGATCGCCGACATGCTCGGCCGTCACCCGCGCGTGACGAGCGTCCTCTACCCGGGGCTGCCCGACCACCCCGGCCACGAGGTCGCCGCCAAGCAGATGCGGGCCTTCGGCGGCATGGTCTCCTTCCGTGTGGAGGGCGGCGAGGAGGCGGCCGTCGCGGTCTGCAACCGGGCTCAGGTGTTCACCCTCGGTGAGTCCCTGGGCGGTGTCGAGTCGCTGATCGAGCACCCGGGCCGGATGACGCACGCCTCCGTGGCCGGTTCCGCGCTCGAGGTCCCCGCCGACCTGGTGCGGCTGTCCGTGGGCATCGAGAACGTCGACGACCTGCTCGAAGACCTCCAGCAGGCGCTCGGCCGGTAATCCCGGTCTCACCAGCCCGTGAGCGGTGGAGTCGTCTCCGACGGCGACTCCACCCAGGGCCGGGCCGTCAGCGCCCACACCACGAACGCCACGCTCACCGCCAGCGACAGCAGCCACACCGCGCGCCGTGCGAGCGTCCTGCGGCGCAGGATGCGGGCGCCGCGCCGTGCCGCTTCCGCGTGGATCTCGGGCGGCAGCGACGGGGTGACTGCTCCAGCATCCGCCGCACCGTCGCCTCGCGCTTCAGCCGGGTCACGACGTCACCGCCTTGACGCCGCCCACCGTCGGGGCGGGTCTCGAGGGCGGGCGCAGGACGACCGCCATCGCGCGGTTGAAGACCGCCCGCACCCGCTCCGGCGGCATGCCGAGCAGGGCCGCCGTCTGTTCCTCGGCGATCCCCTCGTACAGCCTGAGTACCAGGATCAGGCGTTCCCGCGCGGTGAGCCGGGCGAGCGGGGCCTCCTGGCGGGTGCGGTGGCGCGGGCGGGCGCCGGGGTGGTGCCAGGCGGTGTTCGCGAAGCGGGTCGCCAGGTACTGGCGGGTGTGGGCGTACGGGTCACCGCCGTGCAGCCGGTCCCAGTCCGCGTAGGTGTGGGCGAGGGCGAGGGTGAGGAGGCGGCGGGCGCGGGGGTTGGCGGTGGGAGGTTCCGCGGTGAGGAGGGTGGCGGTGTGCAGGAGGCGGGCGCCGGCGCCGGCGACGTAGGCCTCGAAACCGGGTCCGCGGGGGTTTCGTGGGACGTGTGCCGTGAATTCAACCGTGCCTCCCCACCCCTGAGAGCCCTTGGCTCTCATATCAGGGCAGGGGTGCCTCGGGGTCAAGGGTTGTGCGGGTGTGGGGGTTCCGGGTTTCTTTCTCGCCCCCGCCGCTTCTTTCCGTTCCCGTCCCTGGGGCTCCGCCCAGACCCCGCTCCTCGTACGCCGGAGGGGCTGACGTCTCGAACGCCCGAGGGGCTGACCAACCAGCCCGTCCGGCGTTTGAGGACGAGGCCCGGAGGGCCGACCGGGGCCGGGGCGGAGCCCCGGGGTCAGGAGTCCGCCCGGTCCGAGGTGGACATCCGTGCCGACAGTGCTCCGTTGAAGCGGGACAGCAGGCCGCAGAACGCCTCGCGTTCCTCCGGGGCCCAGTCGTCCGTCAGTTCCGCCATCAACTGGCGGCGCGAGGAGCGGACTTCCTCCAGGCGGGACAGACCGCGCGGGGACAGCTGAAGGACCACCGCGCGGCCGTCCTCGGGGTGCGAGGTCCGCTTGACCAGGCCGGTGTCCACGAGCGGGGCGACCTGCCGGGTGACCGTCGAGGAGTCGATGCCCATGCTCGCGGCGAGCGCCTTGACGCCCATCGGGCCTTCCTTGTCCAGGCGGTTGAGCAGCAGATACGCGGCGCGGTCCATCGAGTTGCGCACCTGGCCGACCCCGCCGAGCCGCGTCTGTTCCGCACGGCGGGCGAACAGCGCCACCTCGTGCTGCAGCGTGTCGAGAAGGCCGGTGTCGCCGACGGCCGTCAGGTCCGTCCTCATGTCCATCGACATATCAGGGGTGTGGGCATGGCCGGGGGCTCACTTCTGGAGGGCTGCTGATTGGGGGACAGGGTACGCGGCCGGACGGCAGGCCGTACCGGCGCTGCGCAAAGCCGCGTCCGCGGATTGGTCGCCCGGGTCGCCGTCTCCGGCGAACTGCGATGCTGGAGTCATGAGCTACAGCACGGCCGGCTCCCTGCGGGCCGTCACCCTCGACGATGTGCGCGGCGCCCAGAAGATGCTGTCCGGTGTGGCGCGCACGACCGTGATGGAGGGAGCCGGCACCTGTCCCGCCTCGCGGCCACCCCGGTCCATCTGAAGTGCGAGAACCTCCAGCGGACGGGGTCGTTCAAGCTGCGCGGCGCGTACGTCCGGATCGCCGGGCTGCTGCCCGAGGAGCGGGCCGCCGGTGTCGTCGCGGCGAGCGCCGGCAATCACGCGCAGGGTGGCGCTGGCGTCGTCGCTGCTCGGCGTGCGCTCCACCGTGTTCATGCCCAGGGGCGCCCCGCTGCCGAAGATCAGCGCGACCCGGGAGTACGGCGCCGAGGTGCGCCTTCAGGGCCAGGTGGTCGACGAGACGCTGACCGCGGCCATGGAGTACGCGCACGAGACGGGTGCCGTGTTCATCCACCCCTTCGACCACCCGGACATCATCGCGGGGCAGGGCACGGTGGGCCTGGAGATCCTGGAGCAGTGCCCGGAGGTGCGCACGATCGTCGTCGGGGTCGGCGGGGGCGGGCTGGCCGCCGGGATCGCTGTCGCGGTGAAGGCGCTGCGGCCCGACGTGCGGATCGTGGGGGTGCAGGCGGCGGGCGCGGCGGCCTATCCGCCCTCGCTGGCGGCCGGGCGTCCGGTGTCGGTGGACCATCCGGCGACGATGGCCGACGGGATCAAGGTGGGGCGGCCCGGCGATGTGCCGTTCGGGATCGTCGACGAGCTGGTGGACGAGGTGTGCACGGTCAGCGAGGGCGAGCTGTCGGCCGCGTTGCTGCTCTGTCTGGAGCGGGCCAAGCTGGTTGTCGAGCCGGCCGGGGCGAGCCCGGTCGCCGCGCTGCTGAGCCGGCCCGGCGCCTTCGAGGGGCCGGTCGTGGCGGTGCTGTCCGGCGGCAATGTGGATCCGGTGCTGATGGAGCGGGTGCTGCGGCACGGCATGGCCGCGCAGGGCCGCTACCTGACCGTACGGCTGCGTCTGACGGACCGGCCGGGTGCGCTGGCCTCGCTTCTGGGGGCGTTGTCAGTGGTGGATGCCAACATTCTCGATGTGGGCCACGTACGGACCGACCCGCGGCTCGGGCTCACGGAGGCGGAGGTCGAACTGCGCCTGGAGACCAAGGGTCCGGAGCACTGCGCCGAGGTCAACCGGGCGCTGCGCGAGGCGGGTTACACCGTCATGGACTGATCCCCGGCGGCCCCGGGACCGGCCCCGGCAGGGCGTCACTCCTTCGGGGAAAAGCATTGTGAGACGCGATACATCGCGTTATGGTGTGTCTCTCGTCACCGGTCGGAGCCTGACGTCCTCCCGGGCCCGGCGTAAAAGTTCAGCACATCACTGCGTGCAAACCTAGGCTTTTCGGATAAACACGACGACGTGGAGACTCATATGCCAGGCGCCATCTATGCCGAAGGTCTGGTCAAGACCTTCGGGAACGTAAGGGCACTGGACGGCGTCGACCTGGAGGTCCCCGAAGGCACCGTCCTGGGTCTGCTCGGGCCGAACGGCGCGGGCAAGACCACCACCGTCCGCTGTCTGACCACCCTGTTGCGGCCCGACAGCGGCAAGGCGGTCGTCGCCGGCCTCGACGTGCTGAAACAGCCCGACGCCGTACGCCGCTCCATCGGCCTGTCGGGCCAGTTCGCCGCCGTCGACGAGTATCTGACCGGCCGCGAGAACCTCCAGATGGTCGGACAGCTCTACCAGATGCGGGCGAAGGCGGCGAAGATCCGCGCGGACGAACTGCTGGAGCAGTTCAACCTCGCGGACGCCGCCGACCGCACGGCCAAGACCTACTCCGGAGGCATGCGCCGCCGGCTCGACCTCGCCGCCGCCCTGGTCGTCTCGCCGCCCGTGATGTTCATGGACGAGCCGACCACCGGCCTCGACCCGCGCAACCGCCAGCAGCTGTGGGAAGTGATCAAACAGCTCGTCTCCGGCGGTACGACGCTCCTGCTCACCACCCAGTACCTGGAGGAGGCCGACCACCTGGCGCACGACATCGCGGTCGTCGACCACGGCAAGGTCATCGCCCAGGGCACCTCCGACCAGCTCAAGGCCCGCACCGGCGGCGAACGCGTCGAGGTGGTGGTGCACGAACGCGAGCACATCCCGTCCGCCTCGGCCCTCCTCGACAAGTACAGCCTGCGCGGCGCCGGCCGCGGCGACACCACGGTCGAGGACCACATGCGCAAGATCACCACACCGGTCTCCGGCGGAGCGAAACTCCTCGCCGAGATCATCCGCGACCTCGACACCAACGGCATCGAGATCGACGACATCGGCCTGCGCCGCCCCACCCTCGACGACGTCTTCCTCTCCCTCACCGGCCATGTCGCGGAGGCCAAGGACGACGAGGACACCAAGGAGGCCGCGAAATGAGCGCCGTCACCGACGCCGTACGGGTCATGGCCCCCGGCAATCCCATCGGCCGGTCGATCCGGGACTCCCTGGTCGTCGCCAAGCGCAATCTGATCCGCATGGTCCGCATCCCCGAGGTCATTATTTTCGGGCTCATCCAGCCCATCATGTTCGTGGTGCTGTTCTCGTACGTGTTCGGCGGGTCCATGGACATCGGCGGCAGTACGAGCCCGGAGGTCTACCGCGAGTTCCTGATGGCCGGCATCTTCGCCCAGACCGTCACCTTCGCCACCGCCGGCGCCGGGGCGGGCATCGCCGAGGACATGCACAAGGGACTCATCGACCGCTTCCGCTCCCTGCCCATGGCACGCGGCGCCGTGCTCACCGGACGCACCCTCGCCGACATGGTGCAGACGGCGCTCACCCTGCTCGTGCTCGCCGTCGTCGCCCTGCTGGTCGGCTGGCGCACCCACACCAGCATGGGCGAGGTGCTCGGCGCGTTCGGCCTGCTCCTGCTCACCGGGTACGCCTTCACCTGGATCGGGGCGCTCATCGGGCTGACGGTCCGCACCCCGGAGGCGGCCACCTCCGGCGGACTGGTCTGGCTCTTCCCGGTCACCTTCGTGTCGAACGCGTTCGTGGACTCCAGCAACATGACGCCGTGGCTGCGCCACATCGCCGACTGGAACCCGTTCAGCGCCACCGTCCAGGCCTGCCGTGAGCTCTTCGGCAACCCGGGGTCTCCACCTCGGACGCCTGGCCCATGCAGCACGCGGTGTGGGCGTCGCTGATCTACTCGGTCCTGATCATCGCGTTCTTCCGTACCCTCGCCGTGCGCAAGTACCGCTCGGCCGCGGCATGACGAAGCCCCCGGCACCGCGTGGGTGCCGGGGCCCGTCGGGGACTCGCGGGGGCGGGTCAGCCGCTGTACGGCTTCGCCTCCAGGATCTTCACCGAGGCGATCTTGCCGTTGGGCAGCTCGTACTGGGCGTCGTCGCCGACCTTGTGGCCGATGACGCCGGAGCCCAGCGGGGACTGCGGCGAGTAGGTCTCGATGTCGGCGCTCGCGTACTCGCGGGAGGCCAGCAGGAAGTCCAGCGTGTCGTCCTCGTCGCCGTCGAAGGCGATCGTCACGACCATGCCGGGGGCCACCACACCGTCGGCCGCCGGGGCCTCGCCGACCTTGGCGTTCTCGAGGAGCTGGGTGAGCTGGCGCACACGGAGCTCCTGCTTGCCCTGCTCCTCCTTGGCCGCGTGGTACCCGCCGTTCTCCCGCAGGTCGCCCTCCTCGCGCGCGGCGGCGATCTTCGCGGCGATCTCCAGGCGCGCGGGACCAGTAAGGTACGCAAGCTCGTCCTTGAGCTTGTTGTACGCCTCCTGGGTCAGCCAGGTGACGTTCTCGCTGGTCTGGGTCACAGGTGCTCCTCGTAGGTACTGGAAATACAAAGCAACGCCCTACCCAGAAGGATGGTCCTCCAGGGATGGGCGAAACCACGAGCCTAACAATGAAGGGCCCGAAGGGGAGGACATAAGCCACCAGACTCATGTCAGCGCAGGTCAGCGGCCAGGTATTCCCCGCGCTGCCGGTCCGTTCACCGGGTCCGGGCGTCAGTCCCGGCGTCAGCCCGTGTGGCAGCCGACGAGCTCGGCGCTCGTGCCCGGGGAGGTCGTACGCAGCGTGACGACCTCGTCGACGCGCGTGGCGTCCTTGTCGAAGCGGAAGTCGGCGCGACCCACCTCGGCGCCGTCCTCGGACTGGGAGCGGACCGTGCAGTAGCCGTCGACGCCCGCGTCCTTGTGCACCTCCAGATGCACCTTCACCGCGTTGTCGGAGACGTCGAAGCTGATCACCTGGGCGCTGATCTCGTTCTGCGCGACGTAGTGGTAGCCGAGCCAGCCGACCAGCCCGAGCATCAGGACCGCCAGCACGCCGCCGACGATCTTGAGGATGCGGTCGGCACGCTGGTCCGAGGAGCGGCCGTAACGGCCCTCGGGCAGCCGCGTGCTCGGCGTACTCATGATCGTCTCCTCGGCTCGGAACCCGGAGCCGGACCCCGGAATTATTCGCCCCCGATTCGGTCACTATAGAAGCCTGCGACTGCGCCGCCGCACTGAGGGCGCCTACCGACTTGAGGATTGAGTCTTGACTGACCAGCTGCGACTGATGGCCGTCCACGCCCACCCCGACGACGAGTCGAGCAAGGGCGCGGCCACCATGGCGAAGTACGTGTCCGAGGGGTGGACGTGCTCGTGGTGACCTGCACGGGCGGGGAGCGCGGCTCCATCCTCAACCCGAAGCTGCAGGGCGACGCGTACATCGAGGAGCACATCCACGAGGTGCGCAAGAAGGAGATGGACGAGGCCCGGGAGATCCTGGGGGTGAAGCAGGAGTGGCTCGGCTTCGTGGACTCCGGGCTGCCCGAGGGCGACCCGCTGCCGCCGCTGCCGGAGGGCTGCTTCGCCCTGGAGGACGTGGACAAGGCGGCCGGTGAGCTGGTCCGCAAGATCCGCGCGTTCCGTCCCCAGGTGATCACCACGTACGACGAGAACGGCGGGTATCCGCACCCCGACCACATCATGACCCACAAGATCACGATGGTGGCGTTCGAGGGTGCGGCGGACACGGCGAAGTACCCGGAGGGGAGTACGGGCCGGCGTTCCAGCCGCTGAAGGTGTACTACAACCAGGGCTTCAACCGGCCGCGTACCGAGGCGCTGCACCAGGCGATGCTGGACCGGGGGATGGAGTCGCCGTACGGGGACTGGCTGAAGCGGTGGAGCGAGTTCGAGCGCAAGGAGCGGACGCTCACCACGCATGTTCCGTGCGCGGACTTCTTCGAGATCCGGGACAAGGCGCTGATCGCGCACGCGACGCAGATCGACCCGGACGGGGGCTGGTTCCGGGTGCCGATGGATCTCCAGCGGGAGGTCTGGCCGACGGAGGAGTACGAGCTGGCGAAGTCGCTCGTCGATACCTCCTCCCCGAGGACGACCTCTTCGCGGGCATCCGGGACAATGTTCGACATGAGCGCAAGCGCAAGTCTGGCAGTGACGCACCTGGTGCCTCTGGCGAAGGAACTCGACGAGGACAAGGTGACCCCTGGTGTTCTCGGGTTCATCGTGTTCGCGGTGATGGCTCTGGCGGTGTGGGGGCTGATGAAGTCGATGAACCGGCACATGGGGCGGGTGGACTTCCAGGAAGCGTCCGCGGAGCCGGAACCGCGGCCGACGGTGGCGGACAAGCGAGGCTGACCCTCTACCACGCGCACTCCGCGGGCTAGTCGTGCGTCCCCTGTGCCTGAAGCGCCTGGGAGGTATCCCCAGGGCGGCACGGGTGGGCGCGACGGCACCCCGTACGCACCGGGCGGCGCGACTTCCCGCGGTCTGGTGATGTCGCCGGGTGCCGGCTCGTGGGTGGTTGTGCCCACCCGTTCCGCCCTGCGGAACGACTGCCCACAACCACCCGGCGGGTTTGCGACGCGCCCAGCGTCACCTCCCCGCAGCTGCCTGGCGAGTTTTGACGTGCCCCGTGTCGCCTTGCCCGCTACCACCCGGCGGGGTTGGTGGCGTGTCCTGTGTCACCTCCCCGCAGCCACCTGGCGGGTTTTGAGGTGCCCCGTGTCGCCTCGCCCGCTATGACCCGGCGGGGTTGGTGGCGTGCCCTGTGTCACCTCTCCCGCAAGCAACCACCTGGCGGTTTTGGTGGCGTGTCCTGTGTCGCCTTGCCCGCAGCTGCCTGGCGGTTTTGGTGGCGTGCCCCGCGTCAGCTCCCCGTACGCCCCAGTTGGGCCGGTCACCGTTTGTCCAGTGGTATGCCCATCACCTCGCGGGCGTGGCGGCTGGGGACCATGCCGAGGTGCCAGGCCTGCCAGCCGGACTCCAGGGTGACGCCCCGCTCCAGGAGGAGCTGGTACGCCTCCACGCAGTCGGCCAGTTTCCCGTCGCGCAGGGCGTGACCCGCCCGCCCCAGCTGGGCCAGCTCCTCCTGCGCCACCGCCGTACCGACCTCCGTACCTCCCGGCGCCGCGTACGGCAGCAGGGTGCAGCGCAGGAAGCGCGCCCAGTCCTCCCCGCGCCGGTCGCCGTACGAGGCGAACAGCGACACCGCCTCGTCGCACAGCGCCAGCGCCTGCGGCGTACGCGCGTTGCCCGCGTCCACGACCGCCAGCTCCAGACAGGTCCACGCCTCCCCGTGCGCGACCCCGATCCGCTGGAAGTCGGCGCGCGCGTCGACCAAGAGCTGCCGGGCGAACCCGGAGTTGCGCAGCGACCCCGTCTGGGCCGCCCGCTGGTCCCGGGTCACCCGCGCCGAGTGGTGCCGGGCACAGGCCAGCCCGTACACGTCCCGCATGCGGGAGAACATCGTGCGGGCCCGTTCCAGCGCGCGCACCGCCCGGTCCAGGTCGCCGGTCTCCTCCAGCGCCTGCCCCAGGTAGTACAGCGTCCAGGCCTCGCCCCGCGCGTCCTCGTTGTCCCGGTGCCGGTCGGCGGCCCGGCGCAGGCCCTCGACCGCCGGTGACGCGTCCCCGTCGACCAGCCGGGTCCGCGCCAGCTCGGTCAGCGCCCACGCCTCACCCCGGGCGTCGCGGGTACGGCCGTACAGCTCCAGGGCGGTACGCAGCTCGGCCTCCGCGCGCGGCACGTCGCCCATCCGGAGGCTGAGCTGTCCCAGCTGGAAGTGCGCCCACGCCTGTCCGTGCACGGACTCGCCCGCGCGGTGCAGCACCAGTGACTCGGTCAGCAGGTCCAGTGCCTCGGACAGCCCGGCCCGGTCCCGTACGACCGCCGCCAGCGCGTGCATCGTCCAGGCGCGGTCCGTGGCCAGCTCGGGCGCAGCCTGCAGATCCAGCGCCTCCCGCAGCTTCGCCGACGCCTCGGTCAGGTTGCCCTGGTGGTGCAGCGTGATCCCGAGCGAGGTCAGCGCCCGCGCCGCGCCCGCGTCGTGCTGCGCCTCCCGGTAGAGGTCCACCACCGACGTCAGCGTGGTCCGCGCCTTGTCCAGCTCGCCGAGCTGCCGTGCCGCGATACCGGTGCGCCACTGCACGGAACGCACCAGCAGCCCCTCGTCCACGGCCTGCGCCAGCTCGTTGATCTCCCCGAGCCGGTACAGGTCGCCGCGCAGCAGGCAGTAGTCGCACAGCGCGCCGAGCAGATTCAGCACCGCGCCCCGGTCCACGCCCTCGGCGTGCCGCAGCGCCGCCGTGATGAAGCTCGACTCGTCGTCCAGCCAGCGCAGCGCCTCGTCGAGCGAGGTGAAGCCGTAGGGGCCGAAGCGGTCGGAGCGGGTCGACATGTTGCCGTCGACCAGTCGCAGTACCGAGTCGGCGAGCTCGGCGTAGTTCACGATCAGCCGTTCCTGCGCCGCCGTGCGCTCGGCGGGTTCCTCCTCGTCGAGGAGCCGGGCGAGGGCGAAGGCACGGACGAGATCGTGCAGCCGGTAGCGGCTGTGCCGTACGCGGTCGATCAACCCGGCGCGGTGCAGCGCGGTGAGCTGCCGGGTGGCCTCGGCCTCGTCGGTGGCGAGCAGCGCGGCCGCCGCGGCGGCGCCCAGTGAGGTCCGCCCGGCCAGCGCGAGCCGCCGCAGCAGCCGCCGTACGGTGTCCGGCTGGTCGGTGTAGCGCAGCCACAGGGCCCGCTCGACCGGCTCGACGGGACCGTAGGCGCCGAGATCGCCGGCGAGGGCGAGCGGGAGCGCGGGCCCAGCGCGGCCCCGGCGATCCGCAGCGCCAGCGGCAGGCCCCCGCACAGCTCCCGCACCCGTTCCGCGGAGTCGGCGTCGTACGGCCCGGAGGTGTCCTGCGCGGCGGCCGCGAGCAGTTCCTCCGCGCCGGCCGGGTCCAGTGGCTCCACCGGCAGCTGGTGGACCCGGGCCGGCAGATCGTCGGGCAGCCCGAGCGGCGCGCGGGACGTCACCAGGACCAGGCTGTCGGACCGCTCGGGGATCAGCGTGCGGACCTGCTGCGGATCGGAGGCGTCGTCCAGGACGATCGTGACCGGCATCCCGGTCAGATGCTGGTGGTACAGCTCGCTCAGCCGCTTGACCTGCTGGTCCGGGGACGACCGTTCACGGAACAGCAACTGCTCGCGCGGCGCCCCGAGCCGGTTCAGCAGATGCAGCAGCGCGTCCCGCGTGGACAGCGGCGGCTCACCGGGGCTGTCGCCGCGCAGATCGACGACGCACGCGCCCCGGAAGTGGTCCTTCAGATCGTGTGTGGCGCGCAGCGCGAGCGTCGTACGGCCGCTGCCGGACGCCCCGTGCAGCACCACCACCGTCGGCTGGGTCTCCGTGGTCGCGCGGGCCGCCCGCACCCACTGCCGGATCCGCGCCATCTCCTGCCGCCGCCCCGCGAACGGGCCCAGCGGCTCGGGCAGTTGCCCGAACGACTGCTCCAGCACACTGCGCCCGCGAGCCGCCGCACTCTTGTCCGTGCCGCGCAGCCGGGGCCCCGGCTTCTTCGGCCCGGTGGACGCGGCCAGCACCCGCTGCTGGTCCAGGAACGGCCGTATCCCGCGCACCTCCAGCGCTGTCAGCCACTGCAGCCGCAGCTGTTCGGGCCCGCCCGGCTGGCTCACCGCACCGGCCCGGTGATGAGCGGCGGGCACATGGGCGCCGACCACCTTCACCACGGTCGCCGCCGCGCCGACGACCCCGACGGCCACACCCGCGCCGAGCGCCGTCCCGGTGCCCGTCCCCAGCGCCATGTCGGCGGCCACGGCGGCCACGGAGGCCACCCCGGCGACGAGCAGCGGCGTCCCCGAGCCCTCGCGGGCGTACCGCTGGCGGAAGGTGAGCTGCCCGGCCGCCGCCTCGTCCAGCGCGCGCGTGTACGCCTCGTACTCCTCGGCCGAGCTCGACGCCATCGCCTCCAGCGAGCCGCGCGCCCGCGCGAGCAGCGCCTTGCCGTCGGTACGCCCACCCGACCGGCGCACCTCCTCCTCCACGGCCCGCGCCAACAGCCGCTCGACGTCGGACCGATGACTGTCCCGCATGACATGTCCCCCTCCGACAACAACTCCTCCCCCGAGTGTCCTTCGGACGGAGCGTCAGCGCGAGAGGGACGACGATCAGCACCCGGCACGGCCTGCGGCCTGGCCCGCGCGACCTGGCCCGAGCGGCGGTTGGCTCGGCAACTGGCCGCGACGCGGGATATCCGCAGCAGGGCGCTGCACAGCTTTCTGGCGAGATGAAGGCGGGCCGGATGCCGGCCCGCCCGTGCGTCGGCGGGCCGCGTGCCCTGTCGGCCGCGGACGTTCCTTGTAGCTGCCGTGCGCATGAGTAGGGTGGCGGAGTGAATCGTCTCGCCGGCGCGATGTCGCCCTATCTGCTGCAGCACGCTGATAACCCGGTGGACTGGTGGGAGTGGGGGCCGGAGGCCTTCGCCGAGGCGCGGCGGCGTGATGTGCCGGTGCTGCTGAGTGTCGGCTATTCGAGTTGTCACTGGTGCCAGTGAACTTACACAACCAGGTAGTCCTGCCCTGGGGTGTTGCCAGAAGGTAGTCACATGGACACTTACGATGAGCAGCTGGTCGCAAGCATCGACGCCTGGGTGGAGGCCGAGCTGGCCGCCTCACCAGAGTGGGGGCCCGAGAGGTACGCCGCCATCCGCCAGTGCCTGGAGGGCAGCCGACCCGCTGTCACAGCTGAGGAGTAGGGGCACGGAGCCGCAATTTTGCGGCTCACGCGACAGTGCTGTGGGTGAGGGGCGATAGGCCCTTGCCCACAGCACTGTCCGCAACGGCGACGGTGG
Organism: Streptomyces haneummycinicus; assembly: GCA_042850305.1. Taxonomy (GTDB): domain Bacteria; phylum Actinomycetota; class Actinomycetes; order Streptomycetales; family Streptomycetaceae; genus Streptomyces; species Streptomyces haneummycinicus. The sequence continues at coordinate 1,009,310 of AP035768.1, forward strand.
TCGGCGAGCCTTGGCTCAGCCGGCCCGTAGGGCGTCCGCTGCCAAGAGCAAGAAGTAGGGTGACGCGGCCGCCCATAGCGTGGAGGTGCCCCTGGGCTCACTGGCGCGCGGACGCTGTTCATCCCATGGCAGGTACCGCCAACTTCTGAACCACCACATCCGAACGCTGACTGCCCCGCCCGCCGATCCCGCCACTCGCACCCACTGGAGTATCCAATTGCCACGGACGCCGGAATGGCAGAAATATCAACAAGAAGTTTCCTCGTTCTTGTCTGGGCTCGGATTTGATACGCGCGTGGACGAAACCATAGAAGGTGCGCGCGCACAGCATGACGTCGACGTAGCGGCCCGCATGAGAATTGCTGGGGTAGATATCCTTTGGGTAGTCGAGTGTAAGGCCTGGGGGTGGAGGGTTCCGAAGGAGAGGATTCTCACCCTCCAGGGGATAGTTGATGACATCGGGGCCGATCGCGGACTTGTTTTTTCCGAGAGTGGATTTCAGGCTGGCGCAATTCGTGTAACTCAGAACACAAATATCACTTTGACTGGCCTGGAAGACTTCAGACTGAACTTTCAAGATGAGATCGCATCGACGAAGGCAAGGATTCTCGATGAGCGAATTTCTCGCCTCTTGCAGGCGTTTACGACCGTTTGGGATATAGAGGAATCTGAGCGGCAGGCGGCATTTGCTCGATATTCCGGGCCTTCTGGTTTTGATGTACTCAAGGGTGGCCCTCATGCCGTGGTGGGAGTGACATCCTGCCTCAGTCAAATGAGACGGTCGCTGGAAGATGCACGGTTCGGCCGCTGGCCAGTCGCTTATTTCCCGCTGGATCTCGTTGATGGTGAGATTTTTGGCGTCAGGGACTGGGAGGGTCTGCTGTTCATCGTTGAAAAGTCCGTAGTTACCTGTGAGCGAATTTATGATCACATGGTGACTCCGGAGGCAAGTCCAGTCGATTGGAAGACCCTGCAACCGCCAGAGCTGATCAGCTTGCTCAGCAGCATCCGCGGTCGGTAAAGGAGCCGCCTGGCTCGTGGCGTCCGACGGCTCCACCGCTACGAACGCAAGACCCAACCACTTCGCCGCCTTGGCCCGCTAGGTCGAACCCAATGATGCGCCCCGCCGTTCTGTGCAACGGCGGGCGACCACCATGTGCGGAAGGGCATCGCCTAAGGTCCGCAGCCCCGCAGTGGTCAAGGCAGTCGTGCGCGTATTGGTCCTCAGCATGCTGCTACCTGTGGCAGCAACCTGATGCACTTGATCGAGTCGACCATCGCCGCACTGCCAGCTAGACAGAGATCATTTCTGCTGCTTACGGCAACTGGCCTTCATGCAACTGAGATTGGCGATCACCTCGGTGTTGCAGTGAACACCGTCCACGTCCATCTCCACCGCACCCGCCTGCAGAAGGCGCTTGATGCTGAGGGCGGGTGACTTGATTTTCGTTCGCCCGAAATGAACTTGCCTGTCGGAGCCGGCGGGGATTCCCTTAATCAGTTGTAGCGCCCAATGGCTTAACGCCTCCCTTTCCAGGGTGCTTTACTGAACTAATTGTTGGCTTCGCGTAGCTGAAGGCGATCTCGGCATAATCCTTTCGGTATGCCGTTGGCAGAGCGTGGTCGGCAACGATTATCTGAACTCGTCCGGAGTTTGCCTCGGCCAGGGTCACCAACCTCCGATAGAGACCGGAAGTGAGATCCTGTTCCTCGTTCAGGGCAAGGCGAGGGCTGTCGAGAAGCAGGAAAGTCGGGTAGGGGACGTCCCTCTCCCGAAGAGTGACCGCGAGCAGAGCAGACAACCCGGTAGGCGAGTACGGCGGGCAGCTTGCCCGTCGGGATGGGTCCTGCCTTGCGCATGCGTGCGTAGAAGATGTCATGCACAGCTGCCCAAATTGATTCAGGATCGATCGGCAGTCCCAAGCGGTTACATATCGGGCGTGCATACATGTTTGCGGCGGCGAACTCGAGCTGGCTGCGGAGAGGCTTCTCGGCCTCGACATCAAGCACAGTCATAAATCGGACAACCTGCGCGATCTCCGCATCGGTAGGAGACGGCATAGGTTTTGCGGCTGGTGCCCAACTTGAAGGCAGTTCCTTGCAGTACGACCGCAGGGCCTGGCAGAGGTCTGCAACGGATGTGCGGTGATCATCGGGCACGTCCAAGGGCTGACGTGCCATGCGAAGCTCTCTCAGCTTCACCCAGGCCTTCTCGAGCTTCTGCGCGTCGGACGACAAGCCAAACGTCGTCACGAGTCGACAAGTGACGGTCTCGTGCAGTGCGTTCCAGCGGCCGAAGAGGTGAGCCACGCCGCCGGCGTCGGCAAGGGCGTTGACCGTCGTGAAAGGACCTGTGGTTACGTCTCGGTGCTTGGCCGAGACCAGTTCAACTGCGTCACCGTCGACCGCTGCCCAGTCTTCCTGCAACTCGCAGACGATGCGACTGTCGATGTCCTTGGACGGGCGTCCATCGCCGTCGAGCGAGTCCAAGTACAGACGAAGGCCGTCGGCTGCTGCCATCGATGCCTGCCAGTTGTACCGGTCGAGGGTGTCTGCACCCGAGTCATCGAGCTGAGGCTCGGAGAACAAGCGCTGCCGCGCACTCGGCACCACCCCCACCAGCGACTCCACTGTCACCCCCCACGCGTGCGCTAACTCTGCGTACTTGTGCCGGATCAGTCAAGACCGCTGAATGTGCACAGATGTACCCATGCGGCGGCGCTGCTGGTCAGGCAGCAAACTGATGTAGAAAACGAGTTCAGCGAACTGAAGAGAGATGCCACCAAAGCGACATGGCCTGTGCGGGACACGCGGAATGCCGAAGCAACACCGGTCCAGGCCGAGCTGGGGGCCGATGCCCAGAGGTCCCCGGTTGCGGACATGTCTCAGCCCACGGGGCGTCGGAGGCGTCGAGGGTGCGGGCGATTCCTAGTTGCTCACAGGGCCGAAAGGTCGACCGTGACAGGGAATGGCGCGGTGGCCTTCACGGTGCCGGTGAACATCTCGCCGTCCCGGTAAGCCTTGGTGGCGGGGTCGAGGACGTAGGTGTAGACGATCGGAACGCCAGTGGCGGCCTGCTCGACCCGCCAGTAGAAGGGGATGCCGGCCTTGGCGTACTGGTCGACCTTCACGATCCGGTCGGTGGTCTCCGAGCCGGGCGACACCACCTCGACGACCAGGAGCACGTGCTCCGGGCGGGTCGGCGTGAGGTCGATGGTCTCCGCTCGGTAGACGATCACGTCAGGTCGGCGGTTGGTGAGGGGAACGTCCTGCAGACGGACGTCGAAGTCCGTGTCCGCGTTCCAGTCCGGGCCCGCGGCGGCGTCCAGGGCGTTGGCCAGGGTGCGGGCCAGCCGGTTGTGGCGCTTGGAGGCGCTCGGGCTCACGACGACCATCCCGTCCACGATCTCGATGCCGGCGCACTGCTCCTCGGACCAGGAGTCGTACTGCTCCGCGCTGATCTGCGTATGCATCCACGCGGGCGCCACCATCTCGGCGGTCATGAAGTACCTCCTTCGAGGATGCGCTGCTGCTCGACTCAGCGTACTGCCCGCTTTCATTTGGGCACCGGCTTTGGATCGAGGCAGAGCTTTCAGCGTCCGTAGGGGTGACCTGAGCGCAAAGGGGCGATCCGCCTTCACCACGTGATGGCTCACAAGTGCAATTCGGCCAAGTGGGGCGGGCTCGTCAGCGATTCACTGGTCGTGCCAGGCGCTGTGGGAGGCTGGGTCTCATGAACCGGTTGGCTGGTGTGACCTCGCCTTATCTGCTTCAGCATGCCGATAATCCGGTCGACTGGTGGCCGTGGGGACCGGAGGCGTTCGAGGAAGCAGAACGGCGAGATGTACCCGTTCTGTTGTCGGTTGGTTACTCTGCGTGTCATTGGTGTCATGTCATGGCACACGAGTCCTTCGAGGACCCGGACACCGCCGATGAGATGAACGCGCACTTCGTCAGTATCAAGGTGGACCGTGAGGAGCGGCCCGATGTGGACGCCGTCTACATGGAGGCCGTGCAGGCGGCGACCGGGCAGGGCGGCTGGCCGATGACGGTGTTCCTCACGCCGGACGCCGAGCCGTTCTACTTCGGTACGTACTTCCCGCCCGAGCCCCGGCACGGCATGCCGTCCTTCCGGCAGGTCCTCCAGGGCGTCCACCAGGCGTGGGGCGAGCGGCGCGGCGAGGTCGACGAGGTGGCCGGGAAGATCACCCGGGACCTGGCCGGGCGGGAGATGTCCTACGGCGACGACCGGCTGCCCGGTGAGGAGGAGCTCGCGGGGGCGCTGCTCGGGCTGACCAGGAGTACGACCCGCAGCGCGGCGGGTTCGGCGGGGCGCCGAAGTTCCCGCCGTCCATGGTGCTGGAGTTCCTGCTGCGGCACCACGCCCGCACCGGCGCGGAGGGCGCCCTGCAGATGGCGGTGGACACCTGTGAGCGTATGGCGCGCGGCGGGATCTACGACCAGCTCGGCGGCGGCTTCGCCCGGTACTCCGTCGACCGGGACTGGATCGTGCCGCACTTCGAGAAGATGCTGTACGATAATGCGCTTCTATGCCGGGTTTACGCCCACCTGTGGCGGGCCACCGGCTCCGATCTCGCCCGCCGGGTCGCGCTGGAGACCGCGGACTTCATGGTCCGCGAACTGCGCACCGCCGAGGGCGGGTTCGCGTCCGCGCTGGACGCCGACAGCGACGACGGCACCGGCCGGCACGTCGAGGGCGCTTTCTACGTGTGGACACCCGAACAGTTGCGCGAGGTCCTCGGGGACGATGACGCGGAACTCGCCGCGCGCTACTTCGGGGTGACCCCGGAGGGCACCTTCGAGGAGGGCTCCTCGGTGCTGCAACTCCCGCAGCGCGAGGAGGTGTTCGACGCCGGACGGATCGACGGCATCCGGCAGCGGCTGCTCGCGGCACGCTCCGAGCGGTCCGCGCCCGGCCGGGACGACAAGGTGGTCGCCGCCTGGAACGGGCTCGCGATCGCCGCGCTCGCCGAGACCGGCGCCTACTTCGGCCGCCCGGACCTCGTCGAGGCCGCCGTAGCCGCCGGTGACCTGCTGATCCGGCTGCACCTCGACGACCAGGCCCGTATCGCCCGCACCAGCAAGGACGGCCGGGCCGGCGCCAACGCGGGCGTGCTGGAGGACTACGCCGATGTCGCCGAGGGCTTCCTGGCACTCGCGGCGGTGACCGGCGAAGGGTGTGGCTGGAGTTCGCGGGGCTGCTGCTCGACCATGTCCTGGCCCGCTTCACCGACGCCGGCTCGGGTGCCCTGTACGACACGGCGTCCGACGCGGAGCGGCTGATCCGGCGCCCGCAGGACCCGACCGACAACGCCGCCCCGTCCGGCTGGACCGCCGCCGCGGGCGCCCTGCTGAGCTATGCCGCGCACACGGGTTCCGAGCCGCACCGTACGGCCGCCGAGCGGGCACTCGGCGTGGTGAAGGCGCTCGGTCCGCGGGTGCCGCGGTTCATCGGATGGGGGCTCGCGGTCGCCGAGGCCGTACTGGACGGTCCGCGGGAGATCGCGGTCGTGGGCCCGTCCCTGGACGACCCGGCCACGGCCACCTTGCACCGTACGGCCCTCCTGGCCACCACTCCCGGCGCGGTGATCGCCGCGGGCACCCCGGAGCCGACGAATTCCCTCCTGGCCGACCGCCCCTGCTCCAGGGCGAACCGGCCGCCTACGTATGCCGCAACTTCACCTGTGACGCTCCGACGACGGACCCGGCCCGCCTGCGAGCGGCGCTGGGGGACTGAGGGGCGGCTGAATTTGTCCCTGAGAGCGGGCGCGGAGCCGTATCGATCCGCGACGCCGCCGCGCCCGTCAGCCCCGCTCGAGGCGCGGTGCCGCGCCACCCCGCTGTGAGCCACCGCCCGCTCGACGATCGCCACGAGCTGGTCATGGTGCGCGCCCTTCCAGTAGGCGCGCCCGCACTCGCCGCACTGCGCGAACACGTCGTACGACCGGTGTGTACCGCCCTTCAGCTGGTCCGCGACCTCGTCCTTGGTGACCGTGCGCAGCAGGCCGTTGCAGGCCGTGCACCGGGTCCACGGCCGTAGCTCCGGACGGAAGCGGTCCAGCACATAGGTGAGTTGTTCCTCGGGCCGGGTGCTGTACACGAACGCGCCCGCCCACAGCTCACGCCGCCGCAGCAGCCCCCGGTCGCGGCTGAGCATCACCCGCCGCTCCGCCGCAGACCGCGCGGCCAGCGCCGGATCGCCGATGTCGGTGGACTCGTACGCCGTGTCCACGCCCAGCAGCCGCAGCCGGCGGGCCAGCGTGCCGAGGTGGACGTCGAGCAGGAAGCGCAGGGCGCCCCGGGCACCCGCTGGGGGTGCGCGACGGCGCGTACCGTCACCGACTCGCCCGCCGCCGGCACATGCCCGGCCGGCACCTCGCGGCCGTCCACGAGCAGCGTGCCGACCTCGGTGAGCGGGACGCCGAGGGACTCGACGACATGGCCGAGGGTGGAGACGCCGTCGGTGGCGGCCGTCGTGGCGCCGGTGGGCCGTGCCCGGGGGACGAAGAGCAGCAGCTCGGAGGCGAACTCGACGTGGATCTCGGGACCGTTCACCCGGCCAGGATGCCATGCCGGGTGGACGCGGCCCGTGGAATTCACGCGTGCTGGTAGGCCACCAGGGAGATGCCGACGTAGTGGGCGATGAAGGCGGCCAGGGTGAAGGAGTGGAAGACCTCGTGGAAGCCGAACCAGCGCGGTGACGGGTTGGGCTTCTTGATGCCGTAGATGACCCCGCCGGCGCTGTAGAGCAGCCCGCCGACGACCACCAGGACGAGTACGGCGATCCCGCCCGTGCGCATGAAGTCGGGCAGGAAGAAGACGGCCGCCCAGCCCATCGCGATGTAGCAGGGCGTGTAGAGCCAGCGGGGGCGCCGACCCAGAACACCCGGAAGACGATTCCGGCGGCGGCCGCGGCCCAGATGCCCCACAGCAGCCACTGCCCCTTGGAGTGCGGCAGCAGCAGGATGGTCAGCGGCGTGTAGGTGCCCGCGATGATCAGGAAGATGTTGGCGTGGTCGAGGCGGCGCAGCACCCCGTCCATGCGGGGGCTCCAGTTCCCCGGTGGTAGAGCGCGCTCACGCCGAACAGCAGGCAGGCGGTCAGGGCGAAGATCCCGCAGGCCAGACGCCCGCGTGCCGAATCGGCGAAGGCGGTCAGCACCAGCCCGGCGACCAGGGCGGCGGGGAACATGCCGAGATGCAGCCAGCCGCGCAGCTTGGGCTTGACCGGATGCGGCAGGGAGGTCTCCACCGGGCCGTCGGCCGGCGGATCCGTGGGGGCGTCGGGGACGAGCGCAGTCATGCGTCGCATCGTACCTACGGGACCGTAAGTTACGCGTCGGGCCGTCGAATTGACCGGCGCGAAGTGGCCATCATCTCACGCCGCCCCGCCGCGTTGTCACGCAAAGAAAACGCAAGGTGAACCCAATGTGCGCGCAAAATGTCCCGGAAAACCGTGGCCAGCGTCACGTTGCTCACTTGTGCGACCCTCTGGACAGATGGGCGCTGTCGTCGGATGATCAAATGAGTGCGGTCGACACCGGATGAGCGCGCAGCGCACCACCGTGCAGCATCCGGGTCGCAGCCCCACGGGGCCTCCCAACAAAAACCCTCATTTAGGAGCAATCGTGGCGCGCGACATCGCGGAACCCGGCGTCCCCACCACCCACCAGGGACTGATCTCCTGGGTCGACGAGATCGCAGAGCTGACCCAGCCGGACCGGGTGGTCTGGTGCGACGGCTCGGAGGCCGAGTACGAGCGCCTGTGCGGGGAGCTCGTCGCCAAGGGCACCTTCCGGAAGCTCGACCCGGTCAAGCGCCCGAACTCCTACTACGCGGCCTCCGACCCCACCGACGTCGCCCGCGTCGAGGACCGGACCTTCATCTGCTCCGAGAAGGAGGAGGACGCCGGCCCCACGAACCACTGGAAGGCCCCCGCCGAGATGCGGGACGTCTTCCAGGGCGAGAAGGGCGTCTTCCGCGGCTCGATGAAGGGCCGCACCCTGTACGTCGTGCCCTTCTGCATGGGCCCGCTCGGCTCTCCGCTCTCCGCCATCGGCGTCGAGCTCACCGACTCGGCGTACGTCGCCGCCTCCATGCGCACCATGACCCGTATGGGACAGCCCGTCCTGGACGAGCTCGGCTCGGACGGCTTCTTCGTCAAGGCCGTGCACTCGGTCGGTGCCCTGCTGGAGCCCGGCCAGGAGGACGTCCCCTGGCCCTGCAACAGCACGAAGTACATCTCGCACTTCCCCGAGGACCGCGAGATCTGGTCCTACGGCTCCGGCTACGGCGGCAACGCCCTGCTCGGCAAGAAGTGCTACGCCCTGCGCATCGCGTCCGTCATGGCCCGCGACGAGGGCTGGCTGGCCGAGCACATGCTCATCCTCAAGCTCACGCCCCGCGGGGCGAGAGCAAGTACGTCGCCGCCGCCTTCCCGTCCGCCTGCGGCAAGACCAACCTCGCCATGCTGGAGCCCACGATCTCCGGCTGGACGGTCGAGACGATCGGCGACGACATCGCCTGGATGCGCTTCGGCGAGGACGGCCGTCTGTACGCCATCAACCCGGAGGCCGGCTTCTTCGGCGTCGCCCCCGGCACCGGCGAGCACACCAACGCCAACGCGATGAAGACCCTGTGGGGCAACTCCGTCTTCACCAACGTCGCCCTCACCGACGACAACGACGTGTGGTGGGAGGGCATGACGGAGGAGACCCCGGCCCACCTCACCGACTGGAAGGGCAACGACTGGACCCCCGGGTCCGGCACGCCCGCCGCGCACCCCAACGCCCGCTTCACCACCCCGCCGCGCAGTGCCCGATCATCGCGCCCGAGTGGGAGGACCCCAAGGGCGTGCCGATCTCCGCGATCCTCTTCGGCGGCCGCCGCGCCAGCGCCGTACCGCTGGTCACGGAGTCGTTCGACTGGAACCACGGCGTCTTCCTCGGCGCCAACGTGGCCTCCGAGAAGACCGCCGCCGCCGAGGGCAAGGTCGGCGAACTGCGCCGCGACCCGTTCGCCATGCTGCCGTTCTGCGGCTACAACATGGGCGACTACATGGCGCACTGGGTCGACGTGGCCAAGGGCAAGGACCAGTCCAAGCTGCCGAAGATCTACTACGTCAACTGGTTCCGCAAGAACGCGGACGGCAAGTTCGTCTGGCCCGGCTTCGGCGAGAACTCCCGAGTCCTGAAGTGGATCGTGGAGCGCCTGGACGGCAAGGCGGAGGGTGTCGAGACGCCGATCGGCGTGCTCCCGGCCAAGGCCGCCCTGGACACCGCCGGCCTGGACCTCTCCGACGCCGACCTGGACTTCCTGCTCAGCGTCGACAAGGACGTCTGGCGCGAGGAGGCCGCCCTGGTCCCCGACCACCTCAACACCTTCGGCGGGCACACGCCCGAGGAACTGTGGGACGAGTACCGGGCGCTGGTGCGGCGCCTGGGCTGAGTCCCGCACAAGACCCCGCGGCCGGTCGGTTCTCGGTTTGAGGATGCCCTGACCAGCGATCGTCACACCACGGCCGGCCGCGGAGCACACCGGCGAGACCCGCACAACGGCGTGCGGTGTCATGGGGCCCGCCGCCACTTCCTCCGCCCGCCCCGGCGAAGGAACCGGCGGCGGGCCCTCGCCCATGTCTCCGGACGCCCCGCGCCCCGGTCCGCGTCAGGCGCTGAGCCCGTCCGCCCTGCCCCGCCCCGCTCCTCCGGATACCGGGTGTGGCTCTCCTGACGACGGGACTCCTTGTCGCGGAGGGCCGCCGCGAGGGTCTCCGACTCCCTGCGCAGCAGGTCGAGTTGGCGTTCCAGTTGGCGTTCCGGGGCCCGGCCCGGGGTGAGGCGGTCCACCGGCGTGCGGTCAGTGGGCGGCCGTGTCGCCGAGGTTCTCCAGCAGTTGCCGGAGAACCCCGGCGGTGCTCGCGGCCACGTCCTGGTCCACATCGGCCAGCAGGCGCGCGTAGTCGGCCAGATGATCGGCGAAGGCGGCCCGGGTGACCTGGTGTCCGTGCTCGGTGAGGCGGATCCTGACGGTGCGCCGGTCACCGCTGTCGCGCACCCGCTCGACGAGGCCCTTCGCCTCCATTCTGTCGATGCGGTTGGTGATCGCCCCGGAGGTCACCATGGACGCCTTGAGCAGGGCCCCGGCGGCGAGGGCGTAGGGGGCCGGAGCGCTGCAACGTGGTGAGCACGTCGAACTCGCCGTGCTCCAGCCCGTGCGCGGCGGCCGTGGCCTTGGCGGACTTGTCGGTCAGCCGGGCCAGCCGCTGGATCCGGGCGAGGAGTTCCACCGGCCAGAGGTCCTCACCACATCGGGACGTTCCTTCGCCCACTGGCCGATGATCGCGTCCACGACGTCGCTCATGTCCCTCGTTCCTCTCCGTCGACGACTTCTTCTCAACGTTAAGAGACTTGACGTCGAGGCGTTCGCAGCGGTTTTATCTTAACGTTGAGATTATCAAGGTTGAGAGATGAGGTCGTCCCGAGCGCGAGCCCGGAGAACGGCCTCGGGACTTCCGGGAGATGACCATGAGCGAAGGGACACCCGCCATGTCCGCGACCACCACGCCGTCCGCGGCGCTGCTGACCCGGCGTGCGGACGCCGAGACCTGCTCCGACCCGAGCAGTGCGATGACCCTTCTCGCCGACGCGGAAGGATTCACGAGCTACCGGTCCACCTTCGCGAAGGGCGCCACGGGGGCGCCGGCCCACTTCCACACCCGGGCGACAGAGCTGTTCTTCGTGATCGGCGGATCCCTGCGGGTGCTGGTGGGCGAGGAGGTCACCGTGCTGGAGGAAGGCGACTTCCTCGCGGTCCCGCCCCGCACTCCGCACGCGTTCGGGGCCGCCCCGGGATGTGAGGCGGACGTCCTGTTCGTCTTCACCCCCGGCATGGGCAGGTTCGACTACCTGCGCCTGCTCGGCCGGGTGATGCGCGGCGAGGCCGACCCGAAGGAGATCGCGGAGTCGTCGGAGCGCTTCGACAACCACTACGTCGACAGCCCGGCATGGCGCGCCGCCCTGGAGAGCTCCGCCTGACCGGCACCTGCCTCACTGGGATGCCACGAGGCTGCGCAGCCGGCCGGGTGGGAGGCCTGTCGTGCGGTGGAGGGCACGGGTCATGCGGGGCTGGTCGGTGCGGCCGAGGTCGCGTGCCGGGCCCGCCGGACCGCGTCCGCCCTCGCCGAGGTATGGAGGACGACGGCGCTCTCCGCTCGTCGGGTCACTGTCTGCGACGCGATCCCAGGAGCGCCCACTGACACCGCGTGCGGTCCGCGCGGGGTGGGTACCCGGGGACCCTGGGGAAGGAGGGATGCGCCATGGCAGACGGCGACGACGACTTCTACTCGCGCGACCGGCCGGAGCACCCGTACCTGGAGGAGGACCGCCCGCGCGGCGGCGGCCCGGAGGATCCGGACGGCCGCGGAACCTGGCCCGTGTGGGCGATCGTCCTCGCGATACTGCTGGCGTTCGTGGTCTTCACGGTGCTGCTCGGCTGAGTGCACCGCCGGCGTCCGCCGGGAGCTGTCGCGCTCACCCTCCCTGTCGCCCCAGGGGTACCTCCCGGGCCGTGAGGCACCGGGGAGGCACGGCTCCGCGGCTGCCTCGGCGCGCGGCGGTGTGCGCACCCGTCCGCCCGGCGAAGCGGACGGCCGCCGCCGGGCGGACGGCGGCGCGCACCGGAACCGCCGGGCGCCACCGCCGACCGGAACCGCCGGGCGTCGGAAGTCGAGCCGTGTCGGAAAAGCTGTGGGGTGCCGGGAAAAGCCGGGCGGTGCCCGGAAAAGGTGGCGCCCGGTCCGCGCGTCGCTGCGGGTGCGCGCGGACCGGGGCCGTCGGGGAGCCCGAGCGGGCTCAGCGGGACGTGAGAGGGCGCGGTTTCAGCGCGGCGGTGTGCGCGTCCATCCGCTCCGCGGACAGGATCGCCGCCGCCGTGTCGGCGCGGGAGGCGGCGACGACCAGGGCGCGGCCGGCGAGCGCGTGGGCCCGCCGGTGCAGCGCCGCCACGTTCGGCGCGCGGCCCTTCGTGGTCGCCGAGGCACGGGCCGGCGTACGTCCTCCCCGCAGACGGCTGATCTCCCCGGCGAGCCGCTCGGCCGCGGTGTCCAGATCGGCCGAGGGCGCCGCCACGCGCAGTTCGTCCGTGGCGGTGAGCAGCGCGCCGAGGTGACCCGCGAGCTGGATGTCCAGCTCTTCCTCGCGGGAGCGGCGGGGAAGTCGTCGGGGGTGCCGGCCACCGTGCTGTGGACCGACTTGGCGCGGATCGGTTCGTACATGGATGGCCTCCTGTGGTGCAACAGGAAACCATCCTAGCTTAGAATCTGTCTAAAGTTGAGTCGTTCGTAGAATCGGCGCCCCTCGGAGGTTTCAGACCTGGCCGTAGCCGTCCAGGAAGCGGGCGATCCGGCCGACCGCGTCCTGCAGATCGGTGACCGACGGGAGCGTGACGACCCGGAAGTGGTCCGGCTCCGGCCAGTTGAAGCCGGTGCCCTGCACGACCATGATCTTCTCGCGGCGCAGCAGGTCCAGCACCATCCGCCGGTCGTCCTTGATCTTGAAGACGTCCGGGTCGAGGCGCGGGAACAGATACAGCGCGCCCTTCGGCTTCACACAGCTCACCCCGGGATCTGGGTCAGCAGCTCGTACGCCGTGTCCCGCTGCTCGCGCAGCCGCCCGCCGGGGAGGACGAGTTCGTTGATCGTCTGGCGGCCGCTGAGCGCGGCGACCACGCCGTGCTGGCCGGGCATGTTCGCGCACAGGCGCATGTTCGCCAGGACGGTGAGGCCCTCGATGTAGGAGTCGGCGTGGGCGCGCGGGCCCGAGATCGACATCCAGCCGACCCGGTAGCCGGCCACCCGGTACGCCTTCGACATGCCGTTGAAGGTGAGGGTGAGCAGATCGGGGGCGACGGAGGCGGTCGGGATGTGCCGGGCGTCGTCGTAGAGGATCTTGTCGTAGATCTCGTCGGAGCAGATCAGCAGGTTGTGGCGGCGGGCGATGTCCGTCAGGCCCTTGATGACCGCCTCGTCGTAGACGGCGCCGGTCGGGTTGTTCGGGTTGATGATGACGAGCGCCTTGGTGCGGTCGGTGACCTTGCGCTCCACGTCGGCGAGGTCCGGCATCCAGTCGGACTGCTCGTCGCAGCGGTAGTGCACCGCCGTACCGCCGGAGAGCGAGACGGCCGCCGTCCACAGCGGGTAGTCGGGCGCCGGGACGAGGACCTCGTCGCCGTCGTCCAGCAGGCCCTGCATCGCCATCACGATCAGCTCGGAGACGCCGTTGCCGATGAAGACGTGCTCGACGTCGGTCTCGATGCCGAGTGTCTGGTTGTGCATGACGACCGCCCGGCGCGCGGCGAGGAGGCCCTTCGCGTCGCCGTAGCCGTGCGCCGTCGACACGTTGCGCAGTATGTCCTCGAGGATCTCGGGCGGGCACTCGAAGCCGAACGCCGCCGGGTTGCCGGTGTTCAGCTTGAGGATGCGGTGACCGGCCGCTTCCAGCCGCATCGCCTCCTCGAGCACCGGGCCCCGGATCTCGTAACAGACATTGGCGAGTTTGGTCGACTGGATCACCTGCATGCTGGGAGCTTACGGCCCGGTATGGCGCTCGGGGCCGTGTTTTCCGCCACGTGAGACGTGTCGATTCGGATGGGTATGTCCGCGAGGGTGTGTGCGGCGCCGCGCGTCCCCTCACCTCCGCACCGTCGCTCCCCTCCCCACGCCCCTCTTTCTCCGCGGGTGCGGGCGATTCCGAGAGCTCGGACCACCGGTCGGAAACAACGCCTTGTCCCCTCCTCATCCGCACACTGACAATGCGCATGGCAACTCGTACGGCGGGCGGCCGGAGGCCTTCCGGCCGCCCGCCGCCGCTGGAGGGACCCCCATGAGCAGACCTCTCGTCGTCGCGCTCTGCGCCCTGGCCTTCGCCGGGGCCGGCGCGACCCCGCGGTCGCTTCCGCGCCAACCCCCACGGGCGCGGACACGACCACGGACGCGGCCCCGGCCACGCCGACGGATGCCGTCGACGGCGTGGCCGGGACCGTGGCGGACGCCCTGTCGGACTCACCGCCCCCAGGGAGAGCGCGGTGAACTTCGCCGGCACCGTCCAGCTCGGCGACCGCTCCGGTTCCGTCGTCCGTGAGTCAGTCGTGGCGGGCGGTCAGCGGGGAGTCCTGCGGACCGCCCGGCCCGCGAGCACGTCCGTGCGCCGTCCGTCCTCGATCACGAACCGTCCGTCGACCAGCACATGCGGGATGCCCGTCGGCAGGGTCCGGGGCTCGTCGAAGGTCGACCCCGCGGCCACCGTCCCCGGATCGAACAGCACCAGGTCCGCCTTGTAGCCCTCGCGGATCAGGCCCCGGTCCGCCAGCCGCAGCCGCGCGGCCGGACGCGAGGTCAGACGTGCGACGCACTCCTCCAGCGTCAGCACCCCCAACTCCCGTACGTAGTGCCCGAGATAGTGCGGGAACGTGCCGTATGCGCGCGGATGCGGCTTGGCGCCCTGGAGGATGCCGTCCGAGCCGCCGGTGTGCACCCGGTGCCGCATGATCGCCCGTACGTTCTCCTCGTGGCCGACGTGCTGGAGGATCGTCGGGGCGAGCCTGTCCTTCAGCAGCAGCTCGCGCGCCACCGCCCACGGCGACTCGCCGCGCACCCGCGCCGACTCCAGGACCGTACGGCCCACGTACTCGTCCAGCGCCGGATCGCCGACGCCCGAGATCTCGATGGTCTCCCACTCCACGGGCACACCGTGGCAGCCGTCCGAGCCGGTGACCTCCAGATGGTGCCGGATCCGCTCGGCCACCGCGTCGTCCGCGAGCCGCCGCAGGATCTCCTCGGGCCCGCCCTCGCTCGCCCAACTCGGCAGCAGCGCCACGAGGGTGGTGCAGCCGGGGGTGTACGGGTAGGTGTCGAGGCTGATGTCGGCGCCGGCGTCCAGGGCGTCGTCGAGCAGGGCCAGCAGTTCGGGCGCCCGGCCCTTGTTCACCCCGAAGTTCATGGTGGCGTGCGCCAGGTGCAGCGGGCAGCCCGCCTCCCGGGTCAGCGCCACCATCTCCTCGTACGCCTCCAGCGCGCCGGCGCCGTAGGAGCGGTGGTGCGGGCAGTAGTAACCGCCGTACGACGCCACCACCCGGCACAGCTCGGTGAGTTCGGCGTCCTTGGCGTACATGCCGGGCGTGTACGTCAGTCCCGACGACATGCCGACCGCGCCCTGCTCCATGCCCTCCGCGACCAACCGCCGCATCCGGTCCAGCTCTTCGGGCGTGGCCTCGCGGTCCTCCCAGCCGACGACGAGCGCGCGGACCGTGCCCTGCGGGATCAGATACGCGGCGTTGACCGCGATGCCCCCGTCGAGCCGGTCCAGATACTCGCCCACCGACCGCCAGTCGAAGTCGATGTCGTCCCCGGAGCCGTTCCACCCGGCGATCGCCCGGCGCACCTCACCGAGCGTACGGTCGTCGACCGGCGCGTACGACAGCCCGTCCTGGCCCAGGACTTCGAGGGTGACCCCTGCGCGGCCTTGGCGCTGTGGTCGGGGTCGCGCAGCAGCGCCAGATCGCTGTGGGCGTGCATGTCGATGAAGCCGGGGGCCAGCACCAGCCCCTCGGCGTCCAGTTCACGGCGGGCCTTAGGGCGCTGACAGCCCGCGTCCGCCGCCTCCTTCACGATGGAGACGATGCGACCGCCGTCCACCACCACGTCCGCGCGGTACGCGTGGTCGCCGGAGCCGTCCACGACGTCCGCGTCCCGGATGACGAGCTCTTCCATGCGCCGGCCTCCTAGAAGAACGTACGGATGTAGTCGACCACCGTGCCGTCCGCCTCGGCGACGGGGATGAGCTCCCACTTGTCGAACGACGTGCACGGGTGGGACAGACCAAGTCCCACCCAGTCTCCCACCTCCAGATCGGCCTCCCCGGTGGTACGCAGCCACGCGTGCTGGTCCGACAGTCCGGTCACCGAGATCCCGGTGGCCGGGCGCTCGCTCCCGTCCCGGCGCACCACCTGGGCGAACGGCAGATCGAGGTCGTAGGCCGCGTCCCGCTTGCCGGCGTTGGTGAACGCCTGTTCGTCGGACGGCCGGGACACCACCTGCGTCCACAGCCGGAACGCCGGCTCCAGCGCACCCTCCTCCGGGACCCGGTTGAAGGGGTCAGCTCGCGGTAGTGGCCGTCGTCGTGCGAGACGTACGCCCCCGAGCGCAGCAGTTTCAGTACGGGGAGGAGAGTTCGGGGACCTCGGCGAAGACATCGGCGACCGCGTCGAACCAGGCGCTGCCGCCCGCGCTCAGCACGATCTCGTCGAGCCCGGCGAACCGCCCCGCCTTGTCGAAGTCCGCCGCGAGCGACACCAGCCGCCGCAGCCAGGCGCGCACCCGCTCCGGATCCGCCCGCGGCACCTCGCCCTCGTACCCGGCGACCCCGGCCAGCCGCAGTCCGCGCGCGCCGGCCACGGCGTCGGCGACGGCGGCGCACGCCTCCTCCGTCCGCGCCCCGGTCCGCGCGCCCTCACCGGCGGCGAGCTCCACGACGACGTCCACCGGACGGGAGGCCCCCGCCTCGCCCAGGGCCGCGTCCATCAGCTCCACCCCGCGCACGGAGTCGACGTAGCACAGGAACCGGAAGCCGGGGTCGGCGTCCAGTTCGGCGGCGATCCAGCGCAGGGCCGCCGCGTCCACCAGCTCGTTGGCGAGGAAGATCCGCTGTATCCCGAACGCCCGTGCCACCCGCACCTGATGCGGAACGGCCAGGGTGATGCCCCACGCCCCGTGCTCGAGCTGCCGCTGGAAGAGCTGCGGGGCCATGGACGTCTTGCCGTGCGGCGCGAAGGCGAGGCCGTGCCGGGCCGCGTACGTCTCCATCAGCCGCAGGTTGTGCTCCAGGCGCTCGGCGGAGAGCGCGAGCACGGGGTGGTGAAGCCGCCCGTGAAGAGGTTGCGGCGCTGTGCGGCCAGCTCCCCGACGGTCAGGCCCCCGGCGTCCGGCGGGAGGCCCTTGAAGCGGTGATCCACCCGTTCCTCGGTGAGGCGGGCCAGAGCGTCGAGGACCATCAGAACCTCCTGATCAGGCCTGTTGCAACTTGTGCAACAGTCATTGCGTATATCGCTCACCGCTGTCTAACATCTCGGCCACGCGGGGTCAACGGACACCGCGACAGTCGCTGAAGAGAAGGAGCCGCGCCGTGGACGTTGTCGCACTCGGCGAGTCCATGGTGACGTTCCTGCCCTCCCGGCCGGGGCGCCTCGCCGACGTCCCGTCCTTCGACCGGGGCATCGGCGGCGCGGAGTCGAACGTGGTGTGCGTGCTCGCGGCGGCGGGCCACAGCACCCGCTGGGTGAGCAGGGTCGGCGCCGACGCGTTCGGCGATCACCTCGTCGAGACGATCGGCGGGTACGGCGTCGACGTGTCGTCCGTCCGCCGCGACCCGGACCGCCCGACCGGCGTCTACTTCCGCACGGCCGGCGACCGCGCCACGGACGCCCACGAGGTCGCCTACTACCGGGCGGGCTCCGCGGCCTCCGCGATGACGGCCACGAACCTGGACCTGGAGGCGGTACGCGGAGGCAGAATCCTGCACCTGTCAGGCATCACGGCGGCCCTGTCCCCCGACTGCCTGACCCTGATGCGCACCCTGACCGCCCCCACCCCGGCCGCCCCCTGATCTCCTTCGACGTCAACCACCGACCGGCCCTGTGGCGGAACGGCCACGGCCCGGAGGTCCTCCTGGAGCTGGCCCGCCGGGCGGACATCGTCTTCGTCGGCGAGGACGAGGCGGAGGAGGCCTGGGGCATCACCGGCGGCCCCGCGGCCATCCGGGCGGCCCTCCCGGAACCGGAGACCCTGGTCGTCAAACAGGGCGACCGGGCAGCGGTCGCCTACTCCGCCCCCGTCCTCGGCGAGCAGTCGTACCTCCCCCAGTGCCCGAACGGCCTGGGAGGTGCCGCCAGGGGCGGCACCGGTGGGCGCGACCGCACCCCGCAGGCGCCGGGCAGTGCGACTCACCCCCGCCCGGCCACGGCACCGGGCGGCGCGACCACCCCCGCCCAACCGCGACGGCCTCCGCCCTGAAGGTCGACGTGGTCGCGACAACCGGCGCGGGCGACGCCTTCGCCGCCGGCTTCCTCTCGGCCACCCTCCGCGACCTCCCCTGCGGGCCCGGCTGAGACACGGCCACCTGACCGCCGCGGCCGCCCTCACCACCCCCGGCGACCTCGCCCCACCCCCGCCCCGCCCCCTCGCCGACCCCCTCGCCGCCCTCGACGACACCGCGTGGGGAAACTGCGACTCGGCCCCGGCTGGACCCGAGCCGACACACCCGAAGGGCCCGAGCAGGAGGCACGCACCCCATGAGCCAGACCGTAGACCGAGCCCTGAGCATCCTCCCCCTGCTCGCGGAGGGCCCCGCCGACCTCGGCCAGGTCGCCGACCGCCTCGGCGTGCACAAATCCACCGCCCTCCGCCTCCTGCGCACCCTCCACGAACACGGCCTGGTCTACCGCCAGTCCGACCAGCGCTACCGCCTCGGCGCCCGCCTCTTCGCCCTCGCCCAGGAGGCGATGGAGAACCTCGACGTCCGCGAGATCGCCCACGCCCATCTCGTACGCCTCAACGAGAAGATCGGACACACCGTCCACCTCGCCGTGTACGAGGAGAACGAGGTCCTCTACATCGACAAGGTCGAGAGCCGCTACCCGGTCCGCATGTACTCCCGGATCGGCAAACCGGTCGCCATCACCGTCGCGGCCGTGGCGAAACTCCTCCTCGCCGACCTCCCCGAACACGAGCGCCGCGCCCTCGCGGAGAAGCTCGACTACCCCATGTACACGGCCCGTTCGACACCCCACGCCACCGCGTTCCTCCAGGAACTGGCGAAGGTGCGCGAACAGGGCTGGGCCACCGACCTCGGCGGCCACGAGGAGTCCATCAACTGCGTCGCCGCCCCGATCCGCGGCGCCGACGGCCGAGTCGTCGCCGCCATGTCGGTCTCCGCGCCGAACGTCGTCGTCACCGCCGACGAACTCCTCACCCTGCTCCCGCTGGTGCGCCGCACGGCGGACGCGATCAGCGGCGAGTACTCCGGCAGAACCCCAGTGAAGGACAGCTCCGTATGACCGAGAAGACCGCGCTCACCCCCGCCACCCACACCACCCCGCCCGCGAAGTTCTCCCACGGCGTCCGCAAGGGCAACATCCTCCAGGTCGCCGGCCAGGTCGGCTTCCTGCCCGCCGAGGAGGGCAAGGCGCCCACGCCCGCCGGCCCCACCCTGCGTGAGCAGACCCTCCAGACCCTCGCCAACGTCAAGGCGATCCTCGAAGAGGGCGGCGCGAGCTGGGACGACGCGATGATGATCCGCGTCTACCTCACCGATGTGGACCACTTCGCGGAGATGAACGACCTCTACAACACCTACTTCGAGGAGCAGGGCCTCACCCAGCCGCCCGCCGCGCGCACGACCGTCTACGTCGGTCTTCCCGCCGGGCTCCTCATCGAGATCGACGCGCTCGCCGTCCTCGGCTGACCCGCGCCGCGCCCCACCTCTCCACCGCCGCACGACATCACGGCACGGCCTCCCGCACCCCTGGGACGCCGTGCCGCGATCCCCCTGCCCGAAAGCCCCATGCCCTTACCCAGAGGACCCCCGAATGTCCCATTCGCTCCTCCCGCTCGCCGCCTCCGCACCAGCACAGACCCCACCGCACACCGGAGGACTGCTCCTCCTCCTCGACGGCACCGCGGGCCTGCTGACCGTCGCCGCCATCGGTATCGCGCTGCTCCTCTTCCTGATCATCAAGGTGCGGCTCCAGCCGTTCGTCGCACTGCTCGCCGTATCCATAGCCGTCGGCCTGATGGCCGGTCTGTCGGTCACCGAACTCTTCGGCACGGTCCAGCGGTCGGACGCGGTGTCCACCATCGAGTCCGGGATGGGCGGCATCCTCGGCCATGTCGCGATCATCATCGGCCTCGGTACGATGCTCGGCGCGATCCTCGAAGTCAGCGGCGGCGCCGAGGTGCTGGCGGGCCGGCTGCTCGGCCTGTTCGGTGAGAAGCGGGCCCCGCTCGCGATGGGCCTCACCGGTCTGATCTTCGGTATCCCGGTCTTCTTCGACGTCGGCATCTTCGTCCTCGCGCCGATCGTGTACGCGGCCGCCAAGCGCTCCGGCAAGTCGATCCTGCTCTACTGCCTGCCCCTCCTCGCCGGCCTCTCCGTCACCCACGCCTTCCTGCCCCCGCACCCGGGCCCGGTGGCCGCCGCCGGACTGCTCCAGGTCGACCTGGGCTGGGTCATCCTCATGGGCGTCGTCTGCGGTCTGCCGGCCGTCGTCGCCGCCTGGGTCTACGCCGCCTGGATCGGCAAGCGCATCTTCGTCCCCGTACCGCAGGACATGGTCGAGGCCGCGCAGGAGGCCAAGGACGCCGTCGTCGCCGAACAGCGCGCCTCCGGTGTCGAGCCGCGTGAGGCGCCGGTGCCGCTCGGCACGGTCCTCGGCATCATCGGTACGCCGCTCGTCCTGATCCTCGCCGCCACCTTCTCCTCGATCGCGCTGGACCCCTCCACCCTCCGCTCGGTCATCGAGTTCTTCGGCCACCCCTTCGTGGCCCTCACCCTCGCCCTGTTCCTCGCCTACTACCTGCTGGGCATCCGGCGCGGCTGGTCCCGCAAGTCCCTGGAGACCGTCTCCACGTCCTCGCTGAAGCCCGTCGGCAACATCCTCCTGGTGGTCGGCGCCGGCGGTGTCTTCGGCGCCGTCCTCAAGGGCAGCGGCGTCGCCCAGGCCCTCTCCGACACCTTCAACGACGTCGGCCTCCCGGTGATCGTCCTCTCCTACCTGATCTCCGTGGTGCTGCGCGTCGCGCAGGGCTCGGCGACGGTGGCGATCGTGACGACGGCGGGCATCGTGGCCCTGCTGCTCGCCGTGGGCGACCACTCGCAGGCGTTCGTCGCCCTGGTCATCATGGCCATCTCGGCCGGCTCGATCTTCGCCTCGCACGTCAACGACGGCGGCTTCTGGATGGTCGCCAAGTACTTCGGCATCAGCGAGCGGGACACGCTGAAGACCTGGACGGTGCTGGAGAGCGTCCTGTCGGTGGCCGGGTTCGTGGTGGCGGCGGCGCTCAGCCTCGTCGTCTGAGCCCCTCGGGGCCCGGGACGATCGCGTAGGTCGTCCCGGGTCCCGACCGGCCCGTGCCCATGTCCTCCACGCACGGCGCGGCGCGTCGTGCGCGCGGCCGAAATGGGGGCCGATGCACCACTGTGATGTGAGGGAACGCGAATGACCGGCGGGGTGGCTGTTCCCCGCACAGGGTTATCGACCATACTCCTGCGGTGTGGAGCAGCGCATAGGTTCGAGCAGCCAGCCCCTGGAAGGCGCCGGGTTCGACCCGGCATTCATCCCCGGGCTCACCTCGCCCGCGTCCGGCCGGAAGGAGGACGCGAAGGCGACGACGGACACGGAGCCGCGGGACACGGCTCCCGAGGAGACGGCTCCGGAGGCCGAGCCGGAAGCGGAGGCCGTGCCCGACGGGCCGGTCTTCGAGGCGTCCGACCGGCGCGCCAGGATCGTCGCCGACCACCGGGGCGTACGACTGAGCCTGGACGACCAGGAGTGCGAGTTCCGGTGGGACGAGATCGGCGCGGTGGAGACGGAGACCGCCCGCTTCGGCAAGCGGTACACGGTCACCGTGCACACCCCGGACAGCCGCTGGTACCCCATCGAGGTCGAGGCCCCGTCCCGCGGCAGTTTCGCGGAGTGGGACACCGCCCTGGACGAGGTCCTGGACGCGTACTTCGAGGACGGCGAGACGCCGGACGCGGAGGACGACGCGCAGGACGACGTGAAGGGTGACGCGGAGGCCGAGGCCGAGGCCGACGACAAGGACAAGGACGCCGGGGACGACGGGAAAACCGCCGCCGAGTAGGCGTACGGTGTGAAGATCCCCGCACGCCCTCTTGTCCCACCGGTGGTCGTCCGCTTTCTTGGCCCCCATGACGGACACCACGGGCAACACCACAGGCGCGGGCGTACCGGTCGGGGCCGACGCGGCATCCCGTAAGTCCAGTTGGCGTCACATCGGTCCCGGCATGGTCGTCGCCGCGACCGGTGTCGGCGCCGGCGACCTCGTCGCCACCCTCATCGCGGGCAGCAACTTCGGCTACACCCTGCTGTGGGCCGCGGTCATCGGCTGTCTGGTGAAGATCTCCTCGCGGAGGCGTGCGGCCGGTGGCATCTGTCCACCGGCCGCACCGTCTTCGACGGCTGGGCGAGCCTCGGCCGCTGGACGACCTGGTTCTTCGCGGTCTACGCGGTCGTCTGGGGCTTCGTCTACGGCGCCGCGGCGATGTCGTCGAGCGGGCTGCCGCTCCAGGCGCTGTTCCCGGGCGTGATGGACCTCGAATGGTGGGGCATCGCCTGCGGCCTCGTCGGCCTGGTCTTCGTCTGGTTCAACAAGTACAACGTGTTCGAGAAGGTCATGACGGTCCTGGTGGGCGTCATGTTCGTGGTGACCGTGTATCTCGCGATCCGTGTCACCCCGCACCTCGGTGACGCCTTCGCCGGCCTCCTCCCGGTCCTCCCGGACGAGAAGGACTCGGTCCTCAACACCCTCGGCCTGATCGGCGGCGTCGGCGGCACCATCACGCTGGCCGCGTACGGCTACTGGGTCAACGCGAAGGGCTGGACCAACTCCGGCTGGATGAGGGTCATGCGCCTGGACAACCGGGTCGCCTACGCGACGACCGGCATCTTCGTCGTCGCCATGCTCTTCGTCGGCGCCGAGCTGCTGCACTCCGCGAACATCGCCATCGCGAGCGGGGACAAGGGCCTGATCCAGCTCGGCGACGTGCTGGAGGAGGAGTACGGCACGGCGACCGGCAAGCTGTTCCTGATCGGCTTCTTCGCCATGTCCTTCACCTCCCTGATCGGCGTCTGGCACGGTGTGAGCCTGATGTTCGCCGACTTCCTCGCCCGGCAGCGGGGCGAGCGGGAGGCGCAGGGCGACGAGCTGGCCTCCGGCCGCCGCGAACGCTCCTGGGCCTTCCGCGCCTACCTGCTCTGGCTCACCTTCCCGCCCATCGTCCTGCTCTTCCAGGACGAGCCCTTCCGCCTGATCATCCTCTACGGCGTTCTCGGCGCCGCGTTCATGCCGTTCCTGGCGCTCACCCTGATGTGGCTGCTCAACTCGGCCCGCACGCCCCGTGAGTGGCGCAACGGGCCGCTCAGCAACACCATGCTCGCCGCCGCGGCCCTGCTCTTCCTCGTCCTGTGCGCCAAGCAGGTCTGGGACCAGCCCTGGTCGGAGTTCTTCTAGTCGGCGCGCCGGTAGGCGACCGGGGTTCCTCCCCGCCGCCGAGTGTCGTCACGGTCAGCTGGTCCGTGCTCTTGAGCCGCAGCGTCTCGGTCCTGCCGCTCTCGCACTGGTCCTTCGGTTCCGCGGCCGTGACGACCGACGGGCCGAGCCGTACGCCCGTGCTGGAGGCGTCCACCAGCACGCTCTCCCACTCGCAGTGGTACGCCGGCCCGTCACCGGTCCAGGTGGCCACCACCTCGCCGTGCGCCGCCTGCTCCAGCACGAGGGACTTGCTCTCGCCGGGTTCGGCGCCCTCTTGCTGCCAGGTGCCGAGGAATTCGGCCGGGACGGGGCTGTCGGACAGTTCGGTCCGCTTCAGGATCGCGGTCTCGCCGCGTTCGTCGCTGGTCCAGATGAGCGAGCCGTCGTCGCGCAGCCGCAGGGTCTGCTCGCCCCCGTCGGTGCAGGAGCCCTCGGGGATGCTGGAGACCGCGCGGGACTCCAGCACCATCAGGTTGGCGAACGAGACCAGTTCGGCGGCGCCGGTGCACAGCACGTCGTCGAAGGAGTTGAACGTCGTGGCGACGTCCTCGCCCTCGACTCCCTGGGTGATCGTGATGCGGCGCAGCGAGAGGGTGTTCCCTCGGAGTCCTTGCCCTCGCCCTGCCATGTGCCCAGGTAGGCGTCGGCGATCGAGCCCTCGATGGTGGCCGAGGGGCGGTGCCGGGCGAGGAGGTGTCCTCCTCCTCCGGCCGGTCGGCCTCTTCCGTGCCGCCGTCGTCCGGCTGCTTCGAGCCGCCCGTCTTCCCTGAGCTGGTGTTCCTGCCGTCGTTCTGGTCGTCGCCCAGGTTCATGGCGGCGTACGTGATGCCGCCGGCCAGCAGGACGACGGCCAGTACGGCGGACCCGACGATCAGCCGGGTCCGCTTGGGGCGCGGCAGGGCGGGGACGGGCACCGGGTCACCGAACACACCGAGCGGCGGTGCGACGGGGGCCGGTGCGGGGCCGGTGGCGGGCGGGTCGGGGTGCGCGGCGGCCGGCGCCGGCTCCGGCGCGGGCTCCGGGGTGACCGGCGCGCTCACCGGGGGCGGCGGGGTCGCGGGCGGCGTCGGAGGAGGCGCCGTCGACGGCAGTGGTGGTGTGACGGGCGCGGGCGGTCCGCTCACCGGCATCGGCGGCACCGTCGGCGGCCCGGCCGGCGGTGGGGTACGGCCCGGGTGGCGGGTGCCTCCGAGTCCAGCAAGCGCGCGGCCCGGCGCCCGAGTTCGGCCGTCAGACCGGCGGGCAGCCACGGCACGGTGTCCGCGTCCGCGGCGTCCGCCGCCGTACGCTCCACGAGCTGTGCCGGGGACGGCCGGGCGGCGGGGTCCTTGGCCAGGCAGTCGCGTACGAGCTCCGACAGGCCCTCGGGCAGACCGGACAGGTTCGGCGGCTCCTGGGCGATCCGGTACATCACCGCGTGCATCCCGCTGTCCGACGAGCTGAACGGCTGGCGCCGGGTCGCCGCGAAGGCCAGGACCGAGCCGAGCGAGAAGACGTCGCTGGCCGCGGTGAGCGGCTCGCCGCGGACCTGCTCGGGGGACATGTAGCCGGGCGAGCCGATCACCGCGCCGGTGCGGGTCAGCTTGCCGTCGGCGGTCACCGCGTCGAGGGCGCGGGCGATGCCGAAGTCGATGACGCGCGGCCCGTCGATCGTCACCAGGATGTTCGCGGGCTTGAGGTCCCGGTGGACGAGGCCGGCCTCGTGGATGGCGGTGAGGGCCCGGGCGAGCCGGTTGCCGAGGATGCGCACGGACCGTTCGGGCAGCGGCTCCGGCCGTTCGGCGATCACCTCGTGCAGCGAGGGACCGGGTACGTAGCCGGTGGCGACCCACGGCGACTCCGCCTCGGTGTCCGCGTCCAGCACGGGCGCGGTCCACTCGCCGCCGACGCGCCGCGCGGACGCGATCTCCTGGGCGAAGCGCCTGCGGAACTCGGGCTCCGACGCGAGTTCGGAGCGGACGAGTTTCACGGCGAGGGTGCGGCCACCGGCCGAGCGGGCGAGATAGACCTCGCCCATGCCGCCCGCGCCGAGGCGGGCGAGAAGCCGGTACGGGCCGATACGTGACGGGTCGTCGGGTCTCAGCTCATCCACGGGCCGATCCTCGCACAGCGGCCCCTCCGGGAGGGGCTCCCTACGCATCGGTCACTTCTGTATCCCGCTCGTGACCTGCGCTCTCCGGCGGGATGCCGGGACACCGCTCCCGCCCCGGGAGCGCACGGGGCGGAGCGGCCGCCGGTTACGGCAGGGCGTGCACGTGCGGGCCGACCGCGTTCGACCACGCGTTGCCGGAGGTGGCGTCCCAGTTCGTGGACCAGGTCATCGCGCCGCGCAGCGACGGGTAGGTCCGCGACGGCTTGAAGGTGCCGCAGCCGGTGCCCTTGGTGAGGCAGTCCAGGGCGCTGTTCACGACCGACGGGGAGACGTAGCCGCTGCCCGCGCCCCGCGTCGAGGCGGGCACGCCCAGGCCGACCTGGGACGCGTCGAGGCCGCCCTCGAGCTGGATGCAGGCGAGCGCGGTGAGGAAGTCCACCGTGCCCTGGCTGTAGACCTTGCCGTCGCAGCCCAGCATCGAACCGCTGTTGTAGTACTGCATGTTGACGACGGTGAGGATGTCCTTGACGTTCAGCGCGGTACGGAAGTACGAGCCGGACGTGGACTGCATGTCGATGGTCTGCGGGGCCATGGTGAGGATCATCGACGGGCCGGCCTTGGCGGACAGCGACCGCAGCGCCTGTGTCATGTAGGTCGGGTTGAGACCGTTCTCCAGGTCGATGTCGACGCCGTCGAAGCCGTACTCCCGCATCACGGAGTACACCGAGTCGGCGAAGTTCGCCGCGGACGTGGAGTCGTTCACCGAGACGGTGCCCTTCTCGCCGCCGACCGAGATGATGACCTTCTTGCCGGCCGCCTGCTTGGCCCGGACGTCCGCCTTGAACTGGGCGACGGTGTAGCCGTTCAGGCCGGCCGAGTCCAGGTTGAAGGTGACGGCGCCCGGGGCGCCGGTGGCGTCGGCGAAGGAGACCGCGATGATGTCGTACGCGGCCGGGACGTCGGAGATCTTCTGCACGGCGGCGCCGTTGTTGAAGTTCTGCCAGTAGCCGGTCACCGCGTGCCGGGGCAGGCCACCGCCGTTGTTGCCGCCGCTCTCCTTGGTGCGCGCGGACACCGCCGTGGACTTCGGCGACTCGCCCTTGGTGTTGGTGGCGGCGACCTGGAAGGAGTACGACGTCGAGGCGGCGAGCCCGCTCACGGTGGCCGATGTGCCCGACACGGCGGTCACCTTGGTGCCGTCCCGGTAGACGGTGTAGCCGGTCGCTCCCGACACCGCGTTCCAGGCCAGGGACACCGAGGAGGCGGTCGTGCCGGAGACGGTCAGTCCGCCCGGGGTGCCGGGGACCGTCGGCTCCGGGTCGCCGCCGCCGCCCCGTCGGGGCCGAACACCGAGATGTCGTCGGCGTAGTAGGCGGCCTGGCCGTACCAGCCGTGGGTGTAGACCGTCACCGAGGTGGTGGCGGAGCCGGTGCTGAAGCTGGTGGACAGCTGCTTCCAGGCCCCGGAGTCCGGGGTCCAGGTGGAGACGTCCGTCGTGCCGGTGCCGGTCACGCCCAGGTAGGTGTAGCCGCCCTGCACCCATCCGCTGAGCTGGTAGGTGGAGTTGGGCCGCACGGCGACGGTCTGGCTGCAGCGGGCGTTGTCCTGCCCGGCGGGCGTGGCCTTGAGCGCGGCCGCGCCGGCGTGCACGGGGAGGAGACGGTCGTACCGCTGTTCGCCGAACAGGTCCAGTTGCCGAGGCCCGCCTCGAACCCGGCGTTCCTGGCGTTGTTGACGTCCGCCGCGGACGCCTGGCCGGCTCCGGCGAAGGTGAGGGCGAGCGCGGAGACGACGGCTCCGGCCCACAGGCGTCTGCTGCGGCCGGGGTTCCTGATGCGCGGTTCACTGGGGCCTCCGGTGGGGGAGAAGGTGGGGGAGAGGGAGCGACGGTGGCCACCGTGTGCAGCACAAGGTGGTCCAGACCAATCCAGTTGTCAATAGGTCCAGACCAAAATCGACCAGTGAACCGACCCGACGGCACCACCCGACGTCAAGGCAGTGCACAGGACCTCCACCCGTGAGGCTTGATCGAGACCGGCGAGATGCTCAACCTGCCCCGTTTTGCCGCACCTTGTGCATCGACGGTTGCCGTTCGGCTACTCAATCGCTGTTCTCCGGTCACGGACCCGCGGATACAGTGCTGAGGTAGTCACGCAGTGAAGTCACCAGGGTGCATCGGAGTAACGCCCGGTGGGCCGTCGGGCATGGGGAGAACGGGGAGCCGCGCGTGCCAACTGCCATTGCCGTGACCGGCGCCGACATGGCACTGCCGGCACAGGACGAACGCACCCTGCCCGCGGTGGTGCTGCGGGACATCGGCACCCGCCCGCTCGAACAGGTCCTGAACGAGCTGCAACTGCTCCTCGAGCACCACGGCCATGTCATCGTGGTCTGCTCCCGGACCACCCCACCGCCGTCCAGCGGCGCCTGCACACCCTGCGCTCCCTCCTGGAGAGCGACCGGATCGCCCTCTTCAGCCCCGACCTGCCGCCCCTCGGACTCGCGGTCCTGGTCCGCCAGTTACGGCAGCTCGCCTCCTGCGACCTCAGCCCCGGCGTGCTCGCCTCCGCCGGCCGGCTGCTGATCCACTACATCCACGCCGGGGCCCTGCTGGGCTCCGTCGCCCGCCTCGACCGCGTCCCCGTCGACCTGAAGCAGCACGCCAAGTCCTGGATGCCGGGCACCCAGTTCGCCGTCGTCGCCCACCCGCAGCCGCAACTCGTCCGCCTCGGACCCGAAACCCGCCTCGACGGACCCGAGTTCGGCACCTGGATGCTCGTCGCCAAGGGCCAGCTCCCGTCCGACTGGGTCACCGCCACCCTGGCCCCGGCCTGGAACGTGCAGGGTCTGCGCGAGACCCCGCTCCCGGCCGAATCCCCGGCCTGGTGGGGAACCGGCAAGGTCGTCGAGTTCTGCACCTACCTGCCCGACCTCTCGGTGCTCTACCAGCTGGTCACCTCCGTACGGCGCGGCCGCTGTCACTGGTGCGGCATCGACGTCATCGGCGACCGCTGCGTGTTCTGCTCCGCCGTACCGCCCGCACCCGAGGGCACCCCGGCCCTCACCAGAGGCACCTGACCCGCACGGCCCGCCCCGACCCGTCCGATTCCGCTCGACCGATATCCCCGATGAGGTTGCACGGTTCATGAACTCCCGTCAGCGCCGCGGCGTGATACTCCTGCTTCTGTCGGTCCTGTGCGCCCTCGGCGCGTTCGCCGGCGTGCTCTCCGTCATCAGCGACGTCGAGTCCAAGGTCGGCCCCGAGGTCACCGCGTACCGGCTGAAGAGCGACGTGGACCCCTACACCCTGCTCGCCACGGGCCAGTTCGAGCGGATCGAGATGCCCGAGCGGTGGCTGTCGAAGAACGCCGTCACCGACCTCGGCGACATCCGGGGCAAGATCGCCGTGACCAAGCTGCTCGAGGGCTCCCTGCTGCAGAGCGACATGATCGTCGACCGGCCCGCCCTGCAGCCGGGGCAGCAGGAGGTCGCCATCCTGATCGACGCGGCGACCGGCGTCGCCGGCAAGATCACGCCGGGTGCCGGGGTCAACGTCTACGCCACCTTCGAGGGCGAACGCGAGGGCGACCCGGACCAGTCCAGGGTCATCGTGACCAACGCCAGGGTCCTCGACGTGGGCCGGCTCACCGCCCTCCGGCCCGACGACAACGACCGCGGCCGTGAGCCCACCGACGCCGTCCCGATCACCTTCGCGCTGTCCGCCGTCGACGCCCAGCGCATCACCTACGCCGAGTCGTTCGCGAAGCGCGTCCGTCTCGCCCTGGTCGCGCCCGGCACCGACGGCGCCGTACCGGACTCGCAGCGGACGTACGAACTCGCGAAGGACAAGTGAGAGCCGCATGCCCACGAGGATCCTGCCGGCGGTCGGCGACGCGGACGCGGTCCGGTCCATCGGCACACTGCTCAGCCAGCTCCCGGACGCCGAGCCGGTGGCCCCGGTCGCCGACTCCACCCAGCTCGTCGACACCCTCGCGCGCCTGGCCGCCGAATCCGTCGACGAACTGCCCGAGGTCGTGGTCGTCCACGAACGCATCGGCCCCGTCCCCGCCCTGGAGCTGATCCGCGAGGTCGCCCTGCGCTTCCCCGCCGTCGGTGTCATCCTCGTCACCTCCGACGCGAGCCCCGGCCTCTTCCAGGCCGCCATGGACTACGGCGCCCGCGGACTGGTCTCCTCCCGCTCAGCTACGAGGAACTCGCCAGCCGCGTGCACGCCGTCGCCCAGTGGTCCGTCGGCGTACGACGCCATCTCGGCCCCGGCGGCGACGTGTTCACCGGCGCGGGCGGCACCGTCGTCACCGTCAGCGGCGCCAAGGGCGGCGTCGGCGCCACCCTCACCGCCATCCAGCTCGCGCTCGCCGCCCAGGCCTCCGGCCGCAGCACGGCCCTGCTCGACATGGACCTGCAGACCGGGGACGTCGCCGCCTATCTGGACGTCCAGTTCCGCCGCTCCGTCGTCGACCTCGCCGCCATCAACGACATCTCCCCGCGCGTCCTCGCCGACGCCGTCTTCCGGCACGACACCGGCCTCGCCCTGCTGCTCGCCCCCGGCGAGGGCGAACGCGGGGAGGAGGTCAGCGACCGCTCCGCCCGGCAGATCGTCAGCGCCCTGCGCTCACGGTACGAGGTCGTCGTCATCGACTGCGGTGCCCAGCTCGGCGGCGCCGGCGCGGCAGCCGTGGAGATGGCCGACACGGCCCTGCTGGTCACCACGCCCGACGTCGTCGCCGTACGGGGCGCCAAGCGGGCGGTACGGATGTGGGACCGGCTGCAGATCCGGAAGGCCGAGGAGACCACCGTGGTCGTCAACCGGCACACCCGGTCCACGGAGATCCAGCCCCGCTCATCCGGAAGATCACCGGCACGGCCGTCGCCGCCACCGTGGTCCCCGCCCACTTCAAGGAGCTCCAGGCCGTGGTGGACGCGGGCCGCGTGCACGAACTGGAGAACAAGAGCACCGTGAAGCAGGCCCTGTGGGGTCTGGCCGGCGAACTCGGGCTGGTCAGGGCCGTCCAGGGCGACCGGCGCACCGGCCGGCCGCGCGGCGACCGGGGTCGGTGAGCTTCCGGCGGCGCAGGGACTCGGGGGATGACCATGAGGGCCGTATCACGCGCGCGAGGCCGCGACGGCGGCTGTTTCGGCGAGCGGAGCCGGTTCGGTGCCCGCGACCGATTAGGCGACGGGGGCCGGTTCGGTGCCCGCGGCCGTTTCGGCGACCGGGGCCAGGTGACCATCGAGTTCCTCGGCATGACCCCCACGATCCTCGTGACGCTGGTGGTGCTGTGGCAGCTCGTCCTGGTGGGGTACGCGTTCACTCTCGCGGGGAATGCTGCGGACGAGGCCGTACGGCAGGCCACGGCGGCGCCACCGGACGCCCGCCAGGGCGCCTGCCAGGCGGCGGGGCGGGACAAGCTGTCACAAGCGTGGGCGGAGGGGGCGAACGTGAACTGTACGACTTCGGGCGGCTTCGTCACCGCCGACGTACGGCTGGCCGTCCCCCTCCTCTTCCCCGGCGTCGTCTCCTCCCCTCGATGTGAGGGGACACGCGGGCGCGGTCGAGGAGGAGAAGGACTGACATGCCGTACACAGCCCGTCGCCGCCCCCGCGACCATGACCGGGGCCAAGTGGCCCTGGAATACCTGGGATTCCTCCCGATCCTCCTGATCGTCGCCATGGCCGCCGTACAGCTCGGCCTGGTCGCCTACACCGCCCAGCAGGCCGGTACGGCGGCCCGCGCGGGGCACGCGGCGCGTCACTGGGGAGGCGTACGGCCCCATGTGCACGGCCGCCGTCAGCACCTGGCTCGCCGACGGCACATCCTGCGAGGGCTCCTCGGGAGGCGACGAGATCACCGTCTCCGCCACGGTCGACATCCCCTCCATCGTGCCGGGCTGGAACTTCGACCCGATCCGGAAGTCCGCCACGATGCCGCGAGACCACTGAGGAGCACGCGACCCATGAGCCTGCGGGCACGCATCAACTCCCCGAGGAGAACACCGGCCGGGGCGAGGACGGTCATCTGGTCGCCTCCTACCGGGCCAAGCTCCTCGAGGAGATCGACCTCGCCGAGATGAGTTCGCTGGCGGCGGCCGAGCGCCGGGCCCGGCTGGAACGCGTCCTCGGCCACATCATCAGCCGCGAGGGCCCGGTCCTGTCGACCGTCGAGCGCTCCCAGCTGATCCGCAGGGTCGTCGACGAGGCACTGGGCCTCGGCATCCTCGAACCGCTTCTCGAGGACGCGTCCATCACCGAGATCATGGTGAACGGCCCCGACGCGATCTTCGTGGAGCGCGGCGGCCGCGTGGAGCAACTCCCGATCCGCTTCGCCTCCAACGACCAGCTGATGCAGACGATCGAACGCATCGTCTCCACCGTCAACCGCCGCGTCGACGAGACGAACCCCATGGTCGACGCCCGCCTCCCTCCGGCGAGCGCGTCAACGTCATCATCCCGCCGCTCTCCCTGACCGGCGCCATCCTCACCATCCGCCGCTTCCCCGCTCCTTCACCCTCCAGGAACTGATCGGCCTCGGCTCCCTCGACGAGCACATGCTGTATCTGCTGGCCGGACTGGTGCAGGCCCGCTTCAACGTCATCGTGTCCGGCGCGACCGGCACCGGGAAGACGACCCTGCTGAACGCCCTCTCCGGACTGATCCCCGAGGGCGAACGCATCATCACCATCGAGGACTCCGCCGAACTCCAGCTCCAGCAGCCGCACGTCATCCGCCTGGAGTCCCGCCCGCCGAACGTCGAGGGCAAGGGCAAGATCACCATCCGCGACCTGGTGCGCAACTCCTGCGGATGCGCCCCGACCGCATCGTCGTCGGTGAGGTCCGCGGCGGCGAGTCCCTGGACATGCTCCAGGCCATGTCGACCGGCCACGACGGCTCCTCGCCACCGTCCACGCCAACAGCGCCGAGGACGCGCTGATGCGCCTCCAGACCCTCGCCTCCATGTCCGACGTGGAGATCCCCTTCGTGGCGCTCCACGACCAGATCAACAGCGCCGTCGACGTCATCGTCCAGCTCACCCGCTTCGCCGACGGCGCCCGCCGGATCACCGAGGTCGCCCTGCTGGAGAGCCACGCCTCGGAGCCGTACCGGCTGACCTCGGTCGCCCGCTTCCACGCCCGCCCGATGACCGCCGACGGCCGCGTGCACGGCGGCTACGAGCACCATCCCTGCCGCGCCGCACGGCCGACCGCCTCTACATGGCGGGCCAGCCCGTCCCCCGGCGTTCGGCGTCGCCCAGTCCTTCGACCAGCTCGCCACCCGAGAAGCCAGGTAGTCCCCCATGGAGCTGCGGAACCTGATCACGCTGACCACCGGTATCACGCTGCTGACCTGCGTCCTCGCGGTCGTCGGCGTGCACACGTACGCCACCGGCAGGGCGCAGCGGCAGGCACTCGTGGACCGGCTGTCGGCCACCGGCCAGATCCCCGTCGCCGGCCGCCGGCGTCACTTCCCCACCCTGGACCGCCGACTGCGCCGCACCAGGCCCGGCAGGAAACTCGAACTGCGCCTGACGGCCACCGGCCTGGACATCACCCCGGGCGAGTTCTTCGTCTACATGCTCGCCACCGTCGCCGGCCTGTGGCTCGTCGGGCAGGCCACCCTCGCCCCTTCTTCGGCCCGATCGCCGGACTGCTCGGCGTCTGGGCGGCACCTGCAGTTCCTCAACTGGCAGCGGCAGAAGCGCATCGAGAAGTTCATCAACCAGCTCCCGGAACTGTCCCGCATCCTCGCCAACGCCACCCAGGCCGGCCTCGCCCTCCGTACCGCGATCGGCATGGCGGCGGAGGAGCTGGAGGCCCCGGCGGGCGAGGAACTGTCCAAGGTCGCCGCCCAGCTGGCGGTCGGCGCGTCCATGGACGACGCCCTGGGCGAACTCGCCGACCGCCTCCCGTCCCGCGAACTCGTCGTCCTGGTCACCACCTTGGTGCTCTCCAACCGGGCGGGCGGCCAGGTGGTGAGCGCGCTCCGCAACCTCACGGAGACGCTGGAGGAGCGGAAGGAGACCCGACGGGAGGTCCGTACGCAGCTCTCCCAGGTCAGCATGACGTCGTACGCCGTGCCGGTGCTGGGCGTCGGCGCGCTGTTCCTGATGAACGGTGTGAAGGGCGGCGCCCTGGACCGGATGACCGGCTCCCCGGCCGGTCAGCTCGCGGTGATCACCGCGTTCGGCCTCTACGCCGTCGGCTTCGTCCTCATCCGCCGCCTGTCCCGTATCGACGTCTGACCGAAGGAGGCCGACCGACATGGCACTGCTGCTGGCCCTCCTGATGGGCCTCGCCGTCTACGGCGTCTTCGCCGGCGTCCGCATGTACCGGGCGGAGGTGAAACTCCCCACCGACCTGGCACTCGCCCTGGAGGTCGGCGCCACCCGCACGGGCGCGGTCGACTCCTCGTCGACCGCATGGGCATGCGCTACGCGCCCGCCGTGCTGCGGATCATGGGCCCCAAGCAGGTCGCCAAGTACCGCCGCAAGATCGACCTGGCGGGCAACCCCGGCGGCCTCACCATCGACCGTTACGCGGCCCGGCGCGCGGTGTACGGCTTCCTGGGCGTCCTGGGCTGCCTGGTCTTCCTGATGCGCGGACAGCCTTTCATGGCCCTGCTGCTGCTCGCCTTCGGCGCGTTCTGGACGGAGGTCGGCATCTGGTCGGCGATCCGTGTCCGCCGGGACGTCATCGAGCGGACGCTGCCGGACTTCCTGGACGTGCTGGCGGTGGTGGTGAGCGCGGGGCTGGGCTTCCGGCAGGCCCTGGACCGGGTGTCGCAGAAGTACGAGGGCCCGTGGGCGGACGAACTCCGCATCACGCTGCGCCAGATGGACCTGGGCATGAGCCGCCGGCAGGCGTTCATGGAGCTGCGCCGGCGCAACGACTCGGAGCAGGTGGCGATGTTCGTGTCGGCCTTGCAGCAGGGCGAGGAGCTGGGTGCGCCGATCGTGGAGACGCTGGTGTCCCTGGCCAAGGACATGCGCCGTACGGACGCGCAGAACGCCCGCCGGAAGGCGGCCCGCGCGGTGCCCAAGGCCACCATGATGATCACCACCTTCATGGTCCCGGCCACGATGATCCTCCTCGGCGCCGGCCTGATCCTCGGCTCCGGCATCGACTTCGGCGCGGTCACGGGCGAGTAGGGCGGGGGCGGGCGCGATGACGACGACGAGGGACCGCACGGGTCTGTTCCGCCGCGCCGCGAAACCGTCGGAGATCACCACCCCGCCCACGGGCACGGTCCTCCCACCCCACACCAGGACGGGCGCCCCGGACATCCCGGTGACCTCGGCGACCCCGGCCTTGCCGCCGGGCTGGGAGCGGGCGACGGGCGCCGGGCCGCGGCTGCCGGAACCGCGGACGGCGGGGGCGGCTTGGCCACAGGCCCATGGACCGTCGGCCGCCGATGGCGAGGTCCCCCACAGGGGCCACCCGCACCCGACGACGAGACCCGCACGGGTGGTGCGAGTGGGAACCCACATCCGGCCGAAGGCGGGATGCACCCCCACAACCCGCACCAGCCGCACCGGACGTGCAGATCCAGATCAACGCCCTCCAAGCCCTGTGCCGGCAGGCATTCGGCTTCAGACTCGCGATGATCGCCCTGGCGACCCCTCCGCCCTCCTCAACGCCGCCGAAGGCTGGAGCACCCGCCTGGTCGCCCTCGCCGTGGTGGCCACCTTCATGGCCTCCTACGCCCTCTTCAGGGACTGGGAACGCTTCGGCCCCCTCCTCCTGCGCCACCCCACCCTCCTGGCCGCGGACACCCTCTTCGGAGCCCTGCTCCTGATCTCCGCCGGCCCCGACACCACCCTCGCCTACGTCAGCGTCTGCACGCCCCTCCTCGCCGGCCTGATCTACGGCTGGCGCGGCGCGGCGGTCTTCGCCTCCCTCCAGGGCCTGATCCTGCTCCTCGTCTACGCGGCCCTGGACAACCCCCGTACGAACCCGGCGGAGACCCTGATCCTCCCCGGCCTCTGCGTGGTCGCGGGCGCGGTCGGCTCCAGCCTCCGCAACCTGATGCTCCGCCTGGGCACGGCGACGCAGGCCCTCGGTACCGTCCAGGCCCGCCTGGCGGTCACCGAGGCGGTCAGCGCCGAACGCGCCCGCCTGGCCCGCGAGATGCACGACTCGGTGGCCAAGACCCTCCACGGAGTTGCCCTGGCGGCGGACGGCCTGACCGGAACCGCGAACGCCCCGCACCCGAACCGGGCCCTGGTGAAACAGCAGGCGGAACTGGTGGCCCGTTCGGCCCGCAGAGCCGCCGCCGAATCCCGTGAACTCCTGGCCGACCTGCGCAGGGAGTCGGACCCGGACCAGGGCACGGACGTACTCGTGGAACTGGCAGCCCGCACCCGGGACTTCACCACGCGTACCGGCCTCCCAGCGGCCTACCGCCCCACCGGCGAGCACGCGGTCCCACCCGTCCCGCCCGCAGTGGCCCGCCAGCTCCTGACCATCGCCTCGGAGGCCATGGAGAACGCCCACCGCCACGCGAGGGCGACCCGTGTCGACGTCCGGGCCGGCGTCCACGGCGACCTGCTCCGTATCAGCGTGTACGACGACGGCAGCGGCCTCCCGCCCGGCACCGATCTCGAGCAACTGCGCCGGGCCGGGCACTTCGGCCTCATCGGCATGGTCGAGCGGGCGGCCTCCGTCGGCGCCCGTATTCGCGTGGGCCGGGGCGCACACGCACGAGGCACCGAAGTCCGCCTGGAACTCCCGCTGGCGGCCGTGACGACACCCACGGAGGCCACCCCATGACGACCCCGCCGAACCCTTTCGCGAACGTCCCGCCCCCGGCCCCGCTGCGGGTCGTGGTGGCCGACGACAACCCGGTGGTCCGCGCCGGCCTGACCGCCCTTCTCACCGGCAGGGAGGACATCACGGTCGTGGCGGAGGCGGCCGACGGCCGCGCGGCCTACGAGGCGGCCCACGCCCACCGCCCCGACGTGGTCCTGCTGGACGTCCGTATGCCCGGCGTGGACGGTATCTCGGCACTTCCGTACCTGGTGCGGATCGCTCCGGTGGTGATGCTGACGTACAGCAGGGAGTCGGAGATCGTCCAGGAGGCCCTGCGCAGGGGAGCGGGTGGCTATCTGGTGCACGGCGAGTTCACGGCGGACCAACTGGTCGCGGCGATCCACGACATCAGGGAGGGCAGGCCCCACTTCACCCCCACGGCAGCGGGGGCGTTGCTCTCGCAACTTCGGGAGAATCCGCGACCGCCCGGAATGCTGCCGGACGGGCTGGGCGCAGACCGCTCAACTAAGCTCAACACAAACGGAGTCGGCCTCCCTCACATCCCACCGCCGGCTACTTCTGCGGAAAACCTTTCGCAACTGCAACCGGATATGGCACGATCGTCGTCTGGGTGGACAGGTGGCCGTCCGGCCGCTCCGGACCGGTCGGCGTTCCAACTCAGCGCGAGGAGGCGGAGATCATGGACCTCATCGCCTCCGGCATGACCAACCAGCAGATCGCGGCCACGTGCTTCATCAGCGAGAAGACGGTCAAGAACCACATCAACCGCATCTTCGCCAAGCTCCACAGCACGAGCCGTTCCGAGGCAGCGGCGAAGTGGCTGGGCACGGCACCCGGCTCGCACCGAGGGATGGGGTGACCTCCGGTGTCGGCAGAGGGGACGAGGAAATGGGCCCGTCTTTGGGCCCGGGATTGGGCCCTGGGGCCCTCGGTGGGACAGGGCTCCCACCCCTACGTTGCAGATGTCGAAAGCGGTCCTGTGCACCAGGCCGCCGTTGCGTCAGCCGGAGGGGAACACCATGAGCGACCTGATGCTGAAGACCGCCGTCGCGACCAAGGTCCGCGCGAACGGTTGGAAGAACACGACCGTCGAGGCCCTGCGGCGCCGCAACGCCGACAAGGGGCAGACCGCGGTCGAGTACCTGGGGATCATCGCGGTGGTCGTGCTGATCGTGCTCGCGATCACCGGCACGAGCATCGGTCAGTCGATCCTCACCAGGATCAACGCGCAGATCGCCCGGGTCGCTCCTTGACGCGATCCCGCCGGTACGGCGACGCAGGGCAGGCCTTCCCCATCTACATCACGGTGGTGGGAGGCCTGCTTTTCTCGCGCTCGCGTACTTCGCGGTCGGCCAGGCGGCGGTGAACCGGAACGGCGCGCAGACCGCCGCGGACGCGGCGGCGCTCGCGGCGGCTCAGGACACCCGGGACGCGCTCGCGGACCGGTGGGCTCAGGACCTGCTCGACCCGGAGAAGTGGAACGCCATCTTCAACGGCAACGTCGACGGAATCGGTTCCACCTGCGGGCGGGCGTACGAGCTCGCCGCGCGGAACGACGCCGCAGTGCGCGACTGTGACCCCGAGGGCCTTCTCAGGTACACAGTCGTCGTCCAGGCCAACAGGCCCGTAGGGAGATCTGTCGTTCCCGGCACAGAGACACGGAAGTCCCACGCGTCCGCCACCGCCGTGATCGAACCCCGTTGCACCTTCCAGTTCCCGGCCGAGGACGCCGAAGAAGAAGATGTACTGCCCTTGCTCACCTGTGACGGCGAGCGGTGGGAGCTGGACCCCGACGGGCCGGTCGAACTCCTTCCCGAGCCCGAGGACCTGTTCGAAGTGCACCTGGCGACCGAGTAGCGACGACGAGTGATGAAGGAAGCGGAGAGATGAGTATTCGGATCACTGCCAACGCCCGCAGGCGGATGGTCGCGTTGACCGCTGTGGCCGGCCTGGCTCTCGGTATGGCGGGCTGTGGCGGTGGTGGTGGCGACGACGAGAAGCCGAAGCCCTCGGCATCCGCTTCCGGGGACGGTGGATCGCAGCCGAGTGCGCAGGAGGGGCAGGAGGAGACTCCGCTGGCCGAGCTCAAGGGCACGGACGGGCTGCTGCTCCAGATCATCTCTGCCGCTCGGGACTCAGGCGGCTTCGTCACCGTGAGCGGGAACCTGAAGAACGACGGCGCGGAAGCAGTCGCCATCCCGGCCCAGACGAGCGGAGACGAGACCGAGGTCATCAAGCATGGTCAGTCGCTGGGCGGGGCGACACTCGTGGACTCGAAGGGCAAGAAGCGCTACTACGTGCTGCGGGACACGGACGGCCGCCCGCTGACGACGACGGGCCTCACCACCCTCAACGCAGGTCAGACTCTCCCGGTGTTCATGCAGTTTCCCGCCCCACCGGCCGACACGACCGATGTGAGCATCCAGCTGCCGACGTTCTCCAGCGGCACGATCAAGATCTCCGGGTGAGGCAGGCCATGACTCGTAACCCCACCCGTGTGGCGCCTCCGCGCCTCGCCCTGGTCCTCTCGGCCGCCACGGTCATGGTCGCCGCCAACCTGTACGGGGCGGTGGTGGCCCGGGCGGACGACGGCCCCAGCGTTCCGCCGGGAACCGAGGCGTCCGCGTCGGCGCCCGTCGAGGTCGACCCGAACGACCCCGATCTGAAGCTCCCGGAGGGCGCCACGCTCACCGAGCCCAAGGTGCTCGACATCAAGGCGATCGTGGAGGACAAGAGCGGTGACGAGCGCCGGGAGGACACGAACGCGGACGTGACGTTCGCGCTCCAGGCGGAGGTGCTGTTCGGCAAGGACAGCGCGAAGCTCGGGGCGGCGGCGAAGGCCCGTATCGCCGTGATCGCGGGTGAGATCAAGACGCAGAACGCGTCGAAGGTCCGCGTCTTCGGCTTCACCGACAACCTGGGTTCGTCCGCCCACGGCGACGTACTGTCCCGCCAGCGCGCCAACGCCGTACAGGCCGTCCTGGGCCAGGAGTTGAGCGACGCGAACATCACCTACGAGGTACGCGGATACGGCGAGCAGTTCCCGATCGCCGACAACTCCACCGAGGCCGGCCGCAAGAAGAACCGCAGGGTCGAGATCACCTTCCCACGCACGGCGAACTGACCGAACTAGAGCAGATGGTCGGCCTTGCCTGCCTTGATCTCCAGGATCAGCGAGCGCAGGGCCTCTCTGCTGTCGGTGAGCGGGGTGTCTTCCTGCCCGGCGACGGCGATGTAGGCGTTGCCGTCGGGATCGGTCCCTATGCGGAAGCAGTTGGCGCCCTCGGCGCAGAACGGTTCTTCCCAGGTGATGTGTGCCATCGGAACTCCTTGGACGTCACGCACGATGTGGGTGGACAGCTACCTAGAGCAGATGGTCGGCCTTGCCTGCCTTGATCTCCAGGATCAGCGAGCGCAGGGCCTCTCTGCTGTCGGTGAGCGGGGTGTCTTCCTGCCCGGCGACGGCGATGTAGGCGTTGCCTTCGAGGTCGGTTCCCACGCGGAAGCAGTTGTTGCCTTCCGCGCAGAACGGCTCTTCCCAGTTGATGTCGGCCATGACAGCTCCTCAGAGTTGGCGGGCGATGGAACGGATGAGGTCTCGGGAGCGCTGCGGATCGAGTGACCTCTCGTGCCACCAGTCCATGTGCGCACCGTACTTCGCGAGCTGCGCGTCGGCATGAGTGAATTCTCCGCCATGCGCGGAGTCGAGCTGCACGGTGTCGAGCTGGGGAACCACGCCGTGGGCGTAGA
Source organism: Streptomyces haneummycinicus (assembly GCA_042850305.1). Taxonomy (GTDB): domain Bacteria; phylum Actinomycetota; class Actinomycetes; order Streptomycetales; family Streptomycetaceae; genus Streptomyces; species Streptomyces haneummycinicus. The sequence goes on from AP035768.1 coordinate 1,049,276, forward strand.
GAACGGCGTGGCCAGCCCCGGGGAAAGCGCCGACCTCGACAGGGAGGACCCGTAGGTCGACGTTGTCACGCTCGGACATGTCGCATAGGTGGTCCAGCTGCTCCCGTGTGTTCCGGCGACCCCCGAACTGCATACGTAGAGCGCATTCGTGTACGTAGGCCACATATTCGACCCCGGTATCCCGATCCAGTACTTTCTGCCGCTGCATGCGCAGTGCAACCCGGAGTTCGACCTCCGACGTGGGCAGGGGTGGAAGAGCGGAGTCGAAGACAGCGCGGGCGTACCCACTCAGCTGCAGCAGCCCGGGGACGTGCACGGTCTGGAGGCTGCGCAGACGAGTGGCGGACCATTCCAACTCGGCGACGTCCAGCAAACCTTGCGGCAGTTGCCCCTTGTAGTGCTCCCACCAGCCGCGCTTGCGCGATTCGACCATGGAGATCAGTGCATCGATGTACCCCTGATCCCTGCATTCGTAGTCGTTGGCGAGTATCCGGATGCGTTCGGGTGAGATGGCGCGGACACCCGCCTCCATGTTGGAGACCTTGGTCCTGTCCAATCCCAGCAGGCCGGCGGCGTACTCCGTGTTCCGGCCTGCTCCGATGCGCAGCTTTCGCAGCTCGGCGCCCACTCGCCGCTGTCGGACAGTGGGTGTCGCACGTGTTGGCATCGGCATCTTCCTCCCCTGGCCGGTCACCAGTCTGCCCTCAAGAGCGACGCCGATCCAACTCGTTGGAGGCAATTTCCTCGGAGTATGTGGCACACGTTCCCTAGTTGCCCATACATTCAGCGACAGGTCGACCACGACCCGTACCGACCCGGAACGGCATCGCGTGAGCCTGCCCGCGCTCTCCTGCCCTGGGAGGGGCGTGCTCGCGTTCAGGGAGACGAGCCACCGGGCGGAGCCTCGAACCAACCCTGCCTCCGTGAGGAGTTGTCCATGCACGCAACCTCCGGCCTCTGCCCGATCGCCGACCTGTCACCCGCCCCGCCGACCCCCGGTACCCTCTCCTACAGCTTCACGCTGCCCGCCGCCCCGCAGAGTCCCGCGATCGCCCGCGCCGCGACCCGCACGATCCTGCGGGCCCACGGCCTGGAGGACATGACGGACGCGGCGATCCAGGCCCTGGGTGAACTCACCGCCTGCGCCTACCGTCTGGCCCCCACCACCGAGCTGTACGTCGCACTCCGCTACCGCGACGAAGCCCTCCGCGTCACCCTCTACGACGCCCACCCCCGCCACACGCACCCCCGCCTCGCCACGGCCTGTGACACCCGTCGCCGAGCCGCGCTCCGACTGCTGGCCTGTGTGGTGAAGGCATGCGCCGGCGACTGGGGCTTCGGCGACGCGAGGGAACCGGGCGGCGGAACCCGCATGTGGGCGGTCCTGCCCAGGGAGGGCGCGCGGGCGTACACCGAGAAGTCTCCGCGAGGCCACTGAACGACGACTGCGGAAATGGAACCACGGGCCGTTTCGGTCACCGGGCGCGCGCCACGGTGCTGGTCATGCCCGGTCAGGCGGAATTGCACTCTTCAACCGCATGATCGAACAGCTCTACCACTGCCTCCAACACGGGACCCGCTTCGACGAAGTCGTCGCGTTCCCTAGAGCCACCGAGGCTCACGCGGCATGAGCGCCGTCAGCCGCCGATCGCACGCGACCAACGCTCTTGGATGACGGACAACTTCCGCTCGAACTCGGCATCCCACATCCGGTTGGTGAAGGCCCCGGGGATCGTGAGCGAACGCGCACGGCCCCGTACGGCCCGCAGGTCCCACCAGGACCCACTACGCGTGAGGTGCTGTCGTTTCTCGATCCGGGTGATCTCGCTCCAGGGAACCGAACGTCGGCTCACGAAGGTGCGGAAATCCATTCCGTCCGCACTCAGGCGCGTCCGACCGTATCCACGGTTGATCATGTAGAAAACCGAGGCCAACCACACAACGCCAAAGCCACCGACCCACCACCATCGGTCTGATGTCGGCTCGGCCAGGCCGACCGCCACCGCCCCACCGGCAAAGACCAGCGTCAGGAAACCGGTCCACCACCAGTTTCTCCGCTGCTCGGCCTTGCTGAGACCGATCCATACATCGGGCATGCTCATGATGCTACCGACACATACTCGAACAACGAGCCCATCACGTTGACCAGTTAAGCGCCTGAGGTGTCTCGTACGACTCGACGAGCCTCGCCACCCGCTCCAGTGCCTGCTGCTCATGGCGCTCGTTGGCGCTGTTCTGGCGGTGGGGCATGACCATGAGTGTTCCTGCGGCGAACAGCGCGAGGACGATGGGCACCATGAGGGCCACCATGCAGCCGGGGGCCGGTACCCCGCCGCGGTCGGACCACGGCGTAGCACCGGCAGAAGAGAGAGCCCGATTTACTGGCCCTCTTGTCTGAGCGCGGCGGGATCCAGCGCCATGAACGCTTGTGCGTAGGCGCTGGTGCCTGTCTCGTTCGGGTGGTAGCTCTCCCGGCTGAGGCAGTCGCCACCCCAGAATGACCAGCACAGCCGCGTCACGTCATCGTCATGATGGAAGTCGCCGCCACCGTTCGGCCCGGCCGCTACCCCGTTGATTCCTTCCGGCGAGTCGCATATCCGCTCGTTCGCGAAAGGCATGGGCCATGTCGTTCAGGATGTCACGCTGGGGCGGGGGGTAACAGCGTTGAGGAAGCCTCCGTACGTCTGCAGAGCAGGGGGCACGCCAGCAGACTGCATCGAGGCTTCAGAGGGACAACGGCTGGTCCGCACAGTCCTGGACGGTTACGATCCAGTCGGCACCACCACCCGCATAGTCAGCACCTTCGGCCAGGACGCGGCAGTCGTCACCGGCACTCAGTGCACCGAGGTTGCTTGACTCGTTCGCACAGCGAAAGGAGTAGGGGTGGGTTTCTGGAAAATCTTGGTGTCTATGGTGTTGATCGCCGCCGCCTTCTGGGTGTGTGCCGATTTGAATCCTCCATGGAATACAAGCATTCCCGTGCTTTTCGCTGTCGCTCTAGGGGTCATATTGAGCCCCAAGAGTAAGAGTGTGAGGGATGGGCGACGAGGTGCTAATTCGCCTGAGTGCTGACAGTGCTTCCGTAGGCGACTGACTGCCTGATGGTGGGGTGATGGGAAATCGAGTGAGGGGTGAAATGTGACAAGTTTCCAAAAAGGGGTACTCAGGAGTTTGGTCCCGCTGGCTGTTCTTGCGGTAGTGATGTCCGTCATCGCTAATGCGATCGGAGGGTGGTTCCAAACCCTGGGGCCAACAGTGGTCGTGATGGGGACGGGAATGATCTTGGGACTGAGATTGAAGGAGAAGCTGAAGCGCGAAGAGGAGAATGGAGACTGAAACTCGATGCACCGCGTGACCACAGATCGGCGTGAGGGTCCGCGAACGAAGAGGTGTGCGGCCTGCGCCTGACGTCTTGTCGATTGTGTTCGTCGCTCCGTCACCTGGCACCGCGCCACAGTACGGGCGGGTTCTTGGCGCTCTGGCGTCCTTGGTTCCAGCGCGGGCTGGAATTCGGATTTTGCGTGTTTTATTTCTTGTGGGCGTTGCCGGTCGCCGCTATTGATAGGCTGATCGCCGTTGACTATCGGAATCTAGTCATTCGAGTCTACGGCGTCATCGGAATGGTTGTGCCGGGAAGTTCGCCGAGCCCCTGTATTTGGCCGAGCGTCGTGACGGCCAATGGCGTGTTCACTGGCGTCTCTCCGTGCAGGAGGGAAGTTTCCTGTACTCCGCTGTTGTGGATGCCGTAGACGGAAGCGTGCACCCCGTACCTTCCGAGGAAATTTCTCAGCCGGGGTGAGAAGTCGGGTGGAGGAGGTCTCAAAGGGTCACCTCCACCCGGACCCCCACCCGCAACCCCCACCCCTCCATTGCCCCCGCCTCCGCCTCCAGTACATGCCGTGCGCGCCACCGGGGCAGGCCCAGGCGGCCCGGTGGCATGGTGCTTACGGCGATGACGCGAAGGTCGCGGTCGAGGTAGGCCACGTCGATCGGGATGCGCATGCGGAAGGTGTGGATGCTGCTGGCGGGGGAGAGGAGCAGGGCTCCGGTGAGGGAGTTTCGGCCCAGCAGGCCCCGTGTGCGGGCCCGGTAGGAGGTGGCGATCTCCAGGGGGATGACGGCCGGCGGCCTCCCGTCCGGCCGTACGGTCAACTCCCCGTGTCCGTCTCGCCAGCGACCCATCCCCGACCACTCCTCCCCGCGACCCGCCGACCGTATCGCGGACGTCAGTGCTTGCGGAGCTGTGCGGCCAGCGCGGCCAGTGCCTGGGCGGTTTCGGACAGGCTCGCCACGGCCGCCTGGAGTTCCGAGGCGACGCGGGGAGCCGTGGGGACGGCGGACGACATGGCGGCGACCGGGGTGCCGCGGTAGCCGATCGGGCCCTCGTTCCAGCGCTGGTAGTAGCCGGTGAACGCCTGACCCGCGGGTGCCTCGGCGAAGCGGACCCGCGCGAGCTGGACCTCGGAGCCGCCCGCGTTGCGGGTGATGTCGAGACGGTAGTGGCGGTAGGCCCGCGCGTGGGAGCGGAGGTGGAACTCCCGGGTCTGGAACCGCTCCGGGAACCTCTCACCGCTGCGCGTGTCCAGCGGCGTCCACGCGTGGCCGTCCTGGGAGCCGAGGAGGGTCCAGTCGCGGGGTCCCGGTCGTCGAAGTCGTTCGCCGAGGTCAGGGAGTACGAGGCGACGGCGGTGGGGCGGCCCAGGGTGAAGTCGAGATGGGCGGTCTCCTCGAACGTCAGCCACTTGCTGCGCCGGTCCTCCAGGAGGTTGTCCGCGCCCTCGCCCCCGTCGTCGAACTCGTCGCTCGCCTCGACACCGGTCACCTCGACCTCGGAGGAGGCGGCGTGCAGCGCCACCACACCGGAGTTGCCCCGCTGGTCGCGCCAGGTCACCCGCTCGACGGACGCCCCGCCGTCGTCGACGAGCAGCCGTAGCTCGTGGGAGGTGTGCCAACTGCCGCCCCACCCTCCTCCGTGTGGAAGCGGTGCAGGACGGACGTGGACAGGTTCTCGGTGTCGTCCGAGTCCGGCCGGCGGTCGGCGAGCCGGCCCCGGTACTCGTACGCCGTACCGTCCGCGGCGCGGTGCACGCCGTGGAAGTCGGACATGGCGGACTGGAAGCTGACGGCGGACTCGGCGCCGTCCTCACGACGCCAGCCGAGCTGGGCCGGCAGGAGTGCTCGTCCCGGTCGATGTGGAAGAGCAGCCGGGGCGCGGTCTGCCAGCGGGCGGAGGTGGCGTGGGCCGGGCGGAGCTCCGTGTCGTAGGTGAAGACCGAGTCCCGGGCCGCCTCCGCGGTCCGCGCGCGCTCGGAGCGGCCGCGCTCCCCTACGGGGTCCAGGGTGATCCGGTACAGCCAGAGCATGCTGCCGGACTTGTCCGAGGAGCGTATCTCCAGCGTGTTGGTGCCGGGCTTCAGCAGACGGCCGGGCACCGCGAAGACGTTGTCCTGGGGAAGGTCGCCGCCACCGGGCACGGTGAGGTCCTCGGCCACCGTCTCCCCTGCACCAGCACGCTCATCGGCGCGTACCCGAGGTCGGAGCCCAGCCTGGAGACGAGGGCCGTGACCGTGAGCGTCACCTGGGGGACGTCCTCCGGGTCCGCCACCTCGAACTCCAGCGCCACACTCCCGCCCGCGCTCAGCGCGACGTGCGACCCGGCGAACCGAGCCCCGTGGAACCGGACGTCGGCGTTCGCCAGCCGACTCGGTTCGACGGAGAAGTCGGCGTAGGTGGCCTCGAAACCCATGGCTGCTCCAGAGTGTGACGGTACGTCAGTTACGGCCGCCACGCTCCGGGCGACAGTGATCAGGACCCTAGTGGGCCCGGCTGACAACGCCCCTAGTTCGGGAGCCCGTTGGGCGCCGTTTTGGGCCCACGGGCCCATCCCCCGACAGCACCCTCTCCCTACTCTCGGGCCGTGTCCGAACCAAACACGGTTGCGAAACACGGGATGTGAGGAGGGCCGGTCATGGCCTCGCACGGGGAGGAACGGAGTCGGGGGTGGCGCGGGGCGCACCCGGACACGGCAGGGGCCTGCCCCGGCCGCTGTCCCGCGCCATGCTGCTCGTGCACGCGCTGTTCGCGCTCACGGTGTTCGGGGGTCTCGGGCTGCTCCTCACCGCGGCGTCGCTCGACACGGTCGACGGCGCCCTGCTCGCCCAGGTGGCGTACGCCGCCGCTCCCGGCGTGCTCGGCTGGTGGCTGGCCCGCCGCACCTGGCGCGGCGGAACCAGGACCTGGCTCGCGCTCATCGCCGTACAGGCCTGGCTCGTCCTCGGCTCGCTGTCCAACCTCGCCGACGGTTCGGCCCGCGGCCTCACCCAGCTCCTCGTCCCCCTGCTGATCCTCTACCTCCTGACCCGCCCGGCCAGCCGCGACTGGTACCGCCTCGCCCACCTCGACCGGCCCGAGCGCCGCCCCTTCTCCCTGCCCCGGATGATCCGCCGGCACCGGGACGACGGCCAGACGGCCGTGGAGTACGCGGGACTGGTCGCGGTCGTCGCCGCGATCATCGCCGCCCTGCTGGTCGGCGGCCTGGGCCCGCAGCTCCTCAGCGGCATCCAGGCCCAGGTCTGCCGCGTCACCGGCACGGCCTGCCCGGCACCCGGCGGGGGCGACGACGGCCCGGTGACGGCGGAGGGCGGCGACGGCGACGCCGACCTGGACCCCAGCCGTCGCGACACGCCCCCGGTGACCGGGGCGACCCTCCGTGGTGCACCCGGTGGCCGCCGAGGACGAGATCGACGAGCCGCCCTACGAGGACCCGACCACCGGAAACGAGGAGGAGGGCGAAGCGAACCAGGAGGACGACGGCGAGGGCTGCTTCTCCGGATTCGGCGCCTTCTTCGGCTGCGCCGGTGACCAGCTCGGCCAAGTGGGCGGCGGCCTCTTCGTCGACGGGATCTGGGGTGACGTCACCGGCATCTGGGACGTCGTCACCAGCCCTGTCGACACGTGGAACGGCCTGATGGATTACGGCAGTTCCCTCGGCGCCCAATGGTGGGACGGCTCCGCCGACGCCCGCGACATGTGGGACGACGGCGACTACCTCGGCGCGATCCTCGACTGGGGCGGCACCTCCTCGGCACCGGCGGCACGGTCCTGTTCGACTCGTTCATCGGCGACGACGTCGTGGACCAGTGGGACAGCGGCAACGAGACCCGTGCCGTCACCACCGTCATCTGGAACATCGGCTCCCTCTTCATCCCCGGCTACGGCGAGGCGAAGATCGCCGAGAAGGTCGGCTCGCTCGGCCGGCTCAGCCGGGTCGTCGACGACGCCACCGAGGCCGCCCAGGACGCCCGGCGGGCCGCCGAGGCCGGTGACCTCGACGCGGTGAAGGACGCCGCCCGCCGCGCCGACGAATCGGCGGACGAGGCCGAGGACGCCGCCCGCCGCACCGGCTGCACCATCTCCGCACCGCCCCGCAGCACCCCTACGACTCCACGGGCCCACGCGGCGGCCCCGGCACCGGCACCACCGTCCTCGCGTCCGGCAGCCCGTACGTCGTCCTGGCGGAGGGCGGCTGCGACGAGGAAGCCCGCGAACAGGCGGAAGCGGCCCGCGCGGCCGAACGCCAGGCCTACCTCGAACGCAAACGTGCCGAGGAACCCGAACGCGCCCGCCAGGCACAGGAGAAGAAGAAGCAGTACCCCGACGCCCAGCGCAACGACACCAGCGATCCGCGCAACTACAACCCGCCCGACTGGGCCGACGACCTCGACAGCCGCACCTACGGCGACGCCGACGCCGGCGACGGCTTCTGGGCGAGCCGCGACCGCAACCCCGCCCCCAACTGGCGCAACGAGTCCTGGCTGCGCTACCAGGAACAGATCACCGGCACCCAGCGCGGATACGAGTACGTCGTCCCGCACACCGACCCGGACGTCCCGGACGTCGAGTTCGACGGCTGGGACTCCTCCCGCCAGACCTACCTGGAGGCCAAGAACGGCTACGACAGCTTCCTGAGCGCCGACCGCACCGAACTCACCCCTCGGGCAGGGAACGGCTTCTCGCCGAGGCACGCAGGCAGACCGAGGCGGCACGCGGCAAGGACGTCGAGTGGCACTTCTCCAACGAGGAGGTCGCAGACGCGGCCCGCGACGCGTTCGAGGACGCGGGCCTGGACATCGAGGTCGTCCACACGTCCCCCGAACCGATCGCGGGCGACCGCCGCCCCGAGGCCTTCGACTGACGGGGCTGTGGGGCGCGTACGACCTAGGGTGTGAAGCCGGACACGGGCGGGCGGGCGGAGAGCGGGAGAGAGGGAACGGGACATGCGACGCGTGGTGCGGGGCTTCTGGGGCCCCCGGCAGGAGTCGGCGGCGGAACTCGCCGCACGATGGAGCACGACACTGGACCGGTTCGCCAGGCTGCTGCCGGAGCTGACGGGCACCTGGCACACCGTGCCCGCCTCCGGATCCGGCGAGACGATCCGGCCGGACGAACCGTCCCTGCTCGCCGCCCTGCGTACGGCCCAGGCGGCCGACGACTGGTCGGCGGCGGACGGCACCTCGCTGCGCCTCCTCGCCGACACCGCCGCCCCCGGCTGGAAGGTGGAGCTCGCCGCACTCGCGGGCGGAACCCCGCAGTACCTGCTCCAGTCGCTGGTGGCCACGATCGTGTCCCCCGACGACGCGCCCGGCCTCCCGGACGCCGAACTTCTCGCGGCCGTCGCGGAGTCATGGGATCCGGACCACGGCGACGTCGGCGACCGGGCGGTGACGTCCGCGCTGAAGAAGGAGGCGGGCTTCAGGATCGGGACCCCGTCGGTCGGCTGGGTGGGCTACCTGTCCGCCGGACGTGCGGCCCGTACGCCGTCCGACGCGCTGCCCGACCGACGGGAACTCCGCACCGGAGGAACGCTCTTGACCATCGCCGCCCCCGGTGACACGGCGAGCGTCGTCAAGGCGTACCAGGCTCTGAAGAACTCGGGCGCACTGGAGCCGCTGCCCCAGCCACTGACCCGGCCGGCCCTGTGACCGCCCGCGAGGGCGAGCCCTTCGACGTGTCGCGCGCGGTGTCCGCCGTCGAGGCCGCGGTGTCCGCCGCCCTCCCGGCCTCCGGCCCGACAACCGATCAGGGGAACCGGAGACCGGTGAATGGGCGTCGACGCACGGTGAAGGGTTCCTGCTCTTCCCCTCTGGGAGAGCGCGGCCCTCACAGGCGTGTACGGCCGCGAATGGAACGAGGCCGAGGAGAGGGCGGAGTTGCACCTGATGACACTGGCGGCGCGGCTGGACGCCCGCTTCGGCCCGCACCGCACCCTGGTCATGCGCCCGACGGGAGTCGTCCACCCCGAACCCTTCCGCACCCTCGTGGCCAAGGACTGTCTCGGCGACCTGAGACTCTGGGGCCCCTTGCCGTCCGGGCGTTGGGCGGCCCTCTCTCTCAACCAGTCCGACGGGGACGCCCCGATGATCCTCACGGCCCTCGTCACGGACCGCCCGCTCACCCGGCCGCCGGACCCCGCAAGTTGACCGCAGCCACTCTGGTGCCCGCACTTACCCAGCCGATAGCTTGATTCGCTGAAGAGAAGCCTCGCCCTCCCGGGAGCCGACTGTGAACCGCCGCCCCATCCTGCTCGCAGCGCTCGCGCTGACCGCCACCGCGGCCCTGACACTGTCCGCGTGCGGTAGCGGCGACGACAACTCGTCGAAGGACAAGGACAACGACAAGATCGCGGGCGCGGACACGGGGAGTGAGAAGTCGCCGTCCCCGAGCACCGGCGTCCCGGACTCCGGGGAACGCCCGAAGATCACGTTCCCTTCCGACGCGAAGAACGTCTTCGAGGGCGACAAGACAGGCGATCCGGTGAAGGACGCCGTCCTCGCCGACAACGCTCTCAGCGTCAACTCCGTCGACGAGGCGATTTTCCAGGGCAGCACGGGCACCAAGGCGCTCGGCTTCTACAACACCGAGAAGGCCCTGGAATCCTCGATCACCTACGCGCAGCGCTATATCGAGGGCAACGACACCTGGACGGGCGTGACGCGGTACTTCAACCGCAAGGCGACGCTGAACGGCGCCGACAAGGCCTATGTCACGTACTGCTCAGACGAGAGCAAGTCGTTCATCAAGAGCAAGAAGACCGGCAAGGTCGACAAGTCCCCCGCCACCTCGGACAGTTACGTCCTGTACAACACCGCGCTCAAGAAGAACACCGATGGCGTGTGGCAGACCACCGACATCGTGTCCGAGAGGGGGCCGACGAATGCCGGCCGTAAGGAACGTTCGGCGGGTGGCGGCGACGGTCCTGGCGGCCGTGTGTTTCCGCCCTCTTGTCCTAGGCGGCTTACGCCGACCGGGACAAGTACGGAAACAACGGGGACAAGCGACAGAGTGCCGAAACTGACGGCAAAGGCAAAATCGCCGTCCAGGTCGGCGCCGTCCAATTCGACCACTCCAAGAACGGCACCGGTGACAAGGCCGGCGCCCTGACCTCCTCCACCTCCTGGAGCCCTCCCCTGCTGGTACGCCCCCATGTTCACCCCCGAGGAGTTGCAGAACCACCTGGAGCCGATCTGGGACGCCGGGTCCACGGGGTACGAGTGGGACGCCAAACAGCGGGAGAAGTACGACGCGGACGACGAGGAGAAGGGCTTCCACAAGGACAAGTCCGGCAAGGGCTACTGGTGGGGGTCGTACGTCGACCGGAGCTTCCCGCCGGGCTGGGACTCCTGCACGAAGGACTACTTCTGGGTGGACACGGGAGACGACCCGCCCGCCGATGTCGAGAACGCCATCTCCACCGAGATCCTCGCCGAACTCGCCTACGCCGAGATCCGCGTCCCGGGTACGGAGGTGACGCTGGCCCCCGCCGGGGCGACCAAGGTGAACCTTCCGACGTGGGCCTGGCTGGACGGCGCGGAGTTCAAGCCGGTGTCGGTCACCGCGTCCGTCCCGGTGCTCGGTATCAGCGCGACGGCCACGGCGGAACCGGTCGCCCTGGAGATCAAGCCGGGCACCCCGACGCGGAGGCGTATCCGGCATCGGGCGTGTGCGAGATCAACGACGGCCGGATCGGCGAGAAGTACGAGAAGGGCAACGCGGACCGGACCCCGCCGTGCGGCGTGAAGTACCTGCGCTCCTCGGGCGACGGCACGTTCCCCTCCAGGCGACGGTCACCTGGGAGATCCACTGGACCGGCTCCGACGGCGCGGGTGGCGACCTTCCCGAAGGACAGTTCGGAGCGACCCAGGACGTCACGGTCCAGGAGATCCAGGCCATCAACCGCTGACCCGTCCGGCCGGGTTGAGCCGGTGGCGTACAGGGGAGGAACCCCGCATGACGACACTCGGCGCAGTCTTCCGCCCGCAGCTCGCCCCCGAGCGGCTCCGTTCCGTCGCCCGGCTCGCCGATGAGAGCGGGCTGGAGGAACTCTGGCTGTGGGAGGACTGCTTCCGGGAAGGCGGGATCTCGACCGCCGCCGCCGCGCTGGCGTGGACCGAGCGGGTCCGGGTGGGGTCGGGCTGCTGCCCGTGCCGCTGCGGAACGTGGCGGTCACGGGCATGGAGGCCGCCGGGCTGTACCGGATGTTCCCGGGGCGCCCGATCCTCGCCGTGGGGCACGGCGTACAGGACTGGATGGGGCAGGTCGGGGCGCGGGCCGGGTCGCCGCTCACTCTGCTGCGGGAGCATCTCGTCGCGTTGCGCGCCCTGTTGCGCGGCGAACGCGTCACCACCGAGGGCGGTACGTCCGGCTCGACGACGTCGCCCTCGACTGGCCCCCGCGGGAACCGGTGGAGGTGCTCGCCGGCGGCACCGGACCCAGGACCGTACGGCTCACCGGTGAGGCCGCGGACGGGACCGTCCTCACCGCCGGCACCTCACCCGAGGGCGTACGACAGGCGCGCCGGCTCGTCGAGGAGGGCGCGCCGCCGCGGGACGTACCGCCGCAACCCACCGGACCGTCGTCTATCTCCTCGCCGCCACCGGGCCCGGGGCGGCCGAGCGGCTGCGCACCGAGCTGATCGCCGAGGGCGTCGGCGACGACCCGGAGGTCGGGGTCGCCGGGGACGCGAAGGCCGTCGCCGAGGCCGTACGGCGACTCGCCGCGGCCGGGGCCGATTCGGTCGTCCTTCAGCCGACCGGTGACGAACCCGACCTGGAGGGCTTCGTACGGTTCGTGGCGGAGGACGTGCGTCCGCTGGTGCCGTGAACCGTCGAAAACGGAGAGGACAGGGCGCGGCCGCTCCCGGCATGATCGGTGGGTGACCGACAAGGCGAGCCACCGGACCTTCGAGGACCTCGTCGAGGAAGGCGCTTCCGTGCCCACGGAGGGGTGGGACTTCTCCTGGTTCGAGGGGCGGGCCAGCGAGGCCCGGCCCTCCTGGGGTACGCCGCGGCGGTGGCCGCGCGGCTGGGCGGGGCCGAGGCCGTGCTCGACATCCAGACCGGGGAGGAGGTGCTGGACTTCGCCCTCGCCAACGCTCCCCGGCGGCCCGGACTCGCCGTCGCCACCGAGGGCTGGCGGCCCAACGTCGCCAAGGCCACGGCCGTACTCCGGCCGCGCGGTGTCGCCGTCGTCGCCGCGCCCGAGGACGCGCCGCTGCCCTTCGCGGACGGCGCCTTCGACCTCGTCGTCAGCCGGCATCCCGTCGAGGCCCGATGGCAGGAGATCGCACGGGTGCTCGCCGGCGGCGGTGTCTACTTCGCCCAGCACGTCGGGCCCGGCAGCGTCCGCGAACTCGTCGAGTACTTCCTCGGGCCGCGGCCGGACGAGCGGCGCGACGCACGGCACCCGGACCGTGAACGGCGCGCGGCCGAGGCCGCCGGACTGGAGATCGTCGACCTGCGGGCCGAACGGCTGCGCATCGAGTTCTACGACATCGCCGCCGTCGTCCACTTCCTGCGCAAGGTGATCTGGATGGTCCCCGGGTTCACCGTCGAGGCGTATCTGCCGCGGCTGCGCGCCCTGCACGAACGGATCGAGACCGAGGGGCCCTTCGTGGCCCACAGCACCCGGCATCTCTTCCACGCCCGCAAGGGCACGGGTGCCCGCCCCGCGCGGTGGTGAGTTTCCGCATCGTTATCGGACGCGGCTGGCCTCCGGAGCGGGGCATCGCATAGGTTCAGACCAAGGTGATTCGCGTCAGCAAAGCTGCGCGGGGCGGCGGTACCGCGCGGTCGAGGGGGCCGCGCGGTGCCCGCGACGGACCTCTCGGCGCACTTGCTTCGGGTCAACCGGTGACCATGCCCGGATCGCCCGTCCGGGGAAAGCCGAAAGTGCGGTCACCCGGCCGGCGGCAGGTGTCACATCCGGCACAGAGTCCCCTCGGTGCACGGGTTTCACGCAGTTCAGCCCGTTTTCGGCCAGCCCGAAGCCCGGAATGATGCCCTCCGTGCCGCTCTGCGCGTCGCCGGGCAACTCCGGAGAGTAGTTGTGGCGCGCCGATGTACGCAGCATCACTTACGAAGGGTTATGGTTGAAACCCCCTCGGGCCGGTCCGTCTCCCCCACGGACCGGCCCGTTTTTCTTGCCCCGAATCCGGGCCCCGCCACGACACCCCCGAAGCCCCGGCCCGGCGTCCGGGTGAACCCCGGTGCGGGCTCCGTCGCAGGGCTTCCGCGAACCCCGGACAGGGCTCCGGCGCGGCATTTCCACGAACCCGATGCGGACTCGGCGCGGCATCTTCGTGCACCCGGGTCCGCGCTGCGCCCCGGCGTCCGGGTGAACCCCGATCCGGGCTCCGTCACAGCATCTCCGCGAAACCCGACGCGCCCACCCGCGCGGGCCTGCACCGGACCCCGGCGGACCCCTCCGCCCCCGTACGCCCGACAGCCACCCCCACCACGGGCGTTGAGGAACCCCGCCCCCGCAGGGGTAGGCTTCGCCTTCGGGGACCGCCAACGGACAGGGGCCGCCCGCGGCTGAGACCGGGCCGCTTGCCGTGCGACGCGGCGGGGAGTGCCGCGCCTGTCCGATCCGTACGGAGGGGCTGACGATCACGTGAACCTGCGCGACAAGCTGCGTGGCCTGCTGGTCAGGCTGTACGCACGCCGGGTGGAAGGCCACCTGGACACCGCTCAGGTGCCGGGGCACATCGGCGTCATCATGGACGGCAACCGCCGCTGGGCGAAGGCCTCCGGTTCCAGCACCGTCCACGGCCACCGGGTCGGCGCGGACAAGATCGGCGAGTTCCTCGGCTGGTGCAGCGAGACCGACGTCGAGGTCGTCACCCTCTGGCTGCTGTCGACGGACAACTTCGACCGGCCCAAGGACGAACTCGTTCCCTCCTCGGCATCATCGAGGACGTGGTCCGCACCCTCGCCGCCGACGGGCGCTGGCGGGTCCACCACGTCGGCACCCGCGATCTGCTGCCCTCGGGAATGCAGACCACCCTCAAAGAGGCCGAGCAGACCACCGCGGACGTCAAAGGGATAGTGGTCAACGTCGCCATCGGCTACGGCGGCCGCCAGGAGATCGCCGACGCCGTACGGTCCATGCTGCTGGACGCCCAGGAACGCGGCACCTCGATGGACGAGCTCGCCGAGGCCGTCGACATCGACATGATCGGGCGTCACCTCTACACCCGCGCCCAGCCCGACCTGGACCTCGTCATCCGCACCAGCGGCGAACAGCGGCTGTCCGGATTCATGCTCTGGCAGACCGCGCACTCGGAGTACTACTTCTGCGACGTGTTCTGGCCGGCCTTCCGCAAGGTCGACTTCCTGCGCGCCCTGCGCGACTACGCCGCCCGCCACCGGCGCTACGGCGGCTGAGCACCCGCTTTCCCACCGCGCACCCAGCGCGGGTCACACGGAGTTCACCGGCGCGCCGTCATATGCCGTGGCATGGCGGCGCTCGTTCGAGGGCATAAGTCAGACAGGCCGACGCCCGAACCACGGGTGTCGGATCTCAGCGGGCGGCGCAGAAGCCGTCCGCCCGGGAGGCCCTTTGCACCAGCCCGACCGTGCGGTCACGGCACGGAAGAAGCGGCGGAGGGCCGGTCCCCGGCCCGCTGTGCATGCGGGCCGTCGACCGGTCCAGTCCCGCCTCGTCGCTCCCCGACCTCATCCGAGGGGTACGTCCTTCCGTGGTGACCAGCGCAAAGCGCCACAAGCCAGACCGGCGCACCTACGTTCTCGACACCAGCGTCCTGCTGGCCGACCCCAATGCCCTCACCCGCTTCGACGAGCACGAAGTCGTGCTCCCCGTCGTCGTGGTGACCGAGCTGGAGGCCAAGCGGAACCACCCCGAACTCGGCTACTTCGCCCGCCAGGCACTGCGCCTGCTGGACGACTACCGCGTGCGGTACGGCCGTCTCGACGCCCCCATTCCGACCGGGGACGTCGGCGGGACCCTGCGGGTCGAGCTCAACCACTCGGACCCCAGCGTGCTGCCCAGCGGCTACCGCCTGGGGGACAACGACTCCCGCATCCTCGCGGTCGCCCGCAATCTGCAGGCCGAGGGGTTCGACGTCACCGTGGTGTCGAAGGACCTCCCGCTCAGGATCAAGGCGTCCTCCGTGGGCCTCCTCGCCGAGGAGTACCGCGCGGAGCTCGCCATCACGGACTCCTCCGGCTGGACCGGGATGTCCGAACTGACCCTGCCCGGCGAGCAGGTGGACATCCTCTTCGAGGAAGGGCACGTGTATGTGCCCGAAGCCACCGGCCTGCCCGTACACACCGGGCTGACCATCCAGTCGGAGCGCGGCAAGGCGCTCGGCCGGGTCACGGCCGACGGCAGCGTCCGGCTGGTGCGCGGCGACCGGGAGGCGTTCGGCATCAAGGGCCGCAGCGCCGAGCAGCGCATCGCGCTCGACCTGCTGCTCGACCCGGACGTCGGCATCGTGTCCATGGGCGGCCGGGCCGGCACCGGCAAGTCGGCGCTGGCCCTGTGCGCGGGCCTGGAGGCGGTCCTGGAGCGCCGTCAGCACCAGAAGGTGATGGTCTTCCGTCCGCTGTACGCGGTGGGCGGCCAGGAGCTCGGCTATCTGCCCGGCTCCGAGGCGGAGAAGATGAGCCCCTGGGCGCAGGCCGTGTTCGACACCCTGTCGGCGGTCACCAGCCGGGAGGTCATCGAGGAGGTCACCGCGCGCGGCATGCTGGAGGTCCTGCCGCTCACCCACATCCGGGGCCGCTCCCTGCACGACGCGTTCGTCATCGTGGACGAGGCCCAGTCGCTGGAGCGGAACGTCCTGCTGACCGTTCTGTCCCGGATCGGGGCCAATTCACGGGTCGTGCTGACCCATGATGTCGCCCAGCGGGACAATCTGAGAGTCGGTCGGTACGACGGTGTGGTCGCCGTCGTCGAAAAGCTGAAGGGGCACCCGCTGTTCGCGCATGTCACCCTGACGCGGTCCGAAAGGTCCCAGATCGCCGCTCTTGTGACCGAAATGCTCGAAGACGGACAGATCTGATCCTCGGCATTCAACACGGTCCAGTCGCCAAGTAGTTGGCGCCGTCCGGAAAGGCGTAGAGCCTAGCCGGGCGGCGTCGGCGTGTGTGGGGATTTCCGGGATTCCCTGGGGCCGAACGGGATGTGAGCTTTCACACGCAACAGAGAATTGCCTTGCCCAGCCGGATTGCGGCAGAGTCTCACTCCTGTCAGGCCCCGCATACGACACAGTTGTGCCCCTGGGGGTGCCGCCCACGCCCTCAAGGCAGTGGGGAGGTACGGCGCCACAGACTTAACTCCATAGCGTCGTCGTATGCCGCCCGAGCACCACGCGGCGCTCCTCCCGCAGGAGTTGCCCACCGGGTCCGTGCCTCCCGTGACCCGCAGTTGGGGAGGCCAGTGTCGAGGGGCAAGATTGCGTCCGCGCGGGTCACCGAAGCGGGCGATGCTGGAAGGAAACCGTGTGAGCCGGATCTCGGTCCGGGGATTCGCAGTGGCCTCGGCCACGGCGGTCACCGCTGTCGGAAGCGTCGTCGGTGTTGCCTCGGGCAGCGTCGCGCAGAACAACGACGCCGAAGCGACGGCAAGCGGCACCACGCTGCTCGCGGACATCCCCGCGGGCCAGCAGGCCCAGGTGCAGACCGCCTCCCTGACGCAGCAGGCCGAAACCATGGCCATCGCGGCGGACGCCAGCGCGCGGAAGGACGCGGAGGAGACCGCCCGCAAGGCCGCCGCCGCCACCGCGGTCGCGAAGAAGCAGGAAGCGGCCGACAAGGCCGAAAAGGCCAAGCAGGATGCCAAGGAGCGCGCCGACGCCAAGGCAGCCGCCGCCAGCCGCTCCGTGACCCGCGACGCGTCCAGCTTCCCGGTCCAGTCGTCCTACTCCATCGCCGACGTACAGGCGATGGCCCGGCAGATCGTGCCGGCGGACCAGTTCCAGTGCTTCAGCACCATCGTGGAGCGCGAGTCGAGCTGGAACTACCAGGCCGACAACCCCACTTCCGACGCCTTCGGCCTGATGCAGGCGCTCCCCGGTTCCAAGATGGCCTCGGCCGGAGCCGACTGGGCGACCAACCCGGCCACCCAGATCAAATGGGGCCTCGGCTACATGAACGACCGCTACGGCAGCCCGTGCGACGCGTGGAACTTCTGGCAGGCGAACCACTACTACTAGAGGTACCCGAGCCGGCCGCCTCACCGCCCCGCTCAACCCTGGCGCAGCCCCACACCGTCCTACGGTGCGGGGCTTTCGCCATGTACGGTCTGACCGACGACTCCAGGGGTGAGTGGTGGGGAGAAACGGGGAAGAGGACGGATCATGTCGCGAGTGCCAGGATGGCTCGGCCGGGTCGGAGCCGGACTGACCGAGGTCAGCAAGCGGTTGGAGGAGCGCCGCGCGGAGGTGGAGGGGAGCGCCGTCCGGACGCGGCCCCCGAAGCCGAACCCGAACCCGTACCCGTCCCCGCACCGGAGGACGCGCCGCGGTCCGGCCCGAAGCCCGCCCCGCGCGAGTACGCGGGCGCCCCGGTGATCCCCGTCCGCCCCGACCCGGCGCAGGCCGTGCCCTGGGGCGTACGGGTCGCCGCCGAGGCCGGCTGGCGGCTGCTGGTGCTGGCGGGCACGGTCTGGGTGCTCATGCGGGTCATCAGCGCCGTACAGCTGGTCGTGCTGGCGTTCGTCGCCGCGCTGCTGATCACCGCGCTGCTCCAGCCGACGGTGACCCGGCTGAAGAGGATCGGCGTGCCGCGCGGTCCGGCCACCGCGCTGACGGCACTGTTCGGGTTCGTCGTGATCGGCCTCATCGGCTGGTTCGTGACCTGGCAGGTCGCGGAGAACATCGACCACCTCTCCGGCCAGATCCAGGACGGCATCGACGAACTCCGCAACTGGCTGCTGAACAGCCCCTTCCACGTCACCGACAAGCAGATCAACGAGATCGCCAAGAACCTGCGGGAAGCGGTCGGCGCCAACACCGAGCAGATCACCTCGGCGGGCCTGGAGGGCGTGACCGTCGTGGTCGAGGCGCTCACCGGCATCCTGCTCGCGGTCTTCTCGACGCTGTTCCTGCTCTACGACGGCAAGCGGATCTGGGAGTGGTCGCTGAAGCTCGTGCCCGCGGCGGCTCGTCCGGGAGTGGCCGGGGCGGGTCCGGTGGCGTGGCGGACGCTGACGGCGTATGTGCGCGGCACGGTGATAGTGGCCCTGATCGACGCGATCTTCATCGGGCTCGGGATCTACTTCCTCGATGTGCCGATGGCGGTGCCGCTCGCCGTGTTCATCTTCCTGTTCTCGTTCATCCCGCTTGTGGGCGCGGTGGTGTCGGGGGCGCTGGCGGTGGTCGTCGGGCTGGTCACCCAGGGCGTGTTCACGGGCGTGATGGTGCTGGTGGTGGTGCTCGCGGTGCAGCAGATCGAGGGGCACATCCTGCAGCCGTTCATCCTGGGACGGGCGGTGCGGGTGCATCCGCTGGCGGTGGTGCTGGCGGTGGCGTCCGGCGGGATGGTGGCGGGGATCGGGGTGCGGTGGTCGCGGTACCGCTGGTCGCGGTCACGAACACGGTCGTCGGCTATCTGCGGGCGTACGCCCACGAAGCCGCCGTGGCCCACTCCCCGCGCCCCCACGGCGCGACAGCCCTCTCAGCAACCCCCACCCCCGAACCCCCGACGACCGACCCTCCCACCGGGGAGTAGCGCCCCCGCTGTGGCCGGCCACACCTGACGACCGCCCCGCCGTTGCGGCCAGCCGCGCCCGCTACACCCCCGCCGTTGCGGCCAGCCGCGCCCGCTACACCCCCGCCGTTGCGGCCAGCCGCGCCCGCTACACCCGCCGCCGTTGCGGCCAGCCGCGCCCGCTACACCCGCCGCCGTTGCGGCCAGCCGCGCCCGCTACACCCGCCGCCGTTGCGGCCAGCCGCGCCCGCTACACCCCCGCCGTTGCGGGCAGCCGCGCGCTACACCCGCCGCCGTTGCGGGCAGCCGCGCGCGCTACACCCGCCGCCGTTGCGGGCAGCCGCGCGCGCTACACCCGCCGCCGCTGCGGGCAGCCGCCCGCTACACCCCCGCCGCTGCGGGCAGCCGCCCGCTACACCCCCGCCGTTGCGGGCAGCCGCCCGCTACACCCCCGCCGCTGCGGGCAGCCGCATCCGCTACACCCGCCGCCGTTGCGGGCAGCCGCCCGCTACACCCCCGCCGCTGCGGGCAGTCGTGCCGCTGGGGCGGCACGGGTGGGCGCAGCGGCACCCGGCAAGCGCCGGCGAGTGAAGCCACCCCCGCTGTGCACCGGTGGGCGGTGTGGGTGCGGGCCGGGGGAGTCGCGCAGCCCGGCGCTGACGGGGTGCCGTCGCGCCCACCCGTGCCGCCCTGCGGCACGATTGCCCGCGGATCGGCGGATCGGCGGATCGGTGGATCGGTGGATCGGCGGGTCGGCGGGTCGGCGGGTCGGCGGGTCGGCGGGTCGGCGGATCGGCGGAGGGCGCGGAAGCGCAGGGGCCGAGGCGCGGAGCGTGCGCATGCGAACGGGCCCGCTCACCTGGTGGGGTGGGCGGGCCCGGGGAGTGGGGCGGAGTCAGTCCGTCAGGGCCGCTTCCGCGTCCAGCGTCGCGGCGACCCCTGGATCACCGCGGCGATCTTGAACGCCTCCTGCACGACCTCGCGCGACACGTCGGCCTTCCGCAGCACCTGCTCGTGCGAGTCGAGGCACATCCCGCAACCGTTGATCGCGGACACGGCGAACGACCAGAACTCGAAGTCGACCTTGTCGACACCCGGGTTGCCGATGACGTTCATCCGCAGCCCGGCGCGGAGCGTGCCGTACTCGTGGTCCGACAGCAGATGACGCGTCCGGTAGAACACGTTGTTCATCGCCATCACCGCGGCCGCGGCCTTCGCCGCCGTGTACGCCTCCGGCGACAGGTTCGCCTTGGCCTCGGGCTCCAGCTCACGCAGCACGATGGGCGAGCGCGAGGCGATCGCGGTCGACAGCACCGTGCCCCACAGCAGCTGCGCCGGCAGGTCGGAGTTGCCGATGACCGAGCCCAGGTTGAGCTTCAGGTCCTTGGCGTAGTCCGGTATGAGCGACTTCAGGGAGTCGAGAGACATATCGGTCACTCCCCGACAGCAGCGCGACCGGGTCAAGGGTCTCGTCGCCCTTGCTCCAGTTGCACGGGCAGAGCTCGTCGGTCTGCAGGGCGTCCAGGACCCGCAGGACCTCCTTGGGGTTACGGCCGACGGAGCCGGCGGTCACCATGGAGAACTGGATCTCGTTGTTCTGGTCCACGATGAACACCGCGCGCTTGGCGAAGCCGTCCTCGCCCTCGATGCCGAGGTCGCGCATCAGCTCGTGCTTGGAGTCCGCCATCATCGGGAACGGCAGGTCGCGCAGGTCGTCGTGGTCCTTGCGCCAGGCGTGGTGGACGAACTCGGAGTCGCCGGAGAAGCCGAGGACCTGGGCGTCACGGTCGGCGAACTCGTCGTTCAGCTTGCCGAAGGCGGCGATCTCGGTCGGGCACACGAAGGTGAAGTCCTTGGGCCACGCGAACACGATCTTCCACTTGCCCTCGTAGGTCTTGTGGTCGATCGACTCGAACTCCTTGCCCTTCTCCAGCGAGACACAGGCCGTCAGTTCGAACTCGGGGAACTTGTCACCGACAGTGAGCACAGGCTCTCCTTGCAGCGAGGAAACCCCAGGATCGCGGGGATTTCCCATGGGTTGGACTGGAAGGGATGTTGGCACACAGTGCATTGATTAGTGAAATAGCTACACTCGGTCGTGTTGATCGGAGGTAGCTATCAGTGACGGTCGGTAACAGGCGCAGACAGCCGAGTCTGGCGCAGCTCCGCGCGTTCGCCGCGGTGGCCGAGCATCTGCATTTCCGCGATGCCGCCGGGGCGATAGGGATGAGCCAGCCGGCGCTGTCGGGGGCGGTGTCGGCGCTGGAGGAGACGCTCGGTGTCATTCTCGTGGAGCGTACGACGCGCAAGGTGCTGCTCTCGCCGGCCGGTGAACGGCTCGCCGTCCGCGCCAAGGCCGTACTCGCGGAGGTCGGGGCGCTGATGGAGGAGGCGGACGCGTTGCGGGCGCCGTTCACGGGAGCGCTGCGGCTCGGTGTGATCCCGACGGTGGCGCCGTATCTGCTGCCCACGGTGCTGCGGCTCGTCCATGACCGGTATCCGCACCTGGATCTTCAGGTGCATGAGGAGCAGACGGCGAATCTGCTGGACGGGCTCGCCGGGGGCGGCTGGATCTGCTGCTGCTCGCTGTGCCGCTGGGGGTGCCGGGGGTCACCGAACTGCCGCTCTTCGACGAGGACTTCGTCCTGGTCACTCCGCTCGGGCATGAGCTCGGGGGCGGGTGGAGGTGCCTCGGGCGGTGTTGCGGGAGCTGAATCTGTTGTTGCTCGACGAGGGGCATTGCCTGCGGGACCAGGCGCTGGACATCTGCCGCGAGGCGGGGCGGGCGGGCGTGCCGGCGACGACCACGGCGGCGGGGTTGTCGACGCTGGTGCAGTTGGTCGCCGGTGGGCTGGGGGTGACGTTGCTGCCGCGGACGGCGGTGCGGGTGGAGACGTCCCGGTCCGTGGGGTTGCTGACGGCGTCGTTCGCCGAGCCGGCGCCGAGCCGGCGGGTCGCGCTGGCGATGCGGACGGGGGCGGCGCGGGGGAGGAGTACGCGGAGCTGGCCGTGGCGTTGCGGGAGTCGATGCGGGAGTTGCCGGTGCGGACGGTGGGGTGACGGGAGTTTTCGCCCCCGCCATCCCTTCCCTTCCCGTCCTTGGGGCTCCGCCCCGGACCCCGCTCCTCAGACTCCCCCAGAGGGGCTGAGTCGCCCTACTCCGTCCGCAAGCCGTCCGGCCGCATCATCCGCAGCAGGGGCGGGAGGCTCAGCAGCGTGACCACCAGGACCACCCCCGCTCCGACGCCCGTCATCCGGAGCACGCTCATCCAGTCCACGGTGACCGTGGTCGCGGTCATGCGGAGCAGGACCGTGCCCAGGGCTATGCCCACCGTCGCGGCCAGGAGCAGGCCCAGGCCGATCGGGATCGCCGTCTGCCACAGGACCGACAGGCTCAGGGTGCGACGGCGGGTGCCGAAGGCGATCAGGGACGACAACAGCTTGCGGCGTTCGCGCAGTTGCTCCAGCTGGGAGACGAGCAGGCTCGCCCCGATCAGCGCCAGCACCGCCACCGCGCCCGCGAACAGGCCCGTACGGATGGAGTCGAAACGCTCGGAGCGTGTCGTGGCGGACCACATCATCGGCTGGGACAACGGGTCGATCTCCGCGGCGGTGTTGCGTACGTACTCACGCGCGTCCGGCACCGACTCGTCGAGCGCCAGATACAGCTGCCCGCGGACCTCCCGCTCGACGGCCGGCGGCACCGAGGCCGGGGTCATCAGGAAGCCGCCGCGCCTCGCTCCCGTCGGGTCCGCGACGGAGTCGGCCGGGATCAGGACCTTCGGGAGGGTCCAGACGACATCCTTGCCGTCGTCTTCTGCCGGGGTGGTGGTCTCCAGGTACAGCTTCCGGCCCGGCTCACTCAGCGCCGGGGTGTCGGTGTCGTACTCCCCGCCCCTGACCGTGAAGACGTCCCCGTCCTGGCACTTGGGCAGCTTCGCCACCTCGCGCAGGGCCGAGCAGCTTCCGACGGTCAGCTGGGCGCCGCGCTCCGGCCCGTCCCTCCAGGGTTCGTCGGCGAGGTAGCTCTGGGAGAGCGCGTACACCTCGCGTACGCCCTTGGTCTCCTCGAACCTCGCGGCGGTGGACGCCATGTCCTTGCCCTCGGGCACCCCCACCTGCATCTGGGCGCGGCTGGTGTCGTAGCCGGTGGACTTGGTGTAGTCGCCGTCAACGCCGGTGAACAGCATCTGCAGGGCGATCGCGCCTGCCACCGCCACCGCGATGCCGTTGACCATCCGGGCCGCCGCGCCACTGCTCAACTGCAGACGTCGTACCGCCAGTTGCCAGGAGAGGCTGCCGGCGCCGAGCCGGGCGACGACCGCCTCCACGATCCACGGCAGCAGCGCGGTGATGCCGACGAGGAGGCAGATGACGCCGCCGACGACCAGATACTGGTTGAAGTCCCCGCCGTCCCGGCCCTGGCCCATCATCGGCACCAGCAGGCCGACCCCGCCAGCGGCAGCAGCAGCCGCCACCAGAGACGGCGCCGGGCGGGACGTGCCGTACGGACCACGCCCAGCGGCTCGATGACCACCCCGCGCAGCGCGAACAGCGTCACCAGCACCGCGGCCGCCGGAACCGCCACCGCGACCACGAACGCCAGCAGCGGGGAGGGGTTCAGATAGCTGGGGAAGACGCTGATCCTGAAGACCTCGACCGAGGCCGCCGCCTCCCGCCCGGCCAGGAAGAAGCCGGTGCCGAACACCAGCCCCAGCAGCGCCCCGGCCAGCGCCTCACCGGCGGCGATCCGCCGGGTCATCCGGCTGTCGGAGCCGACCAGCCGCAGCGCGGCCAGCCGGCGGTCCCGCCGTTCGCCGCCGAACCGTACGGCCGCGGCGATGAACACGGCGACCGGCATCAGCAGCACCACGAAGACGACCAGCACCAGCAGTACGAGGACCGGGTCCGTCTTCTCCGGCATGGGGTCGGGGCTGCCGAAGGTGTCGATGCGGGCGCTCAGGGAGTTGTCGATGCGTTCCGCGAGGTTGTCGGCGCCCGCGTAGTAGGCGAGTTCCTTGGATCCGATGAGGCCCTGCTCGCCGATCGTGCCCACGACGTCGTACGGCAGCCGCTCCCGCAGCAGCCGCCCGTCGTCCGAGTCGAGGAGTTCCTTCAGCGCGGGGAGACCACCATCGTGCCCGGCGCCGGGTACTCCCGCAGGCCCGGCGGCAGCGGGGCCTTGTCGCCCTCGGGCTCTACCAGCCGGCCGCGCACCTCCTGGTCCCGGTACTCGGTGTCGAGGTCGGAGATGACCAGGGTGTCGTCGGCCTTCTCGGGGGCGTCGAGCTGTACGTGTAGTCGAGGCGGGCCTCGCCGCGCCGGTCGCGTTCCGCCAGCGCGCCCGGCAGGGCGGTGGTGAGCAGCAGCAGCGCCACGCCCAGGCCGACGCCGACGGCGGTGAGCAGCGCCCGGATCCAGCCCTCGCGTCCGCCCGCGAAGGCGAACCGGGTGCCCATGGCGAGATCCCGCACCCACTGCGTCCCGCTCGTACGACCGCTCATACGACGCGCTCCATGTCCAGGACTTGCCGTCGCGCACGACGACCTCGCGGTCGGAGTACGCGGCCACCCGCGCCTCGTGCGTGACCAGGACGACGGCGGCGTTCGAGGACCGGGCGGCCTCGGTGAGCAGCTCCATCACCCGTTCGCCGTTGAGGGAGTCCAGCGCTCCGGTCGGCTCGTCGGCGAACACCACTCGGGGTCCGGTGACCAGCGCCCGCGCCACGGCGACCCGCTGACCCTGACCGCCGGAGACCTCGCCGGGCCGCTTGGCGCCGACGTCGTCGACCTCCAGCCGCTCCATCCAGGTCAGCGCGGCCCGCTCGGCCTCCTTGCGGGAGGTGCCGCTCAGCCGCAGCGGCAGGGCGACGTTCTCCACACAGGTGAGCTCCGGGACGAGCTGCCCGAACTGGAAGACGAAGCCGAACTCCGAGCGGCGCAGCGCACTGCGTTCGCCGTCGCTCATGGTGGTCAGCTCACGCCCGTTGTACGTGATCAACCCGGAGTCGGGGGTGACGATCCCGGCGAGACAGTGCAGCAGCGTCGACTTGCCGGACCCGGAGGGGCCCATCACGGCGACGACCTCGCCCGGGTGGATGGAGAAGGCGGCGCCGTCGAGGGCGGGGGTGGGGCCGTAGGCCTTGTGCAGGTCCTGTGCCGTCAGCAGGGCACCGGCGGGAAGGGGCGTGGTCATCGGATTACCGCCTCACGGAGCTTGTCGAGGCGCGCGGCGGTCAGTTCCAGCCAGCGTAGATCGGCCTCGAGGTGGAACAGGGCGTGGTCGCAGATGAGCTGGTCGGCGAGATCGCCCTTGCGTTTGCGGTCGGTGAGGATCCGCATGCTGCGCAGATGCTCCGAACGCTGCGTGTCGAGGACCTCG
Source organism: Streptomyces haneummycinicus (assembly GCA_042850305.1). GTDB lineage: Bacteria > Actinomycetota > Actinomycetes > Streptomycetales > Streptomycetaceae > Streptomyces > Streptomyces haneummycinicus. The sequence continues at coordinate 1,074,667 of AP035768.1, forward strand.
GCGGCGTCCCGGCTGGTGAGCAGGGCGAGGACGACCTTGGTGTAGAGCGTCGACTGGAGGTACGGCTCCGGCTTCTCCGGTGTGGCGAGCCAGCGCTCGATATCGGTGATGCCGGCCTCGGTGATCGCGTACCGCTTGCGCTCGGGGCCGCCGCCGGCCTCGATGCCGTCGACTTCGACGAGGCCGTTCTTCAGGAGGCGGGACATGGTCGAGTAGACCTGGCCGTAGTGCAGGGGCCGGTCGTGACCGAACTTTTCGTCGAAGGCACGCTTCAGGTCGTAGCCGTGGCGTGGGCCGGACTCCAGGAGTCCCAGCAGGGTGTGACCGATGGACATGGCGAGCACTCTACACACGGTGTATACGTCGTGTGTATACGTCGAGTGAGCACGTTGTGCCGGCGCGGGCGACGGTGCAGGTGGGAGGTGATTGTCACGGTTCTGCTCCCGGGTGGACCGGTGGGCCGAACGGGGTCCGGGGCCGCCGGCCCCCTCGGTGGGGGAGGGGCCTCCGGTGTGGATCGGCCGCGGCGTCGTGGGGGCAGGGTGCGCGGTTCCCCGCGCCCCTGGGGGTGGTGGTGCGCCGGAGCCGGATGCCGTCAGGGCGACGGAGGTCCGGGGTGGAGCCCCGGAGCTTCCGGGGCCGCCAGGACCGTCAGGGCCCGTGGGCCCCCGGGGCTCCCCGGGTCCTCAGGGCCGCCATGGCCTCGGGGCGGGCGCCCCTGCGGGGGATCGGGTTCGTGTTGCCGGGGAGGCGGCCCGACTCGGACAGGGCTCGGCGCAGGAGGAACTCGATCTGCGCGTTCGCCGAGCGGAGTTCGTCGTTGGCCCAGCGGGCCAGAGCCTCGTACACCGACGGGTCGAGCCGCAGCAGTACCTGCTTGCGCTGCGGCCGGCCCCGGGGAGAAGGATCCGTCACTGGTAGAGCGTCCCGGTGTTGAGGACCGGCTGCGCCGAGCGGTCGCCGCACAGCACCACCATCAGGTTGGACACCATCGCCGCCTTCCGCTCCGGGTCCAGCTCCACGATGTCCTGCTCCTGGATCCGGGCCAGCGCCGACTCGACCATGCCCACCGCGCCCTCCACGATCTGCTTCCGCGCCGCCACGACCGCGCCCGCCTGCTGCCGCTGGAGCATCGCCGACGCGATCTCGGGGGCGTAGGCGAGGTGCGTGAACCGGGACTCGATGATCTGCACGCCGGCCGCCTCCACCCGCGCGTGCAGCTCCACCGCGAGCTTCTCGGTGATCTCCTCGGCGTTGCCGCGCAGCGAGAGGCCGTTCTCGTCATGGGCGTCGTACGGGTACTCGATGGCGATGTGCCGCACGGCTGCCTCGGTCTGGGTGGAGACGAACTCGATGTAGTCGTCCACCTCGAAGGTGGCCTGCGCGGTGTCCTCCACCCGCCACACCACGACCGCGGCCAGCTCGATCGGGTTGCCGTAGGCGTCGTTCACCTTCAGGACGGCGGTCTCGTGGTTGCGTACGCGCGTCGAGATCCTGGTGCGCGAGGTGAGCGGGTTCACCCAGCGCAGCCCGTCCTGCCGGATCGTGCCCCGGTAGCGGCCGAAGAGCTGCACCACGCGCGCCTCGCCCGGCGCCACCATGTTCAGCCCGCACATCGCGACGAACGAGAGGACGCCGACCAGGACGCCGGTGACGATCAGCGCGGCCTTGACGCCGGCCCCGTCGACGAGGCCCGAGGCGGCGAGCACCGCCGCGCCGATGGCTATGCCGAGGAGGCCGAGCAGCAGGGCCAGCCCGCCGCCGATGCTCTGCGCCGTGACCTCCCGCACGCGCGGGGCCGGCATCTCGGGCACATCGGCCGTGACCTGCGTGTCAGGTGTGGACATGGGTGATCCCCGTTTCTCCGGGCGCCCGCCGAGCGGCTAGCGCCTTCCTAGCTAAGTGATATCAGATTATCCGATCCTGGCAACCTTGAACCCCCTTCGAACGTCGGTTCCAGTGGTGCGGGTGCTGATTGTCACGCCCGTAAAGGCCGGATCGGCCGCCCTTTGTCACAGCCGCTGGTGCTAGCTTTCCAAGCTGGCCTCGGCGGCGAACTGGTGTGGCGGCTGAGCACACACGAACGAAGCGGAGCGGAACGGACCCATGGGACGAGCGGAAGAAAGACGCGCACGACAGCGCGGTGGGCGCCGGGCGGCACCCAACGGCCGCCGTTCCGCGGACGGGACCGGCCGCGGCGGCATACGCCGGCTCTTCACCTGGAAGAAGATCCTCGGCACGTTCTTCGGCCTCTGCCTGCTCGGCATGGGCGCCTTCATCGTGCTGTACATGGTGATCGACATCCCCGAGGGGAACGCCGACGCCGAACTCCAGGGCAACGTCTACAAGTACAGCGACGGCTCGATCATGGCCCGCCGGGGCTACAACCGCGAGATCGTCGACCTCGCCAAGGTACCCAAGGAGGTCCAGCGCACCTTCGTCGCCGCCGAGAACAAGTCCTTCTACAAGGACTCCGGAGTCGACCTCAGGGGTACCGCGCGCGGTGTGCTCAACACGGTCTCCGGCAAGGGCGCGCAGGGCGGTTCGACGATCACCCAGCAGTACGTCAAGAACTACTACCTGACGCAGGAACAGACCGTCACCCGCAAGTTCAAGGAACTGGTCATCTCCCTGAAGCTGGACCGGGAGAAGTCCAAGGACTACATCCTCGCCGGCTACATCAACACCAGCTACTACGGCCGCGGCGCCTACGGAATCCAGGCCGCCGCGCAGGCCTACTACCGGGTCGACGCCCAGGACCTGAGCGTCGCGCAGGGCGCGTACCTCGCCGCACTGCTCCAGGCGCCCAACCAGTACGACTGGGCGATCGCCAGCGACACCGGCAAGCGGCTCGTCCAGGAGCGCTGGAACTACGTCCTGGACAACATGGTCGAGCAGGACTGGCTGGACCGGGCCGACCGCCAGGGCCTGAAGTTCCCGGTGCCGAAGGAGCCGAAGGCCGACCCCGGTCTCGAGGGCCAGACCGGTTACCTGGTCGAGGCCGCCAACGCCGCGCTCAAGGAGCAGCTCGTCGACCAGGGCACCGCCGAGGACCTGGAACAGGCCAAGGCCATGGTCGACCTCGGCGGCTACACCATCACGCTGAACATCGACAAGAAGAAGCAGAAGGCGCTGGAGCAGGCGGTCAAGGAGAAGCTCACCAGCAGGCTCGACCCCAAGAAGCGCGACGTCGACGCCGACGTCCAGGCCGGCGCCGTGTCCGTGAGCCCGAAGACGGGCGCGGTCGTGGCGATGTACGGCGGCGTGGACTACCTCAAGCACTTCCGGAACAACGCAGTCCGCGACGACTACCAGCCCGCCTCCACCTTCAAGCCGGTGATCCTCGCCGCGGCCGTGGACCAGGACGCCGAGACCCAGGACGGCGTGCCGATCACCGCGAACGCGCTGTACGACGGCACCAGCGGGCGCCCCGTGGTGGACGGCACCAGGAAGGTCGGCTTCTCGCCGCCCAACGAGGACGACCGCGACTACGGCGAGATCGACGTCCAGGAGTCGATGAACAAGTCCGTCAACTCGGTGTTCGCGCAGATGGGTATCGACGTCGGCATGGCCGAGGTGGTGAAGGTCGCGGGCGAACTCGGCATGGAGACCGAGGGCATGCCTGCGGTGCCCGCGCAGACCCTCGGCACCATGGGCGCGAGCCCGCTGGAGATGGCCGGCGTCTACGCCACCCTCGGCAACCACGGCAAGAGGGTCACCCCGGCGGTCGTGGAGTCGGTCGAACACAAGGACCGCCAGGTCGAGTTCCCGGACCCGATCGGCGACCAGGTCATCAGCCGCGAGGCCGCCGACACGGTGACCTCCGTACTGACCGGCGTGGTCGACGACGGTACGGCCCGGGTGTCCGTGAAGGAGAACCCGCTGCGCAACGGCCAGCAGGTGGCCGGCAAGACGGGTACCTCCGACAACAACAAGTCGGCCTGGTTCACCGGCTACACCCCGAACTGGTCACCTCGGTCGGCCTGTTCGGCGAGGACCCAAGAACGGCAAGCAGGTCCCGATGTACCGGGCGGCCGGCGTCGACTACCGCGTCAACGGCGGTGGCCCCCGGCGGAGATCTGGGCCGCGTACACCTTCGGTGTCATGGACAAGGTCACCAGGTTCGACCTGGACACCAAGCAGGGCGCCGCGGTGAAGCCCAGCAGGTCCCCGTCGGTGTCGCAGTCACCCTCCCAGACGCCGAGCGACGAGCCGACGAGCGAGGCACCGACCACCGAGGCGCCGCCGGAGACCTCCGCACCGCCGACGTCCGAGGCGCCGAGCCCGCCGCCGACGTCGGAGCCGCCGACGAACACGCCCACCTCCGGACCGCCGACGACCGAGGTCCCGGGCGGCGGCGACGACCCGGAGAACGCCGACGCGGAACGGTAGACGCCGACGCGGAACGGTGGACCACGAAAGGGCGCCCGGTGTGACCAGCACACCGGGCGCCCTTCGTACGCCCTCTCAGCCGCGGTTCAGCTCGAACCACACCACCTTGCCCGTACTCAGCCGGGTCGCGCCCCAGCGCCGGGCCAGCCGGTTCACCAGATACAGCCCGCGCCCGCCCTCGTCCGTGGCACGCGCCTGCCGCAGCCGGGGAAGCTGCGGCACATCGTCACCGACCTCGCAGCGCAGCACATCGGTACGCAGCAGCCGCAGCGTGACCGGCCGCGTGGCATACCGCACGGCGTTCGTCACCACCTCGCTGACCAGCAGCTCCACCGAGTCGCTCAGCTCCTCCATGCCCCAGCGGGACAGCGTCCGCCGGGCGAGACGGCGGGCCCGGCCGGGAGCCGCGTCCTCCGGCTCCAGGAACCAGTACGCCACATCGCTCGGCGCGATCCCGTCGAAGCGGGCGGCGAGCAGCGCGATGTCGTCGTCCCGGTCGCCCGGACCGAGCATGTCGAGCACCTCGTCGCACAGCGCCTCCAGCGGCGGCGGATGGTCGGGGCCGGTCAGCTGCGCGGTCGCGGCGAGCTTCTCCCGCAACTGCTCGATCCCGGTCCACACGTCCCGCAGCCGGGACTCCACCAGGCCGTCGGTGTACAGCAGCAGGGTCGCCCCGGCGGGCGCGTCCAGCTCCACGGCCTCGAAGTCCACCCCGCCCACACCGATCGGCGCGCCCGCGGGCACCGGAGCACCTCGGCGCGGCCGCCCAGCTCCAGCAGCACCGGCGGCGGATGGCCGGCGTTGGCGATGGTGATGCGGTGCGCCACCGGGTCGTACACCGCGTAGAGGCAGGTCGCCATGCGGTCCACGCCGAGCCGCTGCGCCTGCTCGTCGAGATGGTGCAGCACCTCCTGCGGCGGCAGGTCGAGCCCGGCGAGGGTCTGCGCGGTGGTCCGCAGCTGGCCCATGATCGCCGCCGAGGTCATGGAGTGCCCCATGACGTCACCGACGACCAGCGCGACCCTGCTGCCGGGCAGTGGGATCGCGTCGTACCAGTCGCCGCCCACCCGCGCCGTCTCGGCGGCCGGCAGATACCGGGACGCCAGCCGTACGCCGGTGCAGTGCGGCAGGGTCTCCGGCAGCATCGTGCGCTGGAGTTCGTCCGCGATGTACGCCTCCCGCCCGTACAGCACCGCCTTGTCGATGCCCAGGGCGCTGTGCGTGGCGAGCTGGGCCGCGACCAGCAGATCGTCGGCCTCGAACGGGATGCGCTCCGGACGGCGCAGGAACAGCGCCGCGCCGATCACCCGCCGCCGCCCGCGCAGCGGCGCGAGGATCGCCCGCTGCCCGTCCGGTACGGCCGACGCGCCCTCCTCGCCGAGGAGTTCGGGCAGCGCGGCACGCGCGGCGGGGCGTCCGTGAACACCGGCCGCACCCCGCGCAGCACCTCGGCGAGCGCGCTGCCGGGCCGTACGGTGCACAGTTCCGCGCCGACCGAGTCCAGCTCGGACGGCTGCTCGGGCGGGGCGATCGGGGCGAACCCGCCCTCGGTGTCCCGCTCGGCCGGGATCCGGTCGGTGCGGCGCAGCCGCAGCACCAGCAGGCCCGTGGGTCGCTCGTCGCCGACCGGCAGCGGATCGCGCAGATAGACCAGGATCGCGTCGGAGAAGGTGGGCACGGTGGCCCGGCACAGCCCCATCACGATCTCGTCCAGGTCGATACCGCGGGCGATCCGCCGGGTCGCGGCGCCCACGAACCGGAGCCGGTCCCCGTCCCGCCGCATCGGCGTGGGACGCCCCGGCGCGGCGACCTGTCCCATACGGCGCTCCCGGCCGTCGGGCCGCCCGTGACCGGCGGCCGGCTGCATCGGGATGCCCTCGGGCGCCGGACGCGGCCGGTGGGTGTCGGCGCCCGCGCCCTGGCCGGCACCCGGCTGGGAGTGCTCGGAGCCGGGCTCCGTCGCCGGGTCCTGCCCCGTACCGCCGGGTGTCACCGTGTCCGGCGACGCGGCCCCCGGCGAGGAGGCTCACCGCCGGAACGGCTCTGCAGAGGTAAAGCGGCTCCGGTGCCCGGCACACGCAGGAGCGCCCCGCGAGGGTCCGCGGGGTCGGCGCCCGGCTGCGGGCGCTCGAAGGAGGTCGGCTGCTCCGTCACGCGTGTCGAGTCCATCCGTCCGGCGCACGCCGTGCGCGCGGTTCGTCCCGCCGAAACTCCGATACCCGGAATACCTGTCCCCGGAACGGATTTCCCGCGTGGTCAGAGGTTGTGCCTGCTGCGCCGGCCGGCCGATGCCCGCCGGCGCCGGTGTTTCCGTACCCCTCGCTCACGTCCTGCCGCCCCTCGGTGACGATCGGTCAAGCCCGTTCCGCGCTCCGGTGGTTGCCGCCCCGCGCCTCGCGGAGGACGATCCTACGTTTCCCGCCCGGGGTGCGGCAAGGGTCTCACGAGGACACTTGCGCGGGAGTGCGGTCCCAGTCCTGTGGCAGTGACGGTACCGCCCACGAGGGATCGGGGCGCCAGTTCTCCCACCCGTCCGAGAACGGCGGCCCCCAGGCCTCGATCACCGCCACCGCGGCCCGCCCGGCCTCCCGCACCCTGCCGGCCAGCGCGGAGTCCACCAGAGCGTCCCGCCGGGCCTGCGCGAACTCGTCCTCGTCGAGCCAGCGCCAGCTGCGGTCCGGGTACACGGAGATGTCCAGGAAGTGATCCTCGGAGTCCACCCCGCCCGCCCAACGGGCCATCGGTTCCTCCAGGTTCACGTACCAGTTCTTGAACCGCCAGCCCGGATTCCAGAACAGCCACACCGACCAGGGCTCGCCGGGCCGGACCAGCTTCAGCACCCCGGTGCCGGACCAGCGGTCCCGCCGTACTGTGCGCGGCTTGGTGTACCGGGTGGCGAGCGGCTCCTGGTGCACGGACGACCCGTCGGCCAGCACCGGCTTCACACACTCGGTACCGGGCGCCATCCACACCGCGAGCAGGCCGTCGTCGTCGCGTACGACCGTGACGGGGCGCGCGATGTGGATGCGCGGGCCGCCGTTCTCCCGGTACCGCCACAGGATCCGTGTCCCGGGCGCCCAGTGGCCCGCCGTACCGCCGGTGTCCTCGCGCACAGTCGCTCCGCCCTCCACCATCGTCAGATATGAGAGTGCCATGGCCATACGACGCCGCTTTCCCCGGCACGGTTCACACGCACCGGTGCCGTTTCACGGCCGTGTCATCCGCAGGACATCCAGCGCCGCGTCGAGCTGTTCGACGGTGAGGTCGCCGCGTTCGACGTAGCCGCCCTCCAGGACCACCTGACGGATGGTCTTCCGCTCGGCCAGCGACTTCTTGGCGACCTTGGCGGCCTCCTCGTAGCCGATGTACTTGTTGAGCGGGGTGACCACGGACGGGGAGGACTCCGCGTACTCCGGGCCCGTTCGCGGTCCGCGACGACGCCGTCGACCGTGCGGTCGGCGAACAGCCGGGAGACGTTGGCGAGCAGCCGCACCGACTCCAGCACGTTCCTCGCGATGACCGGCAGCATGACGTTGAGCTCGAAGTTCCCCGAGGCGCCGGCCGCGGCGACCGTGGCGTCGTTGCCGGTGACCTGCGCGCACACCATGAGCACCGCCTCCGGGATCACCGGGTTGACCTTGCCGGGCATGATCGAGGAGCCGGGCTGGAGGTCGGGCAGGGAGATCTCCGCGAGACCGGTCCGCGGCCCGGACGCCATCCACCGCAGATCGTTGGCGATCTTCGTCAGCCCGACGGCGATGGTCCGCAGCTGCCCGCTGGTCTCCACGATGCCGTCCCGGGCGCCCTGCGCCTCGAAGTGGTCGCGTGCCTCGGTCAGCGGCAGCCCGGTCGCGCGGGCGACCTCCTCGATCACGGCGGCGGAGAACCCGGGCGGGGTGTTGATACCGGTGCCGACGGCGGTCCCGCCCAGCGGCAGCTCGGCGAGCCGGGGCAGGGAGGCGTTCAGCCGCTCGATCCCGTACCGCACCTGGGCCGCGTACCCGCCGAACTCCTGGCCCAGCGTGACCGGTGTGGCGTCCATCAGATGCGTACGGCCGGACTTCACCACGTCGGCGAACTCCTCCGCCTTGCGCTCCAGGGACGCGGCGAGGTGGCCGAGGGCCGGGATCAGGTCCCGGGTGACGGCGGCGGTCGCGGCGATGTGGAGGAGGAGGGAAGACGTCGTTGGACGACTGCGAGGCGTTGACGTGGTCGTTCGGGTGCACGTCCCGGCCCAGCCGCTCGGTGGCGAGCGTGGCGACGACCTCGTTGGTGTTCATGTTGGACGAGGTCCCGGACCCGGTCTGGAACACGTCCACCGGGAAGTGCTCGTCCCAGCGGCCCTCGGCGACCTCGGCGGCCGCCTCCTGGATGGCCTCCGCGATGTCCTTGTCCAGCACCCCCAGCCGGGCGTTCACCTTCGCGGCGGCGCCCTTGATCCGGGCGAGGGCCTCGATGTGGGCGCGCTCCAGGCGCTGCCCGGAGACGGGGAAGTTCTCCACGGCGCGCTGCGTCTGCGCGCGCCACTTGGCGTCGGCCGGTACCCTCACCTCCCCATGGAGTCGTGCTCGACGCGGTAGTGCCGGTCGTCGTCCGTGGTCGTCATCGTCGTACCTCCGAAGAGCACAGCAGCGGTCCCCGACGAGCGTATTCCCGTGCGACGGCCGCCGCCCCGCCGTGGAAGGGAACACGGCGGGGCGGGGTACCCGTGGGGGTGGTCAGTCGCTCTCCAGGGTGACGTCGTCGACGACGAAGCCCGTCTGCAGAGGAGTCCTCGGTGCCGGTGAAGGTCAGGGTGACCGTCTGGCCCGCGTACGCCGACAGGTCCACCGACCGCCGCGCGTAGCCGCTGCCGGCGTCGGCGTTGGACAGCGTGGCGAGCGTGGTGGCGCCGGCCTTCACCGTGAACCGGTCGTACGGCGTCGAGCCGGTCTCGTCGGTGTCGATGTGCAGCCAGAAGCTCAGCGCGGCCCGCGCGCACCCGGCCGGCACGGTCACCGACTGGCTGATCGACTCGGTACGGGTGGAGCCGTACCCCGACAGCCAGGCGAACCGGGTGCCGCTGTGCGCGGACTGGCCCGTGTGGGCGCCGATGGCTCCGGTGCTCCCGGTCCACGGCGAAGTGCCGCTCTCGAAACCGCCGTTGGCGACTACGCCGGCGGTGTCGCAGGTGCTGCCGGTGCCGGTGTCCACGGCCCGCTGCCACAGGGTGTACGCGATGCCGTCGGAGGCGCGGTCCAGGCCGGTGGTGTTGATGTTGGTGAGGGTGTCGCAGGAGGAGTGGTAGCAGGGGTCGTACGCCCTGCTCGCGGTCCCGCCCCATTTGGCGGCCTGCGCGGAGGTCTTCCGCGCGCTGGCGCCCATCGCGTAACCGGAGGTGGGGATGGAGTACCGCTCGAACGAGTAGTCGTCGCTGCGGCCGGCGCCCTCGGTGTTCTCCTCGGGCTGGAGGCCCAGCGAGTCCCAGTACGCCTTCATCGGCGCGGCGGCCGAGGAGGTGATGTGGTTGATGAAGTAGCCGCCGTTGGTGGAGGCGATCATGTCGAAGTTGTAGTACGCCTTGATCTTCGAACGCTCGGTCGAGGACAGTGAACGCACGTAGAAGTCGGACCCGTTGAGGCCCTGCTCCTCGTCGGTCCACCAGGCGAAGCGGACCCGGTTGCGCATGGCCGGGTTCTGCTGGGCGAGCGTCAGGGCGTTCTCGAGCAGGGCGGCGGAGCCGGAGCCGTTGTCGTTCATACCGGGTCCGGCCGAGACGCCGTCGAGGTGGGCGCCGAACATGTACACGTTGTTGGCGTCGCCCTTGGGCCACTCGGCGATCAGATTGGGCCCGGCGCCGCTGGTGCAGCCGGAGGTGCAGGGCTGCTCGGTGACGGTGTAGCCGGCGGCCTGCAGCCTGGCCTTCACATAGGCGACGGAGTCGTCGTAACCCTGGTTGGTGGAGCGGCGGTTGCCGCCGTTCCTGGTGGCGATGGCGCTGAGTTCGGTGAGGTGCGCCTTCACCTTGTTCACGTCGACGTCGGGTGCGGCGAGGGTGTCCGCGGTGGGGGTGGCCGCGGCGGGGAGTGTGCTGCCGCCGAGCACGACGGCGAGGGTGATGCCCGCGATGGCGAGTCTTCGGTTCACCTGGTCTCCTCGGGGATTGACATGGCATGTGCATGTCGGAGCGCCGAGAAGAATCACAGTGTTGGTTGAGCGAGTCAACGGAACGGGCGTGCTCGGGCGCCGATTGTCCGAAAGCAGCACACGGAATCCGCTATGCGGAGAGGCGGACTCACGGTGTGAATCCAGCCCCTCCGGCGTTTGAGGAGCGGGGTCCGGGGCGGAGCCCCGGGTGGGACGGGAAAGGGCGGCGGGGGCGAGAAAACCACCCCAGCCGCCCTGCGGAGCGAACGCGCGCTACACCAGCCCGGGCCCCCGCACGGGAATCGACGTGAACGTCGGCTGCTGCGGCGAAGGATCCTGGAAGAAGTCATTCCCCTTGTCGTCGACGACGATGAACGCCGGGAAGTCCTCCACCTCGATCTTCCACACCGCCTCCATCCCCAGCTCCTCGTACTCGACGACCTCCACCTTCTTGATGCAGTCCTGGGCCAGCCGGGCCGCAGGGCCGCCGATGGACCCCAGGTAGAACCCCCGTGCGCGTCACACGCGGACGTGACCTGCTGGGACCGGTTCCCCTTCGCCAGCATCACCCTGGACCCCCGGCCGCCTGGAACTGCTCGACGTACGAGTCCATCCGCCCGGCCGTCGTCGGCCCGAACGACCCCGACGCGTACCCCACGGGCGTCTTGGCGGGCCCGGCGTAGTACACGGGATGGTCCTTCAGGTACTGCGGCATGGGCTCCCCGCGTCCAGCCGCTCCTTGATCTTCGCGTGCGCGATGTCCCGCGCCACGACCAGCGGCCCGCTCAGCGACAGCCGCGTCTTGACCGGGTACTTGGTCAGCTCGGCGAGGATGCTGTCCATCGGCTGGTTGAGATCGATCCGGACGACATTGCCGTCGGACTCCAGCTGCTCGTCCGTCGTCTCCGGCAGGAACCGCGCCGGATCCGTCTCGAGCTGCTCCAGGAACACACCCTCGGCGGTGATCTTGGCGACGGCCTGCCGGTCCGCCGAGCAGGACACCGCGATGGCGACCGGACACGACGCCCCGTGCCGGGGCAGCCGCACCACCCGCACGTCGTGGCAGAAGTACTTGCCCCGAACTGCGCCCCGATCCCGATGCTCTGGGTCAGCTCGAAGACCTTCTCCTCCAGCTCCTTGTCCCGGAAGCCGTGCCCGAGCGCCGACCCCTCGGAGGGATCTCGTTCAGGTAGTGCGCGGAGGCGTACTTCGCGGTCTTCAGCGCGTACTCGGCCGACGTACCGCCGACGACGATCGCCAGGTGGTACGGCGGGCAGGCGGCCGTGCCCAGCGAACGGATCTTCTCCTCCAGGAACTTCATCATGGAGGCCTCGTTCAGTACGGCCTTCGTCTCCTGGTAGAGGAACGACTTGTTGGCCGAGCCGCCGCCCTTCGCCATGAAGAGGAACTTGTAGGCGCCGCCGTCGGTGGCGTACAGCTCGATCTGCGCCGGGAGGTTGGAACCGGTGTTCCTCTCCTCCCACATGGTGAGCGGAGCCATCTGCGAGTAGCGCAGGTTCAGGTTCTGGTAGGCGTCGTAGATGCCCCTGCTCAGGGCCTCCTCGTCGCGCCCGGACGTCAGCACGTTCTGCCCGCGCTTGCCCATGACGATCGCCGTACCGGTGTCCTGGCACATCGGCAGCACGCCCGCCGCCGCGATGTTCGCGTTCTTCAGCAGGTCCAGCGCCACGAACTTGTCGTTGGAGGACGCCTCGGGGTCGTCGATGATGCGGCGCAACTGCGCCAGGTGGGCGGGGCGCAGATAGTGCTGGATGTCATGGACGGCCTCCTCGGCGAGCTTGCGCAGAGCCTCCGGCTCCACCTTGAGGAACGTCCGCCCATCGGCCTCGAAGGTGGAGACACCTTCGGAGGTCACCAGCCGGTAGGGGTGGTGTCCTCTCCCATGGGGAGCAGATCGGCGTACTCGAACTCAGGCATCTCGCCCATTCCTCACTCGACGGAAGACCGCCCGCCTCCATCGGCGGGCGCTCACCAGCGTAGGACCTGCCGCCGGCGGTGAACCTGTGAGGTTGTCCTCAGTCGTCCCCGACGGGGGTAGTCGCGATCTATCGCGTTTCGGTACGCTGCTGCCGTGGACCTACAGAAGCACGCACAGCAGCCGGACACGGCACCGCGGACGGCCGAGCTGCGCGCCTCCGACGCCGACCGGGACCGAATCGCCGACGTTCTGCGCGAAGCCCTCGCCGAGGGCCGGCTCACCGCCGACGAGCACGCCGAACGCGTCGAGGGCGTGCTGGCCGCCAAGACGGTCGGCGAGCTGGACGTGTTCGTCCGGGACCTGCCGATAGCCCACCAGCGGCGCGCGGCCCCCGCCGCCGCGCCCAGCCGCCCCACGACGGGCGCGATACCGATGGACCCCGATGACAACGTCGTCGCGGTGTTCAGCGCCGCCTCCCGCAAGGGCCGCTGGCGCACCGGCCGCCGTATCCACGCGTACGCGATCTTCGGCAGCGTCGACATCGACCTCAGCGAGGCGCTGTTCGACCACCAGCAGGTCATGATCAAGTCGTTCGCCGTCTTCGGCAGCGTCGACATCCGCGTCCCGGAGAACGTGTCGCTGCGCGGTATGGGCGGCGGTGTGCTCGGCTCCTTCGAGGTGGACACGCTGGACGCGGCCGACGACGAGGCCCCGGTGGTCTACGTCGACGGCTGGGCGGTGCTGGGCAGCGTCGAGGCGCGGCCCAGGCGCGGCAGGCTGGTGGCGGACATCCTCGACCGGGTGCAGCGCAAGGTCGACCGGAGCATGCGCAGGCACCGGGGCCACTGACCCCGGCCGTTCTACGGCCGTGGCGCCGCCGGCAGTTCGACCGTGACGCGGAGCCCGCCGGCGGGGCGCGGGGTGAGGGTGAGCGTGCCGCCGTGTGCCCGGGTGATGGAGCCGGCGATGGCCAGCCCGAGGCCGACCCCCGCGTGGTCGGTGTGGACGCGCTCGGTGCCGCGCTGGAACGGCTCGGTGAGGGTCGGGACCCGCTCCGGGGCGACGCGCTCGCCGGTGTTCTCGACGGTGAGCACCACCGTCGTGGGGCGGATTCCGGTGCTCACCCACACGCTGCCCCGGTCCGGCAGGTTGTGGACGATCGCGTTGTGCGTGAGGTTCGTGGTCAGTTGCAGCAGGAGCGCGGGCGAGCCGATCGTGGGCGCGATGTCGCCGTCGGCCGCCAGGGTGATGCCGTGCTTCTCGGCGAGGGGAGGAGCGTTTCGGCGGCCTCCTCCGCGACGAGGGACAGGTCGACGGGTTCCCGGGTGAAGGACTGCCGGTTCGCCCGGCTGAGCAGGAGCAGCGCCTCGGTGAGGTCGATGGCCCGGGTGTTGACGGCCTGGAGGCGGTCCAGGATCTCGCCGGTGTCCTGTGACGGGTCGGTGCGGGCCACGTCGAGCAGCGACTTCGAGACGGCCAGCGGGGTGCGCAGTTCGTGCGAGGCGTTGGCCGCGAATCTCTGCTGCTCGGCGATGTGTGCCTCCAGCCGGGCGAGCATCGCGTCGAAGGCGTCGGCGAGTTCACGGAACTCGTCCTGGCGGCCCGGCAGCCGGACGCGGTGCGAGAGCGAGCCCATGGCGGCCGTGCGGGTGGCGTCGGTGATACGGGCCAGCGGCGCGAGCATGCGCCCGGCGAGGATCCATCCACCCAGGAGGCCGAACACCAGCAGGAACAGCATGAACCAGGCCGCCACGGGTGTGAAACCGCGGATGAAGCTGATGCCCGGACCGACTCTCCACGCCCCTGCTCATTGGTTTGCAGCCATCCGTCCCGCATCAGGAACACGCCCACGGCGGCGAGCAGCAGCGTCCCGGCGAGCATGAGGAACCCGGCATAGCTGAGGGTGAGTTTGAGCCGGACGCTCGGTCCGGGCCGCCTACCCACCGCCCGTTCCCTCGTCCGTGGCGTCCCTGCTGTCGATGCGGTAGCCGACGCCGGGCACGGTGGCGATGATCCAGGGTTCGCCGAGCCGCTTGCGCAGCGCGGAGACGGTGATGCGCACGGCGTTGGTGAACGGGTCGGCGTTCTCGTCCCAGGCCCGCTCCAGGAGTTCCTCGGCGCCGACGACACCGCCGTTCGCGGCGGCGAGGACGTCGAGCACCGCGAACTGCTTCCGGGTGAGCGCCACATGGCGCCCGTCCCGGTGGACCTCGCGGCGGAACGGGTCCACGCGCAGCCCCGCGAGCTCCCGCACCGGGGCCGGGTGTGCGCACGCCTGCGGTCGAGCGCCCTGAGCCTCAGCGCGAGCTCCCGCAGTTCGAAGGGTTTCGTGAGGTAGTCGTCGGCGCCGAGGCCGAACCCGGACGCCTTGTCGTCGAGACGGTCGGCCGCGGTGAGCATCAGGATCGGCATACCGCTGCCGGACGCGACAATACCCTTGGCGATCTCGTCACCGGAGGGTCCGGGGATGTCACGGTCGAGGACGGCGATGTCGTACGTGTTGACGCTCAGCAGTTCCAGCGCGGTGTCGCCGTCGCCCGCGATGTCGGCGGCGATCGCCTCCAGCCGCAGACCGTCGCGGATGGCTTCCGCCATATAGGGCTCGTCCTCGACGATCAGCACACGCATGGCGTCCAGGCTACGAGTGGTCGTATATCGCCGGTGTATCGAAAACCGCATACGCGCCGGCAACACGGGGCCGCCTTGACTGACGGCATGCAGACACCCGCACCACTGAACGAACAGGCACCCCGCCGGCCCGGCCCTCCGCCGGCGAAGCACCACCCGCCCCGCGCCGGGCGGTGCGCGTCCTCGCCACCCCGGCCCCTGGAAGCGCGGCCCGGTGCTCGCGGCATGCGCGGTGCTGCTGGGCCTGCTCCTGCCGCTGCACGCGTGGATCACGGACCGCGCGGGCCTCGGCAGCCTGGTGGAGACCTTCCTGCCGTGGTGCGGCCTGCTCGTGCCCCTGCTGCTGATCGGGGCACTGCGGCGGCGGTCCGCCTCCGCGGTGGTCGCGTTGCTGCTGCCCGCCGTGACCTGGCTGACCCTCTTCGGCGGGCTGCTCGGCGACAAGTCGCACCCGGCCGGCGACACGGACCTCACGGTGGTGGAGCACAACGTGGCCGCTGGCAACCCCGACCCGGCGGGCACCGCCCGCGCGCTGGCCGCCTCCGGGGCGGACGTGCTCGCCCTGGTGGAGCTGACCCCGGAGGCCGTGGGCATATATGAGAAGGGTCTGGCGGAGGCGTACCCGTACCACCAGGTGCGGGGCACGGTCGGGGTCTGGAGCAGACTGCCGCTGTCCGGGACCCGGCCGATCGACATCCTGAACGCCGGGCCGCTGGCCGCCACCAGACCCGCCGACCAGATCGCGGCCCCCAACCGGGCCCTGCGCACCACGGTGACCACGGACCGGGGACCGCTGGCGGTGTACGTGGCCCATCTGGGATCGGTACGGCTGATGCCCCGAGGGGCTTCTGGACGGAGAGCCGGGACCGCAACGCGCGGGCGCTCGCCGAGGCCGTCGCCGCCGAGCGCAACGAGCGGATGGTGCTGCTCGGCGACCTGAACGGCACCATGGACGACCGCGCGCTCGACGGCGTCACCTCGGGACTCCGCTCGGTCCAGAGCGAGGCCGGTGAGGGCTTCGGCTTCACCTGGCCGGCCCGGTTCCCGGTGGCGCGGATCGACCACATCCTGGTCCGCGGGGTGACGGTGGCGAGCTCCCGGGTACTGCCGGCCACCGGCAGCGACCACCTGCCGGTGGCGGCCGGCATCGGCTGGTGACCGCACGGAGTCGGGTCATGGCTCAGTGCATAGGCGCGCGCACATCGGGTAAGCCTTGCTGCATCGTGTCTCGCTTGCGAAGCCGTCGTCAGGAGTAGACCGTGCTGCAACCGCCGCATTCGTCCCTGCAGATAGCCGCCGTTCCGGTCCGGCCGGCGGCAGCGCGGGACAGGGACCAGGACGCCCCTGGCACACCGAGGCGGTGTGCCGGCGCGACGAGGCGGGTCTGTTCTTCGCACCCTCGAAGGAACCCACAGCCGCCCGGCTCTCCCGCGAGGAGGCGGCGAAGCGCGTCTGCGCCCGCTGCCCCGTCATGGTCGAGTGCCGCGAGCACGCCCTGCTCCAGCCCGAGCCCTACGGCGTCTGGGGCGGCCTGACGGCCGCGGAACGCCGAGTGGTCCTGGCCCGCCGCAGGCGCCGCGAAATAGAACTGAAGAAATCCCCCGCCAGGGCCCCATAGCAGCAGCCGGCTAAACCCCACACCCCGGACCACCACCAGCCCCCACGGGCGCTCCCCGCACAAGGGAGCGCCTGACAACGCCGGCCGGGACGAGCTCACCCAGGGGCGCGGGGCTGTGACATCCGCGGCTCCGCCGCGCGGGCGCTCCCCGCGCAAGGGAGCGCCTGACAACGCCGGCCGGGACGAGCTCACCCAGGGGCGCGGGGCTGTGACATCCGCGGCTCCGCCGCGTGGGCGCTCCCCCGCGCAAGGGAGCGCCTGACAACGCCGGCCGGGCCCAGCTCACCCAGGGGCGCGGGGAGCTGCGCGACAAGCCCCAACGCACCCGCACCCGCCCACGCGCGTGGGGCACCTCCCCACGCAGGGGGGCACTTCGTAGCGTCGGCCGGGCCCAGCTCACCCAGGGGCGCGGGGAACTGCGCGACAAGCCCCAACGCACCCGCACCCGCCCACGCGCGTGGGGCACCTCCCCACGCAGTGGGGGCACGGCGCCGGCCGAGATCAGCTACCCAGGGGCGCGGGGAACCGCGCACAAAGCCCCAACGCAACCCCACTCACCAACACGCGGCGCCTCACTTCGCGCGATCGAAGTCAACCGCGCTATAAGCCCGCAGCTTGGACAGCCGATGCTCGGAATCAATCCTCCGCACCGTCCCCGACTTCGACCGCATCACGATGGACTCGGTCGTAGCCGTCTCCGGCCGGTACCGAACCCCCGCATCAGCTCCCCGTCCGTGATCCCCGTAGCCACGAAGAACACGTTCTCCCCCGCCACGAGGTCGTCGGTGGTCAGCACCCGGTCCAGATCATGCCCCGCGTCCAGCGCCCGCTGCCGCTCCTGCTCGTCCTTCGGCCACAGCTTCCCCTGGATCGTCCCGCCCAGGCACTTCACCGCGCACGCCGAGATGATGCCCTCCGGCGTCCCGCCGATACCGAGCAGCAGATCGATACCCGTACCCTCGCGCAGCGCGAGGATCGAGCCCGCCACATCCCCGTCGGAGATCAGCTTGATCCGCGCCCCGGTCTCCCGGATCTCCTTGATGATCCCCTCGTGCCGGGGCCGGTCCAGGATCACCACGGTGACATCTTCCGGCGTGACCCGCTTCGCCTTCGCGACCCGCCGGATGTTCACGTTCACCGGCGCGTTGATGTCGACGAAGTCGGCCGCCTCCGGCCCGGTGACCAGCTTGTCCATGTAGAAGACGGCCGACGGGTCGAACATCGACCCACGCTCCGCGGCCGCCAGCACCGCGATCGCGTTCGTCATGCCCTTGGCCGTCAGCGTCGTCCCGTCGATCGGGTCGACCGCGATGTCGCACTCGGGCCCGGTCCCGTCCCCCACGCGCTCCCCGTTGAAGAGCATCGGGGCCTCGTCCTTCTCCCCTCGCCGATGACGACGACGCCGTTCATCGAGACGGTGGAGACGAGGGTGCGCATGGCGCGCACCGCGGCGCCGTCCGCGCCGTTCTTGTCCCCGCGCCCTACCCAGCGCCCGGCGGCCATGGCCGCGGCCTCGGTCACCCGTACGAGCTCCAGGGCGAGGTTGCGGTCGGGGGCCTCGGAGGGGACATCGAGCTCGGACGGCAGGTGATGGTTTTCGGTCATCGGAGCGCACCTTTCTGTACGACGACGGCCGGATGAGGGTTGGGACACGACTCTATCGCCAGTCCGACAAAATGAGCAGGGCCCCCACGGATGAGCGCCCTGGCGGCCTGCGACGATAGGAGGCGTGGCAGGAACGAACAGCATGCAGAAAACCGCCCGGGACATGATTTTTTCCATGGTCCTGATCGTGCTCGCCGCGGGAGTGATCTGGGTGTTCCTCCCGCACGAGGACGGCGAACCCGACATCAAGCGGGTCGACTACCGGATCGACCTGCTCACGGCCCGCCGGGCCGCCTCCTACCCCGTGGCCGCGCCCGAGGGCCTGCCCGAGGCGTGGAAGCCCACCTCCGTCCGCTACCGGGCCGCCGAGTCCGAGGCCTGGCACCTCGGCTACAGCACCCCGGAGGGGAGTACGTGGCGGTCGAGCAGTCCACCGGCAAGCGGGCGGCGTTCATCGACGACAAGACGCAGGGCGCCGAGAAGACCGGGTCGACGCAGCGGATCGACGGGCAGACCTGGACGCGCTACGAGGGCGACCACTACGACGCGCTGGTGCTGGAGGGCACCGAGGGCGCGACCACCGTGGTCACCGGCACGGCATCGCTCGGCGAGCTGACGAAGATGGCCGAGGCGCTCCGCACGGAGTGAACGGAGCAGGGCCCCGCCGGATCGGTGATCCGGCGGGGCCCTGCTCTCCGTGTGTCCGTCCGGACTCAGACGGACGTGACGACCTGCTCGTACTCCAGTCGCGGAGAGCGCGGGTACCAGGCGTCCTGGCCGGGACGGCCGATGTTGACGATCATCAGCGGGGTGTGGTCGTCGTCGAGGAACTCCTTGCGGACGCCCTCGTAGTCGAAGCCGGACATCGGACCGGCGGCCAGACCGGCGGCGCGCACGCCGACGATGAAGTAGGCGGCCTGGAGACCGGCGTTCAGCGCCGCGGAGCTCTCCCGCACCGGGCGCTCGCTGAAGACGGCGTCCTTGGCCTGCGGGAAGTGCGGGAAGAGGTGCGGCAACTCCTCGTGGAACTCGTTGTCCGCGGAGAGGATCGCGACCAGCGGGGCGGTGGCCGTCTTGGTCCGGTTGCCCTCGGCCATGTGCGGGACGAGACGCTCACGGGCCTCGGCGGAGCGGACCAGGGTGACGCGCAGCGGCGACTGGTTCATGGCGGTGGGACCGTACTTGACCAGGTCGTAGATCGCCCGCACCTGCTCGTCGGTCACCGGCTCGTCGGTGAACGTGTTGGCGCTGCGCGCCTCACGGAACAGCAGGTCCTGGGCGGCGGGGTCAAGGGCGAGAGACATGCGTGAACCTTCTTGGGGATCGTCGGCCCGTCTGTCCGTGTAGGAACCACGGACCGGTTGGCACGTCCGACGGTACGCCTATGAAGTTCAACTCTCAACTAAATCTGGATCCCGGTGATCCGCTTCACAGCCCGTCGCCGTCTCCTTCCTCTTCCTCCGCGAGCGCCGCGTCCAGCCGGGCCCGCGCCCCGTCCAGCCAGCGCCGGCACACCTTGGCCAGCTCCTCGCCCCGCTCCCAGAGCGCGAGGGACTCCTCCAGCGTCGTCCCGCCCGCCTCCAGCCGCCGTACGACCTCGATCAGCTCGTCCCGCGCCTGCTCGTACCCGAGGGCCTCGGCCGCCGCCGCCGTCTGCTCCGTCTTGCTGGTCATCCGCCCACCCTAAACATCGACTCGGACAGTGAACTCGCCCTCGGACACCCGCGCCCGCAACGCCTCACCGGCCTCCACCTCGTCCGGCCCGCGCACCGCGTGCCCGTCCGCCCGCTGGAGCACCGCGTACCCCCGGTTCAGCGTCGCGGCGGGGAGAGGGCCACCACCCGCGCGTGGGTGTGCGTCAGCTCGGAGTCGGCCCGGTCCAGCTGGTGCCGCAGGGTGCGCCGGCCCCGCTCCAGCAGCGCCGTCACCTCCTGCGCGCGGGCGTCGAGCATCCGGTGCGGGTCCTGTATCGAGGGCCGGGCCAGCGTGTGCGCCAGCCCCCGCTCCTCCCGGTCCAGCAGCCCCTGGACACAGCGCCGGGCACGGTCGCGCAGCATCCGCACCCGCTCGTACTCCTCGCCGACGTCCGGCACCACCTTCTTGGCGGCGTCGGTCGGCGTGGAGGCCCGCAGATCGGCGACATGGTCGAGGAGCGGATTGTCCGGCTCGTGCCCGATCGCCGAGACGACCGGCGTACGGCACGCCGCCACCGCCCGCACCAGCTGCTCGTCGGAGAACGGCAGCAGATCCTCCACGCTGCCGCCGCCGCGCGCGACGATGATCACGTCCACGCCGTCGATCGCGTCGAGCTCCTTCACGGCCTGCACGACCTGCGGCACCGCGTGCACCCCTGCACGGGCACATTGCGCACCTCGAAGCGCACGGCCGGCCACCGGTGCCGCGCGTTCTCCAGCACATCCCGCTCCGCCGCCGACGCCCGCCCGCACACCAGCCCGATCAGCTGCGGCAGGAACGGCAGCGGCTTCTTCCGCTCCGGCGCGAACAGACCCTCCCGCGCGAGCGACTTCTTCAGCTGCTCCAGCCGCGCCAGCAGCTCCCCGACCCCCACCGGCTTGATCTCGGCGGCCCTCAGCGAGAGCTGCCCGCGCGGCGCGTACCACTCCGGCTTGCAGTGCACCACCACCCGCGCGCCCTCGCTCACCACGTCCGCGACGGCGTCGAACACCTGCCGGTAGCAGGTCACGCCCACGGAGATGTCGTGCGACGGGTCGCGCAGCGTCAGGAACACCACCCCGGCGCCCGGCCGCCGGGACAGCTGGGTGATCTGCCCCTCGACCCATACCGCGCCGAGCCGGTCGATCCAGCCTCCGATCAGCCGTGACACCTCGCCGACGGGCAGCGGCGCTTCCGCGGACGTGTTGAGAGCCATGCACGCGAGAGTAGTGCGCCCCACTGACAACGCACCGTGACCGGGCCCCGGCGGCGCCTTACGATGGGACGCATGACCGCTTCGTCTGGCCGCCGTGTCCTGCTCGCCGCCCCCGTGGCTACTGCGCGGGTGTGGACCGCGCCGTGATCGCCGTCGAGAAGGCCCTGGAGCAGTACGGGGCCCCGTCTACGTCCGGCACGAGATCGTGCACAACAAGTACGTCGTGCAGACCCTGGAGAGGAAGGGTGCGATCTTCGTCGAACAGACGGAGGAGGTGCCGCCGGGCAACATCGTCATGTTCTCCGCGCACGGCGTCGCCCCCGTCGTCCACGAGGAGGCCGAGCGTGGCCGCCTCGCCACCATCGACGCCACCTGCCCGCTCGTCACCAAGGTCCACAAGGAAGCCGTCCGCTTCGCGAACGACGACTACGACATCCTTCTGATCGGCCATGAGGGCCACGAGGAGGTCATCGGCACCTCCGGCGAGGCCCCCGACCACATCCAGCTGGTCGACGGCCCCGGCGACGTGGCCAAGGTCGAGGTCCGCGACCCCTCCAAGGTCGTCTGGCTCTCCCAGACCACCCTCTCCGTCGACGAGACCATGGAGACCGTCGACGCTCTCAAGGAGAAGTTCCCCAGCTCATCTCGCCGCCCAGCGACGACATCTGCTACGCCACGCAGAACCGCCAGCTCGCGGTCAAGCAGATGGGCGCCGAGGCGGAACTGGTGATCGTGGTCGGCTCCCGCAACTCCTCCAACTCCGTGCGGCTCGTCGAGGTCGCCAAGCTGGCCGGCGCCCGCGAGGCGTACCTGGTCGACTTCGCCGACGAGATCGACGAGAGCTGGCTCGACGGCGTCAGCACGGTCGGCGTCACCTCGGGTGCCTCCGTGCCCGACATCCTGGTCGAGCAGGTGCTCGAATGGCTGTCGGCGCGCGGCTTCGAGGACGTCGAGATCGTCAAGGCCGCCGAGGAGTCCATCGTGTTCTCGCTGCCCAAGGAGCTCCGCCGCGACCTGCGCGAGGAGGCGGCCACCCTGGTCGCCGAGCGCGGCGGCGCCGGGACCGACTCGGCGAAGTGACCGTGGAGCGGCGGTGACGGTCACGCGGACTGCCTCGCGTGACCGTCCGTCGTCCGTCGTAACGTAGGGCCATGCAGATCTTCGGTGTGGACATCGGCGGTTCCGGGATCAAGGGTGCCCCGGTGGACCTGGACAAGGGGACCTGGCGCAGGAGCGCTGCAAGGTGCTCACCCCGCACCCTCGACGCCCGACGCGGTGGCCGACGGCGTGAAGGAGGTCGTCGACCACTTCGGCTGGACCGGGCCGGTCGGGGTCACCTTCCCGGGCGTCGTCACGGGCGGCTCCATGATCCGTACGGCGGCCAACGTCGACAAGAGCTGGGTCGACACCGACGCGCGCGTGCTGCTCGGCGACCGGCTGGGCGGCCTGCCGGTGACGGTGGTGAACGACGCGGACGCGGCCGGCGTCGCCGAGATGCACTTCGGCGCCGGACGCCACCACCGGGGCACGGTGATCCTGCTGACCTTCGGCACCGGAATCGGCAGCGCCCTCTTCGTGGACGGCGTCCTCGTCCCCAACAGCGAGCTCGGCCATCTGGAGCTGCACGGCCACGAGGCCGAGAAGCGGGCCTCCAGCAAGGCCAAGGAGGACCACGACCTGTCGTGGGAGGAGTGGGCGCACCGGGTGCGGAAGTACCTGGCCCATGTGGAGATGCTGTTCTCGCCCGAGCTGTTCATCATCGGCGGCGGTGTCAGCCGCAAGTCCCACAAGTTCCTGGACCAGATCCACGGCATCAAGGCCGAGATCGTCCCGGCCCAGCTGCAGAACAACGCCGGCATCGTCGGCGCGGCGATGCGCGCGGCCAGCGGCGCCTGAGCGCCGTCAGGGGCGGGGACTGTTCCGCGCGGTGCGCCGGTTGGCCCGGCGCACCCGGCGCACCCTGCGGACCAGCACGATCACCCCTGCGGCCAGCGTCCCGCCGTACAGCCACCCGGCCTGGGTGGCGAGGCCCGTCACCATCCCCATCAGTCCCTCGAGGGTCCCGCTGCCGAGGTCGGCGACCGGGACCAGCCCCACGGCGAAGGCGATCGGTACGACGACGGGCGCGATGAGCAGATCCCCGTCCCTCGCCCACAGCGCGGTCAGCGCGCTCACCGGCAGGAAGAGCACGCCGTACACGGTCGGGGACGAGCCGAACAGCGCCTCGGTCAGCAGTCCGAGTACGAGCATCACCAGCCCGCAGAAGAGGCCCGAGCCCAGTCCGGTGAGCCGCGGGTTGGGCAGCCGCCGGGCGGTGGCGCGCGGGGAGCGGGCCGGCGCCCCGGCGCCCGCGCGGGGCGGGCGGGGCGCGGGTGCCGTGACTGCGCGGTCCCGCCGGCTGCCGCCCGCCTCGCCTGCGAAGGCAGCGGCGGCCTCCCGCTCCGGGGGCCGTACCGTCCGTGCCGCGTGGGTGGCGTCCTGGGTTGCTCCACTGGACCAACCTAGGTCGTTTTATGTGCCGAACGGCATGTCGAACACGCCGGTGATCGGTGCCGGACCGGAGGTTCGGCACATCGCCGAGGGCGCGAGCGGGCACGCCGTAGACTGGTGGATCGGTCCTCGTCCCCCATCCTCATGTACGGGAAGTCGCAACGTGTCGCTCACGATCGGAATCGTCGGTCTGCCGAATGTCGGCAAGTCGACCCTGTTCAACGCCCTGACCAAGAACGACGTGCTGGCGGCCAACTACCCGTTCGCCACGATCGAGCCGAACGTCGGCGTGGTCGGTGTCCCCGACCCCCGCCTCACCAAGCTGGCGGAGATCTTCGGCTCCCAGCGGATCCTCCCCGCCACGGTCGACTTCGTGGACATCGCCGGCATCGTGCGCGGCGCGTCGGAGGGTGAGGGCCTCGGCAACAAGTTCCTCGCGAACATCCGCGAGTCCGACGCGATCTGCCAGGTCATCCGCGCTTTCCAGGACGAGAACGTCGTACATGTCGACGGCAAGGTCTCGCCCAAGGACGACATCGAGACGATCAACACCGAGCTGATCCTCGCCGACCTCCAGACCATCGAGAAGGTCCTCCCGCGCCTCCAGAAGGAGTCGCGGATCAAGAAGGACATCGCGCCGAAGGTCACGGCGGTCGAGGAGGCCAAGGAGATCCTCGAGAAGGGCGACACCCTCTTCTCCCAGGGCATCGTCCAGAACACCGAGCGCGCGGAGCTCCTCCACGACCTGCACCTCCTCACGACGAAGCCGTTCCTCTACGTCTTCAACGTCGACGAGGACGAGCTGACCGACGAGGACTTCAAGAACGAGCAGCGCGCCCTGGTCGCCCCCGCCGAGGCGATCTTCCTCAACGCCAAGCTGGAGGCGGACCTCGCCGAGCTGGACGAGGAGGACGCGATGGAACTCCTGGAGTCGGTCGGCGCCGCGGAGCCCGGCCTCGCCACCCTCGCCCACGTCGGCTTCCGCACCCTCGGCCTGCAGACCTACCTGACGGCCGGCCCCAAGGAATCCCGCGCCTGGACCATCAAGAAGGGCGCCACCGCCCCCGAGGCAGCGGGCGTCATCCACACGGACTTCCAGAAGGGCTTCATCAAGGCGGAGGTCATCTCCTTCGCCGACCTGGTCGAAACAGGCTCGGTAGCCGAAGCCCGCGCCAAGGGCAAGGCCCGCATGGAGGGCAAGGACTACGTGATGCAGGACGGCGACGTGGTGGAGTTCCGCTTCAACGTCTGATGCCGGTGCTGAACAGCCCTCGCGAGTCCGCTACCAGCGTTGCTTCGCATGTGACATTGGCCCCGGACGGGCAGTCTGTCCGGGGCCGGAGCGATGCAGGGCTTGCCCCAGAAGGGGGCACATGAGGCGGGGTGAGCGGGACGCGGCGGTGCAGGCGGTGGCCGGTGGCCACGACCGCGCGCGGCGTTTTCCACGTTGCCCGTGCGGTAGTTGACGAAGACCGAAGTACGTACGGATGGAGGTGCGCCGCCTATCGCCTCATTGGTTGCGGGGTAGTCCGAGGAAGCCGGGAGCCTGGTGCGGCCCGTCGGGCGGGGAACAGAGGGCGCCGTCGGATCGTGGGATGCCGAAAGGCGGTCGGGCAGTCCGGCGGCCGGGCGGCTCGAGGAGCCAACGTCGCTTACTGCTTTGGGCCCGGTGTGCCGGGGCGATGGTGGCCGCGGCGTCCCCGCTGTAGAGCGGGACAAGGGCATGGCGCACGAGCGCATAGGAACCGAGATGCGGATCGCCCCCGGCGGGCGCCAGTTCGGTGGCCTCACCGGTCCAGCCGAGCGCCGCGCTGCTGTCCCCGGCCTCTTGGGCCATCCCGTCAGTGAACTCTGCGAACCGCGAGGCGAGAAGGAGTGCGGGGCCACGAGTGGAGGTCGGAGCGCCGACGGCCAGCGCGGCGACCATCCGCGCCTGCGTCTCCAACAGGGGCATAGGGACTTTCGGCGCGGTGGACTGGCCGAGATTTCGCATCTGGTCACATTGCGTGCGGAAGAAGGGGAGAAGCGGGTCGGCGGCAGCGGGTGCCTGGCTGCCGAGCTTCAGGCGCGAGGTCGAGCAGTGCTCCTGTACCCGCTGAAAGGACCGCCCGGCGCCCGACGGGCCAGAGGCTCGGGACGGCGGGGTTTTCTGTCGCGTCAGAGTCGCTCTCGGAGCGGACGGCCAGACGCCCCAGCTCGCCGTTTGCGCCAAGGAAGGCGTCGCACCGCCGAGTAGTTCGGGGACGCGGAACGCTCCCCGCGCTCGACATTGCTGAGGTACCCCTTGTCGTGGTTGAGCGCCACGGAGAACTCGGTCCCCGTCTGTTTCCTCGCCACGCCGCTTCGGCCGTGATCGGGATGGAGCGATCAGAAACCGCAGGGGCTGGGCTCGCCCGAGTCATTTATGGAGGGAGCTAACTGGTGTGTTGCTAACATTCAAGTTAGTAACATATATGTGAGGTGACTCATGGTGGACTTCGTGGGACGTCGGCAGGAGCTGGCGACGTTGGAGCGGGAGCTGCGGAAGGTGGCGGCGGGGGCCGGCGGGGAGCGGCCCGGGCGGTGTGTGATGTTGCGTGGGCGGCGGCGGGTGGGAAAGTCGCGGCTGGTCGAGCGGTTCGCGGAGCGCTCCGGGGCCCTGTTCCTCTTCTACGCGGCTACCGGCGCGTCCCCTGGGGACGATCTTGCACGCCTTGCCCGGGACGCTGAGGCGTCGACGCTGCCGATGGCGCGGCTCGTGGCCGCGGCTCGGCCGGAGAGCTGGGACGCCGCCTTCGATGTGCTGGCGGCGGCGCTGCCCACCGACCGGACCAGCGTGCTGGTCATCGACGAGGTGCCGTACCTGATGGACGCCGATGGCGCCTTCGAGGATGCTGCAGCGGGCCTGGGACCGGGTGCTGGAGACCAAGCCGGTGCTGTTGGTCCTCATCGGCTCCGACCTGTCGATGATGGAGGCCCTGAACAGCTATGGGCGCCCCTTTCACCAGCGGGGCCGGGAGATGGTGCTGGGGCCCTCAACCCCGCTGAGGTGGGGCGGATGCTCGGACTGGAACCGGCGGAAGCCTTCGATGCCGCACTGGTCACCGGCGGGCTGCCGCTGATCTGCGCGGAGTGGTCGCGCGGCGCGGGACTGTGGGACTTCCTCGGCGAGGCGCTGAGCGACCCGGTCTCGGCCCTGCTGGTGTCGGCTGAACGCTCGCTGGCTGCCGAATTCCCCCTCAGGCGCAGGGGCGCACCGTGCTTGCGGCCATCGGCAGTGGCGAGCGGACCTTCACCAACATCGCCCGTGCGGCCGGCGGCATCGGGGCCACCCTGCTGCAGCGCGCCCTGGAGTTGCTCACGGACAAGCGGATCGTCGCAGCGGAGCTGCCCGTGTCGACGCGTCCCTCGAGGGATCGCCGCTACCGGGTGGCCGATCCCTACCTGCGCTTCTGGCTGCACCTGCTCGGTCCGTCCATGGAAGAGATCGAGCGGGGACGGGGCGACCTGACCTTGGCGCGTATCCGGGAGAACTGGACTAGTTGGCGCGGCCGGGCCGTTGAGCCCCTGGTCCGTGAGGCCCTGGCCCGGCTGTTGCCCGACGACAGGCTTCCCGCGGCCCCCGCAGTGGGTGGCTATTGGACGCGCGCCAACGACGTCGAGATCGACATCGTCGGGGCGGACCGCGCGCCCATTGCCAAGGAGTTGCTTTTCGTCGGCTCTGTCAAGTGGCTGGAGCAGTCCCCTTCGATCGGTACGACCTGGCAGCCCTCCACCGGCACCGGGCCGCCCTCACCGGCGAACCCGTCCCCGTTGTGGCGGTTTCGCGCAGCGGGTTCGACTGCGCGGGGCTCGATGCCTTCTACGGTCCCGGTGATCTGCTGGCCGCCTGGCCGTTGTGAAGCGCTGCGTTCCCGCGTCGCACCGCCGCTCGGGATCGTGCCGCTGGGGTTGCGTCAGCTCTGTCTGTCCTCGGTGTCGGCAGGTATGCCTCGGCGTTCGAACTGGGTGAGGTGGCGATTCGTATGGGCCGCCTTAGCTCTCTTTGGTTTCGGTGGCCGGATCAGGCGGGTTCGGGGTGGGGATTCGGGTGGTGGGGTGGTGCGGGGTTTGGGTTCCACGGGGCTGTGGTGCGCAGGTAGGTGTGGATCACCGAGGCCGTCGACAGGAGGAGCAGCGGGCCGAAGAGCCAGGGGTGGGCGGCCATCTCCGTCGGCAGGTAGCGGTACGACAGGAGCAGTGCGGTGAAGACCGTCGTGCCGTAGGCGACCAGCAGGCCCGCCGGGCGGTCCCAGCCGCGGGCGAGGGCGCGCATCGCCGCCTCGACCGTGAGGGCGAACACCACGCCGGCGAGGAGGTCGACGCCGTAGTGGTAGCCGAAGCCGAGCGTCGCCGAGAGGGTGGCGACCAGCCAGAACGTGCCCGCGTGGCGCATCGCCCGTGAGCCCTTGCGGGAGTGGATGAAGAGCGTGGTGGCCCACGCCGTGTGCAGACTGGGCATGCAGTTGCGCGGGGTGATCCCGTCGAACGGGATCGGGAGCGGGACGCCGATCGTCGGCAGGGTGTCCGGCCACACCGCGGCCGCCGCCCAGGCGCCGCCGTCGGCGCCGTAGGCGTAGACCGGGCCGACGACCGGGAAGAGCATGTAGCAGGCCGGTCCGAGCAGGCCGATCACCAGGAAGGTGCGGACCAGGTGGTGGGCCGGGAAGCGGCGTTCGACCGCCACGCGGCGGAGCTGGTACAGGCCGACGAGCGCCGCCGCCAGCGGGAGCTGGCCGTAGACCAGGTGCAGGACGAGCGGCCCGACCGGTTCCGTCGCCTCGACGATCCGGCCGGCCAGCCACGACGGGTCGCCCAGCGCGTGATCGGCGGTCGCCACATAGGGGTCGAGCACGGTCGGGCGGGTCTTCGACGTGATGAGCAGCCAGGTGTCGCCCGTCTTGTGGCCGGCCACCAGGAGCAGGCCGAGACCGGTGCCCTTGAGCAGCAGCAGGCGCTCCGCCCCGGTACGGCGCGTGACGGCGACGACCGCGATACCGAGGACCACCCACAACGCGCCGTTCCCGAAGTTCTGTTCCGCGCCGGCCGCCCACCGCACCAGCAGGAAGAGAACGTCGATACCGATCGCGGCGCCCGCGGCGACGAGCCGCTGCCGCCAGGTGAGCACCACCATCGACAGCGCCAGACCGGCGTACAGCAGTGGCCCCGAGTCGGGGGCGAAGAGCAGCTCGCGTGTCTGGTGGGTGACCGGCCCCGGCATGCCGTAGCCGCGCGCGGCCCGTTCCAGGGCGATGAGGAAGCCGAGGGTTGCCACGCCCGCCGCTGCCCACAGCATGGCTCGCGGCTGACGTATGCGCGCCGGTATTCGACGTGGTCTGGTGTCCACTGCCTGGTCTTAAGGGTGAAGATCGGATGATCTGGTCGTCGTTATAAGTCCGCACATGTTAACGGCACTCCGTGCGTTTGATGTGCGCCGGACCCGTTTCGCGGTGGTCGGCGGTGATGGGGATGGCGATGCCGGGGTCCTGGAGTGTCCTGACCCGCCCGTACGATGCGGCGGTGTCCATACCTCCGCCGCCCCACGGCCCTTCGCAGGAACCCCGGGTCCCACCGGGGCAGCAGCCCGCCGTCCCGGGCCAAGGGCCTTACCCGCCGCCGCAGTTCACCTACGGCGGACAGCCCGGGTTCGCTCCGTACGGGCTCTACGGGCCGTACGGCCCCCGGCCCCGGCCGCCGTCAACGCTCTCGCGGTCGCCGCGCTCGTGTTCGGCGTGCTGTGCCTGGTGCCGGCCGTCGGGCTGGTGCTGGGACTGGTCGCGCTGTGGCAGATCAAGCGGCGCGGAGAGCGGGGGCGGGGATGGCGATCGCCGGAACCGTGCTGTCGTCGCTCGGGCTCGCACTGTGGGCGACCGCCCTCGCCACGGGTGCCGTGGCAGGCTTCTGGGAGGGCGTCAAGGACGCGACGCGCGCCGACGGCGTCCTCACGCTGGCCAAGGGCGACTGCTTCGACTCGCCCGGCGGTCTGGAGGGCTGGACCGTCGACGTGGACCGGGTGCCCTGCGCGCGGCCGCACAACGGCGAGGTCTTCGCCGTCGTCCCGCTCCCCGACGGCCGCTATCCGGGCGAGGACGGCCTCACCGACATCGCCGAGGAGCGGTGCTACGACCTTCGGGACGCGTACGTCATGGACACCTGGGCGCTGCCCCCGAGGTGGAGGTCTACTACCTGCTCCCGTCCCGGCAGAGCTGGAACGTGGGCGACCGTGAGATCCCCTGCATCCTCTTCGGGGAGGACGCCCGCGACACCCTCACCGGGTCGCTGCGCCGGGACGAGACCACCCTCGACGCACACCAGTTGGCCTATCTGGAAGCCGTGGAGGGCTCGACCCCGTGCTGGAGGACGCACCCGGCATGGAGTACCCCGACGAGGATCTGACGGACGACAGGAGTGGGCGGGGCGGGTCGAGGAGACCCTCGCCGAGCAGGTGAGGCTGTTGCGCGCGCACACGTGGCCGGCCGGCGCGGAGCGGGAGATGTCGGACCTGGCCGCCCAGTTGGACAAGGCCCGCGAGGAGTGGGGAAGGCGGCCGACGCCACCGACGTCCGCGCCTACTACCAGCACGAGGTGAAGGGCTGGGAGCTGATCGACCCCTCGAGTCCGTCACCGCACGCGAGGCACTGGGGCTGGCCACCACACCGCCGACGGATGAGGAGCCGCGCGAGCGCGACACCGGAAGCGGTGAGCTGAAGGTGTGAGGACCGCCACAGCGGGGAGAAAGTGCCTGGGTAAAGCCCTCACCGCGCCTTTGTCATCACATCGAGTGAATCTTTGGCCTTCGCTTGCCTGGCACAACCTACGGTTGCCACGCTGTTGCTGTCTGTACAACCTGATGGGAGTGGCCCGTGACATTCGGTGAGCAGCCGGCGTACCTGCGTGTCGCGGGTGATCTCCGCAAGAAGATCGTCGACGGCCGACTGCCGCCGCATACGCGGCTCCCTCGCAGGCGAGGATCCGCGAGGAGTACGGCGTCTCGGACACGGTCGCGCTGGAGGCGCGCAAGGTACTCATGGCCGAGGGGCTGGTCGAGGGCCGCTCCGGCTCGGGGACGTATGTGCGTGAGCGGCCGGTGCCCCGGCGGGTCGCCCGCTCCGGGTTCCGTCCGGAGCGTGGGGCCACGCCGTTCCGTCAGGAGCAGGCCGACGCCGGTGTCCGGGGCACCTGGGAGTCGAGCAGCGAGCAGGCCGAGGCGGGCGGTGCCATCGCCGAGCGGCTCGGTATCGAGCCCGGCGGCCGCGTGATGCGTACCCGGTATCTCTTCCGGGAGGCGGGCGAGCCGATGATGCTCTCCACCTCCTGGGAGCCGCTCGCCCTCACCGGCCGCACCCCGTGATGCTGCCCGAGGAGGGGCCGCTGGGCGGCATGGGGGTCGTCGAGCGCATGCGCGCCATCGACGTGATCGTGGACAACGTCACGGAGGAGGTCGGCGCCCGCCCCGGACTCGCCGAGGAACTGGTGCTGCTGGGCGGCGTCCCCGGACATGTCGTCCTGGTCATCCAGCGCACCTACTTCGCCTCGGGGCAGCCCGTCGAGACGGCGGACGTGGTCATCCCGGCGGACCGGTACCGGGCCGCGTACCACCTGCCGGTGAAGTAGCGCACGGGGCTCCGCCGCGCCTCCCGCGCCTCGGAGTGTTCCGTGACGGGTCCGGCCGTCGGCCCCCAGGCCGGCGTGCCCGGCCGTCGGCCCTCGGACTGCCGTGCCCGGCCGTCGGATTGCCGTGCCCGGTCCCCGGACTGCCGTCCGCCGCGTGCCGGTTGCCGCCTGACGGAGGGCTTCGCGCACTGCCGGCCGGCTGGCGCCGCCGCCGGCGCCCCCATGCGCTCCCCGCGCGGCCACGCGGCGATCGGCACCCCGCCGGTGGAGCCGAGCCGTCCCTGCCTCGGCCTACGTCCGGCCTCGGGTCTCAACGTCCCTGCCTCGGCCTACGTCCGGCCTCGGGTCTCAACGTCCCTGCCTCGGCCTACGTCCGGCCTCGGGTCTCAACGTCCCTGCCTCGGCCTACGTCCGGCCTCGGGTCTCAACGTCCCTGCCTCGGCCCACGTCCGGCCTCGGGTCTCAACGTCCCTGCCTCGGCCCACGTCCGGCCTCGGGCCTCAACGCTCCCGTCTCGGCCCACGTCCGGCCCCGGGCCTCAACGCTCCCGCCCGGACCCCTCCGGATGATCCCCGCGCGCCTTCGCGCGCCGTTCCACGCCCCCGCCCCGCCCCTGCTCCGGCGTACCGCCCACCGCACGCGCGCCCCGGCGCCGTAGCAATCTGGCCGTTCTCCCAGGTCGCCCCCGGAGTGCGGCGTATCCGGCGGTATGCCGCTGACCGGACGCGTCAGCCTTCCCGCACGGCGCATCCGCCACCGTGCGCCCCCTGCGTTCTGGCTGGTTGCGTGCCTCTTTGTGCAAAGCCGTATTCGCTCAGTGAAGGTAAGGCGTAGGCTCGGGCATATGCGGACTGGGGTTTCGTTATCGGGCGGGGCGCGGCACCGGCCGCGGACGGGAAGCGGAGGGAGCGATGAACGACGGCACGGTGACTCTTCCCTGGCTCGTCGTGCGCCAGGACGACAACGGCAATCGCTACCGGGTGGGCCGGTACGCGACCCGTGCCGAGGCCGAGAAGATCGCGGACAGCCTCGACGGGCGCGGACACAAGCGGCTCTACTGGGTCGAGCGGATCGGCCAGAACGGGACGCCCGCGGACTGACCCGGCCCGCCCCGCCCGCCTCCCGTAGGCTCCGGCGCATGAGCGAACGGATCGTGGTGGTCGGCGCGGCCCTGTGGCACGAGGGACGGCTGCTCGCCGCCCGCCGGAGCGCCCCCGCCGAACTGGCCGGGCGCTGGGAGCTGCCCGGCGGCAAGGTCGAGCCCGGAGAGGCCCCGGACGCCGCCGTCGTACGGGAGTTGCGCGAGGAACTCGGCGTCGACGCCGAGGCCGTGGAGCGCGTACCGGGGAGTGGCCGCTGCGCACGCCGTACGTGATGCGGGTGTGGACCGCGCGGCTGCGCCCCGGATCTCCCGCGCCCCGGCCCCTCGAGGACCACGACGAACTGCGCTGGCTCACCCCTGACCGGATCTGGGACGTCGACTGGCTCGCACACGATGTGCCGGCCGTCCGGGACACCCTCGTCCACGTCGGTCCGAGGGGCACGCGTGAGGCGCGACTCCGGCGCACGGAGGCAGGGGTGACGGAATGTGGGCCCCCTCCGAGCGCCCTCCAAGCCCCCTCCGAGCGCCTTCCCGCGCCGCACATGCCACCATGCGCTGCCCGGTGCGGTAATCCGTCCGGTATATCGGGTATGGGCCCCTTGACCCCATGAAGCAGGACATGGGCGGAACCCTTCGGCCGGGACGTGATCCGCGTGATCGACACCGACGGCGACTACGCCGCGTGGACCTTCTCCGCCGACCCCGGGACGGTGCGCGGCGCCCGCTCCGCCGTCCGGGACCAACTGCGCCTGTGGGACCTCGACAGTGTCGGTGATCTTGCCGCGCTGCTGGTCAGCGAGCTGGTGACCAATGCCCTGCGGCACGCCACCGGCCCCATCGGCGTACGTCTGACCCGTCCTTCCGACCACTCCGGCGTCCTTCTGGTGGAGGTCTCCGACCCGCTCCCCGACCCGCCGCACGAGCGTGCCGCCCGGCCCGAGGACGAGAGCGGACGCGGTTTGCAGCTGCTGGCCTCCGCTTCGCGCCGCTGGGGCACCCGGCCGGGGGCCGCCGGCAAGACCGTATGGTTCGAACTCACGGTGCCGAGCTGAGCCCTCGCACGACCGTTCACGGTGTACGCGCCCGCCGTTTCCGTCGAGTGGCGGATGCCCGGTCCGGGAGGTTGCCGAAGAGGGGGTTCGACGACGTGTCCGCTGGTTAGAAGACTGGAAGTGTTCTCACGGCGCGGACCGAAAAGCATCGGGACCGTGCTGTGATCGTGAACACCGTGTTGTGCGGCGCCGTAGTGCTGGATACTGCGGGCAGCCGCCCCGGTGACCGGTGCCGGACGCGGTGAGCTGGAGGGGACGGTTCGCGTGAGCGAGATACCAGCGAAGGCCACGGAGTCCGAGGACTCGTCGGGTGGCACGAGGCGAGAGGCCGCGGACGGCCTCTTCTCAGGCGATGCTCCGTCCGCCGACGCGATGTGGCAGAGCAGTCCGCCCGGCTCGATCTACGACTACATCAAGGTCGCGTCCTTCTCCATCGGCGCGGACGGGCTGGTGGACCAGTGGAGCCTGCGCGCGGAGCAGATCTTCGGCATTCCCGCCGAGCGGGCCCTCGGCATGGATCCCATCGAGGCGTTCATCGAACCCGTCCGGCGGGAGCGCGGCCAGCGCAAGATGGCCGAGATCCTCGACGGCCGTGAGTGGACCGGGGTGGTGCCGTTCCGGCTGCCGGCCGGACTGGCGGCGGACGAGCGCGACCGGGACGGCGTCGCCGAGGTCTATGTGATGCCGACGCGGACCGAGGAGGGCGAGAAGGCCGCCGTCTGCATCGTCGTCGACGTCCGCACGCTGCGCCAGATCGAGACCGACCTCGCCGCCTCGCAGGCGATTTTCGGCCAATCTCCGTTCGGTTTCCTGCTGATCGACCCCGACCTGCGGGTACGCCGCGCCAACCAGCGGTTCGCGTCCACCTTCGGCGGCTCCCCGGACGACCACCGGGGCAAGGAGTGCACGACTATCTGCCGCGCGGCGAGGCGGACCGGGTCGTCGCGACCCTGCGCCGGGTACTGGAGACCGGCGACTCCATCACGGACATGCACGTCACCGGCTTCGTGCCGGGTCACGAGGAGCGCCGGCACTGGTCCATCAACCTGTACCGCGTGCACAGCGGCAGCGGCCGGCCCATCGGCGTCGCCTGGCTCGGAACCGACATCACCGCCCGCCGCGCCGCCGCCCGTGAGGCCGCCGCCGCACGGCGCAATCTCGCCCTCCTCAACGACGCGGGCGCCCGGATCGGCAACTCCCTGGACCTGGAGACCACCGCCCGCGAACTCCTCGACGTCGTCGTGCCCGGCTTCTGCGACCTGGCCACCGTCGACCTCTACCAGGGGCTGCTGGCCGGCGACGAGACCCCGCCGGGCCTCGCCGACGGCAGCGCGGAGGTACGCCGTGTCGCCTTCGCCAGCGCCGTGTCCGACGCGCCGTTCAGTGTCACCGGGGAGCCGGTGAAGCTGGGCGCCGTCCACCACTACCCGTTCAACTCGCCCTGCGCGGACGCCCTGCGCACGGGCCGCCCGCAGAGCGTCCCCGGCGGCGAGGGCGGTCTGGTGCAGTCCACGCTCGCCGTGCCGATGGTCGCCCACGACACGGTCGTGGGACTGGCCCAGTTCGCCCGTACCAAGGGCAGTGAGCCGTTCGGCGACCGCGACCGCGATCTCGCGGTGGAGCTGGCCACGCGCGCCGCCGTCTGTATCGACAACGCGCGTCTCTACCGGCGTGAGCACGAACGCGCGTTGATATTGCAGCGGTCCCTGCTGCCGCCCGGCGATCCCGAGGCGTCCGGCCTGGACATCGCCTGCCGCTATCTGCCCGGCAATGTGGCCACCGGCCGGCCCAGTGAGGTCGGCGGCGACTGGTTCGACGTCATAGAACTGCCCGGCCACCGCACCGCGCTGGTCGTCGGCGACGTCATGGGGCGCGGACTGCGCGCCGCCGTCGCCATGGGTGAACTGCGCACCGCCGTAAGGACCCTGGCCCAGCTCGACCTGGAACCCGCCGAGGTGCTCTCCCAGTTGGACGAGATCGCCCGCGGTCTGGGCGCGCCCGGAGGTATCCAGCAGGCCACCAGGGCCGCCCGGCGCCCCCGCGAGGCCGATCTGTCCGAGGTGTACCTGGCGACCTGCGTGTACGCCGTCTACGACTCGGTGACCAGGCGCTGCACGTTCGCCAACGCGGGCCATCTGCCGCCCGTCCTGGTCGAACCGGGCGAGCAGGCGCTGATGCTCGACGTCCCCCGGGGCTGCCGCTCGGTGTCGGCGGCGAACCCTTCGAGGAGGTGGAGGTCGAACTGCCCGAAGGCGCCCTGCTCGCGCTCTACACGGACGGACTGGTCGAAAGCCGCGACCACCCCTCGACGAGGGCCTCCAGGCGTTCGTGAACGCCCTCACGGACCCTCCGCCCCCTGGAGGACGTCTGCGACCACGTCCTCAACACCCTCGACACCCATCACGGCGAGGACGACATCGCCCTGCTGATGGCCCGCGTCCAGGGCCTGCCCGCCGAGTCCGTCGGCGACTGGACCCTGCCCCGCGAACCCCGCAGTGTGGGCCGGGCCCGTGAGTACGCCCGCGCGCAGCTCCTGGCCTGGGACCTGGAGCCGCTGGTCGACACCACGGAACTCCTGGTCAGCGAGCTGGTCACCAACGCGCTGCGATACGGCGAGGGAGAGATCAGACTCCGTCTCCTCCTCGACCGCACCCTGGTCTGCGAGGTATGGGACTCCGGCCTGGTCCAGCCCCGGCGCCGCCGCGCCCGCGACACCGACGAGGGCGGCCGCGGCCTCCAGCTCGTCGGCCTCCTCAGCGCGGCCTGGGGCTCCCGCCGCACCCCCGCGGCAAGACGGTCTGGTTCGAACTCCCCTCCCCGGCCCCGACACCACCCTCACCGACCCGGCGGAGGCCCTACTGAGCCTGTTCTGACGGCAGTTGGCGCGGGCGCGCGTACGCTCGCGCCATGCACACCGTTCCGATCACCCCGGTCCAGCTGACAGCCCCTCCGCTCACCCTGCGTCCCTGGGCGCCCGAGGACGCGCCCGTCCTGGCGGCGCTGTACGACGACGAGGCCCTGCGCCGCTGGGCGAGCGCGCCCATACACGACGAGCCGAGCGCGGCGCGCTGGCTGGCGGAGCAGCGGCACGGCTGGGAGACCGGCGAACGTCTCGCGTTCGCCGTGGAGGAGGACGACCGGCCGGCGGGCGGGGTCGTACTCAAGCGGTCGGCCACGACCGCCGCCACGGCCGAGGTCGGCTACTGGACGGCGGCCCACGCGCGCGGCAGGGAGTGGCCCCGCGCGCCCTGACGGCGCTGGCCGACTGGGCCTTCGCGACCTTCGCCCGGGACGGCCTGACCCGCCTGGACCTGCTGCACCAGGTCGACAACACGGCCTCCTGCCGGGTCGCCGAGAAGGGCGGCTTCCCGCTGTCCGGTGTGCTCCCCGCCGCCCCGCCGGACTTCCCCTCGACGGCCACCACCACCTACGGCAGGCCCCCACGTCGGCTGATCGCAACCGGAACACCTGTTCCCTCGTCCTCCCCTCAACATCGAACACGCGGCTGCCGCAAGGGAGTCGACGGACCAAGGGGAGCCGGCATGGAACGCACGGAACCGCGGGAACCGGCGGCCGAGGCGGAGGCGCAGGTTCCTCCCCGGAACCGGAACCGGAACCGGAACCGGACCCCGGCGAGCGGCCCGGCAGGCGCCGCGGACCCTGGGTCCGGTGGGTCCGGCGCGGTGCCCTCGCGGTCGTGCTCCTCCTGGTCGTGCCGCTGCTCGCCATCGAGACCGCCCTGCGGATCAACTACATGGGAGACCCGGCGGACACCGCGTACAGCCGCGACCGGGACGCCATGTGGCTCGGGCACGCGTGGGTCGACGGGCGGAAGAAGGACGCCGACGTCACCGCGCTCGCCCGGCGGCTCGAGGGCACCGGGATCCGCGACCTGTACGTCCACTCCGGGCCGCTGGAGCACGACGGCACCCTGCCCGAGTCCAAGTACCCCCGGGCCCGTTGGCTGATCGACGCCGTGCACCGGGAGCTGCCCGGTGTCCGGGTCCAGGCCTTCCTCGGCGATGTCCTCGCCAACGGGGGCCCGACGGCCTGCGTCTGGAGCACGCCGCCACCCGCGCCGCCGTCGTCGGCTCCGCCCGTCAGGTGCTCGACGCCGGCTACGAGGGCGTCCACCTCGACCTGGAGCCCCTGCACTCCGGCGACCAGGACTACCTCGCCCTGCTGGACGACCTGCGCGCCGTCACCCGCGCCCAGGACGCCCAACTGTCCGTCGCCGCACACCAGATCGACCCGCTCCCCGGACTCCACAACGTCGCCGGTCTCTTCGCCGACCACCCCAAGTGGTGGTCCCAGAGGTTCTTCGGTCAGGTCGCCCGGCGCGTCGACCAGATCGCCGTGATGTCGTACGACACCGCGCGCCCCCTGGAGAGCACCTACGGCGGCTTCGTCGCCCAGCAGACCTCCCTCGCCCTGGAGGTCACCCCGCCCACCACACACCTGCTGATGGGGCTGCCCTTCTACTACGAGAGCAACTTCAGCCACTGGGGCCACGCCGAGACCGTCGCCGCCGCCGTCCGGGGCGCCCGCCTCGGCCTCTCCCGGACCGACCCCGACCGCGAACTCTTCGGCCTCGCCCCGTACATCGACTTCGCGGCCTCGGAGACCAACTGGAGCGAGTACCGGGAGGGCTGGCCGCGTCCGAGGCCCTGACGTCACCTTCCCGCCTGCCGCGCGGCGCCAGGGGCCTAGCGCCTCCTGATCTTCGACCCCAGCCACACCAGCGGGTCGTACTTGCGGTCCACCGCCCGCTCCTTCAGGGGGATCAGGGCGTTGTCCGTGATGCGGATGCCCTCCGGGCAGACCTCCGTGCAGCACTTGGTGATGTTGCAGTAGCCGAGGCCGTGTTCGTCCTGGGCCGTGCGTTTGCGGTCCAGGCCGGACTCGTCGGCCGCGTCCAGGGGGTGCATGTCGAGTTCCGCGACCCGCATCAGGAAGCGGGGGCCCGCGAACGCCGGTTTGTTCTCCTCGTGGTCGCGGACCACATGGCAGGTGTCCTGGCACAGGAAGCACTCGATGCACTTGCGGAACTCCTGCGAGCGGTCGACGTCCTCCTGCGTCATCCGGTACTCGCCCGCCGCCACCCCCTTGGGCGGCACGAAGGACGGGACCTCGCGGGCCTTGGTGTAGTTGAAGCCGACGTCCGTCACCAGGTCCCGGATCACCGGGAAGGCCCGCAGCGGGGTCACCGTGATCGTCTCGTCCCGGCCGAACACCGACATGCGGGTCATGCACAGCAGCCGGGGGCGGCCGTTGATCTCCGCCGAGCACGAACCGCACTTGCCCGCCTTGCAGTTCCAGCGGACGGCGAGATCGAGGGCCTGGGTGGCCTGGAGGCGGTGGATGATGTCCAGGACCACCTCGCCGTCGTTCACCTCGACCGCGAAGTCCTCCAGACCGCCGCCCCGCACGTCTCCCCGCCACACCTTGAAGCGGGCCTCGTAGCTGCTCAATCGTAGAGCTCCTCTTCGGCGAGGTACTTGACCAGCTCCTCCTTCTCGAAGAGGGCGAGCAGGTCGGGGCGGATGGGTTCGGTGGTCTCACGGGAGAGGGCGATTTGGCCGCGCACCGAGTCGGTGCCCGCGAGACCGCCGGTGGGGTCGGTGAGCGCGCACACCAGGTTCACGTTGCGCCAGGAACGCTCCATCGCGGAGTGGTCCTCACGCGTGTGCCCGCCGCGCGACTCGGTGCGCTCCAGCGCCGCCCGGGCCACGCACTCGCTGACCAGCAGCATGTTCCGCAGGTCCAGGGCGAGGTGCCAGCCCGGGTTGAACTGCCGGTGCCCCTCGACACCGGCCCGCCGGGCCCGTACCCGCAGCTCGGCGAGCTTGGCCAGGGCCTGCTCCATCTCGTGCTCGCGGCGGATGATGCCGACCAGGTCGTTCATCGTCTGCTGGAGTTCCTGGTGCACGCCGTACGGGTTCTCCGGCGGCCCCTCGACGGGCTCCTCGCCCTCCGCCGAGAACGGGCGCAGCGCTTCCGCGGCGGCCGTGTCGACCTGGGCGTCGTCCACCCGGGGCCGTGCCGCCCCGGCCGCGTGGTCGGCCGCGTGCCATCCCGCCCGGCGTCCGAACACCAGCAGGTCGGAGAGGGAGTTGCCGCCGAGCCGGTTGGAGCCGTGCATTCCGCCGGCCACCTCACCGGCCGCGAAGAGTCCCGGCACACCGCGGGCCGCCGCCGAGTCGGAGTCGACGGCGATACCGCCCATCACGTAGTGGCAGGTCGGCCCGACCTCCATCGCCTCCGCCGTGATGTCGACGTCCGCCAGCTCCTTGAACTGGTGGTACATGGAGGGCAGCCGGCGTTTGATGACCTCGGCGGGCATCCGGGTGGACACGTCGAGGAAGACCCCGCCGTGCGGGGAGCCGCGGCCCGCCTTCACCTCGGCGTTGATCGCGCGGGCCACCTCGTCGCGGGGGAGCAGTTCGGGCGGGCGCCGGTTGTGGTCGGGGTCGTCGTACCAGCGGTCGCCCTCGTCCTCGGACTGGGCGTACTTCTCCTTGAAGACGTCCGGGATGTAGCCGAACATGAACCGCCTGCCCTCGGAGTTGCGCAGCACCCCGCCGTCCCCGCGCACCGACTCGGTGACGAGGATGCCCTTCACCGAGGGCGGCCAGACCATCCCGGTCGGGTGGAACTGCACGAACTCCATGTTCAGCAGCGGGGCCCCGGCCAGCAGCGCCAGCGCGTGCCCGTCGCCGGTGTACTCCCACGAGTTCGACGTCACCTTGAACGACTTGCCGATCCCGCCGGTCGCGACGACGACGGCGGGCGCCTCCAGGACGAAGAAGCGGCCGGACTCGCGCTCGTAGCCGAAGACGCCCGAGACACGGGGCCCGTCCTTCAGCACGCGCGTGACCGTGCACTCCTGGAAGACCTTCAGCCGGGACTCGTAGTCCCCGGTCTCCCGGAAGTCCTCCTGCTGGAGCGAGACGATCTTCTGCTGGAGGGTGCGGATCAGCTCCAGGCCCGTGCGGTCGCCGACGTGGGCGAGGCGCGGGTACTCGTGGCCGCCGAAGTTGCGCTGTGAGATCCGGCCGTCCTTCGTACGGTCGAACAGCGCGCCCCAGGTCTCCAGCTCCCACACCCGCTGCGGCGCCTCCTGGGCGTGCAGCTCGGCCATCCGCCACTGGTTGAGGAACTTCCCGCCGCGCATGGTGTCGCGGAAGTGGACCTTCCAGTCGTCCCCGGAGTTGACGTTCCCCATCGCCGCCGCGATGCCGCCCTCCGCCATCACGGTGTGCGCCTTGCCGAACAGCGACTTGCAGATCACGGCCGTACGGGCGCCCCGTTCGCGTGCCTCGATCGCGGCGCGCAGACCGGCGCCGCCGGCCCCGACCACGACGACGTCCCACTCCTGTCGGTCGACCACGGACATCAGTCAAAGCCCCCAGCTAGAAGAAGCGCGGATCGTCGAAGACACCGGACGCGACGAGGTAGACGTAGAAGTCGGCGAGCGCCACGCTCAGCAGCGACGCCCAGGCGAGCTGCATGTGCCGGGCGTTCAGCCGCCCCACCCACTGCCACATCCGGTAGCGCACCGGATGCTTGGAGAAGTGCTTCAGCTTGCCGCCGACGATATGCCGGCAGGAGTGGCAGGAGAGGGTGTACGCCCAGATCAGCGCGATGTTCAGCAGGAAGACCAGGGTGCCCA
This sequence comes from Streptomyces haneummycinicus, assembly GCA_042850305.1. GTDB lineage: Bacteria > Actinomycetota > Actinomycetes > Streptomycetales > Streptomycetaceae > Streptomyces > Streptomyces haneummycinicus. The sequence continues at coordinate 1,115,813 of AP035768.1, forward strand.
GACCCATGTGGCCCCACGCGTAGTGCTCGTCGCGGAAGGCGAGCACGGTGTCGTAGGTCAGGATGCCGGCGACCAGGATCGCCGCGTAGAAGAAGTACCGGTGGATGTTCTGCAGGATCAGCGGGAAGCGGGTCTCCCCGGTGTACTTGGCGTGCGGTTCGGCCACCGCGCAGGCCGGCGGGGAGGCCCAGAAGCCCCGGTAGTAGGCCTTGCGGTAGTAGTAGCAGGTCAGCCGGAAGCCGAGCGGGAAGATCAGGATGATGATCGCCGGTGAGATGCCCCACCAGCTCCCGAACAGCTCCCAGTTCGGCCCGGACCGCATCGGCTCGCAGTTCTCCGCGAGGCACGGCGAGTAGAAAGGCGAGACGTACGGCGCCGCGTAGTAGTCGGTGTTCGCGAAGGCCCGCCAGGTCGAGTAGACGATGAAGGCGAGCAGCCCGGCCGCGGTGGCGGCCGGGGCCAGCCACCAGCGGTCGGTCCGCAGATGGGGGCGGTGATCGCGGCGCGCGTGCCGGTACGCACGCCGCCGGGTCGAGGACGGGGTTCGGTGGCAGGAGGTTCCGTGCCTGTGGCCACTGGTCCACTCCGGTAGGGGTCGGGGGACGACGCGATCGGCGGGGGTCAGGGAGCGCGACGGTCGCGGGCGCCGAGACCCTCGTCGTCCGTGTCCACCCACAGCGAGGGTCGTACGGCGTGTCGGAGATGGTCACGAGGTCCGGGCGGCGCTGCGGGACCGCCGGGGCGGGGGCCGCCTCCCGCAGCAGCGCGACGCTCTCGCGCAGATGGTTGGTGTCGGAGCGGACACGGCGCATCTCCAGGCCGCCGCTGCCCATTTCCTCTCCAGGCGCCCCACCGACCGGATCAGGTCGTCGAGACAGCGCTGGACCGATGTCAGTTCGTCGTGCACGGACATGACTTGCCCTCACTTCCACGGGTCCTTCGTGGCCCAAGGCGGCAACGTTCATGCGCCTGCGAGTGTTGCGCGTCACACCTTGCGCTGTGAAGGGATGTGCATCGATTGATCGGGGCGTACGAGTGATCCGTTCGGCACTTTGCGCCGCACGGGTGGGCTTGCCACCCGCGAACGCCGTGTCGCGCGGAGTTGCCGAACCCTTTCCTCTTCAGTGGGCCGCATACATCGGATGAACTCCAAATACCACCAAAAGTGATCGTAACGCCCGCCGCTTCCCGGAGGTACCCAGAGATGTCCTACGACGGCGTCGGCCCGCGCGCCGCTCTGCGCTCGGTCGCCTTCCTCACGGCGGGCGTGCTCACGGTGCCCGTGCTGGCCGGATGCGGTTCCGGCGACGACCCGGCGGGCAAGCCCCTCGCCGGAGCGGACATCGCGCGCGCGGACCGGGCCCTGATCGCCGACGAGGGCACCCTGCGCTGGGCCGTGGACAGCGTCCCCGCCACCCTGAACACTTTCCAGGCGGACGCCGACACCACCACCACCCGGATCGCCCAGGCCGTCCTGCCGTCGATGTACCGGATGGACGGCCGGGGCCGGCCGGTGCGCGACCCCGACTATCTGGAATCCGCCGAGGTCGTCGACACCGAGCCGAAACAGGTGGTGCTCTACCGGCTCAGCCAGCAGGCCGTCTGGAGCGACGGCCGCGAGATCGGCGCCGCCGACTTCGCCGCCCAGTGGCGCGCCCTGTCCGGCAAGGACACCGCCTACTGGACCGCCCGCAACGCCGGCTACGACCGCATCGAGAAGATCGAGCGCGGCAAGGGCAACCTCGAGGTCAAGGTCACCTTCAGCCGCCCCTACGCCGACTGGAGGTCGCTGTTCACACCCTGTACCCGAAGGAGGTCATGGGCACCCCGGACGCCTTCAACGACGGCGCCCGCAGGAAGCTCAAGGTCACCGCCGGACCCTTCACGGTGAAGAAGGTCGACACCGAGGAGGACGAGGTCACCCTCGTCCGCAGCGCGCGCTGGTGGGGCGACCCGGTGAAGCTGTCGAAGATCGTGCTGCGTGAGGTGCCCCGCGACAAGCGGATCTCGGCGCTCAGCGCCGGCACCGTCGATCTGGCCGAGATCGACCCCTCCGCCGCCGCCCGCGTCACCGCCGCCGCGCTGCCGCAGAGCGAGAGCAGCCCGCTGGCCGGTCCCGGCGCCCACCGGTCCGCCGCGGACGCGCTGCGCTCCTGGGCGGTCGCCAACGGCTCCGACGAGGAGGCCGCCGACGAGGAGCTGACCGCCCGCGCGAAGCTGCGCCGGAAGGCCGAGAAGTACGCCCGCCGGCAGAAGGCCCTCAGCGGCTTCGAGGTACGCAAGTCACTGGAGCCCGCCTACACCCAGCTCGCCCTCAACGGCTCCGAGGGCCCCCTCGCCGACGAGCGGGTCCGCCGTGCCCTGGCCCGCGCCCTGGACCGCGAGGCCATCGCCGAGGCGGTCCTGAAGCCGCTGGGCCTGCCCGCCGAGCCCCTCGGCAGCCACCTCGCGCTGGCCGGGCAGGCCGCCTACGCCGACAACAGCGGCGCCCTCGGCAGAACAGGACGCCAAGGAGGCACGGGCGCTCCTCGCGGACGCCGGCTGGGTGCCCGGCGGGCCGGTGAAGGAGAAGAAGGAGACCAAGGAGGCGGCCGGCCCGGAAGGCGAGTCCGGCTCCGAGTCCGAGGGCGGCGACGACGGTACGTACATCGTCGGCGAGGACAACCGCAACGGCGACGGCAAGAGCCTGGGCGACTCCGGCACCGGCACCCGGCAGGGCGGCGCCCCCGGCGCCTACGCCCCCAAGGGCACCGCCGCCCCGGCCCGCGCGGGCAGCGCCCGCCTCGCCAAGGAGGGCAAGGCGCTCACCCTCCGCTTCGTGCTCCCTTCGGGGCCGGGCTCGGACACGCTGAGCGCCGTGGCCGACCGCATCGCGAGGATGCTGGACCGGATCGGCATCGGCACGGAGATCACCAAGGTCGACGACGAGAGCTACTTCAAGGACCACATCGCCTCCGGCGAGTACGACCTCGCCCTGTACTCCTGGCCCGCCACCGCCTACCCCGCCACCGACGCCCGCCCCGTCTACGCCAAGCCCCTCCCGGCCGCCGACGGCTCCCTGAACGTGGAGCAGAACTACACCCGCGTCGGCACCGACCAGGTCGACCAGCTCTTCGACCAGGCCATGACCACGCTGGACGACGCCGAGCGCGGCGCCCTGCTCCGCAAGGCCGACTCCCGCATCTGGGCGGCGGCCGGCTCCATCCCCTCTACCAGCGCCCCCAGCTCACCGCCGTCCGCAGGAACCTGGTCAACGCGGGAGCGTTCGGTCCGCGGACACCGGTGTACGAGGACATGGGCTTCCTGAAGAAGTCCGCACCGGGACCGAAGGGCTCACCGGGCGCGAAGAGCGGCGAGCCACCGGCCGGGAACTGACCCGCACACGAGAGCGGCACACCCCGCCGGGGATGTGCCGCTCATCCGTGCGTCGGCCGCGCTCGCCGCGTCGGCCGCGCTCGCCGCGCTCGGCGCGTCGGCCGTGCTGCGTGTGTCAGCCGTGCTTGGCGCGGCTCGCGGCGCGGGCGCGCTCGCGGCCGTCCAGGTTCACCTTGCGGATGCGGATCGACTCCGGGGTGACCTCCACGCACTCGTCGTCGCGGCAGAACTCCAGGGACTGCTCCAGCGACAGCTTGCGCGGCGGGACGATCGCCTCGAAGGAGTCGGCCGAGGACGACCGCATGTTGGTGAGCTTCTTCTCCTTGGTGATGTTGACGTCCATGTCGTCGGCGCGGGAGTTCTCACCGACGATCATGCCCTCGTACACCTCGGTGCCGGGGTCGGTGAAGAGCACCCCGCGCTCCTGGAGGTTGGTCATCGCGAACGCGGTGACCGCACCGGCGCGGTCGGCGACCAGGGAGCCGTTGTTCCGGGTGCTGAGGGGCCGAACCAGGGCTCGTGGCCCTCGTGGATCGAGTGGCCGATGCCCGTGCCGCGGGTCTGCGTCAGGAACTCCGTACGGAAGCCGATCAGACCGCGCGAGGGCACCACGAACTCCATGCGCACCCAGCCGGAGCCGTGGTTGGACATGTTGTCCATCCGGCCCTTGCGGACGCCCATGAGCTGGGTGACCGCGCCCATGTGCTCCTCGGGCACGTCGACGGTCATCCGCTCGACCGGCTCGTGGATCTTGCCGTCGACCTCCTTGGTGACCACCTGCGGCTTGCCGATGGTGAGCTCGAAGCCCTCGCGGCGCATCTGCTCGACCAGGATGGCCAGTGCCAGCTCGCCGCGGCCCTGCACCTCCCAGGCGTCGGGGCGCTCGGTGTCCAGGACGCGCAGCGACACGTTGCCGATCAGCTCGCGGTCCAGCCGGTCCTTGACCTGGCGGGCGGTGACCTTGCGGTCCTTGACGGCCGCCTTGTTGTCGGCGCCCTTGCCGGTGCCGCCGCGGCCGACCAGCGGGGAGGTGTTGGTGCCGATGGTCATGGAGATGGCCGGCTCGTCCACCATGATCAGGGGCAGCGCGACCGGGTTCTCCGGGTCGGCGAGGGTCTCGCCGATCATGATCTCGGGGATACCGGCGACGGCGCAGATGTCACCCGGGCCGGCCTTCTCGGCGGCCTTGCGGGTGAGCGCCTCGGTCATCATCAGCTCGGTGATGCGCACATTGGAGACGGACCCGTCGCGCTTCATCCACGCGACCGTCTGGCCCTTCTTCAGCTCGCCCTGGTGGACGCGGAGCAGGGCGATACGGCCGAGGAAGTTGTCGGCGTCGAGGTTGGTGACGTGGGCCTGGAGCGGGGCGCCCTCGTCGTACGTCGGGGCCGGGATGTGCTGGAGGATCGTGGAGAAGAACGGCTCCAGGCTGGTGGAGTCCGCCGGCACCGAACCGTCCTCGGGCTTGGTGAGGAGGCCACACCGTCCCGGCCGCAGGCGTAGACGATCGGGAACTCGATCTGCTCCTCGTCGGCGTCCAGGTCGAGGAACAGGTCGTACGTCTCGTTGACGACCTCGTCGATGCGGGCGTCCGGGCGGTCCGTCTTGTTGATGCAGAGGATGATCGGCAGCCGCTGCTGCAGCGCCTTGCGCAGCACGAAGCGGGTCTGGGGGAGCGGGCCCTCGGAGGAGTCCACCAGCAGCACCACACCGTCGACCATCGACAGGCCGCGCTCGACCTCGCCGCCGAAGTCGGCGTGTCCGGGGTGTCGATGATGTTGATCGTGATGGGCTCCCCGCCGTCCTTGGGGTGGTACTTCACCGCCGTGTTCTTGGCGAGGATCGTGATGCCCTTCTCACGCTCCAGGTCGTTCGAGTCCATCATGCGGTCGTCGACCTGGTCGAGCTGGTGCGCGGCGAAGGCGCCGGCCTGCTTGAGCATGCCGTCGACGATGGTGGTCTTGCCGTGGTCGACGTGCGCGACGATGGCGACGTTACGGATGTCGTGACGAGTCAGAGACGGTGCCATAAAAGGCGTACTCCCGGAGTGCTGAGGAATGCCCCGCACGAGCGTCTGTGGTGTGCGGGCCCTGCCGGGCTGAACACCACGGCCACCCTCCATGGTACGGGGCCGTCGCGGGGTCCGCCGTCGCGATCCCGGGAGCCCCCGCGTCACAGGAGGACCGCGAAGTGCTGTTCGGATATCGGTGTGCTCGCGAACACGTTTCGGACATGTAAACAAAAAGGTGTACCCAATTGTCCGGATTGCCGATTTGTCTCTGAAGGTGTCAAGCGCGCGTAGGTGTCAGTCTTTGCAATTTTCGCTCAAAATATGAACGGTAGGGAGATCCCTATGCCTTCCGCCCTTGACGCGCGTTGACTGTCTTGGCGAAAGTTCCCCCAAACCACAGAACCTGCCGGTATCTGTGCTGCGCTCAACTCTCCAACCCCCCGGGGGACGAACACGATGACCAGTCCAATCAAGGCCGAGGACTCCGGGTCCGCGGCTGTCTTGGACCCTGAGCTCGCGGCGACCACCGATGACACGGTCGCCAAGGGCGTCAAGCAGCCCGAGGGTCGTTCCCCCGGCCAGTTGATGTGGCAGCGCTTCAAGCGCGACCGTACCGGAGTCGTCTCCGCGTGTGTGGTGATTTTCTTCTTCGTGGTTTCCGCCTGCGCCCCCCTCATCGCGAAGGTGTACGGCAAGAACCCCTACACGCTGTACGCCCAGGAGCCGGAGTTCCCGTTCCTCCTGGACGACTTCGCCATGCCCACCGGTTCCTTCGGTGGCATGTCGGGAGACTTCTGGTTCGGCGTGGAGCCCAAGCTGGGCCGTGATGTGTTCACCATGCTGCTGTACGGCATGCGGACCTCGCTGTACATGGCCGTGGTCGTCACCACGCTCTGTGTGATCACCGGTGTGGTCATCGGCATGGTCAGCGGCTACTTCGGCGGCCGGGTGGACTACTGGCTGGGACGGATCACCGACTTCTTCCTGGCCTTCCCGAGCCAGCTGTTCTTCATCGCCTTCATGCCCGTCGTGACCGCGATGTTCGTCTCTCCCGCGGACGAGACCCCCACCTATCTGCGGGCTCTGGCGATCGTTCTGGTGATGTGGGTCCTGGGCTGGATGGGCCTGGCCCGACTGGTGCGCAGCTCCGTGCTGTCGCTGGCGGACCGGGAGTTCGTCGAGGCGGCCAAGGTGTCCGGCGCCTCTCCCTGGCGCATCGTGCGCAAGGAGATCCTGCCGAACATCGTCACCCCGATCCTGGTGCAGGCCACCTACATCCTGCCGAGCACGATCCTCACCATCGCCTTCCTGTCGTTCATCGGCGTCGGCTTCGTGGAGCCGACCCCCGACTGGGGCCGGATGTTCGCCGTCGGCGCCGACGTGTACGAGCAGGACCCGATGTTCATGTTCTTCCCGGGCGTGGCACTGGTGACCTTCGTTCTGGCCTTCAACCTTCTCGGAGACTCCGTCCGGGACGCATTCGACCCCAAGACCGGACGCTAAGTCCATTGGTGGTGGGGAGCTGCCGCCCCGTGCCGGGTTACCGGACCGTCAGGCAGCACTCGTGGACAACTATCGACAGGTAGGTGCATCGGCATCATGAAGCCCATCAGAACGCGCACGGCGCGTGCCATCGCCGTGGCCATCGTGGCCGGTTCTCTGGCTCTGACCGGCTGCTCCAGCGACAACGGTGGCGGCAGCAAGGGCAAGGACGACTCGAAGCAGCAGAAGGACGCCGCCGAGCAGCAGGACCCTGTCGCCTACGGTGACGCCGCCGCCTCCAACGGCCCGGCCGAGGAGATCGCCGGCGCCAAGTCCGGTGGCTTCATCAACGTCTACATGCAGTCGGACCTGTCCCACCTGGACCCGGGTCAGATCTACGTCAGCGACGCCGGCCAGTTCGCCAACCTGGTCCACCGCGGCCTGACGAACTACCAGGAGGACGAGAAGGGCAACCTGACGGTCGTCGGTGACATAGCCACCGACTCCGGCAAGTCCTCCGACGGCGGCAAGACCTGGACGTACACGCTCAAGGACGGCATCAAGGACGAGGACGGCAACGCCATCACGTCCGCCGACGTCCGCCACACCCTCGAGCGCCAGTACTCGAAGGTCATTTTCGACGGTCCGACGTACGTCCAGACCTGGCTGTCGGGTTCCGACTACCGCAAGGCGCTGCCGGACGGCCCGTACAAGGGCAAGCACCTGCCGGACTCCGTGCTGGAGACCCCGGACGACAAGACGGTCGTCTTCCACTTCGACCAGCCGCGCCCCGACCTCCCGCAGGCCATGGCCATGGCCGGTTACGCCATCGTGCCCGAGAAGCAGGACACGAAGGAGAAGTACGACGGCGCCCTCGCCGCGCTCGGCCCCTACAAGATCGCCGAGTACAAGGCCGGCAAGTCGATCAAGCTGGTCAAGAACGACCAGTGGGACCCGAAGACCGACTCGGTGCGTCACCAGTACGTCGACGGCTACAACTTCACCTCGACGATCGACCAGCCCAGCCAGACCAAGCGTCTGATCGCCGACCAGGGCGAGGCCAAGAACGCCATCCAGTTCACGGACTCGGTCGACCCGGCGCAGCTCTCCACGGTCATCGGCGACGCCGGGGCGAAGAAGCGCACCATCCAGGGCTACCAGCCCTACGTGTGGCAGCTGTCCTTCAACCTGGACCGCGTCAAGGACAAGAAGATCCGCGACGCGATCACCTACGCCATCCCGAACCAGTCCATGGTCCAGGCGGACGGCGGCCGCTACGGCGGTGAGGTCGCCGGCGGTCTGTTCGCCCCGACCCTGCCGAACTTCGACCCGACCTACGACCCGTTCGGCAAGCTCAAGAAGCCCAACGGTGACATCGCGAAGGCGAAGGAGCTGCTGAAGGAGGCGGGTGTCAAGGAGGGCACGAAGCTCACCTACGCCTACTCCAACACCCCGCGCGGCCAGGCCCAGCAGGTCATCATCAAGGACGCGCTCGGCAAGATCGGCTTCGACGTCCAGGCCAAGGAGATCGACCGGGCCAGCTTCTACGAGCAGGTCGGCAAGCTGGACAACCCGTACGACATCTACATGACCGGCTGGGGCCAGGACTGGTCCTCGCCGTCCACGGTCATCACGCCCGTCTACGACGGCACGCAGGTCCAGGACGGTGCGTCGAACTACTCGCACATCGACGACGAGCAGGTCAACGCCCTGATCCAGAAGGCCCTGAAGCAGGAGCCGGAGGAGGCCGCCAAGACGTGGGAGCAGGCGCACAAGCGCATCGTCGAGGAGATCAACCCGGCTGCCCCGGTCTACTACTCCAAGCAGATCCAGCTCTACGGATCGAACATCGGTGGCGCCCGGTACAGCACCGAGTCGAGCTACATCGACATCAACGACCTGTACCTGAAGCAGCCGTAAGCCGTCAGCTCGGCTGACCGCGGGGTGTGCGCCAGGCGGAGCGCACCCCCGCGGACGGTTCCCCGCCCCGCCGCCGCGTTTCGAAGAGAGCATCCACCCGCCATGCTTCAGTTCCTCATTCGCAGGCTGATCGGCGCCGTCGTCATCATGTTCCTGATCGGCGCCTTCACGTTCTTCCTGTTCTACACGGTCCCCCAGGACTTCGCCGCGCTCTCCTGCGGCAAGAACTGCTCGCCCGAGAACCTCGCGGTGATCCGGGAGAACCTCGGCCTGGACAAGCCCATCACCACCCAGTTCTGGGAGTTCATGTCGGGCATCGTGTCCGGCCGCGACTTCCCGCAGGGCCACTGCTCCGCACCGTGCCTGGGTGTCTCCTTCGACAGCGGCAACTTCGTCTGGGACTCCATCGTCGACCGTTTCCCGCTGACGCTGTCCCTGACCGTCGGCGGTCTGGTGATCTTCCTGACCCTGGGCCTCGGCTCGGGTCTGCTCGCCGCCTGGAAGCGCGGCACCATGGTCGACAAGCTCGTCTCCGGCGCCTCGATCGTGCTCAGCTCGTTCCAGATCTACCTGCTCGGCCCGATCGTCCTCGGCATCCTGGTGTACAGCAGCGGCATCATGGAGAACCCGAAGTACCACCCGTTCACGGAGAACCCGGGAACCTGGGCCCTCGGACTGCTCATCCCCTGGGCCGTGATGGCCACCATCTTCACCGCCCAGTACACGCGTATGTCGCGCTCGACCATGATCGAGCAGCTCCAGGAGGAGCACGTGCGCACCGCCCGCGCCAAGGGCATGTCGCAGCGGTACGTCTTCTTCCGCTACGCCTGGCGCGGCTCCCTCATCCCGATCGTCACCATCCTCGGCATCGACCTCAGCTCCCTGCTGGCGGGCGCGGTCGTCACGGAGTTCACCTTCGACCTGCCCGGTCTCGGCCGGCTCGCGGTCGACTCCTCGCTGACCAAGGACCTGCCGCTCACGATGGGCATCATGCTGTTCGGGGCCTTCTTCATCCTGATCCTGAACATCATCGTTGACCTCGCCTACGCTTACATCGACCCGCGCGTGCGGCTCAGCTAGGAGTAACCCCGTGACCACTCTGACCAAGACCGAAGGGAGAAGGCTCCGACCGGGCCGGACTCCTTCCTCTCGGTCCGCGACCTGCGGGTGCGGTTCTCCACTGAGGACGGCATCGTCAAGGCGGTCGACGGACTGTCCTTCGACGTCGAACGCGGCAAGACCCTCGGCATCGTGGGCGAGTCGGGCTCCGGCAAGTCCGTGACCAACCTGACCGTGCTCGGGCTGCACAACCCCAAGACCTCCACCGTCGAGGGCGAGATCCTCCTGGAGGGGCGGGACCTGGTCACCGCCTCCGAGAAGGAGATGGCGAAGCTCCGCGGCAACAAGGTCGCGATGATCTTCCAGGACCCGCTGACGGCGCTGTCGCCGTACTACACGGTGGGCCGGCAGATCGCCGAGCCGTACATGAAGCACACCGGCGCCTCCAAGAAGGAGGCGCGGCAGCGGGCCATCGAGATGCTGACCAAGGTCGGCATCCCGCAGCCCCAGACGCGCGTGGACGACTACCCGCACCAGTTCTCCGGCGGTATGCGCCAGCGCGCCATGATCGCCATGGCGCTGGTCTGCGACCCCGACCTGCTGATCGCCGACGAGCCGACCACGGCCCTCGACGTGACGGTCCAGGCGCAGATCCTCGATCTGCTCAAGGACCTCCAGCAGGAGTTCGGCTCCGCGATCATCTTCATCACCCACGACCTCGGCGTCATCTCCGACATGGCCGACGACCTGCTGGTGATGTACTCGGGCCGGGCCGTGGAGCGCGGCAGCGTCCGCGAGGTGCTGCGTGAGCCCAAGCACCCCTACACCTGGGGTCTGCTCAGCTCGATGCCGCGCCTCGGCGGCGACACCGAGCAGGCGCTGAACCCGATCCCCGGGTCCCCGCCCAGTCTGCTGAACCCGCCCTCCGGCTGCCCCTTCCACCCGCGCTGCGCCTTCACGGACCAGGTGTCGGGGGACCGCTGCGCCACCGAGCGCCCGGCGCTCGGCGAGGGCCGCGCCGCCGCCTGTCATCTGACGGCGGAGCAGAAGCAGACCATCTTCTTCGACACGATCCAGCCCCGGCTGCGCTAGGGAGAGATCCGAGACATGAGCGACAACCTCACCCTCCCCGCACAGCAGGGCTCCACCGGGGCGTCCACCGAGACGCTGCTGAAGGTGGAGGGCCTGACCAAACACTTCCCGATCTACGGCGGCTTCCCGATCAAACGGAAGGTCGGCGCCGTCCAGGCCGTCGACAGCGTCGACCTGACCGTCGGCGTCGGCGAGAGCGTCGGCCTGGTGGGTGAGTCGGGCTGCGGCAAGTCGACCACGGGCCGGCTCATCACCCGGCTCCTGGAGCCGACCGGCGGCAGGATCGAGTACGCGGGCCAGGACATCACGCACGCCTCGCGGCGGCAGCTGGCGCCCGTGCGGTCCGAGATCCAGATGATCTTCCAGGACCCGTACTCGTCGCTGAACCCGCGGCAGACCGTCGGCACCATCATCAAGTCGCCGATGGAGGTCAACGGGATCGACCCGGCGGGCGGCCGGGAGAAGAAGGTCCGCGAGCTGCTGGAGCTCGTCGGCCTCAACCCGGAGCACTACAACCGCTTCCCGCACGAGTTCTCCGGCGGTCAGCGCCAGCGCATCGGCGTCGCCCGCGCGCTCGCGCTCAGCCCGAAGCTGATCGTGGCGGACGAGCCGGTCTCCGCGCTCGACGTGTCGATCCAGGCGCAGGTCGTCAACCTGCTGCAGAAGGTCCAGGACGAGCTGGGCATCGCCTTCCTGTTCATCGCGCACGACCTCGCGGTGGTCCGGCACTTCTCGCAGCGCGTGGCCGTGATGTACCTCGGCAAGGTCGTCGAGGTCGGCGACCGGGACTCCATCTACAACCGGCCCCGGCACCCGTACACGCACGCCCTGCTGTCGGCCGTGCCCGAGGTCGCCATGGACGACGAGACGGAGAACCGGGAGCGCATCCGGCTCTACGGCGACGTCCCCTCGCCGATCTCGCCGCCGTCCGGCTGCCGCTTCCGCACCCGCTGCTGGAAGGCGACGGACAAGTGCGCGACGGAGGAGCCGCCGCTGGTGCGGATCTCCGGCAACCATGAGGGCCACCTGACGGCCTGCCACTTCCCGGAGGACCCCACCACGGAGGCCCGTGACGAGGACGTCGTCCTCGACCCGGCGCTGAAGGCCCTGGAGCAGGCCTCCGCGAAGAAGGACTGACCCGCCGTCGGACACAGCGGCTGCCGACCGTCCCCTTCCGGGGCGGACGGCAGCCGCTGTGCCATGTCCCCGTACGTGCAAATGGCTGGAGTCCGCCCCGTACAGGTGTCCTGCAAGTGCGTGACCTCCTCTTTGCCCCGATATTGGCGTAAAGGATCAGTACACGTACGAGGAGGCACCCATGCGCGGAGCCACACACGCCGGACGGGCCGTCTGCGCGATGGCGGTCGCCCTCGCCGCGACCGCCTGCGGAGGCGGCGGGGACGGCGGCAGCGGTGACGCCGGTGCCGTACTCAGCGCCTCCTGGGGCGACCCGCAGAACCCGCTGGAGCCCGCCAACACCAACGAGGTCCAGGGCGGCAAGGTCCTCGACATGATCTTCCGGGGGCTGAAGCAGTACGACCCCGTCACCGGCGAGGCCAAGGACATGCTCGCCGAGAAGATCGAGACCTCCGACTCGCAGAACTTCACCGTCACCGTCAAGGACGGCTGGACCTTCAGCAACGGCGAGAAGGTCACCGCCCAGTCCTTCGTCGGCGCCTGGAACTACGGCGCGAGCCTGAAGAACAACCAGCGCAACTCGTACTTCTTCGGCTACATCGAGGGCTACGACCAGGTCCACCCCGAGGACGGCGGTGAGCAGACCGCCGACACCCTCTCGGGACTGAAGGTCACCGGGGACCGCACCTTCACCGTCAAGCTCACCCAGAAGTTCTCCACGTTCCCCGACACCCTCGGCTACAACGCCTTCGCCCCGCTGCCGCAAGCCTTCTTCGACGACCACGACGCCTGGGTGAAGAAGCCCGTCGGCAACGGCCCGTACGCGGTCGACTCGTACACCCGCGGCTCCCAGATGGCGCTGCGCAAGTGGGACGACTACCCGGGCTCCGACAAGGCGCAGAACGGCGGCGTCGACCTCAAGGTCTACACCGACAACAACACCGCCTACACCGACCTGCTGGCCGGCAACCTCGACCTGGTCGACGACGTGCCCGCCGCCCAGCTCAAGAACGTCAAGAGCGACCTGGGCGACCGCTACCTCAACACCCCCGCCGGCATCATCCAGACCCTCGCCTTCCCGTTCTACGACGACGCCTGGGACCAGCCCGGCTCGGCGAAGGTCCGCCAGGGCCTGTCCAGGGCGATCGACCGGAAGCAGATCACCGACACGATCTTCCAGCAGACCCGCACCCCGGCCACCGACTGGACCTCACCCGTCCTCGGCAAGGACGGCGGCTTCCAGGAGGGCCTGTGCGGCGAGTTCTGCGAGTTCGACCCCGACGCGGCGAAGAAGCTCATCCAGGAGGGCGGCGGACTGCCCGGCGGCAAGGTGACCATCACCTACAACGCCGACACCGGCTCGCACCGCCAATGGGTCGACGCCGTCTGCAACTCCATCAACAACGCCCTCGACAACGAGCGCGCCTGCACCGGCAACCCCGTCGGCACCTTCGCCGACTTCCGCAGCCAGATCACCCAGCAGAAGATGAGCGGCCCTTCCGCGCCGGCTGGCAGATGGACTACCCGCTCATCCAGAACTTCCTCCAGCCGCTCTACTACACCAACGCCTCCTCCAACGACGGCAAATGGTCCGACCCGAAGTTCGACGACCTGGTCAACCAGGCCAACCGGGAGACCGACCAGACCAAGGCCATCGGCCTGTTCCAGCAGGCCGAGGGGTCGTCCGCGACAACATGGCCGCCATCCCGCTCTGGTACCAGAACGGCAGCGCCGGCTGGTCGGACCGGCTCTCCGACGTCAAGCTCAACCCGTTCAGCGTCCCCGTGTACGACCAGATCAAGGTGAGCTGATCCGCCATGGGGCGCTATGTCGTCCGGCGGCTGCTCCAGATGATCCCGGTGTTCATCGGGGCCACGCTGCTGATCTTCCTCATGGTCAACGTGATGGGCGACCCCATCGCGGGCCTGTGCGGCGAGCGCCGCTGCGACCCGGCCACCGCCGCGCAGCTGGAGCAGGAGTTCGGCCTCGACAAGCCCGTATGGCAGCAGTACCTGACCTACATGGGGAACGTCTTCACCGGCGACTTCGGCACCGCCTTCAACGGCCAGGAGGTCACCGAGCTGATGGCGACGGCGTTCCCCGTCACCATCCGGCTCACCCTCATCGCGATCCTCTTCGAGATCGTCATCGGCATCACCCTCGGCGTGGTCACCGGACTGCACCGGGGCCGCCCCGTCGACACCGGCGTCCTGCTGTTCACCCTCGTCGTCATCTCCGTGCCCACCTTCGTCACCGGCCTGCTGCTGCAACTGCTGCTCGGCGTGAAATGGGGTGGATCCGGCCCTCGGTCTCCTCCGCGGCGCCCTTCGACGAGCTGATCCTGCCCGGCCTGGTCCTCGCCTCCGTCTCCCTGGCCTACGTCACCCGGCTGACCCGTACCTCCATCGCCGAGAACCGGCGCTCCGACTACGTCCGCACCGCCATCGCCAAGGGCCTGCCCCGGCACCGGGTGGTCGTCCGGCACCTGCTGCGCAACTCCCTCATCCCGGTGGTCACCTTCATCGGCGCCGACATCGGCTTCCTCATGGGCGGCGCCATCGTCACCGAGCGGATCTTCAACATCCACGGCGTGGGCTACCAGCTCTACCAGGGCATCCTGCGGCAGAACACCCAGACCGTCGTCGGCTTCGTCACCGTGCTCGTGCTGGTCTTCCTGGTCGCCAACCTCGTCGTCGACCTGCTCTACGCCGTACTCGACCCGAGGATCCGCTATGCCTGACCAGCGTCACGAACCCGAACAGGCCATCGCGGGCACCGGGATGGGCGGCACCATGGACCTGGGCGTCGACGAGGCCGAGACCCTGGAGAAGCGGCCGGGCCCGGACGGCGCCGGACCCGAGGACAAGCCCCGCTCGCTGTGGTCCGACGCCTGGCGCGACCTGCGCCGCAACCCCGTCTTCATCCTCTCCGGCCTGGTCATCCTCTTCCTCGTCTTCATCTCCCTGTGGCCCTCGGCGATCGCCTCCGGCAGCCCCCTCAGCTGCGACCTGTCCAAGGCCCAGGAGGGCTCCCAGTCCGGCCATCCCTTCGGCTTCGACGGCCAGGGCTGCGACGTCTACACCCGGACCGTCTACGGGGCCCGTACGTCCGTCGCCGTCGGTGTGCTGGCCACCCTGGGCGTGGCGGTCCTCGGGAGCGTCCTGGGGGCCCTGGCGGGCTTCTTCGGGGTCTCTCGGACTCCTTCCTGTCCCGCATCACCGACGTGTTCTTCGCCATCCCCGTCGTCCTCGGCGGACTGGTGCTGCTCTCCGTCATCACCAGCAACACCATCTGGCCCGTCATCGGCTTCATCGTGCTCCTCGGCTGGCCGCAGATCTCCCGTATCGCCCGCGGGGCCGTCATCACCGCCAAGCAGAACGACTACGTGCAGGCCGCGCGGGCGCTCGGCGCCTCCAACTCCCGCCTGGTGCTGCGGCACATCGCGCCCAACGCCGTCGCCCCGGTCATCGTCGTCGCGACCATCGCGCTCGGCACCTACATCGCGCTGGAGGCGACCCTGTCGTACCTCGGCGTCGGTCTGAAGCCGCCCAGCGTCTCCTGGGGCATCGACATCTCCGCCGCCTCCCCGTACGTCCGCAACGCCCCGCACGCGCTGCTGTGGCCCTCCGGGGCGCTCGCGATCACCGTCCTGGCGTTCATCATGCTCGGCGACGCGGTGCGCGACGCCCTCGACCCGAAGCTGAGGTGAGCGGCCGTGCTGCTCGAAGTGCGCGACCTGCACGTGGAGTTCCACACCCGGGACGGGACCGCCAAGGCCGTCAACGGCGTCAGCTACGGCGTCGACGCGGGCGAGACCCTCGCCGTGCTCGGCGAGTCCGGCTCCGGGAAGTCGGTGACCGCGCAGGCGATCATGGGCATCCTCGACATCCCGCCCGGCCGGATCACCGGCGGCGAGGTGATCTTCCAGGGCCGGGACCTGCTGAAGCTGAAGGAGGAGCAACGCCGGCGGGTCCGGGGCGCCGAGATGGCCATGATCTTCCAGGACGCGCTGTCGTCGCTGAACCCCGTCATCTCCGTCGGCGACCAGCTCGCCGAGATGTTCACCGTGCACCGGGGCATGTCCCGCAAGGACGCGCGGACCAGGGCCGTCGAGCTGATGGACCGCGTACGCATCCCGGCCGCGCGGGAGCGGGTCAGGCAGTACCCGCACCAGTTCTCCGGCGGTATGCGCCAGCGCATCATGATCGCCATGGCGCTGGCCCTGGAACCGGCCCTGATCATCGCCGACGAGCCGACCACCGCCCTCGACGTCACCGTCCAGGCCCAGGTCATGGAACTGCTCGCGGAACTCCAGCGCGAACTGCGCATGGGCCTCATCCTCATCACCCACGACCTGGGCGTGGTCGCCGACGTCGCCGACCGCATCGCCGTGATGTACGCGGGCCGGATCGTCGAGTCCGCCCCGTCCACGCCATCTACAAGGCGCCGGCCCACCCCTACACGCGCGGCCTCCTCGACTCCATCCCGCGCCTGGACCAGAAGGGCCAGGAGCTCTACGCCATCAAGGGCCTGCCGCCCAGCCTCACCCACATCCCGCGGGGCTGCGCCTTCCACCCCCGCTGCCCGCTGGCCCGGGACGTCTGCCGCACCGACGAGCCGCCCCTGTACGAGGTCTCGGCGACGCGGGGAGCGCCTGCCACTTCTGGAGGGAGTGCCTGAATGGCTGAGCCGATCCTGGAGGTCCGCGATCTCGTCAAGCACTACCCGCTGACCCAGGGCATCCTCTTCCGCAAGCAGATCGGCGCCGTACGGGCCGTCGACGGCGTGGACTTCGCCCTCGGCCGGGGCGAAACCCTCGGCATCGTCGGCGAGTCCGGCTGCGGCAAGTCGACCGTCGCCAAGATGCTCGTCAACCTCGAACGCCCGACGGGCGGTTCGATCCGCTACAAGGGCGAGGACATCACCCGCCTGTCGGGCCGTGCGCTGAAGGCCGTACGCCGCAACATCCAGATGGTGTTCCAGGACCCGTACACCTCCCTCAACCCCCGGATGACGGTGGGCGACATCATCGGGGAGCCGTACGACATCCACCCCGAGGTCGCGCCCAAGGGGGACCGGCGGCGCAAGGTGCAGGAGCTGCTGGACGTCGTCGGCCTCAACCCGGAGTACGTCAACCGCTATCCGCACCAGTTCTCCGGCGGCCAGCGCCAGCGCATCGGCATCGCGCGGGGGCTGGCGCTGCGCCCCGAGGTGATCGTCGCCGACGAGCCGGTCTCCGCGCTGGACGTGTCGGTGCAGGCCCAGGTCGTCAACCTGATGGACCGGCTGCAGAGCGAGTTCGGTCTCGCCTACGTGTTCATCGCGCACGACCTGTCGATCGTCCGGCACATCTCCGACCGGGTCGCGGTGATGTACCTCGGCCGGATCGTGGAGACCGGCACCGACACCGAGATCTACGAACACCCCACGCACCCCTACACCCAGGCGCTGCTCTCCGCCGTCCCCGTACCGGACCCGGAGGCGCGCGAGCACCGTGAGCGGATCATCCTCACCGGCGACGTCCCGTCCCCGACGAACATCCCCTCCGGCTGCCGCTTCCGCACCCGCTGCTGGAAGGCCCGGGAACGCTGCGCCCTGGAGGTGCCGGCGCTCGCGGTACCGGCCTGGTTCGACGAGGCGGGCGGCCCGGCGGCGCACGACTCGGCCTGCCACTTCGCCGCGGAGAAACAGGTCGTGCCGGTGGAGAAGGACGGCGACGGGCCGGGGTGACCTGACGCCACCCCGGCCCGCCCACGGCACCCGCACGGCCGTACGCCGATCAGCGTGCCGTGTCCGTATATCGGTACCGCTTCCGTGGGGTTACGTGCGTGTCAACGCGCTTCGTTCCCGTCCGCGAGCCCCAGCGAGCGCTTCAGGAAGCCGAGCTGGAGCCGGAGCAGGTTCTCGGCGACCTCCTCCTGCGGGGTCATGTGCGTGACGCCGGACAGGGGCAGCACCTCGTGCGGCCGGCCGGCCGCCAGCAGCGCCGAGGACAGCCGCAGTGAGTGCGCGACCACCACGTTGTCGTCCGCGAGGCCGTGGATGATCATCATCGGGCGGTGCGGTTCGGCGGCCCCGACCAGTCCCGCGTCGTCGATCACCGAGTTGCGGCGGTACACCTCGGGCTGCTCGTCCGGGTGGCCGATGTAACGCTCCTGGTAGTGGGTGTCGTAGAGGCGCAGGTCGGTGACCGGCGCGCCCACCACGGCCGCGTGGAAGACATCCGGGCGGCGCAGGGCCGCGAGGGCCGCCAGATAGCCGCCGAAGGACCAGCCCCGGACGGCGACCCGGTCCAGGTCGAGCGGGAAGTCGGCGGCGAGCGCCTGGAGCGCGTCCACCTGGTCCTGGACGACGATCTCGGCGAGGTCGTCCCGGACGGACTTCTCCCAGGCGGGCGAACGGCCGGGTGTGCCGCGCCCGTCGGCGACGATCACCGCGAACCCCTGGTCGGCGAACCACTGCGAGGTCAGATGCGGATGGTGGGCGGCGACCACCCGCTGTCCGTGCGGACCACCATAGGGGTCCATGAGCACCGGCAGAAGGGTGTCACCGGCGTAGTCCCGAGGCATAAGCACGGCGCACGGAATGCGGCGTGCGCCCCCTGGGTCAGGGTCAGCCGAGGGGACATACCGGGGTCTTCGGCGTACGACGGGACAGTCGCCGTCGGTTTTCCGTCACGCAGCACCTGGACCCGCGAACCTGGCCGGTCCGGGGTCGCGGAGACGAGTACGGTCACGCTCCCGGCGCGGATCGCCGAGTGTACGCCGGGCTCCTGGGAGACGCGCTCCACGCCGAGTTCGTTCACCCGGTAGACGTGCACCTCACCGATGTCCGGTTCGGCCGCCTCCTCGCCCGCCGACGCCGAGACCAGCACATCGTCGGCGGAGACGTCGAGCACGGCCCGGATGTGCAACTGCGGTCCGGTGAGCGGTCGTTCACCTACGGCGAGTCGTCTCGCACCCCCTCGTCGGCGATCCGCACCAACTGCCCGGACGGGCTCCAGCAGGGCACCCCGGGGAAAAGTTCCAGCCAAGTTGGATCTTCGTCGGCGTGCACCATCCGGGTCGCCCCGGTGCTCGGGTCCACCGCCAGGATCAACTGGCCGCGCTGGTCGCGCGCTTGTACGAGCAGCAGCGGTGCACCCGCCGCTGACCAGTGCACACGCGCCAGATACGGGTACCGTGCCCGGTCCCAGGAGACCTCCGTACGATGGCCGCCGAGGTCGATCACGAACAGCCGTACGTCCGCGTTCGGGGTGCCGGCCGCCGGGTACGGCACCCGCCGCGGCTCCCGGTCCGGATGCGCCGGGTCGGAGATCCACCAGCGCCGTACCGGCGTGTCGTCCACCCGCGCCACCAGCAGCCGGTCCGACTCCGGGGCCCACCAGAAGCCCCGCGAGCGGCTCATCTCCTCGGCCGCGATGAACTCCGCCAGCCCGTAGGTGACGTTCTCCGACTCCGGGGTGGTGAGGGCGCGTTCGCCCGCCCCCTCGGCCTCCACGACCCGCAGCGCGCCCGCGAGACGTAGGCGACGTACCGCCCGTCGGGCGAAGGGCGGGGGTCGATCACGGGTCCCGGGACCGGCAGTTCACGCGCCGTGCCGGCCCGTAGCTCGGCCGTGAAAAGCCGCCCTGACAAGGCGAAAGACGTCAACTCCACGGCCGCGTCGGTGGCGTAGCCGACGATGCCGGCACCGCCCTCACGGCTGCGCTCACGGCGTGCCCGCTCCTCCGCAGGAAGGTTCTCGGAGGCTCCGCCCAGGAGGGCGTGCGGGTCGGCCGCCACGCGCTCCCCGCCCCCTTCCGTATCGAGGACCCACAGTGAATTCGCCCGGTCCGTACCGGAACCGGAGCGCAGGAACGCGACACGTGAACCGTCGGGGGCCACGCTGAACGAACGCGGCGCGCCGAGGGTGAAGCGGAGGGTGCGGGCGTGCCGTCGGGGGAAGGAGTCCGTCTCGGTCGTCATGCCTTGACCATATTGGCCATGCGCCCCCTTGTGCGGCCGTGCGCCGATCGATGCGCACGTACGGATAGTTATGATCGTTAGCGCATAGTGGGTATGTACCTGCTGGCTGCTGTGTCGCTTTCCCTGCCCCCATGTTCCTACGTCCCCCTTACCCCCGCGCCCTGGGACCTTTGGAGGTGAACCGCCGTGGCACTCTCGATTTCGGCGGTGGTGCTGCTGGCGATCATCGTCTTCCTGCTGATCAAGAAGTCGGGCCTCAAGGCAGGGCACGCGGTCGTGTGCATGCTGCTCGGCTTCTATCTCGCCTCGTCGACGATGGCGCCCACGATCAAGGACCTGACGACCAACATCGCGGGGATGATCGGCAGCATCAACTTCTGAGCGGCGGCCTGTCTTCCGGCCGGGCCCCGAGGCACGTCCGGGAGCCGGCCGGAGTCCACGTCACGCCGGCCCCTCGCGTGTTACCCGTCGGTAGGGAATGATGGCGGGTACGAGTCCACGCGTGCAGGGGCGGAGCCGACGGTGACGACTTCCGAGGAACAGAGCCAGGTGCGGGCCAGGGCGCACGTCTTCCGGGACGACGCCCTGGGCGAGCGCGACGCGGTCGGTCTCGCCGAGGCGATCCGGCGGCGCGAGGTCGGCGCCGCCGAGGCCGCCCGTGACGCCGCCGCGCGCGTCCGGGCCGTGGAGTCCCGGCTGCACGCGGTGCAGGTCCACCTCGACGTCCCGGCGTACGGCGGCGGCGACGGCGCGCTGTCGGGTGTGCCGGCCTTCGTCAAGGACAACACCGACTACCTGGGCCTGCCCACGGGCCACGGCAGCGCCGCCTTCGCGCCCGCGCCGCCCGGCGGCACGCCCCTTCACCCGCCAGTTCCTGAGCACCGGCGTCACGGTCCTCGGCAAGACCCGGCTGCCCGAGTTCGGCTTCAGCCCGAGCACGGAGTACGAGGACGCCGAACCCGTCCGCAACCCGTGGCACACGGACCATTCGGCGGGCGGTTCCTCGGGCGGCAGCGCGGCCCTCGTCGCCGCCGGCGCGGTCCCGATCGCGCACGCCAACGACGGCGGCGGTTCGATCCGTATCCCCGCCGCCTGCTGCGGACTCGTGGGCCTGAAGCCGACCCGCGGCCGGGTGGTGGCGAACGCGCAGGGCCGTCAACTGCCCATCGACCTGGTGACGGACGGCGTCCTGACGCGCTCGGTACGCGACAGCGCGGCGTTCCTGGCGGCGGCCGAACGGCACTGGCGGAACCCGAGGTTGCCGCCCGTCGGCCTGGTCGAGGGCCCCGCTGCCCGCCGCCTGCGCATCGGCCTCCTGGTGGACTCCCCGAACGGCGTCACCTCCGACGCGGACACCCGGGAGGCGGTGACGGAGACGGCCCGACGTCTGAACGGGCTCGGCCACACCGTGGAACCGGTGGAGGTGTCCATCGACCGGCACTTCACCGACGACTTCCTCACCTACTGGGGCCTGCTGTCGTTCCTGATCGGCGTCACCGGCAAAACCCTGGGCACGGACTTCGACCGCCGCCGCATGGACGGGCTGAGCAGGGGCCTGCGCGAGAGGTACCTGAGGTCGTGGCGGACGACGCCGACGGTCCTGCGCCGCCTGAAGCGCACCCGCGAGGCGTACGCGGCCGGCTTCCGGGGCCTGGACGTGATTCTCTCCCCGGTCCTGGCCCACACCACCCCGCCGCTGGGCCACCTGAGCCCGACGGTCCCGTACGTCACCCTGATCGAACGCCTCCTGAACTACGTGGCGTTCACCCCGGTGGACAACGTGGTGGGCACCCCGTCCCTGGCCCTCCCGTCCGCGACCACGACCCCGTCCGGCCTCCCCGTCGGCGTGATGCTCTCGGCCCGCCCGGGCGCGGAACGCACGCTGCTGGAGCTGGCGTTCGAACTGGAGGCGGCCCAGCCGTTCCGGCGGCTCCAGGACGTCTGAGGGGCCCGAAGGACTACCGGAACTACGGGCTGTCCGCGCAGTCCTTCCACCCGAAGATCTCCGGAGCGCGCCTGTACGCCGACGCGCTGCTCCGCCCCACATGGAGCCCCTTCCCCTCCCGTCCATTTCATCTTCATCGTCACGAGACCGTGTGGTAAGCGTTGGTGTGGAGCGACCACATGTAGAGGACGCCGTTCTCCCGCCTGAGCTGATCCACGGACTTCTCGCTGTAGCGATAGGTGGTGCGATCCCACAGGGCGTCCTGCGGAAAGTTCGCCGCGACCTTCTCCTTCTCCGTGTCCCACCGCAGCCACTCGCGGATGCCACCCACGGCGTAACTCGTCAACGACGGAACGTATCGGTCCGACAGCCACAGACCGGTGTCTTCGCCGTCATAGGTGAGGAGATCGTTGACCGAGCTCTCCGTCCACTTCGTGGCTCCACTGCGGCGGATGTCCGCCACGGCGTCCTTGGGGCTCCGGTCCGTCGAGAAGAATATGTACGCGGACATCTGGCACGTCATCCACACGTTTTTCGGGGGTTCGGGTCGAACAGGTGGGCGTTGCCGCGAATGTGCTGACACTGGTCGTAGGTGACCACACTGAGCGGCTTCAGCCACGGCACGCTCGCCTCGATCGCCCGTACGCGCTCCCGTAACCGCTTCTCGGTCGCCTCCCGCTTCGTCTGTACCTCGACGGACGTCGCGATCTTCTTCAGCTCACGCTTCGACGGACCCCACTGCCCCCGCAGGCCGAGACTCCTACGACGGCGAATGCGATGAGAAGCCCACCTGCCTGTTTGACCGTTCGCTTGATTCTTGCCATACGTACCTACTCCGGTGGTCGGGGACTCACGGTGGACGTGGACGGTGGCGGGGTCGGTGGCGGTCTCGAGGCAGGAGTCACCCTCACCGCCGCTGCTGTAGCCGCTCTTGAACCACGCAAGGCCGGAGGCGTCCCCGGACGAGGTCCCGCGGCTCATGTCTCCCCCAGCAGTTGCTCGGTGAATGAGGCTGGTTCACGCGGCGCGAGGGCCTGGGCCCGGAAGTTGCCCTACCGCAGTTCTCAGGATAAGGAGCCGTCCGGGTTCGGAAACCGGTCGGCCGTCGGCGAGTGCGCCCTGACGGTGATCGGAGCGACACTCCAGCGACACGCGATGCGATCGGTGCCGTCTTCGGAGGTTCGCTCCGATCGTCCGCGGTTCCCCGGGGCGTGATCCGTATCGCGGCCGTCCTACGTGAACTGGAGTGCCACGGCTCCCCGCGCCGCGAACGCCACCGCACCCCCACCGGCCACATCGTCAGCCGCACGGTCTCCTGCAACCAGCCGACGGCCGCACCGGAAGCCCACCCCGAGCCCCCGGCCGCACCGAACCCCGCGAAGAGCCCGAGCCCCGGAACACCTGCGAGCAGCCGCCCGCTCGTAAGCGGCGTGAGCACGCACTCCTGGAGCCGGCCTTCGAGCGGAGGCGGACCGGCCGTTCCTTCCGGCGGCTCCAGGACGTCCGAGGGGTCCGTCACAGCAGGAGCAGCACCGCCGCGCCCCACAGCACCAAGAGGGCCACCAGCGGAGGTGCGAGCGGCATGCCCTGTCGCCCCGCCGGTGCCTCCTCCTCCGGCCTCAGCTCCGGCCGGAGGGACAGCGCCCGTATCTCGTCGGCGGCGCGCTCCGCGCCCGGCTCGTGGCCCAGACGGCGCTCCAGCCACGCCCATCCGACGGGGGAGATGTCGACGGAGGAGTCCTTGGCCCGGCCGACGCGGATGGCGTCGTCGGTGTGCCGTACGGACGTGATCACGGTCCACGGGATCCGCCGCACGCGCCACGCCCCCGTCACCCAGAGGCCGTCCCGGTCGGCGGTGATCCGCCAGCTGAGCGCGGTCGCCACGGAGGTCACCAGCCACACCGCCCCCGCGGCCATGACGAGCCAGCTCCACGACGGCCCGTTCTCCAGCGCCGCCCAGATGCCGCCGCCCTGCACCAGCAGCAGACCGATGCCCACCGCCCGCGAGAAGCGGTGCGCCCCCACACCCGCGGGCCCGCCGTGCGCGTCATCCCGGCGGCGACCTCGTCGACGGGCCGCGGTGAACGCTCCCGTCGGCCGCGTTCGGGCCCGTGCCTCCGCCACCCCGCGACCGCCGGCCTCACCTCGCTGGCGCTGCACTCCACCGCCACCTCGTCGTCGTCCGCGTCCTCGCGGGCGACGAACGCGACCTCGGCACCGGCGTAGGGGGCGCCGTACAGGACCGCTTCCCGCAGCGGCGGGGTGGGGCCCCCGCCCTGGAAGGCATCCTTGAGCCGGTCGACGACCGCCATGGAGTCGTCGTCCTCCTCGGGGCCGTCCTCGTGCTCGTCGTCCTCGTAGGCGTACAGCGAGTGGAAGTGCAGGACCGGGCGGAGGCCCTCAGGGTCGTCGGCCGCGTACACCCAGGTGCGGGTGTCCTCCCGGCCCTCCCGCACCAGCACCCGCAGCACCGGCAGCGGTCCGCGTCGCAGCCTTCCCGAACGCACCCGCCCGGCCACGCCGTTGGCGAGGAACGCCAGCCCCGCGACGGAGCCGCCCAGCACCAGCATTTCCCAGCCGAAGGCGTCGTACGGCTCCGCGACCAGCCCCGCCCAGTCGCCGTCCACGACGATGTCGACCCGGCTGCCCACGGGGAAGTCCTCGGGGGACGACGTGTCGAAGCGATGGGTACGCCCGTCGGCCGTCACCGTGAGGACGTCGGTGTCCTCGTCGCCCGGGTCCAGGGACGTGACCCGTCCGGACAGTTCCGTGGCGCCCGCGGCCCGTTCCTCGTACGTGTCCACCACCTCCTGGGTCTGCCAGAATCCGACCCCGGCGGCGGTAAGCGCCAACGCGGCCAGGATGAAGGAGAGCCCGCCCCGGCGGAACGTCCGCGCGGCGGCGGGCAGCGGCTGGGAGCCCGGTCCGGCCGCCTCCAGGGCCAGCGACCGCTGCCGTCCGGCGGCGGTCAGCCGGTGGACGATTCCGGCCGTGGTGAACGCGACAGCCAGGAGGAAGGCGAGGGCGGACGGCCGGCCGAAGGCGCTGAAACCCTCCTCCAGGGGAGCGTCACCAGCCCGATGGCGAGCCCCACAACAGCGAGCCTCGGCTGTCGCCACGCCCAGTACGGGGTCAGCAGGAGCACGACGGCTATGCCCAGGCCCGGCCAGTCGGTACCGCACGGTGCGGCGGACGTGCAGGCGGCGGTGGGACCCGCCTCCAGTTCCCACATGATGGAGGCCACCAACGCCAGGACCGCCCACAGAGGATGGGCCCACTGGGCGGGTACGGCGGCGAGCCAGCGCTGGGTGTCGGGAGTCCGCCAGTCGACGGTGCCGGGCGGTAGGCGCTCGGGAGGCAACGGCACGAAATGTGTGGTCACCCGCGCATTATGATCACATGCTCCGACCGGCGTGATCGGACCCCGACCGAAGCGGGGCTGCCCGAAGGCGGGGGCCCGCAGGGGCGTTGCCGGTTGTGGGCCGGACGGGGGCGGTCGGTTTCGCCGGGTGGCCGGTCCGGCCGGTCCCCCGCGCTCGACACCCACGTCGTGGACCGTCTTCCGTGTTACCGGGACGAGGACCCTGCCTCATAGGGTGAACCCATGACGGAACTGCCCTCCCCCAGCCTCCGGCCGGGGAACCCCATCTCGCTCCGCTCGGCGGATGCTGCTGGTGCACGCACACCCGGACGACGAGTCGATCAACAACGGCGCGACCATGGCCCGGTACGCCGCCGAGGGCGCCCATGTGACGCTGGTCACCTGCACGCTCGGGGAGCGGGGAGAGGTCATTCCGGCGGACCTGCGGCATCTCAGCGGCGCCGCTCTCGGCGGACACCGGCTCGGGGAGCTGAAGGACGCCATGCGGGCGCTCGGGGTCGAGGACGTCCGGCTGCTCGGCGGGGCAGGGCGGTACTGCGACTCCGGGATGATGGGGCTGCCCGACAACGACGACCCCGGGTGCTTCTGGCAGGCCGACGTCGAGCAGGCCGCCGGGGCGCTCGCCGAGGTCATCGTCGAGACCCGCCCCCAGGTGCTCGTCACCTACGACGAGAACGGGGCTACGGGCACCCCGACCACATCCAGGCCCACCGCGTCGCCATGCGGGCCGTCGAGCTTGCCGCCGGGCTCGGGTGGGACATCCCCAAGGTCTACTGGAACCGCGTGCCCCGGTCCGTCGGCGAGGAGGCGTTCGCGCGGCTCGACGCGAATCTCGCCGGGCTGCCGTTCGAGAAGGCGGGCGTCCTCGACGACGTACCCGGGGTGGTCGACGACGAGCGCGTCACCACCGCCATCGACGGCACCGCCCACGCCGCCGCCAAGGCCGCCGCCATGCGGGCGCACGCCACCCAGATCACCGTGGCCGAACCGTACTTCGTGCTCTCCAACGACCTCGCCCAGCCGCTCTTCACCACCGAGTACTACGAGCTGGTACGCGGCGAACGTCCCGAAAAGCGGGAGAGCGACCTGTTCTCCGGAGTCGGGGAGGCGTCATGAGCGGCCGGTCGCCCTCCGCGCTCGCCCGTCCGCTGCGGCCGCCGTCCGCCGGACGCGTCGCCGCCTGCCTGGCCTTCTTTCTGCTCGGCGCCGTGGTCGGGGTGGCCGGGGCGCTGGTGCAGCCGGCCTGGTTTCCCGGCGGACTGCTGCTCGCCCTCGCCGGTGAGGCCGGGCTGGTGCTGGGCGCCACCCGGGTACTGCGCAGCCGGGCCGGGGGTGCCTGGGCCGCGGGCGGCTGGATGCTCGTCGTCATCCTGCTCACCGCCAGCCGCCCGGAAGGCGACTTCCTGTTCGCCGCGGGAGGTGGCTCCTATCTCTTCCTCCTCGGCGGCATCGCCGTAGCTGTGATCTGTGCCACGCTCGCCTCCGTGAGGCAACCGGACGGCCCTCCCGCCCGACTTGGCAAGTGACGTACCACTTCGCCATGCCTCGGGCGTGCGGGTCCGGTGTGGGTTTCCCCGGCGGTACTGGGATACGGGTCGGATATGGCCAGTAAGGTGGTGCGCGCCGCCGAGCCTCCTCGAACCCTCGGCTTCGCCCGAGCTGGGAGGACTCCCACCGTGAGGTCGTGACGGGCGGCGGAGCCAACCGGGAGAACCTGCCTTGAGTCGTGAAACTGACACTCCGTCCTCCGGGCCCAACGGGCGCGGCGGAGCCGCCTACCCATCGGGCACCCCGCCCTACGGGACTCCGGCGATTCCGGACGAGGGTACGGACGCGGGCCGTACGGCCGCGCGGCCGGAGGAACGAAAGACCGAGACCACGCTGACGACGCGGATCCGTATCAACATCCCGGGATCCAGGCCCATTCCGCCGGTCGTCGTGCGCAAGCCCGTCGCGGACGCGGACAAGACCGCGGAGAACAAGAGCGCCGCGGAGCCCGAGGCTCCGGCGCCGGCCCCCGCTCCCGCCCCGCCCGCCGCCGCGGCCCAGCCCTCCGCTCCGGCCGCCCCGAAGGCGGCCGAGGAGAAGCCGGCCAGCGACTGGTTCGCGCCGCGCAAGTCGGGCGCGGGCAAGGGCGGTCAGCCCGGCGGCCCGGCCAACGGCGCGGCCGCGCCGGGCGGTTCGGGTCCCGCCGTGGGCGGTGCCCCTCAACTCCCCGCCGGTCCCTCCGCTTCCGGCGGTGCGCCCGGTGGCGCGCGGCCGGGCGCCGGGCGCCCCGGTGGCGTCGCCGGACCCATGGGAGCGCCGGGCGGCGCCCTGCCCACCCGGGCGAAGGGACTCACCGGCCCGACCGGTGCGACCGGCGGTCCCGTGGCCCCCGGGCACGGCGGTGGCACGGGCTCCTTCGACGTGACCGAGGCGCTGGCCGGCGGACCGGCGGGCAACGGCAGCCGTCCGGGCGGCGCGCCCGGTGGTGAGCCGCGCCGCGACGACCTGCCGTACTTCACCGGCGAGGCTCCCGGCGGCCGCGACGGCCGGCCCGGACGGACCCCTCCGCCCGCCATCCCCGGCCGGCCGGGCCCTCGGGTCCGACCGCCGGACCGGCGGCCGGCTCGAGCCCGGTCGCCCCCGGCGCGCGCAAGGGTCCCGGCGGCCAGGCGGTCCCCGGCGGCGGTCTGAGTGACGACACGGCCATCCTCACCCCGCAGAAGCTCGCCGAACCGGGTGCCCCCGGGTACGGGCCGCGCCACGACAACGTCTCCGGGGACACCGTCACCAGCGGCATCCCGGTCATCCCGCCCGGCGCGGACTTCAACGCCCCCGACGGCCCGCGGACGTACACGCCCCCAAGCTGCCCGAACCCGTGTCCTCGTCCCCGGCGAATTCCGCCAAGCCGGCGAAGAAGAAGGGCCGCAGCAAGCTCGTCCTGCTCTGCGGCTGTGTCGTCTTCCTCGCCGGTGTCGCCTACGGCGCCGGGCTGCTGATGAACCGTTCCGACGTGCCCAAGGGCACCACCGTGCTCGGCGTCGACATCGGCGGCAGCACCCGCGACCAGGCGGTGAACAAGCTCGACGACGCCCTCGGGAAGCGACTGGGCCAGCCGCTGAAGCTGTCCGTCGACGGCAAGACCGTAGAGCTGGAGCCGGACAAGGCGGGCCTCCAGTTCGACACCGACGCCACCGTCGGCAAGGCCGCCACCAGCGACTACAACCCGGTCAACGTCATCGGCTCCCTCATCGGCAACGAGCGGGTCGTCGAGCCGGAGATGCCCGTCGACGAGGAGAAGCTGCAGGCCGCCCTGGAGGACGCCGCCGGCGGCGCCGGCTCGGTGACCGAGGGCTCGATCACCTTCAAGTCCGGCAAGGCCGTCCCGGTGTACCCCAAGGGCGGCCAGGGCATTGACGTCGCCAACGCGACCGACGTGGTGACGGCGGCGTACCGCACCCAGGTCGAGACCGGCAAGCCCGCCACGGTGAACGTCCCGACCTCGGACCAGCAGCCGAAGGTCACCAAGGCCGAGGTCGACCGGATGATGAAGGAGTTCGCCGAGCCGGCGATGTCCGGCATCGTGACCGTGCAGACCGACGCGGACCACTCCGTCCCGATGAGCCCGGAGAACTCCTCTGGAAGTTCCTCGGCGTCCAGGCCGTCAACGGCAAACTGGTCGAGAAGCCCGACCTGAAGGCCCTGGAGGAGCTGTACGGCCAGGCCTTCGACGGCGTCCTCATCGTCCGGGGCAACGGCAAGAAGACGGCCGTGACCCCGCAGGACGTCTACGGCGCCCTCCGCCTCGCCCTGGTCGACAAGACCAACCGCCTGGCAGTAATCGACACCGACCCCAGCTGACCAGCACCGACACGCGCAGGGGCACCCAGCACCGGGTGCCCCCTCCGCTGTCTGCGGGCAGCAACTTCTCCCCACCCACCCTCTGAGCGCAGTCGCGCTTTCCCGTCCACTCCCGCCCACCCTCTGCGGGCAGTCGCGCTTTCCCGTCCACTCCCGCCCACCCTCTGCGGGCAGTCGCGCTTTCCCGTCCACTCCCGCCCACCCTCTGCGGGCAGCAGTGCCGCTGGGGCGGCACGGGTGGGCGCAGGCGGCGCCTCGTAAGCGCCGAGCGGCGCACCACCCCCGGCCCGCACCCACGGACGTTCAGCCCTCCGCCCGCGTCGGCGAACCGCTCAGTTCAGCAGCGCCCGCGCCGCCCGCGCCTCCCCGCGCACCAGCGCGGCAGCCTCCTCGTCCACCGCCCCCACCACCTCCGCGTACGCCTCCAACTCCCCGGCCCCCGCCGCATACTCCCCCCGCTGCACCAGCAATCGCGCACGCTCGTACCGCAACCGCGCCGCATGCGAGGGAAGCAGCAGAGACAGTTCCACCGCCCACAGCCCCACACCGGAGTGCTCGGGACGCGCGGCCGCCCACGCCCGCACGTTGTTCAGCACCCGCAACACCACATCCAGCACCCCCGCCGGCGCCAGCGAAGACGCGTCCAACGGCACCCCCGTACCCCCACGACCAGCACAGACGCGTCGTCCGCACTCATCACCCGCCCCCGTCGAAGGGGTCGGCCAGCACCTGCGCCTCCACCTCCCCGATCCCGACCACGAAATGCCCCGGCAGCGCGACGCCGTACACCGGCGCCCCCGCCCGCCGCGCCACCTCCATCCACACCACCGACAGCAGGATCGGCAGCCCCCGCCGACGCCGTACGACCTCGTGCAGCAGCGACGACTCCAGCCGCTGATAGTCGTCGGACACGCCACCGAACCCGTACCGCTCGCCCAGCAGATCCCGCAGCGCCAGCGCCCACGCGCGCGGTGAACCCGGCCGGTAGGGCAGCTCACCGGCCAGCCGGTCCAGTTCCACCTCCACCGCGTCCATGCCCGCCTCGTCCAGCGAACCGTCCGCCACCGCCCCGATCAGCAGACACAGCGTGGTCAGGTCCGGCCGCTCACAGCGAGCCTCCTCGGCGAACCGCCGGCGCAGTTCGGCGGAGCGTTCGGGCGGCGGAGGGTGCGGCGCGCGCATACCCGGTTCGTGCCCGCTCACAGCGCCGCCTCACCTGCCGGAGCCGACGATTCCGGAGCCGAGGGTTCCGGAGCACGGTGGTGGTGATACGCGTGGTGCGCGGCGAACCCCAGGCGCGTGTACAGCCCCGCGCCCCCGCATTGTCCTCCTCCACCTGCAACCACGCCGCCGAAGCGCCCTCCTCCAGCGCCCGCCGGGCCAGCGCCGCCATCACGGTGGTCGCCAGCCCCCGCCGCCGCAGCGCCGGATCGACCTCGACCGCCGCGAACCCGGCCCACCGCCCGTCCACGACACACCGCCCGATCGCGGCCGGCGCGTCCGTACCGTCCTCCCCCGGCACGGTGGCGAACCACACCGAGGACCCCCGCCCCAGCACCCGCAGCGCCACCTCGCTCACACCCTTGCGCTGATACCGCGCCAGCCACGCCTCCCCGGCCTCACGCGACAGCGTCACCCCGGACGGCTCCCCGCCCAGGTCGGCGACCGGCGCCAGCGCGCCCGTCCACAGCTCGGCGGTCACCTCCCGCACCCAGCCCCGCCGCTCCAGCTCGGCACAGAGCGGCTCCTGCGTCCCCTCGGCGCCCGTCGCGGTCTGCACGTACGCGGGCAGCCCGCGCGCCGCGTACCAGCCGCGTACGGCCGTCAGCGCCTCGTCCAGCGGCACGCCCGGGTCACCCAGTGGCAGAACGGAGTTGGCCCGCCGGGTGAACCCGCCCGCCGCCCGCAGTTCCCAGTCGCCGAGCCGCTCGCTCTCCACGGGCCGCCACGCCCGCGCGGAGACCCGCGCCAGCTCCTCGTACGAGGCCGCCGGACCCCGGCGCCGCGCCGGGGCGGACGGCACCACCTTGCCCGCGACCAGCGTGGATTCCGGAATACGGACACCCTCACCGTTCTTCCTTGTGATCCGCAGCACACCGTTGTCCCATGATGTGAGAACGCCGACCGTGTCGGTGAACTTCTCACCCGAGGGACCATGTTCGATCAAGCTCCGTACCGAGACCCGTTTTCCCACGTCAGCAGTGGTGATACGGACCTCGAGGCGCCCGGCGGCAGAGATTTCCACAGGTCAGTTCACCCCTCCTGTTCGGATCATGCCCAAGAACGGAGATACTAGGGGCGGGCATCGACGACGCCGCGCTCCCGCGCGCCAGGCGGCGGAGCCTGAGGAGGCCCGCCAGCGCCCTATCGAGGAGGAACGACAGCGTGACCTACGTCATCGCGCAGCCTTGTGTCGACGTGAAGGACAAGGCGTGCATCGAGGAGTGCCCGGTCGACTGCATCTACGAGGGCCAGCGGTCCTTGTACATCCACCCGGACGAATGCGTCGACTGTGGTGCCTGTGAGCCGGTCTGCCCGGTCGAGGCGATCTTCTACGAGGACGACACTCCGGAGGAGTGGAAGGACTACTACAAGGCGAACGTCGAGTTTTTCGACGAGCTCGGCTCGCCCGGCGGCGCCAGCAAGCTGGGTCTGATCGAGCGGGACCACCCGTTCATCGCCGCGCTGCCGCCGCAGGCGTAGCCGTTCCACGAGAAGCGGCCCCGCAACGACGTGCCGCCTCGGTCCCGTACGGCCCGATCCTCCCGATCGCCGTACGGGACCGAGGTGTTTGCCGGACCAGAAAGTGAGCCCGTACGTGTCCGCAGTCTCCGACCGGCTGCCCGCCTTCCCCTGGGACAAGCTGGAGCCGTACAAGAAGACGGCCGCCGCGCACCCCGACGGCATCGTCGACCTCTCGGTCGGCACCCCGTCGACCCCGTGCCCGAGCCCGTCCAGCAGGCCCTGATCGCCGCGGCGGACTCCCCGGCTATCCCACGGTCTGGGGCACGCCGGAACTGCGCGACGCGCTCACCCGCTGGGTGGAGCGCCGGCTGGGCGCCCGCGGGGTCACGCACCACCACGTCCTGCCGGTCGTCGGCTCCAAGGAGCTCGTCGCCTGGCTGCCCACCCAGCTCGGGCTGGGCCCCGGCGACAAGGTCGCCTTCCCGCGCCTGGCCTACCCGACGTACGAGGTCGGCGCGCGCCTCGCCCGCGCGGATCATGTGGCGTACGACGATCCGACCGAGCTGGACCCGGCCGGCCTGAAGCTGCTCTGGCTGAACTCCCCGTCCAACCCGACGGGCCGGGTGCTGTCCAAGGAGGAGCTGACGCGGATCGTCGCGTGGGCGCGTGAGCACGGGGTCCTCGTCTTCTCCGACGAGTGCTACATCGAGCTGGGCTGGGAGGCCGACCCGGTCTCGGTGCTGCATCCCGACGTCAACGGCGGCTCGTACGACGGCATCGTCTCGGTGCACTCGCTGTCCAAGCGTTCCAATCTCGCCGGTTACCGTGCCGCGTTCCTGGCCGGGGACCCGGCGGTGCTCGGTCCGCTGCTGCAGATCCGCAAGCACGGCGGGATGATGACCTCCGCGCCGACGCAGGCCGCGGTGGTGGCGGCGCTCGGCGACGACACGCACGTCCGGGTCCAGCGGGAGCGGTACGCGGCCCGCCGCACGGCCCTGCGCGAGGCGCTCCTCGCCCACGGCTTCCGCATCGAACACAGCGAGGCCAGCCTCTACCTCTGGGCCACCAGGGACGAATCCTGCTGGACCACGATCGCCCACCTCGCCACCCTGGGCATCCTGGCCGCCCCGGGCGACTTCTACGGCCCCGCGGGCGCGGACTTCATCCGGGTGGCCCTGACCGCCACAGACGAACGAGTCAAGGCAGCGGTAACTCGCCTAACCCCTGACCCGCCCCGGAGGCGCCTCGCCCCGGAGGCGCCTCGCCCCGGCGGCGCCTCGCCCAGCGGCGGCCAGCCCTGGCGGCGTCCCGCCCCGGCAGCGCCTCGCCCTGGCGACGGCCAGCCACCCCGCCCCCGCCCTGCTGTGGCGGCCAGCCACCCCGCCGGGCTGTGGCGGCCCCCGCCCCGTCCGGCTGCGCTCGGCAGCCGCCCGGCTGTGGGCAGTCGTTCCGCAGGGCGATGGGGGCACATCCCACGCCCTTTGGGCAGTGGGGGAGGGTGGGCACAGCCGCCAACGCCGGGGACCGGTCAACAAGGAGCCACCGCACCCACGCAGGAACGGCGACGGGGCCCAGGGAGAACCCCGGGCCCCGTCGCCGTAAGCAGAGGCCGGGCCTCAGCCCACCGGCAGCCCCTTCACAGGCGCACCCTTCGTAAGGGAACCCGCCGTCTTCTTCACGGTCTTGCCGACCGGCGCCACCTTCGAGGCCGCACCCGTGGACTGGGCGACATCGTCCACGGCGGACCCGTCCAGCGCGGTCACCCCGCCGAGGTTGGGCGCAGCCGGCAGCTCGGGCGCCGCGCTCGCGGTACCGGCCGCACCGACCCCGGCGGCCGCTCCCGCAGCGACGATCAGTGCGGCACGGGCGATCCGACGGGTCAGGGGAGGACATGGTGCTCCTTCGACGGAGGGGACGCTGACGCAGTGAGTACCGCTCGACCACCGAGAAGGTTGCGGCGAGGCCACGCAAAGAGTTGGCAATGCGTCGCATTATCGGCCGTGTATGACCCCTGCGGGTGACACCCCGCACCCCTGCACGGTCACCCCCGCACACCCCTACGGCTTAGTCGTGATGGTCACGGCCTCCGCGCCACGCCCCGAACCCGAGGAGTTCTTGCCGTCCGTCGGCCGCCACTGGCTGTCGGTGTTCCCGGCGGTCCACTCCCGCCCCGCGTACGACACCCGCTTTATGTGCAGCTCGGACGAGTTGGCCACCGCCCAGTGCGCCAACTGCCACCCCCGCGCCCCGGAGTCGGCGCCCTCGACATCGGTGACCGGAACCCGCACGGTCCCCGCCGCCGCGCTTTCGGAAGCCGAGGGCGACGGCGCACCGCCGACCTCCGCCCCCGCCGGCTCCAGCGCGTCCCGCCCGAAGTCCCGCGCCAGCGCGGCCCGTACCGCGTCCGCCCCCGCCGCCCGCGTCGCCGCGGGCCGGCCCGCACAGGTCAGTGTGGCCGCCGAACGCCCCGTGAGGGCCGCGGCCAGCAGTGCCGCGTCCGGCTCGTGCTTGGCGTACGCCTGCGGGTACCCGCTGCGCTGCACCTCCTGCGCCGCGACGGTGAGCGGCAGCCGGGTGTAGCCGGGCACCTTCTCCAAATGCTCGTAGAACTTCTCCGCCGCGTACGTCGGATCCATGATCTCCTCCGGCGTGCCCCAGCCCTGCGAGGGACGCTGCTGGAAGAGACCCAGCGAGTCACGGTCGCCGTAGTCGATGTTGCGCAGCGTCGACTCCTGGAGCGCGGTCGCGAGCGCGATCGTCACCGCCCGCTCGGGCAGTTCGCGCGCGGTGCCCACGGCCGTGATCGTCGCCGCGTTCACCGCCTGCTCGGGTGTGAACACGTAGGTGGCGCCGTCCCCTTCCCGGAGACGACCTTGCAGTCCGGTCCGCCGGTACCCCCGGTGACGTACTGCACCACCAGGTATCCGGCGACCGCGGACAATACGACGAAGGCCGCCCCGTAACGGAGAAGGCGGCCGCGACGTCTGCGCTGAGGAGTGAGGGACGGCTCTGGCACGCCTACAAGGTACTGGAGAGTACGGTCCCCCGTGCGCCGGGTGTGAACAGTGGCCCGCGAACCGGCGCGCTAGGGTCGATGCCATGGCCGACACCCCGCTTGACCTCACGCTGGACGCCGCGCGCCTGACCGCGCGGCTCGTCGACTTCCCTCCGTCAGCGGCAGCGAGAAGCCGCTGGCGGACGCGGTCGAGAGCGCGCTGCGCGCCCTGCCGCACCTCACGGTCGACCGGTTCGGCAACAACGTCATCGCCCGTACGGAGCTGGGGCGGGACGAGCGGGTGATCCTGGCCGGCCATATCGACACCGTGCCCATCGCGGACAACGTGCCCTCCCGGCTCGACGCCGACGGAGTGCTCTGGGGCTGCGGCACCTGCGACATGAAGTCCGGGGTCGCCGTCCAGCTGCGTATCGCGGCCACGGTCCCGGCGCCCAACCGCGACCTGACGTTCGTCTTCTACGACAACGAGGAGGTCGCCGCCGATCTCAACGGGCTGAAGCATGTCGCCGAGGCGCACCCCGAGTGGCTGGAGGGCGACTTCGCGGTGCTGCTGGAACCCTCCGACGGCCAGGTGGAGGGCGGCTGTCAGGGCACCCTGCGGGTACTGCTGAGAACGTCCGGTGAGCGCGCCCACTCCGCGCGCGGCTGGATGGGCGCGAACGCGATCCACGCCGCCGCCCCGATCCTCGCCCGCCTCGCCGCCTACGAGCCGCGCCGCCCGGTGATCGACGGCCTGGAGTACCGCGAGGGCCTGAACGCGGTCGGCATCACCGGGGAGTGGCCGGCAACGTCATCCCCGACGAGTGCGTCGTCGCCGTCAACTTCCGCTACGCCCCGGACCGCGGCGAGGAGGAGGCCCTGGCCCATGTGCGCGAGGTGTTCGCGGACTGCGGGGTGACGGAGTTCGTGGTCGACGACCACAGCGGCGCGGCGCTGCCCGGCCTGTCCCACCCGGCGGCGGCGGCCTTCATCGAGGCGGTCGGCGGCACCCCGCAGCCCAAGTACGGTTGGACGGACGTCTCCCGCTTCTCGTCACTCGGCATCCCGGCGGTCAACTACGGCCCCGGCAACCCGCACTTGGCGCACAGGCGGGACGAACGCGTGGACACGGCGAAGATCCTCGCGGGGAGGAGCGGCTGCGCTCCTGGCTGACGGCGTGACGCGTGCCGGGTTTGGGCCGCTGTGTGCCGGACATGCTGAGGTCCCTCGTACGTAACCCGAGTGGATCTACGCTGAGGTGGAACGACTGGCACGACGGAGGGAGCGCATATGGCTACCGGTAACCCCGTGGGGAAGAAGCAGCCGCCCGAGGAACAGCGGCTGGGGCCGGTCCTCCGCCGGCGGGGCCAGGTGCAGGCGAGCACCACCGACCAGCGGCTGCTGGACGAGCGTGCGCCCACGGACTGGGTCCACACGGACCCGTGGCGGGTGCTGCGCATCCAGTCGGAGTTCATCGAGGGCTTCGGCACGCTCGCCGAACTCCCGCCCGCGATCAGCGTCTTCGGCTCGGCGCGTACGCCGGTGGACTCCCCGGAGTACGCGGCGGGGGTCGAGCTCGGCCGGGGCCTGGTCGAGGCGGGCTTCGCCGTGATCACCGGGGTGGTCCGGGGGCCATGGAGGCGGCCAACAAGGGCGCCCTCGAGGCGGAGGGCGTCTCGGTCGGCCTGGGTATCGAGCTGCCCTTCGAGCAGGGGCTGAACAGCTATGTCGACATCGGGCTGAACTTCCGGTACTTCTTCGTCCGCAAGATGATGTTCGTGAAGTACGCGCAGGGCTTCGTGGTCCTGCCCGGCGGCCTGGGCACCCTGGACGAACTCTTCGAGGCCCTGACCCTGGTCCAGACCCAGAAGGTCACCCAGTTCCCCATCGTCCTGTTCGGCACGGACTACTGGGGCGGCCTGGTCGACTGGCTCCGCCACACGGTCATCGACCAGGGCAAGGCGGCGGAGAAGGACCTCCTCCTGTTCCACGTCACGGACGACGTGGACGAGGCAGTGGCACTGGTATCGAAGGAGGCAGGCCGCTAGCCGGCTGGAGGGGCGGTGGAAGGGCGCTCGCAGGGCGCCTTTTCTACTCCCGAGCCGGGCGGCGGGTGGGCAAAGGCCGCAGGCCCGGGGCGGAGCCCCCGGGGACGGGAACGGGAAGGGGCGGCGGGGGCGGAAAAGTCCTACGCCAGCCCCCGCCTCGCCACAGCCGGGTCCCGCTCCCCGGCGATCGCGGACACCATGTCCAGCACCTGCCGGGTCTCGGCCACCTCGTGCACCCGGTACACCCGCGCCCCCAGCCACGCGGACACCGCGGTCGTCGCCAGCGTCCCCACCACCCGCTCCTTGACCGGCCGGTCCAGGCTCTCCCCACGAAGTCCTTGTTGGACAGCGAGACCAGCACCGGCCAGCCCGTGGAGACCATCTCCTCCAGCCGTCGGGTCGCCTCCAGACTGTGCCGCGTGTTCTTCCCGAAGTCATGCCCCGGATCGATCATCACCGACTCCCGCGGCACCCCCAGGGACACCGCCCGCTCGGCCAGCCCCACGGTCACCCGGAGGATGTCCGCCATGACATCGTCGTACGACACCCGGTGCGGCCGGGTCCGCGGCCGCGCCCCGCCCGCGTGGGTGCACACCAGCCCCGCGCCGTACCGCGCGGCGACCTCCGCGAGCCGCGGATCGACCCCGCCCCACGCGTCGTTCAGGACGTCCGCGCCCGCCTCGCACACCGCCTCGCCGACATCGTGCCGCCAGGTGTCCACGCTGATCACGACGTCCGGGAAGCGCCGCCGCACCTCGGCGACGAAGCCGACGGTCCGCCGCGCCTCCTCCTCGGCGGTGACCTCCTCGCCGGGGCCGGCCTTCACCCCGCCGATGTCGATGATCTCGGCGCCGTCCGCCACCGCCTGCTCCACACGCGTGAGCGCGGGCTCGTCGCGGAACGTGGCGCCCCGGTCGTAGAAGGAGTCCGGGGTCCGGTTCACGATCGCCATGATCACCCGCTCCCGCGGCCCGAATTCCCGCTTGCCCAGCCTGAGCATCCCCTGTGACCTCTTCCTCGTACGATCCCGTTCTGAGCCACCCGTGACACGTCCGGCGGCCTCGCCTGTCAGACTCGCATGGCACGATCGGAGCCACACATCCGACTCCGATCAGACATCGACTCATCCGACCTGGGGGCCCCGTCGATGGTTATGTTCCTGTTCCTGGTCGTCGCGCTCGCCGTCGTGGTCACCGCGGTGACGCTCGCCGTGGTGAGCGGCGGCGACAACGGCCCGCTGCCCGAGGCCGCGCCCGAGCGGCTCCGGGACTCCCTGCCGCCGGACCGGCCGGTCAGCCGCGCGGACGTGGACGGCCTGCGCTTCCCGCTCGCCGCCCGCGGCTACCGCATGGCCGAGGTGGACGACGCCCTCGGCGAGACTGGGCGCGGAACTGTCCGAGCGCGACGCGCGGATCGCCGACCTCGAATCCGCGCTGGCCGGGGCGCGTGCCGCGGCGGCGCACCTCTCCTGGACAAGCCGGCCGCGCACCCGGAGGACGGGCCCCTGTGAGCACGCAAGCGGCGGCCGGCCCGGACGGCGTCCCGCGCTGCCCGTGGGCACTGTCCACCCCGGACTACGTGACCTACCACGACGAGGAGTGGGGCCGCCCGGTCCACGGCGACGACGCGCTCTTCGAACGCCTCAGCCTGGAGGCGTTCCAGTCCGGGCTGTCCTGGATCACCATCCTGCGCCGCCGCCCCGGCTTCCGTGCCGCCTTCGCCGGCTTCAGCATCGCCGAGGTCGCGCGGTTCACCGACACCGACCGCGAACGCCTGCTGGCCGACACGGGCATCATCCGCAACCGCGCCAAGATCGACGCGACGCTCGCCAACGCCCGCGAGCTGGCCACCTGGGCGCCCGGCGACCTCGACACCCTGATCTGGTCCCACGCGCCCGCCCCGGACGCCCGCCCGGCCCCGAGAACCCTGGCGGACGTTCCGGCGGTGACCCCGGAGTCGACAACCCTGTCGAAGACCCTGAAGAAGCGGGGCCTGCGCTTCGTTGGCCCGACGACGGCCTACGCGCTGATGCAGGCCTGCGGCCTGGTCAACGACCACCTGGAGTCATGCGCGAGCAGAAGCGCCCCTCGAGGGGCGCTGGGCCCTGTCACATAGCGGCTCCGCCGCGCGGCGCGGTCTACCCCGACGAACCCGCGGCCCTCGACGGCGAAGCAGCCCCGGGCTCACCGGAAGCTCACCGGCCCACGTACTTGGGCTTCTCCTTGTTGACGAAGGCCTGCACCGCGATCACATGGTCCTCGGAGGACCCGGCCCGGGTCTGCAGCTCGTCCTCCTTCTCCAACGCCTCCTCCAGCGAGCGGCTCAACCCGTACGCCACGGACTCCTTCAACGCCGCGTACGCCACCGTCGGCCCCTGGGCCAGCGCCCGCGCCACCTTCTCCGCCTCCGCCCGCAGCTCCGCCGCCGGCACCAGCCGGTTCGCGATCCCCAGCTCGTACGCCTCCCGCGCCGAGACGCTGCGCGGGAAGAGCAGCAGATCCATGGCCCGCCCGGGACCGATCACGCGCGGCAGTGTCCACGAGATCCCGGAGTCCGCGCTCAGCGCCACCCCGGCGAACGAGGTGTTGAACGCGGCCGTGTCCGCGACGATCCGGTAGTCCGCGGCCAGCGCGAACCCGAAGCCGGCGCCCGCCGCGACCCGTTCACCGCCGCGACCACCGGCTTGGCGGCCCCGGCGATCGCCCTCACGATCGGGTTGTAGTGCTCGCGCACCGTGCTCATCGTCTGCCCCGAACCGTTCTCCCGGTCGGCGGCCAGCAGCCCGATGTGCTCCTTGAGGTCCTGCCCGACACAGAACGCCCGGTCCCCGGCCGCGGTCAGCAGCACGGCCCGTACGGCATCGTCGTCGGCGGCGGACCGGAGCGCGTCCCGGAGGGCGGCCTTCGCCGCGACGTTCAGCGCGTTCATCGCCTCCGGACGGTTCAGCGTGATCGTCGCGAGTCCGTCGCTCACCTCGTAGAGCACGGTGTCGGCCATGGCGTATCCCTCCGTACGGCGGCTCGGGACGTACCGGCGAGTACGCCCCCGTCTGCCAGACAGCATGACGGAGATCACCGGCCGTGGCGGGGGCCGGCGTGTGACCTGCGTCAAACAATTTCCGCCGGTTTCCGGTCGCCCGGAGTCCGCGGGGCGGCGCAGTATCGCAGTCACATCGCCGAATTGGGTGGTTTTGCTCGCGCGCGTTGCCCAAGCGATGCCGACTGATGTTGGTCATCGGGTCCCGCCATGCGGGATAATGGCCTGGAAGCAATGTGTTCGATGCCGGTGGCGTGTGTCCTGCTTCAAGGACCGCAGGTGCCCTTCAATGGGCCGTCGGCTCTGACGGTTTAGCCGGGTTTCAGGAAGGGGTACGAGCATGGCGGCCATGAAGCCGCGGACGGGTGATGGCCCGCTCGAGGTGACCAAGGAGGGGCGGGGCATCGTCATGCGCGTTCCGCTCGAAGGCGGCGGTCGGCTCGTCGTCGAGCTGACCCCGGACGAGGCCGACGCGCTCGGCGACGCCCTCAAGAAGGTCGTCGGCTGACGCGCAAGCGACCATACCCTTTCAGCCGCCCCGGTGCCGCACGCGGTGCCGGGGCGGCTGTTTCACGTACGGGCGCAGGGCGGGAACGGGTACGCCGGTCAACGCTTGACGGCGCAGAGGAGCCCGTCTCCCACCGGCAGCAGCGACGACACCAGTTCCGTGCTCTCGCGTACGGCCCGCACCAGTTCCCGCAGGCGCAGCACCTCCGTGGGCTGCGGACCCGAGTCCACCGTGCGGCCGTTCGCGAAAACGCCTTCGAAGGCGACCAGGCCTCCCGGGCGCAGCAGACGCAACGATTCGGCGAGATAGTCCAGATACTCCAGCCGGTCGCCGTCGCAGAAGACCAGGTCGTAGCCCGCGTCCGCGAGACGGGGCAGGACGTCCAGCGCGCTGCCGGGGATGAAGCGGGCCCGGTTGCCGGCGAAACCGGCGTCACGGAAGGCCTGGCGGGCGGACTGCTGGTGCTCCGGCTCCTGGTCGACCGTGGTCAGCACCCCGTCCGGCCGCATCCCGTGCAGCAGATGGATCCCGGAGACGCCGCAGCCGGTGCCGATCTCCGCGACCGCCTTGGCGTCCGCGCTCGCGGCGAGCAGCCGCAGCGCCGCGCCCGTGCCGGGCGACACCGAGCGCAGCCCCGCGTCACGGGCCCGGTCACGGGCCCAGTGCAGTGCTTCGTCCTCGGCGACATAGGCGTCGGCGAACGCCCAGCTCGTCTGCCGGTTGGCGGTAATGACCCTCTCCTGTCCCCATGAATGCCTGGGCGTGACTGTATCCGTTGGCGTTGGGAACCTGCTGATGGGACCGGTCGTTCAAACGATGAGGAAGTGGCGTGTGCCATGACGGGGGCAGGTAGTGGACGAGGACGCCGAGCAAGTGCTGACGCGGCCGTACGAGCCGTGGCAGCCCAGATCAAATTCTCGTAAAACCGCTTATCCGGAGCTAACGGGCGAGGTGGCTATGGTAGGGGCTCCACTGGACACCACCAGAGCCGATAGGGAGGTGCGGCTGCGCCTGTGGATCGCGCAGGAGTGCTACGGCGCTTCCTCGGATCGGCGGGCAGGCCGAAATCCGTGAACGACACCGCTGCTGACCACCACCGCGCCGGCGCCCCGGCCCAGACCGCGACCTTCTCCGGCGACGCGGATGGGCAGGCGTGGACTCCGCCCACCTGGGAGGAGATCGTCAGCATGCACAGCGGCCGGGTCTACCGGCTCGCGTACCGTCTCACCGGCAACCAGCACGACGCGGAGGACCTCACCCAGGAGGTCTTCGTCCGTGTCTTCCGTTCCCTGTCGACGTACACGCCGGGCACCTTCGAGGGCTGGCTGCACCGCATCACCACCAACCTCTTCCTGGACATGGTCCGAAGGAAGCAGCGCATCCGCTTCGACGCGCTCGGTGAGGACGCGGCCGAGCGGCTGCCCAGCAAGGAGCCCTCGCCCCAGCAGGTCTTCAACGACGCCCACTTCGACGCGGACGTCCAGCAGGCCCTCGACACCCTCGCCCCCGAGTTCCGTGCCGCCGTTGTTCTGTGCGACATCGAAGGACTCTCGTACGAGGAGATCGCGGCCACTCTGGGCGTCAAGCTCGGCACCGTCCGGTCCCGGATCCACCGGGGCCGTTCCCAGCTGCGCAAGGCCCTCGCGCACCGCTCGCCGCAGGCGCGCGCGGAGCGCCGCTCCTTCGTGCCGCGTGTTCCCGCACTGGGAGGAGGGGGCGCGAGCGCGTGAGCGGTTCACAGCCGAAGTCGTCCGAGGGACGCCTCGCAGAGCAGCACCTGGGAGACCGACTCTCCGCCCTGGTGGACGGGGAGCTCGGTCATGACGCGCGTGAGCGCGTACTGGCGCATGTCGCCACCTGCGCGAAATGCAAGACGGAGGTGGACGCGCAGCGCCGGCTGAAGAACGTGTTCGCGGAGGCGGCGCCCCCGCCGCCCTCCGAGAGCTTCCTGGCCCGCCTCCAGGGCCTGCCGGCCGGGGAGACCTCGGCGACGGCGGCTCCCCGCTGAGCGGCGGCGGGCTGCCCGGCGGCACGCCGGGGCGGTTCGGCGGCGGCTCCGGGGTCTTCGGGGCCCGGCGCGGCGAGCGCTTCGAGTTCGCGTACACGCCGGTCCGGCGGCACGAGCCGGAGGCCGCGGCGGGCAGCGGTGGCTTCGCCCTCCACGACGTCGGCCGCCATGACACCGACCGGCCGTCCTCCCGCGGGCTGCGGTTCGCGTTCGTCGCCGCCGGGGCGGTGTCGCTGGCCGCGATCGCGCTCGGCGGGGTCACCACGGTCACCTCCGCCGACGCGGAGGCGCGCGGCGCGGGCAAGGGCAGCAATGTCACGCCGACGCGTACGCAGGGGACGGGAGCGGCACTGCCCGACTCCCAGCGGCGCCGTGGCGCGGGTCCGCTGCTGGGACCGCTGACGGGTCAGAGCGCGCTCGCGGACGCACCGGCCGCCCCGATCACGGTCTCGGCGCCGCTGCTGCCCGGCACCCCGGTGCCGGCCGGGTACCACCCACGACGGGCACCCCGGTGACGGGGGTGCGACGGCCATGTCCCCGCTGATACGCCCGCTCGCCTCGACCCCGCCGCTCACGCTGACCGCGTGGGCCCTCTCCACCGGTCTCAAGGAGCCCGGTCTCGTCACCGCCGGTACGACACCGGCACCGGCGGCGACGTCCCGCTGAGCCGTCCAGTGCGCAGGGGCGCGCGAACCTGATTGAATCCAGGGGCGCGCCCCGGCCCAGCCGGGTGCGGCCACCGCCGTGTCCAGCCGTGGGGAGAGCATGAACGAGGGGAAGCCGGGCCCATCGGGGAGGAGCCGACGACGCGTCCGCAGGGACACGACGGAGACTTCGAACTGGCCCACCCGGCCCGCGACGGGGCCAGCACCGAGGGCGACTACGAACTCGACCGCCCCCGGGAATCCACCGGTCCCGTGCCACCGGGCACCCCCGCCCACGGTTCCGACACGCCCCGGCACCCCGCCGAGCCCGCGCCCTCGCAGGTCTCCGACTCGCCGACCGGGCCCGTC
Organism: Streptomyces haneummycinicus; assembly: GCA_042850305.1. Classification (GTDB taxonomy): domain Bacteria; phylum Actinomycetota; class Actinomycetes; order Streptomycetales; family Streptomycetaceae; genus Streptomyces; species Streptomyces haneummycinicus. The sequence goes on from AP035768.1 coordinate 1,159,322, forward strand.
GGGGAGCGGCGCGGACCGCTGCACGACCCGGATCCCTACAGCACCCCGCCCTACGGTGAGCCGGGCCCCTGGGCGCCCGCGCCGCCCGTGCAGCACCCGGCGACGACACCGGCGCACGGGATGGCCGTAGCGGCCCCTCCCACGGCCCCGGAAACGCCGTCACTGGGCACCGCGCCCTCGCCGGACCCGACCGCGGCACCGCGGCAGGAAGCGGACCCCGCGCACGCCGCGCCGCCGGTGCCCGCCCCGGACGTGGCGCCGGTACCGCAGGGTGGCTTCGCGCACGCCGCACCGCCCGCGCCCGCGCCGGACGTGGCCCCGGTACCGCAGGGTGGCTTCGCGCACGCCGCGCCGCCGGTGCCCGCCCCGGACGGGGTCCCGCAGGGTGCCGCCCGGACGTACGGCGCTCCCTCCGTGCCCGCTCCGCACCCGGACGCGCTACCTCCCGGCGCCCCGACGGCGCCCCACATTCCCGCGCAGGCGCATCCGGACGCCGATCCCTGGGGGCGTTACGACCCCTGGGCGGCGGCCGCAGGCGCCCAGCCGTTGCAGCAGGCCGAGCCCGTCCACGTCAGTGAGAAGCAGCGGCGCCGGCAGGGGCAGCGGGTGCTCATCGTGGCCGCGCTCGTGGTGGCGCTCGTCTCCGGCGGCGTCGGCGGAATCGTCGGCACGTATCTGGAGCGCAACGGCGGCGTCGGCACCGTGGAACTGCCGCAGGCCGGAAAGGAGGACGTCGCCCGCGACCCCGGCAGCGTCGCCGGCATCGCCGCACAGGCCCTGCCCAGCGTCGTCACCCTGCACGTCAGCGGCGCCGACGAGGCGGGGACCGGCACCGGGTTCGTGCTCGACGCCCGTGGCCACATCCTCACCAACAACCACGTCGTCGAACCCGCCGGTGACCACGGCGAGATCACCGTCACCTTCAACAGCGGCGACACCGCCGAAGCCACCGTCGTGGGCCGGGACAGCGGCTACGACCTGGCCGTCGTCAGGGTGAAGGGCGTCAGCGGACTCACCCCGCTGCCGCTGGGCAACTCCGACAACGTGCGCGTCGGCGACCCCGTCGTCGCCATCGGCGCCCCTTCGACCTGGCCGGCACGGTCACCTCCGGCATCATCAGCGCCCGGGAGCGCCCCATCACGGCCGGCGGCGAGAAGGGCGACGGCAGCGACGTGTCCTACGTCGACGCCCTGCAGACCGACGCGCCGATCAACCCGGGCAACTCCGGCGGCCCCCTGCTCGACGCCCGGGCCCAGGTGATCGGCATCAACTCGGCCATCCGCTCCGGCGCGGGCGGCGCCGACCCGGAGGGCGGTCAGGCCGGTTCCATAGGGCTCGGCTTCGCCATCCCCATCAACCAGGGCAAGCGCGTCGCCGAGGAGCTGATCAACACCGGGAAGGCGACCCACCCGGTGATCGGCATCACCCTCGACATGGAGTACGGCGGTGACGGCGCCCGCGTCGCCGCCAAGGGCGGTGACGGCGGACCCCGGTCAGCACCGGCGGCCCCGGCGCCAGGGCCGGGATCAGGGCCGGCGACGTCATCACGCGGGTCGACGGCCAGCGCGTCCACTCCGGCGAGGAACTCATCGTCAAGACCCGCGCCCACCGTCCCGGCGACCGCCTCGAACTCACCCTGGAGCGGGACGGCGAGGAGCGGAAGGTCACCCTGACGCTCGGCTCGTCGGGAGGCGGCTGAGGCGCGTCGACGCCCCGGGACGGTACCGGTCGCACGGGGTGGCCGGGTACCGTGGACCCGGCCCGGACCACGGAAGACCGCAGGCCGCCCCGAGGACCGAGGACCGAAGGCAGCGCGAGGAGCTTCAGGTGTTCAATGACATAGGAACGTTCGAGCTGGTGACGCTCATCATCCTCGCCGTGCTCGTCTTCGGTCCGGAGAAGCTCCCCAAGGTCATCCAGGACGTGACCCGTACGATCCGGAAGATCAGGGAGTTCTCGGAGGGCGCCAAACAGGACATCCGGCAGGAGCTCGGGCCGGAGTTCAAGGACTTCGAGTTCGAGGACCTCAACCCCAAGACGTTCATCCGCAAGCAGCTGGACAACGAGGACCTGGGGCTCAAGGAGATCCGTAACGGCTTCGACCTCAAGAAGGAGATGGCCGAGGTCACGGACGCCGTCAACGGTCACGACACCGACGCCGCCGCCCCGGCCCCGGCGACGTCCGGCGCCCGCGTGGACATGACCAAGAAGCCCGAGCCCCGGCCGCCGACACCCGTCCGCCGTTCGACGCGGACGCCACCTGAGGCGACCGCTCGCGCGTACGCCTCGCGGTACGTGACGTGTTTCATACTCCACCCGGGCTCCGCACGGCCTGATCAGGGCGTCCGTGCGGCCCAAGCGCCGGGCGGTTTCCCGGCCCGTGCCGTCAAGGTGGTTATGCTGCCGACTTGTTGTGCGGAGCGGACGAGTACGCCCGAAGGGGCGGGCCGCCCGCTCCGACGAGAGCGAGGAGGCGTCCGGCCATGGAGACGACGAGTTCGGCAGTCGCGCAAGCGCCGGCCGCGGAGGACGGAGAACCCGTGTCCTCCGCCCGGCGGACCGTCGACGGCTATCTGCGCGCGCCCTTCCCCTGGTACGGCCTGGACGAGGCATTCACGGGCCGGCGCTGGCTGATGCAGGTCGGACTGGCGGCCGACCGGGCCGTCGAACACGGATCGGTCGGGCACGGCGACGAGCCCTCGGTGCGCAGTGAGTACACGGCCGGGAGCGACCAGGAGGCCAAGGAGAGGTTCGCGGTCGTGGTGACCGTGGCCGCCAACCCGGTGCGCCGCAGCGCCGACGGCACCGGTCTGCTGGAGGCCACCTCGGTCTCCTCCGCCGCCTGGCTCGCCGGGGTGGGGCTGCTGTCCTTCACCTGGCCCGGCCAGATGGACCACTCCCTGCGCGACGACTGGCTGGACCAGCAGACGGAGACGGCCTGGGTCCTCGCGGACGACCTGGCGGGGGAGGACTGGTCGACGCTGTCCCTGCCGGTGGACGGGGTGCCGACGCCCTTCCACTACCGGGAGTCCGAGTTCGGCTGGGTGCTCGCCGGTTCCACGGCGGCGGGCGTGCACGTGGGGGCGTACGGCAGGGGATGAGCGCGTACGGCCTCGGCTTCGCCGTGGTCAAGGACATCGCCGCGTACCAGGACTGAGCGGGTACGCGGAAGGGCGCCGTCCGCCGCGGACGGTGCCCTTCGCCGCGCGAACCCTCAGAACTTGTTGCGCGGGGTGAGCCCCAGCGACATGCCCGACAGACCGCGCTGCCGGCCGCCCAGCTTGCCGGCGATGGAGCGCAGCGCCGCGCCCGCCGGGGAGTCCGGGTCGGACAGCACCACGGGCCTGCCCTCGTCGCCGCCCTCGCGCAGCCGGACGTCGATCGGGATGCTGCCGAGCACGGGGACGGTCGCCCCGGTCGTACGGGTCAGGCCGTCGGCGACCGACTGGCCGCCGCCCGTGCCGAACACGTCGACCATCTCGTCGCAGTGCGGGCAGGGCAGTCCCGACATGTTCTCGACCACGCCGACGATCTTCTGGTGCGTCTGCACGGCGATGGAGCCGGCCCGCTCGGCGACCTCGGCCGCGGCCTGCTGGGGCGTGGTGACGACGAGGATCTCCGCGTTCGGCACGAGCTGGGCCACGGAGATCGCGATGTCGCCCGTGCCGGGCGGCAGGTCGAGCAGCAGGACGTCCAGGTCGCCCCAGTACACGTCGGCGAGGAACTGCTGGAGCGCGCGGTGCAGCATCGGGCCGCGCCACACCACCGGCGCGTTGCCCGGGGTGAACATGCCGATGGAGATGACCTTCACGCCGTTCGCCGACGGCGGCATGATCATGTTCTCGACCTGGGTGGGCCGCCCGTCGGCGCCCAGCATGCGCGGCACCGAGTGGCCGTAGATGTCGGCGTCCACGACACCGACCTTCAGACCGTCGGCCGCCATCGCCGCGGCCAGGTTCACCGTCACCGACGACTTGCCGACACCGCCCTTGCCGGACGCCACCGCGTAGACCCGGGTGAGGCTGCCCGGCTTGGCGAAGGGCACCTCGCGCTCGGTCTGGCCGCCGCGCAGGGCGGTCGCCAGCTCCTTGCGCTGCTCGTCGCTCATGACGTCCAGCGTCACGTCGACCCGGGTGACGCCGTCGACCGCGGCGACCGCGTCCGTCACGCGCTGCGTGATCGTGTCCCGCATGGGGCAGCCGGAGACCGTCAGGTACACGGCGACCGCGACCGCCCCGTCCGCGCCGATCTCCACCGATTTGACCATGCCGAGTTCGGTGATGGGCCGGTTGATCTCGGGGTCGTTCACCGTCGCCAGTGCCTCGCGCACCGCGTCTTCCGTAGCCATACGGACGATGGTACGGCGCCGGGTACACCCGCCGGTAAGGACGTCAGTGGTCGTCTGCGTCACGTCCGGGCGGGTGTTCCGCGCGCATCGCCGGGAAAGGGCCCTGATGGTCCTTGTGTCCGTTCCGCCGTCCCTCCACCTCCTTGACCATGTCCTGGAGCTCCGAGCGGATCCAGTCCCGGGTGGCGACCTCGCCGAGCCCGATCCGCAGGGCGGCGATCTCCCGGGTCAGATACTCGGTGTCCGCGATCGACCGCTCGTTCTGCTTGCGGTCCTGCTCCAGGTTGACCCGGTCCCGGTCGTCCTGGCGGTTCTGCGCGAGCAGGATCAGCGGGGCCGCGTAGGAGGCCTGAAGGGACAGCACCAGGGTGAGGAAGATGAACGGGTACTCGTCGAAGCGCAGTTCCTCGGGCGCGGACACGTTCCACAGCACCCACAGGATGATGACGACCGTCATCCAGACGATGAACCGCCCCGTGCCCAGGAACCGCGCGACGCTCTCCGAGAGCCGTCCGAAGGCCTCCGGGTCCCACTCGGGCAGGATCCGCCGCCTGGGCGGGCGCGGCTGGTCCAGACGGGGCGCACGCGGCCGCCCGGCCGCCGTCGCGCCCGCCGGTACGCGCTCCCGCGCGCCCTCACGCTCAGGAGCCATCGGTCACCACCCCTCGTCGTCGAGGTGGAACTCGGTCTCCCGCCAGTCGTCGGGCAGCATGTGGTCGAGGACGTCGTCCACCGTCACCGCGCCCAGCAGCGACCCCGACTCGTCCACCACGGGCGCCGCCACCATGTCGTACGTGGCGAAGAACCCGGCGACCACGGGCAGCGCCGCGTCCGGGTCCAGGGGCTGGAGGTCGTCGTCCAGGATGGACCCGACCAGCGTGTAGGGGATCGCGCAGCAGCCGCTGGAAGTGCACCGTGCCCAGGTACTTTCCGGTCGGCGTCTCCTCCGGCGGACGGCAGACGTAGACCTGCGCGGCGTGCGCGGGGAGAGGTCCGGCTCGCGGATCCGGGCGAGGGCGTCCGCGACGGTCGCGTCCGGCCGCAGCACGATCGGCTCGGTCGTCATCAGACCGCCGGCCGTGTGCTCCTCGTACGCCATCAGGCGCCGCATGTCGGCGGCGTCGGCGGGCTGCATCAGGCTCAGCAGCCGCTCCTTGTCCGCCTCCGGCAGCTCGCCCAGCAGGTCGGCCGCGTCGTCGGGGTCCATGGCCTCCAGGACGTCGGCGGCGCGCTCCTCCTTCAGCTTGCCGAGGATCTCGATCTGGTCGTCCTCGGGCAGCTCCTCCAGGACGTCGGCGAGCCGGTCGTCGTCGAGGGCGGCGGCCACCTCCGCGCGGCGCTTGGGGAGAGGTGGTGCAGGACGTTGGCGAGGTCTGCGGGGCGCAGCTGCTCGAAGGTGGCGAGCAGGTTCTCGGCGCCCTGCCCCTGCTCCTCCAGCGAGAACCCGGTGACGGCGGACCACTCGACGGTCAGCGCCTCGCCCTTGCCGCGCCGGAACGCGCCGCCCTTCTTCCCCTTGCGCACGAACACGCGGTCGATCTCCCACTCGCGGCGGGCGGGCAGTTGATGCACCGACAGATCGAGGACGGTGACCTCCTCGTCGCTCTCCACGAGCGTCACCCGCCGGTCCAGCAGTTCGCCGAAGACGAGCCGCTCGGTGGGCCGCTGCTCGAACCGCCGCACATTGAGCACCCCGGTGGTGATGACCTGGCCGGACTGCACGGCGGTCACCCGGTTCATGGGCAGGAAGATACGGCGGCGGGTGGAGAGTTCGACCACCAGGCCGAGCAGTCGCGGCGGACGCCGGCCGGGCCGCAGGATGACGACCAGATCGCGCACGCGCCCCACCTGGTCGCCCGCCGGATCGAAGACGGCGACACCGGAGACATGCGAGACGAAGAACCGGGGAGCGCCCCTGCCATGGCCGCCACTCCTTTGCGTGCGGGGTGTTTCGTTGCCGTGTGCCGCCTGCTGCGTCTGTTGTTCGGATTGCCCGCTCGGATGGGCTTCAGGCTAGCCCGTACCGATCATCCGTGCGTCGGCGGCCGGTCCGGACGGACTGGCTCCGCCGGGGTCTCCCGGCCCCGGTACTCTGCGGTACGCCGTTCAGGTAACCCCGTCAGAGAGGCAGCCCACCTGTGATTCCGATCTCCCAGGGCCGTTCCCGCAGGGCCACGCTGGCCGGCGCCGTATGCGCGCTGCTCGTGACGGGAACGGCGCTCACGGGATGCTCCGAGGATCCGGACGAGGGCACCAACGGTGTCGGCAGACTCTCCGCCGACGAGATCCAGGGCAGAGCCCAGAAGGCCGCCACGGCGGCCGGCACCGTACGGCTGCACGGCACCGTGGTCGCCGGCGAGCGCACCTACACGCTGGACATGCGGCTGAAGGGGCAGGGCGCTGTCGGCTCGCTCAGCGCCAAGGGGAGACGTTCCGTCTGCTGCGGGTCGACGACGAGCTGTATCTGAAGGCCGGGGCCGAGTTCTGGGGTCACGCGGACGACAAGGCCGAAGGCCAGGCGGACGGGGCGGCGGCCGGCAAGCTCGCCGAGAAGTATGTGAAGGTGCCGGGGACCGACCCGTCGTACAAGAAGTTCATCGGCTTTACGGACAAGAACGTACTCCTCGACGGTCTGCTGACCCTGCACGGCACCCTGGCCACGGACGGCCGCCACGAGAAGTCGGGCGTCCGCACCATCCGCGTCACCGGCGACGACGGCTCCGGCGGCACCCTGGACGTCTCGCTCGAGGGCCGGCCGTATCCGGTCCGGCTGGTGCGGGCCGGCAAGGCGGGCACCCTCACCTTCTCCGACTGGGGCACCGACTTCGACCTGGAGAAGCCGGCCGAGGACGAGACCCTGGACTACGGCCAGGAGCTCCCGACGTCCTAACCCCGCCGCTTCCTCTTCTTGAACAGCAGCCGGGGCAGGGCCGCCGGGACGGGGTACCGGGTCGTGGCCGGGGTGGGCAGGGAGCCTCGGCCAGGGAGCCGTCGGGGAGCGGGGCCGTCGCCCCGGTCGGCTCCAGGCGCAGGACGCGGCACTCGCGGGCCCAGCGGCCGGTCATCGCCTCGCCGTCGGGCGCGTTGAGCCGCTTGCCCTTGAGCTCGGCGACCGTCGCCGTCCACCGCTCGGAGCCGGACGGCAGCTCGACGACCCGTGCCGTCCAGGAGACCAGCCGCCCGCCCTTGTCCTTGCTGCGGACCGTGACCTCGGCGGACGTGCCGTCGGCCAGCCCCGGCAGCGGCTGCTCGCCGGGCCCGTCACCGATCACGCACGCGGCGCCCTCGTGCCACACGTGCCACAGCGCGCGGGCCGCCGCGCCGGGCCCCGTGACCCAGACGAGGGCGGACTTCTTCGTGGCCTCCTCGATGAGGGCCCGGTCGAGCGGCGCACTTGTCATGGGCCCAGCCTATCCAGGGAGTCTCAGAGCCAGCCGTTGCGCTTCAGCGTCCGGTGGATGCCCAGGCACAGGCCCACGGTGACACTGAGGACCAGCGGATAGCCGTACTTCCAGTGGGTCTCGGGCATGTAGTCGAAGTTCATCCCGTACACCCCGCACACCATGGTCGGTACGGCGATGATGGCGGCCCACGAGGTGATCTTCCGCATGTCCTCGTTCTGCGCCACGGACGCCTGCGCGAGGTTGGCCTGGAGAATGGAGTTCAGCAGTTCGTCGAAGCCGATGACCTGCTCCTGCACCCGCGCCAGATGGTCGGCGACATCCCGGAAGTACTTCTGGATCTCCGGGTCGATCAGCCGCATCGGCCGCTCGCTCAGCAGCTGCATCGGCCGCAGCAGCGGCGCCACGGCCCGCTTGAAGTCCAGTACCTCGCGCTTGAGTTGGTAGATCTGGCCGGCGTCCGTACCGCGCGGGGTGCCCTTGCGGCCCGGCGAGAAGACCTCGGTCTCGACCTCGTCGATGTCGTCCTGCACCGCGTCGGCCACCGCGATGTAGCCGTCCACCACATGGTCCGCGATGGCGTGCAGCACGGCCGAGGGGCCCTTGGCCAGCAGTTCGGGGTCGTCCTGGAGACGGTTCCGCAGGGCCCGCAGGGAGCCCTGTCCGCCGTGCCGGACGGTGATGAAGAAGTCCCGGCCGGTGAAGCACATGACCTCGCCGGTCTCGACGACCTCGCTGGTGGAGGAGAGCCGGTCGTGGTCGACGTAGTGGACGGTCTTGAACACCGTGAACAGCGAGTCGTCGTAGCGCTCCAGCTTGGGCCGCTGATGGGCCTGGACGGCATCCTCCACGGCCAGCGGGTGCAGCCCGAACTCCCGGGCGATCCCGGCGAATTCGGCCTCGTTCGGCTCGTGCAGGCCGATCCACACGAAGCCTCCGTCGCGGCGCACCAGCCGCATCGCCTCGTGCGGGGTGAGCGGGCCGCCCTCGGACGGGAGGCGGCGGCCGTCGCGGTAGACGGCGCAGTCGACGACGGCGGTGGTCGTCGCGGGGTCGCGGGTGGTGTCGTACGGGCCGCTCTCCTTGCGCAGCGAGATGCGGGAGGAGGGACGGACCACGGCGCGCAGGTCGCGGATCATCGACATGGCGGGCTCCTTCGCGGACAGGCAACGAAAGGCGCCGGTACGACGGATGGAACAACCCGGAATGAGGACGTCCTGGACTGCGGATGTTTGGCACGTCCACAAAGCGGGGAGCACCGCACCGTCGCGGTGGCGAGGTTCGTCGCTGATACAGCTACTGGGGCAGATCAGGCGTAACGAAACAAAGTGCTCTTCCGGTGAAGACGCGCGGACGAAAGGCGGGAGCCAGACAGGAGCAGCTGCCTCAGCGGGCGGAAGAGCGGGTGCTACTGCACGGTCGACTTCGGTCCATGCCAGCCCCACCTCCTCCGGCCGGTCCCTCGTAAGGGACGATCCACGATCCCCTCAGGGGATCAACCCCGTTGACCAGGGGTCCTTCAGAGTGTTCGGGACCGTCGGACTCCACCGGAGCCCTGAGAGCCCGGGCGGTACCGCCAACTGTGTGCGGCCCGAACCACCGGGCAAGCGTATCAGCCGACTGCCGTGTCAAGGCTCTGCTTTGGCCGCCGCCGACGAGTTCTATGCTCGCCGCATGGCTGATGTTCTTCCTCTGGTCGAGGCCCGGTTGCTCACGGCGCTGGGCGAACCGGACGCCCGCGCGGCGGTCACCTTCCTCGGCACCGACCGCATCGAGGTGCTGCGCTTCCACGAGGGCGACATCGTGCGCTACGCCACCCTCGGCATGTCCGCGCAGCCCATGGCCGACCCCACGTCGGTGATCGCGGACCCGGTCGAGGGCCCGCGTGTCGAGCTGCTGCTGTCCGTCCGGGCCGGCGCGGCCGACACCGACAAGGTGCTGCGTCCGCTCGCCGTACTCGCCGCGTCCCCGCAGGTCGAGGGCGTGGTCGTGGCCCCCGGAGCCTCGCTCGACGTGGGGGAACCGCTGTGGCCCGGCGCCCCGTTCACCTCGGTGCTGGTCGCCGAGCCGGGCGGACTGGTGGAGGACCTGGAGCTCGCCGAACCCCTCGATCCCGTACGGTTCCTGCCGCTGCTGCCGATGACCCCGAACGAGGCCGCCTGGAAGCGGGTGCACGGCGCCCAGGCCCTCCAGGAACGCTGGCTGAACCAGGGCACGGACCTGCGGGATCCGTCCCGGCGGCCGGTTCCGCTGGACTGACTTCCACGGCTCCTCCATGGCTTGAAGTCGCCGGCCTGGGGTGGCGTGACTTCGGCGGCCAGGTGCGCCGGGCGGGTGATCGTCCTTGACGTGGCGCGGTGCGGGTAGGACCGTGGGGCCCTATGAGGGGCGAACCCAGTTGCCCGAAGTGCGGTGGCCGGGTCAGGGCTCCCGGCCTCTTCTCGGATGCCTGGCAGTGCGCTGTGCACGGCACCGTGCACCCGGTGCAGCCCGTGATACCGCCGAGCGTCGAGGCCCTCGAAGTCGTCGTGCACCGCACGAAGGTGCCGGTGTGGATGCCGTGGCCGCTGCCGGTGGGCTGGCTCTTCACCGGTGTGGCCAGCGCGGGCGACGACCGCAGCGGGGGCCGGGCGACCGCCGTCGCGTGCACCGGGCCCGGACCGCTCGGCGGCATGGGTGAGCTGATCCTGGTCGCCGAGGAACTCGGTGTGGGGCTCGGCGCGCGGTACGCGGGCCTCGACGCCCCGGACCCGGGTCCGTACCTGAACGTCGAGAAGCCGCCGCAGGCCAAGGTGCTGGCGGCGGGCCGGCCGACCCCGCTCTGGCATGTCGCCAAGACACCGGACGACCGCGCGGTCTTCGCCGGCGAGGCGCTCGGGATGTGGCTGTGGGCGGTGGTGTGGCCCGAGCAGTCCGGGCTGCTGATGTACGACGAACTGGTCCTCACCGACCTGCGGGACGCCGGCGCCGAGGTGGAACTGGTGCCCTGCGGAGCACTGTCCCCGCGTCTGCTGGAGACCTAGGGAGTGTTCGGCACCTGCCCGTGGCGTCGTTCATGGCTCAGGCACCCCTGGTGGCGGTAGGGGCGCAAGGGTGTTCGGGTGTGACAAGGGGCGGCTGAAAATCCGGTTATCCTGAAGCGTCCCCGTCCGCCCGTCACCGCTTGGAGTCCTGCGTCGTGCGTATCGATCTGCACACCCACTCCACCGCGTCCGACGGCACGGACACACCGGCCGAGCTGGTCCGCAAGGCGGCCGCCGCCGGTCTGGACGTCGTCGCCCTCACCGACCACGACACCACCCGCGGGCACGCCGAGGCGCTCTCCGCGCTCCCGGCCGGGCTCACCCTGGTCACCGGGGCGGAACTCTCCTGCCGGCTCGACGGCATCAGCATGCACATGCTGGCCTACCTGTTCGACCCCGCTGAGCCCGCGTTCCTCGCCGAGCGCGAGCTGGTCCGGGACGACCGGGTCCCGCGCGCCCAGGGCATGATCGTCAAGCTGAACGAGCTGGGCGTCCCCGTCACATGGGAGCAGGTCGCCCGGATCGCCGGCGACGGCTCGGTGGGCCGCCCGCACATCGCCACCGCCCTCGTCGAGCTGGGCGTCGTACCGACGGTGAACGACGCCTTCACCCCGCAGTGGCTGGCCGACGGCGGCCGGGCGCACATGCCGAAGCACGAGACCGACCCCTTCGAGGCCCTGCGACTGGTCAGAAACGCGGGCGGCGTCGCCGTCTTCGCCCACCCCGCCGCGAGCAAGCGCGGCAGGACCGTGCCGGAGTCCGCGATCGCCGAGCTGGCCGGGGCCGGGCTCGACGGCATCGAGGTCGACCACATGGACCACGACCCCGAGACCCGGGCGCGGCTGCGTGGCCTGGCGAAGGAGCTCGGGCTTCTGACGACCGGCTCCAGCGACTACCACGGCAGCCGGAAGACCTGCGTCCTCGGCGAGTTCTCGACGGACCCCGAGGTGTACGGCGAGATCACGCGGCGCGCGACCGGCGCGTTCCCGGTCCCGGGGCCGGCGGGGCCTGAAGCCCGGACCCCGCGCCGTGGCCGGGGGCCCGAACCCCGCGCGTGGCCTGAGGCCCGAACCCCGCGCCGCCCCTTTCCCTCCGTACCTCCAGCAAGGCAGTCATGCTCGACGTCGCCGTCTTCGGCTCTCTCTTCCTGACCCTTTTGTCATCATGGATCCCCCTGGGATCACACCGATCTTCCTTGCCCTGACCGCGGGCCGGCCCGCCAAGATGCAGAAGCGGATGGCCTTCCAGGCCGTCTGTGTGGCCGGTGGTGTGATCACCGTGTTCGGCCTGCTGGGCCACCAGATCCTCGCCTATCTGCATGTGTCGGTGCCCGCGCTGATGATCGCGGGCGGGCTGCTGCTCCTGCTGATCGCGCTGGACCTGCTCACCGGCAAGACCGACGAGCCCAAGCAGACCAAGGACGTCAACGTCGCGCTGGTCCCGCTGGGCATGCCGCTGCTGGCCGGGCCGGGCGCGATCGTGTCGGTCATCCTCGCCGTGCAGAAGGCCGACGGTGTCGGCGGGCAGCTCTCGGTGTGGTCGGCGATCCTCGCCATCCATGTGGTGCTGTGGCTGGTGATGCGGTACTCGCTGCTGATCATCCGGGTCATCAAGGACGGCGGCGTGGTCCTGGTGACACGCCTGGCCGGCATGATGCTCTCCGCGATCGCCGTACAGCAGATCATCAACGGCGTGACGCAGGTGATCCGGGCCGGCTGACCGGGTGACGCCCGGAGCCCCGTACCGATGGCGGTACGGGGGCTCCGGGGCGTCAGGAGACCGAGGGCCGGCCCGCGTGGCCGGCGTCCTGAGGGCGTGCGCGTTATGAGGCCGGTGTGTCGGCCGGGCGGATCCACAGGCGCTGTCCGATGGCGGCGGCCTGCTGAACGATGCGGTTGACGGAGGCGGCGTCTACGACGGTCGAGTCCACGGGTGTGCCGTCGACGTCGTCGAGTCGCATGATTTCGAAGCGCAAGGGGCTTCTCCTTCGTCTGGTCATCCTCCTGAGGAGAACTGCTCGGTGGGTGGCGCACCGGCCGAATCGGGCCCGTGTTCCATGGATATCAACGGGCTGCGGGCGGCGATCATTCCCTACGCTAAGGAAATTTTTCGATCGACTAAATACTGACCAGTAAGGGTTTCGAAGGAGACCGACCGGGACCGGTTGTGTTCGTAGCGTGACCGACGGGAGAATGGAGGCGATGAACGAAGACCTCACGGCTCTGCAAGCCCGTATCGACCGCACGAACGAGCTGCTCCAGCGCATGCTCGCCGAAGTGGCGAAGACGCCCTCGACCCACGCCATCTTCGTCGACGCGGGCTATCTGTACGCCGCCGCGGGGCGCCTGGTGGCCGGGACGGAGGACCGCCGGGCCTTCGACCTCGACGCCGAGGGACTCATCGACGCGCTCATCGACCGCGCCCGCACCATCTTCGCGGACAGCAGGCTGCTGCGGGTCTACTGGTACGACGGCGCCAGGCGCCGCATCCACACCGCCGAGCAGCAGACCATCGCCGAACTCCCCGACGTCAAGGTCCGCCTGGGCAACCTCAACGCCAACAACCAGCAGAAGGGCGTCGACTCCTGATCCGCACCGATCTGGAGTCACTGGCCCGGCACCGCGCCATCAGCGACGCGGCCCTGCTCGGCGGCGACGAGGACCTGGTCTCGGCGGTCGAGGCGGCCCAGGGATACGGTGCCCGGGTCCACCTCTGGGGCATCGAGGCGCCCGAGGGCCGCAACCAGGCGGAGCCGCTGCTCTGGGAGGTCGACAGCCAGCGCACCCTCGACCTGGACTTCTTCAAGCCGTACGTCTCCCGGCGCACGGCACCGCCGTACGAACCCGCGTCGGGCCGGCCCACCCGTGAGGACGTACGGTTCGTCGGCGCGCAGATCGCCGCGAAGTGGCTGGTCGCGCGGGGCCGGGACACGCTGGTGGAACTGCTGCCCGGCCATCCCTACCTGCCCGGCTCCGTCGACCAGGACCTGCTGGTGGAGGCGGAGGGTCTGCTGCAGTACTCCCTGCGCGGCCAGGCCGACCTGCGGCGCGCGCTGCGGGACGGGTTCTGGGACCACTTGCAGGCGCAGTACTAGGGCATGATCCGCCGGACAGGCCCAAGCCGGGAGGCTGCCGCGAGTCCGTTCCAGAAGTCGGCGAGGGCGCGGGCGGTCGGTTCGGGGCGGTCGGCGTTGGGGAGTGCTCGGCGCCGTCGACGACGGTGCGGTGCGCCTTCAGGCGCCGGGCCATCTCGTCGAGGTCCGGCACCGGCCAGGTGTCGTCGCGCTCTCCCGACAGCACATGGAACGGCAGGGATACGGCGGCGAGTTCGGCGACCCGGTCGGGCTCCGTGCACAACTGACGCCCGGTGGCCAGCAGTTGCGCGGGGCTGGTGCCCAACCAGCGGCGGCGCAGATGGTCCTGTCCACCGAGCCCGCGCGCCGGGCCGCCCACCTCCTCCGGCGGGCCCATGGCCAGGATCGCCTCCCAGCACTCCGCCATCGACAGCACCGCGAGCGCGTCCCGCAGCAGTTTCACGCGCTGTTCCTGGGAGCCGGAGATCCGTGCGGGGCCGGAGGACATGAGCGTGAGCGAGCGGAAGGGGAGGGTCGAGGAGGGCGGCGGCACGGGCGATCTGGCCGCCGAGGGAGTGCCCGACGAGGTGCACGGGCACCCCGATCGCGTGCGCCTGTGCGAGCACGTCCCGCGCCAACTCGCCCTGCGCGTAGGCTGCTTCGTCGTGTTCGGGGCCGTCCGACTCGTACTGGCCGCGGCCGTCCACGGCGACGGTGCGGTAGCCGCGCGCGGCGAGCGGTTCGTGCAGCAGCGCGAAGTCCTCCTTGCTGCCGGTGTATCCGGGCAGCAGCAGCGCGACCCTTTCGCCGCGCCGGAAGCGGTGGCCGGCACGTCCACGACGGCGAACTCCCCGCGTGCGGTGCGGAGTCGGGCGGAGGGAGAGGAAGGGGAGGAGCGGGTCACGGGGTGAGGGTAGCGGGTGTGCGGACGCCGACGGCCCGGCCCCACGAGTGGGGACCGGGCCGTCGGCGGTTCGTCGGGTCAGCCCTCCGCGGACTCCGCGGCGGCTGCCGTCTTCCGGGTACGGCGGGGCTTGGCCTCCGCCTCCGGCTCGGCGGCGACCGCCGCCTTGCGGGTACGGCGGACCTTCGGCTTGGCCTCCTCCGCGACCTGCGCGGGGATCTCGGCGGCGGCCTCGGTCTTCTTGGCGGCGGTCTTCCGGGTACGGCGCGGCTTGACCTCGGCCTCCGGGGCGGTCTGCGCCGGGATCTCGACGACGACGGCCGCTTCCGGCTCGGCGACCTTGCGGGTCCGGCGACGGGGCGCGGCCACGAGGGCCTCGGCGGTGTCGACGGCGGCCTCGGCCTTCTTGGCGGCGGCGGTCTTGCGGGTGCGACGGGGCGCGGCCTCGACGCTCTCGACCACCTCGGTGCCTTCGGCCGTGTCCACCGCGGCTTCCGCCTTCTTGGCGGCCGCCGTCTTGCGCGTACGGCGCGGCTTGGCCTCGACGGCCTCCTCGCCCGTGTCGACGGCGGCTTCGGCCTTCTTGGCGGCTGCCGTCTTCCGGGTGCGGCGGGCTTGGCCTCCGCCTCCGGCTCGGCCTGCTCGGTACCGCCCTCGACGGTGTCGACAGCGGTCTCGGCCTTCTTGGCGGCAGCGGTCTTGCGGGTACGGCGGGGCTTGGCCTCGACGGCCTCCTCCACCGTGTCCACCACTGCCACGGCCGCCGTCTCGGCCGTCTCCACCGGCTGCGCGGTCTCCACCGTCTCCGCGCTCTTGCGGGTGCGGCGGCGACGCGGCTCGGCGACCGGGGCCTCGGGCTCCGGGACCACGGGGCCTCGGCGACCACCGTGGTCTCCTCGGCGACCGGCGTCACCGGCTCCGTGTCCGCCGCGCTCCTGCGGGTGCGGCGGCGACGCGGCTTGTCGGGCGTCTCGAACGTCTCGGACGTCGCCTCGGGGGCGTCCACCGCAACGCTCTCGGCAGCGCTCTCCGTCGTGCCTTCCGCCGTGTCGACGGCGGTCTCCGCCGCCTCCACCGCGGTCGGCGCACCGGCCGGCACTCCGCCGCGCATACGGCGACGGCGGCGCGGGGTGCGGGCGGCGGCCGTGTCGGTCTCCGCCTCGCCGGCGCTTTCGGCGGCCGGGCTCACGGGCTGCTGCGCGGTCTCGTCCGGCGTGGCGCCACCACGCGTACGGCGACGGCGGCGCGGCGTACGCGCCGGGGTCTCCGCTCCGCGGAACGGGAGGCGTCACGTCCGCCCCGGCCACCGCGCCCGCGCGGTCCGCCACGGCCGCCCGGCTCGCCCAGGTCCTCGAGCTCCTCCGCGTCCAGCCCGGCGCGCGTACGCTCCGAGCGCGGCAGGACGCCCTTGGTGCCCTCGGGGATACCGAGGTCGGAGAAGAGGTGCGGGGAGGTGGAGTACGTCTCCGGCGGGTCGCTGAAGCCCAGGTCCAGCGCCTTGTTGATCAACTGCCAGCGCGGGATGTCGTCCCAGTCGACCAGGGTGATCGCCGTACCCTTCGCACCCGCGCGGCCGGTGCGGCCGATGCGGTGCAGATACGTCTTCTCTTCCTCGGGGACTGGTAGTTGATGACGTGCGTCACGCCCTCGACGTCGATGCCGCGGGCGGCGACGTCGGTGCAGACGAGCACGTCCACCTTGCCGTTGCGGAACGCGCGCAGCGCCTGCTCACGGGCGCCCTGGCCGAGGTCGCCGTGGACCGCGCCGGAGGCGAAGCCGCGCTGCTTGAGCTGGTCGGCGAGGTCGGCGGCGGTGCGCTTGGTGCGGCAGAAGACCATGGCCAGGCCCCGGCCGTCGGACTGCAGGTATCCGCGCGACCAGCTCGGGCTTGTCCATGTTGTGCGCGCGGTAGATGAACTGCGTGGTGTTCGCGACCGTCGCGCCCTCGTCGTCCGGCGCGGCGGCGCGGATGTGCGTCGGCTGCGACATGTAGCGCCGGGCCAGACCGATGACCGCGCCCGGCATGGTGGCCGAGAACAGCATGGTCTGGCGCTTGGCCGGAAGCAGGTTGATGATCTTCTCGACGTCGGGCAGGAAGCCCAGGTCGAGCATCTCGTCGGCCTCGTCGAGGACGAGGGCCCTGACGTGCTTGAGGTCGAGCTTCCGCTGCCCGGCGAGGTCGAGCAGCCGGCCCGGGGTGCCGACGACCACGTCGACGCCCTTCCGCAGCGCCTCGACCTGCGGCTCGTAGGCCCGGCCGCCGTAGATGGCGCTGACGCGCACATTGCGCACCTTGCCGGCGGTCAGCAGGTCGTTGGTGACCTGCTGGCAGAGCTCGCGCGTGGGGACGACGACCAGCGCCTGCGGCGCGTTGGTGAGGTCCTCGGGCTTCGCGCGGCCGGCCTCGACATCGGCGGGGACGGTGACGCGCTCGAGCAGGGGAAGGCCGAAGCCCAGCGTCTTTCCGGTGCCGGTCTTGGCCTGGCCGATGACGTCCGTGCCCGACAGGGCCACGGGGAGCGTCATCTCCTGGATGGGGAAGGGGTCATGATGCCGACGGCCTCCAGGGCCTCGGCGGTCTCGGGGAGGATCCCGAGCTCTCGGAACGTCGTAGTCAGGGTGCTGCCTCTTCTGTGTACGCGGTGCGAGGCGAGCGCGGGGTCGTGTAGGGACCGTGCCGGGGACGTCGACTGCCAGATGGGCCATGCCGTAGGACACGGGACCTCTGCCGACGCTCGAGCGCTCGTACCGCTGAGGGTCCCCTCCGGAATCCGTACGCAGTGTGGCGTACGGCAGGGAGGGCTGTCGGGTCGGAGCCGATCGGGCTTACGACCGGGCATCCTCATACATGCGCCCCGTCGAGAACGTCAGAGTGCTCAGCAGGCGCATTACCACCATACCCCGGATTGGCGCACACGCCATGGCCGATTTGGTCACGTAGCCGTCGTCACACTGATCGTCCAGGGCCCTCCGGGGCCGGACGGGCGGGCTATTCTGCGCTCCATGACGAGCTCTGACACGCCTGACAACGCTTCCGCCGGACATACCGGCGTCGCCGCCATGGACTGGGCGGCTGCCTCCGCCGACCCGCAGTACCGCGCCGCCGTCGTGGATCTGCTCGGCGCGCTGGCGTACGGGGAACTGGCGGCGTTCGAGCGGCTCGCGGAGGACGCCAAACTGGCGCCCACGCTGGCGGACAAGGCGGAGCTGGCGAAGATGGCGTCGGCCGAGTTCCACCACTTCGAGCGGCTGCGCGACCGGCTCGCCGAGATCGGCGAGGAGCCGACGCTCGCGATGGACCCGTTCGTCGCCGCGTACGACGGCTTCCACAAGCAGACGGCGCCCTCCGACTGGCTGGAGGGGCTGGTCAAGGCATACGTCGGCGACTCCATCGCCAGTGACTTCTACCGGGAGGTGGCGGCCCGTCTGGACGCCGACACCCGCGCCCTGGTGCTGGCCGTCCTCGACGACACGGGCCACGGCGGCTTCGCCGTGGAGAAGGTGCGCGCCGCGATCGACGCGGACCCCGACTGGGCGGCCGCCTCGCCCTGTGGGCCCGCCGCCTGATGGGCGAGGCCCTCTCCCAGTCCCAACGCGTCGTGGCCGACCGGGACGCCCTGTCGACGATGCTCGTGGGCGGCGTAGCGGACGGCTTCGACCTGGCCGAGGTGGGCAAGATGTTCTCCCGCATCACAGAGGCCCACACCAAGCGCATGGCGGCCCTGGGCCTGGCGGCGTAGGAGGCGCGGGCCAGCCTCTAAGGGGCGCGGGGCTGTCCCGATATGCGGCTCCGCCGCGTGGGCGCGAACGGGCCTGCCCTTTGAGGGGCGCGGGGAACTGCGCGAACGGGGGTCTGGGGCGGAGCCCCCAGGGACGGGACGGGAAGGGGCGGCGGGGGCGAAAAAGGCTGAGCCGCCCCCGCACATCAAGCCGAGCCGCCCCCGCACACCAAGGGGACGCCCCTCCGGCACGCCGCGGGCCGAGGCGAACCCCTGCCCACACCCACCGCTCACGCGGTAGCGGACCGCCCCAACCTCCCCGCCGGCCGCACCAGCAGCGACAAGGAAGCCACGGACACGGTCACCGCCCCCACCAGCACCGCCACCAAGCTCCCCGCATCCACAGCCGCATTCACCAGAAACGCCCCGAACAGCGCCCCCGCCACCCCGGTAGGCACCACCAGCACCCGCGCGGGCAACCGATGCGGGAGCCGGCGCACGGCCACCCAGGCCAGAGCCAGGCCGACGATCGTGGAGCTGAACGCTTCCAGGAGCACGGGGTCCCTCCCATATGGCCGCTGATGTCGGTCGTACCCCGTCTTACCCCTGACCTGCGGAAGGCAATCACCCCGGTGAGGCTTTGTGCGCCGTCCGTGAACGCGCGAAGGGCCCGGCGGTACGAGACCGCCGGACCCTTCGACATCCGGTCTTCGCTACAGCGCGCCGAAGCCCACCTTGCGCGGGGCCTGCTCGCCGATCTCGATGTAGGCGAGACGGTCGGCCGGGACCAGGATCTTGCGGCCGTGCTCGTCCACGAGGCTCAGCAGCTGCGACTTCCCGGCCAGCGCCTCGGCCACCACGCGCTCGACCTCCTCCGCGCTCTGACCGCTCTCCAGAACGATCTCGCGGGGCGCGTGCTGCACGCCGATCTTGACCTCCACGGCTATGTCCCTCCGACGGTCAGTGAAGTGCGCGACCTTCCGCGCCGTACCAGCACACATTAGCCCGGTGGCGGGACCCGCACGGTGCGTCCCGCAACGCCAGAAGCGAACAGCCGACGGGAACAAACAGTCACCGGCGGCTCAGTGGTGCTGTTCGTTGCCGTGCAGCGGGAAACCGGCGATACCGCGCCAGGCCAGCGAGGCCAGCAGCTGCACCGCCTGATCGCGCGGGACGCTGCGGTCGCTGTGCAGCCAGGACCGCGCCACCACCTGGGCGAGGCCGCCGAGCCCCGAGGCGAGCAGCATCGACTCCGCACGCGACAGCCCCGTGTCCTCGGCGATCACATCGCAGATCGCCTCCGCGCAGTCGTTGGTCACCTTGTCGACGCGCTCGCGGACGGCCGGCTCGTTCGTCAGGTCCGACTCGAAGACCAGCCGGAACGCGCCGCCGTCGTCCTCCACGTACGTGAAGTAGGCGTCCATGGTCGCCCGGACGCGCTGCTTGTTGTCCGTCGTCGACGCCAGGGCGTGGCGCACCGACTGGATCAGGGCCTCGCAGTGCTGGTCCAGCAGCGCGAGATACAGATCGAGCTTGCCCGGGAAGTGCTGGTACAGCACCGGCTTGCTGACGCCCGCGCGCTCGGCGATGTCGTCCATCGCGGCCGAGTGATAGCCCTGTGCGACGAAAACCTCCTGGGCGGCGCCCAGCAGCTGGTTCCGCCGGGCTCGGCGCGGCAGGCGTGTACCCCTCGGGCGTACCGCGTCTGTCTGCTCGATGGCTGTCACGCCGCCTCCCATTGTCGTCCTCATGCGGTGTGAGCCGCGCCGCCATCGTACTTTTCGGTAACCGTGGTGTGCGCGGTGAGAGCGCAGGATTTCACGGACCGGACGGCGGCGAAAGTCATACGGACGGTTTCAAAAGATGTCAGAGGGGGCAAGAAGTGACCTCCTCACGGCTCGGGACGTCGCTCCACGACGTCCCGGCCGGCCGCGTTCGTCACCGGTAGTCGTCCTCGTCCAGGGAGACGATCCGGGCCTGTTCGGCCAGATCCGCCTCGTTGGCGCGGTCGGGGTCGGCTCCCGTCAGCGGGTCGTCGCGGTCCGGCCGCACCTCCGCGCGCTGCTCGGCCGTATCGACCTGCGGCGCCTCGACGTCGTACTCCTCGCCCTCGCGTACGTCCTCGATTTCCGCGAACGTCTCGGGGTCGGTCGGATCCACGGCCATACTGGGCTCCCTTCCTGCGAACGTCCCTGGAGCATGCAGGGGCTCTGTACGGGTGCCCTGTCTATGAGCCTAGGAGACACCCGATCCGGACGCCATGCGATCCGCGACCGGAACGTGACAGGGAGCGCACGCCGGAACCCGCGCCCGAGGAGCACGCGCTGCCGGAACCCGCGCCCGAGGAGCACGCGCTGCCGGCACGCTGCCCTGAGGAGCGCGCGCCCGAGGCGACCTGTCCCGTGACGCCTTGTGATGGCGAACACATGATCCTTTGCGTGATCGTCTCGTAACATTGCCGCATGTCTTCGACCGAGCTGCCGTCCGTGCCGCCAGCAACAGTGCTCCCCAGGGTGGCGCCGGTCAGGGTCGCGGAGGGTGAGCGGCTCGGCTCGGTGGAACTGCCCGGGGTCACCCTGTCGGTGCGGTCGCGGCCGCCCGCGCGTGAGGGCCTGCCGTCGGCCCTCTACGTCCACGGGCTGGGCGGTTCCTCGCTGAACTGGTCGGCGCTGATGCCGCTGCTGGACGACGTCGTCGACAGCGAGGCCGTCGACCTGCCGGGCTTCGGCGACTCCCCGCCCCCGACGACGGCGACTACTCCATCACCGCGCACGCACGCGCGGTGATCCGCTATCTCGACGCGACCGGCCGCGGCCCGGTGCACCTCTTCGGCAACTCGCTCGGCGGCGCGGTCACCACCCGCGTCGCCGCCGTACGACCCGATCTCGTGAGCACCCTCACGCTCGTGTCACCGGCCCTGCCGGAACTGCGGGTGCAGCGCACCGCCGTCCCCACCGGACTGCTCGCGGTGCCCGGCATCGCGCCGCTGTTCACCCGGATCACCCGGGAGTGGACGGCGGAGCAACGCGTCCGGGGCGTCATGCAGCTCTGTTACGGGGACCCCGCGCGGGTGACGCCGGAGGGGTTCCGCCATGCCGTGCAGGAGATGGAGCGGCGGATGCGGCTGCCGTACTTCTGGGACGCGATGGCACGCTCCGCGCGGGGGCTCGTCAGCGCGTATCTGCTGGGTGGTCAGCAGGGGCTGTGGCGCCAGGCCGAGCGGGTGCTCGCGCCGACCCTGCTCGTCTACGGCGGCCGGGACCAGCTCGTCGGCTTCCGCATGGCCCAGCGTTCGGCGCGTGCCTTCCGGGACTGCCGGCTGGTGACCCTCCCGGACGCGGGGCATGTCGCCATGATGGAATACCCCGGGACGGTGGCCCTCGCCTTCCGTGAACTCCTCGCGGATGCAACGGAATCGGTGGTTGAGGGGATACTGGTGTGCCGGGCGCGCAGGGCGCTCCGGGTCCGCCCGCCGGTACCGGTGGGGAGACCACCGCCGAGAACTTGAGGGGCTGAGGCGCGACGTGGGACGCCACAGTCGCCGTGGACCCGCCCCGAAGGGCGGCACCGCGGACCAGAGCGGCCGTCCGGCACCGGGCGGCTCGTCGGGGTTCGCACAGGCCGGCAGACCGCCGCAGTGGACGACCGGGCTTCCGGCTCAGCAGCAGCGCCCGCCCCAGGGGTACGGGCCCCCTCCGGCACACGGAGCGGAGGGCTACGGGACGCCCGCGGACGGCCACCCCGACGGGACGACGCCCGCCCACGGCGTCCCCCGTCTCCCCGACGGCTGGCTCCCGGACGGAACCCCGGCGCACGGTTTCCCGCGGCTCCCGGACGGAACGCCGGCGCACGGCTTCCCGCCGCTCGCGGACGGGACTCCCGCGCGTGGTGTTCCCCGGCCACCCGACGGAACCCCGCGCACGGCGGTCCCCGGACCCGTGGCGGGCATCCCGAGCAGCGGGAACCCGGAGGCGGCTGGGGGACGTCGGACGGCCGTACGGCCGCCGGGTACGGCACGCCGGCCGGCCCGGCCGCACCCCTCCCGCGGCAGCGGCAGGCGCCCCCGGAGCACCGCGCCAGGACTACGTCGACGCCTTCGACGAGGACACGGACCTCTTCTCACCCCGCACTCCCGCCTCCCCGGACCCCTACGCCGCCGTCACCGACTGGAGCGCCGCCCCGTCCACCGGCATCCCCTCCGGCCGGGCCGACGGCACGCCGCCGGCCGGTGAGCCCGCGTCGGCCAAGGGCGGCAAGGGGCGTGCGTTCACCGGGATCGCGGCCGCCGCCGTCACCACGGTGCTGGCCGTCGTCGTCGCCGGCCAGGTCGCCGACGAACGCGGCGGCACCGACGTACAGGCACAGTCCACCGGCGACCAGGCGCGCGACGTACGGGACTCCGCCTCGCGCGGGGACGAACGCGAGACACCGGCCGCGCCCCTGACGTACGCGCAGAAGATGGACAGGACGTACCCCTCAGTGCCGCGCGCGACGGCACGGGGAAGTTCGACGCCATCCCCGGCATCGCCAAGGCGCCGGGCAAGGGCGAGAAGTTCACCTACCGGGTGGACGTCGAACAGGGACTGGAACTCGACGGCGCGCTCTTCGCCGAGGCGGTCCAGAAGACGCTCAACGACAACCGGAGCTGGGCGCACAACGGCGCGCGCACCTTCGAGCGCATCCACTCCGGACAGCCCGATTTCGTCATCACCCTGGCCAGCCCGGACACCACCGCCGAGTGGTGTGCCAAGTCCGGCCTGGACACCACCGTGGACAACGTCTCCTGCGACTCGGCGGCCACCGAACGCGTGATGATCAACGCGGACCGCTGGGCGCGGGGATCGGAAACCTACGGCGACGAGATCCACGCCTACCGTCAGATGCTGATCAACCACGAGATCGGCCACCGCCTGGGCTTCAACCACGTCACGTGCGACAAGGACGGCGACCTGGCCCCGGTCATGCAGCAGCAGTCCAAGTTCCTCGACCACGACGGAATCACCTGCCGCCCGAACCCCTGGGCGTACCCCCAGAGCTGATCGCCCGGCGCGGCGAAACGCGCCCCGCGCGGGAAGGTTACGCGCGTTCACCCCTTTGGTGGCGTGATGGACAACCGTCCGTCACGCCACCCTTGTCCGCATACGTTCGTACCGATGTGAGCCGTCGGACCAACGGCGGCTCCCCATACGGGAGATCGGGGTGCACACGTGCGCATCGGACTGCTTACGGAGGGTGGTTATCCGTACGTGGGCGGTGAGGGCGGGCTCTGGTGCGACCGCTTGGTACGCGGACTGGACCGGCACGAGTTCGACGTCTACGCGTTCAGCGGCGACGAGGCCCAGGAGGACGCGGGCTGGGTCCCGCTGCCTCCCCAGGTGAGCAGGGTCCACACCGCGCCGCTGTGGACCGCCGAGGACGACGGGGCGGTGTACGGCCGCCGCGCACGCCGGCGCTTCTCGGAGCACTACGGCGAACTCGCCGCCGTCCTCTGCACCGCGCCGGACCCCGCCACCCCGGCACTCGGCCCGCGACGGCCGAGGCGGACCGTTTCGCCACCGCCCTGCGGGGTCTCGCCGAACTCGCCCGCGACGAAGGCGGTCTGGTGGCCGCACTCCGCTCCGAGACGGCCGTACGCGCCCTGGAGCGCGCCTGTCGTACGCCGGGCTCCCAGCGCGCCGCGCGCGAGGCTCGCGTGCCGGATCTGCTGGCCGTCGCCGCGCAGCTGGAACGCGCCCTGCGCCCCTCTCGCTCGACTGGTACGAGGAGGACGGACTCGGCGCGGTGGACCTGTGCCACGCCACCGCCGGCGGACTGACGGCCCTTCCGGGCCTGCTCGCCCACCACTTCTTCGGCATCCCCCTCCTCGTCACCGAATACGGCGTCCGCCTGCGCACGCACTACCTCACCCGCCCCGACGCCTCACCCGCGGTCCGCTCCCTGCTCGCCGCCTTCCACGGCAGGCTCACCACCGAGACCTACCGCCGGGCCGCGTACATCACACCGGGCAACACCCACGCCCGCCGCTGGCAGGAGCGCTGCGGCGCCGACCGGGAGAAGCTCCGCACGGTGTACCCCGGCATGGACGCCGCGCCCTTCGCGGAGGCGGGGAGTCCCCGGAGCGCGCGGACCCGCACACCCTCGTCTGGGTCGGCCGGGTGGAACCCGCCAAGGACCTGTTCTCCCTGCTGCACGCCTTCGCGGAGATCCGCAAGGCGGAGCCCGGGACCCGGCTGCGGATCGTCGGCAGCCCCTCGGACCCGGAGGGCGTCGCCTACCTCGGCCACTGCAGGGCACTGGCCGCACAGCTCTTCCCGGACGAGGCCGACGGCCCGCACGCCGTGGGCGCGAACCCGGTCTCCTTCGAGGAACTCGGCGGTCCGGGCCTGGACACCACCGCCGACGCGTACGCCTCCGGCGCCGTGACCGTCCTGTCCAGCGTCGTCGAGGGCTTCCCGGCCGGTCTCGTCGAGGCCATGTTCTGCGCTCGCGCGACGGTCTCCACGGACGTCGGCGCCGTCGTGGAGGCCATCGGCGGCACCGGCCTCGTCGTCCCGCCGCGCAATCCGCGGGCCCTCGCCGAGGCGTGCGTCTCCCTGCTGCGCGACCCCGGGCGCCGTGCACGCCTCGGCGCCGCCGCGCGCGCCCGCGCACTCGAACTGTTCACCGTCGAGCAGAACGTCTCCGCCTTCCGCGGCATCTACCTGGAGATCGTCGCCCGTACCCCGGTCCACCGGCTCCTCCTCGACGGCACCGGCGACCCCTGCCCTTCGCCACACCCGCCGAGGCCCACGTGCCCGGCCACTGGACCGACCCCACCCCGCGCGCCGTCCCCGGGTGGGCGGCCATGGACACCCCCGTACCCGCGACGGAGACCGCCCGATGAACGACCTCGGCACACTGCACCACAGCACTCCGCCCGGCGCCGCCGACCCGGTCAAGGCGCTGCTGCACCGGCACCGCGACCTGTGCGAACAGGCGGTGGACCCCTGGAGATCGCGGCGGGCCTGGAGGCCCACGGCATCACCGACCGCACCGCGGCCCGCTTCCGCCACCGCGACGTGTTCTCCCTCGCCGAGGAGCTCTACGCCCGCGTGCCCCGCGACGACGCCGCCCGGGGCCCGCCCCGCACACGACGACCCCCGGACCGGCGCCGCCTGGACCGTCCTCGCCCTGCTCCCCGGCGCCCTCTGCGCCACGTCGGCCGTCGCCCTGCGCCACACCCACGGCGAGGCCCTCGTCTACACGGCGGCCGCCGGTGTCCTCGCCGTCACCCTCGCCCTGCACGCGGCCCTGCGCCGGGGCCCGCTGAGTGCCCGGACCGAGATCCCGCCCCACTCCTCGGCGGCGTCCTGGACCTGCTGGCTCATCGGATACACCCTGCTGGGCGACGGCCTGCTCCGCACGGCCGTCACCGGCGGCCCCGACAGCCTGCCCGACGGTACGGCGGCGGGGGACTGGCCGCTCACCCTCGCCCCGGTCGTGGCGCTCGCCCTGTCCTGCGGCCCCGCCGCCTGGACGGCCCACGTCCTCGCCGCGCGGGTTCGCCGCAGGCTGGAGTCGAGCCGCGGCCTGGAGGACTTCGCGGCATCCGTACGGCCCCTGCTCATCGGCCTGTACGCCCTGTTCCTGGGGGCGGTGGCCGTACTGGTCACGGCGACCTCCGCGCTCCTCGGCGAGCCCCTCGCCCTCTCCTCGACGCTCGCCCTGGGCGGCCTCCTGTTCCTGGCCCGCCTCCTCACGATCCACGGCTTCACCCACGCCCCGAAGGTGATCCTCACCCTCACCGCCGCCGCCCAGCTGACGGCCCTGGCCACACTCTTCACGGCCCGCCTCCCCGGCTGCGACGCCCTCGCCACCCCGCTCCAGACCCTGACCGCCCTCTGGAGCCCAGCCGCCCTCCCCACGGTGACCTGCGGAGCGGCGTCCCTGCTCCTCCTGATCCACACCACCCGGAAACTCCCCCAGGCCTCGACCCACATTCCCCAGGAACAACCCCGGTGAGAACCGGCCCACGCCCAGCCGCACGCCCCCGCCGGACTGCGGTCACCGACGACCCGGCCCCGACACCAGGCGCAAGCGCCAGACACGACCAGCACCAGACACCAAGGAGAACCCCACACCATGACCACCCCGGACGCCGAAGGAGCCGCCCGATGAGAGTCCTCCTGATCGGAGCCAACGGCTACCTCGGCCGCTTCGTAGCCGACCGCCTCCTCGCCGACCCCGCAGTCCAGCTCACCGCCCTCGGCCGAGGCGACGACGCCGACGTCCGCTTCGACCTCGCCACCGGCAGCCCAGGCGCCCTCACCCGCTTCCTCGACGCCGTTCACCCCGGCGTGGTCGTCAACTGCGCCGGCACCACACGAGGCGGCGCCCGCGACCTCACCCGCCACAACACCGTCGCCGTCGCCACCGTCTGCGAGGCTCTCCGCCGCAGCGGCTGCGGCGCACGGCTCGTACAGATCGGCTGCGGCTCCGAGTACGGCCCCAGCCAGCCCGGCTCCTCCACCGCCGAGGATGCCGTCCCCCGCCCCGGCGGCCCGTACGGCGTCAGCAAACTCGCCGCCACCGAACTCGTCCTCGGCTCCGGCCTCGACGCCGTGGTCCTGCGGGTCTTCTCACCCGTCGGCCCCGGCACCCCCGCCGGCTCCCCCTCGGCCGCCTCGCCGAGGCGATGCGCCGCGCCATGCAGTCCGGCGACCCCGAACTGAAGCTCGGCGGCCTCGGCGCACAGCGGGACTTCGTCGACGTACGCGATGTCGCCCGCGCCGTCCACGCCGCCTCCCTCTCCGCCGCACAGGGCGTCATCAACATCGGCTCGGGACGGGCCGTCCGCCTCCGCGACGCCGCCGGAATCCTCGCCCGAGTGGCCGGCTACGGCGGCGCCCTCAACGAACTGGACGGCCCCCGCACCCGCACTCACCCCACGCCGCCCTCCACGCCACCTCCCACCCCGCCCCGACCCTCCGCGCCACGATCGGCCACCCCCGCCCGGACTCCGACCATCACCACCCCGGTGCCGCTCCCGTCGCCTTCCCGTACCCCGACGGCTGCGGCAGCTGGCAGCAGGCCGACGTCCGCACCGCGCGCGACCGCCTCGGCTGGCGCCCCCGGATCAATCTCGAGGAGTCACTCGCCGACATCTGGATGGAGGCGGCATGCCGTATCTGACCAGCGTCGACCACCGCTTCTCGCGGGCGGCGGACTGGACCGCCGACCACTCGCCCGAACGCTTCTGCCACTTCGTGCACGGAGTGCCCCGCCCGCACCTCGACGAGGCCCTGCGCATCGCCCGCCGGCACGGTGCCGCGACGATCCACCTCACGGACCACACCCACGACAGGAACCACCGGGCCCGCACAACCCCGTCGGAACCCCTGCCCGGCTACTGGGACGACATCGTCTCGCGGATCGGAACGGGTGTCTCGGAATGAAAAAGGCCATGGCACTGTTAAGCGGAGAACAACCGTAGTGATCGTCCGACCAACGGAGTCCCCGTGTCGTTGCCACCCCTGGTCGAGCCGGCCCCCGAGCTCACCGTAGACGAGGTCCGCCGGTACTCCCGCCACCTGATCATCCCCGATGTGGGGATGGACGGGCAGAAGCGGCTGAAGAACGCCAAGGTGCTCTTTGTGGGCGCCGGCGGCCTGGGCTCGCCCGGTCTGATGTACATGGCCGCGGCGGGCGTGGGCACGCTCGGCATCGTGGAGTTCGACGAGGTCGACGAGTCGAACCTGCAGCGCCAGGTCATCCACAGCCAGGCCGACATCGGCCGCCCCAAGGCGGAGTCCGCGCGTGACACGATCAAGGGCATCAACCCCTACGTGAACGTGGTCCTGCACGAGGAGCGGCTCGAAGCCGACAACGTGAAGGACATCTTCAGCCAGTACGACCTGATCGTCGACGGCACGGACAACTTCGCCACCCGCTACCTGGTCAACGATGCCTGCGTACTGCTGAACAAGCCGTACGTGTGGGGCTCGATCTACCGCTTCGACGGCCAGGCGTCGGTCTTCTGGTCCGAGCACGGCCCCTGCTACCGCTGCCTCTACCCGGAGCCCCCGCCCCCGGCATGGTCCCCTCCTGCGCCGAGGGCGGCGTCCTGGGCGTGCTGTGCGCGTCCATCGGCTCCATCCAGGCCAACGAGGCGATCAAGCTCCTCGCCGGCATCGGCGAGCCGCTGGTCGGCCGGCTCATGATCTACGACGCCCTGGAGATGCAGTACCGCCAGGTCAAGGTCCGCAAGGACCCCGACTGCGCGATCTGCGGCGACAACCCGACCGTCACCGAGCTCATCGACTACGAGGCCTTCTGCGGCGTCGTGTCCGAGGAGGCCCAGGCGGCGGCCGTCGACTCCACGATCACTCCCAAGCAGCTCAAGGAGTGGATCGACGAGGGCGAGAGCATCGAACTCATCGACGTCCGCGAGCCGAACGAGTTCGAGATCGTGTCCATCCCGGGCGCCCGCCTGATCCCCAAGAACGAGTTCCTCATGGGCAACGCCCTGGAGAGCCTGCCGCAGGACAAGAAGATCGTCTTGAACTGCAAGACAGGCGTCCGCAGTGCGGAAGTCCTGGCCGTCCTGAAGTCCGCGGGCTTCGCCGACGCCGTCCACGTGGGCGGCGGCGTGATCGGCTGGGTCAACCAGATCGAGCCGGAGAAGCCGGTCTACTGACCGGACCCGGCACGACCACGGGCCGACGCGGGGCTCCGGGCACCATGAGTGCGCGGAGCCCCGCTGCCGTCATGAGCAGACCTTGCCGTCCTTCGGCACCGTGCCGTCCAGCAGATACGCGTTCACCGTGGAGTCGACACATTCGCTTCCACTGCCGTACGCGCCGTGGCCCTCGCCCTTCCAGGTGAGCAGCACGCCCACGCCCAGCTCGTCCGCCATCTTCCGGGCGCCCTCGTACGGCGTCGCCGGGTCGCCGGTGTTGCCCACGACCAGGACCGGCGCCGCGCCCGGGGCGCTCACCTCCGGGGTGTCGAACTGGCCGGGGACCGGCCAGTCGTGGCACCAGCCGGCCGTGTCCCAGCCGAGGAAGGGCCCGAACACGGGCGAGATCTCCTCGAATTCGGGCAGCAGCCTCTTCGTCTCCTCCAGGGTCGGCCGCTGCTTGACGTCCAGGCACGATATGACCCGTTGCGAGTGGCCCGTCGTGCCGTAGTGCCCCGACTCGTCGCGTTCGTTGTAGCCGTCGGCCAGCGCCAGCAGTTCCGAGCCGTCGCCCTCCTCCGCCGCCTGCAGCGCGCTGGTCAGCACGGGCCAGCTGGTCTTGCTGTACAGCGGCAGGACGATGCCGGTCAGGGCCAGCGTCTGCGTCAGCTCGCGCCCGGACGACGACGTCGGCAGCGGCTCGGAGTCGATCCGCTTCAGCAGGTCCGCGATCTCCCGCGATCCCTGCCCGGGGTCCCGCCCGGTGGACTTCAGATAGTTGTCCAGGGCCGTCTGGAAGCCCCGGGTCTGGTTCTTGGCGTGGCCCATGGTGTCGGCGGTCGGGTCGACCACCGCGTCGAGCGTCATCCGGCCCACCTTCTCCGGGAACAGATGGGCGTAGACGCCGCCGAGTTCGGTGCCGTAGGAGATGCCGAAGTAGTTCAGCCGGTCGTCGCCGAGGACCTGCCGGATGCGGTCCATGTCGCGAGCGGTGTCGGTGGTGGAGACATGGGCCAGCAGCTTCCCGGCCGCGTCCGCGCAGCCCTTGCCGAAGCCGGCGGCGTCCTGGAGGAACGCCTTTTCCTCCGCCGGGGTGTCCGGGGTGCCGTCCACCGACGACTCGGCGGCCCGGATCTCCTTGTCGTCGCGGCAGCGGACGCCCTCGCTGGCCGCGACGCCGCGCGGGTCCCAGCTCACCAGGTCGTAGCGCTCGCGCAGGGTGGCGGCCGTGGCCTCGTAGGACGGCATCATGTCCACGCCCGAGCCACCGGGGCCGCCGAAGTTGAAGAGCAGTGAGCCGAGGCGGTCGTCGCCCGTGGCCCTGGCCCGGATCAGGGCGAGCCCGATTGTGGAGCCGTCCGGCTTCGACCAGTCCAGCGGCACCTGGAGCGTGGCGCACTGCCAGTCCTTGCCCGGTGCCGGGGCGTCCTCGGTCGCCTTGCAGCGCTCCCAGTCGAGCGCCGTCGCGCCGTTCCTACCGTTCCCGTCGTCGCCGCCGGAGTCGTCGTCCGACGGACCGCCGCCGCTGCAGCCGGCCGTCAGAAGCGCGGCGGCGACCGTCAAGGTCGTCCACCGTGTGAAACGGGTCATGCGTCAATTCCCCCTCGCAGGCCGTCCGCACCGTGCCACGGATGGCGGTCCGGCCATGGTAGGCAGATCCGCCGCTCGCCGGGGCAGCCTGTGGATAACGCTCTGACCTGGGGTTTTGTGAGGGTGTAGGACTGGTTCACGAACAGACGGTGCCGGCTTCCGGCACCTTTCCGTCCAGGAGATAGCCGTTCACCGCTTTCTGCACGCACTTGTTCCCGCTGTTGTAGGCCCCGTGCCCCTGTCCCTCGTACGTCAGCTCCACACCGACGCCCTCACCGAGGGCCTGCACCATCCTGCGGGCCCCCTCGTACGGTGTGGCCGGGTCGCCGGTGTTGCCGATCACCAGGATCGGGGCCGCGCCGGGGGCGCGGACGTCCGGGTGCTCGGCGGCCCCCGGCACCGCCCAGTCGGTGCAGCCGACCATCCCCCACGCCAGATAGTCCCCGAACAGCTCGGACGCGTCCCGGAACTCCGGCAGGAGGCGCTCCACGTCCTCGGCGGTGTAACGGGGTTTGTCGTCGGCGCAGTTGATGGCGATATTGGCCGCGAGGAGGTTGCTGTACCCGCCGTTCTCGCCGCGGCCGTTCATCGAGTCGGACAGCGCCATCAGAATCGTTCCGTCACCGTCGTACGCCTGGTCGAGGCCCTCGGTGAGGAACTCCCAGAACTCCTTGGAGTACAGCGCCTGGAGGATCCCGCCGGCCGCCGCGGTCTGGGTCAGTTCCCGGGGAAGATGCCGGGGAGGGCTTGCCGTCCAGGTCCCTCAACAGCCGGGCGATACGGTCCTTCACATCCTGCGCGCTGTCGCCCACCGGGCATTCCCCGGCCTGCGAGACGCAGTTCTCCGCGTAGTTGTCGAGGGCGAGCTGGAAGCCCCGTGCCTGTCCGAGTGAGCCCTGTTCCGCGGTCTGCGTGGGGTCGACGACCGCGTCGAACACCGCGCGGCCCACCTTCTTCGGGAACAGATGGGCGTAGACGCCGCCGAGTTCGGTGCCGTAGGAGATGCCGAAGTAGTGCAGTGTGCCGTCGCCGAGGACCTGGCGCATCAGGTTCAGGTCGCGGGCGGCGTCCGTGGTGCGCACATGGGGGAGCACCCGTTCGGAGTTCTTCTCGCAGGCCGCGTTGAACTCCTCGGTGCCGTCGACGAGTCGGCTTCGCTCGGCGGCGTCGTCGGGTGTGGCGTCCTGCTGGAGGTATGCGTCGAGCTGCTCGTCGTCCAGGCAGGTCACGGGCTGGCTGCGGCCCACCCCGCGCGGATCGAAGCTCACCAGGTCGTAGCGGGTGCGCAGGGCCGCGTAGTCCTGGCCGAACGCGGGCAGGGTGGTGACGCCGGAGCCGCCCGGACCTCCGAAGTTGAAGATCAGGGAGCCGATGCGCCGGTTCGCCGGCCCGCTCGACCTGGCACGGATCAGCGCGAGGCCGATCGTGGCGCCGTCGGGGTCGTCCCAGTCCAGCGGCGCCTTCATGCGGGCGCAGCTCCACTCACCCCGGTTGCCCGGCAGCGGCGACGGGGCGGTGCCCCCGCCCTGTGCCTCGGACGGAGCCGGGCAGTCCCGCCAGTCGAGCTGCTGCTCCGTCAGGTCCTCGTCCTTGTCGTCGTCCTCACCGCAGCCCGTCAGCAGCGCCGGCAGCAGGACGGCGCAGACGGCCAGGGCGGCGGCACGCGGACGGAAGGGGCGGGGCATGGTCCCATCCTGCGGTCGCCCGGAGCGGGACGCGCGGGACGCGGGCCGTACGAGGTAAGGCGCCGCTCACAGGGCCGCTTTGCGTGTGAGGTGGTTGAAGGCCAGCCAGCCCGGCAGTACCGGCAGCCACAGCGTCAGCAGCCGGAAGAGCAGCACCGCCGGCGCGGCGACCTCCTTGGGAAGCCCGACCGCGATGAGACCGACCGTCAGGGTCGCCTCGACCGCGCCGACACCGCCCGGCGTCGGGGCCGCCGACCCCAGGGCGTTGCCCGCGAGGAAGACCACGGCGACGCTGGCGATGCTGACCGAGGTGGTCTCGTCGCCGAACGCGCGGATCGAGGCGTCCAGACACATCACGAAGCAGGCGGTCAGCAGCAGCATGCCGCCGATGCCGGTGACCAGCTTCTGCGGCCGCTGCAGCACATCGAGCATGCGCGGTACGACACCGGCGAAAAGCGACCGCACGCGTGTAACGACGAATTTCCGCAGGAACGGCACCGACGTCACGACGAGCACCAGCACCGCCACCGTCAGCAGGCCCCCGATCACCGTGCGGGACGGGGACAGGGACGGTGTCTTCTCGGTGCCGGTGAGATAGCCGAAGGACAGCAGCATCAGGATGTGGCAGCCGAGCCCGAAGAGCTGTGACGCGCCGACGCTCGCCACCGCGAGCCCCGGCCGCACCCCCGCGCGCTGCAGGAACCGGGTGTTCAGGGCGACACCGCCCACGGCCGCCGGGGCGACGATCTTCACGAAGGACGCGGCGACCTGAGCCGCCACGGTCCGCAGGAACGGCACCCGCTCCGGGACGAATCCCAGCAGGGCCATGGCCGCGGCGACGTAGCTGGCGGCCGCGAACAGTGCCGCCGCGATCACCCAGCCCCATTCCGCGTTGGCGATCAGCGGACCGAACTCGATGTGGGTGAGCTGGGTCAGCAGGAAGTACGCGCCGATCGCGCCGGCGATGAAACTGATCAGGGTCCGCGGCCGCACCCGCTCCAGGCGGGCCGGTTCGACCGGCGCCTGCGGCCTGATCCGCAGCACCTCGTGCCGGATCAGGGTGAGCAGATCCTCCTCGCGCGCCTCTTCCATGGCCTCGTCGATGGCCCGCTTCTCGGCCCGCTGCTCCGCGCGTACGGCCTTCTTGTCGACCTTCTCGAGCGCGGGGCGGCGTCGTGGGTGCCGTGCTCCGCGCGGGCCGGCTTGGACTGCCGGTAGGCCTCCAGGACCGCCTCACGTTCGCGTTCCGCGCGCTCGCGGGCGAGCTGCCGCAGCGTCCCGCGCGTGGAACGGCTCAGCGCGATGGGCTGGAGCATCGGCAGACAGCCGGCCACGGTGTCGGGGCCGAGGACGCTCAGCGCGGACGCCACCGCGCGTTCGGCGCCCACCCGCAGCCCCAGGGTCACCAGCAGCTGGGAGGTGTCCATGCGCAGCAGCAGATCGCCGGCGGCGATCTCGCCGCCGCGCAGATCGGTGACGATCACCGTGCCGGAACGGTCCACCAGGATGGCGTCGCCCACCAGCCTGCGGTGTGCGATCCGGCGGGACTGCAGGGCCCGTACCTGGTGCCAGGTGTCGCGCAGCAGATCGTCGGTGATCTCCTCGTCCGCCAGCGAGTCGAGGGTGCGCCCGCCCGT
The DNA here is from genome assembly GCA_042850305.1 of Streptomyces haneummycinicus. Lineage (GTDB taxonomy): Bacteria > Actinomycetota > Actinomycetes > Streptomycetales > Streptomycetaceae > Streptomyces > Streptomyces haneummycinicus. The sequence goes on from AP035768.1 coordinate 1,193,359, forward strand.
GTGCTCGTACACGAGCATGACCGCGTCGGGGCCGAGTTCGGAGGTCGCGATCAGCTTGGGCGCGTTGGCGCCGGCCGCGATGGCCGCGTACGCCAGCAGCGCCTCCTGCTCCAGCGCCTGGCGCAGCGACTGCAGACTGCGGCGGGTGGCGAAGCCGCGCAGCGCGAGATTGCGCCACGCGCGGTAGAAGAACCCCTGCGCCTGCTGTTCCCGGTCGACCACCGTGACGTCCAGCGGCGGACCGTCCTCCAGGGTGACGAAGTACCTGCGCCCCGGTCCCCGGCCTCGGCGGCGTCTCCCGACTCCACCCGGGAGGCGGTCACGGGCCGGAAGCCGACGGTGCGCAGGCCCGCCATCAGGGTGCGGCCGGTGGGGCGCACATTGGGCGAACCGACCGCGTAGAGGGTGCCGTAGGCGACGGTCCAGCCGATCAGGACCGTCAGGATGATCGAGAACGGTGTGGTGTACCCGGTGACGAGCATCGAGAAGGCGTCGAGGAGCAGCACCACCCACAGCACCGCGCGCCACCGGGGTCTGCGGGACATCCCGACGGCCGTCATGTACGCGATCACCGGCGCGAGATAGCCGTGCACCGGATCCGTGAGGGCGTGGATGTCGCCGGGGAGGGCTGGGTCAGCGCCTCCTGGATCGAGCCGGGTGCCGCACGCGCGACCCACAGGTCGGTGGCGAGCGTCACCCCGTGCGCGAGGACGGCGGCGAGCACGCCGTCGGCGATCCGCAGTCCGTCCCGTTTGATCAGCCGCTCGATGGCGAAGGCCACCGGCACCAGGAGGATCGCGATGCTGGAGGCCAGGCCCGCGATCTTGATGAGCAGGTCGGGCGCCTGCCCGGTGCCCTTGTTGATGTCCTGTTCCAGGCCCGAGGTGGTGCCGTGCGCGAACGCGGCGACCGCCAGCAGCACCACGACGGCGAGCACGCCCGCCAGCAGCCGCATGAGGTCGGACGGTCGGTGCACCCGCGCGGGGAGCAGCGGTTCGTCGCCCTCCACCTCGTCGATGTGCGCCGTCTCGGGCTCCGCGGTGTCCGGACGCGACGAGGCGTCAGGGGTGCCCTCCGTGTCGTCGGGGTGCGCACCCTGCTGCTTCATCGTCTCTTCTCGATCTTGTATCACCGGTCACCGCCCGCACGATGGTGGCATGCCGTACCGCCAGAAGGGGGCATCAGGGTCCGAACCCGGGCGGCACAGTCTGCCCGACGCGCCCCTCCGGGGCGAGCCGCGCGCACACGCGCGAGCGCGTCGCGTTGTCGGTGGGGTGCGGCAGGATGGGCTGGATGAGCCAGGAGAGCCTTCCGTCCGACGGGGGTCCGGAGCACCCGGACGCCCTGCCCGAGTACGCCGAGCGCGTACTCGAGGTGGCCGAGCTGATTCCGCCGGGACATGTCATGACGTACGGGGATGTGGCCGAGTGGCTGGCGGAGGGCGGTCCCCGGCAGGTGGGGCGCGTGATGGCCCTGTACGGGGGCGCCGTCCCCTGGTGGCGTGTCGTCCGCGCGGACGGCGTGCTGCTGCCGGGACACGAGCTCCGGGCCCTCGGTCACTACCGCGCGGAGGGCACGCCGCTGAAGGAGGCGAGCCGGGCCGCGGAGGGCCATCTGCCGCGCGTCGACATGAGACGCGCGCGCTGGGACGGCGGCGGGCACACCGAAGGTCACACCTGACAGCCTCCGCCATGGCGCACGCCACCGTGTGACCTGTGAGCCCTCAGGGTGACATGGGGCACATTCGCGGCATGGCGTACGTTCGTGAGGCAAGGGACAGGTGCGGCTCGCGTGGCCGGAGGAAGAAGCGGAAAGCCCGCTTCCGTACTTTCCACCGGCGCAGCGTCGGCCGCGCGTACCCCCTTCACCCCGCACCCACCGCCCCGCACGCTCGGCGAACGGCCCCACAGCACACCCACCAGGACCGGCGAACCACGTGAGCTCCTCTTCCTCCACCAGCGGCCTGCCGCACCCCAGGTGCGGCGGGGGAACCGTGGCGCTCATCGACTGGTGCGTACCCCTCCGGCTCGCCGTAATCCCCCTCGTCTGGACGCCGCACAGCGCTCCGTGGTTGAGCACGGGACCGGTCCGCTGCTCGTTCTCGCAGGTCCGGGCACCGGGAAGACCACCACGCTGGTCGAGTCGGTGGCCGCGCGGATCGCCCGGGGCGGAAACCCCGAGCGCGTCCTGGTCCTGACCTTCAGCCGCAGGGCCGCCGTCGAACTGCGGGACCGCATGGCCCTGCGCATGGGGGCCGCACGCGCCCCGCAGGCGACCACCTTCCACTCGTTCTGCTACGCGCTGATCCGCGCCCACCAGGACAGCGACCTCTTCGTCGAGCCGCTGCGGCTGCTGTCGGGCCCCGAGCAGGACGTCACCGTCCGCGAGCTGCTCGCCGGCCAGGTGGACCTGGAGCGGCACGGACTCGCCCATGTGCGCTGGCCGGACGAACTGCGCGCCTGCCTGACCACCCGCGGCTTCGCCGACGAGGTCCGCGCGGTGCTCGCCCGCAGCCGCGAACTGGGCCTCGGCCCCGGGGCCCTGGACGCCTTCGCCCGACGCATCGGACGCCCCGACTGGCGCGCCGCCTCCGCCTTCCTCGCCGAATACCTCGACGTACTCGACCTGCAGGGCGTCCTCGACTACGCCGAACTGGTCCACCGCGCGGTACTCCTCGCCGGCCGGCCGGAGATCGCCGGACGGCTGGCCGCGCGGTACGACGCCGTCTACGTCGACGAGTACCAGGACACCGACCCCGCCCAGGTACGGCTGCTGCACGCCCTGGCCGGCGGACGCACCCTCGTCGCCTTCGGTGACCCCGACCAGTCGATCTACGCCTTCCGGGGCGCGGACGTGGGCGGCATCCTGGAATTCCCCACGCCTTCCCGCGCACGGACGGCCGCCCCGCCCCGGTCGAGGTGCTGCGCACGTCCCGGCGCTCCGGCGCCGCCCTGCTGGAGGCCACCCGGCGGGTGACCCGGCGCATGCCGCTGCCCCGCCTGCCCGCCGAGAAGGTCCGCGCCCACCGGGAACTCACCCCGGACCGGGAGGGCGGTCGCGTCGAGGCGTACACCTACCCGACGTCCGGCACGGAACTGGAGAACATCGCCGACATCCTGCGCCGGGCGCACCTGGAGGACGGCGTGCCCTGGAACGAGATGGCCGTCCTGGTCCGGGCCGGCGCCCGCACCCTGCCCACGGTCCGCCGCGCCCTCACCTCGGCGGGCGTCCCCGTGGACGTCGACGGCAACGACCTGCCCCTGCGCCACGAACCCGCGGTGGCCCCGCTGCTGACGGCCCTGCGCGCGGTGGCGACGGCGGAGGCGGGCGAAGGGACGGCGGAGACGGGCGAAGGGGACGACACCGGAGACGCCGCCGACGCGTGCTGGCTCGACACCGAGACCGCCCTCACCCTGCTCACCTCCCCTCGCCGGCATGGACACCGCCGATCTGCGCCGCCTCGGACGGGCCCTGCGCGAGGAGGAGCGGGCCGCGGGCAACCCCTGCCGCCGCCCTCGGACGAACTCCTCACGCGTGCGCTCGCCGAACCGGAGCGGCTCGCCGTGCACGACCCCGTCTACGCGCGGGGTGCCCAGCGGCTCGGCGACCTGCTGCGCCGGGCCCGCGCGGGGCTCTCGGCCGGCGGCACGGCCGAAGAGGCCCTGTGGGGCCTGTGGAACGACACGGACTGGCCCCGCCGCCTGGAGCGCTCCGCCCGGCGCGGCGGCGCCGCCGGCCGCAACGCCGACCGGGACCTCGATGCCGTATGCGCCCTGTTCGCGACCGCCGCCCGCGCGGAGGAACGCACCGGCGGCCGCGGCGCCCTGAACTTCCTGGAGGAGATCGAGGCCCAGGACATCGCCGCCGACACCCTCACCCGCCGCGCCGCCCGCCCCGACGCCGTACGGCTGATGACCGCGCACCGCGCCAAGGGCCTGGAGTGGAGCCTGGTGGTCGTGGCCGGCGTCCAGGAGGGATTGTGGCCGGACCTGCGCCGCCGCGGCTCCCTGCTGGAGGCCGACCGCATCGGCCGCGACGGACTCGCCGAACCCTCACCCCCGGCGCGCTGCTCGCCGAGGAACGACGCCTGTTCTACGTCGCGGCCACCCGCGCGCGGGAACGCCTCGTGGTGACGGCCGTGAAGGCACCCGCCGACGACGGCGACCAGCCCTCCCGCTTCCTGGCCGAACTCGGCGTCGAGCCCCAGGACGTCACCGGCCGCCCCCGGCGCCCCTGTCCGTCGCCGCGCTCGTCGCCGAACTGCGCGCCACGACGGTCGACCCCAGGGTCTCCGACACCCTGCGGGAGGCGGCCGCCCGGCGGCTGGCCCGGCTCGCCGCGCTCGCCGACGAGGACGGCCGCCCCTGGTGCCGTCCGCGCACCCGTACCGGTGGTGGGGCATGTTCGAACCCACGGAGAGCAAGGTGCCGCTGCGCGACCGCGACCAGCCCGTCGCGCTCTCCGGTAGCGCCCTCGACCAGCTCGCCAACACCTGCGCCCTGCAGTGGTTCCTGGGCCGCGAGGTGAAGGCCGACGCGCCCGCGACCGCCGCCCAGGGCTTCGGCAACGTGGTGCACGTCCTCGCCGACGAGGTGGCTTCTGGGCACACCCCGGCCGACCTCGACGTCCTCATGGAGCGCCTCGACTCCGTGTGGAACGCGCTCGCCTTCGACGCGCCGTGGAAGTCGGAGCAGGAGAAGGAGAACGCGCGCGTGGCGCTCGAACGCTTCCTCCAGTGGCATGTCATGGACCGTGCCGGACGCACCCCGGTGGCCAGCGAGCACGACTTCGACGTCACCCTCGAAGCGGGCGACTACGAGGTCCGCATCCGCGGCCAGATGGACCGCGTCGAGGCCGACGGCGACGGACGCGCGTACGTCGTCGACTTCAAGACCGGCAAACAGGCGCCCAGCGCCAAGGAGGTGGAACGCCACCCCCAGCTCGCCGTCTACCAGCTCGCCGTCGCCGAGGGCGCCGTCGACGACGTCTTCGACGGCACACGCCCCGGACCGGGCGGCGCCGAACTGGTCCAGCTGCGCCAGGGCGCGGCCAAGCGGGACGGCGGCGAGACCCTGCCCAAGGTGCAGGCCCAGGAGCCGCCCGAGGGGAGTGGGTCGGCGACCTGCTGGCCACGGCCGCCGGGAAGGTCCTCGACGAACGGTTCGGGCCGACCGCGGGCCAGCACTGCGCCCACTGCGCCTTCCGGGCCTCGTGCAGCGCCCGGCCCGAGGGCCGGCACGTCGTCGAATGACCGGCGTGGTGCGTTCGCATCCCCCGTGTCGGCCTGCGATTGACTGGTGTGGTGCGTTCGCACCTCTCGTGTCGGCCTGCGATTGACTGGTGTGGTGCGTTCGCATCCCCCGTCGGCCTGCGATTGACCGGCGTGACGCATCGCACCACCCACGCCGACCTGCGATTCTTCACCCCGGAGCGCTGTGACGGCAGCCGCTGTCAGTGCCCGCCGTTAGATTCTCCGTGTGCCCTCCTCTCACCCATCCCGATCAGCTCAAGGAGCTCCTCGGGATCCCGTTCACCCCGGAGCAGACGGCCTGCATCATCGCGCCGCCCGCCCCGCAGGTGATCGTGGCCGGAGCCGGGTCGGGCAAGACCACGGTGATGGCGGCACGCGTGGTCTGGCTGGTCGGCACCGGGCGGGTGGCCCCGAACAGGTGCTCGGCCTCACCTTCACCAACAAGGCCGCCGGTGAACTCGCCGAACGCGTCCGCAAGGCACTGATCAAGGCCGGCGTCACCGACCCCGACGCCATCGACCCGGACAACCCCCGGGCGAGCCGGTGATCTCCACGTACCACGCCTTCGCCGGCCGTCTCCTGACCGACCACGGCCTGCGCATCGGCCTCGAACCGTCCTCCCGCCTCCTCGCCGACGCCACCCGCTACCAGCTCGCCGCGCGGGTGCTGCGCGAGGCTCCCGGCCTCTATCCGGCGCTCACCCGCTCCTTTCCCGACCTGGTCGGCGACCTCCTCACCCTCGACTCCGAGCTGTCCGAACACCTCGTACGGCCCGAGGACCTGCGCGCCCACGACGCCGAGCTGCTGAACACCCTGGAGCACACCGGGCTCACCAACGCCGACCTGCGCAAGGTCCCCGACGCGGCCGCCGCCCGGCGCGAGCTCGCCGACCTCGTGCTGCGCTACCGGACCGCCAAACGCGAACGCGACCTGCTCGACTTCGGCGACCAGATCGCCCTGTCCGCCCGGCTCGCCGCCCTTCCCGAGGTGGGCCGCGTCCTGCGCGACGAGTTCCGCGTGGTCCTCCTCGACGAGTACCAGGACACCTCGGTCGCCCAGCGCGTCCTGCTGGCCGGACTGTTCGGCGGCGGCACCGGACACCCCGTGACCGCCGTCGGCGACCCCTGCCAGGCGATCTACGGCTGGCGCGGCGCCTCCGTCGCCAACCTCGACGACTTCCCCGAGCACTTCGCCGGCCCCGACGGCCGCCCCGCCACCCGGCAGTCCCTCAGCGAGAACCGCCGCAGCGGCGGCCGCCTCCTCGACCTCGCCAACGGCCTCGCCGAACCGCTGCGCGCCATGCACGCGGGCGTGGAGGCCCTCCGCCCGGCCCCCGGCGCCGAACAGGACGGCACCGTGCGCTGCGCCCTGCTGCCCACCCACGCGGAGGAGATCGACTGGATCGCCGGCTCCATCGCCCACCTCGTGAACACCGGCAAGGCACCCGGCGAGATCGCCGTGCTGTGCCGCACGGCCGGCGACTTCGCCGAGATCCAGGCCGCCCTCGTCGCGCGGGACGTCCCCGTCGAGGTCGTCGGCCTGTCCGGACTGCTGCACCTGCCCGAGATCGCCGACCTCGTCGCCGTCTGCGAGGTCCTCCAGGACCCCGGCGCCAACGCGTCCCTCGTCCGGCTGCTGACCGGCCCGCGCTGGCGCATCGGCCCCCGCGACCTCGCCCTGCTGGGACGGCGCGCGCGGCTGCTCGTCTCGCACACGCGCGTCGACGGCGACGACGACCCCGACCGGCGGCTCGCCGAGGCCGTCGAGGGCACCGACCCGGCCGAGGTGATCTCGCTCGCCGACGCCCTCGACACCTTTCTGGGAACATCGCCGGACGGCCCGGGCGCCGACGGACTGCCCTTCTCACCGGACGCGCGCGTGCGCTTCGCCCGCCTCGCCACCGAACTGCGCGATCTGCGCCTCTCCCTGTCCGCCCCCTCATGGACGTCCTGCACCGCGTCCTCGCCGTCACCGGCCTGGAGGTCGAACTCTCCGCCTCCCCCACGCCCTCGCCGCCCGCCGCCGCGAAACCCTCTCCAACTTCCTCGACGTCGCCGCCTCCTTCGCCGCGGGCGACGGGGAGGCAACCCTGCTCGCCTTCCTCGGCTTCCTGCGCACCGCCGCCCAGTACGAGAAGGGCCTGGACAACGCGCTGCCCGGCGGCGAGAACACCGTCAAGGTCCTCACCGCGCACAAGTCCAAGGGCCTCGAATGGGACGTCGTCGCCGTCCCCGGACTGGTCACCGGCACCTTCCCCAGCAGCCAGGGACGCGAGAAGTGGACCGCTCAGGGCAAGGTGCTGCCGCACGCGCTGCGCGGCGACGCCGACACCCTGCCCGACGTCGCGTCCTGGGACTCCCGGGGCCTGAAAGCCTTCCACGACGCCATGAAGGACCACCAGCACACCGAGGAACTCCGCCTCGGCTACGTCACCTTCACCCGCCCCCGCTCCCTGCTCCTCGGCTCCGGCCACTGGTGGGGCCCCAGCCAGAAGAAGCCGCGCGGCCCCTCCGCGTTCCTCCACGCCCTCTACGAGCACTGCGCCGCCGGACACGGCGAGATCGAGGCGTGGGCGGACGAGCCCGCCGAGGGCGAGGAGAACCCCGCCCTGCACCGGGCAGGCGACGACCAGGTGTGGCCCCTGCCCCTCGACGCCGCCGCCCTCACCCGCCGCCGCGCGGCCGCCGACACCGTCCTCGCCCACCTCGACCGCCTCGCCGCCCACCCGGACGGCCCCGTCACGGCCGTACACGACCCCGACACCCACGAGGACCCGGACTGGCCGCCACCGCCCGACGACGAGGACCCCTCCCCGAGGAGGACGACCCCTTCGCCGACGCCGGACCGGACGACTGGGACTCCTGGACCGCCGACCGCCCCGCCCTTCCGCACCAGGCGACCGCCCCGGAAACCACCACGCGCGCCCCCGCCGCTGAGACGGAACAGGCCCACCCGCCGCGCCCCCGGCTCACCCCCGAGGAGGCCCGCACCGTCGCCTCCTGGGACCGCGACCTCGACGCCCTCACCGGAGAGCTGCTGCGCACCCGCGAGAGCGTCACCGAGGTCCTGCTGCCCGCCTCCCTGACCGCCACCCAGCTGCTGCGCCTGGCCGCCGACCCCGACGGCTTCGCCCGGGAACTGGCCCGCCCCATGCCCCGCCCGCCCCAGCCGGCCGCGCGCCGCGGCACCCGGTTCCACGCCTGGGTCGAAGCCCGCTTCGAGGAACTGACCCTCCCCATGCTCGACCCGGACGAGCTGCCCGGCAGCGACGCCGAGATCGCCGACGAACGCGACCTGGAAGCCCTCAAGGAGGCATTCGAACGCACCGAGTACGCCCACCGCACCCCCACCGCGTGGAAGAGGCCTTCCAGCTCACGCTCGCCGGCCGCGTCGTCCGTGGCCGCATCGACGCCGTCTACAAGGAGGACGACGGGGACACGACGACGTACGAGATCGTCGACTGGAAGACCGGCCGCGGCCACGACGCCGACCCGCTCCAGCTCGCCGTCTACCGGCTCGCCTGGGCCGAACGACAGGGCGTCCCCCGGAGACCGTCAAGGCCGCCTTCCTGTACGTACGCACGGGCGAGGTCGTCCGGCACGACGCCCTGCCCGGCCGCGCCGAGCTGGAACGGCTGCTCCTCGAAGAGCCGGCCGGTGAGATACCGCACTCCGAGGACACCCGCGCGGGCCGATAGGCTCGAGGACATGAGCTTGCCCGTTGACACTGCCGTCAGCGCCGTCCGTACGTACATCGCAGAGCACCGCGTCGCCTTCCTCGACGACCTCACCGAGTGGCTGCGCATCCCGTCCGTCTCGGCCCAGCCCGACCACGCGCCCGACGTGCGCCGCAGCGCCGACTGGCTCGCCGCGAAACTCGGGGAGACCGGCTTCCCCACCGTCGAGGTCTGGCCCACCCCGGCGCCCCGGCCGTCTACGCCGAGTGGCCCTCCGCCGACCCCGAAGCACCCACCGTGCTGGTCTACGGCCACCACGACGTGCAGCCCGCCGCCCGCGAGGACGGCTGGGACAGCGAGCCCTTCGCCCCCGTCGTCCGCGACGGCCGCCTCTACGCGCGCGGCGCCGCCGACGACAAGGGCCAGGTGTTCTTCCACACCCTCGGCGTCCGCGCCCACCTCGCCGCCACCGGCCGCACCACCCCGGCCGTCCATCTGAAACTGCTGATCGAGGGCGAGGAGGAATCCGGCTCCCCGCACTTCCGCGCCCTCGTCGAACAGCACGCGGACCGGCTCACCGCCGACTCCGTGATCGTCTCCGACACCGGCATGTGGTCCGAGGACACCCCCACCGTGTGCACCGGCATGCGCGGCCTCGCCGAGTGCGAGATCCGGCTGTACGGCCCCGACCAGGACATCCACTCCGGCTCCTTCGGCGGCGCGGTGCCCAATCCGGCCACCGCCGCCGCCCGCCTCGTGGCCGCCCTGCACGACGAGCACGCGCGCGTGGCGATCCCCGGCTTCTACGACGGTGTCGTCGAGCTCACCGACCGCGAACGCGAACTCTTCGCCGAGCTGCCCTTCGACGAGGAGCGGTGGCTGCGCACCGCCAAGTCCCACGGCACGCAGGGCGAAGCCGGATACAGCACCCTGGAGCGTGTCTGGGCCCGCCCGACCGCCGAGGTCAACGGCATCGGCGGCGGCTACCAGGGCCCCGGCAGCAAGACGATCATCCCGTCCTCCGCCATGGTGAAGCTGTCCTTCCGCCTGGTCGCCGGCCAGGACCCCGAACACGTACGCGAGGCCGTCGGCGACTGGGTGCCCGCACAGCTCCCCGACGGCATCCGCCACGAGATCACCTTCAGCCCGGCCACGCGCCCCTGCCTGACCCCGCTCGACCACCCGGCCCTGCGGTCCGTGGTCCGCGCGATGGGCCGCGCCTTCGGCACCCCGTCCGCTTCACCCGCGAGGGCGGCTCCGGACCGGCCGCCGACCTCCAGGACGTGCTCGGCGCACCGGTGCTGTTCCTCGGCATCTCCGTCCCGTCCGACGGCTGGCACGCCCCCAACGAGAAGGTCGACCTGGACCTGCTCCTGAAAGGCGTCGAGACCAGCGCGTACCTGTGGGGCGACCTCGCCGAGCACTGGCGGCACGCCCCTGACCTCCCACGCCGCCCCAACCGGAGCCCCGCGCGGGGCACACTGTAAGTGCCCCGCCGCCCCGCGGGCCCCGGTACCCCCGCCGTACGTACCGCCGACCCAATCCCATCCACCGGGGAGCTGGAAGCACCTGTGACCACCTGGACCGACCACACTGCCGACCGACCCGTCTCGCTCACCCTCCCGAGCGGCATCGACCGCGCCGCCCACCACCGGCTCGACGAGGCATGGCTCGCGGCGGCGTGGAGCCACCCTCGACCCGCTGCTTCGTGGTCTCCGGCGGCCAGGTCCTCATCGACGAGACGGCGGACGGGCGTACCGAACTGGTCATGACGCCGTCCTTCGAGGCCCCGCTCACCGAGGCCCACCGTTACTTCCTGGGCAACGACGAGGACGGTGTCAGCTACTTCGCCCTCCAGAAGGACGCGCTGCCCGGCCGTATGGACGCCTCCGCCCGTCCGGCGGGCCTGCGCGAGGCGGGACTGCTCCTGTCGCCGCGCGAGGCCGGTCTGATGGTGCATGCGGTCGCCCTGGAGAACTGGCAGCGGCTGCACCGTTTCTGCTCCCGCTGCGGCGAACGCACCGTCATCGCCGCCGCCGGCCACATCCGCCGCTGCCCCGCCTGCGGCGCCGAGCACTACCCGCGCACCGACCCCGCGGTGATCATGGCCGTCGTCGACGACCAGGACCGCATCCTGCTCGGCCGCCAGGTGCACTGGCCCGAGGGCCGCTTCTCCACGCTCGCCGGATTCGTCGAGCCGGGCGAGTCCATCGAGCAGTCGGTGCGCCGCGAGGTCCACGAGGAGGTCGGCATCGCTGTCGGCGAGGTCGAGTACATCGCCAGCCAGCCCTGGCCCTTCCCGTCCAGCCTCATGCTGGGCTTCACCGCCCGCGCCACCTCGACCGAGATCAACGTCGACGGCGACGAGATCCACGAGGCCCGCTGGTTCTCCCGCGACGAACTCGGCGCCGCCTTCGAGTCCGGCGAAGTCCTTCCGCCGTACGGCATCTCCATCGCGGCCCGGCTGATCGAACGCTGGTACGGCAAGGAACTGCCGACCCGCAGCGCCTTCTGAACCCGGACACGAAAGAGCGGGGTGGCTCCTCCCGATTAAGGGGCCACCCCGCTCCGTCCGAACCGCTCAGACGCCGACCTTCTGCTTCACCTGCGCCAGCGACGGGTTGGTGAGCGTCGAACCGTCGGGGAAGAGGACCGTGGGCCACGGTCTGTAAACTTCCTCTTGCTTGTGGCGGCCAGGGAGGGCCGCCCATGTCTTGGGGAGGGGCAAGGGTGAGCGACAAGCCCAGGGCGCTCGGCGTGGTCCGTCTGTCTGTAGGCAACGAGAACCAGACCGGCGAGGAAACGCAGCGCACACGCATCAGCAAGCGGGCGGACGCCGAAGAGATGGAGTTGGTCGACTTCGCCGTCGACATCGACGTGTCAGCGTCCATCTCGCCGTGGATGCGACCGTCCCTGGGGGACTGGCTCAACAACAAGAGGGACCAGTTCGATCACATCATCATCCTGAAGATCGACCGCATAGCCCGGTCGGTCCGTCACCTCTCCGACATCATCGAGTGGTGCGAGGCGAACGGTAAGGGCCTGATCTCCTGCGAGGAGGGGTTCGACCTCTCGAAGCCGTGGGGAAGACCATCGCCAAGATCCTGGCCGTGGTCGCAGAGGCGGAGCTGGACGCCATCAAGGCCCGCAACAAGGCGTCCCGGGCGACCATGCGGAAGACGGGCCGCTGGCCGGGCGGCCTGGTGCCGTTCGGCCGCAGGGCTGTGAAAGGGGAGGAAGGGTTCACTCTGGAACTCGACCCCGAGTACGGCCCAAGGCTGATCGAGATGATTCGCCGCTTTATCGAGAAGCCGAGCTTCTCAGCTGTGGCCGACTGGCTGAACGAAGAAGGCGTGCCCACGGCTCAGGACATCGCCCGTATTCGTGCGGCGGCAGGGGAGAGTACGACTCGGTTGGCGGCCCCGAAGCCCCGGGGGAGCAGGTGGACGCCAACCACGGTGCAGGCCGTACTGACCAGCCGCTCTCTGCTCGGGGAGTACGTACGTGCCAACGGCTCCATGGTCCGCAACGACGACGGCACACCCGTCATGCGGTCCGAGCCAGTGCTGAACGAGGAGGAGTGGACAAAGCTGTCGGGGGCCGTCGCCTCGGTCAAGTACAAGAAGCAGAAGGGCTCCACATCGCCGACGGTGGGCGTTACGTTCTGCCTGTTGTGCGGCAGCTCCCTCTATTTCGTGAAGGGTGACCCGGCCAGGGGCAAGCGCGCGCGGTACCGCTGTCACGGCAACAAGAGCAAGGGCATCCAGCCATGCCCGAAGCAGAGGTTCTGGGCCGAAGACCTGTACCCCTGGCTGGAGTCGGCCCTGTTGGGGGAGATCGGCCACCTGGAACGGATGGAGTCGAAAACAACCATCGACGACAGCCGTGCGGCGAAGCTCGCTGTGATCGACGGCAGGATGAACCAGCTTCTGAAGGAACTCCAGCAGGACGAGATCAACGCCGCCGCGTACGCCTCGCAAGTCGCCAGCCTTGCCCAGGAGCGAGAGAAGGTCACCAACCAGGAGGGACCGAAGCCGGTGACCGTGTGGACGGGCACGAGCGAGAGCTACGCGGAGTGGTGGGAGGGGTCGAGCGTCGACGAACGGCGTGAATGGCTGAAGAAGTACAAAGTCAAGGCCTACTTCGGACATGATGTCCTGGCTGTCGATCCCGGCGACCTGATCGAGAGCATCAAGCAGCAGGGCATTACGTACTGGGATGTGCCCACCAAGTCTTCTCAGGCGCTATCACCGATCATGCCGATCTCCTTGCACGGAAAGCCGTACGAGAAGCCGAAGCCGCTTACGGGCGTGGAGTGGGAGATCGTCAGCCGCTGGGAGGACTACGAAGCAGAGCGGGCGAAGGCCGAGAAGGATGCCAAGGGTGCAGAGGGAGCCCAGACGGTTCCGGCCTCCGCCTGATGCAGGTTGGCCGAGCGAGGAGGCCTTCGACTTGGGGGACTCATTGAGCGGTACTCCACCCTTCCCGAATGAGAGCGGGGCGCTCTTGCGAGGGTCCGCCCCTTGCTGAAGGGCGGTAAGGGGCGGCAGAAGACCCCCGTCCAGTTTCGAGGGCGGGGGTCCCGCCACGTGTGATGGGGCGTGTCAGGCGCTGAGCGCCTGCTTCACCTGAGCGAGGCTCGGGTTCGTCATGACGACCTCGGCCCCACCGTTGGGGGAACTACCTGAACCGTGGGCACCGTCTGGTTTCCGCCGTTCGCCTTCTCCACGAAGGCCGCGGACTCCGGGTCGTGCTCGATGTTGATCTCGGTGTACGCGATGCCCTCGCGGTCCATCTGGCTCTTCAGCCGACGGCAGTAGCCGCACCACGTGGTGCTGTACATCGTCACAGTGCCCTGCATGCCTCTCGCGCTCCTTCGGCGGCTCGGGGAAGTCCTCGGTGCTCTGGGAACATACTTGAAAGCGCAGACATTCCCGCCGGGCGCCCCATGACTCCCGCCTGATGCCCGCTGCCTCGGTCCCGCGTGTGATGCCCGCCGCATTGATATGACCGCGAGGGCCTCCCTGTGGACAACCGGCTCACCTGTCCCGGGCGACCTGGCAGCATGGCTGTGTGACAGCAGCAACGCACTCCACCCTTTTCCCGCAGGTACCGGACTCGGCCGACGCGGTGCTCGACGGGCTCGACCCCGAGCAGCGCGCCGTGGCCACCGCCCTGCAGGGCCCGGTGTGCGTGCTGGCCGGTGCCGGTACGGGCAAGACCCGGGCGATCACCCACCGGATCGCCTACGGGGTGCGCGCCGGGATCCTCCAGCCGTCCAGCGTCCTCGCCGTCACCTTCACCAACCGCGCCGCCGGGGAGATGCGCGGCCGGCTGCGGCAGCTCGGCGCCGTGGGGGTCCAGGCCCGCACCTTCCACTCGGCGGCGCTGCGCCAGCTCCAGTACTTCTGGCCGAAGGCGATCGGCGGCTCCCTGCCCCGGCTCGTCGACCGGAAGATCCAGCTGGTCGCCGACGCGGCCGTCGCCTGCCGCATCCGGCTCGACCGGGGAGAGCTGCGGGACGTCACCGCGGAGATCGAATGGTCCAAGGTCACCCAGACCGTCCCGGGCGACTACGCGGCCGCCGCCGCCAAGGCCGGCCGGGACGTTCCCCGCGACCCCGCCGAGATCGCCCTGCTGTACTCCGCCTACGAGGAGCTCAAGCGGGAGCGCGTCGTCATCGACTTCGAGGACGTGCTGCTGCTGACCGTCGCCGTGCTGCAGGACCGCCGCGACATCGCCGAGCAGGTCCGCGCCCAGTACCAGCACTTCGTCGTCGACGAGTACCAGGACGTCAGCCCGCTCCAGCAGCGCCTGCTGGAGCTGTGGCTCGGCGAGCGGGAGAACCTGTGCGTGGTCGGCGACGCCAGCCAGACGATCTATTCGTTCACGGGCGCAACCCCGACCATCTGCTCGACTTCCGCATCCGTCATCCCGGGGCCACCGTCGTCAAGCTGGTCCGCGACTACCGCTCCACCCCGCAGGTCGTCCACCTGGCGAACGGCCTGCTCGCCCAGGCACGCGGCCGCGCCGCCGACCACCGGCTGGAACTGGTCTCGCAGCGTGCCGCGGGGACCGAGCCGGTCTTCACCGAGTACACCGACGAGCCCGCCGAGGCGGAGGGCGCCGCCCGCCGCATTCGTGAGCTGATCGACGCGGGGGTCCCGGCGAGCGAGATCGCCGTCCTGTTCCGGACGAACGCCCAGTCCGAGACCTATGAGCAGGCCCTCGCCGATGCCGGGGTGCCCTACCAGCTCCGCGGCGCCGAACGGTTCTTCGACCGTCCCGAGGTGCGCAAGGCCGGTATCGCCCTGCGTGGCGCGGCCCGCTTCGGCGGCAACGACGCGCTCCTCGACGACGCCCCCGACCTGCCCTCCCAGGTGCGGGCCGTGCTCTCCGGCGAGGGCTGGACGCCGCAGCCGCCAGCCGGTTCGGGAGCGGTCCGCGAGCGCTGGGAGTCACTGGCGGCCCTGGTACATCTCGCCCAGGACTTCGCCGCCGCGCGACCGGGCGCGACGCTCGCCGACCTCGTCGCCGAACTCGACGAGCGGGCCGGCGCCCAGCACGCCCCGACCGTGCAGGGCGTCACCCTCGCCTCGCTGCACTCGGCCAAGGGACTGGAGTGGGACGTCGTCTTCCTGGTCGGCGTCGCCGAGGGCATGATGCCGATCACCTACGCAAAGACCGACGAACAGATAGAGGAGGAGCGTCGCCTCCTCTATGTAGGGGTCACCCGCGCGCGTGAGCGCCTGCATCTCTCCTGGGCGCTCTCCCGCTCACCCGGCAGCCGGCCGAACCGCCGGCCCAGCCGCTTCCTCGACGGACTGCGCCCCGGCTCCACCGCGGCGGCGGGCCGTGGCGGCACGGTGGGCGCGGGAGGTGTGGAGCGTGGCCCGGCCGCGACGGTGTCCGCCCCGGCGGCCCCGGGCCCGCGGCGCAGACAGCGCAGTCCCGCCCGCTGCCGGGTGTGCGGCCGCACGCTGACCGACGCGGGCGAGATGAAGCTGATGCGCTGCGAGGACTGCCCCACCGACATGGACGAGGGCCTGTACGAGCGGCTCCGTGACTGGCGAGCCGGCCAGGCGGAGCGCAGCGGGCAGCCGGCCTTCTGCGTCTTCACCGACAAGACGCTGATGGCCATCGCGGAGACGGTCCCCGACGAGGAGCACGCGCTGGCCAGGATCCCGGGGTGGGGATGCGCAAGCTGGGCCGCTACGGGGCTGATGTTCTGGCCATCTGCGCAGGTCGCGCCATCGAAGAGGACCGAGGCCTGAACTGATCCGAAGTCGTCGGAAAAATAGTTTGCGCATGCCCCGGCAATCCCCATAGGTTCTTAGGCACGGGGACAGCGGGCCTTCTCCGAGGCCCTGATTCCGTGTTGTACTTGCATATCCGCGGACCGGTTCACACCGGTCCCCTAGACGCCGAGAGGAGGCGAGTCCAGTGATCAGCATCAACAGCAGCTCCGTCGTCAAACTGACCGATCGCTCGGCCGTCTCCCTGTGCATGCTCGGCGCCTCGAACCAGGGCACCGGTCTGTCCGGCATCCGTGCCGCGCGCCTGGTGTCCTCCTCGCTCCCGCGGCTCCTGCCGTCCGTGAGCGCGATGAGCGACCGATCAAGGCACTGGAAGCGGTAGTGGCACAGGCCAAGGCCTATGCCTTTGCGGCAGCCGGTGCCGGATTCCGGAAGCAGACGACGCAGCACCACCTGATGTGGGCCTTCCGTGGGCCAGAACCCTGGAGTGATCCAGCCTGATTCGATCAGGCCGGCGCCTTCAGGGCCGCGGAACCCCACCCGGGATCCGCGGCCCTTCTGTTTTCCCCGAACGGGGAGCGAAGCGCCTCGGGACAAGAAAAGAACCCGGTACCAGCCGCCACCCGGCCGACCGGCCGGAACGACCAGACGAGGAAGACGAACCGTGCAACTCGAAGCGCACGTCCCGTCCGTACCGCCTTCCGACACGATCCCCAAGCCCTGCTCCACGGAGGACCCGACCTTGACTCCGCTCACGGCGCTCACCGCGCTCGACGACGCCATCGAGAACCTCGGCGTACCCGTCCCGTGCCGTTCCTATGACCCGGAGGTCTTCTTCGCCGAGTCGCCGGCCGACGTCGAGTACGCCAAGTCCCTCTGCCGCACCTGCCCGCTGGTCGAGGCCTGCCTCGCCGGCGCCAAGGAGCGGCGTGAGCCTTGGGGCGTCTGGGGTGGCGAGCTGTTCGTCCAGGGCGTCGTCGTCGCCCGGAAGCGGCCGCGCGGCCGCCCGCGCAAGAACCCGGTCACGGCATGAACACCCCGGAACGATCGACCACCCCTTCACGCACGACCCCCAGAAGCAGGCCCCGATGATGCCGTCCGCCGACGAGCCCGCAGGCTCCGCGACCGAAGACTTCACCACCAGTGGTGCGAACGACTCGCGCCAGAACAGGACCCGAGAGATGCAACTCATTCCAGAAGCCCTGGCCCGTGCGCATATGCACGAGCGACTGCGGGAGGCGCAGCGGGAGCGCCAGGCCACCAGCCTGGTGACCGCTCGCCGGATGCAGCGCCGGGCCGAGCGCGCCTCCCGGCGCGCCCGCCGCGCGCTCGCCATGGCGGTCATGCAGTAACCGATCCGAAGCGAAGGCCTCTCCTCCGGAGGCCCCGCCCTGCTTGCGGGGGCCGGTCCGTTCACCCGGGCCGGCCCCCGCGGTACGTGGCGCGGGCGGGCCGCCGGGAACGGCGTTGTCGTCACGGCGTGACGAGTCATCACGGTGACAGCGGCCACCACGGCCCCACGGCGGTGCCGGAACCGCTGGTGTGCGCCCGCTGCGGCACTCGCGCCGAAGGACCGCGGCCGACCTGGACCTACTCCGTGGAGAACGGCGCAGCCCGGCACCTCTGCGAGCCGTGCTCGCGCGACAGCCTGCGGGCGATCGAGGGTCGCCTGGACGCGCGGTGGCGGTAGCGGCGACGGCCGGTCCGCGGGGTGCCGCCGGGCGGGTCACGCCTGCGCGGCCGGTTCCTCCTCCACCGGTTCCTCCGGGACGAAGCCCGGCAGCCACTCCTCCAGTTCGGCCCGCAGCCGCACGGTGGCGCCCAGCTGACAGAGCACGCCGATCGTGCTCAGGGTCACCCGGTGGATCAGCAGATAGGCCGGGGAAGGTTGAGCTGCTTGGCCAGCTGGGAGGCGGGGAGCGCGGGTCGGCTATCCGGGTCGCCTGGCTCCGCATCCAGCCCCGGGTGAAGGTGAACTCGCCGGCCGCGGCCGGCTCGATGATCGGCACCAGATAGTCGAGGACGGCGTCGGGGTCCAGCTCGATCGTCTCCTTGACGAAGCCCTCGGTGCAGAGCATCTCGTAGACGGCCTCGGCCTCACCGTCCAGAGTCATCCGCAGGGCCTCGCCGATGGGCTCCGGCAGTCCGCCGGGGAGCCGGTCGACGGTGCCGAAGTCCAGTACGCCCAGCCGCCAGTCGTCCTCGCCCCGCGGACCACCGGGCAGCAGACGGAAGTTGCCTGGGTGCGGGTCGGCGTGCAGCAGACCGGTGCGGGCGGGGCCGGAGAACAGGAAGCGCGCCAGGAGCTGGCCGGCCCGGTCACGCTGTGCCCCGGTGCCGTCCGAGATGATCTCCGACAGCGGTATGCCGTCCATCCACTCGGTGACCAGCACCTGCTCGCACTGGTGGACCACGTCCGGCACGACGACGTCGGGGTCTTCGGCGAATTCCTCGGCGTGGGCTCGCTGGGCCTGGGCCTCCAGACCGTAGTCCAGTTCCTCGGAGACCCGGTCCTTGAGCTCCGTGATCAGCGGTTTGACGTCCATGCCCGGAATGAGGGGACCCAGCAGACGGGCGAAGCGGCTCAGCTGGTTCAGATCGGACAGCAGGGCCTCGCCCGCGCCCGGATACTGCACCTTGACCGCCACCTCGCGGCCGTCGTGCCACACCCCCTGTGCACCTGGCCGATCGAGGCAGCGGCGGAGGGCTTCTCCTCGAACTCCAGGAACAGCTCCTGCCAGTCCTCGCCCAGCCGCTCCCGGAGCACCCCGTGCACCGTACGGGTCGGCATCGGCGGGGCCGCCTCCTGGAGCTTGGTCAGGGCCACGCGGTAGGGGCCGGCGATCTCCTCCGGCAGGGCCGACTCGAACACGGACAGGGCCTGGCCGAACTTCATCGCGCCACCCTTGAGCTCGCCGAGCACCTTGAAGAGCTGCTCGGCGGTCCGCTGCTGGAGCTCGCGGCCGACCAGCTCCGCGGACTCGCCCACGATCCGCTTGCCGAGACCCCAGGTCGCCCGCCCGGCGAAGCCGAGCGGGAGCGCGGCCAGCTTGGCGGTCCGGGTGACCGCCTTGCGGGGAAGATCAGACATGCGCCCTCCAAGTCCCTGCCGGCCGCTTCGCGTCCGCCTTGCGGCGCCACTCGTCCGACGGCCCGTGCACGGCCATTGTCTCGTGAGACGGCTCCTCTCCGGGGGTGTGTTCTCCCTCAGCTTTTTGCGGATCTCTCAGAGAGGCCCCGCACGGACACTCCGCATGGGGCCGGACCGGCCGAGTCCGCCAGTGCAGCCCGGGGACGGCGGCCTCCCAGCGGGCGCCGGCGCTGGACGGAAGAAGACCGTCGAGGAACATGAGCGCGTGGGCGGCCGCCAGTCCGGCCACCGCCGTGGCCAGCGTCAGATCGCAGGCACCCACCCGGCGCTGCCGGCCGGAGCGCCACTGGGTGACCAGCCGCGGCCAGGCCGGGTCCCGGTCGGTACGGTCCTCCTGGAGACAGCCCGCGCATCCCGTCTCGCCCGGCAGGACCAGCGGGCCCACCACACCGGTCCCCTCCACGACACCGGTGTAGAGATGAGGGTGCCCGAGGACAGCAGGGTCTCCGCGGACGCCGGGTCGGGCGCGTGCACGGCGACGTCGTCCCTCGGGGCGAGCACCACCAGGGAGAAGCCGGGGTCGCCCTCGTCCAGCGGGGACCGGTCGGCGCGGCGAGGCGGCCGGTCCGGGGCGGCGCGGCGCGCGACCCGGCGTGCCGCCTCGTCCCTGCGGTCGCCGACGGCCTCGGCGGGCAGCCCGCCCGGCGCCACGTCCCACGGTTCGACCCGCCCGACGTCCCGCACGTCGACCTCGCCCACCCCGGCCCCCGACAGCAGTGCCGCGAGCGCGGCACCCACCCGCCCCGCACCCCTGACCTGCACCCGCATGCTGCGGCGCGCCGCCAGCCGGCGGAGCGGATCGCCGGGTTCGGAGGTGGTCAGGGAGAGGGACGCCAGGTCCGGGCGGAGCCGGTCGAGCACCTCCGTTCTCTCGCGCAGCGCCGCGGCGGCCGGCCCGCCGCCGCGTGAGTCGTCCAGCAGCCCCGCCCGCGACAGCCGGCGTACCAGCCGGTCGATGTGTCCCTCGGACAGATCCATGCGCCGGGCCTCCTCCCGCAGGAGTTCCCGGCCGCGTGTGCCGTTGAGCAGGTCGAGGAAGCTGCCCGTGGCCGTGTCCACCGGGCCCAGCGTCAACGCGTGCGCCGGCGTCATGCCGAACTGCACGGTGTTGAGATCACGCCAGCCGCGCCGCAGCGCGGGCTTGACCATCGGATGCATGACAGACCCCCGTATGTCCTGGAACGTCCCTGTTGGGCGGGGCGGGCCGTCGCGATCTGCCCGCTGTGGGCCAGCATGCCGGGCCCCGCCGAAGGCTGCCGAAAGTTGTCCACAGGAGGCGGGATTCATCGTACAAATCCGGCGCCCGGAGGTGGTATCGCCAGAGAACCGTCCCGGAGTCAAGACTTCCCCGTGTCCAGCGGGTACGGTCGGTGCGTGCCCGCCGACCCACTGCACAGCGCCGGAAAGTCACAGCGCAGTACGACGAGCCAGCCGACGAACGGCTCACGGGCGAGCGCGATCGAGGTCCGCAGGAGCGCCCGCCGCCGCAGGACGGTCTCCGCGTACCGCGAGGGCGATCGCACCGTCGTGCTCATCCCCGCCCGGATGTCCGAGGCGGAGGAGCAGCGCTGGGTGACCGTCATGCTCGACAAGCTGGCCGCCCAGGAGAGCAAGCGGGCACTCGGCGACACCGAGCTGGCCGAGCGCGCACGGCGGCTGTCGGGCCAGTACTTCGACGGGCGGGCCAGGCCCGCCTCGGTGCGCTGGGTGACCAACCAGAACACCCGCTGGGGCTCGTGCACCCCGTCCGAGGGAAGCATCCGGCTGTCGCACCGGCTGCAGGGCATGCCCGAGTACGTCGTGGACTACGTCCTCTGCCATGAGCTGGCGCATCTGCTGGTTCCCGGGCACGGCCCGCGTTTCTGGCGGCTGCTCGAGGCGTATCCCAGGACCGAGCGGGCCCGCGGCTATCTCGAGGGAGTGGTCGCGGCGGAGCGGTTGCCGCATGTGCCCGGTGCGCGCGATGCGTGAGCTCCGCCCGAGGTGAGCGCATCGTAGGTCCTCGCGTGCGTTGTGTACCGGGTCTGTACCGGCTTCATCCGATGTCCGGGTTTGCGGTTAGCCTGGCGCGACGCACTCACATTCGGGATGGGGGACGGTCGTACGTATGGCCAGGGAATTCCAACGCGGCCACAAGGCCAGGATCAGTGACCTGACGGCAGGGACGGATCTGTACGTAGGCGTGCAGATCTCCGGCCCGGGGCTGACCTTCGACATCAGCTGCTTCGGTCTTGACGCCGACGAACGGCTCTCGGACGACCGGTACTTCATCTTCTACAACCAGCCGAAGTCCCCCGAGGAGTCCGTTCAGCTCCTGGGTGCGCAGGCGGGTGACACCGAGTCGTTCCGCGTGACGCTCGACCGGATCCCGCAGCAGATCAGGAAGCTGTCCTTCACAGCGACCCTCGACGGTGCCGGCCAGATGTCGCAGGTCGGACCCGGGTACATCCGTATCGTCGCGGGTGGCGAGGAAGTGGCCCGGTATCCGTTCGGCGGCTCGGAGTTCTCCACCGAGCGGGCCGTGATGCTGGGTGACTTCTACTTCAAGGACGTCTGGCGGTTCGCCGCCGTCGGACAGGGCTTCGACGGCGGGCTCGACGCGCTGCTGAAGAACTTCGGCGGCGAGGTGGCCGAGGAGGAGCCGGCCACCGACGCCCCGCCGCAGCCGGCGGCCGACGGTGCCGTGCCCGGTTTCGCGCCGCCCGCCCAGGCCGCCGCGCCGCCCGCGTTCGGAGTGCCGGGCGGTGGCCCGGCACCCGTGCCGGCTCCCGTTCCGGCTCCGGCCCCGGCCCCCGCGCCCCAGCCCGTCGCACCGGGCTTCACGCCGCCGCCGTCACCCGCACCGGCCGCGCCGCCGGTGCACACCGCGCCGACCATCGTCGCCCCCCTGCACACCTCGCCCGTACCTCCCCCGGCGCCCGCCCCCGCCCCCTTCGGCCAGCCGGGCCAGCAGCCGCCGTACGGCCAGCCCGCCCCGCCGCCCGGCTACGGACAGCCGACGCCCCCTCCGGGCTACGGACACCAGCCGCCCGGACAGCCGCCCGCCCCGCAGGCCCCCTACGGGGCACCGCAGGGCGCTCCCCCCGGTGCTCCGCAAGGCGCACCGCAGGCGGCCCCGGGTGTCCTCGGCGCGCTCCAGCAGTTCAAGGAGACTCCCACCGGCCAGCGCTGGACGCAGCAGAACAAGAAGCTCGTCCGCGCGGACCTCGGTATCGGCGGACAGCCCGTGCTCGCCCGGCAGGGCAGCATGGTGCTCTACCAGGGCAAGGTCGACTTCAGCTACAAGGGCGCCGGCTTCTCCGGCCGCATCGTCGGCAACGCCACCGGCCAGGAGATGCAGCTGATGCGCTGCACCGGCCAGGGCCAGGTGTTCTTCGCCGAGAACTCCACGATGCTGCACCCGATCGAGCTCCAGGGCGACGCCGTCTGCGTCTCCGCCGAGAACGTGCTCGCATTCGACGAGGGCCTCCAGTACGAGGTACGCCGTATCGAGGGGCACGGCATCCCGGGCGGCGCGCTGTTCACGATGCAGTTCCAGGGGACCGGCACCATCGTCGTGAAGACCCACGGCGTGCCCGTGGTGCTGCCGGTCACACCCACGACGTTCGCCGACTGCAACGCCGTGGTCGCCTGGTCCGCCGCCTCCCAGGTGGTCGTCTCCAGCCAGGTGCGGATGCGCCGCAACTCCTACCCCGGCGACACGGGGGAGAGCGTGAACCTGCAGTTCCGGGGCGCACCCGGCAACTTCATCGTCGTCCAGCCGTACGAGATCTGAGGGAGCCCGTCATGAACCAGCCACTCGCGGGCTTCGCCCCCGCACCCGTCACCGCCCGCATGGAGAACCACGGCAATCACATGCTGAAGGTCGCCATGCAGACCGGCAACGACCTCTTCGCGCGTGTGGGGTCGATGGTCGCCTACGAAGGGTTCGTCCAGTACGAGCCCAACCCGTCCGCCGTGCGCCAGATCGCCAAGGACTGGCTCACCGGTGAGGGCGCCCCCTGATGAAGTGCTCCGGCGACGGGCTGCTGTACCTCGCCGACTACGGCGCCAACGTCGTCGTGATCAACCTCAACGGCGACGGCATCTCCGTCAACGCCACCAATCTGCTCGCCTTCGACGCCCACCTCACGTGGGGCGTGGAGCGGGTCAAGGGCCTGGCGAAGTTCGCCGGGCAGGGCCTGTGGAACACCAGGATCTCCGGGCAGGGCTGGGTCGCGCTGACCTCGCGCGGCAAGCCGATCGTCGTCGACTGCGGTGGTGGCGACGACGAGACGTACGTCGATCCGGACGCCCTCGTCGCCTGGTCCCCGAACCTCAAGGTGAAGGGCAAGCGCAGCTTCCGGGCGCAGTCGCTGATCGGCCGCGGCAGCGGAGAGGCCTACCAGATGGCCTTCTCCGGCCAGGGCATCGTCGTCGTCCAGCCCAGTGAGGACAGCACCGACCGTCTCCGGGTCCGGGGCTGAGGGGAGCAACCACACCATGCAGAGCCCGCTTTTCGCGTTCAACGACCAGCAGTCCCAGGACCGCTGGAGCCTGCAGAACCAGCAGATGCTCCGCGTCGCCCTGGAGGGTCACGACGACATCCTCGCCCGCAAGGGCGCCATGGTCGCCTATCAGGGACTCGTCGAGTTCGACGCCGAGTACCAGAGCAACAGCGCCTCACGCGCGCGTGCGCGCACCGGTGAGGGGCTCGACCTGATGCGCTGCCACGGGCAGGGCACCGTCTACCTCGCCAACCTCGCCCAGCGCATCCACGTCATGGAGGTGGAGCAGGACGGGCTGACGGTCGACAGCAGCTATGTGCTCGCGATGGACTCCTCGCTGCACCACGAGGTCATCGCCGTCGACAGCCTGTACGGCATCTCCGGCTCCGGGAAGTACCAGCTCAACATCACCGGCCAGGGCAGGGTCGCGCTGATGACCTCCGGTATGCCGCTGCTGATGCGGGTGACGCCGGACAAGTACGTCAACTGTGACGCGGACGCGATCGTCGCCTGGTCCACGTCCCTGCGCGTGCAGATGCAGGCGCAGACCCACTCCTCCGGGGTGTGGCGGCGCCGTGGCAGCACGGGTGAGGGCTGGGAGCTCAGCTTCATGGGCACCGGCTTCGCGCTGGTCCAGCCCAGTGAGCTGCTGCCGCCGCAGAACGCCCAGATCGGCTCGGGCCTCTCCGCCCAGTACGGCATGGGACAGCAGGGGGCCCGGGGCCAGAACCAGGGCAACGTCTGGAGCTGAATCCACGGGTAAGGGGCGGTCGCCATGGCGACCGCCCCTTACCCATGTCTCAGACGCCCAGTCTGGTCCGGGTCGCTTCGACCAGACGGGTGACCGAGGTGTCGGCCACGTCCGCCACCTCGTCGTACGGGAACCAGCGCAGGTCGAGGGACTCGTCGCTGATCGCCTCGACGGCCCCGGAGGGGGCCAGCGCCGCGTACTGGACGTCCAGATGCCAGGCGCACGGGGTGTGATGACGGTCCAGCCGCACCGGTCCCCCGGACACCAGTGTCAGTCCGGTGACGCCGGACTCCTCGGTCGCCTCCCGCAGGGCGGCCGCCGCGAGCGAGACATCGCCCGGCTCGCAGTGCCCGCCCATCTGGAGCCACATGCGCAGCTTCCGGTGCAGGGTCAGCAGCACCCGGCCCCGCTCGGGGTCGATCACCAGGCCGCTCGCCGTGATGTGACCGTCCGCACAGGCCTTCCACATGCCGTCCGGATGCGCCGCGAGATGGTCCAGATACGTCTGGCGCAGTGCGGCTTGGTCCTCGTACCCCTTGAGCACGAGGACCGCGTCGTCGTGAAGGCTCACTCGCTGTCGTCGCCCTTGCTCTCGCCCTCTCCGTCGTCCTTCTTCCTGAGGTCGGGCGTGCCGTTGGCGGCCTCGCCGAGCATCTTGTCCAACTCGGAGAAGTCGATCTGCTCGCGGTGCACGAAACCGTCCGGATCGTCCAGGTCGGTCGCCGTGGGCAGCATGTCCGGGTGTGCCCACAGCGCGTCCCGGCCGTCGACCCCGCGCGCGTCGGTGAGCGACGCCCACAGCCGCGAGGCGTCGCGCAGCCGGCGCGGTCGCAGCTCCAGA
Organism: Streptomyces haneummycinicus; assembly: GCA_042850305.1. Classification (GTDB taxonomy): domain Bacteria; phylum Actinomycetota; class Actinomycetes; order Streptomycetales; family Streptomycetaceae; genus Streptomyces; species Streptomyces haneummycinicus. Next base: position 1,218,772 of record AP035768.1, read on the forward strand.
CCGATCAGCGTGGCGAACGTCTGCTCCGCCGGGCCGCCCGAGGCACGGCGTCGGCGCAGCGTCTCGCGCAGCGCGTCGGCCGACGACAGCCTGGGCTTGGCGGCGGCGTGCACCACCGCGTCCACCCAGCCCTCGACGAGCGCCAGCGCCGTCTCCAGACGGGCCAGGGCCGCCTTCTGCTCCGGGGTGTCCTCCGGCTGGAACATGCCCTGCTGAAGGGCCTCCTGCAACTGCTCGGGGTTCTGCGGGTCGAACTGCCCGACGACGTCCTCGAGCTTGCCGGTGTCGACCTTGATCCCGCGCGCATAGCCGTCCACGGCACCGAACAGATGCGAGCGCAGCCACGGCACGTGGGCGAAAAGACGCTGGTGGGCGGCCTCGCGCAGGGCGAGATACAGCCGCACCTCCTCCTGGGGGACGCCCAGGTCCCTGCCGAACTTCTCGATGTTCAGCGGCAGCAGCGCGGCCTTGCCGGCCGGACCGAGCGGGAGGCCGATGTCGGACGAGCCGACGACCTCACCGGCGAGCACGCCGACGGCCTGCCCGATCTGCGTGCCGAACATGGCGCCGCCCATGGAGCGCATCATGCCGATCAGCGGGCCGGCCATGGCCTGCATCTCCTCCGGCAGGACATCGCCCATCGCGTTCCCGACGCGCTCGGCGACCAGGTCGACCAGTTCGCGCCACGCGGGCAGGGTCGCCTCGACCCACTCCGCGCGGCTCCAGGACAGGCTGGAGTGGGCGCCTGACGGCAGCGAGGTCGCGTCGTCCAGCCACAGATCGGCCAGACGGACCGCTTCCTCCACGGCCTTGCGGTCGGAGGCCCCGACGCTCGCGTCCTTCGACCCGTCCGCGGTGCCCTGCGCGACGGTCTGCCGCGCGATCTGCTTGGCCATGTCCCAGTTCACCGGCCCGCCCTCGTAGGAGAGCATCTGGCCGAGCTGCTGGAACGCCGCGCCCAGGTCGTTGGGGTTCAGCGACCCGAACATCGCCGCGAACGGATTGTCCGCGCCCGGGCCGCCAAAGCCTCCCGCTCCGGGCGTGCCGAAGCCGAACGGATTGGCCGGGCCCTGACCACCACCGCTCTGCGGGTCCTTCTTCTTGCCCTCGTCGCCGTCGTCCGGCTCCTCCGGCGGAAGGCCGAATCCGAATGGGGTGTCACTCACGGGTTTCCTCGGCTGGTAGGGCCACCGGTTCTTTCCGGCGGCACGGCTGCCCGACAACACCACCCAGCGTAGACACCTGAAGCGGTTCGGGCCTCGGTGCTTCGCCGACAGAACGCCTGCGGCAGGATGGATGCCACCTGGTACGTACGCGTCGCTTGCGCCCGTACTGAAGACAACCACTGGAGACGCCCGGTGAGTTCCCCAGATCCACAGGTTCGCGCAGCGCGAAACAACTCGACCAGTGCCGCCCCGCGCGGGCCCGTCGTCGCGGTCACCGGAGCCGCGTCCGGCATGGGCGCCCTGCTCACCGCGCGGCTCGCCGCCTCCGAGGAGGTCAAGCAGGTCATCGCCATCGACGAGCGGCGCGGCGAGTGCGCCGAGGCGCTCTGGCACATCCTGGACGTACGGGATCCGGCGATCGCGGACAAGCTGCGCGGGGCCGATGTCGTGGTCCACCTCGCACTCGACCTCGACCTGGAGACCGACGCGGCCGCCCGGACGGCCTACAACGTACGGGGCACCCAGACGGTGCTGACGGCCGCCGCGGCCGCCGGGGTGCACCGCGTGGTGCTGTGCACCTCGACGATGGTCTACGGGGCCCTGCCGGACAACGAGCTGCCACTGTCCGAGGACGCGGAACTGCGGGCCACGGCGGAGGCCACGGGCGTCGGCGACCTCCTGGAGATCGAGCGCCTCGCGCGCCGGGCGCCCAGGGCGCACCCCGGCCTCAATGTCACCGTCGTACGCCCCGCCCTGCTGGTCGGCGGCACCGACACCGCGCTGACCAGGTACTTCGAGTCCCCCGGCTGCTTGTGGTGGCCGGATCGCGGCCCGCGTGGCAGTTCTGCCACGTCGACGACCTGTGCAGCGCCCTCGAGTACACCGTGCTGGAGAAGGCCGACGGCGAGCTGGCCGTCGGCTGCGACGGATGGCTCGAGCAGGAGGAGGTCGAGGAGCTCACCGGCATCCGGCGGATGGAGCTGCCGTCGGCGGTCGCGCTCGGCGCGGCGGCCCGGCTGCACCGGATCGGGCTCACCCCGTCCCCGGCCGGGGACCTGGCCTACACGATGTACCCGTGGGTGGTGAGCGGCAGCAGGCTGCACGACGCCGGGTGGCGGCCCGCGCACACCAACGAGGAGGTGCTCGCCCAGCTGCTGGAGGAGGTGTCCGGCCGGCACACGGTGGCCGGACGGCGGCTGGGGCGCAAGGACGCCACGGCGGCGGGCGCCGCAGGAGCGACGGTCGCCCTGCTGGGCGCGGCGGCGGTGGTACGCCGGGCCCGGAAGGCACGCCGACGCATCTGAGACGCCGCGGCGGCACCGCGCGTGGGCGCCGGCCGGGGCAGGAGTGCCGTACCGCCCGCGACGGCCGGCGGACGCGCACGCGTGTGCCGGGTCTGTTCCGGGCCGCCGTCGGGGTGGGGCACGATGGGGGCATGGCATCCACGCACGATCACCCCGGTGAGCAGGCCGCGCAGGACCCGATCAAGCTGATCGCGATCCGTGACACGCCGCTGTCCGTGGACGAGATCCTCCGCGCGGTCGGCGACGACGCGGCGGGCGGGACGGCGCTGTTCGTGGGAACCGTGCGCAACCACGACGGGGGCGCCGACGTCGACGAACTCGGCTATTCGTGCCACCCCAGCGCCGAGGACCACATGCGGCGGATCGCCGAGAAGATCGCCGCCGACCACCCCGTCCGGGCGCTGGCCGCCGTGCACCGTGTGGGCGACCTCAGGGTCGGGGACCTCGCGGTCGTCGTCGGCGTGTCGTGTCCGCACCGCGGGGAGGCCTTCGAGGCCTGCCGGAAGCTGATCGACGACCTCAAGCACGAGGTGCCGATCTGGAAGCACCAGAAGTTCTCGGACGGTACCGAAGAGTGGGTCGGCGCGTAGCGCCGTCTTCCGGGGTGGTGGTCGGGCGACGGGAGGGCGGGTCGGCGCGTAGCGCCGTCTTCCGGGGTGGTGGTCGGGCGGCGGGAGGGCGGGCCGTCGTGCAGCGCCGTAGTTCGGGGCGGCGCCTGCTCAGGCGCCCCGGGCTCCGGTTGCGTAACCCCACCCCGGGCGTGAGCGTTGTCACTGCGGATGGTTAATCTGCTGATCAGTCAGTTGCGGACGCTCATGGGGTTGGGAGGTCGGCATGGCGGCGCTTGCCTGGTTGCTGATTCCGCTGGTGGCCGCGATCGGAGCGGGACTGTGGGGCAGTTGGGCCAGTCGCACGCGCAAGGTGCGCGGCGACGGCCCGGAGGTCATCGGTTACGCCCGCTTCCGCGAGGCCATGGAAAAGCCGCGCTCCGGTAGCGGAAGGCCGTAGAACAGCAGGTCACGGCGTACAGAGCGAGCAGGGCCGCCCGGACGGGCGGCCCTGACGGTGCGCCGACAGGCCTGTCCCGTACTGTCGAGTCATGCCACGCCGCACCGCGACGATGCTCGCCTCGACCTTGATGCTGATCGCGCTCCTGTGTGCGGGAGTGCTCTTCCCGGTGCCCTACTCGGAGATGTCGCCGGGGCCGACGGTGAACACCCTGGGCGAGCACGACGGCGAGCCGGTGCTGCAGATCGAGGGACGCAAGACCTATCCGACGGACGGCCATCTCAACATGACCACGGTGCGGGTCACCAGCGCCGACTACCGGATGAACCTGGTCGAGGCCGTCTACGGCTGGCTCGCGCACGACAACAAGGTCGTGCCGCACGACACCCTCTACCCCGACGGCAAGACGGAGGAGCAGTCCACCCAGGAGAACGCCGAGGAGTTCAGCCAGTCGCAGGAGAGCGCCAAGGTCGCGGCGCTGAAGCAGCTGGACGTCCCGGTGAAGTCCTGGGTGATCGTCTCCACGGTCGTCAAGGGGTCCCCGTCCGAGGGCAAGCTGCACGCGGGCGACGTGATCAAGACCGTCGACGGCAAGACGGTGAAGGAGCCGGCCGACGTCGCCGAGCTGGTCACCGAGCACAAGCCGGGCGAGGACGTCGTCTTCACGATCGTGCCGGCCAAGGAGCAGGCCGCGGCCGAGAAGGCGAACCGGGCGGCGACGAAGACCGAGAAGGTCACGATCACCGCCACGGCCTCCGACGACGGCGGCGAGAAGCGCGCCATCGTCGGCATCTCCGCCGGGACGGATCACACCTTCCCGTTCAGCATCGACATCAAGCTGGCCGACGTCGGCGGGCCGAGCGCGGGACTGATGTTCGCGCTCGGCATCTACGACAAGCTCACCCCGGCAGCCTCACCGGCGGCACGTTCGTCGCCGGCACCGGCACCATCGACGACGACGGCAAGGTCGGGGCGATCGGCGGGATCGAGATGAAGACCGTCGGCGCCCGCGACAAGGGCGCCCAGTACTTCCTCACGCCCGCCGACAACTGCGCGTCCGCCGCCCAGGACACCCCCGACGGGCTGACCCTGGTGAAGGTGGGCACCATGGACGACGCCCTGGGCGCCCTGGCGGACATCCGCTCCGGGGACACCGCGGACCTGCCGAAGTGCGCGGTGTCCTGACCGGTCGCGTTACTCCTCGAACGTCGCGGTGAGCGCCTCCGCCAGACCCGGCACCAGGTCGGAGCCGGTGAGGACCTCCGTGGGGAGTCCTTCTCACGCAGCCGCAGCGCCGACTCGCGGGTTCCGTCGCGCAGCACCGCGACCGTCATACGGACCTCCTGACGCTCCGGGTGCCGCGCCACCCACTTCGTCAGCGCGGCCTCGTCCAGGTCCTTCGGGACCTGGGCCTCGGCCGACGGAGGCAGCATCAGCCGTTCCACGGCCAGGGCGCAGCCGGTCACCGAGCCGGGCCAGGCGATGGTGCCCAGGAACTCGTCGAGCGGCTTGCCCGTTGGAATCTCGTCCTGCTCGATCGGGGTGAGAGCGGTTGTCTCCTGTTCGTCGCCCAGACCGAGCCGGTCCGCGAGCGAGGGCTGTTCGGCCCGCAGCCGGGCGGTGTCGACGAGGGCGAAGAGGCGGGCGGGCTGGTCCCAGCCGAGGCCGGAGACGTACTCGTCGATCTCGAGCACGGCCCGGGTGAGCGGGTTGGCCGCCATGGGTGTGTTGGACATGGTCACAATCCTCTCTCGTTCCTCACCGGAATCGGGAACCGAGTAAAGCGTGAGTAAGTTGCATAGGTGTGGGCCTGCGACAACGGGGGCCCACGCTCGGTCCGTGAAGACGCGGGCCTGACGAATCAACAGCGAACTTCGAGGTGCCTACCTTGGCTTTCCAGATGCCGGACCGCGGCGGAGGCCCGACGGGGCCACGGATCAGAGTCGGCCGCCCGTCCCGGCGGGTCCGGACCCTGCTCATGACACTGGGCGTCCTGGCCGTCCTCGGCATGGTGTTCACCATGTTCGCGGGCTTCTGGACCGACTGGCTGTGGTACCGCTCGGTCGACTACTCGTCGGTGTTCACCACGACCCTGTCGACCAAGATCGGACTGTTCTTCGTCTTCGGTCTGCTGATGGCCCTCGCGGTCGGCTTCAACGTCTGGCTGGCCCACCGCATGCGGCCGCCGCTGAGCGCCATGTCGATGGAGCAGCAGAACCTCGACCGGTACCGGATGGGCATCGCCCCGTACAAGAAGTGGCTGCTGCTCGGCATCACCGCGCTGGTCGGCCTGATCGCCGGCGCCTCGGCGTCGAGCCAGTGGCGGACCTGGCTGATGTGGGTCAACGGCGTGCCGTTCGGCCAGAAGGACCCGCAGTTCAAGCTCGATGTCTCCTTCTACGCCTTCGACCTGCCCTGGTACCGGTTCCTGCTCGGCTTCGGCTTCGCCGCCACCATCCTGGCGCTGATCGCCGCCGCGCTCACCCACTACCTGTACGGCGGGCTGCGCATCACCAGCCCCGGCGCGCGTGCCACGGCCGCCGCCACCGGACACCTGTCGGTGCTCCTCGGCATCTTCGTCGCCCTGAAGGCGGTCGCCTACTGGCTCGACCGGTACGGCCTGGCGGTGAAGTCCAGCGACTTCAAGGCCACCGACAGCTGGACGGGCCTGAGGTACGTCGACGCCAACGCCTATCTGCCGGCCAAGACGATCCTGTTCTGCATCGCCGTGATCTGCGCGCTGCTGTTCTTCGCCACCCTGTGGCGGCGCACCTGGCAGCTGCCCGTCATCGGCTTCGGTCTGATGGTGCTCTCGGCGATCCTCATCGGCGGCCTGTACCCGGCGATCGTGCAGAAGTTCCAGGTCCAGCCGAACGAGCAGGCCAAGGAAGCGCCGTACGTCGAGAAGAACCTCAAGGCCACGCGTGATGCCTACGACATCGCCGACTCCCAGGTGACCGAGTACCCGGGCATCAGCCAGACGCAGGACAAGACGAAGCTGCGGGACGACGTCGGTGACACGGCGAGCATCCGGATCATGGACCCGAACATCGTCTCGCCGACGTTCCAGCAGCTCCAGCAGATCAGGAACTACTACGCGTTCCCGACCAACCTGGACGTCGACCGCTACAGCAAGGACGGCAAGGACCAGGACACCGTCATCGGTCTGCGTGAGCTGAACCTCAGCGGCATCCCGAAGCGGAGCTGGATCAACGACCACTTCCGGTACACGCACGGATACGGGGTCGTCGCCGCCGAGGGCACCAGCGCCGACGCCGGCGGCCGTCCCGAGTTCACCGAGTCCGACCTGCCCTCCAAGGGCGACCTGGGCTCGTACGAGCAGCGCGTCTACTACGGCGAGCGCACCACGACGTACTCGATCGTCGGCGGTCCCCAGAAGGAGATCGACTACTCCGACGACAGCGGCGAGAAGACGTACAGCTACAAGGGCGACAGCGGGGTCAACCTCGCCAACCCGGTCAACCGGGCCGCCTACGCGGTGGCGTTCAGCGAGCCGCAGATCCTGTACTCGGGAGCGATCGGCGAGGGTTCGCGGATCCTCTACAACCGCACGCCCAAGGAGCGCGTCGAGGCGATCGCCCCCTGGCTGACCATCGACGGCGACGCCTACCCGGCGGTCGTGGACGGCCGTATCCAGTGGATCGTCGACGCCTACACGACCACCAACGGCTATCCGTACGCGTCGCGGACCACCCTCGGTGACACCACGGCCGACTCGCTGACCGCCACCAACGACCAGCGCGCGGTGGTGGCCCAGCAGAACCAGGTCAACTACATCCGCAACTCGGTGAAGGCGACCGTCGACGCGTACAGCGGCGAGGTCAAGCTCTACCAGTGGGACACCCAGGACCCCGTCCTGAAGACCTGGATGAAGGCCTTCCCGGACACGGTGCAGCCGAAGACCGAGATCTCCGGCGATCTGATGGCCCATCTGCGGTATCCGCAGGACCTGTTCAAGGTGCAGCGCGAACTGCTGACCCGCTACCACGTGAAGGACGCCACCACGTTCCTCTCGGGCAGCGAGGTGTGGCAGGTGCCGGACGACCCGACCAACAAGACGGGCGACGCGGTTCCGCCGTACTACCTGAGCATGAAGATGCCCGACCAGCCGGAGCAGACCTTCTCGCTCACCACGACGTTCACACCGAACGGCCGTGACAACCTCAGCGCCTTCATGGCGGTGAACGCCGATCCGGGCACCGACGACTACGGCAAGATCAGAGTGCTGAAACTGCCGACCAGCACCACGGCCGCCGGACCCAAGCAGGTGCAGAGCCAGTTCAACTCCGAACAGAACATCGCCGAGTCGATCAGGCTGCTGAGAGGCGGCGACTCGGAGGTCGAGTACGGCAACCTGCTCGCCGTCCCGCTCGACGGGGACTGCTCTATGTGGAGCCGGTCTATGTGCGCGGTGGCGGACTGAAGTATCCGCTGCTGCGGAAGGTGCTGGTGACCTACGGAGGCCAGACGGCCTTCGAGGACACCCTCGACGAGGCCCTGGACAAGATCTTCGCCGGTGAGGGCACGCCCACGGAGCCGCCAACGGGCGAGGACGAGGGCACGGGTGAGGACGAGGGCACGCCACCGCCGCCGACGTCCGACAACCCGACGGTCCAGGAGGCGCTGAACGACGCCCAGAAGGCCTTCGACGCCGGCCAGGAAGCCCTGAAGAAGAACGACTGGGAGGCCTACGGCAAGGCACAGAAGGACCTGGAGGACGCGCTGCGCAAGGCCGAGGCGGCCCAGTCGTCCGAAGGGGTGGCGGAGCCGGGGGCGGGGAGAGCAAGCCCAGTCCCGGTGCGAGCCCGAACAGTTAGCGACCAGCCTGGTCAATCGCCCCTCCCGCGCCGTGCTACGGTTGGAACACAACGGCGCGGGGTGGAGCAGCTCGGTAGCTCGCTGGGCTCATAACCCAGAGGTCGCAGGTTCAAATCCTGTCCCCGCTACTCACGTCACCGAGAGGTGACACCAAGGCCCGGATTCCTCAAGGAATCCGGGCCTTTGTGATGGGCGAACGCATGTACTCGGCCGGGCTACGGCCGTGCCGCCGACGGGAGTTGGCAGATCTGTGTTTGACTTGTCTCTCTGTGGGCATGTCGACAAAACGCTGTAGTGACCTCACTGGCTGCGGTATACCAGGTGTACCCAGGTTGCAGGTGGTGCGACGATGGATGGTATGGGGGACAAGGCAACTCTGTTCGAGACAGGGCGTTTTGTGAAGTCCTCCGTTCAGGAGGAACCCCGCGACGCGGGGAGGCCGCCGACGAGGCGGCGGAGGAGCTGCGCCGGCGGCTCGCCGCCGAGACCGGCGACGTGGAAGCGATGAGTGTCCTGGGCGCCATGCTGCTGCGCCGCGGAGATCTCGACGGAGCCGAACCCCATCTGCGCGCCGCCACCGCCGCGGGCGACCGCGCCGCCGCCAACAACCTGGGCGTCCTGCTGCTCCAGCGCGGCTACGCCGACGAGGCCGCCGGCTGGTGGCGCATCGCCGCCGTCGCCGGCTCCACCGCGGCCGCCCACGCGCTGGGCCGCCACCACCGGGAGCGCGGCGACGAGCCGGCCGCCGAGTACTGGCTGCGCCAGTCCGCCGAGCAGGGTCACACCCTGGGCGCGTACGCCCTAGCCGACCTGCTGGAACACCGCGGGGACACGGCGGGCACCGAGCGCTGGATGCGGGCCGCCGCCGAACAGGGGCACCGGGAGGGGCGTACCGGCTGGCCCGCGCGCTGGAGGCCAGGGCCGTACGGGAGAGCGACAGCGACGCTAAGGCGCTGGTCAGGAGGCCGAGCAGTGGTACCGGCAGTCCGCCGCGCGCGGACACCGCCGGGCCGCGCTGCACCTCGGGACGATCCTGGAGAGACGCGGCGAGCTCAAGGAGGCAGGCCGCTGGTATCTGACCTCCGCCAAGGACGGCGAGGCCCGTGCCGCCTGCGCCCTCGGCTTCCTGCTGCGCGACGCCGGGGACAGCGAGAACGCCGCCGTGTGGTGGCTGCGCGCCGCCCAGGACGGCGACGGCAACGCCGCCAACGCGCTGGGCGCGCTGCACGCCGAGCGCGGCGAGACCCAGACCGCCGAGCGCTGGTACCGGGCCGCGATGGACGCCGGTGACATCAACGGCGCCTACAACCTCGGGCTGCTCTGCGCCGACCAGGGCCGGACCGCCCAGGCCGAGCAGTGGTACCGCCGGGCCGCGTACGCCGGCCACCGCGAGGCGGCGAACGCGCTGGCGATCCTGCTGCTGCGGGCCGGTGACGAGACCGGCGCGGAGCCGTGGTTCTCCAAGGCGGCGGAGACCGGCAGCGTGGACGCCGCCTTCAACCTCGGCATCCTGCACGCGGGCCGGGGCGAGGAGCGGTCCGCGCTGCGCTGGTACGAGCGGGCGGCGGCCGCCGGGCACATGGAGGCGGCGCTGCAGGTCGGCATGGCGCGGCTGCGGGAGGGCGAGGAGAGCGAGGCGGAGCGGTTCCTGCGGTGCGCGGCGGGGGCGGCAGCGCGGAGGCCGCCTACCGGCTGGCAACGCTGCTGGACGCGCGCCGGCCGCCGGAGCCCGCGCATGAGCTGGGGAGCCCGTGAACCGGCGCAGCGAGTGCGAGGAATGGTACGAGCGGGCCGCCTCGCAGGGGCATCGGCGGGCGCAGGTGCGGGTCGGGATGCTCGCGGCTGCGCGGGGGATGTGGTCGAGGCGGCGCGCTGGTACCGGGAGGCGGCGGAGTCGGGGTCGCGGAACGGGGCGTTCAATCTGGGGCTGCTGCTCGCTCGGGAGGGAGTGAGCCGGAGGCGGCGGTGTGGTGGACGCGGGCGGCCGACGCGGGGCACGGGCGGGCGGCGTTGCGGCTGGCCCTGGTGTACGCGCGCCGGGGGAGCTGGCGGAGGGGCAGCGGTGGGCCGAGCGGGCGGTGGGATTGGGGCCGGTCGCTGTGGCGGAGCGGGCGACGCGGCTGCGGGACGCGTTGCGGGAGGAGCTGTCCGCGTGAGCTGGGCGGGGTGCCGCGCAGCCCGGCGCCGACGGGGCGACTCCCCACTCTCGGCTGCGCTCTCGATGAGCGGGGGACCCTATGAGCCGGAGGTAACCCCACCGCCCACCCGTGCCGCCCTGGGGGCACCTCGCAGGCCCTTCAAGGCACCCGGGGGAGGCACGATCGCCCGCGGTGACGAGGGCGGGCTGCCCGCAGTGACGGGATTTGCTTCTGTGGGACGGGTTGACGTAGTGTTCCATTCATCGCCGCGGGGTGGAGCAGCTCGGTAGCTCGCTGGGCTCATAACCCAGAGGTCGCAGGTTCAAATCCTGTCCCCGCTACTGAAGGCCGAGGGCCGGAATCCGAATGGATTCCGGCCCTCAGTCGTATATACAGCCCCGGACGCTCAAAGGCGCCGGGGCTTTCGGCTACGCGGACGTGCAGTTCGGGCAGACCCCGCGGTACGTCACCTCGACGTCGGAGACCGTGAAACCGAAGCGCTCCGTGTCGGGCAGGTCCGCCAGCGGATTGCCCGTCGGGTGGACGTCGCGGATCGCGCCGCAGCGCGCACACACCAGGTGGTGGTGCGGACGGTGGGCGTTCGGGTCGTACCGCTTGGCCCGCTTGTCCGTGGCGACCTCGAGCACCTCACCCAGCGAGACCAGCTCGCCCAGGGTGTTGTAGACGGTCGCCCGGGAGATCTCGGGCAGCTTGGCGACAGCCCTGGAGTGCACCTCGTCGGCCGTCAGATGGACATGGTCGCCGTCGAGGACCTCGGCCACGACACGGCGCTGCGCGGTCATCCGCCATCCACGTCCACGGAGCCGTTCCAGAAGGTCACTCATAGGCACCAGCCTAACAGCAGGGGGATCGGAGTCCCGAACGGGTGTGACTTTGGAGCCTTACTTGACTTGGACATTGTCCATTGTAGGATCAGGATCGGCTTTGGCCAAGGAACAGGGTTGGTCGTACATGACGCAGGAGGCGCACGTGACGCAGGGACCGCTTACGACGGAGGCCGGGGCTCCGGTTGCCGACAACCAGAACAGCGAGACCGCGGGCGCCGGTGGCCCGGTCCTCGTCCAGGACCAGCTCCTCCTGGAGAAGCTGGCCCACTTCAACCGTGAGCGCATCCCGGAGCGCGTGGTGCACGCCCGCGGCGCCGGCGCCTACGGCACCTTCACGGTCACCGGCGATGTCACGAAGTACACGCGCGCCAAGTTCCTCTCCGAGGTCGGCAAGCAGACCGAGACCTTCCTGCGCTTCTCGACGGTGGCCGGCAACCTGGGCGCCCCGGACGCCGTGCGCGACCCGCGCGGGTTCTCGCTGAAGTTCTACACCGAGGAGGGCAACTACGACCTCGTCGGCAACAACACCCCGGTGTTCTTCATCCGGGACGCCATCAAGTTCCCCGACTTCATCCACACCCAGAAGCGCGACCCCTACACCGGCTCGCAGGAGGCGGACAACGTCTTCGACTTCTGGGGTCTGTCGCCCGAGTCCACGCACCAGGTGACCTGGCTGTTCGGCGACCGCGGCATTCCGGCGTCGTACCGCCACATGGACGGCTTCGGCTCGCACACCTACCAGTGGAACAACGAGGCGGGCGAGGTCTTCTGGGTCAAGTACCACTTCAAGACGGACCAGGGCATCAAGAACCTGACCGCCGAGGAGGCCGAGGTCCTCGCGGGCAAGGACCCCGACTCCCACCAGCGGGACCTGCGCGAGGCCATCGAGCGCGGCGAGTTCCCTCCTGGACCGTCTCCGTCCAGGTGATGCCGGCAGCCGAGGCGGCGACCTACCGGTTCAACCCGTTCGACCTGACCAAGGTCTGGCCGCACGCGGACTACCCGCTGATCGAGTTCGGCAAGCTGGAGCTCAACCGCAACCCGGAGAACATCTTCGCCGAGGTCGAGCAGTCCATCTTCAGCCCCGCCCACTTCGTGCCGGGCATCGGTCCCTCGCCGGACAAGATGCTCCAGGGCCGCCTCTTCGCGTACGGCGACGCCCACCGCTACCGCGTCGGCATCAACGCCGACCACCTGCCGGTGAACCGCCCGCACGCCACCGAGGCGCGCACGCACTCCCGTGACGGCTACCTCTACGACGGCCGGCACAAGGGCGCGAAGAACTACGAGCCGAACAGCTTCGGCGGCCCGTTCCAGACGGACCGTTCACCGTGGCAGCCCCTCGCGGTCACCGGGGTCACGGGCGAGACGGTCACGCCCTGCATGCCGAGGACAACGACTTCGTGCAGGCGGGCAACCTCTACCGGCTGATGACGGAGGAGGAGAAGGAGCGCCTGGTGAACAACCTGGCGGGCGCCATCTCCGGCGTCACGCGTGACGAGATCGCCGACCGCGCGATCAACAACTTCCGTCAGGCGGACGAGGACTTCGGCAAGCGGCTGGAGGCCGCCGTCCAGGCTCTGCGCTCCCTCAGCGCCTGAACCTGCGCTCCCTCGGCGCGTGAACCTGCGCTCCTCGGCGCGTGAACCTGCGCTCCCTCGGCGCCTGACGCGGCGCTCCCTCAGTGCGCGAACCGGCGCCGCTCCCGCGGATGTGGTCGCTCGCCGCGGGGGTCGCTCACTTGACGGCTGAGGCCAACACGGCGCCTGTGCGGTACTTCCCGCGCAGGCGCCGTTCCGCGCTCAGGCCGGCAACCGCTGCCGCCGAGGCGCCCAGCAGCGGATGATGTCGCGGACCGAGACGATGCCCGCGGGCTCGTCCCGGTCCAGGACGATCAGATGACGGAAACCGCCGTGGGTCATGGCCGCGGCGGCCTCCTCCAGGGTCCAGGACGGGGCGGCGAACACCACGTCGGTGGTGGTGTGGGCGTGGGCGCGCTCGGCGTCGGGGTCCTGGCCGAGCCCCAGGGAGTTGAGGACGTCCCGTTCGGTGAGGATGCCGATGCCGGTCCCGTCGGGATCGAGGACCACGGCCGCGCCCACCCGGCGGGTGGACATCAGTGCGGCTGCCTGGCGGAGTGTGTGGGCGGGGCCGATGGTGAGGACCACGGTGCTCATGGCGTCACGGACGAGCATGGATGGAGCCACCTCCTACCGGAAACCGCGTGGTCACGGGCGAGGAAGCCCGCTCGTTCACGGTTTCACAAATTCACAAGTGGGGGACTCTCAGAGTGGCAGGCGAAGCGGGGGTCAACAAGGGGCGCGTGCGGCCGATCAGGGCGCGCACGCTCACCCCGTGCCTCTCAGTAACGCTGGTTCAGATACCCCAGCAGCTCGTCGTGCAGCAGCCCGTTCGACGCCGCCGCGTTGCCGCTGTGCGGCCCGGGACGGCCGTCGAGCCCGGTGAAGGAGCCCCCGGCCTCCGTGACCACGATCGCGGTGGCCGCCATGTCCCACAGCGACAGCTCCGGCTCGGCGCACATGTCGACCGACCCCTCGGCGACCATCATGTACGGCCAGAAGTCGCCGTACGCGCGGGTGCGCCACACCTCGCGCGTGAGGTCGAGGAAGCCGTCGAGACGCCCTTGCTCCTCCCAGCCGCTGAGCGAGGAATACGCGAAGGAGGCGTCGGACAGCTTGGAGACGCGCGAGACGTGCAGCCTGGAGGCCGAGGACAGACTGCGGCCGGCGAAGGCGCCGTGCCCCCGCGCGGCCCACCAGCGGCGGCCGAGCGCGGGCGCCGAGACCACGCCGACGACCGGCTGGAAGCCGCCCTCACCGGCCTCCATGAGGGAGATCAGCGTCGCCCACACGGGAACGCCGCGCACATAGTTCTTGGTGCCGTCGATCGGGTCGATCACCCAGCGCCGCGGCCCCGTGCCCTCGACGCCGTACTCCTCGCCCAGGACCGCGTCCCTCGGGCGGGCGCGCCCCAGGTGATTGCGGATGAGCTCCTCGGCGGCCTTGTCCGCCTCACTCACCGGCGTCATGTCCGGTTTGGTCTCCACCTTGAGGTCGAGAGCCTTGAACCGTTCCATCGTCGCGGCGTCGGCGGCGTCCGCGAGGACATGGGCGAGACGCAGGTCGTCGAGGTAGTCGGGCATGTGACGAACGGTATCTGCCGAGGTCGGTGCGGGGCCAGCGGGGGCGGGGCCCGGGAACCCTTGACAGTGCCCGACGGCGCGTCAAATCTAACCGCAGGGTCGGCCGCTCGCCCCGAGGAGGCGAAGATGCCTGCAGCGCGGGAATCTCTGCTGGACGCCGCCTGTACGGCACTGGCCCGCCGCCCGTGGGCGGCGGTGCGGATGGTCGATGTGGCCGCCGCGGCCGGTGTCTCCCGCCAGACGCTGTACAACGAGTTCGGCAGCAAGGAGGGTCTCGCGCGGGCCCTCGTACGCCGGGAGGCCGACGGCTATCTCGCCGGCGTCGACCGCGCCCTCACCGGCCACTCCGACCCGCGCGAGCGCCTGACCGCGACCGCCGAGTGGATCACCGCCAGCGCCCGGGGCAACGCCCTGGTCCGCGCCCTGCTCACCGGATTCTGGAGCGAGCGCCTGCCCGCTCCGGGCCTCGCGGCGGTGGTGTCCGGCTCCGCCGTGCCCGCACAGCGCCGCGCCGACGGCCCGCTGCCCTCACCCGCCGACTTCGTCGCCCTCGTCCGGGACCGTGCCGTCGCCGTCCTGGCCGGCACCGGCGCCACCGGGCAGGCGACCGCCGACCTGGCCCGGTCCTGTGAACTCGTGGTCCGCCTCGCGCTGTCCTGCGTCGCCGCGCCCCCGCCCGGCGACGGCGTCACCGACCTGGTGCGCGGCGCCCTGCACCGGCACACCGCCGTGCCGTAGCACCACCTCAGTGCGCGGACCCCGAGAGCTGCAGTCCGATCACGCCGACGATCACGAGCGTGATCGACACGATCTTCAGCGTCGACACCAGGTCCCCGAGGAACACCATCCCGTAGATCGCCGTTCCCGCCGCGCCGATACCGGTCCACACCGCGTACGCAGGCCCCACGTCCAGCTTCTTCAGCGACATGGTCAGCAGCCCGAAGCTGCCCAGCGCGAACACGCAGAACGCGACGGTCGGCCACAGCCGGGTGAAGCCGTGCGACAGCTTCAGACACACGGCGAAACCGGTCTCGAGAACCCCGGCCACTACGACCAGCAGCCACGCCATGTGTCGTCCTCCCGCATCGCCCAGTTCGGTGACCGCTTCGCCACGTTCGGGTCAGGCTCGGTGCGAGTATGCACTTACCGTCCGCGGGCCACGACAAACAACCCGAAGGTCAGTCGCCCTCCGTGCGCTCCCGCGTCGCCAGCAGCCGCCGCAGCGAATACAGCCGCGCCCGGTCCGCGTGGCCCTCGGCCACCCACCCGTCCAGCGCGCAGTCCGGCTCGTCGTGACCGCACGCGCGCGGACAGCCCTCCGTGCCCGGCTCCAGATCGGGGAAGGCGTGGATCACCCGGGACGGGTCGACATGGGCGAGCCCGAACGACCGCACCCCGGGGTGTCGATCACCCAGCCCTCCGCACCCGCGAGGGGCAGCGCCAGCGCGGACGTCGTGGTGTGCCGGCCCCGGCCCGTCACCGCGTTGACATGTCCGGTCGTACGGCGTCGTTCCTCCGGCACCAGCGCGTTGACCAGCGTCGTCTTGCCGACCCCGGAGTGCCCCACGAACGCCGTGATCCGGCCGTCGAGCTGCTCCCGCACCCGGTCCGCCGCCTCGCCGCTCTCCAGCTCGGCACGGCTGGTCACGACGTACGGGATGTCGAGGTCGCCGTACAGCTCCAGCATCTTGTCCGGCGGGGCGAGATCCGACTTGGTCAGCACCAGCAGCGGTTCGAGGCCGCCGTCGTACGCCGCGACCAGACAGCGGTCGATCAGCCGCGGACGGGGTTCGGGATCGGCGAGGGCGGTGACGACGGCGAGCTGGTCCGCGTTGGCGACGACGACCCGCTCGAAGGGGTCGTCGTCGTCCGCGGTACGGCGCAGTACCGACGCGCGCTCCCCGATCCGCACGATCCGCGCGAGGGTGTCCTTCTTCCCGGACAGGTCGCCCACGATCGCCACCCGGTCACCGACCACCGCCGCCTTGCGGCCCAGCTCACGGGCCTTCATCGCCATCACGGTCCGGTCGTCGACGAGGCAGGTCAGCCGGCCCCGGTCGACGGTGAGGACCAGGCCCTCGGCGGCGTCCTCGTGCTTGGGCCGGATGTGGGTGCGCGGCCGGTTGCCCTTGCGGTTGGGGCGGGAGCGGATGTCGTCCTCGTCGGTGTGCTTGCCGTAGCGGCGCATGGTGAACCCCTACGCCCCGAGCATCCCGGTCCACAGGTCGGGGAAGTCCGGCAGCGTCTTCGCCGTCGTCGCCACGTTCTCGATCTGCACGTCCTCGACCGCGAGGCCGAGGATCGCGCCCGCGGTGGCCATCCGGTGGTCCTCGTAGGTGTGGAAGACCCCGCCGTGCAGCCGGCGCGGGCGGATGTGCAGACCGTCGGCGGTCTCGGTGACGTCGCCGCCGAGTTCGTTGATCTCCTTGGTCAGCGCGGCCAGCCGGTCCGTCTCGTGCAGCCGCAGATGGGCCACGCCGCGCAGGGTGGACGGGGAGTCCGCGAGCGCCGCCACGGCCGCGATGCCGGGCGTCAGCTCACCGACCTCGCCGAGGTCCACGTCGACGCCGTGCACCGAACCGGAGCCGGTGAACACCAGTCCGGACTCGGTCAGCTCGCAGGAGCCGCCCATCTCGGTGAAGATCTCCCGCAGCCGGTCACCGGGCTGGGTCGTACGGGCCGGCCAGTCCGGGATCACGACCCTGCCGCCGGTCACCAGCGCCGCCGCCAGGAACGGCTGGGCGTTCGACAGATCCGGCTCGATGGTCAGGTCCCAGCCCAGCAGGGCGCCCGGCGTGACCCGCCAGACGTTCGGCTCGCCGCCGGACTCGGGGTGTCCACCTGGGCGCCCACCGCGCGGAGCATGTCGACGGTCATCCGGATGTGCGGCAGCGACGGCAGCGTCGCGCCCGTGTGCCGTACCTCGACGCCCTGGTTGAAACGCGGCGCGGACAGCAGCAGGGCACTGACGAACTGGGAGGACGACGACGCGTCGACCTCCACGGTGCCGCCGTCCAGGGCGCCGCCGCCGTGCACCGTCATCGGCAGCGCGCCGCGGTCCTCGTCGTCGATCCGGGCACCCAGGTCCCGCAGCGCGTCGATGACGCCGTTCAGCGGCCGCTCGTACGACCGCGGGTCGCCGTCGAAGCGGACGGGACCGTCGGCCAGCGTGGCGACCGGGGGCAGGAACCGCATCACCGTGCCGGCGTTGCCGACGTCGACGGTGGCCTGGCCGCGCAGGCCCGTGGGGAGCACCCGCCAGGCCTCACCGGTGCCGTCGGGGCCCACGCCCTCCTCGATCTCCACCCCCATCGCGCGCAGCCCGCCCGCCATCAGCAGCGTGTCGCGCGAGCGCAGCGGGCGGCGCAGCCAGCCCGGCTCGGAGGCCAGCGCGGCGAGGACGAGGGCGCGGTTGGTGACGGACTTCGACCCGGGCACGTGGACCGTCGCGTCGACGGCTCCGCTCGCGTGCGGGGCGGGCCAGAGGGCGGTGTCTGCGGGATTTCGGGCCATAGGGCCCACTCTATAAGGAGGGTGTGGGTGTGGGCCGCTTGTCGGCTGCGGGTTCGTCGCGGCCGGTCGCGCCGTATCGACACGGCCGCGCGCTCCCGGGGCCGACGGCAGCCCGCCGAGACGGCGGTCCGCCCGCACACCGAACGGCCGCGCGCTTCCGGGGCCGGCGGCAGCCCCCGCGGACCGGATGCCATGGGCCTCTACAGGCCCAGGAGCCACCTGCCTCCGCCCAGCAGGGAGCACAGCGACACCGCGTGGAACAGGAACAGCCACAGGCCCGGCGGGACGTGGGTCAGGCGGGAGAGCTGGTCCGCGTCCGAGTCGCCGGCGCCGCCGCGGGAGCGTTTGGCCTGGAGTTCGAAGGCCGGGCGTACCCCGCCGAGCAGCAGGAACCACACCACCGCGTACGCGAACGCCGCCTGCACCTGGGGGCCGGTCAGCCAGGACACCAGGACGAACGTGCCTCCTGTGACCAGCAACGACATCGCCCCGTACGCGTTGCGGATCATTACCAGCATCGCCACCAGCAGCGCCGTGGCCAGCCACAGCAGCAGCGTGATGCGCCCGGCGCCGAGCAGCGCGGCGCCGCCCAGGCCCAGCAGCGGGGAGCGGTGTAGCCGGCGGCGGCCGTGAGGATCATGCCGATGCCGTGCGGTTTGCCGCGGCTGACGGTCAGGCCGCTGGTGTCCGAGTGCAGACGTATCGCCGTCAGCGTGCGCCCGGTGAGCAGCGCCACCAGGCCGTGCCCGCCCTCGTGGGCGATGGTGATCGCGTTCCGGGACAGCCGCCACGGCCCCCGCGGTACGACGACGGCGGCCGCGGCGACCAGAGTGGCGACGATCACCCACAGATCCGGGTCGGGCTGGGTTCCGGCGACCTCGTCCCAGAGGGAGGCGAGTGAGGCGGACGCGGTACTGACCATGCTTTCCATCTGTTTGCGGATGCTCCCTCTGCGCGTACGGAGTCTGGCAGTGTTGCACGTATGTGCGGACGGTATGCAGCGAGTCGCAGGCCCGAGGATCTCGCGGGGATCTTCGAGATCGAGAAGTGGGAGCCGGAGGAGACCCTGGAGCCCGACTACAACGTGGCGCCGACCAAGGAGGTCTTCGCCGTCCTCGACCGTGCCCTCAAAGACGTGACGGAACCGCGTCCGGTTCGGCAGCTGCGGAAGCTGAAGTGGGGCCTGGTCCCCTCCTGGTCCAAGACCCCCGAGGGCGCCGCCCGGATGATCAACGCCCGCGCGGAGACCGTCCACGAGAAGCCGTCGTTCCGCCGCGCCTTCTCCTCCCGGCGCTGCATCCTGCCCGCCGACGGCTACTACGAGTGGGTCACCGGGCGGCAGGAGCGGGACCTGGAGGTCGAGGGAAGAAGAAGCGGCCCCGCAAGCAGCCGTACTTCGTCACCCCCGCCGACGGCTCGGTGTTCGCGATGGCGGGGCTGTACGAGTTCTGGCGGGACAAGACGCTGCCGGACGATCACCCCCGCGCCTGGTGGGTGACCTGCTCCGTCCTCACCACCGAGGCCGAGACCGGCCCCTCGCCGTGTCCCCGGCGGACGGCCCGCACGCCCTCGCCGAGATCCACCCGCGGATGCCGCTGATGCTCACCCCGGACCGCTGGGACGCCTGGCTGGACCCCGCCCGCACCGACGTCGGCGAGCTGCGCGAACTGCTCGCCCCGCCGCCCACCGGCCTGATGCGCGCCTACCCGGTCGCCACGGCCGTCAGCAACGTCCGCAACAACGGACCGGAGCTGCTGAAGGAGCTGGACGGCCCCGAAGAGGGCACACTCTTCTGACGTGACCCCCGACACCCCGGCCCCGACAGCCGCCACCGAGACCGTCGAGACGGACGCCGGCCCCGCCCGTGTCACCTGGCACCGCGCCCCCGGCCGGGCCCGGCTCGTCCTCGCGGTGAGCCACGGCGCCGGCGGCGGCATCGACGCCCGGGACCTGAGGGCGCTCGCCGCCGCGCTGCCCGCCCACGGAGTCACCGTCGCGCTGGTCGAACAGCCCTGGCGGGTGGCCGACAAGAAGGTGGCCCCCGCGCCCAGGACCCTCGACACCGGCTGGCGGGGCGTGTGGCCCGCGCTGGCCGGGCCGGGCCTGCCGGTGATCGCGGGAGGGCGCAGCGCCGGCGCCCGCGTCGCCTGCCGCACCGCCACGGAACTCGGCGCCCGTGCCGTCCTCGCCCTCAGCTTCCCCTGCACCCGCCCGGCAGGCCGGAGAGGTCCCGCGCGGGCGAACTGCTCGGCGCCGGGGTGCCCCTGCTCGTCGTCCAGGGCGGCAACGACCCGTTCGGCAGGCCGCGGGAATTCCCCGAGGGGCCCTACGAACTGGTCGAGGTGCCCCACGCGGATCACGGCCTCGCCGTCCCCAAACGAGCCGGCCTCACCCAGGAGGAGGCCGTGGCGCTGGTCACGGACGCGGTCGCGCGGTGGGCCGGTTCACTCGGCTGAGGCGCCGGGAATGCCGGACCGGCTCCCGCTGTTGTGGCGGACGTATGTGCCGGTCAACGGCATCACCGTCGTAGGAGAGGAAGTCCGCCCCATGGGTTCGACCTTCTGCCCGCCCGTCACCCGCCACGATCCCGTGGACGGGCCGCGCCCGGCAGAGTCCGATTCGGGCCGTAGTGCTCGCGCCGCCCTGGACTGGACGGTGCTGCACGCGGCCAGGACCGCACCTGTTCGGGCGGCGGGCGGACCGGATCGTCGTCTATCCTCCGATTCGGGTGAGACCGGTCTCGGTCTCATGAAAACTCTCGAGGAGGTGGGTCCGGTTCCCGGTACCGACGCAGGGACCGAACACGGCCAGGCGGAGCAGCCCGAGGGTCAGGGCGGCAGGGGCGCGGAGTCGACCGCGGAGCGCAGCGCGCGCTTCGAGCGGGACGCGCTCGAATTCCTCGACCAGATGTACTCGGCCGCGCTGCGCATGACGCGCAACCCGGCCGACGCGGAGGACCTGGTGCAGGAGACGTACGCCAAGGCGTACGCGTCCTTCCACCAGTTCCGTGAGGGCACCAACCTCAAGGCGTGGCTGTACCGGATCCTCACCAACACCTTCATCAACTCCTACCGCAAGAAGCAGCGCGAGCCCCAGCGCAGCGCGGCCGAGGAGATCGAGGACTGGCAGCTCGCGCGCGCCGAGTCGCACATGTCCACGGGTCTGCGCTCCGCGGAGTCGCAGGCGCTGGACCACCTGCCCGACTCGGACGTCAAGGAAGCGCTGCAGGCGATTCCCGAGGAGTTCCGCATCGCGGTGTATCTCGCCGACGTAGAGGGCTTTGCGTACAAGGAGATCGCGGACATCATGGGGACACCCATCGGTACGGTGATGTCCCGGCTGCACCGTGGCCGCCGTCAGCTGCGCGGCATGCTGGAGGACTACGCGCGTGAGCGCGGACTGGTCCCGGCCGGCGCCGGAGAGTCGAACGAAGCGAAAGGCTCGGGGTCATGAGCTGCGGAGAGCCGCACGAGACGGATTGCAGCGAAATCCTCGATCACCTCTATGAGTTCCTCGACCGTGAGATGCCGGACTCCGACTGCGTGAAGTTCGAGCACCACTTCGAGGAATGCTCGCCCTGCCTGGAGAAGTACGGGCTCGAGCAGGCGGTGAAGAAGCTCGTCAAGCGCTGCTGCGGGCAGGACGACGTGCCGGGCGATCTGCGCTCCAAGGTGATGGGGCGGATCGATCTGATCCGCTCCGGCCAGGCCGTCCCCGACCAGGATGTCGCCGCCTCCCCGACGACCCCCAGGAGTCCTGACACCGGGACGTTTCCCGGCCTCCATGTCACTCGAACGTGCTAATCCGCGGGTTATCGGCCCGTGGAGGCACCCTTGCGGTCCTAGGCTCCAGAGCCAGGCAGGTGGCGGGTCGAGTGCCGGCGGGCACGGCCGGGGAGGGGCTCCATGGAGGCGTTACCGAAACGGGCCCGCGCGTACGTCGTCGGCGTCACCCTGCTGGCCCTGCTCTGCCTGCTGCCCCTGATCCCCGCCCTCCCGGTGTCCCCGCCGGGCGGTCTTCCCGTCTCCTGGTGGGCGGTCGCCCTGCTCGCCGCGCTGTACGCCGGCTGCGAGCGCCTCGCCCGGTCGCGTACGGTCGCCGCCCCGCACCCGGGCGGTATCTTCCACCCCGTCCTGCTCGCCGCGGCCTTCCTGCTGCCACCGTCCGCCGCGGCGCTGGTCGCGCTCCCCGGCGCGCTGCTGCTTCCCGTGGAACAACGGCCGTATCTGGCGCGCAGACTCTGGCGGGCCGGACGGCTGGTGCTCGCGGTATGGGCCGCGAGCCGCGTCCATCTGGCCGCCGGCGGCCGGGACGCGGTGGCGGACTGCGACGTGCCGGGCGCGCTCGGCACGGCCGGGGCGGCGGTGCTGGCCTTCTGCCTGGTGCTCACCCTGCTGGAGGGCGGCATCCTGGCGCTCACCTCCGGCGTGCTCCCGCGCGGGAGGCGCATTTCGGCGCCGGCCGCCTGGTGGCGGCTGTTCCTCGGCTCGCTGGCACCCTCACCGTCCACGGCCTCGCCGGACTCATGATGGCGCTGCTGTGGCGCAGCCCCTACGGTCCCGTCGCCGCGCTGCTCGTGCTGCTGCCGATGGGCGTCTCGTGGTGGGCGTTCGCCCAGTACCACCGGGAACGCGCCGCCCACCAGGCCACGATCCGCGCCCTCGTCCAGGCCGTCGACATCAAGGACGGCTACACGCGCGGGCACAGCGAACGCGTCGGACGCGCCTCCATGATGATCGCGCGCGAACTCGGCATGGACGACGAACGCGTCGAACTGCTCCGCTTCGCGGGCATCCTGCACGACGTCGGCAAGCTCGGCGTGCCCACCCGGCTGCTCACCAAGAACGGCCCGCTGACCCCGGAGGAACGCCGGGTGATCGAACTGCACCCCGAGTACGGGCACGAGATCGTGCGGGGCATCTCCTTCCTCGGCGAGGCCCGCGCGGCGGTGCTCCACCACCACGAGCGGCTGGACGGCAGCGGCTACCCCTACGGGCTGGCGGGCGGTCAGATCCCGGAGTCCGCGCGGGTGGTCGCCGTCGCCGACGCCTTCGACGCGATGACCTCCAACCGCTCGTACAGCAGGGCGCGGCCCGTGCAGGCGGCACTCGACGAACTGCGCCGCTGCGCGGGCGCCCACTTCGACCCCCGGATGGTGGCCGCCCTGGTCCGGACGATCACCCGCTCCGGCTGGCACCCGGCGGTGACCGCCGACGACCCCCGCCCGGCCGCCCACGACACGCGGCCCGCCGACGGCGGAGCACCCGACGGCGGTCGATGGACCGGTGGAGGCACACGGTCCGTCACGGGCGGCACCCGATGCGCCGACGGCGACATGCGGACGGCCGACGGCGGTACGCCCTCCGCGCCCGGACCCACCGCACCCGGGGCCCGGCGATGAGGCCGCGGCTCCATACCGTCGTACACGTGTGCCGCCGTCCTCGCCGTCGGCTCCTCGGCGCGACTCTCTACGACGGAGTCGAGGGCGCGGTGCCGCGCTCGCCTTCGGGGTGCTCATCGCCGTCGGCGAGCTCAGCCGGCGCACCGGGACCGGCATCCGGGAGGCCGCGCCGCTCGCCGCCGCCGGCTCACTGTCGTACGCGCTGCTCGGCGAGATCGCGGGGCGGCCCGCCCACCACGGCGCCGCCCAGGTCGTCACCGTGGTGCTCGCGGCCTCCCTGCTCGGCAGCGTGCCGCACGTCGGACGCGAGGACGGCCCCGCCCTCGACCCGTCGGCGCGCAGGGTGCTGACCGTCGGCTTCGTCGCCCTGTGCTTCCAGCCGCTGTACAACCGGGGCACCCTCGACGGCTGGGGCGGCCCCGCCCACGCGGTCCTGCTGCTCGCCCTGCTGTCCCTCACCGCCCTGTGCGACGCCGTCCTCGCCGCCGCGCTCGCCCACTCCCGCACCGGATGGCCCTTCCTGCCGACCCTGCGCGACGAACTGCGGGCCCTGCCCGGCATCGGGGCCGCCGTCATCGCCACGGGCGCGGTGATGGCGCTCGGCGTCGCGGTCGTCGGACTGTGGGCGCTGCCCGTCTTCTCCGTACCGCTGCTGCTCGCCCAGCTCTCCTACCGGCGGTACGCCGCCGTGCGCGCCACCTACCGGCAGACCATCACCTCCCTCGCGCGGGCCACCGAGATCGCCGGCTGCACCCCGGCCGGACACGCCCGCCGGGTCGCCGCACTCGGCCAGGCGGTGGGCCGGGACCTCGGACTGAGCGAACCCGAACTGACCGTGCTGGAGTACGCCGCCCTGATGCACGACATCGGCCAGCTCAGCCTCGTCGACCCGGTCCCCGCGGGTGCCACCGCCGGGCTGCCCGCCGAGGAGCAGCGGCGGATCGCCCTCCTCGGCGGCGCCGTCGTACGCCAGACCGGCGTGGACCCGCGCGTGGCCGCGATCGTCGAACGCCAGGCCGACCCGCACCGGGAGCAGCCGCTCGCCGCGCGGATCGTCCGGGTGGTCAACGCGTACGAGGAGAAGTCGCGGGAAGGAG
Source organism: Streptomyces haneummycinicus (assembly GCA_042850305.1). Taxonomy (GTDB): domain Bacteria; phylum Actinomycetota; class Actinomycetes; order Streptomycetales; family Streptomycetaceae; genus Streptomyces; species Streptomyces haneummycinicus. Next base: position 1,243,249 of record AP035768.1, read on the forward strand.
GGCCCGGCGGGCCGCTGACGGCGCTGGAGGAACTGCGCCTGGGCACCGCCGGCGCCTACGCGCCGGAGGTGGTGGAAGCACTGGCCCGGGTGCTGTCACGGAACACGGAGGGGACGCGTGAACACCAGGGCCGACCGTGGCGAGGACCACGTACGGGACTGTCTCGACCCCGGCCGGGGCTGGGTAACCCATGGGTAATGAGCGCCCTCGCGGCCGTACGTGGTTGGATGCGAAGGAGAGGGTGTCCGGGGGCGCGGACAGGCACAGCCAGCCCACCGACGGAACTGGCAGGCGGGAATCGTGAGGATCTTCGGCAAGGGACGGCAGCGGCCCTCCGCCTCCTGGCGGCAGGCCACGGACCGCGCGTTCACGCTCATCGGCGACGGCCGGTACGAGGACGCGGGCGCGCTCCTGACACGTGCCGCCGATCTGGAACCCTGGCTGTCGGAGTCCTGGTTCAACCTCGCGCTGCTGCACAAGTTCCGGCACGACTGGGAGCAGGCGCGCGCGGCCGGGCTGCGCGCCGTCGCCCTGCTCGACCGCGACACCGGGGCTCCCGACTGGTGGAACGTCGGCATCTCCGCCACCGCACTCCAGGACTGGCCGCTGGCCCGGCGGGCCTGGCAGGCCTACGGACTCAAGGTGCCCGGCCCGCCCACCGACTCCGGCGAGCCCCTCGGCATGGACCTGGGCAGCGCGGCCGTACGGCTCTCCCCGGAGGGGGAGGCCGAGGTGGTGTGGGGGCGGCGTCTCGACCCCGCCCGGATCGAGGTGCTGTCCATTCCGCTGCCGTCCTCCGGGCGCCGCTGGGGCGAGGTCGTCCTGCACGACGGTGTGCCGCACGGCGAGCGGAGCACCGCCGCCGGACACACCTACCCGGTGTTCGACGAGATCGAGTTGTGGGCGCCCTCGCCGGTGCCGACCTGGGTGGTGCTGCTGGAGGCCGCGACCGAGGCCGACCGGGACGCGCTGGAGCAGCTCGCCTCCGACGCCGGGTTCGCGGCCGAGGACTGGTCGTCGTCCGTACGGCTGCTGTGCCGGATGTGCTCGGAGTCCCGGATGCCGTCGGACGAGGGGGAGGGCGAGCATCTCGATCCGCACGATCACAGTGAGCCCGGACATCCGGGGCCGCTGGGGCATCGCACGGACGGGCAGTTGTGGGTACCGGAGCGGGAATGCGGCGTCGCCGCCCCCGCCTCTCTCGTCCGGGGGCTGCTGGACGGGTGGGTCGCGGACAGTCCGGAGTCCCGGGACTGGCGCGATCTCGAAGAGGTGTGCTGAGCTCGTCGACCGTACGCGGGTCCGTCGTGGCTGTCCGCGCCCACGCGGCGGAGCCGCACCTCGACAGGGGCCGCCCCTTCCGGGGCACGTTCCCCCGTACCCTTGTCAGATCACCACCCCGGTCTTACTCAGGAAGGCGTACGTCGGTCATGGCTCAGCAGGACACCGATCAGCAGCACGCGGGGGTGCTCCCCGTCGACGGCGAGGGGTACGTCATCGACACGGAGGACTGCGAGGAGCGCGAGGCGGCGTGGCGGGAGCGCGGCACCTCGCGCCCGATCACCGTGGTCGGCAACCCCGTGCTGCACCAGGAGTGCGAGGACGTCACGGACTTCGGTGACGAGTTCCAGCAGCTGGTGGCCGATATGTTCACCAGCCAGCGCACCGCCGAGGGCGTGGGCCTGGCCGCCAACCAGATCGGCGTGGGCAAGAAGGTCTTCGTCTACGACTGCCCCGACGACGACGGCGTGCGGCACGTCGGCGTGCTCTGCAACCCCAAGCTGGTAGAACTGCCCGCCGAGCAGCGCCGGCTGGACGACAGCAACGAGGGCTGCCTGTCCGTGCCCACCGCCTACATGCCGCTGGCCCGCCCCGACTACGCCGAAGTGACCGGGCAGGACGAGCGGGGCAACCCCGTCCGGGTACGCGGCACGGGCTATTTCGCCCGGTGCTTGCAGCACGAGACCGACCACCTGTACGGCTACCTCTACATCGACCGGTTGTCCAAGCGTGAACGCAAGGACGCGCTGCGGCAGATGGCGGAGAACGAGCCGCGCTACCCCGTGGTCGCCAACGACTGACGGTTTCCCGGAGCCCCGCGCCTCCTCAACGAACGGCGTTCGATCGAGCACTTCTTCGATCGGACGCCGTTCGTCTGTGGGCCCCCCTGGTAGTGAAAGAAGCAAATCCGTTCCCAGAGCGGTCAGTTGTGGTGCTGAATGGAGGTGTGGGATACGCACGGCGGGCGCCCGGTACGGGGGTGGGAGCACGCCGACTGGCGGCGAGAGGGGATTGTTCGTGCATGCTTTGTCACACGGCACCACATCGACACCGACCACCATCGCAGTTCCACCGGCGCTGTCTCTTCCGGTGATCGAGACGGCGTTTCCCCGGCAACTCCACCCGTATTGGCCGAAGCTCCAGGAGAGGACCAGGGTGTGGCTGCTCGAAATGCGGCTGATGCCGCCGGACAAGGTGGAGGAATATGCCGACGGCCTGTGCTACACCGACCTTATGGCGGGGTACTACATAGGCGCCCCCGAGGACGTCCTCCAGGCGATCGCGGACTACAGCGCGTGGTTCTTCGTCTGGGACGACCGGCACGACCGCGACATCGTGCACGACCGGCCGGCCGCCTGGTCACGGCTCAGGAACCGGCTGCACAGGGCCCTCGACAGCCCCGGTGACCACAGAGGGCACAGGGATCCGGTGGTGGCGGGCCTCGCGGACAGCGTGCAGCGGCTCTACGCGTTCCTGCCGGGCGGCTGGAATTCCCGGTTCGCCCGTCATTTCCACGAGGTGATCGAGGCGTACGACCGGGAATTCCACAACCGTACGGAGGGGATCGTCCCCACCGTCGCGGAGTACCTGGAACTGCGCCGGCTCACCTTCGCGCACTGGATCTGGACCGACCTCCTGGAGCCCAGCGCGGGAAGCGAACTCCCGGACGCGGTACGGCAGAACCCCGACTACCGGAAAGCGGCACTGCTCAGTCAGGAATTCGCCGCCTGGTACAACGACCTGTGTTCACTGCCGAAGGAAATAGCGGGCAGTGAGGTACACAATCTCGGCATCAGTCTCATCACCCACGAGAAACTCACCCTCGAAGAGGCGATCACCGAAATGAGGCGCCGCGTCGAGGAATGCATCAGCGAATTCCTGGACGCCGAGCAGGGTGCGTTGCGTCTCGCCGGCACCCTCGACGACGGCACGGTGGGAGGCAAGGAGGCGAGTGCCGCCGTACGCGCCTGCGTCGGCAATATGCGGAACTGGTTCAGCTCCGTCTACTGGTTCCACCACGAGTCCGGCCGGTACCGGGTGGACAGCTGGGACGACCGGTCCACGCCCCGTACGTCAACAACGAAGCGGCAGGTGAGTCATGACCGTCGAGTCGGTGAAGCCCGGTACGTCCGAGGAGCCCCACCGCGCGAGCCGCCGGTGGCCGGCGGCGGGATCCCCTCCTCGGCCACGGCTGGAAACTCGTCCGCGACCCGCTGGCCTTCCTGGCGCAACTGCGCGACCACGGCGACGTCGTACGCCTGAAACTCGGCCCCAAGACGGTGTACGCCGTCACCACCCCGCCCTCACCGGCGCGGTGGCGCTCAGCCCCGACTACATCATCGCCGGGCCGCTGTGGGAGTCCCTGGAGAGCCTCCTCGGAAAGGAGGGCGTGGCCACCGCCAACGGCCCGCTGCACCGGCGCCAGCGGCGCACCATCCAGCCCGCCTTCAAGCTCGACGCGATCCCCGCGTACGGTCCGGTCATGGCGGAGGAGGCGTACGCGCTGGTGGAGCGCTGGGGCTCCGGGAAAGTCCTGGACGTCACGGCGGAGTCCTTCCGCGCGGCCGTCCGGATCGCCGCCCGCTGTCTGATGCGCGGCAGCTACATGGACGCCCGCGCGGACCGCATCTGCGCCGACCTCACCGCGCTGTTCAGCGGCATGTACCAGCGCATGATGGTGCCCCTCGGCCCCCTTTATAAGCTGCCGCTCCCGGCCAACCGGGAATTCAACCGGGCGCTGGCCGATTTGCACGTCCTGGTCGACGAGATCGTCGCCGACCGACGGGCGAGCGGTCAAAAACCGGACGATTTGCTGACAGCTCTGCTGGAGGCGAAGGACGACAATGGCGACCCCATCGGGGAACAGGAGATCCACGACCAGGTCATCGCCATACTCACCCCCGGCAGCGAAACCGTCGGGTCCACGATCATGTCGCTCCTCCTGGTTCTCACCGAGCACCCGGAACTCGGCGACAAGATCCGCGACGAGGTGAAAACCGTCGTGGGTGACCGCCCGGTCGCATTCGACGACGTACGCAAGCTGACGTACACCGCGAATGTCGTCACGGAGACCCTGCGGCTGTATCCGGCCGTATGGATATTGACGCGCCGTGCGGTCACGGACACGGAACTCGGCGGATACCGCATTCCCGAGGGGCCGACCTCATCTACAGTCCGTACGCGATCCAGCACGACCGCCGGTCGTACGAGCGGCACGAGGAGTTCGACCCCGACCGCTGGCTCCCGGAACGCTCCGGGACGTGCCCAGGTTCGCGATGAGTCCGTTCAGCGTGGGCAACCGGAAGTGTCCCAGCGACCATTTCTCGATGGCCGAACTCACGCTCCTCACCGCGGTGATCGCCTCCGCCCACCGCTTCGAGCACGCGGCCGGCTCCGACCCCGGCCCCGGATCGGCATCACGCTGAGGCCGCGCCGGCTGATGCTGCGGGTACTGCCCCGCTGACCGAACGAGCGGTGTACGTTCGGGCGGCCTCCGGGCCCCTGAACACGCGCCGGCAGACCGGCCTCCCGCTGGAAGCGGCGGGCGGAGGTGCGCGGCGACATGTGGGCGCGGGCGGCGAGCTGTTTCGACGAGGCCGCCCGCGCCGCGGCCGAACGCCACGACACGCCGGCGGCCCCGCGCCCGGCGAAGAGCGCCGCCCCGCACCGCACCGCACGCGCGGTGTGACGCGGGGCGGCACCCCTAGAAGTCCTCGTCCAGGTCGACCGTGCCCTCCACGGCGACCTGGTACGCGGACGGACGCCGCTCGAAGAAGTTCGTGAGCTCCTGGACGCCCTGCAGTTCCATGAAGGAGAACGGGTTCTCCGAGCCGTACACCGGCGCGAAGCCCAGCCGTACCAGCCGCTGGTCGGCGACGCACTCCAGGTACTGCCGCATCGACTCGGTGTTCATGCCCGGCAGCCCGTCCCCGCACAGGTCCTGGGCGAACTGCAGCTCCGCCTCGACCGCCTCGCGCAGCATGTCGGTGACCTGCTGCCCGAGCTCCTCGTCGAACAGCTCCGGCTCCTCCTTGCGCACGGTGTCGACCACGTCGAAGGCGAACGACATGTGCATCGTCTCGTCCCGGAACACCCAGTTGGTGCCGGTCGCCAGACCGTGCAGCAGACCCCGGCCGCGGAACCAGTAGACGTAGGCGAAGGCGCCGTAGAAGAACAGGCCCTCGATGCACGCCGCGAAGCAGATCAGGTTCAGCAGGAAGCGGCGCCGGTCGGCCTTGCTCTCCAGCTGGTCGAGCTTCTCCACCGAGTCCATCCACTTGAAGCAGAACTCGGCCTTCTCCCGGATGGACGGGATGTTCTCCACCGCCGCGAAGGCCGCCGTCCGGTCGTCCGGATCGGGCAGATAGGTGTCGAGGAGCGTCAGATAGAACTGGACGTGCACGGCCTCCTCGAACAGCTGCCGGGACAGATACAGCCGCGCCTCGGGGAGTTGATGTGCTTGTACAGCGTCAGCACCAGGTTGTTCGCCACGATCGAGTCACCCGTCGCGAAGAACGCGACCAGCCGCCCGATCAGGTGCTGCTCCTCGGGACTGAGCTTCGCGAGGTCGGTCACGTCCGAGTGGAGGTCGACCTCCTCCACGTGCCAGGTGTTCTTGATGGCGTCCCGGTAGCGCTCGTAGAAGTCGGGGTAGCGCATGGGGCGCAGAGTCAGCTCGAAGCCGGGGTCGAGCAGGTTCTTGGTGGTCATCACTGACAGGCCTCGCAGGACTCGGGGTTTTCCAGGGAGCAGGCGACCGCGTCGGGGTCGGCCTGCTGCGGGACGGGGACGGTGGTACGGGCCGCCGCGCGGGCGATCCGGGTGGCCGGGCGGGAGCGCAGGTAGTACGTGGTCTTCAGGCCCTGCTTCCACGCGTACGCGTACATCGAGGAGAGCTTGCCGATGGTCGGTGTCTCCAGGAACAGGTTCAGCGACTGCGCCTGGTCCAGGAACGGGGTGCGGGCGGCGGCCATGTCGATCAGACCGCGCTGCGGGATCTCCCACGCCGTGCGGTACAGCCGCCGTACGTCCTCGGGGATCCAGGCGAAGTCCTGCACCGAGCCGTTGGCCTCGCGCAGCGCCTCACGCGTGCGCGCGTCCCATACGCCCAGCCGCTTGAGATCGTCCACCAGATACGAGTTGACCTGGAGGAACTCCCCGGACAGCGTCTCGCGCTTGAACAGGTTGGACACCTGCGGCTCGATGCACTCGTACACGCCCGCGATGGACGCGATGGTGGCGGTGGGCGCGATCGCCAGGAGCAGCGCGTTGCGCATCCCCACGGCGGCGATCCGCTCGCGCAGCGCCGCCCAGCGCTCCGGCCAGACGAGGTCCGTGTCGTAGTGGTCGGGGTGCAGCACGCCCCGCGCGGTGCGGGTCCGCTCCCACGCGGGCAGCGGGCCGCTCCGCTCGGCGAGATCCGCGGAGGTCTCGTACGCGGCGAGCATGATCCGCTCGGCGATCTTCGTGGACAGCGCCTTCGCCTCGGGGAGTCGAACGGCATCCGCAGCCGGAAGAAGACGTCCTGGAGGCCCATCGCGCCCAGGCCGACCGGGCGCCAGCGGGCGTTGGAGCGGCCCGCCTGCTCGGTCGGGTAGTAGTTGATGTCCACCACCCGGTCGAGGAACGTGACGGCCGTGCGGACGGTCTCGTCCAGGCGCTCCCAGTCGATGTCCCCGCCGGTCACGAAGGCGCCGAGGTTGACCGAGCCCAGGTTGCAGACCGCGGTCTCCCCGTCGTCGGTGACCTCGAGGATCTCCGTGCACAGGTTGGAGGAGTGGACGACATGGCCCGGCGTCGCCGTCTGGTTGGCCGTGCGGTTGGCGGCGTCCTTGAAGGTCATCCAGCCGTTGCCGGTCTGCGCGAGGGTGCGCATCATCCGGCCGTACAGCTCGCGGGCCGGAAGGGTCTTCCGCGCCAGCCCCTTCGCCTCGGCCGCCCGGTACGCCGCGTCGAACTTCCCGCCCCACAGGTCGACGAGTTCCGGCACGTCCGCCGGGGAGAACAGCGACCAGGGCGCGTCGGCGTTCACCCGGCGCATGAACTCGTCCGGCACCCAGTGCGCGAGGTTCAGATTGTGCGTACGGCGCGCGTCCTCACCGGTGTTGTCGCGCAGCTCCAGGAACTCCTCGATGTCGGAGTGCCAGGTCTCCAGGTAGACGGCCGCGGCCCCCTTGCGTCGCCCGCCCTGGTTCACGGCGGCGACCGAGGCGTCGAGCGTCTTCAGGAACGGGACGATGCCGTTGGAGTGCCCGTTGGTGCCGCGGATCAGCGAACCCCGGGAACGGATACGGGAGTACGACAGGCCGATGCCGCCGGCGTGCTTGGAGAGCCGGGCGACCTGGTGGTAGCGGTCGTAGATCGAGTCCAGCTCGTCCAGCGGCGAGTCGAGGAGGTAGCAGGACGACATCTGGGGGTGCCGCGTACCGGAGTTGAACAGGGTGGGGGAGGAGGGCAGGTAGTCCAGGCGGCTCATCAGCGCGTACAGCGCGGCGACCTCGTCCACCGACCGCGCGGTGTCGTCCTCGGCGAGACCGGCGGCGACCCGCAGCAGGAAGTGCTGGGGCGTCTCGACGACCTTGCGGGTGACCGGGTGCCGCAGCAGATACCGGCTGTGCAGGGTGCGCAGGCCGAAGTAGCCGAAGCGGTCGTCGGCGCCCGGGTCGATCAGCGCGTCCAGCCGGTCGGCGTGCCGTCCGACGAACGCGGCGGTCCGGTCGGCGATCAGACCCTCGCGGTGCCCGGTCGCGACGGACCCGGTGAACGAGGTGACGCCCTGCGAGGCGGCCTCGGCACGGATACCGAGGGTGAGCAGCCGGGCGGCGAGCCGGGAGTAGGCCGGGTCCTCGGAGATCAGCCCGGCCGCCGCCTCGGTGGCCAGCTCCCGCAGCTCCGCCAGGTCGGCGGCCGCGGACCGGCCGCGCAGCGCGGCGGCGGCGACCCGGCCGGGGTCGGCGTCCGGCAGGTCGGCGGTCAGCTCGGTCAGGGTCCGCAGCAGCGCGGCACCGGGGCCGTCGCTCTCCTCGGTCACACCGATCGCTGAAACCGGATCGGCTGGCGCGATGGTCACGTGTGGCTCTCCTCGCTCGGCACGGGGGCCTCGAAGAGCGCAGGGGGCGGTACACGAGCGCACACGGCGTCGCGTCCACCGGCCCATTCCGCGAGGCCCGGACGTCAGACACCCGGACCGGACGGCCGGGCGCACTGTCGGCAGGTCCTCGGACTGAAACCTGTGCACACGCGTGAGCGGGCATGGGTACACCGTTGCGGGACAGTTCCGGATTCACACCGGATTCCCCTGCGGCGACAGCGAGCATGAGCATACATCTTGTGCCGGGCGTCGCCCGCAGGCCCATATCTTGTGTCGCGAAGGTGTCAGAGTGTCAGCGCGTAGGTGGGCGGGCTCGCGCGGGCGACCGCGAGCATCCGGCTCTCCGCCTCGCCCGGCCCCGCTGTGCGGGCCGGCGGACCGGGACCCGGCACGGGTGTCACCCCGCCCGGCCGTGCCCCGTCCGCCACGGCGGCGAGCCCCTCGGCGGACGCCGCCCGCTTCGCCACCGGGCCGCCGGTTGTCTCCGGCGGCCCGCTGCCCTGAACGTACGGCGTCAGTGCGAGCTGCCCGCCGTGGCCGGCGGAAGCTCCGCCTGGACGCCGGCGTCACCCGCGTCCGCGGTGTAGTCCTGCGGCCGGGTCTCGTCGACGCCCTCGGGCGCCTTCACGGCCCGGAAGACGAACGTCAGGACGACCGTGACGAGGGCGTTCAGCACGAACGCGGTGAGACCGATGTAGCCGATCTCACCGATGCCCGGGATCTCCTTCGACGAACCGCCGAAGTGCTTCTGCGTGGGCGAGGCCACCCCGTACGCGGCGACGGTGCCGTAGATCATGCCGACCGCCCAGCCGCCGATCAGCGCCCAGCGGTGGAACCAGCGGGTGAACAGGCCGCCCACCAGCGCCGGGAAGGTCTGCAGGATCCAGATCCCGCCGAGCAGCTGGAAGTTGATCGCGACCGTCTTGTCCATGGTCAGGACGAAGACCAGCGCGCCCACCTTCACCAGCAGGGACACGATCTTGGAGACCTGAGTCTCCTGCTTCGGCGTCGCGTCCGGCTTGATGAAGTCCTTGTAGATGTTGCGGGTGAACAGGTTCGCCGCCGCGATCGACATGATCGCCGCCGGTACCAGCGCGCCGATGCCGATCGCCGCGAAGGCCACGCCCGCGAACCAGTCCGGGAACATGTCCTCGAACAGCTGAGGGATCGCCAGCTGGCCGTTGCTGACCTTGACCCCGGCCGCGATCGCCATGAAGCCGAGCAGCGCCAGCAGCCCCAGCATCAGGGAGTACACCGGCAGGATCGTGGTGTTGCGGCGGATCACCTCACGGCTGCGCGAGGACAGCGTCGCCGTGATCGAGTGCGGGTACATGAACAACGCGAGCGCCGATCCCAGCGCCAGGGTGGCGTACGTCCACTGCCCCGCCTCGCCCGGCACCAGCGCACCGCGCGGCGCGCCCGTGGCCGGGTTGGTCTGGCTGTACGCCTCACTCGCCTTCGCGAAGATCTCGTCGAAGCCGCCCAGCTTGATCGGGATGTAGATGATCGCCACCGCGATGACGATGTAGATCAGCGTGTCCTTGACGAACGCGATCAGCGCGGGAGCCCGCAGACCCGAGGAGTACGTGTACGCCGCCAGCACACCGAAGGCGATCAGCAGCGGCAGGTCCTTGACGAACCAGTTGGTGTTCTCGCCGCCGCCGACCCCCATCACGTCCAGCACGGCCTGGATGCCGACCAGTTGGAGCGCGATGTACGGCATCGTCGCCAGGATGCCGGTGACCGCGACGGCCAGCGACAGCCCCTTCGAGCCGAACCGGCCGCGCACGAAGTCGGACGTCGTGACATAGCCGTGCCTGTGCGACACCGACCACAGCCGGGGCAGGAAGGTGAAGATCAGCGGGTATACCAGGATCGTGTACGGCACGGCGAAGAAGCCGGCCGCGCCCGCCGCGTAGACCGCCGCCGGTACGGCCACGAAGGTGTACGCGGTGTACAGGTCGCCGCCGAGCAGGAACCAGGTCACCCAGGTGCCGAAGGACCGGCCGCCCAGGCCCCACTCGTCGAGGCTGTGCTCGTTCTCGGCCTTGCGCCAGCGCGCGGCCAGGAAGCCCATCGCCGTGACCAGCAGGAAGAAGAAGATGAAGACGGCGAGTGCCACGCCGTTGACGCCGTCGTTCACCGTGACGCACCACCCTTCGCGGCCGAGCGGGCGCGCTGGTCACGCTGCCACAGCTTGTACGCGGTCATCGTCAGGACGGCGGAGAGCAGCACCCACAGCATCTGGTACCAGTAGAAGAACGGGACGCCGATGAGCACCGGGTCGGTCTTCGCGTAGGACCCGACCCATAACAGGGCCACGAACGGTGCGACGAGACAGAGGGCGATGACGACGCGGGTGGGCGTCACCACCGGCCCTTCTCTGGTTTCTGGGGCTTGTGACATCAGACGGTTCCCGTCCCCTCACTGATCACCGGCGGTAGTGCGCGGAAATGTAGGGCAGGGAACTGTCCGGCCGTAACCCCTCGTCCGCAGAGCGGTACCCAGGAGCCGCCCGAGCCGAGGCAACGGCGACGAAAACTGGGTCAACCACCCGGTTCGCCGGTTATGGGGGACCCGTCGAAGGTGAGTGCGAGGCGGGGCTCGGTCCGTCGGGGCTCAGTCCTGGGGGCGCTTCAGACGCGCGACGAACTTGTACCGGTCCCCCGGTACACCGACCGCACCCACTCCACCGGCTGTCCGCCGCGGTCCCGCGAGTGCCGGGACAGCATCAGCATCGGCAGGCCGACGTCGGTGCCGAGCAGACCGGCCTCGCGCGGGGTGGCCAGGGACGTCTCGATGGTCTCCTCGGCCTCCGCGAGATGGACGTCGTACACCTCGGCGAGGGCGGTGTAGAGGAGGTGTACTTCGTCAGGCTGCGGCGCAGCGCGGGAAGCGCTTCGCGCTCAGATGGGTGGTCTCGATGGCCATGGGCTCGCCGTTGGCCATGCGCAGCCGCTCGATGCGCAGTACGCGTCCGCCGGCCGTGATGTCGAGCAGCTCGGCGAGCCGGTCGTCGGCGGTGATGTAGCCGAGGTCCAGCAGCTGCGAGGTGGGTTCCAGGCCCTGGGCGCGCATGTCCTCGGTGTACGAGGTGAGCTGGAGCGCCTGGGAGACCTTGGGCTTGGCCACGAAGGTGCCTTTGCCCTGGATCCGCTCCAGACGCCCCTCGACCACCAGCTCCTGGAGCGCCTGGCGCACGGTGGTGCGCGAGGTGTCGAACTCCGCCGCCAGGGTGCGTTCGGGCGGGACCGGTGTCCCGGGCGGGGCCGTCTCCGTCATGTCGAGCAGGTGCTTCTTCAGCCGGTAGTACTTAGGCACACGCGCGGTACGGACCGTGGTCCCACCCTCGTTCTCCGTACTGCTGACCTCGGTGCTCATGCTCTGCCTTCCCGGCTCCGGGTGCCGAAACGGCCGACATCCCCATCGGCCGCGGCTGACATCGTGGCACGGCTCGGGGCGGGGTGTGCCCCGCACGCTCCGTGATCCCCTTGTATACCCCGGGGCCGGGGCTGGTCCAGACCACGGGACGCGGTCAGATCCCCTGCCACTCCGGCTTGCTGGCGAAGGTGCGCCGGAAGTAGTCGGCGTGCTTCAGCTTGGAGGCGGCGGCCTCGTCGACGACCACGGTGGCATGTGCGTGCAACTGCAGCGCGGACGCCGGGCACACGGCCGCGAGCGGTCCCTCCACGGTCGCGGCGACCGCCTCCGCCTTGCCCTCGCCGGTGGCCAGCAGGACCAGGTGACGGGCCTCCAGGATGGTGCCGATGCCCTGGGTGATGACGTGGTGCGGAACCTGGTCGATGTCACCGTCGAAGAAGCGGGCGTTGTCCACCCGGGTCTGCTCGGTCAGTGTCTTGATCCGGGTACGGGAGCTGAGCGAGGAGCACGGCTCGTTGAACCCGATGTGCCCGTCCGTGCCGATCCCGAGCAACTGGAGATCCACGCCGCCGGCCTCGGCCAGCTCCCTGTCGTACGTCTCGCTCGCGCCCTGGACGTCGTCGGCGGTGCCGTCGGGGCCCATGAAGGCGTCCATGCCGATCCCGAGGGGCTCCAGCACCTCGCGCCGCAGTACCGAGCGGTAGGATTCGGGGTGTTCGGCGGGCAGTCCGACGTACTCGTCGAGCTGGGCGATGCGCGCCCGGGAGATGTCCACGGCGCCGGAGCGCACCCGTGCGGCCAGCGACCGGTAGACGGGCAGCGGCGTGGATCCGGTGGCCACGCCCAGTACGGCGTCGGGCTTGCGCCGCAGGAGCTGCGCCATGGACTCGGCGATGAGCTCGCCGCCCGCCTTGGCGTCCGCAACGATGACAACTTCCACGGTGGGCCTGCCGATCTTCAGGAGGACTCGACTGGGACGGGGCCCAGGGTCCGCGGGTCCGGGTAATGTGTTGTGGTTTAGACCAATCTCAATCTAACAGAGCGGGCGTGCGGACCGGCGGCCGGGAGCGGGGTCCGCGCGCGGCCGAATTGGCGCGACCGGCCCGTCCCGTACGGGGGCCGTACGGGTTAGGCTGCCTGGCGGACGCCCGGGTCCGGACGGACCGCGGCGCGGCGTCAAAGAACGGCGTCCCACGCATTTACAGGGGCAGTGGTCTAGTCCACAATGCGTAGCAGGGCGAAACACAAGCCTGCCTTCCCCGCACAGGAAGGCGGAACCGAGGAACCGGAGCTCTCTGCCCTGACTGCCCCGGATCCTCGTCCCTCGGCCGACCGGGGCCGCACACCCCGCGGCCGGTGTTGCTCCGGGCTGCGGTGCCGAAGAGGGTTGAGGGTCCCTCCCAGGCGCCGCGGCCCGCGGGTGTTCTCTGGGGCGGCACCGACCCCGGGTACGCTCGCTGACGTGCCCTCCATGAACGAACTCGTACGCCAGCACACCGCCCTCGACGACACCGATCTCGAGTGGCTCCATCTGCTGGTCTCGGAGTGGCAGCTGCTCTCCGACCTCTCCTTCGCCGACCTCGTCCTGTGGGTCCCCACCCTCGACGGCACCCGCTATGTCTCCGTCGCCCAGATGCGGCCCAACACCGGCCCGACCTCCTACCAGGACGACATGGTCGGTCATCTCGTCCCGCGCGGACGCCGCCCCATGCTGGACGCGGCCCTGGACGAGGGCCGGATCGTGCGCGAGGGCGACCCGGAGTGGCGCGAGGAGGTTCCCGTACGGGTCGAGTCCATCCCCGTACGGCGTGAGGGGCGCGTCCTCGGGGTGATCGCGCGCAACACCAACCTGCTCACCGTGCGCACCCCGAGCCGGCTGGAGCTCACCTATCTGCAGAGCGCCTCCGACCTCGCGCAGATGATCGCGGCCGGCTCCTTCCCGTACGCCCACCAGCAGCTGGAGATGGACGCCTCGCCCCGGGTCGGTGACGGGCTGATCCGGCTCGACGCCGACGGCATCGTCCAGTACGCCTCCCCGAACGCCCTGTCCGCGTATCACCGGATGGGTCTGGCGGCCGACCTGGTGGGGCATCACCTCGGGCAGACCACCGCCGAACTGGCGCCGTCCCGCGGGCCGGTGGACGAGGCGCTGGCCAAGGTGGCCAGCGGCTGGGCGCCGCGCGAGTTCGAGATCGAGGCGAACGACGGGGTGATCCAGTTCCGGGCGATCCCGCTGAAGCCGAAGGGGACCCGCATCGGGTCGCTGGTGCTGCTCCGCGACGTCACGGAACTCCGCCGCCGCGAGCGCGAGTTGATCACCAAGGACGCGACCATCCGGGAGATCCACCACCGGGTGAAGAACAACCTCCAGACGGTGGCGGCGCTGTTGCGGCTCCAGGCCCGGCGCATCGGGTCCGAGCGTGGCCGTGCGGCGCTGGAGGAGGCGGTGCGCAGGGTGGGGTCCATCGCGATCGTGCATGAGACGCTGTCCCAGAACCTGGACGAGCGCGTGGAGTTCGACGAGATCGCCGACCGGGTGCTCGCGATGGTCGCGGAGATCTCCCCGGGCAAGGTCACCGGCCGGCGCTCGGGCCGCTTCGGGATACTCGACGCCGAGGTCGCCACTCCGCTGGCGATGGTGCTGACCGAGGTGCTGCAGAACGCCCTGGAGCACGGCTTCACGGAGAGTGAGACCGGCACCGTCGAGGTGTCGGCGGTCCGCGGCGGCACCTCGAAGGAGTCCCGTCTGCTGGTCACCGTGCAGGACGACGGGGTGGGGCTGCCCGAGGGATTCGACCCGCACACCGCGGGCAACCTGGGCCTGCAGATCGTACGGACCCTGGTTGAGGGCGAGTTGGGCGGCACGTTCGACATGGTGAAGGCGCCGGAGCGGGGGACCAGGGTGATCCTGGACATCCCGGTGCAGTCGGACAAGTAGCGCGCGGCCGGGGCCCCGGGCGAGGCGGCGGCTCCGGACGGGCTGGGAGCGCGGACGGGCGGCTGGTGCGGACGGGCCGGGAGCACGGACGAGGCTGCGGCGCAGGACGGCGAAGAGCCCCGGACCGCTGAATGCGGCCGGGGCTCTTGCTCATCTTGCTCAACTGCGCGCTGCGGCTCGGGGGCGGGAGATGCGTACACGCTGTACGCGCCGCCAAGCTCAGGCTGTCAGCAGGGGGTGGGTTGTCAGGCGGAGGCCTGACGGGCCCGGTTGCGGGCGGCACGGCGCTTCATCGCGCGACGCTCGTCCTCGCTGAGACCACCCCATACACCGCTGTCCTGACCGGACTCGAGCGCCCACTGAAGGCAGCTCTCGATCACCGGGCAGCGGCGGCAGACGGCCTTGGCTTCCTCGATCTGCAGCAGCGCAGGACCGGTGTTGCCGATGGGGAAGAAGAGCTCGGGGTCTTCCTCGCGGCAAACGGCGTTGTGACGCCAGTCCATGGCTGCTACCTCTCCTAGGTATGTAATGCGATTGCTTGTGAATGTGAACGCTTTCACGAATCCCTCAACAAGTGAAGGGCCGACCGCCAGGTTCGCTGGCGTGGTCCTTGGATGTGAAGAGGGGTTCCGGTGATCTGTGGAGGCCGGTCTTGCGGGCCGTCCCGATCGCCAAGAAGAGACTCGCAAACCTCGGCGGCGGATACAACCCCTTCCGGAAAGTTTTTTTTGATTCTTCGGTGTCGACTAGGTCACAGCCGTACTTCCATGGGGTGGATCCTGGCCTAAACGTTCGACTGCAAGGACTTTGGCCCTTTCTGCTCACACAATCACACGCAGTGCACGGCGTACGCCTGTGAACGTCACGCTGGTTCGCAGCCCTAGGTGGTCACCGTCCATCTGGAGGGGCAGCGGCACCTTCGAATGCAAGGTGAAGCGTGTCAGATCGTGCCGGGAGACCACATGCCTGCCATGGGGTCCGCGCTCCGGGGACGAAGTGAGCAACTGCGTGCCATACCGGGCAACCGCGCCGGTGGACATCCGGCTGAGACCGAAGAGGTCGAGGCCGGTATCGAACGAGGCCTTAGGTGACGCGTAGATCGGGCGATTGCCGAGAAACGTCCACGGCGACGTGTTCGAGACGATGGACAGCGCCAGATCGGTGACCGGTTCGTCGCCCGGGTGCTCCAGGGTGATCACCCCGCGCCGGCGGTGCGGGTCGCCGAGCAGCTGACGGACGACCTGGCGCATGTACAGCGCGTGGGTCGACTTCCTGCCGCGCTCCCGCTGCTGCTCCACCCGGCCGACCACACCGGCGTCGAAGCCCAGTCCCGCGTTGAAGGTGAACCAGCGGGCCGGTACGGCCTCGTCGTCCGAGCCCGGCGTGCCCGAGGTCAGCCCCAGGCCGACCGTACGCTCACGGCCCTCGCGCAGCGCGTCCAGCAGGACGCCGGTGGCCTCCACGGGCTGGTTGGGCAGACCCAGCGCGCGGGCGAAGACGTTGGTGGAGCCGCCGGGGACCACGGCGAGACCGGGCAGATGCTCCGGATCGGGTCCCGCGTGCAGCAGACCGTTGACGACCTCGTTGACCGTGCCGTCGCCGCCGAGCGCCACCACGAGGTCTATGTCGTCGCTCTCCGCGGCCTGCCGGCCCAGGTCGCGCCCGTGGCCGCGGTACTGGGTGGTGACCGCCTCCAGCTTCATCTCGCTGGCGAGCGCGTGGATCAGTACATCGCGCGTGCGCGCACTGGTGGTGGTTGCCGCCGGGTTGACCACGAGAAGTGCACGCATGACGTGCAGGGTACCTACTCAGTGGTACCGGGCCCAGACCGAGGCCGGGCGGAGCGGCACGCGCGGGCGTGAACCTCCGCACGGGCCGCGCCCGCGGCGAGGGCTACCCTTCAGGGGTGAGCAGTGAGCAGACCCCCACCACCGCACCGGACGCCACCGGACCCCGCCCGCGCCGGCTGACGTACGCCGCCGCGCTGGCCGCCCTGGAGGGAGCCGCGCTCATGGCCGGCGGCGTGTGGATGTCGGTCCTCGCCCTCACGGGTGAACCGGACGACCGGCAGCAGGCCGTCACCGGCGGAGTGACGCTGATCGTGCTCGCCCTGCTCCCGCTGCTCGCCGCGCGCGGGCTGTTCGGACTGCGGAGCTGGAGCCGCGGCCCCGCCGTCATCACGCAGCTCATCGCACTGCCGGTGGCCTACAACCTGCTCAACTCCGACAGCGTGGCCATCCCCGCCGGGATCGTCCTCGCCGTCGTCGCCGTCACCGCGCTGGTGCTGCTGATCAATACCGAGACGACCCGGGCCCTCGGCATCCGGGGACCCGGGCACGCCGAGAAGTAGCGCCCCCGCGCTCACTCCTCCACGAGCAGCTTCTCCCGCAGCTGGGCCAGGGTGCGGGCCAGCAGCCGGGAGACGTGCATCTGCGAGATGCCGACCTCCTGGGCGATCTGCGACTGCGTCATGTTGCCGAAGAAGCGCAGCAGCAGGATCCGCTTCTCGCGCGGCGGGAGATCCTCCAGCAGCGGCTTGAGCGACTCCCGGTACTCCACGCCCTCCAGCGCCTCGTCCTCGGCGCCCAGGGTGTCGGCGACCGCCGGCGACTCGTCGTCGGTGTCGGGGACGTCCAGGGACAGCGTGGAGTACGCGTTCGCGGACTCCAGGCCCTCCAGGACCTCCTCCTCCGAGATGGCCAGCTTCTCGGCCAGCTCGTGCACCGTGGGGAGCGGCCGTGCAGCTGGGACAGCTCCGCCGTGGCCGTCGTCAGCGCCAGCCGCAGCTCCTGGAGCCGGCGCGGCACGCGCACCGCCCAGCCCTTGTCGCGGAAGTGCCGCTTGATCTCGCCGACGACCGTCGGGGTCGCGTACGTCGAGAACTCCACGCCCCGGTCGGGGTCGAAGCGGTCGACCGACTTGATCAGGCCGATCGTGGCGACCTGGGTGAGGTCGTCCAGCGGCTCACCGCGGTTGCGGAAGCGGCGCGCGAGATGCTCGACGAGCGGCAGATGCATACGCACCAGCCGGTTGCGCAGCTCCGCGTACTCGGGAGTGCCGTCCTGCAGCGCGCG
Source organism: Streptomyces haneummycinicus (assembly GCA_042850305.1). Taxonomy (GTDB): domain Bacteria; phylum Actinomycetota; class Actinomycetes; order Streptomycetales; family Streptomycetaceae; genus Streptomyces; species Streptomyces haneummycinicus. The sequence continues at coordinate 1,261,013 of AP035768.1, forward strand.
CAGCTCGAGGAACATGGCGCGCGCCCCGCTGCGGTCCTGCGGGTTGTGGTGCGCGTGTCCGCCCTGGGCGCCGGGGTGCTCCGCGCGCCCCGCGCGGCGGGTGCCCGTGGCGCCTCGTCCTCGGCATGTCGCTCGTGCTCGCTCATCGTCCCGCCCGTCGCCCTTCCCCGAGCGCTCGCCTCGTCCCCCGCCGCCGGCCTGGCCCCGGCGGGAGCGCCCCCGGCCGGGAGCGACCCCGGCCGGTCCGGCCGGGGCACGCTCCGCGCGGCACCGCCGGACTGCCCGCCGCCCGGCGGGAGGGCCTCCGCGGAGTCGTCCACCGGATGCGGCCGGGCCTGCTCGGGGATGCCGTCGATGCCGTCCGGCATCCGCTCGGCCGGCGACTCCCGAGTGCCGCGTTCCTCGTCCCGCACCGGCCCGTCCTCGCTCCTCACGCCGGCCCGGGTCCCGCGCCGCGCTGTTTGTAGAGGCTGATCGACACGGTCTTGTCCTCGTCCACGGCGGAGGAGACCTTGCCCGCGAGCGCGGACAGCACGGTCCAGGCGAAGGTGTCCCGTGACGGTGCGTGACCGTCCGTGGTCGGTGCCGAGACGGTCACCTCGAGCGAGTCGTCGACGAGCCGGAAGACACAGCTGAGCACCGAACCCGGCACGGCCTGCTGGAGCAGGATCGCGCAGGCCTCGTCGACCGCGATGCGCAGGTCCTCGATCTCGTCGAGGGTGAAGTCCAAACGGGCCGCGAGGCCGGCCGTGGCCGTACGCAGCACCGACAGGTAGGCCCCCGCGGCCGGCAGCCGGACTTCCACGAAGTCCTGGGTCGCGGGCTCGCCTGCGATCTGGGACACCCTCACCTCCAAGGTGGTACAAGCGTTGCAGGGCCTGATTCGCCCCGGGTAACGCGCTACGTGGTTCAGCGGTGACGCTATCGCGCTCTTGACGGTCCTGTCCCCGGGACCCCGAGCCGGGCTGTCACTCATAGTAAAGCTATGAGTACGCTCCGTGGCTAGGGGTCTGCGGCTCCCAAATGGGAAGAGCGCGCGCCGCATTGACGTACCCAGACGTCAGACGGTCGAACCGTCCGGCACCGGAGTCACGCCGGGTCACACCAGCACATGGTCCACGAAGCACCAGCGCCAGTCCTCGCCGGGCTCATGGGTCCGCATCACGGGATGGCCGGTTTCCTTGTGGTGCTCCGTGGCGTGCCGGTTCGGCGAGGAGTCGCAGCACCCGACGTGACCGCAGGTGAGGCAGAGGCGCAGCTGCACCGGATCCGTGCCGTCCCGCAGGCACTGCGGACACGTCTCGCCGAGCGGGACGGGTTCCGGGTGCGGCAGCGCGTCGGCGTGCGTGCACTGTTTCATGATTGCCAGATTACGACGCCGGCGCGCGGAGCCGCGCGGAAAAACGAGGGTGGGCCCGACATGGATGTGATGCCCCTGCTGTTGCTCGTGGCGGGCAGCGCCACGATCGCCGCGGCCGCGCGGCGCACCCCGGTGCCGCCCCGCTGCTGCTCGTCGCCGCCGGGCTGGCGCTGAGCTACCTCCCCGGCGTGCCCGCGTACACGCTCGACCCGCACATCGTCCTGCCGCTCATCCTGCCCCCGCTGCTGTACACGGCCGCCACCGACAGCTCCTACCTCGACCTGCGCGCCCAGCTGCGGCCGGTGGCGCTGCTGTCGGTGGGGTACGTGCTGTTCGCGACCTTCGCCGTCGGCGGGGTGCTGTATCTGATCGTGCCGGGCCTGTCGCTCACCGCGGCGCTGGTCTTCGGCGCCGTGGTGGCCCCGCCGGACGCCGTAGCGGCGACGGCGGTGGCGCGCAGGGTCGGCCTGCCGTCCCGGATCACCACCATCCTCCAGGGCGAGTCCCTCCTGAACGACGCCACCGCGATCACCGCGTTCCGGGTCGCCGTGGCGGCCGCGGTCGGCGAGGGCGCCACCTGGGCCGGGGAGTCGGCGAGTTCCTGCTCGCGGCGGTCGGCGGTGTCGCGGTCGGCCTGGTGCTGATGGCGCCCCTGCACTGGCTGCGCGTCCACGTGCGGGAGGCGCTGCTGCAGAACACGCTCTCCCTGCTGATCCCGTTCGCCGCGTACGCCGCCGCCGAGCAGGTGCACGCCTCCGGTGTCATCGCCGTCGTGGTCGTCGCGCTCTACCTGGGACACCGCGCGTGGGAGGTCGACTTCGCCACGCGTCTCCAGGAGGACGCCGTGTGGAAGATGGTCGCGTTCGTCCTGGAGTCCGCGGTGTTCGCGCTCATCGGGCTACAGCTCCCCGTGGTCCTGAAGGGGCTCGGCGAGTACCAGGGCGTCGACGCCGCCTGGTGGGCGGTCGCCGTGTTCGCGGTGGTCGTCGTCATCCGGTTCGTCTGGGTGTACCCGGCGATCTGGCTGCCGCCGACGCTGTCGGCGCGGATCCGGGAACGCGAGGGAGACCCGACTGGAAGGTGCCCTTCGTCATCGCGTGGGCCGGCATGCGCGGCGTGGTCTCGCTGGCCATCGCCTTCTCGATCCCGGTCACCGCCGAGGGCGAGGACTTCCCGCAGCGCAACCTGCTGCTCTTCCTGACGTTCACCACCGTCATCGGCACCCTGGTCGTGCAGGGCCTGACGCTGCCCCCGCTGATCCGGATCCTGAAGCTGCCCGGACGCGACGCGCGGGCCGAGACGCTGGCCGAGGCCAACGCCCAGGCGCAGGCCTCCCGGACCGCCGAGGAGCGTCTGGACGAGCTGCTGGCCGACGAGCGCAACACGCTGCCCGCACCGCTCGCCGAACGGCTGCGCACCGTCCTGGAGCGCCGACGCAACGCCGTCTGGGAACGGCTCGGGCAGGTCAACCCGGTCACGGGGAGTCGGTGGACGACACCTACCGGCGGCTGTCCAGGGAGATGATCAGCGCGGAACGTGAGGTCTTCGTCCGGCTGCGGGACGCCCGCTACATCGACGACGAGATGCTCCGCACCCTGCTGCGCCGGCTGGACCTGGAGGAGGCGGCGGCCTACCGGGAGGCCACGTAGCCGCTCAGGGGAAGGGCCGGCCGGTGATCACCGCGGCGAGCGTGCTCCCGCGCGGGAACGCGTTCTCTTCCGCCAGGGTGACAAGGGCGTAGAGCGACTTGGCGACATAGAGACGTTCGACCGGGACGCCATGGCGGCGTTCGAAGTCCTCGGCGAACGCCTCGGATTCCGGGGTCGTCCGGGCGTATCCGCCGAAGTGGAAGCGGTCGTCGAGGCTCCAGTCGCCGCGCGGGCCGCCGAACGCCGCCGTCTGCAGGGCCCGTATCTCCTCGCCCAGGAAGCCGCCCTTGAGCACGGGTATGCCCAGCGCGCGGGTGCCGGCGCCGAGCCCGGCGGCCAGTCCGGCGAGCGTGCCGCCGGTGCCGCAGGCCACCGCCACCACGTCGGCCCGGCCGGCCAGTTCCTCCCCGAGCGCCCGGCAGCCGCGTACGGCGGCGGGGTTGCTGCCGCCCTCGGGCACGACGTAGGCGTCCTCGGCGTCCGCCGCGCGGAGCACGGCCACCAGGGTCTCCGGCTCGTTCTTGCGGCGGTACGCCGACCGGTCGACGAAGTGCAGCCGCATCCCGTCCGCCGCGCACCGGGCCAGCGAGGGGTTGAGCGGGCGGCCGGCGAGTTCCTGCCCGCGCACCACGCCGACCGTGCGCAGGCCGAGGAGGCGGCCGGCCGCGGCCGTGGCCCGCAGATGGTTGGAGTACGCGCCGCCGAAGGTGAGCACGGTGCGCCCGGCCGCCCCGGCGAGGTTCGGCGCGAGCTTGCGCCACTTGTTGCCGATCAGCTCGGGGTGGATCAGATCGTCCCGCTTCAGCAGCAGCCGTACCCCGTGCCGCTCGAACCGCTCGTCCACGACCTCCTGCAGCGGAGACGGCAGCCGCGGACGCAGGCCCGCGAGGGCGCCACGGGGGTCGGGGTGTCGGGGCCGGTCACAGGGCCATTGTCGCCCCCGGCTCCGCGCGGCTCCGACGGCGGCCGCGCACCACGTCGATCAGGGAGGGGCCGCCCCACAGGCACCACAGCGCGATCACCGGGTCGCAGATCGCACAGCCCAGGGACGAGGTGGGGGCGAACGGGATGATCGGGTTGCCCTTGAGGTGGTGGACGACGTCCCACGCGGTGTGCAGCAGCCAGCCGACGCCGATGAACGTCCAGGAGTCCAGACCGCGGAAGGCGACATAGGTGACCAGCGCCGTGAAGGCGAACTCCCAGCCGCCGAGCCCGCCGCCGCTGAGGTAGGCGGCGCCCGCACCGGCGACCATGATCGCGTTCAGGCGCCGCCGGTGCGGTTCGCGGACGAGGGACATCAGCAGGGCGTAGAGGACACCGATGCCGACCGGGGCGACGTACTGCATGGCGAGGCCTTTTCCTGGGACCGAAGGGGACGGTGCACCACGCTAGGAGCGGGCCGGCCGGGGCCCCAGGGGAGCGAGCGACAGTTTCCGACGGGTTGTCGCCGCCCGGGCCGTGCGCCGTCGCGCCCGCCCGCTATTTCAGCCGGTGGTCGCCGCCCGCTATTTCGGCCGGTGGTCGCCGCCCGTCACTTCAGCCGGTCGCCGACGCGCTTCCTCATCGAGGCCATCGTGAACCCGCGCGGGTCCACCTTCCCCGGCTGCCACTCCATGTGCCCGATCACCGACCGCTCGTTCCAGCCGTGGTACCGGCACACGGCGGCCGCCGCCTTCTCGATGGCCTCCAATTGCGCCGCCGGCCAGGGTCCTCGCCGTCGCCCAGGTTCTCGCACTCGAAGCCGTAGAAGTGCCGGTTGCCGTCGGTGTTGGCCTCGTTGTCCGCCGGCAGCCCTTCTCGGCGATCACCGCGCGGAGCACGTCGTCGTCGCCGAGCCCCGCGTGGTTGGCCCTGCCGTAGCCGACGAGGTGGACCCGGCCGTCCTTGGTGATGACGCCGTGGCAGAGGGGCCGGGCAGCCCCTCGTAGCCGTTGCGGCAGATGTCGACCGTGCGGGCGCTGCCCTTGGTCACCGTGTGGTGGATCATCACGCCGTGGACCGGGCCCCAGGGCCCCTTGTGGTTGCGGTTGTGGTCGCGCCAGTCGCCGACCTCGACGACGGTGAGTCCTTCCGCCTTGAGAGCGCGCAGGAACGCGCTCGCGGACATGGGTGGGGCCATGACCGCCCTCCTTCGTGCCGGGCGGCGGCCGCCGTTCGCAACCGCCTGCTACCCCGGCGTATACCTAAATGGAGCGCGTTCAACTACTCGTCAGTCTTCTGTGCGAGCCGATCCGGACAATCTTCTTCCGCTACGGCGCCATCGCACGAGCGCCCCTCTCTGCCCAGCTCTCCCAAGATCCAACCCCGCTCGATCGTGTAATGGTGCGCGCACGCTGCGTGAGGAAGGCTTGATCGCGCAAGGCCACCCCGGCGCGGCCGGGAGTGGGATCACCATTGGGGAGGGCGATTCTCATGTCGACAGGCGAAGAGGTCCGTACGGATCAGGCCAGGCAGCAGCAGAGCCTCGGCACCGCGGCGGCGCGGAACCTGGCCACCACGACCAAGTCCGTGCCGCAGATGCAGGAGATCAGTTCCCGCTGGCTGCTGCGCATGCTGCCCTGGGTCGACGTACAGGGCGGTACATACCGTGTCAACAGGCGGCTCACCTACGCCGTCGGGGATGGCCGGATCACGTTCGTGAAGACCGGCGACCGAGTCGAGATCATCCCGGCGGAACTGGGCGAACTGCCGGTTCTGCGGTCCTATGAGGACGAGGAGGTGCTGACCGAGCTGGCCGCCCGCTGCCGTCAGCGGGAGATCGCGGCCGGCCAGGTCATCGCCTCCCTCGGCAGCCCGGCCGACGAGGTGTACCTGCTGGCGCACGGCAGGGTGGAGCGGGTCGGCACCGGCCCCTACGGGGAGGACGAGTCCCTCGGGGTCCTGGCCGGCGGCGCTTACTTCGGCGAACACGCGCTCCTGAGCGACGACGCCGTCTGGGAGTACACCGCCCGCAGCCTCACCGCCTGCACCGTGCTGGTGCTGCCGCGGGACGCCGTCCAGCAGGTCGCCGAGCGGTCGGAGACCCTTCGCGACCACCTGCGCCGGCGGAGCACCGTCCCCGGGCAGCGCACCAACAAGTTCGGCGAGAAGGAGATCGACCTCGCCGCCGGCCACAGCGGCGAACCGGACATCCCGCACACCTTCGTCGACTACGAGGCCAGGCCCCGCGAGTACGAACTCAGCGTCGCCCAGACCGTGCTGCGCATCCACACCCGCGTGGCCGACCTCTACAACCAGCCCATGAACCAGACGGAACAGCAGATCAGGCTGACCGTCGAGGCGCTGAAGGAGCGCCAGGAGCACGAACTCGTCAACAACCGCGACTTCGGCCTGCTCCACAACTGCGAGTACGACCAGCGGATCCAGCCGCACGCGGGCGTGCCGAGCCCCGACGACCTGGACGAACTGCTCAGCAGGCGGCGCGGGACCAGGATGCTGCTCGCCCACCCCCGCGCGATCGCCGCGTTCGGGCGTGAGCTCAACAGGCGGGGACTCGTCCCGGAGACCCTCGACGTGGGCGGCAACCGCATCCCCACCTGGCGGGGCGTGCCCATCTACCCCTGCAACAAGATCCCGGTGACCGAGGCCCGTACGACCTCCATCATCGCCCTGCGTACCGGGGAGGAGGACCAGGGCGTCATCGGGCTGCGGGCCGCCGGCATCCCCGACGAGATCGAGCCGGGTCTGTCCGTGCGGTTCATGGGCATCAACGAACAGGCCATCATCAAGTACCTGGTCACGGCCTACCACTCGGCCGCGGTCCTGGTACCGGACGCGCTCGGCGTCCTGGAGAACGTCGAGATCGGCCGTTGGCGGTGACCCTCCGCCCGCTTCCGCACCGCACGCCGTGTCCCCGCCCGTCAGGGCGGGTACATCAGGGGGGTACGCGCTTGAAGGGGGCGGAAGCGCGATCCCGCCGCTCCTCCGGCGAGCCGGTCCCAGGGGGAAGCCGATGACGGAGTCCATCACGGAGCCGAAGACGGGGCTTACGACGCAGAGCACGGCCGGCCCACCGGCGGTACCGGAGCAGCGGCCCGGTGACGGGCACGAGGCGGCGATGCTGCTGGAGCGGGCACGGGCCGCGGTCGACCCGGTGCTGCGGGCCGCCATGGGTTCGCTGCCCGCCCCGATGCGCCGCGTCGCGCTCTACCACTTCGGCTGGGAGCAGGCCGACGGCACTCCGGCCGGGGGCGGTTCGGGCAAGGCGATCCGTCCCGGCCTGGTGCTCGCCGCGGCGTCCGCCCTGGGCGGGCCCGTGGCCCGGTCGGCCGCCGTCCGGGCCGCGGCCGCCGTGGAACTGGTCCACAACTTCACGCTGCTGCACGACGACGTGATGGACCGGGACGCCACCCGCCGCCACCGTCCCACCGCGTGGACGGTGTTCGGGGACGCCGACGCGATCCTCGCCGGGGACGCCCTCCAGGCGCTCGCCCTGCGACTGCTCGCCGAGGACCCCCATCCGGCGGCCTCGGCGGCGGCCGCCCGGCTCGCCGACTGCGTCATCGAACTGTGCGCGGGGCAGCACGTCGACACGGCCATGGAGCAACGGGGCCCCGGCGAGGTCACCCTCGCCGAGACCCTCGCCATGGCCGAGGCCAAGACCGGCGCGCTGCTGGGCTGCGCCTGCGCGATCGGGGCGCTGTACGCGGACGCCGACGAGGCGGACGTGACGGCGATGGACGCGTTCGGCCGGGAGGCCGGACTGGCGTTCCAGCTCATCGACGACGTGATCGGCATATGGGGTGATCCCCGGCGCACCGGCAAACCGGCCGGCGCGGACCTGGCCGCCCGCAAGAAGTCGCTCCCGGTGGTCGCCGCGCTCACCTCCGGGACCCCGCAGGCCGCGGAACTCGCCGCCCTGTACGAGGCTCCGCGTCGGAAGGGGAGGACCTGGAGCGGATGGCCCTGGCCGTGGAGCTGGCGGGCGGCAGGGACTGGGCGCAGGCCCAGGCGGCCGACCGGATGGCCCGGGCGATGCAGGAGGTGGCCCGCGCGGTGCCCGACCCGGAGCGGGCGGGCGGACTGCTCGCCCTGGCCGAGTTCGTGACCCGGCGCAGTACCTGACGGCCCGGCGGCCGTCCCCGGTCCCGGAACCACGGCATGCCGTGCGGCCCTGACTCCGCACGGCCCCGTGGCTCCGGCCGGCGGGCCCCGCACTTCCCCACGATGTGCGGGACCCGCCTCTCCACGACGGCCCAACGCCCGGAAGTGCGGGAGCGATTGAGGGGAAAGGGCAGGCATGGGTGCCGCCAACCGGAGCAGCGACCGCGGCGTCCGGCGGTATCGGCGCCCCGGCTTGGATCCGGCCCGTGAGCGGAAGGTCCTTCCGAACGGCCCGCACCTGTGGCCCGGGTGGCGCGCACCCCGCATCGCCGCCTGAGGGACCGGCAGTCCGCCGGAGGTCCGGGACCTCGAAAGGACCTTCGGCCCTGCCCGTCGGCGCCCGCCCGGAGTTCACTGGCTCGCGGTAGCGCCCGTCGCCCGTACCGAGGGACCCGGCGGGTGACGGACGACGAGGCCGGCGGGTGAGATGAGTACAGCGGAGGACGACGACAGCGGGACGGGCGGGGACATCGCGGTGGTGGGGCACGCGGATCTGGCCCCGGACACGCTTCCGCTGGTGGAGTTCGCGCTGCGGACCCGGCTGGCGCGGTGGCTCGCCCCGGTCCGGGCCATGGTGCGGACCGGCGCGGGAACACCCTGGCGTTCGGCCGGGCCGCGCGGGCGGCGGGATGGCCGCTGGCGCTGGTGATCCCCACGCGCACCGGGATGCCCGCCATGCCGGCCCCGCAGGACCGGAGGGCGACCGGCGAGCTGCTGACCCTCGCCGACCGCGTGCGCCTGCTGGCCTACGACCCGACGGACCGCGACTCCTGCATCGGCGCGGACGAGCGGCTGGTCGCCTCCAGCCGCCTCCTTCTGGCGGTCTGGGACGGTTCCCCGTCCAACGGCCGCGACGCCACCGCCCACCTGGTGACCTACGCCCGCGCACGAGGTGTCCCCGTGGAGATCGTGTGGCCCATGGGGGCCGCGAGGGCGCCGCTGCCCGTACCCGGAACGGCGGGCTGAACCAAGGAACAGGGACCTTCGGTCCCTGCCCCGGGCCGTATGCGGGACCCTTCGACCCAAGCGGAAGCCTCTCCCCGCCGTCGATCATGGGCGCGCGAAACGGCATGGGGAGGAAGACGTCCGGTGGACGAGATACGCATGGAGCACGAGACGGCCGCGGCGGGTGAGCGGCCGCGTCCGGCGTCGCGCGAGGTGACCGGCGCCGCCGCGCGCCGGACCGCGTGGGTGGACTGGCTGACGACCACCGACCACAAGAAGATCGGCACGCTGTACCTGGTCAGCGCGTTCGTGTTCTTCATCGTCGGCGGGGTCATGGCGCTGATGATGCGCGCCGAGCTGGCCCGGCCGGGGCTGCAGATCATGTCCAACGAGCAGTTCAACCAGGCGTTCACGATGCACGGTTCGATCATGCTGCTGATGTTCGCGATGCCGCTGTTCACGGGCTTCGCCAACTGGATCATGCCGCTGCAGATCGGCGCGCCCGACGTGGCGTTCCCCGGCTGAACATGCTGGCGTTCTGGCTGTTCCTGTTCGGCTCCTCGATCGCCGCCGCCGGTTTTCTCACCCCGGGAGGGGCCGCCGACTTCGGCTGGTTCCTGTACGCCCCGCTGTCGAACGCGGTCTACTCACCGGGTATCGGCGCCGACCTGTGGATCATGGGTGTGGCGCTCTCCGGCTTCGGCTCGATCCTGGGCGCGGTCAACTTCATCACCACGATCATCTGTATGCGCGCCCCCGGTATGACGATGTTCCGCATGCCGATCTTCACCTGGAACGTGCTGCTGACGGCGCTCCTCGTGCTGATCGTCTTCCCGGTGCTGGCGGCGGCGCTGTTCGCGCTGGAGTGCGACCGTAAGTTCGGCAGTCATATCTTCGACTCGGCCAACGGCGGGGCGCTGCTGTGGCAGCACCTGTTCTGGTTCTTCGGCCATCCCGAGGTGTACATCCTGGCGCTGCCGTTCTTCGGGATCATCTCCGAGGTCATCCCGGTCTTCTCCCGCAAGCCGATGTTCGGCCACATGGGCCTGATCGGCGCGACCATCGCGATCGCCGGCCTCTCGGTGACCGTATGGGCCCACCACATGTATGTCACCGGCGGTGTGCTGCTGCCGTTCTTCGCCTTCATGACGATGCTGATCGCGGTCCCGACCGGGGTGAAGTTCTTCAACTGGATCGGCACCATGTGGAAGGGCTCGCTGAGCTTCGAGACGCCGATGCTGTGGACGGTGGGCTTCCTGATCACGTTCCTCTTCGGCGGCCTGACCGGCGTCATCCTGGCCTCGCCCCGCTGGACTTCCACGTCTCCGACACGTACTTCGTGGTGGCGCACTTCCACTACACCGTCTTCGGCACGGTGGTGTACGCGATGTTCGCCGGATTCCACTTCTGGTGGCCGAAGTTCACCGGCAAGATGCTCGACGAACGCCTCGGCAAGATCACCTTCTGGACGCTGACGGCGGGCTTCCACCTGACCTTCCTGGTCCAGCACTGGCTGGGCGTCGAGGGCATGCCGCGCCGCTACGCCGACTACCTCGCCGCCGACGGCTTCACCGCCCTCAACACCCTTTCCTCCATCGGGTCGTTCCTGCTGGGCCTGTCGGTCCTGCCGTTCTTCTACAACATCTGGAAGACGGCCAAGTACGGCAAGCCGGTCGGCGTCGACGACCCCTGGGGTACAGCCGCTCCCTGGAATGGGCGACCTCCTGCCCGCCGCCGCGGCACAACTTCACCACCCTGCCCAGGATCCGCAGCGAGTCCCCGGCGTTCGATCTGCACCACCCCGAGATCGCCGCGCTCGAATCGGCGAGGTGAGCCGTGCCGCAGCCCGTACTGGCCCTGGGGTGCGCGGCGGTGACGGCCGCCGGATCGGTCTGGTACCTGCCGGCCCTCACCGATCTGCGCGCTGGACCGGACCGGCCGCTGTCCCGCCGTACCTCGGCGATCGCCTGCCTGACCGCCTGGGGCACGCTCGCGGCGGTCGCCACGGTGCTGCTCGTGGCGACGGCGTGGTGGATGCCGGCGGCCGTGGTGACCGTGGGCGGTACGGCCGCCGCGGCCCTGTGGACCGACGCCGCCGTGCGGCGCGCGGGTGAGCGGCGGGAGGCGGCCCGGCAGTGGGCGCAGTTGCGGCACACCCTGTTGTCCGCCGCCCACCGCGCCCGCGGCACGGTCGCCGCCCTGACCGTCGCCGGCCCGGTGGCGGCAGCGGCGGCGGCCGTCGTCCTCGGTGTGATCGTCACGGTTCCGGCCCTGATCGTGGCCCTGTTCCTGGTCATCGCCGTACGGCACATCCGTATGGTCCGCCGTACGGCGACGGGCCGCGCACACCGCGAGCCCTGATCACCGGGCCACCGCGATGCGGAACGCTCTCACTCACTTGTTGCTGAACCAGTGAATTCCTTGCACCACTACAGCTGGAGTACTACAAATGGAGTTGTTCGGAAGGGCAGTCCACGGAAAGAGACCGCGTTGCGCAAGCTCACGTACTACATCGCCTGCTCCATCGACGGCTTCATCGGCGACCCGCAGGGTGACGCGGCGGCGATGTACGCCTTCGTCGACGAGGAGTTCTTCGGGTTCCTCGCGGCGGAGTACCCGGAGACCATCGCGACCCCCGGCCGCCGGCAGATGAACATCGACCACCTGCCGAACAAGCGGTTCGACACGATCGTCCAGGGCCGGGCCAGCTACGACGTGGCCCTGAAGGAGGGCGTCACCAGCCCCTTCGCCCACCTGCGCGAATACGTCGCCTCCCGCACGCTGGGGGAGTCGCCCGATCCCCATGTCGAGATCATCGCGGACGACCTGCTCGGCCGGGTGCGCGCGCTGAAGGCGGAGGACAGCGCGTACGACGTCTACCTGTGCGGCGGGGCGGGGATCGCCGGCGAACTGCTCGACGAGATCGACGAGCTGATCATCAAGACGTATCCCATCGTGCAGGGCTCCGGCATGCCGATGTTCGCCGCCGGCTTCTCGATCACGCAGTTCGCGCTGGAGTCGGTGCGCACGTTCGGCAACGGCGTGCTGGTGCGGACGTACAGCAGGAAGCGCTGAACGCCCTCCGGGCCTACCCTGAGGGCATGGACAGCGAACAGCCCGTCTGTCCCGCCTGCGGACAGCCGGTGGAGACGGTGGTACGGCGCCACAAGACGCTGGGCGCATGGGTACCGGTGTGGGAGCACGGCCCCTGCCACAACCCGAAGTGCGAGCGATCACCGGACCTCGAGGCGGAGGAGCCCGACACCACGGACGCGGCCCCCACTCAGGGGTAGCGTGGTCGCGTGGTGTGGCGTTGGGGTGTGGGCGTCTGGGTGGCCGTCGTGATCGTCGGCGGCGGACTGACCCTGTGGCTGCAAGACGAGACGGAACCCGTCCCGCCTGCCGTCTGGGAGAGAGCGGACCAGAACGCGGCCACGGCCCCGAACTCCTCGGGATGAGCGCCGCCCGGCCCGGACATGATCCGCTGCATCCCCGCGCAGGCGTCCGCACCCTCCGCCACCAGGGTCGCGAACTCCCCGTGAGCACCGCTGGGTCGGGGCAGCCGCGTCCCGTGACTGCCGTCCAGAACGCGCCCGCCCCGACCGGCCCCCGAAGCGGGCCGGTCGATGAAGGCGTACATCCAGCGGATGCTCACCCGCGTGGGCGTTCCATGAAGCGCAGCATGTTCCCGGCCGGGTCGCGGAACGCGCAGTCACGCACCCCGTACGGCTGGTCCACCGGCTCCTGGAGCACATCCGCACCGGCCTCCCGGACGCGCTCGTAGAGGGCGTCGCAGTCGGCGGTGGTGAAGTTGACCCCGCGGAGCATGCCCTTGGCCAGCAGCTCCGCCATCGCCTGCCGGTCGCCGGGGAGGCGTCCGGGTTCGCGGCGGGCGGCTCCAGGACGATCTCCACGTCCGGCTGCTCCGGCGAGGCGACCGTCACCCAGCGCATCCCCTCGAACCCCACGTCGTTACGGACCTCGAGTCCCAGCACGTCACGGTAGAAGGCCAGCGCCTTGTCGTGGTCGTCGACGGCGATGAAACACTGCGCGAGCCGTACGTCGTTTCCTGTGTCCATGAACCCACGCTAAAAGGTTTCGCTCGGATCAACCCGCGGCTTGCCCCGGACGGGCCGGGTGTACATCCGCGCCACGCACGGCGGAATGACCGCGCTCTCCTCGTGCGACCGCGCCCGGTACGCGCTCGGCGTCTCCCCGACCAGCTCCGTGAACCGCGAGCTGAACGACCCCAGCGACGTACACCCCACCGCGAGACACACCTCCGTCACCGAGAGATCGCCCCGCCGCAGCAACGCCTTGGCCCGCTCGATACGCCGGGTCATCAGATAGGCGTACGGCGTCTGCCCGTACGCCGCGCGGAAACTCCGCTGGAAGTGCCCGGCCGACATCAACGCCGTCCGCGCCAGCTCCGCGACATCGAGCGGCTCGGCATACTCCCGGTCCATCCGGTCCCGGGCCCGCCGCAACCGCACCAGATCCTCCAGCTCCACCCCTCCAGACTCCCACGGCCCACGCGACGGGTCAGCCGTACGGGAGGCCCGTCAGCCCCGCAGATGGCAGAGCCGGTGACCCGTCGACCCGCCACCTCGCAGGTCCCGTCGGCCTTGCCCCGGGTCCTCCGGAGCGACCCCGGAAAGCCGAACGGCCCGGCCGGGGTATCCGGGCGGGCCAGGTCAGCGACCTGCAGCCACCATCGCCGCTGGTCACTCACCTGGCCGATTACTAGGAGACAAGAAGGCCTCACCCCTCAGGTGTCGCGCCTGCCCCACCGCAGGTGTGAGGTGATTGACGATTGGCTGCCAGTCGCTCGAGGTGAGGCCAAGCCCGTCGACGCGCTCATCGGCATACCGGGGACGGTCGGTTACCTCCTGGTCGGCGAGGCGCTTCGTTGCGTACGGCGGCGACCGCGCATGCCTGATCTCGCAGCCAGTGCTGTGCCAGATGAAGGAAACTTGGCGGAGCAGAATGCCAAAAGCCAGGCCGGGCTACGGCCGGGCCAAGAAGACCGCACCCGGTCCGTCATGGACGCCGTGCTCGGCGGTCTGTGGACCGGGTGCGGACCGGTAGGCGACATGACCAGCGAAACCGCAGGTCAGAGTCCCTAGCCAGAGGTCAGGCCTTCTTGGTCTCCCAGAAGATCTTGTCGATCTGGGCGATGTAGTCCAGGGCCTTCTGGCCGGTCGCCGGGTCCGTGGACGCCTTGGCGGCCGAGAGGGCCTTCAGGGCGTCGTTGACCAGCTGGTGCAGCTCCGGGTACTTCTCGAAGTGCGGGGGCTTGAAGTAGTCGCTCCACAGCACGGAGACGTGGTGCTTCGCCAGCTCGGCGCGCTGCTCCTTGATGACCGTGGCGCGGGCCTGGAAATGCGGGTCGTCGTTACCGGCCATCTTCTCCTGGACGGCCTTCACCGACTCCGCCTCGATGCGGGCCTGGGCCGGGTCGTACACGCCGCAGGGCAGGTCGCAGTGGGCGCTGACCTTGACCTTGGGGGCAAACAGGCGGGAAAGCATGGAGCGTTTCCTTCCTCGTGATCGTCTTCTCACACTGGACATTACTCCGTGACGGACGGGTTTTCGCGGGGGCCCCCGCGGGCTTAGGACAAAAGTCCGGGGTGAGACTGAGACTGGTGGAGGACGAACCGGGGAGGTGCCGGGTGATGCCGGAGCTGTCGCAGGACGCCGAGCGGGCGAGGGCGCCGCTGCCCTTCGGGGTGGCCGAGGTGACCGGGCCGTCCATGGTGCCCACGCTGCACCACGGGGACCTGCTCCTGGTGCACTACGGGGCCCGGGTCAGACGCGGGGACGTGATCGTGCTGCGGCATCCGTTCCAGCAGGACCTGCTCGTCGTCAAGCGGGCCGCCGAGCGGCGCGACGGAGGATGGTGGGTGCTCGGGGACAACAGGTTCGCGGGCGGCGACAGCACCGACTACGGGGTGGTGCCGGACGAGCTGGTGCTCGGCCGGGTCCGCTTCCGCTACCGGCCGCGCGGCTCCGAGAGGCGTTCGCCGCTGGCCGTGGTCGGCTGGGCGCTGTCCTCGGCCCGGCCGGTGCTCTCCTTCTCCGGCCGGTCGGCCTCCAGGCGTTTGCGGGCGCGGTAGGCGGCCACGTTGGCGCGGGTGGCGCAGCGGTCGGAGCAGTAGCGGCGGGAGCGGTTGGTCGAGGTGTCCAGGTAGGCGTTGCGGCACGGCGCCGCCTCGCACAGGCCGAGGCGGTCGACGCCGTACTCGGTGAGGTGGAAGGCCAGTCCCATCGCGGCGATGGCGGCATAGCCGGCGGTCGCGTTGGACGGATGGTCGGCGAGGTGCATGTGCCACAGCGGGCGGCCGTCGTCGTCACGGAAGTCGTGGCCGGAGATCTGCGGGCTGACCGGGAACTCCAGCAGCAGGGAGTTCAGCAGGTCGACCGCGAGGGTCTCGTCGCCGCCGTCCGCCGCCTCGAACACCGAGCGCAGCCGGGCCCGGACCGAGCGGAACCGGGTCACATCGGCGTCGGCGGCGCGCCGGGCGGCCGACTGGTTCGCGCCGAACAGCTCCCGCACGGCCTCCACCGAGGTCAGCGCGTCCTTCCCCGGGCCGGTTCCTCGGTGTTGACGAGGCGTACGGCGTAATCGGAGTAATAGGCCAGTTCCACTTGTAGTCCTTACGCAGGGAATCTATCGTCAGGAGCGCGGTTTTGTAATGGACGATTCCGCACCCAGGGTATTACGGGACGTATGCGAGGAGGCGCCCCATGACGGACGCGGACACCACCACGGCGGCCACCGACTGGCAGGCCTGGCAGAGGAGCTGGGACCGGCAGCAGGAGTGGTACATGCCGGACCGTGAGGAACGCTTCCGGATCATGCTCGACATGGTGGAGGCCCTCGCCGGCACCGCGCCGCGCGTGCTCGACCTCGCCTGCGGCACGGGCAGCATCACCGCCCGGCTGTTCGACCGGTTCCCCGACGCCACCAGCACCGGCGTCGACCTGGACCCGGCACTGCTCGCCATCGCCGAGGGCACCTTCGCGGGGGACGAGCGGGTCTCCTTCGTGACGGCCGACCTCAAGGACCCCGAGTGGCCGGCGAAACTGCCGTACGACTCCTACGACGCCGTCCTGACCGCGACCGCTCTCCACTGGCTGCACCGGGAACCCCTCGCGGACCTCTACGGGCACATCGCGGGGCTCGTCCGCGACGGCGGTGTCTTCATGAACGCGGACCACATGATCGACGACACCACGCCCCGGATCAACGCGGCGGAGCGGGCGCTGCGCCACGCGCGCATGGACCGGGCCAGGGCGGACGGCGCCGTCGACTGGGCCGACTGGTGGCAGCTCGCCGCGCAGGACCCGGTCCTCGCCGGCCCCACGGCCCGCCGCTTCGAGATCTACGGCGAGCACGCCGACGGCGACATGCCGGCCCCGGCGTGGCACGCGCGCGTGCTGCGCGAGAAGGGGTTCGGCGAGGCGCGGCCGGTGTGGTGCTCGCCGTCGGACACCCTGCTGCTGGCCGTGAAGTAGCACATGGGCGAGGGGCGGTACGAGGATTCCGTACCGCCCCTTCGCCGTGCGCGGGACCGCGCTCAGAGCACCTTGGACAGGAACGCCTTCGTGCGCTCGTGCTGCGGGTCGGTCAGGACGTCGCGCGGGTTGCCCGACTCGACCACCACGCCGCCGTCCATGAAGACCAGGCTGTCGCCCACCTCGCGGGCGAAGCCCATCTCGTGGGTGACGACGACCATCGTCATACCGGACTCGGCGAGGTCGCGCATGACGTCGAGGACGTCACCGACCAGCTCCGGGTCCAGTGCCGAGGTCGGCTCGTCGAAGAGCATCAGCTTGGGGTCCATGGCGAGCGCCCGCGCGATCGCGACGCGCTGCTGCTGGCCGCCGGAGAGCTGCGACGGGTAGTTCCGGGCCTTGTCGCCGAGGCCCACCCGCTCCAGAAGCTGCGTCGCCCGCTCCTTGGCCTGCGCCTTGCTCACGCCCTTGACCTGGACCGGCGCCTCCATGACGTTCTCGACGGCGGTCATGTGCGGGAACAGGTTGAAGCGCTGGAAGACCATGCCGATGTTCCGGCGCTTGAGGGCGACCTCGCTGTCCTTCAGCTCGTAGAGCTTGTCGCCCTTCTGGCGGTAGCCGACCAGATCACCGTCGACGTAAAGACGCCCGGCGTTGATCTTCTCCAGGTGGTTGATACACCTGAGGAAGGTGGACTTGCCGGAGCCGGAGGGGCCGATGAGGCAGAACACCTCACCGGTCTTCACCTCCAGGTCGATGCCCTGGAGGACTTCCACGGAGCCGAAGGACTTGTGGACGCCCTCCGCCTTGACCATGGGGACGGAGGAGTCCCGCACGCGGGCACCGTCGGTCTTGCTCGGCTTCTCGCTCATGCGATGCCTCCCTTCGGGCGGCGCGTCGGGAGGAAGGCGGCCTTCAGACGCTGCAGGGGCGTCGGCGGCAGCGTGCGGACCGCTCCGCGGGCGTAGTGGCGCTCCACGTAGTACTGGCCCACGCTCAGGATGGAGGTCATGATCAGGTACCAGGCGGCGGCGAGGAAGTACATCTCCACCGGTGAGCCCGAGTTCTGGCCGATGTCCTTGGCTTCCTGGAAGAGGTCGGCGAATTGCACCGCCGAGACGAGCGAGGTCGTCTTCAGCATGTTGATGACCTCGTTGCCGGTGGGCGGCACGATCACCCGCATCGCCTGCGGAACGACGATCCGGCGCAGCGTCTTCGTGTGGCTCATGCCGAGGGCGTGCGACGCCTCGGTCTGGCCCTCGTCGACCGAGAGCAGGCCGGCCCGGCAGATCTCGGACATGTAGGCGGCCTCGTTGAGGCCCAGGCCGAGCAGCGCCGTCAGCAGCGGCGTCATGAAGGACGCCCAGTAGTCCTTGTAGATCGGACCGAGGTTGATGTACTCGAAGACCAGGCCGAGGTTGAACCAGACGAAGAGCTGGACCAGGACCGGGGTGCCGCGGAAGAACCAGATGTAGAACCAGGCGAGGGACGAGGTCACCGGGTTCTTCGACAGGCGCATCACGGCGAGCAGGATGCCGCCGGCGATGCCGATCACCATCGACAGCACGGTCAGGAGCAGGGTGTTCCCGACACCGTGCAGGATCCGGTCGTCGAAGAAGTAGTCGGGGATCGCGCCCCAGTTGATCTTGGCCTGCGCGAAGGCGTAGACGACCGAGCCCAGCAGGGCGAGTGCGACGGCCGCGGACACGTACCGCCCGGGGTGCCGGACCGGAATGGCCTTGATGGCCTCCGGCCCGGCGGCGGGCGTCGCGCCGGGACCGTCCGTCTTGTTGACGTCAACAGTCACGGGTGGAGCCTTTCAGAGCCGAGTCGAACGGGCGTTCAGGAACCGCCGTTGATCTTGGCCTCGGTGATCGCGCCGTCCGCGACACCCCACTTGTCGACGATCTTCTGGTAGTCGCCGTTGTCGATGATGGCCTGGACGGCCGCCTGGAGCGCGTCACGCAGTTCGTCGTTGCCCTTGGCGACGGCGATGCCGTACGGGCCCGCCTCGACCTGGCCGCCGACGACCTCGAAGTACTTGCCGCCGCCGGAGTTCTTCACCGAGTACGCGGCGATCGGGAAGTCGGCGGAGACGACGTCCGCGCCCTTGGAGCGCATCCGGGTCTCGGCCTCGGGGTTGGTGTCGAAGGGCTCGATCTTCAGGGCCTGCTCGCCGGCGTCCGTGCACTTCTTCGCCTGGTCCTTGGCGAGGTCGTGGGAGAAGGTGTTGCGCTGCACGGCCATGGTCTTGCCGCAGAGGTCGTCCCAGGTCTTGATCCCCTGGTCGTCACCCTTGTTGGTGTACAGCGAGACGCCCGCGGTGAAGTAGTCGACGAAGTCGACACCCGCGCCGACCTTCTTGCCGGTGTCGCCGTCGACGCCTTCCTGCCGGTCCTTGGTGTCGGTCATCGCCGACATCGCCACGTTGTAGCGCTTGGAGGCGAGACCGCCGATGAGCGTGTCGAAGGTGGCGTTCTCGAACTCGAAGGTGACGCCGAGCTGCTTGCCCATCGCGGCCGCGATGTCGGGGTCGATACCGACCACCTTGCCGGAGTCGTCCTTGAACTCGACCGGCGCGTAGGCGATGTCCGAACCGACCTTGATGACGCCCTTGTCGCGGATCGTCTGGGGAAGCTTGTCGGCCAGCGGGGCCTTGTCCTCGGACGTCGAGTCGACGGCGCCCTTGTCCTTGGTCTGGTCACCGCAGCCGGTGAGAAGCAGTGTGCCAGCGACCGCGATCGCGCCGACCGCCGCAAGACGGGAGCGCGCGGGGGTGGTACGACGGGTGGTGCTTGCGGTCATGGTGGGTTCCTCCGGCGGACGGGTGGAGATGCCGATGGGTGGGCCGCCGGTGGGAACCGGCGGCGCCGCAGGTCGACGAGAACACACGCCTTCGAGTGTCGCGACCTCGTGCGATTACGGCATCTTGCCATTCGGTCTGAGCCATTCAGGGGGCTCGTGATGTCAAAATCGGATAACGGGTAGCGCCCGAACCGCACCACTCCGGGACATCCGGCCGAAGAGTCTGCGGGAACCAGCCATTCCGACGGGAAGATCTGCGGCGGATTCCAGGATGTGGATGCACCCGTCGAGGTTTTTGTCGTTTTTGTGGGCTTGCTCGTAGCCCGCCGGGCGCTTGTCCTGATATGGAGCGACAATTCAGAGCGGCGGCATGTGACCTTCGCGTTATGGACTCGTCGCCGACGGCGTCCGTCCGGTAAGAAGGTGCCTTACACCCCTCATCCGGGGCTCAGGGCGCGTGTGCGGCGTGCCCGTCGTGTTCGGCCCGCACGCATCATCCCCCGGGCCTTGCGCGGTCCCGCCCACCCTCACCAGGGGTGGCAACCCTCAAACCATGAAAACTTAAGGGGTAAAACCAAGTGGCAGCGGAGATTGTCAATCCTCGCAGCGACAGCGAAAACCGGACCGGTCATACGGAGCAGGGCGACGGGGCAGAGCCCCTTGACTCCTTCGACCCGGCCTTCGCGCTGCACCGCGGCGGCAAGATGGCTGTGCAGGCCACCGTGCCGATCCGCGACAAGGACGATCTGTCCCTGGCGTACACGCCCGGCGTCGCGAAGGTGTGCAGCGCCATCGCCGAGCAGCCGGACCTCGTCCACGACTACACGTGGAAGTCGCAGGTCGTCGCCGTCGTGACGGACGGTACGGCCGTGCTGGGCCTCGGTGACATCGGGCCCGAGGCGTCCCTCCCGGTGATGGAGGGCAAGGCCATCCTCTTCAAGCAGTTCGGCGGCGTGGACGCGGTCCCGATCGCGCTGGCCTGCACCGATGTGGACGAGATCATCGAGACCGTGGTCCGGCTCGCGCCGTCCTTCGGCGGGGTGAACCTGGAGGACATCTCGGCGCCCCGCTGCTTCGAGATCGAGAAGCGGCTGCAGGAGCGCCTGGACATCCCGGTCTTCCACGACGACCAGCACGGCACGGCGGTCGTGACGCTGGCGGCGCTGCGGAACGCGGCGCGGCTGAGCGGACGGGCGCTCGGTGATCTGCGGGCCGTGATCTCGGGCGCGGGCGCGGCGGGTATCGCCATCGCCAAGATGCTGATCGAGGCCGGTATCGGCGATGTCGCCGTGGCCGACCGCAGGGGCGTCGTGTCGCGGGACCGCGGGGACCTCACGCCGATCAAGACGGAACTGGCGTC
Organism: Streptomyces haneummycinicus; assembly: GCA_042850305.1. Taxonomy (GTDB): domain Bacteria; phylum Actinomycetota; class Actinomycetes; order Streptomycetales; family Streptomycetaceae; genus Streptomyces; species Streptomyces haneummycinicus. The sequence continues at coordinate 1,281,753 of AP035768.1, forward strand.
CTTCACCAACAAGGCCGGAATCTCCGGTTCGCTGGAGGTGGCACTGTCCGGCGCCGACGTCTTCATCGGCGTCTCCGGCGGTACGGTGCCGGAGCCGGCGGTGGCGTCGATGGCCGAGGGCGCGTTCGTCTTCGCCATGGCCAACCCGAACCCCGAGGTGCACCCGGAGATCGCGCACAAGTACGCGGCGGTCGTGGCCACCGGACGGTCGGACTTCCCGAACCAGATCAACAACGTGCTGGCGTTCCCCGGCATCTTCGCGGGCGCGCTGCAGGTGCGGGCCTCCCGGATCACCGAGGGAATGAAGCTGGCGGCCGCCGAGGCGCTGGCCTCGGTGGTGGGCGACGATCTCGCCGCCGACTACGTCATCCCGTCCCCGTTCGACGAGCGGGTCGCCCCCGCGGTGACGGCCGCGGTGGCCGCGGCCGCCCGTGCGGAGGGCGTCGCCCGCCGCTGAAGCGAGTGGACCGCCGGCCGGCCCCGTCCCCTGGTGGACGGGGCCGGCCGTTTGTCAGCGGGACGCCCGGTGGCAAGAGGGCGTGTCTCACAGCGGGGCCTGGTTCCTTCGGCGGGGCGGGGAACCTATCGTCAAGGTCATGTTCGCCGTCTACGCCGCCCGAATCGACCGCGACCAGCCGCTCACGGGCCTGGAGTCGGGAGAGCGTCCCGCTCCCGAGTCCCGGCCCGGCTGGAGCACCGTCACGGTCAAGGCCGCCTCCCTCAACCACCATGACCTCTGGTCCCTGCGGGGCGTCGGCCTCGCGGAGGACAAGCTGCCGATGATCCTCGGCTGCGACGCCGCAGGCGTCGACGAGGACGGCAACGAGGTCGTCCTGCACTCCGTGATCGGCCAGAGCGGGCACGGGGTGGGTCCCCGCGAGCCCCGGTCCATCCTGACCGAGCGCTACCCGGGCACCTTCGCCGAGCAGGTCGCCGTGCCCACCTGGAACCTTCTGCCCAAGCCGAAGGAGCTCTCCTTCGAGGAGGCCGCCTGTCTGCCGACCGCCTGGCTGACCGCGTACCGGATGCTGTTCACCAACGCCGGGGTACGGCCCGGGGATTCGGTGCTGGTGCAGGGGCCGGGGTGGTGTCGCCACCGCCGCTATCGTGCTCGGCAAGGCGGCGGGGCTGCGCGTCTTCGCCACCAGCCGGGACGAGGCCAAGCGCAAGCGCGCGCTCGAACTCGGGGCCGTGGAGGCCGTGGAGACCGGGGCGCGGCTGCCGCAGCGGGTCGACGCGGTCATCGAGACCGTGGGCGCCGCCACCTGGTCCCACTCGGTGAAGTCGCTGCGCCCCGGCGGCACGCTGGTGATCTCCGGCGCCACCAGCGGTGACCGGCCCTCGCACGCCGAGCTGACCAGGATCTTCTTCCTGGAGCTCAAGATCGTCGGTTCGACCATGGGCACCAAGGACGAGCTGGAGGACCTGCTCTCCTTCTGCGCCGCCACGGGCGTACGGCCCGTCATCGACGAGGTGCTGCCCATGGACCGGGCACGGGAGGGCTTCGAACGGATGGAGTCCGGGGGCAGTTCGGCAAGATCGTGCTCACGCTTCCTTGACAGAGGAGGCTGAGAAGGCGCACACGGCCGGTCCGGGTCTCCGGGCCGGCCGTCGGCATGTCAACTGGGGTTGACATCCGCATTGCGTCAACTTACGTTGACAACATGACTGAGGCAACCGACCTCGCCGAGCGTGCGGGCGACCGTGACCCACGGGTCGGCCTGCGGGCCGTCGCCGCCCTGCGCCGGCTGCTGGAGCAACTGGAGACCGTGCAGGTGCGCAGCGCGCGCCATCAGGGCTGGTCGTGGCAGGAGATCGCGACCGAACTCGGGGTCAGCAGGCAGGCCGTGCACAAGAAGTACGGGAGGCATTGATGTTCGAGCGGTTCACGAAGGACGCCCGTGACGTGGTCAAGGGGCGGTCGAGTACGTCGACGGGGTGCGGCCGGGGACCGTCGACGCCGAGCATCTGCTGCGCGCCCTGCTGGACCGCAGGGCCGGCCGTGCGTCCTTCGCACTGGCGGCGCTCGGCCTGGAGGAACGCGAGGAGTCCGTACGGCGGGCCCTGGACGAGGCCCGGCGCCGGGCCGGTCTGTCGCAGGCCGAGTCAGACGCCCTCGCCGGACTGGGGATCGACGTCTCGGAGATCGTCGCCCGGGTGGAGGAGACCCATGGCGTCGGGGCGATGTCCGGCGACCGGAAGGACAAGGGCTGGCGGTCGGGGCGCCGCAGCTTCAGCCGGGGCGCCAAGGACGTGCTCGAAGGGGCCCTGCGGGTCGCCGTGGCCCGCGGGGACCGTCATATCGGCGACGAGCACATCCTGATCGCCCTCACCGCCCGCCCCGGCGTCCCCGCCGAGGTCCTCGCCGACCATGGTGTGACCTACGAGTCCGTCACCCGTGTGCTGTACGGGAGTGGCGAGGCCAAGGCGGGCTGACGCCGGATCAGTCCTTCCCGGTGGGCGGCCCCGCGTGCGGGGTGCGGAGTATCCCCCGATGCTGGCCGCCGCCGTGGAGAGATGGCGGCGGGCGTCGCGGAGCTGGGCGGCGGTGACTCCCTGGTCGCGGGCCGCGTCCCGGATGTCGTCCCGGAAGCGGTCCAGCAGCCGGTCCAGGTCGCGGGCCGGGTCACCGGTGGACTCCGCGGCGTCCTCGTGCGCCCAGGCCGGGGTGTAGCCGGCGGGGAAGTCCTCGGGGTGTGGGAGTACGAGGGCTCGGACGTTTTGCCGGCGCTGCCCGTGCCGGTGCGGCCGAAGGCGAAGTCCTTGCCGAACTCGCCCATTTCCTTGGCCAGTTCGCCCAGGCCCTCGATCAGTCCGGTCGGCCAGTCGCCCCGGGCGAAGTGGCCCTGTACCTGTTCCTGGACCTGCCGGGCGATGCGCTGCACCTCCTCCTGCGCCCTGTCCTGGGCCTCCTTGGCCTGGCGGCGGGCGCGCTGGGCCTCCTCGCGGGAGCGGCGGCTCTCGTCCTTGGCGCGCCGTGCCTGTTCCTTCCACTCCTGCTTGGCGCGGCGCATCTCCTCCTTGGCGGCGCGCCAGGCGTCCTTGTCGCCGAACATGGTGAAGTCGCCGAAGACGCCGTCCTCCGCGCCGGACGCCCCGCCCGTACGGGTCTGGCGGGCCTGGCCGGCGGCGGCACGCATCTCGCGGCGCAGATCGCCCGCCGCCCCGCTGACGTCGGCACGGATCTCGGCGGCCAGTTCGGCGACGGACTCCCGGATCTCCAGCTCCAGATCGGCCAGTTCACCGCTGCGGTCCGCCAGTTCGGCGCGGCCGGCGTCGGTGATGGAGTACACCTTGCGGCCGCCCTCGGTGGTGTGGGTGACCAGGCCCTCCGCCTCCAGCTTGGCCAGGCGCGGGTAGACCGTGCCCGCCGACGGCGCGTACAGCCCCTGGAAGCGCTCCTCCAGGAGGCGGATCACCTCGTAGCCGTGGCGCGGGGCCTCGTCCAGCAGCTTCAGCAGGTACAGGCGGAGGCGTCCGTGGGCGAAGACGGGAGGCATGTCAGAGCACCTTCTTGTCGGTCGTACCGGCATTGTCTTCCGGCGTACCGGCCGTGTCCTCCGAGCCGGGGCGCGGTGCGGGCTCCCCGGTTGCGGCGGCCGGGCGGCGCAGCAGGGCGATGGAGCCGGAGACGGTGGTGGCGCGCAGCTTGCCGCTGCCGGTGCCCAGGCGGCCGGTGAGTTTGTGGGTGCCCCACCGGCCCTTGACCTGGAGGTTTTCGAAGGCGTTGGAGATGGCGCCGCTCGCGGTGTTGGCCTCGACCTGGGCGTCCGCCGGGTCCGGCAGACGGATGGCGATCTCGCCCGAGACACTGCTCAGCCGGACGTCGGTGGGGCCGTCGGGGTTGAGGTCCACGATCATCGATCCGCTGACGGTATCCGCCCGTACGGAGGGGCCGGAGCCCTCGACGACGGTGAGGTCGCCGGAGGCGGAGACGAAGCGGAGGTCGCCGGTGACGGACTGGGCCTCCACGCTGCCGGACACGGTGTCCGCGCGGACCGGGCCGGAGAGGGCGACGAGGGTGGTCTCGCCGTCGACGCTTTTCAGCACGGCGGGGGCCTGGAGGCCGGAGAGGACGGCGGCGGCGCCGATCACGCCCACCTCCACTCGGGTCTGTGCGGGGACGGCGAGGGAGACCACTGTGCTGCGGCGCCTGCCCTGGTGGTCGAGCCACTCGAGGAAGCCCTTCCAGGGAGGTCCTCGTAGGCGACCGTGAGGATGCCGTCGTCGTGGGTGATGGTCAGGGGTGGGCCGTCTATGTCGGAGACCTGTAAGTGGGCCTCGGGGGCGTCGGTGCCGACGATGTTCACCGTGCCGTTGATGATGCGGACGTGGAGGTCCGTGACGGGGGTGTCGAAGGAGAGCTTCGTGGGGTGCGCGACGGTCCACTTGGTCATGGGGGCCTCCTGCTGGGGACGCGGCATATCGCGTCTGTGCGTGATTCACGATATATCGCGGCAGGGGAAAGTCAAGACACTCGATGTGGTGAAGCGGGGGTTGTGCGGGGTGGCTGTGGCGGTGCCCGCGTTCTTTGCGTGCCTCGGCGGCGCGATGGCCTGCGGCCGTGCGCGGGTGGGGTGGCGGCTGTTCCGGGGGACGTGCGGGTGCCTGTGCCTGTGCCAACACCGGTGCCGGTGCTGGGCGGGGGTGTTCGCGCAGCCCGGCGTTTGCGGGGTGCCGTCGCGCCCACCCGTGCCGCCCCAGCGGCACGATTGCCCGCGGAGGGCGGAGGGCGGAGGGCGGAGGGTGGAGGGTGGAGGGCGGAGGGTGGAGGGTGGAGGGCGGAGCGTGAAGCGCGGAGGGCGCGGTGCGGCTGTCCGAGTGCGGAGGGGCGTGGTGCGCGGAGGGGCGCGGTGCGGTTGTCCTCGGAGGGCGGAGTGCGGCTGTCCGCGGAGTGCGGCGGAGCGCGTGCGGCTGCTCGTGGAGTGCGGGGCGTCGGCAGTGGCTGCCCGTCAGCGTGCGGCAGCGGCTGCCTGCGGGGCGGGCGGTACCGGCTGTCCGCGGCTGGGGAGGGGTTCGGTGCGGCCGCCCGCGTAGCGTGGAGGCGTGCGGCCGTGAGGGGGACGACGGGGCGGCGTTGCGGTGGGGCCGCGCGGTGGGCTGGGGGACCGGGAGGGGTTAGTCGTCGTCCTCGTCGTCCAGGCGGGCGAGCCAGGTGGCCAGGCGTTCTACCGGGACCTCGAAGTCGGGGTTCAGGTCGACGAAGGTGCGGAGCTGTTCGGCCAGCCACTCGAAGGAGACCTCCTCCTCCCCGCGCCGCTTCTCCAGTTCCTCGATGCCACGGTCCGTGAAGTACATGAGGACAAGGATAGGCGCGGGAAAACGGGCGGGCCGTACCCCCGTGAGAGGTGCGGCCCGCCCGTACGGCCGGAGTGCTAGGCCTCGAAGACCTCGCGCACCAGCTGCTCCTGCTCGGCCTGGTGGCGCTTCGCGGAGCCGACCGCCGGGGACGAGCCGTGCGGCCGCGAGATGCGGCGCAGACGCTCGTCGTGCGGCACGTCGGCGCCGACCGCCAGGTCGAGGTGGTCGATCAGGTTGAGCGCGATGAACGGCCAGGCACCCTGGTTCGCCGGCTCCTCCTGGGCCCACAGGTACTTCTCGGCGTTCGGGTACTTCTTGATCTCCGCCTGGAGCTCCGTACCCGGCAGCGGGTACAGGCGCTCGATGCGGATGATCGCCGTGTCCGTCGCGCCGCGCTTCTTCCGCTCGGCGTCGAGGTCGTAGTAGACCTTGCCGGCCGTGAAGACGACCTTCCTCACCGCGGCCGGGTCGACCGTGTCGTCGCCGATGACCGGGCGGAACTGGCCCGAGGTGAACTCCTCCGCCTTCGCCGCCGCGGCCTTCAGGCGCAGCATCGACTTCGGGGTGAAGACGACCAGCGGCTTGTGGTGCGGGTTGTGCACCTGCCACCGCAGGAGGTGGAAGTAGTTCGACGGCGAGGTCGGCATGGCGACCGTCATGTTGTTCTGGGCGCAGAGCTGCAGGAACCGCTCCGGGCGGGCCGAGGAGTGGTCCGGGCCCTGGCCCTCGTAGCCGTGCGGGAGGAGCAGGACCACACCGGAGGTCTGGTTCCACTTCTGCTCGGCCGACGAGATGAACTCGTCCACGACCGTCTGCGCGCCGTTGACGAAGTCGCCGAACTGCGCCTCCCACAGCACGAGCGCGTCGGGGCGGGCCAGGGAGTAGCCGTACTCGAAGCCCATCGCCGCGTACTCGGACAGCAGGGAGTTGTAGACGTTGAGCCGCGACTGGTCCTCGGAGAGGTACTGCAGCGGCGTGTACTCCTCGCCCGTGCTGCGGTCGATGATGACCGCGTGGCGCTGGCCGAAGGTGCCTCGCTGGGAGTCCTGGCCGGCGAGCCGCACCGGGACGCCCTCGAGGAGCAGCGAGCCGAAGGCGAGGGTCTCGCCCATGCCCCAGTCGATCGTGCCGTCCTCGACCATCGTCGCCCGGCGCTGCAGCTGCGGCAGCAGCCGCGGGTGGACGGTGATGTGGTCGGGGATGTTGACCTGGGACTCGGCGATCCGCTTGACGGTCTCCGTGGTCACCGCGGTGTTCACGGCGACCGGGAACTCGGCCTGCGGGTCCGAGGTCTCGATCGTGGCCGGCTGCGAGGTGGCCTCACGGACCTCGGTGAAGACCTTCTCCAGCTGGCCCTGGTAGTCCTGAAGCGCCTGCTCGGCCTCTTCCAGGGTGATGTCGCCGCGACCGATGAGGGACTCGGTGTACAGCTTGCGCACCGAGCGCTTCTTGTCGATCAGGTCGTACATCAGCGGCTGGGTGAAGGCCGGGTTGTCCGACTCGTTGTGACCGCGGCGGCGGTAGCAGATGAGGTCGATCACCACGTCCTTGTTGAACGCCTGACGGAACTCGAAGGCGAGCCGCGCGACGCGCACGACGGCCTCCGGGTCGTCGCCGTTCACATGGAAGATCGGGGCCTCGATCATCCGGGCCACGTCCGTCGCGTACATCGACGAGCGGGACGACTCCGGGGCGGCGGTGAAGCCGACCTGGTTGTTGATGACCACGTGGACCGTGCCGCCGGTGCGGTAGCCGCGCAGCTGCGACATGTTCAGGGTCTCGGCCACCACGCCCTGGCCCGCGAAGGCCGCGTCGCCGTGGATCGCCACCGGCAGGACGGTGAAGTCCGTGCCGCCCTTGTTGATGATGTCCTGCTTGGCGCGCGAGACGCCCTCCAGGACCGGGTCGACCGCCTCCAGGTGGGAGGGGTTGGCGACCAGGGAGACCTTGATCTGCTCGCCGTCCAGCCCGGTGAAGGTGCCCTCGGCGCCCAGGTGGTACTTCACGTCGCCGGAGCCGTGCATCGACTTCGGGTCGAGGTTGCCCTCGAACTCGCGGAAGATCTGCGCGTACGACTTGCCGACCACGTTCGCCAGCACGTTCAGCCGGCCGCGGTGGGCCATGCCGATGACGACCTCGTCGAGGCGGGACTCGGCGGCCGAGTCCAGCACCGCGTCGAGCAGCGGGATGACGGACTCGCCGCCCTCCAGGGAGAAGCGCTTCTGGCCGACGTACTTCGTCTGGAGGAAGGTCTCGAAGGCCTCCGCCGCGTTCAGCCGGCGCAGGATGCGCAGCTGCTCCTCGCGCTCGGGCTTGGTGTGCGAGCGCTCGATGCGGTCCTGGATCCACTTGCGCTGCTTGGGGTCCTGGATGTGCATGAACTCGACACCGGTGGTGCGGCAGTACGAGTCGCGCAGCACGCCCAGGATGTCGCGCAGCTTCATCAGGGTCTTGCCGGCGAAGCCGCCGACCGCGAACTCGCGCTCCAGGTCCCACAGGGTGAGCCCGTGCTCGGTGATGTCCAGGTCGGGGTGCTTGCGCTGCTGGTACTCCAGCGGGTCGGTGTCGGCCATGACGTGGCCGCGGACCCGGTAGGAGTGGATCAGCTCGAAGACCCGGGCGGCCTTGGTGACGTCGTCGTCGTGGGACGCGTCGATGTCCTTGAGCCAGCGGACCGGCTCGTAGGGGATGCGCAGCGCCTCGAAGATCTCGTCGTAGAAGTTCTTCTCGCCGAGCAGCAGGTTGGCGACCGCGCGCAGGAACTCGCCGGAGGCGGCGCCCTGGATCACCCGGTGGTCGTAGGTCGACGTGAGCGTCATGACCTTGGAGATGCCGAGCTTGTTCAGGGTGTCCTGGGAGGTGCCCTGGAACTCCGCCGGGTAGTCCATGGCGCCGACGCCCATGATCACCGACTGGCCGGGCATCAGACGCGGCACGGAGTGGACGGTGCCGAGTCCGCCGGGGTTGGTCAGGGAGACCGTGACACCGGTGAAGTCGTCCATCGTCAGCTTGTTGTCGCGGGCGCGGCGGACGATGTCCTCGTAGGCCTGCCAGAACTCGAAGAAGTTCAGCGTCTCGGCCTTCTTGATGGCCGCGACGACCAGCTGGCGGTCGCCGTTGGGCTTCACCAGGTCGATGGCCAGACCGAGGTTGACGTGCTCCGGCTTCACCAGGGTCGGCTTGCCGTCCACACGCGCGAACGAGTTGTTCATCGTCGGCATGGCCTTGATGGCCTGCACCATCGCGTAGCCGATGAGGTGCGTGAAGGAGATCTTCCCGCCCCGGGCCCGCTTGAGGTGGTTGTTGATGACGATGCGGTTGTCGAACAGCAGCTTCACCGGGACCGCGCGCACGGACGTGGCCGTGGGCAGCTCCAGGGAGGCGTCCATGTTCTTCGCCACGGCGGCGGACGGTCCGCGCAGGGTGACCTGCTCGGGGCCGGTCTTCGCCTCGCCGTCGGCCGCTCCGGTGGAGCCGGTGCCCGCAGCGGGCTTCGGCTTCGCGGCGGGCACGGCGGGCGCGGCGGGCGCGGCGGCCTTCGCCGGGGCGGGAGCCGCGGCAGGCGCCGGGGCCGGCGCGGCGGGAGCCTTGGCGGCCGGCTGAGCGGCGGCGGGCTGCGTCGCGGCGGGCTGCGCGGCCGCGGGAGCGGGCTGCGCCGGGGTGGCCGGCTGGGCCGTGGGGGTGGAGGTTCCCGCGGCCCCCGCGGCCGTGGTACCCGCCGGAGCCGAGGCGGCAGGCGCGCCCGGCTTGTAGTCGGCGAAGAAGTCCCACCAGGCTCGGTCGACCGAGTTCGGGTCCTGGAGGTACTGCTGGTAGATCTCGTCGACGAGCCATTCGTTGGCACCGAAGGCCGCTGCGGGGTTCTTGCCCGCTTGGTCGGTGTCGGTCGAGATGCTCGAGTTACTGGGGGACTGTGGCGACACGGCGTCAACCGCCCTCTTCCGCTTCGCAAGATGATGGACAGCGGAAATAAAGGCTACGCCCCCTGGAGCGAGAAGGTCAGGCCGGGCCCGTTCATCGTCGCGTAAGTCACATTGCGGCAAGCGTTTCGGGGCATGAAATGGCGGGAAACAACCCTGGTTTCGATTCTTCCGCCCGCGCCAGGCATCACTCCGCCCGGCCTCGGCGCTCAGCTCGCGCGGGCCTCTGCCTGATCACACGTGTCCGTCAGGAGGGACACGGATGGATCTTGCGGCTCCGCTTCGAACTTTACGTCAACTTGGTACGGAAGAGGCTTCCGGAAGAGTGACGAGGATGCGGCAGCCCCGCTCGGATTCGGCCACACCGATCCGGCCGCCGTGCAGATCGACGGCCCAGCGGGCGATCGCCAGGCCCAGTCCGGTGCCGCCGTCGCTGCCCGGACCGTGCGGCCGGTTGACGTTGCCCCGGTTGAAGCGCTCGAAGACCCGGTGCCACTCGGTCCGCGGAATGCCGGGCCCTCGTCCAGCACCTCCAGCTCCAGCGACCCCCGCTGTGCCCCGACCCGCGCCCTGACCGTCACCCGGCCGTGCGGCGGGCTGTGCTTGACCGCGTTGTCGATCAGGTTCGCGACGACCTGGTGGATGCGCTCGGGGTCGGCGTGCGCGACCAGCTCGGGCGGCGACACGTCGAGGTGCAGATGGACGTCCGTACGCGTGTGGCCGCCCGAGCCGGAGGCCATGCCCGCGCGGGCGGTGGAGACCATGTTGGCCTCCTTCAGCACCCCGGACAGATACGGCCACACCTCGAACCGCCGCTTCTTCAGCGGCACCACGCCGTTGTCCAGGCGGGACAGGTCCAGGAGGGTCTCCACGAGGCGGCCCAGCCGCTCGGTCTGCTTCAGCGACGTACGCATGGTCTCGGGGTCCGCCTCGGTGACACCGTCGACGATGTTCTCCAGCACCGCGCGCAGACCCGCGATGGGGGTGCGCAGCTCGTGCGAGACGTTGGCGACCAGCTCCTTGCGCTGGCGGTCCTGGGCCTCCAGCTCGTCCGCCATGACGTTGATCGTCCGGGCCAGGTCGCCGAGCTCGTCCCAGCGGTTCTCGCGGACCCGGCGGGTGTAGTCGCCGTGCGAGATGGAACGCGCCACGGCGTTCATGTCGTCCAGCGGCGCGGTGAGCGAGTGCGCCACGAACTGGGTGATCAGCAGGGTGGCGATCATCGAGAACACCGTGATGAAGCGCAGCTCCGTCTTGGTGTGCACGGCGATCACCGACAGGCCGGTGGTGATCAGGACCGACACGACGACGAGTGCGCCCAGCTTGGTCTTGATCGAGAACGGGCGTACACCGCCCCAGGGCTGCCGCGCCCCGGGGCCTCCGCGTCCGGCCGGCCCTCGCTCATGGCGTCGGCGTCTCCAGGGCGTAGCCCACGCCGTGCACGGTACGGATGCGCTCGGCGCCGATCTTCCGGCGCAGCGCCTTGATGTGGCTGTCCACCGTGCGGGTGCCGGAGGCGTCCGCCCAGTCCCAGACCTCGGCCAGCAGCTGCTCCGGGAGAGCACCGCGCGCGGGGTGTTCGCCAGGCACACCAGGAGGTCGAACTCGGTGGGCGTCAGATGGACGTCCTCGCCGCGCACCCGCACCCTGCGCTGCGCGTGGTCGATCTCCAGTTCGCCCAGCCGCAGGATGCCGCTGCGCGGGGTCGTCGCCGCGAGGGCCGCCCGCTCCATACGGCGCAGCAGTACGTGCACGCGTGCCGCCAGTTCACGCATCGAGAACGGCTTCGTCATGTAGTCGTCGGCGCCGACGCCCAGCCCGACCAGCATGTCGGTCTCGTCGTCACGCGCGGTGAGCATCATCACCGGCACCGGCCGCTGGGCCTGCACGCGCCGGCAGACCTCCAGGCCGTCGAAGCCGGGCAGCATGATGTCGAGGATCAGCAGGTCGGGCTGCCAGGCCTCCGCCGTGTCCACCGCGGATGGTCCGTCGCCCGCCGTTTGCACCAGGAATCCCTCGGCGCGGAGGCGAGTCGCGATGGCGTCCACGATCGTCGCGTCGTCCTCCACCACCAGGACCCTGCGCTGTGCGCCGGGGTGGTCGTGGCCGTGCCGTTGTGGGAGGTGTGTGTCTGCTCCATCGCCCGCCCCTGAGGTGTGCTTTTGCCGGAATCCGTGGGGTGATCCGTCGTCTGCGCATCACTGCTCTTGACGCTTGAATGATCCGCGTCAGAGCAGCAGCGTACGGGGAGTCACCACGGCTTTGCTATCCAGGGCGGACGCCGATGTGCACGACGTCCGGAACGCCCCGGGCAACGGGGACCTCTTCGGTACGCACCCCTGGAACCCGGCATTCCACAAGGTTTCTTCGAATTCCGGAGAGGGCTTGGCCGACCATACGGCGAGTACTCCGCCCGGTCTCAACACCCGCGCGCAGGCCGCGAGTCCGGACGGCGCGTACAGCTCCTCGTTGTCCTCGGTGACGGTCCAGTCGGGCCCGTTGTCGATGTCGAGGCAGAGTGCGTCGAACGTGTCCGAGGTCTCATCGAGGTACCTGACGAGGTCCGCCTCGACGATCTCCGTACGCGGATCGGCCAGCGCCTTCGCCGAGAGCGCGGCGAGTGGTCCGGCGCGGTGCCAGTCGATGACGGCCGGTTCGCGTTCCACCACCGTGATCCGTCCCCAGCGGGACTGCCCGGCCGCGTGCGCGAGCGAGAAGCCCACCCCGAGACCGCCGATCAGTACGTGCGGGTCCGCCGCGCGCGGGCCGAGGGCGGCGAGCGCGACGTCGACGAGCCGCCGCTCCGAGCGGCCGTCGGAGGTGTCCATAAGGAAGCAGCCGTTGGCGATGATCTGCAGCAGACCGCCGTGCCGGCGCAGCACGACCTCGCCGTACGGACCCTCGCGACGGTCCAGGACTTCGGGGGTTCGGGAATGCCGTACGGGGTGGACATGTGTTCATCCTGGCAGCTCCCCTTTCCCGGCGGGCCGCGGCCTCCTCGGGTACCCCCGGGGGTGATCGCTCAGAGCGAACGCGGCTCCGGGAACATTCGGCCGTCCCCCTGCATTGAGTCGGCATAGCTCAACTTGATTGCCGAAGGGGAGATCATGGCTACTGAGTCCACACCGCTCGCCCTGCCTGTGCTGCCGCTCGACGACGAGGTCGTGCTGCCCGGGATGGTGGTTCCGCTGGACTTGAGCGATGCCGAGGTGCGCGCCGCGGTGGAGGCCGCCCAGGCCGCCGCCCGCACCGCGCCGCCCGGGAAACCGAGGGTGCTGCTGGTGCCACGCGTCGACGGGACCTACGCCGCCACCGGCGTCCTGGGCACGGTCGAGCAGGTCGGCAGGCTGGCCGACGGAGACCCGGGCGCCCTGATCCGCGGCCGGGGCCGCGTCCGGATCGGCGCCGGGACCACCGGGCCGGGCGCCGCGCTGTGGGTGGAGGGCACCCGGATCGACGAGACCGTGCCCGAGCCGCTGCCCGGACACGTGACCGAACTGATCAAGGAGTACAAGGCGCTCGCCACCGCGTGGCTGCGCAAGCGCGGTGCCTGGCAGGTCGTCGACCGGGTCCAGGCCATCGAGGACGTCTCCGCGCTCGCCGACAACTCCGGCTACTCGCCGTTCCTGACCACCGAGCAGAAGACCGCCCTGCTGGAGACCACCGACCCGGTGGCCCGCCTCAGGCTCGCCACCCAGCAGCTGCGCGACCACCTCGCCGAGCAGGACGTCGCCGAGACCATCGCCAAGGACGTCCAGGAGGGCGTCGACAAGCAGCAGCGCGAGTTCCTGCTGCGCCGCCAGCTCGAAGCCGTGCGCAAGGAGCTGCGCGAGCTGGGCGGCGAGCGGGAGGGCGAGGAGTCCGACGACTACCGGACCCGCGTCGAGGCCGCCGGCCTGCCGGAGAAGGTCCGCGAGGCCGCGCTCAAGGAGGTCGACAAGCTGGAGCGCTCCTCCGACCAGTCGCCCGAGGGCTCCTGGATCCGCACCTGGCTCGACACGGTCCTGGAGATCCCGTGGAACGAGCGCACCGAGGACTCCTACGACATCCGGGGCGCCCAGTCCGTACTCGACGCCGAGCACGCGGGCCTCCAGGACGTGAAGGAGCGGATCACCGAGTACCTGGCGGTGCGCAAGCGGCGCGGCGACCGGGGGCTCGGCGTGGTCGGCGGCCGGCGGGACCAGGGGGCGGCGCGAAGCGCCTCGGTCGAGGGTGGTGGCGGGCGACGGGGGGGGCGGTGCCGTACTGGCCCTGGTGGGCCCGCCCGGCGTGGGCAAGACCTCGCTCGGCGAGTCCGTCGCCCACGCGATGGGCCGCGCGTTCGTGCGCGTCGCCCTCGGCGGCGTCCGCGACGAGGCCGAGATCCGCGGCCACCGCCGTACCTATGTCGGCGCGCTGCCCGGCCGTATCGTCCGGGCGATCAAGGAGGCCGGTTCGATGAACCCGGTCGTCCTGCTCGACGAGATCGACAAGGTGGGCTCCGACTTCCGGGGCGACCCGGCCGCCGCGCTGCTCGAAGTCCTCGACCCGGCGCAGAACCACACCTTCCGGGACCACTACCTGGAGGTCGAGCTCGACCTGTCCGACGTCGTCTTCCTCGCGACGGCCAACGTCCTGGAAGCCATCCCGGAGGCCCTGCTCGACCGGATGGAGCTGGTCCGCCTGGACGGCTACACCGAGGACGAGAAGGTCGTCATCGCCCGTGACCACCTGCTCCCGCGCCAGCTCGAGCGGGCCGGGCTGGACAAGGACGAGGTCACGATCGACGAGGGCGCGCTGCGCAAGCTGGCCGGCGAGTACACGCGAGAGGCGGGCGTGCGCACCCTGGAGCGGTCCATCGCGCGGCTGCTGCGCAAGGTCGCGGCCCAGCACGAACTGGGGAGCGGAAGCTGCCCTTCACCGTGACGGACGGCGAGCTGCGGGGCCTGATCGGACGGCCGCACCATGTGCCCGAGTCCGCCCAGGACCCGGCCGGGCGCCGTACCGCCGTCCCCGGTGTCGCCACCGGGCTCGCCGTGACCGGCGCCGGCGGTGACGTCCTCTATGTGGAGGCGTCGCTGGCCGACCCGGAGACGGGCGCGGCGGGGCTGACCCTGACCGGCCAGCTCGGTGACGTGATGAAGGAGTCGGCGCAGATCGCGCTGAGCTTCCTGCGCAGCCACGGCGCCGAGCTGGAGTTGCCGGTGGGCGACCTGAAGGACCGGGGAGCGCACATCCACTTCCCGGCGGGCGCGGTCCCCAAGGACGGCCCGAGCGCGGGCGTCACCATGACCACCGCCCTGGCCTCGCTGCTCTCCGGCCGGCTGGTCCGCACCGATGTGGCGATGACCGGCGAGGTCTCGCTCACCGGGCGGGTACTGCCGATCGGCGGGGTGAAGCAGAAGCTGCTCGCCGCGCACCGGGCGGGGATCACCACGGTGATCATCCCCAAGCGCAACGAGCCCGACCTGGACGACGTCCCGGCGGAGGTGCTGGACAAGCTCGACGTCCACGCCGTCACCGATGTCCGCCAGGTCCTGGAACTGGCGCTGTCGCCGGCGACGAACGGCGCGGCGTCGGAGGTTCCGGTCGCGGCGTGACCCGCGGCCGGACGGGGAGGCCCGGGTCCCGTGAGGGAGGCCCGGGCCTTCGCCCGCGCCGCGCCGGTCAGCCGGTCGCGAGGGCCCGTACGCGGTCCACGGTGCCGTTGAAGCGGTCGTGGTCGCCGACGGTCGGGCCGGTCGAGGTGTACTGCCACATCGTGTACGTGCTCCAGCCGGCCGGCAGTTCGCCCGCGGTGGAGGCGTACCGGGCGATCCACAGCGGGGTGGTGGAGGCGAAGCCGGCGTAGTTTCCGGTGCACTGCTTCCACCAGCTGGTCGCCGTGTAGATGACGGCGCTGCGTCCGGTGAGCTCGCGGTACCGGTCCAGGAAGTCGCTGATCCAGCTCACCATCCCGCTCGGCGACTTGCCGTAGCAGGCGTCGCCGTACGGGTTCCACTCGATGTCGAGCACACCGGGCAGGGTGCGGCCGTCGGCGGACCAGGCGCCGCCGCGGGCGACGAAGTAGTCGGCCTGGGCGGCGCCGCTCGCCGTGTCGGGCGTGCCGAAGTGGTAGGCGCCGCGGATCATGCCGACGTCGTAGGAGCCGCCGTACTGCTGGGAGTGGTACGGGTTGGTGTAGTACGTGCCCTCCGTGGCCTTGGCGTAGGCCCAGCGGACACCGCTGCTCCACAGGGTCGGCCAGGCGACCGCGCCCTGGTGACTGGAGACGTCCACCCCTCCGTCTGGGTGGAGCGGGCGGTGGGCAGGCCGTCTTGGCCGTCGTGGTCGAGCACGCCCATACCCATGTGGGCGGAGCCACGCGGAGGGGCGGTGGGGGAGGAGTCGGCCGCGCCGGCCGAGTGGGGAGGAGAGCAGCGCGAGCAGGACCGCGCCGGCGGTCGCGAGCGCGGGTATGCGGGATCTGTGCACAGGCATGATGCATCTCCGAAAGGTCGGTGGGACGAACCCGGAAGGTGAGCCGCAACGCATGTTGTGGGCATGCCACGAAGTCGCCTGGTGGGGAACGTGCGTACGTCGACCACGACGCGAGCGGGGTGGCCGCTCCGCCGTTGGTCTACGCCTGCGAAATACTGGTGGAGCTGGGGCGACGTCGCCACTTGGCGGGAAACTTTCAGAACCGGAAACCTGAGCAGGGGCGAACGTGCACGAAGACGGGAACGGCGGCGAGGGGCGGGGCGCGACCGCCCAGTCCCCGCGGGGTGTGGATCAGCCCGGATTCCTCGCGTTGGAACGTGAGTTGACGCTGCTGCTGCGGCGTGCGCGGGCCAGTCAGGGGAGATGTCCCGGGCCGTGCATCCGGAGCTGGAGCCGTCCGCGTACGGGCTGCTGGTCCGACTGGATGAGTGCGGGCGGCAGCGGGCGACCGAGCTGGCCGGCTACATCGGGATCGGCAAGGCGACGATGTCGCGGCAACTGCGGGCGCTGGAGGAGCTGGGGCTGGTCGCCCGGGAGCCGGATCCCGCGGATGGGCGGGCGTGGCTGATCGCGCTGACGGGGGAGGGGCAGGAGCGGGTGCGGCGGGTGCGGGAGGCTCGGCGGGCTCGGTATGCGGGGCGGTTGGCGGATTGGGATCCGGGCGAGGTTTCGGAGCTTGCACGGTTGTTGGGGCAGTTGAATCGGGGGATGGAGCGGTGAGCCGCGGACGGCGGTGAGGGCGTCGTCCTTTTGCTCGGGGCGCCGCTTGCCGGTGCTTGTGGGTGCGGGGCGTTGCTGCTGGGCGGGGAGGGTTGCTCTGCCGGCGGTTGCCGGGTGCCTCCCCCACTCTCGGCTTCTCCCCCACTCTCGGCTGTGCTCGAGCGGGGGACCCCCATGAGCGGGAGGTACCCCCACCGCCCACCCGTGCCGCCCTGGGGGTACCTCCCAGGCCCTTTAGGCACTGGGGGAGGCACGATTGCCCGCAGCTGCGAGGGGTTGCCCGCAGCGGCGCGTGGTTGGCCGAGGCTGCTGTGAGCTATGTGGTGTGCGGTAGCTCTGTGTAGATCACTGTTGCGTCGTCGTGGGTTTTGCCTGGGCGGGGTGGGGTCGTGCGTTCCAGAGTGCGTACGTGAGTGAGGAGGGCGTGGGCGCCCTCCTTGCGGATCAGGGTGAGGCAGTCGGTCCAGGTGCCCTGGTGGAAGCGGTCCACCCAGCGGGTCGCGCCGTCGGTCAGGGCGGCCAGGGCGCGTACCTCCGCGCGGGGCAGGGAGCCGGTGACCGCGCGGGACGCCACCGACGGGTCGGCCGCCGCCGTGAAGAAGCCGCCCTCCTTGTTGCGGAGCGTGCTGTCCACCAGGGCCTCGGTGGCCAGGGCCGAATGGGGATGCGGTCCAGCCGGTCGTCCAGCAGCGCGGTGACCGTGCCGTCCGGGGACTCCACCAGCAGCGCCGAGTCGGACAGCACCAGGTACTCGACCGAGGCCGGTGACCAGCGGGCCAGCGCCACCGTTGCCTGAGGTGTACGGGGGTGAGAAAGGTCACAGGTTGACGCGTGGCTCTCGGCGGTACGCGCGATGGCCCGGGAGAGCAGTTCGGCCAGGGGAACATCCGGGTGGGAAACGGTCAGTTCGGTCAGCGCCCCGCCCAGCCGGGCGGTGAACCAGGGCACGGAATGCAGACATCCGCCGCCGTTCCGGGGCGGCGTGACCCCGTCCAGCACCACGAGCGAACCGCCCTGCCCGGCCGCCGGAAGCCCGACGCCGGCGAAGTCCTCGTTGGGGCGGCCGGGATCACCGGGCTCCGAAACAAGCTCAGTACGCATCCAGCCAGTCTGCACGAGCCCTCCACACGGGCCGCGAAAACCCCTGGCTCGTCGCCCGTTCCGCCGGGCCGTGCAGGTCAGGCGTCTGTTTTGGGGGCAAATGCAGTGCTCCGGGAAGACGTGGCGGCGAATATTGCCACCGCCCGCCGCAGACGTCCAACCGGCATGCCTTGCACGGCCGCTGTGGCCGACAGCGGAACTTGCCCCTCAACTCACCTCCGGGGTTCACTCCTTCGAGTGGCGGGTCCGGTGATGCGCATCCACTGCCCGCGGTCACTGGGAAGGTCGGGGAGCGATGGGGGCGCCTCGCTGTCCGAGCACGGTCAGGAGCTCGGGGTGAACGCCCGCACCCGTTGACGGAGCGTCACCCGGACCCACGGGTACACGAGTCAGGATTGCGAGCACCGGTGCAGAAGTCGCGGCCTCGTCGCACAGGCAAGCAGACGGCCCCCACGGGGGACGCGGAGCAGGCGCCCCGCGTAGGCAGGGGCAGGCCCACCCATGTACGCAATCGGCTCATCGTGGCCGTGGCCGTGGTGGCTGCCGCGATCGCCGCGGCCGGGGCACCCTCCGTGCTCGCGGCCTCCGGGGACCTCGCGGACTCGCAGGAACTGGTGACGCTCGCCGAGCGGACCCAGGACTCCCTCGCGCTGGCCCACTCCCTCGCCGACGAGCGGGACGAGGCCGTCCCCTACATCGCGGCAGGGCGGCCCAAGGACAAGGCGCCCTCCGAGGAGCACAGCGCCCGCGTCGACCGGCAGGTCGAGGAGCTGCGCGCCGACACCGACATCCCGAAGGAGCTGCGCGACGGCCTGGACGCCGTCGCGTCCGTTCGCAGAGCGGCGCTCACCGGCAAGAGCAGTGCTCTCGAAGCGCATCAGGCGTACTCCACCGCCATCACCCAGCTCCACCGGCTCGCCGAACAGCTGGCGGAGCAGACCCCGCCGCGCGCCGGCTCCGGCGCCTACGCGCTCGCCGAGCTGGACTCCGCCGTCCAGCAGGCCGCCGCCACCCGCGGACTGCTGCTCGCCGCGCTGAACGTGCCGACCACCACCCAGACCGTGATCGATCCGATCACCGGCCTGCCCTCCACCATCACCGACTCCACGGAAGCCGACACCAAGCGCCGCGACGCGCTGACCTCGGCCGCCCTCCAGGCCCGGCTGCGCTCCGACGCGGCCCTCGCCGACTTCCGCGAGAGCGCGCCCAAGACCGCCCGCGGCTCCTACGACTCCACGGTCACCGGCCACGAGGTCGAGACCGCCGAGAAGTACCTGGCGAACCTCACCGACGAGCCGACGCTCTCCGAGGACGACCTCGGCACCAGCACCAAGAAGCTGACGGCGGCGCTCACCGCGCGGATCGAGACGATGCGCGGGGTGGAGTCCGCCCTCTTCGAACAGCGCACCAAGGACCTCGCCCAGCTCCGCGACGACGACGTCACCGCGCTGGAGATCCGGGTCGCCGTCCTCGGCGCCCTCATGCTGCTCACCATCGGCGTCGCCACCGCGATGGCCCGCACGCTCACGCGCCCGCTGTCGGTGCTGCGCCGGGGCTCCGCCCGCCTCGCCGAGGCGGAGGACCTCGCCGCTCAGGAGCCGGTCGCCTTCACCGGCCGCAACGACGAGTTCGCCCAGGTCGTCCGCTCCGTCAACGCCCTGCGCGCGCACGCCGCCACGCTCGCCGAGCGGATCGCCACCCTGGAGGCCGACCGCAAGCATCTCGTGGGTCAGCGGCAGAAGATGGCCGACGCCCGCGAGGAACTCCGTACCGAACTCGCCGAGTCCGCCGCCCATCTGGAGCGGATGCGGGCCGGGATCGGTGGCACGTTCGTCAACCTCGCCCTGCGCACCCTGGGCCTGGTCGAGCGGCAACTCGGCGTCATCGAGGGGCTGGAGGAGCGCGAGGACGACCCGGACCGGCTGGCCACCCTCTTCAAGCTCGACCACTTCGCCACGGTGATGCGCCGGCACAGCGAGAACCTTCTCGTCCTCGCCGGCACCGAGCACATCCAGCACGCGGCGGGTCCGGTCCCGCTGGTGGACGTCGTACGGGCCGCGGTCAGCGAGGTCGAGCGGTACGAGCGGGTGCGGATCGCGGCGCTGCCGCCGCACACGCACATCGCCGGGTTCGCCGCGGACGACCTGTCGCATCTGCTCGCCGAGCTCATGGACAACGCCACCTCGTTCTCGCCGTCCGACCTGCCCGTGGAGATCTCCGGCTGGCTGCTGGAGAACGGCGAGGTCATGCTCTCCGTCCAGGACGAGGGCACCGGTATGACCGGGGAGCGGCTGGAGCGGCTCAACGCCCGGCTGGCCGACTTCGACCCGGAGGTCACGTACGACGCGGAGGCCGAGGACGGTCTCGGCCTCGGGCTGTACGTCGTGGCCCGGCTCGCCCACCGGCACGGGGTGCGGGTCACGCTGCGCGAGCAGAAGCAGGGCGGCATCACCGCGGTCGTCGTCCTCCCCGACCCCTGCTGGCGCCCGCCAGCCCCGACGGGGTCCCCGCGTCCGTCGCCGCGACCGGGTACGCCATGCCGGGCGCCGACGCCGAGGCCAACTCCAACGTTCTGCAGGCCCGCAGCGAGTCGGACGACCCGCTGGTCGCCCTCGCGGAGAAGGCGTTGGGTGAGGAACCGGCCGGTGAGGAGACGCCGGGCGAGCCCACGGGGACGCCGGGCGCGGACTCCGCGCAGGAGCCCTCGCCCACGGAGGAACCGGCGGAGACCCCCGCCGGACAGCCTGCGGAGACCGTCGCCGGGCAGCCCGCGGAGACCGTCGCGGGAGATGCCGGTGAGCCGGCGCCGAACGACGCCGTTCGACCGGCCAAGGCCCCGCCGGAGCCGCGGAGGACGCCGCGCCCGCCGACGCGGACGAGATCGCACCGGCGCGTGCGGGACGTGAGGACGCCGGCGTACCTGCCGAGCGGCCCGCCGAAATCACGATGGAACTGCTGATCCCGGCACAGCCGAAGGGCGAGAGGGTCCGCCCGGGAGCGGGTCACACCGGCGGCGGAGACGACGCCTCGCCCGAGGCCGCGGACGCGACGTCGCAGCCGTCCGGCGCGGGTACGGACGACGCCGTCCGCCCGGGCGCCGGTCACGCGGCCGCGGACGAGGAGTCCCCTTCCGCGCCCGCGAGCGAGCCGGTCGGCGAAAACACCGAGGGTGTCGCCGATCAGGCGTCGGCCCCCGGCGACGTACCCGCGGCGGACACGGCCTCCGGGGCTCCCGCCCCGAGAGCCGCCCCGCGGCGGACACGGCTCCCGAAACGCCCGCCACAGCGGAGACGGCCCCCGAAACCCCCGCCGACGCGGACGCCGCCCCGGCAGCCATTTCGCACCGACCGGCCGCCACGGCAGCCGCGCACCCCGACACCGAGCACACCCGCGCGGCCGACGGGGACGCCGAGGACGACGATCCCGTCACCGCCAAGGGCCTGCCCAAACGCACACCCAGAATCAATGCGCCCACCGCCGTCCCGAGCCCGCGTAACGGGGCCGTGGACGCCGAGGCGCTGCGCCGCCGGCTCGGCGGCTTCCGCCAGGGGCGGACGCCGGGCGCCGGGACGTCGAGGCGGAACTCGCCGAGCGGACCGGTGACCACGAGACGCCGGCCGCGGCATCCGAAGAGACCGTTGGGGGAACCGTCGAGGAGGCAAGCAGTTGACCGCGCCCAGTAGTGTCGGACTGAGCAGTGAGGCCCGTAACCTGCACTGGCTGCTGAGCAACCTCGTCGAGGAGGTGCCCGGCATCCGCTCCGTCGCGGTCGTCTCCTCCGACGGCCTGCTCCTGCTCTCCTCCGACGAGGACCTCCCCGCGCTCGAACGGCCCCGCGCGCGGCGACCCCGTCGAGGAGGCCCGCGCGGCGAGAACCGGCAGACGTGGCGGCCCCCGCGGCTCCGCCGCCGACCTCGCCACCGTCGTCTCCGGTATCGGCAGTCTCACCGTCGGCGCCTCCAAGCTGATGGACTACGGTCCGGTCAAGCACACGATGGTGGCGATGGACGAGGGCAGCCTGTTCGTGATGTCCATCAGCGACGGCTCCCTGCTCGGTGTGCACGGCTCCACGGACTGCGACATGGGCGCCGTGGCGTACCACATGGCCCTGTTCGTCGGCCGGGCCGGTCACGTCCTCACCCCGAACTCCGCAGCGAGTTGCGCCAGTCCCTGGAGAACAAGTCCACCGGGAGCGCCCGTTGAGCGAACCCAGGAAACACCTCCCGGTGCGCGGCGGTGACCGCAAACCCGCCCGGGTGCGGCCCTATTCGCTCACCGGCGGCCGTACCCGCTTCGGCCATGTCCTCCTCGTCGAGACCTTCGTCGGCGCCACCGCCGCGCTCGAAGCCGCCGACGAGCGCAAGGAGTTGACGAACAGCCCGCTGGGCGCCCGGGTGACACCGGAGATGCGGGCCATCGTCGAACTGTGCCGCCGTATGCGTACGGTGGCCGAGATCGCCGCGCTGCTGAGGATGCCCTCGGTGTGGTCCGGGTCCTCCTGAGCGACCTCGCGGACCAGGGAAAGATCCGTGTCTACGGAACGGGAACCGGCCACGGCACGGGCCGCCCGGACCGCGCGCTGCTGGAAAGGGTGCTGAGTGGACTCCGTCGTCTCTGACGCCGCTCGTGGTGTCTCCCCGCTCGTCGACGACGACGAGCCCCTGCGTCCCTGGCAGTTGGACCGCACCCGTGCGCCCATCGCCACGAAGATAGTCGTGGCGGGCGGTTTCGGCGTCGGCAAGACCACGCTCGTCACCACCGTCTCGGAGATCACGCCTCTGGAGACCGAGGCGCTGATGACCGAGGCGAGCGCGGAGCTCGACGACCTCACCGCCACGCCGGACAAGCTGACCACCACCGTGGCCCTGGACTTCGGCCGCGTCACGCTCGACGACGACCTGGTGCTCTACGTCTTCGGCACGCCCGGCCAGGAGCGGTTCTGGTTCATGTGGGACGACCTGGTGCGCGGCGCGATCGGCGCCGTCGTCCTCGCCGACACCCGCCGCCTCAAGGACTCCTGGCCCGCGCTGGACTACTTCGAGAGCTGCGGACTGCCGTACATCGTCGCGGTCAACCACTTCGACGGCAGCGAGCGGTTCGACGCCGACGACGTGCGGGACGCGTTGACGATCCCCGCGCACATACCTGTCATGATCATGGATGCGCGCCACCGGATCTCGGTCATCGAGACCCTCCTGTCCCTCGTGGGCCACGCGCTCGACGAAACCCCCGAGTAAGCCCCTAGGAGCGTCCCCCGCATGCGGAAGATACTCGTCGTCGGAGCCGGCCAGTCCGGTCTCCAGCTCGCCCTCGGCCTCCAGTCGCGCGGGTATGAGGTCACCCTGATGTCCAACCGGACCGCGGACGAGATCCGTACCGGACGGGTGATGTCGACGCAGTGCATGTTCCACACGGCGCTCCAGCACGAACGCGATCTCCGGCTGAACTTCTGGGAGTCCCAGGCCCCGAAGATCCGGGGACTCGGCGTCTCCGTCGCGGCCCCCGGCTCCTTCGGCCCGGGGCCGTCGCAGCGCGCCATCGACTGGCTGGGCCGGTTCGACGGCTTCGCGCAGTCGGTGGACCAGCGGGTGAAGATGGCGGGCTGGATGGAGACCTTCGCCCAGCGCGGCGGCCAGCTCGTCATCCACGGCGCGGCGGTCGGCGACCTCGACTACTTCTCGCGCGTGTACGACCTGGTGCTCGTCGCCGCCGGCAAGGGCGAGCTCGTGCGGATGTTCGGCCGGGACGCCTCACGCTCCCCGTCCAGCGAGCCGCAGCGCGCCCTCGCCGTCGCCTATGTCCACGGTCTCGGCCCGCGCCCCGAGCACCCGGACACGGAGGCGGTCCGCTGCAACCTGGTCCCCGGCGTCGGCGAGATGTTCGTCATGCCGACGGTCACCACGTCGGGCCGCGCCGACATCCTGTTCTGGGAGGGCGTACCCGGCGGCCCGCTCGACGCCTTCAAGGACGTCAGGGACCCGGCCGAGCACCTGTCCCTGACCCTGGACCTCATGAAGAAGTTCCTCCCTGGGAGTACGCGCGGGCCACCAAGGTCGAACTGACCGACGCCGGCGGCACCTTGGCCGGCCGCTACGCTCCCACGGTCCGCAACCCCGTCGGCCGGCTGCCCGGCGGCGGACTCGTCCTCGGCGTCGCCGACGTGGTCGTGGCCAACGACCCGATCACCGGCCAGGGCTCCAACTCGGCCTCCAAATGCGCCGCTTCCTATCTCGCCTCGATCGTCGAGCACGGCGAGAAGGAGTTCGACGAGACCTGGATGCGGGCGACGTTCGACCGCTACTGGGAGACGGCACGGCACGTCACCAAGTGGACGAACGCCATGCTCGCCCCGCCGCCGGAACACGTCCTCAACCTCCTCGGCGCCGCCGGACGGCTCCAGCCGGTCGCCGACCGCTTCGCCAACGGCTTCGACGACCCCTCCGACTTCGAGAACTTCTTCTACGACCCGGAGAAGACCGGGAGTTACCTGGCGGAGGTCTCCGGCGCCTGACCGGTGCCGGAGACCGCCCCGCCGGGAGCTCCGGTGGCGCGTACCGCCGTACGGACTCTCCGGCCGGGTCGGGACGTACGGCGCCCAGCACCGGGCCCGAGGCGATCGGGGACACCTTGATCCGCGCGCCGGGGCGGGGCGCCTGCACCACCATGCCGTCGCCGAGGTAGAGGGCGACATGCGTGGCCTCCGGGAAGTACACGACGAGGTCGCCCGGCCGCAGCTCGTCCAGCGGCACCCGCTCCAGCCGGGCCCACTGCTCCTGGCTGGTCCGGGGGATCGGGGTCCCGGCGGCGCCCCACGCCTCGGAGGTCAGCCCCGAGCAGTCGTACGCGGCCGGCCCCTCCGCCCCCACTCGTACGGCTTCCCGAGCTGCTCCACGGCGTACCGTACGGCCCGTTCCCCGGCCGGGGTGGGGGCCCGGGTGCCGCTCAGCGCGCCGGAGGCGACCAGTTCCCGCTGGGCCTCGGCGGTGTTGGCCTGTTCCAGCCCGGCGAGCGCGGTGAGCTGTTCCGGGGTGAGCGAGGCGAGGAGTGCCTCGACGGCGTGGAGCCGTGTGCGGACCAGGTCCCGCTCCTTCTCCCGTCGCTCGGCGAGGGCGGTCCGGGCGGCGAGCGCCTTGCGGGCCCGGCGGGCCAGGTCGACGGCCTCCTTGGCGTCACCGGTCAGCCGGCCCACCGTCGCCGCCCGCTCCCGCGCCAGCCGCCCGATCACGAGTCCCTCTTCGAGCGCCCGCTGCGGATCGTGCGCGAGCAGCAGCCGCAGGTAGGGGAGAGGCCGGTGACGCTCTGGTACTGCTGCCGGGCCAGCCGTCCGGCCGCGCCCCGGCTGTCGTGCAGGGAGTCCCGGGCGCGGGCGAGGGCGCGGTCCAGCCGCTCGGTCTCGGCGCGCTGCCTCTTCAGCCGCTCCTCGGTGGCGTTGTAGCTCTCGGTGGCCTTCTCGGCCTCCCGGTACAGAATCTGAAGCTCCGTCAGCAGCACGGAGACGGAACGCCCGCCGGGTTCCGGGGCCGCCGCCGCGGAACCGGGTACGAGAACCGCTCCGGCCGCCAGTGCCGCCGTACACACCAGGCGCAGTAGTCTTCCTGACACGTCATCACCTCCGACCCGGGGCGGCAGGTCCGCTCCGCATCGTGAGCATCAGGCGGGTGCGCGCGGTCCGCGCGCCGAGTGTGCGCGGGTTGGCGCAACCCGGTCACCCGTTCGCGTCGTCCGGCTTGCCCCGCGGCGTGGCGTCTGGATCGGGCGCCGGCTTCGACCACGGCCATCTGCGGCCGTCACCGGCCCGGCCCGTGGGGTCGTACAGATACTTCCACCCCGCGTCAGCCCGGTCCGGGTGCCGCGGCCCCGGGGCACCCGCCGGTAGACCAGCACGGTGGGCGCGCCGCCGTCCGGGGCGGGGACGGGGATGCGGTACGTCTTCGGCGGATGCCCGGTGATGCCCAGCAGCACGGGCAGGACGCGCCCGTCCATGGGCCCGCCCTCGAACGGGGTGTCTTCGCTCTTCACGCCACCAGTGTCGGTGACGCGCGGCCCGTCAGGGGTCCGTGGCCAGCGCCCGGACCAGGGCGTCGGTCTGCGGGTCGCGCCGCGCGGTCACCGCGAGCACCGCGGCGAACTGCTCCACGAGCCAGTCCCGCAGCTCCTCCAGCGGGGGCTGCTTCTCCTCGTCCAGCCAGATCAGGGAGGCCGCCTCCACCGCGGTGATCCACATCCGGATGGTCATCCGCAGCCGGGGGCCGGGCCCGGCGACGCCGAGGTGGCTGAGGATGTGCTCGGCGGCGGCCCGCCGTACCCCGTCGACGATCGCGGTCGTCCGGGAGGTCTCCACCACGCTGCCGCCCTGGAGCAGCGCGCTGAACCCGGCGTCGTGCGCGTCGACGAAGCCGAGATAGCGGTCGAGGGCGCGGGAGAGGCGGGGCAGCAGCGGGCCCTCGCGCGGTTCGTCGAAGCAGGTACGCAGTTCGTCGGCGGCGGAGTACAGGGCCGCCTCGTACAACTGCTGCTTGCCGCCCGGGAAGTACCGGTACACCAGGGGCGGGACACGCCGGCCGCCTCCGCCACGTCGTCCAGGGAGACGTCCTCGGGGGCACGATGGGCGAAGAGGGACAGCGCGGCCTCCAGCAACTGGCTGCGACGCTCCTCGACGCCGAGCCGCCGGTAGGCGGAGTGGAGGCCTGCGGGGTCATGCCCGCAGGGTATCCGCCCGCCCGTCTACGCGAGCAGTCCCGACGACTGCCACAGCTTCCGCCCGGCGCCGCGCAGTACGCCGATGTCGTCCAGGAAGTCGGTCAGCTTGCGCGCCCCTGCCGCATCACGTCCCGCCGGTGTCCGCTCGCCCTGACCTGGGCGACGGCCGCGCGCCGGTCCAGGCCGACGTTCGTGTACACCTCGGGGTTGACGAAGGCCACGGAGAACACCCGGGCGAACTCCCCGGAGGTGACCCGGGTGAACTCCCGCGACCACTTCGGCGCGGTCACCATCTGGCGCCGCAGCTCCTCACGGGCGTACCGCACATGCCGCGCCTCCTCGATCACATGGATGCGCGTGACGCCCCGGATCAGCGGCTGGACCCGCTCGTCCGGGAAGGTCAGCCGCTGCATCCAGTCCAGGACCTCCTCGCCGAGCAGGGTGGCGGTGAAGGAGCCGGGGGTGGTGGAGACCGTCTTGAAGAGCCTGCCGAGGTTCTGGTGCACCCGGCCCACCGGATACCAGGGCGTACCGCCGCGCTCGATCAGCCGGGCGAACATCTTGGAGTGCCGGCACTCGTCCTCGATCTCGGTGAGGGCGTACCGCACATGCGCGCTGGTCGCGGACTTGTCGTAGATGTGCCGGACCAGCAGCTGCATCAGGATCAGCTCGAACCAGATACCGAGCGAGGCCAGCGCCGCCGCCTCGTGCCGTGACAGCAGGAGGCGCTGCTCCTCGCTCATCCGCCGCCACATCGGGGTGCCGTACAGCGACACCAGCTCCGGCGGCCAGAACCACTTCCCTCCTCGAAGGGCGCCTCCCAGTCCAGCTCCCTGTCCGGATCGAAGGAGTGCTTCGCGGAGGACTCGAGCAGCCGCCGGGCCACCTGCTCCCGGTCCTTGAGCATCCCGAGCGCGTCCCGCAGCCCATCGAGCGCATCGGCTTCGGACAAGGTCGTCATGACGGGTTCCACCTCGAAGACATCTAGGGTCACCGACGGTCCACCCACTTATAAGACTGCCTGTCAGCAAGCCCGTCAATCCCTGGGACGGGACTTGTCGACGGGGTGATCCACCTGACGGCAGCGTCAACGGCGCACATTCCCGTTCGCCTGACGGAGTGCGGTCTTGCTGTTCGTCCTGGGTACGCTGGCACTGCCGGTCACACCGCAGCACATGGGAGCGATCATGAGCGCCGCACGCGACTACGGACTGGACGACGACTACGAGTGGCCTCGTCCGCCGGCGGGCGGCTGGACGGCGGACGACCTGGACAAGCTTCCCAACCTGCCTCCGCACACGGAGCTGATCGACGGGAGCCTTGTCTTCGTGAGTCCGCGGACCCGTTTCCACTCACGTGCCATGTGGCTGTTCGAGACCAACCTGCGGGAGCAAGCGCCGGATGGGTGGGATGCCATCCGGGAGATGACCATCAAGCTCGACAAGCGCAATCGGCCCGAGCCCGACGTCCTGGTGGTTCGCGAGGACGCCGACACCGGCCCGAGGCAGACCTGGTTTCAGCCGGAAGACGTCCTGGTCGCTGTCGACGTCGTCTCCGACGACTCGGAGGAACGGGACCGTGAGGTGAAGCCGCGGAAGTACGCGGCTGTGGGCATTCCACATTTCTGGCGCGTCGAGCAGAACGACGGACTCCCCGTGATCTACGTCTACGAACTCGACCCGATGACCAAGTCGTACGTCCCCATGGGCATCTTCCACAACCGGCTCAAGCTCACCGTCCCGTTCCCCATCGACATCGACCTCACCGCCGTCAACCGTCGCCGCTGATCGAACAGGCTGCCCCGCCTACGACTTGAGCACCGCCTCCATCACCGCCCGCGCGATCGGCGCCGCCGTGCCGCCCCCGCTGATCTCCCGCCGGTTCGCCGCCGCGTCCTCGACCACCACCGCCACCGCCACCCTGGCCTCCAGATCCCTCCCGCCCTGCGCCCAGGAGATGAACCAGGCGTACGGCGTACCGGAGTTGCCGAGACCGTGCTGGGCGGTGCCGGTCTTGCCGCCGACGATCGCGCCGGGGATCGCCGCGTTCCTGCCGGTGCCGTCCTCCACCACGCCCCGCATCAGCTCCCGCAGCCGCGACGCCGTCGTCGGAAGCATGGCCCGCCGTACCGGACGGGAGCCCGCCGTCGACACCGTACCCCCGCCCGCCCGAGTGGTCCGCTCCACCAGATACGGCGCCCGCACCTGACCGCCGCCCGCCACGGCCGCCGCGACCATCGCCATCTGCAACGGGGTCGCCCGGGTGTTGTACTGCCCGATCGACGACAGCGCGAGCTGCGCCCGGTCCACCGAGGTGTCGAAGGTGCTGGGCGCCACCCGGAACGGAATCCGTACACCGGCGTCGTTGAAGCCGAAGCTCGCGGCCGTCGCCCGCATCCCCGCCACGCCCGTCGTCACACCCAGCTTGGCGAACACCGTGTTGCAGGACCACACGAACGCCTCCCGCACCGAGGCGTCCTCACACCCTCGGAACCATTGGTCAGCCGGGTCCTCGTCCCCGGCAGGGTGTAGGGGTCGGGGAGTCGGTCGCCTCGTCCAGGTTCCGCACCACACCGGCGTCCAGCGCGGCCGCCGCCGTCACCACCTTGAACGTCGACCCCGGTGGATAGGTCCGCTGCACCGCCCGGTTCAGCATCGGCCGGTCCGGATCGGCGTTCAGCCGCGCCCAGGCGTCCCGCGCCGCCGACCCGTTCCCGGACAGCAGCGCGGGATCGTACGACGGCACCGACACCAGCGCCAGGATCCGCCCGGTCGACGGCTCCACCGCCGCCACCGCCCCCTTCCGCGAGCGCAGCCCTCGTACGCCGCCCGCTGCGCCGCCGGATCGATCGTCGTCACCACATGGCCGCCCGCGTTGCGGCCGCGCGTGAACTCGTTCCACAGCGGCAGCGGCGCGAGCACCGGGGCGTCCCCGGACAGCAGCCCGTCCTCCGTGTGCTCCAGCAGCGTCGTGCCGTACTCCTGCGAGGCGAACCCGGTCACCGGCGCGTACAATGGCCCCTCCCGGTACGTCCGTTCGTAGCGCAGATGCTCCCCGGTGTCCCGCGACCCGGTGACCGGCCGGCCATCCACCAGGATGTCCCCGCGCGGCTGCTGATAACGGGCGATGGTGTCCCGGCGGTTGGCCGGATTGCTGTCGTAGGCGTCGGCCCGCAGGACCTGCACCCGGGTGGCGTTCACCAGCAGCGCCACCAGCAACAGCGCGCAGAACAGCGCCGCGTGCCGGATGTTGCGGCTCACCGGACGGCACTCCCGCCGCCCTGCCGCCGGGCCGAGTCGCTCAGCCGGACCAGCAGCGCCACGATCGCCCAGTTGGTCACCACCGACGAGCCGCCCTGCGCCAGGAACGGCATCGCCATCCCGGTCAGCGGGATCAGCCCGGTCACCCCGCCCGCGATCACGAACACCTGGAGCGCCACGAGCGAGGCGAGCCCGACGGCGAGCAGCCGCCCGAACAGGTCACGCAGGGCGAGCCCCGCCCGGTAGCCGCGCTCCACCAGCAGCCCGTACAGCAGGAAGATCGCGGACAGCCCGGCCAGGCCCAGCTCCTCACCGGCCGTCGCCAGGATGAAGTCGGACTTGACCGCGAACCCGATCAGCACCGAGTGCCCGAGCCCGAGCCCGGTGCCGAGCGTCCCGCCCTCCGCGAACGCGAACAGCGACTGGGCGATCTGGTTCGGGCCCTCGCCCGCCTCGATGGACGCGAACGGGTGCAGCCACGTCTCGATCCTGTGGTGCACATGCGGCTCCAGCCGGCCCACCGCCACCGCCCCCAGCGAGGCCAGCAGCACACCGATGGCGATCCACCCGGTACGGCCGGTGGCGACGTACAGCAGCACCACGAACAGGCCGAAGAACAGCAGCGAGGTGCCGAGGTCCCGCTCCAGCACCAGCACACCCACACTGACCAGCCACACCGCGACGATCGGGCCGAGCACCCGCCCGGTGGGCAGTTGCAGCCGCCACACGCGACGGCCCGCGTAGGTGAGGGCACCCCGGTTCGCGGCCAGATACGCGGCGAAGAAGACCGCCAGCAGCACCTTCGCGAACTCGCCCGGCTGGATGGAGAATCCGGCGACCCGGATCCAGATCCGCGCCCCGTTCACCGCCGGGAACAGGATCGGGACCGTCAGCAGCACCAGCGCGGCGGTGACACAGACGTACGCGTAGTCCTGGAGCACCCGGTGGTCGCGCAGCACGAGTACGACGCCGATGAACAGCGCCACGCCCAGCGTCGACCAGATCAGCTGCGCCGGGGCCGCCGGACCGCCCGGTGTCTCCAGGTCGAGCCGGTAGATCAGCACCAGGCCGAGGCCGTTGAGCAGCACCCCGATGGGCAGCAGCACCGGATCGGCGGCCGGGGCGCGCCAGCGCACCGCCAGATGGGCGACCAGCGCGAGCACACCGAGCCCGGCGCCGTAACCGGCGGCGCCGGGCGGGACGGTGCCGTTCCTGGCGATACCGACGGCGCAGTAGCCGTACACCGACAGCAGAACGGCCAGGACGATCAGGGCGAGTTCGACGCCGCGGCGTCCGGTGAGACGGACCGCGGGCGCGGGCGGATCGGCCGTCGGCAGGGTGATACCGGCCTTGCTCATGTCCGGAACTTACCCACATGGGATGGCTTGCGCGCCGGACTCGTCAGCACCAGCGTGGCGCGGGACCGATGTTGTCGATGTAGGCGGCCGGACCCCAGGCCCAGGTGCCGTCGGTGAGCAGGTACCAGAGGGGATTGCCCTGCACCTTGTCACCCGGGACCTTGCAGAAGATCGAGACGACTTCGCCCTTGTGGGCGTACCGGATGACCTGCGAACCACGGTTCGGCGCACTGCGCAGGGCGAGCGACTTCACGGTGACACGGCCCTTGTACTGGCCCTGGTCATCGTGGTGGCCGCCGGCCTGGGCGGTGCCGCTCTCGTGATGGCTGTTGCCGGTTTGGTTCGAGCTGGTGCTGTGGCCGCTGTCGCCGTTGCCGCTTTGGTTGGAGCCGGTGTCGTGGCCGCTGTTGCCGCCGCCGCTCTGCTGCTGGCCGGTGCCGGACTGCTGGTTGCCGCTGCCTTGCTGCTGGCCGGGGTCGCCCTGATGGTGGCCGTTGCCGGACTGGTGGCCGCCGCCGCCGTGCTGGTGGCCGTTGCCCTGCTGGTGTCCGGTGTTGCTGTGCTGGTGGCCGTTGCCGCCCTGCTGGTTGCCATTGCCGGACTGCTGGTGGCCGCCGCCGCTCTGCTGGCCGGTGTTGCCCTGCTGGTGGCCGCTCTGCTGGCTCGTGTTCTCCTGTCCGCTGCCCTGTCCGCCGCCCTGGGCGGGCTCGTCGGCGGCGACGGCGGGAGTGACCGCGGTCGCGACCGCGAGAGCCCCGGCGGCCAGCACTATGGGCAGACGGCGGATGAGGGTCGGGCGCGGGGGACGCAGGGACATGGCGGTACCTCCACATGCGGGAACACGGGCCGAAGCTGACTTATCGCCACACTAGGAGCGGCCCTCCGCACTCGCCCGCCCTGCTGCGCCATCGGGGACGGCACCATCCGCCCCGCCCCGACAGCCCCGCCCGGAGGTGGCCGACGAACAGATCGAACTCGTGCCCGCCCCTCCCCGGACCCGGCACGACCTTGTTCCACGGACTGTCCGGAGCCGGTACGCCGGGATGCTTCCCCCGGGTACGCGACAGCGCCTCCCCGCTCTGACCGCCCGCCCCTCCCCGAGGCACCGAGGCATCCGGCTTCTTGCCCCCGGAGCACCCGGCTGTTCCCATGGACATGGGGTGATGGTGCATGAACGGACTGCGCGTCATACCGACCTACCGGCACGGCCGCGAACGCCTGTACGTCTGCCTCCCGGACGGCAGGAACCTCGCCTGGTACGACCGCGAGAGCGCCAGGGTGAACCTGCTCGGCCACGACCGCGAGGAGGACGTGCTCACCGCCCTGGGCCCCTTCCTCACCGGCCCGGTCTCGGTCGGCCCGCCCCCGGTCCCCACCCCCGCCGACCTGGCACGTCTCGCCCTGCACCCCGACGACGACCTCGCGCCGAACCGCCCCGGCGAGGCACTCCTCGTCGCCCTCGACCGCGACCCCGCCCCGGCCCACCGCCTGCGCCCCGACCCGCGCCGCAGGGCGCTCACCGCGGAGCGCACGGTCGGCGCCGCCCTGGACCGCCTGGACGGCGCAGGCTGGCGCACCCTGCACTCCATCCCGCTGCCCGGCGGCCACCGCGTCCACCATCTGCTGATCGGCCCCGGCGGCCTGTACGCCGTACACGCCCTGTACGCCCACAAGCAGCGCGTGACGGTCGCCGACCCCCGGGTCGCCCTGGGCCGCCACGCCCCTCAGCCGCTGCTGCGCCGCGTACGGTCCGACGCCGGCCGTACCTCGTACGCCCTGACGGCCGAGGTCGCTCCCGTACTCGTGCTGGTCGGCGCGGCCCAGGTCGGCTGCCCCGTCCCGCCGCGCGAGGTGCGCGTCCTCACCGACGCCGGCCTCGACGGCCTGACCGCAGGGGCGGGGTCCTGAAACCCGCCGACGTGGAGGCCCTGCACGCCCTCGCCCGGGACCGGAACACCTGGGCGCGGCTGTGAGGGCTCACGGCAGGGCGGCGGCCTGCCCGTGGTCCAGGAGCGGGGCCAGCAGATCGCCGTAGTCCCGCAGGCGCGGCCCGATGTCCGGCGCCCCGAACGCCAGCCGCCCCGGCGCCCGGCACTCCCGGACCTCCTCCCAGGTCACCGGCGCCGACACCAGCGGCTCGGCCCGCGCCCGCAGCGTGTACGGGGTGGCCGTGGTCTTCCGGCCCGCGTTCTGGCTCCAGTCGACGAACACCTTCCCCGGCCGCAGGCTCCGGGTCATCCGGTGCAGCGCCAGTTCCGGCAGGGCCTTCTCCGCCTCCACGGCCAGCTCCTTGGCGTACTCCGACACCCGATCGGAGGAAGCGCCCCGTACCGCCGCGAGCAGATGCAGCCCCTTCGACCCGGACGTCTTCGCGTACGCCCCGATCCCGTCCGCCGCCAGCCGCTCCCGCAGCCACAGCGCGACCTCGCAGCACTGCACGATCGTCGCGGGCGCGCCCGGGTCGAGGTCGAACACGATCCGGTCGGCCTGCCCGGGGTCGCCGATCAGCCACTGGTGGGTGTGGAACTCGGTGACCAGGTTCGCTGCCCACATCAGGCTCGGCAGATCCTGCACCAGCACCATCCGGGCGGGCCCCTCGCTCCTCGGCACCTCGGCGGTGGTGACCCAGTCGGGCGTGCCCGGTGGCACGTTCTTGGTGAAGAACACCTGGCCGTCGGGCCCGTCCGGATACCGCAGGAAGGACACCGGCCGGTCCCGCAGATGCGGCAGCAGTATGTCGGCGACGGTCGCGTAGTAGTGCAGCACCTCCGCCTTGGTGAACCCGGTGGCGGGGTACAGCACCTTCTCCAGATTGCTGAGCGCGAGCCGTCGCCCCTCCACCTCGGTGATAGGCGCCATACGATGAGAATCGCACGCGAACCGTGGCAAAAGCCTCCGACGGTGATCGGCGGACGACCGGAAAGGTGCTGCACGTGAGATCCATCTGGAACGGCGCGATCTCTTTCGGCCTGGTCAGCATCCCGATCAAGCTCGTGAACGCCACCGAGAACCACTCGATCTCCTTCCGCCAGATCCACACCGAGGACGGCGGGCGGATCCGGTACCGCAAGTTCTGCGAGCTGGAGGACCGCGAGGTCACCGGGCAGGAGATCGGCAAGGGGTACGAGGACGCGGACGGCACGATCATCCCGATCACCGACGACGATCTGTCGAGCCTGCCGATCCCGACCGCCCGGACGATCGAGATCGTCGCCTTCGTCCCCGAGGACCGGATCGACCCGCTCCAGATGGACGCGGCGTACTACCTCGCTGCGGGCGGGGCGCCGGCGGCCAAGCCGTACACGCTGCTGCGGGAGGCGCTGAAGCGGAGCAACAAGGTGGCCATCGCGAAGTTCGCGCTGCGGGGAAGGAGCGGCTGGGCATGCTCCGGGTGGTCGGTGACGCGATCGCCATGCACGGGCTGCTGTGGCCGGACGAGGTCCGCGCGCCGGAAGGGGTCGCGCCCGACACCGATGTCACCGTGCGGGACCAGGAGCTGGACCTCGCGGACGCGCTGATGGACACGCTGGGCGAGGTCGATCTGGAGGATCTGCACGACGAGTACCGGGAGGCGGTGGAGGAGGTCATCGCCGCGAAGGCCTCCGGCGAGGCGCCACCGGAGTCGGCGGCCCCGGAGCGGGGCGGCAAGGTCCTGGACCTGATGGCGGCGCTGGAGAACAGCGTGCGCGCGGCCCGCGAGTCCCGGGGCGAGGAGGCCGAGGTCAAACCCTGCCCCAGCGCAAGACGTCCCCGAAGGCGACGGGCGGCAAGAAGTCGACGTCGACGACGAAGAAGACGGCCTCACCGGCCCGCAAGTCGACATCGAAGACGTCCCAGCCGGAAAAGAAGGCGACGGCGAAGAAGTCGCCCGCGAAGAAGAGCCCGGCAAAGAAGACCACCCCCGAAAACGCTCAGCCTGACCCCCGGCCGACACCCCGTACGCATGCGAGCACCTCCCAGGCCCTTCGGGCACTGGGGGAGGCACGACTTGCCCGCGGAGAGCGGCAGGAGCAGCCGTGACGGCCCGTGGAGGGCGGAGGCGTGGCTGTGGGCGCGTACGACGGAAGGGGACGGGGCGGGGGTGGCCGCCCGCAGCGGCTGGCGCGTCCGCGCCCTGGGCCCCTTCCAAGTAGCGCAGTCGCGCCAGTCCGAGGACGGACACCCCCGACCCGGCCCCGACCCACCACCGTCCATGGGCGCCCACCCACGTGCCGCGCCCGCACGCCAAGCCCACGCTGCCGCACCCGCACCCGCACCCGCACCCGCACCCCACAACACCCGAACGCCCCCGCCGAGTTGCCCCGACCTCCCCGGCATGTGGGAAGCGTCACGGCGCAAACCACGGCCGCAGCCCCCGCCCGACGGATCCCGGCACCCGTGTTCGGCGTCTTCTTACCGGGGTGTGCTTCGATGAGCCCGACCTGCGAAACCTGAACACGCGGCGGGGACGGCCGGGTTGCACGGGAAATCCGAGACACCGGTGGAGGGCATGACCGAGGAAGAGTTCGACGCTTTCTACGCGGCCGCGTTCCCCGTCTGACCGGGCAGTTGTACACCTTCACCGGAGACCTCGGCGAGGCGCAGGACGTCGTCCAGGAAGCGTTCGTACGGGCCTGGGACCGCCGCCAGAAGCTGCTCGTCGACGAGGCGCCCGAGGCGTGGATACGCACCGTCGCCATGCGGCTCGCCGTGAGCCGCTGGCGGCGCGCGAAGCGCTGGCTGGAACTGGTACGGCGCACCCCTCCCCGGAGGCCACCCCGGCCCGGACCCCGACCGCACCGCCCTGGTCGCCGCGCTGCGCCAGCTCCCGGAGCATCAGCGCATGGCCGTAGTCCTTCATCACCTGTGCGACCTCAGTGTCGAACAGGTAGCCTCCGAGACCGGCGCACCCGTGGGTACGGTCAAGGCCAGACTCTCCCGCGGACGGGCGGCACTGGCCAGACATCTGGCGGTGGACGAGGCCGAGGAGCCGGCCTGGAGGAGGGCGGCCGTGTCGGATGAACTCGCCGGAGCCTTGCGCGAGTTGGCCGCACAGCATGAGACCCCGCCGCGGGTCGGCGGCGCGGAGGTCCGCGACCGGGCCAGGCGCCGCTCCCGCCGCCGCAGGGCGACCGCCGCACTGGCCTCGGCGGCCACGGCGGCGAGCGTGTTCGCGGCCGTCGCGTTCACCCCGGACACCGGGACACCCGCACGGAAGCACCGCACCCCGGCCACCGCGTCGACCGTCCCCGCCCCGGCCCCGGGCACGGCCACCCCGGAGCCCGCCTCCACCACCGGCGTACTGGACCTGAACCGGCACACCCTCACGGTCGACGAGCGCGTCATACGGATCGACTCGCACACCTTCCGCGGCTTCCGGCCCGGCAGCCGGATGACGGTGGTCACCAAGGCCGACCTCAAGCTGCTGCGCCTGGAGGGCGGCACCACCTACGGCGGTGAGGTCAAGGTCCCGTACCTGGTGGAGCTGCGCACTCCCGACCGGGAGCCGGTCTACGCGGGCGCCCTCACCCTCGACACCAAGAAACTCTCCGCGCTCTCCGCCAAGTCCTGCTGGCTGGACATGAGCACCCAGGACGCCGAGTGGTTCTACACCCGCGCACGGGTCGGCGACGGCATCGAGATCACGTCGACCGTCCCCGCGACGGCCCCGGGAACGGCGGCGACCGCCCCCGCGCAGGCGGGGACGGCCCCTGACCCGGCGGACACCGGTCAACCGGGTGACCCGGCGGACACCGGTCAGCCGGGCTGGTCCTTCGCCCACCACAGGAACGCCGCGGCATGCTGCTGATGGGTGAATCCCTCGCCGGTCAGCGAACGCAGCAGGTCGTTGCTCCACAGGACGAGCCGGCCGAGCGTCCAGTCCACCGACTCCGGCGCCGGGAGTTCGAGGCCGTACACCTGCCGCGCGATCTCGCGCTTGCCGCCCGCCTCCGTCGTGTACTTGAGGATCGTCAGGAACCGTTCGGGCCGCACCACGCACAACACCCGGGTGAGCAGCGCCTCTTTGAACCCGGTCATGGCGAACGGCACGGTCCCGGCCAGCAGTCGGTGCAGCCGGTCCCCGAGCGGGACGTCGTCGGGGCCGTACAGGAGGTAGCCGATCGTCTCCCGGGTGGCCTCCCCGGCCGCCGCGTCCCCCATGGCGTTCCAGGCGGAGTTGAAGGTCGCCTGGTTGCCGGGGCGGGCGCCGATCTCGGAGTTGGCGAAGTCCTTCAGCCGCCGCGGATCGCAGGTCCGCAACCCGTCGGGGAGAAGATCTCCTGGTACTCCGCCCAGTACGCCCCGACCCGGGGATCGAAGTCCGGCCGTACGGCGAGGTACTGCTCCTTGAGCCGGTCCACACGGCGCAGCCGGCCGGGTTCGACCTCCTCGGCCCGCGGAAAACGCGCGGCGAGCTCGTCGAACGACCGCGGCACCCGCTCCGTGCGCGGGACGGCGGCGGGCGCCGCGTCCTCCCACTCGTAACCGCACCGATGCCGTACGACCCGCCCGCCGCCCTCCCCGCTCCGGACCACCTCGATGTCCTCGTCGTCACTGCACAGCGGACACATGACCCGCGCCATGACACCCCCAACCCCGACGGCGAAGCCCGAGCCCCCGCCGTGACCGACGCGGGCACTCTGGAACCCGCGCCTCCTACCCTTTCACCGCCCCCGAGGTCAGCCCCCGGATGAACGACCGCTGGAGTGCGAGGAAGGCGAGCACCGACGGCAGCATCGCGAGGAAGGCGCCCACCAGCAGCACCCCGATGCCCACCTGGTCGTCCGAGCGCAGTGAGCGCAGGGCCAGCGGCAGGGTGTACTGCGCCGGGTCGGTGGCGACCAGCAGCGGCAGCATGTACTGGTCCCAGATCATCGTGAACCCGAAGATGCCGATCACCCCCAGCGCCGGCCGGCACAGCGGCAGCACCACCTGCCAGAAGACACGGAACTCGCCCGCGCCGTCCAGCCGCGCCGACTCCTCCAGCTCCTTGGGGATCTCCTTCATGAACTCGGTCATCACCAGGATGGAGAAGCCCCACGCCGCCACCGGCACGATCATGCCGGCCAGCGAGCCGACCAGGCTGATGTGCAGCACCGGCAGATCCGCCAGCAGCACCGACAGCGGTACGGCCAGCACCTCCTCCGGCAGCATCATCGTGGCCAGGATGAGCACCAGCACCACCGCCGAGCCGCGGAACCGCTTGCGGGCCAGCGCGTACCCGGCGAAGACGCTGACCAGCACCTGCAGTGCCAGCCCGCCGCCCACCACGAGGAAGGAGTTGAGCAGATAGTCCAGCACGTTCCGGTCGATCGCCCGTTCCAGGTTGTCCAGGGACAGCCGGTCCGGGAACAGGGTGAACTGCGTCGGGTCCACGGTCGGCGTGAAGGCGCCGATCATCAGCGCCAGCAGCGGCCCCGCGAACACCCCGAACAGGACGGTGTACAGCGTGAACCGCAGCACCCGGGCCCACGGCCCGCGCGCCTCCCGCAGTCCGAGCGCGGTGTCGTTCCTCATCGGACCCCTTACGGCGTACGCGCGAGGCGACGGTCAGCACCAGCAGGATCAGGAACAGCAGCACCGTCCCGGCCGCCGCCACCCCCAGCTCATTGCGTTCCAGACCGAGCTTGTACGTCAGTGTCAGCAGCACCTCGGTCGAACCGTCGGGCCCGCCGTTGGTCAGCAGGAACACCTCGGTGAAGATCCGCAGGCCCCGGATCGCGGCCAGCGTCAGCAGGATCGTGAACACCGGCCGCAGCCCGGGCAGCGTGACGTGCCAGATCCGGCGGAAGCGCGAGGCACCGTCGACCGCCGAGGCCTCGTAGAGCACCCGGTCCACCCCGGCCAGCCCCGCCAGGAAGATCATCATGTCGTACGGGGCGCCTCGCCAGACGCCGACGAAGGCGATGGACGCCAGCGAACTGTCCGGCGAGTTCAGGAACTCGCTGGGCCCCAGCCCGAGCACGGACAGCACGGAGTTCAGCGCACCCCTTCGGCCGGGTAGTACATGACCCGCCACACCTCGGCCACCACCGCCATGGCCGTCACCACCGGCAGGAAGACCGCCGACCGGATGAACCACAGCGACCGGGTCTGCCCCTCCAGCAGCAGGGCCAGCACCATCCCGAGCACGATCGAACCGGCGGTCGTGGCCACGGCCAGCACCACCGTGTGCCATACCGCCGCGCCGAAGTCCGAACTGCCGGCGATATCCGAGTAGTTCGCGCCGCCGACATAGGTGTTGCCGAGGAACGGCCGTACCTCCTGGAAGCTCATCCGCACGGCCTGCGCCATGGGGATGAACTTGAAGTACAGGAACAGCAGCAGGGCCGGCGCGAGGAAGAGCCAGGGCGTCGCGGCCCGGCGCAGCCGGGTCCTCACGGGAGGGGCCGTACGCGGCGGCCCCTTGGTGACCGGCCCGCGCGACGTCCGCGCCTCGGTCACCGTCATCAGCCCTTGGCCCCCTGCTTCTCGAGCTCGGCGTCGATCTCGCCCGCCAGCTCGTCCATCGCCCGGCCCACGTCGCGCGAGCAGTCGGAGACGACGCCGTTGAGTCCCTCGGAGGAGATCTGCCGGATGTTGGACCAGTTGGGCAGGGCGGGGGCGTTGCGGCCGGCCGTGTCGTACACCTTCTGGAAGACGTCCCAGCGCGGGTCCTCGCGCTCGGCGGCCCCGTCCACCTCGGTGTTGACGGGCAGCCGCACGATGATGCCGCCGTTGTCGACCCCGAGGCCGATCTTCTGCCCGGCGGGGAGGCGGCGAACTCCGCGAACCGCTGCTGGCCCTTCTCGTTGGCCGATCCGGCCATCAGGTAGACGTTCTCGCCCTCCGCCAGGGCGGCCTCCCCGCCGGCGCCCGGCGGGGCCGCGACGACCTCGTACTTGTCCTTGCCGAGCGACCCGTCGAAGCGCGGCAGCATGTACGGCCCGGTCAGATAGATGCCGCCCTTGCCGCTCTCGAACACGGTGTGCGTGGCGGAGGAGTCGGCGGTCGTGGCACCCGGCTGGACGACCTTGGATTCGCAGAACATCGCCTGTAGCTTCCCGACGGCCTTGAGGGACGCGTCGTCGCTGATCGCGGGCGCGTAGCCGGAACCCGTCTTCTTGACGAAATCGCCGCCCTCCGACCACAGCATGGTGGAGAACCACCAGGTCAGATAGCCGCGCGTGGTGGTCGCCGGCACCACCATGCCGGCGGTGTCGTCCTTGCCGTTGCCGTCCGGGTCGTCCTCGGTGAACTTGACGGCCAGCTCGGCCAGTTCGTCCCAGCTCGTGGGAACGTCCGCCCCCACCTCGTCCCGCCAGTCCTTGCGTATCAGCAGTGCGAAGGCCTGCGCGTTGAAGGGCACCCCGTAGTACTTGCCGTCGTACCCCGTGCCGCCTCCCAGGCCCGGTCGGCGAGGTCCCCGCTCCCGGCGACACCCTCCCGGTCGACCTCGCGGACCAGCCCCTGGGTCACCAGGTTCCCCAGTTGACCGGTGTCGTTGATGACGATGTCCGGCAGATCCTTCTGCGCCGTGCGCTGCTGGAGCTTGGTCTCGAAGTCCGTCACGCCGACGGCGACCAGCTTCGCCTCGATACCGCTCTCCTTCGAGAACGCCTTGGTGAGGGCCTCCGCGGACTCGGCGGCGGGACTGCCGGCGTCCTGCCGTATCCACACCTCCAACGGGGCGGAATCGTCCTGCTGTTGACCGGATCCGCCCGAGGAACACCCCGTGACGGTGGCGGCGGCGACGGCGAGAACGGCGGCGATCGCGCCGAGCCGCCGTCCTCCTTCTGCTTTACGGAGGTGCTTCGACACGAGGGTCTCCGTGAGGTCCGTACGGGCGAGGTGACCGGACTCTACGCACAGACCGCGGCTCACATCTAGACTGTGAGATGGAATTTATATACATGAACGTCTGGGGGTGCCTCACTCTCCCCGTCCCCTCTCCAAGGCTGTCCTGATGCCGCCCCAGTGACGGATTGTCAGTCCCCTCTGCCACCATCCCGTCATGCCGTACGACATCGACCCCCACCGCCTGCCGGACCTGGCGCGGGTCTCCGACGAGGAACTCGGAGACCTGCTGGTGGCGTCCCACGACGTGGACGCCCCCGGCACCCTGGCCATGTACACGGCCCGTACGGCGATCGAGAAGGCGGCGGCGGAACGGCGCCCGCGCTACACCCCGAAGCCTGCCGCCGCATGTTCGAGGTGCTCGTCGCCGCATACGAGAAGCGCGGCGAAGTCGACCTCACGCTGGCCCTCGCCGCCCTGGAACACTGCACGGGCCCACGCCCCGACGTGTCCGCCCCGGCGCGCACGCTGGCCGGACTGTGCCTGGAGCAGGGGTCCGCACGCCGGCCGTACACCCTGCTCGCGATCGCGGGTCTCGCCGGCGAGGGCACACTGCGCAAGGCACTGCACGTCCTCTCCGCCGACGCGAGCCCCTCGTCGCGGACGAGCTGACCGTCGTCGCCGGCCTCCCCGGCCGAACAGGCACTGCTGTCCGAGATCGACAGGGACAGCAGACTGCTGTCGCCGCCGCTCGCGCACGCATGGCGGAGAGCGGCCGGCATCCCGGCGTACATGGCGTTCGCCCGCCGCGCCCTGGAAACGGCGGCGGACCGGACGGACGCGATCCGGACGGGCGAGATCCCGTACAAGGCGGACAAGGCATTCACGGACCGGGAGGTCACCTCCCTCGGCCAGGCCCTGAGAGTGGCACTGCTGCGGGACGAACCCTGGCTGCCGGACCTGCTCGACCGCCTGCTCCCGGAGTGGCCCTCGCCCCGACAACGGCGAGGACCCTCCTCCCAGGCGCTGCTCTACGAAGTGGCCCGCGCTGGCCAGGACTTCCCGACCCCGGAACTGGCCACCACGCTCCGCACCGTACGCGGCGCGGTCCGCCACGCCGGAGTCCCCAGGAAACTCGACACGATGCTGAGGAAGATCGACGCGGCCTTGGCCGAACGCACCGATGTGGCCCTGCGACTGCCCAGCCCGGACTTCGACGACGAAGGAGTCCTGCGCCGCCCGGCCGGCGAGTACGAGGCCGTGGTCAGGGTCACCGACACCGCGGCACTCACCTGGGAGAAGAACGGCCGCCCCTGCGCGGCGTCCCGGCCGCGGTCCGCCGCGACCACGCCACCCTGGTGAAGGAACTGCGCGACCTGGTGAAACGGGTGAACGCCCAACTCGCCACCCTGCTCCGGGCACTGGAAGGCGGCTTGGCGCAGGACATCACCCACCCCTACGACCGGTGGCGCACCGAGCTGGCCGCGCACCCCGTGGCCGGGACGGTCGTACGCCGCCTCATCTGGGAGATCGAGACGATCCCGGGTGAATGGTCCGCGGTATTCCCGGAAACGGCGGGGCTTCCGGGTGATGGCCGGCCCGACGCCTCCGTACGCCTGTGGCACCCGCTGCGCGCCGACCCGGAAACGGTGGCGGCCTGGCGTGCCCTGCTCACGGAGCACCGCATACGGCAGCCCTTCAAACAGGCGTTCCGCGAGATCTACGTCCTCACCCCGGCCGAGGCACGGACCCGCACGTACTCCCACCGTTTCGCGGCGCACCTCGTCCACTACCGCAGGATGTTCGCCCTGTTCCGGGCGCGGGGCTGGACGAGCAACCTGCTCGGCCCCTGGGACGGCGGGGACGGCGGCGAGGCCGAGAAGACGCTGGCGGCGGGGAGTGGCGCATCCGCTTCCACCACTCGTGGTCCGACTGGCCGGGCGGCGACGAACTGGCCTCGACCGACAGCGTCCGCTTCGACCACCGCACGGACGGAAGGTGGCACGAGGCGCCGCTCGCCGACGTACCCCCGCTGGTGTTCAGCGAGGCGATGCGCGACGTGGACCTCTTCGTGGGCGTCACATCGATCGCGGCGGACCCCGACTGGAGGGAGCACGGCCCGGAACGCGCCTACTGGGAGCGGACGGCCTTCGGCGAGCTCAGCGAAACCGCCGCGACCCGCCGCGACGCGCTGGAACGGCTCCTGCCCCGCCTGAAGATCGCGGACCGCTGCATGCTGGAGGACCGCTTCCTGGTGGTCCGGGGCGACCGGGGCACGTACAAGATCCACCTGCTCTCGGCGAACATCCTGATGGAGCCGGACGACGCCTACCTCTGCATAGTCCCGGCCTTCTCCAGGGGCGAGCGGTACCTGCCCTTCGAGGACGACCGCCTGTCCCTGATCCTCAGCAAGGCGTTTCTGTTGGCCGCGGACGCGGAGCACGGACGAGTCCATCCTCACGCAGCTCGGGCGGGGGGCCTGATGGCGACCGTGACCTTCCGCGACGAGACCCCCATGGGCAGGCCCCTCAGGGAGTGGCGGTCGACCGGCCTCCCCGACCGCATGACGGTACGCGCCCTGATCCGCCGCCGGGCGAGCGAGCAGGCGGCCCACCCCATCGACTGGGAAAGGGCCTTCCTGACCAACGGCTTCTTCCTCCTCGTCGACGACCGCCAGGCGGACAGCCTCGACGAGGAAGTGGACCTCACGACCACCCCCACCCTGATCTTCATCAAGCTGGTAGCCCTGGCCGGCGGCTGAACACGCACAGCGGTCGGGGCGACCTACAACTTGGTCATCTTGGAGTACGGACTCGGAATCCTTCGCTCCGCCGACCCGAAATCCACAACGGCGGCGATCCCCTCCTCGATACCGACGACCCGACCGAGGCCGTACATGTCATGCGTGACCTGATCCCCCACGGCGAAGTGCTTCGGAGGCGGCGCGACCGGAGCCTTGAAGGGACTGGTGGGCAAATGGCGCTTTGCTGCTGCTGGCTTAGTCATCGTCCCCAGTATGCGCCTGTCGCCGCCCGCCACCAGCCCTTCATACTCCCGGGATGGACTTGCCCGAAGAAAATGAACCACTTGCTCACGAA
Source organism: Streptomyces haneummycinicus (assembly GCA_042850305.1). Taxonomy (GTDB): domain Bacteria; phylum Actinomycetota; class Actinomycetes; order Streptomycetales; family Streptomycetaceae; genus Streptomyces; species Streptomyces haneummycinicus. The sequence goes on from AP035768.1 coordinate 1,325,426, forward strand.
TTGACCGATATGGCCAACAATGTGAACGGCCTGCTTCCCGGCCACCGAGACGCCTCCCTCCTCGCGGAACGCTTCGCCCGAGCCGGCTGGAGATCGACCTCGTCCTCCTGGCACGGCTACGAGGTCGGAACAAGCTGGTGCGAGGTAGACCTGACCCCCCTCCACGACGAGACGATCCTCCTGAACGGAGTGATAGCCCCCCACCGCCTCGACGCCCTGGCCACCCTCCTCACCCGCTTCGGCCTGCCGTACACGCTGGAGCTCTACGCCGAGGACGGCACCCTGCTCCGCGAACTCCGGCGGTGACCACCGGGCACATCCGGGCCCTCACCGCGGGCCCACACCCGCGCGATCACTCACCAACCGTGAGGAGTGGCCCCGTGGCCGTCAGCGCCTGGGAAGACTCGTAACGACGACGCTCACCCATGGCGTAAGCCCGCCACCGACTGAGAGCGCGCGCTCTACAGCAGATGATCCGCCTTACCGGCCTTGATGTCGGTGATAAGGGTGCGGAGGGCTTCGAGGGAGTCGGTGAGAGGGTTCTCCTCCTGGCCGGCGACAGCTATGTATCCGTTGCCGTCGGCATCGGTGCCGAGGCGGAAGCAGGAGCTGCCTTCACCGCAGAACGGGTCTTCCCAGGTGATGTCGGTCATGTGGTCACTCCTCACAGTTGGTGAGCGATCTCGCGGATGACGTCGCGGGACCTCTCCGGGGACAGTGCCAGACCTTCCAACAAGTCGAGTTGGGCCCGGTATTTCGCGAGTTGGCCGTCACTGTGGAGGAAGTCCGGGCCGTGCGAGTTGTCGATCTGCACGGTGTCGAGCTGCGGCACGGGCCCTTCGGCGTAGATGACCGTCTGTCCCGCGCCGGGGAAGGCGCCCTGGTCGAAGGGGAGCACGAGCACGGTGACGTTGTCCCGCTCGGAGACTTCCAGAAGGTGCTTCAGCTGCCCCGGGAAACGTCCCGTCCCCCGAACTGCATTCGAAGCGCCGCTTCATGGATCACGGCCACGTACGGCACCGGGTTGTCCCGGGTGATCACACTCTGGCGCTCTGAGCGGTGGGCCAGACGGAGAGCGACCTCATGTTCGGGAAGTTGCGGGATGACGGCGCGGAAGATGGCCATCGCGTGCTCCGACGTCTGGAGCAGCCCCGGTACATGCACGGTGTTCGCGCCCCGCAGGCGTACGGCGTAGGCCTCGGTTTCGGAGATGTCCAGAAAGCCTTGAGGCAAGCTACCTCGGTAGCGTTCCCACCATCCTGGCCGGCTCGGCTCCGCCATTTCGGCGAGGGCGTTGATGTACGTCTCGTCGGTGCACTCACAGTTGCAGGCCAACGTACGCAGCCGTTCGGCGTTGATGCCGCGCAGCCCGGACTCCATGTTGGAAATCCGGCTTCGGTCGACGCCGAGAAGTCCAGCGGCGTACTCCGCGGACACGCCGGCTGTGGTGCGCATCCTGCGCAATTCACTGCCCAGTCGCTTCTGGCGTTGAGTGAGGATCGTCCTCGGGGCATGACGTTCCTTCCATACGCTGCGGTGCCCTGATTAGTCCTATGAGCGCATAGTTCACCGCATCGATGCCATTATTTCGGACCGCATGGCAAATGTGGCCCCTACTGCTCTACTGTCAGTATCGCGCAAGTTACACAACGCGAAGCCGGAAGTGCACCGCGCGAGCATGCCCGCCTGCCCTGGGCTGGGTGTGTCCGCGTCCTGGGTGGCAGGCCACCGGCAACCCCCAACCCCTCATACGCACCCACTGGAGTTCGCCATGCCCGAGATCCCCTCGTACCCGCCCACTGGCATTTTCCCGCCCACCCGACCTCCGTACGACGAGCCCGCCACGCTGTCACGGAATCGCTGCCGCGCATCCTCCGCCCCCATCTCGGTGACGACCTCGGCCTCCTGACCTCCGAACTGGTCACCAACGCCATTCGTCACGGAAGCTGCCGGGAGGACGAGGACCTCATCGAACTCGTCCTGTGGCCGGCCGACGGCCACTACTGGCTCGCCGTCTCCGACCCGGGCACGGGTAAGCCCGTACTGACCCACCCGGACGCGGACTCGGAAAACGGCCGAGGCCTCCTCCTCGTCGACAGCCTCGCCACCGCCTGGACCGTCCGTTCCCGCCCCACGCACGGAACATCGGTGATCGCGGGCCTCTCCTCCGTCAGGACACTTGACCCCTGCACGGTGTACGGGCCCTCGAGGGGTCAGCTACGTGCGCTTGGATGAGCGGGTGACCGTTCATGAAGTCGCTCGACACCTGCCTGAGATAGCAGTCCTCCGTGAGCACTGCCGCTCCATGGCCGTCCTGGAGGCGATCCTGAGCCCTGAGTGGGAGGGCCGCCGCCACTCCTTCGACGACCACTGGTCCGAGACGGAGTCGATGGCCTCCATGCGGAACGGATCAGGCGACGAGTACTCGATCGTCTTCTCGCCCGCTGGTGCCTACGTGCGGGGATTTGATCACGAATCACCGATGAGCCCGTACGTGATGGACGGACCATGGCCCGGAGTGCTCGACGAGGTTCCTGAAGTCTTCCAGCCGTACGTCGAGGAGCCTGCCTTCTCCGACGAGGACGGAATGCCACTGGTCACTGCGTGCCTGTGGCGAGAGCCGCTCGACGACGGTTGGAGGACGGGAACGATCGATTTCCCCGACACGGCCTCGAAGGACCCGGACGGCGCGAGATACCTCTTTCACCTGCTGGAGGATCGCTCGCCGGAAGCGTCTCAACGGTGGGCGGAGGACTAATACGAGGTCCCGGTCGACTTGGAAGCCGTTCACCACATCCTCTGCTCCCGCCCGCTGACAGAAGAAGTGGTGCGCAAGCTGAACTCGGAAGTCACCCTGGCGGACCTCGCGGCCGACGTTGCCGAGACCGGCTATTGCTATCCAACAAGCTGACAGGCTCGCCCGAACCGACTCTCGGTATCAGTCTCCCTCGGCCTCGATGAGGCCGCAGGCGAAGGGGAACGTCTCCAAGAACTCCCGGCGCGCAGGGTCTTCGGGCACCAAACCGTATCTTCCAGGCTTCGCCTCCACCAGCCAGCCCCGTTCCACCAGCCTCTTCAGCCGTGCTCGTGCACCTTCGACCCGTGAGGCGGAGGCGCTGTCCCAGCCCAGCACCACGGCCGCCCGCCGGGCACCCAGCCCGTCCTCGTCCAGCACTCGGCGCTGTTGGCTTGGCTCAATGCCGGTGTCGACCCGATCGAGGTGGCCGGCGCGTCGGCAACAGCGTCAAGGGTCTGCTGCGCTAGTACGAGTAGGCGCCCCTGCCCGTACCCAAGGCCCCTGGCATCGCGTCCAGGAGCCTTGCCATCGCTCGATGTCTCAGCTCATCGGGTAGCCGATCTCCGTGATGTCCTTCAGGAGGTCTGCCAGGACGATCTTTGAGTTCAAAAACTTCAGCCAGCGCATGTTGACTCTGCGCATATCACGCCTAATATGGTTAATAAGCCACAACACCGAAAGAGTCGCAAAGTCGATGAGGACGTCTGGTCGGCGGAGCGTCTTGGACAGGATGCGGTGTAGGCCCCCGGCAAGCCGGCGCGATACCGGAGTGGCAGTGACGACTGAAGCTCCAGGACACGCGCAGTACTACCGGGGACTGTTTTGCGCTCACAGCCTTCGCACGGCCTGGCCGCCAGCGAAGGCTGCGTCATGACTACGAAGTCGCCCGTCTGGTTTCCCTGTTGCGGGCGGCTCGTGCCGTGGGTGTGCAGCGATCGAGGTCGGCGGTGGCACGCCCATAGACGCCCTGCTGACCACCACGTCACCATGCGCGCGCCCTTTCGGGGTGTCCCGAGTGTCCACCCTTGGAGCTGTTCAGGGGCCTTCCTGGTTCCTGGGGCTCACCTGCGGCGATGCCCCAAGATCCCACCTACGCCCGGCCACAGACCCCGACCCAGGGCCGCTCGGGCGACATCCGCCCGCACATACGCGAAGACCCCGGCTTCAGCGTCTCCGCTGATGACGGGGCCTTCGGGCACCAAGGACTAGCGCCGCAGCCCGGACCAAGCGGCAGGCTTATGGGTGACACCAGCTTGGGAAGCTGCGATCATTCGCGGCTGATCAGGGTGCTGAACTGGGCGAACGTTTGGCCTGCGGCCTCGCCGGCGTCGCTTGGTTTACCGTGATTTCCCGCTGTTCCTCGCTCGATCTGGTGCGCTTGTGGTGCGCAGTGGCTCACCGCTTTGAGCACCAGCTACCAGTCCCGCCAGGAGTCGGTGATCTCGGCACGGTCGATGCCCCTTCGTGCCGCCAAGGCAGCCACATCGATGCCGTGTTCGCTCAAGGTCTGGTCGATGTACTCGCACAGCTGCTCACGCTCGTGGCCGTCACCAGCCTCGACGCCCACCAGGCCGGCCCGGCCGATCTGGCCGCCGCGATCCGCGGGCACTGGGGAGTGGAAAATTCTTCGCACCACATCAGAGACGTCACCTTCGCCGAGGACGCCTCCACCGTCCACACCGGCACCGCATCCCGCGCCATGGCCGCCCTCCGCAACCTGGCCATCGGCACCCTGAAGCTCCTCGGAGCCGACAGCATCGCCAAAACCACCCGCGTCATCCGCAACGAATCCGAACGAGCACCCACCATCCTGGGCATCACCGACACCCCAGACACCTACGGAACTTGATCAAGCCCTGGAAGATGGCGTGACGGAACAGTCTCAACTGATAAATCATCATCCTTCGGGCGACTCGTTGATAATTGATTGCATAATTCAAACCGGCGGCGGAAACCAGAAGCGTGTTATGATCAACCGTCAATTCTTCGCGGGTGATTTATTCACATTTGAGGTCGACGTCATGATCGACGCGACTCAGGGGGTATTTCTGTGAAATTCCGAAGCGCACTGGTTACCGCGGTGGGAATGGTTGCGGTATCCATTCTCTCGGCAACGCCGGCATCTGCGGCACCCGGGTGGCAGTATCTCGGTGGTAGCGATTTCTATCCGGACAAGACTGGGGCCGGCTGTCACACCAATAGATTCTCTTCGGGTGGCGGTTGGATCAAGTTGACCTACTACAGGCCGGGATATCCGTACACTTCGACGAAAATCCGCGTCTACGAGTACGACCCTGACAACGCTGACGATTTCGTCCATGAAATGATGATATACGACTGGACGACCGCTGAAGTTTATGTCGACGACTTCGTTGACGGCGACAACAAGAAAGCCGAGATCTACTTCAGAGGGCCTTGCGAAGGTGCCCCCTCGGTTCACGTCTACGACTAGCCTTGACCTTGCGTGAGGGCCCGTCAGCTTGCTGACGGGCCCTCACTGCTTGTTCGAGCGGAGACCTCTGCTTTGGGCATGTCGATGGCCCGGCTGTCGCGCCGGGTGGGCGTCGGGTTCCGTGTGCCCTGAATGCGGCGGGAACTTGATGGGGAGAGTTGCTGAAGCGGTGCTGCATGGCTGATGAAGGTCTGGCCCTTCGGAGTCCCCTGTGAGGTGCTGCTGTCCGCGCAAAACAGGGACCCTTCGGTACCGGTCATCGATGGGTGCCGGAACATTCACTACGTCACGGCTTCCCACGCATTGCCTCAGATCCAATTGAGCAAGGGCATCAATCCGATCGCCAGGTCCAAGAACGGGCAGCGTCGGCCGGCGATCCTGATTCGGTCCAGCCCGTGGAAGGCCGGGACCGCTGAGACTTCCTGGCTCGACGTGTTCGACCTGGACAACGGCCGCGTGCGCTACTTCGGAGACCACAGGGCCGACCACACGGTGCCCGTGGGCAGCACCCCAGGTAACGCGGTGCTGCTGGAAGCCTTAGCAGAGCATCGAGCCCCCACCCCGAGCATCGGGTGAAGCGCACGACCGGCGCTGGCTGAAGCAGCGGGCCGATGGTGAGGTGCGCATCGTGCCTATTTCCGCCTCCGCTGGTTCGGCTGCTCCGCGAGCACCTGAAGGAATTCGGTACAGCGGAGGACGGCCGGCTGCTCTCCAGCGAGCGGGGCAACGTGATCGCTGCCTCGTCGTACGCGCGGGCGTGGAAGCAAGCTCGGGAACTGGCACTCACGCCCCGTCAGGTGTCGTCGGTCCTGGCCTTCCGGCCGTACGACCTCCGGCACGCGGGAGTCTCCCAGTGGCTCAACTCCGGTGTGCCGGTGCCGTAGTTCGCCGCCTGCGCGGGCACTCCGTCGACGTCCTGCTCAAGATCTACGCCGAGTGCATCGACGGCCAGGAGCAAGAGATGAGCGACCGGATCATGCAGGGACTGGGGGAGGAGGACGGCCCGGACTGACACAACGACATGAGCGACGAACGGGAGCCCCGGACCGTAGAGGATGCTGTTGGCGAATCCAGTCACCGCTCGGTGATTGGAGCGTTTCTCCAAGCGTGACACCGCCTGCGCGGTACTTCTCCGGGAGGAACGCTCCAATCGTGATGCCGGAGCGGGTTCCTGTCGGTCGCCGGGTGGATTCGCCAACGGCATCCGTAGCGGTTCGGGGCTCCCGTTCGTCAGTCCACGTATAGGCCGCAGAGCTACGCTCAGGGTCCTCGGGAATGGCTGCTGACCTGCGGGAAAGCCCGCCAAGATCATTACGTCGTCATTACGTGATCACTGGTAAACGGCTGCATCCGACGGCATTCGCCTGCACATACGCCAAGACCCCGCCCCCAGCGAAAGCGCTGACGGCGGGGTCTTTGGGCACCTCATGCGAAGTGCCCCCGGCAGGATTCGAACCTGCGCACACGGCTCCGGAGGCCGTTGCTCTATCCCCTGAGCTACGGGGGCGTGTCGGTCGCGGTGATCGCGGCGACGGGTAGAACAGTACCAGTTCTCGGGGGTGGTCCGGAACCCGTTTTCGCAGGAGGGCTGGCCGGTCCGGAGGGTGGGGCGTCGCCCGTGCGGGGTGGAATGGGGAAACGCCGGACGCGGTGGCCGGGTCCGGCCTACTCTCGGGTTGTGCCACGCGCGTCGGGCCGGGTTCTTGTTGTGGACGACAACAAGGTCATCCGGCAGTTGATCAGGGTCAACCTCGAGCTTGAGGGCATCGAGGTCGTGACCGCGGCCGATGGTGCCGAGTGTCTGGAAGTCGTTCAACAGGTGCGGCCCGACCTCGTCACCCTCGATGTCGTCATGCCGCGGCTCGACGGTCTTCGGACCGCGGCCCGGTTGCGTACCGATCCTCGGACCAGTCACCTTCCGCTCGTCATCGTCAGCGCGTGCGGTCAGTACGAGATCGAGAGCGGGCTGGAGGTCGGGGTGGACGCCTTTCTGGCCAAGCCCTTCGATCCCGCCGAGCTGGTGCGGCTCGTGCAGCGGCTGATTCTCAGTCCCCTCGGGGACGCCGAGCCGGCCGCCGGGCACGCGGGCGGGTGAGCGGGGGCCGTCCACATCTCGGGATCATGGCCAAACCCATTGGTCTACCCACCCCCCTCCTCCCCTACGCTTGTCCCGTGACCCCCGTCGAGCTCTCCCGTACCGTGCTGCACGCGGTGCGCCGTGCCGTCGACGACGGCGAGCTGAGGGTGCTGGAGCTGCCCGAGCGGGTGCTCGTCGCACCTCCGGGGCCCGGCGGGTGCGGGGATTACGCGACCAATGTGGCCCTGACGCTGGCGAGGGCGGCCGGGCAGCCGGCCCCGCGGGTCGCCGAGATTCTTCAGTCTTATCTGCTGCGCTCCCACCGCATCAGTGACGTCGTCGTCACCGGGCCCGGGTTCATCAACATCAGCCTCGTCCGCACCGGGGCCGACGCGCTCGTCCGCGAGGTTCTGCGGTGCGGCGCCCGGTACGGGTACAGCGACGCGCTGAGCGGGCAGACCGTCCGGCTGCGGCCGGTCCCTGAGGTGCGGGCCCTTGTCCAGGCCGAGGTGCTCAAGCGGATCCTGGAGTCGCAGGGAGCCGTCGCCGTCGTCCACCTCGACGAGGACGGTCACGGGACCGGGGCGGAAGGGATCGTACGGCCCGTTCCCGCTCCCTCCGATCCCTTCCGCCTCGGTCTCGACGCCGGCCGCTGGGCCCTGCTCTATCCCGCCCCCCACGACCGGCCCCGGATCGATGACGAGCATCTGGTGCAGCGGGAGAGCAACCCGCTGTTCCGCGTGCGGTACGCCCATGCCCGGAGCCGGGCGCTGCTCCGTAACGCCGCCGAGCTCCACCAGGAACCCGAGCCCGGGGCCGTCGACGGCGCGCAGGCACTCGGGCAGGTCCTCGCCGACCACCCCCGCGTCCTCGCGGCCGCCGCCGCCCACCGTGCGCCCGACCGGCTCGCCCGGCAGCTCGTCGCCGTCGCCGATGCCGTACTGCCCCTGTATCCGGCGGTGCTGCCGCTCGGCGCGGAGAAACCCTCGGCCGCCCACCGTGCCCGGCTCGCGCTCGCCGACGCCGCCGGTGCGGTGCTGGCCGGCGGCCTGTCCCTGCTCGGCATCGACGCACCCGACCACCTCTGAGAGAACCCAGAGAGACACTGACATGAGCCGATCCGCACACCCCGCCGGGCCCCGTCACGCCGACGTCCTCCCCGAGGGGCACTACTCCGCGCCGCCCACCGACCTCAACGCCCTCGACGCCAAGGTGTGGGCCGAGACCGTCACGCGTGACGAGGACGGTGTGGTCACCGTCGGCGGGATCGACGTCAAGCGGCTCGCCGAGGAGTACGGCACCCCCGCCTACTTCCTCGACGAGCAGGACTTCCGGGCCCGGGCGCGAGGCTGGCGTACCGCCTTCGGCAGTGACGCCGACGTGTTCTACGCCGGCAAGGCGTTCCTCTCCCGGGCCGTCGTGCGGTGGCTGGACGAGGAGGGGCTCAACCTCGACGTGTGCAGCGGTGGGGAGCTCGCCACCGCGCTGTCCGCCGGGATGCCCGCCGAGCGGATCGCCTTCCACGGCAACAACAAGTCGACCGGCGAGATCCGGCGGGCCGTCGAGGCCGGGGTCGGGCGGATCGTGCTCGACTCGTTCCAGGAGATCGTCCGGGTCGCGCACATCGCGCAGGAGCTCGGCACCCGGCAGCGGGTGCAGATCCGTATCACCGTGGGCGTCGAGGCGCACACGCACGAGTTCATCGCCACTGCCCACGAGGACCAGAAGTTCGGCATCCCGCTGGCCGGCGGGCAGGCCGCGGAGGCCGTGCGGCGGGCGCTGCAGCTCGACGGGCTGGAGCTCATCGGGATCCACTCGCACATCGGGTCGCAGATCTTCGACCTGTCCGGGTTCGAGGTCGCCGCGCACCGCGTGGTCGGGCTGCTCAAGGTCATCCGCGACGAGCACGGCGTCGAACTGCCCGAGATCGACCTCGGCGGCGGGCTCGGCATCGCGTACACGAGCGACGACGACCCGCGCGAGCCGTACGAGATCGCCAAGACGCTCACCGAGATCGTCACCCGCGAGTGCGACGCCGCCCGGCTGACGACCCCCGCATCTCCGTGGAGCCGGGCCGCGCCATCGTCGGGCCGACCGCCTTCACGCTCTACGAGGTCGGCACCGTCAAGCCGCTCGACGGGCTGCGGACGTACGTCTCCGTCGACGGCGGCATGTCGGACAACATCCGGACCGCGCTGTACGACGCCAAGTACAGCGTCGCTCTCGCCTCCCGGGTCTCCGACGCCGAGCCGACGCTGTGCCGCGTCGTCGGCAAGCACTGCGAGAGTGGTGACATCGTGGTGAAGGACGCCTTCCTGCCGGGGGACCTGGCACCCGGTGACCTCATCGCCGTACCGGCGACCGGGGCGTACTGCCGGTCGATGGCCAGCAACTACAACCACGTCCCGCGTCCGCCCGTCGTCGCCGTCAGGGACGGCGAGGCGCGCGTGATCGTACGGCGGGAGACGGAAGAGGATCTTCTTCGGCTCGATGTCGGATGAGCGGCCGCAGAACGCCGGATGAGTGGCCGCAGAACGCCGGGTGAGTGGCCGCGGGATGCCGGATGAGCGGCAGCGGAACGCGGGAACAGCCGGCCGCGAAAGCAGTGGGTGTCCACTGGAAGCTTGATCGGGTGACGGAAGATCTTCTGTCCGATCGGTCATGAAAACGAAATAGATGTCTCACGATCCGGACCAAGGGAAGAAAGTCCCGTCCGGTGAGTGAGACTGGTGCAACCGAGACGGTAATCAGGAATCGAGGTCGGATGATGCGTACGCGTCCGCTGAAGGTGGCGCTGCTGGGCTGTGGAGTGGTCGGCTCAGAGGTGGCGCGCATCATGACGACGCACGCCGACGACCTCGCCGCCCGGATCGGGGCCCCGGTGGAGCTCGTCGGCGTGGCGGTACGGCGGCCCGACAGGGTGCGCGAGGGCATCGACCCCGCCCTGGTCACCACCGACGCCACCGCGCTCGTCAAACGCGGGGACCTCGACATCGTCGTGGAGGTCATCGGCGGTATCGAGCCCGCCCGTACGCTCATCGGCACCGCTTTCGAGCACGGCGCGTCCGTCGTCTCCGCGAACAAGGCGCTGCTCGCCCAGGACGGCGCCGCGCTGCACGCCGCCGCCGAGGAACAGGGCAGGGACCTCTACTACGAGGCCGCCGTCGCCGGCGCCATCCTGCTGATCCGCCCGCTGCGCGAGTCCCTCGCCGGCGACAAGGTCAACCGGGTCCTCGGCATCGTCAACGGCACCACCAACTTCATCCTCGACAAGATGGACAGCACCGGCGCCGGCTACCAGGAGGCGCTCGACGAGGCCACCGCGCTGGGGTACGCCGAGGCCGACCCGACCGCCGACGTCGAGGGCTTCGACGCCGCCGCCAAGGCCGCCATCCTCGCCGGGATCGCCTTCCACACGCGCGTGGGGCTCGACGACGTCTACCGCGAGGGCATGACCGAGGTCACCGCCGCCGACTTCGCCTCCGCCAAGGAGATGGGCTGCACCATCAAACTGCTCGCCATCTGCGAGCGGGCCGGGGACGGCGCCTCCGTCACCGCGCGCGTGCATCCGGCGATGATCCCGCTCAGCCACCCGCTGGCCTCCGTGCGCGGCGCCTACAACGCGGTGTTCGTCGAGTCCGACGCCTCCGGGCAGCTGATGTTCTACGGCCCCGGCGCCGGCGGTGCGCCGACCGCGTCCGCCGTGCTCGGGGACCTCGTCGCCGTGGGGCGCAACCGGATCAGCGGGACCACCGGGCCCGGTGCGTCCGCGTACGCCGCGCTGCCGGTGTCGCCGATGGGCGAGGTCGTCACGCGCTACCACATCAGCCTCGACGTGGCCGACAAACCGGGTGTTCTCGCCCAGGTCGCCACCGTGTTCGCCGAGCACGGTGTCTCGATCGACACCGTGCGACAGCAGGGCAAGGACGGTGAGGCCTCCCTCGTCGTCGTCACCCACCGTGCGTCCGACGCGGCCCTCGGCGGCACCGTCGACGCGTTGCGCAAGCTCGACACCGTGCGTGGTGTCGCCAGCATCATGCGGGTTGAAGGAGAGTAACCAGCAATGACCCACCAGTGGCGCGGAATCATCGAGGAGTACCGGGACCGGCTGCCGGTATCGGACACCACGCCGGTCGTGACGCTCCGCGAGGGCGGCACGCCGCTCGTGCCCGCGCAGGTGCTCTCCGAGCGCACGGGCTGCGAGGTGCACCTCAAGGTCGAGGGCGCGAACCCGACCGGGTCCTTCAAGGACCGCGGGATGACCATGGCCATCAGCAAGGCCAAGGAGGAGGGCGCCCAGGCCGTCATCTGCGCCTCCACCGGCAACACGTCCGCGAGCGCCGCCGCGTACGGGGTGCGCGCGGGCATGGTCTCCGCCGTACTCGTTCCGCAGGGGAAGATCGCGCTCGGCAAGATGGGCCAGGCCCTCGTGCACGGCGCGAAGATCCTCCAGGTCGACGGCAACTTCGACGACTGCCTCACCCTCGCCCGCGCCCTGAGCGACAACTACCCGGTGGCGCTGGTCAATTCGGTCAATCCGGTACGGATAGAAGGCCAGAAGACCGCCGCCTTCGAGATCGTGGACATGCTGGGCGACGCCCCCGACATCCACGTCCTGCCGGTGGGTAACGCGGGCAACATCACCGCGTACTGGAAGGGGTACAAGGAGTACGCCGCCGACAAGGTCAGCACGCGGACGCCGCGCATGTGGGGTTCCAGGCCTCCGGCAGCGCGCCGATCGTGCGCGGCGAGGTCGTCAAGGACCCGTCGACCATCGCCACCGCCATCCGGATCGGCAACCCGGCGTCGTGGGACTTCGCGCTCGCCGCGCGGGACGAGTCCGGCGGTGTCATCGACGAGGTGACGGACCGTGAGATCCTGCGCGCCTACCGGCTGTTGGCCTCGCAGGAGGGCGTCTTCGTCGAGCCCGCCTCCGCCGCGTCGGTCGCCGGTCTGCTGAAGGCCGCCGCGCAGGGCAGGGTCGACCCGGGGCAGCGGATCGTGTGCACCGTCACCGGAAACGGTCTCAAGGACCCGGACTGGGCCGTCGCCGGCGCCCCGCAGCCGGTCACCGTCCCCGTCGACGCCGCGACCGCCGCCCAACGCCTCGGCCTGATCTAGCACGGCGGCACCGCGACACAGCGGAACGGCGGCACCGCGACGCCGAGGTACGGCCGCACCGTGACACCCCGGTGCGGCACGGCCGCGACACAGCGGTACGGCGGCACCGCGACCGGATCCGCCACTCCGTCCGCAAAACGGGCGTAAGGGTGCGTTCACCTGGGGAATTTCCCTACAGGGGGTGCACAGGGGCTTGCGACACGCATCGTGCGCCTCCTGTGCGCCCTATGTCGCCACTGAACCTTCCTTCGATAGGCTGTACTGAACCCGCCCGCCGCATATGCCGCGGTATCGCGGCGTCCCCGTGGTCCGGAAACGGCCCGGAGACGCCCGGAGAGCGGCCGGCCACCCCGGTCGGCGGCGATCCCAGGGCCTTCGTACGCCCTCGAATGTCCATCGAGTGCCACTGGACAGCCCGTCGGGTGCCATTCGACAGTCACGCAGCTCAAGGAGAGTCTTCGAGCGATGGCCGGTCCCGCCTTCCGCGCCGCCGCCGTCCGGGTGCGCGTCCCCGCCACCAGCGCCAACCTCGGCCCGGGCTTCGACGCCCTCGGCCTCGCGCTGGGTCTCTACGACGACGTCGTCGTCCGGGTGGCCGACTCCGGACTGCACATCGACATCGCCGGTGAGGGCGGCGAGACCCTCCCGCGCGACGAGAACCATCTGCTCGTACGCTCCCTGCGCACCGCCTTCGACCTGCTCGGCGGACAGCCGCGCGGCCTGGAGATCGTCTGCGCCAACCGCATTCCGCACGGCCGCGGCCTGGGCTCCTCCTCCGCCGCCATCTGCGCCGGCATCGTCGCCGCCCGCGCCGTGACCATAGGCGCCGAGGCCCGGCTCGACGACACCGCGCTGCTCGAACTCGCCACCGAGATCGAGGGCCACCCCGACAACGTCGCGGCCTGCCTGCTCGGCGGATTCACCCTGTCCTGGATGGAGGGCGGCGCGGCCCGCGCGATCAGGATGGACCCCGCCGATTCCATCGTTCCGGTGGTTTTCGTGCCCGGCAAGCCGGTCCTCACCGAGACCGCGCGCGGACTGCTCCCGCGCACCGTGCCGCACGTCGACGCCGCCACCAACGCGGGCCGTGCGGCCCTGCTCGTCGAGGCCCTGACCAGGCGCCCCGAGCTGCTGCTGCCCGCCACCGAGGACCGACTGCACCAGGACTACCGCGCCCCGGCCATGCCCGAGAGCGCCGCCCTGGTGGAGCGGCTGCGGGGACGGAATCCCCGCGGTGATCTCCGGCGCCGGACCCACGGTCATGGCGCTGGCCGACGCGGACAGCGCCGACAAGGTCGAAGCACTGGCCGGCACCGACTGGGCCGCCAATCGGCTCGGTCTCGATGTGCGGGGCGCGAGCGTACTGCCGCTCGCCACCTGACACACGGTTGCCGGATTTGGAGAGGGGAATGTTTGTTGGATCCGGTAGTGTTAACCTCAAGTCTGCACCCGACCCCACCATGGCGAGGTGCCTCGTGTCCCCGTCCGGGACAGACATTCTTCCGGGAGCCCCCAAGCCGCACTCTGTTCTCCGCTACGTACGCGGGCAGTACGTCGCACGCGGACACTGAACGGCTCGACGGTGGGGCACCCCTCTGGGGGCGTTTCGGAGCCGGTGCGACCACGCCACGTGACACTGGATGCCACGGTTCGGGGAAGCGCCATCACCAGAAATCTCTTCCGCCGCTCAGGCGGACAACCGCCCCGGCACGGTTCGCACAGCAAGGACCGATGCCGGACAGCACAACCGGTCGCCGAGCCAGACAGGCCGACGTCCGCTCCAGGGAAGGACCCTTCGTGAGCGACACCACCGATCTGATGGGCGCACGTGTCGAGGAGACCGCTGCCGCGCCCGCCACGGACGCTTCCGCGCCTGCCACCGGTGCCGGCTCCCGGCGGCGCCGCGGTACCGGCCTCGAGGGCATGGTGCTGGCCGAGCTGCAGCAGGTCGCGTCCGGCCTCGGAATCAGGGGCACCGCGCGGATGCGCAAGAGCCAGCTGATCGAGGTCATCAAGGAGGCGCAGGCCGCCGGGGAAGCGCGCCGGCCAAGGCCGAGTCCGCCACCGAGACCAAGCCCAAGCGCCGCGCCACCTCCCGCACCCGTACGGACGAGGCGGCCGAGAAGAAGGCCGACGCCACGGGTGAGCAGGCCCCCGCCGATAAGGCCGCGGCCCAGCAGCAGATCGAGATCCCGGGCCAGCCCTCTCCGAAGGCCGCAGGCCAGGGCGAGCAGGCCGAGGAGGCCGCGCCCGCCGAGCGCCGCCGCCGTCGCGCCACCGCCGAGGCCGGCGCCCCGTCCGCCACCGCGACCGAGACGGTCACCGCCGAGGCGAGGACCGAGCCCAAGACCGAGACCCCGGCCCAGCAGCAGTCGCAGCAGCAGGGCGACCACGACGGCGCCGACGGCCGCCGCCGCGACCGCCGTGAGCGCGGCCGCGACCGCGGTGAGCGCAGCGGCGACCGTGGCGACCGCAGCGGCGACCGTGGCGACCGCAGTGACCGCGGTGACCGTGGCGACCGCCGTGGCAAGGGCGACGACCAGCAGCAGAGCCAGAGCGGCGGCCAGGGCCGGCAGCAGAGCCAGCCGGGCGGCGGCGGCCGGCAGCAGGACCGTCCGCAGCACGACGACGACGACTTCGAGGGCGGCCGCCGCGGCCGTCGCGGGCGCTACCGCGACCGCCGGGGCCGTCGCGGCCGTGACGAGATGACGTCCGAGCCGCAGATCAACGAGGACGACGTCCTGATCCCCGTCGCGGGCATCCTCGACATCCTCGACAACTACGCGTTCATCCGCACCTCCGGCTACCTGCCCGGTCCGAACGACGTGTACGTCTCCCTCGCCCAGGTCCGCAAGAACGGCCTGCGCAAGGGCGACCACCTCACCGGTGCCGTGCGCCAGCCCAAGGACGGCGAGCGCCGCGAGAAGTTCAACGCGCTGGTCCGCCTGGACTCCGTCAACGGCATGGCGCCCGAACACGGCCGCGGCCGCCCGGAGTTCAACAAGCTGACGCCCCTGTACCCGCAGGACCGCCTCCGCCTGGAGACGGACCCCGGCGTCCTGACCACGCGCATCATCGACCTGGTCGCCCCCATCGGCAAGGGCCAGCGCGGTCTGATCGTGGCTCCGCCGAAGACCGGCAAGACCATGATCATGCAGGCGATCGCCAACGCGATCACGCACAACAACCCCGAGTGCCACCTGATGGTCGTCCTGGTCGACGAGCGTCCGGAAGAGGTCACCGACATGCAGCGGTCGGTCAAGGGCGAGGTCATCTCCTCGACCTTCGACCGCCCGGCCGAGGACCACACCACGGTCGCCGAGCTCGCCATCGAGCGCGCCAAGCGTCTGGTGGAGCTGGGCCACGACGTCGTCGTCCTGCTCGACTCGATCACGCGTCTGGGCCGTGCGTACAACCTCGCCGCCCCGGCCTCCGGCCGCATCCTGTCCGGTGGTGTCGACTCGACCGCCCTGTACCCGCCGAAGCGCTTCTTCGGTGCGGCCCGCAACATCGAGGACGGCGGCTCGCTGACCATCCTCGCCACCGCCCTGGTGGACACTGGGTCCCGCATGGACGAGGTCATCTTCGAGGAGTTCAAGGGCACCGGCAACGCCGAGCTCAAGCTCGACCGGAAGCTCGCCGACAAGCGCATCTTCCCGGCGGTGGACGTCGACGCGTCCGGTACCCGTAAGGAAGAGATCCTGCTCGCCCCCGACGAGCTCGCCATCGTCTGGAAGCTGCGCCGGGTGCTGCACGCGCTCGACCAGCAGCAGGCGGTCGAGCTGCTTCTCGACAAGATGAAGCAGACGAAGTCGAACGCCGAGTTCCTGATGCAGATCCAGAAGACGACGCCGACGCCGGGCAACGGCGACTGACGTCGAAAAGTTCGGGTAAAGGGCCGCTTCCGCGAGGAGGCGGCCCTTTCCGTATGCGGCGACACCCGCGCACGGACCGCCGTGCCACCCCGGCCGACGTTTCCCCGCCATGTCTGGCACCGGGTGCGAGGGGTATCCGGACAGGGATGAGCTGAGGAGCACATGGCTGCCGAGACCGCACCGGGCAACCGGGACCGAGGACGCCGGCGCAAAGGCCTGAGGATCGCGGCCTGGACCGCCGCCGGCGTCGTGCTCCTGGGCGGCACCGGAGCCGGATACCTCTACTTCAGACTCAACGGCAACATCGCGAGCGTCGACATCGACCGGTTCCTCGGCACCGACCGCCCCGAGAAGGCGGACAACGGCTCCGAGAACATCCTCGTCCTCGGCTCCGACACCCGCGCCGGCGGCAACCGGGAACTCGGCGGCGGCACCGACGACGGAAACGCCCGCTCCGACACCGCGATGATCGTGCACGTGCACAAGGGCCACAAGAAGGCCAGCGTGGTCTCCTCCCGCGCGACACCGTCGTCGACCGCCCCGCGTGCACCGACACCGACGGCGGCGGCCACCCCGCGGCGAGCGGCGTGATGTTCAACTCCGCCTACGCCACGGGCGGGGCGCCCTGCGCGGTGAAGACCGTCGAGTCGATCACCGACCTGCGCATGGACCACTATCTGGAAGTCGACTTCACTGGCTTCCAGAAGCTGATCGACGCACTCGGCGGCGTCGAGGTCACCACCAGCAAGGAGATGGACGACCCCGACAGCCATCTGCGCCTGGAGGCCGGCACCCACCGGCTCGACGGCGAACAGGCCCTCGGCCTGGTACGCACCCGGCACGCCGTCGGCGACGGCTCCGACCTCGGCCGCATCCAGCTCCAGCAGGCCTTCCTCAAGGCCCTGCTGCGGCAGGTCGAGGACATCGGCGTCTTCACCAGCCCGAAGAAGCTCTACGACCTCGCCGACACCGCCACGAAGGCGGTCACCGCCGACTCCGGCCTGGGCTCGGTGAACTCCCTGATGTCCTTCGCGGCAGGCCTGAAGAACATCACCGCCACCCACCTCGACATGATCACCATGCCGGTCCGGTACGACCCGGCGGACCCCAACAGGGTCCTGATCGAACAGACGAAGGCCCGGCAGGTGTGGAACGCGCTGAAGAACGACCGGCCGATCCCGGAAACGGCCACAGCGGGAACGGCCACCGGTGAAGCGAAAGGCGTGGTGACCCCTGAGGGGCGTGGTGACCCCTGACGGGCGCGGGACCGTAGCGATATGTGCGGCTCCGCCGCGTGGGCGCGACAAGCCCCCACGGGACCGCGGGGAATACCCGACGCGAACCCCGGTTTGGGGTGATGGCCCCAGTCCTGGCAGACTGGTAAATCGGCCCCGGTTCACGCCCCGCACCCGCGGCAGCGACCCGGTGCCCTCCAGAATCTAGGAGACACCTTGAAGCGCGACATCCACCCCGAGTACGTCGAGACGCAGGTCAGCTGCACCTGTGGCGCGTCGTTCACCACTCGCAGCACCATCGGCAGCGGCACCGTCCGCGCCGAGGTCTGCTCCGAGTGCCACCCGTTCTACACGGGCAAGCAGAAGATCCTCGACACGGGTGGCCGTGTGGCCCGCTTCGAGGCCCGCTTCGGCAAGGCCGCCGGCTCCAAGAAGTAGCGAGCCCTTCTTCCGCCGGTCCACGGCCGTGCCCCCGCCCCGGGGCAGGCCGGGACCGGCGTTTTTGGTCGCCCGCCCCTTCACCCACGTAATCGCAGGAGCCCAAGATGTTCGAGGCCGTCGAGGAACTCGTCGCCGAGCACGCCGACCTGGAGAAGAAGCTCGCCGACCCGTCGGTCCACGCCGACCAGGCCAACGCGCGCAAGCTGAACAAGCGCTACGCCGAGCTCACCCCGATCGTCGCCACGTACCGCTCCTGGAAGCAGACGGGCGACGACACCGAGACCGCGCGCGAACTGGCCGCCGACGACCCCGACTTCGCCGCCGAGGTCAAGGAGCTGGAGCAGCAGCGCGAGGAACTCACCGAGAAGCTCCGGCTGCTTCTCGTCCCGCGCGACCCCAGCGACGACAAGGACGTCATCCTCGAGATCAAGGCCGGAGCGGGCGGCGACGAGTCCGCGCTGTTCGCCGGTGACCTGCTGCGCATGTATCTGCGGTACGCGGAGCGGGTCGGCTGGAAGACCGAGATCATCGACGCCACCGAGTCCGAGCTGGGCGGCTACAAGGACGTCCAGGTCGCGGTGAAGACCAAGGGCGGCCAGGGCGCCACCGAGCCCGGCCAGGGCGTGTGGGCGCGGCTGAAGTACGAGGGCGGCGTGCACCGCGTGCAGCGCGTGCCGGCCACCGAGTCCCAGGGCCGTATCCACACCTCCGCCGCCGGTGTCCTGGTGACGCCCGAGGCGGAGGAGGTCGACGTGGAGATCAACCCGAACGACCTGCGCATCGACGTCTACCGGTCCTCCGGGCCCGGCGGGCAGTCCGTGAACACCACCGACTCCGCCGTGCGCATCACGCACCTGCCGACCGGGGTCGTCGCCTCCTGCCAGAACGAGAAGAGCCAGCTCCAGAACAAGGAGCAGGCCCTGCGTATCCTGCGCTCCAGGCTGCTCGCGGCGGCGCAGGAGGAGGCGGAGCAGGAGGCCGCCGACGTCCGGCGCAGCCAGGTCCGTACGGTCGACCGCTCCGAGAAGATCCGCACGTACAACTTCCCGGAGAACCGCATCTCGGACCACCGCGTCGGCTTCAAGGCGTACAACCTCGACCAGGTGCTGGACGGCGACCTCGTCGCGGTGATCCAGGCCTGTGTCGACGCGGACTCGGCCGCCAAGCTCGCCGCCGCGTAACCCCCGCCCCCGCCGACAGACAGCACGGAGGACCAGTGAACCTGCTGCTCGCCGAGGTGGCCCAGGCCACCCAGCGGCTCGCCGACGCCGGCGTGCCCTCGCCGCGCACCGACGCGGAGGAGCTCGCCGCGTTCGTGCACGGCGTCAAGCGCGGCGAGCTGCACACCGTGAAGGACTCCGACTTCGACGCCCGGTACTGGGAGGTCATCGCCCGCCGTGAGGCCCGCGAGCCGCTCCAGCACATCACCGGGCGGGCGTACTTCCGCTATCTGGAACTCCAGGTCGGCCCCGGGGTGTTCGTGCCGCGGCCCGAGACGGAGTCCGTGGTCGGCTGGGCGATAGACGCCGTCCGCGCGATGGACGTCGTCGAGCCCTGCATCGTCGACCTGTGCACCGGCTCCGGCGCGATCGCGCTCGCCCTCGCACAGGAGGTCCCCGCTCCCGCGTGTACGCCGTGGAGCTGTCCGAGGACGCCCTGCGGTGGACCCGCAAGAACATGGAGGGGTCACGGGTCGAACTGCGCCAGGAGACGCCCTCGCGGCCTTCCCCGACCTCGACGGACAGGTCGACCTGGTCGTCTCCAACCCGCCGTACATCCCGCTCACCGAGTGGGAGTACGTGGCGCCGGAGGCCCGCGACTACGACCCCGACCTCGCGCTGTTCTCCGGTGAGGACGGGCTGGACCTGATCCGGGGCCTGGAGCGGACCGCGCACCGGCTGCTGCGCCCCGGCGGGGTGGTCGTGGTGGAGCACGCGGACACCCAGGGCGGGCAGGTGCCGTGGATCTTCACCGAGGAGAGGGCTGGGCCGACGCGGCCGACCACCCCGACCTCAACAACCGCCCCCGGTTCGCCACCGCCCGTAAGGCGCTGCCGTGAGCGTCCCGCATACTTCTTCCCCGGCAGCACCCGTACGAGGAGGCCCGCTCAATGGCTCGCCGTTACGACACCAACGACGCGACCGACCGCACCACCGGTCTGCGCGAAGCCGCGTCCGCCGTCCGCCGGGGCGAACTCGTGGTACTGCCGACGGACACCGTGTACGGCATCGGCGCCGACGCGTTCGCCTCGGAGGCCGTCGCCGATCTGCTGGACGCCAAGGGGCGGGGCCGCAACATGCCCACGCCCGTCCTGATCGGCTCCCCGAACACCCTGCACGGCCTGGTCACCGACTTCTCCGAGCAGGCCTGGGAACTCGTCGACGCGTTCTGGCCGGGCGCGCTGACGCTGGTCGCCAAGCAGCAGCCGTCGCTCCAGTGGGACCTCGGGGACACCCGGGGACGGTCGCCGTACGGATGCCGCTGCACCCCGTCGCCATCGAACTGCTCACCGAGGTCGGGCCGATGGCCGTGTCGTCGGCGAATCTGACCGGTCACCCGGCGCCCGAGGACTGTGACGCCGCTCAGGGAATGCTCGGGGACTCCGTCTCCGTGTACCTGGACGGCGGGCCCACCCCGGGCATCGTGCCCTCCTCCATCGTCGACGTCACGCGGCCCGTGCCGGTGCTGCTGCGCGAGGGCGCGATCTCGCCCGAGGAGCTGCGCAAGGTGGTACCCGACCTCGAGGTGGCGAATTGACGGCCCCTGAGTCGGGGCGTGGCATAGGCAACGGGGAATCCAGCGCGGAGATCACGACGACCTTCGGTTTTCCGCGTGACACCTTCCGCATCCTCCACGTCAGCACCGGAAACGTGTGCCGCTCGCCGATCACCGAGCGGCTGACCCGGCATTTCGTGAGCCAGCGGCTGGGGATCCTGGGGGCGGGCTGATCGTGGAGAGCGCGGGGACGTGGGGGCACGAGGGCGCTTCCATGGAGGCGCACGCGGAGGCCGTGCTGGGGGAGTTCGGGGCGGACGCGTCGGGGTTCGTGGGGCGGGAGCTGCTGGATGAGCATGTGATCCGGGCGGATCTCGTGCTGACCGCTACGCGGGATCACCGGGCGCAGGTGATCTCGATGGGGCATTCCGCGGGGTTGCGGACGTTTACGTTGAAAGAGTTCACGCGGCTGGTGAACGCGATCGATCCCGCTACGTTGCCGCCGCTGGATGAGGGGCTGGTGATGCGGGCCCGGGCGTTGGTGCGGGCTGCTGCGGCTCTGCGGGGGTGGTTGTTGGCGCCGACGCTCGAAGCGGATGAGGTGTATGACCCTTATGGGGCGCCGCTGACGTTTTTCCGGTCCATCGGGGATGAGATATTCGAGGCGCTGGATCCTGTGGTGACCGCGCTGACCGGGGTGCCGGCTCGGGCGTAGGTCTGATGCTGCCGGGGTGGGTCTACAAGGCCTCCGGCGTTGTTCCGCTGTGCCCACCCTCCCCATTGCCCAAAGGGCATGGGAGCTACCCCCATCGCCCTGCGGAACGATTGCCCACAGCGGCGGCGGGGTGTCCACAGCGGGGCGGGGTGTGCCCGGCGAGGGGCTCCGCGGCGGTGGGAGGGGTGGATGCGGTGGGATGGGTATGCGGGGGCGTGCAACCATCGGTGGTACCCGGATGTCCTCACTCTTATGCGTGCCTCGCTAGGGTGTGTTGCTGTGATGGCCAGCGAGATCTGTGGGGAAGCCCGTGCGTGAATACCTGCTGACGCTCTGCATCACGGCCGCGGTGACGTACCTGCTGACAGGGCCGGTACGGAAGTTCGCGATCGTGGCCGGGGCGATGCCGGAGATCCGGGCACGTGACGTGCACCGGGAACCCACTCCGCGGCTCGGCGGGATCGCGATGTTCTTCGGACTGTGCGCGGGGCTGCTGGTCGCCGACCATCTCACCAACCTGACCCAGCTCTTCGAGAAGTCCAACGAGCCGCGCGCGCTGCTCTCCGGGGCCGCGCTGATCTGGCTGATCGGTGTGCTGGACGACAAGTTCGAGATCGACGCCCTCATCAAACTGGGCGGCCAGATGATCGCCGCCGGTGTGATGGTCATGCAGGGTCTGACGATCCTGTGGCTGCCCATCCCGGGCGTCGGCTCGGTCGCGCTCACCCAGTGGCAGGGCACCCTGCTCACGGTCGCGCTGGTCGTGATCACCATCAACGCGGTCAACTTCGTGGACGGCCTGGACGGGCTCGCGGCCGGCATGGTGTGCATCGCGGCGGCGGCGTTCTTCCTGTACGCCTACCGCATCTGGTACTCGTACGGCATCGAGGCGGCCGCCCCGGCGACCCTGTTCTCGGTGATCCTCATGGGTATGTGCCTGGGCTTCCTGCCGCACAACATGCACCCCGCGCGGATCTTCATGGGCGACTCCGGCTCGATGCTGATCGGGCTGGTGCTCGCCGCCGGCGCGATCTCGGTGACCGGACAGGTCGACCCGGACGCGCTGAAGCTGTTCGCCGGTTCGGAGAAGGAGGCCGTGCACCAGACGGTGCCGGTGTACATCCCGCTGCTGCTGCCGCTGACCATCATCGCGGTGCCGGCCGCCGACCTGATCCTGGCGATCGTACGGCGCACCTGGCGCGGCCAGTCGCCGTTCGCGGCGGACCGCGGCCATCTGCACCACCGGCTGCTGGAGATCGGCCACTCGCACAGCCGGGCCGTGCTGATCATGTACTTCTGGTCGGCGCTGATCGCCTTCGGCGCGCTGACGTACTCCGTCAACTCGGCGTCGATGTGGATCGTGCTGAGCGTCGTGATCCTGTCCACGCTCGGGCTCATCCTGCTTCTGCTGCCCCGCTTCACGCCCCGCACCCCGCGCTGGGCGGAGGCGGTCGTACCGCCGCGCTACCGGCGCCGCAGGGCGGCCCGGGCGGACGCGCAGAACGCACCGGAGGCATCGTCGGCGGACGAGCCCGAGAGCGCGGACGAGGACCGCACCCCGGTCGCCGCGGGCGTCTCCGGCGTCAACGGCGCGACCGCGGTGGGCCCCGCGCGCGTCTGGGCGACCGGTCACGGTGAAGGTAAGAATCCGGCTAGAGCATTGCCAAGTCGTTGGGTTCTGATGGGGCACCTTTGGGTGAGCGAACCGGCCCAATATCAGACATAAAGGCCGAGTTCTCGCTCAGACGCGCACATTCACTCTCATGTGTGATGCCGGGCACACCAAGCAGGTAAAGACTGCATCAAATAGTTTGTGATAGCGTTCACGAGAACCCCGGACAGACCCGCTGAACCGCATTGCGGTGGTTCGCAGGTGCGAGGAAATCTCTCTCCGCCCGGGGTCTACGCTCGTCCATGACGACACCCTTCCCCCTGTGATTTGCGGAGTTGCCGCCATGCCGTCCAATGACGTCCGGATCCTGGCCCAGGCCGCCGTGCCCACGGCTGCCGCCGGCGCTGTCGCCGCCGTCGTCAGCGCGGTGGTCGCCGGTGGCAAGGGTGCGATCGGGGCGCTCGTCGCGACCGCGGTGGTCATCCTCTTCATGGGGATCGGGCTCTACGTACTCCAGCGCACCGCCAAGACGCTTCCCCACCTGTTCCAGGCCATGGGGCTGATGCTCTACGCGGCTCAGATCCTGCTGCTGTTCGTCTTCGTCGCCCTGTTCCGGGACACCACCCTGTTCCACCCCAAGGCTTTCGCTCTCACGCTGGTCGGCACCACCCTCGTGTGGATCGCCGCACAGACGCGCGCGCACATGAAGTCGAAGATCCTCTACGTCGAACCCGAGTCGACGACGGCCTCGAAGCCGGGAAACTCGGGGCACTCGTCGTGAGGGTAGGCCCGGGATAAAGAGGCCTCGGAACTCCTGCTATCGTCCGGTGCCAACTGCGGCATCGCAGGCGCGGGCATCCGAGCCGGCGCCTGGCCGATCGCGAGGCGTAACGCCCCCGGCCGCCCCCACATCCGTAACACCAGTCCCGTGCCGAACTGCGGCCCCGCGCCGCGCCGACACAACGAGGTTGCCGTACCTATGCGCCACGATGAAGGAGCCCGCGGTGAGTGCTGACCCGACGCAGGTGCTCGCCTTCGAGACCGACTGCCACCTGTTCGACGGTTGTGGCTTCCCGGCTCCGGGCCTGCACTCGTTCCTCTTCGAACCGCTCTGGGGCAACGCAGACGGCAACGGCCTGTACTTCAACAAGCCGATGCTCCTCGCGCTGCTCGGCTCCATCATCGTCCTGGGCTTCTTCTGGGCCGCTTTCGCCAAGCCCAAGCTCGTCCCCGGCAAGCTTCAGATGGTGGCCGAGGCCGGCTACGACTTCGTCCGTACCGGCATCGTGTACCAGACACTCGGCAAGCGCGAGGGCGAGAAGTACGTTCCGCTCGCCGTCTCCCTGTTCTTCTTCGTCTGGATGATGAACCTCTGGTCGATCATCCCCGTCGCCGCCTTCCCGGTGACCTCGATCATCGCCTACCCGCTGGTTCTGGCTCTGATCGTCTACATCACCTGGGTCACGCTCACCTTCAAGCGGCACGGCTTCGTCGGCTTCTTCAAGAACGTCACCGGCTACGACAAGTCCCTCGGCGCGGTCCTCCCGCTGTCGATGACCATCGAGTTCTTCTCGAACCTGCTGGTCCGCCCGTTCACCCACGCCGTGCGACTCTTCGCGAACATGTTCGCGGGCCACACCCTGCTGCTGCTCTTCACGATCGCCACCTGGTACATGCTCAACGGCATCGGCATCGCCTTCTCCGCCGTCTCGTTCGGCATGGTCCTCGTCATGACGCTCTTCGAGCTCTTCATCCAGGCCGTGCAGGCGTATGTCTTCGTCCTGCTGACCTGCACGTACATCCAGGGCGCGCTCGCCGAGCACCACTGAGTGCCCCCGGTTTCCACCCCATAGTCGTCCGGTGGCCAACCCCACCGGTCCGTAAAGAGAAGGAAGAACTGGCATGTCCAACCTTGCTGCTGTCACGGGTGACCTCGGTTCCGTCGGTTACGGTCTCGCGGCCATCGGTCCGGGCGTCGGCGTTGGCATCATCTTCGGTAACGGCACCCAGGCTCTCGCCCGCCAGCCCGAGGCCGCCGGCCTGATCCGCGCCAACCAGATCCTGGGCTTCGCCTTCTGTGAGGCGCTCGCCCTGATCGGTCTCGTCATGCCGTTCGTCTACTAAGACGCGCTCTGACGACCGACCCTTTCGACGAAAGGCACTGATGTGAACTCCGCCCTGGTTTTCCTGGCGGCTGAGGGTGAGAAGGAGAATCCCTCATCCCGCCGTGGCCGGAAGTTGTCATCGGCCTCATCGCTTTCGTCATCGTCTTCGGTATCCTCGCGAAGAAGCTCCTCCCGACCATCAACAAGGTCCTGGAAGAGCGTCGCGAGGCCATCGAGGGCGGTATCGAGAAGGCCGAGGCCGCTCAGACCGAGGCCCAGAGCGTCCTTGAGCAGTACAAGGCTCAGCTCGCCGAAGCCCGGCACGAGGCCGCGCGTCTGCGCCAGGAGGCGCAGGAGCAGGGTGCGACGCTCATCGCCGAGATGCGGGCCGAGGGCCAGCGTCAGCGCGAGGAGATCATCGCCGCCGGGCACGCGCAGATCGAGGCCGACCGCAAGGCCGCCGCGTCCGCGCTGCGTCAGGACGTCGGCACGCTGGCCACCACCCTGGCCGGCAAGCTCGTCGGCGAGTCCCTCGAGGACCACGCCCGGCAGAGCCGTGTGATCGACCGCTTCCTCGACGAGCTCGACCAGAAGGCCGAGGCCGCGCGATGAACGGAGCGAGCCGCGAGGCCCTGGCAGCCGCACGCGAGCGTCTCGACGCGCTGACGGACTCCACGTCCGTGGACGCCGGCTCGCTCGCCGACGAGCTGGCCGCCGTCACCGCGCTGCTCCACCGCGAGGTGTCGCTGCGTCGGGTCCTCACCGACCCGGCGCAGGCCGGTGAGGCCAAGGCCGACCTGGTCCGGCGCCTGCTCGGCTCGCAGGTCGGCGGCCCGACCGCCGACCTCGTGTCCGGCATGGCGCGCTCCCGCTGGTCGCAGTCGCGCGACCTGGTGGACGCGCTCGAGGAACTGGCCGCCGTGGCCGACCTCACCGCCGCCCAGCGGGCCGGCGCGCTCGACGACGTCGAGGACGAGCTGTTCCGGTTCGGCCGGATCGTCTCCTCCAACACCGAGCTGCGGGCCGCGCTGACCAGCCGGAGCGCCACCGTCGCCGCCAAGAGTGAGCTGCTGCACAGCCTGCTCCGCGGCAAGGCGGCCGCCGCCACCGAGCGTCTGGTCACGCGTCTTGTGACCGCGCCCGGGGACGTAGCCTGGAGTCGGGACTCGAGTCCCTGTCCAAGCTCGCCGCCGAGCGCCGGGACCGCACGGTGGCCGTCGTCACCTCCGCGGTGCCGCTGAGCGACCGGCAGAAGCAGCGCCTGGGCGACGCCCTCGCGAAGCTCTACGGCCGCCGTATGCACCTCAACCTCGACGTCGACCCCGCGGTCGTCGGCGGGATCCGGGTGCAGGTCGGCGACGAGGTCATCAACGGGTCCCTCGCGGACCGGCTCGAGGACGCGAGCCGCCGGCTGGCCGGCTGAGCAGCACAATTCTTCATAGGCAGTAAGCAGTTACGGCCCTGGTTGGGCCGTGCAGAGGATTCACCTCATATCGGGGGGAGTCCCCATACCCCCCAAGTGAAACTTCGGGCCCAACAAGGAGAGCAGGGAACTCAGATGGCGGAGCTCACGATCCGGCCGGAGGAGATCCGGGACGCGCTGGAGAACTTCGTCCAGTCGTACAAGCCGGACGCGGCCTCGCGCGAGGAGGTCGGTACGGTCACCCTTGCCGGCGACGGCATCGCCAAGGTCGAGGGCCTCCCCTCGGCCATGGCCAACGAGCTGCTGAAGTTCGAGGACGGCACCCTCGGCCTCGCCCTCAACCTCGAGGAGCGCGAGATCGGTGCCATCGTCCTCGGTGAGTTCAGCGGTATCGAAGAGGGCCAGCCGGTCACCCGCACCGGCGAGGTGCTGTCCGTCGCCGTCGGCGAGGGCTACCTCGGCCGCGTGGTCGACCCGCTCGGCAACCCGATCGACGGCCTCGGCGAGATCGAGACGGAGGGCCGCCGCGCCCTCGAACTGCAGGCCCCCACGGTCATGCAGCGCAAGTCGGTGCACGAGCCGATGGAGACGGGCTACAAGGCCGTCGACGCCATGACCCCGATCGGCCGTGGTCAGCGCCAGCTGATCATCGGCGACCGCCAGACCGGCAAGACCGCCCTGGCCGTCGACACGATCATCAACCAGCGTGACAACTGGCGCACCGGCGACCCGAAGAAGCAGGTCCGCTGCATCTACGTCGCCATCGGCCAGAAGGGCTCCACCATCGCGTCGGTCCGCCGCGCGCTGGAGGAGAACGGCGCGCTGGAGTACACGACCATCGTCGCCGCCCCGGCGTCCGACCCGGCCGGCTTCAAGTACCTGGCGCCGTACACCGGTTCCGCCATCGGCCAGCAGTGGATGTACGAGGGCAAGCACGTCCTGATCATCTTCGACGACCTGTCGAAGCAGGCCGACGCCTACCGCGCCGTCTCCCTGCTGCTGCGCCGCCCGCCGGGCCGTGAGGCCTACCCGGGTGACGTCTTCTACCTGCACTCCCGTCTGCTGGAGCGCTGCGCGAAGCTCTCCGACGCCGAGGGCGCCGGCTCGATGACCGGTCTCCCGATCGTCGAGACCAAGGCCAACGACGTGTCGGCGTTCATCCCGACCAACGTCATCTCCATCACCGACGGCCAGTGCTTCCTGGAGTCGGACCTGTTCAACGCCGGTCAGCGCCCCGCGCTGAACGTCGGTATCTCCGTCTCCCGAGTCGGCGGTTCCGCGCAGCACAAGGCGATGAGGCAGGTCTCCGGCCGTCTGCGCGTGGACCTGGCCCAGTTCCGTGAGCTGGAGGCGTTCGCCGCCTTCGGTTCCGACCTGGACGCCGCGTCGAAGGCGCAGCTGGAGCGCGGTCAGCGCATGGTCGAGCTGCTGAAGCAGGAGCAGTACCAGCCGATGTCGACCGAGGACCAGGTCGTCTCCGTCTGGGCCGGTACCACCGGCAAGATGGACGACGTGCCGGTCGCCGACATCCGCCGCTTCGAGAAGGAGCTCCTGGAGCACCTGCACCGCAAGGAGCAGGGCCTCATGACCTCCATCCGCGAGGGCGGCAAGATGTCCGACGACACCCTCCAGGCCACGGCCGAGGCGATCGCGGACTTCAAGAAGCAGTTCGAGACGAGCGACGGCAAGCTGCTCGGCGAGGACGCCCTGTCCGCCGCCAAGTGACGTAAGGAAGGGACCTGACTCATGGGAGCCCAGCTCCGGGTCTACAAGCGTCGCATCCGATCCGTCACCGCGACCAAGAAGATCACCAAGGCGATGGAGATGATCGCCGCCTCGCGCGTCGTCAAGGCGCAGCGCAAGGTGGCGGCCTCCACGCCGTACGCGCGGGAGCTCACCCGCGCGGTCACGGCGGTCGGAACCGGGTCGAACACCAAGCACCCGCTGACCACGGAGGCGGACAACCCGACCCGTGCCGCGGTCCTGCTCCTCACGAGCGACCGCGGTCTGGCCGGCGCCTTCAACTCCAACGCCATCAAGGCGGCGGAGCAGCTGACCGAGCGCCTGGAGCGCGAGGGCAAGCAGGTCGACACGTACATCGTCGGCCGGCGCGGTGTCGCCCACTACAACTTCCGCGAGCGCAAGATCGCGGAGACGTTCACGGGCTTCACCGACGAGCCCTCGTACGCGGACGCCAAGAAGGTCGCGGCCCCGCTGATCGAGGCCATCGAGCAGGACACGGCGGACGGCGGCGTGGATGAACTCCACATCGTCTACACCGAGTTCGTCTCGATGATGACGCAGACGGCGGTCGACTCGCGACTGCTCCCGCTGCGTCTCGAAGAGGTCGCGGAGGCAGGGACATCAGCGGCTGACGCCGCGGGGTCCACCAAGGGCGAGATCCTGCCGCTGTACGACTTCGAGCCCTCGGCGGAGGACGTCCTCGACGCCCTGCTGCCGCGCTACGTGGAGAGCCGTATCTACAACGCGCTGCTCCAGTCGGCCGCTTCGAAGCACGCCGCCACGCGGCGCGCGATGAAGTCGGCGACCGACAACGCGGGCGAGCTGATCAACACGCTCTCCCGTCTTGCCAACGCGGCCCGCCAGGCCGAAATCACCCAGGAAATCAGCGAGATCGTCGGTGGCGCCAGTGCCCTGGCCGACGCGAACGCGGGGAGTGACAACTAATGACCACCGCTGTTGAGACCGCGACGGCCACGGGCCGCGTCGCCCGGGTCATCGGCCCGGTCGTCGACGTGGAGTTCCCCGTCGACGCGATGCCGGAGATCTACAACGCGCTGCACGTCCAGGTCGCCGACCCGGCCAACGAGGGCGAGCTCAAGACGCTCACCCTCGAGGTCGCCCAGCACCTGGGTGACGGCGTGGTCCGCACCATCTCCATGCAGCCCACCGACGGTCTGGTCCGCCAGGCCCCGGTGACCGACACGGGTTCCTCCATCTCCGTGCCGGTCGGCGACTTCACCACCGGCAAGGTGTTCAACACCCTCGGTGAGGTGCTGAACGTCGACGAGCAGTACACCGGTGAGCGCTGGCCGATCCACCGCAAGGCGCCGAACTTCGACGAGCTCGAGTCGAAGACCGAGATGTTCGAGACCGGTGTCAAGGTCATCGACCTGCTGACCCCGTACGTCAAGGGCGGCAAGATCGGCCTGTTCGGCGGTGCCGGCGTCGGCAAGACGGTGCTCATCCAGGAGATGATCTACCGCGTCGCCAACAACCACGACGGTGTGTCGGTGTTCGCCGGTGTCGGCGAGCGCACCCGTGAGGGCAACGACCTCATCGACGAGATGAGCGAGTCGGGCGTCATCGACAAGACCGCCCTTGTCTTCGGCCAGATGGACGAGCCCCGGGCACCCGTCTGCGCGTGGCCCTGGCCGGTCTGACCATGGCGGAGTACTTCCGCGATGTGCAGAAGCAGGACGTGCTGTTCTTCATCGACAACATCTTCCGCTTCACCCAGGCCGGTTCCGAGGTGTCGACCCTGCTCGGCCGTATGCCCTCCGCGGTGGGCTACCAGCCGAACCTGGCCGACGAGATGGGTCTCCTCCAGGAGCGCATCACCTCGACCCGTGGTCACTCGATCACCTCGATGCAGGCGATCTACGTCCCCGCGGACGACCTGACCGACCCGGCCCCGGCCACCACCTTCGCCCACCTCGACGCGACGACGGTGCTCTCCCGTCCGATCTCGGAGAAGGGCATCTACCCGGCCGTGGACCCGCTGGACTCGACGTCCCGCATCCTCGACCCGCGGTACATCGCGGCGGATCACTACAACGCCGCGATGCGCGTGAAGAACATCCTGCAGAAGTACAAGGACCTGCAGGACATCATCGCGATCCTCGGTATCGACGAGCTCGGCGAGGAGGACAAGCTCGTCGTCCACCGTGCCCGTCGCGTGGAGCGCTTCCTGTCCCAGAACACCCACGTCGCCAAGCAGTTCACCGGCGTCGACGGGTCGGACGTCCCGCTGGACGAGTCGATCGCGGCCTTCAACGCGATCTGCGACGGCGAGTACGACCACTTCCCGGAGCAGGCGTTCTTCATGTGCGGTGGCATCGAGGACCTGAAGAAGAACGCCAAGGAGCTGGGCGTCTCCTGAGCATCAGGCTCACCGTGAACCCCTGAGGTTCACACCGGAGGGGCGGGCACGTCCCGCCCCTCCTTCACGCCCCTTAGACTTGTAACCAACACCCGGCCAAACCGCCGGGTGGTGACCCGAGGAGCCACCTTGGCTGCTGAGCTGCACGTCGCGCTGGTCGCGGCCGACCGAGAGGTCTGGTCCGGCGAGGCCACCCTGGTCGTCGCGCGCACCACGTCCGGCGACATCGGCGTCATGCCCGGTCACCAGCCGCTGCTCGGTGTGCTGGAGTCGGGCCCGGTGACCATTCGTACGAGCGAGGGCGGGACGGTCGTCGCCGCGGTGCACGGCGGTTTCGTCTCGTTCGCGGACAACAAGCTGTCGCTGCTGGCCGAGATCGCCGAGCTGTCGGACGAGATCGACGTCCAGAGCGCGGAGCAGGAACTCGCCCGCGCGAAGGCGGAGGACGACGCGGAGGCCCAGCGCCGCGCGGACGTCCGTCTGCGGGCGGCGTCGGCAGGGCGCTGACACCAGCGCGGTGGGATGACGTCACTCAGCCGCGGCCGGCACCGGAGCGATCCGGAGCCGGTCGCGGCTGAGGCAGATCTGGATGATTTTTCCGTTCCGTTACCTAGGAGACGAGGAGGTCGGTGCCGATGGTCCTCGCTCTGACTGTGTGCGGAATCGTGGTGGCCCTCGTGGTGCTGGGGCTCTTCGTCTTCGGCCTGCGCCGCCGCCTCATCCAGCGGTCCGGCGGTACGTTCGACTGCAGCCTGCGCTGGGCGGTCCCCGAGTCGGGCGACGCCGGCGGCAAGGGCTGGGCGTACGGGGTGGCGCGGTACAACGGCGACCGGGTCGAGTGGTTCCGGGTCTTCTCGTACGCCCCCGTCCGCGCCGCGTGCTGGAGCGGTCCGCGATCGAGGTGGCCGGCCGTCGTCTCCCCGAGGGCGAGGAGGAACTGGCGCTGCTGTCGGACTCGGTGATCCTCGTCTGTCTGCACCGCGGCACCCGACTCGAACTCGCGATGAGCGAGGACGCGCTGACCGGTTTCCTCGCGTGGCTGGAGGCGGCCCCGCCCGGCCAGCGGGTGAACGTCGCGTAGAGCGACGTTCAGGGGCCCGCTGGGTGGGGTCCCCCGGCAGCGGAGCTGCTGGGGAGGGTGAACGTCGCGTAGAGCGACGTTCAGGGCCCCACTGGGTGGGGGATGTACGCGGCCCGGCCACGAAACACCCTCCCCGGACGTGGTCCGGAGGAGGGTGGGTGTCGTGGTGCCGCTACGCGGTTACTTCAGGGCGTTGTTGATGGCCGTCACCAGTTCACCGTTCGTGGTGTCGCCGCTGAACTCCCAGAAGAAGGCGCCGCCGAGGCCCTGGTTCTTGGCCCAGGACATCTTCCCGGCGATCGTCGACGGGGTGTCGTAGGACCACCAGTTGTTGCCGCAGTGCGCGTACGCCGTGCCCGCGATGGTGCCGTTGGCCGGGCAGGTGTTCTTCAGGATCTTGTAGTCCTCGATACCGGCCTCGTAGGTGCCCGGGGCCGCTCCGGTCGCCGTGCCGCCGGGGGCGGACTGGGTGACACCGGTCCAGCCGCGGCCGTAGAAGCCGATGCCGAGCAGCAGCTTGGCGGACGGGACGCCCTTCGACTTCAGCTTGGCGATCGCGTCGGCCGAGTTGAAGCCGGCCTGCGGGATGCCGTTGTACGAGGTGAGCGGCGAGTGCGGGGCCGTCGGACCCTGCGCGTTGAAGGCGCCGAAGTAGTCGTACGTCATCACGTTGTACCAGTTGAGGTACTGCGAGGCGCCGCCGTAGTCGGCCGCGTCGATCTTGCCGCCGTTGGAGCCGTCCGCGGTGATGGCGGCGGTGACCAGGTAGTTCTGGCCGAACTCGGAGCGCAGGGCCTGCGAGAGGTTCTTCAGGGCCGCCGGGCCGCTGCTGTCACAGGTGAGACCGCAGGCGTTCGGGTACTCCCAGTCGATGTCGATACCGTCGAAGACATCGGCCCAGCGCGGGTCCTCCACGACCTGCTTGCAGGACTTGGCGAACGCGGCCGGGTTCTGCGCCGCCTGGCCGAAGCCGCCGGAGTAGGTCCAGCCGCCGAAGGAGTACAGCACCTTGATGTGCGGGTACTTGGCCTTCAGCTGGCGGAGCTGGTTGAAGTTGCCGCGCAGCGGCTGGTCCCAGGTGTCGGCGGTGCCGCTGACGGACTGGTCGGCGGTGTAGGCCTTGTCGTAGGCGGCGTAGGTGTCGTCGACGACGCACTGGCCGTTCTTGACGTTGCCGAACGCGTAGTTGATGTGCGTGATCTTGGCGGCGGAGCCGGACGTCACCAGGTTGTTGACGTGGTAGTTGCGGCCGTAGACGCCCCACTCGGTGAAGTAGCCGAGCTTGACCTTGTCGCCGGGGACGGCTCCTCGCCGGTGCCGGTGGTGCGGACCTTCACCGCGCCGCTGGCCGGGCCGGTCTGGTCGCCGGTGTCACGGGCCCGCACGGTGTACGAGTAGTCGGTGCCCTTGCTGAGGCCGGTGTCCGTGTACGTGGTGCCGGTCACGGTGGCGACCGTGGCGCCGTCGCGCAGGACGTCGTAGTTCTTGACGCCCTTGTCGTCGGTCGCCGCCGACCAGGACAGCTTCACCGAGGTGTCGGTGACATTGGAGGCGCTGGGCGTACCGGGCGCGGAGGGCGCGTTGTCGCCGGGGACGGAGGAGCCGTCGCAGCTGCCGCCGTTGAGCTTGCAGCCGGCGGGGAGCCCGCACCGCTGCCGTTGAAGCCGAAGGAGACCGACGCGCCGGGGGCGAGGGTGCCGTTCCAGCCGAGGTTCTTGGCGGTCCAGTGGTCACCGGAGTTGGTGACGGTGGCGTCCCAGGCGGAGGTGACCTTGGTGCCGGAGGGAAGTCCCATTCGACGGTCCAGGAGCTGAGGGCGGTGGTGCCGGTGTTCTTCACCGTCCACTTGCCCTCGAAGCCCGAGCCCCAGTCCTGGGTCTTGGCGTAGGTGGCGGTCGCCGAGGTCGCGGCCTCGGCCGGGCTCGCGAGGCCGACGAGGCCGGCGAAGGGGAGCAGCAGGGTCGCGAACCCTGCGGCGGCTCTGTGTCTGAAGCGCATGCTGCGCCTCCTTATGTGGGGAGAAGCCGTCGGGGGTGTGACTGAGCCATCACACCCGCAGTGCCGTGAGAATAGAAAGGTCTGGACCACCGGTCAATAGGTCTGGACCACCACGCCGTTTCGGGCTTCAGATCCCCAACTCCTGTGCGAGTACCGCCGCTTGCACCCGGCTGCGCAGCTCCAGCTTCGCCAGCAGTCGGCTGACGTGCGTCTTCACGGTGGCCTCGGCCATCCGGAGCCGTACCGCGATGTCGGCGTTGGACAGCCCCTCGCCGAGACAGGACAGCACCTCGCGCTCGCGCCGGGTGAGGGCGTCGAGCACCGCCGGATCGGCCGTCTCCCGGCGGGCCGGCTTCGCCGCGAACTCGGAGATCAGCCGCCGTGTGACGGCCGGGGCGACCACGCCCTCCCCGCGCGCCACCGTGCGTACCGCCTCGATGAGGTCCTTGGCGTCGGTGTTCTTCAGCAGGAATCCGGCCGCTCCGGCCCGCAGCGCCCCGAAGACGTACTCGTCGAGGTCGAAGGTGGTCAGCACCAGCACATCGGCGAGCCCTTCCCCGACCACCCGCCGGGTCGCCGACACCCCGTCCAGGCGCGGCATCTGCACGTCCATCAGCACCAGGTCGGGGCGGAGTTCACGGGCCAGCTCCACCGCCTCCTCGCCGTCGCCCGCCTCGCCGACCACCTCGATGCCGGGGGCGCTGCGCAGGATCAGGACCAGTCCGGCGCGGACGGCGGACTGGTCCTCGGCGACCAGGACGCGGATCATCGCATCTCTCCTTGGGCGATGTCGGTGACGGGGAGCAGGGCGCGGACGACCCACAGCTTGCCGTGCGGCCCGCTCTCCGGCCCCGCCTCGAACGTGCCGTCCAGCAGGGCCGCCCGCTCCCGCATCCCCACGAGCCCGGCCCCGGACCCCGGTGCGCGCGGGGTGTCCCGGCCGCCGTACGGGCTGGTCACCCGGATGCCCAGGCCGTCGTCGTGCCGCCGCAGCCGTACGGTGACCGGTCCCGGGGCGGCGTGCTTGAGCGCGTTGGTCAGCGACTCCTGCACGATCCTGTACGCGGCGAGCTCGACCGGTGCGGGGACCGAGCCGCAGGCGGCGTCCAGGGTGGCGTCGAGGCCGTTGGCGCGGGCGCCCTCGACCAGGGTGCCGAGGCCGTCGAGGGTGGGGGTCGCGGCCGGTTCGCGGTCGTCGGCGCCGTCGCGCAGGATGCCGATGAGCCGTCGCATCTCGGACAGTCCCTGGACGCTGTTCTCCCGGATCACGGCGAGGGCGTCGAGGAGGTCTTCTCGTCCTGGAGGAGAGCGCGGCCGTGGAGTGGATGGCGATCGCGGAGAGATGGTTGGCGACCATGTCGTGCAGCTCGCGGGCCATCCGGGCGCGTTCCGCCGTCACCGCCTGGACGCGGTCCATCTCCGCGAGCAGCGCGGTCTGTTCGGCGCGCAGCCGGGCCGAGTCGGCGGCGTCACGGTGGTTGCGCACGATGAGGCCGGTCGACGCCGGCGTGAACGTCACGGCGCCCATGACGACACCGATCAGCAGCGCTTCCGGCTGCCGCAGCACGGCGAACGGCACCAGCGTCGCGGCGATCGACAGCATCCCGGTGATCCACGGCAGCCGGCGGGCCGTGGTGGGGGTGCCGTACAGGACGGCGGCGTACATCAGGTCGGTGTACATCACGATCGTGGCGATGCTGCCCTGGGTCAGCAGATCCGCGGCCAGCGCGAGCGTGCCGATGGCGAGACCGGTGCGCGGGGCGGTGCGGCGCAGCAGTACGCAGCCGGCCATCACGGCGAGCGGCACGAGCAGCGGCCAGCGGCCGTCGAGGAGGACCTGCGCGTTGTCCGCCGGCCGCAGGCCCAGCCCGAACGCCCACAGCACCAGCCCGCCGGCGAGTCCGGCGAGCGCGACCCACACGTCGAAGCGGGGCGGGCGGGGTGGTCGTACGGCCATGGCACCATCCAACACGCTGCGCGCACCGGCCGCCTGATCCCCTGGACGGTCCCGGACTGCATCTTCGATGTAGCCCGGGTTCATCGGCGGCGACGACGAAACGGGCCGGTCCGCACGGGAGCCTGAAAGGGTGACCGAAGGGAGCGAACCGTGATCGTCGCCTTGATCGCCGCCTGTGAGATCGGCTTCTGGGTGCTGCTGGCCGCCGGACTGGCCTGCCGCTATCTGCTGAGGATGCCGCGCACCGGGCTCGCGCTGCTGCTGTGCGAGCCGCTGCTGGAGGTCGTCCTGCTGGTCGCCACGGCCCTGGATCTGAAGAACGGCGCCGAACCGAACTGGACCCACGGCCTGGCCGCGCTCTACATCGGCTACACGGTGGGCCACGGCCACCGCACCGTGAAGTGGCTCGACGGCCACGCCGCGCACCGGCTGGCCGGCGCCCCGAAACCGCTCGGCCCGCCGCGCTACGGCATGGCCCGCGCCCGGCATGAGACCAGGGTGTGGCTGGGCACGCTCATCGGCGCGGTCGTGGCGACCGGGCTGCTTCAGCTCGCCATCTGGTACGTCGGCGACCCGGAACGCGTCACCTCCCTGGAGGACTGGCGCTTCACCGCCTGGCGCGCGGCCGGCATCCACGGCTTGGTGGCCGCGGCCTACTGGATCTGGCCGAAGAAGGCCCCGGCGGCCGCCCCGGCCACCGAAGGCAAGGAGCGCGTCGGCCGATAGGGCCCTGTCCGGCGGATCGAGCCGCGTCTCCGGCTCGGTCCGCCGGGCCCCTGTGCCTCAGCGCTCCCCGCCGGGTACCCACAGCACGTCTCCGGTCTCCTTGTTCGCGATGCGGGCCAGGATGAACAGGAGGTCGGAGAGGCGGTTGAGGTAGGTGGCGGTGAGGGGTTCATCGCGTCGCCGTGGGCCTCCAGCGCCGCCCAGGTGGAGCGCTCGGCCCGGCGGACGACCGTGCAGGCCTGGTGCAGCAGGGCCGCGCCGGCCGTGCCACCGGGGAGGATGAAGGAACGGAGCTTCTCCAGCCGCTCGTTGAAGGTGTCGCAGTCCGCCTCCAGCCGGTCGACGTAGAACTGCTCCACCCGCAGCGGCGGGTACTCGGGGTTCTCCACCACCGGCGTCGACAGATCGGCGCCCACGTCGAACAGGTCGTTCTGCACCCGGGTGAGGACCTGGACGACCTCGTCCTCCAGTCCGCCCAGCGCGATCGCGGTACCGATCACCGCGTTCGCCTCGTTGGCGTCGGCGTAGGCGGAGATCCGCAGATCGGTCTTGGCGACCCGCGACATGTCGCCGAGGTTCGTGGTGCCCTTGTCGCCGGTCCGGGTGTAGATACGTGTCAGGTTGACCATGGGGCCAGCCTAGTTAGGCTCCGGCGGTCCGGAAGACCCGTGTGCCCACTGTCACGGCGAGGACCGTGAGGGCGACGGCGACGAGCGTGCCGTACAGCATGTGGCCGTCGCGTAGGAGCCGACGTACGCGTCCCGCACCGCGTCGACCAGATAGCGGAACGGCATCAGGTGGGACAGGACGTCCAGCCACGCCGGACCGAGCGTCATCGGGAGCATGAGGCCCGACAGCAGCATCGACGGCATGGTCAGCGCGTTGACCGTCGGACCGAAACCCTGCGGTGTGTCGACGCGCAGGGCGAGCGCGTAGGACAGCGCGGCCAGGGACACGGTCAGCAGGGCGACGAAGACGAACCCGATCAGCACACCGGCCAGCGGTGCCCGCAGTCCCATCACCACCGCCGCCAGCACCAGCAGCACCGCCTGGAAGACGAACACGGTGGCGTCCCGCAGGACCCGGCCGAGCAGCAGGGCGAGCCGGCTGACCGGCGTGACCCGCATCCGCTCGACCACCCCTGCCCCTTCTCGATGATGATCGAGAATCCGGCGAACGACGCCCCGAACAGGCCGAGTTGCAGTAGCAGCCCCGGTACGAGGAGCTGCCAGGAACTGCCCCCGGCCACCGGGCGGGCGCCCCGGCACCCTGGCTTGTCGCGTGGGTGGCCGGGCTACCGTGCGTGCCGACGGCCGGGCCACCGGGCAGGTGCCGTGCTACCCCGGGCTGGCGTTTCGGCGGTCTGGCCACCGTGCGGGTGCCGTGGCACCCCGGTCTGCCGCGTGGGCGGCCGGGCCACCGGGCGGGTGCCGTGGTACCCCGGGCTGGCGTTTCGGCGGTCTGGCTACCGTGCGGGTGCCGTGGTACCCCGGGCTGGCGTTTCGGCGGTCTGGCTACCGTGCGGGTGCCGTGGTACCCCGGGCTGGCGTTTCGGCGGTCTGGCTACCGTGCGGGTGCCGTGGTACCCCGGGCTGGCGTTTCGGCGGTCTGGCCACCGTGCGGGTGCCGTGGCACCCCGGTCTGCCGCGTGGGCGGCCGGGCCACCGGGCAGGTGCCGCGGTAGCCCGGGCCGGCGTTTCGGCGGTCTGGCCGCCGGGCGGGCGCCCCCGGTACCCCGGCCTGCGTCGGCGGCCGGGTCACCGGGCAGGTGCCCCGGCGCCCCGGTCTGCCGCACCGCCGGACGGGTCCTATGCCGGGGAGTGGTGTGCAGGACGCACAACAGCCCCCGCGCGCGGGTGCCGTCGGGCAGTTCCCAGGCCCCGGCCACATGCCCCGCCGCCCCCGGCTCCGGCAGCGGCACGCCGTCCGGGGCCGGCCGCAGGGTGCGCAGGACCCGCAGCGCCGTACCGTCCGGCGCGGACAGCTCGGTGTGCTCCGGGGTGTCCACGGCGGTGAGGTCCGCCGGGAACGTGAGCTCACCGGCGCAGGCCCGCGCGACCTCCTCGTCGGGCGTGGCGCTGACGCTCTGCGCCTGAGCCTCGACGCGGCCCTCGACCAGCGCCGCCAACTCGGCGACGGCCACCGGGTCGTGACAGCCGTCGTAGACCCAGCGCCGGCCCAGGACACCGTGCTCCGAGGTGCCGATGAGGGCGTGCTCCGCCCCGTCGAGCGGAGCGCCCCGGTAGGTGACCGGCACCAGATAGGTCTCCGGCTGCGGACCGGACTCGTCGGTGACGACCATGAACTCGATGCCGACCTCGCCCTTCGGGTCGTCGAGCCGGAAACCGCCGGCCCTGGACAGCCGCGGCCCCCGCGCGTCCCCGTGGTACCAGGGCCGCGACGGCAGCCAAGGGGCCAGCAGTTCCAGCTTGGTGGGTTCCATGGTGGTGCGGTGGATCACGGCCATGGGGGTTCTCCTCTGATCGGGCGGTCACCGGCCCTCCTACCCTGGCATTCGCGGGGGCCCGCAACCCTCCGCTTCCGCAAGGCGGGTGGGCCCGGCGCACCCGGCCGGCGCCGCAGAATGCGGGACGTGACGGGAGTCTCACTCCGTGAGACGTGAAACGCGTTACTAAGTCAGTCACAGGAACCCTGACGCCCGCTAATGTCCGCCCGTAGAGAACAACGACAGCGCGTATCAGGGGAGTCGCACAGTGGCACGCAAGCTCGCCGTCATCGGAGCCGGTCTCATGGGGTCCGGCATCGCCCAGGTCTCCGCTCAGGCGGGCTGGGACGTCGTCCTGCGGGACGTCACCGACGAGGCGCTCACGCGCGGCACCGACGGCATCAAGGCGTCCTACGACAAGTTCGTGAGCAAGGGCAAGCTGGAGGCGGCCGACGCCGACGCCGCCCTCGCCCGGATCACCCCGACCACCGACCTGGACGCCTGCGCCGACGCGGACGTCGTGGTCGAGGCGGTGTTCGAGAAGCTCGAGGTCAAGCACGACATCTTCCGTGCCCTCGACAAGATCGTGCGGGACGACGCCGTACTCGCCTCCAACACCTCCGCCATCCCGATCACCAAGATCGCGGCCGTGACGGAGCGCCCGGAGCGGGTCGTCGGCGCCCACTTCTTCTCGCCGGTCCCGATGATGCAACTGTGCGAACTGGTCCGCGGCTACAAGACCAGCGACGAAACCCTCGCCAGGGCGCGGGAGTTCGCCGAGTCGGTCGGCAAGACCTGCATCGTCGTCAACCGCGATGTCGCCGGCTTCGTCACCACCCGCCTCATCAGCGCCCTCGTCGTCGAGGCCGCCAAGCTGTACGAGTCGGGCGTGGCGAGCGCCGAGGACATCGACCTCGCCTGCAAGCTGGGCTTCGGCCACGCCATGGGACCGCTGGCCACCGCCGACCTCACGGGCGTGGACATCCTGCTGCACGCCACGTCCAACATCTACACCGAGTCCCAGGACGAGAAGTTCGCCCCTCCCGAGCTGATGCGCCGGATGGTTGACGCCGGTGACATCGGCCGCAAGAGCGGGCAGGGCTTCTACAAGCACTGACACCGCGACCCCGCCCCGGCACGCATCACACGCCGGGGTGAATTCGGTATCGGTTCGCTCACAGGTGGCAACCTCTGCCGTCACCACGCCGTCAGAGGTTGCATCACCGGCCAAGAGAAGACACCGCGGAGCACGACACGCATATCGGGGAGACACATATGTACATCAGGGGCGACCACGCCGAGCTGGTCGTCGAGGGCCGCCTCGACGTCCGCAGCGCGGCGGACGCCCGAACGGTCCTGCACTCGGCCGTCGACGACGGCGCCGGCGACCTGGTGCTGGACCTGTCCGATCTGGACTCCTGGGACGCCACCGGACTGGGCGTGATCATGGGAGCCCACCGACGGGCCGGCCGCTGCGGCCGGCGCCTGGTACTGCGGGACGTACCGCCGCAGATGCAGCGCCTGTTGGTGGCCACCCGGCTGCACCGCATCCTGGCGATCGAAGGGGGCATCGGGGTGGACACACTGCCCCGCGTATGAGCCCGCGGGGCCGTGCCGGACCGCCGGTGAAAACCCGGCCCTACCTCGGCCGACCGCGCGACGCGCGCACAATCCTCACGAGAACGTGACCTCTCGGGCCGCCCGGTACCCCGGACTGTCGTAGATACTGACCGAAGGTTTAGGGTTCGGCTGCCTGCTGCCCTGCAAACCCTGCGGGCCCGGACCAGATGCGACAGCGCGGTGTGTGCGACGAGGCCGGGAGGGGCTTCCACCACACGACGCTTTTGGGGGCTAGGACCTATGGACCCGAACAGCACGGGATCCGGGGAGTACGGCCAGGAAGGTGACGGCGCCGCGCCGCGCCCGCGTCCGCCCCGGGAATCCCTCACGTCCGACTTCGGACAGCACGCGCCCGCGCTCGCCCGCACGGTGCAACTCGTCTCCGGGGACTTCCTGCTGACCGTCAACCCCGTCGACGGCAGCGAGATCGAACCCTGCCCGCCCGCCGAACGGCAGGTCCGCCCCGAGAAGCGGACCGAGACCGAGCGCGCCGAGGTGGAACAGGCGGCCAGGCCGCCCGTCCCGCCGGGACCCGCCCCGGCCACGCTGCCCGCGCTGGCCCGCCAGGACGAGCGCGAGAAGCTGATCCGGCTGCTCGCCCGCGGCCGCTCCGTACGCCTCACCGGCCCCGCGGGCTCCGGCCGCACCCGGCTCCTCGACATAGTCGCCGCGGACTGCGCGGACCTCGCCCCCGACGGCGTCGTCCGCCTCGACGGCCTGCGCCGCACCGCCGACGACCTGCTCCGCGACCTCTACCACGCGGTCTACGACGCCCCCGGCACCGCCCCGAGCGGGACGAACTCGTCGCCCTCGTCCGCGAGATCGGCGCCGTCGTCGTCCTCGACGACCTGGAGTTCGGCGGCACCGCCCTCGACGAGCTGCTCGACGCCACCCCCGAGTGCGCCTTCCTGCTCGCCGCCACCCCGGACGTCCCCGAGCCGTCCGCCGACGCCGGCATCGAGGAGGTCGCCCTCCCCGGCCTCGACCGCGCCGACAGCCTCGGCCTGCTCGAACGCGCCGTCGGCCGGAGCCTGACCGAGGACGAGTCCAACTGGGCCGGCGACCTCTGGTTCGAGTCCGAGGGCCTGCCGCTGCGCTTCGTCCAGGCCGGCGCCCTGCTGCGACAGCGCGACCGGCTGCGGGCCGGCGCCGGAGCCGTCGACGAACTCGGCGTCTTCGAGGACGTACTTCCCGACGATTCGGCCTACGACCCCGAGGACGGCGACCAGGTGCCGCTGCCCTCGCTCGGCGAGGCCGCCGCCCCGCCCCGCTGCTCGCCGCCCGGCTCAGCGCCTCCGCCCGCGCCACCCTGCGGTTCGCCGTCGCCCTCGGCGGCGAGGTGCCCCACCAGGCGCATCTGCCCGCCCTGGTCGGCGACACCCACGCCGACGCCGCACTCGGTGAACTCGCCGCCTGCGGACTGGTCTCCGCCGTCGGCACCCGCTACCGGCTCGCCGCCGGGGTGCCCGCCCAGCTGGAGGCCGCCGG
Organism: Streptomyces haneummycinicus; assembly: GCA_042850305.1. Lineage (GTDB taxonomy): Bacteria > Actinomycetota > Actinomycetes > Streptomycetales > Streptomycetaceae > Streptomyces > Streptomyces haneummycinicus. Next base: position 1,367,433 of record AP035768.1, read on the forward strand.
GTACGCCGACGACGCCGACGAGCAGGCCCGCGCCGCCGCCCAGCACTACGCCTGGTGGACCGGGCACCCCTCGGTCACCCCGGAACGCGTCTGCGCCGAGGCCGACGCCGTACTCGCCGCGCTCACGCCGCTGTCGCCGCTCACCACCGCCGGCGCCGAGGGCGAGGAGAGCACGGCCGTCAAACTGGCCCGGTCCGCCGCACCCGCGTTCGCCGCCGGTCTGCGGTGGAGCGCCTGGGAGCGGGTGCTGCGGGCCGGCGCGGAGGCCGCCCGGCTCGCCGGGGACGTGGGCGAACAGGCCTACTTCCACCACGAACTCGGCGTCCACGCGCTGTGCTCCGGCCGGCTCGACCGGGCGCGTGCCGAACTGGAGGCGTCCATCGGGCTGCGCGGCGCCCTCGCCGACAAGCGCGGCACCGTCGCCGGCCGCCGTGCGCTCGCCCTCGTCGCCGACCGCTCGGGAATGCCGCTCGCGCTGCTGGCGGCGGCCGCCGACGAGCTGCCCGAGGACCGGTTCGAGGAGCCCGCCGCACCGCCGCGCGCGGTACCGACGGCGTTCCCCGACCTGCAGCCGCCGGCCGACACCGGCATGGTCGTCAACCCCACGATGCCGGTCGCGTACCCGCCGTCGTCGTCGCGTCCGCCGTCGTCCCAGGCCAAGGCGGGCGGCGGTCTCAAGGGGCTGGCCAAGCGCAATCTGGTCGCGGCGGGCGCGGGCGCGCTGCTCGTCGCCGTACTGGGTACGGTGGTCACCCTGGGCGCCACGTCGGAGAACGACGCCGGCAACCCGTCCGAGAACGTGGGCGTCAACCCGTCCGCCAGCCAGGGCGCCGACGACGGCGGCCTCGACGCCGACCCGGTGGCCGGGAACGAGGGCGACACCGGTGAGGCCCCCAGCCGGCCCACCGACCCGGGCCCGGACGGCACCGTGGGCACGTCCGACGACCCGACGCCCACGGCCGACGAGTCGGGGAGCCCTCGGACGGGCCGAGCGGCACGAAGAAGCCGGACGATCCGACGACATCCCCGACGAACCCGTCCGAGCCGACGGTCACGGACTCCTCGCCGCCCGAGACGTCCCCGGATCCGGATCCGAGCGACACGGAGCCCGAGGAGCCGACGGGCGGTCCCACGACGCCGTCGGACGATCCCACCACGCCGGAGCAGCCGCCCACCAACTCGGCGAGCGACTCCGCCCCGGCCTCTCCCGTGGAGTCCAACGCGAGCGCCCCGGCGAGCACCGGCGCCTCCGACGGCCCGGAGCAGATCATCTGACCCCGCGGACGTCCGAGGGCCGGGTCCCGAAGGAACCCGGCCCTCGTCGTCGTAGCGGCGGTATCTCAGAACAGCCGCAGTTTGTCGTCCTCGATGCCGCGCATCGCGTCGTAGTCGAGGACCTGGCAGCCGATGCCCCGGTCGGTCGCGAGGACCCGGGCCTGCGGCTTGATCTCCTGCGCGGCGAAGACGCCGCGCACGGGGCGAGATGGGGATCGCGGTTCAGCAGTTCCAGGTAGCGCGTGAGCTGTTCCACGCCGTCGATCTCACCGCGCCGCTTGATCTCCACCGCGACGGTCCGCCCCTCGGCGTCCCGGCACAGGATGTCGACCGGACCGATCGCGGTCATGTACTCGCGGCGGATGAGCGTGTAGCCCTCGCCGAGGGTCTCGATGCGGTCGGCGAGCAGTTCCTGGAGGTGCGCTTCCACGCCGTCCTTGATCAGGCCCGGGTCGACGCCCAGTTCGTGCGAGGAGTCGTGGAGAACCTCCTCCATCGTGATGATGAGTTTCTCGCCCGCCTTGTTGACGACGGTCCAGACGCCCTCCTGGTCGCCCGTGCCCTCCTTCAGTGTGCAGGGCGGCGACATCCAGTTCAGGGGCTTGTAGGCCCGGTCGTCGGCATGGATCGAGACGCTGCCGTCCGCCTTGACCAGGATGAGACGGGGTGCCGACGGCAGGTGCGCGGTGAGCCGCCCGGCGTAGTCCACGGAGCAGCGGGCAATGACGAGACGCATGGTCGGCAACGCTACTCGACCGGCGGGGGTCGACGCGATCCGCCCTCCGGCGGCTGTCGCACCCGCCCCGCCGGCCCTCGGGACACGTCCTGAATCTCCTGGAAAACGCGTGTTCGGCGATGGCCGGATACCTGCGCACAGGAAGTCCCTCATCCGGGCATTCGCCTGGTGCCGTCACCGCCCGTTGCTTACGGTATTGAACGGGAGGTCGCGAACTGTGTACGCAGCGTGTCCAATACCGCGCACTCCCTTTATCTGTCAGGCAACCCCTGATCGTTGGGGGTGCGAGAGGAGAACCCATGTCGCTCGACGTCTCACCGGCCCTACTCGAACAGGCCGAGCGAGGCGAGGTCGACGAAGCGGAATTCGTCGACTGCGTCCGGACCTCCCTGCCCTTCGCGTGGGAGATGATCAGCTCCCTGGTGGCCCAGCTGAAGGTGGACGGCGGAGACTTCGCCGACAACCAGACGCCCCCGCCGGACGAGCAGGCTCGCGGACAGCTGCTGCGTGCGCTCGCGAGTGACGCCATACGCGGCGCGCTGCAACGGCACTTCGGTGTGCGGCTGGCCTTCCAGAACTGCCACCGGGTGGCGGTGTTCCCGCTCGACCCCACGGTCGACGAGAGGCACGCCCGCTTCACCTCGGTGCGCGCTCAGATACTCAACCAGTCGCCGGAACTCCGCGACTGCTGACGCGCTCCATCGTTCGCTTGCCGCTCCGCACGCGGGAGGTGCGTCGAAGTACCGGGGCGGCAAGCCTGTGGTTCAGCCCCGGCTCGCTCAGCCGAGTTGGGGAGCACGTCGGCCCCGAGGCGCCGTACGTTCTCCTCCGTCGCCGCCAGATCGCCGGAACCCTCGACGAGCAGGGCGAAGCGGGAGATGCCGGTCCGCTCGCTGGTCGCGGCGAGCCGGTCGGCGCACAGCCGCGGCGGGCCCACCGGGTGCAGCCCGCAGAGGAGTTCGGTGTACGCCAGCGGGTCGCGCATCCGGCGCTGCCGCCCGTCCACCGTGATATGCGCCTCCAGACCCTGCCGCAGCCAGCCGGGCATCGCCTTCGTCAGGGTCTCCGCCGCGTCCGTGCGCCGGTCCGCGATCTGGCAGACACCGGCCGAGACATGGGCCGGGCGGTGGATCTCCCGCGCCGGGCGCCCGCACGCGCGCGCGTGCCGCTTCCACAGGGAGACCATCTCGGCCTTCTCCTCGTCACCGATGTGCATGCCGAGCAGCATCGGCAGTCCGCGCTCGGCGGCCAGCCGTACGCTCGCCGGGGAGGTGCAGGCGACCACGACCTCCGGGCCCTCGGCCTCGTCCAGGGCCTCCGCGGGGCGGGGGACGACGGGCACCTCGCGGAACCGGAACCGCTCGCCGGCCGCCCCGACGGACGGTTCCCGCAGCCAGCGCACCAGCAGATCGAGTGATTCCGGGAACCCCTTCTCGTACGCCTCCAGACCGGCCCCGAACACCTCCAGATCGACCCAGGGCCCGCCCCGGCCGAGGCCCAGCGAGAAGCGGCCGCCGCTGGTGATGTGCAGCAGCGCGGCCTGCTCGCCGAGGGCGACGGGGTGGACGGTGGGCAGCACGCTCACCGCCGTACCGACGCGCAGCCGGCGGGTGCGGCCGAGCAGCAGGGCGGCCAGGGTGATGGCGGACGGGCAGGTGCCGTACGGCACGAAGTGGTGTTCGGCCAGCCAGACCGTGTCGAGCCCCGCCTCCTCGGCGACCTCGGCCGAGCGGACCGCGCGGTGCAGCGCCTCCCCTCGCCCTGCCCGGGGAACTGGGCGGCCAACACGAAACTTCCAACGCGCATTGCTTCTTCCTGCTTCCTTGGCTCCGACGCGGAGCTCCCCGCAGGGCATAACCGCCCGACACGTGCCGAGGACACGGCCGGGCGGGGAATTTGCGGATTGTCTGCAGAATGTGCCGCTCGGGAGGTGCGCGCCGCCCCGCCCCGCAGGGGACTTGTGTCGATTGGTTCCGTACGCGTACCCCGCGCGCGCCGCGTAGGCTGGAAGCGGCCCCAGCATCCTGTATAGCCCCGTGAGGTGTTCTGTGTCCCCGCGTCGCAACCGAGCCAAAGGAGCCGGTTCGTCCGGCCGGACCGCCGAGGACGACCGTTCCGGCCGTTACGGCGGCTGGCAGTCGGCGGAGAGCTGGCAGGGCGATGAGTGGAACGTGCGGCACGTGGCGGGGGCCAGCGCCCAGGGCAAGGCCTACCGCTGCCCCGGCTGCGACCAGTTGATCCCGGACGGGGTGCCGCATGTGGTGGCCTGGCCGGAGCACTCGGGCGTCGACGAGCGCCGGCACTGGCACAAGGCGTGCTGGAACGCGAAGGACCGCCGCACCACGCGGGTGCAGCGGTCCCGTAACGCGCCGAGGTTCTGAACCCGGTTACACGTCCCGCCGCTCCTGGACGACGAAGGCGCCGGCCAGCGCGGCCCCGGCGGCGACCAGCATGATCCACAGCGGGTCCCAGCCCGAAGGGCCGGACTCGGACAGCGAGTTGGCGTAGAAGACGCTCATCTGGTTCGGGATGGAGTACTCGAACAGCGCCTGCTGCAGGTCCTCGAGCGAGGACGAGAACATGAACAGCGCGATCACCAGCGGGGCGAGCACGGCGCCGATCATGATGGTGATGGCGCCGGCCGAGTGCCGGATGATCGAGCCGATCGCCAGCGACAGCGTGCCGAGCAGCGCCAGGTAGAGCGAGACGCCGAGGGTGCCCTTCAGCCACTCCTCACCGGTCGGGTCGCCCGCGTTGTTGCCGTCCAGCATCGCCACGTGCAGGAACCCGACCAGGGAGGCGCACACCAGCGTCACCACGAAGGCGAGCACGAAGAACACCAGGGCCTTCGCCACGAGCACCCGCCCGCGCGTGGGGCAGGCGACCATCGTGGTGCGGATCATGCCGGTGCCGTACTCGGAGGCCGTGGTCAGCACGCCCAGCGTGATGACGCACATGGTGCCCAGCAGAAGCCCGAAGAAGCCGAGCGCCAGCGGGCTCTCGCCGCCCACGTCCGAGTCGGAGGTGGACACGATCAGACCGGTCAGCGTGCCGATGCCGATCACCAGCAGGGCGAACACGCCCAGCGTCCACATGGTGGAGCGCACCGACTTGATCTTCGTCCACTCGGAGGCGAGCGCGTGCCCGAGGTTCGTACGGACCACGGGGATCGGCGAGGTGTAGGTCGGGTACGGGGAGCCGGGCGCCGCCTGCCAGTCGGGTGCGGCGGTCTGCGGCATCGGGGGCGAGGGCGTACTCATCGGGCGTCCTCGGGCTTGGTCAGGTCGGTGGCGGGAGCGGTCGGCGGCACGGCGGGCGGGGCCGCCGGAGCCGGGACGGGCGGCGCCTGGGGCGCCTGCGGTGCGGGCTGCGCGTACGGGTTCGGCGCCGGGGCACCGGCGGCGGGCGCGGGGCCGCCGTAGGGCCCGCGGGGGCCTGGGCGGGGGCGCCCTGCGGCGCGGGGAAGGGCTGCCCGCCCTGCTGGGGCGGCGGCGGGGCGTACCAGCCCGGCTGGCCCTGGCCCGGGACGGGCATCGGCGGCTGCGCGCCGGGCGGCAGCGGCTGCTGGAGCCCCGCCTTCTGGTCGGCGGTCGACCGGTAGTCGACGGCGCCCTGCGTCATCCGCATGTACGCCTCCTCCAGCGACGCCTGGTGCGGCGACAGCTCCCACAGCCGTACGTCGGAGTCGTGGGCGATGTCGCTGATGCGCGGCAGCGGCAGTCCCGTCACCCGCAGGCCGCCGTCCTGCTCCGGCAGCACATGGCCGCCGGCCTCGGTGATCGCGGCGGACAGCTTCTCGCGCTGCTGCGGCTCGGTGTCGGGCGTGCGCACGCGCGCGAAGTCGGCGGAGTTGGCGGAGATGAAGTCCGTGACGCTCATGTCGGCGAGGAGCTGTCCGCGCCCGATGACGATGAGGTGGTCGGCGGTCAGCGCCATCTCGCTCATCAGATGGGAGGAGACGAAGACCGTACGGCCCTCGGCGGCCAGCGCCTTCATCAGGTTGCGCACCCAGAGGATGCCCTCGGGGTCGAGGCCGTTGACCGGCTCGTCGAACAGCAGCACCTGGGGGTCGCCGAGCAGCGCGGCCGCGATGCCGAGCCGCTGGCCCATGCCGAGCGAGAAGCCCTTGGACCGTCTGCCCGCCACCTCGTGCAGGCCCACCACGCCCAGCACCTCGTCCACCCGCCGGGCCGGGATGCCCGAGAGCTGCGCCAGGCTCAGCAGGTGGTTGCGGGCGGACCTGCCGCCGTGCACCGCCTTGGCGTCGAGCAGCGCGCCCACCTGACGCGGGGCGTTGGGCAGCTTGCGGTACGGGTAGCCGCCGATCGTGACCTGACCCGCGCTGGGGTTGTCGAGGCCGAGGATCATCCGCATCGTCGTCGACTTGCCCGAGCCGTTGGGGCCCAGGAAGCCGGTGACGGCGCCGGGCCGTACCTGGAAGGAGAGGTTGTACACAGCGGTCTTGTCGCCGTACCGCTTGGTCAGGCCGACTGCCTCGATCATGCTCCGCACCCATCGAAAAGTTCAGGACAGCGGGGCACACGCCCCCGTAAAGGTTAGGAGCTTATCGAGGCGCTGACGGTTCCGCTCAAGCCGAGGTAAAACCGGTCCCGCCCGGTCACCGGCCGGCCGCCGAACTCATCACCGGCTGTCACGTCCGCTCACTGCGCGTCGCGCCGCTTCAGCAGCAGATATCCGCCGGCGACCGCCGCGAGCACCCACAGCGCCATGATGCCGAGGCCGCCCCAGGGCCCGTACGGGGTGTCGTCGTCCAGCGGCGTCACCACCTGGAGGATCTTGCTGCCGGCCTGGTCGGGCAGGAACTGTCCGACCTTCTTGGTGGCGTCGACGTTGCCGAGGATGTTGGAGATCAGGAAGAAGAACGGCATCAGGATGCCCAGCGACAGCATGGGGGAGCGCAGCATCGCGGCGACGCCCATCGAGAACAGCGCGATCAGCGTCATGTAGAGGCCGCCGCCGAAGACCGCCCGCAGCACCCCGTCGTCCCCGATCGACGCGCTGTGCTCGCCGAGCATCGCCTGGCCCAGGAAGAACGCGGCGAAGCTGGTCGCCATGGAGACCAGCAGGGCGAGCGCGGTGGCCACCGCCAGTTTGCTCAGCAGGAACGTGCCGCGCCTCGGCACGGCGGCGAGGAGGCGCGGATCATGCCGGTGCTGTACTCGTTCGACACCACCAGCACCCCGAACACGATCATCGCGAGCTGGCCGAGGCCCATCCCGGCGAAGCTGATGAACGTCGGGTCGAAGGAGAGCCGGTCCCGGCTGCTCATGCTGTCGAACTCGTTCCTCGACAGCGCCGAGATCAGCATGCCGAGGGCGATGGTCACGACCACCGCCAGGGAGAGCGTCCACATCGTGGACGCCACCGACCGGATCTTGGTCCACTCGGACCGGACGACCTGTGCCGCCGCCATGCTCAGCCCCTCTTCCAGTCGTCGCCCCACGCCTGGACGGGTGCGGGGTGTCGGTGTGCGCGTGGTACTCCACCGACTCCGCGGTCAGCCGCATGAACGCCTCCTCCAGGGAGGCCCGCTGCGGGCTCAGCTCGTGCAGCACCACCTGCCGCCCGGCCGCCAGCTCCCCGATCCGCTCCGCCTCCCAGCCGTCCACCTCCAGCGTCCCGTCCCCGCTCTGCACGGCGGTGATCCCTCCCGGTGCAGCACATCGAGCAGCAGCTCACGCTGCGGACTGCGGACCCTGACGTACGAGCGGGAGTTGCGTGCGATGAAGTCGGCCATGGAGGTGTCGGCGAGCAGCCGGCCCTGCCCGATGACGACGAGATGCTCGGCCGTCAGCGCCATCTCGCTCATCAGATGGGAGGAGACGAAGACCGTACGGCCCTGCGCGGCCAGGGACTTCATCAGCGTGCGGATCCAGTGGATGCCCTCGGGGTCGAGGCCGTTGACCGGCTCGTCGAACATCAGGATCCGCGGGTCGCCGAGCAGCGCCGCCGCGATGCCGAGCCGCTGGCCCATGCCGAGCGAGAACCCCTTGGCCTTCTTCCGCGCCACCGCCGTCAGCCCGACCGCGTCCAGCACCTCGTGCACCCGGCGCTCCGGGATGCCGTTGCTCTGCGCGAGACACAGAAGATGGTTGTAGGCGCTGCGGCCCGGATGCACACCCTTCGCCTCGAGCAGGGCGCCGATGTACGTCAGCGGGTCCTGGAGCCGGTCGTAGTGCGTGCCGTCGATCCGCACATCACCGGCGGTCGGATGGTCCAGGCCCAGGATCATCCGCATCGTGGTCGACTTGCCCGCGCCGTTCGGACCGAGGAAGCCCGTGACGATACCCGGCCGGACGGTGAACGTCAGATCCCTGACCGCCACCTTCTCGCCGTACCGCTTGGTCAGCCCCTCGAGCTCGATCATGCGGCCACGCTAGAACGGGACAAAGCCCTCTGCCACCGCAGGTGGCAGAGGGCTCAGCTCCTTCGTCAGCCGTTACCGCGACTGCTGGGCCGGAACCCCGCGGGAGATCGGCTCGTCCTCCGTGGCGGGAGCACCGGTCGCGGCCACCGCGGCACCGGTGAGCGTCGCCAGCATCTCGCGCACGTTCGTCAGCTGGGCGTTGATCGAGTCGCGGCGGTTGGTCAGCGCCGCGAGCTCCCGCTCGGATTCCGAACGGATCCGGTCGGCCTTGGCGTTGGCGTCGGCCACGATGTCCTCCGCCTGACGCTGGGCGGTCTCCACCGTCTGACGGGCCCGGCGCTCGGCGTCGGTGCGCAGCTTCTCCGCCTCCAGCCGCAGCTGCTCCGCGCGGTGCTCGATCTCCGCGAGACGCTTCTCGGCCTTCTGCTGACGCGACGCGAGGTCGCGCTCCGACTGCTCACGCCGCTTGGCGAGGTTCGTCTCGAAGTCCGCGGCGGCCTGCGCGGCCTTCGCACGGGTCTCCTCGAAGAGGGCGTCCGCCTCCTCCCGCTTGGACTGGGCGTCCTTCTGCGCGTCGGTGCGCAGCTGCGACGCCTCGCCCTGGGCCTTCTCGACAATCCGGACGCCCTCGTCCTCCGCCTTCGACTTGCGCTCGGCGGCGTACGACTCGGCGTCGTTACGCACCTGCTGGGCGGCCGACTCGGCGAGCTCGCGGTGCTGCTCCGCCGCGCGCCGGGCCTCCTCGCGCAGGTCCTTCGCCTCCTCCTCGGCGAGGCGGAGGATCTTCTCCACTCGCGCACCCAGGCCGGCGTACGACGGTTCCGCGTCGTTGACCTGAGCCTGGGCGTTCTGAGTCTCGAGGTGGAGCTCTTCGATGCGCTTTTCCAGAGCGGTGATGCGGGTGAGAGCGCTGTCACGGTCGGAGACGAGCTTGGAGATGCGTTCGTCCACCTGAGCGCGGTCGTATCCACGCCGCACAAGCTCGAAGCCGTAGGGGAAGTGTCGCTCATGGGGTTCCTGTCGAATGAGACCGGTGAGGTGATAGGTGGAATCCTAGGGGCGAAAGCGCTCTGTCATCGAGCGGATGCGCGTTTGATACGGAGAATGACACCCCTTTTGAGTGGCTCGCCGCGGGAGAGCTTGCCAAAGCCATGATCAAAGCCCCCACCGTACGGGGCTTTGGTCCGCTTTGCCAATCATTCCCCCGACTTGCCACCCGTACGAGGAGCGCCGACCGTCGCACCCGCCTTGACCCCGTTGTCCTTGGCACCGCCGGGCGCCTCGAACGACTCCAGCGCCTCCAGGACATCCTGCACCCGCGAGATCTCCGCGTTGATGTCCTCGCGACGCCGCACCAGCACCTCCAGCTCGCGCTTGCCCTCCTCGACCGTGCGCCGCGCCTCCTGCACCGCCTCGGCCCGTAGCGCCTCGGCCTCCTTCACCAGGCTGGCCTTCTTCTGCTCGGCCTCCTTCAGCAGCGCCTCGGCCTTCTTCACCGCGGCGATCCGCACCTTGCCCGCCTCGGAGTTGGCCTCCGACACGATCTCCTTGGCCTTCGACTCCGCCTTGGCGAGCTGCTCCTCCGAGGCCTTGATCAGCGCGTCGCAGCGGTCGCCCGTCGACTTCATCGTCTCCGCCGCCTCACGGCGGGCCCGCGTGTGCAGCTCCTCGATCTCACCGGTGATCCGGTCGCGCAGCTCCTCCGCCCGCTCCCGGATCTGGGTCGCGTCCCGGCGCGCGCCGACCAGCAGCTCGTCCGCGTCCGTACGGGCCTTCTCCACCCGAGAGTTGCCCTCGACGGTCGCCTCGCCCACCACGCGGTCGGCCTCGCTGCGGGCCGCCCCGACCATCGTGTCCGCCTGCGCCTCGGCGTCCGCCGTCGTCTTCTGCGCCTGCTGCTGCGCCTCCGTGAGCAGTTTGTCCGCCTCGGCGGCGGTCTCCGTGATGAGGGTGTCGACCTGCTCGGCCGCCTCGGAACGCCGCTTGTTGGCCTCCTGGCGGGCCTCGTCCAGGGTCCGCTCGGCCTCCGTGCGCGCGGTGGACACCAGGTGGTCGGCCGCCGACTCCGCGTCGGCCTTGAGCCGCTCGGACTCCCGGCGGGTCCGCTCCGCGTGCTGCTGCGCCGACCCCACCGTCTCCGCGGCCTCGGCCCGCAGCCGCTCCGCGTCCCCGGCGGCGTCCGCGATCAGCTTCTCCGCCTTGGACACCGACTCCGCGCGGACCCGGTCCGCCTCGGTGACGGTCTCGTCGGTGAGCCGCTCCGCCTCGCCGCGCGCCTCCGTGATGAGGGTGTCCGCCTGCGTCGCCGCGTCCGAACGGATCCGGTTGGCGTCCTCACGGGCCTCCGCCCGGGTACGCGACGCCTGCTGCTCCGCCTCGGCGATCGCGTCCGACGCCTCCGTACGCACCCGCTGGGCGTGCTCGGACACATCCGTGCGGATCCGGTCGGCCTCCGTGATGGCCTCGGACACCGTCCGCTCGGCCAGCGCCTTCGCGGCCTCCGACTCGTCCCGCGCCTCGCGGCGCAGCCGGCCCGCGTCCTCGCTCGCCCGCTCCCGCTCCGCGTAGGCGTCGGCGCGGACCCGGTCCGCCTCCTCCTCGGCCTCACGGCGCGTCCGCTCCGCCACATGCTCGGCGGCGGACCGCAGCCCGGTGATCTCCTCCTGCGCCTGCTCGTGCAGCCCCGCGACGGAGTCCCGTACCTGCTGGGCGTGCTGCTCGGCCGCCGACACCATCTCCGTGGCGCGCCGGTCCGCCTCCTCGACCAGCCGTACGGCCTCGGCCTGCGCCTCCTCCACACGGGTGCGCGCCGACGCCAGCAGCTCCTCGCTCTGCTCGCGGGCCCGCTCGCGCTCCTGGCCGGCCTCGCTGCGGGCCGCGCCGAGGAGTTCCTCGGCCTCGCGGCGCCGCCGGGCGGCCTCCTCCTGCGCGGCGGCCAGCGTCTCGGACGCCTCCGCACCGATCCGCTCGGCGGCGGCCTGGGCTTCCGCCCGCATCCGGTCGGCGCTGTCCTGCGCCTCCGACTTCAGCCGCTCCGCCTCCGCCGCGGCCTCCGACCGCAGCCGTACGGCGATGGACTCGCCCTCCGCGCGGGACGCCGACGCGTCCGCGGCGGCCTCGTCACGCAGCCGCTCGGCCTCCGCCTCCGCCTGCTGCCGCAGCGTACGGATCCGCTCGGCGGCCTCCGCGCGCAGCCGCTCGTTCTCCTCGGACGCCTCCCGGCGGATCCGGCCGGCCTCCTCGCGCGCCTCGCCCAGCGCCCGCTCGGCGGACGCGAGCCGCTCCTCGGCCTCCGTGTGCAGCCGCGTCAGCTCGCCCGCGGCCTCCTCGCGCCGGGACTCGACGGCCCGCTCGGTCTCCTCGCGCAGCTCGCGCGCGGCCCGCTCGGCGTCCTCCTTGAGCGCCTCGGACTGCTCGACGGCCTCCGCGCGGTGCCGCTCGGCCTCCTGACGGGTGCGCTCCAGCGTCTCCTCGGCCTGCCGGCGCAGCGTCGTGGCGCGCTCGATGGCCTCCGTGCGGACCTTCTCGCTGTCCGTCTGCGCGGTGGACCGCAGTTCGTCCGCGTCCGCCTTCGCCTTGGCGAGCAGCTCCTCGGCGGACCTGGCCGCCTCCTCGATCTGCGCGACGGCCTCCTTGCGGGCCTCCGCGCGGATCTTCTCGCCCTCGGCGACCGCGTCGGCCCGCAACTGCTCGGCCTCGCCGCGCAGCCGGCGCGCCTCCTCCTGCAGCTCGACCGTCTTGGCGCGGTACTCCTTGGTGTCGTCCTTCGCCGCGCCCTTGAGCTGCTCGGAGATGTCGTGCGCCTCGGCGCGCAGCCGGTCCGCCTCCGCCTCGGCCTCCCGGCGGATCCGCTCGGCCTCCTCGGCGGCCGCCTTGGTGGTCTGCTTGGCCTCCTCCGACGCCTTGTTGAGCACGTCCTCCGCGGTCTTCGCCGCCTTGGACAGCTGCGTCGCGGACTCCTCCGCCGTGATCGTGCGGGCCTTCTCGGAGGCCTCGGCGACGATCTTCTCGGCCTGCGCGCGGGCGTCAGCGACGAGCTGCTCGGCGTCCGCCTTGGTGGTCTCCGCCTCCTTGGTCGCCTCGCTGACCAGCCGCGCCACCTGCTCCTTGGCGGTCCGCGTACGGGTCTCGTTGGCGGACTCGGCGGAGGAGAGCGCCTTCGCGGCGGACTCCTTCGCCTCGGCGAGCACCTTCTCCGCCTCCGTGCGGGCCACGCGCAGCGCCGTCTCGGCCTGGGACATCCGCTCCTCGGCGGCCCGGCCGAGCTCCTGGGCCTGACGGCGCGCGGAATCCGACTCGCTGACCGTCGATGACCGCAGCTGCTCCGCGTGGTCGGTGGCCTCCTGCGCCTGCGTCGACGCCGCGTTCAGCAGCCGCTCCGCGTCCGCGCGGGCCCGGCGCAGGATCTGCTCGGCCTCCGAGCGGGCCGACTCGGCCTCGTTCTGGAGCCGCTGCCGTGCCTCGGCCGTCAGCCGCTCCGCCTCCGCGCGGGCGGCGGCCATCGCCTGCTCGGTCTCCGCGCGGGACTCGTCGAGCAGACGGCGGGCCTGCTGCTCGGTGCGGGCGCGCAACTGCTCCGCCCACGCCACGTTCTCGTTGACATGCGACTCGACGGTCTGCCTGCGCTCCGCCAGCTCCTGGTCGAGCTGCTGGCGCCGGTTCACCGCCTCCTGGTGCAGCTCCGCCTGGAGCCGGGCCGCCTGCTCCGCGTGCTCCTGGAGAATCCGCTGGGTCTGCGCCCGCGCCTGGCTCAGCTCCCGCTCGGCGTCCGCGCGGAGCTGGTCGGCCTGCACCTGGGCGTTACGCAGCAACTGCTCGGCCTGGTAGCCGAGGTCGCCGCCGCCGCTGTCGTAGGCGGGCCGGGACATGATGGTGCGGCGCGCCTCGTGAAGCTTGGCGCGCAGCACCTCGACCTGGTAGCCGAGGTCCTCGGCGTGCTGGATCGCCTTTTCCCGCTCGGTCTTCAGCCGCTTCATCTCGGCTTCGAACCGAGAGAGGTGGTCGACGTCAGCCGCCGGCTCTCGCTCCTGGCTCTCGTAGCCCCGCACTGCGCGGTCCCATCCGTCCCCTGGTCGCAAGTCTCACCGAGCTCCGTCCATCCGCCGGACGGGGCCCCGGGGAATGGTGTCAGATCACTGGCCGAGCATGGGCTGCCGCCCCGCGCTCGCCCCCGAAACCCGGACCCCGGCGATCCCGCCGCCAAAGACGGCGGGACGGTCACCACGCATCGAGCGGCGACCGGACCCAACCCTACCGGCCCTTATGTACGTGGGTCAGTGCTCGGATGACTCAACAGGCGCCGAAGTGACGAGTTCTGTCAGTACGCCATGGCAGTCCTTGGGGTGCAGGAAGGTGATTCGTGACCCCATGGAGCCGCGCCGGGGCTCTTCGTACAGAACGCGTACGCCCTTGTCCCTGATCCCGGCCGCCTCCGCGTCCACATCCGCCGTACCGAAGGCGATGTGGTGGACGCCCTCGCCGTTCTTCGCCAGCCACTTGGCGACGGTGGAGTCCTCCCGGGTCGGTTCGAGGAGCTGGAGGTAGGAGGCGCCGCCGTCCGAGGTCTCGTTGATCTTGAGCATGGCCTCGCGGACGCCCTGCTCCTCGTTGACCTCGGAGTGGAACACCTCGAAGCCGTACGTGGCCCGGTAGAACTCGACGGTCCTGTCGAGGTCGAAGCAGGCGATCCCGATGTGGTCGATTCGCGTCAGCATGGATTCAGTGGAGCGCTCCCGCGGTGGTTACGCAACGTGCGCGCGATCACACCGAAAGGGCGATGACGTGGTCCGCCGCACGTCAGTACATTCGAAGTAAACCCTCGTTCACTCCTCGGCTGTGCAGCCGGAAGGGGATCGCAGCTCATGACCTCCGCATCTTCAGCATCCTCCGCACCTTCCGCACCTTCCGCATCGAACGGCACGACCTCCGTCATCGTCGCGGGCGCCCGCACGCCCATGGGGCGGCTGCTCGGCTCACTGAAGTCCTTCTCGGGAGCCGACCTCGGCGGCTTCGCGATCAAGGCCGCCCTCGACCGCGCGGGAATCGGCGGCGACCAGGTCCAGTACGTGATCATGGGCCAGGTGCTCCAGGCCGGCGCCGGCCAGATCCCGGCCCGCCAGGCCGCCGTCAAGGCCGGCATCCCGATGAACGTCCCGGCGCTCACCGTCAACAAGGTCTGCCTGTCCGGCCTCGACGCCATCGCGCTCGCCGACCAGCTCATCCGCGCCGGCGAGTTCGACGTGATCGTCGCCGGCGGCCAGGAGTCCATGACCAACGCCCCGCACCTGCTGCCGAAGTCCCGCGAGGGCTTCAAGTACGGCGCGGTCCAGATGCTCGACGCGATGGCGTACGACGGTCTGACCGACTCCTTCGAGAACATCGCGATGGGCGAGTCCACCGAGAAGCACAACACGCGCCTGGGCATCGCCCGCCCCGAGCAGGACGAGATCGCCGCCCTCTCCCACCAGCGGGCCGCCGCCGCGCAGAAGAACGGCGTCTACGAGGCCGAGATCACCCCGGTGGAGATCCCGCAGCGCAAGGGCGACCCGATCCTGTTCAGCACGGACGAGGGCATCCGCGGCGACACCACGGCCGAGTCGCTCGGCAAGCTGCGCCCGG
Organism: Streptomyces haneummycinicus; assembly: GCA_042850305.1. Taxonomy (GTDB): domain Bacteria; phylum Actinomycetota; class Actinomycetes; order Streptomycetales; family Streptomycetaceae; genus Streptomyces; species Streptomyces haneummycinicus. The sequence continues at coordinate 1,382,450 of AP035768.1, forward strand.
CCTTCACCAAGGACGGCACGATCACCGCGGGCACCTCCTCGCAGATCTCGGACGGCGCGGCCGCCGTGGTCGTGATGAGCAAGGCCAAGGCGCTGGAGCTGGGCCTGGACTGGATCGCCGAGATCGGCGCCCACGGCAATGTGGCCGGACCCGACAACTCCCTCCAGTCGCAGCCGTCCAACGCGATCCGGCACGCGCTGAAGAAGGAGGGCCTGGAGGTCTCCGACCTGGACCTCATCGAGATCAACGAGGCCTTCGCGGCCGTCGCCGTGCAGTCAATGAAGGATCTGGGTGTTTCCGCCGAAAAGGTGAACGTCAACGGGGCGCGATCGCCCTCGGTCACCCGATCGGGATGTCCGGCGCCCGGCTCGTCCTGCATCTGGCGCTGGAGCTGAAGCGGCGTGGCGGCGGCGTTGGCGCGGCGGCGCTGTGCGGCGGTGGCGGCCAGGGTGACGCGCTGATCGTGCGGGTACCGAAGGCCTGACCGTTTTCTTTGCAGTTTTTCCTCTCGTGAACGGAGCTGTGATGCAGGACGTCTCCTCGCTGGTCGCCCAGGCCAGGGAAGGCAGGCCACGGGCCGTGGCCCGGCTGATCTCCCTGGTGGAGGGGCGTCCCCGCAGCTCAGGGAGGTCATGGCGGCCCTGGCGCCACTGACGGGCAACGCGTACGTGGTCGGCCTCACCGGCTCCCCGGGCGTGGGCAAGTCCACCTCCACCTCCGCCCTGGTGACCGCGTACCGCAAACAGGGCAAGCGGGTCGGCGTCCTCGCGGTGGACCCCTCCTCCCCGTTCTCCGGCGGGGCCCTGCTCGGCGACCGCGTCCGCATGTCGGAGCACGCCTCCGACCCGGGCGTCTACATCCGCTCCATGGCGTCGCGCGGCCACCTGGGCGGCCTCGCCTGGGCGGCCCCGCAGGCCATCCGTGTCCTGGACGCGGCGGGTTGCGACGTGGTCCTGGTGGAGACGGTCGGCGTAGGACAGTCGGAGGTGGAGATCGCCTCCCAGGCCGACACCTCGGTGGTCCTGCTGGCCCCCGGCATGGGCGACGGCATCCAGGCGGCGAAGGCCGGAATCCTGGAGATCGGTGACGTCTACGTCGTCAACAAGGCCGACCGCGACGGTGCCGACGCCACGGCCCGCGAACTGAACCACATGCTCGGCCTCGGCGAAGCCCGCGCCCCCGGCGACTGGCGCCCCCGATCGTGAAGACGGTCGCGGCCCGCGCGGAGGGCGTCGACGAGGTGGTCGAGGCCCTGGAGAAACACCGCGCGTGGATGGAGGCGGCGGGCGTCCTCACGGAACGCCGCCTGGCCCGAGCCTCCCGCGAGGTCGAGACGATCGCGGTGACAGCCCTCCGCGAACGCATCGGAGACCTCCACGGCGACCGCCGCCTGGGCGCGCTGGCGGACCGCATCATCACAGGGGACCTGGACCCGTACAGGGCGGCGGACGAACTGGTGAAGGGCCTGACCAACAGCCCGCCGGGCGCGTGAGGACAAGGAGCCGCCCCAGCCCGTCCGGCGTTTGAGGACGAGGCCCCGCTTCAGCCCGTCCGGCGTTTGAGGACGAGGCCCGAAGGGCCGACGGGGTCTGGGGCGCAGCCCCAGGGACGGACACCCCAGCCCGTCCGGCGTTTGAGGACGAGGCCCGAAGGGCTGTTGGGGGTCTGGGGCGCAGCCCCATGGACAGGACGGGAAGGGGCGGCGGGGGCGAAGAACCCCGACGCCCACCCCTCAGTCGTCGTCGGAGTCGTCGTCCCGGTCGGCCGTGACCTCGCCACTGTTCAGCCCCACCCGCCAGTCCCGACCGTCATCGCTCCCACCAGAAGCACGCGTCTCGGCCTCCCACCCCCGCTCCCCGTCCTCATCCAGCTCCACCGACGTCACGACCCCTCGGCCGCCGCCGCCCTCGCGGCCTGCCCGGCCGTCACCGAGGCCCCCTCAACGCGGCCCGCACCTCACCGGCGTCGTCCTCGTCGTCCCGCTCGGCGCCGAGAACCTCGCCGGTGCCCCGGTCGATCCACACGCTGTGCCAGGTGTCCCCACCACCGAGGACGTCGACCTCCCAGGCCCCGTCGTCCAGCTCGGCGGAGACGGCCGTACCCGGCTTGTACTTCAACGCGGCAGCGATGGCCTCGGCGGCGGTCACATCACCGGAGCGGGGACGGTCGTCGTGGTCGTCACCACGCCCGTCGTCGTCGCGGTCGTCCCGGTCATCCCCCGGTCGTCCCCCGCCCGTCGTCGTCCCCCACCCGCTCCTCCCCGAGTGCCACCCGCGTCCCCCCGCCGTCGTCGTCCCCCGAGACCGCGATGGCTGTCGCCGTACCGCCCCCGACCAGGGCCGCAGCGGTGACGACGGCGATCACGATGTTGCGCTTCATATGGATTCCTCCCGAGTCGCTTCTTTTCGACCTTCTCAATGTCGTCGACCAACACTGAGAGGAACCTGAACCCACCTGAAGTGATCTTCAGCCTCGCTTTGCGACCCTTGGCGCATGCGCCCGCCCGTCTCCCACCACCACCCTGCCGGAGGCGCTTCGCGCCGCCCCTTTCGATTCTTGATCGTGGAGGACGAAAGACGCCTCGCCATCTCCCTCGCCAAGGGCCTCACCGCCGAGGGCTACGCCGTGGACGTCGTCCACGACGGCCACGAGGGCCTGCACCGGGCCACGGAGGGCACGTACGACCTCCTCATCCTCGACATCATGCTGCCCGGCCTGAACGGCTACCGCGTCTGCGCGGCCCTGCGCGCCGCCGGCCATGAGGTGCCGATCCTGATGCTCACGGCGAAGGACGGGGAGTACGACGAGGCCGAGGGCCTCGACACGGGCGCCGACGACTACCTCACCAAGCCGTTCTCGTACGTCGTCCTCGTCGCGAGGATCAAGGCGCTGCTGCGCCGCAGGCCGAGCGCCGGGGCGTCCCCCGTCCATGTGCACGGCGACCTCAAGGTGGACACCGCCGCCCGCCGCGTCTTCCTGAGCGCGGACGAGGTGACCCTGACCGCCAAGGAGTTCTCGGTCCTGGAGCACCTGGTGCTGCGGGCCGGCGAGGTCGTGTCGAAGGCCGACATCCTCGAACACGTCTGGGACTTCGCCTACGAGGGCGATCCCAACATCGTCGAGGTGTACATCAGCGCCCTGCGCCGCAAGCTGCGCCCCGCGCTCATCCGTACCGTGCGCGGCGCCGGCTACCGGCTGGAGACGGCACCGTGAGCCGCCTGTTCGGCTCGGTCCGCGCACGGGCGACCCTCGGCGCCACCCTCGTCGTGGCGGTGGCCCTCGTCGCGGCCGGCACCGCCGTACTGCTCTCCCTGCGCTCCAACCTGATCGGCGAGGCGGGCACCCAGGCGGAACGCTCCGCACGGGCGGTCGCCTCGAACTCGCCGCCCGGACGCCGCACGACAAGCTCTCGGGTCTGGACGGCGAGGACAGCCCGGTGCAGATCGTCGACGAGGACGGCCGTCTGGTCGCGGCGAGCGAGGACCTGACCCGGATCACCGGCACCGAGACACCGGACGTGACACCACAGCCGTCACAGCCGTCACAGCCACCACAGCCGACCGGCGATGACGACGACGACTCGGACGACTCCGACGACTCGGATGAATCCGATGACTCCGATGACGACTCCGACGAGACCCTGCCCCCGGTGAGATCGCCGCCGATCCGGTCTTCAGCAACGGCACGGCCACCATCGACGGCGACACCGAGGACTACCGCTTCGCCGCCGTCGAGGTCGAGACCCCCGACCACGGCCGTCTGACCGTGTACGCCGGCGCTCCCTGGCCGCCGAACACGGCGCCGTACGCACCGCGTTGACGGTGATGCTCATCGGCTTCCCGCTGTTGCTGGCGGTCGTCGGAGCCGTGACCTGGCTGGTCACCGGCCGCGCCCTGCGCCCGGTGGAGGGCATCCGCCGCGAGATGGCGGCGATCACCGCCTCCGAGGACCTCTCCCGCCGAGTCCCCGAACCGGCGACCCACGACGAGATCGCCCGCCTCGCCCGCACCACCAACGCGACCCTCGCCGCCCTGGAGGCGTCCGTGGAACGCCAGCGCAGCTTCGTCGCCGACGCCTCGCACGAGCTGCGCAGCCCGATCGCGTCCCTGCGCACCCAGTTGGAGGTAGCCGCCGCCCACCCCGAACTCCTCGACCTGGAGGGCGCGGTGGAGGACACCGTGCGGCTCCAGCACCTCGCCGCCGACCTGCTGCTGCTCGCCCGCCTGGACGCGGGGAGCGCCCCGCCGGCGCCAGGGTCGACCTGGCCGCGCTGGCCCGCGAGGAGTCGGCCGGCCGTACCGGTGTGACGGTGGAGGTGGAACCGGCGGAGGTGTCCGGATCGCGGGGTCAACTGGGCCGGGTGCTCGCCAACTTGCTGGACAACGCCCGCCGGCACGCCCGCGAGGGGGTCACCGTGACCGTACGGCGGGAGGGCGCCTGGGCCGTGCTCGCGGTGGCCGACGACGGCGACGGGGTGGCCGAGGCCGACCGGGAGCGGATCTTCGAACGGTTCGTACGGCTGGACGCCGCCCGCAGCCGCGACGACGGTGGCGCGGGACTGGGGCTGGCGATCGCCAGGGATGTCGCCGTACGGCACGGCGGGACGCTCACGGCGTCCGCGGCGCCGACCGGCGGAGCGCTCTTCGAACTCCGCCTGCCGCTCGCCGGGTGAGGGCCGTCAGGGACGTCCCCGCTGCCCCCGCAGATGCTCCGCGATGGGCTTGAGGGCCTTGTCGAGTTCGATGAGGGCCTCGGGGAGAGCAGGTCGATGAAGTGCCGCCGTACGGACGCCACATGATGCGGGGAGACCTTCTGCATGGTCTCCATGCCGTGCTCGGTGAGGACCGCGTACAGCCCGCGGCGGTCGGACTCGCAGTTCTCCCGCCGGACCAGGTCGCCGTTCTCCATACGGGTGATCTGGTGCGAGAGGCGGCTCTTGGACTGCAGCGTGGCGGCGGCGAGGTCGCTCATCCGCATCCGCTGGTCCTCCGACTCGGACAGGTTCACCAGGATCTCGTAATCGTTCATCGTCAGGCCGAACGGCTGCAGGTCCTTCTCGAGCTGGTACGTCAACAGCCTGTTGACCTCCAGGTGGGTGCGCCAGGCGCACTGCTCCGCATTGGTCAGCCAGCGGGTGGCCGTCTCGGTCTCCATGAATGAAGTCTACCTAAGGAAGTTGAATGGCGAACTAATAAGCCTTGCGTGTGACGCCGTGGGCAAGCGTTCGATGTCACACCCCGCACACTACCGCTCACAGCCCGAAGCGACGCTGGAGGTCTCCGAGCTGTCCGGGAAGACGCGGTGCCCCCGCGCCCTGCCCGTGGCCTCCCGGAACGCCCCCGCCGGGCACCCCGGCTCATGCGGGGGACCCCCGTGGCCTGCTCCGCCATCAGGGCCTCGGACGACTGGAGCAGCACCGTGCCCGCCCCCACGAACTCGAACTGGTGCTCCTCGCCGGAGGCCCCGCCGAGGCCCGTCATCGCACGTAGACCGCCCATCACGCCGGTCAGGTAGCCGTGGTCGTAGTGATGGCACGGCGAGGGGCAGTCCGCCCAGCCGACCAGTGCCTGCGGGTCCACCCGGATCGGGGGTTCCATGAAGACCACCGGGCCGTTGGAGGCCGCCACGAACTTTCCGGTTCCGATCAGGGTCAGGAAGCCGGGCACGATCGACTGCTTGAGCGCGAGACTTGGCTGAAAAGCGAGGAGGTTGCCCGAGCGAATGGTCAGGTTGCCGTCCTCGAGGTCGTACGAATTCACGTCGAAGGCCCGGTCGGCGAGGAGCATCTTGCCCGAGCCCTCCGCCACGACCCAGTCGCTCGCGTGCAGTGGCGAATGGAACGACGTACGGACAAGTCGGTCGAGTCGCCCGTGTCCGATCCCGTTGAACTCGATCGATCCGTAGTAGGCGATCATCTTCCCCTTCTGCATGAACCACTGGGTGCCCTTGAGCTCCACGCAGAAGGTGTGGTGATCGACGTTGTCGTCGGACGGCAGCGTCGTCGGGTCGTGGACCGGGGTGCTCACAGTTTCTCCTCCGACGCCTGGACGTACACGGCACCGCTGCCGCTCAGCTCCAACTGGAAGGCCTCGCCGGAGCCCCGGCCCACCATGTCCCGCCAGCCGAGGGCGGTCGACAGCTTGTTGCGGACGTCGCCGTGGTGGGCGACGTAGGCCTGGGGGTCCACGTGCACGGGCCGCTGCGGGGTGATCGGGACCTCGATGACCCCGCCGTGCGCCATCACGGCGACGGAGCCGTGCCCCTTCAGCGACGTCGTGAACAGCCCCTGCCCGGAGACCTGCCCCGGACCATGCCCATCACCCCGCCCTGCGAGCCGAGGAACACCGTGCCCTGCTCCAGCGTGCCCTCGAAGGCGAGCAGCCGGTCGGCCTCGACGTACAGGGTGTCGCCGGCGAGGTTGATCACCTGGATGTGATGGCCGCCGTGCCCGAACAGCACGGTGCCGCTGCCCTCGACGGTCATCAGGGGCGTGTCCTCGCCTGCCACCCGCCGCCCGATCATCGACATCACACCGCCCTGCCCGCCGCGCAGGTTCGGGGTGAAGGCGACCTCCCCGGTACGCGAGCATCGCGCCGCGCTGGCTGTACAGCCGCTGACCGGGCGTGACGGTCGCCTCGATCATCTTCGAGTTGATCTCCCGGAAGGCCATGTCAGACGTCCCCCGCGATCGTGTTCCGCTCACTGGGCTGTACGTACACCAGCCCGTCGCCCTCGAACCGGATCTGGAACGCCTCACCGCCGCCCTCGCCCATGAAGGTGCGGAAGGACACACCCGACTGGAAGGACTGCCGCACATTCCCCTGATGGGCCACATAGGCGCCGGGGTCCACCGTCAGCGGGTACTGCGGACTGACCCGCAGCAGCACGGCGGGCCCGTCCGACATGATCGCCGCCTGCCCGTGCCCCTCGATCGTGGTCGTGAACAGCCCGTTGCCCTGCGAGGCCCCGCGCAGCCCCGTGAAACTCGTCCCCGTCCGCAGCCCCCGTCCGTCGCCAGCAGATTGCTGGACTCCACGTACAGCTTGTCGCCCCGCAGGGACACCAGGTTGATCTCGGAGGCACGGTCCGCGAAGAAGCAGGTCCCGTGCCCCTTCACCTCCATCAGTGTCATCTGCTCGCCCGTGAGCCGCCGGGTCACCATCCCCCGCAGCCCCTCACCACCACCGCTGAGCTTCTTGAAGGCCATGTCGCCGTCGTACGCGACCATGGAGCCGTTCTTCGCCTTCACGGCATCCCCGGTCATGTCGACGGCGAGCACCCTGCTGCTCTGAAGTCGGAACATCGCCACGCTTGCGACGTTAGCCCCACCTTCGCCCGTATGGACAGATCCTGAGGACGGAGTCGGACCCTGACCCGACCCCTACGGACCCCCTCCGGTGATCGCGGACCGGGTTTGCCACAATGGACCCGCGCTTGTGCGTGCGTTCACAAACGTCCTGGTACAAGCCGTACGACCTGTCGACGCCGACGTCTCTCCCACCGAAGGTGACCCGTGGACATCAAGACCGCCTCCGCCCTCCGCCGCCTCCGCCTGGTCTCGGGCCCCGAAGCGATCTCGTTCCTGCTGCTGCTCGTCTGCTCGGTCCTGAAGCGGACCACCGAGTTCAACGCCGTCCCGGTGATGGGCGCGGTCCACGGTTTCCTCTTCGTCCTCTACGTGCTCTTCTGGGCCGACGCCTGGAACCGCGCGAAGTGGTCGCTGGGCACCGCCGCCTTCTACTTCCTGATGTCGGTCCTCCCGACCGGCGGCTTCTTCGCCGACCGCCGCCTCAAGCGCGAGGCCGAGGACGCGGTGATCGCCACCCGCGCCCGCAACGAAGGCGTCGTGAAGGCATGATCGTCGCCTTCTCCGTCACACCGCTCGGCGTCGGCGAGGACGTGGGGAGTACGTCGCCGACGCGGTCCGCGTGGTCCGCGAGTCGGGCCTCCCGAACCGCACGGACGCGATGTTCACCTCGATCGAGGGCGAATGGGACGAGGTCATGGACGTGGTGAAGCGCGCCGTGGCCGCCGTGGAGGCACGCGCGCCGCGCGTCTCCCTCGTCCTGAAGGCGGACATCCGCCCGGGGGTGTCGGACGGCCTCACCTCCAAGGTGGAGACCGTCGAACGCCACCTCGCGCCGCACGACGGCCGACCCGCCGACCGATGAGTGAGACAGGGCTGACCGGCATATGACCGGCCGGTAGGGTCTGGTCCGTGCCGAAGCCGCTCAGTCTCTCGTTCGATCCCATCGCCCGCGCCGACGAACTCTGGACGCAGCGCTGGGGAAGCGTGCCGTCGATGGCCGCGATCACCTCGGTCATGCGGGCGCACCAGATCCTGCTGGCCGAGGTGGACGCGGTCGTCAAGCCGTACGAACTCACGTTCGCGCGGTACGAGGCGCTGGTGCTGCTGACCTTCTCCAAGTCCGGCGAACTGCCGATGTCCAAGATCGGCGAGCGCCTGATGGTGCACCCCACGTCGGTGACGAACACCGTGGACCGCCTGGTCCGCTCCGGCCTGGTCGCCAAGCGCCCCAACCCCAACGACGGCCGCGGCACCCTTGCCACCATCACGGAGAAGGGCCGCGAGGTCGTCGAGGCCGCCACCCGCGACCTGATGTCCATGGACTTCGGCCTGAGCGCGTACGACGCGGAGGAATGCGGCGAACTCTTCGCGATCCTGCGGCCACTGCGGGTGGCGGCGGGGACTTCGAGGGCGACTGAGGACCTGGTCCCTCCTACCGGTCAACTGGAGGAACGCGCCGAGCCGCCGTGGTCCGACGAGGGGTGGCGGGACGGTGTTCCCTTTCCGCGGCCTCGTCGACGAGCTGGAAGGCCCGCATGCCGCACGTGGCGGTGCCATCGGGATTCCGCCCGAAGGCGGCCGCGAGAACGACGGAGAGATCGGCCTCGGGGACAGCGGCACGGAGCTCCGTAAGGACATCGGGAAAGCCAGCGTCGTCGATGGCCCCCGAGTACTCCTGACGCAAACGGTGGACGACCTCCACCAGCTCGGGCCGCAGTCGCATCCAGGCGCGGGACGTCCGGATCTCATCCGTAACCTGGTCCATGAACCAGCGCATGACTTCGTACGGGATGTCCAGGTGCCGCCCCTGGGGATCGAAGCACACCGTCGGTTCGCGTGCCGGGTCCTCGTCGGGGACGACCGCGGTCACAACGGTCCGGTGCTCCCGGACGAGGTCCAGCTCCAGATACCAGGCGTCGTCGGGTACGGAGTACATCGCGGTGATCGCGTAATCGCGGCTGGGATGCGTCATCATCGCCCTCAGGCCTTCCGGCTGATCGGCGATGCGGTGTGGACTTCGGTGTCCGGAGCGAGCCGCAGGCCCGCCATGGCGAGGAAGTCGGCGAGTTCGATCCGGCCGTCGGCGGTTCCGTCGTCCCAGAAGGTCCAGAGCCTCGACTCCTTGTCGTCCCAGGTGTCGATGTCCTCGCTCGGATGTTGTTCTACGGTCCCCTCGCCGTGCCTGTACCGCAGGTACAAGTACTGACCCGTGGTCGTCCAGGCATCCCACTGCGACGGACAGCTTCCACAGGTCTGCACCACCCGCGCGATGGTCACGTCCTCGTGCAGATAGGCCTCGACAGCGCCCAGGTGCTGTTCGTGGGAGACGAGGAGGACGTCCTCAAGACCGAGCATGCGGACGCTGCCGTCCGGGAACTGGAGCGTGAGGCCGGCGGTGAAGCCGACCCGGCCGTCGTCGTATGCGATCTCCCGAACCGAGCGGATCGGCTGTCCGACGAACCGGGTCACTGGAACAACCGGCGAATCGTCGATCACCGAGACGCTTCCGTGCGTCCCCGTCGAGTACGGCCCGTGCGGCTGATCCGCCCGCAGCGACAAACCGGTCGAGGGTGTGTGGAACAGGACCGGGCCCAGCCCTCCCAGGTGAAGCCACAGGCGCACCAGCGACGACTCGTCGTCGGCATGGTGATGCCATGCCGCGGCCACCTTCAGCAGTCGCCTTCCGATCAGGGCGGCGGCAGGAAGTTCCTCATCGTCGGTCACTCGCCGATGCTTGCATGGCCTCATCACGAGGACACCTGAATTCCCGGCCGGGCACCCTCGCCTGGTTCGGCCCTGCCGACCAAGAGCCCGGGGTGCGGGTCACTCGCTGTTCTTGAACAACCGGTCGGCGAGCAGGAGAGCCAGGGGCCGGCCGGCAGCAGGAAGCGGCCTTCGGTGGCTGCGGTGACGGCGTCGGCCAGGGGCCACCAGGTGAGCTTGAAGTCCTCTTCGGTGTCGTTGAGTTCCTGAGGGCCGAGCGTGAGCTCTTCGGCGAGGTACAGGGAGAGCTGGGCACTGCTGCCGAGAGTGATGGCATAGGTGCCGAGGTGACGCCACTTCGCGGCGGTGACACCCGCTTCTTCGCGAAGCTCGCGGCGTGCGCACTGCTCGGGCCCCTCGCCCGGGTCCTGTCGGCCGCCTGGAAGGAACATCTCGCCATGCCGGGCATTGCGGGAATTGAGGACGGCGACGCGTCCGTCGTCGTCGAGGGCGACGATGACGGACGCGTTCTGAAGGTTCGGGTTGCCGGTCATTCGCTCAGTTCTGTCAGGTGGGCGGTGATGGTGTCGGCGAGTTCGCCGGGGTGCGGTCGTCTGTGTCGATGATGACGGCCGTGGGGTCCTCTGCCGCTACTTTGGCGAAGTTCGATCGGAGGCGTTCCAGGCGTCCGGGCACCGTGATCATGTCGTGGTCGTCCTGGTTGTAGTCCTTCTTGTCGGCCATGCGGGTGCGGAGCGTTCGATCTGTGCACCTCAGGTAGAACGTGCGGTCGGGGGCGGAGAGATACGGGCGGAACGGGGCGAGCAGTTCCGCGACCTGGGCCATGTCGAGTTCGTGGACGGCGGAGTGGTAGGCGAGCACCGATGTCACGTAGCGGTCGGAGACGACGGGCCCGCGTTCCAGGTGGTTCCGGATGATGTCGGACGCGTGGAGGACACCGGAGAGATAGAACGCGAACTGTGGCAGGGCGCGTGTGTTCGCGTTCATGACCGGTGCCCACGGCATGTAGAAGTCGGGCACGGTGTGCAGGGTTCCGGCTTTCAGACGTTCTGTGAGAAGACGGGCGAGGGTGGATTTTCCGATCCCGGAGATTCCTTCCAGGACGATGAACGGGTTGTTCCTGAGGGTGGGGGCGCCGGGTGTGTAGGCGCCGTACATCGGGCTCACAAAGTGCCTTCGGTGAAAGCGGACAGGTGGCGGGCGATCACCGAGGCGGTGTCGACCTGTTCGGCGAGGCGGGGCCGGATGTCCAGGCGCAGGTCATCGCGCAGCAGACACGGCTGTACTCCGCCGGCGTGATCCATGCGCAGCGACCAGAACCCCTCGACGCACCGCGGCCTGAGGGAACAGGTACCGCATTGTCCGACGTGGTGGCGCCCCAAGTCCCGCTGGATGATGTCGATCTCCACGCCGTCGACGCGGAAGACACGGCGGCCCTGGCCGACTCCGGCGATCTCGGTGCGCTCGTCCGTGGTGAGGGCGCGGAGATGCTGAATGAGTCCGGCAGCGGGGACGGCGGAGTCACGGTGGGACTTGTTGAAGTCGGTGTCCACCAGTTCGATGAACTGCACCGGGAGCCGTCGCTCCAAGGCGTAGTCGAGAATGGGCAGGATCTCGTGCGCGTTCTCGCGCTGGAGCAGCGTGTTCAACTCCACACGTTCGAACATTTCCCTGGCGGCGTCGATGCCGTCGAGGATCTGGCCGATGCCGAATCGAGCGCCGGCGATCTCGTACAGGCTGGCGTCCGAGAAGTAGTGGAGGGAGACCTTCACCTTGTCCAGGCGCGTGGTGGCCAGCCACGCCATGTTGCGGCGGACGAGGCTGCCGTTGGTGATCAGCGTGTACGAACCGTCGGCGCCCGCGTCGGGAAGTTCAGTGAGGACCGGCCTGGCAAGCGGGGAAAGGAGCGGTTCACCACCGGTGAAGTAGACGCGCTTCAGTCCAGCGGCGATCACGTCACGGAGCACCGTAAGGTAGTCGACGGCCGTCAGCTCTCCGGGACGCGGGCGGTCTTCGCGGTGCAGCCGGGTGTGTGGCGGCGGTACGTCCCCTTCGTTGTGACAGAACCAGCATGCTTCGTTGCACAGCGGTGTCAGGGAGACCCGGAACTGCCCACGCAGGGCGGCGAAGTTCTGCAGGGCCGTCCAGTCGGTGGCGGTCGGCTTCGAGGCCGACAGGATCGGGATGGTCATGTGATGTCCTCCGATGGTTGTGTCGAGTGGTGCCGTGCCCGGCTGCCCCGCCCGGTGGACGGGGCAGCCGGTGTGGTCCCTCTCAGGGGCGAGAGACCCGAACCCCGTGCGGACGGCCCTGCCCGGATAACACCGCGCGGGAGTATGAGGGCTGTCTCGGACCGGTGGGCAGATTGAGAACGGCGCCCTTGGTCCGGGACGGAGTTGACCGGCGGGGCGAGGGATGGCGTCCGCCCCAGCCGGGTCATCAGGAGTGCTGCAGTTAGTGCCATGACGGATGGTTCGTCCGTCGTCACGACCGGGCCCCGCAGCGGCATGGGTGCACCTGCACGCAGTTCGCGACCGAAGGTGCCGGTTCCGTCGGCAAGACGTCGAGGTGCGAAACCGGTGCAGGCGCGGGACGTACCTCCACGATCTGCGGGGCGAGGATCGCCGCCGGTGGCGTCAGCCCCAGGAGGGCCAGGACACCGACGGCCGGGCCGGGCCGGGCCGACTCGGCGGATCCGGGCGTGCGTGGGCCCCGCTCATGGTTGGGCTCTCAGCAGGGCCCAGACGGTTTTGCCGGCTGGGCGGCGGGTCACGCCCCAGTCGACGGCGAGGGCCTCCACAAGAACCAGGCCGCGGCCACCGGTTTCGTCCTCGACCGGCTCGCGCTTCACCGGCCGGGTCGTGGAGCTGTCGAAGACCTCGACCCTGACTGTGTCCGGGGCCGGGCGCTCCAGCGTCAGACGGCAACGCCCGGGTTCCTGCGGGTTGTAGATGCCCGAATGCCGAATCGCGTTGGTGACCAGCTCGCAAGCGATCAGCTCGGCGTCCGCGGCGAGATTTTCGGGAAGACCCCAGCACTTCACCGTGGTCCGCGCTGCCTGGCGTGCCAGGGCCGCGCTCGGGGAGACAGACGAGGCCCACGTCATATCCGGGATGCCCGGACTCATGGGCGTGCAGTTGAGGGTGGCGAATGCTGATTGCTTCGTGGTCGTGCTGGTCATCGCGGCCTCACGCTCGGGCGGCTGGGGTGCGGTGGCCGCCCCTCGAAGGACCGAGGGGCGGCCACCGAGTCCAGAACGGCCCTTAGTGCAGGGGCCGTTGCTGTTCCGGTAACCAGTCAACGATTACTCAGAGCTATGGGACCATTACAGATGCGGCGCCCGCATGCGGATATGAGCCGAGCGGGTACGGGCAGGCGCTCGGTGCCGTGGGAACTCGTAATGTGGGGTGTGCCGTGATGCGGCAGGCGACAGCGGTCCGGGAGGCTTCTCGGGCCGGGGACTACGGCAAGGTCATCGAACTTGTCCGGCAGGACCGGCGCATGACCCAAGCACAGCTCGGCGGGGCGATCGGTCTTTCACAATCGGCCGTCTCCCGACTGGAGAAGCGCGGTGCGCGTACATACAGCACGGACATCCTGGCAGCGGCGTCCGCACACCTGGGCATTCTTCCGACGCTGGTGGGGCTCGCGGACAGTCGCCCACGGGGGCATGCGAACGGTGATGATGACGTGGACCGACGAAAGTTCCTCGGCGGCGTCGCGGCGACAGCGGCGACGCCGGTACTGGCTGCACTGCCCGACAAGGCCGGTCCGGGAGTGGGCAGGCCGCCGCGCTGCGGCTGCCGACATCGGCGTACCGGAGGCTCGACGGCTCCACACCGTCCCGTGATCTCTCCGAGGCCGTGAAGTCCCACATGCGGCTCATCCAGAGCATCACCGGCACTGCGACGGGCGACAGCGACCGCAACCGTCTTGCCGCGGTCGGCAGCGAGGCCGCCAGCCTCGCCGGGTGGCTGGCATGGGACATGGGCGACAACGGGTCCGCACGTGCCTGGTACGGCTCGGCGGTCAAGGCGGCGCGAACGTCCGGGGACCCGCTCCTGACGGCCTACCAAGCAGGCAGCCTGGCCCAGTTCGAGGCGCACGCGGGGAACGGTGCCGAGGCCCTGAACCTGACCAGGCGAGCCCGGCGCGTGCTCGGGGACCACCGACCGCCGGTTGCGGACGCGTGGCTGCTGTCCGTGGAAGCCCTGGCCCATGCTGCCGGCGGTGACCGTCGCTCGGCCGACAGGGCACTGACCGCGAGCCGCGCGGCAGCCGAGGCGCTGCCCGAGGACCCACCTCCCTGGCCCTGGGTATTCACGTTCGGTCCGGAGAAGGTGACCGCATGCCGGGTGACCTGTGGGGCGCGGCTCGGGCTGGCGGACTGGGTGCTGTCGGACGACGTGGAAGCCCTCACTACCGGTCATGCGAAGCAGCGCGCGCTCCTGGTACTCGACATCGCCGCCGGACACCTCGCCGGGGGCCGTGTCGAGTCGGCGTTCGCCCTTGCCCGGCGGGCACTCGACACCGGGCTGACGTACAGGTCCGGGCGCATCGTGGAACGGGCCCGCGCGGTGCGCCGTACCCTCACGACCGGCGCGCCGCCCAAGGTGGTGCGCGACTTCGACGAGCGCCTTCACGGCGTCTACCTGTAGGAGAACAGGCATGCGGGTGGGGATCACCGGTCACCGCGGACTCGGCGCGGACGTGGAGCGGCGCGTGCGGGAGATGCTCGTCGAGGCGGTGAGCGCCTACGACGCCGCCGAGCTGGTCGGGGTCTCGTGCATCGCGGACGGGCCCGACGCCTGGTTCGCCGAGGCCGTGGTGGAGCACGGCGGCCGGCTTGAGGTGGTCATTCCGGCGGCCGGGTACCGTGACGCGCTCCCGGAGCGGCACCACGTCACCTATGACGTTCTGCTGGGGCAGGCGTCCGAGGTTCACGAGACCGGCATGGGCGAGTCGACGTCCGAGGCGCACATGGCGGGCTCGGAGATTCTCGTGGGCCTGTCCGACGTACTCCTCGCGGTGTGGGACGGCAAGCCCGCCCGGGGCTTCGGCGGCACCGCGGACGTGGTCGCGTACGCGGAGCGGAGCGGCACCCCGGTACGGGTCCTGTGGCCGGAGTGCGCCACCCGCTGACTGCGAGGGGACCGACCCCGCCAAGATCTCCCGGAACGGGCCGTTACGCTCGTTGCCATGAAGAAGAGCGTGTTCACCCGCTACCGGATCCTGGCCTACGTCACCGGTGTCCTCCTCGTCGCGCTGACTTTCGGCATGATCGGCAAGTACGTGCTCGACATGGGCGGGGCGGCCGACTTCACGCAGGTGGTCAGCATTGCCCACGGGTGGCTCTACGTCGTCTACCTGATCTTCGCGTTCGACCTTGGTTCCAAGGCGAAGTGGCCGGTCAAGAAGCAGCTCTGGGTGCTGCTCGCCGGTACGGTGCCGACCGCCGCGTTCTTCGTGGAGCGCAGGATCAGCCGTGAGCTGGAGGGCCGGTTCGCGGAGGAGGCCCCCGCGGTCGCGTAACGCGTCTCACCGCCGTACGGAGCAGCGTGCGGCGGTCTCCCATCGACATTTACTTGGACGTCCTAGTAAATTCGAGGGTATGGACGCTGACGCCATCGAGGAGGGCCGCCGACGCTGGCAGGCCTGGTACGACGCCGCTCGCAAGCGCGACGCGGATTTCACCACGCTCTCCGGCGATCCCGTGGAGCCGGTGTACGGGCCCCGGACCGGGGACACCTATGAGGGATTCGAGCGGATCGGCTGGCCGGGGAGTACCCTTCACCCGCGGGCTGTATCCGACCGGCTACCGGGGGCGGACGTGGACCATCCGGCAGTTCGCCGGGTTCGGGAACGCCGAGCAGACCAACGAGCGGTACAAGATGATCCTCGGCAACGGCGGGGGCGGGCTCTCCGTCGCCTTCGACATGCCGACGCTCATGGGCCGCGACTCCGACGACCCGCGCTCCCTGGGCGAGGTCGGCCACTGCGGGGTGGCGATCGACTCGGCCGCCGACATGGAGGTCCTGTTCAAGGACATCCCGCTCGGTGACGTGACCACGTCGATGACGATCAGCGGGCCCGCCGTTCCCGTCTTCTGCATGTACCTCGTCGCCGCCGAGCGCCAGGGCGTCGACCCCGGCGTGCTCAACGGCACGCTGCAGACGGACATCTTCAAGGAGTACATCGCGCAGAAGGAGTGGCTCTTCCAGCCCGAGCCCCATCTGCGCCTCATCGGCGACCTGATGGAGCACTGCGCCGCCGGCATCCCGGCGTACAAGCCGCTCTCCGTCTCCGGCTACCACATCCGCGAGGCCGGGGCGACGGCCGCGCAGGAGCTGGCGTACACGCTCGCGGACGGCTTCGGGTACGTGGAGCTGGGGCTCAGCCGCGGGCTCGACGTGGACGTGTTCGCGCCCGGCCTCTCCTTCTTCTTCGACGCGCACCTCGACTTCTTCGAGGAGATCGCCAAGTTCCGTGCGGCCCGACGCATCTGGGCCCGCTGGATGCGGGACGTCTACGGCGCCGAGAGCGACAAGGCGCAGTGGCTGCGGTTCCACACCCAGACCGCCGGTGTCTCGCTGACCGCGCAGCAGCCGTACAACAACGTCGTACGGACCGCCGTGGAGGCGCTGGCGGCCGTGCTCGGCGGGACCAACTCCCTGCACACCAACGCCCTCGACGAGACCCTCGCCCTGCCCAGCGAGCAGGCCGCCGAGATCGCCCTGCGCACGCAGCAGGTGCTGATGGAGGAGACCGGCGTCGGCAATGTCGCCGACCCGCTGGGCGGTTCCTGGTACATCGAGCAGCTCACCGACCGCATCGAGGCGGACGCCGAGAAGATCTTCGAGCAGATCAAGGAGCGGGGCCTGCGGGCCCACCCGGACGGCAGGCACCCGATCGGGCCCATCACCTCCGGCATCTTGCGCGGCATCGAGGACGGCTGGTTCACCGGCGAGATCGCCGAGTCGGCGTTCCGCTACCAGCAGGCGCTGGAGAAGGGCGACAAGCGGGTCGTCGGCGTCAACGTCCACCACGGGTCCGTCACCGGAGATCTGGAGATCCTGCGGGTCAGCCACGAGGTGGAGCGCGAGCAGGTACGGACCCTCGGTGAGCGCAAGTCCGGCCGCGACGACGCGAAGGTGCGCGGCGCCCTCGACACCATGATCGCGGCCGCCCGCTCCGGCGCCAACATGATCGAGCCGATGCTGGACGCCGTACGCGCGGAGGCGACCCTCGGCGAGATCTGCGGCGTGCTGCGCGACGAGTGGGGCGTGTACACGGAGCCGGCCGGCTTCTGACCCGCGCCGGGACCGCGTGGCGGGGGAGAGCGCCGTGGCCTGTGGTCCTCGGCGCTCTCCGTGCCGGGGCCGCGTCAGCGGCGGGTGATCTCCACGGTCACCTCGGCGGAGGCCGCGGTGTGCCAGGCGTCACCGGCGTACGTCACGCCGTACCGCACCTCACCGGTCCTGCGCGGCCGGTCGGTCACGGTGAAGGTGCCGTCGGACGACACGGGGACGGTGCCCAGCGAGGTGCCCTCCGGAGCGGCGGCGTCATAGCGCCGCACCGCGACGGTGGTGCCGGGAGCGAGGCCGGCCGCCGGAGCCAGAGTGCCGGTGACGGTCAGATCCCGCCTGACCCTGCTGGTCGGGGGCGCCTCCAGGGCAAGGGTGGTCCGCACGGTGGTGTCGACCTGCCGCGCGTGGAACCGAAGTCCCATGACACCGGTCTGCCGCGTCACGGCGAAGACCCGGCTCCCGTCCGGCGCCCAGGCCAGCCCCTCCTCCACCAGGCTCTCGGTGGCACCGGCCAGCTCGACCGTGGTCAGCGGAGCCGGAACGCCCGGCGCGTAGAACGACAGGTCCGGCACGTCGGCGCTGTTGTTGGAGGTTCCCCCGGCCACCGTGCCGTCGGGCGCGACGGCGACGGCCAGGGGAGAGGACGAGGACGCGTGAGTTCCCTGGTCCGAGAGGTCGTCGAGGCGGAAGACCTGGTAGCCGGTCGATATGAGGGCGGCCACGACGACGCTCCGGCCGTCGGGTGTCACGGCCAGGTCCCGCAGACCGTTCATCTGCGTCCCGGAGAGGACCCGCCGGGCGGCCGTCTCGGGTGAACCGCTGCTCACGTCGTACACCGTGAGGGTGTTGGCGTTGGGGCTGCCCGTGCCGGCCACCAGCACATCGGGGTCGGCGGGAGAGGCGACGAGGTCCGCGCCCCAGTCCAGCGAACCGTCCAGGCCGAGCGCGATCACCGGCTCGGCACCGGACACGTCGACCGATCCGAGGTCGCCGCCGGAGCCGTATCCGAACCACAGCTTCCCGCCCGCGAAGGCCAGGCTCCACGGGGCGGTGTCCTCGCCCACGAAGTACCGTGCGGTCTCCGTCAGTGTGGTGGTGTCGTACGCGACGATGGTGTCGATGTCCCGCGCGGCCACGTAGAGGGTGCGGGAGTCGGGCGAGAGGGCCAGCCCGCCGGCGCCCGGCAGGCCGTCCAGCCAGGTGCTGTTCCCGCCGTCGTAGTCCGTCACCACGACCCGGCCGTCCACTCCAGCGGGCATGCTGAGGAAGACCCGCTGGTTGCTCCCGTCGACCTTCATGTCGGCGAGGGAGTACATCGGCAGCGGCACGGGGCCCGCCGCGAACGCCGGAGCGGCTCCCGGAACGGTCAGCAGCAGCGAGCCGAGGGCCGCGGTGAGTGTGGTGCCCAGCGCGCGTCTGAGTCTGCGCAAGGTAGTGCCCTTCTGTGTCCCAATAGATCACTCGGGAGAGGCTTCCCCGCCTCCGAACTCATCGCCCTCGGTGGGGATCAGGCGTCCGGCGGAGACCGCTCGTCATGAGGGGGCCCCGCCGTGCGATCGGGTCACGGTTTGCGGGCCACCGCGCCGTACAGCGAGATCACCGCGTGCTCGTCGGTGGTCTCGCCCTCCGCCAGTTCCGGGTGCCAGTCGGTGAGTTGGACCAGGCCCGGCTCCACCGGCTCCAGGCCCTCGAAGAACCGGGCGACCTCCGCGTGGCTGCGCGGCGCGAGCGTGACGCCGCCCGCCCTGTACATCTCGACCCCGCGGCCGACCGCCGCCGGGTCGAAGTCCGCGGTCAGCTGGGACAGCACCAGGTAGCTGCCGGAGGGCAGTTCGCCGACCAGCCGCGTCAGCAGCCCGTACGGATCGTCCTCGTCACCGAGGAAGTGCGTGAGCGCGACCAGGGACAGCGCGATCGGACGCCCGAAGTCCAGCTTCTCGCGGGCCTGCTCGAGGATCTGTCCGGGCTCGCGCACATCGGCCTGGACGTAGTCGGTGACACCCTCGGGCGTGCTGTGCAGCAGCGCCTCGGCGTGCTTCAGCACGATCGGGTCGTTGTCCGTGTAGACGACGCGGCACTCGGGCGCGATGCCCTGCGCTATCTGGTGCAGATTGGGCTCGGTGGGGATGCCCGTGCCGATGTCCAGGTACTGGCGGACACCCGCCTCACCGGCCAGCCACCGGGTGGCCCGCTGCATGAACCAGCGGTTGGTGCGGGCGATGTGCTGCGCCGTGCCGTCGACGCCCATGATCTGCCGTCCCAGTTCCTCGTCGACCGGGTAGTTGTCCTTCCCGCCGAGGAACCAGTCGTACACCCGGGCCGGGTGCGGCCTGGAAGTGTCGATCCGTGCGGTGGCGGGTCGGGTCCCGGTCATACGCGCCTCCCTGGCTGCTCGGCGTCCGGTACGCCCCGGTGCGGGGTGATCACGATCCTGGCAGCGCCCCGGGGAGGAGACAGGCGACTACCGGCCGACCCTGGCCGGTTCAGGGCCCCGCGGCGGACAGGCCCGACAGCAGGACCCGGGTGAAGCCGTGGACCCACTCCTCGTCGGCCGGTTCCGCGCTCACCAGGGTGCGGTGCACCACCGCGCCGGCCACCATGTCGAAGATCAGGTCGACCGTGCGGGCCGCCTCCCGCGCGTCGGACTCCGGGGGCAGCTCGCCCCGGGCCTGTGCCCGCGCCCGGCCGGCCAGCACGAGCTGCTTCTGCCGGTCCACGATCGAGGCGCGGATCCGTTCCCGCAGGGCGTCGTCACGGGTGGATTCGGCCACTACCGCCATCAAGCCGTTCCTGGCCTCCGGGCGGGCCAGGATCGTCGCGAACTGGAGCACCACGCCCTCGATGTCGGCGGCGAGCGAGCCGCGGTCGGGCAGGGTCAGTTCGTCGAAGAGTTCCGCGACCGCGTCCACGACCAGTTCGTTCTTGCCCGCCCAGCGGCGGTAGAGGGTGGTCTTCGCGACGCCGGCACGGGTCGCCACATCGCTCAACGTGAGCTTGGACCAGCCGAGTTCGACCAGAGCGGCACGGGTGGCGGCCAGGATCGCGGCGTCCGCGGCGGCACTGCGCGGGCGCCCGGCGCGACTGGCTGGGGTGCGGCTCTGCATGGCACGACGATAACGGCGGATTCCGTGCGACCGGGTGTGGGGAGATCACCGGTGCGCCCTGTTCAGCGTGCCCTGCTCAGTATTACGCTACGACCCGTAGCGAAAGCGCGCTCGACCGGCGTGCCCCAGCGACGACCACCGGCGTGGGGTGGGGACCCGGCGCCAACCGCACACGTACGCCTGGCTTTCCCGGGCGTTTTCACACACGGGCCGTACGGGGAGGATAGACGCATGCAGCCACGGAACATGTCCATGAGCGGAGTCGTCGACCTCGCCGCGGTGAAGGCGGCCCAAGAGGCCAAGGCGAAGGCGGAGCAGGCGCGCGCGGAAACCGCCCGGCAGGGCGGCGGGGGCGCCATCTCGCCGGCCGATCTCGTCATCGACGTCGACGAGGCGGGCTTCGAGCGCGATGTCCTGCAGCGGTCCACCGAGGTCCCGGTCGTCATCGACTTCTGGGCCGAGTGGTGCGAGCCCTGCAAGCAGCTGAGCCCCCTGCTGGAGCGGCTCACCGTCGAGTACAACGGGCGCGTCCTGCTCGCCAAGATCGATGTCGACGCCAACCAGATGCTGATGCAGCAGTTCGGGATCCAGGGGATCCCGGCGGTCTTCGCGGTGGTGGCCGGACAGGCGCTGCCGCTCTTCCAGGGTGCCGCGGGCGAGGCGCAGATCCGCCAGACCCTGGACCAGTTGGTGCAGGTCGGCGAGCAGCGCTTCGGCCTGACCGGCCTCGCCGTCGACCCCGACGCCGTACCGGGCGGCAGCGCCCCGAGGAGGCCGCGGACGAGCTCGTTGGTCCGTACGACGCCCTGCTGGAGGCCGCCGTGCAGGCGCTGGACAGCGGTGACCTCGCCGGTGCCGTCCAGGCGTACAAGAACGTGCTGGCCGACGACCCGGGCAACCCGGAGGCCGCGCTGGGTCTCGCCCAGGCCGAGCTGCTGCAGCGGGTGCAGGGGCTGGACCCGAAGGTGCGCAAGGAAGCCGCCGAGAAGCCGAAGGACTCCGCCGCGCAGATCGCCGCCGCCGACCTCGATCTGGTGGGCGGTCATGTCGAGGACGCCTTCGGCCGGCTCATCGAGACGGTGGCGCGCACCGCGGGCGACGACCGCGACGCCGTACGCGTACGGCTGCTGGAGCTGTTCGACGTGGTCGGCGCCGATGATCCGCGGGTGATCGCCGCCCGCCGGGCGCTGGCGCGGGCCCTGTTCTGAGCCACCCCGCCTCGTTGCCCGATTCCGGCGGTTTTGCCGGGCGTTCGGGGTGGTGGGGTTCGAGTGGCCGAATGGCTCAACGACGCCGCTGCGGCCGCGCTTTGCCAAAACTTGGTAATCGCGGCCGCTGTTACTGCGAGTAAGTCGCGGGCGCTGTTCTGTCGGATTCTGTCCGCCGATCCATGGCTTTGCACCCCCTCCCGGTGTACCCAGCGTCGCCGTGCGAAACCGGTGGGTCGGCGCGGGGTTACCCGGCCGTTACTAGCCAGTAATGAACCCCTTGTGTCGACGGCGAGAATGCACCACGATCGGCGACGCTCGGTCCAACACCCGTACCCCGACAGCCGGTCGGGTCGCGGGAACTCCTGGGTCCCCACCGAGCAGAACCGGCGGCAGTGACGCCGGTTCTTGGACAGGGGTCTTCGCCCACCCGGCGAAGCCTGTCCAGCAGGGTTGTGCGTGATGCGTGTCAGGCGCGACCAGTGGTTGTCGCTCGGGGTGATCGCCGGTGATCGGGCGCGTTGTTCGCGCCGCCGAGCTCAGGCGCTCTCCTTCCCGAGGACGTAGCACTTCTCCCATCCCTGCCCGGCCGAAACGCCGTTGACGGCATTGAGCCGGGGCAGGAGATGTACGTCCGAGAAGGAGGAATTATGGAGTCCCAGGTGCGTGGCGGGACCAGATGGAAGCGGTTCGCTGTGGTCATGGTGCCCAGCGTGCTCGCTACGGCGGCGGTGGGTGTCGGTCTGGCGCAGGGCGCCCTCGCGGCGTCGTTCAGCGTGTCCGGCCAGGAGTTCAAGGTGAAGGCCGGTCATCTCGAGGGATGGGGCTTCGCCCAGTACGGCGGTATGGACGAGGGGTACGCGTCCGTCGCCGGGGACAAGACGAAGATGGTCCAGCGCCCGGTCGCGATCTCCTCGTTCAAGCGTGCTGAGATCACCGAGATGTGCCAGTCGGTCAAGACGACGATCCCGGTTATCAACAAGACGATCTACCTCCGTCTTGACGCGGGCCCGAACGAGAACCGCAAGGTCGAGGCGAAGAACCTCTACATCGATGTGGCTCAGCTGGATGCCGACGCCACGTTTGAGGACATCGACATCGGTGTGGCGGTCCGGGACCAGAGCCGCGGTCCGGCGGTGAAGGAGGACGGCACCTCTCTGCCGGGCGGCTTCGCCCAGCAGGCGAGGAAGGCCAACCTCTACAACGTCGAGCAGACGGCGTGGGCTACCTCGGCCGGCACCTTCAAGCTCAACGGTCTGAAGATGCGTCTCGGCACGGACTCGAAGATGGAGTGCTTCTGACGGTCCCGTCATCGGGATGACCTCGGCCGGCTGAGTGGCCGAGGAGGGTGGGGAGGGTTCGCCTCCCCACCGCCCGGCCCGCCGCCCGGCGGCGGGCACTCGCTGATACTCAGACACTTCCGGCTTCTCCGTGTTTAGGCCGAGCCGGTACGTACTTCCACCGGACCCAGGGAGCTTTTCCATGAGTGCCGAGACTCCGGTCCAGAGCGCCGGTACCTTCACCCGGCTGCGTCTGCGATTCCGCGACTGGCGGGGCACCCGGCCGTTCTGGGCCGGTCTGTTCACGCTGCTGGGCGGGATACCGATCGCGTACTTCCCGTACGCCACGCTCAATCTGGGCCATATGTCGCTCGCCATGGCGACGACGGCCGGCGCCGGATCGCTGATCATCGGCGTACTGCTGGTCACGCTGGGCCTGACGATGTGGTTCCAGTCGGCCACCCGGGTCTTCGCGGGTGTCGCGGCGATTCTGCTCGCCCTCGTGTCGCTGGTGATCTCCAACATCGGCGGCTTCCTGATCGGCTTCCTGCCCGCGCTGATCGGCGGCGCGCTGTCCTCTCCTGGGCGCCGGGCGAGCCGCCGGTCGAGGCGGCCGGGGAGCACCGTGGTGCCGACGCCCCCACGGGCGGGGCCGCGCCGGACGACGCGCCCCAGGACCCGGCGGCGGGACCGCGGTTCCCGGCCGACCCCTTGAGAAGGGTGAGGGCGGGGAAGCCGGCGGCATCAGGGCCGCAGGAGGACACCGTGTCGGCTGACCAGGTGCGCGGGCCGCGTCACGCGGCTCCCAAGAAGCCGCTGTTCACCAGGTTCCATGTGCCGAGCGGCAAGGTGATAGCCCTGGCGGCGATGCCCACCGCCGTGCTCATGGGCATGGGGTTCACCCCGACGCTGGCCGTCGCCGACGGCAACGACGGGACGCCCACGGCGAACAGCCTCACCATCGACGAGTACCAGGCCTGTCTGGAAGTCATCAAGGACGACAAGAAGGACGCCGGGAAGGACGACGCGTCCGCGTCGCCCACGCCGTCCGCGTCGGCGAGCGAGAGCGCGTCCCCGGACGAGGAGCCCTCGGACGAGGCCACCGAGAAGGCCCCGAGGCGGACAAGGGCACGTCCCCGTCGTCCTCTTCGTCGGATTCAGGTTCCGACGACAAGGACAAGGACAAGGACGAGCCGGCGCCCGCCCCTTCCGCGACGCCAGGCGGTGACGACGCCGCCCAGGACGAGCCCGAGCCGGAGCCGTCGAAGACCGACCGCGACCTTCTGGACGACATCGGCGACACCCTCGAGGACATCTTCACGCCGAAGGACAAGGAAGCCGAGGCGAGCCCCACCCCTCCGCTTCCACGACCGAGGAGACGGCCGAGGACAGGGCCGAGGACAGGGCCGAGGACAAGGCCGAGGACAAGGCGAAGTCCGCCGCCGAAACCGCCGAGGAGACTGCCGAGAAGGGCACCGATCCGGCGGCGAAGGACACGGCCGGGGATGCCGGCGACAAGGCCACCGACGCCGCTGAGGACGCCGAGGAGACGGCCGAAGAAGTCGAGGAGCAGGCGACCGAGACCCCCGAGGCCACCACCTCCCCCACCCTCCGAGTCCCCCGCGGTCGACCCCGAGAACTGCCCCGTCGCCACCGACGCCGAGGGCGGCGTCGACAACGCGATCCTGCTGCCCGACGACCCGTGGACCCTCAACGCCAGCTCGCTGACGCTGAAGGACGCCTCGTACAAGGGCATCGTCGAGGTGCGGACGGCGAGCGGCGCCACCAAGCGGGTGCTGAAGTACGTCATCTCCGGCGGCACCGACATAGGGGACCTGCACCAGACGGTCCAGGACAAGCGGTCCGGCGCGACCCACCATGTGCAGGCGGCCAAGGGGTCGCTGTCCACCATCACCGACGGCGACACCGTGATGTACACGGAGAGCATCTCCGGCAACCTGCTGGGACTGATCCCGATCACGTTCGACCCGGAGCACCCGCCGCCGCTCGACATCCCGCTGATCTACTTCACCAAGGTGACGGTGAAGCAGGCCGGCCAGTTCGGCGGCACCCTGCACGTGCCCGGACTGCGGCAGTACATCACCACCTGAAGCACCCGATCCGCCTGAAGCGCCCGAACCACCGCCGCCCCGAACCACCGAACGCCCGTCAGGACCCTTCCGGGAGCCGCGAAAACACCGAGGGCGCCCCTGTTCACCACAGGGGCGCCCTCAGTGCCGTACGAACGCCGTACAGATCGGACCCTCGACGGGTCAGCCGGTCGCGCCGCCCAGGTGATGGACGCGGACCATGTTGGTGGTGCCGGGGACACCGGGAGGCGAACCGGCCGTGATGATCAGGGTGTCGCCCTCGCTGAAGCGGTTCAGCTTGAGCAGCTCCTGCTCCACCAGCTCGACCATCTCGTCGGTGCTGTTCACGAACGGCGCCACGTACGGCTCCACGCCCCAGCTGAGCGCGAGCTGGTTGCGGGTCGACTCGTCCGTGGTGAACGCCAGGATCGGCTGGACGGCGCGGTAGCGGGACAGCCGGCGGGCCGTGTCGCCGGACTGGGTGAACGCCACCAGGCCCTTGCCGCCGAGGAAGTCGGCGATCTCGCAGGCCGCGCGGGCCACCGAACCGCCCTGCGTACGCGGCTTCTTGCCCGGCACCAGCGGCTGCAGGCCCTTGGAGAGCAGCTCCTGCTCGGCCGCCTGGACGATCTTCGACATCGTCCGCACGGTCTCGATCAGGTACGCGCCCACGCTCGACTCGGCGGACAGCATGACCGCGTCGGCGCCGTCCAGGATCGCGTTGGCCACGTCGGAGGCCTCGGCGCGGGTCGGCCGCGAGTTGGTGATCATCGACTCCATCATCTGGGTCGCCACGATCACCGGCTTGGCGTTGCGCCGGCACAGCTCGATCAGGCGCTTCTGCACCATGGGGACCTTCTCGAGCGGATACTCGACGGCCAGGTCGCCGCGCGCGACCATGACGGCGTCGAAGGCCGCCACGACGCCCTCCATGTTCTCCACCGCCTGCGGCTTCTCCACCTTGGCGATGACCGGGACGCGGCGCCCCTCCTCGTCCATCACGCGGTGGACGTCGGAGACGTCCTTGGCGTCCCGGACGAAGGACAGCGCGACCAGGTCGCAGCCCATCCGCAGGGCGAAGCGCAGGTCGTCGATGTCCTTCTCCGACAGCGCCGGCACGTTCACGGCCGTGCCGGGCAGGTTGATGCCCTTGTGGTCGGAGATGACACCGCCCTCGATGACGATCGACTTCACCCGGGGGCCCTCGACGTCCAGCACCTTCAGCTCGACGTTGCCGTCGTTGATGAGGATCTGGTCGCCGCGCGAGACGTCGCCCGGCAGGCCCTTGTAGGTCGTTCCGCAGATCGTCTTGTCGCCCGGTACGTCCTCGGTGGTGATGGTGAACTCGTCACCGCGCACCAGCTCGACGGGGCCCTCGGCGAAGGTCTCCAGGCGGATCTTCGGGCCCTGGAGGTCGGCGAGGACACCGATGGCCCTGCCCGTCTCCTTGGCGGCGGCACGGACCCGGTCGTACCGGCCCTGGTGCTCGGCGTGCGAGCCGTGGCTGAAGTTGAAGCGGGCCACGTTCATGCCGGCTTCGATCAGGGCGACAAGCTGCTCGTGGGAGTCGACCGCGGGGCCGAGAGTACAGACGATTTTCGAACGGCGCATGGGGCGATCCTATCGGTTTGTTTCGCTACGGAATATTCCGTCTGGCGGAAGGTACACATGAGAAAGTCCCTGCTCAGTTGTTCTCAGTTGTTCCTTTCGACCAGCGCGTATGTCTGCTGGGCGATCTCCATTTCCTCGTCCGTCGGTACCACCGCCACCGCGACCCGCGCACCCTCGGGAGAGATCAGCCGCGCCCCGACGCCGCGTACGGCGTTGAGCCCGTCGTCCACCGCCAGGCCCAGCCCCTCCAGGCCCGCCACGGCCGCCTCCCGCACCGGGGCGGCGTTCTCGCCGACCCCGGCGGTGAAGGCCACCGCGTCCACGCGTCCGAGAACGGCGTAATAGGCACCGATGTACTTCTTCAGACGGTGAATGTAGATGTCGAACGCCAGCTTCGCCTGTTGGTCGCCCTCGTCGACCCGGCGCCGGATCTCCCGCATGTCGTTGTCACCGCACAGCCCCACCAGACCGCTCTTCTTGTTGAGAAGAGTGTCGATCTCGTCGGCGGACATTCCGCCAACACGCATCAAATGGAAGATGACGGCCGGGTCCATGTCTCCCGACCGCGTACCCATCACGAGCCCTTCCAAGGGCGTGAGCCCCATGGAGGTGTCCACGCAGCGCCCGCCCTGTACGGCGGAGGCGGACGCCCCGTTGCCCAGGTGCAGCACGATGACGTTCACCTCCTCGGGCGTCTTCCCCAGCAGCTTCGCGGTCTCCCGGGAGACGTACGCGTGCGAGGTGCCGTGGAAGCCGTAGCGGCGGATGCGGTGCGCGTCGGCGGTCTCCACGTCGATGGCGTAGCGGGCGGCCGACTCCGGCATCGTGGTGTGGAAGGCGGTGTCGAAGACGGCGACCTGCGGCAGGTCCGGGCGCAGCGCCATGGCGGTGCGGATACCGGTGAGGTTGGCCGGGTTGTGCAGCGGGGCGACCGGGATCAGCCGCTCGATCTCGGCCAGCACCCGGTCGTCGATCACCGTCGGCTCGGTGAAGTGCCGGCCGCCGTGCACCACCCGGTGGCCTATCGCGGCCAGTTCGGGGAGTCGAGGCCCAGTCCGTCGGCGGACAGCTCACCGGCGATCGTCCGCAGGGCGGCTTCGTGGTCGGTGACCTGCCCGGTGCGTTCACGGGTCTCGCCGCCCGCCGCGAGCGGGGTGTGCCGGACCAGGGAGGTCCGCTCGCCGATGCGCTCGACGAGTCCGGAGGCGAGCCGGCCGCCGTCGCGCATGTCCAGCAGCTGGTACTTCAGCGACGAGGAGCCGGAGTTGAGGACGAGGACACGGGACGGGCTCACTGGGCGGCTGCCTTCTCGCTCGGGGCCTGGGAGGGAACGGTGTCGGGATCGGAGGGCGGGGACTGGGCCTGGATCGCGGTGATCGCGACGGTGTTGACGATGTCCTGGACCAGGGCGCCCCGGGACAGGTCGTTGACCGGCTTGCGCAGACCCTGGAGCACCGGCCCCACGGCGATGGCGCCGGCCGAGCGCTGCACGGCCTTGTAGGTGTTGTTGCCGGTGTTCAGGTCGGGGAAGATCAGTACCGTCGCCTGACCGGCCACCTCCGAGCCGGGCAGCTTGGTCGCCGCGACCGAGGGCTCCACGGCCGCGTCGTACTGGATCGGCCCCTCGATCCGCAGGTCGGGCCGGCGCGAGCGCACCAGCTCGGTGGCGGTGCGCACCTTGTCGACGTCTGCGCCGGAACCGGACGTACCGGTCGAGTACGACAGCATCGCGATCCGCGGGTCCACCCCGAACCGGGCCGCCGTGACCGCCGACTGCGTGGCGATGTCGGCGAGTTGCTCGGCGTTCGGGACCGGGTTGACCGCGCAGTCGCCGTACACGAGCACCTTGTCGGCCAGGCACATGAAGAAGACGGAGGAGACGATGTCCGCGTCCGGCTTGGTCTTGATGATCTCGAAGGCGGGCCGGATCGTCGCCGCCGTGGAGTGCACCGAGCCGGACACCATGCCGTCGGCGAACCCCTCCTCCACCATCAGGGTGCCGAAGTAGTTGACGTCGGAGACGACGTCGTGGGCCAGCTCGACGGTGACGCCGCGGTGGGCCCGCAGGGCCGCGTACTTCTGGGCGAAGGTGTCCCGCAGCTCCGAGGTGGCCGGGTCGATGATCTGGGTGTCGCCGAGGTCGATGCCCAGGTCGGCGGCCTTCTTGCGGATCTGGTCGACGTCACCGAGCAGCGTCAGCTCGCACACGCCCCGGCGCAGCAGCACCTCCGCCGCGTGCAGCACCCGCTCCTCGCCGCCCTCGGGGAGCACGACCCGGCGCAGATCGGAGCGGGCCTGCTCCAGCAGCTTGTGCTCGAACATCATCGGGGTGACGCGGTCGCTGCTGGGCGCGGAGACCCGCTGGGTGAGGTCGGCGGTGTCGGCGTAGCGCTCGAAGAGGCCGAGGGCGCGTTCCGCCTTGCGCGGGGTGGCCGCGTTCAGCTTGCCCTCCAGGGAGAACAGCTGTTCGGCGGTGGGGAAGCTGGTGCTCGGCACCGAGAGCACCGGCGTGCCGGGGGCGAGGCGGGCGGCGAGGGTGAGGACGCGCTCGGCGGGGACCTCGTCCAGGGTGAGCAGCACCCCGGCTATCGGCGGGGTGCCGGCGCTGTGCGCGGCCAGCGCGCCCACGACCAGGTCGGCCCGGTCGCCCGGCGTGACGACCAGGCAGCCCGGGGTCAGCGCGGCGAGGAAGTTCGGCAGCATCGCGCCGCCGAACACGAAGTCCAGGGCGTCGCGGGCGAGCCCGGAGTCGTCGCCGAGCACCACCTTCGCGCCGAGGGTGTGGGTGATCTGGGACACCGTCGGCGCGGACAGCGCCGGCTCGTCCGGCAGGACGTAGCACGGCACCGGCAGCCGGGTGGCGAGCCGCTCGGCGAGCTCGTCCCGGTCCTCGCGGTCGACCCGGTTGACCACCATGGCGAGCACGTCGCAGCCCAGGGTGGCGTAGGCGCGGTAGGCGTTGGTGGTCTCGGCGCGCACCGACTCGGCGGTCTGCTTACGGCCGCCGACGACCGGGATCACGGAGGCGCCGAACTCGTTGGCGAGCCGGGCGTTCAGGCTCAGCTCGTCCGGGAACTGGGTGTCGGCGTAGTCGGTGCCGAGGACCAGGACGACGTCGTAGTCCCGGGCGACCTGGTGGAACCGGTCGACGAGGGTGGACACCAGCTCGTCGGTGCCCTGCTCGGCCTGGAGGGCGGACGCCTCGTGGTAGTCGAGGCCGTAGACGGTGGACGGGTCCTGGGAGAGGCGGTAGCGGGCGCGCAGCAGCTCGAAGAGACGGTCGGGCCCGTCGTGCACCAGGGGCGGAAGACACCCACCCGGTCGACCTGCCGGGTCAGGAGCTCCATGACGCCGAGCTCGACGACCTGACGGCCGTCGCCGCGGTCGATGCCGGTCACGTACACGCTGCGGGTCACGCGTGCTCTCCGTTTCGTCGGGGGCCGCGAAGGGCCTCGCCGGGTCGCACCGTGCCTCGCCGCGCGCCGTGGTGGGCCGCGACGGGGCCATAAAAATCACCCACCGAGGTGAGCATCTACCTCTTGACAATACCTCTGGCGCTGGTTACAGCGCCCACCAGTGGGGCGTCGGCGCCGCTCCGGGGACATGAAACAATCGAGACTGGCTCACAGGTATCGACAGCGACCAGGAGACACAGCACGATGCGTATAGGAGTCCTCACCGCAGGCGGCGACTGCCCTGGGCTGAACGCGGTGATCCGGTCGGTCGTGCACCGGGCGATCGACAACTACGGCGACGAGGTCATCGGCTTCGAGGACGGCTATTCCGGCCTGCTCGACGGCCGCTTCCGCACGCTCGACCTCGACGCGGTCAGCGGCATCCTCGCGCGCGGCGGCACGATACTCGGCTCGTCCCGGCTGGAGCGCGACCGGCTCCGCGAGGCCTGCGAGAACGCGTCGGACATGATCCGCGACTTCGGCATCGACGCCCTGATCCCGATCGGCGGCGAGGGCACGCTCACGGCGGCGCACATGCTGTCGGAGGCGGGTCTGCCGGTGGTCGGCGTCCCGAAGACGATCGACAACGACATCTCCTCCACCGACCGCACCTTCGGCTTCGACACGGCCGTCGGCGTCGCGACGGAGGCGATGGACCGGCTGAAGACCACCGCCGAGTCCCACCAGCGGGTGATGGTCGTCGAGGTCATGGGCCGGCACGCGGGCTGGATCGCCCTCGAGTCCGGCATGGCCGCCGGCGCCCACGGCATCTGCCTGCCCGAGCGGGCCTTCGACCCGGCGCAACTGGTCAAGATGGTCGAGGAGCGTTTCGCCCGCGGCAAGAAGTTCGCCGTGATCTGCGTCGCCGAGGGCGCGCACCCGGCCGACGGCACGATGGACTACGGCAAGGGCGAGATCGACAAGTTCGGCCACGAGCGCTTCCAGGGCATCGGTACGGCTCTGGCGTACGAACTGGAACGCCGCCTCGGCAAGGAGGCCAAGCCGGTGATCCTCGGACACGTCCAGCGAGGCGGCGTACCGACCGCGTACGACCGCGTACTCGCGACCCGCTTCGGCTGGCACGCGGTGGAGGCGGCACACCGGGGCGACTTCGGACGCATGACGTCCCTGCGCGGAACGGACATCGTGATGGTCCCGCTGGCCGAGGCGGTGACGGAACTGAAGACCGTACCGTCGGACCGGATGGACGAGGCGGAGTCGGTCTTCTGAGGAGCGGGGAAGCCGCGCGCCTTCAGGGGTGCGGCGGGGGACCGCGGGTATTCAGGGGCACGGCGGTGACTGGGTACCTTCAGGGGCACGGCGGTGACCAGGCACCTTCAGGGGCGGCGGCGAGGGCCGCGCCCCCAGGGGCGCGGGGAACTGCGCGAAGGGGCGGAGCCCCCAGGGACGGGACGGGAAGGGGCGGCGGGGGCGAACCCCTACCCGACGACCTCCACCGCGGCCCAGAAGTGATCGACGATCCGATGGAGGAATTCCCTCCCGTTCTCCCCGCGTCGTCGTCATCCCCGGCCCAGCTCAGGGCCGCCGCCCGATGCCCCCGATAGTCCAGATGAAGCCGCTGCAGGACCGACTCCAACTGCCGCCGGTCCAGTGGCGCGATCTTCGCGACCGCCCGGACGTACGGCTGCCAGCGTCCCGTCGCCGCACTCCGCAGCAGCTCCGCGAGCTTGTCCTCCCGGCCGGTGACGGCGACGACATCCGCCAGCGAAAGGGCGAGGAGCCGCGTCAGAGCCGTCACCTGACGCTCGCTGCCCCGCCAGCGACCGGTCTGCTCCATCCGCAGATAGGCATGAAGCTCATGCCCCACCGCCCGCGCGACCTCCTCCGGCGCCAGCCCACGCGCGACCCGGTGCTCACGCAGGGTACGCGGCCGCCCGATGAGCTCCCGGGTGAGCACCACAGCACCCCCGCGAGCGCGCTGAGTTCGGTGTGGGACGGAGCGGCGGCACCCGCTCCCACGCGTCGACGAGCGCGGACGTCACATACGGCAGCCCGTACGAGCCGCGCAGGGCGTGGGCGACATGGTCGGGGTCCATGCCCAGCCCGGCCCGCAGCCGACGGGCGGCCGGCGCGTTGAACGGCGGGGGCGGATGGCGGTCGGTACGAGCGGAGGGGAGTTGATGCACGGCCCACAAAGTAGGCCCGCACAGTAAGACTGACTACGGACTGTTCAGCCATGATGACTCATTGTGCGAAGCTACGGCTGCCGACGGATCGAGCCCTCCCTCGCACGCGGCCCGCACCCCGCCCCCGGGCTCCCGACACACGAACGGCAAGCTCAGTGGGCATATGCGTAACCCTGCGTTGACCTCCCGGACGAACCCGGGGACTCCGTACGTACGGGAATCGGATTCCCGTACGGCACATCGGCCCCTGAACCACTCCCTCCGGCGCGGCGCGAATCCACCGCTCCCGCTCACCCCTTCACCGCCCCGCCCAACGCGAACCCCCGCCCAGCCGCCGCGCGATCAGCACGTACAGCAGGATCACCGGCGTCGAGTAGACGATCGAGAACGCGGCGAGTTGTCCGTACGCCACCATGCCGCGGTTGCCGAAGAAGTCGTTGATGCTGACGGACGCCGGCATCCGGTCCGGGGTGAGCAGCAGCATGAAGGGGACGAAGAAGTTCCCCACATCATGACGAACGAGAACACGGTCACCACCGCCACGCCCGGCCCCATCAGCGGCAGCACGATCCGCACCAGGGACTGCGGTGACGACGCCCCGTCGGTCCAGGCCGCCTCCTCCAGCTCCTTCGGCACGCCGTCCATGAAGTTCTTCATCAGCCAGATGGCGAAGGGGAGCTGGGAGGCGGCGAAGAAGAAGATCGTGCCCTGGAAGGTGTCGATGAGGTCGACCCGGACGAACAGGGCGTACACCGGAACCATGATCGCGGTGATCGGCAGACTGGTCGCGAAGAGGATCGTCAGCAGGAAGGGCCGGTTGAGCCGGGAGCGGAACCGGGAGAGCGGATACGCGGCGAGCGCGGCGCACACCACGGTGAGCGCGGTGGCGCCCCCGCAGAGGATCAGGCTGTTCAGCAGTGGGGTGAAGGTGATCTCGTCGGTGAGGATCGCGTCGAAGTGGCCGAGGGTGAGCCCGTCGGGGTCTTCACCCGCAGACCGGCGTGCGGATCGACGGCGGACAGCACCACCCAGGCCAGCGGCAGGACGAACGCGGCGGCGACCACGAGGAGTCCGGCGTCGGCGGCGAGACGCCGGGCGTCACGGCGTGCGGACAGGGAGCGGGACATGGCGGGTCAGACCTCCGTCCGCAGCAGGCGCATGTAGACCAGCGAGAACAGCGAGCCGACCAGCAGAAGCAGCAGCGCGACGGCGGTGCCGTAGCCGATCAGACTGTTCTGGAACGCCTGTTCGTACATGAACAGGGGCAGCGTCTGGCTCCTGCCTCCCGGTCCGCCGCGTGTCATCACCCAGATCAGCCCGAACACGGAGAGCGTCTGCAGGGTGTTGAGCATCAGGTTGGTGCCGATGGAGCGGCGGATCATCGGCAGGGTGATGTGCCACATCCGCCGCCAGCCGCCGGCGCCGTCCACCTCGGCGGCCTCGGTGATCTCCTGGGGGATCTCGTTCAGCGCGGCCGAGTACACCAGCATCGAGAACGCCGTCCCGCGCCAGACGTTGGCGAACGACACCGCCAGGATCGGCAGCGTGAACAGCCAGTTCTGCGACGGCAGACGCAGCCAGTCGAGGATGGCGTTCAGCGTCCCCTCGCGGCGGAAGAAGGCGTACAGCAGGAACCCCGCCACCACCTCCGGCAGCACCCACGCCGTGACGACGATGCCGCCGGTCAGGGTGCGTACCGGCTTCGACGCCCGCCGCATCAGCGCGGCGAGCGTCAGCCCGAGCGTGTTCTGCCCGATCAGCGACGACAGCACGGTGAACACCAGTGTCAGCCACACGGCGTTGAGGAAGTCCTCGTCGCCGAACGCCCGCCGGAAGTTCTCCAGCCCGACGAACGACTCCTCGGCCTGACCGGTCAGCTGGAGGTCGGTGAAGGCGATCAGCACGCAGTACGCGATCGGCCCCGCGAGGAACAGGAGCAGCAGGGCCAGTGCGGGGTCAGGGGCAGGAAGCGGGGAGGAGCCGGCGCGCCCCGTCGCTCACTTCTCGACGACCTGGTTGTCGGTGGCGTCCCTGAGCGCGTCGTCGTAGCCGCGCGCGGCGTCCACGACCGACGCGTCCCCCGTCGTCACGCTCTCCATCGCCTCCTGAATGGCCGTCGACACCTTCGGGTACGCGGGATACGCGGGCCGGTAGTGGGTGCTCGCCACCAGGTCGGTGAAGAACTCGATACCGGGCTGCGCGGCGATGTACGCCGGATCGCCCGCGACGTCCTCACGCACCGCGATACCGGAGTTGGCGATGTACCACTTCTGGGCGTTGGCCTTGGTCTGCATCGTCTTGATGAACTCGAAGGCCAGGTCCGGGTTGGCGGCCTTGGCCGGCACCGCCCAGGTCCAGCCGCCCGACATGCTCACCCTGCCGGGCGCCTGCCCGTTCTGCGTCGGCATGGCGGCGAGCCCCAACTCCTGCGACCACTCCGGCCATTCGTGCCCGCTGCCCTCCAGCCAGTCCTGCGGCAGCCACGAACCGTCCAGCGCGATACCGAGCTTGCCCTGCGGCAGCCACTCGCCGCGCACACGGGTACCGACGTTGGGGTCGAGAGCGTCGGACACCTCCGGGCCGAGCTTCTCCCGGTAGACGGTCTCGACGAAGGACAGCGAGTCCTCGAACCCCTTCCCCGCCGTGATCCACTTCTTGCCGCTCTTGTCGTACAGCGGATCGGACGTGGCGTCGCCGGTGCCGTAGAGCAGCATCTCGAAGGTCTGCATGGTGGCGGCCTCACCGACCGGCTTGCCGGTGTAGACGTTCAGCGGGATGACGTCCGGGACCTTCCTCTTGATGGTGCGCGCGGCGTCCAGCACCTCGTCCCAGGTCTTCGGCTGCCAGTCGGCCGGCAGCCCGGCCTCGGCGAAGACGTCCTTGCTGAACCACAGCCCGCGCGTATCGGTCCCGTCCGGAACACCGTACGTCTTCCCGTCCTCCCCTTCGCCGCGGCCTTCGCGGTGTCGATGAACTGCTCCCAGTCCTTCCACTCCGCCAGATACGGGTCGAGGGGCTTCAAGTACCCGCTGGTGATGTCGGAGTTGATGAGGAAGGTGTCCTCGTAGACCAGATCGGGCGCGGTCTTGGGGAGCGGAGCATCTGCTGGAGCTTGGTGTAGTACTCGGCGTCCGGCGCCTTGATGGGGACGAGCTCCACCTTCTTACCGGGATGGGCCTTCTCGAACTGCTCCTTGATGTCCGCGAGATAGGTGTCCATCACCTTCACGGAGTTGTCCGTCGACTGCTTGAACGACACCTTCACGGTGTCCGGATCACTGCCGGACCCACCACCGCAGGCGGCGAGCGATCCGGCGAGGGCGAGGGCGAGGCGGGGGAGCAGAGCGGTGGGGCGCACGAGCATGACCTCCTGGGGGCACACGACACTGTGGCCTGGACGGCTGCGTGGCGAACTTAGG
The DNA here is from genome assembly GCA_042850305.1 of Streptomyces haneummycinicus. Classification (GTDB taxonomy): domain Bacteria; phylum Actinomycetota; class Actinomycetes; order Streptomycetales; family Streptomycetaceae; genus Streptomyces; species Streptomyces haneummycinicus. The sequence continues at coordinate 1,418,103 of AP035768.1, forward strand.
AGGAGTGGTCTAGTCAGGTCAATGAGCGTGCGCGGCCTTGTTGAGCCCCAGGGTGGGATCGAGCGGTAGCGCGGGCAGGACCAGAACGGTGGGCAGGTTCTCCTGCATAGTCATGAAATACGCTGGGAGAAGGGACACGCGTGCCGGAACAGGACCTCACCGTCGGGCAGTTGCTGCTCGCCGAATATCAGAGCGTCAAGGACGAGCAGAAGGCGCGGATCGGCTTCCGCGACAACCTGCTGTACGTCACCCTCGCCGTCGTGGCCGCGGTCATCGCCGCCGCGGCCCAGGCGAAACAGCCCTCGATGCTGCTCGCGCTGCCGCCCGTGTGCGTCGTGCTCGGCTGGACCTACCTCGTCAACGACGAGAAGATCTCGGCGATCGGCCTCTACGTCCGCGACGACCTGGGGCCCCGGCTGGCCGCCCGCACGGCGCACGGGAGTGGCTTCACGACGTTCGGGTGGGAGGCGTACCACCGGAGCGACACCCGGCGCAGGTCGCGCAAGACCATTCAGACCGTGATCGACCTGACGGCGTTCTGCGCGGTACCGCTGGCCGCCCTGGTCGTGTTCTGGGTGAACGGCGACGGCGGCGGGCTGATGGTCGCCTTGTCCGTGGTGGAGGCGCTCGCCGTGGCGGGGCTCGCCTCGCAGATCGTGTGGTACGCGAAGGCGGCGTGAAGCCCCGGGCCGAACAGGTCGTCGGCCGGCCCGAAAGGGGCGAGACCATCGACGTCCCGGCCGAAAGCCCCGGCCGCCGCGGAATCCACCGCGGCGGCCGGGGCTCACCCGGCGAGGGAGACAATCCGTCAGACGAAAGCCGTCAGACGCAAGCCGTCATGGGAAGCGAGCGTCAGGAATACACGATGATGCTCTTCGAGCAGTTGGACTGGGCGCCGCCCTTCGTCAGGCAGCCCCATATGTAGTACGCCTGGTCCTCGGGCAGGTTGCCGCTCTTCCACGCGGTGTAAGGCGAACTGTGGCCGGAGGTGCTGACCGAACGTATGGGGGTGCCGTCGAGCTTGCTCAGATAGGCGATGACGCCGTATCCGTCGGCGGTGGAGTCGAAGGCGCCGAGGGTGTCCCCCGTCACGCCACAGGCGGGGTTCGCGTTCCACAGGGCGTTGCCCGCCCAGTCGCCGGACTTGTTGTAGACAGCGACGCCCGGGTACGTGCAGACGTCGGCGGCGGAAGCCGTGCCGGATGCCGCGGTGGCGAGGCCCCCGGCCATCGCGAGACTGACCAGCGCGACGCCTGCCTTACGAGCAGTACGCATGATTACCCCCTCGACGCCGCCAGGATCTCCGGCGGCGGCCCTCAGTATGGGATGCGGGGGCGGAGCGGAGCAATGATCTTTCCGGCAGTGGATCATGGCCGGAAAGACGCTGGTCAACCCGTTCATGAGGGTCTGTTAGAAAGGTGACGGACCCTCGTGAGACTTCGTGGCCTGCGGTTCTTCCGAGTCCGCCGGTGCGCGGGCGTCGGGGTCGGGCCGCCTGAGGGAGCGCATCAGTCGTCGTCCCCGCGGTTCTGCAGCTGTTCGAGGAAGGAAGCCAGGTCCAGTCCCATCGGGGAGCTTCCCGCCGGTCCGAGGAGCACACCTCGCCGCTCCGAGCTGGTGGGCGGGATGGTGAGCTGGTCGCTGAACCACTTGCCGTACTCCTGCTGGAGTCCGACGCCGACGAAGCCGAGCCGGGCGTCCGGTGTCGCCTCGGGCGGGGTGGGCAGGGTCAGCAGCGCCGCCTGGGCGTTGAGCGCCGAGCCGTGGACCATCTGCCAGCGCTCGACGATCATCTGCCGGCACTCCTCGATGGTCTTGTGGCGCAGCCCGGTGTGGATACGGGAGCGGGGATCGCAGAGCGCGCCGCTCAACTGGAAGAACTGGCTGATGTAGTAGCGGCTGCGCGACCACATGTAGGAGCGGTACGGGACGTGCTGGGGCACGTAGGGCATGCCCGAGTCGAGCCACAGCTCGTCGTAGCCGGTCTCCTCGCCCTCGGCGAAGGAGCTGTCCAGTTCCTCCAGCCACAACCCCGAAGTCCAGCCGTACAGTTCACCCTCCAGCATCACGACACGGGTCAGCTGCTCCTCCAGTCCCTGGCACGCGTAGTCGAAGAGGGCGCCGATCGCGGCGACGGTCAGGAGTGCCGGACCCGCATGTAGCGCAGCAGGAGTTCGGCCATCCGCAGCAGGTCGGCGTAGTCGAGGTCCGGGAACTGCTCGTCGAACTTCCGCTGGCGGGCGAGACCGACGATCTCCTCCGCGCTCATGGAGGCGGACACGTCCGACACATGGGTCATGCCGGTGCTGCTCGCCGAACGCAGCAGCAGACTCCATGGATTGGGGAACGTCCGGTAGTGCTTGAGCAGGTCGGGCGCGTTCTTGTCGAAGTGGCGGATGCACGCGGTGCAGAAGCACGTCTTCTCGACCCGGCCGAGCTGTCCGCTGATCCCCCACAGCTCCGTGACGTCCAGGGCCACGCCCTTGACCTTGCCGCCCCCTTGATCGCCGCGGCGACCCCGTTGGCGATGTCGATGCCGGTACCGAGGATGGCGCCGAAGATCTGACTGGTCCGGGGTTGGCGATGCAGACCCGGTTGGCGCTGCCGCCGGCGATGTCGCGGGTGTGGATGCCGTCGCCCGGAATGAAGCCGTGCCCCGGGTACAGGGTGAGGGTGATGTCGAGTCCCGCCGTCAGGAAGACCTTCACCACGTCGGCGAAGCTCTTGAGGCGCGCGGACGGAGCGGAGTAGTTCGAGGAGGGAGGCCTCGCAGCCCCTTCACCTCGAACAGCAGACCGTCCGGTTCGAGGACCGGCAGCGCCACGGTGGAGGCGCGGACGCCCCAGAGGCTCTCGAAGTCGGACAGGAGAGTCTCGGGGTCCTTGTACCGCAGCACCGACAGGCTCGGGATGTCCAGGACACCCTCGCCGGCGGTCTCGGAGACCTGGGAGATGCTGAATGTCCGCTGGTGGGTCACGGGATCCTCCTTCGGGCCAATGCGCGAACCGCGGCATCGGTGATCAGATGGCTGCCGTCCGGACCGGGCAGCAGGAACTTGCGCGCGACCAGGGAGCGCACGACGGAGACGATGTGTGCCGTGGTGGCGTGGGGGAGGCCGGCGGCGGCGGCTTCGGCGAGGTCGCGCAGGTCCGCGCGTTCGCGAGGGAACCGGACGCGGGGTGGGCGAGTGAGGCCAGGAGCGCGTGCTCGTCCTCCGTCAGCGGGCTGCCGGTCTGCCGCCTCAGCGCGTCGAGGAGGGAGCCAGGTGCGCGGGGTCCGCGGTCCCGGCGCCGGCGAGGGCCGGCGCGGTTCCCTCAGGGAACGGAGTGCCGTCCTTGGGGACCCTCCTGGGAATCCGTGTCCCCTGAGGAGGCCCTGGGGCGCCTGCTGAAGGGCGGAAGTCTCCGCAGGATGGCGACCAGGGCCTCCGCCGCCTGTTCGGCGGCCCGCTGCTGCGAGCCCGCGGCGTCGGCGTCGGCCTTGCTCGCGTCCGCGTGGTCACTGATCCCACGGATGACGAGCGCGTCCAGGTGGCCGCTGAGATGGGCTGCCTGGGCGATGCCGGACCCCTCCATCTCGATGGCCGCCGCGTCGTTGTAGTGGAGGCGCAGGTGCTCGGCGATCGCCGACTTCGAGTCCGCCAGGACGACGTCGCCGACGGCGATCGGCTTCAGGTGCGCCTTCCCCGTACCGAGTGCCGGGCGACCTGCTCCAGCCGGTGGGACGACCGCCAGGCCTCCGGCCGGACCATGAATCCCTCGGGTGTCTGCTTGCCGCCGTGGATCCCGTACACCTTGGTGGCCACCACGACGTCCCCGACGGTGATGTCGTCCTTGAGGCTGCCGGCCACGCCGACGAAGAACAGTACGTCGGGGTCCAGCCAGCCCACGATGCGCTCGGTGAGTACCGCGGTGGTCACCGCGCCCTCGCCCACCTCCGCCAGGGCGACGTGCCACGACGATTCCGGAAGCCGGCCCCGGGTGATCCAGGTTCCTCCGGGTGGATCTCCTCCTCGACGTCCACCAGATGCTTGTATATCGCGCCGTATTCGAGCGGAAGTGCGGTAAGGACCATCGCAGTGTGTTTTGTCTCCGACACAGTACTCAAGGTACTGCCAATTCCCGTGATGCAAGAGGGGTTGACGGCCCGTCATGGATCGGAGTCGAGGAATCCGGTGCCGGAGTAAGGGAAATGAAAGATATTGGTCGCGCAGTTGTTGATTGGCGAGCGTTAAACGGTCAAAGGTGAACAGGAGATAGGTGTCGGCTTTCCTGGTGCCGTCCTCCGCTCCGGGTCCTCCCACTCCTGACCCGTGGTTATTGCCAGACCCACCGGTACTGCAACTCGGGCCTCCCCACCGTCCCGTACTGCGGCCGCCGGGCCGCCCGGCCGGCGTCCACCAGGTGCTCCAGGTACCGGCGGGCCGTGATGCGGGAGATGCCGACCGCGTCGGCGACCCCGTGGCCGTCAGGCCTTCGGACGCGTCGCGCAGGGCCACCGTCACCCGCTCCAGCGTGGGGGAGCTCAGGCCCTTCGGCAGGGCGGCCGGGCTCGGCGCGCGGAGTGCCGCCAGGGCGCGGTCGACCTCGTCCTGGCCGCTCGCCTCCCCACCGCCGCGTGGAACTCGGCGTACCGGATCAGCCGGTCCCGCAGGGTCGCGAAGGTGAACGGCTTGAGGACGTACTGGACGACGCCCAGGGACACCCCTCGCGTACGACGGCGAGGTCCCGTGCCGAGGTCACCGCGATGACGTCGGCGTGGTGGCCGGCCGCGCGCAGGGAGCGGGCCAGCTGAAGGCCGTGCACGTCGGGCAGGTGGAGGTCGAGGAGGAGCAGGTCGACGGGGTGCGTTCGAGGGCCCGGCGGGCCTCCGCGCCGGTGTGGGCCTTGCCCACGGCGACGAAGCCGGGGACGCGGTCGACGTACAGCACATGGGCGTCGGCGGCGACCGGGTCGTCCTCGACGACCAGCACTCTGATGGGCTGCCCGCTCATACGGCGGCTCCCGGACTCTTCGCGACGCCGGTCTCCCGCAGCGGCAGCCGGGCCTCGAAGGCCGCGCCGCCCCCGGGGCGGCGGCCACCGACAGACAGCCGCCGTGCCGGGCCACCGCCTGGCTGACCAGGGCGAGGCCCAGGCCGCGCCCGCCGGAACCGGAGGGTTTGGTGGTGAAGCCGCGCTGGAAGACCGCCTCCGCGTGATCCGGGTCCACCCCGGGGCCGGTGTCGGAGACCCGCAGGATCAGCTCCGCCCCGGACTCCTCGGTCAGGGCCGTCACCGTCACCCGGGGGCCGACGCTCCCTGCACGGCGTCCACGGCGTTGTCGATCAGGTTGCCGAGGATGGTGACCAGGTCGCGGGCGGGCAGGGTGTCCGGGAGCAGACCGTCGTCCAGGCGGCTGTCGTCCGAGACCAGGAGTTCCACGCCGCGCTCGTTCGCCTGCGCCGTCTTGCCCAGCAGCAGTGCGGCCAGGACCGGCTCGCTCACCGCCGCCACCACCTGGTCGGTGAGCGCCTGCGCCAGTTCCAGTTCGGCGGTCGCGAAGTCGACCGCCTCGTCCGCCCGGCCCAGCTCGATCAGCGAGACCACGGTGTGCAGCCGGTTCGCCGCCTCGTGCGCCTGCGACCGCAGTGCCTGGGTGAAGCCGCGCTCGGAGTCCAGCTCGCCCATCAGCGACTGGAGTTCGGTCACGTCCCGCAGGGTCACCACCGAGCCGCGCCGCTGGCCGCCGGTGACCGGCGAGGTGTTCACCACCAGGACCCGGTCCGCCGCCAGGTGCACCGCGTCCACCCGGGGCTCCGAGGCGAGCAGCGCGCCCGTCAGCGGCGCCGGAAGACCCAGCTCCGCCACCGATCTGCCCACCACGTCCGCTCCGTCCTCGTTCACACCCAGCAGCTCCCGGCCGCCGTCGTTGATCAGCGCCACCCTGTACTGCCCGTCCAGCATCAGCAGCCCCTCGCGTACGGCGTGGAGCGCGGCCTGATGGTAGTCGTGCATATGGCTGAGCTCGTCCGCGTTCATCCCATGGGTGTGCCGGCGCAGCCGCGCGTTGATGACGTACGTGCCGATCGCGCCGAGTCCGAGGGCGCCGGCCGCGACCACGATCAGCGCCGTCAGCTGTCCCTGGGCGCGCTGGCTGATCTGCTCGACCCTTATGCCGGCGCTGACCATGCCGACGATCCGCTCGTCGTCCAGGATCGGGGTCACCGCCCGGACCGACGGGCCGAGGGTACCGGTGTAGGTCTCGGTGAAGGTACGGCCCGCCAGCGCCGGGGCCGTGTTGCCCTGGAAGACGAGGCCGATCTGGTCCGGGTCGGGGTGCGTCCAGCGGATGCCCCGCGGATCCATGATCGTGACGAAGTCGACGTCGGTGTCCCGCACCACCTCCGCCGCGTACGGCTGGAGCTTCGCGGACGGGTCGGGCGTACGGATCGCCTCCCGTACGGACGGGGAGTCGGCGACGGACCGGGTCACCGCGGTGGCGTGGCGCTCCGCCGCCTGCTCGGCCTGGCTGCGGTCACTGACGTAGGTGAAGAGCGCGGACCCGGCCACCACGACCGTGATGAGCACCGCCTGCATGGCGAAGAGCTGACCCGCGAGGCTGCGGGGCCGGGGAGTGGGATGCGCATGCCTGCCAGTCTGCCTTCCGGTTGTGCGATGAACTAAATGAACGGAAGGGTGACCGCGCTCACAGGGCGAGACATAGTCACGGCATTCCCCCAGGGCTGTCCACCGGCCCTGATCCGAATCTCCCCGGACGTGAGCCGCACGCCGGTGATGCCGATGACGTCGTCAAGGAGGGCCGCCGCCGTGACCACCACTGCCGCTACGGCACCTGCACCCAAAGCCAAGCGGGACCGCACGCACTATCTCTACATAGCGGTGATCATCGCGGTTGTCGCCGGTATAGCCATCGGTCTGCTCGCGCCCGACTTCGCGACCGAGCTGAAGCCGCTCGGCACCGGGTTCGTGAACCTGATCAAGATGATGATCTCGCCGATCATCTTCTGCACCATCGTGCTGGGCATCGGCTCGGTGCGAAAGGCCGCCAAGGTCGGCGCCGTGGGCGGTATCGCCCTGGCCTATTTCCTGGTGATGTCGGTCGTCGCGCTCGCCATCGGCCTGATCGTCGGCAACATCCTGGACCCGGGCACCGGCCTCGCCGTGACCGACGCGGTCAAGGAGACCGGCCAGGCGCAGGTCGACGCGGAGGCCAAGAGCACCGTCGACTTCCTGATGGGCATCATCCCGACCACGATCGTCTCCGCGTTCACCGCCGGCGAGGTCCTGCAGACCCTGCTGGTCGCCCTGCTCTGCGGCTTCGCGCTGCAGGCCATGGGCTCGGCCGGGCAGCCCGTCCTGCGCGGCATCGAGCACATCCAGCGCCTCGTCTTCCGCGTCCTGGCGATGATCATGTGGGTGGCCCCGATCGGTGCCTTCGGCGCCATTGCCGCGGTCACCGGCTCGGCCGGCGTCGACGCGCTCAAGAGCCTGGCCGTGCTGATGCTCGGCTTCTACACCACCTGTGTGCTGTTCATCTTCCTGGTGCTGGGCACGCTGCTGCGGGTCGTCGCGGGCGTCAACGTCCTCGCGCTCTTCAAGTACCTGGGCCGTGAGTTCCTGCTGATCCTGTCCACCTCCTCCTCCGAGTCGGCGCTGCCGCGCCTCATCGCGAAGATGGAGCACCTGGGTGTCAGCAAGCCGGTCGTCGGCATCACCGTCCCGACCGGCTACTCCTTCAACCTCGACGGCACCATGATCTACATGACCATGGCCTCGCTGTTCATCGCCGACGCCATGGGTACGCCGATGTCGATCGGCGAGCAGATCCCGCTGCTGCTGTTCCTGCTGGTCGCCTCGAAGGGCGCGGCCGGTGTCTCCGGCGCGGGTCTCGCCACGCTGGCCGGTGGTCTGCAGTCGCACAAGCCCGCCCTGGTGGACGGCATCGGCCTCATCGTCGGTATCGACCGCTTCATGAGCGAGGCCCGCGCCCTCACCAACTTCGCGGGCAACGCCGTCGCCACCGTCCTGATCGGCACCTGGACGAAGGAGATCGACCGGGAGCGGGTGGACGAGGTCCTCGCCGGCAAGGCCCCTTCGACGAGGCGACGCTTCTGGACGACCACGTCGGCGCGGACGACGCGCCCGCCGAGCAGGCCGGCGAGAAGGAGCTCGCCAAGGCCTGACGGCCCCCGCCACACCCACAGACCCGGGCGGCTGGGACACTCCCCGTAGCTCAGCCGCCCGGTGGCCGGAGGCCCGCCACCCGTATCCGGGCCTCCGCAGCCGCCGAGCGGCCGGTCTCCACCCCGTGGGACCGGCCGCCCGGCTTTTCGCGTTCCGGGTCTACTTCGCGTTCTGGGTCTTCTTCGCGATCCGGGCTTTCTTCGCGTGCCGGGCCGCTCTTGCCTTGACGTCCGCGTCAAGGCTTACGTTCGTCCGTATGCGAATCGGCGAGCTGGCCGCACGCGCCGGGACGACCACGCGCACGCTGCGGTACTACGAATCTCTGGGGCTGCTGTCGGCCCGGCGCACCGGCAACGGATACCGGACGTACGACGAGAGCGATCTGAAGCTGCTGCGGCAGATCCGCACGCTCCAGGACTTCGGGTTCGGCCTCGAGGAGACCCGGCCCTTCGTGGAGTGTCTGCGCGCCGGGCATCCCGAGGGCGACTCGTGCCCCGCCTCGCTCCAGGTCTACCGGCGCAAGCTGGACGAGCTGGACGCCCTGATCGGCGAGCTGAGCGTCGTACGGGCGAAGGTCGGGGAGCAGCTCGCGCGGGCGGAGTCGGCGCGGGAGGCGCTGGCCGCCGACGCGGAGGTTCCGGGCGGTCCGGAGCCCGTGTGCGAACTGGGAGGGAGCTGGGATGAGCGGAGTGCGAGACGTCACGGACGCGGACTTCAGGGAAGAGGTGATCGAGGCGGAGCTGCCGGTGCTGGTGGAGTTCACCGCGGACTGGTGCCCGCCGTGCCGGCAGATGGGGCCGGTGCTCAGCGCGCTGGCGGCCGAGGAGAGCGGCCGGCTGAAGGTCGTCCAGCTGAACGTGGACGCCAATCCGGAGACGACCAACGCCTACAAGGTGCTGTCGATGCCGACCTTCATGGTCTTCCGGGACGGGCAGCCGCTGCGGTCGATGGTGGGGGCACGGCCCAGGCGGCGGCTCCTGGAGGAGCTGGCGGACGTGCTCTGACCTGGTACGCGGCACAAAGGAACCCCCGGGCAATTGCGCCCGGGGGTTTTCTTTGCGTATATTCATTGATTCGCGACTTCCAAAAGAATGAGTCGCGGTGAAGTTCAGTAGACACAGTATATCCGGGCGGGAGCGGAATTGTCAAACACCGAATTGCCGGACGATGAATTGCGGCAGGAACAGCAATTCGTCGACGGACTGTACGCACGCGTGGACGCCCTGCGCGGCGACGCCGAGGTGTCCGTCACGGAGGCCCTCGCACAGGGCCACACCCCCGGCAGGCCAGGCTGGAGCGGGACATCCTCGTCGCCGAGCGCTCCGGGCTGCTCGCCGCGCTGAACGCCGTCGACGGCTCCCTCTGCTTCGGCCGTATCGACCTGACCTCCGGTGACACCCATCACATCGGCCGTATCGGCCTGCGCGCCGACGACACCGAACGCACCCCGTCCTCATCGACTGGCGTGCCGACGTCGCCCGCCCGTTCTACCTGGCCACCGGCCACACCACGATGGGGCTGCGGCGCCGCCGGCACATCTCCACCGAGGGCCGCCGGGTCACCGCCCTGCACGACGAGATCCTCGACCTCGGCGACGACACCCGCACCGGCCATGAGGACCCGACCGGCGACACCGTCCTGCTCGCCGCGCTCAATTCGGCGCGTACCGGCCGGATGGGCGACATCGTGCGCACCATCCAGGCCGACCAGGACCGCATCATCCGCGCCCCGCACCGCGGCGTCCTGGTCGTCGAGGGCGGCCCCGGCACCGGCAAGACCGCCGTCGCCCTGCACCGCGCCGCCTACCTCCTCTACGAGCACCGTGAGCTGCTGGCCAGGCGTGCCGTCCTGATCGTCGGCCCCAACCCGGCGTTCCTCGGCTACATCGGCGAGGTGCTGCCCAGCCTCGGCGAGACCGGCGTGCTCCTCGCGACCGTCGGCGAGCTGTACCCCGGGGTGCGGACCACCCGGACCGACACCCCCGAGGCCGCCGCCGTGAAGGGCCGCGCCGCGATGGCCGACATCCTCGCCGACGTCGTACGCGACCGGCAGGCGCTGCCCGACCCGGTGATCGCGATCGAGCACGACCGCGAGATCCTCATGCTCGACGACGGTCTGGTGAACGTCGCCCGTGAGCGCACCCGCGCCGCCGGTCTGCCGCACAACGTGGCCCGGGAGCACTTCGAGGGGCACATCCTCAACGCGCTCACCGACATGGTCGCCGAACGCATCGGCACCGACCCCTACGACGGCTCCAACCTGCTCGACCCCAGCGACATCACCCAGATCCGCGACGAACTCGCCGACAACCGTGAAGTCTGGTCCGCCATCGACCGGTTGTGGCCCCGGATCACCCCGCGGCGCCTCGTCGCCGACCTCCTCGCCGCCCCCGAGGGCTACCTCTCCGACGAGGACGCCGCCGCGGTCCGCCGCCCCGTCACCCGGCACTGGACCGTCTCCGACGTGCCCCTGCTCGACGAGGCCGCGGAACTCCTCGGCGAGGACGACCGGCTCGCCCGCGAGCGCGCCGAACGCGAACGGCGGACGCAGATCGCCTTCGCGCAGGGCGTCCTGGACGTGTCGTACGCCTCCCGCACCTTCGAGTTCGAGGACAAGGAGGACACCGACCCGGAGTCCTCCGAGGTGCTGTCCGCGCACGACATCATCGACGCGGAACGCTTCGCGGAACGGCATGAGGAGGACGACCACCGCAGCGCCGCCGAACGCGCCGCGGCCGACCGCACCTGGGCGTTCGGCCACATCATCGTCGACGAGGCGCAGGAGCTGTCGCCGATGGCGTGGCGGCTGCTGATGCGGCGCAGTCCGACCCGTGCGATGACGCTGGTCGGCGACCCGGCCCAGACCTCGGAGGCGGGCGGTGTCGGCGCCTGGGCGGACATCCTCGGCCCCTACGTCGAGGACCGGTGGGAGCACACCCGGCTGGGGGTCAACTACCGGACTCCGGCGGAGATCATGGACGTCGCGGCGGCGGTCGTCCGCGCGGAGGATCCGGCATTCGAGCCGCCGGGCTCGGTCCGGTCCACCGGCGTACGGCCCTGGGTGCGGGCGGCCGATGATCTGCCCGGCGCGGTCGCGGACGCGGTCGCGGAACTCCTCCCGGAGGAAGGGCGGTTGGCGGTCATCGCGCCGCGCGCGTCGCATCGTGCTCTGGCCGCCCGGCTCGACGGGGTGACCGCGGGGCGGAGCCTGATCTGGCGCAGGCGGTCGTCCTGCTCGACCCGCGTCAGGCGAAGGGGTTGGAGTTCGACTCGGTGCTGGTCGTGGAGCCGGGGCGGTACGGGACGAGTGATCTGTATGTCGCGCTCACCCGGGCGACCCAGCGGCTCGGCATTCTGCACGCCGAGCCGCTGCCGAAGGGGCTGGTGGACGCGGTGTAGCGGGTGCGGGTGGGTTGTGGCCGGTCCCGCCCGCGCGGCGGTGGCCGCATGGCGTTGCGGTCCCGCGCCCCTGGGGGTGCTGCCGGTGCCGCGCTGACTGGGCGCGGCGCTGATGCTAGGCCGGGCGCAGCCATACCGTGGCCAGAGGCGGCAGGGTGAGCCGGATGCTCGCCGGGAAGCCGTGTCGGGGCTGGGGTTCCGGTTTGACCGGGTCCGGGTGGGTGAGGTCGGTGCCGCCGTAGCGGGCGGCGTCGGTGTTCAGTGCCTCGTGCCAGGCGGGGACGTCGTCCGGGACGCCGACGCGGTAGTCGTGCCGCACCACCGGGGCGAAGTGGGACACCGTGAGCAGCGGGGAGCCGTCGGCGTCGTAGCGCAGGAACGCGAAGACGTTGTCCTCGGCCGCGTCGCCGGACACCCAACGGAAGCCGGACGGCTCGGTGTCGCCCTGCCACAGCGCCGGGGTGCGCCCGTACACGGCGTTGAGGTCCCGTACCAGATCGCGGACCCCGCGATGGTCGGCCTCGGCGCCGTAGTGCGGGTCCAGCAGCCACCAGTCCGGGCCGTGCGCCTCCGACCACTCGGCGCCCTGCGCGAACTCCTGCCCCATGAAGAGCAGTTGCTTGCCCGGATGCGCCCACATGAAGCCCAGGTAGGCCCGCAGATCGGCCCGCTGCCGCCACCAGTCGCCCGGCATCTTCGACACCAACGACCGCTTGCCGTGGACGACTTCGTCGTGGAGATCGGCAGCACATAGTTCTCGCTGTACGCGTACACCATCGAGAACGTCATCTCGCCGTGGTGGAAGCGGCGGTGGACCGGCTCGTGGCTCATGTACTGCAGCGAGTCGTGCATCCAGCCCATGTTCCACTTCAGCCCGAACCCCAGCCCGCCGAAGCCGCTCGGGCCCTTGTGGTGGGTGGCCCGGGTGACGCCGTCCCAGGCGGTGGACTCCTCCGCGATGGTCACGACCCCGGCACCCTGCGGTACACGGTCGCGTTCATCTCCTGGAGGAACGCGACCGCGTCCAGGTTCTCCCGGCCGCCGTGCTCGTTCGGCGTCCACTGCCCCGGCTCGCGCGAGTAGTCGAGGTAGAGCATCGAGGCGACCGCGTCCACCCGCAGCCCGTCGATGTGGAACTCCTCGCACCAGTACAGGGCGTTGGCGACGAGGAAGTTGCGCACCTCGCGCCGTCCGAAGTCGAACTCCAGCGTGCCCCAGTCGGGATGGGCCGCCCGCAGCGGATCCTCGTGCTCGTACAGCGGCCGCCCGTCGAACTCCGCCAGCGCCCACTCGTCCCGCGGGAAGTGCGCCGGCACCCAGTCCATCAGCACCCCGATCCCGGCCCGGTGCAGGGAGTCGACCAGGTACCGGAAGTCGTCCGGGGTGCCGAGACGGGCCGTGGGCGCGTAGAACCCGGTGACCTGGTAGCCCCACGAGCCGCCGAAGGGATGCTCGGCGACCGGCATCAGCTCGACATGGGTGAAGCCGAGGTCCCTCACATACGCGGGGAGCTGCTCGGCGAGCTGCCGGTACGTCAACCCGGGCCGCCAGGACGCCAGATGAAGCTCGTACACGGAGAACGGCGCCCGGTGCGCGGGCACCTCCGCCCGCCGCTCCAGCCATCGCGCGTCGCCCCACTCGTACGCCGACGAGGTGACGATCGACGACGTGGCCGGCGGCACCTCCGTACGGCGGGCCAGCGGGTCGGCGCGCAGCGTCTTCGTACCGTCGGGGCGGGTGATCTCGAACTTGTACAGCTCGCCCTCCCCGATCCCGGGCACGAACAGCTCCCAGACGCCCGTCGAGCCCAGCGACCGCATGGGGAAGGCGGTGGCGTCCCAGAAGTTGAAGGAGCCCGCCACCCGCACCCCGCGCGCGTTCGGCGCCCACACCGAGAATCGGGTGCCGATGACGCCCTGGTGGGTGGTCGGGTGCGCGCCGAGGACCGTCCACAGCTCCTCGTGCCGGCCCTCGCCGATCAGATGCAGATCGAGCTCGCCGAGCGTCGGCAGGAAGCGGTACGCGTCCTCGGTCTCGTGCACCGTCCCCTCGTACGTCACGAGCAGCCGGTACGCCGGGACCTTGCCCAGCGCCAGCAGACCGGAGAAGAAGCCGTCGCCGTCGTCGTGCAGCTCGACCGTCAGGCCCCCGGAGACGACGGTCACCGCGAGGGCGTACGGCCGGAACGCCCGGAAGACGACCCCGCCCGGCACCGGATGCGCGCCGAGCACGGAGTGCGGGGCGTGATGGGTGCCGTTCAGCAGCCGGTCGCGTTCGTCGGCGGTCACGGCGGGGGAGACGGCGATCTCCATGTCCGGGGAGGGGCTGCGCGGGGGCCGCCTCCGCCACGACCGCCTTCCTCGCGGCCTTCGCGGCCGGCTTCCTCACCCCGGCCTTCTTGGTCCCGGCCTTCTTGACCTCGCCCTTCTTGACCTCGCCCTTCTTCCTCCCGGCCTTCCTGGCCGGGCTCTTCGCCGGGGCGGCCTTCCGCGCCGGCACGGCGGCCGGCCGCTGCGGCTGCTCCGGCTGCTCCGGATACTGCGGACCGCTGGACTCGGGGCGGGGGTCACGGGCGAAGCCTCCTGGGCGCGGGTCGGATGGGTCAGGCGGCCGGATCGGCCGTGGCGAGCCTGCGCACCGCGGCCATCGGTACGGGCAGCCACTCGGGACGGTGCCGGGCCTCGTAGAGCACCTCGTACACCGCCTTGTCGGTCTCGTACGCGCGCAGCAGCACCGGCTCGGTACGCGGGTCCCGGCCGGCCGCCTCCCCGTACCCGGAGCAGTACGCGGCCCTGCACCGCACGGCCCAGTCCGGCTGCCGCGGGTCCACCGAACGGCCCGCGTAGTCGAAGGACCGCAGCATGCCGGCGACGTCCCGCACGGCCGGCTGCGGCATCCGCCGCTCGGCCAGCGGCCGGGCCGGCTCCCCTCGAAGTCGATCAGCGACCAGCGGCCGGCCGGGGAGCGCAGGCACTGCCCGAGGTGCAGATCGCCGTGCACCCGCTGGGCCGTCCAGGCGCGGCCCTCGGAGGCCAGATCGTCCAGCGCCGTGTACGCCGTGCGCAGCCCGCCCGCGTACGGCCGCAGCGCCGGTACCGCGTGCACGGCCGCTTCCAGCCGCTCGGCCATCCCGTCCACCAGGGAACGGAGCTGGGCGTGACCCAGCGTGACCGTGGGGAGCGCGCGGGACAGCGCGGTGTGCACCTCGGCGGTGGCCCGCCCGAGGGCCCGCGCCTCGGCGACGAAGTCCTCGCCCTTCGCCAGCTCCCGCAACGCCAGCTCCCAGCCGTCCGTCGCGCCCTGCACGAACGGCTGGAGCACGCCCAGCACGTACGGTTCGGCCGCGGGCGGCGGTCCCGGCGACTCGTCGGGGTCCGCGACCAGCCAGGCCGTCGGCGGCGGCACCCGGGGCAGCCCTCCGGGCCAGCGCCAGCGGCAGCTCCAGATCGGGGTTGATCCCGGGCACGATCCGGCGCAACAGCTTCAGGATGAACGTATCTCCGTAGACGACCGACGAATTCGACTGCTCGGCGGTCATCAGGCGCGGCACCAGACCGGACCGGATCTCCTGGCGCGGGTCCCGTTCGAAGCGGAGCCCGCCGATCCGGGCCTGGGTGCGCAGGGCCTCCAGGAGCAGTTCGGCGGGCCGGGTGTCGTGCAGGGCCTCGTAGACCGTACGTCCGGCCAGCGGGCCCCGGGTGACATGACCGATCAGCGCGGGCGCGAGCCGGGGCGGCAGCGCCTCGCGCACGCCTATGAGCAGCTGATAGCAGTCGCCCGGCTGCTCGGGGCCGCCGTGCCCCGGCTGAAGCGGCTGATGGGCGCGGACGAGGAGGTGGTACAGGCCGAGCTTGGCGGTGGGCGGCAGCAGCTCGGTCGCCGCGACCAGGGCGAACCCGGTGACCGGGCGGCCCTTGCCCGCGAACCAGCGCTGCCGCGGCAGCCACTCCTCAGCAGTGGATCCAGTGACGCAAGGAGGCCGGGCGGTGTCGTGACGGTACGTGTGACGGCTTCCGACATGGCGTCGCGTCCTTCCCTCTTTCGGCACGCCACAGGGGCGTCGCCGGTGGGCGGGGTGTTACTCATGCGTGCCCCGGGCGGAGCGGGGAAACCGCCCCGCCCCGGGTTCTACGCGGCGTCCTTCCGGAGCCGGAACCAGTAGAAGCCGTGTCCTCCGAGCGTGAGCAGATACGGCAGGTCGCCGACGGCGGGAAGCGCACCCCGCCGAACAGCTCGACCGGGTGCCGCCCCGCGAAGGCGCTCAGATCCAGCTCCGTGGGCTGTGCGAAGCGGGAGAAGTTGTGCACGCACAGCACCAGGTCGTCCTCGTGCTCCCGCAGGAAGGCCAGCACCGCCGGGTTCGTGGACGGCAGCTCCGTGTAGGAGCCGAGGCCGAACGCCGGGTTCTGCTTGCGGATCTCGATCATCCGCCGGGTCCAGTGCAGCAGGGAGGACGGCGAGGCCATGGACGCCTCGACGTTCGTCACCTGGTAGCCGTGGACCGGGTCCATGATCGTGGGCAGGAAGAGCCGTCCGGGGTCGGAGGACGAGAAGCCGGCGTTGCGGTCCGGCGTCCACTGCATCGGTGTGCGGACGGCGTCGCGGTCGCCGAGCCAGATGTTGTCGCCCATGCCGATCTCGTCGCCGTAGTAGATGATCGGTGAACCGGGGAGCGAGAGCAGCAGGGCGTTGAAGAGTTCGATCTGGTTGCGGTCGTTGTCCAGGAGGGGCGAGCCGGCGGCGGATGCCGATGTTGGCGCGCATGCGGGGTCCTTGGCGTACTCCGCCCACATGTAGTCGCGTTCCTCGTCGGTGACCATCTCCAGGGTCAGCTCGTCGTGGTTGCGCAGGAAGATGCCCCACTGGCAGCCGGAGGGGATGGCGGGGGTCTTGGCGAGGATCTCGGAGACGGGGTAGCGCGATTCACGCCGTACGGCCATGAAGATGCGCGGCATCACGGGGAAGTGGAAAGCCATATGGCACTCGTCGCCCCCGGCCGCGTAGTCGCCGAAGTAGTCGACCACGTCCTCCGGCCACTGATTGGCCTCCGCCAGTACCACCGTGTCCGGGTACTGGGTGTCGATCTCCTTGCGCACCCGCTTCAGGAAGGCATGGGTCTCCGGCAGGTTCTCGCAGTTGGTGCCCTCCCGCTGGTACAGATACGGCACCGCGTCCAGCCGGAACCCGTCGATGCCCAGGTCCAGCCAGAACTTCAGGGCGGAGATCATCTCCTCCTGGACCGCCGGGTTCTCGTAGTTCAGATCCGGCTGGTGCGAGAAGAAGCGGTGCCAGTAGTACTGCTTGCGTACCGGGTCGTAGGTCCAGTTGGAAGCCTCGGTGTCGACGAAGATGATCCGCGCGTCCTGGAACTGCTTGTCGTCGTCTGCCCAGACGTAGTAGTCGCCGTACGGTCCGTCGGGATCCTTCCTCGACTCCTGGAACCACGGATGCTGATCGCTGGTGTGGTTCATGACGAAGTCGATGATCACGCGCATACCGCGCTGGTGAGCGGAGTCGACGAAGTCCACGAAGTCGGCGAGGTCGCCGAACTCCGGGAGTACGGCGGTGTAGTCGGCGACGTCGTAACCGCCGTCCCGCAGCGGGGACTTGAAGAAGGGCGGCAGCCACAGGCAGTCGACGCCCAGCCACTGGAGATAGTCCAGTTTGGCGGTCAGACCCTTCAGGTCGCCGATGCCGTCACCGTCGCTGTCCTGGAAGGAGCGGACCAGGACCTCGTAGAAGACGGCTCGTTTGAACCAGTCCGGGTCCCGGTCCTTGGCGGGAGTGTCCTCGAAGGTGTCCGGGACGGGTTCGTTGACGATCATGTGGTGGGTGACCCTCCGATCGACGGGCTGGACGGTCGCAGAACACGGCTGCGCTCACCCGGGAGCTCACTCCCGGATGCCGGGCCGACGACGAGCACATGTGCTCCCCCCGGCTCGAGACGCACATAGTTGGCACTGCCCCATGGATAGGTCTCGCCGGTGAGCTCGTCGCGCATCGGCACCGACTCGTGCCATTCCAGGCCGAGTTGCGGCATGTCCAACGAGACCGTGGCCTCCTGGGTGTGGTGGGGGTCGAGGTTGGCGACCACCAGAACCGTGTTCGAACCGTGCCGCTTCGAGTAGGCGATGACCTCCTCTTTGTCCGCGTGATGGAAGTGGATGTCGCGCAGTTGCCGCAGGGCCGGGTTCTCGCGCCGGATGGTGTTGAGCCTGGTGATGAGGGGGCTGATGGTGGTGCCCTGGCGTTCGGCGGTTTCCCAGTCGCGGGTGCGGAGCTGGTATTTCTCGCTGTCGAGGTATTCCTCGCTGCCTTCGCGCAGGGGGGTGTTCTCACAGAGTTCGTAGCCGCTGTAGATGCCCCAGGTGGGGGAGAGGGTGGCGGCGAGGACGGCGCGGACCTCGAAGGCGGGCCGGCCGCCGTGCTGGAGGTAGGCGTGGAGGATGTCGGGGGTGTTGGTGAAGAAGTTGGGCCGCATGGAGGAGGCGGCGTCGCCGGAGAGTTCGGTGAGGTAGTCGGTAAGTTCCTGTTTGGTGGTGCGCCAGGTGAAGTAGGTGTAGGACTGCTGGAAGCCGGTCTCGGCGAGGGTGCGCATCATCGCGGGGCGGGTGAAGGCCTCGGCCAGGAAGATGACGTCGGGGTCGGTGCGGTTGATCTCGGCGATGACGCGTTCCCAGAAGACGACGGGTTTGGTGTGGGGGTTGTCGACGCGGAAGATCCGCACGCCCGCGGTCATCCAGTGGCGCAGGACGCGGACGGTTTCGGCGATGAGGCCGTCGAGGTCGGCGTCGAAGGCGATGGGGTAGATGTCCTGGTACTTCTTCGGCGGGTTCTCGGCGTGGGCGATGGAGCCGTCGGGGCGGTGGTGGAACCACTCGGGGTGTTTGTGGACCCAGGGGTGGTCGGGTGAGCACTGGAGGGCGAAGTCGAGGGCGACTTCGAGGCCGAGGCGGGCGGCCCGGGTGACGAAGCGGGTGAAGTCGTCGAGTGTGCCGAGGCGGGGGTGGACGGCGTCGTGGCCGCCTTCGGGGGAGCCGATGGCCCAGGGGACGCCGACGTCGTCGGGGCCGGCGTCGAGGGTGTTGTTGGGGCCTTTGCGGAAGGTGGTCCCGATCGGGTGGATCGGGGGCAGGTAGACGACGTCGAAGCCCATCGCGGCGATGGCGGGCAGGCGGCGGGAGGCGGTGTCGAAGGTGCCGTGGGGCTGGGTGGGGGTGCCTTCGGAGCGGGGGAAGAACTCGTACCAGGAGCCGTACAGGGCCCGCTCGCGTTCCACCAGCAGGGGCAGCGGGTCGCTGCTGGTGACCAGTTCCCGCAGCGGATGCCGGGCCAGGACCGCGTCCACCTCCGGCGTCAACGCCGCCGACAGCCGGGACGCCGCCGGACGGCTCTCGTCGCGCAGGGCGTCGACCGCGGCGAGGAGGACTTTCCGGGGACCCGAGTCGGGCACCCCGGTCGCCGCCCGTTCGAGCAGCCGGGCGCCCTCCTCCAGGACGATCTCGATGTCCATGCCCGCAGGGATCTTGATCTGTGCGTGGTGCCGCCAGGTGGTGACCGGATCGCCCCACCCCTCCACGGTGTACGTCCACAGTCCGGGCTCCCCGGCGGTGACGGTCGCCCCCATCTGTCCGTGCCCGGCGCCAGCTCCCGCATCGGCGTGAACGGTCCCGGACGCCCTCGCGGGTCCCTGAGCACCACGTCGGCGGCCACCGCGTCGTGCCCCTCGCGGAAGACGGTGGCCGAGATCTCGAACGTCTCACCGGTTACGGCCTTCGCGGGCCGGCGCCCCTCCCGGACCATCGGCCGGACGTCGAGGACGGGGATACGCCCCACGGCGGTCGCCGGACCGGCGGGAGAGGGTGGAGAACCTGTCCCGGCGCCGTGTTCCGGTGGCGCCGGGGTGCTGGGCGCCGGGGGTGAGGACGGGTGGTGCTTGGCGGGCATGACCGCTCCTGTCCGCGTCAACGTGGGTGGGCGGATGACTGTGGGGAGGTGGGTCCTGCGGGGTTTCCGTGGGGTGTACCCGCAGGAGCCTTCCCACACTGTTCGGGTGGGCAATCCGGCGGTTTGTTAACTACTCGCGCGTATGTCGACACACAAGTCCGGCCGTCTCCGCACGGTCCGGAGCCGGTCGCCGATGGGCTCGTTCCCACGTCCGCCGGTGCCGCCACGGGCGGACGCCGTACGGCGCCCCGCGCGGGTGCGTCTCACCGCGCGGCACCTCGGGCGGCCGGTGCCGCGCGTCCGCTCGTCTCTCCGCCCGCCGTGCCCTTGACCAGCGCCCGAGCCGTCCGTGCCGGGGTGCCCGGCGGGGTACGGCGTCGCCGCGTGCGGGCCGTCATCGCCGTACCCGAGAGGGTCTCCCGCGCGGTGCCGCCCGCGACGGAGCCGCGGGGACCAGGACCCGCGGGGCGGACCGAACCCCACCGGATCCGCAGCCGGAAAAGGCCGGTTTCTTGTCCTGTCGGCCGGCCTGCCGACCGGCACGTGACGTCAAAGGCGATGAGGGGAGGAGCGGAGATATGGAAATCGGCCATATCGGCCATGTGGTGAATCGTTTCGGTTGGTATCGCGGTGGGACGCGTGTCCCCTTGCCTCCCGCGCGGAGCGTGTTCGCGCCGGTACTGTCGGCAGCGATGCCCGGACGCACACCGCGTCTCTCACGAACGCGCCGAGGTGGCTTGTGAAGGCGATCCGTCGATTCACCGTCCGACCCGTGCTCCCCGAACCCCTGCGCCCCCTCAGTGACCTGGCCCGCAATCTGCGCTGGTCCTGGCACGCCGAGACCCGTGACCTCTTCCGCTCCGTCGACCCCGGCCGCTGGGCCGCCGCGGGAGCCGACCCCGTACGGCTGCTCGGCAGCGTGGCGGCCGAACGGCTCACCGAGCTGGCCGGTGACCGTGACTTCCTGGACCGGCTCGACGCGGTCGCGGCCGGTCTGGACGCCTATATGACCGGCGAGCGCTGGTATCAGGCGCAGCCCGACCGGCTGCCCACCGCCGTCGCCTACTTCTCCCCGGAGTTCGGGATCACGGCCGCCCTGCCGCAGTACTCCGGCGGTCTCGGCATCCTCGCCGGAGACCATCTCAAGGCCGCGAGCGACCTCGGCGTCCCCCTCATCGGTGTCGGCCTGCTCTACCGGCACGGCTACTTCCGCCAGTCCCTGTCCCGCGACGGCTGGCAGCAGGAGCACTACCCCGTCCTCGACCCCAACGAGCTGCCCCTGGACCAGCTCAAGCAGCCCGACGGCACCCCGCCCAGGTCACCCTCGCCCTGCCCGGCGACCGCTCGCTGCGGGCCAGGATCTGGCTGGCCCAGGTGGGCAGGATCCCGCTCCTCCTGCTCGACTCCGACATCGAGGAGAACGACCTCGGCGAACGCGGGGTGACCGACCGGCTCTACGGCGGCGGCAGCGAGCACCGGCTGCTCCAGGAGATGCTGCTCGGCATAGGAGGTGTCCGCGCGGTCCGCACGTACTGCGAGCTGACCGGGCACGTCGCGCCCGAGGTGTTCCACACCAACGAGGGGCACGCCGGCTTCCTCGGCCTGGAGCGCATCGCCGAACTGCGTTCGCAGGGGCTGGACTTCGACGCGGCGCTGGAGGCGGTCCGCGCGGGGACCGTGTTCACCACGCACACGCCCGTCCCGGCCGGCATCGACCGGTTCGACCGGGAACTGGTCGCCCGGCACTTCGGCCCGCACGCCGAACTGCCGAACATGGAGGTCGACCGCATTCTCCGGCTCGGCATGGAGAGTTACCCGGGCGGTGAGCCCAACCTGTTCAACATGGCCGTGATGGGCCTGCGCCTGGCACAGCGCGCCAACGGCGTCTCCGTGCTGCACGGCCAGGTCAGCCGGGAGATGTTCGCCGGGCTGTGGCCGGGCTTCGACTCCGAGGAGGTGCCGATCACCTCCGTGACCAACGGCGTCCACGCGCCCACCTGGGTCGCCCCCGAGGTGTACCGGCTCGGCGCCCGGCAGATCGGCGCCCAGCGCGCCGAGGAGGCGCTGAGCGTCGGCGACTCGGACCGCTGGGACTCCGTCGCGGACATCGCCGACCAGGACATCTGGGAGCTGCGCCGGTCACTGCGGGAACTGCTGGTGCTGGAGGTGCGTGAGCGGCTGCGCGCGTCCTGGCGGCAGCGCGGGGCCGGGGCGGCCGAGCTGGGCTGGATCGACGGGGTGCTCGACCCGGACGTACTGACCATCGGCTTCGCCCGGCGTGTCCCGTCGTACAAGCGGCTGACGCTGATGCTGCGCGACCGGGACCGGCTGATGAGCCTGCTGCTGCATCCGGAGCGGCCGGTGCAGATCGTCGTCGCGGGCAAGGCGCATCCGGCGGACGACGGCGGCAAGCGGCTCATCCAGGAACTGGTCCGGTTCGCCGACGATCCGCGCGTACGGCACCGGATCGTGTTCCTGCCCGACTACGGCATGGCGATGGCGCAGAAGCTCTACCCCGGCTGCGACATCTGGCTGAACAATCCGCTGCGGCCGCTGGAGGCCTGCGGCACCAGCGGGATGAAGGCGGCGCTCAACGGCTGCCTCAACCTGTCGGTGCTGGACGGGTGGTGGGACGAGTGGTTCCAGCCCGACTTCGGGTGGTCGATCCCGACCGCGGACGGGGCCGGAACCGATCCGGAGCGGCGCGACGCCATAGAGGCGGCGGCGCTGTACGACCTGCTGGAGCAGCGGATCACCACCAGCTTCTACGACCGGGGGCGGGGCGGGCTGCCCGACCGGTGGATCGACATGGTGCGGCGGACGCTGAGCCTGCTGGGGCCGAAGGTGCTGGCCGGGCGGATGGTCCGGGAGTACGTGGAGCGGCTGTACACCCCGGCCGCGCACGCGCACCGGGCGATGGACGCGGAGTCCGCGCGGGCGCTGGCCGGGTGGAAGGCGCGGGTACGGGCCGCCTGGCACGCGGTGACCGTCGACCACGTCGAAACGTCCGTGACCGCGACGACCGCGCAGCTCGGGACGACGCTCGGGCTGCGGGTGCGGGTGGGGCTGGGCGGGCTGAAGCCGGAGGACGTGGAGGTGCAGGCGGTGTCCGGGCGGGTGGACGAGGAGGACCGCATCACGGACGCGGCCGCGGTGGCGCTGAAGCCGGTGGGGGTGCCGGACGGGGACGGGCGGTGGGTGTACGAGGGCCCGCTCACCCTGGACCGCACGGGCCCCTTCGGCTACACGGTCCGCATCCTGCCGGGGCACAGGCTGCTCGCGTCGGGGGCGGAGCTGGGGTTGGTGGCTGTGCCGTCCGAGGAGCTGGCGGGGGCGGCGGGCTTGCTGATGCGCTGACCTCCACCGCACCGGCACCCTTCAGCCCGTCCGGCGTTTGAGGGCGAGGCCCCGCTTCAGCCTGTCCGGCGTTTGGGGACGGGCCGCCCCCTCAGCCTGTCCGGCGTTTGAGGACAAGGCCCGTTCAGGGCCGGAGGGGTCTGGGGCGCAGCCCCATGGACGGGACGGGAAGGGGCGGCGGGGGCGAGGAACTGTTGGCGCTGCCCGCTGGTGGGGTGCCGCCTGCGCCCACCCGTGCCGCCCCAGCGGCACGATTGCCCGCAGGCTGCGGGGGTGGGGGTGTCCGGGCGGAGTGGGGGTGCTGCCCGGACTGGTGGGGTGCCGCGTGCGCCCACCCGTGCCGCCCTGGCGGCACGATTGCCCGCAGGCTGCGGGGGTGGGTCTGCCGGCAGGCTGCGGGGGTGAGTCTGTCCGCAGGCTGCCGGGGTGGGGGTCAGTCCTGGGGGATGCCTCTGGTGGCCAGGTCGCGGAGGACCTTGCCGTAGCGGTGCGCGTAAGCCAGTTGGAGTGCGCGAGTCGCCGGCCCACCCGCACGGGCGTACCAGCGCGCGGGCCTGCTGAAGGCCTCCACCGTCAGCCACACGGTCCCGTCACCCGTGCGGTACACCACGAACGACTCCTCGCCCGACTCCGGATGCCCCGCCAGCGTGCCGTACGCCCACCCCGCCTTCCGGTGCTCCTCCACCGTCCACACCACCCGGCACGGCGCCTTGACCACCCCCGCGAGGGTGAGGGTGACATCGACGTCCGGCGCCGCCCGCTCCGCACCGGCCTCGACGCCGAGCCCCAGGGACCGGTGCATCTCCCAGCCGAACAGCGCATCCGCCGCCTGCCGGAACACCTCGTGGCCCTCGCCCAGCCGGGTACGGACGTGCAGCGGATGGAAGCCGGGAGGCCGGGAACCGGGTTCCCGGGTCGCGCCGACGTGGTCGTAGGTGAAGTCCGCCGAAGACATGGGTCCCAAGTAGGGCGGCGCCCCCGCCTCGGAGAAAGGCGGGGCGCCGTTCGGACCGCTCGTCCCGGTTTACGGGAAGGTGAGCGACCAGCCGCTGATGTAGCCGGTGTCGTACCGTGCCTGGTCCTGCACCCGCAGTAGCCAGGTGCCGTTGGCGGTCTCGGAGGACGCGTTGACCGTGTAGGTCTCCTGGATGTTGTCCGCGGAGCCGCCGGTGCGGCTGCGCAGCGGGTACACCGTGCCGTCGGGGGCGAGCAGGTCGACGACCAGGTCACCGCTCCAGGTGTGCACGATGTCCACGGTGACCCGGAGGTTGGACGGCGCGTTGCCCGTCCGCCCGGTGACGGAGATCGCGGACGTCACGGCCGCGCCGGCGTCCGGGATCGCCACGTCGGTGGTGCTCTCGTAGGCCGTACCGCCGCCACCGCCGGGGCGCGTACCGACGTTGATGCCCGCCCACGCGTCCTGCACCGCCTTGTACTCGGCGCTGTCGGTGCCGTACAGCTCACCGGTCGCCGCCAGGGTGCCGGTGCGGGCGCCCGCGTAGTTGGTGGTGGAGGTGAACTTCGTGGTCAGCGCGCGGAACCAGATCTTCTCCGCCTTGGCGCGGCCGATGCCCGTGACCGGGAGGCCGTCCGAGGTGGGCGAGTCGTAGCTGACACCGTTGATGGTCTTGGTGCCGCTGCCCTCGCTCAGCAGGTAGAAGAAGTGGTTCGCGGGGCCCGAGGAGTAGTGCACGTCGATCGAGCCGATCCCGGAGTACCAGGCGTCCTTGGACGCGCCGTCCTTGCTCGGCTTGTCCATGTAGCGCAGCGGGTGCCGTTGCCGTTGATGTTGATCTCCTCGCCGATGAGGTAGTCACCGACGTCGGAGGAGTTGTTGGCGAAGAACTCGACGGTCGAGCCGAAGATGTCGCTGGTCGCCTCGTTGAGGCCGCCGGACTCACCGCTGTAGTTGAGGCCCGCGGTGTTCGAGGTGAGACCGTGCGTCATCTCGTGCGCGGCCACGTCGATCGCGGTCAGCGGGTTGGCGTTGCCGGAGCCGTCGCCGTACGTCATGCAGAAGCAGCTGTCGGACCAGAAGGCGTTGACGTAGTTGTTGCCGTAGTGGACCCGGGAGTAGGCGCCCACGCCGTCGCCCCGGATGCCGCTGCGGCCGTGCACGTTCTTGTAGTAGTCCCAGGTCAGCGCGGCCCCGTAGTGGGCGTCGGCGGCGGCGGACTCCGCGTTGGAGGCGCTGCCGTTGCCCCAGACGTCGTCGGTGCCGGAGAACAGCGTGCCGGTGCCGGAGGTGCCGCGGTTCAGGTTGTACGTCTTGTGCCCGCCGCGCGCCCCGTCGGTGAGGTTGTACGACGACCCGGACTGGGTGGTGGTCAGGTCGACGGTGCCGCTGTAGACGGTGTGGCCGGTTCCGTTCTGGACGGCCTCCCACTCGTACAGCTGCTCGCCCGTGGTGGCGTCGGTGACGACGTGCAGTTCCTGCGGCGTGCCGTCGTGCTGGAGCCCGCCGACGACCGTCTCGTACGCCACGACCGGCTTGCCCTGGGCGGCCCAGACGACCTTGCGCGGGGCGCGGTCGACGTCGGCGCCCTCGGCCTGTTCGGCCTTCGCCGCGGACAGGGCCTGCTGCTCGGCCTTGGCGGCCGGCACCTTGGCGGTGGTGGTCGCGGGCTCCACCGCGGTCCGGGTGGCCTTGACGACGGAGTCGGCCTCGCCGGCGCTGTCGCCCTGGACGACCAGGTCGCCGCCGAGGACGGGCAGGCCGTCGTACGTCCGCTCGTAACGGACGTGCACGGTGCCGTCGTTGTCCTTGAGGACGTCACGGACGACGAGCTTCTCCTTCGCGCCGAGGCCGAGGTCCTTGGCGGTGTCCGCCTTGGTGGCGTTGGCCTGGCGCATGAGTTCGGCGCGCTGGGCGGGGGTGAGCCGGACCGACTCCGAGCCCGGCTCGGCCTTGCTCGCGGCCGCCGGTGTCTGCTCGGGGCGGCGCTCGCGCTGCCTGCCTGCGCGGCCGTGGCGATCAGCGCGGCGACGCCGGCGAGGGCGACGGCGGCGGCACGGCGGTGCGTGCGGGGTGCGTCTGTGGGACGACCTGCTTCTCAACGCTGACTCCTTCTGCGGGGCCGCGGGTCGCGCGGCCTGGGGAGACCGGACGGCGGGTGGGCCGGCCGGGCAGAACGGAAGTGCGAATCGCTGTGGCCGCTTGGCTGCGGTGGGGTGTGCCTGGGTTGCTGCTCGGCGGCCGTGGGAAGAGTCGCAGGGGATCGCGGTTTCTGTCAGGAGCGCGTCAGGAATTTGGCGGAAACCGTTCGCTGGGCGGGGTGCGGGTTCGGTATACGAACAGTCAAGTCTGGGGGTTGGGGTTTAGGAGGTTTCTCGCCCCCGCCGCCCCTTCCCGTCCCGTTCCTGGGGCTGTGCCCCAGACCCCCATCGGCCCTTCGGGCCTCGTCCTCAAACGCCGGACGGGCTGAAGTGGGGCGCCTTGTCGTCAAGCGTCGGACGGGCTGGAGTGGGGCCTTGTCGTCAAGCGTCGGACGGGTTGGAGTGGGGCCTTGTCGTCAAGTGACGGACGGGCTGGAGTGGGGGCCTCGTTCTCAGGCGTCGGACGGGCTGATCGGCGGTCGGTTGCCGTGCCAGGAGTTCCACAGTGCCGCGTAGGGGCCGTCTGCCGCTGCCAGCGCCTCGTGGGTGCCCAGTTCCGTGAGGTGGCCGTTCTCCATGACGGCCACTCTGTCCGCGTCGTGGGCCGTGTGGAGGCGGTGGGCGATGGCGATGACGGTGCGGCCCGCCAGGACCGCCGCCAGGGCCCGTTCCGTGTGGCGGGCCGTCGTCGGGTCGAGGAGGGCGGTGGCCTCGTCGAGGATCAGGGTGTGGGGGTCGGCCAGGACCACCCGGGCCAGGGCGAGTTGCTGTGCCTGTGAGCCGTCCGTGGCATGACCGGCCTCGCCCAGTTCCGTGTCCAGGCCCTCCGGCAGCTCCCGTACCCAAGAATCGGCGCCCACGACGGCCAGGGCGTTCCACAACACGGCGTCCTGGGCGGCCGGTTCGGCGATCCGGAGATTGTCGCGAACCGTACCGAGGAACACATGGTGCTCCTGGGTGACCAGCACCACCTGCCGGCGCAGCCGCTCCGGGTCCAGGCCCGACACCGGCACCCCGCCCACCGTCACCGTCCCCGCCGTCGGCGCGTCCACGCCCGCCAGCAGCCGGCTCAGCGTGGTCTTGCCCGCGCCCGACGGCCCCACCACGGCCAGCCGTTCGCCCGGCGTCACCGTCAGATCGACCCCGCGCAGCACCTCGCCGCCGCCGTCGTAGGCGTAGCGCACGCCCGTCACGTCGATGCGGTCGTCGGCCGGATCGGGGCTGTCGCCCTGCTCCGCCGCGCGCGGCGCCCGCGCCAGCCCCTCCACCCGGGCGAACGAGGCACCGCTGGCCTGCAGTTGCTCCAGCCGCATCAGCACCTCGTCCAGCGGGCCGCTCAACTGCAGCAGATACAGCGAGGTCGCCACCACCTCCCCGAGGCTCACCGCGCCCCGCCCGTGCAGCCAGCCGCCGATCAGCAGCACCCCGGCCACCGGCACCACGTACGACACCTCGACCACCGGGAAGAACACCGTGCGCAGGAACAGCGTGTGGAAGCGGGTGCGGCGGGAGGTCTCCAGCGCCTCCCGGTTGGCGCGGATGCGCCGCTCTCGAGCCGGAACGCCTCCACCGTGCGGGCCCCGGACGCGGTCGCCGCGACGGTCTCCGCCACGTCCGAGTTCGCCGCCCCTCGGCGAGATAGGCGTCGCGGGCCCGGCGCAGATACCAGCGCAGCACGAGCCAGATCGGCGTGAGACCGAGGAGTCCGAGGAAACCCAGCAGCGGGTTCACCACCAGCACCGCGACCGTCACGAACAGCGCCTGTACGGCGTTGACCAGCAGCGACGGCCCGGCGTCGCGCAGGGTCGTACCGACGGTGGTGACATCCGCCGTCCCCCGCGCCGTCAGATCGCCCGTGCCCGCCCGCTCCACCACCGACGAGGGCAGCGCCAGCGCCCGGTCCACGAACCGCTCGCGCACCCGCGCCAGCGTCCGCTCCCCGAACCGGTGCCCCACGAACCGGGCCCAGCGGGACAGCAGCAACTGCGTGACCGCGCACAGCAGGATGACCGGCGCCAGCCGGTCGACGACGGCCACCCCGCCGCCGTCGCGCACCTCGTCGATGATCCGCCCCAGCAGCCAGGGCCCGGCGAGTCCCACCACGGCCGCCAGCCCGTTCAGCGCCAGCACACCGGCGAAGGCCCGCCCGTCCGACCGCACCAGCTCCGCGGCGGCCCGGCGCACCTCGGCCGGTCCGGCCAGGGGAGTCGTTCCCCGCTCATCCCGCGACCTCCTCGGCGGTGGTTTCCCCGGCGTCCCTGGCCACCAGATCCCGGTAGCCGGGTTCGTAGGCGAGAAGTCCCTGGTGGCTGCCGCTCGCGGCGACCTTCCCGTCGACCAGGAAGACCACCTCGTCGACCCGCGTCAGCACCAGCGGCGAGGTGGTGACCAGCAGTGTCGTACGGCCCCTGCGGGCTTCCCGCAGCCGGTCGGCGACCGTGGCCTCGGTGTGCGCGTCGAGCGCCGACGTGGGCTCGGCCGCCAGCAGCACCTCCGGGTCGGCATGCAACGCCCGTGCCAGGCGCACGCGTTGCCGCTGCCCGCCGGAGAGACTGCGGCCCTGCGCCGACACGACCGAGTCCAGGCCGGCGGGCAGGCCCTGCGCGATGTCGTCCGCGGCCGCCGCGCGCAGCGCGCCCAGCACCGTCTCGTCGGACGGGTCCCCGCGCCCGGCCACCACCTCCCGCAGCGGGCCGGCGAACAGGTCCGCCTCCGGATCGGCGACCAGGATCCGCTCCCGCACCCGCGCCAGCGCGATCTCGTCCAGCCGCACCCCGCCCCAGGTCACGCCGGACGGCGCGTACCGACCGAGACGGTCCACCACGGCGAGCGCGTCGGCGGGTCGCGCGGCGGTGAGCGCCGTCAGCCGGCCCGGCAGCAGCCGTACCCCGGACTCCGGGTCGTACAGCACGGAGGGCTCGGCCGGAGCGTCGGCGGTGGCGGCGTCGGCAGGCGGCTCCAGCCGCAGCAGCGCCGTCACCCGCCGGGCGGCCACCACACCCCGGCTCAGCGAATAGCCGCACTCGATGAGGAACATCACCGGCCACAACAGAATGGCCACATAGCCGTACACCGACACGAGTTCGCCCACGCTGATGTGTCCCTGCGCGGCCTGCCGTGCCGCGATCCAGGTCACGGCCGCGAGGAACAGCGTCGGCAGTCCCGCGGCGAGCGCCTGCATCCAGCTGGTCACCGCGCCGACCCGGTACCCCTGATCGCGCAGCCGCCGCGAGTCACGGCGGAACGCCTCCGAGACCAGGTTCTTCCCGCCGAGCCCGCTCAACACCCGCAGGCCGCCCGCCAGATCACCGATCCGCGCGGTCAGCACGCCCTGCCGCTCCCGGTACTCCGTCTCCGTGCCCTGCAGCCACCCCGCCAGCGGACCGACGGTGAGACCGATCACCGGCACCCCGAGCAGCACCACCACCGCCAGCAGCGGCGACACCGACAACAGCAGCCCGGCCACCGCGAGATACGCCACCACCGCGCCGATGCCCGGCCCGACGGCCGTGAGCGACTGGGCGATCATCTGCACATCGCCCACCCCGATGGTGACGATCTCCCCGGCGCCGGTCCGCCGCTCCAGCGAGGCACCGAGCCGCACCGTCTGCCCGACGATCACCTTCACCGTGCGGAAGTTGGCGTCCATCCGCACCAGCGTCATGGTGCGGTGGCGCATGATGCCCAGCCACGAGTTGAAGGCGTTCACCACGATCAGGGCGCCGGTCCACCAGGCCAGCGCCTCCATGTCCCCCGGCTCCAGCCCGTCGTCCACGGCCCGCGACATCAGATACGGCGTCGCCGCCAGCAGCACCATCCACCCACAGCTCAGCAGCGCCCCCGCCGCACACCGCCCCGGCTGCCGCAGCACCAGCCACCACAGATACCGGACCCCGCTCCGCCGCTCGGGCGTGCCGGGATCCTCGTACGCGTCGATCACGTTCCGTTCTCCCCTGTTCGCGGTCTCCGCTACGCCAGACTGTCGCGCCAGGCGCGGTGGAGGTCGGCGAATCTGCCGGTGTCGGCGATCAGTTCGGACGGGCTGCCGTCCTCGACGACGCGGCCGTGTTCCATGACCAGGACCCGGTCGGCGATCTCCACGGTCGACAGCCGGTGGGCGATCACCACCGCCGTACGGCCCTTCAGGACCGTCGCCATCGCCCGCTGCACCGCCTGTTCGCCGGGGACGTCCAGCGAACTGGTCGCCTCGTCGAGGATGAGGACCGCCGGGTCCGCCAGCAACGCCCGCGCGAAGGAGACCAGTTGGCGCTGACCGGCCGAGATACGGCCGCCCCGCTTGCGTACGTCGGTGTCGTAGCCGTCGGGGAGGGCGGCGATGAAGTCGTGCGCGCCGATCTCCTTCGCCGCCTGTTCGATCTCCGCGCGGGTGGCGTCCGGCCGTCCGATCGTGATGTTCTCGGCGATGGTGCCGGAGAACAGGAACGCCTCCTGCGTCACCATCACCACCTCGCGCCGCAGCTCGCGTCCCGCGACGTCGAGCAGGTCCACGCCGTCGAGCAGCACCCGGCCGTCGGTCGGGTCGTAGAAGCGGGCGAGCAGTTTCGCCAGCGTCGACTTGCCCGCCCCGGTCGAGCCGACGACCGCGACGGTCTGCCCGGCCGGGAGCGTGAGGCCGAAGCAGGGCAGCACCTCGCCGCCGGTCCGGTACGCGAACCGGACGTCGTCGAAGACGACCTCGCGGCCGGGGAGTCCGGAGCGCCGGGCCGGCAGTTCGCGCGGGGCGGACGGCTCCGGCACGGACGGGTTCTGGGCCAGCAGACCGGCGATCTTCTCCAGCGAGGCGGCCGCCGACTGGTACGAGTTGAGGAACATGCCGAGCCGGTCGATCGGGTCGTAGAGGCGGCGGAGGTAGAGGACCGCCGCCGCCAGCACGCCGAGTTCGAGGGTGTCGTCCGCCACCCGGTAGGCGCCCCACAGCACGATCAGCGCGACCGTCGTGTTCGCGGTGATCCGGGACCCGACCACATAGCGGGCCATCTCGAGGAGCGCGTCGCCGTTGGTCCGCTCGTGCCGCCGGTTCAGCACCGCGAAGTCGGCGTCGTTCGCCGCCTCCCGGCGGAACGCGCGCACCGGACGGATGCCGTTCATCGTCTCGACGAACTTCACGATCACCGCCGCGATGGCCGTCGACCGCTGCCGGTACACCCGTCCCGCCCGCCGCCGGTACGACCGTACGAGCAGATACAGCGGCACGAACGACGCCGCCGCGACGGCGCCGAGGCCCATGTCCAGCCAGAGCAGCAGCACCGAGATGTAGACGGCGGAGAGGATCACCATGACCAGCTCCTGGAGGCCCTCCTCCAGGAGTTCGCGCAGCGACTCGACGTCGGTGGTGGAGCGGGAGATGAGGCGGCCCGAGGTGTAGCGCTCGTGGAAGTCGACACTGAGCGCCTGCGCGTGCCGGAAGATACGGCCGCGCAGATCGAGCAGTACGTCCTGGCTGACCCGCGCGGAGGCGTTGACGAACGCGTACTGGAGCGCGCCGGCGGAGACCGCGCACAGCAGATAGCCGACCGCCACCGCGATCAGCGGCCCGTTGTCGTTCTCGCGGAACGCCGGTACGGCGCGGTCGATGGCGTACGCCACCAGCAGCGGGCCCGCCTGTACGGCGGCCTGCTGGAGCAGCAGCAGAAGGGCGGTGACGGCGACCCGACCGCGCATGGGGAGAGCAGGGAACGCAGCAGTACGCCGGTGGCGCCCGGGGAGCGGGCAACTGGTCGTGGTCGAAGGGGTCGCCGGACGGGCGGGTCAGGTCGTCGTCCTCGTCGCGGGCGGGCGCGGTGGTGGTCGCCGTCATCGCTCGTCGTCCTCCTGGGTTCCCGCGGGGTCGCCGGACATGAGGTGCGCGTACTCGGGGTTGCCGCGCAGCAGTTCGTGGTGGGTGCCGATCGCGGTGATCCTGCCGCCGGAGAGAAGAGCCACCCGGTCGGCGAGGAGGACCGTGGAGGGGCGGTGGGCCACGATGAGGGCGGTGGTGTCCGCGAGGACCCTGCGCAGTGCGGCCTCCACGGCGGCCTCGGTGTGTACGTCGAGGGCGGAGAGGGGATCGTCGAGGACCAGGAAGCCGGGGCGGCCGACGACCGCTCTGGCCAGGGCGAGGCGCTGGCGCTGGCCGCCGGAGAGACTGAGGCCCTGTTCGCCCACCTGGGTGTTCGTGCCCTGGGGAGGGCGTGGGCGAAGTCCGCCTGGGCCACGGCGAGGGCGCGGGTGAGGTCGTCCTCGGTGGTGCCGCCGCCCATGAGGACGTTCTCGCCGACGGTGGCGGAGAAGAGGGTGGGTTCCTCGAAGGCCACGGCCACCCGGGAGCGCAGTTCGTCCCTGGACATCCGGGTGATGTCCGTGCCGTCGAGGGTGATGTGGCCTTCGGTGACCTCGTGGAGGCGGGGACGAGGGCGGTGAGGGTGGTCTTGCCGCTTCCGGTGGCCCCGACCAGGGCGAGGGACTCGCCGGGACGGATGTGGAGATCGATGCGGTCGAGGACCGGCGGGGAGTCGGCGGGGGCGTCGGGGTAGCGGAAGGTGACGGAATGGAACGTCAGGCCGTCGCCGGTGGTCTTAAGCGCCGGGCTGCGCGATTCGCCCGGGTGGGGTCCCGCCGCTCGGCGTCACGAGGTGCCGCCGCGCCCACCCTCCCCACTCTCGGCTCCGCTCGAGCGGGGGACCCCATCGCCCCAGCGGCACGACTGCCCGAAGCTCCGGCAGGCTCGTTTTCGGGGCTGGCGTCCATCACCTCGAAGTAGCGTTCCGTGGCTGTCGCCGCCTCCTGGCTCATCGCCAGGAGGAAGCCGATCGAGTCGACCGGCCAGCGCAGGGCCAGGGCCGTGGAGAGGAACGCGACCAGCGTGCCGGCCGAGAGGTCGCCGTCCGCGACCCGCACCGCGCCCAGCACCAGCGCCGCCCCGATGGCGAGTTCCGGCAGCGTCACGATGACGCCCAGGATCGTCGCCAGCAGCCGCGCCTTGCGCAGCTCCGTCCCCCGCAGCTCCCCGCCAGCTCCCGGAACGCCCGCGCCTGGCTCCGGTGCCGCCCGAAGCCCTTGATGATCCGGATGCCGAGCACACCCTCCTCGACCACCGTCGTGAGGTCACCCACCTGGTCCTGCGCCCGCCGCGCCGCGCCCGAGTACCGCTTCTCGAACACCACGCACGTGATCAGCACCGGCACGGCGGGGATCAGGATGACCAGCCCCAGCGTCCAGTCCTGGATCAGCATGATGATCACGCCCACGAGGATCGTCACACTGTTGACCAGCAGGAACGTCAGCGGGAACGCCAGGAACATCCGCAGCAGCATCAGATCCGTGGTGGCCCGCGACAGCAGCTGCCCCGACGGCCACCGGTCGTGGAAGGCGACCGGCAGCCGTTGCAGATGCCGGTACAGCCCCGCCCGCATCTCCGCCTCGACATGCGACAGCGGACGCGCCACCAGCCACCGCCGGAACCCGAACAGCAGCGCCTCCGCCAGCCCGAGCAGCAGCAGATACAGCGCGCCCAGCCACACCCCCGCCGGATCCCGGTCGGCGATCGGCCCGTCCACCATCCACTTCAGGACGAGCGGGATGACCAGCCCGATGCAGGAGGCGAGGATCGCTATGAACGCGGCGGTGGACAGCCGCGCCCGAACCGGCCTGACGTACGGCCACAGGCGGAGCAGCGTACGCACGGCGGAGCGGGGTTCCGGGGAGAGGGTGTAGTGGGCATCAGCAGCGAGCCTACGGTTCGCCACTGACGCTGCCCACCGAGTTTTGGCCGGACCACGCTCCGCCCCTGGTCCTACGACCTGCGCCTACGGCGAATCTCGGCGGCGGCGACCGCGCGGCGGCGGCCGGGGCATCCTCGGCTGAGACCGGCCGGTCAGCCGCGCACCCGCAGCAGCAGTACCGTCCGCCCCGGCACGGTGACAGTCGTCCCCGCGGGATGCTCCGTGCCGGGCGGCTCCGACTGCTCCTCCCGCCCGGTGTCGACGACCACCTCGTACCCCTGCGCCCAGGGCGCGCCCGGGAGTTCGAACTCCACCGGGTCCGCCCCGGCGTGCAGGACGGCCAGGAAACTGTCGTCCAGGACCGGCGCCCCGTGCTCGTCGCGCCCCGGGATGTCCCGCCCGGAGAGGTACATGCCGAGGGTGGCGGCCGGCGCGTACCAGTCGCCCTCGGTCATCTCCGTACCGCGCGGGGTGAACCAGGCCAGGTCGCGCAGCCCGTCCGCGGAGTGCGCGCGGCCGGAGAAGAAGGCCCGGCGGCGCAGCACCGGATGGTGGTGGCGCAGGGCGATCAGGCGGGAGGTGAGCTCGAACAGGGGCCGCCAGTCCGGGTCCTCGAGCAGGGTCCAGTCCACCCAGCCGACCTCGTTGTCCTGGCAGTAGGCGTTGTTGTTGCCGCGCTGGGTGCGGCCCATCTCGTCGCCGGCGACCAGCATCGGCACGCCCGTCGACAGCAGCAGCGTGGTCAGCAGGTTCCGCGACTGCCGCCGCCGTAGCGCCCGTACGGCCTCGTCGTCCGTCTCTCCTCGGCGCCGCAGTTCCAGGAGCGGTTGTCGTCGGTGCCGTCCCGATTGCCCTCGCCGTTCGCCTCGTTGTGCTTGCGGCCGTACGACACCACGTCGCGCAGGGTGAAACCGTCGTGCGCGGTGACGAAGTTGACCGAGGCGTACGGCCGCCGCCCGCCCCACGCGTACAGGTCGCTGGAGCCGGAGAGGCGGTAGCCCATCTCCCGTACGTCCGGCAGCGCGTGGCGCCAGAAGTCCCGTACGGTGTCGCGGTAGCGGTCGTTCCACTCCGTCCACAGGGGAGGAACGCGCCCACCTGGTAGCCGCCCGAGCCCACGTCCCACGGCTCCGCGATCAGCTTCACCCGGCGCAGCACCGGGTCCTGCGCGATCACCGCGAGGAACGGGAGAGCATGTCGACGTCGTGCATGGAGCGGGCCAGCGCCGCCGCCAGGTCGAAGCGGAAGCCGTCGACGCCCATCTCCGTCACCCAGTAGCGCAGGGAGTCCGTGATCAGGCGCAGGACGTGCGGCTGCACGACGTGCAGGGTGTTGCCGCAGCCGGTGTAGTCGGCGTACCGGCGGGCGTCGGGCTGGAGGCGGTAGTAGCCGCGGTTGTCGATGCCCTTCAGGGAGAGCGTGGGGCCCAACTCGCCCGCCTCGGCGGTGTGGTTGTAGACCACGTCGAGGATCACCTCGATCCCGGCCGCGTGCAGGGCGCGCACCATCCGCTTGAACTCGCCGACCTGCTGCCCCGTCGTCCCGGAGGCCGCGTAGCCGGCGTGCGGGGCGAAGTAGCCGATGGAGTTGTAGCCCCAGTAGTTGCGCAGGCCGCGCCGCAGCAGATGGTCCTCGTGCGCGAACTGGTGCACCGGCAGCAGCTCCACGGCCGTGACGCCCAGCTTCACCAGGTGCTCGACCGCCGCCGGGTGCGCGAGACCGGCGTAGGTGCCGCGCAGCTCCTCGGGGATGCCCGGGTGGCGGCGCGTGAACCCCTTGACATGCAGCTCGTAGATCACCGAGTCCGCCCAGGGCGTCTTCGGCCGGCGGTCGTACGTCCATTCGTCGTCGGGTCCGCCATCGTGGACGACCACCCCTTGGGGACGTACGGCGCCGAGTCCCGGTCGTCGCGCACGGTGTCCGCGACATGCTGCTCGGGCCAGTCGCGGACATGGCCGTACACCTCCGGCGGCAGCGCGAAGTCTCCGTCCACCGCGCGGGCGTAGGGGTCGAGGAGCAGCTTCGCCGGGTTCCAGCGGGCGCCCGTCCACGGGTCCCAGCGGCCGTGCACCCGATAGCCGTACCGCTGCCCCGGCAGGACGCCCGGTACGAAGCCGTGCCAGATCTCGTGCGTGAGTTCCGTCAGCCGGGCCCTGCGCTCCCGGCCCCGCTCGTCGAACAGGCACAGCTCGACCCCTCCGCCCCGCCCGCCCACAACGCGAAGTTGGTCCCCGCCACCCCGTCCGGGCCGGCCCGGAACCGGGCGCCCAGCGGCGTCGGCCGGCCCGGCCGCACCGGCACCGTGGGCACGGGCGGCGCCGGCCGCACGCCGTTCACGACGGCGGCCGGGCGCCCGTCCCCGGTGGCCCGCTCGGCGGCCACCGCCTCCTGCTCGGCTGCGCTGGACACCTGTCAGCCTCCCGCGGCTCGTGGGGGACGACGTGCGGACAGGGGTGTACGGCCCTTTCGCTCGGCTCCGGCCGCGGCTCCCGGCGCGTCGTCCTTCCCTCAGTTCTGCCCAGAGGGTGCCTCGCACTCACGTTTCCCCGGGGGCGGCATGGTCGTTTCCCGGAGGCGACACCCGTCGTTGGGCACCGCGTGAGGTACGTACAAGGGCGCGCACGGCGCGCGAGGGCCGCGCTGGCAGCCGTAGTGACATGGGCAGGACTGCTGACCGGAGCCGCCGGCTGCACCCCGGACGACGGAGTCAGCCCGGCGTTCGGGCCCCGGCCGCCGAGGACGTCATCCGGGTGACGCCCGGCGACGGCCAGAAGGACGTGCGCCCCGGCTCCGGACTGCGGGTGCGGGTGCCGGACGGGCGGCTGGAGTCGGTGCGGGTCCTCGTGTCGCAGGACGCCCACGAGTCGCGGGTCCCCGGGCGGATCTCCGGCGACGGGCTGACCTGGCGGCCCGACGAGGAACGGCTGGCGCTCGCCGCGAAGTACACCGTCGACGCGGTCGCCGTGGACGGCTCCGGACGCCGCTCCGCCCGCCGCACCACCTTCACCACCTACGTCCCGCGGGAGCGCTTCATCGGCTACGTCGCCCCCGAGGACCGCGCCACCGTCGGCACCGGCATGATCGTCTCCCTCGAGTTCAACCGGCGGATCGCCCACCGCGCGGCCGTCGAACGCGCCGTCCGCGTCACCGCCCGCCCGGCCGTCGAGATCCGCCCGCACTGGTTCGGCGGCACCCGGCTCGACTTCCGCCCCCAGCGCTACTGGAAGCCCGGCACCGAGGTCACCGTCGCCCTGGACCTGCGCGACGTCGAGGGGCGCCCGGCGTGTACGGGCTCCAGCGGCGCACGTTCACCTTCACCGTCGGCCGCAGTCAGCTGTCGGTGGTCGACGCCGCCGAGCACACCATGCGGGTGCGCCGGGACGGGGAGTTGCTGGCCACCGTGCCGGTCACCGCGGGTGCGCGGAAGACACCGACGTACAACGGCCGGATGGTGATCACCGAGATGCTCGAGGTCACCCGGATGAACGGCCGCACGGTCGGCTTCGGCGGCGAGTACGACATCCCCGACGTCCCGCACGCCATCCGGCTGACCGGCTCCGGTACCTTCCTGCACGGCAACTACTGGGCCGACACCGGGGTGTTCGGCGGCTCCAACGTCAGCCACGGCTGTGTGGGGCTGCGCGATGTGAAGGGCGGCGGGGCGGACACCCCGGCGGGCTGGTTCTTCGACCGCAGCCTCGTCGGTGACGTCGTCGAGGTGGTCAACAGTCAGGACCGGACGGTCGCCCCCGACAACGGTCTGGGTGGATGGAACATGAACTGGACGAAGTGGAAGGCGGGCACCGCGGTGAAGTGACTCCTCCGGCGGGCCGTTGAACTTGGAACGGAACGGTGACAAACCCGTCGCCTCGAACGCCCCTGGCCTGTGGTTACTATGCGCCGAGCGCGCGTGGGGCGCGCGGGGCGCGGGCCCGGCCAGGCCCGCCGAGGGGAGTAACAAGTGAACGTGGGGCCCATATCGGGGGCGGCGCCGGCTGGCGCCAGGGGTCGGGGCGGACGGAGGCTGGCGGCGCTGGCACTCGGCGTGATGCTGGCGGTCACCGCCTGCGGCGGCGGGCCGGACGCGGGCAGCGGCTCGGACGACGGCAAGAGCAAGGGCAAGGACGCCACCGCGGTGCGGAGCAAGCAGTCCGAGGCCGTCGTCGCCATCGCGCCCGAGGACGGCGCGAAGTCCGTCAAGACCAGCGGCGCGCTGAAGGTGAGCGCGACGAAGGGCAAGCTGACCGAGGTCGTCGTCAAGAACCCGGACGGCAAGGAGATCGACGGCGAGCTGGCCGGGGACGGTGCCTCCTGGACGCCGTCCACCCATCTGGCCGCCTCCACCAAGTACACGGTGCACGCGGTCGCCAAGGACTCCGAGGGCCGTACGGCGGCCGAGGACTCCAGCTTCACCACGCTGACCCCGAAGAACACCTTCGTCGGCACCTTCACCCCGGAGGACGGCTCGAAGGTCGGCGTCGGCATGCCGTTCTCGCTCCGTTTCACCCGGGGCATCACCAACCCCGAGGACGTCGAGAAGGCCATCAGCATCACCACCGAGCCGGCCGTCGAGGTCGCGGGCCACTGGTTCGGCAACGACCGCCTCGACTTCCGGCCCGAGAAGTACTGGAAGGCCGGCACCAAGGTCACCGTCGACCTCAATCTCGACGGCGTCGAGGGCCGCGACGGCGTCTACGGCAAGCAGTCCAAGAAGGTCTCCTTCACCATCGGCCGCGAGCAGGTCAGCGTGGTCGACGCCAAGAAGCTCACGATGAAGGTCAAGCGGGACGGCAAGGTCGTCAAGACCATCCCGGTCACCACCGGCGCGCCCGGCTACGAGACCTGGAACGGCAAGATGGTCATCAGCGAGCGGCTGCCGGTCACCCGGATGAACGGTGAGACGGTCGGCTACGGCGGCGAGTACGACATCAAGGACGTCCCGCACGCCATGCGCCTGTCCACCTCGGGCACCTTCATCCACGGCAACTACTGGGGCGGCGACGCCTTCGGCAACCGCAACGCCAGCCATGGCTGCATCGGCCTGCGCGATGTCCGCGGCGGCTGGGACAAGGGGGCACCGGGCGCCTGGTTCTTCAACAACTCGATGCTCGGCGACGTGGTGGAGGTCAAGAACTCCAACGACGCCACCATCGCCCCGGACAACGGCCTGAGCGGCTGGAACATGTCCTGGGAGAAGTGGAAGGCGTAGGCACGCGCGGGCACTTGATGCCCGAACGGTGACGGCGGGGCCGGCGACGGTCCCGCCGTCCTTTTTATTTTCCCGCTGCGGAGTGAGTGCTCACTCATTGACGGAGTGAGCACTCACTCCGTATGTTTGCATGTATGACGGAACCCAGCGAGAACCAGACCACCACCCGCCGCCGCGCCCCCGGCATGTCGCCGGAGCGGCGCCGCGAAATGATCATCCGGACCGCGATCCCGCTGATCACCGAGTACGGCGCCGCCGTGACGACCGCGAAGATCGCCCGCGCCGCCGGCATCGGGGAGGGCACGATCTTCCGCGTCTTCGCCGACAAGGACGAACTGCTGCAGGCCTGCGTCGCCGAGGCGCTCTCCCCGAGCACGCGGTCCGCGAACTCGACGCGATCGACGTGTCCCAGCCGCTGCCCGACCGGCTCGCGGAGGCGGCCGAGGCACTTCAGGCGCACATGTCCAGGATGGGCGCGATCATCGGCTCCCTGGGCCATCGTGGCGGCAAGCACCCCGGCACGGTGCGCGGCGCGGGCCGCGAGGAGTCCACGGCCCGCATCCGTACGGCCCTCACCGATCTGCTGGAGCCCGAGCGGGCCACCCTGCGCCGCCCCCGGAGCAGATCGCGGCCCTCTTCTTCGGCCTGCTCTTCGTCCAGCCCCGCACGGACGACGAACCCGACATGACCCCGGCGGAACTGGTGGACGTCTTCCTGCACGGCGCGCTCACGGAGGTCGCCGAATGACTACACCCGGCCGAACGGCCACACGGAACCGCCGCCTCACGGTCACGGCCCTGGCCGTCCTGGCCCCGGTCCTGGTGTGGCTGACCACGGACCCCTTACTGGGCCACCCCTGCACCTCACCGACGGCGAAGAAACCCTGGCCATAGGCGCCGCCCCCACCGCGGTCGCGGCCCTCCTGGCCTCCCTCGCGGCCTGGACCCTCCTGGCCGTCCTGGAACGCTCCGGCATCCGCCGGGCCCGCACGATCTGGACGGTGACCGCCTGCACGGTCCTCCTGCTGTCTTTCCTCCCGCTCACCGCCAACGACATGGACGCGGCCACACGCACTTCGCTGGCGCTGATGCACCTGGCGGTGGCGGCGGTACTGATCCCGGGGCTGGCGGGCGGGGTCCCGCGAGCGGGGAGTAGCGGGGCGAAGGCGGCTGTGAGGTGGCGCGTGGGGATCATCCCTCCGCGGGTGCGGGGAGCAGTCGGTCCGCAGGTGCGCCTGCTCATCGAGGCGGGGGCCATCCCCGCCCCCGCAGGGATGGCCCCCGCCCTCGGTCCGCGAAGCATGCCGCCGTCGACGGTCCCCTCGCTCGGTGTACCCGTGGTACCCCGGATGTGAACGCCCGCTAACCTGCGGGGCATGACCGTACATCTGGAAGTTGCCGAAGGCGTCGGGACGCTGCGGCTGGCGCGGCCGCCGATGAATGCGCTGGACGTCGCCACGCAGGACCGGTTGAAGGAGCTCGCCGAGGAGGCGGCCCGGCGGGACGACGTGCGGGCCGTGGTGATCTACGGGGGCGAGAAGGTGTTCGCGGCGGGCGCGGACATCAAGGAGATGCAGGCCATGGACCACGCGGCCATGGTGGGGCGGGCCCGTGCCCTTCAGGACTCCTTCACGGCCGTGGCGCGTATCCCCAAGCCCGTCGTGGCCGCCGTCACCGGGTACGCCCTCGGTGGCGGGTGCGAGCTGGCGCTCTGTGCCGATTACCGGATCGCCGGGGAGAACGCCAAGCTCGGGCAGCCCGAGATCCTGCTGGGCCTGATCCCGGGCGCCGGCGGCACCCAGCGGCTGTCCCGGCTGATCGGCCCCTCCAAGGCCAAGGACCTCATCTTCACCGGACGCCAGGTGCGCGCCGACGAGGCGCTGGCGCTCGGCCTGGTGGACCGGGTCGTGCCCGCCGGCGAGGTGTACGCCCAGGCGCACGCGTGGGCCGCGAAGCTGGCCCAGGGGCCGGCGATCGCGCTCCGCGCGGCCAAGGAGTCGATCGACACCGGGCTGGAGACGGACATCGACACCGGGCTCGCCGTCGAGCGGAACTGGTTCGCCGGACTGTTCGCCACCGAGGACCGCGAGCGGGGCATGCGCAGCTTTGTGGAGGAGGGGCCCGGCAAGGCGAAGTTCCTGTGAAAACTCGTCACTGGGCTTGCAGTTGACGCGATGTCTGATTGGGGTCCCTCGATGGGGCGGATTATGGGAGCCTTAGTGCACCCTTAAGCCGTTCGTGTCGAGGGAGCCCGTCGATTGCCTGAGAGCGAGTCGTTTCCCCAGGTCGGACGGGAACCCGGGGACTCCGAAATGCCTTCGGCATATGACAGTGGCCCTCCGTCGGACGGGGGTGCACGGGGGCGTATTCCCCGGAACGGCCCCCGGGGCCCCTGTGGACGGCCATGATGGGGGCATGGCGGGGCTGGAGGGCATGGAACAGCCGCGGGGAGACGGACGTGCGACCGCGTCGCGCTGGTCGCCGACGGTCGAGGACGAACGCGCCCTGAAGGCGCTGGAGTTGTACGGCAACCCCACGGAGGCGGAGGTTCCGCTGGCGTCCCGGCCCGAGTCCGCCGCCATCGCCCGCCGGCTAGTCCAGAGCGTGATCCTGCGCCAGTGGGGCCTCTCCGCGAAGATCACCGAGGACGCCGTCCTCCTCGCCTCCGAACTGGTCGGCAACGCCGTACGGCACACCGGCGCCCGGATCATCGGCCTGCGCATGCGCCACCGGCGCGGCTGGATCCGCGTCGAGGTCCGCGACCCGTCCCGCGGACTGCCCTGTCTGCTGCCCGTCCAGGAACTGGACACCAGCGGCCGGGGCCTCTTCCTCGTCGACAAACTCGCCGACCGCTGGGGCGTCGACCTGCTGCCCCGCGGCAAGACCACCTGGTTCGAGATGCGGGTCAGCGACCGCTGAGGGCTGGGGCCGAGGACGGTCCGCAGGCGTGCCTTGAGTCTCCACCCGCTGGAGGGTCCAGACTCCCCGACATGACCGACGACGGCACCGGACCGCTCACCATCGGCGCGCTCGCGCGGGCCACCGGGCTGTCCGTGCGCACCATCCGCTACTGGTCCGACGAGGGCGCCCTCCCCCGGCGGCCCGTTCCGCAGGCGGCTACCGGCTCTACGACGCCGGCTCCGTCGCCCGTCTGGAACTGGTCCGCACCCTGCGTGAACTGGGCCTCGGCCTCGACGACGTACGCCGGGTACTGACCGGCGAGACGACGGTCGCGCGGGTGGCGGCGGCGCACGTCGCCGCACTGGACGCCCAGATCCGGTCGCTGAAGGTGACCCGTGCGGTGCTGTCGACCGTGGCACGACGCGGCTCGACCGCGGAGGAGACGACACTCATGAACAGACTGGCACGACTGTCGGCCGCCGAGCGCGGCCGGATCATCGACGACTTCATGGCCGAGGTCTTCGACGGCATCGACACCGCCGACCCCGACATCCGCACCCGCCTGCGCTTCGCCGCCGCCAACCTGCCCGACGACCCCACCCCCGAGCAGGTGGACGCCTGGGTGGAGCTGGCCGAGCTGATCCAGGACCCGGAGTTCCGGGCCGACATGCGCAGGATGATCGAGTTCAACGCGGCGGACCGGGGGCCGGACGTCCCCTCCGGCAGCTCCCTGTGGTTCATGAGCCGGCTGGTGCAGCTCGCGAGCGGGGCGCTCCGGGACGGCATCGCGCCCGACTCGCCCCGGGCCGCCGGGGTCCTGCGCGAGCTGATCGGGGACGCCGACCCCGCCGCCGTACGGGATCGTCTCGCGGCGGCGACGAACACACGCCTCGCCCGCTACCGCGAACTGTCCGCGATCGTGAACGGTCTGGAACCGCCCTCCGCCTACGAGGAGCCGTTCCGGTGGGTGGTCGCCGCGCTGGAGTGCCGGCTCGCCCGTTAATCTGACCTGCGTCAGTAGGACGGCGAAGCACGAGACGAGGGCGGACCGGTGGCGGACATCGAGGAAGCGCGCAAGCAGTTCGAGCGGATCGACACGGACGGGGACGGGTTCATCACCGCTGCCGAGTTCAAGGCCGCTCTCGCCCAGGGCGGTGACTGGAACGTCACCGAGGCGGTCGCCGAGGCCGTGATCAAGTCCCAGGACCTGAACGGCGACAAGGTCCTGTCCTTCGACGAGTTCTGGGCGCACCTGAACAAGTAGGTCCGAATAGCCCGGCCCTTCCGGGGGTTGACGCCGACCACGGCGGTTTCCGAAGGAGCCGAAGTGGACATCGATCCCCGGAAGGGCGAGGTGAACGGACATGAAGATCGGCATCATCGGGGCGGGCAACATCGGGGGCAATCTCACCCGGCGGCTCGCCGCACTCGGCCATGACGTCTCCGTAGCCAACT
Organism: Streptomyces haneummycinicus; assembly: GCA_042850305.1. Lineage (GTDB taxonomy): Bacteria > Actinomycetota > Actinomycetes > Streptomycetales > Streptomycetaceae > Streptomyces > Streptomyces haneummycinicus. The sequence goes on from AP035768.1 coordinate 1,461,371, forward strand.
CACGCGGCCCCGAGACGCTCACGGAACTGGCCGAGGAGACCGGCGCTACGCCCGTACGGGCCGAGGACGCAGCACGCGGCGCCGAGATCGTCGTCGTCACCGTCCCCTGAAGGCCGTACCGGACCTGCCGTCCGGCCTCTTCGACGGGGCCGCCGAGGGGCTGACCGTCATCGACACCGGAAACTACTACCCGCGGCAGCGCGACGGCAGGATCGACGCCATCGAGGACGAGGGCGTCACCGAGAGCCGCTGGACGCAGCGGCAGCTCGGCCACCCCGTGATCAAGGCCTTCAACGGCACGTACGCCCAGGACATCCTCGACCGCCACCGCCCCGCCGGCGACCCCGGCCGGCAGGCCCTGCCCGTCGCCGGTGACGACGAGGCCGCCAAGCGGAAGGTGCGCGCCCTGATCGACGAGCTCGGCTTCGACACCGTGGACGCGGGCGGCATCGACGACTCCTGGCGCCAGCAGCCGGACACCCCGGTCTACGGCCTGCGCGCGGGCGCCGAGGCCGTCACCAAGGCCCTCACGGAGGCCTCCCGGGAACGAAAGCCGGAGTTCCGGGGCTAGGGCCAATGCCGTTCGGTTAGCCGTCTGGTCGGCTTGGCAAGGGGTTGTGCTCGATCTGGATGGTGGTCCTGTGGGTTCGGTGGTCGATGTCGCGGCCGACGGCGCGGTATTTGGAGCTGATTGCTCGCTTCTTCACGCGGGGCCGGGTCCTGTTCCGGCGGGCTGGCAGGAGGCCGTCGAGTATCGCGGCGCCGATCCGGCCGACGAGGTCGACGCGGGTGTGGGCGATGATGCCGGCGGCGCGGATGACCTGGTCACGTGCTGTGTTCAGCGCGATGGTGAACGCGGCACGGTCGGGGTCTATGTCGGGCCGGTGCAAAACAGCGTCACTCATTGCGGTGCGTAGTACCTGGTAGGCGACCAGGAGTGCCCAGGTTTCCTGGGCGACGGCCGCCGGGTGGCGTCCGCGCAGGACTCTTCCGCCGAGGATGGTTGATTTCAGCTCGTAGTAGCCGGTCTCGATCTCCCAGCGCTCGTGGTAGAGCCTGACCAGGTCGGTCGCGGATGCCTCATCGGGGTCGAGCAGGCTGGTGACGAGCCGGTAGGCGCCCTGGGCGGCTGGGCGCTCACTGGTGCCGTCAGCAGGGGCGAGGGTGATGTGGGCTTCGATGACGCGGACGGTGACCTCGCCGACGCGGGACAGGAACGTGCCGTCGGGCAGACGGCGTAGGACCGGCAGCTTGAGCGCCGTGCTGTGGGTCTTGGCGCGGATGAGAAAGTCCGCGCCGGTGGACGCGACCGTGCCCACGAAGGCGGTGGCCGAGAAGTTCCGGTCGCCGAGCAGCAGCATTCCGGGCCGGAGTGTTCCGGTCCGGCCCGCGGTGGTGACCAGGTCGCCGGCGTAGGTCAGTTCGCCGGTGGCATCAGTGCCGAAGGCCGCGTCCAGCAGTGTTCTGGTCCCGCACGCCACCAGCGCGACCAGCCGCAGCATCAGGTAACCGGCCGGCCCGTTCGGCCCGGCCTTCGTCTTGGGGAACACCGACAGGTTTGCGGGCGTGTCCGGCAGTGGTATCTGGGTGCCGTCGATCGCGACTACCAGCCGGCCCGCGAACCGTGTCACCTGTGTCGCGGTCACCGCCGCGGGGCCTTTCACCAGGTCGAACAGAGATTTCAACGGCTTGGGGCCGACCCGTCGCATCGCGGCTGTGATCGACGAAGGCGCCGGCGGTGGCAGTGGCACGGGGAGCGAGGCGGTCAGGCGGGCCCAGACCCGTGTCCAGCCCAGCCCGGTGAACAGCGCACCCGCCAGGAGGAGGTAGACCACCACCCGGGACGGCAGCCGCCGTATCCGATGCTGCAGACCGCCCGCGGAGGCGAGTGCCTGGTCGACGAGCTCGAACGGAACAACCTGGGTCAACTCGCCCAGGTGCCCCACGGCCAACGCGCCGGGAGCATGCGTAATGGCAGAATCGGACACTGCAGCCCTTGTGGAGGAACACGAGTCTTGGCGGACCCGAGAACCACTACAGGGGCTGCACCCGTATCACCAGCCGAAACGCCGGGCGTTGCGCCGTCAGCCGAACCCTTAACCGAACGGCATTGGGGCTAGGGCCTGTCCGGCGGATCATGCCGGAGACGCGGGGTCTGGCACGCCCTCTCCCACTGCCTGAAGGGCGTGGAGGTGCCCCCAGCGGCGTTGTCGTCGGTTGCCAGGGCTCCGCCCTGTCGCCCTCCTCCGCCTTGCAGCCGCACGCACCAGACCCCGCTCACCTGGGCTGCAAAGGCACCGCTGGCTTCCTCCGACTTGATCCGCCGGACAGGCCCTGGTAGCGCTTCGTTACGTTGGGTGATCTTCCCTGGGCCTCAGGTGGCGTCGGCCCATTCCTTCATCGCCGTCCTGCTGGAGAAGTCCGCGAGGTTCTTGTCCAGCGGGTCGTCGGTGTACTGGTGGAAGCGCCACTTCGCCCTGATGCGGGGTTCGCCCGCGGTGACGTAGTCGGCGATCCACAGGCCGTCACCGTCGTAGGAGGTCGTGTCCACGTTCAGCCAGAAGTCCCGGTTGCAGTAGAGGAGCACCCGGTGGTGCGGGCGTAGTTCCTTCACCTTGCGGATGAAGCGGTCCTTCTCCGCGTTGCTCGCCCGGGTGCCCTCGGCCGTCCTCTCCCAGTCGACCGCGAGGATGTCGCCGTGCTTCTCCGGGGCCTGGCTCACGAAGTACTCGGCCTGGGCGGTGAGGTTGCCCGGCCACAGGAAGTGGTAGAAGCCGACGACCAGTTCGGCGTCGCGCGCCGTCTTCGTCTGGGCCTTGAGCCTGGGGTTGGTGTACGAACGGCCCTCCGTCGCCTTGATGAAGACGAACGACAGCCCGTCGGTGTCGTACGAGGACGGCTGGTACGCACTCACGTCGATGCCGTGCAGCAATGGGGATCCCTGAAGAAGTGCTGGTGGGAGGGAGTCGAATGGTTCATTCCCCACCCAAGCAGGCGTGACCCGTTCGGCGGGTCGAAAGTCCCGTCCCGGTCGCCACTTCGGCCTCCGGTGTTACTCCCGTGTTGCTTTCTCGTCATATTCCGCTCATCTCGCACAGGTGAACTAATATGCGCGGTAGCGGAAGTTGACGTTCCATCAGAGCACGGAGAGACGACATGGCCGAACCGGCCGAGGTGGCCGCGTTACCCGGGCCGATCGACACGCTCCTCGCCGCGGCCGTCGCCCGGCGCTTCTACCTGGAGAACCGGTCGAAGGTGGAGATCGCCAAGGAGTTCGGCATCAGCCGGTTCAAGGTGGCCCGCCTCCTGGACGCGGCCGTGGCCCACGACATCGTGCGGATCGACATCACGGTCCCCGCCGAGATCGACGTCCCGCTCGGACGGGCGCTGACCGAGCGGTTCGGGCTCCGGCACGGCATCGTCGTCGACCTGGGGCGCGGCGACGGCGGTACGGCGGTGCCCGCGGACCAGCGGCAGAGCGGACGCTGGCTCGGTACGGCGGCGGCCCGGCTGGTCTCGGACATCGTCGAGGAGGGCGACGTCCTCGGGCTGGACGGCAGCCACGCGGTGGACGCGCTCAGCGAGGCGGTCACCCGGCTGCCGCTGTGCGACGTCGTCCAGCTGACCGGCGTGCACGGGCGGGACCTCGCGCACGACGCCGCGATCACCGCGGTCCGCCGTACGGCCGCGGCGGGCGGCGGCCGGGCGTTCCCGCTGCACACCCTGTTCCTGCTGCCCGACGCGGCGACGGCCGCCGTGCTGCGCAGCCAGCCCGCCACCGCCGAGACGCTGGAGCGGTTCGGCCAGGTCACCAAGGCCGTCGTCGGCATCGGAGCGTGGGACGGCCCGCACTCCACGGTGTACGGCGCCCTGTCCGAGCGCGAGCGGGAGACGCTGCGGGACGCGGGGGCGTGCGCGGAGGTCGCCGGACATGTCCTGGACGACGGCGGCCGGTTCGTTCCCACCGAACTCAACGCCCGGACCATCGCCGTCGACGCCGCCGGACTGCGGGGCGTCGACGAGCTGATCGGCGTCACGGCCGGCGGACGCGGCACCGGGGCGGTGCGCGCCGTCCTGCGGTCGGGCCTGCTCACCGGCGTCGTCACGGACGCCGTCACCGCGCGGCGGCTGCTCTGGCGCGACGGTCCGTACGACGGCCGGCCCGAGCGTCGGTACGACGGCACGGACGCCGCCGCGCCGACCCTGCCGGCGCCCCGATCCACCGAACGAGGACAGGCATGAGCCAGCAGGAGGAGGCGCTTTCGCTTCCGCCCGTTCCGGACGACATCCGCGAGGCGGCCGCCTCGCCCCGGACCACTGGCTGGGGGTCGTCGACCCGATGTGGTCCGGGGAGGGCAAGCCGCCTCAGTGGGCGATGACCGGCCGGTGGCGGTCGGGCCTCGACGGCGAGATCGTCGAGTGGGAGGACAACCCCGACTACCGTCCCTCCCCGCGCACCCTCGGCTGGCCCGGACCCGAGGACGAGGTGGACCGGGCCGTCCAGCTCGCCTCCACCGGATACGGGCCCGGCGAGGCGGTGCCGGCCGCGCTGGCGGGGCGCGAGGTGGCGGTGCTGACCGCGCCGGGCGGCGGCCTGGTCAGCGCGACGGCGACGGACGGGACGCCGGTCGTGCCGGTGTTCACCTCGTCGGTGTTCCTGCACGCGGCGGGGCGTTACGCCTTCGAACTCATCGGCGTGGAAAACCTGTTGGCGCGGGTGCCGGAAGGGCACGTGCTGTATCTGAACCCGTCGGCGGCGGTGAGCATGCTGCTGGACCCCGAGGCGGTGCGGGACGTCGGTGTGGGGGAGTTGCCCGGCGGACCTGGCGTCGGTGTGGGGAGTTGCCCGGCGGACCTGGCGTCGGTGTGGGGAGTCGCCCGCCGTGCCCGACGTCGTTTCCGCCCCGGCGCTGGTGACCGAGGCCGTTCAGCCGGTGCGGGGTCGGACGCGTGAGCCGCTGGTCGTCCGTGCTGCCGGGCCGGGGGCGCAGGTCCGGTTCAGGTTCAGGTTCCGGCACGGGCCGTCGTGCTACGCCCGCTGCCGACGGTGGCGCGAGCGGTGCCGTGAACCGGGAGGCCGGTGGCCCGCCGGTCGAGGACGTCGACGGCGTGCTGCTGGTGCGCTCGGTCGAGGACGACTCCTTCCCCTGGACGTCGTCGCCGAAGTGGCGGGCGCCGTCGGCGGCGAGGAGGACGTCGTCACGGTGATCGTCGGCTCCGGGGCGGGGCTCCCGGAGCCGATCACTGGGCCCGGCTGGGCGCGCTGCTGGACTCGCTGCGGGATCGCGGCACCGGCAAGGTCCGGCTGGTCATGTCCGGCGCCGGTGACGACCGGCCGGACCGGCCCAGCGTCGCCCGCAGGATCGCGGACGCCTGGGAACTGGAGGTGACCGCGCCGGACGGCGCCGTCCTCATCACGCCCGGGGCACGCTCTTCGCTCACGGCGACTCCGGATCCGGGTCCGCCTGGTGGCGGTTCGCGCCCGGTGCGCGGCCCCGGAGGCTGGGCCGGCGCGCCCCGGCGCCCGCCTGGGAGGAGGCGCTGGACGGGGTGCCCGCGCGCACGGGCGGGGGCTGCGTCGTGGACCGTATCCCGGCGGGCGTGGTGATCCGCCCGGCCGAGGCACCCGGCCCCGCCCCCGACGACCTGTGCTTCTCCGTGCCCGTCGACTTCGAGCGGCTCACGGTACTGGTGGGCGCCCCGCACGCGGAGGACGTCGCCGCCGACGAGGTCGCCGCCGTACTCGAGGGGCTGCCGGCGGCGGAACGCGCCCGCGTCCGGCTCGCGCCCGGCGGCCGCCGCGATCTGCTGCGGCTCGGGCAGTCGGTCGCCGACCTGACGGGCGCGGAGGTGGAGGTCCTTACCGGCCTGCCCCTCCTCGACGACCACGCCCCCGCCGGAACACCGCCCCGGCCGACGCTCGTCGGGCGGGAGGGCGGGCCGACCTGGCGGCCGTTCGTGTCGTCCGTGGTCTGCGGGCCCGTCGACGCGGACGGGCGGGCGCCCGTGCCCCGGCCGCTGGGGCTCCACCCGCCCGACTGGATACTCGGCGGCAGCGAACCGGGGACGGTACGGCTGACCGACCGCTGGCAGGCGACGGTGACCCGGGCCGGCCTCGCGTTGTGGGCACCGGACGGTCCCCGTCCCGGTCCGGTGGGACCGGCCGTGGACCCGGAGGTGTGCGCCATCGAACTGGGCATGCCGGGACAGCCGTTGGACGGTTCCCTGCTGCCCGCCCTGGCCCAGCTCCTGCGCGGCCTCGGCACGGACGTCCGCTCCCGCACCACCCTGCTGGTCCGCGGCCGGCTCCCGGCGGGCGACGGAGCGCTCCGCCGCCTCGCGGCGGAACAGGGCATACCCGGAATCCGGTACGTCACCGCCGTCCGGCCGTCCCACGCGGGACCGGCGACGGCGCGAAGGGGACGGCTTCGAGCCCGTCCGGGCACCGGCGTCCGGAACGGCCGTCGCGGGCAACGCGATCGGGCGGCCCGGCACGGCAGGCGCGAAGCCGCGCGGGGAGCGGACCAGGAGGCCGGTACGGCGGTGGCGGGCGCCCTGCCCGCTTCCGGTACGGCCGTCGAGTCCGGCGCCGCTGTCCCTCCGGGCGCCGGGTCCCGAACACCGGCGCCCGCGCGTCCCGAACGGCCACACGGAGGCCGGGCAGCCCCGGCGAGCGGTCTTGGGCGGCCGGTACGAGAAGTCGGCGCGACTGCCGTTTCTGGTACGGCCGTTGGGGCCGGCGCTGATGATCCGCAGGTCGCCGAATCGAGGACATCGGCGCCCGCGCCCGCCGCGCGCGCCGAACGGCCACACGGTGGCGGGCCCGCCGTGGCGAGTGGTCCAGGGCGGCCCGTGCGGGTGTCGTCCGGGGCCGGTTCCGTTCCGGTCGGCGGGGCCTCCGAAGAGCGCGAGGGCGGGCGTAGTGGGTCCTCGGACGTAACTGCGGACCCCGATCAGGTCGGCCTGACGGCGCCTTCTGGCGAGGGCGGGGCCGTACCGAACGGCGCAGGGGTGACGTGCCCGGGGAAGCGGCGGGGGCCGCCGCGAGGGGTGAGACGGAGTCCGGGACGTCCTCCACCGAACGGCCCTCCGAACACCTCGCCACACCGGACGCCCCCGGGCGGGAGGGTCCGAGCCCGCCGCGCCGGTTCGGTCCGTCGGGGAGCGGGGTGCACCGGCGTCGGCCGGTGGCCGGGCGTCGGACGACGCCCGCGAGGAGCCCGTCGCGAAGGTCCGGGTTGCCGGTGAGCGGGACGGGGGCGGGGCGGCGGGTGGCCGGGTACCCGATGCCGGTGAGCCGGAAGGACCCGAGCCTCTCGGGCAGGTTCGGGCCGTGTCCTCGGGTCGCGCTGCCGCCGAGCCGAGGACAGAGGGTGGTCCGGCATCCGATGCGGACCCGTCGGAGGGTCCCGGCCCGCCGCGAAGGACCGCGTCCGCGAGCGGGTTGAACCAGGGTCGGACGGCGGCCGGGCATCGGATGCCGGTGAGGCGAAGGGCTCCGGTCCGGTCGTGCGGGCTCGGGTCGCCGCTGAGCCGGAGCGTGGTCAGGCACTCGGTGCCGGCAAGCCCGAGGACTCCGGCCGCGTGGACGGCGAGCGCAGTGGGCCGGGGCCGGACGGCGGCCGTGCTTCGGACGCCGGTGAGGCCGAGGGTTCTGGGTCGGCCCCGCAGGCCCCGGGTGTCGCTGAGCCGGAGGGCGGGCAGGCACCCGGTGCCGGGGCCGCTGCGAAGGGCCGGAGCGGCGTCGGGACCGTGCGGGTCGATCTTCCGTTCGTACCCGGGCACGTCAGCGGGGCCGCCGAGCGGGCCGCTTTCCGGGAGGCCGCCGGTGGGAACTGGGAGGGGCATGCCGCCGCCGTGTCCCGGATGCTCACCCGGATGCCCGCCCTGCGCGGGCATGAGCTGGACGCCGCGCGGACCGATCTCGTCGCCGCGCACGCCTACCTCACCGCCAGGGAAGGCCCCTGCACCACCGCGAGTTGATGCGCGACCTGCGCACCGGCGAGGGGCGTCTGCTGCCCTACGGCGGCTGTCTCGCGTCCGCCCTGCGCCGGCTGCCGTCCTACCGGGGCGTCGCCCTGCGCGGCGGGGACGCCGGCGTGGCCGAGCCCGCCGTCGGCACGCTGCTGCACGACCCCGCCCCGGTCAGCGCCCTCGCCGGAACCTCCGCGCTGCCCGCCGGGGCGCCCGTGCGTTACGCGATCTGGTCCGTCACCGGACGCAAGGTACGGCAACTGCTCGACCGTCCCGGCGGTTCCCCGGAGCCGTACGAGGAGATCGTCTTCGTACCGGGGACCGGCTTCCGTGTCCTCGGGGTACGGACCATGCCCGCGGGACCGTCCGTCGTACTGCTGCGTGAACTTCCCGGCAACGCGACCGCCTACATGGATGGTTCGGAGGAACTGAGCGGGCTGGACCACAAGGCCGCCACGCATCTCGAAGAGGCGCTGGCCAAGGGCTTCCGCGCCGGCGACGGAACGCGGTGGCCGGACCGCTGCTCCGGGCCCGTGGGCCAGGACGGCTGAGCCGGGCGCGTACGACCATCCCGCACTCCACACTCCCCACAGACCGAGGAGAACGATGGCAAGCGAGAAGAAGCCGCCCGCTCCCGACGGGCGGGACGGCGCGGGCGGCGGTTCGTCCGTCCGCAGGACCGTCTCCCTCGGGTCGGCGGCGGCCGACCCGGGCCCGATGCTGGCCCCGGCGGCACGGCGTACGGCCGAGCCGGAACCCGAGAACGAGACCGCCGCCCCCGAACAGCCCGCCACCGGGGAAGCGGAGACCACGGCCACCGCCGCCCCCACCGCCGGGGAACGCCCGGAGGCGGAGAGCCGGAGCGCCGCGGGCAGGGGCGCCGAAGCCGCCCACGGGGTCGGCACCACCGCCGCAGCCGGGGCCGCCGCAGCCGGGGCCGGCGCGGACGGGGCCGGCGCGGACGGGCCCTCGTCCGGGAACCCGAAGAAGCCTTTGCTCGCCGCCGCCGGTATCGCGGGCGTCGTCCTGCTCGCCGTACCGCTGCTGATCTGGGCGACGGACGACGCGCGGCAGAAGAAGGACGACGTGACGGTGGCCGCCGGCTCCGGCACGCTGCTCGAGGAGGAGCCGCTGGAGGTGCCGAAGGGCGACTACGCCCCGGCGGAGCCCACCCCGGAGCCCTCGACCGCGAAGCCGTCCGTCAAGGCAAGCGCTGTCGTCAAAGCGCCTGCCCCGGTGGTGAGTTCGGTTCCCGTTCCGGTCAGCACCGCGCCGGTGGAGACGAAGAAGGCGGAGACGCAGGTGAAGGAGCACAAGGCTCCCCAACTGCCGCCGAACACCGCCGCGTACGCCGTCCAGCGGATGGCCGCGTCCCACCCCGGCCGGCACATCTGCTACCGGGTGCATGCGAAGGGTGCCGGCTGGACGGTTCCCGTCTGCGACGGGGCCACCGCGGGGCACGAGGGCGCGGGGCGGGCGATCACCGCCATCAACATCGCGGTGGCGGACGCGAAGCGGGTGAACGGCAACGAGTTCATCCAGAAGGACGGCTGGACCACCCCGTGGTCGGGCGCGGCCGACGGAACGGACCTGACGCTCGGCAGCGCCGCCTCGAACGCGCCGAACCTCAGCGGCTTCACCATCGGTGTCGAGTCCGGCAACGTCTGCCAGAACCACAAGCTCGGCGAGCACGACTGGGGCGGCCTGGCGTGCGAGCAGCCGCAGGGCTGGATCTTCGGCGGTTCCACGGAGCCGAAGTTCTGGCTGGAGGCCGTCCGGTTCACCGTGTGAGCGGTAGGGCGGCGCCCGCCGGTACATCCCGGCCGGCGGGCGTCCGCCGTCAGTGGGTCACAGGGCCGCCTCCTGCCGGCGTGCGGGCGGAAGGTCCTGCGGCAGCAGCGTGGTGAGATCGGCGAGGCTCGGCGAGCTCAGGCCGCCCAGCCGGCGGGCCTGGCTCGTCATCATCGACTCGAGCAACTGCCGGGCGAGGCGCGCGTTGCCGAAGGACCGGTCGCGCGGGATGGCGTCCACATGGGCGCGCAGCTCCCGGACCGTCGCGTCGGCGCACTCGTAACCGGAGGCCGCGGCGTGCTGGGACAGGATGGTGACGAGTTCGTCCGTGCTGTAGTCCTCGAACGTCACGAACTTGGAGAACCGGGACGTCAGTCCGGGGTTGGAGGCGAGGAAGCGCGCCATCTCCTCGGTGTATCCGGCGACGACGACCACGATCTCGTCGCGGTGGTCCTCCATCAGCTTCAGCAGGGTGTCCACGGCCTCGCGGCCGAAGTCGTTGGACGAGCCCTCGGGAGTGAGGGTGTAGGCCTCGTCGATGAACAGCACCCCGCCCAGCGCGCCGGTGAACACGTCCTTGGTGCGCTGGGCGGTGTGGCCGACGTACTGGCCCACCAGATCCGCGCGCGCCACCTCCACCAGGGAGTCGCGGGGAGCACCCCGAGGAGTGCAGCAGCCTGGCATAGAGCCGGGCGACCGTGGTCTTGCCGGTACCGGGCGGGCCGCTGAAGACGAGGTGGTTGCTGATCCGGGGCGCGGGCAGTCCCGCCGCGATCCGCTGGCGGGCGTTGGTGAGCAGGCTGACCAGGTCGGCGACCTCCCGCTTGACCGCGGCGAGCCCCACCATGGCGGTGAGCTCGGCCATCGGGTCGGACGTGCCGTCGTCCGGCGAAGCCGGGTCGCCACCGCCGACGGCCGCCGCCTCCGCGTCGCCGACGTCCTGCGGCAGTAGCAGGGTCAGGTCGTTCTCCGCCGGGTCGGCCATCGCCGCGAGCCGGAACGCCTGCCGGTCCACCATGTCCTCGAACACGGCCCGCGCCGCACGCCCGTTGCCGAAGGAGGCGTCGCGCGTCATCTGCTCGAAGCGTACGGCGAGGGCCTCCCGGGTCAGCGGCCCCAGCTCGAACTGGTGCTTGAGGCAGAGGCTTTCGGTGATCGTGACCAGTTCCTCCACCGCGTAGTTCCCGAACTCGACGGTGCGGGTGAACCGGGAGGCGAGACCGGGGTTGGCGGTCAGGAACGACTCCATCTGGCCGGAGTAGCCGGCCGCCACCACGACCACGTCGTCACGGTGGTCCTCCATCAGCTTCAGCAGGGTGTCGACGGCTTCGCGGCCGAAGTCGTTGGACGCGGCCCCTCGGGGTGAGGGTGTAGGCCTCGTCGATGAACAGCACGCCGCCCAGCGCGGAGTTGAATGCCTCGGTGGTCTTGATGGCCGTACCGCCGATGACCTGCGCGACGAGATCCGCGCGCGCGACCTCGACCAGATGCCCGCTCCTGAGCACGCCCAGATCCGCGAGGATGCTGCCGTAGAGGCGGGCGACGGTGGTCTTGCCGGTGCCGGGCGGCCCGGCGAAGATCAGATGCCGGCTCATCGACGGGACCGGCATGCCGAGCCGGCGCCGGCGCTCCGCGAGCTGGTTGAGATTGACCAGCGTGCTCACCTGGTGCTTGACGTTGTCCAGGCCGACGAGCGCCCGCAGTTCGGCCAGCGGGCCCTCCGGCTCCTCCTTCTTCCAGGGCCGCCCGGGGCGCCGTCCTCGGCGGTGGCCTCGGCCGACTCGCCCCAGCTGTCCGGGAGTCCGTTGTCCGCGCTGGTCAGCACCTCGACCGTGAGCCGCTCGCTCGCCCGGCTCTGGCGCAGTCCCGCACCGCGGTTGTCGCGTACGACGCACCGGGTGACGTCGACCCGCTCGGCACTGTCGATCCGGATGCCGTCACCCGTACTGCCGCTGATCTCACAGGCGTTGAGGGTGGCCCGGCCGCCGCGCGACACCTGGACGCCGTGCGCCCGCGAACCGTGCACCCGGACCCGCTCCAGGGTGATCTCCGCGCCGTCCCGCACCCCACGCCCGCGTCGGCGCTGTCGCCGATCTCGCAGTCGCGCAGGGTGCCCCGGCCGCGTTCGCCGACGACGAGGCCCGAGCGGGCGGCGGAGCTCAGTACGGTGTCGCTGATCTCGGGGTCGGAGTCGTCGTCGATGCTCAGCGCGCAGCCGCCGGCGGACTCGATCTCGCAGTGCTCGAGCCGGCCGCGGCCGTCGTCGGTGAACTCGACGCCGTGACCGCCGGCGCCGGTGATCCGGGCGCGGCGCAGCAGCGGATTGGCGGCGGTGCGCACGGAGACGCCGACACCGGCCGCGTCCAGGACCTCCAGACGCTCGAACTCGGCCGTGGAGTCGTCCCACAGCTGCACCGCCCCGGCGGGGTCGGCGCAGTCGCTCACCACGGTGTCCCGCAGCAGCGGGGCGCTGCCCTCGACGACCCGAACGGCGGCCTCGGTGGAGCCGTGGAACGAGCAGCCCTCGAGCGTGCCGCGCGAACGGTCCAGGACCAGCAGCCCGCTGGTCTTGGTACGCCGGGTGACACAGCCGCTCAGCACCGGGTCGGCCCCGCCGGAGATGACGATGCCGCTCTGCGCGATCGACTCGAAGGAGGTCTCCTCGATCTCCGGACGGGACATGCTGGTCACCAGCAGACCGACCGAGGTGTGGTGCACGGCGCAGCGCAGCACGCGCGTCGAGCTGTGGCCCTCCAGGGCGATGGCCGGCTTGTCGGTGCCGGAGATGTCGCAGCCCTCCACGACGCCCCGGGCCTCACCGCTCGCGAGGACGCCGTTGGCCCGCGCGCCCCGGATGCGGCAGTCGCGGATCAGCGGCCCGGCCGTCTCCCCGAGCACCACCGCGGAGGTGCCGAAGTTCTCGAACGTGCAGTCCTCGACGACGCTCTCGCTCTCCGACGAGTCGACCAGTCCGGCGCCGCCCGGGTTGGCGATCCGGCAGCCGCGCGCGGCCAGCGAGCCCTTGCCGCGGACCAGCAGCGCCGTCCACCCGGAACCGGTGACGGTGCAGTCGTCCAGGGCGGCCTGACCGGCCGGTACGTCGACGACCGCGGCCTCCTTGTCACGGCCCCGGAGGGTGAGGGCGCTCAGCATCACGGCGTCGGCCATGAGGGTGACGGCGGTGCCGTCGCGCGGGCAGAGCTCGACGGTGCCCGGCTCGCCCTCGCCGACGATCGTCACCCGGTGCCGGATGACCAGGTTCTCGGCGTAGCGGCCGGGACGGACCCGGATCACCGCCCCGGTACGCGCCTGGGCCAGGGCCTCACCGATCGTCTGGAAGCCGTCCGACCGTTCCGGGCCGACGGTGAGTATGTGGCGTGCCACGCCTCGAACCTCCTTGTGCTCTGCGGTAGTTGGCGTTGTGCGCCGAGCATGTTGTGGGCATATCATGCGCGGTATGCGGAATGTCATGAAACGTCGGGGTGCGGGCTTGGTGCTGGCGGTCGCCGTGGCGGTGCTGCCGGTCGCGGGCGGTCCGGCGCTCGCCGCGCCGGCCGTGCTGCCGGGCGCCGACGAGCCAGGGCCACGCTGCTGCCACCCCTGCCCGTCCGGCTCGGCGAGGCCAACGCGTGCACCGGGGCGTCGGACCGGACGGCCACCGGGGCGGCGTGGTCGCAGAGGGCGCTCGGGCTGTCCCGGACCCAGCGGATCTCCCGGGGTGCCGGGGTCACCGTCGCGGTGGTCGACAGCGGGGTCGCCGCCGGAGTGCCCAGCCTGGCCGGCCGGGTCACCCACGTCGGCGACGCGAACCAGGACTGCGTCGGCCACGGCACGTTCGCCGCCGGCCTGATCGCGGCGGCGCCGCAGCAGGGCAGCGGCATCACCGGGATCGCCCCGGAGGCGGAGATCCTCGCCCTGCGGGGCACGGACGACCGCGGGGTCCCCTCGGCCGAGCGGGTCGCCGACGGCATCCGTACGGCGGCGGACCGCGGCGCGCGGGTCATCTACGTGGGCCAGGTCCTGCCCGTCGGCTCCCGGATCACCGCCGCCGTCGCCCACGCCACCCGGCGTGACGCGCTGGTCGTCGCCCCGGCCGCCCCCGACGCCGTGCCCCGCGAGGAGCTCGGGCCGGACGGCGAGCCGCCGGAGGGCCGTACTGGCCGGCCGCCGCGCCGGACGCGCTCGCCGTGGTGGACTTCGGGCCCAGTGGCGTACGGCAGAAGAGCGCGCCGCCCGCCTACCGGCCCGCCCTGTCGGCGCCCGGCAGCGAGATGGTCAGCGTCGCGCCCGAGGGCTCCGGGCACTACATCGGCTCCGGTGCCTCGCTGGCCGCGGCGGCCGTCGCGGGCGCCGCGGCGCTCGTACGCGCCTACCACCCCGACCTCACGGCACCCGAGGTCACCCGCCGGCTCCTCGACACGGCCTACCCGTCCGACATCCCCCGCCTGGACCCGTACGCGTCCCTGTCCCTCCTCCAGGACAGGACGACGTCCCACGCGGCCCCCGAGGCCCCGGCCGAAATGCCACCCCCGCCCAACCCCGCCCCCGAACCCGCTCCCTCACCATCGCGGCGACAGCCCTGGCAGCGGTCCTCCTCCTCGCGGCCCTGGCAGCGGTAATCCCCCGAGGCCGCACCAGAAACTGGCGCCCCCCAACAACCCCTGACAAGGCCCCCTCCGCCCCCGCTCCCGCGGCCATCCGCGCCTCCGCCCCCGCTCCCGCACACAACCGCACCCCTGCCCCCGCTCCCGCGGGCAGTCGTGCCGCTGGGGCGGCACGGGTGGGCGCGACGGCACCCGCTGGCGCCGGGCTGCGCAATGTCCCCCCGCCCCGCTACAGCGAGCCGCACCCCACAAGCACAACCCCCGCGCCCACATCACAGCGCGTCCCCGACAAGCCCCGTCTGCACCTGCAAGGTCTTCCGCCGAGCGATCCGCACCGCCCGCCCCGGAACAAGCTCCCGCCCCTTCACACTCCCGAACAGATACCCCTCGCTCGGCGGGCACGACATCAGCAGCCCCGGCGTGTTCACCTCCTGCAACCGCCGCAGCAGCGCCTCGTTCAACCCCCGCCCCGCCCCCGCGGACGACCGCGCCACCACGAGGTGCAACCCCACCTCGTGCCCCAGCGCCAGATGATCCAGCAGCGGAGCGAACGGCTGTGTCATCGGCCCGCCCCCGACCATGTCGTAGTCGTCGACGAGGATGAACAGCCGAGGCCCCTGCCACCAGTCGCACAACCGCATCCGCGACGGCGCGATGTCCTCCCCGGGACCCGCTGCTTGACCGCCCGCGCCGCCCCGTCCACCAGCTCCCGCAGCATGTCGAGGAGACCGCGTGCCCCAGCCGGTACGCCTCCGGAACGCTCTCCACCAGCTCCCGCCGGTAGTCCACCGTCATGATCCGCGCCTCGGACGGCGTGTACCGCTCGGTGATGCCCCGCGCCACCAGCCGCAGCAGATTCGTCTTGCCGCTCTCCGTGTCGCCGACCACGATCAGATGCGGGTTCTCGGTGAAGTCGTGCCACACCGGCTCGAGTTCGTTCTCGTCCAGACCGATGGCGATCCGCAGCCCGTTCTCGCCCTCCGGCTCCGGCAGTTGCTCGACCGGCAGCTTCGCCGGCAGCATCCGCACACGCGGAGCCGTCGGGCCGGTCCAGTTCTCCGCGATCGCGGCGACCAGTCCCGCGACCCCTCCGCGAGGTCGTCGCAGTCCTCGACCCCGTCGACGCGCGGCAGCGCGGACAGATAGTGCAGCTTCTCCGAGGTGAGCCCGCGCCCCGCGCTGCGCGGCACCGAAGCCGCCTTCCGGGAGTCGATCTGGGAGTCCATCGGATCACCCATCCGCAGCTCGAGCCGCGTCCCCGTCTGGTCGCGCACGGACGACGACAGCTCCACCCAGCGGGCGGTGGTGACGATCAGATGGACGCCGTAGTTGAGCCCGCGCGCGGCCAGGGCGTTGAACGTGGGGATGTGCCGGTCGAAGTCCTGGCGCACGGTGGCCCAGCCGTCGATGACGAGGAACACGTCCCCGTGCGGCTCGTCGGGGAACTCCCCGGCCGCCCGCCGCTTGCGGTACGTCGCCATGGAGTCGATGCCGTGCTCCAGGAAGAACCGCTCCCGCCGCGCCAGCAGCGTCGTGACCTCCGCGATCGTACGGCCCACCCGCTCGGTGTCGACCCGCGCCGCGACCCCGCTCATATGGGGCAGCTCGTCGAGCGCGGCCAGCGTGCCGCCGCCGAAGTCGAGGCAGTAGAACTGGACTTCGCGCGGGGTGTGGGTGAGGGCCAGCGCGGTGATGAGGGTCCGCAGCAGGGTGCTCTTGCCGCTCTGCGGCCCGCCGGCGATCCCGACATGGCCGCCGGCCGCCGACAGGTCCACCGTCAGCAGGTCCCGAAGCTGGTCGAAGGGCCGGTCCACGACCCCACGGGCACGGTGAGCCGGCCCCGCGACGGCCAGTCCGCCGTGGTGAGGCCGTACCGCGGATCGGGGGCCAGCGGGGCAGGATCTGGTCCAGGGTGGCCGGCCGGCCCAGCGGCGGCAGCCACACCTGGTGGGCGGGCGGCCCCGAACCGCGCAGCCGGTCCAGCGCCACCGACAGCAGCGTCCCCTCCCC
Source organism: Streptomyces haneummycinicus (assembly GCA_042850305.1). Taxonomy (GTDB): domain Bacteria; phylum Actinomycetota; class Actinomycetes; order Streptomycetales; family Streptomycetaceae; genus Streptomyces; species Streptomyces haneummycinicus. Next base: position 1,477,750 of record AP035768.1, read on the forward strand.
GCCGTCCCCTCACCCGGGGTGTCCGGCTCCGGCTCGTCGAAGCCGCCCGCCGGGTCCGGATCGGCGGGGGCGCGCGGCACCACCCACTCCGCGGTCCACGGCACCACCTGCCGCGCCACCTGCGCCTGCGCCACGGCCCGCCGCCGCTGGTACGGCCCCGACACATACGCGGCCCGGAACCGGGTCAGCGCGTCGACACCGCTCTTGAGGAACCCGGCACCCGGCTGCGCCGGCAGCTCGTACGCGTCCGGCACCCCGAGCACACCCCGGCTCTCCATCGCGGAGAACGTCCGCAGACCGATCCGGTACGACAGATGGCTCTCCAACTGGTGCATCCGGCCCTCGTCCAGCCGCTGCGAGGCCAGCAGCAGATGCACGCCGAGACTGCGCCCGAGCCGGCCGATCATCACGAACAGCTCCATGAAGTCGCGGTGCGAGGCCAGCAGTTCGCTGAACTCGTCGACCACCACGAACAGGCTCGGCAGCGGCTGCAACGGCGTACCGGACTGCCGCGCCTTCTCGTACTCCAGCGCGGACGTGTAGTTCCCGGCCGCCCGCAGCAGTTCCTGGCGCCGGATCAGCTCCCCGTGCAGGGCGTCCTGCATCCGGGCCACCAGCGCCACCTCGTCGGCGAGGTTGGTGATGACCGCGGAGGTGTGCGGGAGTTCGTCCAGGCCGAGGAAGGTCGCACCGCCCTTGAAGTCGACGAGGACGAAGTTCAGCGTCTCGGAGGAGTTCGTCAGCGCGAGGCCCAGCACCAGCGTGCGCAGCAGCTCGCTCTTGCCGGAGCCGGTCGCGCCGATCAGCATGCCGTGCGGCCCGGTACCGCCCTGCGCGGACTCCTTGATGTCCAGCTCCACGGGCCTGCCCTCGCCGCTCACCGCGATCGGCACCCGCAGCCGGGCGCTCCCGGTCGCCCTCTCCCACAGCGTGGCCGGGTCGTGCCGGTGCAGATCGGGGATGTTCAGCAGCGAGGTCAGCTCGACGTCGTTGGCGAGCGGCTTCGATTCGTCGCCGCCCATGCTCATCCGGTACGGCGCCAGCAGCCGGGCCAGCGCCAGCGCGCCCACCGTGCCCAGTTCGTCGGGCCGGCCGAGCACCGTCGACTGCTCCTTGCGGTCCCGGTCGGTGCGCACCAGCGCGACCCCGCCCTCGTCCACCTCCAGCCGCAGCGTGGTCCGCCCCGGCTTCCAGGCGAGCGCCCCGGTGAGGTCGAGGACCACCGCGTTGCGGAAGCCGTGCCCGTCGAAGCGGTGCCCCGCCGGCACGGTGCAGCCGTCGATCACGACGACCGTGTACGGCTCCTCACGTCCCAAGGCCGCGTCCGGGTCGGCGCCCGGCCGCTCCAGGAACTCGGCGCCGAGCAGGTTCTCCAGCTCGGTGAAGGCCGACGCGATCATACGGGCGGGCCCGGCGCCGTCCTCCTCGTGCCGGTGCAGACTGTGCGGCAGCCACTTCGCCCACTCCCACTCGGAGCGCCGCTCGTCCGACACGCACAGCGCGATCCACAGGTCGTCGGGGAGTGGAACACCGCCAACTGCGCGAGCAGCGCCCGCACCTGGGCCCGTATCCGCTCCTCGTCGCCACGGAACAGCACCTTCGACCAGGCCCGCAGATAGATCGCGATGGGCTGGTCGCGGACGGTGGAGTAGGCGCGGGTGAAGCTGCGCAGCGCGTGCGCCGACAGCGGCTCCAGGTCCTCGACGGGCTTGGTCGACAGCGGCGTCAGCTTCATCGCGAGCCGCTGGTCGCCCACGCCCATCCGCACCTCGCCGAAGTCCTCGTCGGACGACCGCCGTTCCCACAGCCGGGTGCTGCGCACCAGCGACGACAGCGCGTCGGGCTCCGGGTGCCGCCAGGCCAGCGCGCGCTGCTGCTCGACGATGGACGTGCGCACGATGCGCCGGGTCTGCCGCAGATAGCGCAGATAGTCGCGGCGCTCGCCCTTCATCCGCTGCTTGCGTTCGCCGTTGCGCCGCATGACCTGGCCGAGCATCATGCCCGCCGACGCGACCACCATCACACCGAGCGCGATATAGATGAATCCGCCGCTGCCGCGGCTCATCCCCGGCCGCATGAACATCAGCATCATGGACACCGACATCAGCGCCATCGGCAGATACGTCCACACCGCCGAACTGTCCGGAACGACCTCCGGAAGCGTGGGCGGCTCCTGAAGACTCAGTTCCCCCGACGGCATTTCCGGCCCTTTGCGGCGGGCCGGGCGGCGGAACAGGATCACGCTCAACGAACGTCCTCCTCAACGATTTCGGAAGGAATTCCGCGGTAACGTCGCGAGAACGTCGCGGGTAATGTCGTAACGAGTCGGATTCCCGCACGACGGCGGCGGGAGAATTACCAGGGGTTCCCTGACGCCGAACTCCCGCGGTGGTGTTGCGAAAAGCCCGGCGGCGGGTCAAACTCGTCGGCGCATGCCCCGTCCGACTATTCCGTCGCGTTCGGCGACCGACCGGTGTGCCGCTGCCACCTTCCAGCCACCGCGAATGCCGTGGTCCGCCAGAAAGTGTGAAACCCGAACCCATGACTGAGATTCAGACGGCGAGCCTGTGCCGCGTCACCGTACGCGCACCGGCCAGGACCGTCGACCTGGCCGTGCCCTCCGATGTCCCCGTCGCCGATCTGCTGCCCACAGTGATCGGCTACGGAGGGGACGACCTGGAGGAATCCGGCCTGGAGCACGGAGGCTGGGTACTTCAACGCCTCGGCGGCCCACCGCTCGATCCCGAGAGTACCTTGGACTCCCTCGGTCTGCGGGACGGAGAGGAGCTTTATCTGCGCCCGCGCACCGAGGCGCTGCCCGAGGTGCACATCGACGACCTGGTCGACGGCATCGCCGACGGCATGAGCCGCCGCCCGCACGGCTGGAGCCCCGAGGCCGGCCGGCGGCTGCTGCTCGGACTGGCCGCCGCCACCCTGGCGTTGGGCATCGCGCTGCTGGCCGTACCGGGTACGGCGGGCTGGATACGGGCGGTCGCCGCCTCGGCCACCGGACTGCTGCTGATCGCCGGAGCGGGCTCCGCCTCCCGTGCCGTCGGGGACGCCGGGGCGGGTTCGCTGCTCGGTCTGCTGGCGGCTCCCTACTTCGCCCTGGCCGGCTGGCTGCTGCCCGGCGGTGACCTGGGCGGCGCCGACGGCGACGCCGTCCTCGGCGCCCGGCTGCTGGCGGCGTCCGCCGCCGCGGGCGCGGGCGCGGTACTCGCCCTGGCCGCCGTCGGCGTGTATCCGGCGCTGTTCATCGGCGCGGCCTGTGTCGCGGCGGCGGGCGCGCTCGGCGCCGCCCTGATCACCCTGGACCTGGCGCCGCAGCAGGCGGCCGCCGTGGTCGCCGTCGTGGTGGTGCTGTTCGGCGGGTTCGTGCCGTCGCTGTCGTTCCGGCTGTCCGGCATGCGGATGCCGCCCTGCCCACCAACGTGCAGCAGCTCCAGCAGGGCATCGACCCGTACTCCTCGACGGACGTCGACACCCGCTCGGCGCTGGCGGACGGCTGGATGACCGCCCTCTACGGCGCCATCGGCCTGGTCTGCCTGCCCTGCACGGCGGCGCTGCTGGCCGAGCCGGAGCTCGCCGAGATCCTCACGGTCGTCGCCCTCTCCCTGCTCCTGCTGCTGCACAGCCGGGGCCTGGGCAACGTCTGGCAGCGCCTCGCGCTGACCACCGCCGGCGCCTGGGGCGTCGTCCTGCTGCTCCTCGTGTCCGCGCGCTCCTCGCCCCGGCCGACCGCCTCACCCTGACGGCCGGACTCCTCGGGCTGACCGCCGCGCTCACCATCGCCTCGTGGACCGTGCCCGGACGGCGGCTCGTCCCGTACTGGGGACGCGCGGCCGAACTGCTGCACTCACTCGCCGCCCTCGCCATCCTGCCGCTGACGCTCTGGTCCATGGGCGTCTACGGCCGGCTGCGCGGCATCAACGGCTGACCGGGAGACACGGCGACATGCACAGCAAACGCGACCAAGTACAGGCCCACCTCTTCGTCATGGGACGGCTGGCCTCGGCCATGCTGCGCTCCGAGCCCGACGCCCCGGAGAGCCCGCTGGGCCGCACCAACCGGGGCGCCGCGATCGGGGTGATCATCGCGGTGCTGGTGTGCGCGGGCGCCTTCGTGTTCGGCCTGATCAAGCCCGGCGGCAACGACTCGTGGCGGTCGGGGAGAACCTGGTCGTCGACAAGGAGACCGGCGCCCGCTACCTGTACCTGGACGGGCGGCTGCGCCCGGTGCGCAACTACGCCTCGGCCCGGCTGGTCGCCGGCGGCGATATCGGCGTGACGACGGTGGGCACGTCGTCCCTCGCCGGCACCGCGCACGGAACACCCATCGGCATCCCCGACGGGCCCGAGGCCCTGCCCGGCACCGGCGACCTCGACCGCACCCTGGCTGGTGTGCTCCGGGGTCCAGCCCCGTACGACGGGTGTCGTCACGACGACCACGACCCTCGCCCTCGGCACCGACGCACCGCAGGACGTGCCCGGCGGCAGGCAGCTCGGCGAGAACGAGGGCATGCTGGTCACGGGCCCGGACAAGGCCACGTATCTGCTCTGGCAGGGCAGCAGGCTGCGCCTGGACGGCAGGGCGAAGGCTGCCGAGGCGCTCGGCTACGGCGACGTCACCCCGCGCCCCGTCTCGGCGGCGTTCCTCGACGCCTTCCCGCTCGGCCCCGACCTGGCCCCGGCCGAGGTACCCGGCCGGGGGAGAAGGGCCCCGAACTGGGCGGGCGGAGCACGACGGTCGGGCAGCTCTTCAAGGTCGACGTACCCGGCTCCGCCGCCCGCTACCACCTGCTCACCCGGGACGGCCTGGTCCCGCTGACCGACACCGGGGCGACCCTCCTGCTGGGCGACCCGCGCACCCGCGAGAAGGCGTACGGGGTGGGTCCGCGACGGTGGCGACGCTCGGCGCGGACACCCTGGCCGGGCATCTCGCCCCGGCGCGCGCACCTCAAGGCCGGGTGCGGAGAGGCTGCCGGCGAAGCCGCCGGAGGCGGTCACGGCCGCCCCCGGCCAGGTGGCCTGCGCGGCGGTCGACTCCGCCGACTCCGTGATACGGGTGGGGACTTCGGTGCTGCCCGGGAGCGCCCTGCCCGAGACCGTGCAGGCCCCGGCGCCCGAGGTCGAACCGGGCTGTCTGAAGGTCGACTCCATCGCCGTAAGGGCGGGCAAGGGAGCGCTGGTCAGGGCGTTGAGCGCGAGCGGCAGCGCCCTGGGCGACACCACGTATCTGGTGACGGACGCGGGGGTGAAGTTCCGGCTGCTGTCGCAGGAGGCGGTGAACGCGCTGGGCTACGAGGGCGTCGAGGCGCGGACGATGCCGTCCCCGATGCTGGCCATGCTGCCCAGCGGCCCCGATCTGACCCCGAGTCGGCGTCCAGGGGCGAGGCGCACGTGACACTGCGCTGTCCCGGGCAGTAGGGGCCGGCGGGGGCTCCGGCGGTCGGCCGGAAGGAAATTCTTCGCATCCGCGCGGTCACTCGGAGTTCAGTCGGGTGGCCCCGATGTCCGGTCTGTCCGGCCGGATTCCCCGTGACGCTCACCTGAGCACCGCGAATGGCGGCGTAATGCTCAATTGAGCTTTTCGATAGGGGAGTTCAGCGTTCCGCAGGCAATTGCCAAATAAGTTGCGCCCTGCATAGCATCTGGCCACCCCAGCAAACCCGGTGAGTCAGTCGTGATCGCTGGGCGCCCTGTCTGCCCGCAGGGTGATGCCGGGGGCCGCAGACCGGTGAGTCGCGCCGACAAGGGAGTTCTCTCATGGCCATGCAGCAGTCCGAGGAAAACGCGACCCGTAATGGGATCATGGCGCTGGAACAGGCCTTCACCGGTGTTCAGCGCTGTCAGCAGGACGTCCAGACCACATCGCAGACGCTCGCCTCGAATTACGGCGGCGCGGACGGCGGAAAGTACAAGAAGCTGCTGGAGCAGTGGGACGAGCACGTCGACACGATCCTGGTCAACCTGGACCGGATGGTCGACGAGCTCAACGGCACCCTCCGGGAGCACGGCCTGGTGCAGGGGTCCACCAGCGACGCCATCGACGCCGAGTACAGCCGCTCCACGGCCGTGTTCGACGAGCTCAACGGCACCAGCACGTCGGCCGGCTGAGCCCGCCGCCGCTGACCCGTAGCCCTTCAACTCTCGTGATTCTCCCGGTGAATCGAGGAATCTGATGGACTTCTCCGACGGCTATATCTACGTCGACTACAACCATGCCGAAGGCGCGTCGGAAGACATGGTCGGCCAGTCGCAGGCGATCATGAGCATTCTGGCCAACCTGGAGATGGAACTGGCCGAACTCCGCAACAGCTGGATCGGTGACGACAGGGAGGTCTACAGCGAGGTCCAGGCCAAGTGGGACAACGCTGTCGAGAACATCAAGAACCTGCTCGCCAACCACTCCAGCCTGCTCACCGACATCTCCTCCAACTACCGCTACACGGAGCAGAACCTGTCGCAGCGGTGGGGTGACATCAGGATCGGCAGCCGCTGACGTCGGCCGGTGACGGAAGGGTGATCTCGTGGCCGTCACGGTCCTCGACAGCACATTCCTGAAGAATTTCATCAACAACCAGATCGACGGCTTCCGTACGACGTTGGAGAACATCCTCAAGGACAGTCCGACCGCAGGCCCGGCGATCTCGTTCATCGCGGACAGCATCTCCACGACGACGATCGACTCCGCGAAGCCGCTCGTCATCGGCCTCATGGCCGGCGAGAACAGCGCGGTCGGCGGCGGTGCCCTGAACAAGGTCATCCAGCAGGGCGCGGGCGAGGTGGTGCGCATCCTGGACGATCAGACCGTCCTGTTCGAGGACCTCGAGCAGGCGCTGTGGGACACCATCGACGAGCTGGCCAAGAGCCAGGGCAAGAATCTCGAGAGCATCACCGCCGACGATTTCATGGACATCTTCGAGGATGTCGACAGTGATCTCGACAACCCGGGCGGCAACAACCAGAAAGAGTGACGGAGTTCGGCGATGGCCAACCCCGAGGACAACAACAACGACAACTGGAAGAAAGCGGTCGACCTGCTCACCGGCTATGTTCTGCCGGAGCGGAAGACGTTGTTCGACACTCTCAAGGGCAACGACGACATCCCTCTGATCCACGTCCGCGTGGAGGGCGAGGGCGGTCCGCAGTATTCCTCGGGATTCCTTTCCTCGGGTGGCTGGAAGACGCACAACACCGACTACACGATTCCGTACTACAGCCCCTCCGGCGACGGTACGGAGGTGCCCGACGGAAGCAGCCTCTACCGGAAACGCGTCTACATCACCTTCCTCGCCTCGGGCCAGTCCTGGCCGCCCGGCGGGGACGACATCATCCCGGGCTACACGAAGACGAGCGAGAAGCTCAAGGACAAGGGCGGCAGCAACAGCGAGGGCGAGAAGCTCGACTGGGACACCAACCCCTGGTCCAGTACCTCTACGGCTCCAAGGCCGCCCTCGCGCATCTGACGATGTGGCCGTACTCCACCCACGGGTTCGAGAACCGCGGCATCCCGGTGAACGACGCCGACTACGTGGATCTGCGCACCTTCACGGAGGCGGCCAGGGCGTTCGACCGGGTGGTCAAGTTCTTCGAGGACAGCGCGGTCACCGTCGGCAAGTGGGACACCGAGAACATCGGCGAGGGCAGCGACGCCTGGGACGGCACCTCGGCCATCATCTTCAAGGAACTCATCCACAAACTGGCGCGGAACTACGAGGGGTACGCCGACCAGGTCAGCGGCAAGGGCCGCGACGAGGTCGCGGTCACCATCGACGACGTGACGGTGACGTCCGAGCCGGCCCGCGCGCTCGCCGAGGCCCAGCGCGTCATCCTCACCCAGGCGCAGAACCTCCACAACGCCTGGGAGGCGTGGAAGGCCGAGAGCAATCCGCAGCGCTGGCTCTACGACATGCTGCAGGAAGCCCGGCTGAAGCTCTTCGACACACAGTTCGACAAGACGGACATCGACACGCAGTCCTACGGCTCCGGGGCGTCCATCTCCTGGCGCAACAACGTGGTGTCGACCTCCGGCTTCCGCAACGAGATCCTCATCGGCGAGAAGTCGTACGGCAAACCGGGCGACATGACCACCTGGAAGGCGATCGCCGACGAGGCGGTGCGCCGGTGGGAGCAGTCCGTGCAGGACTGGCTGAGTACGGCGGGCGCCGAGGCGATCGTCGCGATCCACAAGGCGTTCAAGACCGCCGAGAAGGCGTTCGACACCAGCATCACCGACCGGGACGACCGCCCCTCTCCGCGATCTCGGCCGACGCGGAAGCCGACGCCGAGAAGAAGAAGGCCGCGGCCGAGGCGGCCGCGGCGAAGGCGGCGGCCGAGAAGGAGAAGGCCGACGCCAAGGCCGAGCGGGACCGGGAGAAGGCCGAGGCCGCACGCGAGAAGGCGGACGCCAAGGCGGCGGCCGAGAAGGAGAAGGCGGACGCGAAGGCGGAGCGGGACCGGGAGAAGGCCGACGCGGAGCGGGAGAAGGCGGACGCCAAGGCCGAGGCCGCACGCGAGAAGGCCGACGCGAAGGCCGCCCAGGAAGCCGCCAAGGCGGACGCCGAGCGGGAGAAGGCGGACGCGAAGGCGGAGCGGGACCGGGAGAAGGCCGACGCGGAGCGGGAGAAGGCGGACGCCAAGGCCGAGGCCGCACGCGAGAAGGCCGACGCGAAGGCCGCCCAGGAAGCCGCCAGAGCGGACGCCGAGCGGGACAGGGCCGACGCCAAGGCCGAGCAGGACCGCGAGAAGGCCGACGCCAAGCGGGACGCCGAGGAGCAGCGGCAGTTCGTCGTCGCGCAGAACCAGAAGGCGCAGGACGAGGCGAAGAAGGAGCGCGAACGCGCCGTCGCCCAGGCCGAAGCTGACCGCGCCGAAGCCAAGGCGCAGCAGGATGCCGCCAGGGAAGAGGCCGAGCGGGAGAAGGCGGACGCCAAGGCCGAGCAGGAGCGCGAGAAGGCGGACGCGAAGGCCGCGCAGGAGGCCGCCAAGGCGGACGCCGAGAAGGAGAAGGCCGACGCGAAGGCCGCGCAGGAAGCCGAGAAGGCGGCCGCCAAGCAGGAGCAGGAGGATGCGAAGCGGGAGGCCGCGCAGGAGAAGGCCGACGCCAAGCAGGAGCAGGCCGACGCCAGGGCGGAGGCCGACGCCGAGCGCGCGGCCGCCAAGCAGGAGCAGTCCGACGCCCAGGCCAGGGCGGAGGCCCAGCAGGAGGAGGCCCGCCGCGAGGCCCTCCAGGAGCGGCAGCAGGCCCGGCTGGACGCCCAGAACGCCAAGGACGACGCCCAGGCCGACTACGAGCAGCAGAAGGCCGACGCCCGTACCGAGCGCGACGCCGCCCTCCAGGACGCGGACCGCCAGGAGCAGCAGGCCCGGCAGGAGTACGAGCGGGAGAAGGCGCAGGCCCAGGAGCAGCGGGACCAGGCACGCGAGGACGCCGAGCAGGAACGCGCCGAGGCCCGCCGGGAGTACGACCGCGAGATCGCCGCAGGCCGCGACGAGAAGGACGCCCGCGAGGACTACGACCGCCGGATCGCGGAGATCGACGCCGCCGAGCGGGACGCCGTGGAACGGGCGGACGCCGCCGAGGCGGACGCCAGGGCCGAGTACGACGAGGCGAAGGCCGACGCCCGGGCGGAACAGGACGAGGCGCGCGGCGAGGCCGAACAGGCCCGCAAGGACGCCAAGGCCGACTACGACCGGCGGATGGCCGGCATCCAGGCCGAGTACGACCGGATCGGCGCCGACGACAAGGACATCGACGAGCTGATCCGGCAGCGCATCGCCGATCTCCCCGAACCCCCGACCTCTCCGCCTACAATCCGGGCGGCTCCGGGGGCTCGGCGGGCTCCGCCTACTCCTCCGTGTTCAGCGACAACCTGTACAACCAGGACGACCTCGCCTCCGCGCTCGGCCGTCCACAGGGCGACGCCCTGACGGGCGCCTCCGCCGACGGCTCCGGCACGGGCGCGGGCTCGCCCGGCATGTACCCGCCGCCGATGCGGGGTGCCGGCGGCGAGGGGGCGGAGCCGGCTCCGGTGAGCGCACCAGGAACGTCATCGAACCGTCCGTCGGCCGCTCCGCCCGTACGGCCGCCACGACGACCGCGGACGAGGAGCACCGTGTCGTCCCCCGGTCCACGCAGACCAGCAGCAGCACCCCCTTCATGCCGCCCATGGGGGGCATGGGCGGGGCGGGCGAAGGCCGGCCGCAGACGGAGAGCGGGGACAGGGAACGGACCACATGGCTGGCCGAGGACGAGGACGTCTGGGGCACCGACGAGGGCGGCTCGCCGCAGGCCCTCGGACGCTGAACGCGAGTCGAGGGAGAGGAGACCGGGATGAGCCGGCCGATGGAGGACCGAGTGGCCGAGGCGTTGGCCCACCTGAAGGCGGCGGAGGAGGCCGCCGCCTCGGCACGGGCCGAGCTGGACGCCGCCTCGGTCACCGCGCTCTCCGCGGACCGGTCGGTCCGGGCCTGCGTCGGCGCCAAGGGGGAACTGACCGCTCTGGAGTTCCTCGACGGCAAGTACCGGACCATGGCCGCCCCTCAGCTGTCGGCGGCGGTCCTGGAGGCGGCGAACAAGGCGCGGGCCGACATGGCCCGCCGGGTCGTGGCCACCCTGGACCCGCTGACCCGGATGACCGCGCGGGGTGCCGCCCCGGAACGGATGGGCGTCGACTGGCAGTCCGTCTTCGGTTCCCTGCTCAGTGAGACGTCCGTGGCCGAGGGGCCGACCGCGATGAGCCGGCTCCGCGACGAGATCGTCGAGGACGAGGACGAGGACGAGCCCGCCGGGCCGGCCGGAGCGGTCCGCGGCACGGACGACGGACGCCAGGAGGGCGCGTAGCCATGGCCGGCAACTATTCCGCCGACATCCAGGCGATTCTGCAGGGCTCCCGGCACCTCGCCGACGCGGTGCGCCACGGCGACGAGATGCTGCCCCGGTTCGAGACCGGCTGCGCCCGCTACTCGGGCTGGTGGGGCGAGGAGGGCGGCGACGACGACTTCGCCAACGCCGTCGGCCCCCAGGTCCGGCGTGAGCAGGAACAGGTGACGGCCACGGTCCTGGCCATCACCAGCGGTTTCATGGCGCTGGTCGACGCGGTCGCCGCCGAGGCCGACCATGTGCGGCGGCCGCAGATCCAGGCGCTGGACGACATCGAGGCGCAGGGTTCGGCGAGCGGGACCAGGCGCTGAATGGCGATCATGTTCCCGCCCGCCCTGCGGGAGTTCCTCGAGGTCTATGTGGGCGCGAGCGTCGCCACGGGCAACGAGGACCACGGCTTCGACAGCCGCAACCCGTACAAGCGGCTGGCGGACGACGTCAGGGACCTGTCGGACGCGATGAAGGGGGCGATCTCCACCGCCGGGAACTCGCTCCCGCCGCGGATCGCCGACCAGTTCGTCGCCGCGATGAAACTCTTCGTCGACGACAACGGGCAGAACCATCTGCAGAAGTTCTCCGACGAACTCCGGGACATCGGCAACCAGCAGATCAACCGCTCCATCAAGCTGTCCGAGGCGAAGTACCAGATCCTCCTCGAGTTCATCCTGATGACCATCGAACTGGCGCTGATCGCCGCCCTGTCCATCTTCACCGGCGGTACGTCCCTCACCGAGATCGCCGTCCAGAAGGCGCGCACCGGCGTCACGATCCTGCTGCTCCTCCAGCGGGTGGGACGGGCCATCCCCACGCCGCTGTCGGTGCTGCTGGAGGCGATCCAGGAGGCGTTCGTCGCGTTCGCCTCGCAGCTGATCTCCATGACCGCGCCGGACGACCCGGACCGCAGGCGCAAGAAGTTCGACTGGAAGGACGTCGGCCAGTCCGCCGTCGCGGGCGCGTTCGCGGGGCTCTTCGGCGGACTCTTCTCCCAGTTCGCCGGCCCGGTCGTCAGGAACATCTTCAAGAACAACCGGACCTGGAAGGAGGTCTTCGAGCTCCCTTCGCGTTCGTCAACGAGGGTCAGGCGGAGACCTTCGCGGGAGCGTTCACCGGCCTCATCTTCCTGGGCACGTTCACCCTCAGCCCCGGCACGTTCCTGAGCGCGGGTCTCAGTGCCGTCATCTTCCAAGGCGCCTCCACCGGGCTGGAGTTCGGCGGCAAATGGCTGCACGGCAACTACTTCAAGAACATCGACTTCGGCCCCGACGGCGTCAACGGCCGCTCAGGCGGCGTGAACCGGTACGACGGCGACGGGAGCGGAAGCGGCGGCACGTACACGTACAAGGACCGCTACGACGACCCCGCCACCTACCGCAACACCTACGACGCCGCCTCGGACTCCCCTACACCTCGCCGTACCGGCCGCCCGGCGGCGACTCCTTCTCCCGCACCGGCGACTTCGCCGACACCTCGTCCGTCCACGGTGACAGCGACACCGCGCCGGTGCTCGGTGACCCCGGCGACGTGGCGTCGCTCTCCTCCTTCCCGGGCCACGACACGACCGGCGGCAACGTCACGCCGTACGGACCTCCCGGCACGACGGGCGCGGCCCGGCCGTCGTACGCCACGCCCCCGCCGGTCCCGAACGCGTACGGGGGCAACGCCTACCGGAACTCCTACGCGGACGGCGCGGACACCGACAGCGTCTTCTCCGCCCTCAACCCGCCGGCGACCAGGACCCCGGGAACCGACGGCACGGACACCTCCCCGGCGGTCAACAGGCCCTCCACCGTCGGCTCCGACGTCCCGGAGTCCCACCGCTCCGTCCGCACCGGGGCCGCACAGCCGCCGGCCTTCGACGAGACGCCGTTCAGCTCCCCGGCACCGTCCGGGATCCAGACCGGAACGTCCTCGGACCCCGGTTCCCCCGACTCACTCGACATGATCATGGACTGGGAGGAGGCCCAGGATGCCCAGGAGTCCACCGAGGAGCGGTACGACCGGCTGCTCACGGACGTGCTCGGCCCCGCGATCCCGACGAGCCCCTCCACCCCGCGCTCCACGACGCCCTGTCCCACCTCGACCAGCTCCGGCAGTCCGTCCCCGCGCTGCGCGACGGCCCGCTCGACCTGGACGCCGTGACCCGCGAGGTGCTGCTCCTCGACACCGCCGCCCCGGTGACCGACGCACAGCGCGCCGAACTGTTCCGGGTCGCGCTGGACCCCGCGGTGGAGCACGCGGGCAGCCTCGCCGCCCTGGCCGCCTTCCACCTCGAACTCCGGGGCGTGTTCTCCGTCAGCCACGAGCTCACCGCCGACGACGGCGGCGTGTGGGGTCGCAACTGGACGGACACCGCACCCCCGGCACCGGTCTCACCGAGGTGGGCGGCGCGGTCCGGCAGTCGGACGGCAGCCTGCGCCCGGCCGCGCCGGAACCCGCGCCCTGGCACCGGCCGGGCGAGCCGGCGCCGTACGTCGTCATGGCGGAGGGCGACGACCGGCATGTCGTCGTACGCGGTTACGACGGCGCGCCCCGCCGGCTCCCGGTCGACGTGTTCGCCGAACTCCTCGCCCGCGACCCCGGCTCGCCGGGCTGCCCCGCACACCCCCGTGGTGCTGCTCGTGTCCGACGCCGGTGCCCGGGGCCTGGAGCTGCCGCGCCAGGCGGCGGACCGGGTGGGCCGGGAGGTCTGGTCGGCCGACGGCAAGGTGCTGGTGTTCCGGCAGCCCGACCCGGCACGGCCGCACTCTCTTCCCTGGTGTACGGGGACGGGAAGCCGAATCCCCAGTGGATCCGCAGCGAGCCCGGCCAGGTGCTCGACCCGGCGGAGCGGGAGAACGCGCCGGAATGGGAGCGCGAGGTGCTGTCGCACAGTATCGTCGGCGACGGAGGCCGCACCATCGGCCGGGGCGTCTTCGAGGGCTCCGAAGCCCCGGGCCGGATCGCGTCACTGAAGCTCGCCACGGAGTCGTCCGAGCTGTGGCACTACGACCCGACCACGCGGACGTCGGTCAAGGACGACGATCCCGTGCCCTTCGCCGGCAAGCCCGTGTACGTCTTCGGCGCCCACGCCGTCCCGGGCTCGACCCGGACACCGACCACCACGGACTCGGGTCACTCCTCCCGGCAGCGGGAGACCGGCGGGATGCTCAAGCGGCGGCCCAGCCTGGCCCGGCTGCCGCAGGACCACGCCGTCCTGATGGAGGCGTGCTCCAGCGCGGAGCCGCCCGGTGTGGTCCGCACCCGCAGGGGCATCGACGACACCTTCGTCCCCGACCCGCTGGCCGTCGTCAGCGAGAGCCAGCACGTCGCCAACGAGACCGGGCGCACGGCGTACGGCGGCACCAACGTGGTGGCCTTCACGAAGTTGCCGGACGGGTCGCCGGCGCACCGCCTCTACACGGACTCGCGCGGACGGCGCGGCAGGTGGGTGGAGCACCGGCCGGAACCCGCCGGCGCCCTCCTCGACGACCGCGCCATGGCGGCGGGCCTGCACACCGACCCCGCGCGCCCGGTGACCGACGCGACCCGGGAACGCGCCCTGCGACTGGTGCGCGCGCTGCGGCTGGCCTTCGGCGTGGCGATCGAGGACGACAGCCGGTACGGCCAACTGCTCGCCGGCATAGGCGCGCTGGAGTCGATGCGCGCGGCCGATCCGGCGCTGGGCGACGTCGGGCCGTTCTCCATGGACCTGTTCGACCGCGCCGCCCACGCGCATCGGGGGAGCGACGCGCACCGGGATCTGCTCCTCGCCGCCGCCGAGGCCGTACGCCTCCGGCCGGACACCGTACTGTCCGACTTCGTCGCCCTGCCCTGGGTCACCGCCACCGCACAGCGGTGGGGCGGCCTGACGGACCAGGACCTGGACACCGAGGCCGCGCGCGTCCTGCGCCTCGACGAGGGCCCGGCGGCCGTCGGGGAGCCCGAGCGGGCCCGGCTGTTCTGGGCGACCGTGAAGGCCCTGGAGTGGGAGAGCCGGACCCCCGACCCGGACGCCCTCACCGCCCGCGTCCTGCACCTGGACCAGCCGGACCCGGCCCGGCGGACGGACCTGCTCCACCTGGTCGCGCAGGCGGCGGCCGTCGGCGTCGACGTGGACGACCTGACCGAACTGGGCGCCTTCCACCTGGAGACACTCGGCGCCCTGGACCCCGGGACGCAGCTCCGGGGCACCGACGGCACACCGGTCGGCCGCCATTGGGCGCAGGCCCCGCCGAACGCGACCATGGTGACCGGCAGTGTCCTCGTCGTCGGACCGAAGCCGGACGGCGGCTTCCAGTTCGTGGCCGCACAACCGCCGCCGTGGACCACGCCCGGCGGGCCCTCGGCGTACACCGTGTGGGCCGGGGGCGGCCGCGACCACCTGCTGATGCACCTCCCCGGCGGTTTCCGCGCCCGGGTGCCGTACGACGAGGTCGCCGAACTGCTCGCCCTCGACCCGGTGCTGAACGGCCACCCGGCGGACGGTACGGACATCGTCCTGGCGATCTCGAAGACGGCCACCGGTGCCGCACCCGATCCGCGGTCCGTCATCAGCGCCGGCACCGGCCGTACCGTATGGGCCACGGAGGGAAATGTCGGCCTGGCCCGCGTCGACCTGTCCCAGCCGTACACCCCCACCCTGCTCCCTCCGTCCACGGCCGCCCGGTCGCCGCCGACTGGACGGCCGTCCGCCCTGCCGGAGGCAGGCCCGCGACGGCCGACGCCACCTTCGCGGACCGGAGTGGGCCGCAGCCGCCCGCCGCTCCCGCCGACCTTCTCGACCCCGGACCGGCCGACGGGTTCACCACGCCGCTGCCGAATCTGGACGGCCTGCTGGCCGGCCTCGACACCCCGCCCCGGACCCCGGACCACCCGGACCACCCGGCGACGACCGGCGACCCGGCGACGGACCCCGGCCCCGAGGAATCCCGGCTGCGGGAACTGCTGACGGACATCTACGGCCCCGACATCCTGACCGACCCCCTGTACCCGGACATCCGTGACGGCCTCGCCCTCCTCGACCGACTGCGCCTGGACGACCCCGAGGTGGGCTTGGAGCTGCCCGGCATGCCGCCCCGCCCCTTCGACCTGGACGCCGTGGTCCGCCGGGTACTGCTCCTGGGCCATACCGCTGAGGTGACCGGCGCCCAGCGCGCCCGGGTGCTCGGGCTGGTCACGTCCGAGGCCGCCGCGCCGGTGACGAGCCTGGCCGGCCTCGCCGCACTCCAGCTCCGGCGCCAGGGCGTGCTCGCCCACCCACACCCTGACCGCCCCCGACGGGCGGATCCGCGGCCGGGACTGGACGGGCACCGTCGTGCCCGACCTGGATCTCACCGACACCGGGCGGACGGCGCACCGGTCCGACGGCAGCCCGTACCGCGCCGATGTGAAGACCGCGCCCTGGCACCGCCCCGGTGAGCCGGAACCGTACGTCGTGCGGGCGGACGGCACACACCGGCACATCGTCGTGCGCGGGAACGACGGCGCCCCGCGCGAGGTGCCGCTCGACGTGTTCGCCGAACTCCTCGCCCTCGACCCGGAGCTGGCCGGGCTGCCCGCCGACGTGCCCGTGGTGCTGCTCGTCTCCGACGCCGGCGGCCGCGGGCTGGACCTGCCGCGCCGGGCGGCGGACCGGATCGGCAGGGACGTCTGGTCGGCCAACGGCGGCGTGGACGTCACCCCGCGGGACGACCCGGCCCGGCCGTACGTCGTCTCCTTGCGCGCAGGCCGGTACCTGTACCGAGCCGACTGGATCCGCAGCACCCCGGCCAGGTGCTCGACCCGGCCGAGGCGGCGGACGCGCCCTTCTGGGAGCAGGACACGCTGTCTCACACCATCGTCACCGACAAGGGCCCGATCGGCCGGGGTGTCTTCAAGGAGAGGATGCGCTACATCCGGTACGCGACGACGGCGACCGCGCTCTACCACTACAACAAGGCCACAGAGGAGTGGCACAGGGACGCCGAACCCGTGCCGTTCGCCGGCAAGCCGGTGTACGTGTTCGCCGCGCACGCCCTGCCGGGCGTGACCGAGGTGCCGACCGAGGCGAACCCCGGCCACCGCACCCGCGGTGAGCGCACCGGCGGGATGCTCAAGCGTCGGCCGAGCCTGGCCCGGCTGCCCCAGGACCACGCCGTACTGATGGAGGCGTGTTCCAGCGGGGCGGCGCCGGGCCTGGCCCGCAGGCGCCGGGGCGTCGACGACACGTTCGTCCCCGACCCGCTGGGCGCCGTCAGCGAGAGCCAGCACGTCGCCAACGAGACCGGGCGCGTCGTGTACGGCGGCACCCGGGAGGTCGGCCTCGGCGTGCGGGACGGCGCCCCCGTCCACTTCATTCACACCGACTCGCGGGGGCGGCGAGGAAGTGGCTGGAGCACCGGCCGGAACCCGCCGGGACGCTGCTGGACGAGCGCGCCCGCGCGGCGGGACTGCACACCGGCCCGGTGGGCTCGGCCTCCGCGGAGACCCGTGAGCGGACACTGCGGCTGGTACGCGCGCTGCGGCAGACGTTCGGGGTGGCCATCGAGGACGACAGCCACTACGGCGAACTCCTCGCGGGCATTGGCGCGTTGGAGACCATGCGGGACGCCGATCCGGTGCTGCGCGGCGCAGGCCCGTTCAGCCTTGACCTGTTCGAGCGCGCGGCCCGCGAACTCCGGGCGACGGAACACGGTCTCGTGGACGACGAACTGACGCCCGGCGCCTACCGTGAGCTGCTGACCAGGGCGGCCGATACCTTGCGCCGGGACCCCGCGGCCGTCCTCACCGACCTGGTCACCCTGCCGCATGTCACCCTGGTGGCCGAGGGGATCGCCGGCATCCCGGAGCAGGACGTGAACGACGAGGCCGCCCGGATCCTGGGCCTCGACCCGTACACGGCGGCCATCGGACGGCCCGAACGGGCCGAGCTGTTCTGGGCGACGGTGAAGGCCCTGGAGTGGGAGAGCCGCACCCCGACCCGGACGCCCTCACGGCCCGCCTGCTCCACCTGGACCAGCCGGACCCGGCCCTGCGGACCGACCTGCTCGAGCTGGTCACCCGTGCGGCGGCGGCCGGTGTGGACCTGGGAAGCCTGGCTGAACTGGGCGCCTTCCACCTGGAGTTGCTGGGCGCCCTCACCCCGGGAGCCTGCTGTACGACGACCAGGGGAGCCGGCCGGGCGTCATTGGGCGCCAGGTACGGCAGGCCACTCGGTGGACGTGCACAGTGCCGTGGTGATGGCGGCGACCCCGACGGCGGCCATCGCCCCATGCGCCGGGCGAAGATGCCGTGGACCGCCGACACCGCCCGGCCCGCCCCGTACCTGGTGCGGGGCGAGAGCGGGCCCGACCACCTCGGCATGACCCTCCCCGGCGGGGTCCGCGTCCGGGTGCCGTACGAGGAGGTCGCCGAACTGCTGGCCCGGGATCCTGGGCTGGGCGCCCGCCCACCGGCCGCGGACATCGTCCTCGCCTCCACCACGACATCCGCCGCACCGCCGTCACCACAGGCCTTGAACGCGCTCACCACCGGGACCGGCCGCGGGGTGTGGACCGCACCGGGTCCGGTGGACCTGCTCGCCCAGGGCGACCCCGCGGACCCGCACGCCCTCGCCCTGCTCCCCTGCCGGACGGCCGGCGTCAGCAGCCCGGCGACTGGACGGCCACCCGGCCGGCGCCCCCGGCGAACCCCACCACCCCGGGTATCACCCCGGGCACCACCTTCGCGGCCCCGACCGCCGCAACGACCGTCGCCGGCACGCCGTCCACCGAGCCCGACCCGCTCCCCGCGGACCGCCCGCTCCTCGACCCGGCCATGACCCCGCCACCGCCCCCGCGCACGCGCCGCACCCCGGCCCGCTTCACCGGCGGCCTGCGGATGCCCGCGTACGTCGACGACCTCCAGGCACTGCTCCCCACCGGCCTCACCGCCGCCGAGGTCGACCAACTCCTCACCAACCCCAGCACGTTCGGCCAGAGCACGGTCGTGCTGCGCGGCACCGAACAAGCCCTCGACACCATCGGCCGCGAACTGGCGGCCAGACCGGACGCCCGCCCCGCCGACGGCACACACCGCTGGACGACATCCGGCAGACGCTGCGGGACAAGCCCAAGACCCTCGCCGACGGCCAGGGCCGCCCCTTCCCGTACGTCAACGCCGACGGACAGACCCGCGTCCTGTGGATCAGGGCGCGGCACTACGGCACCTGGGCCTCGTTCGACGACGGCATCGGCGACTCCTCGAAGATCGACAGCATGCACCGGGCGGCCGCCACGTTCGGCCTGACCAAGAACATGCAGGCCAACTCCCAGTACGGCCTCGGCGGTCCGATCGGCCCGGCCGGCGCGGCGGCGTTCGGCGGCTTCGGCCGGCTCGCCCTGCGCTTCGGCTTCATCGACAAGGTCGGCTACACGCTCACCGACCAGCGGATGAACCAGATGGAGACCCGCACCCTGGACAAGTCCCGGGCCTACCTGGACGACATCCACTACGAGATACGCGTCACCGACGCCGCCGGACAGGTCGTCACGGGCACCGACACCGACCCGGACACACCCGCCCGGTTCTCTTTCGGCGTCCGCAAGGGCCTCCTCGTACGCCTCCCGGACAGCGTGACGAAGATCCCGAAGCCCGGCAGGATCCCCCGGTCGATCACCCTCGACCGCGACTCCCAGTACCGGTTCGTCCGCGTCGAGGGCTTCGGGCCCGTCGCCGCGATCCGTGACTGGGCGGCCGCTCAGATCGGCGCCCTGCCCGGCAGCTCCGCCTACACCGAGCTGGACGTCTTCTTCTCCGGAGACAGCTTCCAGCGGCACGCCGGCACGATGGCGCGCGGCCGTATCACCACCCCGCCGCTGTTCGCCGACGACAAGAAGAAGTCGCCGCTGGGTGTCTTCGTGGTGGAGGAGCTGATCCCGCGGGCGGCGGTGCTCTTCGGCGAGACCGACCAGGCCGAGATGCGGGACATCAACACCTCGACCGTCCGCAGCGAGCGCAGCCAGGCCGACGGCAGAAGCCTGCTGCTGCAGGCCGTCGCCGGACCCGCCTTCAACTTCTACGACCCCGGCGCGGCCCCCTTCGACCTGCGGCTCCAGTTCGGCCCGACGGCCCAGTACGCGTACACGAAGACCTGGTCCGTCGGACTCGGCGCGGCCGGCACCATGCGCTCCGCGGGACAGGTCAAGGGCCCCAAGACCGCTCTTTACCTGGTGGTGAAGTCGGTACGGGTGCGGCGGGCCGGTGACAACGGGCCGCCGACGCGCTTCCTCACCTGGAGCCTGGACCGGATGACCAGCTCCGAGGCGCGGCGGCTGGCCGGATGGGACGACGGCACCGCGCTCGCCCTGCGCAACGGCGCCGCCCCGCCGCACGTCCCGGCCTATCTGAGCGTGGACCGGCCGCGCACCCTGGGCATGCACCGGGTGAAGGAGTTCACCTACGACGACGGCCTGCGCACCCAAGTCACCCCGGACACGGCGGACGGTGTCGGCCGCACCCTGCTGGACACGTTCGCCGACAGGGTCGTCCAGGCCATCGGCAGTCTGAACCAGGGGCTCGTGGTCCCGCTCGACCAACTGCTGCCGCCGAACCTGCCCAAGGGCTGGCGTGCCACCTTCGACGACCTGCTCCGACGCGACCCCGACCAGGTCCTCCAGGCAGCCGAGAGCCTGCCCGTGCCACCCCGGTGGACCGACCCGGTCAAGTACCGGATCGCGCTCCAGAACACCCTCCAGGTGCTCGGCGTGCTCTCCCAGCAGAACGTCACCGCGAACCTGGAGGCGCTGACCACCGTCGGCCTGCCGGTCCGGCTCAGGGACCCCGATTCGATCGGCACCCTCTACTACACCCTGAGGGTGCACGGAATGCTGACCCGGCGCCGCTACGAGGGCAAGGACGTCCATGAGGGCATGCGCTTCAGCGCCCAGGGCATCGACCGGCTCGACGGCCAGGTCAGCGTCAAACACGGCGTGGACCTGGGCTTCGAGGGCACGTTCTCGGGCCGGGACAACGACCGCGACGAGCTCGCGGGCCTGCCCCGCAACACCCTCGGACTGACCGTGGGCGCCCGCCAGGGCTGGCAGTGGGAGACGGAGACCGCCTACGGCTCGACCGTCACCAACGAGCCGATGTCGGTGAGCAACCAGCCCACCCACCTCTACCGCTACGACCTCTCGCTGACCGCGAGCCTCGGCGGCTACTGGCGGCCCCGCGGCCTGATCCGCGGCCTCGGCCTCGGACTTCCGGGACTGCTGGTCCTCGACGAGCCCTTGAACACGCTGTTCGGCCGGGACGCGCTGGGCAGGCTGCGCGGCGGCGGACCCATCACCGGACAGGTGCTCCTCGGCATCCCCGTCCAGCACACCCCCGACGCCGACCCGCACGCCGACGGGGCGCTCAACCCGTATCGGACCGACGAGCCCGACCCCACCCCCATGCCCACCGACCGGGCCCTCGCCCTGGCCAGGGGCGACCTCGAACTGCCCGACGGCACCGGCACCGCACGGCTCGCCGACCGCGGGACACCGCAGTTCCGGGAATTCCGCCAACACCCGTTCGTCATCGTGAACATGGTGCTCTCGCCCGCCCTCGCCACCGAGGTCGACCGGGTCCTGGGGGCGGCGTCCGGCGACGCCTGGCAGCTGGTGAAGGAGGGCGCCCCCACCCGGGACGCCATTCTCCGCACCTTCACCCCGCAGTATCTGACGTCGAGTTTCGACCAGAGCTCGGGCCCGCTGGGCATGGTGGGCAGCGGCCTGCTGGGCAAGGGGCCGTACGGCCAGCTGTGGGGCACCTTCCGCTATGCGACGACGGTCGGCGGCCTGCGCGCCCTCACCCCGCCGATGTCCATGGACACCGAGATGACGCTCGGCGGCACCCGGCAGGCCGCCGGCAAGCTCAGCGACAGCACCGGCTTCGTCTTCGGCGGCCAGCTGATCTACTCCGTCGCCCAGAACCCGGGACACGGCATCATGGGCGGATACGGCATCGTCGCCAACCCGTTCTCCAGGACCGGCACGCACAGCCTCAACGTCGTACGGACCGTCGTCGCGGACATGAACCGCAAGGGGTTCACCCACCAGGTGCTGGTGGCCGGTGACGTCCAGCACTGGTTCGCGCTGCACTCCAGCCGGCTGGGCACGGGCCCGATCGGCACGGCCGCCGCGGGCAGCGCCCTGGTACCGAACTCCTCGCCGGTGCGGCGGGTACGGAACTGACGAGCCCCGGCGGGCTGTTGGGGCATCTGCCGGAGAAGAGCGCCCACCGGATGGGGCTGCTCGACGACGGCTACGGTGCCGTCCCCGCTACACCGCGCAGCCCTGGACACCACAACCCTGGATGCGCGGCGCCGCCTTCGGCAGCTACGCCGTCAACGCCCTCGACCCCACGGACGTCCTGCTCGCCTTCGACCGGCGGATCGGCGAGCTGGGGCTCGACGACCAGAGCCGGGAGCGGATACGGCAGTTGGTGACGGCCCGCGCCACCCGGGCACTGAAGGGGAGATGACGACCACCGGCCCGTCGACCCTGGTCAAGGCGGGCGGGTGGGGCTGGGACAGCGTACGCGTCGGCAGCCGCCGGGTACGCGTGCGCGTCGAACTGCTCCCCGGAAAGCCGGTGTTCGAAGGGCTCGACCACAGCGCCGAACTGGAGGAGAACCGGCGGGCGATCGAGACCGTCCAGCAGAACTCGGAGTCCTCCGCAGGGGCGGACCTGGGTCTCCTCACCAGCCAGATGGCGTATACCGGCGACCCTCATGTCCCGGCCGCCGGACCGACCTACACCGAGACGGGCTCGAACCGTAAGACGGTCGCCTCCAGCCACACGGTCACCACCGTCACCATCTACCGGGCGGCCTCCACCGAACCGCACGCCGAGATCGTCACCCCGTACCGGATGCGCGTCACCCTGGAGGCCGACAACACCCCCAACACCGGCGCACCGGCTCAACCGGGCCTGAAGGAGCCGGAGTCGACGGCCCTCAACCGCTTCCGGGGCCGGCTGACCCTCGTCGAGGAGGCCGACGTCGGCGAGCTGCGCGAGCACATGCCGCTCAGCCTGACCGAACCGGTGCCGACGACCACGGCCGGAGCCGCCCGGCTGCTGCCCGCCCCGATCCGTCGGCCGACCCCGCCCTCTCCGGCCCGCCCCGGCCGGTGCCCGTCCCCGGGACGGCGAGACCCTGACGGTCCTGGACGGGGACGGTGTCGCACGGCCGTTCACCTTCCCCGAGAACGGCATGCACCCCCGCGGGGTCATCGGCACCGAGAACATCCGCATGGCCGTCGACCTCCTCCTGACGAAGGCGTACGACCCCGCTTTCCCCTGGGCGACCTGGGGGCGCGGAAGGATCCCGACGACGACACCCTCGCCGCACTCCTGCGCACCACCAGGGAGACCGGGCTGACCCGCCTCGGCACCGGCTCGGCGCAGGCATTGGAGGACGGCATCAGCTCGACGGCCGTCACCGCGTTCTTCCCCGCACCACCGAGCCGGACGGCTACCAGGTGGCGGGGCTGACCGAGAAGTCCCTCGTCGGCACCGACACCGGAGCGCTGACCCTGCGCTCGGCACCCGACTTCAGCCGCGCGCTGCTGCTGACGGTCGCCGACGGCAAGAAACTGGAGGTGCTCCGACGGTACGGGGAGAACGCCGGCACGTCGTCGTCCGTCGAGCACAGCCAGTCCGCCAACACCGGCGGCGGCTTCCTGTACGACTCACCCGCCGACGCCGGACTCAACCAGATCGGCGCCCTCGTCCCCGGCCCCTACGACCTCGACGGCGATGTGCTGCCGGTCGGCGACGACCATCTGACCTCGCGCAACCTCAAGCCCAAGACCGGCCGTACCTTCCTGTTCGCCGTCCCCGCCACCTGGCTGAGCGTCGGCGACGTGCACCGCAGCATCGTGGACTCCGCACTGGCCAACCGGATCAGGGGCGGCACCTTCGCCGAAGCCCGGTCGGGGCCGCAGGCGATGGAGTCCGAGGCGTACGTCGTCACCTGGATCCGGGAGGACGTGGCCCGCGAACTGCGGCTCATCACCGACACCAACTTCCCCGACGGCGTCTCCCAGGCGTGGGGCGCGGTGGAGAGCGCCAGCAAGGCGTTCGTCGACGCGGACAAGGCGTACTGGAAGAAGCGGCGCGCCTCCAGCGGGCTGCGCGCCGACCTCGACGCCGCGCAGACCGTCGTCGACCGGGCGGCCCGGGTCGCCCGCGCGGCGAATCGCCCCGTCGGCCTGGCACGGGCCGACGTCGACACCGCGGCCACCGCACTGAGCCGGGCCGAGGCCGACGCGCGCCGCGATCACGGCATCGCGGACGCGACCGTGGCCACCGCACAGGCCGAGGTCGACGCCTTCGCCGACGACACCTACGCCGAACCCGCCCACGACGGCTGGGCGCAGCTCCTGCGGGACGAAGAGGACGCCGCCGCGGCCCGGCTGACCGAGGCGAGGAGACCGCCCGGACCCTGCGGGCGGCGGCCGGTCTGCGGCTGGAGACGGCGCGCACGGAGAAGACGGCGGCCGACGCGCGGCTCGACACGACCCTGCTCTCGGCGAGAGCGCCCGGCCTGGCCCTGGGCGAAGCCACCGCCCTCCGGGACACCGCCCGCGACGCCTTCGACAAGCGGCGCGACGAACTCGACGCGCTCCGGGACACGGCGGAGCGGACCGCGGCCGAGTACCACCGGGTCCGGTCCGCGGCGGACCAGCTCACCCGCTGGCACCGGCTCGCGGCCACCCCGGCGGGCCTGGCCGAACTGGACGGCCTCGCCGAACCACCCGCCGTGACCTACGAGGCCCCGCCCAAGGAGCCGGTGGTCAAGCCCCGGATCCGCCCCGCTACACCAGGACCGCCACCGAACTCACCTCGCCGGCGGGGACGACGTACACGCTCCAGGACGTGCCGAGGGACGGCGACGCGTTCTTCCGCGCACTCGCACTGGGTCTCGAACGGGCCGTTCCCGGCCTGCCGGCCGCGCAGGGCATCGACCTCGCCGCTCCACGGGCGATGGCCGACCTGCGCCGCAGGATGGCCACCTGGCTCACCGACCACGCCGACGCGGAACTGCTCGCCGCCGTCGCCCCCGACCACACCGACACCTTCACCCTGGACGAGATCGCGGCGGCGGGCCTCGACCTCGGCACGGACACCCCGGCCCGCCTCGAGTTCGACGGCCTCGGCGGTCTGATGCCGTACGCCGTCGACCTGACGCCCGAGATACGGGCCGAACTCGCCATCGCCCAGCTGCTGCGCCGGGGCGACGCGGCGTCCGAGTCCGGCTGGAACCACGCGGCGTCCGACCTGCTCCCGCTGCTCGCCGCCCGTACCTTCGGCGTACGCGTCACGGTGGTCACCGCCGACGGCTCGTTCCAGGAGTTCACCCCGGCACCCCGACGACGGACCCGGCCCTCACGGGCACCGCGTCACACCCCGACGCCCATGTGGTCCTGAACCTCCACGACCGCCACTACCAACTGGCGGTACCGCCCACACCGCCACCCCGAAGCCACTGCCCGCACCCGAGGGACGGACCCGCTGCCGAAGGGCCCGGATCCTCTTGCGAAGGACCCGGATCCTCTTCCGAAGGGCACGGAGGCGCTCACCGAGCCGACGGATCCTCCCGCGACGTCCACGGAGCCCGCGCCGAAGTCGACGGAGCCCGTTCCCAAGGGCATGGGCACGGGCACGCTCACCGAGCCGGCGGACCCCCTGCCGAAAACCAAAACCCCCGCCCCGAAGCACATCAGGAAGCCCATCGCGCCGGAGAGCGAAACCGGCCCGGCCCGGGGCCGGCGCGTGCCCGTGCCCGGGACGGGGAGTGCCTCCTCTACTCCTTCATGGCCGGCGACCCCGCGCACATCCGCACCCGGCTGCCCGGTCTCGCCGCCACCGACCCCGCCGCCTACGACTGGCTCGGCGACCCCGACGCCGTACGCGGCGAACTGCGCCTGCGGGCCACCTCCGGCGCCGGACGCGGCCCTCCCGGGCCGCCCTGCGGGCCATGCGGTCCTACGTGGAGGACTACGTGAGCCGCAGCGGCGGCCGGCTGCACCCGCAGATCGTCGGACAGTTCCGGCAGACGGTCGCCACCGAGTTCGGGACCCGCGTCCGCGGGATGGACCGGCCCGGCATGCTGGCCCTCCTCGCCCACCACGGCATCCGGCGCGTCCCCGTGGCCGAGGCCCTCGACCCCGCCGACCTGGCACGACGGTACGTCGACGCGCGTATGGCCGCCCGTCCCGCCGACCCGGCGATGTCCCCGGAGGACGCCAGGGCCGTACTGGAGGCGGACGCCGAGAACCTGAGCCCGCTCCAGATGTTCGACCACCTGGAGCGGAACGACCTGCTGCCCGCCCCCGGCGACCTCGACGACACCGCCCTCGCCCGCCTCCTCGGCACCGCCTACACCCAGAGCACCTCCCCGCTGGACGACACGGAGTCGGCCCGGCTGATGGACGCCGTCGTCAACTGGGAGCACCGCTGGGGGACACCGGAGGGCGAGATCTTCCTGCTCCTCCTCGCGCACGCCTTCGAGCTGCGGGTCGACGTGGTGCGGTCCTTCCCGGAGGGCACCCGCCGGGTCAGCGGCGCGGGACCCGACACCGCCACCCGGCAGACGGAGGTCTACTACAACGGCGTCAACCACTACGACGGCAGCGACGCCGGCGCCCGCGACCGCTTCGGCGACCCGGTCCTCCCGAAGCGGATCAAGGACGAGGAACGCGACCGGAGCGGCGACGTACGGCTGAACCCGCTGTGGGTGCCGCTGGAAGAGGTGGACCCGGACCTGCTGATCACCGGCAACCGGGACGCGGTGTGGCTGTACACGGTCACCGACGACGGGCAGGTGATCCTCGGCACAGAGGCCCTGAGCGGCATCATCACACCGGAGCAGTTCGACGCCCTGCTGGCCGGCATGCGGGAGAAGGACCCCGACCTGACGGCCCGGTCGCTGCGCGAGGCGCTGGACGGCCTGGGCCACACCGGTATCGCCGCCGGTTTCGTCGCCGGGGGCGAGGCGGACGCGGGCCGGACACTGCCGGGGCGCAGCCGGGTGTCCGGTGAGTTCCGGTGGAGCGCGGAGCGGGGGTCCTGGGTGGTGAACGACAAGTCCGGCCGCTATATGAGCGAGACGGTCCGGCCGGGCCTGGACGCGGCGGAGGCCGCCGGCTGGCTGACCAACGTGGCGGCCCTGTTCAGCGCCCGGCTGGGCGTCGTCGTACGGACCGACCAGGTGAAGACGGCCCCGCCCGCACCGAAGGACCCCGCACCGAAGGACTCGCCGCCCGCGGACCCGCCCCCGCCGTCCGCCCCCACGACCACGCCGTCCGGCGACGACACCGGCAAGCTCGACACCGCCCGCCGGGTCGGCACCGTACTGCGCGGCCTCGGCCACCCTGTGGTGCTGGCCGGAGCCGCCCGTGGCCGGGTGCAGTTCGGGCAGTCGCGGCCGCTGGGCGCCGTGGAGTTCCAACTCCCCGCACTGCCCCCGTCGCCGCGATCCGCGCCGCGCTGCCCGGAGCTTCGGTGCGCATCCGGCCCGGCACGGGCGGCGGCAGGGTCCTCGACCTGTCGGTGGACGGCGTCGACATCACCGTCACGGCGGTCGACCGCACGCCCACCGGCACGGTCACCGTCGACGGCTTCACCCTGCCGGCCCCCGCCGACTCCCTCGCCGACGCCGCCCTCGCCCTGGCCACCGGCACCGAACCCGACCTGCGCGGCCGCGACCTCCTCGACCTGCTGTGGGCCCTGCACGCCGACAGCGGCCCGCGTACGGTCACGCCGGTCCTCGCACACCAGGACATCCACCACCACGGCGCGGACGGCTCTCTCGCCGTACGGCTCAGCGAACTGCTCGACTCCGCCGCCCTCGACCCCGAAGCCTTGGCCCGCCATGAGCGGACCTGGCGCGCACTCGGCGTCACCAGCGAGGAAATCCATTCACTGCGAGCCGAGTTGACGACCCTGGCCGACGAACTGCGAGCCCTCCCGGAGGTCACCACGGACCCGGTCCGGTCGCTCGCCGCGCGGCTGCCCGGCCTGTCCGCCGCCGACCGTGACGCGGCGCTGGCGCTGCTGCCGTCCGCGCACCGGGAGCGGCTGGCCGCCGATCCCGCACTGGTGGACGCCCTGCGCGACGCGCTCACGCCCGCCGAATTCGCCACGTTCGCCGCGCAGTTGATGACGCGGGTGCCGGACGGGGTCGAGCAGCCCGTCTCCGCCGGTGGCCGGGCCCGTACCCAGGTCGCCCGCCTGCTCCAGGACCCCGATGTCGCCGCGCGGCTCCTCAAGGGCGGTTCGCGGGTCGTGGTGGTGCCCAGAAGCGAGGCCATGACGGCCCAGGACGCCTTCCGTCATCTGCGGGGCGGACTCACCGACGACGGCCGCCCCTGGGAGACCGTACGCGGCGCCGGACTGCGCAGCGCGGCCGTCACCGAGGAGAACCTGCTGGGCGAGCGCACCACCATTCCGCACGGTGAGGACGCCCAGGCCGACGGCTATTCGACGACCGTGCACGAGATCGCCCACACCGTCCACCTGCACGGCCTGGATCCCGGCGACCAGCAACGCGTCACCGACGCCTACGAGGCCACCCGGCGGCTGGGCGAGGCGGGCTCCTGGCCGGACGGTGCCCTCCACAGCCACGACGCCGACGGCCGGCGCGGCGCCCCCAACTACAGCAGCCGCGACGAGCGCGAGTTCTTCGCCCAGCTCACCGGCGTCTACCTGATGACGAACGGCGGCTTTGACCCGTACACCGGGCTGCCGCGCCACAACGACGGCCCACCGTGGGTGCGCGAACACCAGCCGGACCTGTATCCGTTGCTGCGCCGCCTGTACGGCGAGGGCCCCGAGCCCCGCCTCCGCCATCCGCGCAGTGTCGCGCCCGCCCGGCCGCGCGGAGTGCGTGCCGCCGAGGTCAACCCCGTCGACGCCACCGACGTCGAGAACGAGTCGCTGGCCCGCGCGCGGGCCCTGTGGGACGTCGCCGAGGGCCGCCAGGGTGACGGCGATGACGCCTACGTGGCCGTCCGCGCCCTGTGGGACGGCACCACCGGCACCCACACTCCCCAGCCGCACACCCCCGCGCCGCTCCCGCTGCCGCACCCCGCCCCCGAACCGCCCACGGAGCCCGCCGCCGCGCCCCCGCCCACCGGCGGCGTAGCACAGCAGCGGCTCCAGGAACTGTGGGCGCTCGTCGACGCCACCTTCGGATCCCAGCCACTCACGCAGGAGTTGCGCAACGGACTGTTCAACTCCCTGCGGGTGATCGAGGCGGCGCGCGCCGGGCACCCCGTTTCGGCGGCACTCTGGACCTCGACGGCATCACTCGGACCCTGCTGCACCTGGCACCAAACGCACGGGTGGACGCGGCCCGGCACTACGACGCTTTCACCCTCGCGAGCAGCGCCCACCGCAGGAGCCGTGCCGACAGCCTCGCCGCCATCGCCGCCTACGGGCTGACCCGGCAGCACGGCTACCCGCAGCAGACCCTCCTCGGCGGCGAGGACGGCGCGCCGTACGGCAGGAACTGGACCGGACGCCCGGACATCCGCCTGCACATGGACGTCGTCGCCGACCCCGGGGCGTCCACCCCTCGCCCTGGGGGCCGACCGCCCACGCGGTGCTGGTCCAGCGGAACGACGAGGAGTGCTGCTCGCGGGCGGCATCCCGGTGCCGGACGAGGAGTTCGCCGAACTGGTGCTGCACGACCCCGCGCGGCCGCCCGGCACGCCCGTGGTGATCCTGATCGCCGACGAGGACGGCCGCAACGAGCCCTCGCCCGGATCGTCGCCGACCGCAGCGGCACGCGTGCCTGGTTCAGCTACGGCGACCTCCGGCTGGAGGCGGCCCCGGACGGCCGCCGGGTGCCCGTCCTGGTCGCGCCCGCCCCGGGGAGCCGGCCGGGGCCTGGATCCCCGCCGATCCGGGACTGGTCCCGGACGATCCGGCGGCCACCGTCAGGGCCGCGAACCACACCCGCTTCCCGGACACCGACATCCACTCGTATCCGCTGGTCACGGTCGACGGACAGACACTGACCGGGCGGGTGTTCCTCAACGCGCACGACATGGCGATGCGCGACGAGGCCATGCGGGTGGTGTCCGCCATCCAGCACCAGATCCTCGTCATGGAGGGTCTGCCCGGTGTGTACGCCGGCAAGGAGAGCGGCCCGCTGCCCCTGCCGCGCGGTCTGACCGACTCCTATATCGCCGTCGGCCACGGAGATACCGGACGCACCACCCTGGCCCGCCGCAGCACCCACGCCAACCAGGCGCTCCATCCGAAGCAGTTGGGCCGCGTCCTGGCACGGCGCAAGAGCCTCCAGACGCTGGCCCCCGATGTTCCGGTGTGGCTGCTGGTCTGCGAACTGTCCATGACCCGCCCCGACCAGGACCTCCTCACCAGCCCTTCCTCCGCCCAGTACGTCGCCAACGAGGTCAACCGCACCGTCTTCACCGTCGACCGGCAGCTCGCCCCGAGCGAAGCCATCGGCGGCCTGCCGCCGCACCTGATCGTGTACGACGACCCCGACAACCTCGCGGGCCACATAGGGAGTTTCCGCCCGAGCCCACGACCGCCGCCCTCGACGCGCTCGCCGACCTCGGCGGACTGTCCGACGGTCGCCCGGAACGCACCGACCTCGCGCTGCGCTGGGTGCGGGCCCTGCGGCTCACCCATGGTGTGCACATCGACTCGGACCCCGCCTGGGAGGCGGACTTCCACCGGCTGATCGAGGGCTTCGGCGCCCTCGAAAGGCTCCGTATTCCGGCGGCCGGCAACAGTGACCCCGACCCGCTCACCTGGGGCGGGCTCCAGTACATCGCACGCCAGTACGCCACCCGTCGCGGCTGGGAGCCCGCACTCACCTCCGGCCTGCTCGGCTGCCTGCTGGACGACGCCCTCACGGGCGTGGACCTGTTCGACGCGGCGGGCCCCGCTGCCCCCGCCGCCCCTCCGGCTGTCCAGCGCCGTCAACGCACCGACCCGGCAGGCCAGACCGTGCGGTCCGGCACCGAGCCCCGGACCCCGCCCCGGACATCGTCACGTCGGGTGACGCGGAGTCGCACCGTCAGTGGATCGCGGATCAGGTGCCCGCCTCCGGCCTGCCCGCACTCACCGAGACCGTCACCCTCACCGAACTGCGCGACGCGGGCATCGCGATCACCCCGGAATGGAGGTGGAGGCGGAACTCGGCGGAGGCGTCCGGGGCAGTGCCCTGCCCCTCCGGACCTGATACGCCTGCTGATGTCCCGCCCCGCCCCGTGGCCGGCCGCCCTCGACACGGCGCTGGCCGCCACCGCACGCCACCTCTGGCACACGGCGTTCACGGACTTCGAGCCCACGGCCCCGAATGCCGCCCAGGCATGGGACACGGCCCTCGCCCTCGTCCTGCCGGGCGACCGGGACGCCGTCCTCACCGACTGGCGCTACACCGGCGAGGCATACCGCGCGGCGGTCCGCCGCCTGGCCGGCCTCCTCGCGGCACCGGACACGGACCCCGGTCCGTCGAACTGCTGGCCGCCCGGCTCCGGGCAGGCCTGCCGGTTCGGTGAGGTGGGGTGACTCCCGGCTGGGCGGAGCCACCGTCCCTGGCCTGCGGATTCCGACCCTTTGAACCCCTACACCACCTGGCGGGACGCCATCGCAGGTGGCGGAGCGGTTCTCCATGGGGCAGGCGAGCTCGGTGATTGCCAAGGACCTAGAGGAACCTCATACTTGCTGGTCAGAGGGGCTTCTCGCTTACGTGCCCACCTGCCGGACAGCCCGCGTCATGAAAGCGCGAGGTTAGCCGTCAAACTGCGGGGCCGCGCATAACTGACCCAGAACGGAGAGACGCCGTGACCGACCTCCCCGCAGACGGCCAGCTCATCGAAGCCGTACCGACGGCATACAGCGGCACCACCTTCCGCTCTCGGCTCGAAGCCGACTGGGCCCGCACCCTCGACACCCAAAGCATCCGCTGGCAGTACGAACCCGAGCAAATCACCCTGCCGTCAGGGGTGCATTACCTGCCGGACTTCTGGCTGCCCGAGATCGGGACATGGCTCGAGGTCAAGGGACCAGCCACCCCCCGCAAGGAAAAGGCCGTCGAGCTGGGCAAGGCGCGCGCCTGCCGCTGCGACGGCCCCTGCGCCTGCGCGTGGCCCGGCGGCGAGATGGTCCTCCTTGGCTGGGTCGCAGAACGCACCCACGGCGACATTAACGTGGCTCGCAGCCGGTCGGGCTACGCCAGTTGGGCCGCCGCTCACGGGCCCAGCGCGTACTTCGCGCTGTGCCCCTGGTGCGGGCTCAGCCAGTGGATCACCCTGCGCCGCCCCTGGAAGTGCCGCGCCTGTCGCCGCGGCTTGGAAAGCGAGGAGCTGTACCAGCCTCACGACCGAGTGCTGCACTTCGGGAGCGGCTCGGGCTGGTCGCCTGCGGACACGGTGGCCATCCGCAGGGAGATCGCCGATCAGATGGCCGAGGCAGAGGCCGCCGACTCGGAGGACCTTCGCTGGGAGGACCTGTACGAAGAGTGAGGGCGCGGGCGCGTAGTACTCGCTCACTCGCGGGTGAAGGTCCACCCTCGCCCGGCACCGACTGGGCGCCGTGCGGCCGCCACAAGGCGGCGGCACTTCGACAGCTCTCCAGGGTCGGTCGGCCGGGGGCGCTGAATCCCACAGGTCTGGAACAGATCCGCGCGCCCGGCGTTTTCACAACATGGCGGCCCAAACACTGCGGGCCGCCTCCGCCGAAGGAGAACTCATCATCCGCGTCTACCGCCGCCACCCCTATGCCGTCCTCGTCGACGCCGTCACCCTTCTCAACCAGGAGCTGAGCCCCACCGCCCGCCTTACATACGCCGTCCTCGCCGCAGACCAACAGGTCGACGAGGACAGCGACACCTTCGATCTGGACCACATTGCCCACGTTGTGGGCGTGGCCGATTCGAACGCCCTGCTACCAGTCCTTGCTGAACTCACCGCGGTCGGTGCAATCGACAAGCGTGAGCACCACGGCCTGGGTCTCGTCCTCTCCGTGAACCTCGAGGCGGTACCTCCAGCCAACCAGCAACCGTGCGTGCCCTGCGACGACTGCGGCCAGTGCTCGTGCGGTGGCCAGAGAGGAGTTTGTCAGGCCTGCTCAGAGGTCCGGGCGTCACATGTCCCCGAGGTGGAGAGCGCCAACGAGATGGACTCCCGGTGGGTCTATGCCGTGTCCACCGAAGCCGACCCGAAGTCCATAAAGATCGGTGTTGCCGCGAACATCCAGAAGCGCCTTAAGCAGCTCCAGATTGCGTCAGCGTCTCCCATAGTGCTGCGCTGGCAGTCGCCGGGCGGATTCCCGTTGGAGAGCCACCTCCACGAGAAGTTCACCCGGCTGCGGATCGCAGGGGAGTGGTTCAACTTCCAGCGCACTGCAGACCCAATGAAGGCCATCAACAAGGCGGCGCAGACCTTCCTCCAGCAGTACGACGCCACCTGATGAGGTTGAGCTCCTGGTGTCGTGGGGGGTCAGGCGGGTCTGATGTCCAGACCGGTCTAGGCGAGGCTGCGCCCCGGCAACGCCCACCGGGTGGTCACGGCCGACCTGCTGCGCCTTCACAGTGATGTCGAAGCGGCGCTCCTTTCGCGGGATCGCGGGTGCTTCAGAAGCAATCAGTGCGTTTGCCCGGTCTCCCGCCGGCTACCACCCGCTGGCCTGCGTCGGACACATGGATAGGGTCGCGGTACCCGAGCTGGAGAGGTAGCCGCATGGACCACGAGATCGTGATCGTGCAGACGACCAGTGACGACGAGGAGCAGGCGAAGTCCCTCGCCAGAGGCGCTGTTGAGAGCAAGCTGGCGGCGGGCGTTCACATCGATGCGCCTGTCACGGCCTTCTACTGGTGGAAGGGGAAGGTCGAAGCGGCTCAGGAGTGGCGGATCTCCTACATGACGTCGTCGGATCGCCTCCCAGCGCTGGAAGCGTGGGTACACGAGAAGCACCCGTATGACGTCCCCCAGTGGGTCACGCTGCCTGTGACCGGAGGGTCAGAGGCATACCTGGCCTGGGTGGTCGACGAGACGCACCCGCAGTAGGACACGCCGCCCAGCGCCTCGCCCTTGGCGAGCGTGCACGGTGCGACGGTTCACGAGGACGCGAACGTCAGCAGGTGGCTGGCCAGGTCGTGCTCCGTGTCAGGGAGCCCGGCAGCGATGGCCTGCGCCCGCTGACGTCCCATGGTGTTGGGCTTGGACTCCGCTGCCGCTGCGAACTGGTGCGCGACGTAGGCCCCGCGGTCCACGTCGCCGCCGCGCAGAAGTGCCGACGCCAGGTCCCCGAGGACGACCACTCCGGAGTCGGGCAGTTCCCCACCGAGGCGTTCGACCGCGGAGTCGGCTGTGGCCGTCAGCTCCTGACGCTTGAGTTCGCCGTACACCGAGAGCGTTAAGGAGTCCATCCGGTACGGCGTCACGAAACGGACCCACGCCTGCTCACTCGTGTGGTCAGCGAAGTCGTAAGCGAACTTCGCCTGTTCCAGGGCTCGGAGAGCGCCGGCGTCATCCCCTGACTGAGCGGCTTCCTCCGCGTACCGGCCCAGGGCCCACGCTGCGGCGGTTGCGTTGCCGCGCCCGCGCACGTCCTGAGCTGCCTGTGACAGCATCTCCAGCGCCTTCGCAGGGTTCGGGGCGCCGTAGCTCGCGTAGCCCAGCGCCAGGGCGCGCAGAGGGGATGCCCGGCCTGTTTCGCGCACTCCGAGGTCACTCCGTAATAGGAGTCGGCCTTGTTGTGCTCCCCAAGATCCCAGGCAACCCACCCGGCAAGAGCTGCGGTTTCTCCCGCTGCGATGGTCAGCGCTCGCTCATGGGTGCCAGCGCGGGGAAGGGCTGCGGTGATTGCGTCCAAGTGGGACTCGACCCGAGCCTGCAGACTGCGTGCGCTTTCGCTCAGCTCGTCCACGTGCAACCGGGCCGCATGATCAATGAGTACGCCCGCCGACTCAGGGTCGATCTTGGAACCCCTGCTGAGTGCATAGGCGAGCCGGCCCCACGGCTCAGCAGCCGCAGCAGCGCCGGCGACGGCACCTCCCAGTAACGTTCGGCGCTTCACGTCGTCCAGGTCCTCCCCTTCGGCCTTGTTTCTCTCTCGCCGCCTGGCGCGGGCGGCTTTCGCTTCCCGCAGCAGTGGCTCCAGCGGGACGCCGCAGGCCAAGGCGATGTTCCTCAGGGTGTGGTCCGTAGGGACGTTGTCACCTTTCTCGTACCGACCGACCTCTCGGCGGGTCATTGTCGCCCGGCCGGAAGCGGCGTTGATCGCATCGGCCTGCTCGTCCTGCGTCCGCTTCGCGTTACGCCGCAGGTGACGGAGCAGCTCGGCAAACGGATCCACTGCCATGAGTCTGACCTCTATCGGTGGGAGAAATCCAATCCTCTCCCCAACACCCCTGTTTTCCCCTTTACAGAGATTTCCCCTCCGGTTTCCCCTGTTCCGGATCACGAAGCCGCGGTGCGATGGGCGCATGACCAAGCATCGGACAACGCCACCTCGACCGGGGGATGGCGCCAGCGGCACCAGCACCTCCAGCACCGCACCCACTGGGTGTCCACTGACCTCTCGCGTCTTCGAGATGGTCATGGAGCCGGCGGGGTGCACGTCGCTCAGGCGCGCCGAACTACCGCCACCGTGCTGAGGCAGTGGTCGTTGCCGGATGCTCTGGCAGAAGACGCCCGACTCGTCGTATCGGAGTTGGTGTCCAACGCGATCATCCATGGCTCTGGGCATGTCCGCCTGCAACTGCGGCACGACAACCACGAGCTTCGGATCCGGGTCACCGACGACAGCATCGCACCGGCCAGGCGCCGACGTGCTGGTGCCAGTGACCTCGGTGGTCGAGGGCTGCACCTCGTCGCCCGCTTGTCGCTTCGGTGGGGCGTGGCGGACAGCGGCCGAACCACCTACGCGGTCATCTCCACCCCTACGGAGGCACCCCCATGTTGCCGCACGATGCAATCAGGCTCGGACCCAACGCGTTGAGCACCGTTGCCGTCGGCCGGGTCGAGAGACGCAGCGCTCGCTGGCGCACAGCTTGGTGCCGAGTCCGGAAGCCCGACCCGACGAGGACTGGGGCACGCTACAGGCCGAGGCCGAGCAGCACGGTTACGCGATCGATGCTCGGCTCCACGATGTGGCCGTCGCGGTGCCCACGCTGAATTTCCCAGCCTCTCGTACGAGCCGGAGCGTCTACATGCCTCACCGGCAGCGCCCTGGTTGGCGGGAAGTCGACCGGTAGCTCTGAGACGGCGGAGGGCGTGATCGTCCTCGACCGGCACAGCATCAGCTCCGATGACGACGAGTA
Source organism: Streptomyces haneummycinicus (assembly GCA_042850305.1). Classification (GTDB taxonomy): domain Bacteria; phylum Actinomycetota; class Actinomycetes; order Streptomycetales; family Streptomycetaceae; genus Streptomyces; species Streptomyces haneummycinicus. The sequence continues at coordinate 1,513,924 of AP035768.1, forward strand.
CCACGCTGTGATCGTGCACCTGGCCAACAGCGCCGGGCGTTTGTCCACCTCGTGGCCTCCGAGGAGCCCAGCGTGTCGATTTGAAGGCATCCATTGCGCTGGATCGACAAGAAGGGCTGGAACTGGAGGCAGATCAGCGCCAGGTCCTCCTCACCACCACCACCGTGACTGCCGCGCTTGCCATCCCCTTTAAACACACCTGACAACAAACCCGTCAGCGTTCGAGGCGGCCGACGGCCCGGTCAGTACCCCGAGTGTGAACTCCAACCGGCCTCGGCTCTCTGAGGCGTGACAGCCACTCATGACGAGAAGGACGATCATGAACGTTCCCAATCCGGAATCGCCGACAGCTCCGCCCGCGCCGAGCGAGCACACGTCGCACGCGCTTCTCCTAGACCTCGATGGCGTCCTGCTCGACACGCGTCCGGTGATGCGGAAGGCGTGGCGGAGGGTCCAAGAGACCCATGGCGTCGCGCTCCCGTTCGGCAGCTACGAGCGCCATCTGGGCCGCGAGTTCGGCGACATTATGCAGCGACTGGGCGTGACCGACGCCGAGGCAGTCCGTCGGACGTACGAGGCGGAGTCCGTGGCCAGCGCGCACCTCGCGCAGGAGTTCGCCGGCATCGTCGAGGCGCTCCACGCCTTCGTGGCCGCCGACTGGAGGCTGGGCGTGGTGACGTCCAAGCACGTCGACCGTGCGGCCCCGCTTCTCGCGCGCCTCGGGTGTCCCTTCGCGACCATCCGTACGCCCGCAGGAGCGGGCCGGACGAAGCCGGCCCCGGATCCACTCCTCTTGGCGTTGGTCGACCTGGGAGTCGACCCCGCCGCTGCCGTCTACGTGGGGGACATGGCGGTCGACCAGGAGTCGGCCGCACGCGCCGGCGTCGCCTATGTGCACGCTGGATGGGGCTACGGGCAGCCGATGGCTCCCGCCCCCGAGATGGCTGCTTCGCCCAGGGAACTGCTGCGCCTTCTCCTCCCCGCCAAGCAGCTCGTCGAGGGAGCAAGGTGTGAGCGCCCGCACGACGGGCGGCCTCGGCTTGGTCCGTTCCTCCAACGCCGGGAAGCTGACATGGACTCTCGTCGGAAGCGGCGCCCTGGCGCACGCGCGAACCGACCACGTTCACACTGTGGAACTGGAAGCGACGGCCGTCGACAAGCAGGTACTGCACGTCGCCGTCGAAGACGCCATGGCTGCCCTCGACCGCTACGGTGCCTCGCTGGCCTCCACCCCGGGCGGAGCCGACTGGCTCAAGGTCCAACACGTTCCCGTGCGGCGCTTCGTCGTCGAGATCGTGCGCAAGCTTCTGGCCCTGAACGCCTGGGCACCATTCGCCTCGGCCCCCGGGCCCCTGGCCCTGGCCCCGTACGAGGGACTCGTGGGACTGCGTTCGAGCAGTTCGCGTGAGTACCTGGCCTACACCGTCACGTGGTCCGGCGTCGCGTATCTGCTCGGGGCTTCGGCACCGCACAACCCGACCTGCTCCGCACAGCTCCGCAACCGCGCGCGGATGAGTACGGCGAACACGGCGCCGAGTCCGCTCCCTCGGACCTCGCGCTGCAAGACGTTCTGGCGCTGTCGTGGACCTCCCGCCACGCAGACACGCTGACCCCGGTTCTCGCCGAACTGGCGCGCGTCGGGCATAAGAGTCTGCTGCTCGATCTCGCGACCGATCCCGCGGAGCGGTGCGGCGCGGGATCGGCCGCGGGCATCGAGCTGCGCTCGGCGCCGAGCGACCTCTTCACCCTCTCGGGCACCGCAGAGGGCCTTCACCGACCCGACGACGAGCACGTTGTCCAGGTAGTGGGCCACGGTGTTCAACTTGCGCGGCTCGTGCGGCTCTTGTCCGTGTTAGTCGAGACCAGCGGGGGCTGCACCCAGCCGTCGTGGCGGACCGTAGTGCGGGCGGAGAGCTGGCTCGACGACGTGCTGTCGACCACCAGGCCGCACACCGTCCTCCTGAGTAACGACACCAGTCCCCTGGGCGTGCTGGCCGCTCACGCCGCCGAGCGACACGGCGCGAACTCGGTACACGTCCAGCACGGGGCGTGGACGGCGGAATCCGTTGCCTGGCCGGCCCTGCACAGCCGCGACATCATCGTGATGGGCGACCGGGACCTCGCTCTGGGCCGAGCGTGGGCGCGCCATCCTGACGCCGAGGTGCACGTGCTCGGGCAGCCCCGTTTCGACGTACTCGCTGGCCTGGGCCGCCCGGCACAGCGGCGGTACCTGGAGAAGCTGCTGGCTCCGGGTGGCCGCCGCGCGCCCGCCCGAATCGCGGTGTGGGCCTGCCAGCCCTTCAACCCCGATCACCTCAAGTCCCACGCGGACCTCCTCTTGGACGGGCTCGCCAAGGCGGACCGCGACTGGGGCTCGTCATCGCTCCACACCCGGCTCAGGGAGTCGACGCCCTTGCCGCTCTGCTGAAGCGGGACGGCGGACCGCCCGTCGCGGTGGCCGATCCCCGGGTCGGAGCACGAGGCTGCCTCGCAGGCGCTGACGCCCTGGCGAGCGCCTACTCGACGTGCGGGATCGAAGCCGCGCTGCTCGGCATCCCAGTCCTCGAAATCGGCCCGCCGGGCGAACGCACGCTGGACCTCACCGGTCACGGACTGGCGACCCGGTGCGACGGCACCGGTGACGTCGCCGAAGCACTCTCCGGCGTGCGCGAGGCACGTACGTCGATCCCGCAGGCGGCCTTGGACGCGGTGTGCCGGTGGCGCGGCGACAGCGCCGCTCGGATCGCCCGCCTCATCACCGACCGCGCCGCACCCGCCCCGAGGGCCGGCGACTCCACCCACCACGACCCGGGCGCCGCTGCGTCGCCCGAGGACGAAGGAGCATCCGTCCGATGACACACCTCACCGCCGACAGCATGGCCGAGCTGTTCTCCGGCGCTGTCACGCTGGCCAAGTCCGGCGAGAAGATCAGCCCCGGGGCATGGCCACCCGCGAAGTCCGCGACGCGCACCTGCTGCTCACCCAGCCGCGTGCCCGCCTGCTCTACGCCCCGCCCGCCCGCATCGTGAATCCGGCCTTCGCGGTCGCCGAGACGGTCTGGCACCTGTCCGGATCCGACGCCTCATGGATCTTCGACTACAACGACCGGCTGCGGCAGTTCGCCGACGACGGCGTCCTCCTGGGGGCGTACGGACCCAGGATGCGGAACTGGGCCGGCAAGGTGGACCAACTGGCCTGCGTCCTGGAGATCCTTCAAGCGGACCCCGGCTCCCGGCGAGCCCTGATCCAGCTCTACGACCCGGTCCAGGACGCTGCCGGGCACAAGGACGTGCCCTGCACCCTCGGCTTCCGGTTCCACCTGCGCGCCGGCCGCCTGCACATGGCGACCATGATGCGCGGCCAGGACGTGTGGATCGGCATGCCGTACGACGTGTTCTTCTACACCGTGCTGCACGAGCTGGTCGCCGGGTGGCTCGACGCGGAACTCGGCGAGTTCCACCTGCACATCGGCTCGCTGCACATCTACGACGAGCACATCGAGCAGGCCGACGCGCTGACCTCGCTCTCGGCGAGCGAGAACATGCCCGACCTGCGAACGCCCTGGACGGGCTTCTCCGGCCTGCTCGACCAGGTCGAGGCCGGCGACGTGACCGGCCACCCCGGCTGGGACGCGATGGCCGAGACGCTGCGCAGCTACCGGCTGTGGAAGGACGGCAAGCACGAGCAGGCGTGGCGGGCGGCCGACACGATCGACGGACCCTCGGCCAGGCCCTCACCGCCTGGTACGGAGAGCTGAAGCGGCGCTCGGCCAAGCGAGCCACGACGGCCGGGGCAAGGTGACCGCCGCCATGAAGAGCACACCTTCCGTCGTCCTCGGCCTGTGCTCGTACACCCACGACTCGTCGGCCGCCCTTCTCGTGGACGGCGAACTCGTCGGCTTCGTCGAGGAGGAGCGACTCTCCGAGCAGAAGCACACCAAGCTCTACCCGGCCCGCGCCGTGGGGTGGCTCCTCGACCGGGCCAAGCTGAGCGCCGCCGACGTGGACGCCGTCGCCTACAACTTCCAGCCCGCCCGCTACCTTGCCGAGTCGCCCGCCGCCCTGCGCATGGCGCTCTCGCCGACGACACGCGACCGGGGCCTTGCCCGCGCCCACGGGTTCGCCAAGGTCGCCCTGCGTACCCGGCGGCGGCTGCGTGTCCTCGGCAGTCAGTTCCCTCGGCCCACGTCACACCGGTTCTGCACCACCGTGCTCACCAGCTCACGGCCTTCGCCGCCTCCGGCTGGGAGGAAGCCGCCGTACTTGTGGTCGACAGCCTCGGTGAGCGGCAGACCACCACCATCGCCCACGGCCACGGCGTTCAGCGCCCCCGCGTCCAGCCCCTGGAAGCGATCAACGACCCGGCCTCCTCGGGTACGTGTACGGCGCCGTCACCGAGCACCTGGGCTGGCGGCGGGGGACGAGGAGGGCACCGTCATGGCGCTGGCCGCCCTCGGTGACCCCACCAGCTTCCGCCACCTGTTCACCAGGGCCGTACGCACGACGGCCACGGGCTTCCGCATCGACCCCGGCTACTTCCCGACGCGCACCCTCACCTCGGGCTATCCCAGGACATCCCGGCGGTTCGTCGCCGAGACCTGCCCCGAGCGGCACCCGAGCGAACCGCTCACCGACGTCCACCGAGACCTGGCGGCTGCCCTCCAAGAGCGGACCGAGCAGGTGATGGTCCACCTCGCCCGCCGCGCCCGTGTGCTCACCGGCTCCCGGCGCCTGTGCGTGGGAGGTGGTGTCGCCACGAACTGCGTGAGCATCGGAAAGATCATCGAGGCTGGCATCTTCGACGAGGTGTTCGTCCCGCCGGCACCGGGGACGCCGGAACCGCGATCGGGGCAGCCCTCGCCGTGCACGTCGATCGGCGCAGCCCTCGCCCGGTCGCCGGCATTGCCCGCGTTTGCTACCTCGGCCCCTCCTACGAGGACCAGCCCCTCGACCTCACCCCTGGCCCGGCCTCCATCAGAAGACCCTGGGCATCGAGACTGCGGATTTCCTCGCCGACCAGCTCGCCCACGGCACGATCGCCGGACTCTTCCGGGGCGCCGTCGAAGCCGGACCGCGTGCCCTGGGTAACCGTTCGATTCTCGCCTCCCCGCTGGAACCCGGCGTCGTCGAGCGTCTCAACGCCACCGTGAAGTTCCGCGAATCGTTCCGGCCCTTCGCCCCCATGGTCCCGGCCGAGTGCGCCGACGAGTTCTTCACGCTCGGCCAGCCCGCGCCGTACATGTCCATGGCCTCCGGGGTGACGGATACGACGCGCGAGCGCGTGCCGGCCATCGTGCACGCCAACGGCACCTCCCGCCTGCAGACCGTCACCCGGGCGCAGAACCCGTTCATGCACGCGGTGCTGACCGCCTTCGGCCGCCGGACCGGCGTACCCGTGTTGATCAACACCTCCCTCAACGTCAAGGGCAAACCGATCTGCGGGACACCCGAGATGGCACTGGACTGCCTGGCCAACTCCGGACTCGACGCCCTGCTCCTCGAAGGGCGGTGGATCACCAAATGAAGATCGGATACAGCTTCTGGGGCTTCCTCGGCAACGGCGTCACCGACACTCCGGACGGAGGCCGCAGCCACCGCCGCCCCTTCATCGACGCCCTCCTCGCCCGCGGTCACGACATCGTCTTCCTGCAGGCCGACCGCGACCGCCTCGAAGCCGGCGACGACCTCGGCGACGCGTACACCTTCGACGACGGCACCCCCGCCATCGACGCCCTGTTCCTGGAGTGGCGCTGGGCGATCCCCGGCCGCAACACCACTATGTGCGGGAGCGAGGGGCACACCTGCGACCTCCACCGGCAGGCCCAGCTCATCAACCACTACACGGTTCGGCACCAGGTGCCCACCGTGATCTGGGACAAGGACCGCACCCTGCGGGCCGAGAGCGTGTGGCGCCGCACGGCCCACACCCGCGTCTGCGAGGCCGCGCTCGCGCCGACCCCCGGCGCGCATTCGCTGCTCTTCCCCGTCGCCGAGGACCTCCTCGCCCGGGCCGATCCCTCACCCTCGCGGCTCGGCCTCGGGATCTCGCGCTCGGATACGTGGGCAACCAGTACGACCGGGACGAGCCCTTCGACCGCTTCTTCGCCCCGGCCGCCGCCAGCGTCGAGCACCTGGCCGCCGGGAAGTGGACGAAGACCGGCCGCTGGCCGCACGTCCGCTTCGTGGGCCGGATCCCGTTCGAGGCCGCCGCCGGCATCTACGGCCGGTCCCTGGCCACGGTGCTCATGCTGCCCGAGCGGTACGCCGCCGTCGGGCAGATGACCCAGCGCATCTTCGAGGCCGTGCTCGTCGGCTGCCTGCCGCTGGCCCCGGCGGACATCCGCTTCGCCGACCGGTTCGTCCCGAAGGAGTTGGTCGTGCGCTCCGGCAGCGACGTGCTCGAACGCCTCTCCTACCTGCGCGAGATCGCCGGCACCGAGCAGCACGCCGCCCTGATCGCCGCGTGTGTGGACCGCCTGCGCCTGTTCGGCCTGAGCAAGCAGGTCAACACCCTGGAGTCCGTCCTGCACGGCCTCGTCCAGGCCACCGCGACCGAGCGGGAGCTGCCTGATGCAGACCGCTCGATCGACCACGGCGCCCGGAGCATCCGGGCGTGTCCCGGAGGATGGGTCCGCCGGACACCCGAACCTCTCTACGCTGGAGCACCATGAAGAGGGTCGCCATCGTCGGCTGCGGAGGCAGCGGCAAATCCCACGTGGCCCGCGAGCTGGGCACGATCCTCTACGCCCCGGTGACGCACCTGGACGCCGCGTTCTACGACGACGAGTGGAACGCGTTGCCCATGGACAAGTTCACCGACGTGCAGCGCGAGCTGGTCGCGCAGCCGCGGTGGGTGATCGACGGCAACTACAACTCGACGCTGCAGGTACGGCTCGAAGCCTGCGACACGGTGCTCCTGATGGACGTGTCGACCGTGGCGGCGCTGTACGGGATCTTCTCCCGGCAGATCCGGCACGGTGCCGGGCACAAGGGCAACGGGGTACACAACCGCATCCACTGGGGCGTGATCAAGTACGTCGCCACGTACCGGCGCAAGATGCGGCCCCGCGTGATGGCGAAGATCGAGGAGTTCGGCTCCGGCGCCGATGTGGTGCTGCTGGCCAACCGGCGCCAGACGCGCCGCTGGCTGCGGAAGGTGGCCGCCGAGCAGTCCTGAACGGTCCGCGCCCCCGGTCAGGGTGCGGCATGAACGAGCCCAACCCGTTCCTGGATCCCGCCCGGCAGCGGGAGCTGTACGGACATGCTTCGCGGCTGGCCGGGCGGACCAGCGCCCTGATGCGTGCCAAGACCGCTGGCCGCCCCGTACCCGAGACGATCGTCAGCCTGGTGCAGGCCCATCACGGGCAGCCGAACCGGCTCGGCGTGGTGCTCGACATCGGCTGCGGGCGCGGCACGAGCAGCCTCGTCATCGCCGAGCAGCTCCGACCGCAGCGCGTCGTCGGCCTGGACGCTGCTTCCCCTGCTCGCCCAAGCCCGCGAGCGCGCCGAAGAGCTGCCCGACAGCAAGGTGGACTTCGTCGAAGGCGACTTCCACGACCTCCCCTGCCCGACAGGTCGAGCGACGTCGTCGTCGCCGCCTTCTGCCTCTACCACTCGCCGCACCCCGAGGACGTCGTCGCGCAGTTCGCCCGGGCCCTCGCCCCGGGGTCTGGCCGTGCTCGTCACCAAGGGCCTCGACAGCTACCAGGAGATGGATCAGCTGGTCGCCTCCGCCGGCCTCGATCCGCGTGCCGCTCAGCACGAGAGCCTCTACACCGCAGCCCACAGCGGCAACCTCGCCGAACTGGCCGCCTCCTCGCTCGACGTGATCGCCGTCCTGGACGAGGAGCACGTCTTCACCTTCGACGGCCACGACCACACAGCGCAGTACCTGGCCACCAACCCCAAGTACGACCTCGCGCCCGGCCTGTACGGCAACCCCGGGGCCCTGGCCGCGACCCTGCACGAATTCCTCCCCGACCAGCCGCTGACCACCCGGTCCCGTATCACCTTCGTCGTCGCCCAGCCGAACGAAGGAGGAGGGCCGGCATGAGCCTCACGCCTTTCACCAAGCACTACGCGGAACCGGAGCGCGCGGCGGGGGCGGTGCGCCACTACCGGTGGCTCAACGCGCACGCGAAGCCGCTGCGGCAGCCGGCACTCCACACCATCCGACCGGACGCCCTGACCTTCGAACGGATCGAGGGCCGCTCCGTACGCCCCGAGGACCTCCCGCGCGTGGCGGAACTGCTGGGCGACGCCCACGGTGCCGCCTGGGCCAGCGACCTGCACTCCGCGTCGCTGGACACCCCGCACCACTTCCAGGACGGCACGACGTTCGACGACTACCTCGGCCCCAGGAGGATCGCCCTACGGCGACGCCACGAGCAGGGGTATCTGCCGAACAAGGCGGCCCTGCACGCGATGCTCGGCCTGCTGGAAGCGACCGCCCAGGGACCATGCGCCTTCTACAAGGACAGCAACCCGCGGAACTTCTTCATCACCAGCACGCAGGACATCGCCGTCGTCGACACCGACGACCTGTCCCTCGCCCCGATGGGCTACGACCTCGCCAAGCTCATCGCGACGCTCCATCTGACCTACGGATCGCTCACGGACCAAGCCGTCACCACCGCCCTGCTCGCGTACAACGCGGCAGCCCGACGCCACGACGCCCGGCTCGCCACGACCGACCGAGGCCAGCTCGACAGCTTCCTGGGCCTGCACGCCGTGCTCACCGCCCCGTACGTCGGCCGCAACGGCTACCGCTACAGCCTGCCGCTCCGTTTCAGCCACCGAGGAGCCTCATGATCACCACCGAACTCGTCTTCGTCCGGCACGGCCAGGCCCGGTGCAACGCCGACGGCCTCGTCGGGGTCCGCGCACGTGCACCGGCCTGACCAACCTCGGGTACGCCCAAGCCGAACAGGCCGCACGCCGCCTGGCCACCGAACACCTGAAGAAGCCCTTCGACGTGGTCTACACCGGCCCGCGGATCCGTCTCGTCCAGACCGGCGAGATCATCGCCCAGACGCTCCAGATCCCCGTGCACCACGACGACCGTCTCGACGGTCCGGTCCACGGCGATGCCGACGGCCAGCCCTGGGACGCGGTGAAGACGGCCGCCGACGGCGGACCGCACGCGCATCCCGACACGCCCTGGGCCGCCGGCTCCGACACCTGGAACGGGTTCCTGAAGCGCGCCAGCAGGAACCTGAGCCAGATCATCGAGGAGAACCACGGCAAGCGCGTCATCTTCGCGGCCCACGGGGAGACGGTGATCACCGCACACACCCTGCTGCTCGGCATCCCGATCGACTCGCCGGCCGGATTCACCCACAACCACGCCTCCATCACCCGCTGGCAGCACCACCGCAACCGCCTGGGCCAGACCCGCTGGATGCTCGACCGGCACAACGACACCGAGCACCTCAGTCTCCTCACGCCGGAGCCGACGCCGTGATCGCGACCTCGGACCCCGGACACGACTGGCGCACCACTTCCTCGGCGCAGTCGAGAACGCAGCGGACCCCGCGCTCCCGCCCCGGGTCATGCGTCTGGTCGCCAGCGACGGGCGTCACTTCATCGCGAAACAGCACGCGGAGCGAGACCGGTACGCCGGAGAACTCCACGCCTACGGGGCGTGGGCCACCCATCTGACTGGCCACGTGCCGGAGCTGGTCGGCTGTGACGACGCCACCTTCACCCTGCTGCTCACCGGACTCGCAGGCGAACGGGCGGACATCGTGGCCCCGGGCTCGCCCGAGGAGGAACTGGCCCACCACGAGGCCGGGCACGTGCTCGGCAAGCTGCACCGGGCCACCTCCGTGCCCCAGGGCGGTGCCGTCGGCGCCGCGCTCGCCGAGCGCTTCCAGCGGTGGATCGATCGGGCCGTCCGCGCCGACCTGCTCGACGCGGCCGAGGAGCACCTGCTGAAGCATCACGCGGCGATCCTGGGCGCCAGCCACATGGACAGCGCGGTCTGCCATCTCGACTACCAGCCGCGCAACTGGCTGCTGGGCGACACCTTCGGCATCTGCGACTTCGAGCACATGCGACGCGACGCCCGGGTCCGTGACTTCGCCCGGCTCGAATTCCGACGCTGGCAATCCGCACCCCGCCTCCGCACCGCCTTCTTCGCCGGCTACGGGCGTCCGCCGAACGACGCCGAACGACGCCTCCTGGAGTCCTTCGGCGCCATCGAGGCGGTCACGGCCCTGGTCAAGGGCCACCAGGAGAGTGACCCCGCCCTCAGCGCGCACGGCAGAACCGTCCTGTCCCGGCTCACCTGACCTTCCCCTTCGACGACACCTCTTTGGAGATCCCGTGCCAGAGCACGAGCAGCCCCCGACCAACGCTGCCCCCGACGGGCCGTGGTGACCGGCTCCGCCGGATTCATCGGCTCCCACCTCGCACATGCCCTCGTCCAGGCCGGCACCACTGTGATCGGCGTGGACCGCCAAGACCCGTCCACCGACCCGACGGCCGCCGCCAACCTCGCTGCGTTGCGGGGACGCTCGGGATACCACCACGTCACGGCGGACCTCCTCCACTGCGCGATCGACCCTCTCCTGATCGACGCCGACGCGGTCTTCCACCTCGCAGGCATCCCCGGGGTACGGCCCTCCTGGGGACCGCAGTTCGGCGACTACCTCGCGTCCAACGTGCTGGCCACCCACCGCGTCCTCGACGCCTCCACCCGGATCGGCGTCCCCCGACTGGTCGTCGCCTCCTCCTCCAGCGTCTACGGTCCGACCGACGGCGGCGCGAGCCTCGAGACCGACCGCCTGAAGCCCGCCTCCCCGTACGCCGTGACCAAGCTGGCCGAGGAGCAGCTCTGCCTCGCCTACGCCGAGCGCCCCATCGGCCCCAGCGTCGTCGCCCTGCGGTACTTCACCGTCTACGGCCCCCGGCAGCGCGCCGACATGTTCACCCATCGCGCCCTGCACGCAGCCCTGACCGGACAACCCCTGCGTCTGTACGGAGACGGCCACCAGCGCCGCGACTTCACCTACATCGACGACGTGGTCGCCGCCACGATCGCCGCCGCCGTGGTGCCGACCGCTCACGGTGCCATCAATGTCGGCGGCGGGTCGAACGCATCGCTGCTGGACGTGATCAACATCGCCACCAGCCTCACCGGCCGCGACATCCAGCTCCACCAGGACCACGCGCGCAACGGTGACGTCCTCCTCACCCGCGCCGACCCCAGCCGCGCCCGAAAAGTCCTCGGCTGGCAGCCGCGAGTCGACCTCCACAGCGGACTGCGCGTCCACATGCAGGCGCTGGCCGCCCAGGTTCCGGACTACAGCCGGGCCGCGTAGCCCTAGCTTCGGAGCCCGAAAGGAGTGCTCATGGAAACGCCCGAGCGAGCGCGGCTGGACGCCTTCTTCCGGCGGATCACCGCGCAGTTCCCTGCCGGCGACACGATCACGACGTTGGTCATCACGCATCTGCTCCCGGAAAGACCAGCGTTCCTGCGAGCCATGACCGCGGTTTCCACGGTCGGCGCCGTGCTCCCCAAACCCCGGTCGATCCACCAGCCGACGCTCGACGCCGTCCGCCACACCCTGCCGGTCCACGACTTGAGCCGGGAGCGGTTCACCGACGAGACACAGGCCCTGGACTACCTGGAGGACACGGTCGGCGGTCAGGACGTCGTCCTGGTGGACATCGGTGGGTACTTCGCGGCCAGTCTCGAGACCCTCGTGAACAAGTTCTCCGGTCGCATCCTCGGTGTCGTCGAGGACACCGAGAACGGTCACCAGCGGTACGCAGCCCTTGATTCCCTGCCATGCCCGGTCGTCTCCGTCGCCCGCTCCCCGCTCAAGGACTGCGAGGACCACCTCGTCGGCCGGTCCATCGTGTTTTCCACCGACGCTCTCGTCCGCGCCCGCGGGGACATCCTCGCGAGCCGTAACGCCTGCGTCATCGGCTTCGGCAAGATCGGCCGCGCTATTGCCCAGACCCTGCGCGCCCAAGATCTGCGCGTCACCGTGTACGACAGTGATCCAGTAAAACGTGTGCAGGCGCACTCCCTCGGCTACTGCACCAGTGGCTCTACCACCGAGGCCGTCCGCGATGCGGAACTCGTCCTGTGTGCCACCGGCAATCTCGCCCTTCGGCATGAGGACTTCGCCGCCCTACGGAACGGCGCTTACCTCGGATCGGTGACCTCTTCCGAGGACGAACTCGAACTCGGCAGCCTCCACAACCTCTACGAACGTCACTCTGTCGGTGCCCAGTTGACGCGATACGAGGTCACCGGCCACTACTTCTACGTTCTCGCCGACGGGGTGCCGTCAACTTCGTGCACGGCGCCGCCGTCGGCGCCTACATCCACCTCGTCCAGGCCGAGATACTCGCCGCCACCGCCGCACTCAGCCACGCCCGCTTTCAGCCCGGACTGCACGAGGTGCCAGCAGCCGACCGCGACGCCATCGCCAGAACCTGGCTCCGCCACTTCGAAAGGTGACTTCATTGCCTTCCTCGACGGCTACGAGGACGTCCCCCTGGACATCGACGTGCACACGATCGACGCGAACCCGTCGAAGAACGAGCCCGCCCACCACCACGTGGACTTCCGTTGGGCCTTCCAACTCGATGCAGAACACGCGGTGACGCTTCAAGAAGAGGAGGTCGACGGCTACGAGTGGCGGCCGTTCGCATGCGCCACCTCAACCACCGTCCGCGCCAAGCTCGCCCAGCTCACCTGAAGCCACACCCCTACCCAACCACCAGGAGGACTCCGTGGCCGCCACCACAGCCCGATCGCCCGGCGCCAAACCGCGCCGGCACATCGCCGTCATACCTTGCCGCTGGGGTGCTTCCCGTTTCCCCGGCAAACCACTGGCCCTCCTCGGCGACAAGCCGCTGTTCTGGCACGTCCACCAGCGTTGCCTGGAGGCCAAACGTCTCGACGGAGCCGTCGTGGCGACGGACGACGAACGCATCGAAGCAGCGTGCGGCCAACTGGGCATCGACTGCATCCGTACCGGAGAGCACCTCACCGGCACCGACCGCGTTGCGGAGGTCGCCGAGCGCCTGCCGGCCGGGGCGTACATCAACGTCCAGGGCGATGAGCCGTTCATCTCGCCGACCGCCATCGACGACATCTCCGAGGCCCTGGAGTACACGCCGACGGGCACGTTCGCCGTGAACGCGTACACCGAGCTGGTCGACGTCGGCGCCGTCCTGGACCACAACGTCGTCAAGGTCGTCGTCACGGCCCGAGGCGAAGCCCTGATGTTCTCACGCCAGCCCATTCCCTACCCGAAGGGCGACCGACCGAGGTACCTCCGCCAGCTGGGCCTCTATGGCTTCACCGGCCCAGCTCTCCAATGCTTCGGCAAGCTCCAGCAGGGCCCCTGGAGCGTGCCGAAGGAGTGGAGATGCTGCGCTTCGTCGAACACGGCCACGCCGTACAGATGGTGCCCGTCCTGGACGACGGTGTAGCGGTAGACACCCCGGAGGATCTGACGCGAGCCGAGCGCCTCCTCAACCAGTACGGCGGAGCAGCCCTCGCGCATGGCACCGCAGGGCGGTCTGCTGTGACGCGGTCAGATCCTCATTCGTACTTTCAGGAACCCCCGTCCGTCGGTACCCCTCTCCCGAGAGCCAGTGAACGCCTGGACGTGTCCGCGCGGTGTAGACCGAGAACTCGGCGGAGAAACCCATCTGGCGCGACCGACCTCGGGAAGACCCCGTTCTCACTCCCATCGAGCAGCAGTTCTTGGGCCTGCCCGATCGTCTCATGGTCCCAGTCGGCTGCCTCGTCGAGCCAGGCCAAGCCGTTCGGTGTGCCGCCGAGGGCACCGTGAGGCAGTGACATCCCAGGGACTTTTCAGGGAGTATCGCGTTTGTCCCAGGGAGATTCCAGGGACTTTCCGCCGGGTAAGCAGGAAGGCCCTGACAGCACTGAAAGATACAAACGCGCTGGTCAGGGCCCATCCGCCTAGCACTCGATGATGTTCACCGCCAGCCCGCCGCGGGCCGTCTCCTTGTACTTGACCGACATGTCCGCGCCGGTCTCCTTCATCGTCTTGATGACCTTGTCCAGGGACACCTTGTGCGAGCCGTCGCCGCGCATCGCCATGCGGGCCGCCGTGACCGCCTTCACCGCGGCCATGCCGTTGCGCTCGATGCACGGGATCTGGACGAGACCGCCGACGGGGTCGCAGGTCAGGCCGAGGTTGTGCTCCATGCCGATCTCGGCGGCGTTCTCCACCTGCTCGGGGATCCGCCCAGTACCTCCGCGAGGGCGCCCGCCGCCATCGAGCAGGCGGAACCGACCTCGCCCTGGCAGCCGACCTCGGCGCCGGAGATGGAGGCGTTCTCCTTGAAGAGCATGCCGATCGCGCCGGCGGTCAGCAGGAAGCGGACCACGCCCTCGTCGTCGGCGCCGGGGACGAAGTTCATGTAGTAGTGCAGGACGGCGGGGATGATCCCGGCCGCGCCGTTGGTCGGGGCGGTGACGACCCGGCCGCCGGCCGCGTTCTCCTCGTTCACGGCCATGGCGTACAGGGTGATCCACTCCATGGCGAGGGCCTTCGGGTCGCCCTCGGAGCGCAGCTTGCGCGCGGTGTTCGCGGCGCGGCGGCGGACCTTCAGACCGCCCGGCAGGATGCCCTCACGGGCCATGCCGCGGTCGACGCAGGCCCGCATCACCCGCCAGATCTCCAGCAGTCCCTCGCGGATCTCCTCCTCGCCGCGCCAGGCCCGCTCGTTCTCCAGCATCAGGGCGGAGATGGACAGGCCGGTCTCCCGCGTCAGGCGCAGCAGTTCGTCGCCCGTGCGGAAGGGGTACTTCAGGACCGTGTCGTCCAGCACGATGCGGTCCGCGCCCACCGCGTCCTCGTCGACGACGAAACCGCCGCCCACCGAGTAGTACGTCTTCGTCAGCAGCTCCGCGCCGGAGGCGTCGTACGCCCACAGGGTCATGCCGTTGGCGTGGTACGGGAGTGTCTCGCGGCGGTGCAGCACCAGGTCGTCGGCGAAGGAGAACGTGATCTCGTGCTCGCCGAGCAGCCTGATCCGGCCGCCGTCCTTGATCTTCTCCACCCGCTCGTCGGCCGACTCCACGTCCACCGTGCGGGGCGAGTCGCCCTCCAGGCCCAGCAGCACCGCCTTGGGCGTGCCGTGGCCGTGCCCGGTGGCGCCCAGGGAGCCGTACAGCTCCGCGCGGACCGAGGCGACCGAGTCCAGCAGGTCCTCGTTGCGCAGCCGCCGGGCGAACATCCGGGCGGCCCGCATCGGGCCGACCGTGTGCGAGCTGGACGGGCCGATGCCGATCGAGAACAGATCGAAGACCGAGATGGCCACGGGAGGACTCCTAAGGGTTCGGCGGACGACGCTGTCCACCGGGAAGGGGTGGTGCACAGAGAAGAGGGATCGTTCCTGCGGATGCATGTGCGGGGCACCGCGCTCACCGGTCCAGTGTGCGCGATGCCCCGGATGTCCGTACAAAGGAAAGCGTACGAAATTACCTGCAGACCGGGGTACAGAGGGTGCTTCGCGGCGAGTGCCGTGACCCGGGCCCGGAGTGCGTCCACGTCGTAGGACGGCTTCAGCGTCTCGGCGATCACGTCCGCGACCTCGGTGAAGTCCTCGGCCGTGAAGCCCCGGGTGGCCAGGGCGGGCGTGCCGATCCGCAGACCCGAGGTGACCATCGGCGGGCGCGGGTCGTTCGGGATCGCGTTGCGGTTGACGGTGATGCCGACCTCGTGGAGGCGGTCCTCGGCCTGCTGGCCGTCCAGCTCCGAGTCGCGCAGGTCGACCAGGACCAGGTGCACGTCCGTGCCGCCGGACAGCACGTCCACGCCCACGGCCTTCACATCGTCCTTGACCAGGCGCTCGGCCAGGATGCGGGCGCCCTCCAGGGTGCGGCGCTGGCGCTCCTTGAACTCCTCCGAGGCACACACCTTGAAGGCGACCGCCTTCGCGGCGACCACGTGCTCCAGCGGGCCGCCCTGCTGCCCCGGGAACACCGCGGAGTTGATCTTCTTGGCCAGTTCGGCCGTGGAGAGGATCACACCGCCGCGCGGACCGCCGAGGGTCTTGTGCGTGGTGGTGGTCACCACATGGGCGTGCGGCACCGGGTTCGGGTGCAGGCCCGCGGCGACCAGACCGGCGAAGTGCGCCATGTCGACCATGAGGTACGCGCCGACCTCGTCCGCGATCCGGCGGAACGCGGCGAAGTCCAGCTGACGCGGGTACGCCGACCAGCCGGCCACGATCAGCTTCGGCTTGCTCTCCTTGGCGAGCCGCTCGACCTCGGCCATGTCGACCTGGCCGTCGTCGCCGACGTGGTACGGCACCACGCTGTAGAGCTTGCCGGAGAAGTTGATCTTCATACCGTGGGTCAGGTGCCCGCCGTGCGCGAGGTTCAGACCCATGATCGTGTCACCGGGCTTGAGCAGCGCGAACATCGCGGCGGCGTTGGCCTGTGCGCCGGAGTGCGGCTGCACGTTGGCGTGCTCGGCGCCGAAGAGCTCCTTGACCCGGTCGATGGCGATCTGCTCGATCACGTCGACGTGCTCGCAGCCGCCGTAGTAGCGGCGGCCGGGGTAGCCCTCGGCGTACTTGTTGGTGAGGACCGAGCCCTGGGCCTCCATGACCGCGACCGGGGCGAAGTTCTCCGAGGCGATCATCTCGAGGGTGGACTGCTGGCGGTGCAGCTCGGCGTCGACGGCGGCGGCGACGGCCGGGTCGAGCTCGTGCAGGGGCGTGTTCAGAACGGACATGCGGCTACGACTCCTCAGCCGGCGATCTCGGCGGCGTACTCGGCGGCGGTCAGCAGGTCGGCGGGCTCGTCGGTGACACGCACCTTGAACAGCCAGCCGCCTTCCAGGGGGCCGAGTTCACCAGCGACGGGTCGTTCACGACGTCCTCGTTGATCTCGGTGATCTCACCGCCGACCGGGGAGTACAGGTCGCTGACCGACTTGGTGGACTCCAGCTCGCCGCAGGTCTCGCCCGCGGAGACGGTGTCACCGACCTCGGGGAGCTGGACGAAGACCACGTCGCCGAGCGCGTTGGCCGCGTGCTCCGTGATACCGACCGTCGACACGCCGTCCTCGGCGGCCGACAGCCACTCGTGCTCCTTGCTGCAACGCAGCTGCGTGGGGTTGCTCATGGCCTGAATTCTCCTGTACGGGGAGTGCTGATGACTGAGGGGACTGCGTACGGCGCCCGTGAGCGGGCACGACGGCCCGTTCACCTCGTGCGCCTCGTGTGCCTCGTGCGCGGAAAGCCGTCGTCCGACGGTGTCACTTCTGCCGCTGGTAGAAGGGCAGCGCCACGACCTCGTACGGCTCGTGGCTGCCCCGGATGTCGACGCTCACACCCTCGGTGCCCGGCGCCGCGTGCGCCGCGTCGACGTACGCCATCGCGATCGGCTTGCCCAGCGTGGGGAGGGGCGCCCGAGGTGACCTCGCCGACCACCTCGCCGCCGGCCATGACCGCGTACCCGGCGCGCGGGACCCGGCGGCCCTCGGCGACCAGGCCGACCAGCACCCGCGGCGGCTCGGCGGCGGCCCGCTCGGCGGCCTCGGTGAGTGCAGTACGGCCGACGAAGTCGCCCTCCTTCTCGAACTTCACCACCCGGCCGAGACCGGCGTCGAAGGGCGTGAGGAGGGGCTCAGCTCATTGCCGTACAGCGGCATGCCGGCCTCCAGGCGGAGCGTGTCCCGGCAGGACAGCCCGCAGGGGACGAGCCCGGCCGCCTCGCCGGCCTCGGTCAGCGCCTGCCACAGCTCCACCGCGTGCGCGGGCTTCACGAACAGCTCGAAGCCGTCCTCGCCGGTGTAGCCGGTACGGGCGACGAGCGCCGGCACCCCGGCGACCGTGCCGGGCAGACCGGCGTAGTACTTCAGGCCCGCCACGTCGGCGTCGGTGAGCGAGGCGAGGATGCCGGCGGACTCGGGGCCCTGCACGGCGAGCAGCGCGTACGCGTCACGGTCGTCGCGGACCTCGGCGTCGAAGCCGGCCGACCGCTCGACGAGCGCGTCCAGGACCACCTGGGCGTTGGAGGCGTTGGCGACCACCAGGTACTCGGTGTCGCCGAGCCGGTAGACGATCAGATCGTCCAGGATGCCGCCGTCCTCGCCGCAGATCATGGTGTAGCGGGCGCGGCCGGACTTCACCCCGCTGATGTTGCCGACCAGGGCGTGGTCGAGGAGCGCGGCGGCCGCCGGGCCGAAGACGGTGATCTCGCCCATGTGCGAGAGGTCGAACAGGCCGGCCTTCGTGCGCACGGCGTTGTGCTCGTCGCGCTCGGAGCCGTAGCGCAGCGGCATGTCCCAGCCGGCGAAGTCGGTCATCGTCGCACCGAGCGAACGGTGCAGGGCGTCGAGCGCGGTCCGACGGGGTTCGGTACTGCTCATCGGTCGGTCTCCCAAAGGCATGACAGGCGAGGACATTTCCTCCCCATCTGTCATCGGAACCTGAGAGGTTCGCCATGACCGCCCACGCGGGGCGTCCTGGCTTGCACCTTGGGTGGGACCACCGGAGCACTGCTGCATGCCCTGCGGCGGCCCGCTTTTCAGATGTGCCTCGCCCGCGCGGTAACGGTGCCTGAGAGATTCAAGGGAGGGACTTGCTCCTTCGGCGCCCCGGCGGCAAACGGTGCCGGGGACTCTCCCGCGCGGATTCAAACGGCCGGTATGCAGTTGGCGCGCACATCATTGCACGCATTGTCGGGGTGCGGCAGGGGGACCCTTTCCTGGGGGTGCACGGGGCGTACGGGCGCGGTCACGGCGGGCTGTGACAGGCCTGTTCCACGAAACGGACGGAAACACGAGACCCCGGCATTACCTTCTCTTTACACTCGGCGGGGACCGGTATCCGTACCGGCCCCAGGGAGGACGATCACGGTGAACAGGACCACGGCGTGCGCCACCACGACGGGCGTCACGCTGCCCCCGCAGCCGGCCGCGCGGGCCTGTCCGGCATGCGGTGCGCTGCCGGCGCCCGTCGTCCGCGATCTGCGCGCCCGGGCCGGCCGGAGCCCGCGCGCCCTGCTCTTCGGACCCCGCGACCTCGTCGTGGTCACCGGACTGCCCGGCAGCGGCAAGTCCACGCTGATGCGGCGCGCGGTGCACGGCGGCCGTGTCGACTCCCAGGACACCCGCGACCGTTGGGACCGCCGCATGCCGCGCCTCCTGCCGTACGCGGTGTACCGGCCGCTCGTCCGCCTCGCCCACTACGCCGGACTGCGCCGCGCCCTGCGCTCCGGCACGCCCGTCGTCGTGCACGACTGCGGCACCCAGGCCTGGGTGCGCCGCTGGCTGGCCCGCGAGGCCCGCCGCCGGGGCGCGAGCCTGCATCTGCTGCTGCTGGACGTCACCCCGCAGCAGGCCCTGGCCGGCCAGCGCGAACGCGGGCGCGGGGTCTCCCGGTACGCCTTCCTGCGCCACCGCTCCGCGAGCGAAAGGCTGTTGCGCGCCGTGGAGCGCGGCGGCCTGCCCGCGGGCTGCGGTTCGGCGGTCCTGATCGACCGGGACGCGGCCGAAGCGCTGCACCGGGTCGGCTTCACCGGCTGACCGGATAGCCTTTCGGGCACAGCAGCGGTTCCAGGCAGCAGGCGGTAGGCAGATGGACTTCCCGGCGGACATCCCGGCACAGACACACCCCACCCGCACGGCGGATGGCCCGGCAACGAGCTGGAGGAGGTGCTCTCCGCATCCCTCGGCGTGCCCTCGGCCGGCGGCAGGATCGTGGAGGTGCTGGGCCGCAGCTTCGTCTGGATCCCGCTGCCGAACGGCGGCGGCCGCGACAGCACCGACCTGGACCTGCCCACCATGGAACTCGACGGCCAGGCCTACGTCCCCGTCTTCAGCTCCGAGGAGCAGTTCCGCCAGGTCGTCGGCTCCCATCTGTCGTACACGGTGGCGCCGGCCGTCGAGTTCGCCCGCGGTCTGCCGCCGCAGGTCGGCATCGCCGTGAACCCCGGTGGCGTGGTCGGCGTCCCGCTGCCGCCGCCGGCGGTGGCCGAAGTCTGCCGCGCCGGACGCACCCCGCTGGACGGCACGGCGGGCGGCGGCCGGGTCCGGCTGTTCGAACCCGACTGGCAGGACGACCCGGTGGACTTCCTCGCCGCGGCGTCGGCGGAGTTCGACGCGATCGGCGTCGTCACCACGGCCCGCCGCTGCCTCGCCGCGATCGAGACGGCCACTCCGGCCTTGTTCATCGGCGTGGAACTCTCCCAGTGGGAGGGCGACGCCCGCACCCTCCCCTGAACGCCCTGGGCCGGGCCCTGACCCAGTCCCCACCCCTGGCCGGTCAACCTGATCGCCCTGGACCTGACCCAGGACCCAGTAGCCGACCACCTCCGCACCAGGATCACCCCTTCTACCAACGCTAGACACGCGGAGCCGCACCACCATGCGGCTCCGCCACCCCTGGCACTCGGCGCTGTATCGACGCGCGGCTCCGCCACGCGGGCGAGACAACCCCCAGGAGCGCGTGAGCGCACCGCCGAGCACCTCCCCACGCGAGCGCGACAACCACCCCCCAAGGGGCGCGGGGGACTGCGCGACAAGCCCCCACGAACCCGCACCCGCCCACGACGGGATCCCAGGGGTGCGGGACCGCACCGCCGTGCACCTCCCCGCGCGAGCGCGACAACCACCCCCCAAGGGGCGCGGGGAACTGCGCGACAAGCCCCCACGAACCCGCACCCGCCCACGACGGGACCCCAGGGGTGCGGCACCGCACCGGCGTGCACCCGCGCGGGACGCGACAACGCGGGGAACTGCGCGCTCAACCCCAACGCACCCGCGCAGACCCACGACAGGCCGCCCCCAGGGGCACGGTGCTGCACAGACGAGGTGCGGTTCCGCCGAGGGGGCGCGACAAATCCCGACAACCCCGCCCCCGCCCCCGCGCCAAAGTTCCGAACTCCCGGGCCCTTACCGCACGGCACCGCGCCGTACACACGTCGGCTTAAGCTAGGTCCATCCGCTGGCGAGGTACGGAGGGGCGATACAAGTGAGCGCTGGCACCGCGGCGACCGGACAGGTCGAGCACATGCTGCGCCAGGTGACGCCCGGGCGTTACGACGCGTACGAGGCGCTGCTGCGCGCCCTCGCGACCCTCGCCTCCGGCCAGGTCTGGATGCTGCTCTGGCACGGCCAGGCCGGCTCCCCGGACGCCCAGTACGGAAACATGGAGGTCGACGGCCTCGGCTACGCCCCCTGTGTCACCTCCGCCCAGGAGCTCTCCGCCAGCGGCTGGAACCGGTCGTACGAGGTGGTCGAAGGTCTCGAGGTCGCCCGCGCCCTCTACCCCGACCACTTCGGACTCTGGCTCAACCCGCACGCCCCCGGCGGCGGCGTCGGCATCCCCTGGCTGGATCTGCGCCGGATCGCCGGCGGCCTGGACCGCAGGCCCGCCGGACCGCTGCGGCTGTCCGAACCGGCCATCGAGATCCCGCAGTTCTACGCCCTCCTCACGCAGAACGCCCACCGCACCCCGGCCGTCCGCGCCCTGCGCCGCGCCTGGGTACAACCCGCCCTGGGCGCCCCGTACCTCGCCATCGGCCTGGACGTGTACGACACCTCCCCGCCCGCGGTCGACGCCGTACGGGCGATGATGCAGCAGTCCGTCGGCGCCGTCCCGGACGGATTGCCCGTGTCGACCGTCGCGATGTCCGACGCGCACGACCCGGTCGCGATGTGGCTGCGCGCCAACTCCCGTCCGTTCTACGACCGTGAGGCGCACGGCGCCGTGCCGCCCCCGCGGGCGCCTACGGCTACCCGCCGGCGCACCGGGGCTGATCAGGCCGTACGACACACTGCTGACGGACCGTCACTGTCCACCAGGTGGACAGTGAGTCGACCGGAACCGACGGCTCCGCTCACTCTGCGTGAACTGGCCCCTTCCGGCCACGCTTTCGGTCATGCGCGCCCCGCGACCGCCCGATGACCGCCCGTCACCTGCGGTTTCACCCGTTCTTCACGCTCCAGGGCGGGACCTGAGCGCGATCTATGTAACCGAAGGGTTAAATCTTCACGGGGGATGCCTGAACCGCCCCATATGTCAACTGTTCAGATCTCAGGTCTGTATCACCGGTATCCGGACTGTTCCTGACCGACTGCGAACGTCTGTAGTGTTCGGCCGGTCAAGATGCATCCACATAGCGGACCCGGAGTGGCCCCAGTATGCGCATATTCAAGTCCCGACCCGCTCGGGCGATCACGGCCGCGGTCGCGGTCGGTCTGATCGCCACGGGCTGCTCCAGCGAACGGGACGCTGACAACAAAAGCAGCGGCGACAAGGACACCTTCGTCTTCGCCGGAGCCGGTGACCCTGGCTCCCTGGACCCTGCCCTCGCGAGCGACGGTGAAACCTTCCGTGTGACGCGGCAGGCGTTCGAGGCCCTGATCGAGCACGAGTCCGGCGGCACCAAGCTCGTCGGCGGTCTCGCCGAGACCTGGTCGAGCAACGACAAGGGCACCGTCTGGACCTTCAACCTTCGCAAGAACGTGAAGTTCCACGACGGCGAGGCGTTCAACGCCGCGGCGGTCTGCGCCAACTACGACCACTGGTTCAACTGGACGGGCACGTACCAGTCCAGCGCGGTCTCGTACTACTGGCAGACCATCATGGGCGGCTTCGCGAAGAACGAGGACAAGGAGACGCCCGAGGCGAACTACAAGTCCTGCGTCGCGAAGGACGAGAACACCGCCGTCATCGAGGTCAAGGAGCCTTCCGCCAACCTTCCCGGCGGCTTCTCCCTCCAGGCCCTGGCGATCCACTCGCCGAAGGCGCTCAAGGAGTACGCGAAGGAGGCGGCGACCGCCAAGGGCGACGCCATCACCTACCCCAAGTACAGCCAGGAGGCCGGCAAGGTCGCCGGTACCGGCCCGTACAAGATCACGAAGTGGAACAAGGGCAACAAGGAAGTCTCCCTTGAGCGCTTCGACGACTACTGGGGTGAGAAGGCCAAGATCAAGAACCTGGTCTTCCGCACCATCGACACCGAAGAGGGCCGCCGCCAGGCGCTCCAGGCCGGTGACATCGACGGTTACGACCTGGTCGCCCCGGCCGACGTCAAGACCCTCGAGGACCAGGGCTACGTCGTCCCGACCCGTGGCGTCTTCAACCTCTTCTACGTGGGCATGAGCCAGGAGGCCAACAAGGCCCTCAAGAAGAAGGAAGTCCGCCAGGCGATCGCGCAGGCGATCGACAAGGAGAACCTGGTCAAGACCCAGCTGCCCGAGGGTGGCAAGGTCGCCGACCAGTTCATGCCGGACACCATCGCCGGCTACTCCAAGAAGGTGAAGCAGTACCCGTTCGACACCGCCGCCTCGAAGGACCTCCTGAAGAAGGCCGGTGAGGAGAAGCTCGAGATCGAGTTCTGCTACCCGACCGAGGTCACCCGCCCGTACATGCCTGCCCCGCAGGACCTGTTCGAGCTGATGAAGGCCGACCTGGAGAAGGCCGGCATCACCGTCAAGGCCAAGGCCATGAAGTGGGCCCCGGACTACATCGACGCCACCGAGGCGGGCTCCTGCGCCCTGCACATGCTCGGCTGGACAGGTGACTTCAACGACGGCTACAACTTCATCGGTACCTGGTTCGCCGGGTTCGACAAGCAGTGGGGCTTCAAGGACAAGAAGGTCTTCGACGCGGTGAACGCCGGTTCGAAGATGGGCAAGGCCGAGGAGCGCACCGCCGCGTACGAGCGTGCCAACGAGGTCATCATGGACTACCTCCCGGGTGTCCCGATCTCGGCGTCCCCGCCGGCCATCGCGTTCGCCAAGAACGTGAACCCGCCGAACGTCTCCCCGCTGACGCAGGAAGTCTTCTCGGAGACCTCCTTCAAGTAAGCGAACAGCGGTAGGAAAGCAAAAACGGGGTCCGCCCGGTCGCCGCAACTCGGCGACCGGGCGGGTCCATTCATGTAAGAGATCACGTAAGAAAGGGGCATGCGGGGTGCTGCGTCTCGTCGTACGAAGACTGTTCCAGCTCATACCCACGCTGCTCGGCCTGTCGGTTCTGCTCTTCCTGTGGCTCGACCGTCTGCCCGGTGGGCCCGCCTCAGCGATCCTGGGGAGAAGGCCACCGAGGCCGAAGTGGTGCGCATCAACCGTGCGCTCGGGCTTGACCAGCCCGTTTACATCCAGTACGGGCGCTTCCTGAAGCGCATCTTCCAGCTGGACCTGGGTACCTCCACCCAGACAGGTCAGCCGGTGTGGGACGAGTTCGTCCTGCGCTTCCCCGCGACCGTGGAGCTGTCCCTTCTCGCGATCCTCATCGCGGTCGTCGTCGGTGTGCCCTCGGCTACTTCGCGGCCCGCAACCGCGGTGGCTGGCTCGACGTGACGTCCGTCTCCGGCTCGCTCATCGGCATCTGCATCCCGGTCTTCTTCCTGGCCCTGCTGCTCAAGCAGGTCTTCGCCGTCAACCTCGGCATCTTCCCCGCCTTCGGGCGCCAGGACACCGGTATCAACGCCACCGACGTGACCGGCTTCGCCGTCCTGGACGGCATCCTCACCGGGGAGCTGGACGCCGCCTGGGACGCGATCATGCACCTGATCCTGCCGTCCGTCGCCCTGGCCTCCATCCCGCTCGCCGTCATCGTGCGCATGACCCGCGCCAGCGTTCTCGAGGTGCAGGACGAGGACTACGTCCGCACCGCCGAGGCCAAGGGCCTCAAGCGGAGCGTCGTCCGGAGCCGTCACGTGCTGCGCAACGCGATGCTTCCCGTGGTGACCGCGGTCGGCCTGCTCACCGGCTCCCTGCTGTCCGGCGCGGTCCTGACCGAGTCGGTGTTCTCCTTCGGCGGCATCGGCTCCTTCATCCGGACCGCGATCGACGGCCGTGACTATCCCGTGCTCGTCGGTTTCATCATGTTCATCGCGCTGATTTACGTCCTGATCAACTTGCTGGTGGACCTGGCGTACAGCCTCATCGACCCGAGAGTGCGGGTGCACTAATGAGCGTCGCCACCAAGACCGACAAGATCCAGCGTCTCGCGGAACTGGCCGCCACCAAGGAGACCAGCACCGGCGCCAGCCTCTGGCGCGAGGCGTTCCGGCGCCTCAAGCGCAGCAAGATGGCGATCATCGGCGCGATCGTCATCGCCCTGTTCGTCATCCTCGCGATCGTCGGGCCGTACGTCGCCCCGTACTCCCCGACCGCCCAGACCTGGCGCAACGAGGTCTTCCCCAACCGGGGCGAGTTCGTCAACATGCGCGCCGACAACCTGTTCGGGCTCGACCACCTCGGCCGGGACGTGTTCTCCCGCATGCTGGTCGGCGCCCGTCGGACACTGCTCGTCGGCGTCGTCGCCACCCTGATCGGCCTGGTCATCGGCTTCGTCATCGGCGGTCTCGCCGGCGCCTTCGCCACCCTCGGCGGCGACACCGGCAAGCGGATCGACTCCGTCATCATGCGGTTCATCGACATCATGCTGGCCATGCCGTCGCTGCTCCTCGCGGTGTCCATCGCCGCGGTGATGGGGCAGTCGCTGACCACCGTGATGATCGCGGTGGGTGTCGTCCAGATCCCGGTGTTCGCCCGGCTGCTGCGCGGCTCCATGCTCGCGCAGGGCAGTGCGGAGTACGTGCTCGCGGCCAGGTCCCTGGGTGTACGCAAGCGGCGCATCGTCCTCTCGCAGATCATCCCCAACTCGCTCAGCCCGGTGATCGTGCAGGCCACGCTCTCCCTGGCCACCGCGATCATCGAGGCGGCCGCCCTGTCCTACCTGGGCCTCGGCAACCCCGACCCGGCGATCCCCGAGTGGGGCGTCATGCTCACCCAGGCGCAGCGGTTCTTCGACAACGCGCCGATGATGGCGGTCTACCCCGCCGTCGGCATCATCATCACCGCCCTCGGCTTCACCCTCCTGGGCGAGGCCATGCGGGAAGCCCTCGACCCGAAGCTGAGGGGCTGAACCACCATGTCACTGCTCACTGTCGACGAACTGACCATCACCTTCGGCGGCCGCGGCCGCAAGGAGTCCCGGGCGGTCGACGGCGTCTCCTTCGAGGTCGACCAGGGCCAGGTCGTGGGACTGGTCGGCGAGTCCGGCTGCGGCAAGTCCGTCACCTCCCTGGCCCTGATGGGCCTGCTCCCGCACAAGGGCGTCACCATCGGCGGCCGCGCCGAGTTCGACGGTACGGACCTGTTCACGATGAGCTCGTCCGCCCGCCGTGACCTGCGCGGCAGCGAAATGGCGATGATCTTCCAGGACCCGCTGTCCTCGCTCAACCCGGTCGTGCCGATCGGCGTGCAGGTCACCGAGATCCTGGAGCGCCACCGCGGGCTCAAGGGCGAGGCCGCCCGCAAGGAGGCCGCCCATCTGCTGGACCGGGTCGGCATCCCCGACCCGACCCGGCGGCTCAAGGAGTTCCCGCACCAGCTCTCCGGAGGTATGCGCCAGCGCGCGCTGATCGCCATGGCGGTGGCCTGCGCCCCCGCATGCTCATCGCCGACGAGCCCACCACCGCCCTCGACGTGACCATCCAGGCGCAGATCCTGGAGCTGCTCAAGGAACTGGTGGACCAGGAGGGCACCGCCCTGCTGATGATCACTCACGACCTCGGTGTGGTCGCCGGACTCTGCGACCAGGTCAACGTGCTCTACGCGGGTAAAACCGTGGAGTCCGCCGGGCGCCGGGAGCTGTTCGGCCACCCGACCCACCCCTACGCGCACGGACTGCTGGGCTCCATCCCGCGGCTGGACGCGCCCCGGGGTGAACCCCTCACCCCCATCCGCGGCTCCATCAACGACCGCATCGCCTGGGCCGACGGCTGCGCCTTCGCCCCCGCTGCGACCGGTACGAGATGGGCTGCCTGACCGGCACCCCGCAGCTCAGCGAGCCGCGTGCGGCCGGCCACCAGGTGCGGTGCGTGAACCCCGTACTCGACGACGCGAAGGCCGAGGAGGTCAGCGCATGAGCCTGCTCGAACTGGACGGCGTCAAGGTCCACTTCCCCATCAAGAAGGGCGTCTTCGTCGACCGCACCGTCGGTCACGTCTACGCCGTGGACGGGGTCTCGCTGAAGGTCGAGGCCGGCGAGACCTACGGTCTGGTCGGCGAGTCCGGCTGCGGCAAGACCACCCTCGGGCGGTCCGTGCTGCGGCTGGTGGACATCACCGAGGGGTCCGTCGTCCTCGACGGCACCGACCTGGCGAAGCTGCCGAGCGAGGAGATGCGCCGGTTCCGGCGCCGGCTCCAGATGGTCTTCCAGGACCCGCTGGGCTCGCTCAACCCCCGGCAGAACATCGAGTCGATCCTGTCCGAGGGCATGCTCGCCCACGGCATCGGCAAGGACCAGGAGGAGCGCCGGGAGAAGATCAAGTCGATCCTGGACAAGGTCGGCCTGCCCTCCAACGCCCTCGCGCGCTACCCGCACGAGTTCTCCGGCGGTCAGCGCCAGCGCATCGGCATCGCCCGCGCTCTTGTCCTCGAACCCGACGTGATCATCTGCGACGAGCCGGTCTCCGCGCTCGACGTGTCGGTGCAGGCACAGGTCATCAACCTGCTGGACGACCTCCAGGAGGAGCTGGGCCTCACCTATGTGGTGATCGCCCACGACCTCGCCGTGGTCCGGCACATCTCCGACACGATCGGTGTGATGTACCTGGGCTCGCTGGTCGAGGAGGCGCCGAGCGACGCGCTGTACGCCGAGCCGAAGCACCCGTACACCAAGGCCCTGATGTCGGCCGTACCGGTGCCGGACCCGGAGGTGGAGGACAAGCGCGAGCGCATCCTCCTCACCGGCGACCTGCCCTCCCCGGCCAACCCGCCGAGCGGCTGCCGCTTCCACACGCGCTGCCCGTGGGCACAGGCCTCGCGCTGCGCGACGGAGCGGCCGGAACTGCGGGAGGTCGGCGGCGGCCACCGGGTGGCCTGCCACTTTGCCGAGGAGATCGCGGCCGGCACGCTGGAGCTGACCCGGCCCACGGGCATCGAGGCCGTCACGGCAGGCGAAGACGTGGTGGTCGAGCGGACCGAGGCCGAGGCGGAAGTTCCCTCGGCACTCCTGCCGGCCGATTCGACGACCAAGCCGGACGCCGCGGTGGTCAAGGAGAAGATGCCGACGGTGGCCGACGCCCCGGGCGACCGAACGGCCGAAGCCGCCGCGAAGGACCTCGACGCCGCGACGCCGGACGAGTCCGGCAAGGGTTCGGGCGAGACCGCCTGACCGGCCGCCGTACTTCTCGGACCTTCGGACGGATCCGCTGATCGGTCCGAGGGTAGCAAGTCCCCTCACCCCCGCCTTGCTTTGCAAGGCGGGGGTTCTTGTTGGGTGAGAATGTATGGGTGCTCCAGCAACTGTTCAGTCCGTCCGTCCTGCATACGCTCGACCTGATCGGCATCTTCGTCTTCGCGATCTCCGGCGCCCTGCTGGCCGTCCGCAAGAACTTCGACATCTTCGGCATCGCCGTACTCGCCGAAGTCACCGCGCTCGGCGGCGGGCTCTTCCGCGACCTGGTCATCGGCGCCGTACCGCCGGCCGCCTTCACGGACCTGGGGTACTTCATCACCCCGCTGTTCGCCGCGGTCCTGGTGTTCTTCCTCCACCCGCACGTGGAGCGCATCCAGGCGGGCGTCAACGTGTTCGACGCGGCCGGCCTCGGCCTGTTCTGCGTCGTCGGCACGACCAAGGCGTACGACTACGGCCTCGGCCTGACCGCCTCCGCCTGCCTCGGCCTGGCCACGGCCGTCGGCGGCGGTGTGCTGCGGGACGTGCTCGCCAACGAGGTGCCGTCGCTGCTGCGCTGGGACCGCGACCTGTACGCCGTACCGGCCATCGTCGGCGCCACCCTGACCGTGCTGTGCCTCCGCCTGGACGTGCTGAACGCGGTGACCAGCACCGTCGCCGTGGTCACGGCGTTCGTCCTGCGGCTGCTCGCGATGCGCTACCACTGGCGGGCCCCTCGGGCCTGGCACCGCCGTTCGACGGTCAGTGAGGAGTAGTTCACCGGACCGTCAGAGCAAAGCTACCGCTTAGTATTATCCTCTTGTACTGTTCAGTCATGCCAGAAGCAGCCTCCGCCCAGCCCACCCGGGCCCCCATCGGCGCCAGTGAGTTCGACCGCGACACCGCGGTCACCCCGCGTGAGCCCGGCGTCTACGACATCGACCTCTCCGCCGGCTGGACGATCATGAACGCCGTCAACGGCGGTTATCTGCTGGCCGTCCTGGGCCGCGCGCTCGCGGACGCCCTGCCGCACTCCGACCCGTTCACGATCTCGGCGCACTATCTGACCGCCTCCCGGCCGGGCCCGGCGGTCGTCCGCACCGAGACGGTCCGCACGGGACGGACCCTGTCGACCGGCCAGGCGTCCCTCTTCCAGCAGGACGAGGAGGGCCGCGAGGTGGAGCGCATCCGCGTCCTCGCCTCGTACGGCGACCTGGACGCCCTCCCCGACGACGTCCGTACGGCGGCCGAGCCGCCCGCGATACCGCCGATGGGGAGTGCTTCGGTCCCGAGGACGGTCCCGCCCCGTCGACGGCAGCTCCGCCATCACCGAACGCCTGATGCTCAAGCTCGACCCGTCGACCCTGGGATGGGCGCTCGGACAGCCGTCGGGCAAGGGGAGATGCGGGCCTGGTTCGGCCTGGCCGACGGCCGGGACCCGGACCCGTTCGCCCTGCTGCTGGCGGTGGACGCCCTGCCCCCGACCGCCTTCGAACTGGGCCTGTCCGGCTGGGTCCCCACGGTGGAACTGACGGTCCACGTCCGCAGCCGCCCCGCCCCGGGCCCCCTCCGCGTCTCGGTCACCACCCGCAACCTGGCCGGCGGCTTCCTGGAGGAGGACGCGGAGGTCTGGGACAGCGAGAACCGCCTGGTGGCCCAGTCCCGCCAACTGGCCAGAGCCCGCCTGTAACGCCCTCCGCACCGATCAGCCCACAGCCCCTCCGCACCCATCAGCCCCTCCGGCGTTTGAGGAGCGGGGGCCCGGGGGCAGAGCCCCGGAGGTCGGGAACGGGAAGGGGCGGCGGGGGCGAAAGAATCCCCTCACCCGCCCCACCCATCCACCCCACCCATCCACCCCACGCGCCCGCCCGATGCCCATCGCCCGCATCCACCGAGCGGCATCCCTGACCACCCGCTCCCGAGCGGGCGGGCGCATCCCGGCCAACCACGGGACCCTCCCAACCGCCCCCACACCCCCTCACCGGGCCCCGTAGAATCGGCCCCACCATGGCTTACCTCGACCACGCCGCGACCACCCCGATGCTTCCCGAGGCAGTCGAGGCGCTCACCGCGCACCTGGGCGTCACCGGCAACGCCTCCTCCCTCCACGCGGCAGGCCGCCGCGCCCGGCGCACCGTCGAGGAGGCCCGCGAGACCCTCGCCGAGTCCCTCGGCGCCCGCCCCAGCGAGATCGTCCTCACCTCCGGGGGAACGGAGGCCGACAACCTCGCCGTGAAGGGCCTCTACTGGTCCCGCCGCGACGCCGACCCGGCCCGCACCCGCGTCCTCGCCAGCCCTGTCGAACACCACGCCGTCCTCGACGCCGTCCACTGGCTCGGCGAGCACGAGGGCGCCACCGTCGAGTACCTGCCCGTCGACGCGTACGGCAGGGTGCACCCGGAAACCCTGCGTGAGGCCATCGCCCGCGACCCCGACGACGTCGCCCTCGCCACGGTCATGTGGGCCAACAACGAGATCGGGACGATCCTGCCGGTCCGCGAACTCGCGGAGGCCGCCGCCGAGTTCGGCGTACCGCTGCACTCCGACGCGGTACAGGCCTTCGGCCAGGTGCCGGTGGACTTCGCCGCGTCGGGGCTCGCCGCGATGACCGTGTCCGGCCACAAGATCGGCGGCCCGTACGGCATCGGCGCGCTGGTCCTGGGCCGCGAGCACACCCCGTACCCGTACTCCACGGCGGCGGCCAGGAACGCCACGTCCGTTCCGGCACCCTCGACGTCCCCGCCGTCGCCTCCTTCGCGACCGCCGGACGGCTCGCCGCCGAACAGCGGGAGTGGTTCGCCCGCGAGATCGGCGAGCTGCGCGACGACCTGGTCGCCGCGGTCCGCGAGGCCGTCCCCGACGCCCTCCTTGGCGGCGACCCCGCCCCGGCGGACGCCTTCCGGCCAACGCGCACTTCACCTTCCCCGGCTGCGAGGGCGACTCCCTGCTCCTCCTCCTGGACGCCCAGGGCATCGCCTGCTCCACCGGCTCCGCCTGCACCGCCGGTGTCGCCCAGCCCAGCCATGTCCTCCTGGCCACCGGGTTGGACCCCGACCTCGCCCGCGGCACCCTCCGCTTCTCCCTCGGCCACACCTCTACGGAGGCCGACGTGGAGGCCGTGGCCAAGGCCATCGGCCCGGCGGTGGAACGGGCCAGGGCGGCGGGGCTGACGTAAGCCCCGTCGATAGCCTGGCCGGAGCGGAGTCCGTTTCGAGCTGAAGGGAGCGGCCATGGAGGGCGCCGAGGGTTCCAGAGCGGGCGCGGCGACAGCGTCGTACGGGCGGGCTGTGCTGTACCGGGAGAAACTGCCGAGGCGCTGGACCATCGCCACCGTGACGGTCCTTGCCGTCTGGGTCGCCTATCAGGGCAGTGTGCTGCTTCCCGAGGACAGTACGGTCTGGTTCGTCATCCTCTGCTTCTCGGTGTTTCTGGCGCTCGTGTTCAACGCTGTGCCGTTCTCCAAACGGGTCTATCACCGAATCCGCCTGAGCGACGGGCAGTTGACTGTTGGGCGGGAGACGGTCGCGGTAAACTCGTTGACCGTCGAATCGATCCGGGAAGCCCGGGAACAGCCCACGGACGCGGAGTTCGCCTCATCCCTGGCCTCGCGGTCGCGTGAGGAACTGGCGGAGCTGCGGCGGTCGAGCAGCACGACCGCGTCGCCGCGACTCATGGGCGGAGGGTGGTCCGTGCCGATGGGCATGGACCAGATCGTGGTCGAGACCGTGCGGGGCGAGCCGCTGCTGATCGCCACCCATGACCGCGAGGCCCTGCTGGACGTCCTGACGCGGGCCCGCCGGAGCTAGATTCCGTCGCTTTCGGGGACTCCACCGCGGCCCCGGTACGGTGTTCGCGTGCCTGCGCTGTGCGCTCCCGGGAGGAAGCCGAACTGATCGCCGGGCTGCGTTCCAGC
Source organism: Streptomyces haneummycinicus (assembly GCA_042850305.1). GTDB lineage: Bacteria > Actinomycetota > Actinomycetes > Streptomycetales > Streptomycetaceae > Streptomyces > Streptomyces haneummycinicus. The sequence continues at coordinate 1,545,990 of AP035768.1, forward strand.
TGGCGGATGACGGCCCGCGTGGCAGGGATACGAAGGCGGGGTCCCTGCCCCGAGGGTTCGCGGGTTCGCGGTGTGGGACTGCGGGCCCCTCGGCTACTGGCATCGTCAGCTGCCCGCCGAGCCCGTCCTGCCCGGTCAGGTGGACGACACCACCCCGCTGAAGCTGGTCCGGGTCGAGGCCAAGGAGGTCTGGCAGCTGATCACCGATCTGCTTCCGGCCGCGGAGGAGTTCGCGGGAACGCCGCAACCGGGGTGAGCGGTCGCCGTCCCGCCCGGCGCCACAGGGCCGGGCCGCGGGCCCTAGCGGCCCGCCGGTGACGGGGAGCCCGAAGGGGCGGCCTGGGCCATGCGGGTGCGGCGGACCAGCTTCAGGTAGCGGTCCCAGTCCCAGTGCGGGCCCGGGTCGGTGTGGTCCGTGCCCGGGACCTCCACGTGGCCGAGGATGTGTTCGCGGTCGACCGGTATGTCGTAGCGGGCGCATATGCGGGCCGTGAGGCGGGCCGACGCCTCGTACATCTCGTCCGTGAGGTCCTGCGGCCGGTCCACGAAGCCCTCGTGCTCGATACCGACACTGCGCTCGTTGTAGTCGCGGTTGCCCGCGTGGTACGCCACGTCCAGCTCGCGGATCATCTGCGTGATCCGGCCGTCCTGCCCGACGATGTAGTGCGCCGCCGCCCTGTGCCCCGGGTCCTGGAACGCCCGCACCGCGCTGTCGAAGCTGCCCTGGGTGACATGGACGATCACCATGTCGATGCCGAAGTCGTCCGGCCGGTCCGCGCGGCGCCAGTTGGCGTCCGAGGCCGCCACCCAGCGGGCGCCCGCGAAGTCGACCGCGCCCTCGACGCGCGGCTTCTCCACCCCGGCATGCGCCACCACAGCCGCGCCAGCTCGTCCCGCGCCAGCGCCGCCGTGCCCGCCGCGGCCGCGATCCCGCCCACGATCAGGGCCCGCCGCCCGATGCGCCGGTCCCCGTCCTCGGATGCCTTCCGTGCCCCCATGTGATCAAGAACGGATACTCGGCGGCCGTGGTTCCCGGGCCCCGTACCCTGGAGTGGTTATGACTGACACCTCGCAGCGTTCCCGCCCCCTCCGCGTCCTGGCCGCCATGTCCGGCGGAGTCGATTCCGCCGTCGCCGCCGCCCGCGCGGCCGAGGCGGGCCACGACGTGACCGGCGTCCATCTCGCGCTCTCCGCGAACCCCCAGTCGTTCCGCACCGGCGCGCGCGGCTGCTGCACCATCGAGGACTCGCGCGACGCCCGCCGCGCCGCCGACGTCATCGGCATCCCGTTCTACGTGTGGGACCTCGCCGACCGCTTCCGCGAGGACGTCGTCGAGGACTTCGTCGCCGAGTACGAGGCCGGCCGCACCCCCAACCCGTGCCTGCGCTGCAACGAGAAGATCAAGTTCGCCGCCCTCCTCGACAAGGCCCTCGCGCTCGGCTTCGACGCGGTCTGCACCGGCCACTACGCCCAGGTGATCCTCCGCGAGGACGGCACACGCGAGCTGCACCGCGCCTCCGACATGGCCAAGGACCAGTCGTACGTCCTTGGCGTGCTCGACGACCGTCAGCTCGCCCACGCGATGTTCCCCTCGGTGACACCGTCACCACCAAGGAGGAGATCCGCGCGGAGGCCGAGCGGCGCGGACTCGCCGTCGCCAAGAAGCCCGACTCGCACGACATCTGCTTCATCGCCGACGGCGACACCCAGGGCTTCCTCGCGAACCGCCTCGGCAAGGCCGAGGGCGACATCGTCGACGAGTCCGGCACCAAGGTCGGCACGCACGAGGGCGCGTACGGCTTCACCATCGGCCAGCGCAAGGGCCTGCGGATCGGCACGCCGGCCTCCGACGGCAAGCCGCGCTACGTCCTCGACATCTCTCCGGTGGACAACACGGTCACCGTCGGCCCCGCGGCGGCCCTCGACGTCACCGCCCTGTCCGCGATCAAGCCCCGCTGGTGCGGCGCCGCCCTGTGGGCCCCGGCACCTACACCGCTCAGCTCCGCGCCCACGGCGGCGAGACCGAGGTGACGGCGGAACTCGTCGACGGCACCCTGGAGGTGTCCTTCACCGAGCCCGTCCGCGGCGTCGCCCCCGGCCAGGCGATCGTCCTGTACGACGGAACCCGCGTGGTCGGCTCCGCCACCATCGCCACCACGAGCCGCGCGGCGAAGACGCACTCGGCCGTCTGACCCCGGACGCGAGGGCGGACCCCGCCGCGCGCCCCGCGCCCGGGGTTCCGCCACGCGGGTGATCGCCCGGCGTACATCGTCCCGGACCCGTGTCCCGGGCGCCCGCTGTGACGATCACCGGGTGTGACTCATCGGATTCCCGGCCTCTCGCGCCGTACCCGCACCGCAGCCGCCACCGGGCTCAGCGCCCTGGCCCTGCTGTCCTCCCCGGCGGTTCTGCCCGCCGCCCACGCCGACGCGCCCGCTGCCGACCGGACGGCCCGGCAGTCCTCGCGCCCGCTGACCGGCTCCGAGGCGGCCACGGCCGCCCGGCTGGACGCGATCCGTGACGACCCGCGGCTGGCGGAGGACTTCTTCCGCCGCCTCCCCAAGGGCGGTGACCTGCACAATCACCTCTCCGGCGCGGTCCGCACCGAGTATCTCGTCGAACTGGCCGCCGAGGACGGGCTGTGTATCGACACCGCGACGACGACCGCCGTCGCACCGCCGTGCGGCGACGGCACCCGGCCCGCCGCGGACGCCCGCACCGACCGCGCGTTCCACGACGCCATCGTGCGCGCCTGGTCCATGCAGGACTTCCCGGCCGACGGCAACGGCCACGACCACTTCTTCGACACCTTCGGCAAGTTCGGCGAGGTGACCTGGCGGCACCGCGGAAACTGCTCGCCGAGGTCGCCAACGACGTCGCCGCGCAGCACCAGTTCTACCTGGAGACCATGGTCACCCCGGCCTCCGACAGGGCGAGGAACCTCGCCGCGGAGGTCGGCTGGGACCCGGACCTGGCCCGGCTGCACGAGAAGCTGACGGCCGGGGGCAGGCTCGACCGGGTGGTCGACGAGGCCCGGAAGGAATCCGACGACGCCGACGCCGAGTTCCGTACCGCCGCCCGCTGCGACACCGGCGACCCCCAGCCCGCGTGCCGGCTCCCGGTGCGCTGGATCTCGCAGGTCTCGCGCGGCAGCGCGCCGGAGCGGGTCTTCACCCAGCTCGCCCTCGGCATGCGCCTGGCCGAGCGCGACCACCGGTTCGTGGCCGTCAACCTCGTCCAGCCGGAGGACGCGGAGGTCGCCCTGCGGGACTACAGCCTGCAGATGCGCATGGTCGAGTACCTCCGCGGTGTCTACCCGGGGCACATGTCACCCTGCACGCGGGTGAGTTGTGGCCCGGCCTGGCCAAGCCCGCCGACCTCGCCTTCCACATCAAGGAGGCCGTGGACGTCGCCCGCACCGACCGCGTCGGCCACGGGGTCGACCTCGTCCACGAGGACGACTGGCAGCGCACCGCGCGCACCATGGCCGCCCGCGAGACCGCCGTCGAGGTGCCCTTCACCAGCAACGCCCAGATCCTCGGAGTGCGCGGCGCCGACCACCCCTTCGAGACCTACCGCTCCTACGGCGTACCGGTCGTGCTGGCCACCGACGACCCCGGGGTCAGCCGCATCGACATCAGCCACGAGTACCGGTACGCCGCCGAGACGTACGACCTGTCGTACGCCGAGCTGAAGGACCTCGCCCGCGCCTCCCTGGAGTACGCCTTCCTCCCGGGCGAGAGCCTGTGGCGGGGCAACCCCACCCGTGACGGCTACCACGCGGTCGCCGCGTGCCAGGACGCCGGCCCCGGCGCCGCCCGTCCCGGCGCGGACTGCCGGGACCTGCTGGAGTCCAGCCCGAAGGCCGCCGTCCAGTGGGAGCAGGAGAGGGCCTTCCAGCGCTTCGAGTCGAGGGTCGGCGTCCGCCGCTGACCCGCGTGCGGCCCTGCGCGCGCACCCGCGCGCAGGGCTTCAGCGGCACCGCTCAGCGAGCGAAGTGCTCCGCGAGGACCGGAGCCAGCACGTCCGGCTCGACCATGTGGGTCTGGCCCCCAAGGGCGCGGTACGTGCCCTTGGGGACGGACTCCGCGATCGCCCGCGCGGCCGCACGCATCCACGCCGGGCTCGCGTCACCCGCGATCGACAGCACCGGCACCGGGATCGACGACAGCATCTCGCGCGGCGCGCTCCCGTCGCCCATCACGGCGTCGTCGTAGGCGAGACTCGGCGCGATCGACTCCATCCCGGCCCACATCGGCGACTGCCGCGCGCCCTGGATGACGTCCTCGCCCAATCCGGTCAGCCGCAGGAACAGCTCCACCGCGTCCCCGCGCCGCCCCTCGCCGAGCGCCGCCGTCAGCCGTTCCGTGTAGCGCGCCCGCTCCCCGAGATCCTCCTCGGACATCGCGTACGGCGTCTCGTACACGGCGACCTGGCGCACCGGCAGCCCGCTCGCCGCCGCCCTGAGCGCCAGCGCGCCGCCCGAGGAGACGCCGTACAGCGCCGCCTCGCCGCCCATCGCCTCGATCAGCGCCGCCAGATCCTCGACCTCACGCTCGACCGCGTACGGCGCCGTGTCGCCGCTGCCGCCCCGGCCCCGGCGGTCGTACACGACCACCCGGAACCGCTCCGCGAGGCGGGCCGCCAGCGGGGCCACCGTGGCGCCCGTCGACATCGCGCCGCTGACGAGAACGACCGTGGCACCCCGCCCGGCGCTCTCGTACGCCAGGGAGGTGCCGTCACGCGAAGAGATGTTCTTGTCCATGTCACACCAGACTGCCGCACCGCGCGTGATTCGTCGGTGAGGCGGGCCGCGCGTCCGCCGAGGACGACCCATCTACGCGATCGCGCCGGTCCGGGTCTCGTAGAAGCACAGGTGGTCCTTGATCCGCGCCACGTCCGGCTTCGGCTCCGGATACGCCCACACCAGATCCGCCGCGTCCGGCAGCGACCAGTAGGACGCCGTGCCCTTGAACGGGCAGTGCGTCCGCGTCACCGACGGCGTCAGCAGGTCCAGCCGTACGTCCTGCGGCGGAATGTAGTACCGCGCGGGGCAGCCCGTCTCACGCAGCACCAGCGCCCGGTCGCTCTCCGCCAGCACCTGCCCGTCGTGCTCCACGCGCACATGCCGGTCGCTCGCCTCGATGGTGATGCGGTGGCCTGCGGTCACGATCGTCCTCCTCGGGTAGCCGACTCGTCGGTTACAGCGCACTCTGAAGCGGACTTCTTCCCGCGGCGGACCAGGAGGAGGAACCATGGGAGCCGAGGACACCGGCAGGAACCGCGGCACCCTCGCCCACCGGGCCGGCTACGCCCTGCGCCATCCCCGGCGCGTCCCCGCCCACGCGCGGCGCGCACTGCGCGACACCTGGCTGCGGCTGCTCCACCGCGACCACATCGCCTACTACCGCGCGGTGATGGCCTCCGACGCGTCGCGCGGCGCCGAGGCGGCCGTCGGCCACAACCCCTCGCGCGAGCAGTGGGCGCGCATCGGCCGGATGCAGTTCGACTACCTGCTGCGGCACGGCCTCCGGCCGCACCACCGCATGCTGGAGATCGGCTGCGGCAACCTCCGCGCGGGACGCCTCTTCATCGACCACCTGGAACCCGGCCACTACTACGGCATCGACATCTCCCCGCACATCCTGCTCGCCGCCCAGGACACCCTCGTACGCGACGGGCTGCAGGCCAAAATGCCGTACCTGTCCCTCGCCGACGACCTCACCTTCGCCTTCCTGCCCGACGCGCACTTCGACGTCGTCCACGCGCACAGCGTCTTCTCCCACTCGCCCCGGCATGTGATCGAGGAGTGCTTCGCCCACGTGGGGAGGTGCTCGCGCCCGGCGGGTTCTTCGACTTCACCTTCGACCGCACGGAGGGCGAGGAGCACCAGGTGCTGCACGAGGACTTCTACTACCGGACCGAGACGCTCGTGGAACTGGCCGCCGGGCACGGCCTCACCGCCCGGTTCATGGACGACTGGGAGGAACTGCCGCACCGGCAGTCGAAGATGCGGCTTACGGCGATGTCGGACCGGGTCCGGACCCGTACCGTGGGGGCATGAGAATCTGCGTCTTCCTCTCCGCCGCCGACCTCGACGAACGCTACACGCCCCGCGCGGGAGTTCGCGCGACTGCTCGGCAAGGGCGGGCACACGCTGGTGTGGGGCGGCTCGGACACCGGTCTGATGAAGGTGGTCGCCGACGGCGTGGAGGAGGCGGGCGGCCGCCTCTGCGGCGTCTCCGTCGAGTTCCTCGCGGCGAAGGCACGCGACGGCGTCGACGAGATGGTGATCGCGCGTGACCTCGCCGAGCGCAAGCGGCTGCTGCTGGAGAAGGCCGACTCCGTCGTCATCATGGTCGGCGGCACCGGCACCCTCGACGAGGCCACCGAGATCCTGGAGCTGAAGAAGCACGGGCACACCGAGATGCCGGTGGTCCTGCTCAACACCGCGGGCTTCTACGACGGCCTCAAGGAGCAGTTCCGCCGTATGGAGGACGAGGGCTTCCTGCCCCGCCCCTCAGCGAGCTGGTGTTCTTCGCCGAGGAGCCGGTGGGCGCGCTGGCCTACCTGGAGGAGGTCCTGGGCGTGGAGTGAGCGCCCGGTGATGCGAGCATGGCGGGCATGGCTACATGTGATCACCGGAGCGGGCTCCGGCATCGGCGCGGCCGTCGCCCGCCGGCTGCACGCGCGCGGGGACGAACTCGTACTGCACGCGCGTGACGCGGGCCGCGCCAAGGAGCTCGTGGCCGAGTTCCCCGGCGCCCGCACCCTCGTCGGCGACCTGGCGGACCCGGACAAGCTCTCCTGGGCCTTCTCCCACCAGTCCCTGCCGGACCGGGTGGACTCCGTCCTGCACATCGCGGGCGTGGTCGACCTCGGTCCGGTCGGCGACCTCACCCCGAAGACCTGGCGCCACCAGCTCAACGTCAACCTGATCGCCCCCGCCGAGCTGACCCGCCACCTCCTGCCCCAGCTCCGCTTGAGCCGGGGCCACGTGATCTTCGTCAACTCCGGCGCCGGCCTCAGCGCCCACGCCGGATGGTCCGCCTACGCGGCCTCCAAGCACGGCCTCAAGGCCCTCGCCGACTCCCTGCGCGAAGAGGAGCACGCGGCCGGCGTCCGCGTCACCTCGGTCTACCCCGGCCGCACCGCCAGCCCCATGCAGGCCAAGGTCCACCGCCAGGAGGGCAAGGACTACGACCCGTCGAGGTGGATCGACCCGGAATCGGTCGCGACGACGATCGTGACCGCCCTGGACCTCCCGAGGGACGCGGAGATCAACGACGTGACGGTGCGACCGGGACGGTGAAGTTCAGCCCCTCCGGCGTTTGAGGAGCGGGGTCCGGGGCGGCGCCCCGGAGTCGGGACGGGAAGGGGCGGCGGGGGCGAAAACATCCGGCCGCCCCTGCGTACGCTCTACGGGTGAGCGAAAACAGCCAGTCCCCTTCGCCCCCGCGACCGGCGTCGGGTCCCTGCCGGGCGGCGACGCCAGAGAAGCCGCCAGAACAGTCACCGGCAGCTTCGAAACCTTCCCCCACCTCCCCGAACTCCCCGCCCGCGGCCCCGGCGCGGACATGATCGGCCGCACCACCGCCCTCCTCGTGGAGCTGTACGCCCGCGTCGAACCCAGCGGCTGGCGCATCGGCGACCACCCCGGCCGGGACACCAGACGCGCCCGCTCCTGGCTCCGCGAGGACCTCGACGCGCTGGAGGAGTTCACCCAGGACTACCAGGGCCCCCTGAAGGTCCAGGCGGTCGGCCCGTGGACGCTCGCCGCCGCCCTGGAGCTGAGGAACGGCGAGTCCGCCCTCTCCGACCCCGGCGCCTGCCGCGACCTCGCCGCCTCCCTCACCGAGGGCCTGCGCCTCCACCTGGCGGAGGTACGCCGCCGCATCCCCGGCGCGCGCCCCGTCCTGCAGCTCGACGAACCCTCCCTCACCGCCGTACTGCGCGGACACGTGAAGACCGCCAGCGGCTACCGCACCCACCGCGCGGTGGACCGGCAGCTCGTCGAGGCCACCCTGCGGGACGTCGTCGACGTGCACGACGGCGGGCCCGTCGTGGTCCACTCCTGCGCACCGGACGTCCCGTTCGCCCTGCTGCGCCGGGCGGGCGCGGCGGCGGTCTCCTTCGACCTCTCCCTCCTCACCGAGCGTGACGACGAGGCGATCGGGGAAGCGGTGGAGAACGGCACCCGGCTGTTCGCCGGTGTCGTCCCCGGCACCGACACCGCATTGCTCGACCCTGCCGGTAGCGTCATGGGCGTCAGGACGCTCTGGCGCAGGCTGGGGCTGCGGCCGGGACTCCTCCCGGAGGCGGTCACGATCACCCCGGCGTGCGGACTCGCGGGGGCTTCCCCGCAGTACGCGCGCACCGCCTACGCCCACTGCGTCCGGGCGGCGAGATCCCTCGCGGACAACCCGGAGTGACGGAAGGACATACGGTGGCCGGCGACCAGCAAGCGGAGACGACGAGCGTGCCCGCCGAGGCACGGGAGCAGCACGCCCGGCTCGCGGAGCGGATCGAGGAGCACCGCTTCCGGTACTACGTGAACGACGCGCCCGTCATCAGCGACGCCGACTTCGACCGCCTGCTGCGCGAGCTGGAGGCGCTGGAGGAGGAGTATCCGGAGCTGCGCACCCCGGACTCGCCGACCCAGAAGGTCGCCGGGGCGTACGAGACGGAGTTCACCTCCGTCGAGCACCCTCGCGCATGCTCTCCCTCGACAACACGTTCAACGACGACGACCTCGCCGCCTGGACGGAGCGCATCCACCGCGAACTGGGCGCGCAGAAGTACCACTTCCTGTGCGAACTGAAGGTCGACGGCCTCGCCGTCAACCTCACCTACGAGCACGGCCGGCTCGTCCGCGCGGCCACCCGCGGCGACGGCCGCACCGGTGAGGACATCACGCCCAACGTCCGCACCATCGCGGAGATCCCGGACCGGCTGACGGGCGACAAGGTGCCCGACCTGGTGGAGATCCGCGGCGAGGTCTACTTCCCGATGGAGGAGTTCCAGGGACTCAACGCCCGCCGGGTCGCGGCGGGGAGAAGCCCTACGCCAACCCGCGCAACTCCGCAGCGGGTTCACTGCGCCAGAAGGACCCCAAGGTCACGGCGACGCTGCCGCTGCACATGGTCGTCCACGGCATCGGCACCCTGGAGGGCTTCAGCGGCCTCACCCGCCTGTCCGAGGCGTACGACCTGCTCAAGACCTGGGGCCTGCCGACCTCACCGCACAACAGGGTGGTCGAGGACCTCGCGGGCGTACGGGAGTTCATCGCCTACTACGGCGAGAACCGGCACTCCGTGGCGCACGAGATCGACGGTGTCGTCGTCAAGCTCGACGAGATCGCCCTCCAGGGCCGTCTCGGCTCCACCTCGCGCGCCCCGCGCTGGGCCATCGCGTACAAGTACGCGCCCGAGGAGGTCAACACCAGACTCCTCAACATCCGCGTGGGAGTGGGCCGTACGGGCAGGGTCACGCCGTACGCACAGGTGGAACCGGTCACGGTGGCCGGATCCGAGGTCGAGTTCGCCACCCTGCACAACCAGGACGTGGTCAAGGCCAAGGGCGTGCTCATCGGCGACACCGTGGTGCTGCGCAAGGCCGGTGAGGTGATCCCGGAGATCCTCGGCCCGGTCGCCGACCTGCGGGACGGCAGCGAGCGCGCCTTCGTGATGCCGGCCGAGTGCCCCGAGTGCGGTACGCCGCTGCGGCCCATGAAGGAGGGCGACGTCGACCTGCGCTGCCCCAACGCCCGCGCGTGCCCCGCCCAGTTGCGGGAGCGGCTGTTCTATCTCGCCGGGCGCAAGGCACTGGACATCGAGCACTTCGGCTATGTCGCCGCGGCGGCGCTGACCAGGCCGCTGGAGCCCGAGGAGCCGCCGCTGGGGAACGAGGGCGACCTGTTCGACCTCACCATGGAACAACTGCTGCCCATCAAGGCGTACGTCCTCGACCAGGACAGCGGGCTGCCCAAGCGGGACCCGAAGACCGGCGAGGAGAAGACCGCCACCGTCTTCGCCAACCAGGAGGGCGAGCCGAGGAAGAACGCGGTCGCGATGCTCGCGAACATCGCCGCCGCCAAGGAGCGTCCGCTGGCGCGTGTGCTGACCGGTCTGTCGATCCGTCATGTCGGCCCGGTCGCGGCGGAGGCGCTGGCCCGGGAGTTCCGCTCCATCGACCGCATCGAGCAGGCCACCGAGGCGGAACTGGCGGGCACCGAGGGCGTCGGCGACATCATCGCCGCCTCGCTCAAGCAGTGGTTCGCCGAGGACTGGCACCGCGAGATCATCCACAAGTGGCGGGCGGCCGGCGTCCGCATGGAGGAGGAACGGTCCGGCGAGGACGAGGGACCGCGTCCACTGGAAGGGCTCACCGTCGTGGTGACCGGGACGCTGGAGAAGTTCACCCGGGACGGCGCGAAGGAGGCGCTGCAGCGCCAGGGCGCGAAGGTGACCGGATCCGTCTCCAAGAAGACGTCCTTCGTCGTCGTGGGCGACAATCCCGGCACGAAATATGACAAGGCGATGCAACTCAAGGTTCCCGTGCTGGACGAGGACGGTTTCGGCGTCCTGCTGGAGCAGGGGCCGGAAGCCGCCGCGGAGGCCGCTCTTTCGGCCGAGGAGTAGCGGTTGAAGACCGTCGGATCGGCGCATACCAGATGCATACGGGTGGCTGGGGCGCATTCGGGCAACCGTCGGCGACCGGTGCCCCTGGAAGCCCTCTGCGGCCTACTGTTGAGATGTGCGCCTGCCGTGCCCAGCCGCGGTCGGGGCTCCCCGGGCCCGTGAGGGGCTCGGGGTAAGGGCTTTCCACCGCGGAGCCGCTGAGGGTCGTCGGGCATCGGGCCGCGTGGCGTGGGCACCGCCGGCTGGGAGAGGACGGGAATGGAACCGACCGAGAGCGCCGCCCCGGGCTCACGGCCGCGTCTGCGCCGCATGGCGGTCGCATGGCGGCGCGGACGTGACAGCGGGCGGCCCGCGGGGCGACCGGGCGCAATGGGGCGCACCGGGGCGCGCGTCGCGGAGATGCGCGGGGTCGATGCGCGTAGCGCGGGCGTACGCGGCGCGGGCGTGCGGAGCGTGGACGCGCGCGGCGTGGATCTGCGCCCCGGCGGTGTGCGGGGTGCCGGGCTGTCCGACGTGGACGCCGAACGGCAGCCGTCCTGGCCCGCGTTGCCCACCGCCGTCGTCGCGGCCGCCGGTGTCGTCCTGAGCGCCGGCGTCCTCGGGGCGTTCACCGGGGGACACGCGCTCTTCCCGTCCGGCACCGTCGGCTGGTCGCTGGCGGTCCTGACCGGCATCATCGTCGGCCACCTCGTGATGCTGGGCCGCTCCCGGTGGTGGGGCGGTACGGGTTCCGGCGCCGCCCTCACCCTCGCGGTGCTGCTGCTGTACGGCTGGGTCTCCGCCGGGATGGTCAGCCTCACCGTCGTCGTCCTCGTCGGCGTCGCCCGGCGGGGGCGCTGGCGGCAGGGCGTGCTGCACGGGGCGGTGGACCTGCTCGGCATCGGCGCCGGGGCGCTGGTGCTGGCCGCCTTCGGCTTCGTGCCGTCCGTCGAGTCGCCCTCCACCCCGGACACCTGGACGCTCTACACCGCACCGGGTGTCGTACTCGTCGCCGCCACCTATCTCCTGGTCACGCGCGCGTTGCTCTGGTACCTCCACACCCCGTGCGGGGTTGCCGACCGTGGCGCGTACCGCGCTGGTGCGCCAGGGGCTCGTCGCCGTCGCGTTGTTGGGGATAGCGCCGCTGGTGTGTGTCGTCGCCGTCGCCAAACCCGTGCTGCTGCCGCTCTTCTCCATTCCGCTGATCGCCCTCGACTCCACCCTGTGGATAGCCCGCGCGCGTGCCGAGGAGCAGCTGCGTGACCCGCTGACCGGACTGCCCAACCGGCAGTGGCTGCTCGAACGCATCTGGACCGCGCTGGACGACGCGGAGCGGATCGGTGCGCGCGCGGCTCTGATGCTGATCGACCTGGACCGGTTCCGGTCCGTCAACGACACACTCGGGCATCTCGCCGGTGACCGGCTGCTGCTGCAGATAGCCGACCGGCTGAGAGTCGCGCTGCCCCGCGGGGCGGAAGCCGCGCGGCTCGGCGGCGACGAGTTCGCCGTGTTACTGCCCGTCGCCGACTCCACGACGTCCGCGACCCGGGTCGCCCGCGGCCTCGTCGCCGCTCTCAGCTCCCCGCTCGACCTCGACGGGCTCACCCTCGTCCTGGAGGCGAGCGCGGGAGTCGCCGTGTTCCCGGACCACGCGGACGACGCGGAAGGGCTGCTGCGGCGGGCCGACGTGGCGATGTATCAGGCCAAGCAGGACCGTACGGGGGTCGAGGCGTACGAGTCCAAGCGTGACTCCAACACCCCGACCGGCTGGGCCTGCTGGGCGATCTGCGGCGGGCGCTGGACGCCCGCGAGGTCGAGCTGCACTACCAGCCGAAGGTGCGCTTCGACGGGCAGGTCGCGGGGCTGGAGGCACTCGTGCGGTGGGTGCATCCGGAGCGGGGAAGGTGCCGCCGGACGAGTTCATAGCGATCGCCGAGTCGTCCGGGCTGATGCCGCACCTCACCGAGTACGTGCTGGAGACCGCGCTGGGTCAGGTCGCGAAGTGGCGCGCGCAGGGGCTGTTCGTGCCGGTCGCCGTCAACGTCTCGCCCCGCGATGTCCACACACCCGGGTTCGCGGGCTCCGTCGCGGCGCGGCTGGCCCGGCACGGGGTGCCGGCGGGGTCGCTGCAACTCGAGATCACCGAGCATGTGCTGCTGGAGGATCCGCAGAAAGCGGCCGACACGCTGAACGCGCTGACCGGGCACGGGGTGAAGATGTCGCTGGACGACTTCGGAACCGGGTACTCGTCGCTGGTGCATCTGCGGCGGCTGCCGGTGAGCGAGCTGAAGATCGACCGGTCGTTCGTGGCTCGGCTGGCGGTGGACACCGAGGACGCGGAGATCGTGCGGTGCACCGTCGATCTGGCGCATTCGCTGGGGCTGCTCGTGGTCGCGGAGGGGTGGAGGACGACGAGACGTGGGAGCGGCTGCGGGACCTGCGGTGCGACGCGGTGCAGGGCTGGCTGGTCGCGGCGGCGATGCCACCGGACGAGACGACGGCGTGGCTCCTCGCCCGCGGCTCCCGAGGCTGGCAACGTCCCGCGGCCGCCCTCCCGGCGGCTGCGGTGGAGGAGTAGCCCACGGTTCGGTGGGGCTGTGTCTGCGGTACGGGTTTCGGTTCGGTGGGTGGATGCCTGCGGCGCCGCTTTTGGTCCGGTGGGGGTTTGTGTAGCGCCCAGGATTGGTGGGTGGGTCGGGGCCGCGACGGGGGTGTCCGTCCTCGGACTGGCGCGACTGTGCTTGGTGGATGAGGTGCGGGGCGCTGACGCGCCAGCCACTGCGGGCGGCCACCCCGCCCCGTCCCCTTCCCGCCGTACGCGCCCGCGCCCCGCCCACCGCAGTACGCAGGCTGCGGCCGGCTCGCGCCCGCGCGTCTCGCCACACCCCGCCAGCCGCGGGCAGTCGTGCCGCGTCCCTCCGCTCCCGCGGGCGGCCGCATGTCCCGCTCTCCGCCCGCCGTCCTCCGCGGGCAGTCGTGCCGCTGGGGCGGCACGGGTGGGCGCGACGGCACCCCGGGAGCGCCGGGTTGCGCTATCGACCCCCGTTCAGCCCTCGCGCCGGGTCACTGTCCAACCGCACAGGGCGGGCGGGACGGGTGCCGGTAGTGGGAACGCCCCGGCCGGCCCCTATGCCGGGTGCTGCCCGACTCCGCCGCACGGGTGGGCGCGACGGCGCCCCGTGAGCGGCGGGCTGCGTGAATCCCCGGCGCACACCCTCGCCGAGGCGTGCGGATCGAGGCCGGGGTGGGGGCAAACCCCGGTCGCGGCAGCGCAGGGCACCGGCGGACAAAGTGCCCGGTCCGCAGTGGCGGCGGGGCGCCTGTGAGGGCCCTTGTCCGGGTCCGGCGGGGTGACCCTCGGAAGGGGTTTCACGGACACGGCCCCCGGCCCCATAGGATTGGCCCCAAAACCCACACACTCACCCCAGAGGATCGCTGCATGCCTGGCATTACGCGCGAGGAGGTCGCCCACCTCGCCCGGCTGGCGCGTCTGGAGCTGAAGCCCGAAGAGCTCGACCACTTCGCGGGCCAGCTGGACGACATCATCGGCGCGGTCGCCCGCGTCAGCGAGGTCGCCGACCAAGACGTACCGCCGACCTCGCACCCGCTTCCGCTGACGAACGTCATGCGCGCGGACGAGGTCCGTCCCTCGCTCACCCCGAGCAGGCGCTTTCCGGCGCCCCGGCCCAGGAGCAGCAGCGTTTCAAGGTGCCGCAGATCCTGGGGAGGAGTAACCCGCCATGAGCGATCACATCATCAAGCTCACCGCAGCCGACACCGCCGAGAAGATCGCTTCCGGCGAGCTCACGGCCGTAGAGGTCACCGAGGCCCATCTGGCCCGGATCGAGGCCGTCGACGAGAAGGTGCACGCCTTCCTGCATGTCGACCGTGAGGGCGCCCTCGCCCAGGCCCGCGCCGTCGACGAGAAGCGCGCCAAGGGAGAAGCTCGGTCCGCTGGCCGGCGTACCCCTCGCGCTCAAGGACATCTTCACCACCGAGGGCATCCCGACCACCGTCGGCTCCAAGATGCTCGAAGGCTGGATCCCGCCGTACGACGCGACGCTCACCAAGCGGCTCAAGGACGCCGACGTCGTCATCCTCGGCAAGACCAACATGGACGAGTTCGCCATGGGGTCCAGCACCGAGAACAGCGCCTACGGGCCGACCGGCAACCCGTGGGACCTGACCAGGATCCCCGGAGGGTCGGGCGGCGGTTCCTCCGCCGCGCTCGCCGCCCACATGGCGCCCCTCGCCATCGGCACCGACACCGGCGGTTCCATCCGCCAGCCCGCCGCCGTCACCGGCACCGTCGGCGTCAAGCCGACGTACGGCGCCGTCTCCCGGTACGGCATGGTCGCCTTCTCCAGCTCCTGGACCAGGGCGGCCCCTGCGCCCGTACGGTCCTGGACGCCGCCCTGCTGCACGAGGTGATCGCCGGGCACGACCCGCTCGACTCCACCTCCATCGACGCCCCGGTCCCGCCGGTCGTCGAGGCCGCGCGCAACGGCTCGGTGGCCGGCCTGCGGGTCGGCGTCGTCAAGCAGTTCCGCGGCGAGGGCTACCAGGCCGGTGTCATCCAGCGGTTCGACGAGGCCGTCGAGATGATGAAGGGTCTCGGCGCCGAGATCGTCGAGCTGGACTGCCCGTCCTTCGACCTCGCGCTGTCGGCGTACTACCTCATCGCGCCCTCCGAGTGCTCCTCCAACCTCGCCCGCTTCGACGGCCTGCGCTACGGCCTGCGGACCGGCGACGACGGCACGCACTCCGCCGAGGAGGTCACCTCGCTCACCCGTGAGGCCGGCTTCGGCGACGAGGTCAAGCGCCGCATCATGCTCGGCACGTACGCCCTGTCGAGCGGCTACTACGACGCGTACTACGGCAGCGCCCAGAAGGTCCGCACCCTCATCACGCAGGACTTCGAGCGGGCCTTCGGGCAGGTCGACGTGATCGTCTCCCCGACGACCCCGACGACCGCCTTCGCGATCGGCGAGCGCGCCGACGACCCGATGGCGATGTACCTCGCCGACCTGTGCACCATCCCCACCAACCTGGCCGGCAACGCGGCCATGTCGCTGCCCTGCGGCCTCGCGCCCGAGGACAACCTGCCGGTGGGTCTGCAGATCATCGCCCCCGCCATGAAGGACGACCGGCTCTACACGGTCGGCGCCGCGGTCGAGGCCGCCTTCGTGGAAAAGTGGGGCCACCCGCTGATCGAGGAGGCACCGACACTGTGAGCGCACTGTCCAAGGCCAAGGGCTTCAAGAAGTCCAAGTCCGGTCTGTACGTCTCCATGGCCACCTCGGCGTTCGGCGCCGTCGGTGTGTACAAGCAGATCAAGAAGGCGCGCGGCGAGAACGACACACTGCGGCTGCTCGACGCCGTCGTCACCGGCGCCGCCGTGATCACCAACCTCGCCATCCTCTACCGCGAGGTGAAGCGCCTCGGCGACGACGACGTCCTGCTGGGCTGAGAGGAAGTTTCACCGTGACCACCACGACTGACCTGGTGTCGTACGAGGACGCACTCGCGTCGTACGACCCCGTCATGGGCCTCGAGGTCCATGTCGAACTCGGCACCCGCACCAAGATGTTCTGCGGCTGTTCCACCGCGCTCGGTGCCGACCCGAACACCCAGACCTGCCCCGTCTGCCTCGGCATGCCCGGCGCGCTCCCGGTCGTCAACGCGATCGGCGTCGAGTCGGCGATCAGGATCGGTCTCGCGCTGAACTGCGAGATCGCCGAGTGGTGCCGCTTCGCCCGGAAGAACTACTTCTACCCGGACATGCCGAAGAACTTCCAGACCTCCCAGTACGACGAGCCGATCGCCTTCAACGGCTACCTCGACGTACAGCTGGAGGACGGCGAGACCTTCCGCGTGGAGATCGAGCGCGCCCACATGGAGGAGGACACCGGCAAGTCGACGCACGTCGGCGGTGCCACCGGCCGAATCCACGGCGCGTCCCACTCGCTGCTGGACTACAACCGGGCCGGCATCCCGCTCATCGAGATCGTCACCAAGCCGATCGAGGAGCGGGCGAGCGTGCCCCGAGGTCGCGCGGGCCTACGTCCGTGAGCTGCGCGAACTCATCCGTGCCCTCGGTGTGTCCGAGGCCCGCATGGAGATGGGGCAGATGCGCTGCGACGTGAACCTGTCGCTGCGCCCGCACGGCCGGGAGAAGTTCGGCACCCGTTCCGAGACCAAGAACGTGAACTCGCTGCGGTCCGTGGAGCGTGCGGCCCGGTTCGAGATCCAGCGGCACGCCGCGGTGCTCGACGGCGGCGGGACGATCATCCAGGAGACCCGGCACTTCCACGAGGACACCGGGTCCACGACCTCGGGCCGCGTGAAGGAGGAGGCCGAGGACTACCGGTACTTCCCGGAGCCCGACCTGGTGCCCGTGGCGCCCTCGCGCGAGTGGGTGGAGGAGATCCGCTCCGCTCTGCCCGAGCTGCCGCTGGTGCGCCGCAACCGGCTCCGCGAGGAGTGGGGATCTCCGGCACCGACATGCAGTCCATCCTCAACGCCGGCGCGCTGGACCCGATCGTCGCCACGATCGGCGCCGGCGCCGACGCGGCCTCCGCCCGCAAGTGGTGGATGGGCGAGCTGGCCCGCGCCGCCAACGAGTCCGGCACGGCGCTGGACGAGCTGGCGATCACCCCGGAGCAGGTCGCGCGGATCGCCGAGCTGGTCGTCAAGGGCGATCTGAACGACAAGCTGGCCCGCCAGGTCATCGAGGGCGTCCTCGCTGGTGAAGGCACGCCGGACGAGGTCGTCGACAAGCGCGGTCTGAAGGTCGTCTCCGACGAGGGTGCCCTGGGCACCGCCGTCGACGAGGCCATCGCCGGCAACCCGGGCATCGCGGACAAGATCCGCGGTGGCAAGGTCGCCGCGGCGGGCGCGCTGGTCGGCGCCGTCATGAAGGCCACGCGCGGACAGGCGGACGCCGCCCGCGTGAAGGAGCTGATCCTGGAGAAGCTCGGCGTCAGCGAGGGCTGATCGCGGACAGCAGGAGGAGGGTGCACCGGACCCGGTGCGCCCTCCTCCGTGTTTCCGCGCGGTCAGGTGCGGCGGGCCACCACGCGGGTGAAGCCCAGCGTGCGGCCCCGGTCCGTGCGCAGCATCCGCGCGCTCTCCCGGCTCATCCGTACGTGGAACTCCTCCGTGCTCTCCTCGGCGACCACGTCGCACCAGAGCAGCCACTCCCGCCAGCCGTCCTCCAGCCAGTCCGCCGTCTCCACCTCCACGGCGCCGCTGCGGGTCCAGTGGCGGCGCCACCAGGCGGGGCTGTGGAAGCACCAGAACGCGGGGTCCCAGTACGGCTTCATGTGCTCCGGCGGCTCACTGCCCTCGATCTCCTCGGGCATCGACGGGACGACGACCCCGATCCGCCCGCCGGGCTTCAGCAGCCGGGTCAGCGTCGGCAGGTAGAGATCGTCGGTGCCGAAGTACTGGTACGCGTCGATCGAGACGATCGCGTCGAAGCTCTCCTGTCCGAAGGGCAGGTCGTGGGCCTCGGCGCGGACCGGGAACACCCGGTCGGCGACACCCGCCTCCGCGAGACGGCGCGCGTTGTCGTCCGGCTCGATCCACAGGTCGACCGCGGTGACCTGGACGTCGTACTCCCGGGCCAGGAAGACCGAGGTCATGGCGCGGCCGCAGCCCAGGTCGAGCACGCGCGCGCCGGGGCGCAGGGTGTCGAGGCCGAGGGCCGGGGCGAGCCACTCCAGCAGCCACAGCGCGTGCGGGCCCATCCCGTTCTCGATGGTCCAGCGGGCGTCGTAGGCGCTGCTGCGGGGGTACCGGGGCAGGGTGAGGCGGCTAGTGAGGTCGTCGTGCGGGGTGTTCGATGTGATGTCCGACATAGGCGAACGGGCTCCTTGGGGCCGTGAAAGGGATGAGGGTCTCGTCGGAGATCGGACGGACAAGCATCAAAGCACCTGCTTCGGCCGGCGGCGGACTGCCGTGGGACGTCGGACCGACGGACGCTAGCACCCGGCCCCGCACCCCCGCATCCGCGTTTCCCGTGGTGGGGCGCTACGCTCGCGCCACATGAGTGGACGCGCCGATTCCGACGATCCGCCCCTGGTCGAGCGGGTGGATGCCGCCGACGACGCCCACGAGGGCGAGGACGCCGACGCGGGCGACGATACCCACGAGGGCGACGGGACCCATGAGGGCGACGATACCCACGAGGGCGGGAACGCCGACGCGGGCGAAGACATCGACGCGGGCGAAGACGCCCACGAGGGCGAAGACGACGACTTCGAGCACGACGTGCGGCGGGCCCGGTGGACCGCCCTCGGTACCGGCGCCGTGCTCGCCCTCGCCGGTGCGGCCGCCGCCGTGCTGCGTCTCACCGGCTCCGCGCCGCCCCTGGTCCCCGTCGCCTACGCCTGTGGCGCCGCCGTCTGTGCCCTCGCCGCGGTGCTGGGCTCCCGGGGTCGTACCCGCAGGGCTCTGTGGCTGCTGATCGCGGGCCTCATGACCATGGCGCTGGGGGACCAGTTCGACTGAGCGGAACCACCGGCCGGGGCGATGTGAAGAAGGCCACGAAAGCGACAAACGATCACATATGACTGCGACAGTGTCAGTGCATTGCTCATGCGTTCTTTGCGGGTTGTTCGGTCACTCTCGGCTGTTCCCGGTCAAAGATCCACACCGAGTCACTACGGGAGCACATTCGTGGCAGCCCTCGCTCGCTGGTGTGTCCAACGCCGTCCTTTCACCGTTCTGCTCTGGCTTCTGGCCCTCATCGGGATATCCGCCGGCGCGTTTCTCGCCGGCTCCGCCTACTCGAACGACTACCAGGTGCCCGGCACCGAGTCGGGGCGGGCCACCCAGCTGCTGAAGGAGGGCTTCCCGGAACTCGGCGGCGACAGCGACAACGTGGTCTGGCACACCACGTCCGGCAGTGTCCGGGACAGCGGCGTCGAGCAGTCCATGACCCGCACCCTGGACCGCATCGAGGAACTGCCCGGCGTCGCCGTGGTCAGCGGCCCGTACGACGATCACGGCGCCGGCCGGGTCAGCGCGGACGGCCGTACCGCCTACGCCACGGTCACCTTCGACGCCCAGTCCAAGGACATCGACGCGGGCCGGGCCGCCGAGGTGGTGAAGACGGCCAAGGCCGCCGAGACCGACGGACTCCAGATCGAGCTGAACGGCAGTGCCGTCGAGCTCAGCGAGTCCACCGGGGGACACACCGCCGAGATCGTCGGCGTGCTGGTCGCCGCCGTCGTCCTGTTCCTCGCCTTCGGCTCGCTCGCCGCCTCCCTGCTGCCCATCGCCACCGCCCTGGTCAGCGTCGGCACCGCCTACGCCGGCATCGTGCTGCTCGGGCATGTCATGACGGTCGCCGACTTCGCCCCCATGCTCGGCATGCTGATCGGGCTCGGCGTTGGCATCGACTACGCCCTGTTCATCGTCACCCGGCACCGGCGCGGACTGAAACGCGGCCTGAGCGTCACCGAGGCCGCCGTCAACGCCGTCGCCACCACCGGACGGGCGGTCGTCTTCGCGGGCGCCACCGTCTGCATCGCCCTGCTGGGCATGCTCATCCTGCGGCTGAACTTCCTCAACGGCGTCGCCATAGCCGCCTCGCTCACCGTCGTCCTGACCGTCGCCGCCTCCGTCACCCTGCTGCCCGCCCTGCTGTCGTTCATCGGCATGCGCGCGCTCAGCCGCCGGGAGCGGCGCCGGCTGGTGGAGCGCGGGCCGGAGCCGGAGCTGCCGACCGGGCTCGCCGCACGCTGGTCGGCGTTCGTGGAGCGCCACCCCAAGCTGCTGGGTGCCGTCGCGGTCGTCGTCATGGCCGTCCTCGCCCTGCCCACCCTCTCCCTGCACCTCGGCACCTCCGACCAGGGCAACGATCCCAAGGCGTCCACCACACGCCAGGCCTACGACCTCCTCGCCGACGGCTTCGGCCCCGGAGTGAACGGCCCCCTCACCCTCGTCACCCACGTCGACGGCGCCGAGGACCGGCTCGCCCTGGACAACCTCGACGCCACCCTGCGCGGCACCGAGGGCGTCGCGTCCGTGTCGCCCGCGACCTACGGCGCCGGGGGCGACACCGCGTACCTCACCGTCGTACCGGAGTCGTCGCCACAGTCGAAGCAGACCAGTGACCTCGTCGACCGGCTGCGGGACGACGTACTGCCGCGGGCCGAGTCGGGCACCTCGCTCGATGTGCACGTCGGCGGTGTGACCGCCGGATACGACGATTTCGCCGACGTCATCGTGCAGAAGCTGCCGCTGTTCGTCGGTGTGGTGATCGGACTGGGTTGTCTGCTGCTCCTGCTGGCCTTCCGCTCGATCGGCATACCGCTCAAGGCCGCCGCGATGAACGTGGCCGCCGTCGCCGCCGCCTTCGGTGTCGTCGTCGCGATCTTCCAGTGGGGCTGGGGCAGCGAACTGCTCGGCCTCGGCAGCGCGGGCCCCATCGAACCCTTCCTGCCCGTGATCATGGTGTCGGTCCTGTTCGGGCTCTCCATGGACTACCAGGTCTTCCTGGTCAGCCGGATGTACGAGGAGTGGCTGGAGACCGGTGACAACCGGCGGTCCGTCCGGGTCGGCCTCGCGGAGACCGGCCGGGTGATCAACTCCGCCGCGGTCATCATGATCTCGGTCTTCCTGGCCTTCGTCCTCAGCGGCGACCGGGTGATCGCCATGTTCGGCATCGCGCTCGCCGCGGCCGTCGCCCTCGACGCCTTCGTCCTGCGCACCCTCCTCGTGCCCGCGCTGATGCACCTCCTCGGCCGCGCCAACTGGTGGCTGCCGGGCTGGCTGGACCGGATCCTGCCCCGGATCAGCATCGAGCCGCCCGAGGCCCGTGCCGCCCATGAGAGGCTGGCCGCCGCCACGGACGCCGGAGTGGCGGACGTACTGGCCGAGGAGGAGCAGCGACGGGATGTACGCGATACGACTGGGTGACGACGGAGCAGAACTGCGCCCGCTGGAGCCCTGGCACGCGGAGGAGTTCCTGGCCCATCTGGACCGGGGCCGGGAGTTCATCAACCAGTACGTCCCCTTCGGCTCCCGGGGCACGGACGTGGCCGGTGCCCGGGAGGTGCTCCAGCGGTACGCCGACTGGCGCGCCGAGGACAAGGCGTCGCTGCACGGGATCTGGCTGGACGGCACGCTCCTCGGCGGGGTGCTCACCCTGAACTTCGACGCCGGCAACGGCAGCTGCGAGGTCGGCTGCTGGCTGGAGCCCGCCGCCACCGGGCGCGGGCTCGTCACCCGCGCGATGCGGGTCCTTATCGACTGGGCGGTCGAGCGGCGTGGCATCCACCGGGTCGAATGGGTCGCGGCGGCCGGGAACCGGAAGAGCATCGCCGTCGCCCGCCGGCTCGGCATGACCCGGGACGGCGTGCGCCGGGAGGCCCATCTCCATCACGGCGTACGCCATGACCTGGAGGTGTGGTCGGTGCTGGCCCCGGAGTGGCGCGCGCACGACGCTCATTAAGCGGACTCTCAGACGACGTCCGTACGGTGCCGGGCATGGGAACCAGGACAGTGGACGAATCCGGAGCCGAATCCGAATCCGGAGCCGGAGCCGGAGCCGAATCCGGAGCCGAAACCGGGACCGAGCACGACGACACGGCGGAGGACGCCACCGGGGCCGAGCCCGATACGGCGCCGGACGCGCCCGGGGCCGAGGAGGAGACCCTTCCGGTGTGGGACAGGGCGCCGCCGCCGTCGTCTCCGCCGCCCTCGGCCTCGTCTCGCTCACCGGCAGCTGGCTCGGCACCGTGGCCGCCGCCCGCGAGACCCTCGTCGGCCAGCTGGAGACGGCCGCGGACGCCGGTGTCGCGACCCAGATCAAGGAGGTGTACGGCGACGCCTGGCACGCCAGCGCCCTGTGGGGCGGTCTGTTCGCGCTCACCGCGCTGATCGTCGGCGTGGCGGTGCTGGCGCGACCCGCCTTCGGGACGCCCGGCCGGACGGTCCAGGCGCCCTGGATCAAGTCGGTCGCGTGGGCCGGTGTGTCGCTCGGCGTCATCGGGCTGCTGCTGGCGGTCCTCAAATACACCGACGTACTGCTGGGACTGCCGGCCACCGGCTGAACCGCATCCGCGTGAGGGGGTCTCTTCCGGGACCCCCTCACGCGTGTCTCAGGACGCCAGTACCGCGCGCGTCACGCGTGTCTCAGGACGCCAGCACCCCGCGGGCCTCCGCGAGGATGGCCGCCAGCTCCTCGGTCTCCGGCGCGGTGAGGGGCGTCAGCGGCGGGCGGACCGGTCCGGTCCGGCGTTCAGGCCCTCCAGAGTGACCCCGGCCTTCACCAGCGCCACCGCGTACCTCGCCCGCCCGCTGACCCGCCGGCTCGACACCCGCCACTCGCGTACGGCGGCCATGGCACTCGCGGTCGTCGGCGCGGCGGCCCTGGTGGCCCGGCAACTAAGTACCTTCTAAGGCCCCGCCCCGCCCACAAGATACGGAACCCTCCCGATGTGACGACCCCGCCTTGGAGACGAAGGTGAAGACACCAACCCCCGCCTCCATCAAGGAATCCCACGATGTTCGAGTACGCCCTCCACCGCCTCCGCCACGAAGACCTCCTCCGCCAGGCAGCCGACGAACGCCGTGCCCGGGAAGCCCGCCGCCACCGCCGAGCAGCGGCCGCCCGAACCCCTGAGCCGGAAAGCCATCCCCGCCACCACTGGTTCACCCGAGCCGCATGACCCCCGGAACCCTCCGCCGAACCGCGCCCACCCGTGCCGCAGGGCGGCAGGGGCGGGCGCGACGGCAACCTGCCGACGCCGGGGCGCGCAGCATCCCCTGCCCGGTCCCCGCACCGGGCACTCCCGAGCGCCGGGCCGCGTACCACCTTTCGGCCCGGCCCCGCACCGGGCGCCCCTGAGCGCCGGGCCGCGTACCACCTTTCGGCCCGGCCCCGCACCGGGCACTCCTGAGCGCCGGGCCGCGTACCACCTTTCGGCCCGGCCCCGCACCGGGCACTCCTGAGCGCCGGGCCGCGTACCACCTTTCGGCCCGGCCCCACGCCGGGCACCCCTGAGCACTCCCCCGGCCCACCCCAACGCCGCGCACCCCACCCGAAAACCGGTGACCCCGCACCCGAGGCACATGCCATGCTCAAGCACGTGGAGACCAAGTCCCTCAGCCCCGTCTTCGTAGGCCGCCGACCCGAACTCGACACCCTCGACACCGCCCTCACCCGGGCCGCCACCGCCCCCAGGCCCTCCTCATCGGCGGCGAGGCCGGCATCGGCAAAACCCGCCTCGTCGAGGAGTTCGCCACCACCGCCCGCCGCCGGGGCGCGATCGTCGCACTCGGCGGCTGCGTCGAGATCGGCGCCGACGGACTCCCCTTCGCCCCCTTCTCCACCGCCCTGCGCCAACTCCGCCGCGAACTGCCCGAGCAACTCGCCGCCGCCGCCGAAGGACAGGAGGAGGAACTCGCCCGCCTCCTCCCCGAACTCGGCACCACCGCCACCCGAGAGGCCCGCCGCGACGAACAGGGCATGGCCCGCCTCTTCGAACTCACCGCCCGCCTCCTCGAACGCGTCACCGCCGGACACACCGTCGTCCTCGTCCTGGAGGACCTCCACTGGGCCGACGCCTCCACCCGCCACCTCCTCTCCTATCTCTTCCGCACCCTGCGCACCGGCCGTCTCGTCGTCCTCGCCACCTACCGCTCCGACGACATCCACCGCCGCCACCCCTGCGCCCCTCCTCGCCGAACTCGACCGCCTCCGCACGGTCCAGCGCATCGAACTCGGCCGCCTCAACCGCGAGGAGGTCGCCCGGCAGGTCGCCGGCATCATCGCCCGCGAACCCGAACCCGGCCGCGTCGACGACATCTTCGAACGCTCCGACGGCAACGCCTTCTTCGTCGAGGAACTCGCCGTCGCCGCCGACGAGGGCTGCCGCACCGGACTCACCGACTCCCTGCGCGACCTCCTCCTCGTCAGGGTCGAGGGCCTGCCGGAGCGCGCCCAGCGGGTCGCCCGGATCGTCGCCGAGGGCGGCTCCACCGTCGAGGACCGGCTGCTTGCCGCCGTCGCGGGGCTCGGCGAGGACGACCTCATCGAGGCCCTGCGCGCCGCCGTCAACGCCAGCATCCTCGCCCCCGCCCCCGACCGGGACGGCTACCGCTTCCGCCACTCCCTGGTCCGCGAAGCCGTCAGCGACGACCTGCTGCCCGGTGAACGCTCCCGCCTCAACCGCCGCTACGCCCAGGCCCTGGAGGCCGACCCCGCCCTCGTCCCCGCCGACGAGCGGGTGACCCGCCTGGCCAGCTACTGGTACCACGCCCACGATGCCGCCAAGGCCCTCCCCGCCGTCCTCGACGCCTCCGTCGAGGCCCGCCGACGCCACGCCTACTCCGAACAACTCGGCCTGCTGGAACGGGCGATGGAACTCTGGGACGCCGTCCCCGACGCCGTACGGGCCACCTTGCGCCCCTCGACTACGCCGAGGCCTACCCTCCCTGCGGCTGCGACCCCGAGACGACGCCGCTGCGCTATCTCGACCTGATGGCCGAAGCCGCCGTCGCCGGCCGCCTCTGCGGGGAACGCGAACGCTCCATGAAGATCACCAAACGGGCGCTGCGCCTCCTCGAGGAGGACCCGGACCCCTGCGCGCCGCCTGGTTCTGGGTGCAGCGCTCCCGGATCACCCAGTCCCTCGCCCGCGGCGACGGCTGGGCCGAACTCGGCACCGCACAGGACCTGGTGCGCGGACTGCCCCGTCCGAGGTGCACGCCGAGGTCCTCGCCTCCGCCGCCAGCTGGTCCATGCTGCACGAACCCGGCCCGGACGCCATGGCCGCCGCCGAACGCGCCGTCGAGTACGCCCGCATGGTCGGCGCTCACGACATCGAACTCAACGCCCGGCTCACCCTCGGCAGCCTCGTCGTCGACGCCGGCGACATCGAAACCGGGCTTGCCGGGATGTACGAGGTCAAGGACGGGGCGACCGAACTGGGCGTGGACATGGTGGTGGCTCGCGCCTATGTGAACCTGCCGTCCGTCCTCGAAGGCGTCGGCCGCTCCGAGGAGGCCGCCGCGCTCCTCCAGGAAGGCGTCCACGTCACCCGCAGGCTCGGTCTGCTCGACTCCGAGGGCTGGGTATGGGGCAACCTCGCCGAGTCCCTCCACTCCCTCGGACGCTGGGACGAGGCGGCGCGCGCCGCGGCCAGCGCACAGCGGCTCGAACAGAGCGCCAAACCGCGCGCCGGGGTTCGGTGCGGCTGGCGCACCTCGCGTACGACCGGGGGACATGGCCGAGGCGGCCCGCCGGCTCGCCGACGCCCGCACCTTCTTCGGCACCCACGACCCGATGCCGCAGTACGCCCTCCCCATGACATGGGTCGCCCTCGGCATCGCCGCCGCCGAGGACCGGCTGCCCGACGCACGTGCCGAACTGCTTACCACCCTCGACACCGGACTCCCGCCCGGCACCCAGCGCTACGGCTGGCCCCTCCTCCTCACCGCCACGACCGCCGAGGCAGACGCCCACGGAGCCCCGGCGACCGAACCAGGCCGCCCGGAGATCCTGGAGCGCATCCGCAAGGCCGCCAAGACCCTGGCGACCGGCGTACCCGTATGGCAGGCCTACGACGCATGGCTGCGCGCCGAGTTGCTGCGGGCCGAGGGCAGGACCGACCCGGACGCCTGGTCCGCCGCCGTCGAGGCCTTCGAGCCGCTGGAGCGGCCTTTCGACCTCGCACGCGTCCGGTTCCGGCTCGCCGAGGCACTGCTCGCCTCCGGCACCGGCGACGACGAACGCGCCCGCGCCACCGAACTGCTGCGGCTGGTGACCGCCGTCGCCGACCATCTCGGCGCCGCACCGCTGGCCCGCTCCGCCACGCTGCTGGCACGGCGCGCCCGCCTCGCACTGGCCCCCGCCCGCCGCGAGCCGGCTCCCGCCGACCCGGCCGAGTCGCTCGGCCTCACCAGCCGGGAGCGCGACGTCCTGCGCCTGGTGACCGCCGGCCACACCAACCGCCGTATCGCCGAGGAACTGTTCATCTCCCCGAAGACGGCCAGCGTCCACGTCTCCAACATCCTCGCCAAACTGGGTGTCTCCGGCCGGGGTGAGGCGGCGGCCGTCGCGCACCGGCTCGGCCTGTTCGCGACGACGCAGACGCGTGAACGGCTGGGCGCGGGACACTAGCTGTACGACCCATTCGTCCCTGGGAAGGGGAGCGATGTTCAACGCCTTCGAGGAACTGTTCGCACCCGGCCGTAAGCACACCCGGGACGAGCAGAAACGCCTGGAACTGACCCGGGAGGACGTCGGCGACGCCGACCCCGGACGCGGGCCGATAGACCTCGCGTCCGGAAAGGTCACCGTGCGCCCGCCGGCCACCCCGGAGGAGGAACCCGGCGACGAGACCTGAGGGCCGGCTAGCTCACCTCCAGCTCCAGGATCCGGTCGTCGTCCTCCTTCGGGTCCCCGCGCCCGTCCGTGTTGCTGGTGACCAGCCAGAGCTTGTTCCTGCCCGCCGGAGCCACCGTGCGCAGCCGGCCGTACTCCTCCTCCAGGAAGGCCTCCGGGTCCGCCGAGGCTTCGGTGCCCTTGAGGGGTATGCGCCACAGCCGCTCGCCGCCCAGGCCCGCCATCCAGATGGAGCCTTCGGCGTAGGCGATACCGCTGGGGGACGCCTCGTCCGTGGTCCACTGGTCGACCGGGTTGTGAAAGCCGCCGTCGTCCGACTCGCCCTCCGCCTCCGGCCAGCCGTAGTTGTCACCCGGCTTGATCGCGTTCAGCTCGTCCCAGGTGTCCTGGCCGAACTCCGAGGCGAACAACCGCTGTTTGCCGTCCCAGGCCAGCCCCTGCACATTGCGGTGGCCGTACGAGTACACCGGGGAGTCGGGGAACGGGTTGCCCGGGGCCGGCTCGCCCTCGGGGGTCAGCCGCAGGATCTTGCCGCCCAGGGACTCCTTGTCCTGGGACAGGCCCGTGTCACCGCTCTCGCCCGTGCCCGCGTACAGCATCTTGTCCGGGCCGAACGCGATCCGGCCCCCGTTGTGGATCACCCCCTTGGGGATGCCCCGGAACACCGTGTCCGGCGCCCCCAGCTGCTCTCCGGCAGGTTTCTCCTCGTCGTAGATCATGCGGACGATGCGGTTGTCGGAGGCCGAGGTGAAGTAGGCGTAGACCATGTGGTCCGACGCGTACTCGGGGAGAGGGCGATACCGAGCAGCCCGCCCTCGCCCGACGGCGAGACCCCGGGCACCTCGCCCAGCTCGGTCTTCTTGCCGGTCTTTCCGTCGACCCGGGTGATCGTCGCCTGGTCCCGCGAGGACACCAGCAGGTCGCCGTCGGCCAGCAGGGCCAGGCCCCAGGGGTGCTCAGGCCCGTGGTGACCGTACGCACCACCTTCACCGAGCCCTTCGCGGGTGGTGTCTTCTCCGGGGACCCCTCCGGTGACGACGAGCCGGCCGCCGTCTCGGAGGGTGTGGCAGTAGCGCTGCCGTCCCCGCCCGGCGGCCCCCGTCGCCGGAGGAGCACCCGGCGGTCAGCAGGAGCGCGGCGGCGGCCAGTACGGCCGTCACGGCTCGTCGTTGCACGATCTCGTCCCTTCGACGCGGCGGTTCTACCTGTCATACACCGCTCGCGCCTCCCAGGTTCCCGATCGCGGAACCTCGAACCCCGGGGCCACCCACCGCGGGACCGCGCTCAGTCCCACGACCCCTGTGCCGCGGGCAGTGCCGCGATCTCCGCGACATCGCGTCCCGTCAGCCGCAGACCCGCCGCCGCCGCGTTCTCCCCGACCCAGCGCTCCTGCTTGGCGCCGGGCACCGGGATCACCTGGCGGCCCCGGCCCAGCACCCACGCCAGCGCCACCTGTGCCGGGGTGACGTGCGCGCCGTGGCGGCGGGCCACGCGGCGCAGGCCGACCACGAGGGGCTGGTTCGCGGCCATCATCTCGGCCGTGAAGCGCGGGTGCCGGGCACGCGGATCGTCCGCCTCGAACCCCACCCCGGCGTCAGCGTCCCGGTCAGGAAGCCGTTGCCCAGCGGCATCGCCGCCAGGAAACCCACCCCCGCGACTCGCACCACGGCAGCAGCGTCTCCAGCGCCTCCGGCGACCACACCGACAGCTCCGCCTGCACCGCGCTCACCGGGAAGACCTGCTGCACCCGCTCCAGCTGCCGCACCGTCGCGTCGTGCAGCCGCGCCCCGGCCTCCGGGGCGCGCGCGCCCCACCGCGCACAGCCCCAACGCCCGTACCTTCCCCGCCCGGACCAGCTCCGCCATCGCGCCCCAGGTCTCCTCCACCGGGACCTCCGGATCGGCCCGGTGCAGCTGGTACAGGTCGATGACGTCGGTCCCCAGCCGGCGCAGCGACGCGTCGCAGGCCCTTCTCACGTACCCGGGGCGGCCGTTGGCCACGATGTGCTGGTCGCCCACCAGCAGGCCGACCTTCGTGGACACGAACGCGTCGGAGCGCCGCTCCTTCAGCACCCGCCCGATCAGCAGCTCGTTGGTGAACGGGCCGTACATGTCGGCGGTGTCGAGAAGCGTCGAGCCCAGGTCCAGCGCCCGGTGCACCGCCCTGAGCGACTCCTCGCCACGCTGCCGGGACGTGCTGTACGCCCAGCTCATCGGCATGCACCCGAGTCCGACGGCCCCCACCGCGAGTGCCCCCGCGCCGATCGTCCTGCGCTCCACCTGCTCGTGATCCTCCCTCTCCGGCCCTCCAACCTAACCTCTGCCGTTCCGGACATCTGAACTAGCCTCCGGACCATGACCACAGCTGACGTATGGCTTCCCATCCCGCCGGACGAGATCGAGGGTCTTCCCGAGGGGCCGCGCTACCGCCACTGGGACGGGGCCGACGAGTTCCCCGCCGACCCGGCCGACTGCGGCTTCTACGTCGTGCCCTACATGAAGCCCCCGGGCGTCGGCATCCGTCCGCTGCCGCTGATGCGTTCCGTCCGCGTCGTACAGACCCTGTCGGCCGGCACCGACCATGTGGAGCCCGGCCTGAAGGACCTGCCCCCGGGCGTCCGGCTGTGCAACGCGCGCGGAGTGCACGAGGCCAGCACCGCCGAACTCACCCTCGCGCTGATCCTGGCCTCCCTGCGCGGCATCCCCGACTTCGTGCGGGCCCAGGACAAGGGCGAGTGGCGCGGCGGGTTCCGGCCCGCGCTCGCCGACAAGAACGTGCTCATCGTGGGGTACGGCTCGATCGGCGCTGCCATCGAGGACCGGCTCGTTCCGTTCGAGCTCGCGCGGGTGGCGCGCGTCGCGCGCTCCGCACGCACCACGGAGCGCGGGCCGGTGCACCCGCTCACCGAACTGCCCGCCCTGCTCCCGGAGGCGGACGTCGTCGTCCTGTCCACCCCGCTGACCGAGACCACCCGGCACCTCGTGGACGCCGGTTTCCTGGCCCGTATGAAGGACGGTGCCCTGCTGGTCAACGTGGCCCGCGGCGGGGTCGTCGACACCAAGGCGCTGCTCACCGAGGTGGAGAGCGGCCGCGTCACCGCGGCCCTCGACGTCACCGATCCCGAACCCCTGCCGGCGGAGCATCCGCTGTGGCGGACGCCGGGCGTCCTCGTCACCCCGCACGTCGGCGGGCCCACCTCCGCTTTCCGCCCGCGCGCCGAGCGGCTGCTGGTCAGTCAGTTGCGCCGTCACCTGAACCAGGAGGAGCCCCGGAACGTGGTCCTGGTGACGGGAGCGGGGGCTCTGTAGTCCGCTTCGGGTACCGTCCGCGTTTCTTCGGGCGCGGTGGGTACTCATATATCTGTTGATCGTTACGGAGCGTAGAGAACTTATGTCCCTGAGTGACGATCCTGGTGTATCGTCCCGACAGGGGCTGCGCCGCTGACCAACGGCGCGGGGGCAGGAACACGGCGGACAGTGAGGGGGCGACGGACGATGCACGGCCTGAGGACGAGCGATCCGACGCGACGGAGCCGTCGGCGACGACCGTGTCGCACGACCGCGCGCAGCCGCGGTCACCACGGCGGCCACCACACCAGGCACGGCGGCCCCGACACCGGTCCCGGCCGACACCCCTCGGGTACGGCGGCCGCCGAAGGCACGCCCGCCCGGTGAGCCGGAGGCCGAAGGACCCGGAGCGGAGCCCACCGGGAGGTACCGGTGAGCGCACCCACCCAGACCTCCCCGCTCGAGGAGCACTGCGGCAGCAGCCCGCGCCGACGGCGCTGCTGTCCGGCACGCCGGCCGTCGTGCGACGGCCCGGCCCGGTCGCCCAGCTCGTCCTCGCCCTCGTCTGCGGTGCCTACGCCGTAGGCGCCGCCTGCGGCTGGGGCTCCGAGCGGCTCGCGCTGATCATGGGCGACTTCGGACTGAGCGCCGCCGCCGGGACGGCCGCCGTGTCCTGCTTCCTCTACGGTCGCAGCCCCCGCACCCGGTTTCGACCCGCCTGGCTGATGTTCGGCCTCTCCTCCGCCATGGCCTCCCTGGGCAACCTGGTCTGGGGGTGGTACGAGGTGGTCCTCGGGCTTCCCGTACCCACCCCCAGCTACGCGGACCTGTTCTTCCTGTGCTTCGCGCCGCCCGCCATCGTGGGGCTCCTGGTGCTCGCCAAACGGCCGGTGAGCAAGGCCGGCTGGGTCTGCCTCGCCCTGGACGCCTGGCTGATCGGCGGCTCCCTGCTCACCCTCGCGTGGAGCCTCGCGCTCGCCCAGGCCGCCAAGGCCGAGGGGCCCGGTGTCGCGCACACCGCGCTGTCCCTGGCGTATCCGCTGCTCGACATCGCCCTGGTCAGCATGGTGCTCGCGCTGCACTTCCGGCGCTCGGCGGTCAATCGGTCCGCGGTCAACACCGCGATCGGCGCGCTCGCCCTGACCGTCATGTGCGACGCCCTGTTCACCTCCCCGCTGCTGCACGCCGACTACAGCTCCGGACAACTGCTCGACGCGGGCTGGTTCGCCGGCTCGCTCCTGCTGGCATACGCCCCCTGGGCCGCGCCGCGCGGCGGACGGCCCGAGCGCGAGGGCACAGCCGTGTGGTCCGCGAGCACCTGCCCGGACGGCACGGCGCACCGGACCACCACCACGGACCGCCGCCCGGCGAGCCCGCCCGGCATCCGCTCTCCCGGCCCATCACCGGCTCTCTCGCCGCGCTCACCCCGTACCTTGCCGCCGCCGTATGCACCCTCGGGATCCTCTACAACGTCCTCAACGGGCGCAGCGTCGACCGCGTCGTGCTGATCACCGGGGGCACCGTCGTCCTCGCGCTCGTGGTGCGGCAGGGCATCATGCTGCTCGACAACATCACCCTCACCCAGGAACTGGCGCAGAAGGAGAACCACTTCCGCTCCCTGGTGCAGGGCTCCAGCGACGTCATCATGATCGCCGCCCCCAGCGGCATCCTCCGCTACGTCTCCCCGGCCGCCGCCGGTGTCTACGGCCGTCCCGCGGAGGAGCTGGAGGGGACCGAACTGGCCGGTCTCATCCACCCGGAGGACCTCGGCTGCGTCGTGCACGAGGTGCGCCGCTTCCTCGCCGCCGACCCCGTCGAGGAACCCACGACCCGGATCGAGTGCCGCTTCCGCTCCGGCGGCGGAGGAGGCTGGCTCAACGTCGAGTCGACTGTCAACCGGCACCACGGCGGCCTCATCTTCAACAGCCGTGACGTGACCGAGAGGTGCGGCTCCAGGCCCAGCTCCAGCACAACGCGGAGCACGACCCGCTCACCGACCTGCCCAACCGCGCCCTGTTCACCCGGCGCGTCCAGCAGGCCCTGTCCGGCCGCCGCTCCTCGGACCGCGGAGCCGCCCTCAGGGGCACGGCCGTGCTCTTCATCGACCTCGACGGCTTCAAGGGGTCAACGACACCATCGGGCACCAGGCCGGTGACGAGCTGCTCGTCCAGGCCGCCCGCAGACTCCAGGACGCGGTCCGCAAGGGCGACACCGCCTCCCGGCTGGGCGGCGACGAGTTCGCGGCCCTGATCGCCGGGGACGGCGTCCGCGACCGGGACGCGCGCGAGCGGCACATCGTGGAGCTCGCCGACCGCCTCAGAGCGACCCTCTCGCAGCCCTACGCCATCGACGGCAACGATGTCCGGGTCAACGCCTCCATCGGCGTCGCCTTCGCCGAACCCGGGCTCGGCGCGGGCGAACTGCTGCGCAACGCCGACCTGGCCATGTACCGCGCGAAGGCCGCCGGCAAGGGCCGCGTGGAGCTGTACCGGCCGCAGATGCAGCAGGACGTGGTGCGCAGGGCGGAGCTGGCCACCCGGCTGCGCGCGGCACTGCACCACGGCGAGTTCGCCCTGCTGCACCAGCCGGTGGTGTCCCTGGCGGACGGCCGGATCACATCGGTCTGCGCCCAGGCGCGCTGGCGATCCTCCCAGGGCGTGCTGTTCACCCCCGCGGAGTTCCTGCGCGTGGCGGAGGGCAGCGAGAAGACCGCCGAGCTGAGCCGCTGGGTGCTGGAGGAGGCCGTGGAACAGGCCGCCGAACGGCACGCGACCGGTCTGCCGGTGCCCGTGGCCGTCCGGCTGAGCGCCCACCGGCTGCTCGACCGGTCACTGCCCCTGGGCTCGATCGAGGCTCTGCTGACCCGGCACGGACTGCCGTCCGGCTCCCTGATCGTCGAACTGTCCGACACCGACCCCAGGGCGTCGCTCGACGAGCTGGAGCGCCGGCTGACCGTGCTCAAGCGGCTCGGCGTCAGGATCGCGCTCGACGGCTTCGGCAGCGGTTTCGCGGCGATCACGGCGCTGAGACGCCTCCCCGTCGATGTGCTGAAGCTCGACCGGGGCCTGGTCGACGGCGTGCTGGAGTCCGCCCGGCTGCACAAGATCACCAGCGGGCTGCTGCGGATCGCCTCCGATCTCGGCATGCAGTCCGTGGCCGACGGCGTGGACCTGCCCGAGCAGGTGGCCGCCCTGCGCGCGATGGGCTGCACGCACGGGCAGGGCGGGGCCTTCTCCCTGGCGCTGGACGAGTACCGGCTGCGCAGGGCGCTGGCCGCCGGGCACTATCCGGTGTCCCACGCACCGGCCGAGCCCGTGTTCGCCGGCGGGGGCGCGGGGTGTACTCCGCCGGGGTGACC
This sequence comes from Streptomyces haneummycinicus, assembly GCA_042850305.1. Taxonomy (GTDB): domain Bacteria; phylum Actinomycetota; class Actinomycetes; order Streptomycetales; family Streptomycetaceae; genus Streptomyces; species Streptomyces haneummycinicus. Next base: position 1,579,616 of record AP035768.1, read on the forward strand.
GCCGTACTCCAGGCCGGTACGGCCCTGCGCTCACATAATGAGACTCCCGTCCCACCCACTTGACAGTGGGTGCGCGCCGGGGAGGGTCAGTGCCATGCGCACCCGAATTCTCGTACTTGGAAAGCGCGTCGGCTGACGCTGAGCCTCGACCGCTCAGCGACCACCTCCCGGCGCGCTCCCTCGCTTGCCCTACGGCACGAGGGGTTTTTGTTGCACAGGCACCCGCCGAGCAGCACGCGTAACCCGCACGAACCTCGCAAAAACCCTCAGCATCGAGAAGAGAATGCCGATGACCGAGCAGGCCACCGGGGCCCATCACCCGCAGCCCCGGCCCCGATCCGGAGGACAGTCCGCCCCCGTCGAGCACGTCACGGGTGCGAAGTCCCTCATCCGCTCGCTCGAGGAGGTCGGGGTCGACACCGTATTCGGCATTCCCGGGGCACGATCCTTCCCGCGTACGACCCGATGATGGACTCGAGCCGGGTGCGCCATGTGCTCGTCCGCCATGAGCAGGGCGCGGGCCACGCGGCCACCGGCTACGCGCAGGCGACCGGCAAGGTCGGCGTCTGCATGGCCACCTCGGGCCCCGGCGCCACCAACCTGGTGACGCCGATCGCCGACGCCAACATGGACTCGGTGCCGCTGGTCGCGATCACCGGCCAGGTCGTCACCAAGGCGATCGGCACGGACGCCTTCCAGGAGGCGGACATCGTCGGCATCACGATGCCGATCACCAAGCACAGCTTCCTCGTCACCAAGGCCGAGGACATCCCGCAGACGATCGCGCAGGCGTTCCACATCGCCTCGACCGGCCGCCCCGGCCCGGTCCTCGTCGACATCCCGAAGGATGTGCTGCAGGCCCAGACGACCTTCTCCTGGCCGCCCGCCACGGACCTGCCCGGCTACCGGCCCGTCACCAAGCCGCACGCCAAGCAGATCCGCGAGGCCGCCAAACTGATCACCGCCGCGAAGCGGCCGGTCCTCTATGTCGGCGGCGGCGTCCTCAAGGCGCGGGCCACCGCAGAGCTGAGGGTCCTCGCGGAACTCACCGGAGCTCCCGTCACCACCACCCTGATGGGACTCGGCGCGTTCCCCGACAGCCACGAGCTGCATGTGGGAATGCCGGGCATGCACGGTTCGGTCACCGCCGTCACCGCGCTGCAGAAGGCCGACCTGATCGTCGCCCTCGGCGCCCGCTTCGACGACCGCGTCACCGGCAAGCTGGACAGCTTCGCCCCGCACGCCAAGATCGTCCACGCCGACGTCGACCCGGCCGAGATCGGCAAGAACCGCGCCGCCGACGTGCCGATCGTCGGTGACGCCCGCGAGGTCCTCGCCGACCTCATCCAGGCTGTCCAGAAGGAGCACGCGGAGGGCCACCGGGGCGACTACACCGCCTGGTGGAACGATCTGAACCGCTGGCGCGAGACCTACCCGCTCGGCTACGACCAGCCCGACGACGGCTCGCTCTCCCCGCAGCAGGTCATCGAGCGCATCGGACAGCTGGCGCCCGAGGGCACGGTCTTCACGGCCGGCGTCGGCCAGCACCAGATGTGGGCCGCGCACTTCATCGAGTACGACAAGCCCGCCACCTGGCTGAACTCCGGCGGCGCCGGAACCATGGGCTACGCCGTCCCGGCCGCCATGGGCGCCAAGGCCGGCGTCCCCGACCGCACCGTCTGGGCGATCGACGGCGACGGCTGCTTCCAGATGACCAACCAGGAACTCACCACCTGCGCCCTGAACAACATCCCGATCAAGGTCGCCATCATCAACAACGGCGCCCTCGGGATGGTCCGCCAGTGGCAGACCCTCTTCTACAACCAGCGGTACTCCAACACGGTGCTGCACTCCGGCCCCGACGACGTCAACCCGGAGGCGAGGGCACCCGCGTCCCCGACTTCGTGAAGCTGTCGGAGGCCATGGGCTGCTACGCGATCCGCTGCGAGGACCCGGCCGACCTCGACAAGGTCATCGAGGAGGCGAACTCCGTCAACGACCGCCCGGTCGTCGTGGACTTCGTCGTCCACGAGGACGCGATGGTGTGGCCGATGGTCGCCGCCGGCACCTCCAACGACGAGATCATGGCCGCCCGGGACGTCCGCCCCGACTTCGGCGACAGCGACGACTGAGAGCCGTCAGGACTTTCAAGCAGAGGAAGCAGATCATGTCCAAGCACACGCTCTCCGTCCTGGTGGAGAACACCCCGGCATCCTCGCCCGGATCGCCGCCCTGTTCTCCCGCCGCGGCTTCAACATCGACTCCTCGCCGTCGGTGTCACCGAGCACCCCGACATCTCCCGCATCACCATCGTGGTGAGCGTCGAGGAGTTCCCGCTGGAGCAGGTCACCAAGCAGCTCAACAAGCTCGTCAACGTGCTGAAGATCGTCGAGCTCGAACCCGGGCAGGCCATCCAGCGTGAACTCGTTCTGGTGAAGGTGCGCGCCGACAACGAGACGCGCTCCCAGATCGTCGAGATCGTCCAGCTGTTCCGCGCCAAGACGGTCGACGTCTCCCCGGAGGCCGTGACCATCGAGGCCACCGGCAGCAGCGACAAGCTGTCCGCCATGCTCAAGATGCTGGAGCCGTTCGGCATCAAGGAGCTCGTCCAGTCCGGCACGATCGCGATCGGACGCGGTGCCCGCTCGATCACCGACCGGTCGCTGCGCGCCCTGGACCGGTCGGCGTAAGGCCGAAAACGGGCGGTCGGGAGACGACCGGCCGCCCGTATGGCGAGACCCCCACCTTCCCCTCCCTCACCGTCATACGGTGGGACGCAACACCCGCACACAAGGAGTGAACCCAGTGGCCGAGCTGTTCTACGAAGCCGACGCCGACCTGTCCATCATCCAGGGCCGCAAGGTCGCGGTCATCGGTTACGGCAGCCAGGGCCACGCCCACGCGCTGTCGCTGCGTGACTCGGGTGTCGATGTCCGTGTCGGTCTGCACGAGGGCTCCAAGTCGAAGGTCAAGGCCGAGGAGCAGGGCCTGCGCGTGGTGAGCCCGTCGGAGGCCGCCGCCGAGGCCGACGTCATCATGATCCTGGTCCCGGACCCGATCCAGGCCGAGGTCTACGAGAAGGACATCAAGGACAACCTGAAGGACGGCGACGCGCTGTTCTTCGGCCACGGCCTGAACATCCGCTACGGCTTCATCAAGCCCCCGGCCGGCGTGGACGTCTGCATGGTCGCCCCCAAGGGACCGGGCCACCTGGTGCGCCGTCAGTACGAGGAGGGCCGCGGCGTTCCGTGTATCGCCGCCGTCGAGCAGGACGCCACGGGCAACGCCTTCGCGCTGACCCTGTCGTACGCCAAGGGCATCGGCGGCACCCGCGCGGGTGTCATCAAGACGACCTTCACCGAGGAGACCGAGACCGACCTGTTCGGTGAGCAGGCAGTCCTCTGCGGTGGTACGGCCGCGCTGGTCAAGGCCGGCTTCGAGACGCTGACCGAGGCCGGTTACCAGCCGGAGATCGCGTACTTCGAGTGCCTGCACGAGCTGAAGCTGATCGTGGACCTCATGTACGAGGGCGGCCTGGAGAAGATGCGCTGGTCGATCTCCGAGACCGCCGAGTGGGGCGACTACGTCACCGGCCCGCGGATCATCACCGACGCCACCAAGGCCGAGATGAAGAAGGTCCTCGCCGAGATCCAGGACGGCACCTTCGCCCAGCAGTGGATGGACGAGTACCACGGCGGTCTGAAGAAGTACAACGAGTACAAGAAGCAGGACAGCGAGCACCTGCTGGAGACCACTGGCAAGGAGCTGCGCAAGCTCATGAGCTGGGTCGACGAAGAGGCGTAAGCGGCTGCGCTCCGCGACGGCGCCGTGTGAGGGCGCCGTCGCGGGGCTCCGCCCGGACCCCGCCCCTCGAACTCCCCGGAGGGGGACCCCAGAGGGATGCTTGTACCTGCCCGCCTCTTCCGGGTGACCGATCCGCTGAGGCGCAAGACGACCCGCGCCGCGCCACTACACTGCAGCACAACAAACGCGTCAGGCCCACAGCGTCGTGCGTCTTCCACGCGGCTAGCACTTCTTCACCGCCTGCGGCCGTCGGGACGGCCGTCCGCATTGGACTTGTGAGGACTCACGTGAGCTCGAAACCCGTCGTACTCATCGCTGAAGAGCTGTCGCCCGCGACCGTCGACGCACTCGGCCCGGACTTCGAGATCCGCCAGTGCAACGGCGCGGACCGCGCCGAGCTGCTCCCGGCCATCGCCGAGGTGGACGCGATCCTGATCCGCTCGGCCACCAAGGTCGACGCCGAGGCGATCGCCGCCGCGAACAAGCTGAAGGTCGTCGCCCGCGCCGGCGTCGGCCTGGACAACGTCGACGTGTCCGCCGCCACCAAGGCCGGCGTCATGGTGGTCAACGCCCCCACGTCGAACATCGTGACCGCCGCCGAACTCGCCTGCGGTCTGATCGTCGCCACCGCCCGCCACATCCCGCAGGCCAACGCCGCGCTGAAGAACGGCGAGTGGAAGCGGAGCAAGTACACGGGCGTCGAGCTCGCCGAGAAGACCCTCGGTGTCGTGGGTCTGGGGCGGATCGGTGCCCTCGTCGCGCAGCGCATGTCCGGCTTCGGTATGAAGGTCGTCGCCTACGACCCTACATCCAGCCCGCGCGCGCCGCGCAGATGGGCGTCAAGGTGCTCTCGCTGGACGAGCTGCTCGAGGTCTCCGACTTCATCACCGTCCACCTGCCCAAGACCCCCGAGACCGTCGGCCTGATCGGTGACGAGGCGCTGCGCAAGGTCAAGCCGAGCGTGCGGGTCATCAACGCCGCGCGCGGCGGCATCGTCGACGAGGAGGCGCTGTACTCGGCGCTGAAGGAGGGCCGGGTCGCCGGCGCCGGCCTCGACGTGTACGCCAAGGAGCCCTGCACCGACTCGCCGCTGTTCGAGTTCGACCAGGTCGTCTGCACCCCGCACCTGGGCGCCTCCACCGACGAGGCGCAGGAGAAGGCCGGTATCGCGGTCGCCCGCTCGGTGCGCCTCGCCCTCGCCGGCGAGCTGGTCCCGGACGCGGTGAACGTGCAGGGCGGGGTCATCGCCGAGGACGTCAAGCCCGGTCTGCCGCTCGCCGAGCGCCTCGGCCGGATCTTCACCGCGCTCGCCGGTGAGGTCGCGGCCCGTCTCGACGTCGAGGTGTACGGCGAGATCACCCAGCACGATGTGAAGGTCCTCGAACTCTCCGCGCTCAAGGGCGTCTTCGAGGACGTCGTCGACGAGACGGTGTCCTACGTCAACGCCCCGCTGTTCGCCCAGGAGCGCGGTGTCGAGGTCCGGCTGACCACCAGCTCCGAGTCGGCCGACCACCGCAATGTCGTCACCGTGCGCGGCACCCTCTCGGACGGCGAGGAGATCTCGGTCTCCGGCACGCTGGCCGGTCCCAAGCACGTCCAGAAGATCGTCGCGGTCGGCGAGTACGACGTCGACCTGGCGCTCGCCGACCACATGGTCGTCCTGCGCTACGAGGACCGTCCGGGCGTCGTCGGCACCGTGGGCCGCATCCTCGGCGAGGCCGGTATCAACATCGCCGGGATGCAGGTCGCCCGGGCGACGGTCGGCGGCGAGGCGCTCGCCGTGCTGACCGTCGACGACACGGTCTCCGCCGCGGTTCTCGGTGAGCTCGGCGCGGAGATCGGGGCGACCTCCGCCCGCTCGGTCAACCTGGTCTGAGATTCCGGGTCCCCGCAACCCCGTTCACCCCGAACGGGCCTCGTCCTCACACGCCGGACGGGCTGAGCGATTCAGCCTGTCCGGCGTTCTCGGTTTTCTCGCGTATCCGGATCCCGCGCAGTCCCAGCGCCGCCGCCCCGGCCGCGCTGAGCAGCAGTACCGCGCCCGCGATCGCCGCTCCCTGCATACCGCCGGTGAACGCCTCCCGGGCCGCCGCCACCAGGGCGTCCCCGCGCGCCCCGGCAGTTCGGCGGCGACGGCGAGCGCGCCGCCCAGGGTCTCCTGGGCCGCGGCGGGCGCCGCGTCCGGGATCTCATGGCGGTAGACGGCGGTACCGATGGAGCCGAGCGCGGCCATGCCCAGCGCGCCGCCGAACTCCGTGCCGGTCTCGAACAGGGAGGACGCCGCCCCCGCCTTCTCGACCGGGGCCGAGCTCAGGGCCAGGTCGGTGAGGAGCGACATCACGACGACGATTCCCGAGGCGATCATCCCGCACGCGGCCAGCACCAGCCACAGGGAGTCCGTCCCGGCCAGGGCCAGCAGCCCGTAGCCGCCCGCCGAGATCACGAAGCCGGCCGTCACGACGTAGGCACGCTCGGCGCCCCGCTGCACGAGCAGGGTCGCGACGGGGGCGGCCACGCCGATCAGCACCGACGGCAGCAGGCTCCACAGCGCGGCCTCCAGCGCGCTCTTGCCGAGGACCGACTGGAAGTACTGGGTGGTGAAGTACGCCGAGCCCATCACCCCGAAGGCCGACAGGGTGTTGAGGGCGAGCGCCGGGGTGAAGCCGTGCCCGCGGAAGAGGGCGGGCGAGATCATCGGTGAGGCCGTGGTGCGCTGCCGGTGCACGAACAGCGCCGCGAACAGCAGACCGACGGTGATCGCGACGACGTAGCGGACGTTCCAGCCCTCGGAGGGCAGTTCCTTCAGGCCGTAGACGACCGGCAGGACCGCCGCCATCGACAGCGGGACGCTCAGCAGGTCGAAGCGGCCGGGGAGGGTTCTTCGACTCGGGGAGCAGCACCGGGCCGAGGACCAGCAGCAGGGCCATCGCGGGCAGGTTGACCAGGAAGACCGAGCCCCACCAGAAGTGCTCGACGAGGACACCGCTCATCACCGAGCCGAGCGCGATCCCGGCCGTCATCACCCCGGACCACAGCCCGATGGCCTTCGCCCGCTGGGCGGGGTCGGTGAACATCGTGCGGACCAGGGCCATCGTCGACGGCATCAGGGTCGCGCCGCCGATGCCGAGGACCGCGCGGGCCGCGATCAGGGTCTCGGCGGTGTGCGCGTAGGCGGCGAGGAGCGAGGCGGCGCCGAAGGCGGCCGCGCCGATGAGGAGTAACCGGCGGCGGCCGACGCGGTCGCCCAGCGCGCCCATCGTCATCAGCAGTCCGGCCAGGACGAAGCCGTAGATGTCGAAGATCCACAGTTGCTGGGTGCCGTTCGGTTCGAGGTCGGCGCTGATCTCCGGGATCGCGAAGTAGAGGACGGAGACGTCCATCGAGACCAGCAGCAGCGGCAGCATCAGCACGGCGAGCGCGGTCCACTCACGGCGGCCGGCGCGGGTCGGGTTCGTTGTCATGACGGCGACTGTACGCATGTCTTATACTTCTGTATAGAACGAGCGTATAAGACAGGCGTATGGGAATCCCGGTAGGGTGAGGGCATGGGACACCGTGAGGATCTGCTGGAGGGCGCCAAGCGCTGCCTGCTCGCCAAGGGGTTCGTGCACACCACGGCGCGGGACATCGTCAGGGAGTCGAAGACCAACCTGGCGTCCATCGGCTACCACTACGGCTCGAAGGACGCGCTGCTCGCCCAGGCCTACATCTCCCTGGTCGAGGGGATGGGCGGCGCCTTCGAGGTCGATGTCGACGGAACCGGGCCCGGCTCCTGGAGCGCTTCGAGCGGGTGTGGTCGAACATCATCGGGACCATGAAGGAGCCCGGCTCGATCTGGCGGCTCAGTATGGAGGCCCTCGCCCTCGGCGACCGGCTGCCCGAGGTCCGCGACCATCTCGCCGTCGCCCAGCGGGAGGCCGGGCGCGGACTCATCCCGCTGCTGATGGGCGGCCGCGAGGAGGACGTGTCCGACGAGACCGCGGACACCCTCGGCCTGTTCTACGTGACCCTGATGACGGGCCTCATCGCCCAGTGGACCTTCGACCCGAAGTCCGCACCCCGCGCGGAGCAGCTGACAGCCGGTCTGCGCCGGGTGACCGAGGCCGCTACAGACGCGAGGCCTTGAGCGCCATGTGCAGCAGCAGCCGGTCCTCGCCGTCGTCGAGGTCCAGGCCGGTGAGCTGCTCGATGCGGGACAGGCGGTAGTACAGGGTCTGACGGTGGATGCCCAGCTCGGCCGCCGTACGGCCGGCCTGCCCCGCACGGTCCAGGTAGACCTCGGCGGTACGGGCCAGCTCGGCCTGCGCGGGGAGAACAGCGGGCCCACGGCGGGGTCCCGGGCGGCGTCCCTCGGCAACGCGGTCAGCAGGCGGAAGGGGCCGATCGACGCCCACTGGGCGACCGGCCCGAACCGGGGCTCGGCGAGCGCCGCCCGCGCCGACGCCGACGCCTCCCCACGCCGCACCCAGTGCGGCGAGACCCGCGCGGGGTGCGGCGATCCCCGCCGCCACCGGGGTTCCGCCCGCCGCGTCCGCCCGCTCGAGCAGCCGCGAGGCCGCCGCCGTCGCCGGGGTCAGCACCTCCGGTGAGCGCAGCCGCAACAGCAGGGCCAGGGCCGGGCCGGCCGTCCCCCACGGCAGGGTGCACAGCGCCGTCGCCCCCGGCACCGTACGCACCGACGGCGCGTCGTCCGGGTCCGCGGAGGGCCACGGGGCGACACACCACCGTGTACGGGCCGTCGGCCCAGGCGCCGAGGGCGGTGCGCAGTTCCGCCACCGCCATCTCCCGCTGCCAGTCCCGCTCCGCCGTCAGCACCGCCCGCAGCTCGCGCGTGAGATCGGTGCCGTGCTGCGCCTCGTCCGCGAGCAGCGCGCCGATCCGGACCGTCACCCGCATGGCCGCGTCCAGCTGCCCCTCGGACGGGCCCGGGTCGTAGTCGAGCAGCCAGACATAACCGAGGACGACACCCCGGTGCCGTACCGGCAGACAGATGCGGCCCCGGTGCACGCCCGCCTCGGGGTCCGCGGGACACGGACCGGGCCGGTCGCCCGCGTGATACCGAACCCCTCGAACCAGGCGCGGACGGCGGCCGTCGAACGGCGGGTCAGGATCGAGCGGGTGCGCACCGGGTCGAGGGCGGACGGATCGAGGTCGCCCTCACTGTCGTACGCCCCGAAGACGATCAGCTCGAAATCGCGGTTCTCCAGGGTCGCCGGAGCGCCCAGCAGCTCCGAGATCTCGTCCACCAGCTCCTGGTAGTCAGCCCTGCGTTCCGACGTCACCCGGGCATTCTGCCCCAAAGTCCCGGCGTCTTCATACATCTGTCTGAGATCTGCGGCACGGATGCGTGACAGCTGTCGATGGCCCACGATCGGGGGCATCCGTAGGTTTCACGGTGGTTCTCCGTGCCGTATCCGAAACGTCGGGTCACGGCCTCGTGCAGCTTGTGGAGGTGCCCTTGCTGGGTCCCGTGATTCTCGCCGCGTCGCGCAGCGACCGGATGCGCCGCCTGGTCTCGGCGGCCCCGGTGACCAAGCAGGTCGTCGACCGCTTCATCCCCGGTGAGACCGTCGACGAGGTGCTGCCGATCGTCCAGGAGCTCACCGGCAACGGCCTGGAGCTCACCATGGACGTCGTCGGCGAGGACATCACCACCCCCGAGCAGGCCGCCGCGGCCCGCGACGCGTACCTGGAGCTGATCGGCCGGCTGAAGCCGCTGGAGCTCGGTACCCGCGCGGAGATGTCGGTGAAGCTGTCGATGTTCGGCCAGGCGCTGGACGGCGGCCACGAACTGGCGCTCGCCAACGTCCGTCCGGTCGTCGAGGCCGCCGCCGAGATCGGCACCACGGTCACGCTGGACGCGGAGGACCACACCACCCTCGACTCGATGTTCGCCATCCACGAGGAGCTGCGGAAGGACGTCCCGGGGACCGGCTGCGTCATCCAGGCCTACCTCTTCCGCACCGAGGAGGACGCGCGCAGGCTCGCCGCGGCCGGCAGTCGCGTACGGTTGGTGAAGGGCGCCTACAAGGAGCCCGCCGAGGTCGCCTACCAGCAGAAGCACGAGATCGACAAGGCGTACGTGCGCATCCTGCGGACGCTGATGGAGGGCGAGGGTACCCGATGATCGGGTCCCACGACCCGCGTCTGATCACCATCGCCCAGGAACTGGCCCGCACCGCCGGACGCAAGCTCGACGAGTACGAGTTCCAGATGCTCTACGGCATCCGCGGCGACGAGCACCTGCGACTGGCCGCCGAGGGCCACCGCATGCGCGTCTACACGGCCTACGGCACCGACTGGTACGGCTACTTCATGCGCCGCCTGGCGGAGAAGCCGGCGAACCTGCGCTTCTTCGCGCGCAGCCTGGTCAGCCGTGGCTGACACGACATCTCGCGATTCTTCGCGCGAAGCATGATCACCAAGAGCTGACGCCACACCGCTCACGACAAGGAGTTACGCCACCCATGGACGCTGTGACCCAGGTCCCCACCCCCGTCAACGAGCCGGTGCACGGCTACGCCCCAGGACGCCCGAGCGCGCCCGGCTGGAGGCCAAGCTCAAGGAGCTGGCCGACAACCCGATCGACCTCACCTGCACCATCGGCGGCGAGCAGCGGATGGGCGGCGGCGAGCGCTTCGACGTCGTACAGCCGCACCACCACAAGTCCCGCCTGGGCACCTACGCCAACGCCACCCGGCAGGACGCCCAGGACGCGATCGACGCCGCCATCGCCGCCGCCCCCGCCTGGCGCGCGATGGCGTTCGACGACCGTGCCGCGATCATCCTGCGCGCCGCCGAGCTGCTGGCCGGTCCGTGGCGCGAGACCATCGCCGCCTCCACCATGCTGGGCCAGTCCAAGACCGCCCAGCAGGCCGAGATCGACAGCCCCTGCGAGCTCGTCGACTTCTGGCGCTTCAACGTCCACTACGCGCGCGGCATCCTCGCCGAGCAGCCCCCGGCCAACTCCCCGGGTGTGTGGAACCGCATGGACCACCGCCCGCTGGAGGGCTTCGTCTACGCGATCACGCCGTTCAACTTCAGCGCGATCGCCGCCAACCTGCCCACCGCGCCGGCCCTCATGGGCAACGTGGTGGTCTGGAAGCCGTCCCCGACCCAGACCCACGCCGCCGTGCTGCTGATGCGGCTCCTGGAGGAGGCCGGTCTGCCCAAGGGCGTCATCAACCTCGTCACCGGCGACGGCATCGAGGTCTCCGCGGTCGCCCTGGAGCACCGGGACCTGGCCGGCATCCACTTCACCGGCTCGACCAAGACGTTCCAGCACCTGTGGAAGACGGTCGGCCAGAACATCGAGAAGTACCGCACCTACCCGCGTCTGGTCGGCGAGACCGGCGGCAAGGACTTCGTCGTCGCCCACCCGAGCGCCGACCGGGCGATCCTCAAGACCGCCCTGACCCGCGGTGCCTTCGAGTACCAGGGCCAGAAGTGCAGCGCCACCTCGCGCGCGTACATCCCGGCGTCGATCTGGAACTCCGGCTTCAAGGAGGAGTTCGCGGCCGAGGTCGACGGCATCAAGATGGGTGACGTCACCGACCTGTCCAACTTCATCGGCGCCGTCATCGACGAGCGGTCCTTCGCCAAGAACAAGGCCGCCATCGACCGCGCCGGGCAGGACGCGTCCTGCACGATCGTGGCGGGCGGCTCCTACGACGACTCGGTCGGCTACTTCGTCCGCCCGACCGTCATCGAGTGCGACGACCCGGAGAACGAGGTGTTCCGCACCGAGTACTTCGGCCCGGTCCTCGCCGTGCACGTCTACGACGACGAGAAGTACGACGAGATGCTGACCCAGATGGAGTCGGTGTCCGACTACGCCCTCACCGGCGCGGTCGTCGCGAACGACCGCGCTGCGGCGGCGTACACGATGGAGAAGCTGCGCTACGCGGCCGGCAACTTCTACATCAACGACAAGTCCACCGGTGCCGTGGTCGGCCAGCAGCCCTTCGGCGGCGGCCGTGCCTCCGGTACCAACGACAAGGCGGGCGCCCCGCAGAACCTGATGCGCTGGACCCTGACCCGCGCCATCAAGGAGACGCTGGTCGCGCCGACCGAGTACGGCTACCCGCACATGGGCTGACGCCCACCCCGGCTCCGGACGGGCCAAGGTCACCCCGACCTTGGCCCGTTCGGTGTTTTCGCAGGTGGGAGCGGTGCGGCCCGGTCCGCCGTCTCAGATAGTAGGAAGTCCGAGTAATTGTGCAGACAGATGCGCCGGGCTCCTCTAGCTTTGTAGGAGCCGAACGACTCGCTCGATCAAGCGAACGGCGGTCGTGAGCCGGACCCCGCGCAGGCAACCCCTGCGGTCCGCAGCTCCCCGCCCCGACTCGGCGTCTCGCACCCCTTTTCCGCACTCCAGGTATGCCGAAGGAGTCGATGCGCCATGGCCGAGACGACCGTCCGCCGCCGCGTCCGCCACACCTCCCGTACGAGCGAATCCGACCGCAAGAACGCCGCCGCGGCACTGCAGCGCGCCCTCGACCGCCGGGACAACGGCGGCTCCACCGGCCACTGACACGCCCGGCGTCCGTATGCCGGACACCGCATGTCATCCCGTGGGACGAGGAGTAGGGTTCCCGCATGTCTCGCAGCATCAATCTCGCAGTGATCCCCGGTGACGGCATCGGCCAGGAGGTCGTGGCCGAAGGCCTGAAGGTCCTCTCCGCCGTCCTTCCGCAGGATGTGAAGCTGGAGACCAAGGAGTACGACTTCGGCGCCCGGCGCTACCACGCCACCGGTGAGACCCTCACCGACGCCGACCTCGACGAGCTGAAGCGGCACGACGTCATCCTGCTCGGCGCCATCGGCGACCCGAGCGTCCCCTCCGGCGTCCTGGAGCGCGGCTTCCTGCTCAAGCTCCGCTTCGCCTTCGACCACCACGTCAACCTGCGTCCGTCGAAGCTGCTCCCGGGTGTCGCCACACCGCTCGCCGGCCAGCCGGAGATCGACTTCGTCGTCGTGCGCGAGGGCACCGAGGGCCCGTACACGGGCAACGGCGGCACGATCCGCAAGGGCACCCCGCACGAGGTCGCCACCGAGGTCTCCGTGAACACGGCCTTCGGTGTCGAGCGCGTGGTCCGCGACGCCTTCGCCCGCGCCCAGGCCCGCCCCCGCAAGAAGCTGACGCTGGTCCACAAGAACAACGTGCTGGCGTTCGCCGGCCACCTGTGGACGAACGTGTTCAACAAGGTGGCCGAGGAGTACCCCGACGTCACCACCGACTACATCCACGTCGACGCCGCGACGATCTACCTCGTCACCGACCCGGCCCGCTTCGACGTCATCGTCACCGACAACCTCTTCGGCGACATCATCACCGACCTCGCCGCGGCCGTCTCCGGCGGCATCGGCGTCGCGGCCTCCGGCAACATCAACCCGGGCCGCGCGTACCCGTCGATGTTCGAGCCCGTGCACGGCTCGGCCCCGGACATCGCCGGCCAGGGCAAGGCCGACCCCAGCGCCACGGTCCTGTCCGTCGCCCTTCTGCTGCGCCACCTCGGTCACGACGCCGAGGCGGCCCGCATCGAGGACGCCGTCTCCGCCGACCTCGCGGCGCGCGGCGACCTGCCCGCCCGCAGCACCTCGGAGATCGGCGACGCGCTCGCCGCACGAGTAGCCGGCTGACCCGGCGCACTCCCTCGAAACACTCGAAGCCGCCGGGTCGCACACGTACCCGGCGGCTTCCCATGTCCCCGCCGGGTGTCACCATCTACCACCGGGCCGCAATCACCCCGTTTCGCCCGCGGTCGCCTACGGGCGATAATCGAACGCGGAGCCGCGGAATGAGGGAATGCTCGGACGTCCTAGTACTGGCCACCGGCCGTGCGGGCGTGTGCGCGGCCCGTCACTACAACCGGTGAAGGACTACCACTCATGACGACGCCCACGATCGAGCTCAAGCCCTCCGCCCACCCGCTCTCGGACGCGGAACGCGAGGCGATCCTGGCCAACCCCGGGTTCGGCCGCCACTTCACCGATCACATGGTGACCATCAAGTGGACCGAGGGCCGCGGCTGGCACGACGGTCAGCTCGTCCCGTACGCGCCGATCTCCCTCGACCCCGCGACCACCGTCCTGCACTACGCGCAGGAGATCTTCGAGGGCCTGAAGGCCTACCGCCGGCCCGACGGGTCCGTCGCCACCTTCCGCCCCGAGAAGAACGCCGAACGCTTCCAGCGCTCCGCCAAGCGCCTCGCGATGCCCGAACTGCCCGTCGAGACGTTCATCGAGGCGTGCGACGCGCTCGTCGCGCAGGACAAGGCATGGGTTCCGGCGCACGGCGGCGAGGAGTCCCTCTACCTGCGCCCCTTCATGATCGCGACCGAGGTCGGGCTGGGTGTGAAGCCCGCCAACGAGTACCTGTTCCTGGTCATCGCCTCCCCGGCCGGCGCCTACTTCCCGGGCGGTGTGAAGCCCGTCTCCATCTGGGTCTCCGAGGACCGCGTCCGCGCCGTCCCCGGCGGCATGGGCGACGCCAAGACCGGCGGCAACTACGCGGCCTCCCTGCTCGCCCAGGCCGAGGCCGCCGCCAAGGGCTGCGACCAGGTCTGCTACCTCGACGCCGTCGAGCACCAGTGGGTCGAGGAACTCGGCGGTATGAACCTGTACTTCGTGTACGGCGCCGCATCCGATTCAAAGCCCGTGATCGTCACCCCGGCGCTGAGCGGCTCCATCCTGGAGGGCGTCACCCGTGACTCCCTGCTGGCCGTCGCCCGCGACCTTGGCTACGACGCCGTCGAGGAGCGCGTCTCCGTCGAGCAGTGGCAGCGCGACTCGGAGAACGGCAGCCTCACCGAGGTCTTCGCCTGCGGTACGGCGGCCGTCATCACCCCGGTCGGCACCGTGAAGCGGGCCGGCGCCGAGTGGCGGCAGAGCGGCGGCGAGCCCGGCGAGGTCACCACCCGGCTGCGCCAGGCCCTCCTCGACATCCAGCGCGGCATTGCCGAGGACAAGCACGGCTGGATGCACCCGCTGGGCTAGGGACCTCCATAGGGCACCCCCACAGGGAACGAATACTCGCAGGGGATGAGCCCACATGGGATGTACCCACATGGGGCGAACCCGAATGGGGCCAGCCAATATGGGGTGCGCCCCTCCATGGGGTGAACACTCACCGCCCGCATCCTGAGACGGATCGTGAGCGCGGGGGCGGATTGTGTCAGACTGCCCCCGTGCTCTCGTTCGCCACGATTATTGGCAGCAGGCGCGCCGGTCCGCAGTGACCGCACGTACGACACCGTACGGGCGGACACCGTCGTCCTCGACCCGCGCGCAGACCTCTCGCACCCGCGAGAGGTTTTTCTGTTTCCTGGCCCCACCCGCGGCCGGAAACGGGGCGCGAGGGACCATGGGAGAACGGTGGAACCGGTCATTCCGGTAGACCGAGATCAACTCAGGAGCCTTCAGACCATGACCGCAACCAGCGAGCCCGACGACTCGTTCCACGTCTTCGACACCACCCTGCGCGACGGCGCCCAGCGTGAGGGCATCAACCTCACGGTCGCCGACAAGCTCGCCATCGCACGGCACCTGGACGAGTTCGGCGTGGGCTTCATCGAGGGCGGCTGGCCCGGCGCGAACCCGCGGGACACCGAGTTCTTCGCCCGCGCCCAGCAGGAGATCGAGTTCCGGCACGCCGAGCTGGTCGCCTTCGGCGCCACCCGCCGCGCCGGCACCACCGCCGAGAAGGACCCCCAGGTCAGGGCGCTCCTCGACTCCGGCGCCCAGGTGATCACGCTGGTCGCGAAGTCCCACGACCGCCATGTCGAACTCGCCCTGCGCACCACCCTCGAGGAGAACCTGGAGATGGTCCGCGACACCGTCTCCTTCCTCAAGGGCGAGGGCCGCCGTGTCTTCGTCGACTGCGAGCACTTCTTCGACGGCTACCGCGCCAACCCCGAGTACGCCAAGTCGGTCGTCCGCGCGGCCTCCGAGGCCGGCGCCGACGTCGTCGTCCTGTGCGACACCAACGGCGGCATGCTCCCGGCGCAGATCCAGGCCGTGGTCGCCACCGTCCTCGCCGACACCGGCGCCCGGCTCGGCATCCACGCCCAGGACGACACCGGCTGCGCCGTCGCCAACACCCTCGCCGCCGTCGACGCGGGCGCCACCCACGTCCAGTGCACCGCCAACGGCTACGGCGAGCGGGTCGGCAACGCCAACCTGTTCCCGGTCGTGGCCGCCCTGGAGCTGAAGTACGGCAAGCAGGTGCTGCCCGAGGGCCGGCTGCGGGAGATGACCCGTATCTCGCACGCCATCGCCGAGGTCGTCAACCTCACCCCGTCCACGCACCAGCCGTACGTCGGTGTCTCCGCCTTCGCCCACAAGGCCGGCCTGCACGCCTCCGCGATCAAGGTCGACCCGGACCTCTACCAGCACATCGATCCCGAGCAGGTCGGCAACACCATGCGGATGCTGGTCTCCGACATGGCAGGACGCGCCTCCATCGAGCTCAAGGGCAAGGAGCTCGGCATCGACCTCGGCGGCGACCGCGAACTGGTCGGCCGGGTCGTCGCCCGGGTCAAGGAACGCGAGCTCAAGGGCTACACGTACGAGGCCGCCGACGCCTCCTTCGAACTGCTGCTCCGCGCGGAGGCAGAGGGCCGGCCGCTGAAGTACTTCGACGTCGAGTCCTGGCGCGCGATCGTCGAGGACCGCCCCGACGGCAGCCACGCCAACGAGGCCACGGTGAAGCTGTGGGCCAAGGGCGAGCGCATCGTCGCCACCGCGGAGGGCAACGGGCCGGTCAACGCCCTGGACCGTGCCCTGCGGGTCGCCCTGGAGAAGATCTACCCCCAGCTCGCCAAGCTGGAGCTCGTCGACTACAAGGTCCGCATCCTCGAGGGCAAGCACGGCACCCAGTCCACCACCCGCGTTCTGATCTCCACGTCCGACGGCGCGGGGAGTGGTCGACGGTGGGCGTCGCGGACAACGTCATCGCCGCGTCCTGGCAGGCACTGGAGGACGCCTACGCGTACGGGCTGCTGCGGGCCGGCGTGGAGCCGGCGGCGTAGGAAACCCGCGTTCCGGCAGGGGTGGCCCGGGTGGCCCCGGGAACCCCTGCCGGTCCGAATATCCGTTTATGCCGCGCTTCGGGTAGCTTCGAAGATATGAAGGACGCGCCGCTGCGTACCCTCGTACGCCTGCTGATCGTGCCGGTGACCGCCGCGCTGGCGGTCCTGATGGCCGGAGCGCCCGGGGCGCAGGCGGAGACGGACCTCTCCCGGATCGCGAGTGAACTGCGGGAGAGCCCTGTCTACGTCGACCCCGCGGCCCGGGACATCCTGTCCGCGTCCGACGCCGAGGCCCTGGCCGCCAAGATCCAGGACGCGGACAAACCCGTCTTCGTCACGGTGCTCCCGGCGGACTATCCCACGCAGAGCCTCTTCCAGAATCTGCGCACCGAGACCGGCGTCACCGGTCTGTACGGCATCCGGCTCGGCGACCGGTTCGACGCGCGTGCCGACGGCAGTGTGCTGAGCCGGCAGGGCGTACGGAACCTGGTCACCTCCGTGCAGGGCGCCGGGGACGCCAAGGCCCAGCTGAACGACTTCGTAGACGGCGCGCTGCGCAACACCGGCGGCGCGGCGCCGAACTCGTGGAGCGACGGGGCCGGCGGTGGCGTTCCCGTCGGCGGGCTGATCACCGTCGGAGCGCTGGTGGCGGCCGGCGGCGCGGGTGTCTACGCCGTGTCCCGCCGCAACCGGCGGCGCCACGAGGAGGAGCGGCGGGCCGCGCTGGAGAAGCTGCGGGTCGTGGTCGACGAGGACATCACCGCGTTCGGCGAGGAACTCGACCGGCTCGACTTCCACCCCGGGAGCCCGGCGCGGACGACGCGATGCGCGCGGACTACGAGCGTGCGCTGGACGCCTACGAGAAGTCCAAGTCGTTCATGGCGGCGGCCGGTAAACCGGAGGACGTACGCGCCGTCACCCAGGCCGTGGAGGACGGCCGCTTCGCCCTCACCTCGCTCGCCGCCCGCCGGGCGGGACGCCCGCTGCCGGAGCGGCGTCCGCCGTGCTTCTTCGACCCGCGTCACGGCCCCTCGGTCGCCGACGCCGTCTGGACCCCACCGGGCGGGGCCGAGCGCGAGGTGCCGGTCTGCGCGGCCGACCGGGCGCGTCTCGACGACGGCCTCGACCCGGCCGTGCGTGAGGTCGAGACCGAGTACGGGCGCCGCCCCTACTGGGACGCCGGTCCCGCGTACGGTCCCTGGGCCGGGGGCTATTTCGGCGGCGGGCTGCTGCCGGGGCTGCTCGTCGGGACCGTGCTCGGCGGGATGATGGCCGGTCCCTCCTACGCGGCCGACTACGGGGCCGGGTACGGGGACTTCGGCGGCTACGGCGGTGGCGATGTGTCCGGCGCGGACTTCGACGCCGGTGACTTCGGCGGTGACTTCGGCGGAGGCGGCGGCTTCGGCGGCGGGGACTTCGGGGGCGGCGGGGACTTCGGCGGCGGGTTCTGAGCCGGGCTCCTCTCCGGAAACGCCGAGCGCCCGCCCTCCCGGTGCCGGGGGCGGGCGCGCTCAGGGTGCGCCGGGCGGGCGCTGTCGGCGGTCTCAGGCGGCGTTGCGGATCGCCGAGATGTCGAAGTTCAGCTTGATCTTGTCGGAGACCAGGACGCCACCCGTCTCCAGGGCCGCGTTCCAGGTCAGGCCCCAGTCGGAGCGCAGGATCTCCGCCTTGCCCTCGAAGCCGACGCGCTGGTTGCCGAACGGGTCGGTCGCGGCGCCGTTGAACTCCAGGTCGATGGTGAGCGGCTTGGTGGTGCCGAGGATCGTCAGGTCACCGGTGATGCGGTAGTCGTCGCCGCCCAGGGCCTCCGCCTTGGTGGTGCGGAACGTCATCGCCGGGAACTCGTCCGTCTTGAAGAAGTCCGCGCTCTTGAGGTGGCCGTCGCGGTCGGCGTTGCCCGTGGTGATGCTGTCCATCACCACGTCGATGGTGGCCGTGGACTTGGCCGGGGCGGCGCCGTCGAGCCGCAGCGCGCCGGTGAACTCCTGGAAGCTGCCCTTGACGTTGGTGACCATCGCGTGACGGGCGACGAAGCCGATCGTGCTGTGGGAGGGGTCGATGGTGTACTCACCGGTCAGGGCGGCGAGGTCCGGGTTCACCGCGGCGTTGGTGGTCGCGGCGGGGGTGCCGTTGTTCTTGCGGCCGAAGATGCCCATGGTGTTCCTCCTGAGGATCTGAGTGAGCGGATCACGTTGAATCTTCAAGTAACTCAACGAGACCTACCGTAGACCTATTCTCTTCAAGTTTCAACCATCTCTGGGGAGGAGGTGGGGATCCGTCCCCCGGGGGCCGGTACTACGTGGTCCATCCTGCTCCTGTCGGCTCGCCCCCGCCGTCCCTTCCCTCCCGTCCCGGAGGGCCTGCCCCCAGGGCCCCCGATGACGCGCGGTTCCCCGCGCCCCTTTGTCCGTCCCCTCCCGGAGGTGTGCGCGCCGTACACCCGCCTGGCGGTATCGCGCGGCACGCAGGGGTGGATCCGCTGCGTGGTGTGCCGGCCCGGGGATCCCGGACAGGGCCCGTCGGCGGGGGACCGCGGAGGTTCGGGCGGCGGGCCCCAGCGCTGGCGCGGTGTACCGGAGTGGGGGTGTCCTGGATGGCGAGAACCCGCAGCGACAGCGCATGGGAGACCGACTCGTGACCACCACCGGCTCCGGTTCCACCTACGACCCCCGGCGGACCCCGCACACGGCGCCGCCCGTGCCGCGGCCTCCGCGGCGGCGGCGCGCGGCACCGGACCGCCGCTTCGCACCGACCGCCGCGTGGTCCTCGTCACCGGCGCCTCCTCGGGCATCGGCGCGGCCACCGCGCGGCGCTTCGCCGCCGGGGGCTGGCAGCTCCTGCTCAGCGGCCGGGACCGGCGCCGGCTGGAGGAGACGGCGTCCGGCACCTCCGCCGTCCTGCTGCCCGCTGACCTCGCCGCGCCGGACGGGGCGAAGATGCTGGCGGAGGCGGCGCTGCGGAAGACCGGACGCGTCGACGTGCTGGTCGCCGGGGCCGGCATCGGCTGGGCCGGGCCCTTCCTGGCCATGCCGCACACCGACATCGAGCGGGTGCTCTTCCTGGACCTCAACGCCACGCTGCACCTCGTACGGGAGGTACTGCCCTCGATGGTGGCGGCCGGCAGCGGCCGGGTGGTGCTCGTCGGCTCGGTGGCCGGCTCCGTCGGCGTACGGGAGGAGGCGGTGTACTCCGCCGCCAAGGCCGGACTCGCCGCCTTCGCCGAGGCGCTCCGGCAGGAACTGCGCGGAACCGGTGTGGGCGTGACGCTCGTCGTGCCCGGCCCCGTCGAGACGGGCTTCTTCGCCCGCCGGGGCACGCCGTACCACCGCTCCCACCCGCGCCCCACCTCCCCGGCCGGGTCGCCGCCGCCGTCTGGAACGCCGTCGCCCAGGGCCGCGACGACACCTACATCCCCACCTGGCTCACCCTCCCGTCCCGGGTCCGCGCCCTCACCCCCACCTCTACCGCCGGCTCCTGAACCGCTTCGGCTGACAGCCGGCGCGGCCGGAGCTACCCGAACGGGTGCATGCGCCACCCATGAATGTGAGGTGACTCTCAGATGACGTCTTTGTGTGACCCCTACAAGCCTGGCGCCTTCCGAGCAGTCAGAACGGCTGCACGTCCCCATGGTTCTGTTCAGGTGCACCAGGAAAACACCCCGAGGACTGTGAGGAGTCGACGGCTCGCATTTCGCGGTCACCTTCGTAAGGTCACTACATGACCGTTTTGGATGAGGCGCCGGGTGAGCCGACCGACGCGCGCGGACGCGTGGCCGAACTGCACGAGATCCGTGCCCAGGCACTGGCGGGCCCGAGCGAGAAGGCGACCCAGGCGCAGCACGCCAAGGGCAAGCTGACCGCACGGGAGCGCATCGAGCTGCTGCTGGACCCGGGGTCCTTCCGCGAGGTCGAGCAGCTGCGCCGGCACCGGGCCACCGGCTTCGGTCTGGAGGAGAAGAAGCCGTACACGGACGGTGTGATCACCGGCTGGGGCACGGTGGAGGGCCGTACGGTCTTCGTCTACGCCCATGACTTCCGGATCTTCGGCGGTGCGCTGGGCGAGGCCCACGCCACCAAGATCCACAAGATCATGGACATGGCCATCGCGGCCGGCGCGCCGCTGGTGTCGCTCAACGACGGCGCCGGCGCCCGTATCCAGGAGGGTGTCTCCGCCCTCGCCGGCTACGGCGGCATCTTCCAGCGCAACACCAAGGCCTCCGGGGTCATCCCGCAGATCAGCGTGATGCTCGGCCCCTGCGCGGGCGGTGCGGCCTACAGCCCCGCCCTCACCGACTTCGTGTTCATGGTCCGCGACACCTCGCAGATGTTCATCACCGGACCGGACGTCGTCAAGGCGGTCACCGGCGAGGAGATCACCCAGAACGGCCTCGGTGGCGCGGACGTGCACGCCGAGACCTCGGGCGTCTGCCACTTCGCCTACGACGACGAGGAGACGTGCATCCACGAGGTGCGCTACCTCCTCTCCCTGCTCCCGCAGAACAACCGGGAGAACCCGCCGCGCGTGGAGTGCTCCGACGACGCGGAGCGCCGCGGTGACGTCCTTCTGGACCTGGTGCCGGCCGACGGCAACCGGCCGTACGACATGGCCAAGGTCATCGAGGAGATCGTCGACGACGGCGAGTACCTGGAGGTCCACGAGCGCTGGGCGCGCAACATCATCTGCGCGCTGGCCCGGATGGACGGACAGGTCGTCGGCATCGTCGCCAACCAGCCGCAGTCGCTGGCCGGTGTGCTGGACATCGAGGCGTCCGAGAAGGCCGCGCGCTTCGTCCAGATGTGCGACGCGTTCAACATCCCGATCCTGACCTTCCTGGACGTCCCCGGCTTCCTGCCGGGTGTCGACCAGGAGCACGGCGGCATCATCCGGCACGGCGCGAAGCTGCTGTACGCGTACTGCAACGCGACCGTGCCGCGGATCTCGCTGATCCTGCGCAAGGCGTACGGCGGTGCGTACATCGTGATGGACTCCCAGTCCATCGGCGCCGACCTGACGTACGCCTGGCCGACGAACGAGATCGCCGTGATGGGCGCGGAGGGTGCGGCCAACGTCATCTTCCGGCGTCAGATCGCCGACGCCGAGGACCCGGAGGCCATGCGGGCCCGCATGGTCAAGGAGTACAAGTCCGAGCTGATGCACCCGTACTACGCCGCCGAGCGCGGGTTGGTCGACGACGTCATCGACCCCGTCGAGACGCGTGAGGTGCTGATCCGTTCGCTGGCGATGCTGCAGAGCAAGCACGCCGATCTGCCGTCCCGCAAGCACGGCAACCCGCCGCAGTAAGGAGACGCACGCCATGAGCACGCCTGACATCCGTGTCGAGAAGGGTCACGCCGAGCCGGAGGAGGTCGCCGCTCTCACGGCGATCCTGCTGGCCCGTGCGGCCGCGCGGCCGGCGGCCCCGGCCCACCGTGGCCGCGCGAAGGCCGGCTGGCGCCGCCTGGAACGAGAGAACGGCTTCCGAGCCCCCACAGCTGGCGCTGACCCGATCAAGGGCCCCTCCCGAAGGAGGGGCCCTTTTTCGCATCGCGCGGACTGCGCGCCAAGCGTCACCGGGCCGCGTCCAACAGCCGGGGGTATGACGCCGCTCGGCGCTGACGAGGCACCGCCTGCGCCCACCCGTGCCGCCCCAGCGGCACAACTGCCCGCAGACGGCAGGGCGTCGAAAGGAGCCCGGGAAACTGCGCAACGAGCCCCCACCGGCCCGCAGGGTGCTTTTAAGGGCGCGGGGAACTGCGCGATCAGCCCCCACCGGCCCGCAGACGGCGTCCAAAGGAGCGCGGGAAACTGCGCAACGAGCCCCCACCGACCCGCAGGGTGCTTTTAAGGGGCGCGGGGAACTGCGCGATCAGCCCCACCGGCCCGCAGACGGCGTCCAAAGGAGCGCGGGAAACTGCGCAACGAGCCCCCACCGGCCCGCAGGGTGCTTATAAGGGGCGCGGGGAACTGCGCGACCAGCCCCCACCGGCCGCAGGGTGGTATGCAAGAGCCCCCGGCGGCATCGTGGACGCAGGGGGCGTTGCGGACAAGCAAAAGCTCAGCGGAGGCGGGCCATCAGCGCATGCTCCACGAGAGTGATGAGTGCCGACTTCGCGTCGGCCCGATGCCGCGCGTCCGTCGTGATGATCGGCGTGTCCGGCCCGATCTGCAGCGCCTCCCGCACCTCGTCCGGCTGATACGGCTGCTGGCCGTCGAAGCCGTTCAGCGCGATCACGAACGGAAGACCCGAGTTCTCGAAGTAGTCGACCGCCGGGAAGCAGTCCGCCAGCCGACGCGTGTCGACCAGCACGATCGCCCCGATGGCGCCGCGCACGAGGTCGTCCCACATGAACCAGAAGCGGTCCTGGCCGGGCGTACCGAACAGGTACAGGATCAGATCCTGGTCCAGCGTGATACGGCCGAAGTCCATCGCGACCGTCGTGGTCGTCTTGTCCCCGGTGTGGGTGAGGTCGTCGATGCCTGCCGAAGCAGACGTCATGACGGCCTCCGTGCGCAGCGGGTTGATCTCCGAAACGGCCCCGACGAACGTGGTCTTGCCCACGCCGAAGCCACCCGCCACCACGATCTTCGCCGAGGTGGTGGAGCGGGAAGGACCGCCGCTAGAGCTTGCGAAGTCCACTGAGCACCCTTTCGAGCAGTGTCACGTCTGGCTGGCCGCCGGCGTTCTCGTCGCCGCCGGGCTGATGGATGGCGACCAGTCCCGCCTCCGCCAAGTCGGCGACGAGGATCCTGGCCACACCGAGAGGGATGGTCAGCAGGGCCGAGATCTCGGCCACCGACTTGATCTCCCGGCAGAGGGTGCAGATGCGCTGATGCTCGGGCAACTGGCCCTGCATCTGGTGCGGCTGCGCGGTGGTGTGCACCAGTGCCTCGATGGCGAGCTGGTACCGCGGCCTGGTGCGGCCGCCCGTCATGGCGTACGGGCGCACCAGGGGATTGTTCGACGTTCCGGCGGGTGCCGGGTCGGGTGCCCGGCGTTGCGGCTGCACCGGCTGGATGCGCGGGGCATGCGGCTGGTCGTACGGCGAAGAGCCGGGGCCCTGTGGCGCGTACGGCTGGCCGTGGCGTGGCGCGGAGGCGTATCCGTACCGGTTCTGGGAACCGTCGTTCTGGCCCTGGGCGGGACCGTACGACCAGTTGCCCGCGGATGAACCGTCTGGGGGTGTTGCCACTTTCTCCTCCTCCGACTGTGCCTGGCGCCACCGCTGTGGAGCCGCGTCCCGAAACCTTACGGCCCCGGGACGCCAAACCGCACCGTCCGTCGTCTAGTTGAGAAGGCTCCCTTGGAGCTCCGCTCGAAGGTCCGGCGTCAGGACCGTACCGGCCCGGTCGACCAGAAGGGCCATCTCGTAACCAATGAGACCGATGTCCGCCTCGGGATGTGCGAGAACCGCGAGCGACGAACCGTCGGAAACGGCCATGAGGAACAGGAATCCCCGCTCCATCTCCACAACCGTCTGGTTCACGCTGCCGCCCTCGAAGATCCGGGAGGCGCCTGCCGTCAGAGACGTCAGACCGGAGGCGACGGCCGCGAGCTGGTCGGCCCGGTCACGGGGAAATCCTTCGGACATCGCCAGAAGGAGTCCGTCGGCGGAGACCACCACCGTGTGGGACACCCCCGGGGTGTTGTCCACGAAGTTGGTGATCAACCAGTTCAGGTTCTGTGCCGCCTGGCTCATCGGGCTCACACTAACGCTCCTGGTTGTAGGTGCTGTCAGGACCGAAGCCCTGGTTGTTCGATTCACTGCCCGCGTTGCGGCCCTTTTGGACACCGCGGCGCAGGTTGCTCAGCCTGCCCCGGACGTCCTCCGGGGCGCGGGAGACCTGGGGGCCTCCTGGGGGTGGTTTCGGCGGCTCCCTCGACCAGATTGGCCTTGGGGACCCGTCGCGGCAGACCGGAGGAAGTCACTCCGCCCGCCTTGGGCTTCCGGAGCGACGATGCCTGCTGCCAGCGCTCGTCGTTCGCCGAACGCCAGCCGTTCTCGTCGCCGTTGTCCGGTGCCGGGGCCGGCGGCTCCTGCTTCTCCTGCCGTGCGCCGCCCGGGCCGTTCGCGCCGGCCGCGGTGGATCCGCGGCGGGGAAGCCCGGCGTCGGTCAGCGCGTGGCCGTCGGAGGCGGTCGGTCCCGGACGGTCGAAGCCTACGCTGTCCTGCTCACGTACGTCAGCGGCCTGCGTATTTTCCGATTCAGGGGCCTGAGCAGGGTACTGGTCCGGGTAGCCGTTGCGGTAACCGTCCTGCTGGGGCCAGTCGTCCGTGCCGCCCTGTCCGCCGAAGGCGGGAACGTGTCGGGGGCACCGGCGGCCGTGCGGCCGTCCTGGACCGGCTCCGGGTAGGAGGGTCGGGGTAGCCGGGGCCGGCGGAGAAGGCGTCGTTCTGCGGCAGCTGCCCGTTCGGCGCGTAGAACCCCTCGCCGTACGACTGCTGCTGCGGCTCCTCGTACGCCGTCTGCTGCCCGTTGTCGTACGCCTGCTGGTCGTACTGGCCGGTCTGCCGGTCCTGGAAGCCGTCGAAGCCCTGGCCGTTGTCGTAGTTCTGCGGGGCGGCGAACTCGTCCGGGAACGCGGGCGCCTCGGGCGCGTTCTGGGCGTTCGGATCGGGCTGTCCCTGGGGGTCCAGGGCCGCCTGGCGCTCGCCGCGCATCAGCGAGCGGCCTACGGGGTCCAGGTCGCGGATGTCGTCCGGGACCTCGGTGTAGCGGGTGTCGTCGAAGCCGAGCTCGGCGGCGGTGCGCAGCGGCTGCCGGCCGAAGTCCTCACCCTGGAAGTTCTGCTCCGGGATGATCTGCGAGACGGTGAACTCGTCGCGGTCCAGCGGCTGTTCGCCGCCGCCACCATGGGTGATCGCGTCCGGGAGCATGACCAGCGAGGTGGTGCCGGCCTGCTCGCCCGAGGGGCGCAGCTGGACCCGGATGCCGTGCCGGTCGGACAGCCGGCCGACCACGAACAGGCCCATGCGCTGGGATATCGCGGCGTCCACGGTCGGCGGGTTGGCCAGCTTGTGGTTGATGTCCGCGAAGTCCTCGGCGGTGAGGCCGATGCCCTTGTCGTGGATCTCGATCATCACGCGGCCGTCGGGGAGACGGGTCGCGGTGACCCGGACCTTGGTCTGCGGGGAGGAGAACGTGGTCGCGTTCTCCAGCAGCTCGGCGAGCAGGTGCACGAGGTCGGTGACCGAGCGGCCGTGGATCTCGGCCTCGGGGACACCGGAGAGCTCGATGCGCTCGTACTGTTCCACCTCGGAGGAGGCGGCGCGGATCACGTCGACCAGCGGGACCGGCTGGTCCCAGCGGCGTCCCGGCTCCTCGCCGGCGAGGACGAGGAGGTTCTCGCCGTTGCGGCGCATACGGGTGGCCAGGTGGTCCAGCTTGAAGAGGTGCTCCAGCTGGTCCGGGTCGGCCTCGTTGTTCTCCAGGCCGGTGAGCAGGGTCAGCTGGCCCTCGATCAGCGACTGGTTGCGGCGCGAGAGGTTGGTGAAGATCGCGTTGATGTTGCCCCGCAGCAGTGCCTGCTCGGAGGCGAGCCGCACGGCCTCGCGGTGGACCTGGTCGAAGGCGCGGGCGACCTCGCCGATCTCGTCCGTGGACGTGATCGGGATCGGCGCGACCCTGGTGTCGACCCGGCCCGGGTCGGTGCGGGAGAGCTGGTCGACCAGCATCGGCAGCCGCTGCTCGGCGATGCCGAAAGCGGCGTTGCGCAGCTGGCGCATGGAACGGCTCATCTGGCGGGCCACCATGCCGGCCAGGATGAACGCGGCGAGCAGGGCGATGACGACGGCGGCACCGGTGACGAGGGCGTCACGCTGGGCGTCGTCGGCGATCTGCGAGGCCTCGTTCACGGCCGTGTCGGCGAGGTCCGACTCGATCTCGCGGTAACCGTCGAACTTGAGGGTGTTCAGGGCCCACCAGTTGGCGGGGGTGATGCCCTTCGCGGCGAGCTCGGCGCGGTCGGCCGGGTCCGTGGAGGGCAGCCGGCCCAGCTCGGAGATCATCGTCTCCGGCTTGGCGGGCGGCGGCACATAGTCCGGGTCCTGCTGCTTGGCCTCACGGGCCATCGCGGCGCCCTCGGCCTGGATCCGCTGGGAGGTCTGCACCAGCTTCTCGGCGTCGGCCTCGGTGCCACCGCCCTTGTACTCCTCGATGGCGATGCCCTCGAGGTAGGCGTACGAGGTCAGGGCCACGCGCTGGCTGGCGAGCTGGCTGTCGGTCGGTCCGGGCTTCACCAGCATGTGCATACCGATGGAGCGCTCCAGCGACAGGGCCGCCTTGGTCAGCGAGATCGCGTAGACCGTACGTCCGTAGCTGGTGATGTTTCCGGTGCCGAGACCGAGTTCGTTGGCGAACTCCATCAGGGGTGGGCGACGCCGACGTAGCCCTCCTCGGTCTCCACGCCCTTGAGCTTGGCGGTGTAGGCGGCGGCGCGCAGCGTGGTCAGCTGGGGTTCGACGTCGCGGAACAGCTTCAGCCGGCGCTCCAGACCGGGCAGGGCCGGCATGCTCAGCGCGGCCTCGTCGAAGGCGTCGGCCGCCTTGTC
The DNA here is from genome assembly GCA_042850305.1 of Streptomyces haneummycinicus. Lineage (GTDB taxonomy): Bacteria > Actinomycetota > Actinomycetes > Streptomycetales > Streptomycetaceae > Streptomyces > Streptomyces haneummycinicus. The sequence goes on from AP035768.1 coordinate 1,607,000, forward strand.
GGTCACGGCGCGGGCCTTGGTGACGTCCGAGTCGTCCTTGCCCTTGCCCTGAAGCAGCGGCACCGCGGTGATGTCCCGCTCGTTGTAGAGGGCGTCCGCGTAGGTGAGGGAGGCCTGCACCAGACGCGCGGTGTTCTCCGCGTCCTCGGCCTCGTTCCACGTGTCGATCGAGCTCTTCACCTGGAAGCCGCCCATGACCAGGCCGACCAGCACGGGGATGAGCAGGATCGCGTTCAGCCTGGTCGTCACACGCCAGTTGCGCGGAGACAGACGGCCGCCGCCGCCGGCGGGCGCAGGAGTCGGCTCGGGGCCGGGCACCGGGGCGGGCGCCGCTGTGCGCGGCGGCGGCGTGAAGTTGCCCCGGGCCGACGGCTCGGGACTGTTCTTGCTTCGCCTCACTCGACCAACAACCTCTCGGCGGTCGGCACCATCGTTGTGCCGCTGTGTCTCAGAGCCCGGTGCGTCATCGACAGTGAGTACGTCTTTGACTATTGGGCAGTTCACGCATTCCAGCATGCCGACCAGCGCTCTTCCAAACACTGGAAGGCGACGAATTCGAGTGAGGTAAGTCCCAGATAAAACGGTCAAAAAGAGCGAGCGGCGGCAAAAGGCGAGCCGATCGTGCGCGCAGCGGTACCGCGCGACCGCATCGCGTGTCGATTTCCCCGATTCCTCTGCCGAAACGTTATGAACACCAGGGCCGGCCGTGTCGAAGGACACGGCCGGCTCCGGTGTTTCTACGACAACTGCCGTATGCCGCTTATGGTTTGGCTTACCTGAGACGTGCCATCAAAGCGTGTTCGACCAGGGTGATCAGCGCACTCTTCGCATCCGCGCGGTGCCGGGCGTCGGTGGTGATGATCGGGGTGTCGGGTCCGATCTGCAGCGCCTCGCGCACCTCCTCGGGCTGATAGGGCTGCTGGCCGTCGAAGCCGTTGAGGGCGACCACGAACGGCAGCCCGCTGTTCTCGAAGTAGTCCACCGCCGGGAAGCAGTCCGCCAGCCGGCGGGTGTCCACCAGGACCACCGCGCCGATGGCGCCACGCACCAGGTCGTCCCACATGAACCAGAAGCGGTCCTGACCGGGTGTACCGAACAGGTACAGGATCAGGTCCTGGTCCAGCGTGATACGGCCGAAGTCCATGGCCACCGTGGTGGTGGTCTTGCCTCCGGTGTGGGTGAGGTCGTCGATGCCCGCGCTGGCGGAGGTCATCACGGCCTCGGTACGCAGCGGGTTGATCTCCGAGACGGCGCCGACGAACGTGGTCTTGCCCACGCCGAAGCCGCCGGCCACCACGATCTTCGCGGAGGTGGTGGTGCGGTTTTCGGAGACCGCCCCGCCGCTAGAGCTTGCGAAGTCCACTGAGCACCCTTTCGAGCAGTGTCACATCGGGGGCGCCGGTCGTCTCGTCGCCGCCCGGCTGGTGCACGGCGACGAGTCCCGCCTCCGCCAAGTCGGCCACCAGGATCCGGGCAACACCCAGTGGCATGTTGAGCAGCGCCGAGACCTCGGCGACCGACTTCACCTCACGGCACAGATGGCAGATGCGCTGGTGCTCCGGAAGGAGCCCCATGAGCGCGGCCGGGTCGGCCGTCGTACTGATCAGTGCCTCGATGGCCAGCTGATAACGCGGCCTGGTCCGGCCGCCGGTCATCGCGTACGGACGCACCAGCGGCTGATCGCCCTCGTCCTCGTACGGCTCCCCGTACGGATCATGAGAAGCGGTGGGCGGGGTCATGGGTCCTCCGGGCGGGACAGCAAGTCGGTCAGTCAAGCCGTCTGACGGGGCCGGTGGGGGAATGTGGCGGCCGGACGGTGATTTGGTGAGACGGGTGGTGCCGGGGCCGATCAGTGGAGCAGACTTCCCTGTAGCTCGGCGCGAAGGTCCGGGGTGAGGACCGCGCCCGCTCGGTCGACCAGGAGCGCCATCTCGTAGCCCACGAGGCCGATGTCGCACTCGGGGTGCGCGAGGACGGCCAGGGACGAGCCGTCCGAGACGGACATGAGGAAAAGGAATCCCCGTTCCATCTCGACGACCGTCTGGGCGACACTGCCGCCTTCGAAGATCCGTGAGGCGCCGGCCGTCAGGGAGGTCAGTCCCGAAGCGACGGCCGCGAGCTGATCCGCGCGATCACGCGGGAACCCCTCGGACATGGCCAGCAGAAGACCGTCGGCGGACACGACGACGGTGTGGGACACCCCGGGGGTGTTGTCCACGAAGTTGGTGATCAACCAGTTGAGGTTCTGTGCCGCCTGGCTCATCGGGCTCAACTAACGCTCCTGCTGGTGAGTGGGGTTCGGGAAGCTGCCGGTCTGGGTGGTACCGGCCTGACGACCCTGTGCGATACCCCGACGGAGATTGGTCAGTCGGCCGCGCACGTCATCGGGGGCGCGCGAGACCTGGGGACCGCTCTGGTGCTGTTGCTGCTGAGCCGTACCCGGGACGAGGTTCGCCTTGGGTACCCGGCGCGGCAGGCCGGAGGTGGTGACGCCGCCCGCGGCCGGCTGCCGGACGCGTTCGGCCTGCCGGACCAGCTCGTCGTTGGGCGAGCTGCGCCAGCTGGCTGCGGACCGCTGCGGGCCGGTGGGGCCCTGCGGCTGCTGCTGGGGCTGCTGAGACTGCGGGGGCTGCGGGGGCTGCTGCTGGGCCTGCTGCGGCTGCTGCGGTGCCGGAGCCGAGCCGTTGCCCTGCTGCTCCTGCCCTGCGCCGTGGAACCAGTTGGTCTCCAGCGTGTCGTACAGCGGCGTGCGGCCGTCACCGGGACCCGACGCCGGGGGCAGCGCCCAGGCGTCGGACAGCGCGCGGTCGTCGTGCCGCGGCGCGGCACCGCCGTAGCCCTGCTGCGGCTCCTGGTGGGCGGGCCGCTGCTGCGGGGCCGGCGGACGCGGGGCGCCCTGTCCGGCTCCGTGCGCGCCGTTCACCTGCGGGCGCTCGAACTGGCCCGTGGCCCCGTTGTCCTGGGCCGGTGTCTGGAACTGTCCGGTGGAGCCGTTGTCGTAGCCCTGTGGGGCGGGGAACTGGCCCGTGCCCTGCGGGGCCTGGAACTGACCCGGCCCGGCCGGGTTCTGCCCGCCCGGACGGCCCTGCGAGGCGCCGAAGATGTCGCCGCGGACGAACTGGCCCGTGTTCTGGGTGCCGTTCGCACCGGGCGGGGCGTACTGCCCCGGGTTCTGGACGGCGTTGGCGCCCGGCTGGGCGTACTGGCCCGTGTTCTGCGGGGCGTCGGCACCGGGACCGCCGTAGGCGCCCGGGTTCTGACGCTCGTCGAACCGGGGATCTCCGCCGTCGCACCGGGGCTCTGCCGGTCGTCGAACCGGGGCATGGCCGACGTACGGGCGACGTCCGGCTCCTCGTGGCCGCGCGGGGCGTCCAGCGAGGCACGCGGCACCGGCGGCTGGGCGTTCTCGTCGCTCCAGCTGGGCCGCGGCTGCTGCGGGTCACCGCCGGGCAGCTCCGGACGCGCGCCACCGCGCGGCGGCAGCTGCGGACGGCGGGAGCGCTCGGGCTTGCCGCCCCGCGCTGCGGGGGCACCTGACCACGGTTGCCGCCGAAGGCGTCCTGGTCCTGCTGCTGTCCGCCCGGACCCGGGGCATGCATCCCCTGCGGGGCACCGGGCATCTGGCCACCGAAGCCGGCACCCGCGCCGGCCGGAGCCGGACGGCCCTGCGAGGGACCGCCGGGAGCACCGCGGTCGAACAGCGAAGGCGTGGCGTTGCCCGGCTGGCCCTGCGGCCCCGGGCCCCGTCGGGCCGGCCCGAGCCGTCCCGCGGGGGCAGCGCGGCACGCGGACCCTGGCCGGCGGCCAGCCGGCCACCGCCGGGCGCACCGGCACCGAGAGCACCACCGGAGGACTGGCCGGCACCCCCGCCACGCCGTGCTGCCGCGGCACCCGCGGCGGCCTGCGCGGCGGCGGGCCACCGCCGACCGCACCCGGCTGACCGGGCTTGGCCGGGGGCTTCTTGCCCTGGGCGACATCGACGGGCAGCATCACCAGCGCGGTCGTACCACCGGAGTCGGACGGGCGGAGCTGGATGCGGATGCCGTGACGCTGCGACAGACGGCCGACCACGAACAGACCCATGCGGCGGGAGACGGAGACGTCCACGGTGGGCGGCGAGGCGAGCCGCTCGTTGATCGCCGCCAGGTCCTCAGGCGACAGACCGATACCGGTGTCGTGGATCTCGATCAGCACACGGCCGTCGGGGAGCGCGTGACCGGTGACCTTCACCTTGGTCTGCGGCGAGGAGAACGACGTCGCGTTCTCCAGCAGCTCGGCGAGCAGGTGCACGAGGTCGTTGACCACACGGCCGGCCACTTCGGTGCCCGGCACCGAGGACAGTTCGATGCGCTCGTACTGCTCCACCTCGGACGCGGCGGCACGGAGCACGTCGACCAGCGGGACCGGACGGGTCCACCGGCGGCCGGGCTCCTCACCCGCGAGGACGAGGAGGTTCTCACCGTTACGGCGCATTCGGGTGGCGAGGTGGTCGAGCTTGAACAGCGAGGACAGCTGGTCCGGGTCGGCCTCGCGGGACTCCAGTTCGGAGATGAGCGAGAGCTGACGCTGGATGAGGCCCTGGGAGCGGCGCGAGAGGTTGGTGAACATCGCGTTGACGTTGCCCCGCAGCAGGGCCTGCTCGGCGGCGAGGCGGACCGCCTCGCGGTGCACGTCGTCGAAGGCCGCGGCCACCTTGCCGATCTCGTCCCGGGAGTGCACACCGACCGACTCCACGGACGTGTCGACGTCCTGCGGGTCGGACTCGGAGAGCTGCTTGACGAGCTCGGGCAGACGTTCCTGGGCGACCTTGGTGGCCGTGTCCTCCAGCCGGCGCAGCGAGCGGATCATGGAGCGGGCCACGACGAAGGCGCCGACGAGCGACACGCCGAGGACGAGGAGGATCAGCACACCGGCGATGATCGCGTCGCGCTCGGTGGCGCTGCGCAGCTCACGGGCCTTCTGTTCCATGTCCTCGAGCAGCGTGAGCTCGATGTTCTTCATCTGCTGGATCTTGGTGCCGCTGTCGTCCAGCCAGTCGCGGTAGGACCGCTCGCCCACCGAGGCGAGGCCGAACTCCGAGGCCAGGGCGCGCCCGGCGTACTCGTCGGTGGCCCTGATCGTGCTGTTGCCGTCCTCGATCGGCTGCAGCAGCGCGGTGGCGGCGACATCGCCGTAGATGCTCTTGAAGCTGCGGAGCTCGGACTTCTGGCTCGCCAGCGCCGACTCGGCGTACAGCCGGTCGTTCTCGGCGAGGTTGCCCTTGGTGGTGTTGCTGGCGGGGAGCGCCGCGGCGAGGACCGCGCGCTGGATCGACGCGTACTCCTTGGCGGCGGAGAAGGACGCCAGGGCACGCGTGCGCTGGATCATGTCGGGGTTGCTGGTCGCCTCCGCCATGTCCTGCGAGAGGTCGATCAGGTTCACGATCAGACGGTGGTAGCCGTCGACGGTCTGGCTGGAGTTCCGCTCCGTGGCGAAGGCCGTGTTGCGGATCTTCTCGAGCTCGCCCAGGTCGCCGGCGAGCTGCACCAGGTTGTCGCGGACGCCCTTGAGGTTGCCGTCCTTGCTGGCCTCGTCGATCTCTTCGGAGCTGTCGATGAAGACGTTGCGCGCGCGGTCGGTCTTGTCGCGGAAGCCCTTGACCGAGAAGTCGGTGGCCTTGCCGCCGTGTGCCAGCGGGCCGGCCGACTGGTCGCGCTCCTCCTGGAGCGCGTGGGCCAGTTCGGTGGCCTGCTTGGTCATGTCGGTGAGCAGCTTCATGTTGTCGAGCTGCTGGATGTCGTCCATCGACTGGCTGATACGCAGTCCACCCAGCGAGGTGGCAGCGACCACCGGCAGGGCGAGCAGCGAGACCAGACGGGTCGAGATCCGCCAGTTCCGCAGGGCTATTCGCGTCCCCGGACCGGACGGCGCCGCCTTGGGGGCAGCCGGATCGGAGTTCGGCGCGCCGGCGCCCTCACCGCCGTTCCCGGCTGCGGTCGGGCCCTGGCCCTGGGCGTGCGGGGGCGAGGAGCTGACGGCCTTGGGGCCAGTCCCGCCCTGCGGCTCCGGCTCCGCCGAAGCGCTGCCATCCCTCTTGAAACGTCCCTGCACTAGCGTCGCAACCTCTGAACCAGGCACCCCTCCGCGTAAACGGCGAGGCACGGTGTCGGCGTCATAGGGGCGCCCTGAAAGACGCCCCCGTGGTGGTCGTGAGTGACCGGCGCTGATTCCCCCTTCTCAACCGCCGCTCGGCGCGTCTGTGCGCCCCCTGTGCGCCGGGTCGATCCAGCGGCGGTCCGTGGAATTCCAGCACAGTGCAGGATCTCCAACAAGGCCCGCAGCCCCACCCGTGAGATAGGTGACACCGCGTGAGTGACGGATCACCGGGGGTAGAAAGTGATCTCGTCCATAAGGGGCGTACCGGAGCGAACCGGTGGGGTGGCCCCGGTGTCCCAGTCGCCATGATCAGGAGCGGAATAGTGGCTTCAGGGGGGTGAATGTCCGATTCCGCCACCCCGGGGACGGGTCCGTAAAGGCCGATTTGTCCAAGGGCTCGTGAGGAAACTCACACCCTGATCACGCCCTTCGGCCGAGGTCACCGGGGAATCACATGTTTAGCCTGGCGCTTTACAGGGATGGCAAAACCGACAACCAGCGCCCTTGTGGGGGTCCTTGACCCCCTTTGGGCGCCCCTTCACAGAACAGGGTCACGTAAACAGTGAAGACGACGACGATGTTCCACAAGATCGCGAACCCCCGGCGCACCACGCTGGCGCACCTCGAGGGCGCCGACGCGCTGGAGACGCCGGCCCAGCTGGAGCACACCGTCGAACTTCCGGCCCAGACCGCCAACCCCAAGCGCACCATCCTGATGGAGATCCCGGTCGCGGCCACCGCCGCGAAGTGACACCGGTCCATACGCGCACCGGCCGCGAAACACTCAAGGGGCGTCCCCCACGGCAACGGGGACGCCCCTTGTGATTGCGCGGGACGCGCCGTGTGCTCGCGTTAGCCTGGGGCGTCAGACGTCAGCCGCTCGTTCAAGGGGACAAGCATCCCGTGCGCATCGCCAGATTCTCCATCGACGGGAACGTCGCCTTCGGCGCGGTCGAGGGCGAGAAGCAGGACGAACTCGTCCTGGACATCATCAAGGGCATCCCGTTCGCGGACTTCGAGCTCTCCGGCACCAGGGTCCCGGTGAGCAAGGTCAGGCTGCTGCCCCCGGTGCTCCCCAGCAAGGTGATCGCCTTCGGCCGCAACTACGCCGAACACGCCAGGGAACTCGGCAACGAGGTGCCGGACGCCCCGTTCGCCTTCTTCAAGCCCTCCACCTCGGTGATCGGTCCCGGCGACGAGATCCAGTACCCCTCCTTCTCCCAGGAGGTGCACCACGAGGCCGAGCTGGCCGTGGTGATCGGCCGGATGTGCCGCGAGGTCCCGCGCGAACGCGTCAAGGACGTGATCTTCGGCTACACCTGCGCCAACGACATCACCGCGCGCGACGTCCAGAAGCGCGAGAAGCAGTGGGCCAGGGCCAAGGGCTTCGACACCTCCTGCCCGCTCGGCCCCTGGGTGGAGACGGACATCGATCTCGCGGCCGCCGGCGATCTGACCGTCCAGCTCACGGTCAACGGCGCCCAGCGCCAGCTCGGCCGCACCAGCGAGATGATCCACTCCATCGAGGACCTGGTCGTCAACATCTCCGAGGCCATGACCCTGCTCCCGGGCGACGTCATCCTCACGGGCACCCCGGCAGGGGTCGGCCCCTCAGCGTCGGCGACGAGGTCGCCGTCACCATCGAAGGCATCGGCACTCTCACCAACAAGGTTGTCAAGCGTGGCTAGCGCATCCGGCACTCCTCCCCACGTCCTCGACCGCGCTCGGACAGGGGGTGCCCCCACGCGTCCGTTTCTGCCCGTCGCCCACCGGTAACCCCCATGTGGGCCTGGTCCGCACCGCCCTGTTCAACTGGGCGTTCGCCAAGCACCACGGCGGCACCCTGGTGTTCCGCATCGAGGACACCGACGCTGCCCGCGACTCCGAGGAGTCGTACGGCCAGCTCCTGGACTCGATGCGCTGGCTGGGCTTCGACTGGGACGAGGGCCCCGAGATCGGCGGCCCGCACGCGCCGTACCGCCAGTCGCAGCGCATGGACCTCTACAAGGACGTCGCCGCCAGGCTCCTCGACGCCGGCCACGCCTACCGCTGCTACTGCTCCCAGGAGGAGCTGGACAGCCGCCGCGAGGCCGCCCGCGCCGCCGGCAAGCCCTCCGGCTACGACGGCCACTGCCGCGAGCTCGGCGAGGCCCAGGTCGCGGAGTACGAGGCCCAGGGCCGTGAGCCGATCGTCCGCTTCCGGATGCCCGACGAGACGATCACCTTCACCGACCTGGTCCGCGGCGAACTGACCTTCACCCCGGAGAACGTCCCGGACTACGGCATCGTCCGCGCCAACGGCGCCCCGCTGTACACGCTGGTCAACCCGGTCGACGACGCCCTGATGGAGATCACCCACGTCCTGCGCGGCGAGGACCTGCTCTCCTCCACCCCGCGCCAGATCGCCCTCTACAAGGCGCTCACCGAGCTGGGCATCGCCAAGGAGACCCCGGCCTTCGGCCACCTGCCGTACGTGATGGGCGAGGGCAACAAGAAGCTCTCCAAGCGCGACCCGCAGGCCTCGCTCAACCTCTACCGCGAGCGCGGCTTCCTCCCCGAGGGCCTGCTCAACTACCTCTCCCTGCTCGGCTGGTCGCTCTCCGCCGACCAGGACGTCTTCTCCATCGACGAGATGGTCGCCGCCTTCGACGTCGCCGACGTGCAGCCCAACCCGGCCCGCTTCGACCTCAAGAAGTGCGAGGCGATCAACGGCGACCACATCCGCATGCTCGACGTGCAGGACTTCACCGAGCGCTGCGCGCCCTGGCTCAAGGCACCCGTCGCGCCCTGGGCCCCGGAGGCCTTCGACGAGGCCAAGTGGGCGGCCATCGCCCCGCACGCGCAGACCCGCCTGAAGGTCCTGTCGGAGATCACGGACAACGTCGACTTCCTGTTCCTGCCGGAGCCGGTCTTCGACGAGACGTCCTGGACCAAGGCCATGAAGGAGGGCAGCGACGCCCTGCTGCGCACGGCCCGCGAGAAGCTGGACGCGGCCGACTGGACGTCCCCCGAGTCCCTCAAGGAGGCCGTCCTGGCCGCCGGCGAGGCCCACGGCCTCAAGCTCGGCAAGGCCCAGGCCCCGGTCCGCGTGGCCGTCACCGGCCGCACGGTGGGCCTCCCGCTCTTCGAGTCCCTGGAAGTCCTGGGCAAGGAGAAGACCCTGGCCCGGATCGACGCGGCGCTGGCGAAGCTCGCCGCGTAGCCTTCGTCCGCCTGAAGGGGCGGCGCCCGGAACCATCCGGACGCCGCCCCTTCACGTTCCCGGTACGGTCGGTCCCATGGCCATCCGTGCGGTTGTCTGGGACGTGGACGACACCCTCTTCGACTACACCACCGCCGACCGCGAGGGCATGCGCGCGCACCTCGTGGCCGAGGGGCTGCTCGCGGGGTACGGCTCCGTCGAGGAGGCGCTGGAGCGGTGGCGGGAGGTGACGCGGGAGCAGTGGGCGCGGTTCGCCGCGCGGGAGGTCGACTTCGAGACGCAGCGGCGCGACCGCACCCGGATCTTCCTGCGGCGTGAGATGACCGACACCGAGGCCGACGACTGGTTCCTGCGCTACGTCACGTACTACGAGTCCGCCTGGAGCCTCTTCCCGGACGTACTGCCCGTCCTCGACGCCCTCGCCGCCAGCCACCGCCACGCGGTGCTCTCCAACTCCAGCCTCCACGTCCAGGACCGCAAGCTGCGCCTCCTCGGTGTCCACGACCGCTTCGAGGCCATCCTGTGCGCCGCCGAACTGGGCGTCTCCAAGCCCGAGGCCGGCGCCTTCCTCGCCGCCTGCGACGCGCTGGCGCTGCCCACGGACCAGGTGGCGTACGTCGGTGACCACCCGGAGATCGACGGGCGGGGTGCCGCCGACGCCGGACTGCTGTCGGTGTGGATCGACCGCGGCGGTGACCACGCGGCCGTCGTACCGCCCGAGGGGTCGCGCCGTATCGCCTCCTCGCCGAACTCCCCGCGCTGCTCGCCGCCGATACCCGTTTTGGAGCCCCGTCCACCTTCAGGTAATGTTCTTCCTGCGCCGCGGGGAGCGGGCCGAAAGGCCGGAACCCCAGGCGTCGAACTAGAACAAAACCCCTCAGGGGCTTGCGTTCCAGTGGCCTATGGTGTAATTGGCAGCACGACTGATTCTGGTTCAGTTAGTCTTGGTTCGAGTCCAGGTAGGCCAGCTCGCAGAGCTCATCTGCACCGCGGATCTCATCCGCAAAGCCCCCGTTGTGTAGCGGCCTAGCACGCCGCCCTCTCAAGGCGGTAGCGCCGGTTCGAATCCGGTCGGGGGTACAGATCCTTCCCGCGAGGAGAGATCGGGTCGCACCCTCTCTTTGACGCAGGATCGCTAGGGCCCCCGTTGTGTAGCGGCCTAGCACGCCGCCCTCTCAAGGCGGTAGCGCCGGTTCGAATCCGGTCGGGGGTACTGACTGGTCTATACCATCATTGGTCTATGGTGTAATTGGCAGCACGACTGATTCTGGTTCAGTTAGTCTTGGTTCGAGTCCAGGTAGACCAGCAGGATCCGCGGCAACGCGTGATCCACGCCCCGTTGTGTAGCGGCCTAGCACGCCGCCCTCTCAAGGCGGTAGCGCCGGTTCGAATCCGGTCGGGGTACACAGCGAAAGCCCTCCACCTCGGTGGAGGGCTTTCGGCGTTCCCGGGGCCACGTCCGAAGACCGGAGGAAGGGCCCCGCCGCGGCGTTGAGGCGGGCCCGTTCCCCGAGTCGGGGCGGGAAGTGGTCAGGAGCGGCGCAGTGCCTCGGAGAGCCGGGCGGCCGCGTCGATGATGGCCTGCGCGTGCATACGGCCCGGATGGCGGGTCAGCCGCTCGATGGGACCCGAGACCGACACGGCGGCCACCACGCGGTTCGACGGGCCGCGCACCGGCGCGGAGACGGACGCTACGCCCGGCTCCCGCTCACCGATCGACTGGGCCCAGCCCCGGCGCCGTACGCCCGACAGGGCCGTCGCCGTGAACCGGGCGCCTTGCAGCCCCGGTGCAGCCGCTCCGGCTCCTCCCAGGCCATCAGGATCTGCGCCGAGGAGCCGGCCTTCATGGTGAGCGTGGAGCCCACCGGCACCGTGTCCCTGAGGCCCGAAAGCCGCTCCGCCGCGGCGACACAGATCCGCATGTCCCCCTGGCGGCGGTAGAGCTGGGCACTCTCACCCGTCACATCGCGCAGATGCGTGAGCACCGGGCCCGCCGTGGCGAGCAGCCGGTCCTCGCCCGCCGCGGCGGCCAGTTCGGCCAGCCGCGGGCCGAGAATGAAACGGCCCTGCATGTCGCGCGCCACCATACGGTGGTGTTCCAGCGCCACGGCCAGACGGTGGGCCGTGGGTCGTGCCAGTCCGGTGGCACCGACCAGACCCGCGAGGGTGGCCGGACCGGACTCCAGAGCGCTCAGGACGAGGGCCGCCTTGTCCAGAACGCCGACGCCGCTACTGTTGTCCATGAAACGATACTTGCGTCTCACTCTGTGAAACGCAAGTTCAATTTTCCGGGGAACGCGCCACCCTGGAAGAACGGAAGCAAAAGGGCCCGTGGATGACCGGGCCATGGCGGCGGACGCCCGGAATCAGGGGCGCGGGCGCTGTCTCCCCAGAGAACTAGTTGGGCCGGCGCACACCAGGCCGGCCGGAGGGAAAGCGATGGGTAGGACACTCGCGGAGAAGGTCTGGGACGACCACGTCGTCCGGCGCGCCGAGGGCGAGCCCGACCTCCTCTTCATCGATCTGCACCTGCTGCACGAGGTGACCAGCCCGCAGGCCTTCGACGGCCTCCGCAAGAACGGCCGCCGGGTGCGCCGTCTCGACCTCACCATCGCGACCGAGGACCACAACACCCCCACCCTCGACATCGACAAGCCCATCGCCGACCCGGTCTCCCGGGTCCAGCTGGAGACGCTGCGCGCGAACTGCGCGGAGTTCGGCGTCCGGCTGCACCCGCTGGGCGACGTCGAGCAGGGCGTCGTACACGTCGTCGGCCCGCAGCTCGGGCTCACCCAGCCCGGCATGACCGTCGTCTGCGGCGACTCCCACACCTCCACGCACGGCGCCTTCGGCGGACTCGCCTTCGGCATCGGCACCTCCCAGGTCGAGCACGTACTGGCCACCCAGACGCTGCCGATGGCCCGCCCGAAGACCATGGCGATCACCGTCGACGGCGAACTGCCCGACGGCGTCACGGCCAAGGACCTGATCCTCGCGATCATCGCGAAGATCGGCACCGGCGGCGGCCAGGGCTATGTCCTGGAGTACCGCGGCGAGGCCATCGAGAAGCTCTCGATGGAGGCCCGGATGACCATCTGCAACATGTCGATCGAGGCCGGGGCCCGCGCGGGCATGATCGCCCCCGACGAGACGACCTTCGCCTACCTCGAGGGCCGTCCGCACGCCCCCAAGGGCGAGGACTGGGACGCGGCCGTCGCCTACTGGAAGACGCTCAGGTCCGACGAGGACGCCGAGTTCGACGCCGAGGTGGTCATCGAGGCCGCCGGACTGTCGCCGTTCGTCACCTGGGGCACCAACCCCGGCCAGGGCGCCCTGCTTTCGGCGTCCGTCCCCGATCCCGCCTCGTACGAGGACGCCTCGAGCGGCTCGCCGCCGAAAAGGCCCTGGAGTACATGGGCTTGGAGGCCGGCCAGACGCTGCGCTCCATCGGTGTGGACACCGTCTTCGTAGGGTCCTGCACCAACGGCCGCATCGAGGACCTGCGCGCCGTCGCGGACATCATCAAGGGCCGCAAAGTCGCCGACGGCGTACGGATGCTGGTCGTCCCCGGCTCCGCGCGCGTGGGTCTGGAGGCGGTCTCCGAGGGGCTGGACGTGGTCTTCAAGGAGGCGGGCGCCGAGTGGCGGCACGCGGGCTGCTCGATGTGCCTGGGCATGAACCCCGACCAGCTCGCCCCCGGTGAGCGCTCGGCCTCCACCTCCAACCGCAACTTCGAGGGCCGGCAGGGCAAGGGCGGCCGTACCCACCTGGTGTCCCCGCAGGTCGCCGCCGCCACCGCGGTCCTCGGCCACCTGGCCTCCCCGGCCGACCTCGCCGCCGACGACCGCACGCCCGCTGGAGTCTGATCAGCCATGGAAGCATTCACCACCCACACCGGCCGGGCCGTCCCGCTGCGCCGCGGCAACGTCGACACCGACCAGATCATCCCCGCCCACTGGCTCAAGAAGGTGACCCGGGACGGGTTCGAGGACGGGCTCTTCGAGGCCTGGCGGGGGACGCGTCCTTCATCCTCAACCAGCCCGAGCGGCAGGGCGCGACCGTGCTGGTCGCCGGACCCGACTTCGGCACCGGCTCCTCGCGTGAGCACGCCGTCTGGGCGCTGCAGAACTACGGCTTCCAGACCGTGATCTCCTCCCGCTTCGCCGATATCTTCCGCGGCAACTCGCTGAAGAACGGCCTGCTGACGGTCGTCCTCGACCAGCTGACCGTCGACGCGCTGTGGGAGCTCACCGAAGCCGACCCCACCGCGGAGATCACCGTGGACCTCCAGGCCCGCGAAGTGCGCGCCGAGGGCATCACCGCCTCCTTCGAGCTCGACGAGAACTCCCGCTGGCGGCTGCTGAACGGGCTCGACGACATCTCCATCACCCTGCGCGACGAGGCGGACATCGCCGCGTACGAGGCGAAGCGCCCCTCGTTCAAGCCGAGGACGCTCACCGTCTGATCCCGCCGCCGCCGAAGTCCTCACCGGAGGGCGACTTTCGGCCACCGCGATCTTCCTCCCGTACCCCCGATCACCCCGATCGGGGGTACGCGCATGTCTGCCTCCGTTCGGCCTCGCGCGCCCCTCGGATGGGCCCAACTTGCGCAGTTACGAAGGTGGTTGCCGGGGTACACGTGTCACGTGCGCGTGATCGGCGCGTGTGCCCGGACGGCCGTCCGGGGCGGCAGTTGCCCCTGCGCAGGCGACAACTCGCCCCAGATGGCACAATCTGTGCATGGAACACGACGGCCAACTCCAGCTCTATGCGGCGGTCGCGTTCCAGCTCAAAGAAGCGCATGCAAAGGTGCGCTCACTGCAAGTCCCGGAGGGCGTACGGATGGCGCTGACCCGGAAGCTGCTGGTCATTACGGCCGCGGCCAAACATGATCTCGCCGGTGCGGCAAGGCGTCTGGAGCGGTTCACCGAGGACCTCGACGAGGGCCGAATGCCCGAAGAGGAACGCTGAACCGGTCGGGGCTGCCGAGTCCGTTGCGGCACAAGGGTGATTAGCCCGTTTCGTGTTTGATTTGCGGTATATATCTGCCTAACGTGCGAAAAAGCTTGAACACATACGTTCTGGCGATGTCTCCGAAGGGGAAGACGTGAACAAGGCGCAGCTCGTAGAAGCGATTGCCGACAAGGTGGGCGGCCGCCAGCAGGCCGCCGACGCCGTCGACCACGTACTGGACGCCATCGTCCGCGCGGTCGTCGCGGGGAGCGGGTCTCGGTCACCGGCTTCGGTTCGTTCGAGAAGGTCGACCGCCCGGCCCGCTACGCCCGTAACCCCCAGACGGGCGAGCGGGTTCGGGTCAAGAAGACCTCCGTGCCGCGCTTCCGTGCCGGCCAGGGCTTCAAGGACCTGGTGAGCGGATCGAAGAAGCTGCCCCGCGGAGGCGAGGTCTCGGTCAAGAAGGCGCCCAAGGGCAGCCTGACCGGCGGCGCTTCGGCCACGGTGAAGAAGGCCGCCGCGAAGAAGACGGCGGCGAAGAAGGCCGCCACCAAGACGGCCGCGAAGAAGACCACGGCCAAGAAGGCCACCACCAAGACGGCGGCGGCGAAGAAGACCACGGCCAAGAAGGCGCCCGCCAAGGCGTCGGCGACGGCGAAGACCACCGCCGCGAAGAAGACGGCCGCCAAGAAGGCCCCGGCGAAGAAGGCCACGGCCACGAAGGCCCCCGCCAAGAAGTCCACCGCGCGCAAGACCACCGCCAAGAAGACCACCGCACGCAAGAAGTAGCTCCGAGCGGTACTCACGCGCCGGGCCGGACTCCTCGGGAGTCCGGCCCGCGGTGTGTTCCGAGCCGACTCGGGCGCCCGGGCGCTCGGGGCGGTCGGAGCGCTCAGAAGGTCTGGAGCGTCACCAGCGTGATCCGCAGGGCCGGGCCCTCGCCCTCGGTCTCCAGGCGCACCCGCTGACCGGGCCGCAGCAGCCGCAGACCGCCCGCGTCGAACGCCGGGGCGCCGAAGGGCACCGGGGTGCCGTCGTCCAGCAGCACCTGGCCGCTGCGGCTGTCGGCGTCGTAGGTGTACGCGGTGGCGTGCATACCGGCAGCCTACTGCTCGGTGATGAGCGACCGCGCGGCGACGGCGGCCGTGTGGGGTCCCGTGCCCAGCGCCAGCGCCGCCCGCAGATCGGCGCCGGTGTCCACGTCCTGCCGTACCGAATCCACGCCGTCGAGGCACAGTTCGACCGCTCCGGACGCCCGGTGCCGGGCCCGGGAATCAGGGCCGAACAACGGGCGCAATTCCCGGCCGCGGCCCGCGGCCAGCAAAGTGGTGCCGAATCCGGCGGTATCGGCGAGAAAGCGCGCGGGAATTCAGCGGCCTTGTCGAGAACCCGGGCCAGTTCCGCCGGACGGAGCGCCGGCAGATCGGCGTTGAGGGCCGCCACCCGTCCCGCGTGCGGGGCGGCGCCCGCCACCCTCGCGCCGTGGGCGAGCGCCGCGTTCAGGCCGCCGCGCGGCTCGTCCGGGACGATCCCGGCGCCCAGCGCGGCCAGCTCGCGCGCGGCCAGGGCGTCGTCCGTGACGACCACCACACCCCGTACCGCCGGGCACTCCAGCGCGGCCGCCACCGTGTCCTGGGCGAAGGCGAGCGCGAGGCCGGGGCGCAGACCGTCGTCCGCGGTGTCCGAGAGCCTGCTCTTGGCCCGGGCCAGCGGCTTCAGGGGTACCACCAAGGTCCACTGCACGAGTGTTACGTCCCTCTCTTGTCGCGCTCATTGTCACCCGGAGCGCCGGGCGCGGGCGGGGCGGGGAGGAGCGCGAAGCCCCTCGCGGAAGACGGGCGGGCGTACGGTGTTCTCGACAGACGGGCGGCCCGGGGCGACACTTGTGCGGCCCGCCCGGCCTCCGGGTCCGGGCCCGGGCCTGACATTCGTAAGAGGAAGGTGTACTCGTGCCGCGCCGCAGAATCGGCTTCTGGTACCGCTTCGCCGCGGTTCTCGTCAAACCGCCGCTGGTGGTTCTGCTCAAGCGGGACTGGCGCGGAATGGAGAACATTCCGGCCGAGGGCGGCTTTATCACCGCGGTGAACCACAATTCGCACATCGATCCCTTCGCCTACGGGCACTTTCAGTACAACACCGGACGCGTCCCGCGATTCCTGGCGAAGAGCGGCCTTTTCGACAAGGGATTCATCGGCGCCGCGATGCGCGGCACCGGACAGATCCCCGTCTACCGCGAGAGCACCGACGCGCTCAGCGCCTTCCGGGCCGCGATCGACGCCGTGGAGCGCGGCGAATGCGTCGCCTTCTACCCCGAGGCCACCCTCACCCGCGACCCCGACGGCTGGCCCATGACCGGCAAGACCGGTGCCGCGCGCGTCGCCCTGCAGACCAGGTGCCCCGTGATCCCGGTCGCCCAGTGGGGCGCCAACGAACTGCTGCCGCCGTACGCGAAGAAGCCCAGTCTGCTGCCGCGCAAGACGCACCGCGTGCTGGCCGGGGAGCCGGTGGACCTCGACCGGTTCTACGACCGGGAGATGACCCCGGAACTGCTCAAGGAGGCGACCGAGGCCATCATGGCGGCCGTCACCCGCCAGCTGGAGGAGATCCGCGGCGAGAAGGCGCCCCAGACGCCCTACGACCCGCGCCGCGAACGGAGCGAGCAGCGCCGCCGGACGCACACCCAGAAGCGGGAGGAGCGCGTACGGGGCACCAGGCCCACCGCGCGGGAAGAGGGGCTGGGCACGTGAGCGAGCCGGTCAAGGCGGCCGTCTTCGGCACCGGATCGTGGGGACGGCCTTCGGCATGGTCCTCGCCGACGCGGGCTGCGACGTCGTCCTGTGGGGGCGGCGCCCCGAACTCGCCGAGGCGGTCAACTCCACCCGCACCAACCCCGACTACCTGCCCGGGATCGAACTCCCCGGGAACGTGCGGGCCACCACGGACGCCGCCGAGGCCGCGCGCGGCGCCGACTTCACCGTCCTCGCGGTCCCCTCGCAGACCCTGCGCGCCAACCTTGCCGACTGGACGCCGCTGCTCGCGCCCGGCACGGTCCTCGTGTCGCTGATGAAGGGCGTCGAACTCGGCTCCGCGATGCGGATGAGCGAGGTGATCGACGACGTCGCCAAGGTCGGCCCCGAGCGCGTCGCCGTCGTCACCGGGCCCAACCTGGCCCGGGAGATCGCCGCCCGGATGCCGGCCGCCGCCGTGGTCGCCTGCACCGACGAGGACGTCGCCCGGCGGCTCCAGACCGCCTGCCACACCCCGTACTTCCGGCCGTACACCAACACCGACGTCATCGGCTGCGAACTGGGCGGCGCGGTGAAGAACGTGATCGGGCTGGCGGTCGGCATCGCCGACGGTATGGGGCTCGGCGACAACGCCAAGGGCTCGCTCATCACCCGCGGTCTCGCCGAGACCACCCGGCTCGGGGTCGCGCTCGGCGCCGACCCGCTGACCTTCTCCGGGCTCGCGGGCCTGGGCGACCTGGTGGCCACCTGTTCCTCGCCGCTGTCGCGCAACCACACCTTCGGCACCAACCTCGGCAAGGGCCTGACCCTCGAGGAGACCATCGCGGTCACCAGGCAGACCGCCGAGGGCGTCAAGTCCTGCGAGTCGGTGCTCGATCTGGCCCGCCGGCACGGCGTCGACATGCCCCTCACCGAGACGGTCGTCTCCATCGTGCACGAGGGCAAGCCCCCGATGGTCGCCGTCAAGGAACTGATGTCGCGCAGCGCGAAGCCCGAACGACGCTGAGCGACGACCCCCGCCGTTCGGCCCACCGGCGGCGTTGCGGGCGCTGTGTCCGGGCCCCGGGGGCAGGTACCCTCATCGCGATATGAGCACCGAGAACCTCCCCCAGAGCCCCGAGCAGCCGTCCCGCAAGCCGCGGGTGGCCGTCGTGTTCGGCGGGCGCAGCTCCGAACACGGGATCTCCGTGGTCACCGCCGGCGCCGTCCTCAAGGCCATCGACCGGACCGTGTACGACGTCCTGCCGATCGGCATCACCCAGGACGGCCGCTGGGCGCTCACCGCCGACGAACCGGAACGCATGGCGATCAGCGACCGCCGCACGCCCAGCGTCGACCAGCTCGCCGAGTCGACGGAGGGCGGTGTGGTGCTCCCCGTCGACCCCGCCAGCCGCGAAGTCGTCTACAGCGAGCCGGGTTCGGTGCCCAAGGCGCTCGGCGAGGTCGACGTGGTCTTCCCGGTGCTGCACGGCCCCTACGGCGAGGACGGCACCCTCCAGGGCCTCCTGGAGCTCTCCGGCGTCCCCTACGTCGGCTCGGGCGTGCTCGCCTCGGCCGTCGGCCAGGACAAGGAGTACATGAAGCGGGTGTTCACCTCCTTCGGGCTCAAGGTCGGCCCGTACTTGGTGATCCGGCCGCGCGAGTGGCAGCACGACGAGTCCGGCGCCCGCGCGAGGATCGTCGAGTTCGCCGGCGAGCACGGCTGGCCGCTGTTCGTGAAGCCCGCCCGCGCGGGTTCGTCGATCGGCATCACCAAGGTCGACGACCTGTCCGGCCTCGACGAGGCCATCGCCGAGGCCCAGCGCCACGACCCGAAGATCCTCGTCGAGGCGGCGCTGCGCGGCCGCGAGATCGAGTGCGGTGTGCTGGAGTTCGAGGACGGCCCGCGCGCGTCGCTGCCGGCCGAGATCCCGCCGCCGGACACGCACGCGTACTACGACTTCGAGGCCAAGTACATCGACTCCACGCCCGGCCTGGTGCCCGCGCCCTCACCGACGAGGAGACGGCCGAGGTGCGGCGGCTCGCGGTGGAGGCGTTCGACGCGGCCTCCTGCGAAGGGCTGGTGCGCGCGGACTTCTTCCTCACCGAGGACGGCGAGTTCGTGATCAACGAGATCAACACCATGCCCGGCTTCACGCCCATCTCGATGTACCCGCAGATGTGGCAGGCCACCGGCGTGAGCTACCCGGAACTGGTCGACCTGCTGGTGCGGGCGGCACTGCGCCGGCCGACCGGCCTGCGCTGAGCCCGCGCGCGCATCAGAAGGCGATCCCCTCGGGGATCGCCTTCTTGACGGCCGGGGCGAGATCGATCAGTACGCCCGTGCCGTCCCGTCCGCCGGTCACCCGGACCTCGACGTAGGCCTCGCGGTTGGCGGTGGTGAAGCGGTACGCGTCGTCGCCCTGCCGCTCCATCAGCCAGTCGACTCCTCGACCCCGCCCGGTACGGCGTCGGCGTCCTGCCCGTTGGCCACCTTGGGGTCGGCCATCTTGGGAGGCCGCTCGACACCGCACCGCAGTATGATCGCCACGCCGCCCCAGCCCGCGGTCAGTTCGGACGCGGGTTCGGGATCGTCGCGACTCTCACCGTCCACCTTCGCCGGCAGGACCTTGTCGAGGTTCTGGCACAGCTTGGTGGCCTTCGCGTCCGGGCTGGGAACCGCCGCGGACGCGCTGTCGTCTGCTGAGGAGCAGCCCGCGGCGGTGATCAGCACCGCGAGCGCGGAGAGGACGGCGTGCCGGTGACGGAAGGAGTTCACCGGCACAGGGTAGACGGGGGCTACAGATGGACGACCGGGCAGGTCAGGGTGCGGGTGATGCCGTCCACTTGCTGGACTTTGGCGACCACCATGCGGCCCAGTTCGTCGACGGTGTCGGCCTGGGCGCGCACGATCACGTCGTACGGTCCGGTCACGTCCTCGGCCTGGATCACTCCAGGGATCTTGCCGATCAGATCGGCGACGGTCGACGCTTTGCCGACCTCCGTCTGGATCAGGATGTACGCCTGTACCACGGAACCTCCAGGGCGGCCACGAGGATCATGTGGGGAAAAGGAACGCCACGGTATCGCGTCGCCGCTGCTCGCGGGGAGACCTGCGGGAACCGGGCCTTGCGCGCCGGGGTACAGACACGGGAGAAGTTGACGGTCACCTCGACCGTAACGAGGACCCGGACGGCTCGCGACCGGGCACGGACAGGGATAGAAGGGTCGAAAGGGAAATGAAGGGCACTGTTGGTGAGCTCGGCGAGTTCGGGCTCATCAGGGAGCTCACCTCCGCCTCACCACCACCCCGGCGGTCCGGGTCGGCCCCGGCGACGACGCCGCGGTGGTCTCCGCGCCCGACCGCAGGGTCGTGGCCAGCACCGACATCCTGCTGGAGGGCCGGCACTTCCGCCGCGACTGGTCCACGGCGTACGACGTCGGCCGCAAGGCCGCCGCACAGAACCTCGCCGACATCGCCGCCATGGGCGCCGTGCCGACCGCCCTGCTGCTCGGCCTCGTCGTCCCGGCGGAACTGCCGGTGACCTGGCCCAGCGAGCTGATGGACGGCCTGCGCGACGAATGCCAGGTGGCCGGCGCGGCGGTCGTCGGCGGCGATGTCGTACGCGGCGACACGATCATGGTGTCGATCACCGCCCTCGGCGATCTGCGCAACCAGGAGCCCGTGATCCGGAGCGGGGCACAGCCCGGCGACCTCGTCGCGGTGACCGGCTGGCTGGGCTGGTCCGCAGCCGGGCACGCGGTGCTCTCCCGCGGCTTCCGCTCACCGCGCGCCTTCGTCGAGGCACACCGGCGCCCCGAACCCCCGTACCACGCGGGCCCGGCCGCCGCCGGTCTGGGCGCGACCGCGATGTGCGACGTGAGCGACGGGCTGATCGCCGACCTCGGGCACATCGCCGAGGCCAGCAAGGTCCGCATCGACGTCCGCTCCGGCGCGATCGACATCCCCTCGCAGATGAACGACATCGGCCAGGCCGTCGGCGTCGACCCCATGCAGTGGGTGCTGACCGGGGAGAGGACCACGCGATCGTGGCGACCTTCCCGCCGGACGTGAAGCTGCCCGCCCGCTGGAAGGTGATCGGCGAGGTGCTCCACCCGTCGGCGCTGCCCCAGGTGACCGTGGACGGGGCGCCCTGGACGACCCAGGGCGGCTGGGACCACTTCGGGGACATCGAGTCATGAGCGCGCCGCCCCGGGTGCTCACCGTGGCCGGCTCCGACTCGGGGGCGGGGCCGGCATTCAGGCCGATCTGAAGACGATGCTGGCGCTCGGGGTGCACGGCATGAGCGTGCTCACCGCGGTGACCGCGCAGAACTCGCTGGGCGTGCAGGGCGCCTGGGAACTGCCCGTGGAGGCGGTCCGGGCCCAGTACCGCAGCGTCGTCGACGACATCGGCGTGCAGGCGGTCAAGACCGGCATGCTGTCCTCCGCCGGACTCGTCGAGGCGGTCGCCGATCTGATCACCGGCACGGACGTGCCGGTGGTGGTCGACCCGGTGGGGGTCTCCAAGCACGGTGACCCGCTGCTGGCGGCCTCCGCGCTGGACTCCGTACGGACCAGGCTGCTGCCGGTGGCGACGGTCGCCACCCCGAATCTGGACGAGGTGGCGCAGCTCACGGACGTGCGCGTCGACTCGGAAGCCGATATGCGCCGGGCGGCGGAGGCGATCCTGGCGTTCGGCCCGCGCTGGGCGCTGATCAAGGGCGGTCATCTGCCCGGCGACGCCGTCGACCTGCTCAGCGACGGCTCCTCGGAACACTGGTTCCGCGCCCCGAGACACGACAACCGCCACACCCACGGCACGGGCTGCACCCTGGCCTCGGCGATCGCCTCGGAACTGGCGAAGGGCCACGCCGTCCCGCAGGCGGTGGCAGCGGCCAAGACCTACGTCACCGGCGCGATCACATCGGGCTTCGCCCTGGGCAGGGGCCTGGGCCCGGTAAACCACGCCTGGAACCTCCGCTGACGGGGGTGGTTCGCCGGGTGCGGCCCGGTGGGGGCCGGTCGCGCAGTTCCCCGCGCCCCTTGGGGAACTGCCACAGCGCCCCACCCCGCCCTCCGCGGGGCAGCCGCGCCGCCCTCCACCCTCCGCCCCCCGCGGGGCAGCCGCGCCGTCCGCCTCCGCTCGCGCGGGAGCGCCGTGCCGTCCGCCTCCGCTCGCGCGGGGCAGCCGTGCCGTCCGCCTCCGCTCCCGTGGGGCAGCCGTGCCGCCCTCCACCCTCCGCTCCCGCGGGAGCGCCGTGCCGCCCTCTACCCTCCGCAGGCAGCCCGCGCCGCACGCCTCCGCTCCCGCGGGCAGTCGTGCCTCCCCCAGTGCCTGAAGGGCCTGGGAGGTACCCCCAGGGCGGCACGGGTGGGCGCGACGGCAACCCCGCAAGCGCCGGGCCGCGCGAACACCCCCGGCCCACCCTCGCGCCGGGTACTGGGGCGGGGCGCAGAGCGATGCGACCAACCCCGCCCCACAGAAGCGCGGCTACGCGAACGCCCCCGCTCACCCCAAGCAAAAGCCGGCCCACCCAAGGTGGACCGGCTATTGCGGCGAAACCGACGTGGCCACGCGCTCAGCGAAAGCGTCAGCGCGAGACCTTGCCGGCCTTGATGCACGAGGTGCAGGCGTTCACGCGCTTCGGCGTCCCGCCGACCACGGTACGCACGCGCTGGATGTTCGGGTTCCAGCGACGGGGCGTACGGCGGTGCGAGTGCGAGATGTTGTTGCCGAAGCCCGGCCCCTTGCCGCAGACGTCGCAGTTGGCAGCCACGGGTCACTCCAAAGACTTCAGATGCACTTACGGTTGATCCCGGCATGCCGGGATCGAATTCCGGACTCCGAGGAGCCCTGGTGGAATCTGAGTGGCACTGCCAGGGGAGAGGCCCGATCGGATCGGGCAACCGGAGCAGCATACAACGGCTGCTCCCGTAGAACGAAACTACCACGATGGCCAGGGCCTCCGCCCCCGGCCCTCCTCCGGCGGACGGTGTTCCACGGTCTACGCTGCCTGCCACGGCCGGCAGCTCAGGGAGGCGCAGGTGGCGCAGGTGCCGCAGACATTCTTCGATGCTCTCGCGGTGCGTTCCTGGTGCGGTCTCGCGCTCGATGCGCTGGGGCGCTCCCGCGAGGAGATCGACGCGATCAACGTCTATCCGGTGGCGGACGGCGACACCGGCACGAACCTCTATCTGACCCTCGAGTCGGCGACGGCGGCGGTGGAGGCGGTGTTCGACGGTCACCGGGCCGGCGGGGACCGGGAGCCGGCGCTGGCCGACGCCGTACGGGCCATGGCCCATGGCGCGCTGATCGGCGCGCGCGGGAACTCCGGGACGATCCTGGCGCAGCTGCTGCGCGGCATGGCCCAGGTGCTGGCCGGTGACGAGGCCCCGGCGCACGCCGACGGCGAGGTCCTGCGGACCGCGCTGCGGCACGCGGCCGACTCCGCGCGCCACGCGGTCGCGCACCCCGTCGAGGGCACGGTCCTCACCGTCGCCTCGGCCGCCGCCGACGCGGCCGGCGCGGCGGAGGGCGACTGCGGGTCGGTGGCGCGGGCCGCCTACGAGGGAGCCCGCGCGGCGCTCGCCGAGACCCCGGCCCGGCTGGCCGTCCTGCGACGCGCCGGAGTGGTGGACGCGGGCGGCAGCGGGCTGGTCGCGGTGCTCGCGGCGCTGGTGGAGACGTTCACGGGCGAGGCGCCCCGGGGCCTGCCGGCGCTGGGCGGCCCGTGCACCGGCTCCGTAGCCACCACCGGTCCCGTGCCGCACGCGCGCACGGAGCCGGCCGAAGGCCTCGGCGAGTGTGCGGACGGCGGCGCCCTGCACGGGGCCGGCGGTCCCGCCTTCGAGGTGATCTACCTCCTGGAGGCCGAGGACGCGGCGGTCGCGCGGCTGCGGGACCGGCTCGACGCGCTGGGCGACTCGCTCGTGGTGGTCGGCGGCGACGGCCTGTGGAACGTCCATGTGCACGCCGACGACGCCGGCGCCGCCGTGGAGGCCGGAGTCGAGGCGGGACGGCCGTACCGGATCCGGATCACCCACTTCGGCGCGGAGGACGTCCACACCACCGGCGCCGAACCGTCCGCGCGCGGGGAACGCGCACAGCGGGCCGTCGTGGCCGTGGTGCCCGGCGAGGGCCTGGCGGGGCTCTACACCGAGGCGGGCGCGACCACCGTGCTCGCCCGCCCCGGGAGCCGCCCGCCAGCGGAGAACTCGTCCAGGCGGTACGGCGTGCGCACGCGCGAGAGGTCGTCCTGCTGCCCAACGACGCCGATCTGCGCCACACCGCCGCCGCTGCCGCCGAGCAGGCGCGGGCCGAGGGGATCAGGGTGGCCCTCATCCCGACCCGCTCCGCGGTCCAGGGCATAGCCGCCCTCGCGGTGCACGAGCCGGAACGCCGCTTCGACGAGGACGTGGTGTCGATGACGTCGGCGGCCGGCGCGACCCGCTACGCCGAGGTCGCCGTCGCCGAGCGGCAGTCCTGGACCATGGCGGGCATCTGCCAGGCCGGGGACGTCCTCGGCCTGGTCGACGGGGACGTGGCCGTGATCGGCCAGGACGTCACGGCGACCGCCGAGGCCGTCCTGGACCGTATGCTCGCGGCCGGCGGCGAACTGGTCACCCTCGTCCTCGGCGACGACGCCCCCGAAGCCGTCGCCGCCCACCTGGAGACACGTGTCCGCGAGGGCTACCTCGCCGTCGACACCGTGGTGTACCACGGCGGCAGACAGGAGCCCTGCTGCTCATCGGGGTGGAGTGACACCCGTTGTCAGTGGTGTGGTGTCCAATGGATCCCGTGCCCGCACTGGACGAACCACTGAAGAAGGTGCTCGGCCCCGCCACCGCGAAGGTGATGGCCGAGCACCTCGGCCTGCACACCGTGGGCGACCTCCTGCACCACTACCCGCGCAGATACGAGGAGCGCGGCCAGCTCACCCACCTCGCCGACCTCCCCATGGACGAGCACGTCACGGTGGTCGCCCAGGTCGCCGACGCCCGGCTGCACACCTTCGCCTCCGCCAAGGCCCCGCGCGGCAAGGGCCAGCGCCTGGAGGTGACGATCACGGACGGCAGCGGCCGGCTGCAACTGGTCTTCTTCGGCGCCGGCGTCCACAAACCGCACAAGGAACTCCTGCCGGGCACCCGCGCGATGTTCGCCGGCAAGGTCTCCGTCTTCAACCGCCGTATCCAACTCGCCCACCCGGCGTACGAGTTGCTGCGCGGTGACACCGAGGAGACCGTGGAGACCTGGGCCGGCTCCCTCATCCCGATCTACCCCGCCACCGCCAAACTGGAGTCCTGGAAGATCGGCAAGGCCCTCCAGACGGTCCTGCCCAGCGCCCAGGAGGCCGTCGACCCCTCCCGGACACCCTGCGCGCGGGCCGCGGACTCGCCGCCCTGCCCGAGGCACTCCTCAAGATCCACCGCCCGCACACCAAGGCGGACATCGAGGACGCCCGCGCCCGCCTCAAATGGGACGAGGCCTTCGTCCTCCAGGTCGCCCTCGCCCGCCGCCGCCACGCCGACGCGCACCTTCCCGCCGTCGCCCGCCGCCCCCAGCCCGACGGCCTCCTCACCGCCTTCGACGACCGCCTCCCCTTCACCCTCACCGAGGGCCAGCGGAAGGTCTCCGCCGAGATCTTCTCCGACCTCGCCACCGAACACCCCATGCACCGCCTGCTCCAGGGCGAGGTCGGCAGCGGGAAGACGATGGTGGCGCTGCGCGCCATGCTCGCCGTCGTCGACGCGGGCGGGCAGGCCGCGATGCTCGCGCCCACCGAGGTGCTCGCCCAGCAGCACCACCGGTCGGTCACCGAGATGATGGGGAGCTCGCCGAAGGGGGATGCTCGGGGAGCGGAGACCGGGACCAAGGTGGTGCTGCTCACCGGGTCCATGGGAGCGGCGGCCCGCCGCCAGGCACTGCTCGACCTGGCCACCGCCGAGGCCGGCATCGTCATCGGCACCCACGCGCTGATCGAGGACAAGGTCAGGTTCCACGACCTGGGCCTGGTCGTCGTCGACGAGCAGCACCGCTTCGGTGTGGAGCAGCGCGACGCCCTGCGCGGCAAGGGCAAGCAGCCCCCGCACCTGCTGGTCATGACCGCCACCCCCATCCCGCGCACGGTGGCGATGACGGTCTTCGGCGATCTGGAGACCTCCGTCCTCGACCAGCTGCCGGCCGGCCGCTCGCCCATCGCCAGCCATGTCGTCCCGGCCGCCGACAAACCCCACTTCCTCGCCCGCGCGTGGGAGCGGGTACGCGAGGAGGTGGCGAACGGCCACCAGGCGTACGTGGTCTGCCCCCGCATCGGCGACGAGGAGGACGACCCGAAGAAGTCCGGGAAGAAGAAGCCCCCGAGGACGAGGCCGAGAAGCGGCCCCCGCTCGCCGTCCTGGACATCGCGGAGCAGCTCGCGCGAGGGCCGCTGAAGGGGCTCGGTGTCGAGGTGCTGCACGGGCGCATGCAGCCCGACGACAAGGACGCCGTCATGCGCCGCTTCACCGCCGGAGACGTCGACGTCCTCGTCGCCACCACCGTCATCGAGGTCGGGGTCAACGTCCCCAACGCCACCGCGATGGTGATCATGGACGCCGACCGCTTCGGCGTCTCCCAGCTCCACCAGCTCCGCGGCCGGGTCGGCCGGGGCTCGGCGCCGGGCCTGTGTCTGCTGGTCACCGAGATGCCCGAGGCGAGCGCGGCCCGGCAGCGGCTGGGCGCCGTCGCCGGCACCCTCGACGGCTTCGAGCTCTCCCGTATCGACCTGGAGCAGCGCCGCGAGGGCGATGTGCTGGGCCAGGCCCAGTCCGGCACCCGCTCCAGCCTGCGCGTGCTCGCCGTCATCGACGACGAGGAGATCATCGCCGAGGCGAGGGAGGAGGCGGCGAGGATCGTCGCCGCCGACCCGGACCTGACCGGCCTCCCCGCCCTGCGCACGGCACTGGACGCCCTGCTGGACGAGGAGCGGGAGCAGTACCTGGAGAAGGGCTGACAGACTGGGACAGCCACCGACCAGCCCAGACCGACAAGGACCGAGGACATGACCCGCGTGATCGCCGGCAAGGCCGGCGGACGCCGCCTGGCCGTTCCGCCCGGCCAGGGGACCCGCCCCACCTCCGACCGCGCGCGCGAGGGCCTCTTCTCCACCTGGCAGTCCCTGCTCG
The DNA here is from genome assembly GCA_042850305.1 of Streptomyces haneummycinicus. GTDB lineage: Bacteria > Actinomycetota > Actinomycetes > Streptomycetales > Streptomycetaceae > Streptomyces > Streptomyces haneummycinicus. Next base: position 1,634,182 of record AP035768.1, read on the forward strand.
GCGGCCCGCTGGACGGCGAACGCGTCCTCGACCTGTACGCCGGCTCCGGCGCCGTCGGCCTGGAGGCCCTGTCCCGCGGTGCCGCGCACGTCCTGCTGGTGGAGGCCGACGCCCGCGCCGCCCGCACGGTCCGGGAGAACGTGAAGTCGCTCGGACTCCCCGGCGCCGCGGCCGTATCCGGCAAAGCGGAACAGATCATCCGCGCCGCACCCCCGGACGAGCCGTACGACGTCGTCTTCCTCGACCCGCCCTACACCGTCCTGGACGACGATCTTCGCGAGATCCTGCTCACACTCCGGACGGGGGGCTGGCTCAGCGGCGAAGCCCTCGTCACCGTGGAGCGCAGCACCAGAGGAGGGGACTTCGGCTGGCCGCCGGGATTCGAGGCGATCCGGTCCCGCCGCTACGGCGAGGGAACGTTTTGGTACGGTCGCGCCGCCTCTACGTGCGAAGACGCACGATGACCGGACCGGAGAGCGAGGGATCACAAGTGCGCCGCGCCGTATGCCCCGGGTCGTTCGACCCGATCACCAACGGACACCTCGACATCATCGCCCGGGCCTCCCGGCTGTACGACGAGGTCTACGTCGCGGTGATGATCAACCAGTCCAAGAAGGGCCTGTTCGAGATCGAGGAGCGGATCGACCTGATCCGCCGGGTCACCGCCGAGTACGGAAACGTCCGCATCGAGGCCTTCCACGGCCTGCTCGTCGACTTCTGCAAGCAGCGCGAGATCCCCGCCATCGTCAAGGGGCTGCGCGCGGTCAGCGACTTCGACTACGAGCTGCAGATGGCCCAGATGAACAACGGCCTCTCGGGCGTGGAGACCCTCTTCGTCCCCACCAATCCCACCTACAGCTTCCTGTCCTCCTCGCTCGTCAAGGAGGTGGCGGCCTGGGGCGGCGACGTCGCCCACCTGGTGCCGCCGGAGGTCCTGACCGCCCTCACCGAACGGCTGCGCGGGGACTGACCGCCGGGGGCGTCCCGGTGCCCGCCGGACCCCCAACCGGTGTCCCCCGGACGTCCCATGGCCGTACAGTCGGTCCCGTCCGTCTCCAACACAGCTGTAGAGAGTGGCGAGCACACGGTGGACGTGCAGAAGAAGCTCGATGAGATCGTCGCCGCGGTCTCCAGTGCCCGGTCGATGCCCATGTCGGCCTCGTGCGTGGTCAACCGCGCCGAGCTGCTCTCGATGCTCGAAGAGGTGCGCGCGGCCCTGCCCGACTCCCTCGCCCAGGCCGAGGAACTGATCGGCGGCCGGGAGCAGATGGTCGAGCAGGCCCGCCAGGAGGCCGAGCGGATCATCGAGGGCGCCCACGCCCAGCGCGGCTCCCTGGTCTCCGGCACCGAGGTCGCCCGCCGCTCCCAGGCCGAGGCCGACCGGATCCTCGGCGAGGCCCGCAAGGAGGCCGAGGAGGTCCGCGCGGAGGCCGACGACTACGTCGACTCCAAGCTCGCCAACTTCGAGGTCGTCCTCACCAAGACGCTCGGCTCGGTCGGCCGCGGCCGCGAGAAGCTGCTCGGCACGGGTCCCGGCCTCGACGAGCAGGGCTACGAGGACGAGGACGCCCCGAGCGCAGCCACGACCCGGAGACCCTGCGCCGTACCGCCGACGACTACGTCGACGTCAAGCTCGGCGCCTTCGAGGCGGTCCTCGCCAAGACCCTGGAGGCGGTCGGACGGGGCCGGCAGAAGCTGCACGGCCGGATCGCCTCCGACGATCTCGGCGCCCTCGCCGACGACCCGTCGACCGTCCAGCACTCCAGCGACGCCGACTACCTCGCCGACCTCGCGGCCCTCGCCGAACAGGACACCCCGGCAGCCCGGCAGCCCGAGCCGCAGCAGCAGACGTACGCCCAGCCGGAGCCCGAGCCCGCCTACGGCTATCAGCAGCAGCCGGACCCGTACGCCGGCTACCAGCAGCAGTACGGCGGTCAGCAGGACGCGTACGGCTACCAGCAGCAGCCGGACCCGTACGCCGGCTACCAGGGCTACGACGCACAGGCGTACGACCCGAACCAGGCCCAGCAGCAGACCGGCCACGACCAGCAGGCGCAGCAGGACCAGCAGGGCTACGCCCTGGACGAGACCAGCCTCTTCGACACCAGCATGATCACGCCCGAGCAGCTTCGGGCGTACGAGCGCGAACAGGGTCTGTAGGGGCGGATTGGGCCGGGGGCGAAAGGTCCAGTATCCTGGCTCCTCGGTCGCGCTTACGTCCGCGATCCACGCTGCCCGGGAACATCGCGGGGCAGTGGTACCTCTGAGCTCGAAGACCGAAAGCAGGAATGGCCCTGAACGCCCGCCTCGACCACCGGAACCCCTCGTGTTCGACACGCACGAGCTGGGGCGGCGGCCCGGTGCGCTGCAGCGCCTGACCCGTACGGTCGACGCCCCCAAGGACCTTGGGATCAAGGACGTCATCGGAGTGCCGGAAGGCGCCCCGGTGGAGCTGGAACTCCGCCTCGAGTCGGTCATGGGGGTGTGCTCGTCACAGGCACCGCCCGTGCCGGGGCGAAGGGGAGTGCGTAAGGTGTCTGGAGCCGCTGGAGCAGGAGCTCACGGCGGACTTCCAGGAGCTGTTCTCGTACCCTGACGCCGACGACCGGGGCCGCGTGACCGCGGAACCGGGCGACGACGCCGAGGACGACGAGGACAGGCTCTTCCTCGAGGACGGACTGTTCGACCTCGAGCCTGTGCTGCGCGACGCGGTGGTGCTCGCACTGCCGATGCAGCCGGTGTGCCGGGAAGACTGCCCGGGTCTGTGCTCCGAGTGCGGAGCACGGCTCGCGGACGACCCGGACCACCACCATGAGGCCGTCGACATCCGTTGGGCGGCTTTGCAGGGACTCGCCGGCACCACGAAGGACGGCGAGAAGGACGAGATGAGCGGCGCCGAACCGGGCGTCGACGAGAAGCAGGAGAAGTAGCCGTGGCTGTTCCGAAGCGGAAGATGTCGCGCAGCAACACGCGCCACCGCCGGTCGCAGTGGAAGGCTGCGGTCCCCACCCTGGTTGCGTGCGAGCGCTGCCACGAGCCCAAGCAGCAGCACATCGCGTGCCCGTCTTGCGGCACTTACAACAAGCGCCAGGTCCTCGAGGTCTGAGCGGCTGGTGAGAGGCACTGTGTCGACGCCGAAGAAGAACTCAGCGGACCCCCAGGCCTCGTCCCACACGCTTCTGGAAGGGCGGCTCGGCTATCAGCTCGAGTCCGCCCTTCTGGTGCGTGCGCTGACCCACCGTTCCTACGCGTACGAGAACGGCGGCCTGCCGACGAACGAGCGGCTGGAGTTCCTCGGTGACTCCGTGCTCGGCCTCGTCGTCACGGACACGCTGTACAACACCCACCCCGATCTGCCCGAAGGCCAGCTGGCCAAGCTTCGGGCCGCGGTGGTCAACTCGCGTGCGCTGGCGGAAGTGGGCCGCGGGCTCGAACTGGGCTCCTTCATCCGGCTCGGCCGCGGTGAAGAGGGCACGGGCGGGCGGGACAAGGCATCCATCCTCGCCGACACCCTCGAAGCGGTGATCGGCGCCGTCTATCTCGACCAGGGACTCGACGCGGCCTCCGAACTGGTGCACCGCCTGTTCGACCCGCTGATCGAGAAATCCTCGAACCTCGGTGCCGGCCTGGACTGGAAGACCAGTCTCCAGGAGCTCACCGCGACCGAAGGGCTCGGCGTACCCGAGTACCTGGTCACGGAGACCGGCCCCGACCACGAGAAGACCTTCACTGCTGCCGCCCGCGTCGGAGGCGTCTCGTACGGCACCGGCACCGGCCGCAGCAAGAAGGAGGCGGAGCAGCAGGCCGCCGAGTCCGCCTGGCGCTCCATCCGGGCCGCGGCGGACGAGCGGGCCAAGGCCGCGACGGAAGCGGAGGAGGCCGTCCGGGCCGCCGAAGCCGACGCCTCCGGCACGAGCGCCGACACCCCGTCGGCCTCCGCCTGATCCCACCGGACCACCCGAGCGCCCGCCCCGTACCGGGGCGGGCGCTCGGCGGTCGTTTACCCGCTTGTGAAGGGGAGAGCATGCCCGAGCTGCCCGAGGTCGAAGTCGTACGGCGCGGACTGGAGCGGTGGGTCGCCCACCGCACCGTCGCCGACGCCGAGGTGCTGCACCCGCGCGCGGTACGCCGTCACCTCGCGGGCGCCGACGACTTCGCGGACCGCCTCAAGGGACACCGCGTCGGCGTGCCCGGCCGCCGCGGCAAGTATCTGTGGCTGCCCCTGGAGGACACCGGCCAGTCGGTCCTCGCCCACCTCGGCATGAGCGGCCAGCTGCTGGTGCAGCCCCACGCGGCGGCGGACGAGAAGCATCTGCGTGTCCGCGTCCGCTTCACCGACGCCCTGGACACCGAACTCCGCTTCGTCGACCAGCGCACCTTCGGCGGTCTGTCGCTGCACGACACCACCCCCGACGGACTGCCCGACGTCATCGCCCACATCGCCCGGGACCCCCTCGACCCGCTCTTCGACGAGGAGGCCTTCCATCAGGCGCTGCGCCGCAAGCGCACCACCGTCAAACGCGCCCTGCTGGACCAGTCACTGATCAGCGGCGTCGGCAACATCTACGCCGACGAGGCGCTGTGGCGGGCCCGCATCCACTACGAGCGCCCGACCGCCGGCTTCACCCGCCCGCGCACCCTGCTCCTGCTGGGCCATGTCCGGGACGTGATGAACGCGGCCCTCGCCGTGGGCGGCACCAGCTTCGACAGCCTCTACGTCAACGTCAACGGCGAGTCCGGCTACTTCGACCGGTCCCTGGACGCGTACGGCCGTGAGGGCCTGCCCTGCCGCCGCTGCGGCACACCGATGCGCCGGCGGGCGTGGATGAACCGGTCCAGCTACTTCTGCCCGACGTGTCAGCGGGCGCCGCGCGTCTCGTCGTAGCGCCGACGCGCCTCGAGTACGGCGTCCATGCTGCCCTCGACACACTGGATGAGGGCCAGCAGACGCCCGGCGACCTCATGGCCCAGCGGCGTCAGTTCGTAGTCCACGCGGGGCGGATTGGTCGGCTGGGCCTCGCGGTGCACCAGCCCGTCGCGCTCCAGCGCGTGCAGCGTCTGGGAGAGCATCTTCTCGCTCACCCCGTCGACCCGGCGGCGCAGCTCGTTGAACCGCAGCGAGCCCTCGTGGAGCGCGCCGAGGGTCAGCGCGCCCCAGCGCCCGGTCACATGCTCCAGCGTGCCGCGGGACGGGCACACCTTGGCGAACACGTTGAAGGGAGCTCCCGCTCCTCCGGTCGCGACACGGTCGTCATGAACCCAAGATTACGCCAGGGCGGCGCTGACCACCGGTCAGCGCCGCCCTGGGCTCAGTAGCCGAAGTTCTGGGTCCACCACGGGCCGCCCGCGCCCATGTGGACGCCCACACCGAGCGTCTTGAAGTCGCAGTTCAGTATGTTCGCCTTGTGGCCGGGGCTGTCCATCCAGGCCTGCATCACGGCCTCGGCGTCGGCCTGGCCCCGGGCGATGTTCTCGCCGCCGAGGTTGGCTATGCCGGCCGTCTCGGCCCGGTCCCACGGGGTGTCGCCGTCGGGGTCGGTGTGGTCGAAGAAGTCCCGCTGGGCCATGTCGTCGCTGAACGCCGTGGCCAGGTCGGTCAGCTCGCCGCTCGCGGTGACGGGGCTGCAGCCCACCTTGGCCCGCTCCACGTTGACCAGCCGGAGCACCTCGACACCGGCGACGGCCTCCGCGGAGCCGGCGACCGGAGTGGTCGTCTTTGCTTCTCCGGCTCGGGCTCTGCGGTGCGGGGCGGGGCCTCCTCGGCGGTCTGCTCGGGAGCCGCCGTGCTCTCCTTCTTCTCCGGGGTCTTCGCCTGCTCCTCGGTCTCCTTCTTCTCCGGGGTCTGCGTCGGCGAGGCCGGCGCGGACGGCTCCGGGAGGCGGCGCGCTCGCCGCCACGGCTCGCCGGGGTGCCGGCGTCACGGCCAGGGCTCTCCAGGCTGCCGACGGTGCCGCCCTGCTCGGTGGGCGCGTTGGTCGCCAGGCCACCGGCCTGCACGCTGTCGCCGGGGTGCGCTCGCCGCCGAGCTTGTAGTTCTCCAGCCCGGGTACCGCTCCGGTGGCGACCGCCACCGTGCCGAGGGCCATCGCCGCGGAGACACCGAGCAGTCCGGTACGGACCGGGGTGGCTGCCTTCTTCTTGCGGCGCCGGTGCCTGTCCGGACGGGGTCCTTCATGGTCGGCCGCGGGGCCGTCGCCGGGGAAGGCGGGGCCGATCCGGTCCCGGCGCGCGGAGAAGCCGGCGTCCGGGAAGCCGCCGTGAGCGGGGGCGGGGATGGGGGCGGTGAGGTCTGCCTGGGGGAAGCCGGCGGCGGGGGCGTTGAAGTCGGCCTGGGGGAAAGCGGCGTCCGGGAAGCCGCCCTGGGCGGGGGCGGGGATGGAGGCGGTGAGGCCTGCCTGGGAGAAGTCGGCGGCGGGGGCGCTGAAGTCGGCCTGAGCGAAGCCGGCGTCCGGGAAGCCGCCGTGAGCGGGGGCGGGGATGGGGGCGGTGAGGTCTGCCTGGGGGAAAGCGGCGGTGGCGAAGTCGGTGCCCCCGGCCGGGGTCGCGGCGTCGGCCGTCGCGTAGAGGTACTCCTCGCTCAGCGCGTACGTCTCGGCGTACGCCTCCGGGTTCAGATACGGTGCCGTGCCCATCGTGGGCGGGCCGTCCTCCCGGTCGACGCTCGGATACGGGCCATCGCCGTAGAGGTCGTCGTGAGTGCCCCCGGTGGCGCGGCCCGTGGCGGCGCCGCCGTCGGCGGAGCGTCGGTGGCGTCCCATGTCCCTGGCCTTCCTCGTCCGTTGGTCGACTCGTTCTCGCGACCAACCGAAACTCGATGATCACGAAACTCACACCAACGAGTGAGTTTCATATGAGATTCATGGCTCGGGACGCTACCGCATGGCGCCTGGGTCAGGTGTGCCCCCGGTGACTTTGTCCGGTTAGGTTGCTGCCATGAGTGAGGATGTGCGACTGGTCGCCTGGGTGCGGGGCCGGGTACAAGGTGTGGGTTTCCGCTGGTTCACCCGGGCCAAGGCGCTGGAGATCGGCGGGCTGAGTGGTTTTGCTCTCAATCTCGGCGACGGCCGGGTCCAGGTGGTCGCCGAGGGCGCCCGCGAAGGCTGCGAGGGGCTGCTCGACTGGCTCCAGGCCGGCGACACGCCCGGACACGTGGATGGAGTCACCGAGATATGGGACACACCGCGCGGCGGCTACGAGGGCTTCGCCATCCGCTGATCCCGCCCGCTCCGGCGGCCCCGGTATGCCATGACCGGAGCGCGGCACCTGTCCCCGCCGATGGAAAAGTCCTGGTGATCGGCGAGAAGGGCTTGCCGTCGGGGGCGCCGGACGCCAGGATGATCGTTACGCCCCGAGGACCCGGGAGACTCGCGCCGCCGCCGTACGCAGGCCGTGCGCAGCCGGTTGTCCGCCGATACGGGGCGTGATCGTGTTGACCCTCAAACTTTTTGGTGAGACGCTGAAAGCCCCGCGCACCTTAGCTGTTTGGCATGGCTGAACGGCAGCACAACTCCAGGCCTGCCAAGCATCGCGGGTGCGAATCCCTCACGACCCACACCGCATCGGTCGGTCACTCATTGTGGAGGACCATCCATCATGGCAAAGGCGCTTCTCGGTTACGTCGGCGGCTCCGACCCGCGACTCCTCGCCGAGATGCGACGGCTCCAGCAGCGAGTCCAGGACCTGGAATCCGAACTTGGACGGATCCAGGCGGAGAACGACGAGCTGACGGCTGCCGCTTCTCACGACAGGATCATGGAGAGCGTTGACGCACACCAGGCGGAGCCTGCGCTCACCTGACCACTGCATCCGCTGAACCACTTCACCGTTGCACCAACGGCACAGCAGTGGTTCGGGCTGCCCGTCACCACCGCCACGCAGTCAGAACGGCAAGGGGCGCCCCGGCGTCCCTTCTTTCTTTCCCGCCTCCGCGACTCGCGTCCTCACCCCGGCGCCCGCACCCCGCGCACCGCCTCCGGCACTCGCTGCCCGCGCATCCTTTCACCGTCTTCAACGTCTGGTGTGCCCTTCGCGTTCACCCGCGAAACCGTTCGTTCATGGAGTGAGACATGCCCGGCGGGTAGAGTCCGGCGGCGTGCACCTCAAGGCCTTGACGCTCCGCGGCTTCAAGTCGTTCGCTTCCGCGACCACGCTCCGGTTCGAACCGGGGATCACCTGCGTGGTGGGTCCGAACGGCTCGGGCAAGTCCAACGTCGTGGACGCGCTCAGCTGGGTCATGGGCGAGCAGGGCGCCAAGTCGCTGCGCGGCGGCAAGATGGAGGACGTCATCTTCGCCGGCACCACCGGCCGCCCCCGCTGGGCCGCGCCGAGGTGTCCCTCACCATCGACAACTCCGACGGCGCCCTCCCCATCGAGTACGCCGAGGTCACCATCACGCGGATCATGTTCCGCAACGGCGGCAGCGAGTACCAGATCAACGGTGACACCTGCCGGCTCCTCGACATCCAGGAACTGCTCTCCGACTCCGGCATCGGCCGGGAGATGCACGTCATCGTCGGCCAGGGCCAGCTCGACTCCGTACTGCACGCCGATCCCATGGGCCGCCGCGCCTTCATCGAGGAGGCCGCCGGCGTCCTCAAGCACCGCAGGCGCAAGGAGAAGGCGCTGCGGAAACTGGACGCGATGCAGGCCAACCTCGCCCGCGTGCAGGACCTCACCGACGAGCTGCGCCGCCAGCTCAAGCCGCTCGGCCGGCAGGCCGCCGTCGCCCGGCGGGCCGCCGTCATCCAGGCCGACCTCCGCGACGCGCGGCTGCGCCTCCTCGCCGACGATCTCGTACGGCTGCGGGAGGCGCTGCGGGCCGAGATCGCCGACGAGGCGGCCCTCAAGGAGCGCAAGGAGACGGCCGAGGCCGAGCTGAAGAAGGCCCTCCAGCGCGAGGGGCAGCTGGAGGACGAGGTACGCCGGCTCGCCCCCGGCTCCAGAACACGCGGCAGACCTGGTACGAACTCTCCCAGCTCGCCGAACGGGTGCGCGGCACGATCTCCCTGGCCGACGCGCGCGTGAAGAGCGCGACTTCCGCGCCCCCGAGGAGAGGCGCGGCCGCGACCCCGAGGACATGGAGCGCGAGGCCGCCCGCGTCCGCGAGCAGGAGGCCGAGCTGGAGGCCGCCCTGGAGGCGGCCGAACGCGCCCTGGAGGACACGGTCGCCCACCGCGCGGAGCTCGAGGACGAACTCGCCCGGGAGGAACGGCGGCTCAAGGACGCCGCGCGCGCCATCGCCGACCGGCGCGAAGGGCTCGCCCGGCTCAAGGGACAGGCCGGCGCGGCCCGTTCGCGGGCGGCAGCCGCCCAGGCCGAGATCGAGCGGCTGGCCGCCGCGCGCGACGAGGCCCAGGAGCAGGCCGGCGCCGCCCAGGAGGAGTACGAGGCCCTCCAGGCGGAGGTCGACGGCCTCGACGCGGGCGACGCGGAACTCGCCGAGCGGCACGAGGAGGCCAAGCGGCAGCTCGCCGAAGCGGAAACCGCCCTCACCGCAGCGCGGGAGGCGCTCACGGCCGCGGAACGCAAGCGCGCCGCGACCCAGGCCCGCCACGAGGCCCTGGCCCTCGGCCTGCGCCGCAAGGACGGCACCGGCGCCCTGCTGAACGCGCGCGACACCCTCACGGGTCTGCTGGGCCCGGCCGCGGAACTCCTGACGGTCACCCCCGGCTACGAAACCCCCTGGCAGCAGCCTTTGGCGCGGCCGCGGACGCGGTGGCGGCCACCTCTCCCTCAGCCGCGGCCAACGCCATCCGCCTCCTCCGCAAACAGGACGCGGGCCGGGCCACCCTCCTCCTGACCAACACCCCGACGGCAACGCCCCCGGGGCGCGGGAAACCGCGCGAACAACTCCGACGAAGCCGCACCCGCCGAAGCGCCCACGTCTCACACCCCTGACGAGGCGTATCCCCCACAGCCCCGGCAAACCCCGCGACGGCAACGCCGGCAAGGGGCGCGGGAAACCGCGCGACCAGCCCCCACCCACCCGCACCCGCCGAAGCGCCCACGTCTCCCACCCCTGCCGAGGCGTATCCCTCCACAGCCCCGGCGAACCCCGCGACGGCAACGCCGGCAAGGGGCGCGGGGAACTGCGCGACCAGCCCCCACACACCCGCACTCGCCGACCCACCCCCTCCCCCTCCCCGGTGTACGCCCCGCCGTGGACTTCGTCGGCGGACCGCCCGGTCTGATGCCCGCCGTGCGACGGCTCCTGCGCGACACCGTGATCGTCGGCACCCTCGAGGACGCCGAGGACCTCGTCCACACCCACCCCCACCTCACCGCCGTGACCGCCGAAGGCGACCTCCTCGGCGCACACTTCGCCCAGGGCGGCTCCGCGGGCGCCCCCAGCCTGCTGGAAGTACAGGCATCCGTGGACGAGGCAGCCGCGGAGCTGGAGCAACTGGCCGTCCGCTGCGACCACCTCGCCGCCGCACAGGACGCCGCGGCCGACCGCCGCCGGGAGTACGCCGCCCGGGTCGAGGAACTCGGCGAGCGCCGCCGCGCCGCGGACCGCGAGAAATCCTCCGTCGCCCAGCAGCTCGGCCGCCTCGCCGGCCAGGCGAGAGGCGCCGCCGGAGAGGCCGAGCGCGCCTCCGCCGCCGCGGCCCGTGCCCAGGACGCCCTCGACAACGCCCTCGCCGACGCAGGGAACTCGCCGAGCGGCTCGAGGTCGCCGAGGAGACGCCGTACGAGGAGGAACCGGACACGTTCGTACGCGACCGGCTGGCCGCCGACGGGGCCAACGCCCGGCAGACCGAGATGGAGGCCCGCCTCCAGGTCCGTACGCACGAGGAACGGGTCAAGGGGCTCGCCGGACGGGCCGACTCCCTCGACCGCGCCGCCCGCGCGGAACGCGACGCACGCGCGCGTGCCGAACAGCGCCGGGCCCGGCTGCGCCACGAGGCGGACGTCGCCGCAGCCGTCGCCGACGGCGCCCGCACCCTCCTCGCGCACGTCGAGATCTCGCTCACGCGCGCCGACGGGGAACGCGCGGCCGCCGACGCCGCCAAGGCCCGCCGCGAGCGGGAACTCGCCCGTGCCCGCACCGAGGGGCGCGATCTCAAGGCGGAACTCGACAAGTTGACGGATTCAGTTCACCGGGGCGAGGTACTCGGGGCCGAGAAGCGGCTGCGGATGGAGCAGCTGGAGACGAAGGCACTGGAGGAACTGGGTGTGGAACCGGCCGGACTGGTGTCGGAGTACGGCCCGCATCAGCCGGTGCCGGCCTCGCCCCCGCCGAGGGCGAACAGCTGCCGGACGACCCGCAGCACCCGCGCAACCGCCCCCGCCCCTTCGTGCGGGCCGAGCAGGAGAAGCGCCTGAAGGCCGCCGAACGCGCCTACCAGCAGCTCGGCAAGGTCAACCCGCTCGCCCTGGAGGAGTTCGCGGCGCTGGAGGAACGCCACCAGTTCCTCAGCGAACAGCTGGAGGACCTGAAGAAGACCCGCGTGGATCTGCTCCAGGTCGTCAAGGAGGTCGACGAACGTGTCGAGCGGGTCTTCACCGAGGCATACCGCGATACGGCGCGTGAGTTCGAGGGCGTCTTCTCCCGGCTGTTCCCGGGCGGAGAGGACGCCTGGTGCTGACCGACCCCGACAACATGCTCACCACGGGCGTGGACGTCGAGGCACGCCCGCCGGGCAAGAAGGTCAAGCGGCTCTCCCTGTTGTCGGGCGGCGAACGGTCGCTGACCGCCGTGGCGATGCTGGTGTCGATCTTCAAGGCGCGGCCCAGCCCGTTCTATGTCATGGACGAGGTCGAGGCCGCCCTCGACGACACCAACCTCCAGCGGCTGATCCGGATCATGCAGGAGCTTCAGGAGGCCTCGCAGCTGATCGTGATCACGCATCAGAAGCGCACCATGGAGGTCGCCGACGCGCTCTACGGCGTCTCGATGCAGGGCGACGGCGTCTCCAAGGTCATCAGCCAGCGTCTGCGCTAGACCGGCACCGAATCTTCAAGTTCTGAACGAACCCTCCCCTCGGACGTCCCGAACCTCACAGTGAACCCCCTGTTGACTTCAATAATTGAAGGCATAGTCTCTGCAATGTTGTTCTTACCTTCAGGTACCCACCGCTGGACCTCGAAGGGCTGACCCGCACCCGGCGACGTTGCCGGTGGCCCGAGGAGTACACGTGACCGGCACACCGCAGGCACCGCAGTCAGGAGCCAGAACGGCTCACCCCGAACATCTCGGGCACGTCATCTTCATCGCGGCCGCGGCCGCGATGGGCGGTTTCCTCTTCGGCTACGACAGCTCCGTGATCAACGGCGCCGTCGAGGCCATCCGCGACCGCTACGACATCGGCTCCGCCGCACTCGCACAGGTCATCGCCGTCGCCCTGATCGGCTGCGCCATCGGCGCCGCGACTGCCGGCCGTATCGCCGACCGCATCGGCCGCATCCGGTGCATGCAGATCGCCGCGGTCCTGTTCACCGTCAGCGCCATCGGCTCCGCGCTGCCCTTCGCGCTGTGGGACCTCGCCTTCTGGCGGGTCGTCGGCGGCTTCGCCATCGGCATGGCCTCCGTCATCGGCCCGGCCTACATCGCCGAGGTCGCCCCGCCCGCCTACCGCGGCCGGCTCGGCTCCTTCCAGCAGGCCGCGATCGTCATCGGCATCGCCGTCTCGCAGCTCGTCAACTGGGGCATCCTGAACGCCGCCGACGGCGACCAGCGCGGTGAGCTGATGGGCCTGGAGGCCTGGCAGGTCATGCTCGGCGTCATGGTCGTACCCGCCGTTCTGTACGGCCTGCTCTCCTTCGCCATCCCCGAGTCCCCGCGCTATCTGATCTCCGTCGGCAAGCACGAGCGCGCCCGGCAGATCCTCGAAGAGGTCGAGGGCAAGAACATCGACCTCACCGCCCGTGTCGCCGAGATCGAGTCCGCGATGCACAGCGAGGAGAAGTCCAGCTTCAAGGACCTGCTCGGCGGCAGCTTCCTCTTCAAGCGGATCGTCTGGATCGGTATCGGCCTGTCGGTGTTCCAGCAGTTCGTCGGCATCAACGTCGCGTTCTACTACTCCTCGACGCTGTGGCAGTCGGTCGGCGTCGACCCGACGGACTCGTTCCTCTACTCGTTCACCACGTCGATCATCAACATCGTCGGCACCGTCATCGCGATGATCTTCGTCGACCGCATCGGCCGCAAGCCGCTCGCGATCATCGGCTCCGTCGGTATGGTGATCGGCCTGGCCCTGGAGGCCTGGGCCTTCTCCTTCGACCTCGTCGACGGGCAGCTGCCCGCCACGCAGGGCTGGGTCGCCCTGATCGCCGCGCACGTCTTCGTCCTCTTCTTCGCCCTGTCGTGGGTGTGGTCGTCTGGGTCATGCTCGGCGAGATGTTCCCCAACCGGATCCGCGCCGCCGCCCTCGGTGTCGCCGCCGCCGCGCAGTGGGTCGCCAACTGGGCCATCACCGCGAGCTTCCCTCGCTGGCCGACTGGAACCTGTCCGCCACCTACGTGATCTACACGGTCTTCGCCGCGCTCTCGATCCCGTTCGTCCTGAAGTTCGTCAAGGAGACGAAGGGCAAGGCGCTGGAGGAGATGGGCTGAGCCGACGGCCCCCACAGTCCGGGGAGAAGGGATCACGTCCCCGCCGACCTTCTCCCCGTACCCTCACCGCCGCCCCGGCCCGGGCCACTCCCGAGCCGGGGCGGCGGTCCGTCCGCCCTAGCGGGACGGCGTCCCGCCGCACGCGGCACGCACCCGTCCGGCTCTGGTCCGTGTCGGCCCCACCGGGGGCCCATGGCCGATACTGGACGCGTTATGGACATCGTCATCCTTGCTGTAGTCATCGCCGTGGTCGTGTTCGGCGCGCTCGGTGTGCTCGTCGTCGGCAGCCGGCGCAAGAAGCCGCTGCCCCCGCCGCCGCCCGCCGCGCCCGACATCACCGCCCCTCCGGCCGAGCCGCACGTCGGCGAAGAGGCCGAGACGCCGCGGGAGGAACCGCGGCGCACCATCGAGGAGGTTGATCTTCCGGCGGGCGCCGGTCCCGTCGTCATCGAGGAACCGCCCGCCGCCGAGGCTCCCGAGATCGAGATCCCGGAGCCCACCGCCGGCCGGCTGGTCCGGCTGCGCGCCCGTCTCTCCCGTTCGCAGAACGCCCTGGGCAAGGGTCTGCTCACCCTGCTGTCCCGCGAGCACCTCGACGAGGACACCTGGGAGGAGATCGAGGACACGCTGCTCACCGCCGACGTCGGTGTGCAGCCCACCCAGGAACTGGTCGAGCGGCTGCGCGAGCGCGTGAAGGTGCTCGGTACGCGTACGCCGGGGAACTGCGCGGGCTGCTCCGCGAGGAGTTGGTCGCGCTGGTCGGTCCCGAGATGGACCGCGTCGTGCACACCGAGAACGCGGTCGGCGGGCCCGGCATCGTGATGGTCGTCGGGGTCAACGGCACCGGCAAGACCACCACCACCGGCAAGCTCGCCCGGGTTCTGGTCGCCGACGGCAACACCGTGGTGCTCGGCGCGGCCGATACGTTCCGTGCCGCCGCCGCCGATCAGCTGCAGACCTGGGGTGAGCGGGTCGGGGCGCACACCGTGCGCGGGCCGGAGGGCGGTGACCCCGCCTCCGTCGCGTTCGACGCGGTCAAGGAGGGCAAGGAGATGGCCGCCGACGCGGTGCTCATCGACACGGCGGGGCGGCTGCACACCAAGACCGGGCTGATGGACGAGCTCGGCAAGGTCAAGCGGGTCGTGGAGAAGCAGGCGCCGCTGGACGAGGTGCTGCTGGTGCTCGATGCCACGACCGGGCAGAACGGGCTGGTGCAGGCGCGGGTGTTCGCGGAGGTCGTCGACATCACCGGCATCGTGCTGACGAAGCTGGACGGTACGGCGAAGGGGGCATCGTCGTCGCCGTGCAGCGGGAGCTGGGGGTGCCGGTGAAGCTGATCGGGCTCGGGGAGGGGCGGACGATCTGGCGCCGTTCGATGCGGGGGCGTTCGTGGACGCGCTCATCGGGGAGTGAGGGTCTGACTTCGTCGGATGCTGTGGACGTGCGGAAGCGCCCGGCCCTTCGGGGGCGGGCGCTTCGCCGTTTTCGGCGTCTGGGGTGCGCGGTGTTGGTGTGGGCCGGGGGTGTTCGCGCGGCCCGGCGCTCGCGGGGTGCCGTCGCGCCCACCCGTGGGGCGTTGAGAGTGCGGGCCCCGGTGTCGTTATGGGGTGCCCGGCGTTGGTGGGGGCCGGGGGTGTTCGCGCGGCCCGGCGCTTGCGGGGTGCCGTCGCGCCCACCCGTGCCGCCCCAGCGGCACGACTGCCCGCGGGAGCGGAGGGTGTGGCGAGTGTCCGCGGGAGCGCCGGGTGGGATCGAGTGTCCGCGGGAGCGGAGGGGTGGGGTGGGGTGGGCCCGAGTGTCCGCGGCTGGCGGGGCATGCGGCGTGGCCGTTCGCCGTGGGGGGTTACGTTCCTGAGCGGTGGGCTACGTAGGCCAACGTGCCCAGGAGGAGGCGGGCCTCCGGGGGTGGGTGGGGGAGTCCAGGGCGGGGGAGCGGAGCCAGTGGACCGGGCCGAGGCCGGCTCGGTCGGAGGGCGGGGCCGTGAGGTGGGTGCCGGGGCCGAGGCCGCGCAGGTCCAGGGCGGCCGGGTCGTCCCAGCCCATGCGGTAGAGCAGTTCGGGGAGCGCGGCGGCGGCCCCCGGGGCGACGAAGAAGTGGGCGCGGCCGTCGGGGGTGACGGCGACCGGGCCGACCGGCAGGCCCATGCGCTCCAGCCGGGCCAGCGCATGCCGCCCCACGGGTTCGGCGACTTCGATCACGTCGAACGCCCGCCCCACCGGCAGCATCAGCGCGGCCCCCGGGAACTCCGACCAGACCGCCGTCACCTCGTCCAGCGGGGCCCCGGCACGGATCACCGGCGCGAGGGCCAGCGGATGCGCGCCCGGTGCCGGGCACCCGGCGTCACCGCAGGAACAGGCGCCCGCAGCGGCCCGTACCCCCGGTACCACGTCCCAGCCCCACAGCCCGGTGTACTCCGCCACCACGGTGGCGTCCGAGGAGCGGCTCCGGCGACGCGAACCGGTCCGGATGTCGCGGATACCCCGACTGATGCCGATCGTGAAGCCCATGCCCCCTCCAACGGGTCCGACGTACGGGTGGTTACGTAGCGAACGCACACCATGACTCTCTGTTTCCGACTTCCCGATGCCGCCCTGCTCAATCGGCGTCCGGAAGCGTGCGGGGTGGTGCGTTCGGTGATGCGCGCCCCGAGTACATCGCCGCGCCCACTTTTGGCTGTTCAGTGTCAAGTCAATCGCGAGATGGCAACGCTGAGTTCATTCGAAGGGGTGGCGAATGGTGGCGATTGCGGTTCCGCCATGGTGGGGCGGGTGATCGTGGCGTTACTGTGTGTGCACGGCTTCTTGGGGCATGTGCACTCGCGGTTATGCCGGAGGCAACTCGGCTTTCCGTTCGAAGGGTGACAACCGTCGGACGGGCGGCCCCGACAACCGGCATTCTGATAGGGCTTGGCGCACTCGGCGACAAGTGGTCTTCAGGGATGGGGGCGTTCCTAGTGAGCGGCAACGGCGGTGGCGGGACGAATGCTGCGGGCGCGGAGAAACGCCCGAACGAGCTGCTCGCGTCATGGTTCGTCCGCAGCGGCTGGTCCAAGGGCGAGCTCGCCCGCCAGGTCAACCGCAGGGCACGGCAGTTGGGCGCCAACCACATCTCCACCGACACCTCACGCGTGCGCCGCTGGCTGGACGGCGAGAACCCGCGCGAGCCGATCCCCAGAATCCTCTCCGAGCTGTTCTCCGAACGCTTCGGCGTCGTCGTCTCCGTCGAGGACCTGGGCCTGCGCGCCACCCGCCCCGCACCCTCCGCGACCGGCGTCGACCTGCCCTGGACGGGCCCGCAGACCGTGGCCCTGCTCAGCGAGTTCTCGCGCAGCGACCTGATGCTGGCGCGGCGGGGCTTCCTCGGGAGCTCGCTGGCCCTCTCCGCGGGCCCGTCCCTCATCGAGCCCATGCAGCGCTGGCTCGTCCCTCCCCGTCCGCCGTACCGGCCCGGCCCGAGGCCGACCCGGCGTCCTCCGCCGCGCGGGCCCGCGGCCGGCTCTCCAAGCCGGAGCTGGACCTGCTGGAGACCACCACCATGATGTTCCGGCAGTGGGACGCCCAGTGCGGCGGCGGCCTGCGCCGCAAGGCCGTCGTCGGACAGCTGCACGAGGTCACCGACCTCCTTCAGGAACCCCAGCCCGAGGCCACCACCCGCCGCCTGTTCAAGGTCGCCGCCGAACTGGCGGAACTGGCCGGCTGGATGTCGTACGACGTCGGACTCCAGCCCACCGCGCAGAAGTACTTCGTACTCGCCCTGCACTCCGCGAAGGAGGCCGGCGACCGGCCGCTCGGCTCGTACGTGCTGTCCAGCATGAGCCGCCAGATGATCCACCTCGGCCGGCCCGAGGACGCCCTGGAGCTGATCCACCTCGCGCAGTACGGCAGCCGCGACTGCGCCGGCCCGCGCACCCAGTCCATGCTGTACGCGATGGAGGCCCGCGCCTACGCCAACATGGGCCAGCCCGGTCGCTGCAAGCGCGCCGTGCGGATGGCCGAGGACATCTTCGCCGAGGCCGGCGAGTGGGACGAGCCGGACCCCGACTGGATCCGCTTCTTCTCCGAGGCCGAGCTCTACGCGGAGAACTCCCACTCCTACCGCGACCTCGCCTACGTCGCCGGGCGCAGCCCCACCTACGCCTCCCTCGCCGAGCCGCTGATGCGGCGGGCCGTCGAGCTGTTCGGCCAGGAGTCCGGCGCACACCAGCGCTCCTACGCCCTCAACCTGATCGGCATGGCCACCGTCCACCTCCTCCAGCGCGAACCCGAGCAGAGCGCGGTTCTCGCCACGGAGGCCATCACGGCGGCCAAGAAGGTCCGCTCCGAGCGCGTCAACACTCGTATCCGAAAGACGGTCGACACCGCCGTACGCGACTTCGGCGACCTCGCCGACGTCGTGGAACTCACCGAGCGGCTCGCCATCGAACTGCCCGAGACCGCCGACGCGGTCTGACCCACCGAGAAACCGCCAGGCCCCGGCCGCGGCAGGCCCTCCCGAACCGCCCGACTCGGCTCCCCCATGCCAGGTCATTCGGAGGCCGGCCGCGGCCGGTCGTGTCTCCCCGGCCACGGCTCACCGCCGTATGGCGAAGGCTGCGCCACGATGGCGACCGGCGCATCCCGGCCCCGGCGGTTCACCGACCCGTAACACGTCAGGCGTCTTCGTCACGGTGGCGAAACAACGAGGGGCTTCCACCGAAACCGCGCTGCGCCAGTCTCATGGCGCATAACCGGCCCATCCCTCCATCCGCTCAAGGCTTCGCCCGCACGGGGCCGTACCAATGACGAGGAGACGCCGATGGCACCAGCCATCCCCTGGCCGCGGACGCGCCCACGCTGTCCGCCGCCAACACAGGGTTCATGCTCATCTGTTCCGCCCTGGTGATGCTCATGACCCCGGCACTCGCCTTCTTCTACGGAGGCATGGTCCGCGTCAAGAGCACACTGAACATGCTGATGATGAGCTTCATCAGCCTCGGGATCGTCACCGTCCTGTGGGTGCTGTACGGCTTCTCCATGGCGTTCGGCACCGACTCCGGCGGCGTCGTCGGCTGGAACTCCGACTGGGTCGGCCTCAGCGGCATCGGCCTCACCGAACTCTGGGACGGCTACACCATCCCGGTCTTCGTCTTCCTGGTCTTCCAGCTGATGTTCGCCGTCCTCACCCCCGCGCTGATCAGCGGCGCCCTCGCCGACCGCGTGAAGTTCACCGCGTGGGCCCTGTTCATCGCCCTGTGGGCCACCGTCGTCTACTTCCCGGTCGCCCACTGGGTCTGGGGCGCCGGCGGCTGGGCCTTCGAACTCGGCGTCATCGACTTCGCCGGCGGCACCGCCGTCCACATCAACGCCGGTGCCGCGGCACTCGGTGTGATCCTGGTGATCGGCAAACGCGTCGGCTTCAAGAAGGACCCGATGCGCCCGCACAGCCTCCCCTGGTCATGCTCGGCGCCGGTCTGCTCTGGTTCGGCTGGTTCGGCTTCAACGCCGGCTCCTGGCTCGGCAACGACGACGGCGTCGGCGCGCTGATGTTCGTCAACACCCAGGTCGCCACCGGCGCCGCCGTCCTCGGCTGGCTCGCCTACGAGAAGATCCGCCACGGCGCCTTCACCACACTCGGCGCCGCCTCCGGCGCCGTCTCGGGCCTGGTCGCCATCACCCCGGCGGGCGGCGCCGTCTCCCCGCTCGGCGCCATCGCCGTCGGCCTCATCGCCGGGGTGCTGTGCGCCATGGCCGTCGGCCTGAAGTACCGCTTCGGCTACGACGACTCCTCGACGTCGTCGGCGTCCACCTCGTCGGCGGCATCCTCGGCTCGCTGCTCATCGGCCTCTTCGCCAGCGGCAAGGGCCAGTCCGACGTCCAGGGCCTCTTCTACGGCGGCGGCCTCGACCAGTTCTGGAAGCAGTGCGCCGGAGTCTTCGGCGTCCTCGCCTACTCCCTGGCCGTCTCCGCGGTCCTCGCCCTCCTCCTCGACAGGACCATCGGTATGCGAGTCCCCGAGGACGACGAGGTGGCCGGCATCGACCAGGCGCAGCACGCCGAGACCGCATACGACTTCAGCGGCGCCGGCGGCGGCGCGGCCCGCACCGCCGCCCCCGCCGTCCCGGCCGAGAGCAAGAAGGTGGACGCATGAAGCTCATCACCGCCGTCGTCAAGCCGCACCGGCTCGACGAGATCAAGGAGGCCCTCCAGGCCTTCGGAGTGCACGGACTGACGGTCACCGAGGCCAGCGGCTACGGCCGCCAGCGCGGCCACACCGAGGTCTACCGCGGTGCCGAGTACACCGTCGACCTGGTGCCCAAGATCCGCATCGAGGTGCTGGTCGAGGACGACGAAGCCGAACAGCTCATCGACGTCGTGGTCAAGGCCGCCCGCACCGGCAAGATCGGCGACGGCAAGGTCTGGTCGGTCCCGGTCGAGACCGCCGTACGCGTACGCACCGGCGAGCGCGGCCCGGACGCGCTCTGACACACGAGAACGGAGTCGCCGGGTGACCAGTACGAACATGACGAAAGAAGCAGAGGACCCGGGACCCGGCGGCTACGCGGCGGCCCGGCTGCGCCTCCTCACGGAGGGGACGCGGTCCGGGCCGCCGCGCCGTACCGCCCTCGCGGACCTCACCGACCGCTGGCTCGGCGGACTGTTCGCCGCCGGCGCCGAGGGGCGCGCGGAGTGTCCCTGGTCGCCGTGGGCGGCTACGGGCGCGCGGAACTCTCCCCGCGCAGCGACCTCGACCTGCTCCTGCTGCACGACGGCGCCGACCCCGACGCGGTCGCCGCCCTCGCGGACCGCCTCTGGTACCCCGTCTGGGACCTGGGCCTCGCCCTCGACCACTCCGTCCGCACCCCCGCCGAAGCCCGCAGGACGGCGGCCGAGGACCTCAAGGCCCAGCTCGGACTGCTGGACGCCCGGCACCTCGCCGGCGACCTCGGCCTCACCACCGCCCTGCGCACCACCGTGCTCGCCGACTGGCGCAACCAGGCACCCGAACGCCTCCCCGCCCTGCGGGAACTCTGCGAGGAACGCGCCGAACGCCAGGGCGAGCTGCGGTACCTCCTCGAACCCGACCTCAAGGAGGCCCGCGGCGGACTGCGTGACGCCACCGCCCTGCGCGCGGTCGCCGCCTCCTGGCTCGCCGACGCCCCGCGAGAGGGCCTCGCCGACGCCCGCCGACGCCTCCTCGACGTACGGGACGCACTCCACCTGACCACAGGACGCGCCACCGACCGGCTCGCCCTCCAGGAACAGGACCAGGTCGCCGCCGGACTGGGCCTGCTCGACGCGGACGCGCTGCTGCGGCAGGTCTACGAGGCCGCGCGCGTCATCGCCTACGCCGGTGACGTCACCTGGCGCGAAGTGGGACGCGTGCTGCGCTCCCGCGCGGTACGGCCCCGGCTGCGCAAACTGGCGAGGAGCGGAGCGACTTCTTCAGAAGGGTGGTGGCGGGCGACGGGAGGGCCCTCGGCGGCGGAAAGCCGGGCGGCGAGCGGACCCCGCTCGCCGAAGGCGTCGTGGAACAGGACGGCGAGGTGGTGCTCGCCCGTACCGCGCGCCCCGAACGCGACCCCGTGCTCCCGCTGCGCGCCGCGGCCGCCGCCGCCCAGGCCGGACTCCCGCTCTCCCCGCACGCCGTACGGCGCATGGCGGCCGCCGCACGCCCCTGCCCGCCCCTGGCCCGCCGAGGCCCGCGAACAGCTCGTCACCCTGCTGGGCTCCGGCCGCCCCACCGTCGACGTCTGGGAGGCGCTGGAGGCGGAAGGCCTGGTCAGCCTGCTGCTGCCGGACTGGGACCGGGTCCGCTGCCGCCCGCAGCGCAACGCCGTGCACCTGTGGACCGTCGACCGGCACCTCATCGAGACCGCCGTCCGCGCCTCCGCGTTCACCCGCCGCGTCAGCCGCCCCGACCTGCTGCTGGTCGCCGCGCTGCTGCACGACATCGGCAAGGGCTGGCCCGGCGACCACTCGGTGGCCGGCGAGACCATCGCCCGCGACGTGGCCGCCCGCATCGGCTTCGACCGGCACGACGTCACCGTGATCGCCACCGTCGTACGCCACCATCTGCTGCTCGTCGACACCGCCACCCGGCGCGACCTGGACGACCCGGCCACCGTCCGCGCGGTCGCCGACGCCGTCGGCGCCCAGGGCACCCTCGAACTGCTGCACGCCCTCACCGAGGCGGACGCCCTCGCCACCGGACCGGCGGCCTGGTCGGCCTGGCGGGCCTCACTCGTCGCGGACCTGGTCGCCCGGGTCTCCGCCGTCCTGTCCGGCGACGCCCCCAACCCGCCCGAGGACGCCGCGCCCACCGCCGAACAGGAACGCCTCGCGATCGAGGCCCTCGCCACCGGCGCGCCGGTGCTGTCCCTGCGGGCCCGGCCCGAACCGTCCACGGAGCCCTCCGGCGACCCCGAGCCACTGGGCGTGGAACTGCGCATCGCCGTCCCCGACCAGGAGGGCGTGCTGCCCGCCGCGGCCGGGGTGCTCGCCCTGCACCGGCTGACCGTACGCACCGCGGAACTGCGGGCCCTGGACCTCCCGGACGGCGTGGACGGCTCCGTGCTGCTGCTCGACTGGCGGGTCGCCGCCGAGTTCGGCTCCCTGCCCCAGGCCGCCCGGCTCCGCGCCGACCTGGTACGCGCCCTCGACGGCACCCTCGACATCGCCGCCCGCCTCGCCGAACGGGACGCCGCGTACCCGAGGCGGCGGGGCGTGGTCGCGCCCCGCCCCGTGTGACGGTCGCCCCGGCCGCCTCCCGGCACGCCACGGTGATCGAGGTCCGCGCGCAGGACGCTCCGGGCCTGCTGTTCCGCATCGGGCGGGCGCTGGAGGACGCGGGGGTACGGGTGCGCAGCGCACACGTGAGCACGTTGGGGGCGAACGCGGTGGATGCCTTTTACGTGACAGAGGAGCAAGGTGAGCCTTTGCCGATCGAAGAGGCGGTGGCTGTGGCTCGGAAGCTGGAGGAGGCTTTGCGGGCGTGACCTTCTTGTCACGTCAGGCGTTTGCGGGATGTGCTCCTCGCCGACGCGGGGATGGTCCCGCGGTGGACGCGTTCTACGCCACCGGCGTTGTCTGCTCCCCGCCGACGCGGGGTTCCGCCCCTGGCCGTTCTCTGCTGCGGGCAGGGACGATTTGCTTGCCGGTCCGGATACCCTGGAGGGCGACCCGTACCGACTCCGACCCCGAGGACCGACGCCGCCGTGTTCGATACTCTCTCCGACCGCCTCAGCGCGACTTTCAAAAACCTCCGCGGAAAAGGCCGGCTGAGCGAAGCGGACATCGACGCCACGGCGCGTGAGATCCGCATCGCCCTGCTGGAAGCGGACGTAGCCCTGCCTGTCGTCCGGACGTTCATCAAGAACGTCAAGGAGCGCTCGCTCGGCGCCGAGGTCTCCAAGGCGCTGAATCCCGCCCAGCAGGTCCTCAAGATCGTCAATGACGAGCTCGTCCACGTGCTCGGCGGTGAGACCCGCCGGCTGCGCTTCGCCAAGCAGCCCCCACCGTCATCATGCTCGCCGGTCTTCAGGGCGCCGGTAAGACCACCCTCGCGGGCAAGCTCGGCCACTGGCTGAAGGGCAGGGGCACTCGCCGGTGCTGGTCGCCGCCGACCTCCAGCGCCCCAACGCCGTCAACCAGCTGAGCGTCGTCGCCGAGCGCGCGGGTGTCGCCGTCTACGCGCCCGAGCCGGGCAACGGCGTGGGCGACCCGGTCAAGGTCGCCAAGGACTCCATCGAGTTCGCGAAGACCAAGGTCCACGACATCGTGATCGTGGACACCGCCGGCCGCCTGGGCATCGACCAGGACATGATGCGGCAGGCCGCGGACATCAGGGACGCCGTCAACCCTGACGAGATCCTGTTCGTCGTCGACGCGATGATCGGCCAGGACGCCGTCAACACCGCCGAGGCGTTCCGCGACGGCGTCGGCTTCGACGGCGTGGTGCTCTCCAAGCTCGACGGTGACGCGCGCGGTGGTGCCGCCCTGTCGATCCGGCAGATTACCGGCAAGCCGATCATGTTCGCGTCCAACGGTGAGAAGCTCGACGACTTCGACGCCTTCCACCCGGACCGGATGGCCTCCCGCATCCTCGACATGGGTGACCTGCTCACCCTGATCGAGCAGGCGGAGAAGACGTTCAGCCAGGAAGAGGCCGAGAAGATGGCCTCCAAGCTGGCGTCGAAGAAGGGCCAGGACTTCACCCTGGACGACTTCCTGGCCCAGATGGAGCAGGTCAGGAAGATGGGCAGCATCTCGAAGCTGCTCGGCATGCTGCCTGGCATGGGACAGATCAAGGACCAGATCAACAACCTGGACGAGCGGGACGTCGACCGCACCGCCGCGATCATCAAGTCGATGACCCCGGCCGAGCGCCAGGACGCGTCGATCATCAACGGCTCCCGCCGCGCCCGTATCGCCAAGGGTTCCGGTGTCGAGGTCAGCGCCGTGAAGGGCCTGGTCGAGCGGTTCTTCGAGGCCCGGAAGATGATGTCCCGCATGGCGCAGGGCGGTGGCATGCCGGGGATGCCCGGGATGCCGGGCATGGGCGGCGGTCCTGGCCGGGCGAAGAAGAAGCAGAAGCAGGCCAAGGGCAAGCAGCGCTCCGGCAACCCGATGAAGCGCAAGCAGCAGGAGCAGGAGGAGGCCGCGCGCCGCGCCGCCGCAGCCGAGGGCGGGAACGCCTTCGGGCTGCCGCAGCAGGCCGGCAAGGACTTCGAACTGCCCGACGAGTTCAAGAAGTTCATGGGCTGACACCCACACCGGTACGTCTTTGGGGCGCCCCTCGCGCGAGGGGCGCCCCGGTTTCGTGTCTCAGGGGTGCGTGCGACGAGATAGCGGAACACGTTCGGCATCCACACGGTCCCGTCCGGCCGCTGGTACGGATGCAGGGCCTCCGCCAGCTCCTTGTCGACCTGCGCCTGGTCCGTGGCGGTGACCGCCGGGTCGAACAGTCCGGTCGACTTGAGGCCCCGTACCGCGCTGTCCGGGTCCGCGTAGCCGAACGGGCAGGCCACCCGTCCGGAGCCGTCCGGCCTCAGTCCCGCCCGCGCGGCGACCCGCTCCAGGTCGTCGCGGTCCGTGGGGCGCCATGTGCCGGTGCCGCGCAGCGGCTCCGCCAGCTTGGCGGCCACCCGCAGCACGGACGTCGTGGCGCACCGCTCGGGCGGCCCCCAGCCGGCCAGCACCACGGCTGCTCCGCGCCCGGCCAGCGGGACCGCCTCGGCGAGGAGACCGCCCAGCGCCTCCGCGTCGCCGGCGAGGCAGCCGATCGGCTCGAACGCCGTCACCACGGTGTAGGCGTCCGTACGCGCGGCCTGTGCGGGCGGACCGTGCACGATGCGCGCGGCGTCACGCGTGTGCGCGTCCCGGCCCTCGGGCAGCAGCCGCTCCCGCGCGAGCGCCAGCCGGGCGGCACAGGTGTCGACACCGGTGACCTCCGCACCGCGCGAGGCCGCCATCAGCAGGGCCAGTCCGGAGCCGCAGCCGAGGCCGAGCAGCCGTGTCGCGGGTCCCACGTCCAGTCGCTCGTGGACGGCCTCGTAGAGCGGTACGAGCATCCGCTCCTGGATCTCGGACCAGTCACGCGCGCGTGCGCGCGGGTCCACGCGGGGGCGGCCCCCGTGCGAGGCGGGTGCTGCCGCACGAGCGTAGGAGTCATAGGTAAGCGCCCCAATCAGCCGAGAAGTTGCCGCAGTGCCTGATTCCCTGGCCCCCGTGCAGTGCGCCCGCACACCCCGTATGCCAGGAAACTCCGCCCTCGACGTGTCGTCCAGTGGAAAGCGGTGGCGGCTTGGTAGTCGCTTGTGCCAGTGGCAAGAATTCACATTCCGGTAATCCCGGGCCGTCCGCTCCGCCATGCCGAAGGCACCCCGCTCCGGTTCCGGCCAAGGTCGGCGACGCCGCGAGCGGCCGGGGCCGGGGCGGTGCGCGGTGCCGGGGACGGACCCGGTAACGTCACGCCCGTGGCGTGCCCGCGGGGCCGCGTGCCCCCAGTCCGCGAGAGCGGCCGAAACGTCTCTTGCGCATCCGCGGACCCCACGCGCACCGGCGCGCGGAGACCGCTTACGCGCGGGGGCGTACGTCAGCCTACGCACCACCTTGAGGTGAGCTGCGAGGCTTCTCCGCAGATCAGCGCACCCGTACTCGTCAGGACGCATCAGTGGCAACTGACGGGTACGTGCAAATTATTTGGGATGCCCCGGAATCGGAACACAGAGGCACCCCGGCTCGTTGTCATTACGTGAGCACGACACAGACACCACCTGTTCTCGCCGCAGAGCTGGCGCAGGCGTGGGCCGATATTCAGCGGTACCACCCCGAGCTGCCCGATCTTGCCGCGCCCGAGTCACTGATCGGGGAGTCGTCGTCCGCGTGCGGTCACGAACTCTCCTTCGAGCGACTGCTGCACGAGGCAGTCCACGGCGTCGCCGCCGCGCGCGGCGTACGCGACACATCCCGAGCCGGCCGCTACCACAACCGCAGGTTCCTCGCGATCGCCGAGGAGCTGGGCCTGGACCACCCCGAGGAGCCGCATCCGAGCAGTGGTTTCTCACTGGTGACGCTCACGCCCGAGGCGAAACGCCGCTACCGTCCGACGACGGAACGCCTGCAGCGTGCCCTGAAGGCCCACACCGCGGCGACCGCGGGCGACACCGCCCGCAGCTTCCGCGGGCCTGCCGCACGGCACGGCTCCTCCGGGGGCGGCGTCCGCGTCAAGGCCGTCTGCGACTGCGGCCGCAACGTCCGCGTGGTCCCCTCGGTCCTCGCCCAGGCCCCCATCGTCTGCGGCGGCTGCGGCAAGCCCTTCCAGATCCCGGAACCGGTAGCCACCGCCAGCTGACGACCCGGCACCTCGTGGGTGCCTGGTTCGTCCCGCTCGACCGCGGGCCATCGTGCCTCCCCTTGTGCCTTGAGGGCCCGGGGAGGCATCCCCCAGGGCGGCACGGGTGGGTGCGGCGGCGCCTCGCGGGCGCCGGGCGGCGCCCCACGCCCGGCCGGCACCGGCGCCGGGGGCGCCCGCCGGCCGCGCCCACCCGGCGGACCTCCCGCCCCGTGGGGTGTGGCACAATGGCTAGCTGTACTCGACAGTCGCACAGGACCCCTCTCTCCTCCGGCTGACGCGTCCATCGGGCACTCGGGTACCGCAACCCCACGCGGCACATCTCGCCGTGCCCAACCACGTCAAATTCAGGAGAACCCACTCCCGTGGCAGTCAAGATCAAGCTGAAGCGTCTGGGCAAGATCCGTTCGCCTCACTACCGCATCGTCGTCGCCGACTCCCGTACCCGCCGTGACGGCCGGGCCATCGAGGAGATCGGCAAGTACCACCCGACGTACAACCCGTCGGTCATGGAGGTCGACGGCGACCGCGTGGCGTACTGGCTCGGCGTCGGCGCCCAGCCCACCGAGCCCGTGCTCGCCATCCTGAAGAAGACCGGCGACTGGCAGAAGTTCAAGGGCGAGCCCGCCCCGGCCCCGCTGCTGCAGGCGGCCGAGAAGCCGGTCCGTCCGTCCTTCGAGGCGCTCGGCGGCGACGACGAGGGCAAGGGTGAGGCCATCACCCAGAAGAAGAAGGCTGAGAAGAAGGACGAGGCTGCCGCCGAGTCCGCCTCGACCGAGGCCTGAGTATGCTCGAGGAGGCTCTCGAGCACCTCGTGAAGGGCATCGTCGACAACCCTGACGATGTGCAGGTCGCCTCGCGCGACCTGCGTCGCGGGCGTGTGCTCGAGGTCCGGGTCCACCCGGACGACCTCGGCAAGGTGATCGGCCGCAACGGCCGCACCGCACGCGCTCTGCGTACCGTCGTGGGCGCCATCGGCGGCCGTGGTGTCCGTGTCGACCTCGTCGACGTGGACCACGTCCGCTGACGCCAAACGCAGGACCGGCTCGGGCCGGCTCGGCGGATCAGGTCGCAGAACATCGACGGCTGCTCTTCAGCACAGGCGAGCGGGGTCTGGTACGTCCAGCTGCAAGGCGGAGGAGGAGTCGACGCGGAGCGTCGGCGACCGACGACAACGCGGCAGATGGGCGTGCCAGACCCCGCGTCTGCGACAGGATCCGCCGAGTCGGCCCGTGGGCCGGGGAGGGCCACTGGGCCGTCCCCGGCCCGTAGTCGTCTGAGCCGTGACCGGCTCGTCGCAGTCCGACAGGAGATCAAGCACAGTGCAGCTGGTAGTCGCTCGCATCGGCCGCGCCCATGGCATCAAGGGCGAGGTCACCGTGGAGGTCCGCACCGACGAACCGGAGCTGAGGCTCGGGCCCGGTGCCGTACTGGCCACCGACCCCGCCTCCGCCGGGCCGCTCACCATCGAGACCGGCCGCGTCCACAGCGGCCGCCTGCTGCTGCGCTTCGAGGGCGTCCGTGACCGCACCGGCGCCGAGGCCCTGCGCAACATCCTCCTCATCGCCGACGTCGACCCGGACGAGCGGCCCGAGGACGAGGACGAGTACTACGACCATCAGCTGATCGACCTCGATGTGGTGACCGTCGACGGCACCGAGGTCGGCCGGATCACCGAGGTCTCCCACCTGCCCAGCCAGGACCTCTTCGTGGTCGAGCGCCCCGACGGCACCGAGGTGTACGTGCCGTTCGTCGAGGAGATCGTCACCGAGATCGACCTGGAGGAGCAGCGCGCGGTCATCGACCCGCCGCCCGGACTGATCGACGACCGCGCGGAGGTCGCTTCGTCCCGGGACTCCGGGGAAGAGGCGTAATGCGGCTCGACGTCGTCACGATCTTCCCCGAGTACCTCGAACCGCTGAACGTCTCCCTCGTCGGCAAGGCACGCGCGCGGGGACAGCTGAACGTGCACGTGCACGATCTGCGCGACTGGACCTACGACCGGCACAACACCGTCGACGACACCCCGTACGGCGGTGGCCCCGGCATGGTGATGAAGACCGAGCCGTGGGGGACGCGCTCGACTCGGTCCTGGCGGACGGCTACGAGAGCGGCTCCCGCGGGCCGGCCCTGATCGTGCCCACCCCGAGCGGCCGTCCCTTCACCCAGGAACTCGCCGTCGAGCTCTCCGAGCGCCCCTGGCTGATCTTCACCCCGGCCCGCTACGAGGGCATCGACCGCCGGGTCGTCGACGAGTACGCCACCCGGATGCCCGTGTACGAGGTGTCCATCGGCGACTACGTGCTGGCCGGCGGCGAGGCGGCCGTCCTCGTCGTCACCGAGGCGGTGGCCCGGCTGCTGCCCGGCGTCCTCGGCAACGCCGAATCGCACCGCGACGACTCCTTCGCGCCGGGGGCCATGGCGAGCCTCCTGGAAGGCCCCGTCCACACCAAACCGCCGCAGTGGCGCGGGCGCGGCATCCCCGACGTGCTGCTCAGCGGCCACCACGGGAAGATCGCGCGCTGGCGGCGCGACGAGGCGCTGCGCCGTACCACCGCCCACCGGCCCGACCTGATCGAGCGCTGCGACCCGAAGGCATTCGACAAGAAGGACCGCGAGATGCTGTCCATCCTGGGCTGGGAGCCGGACCCGGCCGGTCAGCCGTACGGTCGATTTTGGCGCAGGACCGACGGCATGGAACAATAGGCCGCTGTTGTGCGTCGTCCGGCGTGCGCCCCTGCCGCAGGGGACACGACGCCCGCCCCGAACCGCGCAGCTCACATCCCAGCCTCCAGTGCCGTTGATGACCTGCGGCATCAGCGAAGAAAGCAGACGAAATGTCTCACCTGCTCGACACCGTCGACTCCGCGTCGCTGCGCAGCGACGTCCCCGCTTTCCGCCCGGGTGACACCGTGAACGTCCACGTGCGCGTCATCGAGGGCAACCGCTCCCGTGTGCAGCAGTTCAAGGGCGTGGTCATCCGCCGCCAGGGCGCCGGCGTGCGCGAGACCTTCACGGTCCGCAAGGTCTCCTTCTCCGTCGGCGTCGAGCGCACCTTCCCGGTGCACACCCCGATCGTGGAGAAGATCGAGCTCGTCACCAAGGGTGACGTCCGCCGCGCCAAGCTGTACTACCTGCGCGAGCTGCGCGGCAAGGCGGCGAAGATCAAGGAGAAGCGCGAGAACTGAGCGCTTTACCGGCGTCATATCGGGGCCGGATAGCATCTGGCCCCGATGGACACCGAAGCACAGCCGACGGAGCGCGACCGCTCTCTCCCCGGCCGGACCCGAGCAGACCTCGGAGACGGCGGGGCCGGAGGGGCGGTCGCGTTCCGCGTTGCTGTCCCGCCTCACAGCAGGGCTGCCCGGCGGGCGGATTACTCTGACCCTGCTGCTCTGCCTGCTGTTCCTGCTGGCGTTGAACACACTCGTGGCGCGGCCGTTCCAGATTCCCAGCGGATCGATGGAACTCGGATTGAGGGTCGGGGACCGCGTGCTCGTAAATAAGTTGGCATACCGCTTCGGTGCCGAGCCGCAGCGGGGTGACGTGATTGTGTTCGACGGCACCGGGTATTTCGGTGAGGCCGACTACATCAAACGGGTCATCGGGGTGGGCGGGGACCATGTGGTCTGCTGCGACAGGGACGGGAGGATCCGGGTGAACGGCCGGTCGGTCGACGAGTCGGGCTTCCTGTTCCCCGGAGACAGCCCCTCCGCGGTGCCCTTCGACGTCCGGGTGCCCGACGGGCGTCTCTTCGTCCTCGGGGACCACCGCAGCCGCTCCAGCGACTCCCGCGACCACCTCGGCTCGCCCGGCGGCGGCATGATCCCGGCCGACGGCGTCATCGGCCGCGCCGACGGGATCGTATGGCCCTTCGGCCACGCCACCCGGCTGCACCGGCCCGACGCCTACGCGCGTGTGCCCGCCACGGAGACGAACGCGTCGGAGGGTGGCCATGGGTAACCGCGGCAAGCCCCGTGGCATCCCGGAGAGCGCCGCGGAGAACCTGCTTCCCACCGGATCCCGCCGGGCGACCGGGCAGGACCCCGGACGCAGCCGGGTCGACCGGCGCAAGCTCCAGCGCAAGGTCAAGCGGCGCCGCCGGCGCGGCGCCGTCAAGGAGATTCCCCTGCTGGTGGGCGTCGCCGTCGTCATCGCGCTGGTGCTGAAGACGTTCCTCGTCCAGGCCTTCGTCATCCCGTCCGGCTCCATGGAGCAGACGATCCAGATCGGCGACCGGGTGCTGGTCGACAAACTCACCCCTGGTTCGGCTCCAGGCCGCAGCGCGGGGACGTCGTCGTGTTCAAGGACCCCGGCGGCTGGCTGCGGGACGAGCAGACGACGCCGAAGAAGGACGACCCCGTCGGGATCAAGCAGATCAAGGACGGCCTCACCTTCATCGGACTGCTGCCGTCCGAGAACGAGAAGGACCTGATCAAGCGCGTCGTCGGCGTCGGCGGCGACCGTGTCCAGTGCTGTGACAAACAGGGCCGGGTCACCGTCAACGGCGTCCCGCTGGACGAGGACTACCTCTACCCGGGCAATGCGCCGTCCCTGACGCCGTTCGACATCACCGTCCCCGAGGGGCGGCTGTGGGTGATGGGCGATCACCGGTCGAACTCCGCCGACTCCCGGTACCACCAGGACACCGACTACGGCGGCACGGTCTCGGAGGACGAGGTGGTGGGCCGGGCCATGGTCATCGCCTGGCCGTTCGGCCACTGGAGCACGCTGGAGGAGCCGACGACCTACGCGTCCGTGTCGGACTCGGCGTCCGGGTCGAACGCCGCGGCCCCGCTGTCGCATAGGGTTGCCCCGGACGGTCCCGACGGGATGGTCCAGCTCCCGAGCCCTGCGGAACTCCCGCTCGTTATGGGAGTGGTGGGCCTGCGCCGGGCTTGGCGCGGGCGGCGGCAGAGAGTGAGGAGTCGGCGTGGGGGATGTGGCGGTTGGCGCACGGTCCGGTCAGGGCGGCGAGGAGCACCGCGGACACCCCGCGGAGTCGGCCGACCAGGCCGCGGACAGCGCCGTACCCTCGGGGAGTGAGGAACAGGCGGGCGAGGACGGCAGGGTGAGCGAGGACAGCACGGCAGGCCGGGGCGGCGCGCCCAAGGCGGAGCCGAAGCCGCCCCGCTCCTTCTGGAAGGAGCTGCCGATCCTGATCGGTATCGCGCTGGTCCTCGCGCTGCTGATCAAGACGTTCCTGGTGCAGGCGTTCTCCATCCCCTCCGACTCGATGCAGAACACCCTCCAGCAGGGTGACCGGGTGCTGGTCGACAAGCTCACCCCTGGTTCGGGTCCGAGCCCGAGCGTGGTGAGGTCGTCGTCTTCCACGACCCCGACAACTGGCTGGCGGGCGAGCCGACGCCCAACCCGAACCCCTGCAGAAGGTGCTCAGCTGGATCGGTCTGATGCCGTCCGCCGAGGAGAAGGACCTGATCAAGCGGGTCGTCGGGGTCGGCGGTGACACGCTCGAGTGCAAGGGCACCGGCCCGCTGACGGTCAACGGCACGGCGCTGAACGAGCCGTATGTGTACCCCGGCAACACCCCGTGCAGCCAGGACGACCAGGGCGGCCAGTTCAAGGTCAAGGTCCCCGACGGGTTCATCTGGGTGATGGGCGACCACCGGCAGAACTCCCGGGACTCGCGCTACAACCAGGCCGACAAGAACCACGGGTTCGTGCCGGTGGACAAGGTCGTCGGCCGCGCCGTCGTCATCGCCTGGCCGGTCAACCGCTGGAACAACCTGCCCGTCCCGGCCACCTTCGACCAGCCAGCCCTGGCCGCCGGATCGCCGTCCGCCACCCTGCTGACGGCAGCGCCCCAGGGTGTCGCGCTCGTCGGCGCGGTGCCGCTGGTGCTCTGGCGACGCCGGCGGTACGGCGTCGGTGACGGCCGCCGGGAGGGCTGACCGGGTCCGGTACCGCCCGGTAGGGTGCCGCCCATGAGTGGTCGGAGCACGACGCGTACGGTCCCCGGCGGTACCGCCCGGGCGGATGCCGGGCGGACCGGGCAGCGGCTGTCCGGGCTGGCCGTGGCCCTCGGACTGGTGCTGTTCCTCGGCGGGTTCGCCTGGGGCGCGGTGCTCTACCGGCCGTACACCGTGCCCACCCCGTCCATGGCGCCCACGATCGGCGCCGGTGACCGGGTGCTGGCCCAGCGGGTCGACGGCGGTGACGTCCACCGCGGTGACGTGGTCGTCTTCACGGACCCGGCCTGGTCGGATCTTCCCCTGGTGAAGCGGGTGGTCGCCGTCGGCGGTGACACCGTCTCCTGCTGCCAGGACGGAAAGCTGAAGGTCAACGGCGAGGAGATCGACGAGCCCTATCTCGCCGAGGGCACGGCGGCCGAGTTCGGCATGATCCCCGAGGTGACCGTGCCGAAGGGGCGCCTGTTCCTGCTGGGTGACGAGCGCTCCGGTTCGCTGGACTCCACGGCCCATCTGACGGACGCGGCGAACGGCACCGTCTCCCGCGGTTCGGTCCAGGCGAGGGTCGAGGCCGTGGTCTGGCCGATGAACGGCACGCTGAGGGCGCCCACCGGCTTCGAGGAGGTCGGCGCGCTGTCCTCGCCGGGCCCGCTGCGGACCGTGGTGGCGCTGGTGATCGCCGGTGTCGTGCTGATCTTCGGCGGTGCCGCGTACGGTCCCCTCGCCAAGCGGGCGGCGGCGTCCCGGACCCGGGCGGACGCGGGGGCCTCCGGTGCCCGCTGAGCCGGCCGGGGAGGCCCTTCCGGGCGGACTGCGCAGGGTCGCCCGGGTCGTCCTGCTCGACCCGCGGGACCGCATCCTGCTGCTGCACGGCCATGAGCCGGACGACCCGGCCGACGACTGGTGGTTCACGCCCGGCGGCGGCCTGGAGGGCGACGAGACCCGTGAACAGGCCGCCCTGCGGGAACTCGCCGAGGAGACCGGCATCACCGGGGTCGACCTCGGCCCCGTGCTGTGGCGGCGGCAGTGCTCCTTCCCGTTCGCCGGGCGCCGCTGGGACCAGGACGAGTGGTACTACCTCGCCCGCACCACCCGGACGGCGACCGCGGCCACGGCGCTGACCGAACTGGAGCGGCGCAGTGTCGACGGAGCGCGCTGGTGGACGTGGACGGAACTCGCCGGGGCACATGAGACGGTGTATCCGACCAGACTCGCCGGGCTGCTGCGCCTACTGCTCGACGAGGGTCCCCGGCCCGGCCCGTGACCCTGGACACCGAAATCGTCCGGTGACTCCCGGGACTGGCGCACAATGGTGGGATCGCACGGCTGAAGGGGAACATGCCATGAGCGCCGAGGACCTCGAGAAGTACGAGACCGAGATGGAGCTCAAGCTCTACCGGGAGTACCGCGATGTCGTCGGTCTGTTCAAATACGTGATCGAGACCGAGCGGCGCTTCTATCTGACCAACGACTACGAGATGCAGGTGCACTCGGTCCAGGGTGAGGTGTTCTTCGAGGTCACGATGGCGGACGCCTGGGTGTGGGACATGTACCGGCCGGCCCGGTTCGTCAAGCAGGTACGCGTCCTGACGTTCAAGGACGTGAACATCGAAGAGCTCAACAAGAGCGACCTCGAACTCCCCGGCGGGTGACCGGTTTATCCACAGCCGCCGAGTTCTGCACCAAGATCTACTTCATGGGGCGGGATGCGTGACGGTTGGCGCCGGAGGTGGTGCCGACATGAACGCACATCGCGCACACAGCGCACTCGGCAACTACGGCGAGAGCCTGGCCGCACGGCGGCTGGCCCAGGCCGGGATGACGGTCCTGGAGCGCAACTGGCGCTGTGGCAGGACCGGTGAGATCGACATCGTGGCCCGGGACGGGGACGCCCTGGTCGTCTGCGAGGTGAAGACCCGCAGGGCGGGCCCGTTCCAGCACCCCATGGAGGCCGTCACCGCGGCCAAGGCCGACCGTCTGAGGGGCCTCGCCGAACGATGGGTCCAGGAGCACGGTGGTGCGCCGCCCGGCGGGGTCCGCATCGACCTGGTCGGCGTGCTGCTGCCGGCCCGCGGGGCGCCCGTCGTCGAGCATGTCCGGGGGTGGCCTGACATGGGTTTCGCGCGTACGTGCTCGGTGACGCTGGTGGGCGTCGAGGGCGTGGTGGTGGAGGTCCAGGCCGACCTGGAGCCCGGGGTCGCCGCCTTCACGCTGGTGGGGCTGCCGGACAAGAGCCTGACGGAGAGCAGGGACCGGGTCAGGGCGGCGGTGGTGAACTCCGGCGGCGAGTGGCCGCAGAAGAAGCTCACCGTGGGCCTCAGCCCGGCGTCCGTCCCGAAGTCCGGCAGCGGTTTCGACCTGGCTGTCGCCTGCGCGGTGCTCGGCGCCTCCGAACGGATCGACCCACGGGTGCTCGGCGACATCGTCATGATCGGTGAGCTGGGGCTGGACGGCCGGGTGCGGCCGGTGCGCGGCATCCTCCCGGCCGTCCTGGCGGCGGCCGACGCCGCTGGACGGCCGGGTGCGGCCGGTGCGCGGCATCCTCCCGGCCGTCCTGGCGGCGGCCGACGCGGGATACGAGCATGTGGTGGTGCCCGAGTGCGCCGCCGCCGAGGCCTCACTGGTGCCGGGGTGTCCGTCCTCGGCGTCCGCAGCCTGCGCCAGCTCATCGCCGTGCTCGCCGACGAGCCCGTGCCCGAGGAGACCGAGGAGCAGACGGGGCCCGACCCGCTGCTGGCGGGGCTGCGGGCTCCCGGCACGGGGCGGACTCCGGCATGCACGGCGCCGGCGCGGAGCGGGACCAGGGCCATGACCTCGCGGACGTGGTCGGCCAGCGGTCGGCGCGGACGGCGGTGGAGGTCGCCGCCGCCGGCGGACACCACCTGTTCCTCGAAGGACCGCCGGGCGCCGGCAAGACGATGCTCGCGGAACGGCTGCCGTCGATCCTGCCGTCCCTGGACCGCCAGGCCTCGCTCGAGGTGACGGCCGTGCACTCGGTGGCGGGACTGCTGCCCCTGGGCAAACCCCTGATCGACACGGCCCCTACTGCGCCCCGCACCACTCGGCCACCATGCAGGCACTCGTCGGCGGCGGCCCCGGCACGGCACGGCCCGGAGCGGTGTCGCTCTCGCACCGGGGCGTTCTCTTCCTCGACGAGACCCCGGAGTTCAGCAGCAAGGCCCTGGACGCCCTGCGGCAGCCGCTGGAGGCCGGGCACGTCGTCATCGCGCGCAGCGCCGGCGTCGTGCGCTTCCCGGCACGCTTCCTGATGGTGCTCGCCGCCAACCCCTGCCCCTGCGGGCGGTTCTCGCAGACCAACGACCCGTGCGAGTGCCCGCCCTCCGCGATCCGCCGCTACCAGGCCCGGCTGTCCGGACCGCTGCTCGACCGGGTCGACCTGCGGGTCGAGGTCGACCGTGTCACCCGCGACCAGTTGACGGCGACCGGTGCCCGGGGCGAGACCACCGCCACGGTCGCGGACCGGGTGCGCGCGGCCCGCGACCGTGCCGCGGCTCGGCTCGCCGGCACCCCGTGGCGCAGCAACAGCGAGGTCCCCGGCCGGGAGCTGCGCAGCCGCTGGCACGCCGCTCCGGGGGCCATGGACGACGCCGAGCGGAGCCTGGAACGGGGGTGCTCACCGCCCGGGGCTCGACCGGGTGCTGCGGGTCGCCTGGACCGTCGCCGACCTGGCCGGCCACGACCGGCCCGGCGTCACGGACGTGGCCCTCGCCCTGCAACTGCGCACCGGCGTTCCGCGCGGTGTGCCCATGGCCATCGGGGCGGGGTGTGAACGCGGTGGACGGCCCCGAGGACGGGCTGCTGGGCCGGATCCTCCTCACCCGGGTCATCGAACCCGGCGACGAGACCGGCGGACGCTGGGTGCGGGAACTCGGTGTGGACGCCGTGGTGCGACGGCTGCGGGAGCGCGGGGAGCCGCTGCCGGGCGCCGGCGCGAAACGGTGGGCCGGGCTGCTTGCCCGGGCCGAGCGGGCCGAACCCCGCAAGGACCTCGCCGTCGCGCGGGACGCCGGGGTGCGCTTCGTGGGCCCCGGCAGCGCGCAGTGGCCGGGTCAGCTCGACGACCTGGGCGACGCCCGGCCGCTCGGGCTGTGGGTGCGCGGGGAGCGGACCTGCGGATTTGGGCGCTGCGCTCGGTCGCCGTCGTCGGCGCCCGCGCCTGCACCGAGTACGGGGCGCACATGGCCGCCACCCTCGCGTCCGGCCTCGCCGAACGCGGCTGGATCGTCGTCTCCGGCGGCGCCTACGGGGTCGACGGCGCCGCCCACCGCGGCGCGCTCGGCTCGGGCGGCGCCACCGTCGCCGTACTCGCCTGCGGGGTCGACCGGCCCTATCCGCGCGGCCACGCCGGGCTGATCGGCCGTATCGCGGAACAGGGCCTGGTCGTCGGCGAGTTACCGCCCGGCGATCATCCGACAGCGAGCAGATTCCTTCTGCGCAACAGGGTCATCGCCGCGCTCACCCGGGGCACGGTCGTCGTCGAGGCCGCCCACCGCAGCGGCTCCCTGGTGACCGCCCGGGCGGCCCGCCGGCTGGGACGCCACACGATAGGAGTACCCGGACCGGTCACCAGTGGGCTCTCCGCCGGGGTGCACGAACTGCTCCGGCAGGACGCCGTGCTGGTCACCGACGCCGCCGAGGTCGTCGAACTCGTCGGCGACATGGGCGAACTCGCGCCGGAACGCCGGGGACCGGTGCTGCCCCGCGACCTGCTCGCCCCGGCCGGACGGCAGGTCCTCGCCGCCCTGCCCGGGCGCGGCACGGCCCGGCCGGACGAGATCGCGCGTGCCGCCGAGACCACCCCGGACGACGCGATCGCGAGACTGTACGAACTACGAGCACTTGGTTACGTCGAACGACACGGCGACGGCTGGAAGTTGACGCGCCAGGCGGTGATCTCGGTCCGGGACGGCCCCGAACCTCGCTGACACAGCGTGTTCGGCCGTCCGGGGAACCCCGACACCCCAGGGAAATTACGTCAGTTGGGCTACCCGTCGATCACTCAGAGCG
Source organism: Streptomyces haneummycinicus (assembly GCA_042850305.1). Lineage (GTDB taxonomy): Bacteria > Actinomycetota > Actinomycetes > Streptomycetales > Streptomycetaceae > Streptomyces > Streptomyces haneummycinicus. Next base: position 1,671,526 of record AP035768.1, read on the forward strand.
ACGGGTGTGCCTCGCCGGGGCGGCACCCGGAACGAATCTGCGCAGGGTCCTACCTCGCTTCTTCGCACACCGCGACGCCGCAGTCACGCTACGCTCACGAGGATCCCGACACGGACAGGCAGGGACACGCAAGGACAGGCACGCGAGGACAGGCACCCAGACATCGGACAGACAGCGCATCCAGGCAGCACCGGTCCACGGCAGAACGGCACTAGGCGAGGAATGCCCCAGCACACCTCCGGGTCCGACCGGGCGGCGATCCCCCAGCCGCCCGCGACGGTGGCAGCGTGCGGCCGCCCGCTCCCTCGACGCTCGACGAGCTGTGGCGGTCGTACAAGGCGACGGGGGACGAACGGCTGCGGGAACAGCTCATCCTGCACTACTCGCCGCTGGTGAAATACGTCGCCGGCCGGGTCAGTGTGGGCCTGCCGCCCAATGTCGAGCAGGCGGACTTCGTCTCCTCCGGGGTCTTCGGGCTGATCGACGCGATCGAGAAGTTCGACGTCGACCGGGAGATCAAGTTCGAGACCTACGCGATCACCCGCATCCGGGGCGCGATGATCGACGAACTGCGCGCGCTGGACTGGATCCCGCGCTCGGTGCGCCAGAAGGCCCGCAATGTGGAGCGCGCCTACGCCACGCTGGAGGCGCGGCTGCGGCGCACACCGTCGGAGCGTGAGGTCGCCGGCGAGCTGGGCATCGCCGTGGACGAGCTGCACGCGGTTTTCAGCCAGTTGTCGCTCGCGAACGTCGTCGCCCTGGAAGAGCTGCTGCACGTCGGAGGCGAGGGCGGCGACCGGCTGAGTCTGATGGACACCCTGGAGGACACCGCCGCCGACAACCCGGTGGAAGTCGCCGAGGACCGGGAGCTGCGGAGGTTCCTGGCGAGGGCCATCAACACCCTGCCGGAGCGGGAGAAGACCGTGGTCACGCTGTACTACTACGAGGGGCTCACCCTCGCCGAGATCGGCAATGTGCTGGGCGTGACCGAGAGCCGGGTCAGTCAGATCCACACCAAGTCCGTGCTGCAGCTACGCGCCAAACTGGCGGCCTTCGGCCGCTGAGCCGGCCGGCGCCGGGCACGGCCATCCCCTGGCCGCCATGGGCGGGGCGTCCGTAAAGTGGACGACGTGCCAAGGATTCGAGCGGCCTCCGTGGCCGAGCACCGGTCGATGCAGCGAGCCGCCCTGCTGGACGCGGCACGCTCCCTGCTGTCCGAGGGCGGTACGGAGGCGCTGACCTTCCCGGCCCTCGCGGAGCGCACCGGCCTCGCGCGTTCGTCCGTGTACGAGTACTTCCGCTCACGGGCCGCCGTGGTCGAGGAGCTGTGCGAGGTCGACATCCCCGTGTGGGCGGCGGAGGTCGAGGCGGCGATGGCCGCGGCGGGCGGGGCGGACGCGAAGATCGAGGCCTATGTCCGCAAGCAGCTCGAGCTGGTCGGGGACCGGCGGCACCGGGCCGTGGTCGCGATCTCCGCGAGTGAGCTGGACGCGGGGGCTCGCGAGAAGATCCGTGCGGCGCACGGAGGGCTTGTCGCGATGGTCGTGGACGCGCTGGCCGATCTTGGGCACGGAGAGCCTCGGCTCGCGGCGATGCTGCTGCAAGGGGTCGTCGACGCGGCTGTGCGGCGGCTTGAGCTGGGCGCGGCGGAGGCGCCGGAGGTCATCACGGAAGCGGCGGTCTCCATGGCCCTGGGGGCGTACGGGGCTGAGCCTCGGGCTGACGCCCGCGTGGGCTGTGCTGGGCGGGGGCGGGTCCGCTCACCCGCGTTCGCGGAGTGCCACCGTGCCCGTGCGTGCTGCCCCAGCGGCAGACTGCCCACAGCTATGGGCAGGGGCTCGTGGCTATGGGCCGGGGACCGGGAGGAGTCTCGGTGGGGCTCGGTCCAGGAGGCCCGGGGGAGGAGGGCCAGGGGTTCAGGTAGGTGTCCGCGCGGCGTAGGCCCCAGTGGAGGCACGGGGTCGTGCAGTGGGAGTTCGTGGGTTCCAGCGTGCCGAGTGGCTCGCCCGCCGCGACCTCGGTGCCCTCGGCCACCGTGGCGTGGACCGGCTCGTAGGTGGTGCGCAGTGGGGGTTCGCCCGTGGCGGTGAGTTCCAGGGAGACGACGCCCCTTCCGGCCACGCGGCCCGCGAACGACACCCTGCCCGCCGCCACCGCCCGTACCTGAGCACCCGGCGCCGCCGCCAGATCCACGCCCCGGTGGCCCCGCCCGTACGGCGTCGCCGGCGGTTCCCAGCCACGCAGGACCCGCGGTCGTACTCTCACCGGCCACACCCGGCCGACCGCCGGCACCCCGGCGGTGTCCGCATCCGCCGGCACCCCGGCGGTGTCCGCGCCCGCCGCCATCAGCCGTGACGGCTGCGGGGCGGACACCGCCGCCAGGGTCAGGGCCACCAGAAGGACCAGTCGCGTACACACCCTCGTGAATGCACTCGTTCGCATGCCGCGCAGCCTTCCGGACTTCCGCGGTCCTCGCCCGGACCTGTGGGCGGGCCATCCGTTTGTGGACAACGGCGTCACCCAGCACCTCCCGGGTCCCGTACACTTCTGGTGGCGACCCGGGCCACCCGGGTCGACTTCGCACGCCCCGACATCAGGACCCGGTCACGACCGGACCCCGATGTCAGCGCCCCTCGGTCCTTCGTGGCAACGGCGCGTCGCGGGCGTCAGGCGCGGAAGCCGTCCGGCATCCGCGGCACAACCGAGAAAACTCAAGGAGATACGGCCATGGCCGTCGTCACGATGCGGGAGCTGCTGGAAAGCGGCGTCCACTTCGGTCACCAGACCCGTCGTTGGAACCCGAAGATGAAGCGCTTCATCTTCACGGAGCGCAACGGCATCTACATCATCGACCTGCTCCAGTCGCTGTCGTACATCGACCGCGCCTACGAGTTCGTCAAGGAGACCGTCGCCCACGGCGGCACGGTCATGTTCGTCGGTACGAAGAAGCAGGCGCAGGAGGCCATCGCCGAGCAGGCCACCCGCGTCGGCATGCCCTTCGTCAACCAGCGCTGGCTGGGCGGCATGCTCACCAACTTCTCGACCGTCTACAAGCGCCTGCAGCGCCTGAAGGAGCTCGAGCAGATCGACTTCGAGGATGTGGCCGCCTCCGGCCTCACCAAGAAGGAGCTGCTGGTCCTCTCCCGCGAGAAGGCCAAGCTGGAGAAGACCCTCGGCGGTATCCGCGAGATGCAGAAGGTGCCCAGCGCCGTCTGGATCGTGGACACCAAGAAGGAGCACATCGCGGTCGGCGAGGCCCGGAAGCTCAACATCCCGGTCGTCGCCATCCTCGACACCAACTGCGACCCCGACGAGGTCGACTACAAGATCCCGGGCAACGACGACGCGATCCGCTCCGTCACCCTGCTCACCCGCGTGATCGCCGACGCCGTCGCCGAGGGCCTGATGTCCCGCTCCGGTGCCGCCGAGGCCGGCAAGGGCGAGAAGGCCGCCGGCGAGCCGCTGGCCGAGTGGGAGCGCGACCTGCTCGCGGGCGAGAAGAAGGCCGAGGAGGCCGCCCCGGCCGCCGCCGAGGCGGAGAAGCCGGCTGAGGCCGAGGCGCCCGCCGCCGAGGCCCCTGCCGCTGAGGCTCCCGCCGCCGAGGCCCTCGCCGCCGAGGCCGCCCCGGCCGACGAGGCCGAGCAGGCCTGACCGCTCCGTCAGAGCCGATGACGGCGGGAGCGGTGACATCTGATCCGCTCCCGCCGTTCACCCGTAGGTCAGCGGCGCGTCGGGGGACTGCCCTCGGGTAGGTCCTGACCCGCGGACCTCCGCACCTCCAGACTTCGAGAAAGACTCACAGACTCATGGCGAACTACACCGCCGCCGACGTCAAGAAGCTCCGGGAGCTCACCGGCGCCGGCATGATGGACTGCAAGAAGGCGCTGGACGAGGCCGAGGGCAACGTCGAGAAGGCCGTCGAGGCGCTCCGGATCAAGGGCCAGAAGGGCGTCGCCAAGCGCGAGGGCCGCTCCGCCGAGAACGGCGCCGTGGTCTCGATCATCGCCGACGACAACTCCTCCGGCGTCCTCGTCGAGCTGAAGTGCGAGACGGACTTCGTCGCCAAGGGCGAGAAGTTCCAGGCCGTGGCCACCGCCATCGCCGAGCACGTCGTCAAGACCTCCCCGGCCGACATCGAGGCGCTGCTCGCCTCCGAGATCGAGGCCGGCAAGACCGTCCAGGCGTTCGTGGACGAGGCCAACGCCAACCTGGGCGAGAAGATCGTCCTGGACCGCTTCGCGCAGTTCGCCGACGGCTTCGTGGCGGCGTACATGCACCGCACGATGCCCGACCTGCCCCCGCAGATCGGTGTCCTCGTCGAGTTCGACAAGCCGAATGCCGAGGTCGCCAAGGGCATCGCCCAGCACATCGCCGCCTTCGCGCCGAAGTACCTCGCCAAGGACGACGTCCCGGCCGAGGTCATCGAGTCCGAGCGTCGCGTCGCCGAGGAGACCACCCGCGCCGAGGGCAAGCCCGAGGCCGCGATCGCCAAGATCGTCGAGGGTCGCCTCAACGGCTTCTTCAAGGAGGCCACGCTGCTCGGCCAGCCCTACGCGCTGGACAACAAGAAGTCCGTCCAGAAGGTCCTGGACGAGGCCGGTGTCGCCCTGAAGCGCTTCACGCGCATCAAGGTCGGCATCTGAGTCCGTACCGCGACGGGCGCGCGACCCCGATAGGGTCGACCGCAGTCGTTCGGATACGCGTCCACGCACGCGCGCGTGCCGGACGACAGCAGATCTGACGAGGAGGCCATTGCCGCATGGGATGCGAAGCACACCCCACCGGCAATGGCCTTCTTCGTATGTGCAACACGTGAAAGAGGCGGGATCCCGATGACCACCAAGGCTGAGAAGAGCGACGACGGCAAAGTGCGCGGCCGGTTTCTGCTGAAGCTGTCCGGAGAGGCCTTCTCCGGTGGCGGAGGGCTGGGCGTCGACCCCGACGTGGTGCACGCCATCGCGCGTGAGATCGCGGCCGTCGTCCGGGACGGCGCGGAGATCGCGATCGTCATCGGCGGCGGCAACTTCTTCCGCGGCGCCGAACTCCAGGTGCGCGGCATGGACCGTGCCCGCTCCGACTACATGGGCATGCTCGGCACCGTGATGAACTGCCTCGCCCTCCAGGACTTCCTGGAGAAGGAGGGCGTCGACTGCCGCGTGCAGACCGCCATCACCATGGGGCAGGTCGCCGAGCCCTACATCCCGCTGCGCGCCGTGCGGCACCTGGAGAAGGGCCGTGTGGTCATCTTCGGCGCCGGGATGGGCATGCCGTACTTCTCCACCGACACCACCGCCGCCCAGCGCGCCCTGGAGATCGACGCCGAGGCGCTGCTCATGGGCAAGAACGGTGTGGACGGGGTCTACGACTCCGACCCGAAGACCAATCCGGACGCAGTGAAGTTCGACGCGCTCGGCTACGGCGAGGTCATCACCCGGGACCTCAAGGTCGCCGACGCCACGGCCGTCACGCTCTGCCGTGACAACAGCCTCCCGATCGTCGTCTTCGAGCTTCTGAAGGAGGGCAATATCGCCCGCGCCGTCAAGGGTGAGAAGATCGGCACGCTGGTGGGCGACCAAGCCGGCCGCAACTGACCGGGGATGGACAATGTCCTGCCGGTCGGGAACCGTGCAGGAAGAAGACGCGACGCAGCCGGCCGCAGCTCCTGACAGGGAACCGCAGCCGGGCCTACTCAAGACACGCAGGAGCAAGTGGTGATCGAAGAGACCCTCCTCGAGGCCGAGGAGAAGATGGAGAAGGCCGTCGTGGTCGCCAAGGAGGACTTCGCCGCGATCCGCACCGGCCGTGCGCACCCGGCGATGTTCAACAAGATCGTGGCCGACTACTACGGCGCGCCGACGCCGATCAACCAGCTGGCCTCGTTCTCCGTGCCCGAGCCGCGCATGGCCGTGGTGACGCCGTTCGACAAGACCGCCCTGCGCAACATCGAGCAGGCGATCCGCGACTCCGACCTGGGCGTCAATCCCAGCAACGACGGCAATATCATCCGGGTGGTGTTCCCCGAGCTCACCGAGGAGCGCCGCCGCGACTACATCAAGGTCGCCAGGGCCAAGGCCGAGGACGCCAAGGTCTCCATCCGCGCCGTACGGCGCAAGGCCAAGGACGCCATCGACAAGATGGTCAAGGACGGAGAGGTCGGCGAGGACGAGGGCCGCCGTGCGGAGAAGGAGCTCGACGACACCACCGCGAAGTACGTCGCCCAGGTGGACGAGCTCCTGAAGCACAAGGAAGCTGAGCTGCTCGAAGTCTGATGAACGACTCTTCCTGGGGGACGCCGCAGACCGGGTACTGGGGACCGTCCGACCGTGGGCCCGGCCAGGGGCTGCCCTGCGGGGCCCGCGTACGATGCGCCTTACGCGCAGCAGACCTGCCCCATGCCCGTCGTGCCCGACGTACCCGAACACGGCGGAGACCAGGATGTGGACCGGGGGCCGCTCGGCCGGGCGGCCCCTGTTCCGAGACGAACCGACGCGGGCCCGACCCTTTCCGGGGAGGTGCCGCAGAATCCGGAGCCCATGCCCGACGCCCCGCAGCCGGCACCCGCACCGCACAAGAAGAGCGCGGGTCGCGATCTCGGTGCCGCGATAGGCGTCGGCGTCGGACTCGGCGCGGTGATCGTCGCGTCGCTGTTCGTCGTCAAGGCGGTCTTCGTCGGAGTCGTCGCCGTCGCCGTCGTGGTGGGCCTGTGGGAGCTGACCTCGCGGCTGCGGGAGCGCAAGGGCATCAACGCGCCGCTCGTCCCGCTCGCGCTCGGCGGTGCGGCCATGGTCGTCGCCGGGTACGTCCGGGGCGCCGAGGGCGCGTGGGTCGCCATGGCCCTCACCGCGCTGGCGGTGCTGGTCTGGCGTATGACGGCGCCGCCCGAGGGCTACCTCAAGGACGTCACGGCGGGTGTCTTCGCGGCGTTCTACGTGCCGTTCCTGGCGACGTTCGTCGCGATGATGCTCACCGCCGACGACGGCGCCTGGCGGGTGCTGACGTTCCTGCTGCTGACGGTGGTCAGCGACACCGGCGCGTATGCCGTCGGCTGGCGCTTCGGCAAGAAGAAGCTCGCCCCGCGCATCAGTCCCGGCAAGACCCGCGAGGGCCTGCTGGGCGCGGTGGCCTTCGCCATGGTCGCCGGCGCACTGTGCATGCAGTACCTGATCGACGACGGCAGCTGGTGGCAGGGTCTGCTCCTGGGGCTCGCGGTCGCGGCCAGCGCCACACTGGGCGACCTCGGCGAATCCATGATCAAGCGCGACCTGGGCATCAAGGACATGGGGTCCCTGCTCCCAGGTCATGGCGGCATCATGGACCGGCTGGACTCCCTGCTGCCGACGGCGCCGGTGGTGTGGCTGCTGCTGGTCCTGTTCGTCGGGTCGGGGTGAGGGTGGCGGGGCACGGCGCCGCGCGGCGGTAGCCGCACATCGGTACAGCATGGACCGGCTGGATTCCCTGCTGCCGACGGCGCCGGTGGGGTGGCTGCTGCTGGTGATCTTCGTCGGATCGGGTTGACGGCGAACAGGTACTCTGGAAGGGCTCGCGGTGTCCGGCCGTGGGCCCTTTCGCACGTCCCGCCCTTGCGGGGGCCGTCCGGCACGGCGTCGCCGTCGTCCCCGCCCCTGCGGGATTGCCAGGCCCCCGTCTCCTGAGGAGTTGCCCGACCGTGGCCCGTCCCGTTCCCGGTGAGCTCACCTTCGCCGCCCCCGCGGAGCCAAGAAGCCACCGCGGCATCTCGCCGACCTCACCCCCGCCGAGCGCAAGGAGGCGGTCGCCGCCGCCGGTGAGAAGCCGTTCCGCGCCAAGCAGCTCTCGCAGCACTACTTCGCGCGCTACGCGCACACCCCCGAGCAGTGGACGGACATCCCCGCCGGTTCCCGCGGCAAGCTCCAGGAGGCGCTGCTTCCGGACCTGATGACGGTCGTACGGCATCTGTCGACCGACGAGGGCACCACCCGCAAGACGCTGTGGAAGCTGTTCGACGGGACGCTCGTCGAGTCCGTGCTGATGCGGTACCCGGACAGGGTGACCATGTGCATCAGCTCTCAGGCGGGCTGCGGCATGAACTGCCCGTTCTGCGCCACCGGGCAGGCCGGCCTCGACCGGAACCTGTCGACCGCCGAGATCGTGCACCAGATCGTGGACGGGATGCGCGCGCTCAGGGACGGCGAGGTCCCCGGCGGCCCGGCGCGGCTGAGCAACATCGTGTTCATGGGCATGGGCGAGCCGCTCGCCAACTACAACCGGGTCGTGGGCGCCATCCGCCGTCTCACCGACCCGGAGCCGGACGGGCTCGGGCTGTCGCAGCGCGGGATCACCGTGTCCACCGTAGGTCTCGTCCCGGCCATCCACCGGTTCTCCGACGAGGGCTTCAAATGCCGTCTCGCCATCTCGCTGCACGCCCCCGACGACGAGCTGCGCGACACCCTCGTCCCCGTGAACACGCGGTGGAAGGTGCGCGAGGTGCTCGACGCCGGGTTCGAGTACGCGGCCAGGTCCGGCCGGCGGCTGTCCATCGAGTACGCGCTCATCCGGGACATCAACGACCAGGCATGGCGCGGTGACCGTCTCGGCCGGATGCTCAAGGGCCGTCCCGTGCACGTCAACCTGATCCCGCTCAACCCCACCCCCGGCTCCAAGTGGACCGCCTCCCGTCCCGAGGACGAGAAGGCGTTCGTGGAGGCGATCGCCGCGCACGGTGTGCCGGTGACGATCCGGGACACCCGTGGACAGGAGATCGACGGGGCGTGTGGTCAGCTCGCCGCGAGCGAGCGGTAAGGTGACTCGCGTAAGCACATCTTCATATTCCGACAGGGGAGCGCCACAGCGCTGAGAGTGCGGCAACGGCCGCAGACCCTCCGAACCTCGCCCAGGTCATTCTGGGTAGGGAGATCGGTCATCACTCGAGCTGTTGCGCCCTGCCCGGGACTCCGCCCAGGGGTCCCGGGCAGGGCCGCGTCTCTTCCTGGTCCCTCCAGGAGGAATCAAGTGGGTATCACCAAGAAGGTCACGGTCCTGGCCCTCGGGCTGGGCATGGTCACGCTGTCCGCGTGCGGGTCGTCCGACGGCGACGCCGACGCGAGCGGGGGCGGGTCCAAGACCGTGACCCTCGTCAGTCACAACTCGTGGGCCGTGTCGGAGGACGTCGTCGCCGCCTTCGAGAAGCAGTCCGGCTTCAAGCTGAAGGTCCTCGAGGACGGCGACGCCGGGCAGGCCGTGAACAAGGCGATCCTGACCAAGGACAACCCGCAGGGCGACGTCTTCTTCGGCGTCGACAACACCCTGCTGTCCCGCGCCCTCGACAACGGCCTGTTCCAGCCGTACGAGGCCAAGGGCTCCGACCGGATCCTCGACGAGTACCGTGTCGACCGGGACAAGCACCGGGTTACCCCGTCGACAGCGGCGACGTCTGCGTCAACTACGACAAGGCGTGGTTCGCCGAGCACGACCTGACCCCGCCGGAGACCCTCGACGACCTGGCCGAGCCCGCGTACAAGGACCTCCTCGTCGTCGAGAACGCCTCCACCTCCTCGCCCGGCCTCGGCTTCCTGCTGGGTACGGCCGCGAAGTACGGCGACGACGGCTGGGCGGACTACTGGAAGAAGCTCAAGGCCAACGGCGTGAAGGTGGTCGACGGCTGGGAGCAGGCCTACAACGAGGAGTTCTCCGGCTCGGCCGGCGGCAAGAAGGCCAAGGCCGACCGTCCGCTGGTGGTGTCCTACGCCTCCTCGCCGCCCGCCGAGGTCATCTACGCCGACCCGAAGCCGGAGACCGCGCCCACCGGCGTCGCCGAGGGCACCTGCTTCCGCCAGGTCGAGTACGCGGGACTGCTGGACAACGCGAAGAACCCCGAGGGCGGCAAGGCCCTGCTCGACTTCCTGATCAGCGAGACGTTCCAGGAGGACATGCCGCTCAACATGTTCGTGTACCCGGTGCGGGAGGGCGCCCAGGTGCCCCAGGAGTTCGTGAAGTCCGGGCCGCAGGCGAAGGATCCGCAGACCATGGATCCGGAGAAGATCGCCGCCCACCGTGACCAGTGGGTCAAGTCGTGGACCTCGCTCGTACTGAAGTGACGCCGAAGTGACGCACACCGCGGCGCGGCGGCGGGAAACGCGGCGCGGCTCGGCCTGATGGCCGTGCCCGTCGCGTTCTTCGCCGTCTTCTTCGCCTACCCCGTGACCGCGATCGTCGCGCGCGGACTGAAGGCCGACGGGACCTGGCACCTCGGGCGGATCGGGGACGTTCTGGCGCAGTCCGACGTCCGCCAGGTGCTGTGGTTCACCACCTGGCAGGCGCTCGCCTCCACCGCCCTCACCCTGCTGATCGCCCTGCCCGGCGCCTATGTCTTCGCCCGCTTCGACTTCCCCGGCAAGCAGGTGCTGCGGGCCGTGATCACGGTGCCGTTCGTGCTGCCGACGGTCGTCGTCGGTACGGCGTTCATGGCGCTGGTCGGCCGCGGCGGACTCCTCGACGAGCTGTGGGGTCTGCGGCTGGACACCACCGTGTGGGCGATCCTGCTGGCGCATGTCTTCTTCAACTACGCCGTCGTCGTCCGCACCGTGGGCGGACTGTGGTCGCAGCTCGACCCGCGGCAGGAGGAGGCGGCGCGGATGCTCGGCGCCTCCCGGTTCGCGGCCTGGCGGACCGTCACCCTGCCCGCGCTCGGGCCCGCCGTGGCGGCGGCCGCGCTGATGGTCTTCCTGTTCACCTTCACCTCCTTCGGTGTGGTGCAGATCCTCGGCGGGCCCACCTTCTCCACCCTCGAAGTGGAGATCTACCGGCAGACCTCCGAGATCTTCGACCTGTCAACGGCCGCCGTCCTGACGATGATCCAGTTCGTCGCCGTGGGCGCGATCCTCGCCCTGCACGCCTGGACCGTACGGCGCCGGGAGACCGCGCTGCGCCTGGTGGACGCCTCGCTGACCGCACGCCGGCCGCGTGGCGCCGGGCAGTGGGTGCTGCTCGGCGGAGTCGTCGCCACCGTCGCCGTCCTGCTGCTGCTGCCGCTGGCCGTGCTGGTGCAGCGGTCGTTCGGCGGCGCCGGGCTCGGCTACTACCGGGCGCTGACCCTCGACGACGGGGAGTGTTCCTGGTCGCGCCGATCGAGGCGGTCGGCAACTCGCTGCGGTACGCGGTCGCCGCCACCGCCATCGCCGTGCTGATCGGCGGTCTCGCCGCCGTCGCGCTGACCCGGCGGGACGCGGGACGGCTGGTGCGCGGCTTCGACGCGCTGTTGATGCTGCCGCTCGGGGTGTCCGCGGTGACCGTCGGCTTCGGCTTCCTGATCGCCCTCGACGAGCCGCCGCTGGATCTGCGCGCCTCCTGGATCCTGGTCCCGCTCGCGCAGGCGCTGGTCGGCGTCCCCTTCGTCGTACGGACGATGCTGCCGGTGCTGCGGGCCGTGGACGTACGGCTGCGGGAGGCGGCGGCGGTGCTCGGGGCGTCGCCCTGGCGGGCGTGGCGGGAGGTGGACCTGCCGCTGGTGCGGCGGGCGCTGCTGATCGCGGCCGGGTTCGCCTTCGCGGTGTCACTGGGGAGTTCGGGGCGACGGTGTTCATCGCGCGTCCGGAGAACCCCACGCTGCCCGTCGCTGTGGCGCGGCTGCTGGGGCGGCCCGGGGAGCTCAACTACGGCCAGGCGATGGCCCTGTCGACGATTCTGATGATCGTGTGCGCGGTGGCGCTGCTCGTGCTGGAGCGGCTGCGGACCGACCGGACCGGGGAGTTCTAGATGCTGCTGAGCCTTCAGGCCGCGACCGTCCGCTTCGGCGGGCGGGCCGTGCTGGACGCCGTCGACCTGGCGGTCGCCGAGCACGAGATCGTCTGTGTGCTCGGCCCCAGCGGCAGCGGCAAGTCCACGCTGCTGCGGGCGGTGGCCGGACTCCAGCCCCTCGACTCCGGGCGGGTGGCGCTGGACGGACACGACCAGTCGGGCGTGCCCGCGCACCGGCGGGGAGTCGGGCTGATGTTCCAGGACCACCAGCTCTTCCCGCAGCGGGACGTGGGCGGCAACGTGGCCTTCGGCCTGCGGATGCACGGCGCCTCGCGCGGTGAACAGGCCGACCGGGTGCGGAGTTGCTGACCCTGGTGGGTCTGCCGGACGCGGCCGGGCGGGCCGTCGCCGCGCTGTCCGGCGGTGAGCAGCAGCGCGTCGCGCTCGCCCGTGCCCTCGCGCCCAGCCCCCGGCTGCTGATGCTCGACGAGCCGCTCGGCCAGCTCGACCGGTCGCTCCGCGAGCGGCTGGTCGTCGAACTGCGCGAGCTGTTCGGCCGGTTGGGCACCACCGTGCTCGCCGTGACCCACGACCAGGGCGAGGCGTTCGCGCTGGCCGACCGGGTGGTGGTGATGCGCGACGGGCGGATCGCCCAGTCCGGTACGCCACTTGAGGTGTGGCAGCACCCCGCCGACGCCTTCGTGGCCCGGTTCCTCGGCTTCGAGAACGTCGTCGAGGCGACGGTCGCCGACGGTGTCGCCATCACCCCTGGGGCAAGGTTCCCGTACCGGAGGGTTCCCCGCAGGGCACCCGGACGCTGCTCGTCCGGCCCGCCGGCGTACGTGTGGTCCCGGCCGGTGAGGGCCTGCGCTGCACGGTGGCCGCCCGTACGTTCCGCGGCACGCACGTCGCCGTCCGCCTCCAGCCCGAGGAGGCGCCCCGCCTGGAGGCGGCCTGCGCGCTCTGCTCCGCGCCGGAGGTCGGGGACGAGGCCGGTGTGGAGTTCGACGCGGCGGAAATCGTTGTGCTGGGGTGAGGGCGGCTGCCTAGGGTGAGCGGCATGACACCCTCCCGCACGACCGTTACTGCGACGAGATCGCACACCAGGTGGGACAGCTGCGGACGGTCGTGACGTCCGGCGCCGATCTGTCCCGCACCGTGCCCACCACACCCGACTGGACCCTGGAACAGCTGGTACGGCATGTCGGCGGAGCGCTGCGCTGGGTGGAGGTCATCGTCCGGACCGGGGCCGAGGACGACGTCCCCGAGGACCGGGTGCCGGGGTCCGCCGGGCCCGATGAGCGGGGCGATCCCGCCGCCCTGGACGCCTGGCTGGCGGAGTCGGGCGAGCTGCTCGTCGGCGCGCTGCGGAAGGCCGGGCCGGACGCGAAGATGTGGAGCTGGGCAGGGATCGGCAACGCCGGGTTCTGGGCCCGCCGTATGACGCACGAGGTGACCGTCCACCGCGCGGACGCCACCCTGGCCGCCGGGCTGCCGTACGAGGTCGCGCCCGAGATCGCCGCGGACGCGGTCGACGAGTGGCTGGAGATCGTGGAGTGGGCGCAGCGGACGCTCCCGGACGACGCGGTGCACGAGCTGCGCGGGCCCCGGCGCACCATCCATCTGCACGCCACCGGTACCCGGCCGGAGGTCCACTCGGAGTGGGTGATCGAGCTGGGTGAGGAGGGTGTCTCCTGGCGGCGCGGTCATGAGAAGGCCACCGTCGCCCTGCGCGGCCCGCTCACCTCCGTCCTGCTCGCCTTCTACCGCAGGCTGCCGCTGGACGCCCCCGGCCTCGAAACGCACGGCGACCGGGAGCTGCTGGAACTCTGGCTGGAACGGGCGACGTTCGGCTGAGCGGCCCGGCGACGGCAGTGGCCCGCCCCCGGGCAGGGGACGGGCCACCGGGTGTCTCCGTGAGGCGTCAGCTCGTGCTGTTCGCCCCGCGGCGGCGCATGCCGAAGAAGACCGCGCCACCGCCGACCGCGACCAGGGCGGCCGCGACACCGGCGATCAGACCGGTGTTGGAGTCGGCACCGGTCTCGGCGAGGTTCGACTCACCGGCCGGGGAGGGCGCGTTGTTCGAGGTCTCCGCGGCCGGAGCGGTGCTCTCGCTCTCGCTCTCCGAGGCCGACGGGGCCGGCTGCTCGGGCTCCTCGGCCGGGGTGGTCGAGGACTGCGACGGGGTCGGCTCCGGCTCTTCGGCCGGCGGCTGCTCCTCGTCCTTCTTGCAGCCCGTGTCGGGGGTCGTCAGGTTCCCCTTGATGTCCTCGTTGACGTAGGGCTTCGCCTCGACGTGGATGCGGTACTCGGCGTTCGGCTTCCAGTCCTCCTCGAAGGTGATGGTGGTGCCCTCACGGGTGCCCTTGACCACCTGCTGGCCGACCTGCTTGTCCTGCAGGAACACGGTGATGGTGGCGGGGACGCCGGCCGGGTCCTTGTCGGTGACGGTGATGATGCCCTTGTCACCGTCACACTTGGCCTCGGCCGAGAACTCGCTGATGTTGCAGGCCGCGGCGTTACCGGCGACGCCGATCGCGAGCGCGGCGGACGCGGAGACGACACCGAGGGCGCGCACGGAGCGCGCGACGGTACGGCGGGATACGGACAGAACTGCCACGTTTGTCCTTTACGGGAAAGCGCAAATGCGGGGGTTGAGGGAGTGTTGATGAAGCATCAGCACTCCCGTGTGACTCCCAGGTCTATAAGCGGCGCATAAGTAGTGTCAACGCATATGCCTACTGCGAGCCAGGGCTTTGCCTTCTTATTAACCAGTCAGACGTTTCAAGACCTCCGGGAGCCTCCTTGATCCGGTCAACCAGGGCGATCCGGGCCCCCATCGACCGCTCCCGCGCGAGCGACGTCGGCAACGGCCGGGCCGGCAGCCGTTCCGTCCAGTGCGCCCGGTCCACCAGCGTCATGGGAGTGGGCTCACCGCGCGACGCGAACGCGTTCGGCGGCTCGTGGCCGTAGAACCACCGTGCTCCGCGCCGGAGTTCGTCGAGGGCGTCGGACATGGAGCCGTCGTGCACCGCGCGCAGCATGGAGCCGAAGATGTCGGCGTCCGCCTTGGTCCGCCGGAACCAGGCGAAGCCCGGACTGGACACGGAATCCGGAGGGCGTGCCCCGGGCGGGACGATCGCGTCGAACTCCTCGAGCGTCTCTGTCTCACGGTCCGGGTGAGGGACGGCATGGGCGGGACTCGTCCGCACCCGCCATGCCAGCCCGCACCGTTTCTCAGCCCTCCACCACCGCCGGGTCCATCCAGACGATCTCCCAGGTGTGGCCGTCGAGGTCGTCGAAGGAGCGGCCGTACATGAAGCCGTGGTCCTGGGGCTCGCCGGCGACCGAGCCGCCCGCCGCGAGCGCCTTGTCCGCCAGCTCGTCCACCTTCTCGCGGCTCTCGGCGCTCAGCGCGAGCAGCACCTCGCTGCTCCTGGTGGCGTCCACCAGTTCCTTCTTGGTGAATTCCGCGTACTTCGGCCGGGTGAGCAGCATCGCGACGATGGTGTCGCTGATCACGACCGACGCGGCGGTCTCGTCGCTGAACTGCGCGTTGATCGAGTAGCCGAGCTCGGTGAAGAACCTCTTCGAGGCCTCGAGGTCGTCGACGGCCAGGTTCACGAAGATCATCTGCTGGTACATGGCGTGGTCTCTCCCATTCGGTTCCGTGGCGTTCGAGGGGTGGACCGGGGGCCCGTACGGAACTCATCGGTCCGCGGAGATCCTTTTCGCGGACCTGTTTCAGCGGGCCAGCGGCCACGCCGACAGCTCGGCCACGATCAGCGTGAGCGGCCCGAACAGGGCAAGCAGCGCGCCCGCGCGAAGGGCGGCGGCCCTGCGCAGCGTCCCCGTCGCCGCCCCGAGGCGCTGCAACGCGGCCGTGGTGCCGGCGCGGGCCTGCCGGGCCTCGACGGCGGCCGTCAGCAGCGTCGCCACCGTGCACCCGGCCACCAGCACCACCCCGAGCGCGACCAGTGGCCCGGCGGGGTGTCCTCGCGCTCGTGCAGCGAGGCGAGGGAGTACACGGCCGACAGCACCGCGCAGACCACGCCCAGCGGGCGCCCGATACGGGTGGCCTCGGTCATGAGGACCCGCCCCGCCAGCAGCCGCAGCGCGCCCGGCCGTACCGTCTGCAACAGCCTGCCGCACAGATGGGTGAGGCCGGGACCGGCCAGGGCGAGACCGACGGCGGTCAGGGCCAGCCCCAGCAGCGCGGACGGCCGGTCACCCGGTACGCCGGTACGGCTCGCGAACGCCTCCACGGCAAGACCCACCGCCAGCACCGCGATGCCCCACGGCAGCCCGGACGGCGGCGCGAGCGGCACGGCGGGCGGGGCCTCGGCGGGCGTCTGGGCTTCCGTGGCCGGCTCCACCGTGGGGGTGGGGGCCTGCTCCGCCCGGCCGTCGCCAGTTGCCTCCCGAACCGCCCGTACGTCCCGAACGACTCCCGCACCGGTGTACGCCGGTACGCGCCGAACCTGCCGTACGCCGGCACCGCGCGGGCCGTGCCCGTCACCGGCTCGCGCGGCCGCAGCGTCACCGCGACCGCCGCCGACGCGCTCAGCGGCACCAGGGCCAGCAGCGTCAGGGCCGCCGGGAGTGGCAGCGGCGTGCCCGCGGCGAGGAAGTCCGTCGTGGCGCCGCCGGACGGCGTCCCCGCGAGGTCGCCGCGCAACTGGAGGAAGACCAGCAGAGCCAGCAGGGAGCCCAGCGCGCAGGAGAGCGCCGTGGTGGCCGCCGAGACCGCCATCAGCCGGGCCGGGCCGAGCCCGATCGCCGACAGTCCGGGCCGGGGCCGGGTGCCCGGATCGGTGCGGGCGACCGCGATCGCGAAGTACACCGTGGCCGCCAGCGGCACCGCGCACCAGGCCAGCCGGAGCGCCGAGGCGGCGGGGTCCGGGGTGCCCATGGCATGGCCGAGGGCGCTCAGCAGCAGGAAGCCCGTGCCCGCGGACGCGGCCGCGACGAGGAGACGGCGCAGCCGGACGGCGGGGTGGGCCCCTCGGGTCAGACGGAGAGCGAGCACGCCGCCCGGCCTTCCGTCTCGGCCGTCCCGGGGACCGGCGGCAGATGGACGGTGCGCACGCTCCGCCCGTCGAGCAGCGACACCCTGCGGTCGGCGAGGGCCGCCGTCTGCGTGTCGTGGGTGCCGAGGACGACGGTGATGCCGTGCGAGCGGGCCGCCGTGGTGAGCGTGCGCAGCACATGGGCGCGGTCGGCGCGGTGCAGCGGTGCGGTCGGCTCGTCGGCGAACAGCACCGCGGGCGCCGGGGCGAGGGCGCGGGCGATGGACACCCGCTGCCGCTCCGCCTGCGTCAGCTCCTCGGGGTGCTTGCGGGCGCTGTCGCCGATGTCGAGGCGCTCCAGCCACTCCAGGGCCGCCGTCCTGGACCGGCGCCGGCCGGTGCCGCGCAGCATCAGCGGCAGGGCGGCGTTCTCCCAGACGGTGAGTTCGGGCACCAGCGCCGGCTCCGGGTCGATCCAGCCGAAGCGGTCCCGGCGCAGCCGTTCCCGCAGGCCGGGGCTCATGGTGTGTACGGGCACGCTGTTGAACCAGACCTCGCCGCTCCGCGCGGCCACCAGGCCGGACAGACAGCGCAGCAGGGTCGTCTTACCGCTGCCGCGCGGGCCGCCGACGGCGAGGATCTCGCCCTCCCGGACGCCGAGCGAGACCCCGCTCAGGCCGGGCGAGCCGTCGTCGTACCGGTAGTGCAGGGCTCGCGCCCAGAGCACGTCGTTGTCCGGTGGGGCCACCATGGCGTACACCTCGGTTCGGATCGGAAATGCCGTGCGCGACTCGGGTCATCCCCGTCCGGGGGAACGAAGGCAGCGCCGATCGGTCACTGGGCACGCTAGGCAGGCCGGGGCGGGACGCCGGACAGCACGTGGCCCCGGGCGCCCGTTTCTCACTCGAACGGGCGGCACCGGGGCCGGTGTTGATCATCCAAGTGAATGATCGGAGCGGTTACAGCCTGGTCCACGCCTCGGAGAGGGTCGCACGCAGGATCTGCTCGATCTCGTCGAAGGTCTCCTGGTTCGAGATCAGCGGCGGGGCGAGCTGGACGACCGGGTCGCCGCGGTCGTCGGCCCGGCAGTACAGGCCGTTCTCGAACAGCTTCTTCGACAGGAAGCCGTACAGGACGCGCTCGGTCTCCTCCGCGTCGAAGGACTCCTTGGTGTTCTTGTCCTTGACCAGCTCGATGCCGTAGAAGAAGCCGTTGCCGCGGACGTCGCCGACGATCGGCAGGTCGTGCAGCTTCTCCAGGGTGGCGCGGAAGGCGCCCTCGTGGTCGAGGACGTGCTGGTTGAGGCCCTCGCGCTCGAACAGGTCGAGGTTGGCGACACCGACCGCCGCCGAGACGGGGTGGCCGCCGAAGGTGTAGCCGTGCAGGAAGGTGTTGTCGCCCTGGTAGAACGGCTCGGCGAGCCGGTCGGAGACGACGCAGGCGCCGATGGGGAGTAGCCCGAGGTCATGCCCTTGGCGCAGGTGATCATGTCCGGCACGTACCCGAACTTGTCGCAGGCGAAGGTCGTACCGAGCCGGCCGAACGCGCAGATGACCTCGTCCGAGACGAGCAGTACGTCGTACTGGTCGCAGATCTCGCGCACCCGCCGGAAGTAGCCGGGCGGGGGCGGGAAGCAGCCGCCGGCGTTCTGCACCGGCTCCAGGAAGACGGCCGCGACCGTGTCCGGGCCCTCGAAGAGGATCTGCTGCTCGATCTGGTCGGCGGCCCAGCGGCCGAACGCCTCCGGGTCGTCGCCGTGGATCGGCGCCCGGTAGAAGTTGGTGTTGGGCACCTTGTGCGCGCCCGGGACGAGGGGCTCGAACGGGGCCTTGAGGGCCGGCAGGCCGGTGATGGAGAGGGCGCCCTGCGGGGTGCCGTGGTAGGCCACCGCACGGGATATGACCTTGTACTTGGTCGGCTTGCCGGTCAGCTTGAAGTACTGCTTGGCGAGCTTCCAGGCGGTCTCGACCGCCTCGCCGCCGCCGGTGGTGAAGAAGACCTTGTTGAGGTCGCCGGGCGCCTCGTGCGCGAGCCGCTCCGCGAGTTCCACGGCCTTGGGGTGGGCGTAGGACCAGACCGGGAAGAAGGCCAGTTCCTGGGCCTGCTTGAACGCGGTCTCCGCGAGTTCCGTACGGCCGTGGCCCGCCTGCACCACGAACAGCCCGGCGAGGCCGTCGAGGTAGCGCCTGCCCCGGTCGTCGTAGATGTGGGTGCCCTCGCCCCGGACGATGGTGGGCACGGGGAGTTCTCGTACGAGGACATGCGGGTGAAGTGCATCCACAGGTGGTCGTACGCGGACCTGCTGAGGTCCTCGGTGCGGTCGCTGCTCACGGTCATCGGGTTCCCCACATGTAGGTCTGCTTCTTGAGCTTGAGGTAGACGAAACTCTCGGTGGAGCGCACCCCGGGCACCGCCCGGATGCGTCTGTTGATGACCTCCAGCAGGTGGTCGTCGTCCTCGCAGACGATCTCGACCATGAGGTCGAAGGAACCCGCGGTCATCACCACGTACTCGCACTCGTCCATGGCGGTCAGCGCGTCGGCCACGGACTCCACGTCGCCCTCGACATTGACCTCGACCATCGCCTGGCGGCGGAAGCCCACGGTGAGCGGGTCCGTGACGGCGACGATCTGCATCACGCCCTGGTCCAGCAGCTTCTGGACGCGCTGGCGCACGGCCGCCTCCGACAGGCCCACGGCCTTGCCGATGGCGGCGTACGGCCGGCGGCCGTCCTCCTGGAGCTGCTCGATGATGCCGAGGAGACGGCGTCCAGCTGAGGACGGCCGCCGTTCTTGGACTCGCGGGAGTCCCTGGGGTCTGCGCTTCGACTGGCCACGGTGCCACTGTGCACGACGTATCGGCAGTTTCGCAAGGCTCGATCGATGCATTTCGTTGTCTGGGGCACCTCCGCTTGCGGATTTCGCAGGATTGGAGCGGGCGGGGTGTTGAAATCGACAGCCGTCGGTCTAGGGTGGGTGTCTCAGAGGCTGGACACTCGACCTTCTCGACACCCCAGACACCTCGGACACCCACAAGGAACACCAGGAGGGACTGCAGTGAGCACCGAGCTGCGTCGTCTGCGCAACTACATCGGCGGGGAGTTCCGGGACGCCGCCGACGGCCGGACCACCGAGGTGGTCAACCCCGCGACGGGCGAGGCGTACGCGACCGCTCCGCTGTCCGGCCGGGCGGATGTGGACGCCGCGATGGCGGCCGCCGCCGAGGCGTTCCCCGGCTGGCGGGACACCACCCCGGCCGAGCGCCAGAAAGCCCTGCTGAAGATCGCGGACGCCTTCGAGGAGCGCGCCGAGGAACTCATCGCCGCCGAGGTGGAGAACACGGGCAAGCCCACCGGGCTCACCCGCACCGAGGAGATCCCGCCGATGGTGGACCAGATCCGCTTCTTCGCGGGCGCGGCGCGGATGCTGGAGGGCAAGGGGCCGGCGAGTACATGGAGGGGCTCACCTCCTTCGTCCGCCGTGAGCCGATCGGTGTCTGCGCGCAGGTCGCGCCCTGGAACTACCCGATGATGATGGCCGTATGGAAGTTCGCCCCGGCGATCGCCGCGGGCAACACCGTCGTCCTGAAGCCCTCGGACACCACCCCGGCGTCCACGGTCCTGCTCGCCGAGATCCTCGGCTCCCTCCTGCCCAAGGGCGTCTTCAACGTCGTCTGCGGAGACCGTGACACCGGCCGGCTGATGGTCGAGCACCCGACCCCGGCGATGGCCTCCATCACCGGTTCGGTGCGCGCGGGCATGTCGGTCGCCGAGTCGGCGTCCAAGGACCTCAAGCGCGTCCACCTGGAGCTGGGCGGCAAGGCCCCGGTCGTGGTCTTCGAGGACACCGACATCGCCAAGGCCGTCGAGGACATCTCCGTCGCCGGTTTCTTCAACGCCGGCCAGGACTGTACGGCCGCCACGCGCGTCCTCGTGCACGAGTCGATCCACGACGAGTTCGTCACCGCGCTCGCCAGGGCGGCCGCCGACACGAAGACCGGCATGCCGGACGACGAGGACGTGCTCTACGGCCCGCTGAACAACCCGAATCAGCTCAGGCAGGTCGAGGGCTTCATCGAGCGGCTGCCGGCCCACGCGCGCGTGGTCGCCGGCGGCAAGCGCGTCGGCGACAAGGGCTTCTTCTACGCCCCGACCGTCGTCGCGGGGCTCGGCCAGGACGACGAGATCATCCAGAAGGAGGTCTTCGGCCCGGTCATCACCGTCCAGTCCTTCACCGACGAGGACCAGGCCGTCGCGTACGCCAACGGGGTCCCGTACGCGCTGGCCTCCTCGGTGTGGACGAAGGACCACTCCCGGGCGATGCGGATGTCGAAGCGGCTGGACTTCGGGTGTGTGGATCAACACGCACATTCCGCTGGTCGCGGAGATGCCGCACGGGGGCTTCAAGCAGTCCGGCTACGGCAAGGATCTGTCGGCGTACGGCTTCGAGGACTACACGCGGGTGAAGCACGTGATGACGTCCCTGGACGCCTGATTCCCTGACCGGTCCGGCCCGTCGCCGGTCCCCGCGGGTCCGTCGTGGCTGGTCGCGCGGTTCCCCGTGCCCCATCAGGGTGCGGGGAACTCATCGCATTCGGCGTGACCCCGGTGCGCCGGAAAGCGAGCGTCCCGACGCGCTCACGTCGGCCCCGCACCCGCTCCCGCTACGAGAGGGCGGCCTCCCTGATCCGGTCGGCGACCGGGTTCGGGGACTCGTCCTTCGCGTCGGTGTCGGAGAGCGCGTACACGAGGGTGAAGCTCAGATCCTCGGTCGCGGCGATCAGCGTGCTGTAGCCGGGGCGGGCGCCGCTCTTGCCCCAGTAGACCGTGCCCCCGATCTCCAGCCGGGTCAGGCCCGCGCTGTAGGCGGCGCCCTCGATGTCCGCCGGGACCGTGACCATCTCCCGCAACTGCGGTTCGGGCACGATCCTTCCGCTGAAGAGGGCGGTGATCAGCCGTTCCAGGTCGGCGGTGGTCGAGATCATGTCCCCGGCCGCCCAGCGGTCGGCCACGTTCCACTCGGTGACGTCGACCAGCCCCGTCGTCCCGTCCGGCCGTTCGACCTGCTGATAGCCGTGGTGGTGCGCCCCGCGGATACGGGGGTCGGAGCCGGGGAAGTACGTGTCCCGCATTCCGGCGGGGCGCAGTACGAGCCGGGCCGCCTCGGAGGCGTACGGCCGCCCGGTCACCTTCTCGATCAGCAGGCCGAGGACCGTGTAGTTGATGTTGAGGTACTGCTGCTGATCGCCGGCGTCGAACGCCGGTCCCCGCGCGACGGCCGACTCCACGACGCGCCGCGGGCTGAGCGTGTCGTAGCGGTGCGCGTACTGCTCCTCGAACGTGGGCCCCCAGCCGACGCCCGGCTGGATGCCGCTGGTGTGGTTCAGCAGGTTCCGTACGGTGACGGGCTTCTCGAACTCGGGGCCCAGCAGGCCGGGGAGGTAGCGCTCGATCGGCGCGTCGAGGTCGACGTCGCCCCGCGCCGCGAGCCGGAGGACGGCGGCGGCCGTCACCACCTTCGTCGTCGAACCGGCCCTGAACCGCGCGTCCGGGTCGGTGGCCTCGCCGCTCCGGAGGTCACGCACTCCCGAAGTACCCTGCCAGGAACCCTCGTTGCCGGCCATCCGGACCAGTGCGGCCGTGGTGCTCGCGTCGGGGAGCCCTCCGATCGCCTCGCAGAGCGCCTGATGGGCCGGCGCGGTGGTGCACACGGGCGCGCGTGGCGTGGGGAGGCGAACGCGGGCGCGGCCAACGGGCCCGCCCCCAGGGCGAGAACGACGGAGGCGGCGAGAAGGGTGGTGCGGCGGCGGGCGTGCATCGGCTGCTCCTCGGGGAGTTCGGCGGAGGGGACGTGATCATCCTCCGGCCGTGCGGGCCGCTCCCGGATCGTCGTCGGGAAGGAGTGCCGCCCTGGCGCATCCTCGACCAACTGCTTTGATAAAGCAGTGCAGTTGTCGGGGATCGCCCCTACGGTGCCCGCCGTGCGTCCCGCAGCGCGCACAGCACGTCGACCCGGTTGGTGGTGATCGAGTCCACGCCCAGGGCCAGCAGCCGGCGCATGGAGCGACCGGTGTCCGGGGTCCAGACGGACAGCAGCCGGCCGTCGTCGTGCACACGGTCGGCGAGGGCGCGGTCCACCAGGCCGAAGCGGTAGTTCAGCCAGCGCGGCCGGATCGCCTCCAGCAGACCGGCGCGGACCGGCGCCACCGTCGTACGGGTGAGCGCGATCTCGGCGGACGGGTCCGCCGCGCGCACGGCGAGCATGGCGGCGGCGCCCGCGCAGTAGTGGACTCGGTCCCGCGCGTCCCGCTCGCGCACGACGTCCACGACACGGCGCACCGCGCGGACGTCCGGTGTGCCGGGCAGGTCGATCATCATCCGGCCGCCGTCCGTCGCCGCCAGCGCCTCGGAGAGCGTGGGCACCCCGCCGCCGGTGACCGTGCGCACCTCTTCCCACGTCAGTGACGACAGCGGACGGTCGTACCCCCAGAGCCGCTTCAGGGTGCGGTCGTGCAGCAGCACCGGGACACCGTCGCGGGTGAGGCGTACGTCGGTCTCGACCGTGTCCGCGCCCAGGCGGAGCGCGGACCGCAGCGAGGCGAGGGTGTTCTCGCGGAAGCGGTAGGGGTCGCCGCGGTGCGCCACGGCGGTCACGTTGTGCATGGCGGCCCTTCGCGGGTGATCAGGAGGTGAGCCAGGCCGAGGTGTAGGCGTCGATCTCGGCGGCCAGCCGTGCCTTGCCGGCCGGGTCCATGAACGACGCCTCGACCGCGTTCTTCGCCAGGCCGGCCAGACCCCGCTCGTCGAGTTCCAGCAGCCGCGCGGCGACCGCGTACTCGTTGTTGAGGTCGGTGCCGAACATCGGCGGGTCGTCGGAGTTGATGGTGACGAGGACGCCGGCCCGCGTGAACTCCTTGACCGGGTGTTCGTCGAGGCTGGCCACCGCGCGGGTGGCGATGTTGGAGGTGGGGCACACCTCCAGCGGGATGCGCTGCTCGGCCAGGTGCTGGAGCAGCTTGGGGTCGCGGGCGGAGCTGGTGCCGTGCCCGATGCGTTCCGCACTCAGCGCGCCCAGCGCGTCCCACACCGTCTCCGGTCCCGTGGTCTCACCGGCGTGCGGCACGGAGTGCAGACCGGCGGCGATCGCCCGGTCGAAGTACGGTTTGAACTGCGGCCGGGGCACGCCGATTTCGGGCCCGCCCAGACCGAAGGACACCAGCCCCTCGGGGCGCAACCGGTCGTCGGTGGCGAGCCGTACGGTCTCCTCGGCGGACTCGAGACCGGCCTCGCCCGGAATGTCGAAGCACCAGCGCAGCACGGTCCCGAACTCGGTCTCGGCCGCCTTGCGGGCGTCCTCGATCGCGTCCATGAAGGCCCTCGCGTCGATGCCGCGCCGGGTGGAGGAGAACGGGGTGAGGGTCAGCTCGGCGTACCGCACCTGCTGCCGGGCCAGTTCACGGGCGACCTCGTAGGTCAGCAGCCGTACGTCCTCGGGGGTGCGGATCAGGTCGACGACGGACAGGTACACCTCGATGAAGTGGGCGAAGTCCGTGAAGGTGAAGTAGTCGGCGACGGCCTCGGGGTCGGAGGAACCTTGGAGTCGGGGTGGCGTGCGGCCAGCTCCGAGACGATGTGGGGGAGGCGGACCCGACGTGGTGCACATGCAGTTCGGCCTTCGGCAGCCCGGCGATGAAGGCGTGCAGATCGCGCGGGACGCGCGGGTCGACAAGACGTTCGGTCAAGGTTCCTCCCCGGAACGGCGCCCCTTCGACCGCGCGGACGCGGTGGGACGCGGCTGATCGGCTGATCGGTGACTCGGGGTCATCGTAGGCGGCGGGAGCGGGGGCGCGGGCCGGGGCGGGCCGGCGGCGCCGTAGCATGGCCGGACGACCGAAGGCCAGGGGAACTCCAGATGACCGACGCGACGCAGCCGGGCGGAGACACGGGCGCCCACGATCCCTGGGCGGCCCCGGACCACCGGACCTCACTGGACAAGGACCGTACGGCGGGTGGCGGGCGGTTGCCTCAGGCGCCGGCCACGCCGACCGTTGCCGACGGATTCACCGCGCCGCAGCAGCCGTCCGTGCACGACCAGCCCACCGTCATCGGAATGCCGGGCGCCGGTTTCGCTCCGCCGGCCGGGGGCGGCGCGATACCGCCCGCTGCCTTCGGTGCTCCCGGTGCTCCCGGTGCTCCCGGTGCTCCCGGCGCCGCCTTGCCTCCGCCGCCCGTCGGGCCCAACGGCCCCGGCGCACCCGGCGGTTACGGCTACCCCGGCTACACGCAGGGCTACGGCTGGCCCGGCATGCCGACGCAGCGGGAGAACGGCATGGGCGTCGCCGCCATGGTGCTCGGCATCCTGGCCTGCTGCCTGTTCTGCCTGTACGGCGTCGTCTCCGTCGTCCTCGGCATCCTCGCCATCGTCTTCGGCGTCAAGGGCCGCCAGAAGGCCGAGCGGGGCCTGGCCGACAACCAGGGACAGGCCCAGGCCGGCCTGATCATGGGCATCATCGGCCTCGTCCTCGGCGTCGCCGTGATCGTCCTGCTGGCGATCGGCATCACGGTGGCCAGCAACTGAGGGGAGGACCGGAGGGCGACGAGGACCACTACGGCGCCCGTCGCCCGGTCGTCACCGCCCCGTCCTCCGCTGATCTGTCCGGCGGGGTGTGTCAGAGCGCGAGGCCCGTCAGGACCAGCACGCGCTCGTACGTGTAGTCGTCCATCGCGAACTTCACGCCCTCGCGGCCCACACCGGACTGCTTGGCACCGCCGTACGGCATCTGGTCGGCCCGGTAGGACGGCACGTCGCCGATGACCACGCCACCGACCTCCAGGGCCCGGTGGGCCCGGAACGCGGTCTGCAGATCGTGGGTGAACACCCCTGCCTGAAGGCCGTACTTGGAGTCGTTGACGGCCGCGAAGGCCGCCTCCTCGCCGTCCACCTTCCGCACGGTCAGCACCGGTCCGAAGACCTCCTCGCAGGCGATCGTCGCATCGGCCGGTACGTCCGTGAGCACGGTCGGCGCGTACGAGGCGCCGTCGCGCTTGCCGCCGGTGAGCAGCTTCGCGCCGGCCGTCACGGCCTCCTCGACCCAGGACTCCACCCGCCGCGCGGCGGCCTCGTCGACCAGTGGACCGACGTCCGTCGCGTCGTCGTTCGGGTCGCCGGTGACCTGCGCCTCGACGGCGGCGACGATGCGCGGCAGCAGCCGGTCGTACACGGACGCGTCGGCTATCACCCGCTGCACGGAGATGCAGGACTGGCCGCCCTGGTAGTTGGAGAAGGTCGCGATGCGCTGCGCGGCCCAGTCCAGGTCCTGGTCGCTGGCGTAGTCGGCGAGGACGACGGCCGCGCCGTTGCCGCCGAGCTCCAGCGTGCAGTGCTTGCGCGGCACCGAGTCCATGATCGCGTAGCCGACGGTCTCGGAGCCGGTGAAGGAGATGACCGGGAGGCGCTCGTCCTGGACCAGGGCCGGCATGCGGTCGTTGGGGACCGGGAGGATGCTCCAGGAGCCGGCGGGCAGCTCGGTCTCGGCGAGCAGTTCACCGAGGATCAGACCGGAGAGGGAGTGGCCGGGGCCGGCTTGAGGATGATGGGCACGCCGGCGGCGATCGCGGGGGCGATCTTGTGGGCGCAGAGGTTGAGGGGAAGTTGAAGGGCGCGATGCCGAGGACCACGCCCTTGGGGAAGCGGCGCGTGAGAGCGAGCCGGCCCCGGCCGCCGGCGTCGGTGTCCAGCCGCTGGGCGTCGCCGCCGTTGAAGCGGCGGGCCTCCTCGGCGGCGAAGCGGAACACGGAGACGGCGCGGCCGACCTCGCCGCGGGCCCACTTGACCGGCTTGCCGTTCTCGGCCGAGATCAGGCGGGCGATTTCCTCCGTGCGCTCGGTGAGGCGGCGGCTCACATGGTCGAGGGCGGCGGCTCGGGTGTGGGCGGGGTGGCGGCGAAGTCCTCGCGGACGGCGTGCGCGGTGGCTACGGCCTCTTCGATCTGGGCGGCTGTGGGGATGGCTGCCGTGCCTACGGTGCGGGCGTCCCAGGGGAGGTGACGTCGAGGGTGGTGTCGCCGGTGGCCTGGCGGCCGGCGAGCCAGAAGGGGTGGTGGGGGTCATGTGCGGGGACCGGCCTTTCCGCGGGCTGGGGTGTGGGTGGGTGGTGCTGGGTCCACGGTAGGGCGGGGGCCGGGGCCGCAGTTTGGCCGAGTCGTAGTGGTGCGGGTGGGTGGGTTCTACGGTTTGGCGGGTGGGGTTCGGTTTTTTGTTCTCGCCCCCGCCGCCCCTTCCCTCCCCACTCTCGACTTCGCTCGAGCGGGAGGTACCCCCATCCGTCCCCGGGGGCTGTGCCCCCGGACCCCCTTTCGGCCCTTCGGGCCTCGTCCGCGAACGCCGGACGGGCTGGGTGGGGCGGGCTTGGTCGTTCTACTCCGTTGTCGTGGCCTTCAGGGAGAGCCACAGCTCCATGCGGGTGTCCGGGTCGTCCAGGGAGCGGCCGAGGATCTCTTCGACTCGGCGCATGCGGTAGCGGAGGGTGTGGCGGTGGACGCCCAGGTCGGCTGCCGCCGCGTCCCACTGGCCGTGGCGGGAGAGCCAGGCGCGGAGGAGGCGACCAGGTCGCCGCGGCCTGTCGCGTCGTGTTCGTGCAGGGCCCGCAGCAGTCCGTCGGCGAAGGCCCTGACCGCGTCGTCGGCGAGCAGCGGCAGGACCGAGCCCGCGGCCATGTGCTCGTGTTCCACCAGCACCCTGCCCCGGCGCCGCGCCACCGACAGCGCCTGGCCGGCCTGCTTGTAGGCGGCGGTCGCGGCGATGGGTCCGGCCGGCGCGGACAGTCCGACGACCAGTTCGTCGTCGTCCGTCTTGCGGGACGCCTCCGCAGCGCGGCGTGGTCGCAGCAGGCGGCCACGGCGGCACCGCCGTCGCACGCCAGGATGACCAGCCGGTCCCCTCCGGCACCACCAGGACCACCTCCCGGAGCGGGCGGCGGCGGACTCCGCCACCTCGGCGAGGACCCCGAGGGCGTCACCGTTGCCCTCGCTCCCCGCCGCCACGATGATCCGGAACGGGGCGTCCAGCAGACCGCCGTACAGGTCCCCGGCCACCGCGCGGGCGTGGTCCGGCTCCCCGGCGAGCAGCATGCGCAGCACGGCGGCGCCGATGCGCTGCTCGGCGGCGTGCAGCGAGCGGGAGCGTTCCGTGGTCAGGGTGAGCAGGGCGATCGCCGAGTGCACCGCGTACCGCTCGGCGGTGCCCAGGGCGGCCGCCGTACCGACGGCGAGCGCCGCGCGGGGACGCCGGCCGGTGCCGAGGAGTGCAGTTCCACCCGGTCATCGTTCTCCGGTCCCGCCACCACCGAGGAAGCGGGCGCCGGCCGCTCCCGCAGCCGGGTCACGTCCGGGGTGAGCCGCGCGGCCCGCCGCACCGCCCACTCCGGTGCCGTGGCCACGAGGGCGCCCGAGGCGTCGTACAGCGCCGCCCACCCGTCGACCTGCGCGGCGAGCGCGGCCAGCAGTCCCTCCGGGCCCTCGGTCAGCGCCTGCCTGGTCAGTTCCCGCTGGGCCGCGAAGCCCGCCGTCACCGCCCGGTACTGATCGGCCGCGATCGCCGCGGACACCGCCTTGCTGATCGCGAGGAACGGGGTGCGGCGCGGCACCTCCAGCAGCGGCAGGCCCTCCGCGCGGGCCGCGTCGACGAGGGCGTCGGGGATGTCCTCGTAGTGGACGCCGACGGCGAAACCGAGCCCGACGACTCCCGCGCCCGACAGCCGCTTCACATAGCGGCGCATCGCCTCCCGGTCCTCCGCGTCCAGCTTCAGCGCGGTGATCAGCAGCAGCTCCCCGCCCTCCATGTACGGCACGGGGTCGGCGAGCTCACTGGCGTGCGCCCAGCGGACCGGCACGTCGAGGCCGTCCTCACCCGCGCGCACGGTCAGTTTGAGCGCGGAGTGGTGGACGAGCGAGGCGAGCGTCGGGGGCATGGGTGCCTTGAGCCTTCGGTCTGCGTCGGGTGTGTGAGAACTCGGTGATCTTTTGGCCGCCACGTATGAACGGCCTGTGTCGATTCTGCCTCACTGTACGGTCCCGGGCCGCCCGATCGGACAGCTCACCCCCGCAGATCCACCAGCAGCGGCGGCGCGTGATCACCCTCGACGGTCGTCAGCGACAGCACGGCATGACCGGGCGGCACGGAGTGCGCCAGCTCGGACGCCGACCAGCGCTCCCGCTCGACCTGCTTCACGGTGACCGCGTCCGTGGTCACCGCCTTGCCCGTCAGCCGCTTGCGCAGCGCGTGGAGGAAACGGGTCATCGGCTGGTCCGCGAAGACCGTGTGCTTGGCGACCTCCGTCGTCTCCACCCACTCGGTGCCCCAGGTCTGCGCGAACCGGTTGCCGTCCCAGGTGGTGACACCGGAGAACGCCATACGGCAGCCCACCGCGCCGTAGAGCGGACCGTGCAGCGCCTCGGGGACGTCACCGATCGCCCGCAGGGCGAGGAGCACGCCCGCGTTCTGCGACCGCAGCCGCTGGACGCGGCGCACCGACTCCGCGGTGATCGTGCCCGTCGCGTCGTCCAGGACCAGGCAGGCGAAGTGGGCCCGCCGGCTCTCGCGTACGACGGCGTGGAACTGTGCGAGGACCAGCCGGGTGATCAACCGGCCGGCCTCCTCGTGGCCGCGCTCCGGCAGATCGATCCGTACCCGCAGGGGTGGTGGGCCACCGCGCGCAGGGAGAACGGCCGTCCGGGGCCGCCCCCGCCGAAGAAGTCCGCGAACACCGGCCGGTTCAGCAGCGCCAGCCGGTCGGCCAGGACCCGGCCCGGGTCGCCCGGCGTACCGGTCTGCCGCAGCCGCGCGTCGAGTTCGCGGCGCATGACGTCGTTCCCGCTCGCGGCCAGCTCCTCCCGCAGCGGGGTCAGGGTTCCTCCTCGCCCTCCAGCAGCTCGCGCAGCTCCGGCAGGGTGGGGAAGCGTCCGCGTACCGTCCGGAAGGGGCCGAGCAACTGGGCCAGCGTGGTGGCGGCGCCCCGCGTGCCGGCCGTGTCCAGGTCTCCCGTCAGCGCTTCCGCGAGGATCGCGGCCGCCTCGTCCGGATCGTCGGATTCGGCGTACGGGTCGAGATCGTGCACCGAGGACGGATCACCGATCCGCACGATCACGTCGAAGGAGTCGTCCGCGCCGAGCCGGCTCCCGGCCGCGGAGACGGCGACGACGGCACAGCGGCCGGTGAGCGCCTGCAGCGCGAGCGCCTCGGTGACCGGTTCGACGAGGGTGCGGGTCTTGCCGGACCCGGAGGGGCCGACGGCGAGCAGCGAGGTGCCGAGCACGTCCGGGCCGAGGGCCGCGCCCGCGTCGTGGTACGGCTGGGGAGCACGCTCGGCCGCCACCCAGCGGCCGATGCGCACCTGGCCGGCGAGCAGGTCGTGGCGGGCCGACCGGTGCGGCAGGTCCCGGGCGCCGGACGGATGCGTCCAGGCCGCGCCGCCCTGGCGCAGCACGGTGTCGCTGAAGGCCGCCAGGGTGGCGTCGCGCCGGGCCACGGTGAAGGCGTGCTCGACACGGGCGCAGTCGACGTCGTTCGCACGGCCCCCGGCGACCTCGGTGGTGAGCAGCTCCGCGGCCTCGTGCTGTCCGGCGTCGCGGAGGGCGGGCCACTGGGAGCGGGGCCGGTCGGGCACGGTCCCGGCTGCGGTGTCCGTCCGCGGCGGGGCGAACAGCTCCTGGCGTACGGCAGCCAGCCCCGAGGCGGGCGAACGGCCACAGCACCAGCAGGGTGACGGCCGTGTACAGCGAGTACGTGAAGAAGGGGAGGCCATCAGTTGGTAGCTGTCCGTGACGAGGGCCGTCAGGGAGAGCAGCGGAACCAGGACCGGCAGCTCGAACCAGCCGAGGCCCGGAATGGCGTCGGGGAAGACGAAACCGAGGGTGAGGAGGGCGAGGCAGCCGGAGATCAGGAGCTGTGCCGGGCGGGGCAGACGGTCGAGGTAGTGGCGGACGATGGCACGCCAGCTGCCGAGCACGGCGACCCCGCAGACGAGCGCGCCGAAGAGGATGCCGTCGGCGACCAGCCGGGCGTGCTCCCCGGGAGGGTCACGGTCCGTCCCTCGACCGGCCGGGGCACCAGCGAGAGCTCGTACCACCAGTCGTCCGGAGTGAACACCCGCATGAGGGTGGACTTGTACGGGAAGTAGCCGCTGCTCCAGAGGGACCACACCACGAGCGCCAGGGCGACCGGGATCAGCATGCCGGCGACGGTCACCGGGGTGATGCGTTCGCGGATCTCCTTGGGGCGGTGGCCGAACCGCCAGATCCCCGGCCGGGCGGCCGGCCTCTCCTCGTCGAGCCAGGCGGTGACGGGGGACTGCCGCGGGGGTGGGGGCGTGCGGGGCGCCTGCGGCGGGCGTGGGGGCGCCGCCGGGATGTCCGGGGGCCGGCCGGGCGCGGTACGGGGTTCGCGTGCGTGCCCCGCGCGTCCTGGGTACCGTCGTCGTTCATCGCCCTGCCCCCTGAGCTGCCGCTCCGTCCACCATCAGCGAGCCAATCTAACGCCCCGACAGGGCGAGTTCACCGCATACGTGGCCGGGGGCCGGACGGGGTGGGTTTCACCTGGCCGTATTCGCGGGTGCCGCCGCGCCCACCCGTGCCGCCCCAGGGTCACGACTGCCCGCGGCTGGGGGCGTCCGGGTGGCCTGACCGCTGGTGGTGGGGATCGTGCTTTCCTCTGGCGCCGCCCCAGGGTCACGACTGCCCGCGGCTGGGGGGCGTCCGGGTGGCCTGACCGCTGGTGGTGGGGATCGTGCTTCCCTCTGGCTGCCGCCCCAGCGGCACGACTGCCCGCGGCTGGGGTATGTCCATCGCGGACAACGCGGAACCCCGGACAGCGCCCACATGGAGCATGCCCACCCTTCGCTCCCCGCCCTAGCCTGCGAGAAAAGAACGAAAGCGTCCGGAAAACACCCCCAGGAGCCCCGCATGACCGCACTTCCGCAGGAGCGCCGCGTCCTCACCGCCATCCCCGGCCCGAAGTCGCGGGAACTGCAGACCCGCCGTACCGCCGTGGTCGCGCAGGGCGTGGGCTCCGTGCTGCCCGTGTTCACCGCCCGCGCGGGCGGCGGCATCATCGAGGACGTCGACGGCAACCGCCTGATCGACTTCGGTTCCGGTATCGCCGTGACCTCGGTCGGCGCCTCCGCCGAGGCCGTCGTACGCCGTGCCTCCGCGCAGCTCGCCGACTTCACCCACACCTGCTTCATGGTCACGCCGTACGAGGGCTACGTCGCCGTCGCCGAGGCGCTCGCCGAGCTGACCCCGGGCGACCACGCCAAGAAGTCCGCGCTGTTCAACAGCGGCGCCGAGGCCGTCGAGAACGCCGTCAAGATCGCGCGGGCGTACACCAAGCGGCAGGCGGTCGTCGTCTTCGACCACGGCTACCACGGCCGTACGAACCTCACCATGGCGCTGACCGCGAAGAACATGCCGTACAAGCACGGCTTCGGGCCGTTCGCGCCCGAGGTGTACCGCGTCCCGGTCGCCTACGGCTACCGCTGGCCGACCGGCCCGGAGAACGCCGGCCCGGAGGCCGCCGCGCAGGCGATCGACCAGATCTCCAAGCAGGTCGGCGCCGAGAACGTGGCCGCGATCATCATCGAGCCGCTGCTCGGCGAGGGCGGCTTCATCGAGCCGGCCAAGGGCTTCCTGCCCGCGATCAGCGAGTTCGCCAGGGACAACGGGATCGTCTTCGTCGCCGACGAGATCCAGTCCGGGTTCTGCCGCACCGGCCAGTGGTTCGCCTGCGAGGACGAGGGCATCGTCCCCGACCTGATCACCACCGCGAAGGGCATCGCCGGCGGTCTGCCGCTCGCCGCCGTCACCGGCCGCGCCGAGATCATGGACGCCGCGCACTCCGGCGGCCTGGGCGGCACCTACGGCGGCAACCCGGTGGCCTGCGCGGGCGCGCTCGGCGCGATCGAGACGATGAGGAGCTCGACCTCAACGCGAAGGCGAAGGCGATCGAGGCCGTCATGAAGGCCCGCCTGACCGCCATGGCCGAGAAGTTCGACATCATCGGCGACGTCCGCGGCCGGGGCGCGATGATCGCCATCGAGCTGGTCAAGGACCGCGACACCAAGGAGCCGAACCCCGAGGCGACGGCCGCGCTGGCCAAGGCCTGCCACCAGGAGGGCCTGCTGGTCCTGACCTGCGGCACCTACGGCAACGTGCTGCGCTTCCTGCCCCCGCTGGTCATCGGCGAGGACCTGCTCGGCGAGGGCCTCGACATCATCGAGCAGGCGTTCACGCGCATCTGAGCCCGTATCGGGGCAGGTGAGCCGCCCCGGACGGGGCGCGGGGAGAGGCCGGCGGCAGAGGGTGTGAAGAAGGTGTGCGAGGTGGATGACAGGAGCCCGTTCGGCCTGTCGCGGGGCCACCCCTGCCGTAGGTTTCTCAGCGGATGAGAGATACACCCCGTCCACAGGGGACTGTGGACGGGTTCAGGACGGGGCTTCCCCAGCTTCGGCCTGGTCGTGCCTCGCGCACACGAACCGGGGCCTCAAGGGGCTTCGGGTCTCCTCACGATCGGACGGTCGCCCGCCCCAAACCCCCGGGGCGCGCGGCGTTCCGATCAGGACGGCCACCCGGGCACCTGACACGGCAAGCCGTTCCCCGAAGGGCCGGCGCTCACCCCCTTGCGCCGGCCCTTCGGCGTTCGCGCACCCCACCTGCGAAGCTGTGGGGCATGCTGCTGTTCGGACCGCTCCTCGTCCTCTTCGCGCTGATCACCTGGCAGATCGTCGCCGACGGCCCGCTGACGGTCCTCGACGAGCGGCTCAGCCGGGAGCTGGTCCACCCGGACCGGGCCTCGAACTCCTCTCCGACCTGGGCAATGTCCAGATCGCCGTACCGGTCCTGCTGATCGCGCTGGTGTACGTCGCCCGGCACGGACGGGCCACGGGGGCGGACCGCTGGTGGCTGCCGCCCGCCGCCGGGCTGCTGGCGATGGCGCTGGTGCCGGTGCTGGTCGTGCCCTCAAGGCGTGGACCGACCGGCCCGGCACCCCCGCCGTGCCCCCGGCCGTCGGCTACTACCCCTCCGGGCACACGGCCACGGCCGTGGTGGCGTACGGCGCGGCGACACTGCTGCTGCTTCCGCTGCTGCGGTCACCGGCCGTCCGCCGTCCGCTCGTCGTCCTCTGCGCCGCCCTGGTGGCCGGCGTCTCGTACGGGCTGGTGCGCCGGGGCTACCACTGGCCGCTGGACGTGGCGGCGAGCTGGTGCCTCGGCGCGATGCTGCTGCTCTGCCTACGGCTCACGCTCGGCCGAAGCGGCCGTCGAACGCCCGCTGGAACGCCCGGCCCCCGGACCGCTCCCAGCTGACCGACCACGCATCAGCCCGCACCCACGAGCCGCGGCTCGTGCGCTCGGCCGGGCAGCCGGGCGCCTTGGTGACCCCGGCCGGTGACACTTACCCGGCCGTGGTCGGCATGCCGGTGGCGGCCGGCCGGGCCTCGGAAAGGATCCGGTCCAGCGGCTCATGGCGTCAGGGGCCATGATGTCAACTCCCCACGGTGCTTCACGCCTTCCGCCGACTGCGGCGATTGCCGACGGCCATCGAGACCAGCACCAGCAGAACGGCGATCACGAACATGGCCGTACCGATCACATTGATCTGCACGGGAGTTCCGCGCTGCGCGGAGCCCCATACGAACATCGGGAACGTGACGGTCGAACCGGCGTTGAAATTGGTGATGATGAAATCGTCGAAGGAGAGTGCGAAGGCGAGCAGCGCGCCCGCCGCGATACCGGGGCGGCGATCGGCAGCGTGACCCGCAGGAACGTCTGGACCGGGCCGGCGTACAGATCCTGCGCGGCCTGCTCCAGCCTCGGGTCCATGGACATCACCCTCGCTTTCACGGCGACCACGACGAAGCTGAGGCAGAACATGATGTGGGCGATCAGAATCGTCCAGAAGCCCAGCTGGGCGCCCATGTTGAGGAACAGGGTGAGCAGCGAGGCCGCCATGACGACCTCGGGCATCGCCATCGGCAGGAAGATCAGCGAGTTCACCGCGCCGCGCGCGCGGAAGCGGTAACGCACCAGCGCGAAGGCGATCATCGTGCCGAGGACGGTGGCGCCGAGTGTCGCCCACAGCGCGATCCGCAGGCTCAGCGTCAGCGCTCCGCACAGTCCGGAGACCCCGCAGGGATCCCGCCACGCCTCGGTGGAGAACTCCTGCCACTGATAGTTGAAGCGCCCTTTCGGGTTGTTGAAGGAGAACACCGTGACGACGACGTTCGGCAGCAGGAGATAGGCGAGGGTCGCCAGCCCCGCGATCACGACGAGCCGGCGCTTCAGCCAGTTGACGAAGGGCATCAGACCAGATCCTCCGTCCCGGACTTGCGGATGTAGAAGGTGACCACGACGAGGATCGCGGCCATCAGGATGAACGAGAGGGCGGCGGCCGTCGGATAGTCGAGAATCCTCAGGAACTGCGTCTGGATGACGTTGCCGGCCATGCGGGTGTCGGTGGAGCCGAGCAGGTCCGCGTTGACGTAGTCGCCGGTGGCCGGGATGAAGGTCAGCAGCGTCCCGGAGACCACACCCGGCATCGACAGCGGGAAGGTGACCTTGCGGAAGGTGGTCGACGGCTTGGCGTACAGATCGTTCGCCGCCTCGTGCAGCCGCGGGTCGATGCGCTCCAGCGAGGTGTAGAGCGGCAGGATCATGAAGGGCAGGAAGTTGTACGTCAGACCGCAGACCACCGCGAGCGGCGTGGCGAGCACCCGGTCGCCGACGGTCCAGCCCAGCCACGCCGTGACATCCAGGACGTGCAGCGTGTCCAGGGCGCCGACGACCGGTCCGCCGTCGGCGAGGATCGTCTTCCAGGCGAGGGTGCGGATCAGGAAGCTGGTGAAGAACGGCGCGATCACGAGGATCATGATCAGATTGCGCCAGCGTCCCGCGCGGAACGCGATCAGATAGGCGAGCGGGTAGCCGAGCAGCAGACACAGCACCGTCGCGGAGGCCGCGTAGAGCACCGAGCGGACGAACTGCGGCCAGTACTCGGACAGCGCGTCCCAGTAGGCGGCGAAGTGCCAGGTGACCTCGTAGCCCTCCTCCAGGGAGCCCGTCTGCACGGATGTGGAGGCCTGGTAGATCACCGGCAGGGCGAAGAACACGACCAGCCAGAGCAGACCGGGCAGCAGCAGCCAGTACGGCGTCCAGCCGCGCCGCCCGCGCGGTGGTCTCCGCTCCGGCGGGGCGGGCGCCCGGGGCGGCGCCTCGGTGGCCGTCGTCATCGGGCGGCCTCTTCCCCGACCGGCTCGGCGCCCGCGGAGCCCAAGGTCCCGGCAAGCAGGGACTGGGCGGCGTCGAGACCGAAGGTGTGCTCCGGGCTCCAGTGCAGGACCACCTCGGCGCCGGGCACCAGCCGGGCGTCGCGGTCGATGTTCTGCACATAGACCTCGAAGCCGGCGCAGACCGGGCTGTCGACGACGAACTGCGTGGACACGCCGATGAAACTGGAGTCGGCTATCCGCCCGGTGATCCGGTTGCGGCCGCCGGGTATCTGGCCGGCGTCGTCGGCGTGGGTCAGGGAGATCTTCTCCGGGCGCACCCCGACCAGCACCTTCCCGCCGGTCGTCGTCGCCGCGCTGTTGCGGGCCCCGGGCAGCACCAGCTTGCCGCCGCCCGCCCTCAGCACCAGCTCCCCGCCGGACGCCGAGTCGACCTCGGCCTCGATGAAGTTCGAGGTGCCGAGGAAGTTCGCGACGAACGTGGTGCGCGGGTTCTCGTACAGGTCGGCGGGGAGCCGAGCTGCTCGACCCGGCCGGCGTTCATCACTGCGACCGTGTCGGCCATGGTCATGGCCTCCTCCTGGTCGTGCGTGACATGCACGAACGTGATGCCGACCTCGGTCTGGATGCGCTTCAGCTCCAGCTGCATCCGACGCCGCAGCTTCAGATCCAGGGCGCCGAGCGGCTCGTCGAGCAGCAGCACCCTCGGGTGGTTGATCAGCGCGCGGGCCACCGCCACCCGCTGCTGCTGGCCACCGGAGAGCTGATGGGGCTTCTTACGGGCCTGCTCGCCCAGCTGGACCAGCTCCAGCATCTCCCCGACCTGCTTCCGCACACTCTTGATGCCGCGCCGGCGCAGCCCGAAGGCGACGTTCTCGAAGATGTCGAGGTGCGGGAAGAGGGCGTAGGACTGGAAGACCGTGTTCACCGGCCGCTTGTACGGCGGCAGCGCGGTGACGTCCTGGTCGCCGAGGTGGACGGTGCCGGACGTGGGCTCCTCCAGGCCGGCGATCATGCGCAGGGTGGTGGTCTTGCCGCAGCCGGACGCGCCGAGCAGGGCGAAGAACGAGCCCTGCGGCACGGTCAGATCCAGGGGTGTACGGCGGTGAAGGAGCCGTACGTCTTGCCGATACCGGTCAGACGGACGTCCCCGCCGTGGCCGGCCGTGCTGGTGTCTTCGGTCGTCTTCATCTCGTCACGCCCCAGTGAGCTTCGCGAACTTCTCTTCGAATTCCGTCTCTTCCTCGGAGCTCAGGGAGCGGAAGGCACGGGACTTGGACTGCATGGCCCGGTCGGGCAGGATCAGCGGGTTGTTCGCCGCGTCCTCGTCGATCTCCGCGAGAGCGTCCTTCACCCCGTCGACGGGACAGACGAAGTTGATGTACGCGGCGAGCCGCGCGGCCGGCTTCGGCTCGAAGTAGTAGTCGATCAGCCGCTCGGCGTTCGTCTTGTGCCGGGCCTTGTTGGGGATCAGCATGTTGTCGCTGGACGTCAGATAGCCGCTGTCCGGGATCAGGAAATCGATGTCCGGGTTGTCCGCCTTGAGCTGGACGAGGTCACCGGCCCAGGCGAGACAGGCGGCGAGGTCGCCCTTGGTGAGGTCGGCGGTGTAGTCGTTGCCGGTGAAGCGGCGGACCTGCCCCTTGTCGACGGCCTTCTGCAGACGGGCGATCGCCGCGTCGTAGTCGTCGGCGGCGAACTTCGCCGGGTCCTTGTCCAGGTCGAGCAGGGTCATGCCGACGGTGTCACGCATCTCGGTGAGCAGACCGACCCGGCCCTTGAGCTTCGGATGGTCCAGCAGGTCGGAGAGGGTGCGCACCTCCACGCCGTCGAGCGCCTTCTTGTTGTAGCCGATGACCGTGGAGATGCCCTGCCAGGGATACGAGTAGGCGCGTCCCGGATCCCAGTCGGGGTTGCGGAACTGGGCCGACAGATGGGTGAAGGCGTTCGGCAGATGCGAGGGTCCAGTTTCTGGACCCAGCCGAGCCGGATCAGGCGGGCCGCCAGCCAGTCGGTGAGGACGATGATGTCGCGGCCCGTGTCCTGGCCCGCCGCCAGCTGCGGCTTGATCTTGCCGAAGAACTCGGTGTTGTCGTTGATGTCCTCGGTGTACTTGACCTTGACGCCCGTACGCCGTGTGAACGCGTCCAGCGTGGGGTGCGCGCGCCCGCTGTCGTCGACGTCCATGTACTCGGTCCAGTTGGAGAAGCTGACGGTCTTCTCCTCCCGCGAGTGGTCCTCCGCGGAGACACCGCCCTGAGTGTTGCCGGCCGCGGGGATGCCGCAGCCGCTCAGCGCACCGAGTCCGCCGGCCGCGAGCGCCCCGCCCGCGGAGGCGCGCAGCAGCGAACGGCGGGACAGGGCCGCCCTGCCGCCGCGCAGGCTGCGCCGCATGGCGGCCACCTGGGCCGGGGAGAGGCGGTCGGGCTCGTACTGCTCCATGCGCGTGGTGCCCTTTCGGGAGATGGCCGCGGGTCGGTCGGCCTGGCTGCTATCGGTCCCCGAAGACGGTGCGGTGCCAGTCCTTGCGGACCACCGCCGTGTTGTCGAACATGACGTGCTTGAGCTGCGTGTACTCCTCGAACGAATAGGCGGACATGTCCTTGCCGAAGCCGGACGCCCGGTATCCGCCGTGCGGCATCTCGCTGATGATCGGGATGTGGTCGTTGATCCACACGCACCCGGCCCTGATCTCGCGGGTGGCGCGGCCCGTCCGGTACACGTCCCTGCTCCACGCGGAGGCGGCGAGTCCGTACGGGGTGTCGTTGGCCAGCGCGATGCCCTCGTCGTCGGTGTCGAAGGGCAGCACGACCAGCACCGGACCGAAGATCTCGGACTGCACGACCTCGCTGTCCTGCGGGGCGCCGGCGATGAGGGTGGGGAGATAGTACGCGCCGCACTCCAGTTCGCCCAGAGGCGCTTCGCCGCCGGTCACCACACGTGCGTAGGCACGCGCCCGGTCGACGAAGCCGGCCACCCGGTCGCGCTGGGCGTGCGACACCAGCGGGCCGAGATCGGTGCCGGGGGCGAAGGGTCGCCCAGCCGGACCGTCTCCATCAGGGCGGCGGTGCGCGCCACGAACGCGTCGTAGAGCGGACGCTGGATGTAGGCGCGGGTGGCGGCCGTGCAGTCCTGGCCCGTGTTGATCAGCGCGCCCGCGACCGCGCCGTTGACGGCGGCGTCGAGATCGGCGTCGTCGAAGACGAGGAAGGGCGCCTTGCCGCCGAGTTCCAGGTGGAGGCGCTTGACGGTGGTGGTGGCGATCTCGGCGACCCGCCTCCCCACGGCGGTGGAGCCGGTGAAGGAGGTCATGGCCACACCGGGGTGGCCGACCAGGTGCTCGCCGGCCTCCCCGCCGGTGCCGGTGACGATGTTGATCACACCGTCCGGGATTCCGGCGTCGGTCGCGGCCTGCGCGAAGAGGAGTGAGGTCAGCGGGGTGAGCTCGGCGGGCTTGAGGACGACGGTGTTGCCGGCCGCGATCGCCGGGAGGATCTTCCAGGCGGCCATCTGGAGGGGTAGTTCCAGGGGGCGATGGAGCCGACGACGCCGATGGGTTCGCGGCGGACGTAGGAGGTGTGGTCGCCGGAGTACTCGCCGGCCGCCTGGCCCTGGAGGTGGCGGGCGGCGCCGGCGAAGAAGGCGATGTTGTCGATGGTGCCGGGGACGTCGAACTCGCGGGTCAGCTTCAGCGGCTTGCCGCACTGGAGCGACTCCGTGCGGGCGAAGTCCTCCGCGCGGTCGGCGACGACTTCGGCGAAGCGGCGCAGGGTGTCCGAGCGTTCGGCGGGAGTGGCTGCGGCCCAGGTTGTCAGCGCGTGGCGCGCGGCGGTGACGGCGGCGTCGACGTCGTCCGTGCCGGCGAGTTCGTAGGTGTACGCGTCCTCGCCGGTGGCCGGGTTCACGACCGTGTGGGTACGGCCCGAGGTGCCCTTGGCCGGGCGGCCGGCGATGAACTGGGCTCCGTCCGGGGTGTGCATGTCGCTGTCCTCCGTGCCCGAGGGGTGGCGTGGCGCTGGCTCGATTTGAGTGCCGATCCTGGCAGAGGGAGGGAGTCCAACAAGGGATTCCGTTGTTGAATTTTGGTTACGCGACGAAATCTGTTGGCGGGGTGAGGGGTGACGGAAAAGGCGGGGCGGGGTGTCAGTGGGGGCTGGGAGACTCCGGCGTGGAGGAGACGACGGGTTTCCGCCCCCGCCGCCACTTCCCGTCCCGACCCCGGGGGCGCTGCCCCGGACCCCCGCTCCTCAAGCGCCGGAGGGGCTGGTTTTGCCGGACGGGGCCTGGAAATCAGCCCGTCCGGCGTTTGAGGACGAGGCCCGAAGGGCCGATGGGGGTCTGGGGCGCAGCCCCCGGGGTCGGGACGGGAAGGGGCGGCGGGGGCGCATCACACACGCACGGAGGCACCGATGAACTCACACGAGACCCTGATCGAGGCGGTCCGGACCGGTACGAAGGTCAAGTACCTGCACTTCTGGGGCCACCGCCCCTCCCCGACGGCCGCATCGGCCCCACCTGCCTCAGCCAGTGGTGGCCATCCCCGTTCACCGTCGACGGCAAGCACTACGCGACCGCCGAACACTGGATGATGGCCGCGAAGGCACGCCTCTTCGACGACCCGGAGGCAGAGCGGACGATCCTCGCCGCCGCTCACCCCGCACAGGCGAAGAAGGCGGGACGCCAAGTACGCCGCTTCGACGAAGCGACCTGGCGACGCGAACGCTTCACCGTCGTCGTCGAAGGCAGCCTGCACAAGTTCACGGCCCACGCCGACCTGCGCGGCTTCCTCCTGAACACCGGCGACCGCGTCCTGGTCGAGGCCAGCCCGGTGGACCGGGTCTGGGGCATCGGCCTCGCGGCCGGCGACGAGGGCGCACTGGACCCGGAACGCTGGCGAGGCCCCAACCTGCTGGGGTTCGCGCTGATGGAAGCCCGGCGCAGGCTGCGCGCGGCGGCCTGAACGGATCCACCGGGAGAGTCAGGATCCCGGCACCGATGTCCCCGGATGCCGTTGGCGCAGTCACCGCTCGGTGATGGGAGCGTTTCTCCAAGCGTGACGCCGCCTGCGCGGTACTTCTCCGGGAGAAACGCTCCCATCGTGATGCCGGAGCGGGGGCCCGGCGGATTCGCCAACGGCATTCGATGTCCACGATGCCGGGCGCCCCTTCCCGAGTCGTCGGCCTCCCCGGACGCTCAGCCGGAGAAGCCGACCCGCGCCAGCCGCAGCGGCCCGCGCAGCCGGACCCGCACGTCGTGCGCGCCGTCGACGACGGCGAAGGACGCGCGGAGCGTGATGTAGTCGTACGGGCCCGACGTGGGCGCCGACGGTGACAGCGACGCGAGCACCGGCCCGTCACCCACCGACACCTCGACCACCCCTCACCGGACACCGCCACGGCGACCTCCGTCACCCCGGCACCGAAGTCGCAGCGGCGGAAGAGGAGTTCACCCTCCTTCCCGCCCACGGCCGTGACCGCGTCGCCCGCCGTCCTGGCCCGGTCGACGATCTCGACACCGCTCTGCTCGTCGAAGTCGGCCCCGTCCAGACCGCGTTCGGCCACCGCACGGGGGCCGCGGGCTCGCCGTCCAGCGTGAGCGTGACCCGGGAGCGGACATCCTCGCTGGACGCACCGGCCAGCAGCTCGTACGCCCCCGGCTCCACCCGCCACCGGCCCACGGCCACGTCCCAGAACGCGAAGGCGGACAGCGGCAGGACGAAGGACAGTTCCACCGTCTCCCCGGGCGCCGGCCCCACCCTCCGGTGCGCCAGCAGCTCACGGCGCGGACGCGGGACCGACGGGTCCACGGCCCGGACGTACAGCTGGGGCACCTCGTCCGCGGTGACATCCCCAGAGTTGGTGACGGTGAACGAGACCCGCACCGCGGAGCCGTCGACTCCGGCCGTCAACTCCCCGTAGGAGAAGGCCCCGTAGGACAGTCCGTGGCCGAAGGGGAACAGCGGTGTCCCCTCGAAGTACAGATAGGTCTGCCGGCCGCCGATCACGTCGTAGTCCAGCAGGTCCGGCAGATCCGCGTCGTCGGCGTACCAGGTCTGCGGCAGCCGCCCGGCGGGTGAGACGTCACCGGCGAGGACCCGGGCCAGCGCGGTGCCGGCCGCCTGGCCGCCGTGCGCGGTCCACAGCATCGCGGGGAGGTCCGCCGGGTCGACCGCGTACGGGTAGGCGGAGGTCAGCACCAGCACCGTGCGCGGGTTGGCGGCGCGGGCCGCGCGCAGCAGCCGCTCCTGCTGGGGGCAGCCGCAGCGTCGTACGGTCCTCGGTCTCGCGGCCGTTGATGTGCGGATCGTTGCCGGCGACCACCACGACCACGTCGGCGCGGGCCGCCGCACGGGTGACCGCGTCCTCCCCGCGCTCGGTGACGACCAGCTCGAAGACCTCCGGATCCTCCTCGGCAACCTTCACGCCGTCGGCGGCGACCCGCACATGGCGTCCTGTCCCCACATGCCTGAGGAGGTGACCGTCCCCGTGCGGTTCCAGCCGGAACGTCTCCCGCACGATCCAGCCGCCCGGCTGGTCGGCGGAGGCGCGGACGTACCCGTCCTCGGCGACCGAGAGATAGCGGCCGTCGGGCGCGCGCAGCGTGAGCACGCCCTCGCCCCAGTCGGCCAGGGCGAGTTCGCTGCCGGCCGGCCCGGCGGTCAGCGGCGGCAGGTCGGTGCGGCCCGCGAGCAGTGCCGGGTCGAGCGCGCCCTCGGCGCCACGGGCCGGCTCGGGGGCCTCGGGCGCCGGCGGGACATGCAGGAAGGTGCCCGCGGAGGTCTTCAGGAGCACCCGGTCCACGCCCTCGGCGAACTCCACGCGGTCGGCGCCGAAACGCTCGTAGAGCCCCTCCAGCGGAGTGGAGCGGTGGATGAGGCTGCCGCTGTACCAGTCGAGCTTGCACTCGTCGGCCAGCAGTCCGGCGACCGCGATCCGGGTGTCCGGGGCGAGCGGCAGCAGGTCCTCGTTCCGCAGCAGGACGATCGCCTGCTCGGCGGCCTCCTGGGCGAGCGCCCGGTGCTCCGGGGTGTCGAAGGGCTGCTTCCCCGCGTACGGGTCGGCGCCCGGGTCGAACTCGCCGAGCCGGAACCGTACGGAGAGCTGACGGCGTACGGCCGTGTCGAGGTCGGCCTCGGTCAGCAGTCCCCGCTCCAGCGCGCCCCGCACACGTCCGATGATCGTCGAGCTGTCGGTGCCGTGATCGGTGAAGCTGTCGACGCCGGCCCGCAGGGCCGCCGCGGTGGCCTCCTCGTGGGTGTCGAAGTAGTGCTCGGAGTCGACCAGGTTGGACGGCGCCCCGGCGTCCGAGCAGACGAGCAGGTCCTGTTCGGTCCAGGCGCGCAACTGCTCCCGCAGGTACGGGGATACGTGGTTGGGGCGGCCGTTGACCAGGTTGTACGCGGGCATCACCCCGGCCACCGTGCCCGCCTCCACGGTGTCGCGGAAGGCACGCAGGTCGTACTCGTGCAGCACGCGCGGACGGACGGAGCTGGACGTGGTGTCGCGCTCCTGCTCGTTGTTGTGCGCCAGCCAGTGCTTCAGCACGGGGGCGGTGCGCCAGTACAGCGGGTGGTCGCCGCGCAGGCCGTGGGTGTAGGCGGTGGCGATCGCCGACGTCAGCCGCGGATCCTCCGAGTAGCCCTCCTCGTTGCGGCCCCACAGCGGGTGGCGCAGCAGATTGACCACCGGCGCCCAGACGTTGAGGCCGACGCGCTCGTCCCGGACCCGCATCGCACGGGCCTCGCGGGACACCGCCTCGCCCACCCGGCGCACCAGCTCCTCGTTCCAGGTGGCGCCCAGGCCGACGGCCTGCGGGAACACGGTCGCCGGACCCATCCAGGCGACCCCGTGCAGGGCTTCCTGGCCGGTGCGGAACGCGGCGACGCCCAGCCGCTCGACGGCCGGACCGAACTGGTGCAGAAATCCGGTCTTCTCGTCGAGGGTGAGCCGCGACAGAAGGTCGTCGACGCGCTTCGCGATCGGCAGGCTCGTATCGCGGAAAGGCGGCGTGGGCGGCGTGGTTGCGGTCACGTGGTGTTCCCTCGGGATGGAGCGGCGAGGCGCATTCGAAGCGCTTCGATGCTCATTCGGGGCGGGGGCGGGTGTCAAGGGATTCGAGCGCAACAGACCGGACGTCTCGCCTGCGAACGCTCCGTGATTCATCCGGCTCGCGATCACGCATACATCCGAGGAATCTTGGATGTGACCCTTGTGTGCCCCTGGGTGTTCACTTAACCTCGCACCACATCGAAGCGCTTCGACTGTGAGGCCCGCCTTTCCGGCGCACCTTCCGCCGAACGACCGCTTCGGCTCAGCCAGTTCCACTGAAGACACCGCAGCCGACGGCCACCGCCGGGTGTCCTGGTGCGCCATGAAGGGTTGACGCAATGACGCCGAACGCCGCCTCCACGTCCTCCGGGCCGAGCCGGAGAAGCTTCCTCGCCTCCTCGGCGGTCGCCACCGCGGCGGTGGCGGGGGAATGCCGCTGCTCGCCGCGTGCGGCGGGTCCGACGGAGGCTCGCGGGACGGCACCACGTCGAACAAGGACGCCAGGAAGATCCTCCCGGCGTATGTGGCGAGCAACGTGGTCACGCCCGACATCCCCGGCAAGAACGGTTCGGCCGTCGGCTTCACCGCCAAGCTCGATCTGGCGGGCCTGAAGACATCGGTGCCGAAGAAGCTCGGCAAGGGCGGCGAGGTCACCGTCATGTCGCCGTTCTGGGGCTCCCCGCCCAAGGACGACAACGCCTACTACACCTCGATGAACGACCTCATCGGCGTCGACGTGGTCTGGCAGAACCAGGACGGCAACACCTACGACCAGAAGCTCGGCGCGGTCCTCGCCTCCAGCGAGGTGCCCGACGTGGTGGTCGTCCCCGGCTGGAACATGACGGGAAAGATACCCAGCGCCATCATCGGCAAGTTCGCCGAC
This sequence comes from Streptomyces haneummycinicus, assembly GCA_042850305.1. GTDB lineage: Bacteria > Actinomycetota > Actinomycetes > Streptomycetales > Streptomycetaceae > Streptomyces > Streptomyces haneummycinicus. The sequence continues at coordinate 1,716,451 of AP035768.1, forward strand.
CTCGGCCCCTATCTCTCCGGTGACGCCGTCAAGGAGTACCCGAACCTCGCGGCCATCCCCACCGACGCCTGGCGGCGGTCCATCTTCGGCGGCAAACTGCGCGGCCTGCCCATGCCGTCCTCGTACGTCACCGGCATCGTGCCGCTCTACCGCCAGGACATCTTCGAGCAGGAGGGCTACGAAGTCCCCGCTCCTGCGACGAGTTCCTGGCACTGGCCAAGGACGCCACCAACGCGAAGGCCAAGCGCTGGGCCTGCCTGGACATGAAGTGGACCGCCTTCAACGCCTTCGGCGTGCTCTCCGGCAACGAGAAGTCCCTCGGCTGGAACGAGACCGACGGCAAGCTCATCCACCGCATCGAGACCGAGGAGTACCTCGAGGCCCTGGAGTGGACGCGCAAGCTGTTCGCCGCCGGCGTGGTGCACCCCGACGCCGAACTCGGCAAGAGCAACGCCACTGACCCCGGACCCAAGTTCGCCGCCGGTGAGTTCCTCATCTACAACCAGGACACCTCCCAGTGGTGGAGCCGCACCGCCGAACAGGCCACCCAGAACCCCGAGTTCAAGATCTGGGGCATGGACATCTTCGGCCACGACGGCGGCGACCCCGCCCTGTGGGCGCAGAACCCGGCCGGCATCTTCGCCTTCATCAACAAGAAGGCCTCCGAGGCCGTGATCCGCGACGTGCTGGCCGTCGCCAACGTCACCGCGGCGCCGTACGGCACCAAGGAGTACATGGCCACCAACTACGGCGTGGAGGGCACCCACTACATCGTCAAGGACGGCGTGCCCACCAAGACCGACCAGGGCAACATCGACGTGCTGAACGCCTATGTGATGGTCGCGAGCCCCGCCGCCACCATCGCCCACCCCGACTTCCCCGACGTCGCCAAGGGCCAGGTGGAGTGGCAGCAGCGGATGGGCGCCTTCACGAGGAAGCCGTCCTTCTACGGCATGCAGATCACCGAACCCGCCCGCTGGACCAACCTCTCCAACGACTTCGAGCAGCTGGAGGACGACGTCGTACGCGGCCGCAAGAAGGTGAGCGACGTGCAGCGGGCCGTCTCCGACTGGAAGAGCAAGGGCGGCGACGAACTCCGCGACTGGTACCGGAAGATCCTCGACGAGAACGGCTCGGCGGCCGGCTGACCGGGTACCGAGGCAAGGAGAACCGCCGTGTCCCACAGCACGGTGCCTCGGACCGACACCGAGGCCGAACCCCAGGAGAACCCCCGGCGGCGCACGGCGACACCACCGGGGCCACGGGGAAGACACCCGCCGGAAAGCTCGGCCTGCGGGTGCGGTTCCGGCGCGACCGCGTCCTGCTGCTGATGACCCTGCCGGCCGTCCTGCTGGTCCTGCTCTTCAACTATGTGCCGATCCTCGGCAACATCGTCGCGTTCCAGGAGTACGACCCCTACATCAGCGACAACGGCGTCGTCTCCATCCTGCACAGCCCCTGGGTCGGCCTGGAGAACTTCCAGCGGATCTTCGAGGACTCCGCCTTCTGGAACGCGGTCCGCAACACCCTGGTCCTGTTCTTCCTCCAGCTGATCCTCTACTTCCCCTCCCCGTCCTGCTCGCGCTGCTCATCAACAGCGTGGTCAGGCCCCGGGTGCGGGCGATCTCGCAGGCCATCCTCTACCTGCCGCACTTCTTCTCCTGGGTGCTGGTCATCGCCGTCTTCCAGCAGCTGTTCGGCGGCGCCGGACTGCTCTCCCAGATCCTGCGCGAGCACGGATACGACGGGATCGGTCTGATGACCGACCCGGAGACCTTCAAGTTCCTGATCACCGCGCAGAGCGTGTGGAAGGACGCCGGCTGGGGGATCATCGTCTTCCTCGCCGCACTCGCCTCGGTCAGCCCCGACCTGTACGAGGCCGCCGCCATGGACGGCGCCAACCGCTGGCGCCGTATGTGGCACGTCACGCTGCCCGCGCTGCGCCCGGTCATCGCCCTGCTGCTGGTCCTGCGCGTCGGCGACGCCCTGACGGTCGGCTTCGAACAGATCCTGCTGCAACGCGACGCCGTCGGACCGGGCGCCTCGGAGGTCCTCGACACCTTTGTGTGGTGGAACGGCGTACGCAACCAGGACTTCGGCTACGCGGCCGCCGCGGGGCTCGTCAAGGGCGTCATCAGTCTCGGCCTGGTCCTCATCGCGAACAAGGTGGCCCACCTCATGGGCGAGCAGGGGTGTACAAGAAGTGACCGCGGTCATCGACAAGCCCGCACGCACACCGGGCCGCTGGGCGGCCCCGCCCCGTCCCGTGTGGGAGGAGGAACCCAGCAGGGCCGGACTCGCCGGCAAGGCGCTGGTGCTGTTCCTCGCCTGCCTCGCCATCCTGTTCCCGCTCTGGATCGTCGTCGTCACCAGCCTGTCCACCCGCAGGGCCATCGACGAGGCCGGCGGACTGGTGATGATCCCGACGGACATCACCTTCGTCGCCTACCAGGAACTGCTCAGCGGCGGCCAGGTCACCCGGGCCGCGCTCGTCAGCATCGGTGTCACCCTCGTCGGCACGCTCTTCTCGATGACGGTGTCGGTGCTGTGCGCCTACGGACTCTCCCGCGGCGGCTCACTGGGCCACCGCTGGATCCTCATGGTGCTGCTGGCCACGATGTTCTTCAGCGCCGGCCTCATCCCCACCTACCTGCTGGTGCAGTCCCTCGGCCTGACCGACAGCTATCTCGCGCTGATCCTGCCCAGCGCGATCAGCGTCTTCAACATCCTGGTGCTGCGCGGCTTCTTCATGGGCATCTCGCAGGAACTGATCGACAGCGCGCGCATCGACGGCGCGGGGGATGTCCGCATCCTGCGGCAGATCGTGCTGCCGCTGTCCCGCGCGGTCGTCGCGGTGATCACGCTGTTCTACGCGGTCGGCTACTGGAGCGCGTGGTTCAACGCGTCGCTGTATCTCAACGACCAGGACATGCTGCCGCTGCAGAACGTCATGATCCAGCTGGTGCAGAAGCAGGAGGCGCCGGTGGGGCTGGGGCAGGCGATCAAGACGGGGAAGTGTCCGGGCTGGCCGTGCAGATGGCGGTCATGGTGATGGCGCTGCTGCCGGTGGCCGTGCTGTCTCCGTTCGTCCAGAAGCACTTCAGGAAGGGGATGCTCACGGGGGCGGTCAAGGGCTGACGCCCTCGCGGTCTTGGGGAGGCCGCGTGGTGTTCCGGCCGCGGGTTCGTCGTGGCCGGCCGCGCCCCGGCGGCAGAGCCGCATGTCGAACACAGCCCCGTGCCCCTTCAGGTTTCTCCGCTCGCCCCTCGATGAGAGGTTCCCTTGCCCAGTCTGAGTGATGTCGCCCGTGGCCGCCTTCTCTTCGGGGGTGACTACAACCCCGAGCAGTGGCCCGAAGAGGTGTGGGCCGAGGACGCCCGGCTGATGGCAAGGGCCGGGGTCAACTCCGTGACCCTGGGGGTCTTTTCCTGGTCGCGAATTGAACCGCGGGCGGGGAGCGGGACTTCGGGTGGCTCGACCGGGTGATGGACCTGATGCGTGACCACGGCATCGGGGTCGTTCTCGCCACCCCTACCGCCTCTCCACCGCCCTGGATGGGGCACCGGCACCCCGACACCCTGCCCCGGGACGCCGACGGCCGGACCGAAGGGTGGGGCGGCCGGCAGCACTTCTCGCACTCCAGCGCCACCTACCGGCGGTATGCCGCCGCCATCACCGAGGACCTGGCCGCCCGTTACGCCACCCACCCGGCCCTCACCCTGTGGCACATCAACAACGAGTACTGCACCTACGACTGGGGCGACGAGGCGGCCGCCCGCTTCCGCGGCTGGCTGCGCCGGCGCTACGGCACCCTCGACGCCCTCAACACCGCCTGGGGCACCGCCTTCTGGAGCCAGGGCTACGGCGAATGGGCCGAGGTACGGCCGCCCCGGCACGCGCACTACCTCAAGAACCCCACCCAGGTACTGGACTTCAAGCGCTTCACGTCCGACATGCTGCTGGAGTGTTACACCGCCGAACGCGACATCGTCCGCCGGCACACGCCCCACCTTCCGGTCACCACCAACTTCATGCCGCTGTGGGCCGGTCAGGACGCCTGGCGCTGGGCCGAGGAGGAGGACGTCGTCTCCGTCGACCTCTACCCCGACCCCCGCGACCCGCTCGGCGCGCAGAGCGGCGCCCTGGTCCAGGACATGACCCGCTCCCAGGCCCGCGGCCCGTGGATGCTGATGGAACAGGCCGCCGGACCGGTCAACTGGCGCGGTGTGAACCACCCCAAGCCGCGCGGACTCAACCGGCTGTGGTCCCTCCAGGCCGTGGCCCGGGGCGCGGACGCCGTCTGCTACTTCCAGTGGCGCCAGTCCCGGCAGGGCGCCGAGAAGTTCCACTCCGGGATGGTGAGCCACGCGGGTGAGCGGGGACGCACGTACCAGGAGGTCGGACAGCTCGGCGCGGACCTCGCCCGGATCGGCCCGCAGGTCACCGGCGGCGCGATGAGCGCCGATGTCGCCGTACTGCACGACTGGCACTCCTGGTGGGCCGGCGAGCAGGAGGCCCGCCCCTCCCGCGAGGTCGACCTCCCGCGGGTCCTGAGCGCCTGGCACCGCGCGCTCTGGCAGGCCCACCTCACCACCGACTTCGCCCACCCCGAACACGACCTCACCGGCTACCGGCTGGTCGTCGTGCCGCAGCTCTACCTCCTCACCGACACGGCCGTCCACAACCTCCTCGCCTACGTACGCGGCGGCGGCACCCTCGTCTGCGGTTTCCTGACCGGCGTCGCCGACCAGGACGACCGGGTGCGGCCCGGCGGCATGGACGCCCGGCTGCGTGAACTGTTCGGCATCCGCACCCTGCACGAGTGGTGGCCCCTGGAGCCGGGGAGACCGCCGAGTGCGAGGGCGGACTGCGCGGCACCCTGTGGTCCGAGGAACTGGAACCCGACGGCACCGCCGACGAGACCGTCCCCTACAAGGGCGGGGAACTCGACGGCCTGCCCGCCGTGCTAAGCAAGGGCCGCGCCTGGTACGTCTCCACCCTCCCCGAACCCGAGGACCTGCGCGCGCTGCTGACCCGCGTCGCCACCGGTGCCGGCGTGCGGCCGGAGCTCGACGGACTCCCCGACATGGTGGAGGCGGTCCGGCGCGGCGGCCTGCTGTTCCTGCTCAACCACCGCCGCGAACCGGTCACCGTCGACCTCCCCGGCACCCACCACGACCTGCTCACGGAGACGACCGTGACCGATTGCGTCACCCTCGGCCGCTACGGCGTGGCGGTGCTGAGGCCATGAGTACCGGACCCGTCCACGGAACCTGGGAGCCCCGCCCCGCCGCCCGCTGGGAGGACGCCTTCCTGAGCGGCAACGGCCGCCACGGCGTCCTTGTGTTCGGCGATCCGAACGATGACCGGACCGTCGTCACCCATCACACCCTCGTCCGCCCCGGCGAAGGCGACGACCGGGACCGGCGGCCCCCTCGCTGGCCGACGCGCTGCCCGGCCTTCAGGACCGGCTGCTGTCCGGCGACCTCACCGCCGCCGAGGAGTTCACCGACGGCCGCGCGCTCCAGTGGGTGCGCCCCTTCCACCCCGCCTTCCAGCTCCGCGTGCGCCGCCCGGACGGCGACGGTCCGGCCCGGGGCGGCTACCGCCGTACGCTCGACTTCGCCACCGGCGTCGCGCGGGCCGGACAGGGCGGCTGGACCAGCCGGGTGTTCGTCTCCCGCGCCGACGACGTGATCGTCCAGCACCTCACCGGCCCCGGCCTCACTCTCGGCATCTCCCTCGACCACCGCCTCCCGAACGCCCCCACCGGACTGGGCGTCGGCCACGGAGCCGTCCTCACCTCCGAGGGCGCCCTGCTGAGCCTGCGTGCCCGCTACCCCGGCAGCGACCTCGCCGTCACCGGCGTCACCCTGGTCGCCGTCGGCGGCGGCCGGACGGCGCTCACCCCGCCCGGCGTACGCGTCGAGGGCGCCCGGTCCGTGCTGCTGCTCACCCGGGTGCGACGGCACACTGGGGAGGCCGACGTGGTCGCCGAGAGCCGCGCCCTGCGCGATCTGCTCGACGGGACGCCCGGGACCTCGTACGACGACCTCCTCGCCCGCCATGCCGCCGCGCACCGCACCGCCTACGAACGCGTCACCCTCGATCTCGGCGCTGGACCGGACGAACGCGAGCTGCCGGGCTCCGAGTTGCTCACCCGGCCGCGCTCCGCCGCCCTGCTCGAACGGCTCTTCGCCGCCGGGCGCTACCATCTGCTGTCCTCCAGCGGCCTGTTCCCGCCCCGGCTCACCGGACTGTGGACCGGTGACTGGGACACCGCCTGGTCCGGCGCCTTCACCCACGACGCCAACCTCAACCTCCAGACCGCCTCCGCCGCCGCGGCCGCCCTCCCCGAGGTCACCGAAGCACTGGCCGCCCTGGTGCGACGGCAGCTGCCGGACTGGCGGGACAACGCCCGCGCCGTCTTCGGCACCCGGGGGTCGTCGCACCCGCCCACAGCGACGGCGAGTCGGGGCACGCGTACCACTTCAGCCGCGAGTACCCGCTGCACCTGTGGACCGCCGGCGCCGACTGGCTGCTCAAACCCTCGTCGACCACGACGAGACCCGGGGCGAGCGCGACCCGGACACCGCCGCCGCGCTCGCCGAAGTCGCGCTGTTCTACGAGGACTTCCTCACCCGCACCGACAGCGGGGGACAACTGGCCGTCGTCCCTCCTACTCGCCCGAGAACCGTCCCGCCAACGCCAGTTGGGGCGCGGTGAACGCGGCCATGGACCTGTCCGCCGCCCGGCACGCCCTGCGCACCGCCGCCGCGTACCACCCGGAGCACGCCGAGCGCTGGCGGGCGCTCGCCGACCGGCTGCCGCCGCACCGGATCAACGCCGACGGCGCGCTCGCCGAATGGGCGTGGCCCGGCCTGGACGACTCCTACGACCACCGCCACCTCAGCCACCTCTACGGCGTCTGGCCCTGGACGAGATCACCCCTACGACACCCCGGACCGGCCGCCGCCGCCCACCGGGCCCTCGAACTGCGCGGCGCCGAGAACGACTCCGCCCACGGCCATCTGCACCACGCGCTGATCGCGGCCCGGCTCCAGGACGGCGAGCGGGTCGCGCACGCCCTCGGCCGGGTCGTCGACGGCGACTTCTTCCACGCCTCCCTGATGAGCGCGCACTACCCCCACCGCCACGTCTACAACGCCGACGCCGCCCACACGCTCCCGGCCGTGCTGATCGAGGCGCTCGTCCAGTCCACCCCCGGCCGGCTGGTACTGCTGCCGGCGCCCCTCCCGGACTGCCCGAGCGGCCGGCTGCGCGGTGTCCGCACCCGGTTCGGGGCCTCGCTCGACCTCACCTGGACCCCGGACGGCGCCACCGCCGTCCTGCGGCCCTCCCGCACCCACCGCATCGACCTGTGGACTTCCGCCGGCGCCGAACCGCTCGACCTCGTCGCCGGCGAAGACCGCGTCCTCACGGTGAAGACGCGGTGACCCCGCAACTCCCCACCCATGGAAGGAACACCATGGCAAGAAGCACCCTGAGCAGGGTCGGCAAGGTCCTGCTGGCGCCCGCCCTCGCGCTCGGCGCGACGGTCGGACTCGCCTCCGCCCCCGCGCACGCCGCCATCTGGAGCACCTGCGACCAGTGGGGCAACACGAACCTGAACGGCTACACCCTCTACAACAACATCTGGGGCTCCGGCTCCGGCGCCCAGTGCGTCTGGGCCAACTCCGGTACCAACTGGGGCGCGTGGGCCGACCACCCGGGCACCGGGGGCATCAAGTCCTACCCGAACGCCAAGAAGGTGATCAACAAGCCGATCACCTCCCTCGCCTCGCTCACCAGCAGCTACAACGTCACCGTGCCGTCCTCCGGCGCGTACAACACCTCGTACGACATCTGGGACACCGACTACGACTACGAGATCATGCTCTGGGTCAACTACAACGGCGCCGTGGGCCCGCTCGGCTCCTCGCAGGGCACCGTGAGCCTCGGCGGCCACACCTGGAACGTGTACAAGGGCAACAACGGGGCCAACGAGGTGTTCTCGTTCCTGCGCACCTCGGACTCGAACTCCGGCACGGTCAACATCCTCCCGATCCTCAAGTGGATCAAGGACACCAAGGGCTGGATGGGCAACGAGACCATCGGTGACGTGCAGTTCGGCTACGAGATCACCTCGTCGGCCGGCGGGCTCGACTTCCGTACCAACAACCTGACGGTCAGCGGCGGCTGACCTGAGCGCGTACGGGGAGGGGCCGGTCCCGCACCGGCCCCTTCACGGGCGCCTACCGGGCGGGCGCCGGGCCCGAACTGGCCCGGACCGTCAGCTCGGGCGCGATCAGCACGACCTCGTCGCCGCCCCGGCCGCCGAGCTTGGCGACCAGCTGTTCCACGGCGAGCCGGCCCATCTCCTGCGCCGGGATGGCGACCGACGTCAGCCGCACCGACGCCTGCACGGCGACCTGCTCCGGGCAGATCGCGACCACCGACATGTCCTCGGGGACGGCCCGGCCCTGCTGCCGCAGCAGGGCGAGCAGCGGTTCCACCGCCGACTCGTTCTGCACCACGAAGCCCGTGGTGCCGGGGCGTTCGTCGAGGATGCGGGCCAGGGTCACGGCCATCGCGTCATAGCCGCCCTCGCACGGCCGGTGCAGCAGACCGAGCCCCAGCTCCCGGGCGCGGCCGCGCAGTCCGTCGAGCGTGCGCTCCGCGAATCCGGTGTGCCGTTCGTAGACCGCGGGGGCCTCGCCGATGACGGCGATGTCCCGGTGCCCGCGCTGTGCCAGATGCTCCACGCACAGCGCGCCGGTGGCCTTGAAGTCCAGGTCGACGCAGGTCAGCCCGGCGGTGTCGGCGGGCAGTCCGATCAGCACGGCCGGCCGGTCGGTCTCCCGCAGCAGCGGCAGCCGCTCGTCGTCGAGCTCGACGTCCATCAGGATCATGCCGTCGGCGAGTCCGCTGCCCGCGACCCGGCGCACCGCGTCCGGGCCCTCCTCGCCGGTGAGCAGCAGGACGTCGTACCCGTGGGCGCGGGCCGAGGTGGCGACGGCGATGGCGATCTCCATCATCACCGGCACATACATGTCCGTACGCAGCGGGACCATCAGCGCGATGACGTTCGACCTGCTGCTGGCCAGGGCGCGCGCCCCGGCGTTCGGGTGGTACCCGAGCTCGCGGATGCTCCGCTCCACCCGCTGCCGGGTGTTCACGGAGATGGAGCGCTTGCCGCTGAGGACATAGCTCACCGTGCTCGCGGAGACTCCGGCGTGCTGGGCGACCTCGGCGAGGGTGACCATCCAGTCTCCATGACGTGTGAAGCGCTTCGACAGCGCATGTGATGTACAGGGGTGAGTGAGGGTGGTCCGACAGTAGCCCCACAGGGTGATGGGTGTCCAGACAGCTGTCGAAGCGCTTCGACAGGCCGCTTCAGGGCCGGATCCGGTTCGGGAAAGGCCGGGTGGACACCGGAGGAATTGTCCCTCACGCCCGGGTGCCCGCCGCGGGCGGGAGTCTCGGCCGAACGGCCGCACGAAGGGTGGCGGGGCCGCTACGGATCGGGTACATACGAACGGGTAGCACCAGTCGGTAATGCAATGACACCATCCCATTCCTGGCGAGGTGAGCCTCATGTCCGCAGTACCCGAGTCTCCGTCCCGGCCCACGGTCACCGAACGCGAGGCCCGCCAGGTGGCCGAGGCCGCCCGGGAGCAGGGCTGGCGCAAGCCCAGCTTCGCCAAGGAACTGTTCCTCGGCCGCTTCCGGCTCGACCTGATCCACCCCCACCCCTGCCCGCCGACGAGCACGTCCAGCGCGGCGAGGAGTTCCTCGCCAAGCTCCGCGACTTCTGCGAGACGAAGATCGACGGCGCCGCGATCGAGCGGGACGCGCTCATCCCCGACGAGGTGATCACCGGGCTCAAGGAGCTCGGCGCCCTCGGCATGAAGATCGACACCCAGTACGGCGGCCTCGGCCTCACCCAGGTCTACTACAACAAGGCCCTCGCCCTGGTCGGCTCCGTCAGCCCGGCGATCGGCGCGCTGCTCTCCGCGCACCAGTCGATCGGCGTACCGCAGCCGCTGAAGACCTTCGGCACGCGCGAGCAGAAGGAGACGTTCCTGCCGCGCTGCGCCCGCACCGACATCTCGGCGTTCCTGCTCACCGAGCCGGACGTCGGCTCCGACCCGGCACGGCTGGCCACCACCGCCGTACCGGAGGGCGACACATACGTCCTCGACGGGGTGAAGCTGTGGACCACCAACGGGGTGGTCGCCGACCTCCTCGTGGTCATGGCGCGGGTACCGAAGTCCGAGGGGCACCGGGGCGGCATCACCGCGTTCGTGGTCGAGGCAGCCTCCGAGGGCGTCACCGTGGAGCACCGCAACGCCTTCATGGGCCTGCGCGGACTCGAGAACGGCGTCACCCGCTTCCACCGCGTCCGGGTCCCCGCCGCCCACCGCATCGGTGCGGAGGGCCAGGGCCTGAAGATCGCCCTGACCACGCTCAACACCGGCCGGCTGTCCCTGCCCGCGATGTGCGTCGGCTCCGGCAAATGGTGCCTGAAGATCGCCCGCGAGTGGTCGGCGGCCCGGGAGCAGTGGGGCAGGCCGGTGGCGCTGCACGAGGCCGTCGGCTCGAAGATCGCGTTCATCGCGGCCACCACCTTCGCCCTGGAGGCCGTGGTCGACCTCTCCTCGCAGATGGCCGACGAGGACCGCAACGACATCCGCATCGAGGCCGCCCTCGCCAAGCTCTACGGCTCCGAGATGGCCTGGCTGATGGCCGACGAACTGGTCCAGATCCGCGGCGGACGCGGCTTCGAGACCGCCGACTCCCTCCGGGCGCGCGGCGAACGGGCCGTACCGGCCGAGCAGATGCTGCGCGACCTGCGCATCAACCGCATCTTCGAGGGCTCCACGGAGATCATGCACCTGCTGATCGCCCGCGAGGCCGTCGACGCCCACCTCTCGGTCGCCGGCGACCTCATCGACCCCGAGAAGTCCCTCGGCGACAAGGCGAGGGCGGGCGCCGGAGCGGGTGTCTTCTACGCCAAGTGGCTGCCGCGGCTCGTCGCCGGACCAGGTCAGCTCCCCGCACGTACGGCGAGTTCCGGCACGGCATCGACCTCTCCCCGCACCTGCGCTACGTCGAACGCGCCGCACGCAAGCTCGCCCGCTCCACCTTCTACGCCATGTCCCGCTGGCAGGGGAAAATGGAGACCAAGCAGGGCTTCCTGGGCCGGATCGTCGACATCGGCGCCGAACTGTTCGCGATGAGCGCCGCGTGTGTCCGCGCCGAACTCCTGCGCGGCCGGGGCGAGAACGGCCGCGAGGCATACCAGCTCGCCGACGCGTTCTGCCGCCAGGCCCGTGTCCGCGTCGAGGAACTCTTCACCCGCCTGTGGACCAACACGGACGACGTGGACCGCAAGGTCGTCAGGAACGTGCTCGCCGGCACCTACACATGGCTGGAACAGGGCGTCATCGACCCCTCGGACGACGGCCCCTGGATCGCCGACGCCACCCCGGGCCCCTCCGAACACCAGAACGCCCACCGCCCGATCCGCTGACCCGGGAGCGACCCGCGGTCCGCACACCCCTGGAGGTGTCCACCGGGCAGGAGAGCGGTCACCCGAACCGCTCCCCGCCCGGCCGGGCCGCCCACCGGCTCCACCAGGTACCGGAGCCGCCGATCGCACACGCCTTCGGCAGGTCACCCGCGCGTCCGGCCGTGCGCACGGCGCCGGCCGACCCGCCGGGGCGGGGCCCCGGCCGTGCGCGCGACCCGACACAATGGGGTCCATGACCGACGCTCCAGCCCCCTCGCCGACCCCCACCTCGTCTACGACCCCGTGGTGGGAGACGGGCCGAAGGACGTGGTGATCCTCGGGTCCACCGGGTCGATCGGCACCCAGGCCATCGATCTCGTACAGCGCAACCCCGACCGCTTCCGGGTCACCGCCCTGTCCGCCAACGGCGGCCGGGTCGCGCTCCTCGCCGAGCAGGCCCGCCGGCTGCGGGTGCGGACCGTCGCGGTCGCGCGCGAGGACGTCGTACCGGCCCTGCGCGAGGCGCTCGCCGCGCGGTACGGGGCGGGGAGCCGCAGCCCGAGATCCTCGCCGGACCGGACGCGGCCGCACAGCTCGCCGCCGCCGACTGCCACACCGTCCTCAACGGCATCACCGGCTCCATCGGACTCGCCCCCACCCTCGCCGCCCTGAAGGCGGGCCGCACCCTCGCGCTCGCCAACAAGGAGTCGCTCATCGTCGGCGGGCCGCTGGTCAAGGCGCTCGCCGCGCCCGGTCAGATCATCCCGGTCGACTCCGAGCACGCCGCCCTCTTCCAGGCGCTCGCCGCCGGCACCCGGGCCGATGTGCGCAAGCTGGTCGTCACCGCCTCCGGCGGCCCTTCCGCGGCCGCACCAGGGAGCAGCTGGCGGACGTCACCGTCGAGGACGCCCTCGCCCACCCCACCTGGGCCATGGGCCCGGTCATCACGATCAACTCCGCGACCCTCGTCAACAAGGGCCTGGAGGTCATCGAGGCCCACCTGCTGTACGACATTCCCTTCGATCGCATTGAGGTCGTCGTGCACCCGCAGTCGTATGTCCACTCGATGGTTGAGTTCACGGACGGATCGACACTGGCCCAGGCGACGCCCCCGACATGCGGGGGCCCATCGCCATCGGTCTCGGCTGGCCCGAACGGGTCCCGGACGCCGCCCCGGTCTTCGACTGGAGCAAGGCGTCCACCTGGGAGTTCTTCCCCTCGACAACGAGGCCTTCCCTCGGTGAACCTCGCCCGGCACGTCGGCGAGCTCGCGGGAACCGCCCCGGCGGTGTTCAATGCCGCGAACGAGGAGTGCGTGGAGGCGTTCCGCGCCGGCGCGCTGCCCTTCAACGGGATCATGGAGACCGTCACCCGGGTGGTCGAGGAACACGGCACCCCGGCGACGGGAACCCCACTGACCGTGTCGGACGTCCTCGAAGCGGAGACCTGGGCCCGGACGAGGGCCCGGGAACTGACCCACCGGACGGCTAGCGCGGAGGCGCGTGCATGACGACCCTGATGTTCATCCTCGGCATAGTCGTCTTCGCGGCCGGCCTGCTGTTCTCCATCGCCTGGCACGAACTGGGCCACCTCTCCACGGCCAAGATGTTCGGCATCCGCGTACCCCAGTACATGGTCGGCTTCGGCCCCACCCTCTGGTCGCGGAACCGGGGCGAGACCGAGTACGGCGTCAAGGCGATCCTGTTCGGCGGATACATCCGCATGATCGGCATGTTCCCGCCCGGCCCCGACGGCCGCCTCGAGGCCCGCTCCACCTCACCGTGGCGCGGCATGATCGAGGACGCCCGCTCCGCCGCCTTCGAGGAACTGAGGCCCGGCGACGAGAAACGCCTGTTCTACACGCGCAAGCCGTGGAAACGGGTTGTCGTGATGTTCGCCGGCCCGTTCATGAACCTGATCCTCGCGGCCGTCCTGTTCCTGACCGTGCTGATGGGCTTCGGCATCCAGCAGCAGACCACCACCGTCAGCTCCGTCTCGCAGTGCGTCATCTCGCAGACCGAGAACCGCGACGACTGCAAGAAGTCCGACCCCAGTCCCCGGCCGCGGCCGCCGGGATGAGGGCCGACGACCGGATCGTCGCCTTCGCCGGCGTCCGCACCGACGACTGGACCACCCTCTCCGACCTCATCCGCGACAGCGCCGGCAAGTCCGTGCCCATCGTCGTCGAACGCGACGGGCGGGAGCTGACCCTCCAGGCGAAGATCGCCACCAACCTGGTCGCCAAGAAGGACGGCAACGGCACCTACGTCGAGGGCGAGTACGTCAAGGCCGGCTTCCTCGGCTTCAGCGCGGCCACCGGAGTCGTACGACAGGACTTCGGCGACTCGGTGACCTGGATGACCGACCGGGTCGGCGACGCCGTCGACTCCTCGCCGCCCTGCCGTCGAAGATCCCCGCGCTGTGGGACGCGGCCTTCGGCGACGGCCCCCGCGAACCCGACTCCCCGATGGGCGTCGTCGGCGCGGCCCGGGTCGGCGGCGAGATCGCCACCCTCGACATCCCCGCCACACAGCAGCTCGCCATGTTCGTGATGCTGCTCGCCGGCTTCAACCTCTCCCTGTTCCTGTTCAACATGCTCCTGCTGCTGCCGCTCGACGGCGGACACATCGCGGGCGCGCTCTGGGAGTCCCTGCGCCGCAACGTCGCCAAGGTGCTGCGCCGCCCCGACCCCGGCCCGTTCGACGTGGCGAAACTGATGCCGGTGGCCTACGTGGTGGCCGGGATCTTCGTCTGCTTCACGATCCTCGTCCTCATCGCGGACGTGGTGAACCCGGTGCGGATCTCCTAGAGTCCCGCGCGGCGACACCCGCCGTTCACGACGGCCCGGAACCCTGGGGTTGCGGGCCGTCGCCCTTGGGTGGGTTTACGGGCGCGATGTGCCGGAGTGTTGGCCAGTGCCGTAATCTCGGTAATCCCGGAGCCCGGAGCCCGGAGCCCGGAGCCCGGAGCCCGGAGCCCGCTGCTCACGGGGAGCCGGACCTTGATCCACGACTTGGGGTTGCACAGCAGATGACTGCGATTTCTCTCGGCATGCCGTCCGTTCCGACCAAGCTCGCCGAGCGCCGGAAGAGCCGGCAGATCCAGGTCGGCTCCGTGGCGGTGGGCGGGGACGCCCCGGTGTCCGTGCAGTCGATGACGACGACGCGGACGTCCGACATCGGTGCCACCCTCCAGCAGATCGCCGAGCTCACCGCCTCCGGCTGCCAGATCGTGCGGGTCGCCTGTCCCACGCAGGACGACGCGGACGCGCTGTCGGTCATCGCCCGCAAGTCGCAGATCCCGGTGATCGCCGACATCCACTTCCAGCCCAAGTACGTCTTCGCCGCGATCGAGGCCGGCTGCGCCGCGGTCCGGGTGAACCCGGGCAACATCAAGCAGTTCGACGACAAGGTCAAGGAGATCGCCAAGGCGGCCCGGGACCACGGCACCCCGATCCGCATCGGCGTGAACGCCGGCTCGCTGGACCGGCGCCTGCTCCAGAAGTACGGCAGGGCCACCCCGAGGCGCTGGCCGAGTCCGCCCTGTGGGAGGCGTCCCTCTTCGAGGAGCACGACTTCCGCGACCTCAAGATCTCCGTCAAGCACAACGACCCGGTCGTCATGGTCGAGGCCTACCGCCAGCTCGCCGCCCAGTGCGACTACCCCTCCACCTCGGCGTCACCGAGGCCGGCCCCGCCTTCCAGGGCACCATCAAGTCGGCCGTCGCCTTCGGCGCGCTGCTCTCCCAGGGCATCGGCGACACGATCCGGGTGTCGCTGAGCGCCCCGCCGGTCGAGGAGATCAAGGTCGGCAACCAGATCCTGGAGTCGCTCAACCTGCGCCAGCGCGGCCTCGAGATCGTCTCCTGCCCGTCCTGCGGCCGCGCCCAGGTCGACGTGTACAAGCTCGCCGAGGAAGTCACCGCCGGCCTCACCGGCATGGAGGTCCCGCTGCGCGTCGCCGTCATGGGCTGCGTCGTCAACGGGCCGGGCGAGGCCCGCGAGGCCGACCTCGGCGTCGCCTCCGGTAACGGCAAGGGCCAGATCTTCGTCAAGGGCGAGGTCATCAAGACCGTCCCCGAGTCGAAGATCGTCGAGACGCTCATCGAAGAGGCGATGAAGATCGCCGAGCAGATGGAGAAGGACGGCGTGATGTCCGGCGAGCCCCAGATCTCGGTGGCCGGCTGACCTCACGCGCCGAAATCAGGCGGTGGTCCGGGGCGGCGGCCCCGGACTCCACGGGTACAGTGCGGAGAAATCAGCAGACACTCCCGTGTATGAGGCCCCGCACTTGTTGACGCAGACCACATCCCGGGTCCTCGAACCGAGCGACCTGGACGCCGCCCTCGCCGTCCTCGACCGCGAGCCGGTCGCGAACGCCTTCGTGACGGCCCGCGTCCGGATCGCCGGCCTCGACCCCTGGCGGCTGGGCGGCGAGATGTGGGGCTGGTACGAGGGCGGCCTGCTGACGTCGCTGTGCTACGCGGGCGCCAACCTGGTGCCGATCTGCGCCACCCCCGGGCCGTCCGCGCCTTCGCCGACCGCGCCCGCCGGGCCGGCCGCCGCTGCTCCTCCATCGTCGGCCCCGCCGACGCCACCGCCGCCCTCTGGCGGCTGCTCGAACCCCAGTGGGGCCCGGCCCGCGAGGTCCGCACCCACCAGCCCCTCATGGTCACCGACCGCCTGTCCGAGCACATACCCCCGGACCCGTACGTCCGCCGCGTCCGCAAGGACGAGCTGGAGGCGATCATGCCGGCGTGCGTGGCCATGTTCACCGAGGAGGTCGGCATCTCCCCCTGGCCGGCGACGGCGGCCTCCTCTACCAGGCCCGGGTCGCCGAACTCATCGGCGCCGGCCGCTCCTTCGCCCGCTTCGACGCCGGCGGCCGGGTCGTCTTCAAGGCCGAGATCGGCGCCGCGACCGACCGCGCCTGCCAGATCCAGGGCGTCTGGGTCGCCCCGAACACCGCGGCCGGGGCGTCGCCGCACCCGGAATGTCCGCCGTCCTGCGCTACGCCCTCACCGACGTCGCCCCCGTGGCGAGCCTCTACGTCAACGACTACAACACCCCCGCCCGCCGGACCTACCGCAGGGTGGGTTTCCGGGAGACAGGCGCCTTCATGAGCGTGCTGTTCTGAGCGGGCCCGGCCTGTAGTCTCCCCGGCATGCTGCGCTTTCCCGGTCACGGACGCCCAGGGCCCGACGACATCGTGATCGGCCCCCTCGACCTCCCCGGCCACGTCGACGAGGCGCTGGCGGTACAGGCGCTGGCGTTCGGACTCGGCCCCGACGAGGTCGCCGTACGCCGCCAGATCGTGCTGCGCCACATGACCCTCCGGGGCGCCCGCGCCTACGGCGCCACCGTCCGGGGCCGGCTGGCCGGCTTCGTCTACGGCATGCCCAACGACCGCGCCCACTGGTGGTCCACCGTCGTCGAGCCGTATCTGCGGGCCCAGGGCCACGACGACTGGCTCGACGACTCCTTCGTCATCACCGAGCTGCACGTCCACCCCGGCACCAGAAGCACGGCATCGGCCGCGCCCTGATCACCACCATCACCGACGGCGCCGCCGAACCCCGCTCGATCCTCTCCGCCATCGACATCGAGAGCCCCGCCCGGCACCTGTACCGCTCGCTCGGCTACCGGGACCTCGCCCGCCAGGTGCACTTCCCCAGCGCCCCCGGCCGTACGCCGTCATGGGCGGCCCGCTGCCCCTGCTGCGCGGCCGGCCGGCGGCGGACAGCCGGTAACCGATTTCCGCCGTCCCGTCCCGCCCGGCTAACCTCCTAGCCATCACCTAGACGCAGCAGGAGTACGAGAGCCATGGCGAAAGCACCGGTCCAGCGCATGTCCCAGTTGATGGCGAAGACGCTGCGCGACGACCCGGCGGACGCCGAGGTCCTCAGCCACAAGCTGCTGGTCCGCGCCGGCTATGTGCGCCGCACCGCCGCCGGCCTGTGGAGTTGGCTGCCCCTCGGCAAGAAGGTCCTCGCCAACGTCGAGCGCGTCGTCCGCGAGGAGATGGACGCCATCGGCGCCCAGGAGGTGCTGCTGCCCGCCCTGCTCCCGCGCGAGCCCTACGACGCCACCGGCCGCTGGGACGAGTACGGCCCCGAGCTGTTCCGCCTCCAGGACCGCAAGGGCGGCGACTACCTCCTCGGCCCCACCCACGAGGAGATCTTCACCCTGATGGTGAAGGACCAGGCGTCCTCCTACAAGGACCTGCCGGTCATCCTCTACCAGATCCAGTCCAAGTTCCGCGACGAGGCCCGCCCCCGCGCCGGCATCCTGCGCGGCCGCGAGTTCCTGATGAAGGACTCCTACTCCTTCGACCTGGAGGACGAGGGCCTGGCGAAGTCGTACGCCCTGCACCGCCAGGCGTACCAGCGGATCTTCGAGCGCCTGGGCCTCGACTACCGCGTCTGCGCGGCCACCGCCGGTGCCATGGGCGGCTCCAAGTCCGAGGAGTTCCTCGCGCCCGCCGAGGCCGGCGAGGACACCTTCGCCGACTGCCCCCACTGCGACTTCGCCGCCAACACCGAGGCCGTCGCGTACGAGCTGAAGCCCGTCGACGCCACCGGGGTCCCGGCCGCCGAGGACATCCCCACGCCCGACACCCCGACCATCGAGAGCCTCGCCGCCCAGCTCGGTGTCGAGGCCTCGGCCACGCTGAAGAACCTGCTGGTCAAGGTCGACGGCGAGATCGTCGCCGTGGGCGTGCCCGGTGACCGTGAGGTCGACATGGACAAGGTCGAGGCGCACTTCGCCCCGGCCGTCGTGGAGATGGTCACCGAGGCGGACTTCATCGCCCGCCCCGACCTGGTGCGCGGCTACGTCGGTCCGCAGGGCCTGGACAAGGTGACGTACATCGCCGACCCGCGCGTGGCCCCGGGCACCGCCTGGATCACGGGTGCCAACAAGGCCGGCACCCACACGAAGAACGTGGTCGCGGGCCGCGACTTCGAGGCCGACGAGTACGTCGACGTCGTGGTGGTGCGGGAGGGCGACCCTGCCCCCGGTGCGGCACGGGACTGCGGCTGGACCGCGCCATCGAGATCGGGCACATCTTCCAGCTCGGCCGCAAGTACGCCGACGCCCTGAAGCTCGACGTCCTCGGCCAGAACGGCAAGCCGGTCCGCGTCACCATGGGCTCCTACGGCATCGGCGTCTCCCGCGCGGTGGCGGCCCTCGCCGAGCAGACCGCCGACGACAAGGGACTGTGCTGGCCCGCCGAGATCGCCCCGGCCGACGTCCACGTGGTCGCCGCGGGCAAGGCCCTGCAGACCGAACTGGCCCTGGACGTCTCCGAGAAGCTGTCCGCCGCCGGTCTCCGCGTCCTGGTCGACGACCGCGCGGGCGTCTCCCCGGGCGTGAAGTTCACCGACTCGGAGCTGATGGGCGTCCCGCGGATCCTGGTCGCGGGCCGCCGCTCAGCCGAGGGCGTCGTCGAGCTCAAGGACCGCCGCACCGGCGAGCGCGAGGAGCTCACGGTCGACGAGGCGATCGCCCGCCTCACGGCGTAACGGGGTCCGAGCCCCGGGGACCCGCACGGTCCCGGGGCTCACCCGTCCCGTCTCGCTTCCCCACCCGCCCCACCGGCCGCCCGACGGCCTCGGCGGGGTACGGCGGGTGTTCCGTCCGGCGCGCCGCGAACGCGTGACGAAGCCCTCCAGCCCGGATAGGGCCTGTCCCGCGGATCAAGTCGGAGGAAACCGGCGGTGCCTTTGCAGCTCGGGTGAGCGGGGTCTGGTGCGTGCGGCTGCGAGGCGGAGGAGGGCGACAGGGCGGAGCCCTGGCAACCGACGACAACGCCGCTGGGGGCACCTCCCACGCCCTTCAGGCAGTGGGGGAGCGCATGCCGGACCCCGCGTCCCCGGCATGATCCGCCGGACAGGCCCTCTAGAGCCAGCTCGCGAACTCCAGCAGGAGTTCCGCGTCCTGTTCGCGGCCCACACGGCGGGCCCGTACGCCCGATTCCACCGCCCGGAACAGGGTCCAGCCGCGCAGCCGTTCGCGGTCGACCTCCAGGGACTCCGCCAGGCGCTTCACCCGGCGCCGCGTCGTCGACGCGCCCGACGTCTGCGCGATGAGGTCCTCCACCCGGTCCCGGACCAGCCGCGCCAGGTCGAACGCGTGCTCACCGACCACCGGATCCGGCCCCACCGCCAGCCACGGCGAGCGCTCCCCGCCCAGCACCTTGCTCTGCCGGAACGTCCCGTGCAGCAGCCGGTGCTCGGGCGGCGCCGCCACCAGCTCCTCCGGGCCGTCAGCGCCGCCTCCACCAGCGGTGCCGCCTCCGGATCGGCCGCCGCGCCCGCCCGCATCGCCCGCGCCTGGCGCTCCGTACGCTCGGCCACCGTCTCGAAGCCGTGCTCCGGCGGCGGGTCCACCCAGAGCCGGCGCAGCGTCCCCGCCGCCTCCAGCAGCGCCTTCGCCTCCGGCAGCGAGCGCACCGACACATCCGGATGCAGCCGCTCGAGCAGCAGAACGCCCTCCGCGGCGGAGGACGGCTCCAGCAACCGCACCGCGCCCCGGCCGGCCCAGTGGGCCAGCGCAGCCCGCTCGGCCTCCGGACGCGCCCGGCGCGGGGCCAGCTTCAGCACAGCGGGCGTGCCCTCGGCCGTACGCACCAGCACCACCAGGCTGCTGCGCCCGCCCGGCACCTGCACCCGCTCCACGGTCAACTCGCGCTGTGCCACGGCCTCGCGCGCCGTCTCCGGCAGCCTCTCCAGCCAGTCGTCGCCCTCGGGCGCCGTCTCACCGAGCGCCCTCACCAGACGCTTCGGCGGTTCGAAAACCATGCGCGAGTCGTTCCTTCCTGCTGTACGCGGTGCCCGCCGCCCCGTCAGGCCGACGGCGCCGGGGTGCCCGAAGCCGTACCGCTCCGCTCGGCGAGCCCAGGGAAGGCTACGCTCCCGCCGCTCCAGCGGACCGACCGCACCGCCGCCTCGCGCATCGCCTCGGCGGCCCCCGGCGCCGCTCACCCTCGCTCGCCCGCACCAGATCGCCGTAGATCCCGGCCACGCGGTCCTCCAGCCGCGCCGCCAGCCGGACCGCCGACGCCGCGTCCGACACCTGGAACGGCAGCGCGTAGCCGGCCGCGGCGGCGACGGGCTCGGCGCCCGCGTCCGCGACGGCGCGGACCAGCGCGTCCCTGCGCGCCCGGTGCGCGTCGTACGCCGTGCGGGCCTCCGTGCGCCGCGCCTCGCCGATCCGCCCGCCGACCACGCCGTAGCCGTACACCGCCGCGTGCTCCGCCGCCAGGGCCGCCTGGAGCGCCCGCAGTTCCCCGTCCTTCGCCTCGCGTGTCCGGTCCACCGTCATGCCTCCGTCAGCAGATACACGTGCGCGGCGCCGGCCGCCGCGACCGAGGCCAGCAGCCGGGCCAGCTCGCCCGGCGCGTCGAGGAGCTCCTTCTCGCGCCGGCCGGCGATCTCCCGCTCGGCGGCGGCGAGTCCGGCGAGGGCGTCCTTCTCCTTCGCCGGCACGGTCGCGGCGGGCGAGGGAGAGGCCGGGGGAGGCCGGGGCGGACCCGGACGGCGACGGCCGCGCGGTGTCCCCGAACGCCTCCGCGTGCCGTACGACCTCCGCGCGCAGCGGATCGAGCCGCTCCGCCAGCTTCGGATGCGCGGCCACGACCGCGTCGTACCGCGCGGCCAGTTCCCCGCTGTCCCGGGCCGCACGCGCGCGTGCCCGGTCGGCGGCCGAGGGACCGCTGTCGGCGGAGGGGCCGGACTCCCGGACCCGGCGGAACAGCCCGCCGCCAGCAGGGCCGCCGGGGCGGCGGCGAGCAGACTCCTTCTGCGCGGCCCCGAACGGGCGCGCGGAGACAAGGGGAACGACACGGCAGACGTCCTCGGGGGCTCGTACGAACACAGCGACGAAAAGGAGGCCGGGGCCCGTGATCACCGTACCGGTGCGCCCGCGCGCAGACCCCCAGCGGCACCCTCGGTGACCGGTGGACGGCAACACCCTCCGCGACCGGATACCCTTTGACCTGACACGCGCACCGTCCCACAACAGCACACGCGGCCGAGGAGTCACCCGGATGAGCACCACCCAGAGCGAGAGGCTTCGAGAACTTCTGGAACCGCTCGTCAGCTCCCAGGGCCTGGATCTCGAAGAGATCGCCGTGGACGCGGTCGGCCGCAAGCGTGTGCTGCGTGTCGTCGTCGACTCCGACACCGGAGCGGACCTCGACCAGATCGCCGATGTGAGCCGCGCGCTCTCGGCGAAGCTCGACGAGACGGACGCCATGGGCAGCGGGGAGTACACCCTCGAGGTCGGAACCCCGGCGCGGAACGCCTGCTCACCGAGCACCGGCACTACACGCGCGCCACCGGCCGCCTGGTCCGCTTCCAGCTCGCCGAGGGCGGCGAACTGACCGCCAGGATCCTCACGGCCGACGACGAGGGCCTCGACCTCGAGGTGCCCGGGGTGAAGGGCCGCAAGCCCACCGCCCGCAGACTCGCCTTCGCCGACATCAGCCGCGCGCGTGTACAGGTCGAGTTCAACCGCAAGGACAACGAGAAGGAAGAGGAGGCATAACCGTGGACATCGACATGAGTGCACTTCGGCTCTTGGTGCGGGAGAAGGAGATCTCTCTCCCTGCTGGTCGAAGCGATCGAGTCGGCCCTCCTCATCGCCTACCACCGCACCGAGGAAGCCGCCGGCGCGCGCGCGTGGAGCTGGACCGGGAGACCGGTCATGTGACCGTGTGGGCGAAGGAGGACCCCGAGGACCTCGAGGAGGGCCAGGAGGCCCGCGAGTTCGACGACACCCCGTCCGGCTTCGGCCGTATCGCCGCCACCACGGCCAAGCAGGTCATCCTGCAGCGCCTGCGCGACGCCGAGGACGACGCGACGCTCGGCGAGTACGCGGGCCGCGAGGGCGACATCGTCACCGGCGTGGTCCAGCAGGGCCGCGACCCGAAGAACGTACTGGTCGACATCGGCAAGCTGGAGGCCATCCTGCCGGTGCAGGAGCAGGTCCCCGGCGAGACCTACCCGCACGGCATGCGGCTGCGCAGCTATGTCGTCCGGGTGGCCAAGGGGTGCGCGGCCCGTCCGTCACCCTCTCGCGTACGCACCCCAACCTGGTGAAGAAGCTCTTCGCCCTGGAGGTGCCGGAGATCGCCGACGGCTCCGTGGAGATCTCCGCGATCGCCCGCGAGGCCGGCCACCGCACCAAGATCGCCGTACGCTCCACCCGCTCGGGCCTGAACGCCAAGGGGCCTGCATCGGCCCCATGGGCGGCCGGGTGCGCAACGTGATGGCCGAGCTGAACGGCGAGAAGATCGACATCGTCGACTGGTCCGACGACCCGGCCGAGATGGTGGCGAACGCCCTGTCGCCGGCCCGGGTCTCCCGGGTGGACATCGTCGACATGGCCGCCCGCTCCGCCCGGGTCATCGTGCCGGACTACCAGCTGTCGCTGGCGATCGGCAAGGAGGGGCAGAACGCCCGTCTCGCCGCCCGTCTGACCGGCTGGCGGATCGACATCCGCCCGGACACGGAACAGACCGGGGAATAGATCCAAGCCGCGGCTCGCTGAGATCACGACAGCTTTTCGCGCGGCAAGTGTTCGATTCTTGCCCCAAAGGGGTGAGGTCGGTCCGGGGAGGTAGACTAGGCGGTGTCTGGCCGGACACGTGCTGGCGTATGCCCCGAGCGCACCTGCGTGGGGTGCCGGGAGCGAGCGGTCAAGAGCGATCTGCTGCGCATCGTAATGATCGAGGACGCGTGCGTCCCCGATCCTCGCGGTACGCTGCCCGGCCGGGGTGCGTATGTGCACCCCGTCCCGGTCTGTCTCGACCAGGCGGTGCGCCGCAGGGCGTTCCCAAGGGCGCTCCGCGTCCCGGGACCGCTCGACGTAAAGGCGTTGCGCCACTACGTCGAGCAGGCACAAGGTTGCTGAGCAGCGGCTTCACGCCGGCTGGACAGGCAACACGCACGAACATGCCGTACGGAAGCCGCCGTGCGGTCTGGTACCTCGCGAGTCGAAAGCAGGTCGAGATTGCGATGAGCACTCGATGAGTACGCGATGAGTACGCCCATGAACTAGCGACGGTCCGGACGCAACCCGGACCTCAAAGGAGCGAAGTGGCTAAGGTCCGGGTCTACGAACTCGCCAAGGAGTTCGGCGTGGAGAGCAAGGTCGTCATGGCCAAGCTCCAGGAACTCGGTGAATTCGTCCGTTCGGCGTCTTCGACCATCGAAGCGCCCGTAGTACGCAAGCTGACCGACGCCTTCCAGCAGGGCGGGGGCAACGGCAAGTCCGCCGCGAAGCCCGGCGCGCCCCGCAAGGCCGCCCCCAGGCCCGCCGCGCCGTCCCCGGCGCAGGCGGCCCGTCCGGGTCCGGCTGCCCCGAAGCCGCCGGCAGCACCCAAGCCCGCCGCGGCCCAGCCGCCGGCGGCTCCGTCCACCCCGTCGGCGCCCGCGCCGGCGGCCTCCGGCCCGCGTCCGGGCCCGCGGCCCGCGCCGCGTCCGGCTCCGGCGGCCCCGGAGTTCCAGGCCCCGCCCGCGGCGGCGGCTCCGGCTCCGGCCGGTCCGAAGCCCGGCGGCTCGCGTCCCGGCGCCCCCAAGCCCGGCAGTCGTCCCTCCGGTCCCGGTCAGGGACAGGGCCAGGGCGGCGGCCAGGGTGGTCAGGGCCGTCCGGCCGGCCAGGGTCAGCGTGCCGGTGGCGGCGCTCCGCGTCCGGGCGGTCGCCCGGCCGGCCCGCGTCCCGGTAACAACCCCTTCACCTCCGGTGGCTCCACCGGTATGGCCCGTCCGCAGGCTCCGCGTCCGCAGGGCGCGCGTCCCGGCGGTGCCGGTGGTCCCGGCGGTCCCGGCGGTGCCGGTCCCCGTCCGCAGACCCCCGGTGCCCAGGGCGGCGGTCCGCGTCCGCAGGCTCCGGGCGGGCAGCGCCCGACCCCGGGCGCGATGCCGCGTCCGCAGGGCGGTCCTCGTCCCGGCGGCGGCCCCGGCGGTCCGCGTCCCAACCCCGGCATGATGCCGCAGCGTCCCGCTGCCGGCCCGCGTCCCGGCGGCGGCCCCGGTGGCCGTGGTCCGGGCGGTGCGGGTCGTCCCGGCGCCGGCGCCGGTCGTCCCGGTGGCGGCGGCGGCTTCGCCGGCCGTCCCGGCGGTGGTGGCGGTGGCGGTGCCGGTCGTCCCGGTGGTGGCGGCGGCGGCTTCGCCGGTCGTCCCGGCGGTGGCGGTGGCTTCGCCGGCGGCGGTGGCCGTCCCGGTTTCGGTGGCCGTCCCGGCGGTCCCGGTGGCCGCGGTGGCACGCAGGGCGCCTTCGGCCGTCCCGGCGGTCCCGCGCGTCGTGGCCGCAAGTCGAAGCGGCAGAGGCGCCAGGAGTACGAGGCCATGCAGGCCCCGTCGGTCGGCGGTGTGATGCTGCCTCGCGGCAACGGCGAGTCCATTCGCCTGTCGCGCGGTGCTTCGCTCACCGACTTCGCGGAGAAGATCAACGCCAACCCGGCGTCGCTCGTCGCGGTCATGATGAACCTCGGCGAGATGGTCACCGCGACCCAGTCCGTCTCCGACGAGACGCTCCTCCTGCTCGCCGGCGAGATGAACTACAGGATTCAGATCGTCAGCCCGGAGGAGGAGGACCGCGAGCTGCTCGAGTCCTTCGACCTGGAGTTCGGCGAGGACGAGGGCGACGAGGAGGACCTGGTGGTCCGTCCGCCGGTCGTCACCGTCATGGGTCACGTCGACCACGGAAAGACCCGTCTCCTCGACGCCATCCGCAAGACGAACGTCGCCTCGGGCGAGGCCGGCGGCATCACCCAGCACATCGGTGCCTACCAGGTCACGACCGAGGTCAACGAAGAGGATCGCAGGATCACCTTCATCGACACCCCGGGTCACGAGGCGTTCACCGCCATGCGTGCCCGTGGTGCGCGGTCGACGGACATCGCGATCCTGGTCGTCGCGGCCAACGACGGCGTCATGCCGCAGACGGTCGAGGCGCTCAACCACGCCAAGGCGGCCGACGTCCCGATCGTCGTCGCGGTCAACAAGATCGACGTCGAGGGCGCCGACCCGACCAAGGTGCGCGGTCAGCTGACCGAGTACGGCCTGGTGGCCGAGGAGTTCGGCGGCGACACCATGTTCGTCGACATCTCCGCCAAGCAGGGTCTGCACATCGACAGCCTTCTCGAGGCCGTCGTCCTCACCGCGGACGCCTCGCTCGACCTGCGGGCCAACCCCACGCAGGACGCGCAGGGCATCTCGATCGAGTCCCGGCTCGACCGCGGCCGCGGTGCCGTGGCGACCGTCCTCGTCCAGCGAGGCACGCTGCGGGTCGGCGACACGATGGTCGTGGGCGACGCCTACGGCCGTGTGCGCGCCATGCTCGACGACAACGGCAACCACGTCGCCGAGGCGGGCCCGTCGACGCCGGTCCAGGTCCTGGGCCTGACCAACGTCCCGGGCGCGGGCGACAACTTCATCGTCGTGGACGAGGACCGTACGGCCCGTCAGATCGCCGAGAAGCGCGCCGCCCGTGAGCGCAACGCCGCGTTCGCCAAGCGCACGCGCCGTGTGTCGCTCGAGGACCTGGACAAGGTGCTCAAGGCCGGTGAGGTCCAGCAGCTGAACCTGATCATCAAGGGTGACGCTTCCGGTTCGGTCGAGGCGCTCGAGTCCTCGCTGCTCCAGCTGGACGTCGGCGAAGAGGTCGACATCCGCGTCCTGCACCGCGGCGTCGGTGCGGTCACGGAGTCCGACATCGACCTGGCGATGGGCTCCGACGCCATCGTGATCGGCTTCAACGTGCGCGCCGCGGGGCGTGCCGCGCAGATGGCCGAGCGCGAGGGTGTGGACGTCCGGTACTACTCGGTCATCTACCAGGCGATCGAGGAGATCGAGGCTGCCCTCAAGGGCATGCTCAAGCCGGAGTACGAGGAAGTCGAGCTCGGCACGGCGGAGATCCGCGAGGTCTTCCGCTCCTCCAAGCTGGGCAACATCGCGGGTGTTCTCATCCGCTCCGGCGAGGTCAAGCGCAACACCAAGGCGCGCTTGCTCCGTGACGGCAAGGTCATCGCGGAGAACCTCAACATCGTGGGCCTGCGTCGCTTCAAGGACGACGTCACCGAGATCCGCGAAGGCTTCGAGGGCGGTATCAACCTCGGAAACTTCAACGACATCAAGGTCGACGACGTCATCGCGACCTACGAGATGCGCGAGAAGCCGCGGGTGTAACACCCCACGGCGCGTACCGGCCGGCGGGACCCACCCGGGTCCCGCCGGCCGGCGCGTGTACGTGAAGGCCCGCAGGCCAGGCCTTCGGCGCCGCCCGGCGGGCACAATATCCGTCGATCGGCGCGCCCCTTCGATGTACGGTTCTCATGTCCCCGCCCACCACGGACGGCGGGGCCATCGATCCCGTACCGGCGGGTGAACCGGTTGTACATGTATGTGGGGACACTGTCCTTCGACCTCCTCCTTGGCGATGTGCATTCGCTGAAGGAGAAGCGCTCCGTCGTCCGCCCGATCGTCGCCGAGCTCCAGCGCAAGTACGCGGTGAGCGCGGCCGAGGTGGATCACCTGGACCTCCATCGCAGGGCCGTCATCGGCCTCGCCCTGGTGTCCGGCGACGCGGCGCACCTGACCGACGTACTGGACCGGTGCGAGCGGCTGGTCGCCGGGCGCCCCGAGGTGGAGCTGCTGTCCGTCAGGCGGCGCTTCCACGGCGAAGACGACTGACGACCACAGCCCAGAGATACGCAGACAGGAAAGAACGGGAGACGGACCAGTGGCCGACAACGCGCGGGCGAAAAGGCTGGCGGACCTCATCCGGGAGGTGGTGGCCCAGAAGCTGCAGCGCGGGATCAAGGACCCGCGGCTCGGCTCGCACGTCACCATCACGGACACCCGGGTCACGGGTGACCTCCGGGAGGCGACCGTCTTCTACACGGTGTACGGGGACGATGAGGAGCGCACGGCCGCCGCGGCGGGCCTGGAGAGCGCCAAGGGCATCCTGCGCTCCGAGGTGGGCCGGGCGGCCGGTGTGAAGTTCACACCGACGCTGGCCTTCGTCATGGACGCGCTCCCGGACACGGCACGCAACATCGAGGACCTCCTCGACCGGGCGCGCCAGTCCGACGCGAAGGTGCGCGAGGCGTCCGCGGGCGCCGCGTACGCCGGTGACGCCGACCCGTACCGCAAGCCGGAAGACGACGAGACGGACGACACCGCCGAATGACCCAGAAGCACACCACGCCCGACGGCCTTGTCATCGTCGACAAGCCGTCGGGCTTCACTTCGCACGACGTGGTCGCCAAGATGCGCGGCATCGCCCGCACCCGGCGGGTCGGCCACGCCGGCACCCTCGACCCGATGGCGACGGGCGTCCTCGTCCTCGGCGTCGAGCGCGCGACCAAGCTCCTCGGCCACCTCGCGCTGACCGAGAAGGAGTACCTCGGCACGATCCGGCTCGGGCAGAACACGCTCACCGACGACGCCGAGGGGAGCTCACCTCCTCCACCGACGCCTCCGCGGTCACCCGCGACGCCGTCGACGCCGGGGTGGCCGAGCTGACCGGCGCCATCATGCAGGTGCCGTCCAAGGTCAGCGCCATCAAGATCGACGGGGTGCGCTCCTACAAGCGGGCCCGGGAGGGCGAGGAGTTCGACATCCCGGCCCGGCCGGTCACCGTCTCCTCGTTCTCCGTGTACGACGTCCGGGAGGCGGTCGCCGACGACGGCACCCCGGTGCTCGACCTGGTGGTCTCCGTCGTCTGCTCCTCCGGCACCTACATCCGCGCCCTCGCCCGGGACCTGGGCGCCGGCCTGGGCGTGGGCGGACACCTCACGGCGCTGCGCCGCACCCGCGTCGGCCCGTACAAGCTGGACTCCGCGAAGACGCTGGACCAGCTCCAGCAGGAACTGACGGTCATGCCGGTCGCCGACGCCGCCACCGCGGCCTTCCCCCGCTGGGACGTCGACGACCGGCGGGCCGGACTGCTCACCAACGGGGTACGGCTGGAGATGCCCGAGGAGTACGCCGGCTCCGGAGCCGTGGCCGTGTTCGGCCCCGGCAACCGGTTCCTGGCCCTCGTCGAGGAACAGCGGGGCAAGGCCAAGAGCCTCGCCGTCTTCGGCTGAGGTCCCCGGCCGGGAATCCGCCCGTGGAGCGGCGCCACGGGGATGGACATGCCGCCGCTCCACGGTCCCCCTCGGTTCCCCCACCCCTAGGGTGTATCCATCCACCCGCCTCTGTTCACCCGTAAGAGCGGGCGCTCGGAGTGAACCGGGGAGCGGAAGGGGCGCGTTCCCCGGACGATCTGTCCCGCTGATCATCTTGGGCCTACTGTCGCAGCCAGGGCACGGCTGAGCGACGGGAGGTCCGACGGTGCCGTACGACATCCTGGTCCGCCTGTACGACCTCGCCGGCCGGCCGCGCGGCGCCGGCTTCGTGGCCGATCACCACGGCACGGTCCTCACCGGTCACGAGGCGGTCGACGGACTGCCCCGGCTCGTGCTGCACGCGGCGGGGGACCGCCAGTGCGTGGTGAGCGCCGACGCGGTGACCCCGCTGCCCGCCCTCGGCCTGGCCCTCGTCCGCAGCGAGGGCCTCGGCGTCCCGCCGCTGCCGGTCACCACGCGGCGGAGCGTGCCGTCCGGCACCTATGTGCGGATCCCCGCCGGAGGCTGGCGCGAGGCGCGCGTGCTGGGCACGGGCGCCGTCACCTACACCGCCACCGACCGCACCCATCTCCTGGGCGGCGCCCTCGAGCTGGCGGTCGGCACGGCGGGCCGGGACGCGCTGCGGCTCGGCGGCGGAGCCGCCGGCGGACCGGTCCTCGACGCCACCACCGGCACCGTGCTCGGCGTCCTCGGCACCGCCCTGCGCGCGGACGACCGCGACGCGGGCTTCGCCGTACCGCTGCCGGGACGCACCGAGGACGGCCCGCTCGCCGACCTGCTCGCCGTGAACGCGGCGACGGTCCCGGCCTACGGCGCCGACCTCAACCTCGCCGCACTGGCCGAGCTCACGGCCGCCCCGGCCGTCACCGCATCCGTCGACCGGCCCGCCGTACGCGCGGAACTCGACGCGTTCGAGCGGGGCGGGGCCACCGTGCTGGGCCTGGTCGGACCGCCCGGCAGCGGCCGTACGACCCAGCTCGCGGCGCTCGCCGCCCGCCGGCACCGCGCGGGGGCGCCCACGCTCCGGCTGCGCGGCGCCGACCTGTACGCGGACGACGGCTCGGTCGCGGACGCCGCCCGGCGGGCTCTGAACCGGGCCGCCGCCGTCGTCGCCGCGTCCCGGGTCCTGTTCCCGGCGGCCCCGGAGGCGCTCGGTGATCTGAGCCCGGAGCATCTGGCCGGGCTCGCCCGCACGGAGGGCCGCCCGCTGCTGCTGCTTCTCGACGGGCCCGAGGAGGTCACGCTCCACCGGCCGGCCGCGTGGACCGCCGCCACCGCGCGCTGGCTGCGGGCGACGGGGGCACGGCTGGTCGTGGCGTGCCGGGCGGAGTACTGGGAGGAGGCGGCGTACCCGGCGGAACTGCTGCACACCGGCGCGGCCCGCGCCGACGGGCAGGCGGCAGCCGAGGGATTGCCGCACACCGGCGGCCTTCCCGCGTGCGTGGCTGTCGGCGATCTCACCGTGGAGGAGGCCCGGGAGATGCGCGCCCGGCACGGCATCCCGGAGGGCGCGGTGGCCGACGCCGGGGCCCGGCACCCGCTGACCCTGCGGATGCTCGCCGAGCTGCGGGCCGCCGCCGCTTTCGACGCCCCCGTCGACCGTGACGCGGTCTTCTCCGCCCACCTGGACCTGATGTGCCTGCGGATCGCCGTCCGCCTCGCCGACGAGAGCGGGGTCCGGGGACCGCCGTGCGCCGGCTGGCCGCCAAGGCCGCGGGGCGGGTGCACGAGGCGGCCCGCCGCGGCCTCGGCGCCGGGCACGGCGAGCTGGACCCGGCCACGTTCGACGCGGTGTTCCCTTACGGGTCCGGCTGGGCGTCCGCCGTCCTCGCCGAGGGGCTCCTCGTCCCGTCCGGGACGACCGGCTACCGGTTCGCCGACGAGGAACTGGCCGACTGGCTCCAGGGCACCCACCTCGACGTGGACGCGGCGCTGCACGCGCTGGTCCACCAGAACCAGCACGCCCGGCCCGCCCTGCCCTCCGCGGA
The DNA here is from genome assembly GCA_042850305.1 of Streptomyces haneummycinicus. Taxonomy (GTDB): domain Bacteria; phylum Actinomycetota; class Actinomycetes; order Streptomycetales; family Streptomycetaceae; genus Streptomyces; species Streptomyces haneummycinicus. Next base: position 1,747,092 of record AP035768.1, read on the forward strand.
CGCGGGCGCGCTCCCGGGGGACGGTGACGGGGCGGCCGGTCGTGTCGGTACCGGTGCCCCGGGGGCGGTCGACGGGTTCCGGACGGCCGGTTCCGGCGGGGGTACCGCGGGCGGTTCGCAGCTTGAGGCCGGGGCGGGCGGTGGCGGCGGGCTTCTTCCGTCGGCGAGACGTCGGGACGGTGTGGCCGGCCGGGCCGCCGCCGTCCTCGATCCGTGGACCGTCGCCGGGCCCGACCCCTGGGCCGTCGCCGACGCCGAGTACCGGCCCGCCGGCGACGGCTTCCTCACGGAGGAGTCACCCGGCGGCCCGGCGGCCCTCACCGACGGCCGCGCGCTGCCGGGAGGTGCCGGCGCCGTGACCCCGTCCGTCGTCGCCGCCCCTCCGCCCCTCAGCCCCGTCCCGCGTCACCGCGTCGGCGTGGTCGTCGAGGCGCTGCTGTTTCTCGCGCGACGGCACGGCAGCCCGCGGCTGTCCTCCCGGCTCACGGATCTGGTGCACGCCCTCGACGCCGATCCGGGCTCCTGGTGGGCCGCCCGGCTGCTCGGCGGGACCCTCGCGCGGGTGCCCGACGCGGCCCCGTACACGGACGTACTGCGCCTGCTGGCCGACCGCCTCGTCGCCTGGCGGGCGCGGCCGCGGGGCGTACCGCCCGAGCTGGGCCCCGCCTTCTGGGACGGACTCCGGCTGCCGCTGGAGACGCGGTGCGCGCTGCTGCGGCGGCTCGTGCACGCGGACGGCCCTCCGTGTGAGAGCGGCCCCCGGTTCCTCGACGCCGCCGCCCGGCTGCTCACCGGCGACCCCGTCGCCGTACTCCCGTATCTCATCCGCTGGTTCGAGGACGACCGGCCGCTGCCCGCCACCCCGCACGCGACCGTGGCGACCGCCGCGCAGGCGCTGCTGCACACCCACCGGCGCGCGGCCCCGGACGCGCTGACCGAGGCGCTCGCCGACAGCGCGCACCGGCTGGCCGGCCAACTGCTCACCGCACTGGCGGAGGAGGAGCCCGCGATGATGTGCCGGGCCGCCGACCGGTGGGCGAAGGACGAACGGCCCGCCCGCCGCGCCCTGGCGATCACCCACGGCCTGCGGGTCGCGCCGTACGCCCGCGACGACACCGACCGCACCCTGCTGCGGTACGCGGCCCTCGCACTCCTCGTCCGCGCCGCCGACCGCGAACTGCACGGCGGCGCCCTCGCCCTCCTCGTGCGCGACCCGAACAGCAGGGACCGCCATCTGCCCCGCGCCCTGGAACGCTTCGCGGCCGGTGACCCCACCTCCCGTCGAGCGCGCTGATCCCCGCCCTCGACACCCATCCGGAACCCGTCCTCGACGCCTTCCGGACCAGGCTGGGCGCGGCGGACCCCGGTGAGGCGTTCGACGCCCTCGCCGACGCCGCCCCGCCCGCCCTGGCCCCCGCGGTCGCCACGCTCGCAGGGGAGGCGGTGGCGCGGCGCCCGGAGCTGACCGGCCATGTGGCCGTGTACGCCGACGGGCGGCTGGAGGCGGGCCCGGCGGCCCGTGCCGTACTCAGAACACTGCTCACCGCGCTGCTCGACGCCGGCCCGCAACCCCTCCGGCTGGCCCTCTCCGGGGTCCTTGCCGCCCCCGGGACCCCCGCCTCCCGCCCGCTGCGCCGCGAACTGCTGGACGTTCTGCTCGCCCGGGAGTCCGATCCCGCCGTCCTGGAGGCGGTACTGCGCGCCGCGGCCCGTACCACCGGACCCGAGCCGCGTGTCCTCGTCCACCGCACCGGGCTGCTCCTCGTCCGCACCACGGAGGGCGCCGCCCGCTTCGACCGCTGCCTGGCCGACCTGGCGGCTCACGTCCCCGGCTTCGCCACCGCCGTGGCCGGCTGGCTGGCGGACGCCCCGCGCGAGTGGGCCGCGCTCATCGGACCCGCCACTCGCGACGTCGTGGAGAACGCGGCCGTCACCGCCTGACCCGCCGCCCGGCACGTGCCCCCGTCACACAGCTCCCATGCCGATGCGAATCCCCGGCACCCGGCATGGCACCCTTAGAGCTGCGCAGAGAACACCCACGGACCGGGTTCGTCCGACAAGGTTTCGACAAGGAGCAGGCACAGTGCAGCGCTGGCGTGGCTTGGAGGACATCCCCCAGGACTGGGGGCGCAGCGTCGTCACCATCGGCTCCTACGACGGGGTCCACCGCGGACACCAGCTGATCATCCGGCATGCCGTCGACCGCGCCCGCGCCCTGGGCGTCCCCGCCGTCGTCGTCACCTTCGACCCGCACCCGAGCGAGGTCGTCCGCCCAGGCACCCACCCCCGCTGCTCGCGCCGCACCACCGGCGCGCCGAGCTCATGGCCGAGCTGGGCGTCGACGCGGTGCTGATCCTGCCCTTCACCCCCGAGTTCTCGAAGCTGTCCGCCGCCGACTTCGTGGTCAAGGTGCTCGTCGACAAACTGCACGCCAAAGCGGTCGTCGAGGGCCCCAACTTCCGCTTCGGCCACAAAGCCGCGGGCAATGTGCGGTTCCTCGCCGAGCAGGGCGACGTCTACGACTTCGACGTCGAGGTCGTCGACCTGTTCGTGACCGGTGAGGCGGGCGGCGGCGAGCCGTTCTCCTCGACGCTCACCCGCCGGCTGGTCGCCGAGGGCGGGATCGAGGGCGCCGCCGAGATCCTGGGCCGCCCGCACCGCGTCGAGGGCATCGTCGTCCGGGGCGCGCAGCGCGGCCGCGACCTGGGCTTCCCCACGGCCAACGTCGAGACCCTCCCGCACACCGCGATCCCCGCCGACGGCGTCTACGCCGGCTGGCTGCACACGCAGGGCGAGGCCATGCCCGCCGCCATCTCCGTCGGCACCAACCCGCAGTTCGACGGCACCGAGCGCACCGTCGAGGCGTACGCCATCGACCGCGTCGGCCTCGATCTGTACGGCCTCCATGTCGCCGTCGACTTCCTCGCCTTCGTACGCGGCCAGGCCAGGTTCGACACGCTGGACGCGCTGCTGGTGCAGATGGCCGACGACGTACAGCGCTGCCGGGAACTGGTCGCCGCGGCCGAGAAGCCGTAGCGGATCAGCCTTCGCGGGCGTGCGCCCAGTGGCACGCCACCTGCGCCGTCCCGCTCCCGTCGAGCATCCCCGGATCCCGCTCCCGGCACGCCCGTGCCACCCCGCCCGGTCCGCCGCACCGCCCGCCAGGACCGGGCAGCGGGCGTGGAACCGGCAGCCGGAGGGCACGCGGGACGGATCAGGGGCTCGCCGGTGAGGATCACCGGATCGCCCGTGGCCTCGGGCAGAACCGACAGCAGCGCCCGCGTGTACGGGTGCCGGGGTGCCGTCAGGACCCGCTCCACCGGCCCGGTCTCCACGATCCGGCCCAGATACATCACCGCGACCCGGTCGGCGATGTTCCAGGCCAGCCCGAGATCGTGCGTGACGACCAGCGCGGACAGGCCCAGCCGGTCGCGCAGCCGCAGCAGCAGGGCCAGGATCTCCCCGCGGACGGACGCGTCCAGCGAGGCCACCGGCTCGTCGGCGACGAGGAGTTCGGGCTCCAGCACCAACGCGCCCGCGATGACGACGCGTTGGCGCTGGCCGCCGGAGAGTTCGTGCGGATGGCGCAGGAAGAAGCGCTCGGGCGGCCGCAGTCCGGCGCGGGACAACGCGCCCGCGACGGCGGCGCGTTCGTCACCGCCGAGCCCATGGATGCGCAGGCCCTCGGCCACGGCGTCGTACACCGTGTGCCGCGGGTTGAGCGAGCCGCTCGGATCCTGCAACACGAGCTGTACGCGCCTGCGGTACGCCTTCAGGGCGCGCCCGGAGTACTCCAGCGGCCGTCCGTCGAAGGCGACCCGGCCGGCGGTCGGCTCGACCAGCCCGAGCAGGGCACGGGCCAGCGTCGTCTTGCCACACCCCGACTCACCGACCAGCGCGACGATCTCACCGGGCCGGATGTCCAGATCGACACCGTCCACGGCCCGGACGTCGCCTTTCCCGCGCCGCCCGGGGAAGGCGACCCGGACGCCCTGGGCGCTGAGCAGGGGAACGCCGGAACTGGTCATGGACGACCGGGCCTCGCTTCCTCCGGTTTCCCGGCGTCCGCCGGGTCCGGCCGGGAGGCCGGGCTGTTGTCATGGGTGTCGGGGCCGGCGTTCGCCGGGTCCTGTTGTGCGCCTCGGGTGTCGTCCGGGCCGTCGGCGGGAGGGTCCGGCCGGGAGGCCGGGCTGTTGTCATGGGTGTCGGGGCCGCCGTCCGCCGGGTCCTGTTGTGCGCCTCGGGTGTCGTCCGGGCCGTCGGCGGGAGCGTCGCGCAGGGGAGCCGGGCCGTCGGCGGGAGCGTCCCGCAGGGGAGCCGGGCCCTCGGCCGGAGCATCCCGCAGGGGAGCCGGGCCGTCGGCCGGCGGGGTGACCTGTACACACGCCGCCCGTCGGTGCGGGCCCGCGGCGCGCAGCGGCTGGTCCTCCGTCGTGCAGGAGGTCAGCGCCACCGGGCACCGTGGATGGAACGCGCAGCCCGGCGGCAGTGCCGACGGGTCAGGGGATCGCCCGGCAGGCCGCGGGGGCGAAGCGGGACGCCGGGTCGCCGATGCGGGGAACGCCTCCGACAGGGCCCGCGCGTACGGGTGGCGGGCGGCCTCGTAGATCCGGGCCGCCGGTCCTCCTCGACCACCCGGCCCGCGTACATCACCGCGAGCCGGTCGCAGGTGCCGGCCAGGACCGCCAGATCGTGGCTGATCATGATGAGCCCCACGTCCTGGTCCGCGACCAGTTGCTCCAGCAGCCGCAGGATCTGCGCCTGGATCATCACATCGAGCGCGGTCGTCGGCTCGTCGGCGATGATCAGCCGGGGGTCGCAGGCCAGCGCCATGGCGATCATGACGCGCTGCCGCTGGCCGCCGGACAGTTCGTGCGGGTAGGCCGACGCCCGCGCGGCGGGCAGCCCGACGTGTTCCAGCAGTTCCCCGGTCCTCTTCCGCGCCCCGGCCAAGGTGGCCTTCCGGTGCAGCAGGACCGGCTCGGCGATCTGGTCACCGACCCGCCGCACGGGGTTGAGGAGTGCATCGCCCCTGGAACACGATGGAGGCCCCGGCCCAGCGCACCGCCCTTACCCGGCCCCACTTCATGGTCAGCACGTCCTCGCCGTCCAGCAGGACCTCCCCGCCGACCCGGGTCCCGGCCGGCAGCAGCCGCAGCAGCGCCAGCGCCAGGGTGGACTTGCCGCACCCCGACTCCCCGGCGACGCCCAGCTTGCGGCCCGCCTCCAGCCGCAGGTCCACCCCGCGTACGGCGGCCGCCCCGCCCGCGTACGTCACCGTCAGGTTCCTGACGTCCAGCAAAGTCAACGGGACACCCCCAGCCTGGGGTTGAGGACGGACTCCACGGCCCGCCCGCACAGCGTGAACGCCAGCGCCACCAGCGCGACGGCGATACCCGGCGGCACCAGATACCACCAGTGCCCCGCACTTACCGCCCCCGCCTCCCGGGCGTCCTGCAACAGCCCGCCCCACGAGACCACCGTCGGATCACCCAGACCGAGGAACGCCAGCGTCGCCTCCGCGAGGATCGCCGAGGAGATGATCAGGGTCGTCTGCGCCAGCACCAGCGGCATCACATTGGGCAGCACATGCCGGGACATGATGTGCCAGTGCCCGCCGCCCAGCGCCCGCGACCGCTCGATGTACGGCCGGGTCTCCACGGCCAGCGTCTGCGCCCGGACCAGCCGGGCCGTCGTCGGCCAGGTCGTCACCCCGATCGCCACCACGATGGTCAGCAGCGACCGGGACATCACCGTGGCCAGCGCGATCGCCAGCACCAGCGTCGGCATCACCAGGAACCAGTCGGTGATCCGCATCAGCACCGTCGCGTACCAGCCCCCGAAGTGCCCCGCCGTCACCCCGATCACCGTGCCGATCGCCACCGACAGCACCGCCGCGAGCAGCCCCACCAGCAGGGACACCCGCGCACCCCAGATCACCAGACCGAGCAGATTCCGCCCGAACCGGTCGGCACCGAAAGGGAGTTCCGCGCTCGGGCGCTCCAGCGGGCTGCCCGGCGCCCCGGTCACATCGGCCACGTCGGAACCGACGATCAGCGGAGCGGCCAGGGCGAGCAGCGCGAACAGCGCGAGCGTGGCGAGCCCGAACAGGCCGGCCCGGTGGGTGCGGTACTGCCGCCAGAACCGCAGCGCCGACGCGCGGCGCCGCTGCCACGTCAGGGCACGAGGGCCGCGCGGGGCCGGCGTCCGCTCGGTGGTCATCGGCCCACCCGGGGATCGAACAGCGGATAGAGCAGATCGGCGAGCGTGTTCATCACGATCACCGCACCGGCGAACACCAGGAACAGTCCCTGCACCAACGGCAGATCGGGCACGCTCAGGGCCTGGTAGAACAGCCCGCCGAGACCCGGCCAGGAGAACACGGTCTCCACCAGGATCACCCCGGCCACCGTCCGCCCGAGGTTGACGAAGACCAGCGTCATGGTCGGCAGCAGCGCGTTGGGCACCGCGTGCCGGCGCCGTACGAGATCGTCGCGCAGCCCCTTGGCCCGTGCGGTGGTCAGATAGTCGCCGCCCATCTCGTCCAGCAGCGCCGACCGTGTGACCAGCAGCGTCTGGCCGTACTCCACGGCCACCAGGGTCATCACCGGCAGTACGAGATGGTGTGCCACGTCCACCACGTACGCGAAGCCCTCCTCGCCGCCCGACTCCATGCCACCCGTCGGGAACAGCCCCGGCACCGGACCGATCCCCACCGACAGCGTGCTGATCAGCAACAGCCCCAGCCAGAAGGACGGCAGGGAGTACAGCGTCAGCGCCAGCCCCGTGTTGAGCCGGTCCCCGAGCCCCCGTGCCGCCACGCCGACCGGGTGCCGAGGACGACGCCGAGCACCGTGTAGAGGACGAACGCGGTTCCCGTGAGCAGCAGCGTGTTCGGCAGCGCCTCCGAGATCTTGTCGATCACCGGCGCGTTGAACTGGTACGACGTCCCCAGATCACCGGTGAGCGCCTTGCCGCAGTAGTTGGTGAACTGCTGCCACAGCGGAAGGTCGAGCCCGAACTCCACTCGATACGTCGCCAGTTGTTCCGCCGACACCTGGCGTCCGCCGGTCATGTACTTCACCGGGTCGCCCGGGATCAGCCGGAAGAGGAAGAAGCCGGTGACGAGGACGGCGAGGAGGACACGGCCGCACCGGCCAACTTGCCCGCCACATACCGCGGATACGTGGTGACCGCCCCGCGGGCGGACTCCGTGCCCCTGCCGGCGCGGATGGCGCGTCACCGGTCGTCGCCACCTCGCTCACCCCGCCTACTCGCGGTCCTCGGCCGTGGCGCGGCGCCGCAGCGCCACGAACGCCCCCAGCCCCGCGAGGACGACGACTCCCGCCACGATCCCGACGACCGCGCCCGTCGACGACGAACCGCCACCCGTGTCACCGGAGTCCGCGGGCACCGCCGACCACCAGCTCCAGTAGCCGTCCTGGCCGTAGATGTTGCCCGCCTTCGCCGGCATGGTGGTGATCGACTCGATCTGGTCCGTGCGGTATGCCTCGACCGCGTTCGGATACGCCATGACGTTCATGTACCCGAGGTCGTACAGGCGTGACTCCATCTGCCTTACGATCTCCGCCCGTTCACCGGGGTCGTACTCGGCGAGCTGCCGCGCGTACAGCTCGTCGTACGTCCTGTCGCAGATGAAGTTGTCGGTCGCGCCCGTCTCCTCCGGGGTCGCCGGGAGCGCCGCACAGGTGTGGATGGAGAGGACGAAGTCGGGGTCGGGGTTGACCGACCAGCCGTCGAAGGCGAGGTCGTACTCGCCGGCCAGCCAGGGATCGGTCACGTTGTCCAGGCAGTTGAGTTCGACGCCGATGCCGAGGTCGCCCCACCACTCCTCGAGATACTGGCCGATCGCCTTGTCGTTCGGGTCCGTGGCGTGGCACAGCACCCGGTAGGTGAGCGGCTTGCCGTCCTTGCCGACGCGGTCGCCGTCGCCGTTCTTCCGGTAGCCGGCCCGGTCGAGCAGCCGGGCCGCCTCCGCCGGGTCGTACGCCAGCTCCTGCTCGGGCGACGGCTCCCAGAAGTACCGCGCGTAGCGCGGCAGGATGTAGCCGGCGCCCTCCACGGCGTGCCCCTGGAACACCTTGTCGACGATGGTCTTCCGGTCCACCGCCCTGAAGAGCGCGTTCCGCACCCGCCGGTCGAGCAGTGACGGATGTCCGTCACCCACCTTCTCGCCGTTCTTCGCCTTCGCGCCCGGGTTGGTGGCCAGGGCGTAGAAGCGGCGGCCCGGGGCGTCGTTGACGCGGATGTTCTTGTCACGCTTCAGCGAGTCGGACTGCGCGGGCGTCAGGGACGGCGACCCCGCGACGAACGAGACTTCGCCCTTGCGCAGCGCCGACACCGCGGCGTCCTGGTCCTTGTAGTAGCGGAAGACGAGTTCGTCGAACTTCGGCGCCCCGCGCCAGAACTCCTTGTTCGACTTCAGCCGCACATAGCTGTCCGCCTTGTAGTCGGTGAGGATGAACGGCCCGTTGCCGACGAGGGGAAGTCCTTGTCGTTGTTGAACTTCGAGAAGTCGCCGACCTTCTTCCACACGTGCTCGGGCACGATCGGCACGTCCAGCGCCGTCATCGTGGCCTGCGGCTTCTTCAGCCGGATGACCAGCCGGGTGGGGCTCGGCGCGGTGACCTTCTCGAAGTTGGCGACGAAGCTGCCGTTCGCGGTGGCCGCGCCCGGGTCGCTCATCATCGTGTTGAACGTCCAGGCCGCGTCCTTCGCGGTGGCCTGCTCGCCGTCCGACCACTTGGAGTCCGAGCGGATGGTGTACGTCCAGGTCAGCTTGTCCGGCGACGACTCCCACTTGGTGGCGAGCCCCGGGATGACGTGGTTGTCCTCGGCGTCGTAGTTCGTCAGATACTCGTAGGTGAGGCGGTGGACGCTCGTACTGAGCAGCCGTACCGCCAGGAACGGGCTGAGCGAGTCGACGCTCTGCGCCACCGCGACGGTGAGCACCTTGTCGCCGTCGCCGGCCGCGTGGGCCTGCTGCGGTGCCGGGTTGAGCGGGGTGGCGAGTCCGGCGCCGAGCGTGAGCGCGGCGGCACCGGCCGCCAGGACGAGCCGGACACGGCCCGGGCGCGGCGGCGGCCGTTGTACTGATCGTTCGTTTCCATGGTCGCTGACCTCGCGTCATCGCTCGCACGGGAAGGGCGGGTCGATCAGATGAGTGATGAGTGTGTCTATCAGCGGCGACTGCGAGCGTCAACGGCGCGCGGGACCCCATGTGGCCTGCGGCAAAGCGGAGTTGAGACCATGCGGCTCGCCCATTGGTCGAGACCGGTGACGCGTTCCTGGCCAGGGACTGACGGGCCCCGGACCCGGCAACGCGAAGCGGCCCCTCGGAGGGGCCGCTTCGGTGGGTGGTGCGGTGACCTACTGCTGACCGGGGTGGGGCGGGTACGGCTGGCCCGGCACCTGGTCAGGCATCTGCGGATACGGGTGGCCGGGCTGGGCCGGGGGCTGTCCCGGCTGGGGGTAGGGCTGGCCTGGAGCGGGCTGTCCCGGCTGGGCGTAGGGCTGACCTGGCGCCGGCTGCTGGGGTACGGGCCCGGCTGGCCCGGGAAGTGCCCGCCCGGCATCGGCGGCGCGGCGACCGGCGGCGGGTTGCCGTCGGAGGTCCACAGCCCGTGCGACTGCTGATGACGTACGAAGTCCTCGGCGACCAGCGCCGCGAGGTTGAAGTACGCCTCCCGCACCTTGGGCCGCATCATGTCGAGGTCGACCTCCGCACCGGCGGCCAGATGCTCGTCGAACGGTACGACGAGCACGCCTCGGCACCGGGTCCGGAAGTGCGCCACGATGTCGTCGACCTTGATCATCTTGCCGGTGTCGCGCACCCCGGAGATCACGGTGAGGGACCGCGACACCAGGTCCGCGTACCCGTGCGCGGACAGCCAGTCCAGTGTCGTACTGGCACTGCTCGCACCGTCCACGGACGGAGTGGAGATGATGATCAGCTGATCGGCGAGGTCCAGCACCCCGCGCATGGCGCTGTAGAGCAGACCCGTACCCGAGTCGGTGAGGATGATCGGGTACTGCTTGCCGAGCACGTCGATCGCGCGCCGGTAGTCCTCGTCGTTGAACGTCGTGGACACGGCAGGGTCGACGTCGTTGGCGATGATCTCCAGCCCGGAGGACGCCTGCGAGGTGAACCTCCGGATGTCCATGTACGAGTTGAGATACGGGATCGCCTGGACGAGGTCACGGATGGTGGCCCCGGTCTCGCGCCGCACCCGGCGGCCGAGCGTGCCGGCGTCCGGGTTGGCGTCGATCGCGAGGATCTTGTCCTGCCGCTCGGTGGCGAGGGTGGAGCCGAGGGCCGTGGTGGTCGTCGTCTTGCCGACACCGCCCTTGAGGCTGATGACGGCGATGCGGTAGCAGGACAGCACCGGCGTACGGATCAGCTCCAGCTTCCGCTGACGCTCCGCCTCCTCCTTCTTCCCGCCCAGCTTGAACCGCGAACCGCCGGACGCGGGACGGCTGCTCTTCGCCTTCTGCTTCTTGCTGTTGAGCAGCCGGTCCGAGGACAGCTCCACGGCGGCCGTGTAACCCAGGGCGCGGCACCGGGGTTGGTCGGCTGCCGGTGGTCGTGCTGGAGGGGCTGCGGCCAGGCGGCACCGGCGCGGGGATCGACGGGCGGCTGCGGGGGCTGCCCTGCGGCGGCACACCGGGGTGCGGCTGGTGCGGCTGCTGCCCGGGGTGCGGTTGCCGCGGCTGCCCGCCGGGGGCAGCGGGCTGCTGCGGCTGCGCCGGCGCGCCGGGCTGCTGCGGGAAGCCGTAACCGGAGGGCTGGGCCGGGGGAACCGGGGCCGCCGTTCCGGGCGGGAAGCCGTATCCGGCCTGCGGGTTGGGGACGGACGGGGGCGTTGGCTGGGGCTGCGGGGCCCCGGCACCGGGCTGGGGAAAGGCGTAGGCAGCCGGGGGAGCCGGCGGCTGGGCCGCGGGGACGCCCTGCTGCGGGAAGCCGTACCCGGGCGGCCGGCCGGGGGTGGGCTGTGCTGGAGCGTGGGGAGCCGCGGTGGGCTGTGGGTTGGGGGTGGGTGGAGTTCCCCGCTGGGGCTGCTGCGGATGGGCAGGGGCGGGGGTGCCGGTGGCTGGGAAGCCGTACCCGGCCGGTTGTCCGGGGGTGGGCGCAGTCTCGGGCTGGGGCTGCGCCGAAGCCTGGGGGGCGACCGGAGCGGCGGGTGGCTGCGGGAAGCCGTACCCGGGCGGCCGGCCGAGGGTGGGCTGTGCTGGAGCGTGGGGAGCCGCGGTGGGCTGTGGGTTGGGGGTGGGGGAAGTCCCCGGCTGGGGCTGCTGCGGGTTCGCCGGGGCGGGGGTGCCGGTGGGCGGGAAGTCGTATCCGGCCGGGGGAGTCGGGGCGGAACCCGGCTGGGGCAGGTAGAAGCTGGTCTCGGCTCCGGCGGCCGGTGCGGGCTGGGGCGTCGGGGCGCCGGGTGGGAAGCCGTAGCCGGGCTGCGGGGCCGGGGGCGGGTTCCAGGCGGCGGGCGCGGGCTGCGGCGCCTGGGGCTGGAACGGCGGCTGCTGAAGCTGCGCGTCCACCGGCCGGTCGGGTGCCTGCGGCGGCTGCGGCGGCCACTGACCGGCAGGCGCCGGGGCGGCGGGGAACGCGGGCGGGGCATCGGGCGCGGCAGGGACGGCGTCCTGGGGCGCGCTGTCCTCGGGGGCCTCGTCAGGCGCCGCGTCGGCCGGTACCGCGTCGCTCACCGGCTCGGGGTCGGCGGGCTCACCGGCAGGGGTGCGTCCGCCACCGGAGCGTCCTGCGGCTCGGCCTCCGGTTCATCCTCCGGTTCCAACGGCGCCGCGTCGTCCGCCTCGTCGGTCACCGGGGACTCGGCGTCCTCGGTGACCGCGTCCTCGGCGTCGGTGACGTCGACCTCGTCGGACTCGGAGGAAGGCTCCTCGGAATCGGAATCAAAGTCGGAGTCGGCGTCGGAGCCGAAATCGGAGTTGGAGTCGGAGTCGGAGCCGCTCGGGACCTCCTCCTGTTCCTCCTCGGCGGCAGGCTCGGGCCGTACGTCGTCCTCCGCCTCCGCGCTCGCCGCGGGCTCGGCCTCGGCCTCCGCGATCTCCCGCTTCAACGCGGCGGCGGTGAAGCGGATCGTCGCACCGCTCTCCAGATCACCGTTGTCGTTCTCGAACCCACCGACCGCGCCGTCCGGCACAGCCGGGGGCGAAGCCGTACCGGAATCCGCGGGCTCCGCCGCCTCCGGCCGCTGCGGCTCGAACCCGCTCCCCGCCGGAAGCCTCGGCACGGCGACGGGAGCCCCGACGGCGGCGCGCCAGGCACCGGAGGTGTGAACGGGGCGGTCGGTGCGGACGCGGGCGCGGGCGGAGTGAAGGGCGCCCCCGGCGCGGGCAAGGGTGCGGGCGAGGGCGCGCGCGGCGGTACCGGAATCGCCGACGGCCCGGCGGCCCCCAGGGCGTGCGGCGGCGGCGTCAGCCCCGGCAACGGCGGAATCGGCCCGCCGGACGACGGCGCGGGAGCCGGAGCCGGAGCCGGCGCCGGAGCGGGAGGCGAGGAAGGCGAGGACGGTGACGCGTCCGAGGAACCGGAGGAAGCGGACGAGCCCCCGGCTCCGAACTCCCCGAAGCGTTCTGCGTGTACCAGGCCGGCGGCGCGTAGTCGATGGTGAACTCGCCCGTCGTCTCGATGGCGGACTCCGCGTCGGGCTGGTCATCGCCGGGTGTCGCCCAGCCCCCGCGCGTCCCGTCCCGATCGCTGCTCACAGTTCCTCCTGATTGGTCGTGCACCCTCATGCCACGCTGGGGCGACCGTGTTTGTCGTCCGTAGTGCTTCGCAGTGGTCCGAAGCCGCTCGAGGTCGTGCGAGGTCCTCCGATGCCATCGGTCTCCCCCGCTCTCACCCGGGACGCCGCCGCCCGGTTCACGGGTTCCGACGTCACGCCCACACCCAGCCTAATCACCACCCACCCCACTGCGGCAGGCCCGCCCGCCCCCCTCCACAGGGCGCAACGGGCCACAACCGGTGGGCAGTCGCCCGACATCCACCCGCAAACCGGGCATCAGCGGCATCCATATGGGCAGGAAGTGAAAGCCGGGTGACGAAACGGCACCCCCGTCGGCCCCGCGCGCTCAGTCCATCCGGCGGGGCATGCCCAGCAGTCCGGTCTCCGCGTCCGTGGGCCGGGTCGTCACATACTGCCGGTCGCCGTCGGCGCACCAGAGCGTCACCCCGTCGGCGAGGGCGGGCAGTGATTCCACCTCGGCCAGGGGAAGGCCCATCGTCCGGCCCAGTTCCGCCGCCTCGTCGGGCGAGACCCGCTGAATGCCCGCCAGCCGCGCCCTGCGGAGCAGCCCCGGTGCGACAGGACTCAGATACGGCAGCAGCGTCAGCAGCGACTGCCACGGCCCCGAGACCACCCGCCCCCGGGGCGGCCGCATACCGCAGTCCCGCACCACCAGCACGGGCGTCCCCGCGGACGCGCCCTGCGGCGGCACGCGCCCCACGTCGTACACCGTCAGCCCGTTCTGCCCGCCTCCCATGGCGTGCAGCATCCGCTGCCAGGCCTGGGGGCGTCCCGTCTCCACCGCGACCCGCGCTCCGGTCGCCGCCGCCCGCAGCGCGAGTACCTGCGCCGTCCACAGCCCGCCGATCAGGACGACGTCGTACGGCGTGGGCCGGTTGAGCCCGAGGACCGCGGGCCGGCCGTCGGCGTCGACACCCGCGATGACCCCGTCGTCGCCGATCGGCAGCGCGAGCGCGTCCACCTGGTCCACGGACAGTCTGTGCCGCCCGTGCCGGGGCCCGGCAGGTCCGAAGCCACTGAGCAGCCGCCGGACCGGCCCCGGGCACCAGGCCCGCGTCGCCCTCGTCGGGGACCGGCGGCCCACCGGCCGCCGGTGTCGTGGACGTCGTCACCGCGCACCTCCCAGCGGCAGTGTGGCCAGCATCGCGGGCAGCTGTTCCCGGTCCAGACGCGCCAGACCCGCCCCCGCCTGACGTGCGGAATCCTCCAACGCGCGGCGCGCCGCGACCAGTTCGTCGTCGCCGCGTCCCGTGACCCGCAGATGCCCGGACAGGGAGACCTCCTGTCCCTCCGCGTGCGCCAGCGTGAGGCTGAAGGTGGTGGCGAGCGCCGGAACGGCGGTGACCCGGGCCACGAACTGGGGCAGCGACAGCCCGCCGCTCCCCCGGTTCCGGGCCAGCGCCGTATCCAGTACGTCGTGTGCCTGCGGTTGTCGCAGCGCCAGCTGCGGCCGGACTCCTCGGTCCGCCGCTCCCTCGTCCCGGTCCGCCCTGCCTCCGCCGTCACCAGCGGATTGGCGCACGCCGACGTGGCGAGCGCGGCGATCAGCTCCTCCTCGTCCAGCACCGTCGTGCGGAAACCGGCACCCGTCAACCGGCTGGCGAGATGATGAGCCGCGCGGGCGACACACTTCTGCGCCCCGGCCAGCCCGCCGCCGCGCGCGGCCACGGCCTCGGGACACAGCTCCGGGTCCAGCTTCAGCGCTATCCACGTGATGCGCACCGCCGGGGCCTCCGTCTGCTCCTGCAACGGCGCGTAGTTGGCGACCGCCACCGACTGCGGCGGCAGATGCAGCGCGGGAGCGGGCTGGGTGTGCAGCACGATCTGCGCCGACTCCAGCCGGATCCCGTCCACTTCGAGCGCGTCCCGCACCAGACCGAGCGGCAGCGGCTGCCGGCTGCGCTCCGCGCGCAGCGCGGTGAAGTCGGCCTCCACATGCACCACCGCCGTGACGAAGGTGCCGTCGCCGATGATCCCCACCGGCCGCCGGTCACGTACACCGTGGGAGTACGTCCGTAGCGCCGGGGCGCATTCGAGCACGGGCGCCAGCCCCGGCTCGGTGCCCGGCGGCACCTCGGCGTTCGCGGCCCGTCGCTGCCGTGCCTTCAACGCCCTTGCCGTGGACAGCCATTCGGGCAGCGAGCGGCCACGCCGCCGGACGGTGGCCAGCGCCACCAGCACCGCGGCGACGACCACGGCCGGCACCAGGACCACCGGACCGGCCACCCAGCCGACCAGCAGCACGGCGGCGGCGATCTCCAGCAGCACAAGTCGTTGCAACCGGAACGAACCGCCCTCACCCGGGCGCGCGTGGAGCCGCGGCGAACCCCCATGGGCGCATCGCCCGCCGCCGGCCGGCCCGCGCCTTCCGGACCGCCCGCCGACGGCTCCCGCGCCCCCGCCGGCCCGCGCACCCGCGTACCCGAAGCCCTCACGCCATCCCCCGCTCTGGTCACCGCCCGGGCAACTGCGCTGCCACGAACCGGAAAAGCCCGTACCCTACCTGCTCCACACGCACCGGCGATCACCAGGCATAGTAGGGGGCCGGTCCGACAACGGGCGGCCCGGGATTCGGTCCCCGGGGGCGGTAGCGGGGAGCTGTACTCACTCATGGCATCACGGCGGGACGAACTCAACGCCTACACGTTCGCGAAGCGGCGCATGCTGGCCGCCTTCCTCCAGCCCTCGCCGTCGGGCACCGAGGAGGAGCACCTCGGCCGCTGCGGGCCGTCGTACCCAGTCTGGTGGTCGGCGCGCTGGTGCTGGGCGTGTTCGGGGCCTGGGGCATGTTCAAGCCCACGGCCCCTCCCGGCTGGGACGAACCCGGGGCGCGGGTGATCGTCGGCAAGCAGTCGACGACCCGTTACGTCGTCCTCGACACCGACGGGGTCACCCGCCTGCACCCGGTGCTCAACCTCGCCTCGGCGCGGCTGCTGATGAAGGACGCGGGATACAAGGTCGTCCAGGTCGACGACAAGATCCTCGACTCCGGCAAGCTGCCGCGCGGACCGATCCTCGGCATCCCCTACGCACCCGACCGGCTGCCCGCCGCGGACGAGGCCGGCCGGGCCAACCGCTGGGCCGTCTGCGCGCAGCCCGGTGGCAAGGACGGCAACGGCACGGTCCAGCAGGCGACGTTCGTGCTCGCCGGCGCCGACCGGGAGAAGACCGAGGGCAAGGGCCGGCTGTCCGGCGGTGACACGCTGTACGTGAAGACCCGCACCGGTGAGCGGCACCTCGTGGACGCCAGCGGCACCTCGTACGCCGTCACCGGCGCGGACACCGACCCGCTGACCATCGCCCTCGTCGGCTCGCGCAAGCCCCAACTCGTCAGCAAGGAATGGCTGTCCACCCTCCACGAGGGCGCCCCGGTCCGCTTTCCTCAGCTTCCGCCGGGCGTCGGCGACCCCGCGAACGTCCCGGGACAGCTGTCCGCCGAGGAGAACCGGGTCGGCATGGTCCTGCGGACCGAGACCGGCGAAGGCACCCGGTACTTCGTCGTCCTGCCCGGCGAGGTGCGGCCGGTCACCGAGTTCACCGCCTGGCTGCTGATCTCCTCACCGCAGACGGCGGCCCTCGACATGAACGGCACGGCCCGCACCGTGGGCCTCCAGGACTTCACCGCCGACCCCGAGCCGTTCGCCGGCCAGCCCGCCGACTGGCCGGACCGGAGGGCCCGCCAGGTCAACTCCCCCGACGGCGGCCGCGACACGGTGTGCAGCGTGCTGCGCGACGTCGGCCAGGACAACTCGACCGTCCTCAGCACCTGGGCGGGCAGCGGCTACCCGGTCGAGATCACGGCCGGCGGCACCAGCACCTATGTCACCCCCGGAACGGGCCAGCTCTACACCCAGATCCAGGGCACCGCCTCCGACGCCGGATCCCTCTTCCTCGTGACCGACACCGGACTGCGGTACGCCGTCCAGGCGAACGGTGACAGCGACAGCGAGACCTCCGACATCGGCGCCGCGGACCCCGGCGAGAACGCGGACGCCCCCGAGCCCAGCGAGGCCCAGGTCAAACTCGGCTACCAGAACGTCCGTCCGGTACGGATCCCGCTGGCCTGGTCCGAGTTCCTCGCCAAGGGACCGCGCCTCGACACCAACGGCGCCCGCCAGCCCCAGGGTTCGTGACCCCCCGCCCCTCGCACACGTACAACAGGAAGGGACCGTACCGGTGTCGCCGACCAAGGCCGCCCTGCTGGCCACCGCCGTACTCCTGACCGCCCTGGGCCCGGCACAGGACGCGCCGCAGCGCCTGCGCCTCGACGGCAGCGGTGAGTGCACCTATCCCAGTAAGCGGCAGTTCAAGGCCCGCCCCTGGCCCCTGCAGCGGGTGCTGCTGGACGAGCTGTGGGAGGGCACGGACAAGGGCAAGGGCGTACGCGTGGCCGTCATCGACACCGGCGTCGACGACAAGAACCCCCAACTGGCCGGCGCCGTCGACAAGGCGGCCGGACTGGACCTGCTCACCGAGGGCGGGGGCGGCGACGCCACCACCGACGAGGTGGGCCACGGCACCAAGGTCGCCGGCATCATCGCGGCCCGGCCCCGGGAAGGCACCGGATTCGTCGGCCTGGCCCCGAACGCCACCATCATCCCGGTCCGCCAGAACGACGCCGACAGCAGCGGCGACTCCGACTCCATGGCGCGGGCCATCGACCACGCCGTCGCCCGGGGCGCCGGCGTCATCAACATCTCCCAGGACACCACCAAGCCGCTGTCCAACGGCTCCGCCCTGGCCGAGGCCGTACGCAAGGCGATCGCGGCGGACGTCGTCGTGGTCGCCTCCGCGGGCAACGACGGCCTGGACGGCAAGGTCAAGAAGACCTACCCCGCGGCCTTCGACGGCGTACTCGCCGTGGCCTCCTCCGACCGGAACAACGAACGCGCCGCCTTCTCCCAGGCCGGGGACTTCGTGGGAGTGGCCGCCCCGGCGTCGACATCGTCTCCACGGTCCCCGGCGGCGGCCAGTGCACCGACAGCGGCACCAGCTTCTCGGCCCCTTCGTGGCGGGCGTCGCGGCCCTGCTCAAGGAGAAGCACCCGGACTGGACCACGGCCCAGATCGTCACCCGGATCGAGCAGACGGCGGAACGCCCGGTCAACGGCCACGACGACTTCGTCGGCTGGGGCGTGGTCGATCCGGTCCGCGCCGTCCAGGAGTCCGACATCGCGGATCCTCCGTCGTCGCCCACGCCCGATCCCGGGGTGCCCAGGGCCGAGGCCCCGGACGTGGCCCCGTTCTCCCTGGCGGAGACCCCGGCGGAACGCGACGAACGCCGCGCGACCTACGCGCTGGGCATCACCGCGGTCCTGATCACCGTCATCACCGGCGCGGCCGTGACCCTGCGCGACCTGCGCCGGCGCCGTGCGGGAGAGCGGGGGTCTGACGCCCCCTCGCGTCACCGGGCGGCCGTGGCATTCCCCGGCGTCACCCGGCCGTCGTGCAGTCCCCCGGCGTCATTCGGCCGTCGTGCCGTTTCCCGGCGACGGCTCCAGGTCGAACTCCCCGTCCCTGGCGCCGAGTACGAAGGCATGCCACTCCGCCTCCGTGTAGCGCAGCACGGTCTCCGGGTCGAGCGAGGACCGCATGGCCACCGCGCCGTCGGGCAGATAGGCGATCTCGACCCGCTCCTCGTGCTCCTCGGTGCCCGGAGCGGAATGCCATGCGACCCCCGAGATGTCGAGTGCGTACAGCTCGTCCCGCTCACGCTCCTTGCGCGCCTTGATCTCCTCGGGCGTCTCACGCGGCAGTTCAGCCATGGCGCAGCCGTGTCCTCTCATGACGTACGAACGATCCTCGGTCACAGTATTGGGCACCCCCGCGGGGGCGTCCGCGCGGTGACCGGATCTCGCGGTTCTGGCGGAGAGTACCGGCCCTGAACTGGCTCGTATCCGCTTCGCAGTTGGAACACCCACATCAAGTGACTAAAGTGGCCCCGGGTGCCACGCCTGTGGTACCGCACGGGGGCGGCGCGACGCTGCGACCACGCGTCGCGCAGGGAGTGCAGCGGTTCTTGCCCGCCAGACGCCTGGACATCCGTCCAGCACTTCATGAGGAGGGCACGAGACCATGAGCGTCGACTACAGCGACTCGGATCTTACGGACCTCGCGGACAAGATCCGTGACTTCCACACGGACGTGAGCAGCAGGGTGACGTCCCTCAACACCGTCGTCGACATGATCCAGGCGGGCTGGCAGGGCGCAGCGGGCAAGGAGTTCGACAACGTCCAGCGCGGTGTGAACCAGCACCTGAAGAAGCTCCAGGACGACCTCGTCGACCTGGAGGAGGTCATGCGGATGAGCGTCAAGGGCTTCAGCTCGCACGAGCAGGAGCGCGTCTCGGAGATCCGCAAGGTGGACAACTCGTACCAGGTCGGCAGCCGTATCACCGACCTCGCCTGACCGACACCGCCGCCACCCAGGAGACACCAGTGAGCGTCAACTACGACCGCACGGCGGTCAACTTCGACACCGTCACCCAGGCCGCGCAGGACGTGCGCAAGACGGCCAAGGAGATGAGCGAGCAGCTCGAGATCCTCATGCGCAAGGTCAAGGCCGTCGCCGAGACCTGGGAGGGCGAGTCGAAGACCGCGTACGCCGAGATCCAGCGCAGCAGCAGCTCGGAGATGGACCAGATGTGCCAGAAGCTGGCCCGTATCGCCCAGCTCCTCGACGAGTCGGTCATGGGCTACAAGGACACCGACCACGGCAACGCGGCCCGCTTCCGCATGCTGATGGGCTGAGCCAGGCAGAGCGAAGAGCGCAGAGCGGAGGCGGCCCGGGACCGGGCCGCCTCCGCGCGTGTGCGCCTCACCACAGGTCAGTCGGCGAAGTCGCACCTGGCGCTCCGCGCATATGATCTTTGAATACATGGGTGCGAACGGGGGCGCCGGTATGACAGCGACCAGTGACGTCGACTTGGCGGAGACCGTACGACGGGCCAAGCGCGGCGAGGCATCACCGCAGGACGTCTTCGACACGTTCCTCCGGGCCCGCGTGTACTGCGAACGGCCGCGGGAGCCGGGCTTCTTGACGGTGACCGCACCCGAGTCACCTGCCGCCGACGCGCCCGCGCGCTCCCGCATCCTCGACCTCGCCACCACCGACCCCGCCCCGCCCGCGGACCGGCTGGTACCGGTCTTCACATCACTGGAGCAGTTCGGGCTGTTCACGGGCGGAGGGGACTGGTTCTCGACGACGGGCAACGACCTCCTCGGCCTTCTCCCCCGGGCCTCGACGTGTTGCTGGACCCGGCCGCCGGGCACACCGTACGGCTCGCCTCGGCCGCCACCGCCGTGGAGCCGGTGCTGCACATCTCGTACGGTCCCCGGGGCGGTGCGGCATGAGCGGCGTACAGGGATGGCTCATCCCGAAGGGCGCGGACGGCGGCGAGTTCAAGTGGGAGGTCCGGTTCCTCCAGTCGATCGCACGGCCTCTCGAAGAGTCCACCTCGGCCGCCCGGAAGATCGCCGGCGAACGCGCCGAGCACGCGCTCTACCACCCCTTCCAGATCACCGTGGACCAGATCGGAACGGCCGAAGTCACCGAGGCCGTCGACGACTTCCTCGACAAGTGGTGTCACGGCTTGGGCTGCATCGCCGACGACGCCGACATGATCGTCTCCGCGCTGACCGCCACGATCAACGACTTCCTCGTCACCGAGACCAGGACCCGCTACAAGGCCATGATGCTCGAACGGCAGCGGCAGTTCGAGGACGACCACCCCGTCACCGGGTTCCTGGAGGACCACGGCATCGCCGAGGAGGAACGCAAGGAGTTCCGGGCCCGTTTGGAGCCGGTCGACCGGGGCGAGAAGTAGAGGCAGGAGCAGGAACACCCAGCATGACGGATAAACGTTTCCTCTTCCGCCGTATCTGGATCGCCGCCGAAGACACCGTCCAGGACTGGGTCCCGGGCAGACCGGCCGAGCTGGACCGGCTGATCAAGAAGCTCGGCGGAGCGGCCGCGCACTTCGGCGAGGGCGCCGAGCAACTGCGGGGGCTCGACACCGAACCGTGGCAGGGCGAGGCGGCCGAGGAGTTCCGCAAGACGGTCAAGAAGCTCCCCAGGGAACTCGACGGCGCGATGGGCGCGTTCGTCGAAGCGGGCGTCGCCGTACTCGGCTACCGCGAGACACTCGACGCGGCCCAGCGCCTCACCCAGCGGATCCTCGAGCACGAGGCACCCATCGCCCGCGACCTCTCCCACCAGTACGCCAAGGCCGTGGGCGACTACAACGCGGCGATCAAGGCCGGCGACCCGGCACTGCCCACCCGGCCTCCCGAGACCGACCCGGGCCGAACGGCGATGTCGGACCTGGTCGAGCGGATCAACACCGCGCAGGGCGAGGTCGCGGAAGCCGCCGGCGCCGCGCAGCGCATGCTGCGCAAGGCGGCCGAGAAGGCCCCGAAACGCCCGAGTGGCTGGCAGCGCCTGACCGACGGCGCCAAGGAGGGCTGGAACGACCTCGTCGAATTCGGGCTCGCCGTCAACCCCGGCCGCCTGCTGACCGAACCGAAGGCCTACCTCCACGACGGGGCGATGGTCATCGACGGCGGCGTCGGCGCGGTCAGGGACCCGGTCGGCTTCTCGAAGGACTTCTACCAGGGCGTCTCCCACACCTGGGACGAGTTCCAGAAGGACCCCGCCCGCATGCTCGGCTACCTGGCCCCGAGCATGCTCGGCGGAGCGGCCGCCAAGGGACTGGGAAGCCTGGCACGCCACATGGACGGCCGCAGCCCGACCGGTCTGGGCTCGGCAGGCGCCCACCTCGACGCGAGCGAACCCGGCAGCCGCAGCGACCCCGACGGCCACGCCACCCGGCACGATCCCACCGACCCGGTCGACCTGGCCACCGGCAGGATGTATCTGCCGCAGACGGACGTGTCGCTGCCCGGCACACTTCCGCTGCTCTTCCGGCGCCGCGCGGAATCCGGCTACCGCGCGGGACGCTGGTTCGGCCCGTCCTGGTCCTCCACGGTGGACCAGCGGCTGGAGATCGAGGCCGACCGCATCGTCTTCGTCCACGAGGACGGCCTGATCCTGGCCTACCCCCATCCGGCCGAGGACGGCACCAGCCTGCCGACGGAGGGACCGCGCTGGGCACTGCGGAGGGCCCCCGACGGCTACACGATCACGGACCCGGCCACCGGACGCAGCTGGCACTTCTACGACAGGCCGACGACCACGCCCTGCTGGACCGTATCGAGGACCGCAACGGCAACCGGATCACGTTCGAACACGACACGGACGGCATCCCCACCGCCGTCTCCCACAGCGGCGGCTACCGGATCCGTATCACCACCGAGGCCCACAGGATCACGGCCCTGCACCTCGACGACGGCCAGGAACTGATCAGCTACGGCTACTCGGACGCGGGCGACCTCACCGAGGTGGTCAACTCGTCCGCCGTGCCCTCCGGTTCACGTACGACGAAGCGGGCCGCATCACCTCCTGGACGGACACCAACGGCCGCGGCTACACCTACGAGTACGACGACCGCGACCGCTGTATCGCCGAGGGCGGCGCCGAAGGCCATATGAGCCTGCGCCTCGACTACACCGACCGGGACCCAAAGACGGGCCTGCGCACCACCACCGCCACCACCGGCACGGGCCACGTCTACCGCTACCTCGTCAACGACCTGTGCCAAGTGGTCGCCGAAACCGACCCGTTGGGCGCGACGACCCGCCACGACCGCGACCGCCACAACCGCCTCCTGTCCCGCACGGACCCGCTCGGCCACACGACGAGCTTCCGCTACGACGACCAGGGTTACCTGACCTCGGTGATCGGCCCGGACGGCCGCGAGGCGACGGCGGAGTACAACGACTCCGGGCTTCCGGTACGGGTGGTGAACCCGGACGGCACCGAAATCCGCCAGACCTACGACGACCGCGGCAACCGCACCTCGCTGACGGCCGCGACGGGCCTGACGACCCACTTCGCACACAACGCGTCAGGCCACGTCACCTCGGCGACCGACCCCTCGGCCACACCACCACGATCCAGTACGACGACGCCGGCCTCCCCGTACGCGTCACGGACCCCTGGGCGCCGTCACGTCGTACGAACGCGACGCCTTCGGCCGCCCCGTCACGGTCACCGACCCCACCGGCGCGGTGACCCGCCTCGCCTGGACCGTGGAGGGCCGCCTGGCCCGCCGTACCGCAGCCGACGGCACGACCGAGTCCTGGACCTACGACGGCGAGGGCAACTGCACCACCCACACCGACCGGCTGGGCGGCACCACCCACCTCGAATACACCCACTTCGACCTGCTGACGGCCCGCACCGGCCCGGACGGAGTGCGCTACGAGTTCGACCACGACACGGAACTGAACCTCACGAAGGTCACCAACCCGCAGGGCCTGACCTGGACCTACACCTACGACCCCGGCGGCCGTCTCGCCACGGAAACCGACTTCGACGACCGCACCCTGACGTACACGTACGACGCGGCGGGCCGCTTGACGTCCCGCGAGAACGCGCTGGCCCAGACCCTGTCGTACGAACGCGACGCCCTGGGCCAGGTGGCCACCAAACGCACGCCCGACGGAGTCACCACCTACGCGTACGACACCGCCGGCCGACTGACCGCGGCCACCGGCCCCGACGGCACCACCCTGACGATCGACCGGGACGCGTATGGCCGGGTCCTCGCCGAAACGGTCGACGACCGCACGCTGTCCCACACCTACGACGACCTCGGCCGCCGCACGTCCTGTACGACCCCCACCGGCGCGACCACCACCTGGGCCTACGACGTGACGGGCCGCAGCACCGCCATGGCGGTGTCGGGCCGCACCATCGACTTCACGTACGACCCGGCAGGCCGGGAACTGACCCGCCGCATAGGCGAAACGATCACCCTGGACCGCGCCCTCGACCCCCTGGGCCGTCTGACGGCCCAGTCGGTCACGGGCGGGGACGGCCGTACGGTGCGACACCGCGCGTACACGTACCGCGCCGACGGCAACCTGACCGGCATCGAGGACCAGCTCTCCGGCCCCCGCACCTTCGACCTGGACACGACGGGCCGCGTGACGGCCGTCCACGCCACGAACTGGACCGAGCGCTACGCCTACGACGAGTCCGGCAACCAGACCCGCGCCGACTGGCCGGCGTCCCACCCCGGCGAGGACGCCACCGGCGACCGCACCTACACGGGCACCCGCGTCACCCGAGCCGGCCGCGTCCGCTACGAACACGACGCCCTCGGCCGCACCACGCTGCGCCAGAAGCCCCGCCTCTCCCGCAAGCCGGACACCTGGCACTACACCTGGGACGCGGAAGACCGCCTGACCTCGGTCACCACCCCCGACGGCACCCGCTGGCGCTACACCTACGACCCCTGGGCCGCCGTACGGCCAAACTCCGGCTGGCGGAAGACGGCTGGGCGGTCACCGAACAGACCCGCTTCACCTGGGACGGCACCACCCT
The DNA here is from genome assembly GCA_042850305.1 of Streptomyces haneummycinicus. Lineage (GTDB taxonomy): Bacteria > Actinomycetota > Actinomycetes > Streptomycetales > Streptomycetaceae > Streptomyces > Streptomyces haneummycinicus. Next base: position 1,771,327 of record AP035768.1, read on the forward strand.
CTGCGAACAGACGACGACATCCCCGTCCCTCCCCAACCCGGTCACCCTGACCTGGAACCACCGGGGCCTGCATCCCATCACCCAGACGGAACGCGTCACCGCGCCGGACGGGACCGACTCCCGCTTCTTCGCCATCGTCACCGACCTGGTCGGCACCCCCACCGAACTCGTCGACGAACAGGGCGACATAGCGTGGCGCGCCCGCACCACCCTCTGGGGCACGACAACCTGGCCCACGTCCAGCACGACCTACACGCCCCTGCGCTTCCCCGGCCAGTACTACGACCCGGAAACGGGCCTGCACTACAACTACTTCCGCCACTACGACCCGGAAACGGCCCGATACCTCACTCCTGACCCACTCGGGCTGGCTCCCGGCCCCAACCCGCTCACCTATGTCAAAAACTCGCACACAGAATCCGATGCTCTCGGTCTGGCACCGGATTACGTCCCGGTTTATCGGACTCCTAAAGCGGTTGACGCGCAGTACGAACTCGACAACGGCCCGAATCCGGCAAACCATCAGCCTGGCGTCGAGATCGCTCCGGGCCTCCTGTCCGACGGAATCATATACTTCGGAGAGCGTGCCGTTGCGGCCGAGTACGCTGGACCGACAGGCGTCAACTTCGCCAAGGGAATGGTTAAGTACGCCATGCATCCGACATTTCTTGAAGAGTTCGGGCAGTACGCAAAGGTGCACGATCGCAGAGGGCCCGATGGAATGCCGCGACTGGAGTTCGCGGTCCCTGTTGATAAACTCGATCGCTTCAACGAGTTGACGCAAGGGCGCGAATGGATACGAATATTTGGAGGACCATGATGAAGGTCAGTGAACATCAGGAGTTCGATGTGACCGTGACTGTGGTGGCACCGGTGGGGTCCAGGGTTGCCATTGACGGGGGTGGCATCGGTTTCATCGATCAGGCGATGCACCCTTCCTGGTGGGACGAGAGCGTCGCGCCGCCGCAGGTCGGAGACCGTCTTCATGTCGTCGTGCTCGATCCCGACCGTGAACCGCCTCGACTCAGTGCCCTGCAACGGGACATGGACATCGCACGACGGCTACGTGGCCCCGGTGCGGCAGATCAGGCGAAAAGGAATTGACCACATACCTGTCCTTCGACGGCGACTGGCGAGCCACGGTGACGCACGATCCGCTCTCCATCGTCCCCCGCTTCGACGGCGACACCGTGTCTCTCGTGGACCATCGGGACGCGAAGGAGCGAGAGCGGTTCGTCGCAGGCACGTTCGGCAGCGAGCACTGGCTGTGGGACGCACCCGACGTCTTCCGCTTCACCGCGGGCAGCCGGGAACTGGCCGGAGTCGAATTCCAGCTGCCGTACCTCTCCGCGTACGCGGAGATCCACGACCTTGTTCCCGTCCTGCCCGCTGTACGCCCGGGCGGGCTCCTGGCGAAGGAGGAACGCGACTTCCGGCATGAGATGTGCACGGTGCTGTGCCGCGCTCCGGGGGACGCGGCGCTGGTCAGCCTGCGAGACGTCGACGTCCTCGACAAGCCGCTGGACGCCTGCGTCGGCATCGCGCGCGACGTGGCGCTCCTCGTCCAGCAGGGCACCGTCGTGGGCTGGAGTCTCACCGACCCCGCGCGCTACCTGACCACCCTCTACACCGCCCCGGACCCCGACCCGCCCTCGCCAGCCACCCGGCGTCTGCTCACCGAGTGCCTGGACCTGATCACCGAGCCGCTGATCGACGAGGTGCGGGACCGGGCCCCGGCCGCCATAGCCCGCCTCCGCACCGCCGACGCGGCTCTGCGAGCCCAGCCCGAGGACCGCCACCGCGCCGACGCCCTGCTCACGTTCATCAGCGACCTGATGGAGGACTACGGAAACCCGCCCGCGAGCGGAGCCGGTTGACCCCGGAGGCATACCGGGAGTCGGAGAGCAACGGACCGACTGCTTCGAACACAGGGTGCCGCTCCCGGGACCCGGTGCCGTCATGGACGCCCGCCGACGATTCCGGTCTCTCCGGAAACCCTGTCCTGGACGCCGTGGATAGCGCCTTCCAAACGCCCTGAAGCTCATCGGTGTTGACCGATAGAAGGGACCCACTCATCGAGATCGCAAAGGCTGACAGTCGGACTCGTTATTCGTGGCTCTCATGTTCAGTGGGTACTTTTGATATCTGGAGGCAGTGACTTGGCTTCTTGGCATTTTCCTGCCGCGTATGCGTGCCTCGTAATGGCGTATGCGAAGTCAGTAACGGCTTGGCGTAGTTCGTCACCCTTCGCGCGAGTCTCCCCGACCGTCCGCGCCTCGGTGATGAGCGCGTAGGACTGGACAGCTGTATCAGGGCTGATTCCAGGAGGCGTGCAGGGTACGTAGACGCTTGCCAGCCCACCGGACACGGAAAGTGCTTTCACGAAGCCATTATCGATCCGCACCAGTTCTCCATCGCGCTTACCCGTATAGAAACTCACCCAGTTGGAGGCAGAGGAATCGGAAGCCTTGGACTCGCCGGACAGAATGGAATCACCGCTGGTGGAGATGTGGCAAGTGTAGAAGAACTGCTGTCCGGGAAGCCCGTGTCGTCACCTTCTTCAGCGCTGCGGGATGAAGGAAGCGCCCGAAGGGGGATTTCCCGGTCCACAGATCCCGAACATACCTCTTGTGGAAGACGCTCAAGCCCGCTGGCGAAGAAATAGAAATAACCGAAGGCTAATCCGAAAGTAACCGAGCATCCTACCGCAATGGAGATCTTCTTGCGAAGCTGCATAAATGATCAGTTCTCCGCTCGTCGGTGAAATAGGAAGATGGACTCATGCAAGCGGACGCGAAGGGGCGGACGAATTGTTCTCGCACCTTTGGGATTACGCGTAGCGGCCGGACGTGGCTTTCGGTATTCCGGAGGAAAGAGTGGGTGCGCTGCAGCCCAGTTCGGCGGAGACCTGACGTGCAGCAGCGTTGAGTAGCACGATGTTGCCGCGCGACAGGCGTTCGTCGGAGACCCGTACCTTCGCCGGACGCTCGAGGTCGGCATGGACCAGAATGTCCTTGGCCGGCTTACCCATCGTGCAACGGAAATAGATGGCGGCTGTGTGCTCCGAGGCGTAGGAAGACTCACCGGTGTTGTAAAAGGTGAAGTATTTTTCATCATAGGAGTCTGGCTGGTTGGTGGTGAGAGCCTCCCGGATAGTGATATTCAGTACCTCCTTGCCGCTTTCTGCGGACTGAATCCTGCAGTATGGGGCCCCCGCCAGTTCGTCTCGGTCGAGTTTTCCGTCGGCTTCCCGCAGAGTTCGCAGAGCCTCGTCCGGCTGGGAGCGATCATCCTTGAAGCGATCAGCTCCCGTGGCTTCCTGCAACGCTGACCGCAGGTTGTCGCTTCTGGCGAAGGACCCGCATACCGTGCTGCCGTCCTGACTTGCGCCCTCCTCTTTTTCAGAGGAACCGGAACAAGCGCTCGCAGTAGCGGAAACGAGGACTATGGCCGCGACGATTCGGATAGGTGCTCTCATGGTCAGTCATCTTCCTCATACGGGTCGGGCAGCGGGTCCTCGGTGGCGTGGAGACGGAAGTCCTGGCAATGGAAACTGCCTGAAGGGAACCTTCTTTGACCAAGTTGTCATTTCCGTAGCAGCGAAGCCAGTTAGCGGCGGAAGCATCCGTTCGCATGAATGATCAGCACTCCGCCTCTCGGTAAAAAACGGGATGATGTCTCATGAGGGCGGACGCGAAGGTATGGACGGCTTGTTCTCGCACCCCAGGGAGTCAACCATGACCCTGGTGGAGTGCAAAAGGTGCGTGATGCGAGTGGCTTCCGATGTGCCCTCGGTGAGAGTATCCGTCAGCACACCGGCCAAAGGCGTGATGTTCTCTTGTTCTAAAGGGGTGCCGGGAATCTTGCATCGCACGTAGACCCCATAGTGAGTGACGCCTTTGAAGTCTTTCGTGAGGTCCAGTTTCACATCCTCGTTTGCCCTTGTCACGACACCGTCGGGCTTCTTTTTGTCGTCAAAATCAAAGGGAGAGAGGAGGGGCCGAACTCAATCTTCAACGACCCTCCTTCTCCGGACGCGGCACTCATGGTGCAGAGTTCGGATTCCCAGCGGCTTGCCTTCGGTTTCCACGGGTCCATCTGCCGATAATATTCCTCCCGAGCGCTGTCCAGGCTCACTCCACTTCTTTCGAGCTCATCAGCGCCCGTTTCCCCATGCGCCCATTCCATTCCGGACTTTCCCAAGAGCTCTGCACAGCCATCGGCAGCCGATTTCGCTTGCTCCTCATCAGCGCTGCATGCCGTAAGCGTCAGAAACAGGGAGGTCGCAACAAGAGAGGCGACGACGAGGTTTTCACCAGTAGCCTTGGCCATCCTTTGCGGCGCTACAGTAACGTCCATATAATCGAGTTTATTTTCCTTGAACCGGTCGGTTGCAGAAGTCGTGTGACAGGGTGGATGTGCGGTGTCACTTGGTGTGGGCAGGCGCTGATTCTGGAACATGGGGATTGTTCTGGCACTCGAATTCCTTGAGGACCATTCGGGTCGAGTGCAGCAAGTAATTGAGGTGATCGTCCACGCTGTCCGATTTTGTCAGCGTGTCCGTCATGACGCCCTCAAGCGGAACTTCATTTGCCTGGCCGGCAGGCGCACCTGGCACCTGGCACCTTACATATACGTAGTATCGCTGTTTCTCGCGTGAGTCTTTTCCGTACACCAGCTTGACGTCAGCGTTTACTGGGGTCACAGTCTGGTCGGGAACTGTGGTCGACTTCTTGTCAAAGGGATGGTCGAACGGTGTGACGGAAGCGCCGTACCTGATCGAAAGGCTGGCTGTGGAAGGATCTGATTTCTGAACGACTCGACACAGTTCAGAGTTGGTGAAGAGCGGGACTTTTGTACTCGAGGGCACCCAGTTCTTCGCCTGCTCACGGAACAGTGACTTGGCGCTTTCGAGGTCATCAGATGTGGATGAAACGCCTGTTTCGGCCTCGGTATTGCTTTTTACCCAATCAACACCAGATGTGCCGAGGAGTTCCTTGCACGCCGTAGCTTCGTCGTCCTTTTGCTTGGTACTGCCCTCTGCGGTGCAGGCTCCTGCACCCAGCAAGAGGGACAAAGACCAAACACAGAAAGTGCTCCTGCGCATCATCACCAGCCCCGGACATCGTCGGTGTCGGTATATTCCCCGCCGTCGTGATAGGTGCCGCGTGCTCGACTGACCAGCGCCCGTACTTCTGTTGGTGACATGTCGTGCTGTGCGGCGTAATTCAAGAGGGGGGTCATGGCATTGTACTGTCCATCCTGTCTCGCCTTTTGAATTCCCTCGATGGCTTGTTGATCATTCTTGTATTCATTCTCATCGAGCCAGTCGATTGTTTGTGTCGCCATGTAGGTCTCGGCGGCGCCTCCGGCCACCTCGAAAGCCAGCGGTACAGCGATGGCGGCGGCTGCCCCTGCGGGGATGATGAGTTCCGAAGCTACGCCAACGACCAGGCCGGCTGTGGCGCCGACTGCAAAGTTGCGCCACTCCCCTTGCTTTTCCAGCTCCTTGTTTCGTTCTTTCGCCTGCTCGGCGAACTCCTCTCCGATGCTTTCCGACCTGGCCTGGTCCAGGAGCCCGTGCATCGAGACGCTGTGCAATCCTGCGTCAAGCGCGTTGTCGTGATGATTCCCCTGGGCAGCCATGAGGCTTGAGCCATACGTCTGTTGTGCCACCGACACGGTGTCGTAAGACTCCTTGTCGGATGAAAGCGCGCGAAGGAAGTTTGCTGTACCGGACTCACCCAGGTCCCGGAGATGCTTCTCGTCGTAGTTGAAGAGACCCTTACTGTCGGCGAGCTCGCCACTGCCACCCCAGTTGGCCATGGAGTAGCTCAAGCTGTCGATGTGGCCTGCTGCAATGTTGGCCAGGCTGTCACGCATCCCTGGCTGCTTGTCGATTGCATCCGCTGAGCTGTAGTTTCCTACGAGCTTCGATACCAGGGCTGTGCGTTCCTCCCGTGCCTGAATCTGTTCATCGGTCTTCAAGGGAGGGATGCTGGGGTTCTTTTCGTCGTACGCGTACCCCAGGGTGGCGGACTCGAGAGCGTGACCGAGGTTGTCAAATCCCGTTGCCTTCCCGTCCGTCCCGACAGGCCAGTCGCGAGCTTTTCGCCGTCGCCCACGAAGTAGTCCCAGTTGCTGATCTTGTCACCCTCGAGTTGGGTCGAGCGGTTGAAGAAGTCCAGTGATGCTTCGGGATTGTGTCCGAGCGCTTCCATATAGCCGGCCATGGGATCCGTGCCGAGGTCCTTGCCGTCCCAGTTCAGCCTCCAGGGCATGCCCAGTCCCGGACCCCATGCTTGACCTGTGGGGATGGCTCCATCTCCGGTCATGCGCCGCTCGGCGACAACGACAGCGGTTCCGAAGTCCTGGAGGAACTTGTTGTCGTACACACCATGGCGCATGAGGTTACTCATCACCTGGAATCCGTGCGGCGACGCACCACGGGTCTGGATGATGTCGTCGCCGGCCTTGATCATGTCTGACTTCCAGCGCGTCATCTCCGGGCTGTCGGAGTGCGTCGCGGCGGCCAGCGTCAGGCTCCAGTTCTGCTGGAGTTCCTTGATTTCCTTGGGGTGGTCCAAGCCAAGCCTGGAGCCGTCACTGGAGTCACCCATGTCGGCCCAGTAATCCAGGTTGCCCTTGACTCCGACCTCGAGGGCGAAGCGCTCGGCGAAATACTGGTCGCCCTTGTTGTCCTTGAAGTACTTGTTGAGGCGGGCGATCTCCTCGGGAGAAGCGTCGTCGCCCTTCGCGACGATCTTCGCGGCGGCCCTCGCGTCCTGGGCGTCCTGTGCTTTGCCCGCCTGCTTGAGCGAGTCGTAGTCCGTGCCCGAGAAGTTGTGCTTGTCCTTGCCGACCAAGGCGCGCAGGGCTCGTGCGGCGGTCGCGTCGGCCTCGTTTGCCTTGGCCAGGGCTGACTTGATCTCGCCGCGGACCTTGGCGAATTCCTCCCCGGAGGGGTCCGGTCCGGTGAAGTTCTTGCTGCGACGCCCCGGGTGGACGAGGTACTCGACCGAGCCGTCCGCGGTGATGTGCAGCCCCTTGCCGTGTGCGGCGTCCACGACGTCCCGCAGAGCCTTCTTCGCCACCTTGAACTCGGCCAGAGCGTCGCGGAGGATGTTCCGGATGCTCTGAGCCTCCGTTGCCGCGTCGCCGAACTCCTTGGCGGTCTTCCTGACGAAGGGAGAGTGACGCCGGCGTTCTCCCCTTCCAGTCCGCCTTCCCGGCCTTCTTCAGTAGTCCGTCGGTGGACTGCTTCTCCAACTTCTCGAGCTTTTGACCGTCTCGGTCCAGTCGTCGACGGCGTCCTTGAGACTGTCCAGACGGGCGTTGAGGAGGTTCTCGAAATTCAGCACGGCGCAGCCCTACTTGAAGTGCTTGTTGATCTGCTCGACGGACAGATTGGTCACCAGGACCTCTTCATGCTTGGTGTGCGTCAGGACCGTGTCCTCGAGATGGTTGTGGATGTGGGCGCATGCACTGAGCAGCGCTTCTGCCTGCGACCGCCAGGTGTCCCAGGCGGACCACATGGCCGAGCCGGTCTCGAAGCCGTCCCCGCTCAGACTGTTCGCCGCGGTGTCGGTGGTGGCACCGGCGTGGAACGCGTCCGCCTCGAAGCCGTGGTAGAGCTCCTGTGCCTCGTTCCCCACGGCCTTCAGATCGGGGGACGTCACCGTGTAGTCGCTGCCGCCGGCTCCGCCGCCCCCGGACGCCGGCAGTTGGTTCAGCCGCGTACTGCTCTGCTGCCGCGTGAGTGCCTCGCTGCGGGCCTGGCCCCACATCTCCTCGAATGACACGTCGGTTCCTTCGCGATGTCGCTGACGGCTGGTCGTGCGGTGATGGCCGGGTTCAGTGCTGCCGGCCCTGATCGGGACCTGTCCCGGGCGGGGGCCGTAACCCGGTGGGTGGGGCGGGGCCGCCGGGGCAGGGGTCGAGCGTTGACGGTGGGCGCGGACGGCTACGAGCAGGGCGACGGCCCCCGCGAGGAGCGCGGCGGCAGCGGTGCCCAGAGCCACCCACGGAATCTTGTCGCCCTCATCGTCGGACAAGTCCTCGACCACGGGATTCGGCTTGGCGCTCGCGGAGGGTGAGGTCTGTGCCGACGGAGCCGCCGAGGCTGCCGCCGCCAGGTCGGGCAGGGGGTACTCGTCCGCAGGGCCAGGGTCTCCCGGATTCATCAGTGCGACACGGGGCCGGACGATGCCGTAGCCGAACTCGTCGTTACGCGTCCAACTCTTCTCGTTGCCCTTCATCGTGTTGATGAGGACGCGGAGCACCTGGTGGTTGGTCCACTCAGGGTGCTTCGACCAGAGGATCGCCGCCGAAGCGGATGCGATGGCAGTGGCGTCGCTGGTGCCTTCGGACCGGCAGACCCGGGTTTCGGAGAGACATGCGGAGACCATGTCGTGGCCCGGGGCGGTGACGTCGACTTCCGTACCTCGCTGCGAGATCGGGAGCCGTTTGATCTCTTCTGTGATGGCTCCGACGCCCACCACGCCTGGTGTGGATGCCGGGTATTCCGGGATGTTCGAGGTGTTCCCGCGGTTGCCGACGGCCGCGAAGATCAGTTTCCCTTGCCGATGGCGTACTGCACGGCCGAGGCGAGCTCTGGTGTCCCGACGTTCTTTCTGCCCGGTGCGTTTGAGCTGCCCATGGAGATGTTGATGATCTGCGCGTCGGTGTCCGCCGCGTACCGGATGGCCCGTGTCAGGACGCGTGAGAACTCTGCCTTGTTGTCGACCTGGCCGTAGTCCTCTGTGGCGTAGCGCATTCGGATCGGGAGGATCTTGGCATCCGGTGCGAGACCGTAGGAGCCCTGCACCGTTCCTCGGGCGCCCGTGGCCGCGATCAATGCTGCGATGGACGTTCCATGGCCCTCGATGTCGGTGTGCTCGTCGCCGCGTTGCTCGGAGTAGTCCTTGCCGTCCAGGACCTGACCCTTCAGGTCGACCAGGGAGTCGTCGACGCCGGAGTCGATCACAGCGACCGTGATGCCTTTGCCGGTGCTGACCTTCCACATCTCGTCGGCGTGCATGGCCTCGAGGTGCCACTGCATGTCACGCACCGACTCGGCGTGGGCGGGCGTCGCGGCAACGCCGACCAACAGCAGGCCGAGAGCGGCCGATGCAACTGGGAGGGACGCGGTGTTCGCTTGCTGCGGGCGCGCATGTGCCTTCCTGGGGCTGAGGTGGTTCGGAGCGGATCAGTCGACGACGGGGGAACCGCACGACGGTCCCGGCGCGCCCACGTCTCTTCCTCTTCTTCGAGGTAATCCGGACGCTGGCCCTGATCCTGCCGATTGTCACGACGAGGAACCGATTGACTGGCCGGGCGGGCGCCTACAATCGCGCGGCCTCCCGTGTCCGACTGGCGGACCAGGCCCGCGCCACCCGGTGTGAAGGGCCGCGCGCCGACGCGTCCCGGCTGGACCGGTCGACTGCCGGCCACACCACCCGTTTCCGATGCGAGGCGCCGTGCTCCGCCCGCACCGCTCTGTCCGGCCGTACCTCCACCGGGCGACACCCCAGGAGCCGGAACACGGCCGACGGGAGCGTGGTTCTGGCCTGTCCGCCCCTGGCTGTGATCGGCGCCGATCACAGTCCCCTCGGGAGCCCGGTAGCAGGCTTCCCGGCACCGGGTAGCACCGGACGCCCTCCCACAATGCCTGTCTCACCGGGAAGACGCGGCCGGCCGACGCCGGGCGTCCCCGGACCGGGGAGCAGAGGTGACCGGGAGGACGGCTTGATCTGCTGCGGGCCTGACGAACCGGTGACACCACGACTGGCCATTGGGGGTGGGGCGATCACCGGCGGAGAGGTGTGCCCGACATCGGCACGCGGGTTGGTGACGACCTGCGGCTGTGTCGGACCATAAGGTGCCGGGGACCGACTGTCGGGCATGGTGGCCACACCGTCGATTTCCATCGTGGCCGGACTTGAGAGCCTCTGTTCCCCGTGGGAGGCGGGGATGCCACCGGACGAAGTCGAGTAGGTGGCACTCGCGGCGGCGCCCGGGGCGCCGAACTGCCTTTCGGGCACACCGCCGCCCGGGGAGACATACCCCTGTCGAGGAGCTCCCCGACACCGCGACCGCCTGGCCCGCCCTTCGCCACTCCTTCGACTCGAGATGATCGGCCGGCGGCGCGAACGTAGGCGGCTGCACGCTGTTCACCTGCTGGGCCGAGTACTCGTACGTCTGTGCCAGCTTCCGGAGCTGCTGGACGGCCTCCGCTCGCGCCGCCTCCATCCGCTGCTGCGCGGCCGTCGCGTCGGACTGGGCCGTCTGCGCCAGCTTGCGGGCCTCGGGATCGTTGCGGGCGCCCGGGTCCTGCGCGGCCGCGAGGTTCTTCCGGGCATCGGCCAGGTCCGCCTTGGCGAGGGTCGTCTCGGAGGTGGCCGGCATCGCCGCCTTGGCCTCGGCGACCGCCTGGGCCACCGTGCCCATCCAGCGGGACGCCACCTCCGCGTACTGCCCCAGACGGAGCGTCGCGGCCGCGCTCTGCCCGCCCCAGTCACGGAAGGCGTCGCCGCCCTCACCCTGCCATTCGAGGCCCTTGGTATAGGTCATGAGGTCGTCGCCGATCTTGGTGATCGTCGACGACGCCTTGGAGAGTTTCGTGGCGAGAAGGACGCGCCCTCCGAGCTCGCGGAGTCGAGAAGCGCCGCCAGTTGCTCGTGCGTCATGGACTCGAAGTCCGTACGGGCGAGTTTCGGCTCCCGCCGTCCGGGCCGCTCACCCATCACAGACCCTCCTCGCTCGCGGCGCCGGGCGTCTGCTCACTGCCCCGCTGCTCCACATACGGATCCCGCCCCACGACGTAATACCTCTCCGCCTCCGCGTTGACCGCCTTCATCCGTGCCTTGATGTCCGCGTCCAGGTTCTCGTAGCCCACCCGCGACGCCTGTACCGCCAGCCCCATGCCCTCGATCTGCGCGCCGAGCGCCTTGGAGAGCTGCTCCAGTTCGTCGTGGACGATGGCGTACGAGTCGTAGAGGAACTGCGCCTCCCTGAACTCCGCCGCGCCCAACTGGGCGCGGGACAAGCGGTCCTGGCCGACCTTGGCCGGTGCGGCCTCGGACTCGTCCAGTTCGCGCAGCAGTTCGTCGACGCGCTTCTTGAAGCCCTTCATCGCGCTGTGCTGGATGTCCAGCGCCATCGCCGGGTTCACACCCGACAACGTGTCGAACGACTTCCCCGTGTCCGGCGCGCCGCCCCGTTCGCACTCACCTCAACTGCCTCCCCGTCACTCCCCGTTTACGCCGATCACCCTAGTGCCGTTGCGGTAGCAGGCCCACCTGAATCAGCGGCGTTCCGCGCTTGCGCGAGACGAACACGCCACGTCCGGGCGGCATGGGCCGGGCCCGTACGCTGCCGAGGATGTCGCCCTCGCTCGGATCGCCCGACAGAACCAGGCCCTGGGCGCCGAGTTCCTTCATGCGCTGCATGAACGACTCGAACATCGCCCGGGACGCCCCGGCCGAGTTGCGCGCGATGACGAACTTCACGCCCACGTCCCGCGCGAACGGCAGATGCTCCACCAGTTGCGAGAGCGGGTTGCCGGAGCTGGTGGCGACCAGTTCGTGGTCGTCGACGACGACGAACAGCTGGGGCCCGCTCCACCAGCTGCGGTCGCGCAGCTGCTGCGGTGTGATGTCCGGCTTGGGTGCCCGCTTTTCCATGAACTGCCGTACGGCGTCCATGTGTACCTGCATCGCCGACGCCATGGGGGCGTACTCCAGCAGATGGCTCTCCGGCACCGCCTCCAGCATGGTGCGGCGGTAGTCGCCGACCACGATCCGCGCCTCGGCCGGGGTGTACCGCTCAGCGATCTGCTTGGCGATCAGGCGCAGCAGATTGGTCTTGCCGGACTCGCTCTCGCCGAAGACGAGGAAGAACGGGTCGGTGTCGAAGTCGATGAACACCGGCTCCAGATTGGCCTCGTCGATGCCGATCGCGATGCCGTGCTGCGGGAACTCGAAGCCCTTGGGGAGCTGGTCGGCGGGGAGTTTGCGGGGGAGCAGGCGGACCGTGGGGGCCGGCGGGCCCTGCCAGTTCTCCTTGACCGACCGGACCAGCCGGGCGGTGGCGTCGGACAGGTCGTCCGGGGTGGAGGAGGCGTCGATCCGGGGCATCGCCGCCATGAAGTGCAACTTGGCGGGAACCTGACCCCGGCCCGGCACCCCCGTCGGCACGTTCAGGGCGACCTTGCGGTCGAACTCGGAGTCCATGGCGTCGCCGAGGCGCAGCTCCAGCCGGCCCAGGATCTGGTCCTTGAGGACCGCTCGCACCTCCATGTAGCGCGAGGCGGAGAGGACCACATGGACCCCGTGGCCCAGGCCGCGGGCGGCGATGTCGTTGACGACGCCTTCGAGGCCCTCGTAGTCGTTGCGGAAGTTGCCCCAGCCGTCGACGACGAGGAAGACGTCGCCCCACGGCTCGCCGGGCAGGTCGCCCGCGGCGCGGCGCCGGCGGTAGGTGGCGACCGAGTCGATGGCGTGCGTCCGGAAGAGCTGCTCGCGGCGGTTGAGGATGCCGGCGACCTCGGCGACCGTACGCCGTACCCGCTCGGGGTCGAGACGGGAGGCGACACCGCCCACGTGCGGCAGGTCGGCCACCGCGGACAGGCCGCCACCGCCGAAGTCCAAGCCGTAGAACTGCACTTCGTGCGGTGTGGGTGAGCGCGAAGGAGGCGATCAGGGTACGCAGCAGGGTCGACTTGCCCGACTGGGGGCCGCCGACCACCAGCATGTGGCCCGCCGCGGCGGAGAAGTCCTGGTAGAGGATCTCCCGCTTCTGCTCGAAGGGCTTGTCGACCAGCCCGAGCGGCACCGTCAGCGCGCCCGGCACCGGGTACTCCGCCGGGTGGACGCCCCGCTCGGCGGAGACGGACAGCGCGGGCAGCAGTTCGTCCAGCGACGGGGCCCGGTCCAGCGGCGGCAGCCACACCTGGTGCGCGGGCACGCCCTGCCCCTCGAGGCGCTGTACGACGACGTCCAGGACGGTGTCGGCCAGCGCGTCGTCCTCCTGCCGGCGGTCGGGACCGGGCAGCCGGGCCGGATCCGGCGCCGTGTACGTCACCGGCACCGGCGCCGCGGTGAACAGGGCCGGACGGCGGTCGACGGGCAGCCCGGTCCCGCGCCCGGTGTCCGGGCCACCCGCGCGGTACGTCCCCGACACATACGCCGCCTTGAACCGCACCATCTCGTCCGTGCCGCTCTTCAGATACCCCGAACCGGGCACGGAGGGCAGGTGATAGGCGTCCGGCACCCCGATCGCGGCGCGGGACTCGGCGGCCGAGAACGTCCGCAGACCGATCCGGTACGACAGATAGGTGTCCAGTCCGCGCAGCCGGCCCTCCTCCAGCCGCTGCGAGGCCAGCAGCAGATGCACGCCCAGCGAACGGCCGATGCGTCCGATCTGGATGAACATGTCGATGAAGTCGGGCTTGGCGGTGAGGAGTTCGCTGAACTCGTCGATCACGATCACCAGCGAGGCCAGAGGCTCCAGCGGGGCACCGGCCGCGCGGGCCTTCTCGTAGTCGTGGATGTTCGCGTAGTTGCCGGCGGCGCGCAGCAGCTCCTGGCGGCGCTGCAGTTCACCGCGGATCGCGTCGCCCATGCGGTCGACCAGGGTCAGGTCGTCGGCGAGGTTGGTGATCACGGCCGCCACGTGCGGCATCCGCGACATGCCCGCGAAGGTGGCGCCGCCCTTGAAGTCGGCCAGGACGAAGTTCAGCGTCTCGGAGGAGTGGGTGACCGCCAGCCCCAGTACCAGGGTGCGCAGCAGCTCGGACTTGCCGGAGCCGGTCGCGCCCACGCACAGGCCGTGCGGGCCCATGCCGTCCTGCGCGGCCTCCTTGAGGTCCAGCATCACGGGCCGGCCGTCCTCGCCGACACCGATCGGAACCCGCAGACGCTCCGGGGTCGACCGCGGCCGCCAGGTCCGCGCGACGTCCACCGCCGCCGCGTCCCCGAGACCGAGCAGTTCGGTGAAGTCCAGGTTGGCGAGGAGGGTTCGTCGTCGTCCCCGCCGCCCAGCCGCAGCGGCGCGAGCTGCCGCGCGAGGGCCTCGGCGGCGGGCAGGGACAGCGCGTCGGGCTCACCCTCGTAGGCGATCCCGGAACCCGAGTCCAGCCACAGCCGGTCCGGCCGTACGACGACCGACAGATCACCGCGGGGCTGGTCCAGTTCACCGGCGACGACCTCGACGATCGTCACCCCCTGGAGGCCCTCCGCGGCCGCGAAGGCCGAGGACGGCGGGACCATGCCGCCGTCGAGGACGATCAGCAGGTGCGGCTGGTCCAGGTGCGGCCTGCCGTCCCGGCTGAACCGGGGCGACCGTCGAGCCGGTCCGCCAGCAGCTGTTCCAGCTCGCCGAGGTCGTCCCCGAAGAGGCGACGGGTACCGGCGCCGTCGTACAACCCCGGGAGCTGGCCGTGCGGAAGCCACTTCGTCCAGTCCCACCGGTCCACGGCACCCGGCGCGGTCACCACGGCGACGACCAGGTCGTCGGGGAGTGCAGTGTGACGGCCTGCGCGACCAGCGCGCGGGCCGCGGCCTGGGCGCTGTCCGGATCGCCGGACAGCGTCACGTGGTAGAAGGCGCGCAGCGACACCGCGACGGGCAGGCCGTCCAACTGGCCGTGCACGGCGAGGAAACGCTGCATGGCGCCCGCGCACAAGGGCTCCAGCTCGTCGACCGGCGCGGTCTGCGGAGCGGACAGCGGAGTCGCGAGCCGCTGCGGGCCCAGACCGAGCCGCACCTGCCCGAAGTCGGCGTCCCCCACCCGCCGTTCCCACACCCGGCTGCCCTCGGCGACCACCGCCCACAACTGCTCGGGCGCGGGGTGCAGATACAGCTGGGCGTCCCGCTGGCGATGCGCGGTCCCGCGGACCTTGCGGCGGGTCTGCGCGAGATAACGCAGGTAGTCGCGGCGCACATCGGCCATTTGCCCCTGTGTACCGCGGCGGTAGCGCACGATCTGGGCGATCACCATCGCCGCCGTCGACACCAGCATGACCACACCCATGATCCGCATGAACGGATGAGCGTTGGGGGAGGCGAAGTAGAACACCACCGACGAGCCCATGCCCAGCGTCGGCAGCACCTGCATCAGCATGCTTTCCTGCTGCCCGCGCGGCAGTTCGGGAGGATTCTCCAATTGCAGCTCGTCCGAGGGCACTTCGGGCGGCAGGGTACGCGGTGGGCGCTTGATGACGAGCTGGCTCACCGGAGCATCAATCCCCCTGTGCGGACGATCGGTTGCACACCGCACCCCCGTGGTGACGGTCGTCCTCCACACTCCGGCGATCCTACGTGCCACGGCCGACACGCCGTGTCGGTAGGGTTGCGCACCGCAGTGTACGCATCCGCGAACAGGGGGTCATTCAAGGTGAGTACGACCACGGCGACGGGGTTCTGCCGAGTCACGGTGGTGGCACCCGACAGCCGGATCGACGTGGCGCTCCCGGTGGACATCCCCGTCGCCGACGTCCATCCGGAGATCCTGCGGCTGACGGGCCAGACCCAGCCGGCCGGCGCCCCGACGGGATACCACCTGGTACGGCGGGACGGCAGGGTCCTGGACGGCGCCCGCACGCTCGCCGACGAGCGGATCCTCGACGGCGACGTCCTCAGCCTGCGGCCGTTCGCCCAGTCGCTGCCGCCCGCCGTCCACGACGACGTGCCGGACGCCGTCGCCTCCGCCGTCGTCCGCGACCGGCACCTGTGGAGCGACGACCTGCTGCGCGCGGCGGGGCTGACCGCGGGCGCCCTGCTCCTGCTGCTGCTCGCGTTCCTCCTGTGGTTCGCCGACCCCGTACGGCACGACATGCACGGTCTGCCCGGAGTGATCGCCGGAGGCGTCGGGCTCCTGCTCCTCGCGTTCGCGGGCATCCGCGCGCGGGTCTACGGCGACCGGGTCCCGGCCGTCGCCCTGGGCCTGGGCGCGCTGCCCCTGCTGCTCGTCGCCGGGTCCGGGATCATCGCGGCCCCGGACGGACAGGGGCCGGGCAGGCTGCAGTTCATGCTGGGCTGCGCGGCCGTACTGGTGGCGTCGGTGACCCTGCTGGCGCTCGCCCCCGGATCTGACGCGCCCTTCGTGGCCGCCACGTTCGTCGCGGCGGTGGGCACCCTGGCCACCTTCCTCGTCATCGTCACCGAGTCGCCAGCGCGCGACGCCGCCGCCGTGTGTGCCCCTGCGCGATCGGCCTGGTCGCGTTCCTGCCGGGCCTGTCCGCGCGTTTCGCGCGACTGCCCATCGGCTACGCGGCCCCGCGGTCCGCCCTCGCCGACGAATTCGACCCCGACCCGTCCCAGGCACCGGACGCCGAGGCCCTGGACGCCGAACGCATCGCCGCCCAGGCCCGGCGCGGCCACGAACTCCTGCTGGGCCTCGTCGGCGGCACCTCGGCCGTCGTCGTCGCGTCGGCCGCGGTCCTGGGCTTCTCGGACAATGTGTGGGGCCGGCTGCTGGCGCTCGCCGTCGGCCTGGCCATGCTGATCCGCGCCCGTCTGTTCCGCTACACCTCGCAGGTGGTCTGCGCCCTGGTCGCCGGCCTCGGCGCCGTCGCCGCCCTGCTGTTGGGGCTCGTACTGAACCCGCCGCCCGAGGCCCTGACCGAGTTCGTCCTGCACGGCGACCGGGGAGCGCTCGACGTCCGTACGGTCTGGCTGTCGGCGGCCGTCGTCGCCGGGACCGTGCTGATCACCGCCATCGGCCTGGTCGTCCCCCGCAAGGGCTCTCCCCTTCTGGGGCCGCCTCCTCGACCTCGCCGAGTCGGCCGTCCTGCTCACCCTGGTGCCGCTGTGCCTGGCGGCGCTGGGCGTCCTCACCGCCGTACGGGCCATGACCGGCTGAGGCGGGCGGTGGACGGACGGTGGCCGACGCACTGGTACCCTGGCTGATGGCCGTGTGTGTACGCACCCCGGAGCGGTCCCGCTCCGGAGGCAGCGCCCAGCGGATCCCCGCCTTCCGAGTCATGGAAGTCCCCCGAGAAGAAGACCGGGGGCGCTCGGTGGCCACTCACAGACTATGAGGAGTACGCGTGTCGCTCGACGCCGCTGTGAAGAAGCAGATCATCACCGAGTTCGGTACCAAGGAGGGTGACACCGGCTCCCCGAGGTCCAGGTCGCTCTGCTGTCGCGTCGGATCTCCGACCTGACGGAGCACCTCAAGAGCCACAAGCACGACCACCACTCCCGTCGTGGTCTGCTCATCCTGGTCGGTCAGCGCCGTCGGCTGCTGCAGTACCTCGCCAAGAAGGACATCCAGCGCTTCCGTGCGCTGGTCGACCGCCTGGGCATCCGCCGCGGTGCGGCGGGCGCCAAGTAAGACGCCGTGAAGGGAGCGGTTCCCTGCAAGACCGGGGACCGCTCCTTTGCCGTACGTGCGGACTGTCACCTGCCGTACGTGCGGACTGTCACCTGCCGTACGTGCGGACTGTCACCGCACCTTTGTAGTGTGGTAGCACAACGCAATAGGCACGAACGACGCACGAGGAGAAGCGCGCCTCGCCGCCGCCGGTCCTCGGTAGTGGCCCCGGGAGAGTCAACCCCGGGAGCTTCGATCGAAGACCGGCCCGCACCAGCGGAGCGCTTCTCCGCCCCGTCCCCCGCCACACGGGCGGTGCGGGACGAAAGACGACAAAGTAACGGAGAAAACGCTAGTGGAGAACGAGACCCACTACACCGAGGCCGTCATCGACAACGGCTCCTTCGGCACCCGCACCATCCGCTTCGAGACGGGCCGCCTGGCCCGCCAGGCGGCCGGCTCCGCCGTGGCCTACCTGGACGACGACACCATGGTGCTGTCGGCCACCACCGCGTCCAAGAACCCCAAGGACCAGCTCGACTTCTTCCCGCTCACGGTGGACGTCGAGGAGCGGATGTACGCCGCCGGCCGCATCCCCGGCTCCTTCTTCCGCCGTGAGGGCCGGCCCTCCGAGGACGCCATCCTCACCTGCCGCCTCATCGACCGCCCGCTGCGCCCGTCCTTCAAGAAGGGCCTGCGCAACGAGATCCAGGTCGTCGCCACGATCATGGCGCTCAACCCCGACCACCTGTACGACGTCGTGGCGATCAACGCCGCCTCCGCGTCCACGCAGCTGGCCGGCCTGCCCTTCTCCGGCCCGATCGGCGGCGTCCGCGTCGCACTGATCAACGGCCAGTGGGTGGCCTTCCCGACGCACTCCGAGCTCGAGGACGCCGTCTTCGACATGGTCGTCGCGGGCCGCACCCTGGAGGACGGCGACGTCGCGATCATGATGGTCGAGGCCGAGGCCACCGACAAGACCATCCAGCTGGTCAAGGGCGGCGCCGAGGCGCCGACCGAGGAGGTCGTCGCCGCCGGTCTGGACGCCGCCAAGCCCTTCATCAAGGTGCTCTGCCGCGCCCAGGCCGACCTCGCCGCGAAGGCCGCCAAGCCCACCGGCGAGTTCCCGGTCTTCCTGGACTACCAGGACGACGTCCTGGAGGCCCTCACCGGCGCCGTCAAGCCGGAGCTCGCCTCCGCGCTGACCATCGCCGGCAAGCAGGAGCGCGAGACCGAGCTGGACCGCGTCAAGGCGCTCGCCGCCGAGAAGCTCCTGCCGGAGTTCGAGGGCCGCGAGAAGGAGATCTCCGCCGCGTACCGCTCGCTGACCAAGACCCTGGTCCGTGAGCGCGTCATCAAGGAGAAGAAGCGCATCGACGGCCGCGGTGTCACCGACATCCGCACCCTGGCCGCCGAGGTCGAGGCCATCCCGCGTGTGCACGGCTCGGCGCTGTTCGAGCGTGGCGAGACCCAGATCCTGGGCGTCACCACCCTCAACATGCTCCGTATGGAGCAGCAGCTGGACACCCTCTCCCCGGTGACCCGCAAGCGCTACATGCACAACTACAACTTCCCGCCGTACTCCACCGGTGAGACCGGCCGCGTCGGCTCCCCGAAGCGCCGCGAGATCGGCCACGGCGCCCTCGCCGAGCGCGCCCTGGTCCCGGTCCTGCCGACGCGCGAGGAGTTCCCTACGCGATCCGCCAGGTGTCCGAGGCCCTCAGCTCCAACGGCTCGACGTCCATGGGCTCCGTCTGCGCCTCCACCATGTCGCTGCTGAACGCCGGTGTGCCGCTCAAGGCCCCCGTCGCCGGTATCGCCATGGGCCTGATCTCCCAGGAGATCGAGGGCGAGACGCACTACGTCACCCTCACCGACATCCTCGGTGCGGAGGACGCCTTCGGCGACATGGACTTCAAGGTCGCCGGCACCAAGGAGTTCGTGACCGCCCTCCAGCTCGACACCAAGCTGGACGGCATCCCCGCCTCCGTCCTGGCCGCCGCTCTCAAGCAGGCCCGTGACGCCCGCCTCCACATCCTCGACGTGATGATGGAAGCGATCGACACGCCGGACGAGATGTCCCCCAACGCGCCGCGGATCATCACCGTGAAGATCCCGGTCGACAAGATCGGCGAGGTCATCGGCCCCAAGGGCAAGATGATCAACCAGATCCAGGAGGACACCGGCGCCGAGATCACCATCGAGGACGACGGCACCATCTACATCGGCGCCGCCGACGGCCCCTCCGCCGAGGCCGCCCGTACGACCATCAACGGCATCGCCAACCCGACGATGCCCGAGGTCGGCGAGCGCTACCTGGGTACGGTCGTGAAGACGACGACGTTCGGCGCCTTCGTCTCCCTGCTGCCCGGCAAGGACGGTCTGCTGCACATCTCGCAGATCCGCAAGCTGGCCGGCGGCAAGCGCGTGGAGAACGTCGAGGACGTGCTCGGCGTGGGCCAGAAGGTCCAGGTCGAGATCGCCGAGATCGACTCCCGCGGCAAGCTCTCCTCATCCCCGTGATCGAGGGCGAAGAGGGCGACGACAAGAAGGACGACGCCGACAAGTGACGTCCCCAGCGCCAAGGCGACGGCCCGCACCTCCTCGGAGGCGCGGGCCGTCGCCCGTACCCAAACCCTGATCAAGGGCGAGAACGGCATCGGTACGGTCCGCAGGACCACCCTCCCCGGCGGCCTGCGCATCGTCACCGAGACCCTGCCCTCGGTCCGCTCCGCGACCTTCGGCATCTGGGCCCACGTCGGCTCCCGCGACGAGACCCCGGCGCTGAACGGCGCCACCCACTACCTGGAGCACCTGCTCTTCAAGGGCACCTCCCGCCGCTCCGCCCTGGACATCTCCTCCGCCATCGACGCCGTCGGCGGCGAGATGAACGCGTTCACGGCGAAGGAGTACACGTGCTACTACGCACGCGTGCTCGACACCGACCTGCCGCTCGCCATCGACGTGGTCTGCGACATGCTCACCGGCTCGCTGATCCAGCAGGAGGACGTCGACGTCGAGCGCGGTGCCATCCTCGAAGAGATCGCGATGACCGAGGACGACCCGGGCGACTGTGTGCACGACCTGTTCGCGCACACCATGTTCGGCGACAATCCCTCGGCCGCCCGGTCCTCGGCACGGTCGACACGGTCAACGCCCTCACCGCCGACCGCATCCGCCGCTTCTACAAGAAGCACTACGACCCGACCCACCTCGTGGTCGCCTGTGCCGGCAACATCGACCACAACAAGGTCGTACGCCAGGTCCGCGCCGCCTTCGAGAAGGCCGGCGCCCTCGGGAACAGCGGCGCTGAGCCCATCGCCCCGCGCGGCGGCCTGCGCACCCTGCGCACCGCCGGCCGGGTCGAGCTCATCGGCCGCAGGACGGAACAGGCGCACATCGTCCTCGGCATGCCGGGCCTGGCCCGCACCGACGAGCGGCGCTGGGCCCTCGGAGTGCTGAACACCGCCCTCGGCGGCGGCATGTCCTCCCGCCTCTTCCAGGAGGTCAGGGAGAAGCGCGGACTGGCCTACAGCGTGTACTCGTACACGTCCGGCTTCGCCGACTGCGGACTCTTCGGCGTGTACGCGGGCTGCCGGCCCACGCAGGTGCACGATGTGCTGAAGATCTGTCGTGACGAACTCGACCGGGTCGCCGAGCACGGACTCCCCGACGACGAGATCGAGCGCGCCATCGGCCAGCTCCAGGGCTCCACCGTCCTCGGCCTCGAGGACACCGGCGCGCTGATGAACCGTATCGGCAAGAGCGAACTGTGCTGGGGTGAGCAGATGTCGGTCGACGACATGCTGGCCCGGATAGCCTCGGTCACCCCGGACGATGTCCGCTCGGTGGCCCGTGACGTCCTGGGACGGCGGCCCTCCCTGTCGGTCATCGGCCCCTCAAGGACAAGCAGGCGTCCCGGCTGCACGACGCCGTCGCCTGACCCACACCGGTAAGGAAGCAACGAACATGAGCAAGCTGCGCGTGGCGGTCCTCGGAGCCAGGGGACGGATCGGTTCCGAGGCGGTACGGGCCGTCGAGGCCGCCGACGACATGGAGCTGGTGGCCGCCCTCGGCCGGGGTGACAAGCTGGAGACCCTCGCCGAGACCGGCGCCCAGGTCGCCGTGGAGCTGACTACCCCCGCCTCGGTCATGGGCAACCTCGACTTCTGTGTACGCCACGGCATCCACGCCGTCGTCGGCACCACGGGCTGGACCGAGGACCGTCTCGCGCAGCTGACGGGCTGGCTCGGCCAGTCCCCGGAGACGGGCGTGCTCATCGCCCCGAACTTCTCCATCGGCGCCGTGCTCACCATGAAGTTCGCGCAGATCGCCGCCCCTACTTCGAATCCGTCGAGGTCGTCGAGCTGCACCACCCCAACAAGGTGGACGCCCCCAGCGGCACCGCCACGCGCACCGCCCAGCTCATCGCCGAGGCCCGCCGGCAGGCCGGCAGCGCCCCGCCCCGGACGCCACGGCCACCGCCCTCGACGGTGCCCGAGGCGCCGACGTGGACGGGATCCCCGTGCACGCGGTCCGGCTGCGCGGCCTCCTCGCCCACCAGGAGGTCCTGCTCGGCGCCGAGGGCGAGACGCTCACGGTCCGCCACGACTCCCTGCACCACAGCAGCTTCATGCCGGGCATCCTGCTCGGCGCCCGCCGCGTGGTGACCACTCCCGGCCTCACCTTCGGCCTGGAACACTTCCTCGACCTGAACTGAGCCCGAGCCGACCCCCATGCGCGCGAAGATCTCCTACGCCCTCACGGCCGCCGTCCTGGTCGTCTATTTCGTCCTGGCCGGCAGCCGCGGCGTGCTCCTCATCAAGGCCGGTACGCCCTCACCGTCACCTTCGGCGTGGCGGTGCTGATCCTGCCGGTCATCGGTGTCTGGTTCCTGTGGAAGAACACCGCGTTCGTCCGCGACGCCAACCGGCTCGCCGCCCTGCTCGACGCCGAGGGCGGCCTGCCCGTCGACGAGCTGGAGCGGCTGCCCAGCGGGCGGGTCGACCGCGACTCCGCCGACGCGGTCTTCGCCCGCCGCAAGGCCGAGACGGAGGACGCCCCCGACGACTGGCGCAGCTGGTTCCGGCTGGCTGTCGCCTACCACGACGCCCGCGACACCCCTCGCGCCCGCAAGGCGATGCAGCGGGCGATCACCCTGCACAGGGCCGCACGCTGAGCGCCTGACGGGGGCCGGGGATCCGCTCAGTCACGCCCGTACTCGGCGGCCCACGCCTCCACGGTGTCGGCCGCCCGGTCGAAGGCCAGCTGGTCCCGCCCCAGGAAGTCCGCGTTGTGCGAGGTCAGCAGCGGCGGCGCCGACGCCGCGGAACGCCCCCGCCGGGACAGCAGCAGCGCCTGCCCCTGCACCGTGCGGGGCAGCCCCAGCCAGCGCACGGGCTGCTGCACCGTGCGCACGTTGACCACCTGGTCCCAGGACGCCGTACGCGTGCTGACGAAGGCCACCTGACGCACTCCCCGGGCGCTCACCCACACACCCATACGGAGCAGCCGCAGCGCGCCGGCGACGACGAGCAGCGCGATGGCGAAGACCGTCCCGGCGGACGTCACCGACGCCGTCGCCGTGATGATCACCGCGGCGAACAGCACGAACGACGCCAGCAGCAGCAGGAGCGCCGCCGCCCCCACCCGCCACGGCCCGGGGCGGTACGGGCGGCGCCAGCGGTCCCGGTCGTCGAACGGCAGGGCGACATCGTCCGCCGTGTCGAAAGCGCGGTCGGCCGTCAGGAAGGGCAGGGGCACGACGGGTCCTCACTCGATCCATGCGTCAGCAGTGCCCGGTGAGGCTATCGATCCGCGCCCCTGGTCACCACCCTCGGGGGTCCGGATGGGCCCGGGACCACGCCCCGGACAGGCCCTAACGCCCCTCGGTCGCCTGTGACCGCTGCGTCCCCGGCCCCGAGGGGTCCGAGGACATCGCCGGCATTCCTATCACCAGTGAGCCCACCAGCCCGGCGACCAGGGTGAGCCCCAGCAGCCAGCGCCCGGCCAGCTGGCCGGCGGAGGCCCGCTCACGCGGCGGCGGGGTGACATTGCTGCGGAACCTGTCGGCCTCGGCGACAAAAGCGAACGGAACGGGTTCGCGCCGACCGGACATCAGGGCACGTCTCCTTCAAGATCGAACGAATCACTGTCACCAGCACAGACGAACGGCAGCCCGGGAAAGTGCCCCCTTTCACCGAATTCGCAGAAGTTCGCCGCTGTTCGCCGCCGTATGTCGTCCCACGGCATGGGAAGCCCGCCCGCGCGGTTCCCCGGAAGCACGGCCCGTCCCTGTGAGGGCAGGTGCACGAACCGGCTGACGGAAGTGTCCGTATTGCGGCATTTCCAGAAGTTCATCTAGCCTGATCGAACGGGCCCGGTACTGCCTGAACCCCCGAGCAGGCAGTGCCGGGTCCCCCCTTTGCCCCACCTTGTCGCCTCCCCCGAGGGGAGACCCCGCCCAGAGCAACGAGTAGCGTGTAACCCATGGCTTTGACCTCCACTCCGCAGACCCCCTTCGGGCGGGTCCTCACCGCCATGGTCACGCCCTTCACGGCGGACGGCGCACTCGACCTCGACGGCGCACAGCGGCTCGCCACCCACCTGGTGGACGCAGGCAACGACGGCCTGATCCTCAACGGCACCACCGGTGAGTCGCCGACCACCAGCGACGCGGAGAAAGCGGACCTCGTACGGGCGATCGTGGCGGCGGTGGGCGACCGCGCCCACATCGTCGCCGGAGTCGGTACCAACGACACCCGCCACAGCGTCGAACTGGCCCGCGCGGCGGAGCGCGCCGGCGCACACGGCCTCCTGGTCGTCACGCCGTACTACAACAAGCCTCCGCAGGAGGGCCTCTACCGGCACTTCACGGCCGTCGCCGACGCCGCCGAACTGCCGGTGATGCTCTACGACATCCCCGGCCGCAGCGGCGTACCGATCAGCACGGAGACGATCGTCCGCCTCGCCGAGCACCCGCGCATCGTCGCCAACAAGGACGCCAAGGGCGACCTCGGCCGCGCCGGCTGGGCCATCGCCCGCTCGGGCCTCGCCTGGTACTCCGGCGACGACATGCTGAACCTGCCCCTGCTCTCCATCGGAGCGGTCGGCTTCGTCTCGGTCGTCGGCCACCTCGTCACCCCGGAGCTGCGCGCCCTGGTCGAGGCGTACACCTCCGGAGACGTCCAGAAGGCCACCGAGATCCACCAGAAGCTGCTCCCCGTCTACACGGGCATGTTCCGCACCCAGGGCGTGATGACCACCAAGGCGGCGCTGGCCCTGAAGGGCCTGCCCGCCGGGCCGCTGCGCGCCCCCATGGCCGAGTGCGCTCCGGAAGAGATCGAGCAGCTCAAGATCGATCTTGCCGCCGGCGGGGTACAACTTCAGTAACCAGACTTCGCGCGAGCGCTCGCGCAGACGGACTTCACAACTGAATAGACGGGCCACCGGTGCCCGTACCCCACGACAACTGCTTCTGCACGAACGTCACGCGCGCCACGTGCCCACCGGTACGTGGCGCGTGTGTTGAGGAGAGTCTTTTGAGTCATCCGCATCCTGAACTCGGACCGCCCCCGCCCCTTCCCGCGGGCGGCCTGCGTGTCACCCCGCTCGGCGGTCTCGGCGAGATCGGCCGCAACATGACGGTCTTCGAGTACGGAGGCCGACTGCTGATCGTCGACTGCGGCGTGCTCTTCCCCGAGGAGGAGCAGCCCGGTATCGACCTGATCCTGCCGGACTTCTCGTCCATCCGGGACCGTCTCGACGACATCGAGGGCATCGTCCTCACCCACGGCCACGAGGACCACATCGGCGGCGTCCCCTTCCTCCTGCGCGAGAAGCCGGACATCCCGCTGATCGGCTCCAAGCTCACCCTCGCCCTCATCGAGGCGAAGCTCCAGGAGCACCGCATCCGCCCGTACACCCTCCAGGTGGCGGAAGGACAGCGTGAGCGCATCGGCCCGTTCGACTGCGAGTTCATCGCGGTCAACCACTCGATCCCCGACGCGCTCGCCGTGGCCATCCGCACGCCCGCCGGCATGGTCGTCCACACCGGCGACTTCAAGATGGACCAGCTCCCGCTGGACAACCGCCTCACGGACCTGCACGCGTTCGCCAGGCTCAGCGAGGAGGGCATCGACCTTCTGCTCTCCGACTCCACGAACGCCGAGGTGCCGGGCTTCGTCCCGCCCGAGCGCGACATCAGCAATGTGCTGCGCCAGGTCTTCGGCGGCGCCCGCAAGCGGATCATCGTGGCCAGCTTCGCCAGCCATGTGCACCGCATCCAGCAGATCCTGGACGCGGCGCACGAGTACGGCCGCCGGGTCGCCTTCGTCGGCCGTTCCATGGTCCGCAACATGGGCATCGCCCGCGATCTCGGCTACCTCAAGGTTCCGCCGGGTCTCGTCGTGGACGTCAAGACCCTCGACGATCTGCCGGACAGCCAGGTGGTCCTGGTGTGCACGGGCTCCCAGGGCGAGCCGATGGCCGCCCTGTCCCGCATGGCCAACCGTGACCACCAGATCCGTATCGTCGACGGCGACACGGTGATCCTGGCGTCGTCCCTCATCCCGGGCAACGAGAACGCGGTCTACCGCGTGATCAACGGCCTGACCCGCTGGGGCGCCAACGTCGTCCACAAGGGCAACGCCAAGGTCCACGTCTCGGGTCACGCCTCGGCCGGCGAGCTGCTGTACTTCTACAACATCTGCCGCCCGAAGAACCTGATGCCGGTCCACGGCGAATGGCGCCACCTGAGGGCCAACGCCGAGCTGGGCGCCCTGACCGGCGTCCCGCACGACCGGATCGTCATCGCCGAGGACGGCGTGGCCGTCGACCTCGTCGAGGGCAAGGCCAAGATCTCCGGCAAGGTCCAGGCGGGATACGTGTACGTCGACGGCCTCTCCGTCGGTGACGTCGGCGAGCCAGCGCTCAAGGACCGCAAGATCCTCGGCGACGAGGGCATCATCTCGGTCTTCGTGGTCATCGACTCGTCCACCGGCAAGATCACGGGCGGCCCGCATGTGCAGGCCCGCGGCTCCGGCATCGAGGACTCCGCCTTCGCGGCGGTCCTCCCGAAGATCACGGAAACGCTGGAGCGCTCGGCGCAGGACGGCGTCGTCGAACCCCACCAGATGCAGCAGCTCGTCCGCCGCACGCTGGGCAAGTGGGTCTCCGACACCTACCGGCGCCGGCCGATGATCCTGCCCGTCGTGGTCGAGGTCTGACGGCCCGTCGGGCCACACGGACGCGCGAACCAGGAGCGGGGCGCCTCGATTTGCATCGGGGCGCCCCGCTCCAGTACGTTTACAACTCCTCCGGAACGGGCACCCGACGGCTTCACGCGTCGGAACCATCGCCCCGAAGGGGAGGGAAACTCGGCTCAGAATCTCTGATAAAGTCGGAACCGCCGGAAAGGGAAACGCGAAAGCGATAACCTGGAAAGCACCGAGGAAATCGGAT
Source organism: Streptomyces haneummycinicus (assembly GCA_042850305.1). Classification (GTDB taxonomy): domain Bacteria; phylum Actinomycetota; class Actinomycetes; order Streptomycetales; family Streptomycetaceae; genus Streptomyces; species Streptomyces haneummycinicus. Next base: position 1,798,105 of record AP035768.1, read on the forward strand.
CGGGAAGATCTGATAGAGTCGGAAACGCAAGACCGAAGGGAAGCGCCCGGAGGAAAGCCCGAGAGGGTGAGTACAAAGGAAGCGTCCGTTCCTTGAGAACTCAACAGCGTGCCAAAAGTCAACGCCAGATATGTTGATACCCCGTCCATCCGGTTTCGGATGGTCGAGGTTCCTTTGAAAAAACACAGCGAGGACGCTGTGTGCGAGGGGACTATTCCTCCTCTCGCACCGCTCTCGTGGTGTTCATCCCGATTACGGGAAAACATTCACGGAGAGTTTGATCCTGGCTCAGGACGAACGCTGGCGGCGTGCTTAACACATGCAAGTCGAACGATGAACCACTTCGGTGGGGATTAGTGGCGAACGGGTGAGTAACACGTGGGCAATCTGCCCTGCACTCTGGGACAAGCCCTGGAAACGGGGTCTAATACCGGATACTGACCCTCGCAGGCATCTGCGAGGTTCGAAAGCTCCGGCGGTGCAGGATGAGCCCGCGGCCTATCAGCTTGTTGGTGAGGTAATGGCTCACCAAGGCGACGACGGGTAGCCGGCCTGAGAGGGCGACCGGCCACACTGGGACTGAGACACGGCCCAGACTCCTACGGGAGGCAGCAGTGGGGAATATTGCACAATGGGCGAAAGCCTGATGCAGCGACGCCGCGTGAGGGATGACGGCCTTCGGGTTGTAAACCTCTTTCAGCAGGGAAGAAGCGAAAGTGACGGTACCTGCAGAAGAAGCGCCGGCTAACTACGTGCCAGCAGCCGCGGTAATACGTAGGGCGCGAGCGTTGTCCGGAATTATTGGGCGTAAAGAGCTCGTAGGCGGCTTGTCACGTCGGTTGTGAAAGCCCGGGGCTTAACCCCGGGTCTGCAGTCGATACGGGCAGGCTAGAGTTCGGTAGGGGAGATCGGAATTCCTGGTGTAGCGGTGAAATGCGCAGATATCAGGAGGAACACCGGTGGCGAAGGCGGATCTCTGGGCCGATACTGACGCTGAGGAGCGAAAGCGTGGGAGCGAACAGGATTAGATACCCTGGTAGTCCACGCCGTAAACGGTGGGCACTAGGTGTGGGCGACATTCCACGTCGTCCGTGCCGCAGCTAACGCATTAAGTGCCCCGCCTGGGGAGTACGGCCGCAAGGCTAAAACTCAAAGGAATTGACGGGGCCCGCACAAGCGGCGGAGCATGTGGCTTAATTCGACGCAACGCGAAGAACCTTACCAAGGCTTGACATACACCGGAAACGTCTGGAGACAGGCGCCCCTTGTGGTCGGTGTACAGGTGGTGCATGGCTGTCGTCAGCTCGTGTCGTGAGATGTTGGGTTAAGTCCCGCAACGAGCGCAACCCTTGTCCCGTGTTGCCAGCAGGCCCTTGTGGTGCTGGGGACTCACGGGAGACCGCCGGGGTCAACTCGGAGGAAGGTGGGGACGACGTCAAGTCATCATGCCCCTTATGTCTTGGGCTGCACACGTGCTACAATGGCCGGTACAATGAGCTGCGATACCGTGAGGTGGAGCGAATCTCAAAAAGCCGGTCTCAGTTCGGATTGGGGTCTGCAACTCGACCCCATGAAGTCGGAGTCGCTAGTAATCGCAGATCAGCATTGCTGCGGTGAATACGTTCCCGGGCCTTGTACACACCGCCCGTCACGTCACGAAAGTCGGTAACACCCGAAGCCGGTGGCCCAACCCCTTGTGGGAGGGAGCTGTCGAAGGTGGGACTGGCGATTGGGACGAAGTCGTAACAAGGTAGCCGTACCGGAAGGTGCGGCTGGATCACCTCCTTTCTAAGGAGCACTTCTTACCGAGTCCTTCGGGACGAGGTCAGAGGCCAGTACATCAGCGAATGTCTGATGCTGGTTGCTCATGGGTGGAACGTTGACTATTCGGTCCGGATCCCGGGCCGGTGGCTGCCAGTACTGCTCTTCGGAGCGTGGAACGCATGATCACCGGGCGGGAACGGGCCGGGCACGCTGTTGGGTGTCTGAGGGTACGGCCGTAAGGCTGCCTTCAGTGCCGGCCCCGGTAAAAATCTGCTTCGGTGGGTTGTGACGGGTGGTTGGTCGTTGTTTGAGAACTGCACAGTGGACGCGAGCATCTGTGGCCAAGTTTTTAAGGGCGCACGGTGGATGCCTTGGCACCAGGAACCGATGAAGGACGTGGGAGGCCACGATAGTCCCCGGGGAGTCGTCAACCAGGCTTTGATCCGGGGGTTTCCGAATGGGGAAACCCGGCAGTCGTCATGGGCTGTCACCCTTGCCTGAACACATAGGGCAAGTGGAGGGAACGCGGGGAAGTGAAACATCTCAGTACCCGCAGGAAGAGAAAACAACCGTGATTCCGGGAGTAGTGGCGAGCGAAACCGGATGAGGCCAAACCGTATGCGTGTGAGACCCGGCAGGGGTTGCGTATACGGGGTTGTGGGATCTCTCTTCCACGGTCTGCCGGCCGTGGGACGAGTCAGAAACCGTTGATGTAGGCGAAGGACATGCGAAAGGTCCGGCGTAGAGGGTAAGACCCCCGTAGTCGAAACGTCAACGGCTCGTTTGAGAGACACCCAAGTAGCACGGGGCCCGAGAAATCCCGTGTGAATCTGGCGGGACCACCCGCTAAGCCTAAATATTCCCTGGTGACCGATAGCGGATAGTACCGTGAGGGAATGGTGAAAAGTACCGCGGGAGCGGAGTGAAATAGTACCTGAAACCGTGTGCCTACAAGCCGTGGGAGCGTCGGACATCAGCTTGCTGGTGTCTCGTGACTGCGTGCCTTTTGAAGAATGAGCCTGCGAGTTTGCGGTGTGTTGCGAGGTTAACCCGGGTGGGGAAGCCGTAGCGAAAGCGAGTCCGAACAGGGCGTTTCAGTAGCACGCTCAAGACCCGAAGCGGAGTGATCTAGCCATGGGCAGGTTGAAGCGGAGGTAAGACTTCGTGGAGGACCGAACCCACCAGGGTTGAAAACCTGGGGGATGACCTGTGGTTAGGGGTGAAAGGCCAATCAAACTCCGTGATAGCTGGTTCTCCCCGAAATGCATTTAGGTGCAGCGTCGTGTGTTTCTTACCGGAGGTAGAGCACTGGATAGGCGATGGGCCCTACCGGGTTACTGACCTTAGCCAAACTCCGAATGCCGGTAAGTGAGAGCGCGGCAGTGAGACTGTGGGGGATAAGCTCCATGGTCGAGAGGGAAACAGCCCAGAGCATCGACTAAGGCCCCTAAGCGTACGCTAAGTGGGAAAGGATGTGGAGTCGCACAGACAACCAGGAGGTTGGCTTAGAAGCAGCCACCCTTGAAAGAGTGCGTAATAGCTCACTGGTCTAGTGATTCCGCGCCGACAATGTAGCGGGGCTCAAGCGTACCGCCGAAGTCGTGTCATTGCGATATATACCCCCAACGCGGGATCGTGATGGGTAGGGGAGCGTCGTGTGCCGGGTGAAGCAGCCGCGGAAGCGAGTTGTGGACGGTTCACGAGTGAGAATGCAGGCATGAGTAGCGATACACACGTGAGAAACGTGTGCGCCGATTGACTAAGGGTTCCTGGGTCAAGCTGATCTGCCCAGGGTAAGTCGGGACCTAAGGCGAGGCCGACAGGCGTAGTCGATGGATAACCGGTTGATATTCCGGTACCCGCTGTGAAGCGTCAAACATTGAATCCAGTGATGCTAAGCCCGTGAAGCCGCCGGCTGAGTCTTCGGACGAGGTCGGAGTGGTGGAGCCGGTGACCCGAGCTGGTAGTAGGTGAGTGATGGGGTGACGCAGGAAGGTAGTCCATCCCGGGCGGTGGTTGTCCCGGGGTAAGGGTGTAGGACGTCAGGTAGGTAAATCCGCCTGGCACATAGTCTGAGACCTGATGCCGAGCCGATTGTGGTGAAGTGGATGATCCTATGCTGTCGAGAAAAGCCTCTAGCGAGTTTCATGGCGGCCCGTACCCTAAACCGACTCAGGTGGTCAGGTAGAGAATACCGAGGCGTTCGGGTGAACTATGGTTAAGGAACTCGGCAAAATGCCCCCGTAACTTCGGGAGAAGGGGGGCCATCACTGGTGAGAGGATTTACTCCTTGAGCTGGGGGTGGCCGCAGAGACCAGCGAGAAGCGACTGTTTACTAAAAACACAGGTCCGTGCGAAGCCGTAAGGCGATGTATACGGACTGACGCCTGCCCGGTGCTGGAACGTTAAGGGGACCGGTTAGCTCCATTTCGGTGGGGCGAAGCTGAGAACTTAAGCGCCAGTAAACGGCGGTGGTAACTATAACCATCCTAAGGTAGCGAAATTCCTTGTCGGGTAAGTTCCGACCTGCACGAATGGCGTAACGACTTCTCGACTGTCTCAACCATAGGCCCGGTGAAATTGCACTACGAGTAAAGATGCTCGTTTCGCGCAGCAGGACGGAAAGACCCCGGGACCTTTACTACAGTTTGATATTGGTGTTCGGTTCGGCTTGTGTAGGATAGCTGGGAGACTTTGATCATCGGACGCCAGTTCGGTGGGAGTCGTCGTTGAAATACCAGTCTGGTCGTGCTGGATGTCTAACCTGGGTCCGTGATCCGGATCAGGGACAGTGTCTGATGGGTAGTTTAACTGGGGCGGTTGCCTCCTAAAGAGTAACGGAGGCGCCCAAAGGTTCCCTCAGCCTGGTTGGCAATCAGGTGTTGAGTGTAAGTGCACAAGGGAGCTTGACTGTGAGACCGACGGGTCGAGCAGGGACGAAAGTCGGGACTAGTGATCCGGCGGTGGCTTGTGGAAGCGCCGTCGCTCAACGGATAAAAGGTACCCCGGGGATAACAGGCTGATCTTCCCCAAGAGTCCATATCGACGGGATGGTTTGGCACCTCGATGTCGGCTCGTCGCATCCTGGGGCTGGAGTCGGTCCCAAGGGTTGGGCTGTTCGCCCATTAAAGCGGTACGCGAGCTGGGTTTAGAACGTCGTGAGACAGTTCGGTCCCTATCCGCTGCGCGCGCAGGAGTCTTGAGAAGGGCTGTCCCTAGTACGAGAGGACCGGGACGGACGAACCTCTGGTGTGCCAGTTGTCCTGCCAAGGGCATGGCTGGTTGGCTACGTTCGGAAAGGATAACCGCTGAAAGCATCTAAGCGGGAAGCCTGCTTCGAGATGAGGACTCCCACCTCCTAGAGAGGGTAAGGCTCCCAGTAGACGACTGGGTTGATAGGCCGGATATGGAAGCACGGTAACGTGTGGAGTTGACCGGTACTAATAGGCCGAGGGCTTGTCCTCAGTTGCTCGCGTCCACTGTGTTGGTTCTGAAACCACGAACAACCCCATGCCAGGTCACGGTGTGGTGCGGTTGAGTGTTTCATAGTGTTTCGGTGGTCATAGCGTAGGGGAAACGCCCGGTTACATTCCGAACCCGGAAGCTAAGCCTTACAGCGCCGATGGTACTGCAGGGGGGACCCTGTGGGAGAGTAGGACGCCGCCGAACAATCATTCAAAAGGGTTGGACCCCGAACTTCGGTTCCGGGTCCAACCCTTTTTTGTTTGCCGTTACTTGACGTTCACGTCGTACGGCGAGCATCCACCCCATGGGTACTGCTGCGCTGCTCAGGGCCGCTGGAGTCGGAGTCGGTGACGAGGTCGTCGTCCCGGCCTTCGGAAACGTGGAAGTCGCGGATGCCGTGGCGACGGCAGGTGCGCTGCCGGTGTTCGCCGACATAGATCCGCTGACGTACTGTCTGGAGCCGGCCGCCGTGGAAGCGGCCGTAACTCCCCGGACGGTGGCCGTCGTTGTCGTCCACCGCTTCGGCCGGCCCGCCGGTATCGGGCAGTTGCACGCGCTCGGCCGGCGGCACGGGCTGCTGGTGCTGGAGCACGGCGAGTCCGAGGCGCCGTACGACGAGATAGCCCGGAGGCGACAGCGGGCGGCGTTCCTCGACGCGAAGTTGAGAGGCGTACGGACACCTGAGGGCGGTGTCGGGCACACCTACCAGCAGTACGTCGTACGGGTGCCGGGGAACGGCAGGCCCGACCGGGACGCCTTCGCACGGGCCATACGGGGCAGGGGCGTTGAGTGCAGGGTGCCGGTGAAGACCCCCGTGCACCGGCTGCCCGAGTTCCGGCGGTGCGTGTCGCTGCCGGAGACCGAACGGGCCGCCGACGAGACCCTCGCGCTTCCCGTCGACGCCACGCTGACCAAGCGGGACATGCAGCGGATCGCGGGCGCGTGCAACGCACTGGGCGGACTGCTTCAGCCGGCAGGCTGAGCGGCGGTTGGGAGCACGGGTCTGTTCGGGGTATGATCTATTCCGTTGCCTCGCGGGAAACCCCGTAAAAGGCAACAGGCCCCTATAGCTCAGTCGGTAGAGCGTCTCCATGGTAAGGAGAAGGTCAACGGTTCGATTCCGTTTGGGGGCTCCGACAGAAAGGCCCCGCCCCTTCGGGCGGGGCCTTTCTCATGCCGTCCGGAAGAACAGCCCGGCTATTCCGTGTGCAGGCCCGGCACGCGCATGGCGAGAATCGCCATGTCGTCGGACGGCGGCTCGGAGGCGAAGCGTTCAACAGCACGCATGATGCGGGCCGCGACCGCCCCCGCCGTCAGACCCGTGCAGGTTGCCAGAACATCGGTCAGCCCGTCGTCGCCCAGCATCCGCGGGCCCTCCCGGCGTTCGGTCACACCGTCGGTGACACAGAGGAGGACATCACCGGGATCGAGGGTGACCGTCTGCTCGTACAGCTCCAGGTCCTCGATGACACCGAGGAGGGGCTGCGGCTCCGCCGCCGGTTCGACCGTGCCGTCCTGGCGCAGCCGGAGCGGCAGGGGGTGCCCCGCGCAGACCACCTTCAGCTCCGCGCTGCCGTCCTCCTGCGGGCGCATCTCGCCGTAGAGCAGGGTGAGGAAGCGGCTGCGGGCGCCCTCGTCGAGGATCGCGGAGTTGAGACGCTCCAGGACCGCCGGACCGCTGAGACCCTCACGGGCCAGCAGACGCAGCGCGTGCCGGGCCAGTCCCGTGACGGCCGCCGCGTTGGGGCCGGTGCCGCAGACGTCGCCGATGGCGAAACCGTAGGCGCCGTCGCTGATCGGGAAGAGGTCGTAGAAGTCGCCGCCGACCTCGTTGCCCTCACCGGCCGCGCGGTAGATGACGTCGACCTCGACGCCGTCCACCGAGGGCAGCTCGGGCGGCAGGAGGCTGCGCTGGAGGGACTGGCTGATGGCCGTACGCTCCGAGTACAGGCGGGCGTTGTCCAGGGCCAGGGCCGCCCGGCGGGAGAGGTCCTCGGCGAGTTCCAGGATCTCCTGGCGGAAGTGCTCGTCGGTCGGCTTGCCGAGCGTCAGCATGCCGATGACCCGGTTGCGGGCGACCAGCGGAAGGACCACGGTCTCGCCGCCGACGGCCGAAGCCGTCGCGAGGGTCGGACCGATGCCCGGGGTGATCTGATGCGTCAGGCTGCCGCTGAGGCCCAGGCTGCGCATGGAGGTGCGCAGCGCCGCCTGGTGGGCGACCTCCGCGGGGGCCGTCCAGACACGGGCGCCGGGAGTGGGGACCGGGTCGGGCGGAGTGATCTTCGACAGCAGCGACTTGATGCCGTCGATCAGCTCCTCGTCCTCGTGCAGGACATACGACAGATAGGGCTCGGAGGCCTGGTCGGCGATCGTGTAGACGGCACACCAGGTGGCGAGGGTCGGCACGGTCATCTGAGCCATCAGGGCCAGTGTCTGGTCCCGGTCCAGGGTGCCGGCCAGCAGGTCGGAGGCCTCGACGAGGAAGCTGAGCGAGCCGCGGCGCAGCCGCTCCAGCTCGCCCAGACGCGCCGACTCGACGGCCAGGGCGATACGGTCCGCGGCGAACTGCAGGCGCAGCGCCTCCTCGTTGGAGTATCTGCCGGGCGCCTCGGCGGCGACGCCGAGGGAGCCGGTGAGGCGGCCCTCGACCTTGAGCGGGACGGTGACGACCGAGCGCATGCCGGTGCTGTTGAGGAGGGGACCGCGCCGGGGACGGCCGTCAGATCCTCGTGTACGGCCGGCATGCGTGCGGAGCCGTAGCGGCCGGGACCGGCCTCCACAGGGACCCGGGCGAAGCGCTGGCGGGCCGAGGGCAGGCCGGTCGAGGCGCGGACCTCCAGCTCCGTCTCGTCGTCGGTCGCGAGGAGGAGGAAGGCGGAGTCGCCGTCGAGCATGTCGCGGGCGCGTTCCACCGTGCGCTGGAGCAGTCCGTCGAGGTCGTCCGGGGCGGGGGAGCCGATGAAGACCTCGAACGGGTCGGTGCTCTGGCCCTCGGAGGTGCCGGACGTGTCGGTCGCGGGGCGGCGCAGCGGGGTCTGCAGGACCGCCCTTTCGTGGTCCCTCACCAGAAGGCAGACCGTTGACGGCTCCCCGTCGGTGTCGCGGACCCGCAGGTGCGAGGCGTAGACCGGGATCACCCGGCCGTGGGCGCCCCGGATGCCGTAGCTGCCCTCCCAGCGGGAGAGCTGGAGCGCGTCGGCGATGCCGGTTCCGGTGCCCGGGGTGTGCGGCCAGGCGGCGAGGTCGGTGAGCGGTTTGCCGGTGACCTGTTCGGCGGCGTAGCCGAAGAGCTCCTCGGCGTCCTCGTTCCAGGAGGTGACGGAGCCGCCGCGGTCGATCTGGACGACGGCGACGCGGACCCGGGTGTCGGCGAGGGGCAGCAGGTGGGCGGGCAGGGAGGGGCCGGCGGAGCGGGTGCCGACCGGGCGCTCGGGAAGGTCGAGCTGGAACCAGACGGTCTTGTGGGTGGGGGTGTAGTCGACGCCCCAGTGGCCGGACAGGGCCGCGCACAGCTGGAGCCCGCGGCCTCCCTCGCGGTCGGGGCTGCCCATGTTGACGGGCGAGCCCTGGAGGGGATCTCCCGCTCGGGATACCGGTCGGCCACCTCGATCCGTACGCCGTCGTCGCTGCGCAGACAGAGGAGTTCGGCGGAAGTGCCGGCGTGGACCACGGCGTTGGTGACCAGCTCGCTGGTGAGGACCACGGCGTCGTCGACGATGTCGGCGAAGCCCCACCCCTGGAGGGTGTCGCGGACGAAGGAGCGGGCGGTCGCGACCGATCGCCCGACGGGATCGAAGCTGGCGGCCGCGCGCGCGGTGATCACAGAACTCCCCATAGGTCGGCGGCCCCTGCCCCTCCATGCCCGATTCCCCGGCTCGCTCGGTACAGGGTAGTCGGCCAGCGGATCGGTGTTCAGGGGTATCCCCTGCGTCCTCCGGGGATACCCTGAACACCGACGCGACGCGCCTGGCGTCACAGGCCGGCTGACGAGCCTCGAGAGAAGCTGCCGAACTGTTGTGACTCCGCTTGACCCGAAGGCCCGCTTCTCGCTGGATCAGCGTCCGGCGAAGGACAAGCCCTGCCCGGCTGCTCAACGAGGAGCGACGTAGTGAGTTACGGTCATTGGTCGGCATGGTGGAACACTGGGCAGGCTTCTTGCGAACGTCCGGGCGGGGCGAGTGCGCGCCGCCCACAGCGGGCAGCGGCCCCGGAAGCGGTCCGACACGCGGATCGCGCCGGGTGGCAGTTCGGGAAAGCGGCATCTCGGGTCCGCCGAGCGTGGTAGCACCCAAGAACAGCGGTAACGGTCGACCCCTGCGGGAGGGACACAGTGGAGTCTGGCGCAGCGACGCGGGGCACGAGGACGACGCGCGCGAAGGGCGGACAGTCCCTGAGCAAGCCGGGACGGGCCCGGGGCGGCACCACGACGGTGGACACCGCGGCGCTGAACCGGCTGATGACGGCGCTGGTGGCGATGCGGGACGGCAACTTCCGCAAGCGGCTCACGGTGTCCGGCGACGGCGTGATGGCGGAGATCGCGGCGGTCTTCAACGAGGTGGCCGACCGCAATCTGCATCTGACCGGCGAGCTGGCGCGGGTGCGCCGCATGGTCGGGCGTGAGGAAAACTCACGGAGCGGCTGGAGACGGGGGCCTCCGAGGGGTCCTGGGCGAGCGCCATCGACCACTCGAACGCGCTGGTGGACGATCTGGTGCGGCCGGTGTCCGAGGTCAGCCGGGTGCTGTCGGCGGTGGCGGAGGGTGATCTGTCGCCGCGCATGGAGCTGCGGACGCAGGCGCCGGACGGGTCCGGGCATCCGCTGCGGGGCGAGTTTCTCAAGGTCGCGCGGACCGTGAACAACCTGGTCGACCAGCTGTCGACGTTCACCGACGAGGTCACGCGGGTGGCCAGCGAGGTGGGGACCGAGGGCAAGCTGGGCGGTCAGGCCCAGGTGCGCGGCATGTCCGGATCGTGGAAGGGCCTGACGGACTCCGTCAACACGATGGCGGAGCGGCTGACCGCACAGGTGCGCGACATCGCGCTGGTGACGACGGCCGTCGCGCGGGGTGATCTGTCGCGCAAGGTCACCGTGCACGTCGAGGGCGAGATGCTCGAGCTGAAGAACACCGTCAACACGATGGTGGATCAGCTCTCCGCGTTCTCGTCGGAGGTGACACGAGTCGCGCGTGAGGTGGGCACCGAGGGTGCCCTGGGCGGTCAGGCGCAGGTGCCCGGGGTGGACGGTGTGTGGAAGGAGCTCACCGACTCCGTCAACACCATGGCGGGGAATCTCACCGCGCAGGTGCGCGGGATCGCCGAGGTGACCACGGCGGTCGCCAACGGTGACCTCTCGCGGAAGGTGACGGTGCCGGCGCGCGGCGAGGTCGCGCAGCTCGCCGAGACGATCAACCAGATGACCGAGACGCTGCGGATCTTCGCGGACGAGGTCACGCGCGTGGCGAACGAGGTCGGGGCCGAGGGACGGCTGGGCGGCCAGGCGAACGTGCCGGGCGCGGCGGGGACGTGGAAGGACCTGACGGACTCCGTCAACACGGTGTTCCGGAACCTGACCACCCAGGTGCGGGACATCGCCGCGGTGACGACGGCGGTCGCCAACGGCGACCTGTCGCAGAAGGTCACCGTGGACGTGGCCGGCGAGATGCTCGAACTGAAGAACACCGTCAACACGATGGTGGACCAGCTGTCCTCCTTCGGTGCCGAGGTCACGCGTGTGGCGCGCGAGATCGGTGTCGAGGGCGAGCTGGGCGGCCAGGCGCAGGTGCCGGGGGCGGCGGGGACGTGGAAGGACCTCACCGACTCCGTCAACACTGCGTTCCGCAACCTCACCGGACAGGTGAGGAACATCGCCCAGGTGACGACGGCGGTCGCCAACGGTGACCTGTCGCAGAAGGTCACCGTGGACGTCTCCGGAGAGATGCTCCAGCTGAAGAACACCGTGAACACGATGGTGGACCAGCTGTCGAGCTTCGCCGACCAGGTCACGCGGATGGCCCGGGACGTGGGTACGGAGGGCCGTCTCGGCGGGCAGGCGCGCGTGGACGGCGTGTCGGGCACCTGGAAGGAGCTCACCGACTCGGTGAACTCCATGGCGTCGAATCTGACCGGCCAGGTGCGCAACATTGCCCAGGTGACGACAGCCGTCGCGCGCGGTGACCTGTCGCAGAAGATCGACGTGGACGCGCGCGGGGAGATCCTCGAGCTGAAGAACACCATCAACACGATGGTCGACCAGTTGTCGTCGTTCGCCGACCAGGTGACGCGGGTGGCCCGCGAGGTGGGCACCGAGGGGCGTCTCGGCGGTCAGGCGCAGGTGCCCGGCGTCGCCGGTGTGTGGCGGGACCTGACGGACTCCGTGAACGGCATGGCGTCCAATCTGACGGGCCAGGTGCGCAACATCGCGCAGGTGGCGACGGCGGTGGCGCGCGGTGACCTGTCGCAGAAGATCACCGTGGACGCGCGCGGGGAGATCCTGGAGCTCAAGAACACGCTGAACACCATGGTCGACCAGCTGTCGTCGTTCGCCGAAGAGGTCACGCGCGTGGCCCGCGAGGTGGGTACGGAGGGCATCCTCGGCGGTCAGGCCGAGGTGCAGGGTGTCTCCGGCACCTGGAAGGACCTCACGCAGTCGGTGAACGGCATGGCGAACAACCTGACCCTCCAGGTGCGCAACATCGCCGAGGTCACCACCGCGGTCGCCAAGGGCGACCTGTCGAAGAAGATCACCGTCGACGCCAAGGGCGAGATCCTCGAGCTGGTGACCACCGTCAACACGATGGTGGACCAGTTGTCGTCGTTCGCCGAGCAGGTCACGCGGGTGGCCCGTGAGGTGGGCACCGAGGGCATCCTCGGCGGTCAGGCGAACGTGCCGGGTGTCACGGGCATCTGGAAGGACCTGAGCGACAACGTCAATCTGATGGCCAAGAACCTGACCACGCAGGTGCGCAACATCTCCCAGGTCTCCGCCGCCGTCGCCAACGGCGACCTGACGCGGCAGGTCAGCATCGAGGCGCGCGGTGAGGTGGCGCAGCTCGCCGACACCATCAACACCATGGTGAAGACGCTGAGCGCGTTCGCCGAACAGGTCACCAAGGTGGCCCGGGAGGTGGGCACGGACGGCATCCTGGGCGGTCAGGCCGAGGTGCCGGGTGTGGCGGGCACCTGGAAGGACCTCACCGAGTCGGTGAACGGCATGGCGTCCAATCTGACCGGTCAGGTCCGCAACATCGCCATGGTGACGACGGCCATCGCCAAGGGCGACCTGACGAAGAAGATCGACATCGACGCGCGAGGGAGATCCTCGAGCTGAAGACCACCATCAACACGATGGTGGACCAGCTGTCCTCCTTCGCCGAGGAGGTCACGCGCGTGGCCCGCGAGGTGGGCACCGAGGGCCAGCTGGGCGGCCAGGCACGCGTGCGGGACGTCGACGGCACCTGGCGGGACCTGACCGAGTCCGTGAACGAGATGGCCGGGAATCTGACCCGGCAGGTGCGTGCCATCGCGCGGGTGGCGACCGCGGTGACCCGCGGTGACCTGAACCTGAAGATCGACGTGGACGCGTCCGGGGAGATCCAGGAACTCCAGGACTACATCAACAAGATGATCGCCAACCTGCGCGACACCACGATCGCCAACAAGGAGCAGGACTGGCTCAAGGGCAATCTCGCCCGGATCTCGGCGCTGATGCAGGGCCGCCGCGATCTGGAGGACGTGGCCTCGCTGATCATGAGCGAGCTGACCCCGGTGGTGTCCGCGCAGCACGGCGCGTTCTTCCTGACGATGCCGCTGGTCGACGGCGAGGACCTGAGCGCCGCGGACGACGACCACTTCGAGCTGCGCATGCTCGGCTCGTACGGCTACTCCATGGGCTCCATGCCGACGTCGTTCAGGCCCGGTGAGGGGCTCATCGGCACGGCGGCCGTGGAGAAGCGCACGATCCTCGTGCACGACGCGCCCAGCGGCTATCTGAAGATCTCCTCGGGGCTCGGGGAGGCGCCGCCGGCTCAGGTGATCGTGCTGCCGGTGCTGTTCGAGGGGCAGGTGCTCGGTGTCATCGAGCTGGCCTCGTTCACGCCGTTCACGCACATTCAGAAGGACTTCCTCAACCAGATCGCCGAGATGATCGCGACGAGCGTCAACACCATCTCGGTCAACACCAGGACCGAGCGGCTGCTCTCGCAGTCCCAGGAGCTGACCGAGCAACTGCGCGAGCGGTCCGCGGAGTTGGAGCAGCGGCAGAAGGCGCTCCAGGCGTCCAACGCCGAACTGGAGGAGAAGGCCGAGCTGCTGGCCCGGCAGAACCGCGACATCGAGGTGAAGAACACCGAGATCGAGGAGGCGCGGCAGGTCCTGGAGGAGCGTGCCGAGCAACTCGCGGTCTCCATGCGCTACAAGAGCGAGTTCCTCGCCAACATGTCGCACGAGCTGCGTACGCCGCTCAACTCGCTGCTGATCCTCGCGAAGTTGCTCGCCGACAACGCGGAGGGGAACCTCTCGCCGAAGCAGGTCGAGTTCGCCGAGACCATCCACGGTGCCGGGTCCGACCTGCTGCAGCTCATCAACGACATCCTCGACCTGTCGAAGGTCGACGCGGGCAAGATGGACGTGTCCCCGACGCGTATCGCGCTGGTCCAGCTCGTGGACTACGTGGAGGCGACCTTCCGGCCGCTGACCGCGGAGAAGGGGCTCGACCTGTCCGTACGGGTGTCGCCGGAGCTGCCGGCCACGCTGCACACGGACGAGCAGCGGCTGCTCCAGGTGCTGCGCAACCTGCTGTCCAACGCGGTGAAGTTCACCGACTCGGGGTCGGTGGAGCTGGTCATCCGGCCCGCCCGGGACGACGTCCCGCAGCGGATCCGGGAGCAGTTGCTGGAGGCCGGTTCGCTGACCGACCCGGACGCGGACATGATCGCGTTCTCGGTGAGTGACACGGGCATCGGCATCGCGGCCAGCAAGATGCGGGTGATCTTCGAGGCGTTCAAGCAGGCCGACGGCACCACCAGCCGCAAGTACGGCGGGACGGGGCTGGGGCTGTCGATCTCGCGGGAGATCGCGCAGCTGCTGGGCGGCGAGATCCACGCGCAGAGCGAGCCGGGCCGCGGTTCGACGTTCACGCTGTATCTGCCGTTGCACCAGAGCGAGCTGCCGCCGCACGGCTACCAGCAGACCATGCCCGCGCTGGAGGCCGGTGACCTGGTGGCGTCGGCCGAGCTGCCCCCGGCGGAGTCCGGGGCACCGGCCGAGGTGCCGTCGTACCGGGACACCCCGAGCGGTCCGGCCGCGCTGTTCCGGCGCCGCCGCAGGATCACCCTGGAGACCCGGCCCGCCCCCGAGGCCGAGCAGTGGGCAGGTGTGGAGCACCAGGAGCCGGCGCCGCGCCCGCACCGCGGGATCCGCTTCGGCGGGCAGAAGGTGCTGATCGTCGACGACGACATCCGCAACGTCTTCGCGCTCACCAGCGTCCTGGAGCAGCACGGCCTGTCCGTGCTGTACGCGGAGAACGGCCGCGAGGGCATCGAGGTGCTGGAGCAGCACGACGACGTGGCGGTCGTCCTGATGGACATCATGATGCCCGAGATGGACGGGTACGCCACGACCACGGCGATCCGCAGGATGCCGCAGTTCGCCGGGCTGCCGATCATCGCGCTCACCGCGAAGGCGATGAAGGGCGACCGGGAGAAGGCGATCGAGTCGGGTGCCTCCGACTATGTGACCAAGCCGGTCGACCCGGACCACCTGCTGTCCGTGATGGAGCAGTGGATGCGGGGGGAGTGAGACCGGCGTCGGGAGGGCGCGCGAAAGTGCCGTGCGGCTTCGGTGTCCGCGCGCCCCTCGCCGACGCGTTGTGCGCGAAGCCGTGTAGAAGTGCGGGAATCGGGGAACCTTCTGGTCTTCCGCCGCGTTTCCGCTACGTGCACAGTGACATCCCGGTGACAGGGTGTGGTGACGGGCGGGGGGCGGCTACGATGACCGGCACAAGGACGGGCGGCGCAAGGGAGTCGCCCCCTGGCGCGGCACCCATGGGTACGGCGTCAGGTCCTGCGGACAGGGGAGGCCCCAAGCCGGGGCGAGGAGGGCGGGCCATGGTGCAGAAGGCCAAGATCCTCCTGGTCGATGACCGGCCGGAGAATCTGCTCGCGCTGGAGGCCATCCTCTCGGCGCTCGATCAGACGCTGGTGCGGGCATCGTCCGGGGAAGAAGCACTCAAGGCACTGCTCACGGATGATTTCGCGGTCATTCTGCTGGATGTCCAGATGCCGGGCATGGACGGTTTCGAGACCGCCGCGCACATCAAGCGGCGGGAGCGGACCCGGGACATCCCGATCATCTTCCTCACCGCGATCAACCACGGCCCGCACCACACCTTCCGTGGGTACGCGGCGGGTGCGGTCGACTACATCTCCAAGCCGTTCGACCCGTGGGTGCTGCGGGCGAAGGTGTCGGTCTTCGTCGAGCTGTACATGAAGAACTGCCAGCTGCGGGAGCAGGCGGGGCTGCTGCGGATCCAGTTGGAGGGCGGCGAGAAGGACGCGGTCGAGTCCAGGGAGTCGGCGGGTCTGCTCGCCGAGCTGTCGGCGCGGCTCGCCGCCGTCGAGGAGCAGGCCGAGGCGCTCACCAAGCAGCTCAACGACGAGTCGACCGACGCGGCCGCGGTGGCCACGGCGGCCCATCTGGAGCGCAAGCTCACGGGGTTGCGGCGGGCGCTGGACGCCCTGGAGCCCGGTACGGGCAGCGCGTCGTCGGTGCCGTCGCAGAACTGACGCCGACGGCACGCGTGTTGGCTGGGCACCCGATCCACCGTGGACATGAGGCCGCACCCACCGCGCGTCAACTCCGCGCCTCGGCAAGTGCGACACGAACGGGTGAAGCATCCGCCACGCGTGTCACCTGCCGTCTCCACCGGTAACCTCACACCCATGGCCTCACGTCCCTCCGCAGCCAGGAAGCCGCCGGCGAAGAAGGCGGCCGCTTCGGCGAAGGCCCCGGCGAAGAAGGCCGCTGCCAGGAAAGCCCCGGCGAAGAAGGCTCCCGCCAAGAAGGCCGCGGCGAGGAAGCCGGCACCCGCGCCCGCCCCGAATCCGACCAGCGGTGTGTACCGGCTCCTCCGCGCCCTCTGGCTGGGCCTCGCGCACGCCGTGGGCGCCGTCTTCCGCGGCATAGGTCAGGGCGCCAGGAACCTCGACCCCGCGCATCGCAAGGACGGCCTGGCGCTGCTGCTGCTCGCCGTCGCCCTGATCGTCGCCGCGGGCACCTGGGCCGACCTGCAGGGCCCCGTCGGCGACCTGGTGGAGATCCTGGTCGCCGGGGCCTTCGGCCGGCTCGACCTGCTGGTGCCGATCCTGGTCGCCGTCATCGCCGTACGGTTCATCCGGCATCCGGAGCAGCCGGAGGCCAACGGACGGATCGTCATCGGCCTGTCCGCGCTCGTCATCGGTGTGCTCGGGCAGATCCACATCGCCTGCGGCTCACCCGCGCGCAGCGACGGCATGCAGGCCATAAGGGACGCCGGCGGGCTCATCGGCTGGAGCGCGGCCACCCCGCTGTCGTTCACCATGACCGATGTCCTCGCCGTACCGCTGCTGGTGCTGCTCACGGTCTTCGGGCTGCTGGTCGTCACCGCCACCCCGTCAACGCGATCCCGCAGCGGCTGCGACAGCTCGGGGTGCGGCTCGGAATCGTCCGCGAAGCCGGCCCCGGGGAGTTCGGCGAGGACGATGAGCGCTACGAGCGGCAGTGGCGCGACGCGCTGCCCGCGAGCCGCGGCAGGCGCCGCCCGGCGCCCGAGGAGTACGACCCGCACGGCGCGGAGCCGGAGGCGCTGCCCCGCGCCGGGGCCGCCCCCGCAGGTCCGCGGTGCCGCAGCCCGCCATGGACCGTCAGATGGACGCCGTGGACGTGGCCGCCGCCGCGGCCGCCGCGCTCGACGGCGCCGTACTGCACGGGATGCCGCCCTCCCCGATCGTCGCCGATCTGACGCAGGGCGTCAGCGTCTCAGACCGCGAGCCGACCACCCCCACGCCGGTCCCGGCCGCCCGCCCGCGGCAGGCCGAGCCGAAGCGGAGAAGCCGCCCGCGGGCGTCCTGGACATGACCAAGGCGCCGCCCCGGGAACCCCGCGACCTGCCGCCCCGCGCGGAGCAGCTCCAGCTCTCCGGCGACATCACCTACTCCCTGCCCTCCCTCGACCTGCTCACCCGCGGGGTCCCGGCAAGGCGCGCAGCGCCGCCAACGACCTCATCGTCGACGCGCTGCGGAAGGTCTTCACGGAGTTCAAGGTGGACGCCGCCGTCACCGGCTTCACCCGCGGCCCGACGGTCACCCGCTACGTGGTCGAACTCGGCCCCGCCGTGAAGGTCGAGCGGGTGACCGCCCTCACCAAGAACATCGCGTACGCCGTCGCCAGCCCGGACGTGCGGATCATCAGCCCGATCCTCGGCAAGTCCGCGGTCGGCATCGAGATCCCGAACACGGACCGGGAGATGGTCAACCTCGGTGACGTGCTGCGGCTCGCGGAGTCCGCCGAGGACGACGACCCGATGCTGGTCGCCTTCGGCAAGGACGTCGAGGGCGGCTACGTCATGGACTCGCTGGCGAAGATGCCGCACATGCTGGTCGCCGGCGCCACCGGCTCCGGAAAGTCGTCCTGCATCAACTGCCTGATCACCTCGGTCATGATGCGGGCGACCCCGGAGGACGTCCGGATGATCCTGGTCGACCCCAAGCGCGTGGAGCTCACCGCGTACGAGGGCATCCCGCACCTGATCACGCCGATCATCACCAACCCCAAGCGGGCCGCCGAGGCGCTGCAGTGGGTCGTGCGCGAGATGGACCTGCGCTACGACGACCTGGCCGCCTACGGCTACCGGCACATCGACGACTTCAACCGCGCGGTGCGCGAGGGCAAGGCCAAGGCGCCCGAGGGCAGCGAGCGGGAGCTGCAGCCGTATCCCTATCTGCTGGTGATCGTCGACGAGCTGGCCGACCTCATGATGGTCGCCCCGCGCGACGTCGAGGACTCCATCGTGCGGATCACGCAGCTCGCGCGGGCGGCCGGTATCCATCTGGTGCTCGCCACACAGCGGCCGTCGGTCGACGTGGTCACCGGTCTGATCAAGGCGAACGTGCCGTCCCGGCTGGCGTTCGCCACCTCCTCGCTCGCGGACTCGCGCGTCATCCTCGACCAGGCCGGCGCCGAGAAGCTGATCGGCAAGGGCGACGGACTGTTCCTCCCGATGGGCGCGAACAAGCCCACGCGTCTGCAGGGCGCCTTCGTGACCGAGGAAGAGGTCTCGGCGGTCGTACGGCACTGCAAGGAGCAGATGGCGCCGGTCTTCCGGGACGACGTCACCGTCGGGACCAAGCAGAAGAAGGAGATCGACGAGGACATCGGCGACGACCTGGACCTGCTGTGCCAGGCGGCCGAGCTGGTCGTCTCCACCCAGTTCGGATCGACGTCCATGCTCCAGCGCAAGCTGCGCGTCGGCTTCGCCAAGGCGGGCCGGCTGATGGACCTCATGGAGTCACGGAACATCGTCGGACCGAGCGAGGGTTCGAAGGCTCGTGACGTTCTTGTGAAGCCTGACGACCTGGATGGCGTGCTCGCGCTGATCCGGGGAGTCTGAAGGGTAGGCGAACCGGGGGCGGCACTCGCCTCCGGACACCCGGATGGCCGATCGTGACCTCCTCGTAAGCGATCATTGAGCAACCGTTTCCCGTCGGCGTACGTCAACTTGGGGGAAACGGCAAACTGCAGTCCCACCATCGGGATGTCGGGCCATACCGATGGCGTACAAAGTCCGACCGCCCGGTTGCCCCACCCTCTCGTACCCCTCCTAGACTGAACCTCCAGCACAGGCGGCTACACGCTCGAAAGGCGCCCCCGTGTCCATCGGCAACTCCCCTGAAGACGAGCGTCCCTTCGAAGACGTTTCCGAGGAAGCCCGCCCCTCCGTCGGCCGAGCACTGCAGCAGGCGCGCATCGCCGCGGGGCTGACCGTCGACGAGGTCAGTACCGCCACCCGTGTCCGTATCGGCATCGTGCGCGCCATCGAGGCCGACGACTTCGCCCCTGCGGCGGCGACGTCTACGCGCGCGGGCACATCCGCACCCTGGCCAAGGCCGTGGGCGTCGACCCGGCCCCGATCATCGAACGGTTCGAGGCCGAGCACGGCGGCGGCCGTCCGGCCTCGACCCCGGCCGCCCCGCTGTTCGAGGCGGAACGCATCCGTCCGGAGCGGCGCGGACCCAACTGGACCGCGGCCATGGTCGCCGCGATCGTCGTCGTGATCGGCTTCGTCGGGTTCACGATGGTCAAGGGCGGTGACGACGAGGGCGCCAAGGAGAACGTCGCCGAGGGCACCGAGCCCTCCAAGTCGGCCAACCCCACCCCCAAGTCGGAGAAGCCCGCCGCACCCGAGGCGGAGCCGTCGGACAGCGCCATCGCCGCCGCCCCGCAGGACAAGGTGACGGTGAAGGTCAGCGCCGCCGACGGACGCAGCTGGATCTCCGCCAAGGACCACAGCGGCCGGCTGCTGTTCGACGGGCTGCTCAAGCAGGGCGATTCCAGGACCTTCCAGGACAGCACCAAGATCAACCTGGTCCTCGGGGACGCCGGCGCGATCGACCTGTTCGTGAACGGCAAGAAGATCGAGGACGACTGGCAGCCGGGCGCCGTCGAGCGCCTGACCTACACCAAGGGCGACCCGCAGGCCGGGTGATCCGGCCCCGAGGGCGCGTCCGCGACGGGGTCGGCCATGATCGGCCAACCCCGTCGACGTGGGGTGTCAGCGGGACGAAGTAGTCTTGAGCCCATGCCTGAACGCCGTACCGTCGCACTCGTCACCCTTGGCTGCGCCCGTAACGAGGTGGACTCGGAGGAGCTCGCAGGCCGTTTGGAGGCGGACGGCTGGCAGCTCGTGGAGGACGCCGAGGACGCGGACGTCGCCGTCGTCAACACCTGTGGCTTCGTCGAGGCCGCCAAGAAGGACTCGGTCGACGCCCTCCTGGAGGCCAACGACCTCAAGAGCCACGGGAGAACCCAGGCCGTCGTGGCCGTGGGCTGCATGGCCGAGCGGTACGGCAAGGAACTCGCCGAGGCGCTCCCCGAGGCCGACGGCGTGCTCGGCTTCGACGACTACACCGACATCTCCGACCGCCTCCAGACCATTCTGAACGGCGGCATCCACGCCTCCCACACCCCGCGCGACCGGCGCAAGCTGCTGCCGATCAGCCCGGCCGAGCGGCAGGACTCCGCCGCCTCCGTCGCCCTTCCGGGCCACGGCCCGGTGGACCTCCCCGACGGCCTCGCCCCCGCCTCCGGCCCCCGCGCGCCGCTGCGCCGCCGGCTGGACGGCTCCCCGGTCGCCTCGGTGAAGCTCGCCTCCGGCTGCGACCGGCGCTGCTCCTTCTGCGCCATCCCGTCCTTCCGCGGCTCCTTCATCTCGCGCCGCCCCAGCGACGTGCTGAACGAGACGCGCTGGCTGGCCGAGCAGGGCGTGAAGGAGATCATGCTCGTCTCCGAGAACAACACCTCCTACGGCAAGGACCTGGGCGACATCCGCCTGCTGGAGTCCCTGCTGCCCGAGCTCGCCGAGGTCGACGGCCTGGAGCGGGTGCGGGTCAGCTACCTCCAGCCGGCCGAGATGCGGCCCGGCCTGATCGACGTGCTGACCTCCACCCCGAAGGTCGCCCCGTACTTCGACCTCTCCTTCCAGCACTCCGCGCCGGACGTGCTGCGCTCGATGCGCCGCTTCGGCGACACCGACCGGTTCCTGGAGCTGCTCGACACCATCCGGAGCAAGGCCCCCAGGCCGGTGTGCGCTCCAACTTCATCGTCGGCTTCCCCGGCGAGTCCGAGGCCGACTTCGCCGAGCTGGAGCGCTTCCTGAACCACGCGCGGCTGGACGCCATCGGTGTCTTCGGCTACTCCGACGAGGAGGGCACCGAGGCCGCGACGTACGACCGCAAGCTGGACGAGGAGATCGTCGCCGAGCGGCTGGCCCAGGTCTCCCGGCTGGCCGAGGAGCTGGTCTCGCAGCGCGCCGAGGAGCGGCTCGGCGAGACCGTGCACGTACTGGTGGAGTCCGTCGACGAGACGGAGGGTGTGTACGGCCGGGGGCGCACCAGGCTCCCGAGACGGATGGCCAGGTGCTGCTCACGAGCGGCGAGGGGCTGACCGTCGGCCGTATGGTCGAGGCGAAGGTGGTCGGCACGGAAGGTGTCGACCTGGTGGCGGAGCCGCTGTTCCAGGGTGCGCCCGCGTGGAGCGAGGAGGCGGGCAGATGACGGGTGTCCCGGCATCGGCGGCGGGTGGCCCCTCCGCGAGGAGGGCCGCGGGTACCGCACCCGGAGGTCTGTCGGCGTCCGGCCGCACGGTCGCGCGGGAGGCCAGGGGTACGGCCCCGGGGGCATCCGGCGGCGAACCGGCCCGGCGCACCGCGCACGGAGACGGGACGGTCCCGGCGACCGCACCCCGCGACGGCGTCGACGCCGAGGACGGCAGCAGGCCCGCACGCGGTGCGAAGGTCGTGGCGGCGGCCGTCAACCAGGCCAGCGTCTGGAACATCGCCAACCTGCTGACCATGCTCCGGCTGCTGCTGGTGCCCGCGTTCGTGATGCTGATGCTCGCCGACGGCGGCTACGACCCGGCGTGGCGGTCGTTCGCCTGGGCGGCCTTCGCCATCGCCATGATCACCGACCTGTTCGACGGCCATCTGGCGCGCACCTACAACCTCGTCACCGACTTCGGGAAGATCGCCGACCCCATCGCCGACAAGGCGATCATGGGTGCGGCGCTGATCTGTCTCTCCTCGCTGGGCGATCTGCCGTGGTGGGTCACCGGAGTCATCCTCGGCCGGGAACTCGGCATCACCCTGCTGCGTTTCCTGGTCATTCGCTACGGCGTGATCCCGGCCAGCCGAGGGGCAAGCTCAAGACCCTGACCCAGGGCATCGCCGTCGGCATGTACGTACTGGCGCTGACGGGGTGGCTGGCCACGCTGCGGTGGTGGGTGATGGCCGCGGCGGTCGTGCTGACCGTGGCGACCGGGCTCGACTATGTGAAACAGGCCATTGTGCTGCGCAGGCAGGAATCGCCGACCGCAAGGCGGCGTTGGAGGAGACGGAAGCGTGAGTTCCGAGGCCACCGAGGTGGTGCGACTACTCACCGTGAACGGTGCAACGCTGGCCGTCGCGGAGTCGCTGACCGGTGGCCTCGTGGCGGCGGACATCACCTCGGTGCCGGGGGCGTCCAAGGTGTTCCGGGGTCCGTGACGGCGTACGCCACCGGACTCAAGCGGGAACTGCTCGACGTGGACGCCACCCTGCTGGCCCAGCGGGGCGCGGTGGATCCGCAGGTGGCGGCCCAGATGGCGGCCGGTGTGCGCGAGGCGCTGGGTGCCGACTGGGGTATCGCCACCACCGGTGTCGCCGGTCCGGACCCCCAGGACGGGCAGGACGTCGGCACGGTTTTCGTGGCAGTCGACGGGCCGGCCGGGCCGGGACGGCGTTCCACCGGCGGCGGAAAAGTGGTGCGTCTGCGGTTGAACGGCGACCGCGCGGAAATTCGTATGGAGAGCGTACGGAGCGTACTCGCACTGCTTCTGACGGAGCTTGCGGGCGAACAGACCGGAAATGAGCGGGCACACGATACGGAACGGAACGGGGGTTTTGATGTTTGCAGCCCTGAGTGAACACGACATCGCTCCCCGCACGGCCGCGGCGCGAGGCGGTACGGTGGGGCGAGAAGGATGCGGCTACGCGGTCCGAGGAGGGAGCCACCGATGATTCTGCTCCGTCGCCTGCTGGGTGACGTGCTGCGTCGGCAGCGCCAACGCCAGGGCCGTACTCTGCGCGAAGTCTCCTCGTCCGCCCGAGTCTCACTCGGCTATCTCTCCGAGGTGGAGCGGGGGCAGAAGGAGGCTTCCTCCGAGCTGCTCTCCGCCATCTGCGACGCGCTGGACGTACGGATGTCCGAGCTCATGCGGGAAGTGAGCGACGATCTCGCTCTCGCCGAACTGGCCCAGTCTGCTGCAGCGACCACCAGCGATCCCGTACCCACGCCGGTTCGTCCGATGCTGGGTTCCGTCTCGGTCACCGGTGTCCCACCGGAACGGGTGACCATCAAGGCGCCCGCCGAGGCGGTGGACGTCGTCGCCGCGTGAGCGTGATGCTCCGCGCCTACGCGGTATGAAGATGTGAAATGCCCCGGCAGGGGCCCTTCCGGAAGATCAGGAGGGGCGCCGCCGGGGTTTCGCATGCCCGGACCCTTCCGCGGTGCGTTTGCCGGTGCGGCGCACGGCGGTCATCGTGGAGGGACGAGGCGGGGGCCGGCTACGGAGGTGCTGATGTACGTCGTGAAGAGCCCGTTGTCCGACGAGAACATGTGGACCGTGTCCGAGGCGCTGCAGGGCGCCCTGGTCGACCTGGTGGATCTCGCGCTGGTGGCCAAACAGATCCACTGGAACGTGGTCGGGCAGCGCTTCCGGTCCGTGCATCTCCAGCTCGACGAGGTGGTGAGCCTCGCGCGTGCGCACTCCGACACCGTGGCGGAGCGTGCCGCGGCACTCGGCGTCTCACCCGACGGGCGGGCCGCGACCGTGGCCGTCGGCAGCGGCATCGGGGTGACCCCGGAGGGCTGGGTCGACGACACGACCGCGGTGGGCACGCTCGTGGAGGCGCTGGGCGCGGTGATCACCCGGATGCGGGAGCGGGTCGCGGCGACCGACGAACCGGACCCGGTGAGCCAGGACATCCTCATCACGATCACCGCGGATCTGGAGAAGCAGCACTGGATGTTCCAGGCCGAGAACGGGTGACGTGGTCTTCGGGGGCCGGGGTGCGCCTGTGTGCCCTCGTTGCGCCCTGTGCGCGGGGGCGAGCGGTCTCATAGCGTCGGCCCGGGGGTGGAGGAGGCAGTGACGACGGGGACCGTGGTGCGACGGGGGTCGCTCTGGTACTGGGGGCGCTGTGGTGGTGGGCGGTGGTGCGACTGCTGCTGGTGCCCGGTGCCGGGGCGGTGGAAGGGGCGGTCGTGGCCGGCGGGTGGGGGCTCAGCGTGCTGCCGGTGCACTGTGTGCCGAAGGCGCGGGCGGAGGGGGCGCTCGCGGCGGGGCGGTGGCGCCGGGCCTGGCGCGTGGGCGACGCGCGCCGGCTGAGCGGCGGGGCGTGACGGGGGCGGGTGGGGCTGGGCGCGTGGCTGGTGGCGGGGCGTGGACGGGCTGGGCGCGTGGGACTCGGCGTTGTGGCGGAATCCTGGTGCGGTTGGCGTGCGGGTGCCGCGGGTCGGGTCAGGGGCGGGGTGTGAGCGGGGTGGGGCCCGGCTGGCAGGTGGGGCACCAGTAGGTGGGGCGCTCGGTGGAGCCGTCGCCCTGATCGGCGAGGCGGACCGGGGTACCGCAGCGCAGACAGGGCCGGCGGGCACGGCCGTACACGAACAGGTCCTGGCCGCGGCGGCCGGTGGTGTTGCGGATCGGGCGCTCGCGGTTGAACTCCAGCAGTTTCCGGGCGAGTTCCGGCAGCGGCGCGGAGCGGCCGACGGGCAGGTCGCCCACGGGGAGCCACGGGGTGACGCCGAGGAGGAAGCACAGCTCGCTCTTGAACACATTGCCGATGCCGGCGAGGTTGCGCTGGTCCAGCAGGGCTTCGCCGAGGGGGCGGGAGGGCTCCTTCAGGAGGTTGGCCAGCGCGCGGTCCGGGTCCCAGTCCGGGCCGAGGAGGTCGGGGCCCAGATGGCCGACCGCGCGGTCCTCGTGGGCGGTGCGGATCAGTTCCAGGACGGGGAGCCGGTAGCCGACGGCCGTGCGGTCGGCGGTGCCGAGGACGGCGCGGATCTGGTGGGCGGGGCCGCCGTTCCAGCGCTGCCCCGGTTCGAACACCCGCCAGGAGCCGTCCATCCTCAGATGCGAGTGCAGGGTCAGTCCGCCCTCGACGCGGGTCAGCAGATGCTTGCCGCGCGGGGTGACGTCCAGGACGGTGCGGCCGGTGAGGTCGGCCGTGGCGAACTTGGGGACGCGGAGGTCGCTGCGGGTCAGTGTCCTGCCGGCCAGGGCGTCGTGCAGTCGGTGTGCGGCCTGCCAGACGGTGTCTCCTTCGGGCATGGGTCAAGAGTGGCATGCCGGTCGGAGCGGCGGCTTCCGGTGAGGTGGGTCGTGGCTCACCGGAAGCCCGGGGCGTCTCCCGGGCGAGGTCCTGCCGGTCGCGGCCGGCGGTTCCGGCCGGGTCAGGCGCGTAGGCGCAGACCCCGGGGTGTGGCCACGAAGCCGGCCGTCTCCAGGAGGGTGCCCAGGGGGATGTCAGGGCGGAGGTGCCGTTGACGCGCTCCACCGTGACCGTGCCGAGCGAGCCCGCGCGGACGGCGGCGGCGAGGGCCTCGGCGGCGGCCGGGAGCCGGGGTCCTCGGCGGGTTCGCCGTCGGCGTCGGCGGGCCAGGCCAGCAGCGTCTTGCCGCCGCGCTCCATGTAGAGCGTCAGCTCACCGTCCACCAGCACCACCAGGGAGCCCGCCTTGCGGCCGGGCTTGTGCCCGGCACCGGTCGGCGGCTCGGGCCAGCCCAGCGCGGCACCGTACGCGTTCGCCGGGTCGGCGGCGGCGAGCACCACCGCGCGGGCGACCCGGTCCGCACCGGTACGGCGGCCGGCGAAGGGGTCGTACGTGGGACGTCCGCCGTGCTGCCAGGGCGGCGGGGACTGCGGAGCCTCGTCCCGGCCGGTCTCGACGGGGTCGAAGGGGTCGAACATCCCGGCATGTTGGGCGGCCGGCACCGGGTCCGGGAGGCCGTCGCCCCGCTCGCGCGCGTTGGCCGCCGCGCGGAGGCGGTCCACGGCCCCGTCCATCGCGAACTGGGCGGCGCCCAGCCCTTCCACCACGTAGCCGCGGCGTGCCTGCCCCGTCTCCTCGAAGGCGGCCAGCACGCGGTACACCGCCGAGAAACCACCCTCGACGCCCTCCGCCGAGACCGCGCCCCGGGTCACCACGCCGTGCCGGTCGAGCAGGGCACGGGACAGCGCGTGGGCGCGCACCGTGGCATCGGACTCCTGGCCCGGCAGCAGCGACCAGCGGCCGCCGACGGTCGGCGGGCCGGTGCGGGAGGTGCCGCGGGCCGCCGCCGTGAGCGCGCCGTAGCGTCCGCGCGGGACCGATCGCTTCGCGCGGTGGGCCGTGGCACCGGCGGTACGGCCCGAGCCCAGCAGGGCGCGCATGGGGGAGAGCGTGTCGTTGGTCAGCCGCCCGGACCAGGCGAGGTCCCACAGGGCGTCGGCCAGCTGGGGATCGGTGGCCCCGGGATGGGTGGTGGCGCGGACCTGGTCGGCGATCTGGCGGAAGAACAGGCCGTAGCCGCCCGAGAGGGCGTCCAGGACGGACTGGTGGACGGCGGTCGGCTCCAGGGGTGCGGGGCGGCAGCAGCAGCGGAGCCGCGTCCGCGAGGTAGAGGGAGACCCAGCCGTCCTTCCCGGGCAGCGAACCGGCGCCGGCCCAGACGACCTCCCCGGCTGCCGTCAGCTCGTCCAGCATCGCCGGGGTGTAGTCCGTCACCCTGGACGGCAGGACCAGCCTCTCCAGGGCGGACGCGGGTACGGACGCGCCCTGCAATTGCTCGAGCGCCCGCACCAGGCCGTCGACGCCGCGCAGGGAGTGCCCCTTGCCGATGTGCTGCCACTGGGGCAGGAACTGGGCGAGGGCGGGCGGCGGCACCGGCTCGAGTTCGTGCCGCAGCGCGGCCAGGGAGCGGCGGCGCAGCCGGCGCAGTACGGCCGCGTCGCACCACTCCTGGCCGATACCGGCCGGATGGAACTCGCCCTGGACGACCCTGCCCGCCGCCGACAGCCGTTGCAGGGCACCCTCGGTGATTGCCACGCCCAGTCCGAAACGCGCCGCCGCGGTCGCCGAAGTGAACGGGCCGTGCGTGCGCGCGTGGCGCGCGAGGAGGTCTCCGAGGGGTCCTTGACCGGTTCGGTGAACGCCTCGGGGACACCGACCGGCAGCGCCGTGCCCAGCGCGTCGCGCAGCCGGCCCGCGTCCTCGATCGCCGCCCAGTGGTCGGCGCCGGCCACCCGCACTTGGATGGCGCGCCGCGCGGAGGCGAGCTCCCGCGCCCACCGCGGTTCGGCGCCCCGCTCGGCGAGCTCTTCGTCGGTGAGCGGGCCGAGCATCCGCAGCAGGTCGGCCACACCCTCCGCGTCCTTGACCCGCCGGTCCTCGGTGAGCCACCGCAGCTCGCTCTCCAGCTCGGCCAGCACCTCCGCGTCGAGCAGCTCGCGCAGTTCGGCCCGGCCCAGCAGCTCGGCCAGCAGCCGGGAGTCCAGCGACAGGGCGGCGGCGCGGCGCTCGGCGAGCGGGGAGTCGCCCTCGTACAGGAACTGTGCGACGTAGCCGAAGAGGAGGGAGCGGGCGAACGGGGACGGCTCCGGGGTGGTGACCTCGACCAGGCGCACCTTGCGCGCCTCCAGGTCGCCCATCAGCTCGACGAGTCCGGGCACGTCGAAGACGTCCTGGAGGCATTCGCGGACCGCCTCCAGGACGATCGGGAACGAGCCGAACTCCCCGGCCACCTGGAGCAGCTGGGAGGCGCGCTGGCGCTGCTGCCACAGCGGTGTGCGGCGGCCGGGACTGCGGCGCGGCAGCAGCAGCGCGCGGGCGGCGCACTCACGGAACCGGGACGCGAACAGTGCCGACCCGCCCACCTGGTCGGTGACGACCTGGTCGACCTCGCCCTTGTCGAAGACGACGTCGGCCGCGCCCACGGGGCCCGGTCCGCGTCGTACTCCGTGCCGGACCTCGCCGGCTCCTGGTCGAGCAGGTCGAGGCCCATCAGATCGGCGTCCGGCAGGCGCAGCACGATGCCGTCGTCGGCGTGCATCACCTGGGCGTCCATGCCGTACCGCTCGGAGAGGCGGGCGCCGAGCGCGAGCGCCCACGGGGCGTGCACCTGGGCGCCGAACGGGGAGTGCACGACGACCCGCCAGTCGCCCAGGTCGTCGCGGAAGCGCTCCACCACGATGGTGCGGTCGTCGGGCACGTGACCGCAGGCCTCGCGCTGTTCGTCGAGGTACGACAGCACATTGTCGGCGGCCCAGGCGTCCAGTCCCGCCGTGAGCAGGCGCAGCCGGGCGTCGTCTTTGGACAGCGAGCCCACCTCGCGCAGAAAGGCCCCCACCGCGCGGCCGAGCTCCAGCGGGCGGCCCAGCTGGTCGCCCTTCCAGAACGGCAGCCGGCCCGGCACGCCCGGCGCCGGGGAGACCAGGACACGGTCACGCGTGATGTCCTCGATGCGCCAGGAACTGGTGCCGAGCGTGAAGACGTCGCCCACGCGGGACTCGTAGACCATCTCCTCGTCCAGCTCGCCGACCCGGCCGCCGCCCTTCTTTGGGTCGGAGCCCGCGAGGAACACCCCGAACAGGCCCCGGTCGGGGATCGTGCCCCGGAGGTGACGGCCAGGCGCTGGGCGCCCGGACGGCCGGTGATCTCACCCGTGACGCGGTCCCACACCACGCGCGGGCGCAGCTCCGCGAACGCGTCCGACGGATAGCGTCCGGCCAGCATGTCCAGGACGCCCGTGAACGCGGACTCGGGCAGGGACGCGAACGGCGCCGCGCGGCGGACCGTCGCGAGCAGGTCGTCGAGCTGCCATGTGTCCATGGCCGTCATGGCGACGATCTGCTGGGCCAGGACGTCGAGCGGGTTCGCGGGGACCCGCAGGGACTCGATGGCGCCCGTGCGCATCCGCTCGGTGACCACGGCCGCCTGCACCAGGTCGCCGCGGTACTTGGGGAACACCACGCCCGTGGAAACCGCGCCCACCTGGTGACCCGCCCGGCCGACGCGCTGGAGCCCGGAGGCGACGGACGGCGGCGACTCGACCTGGATCACCAGATCGACGGCGCCCATGTCGATGCCCAGCTCCAGGCTGGAGGTGGCGACCACCGCGGGCAGCCGGCCCGCCTTGAGGTCCTCCTCGACCAGGGCGCGCTGCTCCTTGGACACCGAGCCGTGATGGGCACGCGCGATGACCGCGGGCGCCCCTGGGCGGCCCCGGAGCCGCCCATGAGCTCGGCGGGGAGTGGTGCTCGTCCAGGGCTCGCCGGTGGCCCGCTCGTACGCGATCTCGTTGAGCCGGTTGCACAGCCGCTCGGCGAGGCGGCGGAGTTCGCGAACACGATGGTCGAGCGGTGCGCCTGCACCAGGTCGGTGATCCGCTCCTCGACATGCGGCCAGATCGACGGCCTCTCGGCCCCTCCGAGCCGTCGGCGACCGGCGAGCCGCCCAGCTCGCCCAGGTCCTCCACCGGGACCACCACGGACAGGTCGAACTCCTTGCCGGACTCCGGCTGGACGATCTCCGCCTTGCGACGCGGGGAGAGGAACCTGGCGACCTCGTCGACCGGGCGCACGGTCGCCGAGAGGCCGATACGGCGGGCCGGGCGCGGCAGCAGCTCGTCCAGCCGCTCCAGGGTGAGCGCCAGATGCGCGCCGCGCTTGGTGCCCGCGACCGCGTGCACCTCGTCCAGGATCACCGTCTCCACGCCCGTGAGCGCGTCGCGCGTGGCGGACGTCAGCATCAGGAACAGGGACTCCGGCGTGGTGATCAGGATGTCCGGCGGACGGGTGGCCAGGGCACGGCGCTCGGCGGGCGGGGTGTCGCCGGAGCGGATGCCGACCTTCACCTCGGGCTCCGGCAGCCCCAGGCGCACCGCCTCCTGACGGATTCCGGTCAGCGGGCTGCGCAGGTTGCGCTCGACGTCGACCGCCAGAGCCTTCAGCGGCGACACGTACAGCACGCGGCAGCGCTTCTTGGGGTCGGCGGGCGGCGGGGCCGAGGCCAGCTGGTCCAGAGCCGCGAGGAAGGCGGCCAGCGTCTTCCCGGAACCGGTGGGGGCGACCACCAGCACGTCCGAGCCCGCGCCGATGGCACCCCATGCCCCGGCCTGGGCGGCGGTGGGCGCGGAGAACGCCCCCGTGAACCAGCCGCGGGTCGCGGGGAGAAGCCGTCGAGGGCTCGGAGTGGATCGCTGACCATGCGTCCATCGTGCACCCGGCCACTGACAATCGGGCCGGGGCCGGGTCCGGCCGGGGGCGCGTGACAATGGCCGTATGGCGGAATCCCGGAAGGAGCGGGCGCGGCACTGGCGGTACGACGAACTGCCCGGTGTCGATCTGCTGCGTGCCCGGTACATCCGGAAGACGTTCGTCCGGCACACCCACGAGAACTTCGTGATCGCCGCCATCGCCGACGGGGTGGAGGTCTTCCACCACGGCGGGAGCGACGTGTCCGCGGGCGCGGGGGCGCTCGCCCTGGTGAACCCGGACACCCCGCACACCGGCCGCGCGGGTGTTCCCGAGGGATGGCAGTACGGGGCGCTGTACCCGCCGCCCGAGGTGGTGGCCGCGATCGCCGCCGAGACCACCACACTGCGCGGCACCCCGGGCTTCGCGACGCCGGTGCTCGACGACCCGTACACCGTCCACCTGGTGCACCAGGTGCTCCGGGCCACCGACGAGGGCAACGCGCTCGCCGCCGACACCCTGCTCCGGGTCGCGGTGACCCGGCTGCTGCGGCTGAACGGCGGCACCCTGCCACGGCGCGAGGTGCGCACGGCGGGCGCCCGGACCGCCGCACGCGCGCGTGCCGTGCTCGAGGAGCGGATGGCCGACCCGCCGTCCCTGGAGCGGCTCGCCGCTGAGCTGGGCACCAGCCCGTTCGCACTGCTGCGCGCCTTCCGGGACACCTACGGGATGCCCCCGCACACCTGGCTCACCGACGCGCGCGTGCGGCGGGCGCGGCGGCTGCTGGACGAGGGGACCGCGCCGTCGGAGGCGGCCTTCACGGTCGGCTTCACCGACCAGCCGCATCTGAACCGGCACTTCAGCCGGATCGTGGGCGTGCCGCCGGGGGCGTACCAGCGCGAGCGCAAGAACGTACAAGACGCGCGCGGCGGTCCGTCCGTACCGTCCGGGGTGTGGCAATGGAACGGACAGAAGCACTCACAGACATACCCGACGGCGGAGGAGAGAAGCCGGACGGCGCCGTCGTCCGGGACGCCCTCGGCGTCGGGGTCGCCGTCGGACTCTCCGGGTTCGCCTTCGGCGTGACCTCGGCGGGCAGCGGGCTCACCCTGCTCCAGACCTGTGCGCTCAGCCTGCTGGTGTTCACCGGTGCGTCCCAGTTCGCCCTGGTGGGGGCGCTGGCGGCGGGCGGGGGCCGTTCACGGCCGCCGCGGGGGCGTTCTTCCTGGGCGTGCGCAACGCGTTCTACGGGCTGCGGCTGTCGCAGCTGCTGGCGCTGCCCCGCGCGGTGCGGCCGTTCGCCGCGCAGTGGGTGATCGACGAGACGACCGCCGTCTCGCTCGCCCAGCCCGGGCGGCGCTCCGCGCGCCTCGGGTTCGTGGTGACGGGGCTGACCCTGTACGTCCTGTGGAACCTCACCACGCTGCTGGGCGCGCTGGGGGCGGAGGCCATCGGCGACACCGCCGCGTGGGGGCTGGACGCGGCGGGGCCCGCGGTCTTCCTGGCGCTCCTCGCGCCGATGCTGCGGAGCAGGACCGAGCGGGCGGTGGCCGGGCTGGCCGTGCTGCTGGGGCTGGGGCTGCTGCCCGTGCTGCCGGCGGGGGTGCCGGTGCTGGTGGCCGCGCTCGCGGCGCCGGTCGTGCTCTGGGCGCGGGGGCGTCGTCGTGCCTCGCGCGGTGAGGCGGGGAGGGGAGCTGTGACCATCTGGATCGCGATTCTGGTGACCGCGGTGGGGTGTTACGCCGTCAAGCTCGCGGGGCTGCTGGTGCCGGCGGGGTTCTCGAGCGGCCGCTCGTTCGGCGGCTCGCCGCGTTGCTTCCGGTGGCGTTGCTGGCCGCGCTGACGGCTCAGCAGACGTTCGCGGACGGGCGGGTACTGGTGCTTGACGCTCGGGCGCTGGGGGTGGCGGCCGCGGCGGTGGCGCTGATGCTGCGGGCGCCGTTCCTGGTGGTCGTGGGGGCCGCTGTCGCGGTGACGGCGGGAGTGCGGGCGATGGGCGGGTGAGGCGAGTGGGCCGGGGGTGGGGTGTAGCTGCCCGCGTGTGCGGGTGCCTCCCCCAGGGGAGGCGTGATGGCCCGCGGCTACGGGGCACCTCCGCTCAGGTGAGTGGGCGGTCGTATGCCTGGAGGGTGTGCAAGGCGTCGATCGTGACCAGCGGGCGGGCTTCCAGGGTGGGCGCCGGGGACCACTGGCGCCAGCGGATCGGCCAGCCGCCGTCGTCCTGTTGGTCCGCCGCGAGGTGGTTCAGGGAGCGGTTCATCTCCTCGTCCGTGAACCACGCGCGGGCCAGGGAGTGCGGCGTCCGCGCGTAGTCGTGCGGGAAGTGATGTTCGCCCGGGGCGTAGCCGGGGGCGACCGGGTAGGCGTCGAGGTCGTCCGGGTCGAGGACGGCCAGGCGCTGTTCGCGCACCAGGCGGCCCAGCCGTGCGGCGGCGGCCTCCGCGCGGGGCCGGTCGAGGGCGTGGTCCAGGAAGGTGACGGCGGCCTGGACCTCGTAGGGATGGGTCGTCTCCAGCGACTCCACGGCCCGCCGGCAGAAGTCGGTCGCACGGAACAGCCATGCGTGCCACACCTCGTTGCGGTGCAGCAGGCCCACCACGGGCCCGGTGGCCAGCAGTTCGCCGGGCGGGTCGTCCACGACCGGCACGAAGGGTGCCGCGGGGTAGCCGCGCTGACTGGGATGGACCCCGGGAGGGCGCCGTCCGGCGTGGAGACGGACGTCAGATAGCGGCACACGTCCTCCGCGCGGCCTCCGCCGCAACGCCCCACCGCGTCCAGCACACGCAGCGCGCGGGCGGTGTGCAGCGGCTGGCTGACCGGTCCGCGCAGATCGGGTTCGAGCGCGTGGCCGTACCCGCCGTCCTCGTTGCGGTAGGCGTCCAGCGCCGCCTCCACCGGACCGGCGGCGCCGCCCCGGAAGCGGTGGGCGAAGAGATGCTGCTCGAGCACACGCGCGGTGAGCCAGACGAACCGCTCGGCCCGCGCGAGCGAACCCTGAGGCAGGGGCGTCGGGCACAGGGGTCGGATTCCGTGTCGGCCATGCACCGACCGTAGGCGCAAAAGCGGGACCGGCGGGCGGTCCGGCCCGGAGCCGTCCCCGGAGGCGGGATACTGGGCGCATGCGGTTGACGGTTTTCTGGGAGCGGATGGCGGAGCACTTCGGCGCGGGCCATGCCGAGAACTTCGCGCGCGACCATGTCATGTCCGAGCTCGGCGGGCGCACCGTGCAGGAGGCGCTGGCGGCCGGCTGGGACGCCAAGAGCGTCTGGCAGGTGGTCTGCGCGGTGATGGACGTCCCCGCGGAAAGACGCTGATCGTCACAGAGGGCGCCAGTGGCGCATGGCCGCCCCACGTGGGTGAGACTTGGTCCGTGGCACCCACTGACGAAACCGGGCAGGCGGCCCGGCACCCCACCACGCCCGGCGCGCCGCCGCCCGCCGGGCCCCCGACGGCCCCCATATCCGGGCCGGGCGCCCGCATGCCGCGCTGGCTGCCGCGCGCCATGGTGCTCGCCCTCACGCTCTACGCCCTGTTCCAGCTGGGCAACTGGGCCTTCCACCAGGTCATCGGCCTGCTGATCAACGTCCTCATCGCGTTCTTCCTGGCGCTCGCCGTCGAGCCCGCGGTGAGCTGGATGGCCGCGCGCGGAGTGCGCCGGGGCCTGGGCACTTTCCTGGTCTTCCTGGGCGTGCTGATCGCGGCGGCCGGCTTCGTGACGCTGCTGGGGTCCATGCTGGCGGGTCAGATCATCAAGATCGTCGAGGACTTCCCGCAGTATCTCGACTCCGTGATCAACTGGATCAACACGCACTTCCACACCGAGCTGCGGCGCGTGGACATCCAGGAGGGCCTGCTGCGCTCCGACTGGCTGCGCAACTACGTGCAGAACAGCGCCACGGGTGTCCTGGACGTGTCCGCGCAGGTCCTCGGCGGCCTCTTCCAACTGCTGACCATCGGTCTGTTCTCGTTCTACTTCGCCGCCGACGGCCCGCGGCTGCGGCGGACGGTCTGCTCCCTGCTGCCGCCGGCCCGGCAGGCGGAGGTGCTGCGCGCGTGGGAGATCGCCGTGAACAAGACGGGCGGCTACCTCTACTCGCGCGGGCTGATGGCACTGGCCTCCGGTCTGGCGCACTACGTCCTGCTGGAGTTCCTCGAGGTGCCCTACGCGCCCGTCCTCGCGGTGTGGGTGGGGCTGGTGTCGCAGTTCATCCCCACCATCGGCACCTATCTCGCGGGCGCCCTGCCGATGCTGATCGCCTTCACGGTCGACCCCTGGTACGCGCTGTGGGTGCTGATCTTCGTGGTGATCTACCAGCAGTTCGAGAACTACGTGCTGCAGCCCAAGCTGACCTCCAAGACCGTCGACATCCACCCGGCGGTCGCCTTCGGCTCGGTCGTCGCGGGCACCGCTCTGCTCGGTGCCGTCGGCGCGCTGATCGCCATCCCCGCCGTCGCCACCCTCCAGGCCTTCCTCGGCGCGTATGTGCGGCGCTACGACGTCACGGACGACCCCGTGTACTCGGCCACCGCGGCGGTCCCGGCGGCGGGCCGGGCGCCCTCGCACGCCTTCGCGGGCTGTGGGACCGCAGGCCCGGCGCGGCACGGCCCCGGGACGGGGACACCGGGACCTCCTGAGGGCGGGTTTCCCGCGCGGCTCACGGGACCGTGGTGCCGCCTGATGCGCTTGACACGAAAATCGAACATCCATTCTTATGGAAGTGCCGGTGAGGCTCGACGGCAGGCGCTCTGTCCGGTTATCGGTAGATATGCACCCAGGTTATCCACAGGCTGGAGGTGCGTCGGGGCGCGTTGTCAGTGGCAGGCGTTAGCGTCTTTGACGTGAAGCGATCGACTCAAGCAAATCGGGTGGAACCCATGGCAGGAACCGACCGCGAGAAGGCGCTCGACGCCGCGCTCGCACAAATTGAACGGCAGTTCGGCAAGGGCGCGGTCATGCGCATGGGCGACCGCTCGAAGGAGCCCATCGAGGTCATCCCGACCGGGTCGACCGCGCTCGACGTGGCCCTCGGCGTCGGCGGCCTGCCGCGCGGCCGCGTCATCGAGGTCTACGGCCCCGAGTCCTCCGGCAAGACGACCCTGACCCTGCACGCGGTGGCGAACGCGCAGAAGGCCGGCGGCCAGGTCGCGTTCGTGGACGCGGAGCACGCCCTCGACCCCGAGTACGCGCAGAAGCTCGGCGTCGACATCGACAACCTGATTCTGTCCCAGCCCGACAACGGCGAGCAGGCCCTGGAGATCGTGGACATGCTGGTCCGCTCCGGCGCCCTCGACCTCATCGTCATCGACTCCGTCGCCGCGCTCGTCCCGCGTGCGGAGATCGAGGGCGAGATGGGTGACAGCCACGTGGGTCTGCAGGCCCGGCTGATGAGCCAGGCGCTGCGGAAGATCACCAGCGCGCTCAACCAGTCCAAGACCACCGCGATCTTCATCAACCAGCTCCGCGAGAAGATCGGCGTGATGTTCGGCTCCCCGGAGACCACGACCGGCGGCCGGGCGCTGAAGTTCTACGCCTCGGTGCGACTCGACATCCGACGCATCGAGACGCTGAAGGACGGCACCGACGCGGTCGGCAACCGCACCCGCGTCAAGGTCGTCAAGAACAAGGTCGCGCCGCCCTTCAAGCAGGCCGAGTTCGACATCCTCTACGGCCAGGGCATCAGCCGCGAGGGCGGCCTGATCGACATGGGCGTGGAGCACGGCTTCGTCCGCAAGGCCGGCGCCTGGTACACGTACGAGGGCGACCAGCTCGGCCAGGGCAAGGAGAACGCGCGCAACTTCCTGAAGGACAACCCCGACCTCGCCAACGAGATCGAGAAGAAGATCAAGGAGAAGCTGGGCGTCGGCGTACGGCCGCAGGAGCCCGCCGCCGAGCAGGGAGCGGACGCCACGGGCACCGCCGCTGCCGAGCCGGCCGCCGTACCGGCCCCGGCGGCCAAGGCGGCCAAGTCCAAGGCCGCGGCGGCCAAGAGCTGACCCGTGACGCGACGAACCGACTGGGCCGAGTACGAGTTCGCCGCTTCCGGTGCACCACGGGGAGGGGCATCGAGGGCGGCGACGGCCCGGCCGCGGACGGTGACACGGCATACGACGACATCACCGGCGGGGACGGCGACCCCCGCGCCGGAGGTGGCGCACGGACGGGCGGCTCGCGTGACGGCGGGCCGCGCGGTGGACGCGGCCGCAGACGTCGGAACTCCGGCGAGGCGGCCGCGGAGGACGAGGGCGCCTTCTCTTCGTCGAGGGCCGAGCGGGAGGAACCTCCGGCGGACCCGGTCGAGCGGGCGCGGGCGATCTGTCTGCGCCTGCTCACCGGGACCCCGCGCACCCGGAAGCAGCTCGCCGACGCCCTCCGCAAGCGGGAGATCCCGGACGACGCCGCCAAGGAGGTGCTGTCCCGGTTCGAGGAGGTCGGACTGATCAACGACGGTGCCTTCGCCGACGCCTGGGTGGAGTCCCGGCACCATGGCCGCGGTCTCGCCCGGCGCGCGCTCGCGCGGGAGCTGCGCACCAAGGGCGTCGACTCCACGCTGATCGACGCCGCCGTCTCCCGGCTCGACTCCGAGCAGGAGGAGGAGACCGCGCGCGAACTGGTCGCCCGCAAGCTCCGCGCCACCCGCGGCCTCGACCGCGACAAACGCCTCCGCCGCCTCGCCGGCATGCTCGCCCGCAAGGGCTACCCCGAGGG
Source organism: Streptomyces haneummycinicus (assembly GCA_042850305.1). GTDB lineage: Bacteria > Actinomycetota > Actinomycetes > Streptomycetales > Streptomycetaceae > Streptomyces > Streptomyces haneummycinicus. Next base: position 1,835,056 of record AP035768.1, read on the forward strand.
CCTCGCCCTGCGCGTCGTCCGACAGGCCCTGGAAGAGGAGGGCGAGGACACGGAGTCCCTCGACGACGAGGGCTTCTGAGCCGACAGGGGGACGCGGCTCCCGCCCGGCTGCTTCAGCGCCTGTCGGCCGACGCGGGCGTCGGCACCACAGGCAGTCCCGGCTTCCCGCAGGCACGGAACCCGCTCACCCGGGTCCGGCGGGGACCCCGGCCGCCGCCCGCGAGGGAAGTGGTGCCACCGGCCGGTCCAGTGTTCCGCCGAGCCCGGGAACTGCCGAGCGGATGGGTGGCCCGCCGGCGTCGCGGCTGCGACACCGTACCCGGCCGCCGCACCGCGCGCGGAACGGGCGCCGTAGGCAGCCGGTCCGGAAGCCGCCGGTCAGGGCGGTGGCCCAGCCTGCTTCAGGGGTGGTGCCGCCGGGCGGACCGCACCCGGCACGGCTTCTACACGGGCGCGGGTACGACCGGCAGCCCTGCCGCCCGCCAGGCCTGGAAGCCGTCCACGAGATCGGTGGCCCGGTGCAGGCCCAGGCGGTGGAGGGATTCCGCCGCCAGGGTGGAGGCATAGCCCTCGTTGCAGATCACGATCGCGCGCAGGTCGTGGCCCGTGGCCTCCGGGAGGCGGTGGCTGCCCCGTGGGTCCAGGCGCCACTCCAGTTCGTTGCGCTCGACCACGAGCGCGCCGGGAATGAGCCCGTCCCGCTCCCGCAGGGCGGCGTACCGGATGTCCACCAGCACCGCCTCACCGGCGAGGGCGGCCTCGTACGCCTCCCGGGCCCCCACGCGCTCGTAACCCGCGCGCACCCGCTCCAGCAACTTGTCGATGCCGATGCTCACTGCCAGTCCTCCGGGCGTTCGACCTGCTCCAGGCGGAGAACGCGGCCGCTGCGACTGTAGCGGCGGATCTGCGGCAGCGGCGGATAGTAGGCGTGCACGGAGACCGCGTGTCGGTCCGGGGACTCGTTGAGGACCTCGTGGACGTGATGCCGCCCGAAGGCGCGGCCCTGTCCGGCGCCCAGCCGGCGTTGCCGGTCCACGTCGTCCGTGAGTTCCAGGGTCTTCCAGCCGTCGGTGGGCAGCCGCGCGGCGAGCGAGTTCTCCTTCAGCTCACCCGACGCGGTCATGAAGGCACCGAGGCTGTCGGCGTGGTCGTGCCAGCCGGTACCGGTGCCGGGCGGCCAGCCGATCAGCCAGGCCTCGCTGCCACCGGGCCCGTCGAGCCGCACCCAGGTGCGCCCCTCGGGGTCGAGCGGAAGGGAGGCGATCAGTTCGCCGTCGGCGACGGTACGCCGTACGAAGTCGAGGAGTTCCGTCTGGGTGGGCGCGGAGACGGAGGCCGAAGCCGGAACAGGGAGGAGACAGACACGTGCACCGTCCTGGAGAAGTTCGCGGACCGCGCGCGGACCGGCATACGGGACGGCGGCGGCGCGCGGAAAAGGAGAGGAAGACGCGAGTCAGCAGGACGGGCGACACACGCAGCCCGCATAGCGGACGAGGTCCATATGGACCCTCCGCCACAGGTGCACACAGGTGTCGGTCACGAGGCGGAGTACACCACGGGGCCGCACACCGATTCAACTCAACATCACCATGTGGACGGCGTGGTGACGCTCAGCGAGACCCGGCCCCGCCTCGGCCCCCGCCTCGGCCGTCACCTCCGCGGTGGCGGGACCGCCGAGGGCCGCCTCCGCCGCCGCGTACAGATCCGCAGGGCGGACCCCGCTCAGCGCCGTCACCAGGTGACCGTCGGGGCGTACCAGGAGCACGGTGTGGGCGGCCGCTCCCGGGTAGCTCTCGGCGACCAGCAGTTCCGCCCGGTGCGGCAGCGCCGAGACGGCCGCCGCCAGCCGGGGCATGATCCCGGCGGACACCCAGTGCCGGCGCTCCCACACGCCCGTGCCGGGCGCGATCAGCACCGCGAGCAGCGCGCCCCGGCCGAGCCGGTCCCGCAGCCGGACGAAGGTGCCGTCCTCCGCCGTGACCCGTACGTCCGTCACCACCGAACCGGGAGCCGTCCCGATGGACACCGCGCCCTCCAGCCCGCCCGGCGTGAGCGGCGAGGCGGCGTACGTCCCCGGCGTACCCAGCGCGCCCCGCCCCAGATGGCCGTCCGTCAGCAGCGTGTCGTTCCCGCGCGCGGAGCCGGGAACGTAGGAGCGCAGTCCTCCGCCGCCGCGTACCAGCGGCAGCGCCTGGTCGGCGGCGCGCAGCCGGGCGGAGACGATCGCGCGGCGCTCGGTCTGGTAGCTGTCGAGCAGCGCCTCGTGCGGGCCGTGGTGCCAGGCCAGTGCCAGCTTCCAGGCGAGGTTGTCGGCGTCGCGGAGCCCCTCCTCCAGCCCGTGCGTGCCCAGCGCGCCGAGCAGATGGGCGGCGTCCCCGGCGAGGAACACCCGGTGGGCCCGCCAGCGCCGGGCCAGGCGGTGGTGGACCGTGTGCACACCGGTGTCCAGCAGTTCGTACGGCGGGGTCTGACCGCCCGTCCAGCCGGCCAGGGTCTCGCGGACCCGGCCCAGCAGCAGTTCGGGCGTGACCAGGTCCTTGCCCGGCGGCAGCAGCCAGTCCAGCCGCCATACCCCGTCCGGCAGCGGACGCGCGCTGATCTCGCCGGCCGGGGGCCGGACGTACGCCACGGCGGCGAGCGGTGCAGCAGCGCCTCGTCGTCCCAGGGAAGCTCGGTGCGCAGGGCGGCCACGGCGTGACGTTCCACCGCGGTGCGGCCGGGGAAGCGGATGTCCTGCAGTTTGCGCACGGTCGAGCGCGGGCCGTCGCAGCCGACCAGGTAACTGCCGCGCCACCAGGTGCCGGTGGCGCCCCGGGTGTGGGCGGTGACGCCCGACGGCTCCTGCTCCATGCTGTCCAGCCTGCTGTCCACGGCGATCCTGACGAGCCGTTCACCGGCCAGCGCCGCGCGCAGCGCACCCGTCAGCACGTGCTGGGCGATGTGCAGGGGAGCGGGATCGGCGTCGCCGAAGACGGCCTCGGACGTCACCTGCTTGCGCCGCATCGACCGCCATCCGGCCCAGCGGACCCCGGCGTGCGCGAGCGGCACTCCGGTCAGCCGCTCCATCAGCGCGGCGGTCTCCTCGCGCAGCACGACGGTGCGCGCCGGGCGGGGTTCGTCCTTGCCCGGCCCTTCGTCGAGGACCACGCTCGGCACCTCCTGGCGTGCCAGCGCCAGGGCGAGCGTGAGTCCGACGGGCCCCGCTCCGACGATGATCACCGGGTCCACGGCGCGTCGCCCCTGCTCGAAGTGACGCCTGAAGGGACGTGGAGGAACAGGAAGAGGGAGCAGGGTGCACGATCACAGAACGTATGCAACCTATTGCCGGTGCTTGCGTCAAGTGACCGTAGGCCACTGGTGATCATGAAGTGCGCCGATGCCGCTTCCCGCACATGACTGTTCGTCACATCAGCCCGGCGCGCACCGCTCCTCCGTACCGCCGAGACCGTCCGGGCGACGCGACATGACTGTGGCCCGCCGGGACGCGGCGGGCCACAGTCATGTCGTACGTCGGACAGGTGTTACTTCTCCGCGCCGGTGGCGAACGTGCCGCCGACCTCGCCCGCGTTGAGGTCGTCGACGTCGTCCGCGCCGAGCACCGTACCCGTGCCGCGCTTGCTGCGGCGCAGGCGTCCTCGAGCCAGGAGGCGAACGAGGTGAGGATGAAGTTGAGGACGATGAAGATGATCGCCACGACGATGAAGCTCTGGACGACGTTGGCGTAGTTGGCCGCCAGCGTGCCGCGCGAGTTCAGCAGCTCGGTGAAGCCGAGCATGACGCCGCCGAGCGCGGTGTCCTTCACGATGACGACCAGCTGGCTGACGATCGCCGGGAGCATCACCGTGACCGCCTGCGGCAGCAGGATGCTGCCCATCACCTGGCTCTTGCGCAGACCGATGGCCTGCGCGGCCTCGGACTGGCCCTTGGGGAGGAGAGGATGCCGGCCCGGACCACCTCGGCGAGGACCGAGGCGTTGTAGAGCACCAGACCGGTGACGACCGCGTACAGCGGCCGGTCCTCACTCGTGACGTCCGTGGACTTGGCGAAGAACTCGTTGGCGAACAGCATCAGCAGCAGCACCGGGATGGCGCGGAAGAACTCCACCACCACGGCGGCCGGCCCCCGCACCCACCGGTGGTCCGACATCCGCGCGATGCCGAGCACCGCGCCCAGCGGGAGGGCGATGACCATGGCCAGCGCCGCCGCCTTCAGCGTGTCCGCGAGGCCGGGCAGCAGATAGGTCGTCCACGCCTCGGACTGGGTGAACGGCTTCCACAGGGACCACTCCAGCTGGCCCTTGTCGTCCATCGTCTTGTAGACCCACCACAGCACGAGGGCCATGACGGCGACGAAGACGACCGAGAGGATGACATTGCGCCGTTTGGCCCGGGGGCCGGGGGCGTCGTACAGAACGGAGGTCACCGCTTCACCGCCAGTCGCTTGCTCAGCCAGTTGAGGAACAGGCCGGTGGGCAGGGTCAACACCACGAACCCGAAGGCGAAGACCGCGCCGATGAGCAGCGTCTGTGCCTCGTTCTCGATCATTTCCTTCATCAGCAGCGCGGCCTCCGCCACACCGATGGTGGCCGCCACCGTCGTGTTCTTGGTCAGCGCGATCAGTACGTTCGCCAGCGGACCGATCACCGAGCGGAACGCCTGCGGCAGCACGATCAGGCCGAGGACCTGTGTGAAGTTCAGCCCGAGCGCGCGGGCCGCCTCGGCCTGCCCGACGGGCACGGTGTTGATGCCGGAACGCAGCGCCTCGCAGACGAAGGCCGCCGTGTAGGCGATCAGACCGAGCACCGCGAGACGGAAGCCCTGGAGCGCGAAGTCGTCCGGCGCTCCCATGGTGACGCCGAAGATGTCGGCGAGACCGAGCGAGGTGAAGACGATGATCACGGTCAGCGGGATGTTCCGCACGATGTTCACGTAGGCGGTGCCGAACCACCGCATCAGCGGGACGGGGCTGACCCGCATCGCCGCCAGCAGGGTGCCCCAGATCAGGGAGCCGACGCCCGAGAACACGGTGAGCTTCACCGTCATCCAGAACGCGCCCAACAGCGTTGGGTCGTCATAGTCAGAAATAAAGTCGAACACGATCTCCCGCGCTTCCGGGTGTGTGGCCTACGTGGCGGACGCGGCGCGCCGCCGTCCTGATCGCGACGGACGGCGGCACGCCTTCAAGACCCCGCGTTACCGGGCGGTCCCGGGGTTACTTGACGAGGTTGCCGATCTGCGGAGCCGGCTCGTTCTTGTACTCGGCGGGGCCGAAGTTCGCCTCGACCGCCTTCTCCCAGGACTTGTCGCTGACCATCTTCTTCAGCGCGTCGTTGATCTTGTTCACGGTCTCGGTGTCGCCCTTCTTGACGCCGACGCCGTAGTTCTCGTTGCTCAGCTTGAGGCCGGCGAGCTTGAACTTGCCCTTGTACTGGTCCTGCGCGGCGTAGCCGGCGAGGATCGAGTCGTCGGTGGTCAGCGCGTCCACCTGCCCGTTCTGCAGCGCGGACAGGCACTCCGAGTAGCCGCCCCGCTCGCTCAGCTGGGCGTCCGGCGCGAAGTCCTTCTTGACGTTCTGCGCCGAGGTCGAACCGGTCACCGAACAGAGCTTCTTGTCGTTCAGGTCCGTGGCCTCGGTGATGTCCGAGCCGGACTTCACCAGCAGGTCCTGGTGGGCCAGCAGGTACGGGCCGGCGAAGTCGACCTTCTCCTTGCGCTCGTCCGTGATGGAGTAGGTCGCCGCGATGAACTTCACGTCCCCGCGCGAGAGGGCGTTCTCGCGGTCGGCGCTCTTGGTCTCGACCCACTCGATCTGGTCGGGCTGGTAGCCGAGCTCCTTGGCGACGTACGTCGCCACGTCCACGTCGAAGCCGGTGAAGGAACCGTCGGGCGTCTTCAGACCGAGACCGGGCTGGTCGTACTTGATACCGATCTTGATCTTGTCGCCGCCGCCCCGGAGGACGAGTTGCCGTCACCGCCGTCGTCGCCGCCACAGGCGGTCGCGGTCAGGGCGAGAACGAACACGGCAGCCGAGGCGGTGGTGACCTTGCGGAGCTTCATGGTGCACATCCTTTGACTCTGGTGAAGTGATGCGGCCCGGGCGGTGTCCGGTGACGCAGGTCGTCAGGGCGCGGGGCGCGCCTCAGTGGTGAAGGATCTTCGACAGGAAGTCCTTGGCGCGGTCACTGCGCGGGTTGCTGAAGAACTGATCCGGCGAAGCCTGTTCGACGATGCGACCGTCCGCCATGAAAACCACGCGATTTGCGGCCGAACGGGCGAATCCCATCTCGTGGGTGACGACGATCATCGTCATGCCGTCCCGGGCGAGCTGCTGCATGACCTCCAGCACCTCATTGATCATCTCGGGGTCGAGAGCCGATGTCGGCTCGTCGAACAGCATGACCTTGGGCTCCATCGCCAGGGCCCGCGCGATGGCGACGCGCTGCTGCTGGCCGCCGGACAGCTGTGCGGGTACTTCTCGGCCTGCGCGCCCACGCCGACCCGGTCGAGCAGGGCACGAGCCCGCTCCTCGGCCGCCTTCTTGTCCTTCTTGCGTACTTTGATCTGGCCCAGCATCACGTTCTCGAGCACGGTCTTGTGCGCGAAGAGGTTGAAGGACTGGAAGACCATTCCCACATCCGCCCGCAGCCGGGCGAGCTCCTTGCCCTCGTGGGGCAGGGGCTTGCCGTCGATCGAGATCGACCCGGAGTCGATCGTCTCCAGACGGTTGATGGTGCGGCACAGGGTGGACTTCCCGGACCCGGAGGGTCCGATGACCACGACGACTTCGCCACGGGCGATCGTCAAGTCGATGTCCTGGAGTACGTGCAACGCGCCGAAGTGCTTGTTGACGCTCTTCAGGACGACCAGATCGCCGGTCGCGGCCACATCTTCCTTGGCCACCGATACTTCGGTCATCGCTCTCAGGCTCCGTCCTCCTCGGTTTCGGAGGACAGTAGTAATCCGTCAGACCCGCGTCATTACATCTGAGGGGAATCTGAGCATCACGATCCGATAGCAATCGGACACCTGTCGTAGCACTTGTGACCAGGGGGATTTCGGCCGGGTAACGGTACGGAAGAGCAACCGGAACCCTCTTGACGCCGTCCTCCCTCATCGGCGTCACTGCAAGATGCACACGCGCGTGCACACGTTTTTGTACCCAGCGAGAACGTACGGCCGATGAATGGAAGGGGGCCCTGGTGAGACTGCTTCTCGTCGAGGACGACAACCACGTCGCCGCCGCCCTGTCGGCGGTGCTGGCGCGGCACGGCTTCGACGTCACCCACGCGCGCAGCGGCGAGGAGGCGCTCCAGGCGCTCGTCCCGGAAGGAGGGCTTCGGTGTGGTCCTGCTCGACCTGGGGCTGCCCGACCAGGACGGCTACGAGGTCTGCGGCAAGATCCGCAAGCGCACCAGCACGCCGGTGATCATGGTCACCGCGCGGTCCGACGTGCGCTCCCGCATCCACGGCCTCAACCTCGGCGCCGACGACTACGTGGTCAAGCCGTACGACACGGGAGAGCTGCTCGCGCGGATCCACGCCGTCAGCCGGCGCAGCGTCCACGAGGAGGCCGTGGGCGGTACGGAGACCGAGCTGCGGCTGGGTCCGGTCCGTATCGAGCTGCCGACCCGCCAGGTCAGCGTCAACGGCACGGTCGTCCAGCTCACCCGCAAGGAGTTCGACCTGCTCGCCCTGCTCGCGCAGCGGCCGGGGTCGTCTTCCGCCGGGAACAGATCATCAGCGAGGTGTGGCGCACCAGCTGGGAGGGCACCGGACGGACCCTCGAGGTGCACGTCGCCTCCCTGCGCGCCAAACTCCGTATGCCCGCCCTCATCGAGACCGTACGCGGAGTCGGCTACCGGCTCGTCGCGCCCACGGCGTAGCGGGTCCGGGTGCACACGCGGCTGCTTCCGCTGCTCATCGTCCTGATGGCGGCCGTCCTGCTCGCCCTCGGCGTCCCGCTGGCCGTCAGCCTGGCCGGCGCGCAGCAGCAGCGGGTCGTCGTCGACCGGATCGACGACACCGCGCGCTTCGCCGCCCTCGCCCAGTTCGTCACCGAGCCCACCGGCCCGTCCGGCGCGGACATCAACGAGCGCCGCGAGACGCTGCGCAGCGAGCTCCGCAGCTATCGCACGGTGTACGGCATCCGCGCGGGCGTCTTCTACCGCAACGACCTGCCCATGGCACACGCCCCGGACGACTGGTACCTGCCCCGCACGGGCGAGGTGCGCGACGCCTTCGAGGAGGCGCTGCTCAGCCGCCGCAGCCACGACCCCGAACAGGTGTGGCCCTGGCAGCGGCGCAGTCTCGTGGTGGCCTCACCGGTCATCCGGGACGGCGACGTCGTCGCCGTCGTGGTCACCGACTCGCCGACCGGGCAGATGCGCTCCCGCATTCTGCGGGGCTGGCTCGTCATCGTGGCGGGGGAGGCGGCGGCGATGCTACTGGCGGTCGGCGCCGCGCTGCGGCTGACCGGCTGGGTGCTCAAGCCCGTACGGGTCCTGGACGCCACCACCCACGACATCGCGACCGGACGGCTGAAGTCACGGGTCGCGGCGGCCGGCGGACCGCCGGAACTGAGACGGCTCGCCCGGTCGTTCAACGAGATGGCCGACAACGTGGAGAGCGTGCTGGAGCAGCAGCGCGCCTTCGTCGCCGACGCCTCGCACCAACTGCGCAACCCGCTCTCGGCGCTGCTGCTGCGCATCGAGCTGCTCGCCCTGGAGCTGCCCGAGGGCAACGAGGAGATCGCCTCCGTGCAGGCGGAGGGCAAGCGGCTGGCGCAGGTCCTGGACGATCTGCTCGACCTGGCGCTCGCCGAGCACAGCGAGGCCAGCCTCCAGGTCACCGACATCGGCGCGCTGGCCGCCGAGCGCGTCGCGGCCTGGGCGCCCACCGCCCAGGCCAAGGGCGTCCGCCTCACCGGGAGCTGCCCGGCGACCACCGCGTGGGCGGACCCCGTGGCGCTGTCCAGCGCCCTGGACGCGGTCATCGACAACGCGGTGAAGTTCACGCCGGAGGGCGAGACCGTCGAGGTCGCCGTGGCCTCCAACGGTGGCACGTCCACCGTCGTCGTCACCGACAACGGCCCCGGACTGACCGAGGAGGAGCTGGCCCGCGTCGGCGACCGCTTCTGGCGCAGCGGCCGGCACCAGAACGTCAAGGGCTCCGGGCTGGGCCTGTCCATCACCCGGGCGCTGCTCGCGGCGGGCGACGGCTCGATCGTGTACGAGCGTCATGAGCCGCACGGGCTGCGGGTGACCGTGACCGTGCCCAGGAACGCCCCCGCGGGGACCGCTCAGGGCTTGACGGACCGGTAGTACCGGCGGGCGCCCTCGTGCAGCGGGAGCGGATCGGTGTAGATCGCCGTGCGTACGTCGACGAGCTGCGCCGAGTGCACATGGGCGCCGATGCCGTCCCTGCTCCTGAGCACGATGCGGGTGAGCCACTCGGTGAGGCGCGGGTCGGCGTCCGCGCGGGTGATCAGCAGGTTGGACACCGCCATCGTGGGCACGGGCGCGCCGAGCTGGCTGCCGGGGTAGGCCGACGCCGGCATGTTGGTGGCACGGTAGTAGCGGGTGGCGCCGCCCTGCTTGTGCAGCTCGGCGACCAGGTTGGCGCGGATCGGCACGAACCGCAGCGCGTTCCGCTCGGCGAACGTCTTCAGGCCGTCCGTGGGCAGGCCGCCCGACCAGAAGAAAGCGTCCAGACCGTGACCGAGCCGCTTCGGGCCCTTGTCGATGCCGTCGGAGGAGGGCCGGATGTCCGTCTCCGGGTCGATACCGGCCGCGTGGAGCACCCGGTTGGCGATCAGCCGAACCCCGACTTGGGCGGCCCTATGGCGACGTGCTTGCCGCGCAGGTCGTCGACGGTGCGGATGCCGGAGTCGCGGGCGACGGCGAGCTGTACGTAGTCGTCGTACAGGCGTGCCACCCCGCGCAGGCGGTCGGCGCCGGGGCGGCCCTCCAGCCGGTACGTCTCCACCGCGTCGGCCGCGGCGATCGCGAAGTCGGCCTCGCCGGTCGCCACGCGCCGTACGTTCTCCTGCGAACCGTCGCTCGTCACCAGGCGTACGTCGAGGTCGGGCATGTGCTTGCCCAGTGAGCTGCGCAGGAGTTCGCCGTACTTCTGGTAGACCCCGCGCGGGTGCCCGTGCTGACGGTGATCGTGCCACCCGGGGTTCCTCGTCCCAGGGGCCAGCCACCACAGGAGGATTCCGAGCACCACGAGGCCGGCGGTCGCGGCCCGCAGGGCCGGCGCCTGCCGATGCGGGACAGCGTGTGGGGCATGTGCGCGATCCTGCCAGGCGGGATGGGCGCTGACCAGGGCGGAACTCACAGCGGGGGTGCCGGTGGTGGTCGGTACAGTCGCGGGATGAGTTCTTCGCCTGCAGAACTGGTTCGTGAGTTTCATCGTGCGTTCGGGCTGGAAGTCCGGGATGTTCCGTCCGAGGTGCCGGCGGAGCTTGCCGCACATCGGGGGAGCTGCTGGCGGAGGAGGCGGGGGAGGTGGCGGAGGTTTCGGTGGCGGGGCCGCTGGACCGGCTGGCGCATGAGCTGGCTGATGTGGTGTACGTCGCTTACGGGACCGCGCTGGTGCACGGGGTCGACCTCGACGCGGTGATCGCCGAGGTGCACCGGTCGAACATGAGCAAGCTCGGGCCTGACGGGTCGGTCAGCCGACGGGCCGACGGCAAGGTGCTCAAGGGCGAGCACTACGCGGCGCCGGATGTGGCGGGGTCCTGCGGAGGCAGGGGTGGACGCCGGACGCGTGACGGCTGGGCGGGGGCGCGAGCAGTGCTTGCACGCGCGCCCGCACTCCGCGCGCCCTTCGCCGATCCGCGGGCAGGCGTGCCGCAGGGCGATGGGGGTACCTCCCGCTCGAGCGAAGCCGAGAGTGGGGAGGGTGGGCGCGACGGCACCCCGTTGGCGCCGGGCTGCGTGACTCCCTCGCTCAGCCGTCACCCCGGTGACTGCTGGGCGGGGTGGGTGTGCGCTCGCCCCGCTGGAAGGGTGCCGTCGCGCCACCCGTGCCGACGTGTCATCGGTCGCGTGCCGAGCACGTTGCCGCACCGCCCCGCACGACAACGGCCCTTCGGTCCGTCACTCACAAGCCGTCGCGGCTTGCGCGACGGACGTCATCGGTTTCCCGCCGCCCCTGCTGCGGCCCCTCCACCGCCCCTAATCTTCCTGAAGGAGACAGCCACAACACCCTTGGAGGCACGCGGTGACACGGGGACGACGACGGGAGTGGCCGCGGTGACAGCGGTGGCCGTTGAGGGCCTGCTCAAGAAGTACGGGGACCACGTGGCCGTACGCGGCGTGGACTTCGCCGTCGAGGAGGGCGAGATCTTCGCACTCCTCGGACCGAACGGCGCCGGCAAGACCACCACCATGGAGATCCTGGAGGGCTTCCGGCAACGGGACGGCGGCAGCGTACGGGTCCTCGGCCGCGACCCCGGCGACAAGGCCGACGGGCGGTGGCTGCGCGGGCAGATCGGGCTCGTGCTCCAGGACATAGCCGTGGAGCCGTATCTGTCGGTGCGCGAGACCATCGCCCGCAACGCCGGCTACTACCCGGCCCCGCGCGACACCGACGAGGTCATCGCCCTGGTGGGGCTGGGGGAGAAGGGGCGCGCGAAGGTCAAGGACCTGTCCGGCGGGCAGAAGCGACGGCTCGACCTCGCCCTGGGCGTGATCGGCGACCCGAAGCTGCTGTTCCTGGACGAGCCGACCACCGGTTTCGACCCGGGCGCTCGCCGCGGTGCCTGGGAGGTCGTCCGCAACCTGCGCGAGGCCGGTACGACCATCATGCTGACCACGCACTACATGGACGAGGCGCAGGCGCTCGCCGACTCGGTCGCTGTCATCGCCGGCGGGCGGATCGTCGCTTCCGGTACCCCGGACACCCTGGGCGGACGCGACAGCGTACCGGCCCGGATCCGGTTCGCGCTGCCGTCCGGCGCCGCCATCGCCGACCTGCCGATCCCGGTCAGCGGCGCCGAGGACGGCCTGGTCACGGCCGAGGCGAAGGAGCCGACGGCGGTCCTGCACCGGCTCACCTCCTGGGCGCTGGAGCGCGGCACACCGCTGGAGCGGCTCACCGTGGAACAGCCCACCCTGGAGGACGTCTACCTGGGGCTGACCGGTTCGTACGTACAGCAGGACGCCTCGTCCCCGTCCGTCGAACGGGGGCAGGCCCCGGCGGCCCGCGGGCGCCGTGGGCGCCGACCCGGACGGAGCGGTCGATGACCAGCACCCTTCCCCGAAGACCGCCGCCACCGACAGACGCACGCCGCGTCGCGGTGCCGAACGACCGGACAGGCGAGGCTCGTTCGCCCTGCTCGCCCACCAGATCCGCTACGAGCAGCTGTCGTTCTGGCGCAACCCGCAGTCGATGGTGTTCACCTTCCTCCTGCCCGTCGTGATCATCGCGATCTTCGGCGCCGTGTTCGGCGGCGGCCAGGGCGAGGACTTCTTCTTCGGCATGAGCGGCATGCAGTACTACACGCCGACCGTCGCCGCCGTGTCCGTACTGGGCGCCTGCTACGGCCAGTTGGCGATCGTGCTCGCCACGCGTCGGCAGACCGGCGTCCTCAAGCGGCTGCACGCCACCCCGCTGCCCGCCTGGGTGTACTTCGCGGGCCTGCTGGTGCACTGCGTCGTCGTCAGCATCGTCGACGTCGCGCTCGTCATCGGCATCGGGCGCCTGTACGGGGTGCCGTGGCCCACTCAATGGGCCGCGCTCGCGGTCACCCTGGTGTGCGGCGCGGCGAGCTTCTGCGCGCTCGGCGTCGGGGTCGCCTCCCTCATCCGCAACTCCGAGGCGGCGCCCGCGGTCGTGCAGTTCATCCAGTTCCCGCTGGTGTTCATCTCCGGCAGCTACTTCCCCATCCACGCCGGCGTCCTCAACGACATCGCCGGGCTGCTTCCGGTGAAGCCCTTCAACGACGCCATGCTGGCGTCCTTCACCGAGGGCGCCGGCTTCCAGTGGAAGGAGCTCGCGGTCCTCGCCGCCTGGGGCGTCGTCGGTGCCCTGATCGCGGTGCGCCGCTTCCGCTGGGACCCGCGCCCCGAGTAGACCGGACGGCCCGTCCGGGACCACCACATCGAGGGTGCCGCGGAGGCCCCTCGCGGCACTTCACCCCACGCCCTCGGCACCGACAAGAACCCCACCACCATGGCCACCGACCACTCCGCCCTCACGCAGACCGTCGCCGCTGCCCCTGCCGGCCGCTGTTCGACGACCGTGCGCAGCGGTGATGCCTCCTCGGCGAGCCGCTCCCTGCAGACCGGCCGCATGTCCACGCGGGGCGCCGCCCAGGTGAGGTCGAGGCGCGGCTCGCGGGAGCACAGGGCCGAGTCGTCGGGCCACGCGCCGCACCCCGCCTCGACAGTTGTCCAGCCGATGGCACGTTCAGTTCACGGTCGGCCCGGTACGACGTACCGGGCCGACCAGGCCGGGGTCGCTGAGCCCGCTGCTCGGCCCGTCGACCGCCCCGTGCCCTCGACCGGCATACGGGTATGGAGTCGCACCCCCGTCAGGTCGGCGGAATCCGGCCTCACGGCAATACGCTCCCGGAGCGTCAACCACAGTGCCCCTCGCACCCTCCGAGACGTACGGGAAACGAATTCTGGAATGTGCTCCCCGTCATGGGCAGCCGGAATGCGTGACGAAAGCGGAAAGGGGAAAGGAGGTGAAGGATTACGTGTGTCACGGTTCTCGTGACGCTCGAGTACCGCTTTTCCATGGGATTTCCGGAGGGGAGATCTCGGAATGGTCAATTCCGTTTGAGTGGAAGGGGTGGACTGGTTGAAAAGTATCTGGCAGCCGTGATGATCGTTGTACTCTCCGCCAATGACGCCGACTCCCTCCACCACTCCGCCCACTCCGTCCCTCACGGGCGCCGAGTGCCTGGAACTCACCCGGAAACTGCGGCGCAGGGGGACCCTCGTGCTCTCCGTCTTCGCCCTGGTGTGGGCCTTCGCCGCCGCTTCCGGAACCGGTTCGGCCACGGATGTCGTGCCGGTGTCCGTAGAAGTCGCGGCCCTTGTGGTCACCGCGGCGGCGATCTATCTGGGCCACCGCAAGGACGCCGCCCCCTCGCCCCGGACGGTGAGCCTCTCGGCCAACTGGGCACGCGGCGTGGGTGTCGTCAATACCGTCGAGCTGGTGGCGATCTTCGCGGTCATCGCCGCGTCCAACGCCGCCGGCCGGCCCGAGTTCATCCCGGTCGGCATCGCCCTCGTCGTGGGGCTCCACTTCTTCCCGCTCGCCCGCCTGTACGACCAGCGGCAGTACCGGTGGACGGCCGCGCTGCTGACCGCCGTCGCGGTCGTCGGCGTCGTCCTCGTCGTGGCCGGCCTGTCGGACGAGAACGTACGGCTCGTGGTGGGACTGGCCTGCGCCGCGGCGCTCTGGGGCACCGCGTACCACGTTGCCGTACGGGGCTGACGAACCACCGGGCCGAGGGGTCGGCTGTGCCGGCCTGCCCGGGGCCGGTGCCGGTGTCGTTCTTGATGTCCTCAGCGGTCATTTCGTGGTCCTTCCATCGATTTGGAATTCCTGACCGGAATTCCCGGAGGGCTGCTCCGGGAATTCTCCCGGCCGCCTTCCGAAATGTATTTCCTTCTCCGCCGGGCTGTGGCATTCATAGTCTTCGGGCTGCCACCCGTGCGCCAGACCATGCGGGCTCCGGCGGACATTCATCACCGCCCGGATGACGTTCTCCCGGCGCTGGGCTCTTCCCCGCCGTCCACCGGAATCGCCCATGCAGGGCTGTTCGCCATGTGCCATTCCGAGCCTGCCTCGGCGGGAAGCGCGGTCCCGGGCGCCGGGCGTGCCCAGCGGGAAGTCGCCCACCGAGGACTCCGCATCCGGCCAGGCCAGGAACCTGCCTGGCAAGGAGTTGCCCACCCGGCCGAGGCGATCCGCGGCAGCGCCTACCCTTGTGGGCATGAGCAGCATCGACCGGAGCCAGTCAGTGGGCGGCACACGCACCTATGAAGTACGCACCTACGGGTGTCAGATGAACGTCCACGACTCCGAGCGATTGTCCGGACTGCTCGAGGACGCGGGCTACGTCCGCGCCCCCGAGGGCTCCGACGGCGACGCCGACGTCGTCGTCTTCAACACCTGCGCCGTCCGGGAGAACGCCGACAACAAGCTCTACGGCAATCTCGGTCACCTCGCCCCGAGGAAGGCGAGCCGCCCCGGCATGCAGATCGCGGTCGGCGGCTGTCTCGCGCAGAAGGACCGCGACACCATCGTCAAGCGGGCCCCTGGGTCGACGTCGTCTTCGGTACGCACAACATCGGCAAGCTGCCCGTCCTGCTGGAGCGCGCCCGCGTGCAGGAGGAGGCGCAGGTCGAGATCGCCGAGTCCCTCGAGGCGTTCCCTCCACGCTGCCGACCCGCCGAGAGAGCGCCTACGCCGCCTGGGTGTCGATCTCCGTCGGCTGCAACAACACCTGCACCTTCTGCATCGTCCCGGCGCTGCGCGGCAAGGAGAAGGACCGCCGCCCCGGCGACATCCTCGCCGAGATCGAGGCCCTGGTCGGCGAGGGCGTCTCCGAGATCACCCTGCTCGGCCAGAACGTCAACGCGTACGGCTCCGACATCGGCGACCGCGAGGCGTTCAGCAAGCTGCTGCGGGCCTGCGGCACGATCGACGGGCTGGAGCGCGTCCGCTTCACCTCGCCGCACCCGCGCGACTTCACCGACGACGTCATCGCCGCCATGGCCGAGACGCCCAACGTGATGCCGCAGCTCCACATGCCCTTGCAGTCCGGCTCCGACCCGGTGCTGAAGGCGATGCGCCGCTCCTACCGGCAGGAGCGCTACCTCGGGATCATCGAGAAGGTCCGCGACGCCATCCCGCACGCGGCGATCAGCACCGACATCATCGTGGGCTTCCCCGGCGAGACCGAGGAGGACTTCCAGCAGACGCTGCACGTGGTGCGCGAGGCCCGCTTCGCGCAGGCGTTCACCTTCCAGTACTCCAAGCGTCCCGGCACCCCGGCCGCCGAGATGGACGGCCAGATCCCCAAGAAGGTCGTCCAGGAGCGCTACGAGCGACTCGTCGCCCTCCAGGAGGAGATCTCCTGGGAGGAGAACAAGAAGCAGGTCGGCCGCACCGTCGAGCTGATGGTCGCCGAGGGCGAGGGCCGCAAGGACGGCGCCACCCACCGTCTCTCGGGCCGCGCCCCCGACAGCCGCCTGGTGCACTTCACCAAGCCGGAGCAGGAGGTACGCCCCGGCGACGTCGTCACCGTCGAGATCACGTACGCCGCCCCGCACCACCTCCTCGCCGAGGGCGCGGTGCTCGACGTACGCCGCACCCGCGCGGGCGACGCCTGGGAGAAGCGGAACACCGAGAAGGCCGCCCGGCCCGCCGGTGTGCTGCTCGGCCTGCCCAAGGTGGGCGTGCCCGAGCCGCTTCCGGCGGTCACCGGCGGCTGCGCCGTCGACTGACCCAGGTGGCGGGAGTGCCGTCAGGGGCCGCCGCAGTAGGCTGCTGATCATGCTTGTCGCCGCCGCAGTCTGCCCGTGCCCGCCCTTGCTCGTGCCCGAGGTCGCCGCGGGCGCCGCCCCCGAAATGGACACCGCGCGGGCCGCCTGCACGGACGCCCTGGGCGTACTCGCCGCCGCCCGCCCCGATCTGCTCGTGGTGGTCGGACCGGGCGACGGCGCGGGCCCCGAGACCTACCCGGAGGGCACCCCGGGGTCCTTCAAGGGCTTCGGCGTCGACATGGACGTACGACTGGGACGGGCCGCGGACGGGCCGGCCGGGCGGGAACTCCTGTACGGGCCGGCCATCGGCGCCTGGCTGCTGAGCCGCACGGGATGGGCACACGCCCCCGTCCAGGCACTGGCCGTGGGGAGGACCTCACGCCCGAGCGGTGCGCCGAGGCGGGCGAGGCCCTGGCCCGACGGGCGGAGCGGGTGGCGCTGCTGGTGATGGGTGACGCCAGCGCGTGCCGCACGCTCAAGGCGCCCGGCTATCTCGACGAGCGCGCGGCCCCTACGACGCGGAACTCGCGCGCGCCCTGGGCGCGGCCGACACCGGGGCCCTGCGGGCTGTGGACGCCGGGCTGGCCCGCGAGCTGAAGGTGTCCGGCCGGGCACCCTGGCAGGTGCTCGCCGGCGCGGCGTCCGGCAGTCCCCGGCTGTCCGGCGCACTGCTCTACGACGACGCCCTCTACGGCGTCGGCTACCTCGTGGCCACCTGGTCGTAGCCGCCCGCCGCGGGCCGGCCCGCCGCGTCCGCCGCAGGCCGGACGCGGCGGACGGCCGGGAGCGCTCGATGTGCTCCGCGGCCGTCCGGCGGTGAGCCGCTCAGGGCGTGGGCGGCGGCGTGCTCGTACCGCCTCCTCCGCGCCCGGATCGTTCTTGTGCGCGAGCCGGCCCACGGCACCCTTGGCCTTGCCCGTGCCCGACTGGATCTTGTCGCTGTACTTGCCCTTGGTCCGCTCGTCGACGGTCCGGGCGGCCTTGTCCAGGCCCTGCTGGATCTTGCCCTCGTGCTGGTGCGTGAGGTCGGAGACCTTGTTCTTGGCAGGGCCGAGTCTGGCCTTCAGGTTGTCCAGGAGACCCATGATGTACCTTCCCTCGCGGCGATCTGAGTGACGGGCTGTGAGACCGGTGCTGTGCGGGCCGTGCGTCCGGACGTGTGCCCGGGTTCGCCCGGCTGATACCCGGCCGGTGTTCGACCGGATGTCCGGCTGATGCCCGGCCGGTGACCGGGCTAGGTGCGGGCGCCCTCACCGGCCTCGCTGTCGGCGGCCTCGGCGGACTGCTGCTTCGGGATCTCGACGGTGTCGGTACCGGTGACCTCTCCGGCCTTCCGCTCCGCCGGCCCGGTGGACTCCGGCGCCCCGGCCGACTCCTTCGGCTCCGCGTCCCCGGCCGTGTCCTCCGTACCGGTTCCGGCAGTCGCTTCGTCGGTCCGAGCCTCGGCGGCCCGCGTCTCCTCCGTGGCCTTCGACCTACGAAAAATACGTGCGAAAACTCCCATATCCACTCCATACGTTACTCGTGCGGGTGACATCCCGTGTAGCCCGGTGTGTCCGTTCGTGTGACCCGGGCCGCCGCGACCGCGATCCGGCGACAGGGATCCCGTCACGGGCAACGACCCGGCGGCGGCCGTGTCACGTAACCCGATCGAGAGTGGGGTGCGAGGTTTGCGAGACTGGATCGGTGAGCAGCGCACCCCATACCCCCGCGTCATCGCCGTCGTCGGACCCACCGCGGCCGGAAAGTCCGATCTGGGCGTTTTCCTGGCCCAGTGGCTCGGCGGCGAAGTCGTCAACGCCGACTCCATGCAGCTCTACCGGGGGATGGACATCGGCACCGCCAAACTGACGCCCGAGGAGCGCGGCGGTGTCCCGCACCACCTGCTCGACATCTGGGACGTCACCGTCGCCGCGTCCGTCGCCGAGTACCAGCGGCTGGCCCGGGAGCGGATCGACGCGCTGCTCGCCGAGGGACGCTGGCCCGTCCTCGTCGGCGGCTCCGGCCTCTACGTCCGCGGCGCCGTCGACAACCTGGAGTTCCCCGGCACCGACCCCGAGGTCAGGGCCCGGCTGGAGGAGGAGCTCACCCTGCGCGGCCCGGGAGCCCTGCACGCCCGCCTCGCCGTGGCGGACCCCGAGGCCGCGAAGGTGATCCTGCCGGGCAACGGCCGCCGTATCGTCCGCGCGCTCGAGGTCATCGAGATCACCGGACGGCCCTTCACCGCGAACCTCCCCGGCCACGACTCGGTCTACGACACCCTCCAGATCGGCGTCGACGTGCCCCGCCCCGAGCTGGACGAGCGCATCGCCCGCCGGGTCGACCGGATGTGGGAGGCAGGTCTCGTGGAGGAGGTGCGCGCACTGGAGGCGCGGGGTTGCGCGAGGGCGTACGGCGTCGCGCGCACTCGGCTACCAGCAGGTGCTCGCCGCGCTCGCCGGGGACTGCACCCTCGAGGAGGCCCGGAACGAGACCGTCCGTGCCACCAAGCGCTTCGCGCGCCGTCAGGATTCATGGTTCAGGCGCGATCCCCGGGTGCACTGGTTGAGTGGGGCCGCGGCGGACCTGACGGAACTTCCGCAGCTCGCGTCGTCGTTGGTCGAACGACCGGTTACAGCCTGATCACGTCCTGGCATCGGGACGCCCAGGCCGTCATCGGGGCCTGTGACGCCGTGCCATCATCGAGCTTCGATCGACCGAGTGAAGTCCTAGTTGGGAGGGCGCGTGGCGATGGAGGCCGGCCCTCGCGACACCGCACACGGCACCGAACACCTCACCACCGAGCGAGGTGCGGCGGAGCAGGAGACGACCGACCGTCTCAGTCCGGACGGACCTGACGAGACGCAGGGCGGTGTGACCGACGACGGCCCCGAGCCGGAGGAGATGTTCGCGGGCGGTGACGAGGTCGAGGTCGAGCTGCGCCCGCAGCGCAGACTGCGCATCTGGCAGCTCGCGCCCATCGTCGGACTGGCCGCGCTCGGCTCCCTGATGTTCGCCTTTCCGCTCGCCTTCGACTTCGGCGACAGCGGCGCCGTGATCGCCATGCTGGGTCTGCTGATCTGCTCCTGCGCGGCCGGCTGGGGCATGATGGCCGCCCGCAGGGCCGGCTCCACCTGGCCGGGCCTCCCGCCCCGCGGCGCGGGCCGCAGACCCGACTGGCGCGTCGTGGCCGCGTACGCCGTGATGGTCGCGGCGGCGGTGGCCCTGGCGGTGTGGCGGGTAGCCCGCCTCCGCTGAGCCGACGACGCCCCCAGGGGCGCGGGAGCGCGACGGTCGACCCGGAGCCACTGATCGGCGCCGGAATGTGCCGATGTGCTGCTCCGCCGCGTGGGCGCGACCAGCCGCCACCGGCCCGCACGGTGAGTCACCGCCTCGCGGGGCCGCCGATCCGGCGTTCTCGTAGGATCGAAAGATGCTCCCTTCCTCAAGGGCCACGGCACGGAGAACGACTTCGTGATCGTCCCGGACCCCGAGAACGCCCTCGACCTGTCCCCGGCCGCCGTCGCCGCCCTGTGCGACCGCCGCGCCGGTATCGGCGGCGACGGACTGCTGCACGTGGTGCGCTCCGCGGCCCACCCCGAGGCACGGTCCATGGCGGCCGAGGCCGAGTGGTTCATGGACTACCGCAACGGCGACGGCTCCATCGCGGAGATGTGCGGCAACGGAGTGCGGGTGTTCGCGCGCTACCTCCAGCGCGCCGGACACGTGGGCGAGGAGACATCGCCGTCGCCACGCGCGGGGAGTGAAGAAGGTGCACATCGCCAAGACCGGGTCCGGCAGCGGCTCCGCCGCGGGCGACATCACCGTCGGTATGGGCCGGGCCGTGCTCCCCGGGGGCGACGTCACCGTGCGCGTCGGCGAGCGCGGCTGGCCCGCGCGGAACGTGAACATGGGCAACCCGCACGCCGTGACCTTCGTGGACGACCTCGCCCACGCGGGCGACCTGCTCACCCCGCCCCGTTCACCCCGGCCGCCGCCTACCCGGACGGGGTGAACGTGGAGTTCGTCGTCGACCGCGGCCCCCGGCACGTGGCACTGCGGGTGCACGAGCGCGGGTCCGGCGAGACCCGCTCCTGCGGCACGGGCGCCTGCGCGGTCGCCGTGGCAACCGCCCGCCGCGACGGCGCCGACCCGGCCGTCACCGGCACCCCGGTGACGTACACCGTGGAGGTGCCCGGCGGCACCCTCGTGATCACCGAACGGCCCGACGGCGAGATCGAGATGACCGGCCCGGCGGTGATCGTCGCCGAGGAGTCATCGAATCCGAGTGGCTGGAGAACGCCCTGCGCTGACCGGAGCACCGGCTCGGTATCGCAGCCTCCAGACCGGCCGGTGGTCATATCCGCAGGACCGAAAAGGTGTTCGCCTTCAAGGCCATGGCGGACCCGCTGTCCGATGGCGTGAAAGCGGCCTCCGCGGGCCATCGCTCGAAGGGGTGATCCGTTTCACGCTCGGCCGGAGGCGGTCGGTCCGAGGGGTCCGGGTCGGTAGCATCAAGCACCGGCCCGGACGGGGGCGAACGCCGTCTCCTGAGCCCGAGTCCGCCCTGGGGCACGCCGTCCGCCGGTCCACGCAGCCGGAGGTGCCCATGAACGCGGAGGCCGCGAATCCTGCGACCCCAGGCTCTGTGACGGCTGGCCACGTCACACCGAGCGGATCGCGCAGGAAGTCCCGCCCCCGGCTCGACCTGCGCCGGCTGGGCCGTGCCGCGCTCCTCGGCCCCACCGGCCGCGACCGGCTCCCCGACGCCATCGGACACGTGGTCGACGCCCATCGCGCCCACCACCCCGACGCCGACCTCGAACCCCTGCGCCGGGCCTACGTCCTGGCCGAGTCGTCCCACCGCGGCCAGATGCGCAAGAGCGGCGAGCCGTACATCACGCACCCTCGCCGTGACCCTGATCCTCGCCGAACTCGGCGCCGAGACGACCACGTTGACCGCCTCCCTGCTCCACGACACCGTCGAGGACACGGAAGTGACGCTCGATCAGGTGAGAGAGCAGTTCGGCGAGGAGGTCCGCTACCTCGTCGACGGCGTCACCAAGCTGGAGAAGGTCGACTACGGCGCCGCCGCCGAGCCCGAGACCTTCCGCAAGATGCTCGTCGCCACCGGCAACGACGTACGCGTGATGTCGATCAAACTCGCCGACCGGCTGCACAACATGCGCACCCTCGGCGTGATGCGCCCCGAGAAGCAGGAACGCATCGCCAAGGTGACACGTGACGTACTGATCCCGCTCGCCGAACGGCTCGGCGTCCAGGCGCTCAAGACGGAACTGGAAGACCTGGTCTTCGCCATCCTGCACCCCGACGAGTACGCGCACACACGGGATTTGATCGTCCGCAACGCCGCCCGCGCGGACGACCCCTCGCCGAGGTCGCCGACGATGTGCGCAAGGTGCTCCGCGAGTCCGACATCAGTGCCGAAGTCCTCATCCGGCCACGCCACTTCGTCTCCGTGCACCGCGTGTCCCGCAAGCGCGGCCCGCTGCGCGGCGCCGACTTCGGCCGCCTTCTCGTCCTGGTCAACGAGGACGCCGACTGCTACGGCGTCCTGGGCGAGCTGCACACCTGTCTGACGCCGGTGGTCTCGGAGTTCAAGGACTTCATCGCCGTACCGAAGTTCAACCTGTACCAGTCGCTGCACACCGCGGTGGCCGGTGAGGACGGCCAGGTCGTCGAGGTCCTCATCCGCACCCACCAGATGCACAAGGTCGCCGAGGCCGGAGTCGTCGCCCTCGGCAACCCCTACGTCGCGTCCCCGAGGAGCAGTCCGCCGGCGACGGCGAACGCGTCGACCCCACCCGGCCCGGCTGGCTCTCCCGCCTGCTGGACTGGCAGCGGGCCGCGCCCGACCCCGACACCTTCTGGTCGACCCTGCGCGAGGACCTCGCCCAGGACCGGGAGATCACCGTCTTCCGGCCAGGCGGGGGACGCTCGGCCTGCCCGAGGGGCCACCTGCGTGGACGCCGCCTACGCGCAGTACGGCGAGGACGCCCACGCGTGCATCGGGGCCAGGGTCAACGGCCGGCTGGCGACACTGAGCACCGTCCTCAAGGACGGCGACACCGTCCAGCTGCTCATGGGCCAGGACGCGGCCTCCGAGCCCTCCAGGGAGTGGCTGGAGCACGCCCACACCCCCGCCGCGCGGATCGCCATCCAGCGGTGGCTGTCCGCCCACCCCGCGCCGGACGGGACACCCGGCACCGAACCGGAGCAGCCCACGCGGCCGCTCGCCGGCGACCCCGCCCCGGCACCGGCCCCGGCCGCCCCCGGCCGCCCAGGTCCTGTCCGACCGGGCCGGCGCGACCGTACGCCTCGCCGGCTGCTGTACGCCCGTACCGCCCGACGAGGTGACCGGCTTCGCCGTGCGCGGGGAGCGGTCACCGCGCACCGGGCGGGGTGCCCGGCGGTGGAGCGAATGAAGAGCGCGGGGCGCGCGGAGGTCGGCGTGCGCTGGGGGAGGGCGCCGAGTGCCGGGTCACGCTGGTCGCGGAGTCGTTCGTCCGCCCCCATCTGCTCGCGGACCTCACCGAGGCCATGGCTCTCGAGGGCGCCGAGATCGTCTCCGCGACCGTCGAACCCCCGGACCGGCAACAGGTACGGCACACCTACACCGTGCAGCTCCCGGACGCCGCCCAGCTGCCCGCCCTCATGCGCGCGATGCGCGACGTGGCAGGCGTGTACGACGTGACCCGGGCCCAGCGACAGGCCTCGGGTGCGTGACGCGCGACGATGGGGCGGAACGCCCAAGCGGCGGTGTGATCACCCGATTGGATCAAAAGCGCGCCACCACAGCACTCCCGTCGGCTGACAGCCGTGGTGGATGCTCACCCCCTGACACACGCGCCTCCCGGCCCCGGGCAGCGACGCACCCCAGCACCGCCCGGCACCCGGCCTTGTCCCGCACAGCCGGCCGCCACCGAGCGACACCGAGTTCTCCGACCGGCCCGCAGCAACCCGGGACCGGCAGGACGCTTCGACCACGGCCCCCGCGCCCGGAGGCTTCGCACGCCTGGAGCGCGGCTGGGCCACCCGGGACGGCACGGCCGGCACCTCCGACTTCGTCCATGGGGCCTCCCGCGTCGCCGGACACGACCTGACCGGCTTCCCGCACCCTGGCTGTACGGCATCACGACCCGGCCGATGCCCGGCCACCCCGAGTGGAAGTCCGCCGCCACGTCCACGGCACCCGCGCCGCGACCGGCCACCTCCGGGCATCGACCGGACGGGAGCGGGGAATAACACGGTGACGAGACGGGCCGTACCGTGCGACCATCGTCAGGTCCGCACAGCGGGGACCGGGAATCTCCCGGGCGCCCCGGACGTTGTGGGCAGTGACGGAGTGTCCCGTGGACCGGCTCCGTCACCGCAGACGGATCACCGACGACGTAAGGACCCAATGACCTCCTCTTCTTCCCCTTCCCAGGACACCAAGCGCCTCGCGCACACCTACCCCGAGGGTCTTCGGGCCGATGCCCTGATGGAAGAGGACGTCGCCTGGAGCCTCGATGTCGACGGAGAGCGGGACGGCGACCAGTTCGACCGTTCCGAGCGCGCGGCCCTGCGCCGTGTCGCGGGCCTCTCCACCGAACTCGAGGACGTCACCGAGGTCGAGTACCGGCAGCTCCGCCTGGAGCGCGTGGTACTCGTCGGAGTGTGGACCTCGGGAACCGTGCAGGACGCGGAGAACTCCCTGGCAGAGCTCGCCGCCCTCGCGGAGACGGCCGGCGCCCTCGTCCTCGACGGTGTGATCCAGCGCCGCGACAAGCCGGACGCCGCCACCTACATCGGCTCGGGCAAGGCGCAGGAACTGCGCGACGTCGTGCTGGAGACGGGCGCGGACACCGTCGTCTGCGACGGTGAGCTCAGCCCCGGCCAGCTGATCCACCTCGAGGACGTCGTCAAGGTCAAGGTCATCGACCGTACGGCCCTGATCCTCGACATCTTCGCCCAGCACGCCAAGTCCCGAGAGGGCAAGGCGCAGGTCGCGCTCGCGCAGATGCAGTACATGCTGCCGCGACTGCGCGGCTGGGGTCAGTCGCTGTCCCGGCAGATGGGCGGCGGCAAGGGCGGCGGCCTCGCCACCCGTGGTCCCGGTGAGACCAAGATCGAGACGGACCGGCGGCGTATCCGCGAGAAGATGGCGAAGATGCGCCGGGAAATCGCGGAGATGAAGACCGGCCGCGAGATCAAGCGCCAGGAGCGCAAGCGCCACAAGGTGCCGTCCGTCGCCATCGCGGGCTACACCAACGCCGGCAAGTCCTCGCTGCTCAACCGCCTCACGGGCGCGGGCGTGCTGGTCGAGAACGCCCTGTTCGCGACCCTCGACCCGACCGTGCGCCGGGCCGAGACCCCGAGCGGCCGGCTGTACACGCTGGCCGACACGGTCGGCTTCGTCCGGCACCTGCCGCACCACCTGGTCGAGGCGTTCCGCTCCACTATGGAGGAGGTCGGCGACGCCGACCTGATCCTGCACGTGGTGGACGGTTCGCACCCGGCCCCGGAGGAGCAGCTGGCCGCCGTGCGCGAGGTGATCAGGGACGTCGGCGCCACCGGCGTACCCGAGATCGTCGTGATCAACAAGGCCGACGCGGCCGACCCGCTGACCCTGCAGCGGATGCTGCGGATGGAGAAGCGCTCCATCGCGGTCTCGGCCCGCACCGGCCGGGGCATCACGGAGCTGCTGGCACTGATCGACGACGAGCTGCCCCGCCCGTCCGTGGAGATCGAGGCACTCGTGCCCTACACCCACGGCAAGCTGGTCGCCCGCGCCCACGACGAGGGCGAGGTGATCTCCGAGGAGCACACCACGGAGGGCACCCTGCTCAAGGTGCGGGTGCACGAGGAACTGGCGGCGGAACTCACTCCGTACGTCCCGACCCCGGCCGGCTGAGCCACACACGGCAGAGCGAAGGCCCGCCCCCTGCTCACGGCAGGGAGGCGGGCCTTCCTCATGCGCGGATTACCGACCGCCGAAGGTCCTGCTCATGTTCGCCGCCGGGCCCCGGTCCCGTGCGCGTACGCGTGATGACGGCACGGGACCGGGCGCACCCCGTCACTGACCGGCGAACTTCCCGCTGACCGCGTCGTACACACCCTTGGCGTCGTCGCCCAGTCGCGGACCGGCCAGCCAGCCCGACGTCACCGGGCCGATGGAGGTGTTCGACACCAGTGCCGGCTTCCCGTCCGAGCCCGTCGTGACCCAGCCGCCACCGGACGAACCCGCGGTCATGCTGCACCCGATGCGGTACATCGTCGGGTCGGACTCGTTGAGCGACAGCCGTCCCGGCTTGTCCTGGCAGCTGTACAGCGTCTGTCCCTCGTACGGCGGGGCGGCCGGGTAGCCGATCGCCGTCATGTCCTTCACCTTCTGTACCGCGGGAGCGTTGAAGTCCACCGGCAGCGCCGAACCGACCGTCTCCTCCAGCGACTTGCCGTCGCCACCCTTCTCCGGTGTCACATGGATGACCGCGAAGTCGTACGAGGCTCCGTCACCGCCCGTCGAGCCGCCCTGCTCGATCCACTGGTCCGAGGTCTGCGCCCAGTCGCCCCACCAGACACCGTAGGGAGCGACCTCCTCCTTGGGGGCGGTCTCCAGTTCCTTCGCCGACTTGCCCGCGTCGTTGTACGACGGTACGAAGGCGATGTTGCGGTACCAGCCGCCCTTCTTGCCTGCGTGCACGCAGTGGCCCGCCGTCCACACCATGTTGGACTTGCCCGGGTTGGCCGGGTCCTGCACGACCGTCGCCGAGCAGACCATCGTGCCCTCGGGGAGTCGAAGAACACCTTGCCCGCCGTGGGCGCGTTGGCGTGGTACGAGGCCGGAATCGCCTCGGCCTGCACCGGCTCCGGGGTCGGGTCCGTCACGCCCTGGTCACCGGAGATGTCGCTCTCGTCGACCCCTGGTCAGGCTCCTCGGCTTCCCGCATGCGATCCGGGTCCCACAGGCCCTCGATGATCGGGTTGACGTAGTCCTGGGCCTCGCGCAGCCAGTCGTCCTTGCTCCAGTCCTTCCAGGCGCCGTCCTTCCACTTGTCTATGTCGATCCCGTGTTCCTTGAGCTGGTCCTTGATGTCGTCCGGGATCTTGAGCTTGCCGTCGTCTGCCGCGGCGGTCGCCGACTCCTCGCCGCCCGCATCGGCGTCCCCCGAGTTGCAGGCGGTGGCGGTGAGGGCGAGCGCCGAGGCGAGCGCGACGGCGGCCAGAACGGGGAGGTCCGGCGAGCCCTCCGCCCTCGCCGAGCGGTGAACGACGGACGTATGGATCGCATGATCTGACTCCCCTGGAATGAACGAGACTTGGCGCTTCGGCCGTGATCCCGCCCCGATCCGCACCGGATACGAGAGGCGCTCCCACGGCCTTCGGGAACGGCATCACAGACTATGCGCTCGCTGGGGGGACATCCGACGGAACGGCAACGGTTCGGCTACAAGCCGCCTGACCTGGCCGATCGTCCGGAGATCCGCCGATTTGAGGCAGGCGACCGGGAGTTGCCGGCCCACCCGGCCAGGGATCCCGTGGCATCCCGTAACCCGGCGGGCGGTCCGCGGTTGGTAGCGGTGGGGGACCGCCGCCCCGCGCGCGGATTCCTCCTTGTCACCACTTCGCCCACCGTCACCAGCCGCACCGGGCGCCCCGTGTCTGCGATCGCCGTCGCGCCCGGCCGGGCCGGCGGCCGGACACCGCGCTCCCGGACCGTCACCGCACCACCCGGACCGCTCCCCGAGGACCCGCCCTTGCATACCACCCCCACACCGGCCGACCGCACGAACCCCCTCGTTCCCCACCAGGACGGAGAGCCGCCCCAGACCGAGTGGCTCACGAGCATCGGCGCCGGCTTCCTGGACCACCCCGACCCGGACACGGCGGCCCAGGCGGCGGCCGTGGAGAACCTCCTGCGCTGCTGGGTACGCGAGACCGGTGTCCCCGCCCCGGACGGTGACGTGCTGCGTCTCTCCTCCCGGCCGGCGGCACGGCCCTGCTCGTCCCCGTCCTGTACTGGTCCCCGACCGACATGCACCGCTTCGGCCTGCCCCGTCTGGCCGACGTCCCGGCTTCCGCCCCACCGGTCGACGCGGTCCTGCTCGCCGCCCTCCTCAGCCGGGAGAACGCCGGAGCCCACAGTCGGGCGAACGCCGCCCTCCCCGGCCAGGCGGATGCCGCCCTCCTCGACCGGGAGTTCGCCGGCGGCCACAGCCGAGGGAACGCCGACCTCCTCGGCCGGAACAACGACGCCGGCCACAGCCCGGAGAACGCCGGCAGCCACGAACCGGCACGTCCGTCGGCCGATGACGGCACCGCCCTCGTCGCGCGCGTCGCCGACTCCGTCCGGCGGGTTGCCGCCTTCCTCAGCGACCGCCGGGAGAACACGGCCGACCACCCCGACCTCTTCCTCGCCGCGGAACAGGCACTCGTTCTCGGGCATCCGCTGCACCCGGACCCGAAGAACCGCGACGGCCTCTCCGACGCCGAAGCACAGCGGTACTCACCCGAGTCACGCGGCTCCTTCCCTCTGCACTGGATGGCTGTCGCCCCTCTCTGCTCGCCACCGACTCCGCGTGGACCGAAGGCGGACGCCTCGTCACCGCGACCCACCTCACCGCACGCCTCGCCGGCACCGGACTGCCGCTGCCCGACGGTTATGCCGCGCTGCCCCTGCACCCCTGGCAACTGCGCCAACTCCACCTCCGTCCCGAGCCCAACGCCCTGCTGGCCGCCGGACTGCTCCGTGACCTCGGTGCTCACGGCGCCCCCTGGTATCCCACCTCCTCCGTACGCACCGTCCACCGCACCGGCGCTCCCGCCATGCTCAAACTTTCGCTGGGCCTGCGCATCACCAACTCCCGCCGCGAGAACCTCCGCAAGGAACTCCACCGAGGTGTCGAGGTCCACCGACTGCTGCGCACCGGACTGTCCCAGCAGTGGCGGGCCGCACACCCGGGCTTCGACATCGTCCGCGACCCCGCCTGGATCGCCGTGAACACACCGGACGGTGACCCCGTGCCGGGACTCGACGCCGTGATCCGGCACAACCCTTCGCACCGCACGACGACGTCGCCTGTGTCGCCGGTCTCGTCTCGCCGCGCCCCCGACCTGACGGCCGTACGGGGTCCCGGCTTGCCGAGATCGTCACCCGCCTCGCCGCCCGAACGGGACGGCCGTCCCAAGCCGTTGCCGCCGAGTGGTTCCTGCGGTACCTCGAACACATCGTGCGGCCCGTGCTGTGGCTGGACGGAGAAGCCGGCATCGCCCTCGAAGCACATCAGCAGAACAGCCTGCTCCTGCTGGACAGCGACGGCTGGCCCACGGGCGGCCGCTACCGGGACAACCAGGGCTACTACTTCCGCGCGTCGCGACGCGCGGAACTCGACGCCCGGCTCCCCGGCATCGGAGAGCACAGCGACACCTTCGTCTCCGACGAGGTCACCGACGAACGCTTCGCCTACTACCTGGGTATCAACAACGTCTTCGGGCTCGTCGGAGCCCTGGGATCCCAACGCCTGGCCGACGAACGGCTCCTGCTCGACGCCCTCCGCGGATTCCTCGCCGGAATCTCCACCGGGCCGGCCCGTACGCGCAGCACGCTGCCCGCCCGCCTGCTCGACTCACCCGTCCTGCGCTGCAAGGCGAATCTGCTGACCCGCCTGCACGGCCTCGACGAACTCGTCGGCCCGGTCGACACCCAGTCCGTCTATGTCACCATCACCAACCCCTCCACTCATGATCTCCGCCCACATCGGCGACTGGGGCACGGTCGGCACCCCGCGGGCCGCTTCCGGCTCGCCCCCGTCCGTATCGAACGCGATCTCCCCGTCCTGGCGCGGTGGATGAACGACCCGGCCGTCGCCCGGTTCTGGGAACTCGCCGGACCACCGGCCGTGACCGCCGACTACGTACGGTCCCAGCTCGCCGGTGACGGACGCAGCGTCCCGTGCATAGGACTGCTGGAGGGCATGCCGATGAGCTACTGGGAGATCTACCGCGCGGATCTCGACCCCTGGCCCACCACTATCCGGCCCTCCCGCACGACACCGGTCTGCACGTCCTCATCGGTGCCGTCGGCGACCGGGGCGGGGCCTGGGCAGCATCCTGCTCAGAGCGGTCGCCGACCTCGCCCTGGCCAGGACGCCCGCCTCGCCACGCGTCGTCGCGGAGCCCGACCTTCGCAACATTCCCTCCGTCACCGCCTTCCTCAACGCCGGCTTCTACTTCTCTGCCGAGACCGACATGCCCACCAAGCGAGCGGCCCTCATGGTCCGCGACCGGTCCCTGTGTCATCTGATGTAGCGCTCTGTCACTGCTCTTTCACATGTGGTACACCGGCCGCGCCGTCGCGGTTCCCACTCGCGCCGCGGCAATTTCCCGGCCGGCCGCTCCGCACCAGCCCTTCCGGTCGCAGGCCACACCCCCACCCCCACCCGTCACCCCCACCCCGCCTCGCAGAGGAGCCCCGTCTTGATCGCACCTCCGGTGCCCGCCGTGATCGCACGAATGTCAGTGCCGGGTCGTAGGGTGGTCGCGCTATGACGAAGCCCTCACTCCCCGAACTCCTGCACGCTGCCGTCACCGCCGTCGGCGGTACGGAGCGTCCCGGCCAGGTGACCATGGCCGAAGCCGTCGCCGAGGCGATCGACGACAGCGCCCATCTGCTGGTCCAGGCCGGCACCGGAACCGGAAAGTCACTCGGATATCTGGTGCCCGCGCTCGCGCAGGAGAGCGGGTCGTCGTGGCGACGGCCACGCTGGCCCTGCAGCGCCAGCTGGTGGAGCGAGACCTGCCGCGCACGGTGGATGCCCTGCATCCCCTGCTGCGCCGCCGCCCGGAGTTCGCGATGCTCAAGGGCCGGTCCAACTACCTGTGTCTGCACCGGCTCCACGAGGGCGTGCCCCAGGACGAGGAGGAAGGCCTCTTCGACCAGTTCGAGGCGGCCGCGCCCACCAGCAAACTGGGCCAGGACCTCCTGCGCCTGCGTGACTGGTCCGACGAGACGGAGACCGGGGACCGCGACGACCTCACGCCGGGCGTGTCCGACCGGGCCTGGTCCCAGGTGTCGGTCTCGTCCAGGAGTGCCTGGGCGCCACGAAGTGCGCCTACGGCGCCGAGTGCTTCGCGGAGGCGGCCCGCGAGCGCGCCAAGCTGGCCGAGGTGATCGTCACCAATCACGCCCTGCTCGCGATCGACGCCATCGAGGGCGCGCCGGTGCTGCCGCAGCACGAGGTGCTGATCGTCGACGAGGCCCATGAGCTGGTGTCCAGGGTCACCGGAGTCGCCACGGGAGAGCTCACCCCGGGCAGGTCAACCGAGCCGTGCGGCGCGCCGCCAAGCTGGTCAACGAGAAGGCGGCCGACCAGCTCCAGACCGCCGCCGAAGGGTTCGAGCGGCTGATGGAGCTGGCTCTTCCCGGCCGGCTGGAGGAGATCCCGGAGGATCTCGGATACGCGCTCATGGCGCTGCGCGACGCCTGCCGCACCGTGATCTCCGCGATCGGGAGCACCCGCGACAAGTCCGTCCAGGACGAGGACGCGGTCCGTAAGCAGGCCCTGGCCTCCGTGGAGAGCGTCCACGACGTGGCGGAGCGGATCACGCACGGTTCGGAATGGGACGTCGTCTGGTACGAGCGGCACGACCGCTTCGGTGCGTCCCTGCGGGTCGCCCCCATGTCCGTGTCGGGCCTGCTGCGGGAGAAGCTCTTCACGGACCGCTCCGTGGTCCTGACCTCCGCGACACTGAAGCTGGGCGGCGACTTCAACGGGGTGGGGGCGTCCTGGGGCTCGGCCCCGAGGGCGCCGAAGGGACGACCTTCCCCAGTGGAAGGGCGTCGATGTCGGATCGCCGTTCGACTACCCCCGGCAGGGCATCCTCTACGTCGCGAAGCATCTGGCACGCCCGGCCCGTGACGGCGATCGCGGTGACATGCTGGACGAGCTCACGGAACTGATCCAGGCGGCGGGCGGCCGCACGCTGGGGCTGTTCTCCTCGATGCGGGCGGCGCAACTCGCCGCCGAGGAGCTGCGCTCCCGCATTCCGGAGTTCCCGATCCTCCTCCAGGGGAGGAGACGCTCGGCGAACTGATCAAGAACTTCGCGGCCGACCCGCAGACGTGCCTCTTCGGCACGCTGTCGCTCTGGCAGGGCGTGGACGTACCGGGCCCGAGCTGCCAGCTGGTGGTCATGGACAAGATTCCTTCCCGCGCCCGGACGACCCTTTGATGAGCGCCCGCCAGAAGGCCGTGGAGGAATCCGGCGGCAACGGCTTCATGGCGGTCGCCGCCACCCACGCGGCGCTGCTCATGGCACAGGGCGCAGGCCGCCTCGTACGCGCGTCGGGCGACCGGGGCGTGGTGGCCGTACTGGACCAGCGGCTGGCCACGGCCCGTTACGGCAGCTATCTGAAGGCGTCGCTGCCCGACTTCTGGTACACCACGGACCGCAACCAGGTCAGGAAGTCGCTGACGGCGATCGACGCGGCGGCGAAGGCCCAGCAGACGGCAGAGTGAGCGGGCGCGACAGACGCGGGGCGCCCTTCGCCAGCGCGGCGGGCGCCCGGAGAGAAACGCCGCCACCGGAGGTTCGAACGCCCTTGGGGCGGTCGGGCGCCCGGTGGCCCATCGGCCTGGACCGGACGCCGCACGGGGCGCCCTGTCGGTACGGGTACGCCCGCGCGGTGTTCCGGACAGCACAGGACCCCGGAACCGGCGCAGGGGTCCCGGGGCCCGGTCGAAGGGCGGGGCAGGCGTGGAGGCCGCCCCGCGCCGGCTCAGACGCGGCGCAGAACGGCCACCACCTTGCCCAGAATGGTCGCGTCGTCGCCCGGGATCGGCTCGTAGGCCGCGTTGTGCGGGAGCAGCCAGACATGGCCGTCCTCACGCTTGAAGCGCTTGACGGTCGCCTCGCCGTCGAGCATGGCCGCCACGATGTCACCGTTCTCGGCGACCGGCTGGCGGCGGACCGTGACCCAGTCGCCGTCACAGATGGCGGCCTCGATCATGGAGTCACCCACGACCTTCAGGACGAACAGCTCACCGTCACCGACGAGCTGCCGGGGCAGGGGAAGACGTCCTCGACGGACTCCTCGGCGAGGATGGGCCCACCGGCGGCGATACGGCCGACCAGCGGCACGTACGACGCCGCCGGCTTGCCCGCGGTGTCCGTGGGCTGCACGGAGGCGGCCTGGTCGGAGCCACGCACCTCGTAGGCGCGCGGGCGGTGCGGGTCCCGGCGCAGGAAGCCCTTGCGCTCCAGGGCCATCAGCTGATGGGCCACCGACGAGGTGCTGGAGAGACCGACCGCCTGGCCGATCTCACGCATCGACGGCGGGTAGCCGCGCCGCTGCACGGAGTCCCTGATGACCTCGATCACCCGGCGCTGGCGGTCGGTGAGCCCCGAGCTGTCGGCCCGGATGCCCGGAGGCCTGCCCGGGAGGGAGCGCTTGTGCCCTCGGGATTCGTGGCTTCGTTCATCGCATGCACCGGCTCGATCCGGCCCTGGGGGCGGTCCTGGGCAGTGATGGCGGCACTGTCTGCGGTGGTGGTCACGTCGGCCCCTCTCGATGGTCTCCCTGCAGCACAACGGTAGTAGCTTTCGAAAGGTTGCGCCAAACACACGTTCGAGTGAAAAATCGCGAATTGTTGGACGCGATCTCTCATTGAGGTGTATTGGTCGCCACGCTTCCTGCCGGACAAACGGGCCCATTGTTGTACTCTTCACCGCCGAGGCCGGGCCCCGGCGTACTGGGGCTCAGTGTGCCATCGGGTGCTCCGTACCCCGTGAAGCGGCCCCCGCTCACTTCGGAAGTCGTACGCGCCCTGCCCGCCTCCGCGCGGCATCTTCGCGTTGCGCGGCGCTCCGGCGCCTCGTGCCCGGCCCTCCGCGCGCGACACGCGTGCAGGGTGTGGATGTATAAGCCAATCCCCACATCTAGTGGTTGGATTGCCGCAGCAGCCCAGAAGTTGTGGTCCCCGGGTCTCCGCGCCCTCCGCGATCGCCTATGCTGGTGCTGCTTCGTGAGGCCCAAGAGGCCGCGTGAGGCCATTGAGTCTGCTGTGAGGAGGGTTGGGAGTTCATGCACTGCCCCTTCTGCAGGCACCCCGACAGCCGTGTCGTCGACAGCCGTACGACCGACGACGGCACGTCGATCCGCAGGCGCCGCCAGTGTCCGGACTGCTCCCGTCGTTTCACGACCGTGGAGACGTGTTCGCTCATGGTGGTGAAGCGGTCCGGAGTCACCGAGCCCTTCAGCCGCACCAAGGTGATCAACGGTGTGCGCAAAGCGTGCCAGGGGCGCCCCGTCACCGAGGACGCCCTCGCCCAGCTCGGGCAGCGCGTCGAGGAGGCGGTGCGGGCCACCGGGAGCGCCGAGCTGACCACTCACGACGTGGGGCTGGCCATTCTCGGCCCATTGCAGGAACTCGACCTCGTCGCCTATCTGCGGTTCGCGTCCGTCTACCGGGCGTTCGACTCGCTCGAGGACTTCGAGGCCGCGATCGTGGAGCTCCGGCGGGCGGAGCGGCCCGCTGTGGACGACGGGAACGGCGAGGGAGTCGTCCCGGAGGGCCAGGAAGACGACAGCGGGACCGCCCAGGTCCCCTGCCCACTCCCGCCACCGGCTGACGGCGGACCGGCCCCGGCGCATCACGCGCGGGGACCGGCCGGGCGGCGACGAGCGGCGATGAGAAAACCTGCTGCGGGCGGATCAGTGGTGCCCGCAGCACCAGACAGAACACCGTGCCACGGGAACAATCGGGGCACTTCAGGGCGTTTTTGCCCGTACAGGGAGGCGGCATGACAGAGACGGCGAGCGGTCCGGCACGGAGTTCCCGAGCCAAGAGCAACAAGGCCGGCAAGGGACTGCGAGTGGAGCGCATCCACACCACTCCCGGAGTCCACCCGTACGACGAGGTGGCCTGGGAGCGCCGTGACGTCGTCATGACCAACTGGCGCGACGGCTCGGTCAACTTCGAGCAGCGCGGCGTCGAGTTCCCCGACTTCTGGTCGGTGAACGCGGTCAACATCGTCACCAGCAAGTACTTCCGGGGCGCCGTGGGCACCCCGCAGCGCGAGGTGAGCCTCAGGCAGCTCATCGACCGCATCGTGAAGACGTACCGGAAGGCCGGTGAGGACCACAGGTACTTCGCCTCGCCCGAGGACGCCGAGATCTTCGAGCACGAGCTGGCGTACGCCCTCCTGCACCAGGTCTTCAGCTTCAACAGCCCCGTGTGGTTCAACGTGGGCACGCCCCAGCCGCAGCAGGTCTCCGCCTGCTTCATCCTGGCCGTCGACGACTCCATGGAGTCGATCCTCGACTGGTACAAGGAGGAGGGCATGATCTTCAAGGGCGGCTCCGGCGCCGGCCTGAACCTCTCCCGGATCCGTTCCTCCAAGGAACTGCTGTCCTCCGGCGGCAACGCCTCCGGACCGGTCTCCTTCATGCGCGGGGCCGACGCCTCCGCCGGCACCATCAAGTCCGGCGGCGCCACCCGCCGCGCGGCCAAGATGGTCGTCCTCGACGTGGACCACCCGGACATCGAGGACTTCATCGAGACCAAGGTGAAGGAAGAGGAGAAGATCCGCGTCCTGCGCGACGCGGGCTTCGACATGGACCTGGGCGGCGACGACATCGCCTCCGTCCAGTACCAGAACGCCAACAACTCGGTCCGTGTCAACGACGAGTTCATGCAGGCGGTCGAGCAGGGCGGCAAGTTCGGTCTGCGCGCCCGGATGACCGGCGAGGTCATCGAGGAGGTCGACGCCAAGGCGCTCTTCCGCAAGCTCGCCGAGGCCGCCTGGGCCTGTGCCGACCCGGGTATCCAGTACGACGGTGTGATCAACAACTGGCACACCTGCCCGGAGTCCGGCCGGATCACCGCGTCGAACCCGTGCAGCGAGTACATGCACCTGGACAACACGTCCTGCAACCTCGCCTCGCTGAATCTGATGAAGTTCCTCAAGGACGACGGCCAGGGCAACCAGTCGTTCGAGACCGAGCGCTTCCAGAAGGTCGTCGAGCTGGTCATCACCGCGATGGACATCTCGATCTGCTTCGCGGACTTCCCGACCCAGAAGATCGGCGAGAACACCCGTGCCTTCCGCCAGCTCGGCATCGGCTACGCCAACCTGGGCGCCCTGCTGATGGCGACCGGCCACGCGTACGACTCCGAGGGCGGCCGCGCCCTCGCCGGCGCCATCACCTCCCTGATGACGGGTACGGCGTACCGCCGCTCCGCCGAACTCGCCGCGATCGTCGGCCCGTACGACGGCTACGCCCGCAACGCCGACGCCCACAAGCGCGTCATGAAGCAGCACGCCGACGCCAACGGCACCGCCGTGCGCATGGACGACCTGGACTCCCCGGTGTGGGCCGCCGCCACCGAGGCCTGGCAGGACGTGGTCCGTGTCGGCGAGAAGAACGGCTTCCGCAACGCGCAGGCGTCCGTGCTCGCCCCGACCGGCACCATCGGCCTGGCGATGTCCTGCGACACCACCGGAGTCGAGCCCGACCTGGCGCTGGTGAAGTTCAAGAAGCTGGTCGGCGGCGGCTCGATGCAGATCGTCAACGGCACCGTCCCGCAGGCCCTGCGCCGCCTGGGCTACCAGGAGGAGCAGATCGAGGCGATCGTCGCCCACATCGCCGACAACGGCAATGTGATCGACGCCCCCGGTCTCAAGCAGGACCACTACGAGGTGTTCGACTGCGCCATGGGCGAGCGCGCCATCTCCCCGATGGGCCATGTCCGCATGATGGCCGCGATCCAGCCCTGGATCTCCGGCGCCATCTCCAAGACGGTCAACATGCCGGAGACGGCGACCGTCGAGGAGGTCGAGGAGATCTACTTCGAGGCCTGGAAGCTGGGCGTCAAGGCGCTCGCCATCTACCGCGACAACTGCAAGGTCGGCCAGCCGCTCTCCGCGAAGACCAAGGAGAAGGAGAAGGCCGAGGTCACCGGGAAGGCCGAGGAGACGATCCGGGCCGCCGTCGAGAAGGTGGTCGAGTACCGCCCTGTCCGCAAGCGCCTCCCGAAGGGCCGTCCCGGCATCACCACCTCCTTCACGGTCGGTGGCGCCGAGGGTTACATGACCGCCAATTCCTACCCTGACGACGGTCTCGGCGAGGTCTTCCTGAAGATGTCGAAGCAGGGTTCGACCCTCGCGGGCATGATGGACGCGTTCTCCATCGCCGTCTCGGTGGGCCTCCAGTACGGCGTGCCGCTGGAGACGTACGTCTCGAAGTTCACCAACATGCGCTTCGAGCCGGCCGGTATGACGGACGACCCGGACGTGCGGATGGCGCAGTCGATCGTCGACTACATCTTCCGCCGCCTGGCGCTGGACTTCCTGCCCTTCGAGACGCGCTCCGCACTCGGCATCCACTCCGCCGAGGAGCGCCAGCGGCACCTGGAGACGGGTTCGTACGAGCCGTCCGAGGACGAGCTCGACGTCGAGGGCCTGGCCCAGTCGGCGCCGCGCGCCCAGGAGCTGAAGGCGGTGGCCGCGCCGAAGGCCGAGGCCCAGGCGGTCGAGCCGGCCCCGAAGCAGGCCCACACCAGCGCCGAGCTGGTCGAGATGCAGCTGGGCATCCAGGCCGACGCCCCGCTGTGCTTCTCCTGCGGTACGAAGATGCAGCGCGCCGGTTCCTGCTACATCTGCGAGGGCTGCGGCTCGACCAGCGGCTGCAGCTGACGTGGCTGACACCCCGGGCGCCGCCCGGGGTGAGGACAGCGGAGGGCGGCGGCGCCGGAATCCCGGCGCCGCCGCCCTCCGGCGTTCTCGCAGGTCAGGAGCGGCGTGCGGACCCCATCTCACGGCTGAACGCCGCCGGGTCGCCCTCGAAGCCCTGCACACCGGCGCGGAACTCCCAGGGACCCGCCCCGTCCCGGACGAACTCCGCGACCGTGGCCGCGGTGGCCCCGAGGACACCGCCGAAGTCGTCCTCCGCGAGCACGGTGTAGCCCTCGCGGATGCGCAGCCCGACGTTGCCCACGCCGGAGAACGTCCGGCGTCCCTGGTGCTGCTGGATGACGACGCCGACCACCACACGCCCGTACCGCTGGTCGAGCCGGTCCAGCTCCAGCGTCATGACCTCGTCGTAGCCGAAGCCCTTGCCGTCCTTGCTGTCCCGGTTCAGCGTGATGGTGCCGTCCGGGGAGCGGCTGTCGAAGTGCACGACGTACGCGGGATCGCCGTGAGGGGCGTCCGCCAGGTAGGGCGCGGCGACGAGATCCAGATCCGTGGAGGGCTGCCCCGCCGGACTCGGATCCCACTTCAGCGCGATCTCGACCTTGCGAATGCCCTTGTTGAGGCCGTCCACCAGTCTTCCCCTTCCCCGTGACCGTCCTGCCCGCACACCGCAACTGCCGGGCCTTTGTGACAGGTTGTCCATCCTGCCACGCGCGGGGCGGCGAACGCAGGTAAGCAGTCACCACGCGGGTGACCGGTGCCACGCCTTCTGCGCTTACGATGGCGCGGTGCTGGTCAAGTGGATTCGCTGCACCGTGGTGGACCGCCGCGGGTTCGAGCGGGGGCAGCGGAAGTGGGCGGGGCTTCTGGGGGAGCCGGGGTTTCGCGGGCAGGGCGGAGGCTGGAGCCGCGGGCGGCCGGACGTGGCGCACATCTTCTCCTTCTGGGAGAGCCGTGCCTTCTACGACTCGTTCATGGCGCGCTCCCACGACCGGCTCGCGGCGGCGCAGTCGGGCACGTTCAAGGACGCCCAGGTCAGGCTCTTCGACCACCGCTTCGATGTGAAGACCGGCTTCGAACCGCGGTTCACCGACGCCGACCTGCTCAGGGTGGCGCTGTGCCGCGTGCACGAGGAGCGGGCGGAACACTTCGTGCTGATGCAGGAGAAGGTCTGGAACCCGGCCATGGCCGGCTCACCCGGCATGATCCGGGGACTGTTCGGAGAGGCGCCCGGGCATGAGTTCCTGGTGCTGTCGATGTGGCGGGCGGCCGCCGAACACGGCAAGTACCGCACCGAGCGAGTGGAGCGCCTCGCCCTGAGGGCGCAGACGGAGGCCGACGTCGCCGCCCTCGCGGGGGACATCGTGGAGATGGATACGACCTGGACGGTCTGACGGCCGGACGCGAAATGGCACACTCCGCGTGACCGGAGGTGGGGAACGTGTGTGACCTACGCCGTAAGGGGTCCGCACGAGTGCTCGTTCGGCCGTCACTCGATCTAGGGTTTCGGCATGGCACGACCACGGCGCATCGTCCTTGTCCGACACGGCGAATCAACGGGCAATGTTGATGACTCCGTCTACGAGCGCGAACCCGATCACGCCCTGGCTCTGACCGAGCGGGGCAGGAAGCAGGCCGACGAGACGGGAGAGCGGTTGCGGGAACTCTTCGGCGACGAGCGCGTCAGCGTGTATGTCTCCCCTACCGCCGTACACACCAGACGCTGGGCGTCTTCCGGCTCGACCCGGGGCGGATACGTGTACGCGAGGAGCCCCGGCTGCGCGAGCAGGACTGGGGAAACTGGCAGGAGCGGGAGGACGTACGCCTGCAGAAGGCCTACCGCGACGCCTACGGGCACTTCTTCTACCGGTTCGCACAGGGTGAGTCCGGGGCCGATGTCTACGACCGTGTCGGTGGTTTCCTGGAGAGCCTGTTCCGCAGCTTCGAGGAACCGGACCACCCCCGAACGTTCTCATCGTCACCCATGGACTGGCCATGCGGCTGTTCTGCATGCGCTGGTTCCACTGGACGGTGGCGGAGTTCGAGTCGCTCGCCAACCCGGGGAACGCGGAGATGCGGATGCTCGTTCTGGGGGAGAACGACAGGTACACCCTCGACCGGCCTTTTGTGCGCTGGCGGGATCCGGAGCCGTACGGGATCACCGGATGACGGAGGGGGCACCGGATAGAGTGGCAGCGATGACCGCTGATTCCTCACCCGCCGGGCGCCTGGAGCGCGCCCTGGCCAGCCTGCGCGGTGTGTCCGTGGGGGACGCGCTCGGCTCCCAGTTCTTCGTGCCCGTGAACTACCCGCTGCTCAAGCGGCGCGAACTGCCGCAGGGGCCCTGGCAGTGGACGGACGACACCGAGATGGCGTGCTCCGTCGTCTCCGTCCTCGCCACGCACCACCGGATCGAGCAGGACGCCCTCGCGCTGTCCTTCGCCACGCATCACGACTTCGACCGGGGTTACGGGCCCGCGGTCAACCGGCTGCTGAGGCTGGTCCGGGAAGGCGGCGACTGGCGGGAACTCGCCGCCGCGCTCTTCGACGGGCAGGGGTCGTGGGGCAACGGCGCCGCGATGCGGATCGCGCCGCTGGGCGCCTGGTACGCGGATGATCCGGAGCAGGCCACCCATCAGGCCGAGATCTCCGCCTACCCCACGCATCAGCACCGTGAGGCCGTGGTCGGTGCCATGGCCGTCGCCGCGGCGGCCGCGCTGGTTGCCGCGCCCGGCGGGCCGCCCCGCGCCGAGGAGCTGCTCGACGGAGTCGTCGCGCTGGTGCCCGCGAGGAGCGCGGTCGGCGCGGGACTGCGCCGGGCCAGGGACATGCTCGACTACGCGGACGCGGGCACCGTCGCGGCGGTCCTCGGCTGCGGACGGCGTACGACCGCACACGACACCGTGCCCTTCGCACTCTGGTCGGCGGCCCGGGCGCTCGGCGACTTCGAGCGGGCGTTCTGGACGA
The DNA here is from genome assembly GCA_042850305.1 of Streptomyces haneummycinicus. Lineage (GTDB taxonomy): Bacteria > Actinomycetota > Actinomycetes > Streptomycetales > Streptomycetaceae > Streptomyces > Streptomyces haneummycinicus. The sequence continues at coordinate 1,875,208 of AP035768.1, forward strand.
CCGCGCAGGTGGGCGGCGACGTCGACACGACCTGCGCCATCGTGGGCGGAGTGGTGGCGGCCGGGAAGGCGGGAGCACCGCCCGCCGAGTGGGCCGACCGGGTCGAGCCTCTGCCGGAGTGGATGCGGGCCACGGCCTGAAGACCGATTCCACAACTCTCCGTGCATCCTGGGAACTCTCCGTGACCGTCCGCTCGTTGTCCGTACATCCACCGTGTGAGGCATGGGACGCGGGACATGACGTCTGACACGTGTAGACGGGTGTTTTCGTGAGGGAGCGAGTCCGGAAGGGGGTCGTCGCGGTGATGGTGAGAGTGCTGCTCGGGTTGCTGCTCGCTCTGATCGACGCGGTCCGGCCCGGCGTCCGCCGGCCGAGTCCGAGGACGTCGGCCGACGGGCTGCCGGGCCGGATCCGTACTGTTCGCCGCTCAGCCCAGGCCCGGACCGGCCGAGCCGGACAGGGCCTCCAGGTCGCTCTTGCGGACCCGGATGACGAACCAGGCCGTCGCCAGGGCGAGTACGGCCATCGCGGCGGCCGGGATGAAGGCCGTGGAGATGCCCTCAGCGAGGACCTCGTGCCCCCAGGGCGCGGGCAGCTGGTGCGTCTGGGCGAACTCCGCCTTCTGTTCCGCCGTTCCTTCGGCGAGGAAGTCCGGGACCAGCTTCTGCGCCTCGTCCTTGCTGGCCGTGCCGAACACCGTCGTCAGAAGGGCGAGTCCGACCGACCCGCCCACCTGCTGGGTCGCGTTGAGCAGCCCCGACGCGGCACCGGCCTCGTTCTGGGCCACGCCGGAGACCGCGGTGAGCGTCAGCGTCACGAAGTTCAGGCCCATACCGAAGCCGAAGATCAGCATGGGGCCGAGGATGCCGCCGACGTAGGAGCTGTCGGACGTGATCAGCGTCTGCCAGGCCAGTCCGATCGCGGCGAGCGCGGAGCCCACGAGCATGAACGGCTTGGGGCCGAACACGGGAAGGAACCGCTGCGACAGGCCTGCCCCCAGCGCGATCACGACCGTGACCGGCAGGAAGGCGAGACCGGCCTCGATGGGGCTGTATCCGAGCACGTTCTGCACGAAGAGGACGATGTAGAAGAACATGCCGAACATCGCCGCGGCCAGGCTGAGCATGATCACATACGTGCCCGCGCGGTTGCGGTCGGTGAACATCCGCAGCGGGGTGATCGGTTCCCTTGCCCGGGACTCGATGACCGCGAAGGCCACCAGCAGGACCACGGCGGCCGCGAAGGAGCCGATGGTCACGCTGTCCCGCCAGCCTTCCTCGGCCGCGCGGATGAAGCCGTAGACGAGCGAGGCCATACCGGCCGTCGACGTCACCGCGCCCGCGATGTCGAAACGGCCGGTATGCCGCTCCGACTCGTTGATGTACATCGGGGCGAGTACGGCGATCAGCAGGCCGATCGGCACATTGACGAAGAGCACCCACCGCCAGTCGAGCCACTCGGTGAGCATGCCGCCCGCGAGCAGGCCGATGGCGCCGCCGCCCGCGGAGACCGCGGCGAAGATGCCGAAGGCGCGATTGCGTTCGGGCCCTCCGGGAACGTGGTGGTGATGAGCGCCAGCGACGTGGGCGAGGCGATGGCCCCGCCGACGCCCTGGAGGACGCGGGCGGCCAGCAGCTGCCATGGCTCCTGGGCGAGCCCGCCGAGCAGCGAGGCGAAGGTGAACAGCAGGATGCCGGTCATGAAGACCCGGCGGCGGCCGAGGATGTCGCCGGCCCTGCCGCCCAGGAGCAGCATGCCGCCGAAGGTCAGGGTGTACGCGCTGACCACCCAGGTGAGTTCGGTGGTGCTGAACTCGAGAGCGTTCTGGATATGCGGCAGCGCGATGTTCACAATCGTCGTATCGAGTACCACCATGAGTTGGCAGGCCGCGATGACGGTGAGCGCGAGGCCGGGACGTCCTTCCCGGCGGGCCGCACCTGGCTTCCGGTCTTGAGTCAAAGGAGAGGTTGTCACTATGGATCCCCCACGAGTGCGTCAGTGAACGCTCGCGTTCACTGTTGCGTCAACCGTAGGAGCCTCCGACAGTGAACGCAAGCGTTCACTTAAGTCGGTGTCATCGGCGTGTCCCCTCAGTCGCCGTGCGGTGCGCACTTCATCCCCGAATGCCCGCTTCCTCTGCTCGTTGGAGAGAGTCAGATGGTTTCTTCGAGCTGGGTGGCCACCCAGGCTCCGACCGCCGCGTCCCGTCGCCGCGGTGCCGTGCTGGAGCGCGCGATCCTCGACGCCGCCCTGGAGCAGCTCAGTACGGTCGGCTGGAACGGCCTGACGATGGAGGGCGTCGCCGCGGGCGCCCAGACCGGGAAGGCCGCCGTCTACCGGCGCTGGCCGTCCAAGGAGGATCTGGTCGAGGACGCCCTGCGCACCGGACTGCCGCGGTTCGACGAGGTACCGGATCTGGGAAGCGTGCGTGACGATCTGCTGGACCTGTGCCGACGGGCCCGCGACGCGATGTTCTCGCGGTCGGGATTCGCCGTCCGGTCGGTGATTTACGAATGTGACTCGGAACAGGCGGAGCGCTTCCACGCCGTCATCTTCGAAGGGGTCATCGAGCCGACCCTCAAGATGCTCCGCAAGGTGATCGAGCGCGGAATCGAGCGGGGCGAGGTGCGCGCCGAAGCGGCGAACGGGTATGTCTTCGACGCCGTTCCGTCGATGATGATGTACCGGTCGAAGGTGTGCGGCAGTGAATGGCCGGACGACGATCTGGAGCAGATGATCGACCAGTTGATGGTTCCGCTGCTCCGGCCGGACGGCCCTGACCGGAGCACGGCGGAGCCGTCGGCGCCGCCCGGGGACCGGGTGTCGACGGCCGCGCCGGGCGGCGTACGCTAAGAGCGCCATGCCGTACGAACCACCTACCCACACCGTCGAGCGCTCACTGCGCGCCACGACCGGGGCGAAGATCGTTGCAGGTGTCGACGAGGTGGGGCGCGGCGCTTGGGCCGGCCCTGTCACCGTCTGCGCGGCGGTCACCGGACTGCGCCGGCCCCCGAAGGTCTCACCGACTCCAAGCTGCTGACCGTCAGGCGGCGCACCGTGCTCGCCGAGACACTGCGGAGCTGGGTGACCTCGTACGCCCTGGGGCACGCCTCCCCGAGGAGATCGACGACCTCGGGATGACGGCCGCCCTGCGGCTGGCGGCGGGGCGCGCGCTGGAAGGGCTGCCGGTCCGGCCGGACGCGGTGATCCTCGACGGCAAGCACGACTATCTCGGAACGCCCTGGAGGGTCCGTACGGTCATCAAGGGCGACCAGTCGTGTGTGGCCGTCGCGGCGGCCTCGGTGATCGCCAAGGTCCAGCGCGACACGAGGATGGCCGAACTCGGCCTCGACCATGCAGACTTCGGTTTCGCGGACAACGCCGGGTACCCGTCGCCCGTGCACCGGGCCGCACTGGAGGTTCGGGGACCCACTCCGTACCACCGGTTGTCGTGGGCGTATCTTGATGCGCTGCCCCAGTGGCGGCATCTCAAGAAGGTCCGCAGCTGTACGGAAGGGCGTGTTCCGGAGATCGAGGGCCAGCTCGGCTTCGACTTCTGACGGACCGCTCGCACTCATGTGCCACCCGACGGCGCGAGCCGTACCAATGTTTGATAAAAATCAGCTCATGCCTCTCATTCCCGAGGAGCCTCAGATTCACGAGAGTGCCCAGGGTCCCCGCATAGCGCCGACCCCCGCCCCGTACCCGGTCCCCGCCCCGCGGCTTCGTCGCGTCCCGGCCGTCCGGGCCCGCCACGGCCCGCGCCGCCGGCACAGCGCACACCGCGCGACGCGGCCAAGCCCGTTCCCGCGGGCCCGCCCGCTGCCGACGCGGCCACCCCGCAGCTCCAGCTGATACCCGCCTTGGCCGAGGGGGCGCTCGACGCCGCCGAAGAGGCTGTGGACCTGCTGCTGGACTCGGGCCGTGCCCCCGGTGACATGCTGGTGATTACCACCGGCGAGCCGCACCCGTGGGCTACCCACGAACTGTCCTTCGGCGAAGCCTCCTACTGGGCTCAACACGACTCCGGAGACGACGTGTTCTACGCCGACGCCCAGGCCGCCGAGCGCGCCGGCACGCGGCCCGTCGTCGTGGTCGCCGTCAACGGAGGACCGGAATCCGACACCGCCTCCGCCCTGTCGGTGGCCCAGGCACGGGCCGGCGCCCTGCTGATCGTCTGCGGCGACGCGCAGCGGATCAACTCGGCGCTGGGCGCGGGCGTCTGAGCCGACTTCACGGCGTCCGGCCGGACGCCGGCGGGGACGCGGACGCCGCGGTCGCGGCGTCCGCCTGGCCGGGAGCACGGCGTACCCGGGCCGCGGGGGCCGATGTCTTGTGCCTCCGCGGCCCGGGTGCCGGGCCGGTTCCGGCACCACGCGGACGCGGTGCGCCGCCCGGCACCCCGGTGAGGTCAGCGTGCCGCCGCGCGGCGCAGTACATCCGACGCGGCGCCACCGGTGCGCGGTATCCGGGGCGGCGCCGAGGACGTGGCGAAAGGTTCCGGCGCCGAACCGGTACTGGGATGGCGGCCGCCCCGCCCCTCGCCGAGGACCTGCCAGCCGTCACGCGTCAGTGTGATGTACGCCCCGCAGCGCAGCCCGTGCAGCGTGCAGGCGTCCCGCAGCCCCCACATCCACGCGCCGTCCTCCTCCGTCCAGCGCGCGTCGCCGTCACGGCAGTAGAGCAGCACGGCGGTGCGCACCGGGGTACGGCGCCGCAGATCGTGCGGGATCACCCGGCGCAACTGGGACAGCAGCACGTTGCGGAGCAGCCAGCCGTCCGCGGACGCCGTACGCCGCGTGAACGAGGCGCTCGCCCGCACGCGTTCGTCCGGATCGAGCACGGCGACGACCGCCGTCGCCGGACCGGGATGATGCCGGGCGTGCAGCCCGCTGACGACCTCCCGCGGGCTGCGCAGCAGTGGGATTCCCGCGGCGGACCACTCCGCGGGTTCGAGCACGCGGTTGGCGGAAGCGGCGGACGTCGACAGCGATGCCGCCGAGGACGGAGCGAATCCGAAGGTCACGGTCCTCCTTCGGCTACGCCCGGACTGCGGGCAGGGTCGGATTCGGGGAGCGCGCACGCAACAGAGCCCTACCTGATCGGCGGGCGAGCCGTGCGGGTGCGGACTTCAATTCTTCCTGTCGAACTTGGATGCGGCAACGAGCAATTGATGCAGCGGCCCGGTATCAGGTGATCCACGGCTAATATCCCCACCTGCTGGGCGGGGCGAACCCTCAGCCCTGTACGGCCAGCACCAGCGGCAGCACACCCTGTGCACCGGCCCCGCGCAGCAGTCGGGCCGCGACCGCGAGGGTCCAGCCCGTCTCCGTGTAGTCGTCCACCAGAAGAACCGGGCCCCGTGCCTCGGCGAGCGCGGCGGCGAGGTCGGGCGGCACGGTCAGCGCCCCGTCGAGGGCCTTGAGCCGCTGGGCGCTGTTGCTCCGCGAGACGGAGTGCGCCTCGCCCGTGTACGCGACCGAGCCCAGCAGCGGCAGCCGCCCGATCTCCGCGATGCGCGCCCCGAGCGAGCCGATCAGCCGGGGCCGGCTGCGGGAGGCGAGGGTGACCACCCCGACCGGCCGGGGCTGCGGGTCCGCCGCGCCCGGAGCCCAGCCGCCGGGCCCCTTGGCCCAGTCGGCCAGCACCTCCACCACGGCCCGGGCGACATCGTCCGGCACCGGCCCGTCCGGCGCCTGGGGGCGAACATGGGACGCAGCCGGTTGCCCCAGCCGATGTCCGAGAGCCGCCCCAGCGCCCTGCCCTGAGCGGCCTGCTCCCCGGCCGGAATACGCCCCTTGAGGTCCATGCCGATCGTCGGAAGCCCGGTCGGCCACATCCGCCGGGGCTCCACCTCGACGCCCGCCCGGACGAGGTCCACGCGGGCCGCCTCCAGCGCGGCCGCCGAGGCCCCGGCGGTGAAACGCGAGCCCGCGCAGTTGTCACAGCGGCCGCAGGGCTTGGCGCCCTCGTCGTCCAGCTGCCGCTGCAGGAACTCCATCCGGCAGCCGGTGGTCGCCGCGTACTCCCGCATCGCCTGCTGTTCGGTCCTGCGCTGGCGTGCCACCCACGCGTAGCGCTCGGTGTCGTACGTCCACGGCTGCCCGGTCGCGATCCAGCCACCCTTGACCCGCTTCACCGCCCCGTCCACGTCGAGCACCTTGAGCATGGTCTCCAGCCGGGAGCGGCGCAGCTCCACCAGCGGCTCGAGGGCCGGCAGCGACACGGGCCGGCCGGCGTGCGCGAGGACGTCGAGCGTACGGCGCACCAGTTCCTCCGAGGGGAAGGCGAGCGACGCGAAGTACTCCCAGATCGCCTCGTCCTCCTTGCCCGGCAGCAGCAGCACCTCGGCGTGCCGGACACCGCGCCCGGCGCGTCCGACCTGCTGGTAGTAGGAGATGGGGAGGACGGTGAGCCGAGATGCACCACGAAGCCCAGGTCGGGCTTGTCGAAGCCCATGCCGAGCGCGGAGGTGGCGACCAGGGCCTTCACCTTGTTGGCGAGCAGGTCCTCCTCGGCCTGCTGCCGGTCGGCGTTCTCCGTCCTGCCGGTGTACGAGGCGACGGTGTGCCCGCGCTGCCGGAGGAAGGCGGTGACCTCCTCGGCGGCGGCCACGGTGAGCGTGTAGACGATTCCGGAGCCCGGAAGCTCGTCCAGATGGTCGGCGAGCCAGGCCATCCGGTGCGCCGCGTCCGGCAGGCGCAGCACGCTCAGGCTCAGGCTTTCCCGGTCCAGCGGGCCCCGCAGCACCAGCGCGTCCGACGAGCCCCCGTGCCCAGCTGTTCCGCCACGTCGGCGGTGACCCGGGCGTTGGCGGTGGCGGTGGTGGCGAGGACGGGCACGCCCTCCGGCAGGTCGGTGAGCATGGTGCGCAGCCGGCGGTAGTCCGGGCGGAAATCGTGCCCCCAGTCCGAGATGCAGTGCGCCTCGTCGACCACCAGGAGTCCGGTCGCGGCGGAGAGCCGGGGAGCACCTGGTCGCGGAAGTCCGGGTTGTTGAGCCGTTCCGGGCTCACCAGCAGCACATCGACGCCGCCCGCGGCGATCTCCTCCTGGATGGAGTCCCACTCCTCGCTGTTGGAGGAGTTGATGGTCCGGGCGTGGACACCGGCTCTGGCGGCGGCCTCCACCTGGTTGCGCATGAGCGCGAGCAGCGGGGAGACGATCACGGTGGGGCCGCTTCCCCGGGAGCGCAGCAGCGAGGTGGCCACGAAGTAGACCGCGGACTTGCCCCAGCCGGTGCGCTGCACGACCAGGGCCCGGCGCTTGTCGGCGACCAGGGCCTCGATCGCCCGCCACTGGTCCTCACGCAGCCGGGCCTCGCCGGAGGTGTCCCCGACGAGGCGGGCGAGAACCGCGTCGGCGGCCGTGCGGAGGTCCGTGTTGCTCGTGTGCTCCATGGGTCCATACAACAGGACGGCACTGACATGCGGGCAGGACGGCCGCGGACCCGGGCAGCCGTCCCGGCCCGGTGACATGTCCCTGGTCGGACTTATCCACAGGGCAAAGCGGAAGCTGGCAATCCGCGAGATCGTCTTCGCATGACGCATCACGGCGAAACCACTGGATCCCCCGAGAACGGTGACATCCCGGGGCAGGACACCGGATCTCGGACCCCCGGCGGCGCGGAGGGCCGCGCCACGGGTCCGGAGCATCTCACCTGTACCGCGTACGACAGTCATGGCGACGGGCAGCAGGTCACCCTGCGCTCCCCGGCCGAGCTCGCCGACGCCCTGCCCTATCTCCTGGGCTATCGCCCGGAGGACAGCATCGTGCTGGTCGCACTGCACGACCAGGACGGCCGGGGCCGGTTCGGCGGCCGCGCCCGCCTCGGCATCCCCGACAACCCCGACGACTGGCCTTCCGCCGCCCGGCAACTGGCCCAGGGCCTGGTGAAGGGCAGCGAACGCCGGGGCGCCCGGCCCGAGCAGATGGTCGTCTTCCTCTGCCGCGAGCCCCGCGGGGACGAATCCGGCCGGCAGGTCAAGGAACGGCTGGGCCCGCTCGCCCACACCCTGCGGCTGGAGTGCGGCGCCCTGGACATCCCCGTGGTGGAGGCCCTGTGCGTCTCCGACGGCCGCTTCTGGTCGTACTGCTGTGACGACGAGGGCTGCTGTCCGGCCGAAGGGACGCCGATGGGGCTGCCCGGCACATCGGTGCTGGCCGCCGCCGCCACCTACGCCGGACTCCAGGTCCGTGGCACCCTGGGCGAACTGCGCGCCCGGCTGCTGCCGTGGGAGCACTCAGCCGCCCGGGAGCAAGAGGCCGCCCTGGACGCCGTCGGCCTGGCGCTGATCCCCAGGATTCTCGACGCCGAGGGCCGGGCCGGGGTCGCCGAGGAGACACTGCGGCTGGCCGAGCGGATCCTGGGCCGGTTCGCCACCGCCCGGCCGGTGTCCGGCGCGCGCCCGGCGGACCTGCGGGACGACGAACTGCTCGGGCATGACGAGGCCGCCAAGCTGATCCTGGGACTGCAGGACCGCACGACCCGCGACCGCGCGGCCGGCTGGATGGAGGACGACGAGGCGGCCCCGGCCCTCCGGCTGTGGCGTGCGCTGTCCCGCCGCTGCGTGGGCGCGTACGGCGAGCACGCCGCGGCACCCTCACCCTCGCCGGGTGGGTCGCCTGGTCCACGGGTGACGAACTGGAGGCCCGGGAGGCCCTCGCCATGGCCCTGGGCGCCGACCCCGACTACCTCTTCGCGCGGCTGCTGCACCAGGCGTGCAACGAGGGACTCGACCCGGAGTCGATCCGCCGCTGTCTGCGGTCCGCACGCGAGGACCAGGAGCGACGGGCACGGGGCAGGGGCAGCCGGGCGACTGCGAGCCACCGGCGGCCGGACCCGGTGTCCCGGACGCCGAGGCGGTTCCGCCCCTGCCCCGCCGGCCTCGCACGCGGGCACCCGGTACCGGCGGTGTGCTTCCACGCCGGGACCGCACGGAGGGCGGCCGGCCGGGCCGGCGGGTGCCGCACCCCCGCGCGTCGGTGTCGAGCACGCACCCCGCCGCGGACGGCGGCGGGCGCCCGGGTGGCGCGGGCGGCAAGGGACGCGTCCCGGCACGGCCGGTCCCGGCGCGAGCGGTCCGGGTGCGCGGCGCCGCCGTGGCAGCTCGCAGCCGGGCGTCCAGGCCGGCCACCAGCGCGACGACGGGGAGGAGTGAGTGAGCGCCGGCGTCGCGTTCGTCATGGCGGCGCTCGTCCTCGGGGCCCTGGTGAGCGGGTGGTGGGATGCCGTCCGCGCCGTGCCGGCCGGGGATCGGACGCCTCCCGGGCGGGACGGACGGGAGACTGCTCTCCGGGCGTGCGCCTGGCCTGCCCGTGCCGCACCCGGGGAACCTCCCGGGGTGGGGGAGGCGTGGCTGCCCGCCATGAGGAACGTCGCGGGCGCGTCCCGGATTGCACAGGGCCCGGCACAGGCGAACGGAGGTCTGCCCGACGTGACGTGATGTCGCGTCCAGCCGTACGAGCCGCCCGAGCGACGTGGATCAGTCGGCGATACGGTCGGCGAAGGGAGTGTTTATCGTCAGGGAGACGACTATGATCGCCGTATGCCCTACGACCCGTCAGCCTTTCCGCCCTTCGCCGTCACCGTGGACCTGGTCGTACTGACCGTACGCCGCCATGCCCTGTGCGCGCTGGCGGTACGCCGGGGCGAGGCGCCGTTCCAGGGGCGCTGGGCACTGCCCGGAGGCTTTGTCCGGGACGATGAGGATCTGGCACAGGCCGCGGCCCGGGAACTGGCCGAGGAAACCGGGCTGCGGGTGCACGACCCCGCCATCCCCGCCCAGGACAGCGGCGCTCATCTGGAACAGCTCGCCACGTACGGTGATCCCAAGCGGGACCCCCGGATGCGGGTCGTCAGCGTCGCCCATCTCGCCCTCGCCCCCGACCTGCCCGCCCCCGGGCGAGGGCGACGCCAGCAACGCGCGCTGGGCGCACGTCGAGGAACTGCTGCAGCAGGGTGGTTCCGGCAGGGACGGTGAGCCGGTGGCACCGCTCGCCTTCGACCACGCCCAGATCCTGTCGGACGGAGTGGAGCGCGCCCGCTCCAAGATCGAGTACTCGTCGCTGGCGACGGCCTTCTGCCCGCCCGAGTTCACCGTCGGCGAGCTGCGCCGGGTCTACGAGGCCGTCTGGGAGTCGCGCTCGACCCGCGCAACTTCCACCGCAAGGTGACGGGCACACCGGGCTTCCTGGTCCCCACCGGCGGCACCACCACCCGGCAGGGCGGCCGCCCTGCCCAGCTCTTCCAGGCCGGCGGAGCCACCCTGCTCAACCCCCGATGCTGCGCCCCGAGGTCTGACGCGGGACGGCCGGAACCGGCCAACGGGCCCGGCGGGACGGCGCCCTTCACCTTCGCCGACGGGCCACGCGATGCCCGAAAAATCCCATATGGCGCGCTATGTTGCATCGCGTGATCCAGGCCACCGGACTGACCAGCAGCCCTCGCAAAGAGCTTCCGCCCGCCGTCGACGACGTCTCCTTCGAGGCGCACGCGGGCCGCGTCACCGCGCTGCTCGGAGCGCCGGGCGCCGGCAAGAGCACGGCGCTCCGGCTCATGCTCGAGCTCCAACGCGGCCGTGGCATCACCTATTTCAGAGGCCGCCCCCTGCACCGCATCCCCCATCCCGCCCATGAAGTCGGCGTACTGCTCGGCGATGTGCCGGGACATCCCGCCCGTACCGTCCGCGGGCACCTCCGTATGCTGTGCGCCGCCGCGGGTGTACCGGTCCGCCGGGCCGACGAAGTACTCGAAGCGGCGGGGCTCGTGAACCTGCGCGACGAACGCCTCGGCACCCTGTCCCGCGGCATGGACCGCCGCCTCGGGCTGGCCTGCGCCCTGCTGCCCGACCCGCACACACTCGTCCTCGACGAACCCGCCAAAAGCCTCTCCGCCGCCGAGAACCACCGGATGCACGACATGCTCCGGGCGTACGCGGCCCAGGGCGGCACCGTGCTGTGCACCACGGCCGACCCGAAGGAGGCCGCGCGGATCGCGGACCATGTGGTCACCCTGGAACGGGGAGGCTCGTCGCCGACCAGCCGGTCGCGGACTTCTCGCGGACCCGGCTGCGCCCCCGCGTCGCCGTCCGCAGCCCGCACGCCGCCCGGCTCTCCGCCCTTCTCGCACAGGAGGCCCGGGCCACCCGGCGGTCCGTGGAGGTCGTGCACGAGGGCGGCAACCGCCTCTGCGTCTACGGCGGCACCTGCGCGGACATCGGCGAGATCGCGTTCCGGCACGGCATCGTCGTCCACCAACTGGCCGACGAAATCGGCGACATGGGCCCGGGTGCCGACGCGCCGGGACCGGACGGGAGGGGCCTCGGGCCGCCGTCGGCGCGCAGTCGGCCCCGCCGGAAACCGACGTACCCCTGCCCGTGGACGACATGGCGGGCGATCCGGAGCGCCACCCGGACGCCCCGGACGGCGAAGCGGCCTCCGGGGCCGCGGCGGCATTCCGGCAGGCGCCGGAGGAAGCCCCGTCCGCCCGCGCCGGGCCGCCCGCACGCGCGACGCCGGTGCCGGGCTGCCGCCGGCCGTCGCCGTCCGGCCCGCGCCCAGACCCCTCCGGCCGCTGCGCTACGAGATCCGCCGGGCCACCGGTGTGTCCACAGGGTTCCTCGTCGGGGCGGCCGTGCTCGCCGTGTCCGCGCTCACCGCCGTACTGCTGGCACGGGCCGGGCACACCCCGCAGCCGCGTCTGCTGGCGGCCTGGCCGCGGGAGTTGCCGCTGCCGCCCGCGGCGCTCGGCGCGGGACTGCTCGGCGCGCTGGCCTTCGGCGACGAGTTCCGCCACCCCGCGCTGGCGGCGGACCGCGGCACCGTGCCCCGGCGGCTGGGTCTGCTGACCGCCAAACTCCTCGTGGCCTCCGCCACCGCGCTGGTGCTGGCCGTGCTCACCGTCGGGTGCGACGCCGAACTGCTCTATCTCGTATACGGACGGGAGCTCGTCGAGGTTCCCGCCGACTGGCTGCCCCTGAGCGCGGGTTGGCTCGGCCTCGTGACGGGGTGCGCCTGCGCCGGCGTGCTGGCCGCGGGCGTGTTCCGGTCCACCACCGCCGGTCTCGCCGTCGTCGTCGCCGTACCCCTGCTCGTCGTACCGCTGGTGCGCAAGGCGATGGACGGGACGTCGGTGCGCTCCCCGGCCCCGCTGTCGTCGCGGCTGCGGGACGGTCTGCCGCTGCGGTGGCCTTTCGGCGGAGAACAGCAGCTGGACGCCGTACTGCGCGTGATCGCCCAACCCGTCGGTGGCGCCCTGACGTTGTCGCTGGCGGCGCTGCTGTGCGCGTATCTGTTCGCCGGCCTGCGGAGCAGAGTCCGATGACGACCGTCCGTGAACACCTGGGCCGTCCGCTGGCCGCAACTCCCCGCAAAAAGTCCGCATCTTTCCGATAAGGCGTCAATTGCGACGGGGTGAGCGATCACCCTTTCGTGTGCTTTTCACCAAAGACCTCAAGGGAGTTGGAAACGACGCCGACAAAAGATGCGTGAGTACCCTTGCGCACACCATGATGACCGCCGCCCGCTCCGCAGACTCCGGCCTCGCGAGCCCGGGCGAACTCGACCGCTACCCCTACGCCGAAGCGTCCGCCGTCGACCGCGTCGGGGCTCCCGCGTGGGACGGCTCGGACCCGGAGCTGGGCCGTGTGAGCCGGCGGCCCGCGGGCAGCCGCGGACGCGGGCTGCACGGCCAACTCGTCCAGCAGTTGGGCCAGATGATCGTGTCCGGGGACCTGGGCGCCGACCGCCCGCTGGTGCCGGAGGAGATCGGACAGCGCTTCGAGGTCTCCCGCACCGTCGTCCGCGAGTCGCTCCGCGTCCTGGAGGCCAAGGGCCTGGTCAGCGCCCGTCCGAACGTCGGCACGCGGGTGCGCCCGGTCAGTGACTGGAACCTGCTCGACCCGGACATCATCGAGTGGCGGGCCTTCGGGCCGCAGCGGGACGACCAGCGCCGTGAGCTGAGCGAGCTGCGCTGGACGATCGAGCCGGTCGCCGCGCGCCTGGCGGCCGGCCACGGGCGGGAGGACGTCCAGCAGCGGCTGACCGACATGGTGGAGATCATGGGGCACGCCATGGGGCAGGGCGACGCCCTCACGTTCGCCCGCGCAGACTCCGAGTTCCACTCCCTGCTCATCCAGGTCGCCAGCAACCGGATGCTGGAGCACCTCTCCGGGATCGTGTCCGCCGCGCTGCAGGTCTCGGGCGGGCCGGTCACGGGCTGCGAGCGGCCGAACGAGGCCTCCCTGGTGCAGCACGGCCGGATCGTCGACGCCCTCGCCGGCGGCGACGGCGCGGCGGCCGAGTCGGCCATGCGCCAACTTCTCACGGTCCACCCAGAGGTGGAACGCGTGGTGCCCGCCCCGCGCGAGCACTGACCGCGTTCCGCGGACGGCGTGGTCCGGCGTGCCATCCCCTCCTGTGGCAGCGCCCCACCGCTGAGCCGTCCTCCGCCGGACCCCGCGGGATCGTCGACGATCCCGCGGGGTCCGGCGGCCGGAGGGGCGTGGCAGACTTGAAGAGGAGACCTCCATGCCCCTGAGTGAACGCTTTCGTTATTGTTTGACCGATTCTGTGCGCTTACGGGGTGTGACTCGGGCCACGCGGAATGGGCGTAACGCTCCTTGGAAGAACGCGATGACCTAAGAGGTGACAGCCGCGGAGGGAATACGGACGCCGAACACGGCGCTGTGCAACTTCCCCGGCCCCCGCCCGCGCCGTCGGCCCATCCCCAAGCCGGCGGTCGGCTCCTGTCCACTGTGGACGGGGCCGGAAGCCGTTTTCCAACGTTCCGAGAGGTTGTTCGTGTCGGCCAGCACATCCCGTACGCTCCCGCCGGAGATCGCCGAGTCCGTCTCTGTCATGGCGCTCATTGAGCGGGGAAAGGCTGAGGGGCAGATCGCCGGCGATGACGTGCGTCGGGCCTTCGAAGCTGACCAGATTCCGGCCACTCAGTGGAAGAACGTACTGCGCAGCCTCAACCAGATCCTCGAGGAAGAGGGTGTGACGCTGATGGTCAGTGCCGCAGAGCCCAAGCGCACCCGCAAGAGCGTCGCAGCGAAGAGCCCCGCCAAGCGCACCGCCACCAAGACGGTCGCGGCCAAGACGGTGACCGCCCGGAAGGCCACCGCCAGCGCGACTTCGGTGGCCCCGTCCGCCGACCCCGCCGCCGAGGAGGAGGCACCCGCCAAGAAGGCGGCTGCCAAGAAGACGACCGCCAAGAAGGCGGTCGCGAAGAAGGCCACGGCCAAGAAGACGGCCGCCAAGAAGACCGCGGCCAAGAAGGACGACGCCGAGCTGGCCGACGAAGAGGTCATCGAGGACGGCAAGGCCACGGAGGAGCCCGAGGGCGCCGAGAACGCCGGATTCGTGCTCTCCGACGAGGACGAGGACGACGCGCCGGCCCAGCAGGTCGCCGCCGCCGGTGCCACGGCCGACCCGGTCAAGGACTACCTCAAGCAGATCGGCAAGGTGCCCCTGCTCAACGCCGAGCAGGAGGTCGAGCTCGCCAAGCGCATCGAGGCGGGCCTGTTCGCCGAGGACAAGCTGGCCAACTCCGACAAGCTGGCGCCGAAGCTCAAGCGCGAGCTGGAGATCATCGCCGAGGACGGCCGCCGCGCCAAGAACCACCTGCTGGAGGCCAACCTCCGTCTGGTGGTCTCCCTGGCCAAGCGCTACACCGGCCGCGGCATGCTCTTCCTGGACCTCATCCAGGAGGGCAACCTCGGTCTGATCCGCGCGGTCGAGAAGTTCGACTACACCAAGGGCTACAAGTTCTCCACGTACGCCACCTGGTGGATCCGTCAGGCGATCACCCGCGCGATGGCCGACCAGGCCCGCACCATCCGTATTCCGGTGCACATGGTCGAGGTCATCAACAAGCTCGCCCGCGTGCAGCGCCAGATGCTCCAGGACCTGGGCCGCGAGCCCACCCCGGAGGAGCTGGCCAAGGAACTCGACATGACCCCGGAGAAGGTCATCGAGGTCCAGAAGTACGGCCGCGAGCCCATCTCGCTGCACACCCCGCTGGGCGAGGACGGCGACAGCGAGTTCGGTGACCTCATCGAGGACTCCGAGGCGGTCGTCCCGGCCGACGCGGTCAGCTTCACGCTGCTGCAGGAGCAGCTGCACTCCGTGCTCGACACCCTGTCCGAGCGCGAGGCCGGCGTGGTCTCCATGCGCTTCGGTCTCACCGACGGTCAGCCGAAGACCCTCGACGAGATCGGCAAGGTGTACGGCGTCACGCGCGAGCGCATCCGCCAGATCGAGTCCAAGACCATGTCGAAGCTGCGCCACCCGTCGCGCTCCCAGGTGCTGCGCGACTACCTCGACTAGGCACGACCGCCCTGACGGGCGGTCGTGCGCCAGGCCCGGTTCCCGCTCGCGGGGGCCGGGCCTTGCGCTGCCGCGCGGGTGCGGGCCCAGGTGGGGTCCCTCACTGTGGGTGCCTAAGGATCACCCCAGTGTGAGGAGCGCGCATGCGACGTCGTCTTGCCCGGGCCCTGGCCCGGCCGCTGGCCCTCGCGGCCGCCGCGACCGTCATACCGCTGGCCTCGGCCCTTCCGGCGGCTGCCGACAGCATCGTCGTCGGCGGCTTCCCGGTGGACGTCTCGGAGGGTCCGTGGACCGTGGCGCTGTCCAGCCGTGACCGGTTCGGAGGTACGCGGGCGGGACAGTTCTGCGGGGTGTGGCGGTCGGCCGGACCACCGTGCTGACCGCGGCCCACTGCATGGACGAGGAGGTGCTGGGGGCGCCCCCGGACCGGGTGGGCGACCTCAGGGTGATCGCGGGACGTACGGAACTGCTCTCGGACCGCGGTCAGGAGATCGCCGTACGCGACACCTGGGTGAACCCGCGCTACGACGTCGGCACCAACTCCGGCGACTTCGCCGTGCTCAGCCTGGCCGAGCCGCTGCCCTCGGGCTCGGTCATAGCCATGGCCGGGACCGGTCATCCCGCCTACCGCGCGGGCACCCCCGCCACCGTCTACGGATGGGGGATACCACGGGGTCGGGTTCCTATGCCGGGAGCCTGCGCGCGGCACGTGTCCGGGTGCAGCCCGACGCGCTCTGCGAGAAGGCCTATCCGGGCGGATCCGAGGGCACCTACCGCGCCAGGACGATGCTGTGCGCGGGTGAGGTGGAAGGCGGCCGGGACGCCTGCCAGGGGGACAGCGGCGGGCCGCTGGTGGCCCAGGGGCGGCTGATAGGGCTCGTCTCCTGGGGGCGGGGTGCGGCTGGGCCGGCAGCCCCGGGGTGTACACGCGTGTCTCGGACGTCCTGCGGACCCTCGGGTGGCCGCAGGGCTGAGAGCGGACGAGGAGGGCGCCCACGGGCCGCTGAGCGGCCTCTGGTGCCCGCGGGTACGAGACGGGCGGCTGCCTCCCAGATGGAGGCGGCCGCCCGCTCACCGGCCTGTGCCGGGCTGCTCGTCGTCGGACGCGAAGTGATGGCGCTCTGTCGGCGCTCTTCGGGTCAGCGCTCCTCGTCGGGAGCGGGTGCCGCGGGGGCGGTGAGCCGCTCCGTCTCGTCCTGTATCTCAGCGGCGATCTTCTTGAGTTCCGGCTCGAACTTGCGGCCGTGGTGGGCGCAGAAGAGCAGTTCTCCGCCGCTCAGCAGGACGACGCGCAGGTATGCCTGGGCGCCGCAGCGGTCGCAGCGATCGGCGGCCGTCAGTGGGCTCGCGGGGGTCAGAACAGTAGTCACGTCGCCTCTTCTCTAGCTCGACGAGCTGTCGTACCAGGGTCAACATCCAACCAGCCCCAAAACGTTCCCGCTCGTGGCTTCTCCTCGAAAAATCTTTCCGAGGCGGCCGGCTGCTGCCGGTTGGCGGCGAATGTGCCGTAGTGCGTGCTGATGTGTCGTACGGATTCGCGTTCGTATCGGTGGTCGGCCCTCCCGGCTGGCTTGCCGGTTCGTTCATGAGGACGTGCCCGGAGCCTAAATGGTTCATGCCTCGAAGGGAACGTGATGTGTGCTTCACTCCATCGAGGGATCGAACACCCATGCGACCCTGGACTAGGGTGGAGCGAAGCGAGGGTGGCGTGACAACGGCTCTACCAGGCCTCGGTACCCTCTCACCGGTGACTGAAGCCGCGCCCTTACCCAAGAGGGCCGCATCTGAAATTCAGCGAGGAGCGAACCGCGTGACCGCCGAGACGTCCGTGCCGTCCACAGCGCTGCTGGCAGGAGCAGACCGGGACGGTTCCAACTACACCGCGCGGCACCTGCTCGTCCTCGAGGGGCTCGAGGCCGTGCGGAAGCGCCCCGGTATGTACATCGGGTCCACCGACAGCCGTGGCCTGATGCACTGCCTCTGGGAGATCATCGACAACTCCGTCGACGAGGCCCTCGGAGGCTACTGCGACCATATCGACGTGGTGCTCCACGACGACGGCTCGGTGGAGGTCCGGGACAACGGCCGGGGCATCCCGGTCGACGTCGAGCCCAAGACCGGCCTCTCCGGGGTCGAGGTCGTCATGACCAAGCTGCACGCCGGCGGCAAGTTCGGCGGCGGCTCCTACGCCGCCTCCGGCGGACTGCACGGTGTCGGCGCCTCCGTCGTCAACGCGCTGTCCGCGCGGCTCGACGTCGAGGTGGACCGGGGCGGGCACACCCACGCGATCAGCTTCCGGCGCGGGGTTCCCGGAGCCTTCGCCACCGGGAGCCCGGACGGGAAGTTCGAGGCCGGAAGCGGACTGCGCAAGGCCAGGAAGATCCCGAAGTCCCGCAGCGGCACGCGTGCGTTACTGGGCCGACCGCCAGATCTTCCTCAAGGAGGCCAAGCTCGCGCTGGACACGCTGCACCAGCGCGCCCGGCAGACCGCGTTCCTGGTCCCCGGCCTGACCATCGTCGTGCGCGACGAGTTCGGGCTCGGCGAGGGCGGCAGCAAGGGCGAGGAGTCCTTCCGCTTCGACGGCGGCATCAGCGAGTTCTGCGAGTTCCTCGCGGCCGACCGCCCCGTCTGCGACACCCTCCGCTTCACCGGACAGGGCACCTTCAAGGAGACTGTCCCCGTCCTCGACGAGCACGGTCAGATGACCCCCACCGAGGTCACCCGCGAGCTCGGCGTGGACGTGGCCATGCGCTGGGGGACGGGTTACGACACCACGTTCCGCTCCTTCGTCAACATCATCGCCACCCCCAAGGGCGGCACCCATGTCGCCGGCTTCGAGCAGGCCGTCGCCAAGACGATGAACGAGGTGCTGCGCACCAAGAAGATGCTGCGCGTGGCCGAGGACGACATCGTCAAGGACGACGCCCTCGAGGGCCTCACCGCGGTGGTCACGGTCCGGCTCGCCGAGCCGCAGTTCGAGGGCCAGACCAAGGAGGTCCTCGGCACCTCGGCGGCCCGCCGCATCGTGAACACCGTGATCTCCAAGGAGCTCAAGGCGTTCCTGACGTCCACCAAGCGGGACGACGCCCAGCAGGCCCGCGTCGTCATGGAGAAGGCCGTCGCCGCGGCCCGGACCCGGATCGCGGCCCGTCAGCACAAGGACGCGCAGCGCCGCAAGACGGCCCTGGAGTCGTCCTCGCTGCCGGCCAAGCTCGCCGACTGCCGCAGCGACGACGTCGACCGCAGCGAACTGTTCATCGTCGAGGGGACTCCGCGCTCGGCACGGCGAAGCTCGCCCGGAACTCCGAGTTCCAGGCGCTGCTGCCGATCCGCGGCAAGATCCTCAACGTCCAGAAGTCGTCCGTGACGGACATGCTGAAGAACGTCGAGTGCGGCGCGATCATCCAGGTCATAGGGGCCGGCTCGGGCCGGACCTTCGACATCGACACCGCCCGCTACGGCAAGATCATCATGATGACGGACGCCGATGTCGACGGTTCCCACATCCGTACTCTGCTGCTCACCCTGTTCCACCGCTACATGCGGCCCATGGTCGAGGCCGGCCGGGTCTTCGCCGCGGTGCCGCCGCTGCACCGCATCGAGCTGGTCCAGCCCAAGAAGGGCCAGGACAAGTACGTCTACACGTACTCGGACCGGGAACTGCGGGACAAGCTCATGGAGTTCCAGAGCGGGAACGTCCGCTACAAGGACTCGATCCAGCGCTACAAGGGCCTCGGGGAGATGGACGCCGACCAGCTGGCCGAGACCACCATGGACCCGCGCCACCGCACCCTGCGGCGGATCAACCTCACCGATCTGGAGGCCGCGGAGCAGGTCTTCGACCTGCTGATGGGCAACGACGTGGCTCCGCGCAAGGAGTTCATCTCCAGCTCCGCGGCGACGCTGGACCGCTCGCGCATCGACGCATAGCGCCCTTGCGGGGCTCGTGCGGGGCGAATCACCTGAAGGGGTGAAGCGGAACGGGAAGAAGAGTCGGGGATCTTCCCGTTCTGTCCATCCTTGGGTATGCAGCAAAGCAACTCGGGGGACGTGAAGTACGACGATCCCTGGTACGACGCCCTGGCCTCGGGCTGGGGCGAATCGTCCGGCCCGGCGGAGACGACCTCACCGGTCCCGTGCGCGGACGGCGTCGACGTCTACCTCGAAGTACAGCGCAGCGCCGCCTTCCGGGAGGTGCGCAGCCGGTACCGGCGGTTCGTGGTACCCGCGGTCATGGCCTTCCTCACCTGGTATGTGGCGTACGTCGTGGCCGCCACGACCGCCCCGGGGCTGATGGCCCGGCCCGTGGCGGGCGCCGTGAACCTGGGCATGCTCGCCGGACTGGGCCAGTTCCTGACCACGTTCCTGCTCACCTGGGCCTACGTCCGCCATGCGCGGCTGCGCCGGGACCGGGCGGCGCTGGAACTGCGCTGGGACGCCCAGGAGCTCGCGCGCGGAGAGGCGGCGCGGCATGACGGGCCAACACCAGACGGCGGCACTGCTGCTGTTCGCCGCGTTCGTCGCGGTGACCCTGGGCATCACGACCTGGGTGAGCCGCCACCGGCAGGGCTCGGCCGAGGAGTTCTACGCGGGCGGCCGGCTCTTCTCCCCGATGGAGAATGGTTTTGCCATCGCGGGCGACTACATGTCGGCCGCCTCCTTCCTCGGTATCTCCGGACTCATCGCCCTCGTCGGCTACGACGGGATGCTCTACTCGGTCGGCTTCCTGGTGGCCTGGCTGGTGGTCCTGTTCCTGGTCGCGGAACTGGTGCGCAACTGCGGCCGGTTCACCCTCGCCGACGTGGTCGCGGCACGCATGAGGGAGCGGCCGGTGCGCATCGCGGCGGGAACGTCCTCGGTCACCGTGTCCGTTCTGTACCTGGTGGCGCAGATGGTGGGCGCGGGCAGCCTGGTCGCGCTGCTGCTCGGCGGTACGGGGAGGCGACCCGGGCCTGGACGGTCGTCGGTGTCGGCGTACTCATGGTGATCTATGTGTCGTTGGGAGGGATGCGGGCCACCACCTGGATCCAGATCGTCAAAGCGGTCCTGCTGCTCGGCGGCACCGTCGTGCTGACCGTCCTCGTCCTGCTGCGCTTCCACGGCGACTTCAACCGGCTTCTCCTCACCGCGGCCGAACGCAGCGGCCACGGCGACGCGTTCCTCGCACCCGGTCTCGCCTACGGCGGCGACTGGACCGCCCGGTTCGACTTCATCAGCCTCGGTCTCGCCCTGGTGCTCGGCACGGCGGGCCTGCCGCACATCCTGTCCCGCTTCTACACCGTCCCCACCGCGCGGGCGGCACGGCGGTCGGTGGTCTGGGCGATCGGACTCATCGGCGGCTTCTATCTGATGACGATCGTGCTCGGTTTCGGCGCCGCCGCCCTCATCGGACCGAACGCCGTGCGCGCCTCGAACGCGTCCGGGAACACGGCGGTGCCGCTGCTCGCCCTCGACCTGGGCGGCGGCGCCGGCTCCACCGGCGGCACGATCCTGTTCGCGGTCGTCGCCGCCGTGGCCTTCGCGACGATCCTCGCCGTGGTCGCGGGGATCACGCTCGCCTCCTCGGCCTCCGTCGCACACGACCTGTACGCCTCCCTGCGACGCCGGAGCGGGAAGCCACGCAGCGAGGTGGCCGTGGCCCGCGTCGCCTCGGTCGGCGTCGGACTGGTCGCGATCGCCCTCGGTCTGCTCGCCCGGGACCTCAATGTGGCGTTCCTGGTGGGCCTGGCCTTCGCCGTGGCCGCGTCCGCGAACCTGCCCGTGCTGCTCTACTCGCTGTTCTGGCGCGGCTTCACCACACGCGGCGCCGTGTGGTCCGTCTACGGCGGCCTGGTCCCCGCCGTGCTGCTGGTGCTGTTCTCCCCGTGGTGTCGGGCAGCCCTGCCTCCCTCTTCCCGGGAGCCGACTTCCAGCTCTTCCCGCTGCAGAACCCCGGTCTGGTCTCCATCCCGCTGGGCTTCCTCGCGGGCTGGCTGGGCACGGTCACCTCGCCCGAGATCCCCGACGAGGCCAAGCACGCGGAGACCGAGGTGCGCTCACTGACCGGCGCGGGGGCGGTGTAGGGCGCGGGCCTGTCGGGCGGATCATGCCGGAGACACGAGGTCCGGCACGCCCACGGACAGACTTCAGGTCGCGGGACGGAGACGTACGGCGCAGCCATCCGTAAAGGAGGGAGGGCACGGTTCGTTTCCCCGCCACCACGGGCCGTTCCTCAGGCGCGGGTCGCCCACACTACCGGTGTTCGGGGCGGCCCGCGTCGCCGTACTTCAGGGTCAGCGTGGCCCGGCCCGTGCGCTCCAGCAGTTTCAGATAGCGCTGGGCGGTCTGCCGGCTCACCCCGTGCGTTCGGCGATCTCCTGGGCGGACAGCGGGCCACCGGCGTTCATCAGCGACTGCCGTACGAGTTCGGCGGTGGTGGGGAGTGCCCCTGGGCAGCTGTGGCTCGGAGGGCGCCGACAGCGCGCCGAAGATACGGTCCACCTCCGCCTGCTCCGCCTCACCGCCGCCGTCGAGAGTGCGGCGAAGCTCCGCGTACGCCTCCAGCTTGGCGCGCAGCCCGGCGAAGGCGAAGGGCTTGACCAGGTACTGCAGGGCGCCGTGGCGCATCGCGTCCTGCACCGTGGACACGTCCCGCGCCGCGGTCACCATGATCACATCGCTCTGGAGGCCGCGCCGGCGCATCTCCCGCACCACCGCGAGCCCCGTCTCGTCGGGCAGATAGTGGTCCATGAGGACGAGATCCGGCCTGGGCTGCGCCTCCAGCCGGGCGAGCGCCTCCGCCGCGTTGTGCGCCTCACCGGTGACGATGAAGCCGGGCACCTTCTCGACGTACGCCGCGTTGACCCGCGCGACCCGCACATCGTCGTCCACCACCAGGACCTCGATCACCGCGACTCCTCCTCGGCCCGCGCACCGCTGAGCGCGGGCTGTGCGTCCGGCTCCGTCAGGGCGTCGGGCAGGACGACGGTGAACTCCGCGCCCCGCCCGGCGCCTCGCCCACCTCCGCGCTCCCGCCCTGCCGCTCGGCGAGCCTGCGCACCAGCGGCAGCCCGATGCCGCGCTCGCGGTGAGCCGGCGGCTCCTTGGTGGACCAGCCCTCGGTGAAGATCAACCCGCGGTGCTCGGGCGCGATCCCGGGCCCGGTGTCGCGCACCACGAGCACCGCCGTACTGCCCTCGGTACGCAGTTCGACCTCCACGCGCGCGTGCGGCGTACCGGCGACGGCGTCCAGGGCGTTGTCCACCAGATTGCCCACGACGGTGACGAGCCCCCGCGGGTCGATCAGCCGGTCCGGCAGCCGGGTCCCGTCCGACACCCACAGCGCCACTCCGCGCTCGGCCGCGACCGTCGCCTTGCCCACCAGCAGCGCCGCGAGCAGCGGATCCCGGATCTTCTCGGCCACCTGCTCCGACGTGGCCCGGTGATCACCGACGACCTCGCCGACGAACTCCACCGCGTCGTCGTACATCTCCAGCTCCAGCAGTCCCAGCAGGGTGTGCATACGGTTCGCGTGCTCGTGGTCCTGGGCGCGCAGCGCGTCGATCAGCCCGCGCGTGGAGTCCAGTTCCCGGCCGAGCCGGTCCAGCTCCGTGCGGTCGCGCAGGGTGGCCACGGCGCCGCCGTCGTCCGTCGGCATCCGGTTGGCGACCAGGACCCGCCGGCCGCGGACGGTGAGCAGATCGGTGCCGGTCACCCGTCCGGCCAGCACGTCGGCGGTGCGTCCCGCGCCGAGCGCCGCGTCGGGGAGCGGCCGACGGCCTCCTCGCCGATCCCCAGCAGCCGCTGCGCCTCGTCGTTCAGCAGCCGGACACGGCCGTCACGGTCCAGGGCGACGACGCCCTCCCGGATGCCGTGCAGCATGGCCTCCCGCTCCGCGAGCAGCGCCGCGATGTCCGAGAAGGCCAGGTCACGGGTCTGCCGCTGCACGCGCCGGGAGATCAGCCAGGCCGCGAGCGCGCCCACGGCCAGGGCGCCCCCGGCGTACGCGAACAGTCCCGGGATGGCGTGGATCAGCCGGGCCCGGACGCTGTCGTAGGCGATGCCGACCGAGACCGCGCCGATGATCGCGCCGTTCTCGTCCCGCAGCGGCACCTTGCCCCGCGCGGAGCGTCCGAGGGTGCCGTCGTCGATCTCCATGACGTCCTGCCCGGCCAGCGCCTCACCGGGGTCGGTCGACACCAGTCCGCCGATCCGCTGCGGATCGGTGTGCGACCAGCGCACGCCCCGCAGGTCCAGTACCACGACGTACTCGGCGCCGGTGGCCTTCCGGATCCGTTCCGCCTCCCGCTGCACCGGGCCGTCCGGCGCCGGTGTGGTGTCCTCCAGGTCCCGCGCCAGCTGCGGCTGCTGGGCGGTGGTCTGCGCGATCGCGAGCGCGCGGCGCATCGCCTGGTCGTCCAGTTGCTCGCCGAGCGGCGCGAGGAACAGCCCGGTGGCCAGTACGGCGACGCCCGCGGCGATCGACAGCTGCATCAGCAGGACCTGTGAGAACACCCGCCGGGGCAGGCCGAGGCGCAGGCGGCGTGCGGGGAGTGGAACTCATGCCCCTGACCGTACGCGGCGTGGCGCGGGGTGCCGCAGGGGTGTGGCGCGGATCTCCCGGCCCCTGCCCGACGGGTGCGGTCAGCTCGCCGGCGCCGTCATCGTCAGCTCGCGCACGCCCACGACGTCCATCCGCGCGGGCGAGCCGAGCACCGACCCGCAGCTCTCCGGACGGGGCGGCAGCGAGGCGCCCTGGGCGACCTCCACCACCCACCGGCGCCCGTCCGCGTGGGCCACGGTCACCTCCCAGCGGGGCGCCGTGCCGTCCGTCCGTACGACGCTCAGGGCCTCCGCGGCGTACTCGCCCACCGCGCGCCGCACCGCCAGCTCGGCCGCCTGGCCGGGCCGCTCCCAGGCGGAGAGGCCCCGGCAGCCCTCGACGACGACGCGGCCCTCCTGGGCGCTGTGCAGCACCTCCTTGACGGCGTGCGCCTCGGCCCGTCCGTACGCGTAGCCGTATGGCAGGCACAGGACGGTGGGGGAGAAGCGGTGGCCGCCCAGGTGGGTGACCTCCCAGACGCCCTCGACCCCGGAGGCGGCGAGCTCGGCCGCCAGGGGGCGTCCGAGGAGGGCACAGCAGCGGTCGCGTTTGCCGTTGGTGCAGACGAGGGCGAGCGGATCGCCGTCGTGGGGCCGGCCGCCGAGCGCCGTCGTGAAGGAGCCCGGTTCGCCCCGGCCGAGGGCGGCGAAGTCCAGGCCGAGGAGGCGTTCCGGGTCGGTGGTGGTGGCGGCGTACAGCCACACGTTTCCCGGAACGGTGTGGGCCACGTACACCCGGCGCGTGGCGGGCATCCGGCGGTCGGCGTGCCGTCCGGGCCGCCTTATGAGCGCGATCCGCACCCCGGTGCCCTGCGCCGCGGCCTCCAGCGCGCGGCCGAGGGCCGGGTCGAGATGGCTGGAGGTGAGCGCCTTGGCCCCCAGGGGCCGGGCTGCTCGAGCAGCAGCCAGGTCCTCGCGGTGGCCGCGGTTCCCGCGACGGGCTCGTCGAGCGCGCGGGAGACGGTTGAGCACGTACTCACAGAGGTGAGCCTAACCTGAGTTGCTCCCGTGTGGCATGCCGGTCCATCTGCACCGCGGGGCGGGCCGGCAGGTGGCAATTGCCCTGAACCGGGCTCATCGTCGACTCTCGCTGACGTGTTCACTCCTGTGGACGATCCTCGGAGCGGGGTGCCGGCACGTCACTAGTGATCAGGAATGCGGCACGCGTTGCGTGCGTCGCGGTGTGCCGGACCTGCGAAGACGCGTTCGCGCATAGCGCGGCAGCCGGCGCGGGCGCTCGCGCCTTGAGCGCGGAGGACATTCGACAGCGAGTCAGATCATCCGCCGTCTCGGTGTCGCTCCGCGCCACCGGGGCAGTTCCACCGGTGCGACGTGCCAGGCGTCTTCGAGCCGGCGGACGGCACCTTCGCCGCCGTTCTCACGGCTCGTATCCTGGTGCGTCAGTCGCTCACGTCCGCGCGTACGCGCGGACGTGAGCCGGGGTACGCCCGGGTGTGAGAGGGGTCGTGTGGTGGTGCGGAGCGGCGGGCGGCAGATTCCGGTCGTGGTGCTGGCCGGATTCCTCGGATCGGGGAAGACCACCCTGCTCAACCATCTTCTCCACCGCAGCGGCGGCAGCCGTATCGGCGCCGTCGTCAACGACTTCGGGGCCGTCGAGATCGACGCCATGGCCGTCGCCGGGGCGCTCGGGGACTCGACCGTGTCCCTGGGCAACGGATGTATCTGCTGTGCCGTCGACGGCAGTGAACTCGACGTGTACCTGGAGCGGCTCGCCCGCCCCTCCGCCGGCATCGACGTCATCGTCATCGAGGCCAGCGGCCTCGCCGAACCGCAGGAACTCGTGCGGATGGTGCTCGCCAGCGAGCACCCCGGCATCGTGTACGGCGGACTCGTCGAGGTCGTGGACGCCGCCGAGTTCGACGACACCCGGGCCCGGCACCCCGAGATCGACCGGCATCTCGGCCTCGCGGATCTCGTGGTCGTCAACAAGGTGGACCGGGTCACGGACGCCTCACGCGTGATGGCCCTGGTCCGCTCGCTCGTCGACCGGGCGGCTGTCGTCCCCGCCACGCACGGCCGGGTCGACCCCGAGTTCCTCTTCGACTGCAGGCCGAGCCGGGAGCGCGTCGGGCAGCTGTCGTTCGACGATCTGCATCACCATGATCACGACCATGCCGGGCATCTGCACGCCGCCTACGACAGTGTCTCCTTCGTCTCCCGGCGCCCGCTGGACCCGCGGCGGCTGATGCGGTTCCTGGACAGCCGGCCCGAGGGGCTCTACCGGATCAAGGGGTATGTCGACTTCGGCCCGTACGACGTCCGCAACAGGTACGCCGTCCATGCCGTGGGACCGTTCCTGCGGTTCTCTCCGGAGCCCTGGCCGGGCGGTGAGGAGCGGCTCACACAGCTCGTGCTCATCGGCGCCGGCATCGACGCGGCGGCGCTGAGCGAGGAACTGGAGGCGTGCGGGAACGACGACGCCCCACACGACGAGCACGGCATGTGGGGCGTACTGCGCTATGTGCGGGATCCGGCGGAGGACCCCGTGGAGGATCCGGCGGCCTAGACCGGTCCGGCCATCACCCACACCGTCTTCGGCAGGGACACGCCCGAGCCGTCGCGGCGCGGGTCGGGCTCCGGGAGGCTCACCGCCGTGCCGTTCTTCTGCGCGGCACGGGCCGGGACCAGGCCAGTCCAGGCGAAGGCCAGACAGTCCTCGCCCTTCAGGAACCGCTGGCAGCGCACGCCTCCGGTGGCCCGGCCCTTGCGCGGATACTGGTCGAAGGGGTCAGCTTGACCGTCGTCTGGACCGAGTCGTCCAGGGTGCCGCGCGAGCCCGCGACCGTGAACACCACCGCGTCCGCGGCCGGGTCGACCGCCGTGAACGAGATGACCTTCGCTCCGTCGGTCAGCTTGATGCCCGTCATACCGCCCGCCGGGCGGCCCTGGGGCGGACCTGCGCGGCCGGATAGCGCAGCAACTGCGCGTCGTCGCTGATGAAGACGAGATCCTCCTCGCCCGTGCGCAGCTCGATCGCCCCGATGATCCGGTCGCCCTCCTTGAGCGTGATGACCTCCAGCTCCTCCCGGTTGGAGGGGTAGTCGGGCACCACACGCTTGACCACACCCTGTTCCGTGCCGAGCGCCAGGCCGGGGGACGACTCGTCGAGCGTGGTCAGGCACACCACCTGTTCGTCGTCGTCCAGGGAGACGAACTCGGTCAGCGGCGCTCCGCCCGAGAGGTTCGGCGTCGGCATCGCCTCCGGAAGCTGCGGCAGGTCCACGACGTTCAGCCGGAGCAGACGGCCGGCCGAGGTGACGACGCCGATCTCGCCGCGGGCCGTCGCCGGGACGGCGGAGACGATGACGTCGTGCTTGACCCGCTTGCCGTCGTCGGCGAGCGGCTCGTTGTCCGCCGTACGGGCCAGCAGACCTGTGGACGACAGCAGCACGCGGCACGGGTCGTCCGCCACCTGGAGCGGTACGACGGCGGCCGGGGTGCCGGCCGACTCCAGCAGCAGCGTACGGCGGTCGTTGCCGAACTTCTTGGCCACGGCGGCCAGTTCCGTGGAGACCAGCTTGCGCAGCTCGGCGTCCGAGTCGAGGATCCGGGTCAGCTCCTCGATCTCCGTGTTCAGCCGGTCCTTCTCGGACTCCAGCTCGATACGGTCGTACTTGGTGAGGCGGCGCAGCGGCGTGTCCAGGATGTACTGGGTCTGGATGTCGCTCAGCGAGAACCGCTCGATCAGGCGCTCCTTCGCCTGCGCGGAGTTCTCGCTGGAGCGGATGAGGCGGATGACCTCGTCGATGTCCACCAGGGCCGTGAGCAGGCCCTCGACGAGGTGGAGGCGGTCACGCCGCTTGCCGCGGCGGAACTCCGAACGGCGTCGTACGACGTTGAAGCGGTGGTCGAGGTAGACCTCGAGGAGTTCCTTGAGGCCCAGGGTGAGCGGCTGGCCGTCCACCAGCGCCACGTTGTTGATGCCGAAGGACTCCTCCATCGGCGTCAGCTTGTACAGCTGCTCCAGGACCGCTTCCGGCACGAAGCCGTTCTTGATCTCGATGACCAGGCGCAGACCGTGCTGGCGGTCGGTGAGGTCCTTGACGTCGGCGATGCCCTGGAGCTTCTTGGAGCCCACCAGGTCCTTGATCTTGCCGATGACCTTCTCCGGGCCGACCGTGAAGGGCAGCTCGGTGACGACGAGACCTTGCGGCGGGCCGTCACGTCCTCCACGGTGACCGTGGCGCGGATCTTGAACGTGCCGCGGCCCGTCTCGTACGCGTCCCGCACGCCGGACAGGCCGACGACCCGGCCGCCGGTGGGCAGGTCGGGGCCCGGGACGTGCTTCATCAGGGCGTCGAGGTCGGCGTTCGGATGCCGGATCAGATGACGGGCGGCCGCGACGACCTCGCGCAGGTTGTGCGGCGGCATGTTGGTGGCCATGCCGACGGCGATGCCCGACGCGCCGTTCACCAGGAGGTTCGGGAACGCGGCGGGCAGCGCGACCGGTTCCTGCTCCTGGCCGTCGTAGTTGGGCGCGAAGTCGACCGTGTCCTCGTCGATGGACTCGGTCATCAGGCTGGTGGCCTCGGCCATCCGGCACTCGGTGTACCGCATGGCGGCCGGCGGGTCGTCGTTGCCCAGCGAGCCGAAGTTGCCGTGTCCGTCGACCAGGGGGACGCGCATCGAGAAGGGCTGGGCCATGCGGACCAGGGCGTCGTAGATCGACGCGTCGCCGTGGGGGTGCAGCTTGCCCATGACCTCGCCGACGACGCGGGCGCACTTCACGTAGCCGCGCTCGGGGCGCAGGCCCATCTCGTTCATCTGGTAGACGATGCGGCGGTGCACCGGCTTCAGGCCGTCACGCGCGTCCGGCAGGGCGCGGGAGTAGATGACCGAGTACGCGTACTCGAGGAAGGAGCCCTGCATCTCGTCGACGACGTCGATGTCGAGGATCTTCTCCTCGTACGAGTCGTCGGGCGGCGGGGTCTTCGTGCTGCGGCGGGCCATCGCTGCCGGCTCCTTGCTGAAGCGTGTGGACGGGATCTGACGCGGACCATTGTGGACTGTCGCACTGACAGGTGGGACCAGGACCTGGTTGTGGGTGTGCTGGGGTGGGAAGGCTACGGGGCGTTTTTCGGCGGGGTCGCGTGGGGGTGGCTGGGCGGGGGTCGGTTGCGCGGCCGGTGCTTGTGGGTGCCGTGGCGGCCGATCGTGGGGTGGGCCTGTGGCCCGGTGTGGTGGCAGGGCGGGGGTTGGTAGCGCCGCCCGGCGCTCGCGGGGTGCCGGGTCGCGGCCGCTTGCGGGGTGGGCCTGTGCTCCGGGGTGGTGGCCGGCCGAGGTTTCGTTTCGCGCCCGGTGCTCGCGGGGTGCCGTCGCGCCCACCCGTGCCGCCCTGGGGTACCTCCCAGGCCCTTCAGGCACTGGGGGAGGCGCGATTGCCCGCGGGAGCGGAAGGACGGGGCGGGGTGGGACCACCGCGCCAGGGGCACGACTGCCCGCGGAGTGTCGAGGGTGCGGCAGCGATTGCCCGCGGAGTGCCGAGGATGCGGCAGCGACTGCCCGTGGATGGGCGGGACGCGGTAGCCGCTGCCCGCGGAGTGCGGAGTGCGGAGCCCGAATAACGGCGACGGCCAGGTCCCGGCCCGGGGGCGAGTGCTCGGGTGGTGGTCTCGCTCTCGGCGTAGTCCGGGGCGGTGGGAACTTCTTCGGGGCTTGGCGCGCTTGCATACAGTGGCAGGACCGGTAGAAAACGGCGGGGTCGACGACCGTCTCCGCGATCGAAGGGACGTACATGCCCATGGGTCACACGGCCACAGCCCAGGCAGGCTCCGGCGGCCTGACAGCGACCGAGCACCGCCTGGCCAACGGCCTGCGCGTGGTGCTGTCCGAGGACCACCTGACCCCGGTCGCCGCGGTGTGCCTCTGGTACGACGTGGGTTCGCGGCACGAAGTCAAGGGGCGTACGGGCCTGGCTCACCTTTTCGAGCACCTGATGTTCCAGGGCTCCGCCCAGGTGAAGGGCAACGGTCACTTCGAGCTGGTCCAGGGCGCCGGCGGCTCCCTCAACGGAACCACCAGCTTCGAGCGCACCAACTACTTCGAGACCATGCCCGCCCACCAGCTGGAGCTCGCCCTCTGGCTGGAGGCCGACCGCATGGGCTCCCTGCTGACCGCCCTGGACGACGAGTCCATGGAGAACCAGCGGGACGTCGTCAAGAACGAGCGCCGCCAGCGCTACGACAACGTGCCCTATGGCACGGCGTTCGAGAAGCTGACCGCCCTCGCCTACCCGGAGGGCCACCCGTACCACCACACGCCCATCGGCTCGATGGCGGATCTGGACGCGGCCACCCTGGAGGACGCCCGCCAGTTCTTCCGCACGTACTACGCGCCGAACAACGCGGTGCTCTCCGTGGTCGGCGACATCGACCCGGAGCAGACGCTCGCGTGGGTCGAGAAGTACTTCGGCTCCATCCCGGGCCATGACGGCAAGCCCGCCCCGCGCGACGGCGCGCTGCCCGAGGTCATGGGCGGGCAGCTGCGCGAGGTCGTGGAGGAGGAGGTCCCCGCGCGTGCGCTGATGGCCGCCTACCGGCTGCCCGAGGACGGCACGCGCGCGTGCGACGCCGTCGACCTGGCGCTCACCGTCCTCGGCGGCGGCGAGTCCTCGCGGCTGTACAACCGGCTCGTACGGCGCGACCGTACGGCCGTGGCCGCCGGCTTCGGCCTGCTGCGGCTGGCCGGGGCGCCCTCCCTGGGCTGGCTGGACGTGAAGACGTCCGGTGACGTGGAGGTGCCGGTCATCGAGGCCGCCATCGACGAGGAGCTCGCCCGGTTCGCCGAACAGGGCCCCACGGCGGAGGAGATGGAGCGCGCGCAGGCGCAGCTGGAGCGCGAGTGGCTCGACCGGCTCGGCACGGTCGCGGGCCGCGCCGACGAACTGTGCCGTTACACGGTCCTGTTCGGCGACCCGCAGCTCGCCCTGACCGCCGTGCAGCGCGTCCTGGAGATCACGGCGGAGGAGGTGCGGGAGGTCGCCAAGGACCGCCTGCGCCCCGACAACCGCGCGGTGCTGGTCTATGAGCCCGTCACGGCAGAGGCAGAGGACACCGGGGAAGCCGCCGCAGCCGGCACCGACGAGAACGAGGAGGCGGCGAAGTGACCGAGCTCGCCACGATGGACTTCCACCCGCAGCCGCAGCCGGGCGACGCCAAGCCCTGGGCCTTCCCGGCCCCCGAGCGCGGCAGCCTCGACAACGGCCTGACCGTACTGCGCTGTCACCGCCCCGGCCAGCAGGTCGTCGCCGTGGAGGTGCTGCTCGACGCGCCCCTGGAGGCCGAGCCGGCCGGTCTCGACGGCGTCGCCACGATCATGGCGCGGGCCTTCTCCGAGGGCACCGACAAGCACTCCGCCGAGGAGTTCGCCGCCGAACTGGAGCGCTGCGGCGCCACCCTGGACGCGCACGCCGACCACCCCGGTGTCCGTCTCAGCCTGGAGGTCCCGGCCTCCCGGCTCACCAAGGCACTCGGCCTGCTCGCCGACGCGCTCAGGGCACCGGCGTTCGCCGACAGCGAGGTCGAGCGGCTGGTCCGCAACCGCCTCGACGAGATCCTGCACGAGCTGGCGAACCCCTCCGCCGCGCGGCGAAGGAGCTCTCCAAGGAGCTGTTCCCGGCGAGTGCGCGTATGTCGCGCCCGCGCCAGGGCAGCGAGGAGACGGTCGAGGGCCTCGACTCCGCGGCCGTACGCGCCTTCTACGAGAAGCACGTCCGCCCCGCCACGGCCACCGCCGTGGTCGTCGGTGACCTCACCGGCATCGACCTGGACGCGCTGCTCGGCGACACCCTCGGCTCCTGGACCGGCTCCACCGCCGAGCCGCGGCCCGTGCCGCCGGTGGTCGCCGACGACACCGGGCGCGTCGTCATCGTGGACCGGCCCGGCGCCGTCCAGACGCAGTTGCTGATCGGCCGGATCGGCGCCGACCGGCACGACCGCGTGTGGCCCGCGCAGGTGCTCGGCACGTACTGCCTCGGCGGCACCCTCACCTCCCGCCTGGACCGCGTGCTGCGCGAGGAGAAGGGATACACCTACGGCGTCCGGTCGTTCGGGCAGGTCCTGCGGTCCGCCCCGGACGGCACCGGCGCGGCGATGCTGGCCATCAGCGGCTCCGTCGACACCCCGAACACCGGCCCGGCCCTCGACGACCTGTGGACCGTGCTGCGCACGCTCGCCGCGGACGGGCTCACGGACGACGAGCGTGATGTCGCCGTGCAGAACCTCGTGGGCGTGGCGCCGCTCAAGTACGAGACCGCCGCGGCCGTCGCGAGCACCCTGGCCGACCAGGTCGAGCAGCATCTGCCCGACCACTACCAGGCCGACCTGTACCGGCAGTTGGCCGCCACCGGCACCGTGGAGGCCACCGCGGCCGTCGTGAACGCCTTCCCGGTGGACCGCCTGGTGACGATCCTCGTCGGCGACGCGGCGCAGATCAAGGCGCCCGTCGAGGCCCTCGGCATCGGTGAAGTCACCGTCGTGGCCGCCGAGTAGCGAGCGGCGCGGGCGCACGCGCGGGGGCCCTGGTGACTCGAAAGTCACCAGGGCCCCCTTTGCCCGAATCGGTACGGAAGTTGCCCGTCTGGCCTGTGGGATGCGCTACAAAAACCGGGAATCGTTTGAGGAACGGGAGACGGCCCGCTTAGCGTCATGCGGGCTGTTCGTCGGGCAGTGCGCCGCATCCGCGGCACCGGACAGTCATCGCCGAGTCCCCGTACGGCGCGAGCCAGGGAGCCGGGGACCCATCACAGTCCCTGGGGTGAATCGGACGCCCGCGCGTGTCGCGAGGGGGTCCGTAGGAGACCTTCCTGCTCCGAACCCGTCAGCTAACCCGGTAGGCGAGAGGAAGGAAAGGACCAGCCTGTACATGGCGTTCACCCGCGCCCCGGGCAAGCACCGGCGTCCCAGCAGGATGCAGCGCGGCACCGCCCGCGCGGCGGGCGTCGCGGCGCTCACCGGCACCGGCGTCGTCGGCTCCTCGCGGCCCCCGCACTCGCCGCCGAGCCCGCTGCCGCACAGACCGGCCTCACGCCCGTCGTCACCCTCGGCGACGCGGTCGCCGACCGGATCGACGCCCAGGCTGCCGCCCAGCACGAGGCCGCGCGCGAGGCGGCCGAGGCCGCCGCGCGGAAGGCCGCCGAGCAGGCCGCGCGCGAGAAGGCCGCCGAGGCGGCCGCGGAGGCCCGTGCGGAGAAGGAGCGCGCCGCGCGGAGGCCGAGCGCGTGCGGCTCAACACCTTCGTCTCCCCGATCCCCGGCTCGTACGTCTCGACCGGCTACAAGACCGGCGGTGCCGTCTGGTCCTCCGGCAGCCACACCGGTGTCGACTTCCACGCCGCGACCGGTACGCCCGTCCAGTCGGTCGGCATCGGCACCGTCGTCGAGGCCGGCTGGGGCGGCTCGTACGGCAACCAGGTCCTCATTCAGATGAACGACGGCACGTACACCCAGTACGGGCACCTGTCGTCCATCGGCGTCTCGGTGGGCCAGCAGGTCGCCGCCGGGCAGCAGATCGGCCTCTCCGGCGCGACCGGCAACGTCACGGGCGCGCACCTGCACTTCGAGGCCCGTACGACCGCCGAGTACGGCTCGGACCTCGACCCCGTCGCCTACCTCCGCGCGCACGGCGTCAGCCTCTGACCGCTCCGCCTCCCGATGCCCCGGCTCCTGGAGCCGGGGCATCGGTGTTTTCCGGGGAATACCTGTCCAAAAACCGGCATGGATTCCGGCTCTCCGTCGGAAATTCCCGCCGATTGCAATAGAGTCGCGGAACACACGTCAATCGGCGACGTTTCACGGGGATCGAGCCGGAGGTCCGTCATGCGTATTCCCGCGCACTCGGTGTGCACGGCGATCCGGGACGACATCGTCGCGGGCGTCCACGAGCGCGGGGCCCGGCTCACCGAGGAGGTCCTCGCCCGCCGGTACGGCGTCTCCCGTGTCCCCGTCCGGGAGGCGCTGCGCACGCTGGAGGCCGAGGGGTTCGTGGTGACCCGGCGGCACGCGGGCGCGTGTGTCGCGGAACCTGGCGCGCAGGAGGCCGCCGATCTGCTGGAGATGCGGATGCTCCTCGAACCGCTCGGCGCCGCCCGCGCGGCCCAGCGCCGTACCGACGCCCATCTGAAGGTGCTGCGCGGCCTGGTCCGGCTGGGGCAGGAGCGCGCCCGCCAGGGCAACAGCGACGATCTGCGCTCCCTGAGCGGCTGGTTCCACGAGACGCTCGCCCAGGCCACCGGCAGCCCGGCCCTGACCTCGGCACTGATCCAGCTACGGCACAAGATCGCCTGGATGTACGCCACCGAGGGTCCGTCGGACCCGGTCGAGTACTGGGCGGAGCACGGCGCGATCGTGGACGCCGTGGCGCGCGGCGACGGCGACCGTGCGCGAACCGTCACCGCGCTGCACACCGAGCGCGCGAACGCCGGACACCGGCTGCGCCCCGCTCCTGCTCCCGGGACCGGCCGGGCCGGCCGCGCGGAGCGTGTGAGGAACCCGCAACATCCCGTAAACATGCCGAGTCTCCGGAATTAACACGGCTGCCGTATACAAGGGGAAAGTTATTCGCGGGGGTTTATTCGCGCTGCCCGGACCGGGAAACGCAAAGGCCCGCCCGGTGTTCGGGGCGGGCCTTTCGATATCGCGGGCGCGTGTCCGGTAAAGACCGTTCCCGCGCCGGCGCGTGAATCAGACGGTCTCGGGGAGTTCCTCGAGTCCCTCGGAGACCAGCTTCGCCAGACGGTCCAGGGCGGCGTCGGCGCCCTCGGCGTCGGAGGCGAGGACGATCTCCTCACCGCCCTGGGCGCCCAGGCCCAGGACGGCCAGCATGGAGGCCGCGTTGACGGGGTTGCCCCCGGCCTTGGCGATCGTCACCGGGACGCCTGCGGCCGTGGCGGCTCGGACGAAGATGGAAGCGGGGCGGGCGTGGAGACCCTCGGCCCAGCCGACGTTGACGCGGCGCTCAGCCATGTGTTGCTGCCCTTCGGTGTTCAGGGTTGTCTAGACCAGTTTCCCACATCGTGAAGCATGCCCGGGGCAGGGCCGGAGCGGCATCGATCCCGCTCCCGGTGACAGCCGGACCGCGGCCTCGGTCCGGCTGACGTCCTCCACAGACTGCCTCGCGCCGTCGCCGTACGCGAGCCGTACTCTGGGCCCCATGCAGACCTCGTCGGACCGGCATGAGTACCCCGCCCACTGGGAGGCCGACGTGGTGCTGCGCGACGGCGGCACCGCGCGCGTCCGCCCCATCACCGTCGATGACGCCGAGCGCTTGGTCAGCTTCTACGAGCAGGTGTCGGACGAGTCGAAGTACTACCGCTTCTTCGCGCCCTACCCACGTCTGTCCGCCAAGGACGTCCACCGCTTCACGCACCACGACTTCGTGGACCGGGTGGGACTCGCGGCCACCATCGGCGGCGAGTTCATCGCCACCGTACGCTACGACCGGATCGGCGCCGACGGGGCTCCCGCGTCCGCGCCCGCCGACGAGGCCGAGGTCGCCTTCCTGGTGCAGGACGCCCACCAGGGCCGTGGTGTCGCCTCCGCCCTCCTCGAACACATCGGGGCCGTCGCGCGGGAGCGCGGCATCCGCCGGTTCGCGGCCGAGGTGCTGCCCGCCAACAACAAGATGATCAAGGTGTTCACCGACGCCGGCTACACCCAGAAGCGCAGCTTCGAGGACGGCGTCGTCCGCCTGGAGTTCGGCCTCGAACCCACCGACCGCTCCGTGGCCGTGCAGCGCGCGCGGGAGCAGCGCGCAGAGGCGCGCTCGGTGCAGCGGCTGCTCGCCCCGGCTCGGTCGCCGTCGTCGGCGCCGGCCGCACCCCGGCGGCGTGGGCCGCAGTGTCCTCGACAACCTGCGGGACACCGGGTTCACCGGCCGGCTCCACGCCGTGAACCGCGCGCTGGCCGAGGGGAGAAGGAGCTCGGCGGGGTGGCCGCGTACCGCTCGGTGCGGGACATCGACGGGCCGGTCGACCTCGCGGTCGTCGCGGTGCCCGCCGAGCAGGTCCCCGAGATCGTCACCGAGTGCGGTGAGCACGGTGTGCAGGGGCTCGTCGTCGTCTCCGCCGGCTACGCCGAGTCCGGCCCCGACGGCCGGGAACGCCAGCGCGCCCTCGTACGGCAGGCCCGCTCGTACGGTATGCGGATCATCGGACCGAACGCGTTCGGCGTGATCAACACCTCCCCTGACATACGCCTCAACGCCTCGCTCGCCCCGGAGATGCCCCGCCCCGGCCGGATCGGGCTGTTCGCCCAGTCCGGCGCGATCGGGGTCGCCCTGCTGTCCCGGCTGCACCGGCGCGGCGGCGGCGTGACCGGCGTCACCGGCGTGTCCACCTTCGTGTCGTCCGGCAACCGGGCCGACGTCTCCGGCAACGACGTCCTGCAGTACTGGTACGAGGATCCCGACACGGACGTCGCCCTGATGTACCTGGAGTCCATCGGCAACCCCCGCAAGTTCACCCGTCTCGCCCGCCGGACCGCGGCGGCGAAGCCGCTGGTCGTGGTCCAGGGCGCCCGCCATGGGGCGGGGCCCAGCGGGCACGCCGTACGGGCGACCCGGCTGCCGCACGCCACCGTGTCCGCGCTGCTGCGGCAGGCGGGCGTGATCCGCGTGGACACCATCACCGAACTCGTCGACGCGGGCCTGCTGCTCGCCCGCCAGCCCCTGCCGGCCGGACCCCGGGTGGCGATCCTCGGCAACTCCGAGTCCCTGGGCCTGCTCACCTACGACGCCTGCCTCGCCGAAGGGCTGCGCCCGCACCGCCCGCTGGACCTCACCACCGCCGCCTCCGCCGCGGACTTCCACGCGGCGCTCTCGCGCGCGCTCGCCGACGACACGAGCGACGCGGTCGTCGTGACCGCGATCCCGGCGGTGGGGAGACCACGATCGGCGACGCGGCCCTGGCACAGGCCCTGCGCTCGGCCGCCGCGGCGACCCCGTCCAAGCCCGTCCTCGTGGTCCACGTGGAACTCGGCGGCCTCGCGGAGGCGCTGTCGGCCGCGACGAGTACGGCACCGCAACCGCGCGACCCCGCCTCCACGACGGCCCCGGCACCGCGATCCGAGCCGGGCCCCGCCTCCACGACTGCCTCGCGACCCCGGGAGCGCTCTGCGTCCGCGCCCGCCCCGGAGCCGGAGCCGGAGCACCGGACGAATCCCCCTCCGCGACGCACCAGCCGCCCCCGAGGACGCCCGCCTCATCCCCGCCTACCCCGCCGCCGAGCGTGCCGTACGCGCCCTCGCGCAGGCCGTCGCGTACGGGCAGTGGCGGCGTGACGCCGCCGACCCCGGCAAGGTGCCGGAGTACGAGGACATCGACGAGCGGGGCGCCGCCGCCCTCATCGACGGGCTGCTCCCGCACGGGCAGGGCCTCACCCTCGGCACCGACGAGACCTGCGATCTGCTGGGCGCCTACGGCATCGAGGTCCACCGCGCCCTTTCCGCACCCGGCCCCGACGCCGCCGCCGACGCCGCGCGCACCCTCGGCTACCCCGTGGCCCTCAAGGCGACCGCACCCCATCTGCGGCACCGCGCCGACCTGGGCGGTGTCCGCCTGGACCTCGCCGACGAGGAACAACTGCGACGGGCGTACGCCGAGCTGACGGAGCTGTTCGGCAACCCGGAGGAGCTGCGCCCGGTGGTGCAGCGGATGGCCCCGCGCGGAGTCGACACCGTCGTACGCGCGGTCATCGACCCCGCCGCCGGAGCCGTACTGTCCTTCGGTCTGGCCGGGGCCCCTCCCAGCTGCTCGGCGACATGGCGCACCGGCTGATTCCGGTCACCGACCGGGACGCGGCCTCCCTGGTGCGATCGATCCGGACGGCCCCGCTCCTGTTCGGCTGGCGCGGTTCCGCGCCGGTCGACACCCCGCGCTGGAGGAGCTGATGGTGCGGGTCTCGCGACTGGTCGACGATCACCCCGAGGTGGTCGCGGTCACCCTGGAACCGGTGGTCGTCGCCCCGCGCGGGGTGAGCGTCCTGGGCGCTTCCGTACGCCTGGCCCCGCCGCCCGCGCGGGACGACCTGGGCCCGCGCACGCTCCCCGTGTACTGAGCGGTGCCGGGCAGTCGGTGGTCCCCGTAGGATGGGCGTCATGGCCAAGACCAGTACGACGACCCAGGGGCTGCGGGCGGCGATCGAGCGCAGCGGCTACTACCCGGCTCTCGTGGCCGAGGCGGTGGAGGCCGCCGTGGGCGGCGAGCCCATCCGGTCGTACCTGGTCCACCAGGAGACGACGTTCGACCAGAACGAGGTACGGCGGCATGTCACCGTGCTCGTCCTCACCGACAACCGCTTCATCGTCAGCCACACCGACGAGCAGACCGCGGACACCAGCTCCCCGACGCCGTACGCCACCACGTCCACGGAGTCGGTCAAGCTCGGCCGGATCTCGTCGATCGTGGTCAGCCGTGTGGTCGCCAACCCGGAGTCGTACAAGCCGGGCACGCTGCCGCGCGAGATCGTGCTCACCATCGGCTGGGGCGCCGTCGCCCGCCTCGACCTGGAGCCGGCCGCCTGCGGCGACCCCAACTGCGAGGCCGACCACGGCTACACGGGCAGCTCGACGGCCGACGACCTGAGCCTGCGCGTCAGCGAGGCCGGCGACGGCCCGGAGACGGTACGCCAGGCCCTCACGTTCGCCCAGGCCCTCTCCGAGGCGACCGCGGACACCTCCCGCTGATGGCCCACCCGTCTCCCCCGCCGCCCATGATCGAGGGCGCTCCGCGCCCGCCCTCTCGACTCCGCGGTCTGGGACACCCACCCGGAACCCTCCCCGTCTCCTCGGCACCCCTGCCCGCCTACGGCACCGGCTCGCTCGCCGACCTGTTGCCGACGCTCGCCGCGGGCCTGGGTGTCCCCGGTACCACCGCCGCGATCCCCGAGCTGACCCCCGCCGACCGGAACTGCGTGTTCCTGATCGACGGGCTGGGCTGGGAGCAGCTCAAGGCGCACCCCGACGAAGCCCCCTTCATGACGTCCCTGCTCGCCGCCTCGCGCGGCGGCACCGGGCGTCCGATCACCACCGGATACCCGGCGACGACCGCCACCTCCTCGCCTCCGTCGGCACCGGCCTGCCGCCGGGGCGCACGGCCTGCCCGGCTACACCGTGCGCGATCCCGGCACCGGCGAGCTGATGAACCAGCTGCGCTGGCAGCCCTGGACCCCGCCCGGCGCCTGGCAGCCGTACCCCACCGTCTTCGAGCTGGCCCACCGCGCGGGTGTGCACGCGGCCCAGGTCTCCTCCCCGACCTTCGCGAACACCCCGCTGACCAAGGTCGCGCTCAGCGGCGGCAGCTTCCACGGGCGGCTGTCCGGCGAGGAGCGCATGGACGTGGCCGCCGAGCAGCTGGCCGCCGCCGACCGCTCGCTGGTGTACACGTACTACGCCGAGGTCGACGGCGCCGGGCACCGCTTCGGTGTGGACTCCGACACCTGGCGCGGACAGCTCATGTACGTCGACCGCCTGGTCCAGCGCCTGGCCGAACAACTGCCGCCGCGCAGCGCGCTGTACGTCACCGCCGACCACGGCATGGTCGACATCCCCTTCGACGAGCAGCACCGCATCGACTTCGACGAGGACTGGGAGCTGAGGGCGGGCGTCGCCCTGCTCGGCGGCGAGGGCCGCGCCCGGCACGTCTACGCCGTACCGGGCGCCGCCGGTGACGTACTGACCTGCTGGCGCGAGGTGCTCGGCGAGCAGTTCTGGGTGGCCTCGCGCGACGAGGCGATAGCGGCGGGCTGGTTCGGGCCGTCGGTCGACGAGCGCGTCCACCAGCGTCTCGGCGACGTGATCGCCGCCGCGCGGGACGACGTCCTGCTGATCGCCTCCGAGCGGGAGCCCAGGGAGTCGGCCATGGTCGGCAACCACGGTTCGCTGACCCCGCCGAGCAGCTCGTCCCGCTGCTCGAAGTACGCTCCTGAATCCCCGCCCGCCCCGACCCCGTTGCCGAAAGGTGCCCGACCTCCCATGCCCGAGCTGGTGTTCTTCTGCGGAACGATGGACTGCGGGAAGTCGACACTGGCTCTCCAGATAGAGCACAACCGCTCCGCGCGGGGCCTGGTCGGCATGATCTTCACCCGTAACGACCGGGCCGGCGAGGGCAAGCTGTCCTCCCGCCTCGGCCTGGTCACGGACGCGGTCGAGGTCGGCGACGGCGCGGATCTGTACGCGCACCTCGTCGACCACCTCTCCCAGGGCCGGCGCGCGGACTACGTCATCGCCGACGAGGCGCAGTTCCTGGCGCCGCAGCAGATCGACCAGCTCGCGCGCGTGGTCGACGACCTCGAACTCGACGTCTACGCCTTCGGCATCACCACCGACTTCCGCTCCAAGCTGTTCCCCGGCTCCCAGCGCCTGGTGGAACTGGCCGACCGGGTCGAGGTGCTCCAGGTCGAGGCACTGTGCTGGTGCGGCGCCCGCGCCACGCACAACGCCCGCACGGCCGGCGGCGTCATGGTCGTCGAGGGCGCCCAGGTGGTCGTCGGCGATGTCACCGGCGCCGCGGACGAGGTCGGCTACGAGGTCCTGTGCCGCCGCCACCACCGCCGCCGCATGACGGCCGCGACCTCGGGCGCGGGGACACTGTCACCGGATGTGCTGCCGGTCTCGTCCGGCTGACGGACCGGTGACCGGGGACAACCCCTGCGGACGACCGCGGCGCTCGGTCCGGTGACGCCCCTGCCGCGCTCCGCGCTCCGCATGAGGAGTCGTAGCGGTCTCCGGTGTGAGTGATCTCGGGTGGGAGTGATCTCGTCCACATCAGCACGCCGCTGCTTCCGCGCGTCCTCGCTGAAGCAGCCGGGCCAAGAAGCTCTCGGACGAGGACCGGCGCGGGTCGACCACGGGGTAGACAGTGTCTACGGCGACTGGTAGACACTGTCCATGACCATGGGGAGCTCCTGCGGGAGCGGTTGATCGACGTCGGGGTGGACCTCGTGCTGGCCGAGGGCTCCGCGTCCGTGGGCCTGCGGGAGATAGCCCGTCGAGCCGGGGTGTCGCACGGGGCGCCGCGTCGGTACTTCGCCACGCACCACGCGCTGCTCTCGGCCATCGCCCGTCGCGGCTTCGAGGACCTCGGAGCCCGCCTCGAGGCCGCGGTCACCGGCACGACGACACCGCGCGGCCAGTTGGAGGCCCTCGCGCGCGTGTACGTCGGGTACGCGCTGGAACGGCGTGGCATGTTCGAGCTGATGTTCCGGCACGACCTGCTCGACAGCGCGCCGCAGGCAGCGGACCAGCCGCGGCTGCGCGAGTCGACCCTCCCGCTGTTCGGGCAGCTCACCGAACTCGTCGCCCGGTGCCGATCGGAGCGGGATGCCGCGCGACGCACCGACGGGCCGGGCGAGGCCGCACCGCCGCCTGCCGTGACCGCTGCCGCCCTGTGGTCGAACCTGCACGGCATCGCCGAGCTGTGGGCCTGGGGCAGCCTGCAACTCGCCCTCGGGATACCACCGTTGGACGGCGACCTCGGTGAGGACCATCGCGACCGGCTCATCACGGCGGTTCTGGACACCCATCTCGGCCCGGTGATGTCTTGACCGCACCCGTGCGACGGCGGCTCGCGCTTCTGGTCAGCGCGGCCGGCGCGATGATCGTCGCACTGGACGGCACCATCCTGCTCGTGGCACAGCCCAGCCTGCAGCGTGATCTCGGCGCGAGCATGGCGCAGATCCAGTGGACCAGCACCGGCTATCTGGTCGCGGTGGCCGCGTTGCTCGTCATCGCCGGGCGCCTCGGGGACCGGTACGGGCATCCGCGCCTGCTGCTCGTCGGCGTACTCGGCTTCGGGGCTGCCTCGGCCGGGATCGCGCTCGCGCCGAGCGTCGGCTGGGTGATCGTCCTGCGCGCGGCGCAGGGCGGATTCGGCGCGCTCCTGCAGCCCGCGACGCTCGCGCTGCTGCGGCTGGCGTATCCCGCGGACCGGCTCGGCACGCCCATCGCCATCCGCACCAGTGCGATCGCGGTGGCGGCGGGATCCGGTCCGATCCTCGGCGGTGTTCTCGTCGCGCAGCTGGGCTGGCGCGCCGTGTTCTGGGTCAACGTTCCTGTCGCGTGCGTCATCGCCTTCTCGTCCTCGCCGTGCGGACGCCGGCACCTGAACGTTCCGGCTCCTCGCGGCCCAACCTCACCGGTGCCGGCCTGCTCGCCATCGCGCTCGCGGTCCTGGTCCACGCCCTGGCCAACGTGCCCACGCGAGGGTGGACCGCCACCCCCACGCTGCTCGAACTCTGCGCCACCACCGGCGTCGCGGCGGTGCTCGTCCGGCACGAACGCCGCACCACGCACCCGATCGTCCCGCCGGCCGTGGCGCGCTCCGCACCGGTGACGGCTTCGATGGCGATCCTGTTGGTCACCGCGGCCGGCCTGTTCGGCGCACTGTTCACGGCTACGTTCTACCTCCAGGACACACTGCGCCTCGACCCGCTCCACACCGGTCTGCGCGTCCTTCCGATGACCGTGCTCATGGTCCTCGGCGCACCCGCCGCAGGCGCCGCACTGCGCCGGTACGGTGCGTGCCGCACCGCGCTCACCGGTTCGGCCCTTGTCGTGGCCGGCATCGCGGGGCTGTCCCGACTGGGGCCGGCCAGTCCGTGGATGGCCATGACCGCGGCCTTCGCCGTCATCGGTGCCGGGTTCGCCACGGTGATGGTCACAGCCACCGGGACCGTCGTCGGTGACGCGCCGCCCGGGTACGCCGGGGTCGTCGGCGGGCTCAAGCAGACCGCCATGAACATCGGGCCGACTCTCGGCATCGCCGTCGCCGCCGGCGCGACCGGGTCCGCTGAGCCACGGATGAGCCCCACCCTGCTGGTCCTGGCCGCAATCGCCGCCCTTGGCCTGCTCCCCGCGTCCCGACTGCCCCGGCACACGGCCCGCCAGGAAGGACGCGACACGACCGCCGCGTCTCCGGCACGGGCATCGAGCGCGCACCCGGCGCGGGCATCGACACCGCAGCCGGCACCCGCCCGGCACCCGGACGGCTGACCAGCCGCCGAGTCCCGCGCCCCGCTCGCCGCCGACCCCGGTGCCTCCCGGCCGCATCCGGACCGGGCACGCCTCCCCGCCCCGGCGTGGCCACAGGTACAGCTCGCAGGGCACAGCTCACGCTCACTCACTCCGCCGCACACACCGGCTGGAGCAGCCCCGCCAGAGTCGCGTAGGAGCGGTCCCAGCCCCATTCCGTCTCGACCCAGTGGCGTCCTTCACCCCCATCTCGCGGGCGAGACGGGGTTGCGAAGAAGTCTGATCAGGCGGTCCGCCGTCGCCGCCACCGAGCGACCGTCGACGACGTAGCCGGTCTCGCCCTCGCGTACCGCGTCGGGTGCGCCGCCCGAGTCACCTGCCAGGACGGGGAGCCCGGACGCGGCAGCCTCCAGGTAGACGATTCCCAGGCCTTCCACCTCCAGGCCGCGTCTGCGGGTGCGGCAGGGCATGGCAAAGGCGTCGGCGGCGGCGTAGAAGGAAGGAAGGGTGTGGTGGGGGTGGCCGCCTGCGAAGACCACCGCATCCACGACGCCTTCAGCCAGGGCGAGACGGCGCAGTTCGCCGGCGTAGGGGCCGTCGCCGACCAGCAGGAGCATGGCGTCCGGGAGCACCCTGCGGATCCAGGGCAGCGCCCTGATCAGGGTGTCCTGGCCCTTGCGCGGGACCAGCCGGGCCGCACACAGAATCACCGGGCGGCGGCCCAGGCCGTAGCGGGCCCGCACCGGGCCGCCGTCCACGAAGGGGTGGAAGGCCGTGGTGTCCACGCCGGGGACCAGGCGTGCGGAGCGGGTCCCGGGAGCGAGGGCCGCCTCGATCGGCCGGCGGGTGCTCGCGCTCAGCCAGGTGACGGCGTTGACCTCCGCGCCGATGCGGCGCAGCAGGGACCTGGCCCCGGGGTGCGGGCCCACCACACCTCGTGGCCGTG
This sequence comes from Streptomyces haneummycinicus, assembly GCA_042850305.1. GTDB lineage: Bacteria > Actinomycetota > Actinomycetes > Streptomycetales > Streptomycetaceae > Streptomyces > Streptomyces haneummycinicus. Next base: position 1,919,049 of record AP035768.1, read on the forward strand.
CGTGGTGGCCACGGCGGTGCGGATGTCCGTCGTCTGCCGCAGTCGGCCGGCCATCAGGCCGAGCGGTGCCGCCGCGCCGAACCACACCCGGTCGCAGCCGTACCGGCGGGCCACGGCTGCGGCGTGCGCGGTGACCCGGGGGTGGGCAGGAGGGTGCGTACCCGGTGACGGATCACCGGGTACGAGAAGGACCGGTCGGGTGCCGGTTCCGCCGTGACCGGGCTCGGTGTCGAGGTGAAGACGACCACCTCGTCGGGCGGGAAGCGGTCGGCCAGTTCACGGACGAACGTCTCGATGCCGCCCCGCCGGGGCGGGAAGTCGTTGGTGATGATCAGGGTGCGAGGGCCGGCACCGTGCGTCATACGGCGGCCTCCGCCTTGGAAGGGGTGGCGGTGGTTTTGCCGCGTTGCCGTATCCGGTACGCCAGCGCCCCGAGCGTCAGCGGATAGACGAGGTAGCCGAAGCGGGTCGAAGGCATCAGGGCCATCGCCAGGCCCAGACCGAGCGCGAGCCGGACGGCTGCCGCACCTGCCGTCACCGGCGGCCGCACCGTCAGCGACACGGCGATCAGCAGCGCACTCACCGCAAGGAGTGCGAGCGCGATCACCCTGCCGCCGGGGACGTATGTCGCGAGCAGCAATCCGGGCAGCGGGCTCGCGGCCGGCGAGGCGGTGTCGGTGAGGCCCAGCGGGAAGGCGATGACGTTCCGGTAGAAGCCGGCGGGATCGGCGAGGGCGAAGGGCAGCACCGCCACCGTCACGGTGGGCAGGACCACGACCGCGTACCGCAGCGCGGTCCTGCCACCCCGGCGCACCGCGATCAGCGCCAGCGCCACGGGCAGCGCGGGCCACGCCGTCCACTTGAGCGCGGCCGCAGCCCCGAGCACCAGCCCCGCCCGGCCCGAACGCCCCCGCTCGGCGAGCACCACCCCGAGGCACATCAGGCCGGCGACCGGAAGGTCGATCCCGCCCACCGCGAGGGGCAGCGCGACCAGTGGGCAGGCGAGCAGCCAGGCCCGGTTCAGGCCGGCAGCGGCGAGGGCCGCCGCGAAGGCGCCGCCCAGCCACCAGCGCGCGTCCCCGGGCAGCACACCGAAGAGTGCCATCCCGGGCAGGTAGGGATCGAAGTCGGTGACAGTCGCGGGGTCGGCGACGTACGGGCTGCCGGTCGTGAGCAGCAGTCGTCCCGACCGCTCGACGACCGCGATCTCCGACTGCCCGAGTCCGGCCGTCACCAGCGAGACGAGCGGCACCACGACGGCCCCCGCCACCGCGACCACCCGGGCGGCGGGGCGGGAGCGCGCACCGCGTGCCAGGAACGCCGCGACCACGTAACCAGCCCCCGCCACCACCCCCCACACCCGGTGCGGTCCCAGATCGGAGGTGAGGGCGAGTCCCAGCGCGACGACCGCGCAGCCCGTCCACGCGTACCGCTCATATCGCTCGGGACGTACGTACCGGAGGTGTCGTACGGACCGTTCAGGAGTTTTCGTCATGTCCACCGACGTTAGGAATCCGCAGGCCGGAGGGCGTCAACCGGGGCTCCGGACCTGGGAGTCAACCCGTGGCATGACATCCGGCCGCAGGCTCAACCCGTGCGGTGACGCGCGCACCCCCGCCGGCACGGACCATGGGCGTATGCGTACGTCCCTTCCCCAGCGGTGCCGCGCCTGGATCGCCGCGCCCGCCTACCCCTGGGTCACCGGCGGTGCCCTGACCGCCGGTGCCGTGGTGGAGCTGATCACCTTTCCCGGATCCGTGACCACCGTGATCGGGGTCCTCGTCTCCTCCGTCTCGCTGATGTGGCGCCGGTCGTTCCCGCCCGTCGCGGTGCTCACCGTCGCCGCGGGGCTCCTCGGATTCGCCGGGGACGTCAACCTGTACGTCTCGATCATGGCGAGCGGGCTGATCGGCTGTTACACCCTGGGCCGCGACCGGGTACTGCACCCCGCGCTGACCGTCGCGGGTGCAGCGCTCGGGGCTCTGTGCGTGAACCTGGTGCACATCAACACCTGGTCGCGGATGGACCTGCCGGTACCCGCGCTCTGGGAGAAGGGCTCGCTCAGTCTGTTCGCCGAGTCGTTCCTGCTGACCGTCGTCATCTTCGGTGCCGTGATGATGGGCGACGCGGTACGGTCCCGGGAGGAGACCCGCAGGGAACGGAACCTGGCACACGCGCAGTTGATCGCCATGGAACGGCAGCAGGCCGCCGCGGCCGAGCGGGCCGCCATCGCCCGTGAGCTGCACGACATCGTCTCGCACTCGGTGTCGATGATCGCCGTGCAGGCCGAGAGCGCCACCTACACCACCCCGGACTCACCCCGAGGCGCGCGACGGCTTCCAGCAGATCGCCGGCACCGCCCGCTCCTCCATGGCCGAACTGCGCCGCCTCCTCGGGGTCCTGCGTACTTCCCAGGGCCGGGCGGACATGGCCCTCACCGCCCCGCAGCCGACCCTCGACCATCTCGCCGAACTGGTCGAGCAGCACCGGGCGGTGGGCGGCGAGGCTGAGCTGAGGATCACCGGGCAGCGGGTGCCGCTGCCCGCCGCGTGGGAGCTGTCCGCCTACCGGATCACCCAGGAGGCGCTGACCAACGCGCGCAAGCACGCGCCCGGCGCCCGTACCGTGGTGGAGATCGACTACGGCGCCGACCAGTTGCTCACACTGCGCGTCCACGACGACGGCCCGGGCCCGGTCTCCGATCCGGGCTCCGGCGCGGGCCACGGCCTGACCGGCATGCGGGAGCGGGCGGCCCTGGTCTGCGGTCGACTCAGCGCGGGCGCGGGCCCGGACGGAGGGTTTCTGGTGGAGGCGGAGCTTCCTGGGGGACCAGGTGACCGGCACGGAGAAGGAGACGGGTGTGATCAGGGCGCTGGTCGCCGACGACCAGGCGGTCGTCCGCACGGGCTTCGTCAACCTCCTCAGCACTCAGGAGGACATCGAGGTCGTGGGTGAGGCCGAGGACGGCGTGCAGGCGGTGCGCGTCGCCGCCGAGACCCGGCCCGACCTCGTGCTCCTCGACATCAGGATGCCGCACAAGAACGGCATCGAGGCGGCCCGCGAGATTCTGGCCGGGCCCGACAGCACGGCCAAGGTCCTGATCCTGACGACCTTCGGCCTCGACGAGTACGTGTACGACGCGCTCGCGGCCGGGGCGAGCGGCTTCCTGCTCAAGGACGCCACCTTTCCCGAACTGCTGCACGCGGTACGCGTGGTGGCGGCCGGGAGCGCACTGCTCTCACCCGAAATCACCAAACGGGTGATTGGCGAGTTCGTGCATGCGCGGACCTCGCGACTGCCGGTTCACTCCGTGGGAGAGCTCACCGCACGTGAGGCGGAGGTGCTCGCCCTGATCGCCCGAGGGCTGTCCAACGCGGAGATCGCGAGCCGTCTGACGATCACGGATCACACCGTGAAGACCCACATCAACCGGCTGTTCACCAAGCTGGGATTGCGGGATCGGGCGCAGGCCGTGATCGCGGCCTATGAGCTGGGGCTGGCGCGGGTGGGAGGCGTGGCCGACTGAGCGACCTCTTCCCCGGTCCACCGGGTCTCAGCGGCGAACTGACCCGCCGCCACACCGCGCTCGCACACTCCGTCATGACTCACGAGGACACCAGCCGGCTTCGCGCGGGACCCCTCGACACGCTCAATGTGACAGAGAGGTCCCGCCGGTTCCTCGACCGGGGGCCGCGCGCGGAATTCATTCAAACAAGTGATCGACACGGCGGCCGATCCCGCTATGATCATGCATGGCGAGGCTGTAGCGCAGAGGTCGTCGCGCCCTAGCATCGAGCTGGAGGACGTCGGTTCGAATCCGACCAGCCTTGCCACCCTTGTCGTGGAGGAACGTCGATTGGCGTCGGTCCGTCCTGGGCGGGCGGAGGGCGATGCCGCCCTCGGCGGGCCGGGCACCGGCGATGGACCGGTGGAGTGGTGATGACGCAGCCGACACCCGTGCGCTGCCCGGCGATCGAGCACCCGGACATTCCGATCAGTGATCCTTCCGGGCTCGACCCGCTGCTGACCCGGCTGAGGTCGGCGCGGGCGGTGGAGACCGACGAGACGTTCCCGCTCGGCACCGTCCGCGCCGACGGCCGCGTCGACCTGTGCAAGCAGGGGCTCGGCCCGGCCGGCGCCGCCCGGCTGATGCCCGTCGCCGCCGCCTCACCGCACGCCCGGCACGTGCTCCTCGGCACCAACGCCATCGGAGACGAAGGCGCGTCGACGGTCGCCCGCGCGCTCGCCGACGGCCACGGACTGCACACGCTCTACCTCGGCTGCAACCGCATCGGCCCGGACGGCGCCGGTGCGCTCGCCGACGCCCTCTTGGCGGACGACACCGTCCGCGCCCTGTGGCTCAAGCGCAACCCGGTCGGTGACGACGGCGCCTCGGCGCTCGCCGCGATGCTCCGCAGCAACACCGCCCTGCGCACCCTCGACCTGGTCAACACCGGTGTCACCACCGACGGTCTGCGCGCCCTGCTCGACGCCCTCACCGGCCGCCCGCGCCCCGTGGAACGCCTGTTCCTCGGAGGGAACGGCCTGACCGCCGACGCAGCCGGCCCGCTGGCGGCGCTGATCCGGGACGCCGGCGTACGCGAGCTGTATCTGCCCGCCAACCACCTCGGAGACGAAGGCGCCGCCGTCCTCGCGGCAGCCGCCGCCGACGCCGGAGGGCCGGTACGACTGGGCCTGGGCGGCAACGGGATCGGACCCGCCGGGGCACGCGCCCTCGCCGGCGCCCTGGGCGCCATCGAACTGCTCGACCTGGGACGCCCGATGTCGGAGCGCAGCCTCGGCGCCCCCGCCAACGCCACCGGCGACGAAGGCGCCCACGCCCTGGCCGCCGCCCTCCCCGGCAGCCCGCTGCGCCGGCTGGAGCTGTGCCACACCGGGCTCACCGGACGGGGCGCGAAGTCCCTGCTGGCGGCGGTGCCGGACGGCTCACCGCTGGAGTACGTCGGTCTGGGGCCGGGACTGCCCCGGAAGGTGAAGCGGTCCTTCACACAGCGCCTGCGGCCCATGGCCGGGTCCCACCCCGACCTGCGCGCGATAGGAAGTGTCTACCGGTGAGCGGCCGCCCCGATTCCCCCTGCTTCCCCCGGAGGAGGCGGCGAGCTGGCGGAGGATCCGCCGTTACGCCGTGCCCCGCACGATGATCGGGAGCGCGACCGCACGCCGTACGGCCGGAGACTGGCGCGGAGCGTGCGCGGCGGCCGGTGTGGACATCGACATCGACCTGCCGGAGGTCGTCGAGCACTGCGGCGACGACGTCGCCGACGCGCTGGAGGAGGACCTGCGCCACCTGGTTCCGGACCTGGTGCGCTGGCACCTGCCCCGGATCCTGGGCGGACGGACCACCCTCGACACGGGCCGGACCGTCGTCCTCGCCCGCTACCGGCCGGTGCGGGAGGGCGAGGGCCCCGGGCCGCGCCCTATCTGCACCTGGTCACGCCCCCATGGTGGAGGGCCCGCAGCGGATCACCCTGCGCTTCAGCACCGTCGCGGACGAGGAGACCGCGGGTGTCTTCGCCAGCGGAACCGAGGACTGGCGGTACGCCCGGCACCTGTGGGACGCGCGCCGCACCGCCGAACTGCGCGAGCGCGGCGGCAGCACCGGCCGGCTTCCTTCTTCCACGCCGACGGCCGCCCACGCCGTACGGACGAACTGCCCACCGCGGACCCCGGCCCCGGCGACGCGGCGGCCCGCGCCGAGTGGACCACCCTGCTGCACCGGAAGGGCGAGACCGTCGCGGCCTTCGCCGCCGCCGGGATCGAGCTCGACCTGACACCCCGGCCGGCCCCGGCTGGTACCGGGGCGATCCGTCGGAGCTCCTCGGCCGACTCGCCCTCGACCACACCCGCCTGGAGCGGGAGGTCCGCCGGCTGACGGACGAGGGCGTCGGCGACCGTTACCTCGTCATGGGCGACTGGCACACCCGCTTCCTGCTGGAACCGGCGGCCACCGGCGGCCGCACCGGTCTGCGGATGAGGGCCGTCGGCCGGGAGGAGACCAAGGGGTGCCGTTCCTGGCCGAAGCGCTCTGGCGCAGGCTCCCCGACCTCGACCTCCTGCGCGTGGGCGGCATCGAGCCGGAACACCTGCACCCGCTGGTGAGCGAGGCGTTGTTCCCCGCCCTCCGGGGTGCCGTGGGCCCGCCGGGCCCCACCGACCCCACACCCGTCCGGGTGCGCTGCCGCGGCGAGTGGCACGAGGTCGGCTTCCGCGCGGGCGGCCTGCTCCGCATGCCGCACAGCGACGAGGAGCAGCAGCGCGAGCGGGCCCTGCGCGCGTTCGGCGGCGCCGTCGCCGGATGCTTCGCCGTCGAGTAGACCTGGGCGTCCGGCAGCGGCCGGCTGCCCAAGGCGCTGCGCGCCCAGCGCCGGGACCTGTTCCTGCGCGCCCAGCACGGCGACACCCACGGAGTGCTCCACCTCCTGGACGCCGGTATGGACCCCGCGTCCGCGACGCCACCGGACGCTCACTGCTCCACGTACTGCACCTCCTCGACCACGAACCGCTGCTGCCCCGGCTGCTCGCGGCGGGGCTCGATCTGGAGGCCAGGGACCAGCGGGACCGCACTCCGTTGTTCGTCGCGGTCAACGACGGCGGTTCCAGGGCCCTCGTGAAGGCGTTCCTCGCCGCCGGGGCCCGGATCGACGTGGAGGACGAGTCGGAGCTGTCGCTGGCCCAGACCGTACGCCGGTACAAGCGCGCCGACCTGTCCTTCCTCCGGGACCGCGTACGGGAGGAGCATCCCGGCATCGGCGCCGACTGGTGGGACGAATGGATGGATCAGCAAGCGGCGGACGACGAGGACACACCGTGGTGAACACCACCCTGCCCCCTGGCCGCCGCCGACGACCTCGTCGGACGACTGCGCACCCACCGCACGGAACCCGCCGCCAACCCGCAACTCGAAGCCCTCGCGCTCGCGGTGACCGCCAATCAGCCCGTCCTCCTGTGGGGCGAACCGGGCATCGGCAAATCCGCCGGTCTGGAGCAGCTCGCCGCCGGGCTCGGCCTGCCGCTGGAGACGGTCATCGCCAGCGTGCACGAGCCGTCGGACTTCGCGGGGCTGCCGATCGTCGGCGACGACCCGGCCACCACCGGTGTGCCGATGGCCCCGCCCGACTGGGCGGTCCGGCTCACCCGCGCGGGACAGGGCCTGCTCTTCTTCGACGAACTGTCCTCCGCGCCCCCGGCCGTGCAGGCGGCGCTGCTGCGGGTCGTCCTCGAACGCCGGGTCGGCAGTCTCGTCCTGCCCGACGCGGTGCGTATCGTCGCCGCCGCCAACCCGCCGTCGAGCGCCGCGGACGGCTGGCATCTCAGCCCGCCGCTCGCCAACCGCTTCGTCCACCTGGACTGGACCCACGACCCGGCCACGGTCGCGCGCGGCATGGCCGGCACCTGGCCGGAGGTGGCCGTTCCGGCGGTCGATCCCGGCAAGGTGCCCGGTGCCGTCGCGCGCGCCCGCGGCGCCGTCTCTGGTTTCCTCACCGTTCGGCCGGGACTGGTCCACCACATCCCCGCCGACGCCGAGAGCCGGGGCCGCTCCTGGCCCTCCCCGCGCACCTGGGAGATGGCGCTGCGGCTGCTGGCCACCGGATACGCGACCGGGGCGGGCCGTGAGGCCACGGCCGCCGCGCTGACCGGGGCGGTCGGGGACGGCGCGGGCATCGAACTGCTGTCGTACCTCGAACACCTCGATCTGCCCGACCCCGAGCGGGTCCTCGCCGACCCCGGGGCGTTCGCCCTGCCCGAGCGAGGCGACCGCCAGCTCGCCTTCCTCATCGCGGTCGTCGCCGCCATCCAGAGCGATCTCACCCGGCCCCGCTGGGAGGCCGGCTGGGTGGTCCTGGCCAAGGCCGTGGACGCGGGCGTCCCGGACGTGGCCGCCCGGGCCGCCACCGACCTCGCGGCGATGCGCCGGCTCGACTGGCCCGTACCCCCGGGCATCGACGGGTTCCTGGACCTGCTGCGGATGTCCGGGGCCCTGCCCGGCGGACGCTGAGACCCACGAGCATGACGGACCCCCGCAGCCGCCTGGACACGACGAAACTGCTCGCCGCCCGCTACCGCGCGGCCAACGACCGCCCCTACCTGGCGTCGGCCCTGTACGCGCTGACCGTCGTGGCCAGCCACGAGGTGCCGACGATGGGCGTGGACCGCCACTGGCGCTGCTACGTGTCACCCGCCTTCGTCGACGCGACCCCGGTCGAGGAACTCGCGGGCGTCTGGATCCACGAGGTGGCGCACCTCCTCCGTGACCACCACGGCCGTGCCGGCCGGCTTCCCGCCGCCGACCAGCGCGACCGGTACCGCGTCAACGTCGCCCAGGACTGCGAGATCAACGACGACCTCCTCGCCGACGGCCTGCGCCTGCCCGCCGGACGCGTCGAGCCCCGCCTCTACGGCCTGCCCGAGGGGCAGCTGTTCGAGACGTACCTGCCCCAACTCCCGCCGCACATACGGGAACACGACTGCGGCTCGGGCGCCCATGGCCGTCCCGCGCCCTGGGAACTCCCCGGAACCGCCGGCCCCGCCGCGCTCGGTGATGTCGAGGCCCAGGCACTGCGCCGGCACACCGCCGAGGCGATGCGCGCCCACCAGCGCGCCCGCGGCACCCTGCCCGCGGGCTGGCAGCGCTGGGCCGAGGAACTCCTGGAACCCACGGTGGACTGGCGGCAGGCCCTGTCCGGCGCGGTCCGGGAAGCCGCCGCATGGGCGGCGGGCGCCATCGACTACACCTACCGCCGCCCGTCGCGCCGCACCCCGGCGCTGCGCGGTGTCGTCCTCCCCAGCCTGCGCCGCCCGCTGCCCCGCGTGGCCGTCGTCGTCGACACCTCGGGCTCGATGGGCGACGACGAACTCGCCGCCGCCCTGGGCGAGGTCACGGGCGTGCTGCGCGAGGTCGGCGTACGGGGCAACCGCGTCACCGTCCTCGCCTGCGACGCCGACGTGCACGCCGTGTCCCGGGTGGCGGCCACCGACCAGATCACCCTCGGCGGCGGGGGCGGCACGGACATGCGCGTCGGCATCGAAGCGGCCCTCGCTTCCCCGACCGCCCGTCCATCGTCATCGTCCTCACCGACGGCTTCACCCCTGGCCCGCCGAAACCCCGTCCTGCCGCCTCATCGCGGCCCTGATCGGCCCGGAGGCACCGCAGCCGCCGGGGTGGGTGGAGACGGTACGGGTTCCCGGCTGACGCATCCGTGCCCGGCGTCAGCGGCGCCGTTCCGACGAGGTCAACTCGACGAGGCCCGCCCATGCCTCACGCGAGACAATGAGGACGGGGCCGGCCTCAGTCTTCGAGTCACGGACGTGCACAACTGCCGTGGCAGCTGCGACCTCGACGCACTGGCCGCCCTCGGTGTCGCTGTAGCTGCTCTTGCACCAGGTGAGTTCGGACTCGGCGGTGTTCATAGCTCTCCCAGCAACCTCTCGATGAACTGCGCGGACTCTCGCGGTCTGAGAGCCTGCGATCGGATGATCCCATAGCGTGCGGCAGCAAGAACCGTGTGTTCTGTGTCCGCTTCGAGTGTGCTGGTGGCGTGGGCCTCGGAGTAGACGAATTTCTTGCCGTCCTTCCGAGTGACGACCGTGAACGGCCCGTTCACGCCCGCGTTCTCTTCGCAGTTGAGCGGCATGACCTGGATCTCGACGTTTCGCTTCTGCCCCAGCAGGAGGAGGTGTTCGAGTTGGCCGCGCAGTACGCCTGTGCCGCCGTAGTGCTGCCGCAGCACTGCCTCGGTCATGACGAAGCCCAGGAGCGGTGCGGGCTGCCGGTCGAAGATGTCCCGCCTGGCCAGCCGAGCGGTTACCCGTTGATCGATGGTTTCCGGCATCAGCGGCGGGCGCCGCATGCCGAGCAGAGCCCGCATGTAGTCCTCGGTCTGGAGCAGGCCGTTGACGATGAGTGCGTCGTACATGAGCAGTTCGGCGCACTCCTTCTCCAGTTGGGCCATCCCCTGGAACCGGACCGGGTACTGAGCCCGCTCCACCTGCTCCTTCCACAGGCACAGCAACCCACCCGCCCCCAGCACCTCATCCGCCCGGTCGATCGCCTGGGGCGTCGGAATCCTCCGCCCCTGCTCGAACGACGCGATGGTGGACGCCGAGTAGCCGAGCCGCCGGCCGAACTCCTCGCGCTCCAGCCCCTCCCGTACGCGCAGCGTCTTCATGGTCTGCCCGAACGCGACGATGACCCCTCGCCCCGGTTCGTCCTCCGGTCGTCTCCCGGCCCCGCCGTCGTTCTCACGCTGTCCGGGAACCGCCTCGGTCCCGGCTTCCGCACCCTTGCGCTCCGTCATGTCACCACCGCCTCCTCCGCTCAACGCCCCCGCAAGGGACGCCGTCACGGCGCGCAGCTCCTACCTGTGCGGACAGCGTGCATACATCCGCCCCCTGTCGCTGCGTCACCACTGGTCACGCTACGCGACCGACGGGACCGTAAGGGGCGTGACGACGAAACCCATCAATCCCACCGACATCACCCCCGTGAGTCCGGCCCGCACCTTCGGGATGCGCTTCACCTCCACGCCCCGCGGAGCCGCCTCGCCCGCCGCCTGGCGGCCGTCCGTCTGGACGCGTGGGGCATCCCGTACGGCACCGACCCGCACGACGCGATCGTGCTGATCGTCGCGGAACTCTGCGCGAACGCCGTCCAGCACGGCCACGTCCCCGGCCGGGACTTCCACCTCGGCCTCCACGTGACCCCCGACGGCGTACGCGTGGAGGTCACCGACACCCGCGCGGAACGCGGTCCGCAGTGTTCCGCCGTTCCGGAGGAGTCCGACGAGACAGGCCGCGGCCTGCTCCTCGTGTCGCAGCTCGCCACCCGCTGGGACTGGCACCCGCGCCTGGACGGTCCGGGCAAGACCGTCTGGGCGGAGTACGCGCTTCCGTCCTGGCCCGAAAGGTGAAAGGTTCGTGTGCGGGGGAAAGTGGACCGGATGCGGCGCCTCAGCGTGCCGCCCGCAGCAGGGCGAAGCGTGCTCCCTCCGGGTCCGTCACCAGGGCCACGCGGCCGTGGGGTTCCTCGTGGGCCGGGGTCAGGACGTGGCCGCCGAGGTGGCGTACCCGGGTGACCGCGTCGTCCGTGTCGGGCACGGTGAAGTACGTCGTCCAGTGCGGGCCCCGGTCGCGGGGAGGGCGTTGCCCAGGCCGTGGACGCCGGCCACGGGGTGGCCGTCCAGGTGCAGGGTGACGTAGTCGAGGTCGGCGGAGACCACCGGCTCCTCGTCGTAGCCGAACACGGTCTCGTAGAACTTGGCGACGCGCGTCGACTCGAAGGTCGTCAGCTCGTTCCAGGCGGGCGTGCCGGGCACCCCGGTGACCGCGGTGCCCGCGCTCGCGGACGCCTGCCAGACGCCGAAGACGGCACCGCAGGGGTCGGCGCAGATCGCCAGCCGGCCGGCGTCGGCGGCGTCCAGCAGGCCCACCCCGATGGTGCCCCCGCGCGACCGCACCAGGTCCGCCGTCCGGTCCACGTCGTCCGACGCGAAGTACGGCGTCCAGGCGGTCGGCAGATCGCGGTCCGGCGGCAGCACCCCCATGCCGGCCACCTCGTGCCCGCCGAGCAGGGCGCGCACATACGGGCCGAACGGTTCGGGGCCGGGACGGAACTCCCAGCCGAACAGCGCCCCGTAGAACTCCTCGGTGGTCTCCAGGCCGTGCACCATCAGGCTCACCCAGCAGGGTGTGCCGGGTGTGTGCCGAGCGGGCGCCTCGCCGTTCGGGCGGGCGTTCCCCGTGCTTCGGTCATCGCAACTCTCTTCTCGGCCGTGTGTGGTGGCCGTTGTCCTCTCGCGTCCGGCGGATCGTTCCCGCGCCGTTGCCGACACAGTATGTGCCCGTTCCCGTACGCCTCGTGACCGGTCCTGTCCGGCCGAGCAGAGTAGCCGGACGGGGACGGCTCGGCCACCCCGTGCGCGAGGATGGGGCCATGAACGCCATCATCTCCGCATCCGCCCTCGCGAGCGCGCTCACGGGCGCCCGCCCGCCGGTGCTGCTCGACGTCCGCTGGCAGCTCAGCACGGCCGCCGCGTCCGGTGAACCGCCGTTCGACGGACAGGCCGCGTACCGGGCCGGGCATCTGCCCGGTGCCGTCTTCGTCGACCTGGACACGGAGCTCGCGTCCGCGCCGGGCGGGCACGGCCGCCATCCGCTGCCGGATCTCGCGGTGTTCGGTGCCGCGATGCGACGCGCGGGCGTGTCGTCGGGGACGCCGGTGGTCGTGTACGACGGCGGCCTGGGCTGGGGCGCCGCCCGCGCGTGGTGGCTGCTGCGCTGGACGGGCCACCCGGACGTGCGGGTCCTGGACGGCGGGCTGCCGTCCTGGGAGGGCCCGTTGCAGACGTCGGTGCCGCGGCCGGCCGAGGGCGACTTCGTACCGGAGCCCGCGGAGTCCGGGCTGCTCGACGCCGACGGGGCGGCCGCGCTGGCGCGTTCGGGGGTGCTGCTGGACGCCCGCGCGGGGGAGCGGTACCGCGGTGAGGTGGAGCCCATCGACCGGGTGGGCGGGCACATCCCGGGCGCGGTCTCGGCGCCCACCACACAGAACGTCGGCGCCGACGGCCGCTTCCTGCCCGCCGGCGAACTGGGCGCCCGCTTCAAGGACCTTGGCGTGGAGCAGGGTTCACCGGTCGGGGTGTACTGCGGTTCCGGGGTCTCCGGCGCGCACGAGGTGCTGGCGCTGGCGGTCGCGGGTGTTCCGGCGGCGCTGTACGTCGGTTCCTGGTCGGAATGGTTGGCGGACCCGGAGCGGCCGGTCGCGGTGGGTCCGGATCCGCTGTAGAGCCCGGACCTGGCTCCGCCGTAGAGCCCGGATCTGGAAGGGGTGCCCCCCCCTGGTGAGCGCGGTGCGCACCAGGCAAGGGGCACCCACCCGCACCCACCCCGGGTGAGCGCCCCTTACCTGGCGAATCCTCGTCAACCCGCCGCGGACGCGAATCGTCCGAACGAGCTAGTCCTGTTTCTTCCGTCGGGTGCCGAACACGATCTCGTCCCAGCTCGGTACCGCCGCGCGGCGGCCCGGACGGACGCCGTCCGCCTCGGCCTGACGGTCGGTCGAGCCGATGAGACGGTCGCGGTGACTGGTAACGGAACGCGGCATGAGGACGTCCGCGTACGCGGACCCGGCCGACGCGGCGGGGGCCGGCGGCTCCTCCGCCTCGGGCTCCGGTTCCGGCTCCTCGGGAGCGGTCTCGGACGGGCGCTCCGGGACGACCAGGTCGCCGCGGAAGCTCGGCACCGCCTCCAGCAGGCTGGTCAGCGAGTCCCGTTCACTCGAGGCCGTGGCCGTCAGCGACTCCTCGTCCGGCTCGGACGCCTGCGCGGGCAGGCTCGGCCGGTCCCGCGGCAGCCGGGCGATGCGCGGCACGAACGGGAAGCTGGGCTCGGGCGCCGCGAGGTCGTCGGACTCGCCGATCAGCGAGCGCGCCTCCTCGTCGACGGCCTGGACGAGCCGCCGGGGCGGGTCGTACGTCCAGCTCGCCGAGTGCGGTTCGCCCGCGACCAGGTAGACCAGCAGCACTTCCCAGGTGCCGTCGTCGCGGCGCCAGGAGTCCCACTGGACGGTGTCCTTCTCGGCGCCGCGCAGCAGCAGCCGCTCCTGCACCGTCTCGCCCAGCGGGGGGCCGGAGTTCTCGCCGGGGCGGCGGACGGGGGTCTTGCGGGCGCGCTCGGCCATGAACGCGCGCTCGGCGAGGACGGGGCCCTCGAAGCGGCGTACGCGGTCCACGGGGATGCCGGCCATCTGGGCGACCTCTTCCGCGGTCGCACCGGCTCTTATACGCGCCTGGATGTCACGGGGGCGGAGATGGCTCTCCACCTCGATCTCGATCTGGCCGAGGCGGGGACGGTCGCCGCGCACGGCGGCGCGGAGCCGTTCGTCGATGGGAAGCGTGTACTCCGTGCTGTCCGCAGCCTTCAGCACCAGCCGTGTGCCGTCATTCGAGACGGCCACGACACGCAGTTCCGGCATGGGGACCTCCCGGGTGGTGCCTGCCGACGTCACGTCGCTGCTTCCGCTAGTCGAGTGTGGCCTGCCCGGGTGCAGCCTGCCACAACCTTGCCGAGTTGCCCGGCGTGTCGGGCGCGGGCCCTCGATCGCCGTTATGGCACGGTTACTTATTCGCAACGCTAAGTGACTAACTGCCTCACCCTGTGCAACTAGTCCCCTCCCGGCGGTCCTCAAGGTCCGGGCACCCTGACGGGAACCCGGCCCAGGGCTGGCAACAGTACTCCATTTGGGCCACCTGCGTGGATTGGCACGCCGCGCCACGAATCTTCTACGACCCCAGAACCCTCCGCAAGTAGTCGTTCCGGAACCGGCGTTCAGGGTCGAGCCGGTCCCGTAGCGCGATGAATTCCCCGAAGCGCGGATACACCCGTGAGAGGTACTCCGCGTCCCGTGTATGGATCTTTCCCCAGTGCGGCCGCCCTTCATGCGCGGTGAAAACGCGTTCTGCCGCGGTGAAGTACCCCTGATAGGGAGTCCCTTTGAACATGTGCACGGCGATGTAAGCGCTGTCCCGGCCGGACGCGGTGGACAGGGTGATGTCGTCGGCGGGCGCTGTCCGCACCTCGACGGGGAAGCTGACCCGCAGCGGCGAGCGGTCGACCATCGCCTTCAGCTCCCGCAGCGTCTCCACCAGGGCCGCGCGCGGAACGGCGTACTCCATCTCCACGAAACGCACCCGGCGCGGCGAGGTGAACACCTTGTAGGGAATGTCGGTGTAGGTCCGCGCGGAGAGCGCCCTGCTGGAGATCCGCGCGATGGCCGGAACGGTCGCGGGCACCGCGCGGCCGACCCAGTTGGCCGCCTGGAAGACGCCGTTGGAAAGGAACTCGTCCTCGAACCAGCCCTTGAGCGGCGGCACCGGCCGCTCGGGGCCCGCGCTGCGGTTGTTGCGCTTGGTGTTGGTGTTACCGGTGTGTGGAAACCAGTAGAACTCGAAGTGCTCGTTTTCTGCGTACAGTTGATCGAATTCCGCGCAGACCCGGTCGAAGGACATCGGTTCCTCGCGGGCGTTGAGCAGGAAGACCGGCTCCACGGCGAAGGTGATCGCGGTGACGACGCCGAGGGCGCCGAGCCCGATCCGGGCGGCCGCGAAGACGTCCGGGTTCTCCTTCTCGGAGCAGGTGAGCACCGAACCGTCGGCGGTGACCAGTTCCAGGCCCCGGATCTGGGCGGCGATGGAGGCGGAGTCGCGGCCCGTGCCATGGGTGCCCGTGCTGGTGGCGCCGGAGACGGTCTGCTCCATGATGTCGCCCATGTTCGTCAGCGACAGGCCCTCCCGCGCGAGGGCCAGGTTCAGCCGTCTGAGCGGGGTGCCGGCCTCCACCGTGACCGTGCCGGCCGCGCGGTCGATGTGACGTATGCCCGTCAGCAGCTGAGGGCGGATCAGCAGACCGTCGGTGGCGGCTATGGAGGTGAAGGAGTGGCCGGCGCCGACCGCCTTCACCGGCATCCCGTCCTCGGCGGCCCGGCGCACGGCGTCGGCCAGCTCGTCGACGGAGGCGGGCGCGACCTCCCGCGCGGGACGTACGGAGATGTTGCCGCCCCAGTTACGCCATGTGCCGTTCCTCGTGCTCGTCGTGCCGACCAACGAAGCCTCCCCGTCCCGGCGCCGGCCGCTCGAGCCGGCGGTACCCGAGGAAACCGACCGCCACCGCGACGGCACCGGCCACCGCCGGAACCCCGTACCCGGCACGCGCCCCGGCCGCGTCGATCACCCAGCCGGCCGCGGAGGAGCCGACCGCGACCCCGACCGCGAGCCCGGTGCTCACCCAGGTCATGCCCTCGGTGAGCTGCGCGCGTGGTACGTGCTCTTCGATGAGGGACATCGTCGTGATCATCGTCGGAGCGATGGACAGACCCGCAACGAACAGCGCCACGGCCAGAAACGGCAGGTTCCCGACCAGTAGGAGTGGGATCATACTCACGGCCATGGCGCAGACGCCCAGCAGCCAACGGCGTTCCGGCGCCCCCGCGAAGTGCAGCAGCCCGAACACGACGCCCGCCACACACGAACCCAGCGCGTACACGGCGAGCACCACACTGGCGGCGGCCTTGCTCCCTCCTCCTCGGCGAAGGCCACGGTGACCACGTCCACCGCGCCGAAGATCGCCCCGTCGCCACGAACGTCGCGACCAGGACCCGCAGACCCGGCGCGCGCAGCGCCGTACCGCCGCCCTGGTGCTCGCGCGGATGCGGCTCGGGCTCGGTGGCGCGCTGCGAGGTCAGCCAGAAGACACCGGCCGCCAGGAAACAGGCCGCGAGCAGCGGACCCGCCTCCGGGAACCAGGCCGTGGACAGCCCGATGGAGATGATCGGACCGAAGATGAAGCACATCTCGTCCACCACGGACTCGAACGAGTACGCGATGTGGAGTTTCGGGGTGCCCCGGTACAGGGCGGCCCAACGGGCCCGGATCATCGAGCCGAGGCTCGGCACGCAGCCGATGCCCACGCACGCGACGAACAGCACCCACTCCGGCCACGCGTAGTGCGCGGCGAACAGCAGCAGGGCGGCCGCGGCGAGCGAGATCAGCGTCGCCGGTCGCAGCACCCGCCGCTGCCCGTACTGGTCCACCAGACGCGACACCTGCGGGCCCGCCACCGCGGCGGACAGCGCGAGCGTGGCGGAGAGGGCGCCGGCCAGCCCGTACCGCCCGGTGAGCTGGGAGATCATCGTCACCACGCCGATGCCCATCATGGACAGCGGCATCCGGCCGAGGAACCCCGCGGCGGAGAAGGCCCTGCTGCCGGGTGCGGCGAACAGGGCGCGATAGGGGCTGGGCACGGAGTCTCCGAAGGCTGCTCAGTGCGACCGCCTCTCTGCGAGGTGCGACCGCAGTCGGTTCAGCCTACCGGCGTGTTCACCCGTACGCACCAGTGTTTACGGCAGCCGGGACCGCCGTACGGCTCGTGACACCCCACCCTGCCCCGGCGGGCGGCGCCGGGTGGGAGGATCGGGACATGCCTGACGTGCTTGATGCCACCCCTTACGACGCCTTGCTCCTCCTCTCTTTCGGCGGTCCCGAAGGCCCGGACGACGTGGTCCCGTTCCTGGAGAACGTGACGCGCGGGCGCGGTATCCCCAGGGAACGCCTCAAGGAGGTCGGGGAGCACTACTTCCTCTTCGGCGGGGTCAGCCCCATCAACGAGCAGAACCGCGCCCTGCTGGACGCGCTGCGCAAGGACTTCGCCGACCACGGCCTGGACCTGCCGGTCTACTGGGGCAACCGCAACTGGGCGCCCTACCTCACCGACACCCTGCGCGAGATGATCCGTGACGGCCGCCGCCGGATCCTCGTCCTGGCCACCAGCGCCTACGCCTCGTACTCCGGCTGCCGGCAGTACCGAGAGAACCTCGCCGACGCCCTCGCGGCCCTGGAGCAGGAGGGCCTCGAACTGCCGGAGATCGACAAGCTGCGGCACTACTTCAACCACCCCGGCTTCATCGAGCCCATGGTCGATGGGGTGCTCCGGTCCCTCGCCGACCTCCCCGAGGACGTCCGGGACGGCGCGCACCTCGCCTTCTGCACCCACTCGATCCCCACCGCCGCCGCCGACACCTCCGGCCCGGTGGAGGAGCACGGCGACGGCGGCGCGTACGTCCGCCAGCACCTGGACACGGCCCAGGTGATCGCCGACGCCGTCCGCGAGCGCACCGGCGTCGACCGCCCTGGCAGCTCGTCTACCAGTCCCGCTCCGGCGCCCCGCACATCCCCTGGCTGGAGCCCGACATCTGCGACCACCTCGAGGAGCGGCACGCGGCCGGGGTCCCGGCCGTGGTCATGGCGCCCATCGGCTTCGTCTCCGACCACATGGAGGTCATCTACGACCTCGACACCGAGGCCGCGGCCAAGGCGGCGGAGCTGGGCCTGCCGGTGCGCCGCTCGGCGACCGTCGGCGCCGACCCGCGGTTCGCCGCCGCGATCCGTGACCTGATCGTGGAGCGTGCCGGCGCCGAGCGCGGGCAGGACGTCGCACCGTGCGCCCTGGGCGCGCTCGGCGCGAGCCACAACCTGTGCCCGGTGGGCTGCTGCCCGGCCCGCGCCCCGCGTCCCGCCGCCGCGGGCACCGACAGCCCCTACGCCTGAGGAGCGCCGTGACCGACCCCTGCACGCGGAACTGCTACAGCTCGCCCGTGAGGCGGCCCGCCGCGCGGGCGAGCTGCTGAAGACGGCCGGCCGGCCGACCTGGCGGTCGCCGCGACCAAGTCCAGCCCGGTCGACGTCGTCACCGAGATGGACATCGCGGCCGAGAAGCTGATCACCACACTGATCGCCGAACGCCGCCCGGCGGACGGCTTCCTCGGCGAGGAGGGCGCCTCCACCGAGGGCAGCAGCGGCATCCGCTGGGTGATCGACCCGCTCGACGGCACCGTGAACTACCTGTACGGCCTGCCCACCTGGGCCGTCTCCATCGCCGCCGAGCAGGACGGCGAGACCGTGGCCGGCGCCGTGGTGGCCCCCATGCGCGGTGAGGCGTACCACGCGGTGCGCGGGCGCGGCGCCTGGGCGACCGGGGCCTGGGCGGGCGAGCGGCGGCTGGCCTGCCGTCCCTCGCCGCCGCTGGACCAGGCGCTGGTGTCGACCGGGTTCAACTACGTCACCGAGGTCCGCACCCACCAGGCCGATGTGGCGCAGCGCCTGATCCCGCTGCTGCGGGACATCCGGCGGGGCGGCTCGGCCGCGATCGACCTGTGCGACCTCGCGGCGGGACGTCTGGACGGCTACTACGAGCGCGGCCTGCACCCCTGGGACCTGGCGGCCGGCGAACTGATCGCCCGCGAGGCGGGCGCCCTGACGGGCGGCCGCTCC
Organism: Streptomyces haneummycinicus; assembly: GCA_042850305.1. Lineage (GTDB taxonomy): Bacteria > Actinomycetota > Actinomycetes > Streptomycetales > Streptomycetaceae > Streptomyces > Streptomyces haneummycinicus. The sequence continues at coordinate 1,937,888 of AP035768.1, forward strand.
GGAGACCGTCCGTCCTGGGACCTCACGGTGGCGGCGACCCCGGGAGTCTTCGAGCCGCTCCAGCGGCACCTGGAGGACCTGGGCGCCTGGCACGACTGACGGGACACCTCGGCCGGGGGCCACCGCCCCCGCGCCGGCCGTGACGGAGAACGAGCAGGCCCCGGCGCTGGATTCGCCGGGGCCTGCCACGCTCACTCGTTCAGCAGACGCCCTGCGCGCTGACCTCCACGCCGTGTTCGGCGGCGAGGCGGCGCAGGTCGTCGAGTTCGCCCTGTTCGACGTCGACGAGGAAGTCGTCGCCTTCGTCGCGGGCACGCGACAGATCGGACTCGGTCGCCTTTATGCGCTGCAGAAGTCCTGCGGTGAATGCGTCCATGCTGCGCCCCTCGTCCTGGGTCGGGTGGGTCGGGTGGCACGGGGGTGTGCCGATCGGAAAGGGGCGATCACGTCCACTGCGGATGTCCAGCGCCACCTGGCGGGGCGGTGACGGTGCCGGGCATCCACGCCCGCTCTGCGGAAGCGGTCTGAAGCGCACCGCGTGGTGGCGCGGTACGAGCAGAGCGTGATCGCGGGATGTAAACCCGTCCTCCCCAAGCTCTCTTCCGTGGAAACCTAACTGTGCGAGAAAATCTCGTATTCCCGCCCCGTTCGCCCGGATGTTCCCCGGTCCGGCACCGGTCCGCCACCCTCCCGTCACCGGGTCTGCCACCCTCCCGTCACCGGGTCTGCCACCCTCCCGTCACCGGGTCCGCCGCCCTCCCTCCTCGCCTTACCGCCGACTTATGGCGGAAAAGGGCAGGATGGAAGCAACACACCCACCCGTACCCTGCCCGAGTGCGTCCTGAGGCGCTGCCCGGTCGAGGGCGGGACATGAGGAAGGACAAGCGACGTGCGCGTACTCGTCGTCGAGGACGAGCAACTGCTCGCCGATGCGGTGGCCACCGGACTGCGCCGGGAGGCCATGGCCGTCGACGTCGTGTACGACGGTGCGGCCGCCCTGGAGCGCATCGGCGTCAACGACTACGACGTGGTCGTCCTCGACCGCGATCTCCCCTCGTGCACGGCGACGACGTCTGCCGCAAGATCGTCGAGCTCGGCATGCCCACGCGCGTGCTGATGCTCACGGCGTCCGGCGATGTCAGCGACCGTGTCGAGGGCCTGGAGATCGGCGCCGACGACTATCTGCCCAAGCCCTTCGCGTTCAGCGAGCTCATCGCCCGCGTGCGCGCCCTGGGACGGCGCACGAGCGTGCCGCTGCCGCCCGTGCTGGAGCGGGCCGGGATCAAGCTCGACCCCAATCGCCGCGAGGTCTTCCGGGACGGCAGGGAGGTGCAGCTCGCGCCGAAGGAGTTCGCCGTCCTGGAGGTGCTCATGCGCAGCGAGGGCGCGGTCGTCTCCGCGGAGCAGCTGCTGGAGAAGGCCTGGGACGAGAACACCGATCCGTTCACCAACGTGGTGCGGGTGACCGTGATGACCCTGCGCCGCAAGCTGGGGAGCCGCCGGTGATCGTGACCGTGCCCGGCTCCGGATACCGGATCTGACGCGTCATGGCCGCCACACCCGCGCCCCCACGGCGCCCCCAAGCCCACCTGGGACCCGAGGAAGGGCGAACCGCCCTTCCCGTGGCTGCGTCCCACCATCCGCATACGTCTCACGCTGCTGTACGGCGGCATGTTCCTGATCGCGGGAATCCTGCTGCTGTCGATCATCTATCTGCTGGCCGCCCAGGCGCTGCACGACGGCGGCAGCGGCCAGTCCTTCCGGGTGAGCGGCAGCAACATCGACATCACCAGTGAGACCTGCCCCAGCTGAACAGCGCGACCACCAACGCCCAGCTGAACGACATGCTGAAGCAGTGCAACGCGGTCCAGCGGCAGCACGCGCTGGACGATCTGCTCAGCCGTTCCCTGGGCGCGCTCCTCGGTCTCGCGATCATCGCCTTCGCCTTCGGCTACGCGATGGCCGGCCGGGTCCTGTCGCCGCTGGGCCGGATCACCCGCACCGCCCGCGCGGTGGCCGGTTCGGACCTGTCCCGGCGGATCGAGCTGGACGGCCCGGACGACGAGCTGAAGGAGCTGGCGGACACCTTCGACGACATGCTGGAGCGGCTCCAGCGGGCGTTCACCGCACAGCAGCGCTTCGTGGGCAACGCCTCGCACGAGCTGCGCACCCCGCTGGCGATCAACCGCACGCTGCTGGAGGTGCATCTCTCCGATCCGGGGGCACCGGTGGAGCTGCAGCAGCTCGGCAGGACGCTGCTGTCCACCAACGAGCGCAGCGAGCAGCTCGTCGAGGGCCTGCTGCTGCTCGCGCGCAGCGACAACCAGATCGTGGAACGCAAGCCCGTGGACCTCGCGGAGGTGGCCACCCAGGCCATCGACCAGGTGCACGGGGAGGCGGCGGCGACGGGCGTGGAGATCCGCGGCGGGCGCAAACCCGCGGTCGTCCAGGGCAACGGCGTCCTGCTGGAGCGGATCGCGCTGAACCTCGTGCAGAACGCGGTGCGGTACAACGTGCCCGAGGACGGCTGGGTCGAGGTCACCACCGACGTGGAGCACGGCCAGGCGGTCCTGGTGGTGTCCAATACGGGCCCGGTGGTGCCGGCGTACGAGATCGACAATCTCTTCGAACCGTTCCGGCGGCTGCGCACCGAACGTACGGGCAGTGACAAGGGCGTCGGGCTCGGTCTGTCCATCGTCCGTTCGGTCGCGCGGGCGCACGGCGGGCACATCTACGCACAGCCGCGCGAGGGGAGGGCTCGTGATGCGTGTCACCTTTCCGATCTGAGATCATTTTGTGACATAGCGGGGTGTTCGCTTTGAGCGGAATTTCCGGGGCGCCGCTCCGGCGTTCCCTGTGTGATCGATCACAAGGTCGATTTCACCGTCATCGACGCTCTGTGATCATGTGGGCCTGTAAAAGGTCACGAAAGTCCCGGTTTTCAGGGGTACTCATCACGGGAAGTACACGGTGAGGCGCCTTTGAAGTGCGGCATGCGGACCGTGTACGGTCCCCATCGCCATCCAAGCCGCTCACTCATGAGGAGTCCGGTTGGGTGTCGATTGAGTAACAGACCTTGATGTGAGGCAAAATCTCCGCCTCAGGTCGGGCACAAGTCCGGCCTCTCACGCGTTACGTGCGCTGGAGACACCACCGCATACACCCAGAGGGGAGAGCGACCAATGGCAACCGACTACGACACTCCACGCAAGACCGACGACGACGTCGACTCGGACAGCCTCGAAGAGCTGAAGGCCCGGCGGAACGACAAGTCGGCCTCGGCCGTCGACGTCGACGAGTTCGAGGCCGCGGAAGGCCTTGAGCTGCCCGGGGCGGACCTCTCGAACGAGGAGCTGGCCGTCCGGGTCCTGCCGAAGCAGCAGGATGAGTTCACGTGCATGAGCTGCTTCCTCGTCCACCACCGCAGCCAGCTGGCCCGCGAGAAGAACGGCCAGCCGATCTGCCGCGACTGCGACTGAGGCGGGGTCGGCCGTGACTGGCTCGACCCCTCCGCGGAAGCGCCGCTTCTTCACGAAGGAGCGGACCACGGGGCCCCGGGGGCCCACAGCACGACACGCGTGAACCAGAGCGGGGCTCAACCGGTACCGGGGCGGCCTCGCTCGAAGCGGCAGCCGGCCGGGGTGACCTCCCGGACTCCCTGGAGGTCACCGCGCCCGCGGCGCGCAGGCGGGCCGCCGTCTTCCGCGAGAAGGCCGTGGAAGGCGCCCGCAAGGGCGGTGCCCGCGCCCGCGCGGGACTGGCGCACCTTGCGGACCGGATCATCGAGATCGCCCCGCGGGTGCCCGTACGGGACCTCGAGACGCTGCGCGGGCAGTTCCCGGGGCTCGGCCCCGAAGAGCTCGCCGACAAGCTCGTGGCGGGTGCCGCGAAGGCCACGGCGACCGTCGGGGCCGGCGTCGGTGCGGCCGCGATGATGCCTGTACCGCCCGCGATGCCGGCGGAACTGGCCGCGGAGATCACCGGCGTCGCCGCGATCGAGCTGAAGCTGATCGCCGAACTTCATGAGGTGTACGGCGTGCGGCCGGCCGGGAGCCTGGCTCAGCGCAGCACGGTGTATCTCAACTCCTGGTCCGAGGAGCGGGGCGTCGAGGCGACGAAGCCGTCGACCGTGAGCGCGGCGCTGAACAGCCGGATGAAGCGTGAGCTCCGGCAGCGGATCATGAAGCGTACGGTGCGGAATCTGCCGAATCTGATGCCGTTTCTGGTGGGAGCCGCGGTGGGGGCGGTGATGAACCGCCGGGACACCCGGAAGCTCGCGGCGCGGATTCGGGACGACCTGCGAAGAATCCAGGTGCCCTGGGGGACGCTGGCGGCCCTTCCGGCGCTGGAACGTCCCGCGGACGCGCTGTCCGAGCGGGTGCTCGGGGTGCCGGGCGATGATCACCGGATGCCGTAGCTCTGGCCGATTCCGTGGCGGCTGGGCCTTTTCGCCCCCGCCGCCCCTTCCCTCCCCACTCTCGACTTCGCTCGAGCGGGAGGTACCCCCATCGTCCCTCGGGGCTGCGCCCCGGACCCCATTTGCGCAGTTCCCCGCGCCCCTGGGGCGACCCCCGTTGGACCCCGTTCGCGCAGTTCCCCGCGCCCCTGGGGGCTACGCGGCGTCGGTGGCGTTTCGGGCCGTCTGCAGGGCCTCGGCCAGGCGCTGGGGGTGCGGGTCGACAGGAAGACGTACGGGGTCGGGTCCTCGGGGTCGGTGATGTCCACCCGCAGGGCGCCGGGGATGTACGCCCGCAGCAGCATGAAGCAGCGGGGGTCGGCCTTGTGGGTGCGCCAGGCCCGGGCCTCCTCCTCGTCGAGGATCTCCGGCTCGCCGAGGGCCGACACCGGGATCTTCGCCTCGCCCGCGATCAGATGCCCGCCCACGACCCGGATGCGCACCGAGCCGTAGGCGCTCGCCATGACGGCCGCCGCCGCGGTGCCGCAGGCCAGGCCGCCGAGCATCGGCAGCGTGCCGAACGGCAGCAGGATGAGCGCGAACGAGACCCCCACCATGAAGGAGATCAGCCACCAGGAGCGGGGGCGGTGAGGCGTTCTTCGTACGGGGTGGCGGAGAGCTGCATGAATCCAAGCTTGGCACGGTGTCGGGAGAGCACTCACGCGCGGGTAAGGTCTGCGCCTGTGAGTGGTACTTCCCCAGCACTTCAGCCCCCGCCGACGCCGTGCGACCGGTGCGCCACCCGGACGCCCCCGCCCCCGGCGAGCTCCTGGGCGCGCACTATGACCAGTGTTTCGGCTGCGGCGGCGAGCAGCCCCACGGGCTGCACCTGGCCGCCCGCGCCGGTGAAGGCGTGACGATCACCGCCGAGTTCACCGTGCAGGCCGCCCACCAGGGCGCCCGGGACTCGCGCACGGCGGCGTGCTCGCCAGCGCCCTGGACGAGACGCTGGGCTCGCTCAACTGGCTGCTGCGCACGATCGCGGTCACCGGCAGGCTGGAGACCGACTTCGTCCGCCCCGTGCCCGTCGGCACCGTGCTGCATCTGGCGGCGGAGGTGACGGCGGTCGCCGGACGGAAGATCTACTGCACGGCCACCGGACGTATCGGCGGCCCCGACGGCCCGGTCGCCGTCCGCGCCGACGCCCTGTTCATCGAGGTCAAGGTCGACCACTTCGTCGAGCACGGCCGCGAGGAGGAGATCCGCGCCGCCATGGACGACCCCGACCAGGTCCGTCGTGCCCGCGCCTTCGAGGTGAACCCGTGAGCTCCCTCGAGGTGCTGATCAGGCGCGTCGACCCCGACGTACCGCTTCCCGCGTACGAGCACCCCGGGGACGCGGGCGCCGATCTGCGCACCACCGAGGCGTGCGCGCTGGCTCCCGGCGAACGGGCCGTACTGCCCACCGGGGTGTCTGTGGCGCTGCCCGAGGGTACGCGGCCTTCGTGCACCCGCGATCCGGTCTTGCCGCCCGCTGCGGCGTCGCCCTGGTGAATGCCCCGGGGACGGTTGATGCCGGGTACCGTGGGGAGATCAAGGTGATCGTGGTGAATCTCGATCCGCGCGAGACCGTGCGGTTCGAGCGCTTCGACCGGATTGCCCAACTGGTCGTCCAGCAGGTCGAGAGGGTCCGCTTCGTGTCGGTCGCGGAGCTTCCCCTCGGTCCGGGCCGAGGGGGCTTCGGGTCCACCGGTGGTCACGCCGCGGTGGACGAAGGTAAGAGCGGCACAAGCGTTCAGGCCGCCACGGGCGGTACAGCGGGTGGGAATCGATACGCTTCGGTCGTATCCGACCGGGAAGGACAGTGACGTGTTCGGACGTCGCAAGAAGAAGGATGCCGCCGAGGGTGCGGCCGGCGAGGCCGAGCAGGTCGTCGACGGTGTCGACGCTGAGGCGGGCGGGGAGGCCGAGCGGCTGAGGCTCGAGCCGGCGCCGAGGCCCGACGGGCCCTGGGACGGCAGCGAGGTCAGCGAGCCCGGCGAGGGCCGGGTCGACCTGGGCGGTCTGTTCGTGCCCGGGGTCGACGGCATGGAGCTGCGGGTGGAGGTCGCGGGCGACGCGATCGTCGCGGCCACGGTCGTGCTGCGGGACAGCGCCATCCAGTTGCAGGGTTTCGCCGCCCCCAAGCGCGAGGGCATCTGGGGCGAGGTGCGCGAGGAGATCGCGTCCGGCATCACCCAGCAGGGCGGCATCATCGACGAGGTCGAGGGCCCGCTGGGCTGGGAGCTGCGGGCGCAGGTGCCGGTGCAGCTGCCGGACGGCACCAGCGGCTTCCAGGTCGTGCGGTTCGTCGGTGTGGACGGGCCCCGCTGGTTCCTGCGCGGGGTGATCTCCGGCCAGGGCGCGGTGCAGCCGCAGGCCGCCGGGCTCCTGGAGCAGATCTTCCGGGACACCGTCGTGGTGCGCGGTGAGGGCCCGATGGCCCCGCGCGACCCGATCGTGCTGAAGCTGCCCAACGACGCGCAGATGGTGCCGGAGAACGTGCAGCAGGAGGAGGGTTCCCGCTTCGCCGGCGGTATGGGCCAGCTCCAGCGCGGACCGGAGATCACCGAAGTCCGTTAGGGCCTGTCGGGCGGCGGCTTCGAAACCCGGATGAGCGGGTTCCGGTGCGCGCGGCCGCGAGGCGGAAGGCAACAAGGGCCGTGTCCCGCGTGGGACGCGGCCCTTTCCGGTGCGCGGACCCTTGACGCGGTATTGGTCTGGACCTACCGTCTCGGGCCATCCGGGCGTTCAAAACGACGCCCATCGTTCATATACGAGAACGGATGGACCCCACATGTCCTCTGCACCCTCGCGACCCCGCCGCAGAGCCCGCACCGCGCTGTTCGCACTCCTGACCACGGCGCTGGTCGGCACCCTCGTTCTCCGCCCCGGCGCGGCACCCGCGGAAGCCGCCCCCGCCACCTTCGCCCACCCCGGAGTCACCGTCTCCCGGCCCCAGCTCGACTTCGCGCGGAGCAAGGTCGGCGCCGGCGCCCAGCCCTGGAAGGGCGCCTTCGACAGGATGCTGTCGAGCAAATACGCCGACCTGAACCGCACACCCAAGCCCCGCGCGGTGGTCGAGTGCGGCTCGTACTCCAACCCGAACTACGGCTGCACCGACGAGCGCGAGGACGCGATCGCCGCCTACACCAACGCGCTGGCCTGGTACATCACCCGGGACGACCGCTACGCGCGCAAGTCCATCGAGCTGATGGACGCCTGGTCCGCCGTGATCCGGGACCACACCAACAGCAACGCGCCCTTGCAGACCGGCTGGGCCGGCTCCTCCTGGCCCAAGGCCGCCGAGATCATCAAGCACACCTACACCGGCGGCTGGGCCAACTCCGGCCGCTTCGCCACCATGCTCCGCGACGTCTACCTGCCCGAGATCATCAACGGCTCCAACTCCAACGGCAACTGGGAGCTGACGATGATGGAGGCCGCCGTCGGCATCTCCGTCTTCCTGGAGGACCGGGCCTCGTACGACAAGGCCATGGCGAAGTTCCGCACCCGCACCGCCGCCTACGTCTACCTGGAGTCCGACGGGGCCCTGCCGAAGACCGTGCCCAGCCAGAACCTCAACACCCGCGACAAGATCGTCAAGTACTGGCAGAACCAGTCCACCTTCGCCACCGGCCTCACCCAGGAGACCTGCCGCGACTTCACCCACACCGGCTACGGCATCTCCTCGATCTCGCACATCGCCGAGACCAGCCGCATCCAGGGCCAGGACCTCTACGGCACCGACGTCGGCGAGCGGCTGCGGCACGCGCTCGGCTTCCAGGCCAAGTACGAGCAGGGCGCGGCCGCCCCGGGCTGGCTGTGCGGCGGCTCCCTGCACCTCGGCCTCGGACCGGTCACCGAGGTCGGCTACAACGCCCTGCACAACCGCCTCGGCCACGCCATGACCAACACCCAGGCCCTCACCGAGCGCACCCGCCCCTCCGGCAGCGACAACCTCTTCGTCGCCTGGGAGACCCTCACCCACGGAGACAATCCCGCCTGACCGTTGATCGGCCGGGCGCCGGACGAGGATACTGGCGCCCGGTTCACGGGGAGGGCGGTCGCAATGGGTCAGGTGGTCACCGAGACCATGGTGCGCGTCGAGGACGTGCACAAGTCGTACGGCCGGGGCGCCGCCGCCGTGCACGCGCTGCGCGGTGTCTCCTTCGAGGTCCCGCGCGGGGAACTGGTCGCGCTCAAGGGCCGGTCCGGATCCGGCAAGACCACCCTCCTGAACATCGTCGGCGGCCTCGACACCCCGACCGGGGTCGGGTCCACGTCGACGGAGGCGACCTCGCGGACCTCGACGAGAACGGGCTGCTGGCCCTGCGCCGGGACCATGTCGGCTTCGTCTTCCAGTCCTTCGGCCTCATCCCCATCCTCACCGCCGCCGAGAACGTGGGCGTCCCCTGCGGCTGCGCCGCGCCGACCCGCGCGAGCGCGAGGAACGCGTCGAGCTGCTCCTCTCCCTGGTCGGCCTCGCCGACCACGCGGCCCAGCGGCCCGGCGAGCTGTCCGGCGGCCAACAGCAGCGGGTCGCCATCGCCCGCGCCCTCGCCAACAGCCCCTCCTCCTCATCGCCGACGAGCCGACCGGCCAGCTGGACGCGGAAACCGGTCACGCCGTGATGGAACTGCTCCGCGCCGTCGTCCGCAGCGAACACGTCACCGCCCTGGTCGCCACCCACGACGCCACCCTCCTCGACCTCGCCGACCGTGTCCTGGAACTGAGCGACGGCGAGATCACGGAACACTGAAGCGTCCGGGCGGGCCCGGATACCCGCGAACCGGCGCGCCACCGCACACCCGCACACCCGCGCACGCTCGCCGCCGACGCCCCGCCCCGCGCCCCCGCGCGTCAGGGTTCCGTCAAGGACCGCCCCCGTGCCCCGCCCCGCGCCTCCCGTCGCAGGTGGCGGCCGTATGGTCGATTCCGGCGTGGTGACGGTGAGCGGAAGACAATGAGGGCATGGGACGCGGCAAGCTTCGGATTCACCTCGGTGCGGCACCGGGCGTCGGCAAGACGTACGCGATGCTCTCCGAGGCCCACCGCCGTGCCGGACGCGGCACCGACTGCGTGGTGGCCTTCGCCGAACCGCACGGCCGCCCCGTACGGAGGCCCTGCTGGACGGGCTCGAACAGGTGCCGCCGCGGCAGACCGAGCACCGGGAGATGGACCTCGACGCCGTCCTCGCCCGCCGCCCCCAGGTCGCGCTGGTCGACGAGCTCGCCCACACCAACGCCCCCGGCTCCCGCAACGCCAGACGCTGGCAGGACGTGGAGGAACTCCTCGCCGCCGGCATCGACGTGCTCTCCACCGTCAACATCCAGCACCTGGAGTCGCTGAGCGACGTAGTGGAGTCGATCACCGGCGTACGGGAGCGGGACACCGTACCGGACGAGGTCGTACGGCGGGCCGAGCAGATCGAACTCGTCGACATGACCCCCGAGGCGCTGCGCCGCCGCATGGCGCACGGCAACATCTACCAGCCGGACAAGGTCGACGCCGCCCTCTCCAACTACTTCCGCCCCGGCAACCTCACCGCCCTCAGGGAGCTGGCGCTGCTCTGGGTGGCGGACCGGGTCGACGCGCACCTCCAGCGCTACCGCAGCGAGCACGAGGTCTCCGCGATATGGGGCTCGCGCGAGCGGATCGTGGTCGGCCTGACCGGCGGCCCCGAGGGCCGCACCCTGCTGCGGCGGGCCGCGCGGCTCGCCGAGAAGGGCGCCGGCGGCGAACTGCTCGCCGTCTACATCTCCCGCAGCGACGGCCTCACCGCCGCCTCCCCCGGGCCCTGGTCGAACAGCGCACCCTGGTGGAGGACCTCGGCGGCACCTTCCACCACGTCGTCGGCGACGACATCCCGGCCGCCCTGCTCGCCTTCGCGCGCGGCGCCAACGCCACCCAGATCGTGCTCGGCTCCTCCCGCCGCCCGGCCTGGCAGTACGTCTTCGGCCCCGGCGTCGGCGCCACCGTCGCCCGGGACTCCGGACCCGACCTGGACGTGCACATCGTCACCCACGAGGAGGTCGCCAGGGGCGCGGACTGCCCGTCGCCCGGGACGCGCGGCTCGGACGGTCCCGGCGCGCCTGGGGTTGGGCGGTCGGCCTGGCCGGCCCCGTGGGGGTCGCGGTGCTGCTCAGCGCCGTCGACCTGGGACTCGCCAACGACATGCTGCTGTTCCTGGCCCTCACGGTCGCGGCGGCCCTGCTCGGCGGGCTCTGGCCGGCCCTCGCCTCCGCCGCGGTCGGCTCGCTGCTGCTCAACTACTTCTACACACCGCCCCTGCACACCTGGACCATCTCCGACCCGAAGAACATCGTCGCCATCGCGATCTTCATCGCGGTGGGCACGGCGGTCGCGTCCGTGGTCGACCTCGCGGCCCGCCGCACCCACCAGGCGGCCCGGCTTCGCGCCGAGTCGGAGATCCTCTCCGTCCTCGCGGGCAACGTGCTGCGCGGCGAGACCGGCCTCGAGGACCTGCTGGAACGCGTCCGGGAGACCTTCGGCATGGAGTCCGCCGCCCTGCTCGAACGCGCGGGCGACGTCGAGCCGTGGACCTGCGCCGGCCGGGCCGGCCGCGGCCGGCCGGTCGACCGGCCCGAGGACGCGGACGTGGAGGTCCCGGTCGGCGACCACATGGCGCTGGCCCTGAACGGCCGGGTGCCGCCCGCCGAGGACCGCAGGGTGCTGGGCGCCTTCGCCGCGCAGGCCGCCGTCGTCCTGGACCGCCGCCGGCTGCGCGAACAGGCCGACCGGGCCCTCGCCCTCGCCGAGGGCAACCGCATCCGCACCGCCCTGCTCGCCGCCGTCAGCCACGATCTGCGCACACCGCTGGCCGGCATCAAGGCCGCCGTCTCCTCGCTGCGCTCCGCCGACGTCGAATGGTCCCCCGAGGACCGGGCCGAACTCCTGGAGGGCATCGAGGACGGCGCCGACCGCCTCGACCACCTGGTGGGCAACCTGCTGGACATGTCCCGGCTGCACACCGGCACCGTCACCCCCTGATCCGCGAGATCGACCTGGACGAGGTGGTGCCGATGGCGCTCGGCGGGGTGCCCGAGGCCAGCGTCACCCTCGACATCCCCGAGGCCCTGCCCATGGTCGCCGTCGACCCCGGCCTGCTGGAGCGGGCGATGGCCAACGTGATCGAGAACGCCGTCAAGTACAGCCCCGCCGGTCTGCGGGTCCTCGTCGCCGCCAGCGCCCTCGCCGACCGGGTCGAGGTACGGGTGGTGGACCGCGGCCCCGGCGTCCCCGACGAGGCCAAGGAACGCATCTTCGAGCCCTTCCAGCGGTACGGCGACGCCCCGCGCGGAGCCGGCGTCGGCCTCGGCCTGGCGGTCGCGCGCGGCTTCGCGGAGGCCATGGGCGGCACCCTGAACGCCGAGGACACCCCGGCGGCGGCCTCACCATGGCGCTCACCCTGCGCGCCGCCGCGGCGCACCTGGAGCCCCGCGGGCCGCGGTGGCCGCAGAACCCGAAAGGCAGCCCTCATGACCCGTGTGCTGGTGGTCGACGACGATCCGGCCATCGTGCGCGCCCTCGTGATCAACCTCAGAGCACGCTCGTACGAGGTCGACTCCGCGCAGGACGGCGCCGGCGCCCTCCGTACGGCCGCCGCGCACCACCCCGACGTGGTCGTCCTCGACCTGGGCCTGCCCGACATGGACGGCGTCGAGGTGATCAGGGGACTGCGCGGCTGGACCCGGGTGCCGATCCTGGTGCTGTCCGCGCGGCACGCTTCCGGCGAGAAGGTCCAGGCCCTCGACGCGGGCGCCGACGACTACGTCACCAAGCCCTTCGGCATGGACGAGCTGATGGCCCGGCTGCGGGCCGCCGTACGCCGCGCGGAGCCCGCCGGCGACGGAGGCGACGTGGTGGTGGAGACCGCCGGGTTCACCGTCGACCTGGCCGCGAAGAAGGTCCACCGCGACGGCAAGGACGTACGGCTGACCCCCACCGAATGGCATCTGCTGGAGGTGCTGGTGCGCGGCGGCGGCCGCCTGGTGGCGCAGAAGCAGCTGCTGCGGGAGGTGTGGGGGCCGTCGTACGGCACGGAGACGAACTATCTGCGCGTGTACATGGCGCAGCTGCGGCGGAAGCTGGAGGCGGACCCGTCACATCCCCGGCACCTGATCACCGAGCCGGGCATGGGCTACCGCTTCGAGAAATGAGGGCCCGCTGCGGTGGCCGGCGGCGGGCCCGTTCGGACCGGGGCAGCACGGGGTACGTAACCGTCAGTGCACCCCGGTACGCTTCAGATATGAGTGCTGTTCCTCGATCCGAGAAGCCGGCAGGCCGGTTCCGGCGCATGCTCGACCGGCTCTCCTCGTCCCAGGAGGACCTGGAGTCCGAGGAGCTGCTCGAGGACGCCGAGACGGCCGGCTGCACACGGATAGGCGACTGCCGTGACCGGCAGATCGTCACGGTTACTGGTACCTTGCGCACGGTCACGCTGCGGCCGCGCGCGGGAGTGCCGGCCCTGGAGGCCGAGCTGTTCGACGGCTCGGCCGCGCTCGACGTGGTGTGGCTCGGCAGGCGCTCCATCGTGGGGATAGAACCGGGGCGCAAGCTGATCGCATCGGGCCGGATCTCGATGAGCCGGGGCCGCCGGGTGCTGTTCAACCCGAAATACGAACTGAGACCCCTCGGACGGGAGTAGCCGGTGACGTCACTCGACAAGCCGACAACCGAAGACACATCCGCGAACGACGCCCGGGCGGTGACCGAAGCCGCCCTCTTCGAGGCGTTCGGCGGGGTGCGGGGCATGGTCGAGACGGTGCTTCCCGGGCTCCTCTTCGTCAGCATCTACACGCTCAACAAGAACCTGCACATGTCGGCGATCGCGGCGCTCGCCGTGGCGCTGGTGATGGTCGTGGTCCGGCTCGCCATGAAGGACACCGTCAAGCACGCCTTCAGCGGTGTCTTCGGTGTCGCCTTCGGTGTGGTCTTCGCGATGATGACCGGCAACGCCAAGGACTTCTATCTGCCGGGCATGCTCTACACGCTGGGCCTGGCCCTGGCGTACATCATCACGGCGATCGCGGGCGTCCCGCTGATCGGCCTGATGCTGGGCCCGGTCTTCAAGGAGAACCTCTCCTGGCGCAGCCGCAACCCCGGCCGCAAGAAGGCATACACCAAGGCCAGTTGGGCGTGGGGGCTGATCCTGCTCGCCAAGAGCGCGATCCTGTTCCCGCTGTACTGGTGGGCGGACACGACACAGCTCGGCTGGGTGCTGATCGCGCTGAAGATCCCGCCGTTCCTGCTCGCGGTGTATCTGACCTGGGTGTTCCTGGCGAAGGCGCCGCCGCCGATCGACGTCTTCGCGGAGATGGAGGCGGAGGAGCGCGCGGAAGAGGAGCGCAAGGCCGCCGCCGAGTAGGCGGGCCTTGCTTTCCGGGGCTGTGCCCCGGACCTCCTTCGCTCCGAACGGCCCCGTCCTCGGGCGCCGGACGGTTGAGCAGGGGCGCCCAGATCCTTCTGGGCGCCCCTGCTCCGTCATGACTCCTTGCGGACCGAGAGCAGGTCCTCCAACTGTTCCTCGCGCGCCTGCGCGGCCACGAAGAGGAGTTCGTCACCCGCCTCCAGGGAGTCCTCCCGCGTCGGCGTCAGTACGCGGGTGCCGCGGATGATGGTGACCAGCGAGGTGTCCTGCGGCCACTGGACGTCCCCGACCTGGGTCCCGGCCAGCGCCGACTCCTCCGGCAGGGTCAGCTCGACCAGGTTGGCGTCGCCGTGGCTGAAGCGCAGCAGCCGGACCAGGTCGCCGACGCTCACCGCCTCCTCCACCAGGGCCGACATCAGACGCGGCGTGGAGACGGCGACGTCCACCCCCACGACTCGTTGAACAGCCACTCGTTCTTCGGGTTGTTGACCCGGGCGACGACGCGCGGGACGCCGTACTCGGTCTTGGCGAGCAGCGAGACGACCAGGTTGACCTTGTCGTCGCCGGTCGCGGCGATGACGACGTTGCAGCGCTGGAGCGCCGCCTCGTCCAGGGAGGTGATCTCGCAGGCGTCGGCCAGCAGCCACTCCGCCTGCGGGACGCGCTCGACCGAGATGGCGGTCGGCGCCTTGTCGATCAGCAGCACCTCATGGCCGTTCTCCAGCAGCTCGCCGGCGATCGAGCGGCCGACGGCGCCGGCTCCGGCAATGGCGACCCTCATCAGTGACCGCCTTCCTCGTCGGGGCCTTTGGCGAACGCCGCCTCGACCCGGTCGATCTCATCGGTGCGCATCATCACATGCACGAGGTCGCCCTCCTGCAGCACCGTCTGCGAGCTGGGCAGCATCGCCTCGCCGAGCCGGGTCAGGAACGCCACGCGCACCCCGGTCTCGTCCTGGAGCCTGCTGATCCGGTGCCCCACCCACGAGGGGAGGTGTGCACCTCGGCGAGCTGGACCCCGCCGGTCGGGTCGCGCCACAGCGGCTCGGCGCCCGAGGGAGCAGCCGGCGCAGCATCTGGTCGGCCGTCCAGCGGACGGTCGCCACCGTCGGGATGCCGAGGCGCTGGTAGACCTCCGCGCGGCGGGGGTCGTAGATGCGGGCGGCGACGTTCTCGATGCCGAACATCTCGCGGGCGACCCGCGCGGCGATGATGTTGGAGTTGTCACCGCTGGAGACGGCGGCGAAGGCGCCGGCGTCCTCGATGCCCGCCTCGCGCAGCGTGTCCTGGTCGAAGCCGATGCCGGTGACCCGGCGGCCGCCGAACGAGGAGCCCAGCCGCCGGAAGGCGGTGGGGTCCCGGTCGATCACGGCGACCGTGTGCCCCTGTTCCTCCAGAGTCTGGGCCAGGGCGGAACCCACCCGCCCGCAGCCCATGATGACGATATGCATCGCGTCACACCGCGCTTCCTGCAGGCCGTACGGCCTTCATGACCTTGGTGCTCATGTCTCTCTTTCGGCTCGCGGGCGACAGGGCGTACATCGCGGCCCGGGTACGGGACGCAAAGCAACATCATGCCGGGGAACGCACCGGTGACGCCCTCCGGGGCCCGTCCGCCGCCGCCCGCGCGGGGCGCGGCTCAGCGGCGTGTGATGCTGCGCACGCTCGCCACGGCCAGGATGCCGAGGCCGACGAGGAGGCCGCGGCGCCGATCAGTTGTGCGGTGGTGTGCATGGGACCTCCACGTGACAGGGCGGCTACGGCCGGGTCGGTCATACAGGCATGAAACTTCCGCGACCTGCGGATTCCGCATCCCCGACCCAGGTGATTTCACCCGGAGAGCAGCGGCCGTATGGATGCCGTATGGAAGTGGGGTGGCGGGTGGGTCGTGTCCTGTTTGACGGCCTACGATCCACTCTTGTGTCCAAACTGACCGACGTGCCCAAACGCATCCTCATCGGGCGCGCACTGCGCAGTGACCGGCTGGGCGAGACGCTCCTGCCGAAGCGTGTCGCACTTCCCGTCTTCGCCTCCGACCCGCTGTCCTCCGTGGCGTACGCCCCCGGCGAGGTGCTGCTGGTCCTGTCGATCGCGGGCCTCTCCGCATACCACTTCAGCCCCTGGATCGCCGTCGCCGTCGTCGTGCTGATGTTCACCGTGGTCGCCTCCTACCGGCAGAACGTCCGCGAGTACCCGAGCGGCGGCGGCGACTACGAGGTCGCCAACACCAACCTCGGCCCCAGGGCCGGCCTGACCGTCGCCAGCGCCCTCCTCGTCGACTACGTCCTCACCGTCGCGGTGTCGATCTCCTCCGGGATCGAGAACCTGGGTTCGGCGATTCCGTTCGTCGTCGAGAACAAGGTGGCCTGCGCGATCGGGGTGATCGTGCTGCTGACGCTGATGAACCTGCGCGGGGTGAGGAGTCGGGCACACTCTTCGCGATCCCCACGTACGTCTTCGTCGCGGGCGTCTTCACCATGATCGCCTGGGGCGCCTTCCGCGGGGTCGTGCTCGGCGACGAGATGCGGGCACCGACCGCGGACTTCGAGATCAAACCCGAACACCTGGGCCTCGCGGGCTTCGCCCTGGTCTTCCTCCTGCTGCGCGCCTTCTCCTCCGGCTGCGCCGCCCTCACCGGTGTCGAGGCGATCTCCAACGGCGTACCGGCCTTCCGCAAGCCGAAGTCGCGGAACGCGGCGACCACGCTCGCCATGATGGGCCTGCTCGCCGTCACCATGTTCTGCGGCATCATCGCGCTGGCCGCCGCCACCGACGTCCGGATGGCCGAGAACCCCGCCAGGGATCTGACGCTCGACGGCGCACCGCTCGGCGCGGGCTACGTCCAGGACCCGGTGATCTCCCAGGTCGCCGAGGCCGTCTTCGGCCACGGCAGCTTCCTGTTCGTCATCCTCGCCGCCGCCACCGCGCTGGTGCTGTTCCTCGCCGCGAACACCGCCTACAACGGCTTCCCGCTGCTCGGCTCGATCCTCGCCCAGGACCGCTACCTCCCCGCCAGCTGCACACGCGCGGCGACCGCCTCGCCTTCTCCAACGGCATCGTGCTGCTCGCGGGCGCCGCCGGACTGCTGGTGGGGATCTACGGCGCCGACTCCACGCGGCTGATCCAGCTCTACATCGTCGGCGTGTTCGTGTCCTTCACGCTCAGCCAGATCGGCATGGTCCGGCACTGGAACCGGCTGCTGGCCACCGAGCGGGACCAGGCCAAGCGCCGTCACATGGTCCGCTCGCGGGGCATCAACACCTTCGGCGCCTTCTTCACCGGCCTGGTCCTGGTGGTCGTCCTCGTCACCAAGTTCACCCACGGCGCCTGGGTCGCGCTGCTCGGGATGTGCGTCTTCTACGCCACGATGACGGCGATCCGTAAGCACTACGACCGTGTCGCCGAGGAGATCGCCGCCCCGGACGCGACCGCCGACGACATGGTGCGGCCCTCCCGGGTGCACTCCGTCGTCCTCATCTCCAAGATCCACCGCCCCGCGCTGCGCGCCCTCGGCTACGCCAAGGTGATGCGCTCCGACACCCTGGAGGCGGTCAGCGTCAATGTGGACCCGGCCGACACCAGGGCACTGCGCGAGGAGTGGGAACGGCGCGGCATCGACGTACCCCTGAAGGTGCTCGACTCGCCGTACCGGGAGGTCACGCGACCGGTCATCGACTACGTCAAGGGCCTGCGCAAGGAGTCTCCGCGCGATGTCGTGTCGGTGATCATCCCCGAGTATGTGGTCGGTCACTGGTACGAGCACGTGCTGCACAACCAGAGCGCGCTGCGGCTCAAGGGCCGGCTGCTGTTCACGCCCGGTGTGATGGTGACCTCGGTGCCGTACCAGCTTCAGTCCTCCGAGGCGGCCAGGAAGCGCGCCCGCAAGCGGCAGAACTGGGTCGCCCCCGGCTCGGTGCGCCGCGGCCCGGCGGAGCGGGCGAAGGACTCCTCCTCGCACACGTAGACTGGTCGGCTGTTGTCCGGGTCCGCACGGGCCTTTCCGCTCTCGATGTTGTGGAGTCACCCCGCCATGCAGGCAGAACCGAGGAAATCACTGGTGGGGGAGGAGTACGAGGTCAAGGTCGGCCCCGTCGCCCACGGCGGCCACTGCATCGCCCGTACGTCCGAGGGGCAGGTCCTCTTCGTCCGGCACACGCTGCCCGGCGAACGAGTCGTGGCGCAGGTCACGGAGGGCGAGGAGGGGCCCGCTTCCTCCGCGCGGACGCCGTGCGGGTGCTGGACGCCTCCAAGGACCGTATCGACGCTCCCTGCCCGTACGCCGGCCCCGGCCGCTGCGGCGGCTGCGACTGGCAGCACGCCAAGCCGGGCGCCCAGCGCCGGCTGAAGGGCGAGGTCGTCGCCGAGCAGCTTCAGCACCTCGCCGGACTCACCCCGGAGGAGGCCGGCTGGGACGGCACGGTCATGCCGGCCGAGGGCGACAAGGTCCCGGCCGGCCAGGTCCCGGCGTGGCGCACACGCGTGCAGTACGCCGTCACCGCCGACGGCCGCGCGGGACTGCGCCGGCACCGCTCGCACGAGGTCGAGCCGATCGACCACTGCATGATCGCCGCGGAGGGGTCAGCGAGCTGGGCATCGAGAAGCGGGACTGGACGGGCATGGACTCGGTCGAGACCATCGCCGCGACCGGCTCCCAGGACCGCCAGGTCGTCCTCACCCCGAAGCCCGGCGCCCGCCTCCCCTGGTCGAACTCGACCGCCCCGTCTCGGTCATGCGCGTCGACGAACGCAACGGGCAGCTCCACCGCGTCCACGGCCGCCCCTTCGTCCGTGAACGCGCCGACGGCCGCACCCACCGCGTCGCCGGCGGCGGCTTCTGGCAGGTCCACCCGAAGGCCGCCGACACCCTCGTCACCGCCGTCATGCAGGGCCTGCTGCCCCGCAAGGGCGACATGGCCCTCGACCTGTACTGCGGCGTCGGCCTCTTCGCGGGCGCCCTGGCCGACCGGATCGGCGAGGCGGGCGCGGTCCTCGGCATCGAGTCCGGCAAGCGCGCGGTGGAGGACGCCCGCCACAACCTCGCGGAGTTCCCGCGCGTGCGGATCGAACAGGGCAAGGTCGAGACGGTCCTGCCCCGCACGGGCATCGACGACGTCGACCTCATCGTCCTCGACCCGCCCCGCGCGGGCGCCGGCCGCAAGACGGTCGCCCACCTCTCGTCCCTGTCCGCCCGCCGCATCGCCTACGTCGCCTGCGACCCGGCAGCCCTGGCCCGCGACCTGGCGTACTTCCGGGACGGGGGTACCGGGTGCGGACACTGCGGGTGTTCGACCTGTTTCCGATGACGCATCATGTGGAGTGTGTCGCGATCCTTGAACCGGTCGCGAAGGGTTCCTGACCTGCGGTTTCTCCCGTGCGCATGATGTGCGGTGTGGGCGTTACGGGCGATATCTTGACGCTGAAATGACGCTCGTGACGCTCAAATGACGCTCGTTCTGACGGGACGTCACATGGCTGATCGTGCAGGTCACGTTGGCTGGGAGGCGCGCTCCCGTGGGCTGGTTTTGCGGGAGCTTGAAGAAGATTCCGCCGGGTTACGGCGCCCGCCGCTGGTTGCGGTGGCAGGCGCGTTGCTGCCGTATTTCGGCGGGCCGGCAGCCTGGCGGAGCGGGCGTCAGTAGGTGGGGCCGTAGGGGCTCCAGTGCCCGAGGAAGGGCTTCAGATCGTCGGGGCGTGGCTCGGGAATGTCGGGCAGCCGGGGCGGTGTGTTCAGTGGGTTGAGGCGCTCCACGCGGGCTGCTGCCCAGTCGATCCAGGCTTCGGCTTCGGTCCGGGTCTGGCCTGGGGGCATGGCCTCGACCCGGGTGCGTACAGCGTTCACGTACTCCGTCAGTCGGGTGGCGTGGCGCCATGTCGCTTCCTGCGCCTCGAAGTGCCTGACGCGGTACGCCTCGGCGTACCGGATTCGGGCTTCTTCCATGGCGGCTTCCCAGCGGATGCGCTTCTGGCGTGCTACTTCGATCTCGGCCAGGCGTCTGCGTTCGGCGGCTTCGCCGCGAAGGGTGACCTCCTGGGCGATTTCGGCGAGCTGGTCTTCTATGGGGTGGCCGGGGGTATCGGACCATTCGCTGGCCCGATGCGGTTGGCCGCCGCTGAGGACGAAGCGGAGACGCTCGGACGGGGTGTAGTCGAAGCGGGGGATCCTGACCCAGGAGTCCTTCTTGGCCGCGGTGAGTTCCTTCTCGGTGGCGACGTGCTCGGTCCGGTCCTGCTCCTGGAGGACAAGGAACCCCACAGTCTGGCCCTGTGCGGTGATGGTGAAGTGGGGAGATGCTCTACGACGGCGATGAGACGGGGGCGCGAAGCCGGTCTGTCCTGCCGAGCTGGAACGTCCTTCGGCCTCGGCAGCGGTGATCAGCGCCTGGACGAGCCGGAGGGCACGTCCTTGGACGGGCTTCGTGAGGCCGAGTGGCTGTTGTTCGTTCTGCATGGCTCGGACCACGGTGTGAGGCCGCATGAGCCGGGAGGGAACGGGGACGGGTTCGAGGACGGCGAGGCGCCAGGCGGGGATGTCGACGAGCTTGACCTCGTACCCGCCCTGGCACCAAGCCCCGTACAGCTCCTTCGTCTCCGGGACCTTTCCGGACCTGCGTGCTGCGGCGATGCGGGACGGCCACTTCTCCAAGTCCGGACCGCTGCCGCTCTTGACGATTCTGCCGCCGGCCTCCGCGAGCTCTTGCAGCAGTTGCTCCGTGAACGTCACCCGAGGCTGTGATGGAGGGCTTGGCCTTCGCCCGGCGGCAGGAGTTTCCTGTGCTCGGGTGAACTGGGGTCTGGAGCGGCGGCCTGGGTCTTCGGCGGGCGTGACCCGCGGGGAGGGTACGCGCCGTGCGCCAGGTAGTGCTGGCCAGCACTCGTTAGGGTGACGCTCCACTGCCCGACCTTCCGGGAAACCGTGACCAGGCCCCGGTTCTGCAGTGCCTGACAGGTGCTCTTGTAGGAGCTGGTCTCCCAAACGCCGGCAGGGCACCCGTCTTGCACCCACTGCAGCACCGAGAGTTGCCGCTCGTTGACCTGCCGTTCCAATGCTCCGCCTTCGGCTCGAGGTTGACGTACGACGGCGGCATGTTGTCAGTTCCGTTCGTCAGCGATGGGTGGTTCGAAAAATTTGCTCGAACGAGCGGGGTGACGTGGACCATGTCTATGTCCTCGCGGGCGGCGTCTTCACCGTTGCCGTCAACTCGGCCTCCGTGACCTGCTGGCGAGTCAGTCCAATGGCTTCGGTCGGTACCTTCAGCCACTAAACTCCGCGCGCAAGCGTTCGTTCTCCTTCTCCAGCGTTTTAACGCGTCGTTCGAGTTCGGCTCGTGTCGGCTTCTTCGGGGGCGGCGGAGGTGTGGGGACCGTGGGTTCCGGTGGCTCGCCGCGCAATCCGATGGGTTCGAAGGCCACGATCATTTGCCGGGGACCTCCGCACTCAGGGCATTGCTTGCTGGACCCTCCAGCATCGATGGGGTCGGTGTACGTGTAATGCGCCTCCGTCTCGATGATGTGGCCGCAGTACAGCCGGACACGCCACTGCATGATCTCGTGGTCGGCCTTCTTGAAGGACTGCATCAGCTTCGCGACGTTCTCGAACGCCTGGCGGCGGCGCTCTGCCATCGCCGGGTCTGCCCGGCATTTGGCATTGTCCTCTTCGACCTGTCGTCGAATCGATACGCTGCTCTCTTCGCTCTGCTTCTGACGGCGGTGGTCCCTGCGGGTGAGTTCGTACTCCTCCAACGGAACCCCGCTGCGGGGAGCCAGTACACCAGTTTCCGGCCACAACTGGGCGCCCGCGTGGACGAGGACGTCGCGGAACTCGCGAAGAAGCGCGCCGCCGACCTGGGACTGAGTATCGGGGACTACCTCGCCCGCCTGGTGCAGGACGACGCCAGCGGCCTGCGCGCCCGCGCGGTGGACGCCGCCGCCCGCTTCCTGGCCGACCACCAGACGATCTTCGACGAAGCCGAAGACGTCCAGCACACGCCCCGGGAGCGCGCGCCGCCTGATGGACCTGCACATCGACGTCCCCTGGATCCTGCAGGTCGCCGAGGCCGCCGGAGTCAATGACCCGGCCCCCGACGACTACGGCGTCCCGGTCTCGGCGGTCGCCCGCTACCGGGCCGAACTGTTCGAGCAGCAAGTCTACGACGGCCCCTACGCCAAGGCCGCCGCCCTAGTGCACACGCTGGGCCGCTGCCGCTGGCTGGAACGCTCCAACCTGGCCGTCGTCGCCGCCACCGGCGTCATGTACCTCGAGGCCGCCGGGATCACCGTCAAGCCCGCCCGCGAGGGCGCCCTCGCCCTCAAGGACCTGCTCCTGGACCCGGCCTGCACCGCCGGGAAGATCGCCGCCCTGCTGCGGACCTGGCCCACCGCCACCTGACGCCCACAGGCCCGGGGCCGTCTCCGGGACGCGGGGAAACGGCGCCGACCGCGCAGGGGCCATGCCCGTGGGCCGATGGGCCCGGCCACGGACCCGATCGGTGACGGCACCGGCTTCCCCACCGCCGGGCACCTCGCCTCCTACGCCGGACTCGCCCCGGCCACGAAGTCCTCGGGGGCCTCGATCCGCGGCGAGCACGCACCCCACCGCGGGAACCGGCTCCTCAAGCGCGTCCTGTTCCAGGCCGCGTTCGCCGCGATCGGCTGCAAGAGCGACCCGTCTTCCCGGATCTACTGCGACCGTCAGCGAGCACGCGGCAGGACCCACACCCAGGCCATCCTCCGTCTGGCCCGGCAACGGGTGAACGTCATCCACGCGATGATCCGCACGGGCACCCTCTACGAACCACGCACCCCCGACGACGTCGGCCTCGCCGCCTGACACCCCCACCGCCCCTACCTTCCAGGCCCCGTCACGCCCGCGCACCGGCACGGCTACTCCGGCCCTGCCGGCCACCGTCCTGCCCATCAGGCACCCGATCCGCCGGGAGCGTCCCGCTTCGCGGGACGCTCCCGGAAACCATCACCAATCCACATGAACCGACCCTGGCGGGGTTGACGAAACAGATAGGGGCACCCCCGCTGTACATCATCGACATGACGTACAGCGGGGGCAGTCTGCTCAGACAGCTAATGGCGGCTGCCGTAGTAGGCCCTACGCCACACCTCGGGCCTGGGCACAGTTGTAAGAGGCGCCATCCGCGTGTTCGCAGACTAGGACATACACGTAGTACCCATCGGCAAAGAAGTTTCCGTACGTCGACCTGCAGTGCCCGTCGTTGGACGGGTCATCTATATAGACATCCATGGCTCCACCGGTGTCAGGGTGGGTTCCCCTAAAAACGGCAAAGACGCCCCGGCCATTGGATTTGTTGTCACACACCGTCACCTTTTCACTTGACGGATAGCCTGCCAGGTCAGCGTCAAAGAACGCCGCACCACCGCCACCCGCCGTGTAGAGCCAGTGCACGTTTTGGGGCGGCACCGCGGCGCTCGCGTGCGCGGCGCCCCCAAATACGACGGCCGCCGTCACGGACGCCAGCAGGCTCATTCGTCGTAGCCAGCGCATCTGCCACTCCTCTACTTCGTCATTCCGGTCACGGCTGACGTGAACGGAGGGAGGTCTCTGTTGTTGCGGTTGCCAGATCCTTGCCATACGGACGGAACATGTCAAGTTCGGGAGTATTAAAGGCAGTTGCAAGACCGAGGCAGGGGCGCAGCAGGGGACAAGAGCCGCAGCGGCGTCGTGGCCGAGGGCCTATTCCTCTGGAGTCACCGGGGCCGGGACGTTGACGTACCGCCGTGGTGGGGGTGATCCGCTGCGCTCCTCACCCCCACCGGGTCCCGCACCAGACGTCTGGCCCGGCCAGACCGGCGGCAGGTGTGAGTGGGCGTGTTGGTGGCATTGGGTGGGTGTCAGCAGGGCGGGGGTGCTGAGTGCCTGAGCTTGGCGTTTAACATCGCAGGTCACTCGACCTGCTGAGATCCCCGGGAACCGGCGGCACATGACGCGGCCGTTCTTCACGCTTCGAGATGTCGAGTAACGAAGCACGAGAGAACGGCCGCTGTGTATGAGTCTCCCCGCCGAGGCGCCCGCAGGCGAGGCATTGGGCGTGTTGTCCCGCTTTCGGGTCGACTTCTACGACTGCCTGTATAGCCGCGCGGACGCGCTCTTCGAGCTCACCGACGCGGTGCTGTGCGCGGACGGGCCGGTGAAAACCCTGGTCGAACTGTCGCTGGCGGCCGAGCACCGGCGCGGGCACGGCACCCTGTACGCCGCGTTGGACCGGGGCTGGCTGGAACCGATGCGGTTGCGCCGCACGCTGGCCGGGCTGCCGCTGCCGAGGGCGGCCGACGGGCGCATCGTGCTGGCGGTGGACGTCAGCAACTGGCTCCGCCCGGACGCTCCGACCAGCGACGAGCGGCTGTTCTGCCATGTATACGGACGCGGCGACCGCAGCTCGGACCAGCTGGTGCCCGGCTGGCCCTACTCCTTCGTCGCGGCCCTGGAGTCCGGCCGCACCTCCTGGGTCGCTCTGCTGGACGCCGTACGGCTCGGGCCGGCGGACGACGCGACCACTGTCACAGCCGCCCAACTGCGCGATGTCATCGAGCGGTTGATGAGCGCAGGCCACTGGGCACCGGGCGATCCGGACATCGTGATCGTGATGGACTCCGGCTACGACGTCGCCTACCTGACCCACGCTCTCGCCGACCTGCCCGTCGTGCTGGTCGGACGGCTGCGCTCGGACCGGGTCATGCTCCGTGACCCCGGCCCTGCCCGGTCGGGCCCCCGAGGCGGGCGTCCCCGCCGGCATGGCGGCGTCCTCACGTTCAAGAAGCCCGACAGCTGGCACGAGCCGGATGTCACAACCGCCACGGACACCACCCGCTACGGCACGGCCACCGCGACGGCCTGGGACCGGATGCACCCCGGCTCACCCATCGCGGCCCCTGGCTGGCCCACGCCAAGGAAGAACTCCCCATCCTGCACGGCACGTTGATCCGCCTGAAGGTCGAGCGCCTGCCCGGCGACCGCGACCCGAAACCGGTCTGGCTGTGGTCCTCGGCCACCGCTGCCGCACCGGCGGACGTGGACCGCTGGTGGCAGGTGTTCCTGCGCAGATTCGACCTGGAGCACACCTTCCGGCTGATGAAGCAGACCCTGGGCTGGACCGCCCCGAAGGTCCGCCACGCGGACACCGCCGACCTGTGGACCTGGCTGATCATCGCCGCCCACACTCAGCTCCGTCTGGCCCGGCCGCTCGCCGAGGACCTGCGCCGCCCCTGGGAACGGCCTGCCGCACCGCGTCGGCTCACCCCGGCCCGGGTGCGGCGGGGTTTCGCAACGTCCGCGCGACCACGGCCCGTCCGGCGGCCGCACCGAAACCGTCCCGGCCGGGGCCGGGACGGCCTGCAGGCTCGAAGAACAGACACCGGGCCAGGCACCACGACGTCGGCAAGACCGTCAAACGCGCCGAATCGATCAAGGAACACCAAGCCCAGCGATGTTAAACGCCAAGCTGAGAGGGCTTCTCGAAACCGAGTGTGGGGCTGGGGGTTCCGTACGGGTGTGCTGTTCGGGTGATGGTGGCCGTGCGGGGGCATGAAGGCAGGGCCTCTCGGTAGTGCAGAGGGTGTCTACGCCACTGCTCACCGGGAGGCCCTGTTGCCGCAGTTGTATCGGTCCGCTGGGGAAGAGTCCATCCCGGACACGCGGGGGTGCGACTGTTTCGCCCACACGCATGGCGACGCCGCGGACAATCCGTCCGGCGGGCACCGCTATCCGACCGACATGACGGACACGGAGTGGGCCGCGGTCCGCGCAATGATCCCGGTGCCGGCGTGGGCCGAGGGCCGGGGCGGCCGGCCGGAGGAGTACTGCCACCGGGACATACTCGACGCGATCCGGTACGTGGTGGACAACGGCGTGAAGTGGCCCGCGCTGCCTGCCGATTACCCGCCGTGGAAGGCGGTGCACCGGTTCTTCACCCGCTGGCGCAAGCAGGGGCTGATCGACGAGTTCCACGACCGGCTCCGCGCCGCGACCCGGGAAGCACAGGGCCGGGACGCGGAGCCGACGGCCGGAGTGATCGACTCGCAGTCCGCGAAGGGCACGTCCACGGTCGCAGCCGCGACCAGTGGCTATGACGGCGGGAAGAAGGTCAAGGGCCGCAAGCGGCACATCGTGGTGGACACCCTCGGCCTGATCCTGGCGGTGATGGTCACCCCCGCCTCGACGGGGACCGCCACGCCGCCCAGGACCTCCTGGCCCGGGCCACCAGGCGGCGCCACCGGCTCCAGCGGGTGTGGGCGGACAGCGGATACACCGGCATGCTGGTGGGCTGGTGCGCGATGGCCCTGAACCTGATGCTGACCGTCATCTGCCGCAGCGACGACCACACGGGCTTCGTCGTACTGCCCCGACGCTGGTGTGTGGAGCGGACGTTCGCCTGGCTGACCCGCTCCCGACGTCTCGCCCGCGACTACGAACGGCTCCCGGCAAGTTCCGAGGCGGTGATCCCGTGGTCGATGACCATGGTCATGACCCGCCGTCTCGGCCGCCACCGCAGACGAACCGGCCCGGCACCGGCTCGTGCGCCCATCCCCGCGCAACGAGCCGCTTGAGCTTCACCCGCACGCCCTCGATCTTCGCCGGGACTGCCTCCAGACCCAACAAGGCAGTGATCTCACGGCAGTTCAGGGGCTGGCCGCCGGTGGCGCGGCGTTCGGCCAGCAGGCCCATGACCTGCCGATACTCCGGCGCCAGCACCTCGGCCGACAGCCCCTCCCGCCGGACGGGAACCACCGACCCGGGCCTGGCCGCCGACGGCCCCGCGGCCTCGTTCCCGCCCGGTGTCCTTGCCGTCTCACCGTCTCGGCCTGCGGTTTCGCCCCCGTCCCACACCTCGCCGCCCCGTCTGCGGGCGATCAGCCACTCGTCCCATTCCGACTGCGCCGCCTCCAGCTCGGCCTGCAGCTCCTCCACCCGCTTGCGGGCCGCACGCTCCCGTTCCTCCAGCCGCCCCAGCACCGACGCCATCACGCACCTCCAGCACGCCACCATCACGGACGCACCGGACCTACCTCACCTGCCCCCGCACCATGCCTGATCAGCACAAACCCAGCCTCCACACTCGGTTTCGAGAAGCCCTCTGAGCTTGACTCTGTCGGGGATCTTGGAGTTTCCCGGTGCGACAGCATGGTCAACGGGCATGCTCGGGTAGTTCCGCCGACCGACGAAACTGTCGAGGTGCCCCCGTTGTCCCTTCGCCCCCGTTCCGGTGAGCAAGTTCCGCCTCTGACCGCGCAGGTTGCGCGGGCGAGCAACCCGGGTGGCACGACGGCGATATGGGTGCGTGACCGGCTGGACGGACTGTGGCACGACGAGGACTTCGCCGACTGGTACCCGAGGGATGGGCGTCCGGGGTTCTCACCTGCTCAGCTGGCCACTGTCTGCGTGCTGCAGTTCCTGCTGGGCCTGTCGGACCGGCAGGCCGCCGAGGCGGTCCGCTGCCGCATCGACTTCAAATACGCCATGGCCATGGAGCTGGACGATCCCGGCTTCCACCACAGCATGCTGGCCGACTTCCGCGATCGCCTCGCCGAAGACGACCGCGCCGACCGCCTTCTCGACCTCGCGCTGGCCCGCCTCAAGGAGGCCGGACTGGTGCGCGAGCGCACCACGCAGCGCACCGACTCCACCCATGTCCTGGCCGCCGTGCGAGACCTGACCCGCCTGGAGTTGATTACCGAGGCCGTCCGTGCCGCACTCGAAGAGGTCGCCGGCACATCCCCGCACCTGTTGGATGAATTGGTCGATGAGGATTGGGGGCTTCGCTACGGGCGGCCGGTCCGCCTGGGCAAGAACCCCACCCGGCCCAAGACCAGGATCCTCGCCACCGGAAACGACGCCGTCCGGCTCCTGGAAAACCTCTACCAGCACGGAACAGGCCGCACGGCCGGCCCTCGCGTCCAGGCCCTGCGCCAGATCGTGGTGCAGAACTACCACCGTGATGCCGCCGGGCATCTGCGCTGGCGCGCCGCCGAGAAGGAAGGCGGGGCGGGACTGCCGCCCTCGTCCAGGGCGATCGTATCGCCCTACGACACCTCAGCCCGCTACGCACGCCACGGGCACATCATCAGCTGGCAGGGGTTCTCCGCTCACCTGACCGAGACCTGCCCGCCCGATGGCCCCAACGTGATCACGGATGTGGTCACCACCGCGGCCACCACCCACGACGGTCGGGTCCTGCCCGGCATCCACGCCCGCCTGGCGCGTCGCGGGCTGCTGCCCGCCGAACACCTGGTCGACGCTGGCTACACCTCCCTGCCCCACCTGGCACAAGCCACCCGTGAACACCAGGTCACCGTCTCCGGGCCGCTCCGGAGCAACCCCACCCTCCAGCACCGTCGGAACGAGGGCTTCGCCCGGGACGACTTCCGCATCGACTACGACCGCCAGCAGGTCACCTGCCCCCAGGGACAGATCAGCGCGGGCTGGCACGGCCGACCTCCTCGCCCACCGCGGCTCCGCTGATCGTGGCCAGGTTCACCAAAAGCCAGTGCCGCCCTTGCCCGGCCCGCGCGCAGTGCACCAGCACCGCAGACAGCGCCCGCACCGTTGGATTTCCCCGCGAGAACTCCGCGACCTGCAACTCCGCGTCCGTACCGAGCAGCAGACGCCCGAGTGGAAGGCCCGCTATGCGGTCCGCTCCGGAGTGGAGGGCACGATCAACGAGTTCGCCCACGGCCACGGCATGCGCCGCTGCCGCTACCGAGGACAGGGAAAGGCCCACATCCAGCACGTCCTGACAGCCATCGCCGTCAACATCGAGCGCCTCAGCGGACTGCCACCGGACGAGGGAACACCCGCATCCCGCCGACCGACCGCCTTCCAGGACTACCTCGACCATCGAGAGATTCCCCGGCTGAAGTCCTGGCGAACCTTGGGCAGCTGACCTCAGCGACTCCAAGATCCCCGACAGAGTCAAGCTGAGAGGATCGAGTGATGGCACGTCCTTCCCCGTACCCGCTTGAGCTGCGCCGTCGTGCGGTGCGGATGGTCGCCGAGGTGCGGCCCGACTACGACACCGAGAGGGCCGCGATGAAAGCGGTCGCCCAGAAACTGGGCATCGGCACGACCGAGACGCTGCGCAAGTGGGTCCGGCAGGACCAGATCGACGCCGGCACCCGGCCCGGCACCACGACCGAGGAATCGGCCGAGCTGAAGCGGCTGAAGAAGGAGAACGCCGAACGCAAGCGGGCCAACGAGATCCTGAAGGCCGCGGCGTCTTTCTTCGCGGCCGAGCCCGACCGGCCACACACGCTCGTAGCCTTCATCGACGAGCACCGGGACCGCTTCGGCGGCGTCGAGCCGATCTGCCGGGTCCTCACCGACCGCGACTGCAGGATCGCACCCTCCACCTACTACGCCCACCACAAACGCCGGGCCGCTCCCGCTGCCCGCACCGTGCGGGACGCCGAGCTGAAGGAGCACATCAGCAAGGTCTTCGAGGCCAACTACCGTGCATACGGCGCGAGGAAGATCTGGCGGGAGCTGAACCGGCAGGGCCACGCAGTGGCCCTGCGCCGTCGCGCGGCTGTCGATCAACGCGGCATGATGACCAACCGTGCTGCTGCGACTGGCCTACTTGGGCGTGGCGAACGCGTTCGCCATACTGCGCCTGCTACCGATGAGCGAACGGGACAAGGACATGGAGTTCCTCGCCCTGCGCCACCAACTGTCGGTGCTGGAGCGCCGACTCGGTAAGGAGGAGGTGCGCTTCAGCCCGAGTGACCGGGCTTTCCTGGCGGCGCTGCTGTACCGGCTGCCGCGGGACGTGCTGCGCAGGCTGCGGCTGCTGGCGCGACCGGACACGGTGCTCCGTTGGCACCGCGACCTGGTCGCCCGCCGCCACGCCGCCGAGTCCAAGCCGAAGCGCCCGGGCCGGCCCCGCACCGTGCGCTCCATCCGCGCCTTGGTGCTGCGCCTGGCACGGGAAAATCCCACGTGGGGCTACCGGCGCCTCCACGGCGAGCTGCTGGTGCTGGGCGTGAAGGTCGCCGCCTCCAGGGTCTGGGGATCCTGCGGGAGGCCGGGATCGACCCGGCGCCCGAGCGGACCTCCAGCACGTGGGCCGACTTCCTGCGCTCCCAGGCCGACGCGCTGCTGGCCTGCGACTTCTTCGAGGCGGTCACCCTGACCGGGGCACGACTGTACGTGATCGCCGTGATCGAGCATGTCAGCCGACGGATCCGGATCCTGGGCGCGACCGCGCACCCGACGGCCTCGTGGGTGGCGCAGGCCACGAAGAATCTCGTCATGGACCTGGAGGATGTCAACTGCCGGGCGCGGTTCCTGATCCGGGACCGGGACGGGAAGTTCCCCGCCTTGTTCGACGCGGTCCTCGCCGATGCGGGGCTCGAGGTCGTGCTCAGCGGTGTCCGGATGCCGCGGATGAATGCGGTCATGGAACGCTGGGTGCAGACCTGTCGGCGCGAGCTGCTGGACCGGACCTTGATCTGGGATCAGCGGTATCTGCTCCACGCCCTGCGGGAGTTCGAGCGTTTCTATAATGTGCACCGGTCCCATCAGGGCATCGCGAACGCCCGCCCGTTGAACCCGTTGCCCCCGCCGATCGTCGATCCGGGCCAGATCGCCTGCCTTGAGGTACGACGACGCGATCGCCTCGGCGGCCTTCTCCACGAGTACGAGCATGCAGCCTGACCTGCCCGGACGAGGATTTCGGCAAGGGCAGCGTCGACGGGCATTTCGTGAGGGCGAATGCTAGGGCGCAAGGGGTTGATTCCTGCCAGATTCCTGGTGTTCCCGTAACTCCTGGCGGCGTATGGGTAGCGTCTGCGGTCATCACTCGGCCGGATTGTGAGGCCTGCCGGGGTTGTCCAGAACTGAGGGAGCAGGTACTGATGCTGACTGTGGAGACGTCCCTGAAAGAGGCGATGACTTCGATCGAGGGGAGTGTGGGGGCCGCGCTGGTCGACTACACGAGCGGCATGGCGCTGGGAACGCTGGGCGGGGGCAAGGACCTGGATCTGACGGTGGCCGCGGCGGGGAACACCGACGTGATCCGGGCGAAAGTCCGCACGATGGAGATGCTGGGCCTCAAGGACGACATCGATGATGTGTTGATCACCCTCAGCAGCCAGTACCACCTTCTCCGGCTGATCAGGGGCCGCGGAGGCAATGGCCTGTTCCTGTACCTCATCCTGGACAAGGGCCGGGCGAACCTGGCCATGGCCCGACACCAGCTCAGGCGCATCGAGGCGGAACTGGAACTGTAGCCGTCCCTTGTTTCCCGGCCTCGCGTGCCCACGAGTTGAAAAGGTCTTCAACTCGACACATCTGAATGTGATCAAGCCAGGGCAGGCCGGGCCGGGAGACGGGAGGATGGCTGGAGCTGGGCACCGAAGATCCAGCAGGTCCAGCTACCAGTCTTGGAATGGCAGAACCGCGGGTGGGGAGTGTTGTCGCATGCAGGTGCCGCTGTACCAGGCCAAGGCGGAGTTCTTCCGTATGCTCGGGCATCCCGTCCGGATCCGTGTACTGGAGCTGCTCCAACACGGTCCTGTACCCGTACGCGAACTCCTGAGCGTGATCGAGATCGAACCATCGAACCTCTCCCAGCAACTCGCGGTACTGAGACGGTCCGGCATCGTGATCTCCATCCGTGACGGCTCCACCGTCAGCTACGCCCTCGCCGGCGGCGACGTGGCGGAACTCTTGCGCGCCGCACGGCGTATCCTCACCGAACTCCTGGCCGGACAGAATGAACTCCTCGCCGAACTCCGGCACACCGAAAGCTCGGCGCAGACGGGGTCTTCGGCTTTTCCCCTCCGGGGAGATGACCTCTGGCCGCTGGGGCGTTGAATATGTGGATGCCTTCAGAGCGGACGGATCCGGAACGGCTGGGTGGTCGAGACGACCATGGTTGGGCCTCGTCCCGGCCGCCGGCCGTTACGGAGGCCGGCGAGTTGCTCATCGACCGGATCGTCGCGGCGGTCCAGGCTGATAATGACCCGGCGATCCGGAGCTTGCCGGCGCGGCTCGCCTGGGTTACCGATATCGCGGTGCTTCTGCGACTGCGCCGGTGAAGTTTCCCCGTGATCTCGGACACGTGATCGTTATGCCGCGAGGGTGTGCTGATGCCGCTGTCTGGTCTCGGCTGGGGTGAGGTAGCCGAAGGTCTTGTGCTTGCGCAGGCGGCGGCGGTTGTAGAAGGTCTCGATGAAGTTGAAGACCTCGGCTCGGGCGGTGGCCCGGTCGGGCCATGTGCGGGTGCCGATCTCCTCTTTGAGCAGGGCCCAGAAGCTCTCCGCGGCGGCGTTGTCGAAGCATGATCCGGTGCGTCCGCAGCTCTGCCGCGGCCCCAACTCCCCTATTCGGCAGCGGAACTGGGTCGACGTGTATTCGCTGCCGCGATCGCTGTGGATCACGCAGCCGGGTTCCAGTCCGCCCCGGCCGTGGGCCATGTCGAGCGCGTCGACGACGAGTTCGGCGCGGTGGTGGTCGGCCATCGCGTAGCCGACGACCTCGCGGGTGGCCAGGTCCAGCCAGCAGGCGAGGTAGAGCCAGCCTTCTGCGGTGGGCAGGCAGGTGATGTCGCCGACCAGCCTGGTCCCGGGCCGCTCGGCGTGGAAGTCGCGGCCGATCAGGTCCGGGGCCGGCTTCGCCTTCGCCTCCGGTCGGGTCAGCGAACGCCTCTTGCGCCGGGTGACGCCGCGGATGTCGCGTTCACGCATCACGCGGGCGACGCGCTTGCGGTTGACTCGTCGGCCCAGGCGGCGCAGTTCGGCGTGGATGCGCGGGACACCGTAGGTGTGGCGGGAGGCGATGTGCAGCACGGTGATCTTGTGTGCGAGCGCGTCGTCGGCGGCCTGCCGGGCGCGGCGGGCGGCCTCGCCCTCGCGCGAGGCGTAGTAGGAGGAGCGGGTGACTTTCAGCACCCGGCACAGCAGGACGATCGGGTACGTCGCCTTCTCCGCATGGATGAACCGGTACAGCTCGCTCACCGGTCGTTCTCCTTCACGAAGAAGGCCGTCGCTTTTTCAGGATCTCGATCGTCTGCTGCTGCTCGCGGACCTCCTTGCGCAGCCGCTTGAGCTCCTCGCGCTCGGTGCTGGTCAGCTCACCGGGCTCGTCTTCGCCCGGCGGTACCAGCCGCGCAGGGACTCGGAGCTGATGCCGAGTTCCCGGGCGACGGCGGTGACCGTCCTGCCCGAGGAGTCAACGAGCGCGATCGCGTCTCGCTTGAACTCCTCGGTGTACCGCTTCGTGTACTTGCTTCCCACCTGGTGCTACTTCCTCTGGAACCTCAAGGTCCCAGTCTCCAGGTGTCCACGATCAAGGGAAGCTTCACCAGGTACAGCCAGCCCTCGGTGGTGGGGACGTAGGTGATGTCGCCGGCCACGCGCAGGCCCGGTGCCGGGGCGGTGAAGTCGCGGCCGATCAGGTCCGGGGCCGGTGCGGCGGTGCGGTCCGCGCGGGTCAGGCTGCGGCGCCCGGTGCGGCGGGAGTGTCCGGCGATGCCGTGCTCACGCATGAGGCGCTCAACGCGCTTGCGGTTCACTGCCTGCCCCTGGCGGCGGAGTTCGGCGTGGACGCGCGGGACGCCGTAGGTGCCGCGCGAGGCGAGGTGGATCACGGTGATCTCGTGCACCAGTGCTTGATCCTGACGGCAGCGGGCCTCGCGGGCCTGTTCACCGGCGGCCCAGGCGTAGTACGAGGAGCGGGCGATCCGCAGGACCCGGCACATCAGGACGATCGGATAGTGGGCCTTCTCCGCGTGGATCAACCGGCATATTGCACTCACCGGTCGCTCTCCCTCGCGAAGAAGGCCGTCGCTTTTTCAAGATCTCGATCGTCATCGCCTGCTCGGCCGCCAGCTTCCGCAACCGCCGCAATTCCTCGCGCTCGGCCGCATCCAGCACGCCGTCCGCCGCCGGACGCGTCGACGGGGCCTTGGCATTGCGAGCCTTCTTCACCCAGCCGCGCAGGCTCTCGGGGTTGATCCCGAGCTCCCGGGCGACCTCGGTCACCGTCCGGCCCGAGGACTCCACCAGCGCGACCGCGTCACGCTTGAACTCCTCCGGATACCGCTTGGAGTACTTGCTTTCCACCTGGCACTACTTCTTCCTCTGGGCTCTCACGTCCCAGCCTTCCAGGTGTCCACGATCAAGGGAAGCTTCAGCGATGTAGGAGGTCGCAGCGATCCTCCCCGCTTCGCCACTACACGGCCGTGACGCTCATTTGACGCTCCAAGCCCCTTACGTCTCCTTGGCCGAGTCGAAAAACTATGCCTGACCTGCTGTTTTGTGCACAGCCGCCCAGGCCGACATCCTTCCGATGACGCATCATGTGGAGTGCGTGGCGATCCTTGAACCGGCGACTAAGGGCTCCTGACCTGCGGTTTTGCCCGTGCGCATGATGTGCGGTGGGGGCGTTACGGGCGATATCCTGACGCTGAAATGACGCTCGTGACGCCCATTTGACGCTCGTTCTGATGGAGTGTCAGGCGACCTGCTGGGCAAGTCAGGCCCCGTCAGGTGGCGTATACCAATGGGGTGTCGAGGGTGGGCGACGCTCTGCGCGGAGCTTCTGGTCCCTGATGGTCAGTTGTCCCGGAAGGGACCAGCGAGCGCCGTGACCTGCCGTGATGGGCGTGTGACGACTGCTGACCCGCACGAATGGTCTTTCGGTTGTTTTACGCTCGTGCCAGGCGCAGGGCGGCGTCCGTGGCACGGTCGGTGCGTCCGTTCGGCGGATTCGGCATCGACGAGGAGCGCGTACACGCGTCCTTGCCCCGCCCTGTGCCCGGACATGAAGTTGACGCTGGAGCGGCCCGACCCGGACGTCGTCACCGCGGTGACCCGGTCGGCGGACCTGCTGCGTGAGGGTCGTGGGCTCCTGCTCGACCTCGTCGGCCGCGCGGAGGCCCGCGACGCCGCGGCCGCGTGGACCGGACGGGTCAACACCGTCACCGCCCGCACGGACCGGGTGGACGTCGACGCGTTGCTCATCCGGCCCGACGGCTGTGTCGCCTGGGCGCCTTGCCTACCGGGCAGCACCTCGACGCCACCACGCTGGTGCGTGCGCTGGGCACATGGTTCGGCCAACCGGCCTGAGCACCGTATTAACAGTCGCCTCAGGTTCGCTCGCTAGGAAGTAGGCGTCCAGATAAGCGATGCAACCCGTATGCAGGAGGCTAGTGATGGCAGTCAACGCAGCGCCGTCCGGGAAAGCGCCGGCCGGTCGGTTGGCCGGCCGGTGGGTGCCATGGTTGGTGATCGGCTTGTGGCTGGTGCTGGCGGCGGGCATGGTGCCGCTGAGCGGAAAGCTGAGCTCGGTCACCACCGACAGCGCCGTGGACACCCTGCCGGCCAGTGCCGAGTCCACCAAGGTGGCGGCGCTGGACGACAGTCTCCCCGGCGGTGACGACAACACGTTCGTCTTCGTGTACCACCGCGCCGGCGGCATGACCGACGCCGACCGCGCGACGGTCGAGCGCCACTACGACACCCTTGCCAAGCGGTACCCGCCGAAGGCGGCGGCGGCCAGCGAGGACGACGAGGGCTCACCGGCGAGCCTCTCCACCGACCGCAAAGCGATGATGTTCACCCTTGAGGTGAGCACGACCTACGGCGCACCGGAGGAGATCGTCGGCCCGTTGCGTGACGCCGCGAAGGACCGCCCCTCCGGCCTGGAACTCGACGTGACCGGCCCGGGCGCGATCGACGGCGACATGGATGCCGTCTTCGACGGCATCGACGTGCAGGTGCTCCTCACCACCATCGTCGTCGTCACGCTCCTGCTCATCCTCACCTACCGCAGCCCGGTGTTGTGGATCATCCCGCTGGTGGCCGTCGGCGCGGCCGCACTGACCTCGATGGGGACCGTCTACCTGCTCGTCAAGGGCTTCGGCATCGTGGTCAACGACCAGAACTCGGCGCTGCTGACGATTCTGGTGTTCGGCGTCGGCACTGACTACGCGCTGTTGCTCATCGCTCGATATCGGGAGGCACTGCACCACCATGAGAACGTTCGGGTCGCGATGGTCCACGCGCTGCGCGGCGCGGCTCCGGCCATCGTCGCGTCCGCGGCCACCGTGGTCGCCGGCCTGCTCTGCCTGCTCGTCGCGGACCTGAACAGCACCAGCGGGTTGGGCCCGATCGGTGCGGCCGGCATCCTGTGCGCGCTGGTGGCCATGCTGACGTTGTTCCCGGCGGTGCTCGTGGTGCTCGGCAGGCGGATCTTCTGGCCGGCCATCCCGCGGTTCAGCACGGCCGTGGAGGAGAAGCCGGGGCTGTGGGGACGGCTCGGCACCGCTATCAGCCGCCGCCGGTGGGGGCGACGCTCGGCTCGCTCGGAGTCCTCGGCGTGCTCGCCCTCGGGCTGGCGGGCAACACCGGCGCCCTGCGGGAGCAGGACCAGTTCCTGTCGGCGCCGGAGTCGGTCACCGGCTTCACCGTTCTCCGCCAGCACTTCCCGGAGCTCGGCGGCCAGCCGATGACGATCTTCACGCGGCCGGCGCACCAGGAGCGGGTGCTCGACATCGTCAAGGACACTCGCGGTGTGGCCCTGGCCATCCCGGAGCAGACCAGCGGTGGCTGGGCCAACATCTCCGTGTTCCCGAAGGACGCCCCGGACACCGTCGCGGAGTACGACACGATCAAGCGGGTGCGCACCGCCGTGCACGCGGTGAGCGGGGCGGAGGCGATCGTCGGCGGGCCGAGTGCGGAGAACCTCGACACCGAGGTGACCACCAAGCGCGACGAGAAGCTGGTGATCCCGCTGGTGCTCGTCGTCGTCCTGATCGTCCTCGGGCTGCTGCTGCGCGCGGTCCTGGCCCCGCTGGTCCTGATGTCCACCGTGATCGTCTCATTCGCCGCAGCCTTCGGCGGCAGCGTGTTCGTCTTCGACACGATCCTCGGGTTCAAGGGTATCGACTCTTCGGTGCCGCTGCTGGCATTCCTGTTCCTGGTGGCGCTCGGCATCGACTACAACATCTTCCTGGCCGGCCGGGCCCGGGAGGAGACCGTGCGTCTCGGCACCAGAGAGGGCATGCTCAGAGCCCTCTCGGCCACCGGTGGTGTCATCACCTCGGCAGGCCTGGTCCTGGCGGCCACGTTCGCGGTCCTCGTCACACTTCCGCTGGTGATGCTGATCGAGGTCGGGTTCCTGGTGGCCTTCGGCGTGCTGCTCGACGCCCTGCTGGTGCGGTCGGTCCTGGTGCCCGCTCTCACCTTGCTGATCGGCCGGCGGATGTGGTGGCCGAGCCGGCTGTCCCGTCCAGCGGCGGAGCTGCCGGGCGGTCAACAGCCGCTCGCCGACGACGAGGAGCCCGCGCTGCAACGGTGAGCGCGGCGGCACGGACGAGTTCCGGGACGGGCCCCAGGCCCGTCCCGGTTTTTCATGGGCCCGACGGTCGCCGCCCTTTGGTCCTGCGCCGCGCTGCCGGGGCTGGGGTCGGCGCATCGCGGTGTCCTGCCCCGGCGGTGAGCCGCGCGGGGCCATGCCCGAGGGCCGCCGTCCTTGTCCTGCGCCGCGCCGCCGGGGCGGGTCAGCGCACCTCGGTGTCCTTCCCGGCGGTGAGCCGCGCGATCAGGGCAGGCGGGGCCGCGGCCGGAAGGTCGACCCGAAGCAGCGCGCCACCGCGTGCGGAGCGGGCGACGGTGGCCCGGCCGCCGTGGGCGTCGACGACCCGCTGCACGATCGACAGCCCCAGACCGGATCCCGGCAACGCCCGGGCGCTGTCGGCACGGTAGAACCGGTCGAACACCCGCGGTACGTCGGCGGCGTCGATGCCCGGCCCGGCGTCGTCGACCTCGAGCACCGCCGACGCGCCCTCGGCACGGAGCCGGACCTGGACCGGCTGGTTCGCGGGGGACCACTTGCCGGCGTTGTCGATGAGGTTGAGCACCGCCCGCTCGAGCGCGGCGGGACGCCCGCTCACCCACACAGAGGTCACGTCGAGCGCGACCTCGATGTCGGGCACGCGGGAACGCGCCCGGGTCGCGGCGGCCACCACCACGTCGGCGAGGTCGAGCACCTCGGTGCTCTCGTCGCTGACGTCACCGCGCGCCAGATCGGTCAGCTCGGCGGCAAGGGTGCTCAACTCGGCCACCTGGGCGCCGAGATCGTTGAGCAGCCGGGTCCGGCTCTCCGTCGGCAGTGCGCTGTCCAGGGTGCCGCGCCGATCGAGCCGGATCAGCAGCTCGACGTTGAGGCGCAGGCTGGTGAGGGGGTCTTGAGCTCGTGGGCGGCGTCCTCGGCGAGCAGCCGCTGGGCCCGCCGGGAGTTCCGGAGCGCGGCGAGCATGTCGTTGATCGACTGGATCAGCCGCCGGATCTCCCCACCGCCCTCATCCGGGATGTCGGCGTCGAGATCCTGGGTGTGCGCGACACGTACCGCGGCGGCGGTCAGCCGGTCGATCGGTGTCAGCCCGGTCCGCGCCACGGTCCGCCCGACAAGGGCGCCGCCGACCACGCAGAGCAGCCCGATCAGCAGCATGCCGAACCCGAACCGGTTGATCGGGCTGTCGTCGACGACGCGGGCCACCTGGACCGCGCCGTCGCCTGCCCGCATCGTGTAGATGAGGTAGCCGTCGTCGTCGCTGTCGTTCGACTCCGTCAGGTCGGCCGACGCGCCCTGCGCCACGCGCCCGGCCTGCTCGCTGACCGGGGGCAGCGCGGGTTGGCCGGCCGGCGTCCGGATCGAGCCGTCGGGCAGGATGATCCGCACCAGCCGACCGGATCCGGGATACGGCGGTAGCTGGACCTGTGCCAGACCGGCGCGCTCCGCGTTCGTCGCCAGGACGCGGGAGTCGGCGCGTAGCTGATTCTCGGCGGTGTCGTGCAGCTCCCAGTCCAGTAGCTCGCTGGCCACCTGGAAGGCCGCGAACACGCTGACCGCGATGGCCGTCGCCGCGATCACCGTCAGCCTGGTCCGCAGGGACCGCCGGCGCCACCATCGGGTCAGCCGGCGCGGTTCCCGGCCGGCGGGCCTGCTCATGGAGGAGTCTCCCGCAACGTGTATCCCAGGCCGCGCAGCGTGTAGATCAATCGCGGCTCACCCTCGGCCTCCATCTTGCGGCGCAGGTAACTCACATACACCTGGAGGTTGTTGGCGGTGGCGCTCATGTCGAAACCCCAGATCGCCTCGAACAGCGCGTCGCGGGTCAAGACCCGGGTCGCGTTGCGCATGAGGACCTGCAGGAGGGAGAACTCCGTCCGGGTCAGGCGCAGCGGCCGCCCGCCCCGCCACGCCTCGAACCTGTCGGGATCGAGCCGGACATCGGCGAACGACAGGATCTGCGACTCACCGTCGGCCGGTGTACGCCGACGCAGCAGGGCCCGCACCCGGGCCAGCAACTCCTCGGTGGCGAACGGCTTGGGCAGGTAGTCGTCGGCGCCCGCGTCCAGCCCCGTGACCCGGTCGGAGACCTGATCCCGGGCGGTCAGCATCAGCACCGGCAGATCCCGACCCGCGGCCCGCAACCGCCGGCAGGCCTCCAACCCGCCGAGGCGGGGCATCATCACGTCGAGGATCAGCAGATCCGGCGTGTCACCGCCGGCCCCACCGACGCCGTCGAGCACGGCGAAACCGTTGGCGACGGTGCAGGTGTCGTAACCCTCGACCTGGAGCACCCGCTCCAGCGACTCACGGATGGCCACGTCATCATCCGCGATCATGATCCGCACGCCGGCCCGCCCCTTCCCGTCGTTGTTTTTGCCGCTCATTGTCCCCGGTCAACCTGAGGCCAGGATTAGAACGTCGCTGGGGACCGCGCTCATACGGATACCTGAGAAAGGGAACCCACCGTCGGCTCATGAGCAGGGGAGGACCGGATGACCAGCATCGCACCGGGCAACCAGACAGCAGATCCTCAGATCCTCCGCGCGGCCGTTCGCGCGCAGTCGTTCCCCCGTGGGGGCCGCCGAAGTCGCGTTTCCGCCGGTTCGAAAGTTTCGAACATAGCGCACATGTTTGCGTCGCGCCCCTTCCTGGTCCCATTCCATCCCACGCAAGGGTTCGAGTGAGAGGTGGCTTGACCAGTGAAGATGTACTCGCCAAGACCTCTTCTGGTGAAGGGAATGTTTCCGAAAGGGTGTCGAAAGTGTTGACAGGGTCATGGCGTTCTACGAAAACTATGGCCACCGAACGACAGGAGGCCGTCGTTCCCTTCGCGTCATGTGACCGGGGATGGCGGTCGGTCGTCGAGGCACGACGACGGGCGATCCCCGCCGTGTTCCATGCAAGGCCGCGGGCAGCAGAAGCCGCCCGCCCCCACCAGCCTTCATCGGGAGGACGCATGCAGCAGGACCCGATCCAGCAGAACCCCGCTCCCTTCAGCGGCTTGAGCCGACGAGGTTTCCTCGGCGGCGCCGGCACCGTAGCGCTCGCCACCGCGTCCGGACTGCTGCTGCCCGGCACCGCCCACGCCGCCACCACCATCACCACCAACCAGACCGGCTACGACGGCCTGTACTACTCGTTCTGGACCGACGGCGGCGGCTCCGTCTCCATGACGCTCAACGGCGGCGGCAGTTACAGCACCCGGTGGACCAACTGCGGCAACTTCGTCGCCGGCAAGGGCTGGAACACCGGCGGGCGCAGGACGGTCCGCTACACCGGCTACTTCAACCCGTCGGGCAACGGCTACGGCTGCCTCTACGGCTGGACGTCGAACCCGCTGGTGGAGTACTACATCGTCGACAACTGGGGCAGCTACCGGCCCACCGGCGAGTACAGGGGCACCGTCTCCAGCGACGGCGGCACGTACGACATCTACAAGACGACGCGGTACAACGCCCCTCCGTCGAGGGCACCCGCACCTTCGATCAGTACTGGAGCGTCCGGCAGTCGAAGGTGACCAGCGGCTCCGGCACCATCACCACCGGCAACCACTTCGACGCCTGGGCGCGCGCGGGCATGAACATGGGCCAGTTCAGGTACTACATGATCATGGCCACCGAGGGTTACCAGAGCAGCGGAAGCTCGAACATCACGGTCAGCGGCTGACCTCCGCGCGGCGAACAACAGGCTGCGGGTTCCGCCCTCGTGACGGGTCCCGCAGCCGTGGCGAACTCGCCACCGCGGTGGGGGCACCCCGGCCGAAGGCTGGGGAGGTCGAACGGTTCGACGACCAGCACCTCCACGCGGCGATCGGCGACATCCCGCCCCACGAGCACGAGGCCCGCCACTACGCTCGACACCAGCCTCCAACCGGCAGCCGGAGTCCACGCATAGAGCCTCCACCGGTCCCGGACCGGTTCAGGTCCCTGCCTGGATGGCTCGGCAACACGCCGACCCCGTCCCCACTGCTCTGATCGATCGGGAGTCACCGCGGGATCACGGACGGTAGGGTGAGGGCGATCGCAGCGGACACGGTGATCGCGTACGGCATGAGGGGAGGGCGACCAGAGGGCATGGCGGCGTTGGAGGAGAGCCAGGGGCGTACACGGGACCAACGGTCGGTGTACGAGCGGTACCATCACGCCGCGGCTGATGCCGGGGAGCTTGAATCCCCTTGTACTCCGTGGAGGTCACCACCGACGGCCGGCTGACCGACATCGAGCGCGAGGAGGCCGAGGATGTGGTGATCGAGCAGATCACCTCTCCTTCGACCCCGAGCACATCGACATCGACACCCGGACGACGACCGTCGATCTGCTGTTGTCCCGGCTGCGCAACGAGATGATCGACCTTGCCCCGGACTTTCAGCGCAAGGCGGGCATCTGGACCGATGGCAAGCAGTCCCGGCTCATTGAGTCTCTGCTGCTGCGCATTCCCATCCCGTCCTTCTACGCCGCCGAGAAGAAGGACGGCAGTTGGGCCATCGTCGACGGCATTCAGCGCCTCACGTCCATCGCGCGTTTCGTGGAGCCCGAGGCGGTCGGCGCCGACCCGCTGAAACTGACGGGCCTGGAGTACCTGCGCAACTTCGAGGGCACGGGCTTCGCGAACCTGTCCGGGAAACTCCAGATCCGGCTGCGTGAGACCGAGGTCGTCGTCCACGTCATCCGGCGAGGTACCCCGAGCCGGTGATGTTCAACGTCTTCGCGCGTATCAACACCGGAGGCGAGCCCCTCACCCGGCAGGAGATCCGGCACGCGCTCATCTCGGGGCGGGCGCGCACGCTCCTCGCGGAGCTTGCGGAGACCGAGGAGTTCCGGCGGGCCACCGGATACAGCGTCGTCGGGGACCGGATGGCCGACCGGGAGATGGTCCTTCGCTTCCTGGCCTTCCGGATGACCTCCCCGCACGCGTACAAGCCCGGTGACTTCGACGCGTTCCTCGCCGAGGCGATGCACCAGGTGAACCGTCTCGACAGCGCGGAGGAGAACCGGCTGCGGAGCGAGTTCCTCACGGCGATGCTCGCGGCCGAGGAAGCCTTCGGCCCCCACGCCTTCCGGAAGTACCGCCGGAACCAGCAGCGCAAGTCACCCATCAACAAGGCGCTCTTCGAGGCGGTCGCCGTCAATCTCGCGAGCCTCGGCGACGACGAGCGCGAGGTGCTGCGGCAGACCGACGTCCTCGACGCCTTCGCGGAGCTGATGGAGGACGTGGAGTTCGAACGTGCCATCTCGGTGGGCACCGGTGACGCCAGGAAGGTCCGCAAGCGGTTCGACGCGGTCAAGGAGCTTCTGGAGACGGCGCTCAGCGAGGGACGGAGCGGGGCCGGGCAGTGATCAACCGCATCACGCTGATCAACTTCAAGGCGTTCCGGCGTCTGGAACTCCCCTGGGCCCGCTCACGCTCCTCACCGGTCTCAACTCCTCGGGCAAGAGCAGTGTCCTGCAGGCGCTGGGGCTGCTGCGGCAGTCGTACGAGACGCAGATGCTCATCCGGACCAGACGTGCTGGGGGCGGGTTGCTGCTCAACGGTGACCTCGTGACCCTGGGAACCGCACAGGACGTTCTGCACGAGGACTTCGGGCCGGTGGAA
Source organism: Streptomyces haneummycinicus (assembly GCA_042850305.1). GTDB lineage: Bacteria > Actinomycetota > Actinomycetes > Streptomycetales > Streptomycetaceae > Streptomyces > Streptomyces haneummycinicus. The sequence goes on from AP035768.1 coordinate 1,980,626, forward strand.
GAACTCCCCTCCGTCCGCGAGCCGCTCGTCGGCTTCGTCATAGAGGAGGACGGCGAGCAGCGGACCTGGGCCGCCGCGTACGACATCCGCCACCCCGACCGGGACGTCATGCCGCTGGCGGAGGGATCGGTCCGCGCGCACCTCGCCGAGCAGCCGTTCCAATACCTGCACGCCGACCGCATCACCCCGGCGGTCACCTACCCCCGCTCCCACCAGATCGCCGTCGCGCGTGGCTTCCTCGGCGTACGTGGTGAACACACCGTCAACTACCTGCGTCACCACACGGACCAGGACGTACCCATGGAGGTGCCCGACGGTCCACTCCGTCATCGCGGCGCCACGTCTCCCCAGCTCCTGGACCAGACGATCGCCTGGATGCAGGAGCTGTGTCCGGGAGTCAACATCGAGACCGACCCCATCGAAGGCACCGACTCGGTCCGCCTCTCCTACGGCTTCGGCGGCACCGCAGGCATCAATGCCACCCGCCGCAGGCGCCCCACCAACGTCGGCTTCGGTCTCACCTACGCGCTGCCCGTGGTGGTCGCCTGCCTCACCGCGACGCCCGAGAGCCTGATCCTGCTGGAGAACCCCGAGGCCCATCTGCACCCGAAGGGGCAGAGCAGGATGGCGGCACTGCTGTCCGCGGCCGCCGCCACCGGCGCCCAGCTGATCGTCGAGACGCACAGCGACCACGTGCTGAACGGCGTCCGCATCGCGGTGAAACAGGGCGTCCTCCAGCCGCAGGACACGGTCGTCCACTACTTCAGCGGCAATGGGGCGGGCGCCGGAGTCGTCACCCCGCATATCGACAAGGACGGCATGCTCGAGCAGTGGCCCGAGGGCTTCTTCGACGAGTGGGAGAACTCGCTCGACCAACTGCTGGACTGACGCCACGGGATGACACAGGGGAGAGGAAAGCGTGTCACTGCTGTTTCTCAACGAGAAGTCCTGGGGGACGGCCTGCGACCCGGCACGGGCCGAGCGGGCCATGGCCGACTTCGTGGCCGTCGTCCGTGCCGCCGCGGCCGCGGGAGGCGCGACCCTCGTGAGCGAGGTGGACGTCAAGGCGCTGGAGATTGCCGAGGGCTACCCCGTCAACAAGTGGATCGGCGCCAGCCCGCGCAACCGCGCCCTCTGGCAGCGCCTGCGGGCCTTACAAGGCCGCTCTCCCGTGCGGAGCGTCTTCCCCGCGGAGGATGCCGCCGATCATCTGGAGTACCGCCACGACGGCGAGGTCGTCCTCGGCCTGGGCGCCGCGCACTTCATGGACGGCATCGCCGTCAGCCTTCCGGTGGCCCGTCCCTGGCAGACCGACCAGGTCACACTGGAGCGCGCCGAACTCGTCGAGGACGACGAGGGCACGCTGGAGATGCGGCACGACACCGTCGACGTCCGGCATCTGTCTGCCGAGCCGCATCTCGACGGGCATCTGGAGTGGATCCGGAAGGCACGCCGGGAGAGCGTCACCACCGGCCTACGGATCTGGGACAGTTGGGCCGACCTCTACCCGCACCTCACCTGCCTGCCGCGCGTCGAGGGCCAGCTCGGCGGCCTGAACCCGCACTGGGTGGTGCCCGTACGTCGAGCCCTGGAACGGCTGGAGGAAGCTGTCGCCGCGTGGGATCCGACGGCCATGGCCGAGCCCGAGTGGCGGAGCAAGGTCAGCCCGGAGGGCGAGACCCGCAAGCGCGTGTGCCGTTTCACCGACCTGGACGGGGAAACACGCACCTTCGACCTGCACGCCCGCTTCACGCCGGGCGCCGGCCGCATCCACTTCCGCCTGGTCCCGGAGGAACGCACGATCCGCCTCGCCCACATCGGCGGCAAGATCCGGCCGGAGGTCTGACAGCGCCTGTCAGAACATCGGCAGCGACCTGCCGGATCGTCGCCTCGGACCGCGACTGGTACAGCGCGACCGCGTCCGCCCTGAACTCCGGTGGATGTGCTTCATGACCACGAGATGTCCGTTCTCAGAGGAACCGGCTGGTGGTCATGACGCTCGTTTGACGCTCTGGGTGCCCGCAAGCGGGGGCCGCGCGGACACCGGTTTGTCTTTCGCAGGCATGAGAGAGCAGACCGCCGCAGCCCTGCGTCGGGTGAACACGGGGCTGCGGCGGTCGGCTGAGCGGTGGAAGAGGTCAGGCCGACTCGGCCTTGGCGACGGATTCCCGGGTCGCCTCGGCGGCAGCGTTGAACTCGTCCAGGTGCTGCGCGATCTTGTCCCGCTGGATCTTCGACTCGGTATCGAACCAGGTGCGGGCCACGTTGTGCTGGTCCCGGCAGGAGATGTCCGCCTTGGCCGTGGCGATCTCCAGGTCCGTGACCGTGTCCGGTTCGTTGAACCGGGGATCGTCGTTGGCGTCCATCGGCGTCTCGTAGTCGTAGTCCTTGGCCTTCATGCACGCGGACCACTTGGCGAACACATCGACGACCGCCGGGTCCGTCTCGGACTCCAGGTACGCTTCACCACTGATGCGCTGCACGATGTCCGCGGGTTGCACCGGGGTACTTGCCCGTCGACCTCGGCGGCGCACTCGCGGACCTTACTGTCCGGAGCACCGGACAGGTCGACAGCGCCGGCCTCCATCGCTTCGTCGTACGCCTCTTGCTGGGCGGCGTCCGGGTGGTACCCGCGTGTCGAGGCGAGTGCGGCGTCGTGGATGCCGTAGCGCCAGTCGGTCAGGGTGGTTCCGCCGAGCGGGGCAGGTCCGGGGCGGGCTTCCACTGCGGGTAGCCGCCGTCGGCCATGCACCGGTCGATCAACTCGTCCCGTGTCGAGAACACGAGCCGGGCCTGCTGGGTGGTCGGCATGTAGGACTCGATGGGAAGCCGCCAGGTAGCGGGGTTGTCCGGGTTGCCGACGGTGGCCTGAGCGACCTCGGCCAAGGAGCCCGGCTGGTTCACGGCCTGCGCGTGACGGGTGGTATCCGGGGTGTGGGCGCCGGCTGTCGTGTAGTAGAGGGCTCCCGCTCCGGCGGCCAGCGCGAGAGCTGTCAATGGGGCCACGGTCTTGGCCGTCAGTCTCACCTTGTTCGTCCTTTCCTGCTCTGAAGTCATCAGCTGGTCCACTTGAACGAGGCGTTGTCGTTGTAGACGTTCCGGAACCGGTCGATGTGCTGGTAGGGAGCCATCACGTCCTGGGCGCCCTTGTGTCCAGAGCGGAAGTACACGCGCGCCCAGTACTTGTAGTGGAAGTTCTCGCCCGATGCCGCATTGTTCTTGATGTTCGTGCCGGCTCCGGCCGGCGGGCTGCTTGCGCCACCGGTCGAGCAGAACTTCAACTTGTAGACAGTGGAACTGCTTCCGCCGGGCTTGAGGGCGTTGAAGTCGTACACCGAGTAACCGATGTTCCGCCAAGCGCCGTTCTGCCCGGAGTTGTAGTGGATGGTGAATTTGAATGCGGAGCGTCCAGGGATATCTCCGCATGCTTCTATGCTGAAGAGGTTGCTGTCATCGGCATTGGCGTGCGCTGTGCCGCCTGTGGACAGGACCAGAGCGATTGCGGTGCACACGCCCGACAGGGCTAGGCGCGTACGTTTGGGAGACATTACTCGATTTCTGCGGATGGTCTGGTCCGATTCGGGCATGGGCATTCGGTGGCTCCTTTCTGGTCAGAACTGCTGGCAGGCAAACTGTTCGGTGGCGCCTTGGCCGGAACGGGTCTGGGCTGGTGCCAACGCCTTTCTCGGGAGCTGTTCTCCTGCTGCGGAGCTGGTCCGCCAGCCGGACCGGCCGCTCGTCGTCGGGCCTGACGTCGGTAGAGAAGGAGGGTTGGCCGGCTGCCGTGCCGTCGCCACTCCAGCGCACGACGCCCCGCGGTCTGCGGGGATGTCGCGGAGGGTCACGAGCTGGCTCGGGAAGAACCCGCCCTGTAATCCGGCTCGTCGACCATGAAGAGCTTTTCCTTCAGTGGTCGCGTTTCGGCGAGGAGCAGGGCAGACAGGAATGGAGTCTGGGGAGTTTTTGCGCCCCGGCGACGTGGGGCCCGACCGTAGGGGCGGCCGCTGTCAGGGTGTGCGCCGTGACAAAGTAAAGTGCGCAATGCCGAGTTGACGCTGCGTAGACGTCATGAGCAGCCTGTAAGACGGCATGACGGTGAATTCCCCACGGCTACGGTTTCTCCCCGGTCGTTGGTCTGCAGTAGCCTGAGAGGCATTCAGGCGAGGCGCTGGAATGGTGCTCATCATAGGCAACGCGTGAGGGAGTTGAGCAAGATCTGCAACAGAGAATGGCCTGATCCCTGCTGCCCAGATGCAAAACTGCGCAGGCAGTAAAGCTATCCAGTTTGCGTCGATTTTGCCCGTATGGCGCTTGAGTATGCGGGCAATTGGCCTTTTCCGCCATCACTCCGAGCTGGTCGGATGAAGGGTGAGGACGGCTTGGACGAGGCTGGTGATCCGGATGGTCGAGCACCGCAGTCTGCGGAGAAGCCGCCAGGATTGAGGGCGGCGACGGCCTGCTCGATGAGGGCCCGGATCGTTGCGTGGGCCCGGTTCACCGCCTTCTGGTTCGTGGAGAGGGTCTCCACCGTCCCCGCCATGGGATGCGGACCGTGCCGCCGGCACCCCGTAACCCTTGTCGGCCCAGCACTGGTGCCGTCCATGGGGCGTCCGTATCCGGTCGGCCCGAACACGTCGCATTCGAGACCGAGTTGGTGAACGGCTCCGGCAGTTGAAGCATCCGGAAACGGAGTTCGGCTGACGTCGACGCAACCTCGAAATCTCGGGCCTCGGTTGCCGTGGCTCCCTATGCTTCTCGCCATGGAGAGCACCTGGACCGGGAGCGTCGTCAACGTCGTGGACGTCGAAGCGACGTGTTGGGCGGGTGCCCCGCCGCCTGGCGAGGCCAGTGAGATCATCGAGATCGGGCTGACTGCCGTCGACCTGGACGCAGGCGAGCGCCTCGCTCGGCACCGGATCCTGGTGCGGCCCGCAGGGTCCGCAGTGAGCGAGTTCTGCACGGAGCTGACGGGTCTCACCCAGGACGAAGTCGATCAGGAGTCGGCTTCGCCGAGGCGTGCCGACTGCTGGCGGCGGAGCATCGCTCGGGCACCAGGCCCTGGGCCAGCTGGGGCGACTACGACCGCCACCAGTTCGGACGGCAGTGTGAGGCCACCCGGACGCCCTACCCTTCGGCCGTCACCACGTCAACGCCAAGGCCGTCTTCAGCAAAGCCCACGGCCTGCGTAAACGTCCTGGCATGGCACAGGCGCTGCGGATCGTCGGGCGGCGTCTCGAAGGCCGTCACCACCGGGGTGAGGACGATGCCTGGAACATCGCGGCCCTCGTACTTCACCTCCATGAGCGGGGAGTCTGGCCGACCGCCTAAGGGCATCCCTCCTGACGCATCACGGTGAACGGCGTCTCCATCAACGCATGACATCCTCAAGCGCTGAAGGCAACCCGCGTTCAGCAGCGATGCCCCATCGTGTACCTCCCTGCTGAGGGACGAAGTTCGCCGTGGATGAAGGCGGCCCGCTCGCCCGGGTGACCGGGAGCGGTGCTCCCTCAGACCTTCAGCCGCACCGGCAGCCGCTGCACGCTGTTCCCCACGAACGAGGCGTGGCGCGGCAGTTCCGGCTCCGGGATCGCCAGGTCCAGGGACGGGAAGCGGGTGAAGAGCTGTTCCAGGGCGGTGGTGCTCTCCAGGCGGGCCAGGGGCGCCCCCATGCAGTAGTGCGCGCCGTGTCCCAGGGAGAGATGGCGGGACTCGCCATTGCGGGTGATGTCGAAGCGTGCCGCGTCCGGGCCGTGGGCCCGCGTGTCGCGGCCGGCCGCCGAGTACCCGGCGAGGACCGGGGTGCCCTGGGGGATCAGGGTGCCGTCCAGGGTCAGATCGCGGGTCGGGTAGCGGAACGGGAAGTAGCTGACCGGGCTGTCCCAGCGCAGGGTCTCCTCCACCACGTCCGCCCAGCTCGCCCCGCCGGAGAGGACCAGATCGAGCTGGTCCCGATGGGCGCACAGGGCGCGTACGGCGTTCGTGATCAGATTCAGCGTCGTCTCGTGCCCCGCGATGATGGTCAGCATCAGCGTGCCGATCAGCTCGTGCGGGCTGAACCGGTCGCCGCTCTCCTCACGGGCCGCGATCATCGCGCTGGTGAGATCGTCCCCGGATCGGCCGTCCGGGCGGCCGCGACCTCGCTCAGCACCTCCACCATCTCCCGGTTGGCCGCCATCGCCTCGGCCGGGCCGATGTCCGTGGCCACGATCTGGTTGGAGAGGTGGTGCAGCCGGTCGTGGTGGACCTCGTCCACGCCCAGCAGTTCGCAGATGACGCCCATCGGCAGCGGCAGCGCGAAGTGGGTCCGCAGATCGACGACACCGTCCTCGATGGCGGCCGCCTCCAGGCCGTCCAGCAGGCGAGACGTCAGCTCCACTATGTACGGGCGGAGTTCCTCGACCCGGCGGGCTGTGAACGCCTTGCTCATCAGCGACCGCAGCCGCCGATGGTCGGCGCCGTCCGCGGTCGTCATCCCCTGCACCGTGGCGAACGTCTTCAGCGGCCAGCCGTCGGCTATCTCCCCGGCCTGGAGCGCAGTGAAGTGCCGTGCGTTCTTGGCGACGTCGGGGTGCGCGAGGAACTCCTTCAGCGCGTCGTGGCCCAGCACCGCCATGGCCCGCACCTCGCCGGGCAGGACCACCGGGGTGACCGCCCCTGGGCCAGCAGCCGGGCGTTGGCCGCGTGCGGGCAGCCTCCCCTCGGGTCCAGACGGTGCGGACGGTCGGCCGCGGGGTTCGCCGGTGACGTGTTCAACAGGGCTCCAGGTCTCGGGGAGGGGAGGAGGTGCAAGCCGGGGAAGGGCGGGCTCCGAGCGGGTCAGTGCGGCCGGGCCTGTGGCTGTACCGCGTTGCGGTGCGCCCAGGTGGGGGCGGGAGCCTCGGCCGTCCGAGGGGGCGGTGTGCCCTGCGGCAACTGCGGAGAGGTGAAGCGCACGGGCAGCGTGCCCAGCCCCTTGCTCCAAGGAGATTTGATCCACTCCAACTCGTCCTCCGGCACGGCCAGTTCCAGGTCGGGCAGGCGGTGCCGGATCGTGTCGACCGCGGTCCGGGTGATCAGCCGGGCCGGGTCCTGGGCGGGGCAGATGTGCGGGCCCGCACCGAACGCCAGATGGGAGCGGTTGCCGACCACCGCGCTGCCGTCGGCCGGCAGGACCTCCGGATCCGCGTTGGCCGCTGCCAGGCCCAGGATGAGCATGTCGCCCGCCCGGATGTCCTGGCCGCCGAAGCTCATGTCGCGGGTGGCGTAGCGGGCCGGGAAGTTCTGGGTGGGCGGGAAGCGCCACAGGACCAGGTCGAGCGCGTCGTCCACGCTGAGGTGGCCGCCGCTCAGCGAGGAGCGCAGCGCGGGGTCGCAGAGCAGGATACGCAGCGCCGTGGCGATCCAGTTCACCGTGGTCTGGTTGCCCGCGACGAACATCACCACCAGGTTGTGCAGCACCTCCTCGTCGGTGAGCCGCGCCGGGTGGTGCAGCAGCGCCGAGACGATGTCGTCGCCCCTCGCCCGCCGCTTCTCCTCGATCAGCCCCTGAAGGATGGCGCCCATCCTGCGGCTGGCGTCCCCCGCCCCGCCGGTGGCGGACACGAGGCCCGCCACCGCGTTCACCAGCTCCCGGCCGGTCCGGTCGTCCAGGCCGAGCAGCCCGGCGATCACCCGCATCGGCAGCGTGCGCGCGTACGCGGCGACGAGGTCGGCCTCGCCGTGCGCCGCGAATCCGGCGATCAGTTCCTCGGCGGTGGCCCGGACGCTGCGGCGCAGCTCGTGCCCGTTGATTCCGGCCAGCGCGTCCGAGACGGCGGTGCGCATCCTGCGGTGCTGCTGGCCGTCCGTGAAGAGCAGCGCGGGGCGCCAGCCGACCATCGGCAGGATCGGCGAGTCGGCCGGCACCCGGCCTTCGCGCAGCAGGCTCCACCGGCGCGGGTCGTGTGAGAACTCCTGTTCCTCGCGGGTGAGACGGAGCAGTTCGCGGTGGCCCAGGACCAGCCAGGCGTCGATGCCGGGGGCGATGGACACCGGCGCCACCGGGCCGTGTGCGCGGCGCAGTTCCTCGTACAGCGCGGGCATCATGTTGCCGTCCAGGCCGGGCCCGTACAGCGCGGTCGCCGTGCCGGAGGCGCCGGACACGGGGCAGCCGGCGCCCGGCCCGGCCGAGGGTGCGGCGTACTCATGGGGACTCCGTGGCGATGTCGATGAGGTGACGGGCCAGGGCGATCAGCGCCCGGATCGACGAGGTCCGGTCCCGTGCGTCGCAGATCACCAGCGGGGTGTCCGGCAGCAGATCGAGCGCCGTACGGATGTCGTCGGTGTCGTACTGGGGGCCGCTCGGGAAGGCGTTGACGGCGACCGCGAAGGGGAGGTTCAGGTCCTCCAGGTTTCCCAGCGCGTCGAAAGAAGCCGTCAGGTCCCGGGCGTCCACCAGCGCGAGCGCGCCGAGCGCCCCTTGGCCAGGTCCTGCCAGGCCGGCAGGAACCGCTGCTGGCCCGGCGTACCGAACAGATACAGGACCAGGTCGCCGTCGATGGTCAGCCGGCCGAAGTCGAGGGCGACCGTGGTGGTCTTCTTGCCGCTGTCCCCGGGGTACGGGTCGACCCGGACGCCCGCCTGGGTCATCGACGCTTCGGTGGAGAGCGGCTGGATCTCCGACACCGTACCGATCAGCGTCGTCTTGCCCACTCCCAGCGGGCCGACGACCAGGATCTTCGCCGCGCCCGACACGTTCGAGTCGAGGTACTTCCCGCCGGCGGCGGGCGGCGGGGCGGCCTCGATCAAGGGTTCAGAGGCAGCTTTCGAGACCATGGAGGACCTTTCTGAGCATGGTCACATCAGTGCGTTCGGCCGGCGGAATGGGCGGGCGGGTCACGATCAGCCCCCACCGGAGGAGATCGGAGAGCAGCACCTGCGTGACCGACGGCGGCTGGCCGAGGTGAGCGGCCACCTCTCCGACCGAGATGAGCCCCTCGCAGTGCTCCAGGATGGCGAGGTGCTCCGGCTGGAGGGCGGCGGGGAACGCCGCCTCCGCCGTCATCACCAGGGATTCCCAGGAGAGCGGCTCGCCCTCGGACTCCGTGCGGCCGCGGGTGATGACGTAGGGGCGGATCGCCGAGACCCTCGGCGCTTCGGGCCGCTCCGTCATGACGTCGCGGCGGCCTCGTCCCGGGGCAGGCTGCTCAGGTGCGCGCCGATCTTCGCCACCAGCAACTGCATCTGCTGGGCCACCAGGCCCACGTCGGCGTCCAGATCGGTGGCGACCCCCAGGTGCGCGCCCACCCCGGCATGGGTGAACAGCACGAACCCCTGGTCGGTCTCCAGCATCAGCTGGCGTGTCCCGACACCCCGCCCGAACAGGAGCGCGCCGGTGGACCGGCCCGTCATGGTCATCGCCGCGCAGGCCGCCGAGAGCGACTCGGCGTCGGCGATGCTCAGGCTGGCCACCGGACCCGAGAGGTTCTCGGCGGAGTCGTGCCCGAGACGCAACCCGTCCTCGGACACCACCACGGCGTGCCGGACGCCGGGAATCTCGGTGAGCGGGCGGAGCATCCACCCCAGATCGGGGAGTCTGGTGATGGTTCCGGTCACGGTCGGCCTCCGGCGTGCTCGTCGTGCGGGGTGCTGGTCAGGGACTGTCCGCCGGGCGGGGGCGGTGCCGGTTCGGTGTCGCCGTCCGTGTCGACGGCCGCCCGGCCGCGCAGCGTCCCGGACATCACACTGGTGATCGAGGCGCGTGCCGCCTCCGGCGTCCAGGGTTCGGCGGGCTCGGCACCGGGCAGCGGGCCGGGCGCCGAGTGCCGTGCGGAGGGCGCGGCCTGGGCGGCGCCGCGTCGGCTGCGCCGGCGGGGCAGACCGGCCGTCGCCGGGGCGGGTGCGCCGGCCGGCTCGGGGCGTCGTCGGGGTGCCCGGCCACTACGGGGGTGTCGTCGCGCCCGCTTGCCTGGGGTGCGACAGGCCCGACGTGCTCGGCCGGTTCGACCGCCGGGCGGCGGTGTGCGGCGGGTTTCGGCAGCGGCTCGGTCAGCAGCCGGAACGGTACGAACATCACCGCCCGTGTGCCGCCGTACGCCGAAGCCCCGCTGAGCTCCACGTTGAAGCCCAGCTCCCGGCTCCAGCGCCCGACACACGCCAGGCCGAGCCGGGGCACCGCGCCCAGACGGGTCAGGTCCTGGTCGTCGCGGAGCTGGCCGAGGGCCTGGTGCAGGACGTCCGGCGGCATCCCGAGCCCGGCGTCGTCGATCTCGATGACCGCACCGGCGCCCACCTCCCGCACACTGACGACGACGGAGGAGCTGGGACGTGAGAACACCGTGGCGTTCTCCAGCAGTTCGGCGACGGAGTGCATCAGCCCCTCCACCGCCGGAGGCACCGCGTACAGGGTCTGTCCGCCGTGCACCTCGATCCGCCCGAACTCCACGATCCGGGACTGGGCGCCCCGTACGCAGTCGTAGAGCGAGACCGGCCGGGTTTCCCGGCGGGCGGGCCAGATGCCGCACATCACCAGAAGGGTCTGCGCCTTACGGGTCATCTGCGAGGCCGCGTGGTCGGCCTTCATCACGTCCGCCATCAGACGGGGTCCTCGATGGAGCGCTCGACCTCGTCCAGGACCTGCTGCTGCACGATCGCCATCACGTGCATGGTGCGCGCCACGGACTCGAAGGCGGCCTGCACCGAGTCGCGCAGAGAACGCTCGCGGTGCACGGCGGCGTCCGAGCTGAGGGCCACGACGACCGCGTCCAGCGCCCGGGCGAACTCCTCGCCGGTCTCCTCCGGCGACGCCACCGGCCCCGGCACACCCTCCAGCCGCTGTCCGGCGCGCAGTCGCTCGGCGATGGCCGGGACGCGTACCGCGGCCAGATGCGCCACCTCGGTGCCCCGGGCGGTGGCGACTGTGGCCTCCCGGGCACGGTGCGCACGCTCGGCGGACAGCCGCCGGGTGAGGACCAGTACGCGGGCGACCAGCAGGACGACGGCCGCGGCACAGGCTCCCGCGACGGGCCGGTGCCAGTCGGCGTCCGCGCTGACGGCCGCCCACACCCCGCCGGCGGCGGCCAGCAGGGTGACGGCCCATCCGGCGACGGCGGCGCTCGCACTGGGGCCGCTTCGCGGCCCCCTTAACGGTCGGCTCACCACAGCGGTCCTGACCTGACGACCCTGCAGACACCGGTGCCAGCCACGAGAAGCGAAACCTTTCACGACACATCGAACCCCACCTTTTGGGGGTTGGGAGCATGCAGAGCGTAGGGCAACCGGTCGGAATTGTTGAGACATCGTTCAGTTTCAGTCACACCAGGACATCAGATATGGCGCATTGACGCCGTAGGCCCTGTCGTCACATTCCCGGCGTCCGCCCGAAGGGCGAGCCGCGCGGCGTCAGACGGGAATGTGACGACAGGGCCCGGCGCCGTACGTCCCGGCACTCCCGCCGACGTGCGGGCCAGGTCCACGCCGGCCGAAGCGGCCTCGAAGCCATGAGCCTCAGCCGCCGCGTCTCCCCGCGCTTCTCGCCCTGGACGGCAGCTGGACCGGGCGTGCCGCGCCGGTGCCCCGCCGCCCGGCGAGGCCCGCCAGTCCGCAGGCGGCGCGTGCCACGCGGGCCGACGGGCCTCATCCGGTACGAAGTCGATCGGGAGCCGATCGGGCATCGATCAGGGAGTTGGCGTCGCCGAAGCGTGCCGGTCCCGCGGGTCCGTTCGGGTCGAGCGGGCCGACGGTCGCGTCATGCGACGGCGGTGCCCTCGAGCTCGATCATCTGGCCGGGAATCGCCAGTCGCGTCACACCGAGCATGGTGGTGGCCGGCGCGACGCCTGCCGCGCCCAGTCGGCCCGCCAGCACGCCGTAGTGCTGGAGGAGCAGATCGACATCGGTCGTGCAGACGTTCAGCCGGACGAGGTTCGAGAGGGTCATGCCGGCCTCGGCGAGCACCGCCTCCACATTGTCGGCGGCCAGCGCCAGCTGCGCCGCCATGTCGCCCTCGTGCTCCGGCCTGCCTTCCCGGCTCATCGCCGTCTGGCCCGAGATGTACAGGGTGCGCGAGTGCCCGGAGACCACCTCGCCCTGGTTGAAACCCATCCCGACCGACCACGACACCGGGTTGACCGCGTTACGTTCCATCGACGCACCTGCTCCATTCGTTTCATGACACCGTGGACGCCCATCACCGCGGCGACCGCCGCGTTCTGACGTCGTGCCATGAAGCCTCACAGGAATACATGACACCCTTCGTCATATATTTCGCTACGGTTCTCCCATGCGCGCCGACCGGCTGGTTGCCCTGGTCCTGCTGCTGCGTCAGCGAGGCCGGACGACCGCGGAGACACTCGCCCGTGAGCTGGAGGTGTCGACCCGTACGGTGCTGCGCGACATGGAGGCACTCTCGGCGGCGGGGTCCCCGTCTACGCGGAGCGCGGGCGGCACGGCGGGTTCGCGCTGCTGCCGGATTTCCGGACGGCGCTCACCGGACTGAACCACGACGAGGCGCTCGCCCTCGTGGTCGCCGGATCACGGCGCGGCGCGCAGCTGTTCGGCCTGGGATCGGCGCTCGCCTCGGCCGTGCTGAAAGTAATCGACGCGCTGCCCGAGGAGCTGCGGGACAACGCCGCCGGAGCGGCCCAGCGGCTGCTCATCGACCCGGAGACCGACCTCCTCTCGCGCCGCGTGGCCCCGAGGAGGAGGTCCCGGGCTCCCTCGCCGCCGAGGTCCGGCGGGCGGTGTTCGCCGGGCACCGCCTGCGCATCCACTACGAGGCCGTGGGCGGGCCCCGAAGTGGCGCACGGTGGACCCGGTCGGCCTCGTCACCGTCCGGGACCAGGGCTACCTGCTGGCCAAGCGCGGCACCGAGGACCGTACGTACCGGCTGAGCCGGATTCTGGAGGCCGAGGAGCTCGACGAACCCGCGCGGCGTCCGGACACCGTCGACCTGGACCGGGCCTGGCGTGAACGCAACGTGCGGTTCCGGACCGGCGGCGACACCACCGTCGTGGTGGTCCGGGTGGACCCCGCGCACCGGGAACCCTGGTCGCCACCGCCCTGGCGGTCCGCTCCGAGGAGACCGGCGAGGACGGCCGGCTCCGGCTGCACGTCGTCTTCCAGGACGCCCGGCACGCGGAATGGGCGCTCTGGCAGCACGCCGTGTACGCCGAGGTGGAGGCCCCGCAGTGGCTGCGCGCCTCCCTGCACCACCGCGCGACGGCGATCGCGGCCCGCTACGGGTCACCGGCCTGAGGGTTCCTTCCGGTCACACGGGGAGAGCGGGTGTTCCCGTGCCTCGAAATTTCACCTCGCGGCCACCCATTGACTATGGACATCCCTGTACCTACGCTCAGTCTTGTCCATGGTTGTCCATACACAAAGTGGTGTGCCGATGAAGATCGCGGTTGTCGGAAGTTATGGCGCCGGCCTCACCATGCGGGTCCCCAAGGCGCCCGCGGCCGGTGAGACCGTCTCGGGCGGCCTCTTCGACTCGGGCGCCGGTGGGAAGGGCAGCAACCAGGCCGTGGCCGCCGCCCGGCTGGGCGCCGAGGTCACGCTGCTCACCGCCGTCGGCGACGACGAGTTCGGCCGCTCGGCGCATGAACTGTGGCGGCGTGAAGGGGTGGGCGCCGAACACGTGGTCACCGCGGAAGCGCCGACCATGGTCGGGTTCATCCTGGTCGAGCCGTCCGGGGAGAACCGCATCGCCATCGCCCCCGGCGCCCTGGACGAGCTGGACGCCGCCGCCGTCGACGCCTTCCGCGCCGAGATCGCCTCCGCCGACATCCTCGTCGTCTCCATGGAGATCCCCGAGGAAGCCGTCGTCGCCGCCCTCCGCGCCGGACGCGAGAGCGGCACCCGCACCCTGCTGAACCCGGCGCCCGCCCGGCCGCTGCCCGACGCGTGCTGGCCCTCATCGACGTACTCACGCCCAATCAGACGGAGGCACCCGTCCTCCTCGGCCTCGACGACGGGCACGGGCTCGGCGACGAGGAGCTGGCCCGCGCGCTGTACGAGCGCACCGGCGGCACCGTCGTCATCACCCGGGGCGGCGAGGGCGCGCTGGTCGCCCAGGACTCCGGCGTCACCATGGTGCCCCCGCACCCGGCCCGGACGGTCGTGGACACCACGGGCGCCGGGGACTCCTTCACCGCCGCCTTCGCCGTCGCCCTGGCCGAGGGCCGGCCCGTCGACCGGGCCGTGGAGTTCGCCGCCGTCGCCGGCGCCCACACCGTGTCGATCGCGGGCGTCATCCCCGCCCTGCCCACCAGAGCCCAGCTGAACGCCCTGATCGGAAGTGCCTCGTGACCTCGACCGCCACCAAGCCGCCCGTCACCGCGGGCCCGCCGTCCGACGCGAGCACCCGACAGTTCCCGCTGGCGCTGCGCCGACTGCTGCACGCGCGGGAGGCCGGCGTCTTCGCCGCGCTCGTCGCGCTCTTCCTGCTGGGCACCGTGCTCTCCCCGACCTTCGCCCAGTCCGACAACCTCCTCTCGGTGGGCCAGCAGATCGCGCAGATCGGCATCATGGCCGTAGGGGCGACCTTCGTCATCCTCAACGGGGAGATCGACCTCTCGGTCGGCTCCACCTACGCCCTCTCCGCGATCTCCACCGGCATGCTCATATCGGACGGCTGGAGCTGGCCCGTGGCCATGTTCGCCGGCCTCGCGGTCGGTGTTCTCGCCGGACTCTTCAACGGTCTGGCCGTGGTGGTCCTCGGCGTCCCGTCCTTCATCGTCACCCTCGGCACGCTCAGTGTCTTCCGCGGCATCGCCCTGCTCATCTCCGACGGCGCCCCGATCTCGCTGAGCTCCTCCCGGCCCGGCGTCGCCGAGTTCAACCTGCTCGGCCAGGGGCGGCTGTTCGGCCTCGTGCCCATGCAGTTCGTCTTCTTCGCCGTCGTCGCCGCCATCGGCGTCGTCCTGCTGGCCCGCTCCCGCTTCGGCTTCAACACCTACGCGGTCGGCGGCAACCAGGAGGCCGCGCGGCTCGTCGGCGTCAACGTCAAGCGGGTCAAGCTGACCGCCTTCGTCCTCTCCGGCTTCACCGCGGGTCTCGCCGGCGTCCTCGGCCTGTCCTTCCTCTCCTACGTCCAGGGCGTGACCGGCCAGGGCCTGGAACTCACCGTCATCTCGGCCGTCATCATCGGCGGCGCCGCCCTCTTCGGCGGCTCCGGAACGATGTGGGGCACCGTCATCGGCGTCGCCTTCATCGGCCTCCTCCAGAACATCCTCAACATCAAGGGCATCTCGTCCTTCTGGCAGACCGTCGTCACCGGCCTCGTCATCGTCGCCGCCGTCGCGGCCGACACCTGGCAGCGCAAGCGGAAGACCCGCGCCTGAGCCCGCGCCGCCCGGCACACCCGCTCACCCCGCACACCGGCCGTACGCCCAGCGCGACGCCGTACCCCGAACGCCGCCCCACCGGCCCTTCCTCCCCGAACGCCTCCCGAACCACGGACTCGACGAAGGAGCCCTCATGTCCCCGCGCACCCTCCTCAGAGGCATCACCGCCGCCACCGCCGCCGCCGCGGCCCTCTCCCTCACCGCCTGTGGCGCCGTCACCTCCGCCGACAGCGGATCCGGCGGCACCGGTGACGGCTCCTTCAAGCTCGCCCCGTACATCCAGCAGCGGATCGACGACGACAAGCCGATGCGCATCAAGCTCAGCTACCACGACCCGTCCCTCGCCTTCGCCACCCCGATCGGCGCGGGGATGAAGAAGGCCGGCAAGGAGCTGGGCGCCGACGTCTCCCTCATCGGGCCCACCGGCGGCGACGCGGCGAAGCAGGTCTCCGAGATACAGACGCTCATCCAGCAGAAGGCCGTGGACGGGCTCGCCGTCTCCTCCGCCTCCAGCGACGCCCTCAAGCCCGTGATCAGCCAGGCGTACAAGGCGGGCATCCCGATCATCTCCTTCAACACCGACAACCCCGACTCCGAGCAGATGGGCTTCGTCGGCCAGGACCTCAAGGGCTCCGGCAAGGCCCAGGCGGAACAGCTCCGCAAGGACCTGAAGGGTGATGTCAACGGCAAGTCCGTCGTGGTGTTCTCCGTCGACACCGGCGCCGGCTGGTCGCACGACCGCTTCAGCGGCTTCAAGGAGGGCCTGGACGGCAGCGGGCTGAAGATCGTCGGCCCGGTCAACGTCGGCAACGAGCCCAACAGCGCCTACAACACCGTCGAGTCGACCATGTCCGGCCAGTCCGATGTGGTCGCGGTCGCCGGCCTCGACTGCTGCTCCACCACGGCAGCCGCCAAGTGGGTGGGCCAGTCCGGCAAGGCCGACACCATCACCATGGGCGGCTTCGACCTGCTGACCCAGACCGCCGAGTACATCGAACGCGGCGTCCTGAACTTCAGCATCAGCCAGAACCCGGCCGAGCAGGGCTACCAGGCCGTCAAGGTGCTGCACGACTTCCTCGTCGACGGGACCGAGATCAAGGGCGTGGACACCGGCGCCCAGTTCATCACCAGCGACAACCTCGCCGACGCGAGCGTGGAGGACTGATGACCCCGCATCCCGCGCCGCCTCCCCGGGAGGCCCGGACCACACCGGCGGACCGGCCGTCCAAGTCCGCTGCCTCTCCCGTAACTTCGGGCCGGTCCGCGCCCTGCGCGACGTCACCTTCGACGTCCCCGCCGGTGACATC
Source organism: Streptomyces haneummycinicus (assembly GCA_042850305.1). Taxonomy (GTDB): domain Bacteria; phylum Actinomycetota; class Actinomycetes; order Streptomycetales; family Streptomycetaceae; genus Streptomyces; species Streptomyces haneummycinicus. Next base: position 1,997,236 of record AP035768.1, read on the forward strand.
ACCGCCCTCCTCGGCGAGAACGGCGCCGGCAAGTCGACCCTGCTCAAGATCCTGGCCGGCCTCCAGCCGCCCAGCGAGGGCGGCGTCACCGTGTTCGGCGAGGAGGTCACCTCCTTCGAACCGGCCTCCATGCTCAGCCGGCACGGCGTCGCGATCGTCCCCCAGGAACTGTCGCTGCTGCCCGACCGCACCGTCGCCGAGAACGTGCTCAGCGGCGTCGAACCGGGCCACCGCTGGTTCCCTCCCGGCGCCGCATGCTGGAGCGCACCACCGAACTCCTCGCCGAACTCGACCTCCACCTGGACCCGAACGCCTCCGTCCGCACCCTGGACCTGGCCACCCAGCAGCTCATCGTGGTGGCCCGTTCCCTCGCCCGGGGCTGCCGCGTCCTGATCCTGGACGAACCCACGGCGATGCTCACCCCGCCGAGGCCGACCGCCTGTTCACCCTCATGGACAAGCTCAAGGCCAACGGGACGACCATGCTCTACGTCTCCCACCGCATGCCGGAGGTCTTCCGTCTGGCCGACCACATCCAGGTCCTGCGCGACGGCGGCCACGTGGCCTCCTGGCGCAGCGAGGACACCACCCCGAGCAGGCCGTCGCCGCCATGGTCGGCCGTGAACTGGGCGGGTTCGCCCGCCGGGCCGGTGCCACCGAGTCCACCGCCGAACCAGCCCTCAAGGTCGAGGGGTTGAGCGGCAGGCGGCACCGGGACGTCTCCTTCGAGCTACGGCCCGGAGAGATCCTCGGCGTCGCCGGGCTCCCCGACTCCGGCCGTGTCGAACTGCTCCACAACCTCTTCGGAGCGGACCCCGGCACCGGCGGCACCGTGGAACTGCTCGGCGAGCCCTACGAACGGCGCAACCCGATCGCCAGCGTCGAACGCCGGCTGGCGTTCGTCCCCGGCGAGCGCCGCGCCCAGGGCCTGCTGACCACGATGAGCGTCGGCGAGAACGTCGGCGCCCTCACCACGAAGGCGTTCAGCCGGCTCGGCCTGATCCGCCGCCGCGCCTTCGACACGGCCGCCACCGAACAGGCCCAGCGGCTGCGGGTGAAGACCGCCACCATGACCCAGCCCATCACCAGCCTGTCCGGCGGCAACCAGCAGAAGGCCGTCCTCGGCCGCTGGCTCGCCATCGACCCGGGCGTGCTCATCCTTGACGAGCCCACCCGGGGCGTCGACATCGGCGCCAAGGCCGAGATCTACGACCGGCTCACCGCGCTCGCCGACAAGGGCCTGGCGATCCTCTGCTCCTCCTCCGACCTGCCCGAACTGCTCACCCTGACCGACCGCATCGCGGTGATGAGCGAAGGCCGCCTGGTGGCCGTCGTCGACTCCGCGGACGCCACCGAGGAATCCGTGATGACCCTCGCCACCGGAGCGGCACCGGCCGCGGCCTGACCCCGCGGACCCCGTCCGGCGCCGCACCGCGCGGATCCGTCCGCCGCAGTACCCGCGGACCCCGTCCGCCCGCAGCACCCCGTGGCCCCGCCCTCCTCGAGGCCCCACCCGAAAGGAACCCACCATGAAGCGCTCAGGCATCCTCAACGCCGAACTCGGCCGAGTCCTCGCCACCCTCGGCCACACCGACCTGCTGCTCGTCGTCGACGCCGGCTTCCCCGTGCCGCGCGACGCGCACCGTATCGACCTGGCCCTCGCCGAGAACCTGCCCGACCTGCGCACCGTCCTCGGGCTGATCGCCGACGAACTGGTCGTCGAGGGTGTGGTCCGCGCCGAGGACGTCCCGAGCCACAACCCCGCCTCGACTCCTGGCTGCACGAGCGTTTCGCCGGCGCGGAGTTCACCACCCGCCCGCACGCCGAGGTCCTCGGCGAACTCGCCCGTGAGGCCAAGGCCGTGGTACGCACCGGAGCTTTCGAGCCCTGGGGAAACATCGGCCTCTACTGCGGCGTCGACGCGCCCCGCTGGTTCGGCGGCGAAGGTGTCGTCGTCCCGGAGCAGTACGCCTCCAAGGTCTGAGCCGCGCCGCCCGGTCAACGGGCACCGGCACCGTCAACTCGCGGCGGCAGCCCCGGAAAGGACCCGGCGGCCGATCCGCCGGGCTCCTGCCGCCACCACCCAAGGGAGATCACCCCGTGTCCGAAACCACCGTCAGTCCCGCCGAACTCGACCTCACCCCGGCCGAGTTGGCGCCGTTCATCCAGCACACCAAGATCGACCCGGACGCGACGCGCGACCAGATGATCGCCCACGCCCGGGAGGCCGTCACCCACGGCTTCAACGCGGCGATGGTCCCCGCCTCCTGGCTCCCGCTCGTCGTCGCCGAGCTCAAGGGCACCGGCGTCGAGGTGGCGTCCGCCCTGGACTTCCCGACCGTCGGCGTCATGACCAGCGCAGGGAAGGCCGCCGAGGCCGCCGAGATCGCCCGCCTCGGCGCCGACCAGCTCGACATCGGCGTACAGGTCGGCTGGCTCAAGAGCGGCCGCTACGACGAGTTCCGCGAGGACATCGCGGGCGTCGTGCGCGCCTCGGGCCTGCCCGTCAAGGTCATGCTGGAGCTGCCGCTGCTGACCGACGCCGAGAAGGAGGCCGCGGTCGAACTCGCCATGGAGGCGGGCGCGTCCTTCCTGAAGAACGCCAGCAGCGGACAGATCGAGACTGCGAATCCGGCCAGTGTTCGTTACCTTGTTGACCGGGCGCGGGAAGGCGTCCGGGTGAAGGCGTCCGGCTCGATCAAGAGCTACCGCCAGGGCCTGGAGCTGCTGCGGGCGGGCGCCTCCCTGCTCGGGACCAGCGCCGGGCCGGCGATCATCACCGACACCGGTGACGCGTCCACCGTCAGCTACTGACCGGACAGCACCGCCGTCCCCGGCCGCCACCGCGGCCGGGGACGGCTTCCACGCCGGAGCGACATCCGCCCCCGGTGAGAGCGGAGAAGGAGATGCGACGACTGTGACGGCCGACAAAGGCGGAGTCCCAGGCATCAAAGGGACGTCCCCACGGCGATCCACGTCCAGATCTCGGAGCACATCCGGCTGCGGATCGCCGGCGGCGAGTGGCCGCCGCACTACCGTCTCAAGAGCGAGCCGGAGCTGGCCCGGGAGTTCGGCGTCAGCCGCGGCACCCTGCGCAGGGCGCTGACCACGCTGATCGAGGAGGGCCTGCTGCGCCAGGTCCGGGGCCGGGGCACGTTCGTGACCTCGACCACGATCGAGCCCGCCATCGCCCAGAAGCTCAGCACCCTCTCCGAGGACTTCGCCGACCAGGGCGTGGTGACCACGACCACGGTGCGCGAGTGCGCCCTGATCGCACCGCCCAAACCGGTCGCGGCCCTCCTGGACGTGACCCCAGGCACCCGGGTCCTGCGTCTGGTGCGGGTACGGCGCACCGAGCAGGGACCGGTCGCCCTGCTGTTCAACTTCGTACGCGCCGACCTCGCGCCCGGTATCGAGAAGGCCGACTTCACCTCGGCCAGTCTCTTCGGCGTCCTGGAGGGCACCTACGGACTGAAGATCGCCACGGCCCGCCGGACCTTCGGCGCCGAGGCGGCCGGCACCGACGTCGCCGACGCCCTCGACCTCGCCGAGGGGCCCCGGTCCAGTACCTCCAGCAGGTCACCTACCTCGCCGACGACCGGCCCGTCGAGTACTCCGACGTCTGGATCCACAGCGGCCGCCTCCGCGTGACCTCCCTCCTGCTCCGCCGCTGACCCCGGCGCGGCCCGTCCGGCCCCGTCCACCCCGCCGCACCGGGGAGGGCGGGGCCGCCGCATTCCGCCCGGCAGAGCGGCGCGGCCGGCAGAGCGGCGCGGCCGGCCGGGTGGCGCGTACGGCCGGGCGGGGCGTACGGAAGGGCGGGGCGTACGGAAGGGCCCGGTCGGCCCTGTCGGGTACACGGTGAACCGGGGAGAGTGGGACGAAAGGCTCCGCAGGACCCTCCGTCGGCCGAACCACCGATCCGCAAGGGAACCAGCATGTCCGTCGATCCGCACCAGGTGTCCGGTTCGCTCACAGACGAGGAAGCGAGGACGCTGGACGCCCACTGGCGTGCCGCGAACTATCTGTCCGTCGGCCAGATCTACCTGATGGCGAACCCCCTGCTCACCGAACCGCTGCGCCCTGAGCACGTCAAGCCGCGGCTGCTCGGCCACTGGGGCACCTCGCCCGGCCTGAATCTCGTGTACACGCACCTCAACCGGCTCATCCGCTCCCGGGGCCTGGAGGCGCTCTGCGTCTGGGGCCCCGGCCACGGGGACCCGCCGTGGTCGCCAATTCCTGGCTGGAGGGGTCGTACACCCAGACCTACCCGGACGTCACCCGGGACGCCGCCGGGATGGCACGGCTGTTCCGGCAGTTCTCGTTCCCCGGGGGCGTGCCCAGCCATGTGGCGCCGGAGACGCCCGGCTCCCTCCACGAGGGCGGCGAACTGGGATACGCCCTCTCCACGCCTACGGCGCGGCCTTCGACAACCCCGGCCTGCTGGTCGCCTGTGTCATCGGCGACGGTGAGGCGGAGACCGGGCCGCTGGCCGCCTCCTGGCACTCCAACAAGTTCCTGGACCCGGTGCACGACGGCGCCGTCCTGCCGATCCTGCACCTCAACGGCTACAAGATCGCCAATCCCACGGTGCTCTCCCGGCTGCCGGAATCCGAACTCGACGACCTCCTCAAGGGATACGGCCACGAGCCGATCCATGTCACCGGCGACGAACCGGCCGCCGTGCACCGCGCGATGGCCCACGCCCTGGACACCGCCGCCGACCGCATCGCCGGCATCCAGCACGCCGCCCGCGAGGAGGGGCGGCCGAACGGCCCCGCTGGCCGATGATCGTGCTGCGCACCCCGAAGGGCTGGACCGGCCCCGCCGAGGTCGACGGCCTGCCCGTGGAAGGGACCTGGCGGGCCCATCAGGTCCCCCTGTCCGCCGTACGGGACAACCCCGAGCATCTGCGCCTGCTCGAGGAGTGGCTCCGCTCCTACCGGCCGCGGGAACTGTTCGACGAAGACGGAGCGCCCCGTCCCGACGTCCTGGCGTGCGTCCCCGACGGCTCCCGCCGGCTGGGGTCCACCCCGCACGCCAACGGCGGCCTGCTGGTGCGCGAACTTCCGCTGCCGCCCCTGGAGCGGTACGCCGTCCCGGTCGACAAACCGGGCGCGACCCTGCACGAACCCACCCGCGTCCTCGGCGACCTGCTGGAGAACGTCATGCGCGCGACCGCCGACCGGCGCGACTTCCGGCTGGTCGGCCCCGACGAGACGGCCTCCAACCGCCTCCAGGCCGTCTACGCGGCCAGCGGCAAGGCATGGCAGGCCGGCACCCTCGACGTGGACGAACACCTGGACCGCCACGGCCGGGTGATGGAGATCCTCTCCGAACACACCTGTCAGGGCTGGCTGGAGGGCTACCTGCTCACCGGCCGGCACGGACTGTTCTCCTGCTACGAGGCGTTCGTCCACATCGTCGACTCCATGGTCAACCAGCACATCAAATGGCTGCGCGTGACCCGCCGGCTGCCCTGGCGCGCCCCCATCGCCTCCCTCAACTACCTGCTCACCTCGCATGTCTGGCGCCAGGACCACAACGGCTTCTCCCACCAGGACCCCGGCTTCGTCGACCACGTCCTCAACAAGAGCCCCGAGGTCGTACGGGTCTATCTGCCGCCGGACGCCAACACGCTGCTCTCCGTCGCCGACCACGCCCTGCGCAGCAAGGACTACGTCAACGTCATCGTCGCCGGGAAACAGCCCTGCTTCGACTGGCTGACCATGGAGCAGGCCAGGGCGCACTGCGCGCGCGGCGCCGGCGTCTGGGACTGGGCCGGCACCGAGAGCGGCGAGCGGGAACCGGACGTGGTGCTCGCGGCCGCCGGTGACGTTCCCACGCAGGAGGTACTGGCCGCCGCGCAGCTGCTGCGGAACCATCTGCCGGAACTGGCGGTCCGGGTCGTGAACGTCGTCGACATCGCCCGGCTGCTGCCGAGCGGCGAACACCCGCACGGGATGACCGACTTCGAGTACGACGGCCTCTTCACCCCCGACAAGCCGGTCGTGTTCGCCTACCACGGTTATCCGTGGCTGATCCACCGGCTGGCCTACCGCCGCACCGGCCACCGGCATCTGCATGTGCGCGGCTACAAGGAGATCGGCACCACCACCACACCGTTCGACATGGTGGTCCGCAACGATCTCGACCGCTACCGGCTGGTCATGGACGTCATCGACCGCGTCCCCGGTCTCGCGGTGCGCGCGGCGGCCGTACGCCAGGAGATGGAGGACATCCGGCTGCGCCACCACGCGTACATCCGTGAGCACGGTGTCGACCTGCCCGAGGTCGCCGACTGGTCGTGGGACGGCTGACCGGAGCCCGACGGGCCCGGACCGCGGACACCGGGTCCGCTGTCCGGGTCCTGCCACGTCCGTCGGCGCGCACCGCCCCAGTGGGAGGACCGTCCGCCGTGGGGCGCCCCGTGCGAGGGTCGTCCGCGACGCGACCGGACCGGCCGTGGAGCCTGCTTTTCCGGCCGTTCGGCCCCCGAGACGGCGCTGATCTCTCTGTTGTCCCGCTGTCCGAGCCGCTACCGTGGCAGGCCCACGGTAGGGCTGCCGGCAGGCGGTGAGGCGTTGAGGAGCAGGGGTGGAGATCGCCGACGGGGCCCACGAGGCACGGGTAAGGCTGCCCCAGTTGCGGCTGGACGAGCTGCTGGAGGAGCTTCAGGCCCGGCTGGACGCGGCGCGCGGCACCCGGGACCGGGTGCACAGCCTCCTGGAAGCCGTGCTGTCGGTCGGCCGTGAACTCGACCTGGAACAGGCGCTGCACAGCATCGTCGAGGCCGCGGCGGCGCTGGTCGACGCGGAGTACGCGGCGCTCGGGGTGATCGGTCCGGACGGCATCCGGCTGTCGGCCTTCCACACGGTGGGCGTCGACGGGGAGCAGATCGCGCGCATCGGCCCCTATCCGGAGGGCCACGGCATCCTGGGTGAGCTGATCCGTCACCCCGAGCCCTTGCGCCTGGCCAAGCTCTCCGACCACTCCGCGTCCTACGGGTTCCCGGCCCACCACCCGCCGATGAACTCCTTCCTCGGCGTGCCGATCCGGGTGCGCGATCACGTCTTCGGCAACCTCTATCTGACGGAGAAGCGCGGCGGGCAGCAGTTCGACGAGGACGACGAGTCGGTGCTGGCCACGCTGGCCGTGGCGGCCGGCGTGGCGATCGACAACGCCCGGCTCTACGAGGAGTCCCGGCTGCGCGAGCGCTGGCTCCAGGTGAACGCGGAGATCACCCACACGCTGATGTCCGGGGCGGACCAGGGCGGCGTGCTGGCACTGATCGCCGAGCGGGCCAGGGAGATCACCGCGTCCGCGCTGAGCGTGGTGGCCATGCCGGTGAGCCGGACCGGGACACTCGCGGTGGAACTCGCCATCGGCCAGGACGCCGAGTTGTGGCGCGGGGTCGTCCTGCCCGTGGAGGGCACGCTCATGGGGCAGGCGTTCGTCCAGCGGACGCCGGTCGGCAGTCCGGACGTCTCGAGCGACTCCCGGCTCCCGGCCGGCCTGTCCCGCTTCGAGGGGCTCGGACCGGCCGTCGCCGTGCCGATCGGCTCGGGCGACGAGGCCCGCGGGGTGGTGCTGCTGGTACGGCGGTCGGGCGGCCGGGAGTTCTCCGGGAAGGAGACCGAGCCGCTCCAGGTCTTCGCCGCGCAGGCCGCCGTCGCGATGGAGCTGGCGGAACGGCGCGCGGACGCCGAACAGATCGCCCTGCTGGAGGACCGCGACCGCATCGCACGCGATCTGCACGATCTGGCCATCCAACGGCTCTTCGCCACCGGCATGACGCTGCAGAGCGCCGGTCGCCGGGTCCAGGACCCGATGGCCTCCGAGCGGATCCTGCGGGCGGTGGACGACCTCGACGAGACCATCAAGATCATCAGGTCGACGATCTTCGGCCTGCGCGCCCGCGACGACGACGCGGCGCCCGGCCTGCGCTCGCGCGCGGTGCGCGCGATCGGCGAAGCCGCTCCGCTGCTGGGCTTCGCGCCCAGCGTCCGGATGGAGGGCCTGCTCGACACGCATGTGCCCGGTCGGACGGCCGAGCACGTCATGGCCGTCCTCACCGAGTCGCTGACCAACGTCGCCCGGCACGCTGCCGCGGACCGCGTCGACGTCGTGCTGGAGACGGACGGCAAGCAGATCCGCCTGACGGTCACGGACAACGGCGTCGGCATCCCGGACGGCGGCCGCCGCAGTGGCCTGGGCAACATGGCCGAGCGGGCCCAGCAGCTCGGCGGCGGCATGGAGCTGGAAACCCCCGACGGGAAGGGGACGCGGCTGGTGTGGCACGCCCCGCTGACGGAGCCCGCGGACACGGCGGAACGCGGCCGGCCCGCCCACTGACGCGGGCCGCCGGGGAGAACCCGGCACCTGACGACTCCGCGGCCCCACCGCCGGACCCGGCCGATGCCCTGGCCCCATGGCACGCGAGGCCCGGTGGGCGCTGTCGCGCCGGAGACCCCTTGGCGTGTGCCCTCCGGCCGGTGTCGGGGACCGCTGGCCGCGAGGCCTGGTGGGCGTTGTTGCGTTGGGGACCCTTGGCGTGTGACCCCCGGCTGTTCTCCGGGACCCTTGGTGCGCGAGGCCTGGTGGGCGTAGCCGGGCCGGGGACCCTTGGCACGTGCCGCCCGGCGGGCGCCCTCGCGCTCCGGGCCGCTTGGGCCGCGTCCGCCCGGCGGGTACGTCCTCCCACGTGCGGCCCGCGACGCGTCCGTGGTGCTCGTGGGCCCCCCGGAGCGCGGCGGCGTCGCCGATCTCCTGCCCGGCTCCGTCAGCCCGACCCGCCAAATCCGTGACGGACCCGGACCGCCCCTCGGCGGCGCTCCGCCCGCCGAGGGCACTTCTGGCACCACACCGCGGCGCCGGACGCGTCCGGTGGCTAGAGGCGGCGGAGGACCGCGTCGAGTGTCTCGATCTCCCGCGCGGACAGTCTGTCCGTGAAGTGGCGGCGTACGGCGGCGTCGAGGCCGGGGTGTATGCCGGTGATGGCCTCACGGCCGGTGCCGGTGAGGGTGACGGTGACGCCGGTTCCGGCGCGTTCGCGGGTGACGAGATGGCGGTTGCCCATGCGGGTGAGCTGGTGGGAGACGCGGGTGCGGTCCCAGCCGAGCGTGGTGGCGAGCTCGCTCTGGCGCAGGGAACCCCGGCCTTGTTCAGGGCGGCGAGGATCGTCAGGTCCGGCTCGGAGAGTCCCGCCGACTCGGCGGCGTCCGCGATCACCCGGGTGCGGACGATCTCATGGGCGCGCTTGAAGGCGGACCAGAGGGCGACGGGGTCCGGTGCGGCCGTCGTCGGTGCCTCGCGCTCCGGTGTTGACATATCAACCAAGGCCTTTCTACGGTTGAAATGTCAACGCTAGCAGGTGTGGGACGTCCGTGCTCTGCACACAGAGAACAGGTGACGCATCATGAACACATCCGAGTCACCGGTGGCCGGACTGGCCCGGTCCGGGAAGCCGATCGGGGTCGGGATCATCGGACTCGGAGCGCACGGCGGCTGGGCCGGACGCTCCCATCTGCCCGCCCTGCGCGCCGTACCGGGGTACGAGGTACGGGCCCTCGGCGCGAGTTCCCGGCAGTCGGCGGAGCGCTCCGGGCAGCAGCACGGGGTGTCCCGTGTCTTCGGGACGGCCGCCGGACTGGTGGGCTGCGACGAGGTGGACCTGGTCGTCGTGGCGGTGAAGGTGCCGCACCACCTCGAGTTGGTGCGCACGGCGCTGAACGCGGGCAAGAGCGTGCTGTGCGAATGGCCGCTGGGCAACGGCCTCGCAGAGGCCGAGGACATGGCGCGGTCCGCGCACGCGCGCGCCCTGCCGACCGCCGTCGGACTCCAGGCCCGCTCGCACCCGGCGCTCGCCTACGTACGGCATCTCGTCGCCGACGGCTATGTGGGGGAGGTGCTGTCCACGACGGTCGTCGGCTCCGGCGGAGCCTGGGGCGGCACCGTCGGCCCCGGCGATCACGATGTGCTCGACGCCGCGAACGGCACCACCCTCCTTACGGTGCCCTTCGGCCACGCCCTCGACGGACTCGCGTCGGTCCTGGGGAGCCCCGGAACTGCGCATCCGGCAGCTGTCCCGGCGTACGTCGGCCATGGACACCAGGAGCGGACTGCCCGTGCCGATGACCGCCCCGGACCAGGTGGTGGCCTCGGGGCGGCTGCCCGGCGGCGCGGTGGCCGTCTTCCACTACCGCGGAGGCATGTCCCGGGGCACCAACTTCCGCTGGGAGATCAACGGCACCGAGGGGGACCTCGTCCTCACCGCCCCGATCGGGCACCCGCAGCTCAGCCCCTCACCCTCCAAGGCGGTCGCGGAACGGCCGCCGCGCTCGAGCCTCTGCCGGTGCCGGGATCGTACGTACGCGTCCCCGGACTCGACCCCGGGGCCGACGCGCCGGCCTACGCGGTCGCCCACGCCTACCGGCAGTTCCTGGACGACCTGCGGGACGGCACGTCACGCGTACCGGACTTCGCCCACGGCGTCGCCCGGCATCGCGGTATCGCGTCCGTCATGACGGAGGCGTGACCGGATGCCGGGCCCCGAAGCGGTGAGCCGCCGGTCCCGTCAGGTGCGGGTCCAGCGCTGGTTGCCGCCGTTCGAGCAGGAGTAGAGCTGGATCAGGGTTCCGTTGGCGGTGCCGGCCGAGGCGGCGTCGAGGCAGAGGCCGGACTGGACGCCGACGATGGAACCGTCGGAGTTGAGGCGCCACTTCTGGTTGTCGCCGCCCCAGCAGCTGTAGATCTGGACCTTGACGCCGTTGCCGGTGCCCGCGGCGTCCAGGCACTTGTCGCCGTAGACCCTGAGCTCACCGCTGGCGGTGTACGTCCACTGCTGGTTGGCGTTGCTGTGGCAGTCCCACAGTTGCAGCTGGGTGCCGTCGGTGGTGCTGGCGTTGGGTACGTCCAGACAGCGGCCCGAACCGACACCCTTGATCTGTCCGCCGTCCGGGGAGGCGTGGTGGTGTCGCCGCCGTTGAGCGCGTCGAGGACGGCGGTGTAGGCGGCCTTCTTGCCGCCGCTGTTGTTGAACAGCAGCGGTGTCTGCTCCGACCGCCAGGAGTCGCTGTCGCGCACGCCCCAGACGGTGATGCCGAGGCAGCGCTCGACGGCCAGGCAGTCATTGGTCACATTGGCGTAGGTCGAGGCCGGGGCGCCCTGGATGTCGAGTTCGGTGATGGCCACGTCGACGCCGAGTGCGGCGAAGTTCCGCAGGGTGGTGCGGAAGTTGCTGTCGTACGGGCTGCCGCTGTTGAAGTGCGCCTGGAAGCCGACGCAGTCGATCGGCACACCACGCTGCTTGAAGTCCCGGACCATGGAGTACATGGCCTGCGTCTTGGCCCAGTTCCAGTTCTCGACGTTGTAGTCGTTGTAGCAGAGCTTGGCGGACGGGTCGGCGTTGCGCGCGGTGCGGAAGGCGACCTCGATCCAGTCGTTGCCGCTGCGTTGCAGGTTGGAATCCCGCCGGGCCCCGAACTGCCGTCGGCGAAGGCCTCGTTGACCACGTCCCACTGGGCGATCTTGCCCTTGTAGTGGGCCATCACGCCGTTGATGTGGTCGTTCATCGCCTGGCGCAGGGAGCTGCCGCTGAGGCTCTGCATCCAGCCGGGCTGCTGGGAGTGCCAGGCCAGGGTGTGGCCGCGCACCTGCTTGCCGTTCTGCACCGCCCAGTTGTAGACGCGGTCGGCGGAGCTGAAGTTGAACTGGCCCCGCTGCGGTTCGGTGGCGTCGATCTTCATCTCGTTCTCGGCCGTCACCATGTTGAACTCACGGCCCGCGATCGAGGTGTACGTCGAGTCGCCGAGCCTGCCCGAGGCGATGGCGGTGCCGAAGTAGCGGCCGCTCTGCGCGGCCGCGGCGCCGAGCGTGCTCTCGGCGGCGTGCGCGGCCGGCGCCGGTGCGGCCAGAGCGGTGGCCGCACCGAGGGTGCCGATGGTCAGCGCCAGCAGTAAGCCGCGGATTTTCCCGCGGACAGTGGATCGGGGAAGGGCGTACGAGCCCATGGCTGTGCCTCAAGGTGGACGGACGGGGACGGAGGGCGGAGTTCGGTACGGATGGCCCATGACCGGAGCTGTTCGACATATCGAGCCGAGGCCGGTTTCTCAGACAGGAATGATCGAGGCGTTGACGATGCCCCGTCAACACTCCCGACAGGAAAAGTTTCCAACCTCTGTTCGCAACTTTCGAGAGATTGTTGACGGTGTCGTTGACACGTTCTTCCTGCGAACTTCGTCCCACGTCCGTGGCCTTACTTCGGGTTACATGCCGCCCCGTCCATGTGACATGCGGCGTTCCACGCCTGGGCTCCCGAGAATGTTTCGGGATCGACGACGACGCGTGCGAGGGGTATTGACGCCGTCCGGCGGCTCCCTATCATTCAGGCTGCTCGATACTGCGACGCTTGTTCGTCATTTCGAACGCGATTGCCGGGCGTCGTCCCTCTCAGCCGTCCACTCAAGTTTGGGGAAGTCTCCATGCGTAGACGAAGTCTCAGCCGCCGGCATCCGTCCGCGGTGCTCGCCGCCGTGGTCGCGACCCTGGCCGCGCTGGCGGCGCTGCTCGCGGCCACTCCGGCCCAGGCCGCCGACACCGGAGCCTTACGCGGTACCGGTTCGAACCGGTGTCTCGATGTGCTGGGCGCCGCGCAGACCGACGGTACGCAGCTGCAGATCCACGACTGCTGGGGCGGGACCAACCAGCAGTGGACGCTGACGGACACCGGCCGGCTGACCGTGTACGGCACCAAGTGCCTGGACGTCCCGGACCACGCCACCACGGCCGGCACCCGGGTGCAGATCTGGAGCTGCAGCGGCGCCGCCAACCAGCAGTGGCGGGTGAACTCGGACGGCACCGTCGTCGGCGTGGAGTCCGGGCTGTGCCTGGACGTGAAGGACCACGGCACGGCCAACGGCACGGCGGTGCAGCTCTGGACGTGCAACGGAGGCGACAACCAGAAGTGGACCGGCCTGACCGGGACCCCGCCGGACGGCACCTGCTCCCTGCCGTCGACGTACCGCTGGTCCTCGACGGGTGTCCTGGCGCAGCCGAGGAGCGGATGGGTCGCGCTGAAGGACTTCACCGCGGTGAAGTACAACGGCAAGAACCTGGTCTACGGGTCGACCTCGACGGGAACGGCGTACGGCTCGATGGTGTTCAGCCCCTTCACCAACTGGTCCGACATGGCGTCGGCCGGCCAGAACGCGATGAGCCAGGGCGCGGTGGCGCCCACGCTGTTCTACTTCGCGCCCAAGAACATCTGGGTGCTGGCGTACCAGTGGGGTTCGGCGGCCTTCATGTACCGCACCTCGAGCGACCCCGCCAACGCCAATGGCTGGTCCGCTCCGCAGCCGCTGTTCACCGGGAGCATCTCCGGCTCCGACACCGGGCCGATCGACCAGACACTCATCGCCGACGGCCAGAACATGTACCTGTTCTTCGCCGGTGACAACGGCAAGATCTACCGGGCGAGCATGCCGATCGGGAACTTCCCGGGCAACTTCGGCGCCTCGTACACCACCATCATGAGCGACACCAAGGCCAACCTGTTCGAGGGAGTGCAGGTCTACAAGGTCAAGGGCCAGAACCAGTACCTCATGATCGTCGAGGCGATGGGCGCGAACGGCCGCTACTTCCGCTCCTTCACCGCGTCCGGCCTAAACGGGTCCTGGACCCCGCAGGCCGCCAGTGAGGGCAACCCCTTCGCGGGCAAGGCCAACAGCGGTGCGACCTGGACCAACGACATCAGCCACGGTGACCTGGTCCGCGACAACCCCGACCAGACCATGACCATCGACCCCTGCGACCTGAGGCTCCTCTACCAGGGCAAGAACCCCAACGCGGGCGGCGACTACAACGCGCTCCCGTGGCGCCCGGGAGTGCTCACACTGCGACGCTGACCACGCAATTCCCGCCGCCGCCCTGTGAGTTGTCCGCGGGGCGGCGTGTCCGCCGGGCGCGGCGGCGATGATGGATCCATGCTGGATGAACTGACCGTGTCCACCCCGGTGGCCGGACGAGGTCCCCTGTCCTGCCGCCGGGGCTGCGCAACCCGCTCACCGCGATCGCCGGGCTCGCCGCGCTGGTGGTCGCCGTGTTCGGAGTCATGTACGCCGGCGACGGGGAGCCCGGCGGCGCGGACGCGCGGGCCGGGGCGGCGCTCTACGGGGTGGGGTGGCAAGCCGCCCGGGTCGTCGACTTCCTGGGGAGCCCGGGGAGCGGCGCTGCTGGTCGCGGGCGGTGCGGCGGTGTGTCTGCTGATGCGGTGGCCGCGTGCGGCCGTGTTCGCCGTGGCCGGGCCCGGTGCGGCCGCCGGGACGACAACCTTGCTCAAGCCGCTGGTGGGGCGCACCATCCACGGTGACGAGAACCTGTCCTACCCGAGCGGGCACACCGCCTTCCTCACCGCGTTCGCCCTCATGGCGGCGCTGCTGGTGACCGGCCGGCTCGGCCTCGGCAGGACGGCCGGCCTGGCACTCGTACTCGGCGCGGCGCTCTTCGCCGGTGCCGCCATGGGGTGGGCGCAGGTCGCCATGGGCGCGCACTATCCGACCGACACCCTCGGCGGCTGGTGCACCGCCCTCGCGGTGGTTCCGGCGACCGCGCGCATCGTCGACGCGGCCGGCCGGAAACACCTCTGACGTCCGGTCACGCCCGGCGGCGGAACACCGGTTTCACCGGGCGTCCGCCCAGCCACGGTGTGGGGTCGCCGGCGTCCAGTGCCTTCCGGTACACCGCGCACGCACCGGCGACCGCCTCGACGGTGTGCTCGATGTCGGCGTCGTCGAGCGCGGCGCTCACCACGAACGACGGTGCCAGCACCCCGCCCGCGAGCAGCCGGCGCAGGAACAGGGTGCGGTACTCCTGCGAGGGCCGCCCCCGCTCGTCCAGGGTGGCGAAGACCAGGTTGCTGTCCCGGCCCCGGACGACGACATGGTCACCGACGCCCATGCCGGCCGCGGCCTCCCGGACCCCGGCCGCCAACTTCGCACCCAGCGCGTGCAGTCGGGCGGTGACTCCTCCCGCGCGTACGTGGTCTGTACGGCCATCGCCGCCGCCAGCGCGTGCGTCTCCGCGCCGTGGGTCGTGGACAGCAGGAACACCCGGTCACCCGGGTGACGCAGCCCGCCCCGCTCCATCAGGTCCCGGCGCCCGGCCAGCGCGGAGACGGCGAAGCCGTTGCCCAGCGCCTTGCCGAAGGTGGAAAGGTCCGGGACGACGCCGTACAGGCTCTGGGCGCCGGCCTCGGACCAGCGGAAACCGGTGATCATCTCGTCGAAGACCAGTACGCAGCCATGCCGGTCGGCGAGTGCGCGCAGTCCGGCGAGATAGCCGGGCGGCGGTTCGGTGTGGGTGGCGGGTTCGAGGACGACGCAGGCGATCTCGCCGTGGTACCGGGTGAGCAGTTCCTCGGTGGCGGCCAGGTCGCCGTACGGGAACGACAGGGTCAACTCGGCGGTCTGCGAAGGGATTCCGTCGGACATCGGCGTGGTACCGATGAACCAGTCGTCGGCGGAGAAGAAGGGATGGTCGGCGCAGAGGGCCACCCGCGGGCGTCCGGTGGCCGCGCGGGCCAGGCGCACCGCGGCCGTCGTGGCGTCGGAGCCGTTCTTCGCGAACTTCACCATCTCGGCGGTCGGCACCGTGGCCAGGAAGCGCTCCGCCGCCTCGACCTCCACGAAGGACGGCCGGACGAAGTTGCCGCCGCGGTCCAGTTCGCGCCGCACCGCCTCGGTCACGCGTGGGTGGGCGTGACCGAGGCTGACCGAGCGCAGACCGGAGCCGTATTCGACGTAACGGTTGCCGTCGACGTCCCACACATGGGCGCCGCGGCCATGGCTGATGACCGGGGCCAGATGCTCGGGGTACTGGTCGTCGCCCTTGGCGTAGGTGTGCGCGCCGCCGGGGATCAGGGCGTTCAGCCGCTCGTTCGCCTCCCGCGAGCGGGGCAGCGAGAAGCCGTCGGTGTCCGGGGTCTCCACGGTGCTCTCAACTCTCCCTGTTCTTAAGGACGTCGGCCAGGCTCGGCGCCGCGCGGTCCCGCGGGGACATCGACACGGACGGCAGCGGCCAGGGGATGGCGAGTTCGGGATCGTCGAACGCGATCGTCACGTCCTCCGCCGGGTCGTGCGGGCGGTCGATCCGGTACGACGTGTCGGCGGTGTCGGTGAGCGCCTGGAAGCCGTGCGCACAGCCCGCCGGGATGTACAGCGCCGCCTGCGTCTCACCGGACAACTCGAAGAAGGCCTGGCCCAGATACGTCGGTGAGTCCGGCCGCAGATCCACGACCACGTCGAAGATCCTCCCGTACGAGCACCGCACCAGCTTGGCCTCACCCACGCCCGAGCGCAGATGCATACCGCGCAGCACACCCCTTACCGAGCGGGAGACACTGTCCTGGACGAACGCATGCGGGTCGAGGCCCACCGAGCGGACCACGTCCGCGTCGAACGTGCGGCAGAAGAAGCCGCGTTCATCGGTGTACGGCGTCGGCTCGAACAGGAACGCCCCCGATACCGCTGGGACCTCGGTCACTTTCATGGAGTCTCCTGCTGTGCGGGGGTCTCGGTGCCGGTGCCGAAGAGCACGGCGGCCATGTCGGCGAACTGGCGCTCGACGCGCCGGACGGCGGCCGTATTGCGCTCGGTGAGGGTCCGGCGCAACTCGGGTGACCTGCCCTCCAGTTCACGGAACCGCTCCAGCAGCCGTTCCGCGTCGGCCTCGCGCGCCGGGTGGCAGAACTCGCCCAGTCCCATGTCGGCCATGAGGGCGTCGCTCTTCGTCGAATAGCTGAGCGCCAGCGTCGGGGTGCCGGCCTTCAGCGCGCAGACCAGATTGTGGTACCGGGTCGCCACCACGGCGTCCGCGCACGCCGTCTCCTTCATCAGATCGGACAGGGACGCCGCCTCGGCGACGGTGACCAGCGGCGAGCCCACCGCGTCGACGATCGCGGCGGCCACCGGCCGGTCGACCTCGTCCCCGGTGAGCAGCCGCACGGGCCGGCCGTCCTCGACCAGCGCGCGGACGAACCGGGTCGTCCCCTCCAGATAGCGCCGGTGGATCTCCTCCGAGCGGTCACGCTCGTCGTTGTTCCCGTGGAAGTCCATGACACCGACGCACACCGGGCCGGACTCGCCCGCGGTCCCGCTCGGCACCGGGCCGGACTCGCCCGCGTCCCCGTTCGGCGGCGGGGCGGGCAGCGCGAACACGAGGTCCGTGTAGATCCCGTCCCGCGAGGTGTCCACCCCCATCGACCGCATCGCGTCACGCGAGTGGGTGTCCCGGTAGGACCGGTACGCGGCCAGCCGGGTCGACCAGCGGGTCAGGACCCGGGTCGGCCGGTCGCCGATCGGTCCCGCGCCGACGCTGACCAGCCCCACCTTGGTACCGAACAGCCTTCCCGACGCGCACAGCAGGAACAGTGAGTACGGGAACCCCCACGGCCGCAGCGGCAGCGTGGTCTCCAGGACACCCATGCCCGGCACGATCACCGCGTCGTGCCGGCGCACCCAGGCGGCGGTGCGGACGACGTCGACCAGTTTGCCCAGCGCCTTGCCCGCCATCGCGCCCACCCGGGACGCCGTCCGGTACTCCCCGCGGTACCAGTTCAGCCGCGTCGTGTGGATCCCGTACCGGGTGGCGACCACCTCGGGCCCGCCGCACATCGCGTCCACGACCGCCTCCGGGTGCGCGGCGCGGAGATGATCCAGCACGGCCTCCAGCGAGCCGTCGTTGCCGCTGTTCCCCGAGCCGAGCAGACCGAACACACCGACCCGTAACGGCTTCTCCCGCGCAGAGCTCATGCCTGCCTCCTTCACGGCCGGCGACGAGGGCGTCGACGGAGACGGTGAGCCGGGCCGGGTCGACCAGGGCGCGGTCCTCGACCTGCTCGCCGGCGCCCGGACGGACCCTGCTGGTCATCCAGGCGGCGAGGTGCCGGTAGCAGGCCCGCCGGTCGGCCGGGGACAGCGGCGCCCGCCGTACCGCCGACCCGAACCCCAGGACGTACTCGGCGAGCAGCCGGGGTGTCGGATGCAGGGGCCCGCCCTGCGCGGGTCCAGATTGACGCACCGGGACCGCTTGGAGGGGTTCGCCCGCTCGGCGCGGGTGGGGTGGTCGCGGCGGAAGTACAGCAGCTCCGGCACCTGGTGGAAGGGGCCGTGCAGGGTGATCTCGGCGACGAAGACGCGGTCGGCGTGGTGGTAGCTGTCGTGCGGTTTCACCCGGCGCAGCACATCGGCCCGCATCACCCCGTAGAAGTCGTCGCCCCCGGGCTCGAACAGCAGACTGCGGAAGCGCTCCGGCGCGTGCGGCGAGTCGGTGGCGAGCCCGTACTCGTACGGCACCTTCACCTCGCCCTCGCCGTCGATGACCGCCTGACCGGAGTGCGCGAGGATCACGTCGGGACGCTCGTCGAGCGCCTCCACACAGCGCCGCAGCAGGTCACGGGCGTACAGGTCGTCGTGCGAGGCCCATTTGAACAACTCGCCCCGGCACTCGGTGAACACGAAGTTGTGGTTGGGCGCGGCACCGATGTTCCGGGTCAGCCGGACATAGCGGATACGCGAGTCCTTCGCCGCGTAACGGCGGCAGATGTCCTGGGTCCCGTCGGTCGAGGCGTTGTCGGAGATGACCAGTTCGAAGTCCTCATAGGTCTGGCCCAGCAGGGCGTCGAGCGATTCGGCCAGGTACTCCTCGCCGTTGTAGACGGGCAGGCCGATGCTCAGCCGGGGGTGGGGGATCATGGATTCCTCACTTCGGGAACGGAATGGTCCGGGCGCTCACGCAGAGCGGCCCGCAACTGCAGCCACCACACGGCGGAGCCGCACACGGACGCGGCGGCGGCACCCCAGGCCGAACCGACCACGCCGCCGGCGAACGCGCCGCCGAGCCCGCCGGTGACATAGCAGACGGAGGCGAACAACTGGGAACGCAGGCTGCGCCGGGCCGCCGCGAGCGCGCGCAGCCCGGACGCCGCGCCGGTGCCGAGGCCGGCGGCCGCGACGCCGAGCGTGACCGGCACGATGAGCTCGGCGGCGGAGCTCCAGACGTCACCGAGGACGAGCTCGCCGAGCCGGTCCGGCACCAGCAGCAGTACCGCGCCCCACAGCAGCGCGGCGACGGCCTGTCCGCCGCCGAGCAGGAGACAGAACGGTCCGAGCCGGTGCGGGGCCTGCCGCAGCACCCGCGCCGCCTCCGCGACGGTGACCAGCGACAGGCCCATCAGGATGGCGAGGAACGGGCCGAGCAGCAGCTCCGCGCCCCGGAGCACCCCGACCGCGCCGACCCCGACGATCACGCCGAGCCCGTACGCCCGTATCTGGCCGGCGCCGCTGACCCCGACGTTCTCGAGCAGATACCGGTAGCCGAGATCGCGGTGGTCGCGGTGCCAGTCGCGCGCTCCGCCCGGCCGGGGCCGGATGCCGGACTGGAACCAGCCGTACGCCCCCGCCACCGCCGCGGACCCGCCCCAGGCGAGCAGGAACGCGGTCACGGTGCCCACGCGTGCCGCGGCCACCATGGCCGGGACGAGCGCGACACCCCACACGACGTCGTTGACGAACGCCTTCCGGCCGACGCCGGCGGCGAAGAACGCGTACCGCCAGGCGTCCTGCAGCAGCAGCCCCGGCAGGACCACGCCCAGACCGGCGAAGGCGGCCCCCACCTGGCCGCCGATGGCCAGTCCGGCGGCCAGCGACACCGTGCCGATGCCGGTGCCGACGAGCAGCGCGGTGCCCGACGACCGGGCCACCGCCCCGCGCCAGACCGACGCGGGCACGCCGCTGAAGCGCACCACGAGAGGGTCGGTGGCCAGCCCGCGGGAGACGTTGAGCACCACGCCGTACGTCACCCAGGCCAGACTGAACACACCGAACGCCGTCAGTCCCAGTGAGCGGGCCACATAGACGCCCACCACGAAGTTGGACAGGCTGGAGGCCGCCTGGTCGGCCAGTCCCCAGGACAGCCGCCCGACGACGCCCCGCCGGGCGGGCCCCGGCGGTGTCGTCGTCTCCTCCCCTCGGCGGTCATCTGCGTCACGCCTTGATCAGCCCGGCGCCGTGCAACGCGTCGGCCGCGTCGGCGATCGTGTCGAACGGCAGCCCGGCCCGTTCCGCGACGTCCAGCAGACCGTGCTCGCCGTCGGAGAGGCTGAGTACCCAGAGCATGGCAAGCTGGGCCTGCCTGGCGTCGCTGCGCCCGCCGAGCGAGTCGTACAACCCCGTCGTCCCAGCTGCGGTTCGCCGTACGGGCTGAGGTTGACGTACCGCCGGTTGCGGTCGAGCACGGCGAACGCCTCACGGCAGACGGCGAGCGTGTCGGCCATCGCCTCCGGGGAGACGAAGTCCAGGTTGTCCGCCGAGGTGTGGTACTCGGGGTAGCCCGCGTACGGGGTCCGGGTGAGCGAGCCCACGCCGAGGTCGAACCCGGGGAGCAGTACTGCCGCTCGTCATAGCCGTACGGGGTGAACTCGGTGACGCGGTGCGGCCGTTCGGAGGCGGCCAGGACATGCCGCAGCACCCGGTCGATCTCCGCGTCCCCGCGCCTGCTGCGCTTGTACGTCAGCTGTCCCGGGTCGCCCGCGCAGGCCAGCACCAGCCCGTGCTTGACCCGTTCCACCCGTTCCCGGTTGCGGGCGAGCCAGGTGATCGCCCCGATGGTTCCGGGCGCGAAGATGAACCGGTAGGTGTAGTAGGGCCGTTGCTCCGCGAGCGCGCGGGCCAGGAAGACCGCGACCGCGATGCCGGCCAGGTTGTCGTTGGCCAGCGACGGATGGCAGACATGGCAGGAGACGATCACCTCGTCGGGAACCTGCCCGGGGACGACATGCTCCCCGTAGGTGAGATGACCGTCGGCGAGCGTGGAGTCGACACACACCTCGTACTCGCCGTCCGGCAGCGCGTCCAGCGTCTCCTGGGCCAGGCAGAAGCCCCACTTCGGCTCGTAGTAACTGGTGCGGTACGGCACCCAGGACGGGTGCTCCGGCAGGGTGTGCAGATGGTCCCGCAGCTCCGCCAGCGGCATGGTCGCCGACACCGGCACGCTGTAGCCGAGCACATGCAGGCTGGACGCGCGGAAGTCGACGACCCTGCGGCCGTCGGCGTCCGCGATGTACGCGTCCCGGATGTTCCACTCCTGCGGCACCGTCCAGTCGAGGACCCGGGTCCCGGTCGGCACCTCGTGCATGTGGAGGATGTACTCGTCGACGATGCCCAGGGTGGCGCGCACACCGTCGCCCGTGATGCTCCGGCACAGCGGGTACATCCGCTCCACCAGCGCGTACATCTCCTCGCCGGGCTGGGTCATCGGCGCCACCGCAGGGTGTCGTCGACGGTTCCGGCGCCGGACGCCGCGCGCAGCACGGCGAGCCGGGTGAAGCGCTGCTCGAAGTCCTCCCGGGTCAGCCCGTACCGCCGGTAGGCGTCGGCGAGTTCGACCGCGCCCCGCTTCACCGTCCACTCACAGTCGAAGCCGGGTATCGCGGCGCGGAACCGTGAGAAGTCCACCCGGTAGGAGCGCGGGTCGGCACCGGTCTCCCCGGTGATCACCACCTTGGCGCCCGACACCGCCTCGGCGACCTGGTCGGCGATCTCGGCGACGGTGACGTTGTTGACCTCGCTGCCGATGTTGAACGCCCGGTCGTGCACCGCCTCCCGGGCGCCACCAGCGCTGCGGCGAAGGCGCGCGCGATGTCGGCGGCGTGCACCAGCGGACGCCACGGGGTGCCGTCGGAGAGCACGAGCACCTCGCCCGACAACAGGGCATGCCCGACAAGGTTGTTGAGCACGATGTCGGCGCGCAGCCGGGGCGAATGGCCGAAGGCGGTGGCGTTGCGCAGGTACACCGGGCTGAAGTCGCCGTCGCACAGCTCGTGCAGATCGTCCTCCACCCGCACCTTGGACTCCGCGTACGGCGTCACCGGCCGCAGCGGGGCCTCCTCGGTCACCAGCTCGTCGCCCCCGCGGCGCCGTACACCGAGCAGGTCGACGCGTACAGGAAGCGCTGCACTCCGGCGTCACGGGCCAGCCGGGCCAGCCGTACCGAGGCATGGTGGTTGATGTCGTAGGTGAGCTCCGGGGCCAGCGAGCCCAGCGGGTCGTTGGAGAGCGCGGCCAGATGGATCACGGCGTCCACCCCGGCCAGATGCTCGGCGGTGACGTCCCGCAGGTCCACCCGCGTCCCCGGCGGGTCCGCGGGCGCCGGGCCGAGGACACAGTCGGCGAACAGGCCGGCGTCCAGGCCGACGACCTCGTGTCCGGCCGCCGCGAGGACCGGTGCCATCACGGTGCCGAGGTAGCCCTGGTGTCCGGTGAGCAGTACGCGCAAGGTTCAATCCCCAGGTCGAGAGTGAGTTTGGTGACGGCGAACGCCTCGGCGTAGCGCGCCTGGCATTCGATACCGCGGATCCGGGCGAGCCCCAGGAAGGCCTCCCGGTCGTACCAGGGCCGGTGCCGCTGCGAGGCGTAGTGCTCCTGCAGCAGCCGCACCTTCCGCTCGGCGGTCTCCGGTGCCAGCGGCTGGTAGGCCACCATCCGGCCGAGATCGCCGTCCCACTTGACGATCTCGTAGCCGAGCACGAGATGGTCGCGGAACGCCGTGGGTATCAGCCGCGCCAGGCCGCGGTGGTCCTGGTGCGCGTCGTCGGTGCGCGGGGCCAGGATCAGGTCCGGCTCGGTCCGCCCACGCAGTTCCTCCACCGCGGCCTTGGCCTCCTCCCAGTGCACGGGCAGCCGGCCGTCCGGCAGCTTGAGCACGGTCAGCCGCAGATCGGCGCCCGGGCAGAACGCGGCGAGCGCCGCCCGTTCCTCCCGCTCCCGCTCCCCGCCGCCGCCGGAGAGCACCAGCGCGTCGACGCGGACGCCCGGCCGGGCGCGGCACAGCGTGAGCAGGGTGCCGCCGGCGCCGATGGCGATGTCGTCGCAGTGCGCGCCCACCGCCACGATCCGCTCCACGCCGCCCGCACCGAGCCGGATCACCCGCTCACCCCGCCCCGGCCCGCTCCCACACGGCCCACGGACGCTCCCCGCGCGCGTAGGCGGCGTCGAGCGCGGCCCGCTCCTTCACGGTGTCCGTCGGCTTCCAGAAGCCGCGGTGCCGGTGCGCCACCAGCCGCCCCTGCTTGGCCAGCCCGCCGCAGCCGTCGGCGACCAGATCGCCGCCCTCCGGGATGTGGTCGAAGACCTCCTGGCGGAGCACGAAGTAGCCGCCGTTCTCCCACAGCGGCAACTCGCTCACCGCGGTGATGCCCCCGACCAGCCCGTCCTCGCCCAACTCCACGCAGTGGAACGACGACTGCGGCGGCACCACCATCATCGACGCGCCCGCGTCCCGCCGGGTGAACCGCTCGATCATCTCCGGCAGCGGGGCGTCGGTGAGCACGTCGGCGTAGTTGGCGAGGAACATCTCGTCGCCGTCCAGATGGTGCCGGACCCGGCGCAGCCGCTCCCCGATGGGCGACTCGATACCGGTCTGCGCGAACGTGATCGTCCAGTTCGAGATGTCGGTGGACAGCAACTCCGTGCGCCCGCCGCGCAGGACGAAGTCGTTGGACGTCGTCTCCTCGTAATGGAGGAAGAAGTCCTTGATGTGGTGCGCCCCATAGCCCAGGCACAGGATGAACTCCCGGTGCCCGTAGTGCGCGTAGTACCGCATGACGTGCCAGATCAGCGGGCGCGGACCGACCATCGCCATCGGCTTCGGCACGTCGTCCGCGGCGCCGCTGCGCATCCGCATTCCGTAACCGCCGCAGAACAGTACGACCTTCATCGCTCGACCTCGACAATGCTCAGTTCCGGGATGGGGAAGACCAGCCTGCCGCCCCACTCGTGCACGAAGGACAGCTGCCCGGTCAGCTCCTCGCGCAGGTTCCACGGGAGGACGAGGACGTAGTCCGGCCGGTCGGCGGCGATCCGCTCCGGCGGCAGCACCGGGATACGGGTGCCCGGGGTGAACCTGCCGTGCTTGTACGGATTGCGGTCCACCGTGTACGGCAGCAGGTCGGGGCGGATGCCGCAGTGGTTGAGCAGGGTGTTGCCCTTGCCGGGGGCGCCGTAGCCGACGACCGTCTCGCCGCGTTCGGCCGCGTCGATGAGGAACCGCAGCAGATCCCGGCGCACCTTGGCCACCCGGGCGGAGAACTCGGCGTACCCCGTCAACTCCTGAAGCCCGGCCGCCTTTTCACGGTCCAGCACCTCGGCCACCCGCCGGGACGGCTCCCCGGCCACCTCGGCCGGCCGCGACCACAGCCGGATGGAGCCGCCGTGCGTCGGCAGCAACTCCACGTCCACGAGGGTCAGTCCGCCGCTCGCCAGGGCCCGTGCCGCCGACGCGACCGTGTAGTACTGGAAGTGTTCGTGGTAGATCGTGTCGTACTGGTTCTCCTCGATCAGGGTGAGCAGATGCTGCACCTCGACCGAGACCCAGCCGTCGTCGGCGACCAGGGCGCGCAGGCCCTGGGTGAAGCCGACGACGTCGGGGATGTGCGCGTACACGTTGTTGGCCACGACCAGGTCCGCGGGGCCGTGCTCGGCGCGGACGGCCGCACCGGTGTCCGGGCCCAGGAACTCCGTCACCGTGGGCACACCCGCGTCCCGCGCCGCCGCGCCCACGTTCACCGAGGGCTCGACGCCCAGGCAGCGGATGCCCCGGTCCACCACATGCCGCAGCAGGTAGCCGTCGTTGCTCGCGACCTCGACCACGAACGAGTCCGCGCCGAGGCCCAGCCGTTCCACGGCACCCTCGACGAACGTACGCGCGTGCTCCACCCAGGAGTGCGAGTACGAGGAGAAGTACGCGTACTCGCTGAACGTGTCCTCCGGCGTGATCAGCGGCGGGAGCTGCGCGAGCCAGCACTCGGTGCAGACCCGCAGATGCAGCGGGTACGCGGGCTCCGGCCGGTCCAGTTGCTCCGCGGCGAGGAAGCTCTCGCACGGCGGTGTCGCCCCGAGGTCGACGACGCTCGCCATCGCCTCCGAGCCGCAGAGTCGGCATCGTGTCATCTGCTGTTCCCATCCCCTGCCCGCGCGGGGGTCCCCGCCGCGAGCCAGTGCCGACCGCCCCGCGATCGCGGTGCGGTACCCCTCCACCAGGCGCTCCAGCCCGACGGCCGGGCTGAAGCCCCGTTCGTAACGGAGCCGGGCCGCCCGGCCCCACTCCGCGTTGTGGTCCCCTTCGGCCGTGATCCGGCGCAGACAGGACGCGAGCGAGCCCGCGTCGCCCGGCCGGTGCAGCAGCCCGGTCCTCCCGTCCTCGACGAGTTCGGTGAAGGCGCCGTGACCGGCGGCGACGGCGGGCACCCCGGCCGCCATCGCCTCCACGACCACCAGCCCGAACGCCTCCAGCCAGGTCGAGGGCGCCACCACGGCGACCGCCCGAGCGAGCGCCCGCCGGCACTGCTCCGGCCCGTACAAACCGACGTACCGCACGTCGTCCCGGCCCGCCGCCCAGGCGGCCACCTCCGCCTCCAGCGGCCCCGTGCCGGCGATCACCAGCGGCACGCCCGCACCGCCCCCGGCGGCGATCTCGTCCCAGGCGGCCATGAGCAGCCGAACGCCCTTGGCCTCCGCGAGCCGGCCGAGATACAGCACATGCTCGCCGGGGCCCGAGCGGCGGGCGTCGGTGTCGGGCACGAAGTTGTGCTTCACCGCCATCCGCCCGGCCGGCATACCGGCCCCCACCAGGACGTCACGCTGCGCCGCCGAGATGCAGAAGAACCGCTCCACACCGGTCCACCAGCGCCGCCGGTTGGCCGCCAGACTCACCGCGAGCGGCACCGTCGCCAGCCGGGAGTCCCGGTAGCAGCCGTGCCGGACGGCGGGCAGCGGGGCGGACCCCACGCACTCGGTACACGGACGGCCGTCCCGCTGGAGCGTGCCGGGCGGACAGACCTGCGTGTAGTTGTGCAGCGTCGCGACGGCCGGCACCCCCGCGTCCGCGCAGGCCGCGAGGACCGACGGCGACAGCAGCGGGAACACGTTGTGGACGTGCGCCACGTCCGGCCGCTCGGCGCGCAGCCGCGCCGCCAGCTCCCTGCGGACCCCCGGATTCCACGGCACCAGGAGCGGCACCGCGACCTTCCCCGGCAGGGACCGGCCGGCGATGTCGTCGCTGCGCCGCTCGAACACCCCGACCTCGTGGCCGGCGCCGCGCAGCAGCGCCACCTCCTGGCCGACGACCTTGTTCTCCCCGCTCGGCTGCGCCGAGCCGTAGTGGTTGTGCACCACCAGGACACGCATGCTCACGTCACCTCCGTTCGCCGGGCCCAGCCCGGGACACGTCGTCGAGGGCCTCCGGCGCCGGGGACAGGTCCGCGGCCGGCGCCGCGAGCAGGGAGGCGGCCAGCGCCAGATGCAGCAGATACGGCGAGGCGTCGCCCAGCCCGGCCTCGGTGTACGAGGCGAGCGCGCAGTAGCTGATCAGGAAGATCGCGCAGGCCCGCGCCAGTGACGGCGGCCGCAGCAGCGCCACCGCGCCCAGCACGGCGATGAACGCGGCCACCAGGACGACACCGGTCATGCCCTGCTCCTGGAAGACGGCCAGCCAGGAGTTGTCGATCGGCAGCCCGCCGTACGACTTGTCGCCCAGACCCGCGCCGAAAAGGAACTCGAAGGTCGACCTGGGCGCCGCCAGCAGCGCGTCCCACACCTTCTGCCGGCCGGTGAGGCTGGCGAAGTTCTCCTGGCTCTGCCCGCGCAGGAACCACGACTGAAGCCACGAGCTGAACCCCACCGCGGCCACGGCCGCGCACAGCACCGCCCAGGCGAAGAACCGGCGGGCGGCCGAACTGGTCAGCACCAGCGAGCCGATCGCCAGCAGCAGCCCGGCGAGCAGACCGAGCGTGGCCGTCCGGGTGTGGGTCAGCCCGAGCAGGACCAGCGACGGTACGGCGACCAGCGCCGCGCTCCTCCGGTCGGTCCGGCCGCCCAGGACGAGCAGCACGGTCAGCCCGATGATCACCGCCGCGTACTGCCCGATCTGCGGCGGGGTGAGCGGCCACAGCGCGCCCACCAGCCGCCCGCCGTACAGATCGGGCAGCGCGGCGCCCGGCGAGATCACCGCGCCCGCGGCGACCGACGCGAGCACCGCGAAGTACATCCGGATGTGATGCCGTACGAACGTCAGACCGCCGTCCCACCAGCGGCTGAGCAGCCACAGCGTCCCGATGAACAGCGCCAGCCGGGCGCAGCGGAACAGCGCCCCGAACCCGGACCCCAGGTCCGCGCTGGAGAGCACGCTCGGCACCAGCAGCAGGGTGAGCAGGAACAGGTAGGCGTTCGGCCGCACGCGCAGTCGCAGGTTGACCGCGAGCGCCAGCACGAACGCGGCGACCAGCGCGCCCATGGTGGCCATCTGGATCAGGGAGCGGGGAGCGGGACGATGGTCTCCGCCCCGGTGGAACCGAGGGTGTTGAGGATCAGCAGTCCCCACACCGTCCCGACCGTCTTCGGCGTGCGCTCCTCGTTCATCTCAGTCACCGCCCCGCGCGCGGAACGTGCTGCCCGTGTCCTGCCGGTACGGCGGGCCCCGCCACTGTGTGGAGTCGACGACCTGGCTGGGGTCGTGGACGACGAACCGCCACGGTCCGACATAGAGGTTGTCGTGCCAGCGGTTGTGCTGCTCCAGGGTGATCGCCTCGGCCACCCGCTCGCCCTTGTACGGCGACCAGTCCGGGTAGGTGCCGTAGTTGGCCAGCACCGCCATGCGGTCGCACTTCTCCGTGCAGTCGAGGACCGACTTGTCCAGCACGAAGCGGTTGTCGTGGATGTCCACCCGCCGGGTCCGCCACCGGCAGTCGGAGTAGAGCGGCTCGGAGGCGATCCCCGGCTGGGCGCAGCGGTCGGTGTTCTCCACCAGGAGCGTGCAGTCGCCGGAGGAGGTGTTGGCCGGGCTGTTGCAGAACCGGTCGGCGTTCTCCCACAGGGTGATCCCGGACCAGTTGTTCTCCAGCAGGTTCCGGTACACCTCGATCCGGTCGGTGCGGGCCGGGACCCGCGGTTCACCGCCGGACTCGGACAGGTAGACCGTCGCGAACGGGAAGGTGTCGCCCCGGTCGGCGTACTTGCGGCCCTCGACCAGGTTGTTGCCCCGGACGGTGTTCTCGCGGATGACCGCGTTGTAGCTGGTCTCGTAGATCAGCGCGGCCCCGTCGTTGGCCTCCAGCACGTTGTCCTCGATGAGGAAGTCGTTGTTGTTGGTGTCCGCCCACAGGCCCGTTCCGCGGTTGTCGTGCACCCAGTTGCCGCGGATGTCGGCGCCGTCGACGGCCCAGAACTTGATGCCTCCGGTGCAGCCGCAGCCTTCCTCCCGCCGCTCCCAGTCGCCGGTGTTGTTGCCCGTGATCTCGTTGCCCTCGACCACCAGGTCCCTGATGGAGTCGCCGGCCTTGTACGCGTTCATGCCGTACTGGCCGTTGTCGCGCAGACAGCTGGCGCGGACCTCCTGGCGGGCGCCGGCCATCAGTCCGGCGCCGGAGTTGTCGCGGATCGTCGCGTGCTCGATCCTCCAGCCGTCGGCGGAGTCGTGGTTGACCACGCCCTCGTTGCGCGGCGCGACGAACCGCCGCACGGTCAGATGGCTGATGGTGACGTCCCGCGCGGTGCCGCCGAACGCGTACCGGTTGGTCCCGCGGCCGTCGAGCACCGCGCCCGGCGCGCCGAGGTAGCTGTTCCCCTCCTGGGGGCGACCTGGGCGTACGGGTCGGAGTCGAGCCGGTGGGTGCCGGGTGCGAGCCAGAACGTGGTGCGCGCGGGGCTGCTCTTCGTCTTGGCGGCCAGATCACCGGGGACCGCGGGGTCGACCTTCACCGCGCCCGCCGGCGCCTTCGCGGGACCGGCCGCGGGCCGGGCGCACACCAGGCCACGGACGCGGCCGGCGCGGAGGTGGGCGCGGCGCTCGGCACGGCGGTCGGCTTCGGCCGGGCGTCGTCCGGCGTACCGCCGTCGCAGCCGGCCGCCGCCAGCAGCACCAGCGCCAGCGGTAACGCCCGCCACCTGCTCCCCACGTGTCCTCCTCTCCTAGGGGGTGTCGTCTGGATCTTGTCGGGGTCGCGGGGTCTGGTGCCGCACCTCGCCGCGTTGTCGTCGGTTGCCAGGGCTCCGCCCTGTCGCCCTCCTCCGCCTTGCGATGCACGACACCAGACCCCGCTCGGCTTGGTTGCGGAGCACCGCTCACGGGAGCCGACCTGATCCAAACGACACCCCTAGCCCTGGAACCCGAGTACGGTGACGAACTCCCCGGTGCCGTCGGTGAATCCGGTGCCGATCAGCGTGGTGGCGGGTTCCTTGCGGCCGAAGCCCGCGGAGTACCAGCCCAGCGGCGGCTCGCTCTCGCCGCGGTGCGCCCGCCAGGACAGCCGCGCGGGCAGTTCGAGCACGGCGGAGCGGTCCTCGCCGTCCGGGTCCAGGTGAGCAGCGCCCGGTCGCCCGTCAGGTCCGCGGTGACCGCCGGGCCGAGGTGGAACGCCAGCCGCACCTGCCGGCGCGCGCCACGCACCTCGTCGACCACCTTCAACTCTCCTGTTTCCGCCTTGAGTTCCACACTGCGGCGGTGCACCGAGGGCCGGTAGCCGTCGTGTTCGGCGCACCAGCGGGAGGCGTCCGCGGCCAGGACGCGGCTGCGCGCGTGCCGGGTCCACAGGAACGGGCCGCCGGAGACGGACTGGTCGGTGCCGTCGAGCTCGAGGGTGTTGTGGCCGAGGGTGGAGCGGAAGTACCGCCGCCACTCGGGCTGTCCGTGATAGCAGTAGGTCCCCGGGTCGGCGAGCACCTCGACCCCGTCGTGTCGTACCTCCACGGACAGCGCGTCCGCGTGGGCGTGCGCGGCGATCGACAGGAACCCGTGCGGACCGCCGTCGCAGCGGCACCAGATCCCGCCGGGACCGCGCAGGATCGTCATCCCCGCGTCGGCGAAGTGCCCCGGCCTGCTCGCCGGGCGCGCGGTACCGCTCCTCGGGTACGGCCGGATCAGCGCGGCCAGCAGCGGGGTGCGCACATCGGTGCCGGTCACCTCCGGCCACCAGTCGAGCCGCCCGAACACGGCGTCGCCGGTGGCGAGCAGCGAACCCCAGCGGCCGGTGCCCGCGCCGTCCACGACCAGACCGTGCCCGTCGTCCGCGTCCCCTGGCGCGGCGGCCGCGACGCGTCGTCCACGACGGCCGCGAGCGCGTCGGTCATCCGCAGCAGCACCAGCCGGACCGACGCGGGCACCGGCACGCCGGCGGCATCCGCCTCGGCCACCGCCGCCAGACCGAGTTCCAACACCAACCCGTGGTATTCGGTGGCCAGTTCACGGTTGAGGCCGGAGCGGAAGGTGTTGTGCCGCAGTTGCCGCTCCAGCGAGCGCAGCGCGCCGGCCCGCCAACGCGCCGTGTCCGGGAACCAGCCGAACGCGCAGGACGCGGCCAGTTGCCCGGCGGCTTCGGCGATCACATGGTTGTTCGCCGACGAGCCCCGGCTGGGGAAGGCGGCCAGCCAGCGCTGGTGGTGCCAGATCTGCCGCAGCGCCACCGGGTTGTCCTCGAACAGCGCCCCCGCGCCCGGCCAGCCGTCGAGCAGCCGGCGGATCCACACCCAGGACAGCAGCCGGATCCCCAGCTCGATACCGCTCGTCCACTGCACCCCGCGCAGCGGCGGGTTGGCCGCCCACCACGACCGCAGCAGCCCGTCCACCCGCTCCGCGTACCGCTCGTTCCCGGTGACCGCGTACGCGGCGGCGAGGACGGTGAGGAACTGGTGCCGGGACGGCTCCCAGATCTGCTTGATGTCCCCGACCGCGTCCTCGTCCCGGTACGGCACGTCGAAGGCGTAGCCCGACGGGGCCCGCCGCCCGGTCCTCGGGTCGTACGACCAGTCCGGACCGGCCAGATCGTCACGGTCCACCCCGAAGAACCCGCCGTGCCCGCCCATCAGCCGGTCCGCCTCGGCGACCAGCCGCTTCACGGCGTCCGGCGGCACCGCGGCGAGCGCTTCGGCCGGCAGTACGGCGGTGAACCGGGCGCCGGGCGCCTCCGGGCCGGCCGGCGGCGCCACCGACCGCCACCGCCGTCGGCGCAGCGTGTCGCCCACCCGGCCGCCGATCTCCCGCGACCCCATCCGGGAGAGCCGCCGCAGGTACCAGGCCGTGCTCATGGTCATCGCGGCCCCGCCAGCGTCACCGGCGCCCCCGCGGCCAGGGCGGCCGGTACGGCGAGGGTGGCCGCCGTGGTGGCGACCAGCGACTCCAGCGGCACCGGCATCGGCCCGCCGGTCCGCACCGCCCGCACGAACGCGGCCAGTTCGGCGGACTGGCCCTTGTCCCGCGTCTTGGGCAGCCGCGAACTGACCCACCGCTTGCGGCCGTCGTACACGGAGGCGCGCACGAAGTCGTCGAGCCGCAGCGCGCGGCCTTCCGCGACCAGGTCCAGGGTCTCCTTGGGGAAACCGGACGGGCCGGTGGTGACATAGCCGACGGTGGCGGTCGACCCGTCCGGGTAGCGCAGCACCACCTGGAGGTCCTCGCCGCCGGGCGTGGTGACCGCGTACACCGACTCCGGGCCGGAGCCGAGCAGCCAGCTCGCCGTGTCGATGAAGTGCCCGCCCTCACCGGCGAACCGGGAGCCCTCGGTGCCCTGCCGCAGATACCAGCTGCCGTGGTCGAGCCGGCCGGCGTTGACCAGATAGCGCAGGTGTCCCGGCCCGCTCCGGGCGCCGAACCGCTCCCCGGCCTCCCGCAGCAGCGGCGCGAAGCGGCGGTTGAAGCCCACTTGCAGCCGGTCGTTGCCGGACTCCTCCACCGCCGCGAGCACACCGGCGAGTTCGTCCTCGGTGAGCGCCAGCGGCTTCTCCACGAACACCGCCTTTCCGGCCAGCAGTGCCCTGCGGGTCAGCTCGGCGTGGGAACTGTGCCGGGTGACCACGAACACCGCGTCGACGGACGCGTCACCGAGCACGGCGTCGAGATCGGTGGTCGCCTCCCGGAAGCCGAACTTCCGCTGGGCGTTGGCCGCCGACAGGGCCGTCGTCGTGACGACCGTGGACAGTTCGACGCCGTCGCGCTGGGCCAGGTGCGGCAGCAGCATCGAGGTCGCGTAGGTGCCGGCGCCGACGAACGCGAGGCGTACCGGTGTCTTCACGGCCCTCGCCGGACTCCGCCTGACCCGCACCGGCGGCACGGTCACCACCGGGGCTCCGGCCTCGGCCTCGGCCTCGGCCTCGGTCTCCTGGCTGCCGGGGTAGCGGAACAGCACGGCCACCGCCTTCAGGCCGCCGTCCTTCAGGCTCTGATACGTCTCCACCGCGTCGGCGAAGTCGGCCGTGTGGGAGACCAGCGGCTCCACGTCGACCCGGCGGCGGGCGACGAGGTCCAGGAAGCACGCCAGATTGCGGCGCTCGGTCCAGCGGACGTAGCCGATCGGGTAGTCCCGCCCCTCGAGTTCGTACTCCGGGTCGTAGCGCCCGGGGCCGTAGCTGCGGGAGAAGCGGACGTCGAGTTCCTTCTCGTAGTACGCGTTCCAGGGCAGGTCGAGGCTGCACTTGCCGATGTCGATCACCCGGCCGCGGTCGCGGCTCAGCCTGGCGGCCAGCTCGACGGGCTGGTTGCTGCCGCCGCCGGCGGCCAGATACACCTGGTCCACGCCGCGGTCGTCGGTGAGTTCGGCGACGGCGCTCTCCACGGCCGCCGACGCCGGGTCGCCGCAGGCGGCCGCGCCCAGGCGTTCGGCGAGCTCGCAGCGGGCCGGGTCGGGGTCCGCCCCGATCACCCGGACCCCGAGGCGGCCAGCAACTGCGCCACCAGCTGCCCGATCAGCCCCAGGCCGATCACCAGAGCCACCTCGCCGAGCCGGGACTCGCCCTGGCGGACACCCTGCAGCGCGATCGACCCGACGGTGCCGAACGCCGCGTGCCTCGGCGCGAGCCCGTCCGGCACCGGGACGTAGAGGTTCTTCGGCACCCAGTTCACCTCGGCGTGCAGCGCGTGCTCGTTGCCCGCGCAGGCCACGAGGTCGCCCACCTTCACGTCGTCGACCCCGGCACCGACCCGCTCGACCACCCCGCACAGCGAATAGCCCAGCGGTGTATAGGAGTCCAGCTTTCCCATCACCTTGCGATAGGTGGCGGGCACCCCGTTGGTGGCGAGACTCTGCACCACCTTGGCCACCTGGTCGGGCCGTGAACGGGCCTTGCCCACCATCGACATGCCCGCCTCGGACACCTTCATCAGCTCGGTCCCGGTGGATATCAGCGAATACGCGCTGCGGACCAGCACACCGCCCGGCTTGCATCCCGGCACCGGCACGTCGAGCAGGGCCAGCTCGCCGCTCTTGTAGTTCTGTACGACCTGTTTCACCGAAGTCCTCTTCGTCTCTACGCCGGTTCTCTACGCCGTTCCGTACGCCGCGTCCCCACGCCGTCAGGGAGCCCGGCCGGGCCCGGAGGCCGCGCCGCGGTACCAGTACTCGAGGGTCAGCACATGCCACAGATGCTTGGAGAAGTCCTGCTGTCCGGCCGCGTCCTCGGCGACCATCCGGCGTAGCGCGTCCCGGCGCAGGAACCCGGACCGCACCAGCTCGCCGTCATTGACCACCTCACGCACCAGCGGTGCCAGGTCCCGGCTCATCCAGGCCCGCAGCGGCGCGCTGAACAGGCCCTTGGGCCGGTACACGATCTCCGGGGCAGCACGGACGTGGCCGCCTCCTTGAGCACGGCCTTGCCCTGCCGCCCGGCGATCTTGCGGTCGCCGGGGAAGGCGAACGCCGCCCTGACCACCTCGACGTCCACGTACGGCACCCGTACCTCGGTCGACGCGGCCATGCTGGAGCGGTCCGTGTAGGCGAGGTTCAGGCCCGGCAGGAACATCCGGGCGTCGCCCAGGCACATACGGTTGACGAAGTCGTCGAGCGCGTTGTCCTCGTAGACGTCCGCGTGCTCGGTCAGCACGTCGTCGACCGTGCCCGCCAGGTCCGGGTCGATCAGGCCGAGCAGTTCACCCCGGTCGTACATGGTGTAGCTGCGCCGGAACGCGGTCTCCTCCGGCAGTTCGGCGAAGGAGAGGAACCGCTTCGCGAACCGCACGGACCGGTACCCCGGGCCGCCGAGGCGACCGGCAGCCGGTCCACGACCGCCGACACCCCGCGCCGCAGGGGCCGCGGCACCCGCTGGTAGCGCAGCGCCAGCACATTGGCCAGGTGCTTGCGGTAGCCCGCGAACAGTTCGTCCGCGCCCATCCCCGACAGCATCACCTTGACCCCGGCCTCCCGGGCGGCCGAGCAGATCAGGAACGTGTTGATCGCGGCGGGATCGCCGATCGGCTCGTCCAGGTGGTACGTCATCCGCGGCAGCAGATCGAGCACGTCCGGGGCGATCTCGATCTCGTGCAGATCGACGCCGTACCGCTCGGCGACCTGCCGGGCGTAGCGCAGATCGTCCGGCATCGCCTCGAACTTCGCGTCCTCGGCGCGGAACCCGATCGTGTAGGCGGAGATCCCGGGCCGCTCGCGGGCCGCCAGCGCGGTCAGATAGCTGGAGTCGAGGCCGCCGGAGAGGAACGTCGCCACGGGCACGTCGGAGAGCAGATGGCGCCGGGTCGACTCCTCGACGACGGCGGCGAGATCCGGCAGCGCACCGCCACGGGCCCGCTCCCGCGCCTCGGCGGCGACGTCCCGCAGATTCCAGAACCGTCCGCGCTCCACCCGGCCGTCGGGCCGGCACCGCAGCCAGCTCCCCGGCGGCAGCTTCTCCGCCTCACGGAACGCGCACCGCGAGTCCGGCACCCAGTAGTACAGCAGCGACGCCACCAGGGCCGCGTGGTCCACCTCCAGTTTCCCGCCGGTCACGGCGGCGAGCGCCTTGAGTTCGGAGGCGAACACCAGCCCCTCGCCACGCCGCAGCAGGAACAGTGGCTTGATGCCCAACTGGTCCCGGGCGAGCACCAGTTCACCGGTCCGCTCGTCGAAGACCCCGAACGCGAACATACCGCGCAGCCGGGGCAGACAGTCCGTGCCCCAGCGCCGCCAGGCCTCGAGGAGCACCTCCGTGTCGGACGTGCCCCGGAAACGCACCCCCGCCGCCGCCAACTCGGCCCGCAGCTCCGGCGCGTTGTACAGCTCGCCGTTGTACGTGAGCACGAGACCGCCCGACGCCATCGGCTGGGCGCCCGTCTCCGACGGATCGATGATGGCCAGCCGGCGGTGCCCGAGATGCACCTCGCCGTCACCGGCGGCGTGGCTGTACCGGCCCGCTCCGTCCGGGCCCCGGTGGGCGAGGACATCGGTGAGCCGGTCGGTCACGGCCTTCCCGTCCGGCCACCGGTAGGTGCCTGCGATGCCGCACATGTTCTACCGTGCCTCCTGCTCGCTGTCCGGGACCCGGCCGGCCGGCGTCGGCAGCCGTTCCGCCCGTGGCCGATCCTGCCCGGTCTGCCGGACCGGCGGCGGTGTGCCGCGGTCGCGCCGCGCGGTACGCGGCCCGTCCCACAGCGTGCCGTCGGTCCGGTCCCGCGGATCGGGGTCGATCAGCACCACACCGATCACCGCCACATGCTGGTCCGCGAGCTGCCGCGCCACGGTGTGCAGCCACGCCGTGCCCGCGTGCCCGGCCCGTACGACGAGCACGGCCCGGGTGCCGAGGTACGGGAGGTCGGTCCATGCCGTGCCGGGTGCCACCGAGCCGACGCCGACGCGGAGCCCCGGACCCGTCTCGTCCGCGCGGGCGGCCACCTCGGGGTCACCCGGCTTCGGACGGCGCCGGGACAGGAGCGGGCGGGACAGCCCGTCGACGAGGACCACCGGTTCGTGCGCCCTCACCTCCCTGGCGACGTCCAGGGCGATCCGGCTCGCGCCGCGCGCACACCCCAGCTCCAGCAGCGACACCGGCTCGGCGGAGCCGCGCACGGTACGGGCCAGTGACAGGGTGAGCCGCGTCCGGGCCCCCGGAACCGGCGGCGCCGCAACGGCCCGCCCGGCCGGCCGGGCAGCTCGGCGAGGACCGAGGCACCGAGGTGCGCCGCGATGTCCCGGCGCAGCACCGGACGGTCCGCCACCACCGCGCCGACCGCCGCCACCGCCAGCCCGAGCACGAGCCCGAGGACGAGCCCGATCACGGCGTCGGTGGCCAGCGTCCTGGGCAGCGACTGCCGCAGGGCATGAGGGGCGTCCACGATCTGCGTGCCGGCCACGAGCTGCGGCGTACCGATCCGCGCATCGCCGGCCCGGTCCCCGAAGTCCGTTATCTGCGCGGTGAGTTCGGCCCGGCGGGCGAAGAGCGACTCCAGGTCCGCCGCCGCCTTCGGATCGCTCCTCGGCTCTCCGTCCCCGATCTCCTCGTTGACGTCCGCGAGTTCGTCCCGCAGCCGGTCACGCTGGGCCAGCAGGGTCTTGGCCTCCGCGTCCGCGGCCTCCCGGATCCGCCGCACATGGTCGGCGACGAAGGCCTTGGCCACCGCCTCGGCACGGGCCACCGCCTGGGCGTCGCTGTCGCCCGTCGCGGTGATCTCCAGCAGATTGTTCGTCAGCCCGGCCCCGTGTAGTGCTCCATGAAGTCCTCGGGCTTCTCCGGGGACTTCAGGGACCGCAACGCCTGATCGGCGATCCGCGTGGTGTGCAGCAGCGCCACGTCGGTACGGATCAGCGTGCCGGGATCGTTCGGCTGGTCCTGCTCGTGCGCGACCAGCACCTTGGTCACCGCCGTCGGCGGCTCCGGCAGCAGCACCGCCACCGCACCGCCGGCGAGCAGCCCCAGCAGCGCCACGGACCCCCACAGGCGGCGCCGTCTGCGCACCGCCACCACCAGCACCTGCAGATCCAGCAGCGGAGCGGCGGCCGGTGACTCCGCACTCGTACGTGTCGTCACCCTGTACCTCCCGACGCGTCGTGGCTCCCCGCGAGCGCGGGTGCGGCGGCGTCCCGCGGACGGCCGGCGGACCGCGCCGTACGGGCCCGGTCCCGGACCGGGGCGGCGAGGACGACCCCGACGACCTCGTGTCCGGCGTCGGCGCAGGCCTCCGCGATGCCGGAGAGTTCCCCGGCGGTCCAGTGGCCGGCGCTGAGCACCACGACGGCACCGGACTCCTCACCGGAGTCCGGCACCATCGGCCGGGACACCGGGACCTCCACCACCCGCAGCAGGGGATCGCCGTCGGCCTCGGTGACGAGCTGTCCGGCGGCCAGACGGGCGATACCGTCGCCGTCCGGGACGACGGCCAGCAGCCGCCGGGGAGCGGGCAGCCGGCCCCGGAGCCGGGCGAGCACCCGCCGGGAGCGCAGCCGCCGGCCGGCCTCGTCGGCGGAGACCGGCGGAACGGGCAGCTCCCAGCGGACATCGGCACCCAGAAGCCGGCGGACCCCGGCCCCCGGCCACGGCCCCGCGGCCCGAGCGCGGCCCCTCCGCGGGCACGTCGACCGAGCCCAGCAGCGCCGAGCCCAGCGCCGAGGCGATCTCCGGCTCGCCACGCAGCCGGCGGCTCATCCGCGCGGCCGTGAGATGGCCGACGACCGCGAGCAGCAGGAACAGCAGCGCCCCGCCGACGGTCAGCTGGACCCGCGTGGGCGGCGCCTCACCGGACGGCCGGGCGGCCGGACCCATGACCACCATGTTCGCCTTGGCGCCGGCCGGACCGGCCTCGTTCAGCGCGGTGATGGCCTCCTGCAAGGCGGTCCGCAGCTCCGCCAGCTCGGTACGGGTCTGCACGCTCTCCACGGTGCTCCCGGATCGGCCGCGTCGGCCAGCTCGGTGATACGGCGGCTGGTCCGTGTCACGAGCTGCCGCAGCTCCTCGGGCCGCGCCGACGCCTCCGGGTCGGTGGTGTCGTCCGCGAGCCGCGCGCTGAACGCGACGAACTCCTGGACCACCTGATCGGCGAGCTGCTGCGCCTGCCCGGGTGTCCCGGCCGTACCCGAGACCTCGATGATGTTGCCGTCGGCGGCCTTGGCGGTCACCCGGTCCTTCAGTTCCTCGCCGTCCACACCGGGCCAGCCGAGTGCGGCGGCCGCGCGGTCGACCACCACCGAACTGGTCGCGATCTCCGTCCGGGTCAGCAGCTCGCGCTCCTCCCACGCGCCCGGCAGCAGCACCGAGGCCGAGGTCGTGTAGCGCGGCGGGAACAGCACGGAGACGCCGTAGCCGACGAGCGCCCCCACCACGGTGAGGACGACGAGGAGCCGCCGGCGCCGGCGGACGATCCTGCCGATCGTGACCAGACGTATGGTGTCCTCGCTCAACGGCGCAGCCTCTTCCCCGCCCGGTCCGGGCCGTCCCCGCCAGCGGCGCCCGGTCACGGCAGGCGGCCTCGTACGCGGCGAGCAGCGCCGCCTGCGAATTCCGCCAGGCGAGCGCCCCGTTGATCCGCTCCCGGCCGATCTCGCCCATCCGGGCCCGCTGTTCCGGGTCGTCCAGCAGCCGTGCGATGAGCTTCGCGAACGCGCTCTCGTCGTTCGCCGGCGCGTAGAGGGCGGCGTCACCGGCGGAGACCCGCGCCTCCTTCAGCTCGAACGACACGATCGGCCGGCCCATCACCATGTACTCCAGGACCTTGTTCATGGTGGAGACGTCGTTGAGCGGATTGCGCGGGTCGGGGAGAGGCACACGTCCGCGGTGGACAGGTAGCGCACCAGGTCGGCGTCCGGCACGCGCCCCGTGAACTGCACCTGCCCGGCGAGCCCGAGCCGCCGGGACAGCTCCACCATCGCGTCGAAGGTGTCACCGCCGCCGACGAACACGGCGTGCCAGTCGGTCCGCCCCATCTCGTCGCGCAGCTTCGCCAGCGCCCGCAGGGCGTAGTCCACCCCGTCCTGCGGCCCCATCACGCCCAGATAGCACAGCAGATGAGGCTTGCCGCGCTTCAACTCCGGCTCGGGCGGCACCGGGTGGAACCGGTCGGTGTCGGGCGCGCTGCGCACCACGAACACGTCCTCCGGCCGCCGCCCGCCCCGGCGCACCGCCACGTCCTTGTAGCTCTCGTTGGTGGCGAGTACGACGTCGGCGGCCCGGTAGGTCGCCCGCTCCAGCGCGCACACGGCCCGGTACAGCAGGTCCTTGCCGCGGTCGAACCGGGACAGGTACAGCTCCGGCACCAGATCGTGCTGGTCGAAGACGAACCGCGCCCCGCGCCGCTTCAGCCACCGGGCGGGCAGGAACAGCAGGTCGGGCGGGTTGCAGGCGTGGACCACGTCGACCGGGCCGACCTTCCGGGCCAGCCGGACGGTGTGCCACAGCGCCGATCCGTACTCCCGCGGATAGCCGGCCGGCCCGCCGGTGGCGGCGCGCAACGGGTAGCGGTGGATGCGTATCCCGTCGATCACCGCCTCCGGCTCCGTGTCGCGCTTGGTCCCCCGGGGGCAGATGACATGCACCTCCCAGCCGGCGTCGCGCAGCGTGGCGCACTCCTGCCACACCCGCCGGTCGAACGGCACCGACAGGTTCTCCACCAGGATCAGCGCGCGACGGCCGGCGCCACCACCGGCCGTGTCGTGGAACGTCGTGTCACCAGGCAAGGCCCATGTATCCCGGTTCGGCCCGGCGCGCCTCGGCGTCGGGGAGGCGGACGAGATCGACGATCACCGGGCCGCCGCCGCCATGGGGCAGCGCCGACAGCACGGCCGGGTCCCTGGTCCCGACCAGGCACACCTCGGAATGTTCCAGCACCTCGTCGACGGAGTCCGCGAGGAGCTGCGCGAGATGCGGCAGCCGGGTCTCGATGTACTCGCGGTTCGCGCCCAGCAGCCGGGACAGGCTCACATGGGCGTCGAAGATCCGCAGGTCGTACCCCTTGCCGAAGAGCCGCTCCGCCAGCTCGACGAGCGGACTCTCCCGCAGGTCGTCGGTGCCGGGCTTGAAGGACAGCCCGAACAGGCCCACCCGGCGCTTCCCGGTCCGCTCGACCAGTTCCACCGCGCGCTCCAGATGCGCGGAGTTGGACGGCAGTACATGGGAGAGGATGGGCACCGACACATCGGCCCGCTGCGCCGCGTGCACCAGGCTGCGCAGGTCCTTGGGCAGGCAGGAGCCGCCGAAGGCGAAGCCGGGCCGCAGATAGGCGGGGCTGATGTTCAGCTTGCGGTCGGCCAGGAAGACGTCCATCACCTGGTGCGAGTCCACACCGAGCGCCTGGCACACCGCGCCCAGCTCGTTCGCGAAGCCGATCTTGAGACCGTGGAAGGCGTTGTCCGCGTACTTGATCGCCTCGGCCGTCGGCACCGGCACCCGGAACACCTCGCCGGGCAGGCTCTCGTACAGCCGCGCCACCACATCGCCGCTCGCCGGGTCGAGTTCGCCGATGACGGTCTTCGGCGGGTCGAAGAAGTCCCGCACGCTGCTGCCCTCGCGCAGGAACTCCGGGTTGACCGCCACCCCGACGTCCACCCCGGCCGTGCCGCCGACGTACTTCTCCAGGATCGGCAGCAGCAGGTTCAGACAGGTGCCCGGGAGCATGGTGCTGCGGAACACCACCGTGTGGCGCCCGCCCCGCTCGGCCAGCGCGGCACCGATCTGTTCGGTGACCCGCTCCAAGTAGGTCGTGCACAGGCTGCCGTTGGGCTCCGACGGCGTGCCCACGCAGACCAGCGACACCTCGCTGGCCATGACCGCCTCGCGTACGTCGTCGGTGGCGCGTAACGCCCCGCTCCGTACGACGTCGGCGATGAGCTCCCCGATCCGCTCCTCGACCACCGGGGCCTTGCCGTCG
Organism: Streptomyces haneummycinicus; assembly: GCA_042850305.1. Taxonomy (GTDB): domain Bacteria; phylum Actinomycetota; class Actinomycetes; order Streptomycetales; family Streptomycetaceae; genus Streptomyces; species Streptomyces haneummycinicus. The sequence continues at coordinate 2,037,888 of AP035768.1, forward strand.
TTGACCAGGTCGACCTTCACCTGGTTGACGTCCACCCCGACGACCTCGTGCCCCATGCTCGCCAGGCACGCGGCCGACACACAGCCCACGTAGCCGAGCCCGAACACGCTGACTCTCATGACCCGTTCCTCCCCACGGCAGGCCCCTTCGGCCTGCGGTCCGCGCGCCGTCCATCAGTAGGCCCCCTGCCCGTAGAGCACCGCACGCAGCGTCTTCCACAAGATCACCGTGTCCAGGGCGAGCGACCAGTCCTCCACGTACCGCAGGTCCAGCCGTACCGCCTCCTCCCACGACAGATCACTGCGCCCGCTGATCTGCCACAGACCGGTGAGGCCCGGCTTGACCAGCAACCGCCGCCGGATGTCGGGGCCGTACGCCGCCGACTCCTCCGGCAGCGGAGGCCGCGGGCCGACCAGCGACATCGATCCGGTGATGACGTTGAAAAGCTGCGGGAGTTCGTCGATCGAGTACCGGCGCAGCACCGCGCCCACCCGGGTCACCCGCGGATCCCGGCGGAGCTTGAACAACAGGCCCGCGCCCTCGTTGAGTCCGGCCAGACCGGCACGGGCCCGGTCGGCGCCGGCGACCATGGTGCGGAACTTGAGGATGGTGAACTCGCGGCCGTCCTTGCCGACCCGGCGCTGGCTGTAGAAGGGCCCGCCCCGGCTGGTGGCCGTCACCAGCAGCCCGACGCCCACCATCAGCGGCGAGAACAGCAGCAGCAGGACCGCCGCGCCCAGCCGGTCGACGACCCCTTTGACGACGCGGCGGCCCCCGGTGAAGACCGGCATGCTCACCCGCAGCAGCGGGATTCCGAGCACCGCGTCGATGTGCAGCCGGGGTCCGGCCACCTCCATCAGCACGGGGGCGACGACCATCTCCGCGTCGCTGCCCTCGAGGTTCCAGGCCAGCCGCCGCAGCCGGTGCGGTGACCAGTGCGGGTCCGGGGTGACCGCGACGACCCGGTAGCCGTCCCGGCGCACGCGGCCCGCCACGTCGGCGAGCCGGCCGATGACCGGCACCCCGTCCACATGGCCGCCGTCGGGCCCGAGACCGTCCGTGGTGCACACCCCGTCCACCCGCCAGCCGAGGTGTGGGAACTTACGGGTGCGGGCGATCAGATCGTGCACGGTGTCCGGGCTGCCCGCGGCGAGGACCGGCCTCAGGCACCGGCCCTCCTTGCGCTGCCGGTGCAGCCACAGGCGCAGCAGATACCGCGCGGTCATGCTGACGATCGCGATCGCGGGCACCGCGACGAAGATCCAGAGCTTGATGTTGCGCGAGGTGAGCGCTATCCCGCCGAGCGCCAGGACGACGGTCGCCGCGAACAGCGCCCGCCCGAGCCGGCGGAACTCCTCGGCTCCCTGGCCCAGCACGGCCGGGGACCACGCCCTGCCCACCGCGAGCGCCCCCAGCACCAGCAGCCAGGTGCCGAAGGCCAGAATCCCCCATTTCTCATGCCAGTTGGCCGCGTCCCGCGCCCCGAAGAAGTTGCCGATCGACGCCACCACGACGGCTGTGGTGACGGCGTCGCCGGTGATCACGGTCCGGCGGTACCGGTGTTCCCAGTCGACCGCCGGCTGACGGACCGATCTGCTCGCCAAACGCCCCCGCTCCGACGGAAACGGGCTGAGTAATCCCCCTTGCCGCACAGAACCCCCAAGGTTCCCAGTGGTTCGACGTGTTCCCCTGACACCGTTTCTCCACCCGGGAGGCCCCCGCCCCCGCGCCGCACCGTTCTCCCCCACGAGAGGCCCCCGCCTCCCGCACCTGCCGTGCCGGCCCTTTCAGCACCGGTCGGACGGCCCACCCCGGCAACACCAGAAATAACGGATGCTCCCCGCACCCAGGGTCATCACTGGTCACCTTGTGTCCGAACGGCTGAAGCAAGGTCAATCTAGACCATCAGGGCCGGTATGAAGAGAGGTGTGTGGAATTTGTGCCTACTTTCGAAAACGCCGGACAACTGCCGGGAACGGGGGTGGTCAGTGGGGCGTCGGGCCACCCGTCCGGGCCGTGTCCCCGGACCCTCGCGGTCGTCGGCGCACGGCTGGCACATCGCGCTAACTCCGTTGTTTGCAACGGCTGTTCATGCGGGACGAGCCTGCCGCGTCCGGCGGGCGGGATGCCCGTGCCGGGAGCACCCGGCGCGGCAAACGGAACGTGTCGTACGGAGAAGGTCACTTCGCAGGTATACCGCCGCCGATGCCCAACTCGTCAGTAGATGTGCGAACTTGCGGGTCGGCTTGTGAAGATTGGATGGATGAGGACACTCCGGTCGCGCCACGTAACGTTTCCGATTCGGATTGACCGCGCGGCGTCCGGAACGAAGATCCGGAACCGTTCCATCCATAGGATCCCCGTGTGCTGGTCCAGCACTTGAGACGACTGGCGTGACTCTTTCACCGCGCATCTCGTGTGAACACATCTCGTGTGTCCCGATGCGGGTCCCGCCGGAGGGGAAATCTGTGTTTGCTCTTCATTCCGCGTCCGCCACGACCGGGCGGCGCACCACAGGACGGCGTATAGCCGCAGGGGCGGCCACGGCCGGACTGCTCACCATGGGCCTTCTCGCCGGTGCGGGCAACGCCGCCGCCGACGAGGGGACACGCACCACCAGGGAGGTGCGGTCGCCACGCTCGACGGGCTGAAGACGTTCGACTCGGCCAAGCTCGACCTGGGCGGCGGCAAGACCCAGAACATCGCCGCCGGCCTGTTCGAGATGAACGTCGAGGGCAGCGGCCGTCTGCAGGACGTACTGCATCGACATCCACAACCCGACCCAGAACAAGGCGAAGTACCTGGAGACCCCTGGGCCGGTACCTCGCTCGGCGGCAACGGGAACGCCGGCAAGATCCTCTGGATCCTCGAGAACTCGTACCCCCAGATCGGCGACCTGGCGGCACTGGGCCAGAAGTCGGGTGCCGAGGGGCTGACCGCCAAGACCGCGGCGGCCGGCACCCAGGTGGCCATCTGGCGCTTCTCGGACGGCGCGAAGGTCGAGGCCCGCGACGCGCAGGCCGAGAAGCTCGCCGACTGGCTCGAGGCCGAGGCGCAGAACCTGAAGGAGCCGAAGACCTCCCTCACGCTGGAGCCCAACGCGGTCTCCGGCAAGGCCGGCGGCAAGCTCGGCCCGGTGACCGTGCGCACCGACGCCGGTCAGGTCTCCGTCGCCGCGTCCGCCGACGCGGCCGGTGCCGGCGTCAAGGTGACCGACAAGACCGGCAAGGCCGTCACGTCCGCCAGTGACGGCACCGAGCTGTACTTCGACGTGCCCGAGGGCACGGCCGACGGTTCGGCCGCGCTGACGGTCCAGGCCACCACCGAGATCCCGGTCGGCCGCGCGTTCGCGAGCCCGAGCAAGAGCCAGACGCAGATCCTGGCCGGCTCCAGCGAGTCCACGGTCACCGCCGAGGCGACCGCGAACTGGGCCACCAAGGGCGCCATCCCCTCGGTCACGGCCGAGAAGAACTGCGCCAAGGACGGCGTCGACGTCACGGCGAACAACCAGGGCGACTCCCCGTTCACCTTCGAACTCGCGGGCACCGAGCACACGATCGGGGCCGGCGAGTCCAAGACCGTGACCGTCCCGGTCGACGAGGACGCCAAGTACGACATCACCGTCAAGGGCCCGAACGGCTTCTCGGAGCGCTTCGAGGGCGTCCTGGACTGCAAGACCCAGGGCACCCCGGGCACGGAGACCCCGGGCACCGGCGGTGACACCCCGTCCTCGGCCCCGAGCCCGGCCGGCGGCACCTCCGACGAGGCCACCGGCGGTGACGGCGACCTCGCCAACACCGGCAGCTCCAACGCGACCCCGCTGATCGCGGGCGTCGCCGTGGCCCTGCTGGCCGCGGGCGGTGCGGCGATGTTCTTCCTCCGCAAGAAGAAGGCGGCCGCGGGCGAGTAACCGGCCCCGTCCGGACAACGATCGGAGCGAGTCTCCCGGCTGTACGGCGGGAGGTCCGCTCCGATCGGCGTTTTCGGACACCGGCCCGAGGGGCCCGCCCACGGCGGTCCCCTCGGACCGGTGGGGCCCGTCCACGACGGACTTCTACGATCCGGCCGGCGCCTCGGGGCAGAGGAAGCCGTGGACGCGGCGCGGGGCGGCTCCGGTTCGTCTCCGGGGCCGCCCCGGCCGTCACGGGCGGGTCAGTTGGCGTCCACCAGGTGGTGCGGGGGACCGTCACCGTACGGGCCCCTTCTCGCCGCCCAGGATGACCTCCCGCAGCGCGCTGTTGTTGCTGTGGTCGGTCTCCTTGAGCCGGTTCTCCGGGTTGGCGAGGACCTGGATGTAGTACGTGCCGTTCGGCAGGTCCGTGATGTCGAAGGACTGGCCGGGCAGGTCCTGGGTGTAGGTGTCACCGGAGCCGACGTCGAGCACCTCGCGGACGGAGATGGAGTTCTCCTGGCCGCACGCGGTGGACAGGTCCGTGTTGGTCGGGTGCCAGTGGGCGTTCTTCACCGTGTAGTCGACGGCGTCGGTGTTGGCCAGGCAGAACGCCTCCTTGCCGCTGCGCACCGTCTCCTTCTGGTCGGCCGACAGCAGCCGGTAACTGGCGAAGTCCAGGAAGTGCCAGTGCATGTGGCCGGGACGCGGGTCCCACTCCATGCCGCCGGTCGGGGTGTATCCGACCTGCTTGCCGTCGGTGTCGTAGAAGTACTGGTAGGCGTCCATCACCTCCTTCCCCGGGAGCGGAAGCCGTCCACGACGAGCTTGGCCGGGCCCGCGTTCCACACGTTGGCGCTGAAGGCGAGGTAGTCCTTGCCGGGCACATCCTCGTAGCCGTCGCTGACGGTGATGCCGAACGCGGGCAGCGAGCGCAGATCGGGCTTCGGTACGTCGGGCACGGATGCCTTGCCCGCGGGCCGCTTCGCGTTGGGCTGGACACCCGGTGCCTGCCGCGAGCCGTCGGTCTGGCCGGGGCTGTCACCGACGTCGGAGGAGGTGAGGGCCTTCAGCCCCAGGGACTTCCTCTTCGCCGCCCACGGCAGGGCGGGCGGAGCCGACGGGTAGGGCCCGTGGCCGGCGTTGTACGAGGGGCCGGCGCCGCTCGTCACGGCACCGGGGGCGGGGTGTCCGCGGCGGCCCCGTGCTGCGCGTGCGCGCCGTGCTCGCTGTGCTCGCTGTGTTCGGCGTGGGCGCCGTGCCCGGAGGCGGTGGTCTTCGCCGAGCTGCGGGCGTCGGCACCCCGTTCCTCCTCCCAGCTGCGCTCGCGGACGACCACCTTGACGGTCTGTGGCTCGTCGGCCATGCCGAAGAGGTCGCGGTACTTCTTGGCCACGCCGATCTTGGCGGTGTAGGTGCCGGCGGCGAGCTGGGTCGGCTCCTCGGTATAGAACGCCGAGTAGGTGTTCGACGCCCAGCCGTTCTCGACGCCCCACACCGAGCCGAGGGTGAAGGGGTTCGTCGGACAGCTCTCCGGATACCGCGAGTTGGAGGGGCGTCCGGCCGTACGCGACCGGAGGCGTTGTTGGGGCAGAACGTCTCGCTCTTCTCCAGCACCGTCGAGCCGGACTCGTCGGTGAGGGTGATCTGAATGAAGTCCGGCAGACCGGAGAAGTCGTTCACGAGCCCGGCGGGGAGCGTCCTGGACCGGGTCTTCTTCCCGTCCCGGATGATCTGCTGGGCGACGATCGGGTCCTTGTAGGACTTCCGGGTCACCTTGAACTCGAAGGCGCCGTTCTCGGAGGTGAGGTACGTTCCGAGGTCGAGCCAGACCCCGGGTTCCTCCTTCCACGAGTCGAGCGTGACGGAGGTGGAGGCGGCGATCAGGCTGAGCTTCGGGGTCGGCTCCTCGGACTTCCCGTCGGGCGCGGCGGCGACGACGCCCGCGGCCGCGGCGATGGCCGCGGCGATGGCGATGGAGGGGCGATTCAGGCGGCCGATGCGGCGGCCCTTCTGGAGTCTGGTCATCTGTCCTCGTGCTTCCGGCTCTTTAGTGGGTCAGGGATCATGGACAAGCGGCACGACCCCGACTGACGCGGGTCGCGTTGTTCGGGTCAGGAGAGGGCGTTGGGCACCCTCCGGGTTGTCTCCGCTCACCCGGATCGCCCGCACTTTGTCCGAAAAGTGCTTACCGGCTTCCGGACTTGGCTCACGTCCATGCGGAGTCCGCCCGGCGCTTCGGGGCTTCCAGACGTCGCGCCGGGTCCTTGACCGATGAGTTCAGGCCCGCGGACCTCGCCCCCGCGCGACACGGATCTCCTCGACCGGGCCTCGATCACGCCCTCGGCGGTGACGGTGCCGACACGGTCGCCGCCCCACTCCGTGAACCACAGGGCGCCGTCCGGTCCGGTGGTGGTCATAGCCGGCCCGCAGGCAGGGGCGAGCCGGTGGCCCTCCGGTGCGGCGCCGGGCACGAGCCGGCCGATCCGGCCCCTGTGGACCGGACCGCGTCCGTCCGGGGAACCGGCCGCGAACAGAGCACGCCGTGGCGATCGCGGGCGGGCCGTGGGGCCATCGTGGTGCGGCACGCTGTGGGCGCTACGGATGGGGTACACGGATGCCTGAATCGACACGGGCCATGAGCCGCCGGAGTCTGCTCGTCGCCGGTGGGGCGGTGGCGACCACCGTCTCCGCTGGGGGCGGGGCCACTGCGCAGGCCGGAGAGAAAAGCCGCCGCAGGGCTCGGGGAACGGGGTGACAGCCGCCGGGCAAGGATCGACGTCCACCATCACTTCACCGCTCCGGCATGGGTGGACTGGGCCGAGCGCGAGGGCCTGGTGCGGCGGGAGGAGTTGCTGTGGTGGGCGCGTTGGGATCTCGACTCCACCCTGGCGCTGATGGACCGGGTGGGAATCGCGACCGCGGTCCTCAACCCGACCATGCAGGACCGCTACCGCTCCGCGGCACAGGCCAGGGAGGGCCTCACGGTCGTCTTCGAGGCGATGTCCGGCCTGATGGCCGCACACCCGGGCCGTTTCGCCGTCCTCGCCCCCGCCGTCCTGGATCATCCCGAGGTGACCACGTGGGCTCTGCGACGTGCCTACGACGACCTCGGTGCGGTGGGAGTCAGCGTGAAGGCCAACTACAACGGGGTCTATCTCGGTGACCCCGCGTACGACCGCTTCCTCGCGGAACTCGACGACCGCGCCGCCGTCCTCTTCACCCACCCGCTCGACCTCCCGGGCGGACCACCCGGCGTGCCCACCGTCCCCGGGATTCCCAACTTCATGTGCGATTTCCTGCTGGACACCACGCGTGCCGCCGTGAACCTGATCCGTACCGGGACGCTCGACCGCCACCCGCACCTGTCGGTCGTCCTGCCGCACGCCGGCGGGTTCCTTCCGCAGATCGCCACCCGCATGGCGGCCTTCGGCGACTTCTGCACCCCGCCCCTCGACGCAGCCCGGGTACGGGACCATCTCCACCGCTTCTTCTACGACACGGCGGGCCCACTGGCCCCTCGGGCACTCTGGTGGCCACCGCCGGTGCCGACCGGGTCCTCTTCGGCACCGACTGGCCGGCCGCCTCGGCCGACGTCATCACCGGCTACACGGTGCCGGCCGTCGAGACCGACCCCGCCTTCACCGACCACCAACGCCGCGGCATCAACCGCGACAACGCACTCCGTCTCATGCCCGCGCTGAGGCGCGCCCTGCGGTGACGCGGCGCGCCGACCGCCCGCTCCTCGACCAGCACACTGTCCACGGCACCCCGACCCCGGCTCTGCTCCGGGCCCTCCTGGACAGGGCGCTCGCCCCCGCCTCCCCGCGCTGAGAGACCGCATGGCGGGGCACGTCGCGGGTGTTGACGGGTCTCAGTCAACGGCTCTAGGTTCTGACCGGCTTATCGAACTGTGTTTGAGATATCGAACATACCGGTCATGTGCCCCGCACCCACCTGGAGAGCCGATGAGCGCACGCCCGCACAGCCAGGCCCTGCCGTCCCGCAGACTGTTCCTCGGTGCCGCCGCCGCCACGACGGCGGCCCTGGCCGCCGATCTGTCCCTCGGCGCCCGGTCCGCCCAAGCCGCCGACTCCGCTTACGTCATGGGCTACTTCACCGAGTCGCCGAGCGGCCTCGGCACCGACTACGGCCTTCACCTCGCCGTGAGCACGGACTCCCTCAACTGGACGCCGCTCAACCAGAACAACCCCGTCGTCACCCCCACCGCCGGGGCCGGCGGACTGCGCGACCCGTTCATCCTGCGCAAGCGCGAGGGCGGCTTCATCGTCATCGCCACCGACCTCAAAGGCACCGACTGGGGCTACAACAGCCAGACGATCCACGTCTGGGACTCCGCCGACCTGCGCTCCTTCACCAACTACCGCCGCCCCCACCTGCACGACATGGTCACCCACAGCTGGGCCCCGGAGGCCTTCTGGGACGCGAGCCGGGGCCAGTACGGGATCATCTACTCGTCGGTCAACAGCAGCGGCCACAGCGTCCTGATGGTCAACTACACCAGCGACTTCACGACCGTCTCCGCACCGCAGGTGTTCTTCGACCCCGGCTACGACATCATCGACGGCGACATGGCCGTCGGCGTGAACGGCGTCAACTACCTCTACTTTAAGAGCAGCAGCACCGGGGCCTGGTCGGCGCCCGCTCCACCTCACTGAACCCGGGCAGCTTCACACCGTTCAGCACGTCGGTGGCCCACGGCGGCACGGAGGCGCCGACCCTCGTCAAGTCCCTGACCTCCAACACCTGGTACCTGTGGGGCGACACCTACACCCCCAACGGCGTCTTCTACGCCTGGCAGACCACCAACCTCGCCGCCGGCACCTGGACCCCGGTCGACCAGCGGCTCTACACCCACCCGGTCAACGCCAAGCACTGCACCATCGCCCCGATCACCGCCGCCGAGTACACCAACCTGCTGTCCCGCTGGGGCGCCCCGCCTGGAACCGGCTGAAGTCGTACAACTTCCCCGACCGTTACGTCCGCCACTCCGGCTACCTCGCACGGATCGACCCCTACCCCTTCGACCCGTACACCGACTCCCAGTGGAAGCTCGTCCCCGGCCTGGCGGACTCCTCCGGCGTCTCGTTCCAGTCGGTCAACTTCCCCACCCGCTATCTGCGGCACTGGGACTACGCGCTCCGCCTCGACGCGAACGACGGCACCAGCGCGTTCGCCCAGGACGCCACCTTCCACCGGGTGGCCGGTCTGGCTGACGCGTCCTGGTCCTCCTTCCGCTCCCACAACTACCCCACCCGCTACATCCGCCACTCCGACTACGCCCTGCGCGTCGACCCGGTCAGCACCACTACGGACCGCGCCGACGCGACGTTCTCGGTCGGCCACTGATCCCCTCACGACGACCTGGCGGAGGCCGGCTCCCGTGGTCGGCCTCGCCGGCGGGAAGGGTGACGTCGGCCCGCCGCCTACCGGCCGGCGGCGAACCCGACGAACGCGGTCCACCGCTCCGCACTCACGGTGATCGAGGGCAGGGCGCGATTCTTGGAGTCCCGGACGTAGACGGTCGAGAAGGCCGGGGCGACCTCGACGCAATCCCTCCGTCGGACCCGCTGTAGCTGCTCTTCCGCCAGCACAGTTGTGTGGTGACGCCTGCGTATGCGGTGGTCATAGCTCTCCTGCGATGCGCTCGATGAGTCGCGCCGACTCCTCGGTGTTGAGGGCCTGCGACCGCAGCTTGCCATACCGAAGCCCGAGCGAACTTACCTTTGCGGCATGGGAGATCACCAGACCGACTCCCTGTGACTCGAAGTACCCCACCTGCCTGTGCTCCAGCGTCTCCAGCACGACCATCGGCCCGTTCAGCCCCGGATGGAAACCCCGAACCGTGGGCATCACCTGCACCTCCACGTTGCGCAACCTCCCTGCTGGAGCAGGTGTTGAAGTTGCTCACGCATCACGTCCGCGCTCCCCAGCGGATTCCGCAGTGCCGCCTCGCCGATGACGAAGCTCAGCTCCGCCATTGGCGCCCGCGTCAGCAGCTTCTGCCGGTTGAGCCGCGCCTCCACATGCTGTTCGGCCGTCTCCTCGCTGAGCTGCGGGCAGTGCCCTGCGAACAGCTCCCGCGCGTACGCCTCCGTCTGAAGCAGCCCCGGAACCAGCAACGGGTCGTAGGAGAACCGGCTGACCGCCTCCGTCTCGATGAGCGCGAAGTCCTGAAAGAAGGTCGGCAGTTTCGCCCGTTCCACCTCGTCCTGGAGCGTGGCCAGCACCCCACCCGCCCCCAGCACCCTCTCCGCCGCCTCCGTGAACGCCGCCTTCGCCGGGCGGCGGCCCTGTTCGATGGAGGCGACCTGCTCGTACGAGTACTGCACGGCATCGGCCAGGGCCTGCTGTGTGAGCCCCGCCCTGTCCCGGAAGAGCCTGACCAGTTTGCCGTAACCGGCCCAGATCGCCGGCTTGTCGTCGTCGCCGTTGCACGGCTTCTTCTGTTGGCGGGCCGCCATTGACACCACATCCCCAGATCCGCGAGTTGTCCCTACCAACCCGGCTCGCCGGTCCCAGGACACGCGACCGGACCAGTACAAGCCCGTACACGACCCGTACAGCGAGCCCGGGTACGTCGAAGTACCGGTTCGGTCGCGTGCGGTGTGAGCGTGATGGGCGGCCGCGTGTCTCAGGTGCCTCCAGAGGAGCGACCACGGTGTTCAAGGCCCGAGCGTCTCCCGCAACACTCTGAAGCACATCTGGCCTGGGCACTCATCGCGCCCATGACCCGCAGGCCCACCCGCCGGGGACCTCAGCCCGATGGGACGGAAGGCTGCCATCAGCGCGAAACCTCGAGCAGGTACTGGGCGAGGGTGCGGCCAGGAATCGACCCGGAGGAACCCGGCTGGCAAGGATGCCCCCATGGCCTGGTAAAAGGGCTCAGCGTTCGGGTCCGCGTCAATGGTGAACCGGGTGAATCCCGACGCTCGCGCAGTCTCCACAGCATGGCTGAACAACAGACGCCCGATGCCCTGTCCGATCGCGTCCGGGTCGACGAACATCATGCCCAGGACGCCCTGCGGCGGCTCACCCTCCAAGGTCGTGAATCCCACAACGCTGCCGTCTCGCTCGGCAACAGTCGTGCGACGAATGTCCAGTTCGGCATCCGTGAGGGTGAGTTCCTCCCGACATGACTCAAGAAATTCCGCGTCATACCCCCAGTGAGCCTTCGAGCGGAGCGCTAGATCAGATAAGGAGCTCGCTTCCTCAGGCGCGGCAGGCCGGATCGAGACTGTCATTCAGCACCTCCACGGTGTTGTGGTCATCACCTCATGATCAACCCGTGCGGCACCGAGGAACAGAGGACGAGAGGGAACTGTCGGCCGGGGTCCGCCGACTCAGCCCTGGCCGAACAGCGTTCGACCGGTTCGTGACAGAGCTGCTCGTGTGTGTCACGCGGTCGTCCCGCCCGCCCGAGTCCGCGCCACCAGGGACGCGGTGACGGGGTGGGCCGGCGTGGTCAGGATCTGGCGGGCCGGGCCCTGTTCGACGAGTTCGCCGGTGTCGAGTACGGCGATGCGGTGGGCCAGGGCCGCTGTGGCCAGGTCGTGGGTGATGAGCACCAGGGAGAGCCCGTCGCGGTGACGGACCAGTTCGGTGAGCACGTCCAGGATGCCCCGGCGGGTGACCGAGTCGAGGCCGGAGGTGATCTCGTCGCAGACGAGGACACGGGGGCGGGCGAGCAGGGCGCGGGCGAGTGCGGCGCGCTGCAGTTCGCCGCCGGACAGCCGTCCGGGGTGCCCGTGGGCCAGTTCCTCCGGGAGGCCGAGGCCGGCCAGGGTGGTCAGCGCCTCCCGGATCGCCGTGTTCTCGTCGGCGCCGCGCAGCCGTACGGCGGTGCGGGCGACCTGGCGTACGACGGGACGGTGCTCGTCGAAGGCGGCGTGCGCGTCCTGGAAGACGTACTGAACGGCCGCCAGCTGGTCGCGGCTGCGGTCGCGCAGGCTGCGGGGCAAGGAATGCCGTCCAGGAGTACCTCGCCGTCGTGGTCCCGGTGCAGTCCGGCGACGCAGCGGGCCAGGGTGGTCTTGCCGCTGCCGGAACGGCCCACGATCGCGAGCGACTGGCCCGGAAACAGATCGAGTTCGGGGTGCGCAGGACGACGGTGGCAGGGCGTGAGCCGTTCCGGTGGCGGGCGGTCAGGGCGCGTATACGGAGAACGGGCCGTGCGGTGGGCGGTGCTTCGAGGGCGGGCGACTCCGGGTGCTCCGCTAGTAGTTCGCGGGTCCAGGTGTGCCGGGGAGCGAGCAGGATCCGCCGGGCCGGGCCCGATTCGACGACCCGGCCCGCCCGCAGTACCACCACCTCGTCGGCGAGTGCCCGCACCACGTCCAGGTCGTGGCTGAGCAGCACCACCGCGATACCGCGCGCCCTGACCGCCGTGAGCTGCTCGACGATACGGCTCTTCGTCAGCGCGTCCTGGCCCGTGGTCGGTTCGTCCGCGACGACGACCCGCGCGCCGAGCAGCAACGCCTGTGCGAGAACGACGCGTTGCTGCTGGCCGCCGGAGAGCTGGTGCGGATGGCGTCGCAGAAGCTCCGCTGCGGAGGGAGCTGGGCCTCGGACATGGCCTCCAGTACGCGTTCCCGCGCCGCCAACCGGCGCTGGCGCAGAGGCAGATGACGCACCCGCGCCCGCGCGATGTCCATCAGCAGCGTCGACACCCGGCGGGCCGGGTTCAGGGCCGCCGCCGGATGCTGGGGGACGTAGCCGACCCGGCCGGCGCCCTTCACCCGTACCTCGCCGGTGACCTCGGCGCCTGCCGGATATTCGCCGAGCAGAGCCAGGCCCGTGGTGGTCTTGCCGCTGCCGGAGGCGCCGATCAGCGCCGTGATCCGGCCGGGGAGCACCCGCAGGCTCACGCCGTCGACGATCGACCGGCCGTCGACCCGCACCCGCAGGTCGCGGATCTCCGCCGCCACCGTTTGCTCGTGGTTCACGGACGTGCTTCCTTCCCGGTCCGTCTGCCGCCCTTGTCCAGCGCGGCGTCGAACAGCAGATTCGTCCCCGTCGTCAGCGCGACGATCAGCGCGGCGGGGACGACCACCGCCCACGGCTGCACGAACAGTCCGGTGCGGTTGCGGTCGACCATGACCGCCCAGTCGGCGGCGTCCGGCGCCACACCGACACCCAGGAAGGCGGCCGTGGCGACCAGGTAGAGCACGCCGGTCAGCCGGGTGCCGGCGTCGGCGGCCAGGGTGCGCAGCATGGAGCGGCCGACATAGCCGACGGCGATCCGCCACCATGTCTCGCCCTGCATGCGCAGCGCCTCCACCGCGGGCCGGGCGGCGGCCTCCGCGCCCGCTGCCCGCACCAGACGCGCCGCGTCCGGCACATTGGCCACGGCGACCAGCAGCGCAAGGCCGACGGCGCCCGGCTCGAACACCGTGGCCGCCAGCAGGATCAGCAGCAGCGACGGGACGGCCAGCAGCACGTCCAGGGGCCGCATCAGCAGGTCCTCCAGGCGGCGGTGCCGGGTGAGGGCACTGACGAGACCGACCGGAAGGGCGACCAGATAGGCCAGGACGGTCGCCGCGATCGCGGTCAGCACCACCGGCCGCCCGCCGTGCAGGACCTGCCGCCACACGTCACGGCCCACGAAGTCGGTGCCGAGCCAATGCCCCCACCCCGCGTGAACGAGACGGCCCGAGGCCCCGGATCGCTTGCGAACACCGGCCCGAGCAGGGCGAGAAGCAGCGGTACGGCGACGACGGTGACACCGAGGGCGAAGCGGCCCGTACGGAGCCGGCTCACGCGGCCACCCCCGCCCGCGGAGCCAGCCGGTGCGCCACCAGATCCGCGCCCAGGTTCAGCACGACGGTCACCGCACCGAACACCAACGCCAGCCCCTGCACCACCGGCACATCGCGTTCGGCCACGGCGCCCAGCAGTACGGTGCCGAGCCCCGGGATCACGAACAGGGCCTCCACGACGACGACCCCGCACAGCAGCCAGTCGACGGTCCGGGCGAGCTGCTGTGCGGCGGGCGCCAGCGCGTTGGGCAGCGCGTGGGTGTAGCGGATCCGGGCGCCGGACACGCCGTACCGCCGGGCCTGCGCCACGTACGGGGAGGCGAGCGCGTCGATCATGCCCGCGCGCACCAGCCGCACCAGCGAGCACACCGGCCGCGACAGCAGCACCAGCACGGGCAGGACCAGCGCGGCCGGATGGGCGGCCAGACCGGTGCCGTAGCCGACGGCGGTCGGCGGCAGCCAGCCGAGCCGCAGCGCGAACACGGTCACCAGCAGCACCCCGAGGGCGAACTCGGGGACCGCGTACACGGCGAGCGTCACGGAGCTGATCAGCCGGTCCGCCGGCCGGCCCGCGTGCCGGGCGGCCAGCACCCCGAGCCCGAACCCGGCCGGCACCAGCAGCAGTACGGTCAGCGACGCCAGCAGCAGGGTGGGGCCGAACGCGTCGGCGAGGTACCGGCTCACGGGACGGCCGGACACGAGTGAGGTGCCGAGGTCGCCGTGGAGCAGCCCGGCCGTCCAGCCGGCCAGCCGTTCCCAGGCCGGCCGGTCGAGCTCCATCGCCTCCCGGATGGCCGCGATCCGGGCCGGGTCGGGCTGGTCCCCGGCGAGGGCGACCGCGGCGTCGCCCGGCAGCGCCTCGGTGAGCGCGAAGACCAGCAGCAGCACGGCCACGGTCTGCGCGACGCCGAGCAGCAGCCGCCGGGCGACGAAGGAGCGTGGTCCGCTCACGCGAGCCACACCTTGTCGAAGCGCGCCCAGTCGAGCGTGTTGGCGGGCGCTTCAGCTTCAACCCCTGACCTGACGTCCGGTTCCGATGATCCAGTCGGCGAACCCCCAGACGAGGAAGCCGCCTTCGGCGTACAGCCGGCGCTGCATTTGCTGGTAGACGGCGGCGCGTTCGGCCGGGTCGCGGGTGGACTGGGCCTGCTGGTACCGCGCGTCGAAGTCCTTGTGCCGCCACCGGGTGGCGTTGGTGGAGGAGTCGGTGAGCAGCCGCTGGGAGATGTGCGCCTCGATGGGCATGGCGCCGGAGCGGTAGCAGCACAGGGTGCCCCGGTCGAGGATGTCGCTCCAGTAGGAGTCCTTGCTGCCCATCCGCACCTCGACCGTGACCCCGGCCTTCTTCGCCTGGTCGCGGAAGATCCCGGCGGCCTCGGTGAATCCGGCGGCGACGGCGGAGGTGTCCAGGGTGACCCTCAGCTCCTCGGCGCCGGCCTGCTTGAGCAGCGCGCGGGCCCTGTCGAGGTTCTGTTCGCGCTGGGGGAGGCCGTCGGCGTAGTACTGGTAGCCCTTGCCGAACAGGTCGTTGCCGATCTCGCCCGCGCCGGACAGCGCGCCGTCGACGAGTTCCTGGCGGTCGGCGATGAGGAAGAACGCCTGGCGCACCCGAGGGTCGTCGAACGGCGGCCGGTCGGTCTTCATGCAGAACGCCTGCATGGCACTGCCCCGCAGCCGCACGATCTCGATCTGCCCCTTGTCCTCGTGGGCGCGCGCGGTGGCCGGGTTGAGCTCGTGGGCGTACTCGATCTGCCCGCCGAGCAGCGCGTTCACCCGCGCCGACTCCTCGTTCGCCACCAGGAACTCGATCTCGTCGAGGTGCGGGGCGCCCTCCCAGTGGTCGTCGTAGCGGCGGAACACCGCCGAACGGCCGGGTGCGAACGACACGAAGCGGAAAGGCCCCGAACCGACCGGCGCCCGGTCGAACTCGGCGGCGCCCTCGGGCACGATGTACGCGCCGAACGCCGCCAGGATGTTGGGGAATTCGGCCGTGGGGCGCTTGAGCACGAACTCGACCGAGCGTTCGTCGGTGGCGCGGCTGGCGTCGAGGTCGATGGGCTCCAGGGACGCCTTGGCGCGGAACGCCCGCTTCGGGTCGGCTATCCGGCGGTAGCTGTGGAGGACGTCCTTCGCGGTGACCGGTCTGCCGTCGTGGAAGGTGGCCTCGCGCAGGGTGACCCGCCAGCGGTCCAGCGCCGGGCCGGGCTCCCACTTCTCGGCGAGACGGGGCACGGCGGACAGATCGGCGCCGTAGTCGGCGAGCTTGTCGAACAGGGCCTTGGCGCGGGCGGCGTCGGCGAACAGGTTGGCGAGGTGCGGGTCGAGGGTCTCGCTCGCACCACCGCCCGCGAACGCCGCGCGCAGCCGCCCGCCCTTCCTCGGCGAGCCGTCGCCGTCGCCGTCGTCGGAGCCGGAGCCGCCGCCGCAGCCGGCCAGGGTGAGCGCGCCCGCACCGGTCGCGGCGAGGAAGCCGCGCCGGCGCAGAGCGGAGAAGGGAAGGGAACGGGTCGTGTCGTCGTGCATCAGGATTCCTCGGATCGGAGACGGGCCACGACATGCAGCCGGTCGGCGTCGGTGGTGCGGCCGGGGAACAGGCCCTCGTGCCACAGGGTTCGGTGCGCGGCCCCGGTCCGTCGTGGAGTTCCAGGACCTCGAGGCCGTGCGCGGCCAGCAGATGGCGCAGCTCCTGCGGGAACAGCAGCCGCCACGCGGACCGCTGCTCGACGGGGGCGACGAGCCCTCGTCGGTGGTCCATACGCGTGTGCGGCGCAGGAGTTGCTCGGTACGGTCCACCGTGAGGGTGGTGACGGACCGGTGGACGGTGCCCTCCCAGACGAACTCGCTGCCGCGGGGCGTGTCGAGCAGGTCGGTCCGGCCCAGGAAGTACGCGCCGTTGCGCATCTCCGCGACGAGCAGCCCGCCCGGCGCCAGGGCGCGGCGGCAGGACGCCAGGAAGCCGTCGAGCTGGTCGTTGGTGTGGCAGTACAGCAGGGCGCTGTCCAGACACACCACGGCGTCGAACACCCCTGCCCCAGGTCGAATCCGCGCAGATCGGCGCGGACGTACGCGGGTCCGGGGTGATGGTCGCGGGCGTGGGCGAGCATGGTCTCGGAGAGGTCCGCGCCGGTCACCTCGCGACCGGCGCCGTGCAGCCACGCGGCGTCACGGCCGGTGCCACAGCCCAGGTCCAGCACACGCCGTCCCGCGCCGTGCCGCCGCAGACAGTCCTCCGTCCAGCGCCCGGCGAGCCGGGCGGGGTCGGGGAACCGGGCCTCGTACAGTGCCGGGTTGTCGGTGAGCAGGTTGCCGCTCATGCGGGGGTCCTTCCTCGTACGGCCGTGGGGACGGCGGAATGCGGCGGTGCGGGCAGCGAGCCCAGGCGGCGCAGCCGTACGACACCGAGTGCGGAGGCGAGCCCGGCCAGCGCACAGCACGCCCACGGCAGCCACGCGGCGCCGCCGTCCCGCCCGGAGTCCATGGCCCAGCCGACGGCGGTGTTGCCGGCCGCCGCCACGACGCCCGAGATCAGGTAGAAGACGCCGAAGCGGGTGCCGGTCAGTCCGGGGCGGCCGAAGGCGGGGACCAGGTCCATCACGAACGGCTGGGCGACCATGACCCCGAGGTGCAGCAGCAGCGCCCCCGCCAGCACGGGCAGCACCCGCAGCACCGCGTCGGCCCCACCGTCCGGGCTGTCGGACACCCCGGCGACCAGGGCAGGCGGCAGGAAGGCCGCCGCCATCAGCCCCAGCCCCACCGCCGCCCAACGGGCCCCGTCCCCGCGCTGTTTGAGCGCGCGGGTGAGGCGCAGCTGGAACAGCAGGCCGGTGACGGCGCCGACCACGAGGACGAGTCCGGCGGCGCCGTCCCAGCCGGTGGCGTGACGCGCACCGTCCGGCAGCAGCAGAAACACCTGGCTCTCCAGCGTGAACAGACCGGACAGGGCGAGCGCGAAGGCCAGGAAGGAGCGGTCGCCGAGTACCTCCCGCCAGTCGGCGAGGACCCCGCCCGCGCTCGGCTCGGCCTTCCGGGCGGGCAGCACCAGCGCCTGCGCGACGGTCAGCACCGCGAAGATCCCGGCGGCGGTCAGCGCCGACGTACGGAAGTCCACGAGCAGCAGCGCGCCGCCCAGCAGCGGCCCGATCAGCGCACCCGTGGTGGCGAACACCTGGAACAGGGCGAACGCCTCCGCCCTGCGGTCCTCGGCCTCCCGCGCGAGATAGGCGCGTACGGCGGGGTTGAACAGCGCTCCCGCGAAACCGCTGAGGACGGACGCCCCGAGCAGCACGCCCAGGCCGTCGCCGAGCGCGAACAGCGCGAAGCCGGCGGTGCGCAGGGCGCACCCGGCGATGATGACGCCGCGTGCGCCGAGCCGGTCGGAGGCGGAGCCGCCGATGACGAACAGGCCCTGCTGGCTGAGGTTCCTGACTCCGAGGACGACTCCGACGACGGCCGCCGACATCCCCAGGTCCTGCGAGAGATGCGTGGCGAGATAGGGGACGAGGAGATAGAAGCCGGTGTTCACACCGAGCTGGTTGACCAGCAGCAGCCGCACGGCGGGCGGGAAGCGGCGTATCTCATGCCAGGTCCGCACGGTCGCCCTCCCGCGGTGCGACGCCCAGTCCGGGCAGGCCGCTCGTCCTCACCCGGCCGTCCTTGCCGCCGATGCCGGTCCACGGGTCGTGGGCGAGCAGCAGATGCCCGTCCAGGTCGGCCCAGCGGGCCCGGTCGGCGAGGTGCACGGCGGGCGCGAGCCCCAGGCTGCTGGCGGTCAGAACAGCCCAGCATCAGCTCCGTGCCGCTGCCGGCGGTCGACTCCGCGATGCGCAGGGCCGCGTGCACCCCGCCGCACTTGGCGAGCTTGACGTTGACGCCGTGCACCCGCCCGGCCAGCCGGCGTACGTCCTCCAGGTCCACGGCGTCCTCGTCGGCGACGACCGGCAGCGGTGAGCGTGCGGCCAGCGCGGCGAGGGCGTCCGGGTCGCCGGGGGCGAGCGGCTGTTCGACGGCCTCGACGCCGAGTTCGGCGAACCGGGGAGCAGCGCCGTCGCCCGAGCGGTGCTCCAGGCGCCGTTGGGGTCCAGGAGCAGCCGGGCCTTCGGGGCGGCGGCGCGGACGGCCCGTACGCGCTCGACGTCCTCCTCGGGATCGGCCGCCCCGGCCTTGACCTTGAGCACTTCGAAGCCGTTCGCCGTGAGACGGCGCGCCTGCGCCGCCGCGTGGGCGGGGAGGTGATGCCGATCGTGCGCGCGGTGGCCACGACGGGACCGTCGGCGGTGCCGAGAAGCCGGTGGACGGGACGGCCCGCGCGCTTGCCGACGAGATCCAGCAGGGCCGCGTCCACGGCGGCGGACACGGCCGGGGAGTGTCCCCGGCGGCCAACTCACCGGTCCGGAGCGCCTCCAGGGCCGACTCCGGTTCGGGAAAGCGGGCCAAGTCCGCTCCCAGGGAGGTGAGATGACGGCCGAGGGTGTGGACGTCGAGGCCGTAGTAGACGCTGCTGACGGCCTCGCCGTGACCGGTCGCACCGTCGTGTTCCACGCTCAGCCACACCGCCTCACGGGCGGACATCGTCGAGCGGGAGATCCGCAGCGGCTCGGCCAGTTCGAGGCGCACGGTGCGCAGAGTGGTCCTCACCGGTCCCCTCCGGACGGGTGAGCGGGTCGGTGACACGGGTGCACCGGGCCCAGCCGGTGGCCTCGGCCGCGTACGGGTGCGGCAACTGCACCGGGCGGGTGGCCGCGGTGGCCGGGTCGACGCCGTGGGCGGTGGTGAAGTCGTCGTCGTAGACGGTGGAGAGATAGCGGTGCGGCCCGTCGGGGAAGACGGTGGCGACGACCGCGCCCGGCTGGACGCGGGCCGCCCAGGCGGCGACCCGGGCGACCGCGCCGGTGCTCCAGCCGCCGCTGACGAAGCTGCCCCGCGCCAGCCGGCGACAGCCGTCCACGGCCTCGGCGGGGCCGAGCCAGTGGACCTCGTCGAAGGCGTCGTAGGCGACATTGCGCGGATGGATGCTGCTGCCGAGACCGCGCATCAACCGGGGCCGGGCGGGCTGGCCGAAGATGGTGGAGCCGGTGGAGTCGACGCCGATCAGGCGCAGTTCGGGCCAGTGCCTGCGCAGCGGCCCGATGACACCGGCACTGTGCCCGCCGGTGCCCACACTGCACACCAGCACGTCCACATGGTCGAGCTGGGCGGCGAGCTCGGCGGCCAGGGAGGCGTAACCGGCGGTGTTGTCCGCGTTGTTGTACTGGTCGGGCCAGTACGCGTCCGGCAGTACGGCCAGCAGGTCGCGCAGCCGGGACAGACGGGCCGCCTGCCAGCCGCCCCGCGGCTCCGGCCGGTCCACGATCTCCAGCCGCACCCCGTACGAACGCAGCAACTGCCGCATGCTCGGTTCCAGTTCACTGTCACCGACCAGCACGACGGGATGCCCGAGGGCCTGTCCCGCGAAGGCAAGCCCGATACCGAGGGTGCCCGAGGTGGACTCCACCACCGGGGCGCCGGGCCGCAGTTCGCCGCGTTCACGGGCGCCCATCAGCATCGACACGGCGGCCCGCGCCTTCATGCCGCCCGCGGAGAGCCCTTCGAGCTTGGCCCAGAAACCGGGGTGCGGTCCGGGCAGTGGGGCGGTGATCCGCACGACGGGGGTACGGCCGAGCAGGGTGAGCAGTTCCGGGCGGGCGGCGGAGCGTACGGCGGCGGTGGTCACCGGGTGCCTCCCGGACGGGCGACGCGGTAGCGGTGCAGGGTGCCGGGGCCGCCGTCCAGCCAGAAGAAGGGGTACGGCTCCGCGCACACGGCGCTCACCCCGTGCCCCAGGAGGCGGGGGAGGACGGCGCTCCCGGTCTGGGCGAACATCACCAACTGCTTCCCCTCCCGCAGCGCGTGCTCCCGCAGCGGCTCGAACGTCCCGTTGCCCAGCGTCATCCCGGACACGAGCAGCGCGTCGCACCGGCCGGCGGCTGTGAGGGTGTCGGTGACGACCGGCTCGCCCCACTCGGTGACCCCGCCCTTGAGGTCGCACGGGACATAGCCCAGACCACGCGAACGCAGCGCTTCGAGGAGGGAGTTGACCACGCCGGCTACGAGCACCGTCGCTCCGGGCGGCAGGACGAGCAGCCCGGCGACGGCGTCGGCCCGGACCCGGGACTTCTCCAGCGACGTCCCGGACGGCAGCGCCACGGGCCGCGCCCCGTTGTCCGGGGTGTGCGGGGTGACGTGCATCAGATACGCGTCCAGCGCGGCGACCCGCACCGGCGCCATCGGATGCTCCAGCAGCCGAGCCACGTCCGCGCCGACGCAGTCCTCCACCGCGGCGTCGGGCAGCGCGCCGGGCTCGACCGCGCAACTGCCGACGGCCTCGGCGAGGCGCAGACTGAGCACCTCGTTGCGGTACCCGGTGCCCCGCCCCTCGTGCCGTACGGCCTGCCGGGTGGTGAAGGCCACGGAGATCCGCAACCCGGCCGGTTTCGGGCCGAGTTCACCGGCGCGGGCGAGGGCGAGCAGTTCGTCGTACGTCGTCGCCGCACGGGCGGACGCCGGGGCGGTGGGGCTCATCGGATCACCAGCCCGGCCCGCACCTCGTCGAGCAGGGCCTCGACCCGCGCGCGGGCGCCGGGACCGGCGGGGTCCGCCGCCATCACATGGCCCAGATACTCGTTGTTGCTGCCGGCCGCCCTCACCCGCCGCCCCGGCTCGGCGAACCGCGCCTCGAGTACGTCCGGCGCGGCCCGCACCCGCTCACCGTCCAGCGCCTCCAGCGTGCCCGTCGTCTCCGGCACCAGGAAGCCGACGGCGGCGCTGCGCAGCCCGGTGTCCGTGCGCCGCAGGTCGGGGCGCGGCCCAGGGACACGTCGACGAAGGCGGCGGCGAGGTCGATGCCGGTGACATGCCGCACCAGTTCGGTGATCCGGTTCCCGGCGGGGCGCGGGTTCACCTCGACCACGCGCGGACCGGCCGACGTCAGCTTGATCTCGGTGTGCGCCACCACGCCGTCCGTCAGCCCGAGCGCCTTGAGCGCGCCGAGCGCGGTCTGCTCGGCGGCATCGGCGTCCGCCGCCGACAGCGCGGCCGGGAACATATGGCCCGTCTCGATGAACGCGGGTGCCCCGCCGACGCTCTTGTCCGTCACCCCGATGACATGCACCGCGCCCGCGTGCGACACGGTCTCGACGCTCACCTCCGGGCCGTCCAGCAGCTCCTCCAGCAGAACGGCGGGCACCCGCCGCTGCCCGCGCGCGTTGACCGGGAACCCGGCCAGCGCCCCGACGGCGGCGGCGAGTTGCTCCTCGTCGTCCACCCGCCGCACGAACATGCCGGCGCACAGGTCGACGGGCTTGACCACCAGCGGATAGCCGATCTCCCGTGCGGCGCGAACGAGTTCGGCCGCCTCCTCGTGCACCGCGAACCGGGGTCCGGCCACCCCGCCCCGGCCAGGACCCGACGGGTGGCGTCCTTGCGGCAGGCGTGCCCGACCGCCTCCGGAGCAGGTCCGGGCAGCCCCAGCGCGGCGGCCGTGCGCGCCACCGCGGGCAGGTAGTAGTCGCAGGACGTGAGTACGCCGTCGAAGCCCAGCACCTCGTGCAGCCGCCGTACCCGGGGCAGCAGGGCCTCGGTGTCATTGGTGTCGGCGGTGATCACATTGCATGCCCCGAGCAGCGGGTGCGCCACGCCCTCCGGCGCGGACCGCAGGTAGTGGTGCAGGTCGCGGGTGAGGAACGTGAACTCGTGTCCGCCCTCCCGGATCGCCCGTGGCAGCAGCCTGCTCATCGAACCGACCCAGCTCTCGACCACCAGCAGATGAGCCACGGCTCCCCATTTCGTGTCGTCGCGTACGGCGCGGCCCTGACGACAGGGCCGCGACCGGTCGACACGATATCGGTAATCATTTTCATTGTCAGGTACTGTGAGGCCCCCGCTACGAAAGGACCCCCGATGAGTCGCAACACGCCCGCCGGTCACACCGTGCGTCCCGCGACACCGGCGGACGTCGACGGTGCCCGGTCCGTCATGCTCGACACGTTCTACAAGGAGTTCGGCTACGGCTATGTGCCCGACTGGCACCGTGATGTGACGGACCTGAAGGGCACCTACCTCGACGATCCCCGGCACACCCTGCTGGTGGCCGTCCACGACGGTGAGGTGGTCGCCACCACGGCCGTCCACTCACGGGGCCCGGCCCACCCGCCGCACCCCCGCTGGCTGGCCGAACGCTATCCGTCCGGCACCACCGCCCAGCTCGTCCGCGTCTACGTCCGCCCGGAGCACCGGCGCCGGGGCCTGGCGCGCACCCTGGTGAACGGGGCACGCGACTTCGTCGCCGGCACCCCGGCTACGACTGCCTCTATCTGCACACCAACGTGGACGTCGAGGGCGCGGAGGCGTTCTGGCGCGGCCTGGCCAAGGAGATCTTCGACGCCCGCACCACCGGCGAGCACGGCCCGGGGTGGCCACGGTCCACTTCGAGATTCCGCTCTGACCGGTCAGGTGCTCACGTGCCACGCCGGGACGTGGGACACCGCCTCCGCCGCGGCCGCCTGCGGGGCCGACGCGTGGACGGCGGTGAGCAGCCGGGCGTGACCGGCACAGGCGCGGCCTGCCCGGTCCTCGTCGTACGGCAGCAACTGGGTGAGATCCGAATACAGCGCGATCAGCGCCTCGTTGTGGGATGCGGCCACCAGCGCCCGGTGAAAAGCGGTGCCACTGTCCAGGAGCCCGTCCAGGCGCCGCAGGTCCTCCTCCGTACGGCGCAGCGCGGCCAGCCTCGCCGCCGCCACCTCCAGGGCGTCGCGTACGTCGACGAGATCCCGTTCCCCTACGGCGGCGAAGCGGCGTCGCATCACCCTCCAGCTCACTGGTCGCCACCACATAGGTGCCCGAACCGTGGCGGATGTCCAGGAGTCCGTTGTGGGCGAGCGCCCGCACGGCTTCCCGGACGGTGTTGCGGGCCACCCCGAGCTGCCGGACGAGTTCCGGTTCGGTCGGGATACGGGAGCCCACCGGCCAGGCCTGCGAGGTGATCTGCTGCCGCAGCCGGTCCACCACCTGGTCGAAGAGCCCGGCGGGACGCGGCACCGGACGCAGCATCGCCTACCGGACCTTCGACCCGGCGACGGTCCAGGTGTCGGCGCCGGCGAGGAGGGTGGAGAGGTCGCCCTTGCCCTGTTGTTCGAGGGCGGTGTCGAGCTGGTCGGTCATGAGGGTGTCGTAGACGGGCCGTTCGACGGAGCGGAAGACGCCGATGGGGGTGTTGTGGAGGGTGTCGGGGTCGGCGAGGCGGGAGAGTGCGAAGGCGGTGGTGGGGGAGGTGCGGTGGGCGTCGTGGACGAGGATGTCGGCCTCGTTGGCGGCGGTCACGGTGACGATGGTGAGGTCGCCGGTGGCCGGGTCGCGGACGACGCCCTTGGTGCCGTCGGTGCCGAAGCGGATGGGCTGTCCGTGTTCGAGGCGGATGACGGCTTCTTCGGCCTGTTGGCGGTCCTTGAGGACGTCGAAGGCGCCGTCGTTGAAGATGTTGCAGTTCTGGTAGATCTCGACGAGTGCGGTGCCGGGGTGGTCGGCGGCCTGGCGCAGGACCTCGGTGAGGTGTTTGCGGTCGGAGTCGACGGTGCGGGCGACGAAGGACGCTTCCGCGCCGATGGCGAGGGAGACGGGGTTGAAGGGGCGTCGAGGGAGCCCATCGGCGTGGACTTGGTGATCTTGCCGACTTCGGAGGTGGGGAGTACTGGCCTTTGGTGAGGCCGTAGATCCGGTTGTTGAAGAGCAGGATCTTGAGGTTGACGTTGCGGCGCAGGGCGTGGATGAGGTGGTTGCCGCCGATGGAGAGGGCGTCGCCGTCGCCGGTGACGACCCAGACGGACAGGTCGCGGCGTGAGGTGGCGAGGCCGGTGGCGATGGCGGGGGCGCGGCCGTGGATGGAGTGCATCCCGTAGGTGTTCATGTAGTACGGGAAGCGGGAGGAGCAGCCGATGCCGGAGACGAAGACGATGTTCTCCTTCGCCAGGCCGAGCTGCGGCATGAATCCCTGTACGGCGGCGAGGACGGCGTAGTCACCGCAGCCGGGACACCAGCGCACTTCCTGATCCGACTTGAAGTCTCGTACCGTGAGTGCCTCAGTGGGCATGGAGGGCCTCCTTCAGCGCGGTGGCGAGCTGTTCCGCCTTGAACGGCATGCCGTTGACCTGGTTGTACGAGTGGGCGTCGACCAGGTATTTCGCCCGGATGAGGGTGGCGAGCTGGCCCAGGTTCATCTCGGGCACGACGACGCGCTCGTAGCGGGCGAGGGCGTCACCGAGGTTGTGCGGGAACGGGTTGAGGTGGCGCAGATGCGCCTGCGCGATCCGGCCGCCCTCCTTGCGGATACGGCGCACGGCGGCCGTGATCGGCCCGTAGGTGGAGCCCCAGCCGAGCACGAGGGTCTTCGCGCCGTCGGGGTCGTCGACCTCGATGTCGGGCACGTCGATGCCGTCGATCTTCGCTTGCCGGGTGCGGACCATGAAGTCGTGGTTGGCGGGGTCGTAGGAGATGTTGCCCGTGCCGTCCTGCTTCTCGATGCCGCCGATCCGGTGCTCCAGGCCCGGTGTGCCGGGGATCGCCCACGGGCGGGCCAGCGTCTCGGGGTCCCGCTTGTAGGGCCGGAACACCTCGGTGCCGTCGTCGAGAACATGATTGAAGTTCTGGGCGAACTGCACCGTGAGATCGGGTAGTTCGGTCGGCTCCGGGATACGCCAGGGTTCGCTGCCGTTGGCGAGGTAGCCGTCGGAGAGGAGGAAGACGGGGTGCGGTAGGTGAGGGCGATACGGGCGGCTTCGAGGGCGGCGTCGAAGCAGTCGGCCGGGGTGCGGGGAGCGACGACGGGGACCGGGGCCTCGCCGTTGCGGCCGTACATGGCCTGGAGGAGGTCGGCCTGCTCGGTCTTGGTGGGCAGGCCGGTGGAGGGGCCGCCGCGCTGGATGTCCACGATCAGGAGCGGCAGTTCGAGCGAGACGGCGAGGCCGATGGTCTCGGACTTGAGCGCCACACCGGGACCGGAGGTGGTGGTGACCGCGAGGAGCCGCCGAAGGCCGCCCCGAGGGCCGCGCCGATCCCGGCGATCTCGTCCTCGGCCTGGAAGGTCCGCACACCGAAGTTCTTGTGCCGGCTCAGCTCGTGCAGGATGTCCGACGCCGGCGTGATCGGGTAGGAGCCCAGGTACAGCGGCAGATACGCCTGTTGGGCTGCCGCGATCAGCCCGTACGACAGGGCCAGATTCCCGGAGATGTTCCGGTAGGTCCCCGCCGGAAACGTCGCCGGGGCCACCTCGTACGAGACCGCGAAGTCCTCCGTCGTCTCACCGAAGTTGAACCCCGCGCGGTAGGCCGCGATGTTCGCCGCCGCGATGTCCGGCTTCCTGGCGAACTTCGACGTCAGCCATCGTTCCGTACCCTCCGTCGGGCGGTGGTACATCCACGACAGCAGTCCGAGCGCGAACATGTTCTTGCTGCGCTCGGCCTCCTTGCGGGTGAGGTCGAACTCCTTGAGCGCTTCCACGGTGAGTGTGGTGAGCGGCACGGGGTGGAGGTGGTAGCCGTCGAGTGAGCCGTCTTCCAGGGGCTGGTGTCGTAGCCCACCTTCTGCATGGCCCGTTTGGTGAACTCGTCGGTGTTGACGATGATCTCGGTCCCGCGGGGCAGGTCGTCGATGTTCGCCCTGAGTGCGGCGGGGTTCATCGCGACGAGGACGTCGAGGGCGTCGCCGGGGGTGAGGATGTCGTGGTCGGCGAAGTGGAGCTGGAAGGACGAGACCCCGGGCAGGGTGCCCGCGGGTGCGCGGATCTCGGCCGGGAAGTTCGGCAGCGTCGACAGATCGTTGCCGAAGGACGCGGTCTCCGAGGTGAAACGGTCACCGGTGAGCTGCATACCGTCACCCGAGTCCCCCGCGAACCTGATGATCACCCGGTCCAGCCGGCGGACCTCCGCCGCGCCGGGTGCCCGGCTCGCCGATGCTCCCGTGGACACCATGTCGGAGCCTCTTCTCTACTCGCTCGCGGGCACCTTCGAAACCCGGATGCTGGCAGCACCCGCTGACCGGACGCTGACGACGGGCTGGGCACGGGACGGCCCACCGGGGCTCCAGGGACGGGGTCAGCGCGGTGTCAGCGACGTGTCCGTCCGTCCGGCTAGCCTGCGCCTGCCGTTCAACAGCCCGGTGAGGCCTGGACGCGCGCTCTCCACCTGTCTTTCCCCGGCTCCACGCCCGGGGACGTATCGAGAGGGCTCATAGATGCACGAACTCCAGCAACTGGCGGTCCGGGCCGGGACGGAGCTGGAAGAGGCACCGGCGCTGGAGATCCTTCGCTGGGCCGTGGACACCTTCGGCTCACGCCTGTGCGTCACGTCCTCGATGGAGGACGCCGTGGTGGCGCACCTCGCCGCGCGGGTCGCGCCGGGAGTGGACGTCGTCTTCCTTGACACCGGCTACCACTTCCCCGAGACCATCGGCACCCGCGACGCGGTCGACGCCGTCCTGGACGTCAGCCTGGTCACCCTGCTGCCCCGGCAGACCGTCGCCGAGCAGGACGCCGAGTACGGCCCCGAACTGCACCGCCGCGACCCCGACCGGTGCTGCGCACTGCGCAAGGTCCAGCCGCTGGAGGAAGGGCTGGCACCGTACGACGCCTGGGTCACCGGGCTGCGCCGGTTCGACTCGCCGGAACGCGCCGGGACACCGGTGGTCGTCTGGGACGCCCGGCGGCGGAAGGTGAAGGTCTCGCCCATCGCCCGGTGGACCCGGGAGGACGTGGACACGTACATCGCCGAACACGGAGTGCTGGTCAACCCATTGCTCTCGGACGGCTACGGCTCAGTGGGCTGTGCACCCTGTACCAGGCGGCTGCTCCCGGGCGAGGACGCCCGGGCCGGCCGCTGGACCGGGAGCGCCAAGACGGAATGCGGACTCCACACATGACGACCGAGACAGACATCCCCGTACGGCATCTGGACGCACTCGAATCCGAGGCGGTGCACATCTTCCGTGAGGTGGCGGGGGAGTTCGAGCGCCCCGTCATCCTGTTCTCCGGCGGCAAGGACTCCATCCTCATGCTGCACCTGGCGCTGAAGGCGTTCGCGCCGGCGCCGCTGCCGTTCTCGCTGCTGCACGTCGACACCGGGCACAACTTCCCCGAAGTGCTCGACTACCGCGACCGCACCGTCGCCGAGCACGGGCTGCGGCTGCACGTGGCCTCCGTGCAGGACCACATCGACCGCGGCCTCCTCAGGGAACGCCCCGACGGCACCCGCAACCCCTGCAGACGGCGCCGCTCGTCGAGGCCATCCACACCCACCGCTTCGACGCCGTGTTCGGCGGCGGGCGCCGGGACGAGGAGAAGGCCCGCGCCAAGGAACGGGTGTTCAGCCTCCGGGACGAGTTCGGCGGCTGGGACCCGCGCCGGCAGCGGCCGGAACTGTGGCAGCTCTACAACGGCCGGCACGCCCCGGCGAGCACGTACGCGTCTTCCCGCTGTCCAACTGGACCGAGCTGGACGTGTGGCAGTACATCGCCCGTACGAAGATCGAGGTCCCCTCCATCTACTACGCCCACGACCGCGAGGTCTTCCCGCGCGGCGGCATGTGGCTGACCGCGGGTGACTGGGGCGGGCCCAAGGACGGCGAGCCGGTGGAGACGCGGACCGTGCGCTACCGCACCGTCGGCGACATGTCCTGCACCGGCGCCGTCGAGTCCGACGCGGCCGACCCGTACGCCGTGATCACGGAGATCGCGGCGTCACGGCTCACCGAGCGCGGCGCGACCCGCGCGGACGACCGTATGTCGGAGGCCGCGATGGAGGACCGCAAGCGCGAGGATACTTCTGATGACACCGGGCACCGAGCACCACCACGCCACCGCCTCACCCGACGCCACGCTGCTGCGGTTCGCCACCGCGGGCTCCGTCGACGACGGCAAGTCCACCCTGGTGGGCAGGATGCTGCACGACTCCAAGTCGCTGCTGTCCGACCAGCTGGAGGCCGTCGAACGTGCCTCCCGCTCACGCGGCCAGGAGGCACCCGACCTGGCGCTGCTCACCGACGGACTGCGCGCCGAACGCGAGCAGGGCATCACCATCGACGTCGCGTACCGCTACTTCGCCACCGCCCGGCGCAGCTTCATCCTGGCCGACACCCCGGGCATGTGCAGTACACCCGGAACATGGTCACCGGGGCGTCCACCGCGGAACTGGTGATCGTCCTGGTCGACGCCCGGCACGGCGTGGTCGAACAGACCCGGCGGCACGCGGCCGTCGCCGCCCTGCTGCGGGTTCCGCACGTGG
Organism: Streptomyces haneummycinicus; assembly: GCA_042850305.1. Classification (GTDB taxonomy): domain Bacteria; phylum Actinomycetota; class Actinomycetes; order Streptomycetales; family Streptomycetaceae; genus Streptomyces; species Streptomyces haneummycinicus. Next base: position 2,066,860 of record AP035768.1, read on the forward strand.
TCCTCGCGGTGAACAAGATGGACCTCGTCGGCCACGCCGAGTCCGTCTTCGCGGACATCGCCGCCGAGTTCACCGGCTACGCGAAGGAACTCGGCGTCCGGACGGTGACCGCGGTCCCCATCTCCGCCCTCAACGGTGACAACGTGGTCGCGCCGTCCGCGCACATGGACTGGTACGGCGGCCCCACCATGCTGGAACACCTCGAGACGGTACGGGTCACGGCCGAACCGGCCCACGCCCCCGGCCGTTTCCCGTGCAGTACGTCATCCGGCCGCAGACCGCCGAACACCCCGACTACCGGGGCTACGCAGGGCTGATGGCCTCCGGCGGTCTGCACGTCGGACAGGACGTCGTCGTCCTGCCGTCGGGCCGCCGGTCGGTGGTCAGCGGCATCGATCTCCTCGGCGAGCGGGTCGAGTCGGCCCGCGCACCGCAGTCGGTGACCGTGCTGCTCGCCGACGATCTCGACGTCTCCCGCGGCGACTTGATCGCACCGGCCGGGTCCGCGCCCACGGTGACCCGGGAGTTCGAGGCCACGGTCTGCCATCTGGTCGACCAGCCGCTCGTCCCGGGCCGCAAGGTGCTGCTCAAGCACACCACCCGGACCGTGCAGGCGGTGGTGCGGGAGATAGAGAGCCGGGTGACCCTCGACCCGCTCAGCCGGCACCCCGACCCCGGGCGTCTGGTCGCCAACGACATCGGCCGGATCCGGGTCCGCACCGCCGAGCCCGTCGCCCTCGACCCGTACGTCGTCTCCCGCCGTACCGGCTCGTTCCTGCTGATCGACCCGGCCGACGGGGCGACCCTGACCGCGGGCATGGCCGGCGAGTCCTTCGCCGCACGCGCCCCCGGAGGGCTTGGCGCATGAGCGATGCGGGACGCCTGCGTACGGCCGTGGCGGCACTGCTCGCCCTGGCCGTCGTCGCCGGCTGCGGCTACGGGTCCGAGCGCGTCGACACCGGCGCCGACGTCGTGCCCTCGGGCCCGAAGCTGTCCGTGGACGAGGTGCGGGTCGGCCACTTCCCCAACCTCACCCACGCCACCGCCCTGGTCGGCGTCCGCGAGGGCATCATCCAGCGGGAGCTCGGCGGTACGAAACTGTCGGTGACCACGTTCGGCGCGGGCCCCGCCGCGGTCGAGGCACTGACCTCCGGCTCCGTCGACCTCGCCTGGATCGGCCCGTCCCCGGCCCTCAACAGCTACACCCGGTCGCACGGGAAGAGCCTGCGCATCGTCGCCGGGGCCACTTCCGGCGGGGTCAGGTTCGTCGTCGACCCGAAGAAGATCAGGACGGCGGCCGATGTGAAGGGCAAGCGCATCGCCAGCCCGCAGCTCGGCAACACCCAGGACGTGGCCCTGCTCGACTGGATCGCCCGGCAGGGCTGGAAGGTGGACCCGGCCTCCGGACGCGGTGACGTGTCCGTGGTGCGCACCGACAACAAACTGGCGCCGTCCGCCTACAAGTCCGGCTCCATCGACGGCGCCTGGGCCCCCGAACCGACGGCCTCCCTGCTGGTCGCCGAGGGCGCGAAGGTCCTGCTCGACGAGTCGAGCCTGTGGCCGGACCGGAAGTTCGTGATCACCAACCTCGTGGTGTCGCAGCGCTTTCTGAAGGAACACCCCGACGTCGTCGAGGCGGTCGTGCGCGGATCGGTGCGCGCCAACGCGTGGATCAACGCGGAACCCGGCCGGGCCAAGGACTCCGCCAACGAGGCACTGAAAGCACTGACCGGGAAGGCACTGCCGGACGAGATCATCGACGCCGCCTGGCCGTCCCTCACGTTCACCGACGACCCCTGGCCGGCACGCTCGGCACCCAAGCCGAACACGCCGTCACCGCCGGGCTGATGGAACGGCCCGACCTGCACGGCATCTACGACCTCGGCACGCTCGACGCGATCCGCGCGGACGAGGGCCGGCCGCCCGTCGACGACGCCGGGCTCGGAGTGTCATGAGGCCCGGCGGCGCGCCGACCGCCCCACCCGCACCCAGGAGTTGACCCCAGTGCATCCGACAACGATCACGGTGAAGGACGCCGCGTCCGGCGCGGCCGGCCTCGCACCCGCACCCCGGCCGTCCGTGTGGTCGGCGCCCACAAGTCCTTCGTCCGGCCCGAAGGCGCCCAGACCGTCCTCCAGGACATCAGCATCGACGTCGCGCCGGGCGAGTTCATCTGCCTGCTCGGGGCGTCCGGCTGCGGCAAGTCCACCCTGCTCAACCTGGTGGCCGGGCTCGACGAACCCACCTCCGGCCGGATCGAGGTCAACGGCGGGCGGCCCGCCCTGATGTTCCAGGAACACGCCCTGTTCCCCTGGCTCACGGCCGGCAAGAACATCGAACTGGTGCTCAGGCTGCGGGGCGTGCCCCGGCCCGAACGCCGGACCCGGGCCGAGGAACTGCTCGGCCTGGTACGGCTCCAGGACGCGTACGGCAAGCGGGTCCACGAACTCTCCGGCGGCATGCGGCAGCGCGTCGCCCTCGCCCGCGCCCTCGCGCAGGACTCCGAAGTACTGCTGATGGACGAGCCGTTCGCCGCGCTCGACGCCATCACCCGTGACGTCCTGCACGAGGAACTGGCCCGGATCTGGCAGGAGACGGGAGTCTCCGTCCTGTTCGTCACCCACAACGTGCGCGAGGCGGTACGGCTGGCGCAGCGCGTCGTGCTGCTGTCGTGCCGGCCCGGCCGGATCGCCCGCGAGTGGACCATCGGCATGCCGCAGCCGCGCCGTATCGAGGATCCCACGGTGGCCGAACTGTCCGCCGAGATCACCGACCAGCTGCGGAAGGAGATCCGGCGTCATGGGCGGCACTGACATCCGTACGGCGAAACCGGCCGGCGCCGACGAGGAACTCGCGGGACTGGAAGCGGGGCTGGACTCGCTGGACTCGGTGCCCGTGTCCCGGACGCCGGTGCGGCAGGTGCTGCGGCAGAAGGTGGCACCGCCGTTGCTGGCCGCCGCCTTCGTCCTGGTGGCGTGGCAACTGGTGCACGCCGGGGGCTGGTGTCCGAGGAGCGGCTGCCGGGGCCGCGGGCCGTCGGGGACAGTTTTCTGACGCTGTGGCGGCAGGGGACCCTCTTCGAGATCGTGTGGACCAGTCTGGAGCGGGGACTGCTCGGGTTCCTGGCCGCGCTCGCCATCGGGACACCGCTGGGGCTGGTGGTGGCGCGGGTGCCGTTCGTGCGGGCGGCGCTGGGGCCGGTGCTGTCCGGGCTGCAGTCCCTGCCGTCCGTGGCGTGGGTGCCGGCGGCGATCATGTGGTTCGGGCTGACCGACACGGCGATGTACACGGTGATCCTGCTCGGGGCGGTGCCGTCGATCGCCGTGGGGCTGGTGTCGGGCATCGACCAGGTGCCGCCGCTGTATCTGCGGGCCGGGCGGACCATCGGGGCGACGGGGCTGCGCGGGGCGCGGTACATCGTGCTGCCGGCGGCGCTGCCGGGGTACACGGCGGGGCTGAAGCAGGGGTGGGCGTTCTCGTGGCGGTCGCTGATGGCGACGGAGCTGATCGCGTCGTCGCCGGATCTCGGGGTCGGGCTGGGGCGGTATCTGGCGAACTCCCGGGAGGCGATCGATCTGCCGGGGGTGTTCTTCGGGATTCTGCTGATCCTGGCTGTCGGGGTGCTGATCGATCTGGTGGTTTTCAGCCCGTTGGAGCGCAGGGTGCTGCGCAGTCGCGGGTTGCGTTGAGCCCGGGGGCGGCCGTGGGGTCGTAGTTGTTGCGGCGCGGGAGCGCGGTGCGGTCGGTGCACCGTGGCCTGCGGCCGGCCTCGGTTGGTGGGTGCGGCCTTCGTCGATCTGCCCCTTGGGGGTGGAGGGGCGGGGGCCGTACGTGCGTTGCGGTGCCCTGTGCTTGACCGGGTGCCGGCGCGTTGGTGCGGGCTGCTCCGCGTAGGGGTGGGCGGGTGGTGTTCGCGCGGCCCGGCGCTGGCGGGGTGCCGTCGCGCCCACCCGTGCCGCCCTGCGGCACGATTGCCCGCGGATGGGCGGGGTGCGGGGTGCTGTTGTGCGTACCTGTGCGGGTGGGGTTGGGCGGTGGCCCGGTGTGTGGGTTGGGCGGGGGTGGGTTGCGCGGCCCGGCGTTCGCGGGGTGCCGTCGCGCCCACCCGTGCCGCCCTGCGGCACGATTGCCCGCGGATGGGCGGGGTGCGGGGTGCTGTTGTGCGTACCTGTGTGGGTGGGGTTGGGCGGTGGCCCGGTGTGTGGGTTGGGCGGGGGTGGGTTGCGCGGCCCGGCGTTCGCGGGGTGCCGTCGCGCCCACCCGTGCCGCCCTGCGGCACGATTGCCCGCGGATGGGCGGGGTGCGGGGTGCGGGGTGTTGTTGTGCCGACCCGTGTCGGCCTGTGGCGTGATTGGCCGCGGGAGCGGCGGGCTGGGTGCGGGAATGGCTGAGGCGCCCCCGGCTTCACCTGTGGTGGGGTGGGGGCGCCTTTGGGGTGGGTCAGGAGAAGGTTGCGTCTTCGGTCCGGGTCAGCCATTGCGTGAAGGACTCCGACTCGTCGGCGCGCTCCCCGCGGTAGGTGCGGACCAGGTTCTCCACGAAGTCGGGGAGTTCGGTCGCCAGGACCTTGACGCCTCGGGGTTTGCGGCCGAAGGCAGCCTCGTCCTCCTGGGAGAGGAGAGCGCGCCGCCCAGGTGCACCTGGAAGCCCTCCACCTGTGTGCCGTCGGGGCCCGGGAGGAGCTGGCCCTTCAGGCCGATGTCCGCGACCTGCGTGCGCGCGCACGCGTTCGGGCAGCCGTTGAGGTTGATGGTGATGTCCGCCCGCTGGTCCCCGAGCCGCCGTTCCAGCTCGGTCACCAGTTCCGCCGCACGGGCCTTCGTCTCGACGATCGCGAGCTTGCAGTACTCCAGACCCGTGCACGCCATGGTGGCCCGCCGCCACGGCGAGGCGTCCACCCGAAGGTCGAGCGTCTCGAGGTCGCGGACCAGCGGCTCAGGGTCCGCCACGTCGAGGACCAGCACCTTCTGGTACGGCGTCAGCCGCAGCCGGTCCGAACCGTGCGCCTCGGCGGTGTCCGCGAGCGCGGCCAGCCGGGTGCCGGAGACCCTGCCGACCACCGGCGCCGCACCCACGTAGTACAGCCCGTCCCGCTGCTTGTGCACACCGATGTGGTCGACCGGCGAGGCCGGCAGCACCGGAGCCGGCCCGTCGGCGAGCCGCCGCCCCAGGTACTCCTTCTCCAGCACCTCCGGAACCGCTCCACGCCCCAGTCGGCGACGAGGAACTTCATCCGGGCCCGGTTGCGCAGCCGCCGGTAGCCGTAGTCACGGAACAGACCGACCACCCCGCCCACACCTCGGGCACCTCGGCGAGCGGCACCCACGCGCCGGCCCGGTCCGCGAGCCGCGGGGCGGTCGACAGGCCGCCGCCCAGCCACAGGTCGAACCCGGGTCCCAGTTCGGGGTGTTCCACGCCGAGGAAGGACACGTCGTGGATCTGGAAGGGGACATCGGGCAGCCAGGAGACCGACGTCTTGAACTTGCGCGGCAGATTGGACAGTTCCGGGTCACCGATGAAGCGTTCGGTGATCTCCCGGATCGCGGGGTGGCGTCCAGCACCTCGTCGGCGCTCACCCCGGCGACCGGGCTGCCCAGGATGACGCGCGGACAGTCCCCGCACGCCTCCGTGGTGGACAGCCCCACCGCCTCCAGGCGGCGCCAGATCTCCGGCACGTCCTCGATACGGATCCAGTGGAACTGGATGTTCTGCCGGTCGGTGATGTCGGCGGTGTCCCGCCCGAACTCGGTGGACAGCGCGGCGATCTCACGGAGCTGGGCGACGTTCAGCCCGCCCCGTCGACGCGTACCCGGAGCATGAAATACTCGTCGTCGAGCTCCTCCGGGGCGAGGGTCGCGGTGCGCCCGCCGTCGATACCGGGCCGCCGCTGGGTGTAGAGCCCCCACCAGCGGAACCGGCCGCGCAGATCGTCGGACGGGATGGAGGCGAAGCCCTCCCGTGCGTAGACCTTCTCGATGCGCTCCCGCACCAGCAGCGGATCCTCCGCCCGCTTGAACCGTTCGTTGTCGTTCAGCGGTTCCCGTTCGCCGAGTGCCCACTGGCCGTCGACGCGCTTGCGGTCCCGGGTCATCGCTCATCCCTCCTCATCGGGCCGCTGACCGGCGAGATCATTCCCGACGGCAGCCAGTCGGCGCCGGAGGCCCGTGCTGGTGGCCGCCGGTGTTCCCACCGTCCGCGGAGATCATGGTTCCGGGCACATAGGCGGTGGAGGCGGCGTAGAGGCGGGGCCGCGGGGCCGGCTCCTCGCCGCGGGCCCGCTGCCAGGCCGTATAACCGCTGCCGGACGGGTACTCGCCGGGCAGCCGCGCGGCGAGCGCCTCGGTGTACGCCATGGCTTCCTTCGTACGCGGGGTGAAACGCAGCGGTATCAGCTGGCCGGCGCTCGGGGTGAGCACCGAACGGGCCAGCAGCCAGGGGCGAGATAGACGCCCTGGGCGCGGGTCGTCCCGCCCTCCACGGCGTCGGCGACCTCCGTGGCCCCGGCCCACCCCGTGGTGACCAGGACCGGGCGGTCCGTGCCGGGGCCGGTGACGGTGATGCCCTCGTGCCGGGCCTGCGCACGGACGGCGGCGGCGGCCTTCCGGCCGCGCGGCGACGCGTCGGAGACCAGGCCCAGGGCCGGGATGTCACGGTCGGCGAGGAAGCGGACCATGGCGCGCAGCGCGTCCGCGTCCTCGGCGGTGAGCGTGTCGGACGGGCAGGCGGTGAGCGGCCGGTTCTCCCCGGCGACGAGTGCCCCGGCCGCGGCCGCGGCGCACTCGGGCGCGTCCGCGGTCGTCAGCGCCCGCGGCGCCGCCGTACGGCCGCTCCCGGTGTCGACGGTCAGGGAGCCGTTCGCGCCGCCCGCGGACACCCGCAGGGTGCTGCTGCCCTCGGGCAGGTCCACCGGGACCCAGGTCTGGGCGCTGCCCGGCTGCCGCCACCCCTTCCGCAGCGCGCCCTCGGCGGCCGCGGCCTTCGCGTCGGCGGCGCCGATCCCCACCAGATTGCGGCCGGGACGGCCGGGCACCACCAGGACGCCGACCTGTTTGCCGCCCAGGTGCAGCGTCCGCAGGACCGGCGTGCCGGGCGGGGACGGCCGCTCCGCCGCGGCCGCGCCGTGCGCCGTGCCGCCGTGCGCCGCCGTACGGTCCGGCGTGTCCACCGGGCGCAGCGCCGCGCCCAGGACGAACGAGATCACCAGGACGCACAGCGCGCCGGAGGCGAAGAGATACAGGCGCGGCAGTGTTCTCCGGCGGACCAGGAAGCCGACGCACAGCAGCCCGATGACGGCGGCGAGTGCGAGCAGCGGCAGTGTTCCCCGGCCGGCGACTCCTGCACATGGGCCAGGTGCCCACCGCCCGGGGAATGGCGGAGGGCACCTGGGGCTCGGCGGACCCGGTCACTTCAGGACGCTGTCGCTGACGGTGAACAGGATCCCGTGGGGGCGGGCCGGACCGGTGTCGCCGTGCGGCCACGACGTACGGTCGAAGTCCACGCAGGGCTTGCCGGTGTTCTCGTCCCGGAACCGGGTGTCCTGGCGCAGCTTGCTCGACGTGCCGAGGTCGTACATGCAGACCTCGTGGTTGCCGTCACCGCTGAAGGAGCCGGCGATGAAGTAGTTCGAGGTGGCGATGCGGCTGATCTGCTCGGTCTCCTTGTAGTGACCGCCGCGCACCTGCTTGAAGTTGTCCATGGCGCCCCAGTGCGGGCCGCCGTCGGTGGTGTCGCGGATCGGCATCGCGGAGGTGACCGCCGGGCAGTCCCGCTCGTGGCCGCCGCGGTAGGCCTCGTGGAGCGTGTCGATGTCGCACTTCGGGTCGTCGCCCGCGGCCAGCAGCTTGCGGATGTCCAGGACGTAGACCATGCCCGTGGTCTTGTCGAGCGGGGCGCCGTACGGCGTCGACTGGCCCATGACCGTGTGGAACAGGTAGCGGTCGTCGGGGCTGACCATCAGCCAGCTTCCCGCGTCGCCCGCGCCGGTGACGTCCCGGTCGGCGCCGGCCTCGCGGTAGGCGGTGGTGTCGTCGAAGACCTCCCGCCACTCGGGCTCGGGCACCGTGACGTCCGGGGCGTAGAAGATCGCTCCGCCCAGCATGGACGAGGCGAAGGCGCCCTTGTGGTGCTTCTTGTGGGGCAGCGCCGGCTCCATGACGACCCGGGACTCGTGCCACATCTTCTCGTCCTCGCGCGCGGCGCGGGGTCCGTCGGGCATCTTGCTGACGGAGAGCAGCTCGGGGTCGTCCCGGTCGGTGATGTCCCAGACGCGGACCGTCTGGCGGGCCAGGCTCGCCTGGTCGGGCAGCTTGGGGCTCAGGAAGTGGCGGGCCTCGACGAAGTCGCTGGCCACCATGATGTTGCGCTCTTCGCTGACCATGATGCCGTGCGGGTTGGCGCAGGTGGCCTTCGACAGCTTCGGCACATTGCCGCACTGCTCGGGGTCCTCGCCCTCGGCGAGGGCCGCGGGGATCTCGGCGATCGTCTGGCCGTTCTCGTCCATGCGGACGATCTCGCCGGGCGATCCGGCCGCGCCGTTGCCCTCCCGGACCTCACCGTTGGTGTAGGTACAGGGGCCGGGCAGGTCGGGTCCGCCGAGGTAGGTGGCGTACGCGGTGCCGTCGCGCAGCACCTGGAAGGCGTCCGGCGCGGTACCGCAGGGGTGTCGACCGTCGAGTTCACGCCGACCAGCTTCAGGGCCGGCAGCGCCTTGGTGTCGAAGACGAAGACGGTGTCCGCCAGCAGGCCGCCCGCGAAGAGCCGGTCGCCCTTGTGCCACACGTACTGCATGTGGTGGGCCTCGTTGGACAGCCCCGGGCCCAGGGTGACGGTGTTGACGACCTCGCCGTAGGTCCGCGAGTCGCGGGTGGCGTCGACGACGGCGAGGAAGTCGGGCTTGGCGGGGTCCGCCGAGCCGGCCCAGGTGAGCATCCACTCGCGTCCCCGCCCGCCGGCGGAGGGCAGCAGGTTGTTGGTGGCGGTGTAGGTGACGCCGTCGTTGGCCTTGAACTTCGACGTCGTCCGCTCGGGTTCGGGTGATGCGGTGGCGTTGCCGGATCCTGTCAGCAGGGCTGCGGTCAGGCCGGCTGTCGTGAGACAGACGGCCAGGCGGGATGCTCTGCCCGGCCGTCCGAGGCTGAATCGTCGCACGTCGCGGATGCTCCTCTCGCGGAGCGATGGTGGTGTTCCAACTGGCGCCGGTACCTTCCCAGAGCCCGCTGACGTGCCACTGACGCTGCGATCGGGCGCGACTTCCGGCCGTTTTCCGGGAGTTCGCGAATGCGGTTGTTCCGGGTGCCTCACCTGCTCCCGGCGGGTCAGGAGTTGAGGAGCCATCCCGCGTCACGGGCGATCCGGATGGCGTCGAGGCGGTTACGCGCGTCGAGCTTGGCGACGATGGTCGTCATGTAGTTGCGCACGGTGCCCGGTGAGAGATGCAGATGCTCGGCGATCTCGGCCGTCTCCGCGCCGGCCGCCGCGAGCCGCAGCACATCGGCCTCGCGTGCCGTGAGCGGACTCGCCTGGCCCTCCCAGGCGGCCAGTGCCAGCTCCGGTGAGATGACGCGTTCGCCGGCCATGATCCGGCGTACAGCCTTGACGAGATGCTCCACCGGCGCGTTCTTGACGAGGTAGCCGTCGACCCGGACGTCCTGCGCGCGGCGCAGCACGTTGGGCGCGTCCAGCACGGTGAGCACCAGGATGCGGGAGTCGGGTAACTGGTCGCGCAGCCGTTCGGCCGCGGTGAGGCCGTCCAGGCCGGGCATGTTGACGTCCACGATCACGAGGTCGGGACGGGTGCTCTCGGCGGCCTCGAGAACGTCCTCCCCGGAACCGACCTCGGCCACCACCCGGATGTCGTCCTCGAGTTCCAGCAGTGCGGCGAGCGCCTCCCGCACCATTTGTACATCTTCCGCCAAGAGAACACGTATCACACACATCCCCCCGCAGATGGTCCCGGCCTTGGCCAGAATCATAGACATGCGAGGCGTGAACATGTCCCGGAAAAGCTGCGGTCGGTGTTCCGGCGGAAGCGCGGTGTTACGCCGCGTTGGCCATTTTGCCCATGCTGGTTTGCAAATGCGCCGATGCTCCGGGCGGTACGGACAGGGTGGCGGACGGTACGGCGGCGACCACCCGGAAGGTCCCGCCGGGGAGCGCCGGCTCTCCAGGGTGCCGCCGAGGGCGGTCACCCGCTGGCGGAGATTGCCCAGGCCACTGCCGCCGCCGGGCGAGGAGTCGCGGCCCGCGCGGGTGGCGCCGTCGTTGACGACCTCCAGCCGTACGGTGCCGGGTCCCGCGGTCAGCACGATGGCGCAGCGGGCGACGTCACTGTGCCGGAGCATATTGGTGACGGACTCCCGCAGGACCGCGGCCAGGGCGGTGCCCGCCTCGCCGCGGGACGGCAGCGCGGTCACCTGGAGCGTGACATCGATGCCGACGGTGTCGAGCAGCGAGGCCGCGGCCCGCACCTCGCTGAACAGCGGCAGTTCCCGGTAGCCGCGTACGGCCATCCGGACCTCGGCCATCGACTGCCGTGCCGTGCGCAGGAGCTGGTCGGTCTGCGCGGCGGCCAGCTCCGGTCGGGACTGGAAGGTGCGGTGCAGCAGTTCGGCGCGCATCGCGAGCGCCGAGAGGGTGTGGCCCAGCAGGTCGTGCAGATCGCGGGCGAAGCGGGACTGCTCGTTCTGGACGGCGGCCCGCGCGAAATCCGCGCGGTGCTGCCGTAGCTGACGGACCATCACCATGGTGCTGGAGAGGATGAAGGCCATGAGTCCCGTGACCAGGAGTCCGAGGCCCATGGCGACGAGGTGGACGGCCGAGCCGTCCGCGCGGGTGGCGGCGAGCGGTCCGGTGATCACCACCAGGGCGAACAGCGGCCAGGCGTGACGGGGTTGCAGCACCAGGGGCAGGGTGCCCGCCAGATAGCCGGCGAGGACGCAGAACTCCACGTTGAGCACCTCGGCGGAGAGTGCGACGACCAGGATCTGGCAGGCGAGCGCGGCGGCGCCTCTGCGGGCCGGTCCGCCCTCACGGCCGGGGCGCTGGGTGATGAAGACGCTCACCTGGAGCGCCAGCAGCACTCCGGCCAGCAGCGGAACCATCACCACCTCGGTCGCGGGATGGGTTCTGTCCCGAAGCGAGCTGTGGACCAGGACCGACACGGCGAGCGTGGCCGTGATCAGCAGTGCCAGCAGCCGGCTGACACCTGGCTGGCAGAGTCCATTGGCGCGACAGGATGACTTCAGCTGCATCACAGATCCCCTGACCCCCGATTCGACGTTCGTCCTCGCGGTTTCGAGCGGATTGCACCTGCCTGCCGCCGTTCCCGGAGGAACGGCGGCAGGATCTACGGAGTCGCCGAGCTGGGAGTGCGGTCGCGGTCCGCGCTCACCGGGGCCGGTGTGTCCTGGTCCGGCCGCGGGCGGGGAATCGCGAGCGCGCACAGGGCGCCGACCAGGACCACGGCGACACCGATCCAGATGCCCGGCTTCATGCCGTCGACGAAGCCCTGGGCGGTGCGGTCGTCGCCGTAGTGCATGAACACACTGCTCAGGATGGCGGTGCCGAGGGCGCCGCCGATCTCACGGACGGTGTTGTTGGCGCCCGACGCCTTGCCCCGGTACTGCGGTCCGACCGAGCCCAGCACCACCGCCGCGGTCGGTGCGAAGACGAGGCCCATGCCGATACCCGCGACGATCATGGCGCCGACCATACGCGAGTACGGAGTGTCCGAGGAGGCCACCAGATTGATCCAGGCCAGTCCGATCGCCTGGAGGAAGAGGCCGGCCGCCATCAGCCGTCCGCCGCCCACCTTGTCGGTCAGGGCACCGGCGACCGGTGCCACGAACATCGGCATCAGGGTCCAGGCCAGGGTGAGCACACCGGCCTCCAGCGGGGTGCGTACCGGGGCGATCTGGAAGAACTGCGCCAGCAGGAAGATCGACCCGAAAACGCCGAAGTACATGGTCGCGGAGACCAGGTTGGAGAAGACGAAGGCCCGCTTGCGGTAGAAGGACAGCGGAAGCAGCGGCTGCGGCGCCCGGCGCTCCCACATCACGAACAGCGCCAGCAGGACGACACCGCCGGTGAAAGCCGACAGGATGAGGCCCGAACTCCAGCCCCGGTCCTCGCCGTTCACGATCGCCCAGACCACGGAGAGCAGTCCCGCCGTCGCGAGGAGCATGCCGAGCAGGTCCAGCCGGGTCCCGGCCAGCGAGCTCTCCCGGAGCACGGCGAGGATCAGCGGGATCGCCACCAGGCACACCGGGACGTTGATCCAGAAGATCCACTGCCAGTCGAGCCCGTCGACCACCGCGCCGCCCACCACGGGGCCGAGCGCCACGGCCATACCGCTGACCGCGGACCACAGACCGAGGGCGAGGTTGCGCTTCTTGTCCGGGACCTCCTCCGCGAGGAGGGTCAGCGACAGCGGCATCACGGCCGAGGCGCCCAGGCCCTGCAGCGCCCGCATGACGATGAGCTGCTCGCTGCTGTCGGAGAGGCCGCAGCCGATCGAGGCCAGGGTGAACAGTGCGATGCCGGCCACGAAGACCCGGCGCCGGCCGAACCGGTCGCCCAGCGCCGCCCCGGTCAGCAGCAGACAGGCGAAGCTGAGGACGTAGGCGTTGACGAACCACTGAAGCTGCTGGGTGGACGCCTCCAGATCGACGGCCAGGGTCCGCAGCGCCGTCGACACCACCAGGTTGTCGAGCGCGACCATGAACATCGGCAGACTGCACGCGACGATGACCACCCATAAGGGCCTGCGGTTCTCCCCGGCGCCCCGGGCGGCGAGCCGGGGCACGGCTCCGCCCTCCCCAGACTTGATCGTGCTCATGGCAACCTCCATGGTGCGGGCCCGTGCGCGGGCGGAAAGGAAGGGGAGTGGGGGAGATTCAGGCGGCGTGGCCGCTTTGCGCGGCGTCCTCGCGCGCCTTGGCGTCCAGCCGCCGCTTGGCCTCGTCCCAGCTGATCGGCAGCTCCGCGGAGTCCGCCTCCCAGTAGACGAAGGTCGAGCGCCGGCAGGCCGCCCGCGACGCCCGCATCGAGGTGAGATGCGGGTCGGTTTTCGCGTAGGCGAACAGCGTGTCGCGGTCCTGCCAGGCCGACAGGGTGAAGAAGGTCCGTCGCAGCGGCTGTGCGACGAGGGAGGCGCCGTACACGCCGCGTGCGGTCTTCACCTGGCTCCAGGAGCGCAGGGAGTGGACCAGGAATTTCGGCACGTCCGACAGGGACTTCAGTTCAAAGCGCGACGCCATGACGTAGACGCGCGTGTTCGCAGGTGCGGGGTGAGGGGTGATCCAGCCGAGGGTCGGCATCGCGACACCCACCTTCCAGGAGACGACCGGCTAAGCTCATAATGGATAGTAGCGCCATCCGTTATCCGTTATCCAGTGGATACTAGAACGTAAGTGGAGTTCGATGAAGATCTCGGAGCTCAGCCGCCGCAGTGGGGTGTCCATCCCCACGATCAAGTACTACCTCCGGGACGGTCTGCTGCCCCAGGGACAGCTGACGACGGCGGCCAACCAGGCCGACTACGGGGAGGAGCATCTGCGGCGGCTGCGGCTGATCCGCACCCTGGTCGGTGTGCGGGGACTGTCGGTGAGCGCGGTCAGGGAGATCCTGGGCGCCATCACCGTGGAGGGCGACCTGCACCAGATCTTCGGCATCGTGATCGACGCCCGGCCGGCCACCAAGCTGCGGAACCAGGACCGGGAGGAGACGGCCGGGGGCGACACGGAGGGCGTCTCCGACGCGCGCCGGCTGATCACCGAGATGGGCTGGGAGGTGTCCCCGGACACGGCGGCCATCCAGACCCTCGGTGAGGTGCTGGACGCGCTCTCCGATGTGGACTCGGGCATCGGCTGGCAGTCCCTGCTGCCGTACGCGCGGCTGACGGACCGCATCTCGGAGCTGGACGTCAAACAGATGAACGGCGCGTCCGACCTGCTGGAGCTGGCCGAACGCGCCGTTCTGGTGTCGGTGTTGCTGGAACCCGCCCTGCTGGCCCTGCGCCGCCTCGCCCAGGAGGACAAGTCCGCCCGCCTGTTCAGCGGCAGTCCCGGCGGGGAGAGGCGGCGTGAGACGGGTCAGGACAGTTCGCCGATGAGCCGGCCGGCGGCCTCCGCCCCGGCCGAGAACGCGGCCTCGTGGGAGCCGATCAGGTCCGGTCCGAGCTCCTTGGAGTGGAAGTAGGACCCGGCCAGCTTCACCCGGGTGCCCTCGTTCGCCCCGTGGATCACCGACTGCCGCCCGCGCAGCGCCATGTCGATCACCGGGTGGGTGTAGTCGAACTCGGCGATCACCGCCTCCGGGGCCACCGGACGCGGCGGGTCCAGGGTGACGAAGTAGTCCTGCTCCGCCGTGAAGTCCTGGAGTTGGTTGAGGTAGTACGTGACGAAGCAGCGGGTCGCGCCGTCCGCGGCGACCTTGCCGTAGTTCCAGGCCAGCCAGCCCTCCCGGCCGGCCGGCATCAGCGACGGGTCGGTGTGCAGCACCACCTTGGAGCGGCTGTAGCGGATCCCTCCAGCGCCGCCGCCTGGGCGGGCGTGGGGTTCTCCAGCAGGGCGCGGGCCTCGTCGGCGTGCGTGGCCAGGACCGCGTAGTCGAAGGACGTGGTGCCGGACGCGGTGGTCACCGCGACGCCGTCGGCCTCCTGCCGTACGGCGGTGGCGGGCTCCGAGACCCGCAGATCGGGGCCGGTGGCGGCGAGTGCCTTGCGGACGTAGGAGATCGAGCCGCCGCCCACCGTGCGCCAGTCGACGCGCCGGCCGCCGAGACCGCCCTCGTCATGGCCGACGAAGAAGGCGATCACGGTGGCGGCGGGCATCTCCCAGACCAGCTCCGCGGGCACCGACCATACGGCCGAGCAGAGCATGATCAGGTACGAGTGGCGGAACTCCTGGCTGTAGCCGCCCCGGTCCAGATACTCGCCCATCGACATGTCCGCGCGACCGCGCGCGAAGTCACGGCGGCTCTCCTCGTGGAAGCGGCGCACCTCCCGCCACACGTCCGGGAACGTGGGGTGGCGCTCGGCGTAGCGCGCCTCGACGGCGCCCTCGTCCAGTTCCAGCTCCTCGGTGCCGTACTCGAGGCCGCTGTCGAGGTCGAAGAAGGTGAAGCCGCCCGGGTGGGCGACGGTCTCCACGCCGAGGTCGTCGAAGAAGCCGCAGAGCCGGGGGTAGAAACGGCGGTTGAAGACGATGAACGCGGTGTCCAGGCCGATCACCCGGCCGTTCTCCTCCACCTCCACGGTGTTGGCGTGGCCGCCGGGGCGGCTCTCGCGTTCGAAGACGGTGATCCGGGCGCGGTCGCGCAGATGGTAGGCGGCGGACAGTCCGGCGGGGCCGGAACCGATCACGGCGACGGTCGGCGGGGTGTGCTGCGGCATGGGAGGTCCTTCCGGGTTCACAACGGTGGTCGGGGAGTCGGAGGGCGGGGCGGCGCGGGGTCCGCGCCCAGGTCGTGGTGGTACGGCGGGGCCGTGCCGCCGTCCACCGCGACGGCCAGCAGATGGCCGGGGCCGGGACGCAGCAGATCGAGGCGCCAGCGCCGGCCGGAGTCCGGGCGCCGCGTGTCGGTCACGGTGAACCGGCCGGAGCCGCACGGCTCGAACCGCGTCTCGCGCACCCCGTGCGCCAGTCCGGTGCCGAGCCCCTTCAGATAGGCCTCGGTCAGGACCCACAGCTCACCCAGGGCGAGGAGCGGGTCCGGGGCGGAGTCCAGCGCCGCCCGCTGCACGTCGTCGAAACGGCCGCGCAGCGGGCCGGCCGTGGCACGGTCGAAGGGCGTCCGTTCCACGTCCACGCCGCAGGCCCGCCCTCGGGTGACCACACAGGCGATCAGGCCGTCGGTGTGGGACAGGTTGAAGCGCAGTCCGCCGTGGTCCTCGGCGAGTTCGGGACGCCCGTGGCGGGTGCGGACGAAACGCCAGGTGTCCACCGGCAGTCCGGTGCGGACGGTGAGCGCCGTCCGGCACAGCAGCCGCCCGCCCAGGAACCGCAGCCGCGCACCCGGCGTACGGAGCCGGTCGTGCCGCGCCCGCTCCGGGACGGACAGCAGCTCAAGCCCGCCCAACTGGCGGGCCAGTTCGGGCACATGTTCCTCGGGCAGCGTCCACAGGTCGGCCATCGGGGAGGTCAGCGGGCCTCGGCGCCGCGGCCGTCCCCGTCGGGCGCGGTCCGGTCGGCCAGGGTGACGGGCCAGTGGGACAGCAGCCGGTTCTCCGTGTGCAGCCGGACCAGCACGTCCAATACCTCACCGGCCGCGTCCGGGTCCCGGTAGGGCTCGTACGGGGCGAACCGCAGCCGGAGCCGCTCCAGTTGCAGCACGAGAAGCGCCGCGCTGGGCAGCGGACCGGCCATGGCCTCGTGCGAGTGGACGTAGGTGTGGACGCACGCGGCGGCCGCGTGCACCAGGCAGTACTCCTGCGCCAGGTCGAAGAGCTCCGCCGAGTGGGCGTAGCCGCGCCCGAGTTCGGCCTGAAGCCTGCCCTGCCGCTCCCACAGCGGGACCAGCCGGCCGAGGAGTCCCTCCGCGACGCCGGCCGCCAGCAGCAGTCGGTCCCGGTCCTTGTCGGTGGCCTCCTCGGCGAGGGCGCGCAGCAGCTCCAGGGAGTGGGGCGCGGCGAGCACGGCGTCGTCCATGCCCCGGCTGGAGAGCTCCTGCTCGGCGGGCCGGTACCCGGGCAGTTCGGTGTCCATGCCGTACAGCACGGCCACGCGTTCCGCGGCCGCGGCGCGGACTCCGGCACCGGCGGTGAGGCCCTGCCGGAGCAGCGAGGGCAACTGGTGGCCGATGTTGCGGAGGTTCACCACCGTGTTGCCGTCGGCCATGTTGGTGACGAGGAGGTCCCGCAGCATCTTCTGGTGCATACCGAAGCGGGGTGCGTCCGCAGGAACACCCGGGCCCCGAGCACCACGTTGAGCCGGGACAGGGTCCCCTCCAGCAGCGTCGGCACCACGTACTTGGCCACCGACGACCAGACGCTCACCTGGGCGGGTGAGGCCTGGAGGCTGCGGACGGCGCCCAGGCACACCGCGTCGGCGATCATCAGCTCGGCGAAGGACTCGGCCAACTGCCGTCCGGTGTACGGCACGTCCACGACGGGCCGGCCGAACAGCTCCCGGTCCTGCGCGAATTCCAGGGCCGTACGCAGCGAGGTGTCCACCCCCGACAGAGCGAGGCTGAGAATCACCAGGCGGGCGGTCTGGCTGGTCTTCAGCGCGATCTCCAGGCCCTGCCCCTCCGCGCCGATCCGGTCGGAGTCGGGGACGAACACGCCGTCGAACCGCAGACCGCTGAGGTCCAGGGCCCGTACGCCGTGCTGCCTCACCGGGTGGGTCTCGCGCACGGTCTCCGCCTCGGCCCGCCACTTGTCGACGACGAGGATCGAGTAGTCCCCGGCGCCGCCGCGCGGCCCGGTGCGGGCGAAGACGACCATGCGGTCGGAGTAGGTGGCGTTGCCGATCGGCCACTTCTCACCGGTGAGCCGGTAGCCGCCCGGCACTCGCTCGGCGACGACCTTGTTGTTCAGCAGGTCGCTGCCGTGCGCGGCCTCGGACAGCCCCAGGACAGGCCGACACCGCCGTGGATGTCGGCGATCTGGCGCCGCTTCTGCTCGTCGGTGCCGGCGATCCACACCGGGGTGAAGGCGGCCTGCGTCAGACCGAGCGCGATCGCGGTGGCGCCGTCGCGCCGGGCCACCAGCCGCATCAGGGTGAAGCCGGTCTCCGGATTGCCGGCCTTGCCGCCCTGCTCGGCCGGCAGCCCGTAGTCCAGGAAGCCCCAGCGGCGCAGCATGCCGACGAAGGCGTACGGGAAGGTGTCGTGCTCGTCGTGGTCCAGCACGGCGGTGAACGGCATCCGGCTCGCCGGGTCGTGCGGGTCGCCGAGGTACTGCTCGAACCGTCGGGCCAGATCGGTCAGCTCGGCCTGGGACATCAGGAGGTCTCCATCGGGTCGTACGGGCGGGAGGTGACGGGCGCGAGGGGGACCGGCAGGGCGGTCATCAGCCGGTTCCCCGGCGCAGGGCGTCCGTGGTGTCGAGGGCGGGCAGCAGATCGGGGCCGTGCCGGCGGGGTCGGTGCCGGCGGCGCGGGCGAGTAGGAAGGACAGGACGGCGGTCAGCCAGCCGGAATCGCCCGGCCCGCCGCCGTACAGCGGCCGGTGCCGGTTGGACCACCACAGGTGGACGCACGCGGCGGCGGCGTGCAGCCAGGCGTAGCGCTCGGCGACATCGGCCAGGGCGTTGGGGTCGGCGCCGCGCCGGCGCGCCGAGGCGGCCTCGGCGCCGAGCGAGGCGACGGCGTCGGACACCCGCCGCACCAGCGCCGCGGCGCGCGGATCGGCGAGTTCCGCCCGGACCGGCCCGGCGATGCCGCGCAGCCCCGTCAGTACGGGATCGGCGCCGCGCACCACCAGGTCCAGCCGGTTCGGCTCGTACGGCGGCAGCTCGGCCCCGAGGTCGAACAGCCGCTCGAGGGCGTCCGGTTCGGGCTGTTCCCGGCGTCCGGCCAGGGCGGGGATCTGGGCGGCGTAGGAGCGCAGGTTCGCCAGCGGGCTGGCGTCGATCACCCGCACCACCGCCGTGTCGCGCTGAAGCTTCTGGAACAGTCCCGCGCCCGGCGCCCCTCGCGCAGCACCGAGCGGGTGGCGAGGACGGCGGCGCAGCGCCGCACCAGCTCCTCGCATGCCTCGGCCACCACATGCTTGGCGGCCGGCGCCCACACGCTGAACGCCTCCGGTACGACATGCACCCCGGGCGGCGGCCAGCGCCACCGCGTCCGCAGCCAGCAGCGCCGCCGAGGCGACGGCCAGCTCCCGGCGGGAGTGCGGCGCCTCGACGAGGGCGTTCCCGCGACCTGGTGCCCGGCCGCGAAATCGAGGGTCAGCCGCAGTGCCGTGTCCGCGCAGCCGAGGCTGCCCGCCATGCTCATCAGCCGTACGGCCTGCTGGGCGAGGACCGCCACCTCAAGACCCTCGCCGACCTTGCCCACCAGGGCGTCCGCGGGCACCGGTGTCCCGTCGAAGCGCACTCGCGCGGTGTCCACGCCCCGCATGCCGCCGGTGCGCGGTGCGGGCTCGCGGACCAGTCCGTCGGCGCCGGGGTCCAGGAGGTAGGCGGAGAAGGCGCCCGGCCCGCGTTCGCCGGTGCGGGCGACCACATAGAGGGCGTCGCAGCGCAGGCCGTTGCCGACCATCCACTTCTCGCCGTGCAGCCGCCCGTCCGCGTCCAGGCGTACCTCGCCCGCCAGCAGATCGCTGCCGTGCGCCGCCTCGGTCAGGGCGAACCCCACCGAGCCGCCGCCGGTCAGGATGCGGGCCACCTGCTCGCGCTGCGCCTCGCCGCCGTGCAGTCGCAGGCAGGTGGCGGCGATGATGCTGAACATGGTGCCCGGCATCACGTTCACGTCCCGGCGGGCGGCGGCCCGCACCAGGGTCAGTCCGCGGTCGAACGTGTCGAACGCCCCGCCCCACTCACGCGGCAGATAGTTGAGGTGGAAACCGGCCGCGACCAGCGTCCGGCACAGCTCGTCCGGAGGGGCGTCCGCCTCGTCACGGGCGACGGCCGCCGCGAAACCGTACGGATTGCCCGGGTCCCCGGGGTCCCCGAGCAGCTCCTCGACCTCCTCGGGGTCGGCGCGCGGTTCATCGGGCGGCCTCCGTGAGCGCGGCCGGCTCCAGCGGCACCGGGCGGTAGTCCGCCACCGACGTCGGCAGGGTGACACCGGCGGTGGCGAGCTGGGCGATCCGGGTGTGGAAGGCGGCGCCCCGCATCAGATGGCGGGCGACGTCGGCGACCGTCCGGTTCTCCGGGGTGTTCAGATAACTGCCGGACACCCAGGCGTTGAAGCTGCCCATCGCGGGACCGCACCAGATCTGGTAGTCGGCGGCCCGGTCGCGCTGCCCGGTCACCGCCCAGCGCGACGCCATGCCCAGATACCAGCGGAACACCAGGGCCATCCGCCGTTTGGGGCTGTCGGCCGCCCGGCGCAGCTGGTCGGGGTCGCGCCGGCTGAAGTACGCGACGCACTCCTCCCACACGTCCTCCAGCGGCCGCCGGAACACCTGCGTCTCCAGCCGCTCGCGCTGCGCCGGCGGCAGCGCGTCGATGCCGTCGTACGCCTGGTAGAGCTGGTAGAGCTGGGCGGCGCGCATCGGGAACATCGAGCCGCGGCGCAGTACTTGAGCTCGACGCCCATCTCGAACATGTCGGCGGCCGGCGCCATCACACAGTCCGTGACCTCCGCCTGCGCCAGCAGTTCCCGGGTGATCGCGGAGGTGCCGGACTCCAGGCACGACTGGTTGACGGACCCGGTCACCACATAGGCGGCGCCCATGGCGAAGGCGGCGGCGACGGCGGCCGGGGTGCCGAGGCCGCCGGCCGCGCCGACCCGGACCGGGACGGCATAGCGGTGCTCGTGCTGGATCTGGTCGCGCAGCCGCAGGATCACCGGGAACAGCGCGGGAAGCGGACGGCGGTCGGTGTGCCCGCCGGAGTCCGCCTCCACGGTGATGTCGTCGGCGAGCGGCAGATGGTGGGCGAGCCGCGCCTGCTCGGCGGTGATCGAACCGTCCCGCAGCAGGGCGTCGACCATCGCGGTGGGCGCCGGACGCATGAACCGCTCGGCGGTCTCGGACCGGGACACCTTGGCGATCACCCGGTGCCCGGCCACGATCCGGCCGGACGGCTCCCGGCGCAGCCCCGCCAGCCGGTAGCGCACCAGATGCGGGGTCAGCCCCAGGAACGCCGAGGCCTCCACACAGCGCACCCCGTGCCTCAGGAACAGCTCGACGGCCTCCCGCTCCAGCCGCTCCTCGCTGGGGCTGTGGATGAGGTTGACGGCGTACGGCAGCCCGGGGATCTCGGCGGCGAAGCGGGCCAGGGCCTCCTCGATGGTCCTCGGCAGCAGACCGGCCGCGCCGAACGAGGCGAGGAAGCCCTGCCGGGCCAGCGCGATCACCAGATCGGCGGAGGCGATACCGCCGGCCATCGCGCCGGCCATGTACGACTGCCGCACCCCGTGCGCGGCCCGGAAGGCGGCCGAGCCGAGCCGGTGCGGCGGCAGCGCGGGGGCGGCGGCCAGCACAGCCGGGCCCTCCCCGCCCGCGGCGGCCGTGCCGCCGGCGGCGGCGCCGGCGCCCTGCGGCGTGGACACGATGAAGCAGGGCTGCTCCACCTGGGCCAGGACCTGCTGGATCCCGGCCGGTTCCGTACTCGGACAGCCGCCCCCGTACCAGCGAAGCGTCTCGGACGTGGTGCTCATGGACAACACAACTCCTCGGCCGTGCCTGCGGTCAGGCGGCATCCGGACGGACCTCGATGGCCACGTCGGTCAGTTCGTAGATGCGCAGCCCCGGCTTCCACAGGTCCGCGTCGGCGATCAGCAGCAGCCGGCCCGCCTCCTCGCGGACCTCCTTGACGTGCACGTCGAAGAAGAGCTCGCGGTCGTCGCGCAGGATCTGCCCCCGGTACTTCCAGGACATCTCCACGTCGGTGGCCATGGCGAAGCGGGGCCGGGTCATACCGCGGGCGAGGTCCTGGTCCAGGACGAACAGACGCAGCGCCTGGAGCACCGCCTCGACCCCGAGCGAGCCCGGCATCACCGGGTCGCGGTGGAAGTGGCGGTCGAAGTACCACTCGTCGGGCCGGATACCGCGGTGCCCGTGCAGATAGCCCGCGCCGTGCCGGCCCCCGTCCGCGACCAGGTCGACCCGGTCCACCAGGTCGAAACGTCCGCCCGGCAGATACAGCGCGCCGCCGGTGCCGTCCCGGAACGCGGGTGCGTCCGGGCCCAGTTCGATCCGCTTCACCCGCTCCGCGGCCGGCTTCTCCTCCTCGAGCCACGTCGGCTTGTACGTTCCGCTGTCCAGGCCCACCTGGTTGGCGAGCGCGGACTCGGAGAAGTACCCGAAGAGGGACTCGCCGGTGTAGAACACCTCGCCGTCCGCGGACAGTTCGTAGGAGAAGTTCTGCAGTACGGCTCCGGAGACCACGCTCGTCATCAGCAGCCGGGAGTGGTGCCGTACGGTCCTGCCGCGCAGGTCGATGTCCTTGACCAGGGTGGCCCGGCCGTCCAGGTTGCGGATCGAGTACTGCTCCTGCGGCTCGCGCAGGGTCGCGCCCAGGTAGTAGCCGAGGAAGATGGCCGCCTGCAGCGAGCTCTCCATGTAGACGCAGTTCGGCATGTACGGCGAGGAGTTCTGCCGGTAGTACCAGGCGTCGTCCGGTGAGTCGTACTCGGTGACCATCTCGGAGCCGGGGCTGAGATCGCCGCGGGTTCCGGTGAGCGACATGACCCGGTCGACGAACTGGAAGTCGCCGTTGGGGATGTAGGGCGCCCTGCTGTCGCGGTAGATCTCGAACTCCGGGCCCATCGCCATGTCGAGGAGGCCCTTGGCGGAGTGCGCCAGATGCAGCTCGTTGATCATGGCGGCCTCGCCGCTTCGGTTGCGGCGGCCGAGGAAGGCGGGCACGCCGCCGGTCTCGGGCCGGTACGGGGTGCCGGGCTTCTCCACGATCTGCAGACCGAGGTTCCGCATCCGCACCACCGGCTTGTCGCCGAGGTGGATGAGGACGTCCGCGATGACCGTGGGCCGGGGCAGCAGGGTCAGTTCGGTGACCTCGACCTCGTAGCGGATCTCGGCGTCCTTCGGGGTGACCTGGCCGCGCACCTGGACGTCGATGCGCCGGTCGGTGACCGTCTGGAAGCGGGCGTCGGGCAGGGTCAGATGCATGCCCTGGTGCATGAGGTAGATCTGCAGCATCTGGATGGCGCCCTCGGCGATCAGGGAGCCGGCCAGTACCGGGTCGTCGGGGAAGTGGCAGGTGAAGTACCAGGCGTCCGGCCGCAGTCGCTTGACGGCGCTGATCGCGCCGAGTTCGCACGGCCCGCCCTTGCGGTCGATGACGACCTCGTCCACCATCCGCAGCCGGGCGTCCGGCAGCCGCAGCGCCGGGTTGATGCCGGGGTCCTGCGCGTGCTCCGGGCCGAACACGTCACCGGGCCGGCCCTGGGCCAGCGACTCCAGGTCCGACGCGTCGAGCCGGTTCTTCGAGGTAAGGGCGAGGGGCTTGAAGGTGCCCTTGGGCAGGGCCGCGCGGCGGGCCCGGTCCTGGTCGGTGATGACGACGCCGAGCGGGGTGTCCAGCTCCTCCTTGCTGAAGAACCCGGCGCAGGCGTCCCGGAGTTCGAGGATCAGCTCGCCGTCGGCGTAGCAGTCGTAGCTGAAGAAGAAGATCGTGGTGTCGCCCTGGTGGACGAACCGGTCGATGGAGATCTCGTAGCGCAGCGTCTGCCCGGTGGTGGGCAGCCCGCCACGGAAGATCAGCGAGCTGTCGAGCAGCCGGTAGACCCGCTCGCCCTTGTTGCGGAAGTCGATGCCCAGATAGGCGACCAGCAGCAGGTCGCACTGCCCGGACTCCACGGTCACCGCCGGCGGGACCCCGCCGTCCACGGCGTACCAGGCGTCCTCGGGCACGTCGTACTCGGTGGTGATCCTCGCGGGCTCGAGCACACCCGGCTTCGCGTCCAGCTCGGTGACGCGGGTGACGAAGTGGTACGGCGGGGCCGGCAGCCGTACCCGCGCCTTGAAGGTGTCGATCTCGGCGAACTCGGGGCCGAAGACCTCGGCCACCGAGCCGGTCGCGAACTCCAGCAACTGCGCCTCGTCCCACACCACACCGTCGTCCGGGACGCTCTCACGCGGTGCCGGGGGCGGAGGGGGCGCGGGCGGCGCGGGCGCCGGTACGGCGGCGGCTGCGACCGGGGTGGGCGCGGGGCGCGGGGCGGCGGGTGCCGGGGCGCCGAGCAGTGCCTCCGTACGGTCCAGGGTGGCCGCCTGGAGCACCCGGTGGGTCTCCATCACCACACCGTGCGCGGCGACGATCTCCCGGCGCAGCTCCCGCACCAGATCCGCGGCGGGCCCTGTGCCCGTGCGGACGGCCGCCGGCGCCGCGGGGGCGGCCGGGCGGGGCGGGGCCGGCCGGTCCGCGTGTGCGGGTGGCGCGGCGGAGGCGGGCGCCGGTGCGGGCGGGGTCCAGGGAAGGACCGTGGCCGGCTCCCCGTCGAAGGTGATGACCTCGGACATCTCGAGAGTCGGGTCGGCGGGCATGGCGGCGGGCACCTCCGGCGGTGCGGACAGGACGGGGACGGCGGGTTCGGACCGGGCGGCGGACGGCTCGGCGCCCCCGGGACGCAGGGCGGACAGGACCTCGGCCGCCTCGCGGGCGACCCGGTCGGGGACGGGCTCGCCCAGACCCACCCGGGTGGTGGGCAGCCGGCGGCCGGCCGGTACGGGCCGCGCGGCCGGCTCCGGCCCCAGCAGCGCCGACAGGTCCACCGGCACTCCGTGCCCCACGAGGCGGGCCACGAGCTGGGCGAGCGGTGTGGTGGCGGACACCCCGCGGCGGTCCACGCAGGCGGCCATGTGCGGAGCGTCGCCGAGCGTGTCGCGGATCCACCGCGAACAGGTGGCGCCGGGGCCCACCTCGATGAAGTAGCGGTAGCCGCGCTCGTACGCCGCGTGCACCAGCCTCGGGAAGTCGATCGTCGAGCGCAGGGTCGTCGCGATGCGCCGCGGCGACTCGGCCAGCCGGTCGGCGGCCAGCGGCTCGTAGTCGTACGCGCTGAACAGTTCCAGGTTTCCGAAGGAACCGGTGGGATAGTCGTTCAGCCGGGCCAGACCGTCGAACTCGGCGTCCACCACCGGGCAGTGCATGACCACGTTCACCGGCGAGCGGGCCGCGCGGCAGCCCACCTCCTCGATGAGCGCCCGGCACTGCGCCGGATCACCGGCGATCACCAGCTCACCCGGCGTGTTGACATGGGTGAGGAACACCCGGTCGTGCCGGGTGAGCGCCGCACGCACCGGTTCGGCGGCGGAGAGCAGCACATGGGAGGCCCACACGGACGGGTCCGGGGTCTCCTCCGGCAGCCCCCACGCCTCGCGCACGGTGCGCCGCGGGCCGCACAGCCGGTCCTGGAAGACCGGGCTGTCGCTGATCAGCGAGTCGCTGCGCCCGGCCGGGTCCCAGCCGCCGGTCGCGAACAGCATGCTCGACTCGCCGAGGCTGTAGCCGAACCCGCCGTGCGCGGTGACGCCCAGCACCTCCCGCACCAGGGCGGTGTACAGGATGGCGAAGCTGGTGCCGGTGGCGAGCATGAACGGCACGTCACCGCCCAGACGTTCCTCCAGCCGCATCAGATCCCGCCGGGTGAGCGCCTCGCGCGACCGCGGGTACAGCTGCGCGGCGCGCAGCATCCGGGCCGGTTCGGCGGCCTGCCCCTCGAAGCGGTCCAGCAGCGCGGGAAGGCCCGGAAGAGGTCCGCGCCGAGCCCCGGATAGCTGTTGAAGGCACCCGGGTAGACCAGGGCGACCCGGCCGTCCGGCCCGAGCGGCCGGGGGTGAAGAAGGAACCCGACGGGGTGGCCCACTCCCGGCCCTCGGCATGCGCCACGGGCACGTCACGGGCCATCAGCTCCAGCTGCCTCATCAGCTCCTCGCGGCCGTGGCCGACCAGGACGGCCCGCAGCCGCCGGCCGTCGAGCCGGCCGGCCGCCTGCCTCGCCAGCGCGTGCGGGTCGGCGCCGTCGTCGAGCAGCGCCCGGTACCGGCCGGCCTCCGCGGCCAGCGCGTCCGGGGTGTCCGCGCCGACGGCCAGCAGGACGGGACCGCCCGCCCGGTACCAGTCGGCGACCGGCCGGGGACGGTCGGCGCCGGGCACCGAGGACAGCACGACATGGGCGTGCGAGCCGCCCGCGCCCAGCATGCTCACGGACGCGTGCCGGCGCGTGCCCGCACGGTCGCGCAGCCAGGGCCGCGACGTCTGAGGCACATGGAAGGCGGACGCCTCGAACGCGCCGGCGAGCTCGTCGGCGGGCCGCAGCCAGCCGCGCGTACCGGGCAGATACGCGTACCGCAGACACAGGATCGCCCGGAGCAGCCCGGCCATCCCGCTCGCGCACCCGGTGTCACCGAGCTGCGCCTTCACACTGCCCAGGGCGGTGCCGCCGGCGCCCGCGCGGTAGACCTCCGCGAGCCCCGCGATCTCCGCGCGGTCCACGTCCCGGGTGCCGTCCGCGTGCGCCTCCACATAGCCGACCTCGGCGGCGGCGACACCGGCCTGCGCCAGCGCCGCCCGCGCGGCCCCGGCCAGCTCGGCGGCGTCCGCGCCGGGCAGCTCGCCGTCGGCGGGCGCGTACCGTACGGCCGTCCCGTCGATCCGCGCGTGCACCCGGCCGGTGCTCCCGGCCGCGTCCGCGCGGGTGACGACCAGGGCGCCGGCGCCCTCGCCGACCCGCCGCCCGCGGCCGCCTTCGTTGAACGACAGCCCCGCCCCGGCGTCGAGCCCGGGCCAGGTCAGCAGGTTCTCCGCCGAGCCGGCCAGGTCGACGGCGCCGACCAGCACCGCCTCCAGGTCCGGGTCGAGCAGCAGCAGCCGCGCCACCTCGAGGGCCTCGGCGGTACCGGCACCGTCGGCGGAGAGGGTGAACGACGGGCCGGTCAGGTTCCACCGGGAGGAGATCCGCCCGGCCATGATGTTGCCGATGTAACTGAGCACCTCGTTGGCGCCGATCGGGTCCACCACGGCGTCCCGGGAGACCGCGGCGAGCGCCGCCCGCTGCTCCTCGGTGAGTTCCAGGCCCGCCTCGTCGAACTCGCGGCGCAGGAACGCCCCGAGCCCGTGACGGCTGAGCCGGGCGTGCGTGTACGGCTCGATCTCCGTCACCACGACCACGGCGACCCGGCGCGGACCGGGCGTGTCGCCCGGCCCGGCGCCGAGCCGGTAACCGGCGTCGCGCAGCGCCTCGTCGGCGACCTTCGTCATCAGCGCGTGCTGCGGGTTGTAGATCCGCAGATCGGACGGCGGGACCCGGAGCTCCACGGGGTCCACCTCGACACCGTCGACGAACGCCCCCGCGGTGCGGTGAGTCCGGCCTCCTCCAGGGTGCCGCCGTCGGTACGGTCCAGGCCGCGCCAGCGCTGCTCGGGCAGCGGGCGCAGATCGTCGTCGCCCCGGTGGACGGCGCGTTCGAACGCCTCCACGGTCTCGAGCGACCCGAAGTGCGCGCCCAGCCCCACCACGTCCAGGGCGGGCGGTACGGCCGGCCCGGCGGAGGCGGGGTGTCATGGGCGGCGGAGGCGGTGTTGTCGTGAGCGGCCGAGGTGGCGTCCGAGAGCACGACGTGCGCGTTGGTGCCGCCGAACCCGAACGCCGAGACCGCCGCCCGCCGCGGCCCCGGTCCCTCGGGCCACGCCCGCGCGGACCGCACCAGGGCCGGTTCGCCGACCCCGCCGTCGGGGAGGACAGCGGCTCCGCCACGCCGGTCGTCGGCGGGATCGTCCCGTCGTCCATGGCCAGGACGACCTTGAGCAGACTGCTCAGACCGGCCACCGTCAGCAGATGCCCGATATTGCCCTTGACCGAGCCGAGCAACGGCACCCCGCCGTGCGCGCCGAAGAACTCGGCGACGGACTCCGCCTCGGTGGCGTCCCCGATCGGTGTGCCGGTCGCGTGGCACTCCAGGTAGTCGATCCCGGCCGGGTCCACCCCGGCGTCCGCGTACGCCCGCGCCAGCGCGTCGAGCTGACCGCTCTTGCGCGGGACCAGCGGATGGCGTCCGGAGCCGTCGTTGGACAGCCCGATGCCGTCCACCACCGCGTGGACGCGGTCACCGTCGCGCAGCGCGTCCGCCAGCCGCTTGACCGCGACCATGCCGGCGCCCTGACCGGTGACGATGCCACCGGAACGGCGGTCGAAGGGCTGGCTGAAACCGTTCTCCGGATAGGCGTGCAGATCGGAGAACGACAGATGGATCAGCGTCGGATCGGGGGCGCAGACCCCGCCCGCGAGGACCAGGTCCGCCTGCCCGGAGGCGAGATGACCGCACGCCAGACTGAGCGCGTACAGCGCCGAGGAGCAGGCCGCGTCCAGGCAGTAGCGGGGCCCGCCGAGGCCCAGCGCGGCGGCGGTGACCGCGGCGGGCGACCCGCTGACCCGCAGGTTCTCCGGGACGACGGCCGTACGGTCGATCAGCGGGCGGCCCTGCGGCAGCCCGGTCAGCTCGGGCGCGCCGGCGCGGCGCAGTCCGGCCAGTACGGCCTCCTGCGCCAGCGGGACGCTGACCTCGGCCGAGGCGGGCGTGGGGAAGGAGTAGTTGCCCATCACCAGGCCCGTGCGGGCCAGGGTCTCGGGCCGTTCGTCCACGCCGCAGTCGCGCAGCGCCTCCCGGGCCGCGTACAGCGACCAGTGGAAGATCCGGTCCAGCCGGGCGAGCCGGCCGGGGGCGAGGCGGTAGCCGGTGGGGTCGAACTCGAAGCCGGTGACGAACCCGCCGCGACGGGAGGTGATGCGGTGGCGGGGGTCGAGGTCACGCTCGTCGAGCGCCGGCCCGAAGACCTCCTCGCCGCCGTCGCGGCGGCTGTCCGTGCCGTTTCGGAGGTTGTGCCGGAACTCCTCGGGAGTCCGGGCGCCGGGGAACAGGCAGGAGATCCCGACGATCGCGTATCTGCTCATGACAGGGGAGGTTCCTTCCCGAACGGGGATCCTGTGGGGCGGGCGGCGGAGAACCGCCGCCCGCTCGGTACGTCCGGCACAGGCCATGGGTCAGCCCGTGAACTTGGCCGCCAGCTGCGGGGCCGAGACCACGGACACATCGGTGAACCGGGCGAGGACCCGGCCGTCAGGGGCACAGGCGGTGACGGTCAGCCGGGAGTCCGGGCCGTCGCGCCGCACCGGCTCCACCACGACGAGGAACGTCCCCGGCGAGGTCAGCGGCGCGTGCAGTTCCACTCCGCCCACGGCGAGCGGCAGCCCGGCGGCGGACCGGAAGCGGCGCACCCAGACCAGCGCGGCCTGGAGCAGCAGATCCGCGGGACCCGCCGCGTACCAGGAGGCGTCGGCCGGCCCGGCGTCCGTCGCGACGGGCTCGCACTCCAGCACAAGGCGCGCCTCCTCGTCGGCGAGCACGCGCCGCAGTCCGCGCAGCGCGGGCCCGTGGAAGAGCGTGCCGTCCTCGTACAGACCGGCGGCGTCCGCACCACCGCCCGGTGCGGGCAGCCCGGTCAGCGGGGCGGCCGGTGCCGGGGCGGGCCCGGCGAGCACGGTGGCGGCGTAGTGCGGCCGGACCGTCCCGTCCTTCGTCACGGACCGGACGGCCACCGTCACCTCGCCGTCGGCCGGGGTCATCACCACACGGCACTCGTCGGGCCCGGTGCCGTCGAACACGATCCCCTTGTGCACGGAGAAGTCGCGCAGCCGTACCGCGCGCCGCCCCTCGGCGTGCTCCACCGCGCCGAGCGCCCAGCCGATCGCCACGGCGGCCGGCAGTACCGGTACCGAGTCGATCCGGTGGTCGGTGACGAGCAGGGTGCCGGCCAGCTCCGTGAGCGACCGCCGTACGGTCGCCACGGACGTCGGCGCCGGGCGCTCCCGCGAACTCAGCGGGGTCGTCGGGCCGAGCACCGTGACCGTGTCCGCGGCCCGCTCGGGCGCGAACTGTCCGGCGAACAGCCGGGCCCCCTCGGGCGCCTGGATGAGCGGGATGCCCCGCTCCTCGAACACCGCCTTGATCTGCGGGGACACCATGCCGCTGTCCCAGGCGCCCCAGTTCAGCGAGGTGACCCTGGCCCCCGGCAGCATCCGGCGGGCGGACGCGGCCCAGGTGTTGAGGACCTCGTTGGCCATCGCGTAGTCCGACTGTCCCTGGTTGCCGAAGAAACCGGCCACCGACGAGAACAGCACGACGTGGCGCAGGCGTTCGGCGGGCAGCGCGGCCAGCACGGACCGCAGTCCGGCCAGCTTCGGAGCGAAGACCCGCTCGATCTCCGAGGCCTTCTTGTGGGCGATCAGCTGGTCGGCGAGGACCCCGGCGCCGTGCACCAGACCCGTGACCCGGTCCCGGTGCGGGGCGAGCGCGGCAGTCGTGGCGGCCTGGTCGGTGATGTCCACGGCGAGGTACGCGGCCTCGCTTCCGGCCGTGCGCAGCGCGTCGAGCGTGGCCCGGATCTCCCGGCCGCCGGTCACGTCCGCGGCGAGCCGCCCCACCTTCTTCGGCGTCGGCTTCTCACCGGACGCGGTGAGGAGGCCGCGGCGGCCGCCTTCAGCCCGGCGTCGGGAACGCCGTGCGCCCAGTCGGGCTCCGCGTCGAGCGGGTACGGCCGAGCAGCAGCAGCCCCGGCCTGTGCCGTTCGGCCAGCTCGAGCAGGCAGGTGGCGGTGATGCCGCGCGCCTCGCCGGTGACGACCAGGAGGTCGTCGGAGGTGGGCGCGCCGACCTCGGGCAGCTCCTCGGTGAGCGGCCGCTCGGCCAGTGTCAGACCCACCCGGCGTGTTCCGTCGAGGCCCACCTGCACCGGCTCCGGGGCCGAGTCGGCGGCCTCGTCCAGCAGCAGCGCGGCCCCGGTGGCGGCGTCGAGCGCGGGGTCGAGGTCGACCGCGCGGCAGAACAGGGCGGGCGCCTCCAGCGCCAGCGTCTTGACGAGGCCCGCCACTCCGCCGGCCGGAGCCAGCTCCTCGGCGACACCGGTGAGTCCGAAGGCGCCGTCGAGCACGGTCGCGGTGAGGAAGGCGGCACGGCCGTGTTCGGCCGCCGCGCTCAGCGGTGCCACGACATGCCGTGCGAGGAGCAGTGAGTGGGCCAGCCGCCGGGTGCCCTCGGCCCATTCGGCGCGGGGCTGTGCGGTGACGTCGACGACCAGGGCGATGCGGTCGGCGAAGATCTCCTCGGTCTGGGCGGCGAGTTCGGTGGTGCCCCAGCCGGTGAGGGCGTGGTCGTGTACGTCGTTCGAGCGCGCCGGGACTCCCGGCAGACGCAGGGTGTGCACCCGCCGGCCGGTGCCGGTGAGCCGTTCGACGAGCCGTGCGGCCAGCTGCGAGCCGTCGTCCACGACGAGGGCGCCGTGGTCAGGGTGGTAGGCGTCGAGCAGCGGGTCGGAAGCGGGGAGTTCGACGAGCGCGGCCTGCGCCCGTCCGATGCGTGCGGGCCGGTCCGACTCCGGTTCCGGCGGATGGTCCTCGGGCGCCCCGGCGGAAGCGGCCTCCCGCCCGGCGGCACGGGGCACACCCGCGCCGGCGACGAAGTCGACGATGTCGCCCAACGTCCGCAGTTCGGCGAGTTGTTCGGGTCCGGCGGTGGTGGTGGTGTGGAAGCGTTCTTGGATGACGCCCATGATTTCGACGCGTTTGATGCTGTCGATGCCGAGGTCTGCTTCGACGTTCATGGTGAGGTCGAGCATGTCGGCGGGGTAGCCGGTCTTGTCGGCGACGACCTCGAGGAGGGTCGTGCGGACGGTGTCGGCGTCGGGGCCGGTGGCCGCCGGGGCGGTTGCCTGGGCGGTGGTGCCGGCGACGAAGTCGACGATGTCGCCCAGGGTGCGGAGTTCGGCGAGTTGTTCGGGGCCTGCGGTGGTGGTGGTGTGGAAGCGTTCTTGGATGACGCCCATGATTTCGACGCGTTTGATGCTGTCGATGCCGAGGTCTGCTTCGACGTTCATGGTGAGGTCGAGCATGTCGGCGGGGTAGCCGGTCTTGTCGGCGACGACCTCGAGGAGGACCGAGCGGACCGTGCCGGCGTCCGGGCCGGTCGCCGGGGCGGCGGCCGGGGCCGAGGACGCGGCGCCGCCTGCCACGAAGTCGACGATGTCGCCCAACGTCCGCAGTTCGGCGAGTTGTTCGGGTCCGGCGGTGG
This sequence comes from Streptomyces haneummycinicus, assembly GCA_042850305.1. Lineage (GTDB taxonomy): Bacteria > Actinomycetota > Actinomycetes > Streptomycetales > Streptomycetaceae > Streptomyces > Streptomyces haneummycinicus. Next base: position 2,098,553 of record AP035768.1, read on the forward strand.
TGGTGGTGTGGAAGCGTTCTTGGATGACGCCCATGATTTCGACGCGTTTGATGCTGTCGATGCCGAGGTCTGCTTCGACGTTCATGGTGAGGTCGAGCATGTCGGCGGGGTAGCCGGTCTTGTCCGCGACGACTTCGAGAAGGACCGAGCGGACCTTGCCGGCGTCCGTCCCCGCGGCGGGCGCCGGAGCGGGCGGGGTTCGGAACGGGCGCCTGGGCCGGTGCGGGCGTCCAGGTCGCGGGCAGGGCGGGGCCACCGCCGGTTCCGGGAGGAAGGGGCGTCGGCGCGGGGAGCGCGGGCTCCTGGGCCACGGGTGCCGACGCGGGAGCCGCCGGCGCCTGCGCGGCCGGGGCCGCCTCGGCGCCGAGTTCCAGGGAGGCCAGCCGGCCCAGCACCTCGTTGGCGCGGATATGGGTGCGGCCGATCGCCAGCCCGTGCTCCTTGACCGAGCTGATCCCGGGCAGCACATGGTCCAGCCGGCCCTCGTCGTCCGCCCGCTCCAGCAGCCGGGTCAGCCGCTCGGCGCTCTGCAACTGGCCGTTCAGATACTCGTCGTGGAGGGACAGATGGTCCGAGATGAGCTCGGTGAGTCGGTCGCTCGGCATGGGTGTGTTCTCCTGGGCGGTGCGGGGATGGTCCGGTTCCGGAACAACGGCCGGCAGCCGGGAGACGGCGGCTTCGGGAGCCGCCCGCGGTGACGGCGGTGGCGGCGGGGAGCCACGACGACGGGCGCCGGTGCGGCGGGCAGGGCCACCTGGTAGCCGTTGGCCAGCACGTCCTGGTACGCCGCACGCCGCTCCGGGGAGACGTAGTTGATGCCGTTGAGCATCACCGTCATGCCCTTGGCCGGGACCTCCTGCTCCGCCTCGGCCGCGTAACGGTCGCTCGTGGCCAGGGGCAGGCCCAGCACCGCGAGCCGTGCGACGGCCTGCTTGAGCGTCAGGTCCGCGTCCCGGCCGGGGCCGCCGTCCAGCGACACGGCGGTGTGCGGGCGGCCGCGCAGGATCCGGCCCACCAGCCCGGCGAGCACCGTGCCCGGCCCGAACTCGACGAAGACGCGGAACCCGTCGGCGTACATCTCTTCCACCCGCGCGGCGAACTCCACCGGATGGAGGAGCTGTTCGGCGAGCACCCGGCGGTTTCCGGCGACGTCCGCGCCGTAGTCCGCGCCGGAGGTGTTGGCGTAGACCCTGCCGCTCGGGCCGGCCATCCCGGCGGCCTCCACCGCCGTACGGAAGTCGTCGACCGCGTGGGCCACGAACGGGGTGTGGAAGGCGGCGGACACCGGCAGCCGGCGGGCCCGCACGCCCGCGCTCTCCGCGTCCGCGAGCAGCAGCTCGATCTCCGCCGTCGCGCCGCCCACCACGATCTGGTCCGGCGCGTTGCGGTTGCAGACCAGCAGGCCCTCGCGCCGCGCCAGCAGTTCGGCGACCCGCTCCTCGGGCGCGAACACCGCCGCCATCGTGCCGGTGTCGTCCGCCTGTCCGGAGGCCGGTGACATGGCGCTGCCGCGGGCCCGCGCCAGCCGGTGCAGGGTGTCCTCGTCGTAGACCCCGGCGGCGTACAGCGCGGTCAGCTCGCCGAAACTGTGGCCGAGGAAACCCTCCGCCGCGAAGCCGAGTTCGGTCAGATACCGGAAGTGGCCCGCCGACAGCGCGCCGATCGCCGGCTGTGCGTAGGCGGTGGCCCGCAGGGCCGTCTCCTGCGCGGCGCGGCCGGCCTCGTCGACGAGGGGCGGCGGGAACGCCACCCGCGACAGCGGGGTGTCCTCCGGATAGTGGCGGTTGGCACGGTCGAAGGAGGAACGCAGCGGCGGCAGCGCCAGTACGGCGCTCAGTCCCGGCGCCACGTACTGGCTGCCCTGGCCCGCGAAGAGCGCGCCCACCCTGCCGGCCGCGCCGGCCGAGCGGCGGTAGTGGACGCCCTTCGGGTGGGCCCACTCCGGCTCCCCGGCCCGGGACCGCAGTTCACCGAGCGCGATCTCCCGCAGCGCGCGGGCGTCGTCCTCGCTCCGGGCGGCGAAGGCGACCCGGGCGTGCCCTCGGGCACCGGACCCCCGGTGGGCGCCGCACCCGAGGCCAGCGCGTCGGCGAGGGCCGTCGGGTCGGGGGCGTGCCACAGGTGCACCCTGGCCACCGGGAACCGCACCGCGACGTCCTCGCCGTCGCCGTACTCCTCCAGGACCGCGTGGAAGTTGGTGCCGCCGAAGCCGAAGGCGGACACCGCCGCACGCCGGTGGGGCCGCTTCGGGTCGCGGATCCACGGCCGGGTCGCGGAGTTGACGTAGAACAGGCTGTCCGGGCCGAAGGCCGCGCCCGCCCGGTTGACGTTGATGGTGGGGGCAGCACCTTGTGCTGGAGGGCGAGCGCCAGCTTGATCAGCCCGGCCGCCCCGGCCGCCGCCTTGGTGTGCCCGATCTGGGACTTGACGCTGCCGATGGCCGCGTACTCCCGCTCCCCGCCGTCCTTGCCGACGACCTCGGTGAGCGCGCCGATCTCGGTGGCGTCGCCGACCGCCGTCCCGGTGCCGTGCGCCTCGAACAGCTCGATGCTGTCCGGGGACACGTCGGCGTCCCGGTAGGCGCGGTTCAGCGCCACCATCTGGCCTTCCTTGCGCGGCGCGTAGATGGACTTGAAACGCCCGTCGCTGGAGGTCCCGAGCCCCCGCAGCACCGCGTAGATCCGGTTGCCGTCGCGCTCGGCGTCGGCCAGCCGGCGCAGGGCCAGCATGCCGATGCCCTCACCGATCAGCGTGCCGTCCGCCTCGCCGTCGAACGGCCGGATGACACCCGACTTCGACAGCGCGGGGTCTTGCTGAAGCACAGGTACATGAAGATCGTGTTCTCGGCGTCGCACCCGCCGGCCAGCATGGTGTCGGCCCGGCCCTCCAGCAGTTCGCTGACGGCGGTGCGGACGGCGCCCAGCGAACTGGCGCAGGCGGCGTCGATCGTCATGTTGATCCCGCCGAGGTCGAACCGGTTGGCGATCCGGCCCGCGACGACGTTGCCGAGCATGCCGGGGAAGGAGTTCTCCTCCCACGGGGCGTACGCCATACGGAACTTGGCGGCGATCTCCTCCGCGTCCCGGTCCGAGAGACCGCAGCTGCGGACCACTTCCTTCAGCACCGGGCTCTGCAGCCGGGCGGTGAGCGGCTGGGTCAGCTGGTTGGCGCCGGTGATGCCGAGCACCACACCGGTGCGCGAGGCGTCGTACCACTCCGCTCCGCGCCCGCGTCCTTCAGCAGGTCGCGCGTGACGACCAGGCTGAGCAGCTGCAGTACGTCCGTGACCTCGAGCGTGTTGGGCGGCAGCCCGAACTCGAGCGGATTGAACGGGACATCGGGGATGAAGCCGCCGCGCCTGGCGTACGTCTTGTCGGGCGCCGACGGGTCGGGGTCGTAGAACTCGCCGACGTCCCAGTGGGTCGCCGGCACCTCCGTCGTGCAGTCGGCCGCCGCGACGACGTTGGACCAGTACTCCTGGAGGTTGCGCGCCTGCGGATAGAGCGCGGAGAGGCCGACGATGGCGATCGGGTCGCGGGCCAGTCGTCGGTCGAGGGTGCGTTGCTGGGATTCGTTCACGGCGAGGTCCTCCGGGTCGGGACGAGGTGCGCCGGCCGGAGGGCGGTACCAGTCCGGCTATGGCCTGCGAGGCGTCCGGGCGGATCAGCATCGTGTAGTGGTCGCCGGGCGCCGAGTGGGCGGTGATCCCGCGGCCGGCCAGCTCCTCCCAGCCGAGCGTGGGATCCGTGGGGATGAGACTGTCGCCGGCCTTGATCTGGACCAGCGGGACGGTGGCGGGTGCCGGCCGGTAGGGGGCCGTCAGCCGGTTGTTGCGCAGCAGCCCCGCCGTATAGGCCTCGAAGAGCTTGCGCACACCGGACAGCGGCGTCCCGGGCGGCAGCGCGCCCGCGCCGATCGCGTCCGCGAGCAGCACGGTGAGCGCGGCCTCGGCGTCCGCACCGTCCGGTACGGGGCTCGGACGGACCTCGGCGCCGCGCCGGGCGCCCAGGAACATCGCGAACCAGCGCAGCACCAGCGAGGGGTCGATGTCGTCGCCCTCGGTGTGCTGGTAGGCGTCCGTGGGGGCGATGCTGTCCAGCAGCACCACGCTCAGGGGCCGCTGACGCGGCTCCAGCCGTTCGGTCAGGCCGTGGGCGAGCACACCGCCGAAGGACCAGCCCACCAGCACGGTGCCGGCGTCGTCCGCTCCGGCGCGGTCGCGGTCGGCGCGGTAGGCGGTGGCCAGCAGGTCGATCAGGTGGTCGATGGTCAGCCGGGACTTCTCCGGCGCGAGCGCGGCCTCCCCGTACTCGGGCACCGCGCCCAGGTCCAGTACGGCGAACCCGGTCTCCGGCGGCAGCGCCCCGGACAGGCCGGACCACAGGCCGACGGGCAGGGCGCCCGGGTGCACCGCGTAGACGGTGCCCGCGCCGGGGCGGCGTCCCGGTGCCGTGACAGCAGCTTCGGCGGTGACGTCGCGTCAGGCCGTCGCGCCATGCCGCGCACTCTCCTCGGCTATGTGCGCCGACAGGGCCTCGATGGTCGGGTGGTACCACAGCGCCGTGGTGCCCAGCTCGAAGCCGAGCCAGCTCTCCATCTCGCCGGCGATGATCAGCGCCTCCGTACTGTCCATGTCGAGCTCGTCGAAATACTGGCCCGGAGGAATGGCCGAGGGCTGCTCACCGAGCCGCTCCGCGATCTTGTCGATCAGCCACTTCTGCACCTCGTCGGCCGTGACCTTGCCCATGACCCGTTCCTTTCTCGTGCCTCTGCGTACGCGTGCACTCCGGGCATGCTGTTTCGCGAATGCCGGAGTGGGCGGGTTTTCTGCGGGAGAACAAAGAGCGGTCAGGCCGCCGCTCGCAGTTTCGGAGCGTAGGTAGCCGGATAGCCTTCGCGCAACTCAATCGCGGGCTATGCGACGGGGCTCGGCGAGGCGGTGAAAGGGCCCCACGAGCCGTATGTCTTCCCAGGTCAGGGGCGTGTCGTACGGCATCGGCGGCCGGCCGGCCGACTCCGTCCGCCGGGCCTTCGCGGGCGGGACCCGACCCAGCCTTGGTCACGGCTCAGCCACCGTGTCAGCGCGCCGTCAGAATCACCTCAGTGCGGCGTCCGACGGCTCTCCTATCGTGAGCGGTGTTCCGTGGGACACATTTCACGGCCGCCGTCCCACGCGCTCCACCCGTCGCCGGAGTATTCCTTCGAACCGGCTTCATAAAAGGGCGAATGCCATTCCGTACATTCCGTGATCGATTCCTTCTCACCAAGGGTGGACAAGGACCGAAATGCCGACCGACATCGAACAGATATGGGCGGTCACGGCTCGTCAGGGGAACTGCGGGCCATCGACTCCGCACTGACGGACCGCGGCGGAATCCTCCTCACCGGCACCACCGGTGTGGGCAAGACGCGCCTGCTCGCCGCCTCCCTGCAACGCGCCGCGGCCGAGGGCCGCACCGTCGTGGCGGTCGGCGGGGCGGGCGGTCCCGAGACCGGCTGTGCGGAGAACTTCTGCTCGCTCGCCGAGTGCCTGGACCGGCTGGAGTCCGTACGCCGGCACAGCGATCCGGCGCGGCGCACCGTCGTCGGGTTCGACGACGCCCACCTCGTGGACGAACCGGCCGCCCACCGGCTGTACCGGCTGACCGCGTCCGGGCGGGTGGCGGTCGCCGCCACCGCCCGCCGCGACGCCGCGCTGCCCGCCGGGGTGGACAAGCTCTGGGTGGAGCGCCTCGTGGAACGCCTGGAGGTACTGCCGTTCGCCCAGGACGTGGTCAGCTCGATCCTCCGCAGCCGGGTCGGCGGTCCCGTGGACTCGCCCACCCTGGAACGGCTGTGGGCCACCACCCGGGGCAACGCCCTGATCCTGCACGAACTGGTCGAGTACGCGCTGGCGGACGGCTCGCTGCGCCGCGTCGACGGACACTGGCACTGGGACGGGCTCCCGGCCCGGCCGCCCGAGCGGCTGGCCGACATCGTCTGCCTCCGGCTGCGCGACCTGACGCCCGGGGAGCAGGAACTGGTGAACGTGCTGGCCGTGGTGGGGCAGGTGGAGTACGGGCTCGCCGAACGCCTCGGACTGGCGCGCGCGGCGGAGACGCTCGACGAACGCGGGCTCGTGCAGATCGAGTACAGCGGGCGCCGGGTCGGCATCCGGCTGACCGAACCCTCACCGGGGCGGTCGTCGCGGACCGGATGTCCGGGCTCACCGCCCAGCGCCTGCGGCTGCAGCTCGCCGACGCCATCGAGGCCACGGGGCGCGGCGCGAGGACGACGTGGTCCGCATGGCCACCCTGCGGATGGCGGCCGGTCGCGTCCCCGAACCGTCGGTACTCCTCGCGGCGGCCCGTACGGCGGCCCACCGCCGAGACTTCCCCTCGCGGAACGCCTGTGCCGCGCGGTCCTGGGCGACAGCCCCGCGTCCGCGCCGGAGGCAACCGGCGCCTCCTCCCTCCCCCGGCTTCCTCCGCCCCGGTGACAGCGTTGTCCCCGGGACGGCGGCCACCGGCTCGCCGAGGGCGACGGCGCCGCGGTCGCCGAGGCGGTTCCCGGCGGCGGGACGCACGCGCCCCGGCCCGCGACGGTGCCGCGGTCGCCGAGGCGGTTCCCGGCGGTGGGACGCACGCGCCCCGGCCCGCGACGGTGCCGCGGTCGCCGAGGCGGTTCCCGGCGGTGGGACGCACGCGCCCCCGGCCGGCGGTCGCGCTTCCGGCACGGGCCCCGCTGACGGGACCTCACGCCGGATGCCGGCCGGTGGCGATGCCGACGCGGCCGGGGTCTCCGGGCCGGCGGCCGGAGGCGAGACGCGTGGACCGGTGGATGCCGGGAGTGCTCCGGTGCCGGCCGGTGGCCGGGCGGTTGCCGGTGATGCCGACGCGGCCGGGACTTCCTGCCGGTCGCCGACGAGGCGGTGGGCCGAGGTGCTTCCGGGGAAGGTGGTCCGTGCCCGATCCATGGGGCGGACGCGTCCGCCGTGGGCGTGACCACCGCCGATGCCGCCCGCGCCGCGCTGCTGCTGGGGCGGGCCCTCGCCGGGCAGGGGCGGCACCGGGAGGCCGAGGAGGTGTTCGCGGGGGCGCACGCCGGGCGGACGGAGGACATCACGCGCGCGGTGCCGCACGACGAGCTGATCACCGCGGTACGCGACCGGGCCGACAACGCCGCCTGGGGACTGGGCCGCGGCGCCGACGCCGCCGTCGTCGTGGACGCCCTGCCCGACGGGCTCGGCGCCCAGGGCACTGGCGTACGCCACGGCTTCCACGCCGTCCTGGCGCTGCTCGCCGACCGCCCGGAGGACGCCGCGCGCACCGGCCGCACCCTTCTGCCGCGGGAGCGGCCCGACTCCGCCGTGGTGCAGCACCTGCTGCCCCCACCGCCTTCGCGCTCAGCGAGCTCGGCCGGCCCGCCGAGGCGCTGGCCCTGATCGACCGGCACGCGCACGACCTCGCCGGCTGGCACGACGACGCCCGCCTGCGCTGCCTGGTGGTGACCGCGCGCTGCGCCTTCGCCCAGGGCGACCTCGGCCGGGTGGTGAAGGCCCTCGAGGAGACCGGCCGCTTCGCGACCCCGGGCGACGACCTGCGCCAGCTCCAGCTCGCCCTGCTCCGCTCCCGGCTGCTTCGGCTGCTCGGCAGGCCCGCCGAGGCGGTCACCCTGCTGCGCGGCGCCAGCGCCCTGCGCGTACGCCGCGACTGGCTCGGCACCCCTCCTGGACCCTGGCCCAGCTCGCCGGGGCGCTCGCCGAGGCGGGCCGGCCCACCGAGGCGCTGCAGACGCTGGTCGAGGCCCAGGCCGCCCGGCGGGACGCCCCGCCTACCCGCTCGCCGACGACGCCCTGCTCCTGGAGCACGCCCTGGTGCTCGCGCACACCGGCGACCGGTCCGGGGCGGCCTGCCGGGCCCTGGAGGTCGTCCAGCGGGCGGCCGCCCGCCCGGCGACCGCGCTGACGGCACTGCACCTGGCCGTACGGGTCGCCGACGCGCCGCGCGCCGCCGTCCGCGCGGCCACGCTGGCCGCGGGCGCCGGCTCGGAACTGATGCGGCTCCAGGCCGACCACGTCGCCGCGCTGACCCGCGCGGACGGCGAGGCCCTGGAGGACGTCTCGGCCCGCCTCCACACCATGGGCGCGGTCGCCCCGGCGGCCGAGGCGGCGGCGCAGGCCGCGGAGGTGTACCGCAAGGACGGGCGGCGCCGGGCGAGCCGGCTGGCCCGCGCCGCGAGCGCCCGGCTGCTCGCGGAGTCGGGCTGCGCGCTCGTCCCGTGGGCCGTCCCCGGGAACACCGGCAGCCGGACCGCACCGCCCCTGACCAGCCGTGAACGCGAGGTCGCCGCCCTCGCCGCCGGCGGTCTGTCCAACCGGGACATCGCCGAGCGCCTGGTCGTCTCGGTCCGTACGGTCGAGAACCACCTGTACCGGGTCTACGAGAAACTCGGCATCACCGCCCGCTCCGGCCTGGGCGGCGCGCTCCAGGGCCCGGCCCGCGACGCGCTGGGCCGGGCCGCGTGAGGGGCCGGGGACCGTCCGGCCGGGAGGCCGCCGGGTAGGTGGCCCAGGAGGCCGGTACCCGGCTGTACGGGCGACCTCGCGGTCCCGGCCGGGCCCGCGCACCGCACGGCCCGGCCCCTGACGCGCCGGGCCGGGCCGCGTGGGCGGGGCGTCGCCGCCCCGCCCGTCAGCCGGCCGCCACCAGGGACGGCGTGCGCAGTCCCGCGATCAGCCGCCCCAGTTCGAGGGTCTGGGTGCGGTTCAGCCGGGGGTCGCAGGCCGACTCGTAGCGGGAGCCGAGGTCGGCGGGGCGTACGCCCGCGCTCCACACCGCGCCCGAGCCGCCGCCCAGGCACTCCGTCACCTCCGCGCCGGTCATCTCCAGGTGGACACCGCCCGGATGCGTACCGAGCGAACGGTGCACCTCGAAGAAGCCGGCGATCTCCTCGTACACGTCGTCGAAGTACCGCGTCTTGCGGCCGTTCACGCGCACGGTGTTGCCGTGCATCGGGTCGCACACCCAGACCACCGGCACGCCCGCGCCGGCGACCGCGCCGACCAGCTCCGGCAGCACCCGCCGTACCGCGCCCGCGCCGGTGCGCACGATGAACGTCAGCCGGCCGGGCACCGCGCCGGGGTTGAGCAGCCCGGCGAGCCGCAGCAGGTCGTCCGGGCGGGCGCCGGGGCCGATCTTCACGGCGACCGGGTTGGCGATCCGGGACAGGAACGCGATGTGCGCCCCTCGGGCTCCCGGGTGCGCTCGCCCGCCCACAGCAGATGCCCGGAGCCCGCGTACGCGCGCCGCGAGCGGGAGTCCTCCCGGGTCAGCGGGGATTCGTAGTCCATCAGCAGCGCCTCGTGGGACACGAACACGTCCCGCGCGGCCGGTCCCGGCACGGGCCGGTCGGCGATCAGCCGCAGCGTGGTCGCGGCGGCCTCGTAGGCGCGCAGCATGCGCCGGGGATCGGGGGTACGGTCCCGCTCCGTGAAGGCCACGCCGTTGACCGCGTCACCGCGATACGCCGGCAGGGTGAGCCCCCGTACCGTCTCCAGGGGCTGGAGCGCGGCTTGGCGTACTGCCCGGCGAGCCGCCCGACCGTCACCACCGGCAGGCCGAAGGCCCGTTCCAGGGTGCCCGCCAGCCGCGACAGCGTCTCCACGGTGCCGTGCACGGCCGCCGGGGTGGCCCGCTCGATCATCTCGGCGCAGTCGCCGCCCTGGAGCAGGAAGGCCCGCCCCCGCGCGACCTCGCCGAGCAGCGCGGCCAGCCGGTCGCTGTCGTCCGGGCGTACGAGCGGGGCAGACCGGCCAGCCGTTCCCGGACGCGGGTCACCTCGCCGGGGTCGGGCCACTGCGGTTGCTGACCGGCCGCGCGTGCGGCGGCCGGTGGTGGCACGGGGACTGCGGTACGGACATCACGCCGGGACTCCTGGTCGGGCGAGGGACGGACGGGGCGAGCAGGCCGGTGAGCAGATCACCCAGGACACGGTCGCCGTTCCTGGTCATCACCGACGCCGGATGGAACTGCACGGAAGAGAAACCGGGACCGCGCAGTGCGTGCACCTCACCGCTCAGCGCGTCCCGCGCGATACGGACCGTGCCGCGACGCACCGGAGCGCTGGGGATCTCGTCGGCGTCGGCGACCGCGGTGAACGAGTTGTAGAAATAGACCAGTTCACGCGTGCCGAAGAGGTCGACGGCACGCTGCACACCCTGGTTGGGCACCGGGCGGCGCACCAGGTCCAGGCCCAGCGTCCGGCTCAGCACCTGATGGCCGAGGCAGACGGAGAGGAACGGGGTGTCCTGCTCGAGGAGCTGGCCGGTGACCTCGTACAGGATGTCGATCTTCGCGTGGCCGCGGTCACGGGGATCACCGGGCCCCGGCCCCACGACGACGAGGTCCGGCCCTTGCAGCGCGTAGTCCTCGTCGTACCGCCGCACCCGCACACGACAGCCCAGGGAGCGCAGCAGGGTGGCGCCCATGGCGGTGAAGTGGTCCTCGGCGTCGATGATCAGGACGTCGAGCCCCTCCAGCGCCGGCCACCGGCTGGCGCGCGCTCCCGGATCGGCCAGCCAGAACGGCGCCAGCGGCTCGTTGCGCCGCACCAACGCCTCCCGCACGGGCGGAAGCCGGGCCGGCCGGTCGTCCGCCGCGGCGGGCGGAGCCGTGTCCTCGTCCGCCGTGCCGGCGACGGCCGCCAGCAGCCCCGCCGCCTTGGCGCGGGTCTCGGCGGCCTCGGCCATCGGCTCGGAGTCGCGCACCAGTGTCGCGCCCACCCCCAGCCGCAGCGCCCCCGCCCGGTCGATGTCCATGGTGCGGATCAGGATCGCCGAGTCCATGACCCGCTCGCCCGCGCTCCGGCCCACCAGGGCGGCCACGCCCGAGTAGTAGCCGCGCCCGCCGGGCTCGAACCGGGCGATCACCGAACAGGCGCTCTCCAGCGGACTCCCGGTCACGGTCGGCGCCAGCAGCGTACGGCGCAGGATCTCGCGCGGATCGAGATCCGTACGGCCCTCGATGAAGTACTCGGTGTGCGCGATGTGCGCCATCATGCGCAGCCGCGGGCCGAGCACCCGGCCGCCGTCCGGGCAGACCGCGCTCATCATCTTCAGCTCCTCGTCGACGACCATGAAGAGCTCGTTGGTCTCCTTGTCGTCGGCGAGGAACTCCAGCAGCCCCTCGGCCTCCGGCCCCTCCTCGGGGTAGCGGTAGGTGCCGCTGATCGGGTTCATCACGGCCCGCCCGGAGTCCAGCGACACATGCCGCTCCGGGCTCGCGCCGACCAGCGTGCGGTCGCCGAGGTGGACCAGGAACGTCCAGTGCTGTCCGGACGTACGGCGCAGCAGCCGCCCGTAGTAGGCCAGCGCGGCCGGCACCGACCAGCCCGCGAGGCGGGCCGCGTAGTCGCGGCGCAGCACGAAGTTGGCGCCCGCCCCGGTGGCGATCTCCTCGTCCAGGACCCGGCGCACCGTCTCGGCGTACCGGCGGTCGTCCAGGGCGAAACCGCCGTCCTCCAGGCGCAGCGGATGATCGGCGGACCGGGGAGCGCGGCGAGCACCTCGGTCAGCAGGACCGACTCCTGCTCGGCGATCCGCAGTCCGGCCAGCGGCGTGCCGTCGTCGACGTGGTCGAAGCCCCGCTCGCCGATCTGCCGGTGCGGGACCAGGGCCAGCAACTCGAACCCGTCGCCGCCGGAATCCTCCAGCGGGAGCCCGGCCAGCGTCTCGTACGAGCCCACCGGCCCGGCCAGTACGTCGATCCGGTCCGCCGCCCCCGACTCGGGGCGGTGCAGCAGGGCGAACGGGCCGTCGTACGAGCCGTCCGCGATCCGGCGCAGCAGGGAGGAGCCCGCGCTCACGCCCGCGCTCACGACCGTGCCCCCGCCGGCTCGGCGTCCGCCACCCGGCTCCCGTCCAGGGCGGCGACCAGGCCGCCGGTGGGCAGCACCATCGCGCACCGCGCCGCCATGTAGGACAGCGCGAGACGGTGGTGGCCCCGGGAGAAGTCCGCGGTGGCGTCGCCCGCGACGAAGGTCTGGACGCCGTGCGCGAAACCGTCGGAGGCGGTCAGCAGCACGCCCACATGGGCGTAGATCCCGCACAGCACCATCTGGTCGCGGCCCGAGGCGCGCAGCAGCCGCAGCAGCTCCCCGCCGTGGTAGGCGCTGGCCCGCCACTTGGTGAGCACGGTGTCGCCCTCGTCGGGCACCAGCTCGTCGACCACCGCCCGGTCTTCGGGGGCCGCGCTCATGCCGGGGCCCCAGAAGTCGGCGAGCAGCCCGCGCTCGGCGGAGCTCATGCCGCCCGGCTGGGCGGTGTAGAGGACCGGGACACCGGCGCGGACGGCGGCCTCACGCAACGCGACGGTGTGCCGGACGAGTTCGGTGCGCGGCGACCGGAACGCGGGCAGCTTCTCCACGAAGAAGCGCTGCATGTCGTGGACCAGCAGCACGGCCCGGTCCGGGTCCAGGACCCACCCGGCGGTGTTCCGCGGCAACTCGGCGGCGGTGGGCATGGCATGGGGGACGATCTCGGGAACGGCGGCCTGCGTCATGGTGTGCCCTTCTGGGTCTTCGAGCGTCTGGGAGCCGGGCCGCGGCCGCCGGCGGCACCGGCGGACGCGGCCCGGACCGCGGCGGACGGCTCACACGCCGAGCGTGGCGCCGCCGTCGACCGTGAGGTCCTGCAGAGTGATGTGGCCGGCCTGCTCGGAGAGCAGGAACAGCACCGCCCGGGCCACGTCGTACGGGCGGGCCAGCCGCCCGGTGGGGATGCCGACGCGGTACGCCTCCGGGGCGCCCTCGATCGACGGGCGGCCCGCGTCCTCGCCCTCCCACAGGGAGGTCAGCATCGGCGTGTCGGTGGAGCCGGGCGCGACCACGTTGCAGCGGACACCGGTGCCGGCGAGCTCCAGCCCGAGGCACTTGGTGAACGCCTGCGCGGCCGCCTTGGACGCCGCGTAGGCGGCCATCCCGGTCCGGGCGGTGCGGGCCGCGTTGGAGGTGACGGTGACGATCGCCCCGAAGCGGCGCGGCGCCATACGGGCGGCCACGGCGCGGCTCATCAGATAGACGCCGGTGGCGTTCACCGCCAGGGTGTCGTCCCAGTCCCGTTCGGTCAGTCCGGCCACCGGGCCGGGGCGCAGGATGCCGGCCGCGTTGACGAGGTGGGTGATGGGCCCGAGGCCCTCCTCCACCCGTTCGACCGCCGCCGCCACCTCGCCGCCGTCCGACACGTCCGCCGGCACGGCCAGCAGCCGCGGTTCGGGGGCGTCCGGATCGGCCGCGGCCTCCTTGCGCAGCCGCTCGGCGAGTGCGTCGAGCGCCGCCCCGTCGCGGTCGACCAGGGCGACGGCCGCCCGGTGCCGCACGAGCTGGGCCACGATCTCCGCGCCGATGCCGCCGGCGGCGCCGGTCACCACGGCGACCCGGCCGTCGAGCCCGAGCCCGTCCCGGTCCGTCGCGTGCGTGAGTACGGTCATCGGGCCGCCCCCGTACCGGCGCCGCGCCGCGTGGTGCGGGCGAACACCTCGTCGATCTTCTCCCCGGGCACCTTCAGACAGCGTTCCGAGTAGGAGCGCAGCGCCCTCTCGTAGTCGGCCAGCAGTTGCTCCTCGTCGAAGCCGGTGGCCCGGCCCGACTCCACCAGCACCCGGCCGCCGACGACGACCGTGTCGACGTCGCCGGAGCCGCCCACCGCGAGGAACGCCTCCAGCGGGCGGGGCGTGTGCACGTACCGCCAGTTGTCCAGCGGGACCATCACCAGGTCGGCCTGCTTGCCGGGGGCGAGGCTGCCGATCTCCTCCTCCCAGCGCAGTCCGCGCGCGGCGATCCAGGTACCCATCGCCAGGGCGTCGGTGGGCCGCACCAGTGTCGGGTCGGCGTACATCTCGTTGTGGGTCTGCCAGGCGGCCCGCATCTGCTCGGGCATCCCGGGGAAGACCAGCGGCTGCCCGTCGGTGGACAGCGACACGTCGAGGCCCTCGCGGCGCAGCTCCGGGATCAGCCGGGTCTCCGTCATCGCGGACTCGCCGGCCGGCCCGTACTTGGCGGGGAGTGGCTCAGATGCACGCCCGCCTCCAGCAGCATCCGCCGTTCCTCGTCGTCGGCGAACCCGGTGTGGATGGACATCAGCCGCTCGTCCAGCAGGCCGAGCGCGGCGAACCGGCGCACCGGCGTGGCACCGAAGTACTTACGCACGAACTCGCCCTCGTGGCGCTGGGCGCCGATGTGCGAGGCGAAACCGGTGTCGTGGCCCCGTACGATCTCGGCCAGCCCGCGCCCGAGTTCGTCGGTCATGTTGGTGCCGTAGACGGCGGTGGGCCGGGCCCGCAGTAGCCCCGTCCCGTCGGCCGCGCACGTCTTGACCAGGGCCTCGATCTCCGCCAGCACGGCGTCCGTGTCACGGCTGCGGACGAACGCGCTCTCCCGGGCCGGCACACGGCGTCCGTGGCCCAGGTGCTCACCGAGCAGCGCATGCCCAGCCACAGCGCGGCGGCGGCCAGCGCCTCCGGCCGGTTGACCGAGCCGACGTCGCCGAGCGTGGTGACACCCGCCCGCAGCTGCGTCCACATCGAGTAGCGGGCGATGGCCTCGCCCTCGTCGGGGGTGAGCCCGGCGATGAGGTCGTGGAAGGAGTCGAAGACGGCGGAGATACGGTGCATGTCGCCGCCGTTGCCGAGGAACCCGGCCTGGTCGCCGCGGTCGTCGGCGGGCCGCATGGCCCCGTTGAACGGCAGCCGGGTGGAGAACAGTTCGTGCCAGTGCGCGTTGACGAAACCGGGCAGCACCAGCATCCGGCGGGCGTCCACGGTGCGCAGCGCGGCCCGCCGCTCCGGCGGCAGCGCGGCGACGGCGGCGTCCACCTCGGCCACCGTGCCGACGGCGGCGATCCGGCCCTCGACGGCCAGCAGCGACCCCTCGGTCAGCACCCGCTCGGTGTCGTCGGCCGTGCACAGATGGGCGCCGCGCACCAGCAGCGGCTCGGGCGCGTTCACGCGGCACCTCCGGTCGTCTCGGACCGCGCCCTGGCCTCGGCGAGGAGCGGCTGAAGCCGGCCACGGTCGGGTCGGCGAGCAGGGAGTCGAAGTCGACGGGGAAGCCGCCGCGCCGCCAGCGGCTGCTCAGCCGCATGACTTCGAGCGAACCGAGCCCCAGCAGGATCAGGTTGGCGTCGTCCGGGATCTCCCCGGCGCGGTACCGAGGAGCTTCGCGACGTCGTCACGCACCCGGGTGCGCAGCTCCTGGTCCCCGGTCGGTGTACTGGTGTCCATGGGCGGTACGGGCCTTCCTTCGGTCGTGGGATGACAGGGCGCGGCGGTAGTGCTCAGCCCGTACGGTCGCGGGCGGGCACGAACGCCCCGCCTCGGCCGGGGTCTCGCCGCGCAGCAGCGCCCCCAGCGCCTTCTTGTCCGTCTTGCCGAGACCGGTCAGCGGCAGGTCCTCGAGGTACACGAGCCGGTCGGGCAGCTTGTAGTCGGCGAGCCCGCGCGCCTGCATGGCCCGCTTCAGGTCCGGCAGCAGCATCTCCTCGGCGCCCTCGGCCCGGACCAGGCAGGCGCAGGTCCGCTCGCCCAGGAAGTCGTCGGGCACCGGGACGACGGCCGCGCGGGCCACCCCGTCCAGTGCCTGGAGGTGCCCTCGACCTCGGCCGCGGACACCTTGTCGCCGCCGCGGATGATGACGTCCTTGATCCGGCCCTCGATGACGAGGTTGCCGTCCTCGGTCAGCCTGGCCAGGTCGCCGCTGCGGTAGAAGCCGTCCTCTGTGAAGGCGCGGGCGTTGTGCTCGGGCGCGCGGTAGTAGCCCTGGAGGGTGTACGGGCCGCGGGCGAGGAGTTCGCCGATCCCGCCGGCCGGCAGTTCCTTGCCGTCCTCGTCCACGATGCGGATCTCGTCCGCGGCCGAGATCGGCCGGCCCTGGGTGGCGAGCACCGTCTCCGCCGGGTCGTCGTCCCGGGTGAAGGTGCACAGCCCCTCCGCCATCCCGAAGACCTGCTGGAGACGGCAGTCGAACGTGGGCCGGATCTGCTCGGCGATGTCGCGGTGCAGCTTGGCGCTGCCGATCTGCACGGTGCGCAGACTCGACAGATCATCGGTGAGCCACTCGGCGCCCTCGAGCCACAGCTGGACGACGCTGGGCACCACGGAGGTGACGGTGACCCGTTCGGCCGCGATGAGCGGGAAGCAGGTCTCCGGCGTCGGGTCCTCCGCGAACACCACCGTGCCGCCGGCCCGCAGTGTGCCCACGATGCCGGGGCAGCCCCAGGTGAAGTTGAACGCCACCGGCAGCGTGGCGAGATAGACGTCCTGCTCGGTCAGCGCGGTCGCCGAACCGGCGGCCCGCACCTGGTAGGTGTAGTCGTCGTGGGTGCGCGGGATCAGTTTGGGCAGCGCGGTGGTGCCGCCGGACAGCAGGAAGAACGCCACGTCCGACGGGTCGAGCACCGGGAACGGGCCGGCCGTCTCCGGGTCGCCGTCCACCTCGGACAGCGGTACCACGGGGTCGTCCGCCGTACCGGACGGATCGTCGCCGCACACGAACAGGTGCCGCAGCGTGGGTACTTCACCGCGGATACGGCGGGCGAGGGCGACGTGGTCGAAGCCCCGCAGCAGTCCCGGATGCACATAGCCGACGGCCCCGGACAGCTCGCACAGATGACGGATCTCGACATCCCGGTGCGCGGGCAGCGAGAAGACGGGCCGGGCGCCGACGGTGAACAGGGCGAAGCACACCCGGACGAAGTCCGGTGTGTTCGGCAGCTGGACCACGACCCGGTCGCCGTCGCCGATGCCCCGGTCACGGAAGCCGGCGGCGAGCCGCCGCACCTCCTCCAGTTCGGCGTAGCTGATCCGCCGTCCCGCGCCGACCAGGGCGGTCTTCGGGCCGTGGGTGCGCGCGGCGTCGGCGAGAAGCCGTACCAGGCTCTCGCCCCGCCAGTACCCCTCACGGCGGTAGCGTTCGGCCCGGTCGGCCGGCCAGGCGGTGCAGTGCTCCAGCATCACGCCTCCCCGCCCGATGTGACCGCGCGCTGTTCGGCCGTCGGCTCCGCGGTGATCTCCAGTACGGCGCACCCGGCCTCCATGCCGGTGGCGGCGCCGATGAGCATCACGTGGTCACCGGGGCCGACCTCGCCGTCCAGCCACAGCCGTTCCAGGGCGATGACGAAGTCGCTGACCCCGGTGTGGCCGATGCGCCGGCAGATCTCCCAGGTGCCCTGCTCCAGGCTGACGCCGAGCGGCTCCAGGAACATGGTGAGCAGCGGGTCCTCGTTGAAGCCGACGTGGCAGAAGCGGCGGATGCCGGACAGCGCGACACCGGCCTCGGCGGCGGTGCGCTCGGCGATCGCCGCGACCTGGTCGCCGAAGTGCCCGATGGGCGGCTTCACACCGGACGCCCACTGCTTGCGCCAGTACTGGACGCGGGAGTCGAAGTCCAGCGGGATGCCCGCGGTGACGCTCGGCGGCAGCAGCGCCTCGCCGCCCCGGTGCAGGGCCTCCATGCGCGGGTCCGACAGCGAGCCGACGGCGAGCACCTTGGCGAAGCCGGGCCGCCGCGACACCACGAGGGAGGAGCCGGCGTCCCCGAACAGGAACAGCTTGGAGGAGGTCCACCGGTCGACCATCGGGGTGGAGAAGTTGTCCCCGGTGGTGAGCAGGACGCTGTCCGGTCCCGTGCCGCCGGTGTACCGGTCCAGGGACAGCCGGCAGGCGGCGGCCTCCAGGCCGGCCACCATGCCCAGGCAGCCCTGCCGGATCTCCATCGCCGGGATGTTCCGCTCGAGGGTGTTCAGCAGTACGTAGTGCGGGGCCGACCAGCCGTCGGGCCCCTGGTGGTAGGCGCTGCTGTGCAGCAGCGCGGCGAAGTCCTCGGGCCGCTGCCCGGATCGTGCCAGTGCCGTACGCGCGGCGCGGATCGCCATGTCCGGCGCCGGCACGGTGTCCTCGACGGCGACGGACTCGATGCCCGACGCCTCCCGGACTCCGGCGTCGAGACGGCCTTCCTTGACCGCCACATCGGTCGGCACGAGCTCGGGAACGTAGCAGCCCACGCCCGCCAGATGGATGTCCTCGACCTTCACCCCGGCCCCTCTCCTCTTCGGCTGTGTGCACACGGTGGATGCCGTCAGCACAACACCCGGGGGCGGGGGCCCACCTGAGTAGCAGTCACTCAGCTTCACGCGCCGCCCGCCCCGGACAGCGCCCCGCGGGTGCGGGACGCGACCGCGGGGGATGAGTGGCGCGCACTCACGAGGAGCCGCCCCCGGCTGCTGTGCTGGCCCGACACGCGTGGGCGACGTCCCGAGGAGGCACCCGCCATGACAGTGACCAGGCCGCGGATCGGTGACTGGAAGAGCATCGAGGAACTGCGCGCGCTCCAGGAACGGCAGTTGGCGCCGCTCCTCGCCCGAGCCGCCCGTTCCCCTTCTACCGGGCCCGCGAGGGCGGCCGCTCGGCCCCCGCCACCCCGGCCGACCTGCGCTCCCTGGAGCCGACGAGCAAACAGGACCTGCGTGACGCTTACCCGTTCGGGCTGCTCGCGGTGAACCGTACGGAACTTGCCACTTACCACGAGTCGAGCGGTTCGGCGGGTCAGCCCACGGCCTCCTACTACACCGAGGACGACTGGGCGGACCTCGCGGAGCGCTACGCCCGCAAGTGGGTCGGCATCGAGCCCAGCGACGTCTTCCTGGTCCGCACGCCGTACGCCCTCATGATCACGGGCCATCTGGCGCAGGCCGCGGCCCGCTCGAAGGGGCGACGGTGGTCCCCGCCGACAGCCGCTCGGCGGCGACACCCGCGGCCCGTACGGTACGGCTGCTGCACCGCCTCGGTGTCACGCTGACGTGGTCCAACCCGACGGAGGCCCTGCTGTGGGCGGCGGCGGCGCGGGCGGCGGGCCTGGACCCGGCGACCGACTTCCCGTCCCTGCGCGCCCTGTTCGTCGGCGGCGAGCCGCTGTCCCCGGCCCGGCGGGCCCGTATCGGCGCCCTGTGGAACGCCCCCGTCGTCGAGGAGTACGGCTCCACGGAGACGGGGACGCTGGCCGGGCAGTGCCCGGAGGGCCGGCTGCACCTGTGGGCGGACCGGGTGCTGTGCGAGGTCCTCGACCCGTCGAGCGGGAAGCTGTCGGAGGAGGGCCGGGGGCGGCTGGTGGTGACTCCGCTGTACCGCGAGGCGATGCCGCTGCTGCGGTACAACCTCGACGACGAGGTGGAGGTGGAGTACACGGACTGCGCCTGCGGGTGGCGGCTGCCGGTGGTGCGGGTGCTGGGGCGGGGCGGGTTCGCGTGGCCGGTGGGCACGGGGACGGTGGATCAGCAGCAGGTGGAGGAGCTGGTGTTCGGGCTGCCGGCGTCCGACGGCGTGCTGTTCTGGCGGGCGCGGGCGGGGCGGGACCTGCTGCACATCCAGGTGGAGTCGCGGGCGGACGGAGTGGAGCGGCGGCTCACGGAGGCGGTGGCCCGCTCTCTCGGGGTGCCGTGCCGGGTGGAGGCGCTGGTGCCGGGGTCTCTGGTTCCGACGTCCGTGCTCACGTCGAACCCGGACGCGTTGAAGCCGCGGGGCTTGTTCGGCCCGGAGGAGGACTGGGCCCAGGCCCTCCTGTACTACTGACCTGGCCGGCCGTGCGGGGTCTGCGCACCCCGGCGTTTTTGGGGTGCCGCCGCGTTGGGGTGTGCCGGGGGTGTTCGCGCGACCCGGCGCTGACGGGGTGCCGTCGCGCCCACCCGTGCCGCCCTGCGGCACGATTGCCCGCGGAAGCGGCCGCCCTGCGGCACGATTGCCCGCGGAAGCGGCCGCCCTGCGGCACGATTGCCCGCGGAAGCGGCCGGGCGGGGCATGAGTGCCCGCGGAAGCGGCGGGGCGGGGCATGAGTGCCCGCGGAAGCGGTAGGGCGGAGTGCGGAGTGCAGGACATGCGGCTGTCCGGGGCTGGCGGAGGTGGCTGCTTGCTGTAGGCGCGTGCGGCGGAAGGGGACGGGGCGGGGGTGGCCGCCCGCAGTGGCTGGCGCGTCAGCGCCACGCACCCCATCCAGCATGCGCAGTCGCGCCAGTCCGAGGACGGACACCCCCGTCGCGGCCCCGACCCACCCACCACGCCTGGGCGCTACAGAACCCCCACCCAAGCCGCACAGGCGCCGCAGGCATCCACCCGCCGGACCGGAAGCGGCGCCGCAGGCCGCCCGCCGGACCGGAAGCGGCGCCGCAGGGCCGCCAGCCGGACCGGAAGCGGCGCCGCAGGCCCGCCAGCCGGACCGGAAGCGGCGCCGCAGGCCCGCCCTGCGGGACCGGAAGCGGCCCCGCAGGGCCGCCAGCCGGACCGGAAGCGGCGCCGCAGGGCGGACCGGAAGCGGTGACGTGAGCAGGGCGGTCAGCCGGGTAGGCCGCCTCGGTCCGGGCGGGTGAGGATCGTGGCGACGCCGTCCAGGGAGCGGGCCACCGTGTACGCGTAGAAGTCGTCCTCCAGTGCCGCGATCGCCTCCGGGTCGTCCGTGCCCCGGCTCGTGACCGCCGCGCCCACCGCCGCCAGACCCCGCCGCTCCGGATCGTCCCGGTGCGCGGCCAGCGCGCCGGCCAGCCGGACCCGGGCCTCCGGCAGGTTCTCCGCCCGGTCGTCCTCCACCATCACCAGCGAGAACGCCGAGTTCGTGAGGTACCGGTACGCCGCCGTGGCCCCGTCCGCGAATCCCGCCTGCTGCAGCACCAGGATGCCCCGGTCCATCATCGTCAGCGCCGACGGAATGATCGGCCCGATCCGCACCAGCCGCCGCGCCACCCCCGGTACCGCCGCAGCAGCGGCCGTCCCTCCAGCAGCAGCGTGCTGAACCACTCCCGCCACTCGAGTTCCTGCGGCGGCAGCGGGATCATGCTCACCACCCGGTCGGCGACGGCGTCCGCCACCGCGTCGCGGTCCCCGACGTGGTGGTAGACGGCGCGCGGCCAGACCTCCAGCGCGGCGGCGAGCTGCCGGGTGGACCAGGCGTCGAGCCCGTCCGTCTCGGTGAGCCGCAGTGCCGCGTCGACGATGCCCGTGGGCGTGATCGGCGGCCGGTCGGCGGGCCGCCGCCCGCGGCCACCGGGGGCGGGTGAGCTGGGCATGGCACGCAATGTATCCACTCCTCTGTGTCCAGGCGTCCCGGTACTTCTTGACCCGGCCCGCCCGGTCCATCGTATGGTGGGCAGAGTTTATTACCCAGTGGGTAGTAGCATCTACTATTACCCGCTGGGTAGTAACCCTCGTAAAGCTCACACCCCAGCCCGCCCCCACCCGCAACCCCGTATCCGATTTGGAGGACGACGATGCCCGCGGAACCCGCCGCGCTCCCGTCATTACTGCAGCCCGTCCGCAGGCGGCTGGCTCTGGCGGTGCTCTGCCAGGCCGTCGCCGCCCTGCTCAACATCGCCCCGTTCGTCGCCGTCGCGGAGCTCGCCCGGGTGCTGCTCGCGGACGGCCCGGTGGACCGCGACCGCGCCTGGACGGTCACGGCGCTGGCCGGCGCCTGTCTCCTGGTGCGGCTGCTCTTCCTGGTGACCGCGAGCGTGGTCAGCCACCTAGCGGAGAACGACCTGCAGCTGTCCGTCCGCAGGCTGCTGATCGGCCGGCTGGACAGAGTCCCGCTGGGCTGGTTCTCGGGCCGCGGCGGAGCCGCCGTGAAGAAGGCGGTGCAGGACGACGTACACGCACTGCACCACCTGGTCGCGCACTCCCTGCTGGAGCTGACGGCCGCGGTGATCGTGCCGCTGTCGACGCTCGCCTACCTGTTCTGGGTGGACTGGCGGATGGCGCTGATCACGATGATCCCGCTGGTCCTCGGCATCGGCCTGTTCGGCCGTACCGGCGCCGCGTTCAAGAAGAACCTGCCCGCGCTGGACGCCGCGATGACGGACATCAACGGCGCGGCCGTGGAGTTCGTGCAGGGCATCGCCGTGGTGAAGACGTTCGGCCAGACCCGCCACGCCCACCGCCGCTACACCGACGCGGCGGACCGGTTCGCCGCGTTCTTCCGTGGCTGGGTCGACTCGCTGGTCACCCCGCGGGCCCTGTCGGAGATCGTGCTGTCGGCGCCCACGATGCTGTTCACGGTCCTGCTCGGCGGCACCGCGCTGATCACGGCGGGCCGCACCGCCCCGGAGGACCTGATTCCGTTCGCGCTGCTCGCGGTGGGCATCACCACCCCGGTGCTGACGATCAGCTTCGCCGAGGAGGAGGTCCGGGCCGCGAAGGCCGCCGCGGACCGTATCGCCGAGGTGCTGAACACCCCGAACTGCCCCTGCCCGTGCACCCCGCGAAGGCCGGCCCGGGAGCGGTGACCTTCGAGAACGTCTCCTTCTCCCACGACGGTGAGCACCGCGTCCTCGACGGCGTCGACCTCACCCTGGCCCCCGGGACGACCACCGCGCTGGTGGGCCCGTCGGGCGCGGGCAAGAGCACGCTCGCGTCGCTGCTGCCGCGCTTCTGGGACCCGGACGAGGGCACCGTCCGCGTCGGCGGCAAGGACCTGCGGGACCTCGCCCCCGAGGAGATCTACCGCCGGATGTCCTTCGTCTTCCAGGACGTACGGCTGCTGCGCGACACCGTCCGCGCCAACCTGCTGATCGCCCGCCCGGACGCCACCGACGAACAGCTGGCGGACGCCGCGAGGCGCGCCCGGATCCACGACCGGATCACCGAACTGCCGCGCGGCTACGACTCCGTGGTCGGCGAGGACGCCAGGTTCTCCGGCGGCGAGGCCCAGCGCCTGTCCATCGCCCGCGCGATGCTCGCCGACACCCCGTCCTCGTCCTGGACGAGGCGACCGCGTACGCGGACCCCGAGTCGGAGGCGGCCGTGCAGGACGCCCTGTCGGAGCTCACGTACGGCCGCACCCTGCTGGTGATCGCACACCGCCTGTCCACCGTGAAGGACGCCGACCAGATCGTCGTCCTGGACGCCGGCCGGGTGGTGGAGCGGGGACGCACCCCGAACTGCTGGCCCTGCGCGGCACCTACGCGGGCATGTGGCAGGCCCATGAGCGCAGCACCGTCTGGCGGCCCGGCGCGCAGGAGCCCGCCACCGCGCCCGAGGTCGTCGCCGGTAACCGCCCCGCGGTCGAGGAGGCCGTCTGATGATCCGCCAACTGATGGCCGTGGTCGGCCCCGCCGAGCGCCGGCTGCTGCGCACCGTACTCGCCCTCCAGGTCGTGGGGGCGATCCTCCAGGCCGTGGCGTTCGTCCTGATCGTGCCGGTGCTCGAGCGGCTGCTCGGCGACGACCCGGAGCAGGCCTGGCCCTGGGTGTGGGCGCTGGCCGCCGCGGCCGTGGCCCAGTCGGTGGCCCACTACCTGGCCACCAAGACCGGCTTCAAGGCGGGCGCCGCCCTCTCCAGGGTGCTGCACCACCGCATCGGCGACCATGTCTCCATGCTGCCCCTCGGCTGGTTCGGCCCGACCAGGACCGGAGAGCTGAGCAACCTCACCACCCAGTCGGTGATGGGCATCATGCGCGTCCCCGGCTATCTGTTCCGCCCGCTGATCAACGGGCTGCTCACCCCGGCCGCGGTCGTCGTGCTGATGTACCTCTTCGACTGGCGGCTCGCGCTCGCCGCCACCTGCACCGCCCCGTTCATCGCGCTGGTGCTGCGCTGGAGCACCCACCGGACCGCCGCCGCCGACCGGCTGCGCTCCGGGGCGATGACGGAGGGCGCCAACCGGGTCATCGAGTACGCCGACGTCCAGCCGGTGCTGCGCGCCTTCCCGGGTTCGAGGTCCGCCGGGGCCGACCGCCTCGACGAGGCGCTGTCCGCCCAGCGGGACGCCGGACGCCAGGTCATGGTGGCGGGCGTCCCGGGCCAGGTCGGTTTCACCCTCACCGTGCAGGCCGCCTTCACGGTGATTCTGGTGTACGGGGCCTACCTCGCCCTCGGCGGCTCGCTCGACGTGCCCGAGCTGCTGGCCCTGCTGGTGCTGGCCGCCCGGTTCGTGGAGCCGATGGCGGAGGCCGCCAACCTGGGCTCGGCGCTGCGCTCGACGAGCGCGGCCCTCGGCCGGGTGCAGCGGCTCCTCGACGAGAAGCCGCTGCCCGAGGCGGAGCGCCCGGCCCGCCCGGCCGGCGCCGGCATCGAGTTCGACGCGGTAGAGTTCTCGTACGACGACGGCCGCAAGGTCCTCGACGGCGTCGGCTTCCGCATCCCCGAGCGCACGATGACCGCGCTGATCGGGCCGTCCGGCTCCGGCAAGACGACGATCGCGCGGCTGATCGCCCGCTTCTGGGACGTGCACGGCGGCGCGGTGCGGGTGGGCGGTGTGGACGTCCGTGAGCTGCCGGCCGAGGAGCTGATGTCCCGGATCTCCGTGGTGTTCCAGGACGTGTACCTCTTCGAGGGCACCATCGAGGACAACATCCGGGCGGGCCGGCCCGACGCCACCGACGCCGAGGTGCGCCGGGCGGCCGGGCAGGCGCGGGTCGACGAGATCGCCGAACGGCTGCCCGGCGGCTGGTCCGCACAGGTCGGGGCGGGCGGCGCGGGCCTGTCCGGCGGTGAACGGCAGCGCATCTCCATCGCGCGGGCGCTGCTCAAGGACGCGCCGATCGTGCTGCTGGACGAGGCGACGGCGTCCCTGGACCCGGCGAACGAACGGGCCGTCCAGCAGGCCCTGTCGGAGCTCACCCGCGACAAGACCCTGCTGGTGATCGCGCACCGGCTGCAGACGGTGCGCGCCGCCGACCAGATCCTGGTGCTGGACGGCGGCCACATCGTCCAGCGCGGTACGCACGAGGAGCTGATCGCTCAGGACGGCCGGTACGCCGACTTCTGGGCCGAGCGCAGCCGCAGCCGCGGCTGGCGCCTGAGCAAGACCCCCGTGGCCAACTGAGAATCCCCGGCGGCCCGCTCGCGCGGACCGCCGGGGGATCGGTGTGGCCGTCGCTCCCGGCTCACCCCCGCGCCGAGAGCGGCGGCTTCCCCGGTACGCCGGCGATGCCCCAGCGGGTGGCCGGCACCTCCTGGAGGACGATCCAGGTCGCGGCGCGCGCCTGGTCGCCGAACACCTCGGCGACGGCGTCCGTGATCCGGGCGATCAGCTCCGTCTCGGTGGCGCCGTCCAGGCGGCCCTCGTAGAGCTTGACGTCAATGAGCGGCATGTGAGGTCTCCTTGATGCTCGGTACGGTCGTCAGGCTCTCGGCCTTCTCGATCACGGTGCGCGCGTCGCCCAGGGCCGCGTCCAGCGCGTCGGCCAGGTGGTCCACCTGCTCGTCGGTCAGCCCCGGATGGCAGGGCAGGTTGACGTGCTCGGTGAACCACAGCTCCTCCGCCACCGGGCACTCGCCGGGCAGATGACCGCGCGAGCGCCACTCCGGCAGCAGATGCAGCGGGAAGTAGCGCAACTGCACCTCGACACCCCGCGCGTCGAGTCCGCGCACCAGCGCCTCACGGGTGCCGCGCGGGCCGGACACGAAGCAGGTGTACAGATGCTGGGCGTGGTGCACCCCGGGCGGGGTCGGCCGGCCCGCGCGTGCGGATGCCGGTCCACGACCGCGTTCAGCCGGGCCGCGATGGCACGCCGCCGGTCGACGAGGTCCTCCAGCCGGTCGAGCTGGTGCAGCCCCACCACACAGGCCGCCTCCGACAGGGTGGCGTTGGTGCCGCTGCGGCGTACGCCCAGGCAGGCGTCCCGGTACACGGACGACGAGTACTTCATCCAGGGCAGCAGCTCCGGCGCGTCCAGCGGCGAGGCGTCGCCGGCGACGAACACGCCGTCGATCTCGTTGGAGCGCAGCCGGTCGACCCGCTCCGCCCAGTCGTCCCGGTCGAAGGTGAGCATGCCGCCCTCGCCGAGCGTGGTGATGTTCTTCGACGCGTGGAAGCTGAAGCAGCCGATGTCACCGAGCGATCCGGGACGCCGGCCGTCGTAGCGGGCCCCCAGGGCGTGCGCGCAGTCCTCGACGACGAGGATGCCCCGCTCCCTGGCCATGGTGACGATCTCGTCCATCTCGGCGGGCCAGCCGCCGTAGTGGACCAGCAGGATCGCCCGGGTGCGGTCCGTGATGAGGCTCTTCAGCGAGGCGGGGTCCATGTTCAGGGACTCCCGGTCGATGTCGCAGAACCGCACCCGGACCTGTCGGTCGAGCAGGGGCTGCACGGTCGCCTGGAAGGTCTGCGGGGTGACGACGACCTCGTCGCCCGGCGCCAGGTCGAGCAGGTGGACGGCGAGTTCCAGGGCGACGGTCCCACTGGTGACGCTCAGCGCGTACCGGGTGCCGGCGTATTCGCTGAAACGCCGCTCGAACCGCTCGCGCCAGGAACCCATGGACAGTGACTCACCGGACTCGAGCAGCTGTCCCAGAGCCGCCGCCTCCGTCGCACCGAGGATGCTTCCGCGACTCGCGTACGGAACTTTGTAGGCCCCGCGCATAAGTACCCTCCGGCAGATTCGGGGATGGTTTTCCCGTCGCCGAACAAGGCGACACGAACGACTCTACGTTTCCGGCCGGGATCCGAAGCCGTGAAGTCGACTCGACTGACACGCATTTGACAGCCCGTCAATCTCGCTGGGAAGGCTTGCCCCGCCGCAAACACCGGGCCGATGATTCACGACGGACCGCATGAGAGGGCCGTACATCCAGCCGACACGAGGGGCGAAGCGTTCATGGAATTCGGCGTGAATTTCTTTCCGGTGATCGATCCCGCGCAGAAGAGCGCCACGGCCTACTACGACGAGACCCTCCGCCTCGTCGAACTCGCGGAGGCGCTGGGCTACGAGCACGTCCAGACCGTGGAGCACTACTTCACCGGGTACGGCGGCTACAGCCCCGACCCCGTCACCCTGCTGACCGCGATGGCGGCCCGCACCAGCCGTATCCGCATCACCACGGGCGCGGTCGTCCCGGCGTTCACCCACCCCGTCAAGCTGGCCGGCAAGCTGGCCATGCTCGACCACCTCTCGCACGGGCGGCTCGACGTGGGCTTCGGACGGGGCTTCCTCCCCACGGAGTTCGAGGCGTTCGGCATCCCCATGGACGAGAGCCGCGCCCGGTTCGACGAGGGCGTCGAGGCCTGCGTCCGGCTGTGGAGCGAGGAGGACGTCGTCTTCGAGGGCCGCTTCCACCGCTTCGGCCCCGTCACCCTGCTGCCCCGGCCCTACCAGGCCCCGCACCCGCCGGTGTTCATCGCCTCCGCGACGAGCGCGGAATCGTGCGCCGCCGCGGGCACGGCGGGCCACCACCTCCAGGTGGTGCCGTCGGTCACCAGCGCCGAACAGCTCTCCGGAATGCTGCAGAAATACCGGGCCGCCTGGGACGAGGCCGGCCGCGACCCGGCCGCCCGCCGCATTCAGATCAAGTACACCTGCTATCTCGCGGACGACGCCGAAGAGGCCCGCCGCACCGGCGAATTCCACGAGCGCTCCTACATCGACCACATGGCGAAAGCGGTGGAGCCGCTCGCGAAGGAAACCGGGCCGATTACCCCGGCTACGAGAAATTCCTGGAGAAGGCCAGGAACTACGACTTCGCGGCCTCCCTCGCGGCGAACAAGGTCTTCGCCGGCGACACGGACCAGGTACGCGCGCAACTGGAACGCACCCGCGAGGAGTTCGGCGCGGACCTGACCGTCAGCCTGCAGTTCAGTCCCGGCGGCCTCGCCTACGGCCGCGCCGCCCGCGCGATGGAACTGTTCGCGCGGGAGGTCGCGCCCGCCTTCACCGGGTGAGACCGGCCCGTCAGCGGCGGCTGAGCGCCCGGGAACCCAGGAGCAGCGACAGCTCCTCCACCTGGGAGCGCAGCAGCCGCTGCTCGTCGACGAGTTCGTCGACCCGGGCCCGCAGCCGCACCAGCTCCCCCGGTCCCCGGCCGGAACGGGGACCGGGGAGGCCCGGTGCCGCAGACCGAGGCGCGACTGGGCGTCGTACAGCAGTTTCTGGACGGACCGCCGCTCCTCCTCCAGCTCCGCCGCGGCCCCCGCGCAGAGCGGACCGCTGGTGCTGCCGGCCATCGCCGGCCCCCGCCACAGGCCGAGGGCCTCCGTGAACAGGGCGCAGGCGGTGCGCGGATCGCTGCCCAGGAGGGTCCGGGCCCGCGCCGCGCCCAGCAGGAACCGGGCACTGTCCAGCTCCTCGGGGCGCGCCTCCAGCACATAGCCCGTGTCGCGGGCGACCAGCCGCGGGGTGTTGGCCCGCGACGGCTCCGCCTCGATCAACAGCTGCCGCAGCCGCGACACATGGGCCTGCAGGGCGTTCACCGCCTTGCCGGGCGCGCCCCGCTCCACAACTCCTCGATCAGCCGCTCCATGGCGACCGGCTCCCCGGGACGGACCAGCAGCGCCCCGAGGAGCTGCCGCTGTTTGGGACTGGTCAGGGGCACCCGCCGGTCACCGGCGTCGTCGTGGACCTCGGGAACGCCCAGCACTCGAAACCGCATCCGCACCTCCGTCGCACACCGCAGCTCCCGCCCAGCTCACCGCGGACCGCCGCCCGCACGCCTGAGTGCCGGGTACTCAACTGGCCCCGCAGGCCCGATGAGTGGGCCGCCCGGTGGAGTGAGTGGCGGCTACTCACGATCAGTCCGGCCGCGCCGTGGTCGTCTTGGGGCGTCGCGGACACACAGTCACGGGTGAGGAGTTGAGGACGCATGACGCGGTGGGACGCGGAGGTCGCGGTGGTCGGCCTGGGAGCGTGGGGGCGTGCGCGCTGTGGCAGCTCGCCGAGCGCGGCGTGGACGCCATCGGCATCGAGCGCCACCAGCCGGGCCACTCGCTGGGATCCTCGCACGGGGGCTCGCGGATGTTCCGCGTCACCTGCCTGGAACACCCCGGCCTGGTCCCGCTGGCCCGGCGCTCCCGGGAACTGTGGAGCACCCTGGAGGAATCCGCCGACGAGCAGCTGTTCTTCCCCGTCGGCGGCCTGCTGATCGGCCCGAAGGACGGCCGGGTCGCCGGCGGCACGCTGACCGCCGCCTACCACCACGGCATCGAGGTGAGCACCCTCACCGGCCAGGCGCTGCGCTTCCACTACCCCCGGCATGTCGGCGTCCCGGAGGGCCATATCGGCGTCCGGGAGCCCTCCGCCGGCATCATCCGGCCGGAACTGTCGATCAGGTCGGCGGTGAACCGGGCCGGGAAATGCGGCGCCCGCGTCCTCACCGACACCCGGATCACCACCTACGACCTGATCCCCGGCGGTGTGGTGCTGCGCACCTCGCAGGGTGAACTGCGGGTCCGGCAGGTGGTGTTCACGGTCGGCTCCTGGCTGTCCTCGCTGGTCGGCGGACTTCCGCTGCGGACCGTGCGGATGCCCATCACCTGGTACCGGCCACTGGAGCCGGGGACGGCACCTTCGGCCTGGAGCAGTTCCCCGTCTTCATGCGGGAACTGGACGACGGAACGATCCTGTGGGGCAACGGCGCGGAGGGCGGCCACGACGTCAAGCTCGGCATCGAGGACCGGGCCGACGCGCTGCCCTCGACCCCGAGGCCTACGACCGCTCGGTCGGGCCGGCCGACTGGTCCGCGCTGACCGCCCTGCTGCCGGCGAAACTGCCCGGCCTCGAACCACTGCCGTCGAAGGTCGCCGTCTGCATGCTGACCCGCACACCGGACGGCCAGTTCGTCATCGGCCGGCCCGGGGACGACCCGCGCGTCGTGGTGGCCGGCGGTGACAACGCGCACGGCTTCAAGCACGCCACCGGGATCGGGGAGGCCCTCGCCGAGATCGTGCGGGGCGAGCAGACGACGGTGCCCATCGGTTTCATGTCCCCGAACCGCTTCGGCTGATCCGCGCCACCCGTACGCCCCGGCCACTCACCGCTGCCGCGACCCCAGGAGGGCGACCATGACGTCGACACCCACTTCCCAGCAGGCGCCCCTGGTGAGCGCCCAGCAGTTCCGCGATGCCATGGCCGAACTGGCCTCGCCCGTCACGGTGGTGACCACCTCGGACGGCCGGGGCGGACGCCGGGGCTGCACCGCCAGCTCGGTGACGTCGGTCTCCTCGACCCGCCGCTCCTCCAGGTCGCGGTCGCCCACACCTCCAGCTGTCACCATGCCCTGGTCACCTCACGGGAGTTCGTCGTCCACATCCTCGCCGACCGGCACCGCCTCCTGGCCGACCGGTTCGCGCGGCAGAACATCGACCGCTTCGCCGGCACCGGCGTCAGCAGTTGGCCCGGCACCGACCTGCCCTGGTTCCCCGACGCCACGGCCGCCTTCCGTTGTCTGACCCACCGCACCATCCCGGTGGGCGACCACACCCTCCTGGTGGGCGCCCTCACCGCCGTACGCAACGGCCCCGCCCAGAACACCCCGGCGGACGCCCTCCTGTGGTACCGCCGGGCCTTCCACGCCCTGACCTGACCGCGCCCGGCGCACTCCGGCGGACGCGCTCCGGTACCGGGGGCGGGATTGCCACGCCCCGGGGCGAGTGCGCCCGGCGCGCTCCGGAGTGACGCACGCCCATGGTGCCGGGCCCCGGACCGGGCACGCGCGGTGCCTCACCCCACGGGCGCGTCCACGGGAGCGTGCGCTTCCAGCCATCGTTCGGTGACGAGGCGGGCCAGTTCCGGGGTGTCGCCGAGGGGGCGGAGAGGATGTCGGCCCGCGCCGCCGCCGCCTCCGCGGCGATACGGTCGGGCAGCAGACCCGGTGCCAGCACGTAGGGCGCGACCGCCACCCGGCGCACGCCCCGTGCCCGCAGTTCCCGTACGACGTCGCCGGGGCGGGGCGCCCGGCCGGTGACGAACGCCGGCCGTACCGCGCGCCAGCCCGCGCGCCGCAGCTCACGGGCCGCCGCGCCGACCGACTCGATCGCCTCCGGGTCCCGGGAACCGGCGCCGGACAGCACGATCCCGGTCGTGGACCGGTCGGCGGGGTCAGACCCGCCTCGAAGAGCCGCCGTTCCACCGCCCCCAGCAGCAGCGGTGAGCCGCCCAGCACCGCCGCCCGGCGCACCGCGGGCCCCCGGCGCCGGCGAGCGCCGACGGCAGGTCCGTCTTGGCGTGGTAGGCGCGGGTCAGCAGCAGCGGCACCGCGACGGCCGAACCGGCGCCGGCCCGCCGCAGCTCCGCCAGCGCGCCCGCCACGCCCGGCGCGTCGAACTCCAGGAACGCGGTGGTCACCGTCACACCGGGGCGCCCCCGCCGGATCCGCCCGGCCAGTGCCCGTACGGTCGCGGCGTGCCGCGGATCGCGGCTGCCATGGCTCACCAGCAGCAGCGCCGGCCCCGCCATGGTCGTGTCTTCGGATCTCACCCGTGACCCCCGATCGGCGCACCGCAAAGCGGCGGTCGGTTCCCGCCGCCGCGGCACGCTAACCGGCCCCGTCCACACGCCGCTGACGGCCCGCTGACCGGGTCAGGCGGGTCCGCTGCTGTGCAGCGGCTCATGGCCGAATTCCGCCCGCATGCCCCAGTCCCAGTCGCCGACGACCGCGGCGGGCACCGGCGCGTCGCCGCGCAGCATCCGCTGGTGCGCCTCGCGGACCGCCTCCGAGGGCTCGAGGCCCAGCTCGGTCACCAGCCGGGTGTGCAGCCGCCGGTAGGTCTCCAGCGCCTGCCACATCCGGCCCGCCTGATACTGCGACAGCATCAGCTGCAGATGGAAACGCTCGTGCAGCGGATAACGCGCCGTCAGCTCGGTGAGCCTGGCCAGGACCTCGATGCCCCGGCCGAGTGCCAGATCCGCCGCCACACAGATCTCGAACGCGCTGAGCCGCGACTCCTGCAGCCGCAGCACCTCCACCCGCAGCACCGGACCGAGCGGCACGTCGAACAGCACATCGCCGCGCCACAGCCCCAGCGCCTGGTTGAGCAGCTCGGACGTGAGCCGGTGGTCCCGCTTGCGGGCCATGGCGAGCCCCGCGGAAACCAGACTCTCGTGCGTCAGCGCGTCCACCTGGTCCGGCGACGCGTCGAGTACATAGCCACCGTGCGCGGTGGCCAGAATCTCCTTGGCCCGGACCATGCCGCCCTTGCCGCACACGGCGGCGATCCCACGCCGCAACTGCATCATGTACGTCTGCAGCGTCGCCTGGGCGCTGCGCGGAGGCTGGTCGCCCCAGAGTTCGTCGACCAGTTCCCACACCGGCACCGTGCGCCGGGCGCGGAGCGCCAGCAGGGCCAGCACCTGGCGGTGCTTGGCCGCGCTGGGTGTCCACGCGTCGTTCTCAAAGTTGGCAGTCAGGGTGCCCAACAATTTGATCTCCACCGACCGACCTCTCCCCGTAAATTGCCAGCGGTCCGATGGTGACACCACGCGCGTAGTTCCGTTAGTGCCCTCGATCATCAGTCCGATGTGAACGGGCGTATGACCGCGTTGGCTGAAACTCGACTCCAGCGGGAGTCCAGAGCCGCATGAGACGGCCTCAAGAATCGGACAGCGGCAGCGTGTGAGGCTTTCGCCATGGAATTCACGCTCCTCGGACCCGTAGGCATCATCACGAAGGACGACCACGTTCCGATCGCCGGCTCCCGGCAGCGGATCCTGCTGGCCTCCCTGCTCGTCAGCGGCGGCAGGCTGCTGACGAACGAGCAGCTGTACAGCGAGCTCTGGGGCGACGATCCGCCCCATACGGCACACAACGCGCTCCAGGCCCAGGTCT
The DNA here is from genome assembly GCA_042850305.1 of Streptomyces haneummycinicus. GTDB lineage: Bacteria > Actinomycetota > Actinomycetes > Streptomycetales > Streptomycetaceae > Streptomyces > Streptomyces haneummycinicus. The sequence continues at coordinate 2,131,099 of AP035768.1, forward strand.
CCCGGCTGCGCCGCACCCTGAGCCGGCTCACCCACGCGGAGGAGCCGGCGCCGGCCCTGGTCACCCACTCCGCCGGGTACGTCCTGAAGGCCGACCCCGACCGGGTCGACATGAACGGTTTCCGCCGCCGGATAGCGGAGGCCCGTGCCGCCGCCGACCGGGACCCGATGGCGGCCATCGCGCTGCTGGAGGCCGGAATCGCCCTGTGGCAGGGCAAGCCGCTGCAGGACACCGGCACCAGTCCGCTGTGCCACAGCACGGCCGTCCAGCTGGAGGAGGAGTACCTGGCCGCCCACGAGACGAAACTGGAGCTCAAGCTGCGCTGTGGTCTCACCGAGGACGCGATCGGCGAGCTGCGGGCGATCGGCGTGGTGCACCCCTGGCGGGAGCGCATCACCGAACTGCTGATGCTCGCCCTGTACTGCGTCGGCCGCCGGGCGGAGGCCCTGGAGACCTACCACAGCACCCGCCGTCAGCTCACCGACCACCTCGGCATCGAGCCGTCCCGCCGCCTCAAGGAGACGCTCCAGGTCATCCTCCGCGAGGACCCCGTGCCCCTGGCCCCGCTCCGTCCGTCCCCCCTGGCGGCCTTCGCCCGCTGACCGGAGCACCCGGCGCGGAGCACCGCCCCCGGAGCGGCTTCGCCGCGTGCGCCACGACGTACGCCCGAGCGGCCCGGGTCTGCCGCAGGGCCGCTTCCCCCGGCGGCCCCACGGACGCCCGGCCGGACCGAGGACACGGGGAGCCTGCCGGCGGCGCCGTACCGGATCCGCTCGGGCGGCGGGCCGAGCCGCCCGAACGGATGGAACATCGCCGCACACCGGACAGATCCGGGCGGGCGCTATATGTTGTTCCTCCGTACCGGACGTTCCACGGGGGTGGGCCGTATGTCCGCAGCAGATTCCTTCCACGAGGCGTACGAGGACGAGGAACCGCCGCCCTCACCGCCCCCGAGGCCGGTGCGGCTGTCCGGCGGCCGCGACGACGACGTCTACGGCGTAGTGCGCGCGGAACCCTCCGACGAGGACCCGCAGCACGACGAGGTGTCGCCGCGCTTCGAGATCGGCGCTCCGGCCGCCGCCGCGGGACCGCCGCCCGAGTCCGTCCGGCAGTCCGACGACTCCGCGGGGTGACGCCGGTTGCCCACATCCTTCTCGGCCGTTCTCGTCTTCCTGGTCGTCGTGGTGCCGGGGCTGGCCTTCGAGCTGAGTCTGCGCCGCCGCAGCCCCTCCCGCGTGGAGAGCCCGTTCGTGGAGAGCGCCCGGGTGGTGCTGGTCGGAGCCCTGAGCACGGCCGCCGCGACCGCACTGCTGATCGCCCTGCGTGAGATACGGCCGGGAAGCCTGCCGAGCCCCACCGGACTGCTGGCCGACTCGGCCCGCTACGCCACCGCGCACCCGGAGCTCACCGCGACCGGACTCGCGGCCGAGGTCTTCGCGGCCACGGCCCTGGCGCTCCTCGCCGTCGGCCTGGTCCGCTCTCCGACCAGCGGAGGCATCCAGAGCTTCGACGACGTGTGGTACGAACTGCTCTACAACGACGTCCCGGCGGGCAAACGCCCCAAACTGGTGGTCGCGTTGAAAAGCGGCGGATACCGTGTGTCGGGATTCTTCCACTCCATGAACACCCACCCCGAGGTGGACCGGCGTGAACTGGTCCTCAAGAGCGTGGAGTTGTTCCGCGAGGACCAGGCCTCGGGGACGGGACCTGGCCCGCCGTCTATGTGCGACTGGCGATCCCCGCCCGCGAGATCGCCTGGCTCGCCGTGTCGCACGCCGCCCTGCCACCGGTCCCGGCACCGGCCGGCGCGGGTGCCCCGGCACCGGCAGGCCGGCGGGTCCGGCCGGGCGGCCGGCTGCGCAGGTTCCAGTGGCAGGCCGCCGCCGTCGTACTGGTCGTCGAGGCGGCGGTGCTGCTTCTCGCGGGCTGAACGAACGAAACGGGGGTTTCACACGGTGGGCGAGGCACACGAGGCCGAACTGACGCTGACGGACGCCAAGGTGGAGGACCTGGCGGACGGCACGGAACGCTGGACGGCATCCGTCGGGCTGTCCGGCCGGCAGGGCAGGACCACGGGGCGGGGCACCGGAGAGAACCTCGGCGCGCTGGTCGCCGGGTTCCGGAACAAGGTGAGCGACACCGAGGACCTCGGCTGGGCACTGCGGCCGCTCCTCTTACCCGAAGGCGTCGAACAGGCCCTCCAGCAGGCCTACATCGACGCACTGCGGGACGACGTCCCGCTGCGGATCAGGATCAGATGCGCCAACCTGGTGTTCTCCGCGCTGCCCTGGGAACTGACCCGGACGACACTCGCCCTGTCGGCGTCGGATCCGGCGGGTGCCGGCCGGGACGCGCACCTCGTCAGCGACCCGGACCGGCTCGTGGTCTCCCGGGTCCTCGAATCCGCAGCCTCCCCGGACTGCGCACCGGCCTGCGTTCCCTGGTGGTCACGGCGGCGGACGCGATCCGCCCGGAGGACCGGGCCGGCGGAACACCCCGGAGCGGGATCGACTGGACGGGAGAAGCGGCCGGCGAGGCGGTGCGACGGCTGAAGGAGATCGGCGAAGCCGAACTGCTGCCCGCCGCCACCCGCGAGCAGCTCGCCGAGCGGCTGCGGACCACCGCCCACGTCGTGTGCGTCATCGCCCACGGGTGGACGGACCGGGACGACGAATGCGGCATCGTCCTGCACGCGTCCGAGGGCACCGGCCCCGACTGGGTACCGGCCCGTGAACTGGCCGGTCTGTTCCAGGCGTCGGGCACCCAGCTCGTCGTCCTGATCGCCTGCGACACCGCGGGCCTGAACGACTCCCGGAGCGGCTGGGGCACCGCCGCCCACCACATCGTGGCCCGCAGGGTCCCGGCCGTGGTGGCCATGCAGGCACCCGTCAGGCAGAACCTGGGACAGGAGTTCCTCATCGGCCTGGTCACCGGGCTGGCGGAGAACGGCGAGATCCACGCCGCGATGGTGAAGGGCCTGGGCGAGGTCCGGACCCGGACGGACATCGTCGGCAACCTCGCCGTGCCCGCCCTCTACACCGGCAGCGGCGACCTGCGTCTGCGCGAGGCCCCGCCGGAGCCGGTACGGGGACCCGCACACGCCTACCCCTCGTACCGCGTCCCACGGCCGGCGGCACCACGACCGGGTGGGCGACCGACGGCCGGAGGGCGCGCCTCGACGTGGTGTGGGGACTGGAGCGCCGGCCGTTCGCCGGCGTCCTCCTCGACGCCCCCGACCACGACCTCGCACAGGACCTGGACCACTACGAGAAGGCCTGGACCGTGCTGCTCCGCAGGAACCGGCTGCCCGCCCGCCGGTGGTTCGCCACCGACGTGGACCGGCCCCCGCGGCCGCAGGCCTCCTGGGAGCAGCACGCGACGTCCACCCAGGGCGAATGGCACGACTTCCGGCAGCGCTTCGCCCCGTTCGACCCCGGCTCCCGGACGACGTCGACGGCAGGGCCGACGACGGCTGGGTCCTGCGCGCCGAGCTGGCCGCCTGGTCCCCCGACTGGTGGCAGGAGCGGATCGGCGAGTGGCTGCAACGCCTGCGGGACCGGGACGGACGCCTGCGACGGCCGTTCATCGTGGTCCTGCGAGGGCCGTCGCCCCTCCTGGAGGACCAGGGGCCCGGCGTCCTGACGCAGGTGCGGGACGACCTGGAGAACCGTCTAGGGACACCGGTCACCGCGCTGAGCCGCCACCGCCCCGGCAAGCGGTACCGGAACGACGGGACGGCCCACCCGGACGACGACGTCCACCCCGCCGACGCGAACGCGCTGTCGGACCTGCGCCGGCGGGACCCCGGACGGTACGGACGAGCGCTGGAGTGCCTCGCGGCCGACGAACGGCTGCCCGGCCACCGCGCCTCCCTGAGCGCGGCCGCCGAGTACGACGACGACATACGCGCCTGGATCGGGGCGCTCGGAGCCGGCCGCCCGGTGCCCCGGCCGGGTGACCTGCCGCTGGACATCGGCTCGGAGCGGGCCGACACCATCGCCCTGGCCCTCCTGAAGCAGGTCGCGAAGCTCTCCGACGGCGACCTGCTCGCCTGGGACGACCCCTGCTGTCCCCGCCCGTCCGCCGCCTGGTACGCCGGTTCCGCGAGGGCTGGGCCCACGCGCGGCCCGACGCGTCCGCACTGGCGGCCTGGCTGGCCGCCCACCCGGACAGCGCCCCGGCCGCGGCCCGCGCCGGACTCGACGTCCAGGCCGGGACGGTCCTCGGCCTGCTGCCCGCCAGCACGGCACCGTGGCCGCTGCTGCGGGCCGTCGGCGCCGACAACGAGACCCTGGGCCGGCTGCTCCTGCTGCCACCACTGGAACGCCACGCCCTCGGGCTGAACCGCACGGACCGGCCACCGCGGGGCTTCGACGCGGCCCTGCGCACCGAGGCCATACGCACCGCGCTGGGCCGCGCGCCCGCAACCGCTTCCCGCTCCTCCGAGACCGACAAGGCAACACGATGATCGAGGACTGGTACTTCTGCGCCGCGATGCGCGACACACCGCACGCCGCCCACGCCTACCTGGCCGTACTCGACGTCCTGGACGCCCCCGTGGCACTGGACGAGACGCTCCCGGACGCCCTGGAAGCGCTGGACGGCTGCGAACCCTGGACCGCCCTGCACGTCGTCCCCCGGCTGCTGACCCTGGCCACCGGAGGCGGCGAGAGCGCGGACCTCTGCATGGAACACCTCCTCGGGACGGTGGTCGGCACGGCGGGCGGCGGCCCGGTCGGCGAGGCCCTCACCGCCGCGGTCCGGGCCTGCGCGGACGAGCGCCCGTCCCGCGCCGCCGCACGGCTGCGCCACGCCGTACAGGTCTGGGGCCGCGACGCCACGCCCAGGACCACCCAGGAGCCGTTCCGCGAACTCACCCACTACCCGCGGGAAACCATCCTGCTGGCCGTGACCGCACACCTCGCCCGGCTGCCCGGCGCGGCCGAGGACATCGCCTCGGACCTGCGCCATGAGGACTCCTGGCTGGACGAGCTCACCCGCCGGGCGGCACGCCACGAATGGGGACGCCTGCCGTTCCTGCTCGCCCTGCGTGCCCTCGGCGGCACCGGCTCCACCGGAGCCGAGCGCGACCGGCTGCTGAAGGCGCTCTGCCGCCCCGCTGTCGGCTGGGCCGACCTGGAACCCGACCTGATGGGCGCCGCGGCACGGCTGCTGCACCTCGGCACCGGCCAGGAGGCGGAGCCGACCGTCACCGCCCTGGACACCGACGCCGTCACCCTCGACGGACTGCGCCGGCTGCGGAGACTGCGCGGCGACAGCCGGCCGGTGACCGGGGCCGACCGCGTCCTCGGCCGCCTCGGCCTGCCCGCCGGGAAACCGGCGCCCCCGCCCTCTCCGCCGTCCTGTGGCAGCAGGTCCTCTGGGACATCGCGGCCCGGCTGCACCCGCACAGGCCGCGGCGGTCCTGGTGGACCGGTGGGGCGCGCCCGGCGGCCAGCCCCGCTATCCGGTGCGGTTCAGCGGCCCGGTCGGCGACAAGGAACGCGGCGCCTGGGCACGTCAGCTCACCGACCTCTGGCACCTGCGGACCGGACCGCGCGTCCCGGCCGGGGAGAACGGCTCCACCGGCGGGCAGGCGGTCAGAACCGGCCACCTCGACACGCTCAGACTCCCGGGTGTGTCCGCCTGGGCCTTCTCACCGTGGCTGGACCGGGCGCGGACCGGCGCGAACGCCGCGGCCGGAAGCGGGCGCTTCCCGCGGTGCACGATCCGGTTGTCCTCCTGCGGCTGCTGTCGTCACTGCGCACGGCGGTCAGACTGATGCGCCACGGCGTCGATGAGTCCCGCTTCCTCGCCGACCTGGTGATGCACGGCGCCGAGGTCCTCGCCGAGGGCAGACTCGGGGCGTACATGCTGAACCTCACCCACGGCACCGAGAAGCACGAGGACGCGCCGCTCCCGACCGTGCTGGTGCCGCTCGCCCTCGCCGCCTACCGGACGGGAACGTACGCCCTGCGCGGGTGTACCCGGAACTGCATCCGGAGGTGTTCGCGCACCGGGCGATCGCCGGCGCCGACCCCGGGTCCTGGAAGGACCCCGCCCAGCGCTTCTACCGCCAGTCCCAACTGCTCCACCAGGACGGCGGAGCGCTGAACGTGCTGGTGTCCGCCGTACTGGACGCGCTCTCCGGAGCCACCGGGCCGCAGGACAGCAGCCCGCAGCGCCGCTGGTTCGACGGCGAACCGCTCCTCGCCGAAAGGGTGCTGGACCAGGCCGCGCGCGGACTCCACCCGTGGTTCCGGCGCCATCACCTCGGCAACGCGCTGCTGCTCCTGCGGCTGCTGCTGGGCCGGGACGTCACCGCCGACCGGGTGACGCGGGACCGCGACATGAACCGACGGCCGAAGACCTTCCAGGAGGTGCTGCTCACGCCCGCGAGCGATCTGGCGACCCGCCAGGACCGGGAACTCTTCGACTCCTGGGTCGCGAAGGTCGAGGGCGCCACCTCGGCGGTCGGGCTCGCGGGCGCCTCGGTACGGCTGCTGCACGCCCTGTCCCAGGCGCGCGTCGGTCCGGCCGACCCGGACCTCGGCCGTCTCGTCGAGACCTGGGCCGGACGGATGGACCGGATCCGGGAGCCCAGGAACTCGCCCGGCTGATCCGCTGGTATCTGCTGCAGATCTTCGACGTCATCCGGGGCGACGACGAACAGGAGGCCCGGGTACTGAGCAAACTCCTGGACGTCTTCACGGAGTTCGGCCTGCGTACGCCCACCGACCAGCGACTGCTGTTCGACCGGCTGGCCTCCACACCGACACCACCGTACGCACCCGCCTGCTCAGCCTGTCCTACGACGGCCGGCTCACCGGGGCCGGGCTGGGCCGCGCCCTGCCGGACGTCTGGGAGCGGGCCATGTACCGGGAGACCGGGCAGGCGCTCGGCCGTCAGCTCGACCGGCTGGTCCGGACCCTGACGCGGGACGCCGTCCCGGAGAGCGGGAACAACCGCGAGTTCATCGAGAGGTCCTGGGAGAACTCCGCCCTCACCCCGTCCTGCGGTCCCGGACCGTACCGCTCGGCATGTCCGCGCGGCACGCGTCCGGGTCCGGTCCCGGGAAGGGGTTTCCCGATGTGCGCACCGTGGTGGCCCAGCTCGCGTACCGGAGCAGCGACGAGGTGGTGTTCCACCATCTGCCGGTCGATCCCGGCCAGCCGGACACCTACGACCTCTACCAGGACCCGGAGCGGTGCGAGGAGGCCGTCCGCAAGGCGACCATGGGCAAGTCCCCGAGCCTGCTCGGCGTGGTGTGCGGACGCACCGCCGACGGTGAGCGGCTGCTGGTCAACTGCGGGATGGAGCGCCCCCTGGAGGCCTACGCCTACGAAGGGGCACAGGTCGGCGACCCCGTCCGGTTCCAGCTCGGCCACGACCACTACACGGGCATCGAGATCAAGGGCGTCCCCCAGCGGCTTCCGGTGACGCACCGGGCGGGTGACGTACGCCGGGTGCGCGTCACCCTGCGCCCGGAGCAGGCCACCGCGAGTGTGGTCCTCGCGGACGCCCCCGCCTTCACGGAGGAGGACCACGGACCGCTCGCCGAATGGGACCCGGACCTCTCCAGAAGGTTCGCCGACGGCGGGCGGAACGAGGTGGTCGTCGAGACGGTGGCACGGTACGAGGAGCACGGCTGGCAGCCCGTCGACCGCGGCTTCACCGAGTTCCTTGCCGCCCGGCTGCCGCACGACGGCGGGACGACCGGCGTACTGACCCTGATGGGGGACACCGGCGCGGAACCCGGGTCGTGGCGGTTCTCGGCGAAACCCGGGTACACCTACCTCCTCCCGGAGCGGTGCTGGGAACCGGAGTCCGCCGCGCGGCTGCACGAGGAGATCGCCGAGGCGCAGGACCCCGAGGGGCTGCGCTGCCGGGTACGGGTGGCCGAGCCCGAGGGCGACCACCCGCCCCGGCTCGCCCTCGTCACCGGGCCGCTCACCGACGTGCCCGGAAGCCGGGACGCCGACACCGCGGCGGACGGCGTCGACACCCGCAACCTGCGCTGGCGCGATCTGTGTCTCGCCGACACCGTTCAGGTGACCAGGAAGGACAGGGGATGGCGGGTGGAGCACGACATCCCCGGCTTCCCCGACGTGGTCGTGTACGACATGCCGCCCCAGGTCGCGGACACCGTCGAGCAGTCGATCGACGGCTGGGACGAGCAGGCGATGCGCACCGGCCGCGTCAAGGCCCGCGAGAATCCGCACCTCATCGGGCAGCAGGCGACCCTCGAGGCGTTCAACGCACTCCACGGCCTCCGCAAGGACACCTCGTCCGGCTGCGCGCCGGCGCGTCGGCCGCGCCCTGCAACGGCTCGTACGGCGCGTGGACGGCCGACGGGAACGCGCTCGTCTCCGTGGAGGCGGAGTCCGTCATACTGCGGCCCGCCCGCGACACCGACGACTGGCGGCGCGCGGTCCGGGGCCGGGAGGCGGTCGTCACCAGAGTCGCCTGGGGCAACCGCGACCCCGGCCGGCCGGACCGCGCGATGTGCGCGCGGCCGTCTCCACCGACGACCTGCTCGCCGGCCTGGACGACCGGGCGGCCGCCGAGGCCGGCGCGGTGCTCGGGGCGGCGGAGCGGCTCGACGGAGTGCTGCTGTCGGCGCCCGCGGCACACTCCGGGGAGGCGCCGCGGGTGTGGCTGAGGGTGGGCCACCGGGTGCTCGACGTGCACGTCCCGTGGGATGCCTTCACCGAGTCCCGAAGCGCCGGCGGCGACCAGGTCCAGGCCTTCCGGTCGGGCCGGCACTGGGTCTTCACCCCGTGCCGGCGCCGGGTCTTCACCCGCTGCCTGTGGCGCGTCACCAGGACGGCCAAGGGCGGCCACACCTATGTGGGGCCTCCCTCGACGCGTCGGCGCGACGGTCCACCTACTGGCAGACCCACGGCCGGCCGGGCGAGCTGGCCGAACTGTCCGCGCCCCGGCAGCGGGGCCGGGACGAGTTCGCGTCCGCGCAGGTGTCGCTCGGCGCCTCCTTCCGCGAGTGGGGCGAGCACGGAGGGGGCCGGGAGCCCGTCCTCCGGCAGCGCGCCGAGGTGCGGCTGGACCGCGGCCGCACGGCCTGGGGCCTCGCCGAGGGGGCCCACGACACCGACCAGGCATGGCAGGTGGACGCCGTGAACCTGCGGATCCGGCCGGTCGGCGGTACGGATCTGTGCGAGGTGCGCCGGATCTTCGTCCTCACCGAGGCGCGCACCGCCGACGCCGACGGTCTGCACGACAAGGCGTGGCCGGTGGTGATGAAGAAGTACGGCTGGAACGCCGAACTGCGCGACGGGACGGCCGTGCTCCTCCCCGTCCCGGTCGACGGCGGCACCCGCCGCGTCAGCCTGCCGCCGGTACCCCTCGAACCGGACGAGCGGCCCCATGTCGAGGGGGCCTCCTACTCCCGCAAGCACGTCCGTGTCGTGGTACGGCCGGCCTCCGGACCGGCCGCGGGCGCCGCGACCCACACGGCCTCCTACCGCCACGTCCCGCCGCTGGGACTGGGCGACTTCATGAAGGTGCAGAACATCGTGGAGGGCCGGGAGACGGAGACCTCCCTGTACTTCGTGGGCCCGGAACGGCCGGAGCGTCCGGGACGGGGACGCCACCCCTTCGAGTGGCTCCTCTTCGAGTGGGGCTACGGACGCACCCTGCGAGTCCACATGAACGACGTCATGCTGGACGACCACCCGCTGCGGTCCGCCCAGGAACTGCCGTTCTTCCACGGCGACGAGATCACCCGGCTGACCGTCACCCCGAAGACCCGGCAGGGCGAACAGGGAGTGGTGCGGGACCGGTTCTGGCTGCGGCTGCACGGGCACGCGGTCCGCTGGTCCGTCGAACGGGGACTGCGCGACGACGCCGGGCTCGGCATCGTCGCACGGCTCACGGTCCGCCTCGACCGGGCGGCGAACGAGGCGCACGTCATCGACGTCCAGACCCGCGGCGGGTCGTTCGGCGTGGACGACGCGGGCGAGCGCCCGGGGAGGCCCGCACTCCCCGGCTCCGGATGACCCGGGACGGAGCCGCGTCCGTCCTGCGCCACTACCCCTCGGGACCCGACGTCGTCAGGGTGCTCGGGAAGCTGGACACCGGCCGCTGGGACCGCAGCAACGGGCGGGACGTCGAGTTCCTCCACCTCCGGCCGGTCATCGACGGCAAGGCCAAGGACGCGCTCCACCGGGGCCAGCACGTCTTCATGTGGGCCGGGCCGATCCAGCCCCGCCGCAACGACGTCACGCTCGACCTGACGCTGGAACTCGGCTCGAAGGAGCGGCCGGAGCCGATCACCGCCCGGGTCACCCGCCGGACGTTCGCCCACCGGGAGAACCTGCTGCGCCGGATCTTCGACGGCGGCGGGAAGGCCGCCCTCAAGGACACCCCTATCTGGTCGAGCTGCGCGGCCGGCGGGAGAGCGACGGCGCCTTCGAGGGCAGGCTGACCAACTCGCCGGCCCGGCGCGCCAAGGCGCTGCTCAGCCGGCTCACCGCGCGCGACCCTCGTGCTTCGCCACGGTGACGCAGCACGAGCCGGCCATCCGGCTGGAGCTGCGGGCGGGCATCCACGTCGTCCTGGGCCGCGCCGACATCGCCGGGTGGTGCGACGTGGAACCCGGCATGGTGGTGCGCGTCACCCGGACCGCCGACGACCGGTTCCGGCTCCGGGTGGCGCTGCCGGGCGACTCCGCCTACGCGGTCGACGGCCGCGAGGCCGTGGTGTTCCCCAAGAACCCCTCCTGAGCGGACGGCGGCCGGACGCCAGACAGCTCGGCCAGCCGTTGTTCGTCGTCTCCGGGCTCCCCAACGTGGAACTGCTGGCGCCGTCGGCCGGGTCCGGGGACGCCGTCACCGGCCCCGTCGCCCAGGTGATGCGGCACCGGCACCCCAAGACCGGACGGCTGCGCGCACGGGGGAAGGACTTCGAGATCGTGGCCCCGGGGGCCGGCGGGTCCACGGTGTCGTGGCTCTCCGTCGACCCCGGCACGTTCGAGGCGCGGCTGACCCCGGTGGTTCCCCGGCCGGAGCGGAGGAGGCGCCGGGGACGCCGATCGATCCGGCGCAGCTGTCCTTCGCCGACCGCGACACCCGGTGGATCGCCGGACGGCACGCCGGCGCCCGCGAGGTGCCGCACGACAGCCGCACCGGACGCTGGCCCGACGGGCGTCCCGAGTCCGTGGTGCCCGAGTCGCTGGACCGCGCGGGCAATGTGCCGCCGGTGGTCCCCGCCGCCGGCCCCTCCCTGCGGTACCCGCCGGACCAGGGCCGCCGTTTCGGCTTCCCCGCCGGTCACCTCACCGACCGTCCCGGCACACCCGCCGCCGGGAACGGCCGGGCGGCCACCGCGCACTGGTACACCGTCGCGGGCCCGGCACGGCCCTCCGACGGGGCGCGCGAGGCCGACGGGCTGTGGCTCGAGCTGTCGCCCGGCCGTCTGGTCGAGGTGCCCGGCGGCCTGATGCACACCCTGCACAGCGGCAGCCCGGAGTCCCTGGAGGGGCTGTGCTGGGAGCTGTTCCGGCCCGGTGACACGGTGCGGGTGTCCGCCCACCACCGCGGGCTGACGGAGCCCACCTGTGTCGTCCTGCGCGACTGGCGTCCGGGACTGCGCGGAGCGCTGGGCGACGTACCGGCGGTGCTGACGGTGCTCGGAAGCGATCCGGAGTCCGGCGCGCTGCGACTGGGCGGCGCCGGAAGGGAGTTGCAGTATCCGGTCACCCGTGCGGCGGCGGAACGCCACGCGGAGGGCCACACGGTGCGGCTCACCCCGGACAACCGTCTCGTCCCCTGGTCCGGGGCGCCCGAGCGCGGCGACGCCGTACTCCTGGGATGCGACGAGGCGGGCGTCCTCTTCGCGCACGGGGTGCCGGCGGGGCCCGTCCTGCTGGCCGGCGACGGCTGGGCGGACGACGACTGGATCCGCGGCGAACTCGCGGGGGCCCGGAACGGGCCCGCGCCCTGCTGGCCATGACCGACGGAGCGCTCCCCGTGACCGTCGGGGAGACCGGGCCCGACGGCGCCCTGACGGTGTCCCGTTCGGCCCAGCCGCGACTGCCGTCCGGCCCCGGGGAGGTGTGGCAGACCCGGGCGTGGCCCGCCGGGCGGCTGGCGGACGGCCGGCTCGTGCTGCGCAGCGGCGGGGCGCTGCTCGCCCTGCACCCCGCCGAACTGGTCCCCGGACTGCCGGCCGATGCCGCCGTCCCGGTGGCCGAGGCGCTGACCGACCGGGAACGGCCCGCCGTCGGCGACCACGCGCTGTGGCTGCACCGCACGGCCGGCGGGACGACCGAGAGCGGACTGCGCCTGCGGGAGGCGGCCGAGCGGCGGGTGCTGCCGGTCGCCGCGATCCGCGGGGACGGCGGCGAACGGCGTCCGGCGGGCGTGCTGTGCCAGGAGAGCGGCTCCGGTGCCCTGCGCTGGCTGCCCACGGCGCACGCGGCCTGGGCCGAGCTGACGGGCAAGCAGCTCGACGAGCGTCTGGTGGGGCCGCGGCGGCCGGTCTGGGCCCAGGTGGGTTCCGGCGGACAGATCTCGTGCACCACCTCCGCGTCGGCGCTCAGCCACTTCCGGCATCTGAGCATCGGCCAGCCGGTCCGTCTGCTCGTGCTCGGCATCACGCACCGCGGACCGCGCCACGGCCGGCACGAGTATCTGGCCCGGCTGGAGAGCAACGACATCATCGTGTCCTTCCTCAGCAGGTCCTCCAAGCACCATGAGAACGAGCGGCTCGTCGGGGAGGTGGAGGCGCTGACCGACCGCCCCGACGACGACCTGACACAGGTGCGCACCGTCCCCCGGAACCAGCGCGGCACGGTGCCCGACCTGCCCCGCTCCGTGCTGTCCGTCGCCGCGGGAACCGGTGACGCGTCCTTCGAGCGCTACCGGGAGCTGTGTCTCGACCCGGGCCTCGAGATCGTCGGCGCTGGGGAGACGCCCGCCGGGCAGCGGGTCGTGCGGGCGGCGTCGGACCATCTGGACTCCGGTGGCACCGGGAGCCTGTCCGACGAGGCGGCGCGGGCCCTGGACGACTGGATCGACGTCTGTATGAAGGAGGACTGGGAGGAGAGGAGGTGGACCTCCTGCCGCTTCTCGGGGCGACGCTGCTCAGCGCGGCGAGGAGCGCCACCGATCCGGAGGAGGCGGGGTTCGCCGTCGACCTGGCGTACAACGTGGGGGAACGGGCCCTGCGGGCGGTCCACGTCGACCCCATGATCATCCCCTGGCTGGGCGGTGAGCGGGGCAAGGCCGGTCTGTGGGGCAGGATCCCGACGGTGTCGGCGCTGATGGAGCCGGACGAGCTGGAGCGTCTGGTGATCTTCGGTCGGTCCAGGCTGTACCGGGCGGCGGCGGAACAGGATCCCGAGCTGGAGCGGGTCGCCCGGGGACTCCTGCTGTCGGTGGGGGAGCCGGTCGATCCCGCCCCGCTGCTGGAGCCGGCCGGAATCCTGACGGAACTGTCACGCCTCGGCCGCGCCCTGGCCGTGCCGAGGGGCAGGGCAAGGGCGCAGGACGGGCTCGACCCGGCCCAGACCGCCTTCCTCGCCACGGTGTTCCTGGCCGTCCTGCGGGACGCGCGCCGCGTGGTGCTGCCGGGTCTGCTGTTCCTCCCGACGGCCTCCGGACGGGACACCTGACGGGACACCTGACCGGCGGTCCCGGGGCCCGCGGCGCACCGCGGGCCCCGGGACCGGCGCAGGCCGTCGCAGACGGGACCGGCGTCGGCCGTCGCCGACGGGTACCGAGCGGCCGCCGTACCCGGACGCCCCGTCACCTGTGCGCCGGTGTCTCCTCGCGAGGCGGCGCCGTCGAGGCGCGTACCACGAGTTCGGTGGCCAGCTCGATGTGGTGGGACTCGACCTTCTCGCCGTCGGCCAGTCGCAGGGCGGTGCGCAGGGCGGCGGCGCCCATCTCCCGGAGCGGCTGACGCACGGTGGTCAGGGGCGGTGAGGACATCCGGGCGAGGCTCGTGTCGTCGAAGCCGACCACGCTCAGGTCCTCGGGAACGCGCAGGCCCCGGGCGCGAGCGGTCTCGATGACGCCGAGGGCGATCTCGTCGTTCCCCGCGAAGACCGCGGTCGGAGGTGCTTCCAGGTCCAGCAGCGCCGTGGCGCCGAGCAGGCCGGTCTCGTACGTGAACTCTCCCGGCCGGACGTAGCCGTCCGGTACCCGCGCTCCCTCCGCCTCCATGGCGGCACGGTAGCCGTGCATCCGTGCCTGGTTGCAGACGGCCATGGCCGGTCCGCCGAGATAGGCGACGCGGCGGTGGCCCAGGGCGAGCAGATGCCGGGTCGCGGACAGACCGCCGGCGAAGTTGGTCGCCCCGACGCTGTTGACCCGGCTGTCCGGCAGATGCAGCGGGTCCAGCACGACCAGCGGCAGCCCGGACCGGGCCAGTTCGCCGAGATGGGCCGCGGTGTACACGCTGGTCACCGCGATGACGGCGCGGCGCCCGGCCGAGACCAGGTCCCAGGCCCAGTGCGGGGCGCTGGACGCCTTGCTGACCACCACCGAGGCCCCCGACGCGGCGGCCGAGTCGACGATGCCCTCCAGGGCCTCCGCCACGTACGACTTGAGGCCGCCCTGGAACTGCACCTCGATGGTCGGGTTCTCGACCGCCTCGGTGTGCCGGAACACGGGCGCGAGGTAGTCGTGCCGTCGCAGCAGCTCCTGCACCCGGACGCGGGTGTGCGGCGCCACGTCACCGCGGTCGTTGACCACCTTGGACACCGTCGCGACGGAGACCCCGGCCGCTCGGGCGATGTCCGCCAACGTGGTGCGCCTGGCGTTCGGTCGCATCGCTTCCTCTCGGCCGGGGCCCGGTATGACCTGCACCGACAGTCTGTCAGCCCGCCGCCACCGCGTCATCACCGCCTTGGTCCGGCCCATTTCGAAACAGTTTCGAAGCGGGCCGGGGTCCACCGGAATCACTTGATCACCCAGGTGGTGCCGGTTTTCCGCCACTGCCGCAACGCGACTGCAAGCGTATTGACACCACATCAGATCGAAACCTAGCTTGCTCGAACAGAGCACGAAGAAGGAAGTTTCGAAAACCTTTCACCATGACTCACGAGAAGCCGACGGCTCTCGAGTGCGGAGAACATCATGGCGCTCTCTCGACGTACCCTCCTAGGCCTGGCGGCCGGTGTGCCGGTCTCCGCGGCGCTGGCCGGCTGCGGCGGCTCGTCAGGACCCGGCAAGGGCGGTGGTGCCACGTACTGGTACCTGAACGGACAGCCGCAGGAAGGAGTCAGGGCGAGCGCCGTCGACGCGTTCAACAAGGCCCACCCCGACCAGGGGATCGACGACACGACCTTCCAGAACGACGCGTACAAGACGAAGATCAAGACCGCGATCGGTGCCGGACAGGCGCCCACCGTCATCTGGGGCTGGGGCGGCGGGACGCTGCGCGCCTACGCGGAGGCGGACCAGGTCGAGGACCTCACCTCGTGGTTCGACGAGCACGACGAGCTCAGGAAGGGGCTGTTCCCGTCCTCGTTCGGCGCGGCGACCGTCGACGGCAGGATCTACGCGATGCCGTGCGAGACCGTGCAGCCGATCATCCTCTACTACAACCGCAGGGTGTTCGAGCAGGTCGGGGTGGAAGCACCCCAGTCCTGGGACGACATCATGGCGCTGGTGCCCAGGTTCAACGCGAAGGGCATAGCGCCGTTCGCCCTGGGCGGCCAGTCCCGGTGGACGAACATGATGTGGCTCGAGTTCCTGTTCGACCGCATCGGTGGCTCCGAGGTCTTCCAGGCCGCCGTCGAAGGCGAGAAGAACGCCTGGTCCCACCCGGACGCCATCAAGGCGCTGACCAGGCTCCAGGACCTGGTCGAGGCCGACGGGTTCGTCAAGGGCTTCTCGTCGATCACCGCCGACTCCAACGCCGATCAGGCCCTGCTGTACACCGGCCGGGCCGCCATGATGCTGCACGGCGCCTGGTCCTACGGCATCCAGCAGACCGACGGCGGGGACTTCGTCTCCAGCGGCTCGCTGGGCTACATGACCTTCCCGCCCGTCGAAGGCGGCAAGGGCGATCAGAGCGACACGGTCGGCAATCCCGCCCAGTACCTGTCCATCTCCTCGAAGGCGAGCGCCGGCCAGAAGAAGACCGCGAAGGACTTCTTCGCCACGGGCATCCTCCAGGAAGAGGAGGTGAGGAAGTGGATCGGCAACGGGTCGGTCCCGATCCGGCTGGGCACGGAGAAGCTGCTGGCGGCCTCCGGGAACGCGGACTTCCTCCAGTTCACGTACGACATCGCCAGCAAGGCCAAGGTGTTCGTGCAGTCATGGGACCAGGCGCTCAGTCCGACGGCCGCCGAGACCCTGCTGGACAACATCGTCAAGCTCTTCCAACTGTCCGTCTCACCCCAGCAGTTCGCCGAGAACCTCAACGCGGTCACCGGCGCATGAGCGCACTCACCGGCCGGCCGCGGCGCCGCGAGCCGCGCAGCGTCCTGCCGTGGCTGGCGGCGCCCGCGCTGCTGGTCTTCACCGGATTCGCCGTGGTCCCGCTTCTCGGTGTCTTCGCCCTGAGCTTCACCACCTGGGACGGGATCGGCGCCATCCGCCCCACGGGACTGACCAGTTGGCGTGCGGTGCTCACCGACCCGGGACTGCCGCACGCCCTGTGGGTGACGTTCCTGGTGATGGCGGTGTCCTGGATCGTGCAGACGCCGCTGAGCATCCTGCTCGGCACGTTCCTGGCCGGCCGCCAGCGCTACCGCGCGGTGCTGGGCGTGGTGTACTTCGTCCCGCTGATGCTCAGCTCCGCGGCGATCGCGATCGCCTACGAGGCACTGCTGGACCCCAACTTCGGTCTCGGTGCCGGGCTGGGGATCCAGGCGCTCAGCCAGGACTGGCTGGGCCGGCCGTGGCTCGCCTTCGGGGTCGTCGTCTTCGTCGTCTCCTGGCAGTTCGTCCCCTTCCACTCCCTGATCTACCAGGGCGGTGTGCAGCAGATCCCCCAGTCCCTCTACGAGGCGGCCCAGTTGGACGGCGCCGGACGGGTCCGGCAGTTCTTCGGCATCACGCTGCCGCAGCTCAAGTACACCGTCATCACCTCGTCCACGCTGATGGCCGTCGGGTCGCTGACCTTCTTCGACCTCATCTTCGTCCTGACCGAGGGCGGCCCCGGCGACGCCACCCGGGTCCTCGCACTGGACATGTACAAGCGGGGATTCCAGGCCAGCCTGATGGGACCGGCCAGCGTCATCGCGGTCATCCTGGTCCTCGTGGGTCTCGCCCTCGCCCTGCTGCTGCGCCGTCTCGGAGGCCGGGACGCCGGCGCGAGCCAACTCGAGGGGCCTGACATGACCACCACGCCGACCCTGGCGCGGCGACCCCACAAGGCCACCCGCCGGCAGGAGCGGCCCTGCTCCCGCCCGGCGGCCCGCCGGCCCAACTGGGCCGGGGGATGGCCGGATGGCTCTGGCTCGCCGTCGTCGCCGTACCCTGTACTGGACCCTCATCACCAGCCTCAAGGACCGCACCCGCTACTACGCGAGCAACCCGCTGGTGCCGCCGGGCGACCCGACCCTGGAGAACTACCGGCTGGTCGTCGAGTCCGACTTCCCGCGCTACTTCCTGAACAGCGTCGTGGTGACCGTCGGCGCCGTGGTGCCCGCGGTCGTGTTCTCCTTCATGGCGGCCTACGCGATCGTCCGGGGCCGGCACCTGCGGGTCCTGCGTGCCGTGAACGGGCTGTTCCTCATGGGCCTGGCCATCCCGCTGCAGGCGACGGTGATCCCGGTCTACCTGATCATCATCAAACTGCGTCTGTACGACAGTCTGCCGGCCCTGATCCTCCCGTCGATCGCCTTCGCCGTCCCGCTCTCCGTGCTGGTGCTCGCCAACTTCATCCGTGACGTGCCCAAGGAACTGTTCGACTCGATGCGGGTCGACGGCGCCACCGAATGGACGACGCTGTGGCGGCTGGCGGCGCCGCTCACCCGGCCGGCCATCCTCACCGTGACCATCTTCAACTCCCTGACCATCTGGAACGGGTTCCTGCTGCCGCTGGTCCTCACCCAGAGCCCGGAACGCCGGACCCTGCCGCTCGCCCTGTGGACCTTCCAGGGCCAGTACGGGGTCAATGTCCCCGCCGTGCTCGCCGCCGTCGTCCTTACCACCGTGCCCGTCCTGGTGCTGTACGCCTTCGGACGCCGCCAGCTGCTGAGCGGTCTGACCGCGGGGTTCGGCCGGTGACCGGCGCGGGCACGGACCCACTCGCCCACCGGAAGGTGAACGCCGACGTGGCCGCAGAGAACACCCCGCGCACTCCCTCTGGAACGACCCCACGGCCCCCGTCACCGCGAGGGTCGACGCGCTGCTCGACGCCATGACCCTCGAGGAGAAGACCGCCCAGCTCTACGGAGTGTGGGTGGGCGCCTCCGACGAGGGCGGTGAAGTGGCCCCGCACCAGCACGACATGGAGGAGCCCGTCGATCTCGAAGCGCTCCTGCCCTCCGGACTCGGCCAGCTCACCCGGCCCTTCGGCACGGTCCCCGTCGATCCCGCCCTGGGCGCGTTCTCCCTGGCCCGCACCCAGAGCCGGATCGCCGCGTCGAACCGGTTCGGCATCCCCGCTCTCGCGCACGACGAGTGCCTGGCCGGCTTCGCCGCCTGGGGGCGACCGCCTACCCCGTCCCGCTGTCCTGGGGCGCCACCTTCGATCCCGGCACGGTGCGGCGCATGGCCGCCGCCATCGGCCGCGACATGCGCTCCGTCGGCGTCCACCAGGGGCTCGCACCCGTCCTCGACGTGGTCCGCGACGCCCGCTGGGGCCGGGTCGAGGAGACCATCGGCGAGGACCCCTACCTCGTCGGCACCATCGGGACGGCCTACGTCCAGGGCCTGGAGTCCGCCGGGATCGTCGCCACCCTCAAGCACTTCGCCGGCTACTCCGCCTCCCGCGCCGGACGCAACCTCGCCCCTCCTCCGTCGGTCCGCGTGAGCGCGCCGACGTGCTGCTGCCCCTTCGAGATGGCGGTCCGCGACGGCGGCGCCCGGTCCGTGATGAACGCCTACACCGACACCGACGGCATGCCGTCCGCGGCGGACGAGGCACTGCTCACCGGGCTGCTCCGCGACACCTGGGGCTTCGGCGGAACCGTCGTCGCCGACTACTTCGCCATCGCCTTCCTGAAGACCCTGCACGGCGTCGCCGCCGACTGGGCGGACGCCGCCGGCACGGCACTGCGCGCGGGCATCGACGTCGAACTGCCCAACGTCATGACCTACGGCACACCCTGGCCGAAGCCGTCACCGACGGCCGCGTCCCGAAGGAACTCGTCGATCGCGCCGTACGCCGGGTGCTCACCCAGAAGGTGACGCTCGGCCTGCTCGACCCGGACCGGGACCTCGTGCCGGCGGCGCTCGGCGGGGCGGACCCGGACGATCCGGAGACCCTGCGCGGCCGGATCGACCTGGACGGTCCGCAAAACCGCGCCCTGGCCCGCACGCTCGCCGAGGAAGCCGTCGTGCTGCTGACCAACGACGGCACCCTGCCGCTCGACAGGCCGCGCCGTATCGCCCTCATCGGCCCCAACGCCGACGAACCCGTCGCCGTCCTCGGCTGCTACTCCTTCCCCCAGCACATCGGAGTCCGCCACCCGGGGACGCCCCTCGGCATCGAGCTGCCCACCCTGCGCGAGACGCTCGCCGCGGAGTTCCCCGACACGGAGATCACGTTCGCCCGCGGTACCGGCGTCGACGACGCGGATCTCTCCGGCATCGACGAGGCCGCGCGGGTGGCGCGCGCGGCCGACGTCGCCCTGGTGGTCCTCGGCGACCGCGCCGGACTCTTCGGACGCGGCACCAGCGGCGAGGGCTGCGACGTCGCGACACTGGCCCTGCCCGGCGCGCAGCAGCATCTGCTCGACACCGTCCTCGACTCCGGGACACCCGTGGTCACCGTGCTGCTTGCTGGGCGGCCGTACGCCCTCGGCCGCGCCGTCGCCGAGTCCGCGGCGATCGTGCAGTCCTTCTTCCCGGGCGAGGAGGGCACGCACGCCATCGCCGGGGTGCTCAGCGGCCGGGTCGGTCCCTCCGGACGGCTTCCGGTCGGCGTCCCGCGCGGACCGGGCTCCCAGCCGGGCACCTACCTCGGGGCGCGGCTCGCGCACGCCACCGGGTGTCCAGCATCGACCCGACCCCGCGTTCGCCTTCGGCCACGGCCTGTCCTACACCCGGTTCGACTGGACCGATCTGACGGTGCGGGGCCAGGAGGCCCCGACGGACGGCGGGTTCGCCCTCTCCTTCACCGTCCGCAACACCGGCGGGCGGCCCGGCACCGAGGTCGTCCAGCTCTATCTGCACGACCCGGTCGCCTCCGTCGTCCAGCCCGTGCAGCGCCTCATCGGCTACACCCGGGTCGCGCTGGAACCGGGCGAGGCCCGGCGCCTCGCTGTCACGGTCCCGGCCGACCTCGCCTCCTTCACCGGCCGCGACGGCCGGCGGGTCGTCGAACCGGGCGAGCTGGAGCTGCGGCTGTCCGCCTCCAGCGCGGATCCGCGGCTGACGGCCAGGGTCACGCTGACCGGACCCGAGCGCCACGTGGACCACACGCGGCACCTGTACGCCACGATCGTGAAGGAGCCGTAGGTCACCTCCTGAACCGGGGGTGCGCGGCGCGCGTCAGGGGCGCCGCGCACCCCGGCCGGTCTCACAGCAGACCGCGCCGGGCGAGGCTGCGCATCAGCGCTCCCACACCGAACGTCCACGGCGCGGCCTCCTCGCTGGTCACCACGGTGTTGACCAGGGCGCCGAGTGGCGGGCTGGAGATCCGTACGACGTCGCCGTACTCGTGGGTGAAGCCCCCGCCGGGCGTCCGCCGGTCCTCGGTCGGGGCGAACAGCGTGCCCGTGAACAGGACGAAGCCGTCCGGATACTGATGGTGCGCGCCGTATGTGGCGGCCACCAGGTCCAGCGGATCGCGGCTGATCTCGCGCAGGGAACTGCCGCCCCGCAGCACACAGCCGTCCGGGCCGTCGATCCGCAGGCCGATGTCGAGCCCGCGTACGGCGTCGAGGCCGAAGCCGTCGTCGAGCAGGCGGACGAACGGGCCGATGGCGCAGGAGGCGTTGTTGTCCTTCGCGCGGGACAGCAGCAGGGCGCTGCGTCCCTCGACGTCCCGGAGGTTGACGTCGTTGCCGAGCGTCGCGCCGCGTACCCGCCCGCGCGAGTCCACGACGAGGACGGCCTCGGGCTCGGGGTTGTTCCACACGGACGAGGCGAGTACGCCGATGTCGGCGCCGGTGCCGACCGCGGACAGCACGGGCGCCTTGGTGAACACCTCCGGGTCCGGCCCGATCCCGACTTCCAGGTACGGCGACCACAGGCCCTCGGCGACGAGCAGTTCCTTGGCCCCGGCCGCTTCCGGCGATCCGGGGCGGACGCCGTCCAGCCTGCCGCCCACCACCTGTTCCACGCGGGCCCGCACGCGCGCGGCCTGCGCCGGATCGCCGCCGGTGCGCTCGTCGATGACGCGTTCCAGCAGGCTCCGGGCGAAGGTGACGCCCGCCGCCTTGATCACCTGGAGGTCGACGGGGGCGAGCAGACGCGGCACGTCACGGCGGCCGGGCGGCGCCCGCAGCAGGTCGTCCAGGAGCCAGGCGCGTCCACCGCCGGCCTCGCGGACGACGGCCGCGGCGTCGTCGCGTTCCATGAGGTCGGAGACGGTGGGGACGAGGGCCGTCAGGTCGACGACGTGCTCGCCGCGGACCGCGGCCACGCACGGCCCGTCCCCTTCCGGGTCGTGGACCCGTGCGACGAGGGCGGCCCGGCCGGCGTCCTCCGGCAGGACGGAGGCGGCGGTGAGGACCGGACGGGGTGCGCCGCTGCGGATGCCACGATCGATGCTCTCCTGGAGGCGAGGGTGCGGGTTCAGTGGGAGTCGCGGGGGACCTCGTGTCCGCGGCCTCCGCGCAGGAAACCGAAGTCGGCTCCCCGGTCGGCCTGTTCGACGTGCTGGGTGTAGAGCCAGGTGTAGCCGCCGGTGTACCGCTCGACGGGTGGCGTCAACTCCAGTCGGCGCCGCGCGAGTTCGGTGTCGTCCACGTCCAGGCGCAGAGTGCGGTTCGGGACGTCGAGGACGACGGGGTCGCCGTCGCGCACCAGGGCGAGCGGTCCGCCGACGGCGGCCTCGGGCGCCACGTGCAGGACCACCGTCCCGTAGCCGGTGCCGCTCATCCGGCCGTCGCACACGCGCACCATGTCCGTGACGCCGGCCTTCAGCAGCTTCGCGGGCAGCGGCACGTTGGAGACCTCGGGCATACCGGGGTAGCCCTTGGGGCCGGCGTTGCGGATGACGACGACGGTGTTCTCGTCGATGTCGAGGTCCGGGTCGTCGGCGACCTCGTGGTACGCCTCCGGGGAGTCGAAGACGCGCGCGGGGCCGCGGTGGGTGAGCAGTCGCGGTGACGCGGCGGACTGCTTGATCACGGCGCCGTCGGGGCACAGATTGCCGCGCAGGACGGCGATTCCGGTGCCGGCGGGCTGGAAGGGGGCGTCGATGGGGGTGATGACGTCGGAGCCGAAGCGTTCGGCGTGCTCGGTGTTCTCGGCGACGGTGCGCCCGGTGACCGTGACCGGTCCGCCGTGCAGCAGCTTGCCGGCGAGCAGTTCGGCCAGGACGGCGGGCAGCCCGCCCGCGTAGCAGAAGTCCTCCATGAGGTACGTACCGCTGGGCATCAGGTTGACCAGCGTCGGCACCGCGCGGACCAGCTCGTCGAAGTCGTCGAGGCCCAGTTCCACGCCGACGCGTCCGGCGAGGGCGATGAGGTGGATGACGGCGTTGGTGGAGCCGCCGATGGCCGCGTTGACCCGTACGGCGTTCTCGAACGCCTCCCGGGTCAGGATCCGTGAGGGGCGCAGCTCCTCCTCCACCATGTCCACGATGCGCCGCCCCGCCGCCTGCGCGGTCTCCATCCGCCGGGAGTCGACGGCGGGCCAGGCGGCCGAGCCCGGCAGCTGCATGCCCAGCGCCTCGGCCAGGCAGGCCATCGTCGAGGCGGTGCCCATCGTCATGCAGTGCCCGTTCGAACGGGCCATGCACCCCTCGGCGAAGAAGCACTCCTCCTCGGTCATCCGGCCGGTCTTCAGGTCCTCCTCGAACTTCCACACATGCGTGCCGGACCCCACGTCCTGGCCGCGGTACTTGCCGTTGAGCATGGGCCCGCCGGTGACCATGACGGCGGGCAGGTCGACGCTGGCGGCGCCCATCAGCATGGCCGGGGTCGTCTTGTCGCAGCCGGACAGCAGCACCACACCGTCGAGCGGGTTGGCCCGGATCAGCTCCTCGACCTCCATGGCCATGAGGTTGCGGTACAGCATGGCGGTGGGCCGCATCAGGGTCTCGCCGGTGGCCATGGTGGGGAACTGCAGCGGCAGCCCGCCCGCCTGCCACACCCCCCGCTTGACGGCTTCGGCGACGCGGGTCAGATGGGCGTTGCACGGGGCGAGTTCGGAGGCACTGGTCGCGATGCCGATCACGGGACGCCCGTCGAACACCTCGTGCCCGAACCCCTGGTTGCGCATCCAGGAGCGGTACACCATCCCGCCGCGGCCCTGTGCGCCGAACCACGCCTGACTGCGGCGGTCCGTCCTCGTACCGTCGGTCATCCGGACTCCCGTGGCGTAGGTGTCGGCCGGTGCGCGAGGGGGGTCGGCGGGCATGCGTCCGTCGGCCCTACCCTGTGACTCAATCATTAAATGATTCGATGAATGGCGTCCAGAGGGCGAACGGAGATCGTGGTGGACTTCCGGACCCTGCACCAGCGCGTGGCCGACGAGCTCGGCCGGCGCATCGTGGGCGGCGCGTGGGGGCCGGGGGACCCGCTGCCGGTCGAGGACGTCCTCGCGGCCGAGATCGGCGTCAGCCGCGGGGTGGTGCGGGAGGCGGTCAAGTCCCTGGTGGCCAAGGGGATGCTGCGGGTACGGCCGCGCACGGGTACGCGCGTACTGCCGCCGGAGCACTGGAACCACCTGGACCGCGACGTACTGCGCTGGAAGCAGGCCGGGGACGCCGCGGCCCTGCTGCGCGACACGGGCGAACTGCGGCGGATCATCGAGCCCGAGGCGGCCCGGCTCGCCGCCGGGCGGGCCGGCCCCGACGACGTGCGCATCCTGTACGAGGCCCTGGCCGCCATGGAGGCCGCGGCGGCGGCACCGGGCCGCGGCGGCTATGTCGAGGCCGACATCGCCTTCCACCGGGCACTGCTCGACGCCGGCGGCAACCGTCTCCTCGGCTCACTGGGCCGCGCCGTCGAGATCGCGCTGGAGCACAGCTTCGTCGTCAGCACCCGGACTCCGGGCGCGGTGGAGGCCTCGCTGCCGGGTCACCGCGCCGTCGTGCGGGCCGTCGAGGCCCGCGATCCCGAGGCGGCCGCGGCTGCCGTACTGGCCATCATCGAATCCGCCGAGGAGGAGATCGCCCGATCCCCGGAACACCGGACGCCACCGGCTGACCCGTCCCGCCCGCGACACCGCGCCGCCCCCGCCCCGTCCGATGCCACGCGAAGCGGCGAAACACTGGAAGGGACAGCCGGACGAACCCGCCTGCCCCACGCACCTGTTCCAGCGCTCCGGCGCCGCGCTCCGCACCCGCCGCCCGGTCAGGCCAGGCGGCGCTGGATCCACCGGGCGCGGAACCCGGATGCGACACCATCGTGCCGCCCCGGGAGAGGGGCGGCACGGTGGTATCGGTGGTGCCGAGGGGGCCGTTGTGCTTCACCAGCACCGACCGGTCGCCGGTCGCGGTGGCCCCGATGAACTACTTCGCGGTGGCCGGCACGGTTCTCTCCGGTTCCGGCTTCCAGCCGGCCCAGCGGGAGCACACCGCCACCAGGACCGCGCAGACCGCGACCACCGCCATGCCGGTGGTCAGGTCGGTGTGGCCGGCGATGAAACCGATCAGGGCCGGGCCCGCCAGCAGGCCCGTGGTGCCCATGGCGGCGACGAGCGCGAGCGCGCCAGGGCCCTCCGCAGCGGCGGCGACGTAGAGACAGGGGTCACCGTCGCCATGCCCAGGCCGACGCAGGCGAAGCCGATCAGCGCCGGCCAGGTCCCGCCGGCCAGCAGGGCGAGGGCGAGACCGGTGCCGGCCATCGTGCTGCCCACCCGCACCATGACCGGGTCACCCCACCGGTTCCGCCAGCCGTCGCCCAGCAGGCGGGCCAGCACCATCATCACCGAGACGACGGCGATGCCCAGCGGCGCCAGCCGGCCCGACGCGCCGGTCTCCTCCGTCAGATAGAGCGCCGACCAGTCGTTCATGGCCCCCTCGACGACCGTGCCGAACACCATGGCACAGCCCAGGACCAGAGCCGTGCGGGAGGCACCGGACAGGCTCCTGAGCCCCTTTTCTCCTCCTTCACCGCCGAATCCGCCGAATCCGCCGACTCCGGGCCGGCCGGCGCATCCGCGAGCACCCGGGGTTTCGATCCCGCCAGCAGCAGCACCCCCACCCCGCCGCCACCGCGAAGTGCGCGGTCACCGAGTGCGTCACGGTGTTCACCCCGGAGGCCAGCAGCGCGCCCCCGAGCGACCCTCCGCTGAACGTCGCGTGCAACTGGGCCATCGCGGCCCGCCCGTAGTGGGCCTCCAGCGCCGCACCCTGAGCGTTCATGGCGACGTTCAGACAGCCGACGGCGATACCGTCGACCAGGATCACCAGCAGGGCGAGCGGATAGCTGCCCGTCACGGCCAGCACGGGCAGCACCGCCGCGAGGCCCAGCGCGGAGAAGAGCGCCAGCCGCCGCGCTCCGAGCCGCGCCATCAGCGGTGCGACCAGCGGGAACGACACCGCCGCCCCGACCCCGGCGGCCATCAGCAGCAGCCCCACCTCCGTGCCGCCCAGCTCGAAGCGGTCCTTGAGGGCCGGCAGCCGGGACGCCCAGGTCGCGTACTGGAAGCCGAGGAAGAAGAACAGGGTGGCGATCGCCAGTTGGTCACGGCGGAAATCGCCGAGGGTGGGCAGCATGGGCGTTCAGGACCCCTCTTCCGGGCCGCCGGAGCGGTCGTACTGGACCGGGCAGGACATGTAGACGGCGCCGTCGCCGTACCCTCCGTTGAGCTCGACCGCCGGTTCGGGCCGGAAGCCGTGCCCGGCCCAGAAGCCGCCCGTGCCGCCGACGGCGACCAGGGAGATCCGCTCGAACGACGACCGTGCCGCCGTCATCGTGAGCTGCCGCAGCAGTCTGCTGCCGAGCCCCCTGCCGCGCAGATCGTCCGCGATCACGAGGTCGTGCAGATGCAGATTGCGGGAGTCGTACGCCCGCTCCTCCGGCCGGGACAGATCCGGGTACCGGAAGCGGGGGTAGGGCAGGGCGAGCACATACCCGGCGACCCGGTCACCGGCCTCCAGGACGAAACACGTCTCCGGGGAGACCCGCCCCCGGGACCGCAGCGCCTCGACGCCCTCGGACAGCGAGGCCGACGCGTACACCTCGGCCTCCAGGGCGGCGATACGCGGCCAGTCGTCCTCGGCGATCCGGCGTACCCGCACGTCGGGGCCGTCACCGCTGACGCAGATCCGGGGAGCGGGCCGAAGCCGTTGAAGCCCTCGGTCGTATAGCTGGCCGCGTACGCGCCGGCGGACAGCACCCACACCGGGTCGCCCGACGCGACGGCGCCCGGCACCCGGACCCGGCGGTGCTCGTGGGCGTAGGCGTCGTCGCTGTCGCAGGTGGGGCCCGCGACCACGACCGGCACCGACTCGGATGCCGCCGGGTCCGGGTGGCCTGGGAAGACGAGCGGGTAGCGCACCTCGTCCATCTCGTACAGGCCGTTGAACTTGCCGCAGCTCAGGTACAGCCAGTGCTCCCGCTCCCCGTCCGGCCCCGACCGGGACGTCAGCCGGGCGACATGGGCCCGGATCGCACCGTGGTCGGCCACCAGATGGCGCCCCGGTTCGATGACGAACTCCAGTGGGCGGGGCGACAGTTCCGTCAGCCGCTCCATGCCTTCCCGGAGCACGGTGAAGATCTTGTCCAGCGGAGGGTCGAGCCGTTCACCCCGCCGGTCGAAATAGCCGAGCGCCGGCAGACCGCCGCCGAGGTTCACCTGGCCGGGCACGATTCCCTGGCCGTGCAGCGCCGTGAGGACGTCGGCGAGCGTCAGGAACGCCTGCCGCCACGCCTCGGCGGTCATCTGCTGCGACCCGACGTGCACCGACAGCCCCGACGGGACCAGCCCCGCGTCCCGCGCCGCCGTCAGCACCCGTACGGCGTCGTCCGCCGAGCAGCCGAACTTACGGCTCAGCCCCCACAGCGCGCCCGCGCCGCTGGTCGCAAGGCGACAGAACACCCGTGCTCCCGGGGCGTGTTCGGCGAGCGCCGCCACGTCCTCCACACTGTCCGTGGCGAAGTCCCGGACACCGAGCCGGTAGGCCCGCACGATGTCCCGGTCCGACTTCACGGTGTTGCCGTAGTGGATCCGGTGCACGGGCACACCCGTCGCCAGCGCCCGGGAGATCTCCCGGGGACTCGCCGCGTCGAAACCGGCGCCGCAGCGGGCCAGCCGCTCCAGAACCTCCTCCACCGGACATGCCTTCATCGCGAACCGCACGTCCACGCCCGGCAGTTCGGCCGTCAGCGCGTCGTACTGGGCGCCGATCCCGTCCAGGTCGTAGACGAGCGCGTCCTCGGTGCCCGCCGCGAGGGCGGCGCGCAGGGCCGCGTTCACCGGAGCGCGCCCCGGCTCGCGTGCACGAGGGCCTCCCAGGCGCCGATCAGCACCACGAAGTCCTCGGTGTCCAGGGCGGCCTCGTCCAGCAGCCGCTCCCGGTCCGCCGTCATCCCCCGCGCGAACTCGGCGTACTTTCCGCCCAGCCGGCCGTACGCCGCCGCGACCGTGTCCAGGCGCCGCTCGTTCTCCGCGCGGTCCAGGCGCACGCTCTCGGCGAGGAACGCGGCGAACAGGGCCGGGTCGAGGCGTCCGCTCTCGTCCAGCAGGGTGTCGCCCGCGTCGGCCATCCGCTCGTAGACGTAGTGCAGATAGAGCATCGACAGCAGGAACTTCACGAACCGCGTCTGGTACGCCAGGAATCCGGCGTGGGTGCGGCGTTCGCCGGTGTAGTAGTTCTCGATGTGCCGGTTGTGCAGGACACCCGGCAGGGCGGCGTCGTACACGGCGTGGATGAGGAAGTAGTCGCTGCCGATCGTGTCGGTGGCGGGCGGCAGCGGCAGCCGCTCGTACACGCCCCGGTCGAACGCGATGTTGGACATGTCGACCCGCATCGGGTCGACGAGGGTGAGCGTCGAGCGGTCGCCCGTGAAGGGCAGCATCCCGGCGCCCCTGAAGGACTCCTCGACCAGCTCCCGCCGCTGCGCGGCCGACCAGTGGCCGGGCGCCCACAGGCCCACGACCTCGTCGTACACCTCCTTGTCCAGCTCCTGGATACCGCCGATGTCGACGGAGAGCTCGCCGATGAAGGAGGCGCCCACCATCGACACGGGCCGGTGCGCGATCGCCGGGTCGAGCGTCACCTCCGTCACGCCGTCCCTCGCGTCGGCGGCGGGCCTGCTCAGCGAGGTCAGTTCGTGGTGGATCGGGTAGACGGGCTCGCCGTCGAAGACCTGGTAGCCGCAGTCGGAGTCGCGCCGGTGCACCGAACGGCAGCCGAGCGCCGCCGCGATGAGGAATGCCCGGTTGGTGCAGGCGCCGTACGACAGCTTCTCCGGGAGCATCAGGTCGAGGACGCGGTCCGGCTCCGGGAGGCCGGCCCCGTCGACGGCGCGGCGCAGGAAGTCCTGCTGGGCCGCCTCGTCGAGGTGGTGCACGACGACGCCCGGTGTCCCGGGGAGTTCGGTGACCGTACGGGCGTGGGCCTCGCGGGTCTGCTCGTCGGAGGAGTCGAGGATCAGCAGCAGCACCTCGACGCCGAAGTTCCGGGCGGCGTAGGCGGCTTCCGCGCCGATGGCGGTGATGGTCGCGGAGCACTCCCGGTTGGTCGGGAGGCTCAGGCATATCCGGTCCATGTCGGTTCCCCGCCTCATCGTGTGCGCTCGTGCCAGGCGTCCAGGCCCAGCAGCTTGCGTCCCAGCTCGTCGAGTTCCGCGGGCCCGTAGCGCAGGGATTCGTGCTTCACCGCGTCGCCGAGCAGGGTGCCGTTCCACTCCGGGGTGCTCAGCGTGCGCCAGGACTCCACCCGGGAGCGGCGCAGCTCCTCGTGCTCCTCGAGGGCCGGCATCATCGACAGGTACTGCACCGCGCGCACCCCGTCGGCCGAGCTGTTGGGCGCCACGCCGTGCGCCAGCATCCCGTTGAAGATCAGCAGGTCACCGGCCTTCAACTGGGGCCGGACGACCGGAAATTCGGTGCGGTCGGCGCCGGGACGGATCGGGTCCCGGTCGGCGGGCTGTTCCACCTTCCACTGCTCGAACCGGCGGAAGAGCTCCGGGGAGCACTGGAAGCCGCCCTCGTCCGGCTGTGTGTCGGTGAGCGCGATGATGCCCTGTACCCGCTGCGGCGGCACGCTCGCCGTGGTGTCCACGTCCCAGTGGAGTTCGATGTCGAACCCCTCGTCCGTGGGATCGATCAGGGAACGCGAACGGTTCCTGACATTGGGCGGGTTGAGGTTGAGCCGGTCCAGGGTGACCCACAGCTCCTCGCAGTCCCAGACGTCCACGAACGCGTCGTAGACCCGGCGGGCCTGCCGGCTGTCCCAGAGGAGCTGGTGCTGGTACGCCTCGACGAAGCCGTAGACGAACAGGTCACGGTCGAGGTCCGAGCGGAAGGCGCGCTCCTCGTACCAGGTCTCGGGGCGCTGCGGGTCGAGGCCCTGGAAGTCCCAGGCGAACTCCAGCAGCAGCTTGGCCGCGTCGGGGGTGATGGCCTCCGGCACCACGACGTAGCCGTGGTTCTGCCAGGACGCGAACTGCTCCTCGGAGAGCACCCGCAGCGGCAGGTCCTTGTTCAGATGCCGCAGTTGCGTCCCGGCGAGATAGGCCTCGCCGTCGGCGCTGAAGTAGGGGCGCTCGGAAGCGGCGCGATGTAAGAAGCGGTGGTGCGTCGTCATGCGGTACTCCGGAGATCGGGATCACTCAGGGCATGCGGACAGTGGGAAAGGGAAGAAGGCCGGCGGTCGGCCGGTGCTACGACGGACCCGTGCGCCCGGTCAGCACCTCGGCGGCGGCGATACCCGACACGCGCGTCGCGCCGTGCGTCGCCAGATAGACCGCGCCGGGGCGCCGGCCCGCGGGAACGCCCATCTCCACGACGAAGGCGTCGGGCCGGCTGCGGACCAGACCGGTGAGCGCGCGGGACATCCAGCCGTAGCGGGCGGCGTCCCGGACCACCACGACCAACGGACGGCCGTCCGCCGGACGCAGTACGAGCCGTTCCAGCAACTCGGCTTCGTACTCCTGGAGTTGCTGTTCACCCAGCCGTACGGACGTGGTGCCCGGGCACAGTGTCCGCAGCGGTTCCGCCACGCCCCACGGGGTGGTGGGGTCGATGGCGGGGGTGGTCGCGGGGAGAGCTCCACCACGTGGGGCGTGCCCACGAGCGGGAACCCGGAGTCACGGCCGGGCCGGCGGTGCACCCGGACGGCCCGCCGGGCCGCCGCGAGACCGAGGCCGGATGTGCCAATGACGCCGGAGGGTCCGGGTGCGTCGCGCCGCAGCGCGGCCGCCCACGCGGCGAACTCCTCCACCCGGCCCGCCGCTTCGGCGATCCGCCGCTCCGGCAGCCGCCCGTCCAGTACGGCGTCCACCAGCGCGTCGGCCAGCAGCGCCGTGGTCTCCTCGCCGGCGCTCCCGCCGCCGACGCTGACCGCGTCCGCGCCGGCGGTGACGGCCCGGACGGCGGCGCCCGGTACGCCGTAGCGGTCGGCCACGGCACCCATCTCGACGGCGTCGGTCACGATCAGCCCGGTGAACCCGAGTTCACCGCGCAGCAGATCGCCCATGACGGGGCGGCTCAGGGTCGCCGGCCACCGGTCGTCGTAGGCGGGTACGAGCAGATGTGCCGTCATCACGGCCCGCACCCCGGCGTCCATCGCGGCGATGAACAGGGGCAGCGCGGTCAGGGCCAGGGTCCGCGCGTCGGCCGAGACCCGCGGCAGTCCCAGATGGGAGTCGACCACGGTGTCGCCGTGGCCCGGGAAGTGCTTGGCGCACGCGGCGACCCCCGCCGACTGAAGCCCGCGCACCCACGCGGCGGCATGCCGGGAGACGACATCGGGGCGCGCCCCGAAGGAACGCACCCCGATGACCGGATTCAGCGGATTGGTGTTGACGTCGGCACTCGGCGCGTAGTTCAAGGTGATGCCGAGGCCGTGCAGTTCCCGGCCGACGTCCCGCGCCACCTGCTCCGTGACATCGATGTCGTCCAGTGTGCCGAGCGCCAGATTGCCCGGCCGGGACGCCCCGGTCCGGGCCTCGAGCCGGGTGACGTCGCCCGCCTCCTCGTCGACGGCGACGACGAGTTCCAGGTTCTCGGCGTACAGGGCGGCGGTGAGTGCCGCCACCTGCTCGGGGCCGTGGATGTTGCGCCCGAACAGGACGACCGAGGCGAGCCCTTCGGAGATCCGGCGGCGCACCCAGTCCGGCACCGTCGTTCCCCCGAAACCCGGCTGGAGCACGGAGTGCGCCCACCGCAGCAGTCGCGGGTGGCTGCTCTCGGCCATGCGGTGCCTCCGTGCAGGGTTGCGCACGCGGCGGTTATCGGGAGGAACCCGCCACGAATGGTTCAGACCACTGGGATGTTGGACTGGACCAATGGGCCGTGTCAAGGAATGCCCTTTCGGCGCGGCGGCCGAACAACCCTTTGCCGAAGGCGTGTTGAGAGGGAACCGCCCGGTCAGGGACCCGGCCGCGTCAGCGTCGCCGTGAATTTGTAACGCGCCCCCGGTACACCGAGCGGACCCACTCCACCGGCGTTCCGGTCTCGTCCCGCGAGTGACGGGACAGCAGCAGCATCGGCAGCCCCACGTCCGTGGCGAGCAGCCCCGCCTCCCGGGGTGTCGCCGGGGAGGTCTCGATGGTCTCGTCGGCCTCCGCCGGCCGTACCCCGTACACCTCGGCGAGCGTGGTGTAGAGCGAGGTGTACCGGCCGAGGTTGCGGCGCAGCCCGGGAAGCGCCGGTCGGACAGATGGGTCGCCTCGATCGCCATCGGCTCCCCGCCGGCCAGCCGCAGCCGCTCGATGCGCAGCACCTTGTCCCGCGGCTCCACCTCCAGCAGTGCCGCGAGCTCCGCGCCGGCCGCGATGTACCCGATCTCCAGCACCTCGGAGGTCGGATGGAGTCCCTGCGCCCGCATGTCCTCCGTGTACGAGGTGAGCTGGAGCGTGCGGGAGACCTTCGGGCGGGCGACGAACGTGCCCTTGCCCTGGATCCGGTCGAGGCGGCCCTCGCCCACCAGTTCCTGGAGTGCCCTGCGGATGGTGGTACGGGAGGTGCGGAACTCGACGGCGAGCAGCCGCTCGGCCGGCATCGGGGCGCCCGGCGCGCGCTCGTCGGTCATCTGCAGTAACCGCTGCTTGATGCGGTAGTACTTGGGAACGCGCCCGATACGGCCCGGCGCCCCCGTATCGGCCTGGGCGCTGCTGACGTCCGTGCTCATGACCTGCCTTCCGGCTGCGGTGTGCGGCGCGCGGACGGCAGGTGCCGGCCGCGGTGCACGTCGGCGGACGGCCGGGTTCGGCGCCGCACGCTCGGCGATCCCGTTATAACGCTGTGTTCTCACTTTGGTCTAGTCCAAGCGTCAACCCGTCCCCGTTTGTGCGGAGTTCTGGCCCTCACCAGGGGTGACGAAGCCGTTATCCAGGCGTGAGTTCACGACCCTTGACAGGGCCATAGGTCTAGGCCAAGCTCCCCTTGCTGGTCTAAACCATTTAGAGGAAGCCGGTCCCAGCCCGCCGAGCTGTCGCGCCGCTGTGGGGGTCGCCGCCGAGGGCGTGGGTGTGCACGGCATTCCTGAGGAGGGTGGCGCGTGAAGCGCAAGCTGATAGCCGCGATCGGGGTCGCGGGCATGCTGTTCTCCGTCGCGGCGTGCGGCGACGACGGTGACGACGGCAAGAAGGCCGGTGCGGACGGGTACGCCGGCGAGACGCTCACCGTATGGGTGATGGACGGCTCGTCGCCGGACCAGTGGCAGAAGGACCTCGGCGCCGAATTCGAGAAGAAGACCAAGGCGAAGGTCAAGTTCGAGGTCCAGCAGTGGAACGGCATCCAGCAGAAGCTGACCACCTCGCTGTCCGAGGAGAACCCGCCCGACGTCTTCGAGATCGGCAACACGCAGACCCCGGCCTACGCCAAGACCGGCGGTCTCGCCGACCTCGCCGACCTCAAGTCCGAGATCGGCGGCGAGTGGACCGATTCCCTCAACAACTCGTCCGTCTTCGAGGGCAAGCAGTACGCGGCGCCGTGGTACTTCGCCAACCGTGTCGTCCTCTACAACAAGAAGGTGTGGGCGGACGCGGGGATCAAGGAACTCCCCAAGACCCGCGACGAGTTCTACGACGCGCTCAAGACGATCGGTGACAAGACCGACGCCGAGCCCATCTACCTGCCCGGCCAGAACTGGTACCACTTCGTCGGCCTGGTGATCGGCGAGGGCGGCGAACTGGTCAAGAAGGACGGCGACAAGTACGTCTCCAACCTCGACGACCCGAAGGTCGCCGCGGCCGCCGAGACGTACAAGAAGCTCCAGGCGCTGTCCAAGGCACCCAAGGACAAGGACGAGGCCACGCCGCAGCAGGGTGAGGTCTTCGCCAAGGGCAAGACCGGCTCCTTCATCGGCATGGGCTGGGAAGCCGGCATCGCGATCAAGGCCAACCCGGCCATCGAGAAGGAGATCGGCTACTTCACCATCCCCGGTGCCACGGCCGACAAGCCCGAGGGCGTCTTCCTCGGCGGCTCCAACCTCGCCGTCGCCGCGGGCAGCAAGAAGCAGGACCTCGCCAAGGAGTTCCTGAAGCTCGCCCTCTCCGACAAGTACGAGGGTGAGCTGGCCAAGCTCAACGGCGTCATCCCCAACAAGGAGTCGCTGCAGAGCAACCTGAAGGGCAACGCCCCCGCAGAGGCCGCCGCGCCGGCCGCCGCCGTCGGCGGCACCACGCCGCTGATCCCCGAGTGGGCCGCCGTCGAGAACGCCCCCAACCCGATCAAGACGTACCTCACCGCCGTCCTGAACGGCAAGTCCCCGGCCGAGGCCGCGGGGCAGGTCGAGGGCGAGTTCAACAAGCGCCTGGCGCAGCAGCAGTAACAGCGCACGCGCTCCGACCGGGGCGGGGGCCGGCCACGCGACGGCCCCCGCCCCGCGTTGAGCACGCCGAGAAGAAGATCGCGAGCATGACCGTGCAGACCGAACGGCCGCCCTCCGGCCCGGCGGACGTCCGCAAGTCGGACGACACAGGACCCGGAGGGCCGAAACCGAGAGCCGCGTCGCGTGCCGGCGCCCTCGCCCCGTACCTCCTGCTGCTGCCCGCCGTCGCGGCCACCGCGCTGCTGCTCGGCTGGCCGCTGCTGAAGGACGTACTGCTGTCGTTCCAGAACCTCAACATGGCGCAGCTGATCCAGCACGTCACCGAGTGGAACGGCTTCGAGAACTACCAGCAGGTCCTCACCGGCGAGGACTTCTGGCGCGTCACCGTACGCTCCATCCTGTTCACGGCGGTCAACGTCGCCCTGACCATGTTCTTCGGAGCGCTCGCCGGTCTGCTGCTCGCCCGTCTCGGCAAGCGCATGCGGTTCACCCTGCTCCTGGGCCTGGTGCTCGCCTGGGCCATGCCCGTGGTCGCCGCCACCACCGTCTACCAGTGGCTGTTCGCACAGCGCTTCGGCGTCGTCAACTGGGTGCTGGACAAGCTCGGCTGGCACTCCATGGCCGACTACAGCTGGACCAGCAGCCAACTGTCGACGTTCTTCGTCGTCACGCTGCTGATCGTCTGGATGTCCGTCCCGTTCGTCGCGATCAACCTCTACGCCGCGACGACCACCATCCCCGGCGAACTGTACGAGGCGGCCTCCCTCGACGGCGCCGGCGCCTGGCGCAGCTTCACCGCGGTCACCCTGCCGTTCCTGCGGCCGTTCCTCTACGCCACCACGTTCCTGGAGATCATCTGGATCTTCAAGGCGTTCGTCCAGGTCTTCACCTTCAACGGCGGCGGCCCCGACCGGCTCACCGAGATCCTGCCGGTCTACGCCTACGTCGAGGGCGTCGGCAACCAGCACTACGGCATGGGCGCCGCCATCGCCGTACTGACCATCCTGATCATGCTCGGCCTGACCGCCTACTACCTCAGGATCGTGCTCAAGCAAGAGGAGGACGAGCTGTGAAGCGCTCGCTCTTCGGCCGCGTGTGGCCCAACGTCACGGCCGTCTTCATCTTCGCCGTCTGCCTCTTCCCCGTGTACTGGATGTTCTCCACGGCGTTCAAGCCGACCGGCGACATCATCTCGGAGACCCCGTCTGGTTCCCGACGAACATCACGTTCGAGCACTTCAAGACGGCGACCGACGCCGAGCACTTCTGGACGTTCGTCCGCAACTCGCTGACCGTCACCTGCCTGGCCGTCCTCTTCTCCCTGATCATCGCGCTGGCCGGCTCCTTCGCCCTGGCCCGTATGCGGTTCAAGGGGCGGCGCGGCTTCATCATCGGCTTCATGCTCGCCCAGATGGCGCCCTGGGAGGTCATGGTCATCGCGATCTACATGATCGTGCGCGACAGTTCGATGCTGAACAGCCTGGTGCCGCTCACCGCGTTCTACATGATGATGATCCTCCCCTTCACCATCCTGACGCTGCGCGGCTTCGTCGCCGCCGTGCCGAAGGAACTGGAGGAGTCGGCGATGGTCGACGGCTGCACCCGCGCCCAGGCGTTCCGCCGGGTCATCCTGCCGCTGCTCGCGCCGGGCCTGATGTCGACCTCCATGTTCGGCTTCATCACCGCGTGGAACGAGTTCCCGCTCGTCCTGGTCCTCAGCAAGGAGTCCGGGGCGCGCAGACGCTGCCGCTGTGGCTGTCCAGCTTCCAGACCCAGTTCGGCGACGACTGGGGCGCGACCATGGCCGCCTCCTCGCTCTTCGCCATCCCGATCCTGATCCTCTTCGTCTACCTGCAGCGCAAGGCCGTCAGCGGCCTCACCGCGGGCGCCGTGAAGGGATAACGCCCCCGATGACGACATTCACCACCGGCACCGACACCCTCACCCGGGACGCGCTCGCCGTACTGCAACCGGGCTTCGCCGGCACCACCGCGCCCGACTGGATCCGCCGCCGGCTCTCCGAGGGCCTCGCCTCCGTCGCCCTCTTCGGCCGCAACGTCGCGACCGCCGAACAGGTCACCGCTCTCACCGCCCAACTGCGCGCCGAACGCGACGACCTGCTGGTCGCCATCGACGAGGAGTCCGGTGACGTCACCCGCCTGGAGGTCCGCACCGGCTCCTCCTTCCCCGGCAACCACGCCCTCGGCGCCGTCGACGACACCGGTCTGACCCGCGGCGTCGCCCGCGAACTGGGCCGCCGGCTCGCCGAATGCGGTGTCAACTTCAACTGGGCCCCGTCCGCCGACGTCAACGCCAACCCCGACAACCCGGTGATCGGCGTACGTTCCTTCGGCGGCGACACCGCCCTGGTCGCCCGGCACACCGCCGCCTATGTGGAGGGCCTGCAGTCGACCGGCGTCGCCGCCTGCACCAAGCACTTCCCCGGCCACGGCGACACCAGCGTCGACTCGCACCACGCGATCCCGCACATCGACCTCGACGCGACCACGCTGGACGAGCGTGAACTCCAGCCGTTCCGGGCGGCGATCGCGGCCGGCACGCGCGCCGTCATGAGCGCGCACATCCGCGTCCCGGTCCTCGACCCGGACCGCCCGGCCACGCTCTCCCGCCGTATCCTCACCGATCTGCTGCGCGGTGAACTCGGCTACCAGGGCCTCATCGTCACCGACGGCATGGAGATGCGCGCCATCTCCGGCACCTACGGCCTGGAGCACGGGGTGGTCCTGGCCATCGCGGCCGGCGCCGACGCGATCTGCGTGGGCGGCGGACTGTGCGACGAGGGCACCGTCCAGAGCCTCCAGGACGCGCTGGTCGGCGCCGTACGCTCCGGTGAACTCCCCGAGGAGCGGCTCGCCGACGCGGCCGCGCGGGTGCGTGCGCTGGCCGACTGGACCGCGGGCGTACGGCGTTCCCCGGCCGCGGCCGTCGCACCCGAACCGGAGATCGGCCTCACCGCGGCCCGCCGCGCGGTGACCGTCACCCGCGCCGCCGGCTCCGCGCCGGCGACGGGACCGGTGTACGTGGCCACCTTCAACCCGACCCCGAACATCGCCGTGGGCGACGAGACGCCGTGGGGTGTCGCGACGGAACTGGAGCGGCTGGTGCCGGGCACGGTCACCGGCGCCTTCACGGGTCCCGACGCCGGCCGGCGGGCGCTGGAGGCCGCGGCGGGGCGGCGCGTCGTCGCCGTGGTCCGCGACGAGCACCGGCACGCGTGGATGCGTACGGCCCTGGACACCCTCCTCGCCGCCGACCCGTCCACGGTGGTGGTGGAGATGGGCGTACCGCAGTCACCGCCCCGGGGAGCCGTGCACATCGCTACGTACGGTGCGGCGCGGGTGTGCGGCGTGGCGGGGGCGGAGGCGGTCGTGACGGGCTGACCCGCCGAGGCCGCGGGCCGCGGGCCGCGGGCTGCGGGCCTACGGGTAGATCTTCTCGCCCTCGGCGAGCATGGCGACGAACTTCTCGATCCGGGCCGCGCGGGTCCGGGGGCGCTTGGCCTCCTGGATCCGGTGCAGGATCGCGTAGCGGTTGCGGCTGTCGAGGGTGCCGAAGAAGCCGGCGGCTCCGGGTACCGCGTCCAGCGCGGCCCGGAGGTCGTCGGGGACGGTCGCCGTGCTCTGGCTCGCGTAGGCGGCCTCCCAGCGGCCGTCCGCCCGCGCGCGCTCGACCTCGCGGAGCCCGGCGGGGCGCATCCGGCCCCGCTCGATGAGGTCGAGGGCCTTCCGGCGGTTGACGGCCGACCAGCGGCTGCGCGCGCGGCGCGGGGTGAAGCGCTGGATCCAGTGGGTGTCGTCCAGCCCCTTCTTGTGCCCGTCGATCCACCCGTAGCAGAGCGCGGACTCGAGTGCGGCCGGGTAGTCGACCCCGGTGATCCCGGACCCCTTCCTGGGAATCCGCAACCACACCCCGTCGATGTCCCCCTGATGCTCCTCGAGCCAGGCCTCCCACTCGGCCTGCGTCCCGAAGGCGACAACGGGCCCTGCCACACCATCCGCTCCACCAGCCATACGCCCATGCAACCGGGCCGGGCGGCGCTGGTCAACGAGGTTCTCGCCGCCGCGAGCGCTCCGGGAGCCAGCCCCTCCGGCGTTCGAGGAGCCGGGTCCGGGGCGGAGCCCCGGTTTCGGGACGGGACGGGAAGGGACGCCGGGGGCGAAAAGCCCCACACGGCCCACCCCCGCCCCTCGCGATGGCGGAGCGTGTCATATTGGGCCGATCGGGTGACCATGCGTAAGAATTGCCCGATGCAGACAGCCAGCACCACAGGGGACGGAGCATGCCGGTGAGCACCCACGATGTCACCGACGAACAGTGGCAGGGCCTGGCCCAGGTCGTCCCCCTGCGAGGCCGAGACGCCTGGCCGTCCGCCGTGACCCACCGCACCCGCCCCGAAGCGGAGACGGAGGCCCGCCGCCGCTTCGTGGTCCTCCGCGTCAACGTCTTCGCCGACGCCCGGGACGTGGCCGAGACCCTGATGTCCGGCATCCCGGTCCTCCTCGACCTCACCGGCGCGGAACCCGAAACCGCCAAACGGGTCCTCGACTTCAGTACGGGCGTGGTCTTCGGCCTCGCCAGCGGAATGCACCGGGTCGACCGCAACGTCTTCCTGCTCACCCCCGCCGGCACCGAGGTCACGAGCCTGATGAAGGGCCTGGGAACCCCGGGAACCTGAGCACGTCGTCCGATCGTGGGACGGGACGCCGAGCGGAACGGTTCGCCTCGCCCCCGGCCCCGTAGCGTCCCGCCCATGACCACGGCCCCACCGTCCCGCAGCAGCCGCCCCACGCTCCCGCGCATCACCGAACTGCGGCTGTCCGCCTTCGCCGCGCACCGCGCCGTCCGCCTCCCCTGGGCCCCCTCACCCTGCTCACCGGCCCCAGCGGAAGCGGCAAGACCAGCGCGTTACGGGCGTACGAGGCCCTCGCCCGCCTCGGCGGCGGCGCCGGACTGGGGAGGCCTTCCCGGAACCCGGCGCCTGCGTCCCGGAGCGGGCCCGCGCCGACGCCCAGCGCCGCCGCGGCTTCCGCATCGGCTGTACGGCCGACGGCCCCGAGGACCCGTCCGGCTGGAGGTCGCCGTACAGGCCGAACCCGCGCTGCGGATCGCGGGGAGCGGCTCACCGCGGACGGGGTCACCCTGCTGGAGACCGCCCTGCGCGACCCCGGCCGGCGCACCGTGCAGGCGGCCTGGCACACGGCGGGGTCCGCGCCGGTGACCCGCGCCCCGCTGCCCGACGACCGGCTCGGCACCGCGCTGCTGCCGCTGCGTGTCGCCGGCAAGACCCCGGACAGCGCAGGGTGCTCGCCGCCGCCGAGCAGATGGTCGTCGCCCTGCGCTCCGTCTTCCCCTGCGACCCCCGCCCCGAGCGGATGCGCGCCCCGTCCCGGCCGGCACCGGCCGGCTGCTCGGCGGCTGCGACAACCTCGCCGACGTCCTGTGGCGCACCCGCGCCGAGTGCGGACGCCGGCACGCCCTGCTCGTGGACGCGGTGCGCGCCGGATGCGCCGGCCCCGTCACCGACCTGCTCGCCGAGCCGTACGACGCCGGGCGCCTGGTCCGCGCCCTCCTCGACCGGGGCGACGGCAGGCGCACGGAGCTGCGCCGCCTCGGCGACGGCGAACTCCGGTACACCGCCCTCGCCCTGGTGCTGCTCACCGGCCCCGGCGTGCTGGAGGTCGACGCGCCCGGCGAGGTCCCCGCCGCACTCCAGTCCCTCACGGTCGTCGCCGACGAGCTCGACCGGGCGCTCGATCCGGGACAGCGGGGCGAACTGCTGCGGCTGGCGGCGCGGATGTGCGAGCGCGGGCACATCCGGCTGATGGGGGCGTCGAGCGACGTCTCCTGGGCGGCGGGGTGAGCGGAGTGACGGTGGTACACCTGAACCGTGACTGATCCCCACGACCTCGCCGCGCTCCGGCGCCGGCTCGCCGAATTCGCCGCCGCCCGGAACTGGCAGCCGTACCACACCCCGAAGAACCTCGCCGCCGCGCTCAGCGTGGAGGCGTCCGAACTCCTGGAGATCTTCCAGTGGTTGACGCCGGAGGAGTCGGCCCGTGTCCTGGACGACCCGGACACCGCGCACCGGGTGCGTGATGAGGTCGCCGATGTCCTCGCGTATCTCCTCCAGTTCTGCGAGGTGCTGGGCGTCGACCCACTGGAAGCACTGTCCGCGAAGATCGACCGCAACGAACGAAGGTTTCCGAAGAACACCCCGAGCGATGACTCTATGTAGTTATTTAGCGTTACCCACTCATGTCATTGTCCGAAGATTTCGGTCTTCCTCTGGCTTCTAGTATCAGATGCCTTAACTCTGGGTAGTGAGCTAGGGAGTTCAACGGATGCGGACGCGTGGGCAGCGCGTCGGACAGACGGGGGCAGCGCATGGACGCTGTGCGGCTCATCGTGACCAGCAGACACGCCCTGGCCGTGAGTGGCGACGTACGGGAACTGCTGACGGAGGTGTGGCAGGCCCTGGCGCTGGTGGAGGCGATAGGCAGCCGCCTCGCCGTCGCCGGGCCACCCGAACTGAGAGGTGACGCACTGGGACTGACCGAACTGGCGGGGCGCGGCTGCGCGGTGCTGGGCACACCGGACCCGCCCCCGGGCGAACCGCGCGCGGCACACCTCACCGAACTGGGCGACCCCCGCCCGGTCCTGATGCACCTGGGCGGCCTGCTGGGCGAGGTGGGCATCGCCCTGGTCGGCCTGGCCTGCTCGGCGGAGGACGAGTCGACCTACTGGCAATGCATGGAAGCCATCGACGCGGCAGACGAATCCCGAGACAGAACCCAGAAAATGCTACAAACCCTGACAACCCGAGAACGAGAACCCAGCTGACGCACCCCGCACCCCGCACTCCGCGGGCAGGCGTGCCGCAGGGCGACGACCGCCCCAGCCCTCTCCGCACTCCGCCGATCCGCAGGCAATCGTGCCGCAGGGCGGCGCCCGCCCCAGCCCTCTCCGCACTCCGCCGATCCGCGGGCAGGCGTGCCGCAGGGCGGCACGGGTGGGCGCGACGGCACCCCGTCAGCGCCGGGCCGCGCGACCTCCCCGGCCCCGTACCACCGCGGAGCACCCCGCAGGCGCCGGGCCGCGCGACACCCCCGCGCCCGTACCACCGCGGAGCACCCCGAAAGCGCCGGGCCGCGCGAGCGCGACACCCCCGCCCCACCCCGACGCGCAAGGCACCCCACACCCCCGCCCCGCGCCCGAACGGGCAGGATGGACCCCATGGACCTGCGCATCTTCACCGAACCCCAGCAAGGCGCCACCTACGACACCCTCCTCACCGTGGCCAAAGCCACAGAAGACCTCGGGTTCGACGCCTTCTTCCGCTCCGACCACTACCTCGCCATGGGTGACAGCACCGGCCACCCCGGCCCCACGGACGCCTGGATCACCCTCGCCGGCCTGGCCCGCGAAACCACCCGCATCCGCCTCGGCACCCTCATGACCGCCGCCACCTTCCGCCTCCCCGGCGTCCTCGCCATCCAGGTCGCCCAGGTCGACCAGATGTCCGGCGGCCGCGTCGAACTCGGCCTCGGCGCGGGCTGGTTCGAGGAGGAGCACAAGGCGTACGGCATCCCCTTCCCGAAGGAGAAGTTCGCCCGCCTGGAGGAGCAGCTGGAGATCGTCACCGGCCTGTGGGCCACCGAGACGGGCCAGACCTTCGACCACCACGGCACCCACTACGACCTCACCAAGTCCCCGGCGCTCCCCAAGCCGGTCCAGCCCAGGGTCCCGGTCCTCATCGGCGGCCACGGCGCCACCCGCACCCGCGCCTCGCGGCCCGGTACGCGGACGAGTTCAACATGCCCTTCGCCTCCGTCGAGGACACCGCGCGCCAGTTCGGCCGGGTCCGCGACGCCGCCGAGAAGGCCGGCCGCGACCCGGGCGACCTCGTCTACTCCAACGCCCTCGTCGTGTGCGTCGGCAAGGACGACCAGGAGGTCGCCCGCCGCGCCGCGGCGATCGGCCGCGAGGCCGGCGAACTCAGGGAGAACGGCCTGGCAGGCTCCCCGGCCGAGGTCGTCGACAAGATCGGCCGCTACGCCGAGACCGGCTCCACCCGCCTCTACCTCCAGGTCCTCGACCTGCACGACCTCGACCACCTGGAACTGATCTCCGCCGAGGTCCAGTCCCAGCTCTCGTAACGCGCCGTACCCCCACTCCGGGACCCGGGGCCGTCCGTCCGCACACGACGGACGGCCCCGCCCCCTGCCACCCCCGAAATTCACGGAACGCCCCCGACGGTTCCCGGTACGTTGGCACCACACGCCCGAAACCGGCGTGTATCCCCAGCTCAGAAGGTATCCCGAGGTGTAACCACCGTGTTCCTGACGATCAGTACCACCGGCTCCGCGGAGCACCCCGCGACCGATCTCGGCTTCCTGCTGCACAAGCATCCCGAGAAGGCGCAGGCGTTCTCCACGTCCTACGGCACGGCCCACGTCCTCTATCCCGAGGCGGACGCCGAGCGCTGCACGGCGGCGCTGCTGCTGGAGGTGGACGCGGTGGCACTGGTCCGGCGCGGCAAGGGCAAGGGCCGTGGCGGCGCCCCCGACGCGGCACTCGCGCAGTACGTCAACGACCGCCCGTACGCGGCGTCCTCCCTGCTCGCCGTCGCGCTCAGCGCGGTCTTCTCCAGCGCGATGCGCGGCGCCTGCGCCGCCCGCCCGGAGCTCCCCGCGAGGCCGCGCCCCTGCGCGTGGAAGTACCCGCGCTGCCCGCACGCGGCGGCCCCGGACTCGTCCGCCGGCTCTTCGAGCCGCTCGGCTGGAGCGTCACCGCCGAACCCGTCCCGCTGGACACCGAGTTCCCGGACTGGGGCGACTCGCGGTACGTCCGCCTCACCCTCGAAGCGGACACGCTCACCCTCGCCGAGGCGCTGCGCCACCTCTACGTGCTGCTCCCCGTCCTCGACGACGCCAAGCACTACTGGGTCTCCCCGGACGAGGTCGACAAGCTGCTGCGTGCCGGTGAGGGCTGGCTGCCCGCGCACCCGGAGCAGAAGCTGATCACCAGCCGCTATCTCTCCCGCCGCTGGTCCCTGACCCGGCAGGCCATGGAGCGCCTCGAACTGGTCCGGCTGGCCGAGGCGGACGACAGCGACGTCGAGGAGATCGACAACGCCGTCGCCGACGACACGGACACCGAGGAAAGGCCGGCCCCGCTCGCCGTGCGGCGTCGGGAGGCGATCCTCACCGCGCTCCGCGCGTCCGGCGCCACCCGGGTGCTCGACCT
Organism: Streptomyces haneummycinicus; assembly: GCA_042850305.1. Taxonomy (GTDB): domain Bacteria; phylum Actinomycetota; class Actinomycetes; order Streptomycetales; family Streptomycetaceae; genus Streptomyces; species Streptomyces haneummycinicus. The sequence goes on from AP035768.1 coordinate 2,174,574, forward strand.
CGGCTGCGGCCAGGGCCAGCTCGTCCAGGCCCTGCTCAAGGACCCGTCCTTCACCGAGATCGTCGGCGTCGACGTGTCGATGCGGGCGCTCACCATAGCCTCCCGCCGGCTCAGACTGGACCGGATGGGCGAGCGGCAGGCCGCACGCGTCCAGCTCCTCCAGGGATCGCTGGCCTACACCGACAAGCGCCTCCAGGGGTACGACGCCGCCGTGCTCAGCGAGGTGATCGAACACCTCGACCTGCCCAGGCTGCCCGCCCTGGAGTACGCCGTCTTCGGCGCCGCCCGCCCCCGTACGGTCCTGGTGACCACCCCCAACGTCGAGTACAACGTGCGCTGGGAGACCCTCCCGGCCGGCCATGTCCGCCACCGCGACCACCGCTTCGAGTGGACCCGCGGCGAATTCCGCGCCTGGGCCGCCGTGGTGGCCGAACGGCACGGCTATGAAGTCGAGTTCGTACCCGTGGGGCCGGACGACCCCGAGGTCGGACCGCCCACCCAGATGGCCGTGTTCACGGCCGGCACCGCGAAGGAGGCGAAGGCCGCGTGACCACCACCACCGGGACCCCGCAGCCGCGAGTCCGTACCCTGCCCGTCACCGACCTCTCCCTCGTGGTGCTCGTCGGCGCCTCCGGCTCGGGCAAGTCGACCTTCGCCCGGCGCCACTTCAAGCCGACCGAGGTCATCTCCTCCGACTTCTGCCGGGGCCTGGTCGCCGACGACGAGAACGACCAGAGCGCGTCCCGCGACGCCTTCGACGTACTCCACTACATCGCCGGCAAGCGGCTGGCCGCCGGCCGCCGCACCGTCGTCGACGCGACCAACGTCCAGCAGGACGGCCGACGCCAGCTCATCGCACTGGCCAGGGCACACGACGTACTGCCCATCGCCATCGTGCTCGACGTACCCGAGCAGGTGTGCGCCGAGCGCAACGCGGCCCGCACCGACCGGGCCGACATGCCCCGCCGGGTCATCCAGCGCCACATCCGGGAACTCCGGCGCTCTCTGCGCCAGTTGGAACGCGAGGGCTTCCGCAAGGTGCACGTCCTGCGCGGAGTGGAGGAGGTGGACCACGCCACCGTCGTCACCGAGAAGCGCTTCAACGACCTCACCCACCTCACCGGCCCCTTCGACATCATCGGCGACATCCACGGCTGCTCGGCCGAACTCGAATCCCTGCTCGGCAAGTTGGGTTACGCCGACGGCGTCCACCCGGACGGCCGTACCGCCGTCTTCGTCGGTGACCTCGTCGACCGCGGCCCGGACAGCCCCGCCGTCCTGCGCCGGGTGATGGGCATGGTGAAGTCCGGCAGCGCACTGTGCGTGCCCGGCAACCACGAGAACAAGTTCGGCCGCTACCTCAAGGGCCGCAAGGTCCAGCACACCCACGGACTCGCCGAGACCGTCGAGCAGATGGAGGCGCAGAGCGAGGAGTTCCGCGCCGAGGTACGGGAGTTCATCGACGGACTCGTCAGCCACTACGTCCTCGACGGCGGCCGGCTGGTGGTCTGCCACGCCGGACTGCCGGAGAAGTACCACGGCCGCACCTCCGGCCGGGTCCGCGGCCACGCCCTGTACGGCGACACCACCGGCGAGACCGACGAGTTCGGCCTGCCCGTGCGCTATCCGTGGGCCGAGGACTACCGGGGCCGGGCCGCCGTCGTCTACGGCCACACACCCGTCCCGGAGGCGACCTGGCTCAACAACACCATCTGCGTGGACACCGGCGCCGTCTTCGGCGGCAGGCTCACCGCGCTGCGCTGGCCGGAGCGGGAACTGGTCGGCGTACCGGCCGAGCGGGTCTGGTACGAGCCGGCCCGCCCGCTGCGCGCCGAGGCCCCCGGCGGCCACGAGGGCCGTCCGCTGGACCTGGCGGACGTGCACGGCCGGCGTTTCGTCGAGACCCGGCACCACGGCCGGATAACGATCCGGGAGGAGAACGCCGCGGCGGCCCTGGAGGTCATGAGCCGCTTCGCGATCGACCCGCGTCTCCTGCCGTACCTGCCGCCGACCATGGCGCCCACCGCCACCTCGCACCGCGACGGCTATCTCGAGCACCCCGCCGAGGCGTTCGCCCAGTACGCTCAGGACGGCGTCGCCCGCGTCGTCTGCGAGGAGAAGCACATGGGCTCCCGCGCGGTCGCCCTGGTCTGCCGCGACGCCGACACGGCCGCGGCGCGCTTCGGCACCACCGGCGGCGAGACCGGCTCGCTCTACACCCGTACCGGCCGCCCCTTCTTCGACGACGCCTCCGTCACCGAGGAGATCCTCGGCCGGGTGCGCACGGCCGTCACCGAGGCCGGCCTCTGGGACGAACTCGCCACCGACTGGCTGCTGCTGGACGCCGAACTCATGCCGTGGTCGCTGAAGGCGTCCGGTCTGCTGCGCACCCAGTACGCGGCGGTCGGCGCCGCCTCCGGCGCGGTCTTCCCGGGCGCCCTGGCCGCCCTGGAGTCCACGGCGGCGCGCGGCGTGGACGTCAGGAGCTCCTCGCCCGCCACCGCGAACGCGCCGACTCCGCCTCGGCGTTCACGCAGGCGTACCGCCGCTACTGCTGGACCACCGACGGCCTGGACGGCGTCCGCCTGGCCCCGTTCCAGATCCTCGCCGTCCAGGGCCGGAGCCTCGCCGCCCTGCCCCACGACGAACAGCTCGCCCTCATCGACCGCCTGGTCGAGCACGACCCCACCAGCCTGCTCCGGACCACCCGCCGCCTCCATGTCGACACCGCCGACCCCGAGTCGGTGCGCGCCGGCGTCGACTGGTGGCTGGAGATGACCGGCCGGGGCGGCGAGGGCATGGTCGTCAAACCGGCCGGCGCCCTGGTTCACGACGACAGGGGCCGCCCCGTGCAGCCCGGCGTCAAGTGCCGTGGCCGCGAGTACCTGCGCATCATCTACGGCCCCGAATACACCCGCCCGGAGAACCTGGCCCGGCTGCGCGCCCGCTTCCTCAACCACAAGCGATCCCTCGCCCTGCGCGAGTACGCCCTCGGCCTGGAAGCCCTGGACCGCCTCGCCGAAGGCGAGCCCTGTGGCGCGTCCACGAGCCGGTCTTCGCCGTACTGGCCCTGGAATCGGAGCCGGTGGACCCCCGGCTGTAGCGCGCGGACGCGTGCCGGTGACCGGTCCGGACAGGTTCTGCGCGGACTTGTCCGGACCGGGCCGGTCCCGGTCGGTGTCCCTGGTTCGCGGCAGTTCGCGTGCTAGCTTCGCTGATCCGTCAGGTGGACCGGCTCGCGGGGAAGGTCGGTGGAGACAGCGTCGGAATGGGACGGGGTGGGGCGCGCGCCCGGCATGGATCTGATGTTCCGTCTGACCGAGGCGCTGTGCGGGCTGTGTTGCTTGGAGGACCAGGCGGGGCGCTCGTACTTCGCCGGCATGCTGTCCGCGGAGCTCGACCGGCACATCGATCTGCGCGGCACCAAACTCCGCGAGGACGTCGTCGCGCTGTTGCGCGCGGCGTTCAGCGTCCGCGAGGGCGAACGGGTCCTCATCGACGTCGTACGCGTCTTCGAAGGCGCCCCGGCCGCCGCCGCGTTCGAAAACTGCTGGGCCCCGGCGGGACACCCACCGACCCGCTGCCCGGCCCGCTCGATCACCACGACCTGGACACCGCCCGCGCGCTTCTGCGCACCGTACAGGGCCTTCTCCCCGCCGGCGCGCTGCGCAACGTGCTCGCCGGCGACCTCCACCTCGACCTGCCGCCCGGCCTCTCACCGGTCCAGCTCTTCACGTACACCACGGAGTTGAACGTGCAGCCGGACGGCCTGCCGCCGGCGGTCCTGCTGATCGAGCACGCCGCGGAGCTGACGCCGTCACCGGACCGGCGCCTCGCCCTGTCCGAGTGGGCGAGCGGCTGGGCCCGGCGGGCGGGCCTGCTCACCGCCCTGGAACGCCGGCGGGCCGAGCGGGCCGAGACCACCGCCGACCCGACCATCCCGCGCTGCCTGGTCGTGGCCGTGGAACCCGCCCGCGACGGCTCCGACGACGTCGTGGTGCGCCCCTGGCTGAACACCGTCCCGGGCCGCTGGCAGCCATGGGCGGCGGAACCCGAGACGACGAGCCTGGACGGTCTCGGCCGGGCCGTCGAACGCGTACTGCGCCAGGTCGTACGTCTTACGCCCGCGCCCCACGCCCAGCCCTCCGTCCTGTCGGGACGGACGCCGCCCTACGTCGAGTTCGTCCTCCCCTACGACCTGCTCAACCACGACATGGCCGGGCTGACCGTCAGTTCCGCGGACGGCAGACCCGAGCCCCTCGGCCTGAAGTACGGCGTCCATCTGCGCAGCCTCGAACGGATGCGCACCGACGACCTGCTGGTCCGGGAGCAGTGGCTGGAGCGCTGGGAGACCCTGCGCAGCCGGGGGATCGGGGTGCACGGCTGGCGGACGTCGGACCGTACCGGACCGGACGCCTGGCAGGCGGCGCTGGCCTCCGAACCCAGCCGTACGGCCGCGGTGCTCGACGCCCCGGACGGCGGCGCGGCGACCGAGGCGGTGAAGGCGGCCATCGTCGAGGGCCTCGGCCTCGCCGTCTGGGACCGCCGCGGCGAGTTCAGCGAGGAGCGCCGCGAAGTGGTGACCGCCGTGTTCTCCTCCGTCCCCACCCCGACCCAGATCCCGCTCGCCATCCACCGGCTGCGGCGCACGGCCGGACTCGATGTGGCGGGACCCTGCTCCTGGGGCGGCACATCGCCTTCCTCTGGGACGACCCCCACCGGCTGGTCGACATCCAGACCGCCACCGACTACGGCTTCGACGACCACGACAGCGAGGAGGACGGGTTATGAGCGGACCGGACGCCCCTGACAGCACCGACTGGCGTGTGTTCCGAGCGACGGGCCGCGCCCCGGGCGAACCGTCCCGGCTGCCCGGACCCCGCCCTGGCGCCGCTTCGGCGGCGGCCCGCCCCTGCTCCCGCCGCCCGACGACCCCGAGGCCGCGCTGCGCCGGCTGGGCCCCGGCGACCATGTTCCGCAGCTCGGCCCGGAACAGATCGACACGGTCAACGCCGCCCTGCTGTTACGCCGTCCGCTGCTCATCACCGGACCGCCCGGCATCGGCAAGTCCACACTCGCCTACCTCCTCTCCCGGGAACTCGGCCTGGGCAGGGTCCTCCAGTGGAACATCGTCAGCCGCACCACCCTGCGCGACGGCCTGTACGCCTACGACGCCATCGGGCGCGCCCAGGCCATCGCCGCCTGGCAGGGCGCCGAACAGCGGACGCCGGCCGACGGCGGACCGCCCCGGCCCTCGGCGACTTCATCACCCTGGGACCGCTGGGCACCGCGCTGCTGCCCTACGACCGCCCCCGGGTGCTGCTGGCCGACGAGCTGGACAAGAGTGACATCGACCTGCCCAACGATCTTCTGCATGTGCTGGAGAACGGCAGTTACGACATCCCCGAACTGGTCCGTGACGCCGCCCGCTCGGCCCGGGTGCACACCGACGACCCCGAACAGTTCGCGCCGGTGTCCGGCGGGCGGGTGGAGTGCCGCGAGTTCCCCGTCGTGCTGATCACCAGCAACGGAGAGCGCGAGTTCCCGGCCGCCTTCCGCCGCCGCTGTCTTCCCCTGGAGATGCGGGCCCTCACCCGGGAGCAGCTTCTGGCCATCGTCTCCGGGCACCTGGGGAGCCTGCCGCCGGACGCGGAGGCCATGGTCGACCTGTTCGTGCAGCGCGTCCGGGCGGGCGGTACGCACTCGCTCGACCAGCTGCTGAACGCGGCACGGCTGACCACCGTCGACGGCTTCCGCGCCGAGGGCGAGGGCCGCGAGCTCATCGAGACACTCCTGCGTGACCTCGCCAAGGGCCGCTGATGAACGGCTCCCCGGAGAACGGGCACCCGGCGCGGAGGCCGCGGAAGGAGCCTCCGCCCGCCCGGACGCCACCGTCGTCCCGCACTGGCGGGAGCTGGCCGACGCCGTATGGCTGGCCGCGTACCGGGCCAGGGCGGGCGAGGGCACGACCGCCGACGGCACCGGGCCGGACGGGGAGCCGGAGCGGGACACACCGCGGTCCGGTGCCTCCGAGACCGCCGCCGAGCGGTCCGCCCCGCCGGACGACGGGCCGGACACCACCCGGACGCCCCTGCCCGTGCCCGACCCCGAGGGGACCGGCCGGATACGGCTCGGCCCGCCCGTGCTGACCGGGTCCACCCGGCGCTCACCGGGCTCCGGCCGCCGCTCGGCCGAACTGGCCGTCGCCCTGCACCGGCTGGCCCGCCGTGTGCCCTCGCACACCGCCGTGGAACTGGACGAGGAGGCCACGGCGGAGCGCGGGATCACCGACGGACTGTGGCTGCCCTGGTTCCGCCCCGCGACCACCCGCGCGTTCGACCTGGTCCTCCTCGTCGACGACGCCCCCACCATGGCCGTCTGGCACGAGGAGACCGCGAGCCTGGCCGCGGCCGCCGAACACAGCGGCGCCTTCCGGGGCGTACGCGCCCTGTCCCTGACCCTGCCGCCCACCGGCCCCGCCTCGCTGCGCTGGAGCGGGGCGCGGACCCCGGCCCGGATCGGTGAACTCCTCGAGGGGAGACGGGACCGCCTCTTCATGGTCGTCACGGACGGCCTCGCCCACGGCTGGGCCGGCTCCGCGGCGGACACGCTGCTCGACCGGCTGGGGCGGGCCGGCCCCACGGCCCTGACCCATCTGCTGCCGCCCCATATGCGGCACCGCTCCTCGCTCCACCCCTACCCGGCGGTCCTGGAGGCCGGCGGCCCCGGCGCGGCCAACGACCGGGTCGTCCTGCGCCCGCCGCCCCAGGGCCCCGACCCGATGCGGCCCCTGCCGTCCGCCCGCGAGGGCGTCCCGCCCGTCCCGGTGCTGTCCCTGAAACCCGGGTCGATCGAGGCGTGGGCCGGCCTGGTCACGGGCGAGAAGGGAGTGCCGCACCCTGCCGGCCGTACTGCCGGGAACGCTCGTGAAGAGCCTCCGGCGCCCGGACTGCGCGCTCCACGCTCCCGCGCGCCGCCACGGCGGCGGTGCACCGCTTCTTCTCCTCGCCACACCGGTCGCCCGGCGCCTCGCCACCCGGCTGGCCGCCGTCCTGTTCGAGTTCGACCTCGTCGAGCAGGTGCGCCGCCGGACCGTGCCGGAAGCCGGTCCGGAACACCTGGCCGAGATCCTGATGGGCGGCCTGATCGACTGGGACGCCGACGGCGGCGGACGGCCCGAGTTCGCCGAGGAGCCCGCGAGGCCGTCCTCGCGACCACCACCCGCGGCCAGCTGGCCAGGACCGTCTCGATCCTCGGCGAACTGCCGGCCGCGGGAGCCCACGGAGTGGCCCTGCGCGCGGCCCTGCGGGACCCGGCGGGAGCGGGCCTGCCCGACGCGTCCGCCGGAGCCTGGCAGCAGTCCGAACTCGCGGTGATGCGGGCGCTGTCGGGGCCGTACGCCGAACGCGCCCGGAGAATCGAGGCGGACCTCGGGCCCCTGGCCGCCGTCCCCGGCGATTCCCGGCAACCGGTCGAGGCGTCACGTGATGCGGCGCCGGACCGGGCATCATCCGCGTATACGGACGCGGTGACCGCACGACCGTCCGGTGACCCCACGGAGACAAGGCCTGGCATGCAGACGACCTCGACCCCCGCCCTCCTGGTGAACGTTCCGCTGCGCAACACGTCGTTCGTAGGCCGCAGGACGTTGTTGCGGGCGGTCGAGGAACAACTCGACGCGCAGGACACGGCGGCCGTGCTCCCGCACGCGCTCCACGGACTGGGCGGCGTCGGCAAGAGCCAGCTGGTCCTCGAGTACATCTACCGCAACCAGCACCGCTACAAGGTGATCTGCTGGATTCCCGCCGAAGGGGAGAGCCTCATCCTGGCCGCGCTCGCCGGACTCGCCGCCCGGCTCGGGGTCGTCCAGCCGGGGCAGGAGGGCCCCGCGAGTTCGACGGTGCGGGCCGTCCTGGAGGCGCTGCGCACCGGAGTGCCCTACGACGACTGGCTCCTGGTGTTCGACAACGCCGAGGACATCGACGTGGTGCGCCAGTACTTCCCCACGAACGGGCCGGGGAAGGTGATCGTCACTTCCCGCAACCGCGGCTGGGAGCGGGTCGCCACCCCGCTGCCGGTGAACGTCTTCGAGCGCGAGGAGTCGGTGGAGCTGCTGCGGAAGCGCTCCCGGACCTGTCCCCGGAGGACGCCGACCGGCTGGCGCACGCCCTCGGGGACCTGCCGCTCGCGGTGGAACAGGCGGGCGCCTGGCACGCGGTCACCGGAATGCTCGTCGACGAGTACCTCGACCTGCTCGCCCGGCGGAGCCCGGACATCCTCGAACTCGACCCGGCCCCCGACTACCCGGTCTCCGTGGCCGCGGCCTGGGACATCTCGCTGGAGCGGATCAGGGCGAACAACCCCGGCGCCCGCCAACTCCTCGACATCTGCGCCAGCATGGCCCCCGAGCCCATTCCCCGCTCCATCCTGCGCGGCGGCCGCGGCGTCAACATCACGCCCGAAGTCGACCCGCTGCTGCGGGAGTCGGTCAAACTCAGCCGGGCGGTGCGCGACCTCAGCCAGTTCTCCCTGGTCAAGACGGACCCCGGACGGACACCCTGCAGATGCACCGTCTGCTGCAGACCGTGCTCCTGGCCAAACTCAGCCCCGAACAGCGCCGGGCCATGCGGGAGGCCGCTCACCAACTGCTGTCCGCCGCCAAGCTGGGCCATCACGCCTCGTCGCAGGAATGGCCCGCCTACCAGGCCCTGCTGCCGCACATCCTCGCCTCCCAGGCGGCCGGCAGCTCCGACACCTATGTGCGCGAACTCGTCACCGACACCGTCTTCTTCCTCTACTACTGGGGCAACCACGAGGGTGCCGCGGCCCTCGCCCGGCAGGCATGGAGTGCCTGGCTCGCCGACTCCGGCGAGGAGGACGGCCATGTCATCCGTATCGCGAAGAGCCTGTCGTTCACCCTGCTCCAGCGCGGCCAGATCGACGAGGCCATTCCCCTCGCCGAAAGGGCCCTGGAGGTCTCCCGGAACATCGAGATCGACCCCGAGGACCTGGTCGACTCGCTCTGCGCGCTGGCCGACGCCCGACGCCACCAGGGACGCTTCACGGAGGCCCGGGACCTCGGCGAGGAGGCCACCGTGCTGGCCCGCGCCCAGTTCGGGGCCGACGACCAGATCACCCTGCGGGCCACCCACAGCTGGGGCGTCGATCTGCGGCTGTGCGGACAGTTCGACGAGGCGCTGGCCCTGGACCAGGAGAACGCCCGGCAGCGCGAGTCCCTGTTCGGCCCCACCAGCTTCCTCACCCTCAACACCCTGAACGCCCTCTCCATCGACATGCGGGAGAGCGGCGACTACCCGGGCGCCCGTGACTTCCAGGAGGACGTGCATCTGCGGGCCCGTGCCGCGCTCGGCGAGGACAACGCGCTCACCCTGCGCGCCGCCCGCGATCTGGCGGTCTGCCGGCGCCGGGACGGGGCCCTCGACGAGGCGCGGGAACTCACCGAGGACACCCTGCGCCGCTTGGTGGCCCGCTACGGCCGCCGGCACTCCGACTCGCTGTCCACGGCGGCCAACCTCTCGGTCGACCAGCGCCTCGCCGGAGACCTCGAACTCTCCCGCGAACTGGGCGAGGAGACCGTACGGCGTTACACGGCGCTCCTCGGGGAGGACCACGCGTACACCCTGCTGACCGGGGCGAACCTGGCCGCCACCCTGCGCGCCCTGGGAGATCCCGACGCGGCGCGGAAACGGGAGGACGACGTGGCCCGCAGGATCACCGCCGTACTCGGGCCCCGGCACGTGATGACACTGGCGGTGGCGATCGGGCAGGCCAACACCGCCTACGCCCGGCTGGACTTCGAGCGGGCGCACGCGATCGACGAGGCCGGTCTGGCGGAGCTCGCCGTCGTCACCGGGGCGGACCATCCGCTGACCCTGGCCTGCACCGCGAACCTCGCCCTCGACCTGCGCGGCCTGGGCCGCGGACCGGAGGCCGGGGAACAGCAGCGCAGGGCGGTGGCGGGATTCGCCCGGGTGGTCCGCGCGGACCACCCTGGCTCTTCGCGGCACGGACACACCGCCGCATCGAGTGCGATCTGGCGCCCATGCCGCTGTAGACCGGCTGCCGCAACTCAGCGGACACCGGGCCGACTTCACCGCCTCGTACGATGACCGAACCGGTGGCCGCACGGTGATCGCGTATTCGGGCGATTCGACGCCGGTGGGCGCGTTCGTGATGGAATGGGGGCCACGGTGGCATCGGGTGCCGCCGTGCGAGAAGGGGACGCACCTTGCACCAGCCGCCCGCTCAGCGCGACGCCGCAGCGGCCGTCCAGGAGCCGGCCGTCATGGCGGGCGCGCCTGTCCGGGAGTCGGATCTGGCGGATCTCGCGGCGCTGCCCCTGACCGCGGTGGACGGCCTGGCGCCGCTCCGCTCCGACACCCGCCTGCTCACCGAGGTACTCCGCTCCCGAGACAGCATGCGGGGCGGGGCGAGCCCGCCCGGGCCGAGTGACGGCCCCCGTGCCGGGCGCCCACGCGCTCCCGGACGCCCGCCCACCGACCGGAGGTCCCGGTGACGACCAGCGAGCGACCCGCCCCTTCCGCATGCCCGCCCCCTCTTCGACGAGTTCGCCGCCGGCGGGCACTCCGCCGAGGGCGTCGCCTTCCTGGAGCAGGGTGAGCGGGCCCGCCGGCTGTTGCTGCTGAACACCCTGCTCAAGCGGCTCTGGAACGAGCCCACCCCGCTCAGCCCGGTCGCCGACGCCTGGCGGGTCTTCAAGGAGGCGGCCGATCGGGCGCCCGAGCCGGCCGAGCGGCTGCTGCTCGCCCCGACGACGGGCGCCTGGATCGCGCACACGCTGCGCCGGGCCCACGGCACCGCGACCGGCCCCCGGCTGTGGGTGGAGGCGGCCAGGATGAACACCCTCGCGGTCGTCGCCGCCCTGCAGGCCGGTACGGAGGCGTCCCTGCGGGTCCCGCTGGAGGACGGCGCCCTGCATCTGCCGGGACTCGGGCTGCTCCGGCTCGCGGACGCGGCGCCCGGTGTGTCGGCGGGCCGGGCGAGCACCCGCGCCGGCGTGCTCACCCTCAGCGGGCCGGGCCCCGACGGCACCCGGCGCAGCCTGACCCGCCGCCCCGCCCCCGTCCCGGTGACCGGGGCGCCGTCCGCCGACGACCCCCACTGGCTTCCCTCCGCACCCTCGCCGTCGGCCGCGCCGCCGTACCGCTGGAGGACCTGGACCCCTACCGCGACCTCGACGACCCCGTGCCGCCCGCCCGGCTGGACGCCGACGAGGCGCTGGCCTGGCAGCGGCTGTTCGACGAGGCCGTGGCGATCCTCGCGCACGGGAAGGGCCCGGGGCCCGGTCGGCTGGACCCCGTCGTGATCCGGGCCGTCGTCCCGTGGGCGCGCACCGGTCTGCTGCCCCCGCCGCCGCCCGACGTCCGGGTCTCCGCGTCCAGCGGTGACTCCTACGGCGCGATGGTCATCGCCCGCCCCTCCTCGCCGCTGGCCCTCGCCGAGGCGCTGGTCCACGAGTTCCAGCACAGCAAGCTCGCCGCGCTGATCCACCTCTTCCCGCTGCTGGACGACGACCGCGCGGAGCGCTACTACGCCCCTGGCGCCCCGATCCGCGCCACCTCACCGGCCTGCTGCACGGCGCCTACGCCTTCACCGGCGTCGCGGGGTTCTGGCGGGACCGGACGACGGACCCGGAGCACGCGGAGACGGCCGCCTACCACTTCGCGCTGCGCCGGACGCAGAGCCGGCTCGTCGTACGCACCCTCCTCACCAGCGGACGCCTCACCGGGACCGGGCACGCCCTGGTCACCGGTCTCGCCCGGACCCTGGACGGCTGGCTGCGCGAGCCCGTGCCCCCGGCCGCCCTGGCCCGTGCCCGTACCGCCGCCGCCCTGCACCGCACCGAATGGCGGCTGCGCAACGTGGACCCGGCCACGACGGCCGAACTCCGGTTCCGGCCCGACCGCGCCCCTGGCCCGACGTCCGCACCCAGGTCTTCGCCCGCCCGCCGGCCGACCCCCGCACCCCCGACGAGCACCTCGCCGCCGGGAACACCGCCGCCGCGCTCGCCGGGTACGACGACGGCCTGGCCCGCGAACCCGGTGACCCGCACCTCCTCGCCGGGCGGCTGGTCGCGCGGGCGGCGGCGGGGAGAGGGCCCGGAGACAGCTCGCCCGGCCCGAGACGCTCCGCTGACGGAGAGGCCGGATTCCGGCATCCGGGAAGGAGGGGACAGGGGTGAACCCGCGCCCGGATGGTCAGGATGGAGACATGACCTACCACGTCGACTCCGAGGCCGGCCGGCTCCGCCGGGTCATCCTGCACCGGCCCGATCTCGAGCTCAAAGGCTCACCCCCAGCAACAAGGACGCCCTGCTCTTCGACGACCTGCTCTGGGTGCGCCGGGCGCGCGCCGAGCACGACGGCTTCGCGGACGTCCTGCGCGACCGGGGCGTCACCGTCCACCTCTTCGGTGACCTGCTCGCGCAGACCCTGGCCCTTCCCGAGGCCCGTACGCTCGTCCTGGACCGCGTCTTCGACGAGAAGGAGTACGGCCCCCTCGCCACCGACCATCTGCGGGCAGCCTTCGAGACCCTCCCGGCGCCCGAGCTCGCCGAGGTGCTGATCGGCGGCATGACCAAGCGGGAGTTCCTGGACGCCCACCCGGAACCCACCTCCGTGCGCTTCCACGTCATGGAACTCGACGACTTCCTGCTGGGCCCGCTGCCCAACCACCTCTTCACCCGCGACACCTCCGCCTGGATCTACGACGGAGTCGCCGTCAACGCGATGCGCCTGCCCGCCCGGCAGCGCGAGACCGTGCACTTCGAGGCGATCTACCGGCACCACCCGCTGTTCCGTACGGAGCGCTTCCACGTCTGGTCCGAGGGGCAGGCCGACTACCCGTCCACCATCGAGGGCGGGGACGTCCTGGTCATCGGCAACGGCGCGGTGCTGATCGGGATGAGCGAGCGGACCACCCCGCAGGCCGTGGAGATGCTGGCGCACAAGCTGTTCGCGGCCGGCTCCGCCGAGACCATCGTCGCGCTCGACATGCCGAAGCGGCGCGCCTTCATGCACCTCGACACCGTGATGACGATGGTCGACGGCGACACCTTCACCCAGTACGCCGGCCTCGGGATGCTCCGCTCGTACACCATCGAGCCGGGGTGGGGGACAAGGAACTGAAGGTCACCGACCATCCCCGGAGCACATGCACCGGGCGATCGCCGCCGCCCTCGGGCTCAGCGAGATCCGGGTGCTGACCGCCACCCAGGACGTGCACGCGGCCGAGCGGGAGCAGTGGGACGACGGCTGCAACGTGCTGGCCGTCGAACCGGGCGTCGTCGTCGCCTACGAGCGCAACGCCACCACCAACACGCATTTGCGCAAGCAGGGCATCGAGGTGATCGAGATTCCCGGCAGCGAGCTGGGCCGGGGGCGGGGCGGGCCGCGCTGCATGAGCTGTCCCGTCCAGCGAGACGCCCTGTGACGTATCGTATAGAAATACTGAAGTTCGTATAGACTTCCACTCCTCGTGTCCCCCATCCCTGGAGCACCCCATGGCGACTGTCCCGACCGCCCTCGCCGGCCGCCACTTCCTCAAGGAGCTGGACTTCACCGCGCCGGAGTTCCTCGGCCTGCTGGAGCTGGCCGCCGAGCTCAAGGCCGCCAAGCGGGCCGGGACCGAGCACCGTCGGCTGCGGGGCAGGAACATCGCGCTGATCTTCGAGAAGACGTCGACGCGTACGCGCTGCGCGTTCGAGGTGGCGGCCGCCGACCAGGGCGCCTCGACGACGTACCTCGACCCGTCCGGCTCCCAGCTGGGACACAAGGAGTCCGTGAAGGACACCGCCCGGGTGCTGGGCCGGATGTACGACGGGATCGAGTACCGGGGGACAGTCACGCCAAGGTGGAGGAGCTCGCGGCGTACGCGGGGTACCCGTCTACAACGGGCTGACCGACGACTGGCACCCCACCCAGATGCTCGCCGACGTCCTCACGATGACCGAGCACAGCTCCAAGCCGCTCACGGACATCGCCTTCGCCTATCTCGGCGACGCCCGCTTCAACATGGGCAACTCCTACCTCGTGACCGCCGCCCTGCTGGGCATGGACGTACGGATCGTCGCCCCGGCGGCCTACTGGCCCGCCCAGGAGATCGTCGGCCGGGCCCGCGAGCTGGCCGCGTCGAGCGGCGCCCGGATCACGCTCACCGAGGACGTCACCGAGGGCGTCGCGGGCGCCGACTTCGTAGCCACGGACGTCTGGGTCTCCATGGGCGAGCCCCAGGACGTCTGGGCCGAGCGCGTCAAGGCCCTCGCCCCGTACGCGGTGACCATGGACGTCCTGCGCGCCACCGGCAACCCGGACGTCAGGTTCATGCACTGCCTGCCCGCCTTCCACGACCTCGGCACCAAGGTCGGCCAGGACATCTTCGAGGCCCACGGTCTCACCTCCCTGGAGGTGACCGACGAGGTCTTCGAGTCCGCGCACTCGGTCGTCTTCGACGAGGCGGAGAACCGCATGCACACGATCAAGGCGGTCCTGGTCGCGACCCTCGCCTAGAACCCGGGCTCGCGGTTCCCGCTCAGACCGGCCGGCGCGGCCCCGGCAGGCGGAACCAGACCGCCTTGCCCGACTCGGTGGGGCGGTGGCCGCAGGACGCGCTGAGGGTGCGGATCAGCAGCAGTCCGCGGCCGTGCTCCTGCCAGGGGTCGGGCATCCCGAGGGCGTCGGGCGGGTGAGGTCGCCGGGCGGCTCCGGGTCGGCGTCGTGCACCTCGACCTGGCAGCCGGTCGGCAGCAGCCGCACCACCAGCTCGATCGTGCCGGTCCCCGAGGTGTGCTCCACGGCGTTCGCCACCAGCTCCGCCGTCAGCAGCTCCGCCGTGTCGCAGTCGGCGGAGTGATCCCGCTCGGCCAGCGCCGTACGCACCAGCGCACGCGCCACGGGCACGGCCGCGGTGGTGTGCGGCAGTGCGACGCGCCAGGAGGTGGAGGCGGCGGGAGGTTCGTGCACAGCGAGTCCGTTCATGGAGCGGGCGCTCCTGCAGTTCAGCCGACCATGGTACGGCGCACCCGGTACGGCCCCCGGCCGGGCACCGTCCGGGACGTCCCACCCCGGCGGACGGGGTCTACCCGTCTCCACGCCCCGCCGCGCCCGCCGTTACCCGTATGCCGACGATCCGTGACGGCCCCCGAACAGCTTATCGCGTGCCCGTGACGACAGTCACCGATCGGTGATAAATTCATCGGGCAGACCTCACTGAGCAGCGCCGTGCCCGCCCTAGGAGGCCGCCCTCATGAGTCCCTTCACCGGCTCCGCCGCCCGCACCGCCCGCTGGGAGCATATGCGCCTCGATGTGGCCGACGGCGTCGCCACCGTCACCCTCGCCCGCCCCGACAAGCTCAACGCGCTCACCTTCGGCGCCTACGCCGACCTGCGCGATCTCCTTGCCGAGCTGTCCCGCGAGCGGGCCGTACGCGCCCTGGTGCTGGCCGGCGAGGGGCGCGGCTTCTGCTCCGGCGGCGACGTCGACGAGATCATCGGCGCGACCCTCTCCATGGACACGGCCCGGCTTCTCGACTTCAACCGGATGACCGGCCAGGTGGTGCGGGCGGTACGGGAGTGCCCGTTCCCCGTGATCGCCGCGATCCACGGGGTGGCGGCGGGCGCCGGCGCGGTCCTCGCCCTGGCCGCCGACTTCCGGGTCGCCGACCCCAGCGCCCGCTTCGCCTTCCTCTTCACCCGGGTCGGCCTCTCCGGCGGCGACATGGGCGCGGCGTATCTGCTGCCCCGCGTGGTCGGCCTCGGCCACGCCACCCGGCTGCTGATGCTGGGCGACACGGTGCGAGCGCCGGAGGCCGAGCGCATCGGCCTGATCAGCGCCCTCGCCGACGAGGGCGGCGCCGACGAGGCCGCCCACACCCTCGCCCGCCGCCTCGCCGACGGCCCCGCCCTGGCCCACGCCCAGACCAAGGCCCTCCTCACGGCGGAACTGGACATGCCCCTGGCGGCGGCCATCGAACTGGACGCCGCGACCCAGGCCCTCCTGATGACAGGTGAGGACTACGCGGAGTTCCACGCGGCGTTCACGGAGAAGCGCCCTCCCAAATGGCAGGGAGGTGACGGATGCCGCCGGCGAAGGGGACCGCGACTCCCCGGCCCCAACGGATCGCGATCATCGGCGGAGGCCCCGGCGGCCTCTACACCGCCGCCCTGCTCAAACGCCTCACCCCCGACCGCGAGGTCACCCTCTGGGAACGCAACCCCCGGATGTGACCTTCGGTTTCGGAGTGGTCCTCTCCGACGAGACCCTCGGCGGCATCGAACACGCCGACCCCGACGTCTACGCGGCCCTGCACAGGGACTTCACCCGCTGGGACGACATCGACATCGTCCACCGGGGCACCCGCCACACCTCCCGGGGACACGGCTTCGCCGCCCTGGAACGCCACCGACTCCTGGAGATCCTGCACGCCCGCTGCCGCTCCTCGGAGTGGACCTCCGCTTTGCGCCGAGGCCCCCGGCCCCGCCCGCCTGGCGGAGACGTACGACCTGGTCGTGGCCGCCGACGGAGTCCACAGCACCACCCGCGAGACCTTCGCCGACGTCTTTGGCCCGCACATCACCGAGCACCGCTGCCGCTACATCTGGCTCGCCGCCGACTTCCCCTTCGACGCGTTCCGTTTCGAGATCGCGGAGACCGAGTACGGCGTGATGCAGCTGCACGGCTATCCGTTCTCCGCCGACGCCTCCACCGTGATCGTCGAGATGCGCGAGGAGTGTGGCGGGCCGCCGGATTCGACGAACCGGACGCGACCGCCGTGACGGAGTCCGTCGACCGCTGCGCCAAGATCTTCGCCGACGCGCTCGGCGGCCGCCCGCTGCGGTCCGGCAACTCGGCGTGGACCACGTTCCGTACGGTCGTCAACAAGCGCTGGTCGCACGGCAACGTCGTGCTGCTCGGCGACGCCGCCCACACCGCGCACTTCTCCATCGGCTCCGGCACCAAGCTCGCCGTCGAGGACGCCCTGGCCCTCGCCGCCTGCCTGCACGAACAGCCGTCACTGGAAGAGGCGTTGGCGGCCTACGAGGCCGAGCGAAGGCCCGTGGTCGCCTCCACCCAGCGCGCTGCGCGGGCCAGCCTGGAGTGGTTCGAGCATCTGCCCCGGTATCTCGCCCAGCCGCCCCGCCAGTTCGCCTTCAACCTGCTCACCCGCAGCCGCCGCGTCACCCACGACAACCTGCGGCTGCGCGACGCCCGCTTCACCGGGTCGGTGGAGCGCGAGTTCGGCTGCCCGCCCGGTACGCCCTCGATGTTCACCCCGTTCCGGATGCGCGGACTGACCCTGCGCAACCGGGTCGTCGTCTCCCCATGGACATGTACTCGGCGGTCGACGGCGTCCCCGGCGACTTCCACCTCGTGCACCTCGGCGCGCGTGCGCTGGGCGGGGCCGGACTGGTGATGACGGAGATGGTGTGCGTCAGCCCCGAGGGCCGTATCACGCCCGGCTGCGCCGGCCTCTACACCGGCGGTCAGGCCGAGGCATGGCGGCGGATCACCGACTTCGCGCACACCCGGGCACCCGGCACGGCGATCGGCGTGCAGCTCGGCCACAGCGGGCGCAAGGGCTCGACCAAGCTGATGTGGGAGGGCATGGACGAGCCGCTCGACGACGGCAACTGGCCTCTCGTCGCCGCGTCCCCACTGCCGTACAAGCCCGGCAGCCAGGTGCCCCGTGAACTCTCGCGCGCTCAGCTCACCGACCTGAGGAGCGGTTCACCGCCGCCGCGGTACGCGCGGCGCGGGCCGGTTTCGATCTGCTCGAACTGCACTGCGCCCACGGCTATCTGCTCTCCGGTTTCCTCTCCCGCTGACCAACCACCGCACCGACGCCTACGGGGTTCACCGGAGAAGCGGCTGCGTTTCCCGCTGGAGGTCTTCGACGCCGTACGCGCGGTGTGGCCGGGGACCGGCCGATGACCGTCCGCATCTCCGCCACCGACTGGGCGGAGGGCGGCGTCACGGCCGAGGACGCGGTCGCCGTCGCCCGTGCCTTCGCCGCGCACGGCGCCGACGCGATCGACGTGTCGACGGGGCAGGTCGTGGCCGACGAGAAGCCGGAGTTCGGACGCTCCTACCAGACACCGTTCGCCGACCGGGTACGGCACGAGGCGGGCGTCCCGGTGATCGCGGTCGGCGCGATCTCCTCCTGGGACGACGTCAACTCCCTGATCCTCGCCGGACGTACGGACCTGTGCGCGCTGGCCCGGCCGCACCTCTACGACCCCCACTGGACGCTGCACGCCGCTGCCGAACAGGGCTACGACGGACCCGGAGTGGCGTGGCCCGCACCGTATCGCGCCGGCAGCCGGCAGCCCCGTACCGGCCGAACGGACGCCCCGAAACCGCGTCTCAGCCTGGGAGGTTGACCTTCCTCACAGCCCCACGAACGCCGCCCCCGCGTCCCGCAGCCGCTCGTGCAGACCCCGGAACACGGCCGCCGAGCGGGTGCCCGGCCAGTCCCCGGGGAGCAGGGCGGCGGGCAGGCCCGGATCGGCGTACGGGAGATGGCGCCAGGAGTCCAGGGCGAGGAGATAGTCGCGGTAGGCGTCCTCGGCCGGCGTGTCCGCCCGCTCCTCCCAGGCGCGCAGCACCCGCGCGTGCCGGTCCAGGAACGCCTCGTGCCGCTCGGCGATCCCGGTCAGGTCCCACCAGCGGGCGACCGCCTGCGCGGTGGGCGCGAAACCGAGATGCTCACCGCGGAAGAAGTCGACGTAGACGTCCAGCCGCAGCCGCTCCAGGGTGTGCCTGGTCTCCTCGTACAGCCGTGCGGGGGCGATCCACACACCGGGGGACGCCGTGCCGAAGCCCAGGCCGGACAGCCGGGAGCGCAGAACGTGCCGCTTCTGCCGTTCCGACTCCGGTACGGAGAACACGGCGAGCACCCAGCCCTCGTCCTCCGGCGGGTCGGCGGCGTAGATCCGCCGGTCACCGTCGTCGAGCAACTGCCGGGCGTCGGCGGAGAGTTCGTAACCGGCGGCGCCCTGTGCGGTGCGCGCCGGGACGAGCAGGCCGCGCCGCTTGAGCCGGGACACCGAGGAGCGGACGGACGGGGCGTCCACGCCCACCGCGGCCAGCAGCCGGATCAGCTCGGCGACGGGCACCGGGCCCGGCGCGGACCGTCCGTACGCGCCGTAGAGCGTGACGATGAGAGAGCGCGGAGCGTGAAGCGCTTGCTGGTCGGACACGTTGATCATCTTAAGTCGTGGGCGTGCGGGCGTGGTTCGCCGGGGATCACGCCCGGTCCGCTTCCGCACCGGTGGGCGTACGCAGCCGGAACCGCTGGAGCTTGCCGGTGGCCGTGCGGGGCAGGGCGTCCAGGAACACGATCTCCTTCGGGCACTTGTAGGGCGCCAGTTCGGACTTCACGAAGGCACGCAGCGCCTCGGCGTCGCGTTCCGCGCCCTCCTCAGGACCGTATAGGCCCTCACGACCTGACCGCGCGCCTCGTCGGGCCGTCCGACCACCGCCGCCTCCACCACGTCCGGGTGGCGCAGCAGGGCGTCCTCGACCTCGGGTCCCGCGATGTTGTACCCGGCCGAGATGATCATGTCGTCGGCGCGGGCCACATACCGGAAGTAGCCGTCGGGCTCGCGGACATAGGTGTCGCCGGTGATGTTCCAGCCGCCGCGTACGTACTCCGCTGGCGCGGGTCGGTGAGATAGCGGCAGCCGACGGGACCGCGCACCGCGAGCAGCCCCGGCTCCCCGTCCGGTACGGGGTGCCGTCGGCGTCCTGCACGCGCGCCTGCCAGCCGGGGACCGGGACCCCGTGGTTCCGGGGCGGATCGCCTCGTCGGCGGCGGAGACGAAGATGTGCAGCAGTTCGGTGGCGCCGATCCCGTTGATGATCCGCAGCCCGGTGCGCTCGTGCCAGGCCCGCCAGGTGGCGGCCGGCAGGTTCTCGCCCGCCGAGACGCAGCGCCGCAGCGAGGTGATGTCGTGCCCGTCCGGTTCGGCGAGCATCGCGCGGTAGGCGGTGGGCGCGGTGAACAGCACGGACACCCGGTGCGCGGCGATCGCGGCCGACAACTGGCGCGGGTGCGCCTGTTCGAGGAGCAGCGCGCTCGCCCCGGCCCGCAGCGGGAACACCACCAGACCGCCGAGCCCGAAGGTGAAGCCCAGCGGGGACTGCCGGTGAACACGTCGTCGGCGACCGGCTTCAGCACGTGCCGGGAGAACGTGTCCGCGATCGCCAGCACATCCCGGTGCAGGTGCATACAGCCCTTGGGCCGTCCGGTGGTGCCGGAGGTGAAGGCGATCAGCGCCACGTCGTCGGCCGCGGTCGGCACGGCCTCGTACGGCGTCATCGGCGCCGGACGGTTCAGCAGGTCACCGGGGAGTCACCGCCGTAGGTGGCGAGACGGAGGTCCGGGACACCGGCCTTGACGAGGTCGTCGACGGACCGGACGTCGCACAGGGCGTGGCGCACCTCGGCGATCGCGCAGATGGTGCTCAGCTCGTGCGGGCGCTGCTGCGCCAGCACGGTGACCGCGACCGCGCCGGCCTTCAGCACCGCCAGCCAGCAGGCGGCCAGCCAGGGCGTGGTCGGGCCGCGCAGCAGCACCTGGTTGCCGGGGACGACCCCGAGATCGCCGGTGAGGAGATGCGCGAGCCGGTCCACCTGGGCGCGCAGTTCGCCGTACGTCCAGGTCGCGCCGTCGGGAGTGCGGAAGGCGGGGCGGTCGCCGGGCGGGCCGTGCAGGAGTTCGTCGGCGCAGTTCAGACGCTCGGGGTAGCGCAGCTCCGGCAGGTCGAAGCGGAGCTCGGGCCACTCGTCGGGCGGCGGGAGATGGTCGCGGGCGAAGGTGTCGACGTGCGCGGTGGCCCGTGGCTTCATGGCGGTTCGCCCCTTGGCGTGGTGGGCTCGCAGCAGGAGCGTATCGTGTTGGTGACGGCAGTCAACTGTCCGCGATAACCTCGGGAGCGGCCCAGCGGCGAGGGAAAGGGACCGGCGATGACCGCATTCTCGCTCGAACCGGCACAACTCGCCTGGTGCGCGGAGCTGCGGACACTGGCGGCCCGGCGCCTGAAACCACTCGCCGAGCGGGCCGAACCCGGGCGGGTCGACCGCGCCCTCCTCGCCGAACTCGGCGCCCTCGGCCTGCTCTCCCGCCTGTTCACCTCGGGCGCCCTCGACCTGTGCCTGATGCGTGAATCCCTGGCCCGGACCTGCACCGAGGCGGAGACCGCCCTCGCCCTCCAGGGCCTGGGTGCCCACCCGGTACACGCCTACGGCACCCCGGCCCAGCGGGAGCGCTGGCTCCCGGGGTCCGCGACGGCACCGCGGTCGCCGCCTTCGCGCTCAGCGAGCCGGGCGCGGGTTCCGACGCGGCGGCACTGTCGCTCTCCGCGCACCCCGACGGAGCCCGCCGTTGGCGGCTCACCGGCGAGAAGTGCTGGATCTCCAACGCCCCCGAGGCCGACTTCTGCACCGTGTTCGCCCGGACCACCCCTGGCGCCGGTGCGCGCGGGGTGACCGCCTTCCTGGTCCCCGCCGGCCGGCCCGGACTCACCGGGACCGCCCTCGACATGCTCTCCCCGCACCCCATCGGCGCCCTCGCCTTCGACGGCGTACCGGTGACCGCCGACGACGTGCTCGGCGAGGTCGACCGGGGCTTCCGCGTCGCCATGGACACCCTCAACCTGTTCCGGCCCAGCGTCGGGGCGTTCGCGGTCGGTATGGCCCAGGCCGCCCTGGACGCGACCCTCGCCCACACCGCCCGCAGGGACGCCTTCGGCGGCAAGCTGAAGGACCTCCAGGCCGTCGCCCACGAGGTCGCCGAGATGGCGCTGCGCACGGAGTCGGCCCGGCTGATGGTGTACGCGGCGGCGACGGCGTACGACGAGGGCGCCGCCGATGTGCCCCGGCGTGCCGCGATGGCGAAGCTGCTGGCCACCGAGACCGCGCAGTACGTCGTCGACCGCGCCGTCCAGTTGCACGGCGCGCACGCCCTGCGGCGCGGACACCTGCTCGAACACCTCTACCGGGAGGTCCGCGCCCCCGTATCTACGAGGGGGCCAGCGAGGTCCAACGGGGCATCATCGCCAAGGAGTTGTACAAGAATCTGGAGGACCGGTGACCGCCGAGCGCGTCAACCCGCCCGCACTCTCCCCGCCGGCCGGCTTCTCCCACGCCGTCGTCGCCACCGGCTCCCGGCTGGTGTTCCTCGCCGGGCAGACCGCGCTCGACGGCGACGGGAAGGTCGTCGGCGACACCCTGCCCGCACAGTTCACGCGGGCCCTCACCAACCTGCTGACCGCCCTGCGCGCGGCCGGCGGCACCCCGCCGACCTGGCACGCGTCACCGTCTACGCCACCGACGTGGCCGCCTACCGCACCCACGCCCGCGAACTCGGACGGATCTGGCGGGAACTGGCGGGACACGACTACCCGGCGATGGCGGTGGTCGAGGTGTCCCGTCTGTGGGACGAACAGGCGAGGGTGGAACTCGACGGCTTCGCCGTACTGCCCTGAGCGGGGCTGCTCCGAACGAGGCTGTGCTCAGCCCGGTTGCCCTGAGCCGGGCTGCTCCGATGGGCGCACCCCGCATCCGGCGCGGCTCCGCTCCCCGGTCCGGCTCAGGCGGCGACCGTGAGTCCGTCGGCGGAGGCGCGGTGCGGGGCGATCACCCTGCCGTCGGGCAGCAGCTCACCGGTGTCGTCGAAGACGATCACACCGTCGCACCGCAGGGTCCACCCCTGCTCGGGGTGGGCGGCCACCACATGGGGGACGGCGGATTCGGCTCGGGGGCAGGAAGGCTGGTGGGCACACATGGCGCACCTCCACATAGGTGGAACGATCCGTATGGGTCGTATGCACAGACCATGCCCCCGCCGCGTACCCGTCGGAACCGCCCGCCGGGAAACGTGACAGCCCCCGGACAATCCCGGACGGTTCTCCGACGGCCGGGGCCGACTCGCCACCGAAGGGGTGACGAAGACGGGCGGCGGACCCCGCGCCGGTACAGGTGGAGTCACTCAATCCGCTCAATTCGGGAGGTTCCCCATGCCTGTACGCCCCGTCCTCGGCGCGGCCGCCGGTTCCGCGCTGCTGCTGCTCGGCTTCGCCGCGGCCGCACCCGCCCCGGCGTCCGCCGCCCCGGCCGCCCCGTCGGAGTCCGTGACGGTCGACGAGGAGGGCCGGATGGCCGACGGCTCCATCACCCTCTCCGGTACCTACCGCTGTACCGCCGCCGAGGGCCCGGTCTTCGTCAGCTCCGCGGTCGGCCGCCCCTCCGAGATCCTGCACCACTCGGTCGGCGGCACCCGCGCCGAGTGCGACGGCGAGGTGCACCGCTGGGCGAACACCGGGTCCGTGCCCCCGGCACCCTGAAGGCGGGCAAGGCGCACGTCGAGGCCACGCTCATGGAGATGCGCCCCAGCGGCATCGTCCTGCTGCCCATCGTCCACGCGGTCGAGCACCGGAACATCACGCTCGTCGAGGACTGATCCGGGCAGTCCCCTCACAGCTCGCCGGCCGGCCAGTCCAGCAGGCGCGCGCCGATCACCGCCGTCTGCAGCATGTAGCGGTGGGCCGCGTCCGACGGATTGGCGCCGGTGAGCTTGTGGATGCGCTCCAGACGGTACGTCAGCGCGCGCACACTCAGCGACAGCCGCCGGGCCGCCTCCGCGGCGACACAGCCTGAGTCGAAGTACGCGGTGAGCGTGTCCAGCAGGGCTCGGCGCCGCCACGGGCCGTGGTCAGTGGCCCCAGCGTGTTGTGCACCAGATCGGCCATGGC
This sequence comes from Streptomyces haneummycinicus, assembly GCA_042850305.1. GTDB lineage: Bacteria > Actinomycetota > Actinomycetes > Streptomycetales > Streptomycetaceae > Streptomyces > Streptomyces haneummycinicus. The sequence continues at coordinate 2,198,366 of AP035768.1, forward strand.
CTGCCGGTCGCGGGCCAGCACCGGATACACCAGCAGATCGGCGGCGCGCAGCACCGGATCGTCCAGCCCCAGCCGCTCCGCTATCTCCAGCGAGCTCAGGGCCTCCTCGTACGACTGGACGACCCCGCCGGGACCCGACTGCGGGCGCCCGATGGCGACTTGGCCGCCGTCGGTGGCGGCGTGCGCCTGCTTGGCGAAGTAGGTGAGCACCTCCGTGTGGTGGCCTGGCGCGATGCACAGCAGCCGCCCGTCCTTGGTGGTGAGCAGGATGCTGCGGTCACCGAACCGGGCGATCAGCGCGCGCTCGACCTGCCGCGGCACCGGATCGCCCTCGTCGTAGGCGGCCACCCCTTGCGCGACGGCGACCGCGTGTTCGTGGGACAGCCGTAGTCCGAACCGCTCCGCACGCTCCGCCAGCCGCCCCAGATCGCTGCGGCCGTAGAGCAGGTCGTCAATGAACTCCCGCCGCGCCGCCTCCTCCTGACGCACCGCCATCCGCTGGGCCCGCTCATACCCCTCGGCGAACGCGTCCACGGCCTGCTGTACGGCGGCGAGCGCGCCGTCGGCGGAGTCCGCCGCGCCGCGCGGCCACGCATCGCGCGCGCCGGTCAGATGGGCGCTGACGAGGGACCGCAGACCGAAACCCGCCTCCGCCGCCCGTTCCCCCAAGCCCGCCGGGACGCTATCTCGTCCCGGGTGAGGCGCCGGCCGGTGGCCGCGACCTCGGCCAGAATATGGGCATAGCCGCTCAGATACTGCTCCGGGATCTCCCGTTCCGTCACGCGTTTTCCCCCACTCTTGACGCTTCCCTAACGCGTCAGTTGTGTCACATCGGCACCAAGAGCCTAATGAACGTTGCCGGATACCGGCAATGCGCGGCTGCCCGCCGGGCAGGCAACATGGTCCGCGGGGAGCACCGCGGACGGTTCCGGTGCCGGGCACCGGCAGGTGTCCGCGCCGGAATCCGGAGGGAGCGGTGCTGCCCCCACGACGTGAGCGGTGATCAGGAGGGCGCGCCAGAAACGGATGGCATCCGTCCGCGCCCGGCGCAGAACCGCGGCGCCGATCGCGCCGTCTCCTCCTCCACCGGATACTCACCCGCCTCGGCGACGAGGCACCGCACGACCCACTTCCGAACCGGAAGTCCTAGCCCAAGAAGGACGTGTCCCATGGATGCCGCCACCGTGGGCATCGCCGTACTCGTCGGCGTCGCCCTGTTGTTCGTACTCGTCGGTCTGCTTCTCGTCACCAAGCTGTTCCGCAAGGTGGAACAGGGCAAGGCGCTGATCGTCTCCAAGATCCGCAAGGTCGATGTGACGTTCACCGGGTCGGTCGTGCTGCCGGTGCTGCACAAGGCCGAGGTGATGGACATCTCGGTGAAGACCATCGAGATCACCCGGGCCGGCAAGGAAGGCCTGATCTGCCAGGACAACATCCGCGCGGACATCCGCATCACGTTCTTCGTCAAGGTCAACAAGACCGTCGACGACGTCATCAAGGTCGCCCAGGCCGTCGGCACCGCGCGGGCCAGCGACCGGAACACGCTGCAGGAACTGTTCCACGCGAAGTTCTCCGAGGCGCTGAAGACCGTCGGCAAGCAGCTCGACTTCACCGACCTCTACACCAAGCGCGAGGAACTGCGGTACCGGATCATCGAGGTCATCGGCGTCGACCTCAACGGCTACCACCTCGAGGACGCGGCGATCGACTACCTGGAGCAGACGCCGCTGACCCAGCTCGACCCGGGCAACGTCCTCGACGCGCAGGGCATCCGCAAGATCACCGAGCTGACGGCCGTGGAACACGTCCGCACCAACGAGGCCCAGCGCAACGAGCAGAAGGAGATCACCCGGCAGGACGTCGACGCGCGCGAGGCGATCCTGGAGCTGGAGCGGCGGCAGGCCGACGCCGAGATCAAGCAGCGGCGGGAGATCGAGACCGTACGGGCCCGCGAGGAGGCCGAGACCGCGCGGGTGGTGGAGGAGGAGCGGCTGCGGGCGCAGAGCGCCTTCCTGCGCACCGAGGAGCAGCTCGGTGTGCAGCGGGAGAACCAGGCCCGTGAGGTCGCCGTCGCCGCCAAGAACCGCGAGCGGGTCATCGCCGTCGAGAGCGAGCGCATCGAGAAGGACCGCCTGCTGGAGGTCATCGCCCGCGAGCGGGAGACCGAACTGACCCGGATCGCCGCCGACAAGGAGGTCGAGGCGGAGAAGCGGGAGATCGCCGAGGTCGTCCGGGAACGGGTCGCGGTGGACCGTACGGTCGCCGAGCAGGAGGAGTCCATCAAGAAGCTGCGGGCCGTGGAGGAGGCGGAGCGGCAGCGGCAGGCCGTGATCATCGCCGCGGAGGCCGAGGCGCAGGAGAAGCTCGTCAAGGACATCAAGGCCGCCGAGGCCGCCGAGCAGGCCGCCACGCACCGCGCCTCCGAGGAACTCACCCTCGCCGAGGCCCGGTTGAAGACCGCCGACCTCGACGCGCGCGCCAAGGTGCGGCTGGCCGAGGGCATCCAGGCGGAGGCCGCCGCCGAGGGGCTGGCGGCCGCGCAGGTCCGTGACAAGGAAGCCGACGTCATCGAGAAGGCGGGCCGTGCCGAGGCCGAGGCCACCCAGGCCCGGCTGCGTGCCGAGGCCGAGGGGCGCGCGCCAAGGCCCTCGCCGAGGCGGAGGCCATCAGCGGCAAGCTGCGCGCGGAGGCGGCCGGCCTCACCGAGAAGGCGGCGGCGATGGCCGCCCTCGACGAGGCGTCCCGCGGTCACGAGGAGTACCGGCTGCGGCTGGAGGCGGAGAAGGACATCCGGCTCGCCGGACTGGATGTGCAGCGGCAGGTCGCCGAGGCGCAGGCCACGGTCCTCGCGACCGGACTGGAGAACGCGGACATCAACATCGTCGGCGGCGAGTCGGTCTTCTTCGACCGGCTGGTGAACTCGATCGCGCTCGGCAAGAGCGTGGACGGCTTCGTCCAGAACTCCGAGACCGCCAAGGCCCTCGCCGGGCCCTGGCTGGACGGCTCCGCGAGCTTCCCCGACGACCTGAGCCGCATCCTGGGCTCCGTCTCCACCGCCGACGTGCAGAACCTCACGGTCTCCGCGCTGCTGATACGGCTGATGCAGCAGGGCGGCGACAACACCGGTCGGTTCAAGGAACTGATCGAGAAGGCAGTGGAGTTGGGCCTCTCGGACACACCGCTGGTCGCGCTGAACGGCAGCGCCAGGGCCTGACCACCCTCCGGCCGGAAGCCGCCGCACAGGGGACGGCGGCTCCCGGCCCCACCTCCGGAATGCGGCGGCGCCGTACCTCCGGGATGCGGCGGCGCCGCACCTCGGAGAGGCGGCCAGGCTGCACCTCCGGGAGGCGGCCAGGCTGCACCTCCGGGATGCGGTCGGGCCGCACTTCGGAGAGGCAGCCGCGCCGCACCTCCGGGATGCGGCCAGGCCGCACCTCCGAGAGGCAGCCGCGCCGCACCTCCGAGAGGCAGCCAGGCCGCACCTTTGGGATGCGGCCACGCCGCACCTTCCGGGGTGGGGCCCCGCGCCGCACCTTCCCGGGGTGCGGCTCCGCGCCGCACCTTCCGAGATGCGACCCCGCCGCACCTTCCGAGAGGCAGCCATGAGCACCGGCACCCACGAGCCCACGAACCCGGTCCCGCGCGAGACGCCGGGCCCCGGCACCAACGGCACCAGCACCGCGCCCGGCCGCACGGGGCACCCGGAGCGAACGGCTCCGGGACGCCCCCGGTACCGTCCGTTCCGGCGCGAGCCCGGCACGGGGCGCGTCCGGCGCGGGCAGACCCGGTGGAAACGCCGGGCAGGGCGGAGCGCGCGGGGCGTCCGGGCAGGGCGTACCGCGCGGGGCGTCCGGCGAGCCCGCCGGCCCGCCCGCTCCGGACGCGGCCGCGGTCGACGGCGGCGCCTACCAGGTGCTGCGCGACCGCCTCGCCGCACAGGCCGCCGAACTGGCAAGCCGTGCCGAGGAGTTGAACCACCGCAGGGCCGAGGAGTTCGGCGCGCCCGAGCTGCGTCTCACCGGTACCGAGCGGCTGCGCACCGAACGCAACAGCGTGCCCCGCGACATCGTCGCCGTCGGCGACGTCCTCCTCTTCGGATACGAGGTCCGGCCCCGCCCCGACAGGGACATCGCGGTCCCCGACGTCCTCACCCCGCACGACCGCGACCTGAACCCCTCCCGGACGACGCCGTCCCCGGCCTCCTCGACGACCCCGCCTTCGTCCGCGAGTTCGCCGCCCTGCACCGCTACTACCGCCAGGCACGCCTGCTGCGGCTGCGCCGGGTCGACGGCAAGCTGCTCGCCGTCTTCCAGACGGGCGAGAAGGCCGGCGACATCCGCGTCCTGCGCTGGACGGTCACCGAGGACGGCCGGGCGGCCTTCCTGGACGCGCGCGGGGACCGCGACCACGCCCGCGTCCCGCCCGCCGACATCGAGTGGACGCCCGCCACCCGCGAGGACCACGTCCTCGGCCGGCACTCGCACGTCTCCGTCCACGGCGAGATCTTCGTCGACACCCTCGGCGGCACCCTCACCGTCAAGACCGACAACGACACCGCCACCCCCGACGGCATCCACAGCGAACCCGTCGACGAGCCCCTGCAGTCCCTCGCCGACGCCGACATCGCCCACGCCCGCGTCGGCCCCTGATCCTGCTGCGGATCCTCCCCTACAAGGAGACCGCGCACCGCTACCTGGTCTTCAACACCCTCACCCGCTCCGTCGTCCGGCTCGACAGCATCGGACAGGGCTGCCGCCGCCTCCCCGACGACCAGGGCATCGTCTTCCCCGGCGGCTACTGCCTCGCGGCCGGCCCGCACAAGACGTACGAACTCGACACCACCGGCATGGAGTTCGCCCGCGAGGTGCGCTCACCGCACGGCGAGGACGTGCTGTACGTCTTCCACGCGCCGTCACGCGGACGCGCGCTGCTGCTGTCGTACAACCTCATCCGCGAGACCGTCGCCACCCCGATGGCCTGCCATGGCTGGGCCCTGTTCGACGACGGACTCCTCGCCGTGCTCCGCCCCGACGGCGACGAACCCGCCCGCGTCCACCCCGTACAGCTCTGGCGGTCGCCCTACGTCTCCGACACCCACGCCGCCGCCCAGCCGGTCGGCGAAGGACCGCTGGCCCGGGTCGGCAACGCCGACCTGGTGCGCGGCATCTCCGACTGTCTGTCCCTGGCCCGCTCCGTCGCCGAGACCACCCCGACCACCGAGGTGTACTCCGCCCTGGTGGCCGCCTGCGTCCGCGCCCTCGACACCCACCACTGGCTGGGCGACCGCGAACTCGGCGACCCACGCGCTCCGCTGGAGCGGATGCGTGCCACGGCCGAGCAGGTGCTGGCCGAGTTCGAGACCGTGCGCGACCTCACCGCCCGGTCCGCCGAAGCGCTCGACGAGGCCGCGGACCGGATCGCCTCCGTGGTGCGCCGACTGCGCGGCGAGCAGCCGCGCGCGGCCGCCGCCTGGGTCACCGGACTCACCGAACTCCGCCACGCCCAGGGCCATCTGCTGACCCTGAGGGAGACGCGGTACGCGGACCACGCCCGCATCGACGCTCTCGCGGCCGAGGCGGAGTCCGACCTCGCCTCCTTCGGGCAGCGCGCGATCGCCTTCCTGGCCCGCGAGGACGCCTTCGCCGCCCATCACGCGGACGTCGAACGGCTGGTCGCCGAGGCCGAGTCGATCACCACCGCCGCCGAAGCCGTCCCGGTCACCGCCCACTTGGACGAACTCGCCGACGGCCTGCGCATGGTGACCGAGGTGGTCGCCGGGCTCGACATCGCCGACGCCACCGTCCGTACGGCCGTACTGGAACGGGTCGCCGGGGCGATGGGCGGCGTCAACCGTGCCCGCGCCACCCTCGACGCCCGCCGCCGCTCCTGCTCGACCGCGAGGCGCGCGCCGGGTTCGCCGCGGAACTCGCCCTGCTCGGCCAGACGGTCACCGGCTCCTCGCGGCGGCGGACACCCCGGAGAACTGTGACCAGCAACTGACGCGTGTGCTGGCTCAGTTGGAGGCACTGGAGTCCCGGTTCGCCGAGTTCGACGACGTCCTCGGCGAGCTGGCCGACCGGCGCACCGAGATCTACGAGGCGTTCTCCGCCCGCAAGCAGAGCCTCACCGACGCGCGGGCCCGCCGGGCCGAACAGCTCGCGTCCGCCGCCGTGCGCGTGCTCGAGACGATCACCCGGCGCTCCGCCGGGCTCGCCGACACCGACGCGGTCAGCACCTACTTCGCCTCCGACCCGCTCGTCACCAAGGTCCGCCGCACCGCCGGCGAACTGCGCGAACTCGGCGACCGGGTACGGGCGGAGGAACTGGACGGACGGCTGCGCTCCGCCCGGCAGGAGGCCGCCCGCGCCCTGCGCGACCGCACCGACCTGTACGCGGACGGCGGCCGCGCCATCCGCCTGGGCGGCCACCGGTTCGCCGTCTCCACCCAGCCCCTCGACCTCACCGTCGTCCCGCACGGCGACGGCCTCGCGCTGGCCCTCACCGGCACCGACTACCGCGCGCCCGTCACCGACCCCGCCCTCCTCGCCGACCGCCCGCTGTGGAACCGGCACCTGCCGTCCGAGTCACCCGGCGTCTACCGCGCCGAACACCTCGCCGCCCGCCTGCTGCACGAGCCCGGCCCCGACGCCCTGGCCGCCGCCGGTGACCTCGCCGCCCTGGTCCGCCGGACCGCCGAGGAGACGTACGACGAGGGGTACGAGCGGGGTGTCCACGACCACGACGCCACCGCGATCCTCACCGCCGTACTGCCCCTGTACGACGGGGCGGGCCTGCTGCGCCACGAGCCCGCCGCCCGCGCCCACGCCCTGCTGTACTGGGCGCACGGCACCACGGCGGAGGAGCGCGCGGACCTCACCCGCCGGGCCCGCTCCCTCGCCCGCGTCCGCGACGCCTTCGGCCCGCCGCCCGCCCTCGACGCACTGCGCGCGGAACTGGCACAGGCCCTGGGGAGTGGGACACCGGCGCCCGCCCGGAAGCTGCCGCCGCGTACCTCTTCGACGAACTCACCACCGGCCCCGAGGGCTTCGTCCTCAGCGCCCGCACCCGCACGCTCCTCGACACCTTCCGCCGCAAGGCCCCCGCCGACGCCTTCGACGACGACCTCCCCATCTCGCCGGCCTCACCGCCCGCCGCCAGCTGGTCGAGGCCTGGCTGACCGCGTACGCCACGGCGACCGGGGACAAGCCGACCGCCGGTGACCTCGCGGAGGCGGTGGCCGCCGAACTCTGCCCGGACGTCCCCCGCCACACCTCCGACGCGCCGCTGACCGTCACCGTGGACGGACTGCTCGGCACCCACCCCGGATCACCGACCGCCGCCTCACCCTCCGGCTGGACGAATTCCGCGCCCGCACCGAGGAGTTCAGACGACAGGACGTGCCGGCCTTCCGAGCCTTCCAGCGCCGCCGCACCGCCCTGGTGACCGCCGAGCGCACCCGGCTGCGCCTGGACGACCACCGGCCGCGCGTGATGTCGACGTTCGTCCGCAACCGCCTGGTCGACGAGGTCTACCTCCCGCTGATCGGCGACAGTCTCGCCAAACAGCTCGGCACCACGGGCGAGTCCGGCCGCACCGGCACCGGCGGACTGCTCCTCGTCGTCTCCCCGCCCGGCTACGGCAAGACGACCCTCATGGAGTACGTCGCCGACCGGCTGGGCCTGGTCCTGGTGAAGATCAGCGGCCCCGCGCTCGGTCACGCGGTCACCTCGCTCGACCCGGCCGAGGCGCCGAACGCCACCGCCCGCCAGGAGATCGAGAAGATCAACTTCGCGCTGGCCGCCGGCAACAACACCCTTCTGTATCTGGACGACATCCAGCACACCTCGCCCGAACTCCTTCAGAAGTTCATCCCGTTGTGCGACGCCACGCGCCGGATGGAGGGCGTGTGGGAGGGCGAGCCGCGCACCTACGATCTGCGCGGGAAGCGGTTCGCCGTCTGTATGGCCGGCAACCCGTACACCGAGTCCGGTGAGGCATTCCGGGTCCCCGACATGCTGGCCAACCGCGCGGACGTGTGGAACCTCGGTGACGTCCTCACCGGCAAGGAGGACGTCTTCGCGCTCAGTTTCGTGGAGAACGCCCTGACCGCGAACCCGGTCCTCGCCCCGCTCGCCGGCCGCGACCGCGCCGACCTGGACCTCCTCATCCGCCTCGCCGACGGCGACCCCACGGCCCGCCCCGACCGCCTCACCCACCCCTACGCGCCCACCGAACTCGACCGCGTCCTGGCGGTGTTGCGCCATCTGCTCACCGCCCGCAGGACCGTCCTCGCCGTGAACGCGGCCTATATCGCCTCCGCCGCCCAGTCCGACGACGCCCGCACCGAACCGCCGTTCCGTCTCCAGGGCTCCTACCGCAACATGAACAAGATCGCCCAGCGGATCCAGCCCGTCATGAACGCCGCCGAGCTGACCGCCGTCATCGACGACCACTACACGGCCGAGGCCCAGACCCTCACCACGGGCGCCGAGGCGAGCCTCCTCAAACTCGCCGAACTGCGCGGCACGCTCACCCCCGACACGGCGGCCCGCTGGACCGAGGTGAAGTCCGCCCACACCCGCACCCTGACCCTGGGCGGCCCCGACGAGGACACCCTGACCCGCGCGGTTGCCGCCCTCGCGCTCCTCGGCGACCGCATAGCCGCCGTCGAGTCGGCCATCACCCGCGCCTCGACCCCACACCGCCCGCTGCCCGCCCCGGAGCCCCGACACCTCCCGGAGACGCCACCCACGCCCCTGTGACCTCACCGCCATTGGCCCCGCCCGCCCTCGCGGATGCTGTTGGCGAAACCAGTCACCGCTCGGTGATGGGAGCGCTTCTCCAAGCGTGACTCCGCCTGCGCGGTACTTCTCCGGGAGAAACGCTCCAATCGTGATGCCGGAGCGGGTGCCTGGCGGTCGCCCGGCGGATTCGCCAACGGCATCCCTCGCAGAGACCGGGGCCCCGTCAGCCATGGTCACCAGCCCTGGTCTGTCGGCGCCCCGGTGTGCTCACGGCACGGGTGCGTCACCGCCACCGCCACCGCGCCCGCCACTGCCGGCGCGCCCGCCACTGCCGGCGACCAGCGCCGCCAGTTCCTCCGGGGAGCAGGGGCCGGTGGCCGACCCGGTCAGCAGGCCCTGCGTCCGCAGCAGCCGTGCTACCGCCACGCCCCACGGCAGCCGCAGCCCCGCCCCGCGAGGAGGTCCGTGCGGGCCAGCATCCCGGCCGCCGGGCCGGTGTGCGCGCCGGTCGTGGTGAGGAGGGCCGCGTCGTCGGCCCAGCGCAGGGCGAGGTCCACGTCGTGGGTGGCCATGACGACCGTCGTACCGTCCGCGCGCAGCCCGTCCAGGGTGGCCAGCAGGCGTTCCTGCCCGTCCGGGTCGAGGCCCGCCGTCGGTTCGTCGAGGATCAGCACACGGGGCCGCATGGCGACCGCGCCCGCGATCGCCGTCCGCTTGCGCTGCCCGTAGGACAGCAGATGCGTGGGCCGGTCGGCGAGGGCGCTGATGTCCAGCGCCGCCAGCGACTGGGCGACCCGGGCGCGTACCTCGGTATCGGACAGGCCCAGGTTGAGCGGCCCGAACGACACGTCCTGCCCCACGGACGCGGCGAACAGCTGGTCGTCGGGGTCCTGCACCACCAGCTGCACGGTGGTCCGCAGCGCGGTGAGCCCCTTGCGGTCGTACCGCACCGCCCGCCCCCAACGGTCAACTCGCCGCCGTCCGGACGCAGTCCGCCGCTCAGCAGCCGCATCAGCGTCGTCTTCCCGCTGCCGTTGCGCCCCAGCAGCGCCAGCGCACGCCCTCGCGCACCTCGAAGTCCAGACCGCTGAGCACGGGCGGCCCGTCCTCGTACGCGAACGACACCCCCGCAGGGCCACCAGAACCTTCTCGCTCACGACAGGGACCTTTCCAGTACGAGGGTGAGGGCGACCAGCGTCGCGAGGAGTGCCACGCTCGCGGCCGTGAACCGCGCCGAGACACGGGCCTCGGGTACGAGCACGCGCAGGGTGCCGTCGTAGCCGCGTCCCGCGAGTCCCGTCTGGAGTCGCGCCGCCCGGTCGAAGGACCGGACGAACGCGGTCGCGCCGAGCCCGCCGAGCGAACGCCAGGTCGCCGCCCGGCTGGTGTGCCCGAGCCGGGCCGCCTGCGCCTCCCGGACCCGGCGCACCGAGTCCAGCAGCAGGAAACTCATCCGGTACGTCACCAGCGCCACGTCCACCAGCGGAGCCGGCACCCCGGCCCGCACCAGCCGCGGCAGCAGATCCGACAGGGGCGTGGTGAACGCGAACAACAGCACGCCCAGCGAGGCCGCCGACGTGCGCAGCAGCAGCTCACCGGCGCGCAGCCACCCGTCCTCGGCCGGCGACACGAAGCCGCCCGGCCCGCCCACCCGCACCAGCAGCGTCAGCGCCCCGGTGACGCAGAAGCCCAGCGGCACCCGGTACGCCCGCCACAGCCGCCGCCCCGGCACCCCCGCCGGGCCGAGCAGCACCGCGAGCGCCGTCACCAGCACCAGGGCCGCGCCCGGCCAGGGCGGCAGGGAGATCGCCAGCACGGTGAGACCCAGCCCCAGCACGGCCTTGTCCACGGGATGGCGGCGGCGCCGGCGACTGCTGTGCGCCGCCGCGTCGATCGGCAGCACCCGCCGTCAGACCCGTCGCCGTTCGGCTACGGCACCCGCGTCCGCGTCCGCTTCCGTGTCCCGCTCCGCGCGCAGCCGCTCCAGGGCCCGCGCCTCGCCCTGCCGGCGTCCGCGCCGCACCCCGAAGTAGTACGTGAGGACACCCGCCCCGATCGCCGCCTGGAGGGCGAACAGCGCCGACTCGATCTCCCCGGACGGCGGTTCGTACAGCGGGGAGAACCAGGGCTCGTAGTCCGGATCGATCTCGGTGATCGCCGTCTCCGCCTCGGCGTCCGCGCCCGCGAACGGCTCCTCCTTGTGGTCGCCGAGCCCGAACACCAGCGGGATCACGGCGAGCGCGGCGACGAGCGCCAGCAGCAGCGTGTTGATCTTCGCGTTACGGCTCATCGGGCCACCGCCTCCGCGTTTGCCGACTGCTCCGTCTTCCGCCCGGCCACCGACGTCACCAGCACGCCGAGCCGGGTCAGTTCGCCCTTGCTGGACTGCACCAGCAGGCGCATCACCAGCACCGTCAGCAGCCCCTCGCTCACCGCGAGCGGGATCTGCGTCACGGCGAAAATGGAGCCGAACTTGCCCAGCGCACCCACGAATCCGCTGCCCGGGTCGGGGAAGGCGAGCGCCAGCTGCACACTCGTCACGCAGTACGTCGACAGGTCGGCCACGAACGCGCCGAAGAACACCGCCACCATCAGCGGCGCGTCGAACCGGCGCAGCAGCCGGTAGACGCCGTATCCGGCCCAGGGGCCGACGATCGCCATCGAGAAGACGTTGGCGCCCAGGGTGGTCAGCCCGCCGTGGGCGAGCAACAGGGCCTGGAACAGCAGGGTGATGGTGCCCAGCACCGCCATGACCGGCGGCCGGAACAGGACGGCGCCGAGTCCCGTTCCGGTGGGGTGGGAGCAACTCCCGGTCACCGAAGGCAGTTTCAGCGCGGACAGGACGAACGTGAACGCTCCCGACGCGCCCATCAGCAGAGTGCTCTCGGGATGTTCCCGTACCTCACGGATGAGCGACCGGGCTCCGTGGACGACGAACGGCGCCGACGCGACGCCCCAGGCGACCGCGTGCACCGGTGGCAGAAAACCCTCGGCTATGTGCATGGCTCAGCAGACCCTCTCCAGCACCTCGTGGATGGTTGACGCGCCTTGGCCGGTCTCCTGGCTGACGGGTACCACCGCCCGTGCTCCGCCTTCCCGGGTCCGGGTCCTGGCGTCACATTCCCGTCGCACGGCAGACTGGAATGTGACGCCAGGGCCCTAGGACCCAGTGGCTGTCCGTGAGGACTGGAGCCGGACTTCCCGATCACAGTGGCGAGGGCCGCACCGGTATCGCACCGATTTCCCGTCACCAAGGCGTGGTGACAGTAGTTCCCCGTCCGGCCCGGTGACAAGCGGCCCCGGGGGCGCGCGGACGGCGCCCGGCGGCTCGCACCCCGGCGCACACCTGCGCTCTTGACAGGGCGGCGCGGCCCCTCGGGGCGGGGAGTGGGGGCCGCCGTCCTGGGTAGAGCCTTGCTGCAATTAATATGCAACAACGGTTTTCAGGCAACAGGAGTGTGAGTCTCGATGACGACCCGACGAATACGGGGCGCAGCCGCCGCGGTCGCGATGGCCGGTGCGGCAGCCGCCTGCTCGGCGCCGGGCGGCGGCGGCGCGGACGGCGGAGCCTCCGCCGAGTCCGTCGTGATCGGGGTCCCCTCCGAACCGGACACCCTCAGCCCCCTGCTCGGCTACGGCAAGGACGGCAACTCCAAGATCTTCGACGGGCTCCTCGCCCGCGACGCCGACATGAAGCTGAAGCCCGCCCTGGCGAAGGCGCTCCCCGAGATCACCGACGGCGGCCGCACCTACACCTACACCCTGCGCGACGGCGTGAAGTTCAGCGACGGCGAACCGCTGACCGCCGACGACGTGGTCTTCACGTACGACACCGTCCTCGACGGGAAGACCAACAACACGGCCAAGAGCGAACTGGACGCGATCAAGGACGTCCGGGCCGACGGCGACGACAAGGTCGTCTTCACCCTCGACTACCCCTACGCGGCCTTCGCCGCCCGTACCGTGCTGCCGGTCGTCCCCGAGCACATCGCGGGGAGACAGGACCCCAACACCGGCGCGTTCAACACCAAGCCGGTCGGCACCGGACCGTACGTCCTCACCGGCTGGAGCAAGGGTGAAAAGCTCACCTTCCAGGCCAATCCGAACTACTGGGGCGGCGCCCCCAAGGTGAAAAAGCTCACCATGGCGATCATCGCCGACGACGACGTCCGCGCCACCCGGCTGCGCTCCGGCGACCTCGACGGCGCGACCCTCCCGCCCAACCTCGCCGCCACCTTCAAGAACGACGACGGCAGGAAGACGTACCAGGCCACGTCGTACGACTTCCGCGCGGTGACCCTGCCCACCGGCAACCCGGTCGCCGGCGACACCGCGATCCGCCGCGCCCTGGACCTCGCCGTGGACCGTACGGCCATGGTCGACAAGATCCTCGACGGCGCCGGCCGCCCCGCCTACGGCCCGCTGCCCGTCGACGACCCCTGGTTCGCCCAGGACATCGAGCGCGCCCGGAACCTCGACGAGGCGAAGAGCATCCTCGACCGGGCCGGCTGGAAGGACGGCAAGGACGGCATCCGCGCCAAGGACGGCCGCCCCGCCCGCTTCACCCTCTACTACCCCTCCGGCGACAAGGTCCGCCAGGACCACGCCCTCGCCTACGCCTCCGACGCCAAGAAGGCCGGCATCGACGTCAGGGTCGAGAGCGCCACCTGGGAGGTCATCGAACCCCGGATGAAGCACGACGCCGTCCTCGCCGGCTTCGGCAGCACCGGAGACCCCGACTTCGGCCTCTACACGCTCCTGCACTCCACCCTCGCCGGCGACGGCTTCAACAACATGGCCCTGTACGACAACCCGGCCGTCGACAAGGCCCTCGACACCGGCCGCCGCACCCAGGACCCCGCCGGCCGCGAGGCCGCCTACGACACCCTGCAGCGCGCACTGGTGAAGAACCCCGGCTACACCTTCCTCACCCACATCGACCACGTGTACGTCCTGGCCGACCGCTGGAAGGACCTCACCACCCAGACCGAACCCCATGAGCACGGCTTCGCCAGCGGCCCTGGTGGAACGTCGAGGACTGGCAGCCCGCCCCGTGACCGCACTCCCTGGGGAGAGATGACCCGGCTCACGGCACGGCGGGCCCTGTTCGCCGTGCCGGTGCTGCTCGTCGTCACCTTCGGCGTCTTCGCCGTCGCCGCCGCCTCCCCTTCGACCCCGTCAAGGCGTACGCCGGCACGGCCGCGCTCGGCGCCGACCAGGAGACCCTGGACCGGCTGCGGGCGAACCTGGGCGTGGACCGGCCCTTCACCGCACGCTGGTGGGACTGGCTGACCTCCGCGCTCGGCGGCGACCTCGGCCGGTCCACCCTGATGCGCCAGCCCGTCGCCGAGGTGATCGGCGAACGCCTCGTCTGGTCCGCCCTGCTGTGCGCCGTCGCGTTCGCCCTCGCCGTGCTGCTCGGCACCGTCCTCGGCGTCCTCGCCGCCCGCCGCCCCGGCTCGCTCCTCGACCGTACGATCACCTCCCTCGCGTACGCCCTGGAGGCCGCCCCCGTCTTCTGGATCGCCCTGCTCGCCGTCTGGCTGTTCGCCCTGCAACTGGACGTCCTCCCGGCCGGCGGCCTCACCGACACCGGCAGCGAACAGGTCACCGCCGGCCAGGTCGCCGGCCATCTGATCCTGCCCGCCGGGGTCCTCGGTGTCTCCCAGCTGCCCTGGTTCACGCTCTACGTCCGGCAGGGCGTCGGCGACGCCCTCGCGGAGGACCCCGTGCGCGGCGCCCGCGCCCGCGGACTGAGCGAACGCACGGTCCTCCTCGGCCACGCCCTGCGCTCCGGACTGCTGCCCGTCCTCACCCTGATCGGCTCCCGCGTCCCCGAGCTCATCACCGGCGCCCTGCTGGTGGAGACCGTGTTCAGCTGGCCCGGCATCGCCGCCGCCACCGTGGAGGCGGCCACCTCCGTCGACTTCCCACTGCTGGCCGCGCTGACCACCCTCGCCACCGCCGCCGTCCTCGCCGGAAACCTCCTCGCCGACCTGCTCTACGGACTGATCGACCCGAGGGTGAAGCTGAATGAGATGTGACCCACATGTCTGCTGACACCACTGTCGTGGAGAAGACGGTGTGGCGCGCACAGGGCAGCGCCCGCCGCTCCACCCACACCCTGCGGCTGTACGTCTCCGCCGGACTCGTCGCCGTGACCGCCCTCGCGGTGCTCCTCGTACCCCCGCTGGTCCAGCTCGACCAGCAGGCCGTCGACCTCGCCGCCAAACTCCTGCCGCCGTCCTGGTCCCACCCTTCGGCACCGACGACGTCGGCCGCGACCTGCTGCTGCGCTGCGTCTACGGGCTCCGGGTGTCCCTGCTGGTGGGCGTGGTGGCCGCGCTCACCGCCACCGTGATCGGCACCGCCGTCGGCGCCACCGCCGGCGCGCTCGGCGGCTGGGTCGACCGTACGGTCATGCGCCTGGTCGACACCTTCTCCTCCGTGCCGCACCTGCTGCTCGGCATCTTCATCGTCGCCATGTTCCGGCCCGGCGTCTGGCCGGTGGTGATCTCCGTCGGCCTCACCCACTGGCTGTCCACCGCCCGGATCGTCCGCGCCGAGGTCCTCTCGCTGCGCTCCCGCCCCTACATCGACGCGGCGGTCTCCGGCGGCGCCTCCCGATGGCGGGTCGTCGTACGGCATCTGCTGCCGGGTGTGCTGCCGCAGGCCGGCCTCGCCGCCGTACTCATGGTGCCGCACGCCATGTGGCACGAGTCGGCGCTGTCCTTCCTCGGCCTGGGACTGCCCACCCACACGGCCAGCCTCGGCACCCTCATCCAGGGCGCCCGCGGCTCCTGCTCGCCGGGCAGTGGTGGCCGACCCTCTTCCCCGGACTGTTCCTGATCATCCCCACGCTCGCCATCGCCGGCCTCGCCGGGGTCTGGCGCGAGCGGATCAACCCCGCCGTAGATCGGAGCTGTCGCTGTGACCGAGCGAGCCCCGTGCTGTCGGTGCGCGGCCTGTCCGTACGGTTCCTGCTGCCGGGCGGGCGCCGGATCGCCGCCGTCACCGACGCCCACTTCGACGTGGCGCCCGGCGAATGCCTCACGCTGATCGGCGAGAGCGGCTGCGGCAAGTCCGTCCTCGCCTCCGCCCTCCTCGGCCTGCTCCCCGCCAACGCCCAGACGGCGGGCCACGCCCACCTCGGCGACCTGGACCTGCTGACCGCCGACGAACGCGTCCTCGCCCGCACGGTACGGGGCCGCCGTATCGGCCTCATCCCGCAGAGCCCGGCCGCGCACCTCACCCCGGTACGCACCATCCGCTCCCAACTGGCGGAGACGGTCGCCCAGCTCACCGGCGTACGAGGGCGGGCCGCCCTGCGTACCGCCGCCGAACAGGCCGCCGAACGCGCCGAGTTCCCGGCGGGCCACCTCGACCGGTACCCCCATGAACTCTCCGGCGGACTCGCCCAGCGCGCCGCCACCGCCCTCGCCCTGATCGGCGACGCACCCTGCTCCTCGCCGACGAACCCACCACCGGGCTGGACCGCGACCTGGTGGACCGCACCGTCGACGAACTGCGCCGCCACGTCGACGCCGACCGGGCCCTGCTGATGATCACCCACGACCTCGCGGCGGCGGAACGCATCGCCGACCGGGTGGCGGTCATGTACGCGGGCCGTATCGTCGAACTGACCGCGGCGAGCGACTTCTTCGGCGCGGCGGGCCCCCGGCACCCCTACAGCCGGGGCCTGTTGCAGGCGCTTCCGGACCGGGCCTTCACCCCCATCCCCGGCATGCCCCCGAACTCGGCGACCTCCCCGACGGCTGCGCCTTCGCCGCCCGCTGCGACCGCGCCACGGACGCCTGTACGGCCCTCCCGCCGTTCACGGGGTCGATCGCCTGCCACCATCCGGCCCCGGCACCCACCCCGGAGAACATCCGTGCTTGAACTGCGTTCCATCACCGCCGGATACGACCGTCGCGCCCCCGCCGTACGGGACGTCAGCCTCACCGTCTCCCCGGGTGAGTCCGTCGGTCTGCTCGGCCCCAGCGGCTGCGGCAAGTCCACCCTGGCGCGGGTCGCCGCCCTGCTCCACCGGCCCGACTCCGGGGAGGTCGTCCTCGACGGCATTCCCGTACGCCGCTGGCGTCACCGGGCCCCGCGCGAACTGCGCACCGCCGTCGGCGTGGTCTTCCAGCAGCCGCGCCTCTCGGCCGACCCCGGCTGCGCCTGGCCGACCTGATAGCGGAACCGCTGCGCGCGACGGGCCGGCGCGCCGAGGTCCAGGACCGGGTGGCCGAACTCGCCGACACGGTCGGCCTGACCCCCGACCTGCTCACCCGCCGCCCCCACGAGGTCAGCGACGGGCAACTCCAGCAGGCCTGCGTGGCCCGCGCGCTGGTTCTGCGGCCGCGCTGGCTGATCTGCGACGAGATGACGGCGATGCTGGACGCCTCGACCACGGCCGCGCTGGTCGCGGTGGTCGAGAACTACCGCACCTCGATGAACGCGGGCCTCCTGGCCGTGGCCCACGACCACACCCTCCTGACCCACTGGTGCGACCACACCCTCCACTGGCCCAAACTGACCCCACCCCCACCTAACCCCCCACCCCCTCCACACGCTCCCCGCTCCCGCGGGCAATCGCGCCGCCCCGCCGTTCCCCCTCCGTTCCCGCGGGCAGTCGTGCCGCCCCCACCGCCGCCCTCCGCTCCCGCGGGCAGTCGCGCCGCCCCACCGCTCCCCTCCGCTCCCGCGGGCAGTCGTGCCGCTGGGGCGGCACGGGTGGGCGCGACGGCACCCCGCCAGCGCCGGGCCGCGCAAGCACCCCCGCCCCACCCTCTCTCGGAGCGCCTCGCAAGCGCCGGGCCGCGCAAGCACCCCCGCCCCACCCTCTCTCGGAGCGCCTCGCAAGCGCCGGCCAGGGCAACCCCACCCACCCACGCGGAGCGCCAGCGCCGAACGCACAACCGCCCGGCACCACCACAGACGCCCCCGCCAAGCAGCAGGCCTACTCCTCGAACCCCTCGTCGAGGCCGTCCACGAACTCCTCCTCGAACCCTTCCTCGGCGATCCCCCCGAAGAACGCGTCCATGAGCTCCTCGACACTCACCTCGGTAGCCCCCGCCGGAGCGACCGCCTTCGTACCCTCACCCACCCGCAGCACCAGCGCGAGCTTCTTCACCTTCGCGGTCTCCGCCAGCTTCGCCAAGTCGATGGAAACCTCCTCCAGCTCGCCGTTCTTCAGCGTGAAGTCCGCCTTGACCTTCGAATTCGGCGCGCCCTTGAAGTCCTTCGCGGTGGGCATCTCCGCCCCCGGCGGAAGCTGCTTCGCCAGCGGCCCCAGCTCGTCGAACAGCTCGGTCAGCAACGTCCGGAACGGCGCCGTGGCCGTGATGTGCTCGGTCCCGTCCGACCCGCCGGACGTCTTGAAGTCGACCTCCCGGGCGATGACCCCGCGCAGCGCCTTCACCAGCTTCTTCTGCGTCCCCGCGTCAAGCGTCGGCTCGGCCGAGGGCTCGTCGGGACCCCCCTCTCCGGTCAGTGTCCCGCGGACATCCTCCATCTCCTTCGCGGACATCTTGATCCACTCACCGCTCAGTACCTTCTTGAACGCCTCGGCTTCGTCCGGCAGTTCGTCCACGGGCGGCATGGGGCTGCCGGACATCTTCCCGAGCGCCTCAGCGTCGACGCGGAGATAGAAGTCGTCGCCGACCAGCCGGTACTCGAACAGGGCGGCGCCGTCCGCGCCGCTGACCTTTATCGCCATGCCGGTGAAGTCCTTCTCACCGGAGTCCTCGAGCGGCTTCTTCGACTGCACGGAGAAGGAGAACCGCGCCTCACTGAGCCATTCGGCGATCTCGTCGGGCATCTCCTCGCCCGGCTCCGCGTCGGCGTCCAGCGCCTTCAGCGAAGCGGCGTCCGTGTCCAGGTCCAGCTCGAAGGAGAGCGAACGCTCCTTGCCGAGCTTCTCGAAGGCCTGGTCCAGCTTCTGCCCGGCCGACAGATTTTCCACGGTGCCGCAGGCGGCGGAACCCGCCAGCACGGCGGTGACGACGGCGGCGGCGGTCAGGGTCTTGCGCATGGCGGAAATGATGTCTCCTCGTCAATGTGACCAAGGCGGTCATCCCCCAAGACCCGTTAATCACCCGAACGGTTGTACGTCGTAGCCGAACTGTTTCCGACGGCCCACCGCCAACTGTTCGAGCGCGGCACAACACCGTCCGTTCGCACGCCGTTCAGCGGCGCTCCCTAGCGTCCCCCATGTCAGACGCATCCGATACCGCGACACCGCCCCCGGTGCCGCGCCCCGGGCCAGTCCCGAGGGAAGGCGCTGGTCAGCTATGTGCTGCCGGTGTTCAACGAACAGGACGGCATCCGGCGCTTCCACGACGAACTCGTGACCGCGATCCGTACCCGCCCGGAGCTCTCCTTCGAGCTCGTGTACGTCAACGACGGTTCGTCCGACGCCTCCTTGGCCGTGCTCCGCGACCTCGCGAAGAACGACCCCGGGCGCGCGTGGTCGACCTCGCGCGCAACTTCGGCCACCAGATGGCCATCACCGCCGGACTCGACGAGGCACGCGGCGACGCGGTCATCGTGATGGACACCGATCTGCAGGACCCGCCACGGGTCAGCCTCGAACTCATCGACGCCTGGCGGGACGGCGCCGAGATCGTGCACGCACGCCGCCGGTCCCGCCGGGACGGGCTGTTCAAGCGGGCCACGGCCGCCACGTACTACAGGGTCCTGCGCGCGTGCACCGAGGTCGACATCCCCCTGGACACCGGGGACTTCAGGCTGCTGGACCGGCGCGTCGCCGACGAGCTGCGCCGCTACCGGGAACGCAGCAGGTTCGTGCGCGGCATCGTGGCCTCGATGGGCTTCGTCCAGAGAGGTGCGCTTCGACCGGGACGAGCGGTTCGCCGGGGAGACCAAGTACCCGCTGCGGAAGATGGCGCGGCTGGCGATCGACGGGGTGACCGGCTTCTCCACGGTTCCGCTGAAGCTCATCACCCGCCTCGGGTTCCTGGTGCTCACCCTCTCCTTCGCGGGCATCGTCTACGCGCTGGCGATGAAGGTGTTCCGGCCCGACATCACGGTGTCCGGCTGGACCATGCTCATGGTCGTCGTGCTGTTCCTCGGCGGGGTGCAGATGCTCTCGCTCGGGGTGCTCGGCTCGTACATCGGGCGCACGTACAGCGAGGCGCAGGGCCGGCCGCTGTACATCGTCCGGCAGGTGGTCCGCCATGACGGTCACTGACACACCCGCCGACGCCGGACAGCGCCCGCGCCGCGACCTGCGCCAACTGGTCGGCTACACCCTCGTCGGCGGCAGCGGAGTCGCCCTGGACCTGACCGCGTTCGCGCTCCTGCACAACGTCCTCGGCTGGCACGAGCAGCTCGCCAACGGCGTCGGCACCACCCTCGGCATCACCAACAACTTCGTCCTCAACGCGCTGTTCACCTTCGGCAGGCGCGACCGGCTCGCGCTGCGTCTCGTGCGCTTCTACGCCGTCGGACTGGCCGGCATCGCGCTCACCTTCGGGCTGCTGTGGCTTTTTGCCGGCCGCCTCGGAGCCGACCCGAATCTGGTCAAGGCCGCCTCCCTGCCGCTGGTCCTGGCGGTGCAGTTCCTGCTCAACCGGAAGTGGAGTTTCGCGTGAACCTGGGCATCATCGGCGCCGGCGCCACCGGACTGACCGCCGCCTACGACGCGGTCAAGGCCGGACACACGGTCACCGTGCTGGAAGCGGCCGACGAACTCGGCGGTCTGGCCGCCTCCTTGACGGTCCAGGGCACCCCGCTGGAGCGCTACTACCACCACATCTTCCGCTCCGACCACGCCATGATCGAGCTGATCGGGGAACTGGGCCTCGGGGAATCCCTGCGCTTCCACAAGCCCACCACCGGCATCTACCGCGCGGGCCGGATGCGCCCGTTCAGCACCCCGGCGCAGATGCTGCGCTTCCTCCCCCCGCTCCCGGCGCTGCGGTTCGCGTTCTCCTGCGCCGCGCTGAAGGCCGTACGCGAGGGTGAGCGTTTCAACGACCGTACGGCGCTGGGCTGGCTGCGCCGCTGGGCCGGGCGGCGGGCCACGGAGGAGATCTGGGAGCCGCTGCTGCGCGGCAAGTTCGGGGAGCGTGCCGAAGAGGTGTCCATGGCCTGGCTGTGGGCGCGGGTGCACTGCCGCACCTTCGAACTCGGCTATGTGCACGGCGGGTTCGAGAAGGTGTACGCGGCGCTGGCGGACGCGGTCGCCGCGCGTGGGGGGAAGACCGAGTTCGGGAAGCGGCTGTCCCGGATCCGCCAGCACGGCGACACGGTCACGGTGGAGACGGAGGACGGATCGTCGTACGGCTTCGACCATGTCGTCGTCACCACCCCG
The DNA here is from genome assembly GCA_042850305.1 of Streptomyces haneummycinicus. Lineage (GTDB taxonomy): Bacteria > Actinomycetota > Actinomycetes > Streptomycetales > Streptomycetaceae > Streptomyces > Streptomyces haneummycinicus. The sequence goes on from AP035768.1 coordinate 2,219,450, forward strand.
CAGCCCGCCTTCGCCAAGGCCGCCGGGCTGCCCGCCGACGACACGGTGTGGCGCAACCAGTACCTCGGCGCCACCTGCTTCGTCCTGGAACTGGACCGCAGCCTCATCCCGTACTACTGGCTCAACGTCAACGACACCGACTTCCCGTTCCTGGCCGTCGTCGAGCACACCCGGATGGTGGACCGGGCCGAGTACGGCGGCAAACACGTCGTGTACGTCGGGAACTACGTACCGCGCGACGACTGGCGCTTCACCTCCCGCCCGGAGCAGCTGCTCGACGCGTACGTGCCGTGGCTGCGCCGCCTCAACCCCGGCTTCGACCCCTCCTGGATCACCGGCTGGCACTTCTCCCGCGCGCCGTTCGCGCAGCCCGTCGTCACCCCGGAGTACCGGGCGCTGATCCCGCCGCACGAGACGGCGATGAGCCGGGTCACCCTGGTCACCATGGCGCAGGTGTACCCGCAGGACCGGGGCCAGAACTACGCCGTGGCGATGGCCCACCGGGTCACGGAGCTGATCGGCGCCCGGTGAGCACGGGACCGGCCGCCCCCGTCACCGCAGCCGGCACACCACCAGCCGCGTGACGGGCGCGGGCGGGCAGTCGTAGCGCGCCTCGATCCGCCGCGCCAGCGCCCGGTCGATCTCCGCCGGGGGGAACCAGCCCCGGTTCAGCACCGCGTACCGCGGCGGGTCCTCGTCCAGGCAACGGGCGTTCTCGGCGTACGAGTCGAGGGTGCTGACGTCCGGGAGGTAACGGGTGCGCTGAAGGAACGTGGGGATCGGATACGGGCAGGACGAGGCGTGCCCGATGAAGTACGCCTCGTCGCCGAAGGCGAAATACTGCACGAGCGCCCCGTCCGGCAACCGCCGCCGCACCTCGGCCGCCGCCCCGGCCTTCTCCTCGGAGACCCGCAGATAGGCGGAGTTGGTCTCGCCCACCTTCCCGCGGTCCATGAGATGCGGCGCGGACGGCCATACGGCCACGGCGGCGAGCCCGACCCCCACCAGCGCGGCCGGCACCCGCGACCCGGGCCCGCCACGGCCCGCACCCCGCACATCGAGCAGGGCGGCGCCCAACGCGATCCCGCCCCACACCCACACCACCGAGGAGCGTTGCAGCCCCGACGGTGCGAGCGAGTACAGCGGCGCCAGCACGGCCAGCACTCCGCTGACCCCCACGAGCCCCGCCGGAACCCGCCCGCGCACCCCGTACCAGCGTGCCACCGCGAGTCCCCATACCGCGGCGGCCCCCACGGGCAGCGCGGCCGCGTGGTACGCGAACCAGTTGCCCTGCACCACGACCGCGCCCAGCCCCACGACGCCCGCCGCCACGGCGAGCGCCGCCCACGCGGTACGCCGCCGCCGGTCCTCCTGGCAGGCCAGCAGCAGAAGCAGCGCCGCGGGCAGTACGAGCAGGACCGGGCTGAGGACGGCCCGGTCCGCGAGGAAGTCGGCCGAGCGGGCGACGATCTCCCGGGCCGCACGCCCTGCCGGGACAGCGAACCCTGGTTGATCCGCGGCATATCCCGCACCCACTGCCACTCCCGTGACCCCGACCAGAGGCTGAAGCCGAGCAGCAGTCCGCTCGACACGGCCGTCGCGGCGGCGAGGAGCAGCGCCCGCACCCGGTCGGCGGCGAAGACGGCGATCAGCGCGATCAGCGCGGTCGCGGCGGTGGAGTACTTCATCATCACCGCGAGCCCCAGCGGCAGGGCCGCGAGCGCCACGGCGGGCAGTGGCCGCCCGCCGGTGAGTACGGCGGCCACCGCGAGCACCGACAGCAGCGCGGCCGTCCACTCGGGCTGAAGGAAGTCGGTGCGCGGCGCCAGCGCGAGCGCCAGGGCCACCGCCGCCCCGGCCAGATCCGCCTCCCGCCCCGGCAGTCGCCGCCGTAGCGCCGCACCCAGAGCGAGTCCGGCGGCGAGGCACAACAGCACACCGGCGGCCCGCAGAACCGCCTCCCGCACCACGACGGGCCCCGCGGTCAGCTGATCCAGACCGTAAAGGAACCACCGATAGAAATAGGGACGGTGAGTAAAGGTCTCGGACGGTGAAATACCGGCGGCCGCACCGCTCCGCAGACACGCCAGCACATAGCGGATGTCCCCGTGCAGCCGTGCCGTCACCACCGACCAGACCAGCACCGCCCCTGCCACGCCCCCGACGGCCAGGCGCGCGGCACGCACCCGCGTCCGGGCGGGCGCCTGCGTACGGGGCCGCGACATCACCGAGTTGTTCACGACGCGGCACATTAACAGCATTCGAAGAATTCCTTCGCGGGGAATTCAGTACAGCGAATCGTTCATATGGCGGTCATCTTCGGTTGCCGGTGAATTCGCCGCACCCTTACCGCGGGTGAACCGTGAGCGGGGGAGGCGGTCATTCTCTGCTGCACACCGTCTGCGGAGCCACCCCGTCCACCCGGGACTGGGCGTCCTGGACCTTCTGTACGTCTTTGAGGAGGCCGCCGATGCCGGCGTTCCGTCCGGAGGCGGCGCGGGCGACGGTGAGCAGGGTGGCCTCGTAGAACGCGTCCCGTACGGCGGGCGCCATGACGTCCGAGGCGTCCAGACAGCGCGGCCCCCGGGCGAGCCGCCGGGCGATCTCGCCCCGGACCGCGTCGTCCGGCGGTGTCACCCGACGGTTCGCCGAGAAGACGTGCGCCCGGTTGGCCCACTCCTGCTGGCCCTTCTTCGAGGCCAGCTTCTCGATCAGGTCCCGCGCCTCGGGCCGGTCGCTGAGCAGGGCCGCGAAGTCGCCGCTCACCTCGTGCGCCCGGACCTGGCTGTTTCCCTCGGGCAGCAGGGGGGCGGAGTCGGTCAGGAGGGCGTGGGGCGCGGCGGTCTTGTAGAAGGAGAGCGCGAAGGAGCCCTGATGCTCCAGCCCGCACGTACTCTTGTCGTCGAACAGCAGCCCTTCGCCGTCCGGTGCGCCACGATGGTCGGTGAGCAGTGCCCGACGGGCCGCTTCAGGGTTCTGCCGGAGCAGACCGTCCCAGGCCTCCCAGGCGGTGCGTACTGGATCGCTGCTCCACCACTTCGACTTGCCTTTGCCGAGCGCCCATTTCTCGTAGTGGTCCGGGCCCGCCCGCTGCAGTACGAGGTCCTCGATCCAGTCGGTGCCCGGCCAGCCGGAGGTGCCGTCGTCCCCCATGCCGATGCACCAACTCCCCAGCGGAGCGGATGAGGTGGGCGGCGTGTCACCCTCGCGGTACCAGACGATGCTCTTCAGGTCGGCCTTGACCGGGACCCAGTACACGGGTCCGGGGGACGAGGCGGGCGGCATCCAGGGGGCTTCGTACTCCTGCGGAACGTAGAGCTTGTCCAGCGGCTCCAGCAGGTCCCGGCCGGCGTACTCGGCGAGTTCACCGAGCCCCGGCATGATCACGATGTCCGGGGGGTCACCCGCCTGCACCTTGGAGAGCAGCACCTCCCGCAGGGCCGCCGTGCCCTGGTAGTGGAAGGGGATGCCGAAGCCGCGCAGCACCTCCTCGAAATGGTCCGCCTGCTCCGCCGTCCACGTCCCGAGGATGGTCACCGGCTTCTCGTCGTCGTGCTGCGACCAGACCACCACCAGGCCGACGGCCGTGATCAGCAGCATGACCACCCCGAACACCAGCATCGTGAACCGCCGGGTCACCATCGCCTCCAGTAGTCGCGGTCGAGCCGCAGTCCGAGCCCCAGCGCGGGCAGCACCACGGCCAGCAGACTGCCGACCAGCGCACCCCGGTACACCGAATCCGTCCAGGTGCCGCCGGCCAGTTGCCGACGGACCTCCTCGGACATCTCCGTGACGTTCCGCTGCGCCGCCTCCGTCGCGCCGCCCTGCCAGGAGATTTCCGTGATCCGCCGCAAGTCCTCGAGTACGCCGTCGAGGTCGCTCTGGGTGGAGTACGCCGTCATCAGCGGGACCACGGCCAGCAGCACGGTGAGGACGAGGGCGGCGAGCAGATACGGATTCCAGTCCCGGCCGCAGCGGTCGCGCAGCACGAACAACGCCGAGAGCAGCGTCAGCACCGCGCCGGACAACGCGATCTCGGCGGTCCACCAGCCGGCGTGCTGCCACCATCCCATGGCCGCGGTGGCCTCGGCGTGCTCCAACTGCGCGCTCTGCAGCACCTTCAGGCGCGGCGCGACCCCACCGTTTCGCGGGTGAGCAGCGACTCGGCCTGCCGCAGCCGCTGTGTCCGCATGAGCGGATCGTCCCGGTAGAGGGACGTACCGCGCGCGAGGGAGTCGCTGTAGGTGGCGAGCAGCCCCTTGATCGTGCCGAGGTCCTGGTTGGTGCGGTCGGCGATCCGGGACAGGCCCTGGTCTGCGGCCGAGAGCTGGGACCGGTAGGCCTCGCCCGAGCCGGCGACGCCGATGAGCTTCTTCTTCACCAGTCTGGCGATCTCCTCATCGGCCCGCAGCGCCGCGAGCCGGCTGGCGGCGAGTCCCTGGACGGCTGGTGCCTCCCGGACCGCCAGGGCATCGGCGCTCCGCTGGGCCTGACGGCCGGAGAGGAACAGGGCGGTCGCCGCCACCGCCGTGAGCACGAGCAGCATGACCAGATGCAGCTCCAGCAGCCGCCGGGTCCGCAGCCCGCTCAGACAGCGGCGCCAGAGCGCGGCGGGAGAGTACTGGAGCCAGAGCGCGGCCGGAGAGTACCGGAGCCAGGTCGCGGCGGTCACAGCAGCTTCTCCCCGCAGGTGATGCAGTACCTGGCCTCGCTGCCCGCCGGGGTGCCGCAGCCGCGGCAGCGCGGTCCCGGCCGGGCGGCGACGGAGGCGTTCAGCGGCCCTTCGGGGCGGGACCCGGCGCGCAGGATCATCGGGCCGAGGGTGCCGGCGTCGACGCTGCGCAGCCCGACCCGTCCCTCGGCCGCGTCCTCGATATCGGCGACCGTGCGGATCTCGTCCAGCACCCATTCCGCGTCGAGCCGCACCGCCAGCGCGGCGGCCTGCCCCAATTGCTCCAGCGCGACCTCCCGCCGGTTCTCCTGAAGGGCGACGAGCCCCGGCGCAGCGCACTGCGCATCCGGGCGGTGGCGTTGAGGGTACGTACGCTGTCGGCGCCCGCCAGCTCCTGGTGCGGGGACTGCCCGGGATGATGCCAGCGGGCGGTGACCGGGGCGTGCACGTCCCCGATGGACACCATGGCGAACTGCAGCTCCGTCTCCAGCGGGTCCGCGTCCGAGTCGGCGACCAGAGTGAGCAGATAGTCGCGCCGGCCCTGCTCCCACCGGTACGTCGGGAAGCACCAGCGGTGCGGACGGTCCTTCTCGGGCAGCCCGCCGATCCGGTGCGGCCGGGGCGTCTTCTCGGCGAGCGACACCTGCCGTACGGAAGGCCGTACCGTCACCTCGATCGGCAACTGCGTCGTGTGCACCCGGCGCAGCCGCTGAATGGCCCCGTGATCGCCCGCCCGAGCCCCTCGTCGACGAACTCGGCCGTACCGTGCAGCCGTTCGGCCAGCAGGAGCAGCGGGTCGGGCTTCCAGTCCACCCCCACGGCGAACACGTCGCAGGTGAACTGGCCCGCGCAGGCGTCCAGTTCCTCCTCCAGCCGGTCCTCGTCGGAGAAGCTGCTGCCGTCGGTGATCAGCACCAGATGGCGTACGGACACCGGCCGGCCGGTGAGCAGGGCGCGCGCACTGGCCACCCAGGCGGCGTACCCGGCGGGACGCGCCTCCTCCCGGTGCAGCGGGAGCGAGCCCGACACGAACGCGGCCCGGCGTCGTACCCCTGGTCGGCGACGGCCCACTCGTCGTCATCGCGCGGAAAGCACCGCACCGGCTGCGGCCCGCTGCCCAGCACGGTGAAGGAGATACGGTCGGGCAGCGCGCGCAGTGCCGCCGGCAGGGCGTGCCGGACGGCCGCCCGGTTGGACTCGGCCACGTCCACCGCGATCATCACGGCGAGCTGGACGGCGGGCAGGTCGATGGGGGCGCCGTCGGCGGCCACGTCGACCCGCAGATGCGCCTCGATCTTCGCGCTGCGGTGTGGGCGCGGATCGCCGCCGAGATCGACGTGCAGCCGGATGCCCGGCTGCGGCGGCCGGGTGGTGGGGATGCTCATCTCCTGCGTCACCGCTCCTTCCCCTTCGTCGCCGGGCACCGTTCCCCTCCCATGCGTCAGATCACCGTCTGCGGCCGTACCGCGTGCATCAGGTCCACGAGGTCCTCGCGCGCTTCGGCCTGATGGTGTGTCGCCAGCCGCTTGTACTGCTTCTCCAGTTGCTCGCGCAACGCCCGCTCCGGAGCGCTCAGCCGGCGCAGGGCACGGGCCGTGAGCCGTCCAACGCCGCTGCCCGGCGGGCCGGGACGGTCACCGAGGCCGTGCACCGCGTCCAGTTTCCACTCGAGGAGTTCGGTGCTCAGCCGCAGCGCCTCGTCCTCCGACAGGCCCGGCTCCCCGTCGCCCGGACGCCGGCCCTCCATGCCCCGCAGCTCGGCCAGTGCCGCGTCGACCTCGCCGGGCACGGGCAGCGGATCACCGTCCCCGGGCAGCCGGGCCGCGCGGATCCGCAGGGACGCGATCCGGGCGACGGTGTGGTCCAGCGTCCCCGCCCGCACCCGGCCGAGCACGTCGATGGCCGTTTGCCGGTCATGCGCCCGCAGCGCCAGCCTGGCCAGCCCCAGAGCGGCGCCGCCGTGCGCTGGATTGCGGGCGAACACCGCCTCGTACAGTTCCTCCGCGGTGGGATCGGCGGTCGCGTCGCCGAGCCACTCCGCGCAGTAGGCGAGGGCCAGCTTGGGCGCGTACTCGCCGGGCATCTCGAGGTGCACCTCGTTGAAGTGGTCCCGGGCCTGGACGACTTGACGCGGGTCCTCGTCGAGTTCGGCGCCGCGCAGCGCGAGCAGGGCGCGGTGCCACTCCAGCCGCCACCGCCGTACGGCCGACGGTCCGGGGATGGAGTCCGCGGTGTCGAGTTCCTCCTGGGCCCGCTGCCAGTCGCCGGGGGTGTCATGGCCCAGCAGGACACGCACGTTGTGCAGGCTGATCTCCACCGAGTGCGGCCTCTCGTCCTCCTGCTCCAGCAGGCGGTCGGGGTCGTAGCCGCTGCTCACCTCGAACCGCGCGGCCTGCGGATCGCCCGGATAGGGCCTGGGCACCGGCAGACAGGCGGCGATCTCGGCGGGGGTGGGCGCGCAGAGGTCGAGGGTCGGTGCCACGGGCGGCGCGTACCGGTCGCGGTGCGGCCGGTTCAGCCAGTGCTCGATGCCGGGCACCGCTCCGAGCCGGGCGCCGAGCAGCCGGACCGACGGCCGGAAGTGGTCGGAGGGCTCCGGCGGATCGCTCTTGCCGCGCAGCGCGCGGATCTCCCGCAGGGCGCCCCGCAGTTGGCCGACCATCTCGCGGGCGTCCGCGAAGCGTCGGCCGGGATCGGTGCGTACGGCACGGTCGACCACCCGGTGGAAGGAGGCGGTGCCGAGACCGGGCACCTCGGTCACGGCCCAGCGGGCGAGTTCCCGCAGGGTGACACCGACGGTGTGCAGATCGTGGGCGACCGTGGGCACGGCCGACGTCCCGGTCTCGGGCGCCATGTAGTCGGCCGTGACATGGGCGGGCGGCAGGCTCTGGCCCTGCTCGCGCATCCCGCCGAGGTCGATGACCTTGATGCCGTCCCGGTGGTGCACGACGTTCGACGGCTTCATGTCCCCGTACACGAAGACCCGTTCGCCGTCGGCGTGCAGATGCACGAAGGCCTCGAGGATCTGGCAGCCGTACGCCGCGACATGCTCGATGTCGAGTACGGACTGCCCGCGCCGCACCTCCTCGGCGACCTTCGCGAGGGTGCCGTCGCCCACGTCGTCCATGACGATGTAGCCGCCGGTGACCTGCCCGCCGTCGTCCGTGCGGGCGACGAAGTCGCGGATCTGCACGATACGGGGATGCCGTATGGCGACGAGATTGCGGCGCTCGACGTCGGCGAGCCGGGCGCCGTCCTGCTCGTACCGGTTGAGCAGCCCCTTGACGGCGACGAAGTCACCCAGATGAGTGTCCTGGGCCAGATAGACCCAGCCCTGCCCGCCGTGCGCGATGGGCCCCATGACCCGGTACTGGCCGCGCAGCAGTTCGCCCTCGGTGAGTTCGGGCCGGTACGAGTAGCGCGCCCCGCACGCCGGGCAGAACCCCTCGAGCGGCACCGGCCCCTCGGTGTAGGGCGGCGCGAAGGTGATGGCGCAGCCGACGGCCGAACAGCTCATCCGGATACGCAGCGGCGCTTCGGCCCGGATGAGACGGTCCTCGGCGGGACGCGGCTCGCGCTCGGGCAGTTCGAGGAGTTCCCGGGGACCGAACTCCCATGCCTGGACAGGCAGTTCGGGAAGTCCGGGCGCGTGCTGGGCACGGCCGCACGCGCCGCAATAGCCGGTGGGCAGTACCGTGCCGCCGCAGGGGCCCCCGGAGAATCGCCGGTGCGGACAGCCGGTCATGTGCGCTCTGCCTTGCTCAGATCGGCGCGCAGCGTCTTGATGAGCGCGCGCAGCCGGTTGAGCCGCTGCTGCGGATCGCGCACGTCCTCGAGGAGCCGGCGCGTGGCCCGGTGCCGGTCGGCGGTCTCGGTCACCGAGCCGAGGGAGGCGCTGTTGACGATGCCGCGCTGTACGTCCCCGCTGGACTCCGCCTTCTTCAGGCGTTCGAGGAGGCCGTCCGCGTGCCGCAGCAGCGCGGGCAGCAGCAGAAGATCACGGCACGCGGTCCAGCCGGGCCCGCCCTCGTGACGGAAGACGAGCAGCAGCCGGAACCCGAACACCCGTAACCTGGCCAGAAGTTCGATCAGCGGCCCCGGCCGCGCCTCCTCGTCGAGCCCGTCCACGAGCACCGTGACCGGCCGCAGGGCGCACGGTCGCCCGCTTGCGCCGGCCGGCCCTTGGCACCGCGCAGCCAGTACCAGTACGCGAGGTACTCACCGGCGGGGAACGTCACCTGATCGAGGGCGTGGTCGATGAGTTCCGGCCTGCCGGCCCCGCCCTGGTGGACGACGTGGGCGCGGTGCGCCAGATGCCGCAGCGAGCGCTCCTTCCCGCTCCCCGGAGCCACCACGGTGATCTTCACCGGGTCCTCGTCCGGATCGTCGAACCACCGGCCCAACCGCTCCTCGAACCCGTGATCCCAGGCGCCGGGGGAACTCAGTTCCTTGACGACCGGCGAGAGTTCGGCAATGCGTTCGACAGGGATCAGATAGGAGAAGGAGAGCCGGTTGTCCTCCGGCAGGGCTGCGCCCACGTCCCCCGCCAGCTCACGACGAGCCCCACCACCCGCGCGGGCCGCCCCTCGTACGGCCGGGTGCACACACCGGCACCGCTGAACCCGGCCCGCACCACCTCCGACCTGGTGACGGCGTCGAGCTGCACATGCTCCCCGCTCGCGCCGCCGATGCGTCCCCACAGACTCATACCGTCGTCGAAGCCCTCCGCGTAACCGGTCGCGTACACCTCCATACCGCCCCACAGCCGGGTGTCCAGCGGTGCCCGCCGCGCCTGTGGGCGGGGGCTGTCGAGACGCAGCACGGCGACATCCTCGCCACCGGCGACCGCCGGCAGCCAGCCCCGGGCATGACCCGCGCCGACACCGGCGGCAGCCCGCCGTTCTCCGCGAACTCCAGCCACATGACGGCATTCGGATCGCGCACCACATGCGCACAGGTCAGCGCCGTGTACTGGTCGACGAGCACGCCGGCGCCCCGAATCGGGCCGTGCGCGTCCTCGCGTCGCAGTCTGAGTCTCCAGTCCGCACGCAGTTCCCCCATACCGATTCACATTACGTGCAAAACGTGGGACGTCCCTAGACTTGTGAGAAGGGTGGACCGCTCAATCAATCGAAAGTGGCGGTGTGTTGATATGACCAATGGGGAACCGATCGGCCTGGCGGAGGCCATCGGCACGGTACGCGCGGAACTGGCCCGGGCCCAGACCGAGGGCGCGCAGAGTGACTGGCGGTTCCATGTGGAGCAGGTCACCCTGGAGTTCTCGGTCCAGTTCCACCGTGCCGGCGAGGGCGGGGCGGGTCTGCGCCTGGGTGTCGTCGAGGCCCGTCTGGGCGGCTCGGTGAGCCACGACGCCACCCACCGCATCGAGGTCACCCTGAAACCCGTTCCGCGTCCGGACGGGACGCCTCACCTGGTCGGCCGGTAGCCGAACCCCTCATTCCTCCTCGGAGGACTCGGACATCGCCTCCAGCGTGGCCAGCGTCGCCGACGACAGCTCGGGGTCCCCCGGAAGGACCCCGCGCCACCGGGCTTCGCCATCGGGAAGCTCTCGTAGAACTCCTCCACGGAGTAGTTTCCGCCATTCTTCCGCAACGCCGCGCGCAGGGCCTTGCCCGCTCCGGGGAACCGCAGTTCCTCGGAGTTGCGCGCCACGCCGTACAGCACGGCGGCGGCACGTCGCGCGCCGCTGTCCTCCTGGAAGAGGCCGGAGGAACCGGCGGCCAGCGAACCCGTCCCCACCGCGTCCGCGAGGGCCACTCGCTGCGCGGCGCTCAGATGCGGCAGAAGATCGCGGTACCTCTCCCAGTCCCGCCCCTCGGTCCCGGGGAAGTTGTCCTTCCTGCTCTTCACCACGGTCCCCAGGTCTCCCTGGTATCCCTGGTTCAGGGAAACGGTGCCGAACGGCGTCTGCGGCTTGCTCCCGACCAGGGTGCTCTTCGCCGGCACCCCGCGCGCCGAACTGCGCTCGTTGGCGCGCTTCAGGCGGGACGCGCCGTCCGTGGCCTTCTCGACGGCCTCTTCGCCGGACCCCTCCTCCGAACCGGGTCCGGGAGGGGCGAAACGCAACGCGTCCTCGAACGCGAATTCGTATTCCATTTCGTCGCTCGCCGCGTCCATATCTCTATCGTTCATCAGATCATCGAATTCCTCGTCCCTCATCCGCTGGACCGTGGTGGACGGCGCGAGGGTCCGTCGGCGATCCGCTGGACCGGGGTGTGGTCCTGGTCCGCCAGCACCCGGCGGGCGTTCGCCTCGGCTTCCTGTTCGAAGGAGTCGGCAGGGTCGGAGATCCTCAGCCCGCTGCCGTCGTCGGTGCCGGCGACCGGGCCCCGCCGCTGCTGGATGACGTGGGTGAGCTCATGGGCCAGGGTGTGCTTGTCGGCGCCGCCTTCGCCGACGACGATGTGACGCCCCGAGGTGTAGGCGCGGGCGCCGACCTCGGTGGCGGAGGCCCGGGCCGCGGCGTCGTCGTGCACCCGGACGCCGGAGAAGTCCGCCCCCATCCGGGGCTCCAACTCGGCCCGGACTGCGGGATCCAGGGGCCGCCCCGGAGCCCTCAGCACGTCGTGCACGCTAGACCGCCGCACCGCCGGCGGCCCTCCTCGAGCATGCGGCAGACGGCGGCGTTCCCGGCCGAACGCTGAAGGGCCGACAACGCCGTCGGGCTCACGGCGGAGGACGGCCGCCGCGCGTTCCCGCCGGCGGAACGCAGCTTCTCGTCGCCGGCCTGCTGGGCGGTCCGCTGAGCGCGCATGACATCCTCCGGTGACCTGATGGACCGAGCCGCCCACGCTGGTACACGACCGGCCCGGCATACAGAGCCGAACGGACGAAACCGAGGGCACGACCAGTTGCCCGAAGGGGCACATCCCGACCGGGCACGAAGGTCCGGGGATCCCGTGCCCCTGCCCTGCTGGAGACGGCGAGCGTCACACGGGCCCCTCAGCGGACAGCGTCACGCGCCGGCCGGCGTCATCAGCACCGCCCGGACGGTCTTGCCGCTGGGCGGGTAGGGGACGCAGTCCCAGTGGTCGGCGAGGGCGGTGACGAGGGACAGGCCGCGTCCGCCGGTGGGGAGCGGGTCGGGTGCGCCGGACGTGGGGCGGGGGTGTGGGTGGAGGTCTCCGCGCGCGTCGCTGACCTCGATGCGGAGGTGGGCGGCGGTCGGGTCGAGGACGAGGGTGAGCCGAAAGCAGCGGCCGGGTAGACGGCCGTGCAGGACGGCGTTGGCGGCGAGTTCCGCGACGACGAGTTCGGTACGCTCCGTGAGCTCCTGCGAGACGCCCCGCGAGCGTAGTTCGGTCACCGCCAGCAGCCGGGCGAGACGGGCACCCCGCCGTGTGGACGACAGCAGCTGGGTGAAGGTGCACACGGATGCGCCCACTTGGGGTGTTGCGTGGTTCATGGCGTCAGAGTGGCGGCCCGGCGTGGGCAGGCGCGAGTGCCGCGCCCCGTACGGAGAGTAGGCGTACGAACGGGGGAAGCGGGCGGTACGCCGGATTTCCGCGACGCTGTGTGAGGAACGCGCGGAAGTGGCTGAGGGTTCCCGCGTTCGGCGGCCCCCGCGGGGATGGCCGAGGGAGTGGATACTGGCCCCTCCACGCGGACACCGATGAGGAGCGCGACCAGTGACCGGCGACCCCCGCACAGCACCGCCCACATTCGGCAGCGAACGCGACATGCTGCGGGCTTTCCTCGACTACCACCGCGCGACCCTCGCCATGAAGTGCGAAGGGCTCACCGACGAGGAGTTGCGGCAGCGGTCGATGCCGCCGTCCACGCTGTCGCTGCTCGGTCTGGTGCGGCACATGGCGGAGGTGGAACGGGCCTGGTTCCGCCGGGTGTTCGAGGACCACGACGCACCGATGGTCTGGTCCGACGAGGTCGACTTCCAGGCGGCGTACGACGCGAGCGCGTCGACCAGGGATGAGGCGTTCGCGGCCTGGGAGGCCGAGGTGGAGAACTCGCGTCGTGTCGAGCGGGAGGCGGAGTCCCTGGACCGGGCCGGGTATCAGCCGCGGTGGGGCGAGGAGGTGTCGCTGCGGATGGTGATGGTGCACGTGCTCCTGGAGTACGGCCGTCACAACGGGCACGCGGACTTCCTGCGGGAAGGTGTCGACGGGACCGTGGGAGCCTGAGCCCGCAGAGCCGTACGACCTGCCCTGACGCTGTGACACGGGTTCCGCCAGTCGCCCGCGGACGTTCGGCTGTCGAGGCGCAGGCTGGCCCGGCTACACCGTGATCCCCAGGGGTCCGAGTTCACGCCCGAGGAGGAGGCGATCAGGGAACGGGATGCCGCGAGGCACGCGAAGCGATTCGACGCCGGCCCTCCGCGGACGCGGAGTGCCGGGACCCGTCGCACCCTCCGTGCGCCCACCGTCCGGCGGCGCGGTCCGCGCTGAGCTGTACGACCCGGGTGTGCCGTCCGGCGAACCCGGACGGTACACCCTCCCCACCGAGCGCCATCGGTCCATGCGTTTCCGGAACGGGCATTCGCGAGGCGGTGGGGACCGAGCCGTGAACCGAGCGGGCCGCACCCCGGAGTGGGGTGCGGCCGGGTGTGCGCTTCTGGTGTCAGTCGGCCGAGGGCCCGGGGTCCGTCGGCTCCTGGCTGCGGACTGCGGTGCGTTCCGGGCTCTGGGCGGGGGCGGGGACGCGGTCCGTGGCGGAGGGCCTGGCGAAGATCTCGTCGAGGGTGGTGGCGTCGATGGCGCGGTCGAACCAGAGATCCAGGAGCGGCATGTCCGTGCAGGTGATGACGCGCTGCCGGGTCTCTTCCGTCATCGGGAAGCCGCGGCGCTCCATCAGACGCAGTAGTTGCTCGGCCTTTCCGGCCACGCGTCCTTCCTCGCGTCCTTCTTCGCGTCCTTCTTCGCGTCCTTCTTCGCGTCCTTCTTCCTGTCCTGCGAGGCGGGCGTCGCCCACGATCGTTCCTCGCCTGGGGGTGAAGAGGGTTTCCATCAGGTTCCTCCAGATTTTCCGGGCGTGTTCGCTGCCCAAGCCGTCCTCGATCAGTCCCGCCAGGTCGTCCCGCGCTTCGTGGTCCGTGTCCTGGGCCAACGCCTCGCCCACTACCGTCATTATGCCCTCGATGTCCGGGTCGTTGCTGTGGATCCACAGACAGAAGGCGGCGAAGTCCAGGTCGGCTGAGGCATCCTGGATCCGGCTGACACGCGGAACGTTGGCCGGGCCCAGCACGTGAGGCGCTGTCATTTGAGTGGGGCGCCCGAGCCCGGTGCGCAGAGGTCCGGCGGCCCATGCCGCGGTCGCCTTGTCCACGCACAGGACGAGCAGGACGACCTCGAGTTTGTACCGGTCACGCAAGTACGCGACGTAGTACGGCCACGAGGTCTCCTTTTTCGTCTCGATGCCGCTCTGTGCCTCGACCAGGAGGATGAACGGGTCGCGCCCGTCGGGACGGACCACCCGCAGCACGGAGTCCATCTGCCGGGTGAACATCTTCGGGGCGCTGGATGCGTCCGTCGCAAGGGTCTCGGTGGTGACACCGGGCGGGATTCCGAGGCCCAGGAGGTCCAGCGCACGGTTCAGCGCTTTCGGACGTCCCGGCAGGAAGCCGTGCAGGGTGTCGTGACTGACGTTGGGCATGACGTGAAGCTATGCGCGAAGCAAGAACATCCGTTGGCTTTTGAGGCGTGATCACCCGTTTGGTGGAAGCCTCCAGGGGTCCACGCCGAGGCGTGTGGTCAGGGCGGGGGACAGTGCCGGGGCTGTACGCGCACGGGCAGGCCAGTCCGGGAAGCGCTCGGTTGGGGAGCACGTCACCGCGGCCAGGGAGAGGTATGAGGGGCTGTCCCCAGTCCATGGACGAACGGATCGATGACCCCACATCCTCGCTGTTCAGCGGAGGACTGTCGACTCACCTGATCAGTTACGGGGACAGCCATGAGAGGACGTCATTTACCGTGTAGATCACTCAAGGAGATGGTGAGCGTTACCTGTGACCGTCCATGTTTATACGCGCCAAATGGCCCGCCTGGGACGTTCGCGGGGAACGTCCCAGGCGGGCCGTTGCTGCACTATCGCGCTGAGCCCTTACGCGCTATCGAGGAACACCCATGCAGGAATTGCAGGATTTTCCTGCCGCATCAACACCGGGCGGCCGTCCGTTGACAGTAGCTGAATCACCCTGCTTGGCTGCCGAACCTGCCATGATATTGAAGGATACGAAGCGCGGCCTGTAGATGCTGGGATCTCGGTAGTGAGAACCCTTTTCGCCTACTGTCGCGTCGAAGGTGTTGACGTTGTAGGAGAGAGTCCATTGGCCTCCGGACGTGAGTGAGGAATGGACGTGGGCATTGTATGCGAAGATGTTTTTGTCCCCGTAGCTGCCCCAGAGGCCGGTCTCCGGCGTTTCGTAGAAGTAGTTATGCAATCTGAACCCGGTTACCGACTCGCCGTTTCCCACGGCGAACAGCTGGACCATATTCCGATTTTTGTGCTGAACGCTTGAATGGTGTCCTGGCTGACCATGACGAACTGGTCATTCCATCGCGAAACGCTGTACTCATTGGCGACACCAAAAGCGACCTCGCCGGCCCGGCGTTCATCGGTCGACCACGACTTCCTTTCGGGGTCGTAATACATCCAATGACTCACATTGGACAGATCCCGCCCCTTGACGCGTGCGACTCTCATCGACTTGTTGACCGGGGCATCCAGCACGCCGTAGATGTAGGTGTATCCGTCTCCGCTTTGTGACGGAGGCAAGATCCCGGACCCCACTGGATGTAAGCAGGCTTGTTGGACAGTTTTTGGAGCTTATGGGAGTGCTGAGGTTATTGAGATCGAAAGTGCTGACCTCAATGCCCGCGAGGCGGATGTCCCATACTCCGTACGGGGCGAACCGTTCCCATCTGTGGAAAACGATCTGCAGGCGTTCCTTTCCATCCGCCTCGCCTATCGTGCCATCACCTAGCCAGTACCACTCGTTTGCTGCCGGCGGTGGGCGAAGCGCCTGCGGGTCGCTCGTGCTGCCGCCGGTTATGGTCGACATGGAATTGCCGCTCTGCACGACGAACGACTGGTTGATGAGAGGCGCGCTCAGAGGTCGAGTGCCATTCGAATTGAGCGGTCCAATAAACGTGTCGGAGAACATCCACAATCTACGCCCGTCAGGCAGCAGCGTTGAGTACGTGGAGTCGCCGCCGGTCCACCCGCGGGACGTTGACTTCGCGTAATTGTTGAACGCGGTCTCCGGGGCTGCATTCTTCTTGACGTTAGTGACCACCGGCGTCTGGTACGCACAACTTCTCTGCTTCGCCTTGGAGTACTGTGCGACCTTACTGGCGGGTAATGGCTTGCCATCTACACCGCACAGCCAGTTTGCTCCGTCGGTCATTTTGTACTGGATAGTGGAGTCGGTGTCCCATTCGCGCTTCGCGCTGAGATTGATCCCGATTCCAAGGGTTTCTCCGAGAATCGCGTCAGGACTTTCCCAAGCGGCCTGCTCTGAACCACCGGAACCTGTGTTCTTCGTCCAGAGGCCCGAGTTCGCTTCGCTACAGCGGGTCGTGTCGCCGTCGGCCCACGTCGGATGCGGTAGCGGGAGGTCCCTGCTCCCGCCCGTGTGCTCCTTCGGGACCCACAAATAGCGATCGTATTGGGGAAGGGAGTCCCAAACTGATCCTTGAACATGCACTTGATGTTCTGGTATTTCACCTCGACCTGATACTTGCGTGGATCATCGGCCGAGGCGGAAACCCCTGTCCCAATTATAGGCCATTCCATCGTGTAACCGGATGTGGTGGATTGAGAGCCAGAGCCTTCAAACCCTCCCGAGAATTTCACGGCCATCTCGTAGGATGCAGTCGCGCTTCCAGTGAACTTGAAGCCCCCAAGCCGTCGTCCACCGGATAGGTCTCACCAAGGTCTGCCCACACGTTCTTTTCGCCGAGGAGCTGCTCTTCGTCGCAGATTGGCCTGGCTTGCGCCGAGACCCCATCGGTTTGCTGCTCGGCCATGACCGGAACGTGATGCATAACCACGTCCACGAAGACCGGCTTCGCATCGTTCACGGATCGGCTGCCGGCCGCATCTGACGTGTTAGCCAGTGGGTCCACCCACTCGGTCGAATCCTTACCGGCGGCGTGCCGAATAGAGGCGCCCGTAAAGGACAACTGACTATTTGCGGGGTCGTAGGCTTCGATTTCGAGGTTGACGATGCCGTCGTCCCCTATGTACTTCTTGCCAAGGCTGGCGCGGTCCAGGACAACGGCAAATTCGCCGCCTTCCACCGTTACGGAGCTTCTGGGGAGCTGGAAGCGGGGAATGGAATCGCCGATCTCCAGTTTCTTCAGAACGTCGCGGTTCGCCCGTGCCCATACGGTGATATTCGCACTCTCGAGAGACGCGCCGCCCCTCGCCCGCCCCGTCAAGGCAACGGGTCCATCGACCGACAACGATACGGGCTCTACAGTTGGTGACTTCGCGGGCTTCGGCCCAACAGGAGGTCCTTGACTCGCATTTCCGGTTGGCGCGGCTTCAGGCGATAACGGCCCGGTGGTGGGCACTTGGAGTGCGCGCTCGGATTGGATGTCAGGCGTCGCTCCCATGGCTGGCGCACTGCCCACGAACAGCGCCAGCACGAAGGAGCCGATCAGTACGGTAGTTGCGCGCATCCGGCGCGCCAATCTGGGAACAGGTTTCACTACGTCTCCAGGACTCGGTGAGCAGGTGAGTTCAGGGGACGCCCCCTTGGCGTTGGGCGCCCCAACTCATTGGTGTGGGGGAGTGGCGCTGATGTCAGGCCTGGTGCGCCCAGGTAACGAGTGCGTCCCTGGACGTTCACCGAACTGACTGGTGAAGAGGTAGAGCAGATGCGACAAGTGAGACACCTGGTCATGGGTGCCTGTACAGCGCGACGCGAAATTGGCGCGAAAATTTCAGGCCATCGTGATGAACCTGCTTGGGAGTGTGAGAAGTTAGCATGGGGGCGATCACTGCGGAAGAGGTAATCAATTTCGTCATGAGCGCGCCTGTGTGCCCATGAGGGGTGCTGGCTCTCCGACTGTCCCTCTTCTCACCTCACGCTTTCACGAGGCGGGCTGTTCAAGAGTTGATCAGAGACACAGAAAGTGCTCTTGACCTGCAGCGACAGGTTGCTGAGGGTCCTGTTGGCTGCACGAGGCAGCGGGTCCGGTTCGACGCCGGTGACCGGGCGTTGTCAGCGTCGTTGCTCCACGGCGCGCCCCGCGAGGTGCTGCGCCGGATGCGACTGCTGGTCCGGCCGGATACGGTCCTGCGCCGGCACCGCGACCTGATCGTCCGCCGGCATGCCGCCCGGTCCCGGCCCCAGGGCGGCGGCCGGCCGCGCACCGCGCGCTCGATCCGTGTACTGGTCCTGCGCCTGGCCAGGGAGAACCCCAACGGGGCCCTGGAGGTCGCCACTGGCAATTCATCGGCTCGCCGCATCGCCACCACCGGGCGGTGGAGTTCAAGAAGTTCCTAGCCAGACTCGACAAGGAAGTCCCGGCTGACCTCCAGGTCCACCTGATCCTCGACAACTACGCGACCCACAAGACGCCCGACATCAGGCTTACGGTGCTGTGGCCTCGGATTTCGGGCTCTGGGCGGGGACGCGGTCCGTGGCGGAGGGCCTGGCGAAGATCTCGTCGAGGGTGGTGGCGTCGATGGCGCGGTCGAACCAGAGATCCAGGAGCGGCATGTCCGTGCAGGTGATGACGCGCTGCCGGGTCTCTTCCGTCATCGGGAAGCCGCGGCGCTCCATCAGACGCAGTAGTTGCTCGGCCTTTCCGGCCAC
Source organism: Streptomyces haneummycinicus (assembly GCA_042850305.1). Taxonomy (GTDB): domain Bacteria; phylum Actinomycetota; class Actinomycetes; order Streptomycetales; family Streptomycetaceae; genus Streptomyces; species Streptomyces haneummycinicus. Next base: position 2,237,923 of record AP035768.1, read on the forward strand.
GCGTCCTTCCTCGCGTCCTTCTTCCTGTCCTGCGAGGCGGGCGTCGCCCACGATCGTGCCCCGCCTGGGGGTGAAGAGGGTTTCCATCAGGTTCCTCCAGATTTTCCGGGCGTGTTCGCTGCCCAAGCCGTCCTCGATGAGTCCCGCCAGGTCGTCCCGCGCTTCGCGGTCCGCGTCTTGGGCCAGTGCCTCGCCCATTACCGTCAGTATGCCCTCGATGTCCGGGTCGTTGCTGTGGATCCACAGGCTGAACGCGGCGAAGTCCAAGTCGGCCGAGGCATCCTGGACCCGGCTCACACGCGGAACGTTGGCCGGGCCCAGCACGTGAGGCACTGTCATCTGGGTGGGGCGCCCCAGGCCGGTGCGCAGAGGTCTGGCCGCCCATGCCGCCGTCGCCGTGTCCACGCACAGGACCAGCAGGACGACCTCGAGTTTGTACCGGTCACGCAAGTACGCGACGTAGTACGGCCACGAGGTCTCCTTCTTCGCCTCGATGCGGGTCTGCGCCTCGACCAGCAGGATGAACGGATCGTGCCCGTCGGGACGGACCACCCGCAGCACGGAGTCCATGCTTCGGGTGAACATCTTCGGAGCGCCGGAGGCGTCCGTCGGGAGAGTCTCGGTGGTGACACCGGGCGGGATTCCGAGGTCCAGGAGGTCCAGCGCACGGTTCAGCGCTTTCGGACGTCCCGGCAGGAAGCCATGCAGAGTGTCGTGACTGACATTGGGCATGGCGTGAAACTATGCGCGAAGCAAGAACATTCGTTGGCTTTTGATGTGTGATCACCCGTTTGGTGGATTCCTCTGGGGTCGACGTCGAGGCGTGCGGTCAGGGCGGGGGACAGTGCCGGGCCTGCGCTACGCGCACGGGCAGGCCAGTCCAGGAAGCGCGCGGTTCGGGGAGCAGGTCACCACGGCCAGGGAGAGGTACGAGGGGCGTTCGAGGTAGCGGCCGTACGACACGTCGACGCCCGAGCGCAGCCGTTCGGCGGCGGCCTCCACCAGCCGGGCCAGGCGTGCCGTGTCCCGGTCGGCCTCCGATGTGAACCGGGGGTGTATTCGGCCAGCCGTTCACCGAGCCAGGCCGCCGCCTCCTTCGCCTCGTCCCACGTCCCCCGGACGAGTGTGCGGGGCTTGACGAGCCAGTACGCCGTCTCCAGCGGCGGGAGGTCCGACGTGCTGAACTCCGCGGCGACTTGACGGTGGCGCTCGATCAGTTCCGGCCTGCTTCCGGGCGGGGGCGCGTCAGGGTGCGGTGGCCGTCGCAGGGCTTCGTCGTCGAAGCGTGCCTTCGGGCCGGTCCAGAGGTAGGCGTGGTGGTGCATGGGCTGTTCCCGCTTCGAGAAGCGCCGACCGGGCGTGGCCCGGCCGGCGGGAGGGGAGGAGGGCTGTCAGACGCCGATGCCGAAGCGCACCGGGTCGATACCGGCCGCGTCCAGCTCCTCCGTGGTGAACCGCAGCGGCTGCGCGTCCGGCCGCTTGCTGTCGCCCAGGGCCCAGGCGTCCTCGCCGATCCGGGCGAGCGTCACGCATCCCTCGGTGCAGGGGCCGCCGCACGCCTTCGTGAACGAGGCCCCGCTGAGGTCGAGCGCGTAGAGGTTGGTTCCGTTCTGCATGACTGCACCTTCCAGCTCGTCTGACGCGCCAGGCCCGGCCGCCGCCCGGTGTTTCCGCAGGTGAGCGGTGTACGCGGACGGTTTCTCCTGGCTCTTGGTGACCTCAGGGTGGCGGTCGGACGGCGGCGGGGACGAGTGTGGCACCCCGTACGGTGAGTCAGCGTTCGGACACGAAGAGTAGACGGTACGTCTGATGATCCGTCAGTCTGGGTGTGTGCGGGCGGCGTGAGGAGCCGTCGCGGTGTGGTGTGGAGACGAGGAAAGGGGCGGCGGATGGACGTGGTCGGAGTCGAGGGGGAGGCGGCGGCCGGGGCCGTGAGCGCCGGTGCGCGGGAGGTTCCGGTGGGGGAGTGGGAGCGGGAGCCGCATCCGTCGGACAGCCTGCGGACGTTCGGGGCGTTCGTCCAGGCGCTGCGCGAGCACGCGGGGCTGAGTCGGGCCGACCTGGGCGCTCGGGTCCAGTACTCCAAGCACACCGTGGAGTCGGTGGAGTTGGGGCGCCGGATGCCGGACGAGGCGTTCGTGGAGCGCGCGGAGGAGGCGCTGGGCAACACCGGTGCGCTGCGGAGGGCTGCGCGGCATCTGACGCGGGGGAGGCGGGGCTGGCGGCGTGGTTCCGGCGGTGGGCTCGGCTGGAGCGGGAGGCGGTGAGTCTCAGTACGTATGAATGCCGGTTGGTGCCGGGGCTGTTGCAGTCGGAGGCGTATGCGCGGGCGGTGTTCGACAACAGCATCCCGTTGCTGACCGATGAGCAGACAGAGGCGCAGGTCGCGGCTCGAATGGAACGGCAGGCGATGGTGCGGGAGCGGCCGACCGTGCCGTTCGGCTTCATCGTGGAGGAGTCGGTTTTCCGACGCGGGCTGGGCGGGGCTCAAGTCCAGGCGAACATGCTGGACCATGTGCTTGAGCTGACCGCGCCGCGCAACGTGACGCTTCAAGTGGTGCCGTTGAAGTTGGAGTTCCACGGGTGCCTGGACGGACCTATGCGGATCTTGGAAACCCCGGAGGGACGTCGAGTCGGCTACTCCGAGGGGCAACAGAACGGACGGCTGATCTCCGACGCGAAAGAGATGAGTCTGCTCTGCCGACGCTATGACACACTGCGCTCACAGGCACTGAACCCCAAGGAATCACGGGACCTGCTGGAGCGACTGCGAGGAGAGCTATGAGCAGCGGTATGTCGGAACTCGCCTGGTTCAAGTCCAGCTACAGCGGCACCCAGGGCGACGACTGCGTGGAGGTCGCGATCGCGGAACAGGCCATCCAAGTACGCGACTCCAAGGACATGACCCGCCCGCCCTTCGCCATGCACCGTCAAGGCTGGGAACGCTTCGTACGGTTCGCGTCGGGGCGTTGAGTCCTCACCGCGTCCGGGAGCCCTCGGCCTCGTCCGTGGAGCCGTAGCCGAGGGCCTCGCGGTTGATGTGACGGTCACCGAGGTCGCGCACAGGCGCGGGCTCGTGCTTCCCGCTCGGTGTCTCGTCCCGAGCGCGCTCCACGCCGGCCTCCAGTCCCAGCGCCCGCCGCCACACGCCGGCCGGCAGCACTTTCGCGGGCTGATCGTGGCACCCGGCAGCAGTCGCGGACAGCCCATCCGTCATTCGCCGTTGATCAAGGACCAGCCAATCTGAGCCGCGTATCCGCAGCCCGGACGGCGGTTTCCGGCCGATGCGCGTCCGCCGTGTTCCCCGCACACCTGCGCGATGCCTACAGTTGCGCCGCTCAGGAGGAGTGGACCAGACCATTCCCCACCTACAGGGGTCATTGCCGATGCGTATGACTGGTCGTCACCCGGCTGGGGTAGATCACGCCTGGCATGTGCGCTGGCGTGGGCATGCCAAATCTACAGAACCTTGACAGGAGCAGGCATTTTGAAGGTGGAAAGAAACGCTCGAAGAAGGATCGCAGGCCTCGCGGCCGTCGCGCTCCTGACCGGGCTCGTTCAAGCCGTTCCGGCGCTGGCCGCCCCGCACCACCGTCACCGCAACCCGACAGCAGCCGCCCGGCGGAGCCGCCCGCCCGTGTGCAGGACCCGGGCAAGAGGCTGGGCAAGGACTGGAAGTCCTCCGCCGACCGGGCCGTGACGACGGCGACGGACGCGGGCGGGCTGAAGATCCTCGTCGCGGACAGCAAGGACGCGTACCAGTGGCGGACGGTCGCCACCCTCGCCGAACCCGGAATGCCCGCGGACACGTGGATCGGCAACGCGTGTGCGATGGACCGGGACCATGTGGCCGCCGTCTACGCGCCGCGTACGTTCACCAACAAGCCGGACCTGATGCAGGGCGGCGCGTTCACCGCCATAGTCGACGTGAAGACCGGCACGGTGACGAAACTCCCGTTCACCGCCTCGCTCGCCTACTTCGATCCGACCTGCAACCCCGAGACCGGCACCGCCGTGTTCACCGCGTTCCGCGATCACAAGACCCGGCTGCTCACCGTGACGACCAGCGGAAAGACCACCGCGGACGCCTCCGTGAACGGTCAGGTGACCTCGGCCGTGCCCGTCGACGACGGCCTCGTCGCCGCACGGGGACACAACCTCGTCCACGTCAGCCCCGCCGGGAAGTCCCGCACCCTCACCGGCGCGGACAGTGTCCCGTTCCAGATCCGCCCCACGCGTGACGGGGTCGCCTTCCTGGACCGCTCGGGGAGGCCGCCCGGGCACGGCTGTGGACCGGGAGCGGCAAGCCGTCGACGCTGGCGTCCGGCAAGCTGGGCGACTTCGCTCTCGAACAGGGCGCGGGCGGACGGGTGTTCCTCACCGGGGAGGCCGAGAAGGAATCCGCGGCCGGCAGCGGCGTGACCGTCCTGGACGTACCGGCCGACACCGCCGTGTCGAGCCACGGCAAGCTCGCCGTCGAACCCGTCCTCGGCGCCGGCGTACGCGCCGGCCTGGACCACATCAAGGGCGCGGGCAAGGACTTCAGCCCGTCCGAACCGTCCCCGACACCGCCCGCACCGGGCAGAGCCCCGCGGCCGAGACCGCCACACCGCTGACCGTCGAGAGCACCGCGACCGCCACCGGTGAGAAGCTCACCCAGACGGTCCTGGACACGACCAGCGCCACGGGGAAGGAGTCCTTCTCCCCGGTCCTCGCCGCCGCCGGCGAGCAGAGCGCGGGAGCCGTAGTGGCCGCCGACGCCCGGGCGAACAACCCCGTGGACACGGACCGTTGGTGCTCCGTGCCGCGCAACGACGTCAAGCTGCTCGCGCTCCAGCCGACCCCGAACCAGGTCGAGTGGGCCGTCAACATGGCGATCCGCGGTGAACTGCGCGCCCAGTGGATCAAGCAGGGAGGCTGGCGCTCCCAGACAGGGCTCAGCACCATCGACCCGCAGGGCCTCTTCCCGCCGCCCACGCTGAAGGGCACCAGCGGCGGACGCATCCCCGCCCAGGTGCTGCTCGGGGTGCTCGCCCAGGAGTCGAACCTGTGGCAGGCCGAATCCGGCTCCGTGCCCGGACAGATGGGCAACCCGCTGGCCGCGGTCGCCGGGTTCTACGGCCACAGCGGCGACAATTCCGACGAGTACTGGCGCGTCAAGTGGGACAAGTCGGACTGCGGTTACGGCGTCGGCCAGGTCACCGACGGCATGCGTCTCGCCGGGCACGAGAAGGCGGGAGAGACCTCGCTGGCGCCGAACGCGCAGAAGGCCGTCGCCCTGGACTACTCGGTCAACATCGCCGCGTCGATGTACATCCTCGCGGACAAGTGGAACCAGCTCCACACCTCGGGCCAGACCATCACGGTCAACAACGACGACCCGTCCAAGCCGGAGAACTGGTTCGCCGCCCTGTGGAACTACAACCTGGGCTTCAACCCGAACAACAACGACGGCAAGCCGTGGGGCCTGGGCTGGTACAACAACCCGGCGAACCCCGTCTACCCGCCCTCGCGGCGCCCGTTCATGAGCGACCCGCGTGACGCCGCGAAGCCCCAGAACTGGCCCTACCAGGAGAAGGTGATGGGCTGGGTGGCCTGGTCCATGGACACCGGCTACTCGTACGGCACCGACGGCCGGCAGGACTGGCCCGGCGAGTCCGGGTTCTCCAGCGTCGGTTTCCGGCCCGCCTGGTGGGTCAACGCGTTGCAGCGCGACCAGATATCGCCGAAGCTGGACGCGTTCTGCAACTCCACGAACAACTGCGACTCCGCCAACCCGCCGGACTGCCCCGACGCGAAGTGCTACGAGAGGTACTGGTGGCGCGGATCGAATGTGACATGGAAGTCGAACTGCTCCCTCGACTGCGGCAACGAGAACATCAAGTACGTGACGCTGCGCGAGGAACCGGGGCGCGGCCACCGGCTGCAGTACGGCAACTCGAATTGCGGCGCCGCACCCGCCGGGGCGCTGATCGTGGACTCCTTCCCGACGGCGTCCAGACCTACAGTGACTGTGGCTCGTCCGGCACGGACGCCGGAAGCTTCCAGTTCACGTTCTACCCCAACCCGGCGGCGACCGGAGCGGACGCCGGCCCGTACGAGGCCAAGGGCGACCTGCACCAGATCGGCGGCGGACACGGCGGCCACTTCTGGTACACACATACCCGCGACAGCGCCCATCTCGGCGGCTACGGCGGCCGGATGACCATCGACGGCACCTGGACCCTCGACCGCAACGTCGAATGGGCACGCGTCTTCGCGCACATGCCGGACACCGGGGCGCACACCCAGCAGGCCCACTATGTGATCAAGGGAGTCGCGGGCGGCGACCGCAACCGCTACGTCAACACCCGCTTCGGTGAGAACACGTGGGTGGAGCTGGGCGTCTACCGCTTCACCGGCACCCCGCGGGTGGAGCTGACGAACACCACGGCGGACGGCACCGCGGACGATGACGTCGCCTGGGACGCGGTCGCCTTCCAGCCCCTGTCGGGCAAGCCGAAGCACATGGTCGTCGCCATGGGCGACTCCTACACCTCCGGTGAGGGTGCCGGGAGTTACTCGCCCGAGTCGAACCGGGGTCATGGCAAGAGCAGCTGGAACGCGTGCCGGCGCAGCGCCAACTCCTGGCCGCGCAAGGTGAAGTTGCCCGGCCAGACCTCCAGCATCGGCGCCCTCTCGGACGGCAGCAGCACCGCCGTCGACTACCTGGACGTCAGTTGCTCGGGCGCGCACACCTGGCAGATGCTCACGGGCGACCCCAACAAGTGGGGGTCGATCGGCAACTATCGCGAGAAGATGCAGATCGACTCCGGCGTCCTCAGTGATGACACCACCCTGGTGATGCTGACCATCGGCGGCAACGACGGCGACAACTTCACCAACGCCGTGCTCAACTGCTACGTCATCGCGGGGTGCGACCCCGCCAGCTACAAGGGCAAGGTCGACCAGGCGATCGTGGCCACCGGGGAGGTCATCAATGAGATCAAGGATGAAGCGTCGAAGGCGCAGATCGTGCTCATGGGCTATCCCCGTCTGATCAGCGAGACCATGTGCACCGCGGCCAACGCCGCGTTGAACGAGCTGGCCGACTACGTCCGGGACAAGCAGAAGGCCAAGGTCGAGGAACTGAAGAAGGCTGGGGTCAAGGTGGAGTTCGCCGACGCGATCCCCGCGTTCCGGGGCCACGGGGTTTGTGACGCCGACGAGTGGATCAACGGTATCGTCGCCGGCCCGAAGGGCGACGGCGACTTCCACGACGGCGACCCGGCCAACCAGGCCCCGTGCCTGCCCAAGCCCGGCGAGAACCTCTGTGCCAGTCTTGAGTCGTTCCACCCGAAGAACGCCGGCACCACGGGCTACGCCGGGGTCATGAACCAGAAGCTGGCCGACATCGGATACAAAGGCAGTTAGTGGGATCTGACACCTCCGGCAGTGCGGTGGTCACGGGGCGGGCGACCCGCCTCGTGACCACCGGCTGTCTCACCGTACTGGCCGTGCTGATCGTCGTCCTCGGCACCGCCGTCTCCTGGCTGTGGTACCGGGGCTGGCACGACCCAAAGGTCAACGACGAGCGCCGGGACGAGGCGTACGCGTTGATCCGCCGGGACGCGAGCGACACGGCGGAGGAAACGGCCCGCGCCCTCGGCACGGCCGGCACCACCGACGCCGACGCGCTCACGGAAGTGATCTGGCGGCACTCTCAAGCCCCCGTGATCACGTACGACGCGTCCCGCCACGAGTTCAGCGCGACGGCCGCGAGTGACGCCCTGTACGACACGACGTCCATACTCGGCGGCGGGTCCGACAGGGTGAGCCAGTGCTTCGTCGTCACCTACACCCGGGATACCGGCCGGACCTGGTCGCCACGCGTGTCCGAGCGGGACGCCGACGTGTGCCGCCCGGCCACCGCCATCAGCGGCTCGGTCCACCACGCGCGCACCCGTATCGCGAACATGTACACCGAGGACCTGACGCGGGCCGGAGTGAGCAAGGCACTCGATCCGACCGGGCGGCAGCGCACCTACGACGTCAGGAGCGCGGCACGCGAGGACGACACGGTGACCGTCGCCGTCCTCGTCAGCTCCCCGGACGCCACCACCACGCAGTGCTACCGCTTCACCCGCCCCGTCCAGGACGTCGCCGGCCCGAACTCCGCCGAGGAGGTCCCGGCCCTCTCCTGCTGAACCCCCGCCCCGTCGCACCTGAGCCGGACAGGGGAGCGGCGGCGTCGATAGGCCGGGCCGCGTCCACCTCGGGTCCGGCGGCGGGCATCAGCCCTCGCGGCGCCACCACGGGGACCGGCGAGCCGGGTGCCGTGGGGATGCGGGAGCCTGTCGGTCCCCCGCAGCACCTCCTGCGCGATGCGCCGCCACACCCGCTCGGGCGGCGCCGCCGGCAGGTCCGACGCCCGCGCACCGCGCGCGGCGGCCACCACGCGGGTCGTCCGCGCCAGTTCACGGCGACAGCGCGGGCACGACGCGAGGTGCCGCAGGGCATCGGCGTCCTCGTCGCCGCCCGCGTGACCGAGTGCCAGTTCCACCAGGTGAGACGGCTCCACATGGCTCACTGCGCTCTCCTGAGTTCGGGCTTCTTCGTCATCCGCGTGTACGAGCTGTCCGCGTGTACAAGCTGTCCGCGCGTACGAGCCGTCCGCGCGTACGAGCCGTCCGCGCGTACGAGCCGGCCACGTGTACAAGCTGTCCGCGTGCACGAGCCAACCGCGCAGGAGGCGACGCCGTCACCCGCGCACCGGCTCCGCCGTGACGACGAGGTTGGCGAGGTAGCCTCCGCGCTCGGGTTCGAACGGGGCGCACACGTGATCAGCGTGAGGACCGGGTCGCCCGTCCGGCGGAACACGGAAGGCGGCAGCTCGTCCTTGGGCACGGTGGTGCGCGAGACGACGCGGTAGACGACCGGCGCCGCCTCCGCCCGCCGGACCTCGACCCGGTCACCGGGCCGTACGTCGTAGAGGGCGGCGAATTCGCCGAGGGCGCCCGTGTCGCTGTCCACGTGTCCGACGAGTACGGCCGAGCCCCGGGGGCTCCCGGGGACCGGGCCGTAGCGGTACCAGCCGGCGACGGAGGGGTCGTCGGGGATGGCCATGGCTCCCCTCCGGTCACGCCGACCGGTCGCACACGCGCGTCGAGACCCACGTCGCGGACCTGAACACGTTCGGGCGGCGCGGCCGCGGCGGTGTCGGCCGGCGACTCCGCACTGCCGGGCGACAGGGCCGCCGCCGCTCGCTGCGAGGGTGCGGAGCCGAAGTCCGCCGGTGCGGACGCGTACTCCGGCGCCCCGCCCGAAACGGCGAGGACGGCTGCCAGAGCGGCAGCCGCCATCGCCGGCCGGGTCAGCCGTCGCGCGGCGTCAGCCACGCCGGCCGGCCATCCGGCGGGCCACCACGACACCCGTCAGCGCGACGGCTCCGCCCGCAGCGGCCCAGGCCAGCCACTGGTCCGAGGAGTTCGGCGTGACGGCGGCACCGCTGCCGCCCGCGTGCACCCCGTTGGGCGTCGATTCCATACCGCTGAACGTCTGCGTGGCCAGGGCCAGGTTCTTGTCCTTGGCGCTGCCCCAGGCGTAGACGACGTTGCTCGTGCCCTCCTTGAGGTTGAGATCGGCCGGTCCGATGGCCACGGTGTTCGTGCCCGCGAGGACGACGTCGGCCTTCACTGTGCCCGCGTCGACCGCCGCGGTGTCCTCGCCGGGGTTCGTCAGGTCGGTGAAGACGGGCTGTCCGCCGGCCCGTACGTCCACGGCGGGCGCGGCCGCGACATGGCGAACGGTCAGGCGGGCCTTGCCGGCGTCCACCTCGGAGACGTTGTTGGTGTATGCCGTCAGCTCGGGTTTGCCGTCGGCGGAGAGATGGGCGGCGACCGTGGCGTTGCCGCCTTCGGGTACCTTCACCTGCTTCTCCAGGGCGGGTGTGCCGTCGGGGCCCTGGCCCGCCTTGAAGATCTGGATGTCGTAGGTTCCCGCGTCGAGGGATTGCGGGGCGGTCACCGTGCCCGGCTTGAAGTCGCTGAGCAGCTTGTCGCCGTTGGCGTAGACGTCGACCGTCATGCCGGGGATGCCGTGGAAGACGGACACCATGGCTTTGTCCTGCGCCTGGGCGGGGCCGCCGCCATGGCGGGTGCGGTCATGCCGAGGACCAGGGCGCAGGCCCCGGCGGAGGCGGCGACGGCGATGGTGGTCCGGGAAGTCATGGGGATCATCCCTTCGTAGGGAGTCTCCGCCTGTCGCGGAGTCTCACTGGTGTTTCGCGGGCGGGCGGCGCCGTGGATGCGCCCGGGGCGTCACTTCTTCGAAGCACTACGGGTGCCGGGTGCCGTGGGCGTCGCCCTGGTCGATGGCCGTACGCAACCGGTGCAGGCCGCGGCGGGTGTGGCTCTTGACCGTGCCCAGGGGCACTCCGGTGCGTTCCGAGATCTGGACCTGCGTCAGGTCCTCGTAGAAGGCCATGCACAGGACCTCGCGCTGAGCGTGCGGCAGCCGGGACAGGGCCTCCACGAGCAGCACGCGGTCGAGCACCTCGTCGGGCGCCTGCTGGACGAGTCCAGCCGGCGCGGTGTCCTGCGCGGCCGATTCGGCCAGGGCCAGGCGCCGTGTCCTCGCCGCGAGCGCGTCGACGATCTTGCGGCGCGTGATGCCGACCAGCCAGGCGCCGAGCGCGCCCCGCTCGGGCCGGAAGCCGTGCCGCCCCCGCCAGGCGCCGATGAACACCTGCTGGGTGACGTCCTCGGCCTCGTACGCGTCGCCGAGGGACCGGTTGGCCAGCGTGTGCACCAGTGAGCCCCAGCGCCGGTAGATGGCCGCGAAGGCATCCGCGTCGGCGCCGACGAGGCCGCGGGCCAGTTCCTCCTCGTACCGCGTCTCCTCCAGGGGCGGAACGAGGGTGGTGGTCGGTCGCGGGTGCGTGTTCATCGCCGTTCCTCCTGCCGTGCGTCGTACGGGGACGGAGGGCCGTCCGCCGAACGGCGAGTCCGCCGGTCCGGCTGCGTCGCCACCGTGCGGGTGCTCCCAGTGTTGGACGCACAAACGACGCAGGCAACATGCGTCGTTTGTGCGTCGTACAGTGGAGGCATGGGAGCGCAGAGGGAAAACGGTGACGACCTGGTCGCCGACGGCGGTGGGCAGGGCGGCGGGCTGACCACCGGCGAGGTGGCCCGGCGTCTGGGCGTGGCCCCCACCACGGTCCGCACCTGGGATCGCCGGTACGGGCTCGGGCCGGACGCGCACACGGGCGGCCGGCACCGGCGCTGGACGGCGGCGGACGTGGTGCGGCTGGAGCGGATGTGCGCGCTGACGGCGACCGGGCTGCCGCCGGCCGAGGCGGCACGGCTCGCGCTCACCGGGGAGCCGTCGGCGGCGGCTCCCCGGTCCGGTGGCGCCGCCGGACCGCCACGTGCCGCGACTTCGCGCCGGAGCCGGGCGGGCAGCGGCCTGCGGCTCGGCGACGTACGCCAGGAGTGCAGGGGAATCGCCCGTGCCGCCCTGCGTCTGGACGCCGCGGCCCTGGACGAACTGCTGCTCGCCGCGATCGCCGACCACGGACTGGTCGTCGCCTGGACCGAGGTGATCGTGCCGACGCTCCGAGCCGTCGGCCGCAAATGGGAGACCTCGGGCGAGAAGTACGTCGAGGTCGAGCACTTTCTGTCCTGGCACGTCTCCGGCGCCCTGCGACGCGCCACGCCCCGCACGGTCGCGGACCGTCCCGGCGCCACCACTGTGCTCGCCTGCGTACCGGGGAGAACCACACGCTGCCGCTGGAGGTGCTGTCCGCGGCGCTGACGGAGCGAGGCGTTCCGGTGCGGATGTTCGGCGGTGCCCTGCCCGTCGAGTCGCTGGTCGCGGCGGTGCGCAGGACCGGTCCGGCCGCGGTGGGACTGTGGGCGCAGTCCCGCACCACCGCGAGCCGGCCGCTGGCCCAGCATGTGGCCGCGATGGAGTGGGGAGTGCGCGGCGCCCGTCGCAGGCCGGTCGTCCTGACCCTGGGCCCCGGCTGGGCGGGGCAGGCGGTGACCGGTCTGGCGCGCCCGTCCGGGCTCGCCGAAGCGGTCGCCGCCCTGGAGGCGTCGGCGTCCCCGTGAGGAGGCGTCGGCGTCCCCGTGACGAGGTCGGCGTCCCCGTAGAGAGGCGTCGGCGTCGCCGTGACGAGGCGTCGGCGTCCCCGTGACGTGTTGCCGTCCGACGGCTCTCGGCCGTGGCGCCCGGGTACCGGCCGGGGAACGTGGTTCGCTGGACCGTGGTCACTGCCGCGTCGTCCGCCGGCGGGTGCTCGCGCCGGCGTTCCGGCACGGGTCCGCGCCCGCTGACCGCGGCCCTGGCCGGGACGGAGACCGGGCGGACGGCTTCGGCCTCCGGGTGCCATGGGTACGGCGTCGATCGAGGAGACGTATGAGCGACGAACATCGCCGGGCACCCGACGCGGTCGTCGTCGGTGCCGGCCTGGCCGGCCTGGCGTGCGCCCTGGACCTGTGCCGCGCCGGACGGCGGGTGGCCCTGCTGGAGGCGTCCGACGGTGTGGGCGGCCGGATGCGCACGGACCGGCGGGACGGATTCCTGCTGGACCGCGGATTCCAGGTGTTCAACACCTCGTATCCGCAGGTGAAGCGGCGCGTGGAGCTGAAAAGCCTGCGGCTGCGGCCGTTCACCGCGGGGATCGTCGCGCACACGTCGGGCGGGCCTGTCCGCCTCGCCGATCCGACCAGGAGCCCGGTGCGGCAGGGACCCTGCTGCCGGGGCGGGTGCTGCCGGCCCGCGACCTGGCCGCGCTGGCCGCACTCACCGCGCGGGACGCCGTGCTGCCCGTGTCCGCCATCCGGCGGTGCCGGGACCGCCCCACCTCGGAAGCCCTGTCCCGGGCGGGACTGTCGGACGCCGTGATCGACGGCATTCTGCGGCCGTTCCTGTCGGGTGTGTTTCTGGAGGACCGGCTGGAAACCTCCGCGCGGTTCTTCCACCTGGTCTGGCGGAGCATGGTCCGCGGCTCCCTGTGCCTGCCGGCGGAGGGCATCGGCGCCGTACCCGCCCAGCTCGCCGAGGGCCTGCCCGACGGCGTCCTGCGCCTCGGCACGCCCGTCGCGGAGGTCACCGGCGCCGGAGTGCTGCTGAGCGACGGCGGCGAGGTGCCGGCCCGCGCCGTCGTGGTGGCGACGGACCCGGCGACCGCCGCCGCCCTGCTGCCGGACCTGACCGTGCCGGACACCCGCACCGTCACCACCTACTACCACGCCACCGACAGCACACCGGCGGCCGGACCGACGCTGATGACGGACAGCACCGGCACCATCCTGAACACCTGCGTGCTCAGCGCGGTCGCTCCCACCTACGCGCCCCCGGCACCGCGCTGATCTCCACCTCCGTCCTGGGAACGGATCTCCCCGGCAGGGCGTCGGCGGTGCTGCGGCGGCTGGCCGAGCTGTACGGCACCGGCACGAGCGGCTGGCAGCAGATCGCCGCCCACACCGTCGAGGGCGCGCTGCCGGCGATGCCGCCCCTGGCCGCTGAGCCGCACCACCCGCCTCGGTCCGGGCAGGTACGTGTGCGGGGACCACCGGGCGACCGGCTCGGTGCAGGGTGCCCTGGCCTCGGGCACCCGCGCCGCGCGCGAGGTGTCCGCCGATCTCGGGCCGGGGAGATGACGCGGGGAGCGCGCCCGGCGCCCGTCACGGGACGCCGCTCGTCCCCTGACCGGGACCGACCGGCGTACCGTCAGCCGGGAAAGCGTCCGGTGCTGCGCAGCGCCCAACGGCGTTCGGCGTAGGCCAGGTCGTCGCGCCACAGCCGCCCGGCCGTACGGCGCATCAGCGGGCGCAGCACGGGGGCGGCGGCCCGCGCCAGGGCGAAGCCGGGCCGGTCCGAGGCGGCGATCGTCGCCTCCACCACGGCGGTGCGCGGACGTTCGTGCCCCGCTCCCGTCAGCGGGGTCGCGTGTGTCTCCACCACGGACGTCACCCCTCCCCGTCGGTGATGCGCATGACGACCGTGCGCGGCTCCGGCGCGGTGAACTCGGCCCGCACCGGGACCACCAGCCGCCCGGCCACCCGGAAGGAGACGTCGACGACGAAGGCGTCGTTCTCCTCGCCCCGCGGCTCCCGGGCCACCGTCAGGTCGACGAACGAGTACGGGTGGAACCACGAGCCGTGCCACGGGTCGAGCCGGTTGGCCACCACGTCCTGCGGTTCGCACCGCCCCACCGCCGTGAACACCGCGTCCACCCCGCTGCCCGCGGCGGGCCGTACGGGCACCACGGGACGGTCGGTGGGCTCCTCGCCGCCCATCTCGTCCAGCCGTACCCAGACGAGTACGCCGTCGTCGTGCACCGGGAACGGCTGCCAGCCGGCGACAGGCGAACCGTCCAGGGCGAGACCGTGCCAATGGCACACCAGCGTGCCGCACTTTCCCACCCGGCTCTCGCGCAGGGGAGCGCCGAGGTGCGGGCAGATCCCCGGCCCCGCCCGCAGGTCCCCGGCCTGCGAACGCCACAGCACGACCTCCACCCCGGCGACCGTCCTGCCGTACGGGCCGCCTCCCGCGCGCACGTTCCGGGAGGCGCCGGCCACGAACCAGTTGCCGGACGGACGGGCGGACGCGCGCGCGAGCGCACCGGCGATGAGCGCCGGTCGTGCCTGGCGCCAGGTCGGTGTCTGCGCCGCCCAGTCCGGGCCGGGACGCCGGAACCGCAGCGGTGGGGTCCAGCGCTTCCCGCCCGTTCGCCCGCTCACCGCACCGGTCCCTTCCATTCGACTGCCGGACGCCCCGCCGTGGCCGCTCGGCGCGGGGCGCGGGCCCGCCACCGGGCACCGGCCACGCGCAGCACTCCGGACGCGGCGACGGCCGCGCGCCGCCGACGGGACACCACCGCACGACGGCGCAGCACGGTGTAGTCCTGCTCCGCGATCGCGTCGAGGATCCCGCCGTAGAGGGTGAACGCCGTGCGGACGCACGGACGCACCCGCGGATCGAGCATGGCGATGCCCGGCTCCGCCGTCCGGTACACCTCCCGCGTCATGGCTTCCGCGGCGACCAGGGCCGCGCGGATCCGCGGATCGGTGCGCCCGGTGCGCCGGCTCCACTCCAGCAGCGGCCGGTCCACACCGTGGGCGGCGAGCAGATCGCCGGGCAGGTAGACACGGCCCCGGTCGAGGTCCTCGCCCACGTCCCGCAGGAAGTTGGTGAGCTGGAACGCCACACCGAGCGCCGCCGCGTGCGGTGCCGCCTCCTGCCGGGAGGTGACCGTGCCGAGGACCGGCAGCATCTGGAGGCCGATCACCGCGGCCGAACCGTGCACGTACGTCTTCAGGTCGGCGTAGGTCGGATAGTCCGTGACGGTCAGGTCGGCACGCATCGAGGACAGGAAGTCGGTGAAGAGCACCTGCTCGATGGCGTACCGGCCGGCGGTGTCGGCGAGGGCACGGACCACCGGTTCGCCGGCGTCACCGGAGCGCAGCCCGCTCGCGAGGTCGCTCTCCAGCCGGCGCAGCAGCCGGTCGCGCTCCTCGGGCGTGCGGTGCCGGGCGTGGTCGTCCACGATGTCGTCGGCCCAGCGGGCGAAGCCGTACAGGGCGTGCACGGCCGGGCGGCGTTCGAGCGGCAGCAGGCGGGTGGCCAGGAAGTAGGTCCTGCCGTGGCGGGCGTTGAGCCGTCGGCACCGGGTGTAGGCGGAGCGCAGCGCGGGATCGGTGATCCCGGCCGCGTCGAGTTCACGACGGGTCATCGGCACCTGCCCGTGCCGGTGCGGGGCCGGGCCGCTGGCGGCCGGGGCCGGCGGGCGCGGGCGGGCCGGGAGCCGGTGCCGGCGGTGACGCGCGCGGCGGCGAGTTTGCCGCTGATGAGCACGGTCGGCACGCCGACCCCCGGAGTGGTCCCGCAGCCCGCGAGCACCACGTTCTCCACCTCCCGTACGAGATTGCGCGGGCGGAAGGGCCCGGTCTGGGCGAAGGTGTGGGAGACCGAGAAGGGACTGCCGGCGGCGTGGCCCTGCCGCGTCCAGTCGAGCGGGGTCACCAGGAGCTCTTCCTGGACGCTGTCCGCGAACCCGTCCAGGCCCCGGCGCTCCAGGTCGGCGACCAGGCGGTCCCGGTAGCGCGGTCCGAGGTCGCGCCAGGCGGCGGCCGTGGGGCCGACAGCCGTGTTCGGGCAGGGGGCGAGGACGTAGTGGAGGTGGCGTCCTGGCGGTGCCAGGGCGGGATCGTGCGTGGTGGGACGGGTGATCAGCAGGGACGGGTCGCTCATCAGATCGCCCGTACGGGTCAGCTCGTCGAAGGTGCGCTCCCACGCGGAGCCGAAGGAGATGGTGTGGTGGGCGAGCTGCGGCCAGGTGCGGTCGGTGCCCGCGTGCAGGATCACGGCGGACGGTGAGTGGCGCAGCCGGGCCGGCCGCCGGGGCGTGCGGCCCAGCAGCCGGTAGGCGGCGGGCAGTTCGCAGGTGAGCACCACCGCGTCGCAGGGGATGCGCTCGCCGGAGGTCAGGTGCACGGCCCGCACCCTGCC
This sequence comes from Streptomyces haneummycinicus, assembly GCA_042850305.1. Taxonomy (GTDB): domain Bacteria; phylum Actinomycetota; class Actinomycetes; order Streptomycetales; family Streptomycetaceae; genus Streptomyces; species Streptomyces haneummycinicus. The sequence continues at coordinate 2,254,420 of AP035768.1, forward strand.
CGCCGGGCGTTCCAGTCCGTTCACCTCGGCCGTCCAGCGCAGGTCGGCGCCGGCGTCCGCCGCCGCGTCGGCCAGGGCGCGGGGAGTGCGTGCATGCCGCCCTTGGGGAACCAGACTCCGGCCACGGTGTCCATGTACGCGATCACCGCGTAGGCCGCGAGTGCGCGGGCGGGGGCAACCCCGGCGTACAGCGACTGGAAGGAGAAGACACGGCGCAGGCGGTCGTCGGAGAGGAAGCGGCCGATACGGCCGTCCAGGCGCCCGAACCCGCCCAGTGCCGCCAGCCGGGCGAGATCCGGGTGCAGCAGCTGGAAGGGCGAGTCGAAGTTCGTGTCGATGAAACGGCGCATCTGCGCCCGGTACAGGCGCTCCAGCCACCGCCGCAGTTCCCGGTAGCCGGCCGCCTCGGCCGGTCCGGCGAAGCGCCGCACCTCCGCCTCCATCGTCTGGCCGTCGGTGTGCACGTCGAGCGAGGAACCGTCCGCGAAGCCCGCCCGGTAGGCCGGGTGCAGGGCCGTCAGCTCGACGCGGCGGTGCAGACTGTCCCCGACGGCGGCGAACGCCTCGTCGGCCAGGTGCGGCATGGTCAGCACCGTGGGGCCGGTGTCCATCTCGTAGCCGCCCCGCCGCACGCGGCCGGCCCGGCCGCCGGGGCCCGCGTCCCGTTCGACGAGGGTGACCCGGCGGCCCGCACCCAGCAGATGCAGGGCGCAGGCCAGCCCGGACAGGCCGGCGCCCACCACGACGACATGGTCGGTCCGCCCCGGCACCCCTTCACGCGACCTCCCCGGCCCGGCGCGGGGCCGCGCCGGTGGCGTGCCGGACCAGTGCGGCGAACTCCCGCCGCACGGCCGGCTGCGCGCCCGTGGCCTCGAAGTGTCCGATGCTCAGGTCCGTCAGCTCCTCGATCTTCGCCTCCACCAGGTCCCGGGCTCCGGTGCGCTGGAGTGCCGCCCGCATCCGTTCGACGGCGTGGTCGGACCCGGGTGCCGCGTCCGGAGCCAGCGTCGCGGCGGCCTGGTGGTCGTCGGCGGCGCCGGCGAGTCGCACGGCGACGGCCAGCAGATAGGTGAGCTTGCGGGAGCGCAGGTCGTCGTCGGCCGGCTTGCCGGTCCGCAGCGGGTCGCCGAAGGCGCCCAGGATGTCGTCCCGGAGCTGGAAGGCGAGCCCGGCGCACCGGCCGGCCGCCCGCAGCGCGTCCAGCACCTGATCGTCCGCTCCCGCGAGCGACGCTCCGAGGGCCAGGGGCCGGGCGACGGTGTACAGGGCGCTCTTCAGGGTGGCGACGGCCAGCGCCTCGTCGACCCCGACGAACGAGCGGCCTGGGCCCGCAGGTCGAGGTACTGGCCGGCGACCATCTCGGTGCGCATCGCCCGCCACTCCTCGACCAGGCACCGGCCGTGCGGACTGCCGAGCGCCGTCTCCGTCAGCAGGTCGTCCGCCCAGGCCAGCGCCAGGTCACCGGCGAGTACGGCGGACGACGTCCCGAACTCCTCGGCGGAGCCGTGCATGCCCGCGGCCCAGTGGCGGCGGGCCAGTTCGACGTGCAGCGCGGGGCCGCCCCTGCGCCGTACGGACCCGTCCATCACGTCGTCGTGCACGAGGGCGCACGCCTGGAGCAGTTCGAGGGCCGCTCCCGTGCGCAGGACCGCGGTGGTGTCGCCCGAGCCGCCCGCCGCGCGCCAGCCGCAGTCCGCGAAGGCCGGACGCAGCCGCCTTCCGCCGCGCGCCACCAGGGCGATCAGACGGGCCGCCAGCTCCCGGGCGAAGACGGGGTCGACGGCCCGGGAACGCCGCAGCCGTTCGTCGAGGACCTCCTTGAGCACGGTGCGGACGGGTTCCGTGACGCCGGGCGCGGTGAGAGGGCCGACGACGAGTTCGTCCGGTGGGGCCACCATCGGCGGCAGTCCAGGCATGTACGACCCCTTCTCACTCTCGGTCATCCGCACAGCAGTGCTTCGGCCGAGTGTCCTCGTACGGATGCGCTGATCCCTGCCCGGTTACGCGCCGGTGTCGGACGACGTCACCTCAGCGGCCCACCGGAGCGCGACTATGGCGGGGTGTCACCCCGAGCGTGCTCCTGTTCGCGGACGTCCGCGAGATCGGTGAGCCGGTCGAGTCCGCGCACCGGCTGGACGACGCGCGGGTTGCCGGCCAGCCGCTTCCGGTGCCGGTCGAGGAAGACCCAGTAGCCCGCGGTGTACGGGCACGCCCGCTCCCCGGTCCGGTCGCCCGGCCGGTAGGCGCAGGGACCGCACAGGTCGCTCATACGGTTGATGTAGGCGCCGCCCGAGGTGTAGGGCTTGGTCGTCATGCGTCCGCCGTCGGCGTACTGGGACATACCGACGACGTTGGGGAGCATGACCCAGTCGTAGCCGTCCACGAAGCAGCGGTGGAACCAGTCCGTGACGGCGGCGGGGTCCCAGCCCCGCTGGAGAGCGTGGCTGCCGAGGATCATCAGCCGGGGGATGTGGTGGGTCCAGCCCGTGTCGCGCACCTGGGCCAGGACCGTGCGCAGGCAGTTGGCCCGGACGGCGTCCGCGTCCAGCTCGTCCCACCAGCCGGGCAGCGGTGCGGTGTGCCGCAGCTCGTTGGAGCGCCGGTAGTCCTCGCCGAAGTGCCAGTAGAGCTGCCACACGTACTCGCGCCAGCCGGCGATCTGCCTGACGAACCCCTCCACGCTGTTCAGCGGTGCCCGGCCCGCACGCCACGCCGTCTCCGCCCGCTCGACGCATTCGGCGGGATCGAGCAGACCGAGGTTGAGCGAGGAGGAGAGCAGACTGTGGCTCATGACCGGGTCGGCGGCCAGCATCGCGTCCTCGTACGGTCCGAACGTGGCGAGCCGGTGCTCGACGAAGCGCCGCAGGGCTCGCCGCGCCTCCGCCCGGGTCGCGGGGAACAGCCGGGGACCGTCCCGTCCGACGAAGGAGACGTCCCCGTCGCGTTCCCAGCGGTCGAGGTCGTGACGGACCTCTTCGTCGATGCCGTCCTCGCGCGGCCGGTACGGACGGCCGATCGTGAGGAGGGGTGTCGTGGGGCGGGGGCTCCCGGTTGTCGTGGTCCAGGTTCCACCGGTCCCCGGCCGGGCGGCCGCCGTCCATGAGCAGGTCGTGTCCGCGACGGACCCAGTGGTAGAAGTCCTCCTGCCGCAGCCGCTTTCCGCCGTGCCCGCCGGCCCACGCGGCGAAGTCGGCCATCGGCACGAGGAACCCCGCGCGGGGCCCACCGTCACGCCCGGCAGGGCCCGCACCAGGCGGAGCGCCGCGTGCGAGGTGGGGTGGTGGACGCCGACCGGGCGCCCGCGTGCCGCCCTGTCGAGGCCTTCGCGGTAGGTGTCGGCCCGTACGTAGGTGACGCGGTCGCCGAGCTCGGCCGCGCGGTGGCGCATCGCGGACAGCACGAGATGGGCCTTGGCCCGATGGAACCGGCGCCGTCGGAACACGGAGCGGGCCTCGATCATGAGCAGGGGCGTGTCGTGTCCGGGCCCGTCCTCGTCCGGGGTGAGGAAATGCGGGCCGAGCTGGTCGCCGAAGAGCCAGTGCACGGGAGAGCGTCTCCTCAGTCGCGGCCGCGGGCGTGCTTGAACCGCGCGAGCCCGTCGGCGAGGTCGATGACCGGTTCCGGATAGTCGAGCGCTTCGCGCCGGTCCGCCGGGAGGCGCCAGGGCTCGTGCACCTTCCTCCCGTCCACGTCGGCGAGTTCGGGAACCCAGCGGCGTACATAGGTGCCGTCCGGGTCGAACCGCCTGGCCTGCACGAGGGGTTGAGGACGCGGTGCGGGCGGGTGTCGGTGCCGGTGCCGGCCACCCACTGCCAGTTCAGCTGGTTGTTGACGATGTCGCCGTCCACCAGGAGGTCCAGGAAGTGCCGGGCGCCGATCCGCCAGTCGACGTACAGCGTCTTCGTCAGGAAACTCGCCACCAGCAGCCGCCCGCGGTTGTGCATCCAGCCCTCGTGGCGCAGTTGGCGCATGGCCGCGTCGACGACCGGATAGCCGGTCCGTCCCTCCCGCCACGCGGCGATGTCCTCGGCGGCGTCGTCCTCGCCCCGCCACCGGTCGTGGCGCGTGCGGTAGTCCTCGGCCGACGCCGCGGGCCGGGCGGCCAGCACCTGATGGTGGAAGTCCCGCCAGCACAGCTGGCGTACGAACGCCTCCGCGCCGGGCCCGCCCTGTTTCCGGGCCTGGTGGACCAGTTCCACGGGTGACAGCGCCCCGAAGTGCAGGTACGGCGACAGCCGGGACGTGCCGTCACCCGCCAGATCGTCGTGCCGGTCCTCGTAACGGGCCAGTCCGGAACGCGACCACCGCGAGAACCGGTCGCGTCCGGCCGACTCCCCACCGGCCGGCAGACCGGGCGAGGTGCCGGCCACCTCCGCCCGGTCCGGCAGCGGCTCGCCGCGCATCCCCTCGGGGACGCGCACGGTCCGCGGCGCCGAGAGGGCTTCCTCAGTGACTCCTGCGACCAGCGGCGGAAGTACGGGGTGAACACGGCGAAGTGGTCGCCCCCGGAGGGAGTCACCGCACCGGGGGCGACAGCGGTGATCACCGCCGCGTGCACGCGCAGTGCCACACCGCCGGCGCCGAGCTCCTCGCGCAGCCGCTCCTCCCGGTGGTGGGCGTACGCGGTGACGCCCGCGGCCATGTGCACCTCGGTGGCCCCGCACCCGGCGGCGACCGCGCGCACCTCACGGACGACCGGCCCCTTCCGGATCAGGAGCCGGCCGCCGAGGCGGCGCAGTGAGGCGTCGAGATCGTTCAGGCAGTCGGCGAGGAAGGCACTCCGGTTGGGTGCGTCGAAGCCCGCCGCGTGGATGCCGGGATCGAGCACGAACAGCGGCACCACCTCGTCCGCCGCCTTCAGCGCGGCGTGCAATGGGGATGGTCCCGCAGACGCAGGTCCGAGGTGAACAGGACGACCGCGACGGTCATGGTGTCACTCCTGGCGCAGTGGTACGCGGTGGTACGTGAACGGGTGCCCGGCACTCCACGCTTCGCCGGGGACACGGGGTCGGATGCGCCGGGGGCGCTGATCACTCCTCCGGGTGGCGGAGGCCCCCGGCCGTCACCGGCACCGGTGCACGCGACTCCACCCACCGGAGCGGGCACACGCGCCACCCTCGGCGGCAGCAGCCGAGGTGACCCGGTTCGCGCCACTTCGCCCGACGGCGCCCGGTGCCCGCCGGGGCCGGCCCGGCCACGGCGCGTGGCCGAACGCTCAACCGGACGGACCCCCTGGTGCGCCGCCTGGTCGGCCCGGCCGCCGGCGCCGAGCAGCCCCGTCGCCGAGAACGGCTCCGCCGCCGCGAGCCGGGGCAGTTCGCGCCGGGACAGCCAGGTGACGACGGGCGGCATCGCGGCCCGTACGAACTGGGTCGAGCGCAGCCAACGGGGGACGTACACGGCCGCACGGCGACGCTCGATGGTGCTGACCAGCCGCCCCGCCACGTACGGGGCCGGGAACACCTTGCGCGCCGGAGACGGCATGTGCCCGCGCAGCTCCCGCAGCACCGCGTGCTCGTCGGCGTCGCGCACCATGTCGGTGTCCGTCCAGTTGATGTAGGCGATCCCCACACCCACCCGCCGGTGGGCGACCTCGGCCCGCAGCGCGTGGGCGAACGACTCCACTCCGCCTTCGACGCGCAGTAGGCGCTCATCATCGGTGCCGCGCCTATCGACGCGAGCGACGCCACTTGCAGGAGGTAACCGCGCGTGTCGATCAGGTCGGGCAGGAACGTGCGCGCGGTGATCGCGCTGCCGATGAGGTTCACCTCGACGACGCGGCGCCAGACGGCGGGATCCGACTCGGTGAACGGACCGCCCTCCGCCACCCCCGCGTTCGCGACGACCACCGAGGAGGCCCGAGCCGGGCCCGGATCTCGGCGCCGACCCGGTGCATGCCGCGGTCGTCGGTGACATCCGCCTGCCAGCACACGGAGGTCCCTTCCGGCAGCGCGTCCCTGACCCGGGCCAGCGTGCGCTCCTCCCGGCCCAGCAGCGCCACCCGCGCGCCCCGCTCGACCAGCACCTCCGCCAGCGCCGCCCCGAGGCCGCGCGCGGCCCCGGTGACGACGGCGACGCGACCGGCCAGAGGCCTGCGGACGACCGGCACGATGGACCCCTTTCCGAGGTATGTCTGCCCGGCCCACGCTAGACGCCTTCCGGTCGGCGGGCATGTCAGCCGCTCCCCGCCGCCCCGGCCGCACGCCGGTACCGGAACGCCGGGTCCGGCACCTGAAGACGAACTGCCGTCGGCGGGCCCAGCTCCCGGGCGAGGACCGACCCACCCTCCAGCCCCGGGTACCTGCCTTGTCACCGGGGTGCAAGTCGCCCGGTTCCACCTCGCACTGACGCCGCGAGGTGGAGCGGCTGGACGAAAATCCCTTGCGGTACGTGCCCGGGTTCAGGGCCCGGGGCCCGCTCGTGGTTCTTTCGGACGTCCCCGGACCATCCGGTGAACGACGTCCATGCGGTGCCCGCTCCGAAGCCGCACGGCCGGTTCCCGCACCGGCGCACGAGCCCCCGCGGAACCCGCGACGTCACACGGTGGCCCGCACACGCACCGCCATCAGCCGGTTCCGACGCCTCTTGACGCCGTGGCGCGTTCCGTACGCCCGCTCCGGGAGGATGCTGTCGGCAGGTGGCCGCGTTCCTCGGCCTCCTCGTGCGACGGGGCACGACAGGAAATGTGGCGGAGGGACATCGGAGGTCGCTGGTGGCGGTGGGTACGACTCGGCCCTGGTGGTCTCGGCTGGTCGTCCATCCCACCCGTGGCATCGTCCTGGCCTTCGCGTTCGTCGTCGTGCTGGGTGCGGCCCTGCTGATGCTGCCGGCCGCCACCGAACCCGGCAGGGACACCGGCGTACTGACTGCCCTGTTCACCTCCGTGGGGGCGGCCAGCGGCGGGCTGTCCCTCGTGGGGACCGGCAGCCACTGGAGCGCGTTCGGCGAGGGCGTGGTCCTGGCTCTGATCCAGATCGGCGGGTTCGGCATCATGACGCTCGCGTCGCTGCTGGCCCTGCTCGTCTCCGGCCGGCTGCGACTGCGGACACAGCTCGCCACGCAGGCGGAGAGAAGCCTCAGCGTCGGTGACATCCGGCGGGTGGTCCTGGGAGTCGCGGGCATCACGCTGGCCGTCGAACTGGCCACGGCCGCCGTGCTCACGGTCCGTTTCCACGTCGGTCATGGCCTGACGCCCGGAAACGCCGTCTACCACGGGATCTTCTACGGGATCTCCTCCTTCAGCAACGCCGGGTTCGGGCTGCGCGACGACAACCTCGTCGGCTATGCGCACGATCCCTGGATCGTCCTGCCGATCGCCGCCGCCTGTGTGCTCGGTGCCCTCGGCTTCCCCGTACTGTTCGAACTGCTGCGCAGCCGCCCGGGCGCCCGCGCCGGCACCCGCCACCGCTGGTCCCTGCACACCCGGCTCACCCTCCTCACCTCCGCGGTCCTGCTCGCCGGCGGCACCGTCATGACCTGTGCGCTGGAGTGGAGCAACCCGAGGACTCTCGGACCCCTGGAATGGGGGACAAGCTGCTGGACGGGTTCTTCACCGCTGCCAGCTCGCGTACCGCCGGCTTCAACACCATCGACACCGGTGCGATGGAACCGGTCACCCTCCTGGGCATCTGCGTGCTGATGTTCATCGGCGGCGGCAGCGCGGGTACCGCGGGCGGCATCAAGGTCACCACCTTCGCGGTCCTGGGAGCGGCGATCCTGGCCGAGATCCGCGGGCGCGCCGACTCGGACATCATGGGCCGCGGGCTCTCCGCGGCCACGCTGCGCCAGGCCCTCACCGTGGCGCTGCTGGGTGTGGGTCTCGTCATGGCGGGCACCTCGGTGCTGCTCGCCGTCACCGAGGAAAGAACCGGCGCGTTCCTGGCGGCCCTGTTCGAGGCCGTCTCCGCTTTCGGCACGGCCGGCCTGACCACCGGTCTCACCAGGGACCTTCCCGCGGCGGGCCAACTCACCGTCATCGTCATGATGTTCGTCGGGCGGGTCGGCCCGATCACTCTCGCCAGCGCGCTCGCACTGCGTGAGCGCTCCCGTCGATACACCCTGCCTGAGGAGCGACCCATCATTGGCTGACCACTTCGAGTTCCTGCGTCCACACCGACGTCGGCATTCCGCAGACCGTCGCCCGGCCCACGATTCCAGAGTGGCGGTGATCGGTCTCGGCCGTTTCGGACGGTCCGTGGCGGCGGAGCTGATGCGGCGTGGCTGGGACGTGCTCGGCCTCGACGCCGACGCCGGCGTCGTCCAGAAGGTCGGCGAAGAGCTGACCCAGGCCGCCGCCGCGGACTGCACCGACCCCGCTGCGCTGGGGCAGCTCGGCGTCGGCGGGTTCTCCCGCGTGGTGGTCGGGATGGGAACCGACCTGGAGGCCAGCATCCTGACCACCTCCAACCTCGTCGACGCCGGCGTGGCCGCCATCTGGGCCCGGGCCGCCACCCGGCAGCACGGCCAGATCCTGGAACGCATCGGCGCCCACCATGTCGTCCTGCCCGAGCACGACATGGGTGAGCGCGTGGCCCACCTGGTCACCGGCCGGATGCTGGACTTCATCGCCTTCGACAGCGACTACGCGCTGATCAAGACGCTCGCCCCGAAGGTCGTCGGCGGGATCCTGCTCGGCGAGAGCCGGGTGCGCAGTACGTACGGCGTCACCGTCGTCGGAATCAAACGCCCCGGTGCCGACTTCACCCACGCCACCGCCGAGACGGTCGTCCATCCCGGCGACGTCATCATCGTCACGGGCAAGACCCGGGCGGTGGAGATGTTCGCGGAGCTGGACCGGTGAGACGCACCGCCGGGATGACGACTGCGATCCCGGCCAAAAGGCCCGGAAGGTTTCCTCGATTCCCCTTTGCGGGGATGGCCGGCAGTGCGCCGCTGGCCATCCCCGCACCCGCTATTCCCTCTGACAGGGGGAATGTTCCCTGTCCAGGCGGAGCGGCCGTGTCGATGACGGTCTGGAGGTCGAAGACGAGCACCAGCCAGTACCGCCGCAGGGTCGCGAGTTCGCGGAAGATCTGTCGGGAGATGACTTCTTCCCGCTCCTCGCGCCGTTGGACTCCCGCACCGTCAGGACGACTTGGTAGCGCTCGAACGGGATGCCCTTGTCCTCCTCGTACTCATGCTCCATTTCCACTTCGAGGGTTGCGTCGCTCAGGCTCACGACGTAATCCGCGGGCCCGTTCACGGCGCGCCGCAGCCTCCCGCCACACGCCGGCGCCACGTCTGAGACGAGGGCTTCCACAGGGTGACCGGGGTGGATGAAGACGCTGTGGTGGGAGGTCACGGTCCAGCTCCCTCAGGGGTAGGTGATGTCGTAGCCGTCGCCGACTACGCGGATGAGGTCCATCCGTCCGGGCGGGTTGTTACGCAGGAACTTCCCCGGCCCCTCTTGGGCTGCTGACTCACTGTCCCGAATGCCCGTTATCGCGCTCCCGTGTCAACGGCCGAACGGCATGCGCCCGCCCCCTTTGCCGAGCCCTCCGCGGACGGCCCAGATCACACGGTGAGCCGGACCGCCTCAATCCACGACTCGTTGTCGTGGGTGCCGGCGTAGGTGAAGTCGTACCCGGTACCGGGCTCGTCGCACGCCAGGCCGAGCCAGGCGTCGTCGTGGACGTAGGAGGACTGGCAGACGGCGCCGGCGCCACCGTTGACGTTGATGGTGAACCCCAGCATGTGCGGGGCGTCCTTCTCGGTACTGCCGACGTAGTTGTCGATGCCGTCGACGGCGTTCGACCACGGCTTCGGGAAGTGTCCTCGCCGTTGGTCGACGCGGGGTCGTGGACGAAGGCGCCGCCGGACGTGCCCCTGGTTCCGGACACGGCGATGTTGACGGCCGTGATCGGTGCCCCCGAGCCCGCCGTGCCCGCTGTCCCGCCGTCGCACACCGCGTCGCTCCAGCCCCGGCCCGCCATATGGACCCGGTAGCAGATGTGCCGTCCGCCCGGATCCTCCGCGGCCATTCGCTGGACGGCGGTCGCCGCGTTCCTCTCCGGTGCCTTGGCCTCCTTCGCCTCGGCCGAACGGGGCGGCGCAGGCTTGGACTTGGGCTCGGACTTGGGCTCGGACTCGGACTCGGGCTCGGCCCCGGAATCGGACTCGGCCGGTGAGCCGGACGCGGACTCGGATCCGCTCGGCGACGCCGGGGGTGACGGGGACGCGGCCTGGTAGTCGACGGCCGGGATGCCGTCGGACGCACCGGGGTCGAGCGTCGTTCCGCCGGCGGGAGCCGTCTCGACCGTGCGCTCGTCCTCACGGTTCAGTCCGAGTACCAGCAGCGGTACGCAGATCAGCACCGCCCCGACGATGGCGGCCGCGGCCACCATAGGCCCGCGCAGACGTCCCGGCCCCGTCCCGTCGGCGTCCGCCTTCCCGCCGTCACCGTTCCCGGCCGCGACCGCACCGGCCACCACCCCGGCTCCCGCTCCGCCGGGCTCCGCCGCCTGCCGCTCTTCCTCCTGCCGTTCCTCCCCTGCTCGGCTGGCGCCGGTTCCTCGGTGGTGGACCGGAAGCCCCATCGGGTGCGCCGCCCGGGAGCGGGCTCGGAGGGCGACACCGTCGACACCGAGGCGTCCGGATCGGCGGCGGAGTCGGGAGCAGGGGCGGACTCCCGCGTGCGCGGTCTCAGGTCCGCGCCGGGATCCTCGCCCGGCACGGGTACGGCGACCGCGCGGCGGACGGCCAGGGAAGGCGTCGTCTCACCGGCCCGGGGTTCCTGCTGACGCGGCATGAGCACTGCTCCTTGTCGAAGGTGGGGGCGGACGGTGCGATGTCGCCGGTGCCGCAGGCCGGTCATCCGTGCACGGCACCGGGCCGGACGGCCGCTCCGTCGGCTCACGACTCACTCAACCAACTCTGGATGACACCTGGTTGCGTCCAGACCCTGGAGAGATGAACGGAAGGCGACACAAGGTCCCGTTCGCTCGTCGGCCGCACCACGCTGCCCAGGGGACTCTCCGGAAAGCGCCCCGGCCGACGGCGGGGGCCGCGCCCCGCGAGGCCGTCGCCGGTGGCGATCCTGCCGGCACCACGGATCACGTCGCGGACCCACGCGGCACCGGAAGGCTCGCGGTGACCACGCACGGGGTGGGGCAGGACACCGGTACGTCACGACTCCACCGCGCGGTCGGCTCCACGCCTGCTCGACGGCACGCCTCCGCAACGCGCCGGGGAGCAGCCACCCGCACGGGTGTCCAGAACACGATCACCGAACCTCTTTCATACTCACCCTGAGGCATGACGAAGGGTGAGGACGGCCTGGACGATCGTGGTGATGCTGTGCCACCCACCGGGGTGAGGGCGACACGGGCCGCTGCCCGCACTTTCGATCCTCACGCCGGCCCGGGCCCGTTCCAGATTTTGGAACGGGCCCGGGGGCAGGCGTTTTGGTGCCGTCCGTAGCACGCGTTGCGAGAATGCTTCCTGCACGCACGTTTCGATCTGGGGTGGGTTCGTTGGTCTGGTGGGCGGAAGGGTTTCTCCGGGACGGGGAGCGTCCTGCGTGGACATGGGTTCCATTGAAGTCCGTGGGGCCCATACGGTTCGGCCAGAGCAGGGAGGAAGTCTCAGCCGCCCTGGAGGAGCCGATCATGGCATGGGACACCAAGAGGTACGCGCGCTGGTTTCCCTTCGACGGGGTTGGTATCGACACCTACTACGACCAGGAGACGCAGACCCTGGCTGCAGTAGCTGTCGACGCCTGCCGGGGCCCGCAGGTCAGTCTCGATGGTGTCCCTCTGGTTGGTCGGCTGCCGTCGGAACTCGAACCCTGGATCGAGAAGACCGCGTCAACACTTGAGGATCCGACGCTGCCCGAGTACGTCGATGGCCTGCGCTTCGGCCCCGCGGGGAGCCGTATCTCCTCAGCCTGGGATTGGTCCTGCGCTGCCAGCAGAACGGAGACCACGCCCGCTGTCGCCCGGTGTTCCTTGCGCCTCAGTGGGCCACGCGAGGTCAGGAATGGATCGAGGACTTGATCCCCGACAGGAGTGGTTGACGTACTGAAATGTGGCTTGGGTGGTTCTGGCCGAGGCTTCGGCGACGAGGAAGCTGTGCTTCGCACTTCCCGAGGGAGCAAGGTGCGTGACGTGTCCTTGCCTCCCAGCGTGGCCAAGGCCCTGCGGCGGCACATCGACCTCTTCGCACCCGTGCCGATCACCATGCCGTGGGACGACCCGAGCCCCCGCAGACACCGGTGGAGGCCAAGCATCGCCGGCCGAGGACGTATAACCTCCTGGTGACCGGACGCGAGCGGAAGGCGATCAACCGGAACTACTTCAACTCCTACGTCGGGAAGCCCGCTCTGGCCGAGGCCGGCGTGATCGCCCCGCTGGAGGAGAGCGCTCCGGACGGAGCCCGCGTGTGGGAGCCCTCGCGAGAGCACGGCTACCACGCCCTGCGTCACTTCTACGCCTCCGGGCAGTTGGAGGCCGGCGAGTCGGTCGTCTCCCTGGCTCGGTGGCTCGGCCACTCGGACCCCGGGTTCACGCTCCGGAAGTACGCCCACTTCCTGCCCCGCGCGGGCGCACGGGGCAGCGCCGCCATGGACGCCGTCTTCGGGTAGCTCCCGGGCGACCGGGAACAGCCCGGCCCCGGCCCAAAGTCCCAGAGGCGCCGCCGCACCCTTCCAGACCCGCATTCGTGCAGGTCGTATAGGGGCGGCGGCAGCCGTCGCTCAGATGTCCCGGAAGATCTCGATCTGTGCGCCGATCGAGTTCAGGCGTTCCGCCAGGTCCTCGTAGCCGCGGTTGATGACGTACACGTTGCGCAGGACCGAGGTGCCCTCCGCCGCCATCATCGCCAGGAGGACGACCACCGCGGGGCGCAGGGCCGGCGGGCACATCATCTCCGCCGCGCGCCAGCGGGTCGGGCCCTCGACCAGGACGCGGTGCGGGTCGAGGAGCTGGAGGCGGCCGCCGAGGCGGTTGAGGTCGGTCAGGTAGATGGCGCGGTTGTCGTAGACCCAGTCGTGGATGAGGGTCTGGCCCTGGGCCACCGCCGCGATCGCCGCGAAGAACGGGACGTTGTCGATGTTCAGGCCCGGGAACGGCATCGGGTGGATCTTGTCGATCGGCGCCTCCAGCTTGGAGGGGCGCACGGTCAGGTCCACCAGGCGCGTACGGCCGTTGTCGGCGAAGTACTCGGGGAGCGGTCGTGGTCGAGGCCCATCTCCTCCAGGACCGCCAGCTCGATCTCGAGGAACTCGATGGGGACCCGGCGGACCGTCAGCTCGGACTCCGTCACCACGGCCGCGGCCACCAGGCTCATCGCCTCGACCGGGTCCTCGGAGGGGAGTAGTCCACGTCGGCGTCGATGTTCGGCACGCCGTGCACGGTGAGCGTGGTGGTGCCGATGCCGTCGACCTTGACGCCCAGTGCCTCCAGGAAGAAGCACAGGTCCTGGACCATGTAGTTGGAGGAGGCGTTGCGGATGACGGTCGTACCGTCGTGGCGGGCGGCGGCCAGCAGCGCGTTCTCGGTGACGGTGTCCCCGCGCTCGGTGAGCACGATCGGACGGGCGGGGGCGACGGAGCGGTCGACCACGGCGTGGTACTGGCCCTCGGTCGCGGCGATGTCCAGGCCGAACCGGCGCAGCGCGATCATGTGCGGCTCGACGGTGCGCGTGCCGAGGTCGCAGCCGCCGGCGTACGGCAGCATGAAGCGGTCCAGGCGGTGCAGCAGCGGGCCGAGGAACATGATGATGGAGCGGGTGCGGCGGGCGGCCTCCGCGTCGATGGAGGCGAGGTCCAGCTCGGCCGGCGGCACGATCTCCAGGTCCACGCCGTCGTTGATCCAGCGGGTGCGTACGCCGATGGAGTTCAGCACCTCCAGGAGGCGGTAGACCTCCTCGATGCGGGCGACACGGCGCAGCACGGTGCGGCCCTTGTTGAGCAGCGAGCCGCACAGCAGGGCCACGCACGCGTTCTTGCTCGTCTTGACGTCGATGGCGCCGGAGAGGCGGCGGCCGCCCACCACGCGCAGATGCATCGGTCCGGCATAGCCCAGCGAGACGATCTCGCTGTCGAGGGCCTCGCCGATCCGGGCGATCATCTCAAGGCTGATGTTCTGGTTTCCGCGCTCGATCCGATTGACGGCGCTCTGACTGGTGTTGAGCGCCTCGGCCAGCTGCGTCTGCGTCCACCCGCGATGCTGACGGGCGTCACGGATGAGCTTGCCGATGCGTACGAGGTAGTCGTCTGACATGAGGATGAGGTTATCTCAGATATGAGATGGCGCATCCTGGGGGTCCATTCGGGTGACGTGACGTCAATGTCCCCGTCGCGGCGCGTCCGGCGAGTCCGGCGCCAGCCGAAAGGTCCCGGCAAATCCATCGATGTCGTACGGCGTCCCGTACTGCTCCGTGTGTACCGGGGGCCGTTTTTGCTGCCCGTGGTGATGGACCACGACCGCTTGTTGATGTTCAGCCGCACCCCGGAAGAATCCGAAAGCTCTTGCGAAACGTGAGCGGCATGCCCGTATCCCTTCCCGTCCGGAACTGACTTCGTATCAGTCGCTTACCCCGGCCGGGCGTACTGATGACAGCAGGTCGCGATGCGGTCGGGGTGTGGCGGTGGTGCGATGGGTCGGGGCATGACCATTCGGCCCTCGTGTACTAGAGTTATCTCGACATCGAGATATCTGCCGAGGCGCACCGCAGCCGCCACCCTGGTAAGGGCTACCTAACTTAGCCTTACCTTAACGGATAGGCCAGGGCGGCGTGGCGGCAGGATGCGGTGGTACGCGCACATCAATGAAGGAGACTGTCGTGTCGGCGAACAGCTTCGACGCCCGCAGCACGCTGCAGGTGGGCGACGAGTCGTACGAGATCTTCCGGCTGGACCAGGTCGAGGGCTCCGCGCGCCTTCCCTACAGCCTGAAGGTGCTGCTGGAGAACCTGCTCCGCACCGAGGACGGCGCGAACATCACCGCCGACCACATCCGCGCCCTGGGCGGCTGGGACTCCCAGGCCCAGCCGTCGCAGGAGATCCAGTTCACGCCGGCTCGCGTGATCATGCAGGACTTCACCGGCGTGCCCTGTGTCGTCGACCTCGCCACCATGCGTGAGGCCGTCAAGGAGCTGGGCGGCGACCCGAACAAGATCAACCCGCTCTCCCCGGCCGAGATGGTCATCGACCACTCCGTCATCGCCGACAAGTTCGGCACCAACGACGCGTTCAAGCAGAACGTGGACCTGGAGTACGGCCGCAACCGCGAGCGCTACCAGTTCCTGCGCTGGGGCCAGACCGCGTTCGACGACTTCAAGGTCGTCCCGCCGGGCACCGGCATCGTCCACCAGGTGAACATCGAGCACCTGGCCCGCGTCGTCATGGTCCGGGACGGCAAGGCCTACCCCGACACCCTGGTCGGCACCGACTCGCACACCACCATGGTCAACGGCCTCGGCGTCCTCGGCTGGGGCGTCGGCGGCATCGAGGCCGAGGCCGCCATGCTCGGCCAGCCGGTCTCCATGCTGATCCCGCGCGTCGTCGGCTTCAAGCTCACCGGTGAGCTCAAGCCCGGCACCACCGCCACCGACCTGGTGCTCACCATCACCGAGATGCTGCGCAAGCACGGCGTCGTGGGCAAGTTCGTCGAGTTCTACGGCGAGGGCGTGGCCGCCACCTCCCTCGCCAACCGCGCCACCATCGGCAACATGTCGCCGGAGTTCGGCTCCACCGCCGCGATCTTCCCGATCGACGACGAGACGCTGAACTACATGCGCCTGACCGGCCGCAGCGACCAGCAGGTCGCCCTGGTCGAGGCGTACGCCAAGGAGCAGGGCCTCTGGCTGGACCCGAAGGCCGAGCCGGACTTCTCCGAGAAGCTCGAGCTGGACCTGTCCACGGTCGTCCCGTCGATCGCCGGCCCGAAGCGCCCGCAGGACCGTATCGTCCTCGCCAACGCCGCGCAGCAGTTCAAGTCGGACGTCCTCAACTACGTGGACGTCGTGGACGAGGCGGGCAAGGAGTCCTTCCCGGCCTCCGACTCCCCGGCGGTCAGCAACGGCGGCCCGTCCAACCCGGTCCGGGTGACCGCCGCCGACGGCGCCGAGTACGTCCTGGACCACGGCGCGGTGACGGTCGCGGCCATCACCTCCTGCACCAACACCTCCAACCCGTACGTCATGGTCGCCGCCGCGCTGGTGGCCAAGAAGGCGGTGGAGAAGGGCCTGACCCGCAAGCCGTGGGTCAAGACCACCCTCGCCCCGGGCTCCAAGGTCGTCACCGACTACTTCGCGAAGGCGGGCCTGACCCCGTACCTCGACAAGGTCGGCTTCAACCTGGTCGGTTACGGCTGCACCACCTGCATCGGCAACTCCGGCCCGCTGCCGGAGGAGGTCTCCAAGGCGGTCAACGAGCACGACCTCGCGGTCACCTCGGTGCTCTCCGGCAACCGCAACTTCGAGGGCCGGATCAACCCCGACGTCAAGATGAACTACCTGGCGTCCCCGCCGCTGGTCGTCGCCTACGCGCTCGCGGGCTCCATGAAGGTGGACATCACCAAGGACTCCCTGGGCACCGACCAGGACGGCAACCCGGTCTTCCTGAAGGACATCTGGCCCTCCGAGGCCGAGGTCAACGACGTCGTGGCGAACGCCATCGGCGAGGACATGTTCGCCAAGTCCTACTCGGACGTCTTCGCCGGCGACGCCCAGTGGCAGGCGCTGTCTGTCCCGACCGGTGACACCTTCGAGTGGGACGCCGAGTCCACCTACGTGCGCAAGCCCCCGTACTTCGACGGCATGGGCATGGAGCCGGCCCCGTCGAGGACATCTCCGGCGCCCGCGTGCTCGCCAAGCTGGGCGACTCGGTCACCACCGACCACATCTCCCCGGCCGGCGCCATCAAGGCCGACACCCCGGCCGGCAAGTACCTCACGGAGCACGGCATCGAGCGCCGTGACTTCAACAGCTACGGCTCCCGCCGCGGCAACCACGAGGTCATGATCCGCGGTACGTTCGCCAACATCCGCCTGCGCAACCAGATCGCGCCGGGCACCGAGGGCGGCTACACCCGCGACTTCACGCGGGACGGCGGTCCGGTGTCGTTCATCTACGACGCCTCCCGCAACTACATCGACCAGGGCACCCCGCTGGTCGTCCTGGCCGGCAAGGAGTACGGCTCCGGCTCGTCCCGCGACTGGGCCGCCAAGGGCACCGCGCTGCTCGGCGTCAAGGCCGTCATCGCCGAGTCGTACGAGCGCATCCACCGCTCGAACCTCATCGGCATGGGCGTCCTGCCGCTGCAGTTCCCCGAGGGCCGGACCGCCGAGTCCCTCGGCCTGACCGGCGAGGAGTCCTTCTCCGTGGCCGGCGTGACCGAGCTCAACGACGGCACCACCCCGCGCACGGTGAAGGTCACCACCGACAGCGGCGTCGAGTTCGACGCGGTCGTCCGCATCGACACCCCCGGTGAGGCCGACTACTACCGCAACGGCGGCATCCTGCAGTACGTGCTGCGCAGCCTGATCCGCAAGTAAGCGGTCAAGCAGGCGGTACGGCACAGCGGTCGAGGGCCGCATTCCCGGGCGACCGGGGATGCGGCCCTCGCCGTCGCCCCGTTGTACGCTGACAGCTCACCGGACGACGGGGGTGGCGGTGGGCGGCACGCGGCGGATGCGACTGGAACTGACGGGACATCAGGACAGTGACCCGGAGGAACTCGACGAACTGACCCTGCTGTTGCGCGAGCGGCTGCTCGAACTGGACGTCGACGCCGTCGAAACCGTCCGCTCCGGGACGTCCCCGACGGGGCCAAGCCCGTCGAAGCCATCGCCGTGGGCGCGCTCGCCGTGACCCTGGCCCCCATCGTGCTCCGCTCCGTGCTCGACCTCGTACGGACCTGGCTCGAGAACCGCCCGGTGCGCACGGTGACCGTCACCCTCGGCGACGACAGCCTGGAGCTGGAGGGCGCCTCCTCCGCCGACCAGCGGCGGATCGTCGACGCCTTCCTGACCGCGCACGGTTCGGACACGGAACCGCCGGAGCCGCCGCAGCCGGCCGCCGGCCAGGGCGACTGAGGGCCGTACGGCAGTGGCCGCACGACGCTACGCACTGCTCGTCGCGACGGGCACGTACGACAAACAGCCCCTGAGGCAGCTGCGTTCACCCGCCCGTGACGCCCAGGCGCTGGCGGACGTGCTGGAGGACTCGCGGATCGGGGACTTCGAGGTGGGGATGGTCGTCGACGCCCCGCACCACGAAGTCGCCCTCGCCATCGAGCACTTCTTCCAGGACCGGCGCAGGGACGATGTGCTTCTGCTGCACATCTCGTGCCACGGCCTCAAGAACCACAACGGCGAGCTGCACTTCGCCGCCACCGACACCGATGCCCGATGGCTCGCCTCCACCTCCGTCTCCGCCCAGTTCGTACGGCAGCGGATCAGCGAGTGCCGGGCCAGGTCGGTCGTCCTGCTGCTGGACTGCTGCTACAGCGGCGCCTTCCTCACCGGCGGCAAGGGCGACGGCACGGTCCACCTCGAAGACGAACTCGCCGGACACGGCCGCGCCGTGCTCACCGCGACGAACCGCACGGAGTATGCCTGGGAAGGCGGCGACCGGGTCGTCCGGCTGGAACCTGAGACGGAGTCGTCCCGGTTCACCAGGGCCGTGATCAAGGGCCTGAGCACCGGAGAGGCGGACCGGGACGGCGACGGCTGGATCGGCGTGCACGAGCTGTACGACTACGTGTACGAGGAACTGCAGAACGCGGACGTACGGCAACGCCCGCAGATGTGGGTGGAGTTGGAACGCCGGGTGGTGGTCGCCCGCTCGGTACTGAACCCGCGGGCATCGGGCTTGACACGGCCCGCGTCGAGCCCGGCCCCGCCCGCGTCGGCCCTGGCACCGCCCGTGTCGGCTCAGATGTCACCTTCCCACCGGGCCTCGCCCCGGCTCGGTCCGGCCCCCGCGCCTCCGCCTCGCTCGTCCGCGCCCGCAGGATTTCCGCCCGCAGAACCCCCACCCGCGCACACGGACGCCGCATCGGACGACGACAGTTCCCTCGACGCCCTCCTCCGCCTCACCGAGGCCCTCATCACCCTCCCGTGCGTACAGGACACCCAGGCCCGGATCCAGTTCGCGATCCTCCTCGGCGAGAAACTGGGCCGCCAGGTCGATCTGCGAGGCGTCCGCCTCCGCGAGGACGCCGTCGCGATCGCCCGCGCCGTCCAGAAGACGCCGCGTGGGGATGCCGTCCTGACGCGACTGGTCTTCCTCCTCGAAGGCGGCGACGTCGCGCGGAACCTCCGACGGGTGATCGACGGCACCGGCTGACCCGCCATGCGACCCCGCGGCGCGGTAAGCGAGCACAAGCTGACCCCGCGGCGCGGTAAGCGTTTACAAGCCGGACGCCGCGCGCTACCGTCCCCTCACGGGCGTGGTGGGAGCGCTCCCATATTTCGGTGGACCGGAACCCGCCGTCAAGGTCCTCCCACCGCGCCCGGCCACCCGCCTGCGACGACCGTTCACCCCATGGACAGGTGTGTCATGATCGCAACAAAATTCAGGAGTGATACCGCTCCCCACTCGTCGCTTCCCACCCGTACCCGAGCCCTCTTCCTCGTCCTGGTCTCCCTGCTCGCCACCATCGCGGCCATCGGCCTGGTCGTAGCGACGTCCGGCTATGTGGTCACCGGCTCGGGCGGTGACAGTACGACGACCCTGCCCTGCCGGGTCGGCTGAACCGCCCCGTGGGCGGCCCCGATGGCGTGTCCGGTCGTCATCGGTGCCGCCCGCACCCCTGCTCAGCCGCCCAGTAGCCCCGCGACCCAGTCCAGTTGCCGCCGTACATGCACGGCGTCCCCGCCCTCGTGCCCGTTGAAGGGATAGGCGTGCAGCACCTTGGCCGGGTCCCCGCCCGCGCGTTCCGCGTACCGGTTGAACGCCGCGTACGCCCCGCTCGGCGGACAGACCGTGTCGCGCAGCCCGACCCCGAAGTGGGCCGGGGCGTGCGCGCGGCGGGCGAAGGACACGCCCTCCACATAGGACAGGGTGCGCCAGGCGGCCCGCTCGGCGCCCCGGTGCACCGAGAGATAGGCGCTGATCTCGCCGTACGGCGGTACGTCGGTGAGCTCCAGGGCGCGGCGGATGCCGCACAGCAGCGGGGCGGTGACCAGCAGCGCCGCCAGATCCGGTACGAGTCCGGCGACCGCCAGCGCGAGCCCTCCCCTGGCTGTTGCCCACGGCGGCGACACGCGGGGCGTCCACCCCCGGCAGCGCGCGTACGGCGGACACCGCGCGCACCGCGTCGGTGATCAGCCGGCGGTAGTGGTAGTCCCGCGGGTCCAGCAGCCCGCGGACCGACGGACCGGGGCCGCCCGGTGCCAGTGCGTGCGGGTCGGGGTGTCGCCGCCGCAGCCGTACTGGTCGCCCTGCCCCCGGTTGTCCATCAGCAGATGCGCGTACCCGGCGTTCACCCACGTCAGCCGCTCGTGCGGCAGGCCCCGCCCGCGGCCGTAACCCGCGAACTCCACGACAGCCGGGAGGGGTTCGGTCACTCCCGCCGGACGGCTGAACCAGGCCCGCACCGGGTCGCCGGCGAAGCCGCGGAACGTCACGTCCCAGGACTCGGTGAGCCGCAGCCCGTTCGCCACCGGCCGTACCGACAGCAGCGGATCCCCGTCGCCGACGCCTCCTTCAGCGTGTGCTCCCAGAACGCGTCGAAGTCGGCGGGCTCCTCGATGTCCGGGCGGTGGCGCTCCAGTTCAGCCGGGGCAGGTCGAACGCGGGCACGGGGCACCTCGCAGAGTCGAAGCGGAGTCGAATGCGCGAACAGGGCCGATCGTTGCGGACGAAGTGCGGAAAGTTCCGGGGACGTTAACAGATCATGACCCCTTTCCACAGCCGTACGTGCCGGATCTCCCCTGCCCGGACCTCTCAAGTGTCCCTCGTGCAACACCCATTGACAGCGCTTACCGCTCCTCATAGGTTGCCGCGAAGTTATCGGGAAGAGGTCGAAAGTTTCGGTTCCGCGTCCTCGGCACGGGAGGCCCGAGCAATGAGCACCTCCACCACATCGGCTCCACCGCCGGACACGCAGGACCCGCCGCCGACGAAGAGACCCCGCGGCGCACCCGTTCACCCGCCCGCACCGGCTGGCGGCGCGCACTGCGCAAGGACTGGCAGTTGTACTCGCTGGCGGTGCTGCCGCTGCTGTTCTTCCTGGTGTTCCGCTATCTGCCGATGATCGGCAATGTGATCGCGTTCCGCCGCTTCGAGCCGGGCGGTTCGATCCTCGGTGAGTACTGGGTGGGACTGCGCTACGTCGAGATGTTCCTGTCCGACCCGACCTTCTGGCAGGTGTTCCGGAACACCCTGTGGATGGGCGGACTCACGCTCGTCTTCTGCTTCCCGATCCCGATCGTCCTCGCCCTGCTGCTGAACGAGGTGCGCCGCAGGTCGCTGAAGCGGTTCGTGCAGTCGGTGTCGTATCTGCCGCACTTCCTGTCGATCGTGATCGTCGCCGGTATCACGCTGCAGATGCTCGCCACGGACGGTCCGGTCAACCATGTCCTGGGCTGGTTCGGGCACGACCCGATCCGGTTCATCCAGGAACCCGGCTGGTTCCGCACCGTCTACGTCGGCTCCGAGATCTGGCAGACCGCCGGCTGGGGCACGATCCTCTACCTCGCCGCGCTCACCACCATCGACGAGGACCTGTACGAGGCCGCGCGGATCGACGGCGCGGGCCGCTGGCGGCAGATCTGGCACGTCACCCTGCCCGGTATCCGCCCCACCATGATCACGCTGCTGATCCTCAACATCGGCACGTTCATGGCGGTCGGCTTCGAGAAGGTCCTGCTGCTCTACAACCCGCTGACCTATCCGACCGCCGACGTGATCTCCACCTATCTGTACCGGACCGGTGTGGAGTCCAACAGCTTCAGCTACGCGGCGGCGATCGGCCTGTTCGAGGCGGTCATCGGCCTGGTGCTCATCACCTCGGCCAATCAGCTCTCGCGCCGCACGGTGGGGACGAGCCTGTGGTGAGCGGCGTCCGGCCGACCCGCGGCCACCGCGTCTTCCAGGGCGTCAACGGGGTGATCCTCACGCTGGTCGTCCTGCTGACGCTGTACCCCTTCTTCAACATCATCGCCCGCTCGTTCAGCGGGGAGCGGCAGATCCGTGCCGGTGAGGTGACACTGTGGCCCAAGGGGTTCAACCTCACCACCTACGAGATCGTGTTCCACGACTCGATGTTCTGGCGCAACTACGGCAACACCGTGTTCTACACGGTGGTCTCCACCGCCGTCGCCATGGTGCTGACCACCTGCTACGCATACGTCCTGTCGAAGAAGAACCTCAAGGGACGCGGCGCCCTGGTCGGGATCGCCGTCTTCACCATGTTCTTCACCGGCGGCCTCATCCCCAACTACGTCCTGATCACCAGCCTCGGCCTGAAGAACAGCGTGTGGGCGATCGCCCTGCCGAACGCGATCAGCGTCTTCAACCTGCTGGTGATGAAGGCCTTCTTCGAGAGCCTCCCTCGGAACTGGAGGAGGCCGCGCAGATCGACGGCCTCAGTACGTACGGCGTCCTGCTGCGGATCGTGCTGCCGCTGTCGAAGGCGGTCGTGGCGACGATGGTGCTCTTCTACTCGGTGTCCTTCTGGAACTCCTGGTTCTCCGCGTTCCTCTATATGGACCGCACCGAACTGATGCCGGTCACGGTCTATCTGCGCAACCTTCTCGCGGGTGCCACCGGGGGCACCGGCGCCGGTGCGGCCACCGAGCAGCTCACCCAGGTCTCGGCGAACATCCAGGCCGTCACGATCGTGCTCACCTCGCTGCCGATCCTCTGCCTCTACCCGTTCGTGCAGCGCTACTTCGTCTCGGGCGTGATGCTCGGCGCGGTCAAGGGCTGACCCCGCCGGCCCCGCGCACCACCCCGCGTCCTCAACTCGACGACGTACCAAGGGAGTTCCCGTGAAGAACACCGGACAGCTGTCGCGGCGCCAGATCCTCGGCGCCGCCGGATTCATCGGTCTCGCCGCCCTCACCGGCTGCGGCGGCGGTGACGGCGGCGACGGCAAGGACCTGTCGAAGAAGCGCGACGGCGCCATGAAGAACTACCGGGCCGGCCAGCAGTTCAAGGCCACCGAGCCGCTCACCTTCTCCCTCCTCCACAACGACAACCCGGTCTACCCGATGCGGGACGACTGGCTGTTCTGGAAGGAGCTCACCCGGCGCACCGGCGTCACCTTCAAGGCCACCCCGGTCCCGCTGAGCGACTACGAGAAGAAGCGCAGCCTCCTCATCGGCGCGGGCGACGCCCCACTTCTCATCCCCAAGACCTACCCGGGCGCGGAGACCGCGTTCGTCTCCTCGGGGGCGATCCTCCCGGTCAGTGAGTACGTGGACCTCATGCCCAACTTCCGCGACAAGGTGAGGAGATGGAACCTCCAGCCGGAGGTCGACTCACTGCGCCAGTCCGACGGCAACTACTATCTGCTGCCCGGACTCCACGAGAAGGTGAAGCAGGGCTACTCGCTGTCCTTCCGCACGGACGTCCTCGACAAGCACGGTCTGAGCCTGCCCACCACCTGGGACGAGGTGTACACGACCTTCAAGGCGCTGAAGGAGGAGTACCCGGACCGCTTCCCTTCACCGACCGCTGGAGCACCAACACCCCGTTCCCCGCGGGCGCCCTGTTCCAGTACCTGGGCCAGGCCCACGGCGTCCGGGCCGGCTGGTCGTATCTGAACACCAGCTGGGACGCCAAGGCGGGGAAGTTCGTCTTCACCGGCGCCAGGGACGCCTTCCGCCAGGTCGTCGAGTATCTGCGCCGACTGGTCGCCGAGAAGCTGATGGACCCCGAGAGCTTCACCCAGACCGACGACGAGGCGGTCAGGAAGCTGCTGGGCCAGAAGTCGTTCGCGATCAGCGCCAATCCGCAGGAGCTGGTGCAGAACTACCGCTACAACCTGGAGAAGCAGGTCAAGGGCGCCACCATCGAGATGATCCCGGTACCGCTCGGACCCGCCGGGCCGGTCGTGCTGGGCGGCTCCCGCCTGGAGAACGGCATGATGATCTCCAGCAAGGCCCTGGAGGGCGACGACTTCGTCGCGCTGATCCAGTTCGTGGACTGGCTCTGGTACTCCGACGCCGGCCAGGAGTTCTGCAAATGGGGCGTGGAGAACACCACGTTCACCCGCTCCGGGCCCGGCGAGTACGCACTCCGGCCCGGCATCACCCTCATGGGCTCCGACCCGGACGCCCCGAAGGACCTCCAGAAGGACTTCGGCTTCTACAACGGTGTCTTCACCTACGGCGGCAGCTGGGCCCTGGTCTCCTCCTCCTTCGGCCCCGACGAGAAGGAGTTCACCGACGCCATGGCCCGGCGCGAGCCGCTGCCCACCGACCCCCGCACCCGCTGCGCGCCGAGGAGCAGGAGCAGGCCACCCTCTGGGACACCCCGCTGAAGGACCACGTCACCCAGAACGCCCTCCGGTTCGTGCTCGGCAAGCGCCCGCTGTCCGAGTGGGACGACTACGTCAAGGAGCTGAAGGCCAAGAACATGGACCGGTTCATCGAGCTGCACAACCAGGCCTACGAGCGGTTCAGGAAGGAGAACGCGTGATCCGCGTCCCCGGGGAGCCGTCCGGCCCGCTGTCCGCCGCCTGGCGCGCCTGTGTCGGCACCGGCCGGCTCGACCTCGCCCTGCGCCGCGACTACCAGGACTCCTCGCCCTGCTCCAGCGCGACATCGGCTTCCGGTATCTGCGCGGCCACGGCCTGTTCAGCGACGGCGTGGGCATCCACCGGCCCTACGAGTGGCAGGGCGGCCGCCGCACCCACCACTCGTTCACCTACCTCGACCAGGTGCTCGACGCCTGCCTCGGCCTCGGCATCCGCCCCTTCCTCGAACTCGGCTTCATGCCGGGCGCCCTCGCCTCGGGGAAGCAGACGGTGTTCTGGTGGAAGGGCAATGTCACCCCGCCCGCCGACGAGAAGGAGTGGACGGACCTGGTCCGCGCCACGCTCGCCCACCTGATCGACCGCTACGGCGCCGACGAGGTGCGCACCTGGCCCGTCGAGGTGTGGAACGAGCCCGACCTGCCCGACTTCTGGCTGGGCGCCGACGAACCGGCCTACCACCGCCTGTACGAGGCGACCGCGCACGCCGTCAAGGAAGTGGACGCCGAACTGCGGGTCGGCGGCCCGGCGCTCTCGCCCGGCGCCGACGGCTGGATGGGCCGGTTCGCCGAGTTCGCCGAACGCCGGGACGTCCCCGTCGACTTCGTCTCCCGGCACGCCTACAGCTCCGGGCCCGCCCAGCACGTCCCGTTCGGCGTCCACCAGACGCTGGCCCCGGCGAGCGACCTCCTCGACCAGTTCGCCGAGCCACGCCGGACCCTCCAGGGCACCCGGCTGGCGGGCCTGCCCGTGCACATCACCGAGTTCAACTCCTCCTACCGCCCCGACAACCCCGTCCACGACACCGCCTTCCACGCCGCCTACCTCGCCCCGGTGGTGACGGCGGGCGGCGACCACGCGGACTCGTACTCCTACTGGACGTTCAGCGACGTCTTCGAGGAGTCCGGCATCCCCACCGCCCTCTTCCACGGCGGCTTCGGCCTGCTCACCCACCGCCGGCTGCGCAAGCCGACGTACCACCTGTACGCCTTCATGGCCCGCATGGGGGACCGGCAACTGGCGCGAGGAGAAGACCATTTGGTGTCGCGGCACGCCGACGGACGGGTCACCGTGCTCGCCTGGGCGCCCGTGGACCCGACGGGGAGACACCCGGCCCGGACCGGCACACCCTGCGCCTGTCCCTGCCGGTCGGCACCGCACCGCGCGGTACGGCGTTCGTCCGCCGCTCCTCCGTCGACGAGGAGCGCGGCAACGCCTACACCGCCTGGCGGCACATGGGCAGCCCCCGCTCGCCCGCACGCGGACAGCTCGACATCCTCCACGACGCCTCCGAACCCGCCCGCGCCCACCAGCGGCTGCCGATCGAGAACGGCCGCACGGATCTCGAACTCACCCTGGCCCGCCACGAGATCACCCTCGTCGAACTCACCCCGTCCACGAAGAGACCCCGCCCTGGTGGGACGAACGGCGGCTGCTCGGCCGGGAGACACCGTGAGCACCGTACGGGCCGCCGCCTTCGGCACCGGCCCGCTGTCCCGCGCCGCCGCGCTGATCCACACGCTCGTCATCGTCGAGGCCCTACTGCTGCTCACCGCGGCGCCGGGCCTCGCCGGGCTCCTCCTCCTCACCCCCGACCCCGCCAACCTCCCCCTCGCCGCCCTCTGCCTGCTGCCCCTGGGCCCGGCCGTCTCCGCCGCCCTCTACGCCCTGCACCACCGCAGCCGCGACCTCACCGAACTCCACCCGGCCCGCGCCTTCCTGCGCGGCTGGCGGCTGAACGCCGTACCCGTGCTGAAGCTGTGGGCGCCCCTGCTCACCTGGCTCACGGTGATCGCCTTCACCCTCACCCACTTCTCCGCCACCGGACTCCCCGGCTGGTGGGCGGCGCTCCTCGCACTGACCGGCACCGGCTCCCTCCTGTGGGGCGCGCACGCCCTGATCCTCACCACGCTGTTCACCTTCCGCACCCGCGACACCGCCCGCCTCGCCGCCTACTTCCTGCTCCGGCACCCCCGCGCCACCCTCGGCGCGCTCTCCCTGCTGATCCTCACCGCCGCCTGCACCGCCCTGCTCACCGAGGCCATGCCCGCCCTGCTCGCCGCCCCGCTGCTGCTCTCCCTGCTGCACAGCGGCCGCCCGGTGATCGCCGAGACCCAGGAGGAGTTCACCGCATGACCCCGCCCCGCACCCCGAAGATCCTCTACGGCGGCGACTACAACCCCGAGCAGTGGCCGCGGGAGGTGTGGGACGAGGACCACCGGCTGTTCGGCGAGGCCGGGATCGACACCCTCACGGTCGGCGTCTTCTCCTGGTCCCTCACCCAACCGGCCGAGGACGCCCATGACTTCACGGTCCTGGACCACGTCCTCGACCGTGCCGCCGCCGAGGGCCGGCAGGTCTGCCTCGCCACCGGTACCGCCGCCCTCCCGCCCTGGCTGGCGAAGCGGTACCCGGAGGTCAACCGCACCGACTTCGAGGGCCGCCGCCACCGCTACGGCCAGCGCCACAACTTCTGCCCCAGCTCACCGGTCTACCGGAAGGCCGCCGCCGGGCTGGCCCGCCGCCTCGCCGAACGGTACGCCGGCCATCCCGCCGTACTCGCCTGGCACATCAACAACGAGTACGGCGGCGTCTGTTACTGCGACCTGTGCGCCGACGCCTTCCGCGCATGGCTGCGGGACCGGCACGACACCCTCGACGCCCTCAACGACGCCTGGTGGACGACCTTCTGGTCGCACCGCTACACCGACTGGGACCAGATCGAACCGCCGAGCGCCCTCACCGAGCACTGGCGCGGCCCCGACCACACGGCCTTCCAGGGCATCACCCTGGACTACCACCGCTTCACCACGGACGCCCTGCTCGGCTGCTTCCTCACCGAGAAGGAGGCGATCCGCGCCCATGACCCGGAAACGCCCGTCACCACCAACTTCATGGGCCTGTACCGCCCCTCGACTACCACCGCTGGGCGCCCCACCTCGACTTCGCCTCCTGGGACAGCTACCCGCCCCTGGACGCCCCGCCGACCGTCGCCGCCCTCGCCCACGACCTGATGCGCGGCCTCAAGGGAGGCGCCCCTTCTGGCTGATGGAACAGACCCCGTCCACCACCGCCTGCCGTGACGTCAACCCGCTGCGCCGCCCCGGCGAACTGCGCCTCGCCACCTACCAGGCCATCGCCCACGGCGCGGACGCCGCCCTCTACTTCCAGCTGCGTGCCTCCCGCGGCGCCTGCGAGAAGTACCACGGCGCCGTCATCGGCCACGCGGGCCGTGACGACACCCGCGTCTTCCGGGAGGTCGCCGCACTGGGGGAGGAGCTGAGACTCCTGGGCGACACGACCCTCGGCGCCCGCACGCCCGCCCGCACCGCCCTCCTCTTCGACTGGGACAGCTGGTGGGCCCTGGAGATGTCCGACGGCCCCTCCCGGCTCGTCCGCTACCAGGAGGTGGTCCACACCTACTACCGCGCCGCCCGGGAGTGCGGCGCCGACGTGGACGTCGTCCCGGTCACCGCCGACCTCACCCCGTACGACGTGATCCTCGCCCCCGCCCTCCACATGATCAAGGACGACCTGGCAGCGCGCCTGGAGGCGGCGACGAGGAGGGGCGCGACGGTCCTGGCCACGTTCCTCTCCGGCCGCGTGGACGAACACGACCGCGCCTTCCTCACCGACGTCCCGGGCCCGCTCGCCCCGCTGATGGGCATCCGCGTGGACGAATGGGACGCCCGCCCGGCCGAGACGGTGAACCCCGTCCGCCTGGGCGACTTCACCGCCGAAGCCCGGCTGGTCTTCGAACTCGTGCGGCTACGAGGCGCCGAACCCATCGCCACCTACACCACGGACTTCTACGCGGGAACCCCGGCCGTCACCCGCCACCACGTGGGCAAGGGCGAGGCCTGGTACGTCGCCACGGCCCTGGACCAACCGGGCACGGCCCACATAATCCGCCGCGTCCTCACCCGCCACGACCTGACCGGCCCCCGCACCAGCCACCCAGCCGTCGAAACGGCGACCCGAGTCACCCCCGACGGCACCACTCTCCTCTTCCTCCTCAACCACGGCTCGATCCAAGCCCACTTGACCATCCCCACCCCGGCCACCGACCTCCTCACCGGCAAACACACCGCCCCGCACACACAGTTCACCCTCGACCCGCTGGGGGTGGCGGTACTGCGGCTTCAGTAGATCGTCCGCCCCCGCTCGTCCGGTACCCCGGACTTGCGCAGGAAGTAGGTGTTGAGCTGGTCGCGCCATTCACGGGCGCTGCGGAGCTGTTCGTCGAACCGCTCGGTCACGCGGGCGTGGCGTGCCGGGTCCATCAGGTCCGCGAGGCCCGCCCACACCCGGCGGGCCTCCGCCACGTCCGTCACGCCCTCGAAGCGGGTGTCGTAGATGTGCTGGATCACCGTCTTCCCGCTGTGCAGGACGTGGGTGTACGGCACGTGGTGGAAGAACAGGAGGAGTTCGTCGGGGCAGGTGCCGGGGAGTCGTACACCTCGGACCACGGTTCGCGGTACTGGGCGGTGTAGCCCGTGCCGGTGGTCGTGGTGCGGTCCACGCCCACGCCGTCGCGGTCGGCGAAGTGGTAGGTGCCCCAGGGGCTGTACTCGTAGCCGTCGACGCTCGGGCCGTAGTGGTGGCCCGGCTGGACCATGAAACCCACCCCGAGCGGGGCCGTGTACTTCTCGTACGTCGACCAGGAGTCGTCCAGGACCGTGTGGAGGCCCGATGCCAGCCGGTCATCGGCTTCCGGATGGGTCAGCGCGATCCATTCGTCGAGGATCGTCACCGGATCCGCCGCCGGGTTCCAGGCCAGGCGGCCGAAGGTGTACAGGTTGGCCTGGGCGAGCGGGTGGCCGGTCCAGAACCGGTCGTCGCCGGCGTTCGACACGGCCACCAGCTCGTCCGCCAGCCGCCCCGCGCTCACCTCGCCGTCCGGACAAAACCCAGCACCTCGCTCCACATCGGGCCCAGCCAGCAGGCGTGCCGCTGCTGCCCCGTGTACTCCTGCGTGACCTGCAACTCCACCGCCAGCCGGGTCTCCGGCATCGCGCCGATCAGCGGGGAGACCGGCTCCCGAACCTGGAAGTCCATCGGGCCGTGCTTGACCTGGAGCACCGCGTTCGCCGCGAACCGGCCGTCCAGCGGGGTGAAATGGTCGTACGCGGCCCGCGCACGGTCGGTGCCGCGGTCCCGCCAGTCCTGGTGGTGGTCGTAGACGAACGCCCGCCAGTGCACCGTGCCGCCGTACGGCTCCAGCGCGGCGGCCAGCATGTTCGCCCCGTCGGCGTGCGAACGGCCGTACGCGAACGGGCCCGGCCGGCCCTCCGAGTCGGCCTTGACGACATACCCGCCGAAGTCACCGATCGCCTCGTACACCGCGCGCGTGGCGCGCGCCCACCAGGCACGCACCGACTCGTCCAGCGGGTCGGCGGTCGGCAGTCCGCCCAGCACCGCCGGCGCGGCGAAGGTCACCGACAGATGTGTGCGGATGCCGTACGGGCGCAACACGTCCGCGAT
Source organism: Streptomyces haneummycinicus (assembly GCA_042850305.1). Classification (GTDB taxonomy): domain Bacteria; phylum Actinomycetota; class Actinomycetes; order Streptomycetales; family Streptomycetaceae; genus Streptomyces; species Streptomyces haneummycinicus. Next base: position 2,284,553 of record AP035768.1, read on the forward strand.
CGCTGCCACTTCACCGATCCGGTCGGTCAGCAGACGCGCCTCGGTGTCGTGCACATTGACGTTGTTGACGGTGACCGCGTTGATCCCGCAGGCCGTCAGCAGCCTGCCGTACGCCCGCACCCGATCCAGATCCCCGCGCGCCCGCCCGTCGGCCCAGAACAACGAGTCTCCCGAGTAACCCCGTTCGACCTGTCCCATGACCGGGTGCACGTCCACGTTGTCCCAGTGGTCCAGCATGCGTGAGGCGTACGCCGGACGGTGCTCCTCGCGGGACCGGTCACCGGCGAAGGCCTCCTCCCCGAGCCGTACGACGTGGAACAGGCCGTACAGCAGCCCGCGTTCGCCCGACGCGGTGACGGTCGTGGTGCCGTCGCGGCGGGTCAGCGCGAAACCCTCCTCGCCCAGCCCTTCGGCGAGCTCGAAGACCAGGTCCGCGTCCTCGCGTACGATCCGGCCGCCGAACCGCTCGCAGGCGTCCGCCAGTTCGCCGCGCACGGTGTCGAGGAGCGGTCCGCCCGCCGGCACCAGCGACCGCCGCCTCCCGACCGCCCGGAACGCCTCCGCCGGAAGCCAGGCCGCGTCGACATCCATCCCCGTGCTCTCCCCTCGCTCGCGAAGAGCCGCCCGGAGAGCACCGGGGGCCGGCCCCCATTCTGGTCCACACCCGACCCGGGAGGTAGCCGCCCGCGTGCGGAGATCCGGACACGAAGGCGGGTCCGGGCGATGCCCGGACCCGCCGTGTGAGCGCCGTTCGGCTCAGCTCAGCAGTTCCACCTCCGCCAGCGCCGCCTCACCGGTCAGCACCAGCCGGTAGTGGCCGTACGCCTTCGGCTCGCCGACCGTGAAGGCGCGCGTCTGCCGGTCCCAGCGGAACGACTCGCCGGCCCGCCGGTCGAGGTCCGTCCACGTCCGGCCGTCGGCCGAGCCCTGCAGCACCCAGCCCGTGGGCGCCTTGGCGCGGTCCGAGGACGTCAGCGTGTACTGCACCGCCTCGGTGTCCCCGGTGACGGGCAGCTCCACGGTGGACACCGTGGCCCCGGTCGCCGACGTGTCGTCGAACAGGGCGCCCGCGCCCTTCAGCGCGTCCTCGCGGGGCGTCGGCACCTGGTCGTCCTGGGTGATCGACACGGGCGCCGCGTTCTTGCCCGTGCCCCACGACGAAGGACGCGAGCCCATGTCGAACTCCACGGTCCCGCCGCGCGAGACGACCGAGTGCGGCAGCGAAGTCGAGTCCCAGCGCTTGCCGTTGACCTTCACGCCCTGCACGTACACGTTCTTCACGCTGTTCTTCGGCGCCTTGACGACCAGATCGCGGCCGTTCTCCAGGTGCACGGTGACCTTCTTGAACAGCGGGGAGCCGATGGCGTACTCGCCACTGCCCATCACCAGCGGGTAGAAGCCGAGCGAGGAGAAGAGGTACCAGGCCGACTGCTCGCCGTTGTCCTCGTCGCCGTGGTAGCCCTGGCCGATCTCGCTGCCGGTGTAGAGGCGGGACAGCACCTCGCGCACGTTCGCCTGCGTCTTCCACGGCTGCCCGGCCGCGTCGTACATGTACAGGGCGTGGTGGGCGACCTGGTTGGAGTGGCCGTACATGCCCAGCCGGACGTCCCGCGCCTCGATCATCTCGTGGATGACACCGCCGTAGGAGCCCTTGAGCTCGGGGAGGCCGTCTCGGGCGTGGAGAGGTACTCGTCGAGCTTGTCACCGAGACCGTCCCGGCCGCCGTACAGGTTGGCCAGGCCGCGGCTGTCCTGCGGGGCGGTGAAGGCGTAGCCCCAGCCGTTCGTCTCCGTGTAGTCGTAACCCCACACGCGCGGGTCGTACTTCGACGACTCGACCCGCCAGTCGCCCTTGGCGTTCCTGCCCTGGAAGAAGCCTGCCTCGGAGTCGAACAGGTTCACATAGTCCTGGGCGCGGTCGAGGAAGTACGCGGACTCCTCCTTGTAGCGCTCGACGCCCGTCTTCTTGTAGAGCGCCTCGCCCATCTTCGCGATGCCGTAGTCGTTGAGGTAGCCCTCCAGTGCCCACGACAGTCCCTCGTGCGTGTCGGCGCTGGTGTAGCCGAGGAACGGCGAGGTCGCCATGCCCTTGCGGCCCACACCCGACGACGGGGCACGACGGTGGCGTTCTTCACCGCCGCGTCGTACGCGGCCTCCGCGTCGAAGTCGACACCCTTGACGTACGCGTCGGCGAACGCGACGTCCGAGGAGGTGCCGGTCATCAGGTCGGCGTAGCCGGGGAGGACCAGCGCGAGGTCCAGCCGCCGTCCTTGTAGTGCTGCACGAACCCGTCGACCAGCTCGCCGGCCTTGGCCGGCGTCAGGAAGGAGTACGCCGGCCAGGTGGTCCGGTAGGTGTCCCAGAAGCCGTTGTTGACGTACACCTTGCCGTCGACGATCTTCGCGCCGGTGTGCGTCGGGGTGTCGGCGCCCACCGCCTTCGAGAACGGCGAGGCGTACCGGTACGTGCCGTCGACCTTCTCGTGGCCCGCGTTCGGGTACAGGTACAGCCGGTAGAGGCTGGAGTAGAGCGTGGTGAGCTGGTCGCGGGTGGCGCCCTCGACCTCGACCTTGCCGAGGATCCGGTCCCACTGCTTCCGCGCGTCCCGCTTGACCTGGTCGAAGGAGGTGCGCTTGCCGATCTCCTGGCGCAGGTTGTCCTTCGCCTGGTCGACGCTGATCAGGGAGGTGGCCAGACGCAGCGTGACCGTACGGTCCTTGCCGGCGTCGAACCGCAGATGGCCCTTGACGCCGTTCGCGGCGCCGTCGGTGACCTTCTTGTCGAACTCGCCGTGGACGAAGAGCCGGGTGGCGCCCGTGGAGCCGCCGGACTTGACGTCCGAGTAGCCCGTGAAGGTGCCGTTCTCCCGGTCCAGGGTCAGGCCGGCCTCGTCGGTGACATTGTCGAAGAGCACGCTCGCGTCGTCACCGGGGTAGGTGAAACGCATCATCGCCGCGTGGTCCGTCGGCGCCATCTCGGCCTTCACGCCGTTCTCGAACCGCACCCCGTAGTAGTACGGCCGTGCCGTCTCGTTCTCGTGCCGGAACGGGAGTTCGCGTGCCTCACGGCCGGTGGCCGGGGTGCCGGAGGCCGCCGACGGCATCACCTGGAAGGTCTGCCGGTCGCCCATCCAGGGGCTGGGCTCGTGGCTCGCGCTGAACGCCTGGATCGTCGTCAGGTTGTCGTCGTTGTTGCCGCTCGCGTAGTCGTACAGCCAGCTCGTGGAGCCGGCGTTGGTGACCGGGGTCCAGAAGTTGAACCCGTGCGGCACGGCCGTGGCGGGAAGTTGTTGCCGCGCGAGAAGCCGCCGCTGGAGTTGGTGCCCCGGGTCGTCAGCGCGTAGTCGGAGAGATGGGCCTCCGGCCGCTCGGGTGCCGCCTGCTTCAGCACCACGTCGTCCAGCCAGCCGCGGAACTTGGTCGCCCCTTGGGGAGTCGTACGCCACCAGGATCCGGTCGACGGTCTTGCCCGCGGCCACCGAACCGACCGAGGAGCGCACGCTGTTCCACTGGTTGACGTACAGCACCTTGGAGTCGCCCTGCCCGCGCGGGCTCAGCGGGAACCCGTGCTGGTCCGTCGCCCGCAGGTCGCTCAGATAGGTGCCGTCGGTGAAGGCGAGGTCGACGGCGACATTCGTGGCGTCGTAGTCGAGCTCGCGGTCCGACATCCACGGGAAGATCTTGTACGACAGCTCCGTGCGCGGGTCGACCTTCACATGGACGTCGAAGACCTTGTTGTACGAGTACGCCCGGCCTTCGGCGGTGTGCCGGCCGGCGTAGCGCAGCGCCCGCGTACCGGTGAAGCCGGCGTCCGCCTTCGCCGTCGGCGAGCCCGCCGGGCCGCTGTCGACGAGGGACAGCATGTCCTCCGGTATGGGGTCGGCGATCCCGGTGGACAGCTGGATGTCGGCGAGCTGGAGGGCGTCACCCGCCCCGTTGTTCCTGGTGAAGTCCAGCCGCCAGTGCTTGAACTCGGCCGTCTCGGCGAGGTCGTACGTCTTCGTCTGGAACCGCTCGCCGAAGGACTCCCCGGAACGGGTGTCCAGTGTCTGCCAGTTCTCGCCGTCCGCCGAACCCTTCAGTGTCCAGTCCACGGGGTCGCGTTCGGCGTGGTCGTTGGCGGAGGTGAGGGCGTATTCGACGATCTTCGCCGGCTCGTCCAGGTCGAACTCGATCCAGCCCGTCCGCGCGAAGGTCAGCCACTTGGTCGATGACTCGCCGTCGAAGAGATTTCCTTCACCTCCTTGCCGTTGGTGTTCTCCCCGCTCGCGCGGGCGCCCGTGACATGGTCGGTGACATTGCCCGGAATGCCGGACGTGAAGCCGCCGTCCACACCCGAGGCACGTTTCTGTCCGCCGCGCGTGGTGTCGACGGTGTTGAGCCAGTCCGGAGCGGGATCCCCGGACTCGAACGACGAGGCGAACCCGCGGTCCGCCTTCGGCGGCGCCTGGGGCAGCGCCACCGCGACGCCCTGTGAACCCGCGGCCAAAGCGAAGGCGGTCGCCGCGACGACCGCCGTTCCCCATCTGTGCCGAACCCTGCTTCGCATGCGTGAGCACCCTCCCGTGCGCCGGACAACGTTGTCAATGAGCTGCGCAAGGTCTAGTAGTGCGTCAAGTGACCCGTGGTGTCAAGGGGTTGAATGCGGCATTCAGGCCCCATGGCAATGATTCTTCCGCCGGTGAACTCGCCGCGGCCGGATATTTCCGCGAGGTCTCAACTCGGAAAAGACCAGAGGTGAACCTTGCATTCGATCTTGCTCCGTCGGCGGGAAGTGGACTATACCTGTCGGCACTCCGGGGCATCTTCACCGCACCCGACCACGCACCAGCCGCACTTCCTGCACGACCCAGCTTGACCGAACGCGGTGCCGGGGAGGATCCGGTTCACCGCCTGAGTCCTGGAGAAGGCGAGGACTTGAGCATGGGATCCACTTCCGCCGAGAACGACGGCACCGGTTCCACCGAGAACAGCACGGCCGGCGTCGGACGCCGCGCACTGATCAGGCGGTCCGCCGCGCTCGGCCTGGTCTCCGTACCCGCGATGAGCTTCCTGTCCGCGTGTGCCAGCGGCGGCGGGGACGACAACTCCGGTGACAACGAGGGCAAGACGTCCGAGTCCAACCCGTTCGGCGTCAAAAGGGCAGCAAACTCGATGTCGTCATCTTCAAGGGCGGTTACGGCGACGACTACGCCAAGGCGTGGGAAGCCGCGTTCGAAAAGCAGTGGGACGTCACCTCCGTGCACACCGGGACACAGGAGATCACGGGCAAGCTCCAGCCCCGCTTCAACGCCGGCAACCCGCCGGACATCGTCGACGACTCCGGCGCCCAGCAGATCCCGATCGACGTGCTGGCCAAGAACGGCCAGCTCCTCGACCTCGCCGAGGTGCTGGACGCACCGTCGGCCGACGACCCGGACAAGAAGGTCCGCGACACCCTCATCCCCGGCACGCTCGACGCCGGCATGCAGGAGGGCAAACTCGTCGCGCTCAACTACATCTACACGGTGTGGGGTCTGTGGTACTCCGGCAAGCTCTTCAAGGAGAAGGGCTGGGAGGAGCCGAAGACCTGGGACGACTTCCTCGCCATCTGCAAGGACGCCAAGTCCGAGGGCATCGGCGGCCTCGCCCACCAGGGCAAGTACCCGTACTACATCAACGTTGCCATCATGGACCTGATCGCCAAGAAGGGCGGCCTGGACGCCATGAAGGCGATCGACAACCTCGACCCCAAGGCGTTCGCCGGCTCCGACGCCGCGCAGGAGGCCATCGAGGCGGTCTACGAGGTCGTCGAGAAGGGCTATCTGATGCCCGGTACGAACGGCCTGACCCACACCGAGTCGCAGACCCGCTGGAACCAGTACAAGGCCGCCTTCATCACCAGCGGTTCCTGGCTCGAGAACGAGCAGCTCAAGACGACACCGGAGGACTTCGACATGAAGTTCCTGCCGATGCCGCTGCTGCCGGACAGCGCGCTGCCCTTCGAGGCGATCCGGGCCGGCTCCGGTGAGCCCTTCATCATCCCGTCCAAGGCCAAGAACCTCCCCGCGGCCAAGGAGTTCATGCGCAGGATGCTCTCCAAGGAGTGGTCGACGCTGTTCGCCAAGGAGGCGAACTCGCTGACCATCCTCAAGGACGGCGTCGACCCGGACGTCCAGCTCCGGCCGGGCACCCAGTCCACCGTCGAGGCCTCCAAGGCGGCCGGCGACAACACCTTCCGCTTCCTGTACACCGAGTGGTACAGCGAGATGAACTCCGCCATCGAGAACGCCTCCAACGAGCTGATGGCCAAGCGCATCCAGCCCAAGGAGTGGCTCAAGCGCGCCCAGGCGGCGGTCGACAAGCAGGCCAAGGACCCGGCCTCGAAGCAGAACCACCGCGACTAGGGCAGAGCCACCGCCGGTTTCCCCGACGTGATCCGTCGGACAGGCCCTAGCTCGCTCGACCGACCGCGTTCCGGGCCGGGAGGTGACTCCCGGCCCGGAACGGCCACACCCAGGGGCAGGAACGCCATGCGCAAAGGGCAGCACCGGTTCGTCGCGGGATTCCTCTTCTTTCCCGTGGCGCTCTATCTGATCTTCGTGATCTGGCCGTACATCCAGACGTTCGGTTATTCACTGACCGACTGGAAGGGCCAGTCGCAGACCTTCGGTTTCGTCGGCCTGGACAACTACACGGCGTTGTTCGAGGACGACATCTTCATGAGTGCCATCTGGCACAACATCCTGTTCCTGGTGTTCATCCCGGTGATCACCATCCTGCTCGCGCTGTTCTTCGCCTTCATGCTGAACGCGGGCGGACGCGGACGTTCCGGAGGCGTCTCCGGAGTCGCCGGATCGAAGTACTACCGGGTCGTCTATTTCTTCCCGCAGGTGCTGTCGCTGGCCATCATGGCGGTGCTCTTCGAGGCGGTGTACCGCAGCGACGGCGGCGGAATGCTCAACGGCGTCCTGATCAAACTCGGGCTCGTCGACCCGGACAGCCCGGTGGAATGGCTCAACGAGCCGAACTTCGTGCTGTGGGCCCTCGTCGCGGTGGTCGTCTGGCACGGCGTCGGCTTCTATCTGGTGCTGTTCTCCGCCGCCATGCAGTCCATTCCCCGGGACATCTACGAGGCCGCGCTGATCGACGGCGCCGGCCGCGCCCAGTCCTTCTTCCGCATCACCCTCCCACTGCTGTGGGACTCCGTGCAGACCGCCTGGGTCTACCTCGGCATCGCCGCCATGGACATGTTCATCCTGGTCTCCACCATGACCGCCGGGGACTACGGCGGCGGCCCCGACCACCACAGCGAGGTCATGTCGACCGTGATGATGCGGAACTTCCTGCTGTACGGCCGGAGCGGCTACGCCTGCGCCATGGGCGTGGTCATGCTGCTCCTCACCCTGATCGTGTCCGTGGTCATGCTGCGCGCCACCCGTCGCGAGCGCATCGAGTTCTGAGGCGGAGTAACGACGATGAGCGCACCCCTCAAGGAATCCGCCCCCACCGGGGGCCCCACCCCGCCCCCGCCGCCGGTGACCAAGAGCACCGTCCGCCCCGGCGGCCGGCGCGGCGAAGGCGTCGTGCTGAACGTCTTCTCGCACGGCTTCCTCGCCGTGTGGGCGGTGCTGATCGTGCTGCCGCTGCTGTGGCTGGTGCTCAGCTCCTTCAAGACCGACACCCAGATCGGCGCGTCCGCCTTCGGCTGGCCGCAGAACTGGGACCTGGGCGTCTTCTCCGCGCCTGGGACAAGGGCATCGGGGACTACTTCACCAGCACGGTGATCGTCCTCGTGATGTCCGTGCCGCTGACCATGCTGCTCGGCTCCATGGCGGCGTACGTACTGGCCCGCTACGACTTCCGGGGCAACCGGCTGCTGTACTTCTTCTTCGTCGCGGGCGCGATGTTCCCCGTCTTCCTTGCCCTGGTGCCGCTGTTCTTCATGGTCAAACGGCTCGACATGCTGAACACGTACCACGGCCTGGCGCTGGTCTACGTCGCCTACTCGCTGCCGTTCACGGTGTTCTTCATGCACGCCTTCTTCCGGACCCTGCCCACGGCCGTCTTCGAGGCGGCGATCCTCGACGGCGCCTCGCACACCCGGACCTTCTTCCAGGTCATGCTGCCGATGGCCAAGCCCGGACTGCTCAGCGTCGGCATCTTCAACACCCTCGGCCAGTGGAACCAGTACATCCTCCCGACGGTGCTGATGCAGCCGCAGAGCGGAGACGATCCGGAACGCTATGTGCTGACCCAGGGGCTGATCCAGCTCCAGCAGCAGCAGGGCTACGCCTCCGACCTCCCGGTGCTCTTCGCCGGCGTGACCATCGCCATGGTGCCCATGCTGGTGGTCTACCTGTCCTTCCAGCGGCAGGTGCAGGCAGGACTCACCTCCGCCACCCTGAAGTGACGACCGGTACCACTCCGAGGCGACCGATCGGTACGGCCTTGAAGTGACGCACCGGAACGCCTCGCACACGCGCCGCTCCCGCCCCTGGGAGCGGCGCGTGCCGCTGTGTCCACAGACCCGGAAACGGTTCAACCTCTTGACGGGAGGCAACCCGAACGGCTCATCTTAGAGTTCACTAGTTGGACATGAGGGCCTCACCGAAGCGGCCCCCGCGCGCAGGAGGTCGTCGTGGAGACTCCGGGGTCGCAGTCGTCGCTGCACCGAGCCAACCTGGAGCGGGTCGTCCGGGCAGTACGTCTTGCGGGTTCCCTCACCCAGGCCGAGATCGCGAGGACGACCGGACTGTCCGCGGCCACGGTCTCCAACATCGTCCGGGAACTGAAGGACGGCGGGACGGTCGAGGTCACCCCACCTCGGCGGGCGGCCGCCGGGCGCGCAGCGTCTCGCTGAGCGGTGACGCCGGCATCGTGATCGGGGTCGACTTCGGGCACGCCCATCTGCGGGTCGCCGTCGGGAACCTCGCCCATCAGGTGCTCGCCGAGGAGTCCGAGCCGCTCGATGTGGACGCCTCCGCGGACCAGGGCTTCGACCGGGCGGAACAGCTGGTCAGCCGGCTGATCGAGGCCACTGGTGTGGACCCTCCAAGGTCGCCGGCGTGGGTCTCGGCGTACCGGGGCCGATCGACGTGGAGTCCGGGACCCTGGGCTCGACCGCGATCCTGCCCGGCTGGACCGGCACCAGGCCCGCCGAGGAGCTGCGGGGGCGGCTCGGCGTACCGGTGCACGTGGACAACGACGCCAACCTCGGCGCCCTCGGCGAGATGGTCTGGGGCAGCGGCCGGGGCGTGCGTGATCTTGCTCACATCAAGGTCGCGAGCGGTGTCGGCGCGGGACTGGTGATCAGCGGGAAGATCTACCGCGGTCCCGGCGGCACCGCGGGCGAGATAGGGCACATCACGCTCGACGAATCCGGTCCCGTCTGCCGCTGCGGCAACCGGGGCTGCCTGGAGACCTTCACCGCCGCGCGTTATGTGCTTCCCTTGCTCCAGCCCAGTCACGGCACCGACCTCACCATGGAAGGCGTCGTACGGCTGGCACGGGACGGAGACCCCGGCTGCCGCCGGGTGATCGCCGACGTGGGCCGCCACATCGGCAGCGGGGTGGCCAATCTCTGCAATCTGCTGAACCCGAGCCGGGTGGTCCTCGGCGGTGATCTCGCCGAGGCCGGTGAGCTGGTGCTCGGGCCGATACGGGAGTCCGTCGGCCGCTACGCCATCCCCAGCGCGGCACGTCAACTGTCCGTTCTTCCCGGGGCACTTGGGGCCGCGCGGAGGTGCTCGAGGCGCTCGCCCTCGCGTTGAGCGAGATGGGCGATTCGACCCTTCTGGACGGAACCGCGACGGGGCCCCTCAACATGGCGGCTCCTGCCTTCACTTAGAGAACGGATGGCACCGTTGCCATCTCGTTAAGGATTTACTTCTTGACGTCGCACGTGTGGCCGAGTTGACTTCCAGCCACCTCGGCCGCAACGACGCGGCCTCGTCAGGGAGGTTTCTAGAAGTGAACACGCGTATGCGTCGTGCCGCCTTTGCCGTCGCCGCCGGTGCGATGGCCGTCTCGCTCGCCGCTTGTGGCAGTGCCGCCGAGTCCGGCGACAAGAGCGACCCGGGTGACTCCGCCAAGAAGGGCGACAACATCAAGGTCGGTCTGCTCCTGCCGGAGAACCAGACCGCGCGGTACGAGAAGTTCGACAAGCCCTTGATCGAGAAGAAGGTCAAGGAGCTCACGAACAACAAGGGCGAGGTTGTCTACAACAACGCCAAGCAGGACGCCAGCCTGCAGAACCAGCAGGTCGAGACGATGATCACCAACAAGGTGGACGTCCTCATCATCGACGCCGTGGACGCCAAGGCCATCGCCGGCTCGGTGAAGAAGGCCAAGGACGCGGGCATCCCGATCGTGGCCTTCGACCGCCTCGCCGAGGGTCCGATCGACGCCTACACCTCGTTCGACAACGTGACCGTCGGCAAGACCCAGGGCGAGGCCCTCCTCAAGGCTCTGGGCGACAAGGCCAAGGACGGCAAGATCGTCATGATGAACGGGTCGTCCACCGACCCGAACGCCGCGCTCTTCAAGGAAGGCGCGCACGCCGTCCTCGACGGCAAGGTGAACGTCGGCCGCGAGTACGACACCAAGGAGTGGAAGCCGGAGAACGCCAACTCCAACATGGAGGGCGCCATCTCCGCCATCGGCAAGGACAAGATCGTCGGCGTCTACTCCGCCAACGACGGCATGGCGGGCGGCATCATCACCGCCCTGAAGGCCGCCGGCATCGACGACATCCCGGTCACCGGCCAGGACGCCGAACTCGCGGGTGTGCAGCGCATCGTCACCGGTGAGCAGTACATGAGCGTCTACAAGCCGTACCCGCAGGAGGCCAACGTGGCCGCGGAGATGGCCGTGCTGCTGGCCCAGGGCAAGTCGCTGGACTCCTCGCCAAGGACAAGGTCGACAGCCCTACCACCAAGGGCGTCCCCTCCGTGCTCGTCCCGGTCGTCTCGCTGACCCAGGAGAACATCAACGACACCGTGATCAAGGACGGCATCTACACCGTCCAGGAGATCTGCACGGACAAGTACAAGGCCGCTTGCGACAAGATCGGCCTCAAGTAAGCAGTCATCAACTCCCGTGACACACGAGGAGTCCGTGACCCGGACTCCCCGCACGGGACCGACTGCCACACGCTCCGCCGGCGCCCCGCACACCAGCCCCGCAAGCTACGCGGGGCGCCGGACGGAACACTCCCCAGTTCTCTGCACAACCTCCCGCCGGGTCAGGCGGCGAAGGAGATGGTTCACGTGTCCGCTACGCCCGTGCTGGCGTTGCGCGGGGTCTCCAAGCGTTTCGGTGCCGTCCAGGCGCTCACCGACGTAGAGCTTGAGGTCCACGCCGGTGAGGTGGTCGCCCTGGTGGGCGACAACGGCGCCGGAAAGTCCACGCTGGTCAAGACGATCGCCGGCGTGCATCCCATCGATGAGGGATCCATCGAGTGGGATGGCAAGTCCGTCCAGATCAGCCGGCCGCACGACGCCCAGAACCTGGGCATCGCGACGGTCTACCAGGACCTCGCGCTGTGCGACAACATCGATGTCGTCGGCAATCTCTACCTGGGCCGGGAGCTCCGCAGGCGCGGCGTCCTCGACGAGGTGGAGATGGAGCGCCGCTCCCGCGAGCTCCTCGACACCCTGTCGATCCGCATCCCCAGCGTCCGCATCCCGATAGCCTCCCTCTCCGGCGGTCAGCGCCAGGTCGTGGCCATCGCCCGGTCCATGCTCGGCGAGCCGAAGCTGGTGATCCTGGACGAGCCCACCGCCGCCCTCGGCGTCGAGCAGACCGCGCAGGTCCTCGACCTCGTCGAGCGGCTGCGTGAGCGCGGCCACGCCGTCATCCTCATCAGCCACAACATGGCCGATGTGAAGGCCGTCGCGGACAAGGTCGCCGTCCTGCGCCTCGGGCGCAACAACGGCGTCTTCGAGGTCAAGTCGACCTCGCAGGAAGAGATCATCTCCGCCATCACGGGCGCCACGGACAACGCCGTGACCCGTCGTGCGGCGCGCACCAATGGGGAGATCAAGAAGTGAGCACCGAAAAGACCTCCACCCCGCCGAGGACCACGCCGTGGTGAACCCCGAGGCCGCGGCCGCGGCCGTCACCGTGGTCGACCCCGGCTGCTGGTGCGCGAGCAGGGGCTCGCGGGCTACTGGAACGAGTTCAAGCGGAAGATGAAGGCCGGTGACCTCGGCTCCATCCCCGTCGTGGCCGGCCTGCTGATCATCTGGGCCATCTTCACCAGCCTGAACTCCAACTTCCTCACCGCCGGCAACTTCTCCGACATGTCCGTCGCCATGGTCGGCACGGGCATGATCGCCGTCGGTATCGTCTTCGTCCTGCTGCTCGGCGAGATCGACCTGTCGGTCGGCTCGGTCAGCGGTGTCGCGGGCGCGGCCTTCGCGGTCATGAACGTCACCCACGGCATGAACGAGATCCTGGCCCTGGTGCTGGCGATCCTCACCGGCACGGTGGCCGGAGCCGTCCACGGCTTCATCTTCGCCCGCATCGGCGTCCCGGCCTTCGCCGTGACCCTGGCCGGCCTGCTGTTCTGGCAGGGCTTCATGCTGCAGATCCTGGGCAGCAACGGCACGATCAACCTCGACTCCGAGGGCATCGTCGTCAAGCTGACCAGCTACTACTTCAGCGATGTGGCCGCCGCGTACGGTCTGGCGGTCGTCGCGACCGTGGGGTACTTCCTCCTCGCGTTCTTCGACAACCGCCGCCGCGAGGCCGCCGGTGTGCCGTCCCGTCCGCTGAACGAGATCATCGTGCGGACCGTACTGCTCGCGATCCTGGCCTTCGCCGCCGCGATCGTCTTCAACCAGTACAAGGGCCTGCCCCTGGCCGTGGTGATCTTCCTCGGGTTCCTGGTGTTCACGGACTTCGTGCTCCGCCGCACCGCGTACGGCCGCAAGGTCTTCGCGCTCGGCGGCAGCGTCGAGGCCTCCCGCCGCGCCGGTATCAACGTCGAGATGGTCCGTATCTCGGTCTTCGCGATCGCCGGTACGTTCGCCGCGATCGGCGGTCTGTTCGTCGCGTCGAAGATCGCCTCCGCCAACCAGGGCGCGGGCACCGGTGAGTTCCTGATGAACGTCATCGCCGCGGCCGTCATCGGCGGTACCTCGCTCTTCGGCGGGCGGGGCCGTACCTGGGACGCGCTGCTCGGTGTGATGGTGATCATCTCGATCACCTACGGGCTGGCGCTCGAGGGCATCGCCTCGCCGGTCCAGTACATGATCACCGGTGGTGTCCTGCTGGCGACCGTGGTCATCGACGCGGTGACCCGCAAGACGCAGAAGACCGCAGGGCGCGCGTAGCGTCGTCCCGCGCGGGGGTGCTGCGGCTTGTCGCGCAGCCCCGCGCCCCTGGGGTGCGACCGTGCCCGGTGCCTTCACAGGTACCGGGCACGGTCGTGTCATTCATGGGTACCGCCGACCGGGTGATGTACGTCGCATGGGCCGGGGGCCGGTCGGTTGAGCGGAACATTAGACTCGTCCCGCCCGGTAACAGCTCGATCAGCTCTACTGCAAGGAGGCACGGGTGCCGCTGCTGACCCGCATCAGGGGACCGCGCGATCTGGACCGGCTCAGCCCGGAGGAGCTCGACCAGCTGGCCGGGGAGATCCGGACCTTCCTCGTGGAAGCGGTCTCCAAGACCGGCGGCCACCTCGGCCCCAACCTCGGTGTGGTGGAGCTCACCCTCGCCCTGCACCGGGTCTTCGAGTCGCCCACGGACAAAGTGCTCTGGGACACCGGCCACCAGTCCTACGTCCACAAGCTGCTGACCGGCCGGCAGGACTTCTCCAAGCTGAAGATGAAGGGCGGCCTGTCCGGCTACCCTCGCAGGAGGAGTCCGAGCACGACGTCATCGAGAACAGCCACGCCTCCACGGTGCTCGGCTGGGCCGACGGCATCGCCAAGGCCAACCAGATCAAGAAGCGCGACAGCCACGTCGTCGCCGTCATCGGTGACGGCGCGCTCACCGGCGGTATGGCCTGGGAGGCGCTGAACAACATCGCCGACGCCAAGGACCGCCCGCTCGTCATCGTCGTCAACGACAACGAGCGCTCCTACTCGCCCACCATCGGCGGCCTCGCCAACCATCTGGCGACCCTGCGCACCACCGACGGCTACGAGCGCTTCCTGACCCGCACCAAGGACCTCCTGGAGCGCACCCCTGTCGTCGGCCAGGCCCTCTACGACACCCTGCACGGCGCCAAGAAGGGCCTCAAGGACTTCATCGCCCCGCAGGGCATGTTCGAGGACCTCGGCCTGAAGTACGTCGGCCCCATCGACGGCCACGACATCGAGGCCCTGGAGTCCGCCCTCACCCGCGCCAAGCGGTTCGGCGGCCCGGTGATCGTGCACTGCCTCACCGAGAAGGGCCGCGGCTACCAGCCCGCCCTCCAGGACGAGGCCGACCGCTTCCACGCCGTCGGCAGGATCCACCCCGACACGGGCCTGCCGATCGCCAGCTCCGGCGCCGACTGGACGAGCGTCTTCGGCGAGGAGATGGTGAAGCTCGGCGAGGAGCGCGACGACGTCGTCGCCATCACCGCCGCCATGCTCCAGCCGGTCGGCCTCGACAAGTTCGCCAAGCGCTTCCCCGACCGGGTCTACGACGTCGGCATCGCCGAGCAGCACGGCGCGGTCTCCGCGGCCGGCCTCGCCCACGCCGGGGTGCACCCCGTCTTCGCCGTGTACGCCACCTTCCTCAACCGCGCCTTCGACCAGGTGCTCATGGACGTGGCCCTGCACAAGTGCGGTGTGACGTTCGTGCTCGACCGGGCCGGTGTCACCGGCACCGACGGCGCCTCCCACAACGGCATGTGGGACATGTCGATCCTTCAGGTCGTCCCCGGTCTGCGGCTCGCCGCCCCGCGCGACGCCGACCAGGTCCGCGCCCAGCTCCGCGAGGCCGTCTCCGTCGAGGACGCCCCCACCGTGGTGCGCTTCTCCAAGGGCGCCGTCGGCCCCGCCGTAGCCGCCGTCGGACGCGTCGGCGGCATGGACGTACTGCGCGAACCCGGCACCGACACCCCGGACGTGCTGCTGGTGTCCGTGGGCGCCCTCGCGCCGATGTGCCTGGAGATCGCCGCGCTGCTCGACCGGCAGGGCATCTCCACCACCGTCGTCGACCCGCGCTGGGTCAAGCCCGTCGACGAGGCCATGGCCCCGCTCGCCGGCAAGCACCGCGTGGTCGTCACCGTCGAGGACAACTCGCGCGTCGGCGGCGTCGGCTCCACCATCGCGCAGGCGCTGCGCGACGCCGGCGTGGACGTGCCGCTGCGCGACTTCGGCATCCGCCGCGCTTCCTCGACCACGCCTCCCGCGCCGAGGTCATGGCCGAGATCGGGCTGACCGCCCCGACATCGCCCGCCAGGTCACCGGTCTGGTCGCGAAGCTCGACGGCGGCTACGAGCGCTCCGCCGCCGACGCGGTCGACTCGGTGGAACCGGCCCGCGACTGACCCGCGACACGCGTCGCCCGGATGGGCCGCCCGCGCCACCGTGAAGAGTGGCGCGCGCGGCCCATCCGCGTGAACGCGCCCGCGCCGGGGCATACGAGCTACGCCCCTCTCGATCATGTCGAGGACGACAAGCGTGGGAGGTTCCCGTGACAAGCCCCTCTTCCGGACGAAGAAGGTAGAACAGTCCATCCGCGACACCGAGGAACCCGAGCATGCGCTCAAGAAGTCCTCTCCGCGCTGGATCTGACCGTCTTCGGTGTCGGTGTCATCATCGGCACCGGCATCTTCGTCCTCACCGGCACGGTCGCCAAGGACAACGCCGGGCCGGCCACGGCCCTGGCGTTCGTGGTGGCCGGTGTCGTCTGCGCGCTCGCCGCGCTCTGCTATGCCGAGTTCGCCTCCACCGTGCCGGTGGCGGGCTCCGCCTACACCTTCTCGTACGCCTCCCTGGGTGAACTGCCCGCCTGGATCATCGGCTGGGACCTCGTCCTGGAGTTCGCGCTCGGCACGGCGGTGGTGGCCGTCGGCTGGTCGGGCTACATCCAGTCGCTCATGGACAACGCGGGCTGGCAGATGCCCGCCGCGCTCGGCAGCCGCGAGGGCTCCGACGTGTTCGGGTTCGACATCCTCGCCGCCGCCCTGGTGCTGGTGCTCACCGGCATCCTCGTCCTCGGCATGAAGCTGTCCGCCCGTGTCACCACGGTGGTCGTCGCCGTCAAGGTGACCGTGGTCCTCGTGGTGATCATCGCGGGTGCCTTCTTCATCACCGCCGACAACTACGACCCGTTCATCCCGGAGTCCCAGCCCGTCCCCGCCGGTGACAATCTCGACGCGCCGCTCATCCAGCTGATGTTCGGCTGGGCCCCGGCCAACTTCGGTGTGATGGGCATCTTCACCGCCGCCTCGGTGGTGTTCTTCGCCTTCATCGGCTTCGACATCGTCGCCACGGCCGCCGAGGAGACCAGGAACCCGCAGCGCGACATGCCCCGCGGCATCCTCGGCTCCCTGTTCATCTGCACGGTGCTGTACGTGCTGGTGTCGATCGTCGTCACCGGTATGCAGCGCTACACCGAGCTGTCCGTGGACGCCCCGCTGGCGGACGCCTTCAAGGCCACCGGGCACCCGTGGTTCGCGGGCTTCATCAGCTTCGGAGCCGCCGTCGGCCTGACGACCGTATGCATGATCCTGCTGCTCGGGCAGACCCGGGTGTTCTTCGCGATGAGCCGTGACGGACTGCTGCCCCGGTTCTTCTCCCGGGTCCACCCCGGTTCCGCACCCCGTACCGGCCGACGATCCTGCTCGGTGTCATCATCGCGGTCGTCGCCGGCTTCACCCCGCTGAACGAGCTGGCCGCGCTGGTCAACATCGGCACCCTGTTCGCCTTCGTCATCGTCGCGATCAGCGTGATCATCCTGCGCCGGACCCGGCCCGACCTGCCCCGCGCCTTCCGCACCCCGTGGGTGCCGGCGCTGCCGGTCGTGTCGGTCGCCGCGTCGCTGTGGCTGATGGTGAACCTGCCCACCGAGACATGGATCCGCTTCGGTGTCTGGATGGCGATCGGTGTCGTCGTCTACTTCCTCTACAGCCGCACCCACAGCCGGCTGGCCCGCGGCGAGGCGGAACCCGGCACGCCCCTCGGATCGTCCGGCGGGCCGGGCTCCGCTGAGCCGGCCGTTCAGGCCCTCGCCAGGGCGAGGACGACATTGTGCCCGCCGAAGCCGAAGGAGTGACTGACGGCGACCCGGACGTCCTGCCGGCGCGGCTCCTTGGTGACGCAGTCGATGCCGGACCCGGGCGCCGGGGCGTCCAGGTTCGCCACCGGCGGCACCGTGCCGTGCTCCAGGGTGAGTACGGTCAGCGCCGCCTCGACGGCGCCCGCCGCGCCGAGCCCGTGGCCGAGCACGCCCTTGGGCGCGGTGACGCTGGGCCGGTGCGGCAGCACCCGGGCGATCAGGGCGGCCTCCCCGGCGTCGTTGGCCTGGGTGGAGGTGCCGTGCGCGTTGACGTGGTCGACGTCGTGCGGTGACAGGCCCGCGTCCGCCAGGGCGGTCCGCAGGGCCGCCTCCGCGCCCCGGCCGTCCGGAGCGGGCGCGGTGGGGTGGTACGCGTCCGAGGTGCTGCCGCAGCCCACCAGCAGGGCGCGGGCACGCGCCCGCGGGCGTCCGCGTCCGCGGCCCGCTCCAGTACGAGCATCCCGGCGCCCTCCGCCATGACGAAGCCGTCCCGGTCGGGAGCGAACGGCCGGGACGCCCCGGTGGGTGCGCCGGTACGCCCGGACAGCACGCCCGCGCGCCAGAAACCCGCGGTCGTCAGCCGGGTGACGGCGGCTTCGGCGGCCCCGGCCACGGCGATGTCGCACCGGCCGGCGGCGAGCAGGTCACGGGCGACCGCCACGGCGGTGGCGCCGGAGGCGCACGCGGTCGCGCAGGCGAGAACAGGTCCCCGCGCCCCGAGGTCGATGGAGACCTCACCGGCCGCCATGTTCGGGATCATCTGGGGGACGGTGAGCGCGGAGACCAGCTCGGCGCCCCGCTCCGCCAGCCGTTCGCCCTGCTCCTCGCGCACCTCGTCCGCGCCCAGCCCGCAGCCGACGACGACGGCGACCCGGTCCCCGTCCCAGGCGCGGGCGTCGAGCCCGGCGTCCCGTACCGCCGCACGGGCGGCGAGCACCGCCAGCACGGCGTTGCGGGACATGCGCCAGGCGGCACGCCCGACGCGCCGGTCCAGCTCGTCGCGGGACAGCGGCACGCGGCAGGAGAAGTCCACGGGCAGGCCGGCCAGCGCCGGATCGTGGGCGGCCGCGGTGCCGGCGCCGCGGCGGACCGTCTCCCAGGTGGTGTCGGCGTCCTCCCCGGCGGGGGTGAGCAGGCCGATCCCGGTGACGGCGACGGGCCCGGTCACGCGTTCGCGCGCAGTGCGTCGAGGTGGCCGGCGACCTGGCCGACGGTCGCGGTACGGGAGGCGTACGCGCCGTCGATCCTGACCCCGAGGCGCTCGTGCAGGACGAGCACCAGTTCCGTCAGGGCCAGCGAGTCCAGGTCGAGTTGTTCCAGGGTGAGCTCGGGCCGGATCGCGTCCTCGGGGACGCGGAAGGCGCCGGTCAGGATGGAGCGGAGGGTGTCGTAGCTGTCCGGCACGGTGGGTCCTCGCTGTCGTTCGAGTGGGTGAGTTCCGCGATACCGGCGTCGAATCCGATCGGCGGCTCGAAGCCGAGGTCGCGGCGGGCGGCGGTGAGGTCGAAGTGGTGCGGGTGGAGCAGTTCCGCGACCAGGAAGCGGCTCAGGGCGTGGGTGCGGGTGCTGCGGGCCGCGCGCAGCAGCGACTCGGCGGCGGCGGCCCCGGCGGTGGCGAGCCGGGGCGGTACGGCGCACCAGCGGGCGTCGACGCCCGCGGCCCGCAGGAAGTGGCGGGTGAGTTCGCGCAGCGGACGCGGGTCGTCCTGGGCGATGAAGTAGGCGCGGCCGCCCGCCGTCTCCGGTGTCCGCCGCAGGCTGTCCAGGGCGAGCAGATGGGCGTGGGCGGCGGTGCGGACATGGGTGGTGTCGACGAGGTTGCCGCCGTCGCCGGGCATCAGCAGCAGACCGGCCCGCACGGCGCGGACGAGGGCGGGGGCGAAGTGGGGGTCGCCCGGCCCCCAGATGATGTGCGGGCGCAGCGACACGGTGGCCAGCTCCGGGCCGTGGGCGGCCAGCACCAGGGCCTCGGCGCGGGCCTTGGTGGCGGGGTAGGCGGGCAGGTGGCAGGGGGCGACGGGCAGGCTCTCGTCGACGCCCTCCAGACCGCCGGGCCGGAAGACGACACTGGCGGTCGAGGTGTGCAGGAGCGTGCGCACCCGGTGGGCGCGGCACTGCCCGATCACATGGCGGGTGCCGACGACGTTGGTGGCCCAGTAGGGCCGTGGCGGGCCGCTGACGCCGGCGAGGGCGGCGTTGTGCACCACCGCGTCGCACCCGGCGACGGCGCGGGAGACCGCGGCCTCGTCGGCGAGATCGCCCAGGTGCTGATGGACGCCCAGGTGGTCCAGGGCCGCGCTCGGGCGGCGGCCCAGGGAGGAGACGACGTCGCCGCGCGCGGTGAGCTGCCGGCAGATCTCCCGGCCGAGGAAGCCGCTCCCGCCGGTGACCAGGACCCTCATCGCCCCTCCGGCGCAGCCGGCCGGCGGCCCAGCCGGCCAGCCGCATCCGGTCGATCTTGGAGTTGTGCCGGGGTCGGTGGGAAACCCGCGGCGGATCAGCAGGGCGCCGACGCGCCGCCCCTCCGGATGGTCCTTCAGCACGGCCCGTACGGCTGCCAGGACAGTGGCGCCGGACGTACCCGGGAGGGGTTCCACGCACAGGACGGGCTGCTGGCACCGGGCCGTACCGACCCCGACCAGGGCGGTGCGCCGGACCCCGCGCGCGGTGTCCGCCGTGGCCTCGATGTCCTCGGTGGCGAGGGTGAACCCGGTGCCGGTGACCAGGTGGGCCCGGCGGCCGAGGAACCACAGCCGGCCCTCGTCGTCCAGCCGGCCCAGGTCGCCGGTGCGGTGCAGCACACCGTCGTCGGTGTCGCTCTTGGTGACGGCGTCGGCGTCCGGACGCGCGTGGTAGGCGGGGCTGACGGTCGGTCCGGTGACGGCGATCTCCCCGAGGCCGGTGGCGTCGGCGTCCAGGATGCGGGCGCGGACACCGGGCAGCGGCCGGCCCAGGCAGGTGCCCGCGTGTCCGGCGGGCGGTGCGGTGCGCGAGGCCCGCAGTTCGTGGTCGCCGATCGCGGAGACGGGCAGGCACTCGGTGGCGCCGTACACGCTGAGGAGTTCGGCGTCGTCCGGCACGGCCCTGCGCAGGGCGGCGGCGAGCGCGGTGCGCAGCGGGGCGCCGAAGGACAGGATCTGCCGGACCGAGGGAAGGGTGAGGCGATGCCGGGCGCAGTGCCGGGCGATCAGGGTGAGGACGGCGGGGAGGCCAGCACGATGCTGGCCCGGTGTCGCAGCAGCGGTCCGACGAGTTCCTCCGGCGCGGTCCGGGCGGGGGCGAGATGGTTCACCGCCGGGGCGAGGGTGGTCAGGCCCAGCAGCGGGCCGAGCAGCGCGACCGGCAGGAACCCGGCGAGGAGTACGTCGTCGGGTCCCGGGTCCATCAGCGTCGTCAGCGCGTCGAGCTGACCGGCCAGCGTGGAGTGGCGGTACTCGGCGCCCTTGGGCCGTCCCGTGGAGCCGGACGTGAAGGCGATGAGGGCCGGTCCGTCGCCGTCGGGCTCGCGGACGGAGGGGGCGGGGTGCCGTCGGCGGGCGTCCGCGTGGTCAGCCGCCGCCCCGCCGGGAGCGGCGAGGACCCGGTGACCAGGGAGATCCGCACATGCGGACGTCCCCAGCCCAGCGCCCGGCGCCCCCACTGGGCCGGCGGCTCCCCGATGAACACGTCCGGGGCGACGTCCTGGAGGCAGCGGCCCACCTCGGCGCGCGGTTCGATCAGCACGGGTACGGCGCCGAGGAGACCGAGCGCGTAGGAGACCGCGGTGAGGTCGTGGGCGTCGCGGGTCATCACGACGGCCTTGTGGCCGGGCCGGACCCCGGCGTCGTGCAGGGCCCGCGCGATGTGGTGGCAGTGCCCCATCAGTTCCCCGCGCCGGGTCGTCCGGGAGAACCCCTTGCGGCTCTCGACGAGGGCGACGGCGCCGGGCCGCTCGGCCAGCCGTGCGGCGATGTCCGGAAGGGTCGTGGTCATGGGGCTCCTGGAGGAAGTCGCGGATGAGGTCGCCCAGTTCGGCCGTGGCGTCCTCCATCACGAAGTGCCCGGCGTCGGGGAAGCGGTGGACGGCGGCGTGCGGATACCGGCGCGCCCACTCCGCCGCCAGGTCCGGGGTGAAGACGGGATCGCGCATGCCCCATCCGACAAGCAGGGGCAGGTCCGCCAGTCCGGTTCCCGCCCCTGCGGGTTCGAGCAGCCGCCACGAGGGGTCGGCGGGCCCGCGGGGATCGCCCGTACGGCGTCGGCGACCGCCCGGCGTTCCGCACGGCGGGCGGTCGGCCGCAGAAAAGCCCGCCGCTCGGCCGGAAGCAGCGGGCGGCGCACCCCGGCCCGTACGGCGATGCGGGCGAACGCGTTGGTGGCGTGGACGAGTTCGGCGACCGGCCGGTGGTCGCGGAGGCAGCGCAGGTAGAACGGCAGCCGGAAGCCGTCCGGGAACGGGAACGCCACCGTGTTGCAGACGGCCATCCTGGCCACGACCCCCGGATTGCGCAGCGCCCAGGCGGTACCGAGCGGGCCGCCCCAGTCGTGCAGCACGAACGTCCAGCCCCGCTCGGGCAGGCCCTCGTCCCGCACCAGATGGCGGTACAGGCCTTCCAGGGCCTCCAGTTGGGCCTCGTACGGGTCGGGCACCCCGTCCGCCGGCCGCAGCTGCCGGGACAGTCCGAACCCGGGCAGGTCGGGGGCCACGCAGCGGGCGTGCGGGGCGAGTTGCCGCAGCAGTCCCCGCCAGACGTAGCTCCACGAAGGGTTGCCGTGCAGGAACAGCACCGGCGGCCCGGAGCCGACGGCGACGTAGTGCTGTCCGGTGACGGGTACCCGGCGCCAGTGCCGGGGCGCGGGGTAGCCCGGCAGCAGCTGGTGCGCGGTGGCGGAGTCCGGGGCGCGTTCCGCTCGCGCGGTCACCACCGGACGAGCGCCAGACCGAAGCTGAAACCGCTGGCCAGGCCGATCATCGCCACCAGGTCCCCGCTCTCGACCCGGTCGGCCTCCCGCGCCTTGACCAGTTGGAGGGGCAGCGAGGCCGCCGCGCAGTTGCCGTGCTCGGCCACGGCGGGCATGCAGCGGTCCTCGGGGAGGAGAAGGTCTCGATCACCTCGCGGTACTGCGGCATCGCGATCTGGTGGAAGGCGATGAAGGAGAAGGCCCCGGCCCGCGCCGCCTCCAGTTCCGTTCCGGCGGTCTCCAGGATCCGGGGCAGCACGTCGAGCCCGGCCTGCCGCAGATCCCCGTTGAGGCGCAGGGTGGTGTGGTCGTCGTGGACGGAGAGGTGGTGCATGCTCCCGCCCCCGGACACCGTGCAGGCCTCCCAGGCCGCGGAGTTGCTGACGAACCGCAGCGACAGGATGCCGGGGTCGCCCTCGCCCGCCGGGCCGGCGGTGAGCACCATCGCCGCGCCGGCGTCGGAGGCGGTGTAGCCGGGCAGGGCCCGCAGCAGGTCCTCCCGGTCCGGGGCGTGCCAGCGGGTGGCCAGGGTGGAGGGTTCGCCGCAGGCGATGAGGACCGTGCGGTAGCGGCCGGTCTCGATGAACGACGCGGCCACCTCCATCGCGTTGAGGAAGCTGTTGCAGGCGTTCTTGATGTCGAACACCGGGCATGAGGCGCCCAGTTTGGTGGCCACCAGATGGGCCGTGGCGGGTTCGACCAGGTCCTGCGAGGTCGACGCGAACAGCAGCAGCTCCACCTCGCCGATCTTCAGTCCGGCGTCGCCGAGCGCGCTGCGGGCGGCCGACACCGCGAGATCGGACGCGTTCTCCCCGTCCTCGTGGACATGGACCCCGCGCACTCCGGTGAGATCCTCCAGCAGTCCGGGCGGAGGCGCGTAACCACCCGTCTCGGTGATCTTGGCGCGGATTTCGTCCAACGTCCGGTAACGGGAGGGAAGGTGGGCGGAGACGGCGGCGATACGGGCACGGAGGGCTTCGGGCACTGCGTCACCGTAGCCAGCCGCCGGACCGGAATGACGATTACATGGTCTTCTCCACCCCAACGAGTGATTTGCGCTGGATTTCCCGCCCAGTTGTCCCTTTCAATCCGCAAGAGGACCGGTAACTGGCGTAAAGGGGCGGGGACTTGGCGATGCAGCAGGATGAACGGGCCGTGGCGGTCGTGGGCGTGGGGTGCCGGCTTCCCGGAGGGATCACCGACCTGGACGGCCTGTGGTCGGTGCTGCGCGAGGGGCGGGACATGGTCGGCGAGATGCCCGCCGACCGGCTGCCCCGCG
Source organism: Streptomyces haneummycinicus (assembly GCA_042850305.1). Classification (GTDB taxonomy): domain Bacteria; phylum Actinomycetota; class Actinomycetes; order Streptomycetales; family Streptomycetaceae; genus Streptomyces; species Streptomyces haneummycinicus. The sequence goes on from AP035768.1 coordinate 2,307,975, forward strand.
ACCGCACCGTCGACCCGGGGACCGTACGCCCCGGCCGCAGCTACACCGCCGCCGGCGGCTTCCTCGACGACGTCGCCTCGTTCGACGCCGCGTACTTCGGCATGTCGCCCGCGGAGGCCCGGCACATCGACCCGCAGCAGCGCCTGCTGCTGGAGATGACCGCCGACGCGCTGGACGACGCCGCCCTCCCCGCCGGGTCACTGGCCGGCTCCGACACCTGTGTGTACGTCGGCGTCTCCGACCCCGGTTACGGCGTGAACCTGTCGATGATGCAGGACCACACCAGCCCGCACACCATGCCGGGCGCCACCCTGTCCATCACGGCGAACCGCATGTCGTACGCCTTCGACCTGCGCGGCCCCAGCATGGCCGTCGACACGGCCTGCTCCTCCGCCCTGGTCGCCCTGGACCGCGCCTGCCGCACCCTGCGCGAGGGCTCCAGCCGGGTCGCCCTCGTCGGCGGGGTCAACGTGCTGTCCAATCCCTACTCGTTCGCCGGGTTCTCCTACGCCGGCATGCTGTCGCGGCGCGGACGCTGCGCGGCGTTCTCCGCCGACGCCGACGGCTTCGTCCGTGCGGAGGGCGGCGCCGTACTCGTCCTCAAGCGCCTCACGGACGCGCTGGCGGACGGCGACCGCGTGCACGCCGTCCTGGCCGCCACCGGCAACAACACCGACGGCCGCAGCACCGGCATGATCGTGCCCAGCGCCGAGACCCAGGAGGCGCTGCTGCACACGGTCTACGCGGAGGCCGGGATCGACGCCGACGACCTGGTCTACGTCGAGGCCCACGGCACCGGCACCCAGGTCGGCGACCCGGCGGAGGCCGAGGCCATCGGCCGGGCCCTCGGCCGGCGCCGCCGGAGCGGCCCGCTGCCGATCGGCTCGGTGAAGTCGAACGTCGGCCATCTGGAGCCCGCCTCCGGCATGGCGGGTCTGCTCAAGGCGATCCTGGTGCTGCGCCACGGGCTGGTCCCGGCGACCCTGCACGCCCTTCCCCTCAACCCGCGCATCGACTTCGACGGCCTGGGCCTGGCCCCCGCCGTCGACCCCGTACCGCTGGAGGTGGGGGAGCGGGCCGCCGTCGGGGTGAGCGCCTTCGGCTTCGGCGGAGCCAACGCCCACGCCGTCGTCACCCTGCCCCCGCTGCCCGGCGGCCGGACCCGGACCCGGACCCGGAGGACGTCCGCTGCCCGTGGTCGTCTCCGCCCGCTCGCTCAAGGCGCTCAAGGCGCTGACCGCCCGCATGGCGGAGCGGCTGCGGCACACCGGACCCGGCGAGTTCTACGACGTGGCCCGCACCAGCACCGTACGGCGCACCGCGCACCCGCACCGGGCCGCCGTACTCGCCGCCGGCCCGCGGGACGCCGCCCGGCAGCTGGACCTGCTGACGGCCGCCGAGCCCGCCCACGGCGCCACGGTCCGTACGGCCGAGCGGGACGGGACCGCCTTCGTGTACTCCGGCAACGCCTCCCAGTGGCCGGGCATGGCCGCCGACCTGCTGGAGCGCGAACCGGTGTTACGCCGGGCCGTCGAGGAGGCCGACGCGGCCCTGGCACCCCACCTCGGCTGGTCGGTCGCCAAGGAACTCGCCCACCCGTCCCCGGGGAAGTGGCGGCGCACCGAGATCGCCCAGCCGGCCCTGTTCGCCGTACAGGTCGGCCTCACCGCGCTGCTCGCCTCCCACGGCATCCGCCCGCGGGCGGTGACCGGGCACAGCGTCGGCGAGGTCGCCGCCGCCCACACCGCCGGGGCCCTCACCCTCGGACAGGCGGCCCTGGTGATCGCCGCGCGCAGCCGCACCCAGGGCGCCACGGCGGGCCGGGGCCGCATGGCCGCCGTGGGCCTGCCCGAAGCCCAGGCACGCGAGGAACTGCTCTCCCACAACGGCGCGCTGGAGCTCGCGGGCATCAACAGCGACCGCGATGTCACCATCGCCGGGGACGCCGACACGCTCGCGGCCTGGGGAGCCGGGCTCACCGCCCGGGGCGTCTTCTTCCGCGAACTGGACCTCGACTACGCCTTCCACAGCCGGGCCATGGACCCCATCAGGGAACCCCTCCTGGACGCCCTCGCCGGACTCGAACCCGCACCGGCCCGCCTCCCGTTCCTCTCCACCGTCACCGGCACCCCGCTCGACGGGCCCGAACTCGACGCCGCATACTGGTGGCGCAACGTCCGCGAGCCCGTCCGGTTCGCCGAGGCGGTCGCCCTGCTCGCCGCCGGACACGCCGGGGTCCTGGCCGAGATCGGCCCGCACCCGGTCCTGCGCCCCTACCTCCGCCACACCGGCGCCCTCTGCGTCCCCACCCTGCGCCGCGACGGGGACGGCCTCCGCGAGACCGCGTCGGCCGTCGCCGCCGTCCTCGCCGCCGACACCGCCACCGACTGGAGCCACCACTTCCCCGCCCCGGCCGGGTGGCCGACCTGCCCGCCTACGCCTGGCAGCGCGAACGGTACTGGCACGGCACCGCACAGGACCTGGTCGCCCACACCAGCGGCAGCGGCCTCCTCGACCACCCCTGGTGGGCGAGCGGATGCCCGCCCCGCACCCCGTCTGGCACGGCACCGTCGAACCCCAGCTGGTGCCCTGGCTGGGCGACCACCGGATCGGGGACGACGTCCTCATGCCGGCCGCCGCCTATGTGGAGATGGCCCTGAGCGCCGGCCGGCGGGCCCTGGACCGCCCGGTCGAGGTACGGCATCTGGAGATCGGCCGGCCACTGTCCGTGCCATGGCCGGACCCGACCCCGGTCGCCCTGCAGACTGCGGTCACCCCCGACGACGGCGCCCTGACCATCAGCGTCCGCGAGGAACACGGCGGCGAGTGCCTGACCGTCGTACGCGCCCAGGTCCGCACCCTCCTCGGCGCGGCCCCCGCCCCGCTCGATGTCGACGCCCTCCGGGCCCGCTGCGACCGCCGTATCGACGGCCCCGACTTCTACCGCGCCTGCCACGCCATCGGCCTCGACTGCGGCCCGGACTTCCAGCTCATCGACCGCGTCGACGCCGGCGACGGCGAGGTACTGGCCGGCTACCGGCTGACCCACCCCGCCGACGCCTACACCGTCCACCCGGTCCTGATCGACGCGCCGCTCCAGGCGACCGTGGCCCTCGCCGGCGGACAGGCGGAGTCCGCCGCGTTCCTGCCGACCGTGTTCGGCGCCGTACGCGTATGGCGCACCCCGCACCCACCGGCGTCGTCCATCTGCGCCGCCGCAGCCGTGGCGCCCACGAGATCTGCTGGGACATCACCTACGCCGACCCCGACGGCACCGTCACCATCGAGATCGACGGCTGCCGCACCCGCCGCGGCCACCTGGCCGGACGCACCCCGCTGACCGTCCAGCGCACCGTCCTGCGCGCCGCACCCCACCAGGAAGCCCCGCCGCGCCCTCCCCGCTCCCCGCGCCCACCGAAGTGGCCCGCGCGGCCGGAAACGCGTCGCCGCCGCCCGTACCGCCCTCGACGACACCGGCCACCGCCGGTTCACCGCCACCGCCGCACAGGCGGGCGCCCACCGCTGGGCCGAGACCCTGCGCGGCCTCCTCACCGACCCCGCCGCCCCCTTCACCATGGCCGACCTGGTGACCGGCGGCATGCAGCCCCGGCACCGGCGGCTCGTACGGCTGCTGCTGCCCCTGCTGGCCGAACACGGTCTCGCCCGGCAGGAGGGCGGGGACTGGAGCCTGACCGACGCGGAGACCCGTTCCGGGGCGCTCCTGCGCGACCTGGTCGAGGACCACCCCGCGTACGGCGCCCGCACCCTGCTCCTCAACCGGCAACTGCGCCACCTGCCCGACGTGTTGCGGGGCCGAGCGCTTCCACCGGCCGGGGACGGCGCCCACGAGCAACTCCACGAGACGGACCCCGCCCACCGCTTCACCCATCGCGCCGTGCAGGCACTCCTCGGCGACATCGTCGCCCGCTGGCCCGCCGACCGCCCGCTGCGCGTCCTCGAGTTCGGCGCGACGACGACCGCCCTGACGGCCGCCGCCCTCCCCTGCTTCCGGCCGACCGCACCCACTACACCTGTACGGCGGCCACGGCCGGCGTCCTCACCCGCGCCGAACACCGGTTCGCCGCCCACGACTTCGTCGACCGGCGCATCCTCGACCCGGACGCCGACCTGATCGGCCAGGGCCTGCCCCGGGCGGCTTCGACCTCGTCCTCGCGGGCGACGCGCTGCACGCCACCACCGACCTCGCCGCCACCCTGCGCCGGCTGCGCACCGTACTGGCCCCCGGCGGACACCTGCTGGCCACCGAACCCCATCACGCCCCGCTCCAGGCCCTGTTGTCCGGCACGTCCCACGACTTCTGGGAGCGCGCCGACCACACCCTGCGCCCGGCGTCCCGCATCCTGCCCCGCGAGCGGTGGGCACCGCTGCTGGAGGGATGCGGCTTCTCCGGCGTGACGCGGACCGGCCCCGACGACCGCTCCGTACTCCACGCGGCGGCGGACCGAGAGCCCGGACCGGACCCCGAGTCGCCGCAGGCGGCCGGCTCCTGGGTGGTCGCCGTGGAGGACGACACCGAGACGGCGACCGCGCGGACCCTGGCCGCCCACCTTGGCGAGGCCACCGTCGTCACCGCACCCGACCGGCTTACCGCCCTGCCCACCGGATCCGCCCCGCACATCGTCCTGCTGCTCGCCGAACCCGGCCCGTACGACACCGTCGAGCGGACCACCCGCCGCGCGGCGACCCTGCGTTCCCTTGCCGCAGCCTGCGACGACCTCAACGGCCGTACCGGTCCCGAGATCTGGCTCGTCACCCGCCCGACCGGACTCCTCCCCGCTCCCGAGGCGCCGTCCCATCCGGCCGACGCCGCGGTCTGGGCGGCCTGCCGCACCCTGGCCAACGAGCGCCCCGACCTGACCCTGCGCCGCCTGTCCTGCCACCGCACCGGGGACCCGGCCGCCGACGCCCGCCGTCTCGCCGTGGAACTCCTCGCCCCGGCCGGCCAGGAGGACGAGATCGTCCTCACCGCCGGGGGCCGCTTCGTCCCCCGGCAGGTACAGCACCCGGCCGACGAACCACCCGCCGTCCCCGCCGGTACGCCGTACCTCCTGGAGGCCCGCGAACCCGGCCTGCGCCGCCGCCTGGTCTGGCGGGAGACCGAGCCCACCGAACCCGGACCGGGCGAAGTGGCCCTCGAGATGCGGGCCGTCGCCCTCAACTACCGCGACCCCATGCGGGCCAACGGCCTGCTGCCGCCCGAAGCCGTCGAGAACAGCCCCATCGGCCGCGGCCTCGGCACCGACGGCGCCGGCGTCGTACGCGCCGTGGGGAGGGGTACGGAACCTGAAGCCGGGCGACCGGGTCTGCGGACTCGTACCCGCCGCCCTCGCCTCCCACGCGACGACCCCCGCCACCGCCGTCCTCCGCATCCCCGAGGGGATGAGCTTCGCGGAGGCCGCGACCTTCCCCGTCGCCTTCCTCACCGTCCACCAGACCCTGGTCGGCCAGGCCGCCCTCGACGACGGGGAGACCGTACTCGTGCACGGCGGCGCGGGGGCGGTGGGCCTGGCCGTCCTGCAGTGCGCCCGCCGCCAGGGCGCCCGCGTCATCGCGACCGCCGGCACGGAGACCAAACAGGACCTGCTGCGCACCCTGGGCGCCGAGCACGTCCTCGACTCCCGCAGCCTGGACTTCGTGCCCCGGGTGCGGGAGCTGACCGGCGGCCGGGGCGTGGACGTCGTGGTGAACTCCCTCAGCGGCGAGGCCATCGCCCAGGGCCTCGACCTGCTGGCGCCGGGCGGCCGCTTCATCGAGCTCGGCAAGAAGGACATCTTCCTCAACAACCCGGTCACGCTGCGCCCCTTCCACCGCAGCCTCACCTTCATCGGCTTCAACCTCGACGCCGTCATCGACGCCCCGAAACCGGCCGCCCGCCTCCTCGCCGCCTTCGAGGCGGAGGCCGTGTCCGGTACCTACCGTCCCCTGCCCCACACGACCTACCCCGCCGCCCGCGTCGACGAGGCCTTCCATGTCCTCCAGCACTCCCGGCACACCGGCAAGGTCGTCGTCACCTTCGACCCCTCGACGAACCCGTCCCCGTCGAACCCGCACCCCGCACCCTCCGCCTCGACGGCGACGGCACCTATCTGATCACCGGCGGACTGAGCGGGCTCGGCGCCGCCACCGCCGGCCTGCTCGCCGACCGGGGCGCCCGCCACCTGGCCCTGCTCTCCCGCGGCGGACCCGACGCCCCCGGCGCACCCGCCCTCCTCCAGGCCCTCGCCGACCGGGGTGTGCACGCCACCGCCCACGCCGCCGACGTCACCGACGAGGCTGCGGTGCGCCGGGTCCTCGACACCGTGGACGCCGGCGGACACCCCTGCGCGGCATCGTGCACGCCGCGATGCACATGGACGACGCGACACTGGCCGAGGTGTCCGACGACCGCTTCACCGCCGTACTGGCCCCGAAGGCCGGGGCGCGGCCGTGCTGGACCGCCTCACCGCCGACCGCGACCTGGACCTGTTCCTCGGCTGCTCGTCCGTCTCCGCCGCCATCGGCAACCCGGGCCAGGCGGCCTACGCGGCGGCCAACGCCCACCTGGAAGCCCTCGTCCGGGCCCGCCGCGCCGCCGGCCGGACGGGTACGGCGCTGGCCTGGGGCCCGATCGGCGAAACCGGCTATGTGGCGCGCAACGGCATGGAGTCCGCCATGGCCGCCCGCGGCCTCGAACCGCTCACCCCGCCGAGGTCCTGGCCATCGCCGACCGTCTCCTGGCGGCCGGCACCGATGTCGCCGGAGCGGGCCGCTACCGCTGGGGAACCGCCCGCCCCTGCTGCCGGCCCTGGCCACCCCCGGTTTGCCCTCCTCGCCCCGGCCTCCGCCGCACCCTCCCCGGACGCCCGCAACGCCCTGCTGAGCACCCTCGCGGACCTTCCGGAGGACGAGGCGGTCCGCAAGATCACCGACGTCATCACCCGGCTCCTCGCGGGCGTCCTGCAGACCGACCCGGCCGACCTCGACCCCACGCGCAACGTCACCGACCACGGACTGGACTCCCTGCTGGGCATGCAGTTCCTGGTCCAGGCCCGGGACCTCTTCGACATCCGCCTCGGCCCGGCCGACCTGGCCACCGGCCGCACCCCGGCCCACTTCGCCCGCCTCATCCACCAGCGACTGGACCTGGGGGCGTAGCCGGAACGGAGGCCGCCGGTCTCAGCGGGGTACGGGCCGCGGACTGGCGGTCTCCGCGCGCACGCGGCGGGTCTCAGCGGGGCACGGGCCGCGGACCGGCGGTCTCCGCGCGCGCACGCGCCGGGCAGGCCGGTCGCAATACGGAGCAGGAAGTCGTCGCGATCTCCGCGCGCGCACGCGCCGGGTCTCGGCCCGGGCACGGGCCGCGGACCGGCGATCTCCGCGTCCGGCGCGCCGGTCTCAGCGGGGCACCGACCGAGGACCGGCGACCTCCGCGCCCAGCGCGGTCACCCGGCGGCGCAGCTCGCGGTCGGCGGTGACGACGAGCACCGGCCGGCCCGCCGCCTCCGCCACCAGGGCGACCATATGATCGTCACCGCTCCCCGGGGCGGACTCCACCCGCACCCCGGCACCGGCTCCACCCCGCGCGCGGCCCCCTCGACCACCAGCACGATCTCCACCGTCTCCGGACGCCCGGGCACCCCTCGGCCGCCAGCCGGTCCCGCAGCCGCTCCGCCGCACCCCGCCGGTCCCGCCACCACCCGTCGGGCACCGACCCGACGACATTCGCGGCGTCGACGATCACGAGCAGGGCGGAGGTGTCGTTCATCCGGCCAGCGTCCCACGCACCCGGCACAGCCGGGGCCGGCGCCGGTGGCGCGGGGAGGGCCGGCGGAGAGGAGCCCGGGGCCTCGGCGGACGATCAACATATGATGTGCCGAGTTTCGGGGTTCCCGTGTCGGTGATACGGCGGGCTGCAGGAAGGTTCACCAGGCGATGCGGAGAAGGCCGGCAGGTCCCACGGATGGCCCCGTCGACGACGGACGGACCGCTTCCGGAGTGGCCCACGGAGAGTGGCTCACCCGCGGCAAGGACGGCCGGCTGACGCTGTACGCCCCCACCGCCGGAGGTCTGCTGCGCTGGACGGAGACCGCCGTCGGCGGACCGGAGTGGAGCGGGCCGCACTTCGTGCCGGTGGCCGGGCTGACGCATCTTTCGGTGGCCCAGGGAGCCAACGGCTACGTCCACTTCCTCGGCCGCCGGGAACGCGAGGGCGCCGACGGCACGACCGGCGCGGACGTCGTGCACGCCGTCCAGTACCAGACCGGACTCGCCCTCGGCGACTGGAGGTCCCTCGGCAACCCCCACCGCGACCGGGACGAGCCGGGCGTGCTCGCCGCGCCGGTCGGGGCGGTGGCCCGGGACGGCACGGTGCACGTGTTCCTGCGCGGCGCGGACGGCGCTCTCCTGCTGCGGCGCGAGGCCCCGAACGGCAACTGGCGGGCGTGGGAGAACCTGCGTGGCGGCGGACTCGACGCCCGGCCGGCGGCGATCGCGCTCACCGACGGCCGGATCGAGGTCTGCGCCGCCGCCGAGACGGGGTGCTCGTCTGGAGCCAGCCCGCGCCCGGCGAGGACTTCACCGGTCCCCGTGGTTTCTCGCTGCGGCCCGCGCCGGGCACGGTCGCGGCCCTGGAGACGGCACCCGGCCGGGCCACGTTCTTCTGGACGGACGCCGGGAGCGGCGGTGCGGCGGCCTGGCGGGCGGGCGACTGGCCCGTCTCCCTGGACGGCACTCCGGCCGAGCGGCCGTACGCGGTGCTGCGTACCTCGCTGGACGGCTACGACTGTGTCGTCCTCGCCTGCCGTGACAAGGACGGCGCGGCCGTGCTCGGCATGGGCGCCACCGAGAACGAGTCCGCCGGCTTCTGGTGGTACGCGCTGGCCGAGTCCTGTCAGGGCTCCCCGGCCCTGGCCCGGGACGGGCGGGGCCGGGTGGTGATGGCGCTGATCGGCACCGACGGCAGGCCCAGGGTCGCCCGCCAGGAGGACGGCGACGGCCTCACGCTCACCCGGTGGGACCTCCTCGGGAGCTGAGCGGCCGTCGCCGTCGTGGTCGTGCCGGGGCGTCAGCCGCCCGTCGCGGGCGACTTCTTCGCGGACTCGGGAATCTCCGCGTCGGTCCGGATCGCCTTCCAGAGCTGCTCGGCCTGGGGCTGCGCGGCCACCACCCGGTTCGGGTCGGTCTTGTCGTACGCCACCGGCAGCATGATCGTCTCCATGCTCGCCGGGTCGACCCCGTTCATACTGCGCGAGAACTCGGCCAGGCTGGTCAGGGAGGCCAGTTCGGCGTCGGTGGTCAGCGCGGACGTCAGCGTGTCGGCGATCTTGTAGGTATTGGCGGGGCTGCCGAACAGGTCCTGCCGCTTCACCTCGCCCAGCAGGGCGATCATGAACTGCTGCTGGAGGCCGATGCGGCCCAGGTCGCTGCCGTCACCGATGCCGTGCCGGGTCCGTACGAACGCCAGGGAGTCGGTGCCGTCCAGCTTGTGCGTTCCGGCGCTCAGGTCCAGGCCGCTGGCGGTGTCCTTGATGGGCTCGTCGACGGTGACGGTCACACCGCCGATCGCGTCGACCAGTCCCTTGAAGCCGGCGAAGTCGATCTCCATGTAGTGGTCCATGCGGACGCCGGACATCTTCTCCACGGTCTTCACCACGCAGGCCGGACCGGCCGTCGAGTACACGGAGTTGAACATGACGCGCTCCGCCGCCGGCAGGGTGGAGCCGTCGGACTTGGCGCACTCCGGGCGGGTGACGAGCGTGTCACGCGGGATGCTCACGGCGACGGCCTGATCGCGGCCCTCGGGAATGTGCACCACCAGCGCGGTGTCCGACCGGGCGCCCGACACCTTGCCGGTGCCCAGCGAGGCGTTGGCGCCGCCGCGTGAGTCCGAGCCGAGGACCAGCAGGTTCTGCCCCGACGTCGGCAGCTTCTCCGGACGGTCCGTACCGAGGGCCTTGTCCAGGTCGACGCTGTCGATGTTGCCGTTCAGGCTGCTGTACAGCCACCACCCCGTGCCGCCCGCCGCGAGCAGCAGGACCAGGAGCGACAGCAGCACGATACGTCCCCAGCGTCTGCGGGGCCGCTGCGCCTTGCGCCGTCCGCCGCTGTCGGGCTGCGCACCCCGTGCCTCCGTGGTGGCGCTGGTCGTCATGGTGTTCGGTTCCTCTCCTCACGGGCTCCGCTCGGCGGAGTGGCTGGGCCCGGGTGGGGGAAGACCGGTCCACTGATGCGATCGCAACAGTGGGAGAACTATAGGCAGCGGCCCCGACCCGGTTCGGACCGGGTGGCGTTAGGGCCTGTCCGGCGGATCATGCCGGAGACGCGGGGTCTGGTACGCGCTCCCCCACTGCCTGAAGGGCGTGGGAGGTGCCCCCTGCGGCGTTGTCGTCGGTTGCCAGGGCTCCGCCCTGTCGCCCTCCTCCGCCTTGCAGCCGCACGCACCAGACCCCGCTCAGCCGGGCCGCAAAGGCGCCGTTGGCTTCCTCCGACTTGATCCGCCGGACAGGCCCTAGCACCGCGAAGCGATGAACGCCACATGAACCGACCTTGACCATCCTTAAGGGTGCCTTAAGATATGTCGAACCTGTGACCGATGTGAAGGGGGCTTTCACGCGGCCGCGGGGTTTTGGCGGCGCATGGCGGCCGAAGTCGTGATGTGCCCCATCAAGGGGTGGGCTGTTCACGCTGGACGTTCGGCGTCCCGGTGGGCGAAATGTCTTGGTAGGAGTACGAGTTGGTGGTTCAGCCGCGCCTCAGTGTTGTCGTGCCCTTTCAGGATGTCGAGGTATATCTCGCTGAATGCCTGGAATCGATAGCGCGCCAGTCGTTCCGTGACTTCGAGGTCGTGCTCGTCGACGACGGCTCCACCGACGGGTCGGTGCGGATCGCGGCCGACTTCTGCGCGGCGGACCGCCGTTTCCGGCTGGTCCGCCAGCACGCCCACGGGCCCGGACACGCGCGCAACACCGGACTGCGCAACACCCACCCCGCGGCGGAGTTCCTCGCCTTCGTGGACGGCGACGACGTCATCCCCGAGTACGCCTACGAACTCCTGGTGCGCACCCTCGAGGAATCCGAGGCGGACTTCGTCTCGGGCAACGTGCAGATGATGAACTCCACCAAGAAGTGGCAGTCACCCCTGCACAAGGGCCCCATGCAGAAGAACCGGCGCGGGACGCACATCACCCGGTTCGAGGCGCTGATCTACGACCGCACGGTGTGGAACAAGCTCTTCCGGCGCTCCTTCTGGAACCGGCACTCCATCGCCTTCCCCGAAGGCGTCATGTACGAGGACTCGTGGGTCAACATGTACGCCCACTTCCGCGCCGCCAAGGTCGACGTCCTCACCGACGTCGTCTACTTCTGGCGCCGCCGGGAGGGCGGAGCCGCCCCTCCATCACCCAGCGGCACACCGAACTGTCGAACCTCCGCGACCGGGTCGCGGCCGTGCAGTCCGTCAGCCGCTTCCTCGGCGACCAGAACTCCGGGGAGTACGCGGACAGCAAGCGGAAGTACGACCTCGCCTGCCTGAAGTCCGACCTCATGCTCCATCTGAAGGTCCTCCCGGACGCCGACGAGGAGTACCAGCACTCCTTCGTGCAGTGGGCCAACGAGTTCCTCGACGAGACCGACCTCACCATCATCGACGAACTGCCCGCGGACGCCCGCGTCAAGTGGCTGCTGGTGCGCGAGCGGCGGCTGTCCGAACTCCTCGAGGTCATCGAGTTCGAGCGCCGCGGCGGCCTGATGCCCGTGCAGCGGCGGTTCCGGCGCTACCTCAACTACCCCTACCTCGGCGACCGGGAGGTGGGCCTCGACAAGAAGGCCTACCGCCTGGACAAGGAACTGTCCCTGCACGGCTCGCTGTCCGGCGCCCGCTGGAGCCCCGACTCCGACCTGCTCACCCTCACCGGAACCGCGTACGTCCGGTTCATCAACGTGCACAAGAAGCACATGTCGGTGAAGGCGATCGCCCTGCGGAACAAGAAGCAGGGGCGCATGATGATCACGACGGCGAAGACCGTCTACGCGCCGCAGGCCACCGAGGACAGTAAACAGAATCGTTACTGCTATGACTGGGCCGGCTTCGAGGCGCGTATCGACACCGCCCGCCTCAAGCGCAAGGGCCAGTGGGTCGAGGGCACCTGGGACGTGGCCGCCGGCGTCCTCAGCCGCGGACTGTTCCGCTACCGGGGCATCGACCGGGGCGGCGCGGGCAGCGCCGCCAACCCGCCCTACCGGTACGTCGACAAGAACACCCGTATCCTGCCGGTCTTCCTGCAGGGCAAACTCAAGCTGCGCGTCGAGATCGTGCGCTGCCGGATCACCCAGCACCGTCTCGTCGGCGACCAGCTGGAGCTGCGCGGCGTCTACCTCGGCCCCAAAGTCCCGGAGTGGGGCCAGCTCCGCGTCACCAGTCTGAGCGGCGCGGGACGGCACGACGCACGCGTCCACTTCACCCCGGGCGGTGACGGCTGGTGCACCTTCTCCGCCAGAATCCCGCTGAGCCGTCTCGTACCCAAGTCCCGCGTCCACGCCGGGACGGACGCCGACGTCCCGCAGTCCTGGAACATGGGCGCCAACGGCTGGAAGACCACCTTCCACGTCGAGGGCCGCAAGATGACCATGTACCCCGTCGTGGCGGAGGACACCCCGGACGGGCACTACCCCATGCCGGCGACCCTGCAGACCCGGGAGCACGACCGTGAGGTCGTCGTCCACCGCAACGGCTCCGGCTACCTCGTCCTCTTCGAACGCGCGACCCTGCCCGTCGCGTCCCGGTGCGAGTGGCGGGACGACGGCTCACTGCTGGTCCAGGGCCGCTATCTCGCCGCGGACCAGCTCACCGAGGACGAGTACCGGGCCGCTCATCTGGTGGTCCGTTCGCGCGCCCACGGAGCCGAACGCCCCGTGCCCCTCACCTGGGAGGGAGACGAGTTCCGCGCGGTCCTCGCCCCCGCCGCCATGCGGACCCTGGCCGGGGACATCCCGCTCGCGGCCGGACGATGGGACTTCTTCCTGCGCCGGCAGGACCTCTCCGCAGTGGCGCGCGAGGACCGCCTCGAAGACCTCATGGTGAAGATCGAACAGGATCTCATCGAGACGTTCCCCCAGGACCTCGAGCGCAACGAGCGCCGCTACGAGATACAGGCCGAGGCCTACGACCGGCTGTCGCTCCTCGTCCACTCGGCGATGCCCGACCAGGCCCGCGGCCCCTACCGGCAGAAGATCCTGCGCACCAAGGCCTACCCCGACGCCCGCCGGCAGCCGGTGCGCGACGCCGTGCTGTTCGACGCCTTCAAGGGCACCCAGTACTCCGACAGCCCCCGCGCCCTGCACGAGGAACTGCTGCGCCGCCGCGTCGACCTGGAACAGCTCTGGGTGGTACGCGACGACCAGGTCCAGGTGCCCCCGACGGCGACCCCCGTCCGCATGTGGTCACCGCAGTGGTACGAGGCCCTCGCCACCAGCCGCTACGTCGTCGCCAACAACCACCTCCCGGACTGGTTCCAGAAGCGGGACGGCCAGGTCGTCGTGCAGACCTGGCACGGCACGCCGCTGAAGAAGATCGGCCACGACATCGAGTCCATCCACTTCGCCGACCAGCGCTATCTGGAACGCGTCGAGAAGGAGGTGGAGAACTGGGACATGCTGGTGTCCCCCAACAGCTTCTCCACCCCCATCCTCCAGCGTGCCTTCGGCTTCCCCGGCGAGATGGTGGAGAGCGGCTACCCGCGCAACGACATCCTGCGCCGGCCGGACACGGAGGACCAGGAGCGGCGGATCCGCCGCAGGATCGGGCTGCCGGAGGGCAAGCGGGTCGTCCTGTACGCGCCCACCTGGCGCGACGACCAGTTCTACGCGCCCGGCAAGTACAAGCTGGACTTCCGTATCGACCTGGCGGCCGCGCGCGCGGAGCTCGGCGACGACCACGTCCTCATGGTGCGCCGCCACCCCAACGTCGTGGATCCGGTGCCGGGCGCCGGTGACGGATTCGTCTTCGACGTGTCCGACTACCCGGACATGGCCGACCTCTCGCTGATCACCGATGTGATGATCACCGACTACTCCTCCCTGATGTTCGACTACGTCAACACCGGGCGGCCCATCCTGTTCTTCACCTACGACCTGGACCACTACCGCGACACCCTGCGCGGGTTCTACTTCGACTTCGAGGGCAGCGCCCCGGGCCCCTGCTCCACTCGTCCGAGGAACTGGTGGCGGCCATCCGCGACATCGACGCCCTCCAGGACCTCTACGCCGAGCGGTACCGCTGGTTCCAGAACGAGTTCTGCGACCTGGACGACGGGTACGCCGCCGCCCGGCTCGCGGACCGGATGCTGGTCGCCGGCGGTGACCTCGCCCCGGCCGGGCAACCGCGCCGCCCGTCGGCACGGTCGGCACCCGGCACACGGGAAGGGCGATGACCCCCGCGCGACCGCGTGTCTCGGACTGGTTCGCCGGCCCCCGCACGACCACGGGACTCATCGGCGCCGTGCCCAGGCAGCCCGCCGGCGACCGCGACTTCGAAGGCGTGATCGTGTGACGCCGGTCGTGTCCGCGGCCTCAGCCGGTGCCGGTGTCCACCCGGATCAGCACGGCACGGTGGTCGGACACCCCGGTGTCGCTCACCCGGCACCCGAGCACGGGCAGCCCGGTGAACAGGTGGTCCAACTTGTGCCCCGACACATGGGTCGCCCGCGCCGGCCGCGAGGCGTCGCACTCCCGGTGCGCACGGTGGGCGTGCTCCGGCCACACCCACGAGAGCGGGTTGTGCTTCCCGGGCGGATCCACGTTCAGATCCCCGCCGTACACGACCCGCTTCCCGGGCACGGCACCCACCAGCGCCTTCAGCTGATCGTCGCGGAACTCCCAGGACGGATGCGCCCGGTCGCCGCCGCGCGGGGTCAGATGCGCGGCACACACCGTGACGTCGTGCGCCGCGACGAACGCGCAGAGGATTCCGCGCCGCACCCCGACCGTGGGCTGGAGCGCGGACACCGTACGCACGGACGACAGCGGATACGCGGACAGCAGGGCGTACCCGGCCCGTCCCCTCTCGGGCGCCCCGCAGCTCACCGCGGTGCGGCGCCCGTCCCGCCCGCGCCACAGGTAGGCCCTGAACTCGGCGTGCCAGGAAGCCCCGAGGGACGCGCGCACCGCCTCGACATCGGCCGCGCAGGTCTCCTGCAAGAACAGGACCCGCGCCCCGGCACCGGTGGCCAGGTGCTCCATCCGGCGCCGCTTCGCCTCCCCGCTGCCGGTACCGGCACAGTTCCAGTCCCGGACACCGCACATGTTCCAGGTCGCCACGGTCAGTGGCCCGGCCTCGGCGGGGAGCGGACCGGTCCGCCGCCGTCGCCCGCGACCGTCGCCAGGACGGCCGCCGACGCGACGGCGGCAAGCCGGCGCCGTCCCCTCGGGCGGGACGACGGAATGCGGGTCCTGAACATCGGGCCATCATGACCGACAAGTCGCTGACCGGCCAAAACCCTCTGGCTCCGGTGGTCTTCCGCGAGCCGTCCCCGCGCGGCCCCGGCCGCCGCCCGTCGTCGACGCACCTCTGAGAGTGGAGTCCGTACATGTCCAAGGCATCCTCGAACGGGCGGCAGGTGCTCAACGGGATCGAAGCCTCGGGACCGTTCCCGGTGGAGTACCGGTTCACCCACGCCAAGAGCGGCAACCGGCACCTCGTCGTGGTCTTCGCCAACTTCTCCGCGCCCGAGGACTACGGCTGGTCCAACGGCGTCTTCGACAACGTCCGGGCCAACATCCTGTGGATCCGTGACCGGTTCGACGGGATGAACGCCTACTACCTGTGCCGGAACATGGACTTCGGGCTCGCCGACTCGGTGCAGAACCTCATCGCGAACGTCATGCGGTCCCTGGGACTGACACCGGACCAGGTCACCCTGTGGGGCGGCTCCAAGGGCGGCAGCGCCGCGCTCTACTTCGGACTGCGGTACGGCTACCGCAACATCGTGGGCATCGTCCCGCAGTTCCTCATCGGCGACGCCCTCGAGAAGCGGCACCCGAAGGTCTCCGCCTACATGCTCGGCGACGGGGCGCCGGCGCGGAACGCGCGGGTCCTGGACGCGCTCCTCCCCGATCTGGTGCGCGCCCAGGCCAACCGCGGCGCCAACATCTACGTACTCTCCTCACCGCAGGACGAGCACTACGCCGGGCAGGTGGAGCCGTTCCTCGGCATGTTCCAGGCGTACGACAACTTCAACTTCCTCTACAGCGAGTCCCCGACCATCACCGGCCACGCTACGGTGACCCGGCGGAACGTCCCGGCACTGGTCGGACTGCTCAACCTGCTCGCCGACGGCTACGCGCCCCGGCTGGGCTTCGTACGCCATGCCGCCGAGGAGTTCGACCGCGATCAGTCCGGCATCGACGCCTATCTCTCCGCCACCTCCAAGGTCCAGAACGCCGACGCGTTCGCACCGCCCGTGGTGACGATGCCCGCCCACGACGGCGAAGTCCCGCGTACGGGACCGCGGTTCACCGGCACGGCCCACGGTGCGGTGCGGGTGAGCATGTGGCGCAACGGCAAGTTCGTGGCGTCGCCGCCGGTCGCCGCCGACGGCACCTGGTCCTGGGAGCCGGCCGAACCGTGGACGGTCGGCAGGCATGTGGTCAAGATCTTCGCGGTGGACCCGACGGGCTTCCACTCCGCCCGGGTCGAAGTCCCCTTCACCGTGGTCAACCGGGATCCCGTCCCGGTCCCGCCGGCCGTGTCCGCGCCGGTGTCCGGGCAGCGGACGGGGGCGGCCGTCGGGTTTCACGGCAGCGCGCCGGGGGCCGCGCGGGTCGGGTTCCGTCAGAACGGCGTAGTCCTCGGCGCGGTGGCCGTCGCGCCCGACGGCACCTGGGGCTGGGACCCCGGACGGCCGTGGCCCGAGGGACCGCACCTGGTCGAGGTCGTCGCGGTGGACGCGAACGGCGTGGAGTCCGTGCCCACCGTCGCCGGCTTCACGGTCCTCGGCCATGCGGTGCCCGCCGGACACCACCCCCGCGGTACTGACGACGGCCACGATGACGACAACCCACGAGCGGAAACCACACATGCCGAAAGCAGCGCCGACGACACGCGAGCTGATCACCGGGGTCGACACCTCCGGCGCGTATCCCGTCGAGTACCGGTTCACGCACGCCAAGGGAGGAAACCGGCACCTCCTCGTCGTGTTCGCCAACTTCATGGTCACGGACGACTACGGCTGGTCCAACGGCGTCCTCAACCCCGTACGGTCCAACATCCTGTGGATCCGCGACCAGTTCCACGGCATGAACAGCTACTACCTGTGCGAGGGGATGGACTTCGCCCTGGAGCAGTCCGTGATCGGGGTCGTCTCCAAGGTGATGAACGCCCTCGAGCTGACCCCGGACCAGGTCACGATGTGGGGCGGCTCGAAGGGCGGCAGCGCCGCCCTCTACTTCGGCATGCGGTACGGCTTCGGCAACATCGTCTCCATCGTGCCGCAGTTCCTCGTCGGCACCTATGTGAAGCGGGTGCACCCCAAGGTCGCCCGGTTCATGCTGGGCGACGGGGTGCCGGAGGAGAACGTCCGGACGGTCGACGCGCTCATCCCGGACCTCGTGCGCTCGGGCGTCGCCCGGCACTCCAACATCTACCTGCTCTCCTCGCCGCAGGACGAGCAGTACAAGGAGCAGGTCGAGCCGTTCCTCCCCTCTTCCAGGGGTACGACAACTTCAACTTCGTCTTCAGCGAGTCCCCCACATCACCCGCCACTCGGACGTCACCCGGCGCAACGTCCCCTTCCTCATGGGGCTCCTGAACATGCTCGCCGACGGGCTTCCCCCAGGCTGGGCATGGTGCGCAACGGGTACGAGGAGCCCGACCGCGACCGGTCCGCCCTCGAGGGCTATCTGTCGGCCACCTCGGCGGAGCGGCCCAGCGACATCCCCATGCCGGTGGTGACGCACCCACTCGCGCACATGGAACTGCCCACGGACGGCGTGTACTTCACCGGCACCGCCCCCGGAGCGGTCCGGGTGAGCCTCTGGGAGCACGGCAAGTTCCTGGGCTCCCCGTCGGTGGCCCCGGACGGCACGTGGTCGTGGAAGCGGGACAAGCCCTGGAGCAAGGGCGACCATCTGGTGAAGGCCGTCGCCTGGGACGCGGAGAAGCGCCGCACCAAGGGCACCGTCGTCCTGTTCACCGCCGTGGCCGGCGCGACGGCCGCCGCCGCGCCCGGAATCCCGGCCCAGCCCGGAGCACCCTGGCGGCGCCCCGGCGCACGGCGCGCCGACGGCGCCGACGGTCCGGACACCGGCGGCCTACGAGCAGGTCGCGGGCCCGGCCGTACGCTTCACCGGCTTCGCACCGGGAGCGGTACAGGTGGGTTTCCGAGCGGGGGCACGCTGGTGGGCACGGTCCCGGTCGCGGCCGACGGACGGTGGGACTGGGACGCCGGGTGGCCCTGGCAGGAAGGCATGCACACCGTGGAGGTGTTCGCCGTGGACGCCGCGGGGACCGAAACCCCGGCGGCCCTCGTCCCGTTCGACGTCATGCACGCCACGGCGGGAGCCTCGCCCTTCGGCTACTGACCGCCCGCCCCCATGACGAAGGGCCCCTGGAATTCGCGGCGAATTCCAGGGGCCCTTCGGTCGCCTACGGGACCTACGCCGGAACCGACGCCACGCCCGCCTCCAGGAACCGCTTCCCGTTCACCCGTTCCGAGACGCCCTCGCGGTCCAGGTACGGGGTGATGCCGCCCAGGTGGAAGGGCCAGCCGGCGCCGGTGATCAGGCAGAGGTCGATGTCCTGGGCCTCGGCGACGACACCCTCGGCGAGCATCAGGCCGATCTCCTGGGCCACCGCGTCCAGGACGCGGTCACGGACCTGCTCCTCGGTCAGCACGGTGTCGCCCTGCTTCAGCAGGGCGGCGACCTCCGGGTCCAGCTCGGGCCGGCCGGAGTCGTACGTGTAGAAGCCGCGCTTGCCCGCCTCCACGACCGCCTTCAGGTTCGGGGAGACCGTGAAGCGGTCCGGGAACGCCCGGTTGAGCGTCTCCGAGACGTGCAGGCCGATGGCGGGGCCGACCAGTTCCAGGAGGACGAGGGGAGACATCGGCAGACCGAGCGGCTCCACCGCCTTCTCCGCGACCTCGACGGGCGTGCCCTCGTCGATGACGTTCTGGATCTCGCCCATGAAGCGGGTCAGGATGCGGTTGACCACGAAGGCCGGGGCGTCCTTGACCAGCACCGCGGTCTTCTTCAGCTTCCTGGCCACCGCGAAGGCGGTCGCCAGCGACGCGTCGTCCGTCCGCTCGCCGCGGACGATCTCCAGGAGCGGCAGGATCGCGACCGGGTTGAAGAAGTGGAAGCCGACGACCCGCTCGGGGTGCTTCAGCTTCGACGCCATCTCCGACACGGACAGGGACGAGGTGTTCGTCGCCAGGATCGCGTGCGCCGGGGCGACCGCCTCGACCTCCGCGAACACCGTCTGCTTGACGCCCATCTCCTCGAACACGGCCTCGATGATGAAGTCCGCGTCCGCGAAGCCCTCGGCCTTGTCCAGGACCCCGCTGACCAGGGCCTTCAGCCGGTTGGCCTTGTCCTGGCCGATACGGCCCTTGCCGAGCAGCCTGTCGATCTCGGCGTGGACGTAGCCCACACCCTTGTCGACGCGCTCCTGGTCGATGTCGGTGAGGACGACGGGGACCTCGAGGCGGCGCAGGAACAGCAGCGCGAGCTGCGAGGCCATCAGACCGGCGCCGACCACGCCCACCTTGGTGACCGGGCGGGCCAGGTTCTTGTCCGGGGCGCCGGCCGGGCGCTTGCCGCGCCGCTGCACCAGGTTGAACGCGTAGATGCCGGAGCGCAGTTCGCCGCCCATGATGAGGTCGGCGAGGGCCCGGTCCTCGGCGTCGTAGCCCTGCTGGAGGTCGCCGTTCCTGGCGGCGTCGATGATGTCCAGGGCGCGGTAGGCGGCCGGGGCGGCGCCGTGCACCTTGGAGTCGGCGATGAAGCGGCCGCGGGCGACGGCCTGGTCCCAGGCCTCGCCGCGGTCGATCACCGGGCGCTCGACCGCGATCTCGCCCTTGAGGACGGCCGCGGTCCAGATCAGCGACTGCTCCAGGAAGTCCGCGCCCTCGAAGATCGCGTCCGCGATGCCGAGTTCGTAGACCTGCGCGCCCTTGAGCTGCTTGTTCTGGTTGAGGCTGTTCTCGATGATGACCGAGACGGCCTTGTCGGCGCCGATCAGGTTCGGCAGCAGCGTGCAGCCGCCCCAGCCGGGCACCAGACCGAGGAAGACCTCGGGGAGGGAGAACGCGGGGAGGGCCGAGGACACCGTCCGGTAGGAGCAGTGCAGGCCGATCTCCACGCCGCCGCCCATCGAGGCGCCGTTGTAGTACGCGAACGTCGGCACGGCGAGCGTCGACAGCCGCTTGAAGACGTCGTGGCCGCCCTTGCCGATGGCCAGCGCGTCCTCGTGCCGCTTCAGCAGTTCCACGCCCTTGAGGTCGGCGCCGACCGCGAAGATGAACGGCTTGCCGGTGACGCCGACGCCGACGATGCCGCCGTCCGCGGCCTCCTTCTCGACCTGGTCGATGGCGGCGTCGATGTTCGCCAGCGACTGCGGGCCGAGGGTGGTCGGCTTGGTGTGGTCGTGACCGTTGTCCAGGGTGATCAGCGCGAAACGGCCCGCGCCCAGGGGCAGGTCGAAGTGGCGTACGTGCGCCTGGGTGACGACCTCGCCGGGGAACAGCTCGGCCGCACCCTTCAGAAGCTCTGCGGTGGTGCTCACTTGTCCCCCTCGAAGTGCGGGTTCTCCCAGATGACCGTCGCGCCCATGCCGAAGCCGACGCACATGGTGGTCAGGCCGTAGCGGACGTCCGGCTGCTCCTCGAACTGGCGGGCCAGCTGCGTCATCAGCCGGACGCCGGAGGAGGCCAGCGGGTGGCCGAACGCGATGGCGCCGCCGTACTGGTTGACGCGCTCGTCGTCGTCGGCGATGCCGTAGTGCTCCAGGAAGGCGAGGACCTGGACGGCGAAGGCCTCGTTGATCTCGAACAGACCGATGTCGGAGATGGACAGGCCCGCCTGGGCCAGTGCCTTCTCCGTGGCCGGGATCGGGCCGTAGCCCATGACCTCCGGCTCCACACCCGCGAAGGAGTAGGAGACCAGCCGCATCTTGACCGGCAGGCCGTGCTCGCGGGCGAAGTCCTCGCTCGCGATGAGGGAGGCGGTCGCGCCGTCGTTCAGACCGGCCGCGTTGCCCGCCGTGACCCGGCCGTGGACGCGGAACGGCGTCTTCAGCCCGGCCAGGTTCTCCAGGGTGGTGCCGGGACGCATCGGCTCGTCGGCGGTGACCAGGCCCCAGCCGGTCTCGCCGGCCTCCTCGTTGGTACGGCGTACGGAGACCGGAACCAGGTCGGCCTGGATCTTGCCGTTGGCGTACGCCTTCGCGGCCTTCTCCTGAGAGCGGACCGCGTAGGCGTCGGCGCGCTGCTTGGTGATGGCCGGGTAGCGGTCGTGCAGGTTCTCCGCGGTCATGCCCATGAACAGGGCGGACTCGTCGACCAGCTTCTCGCTCACGAAGCGCGGGTTGGGGTCCACCCCTCACCCATCGGGTGGCGGCCCATGTGCTCGACACCGCCCGCGACGGCGATGTCGTACGCGCCGAAGGCGACGGAGCCGGCCACCGAGGTGACGGCGGTCAGGGCGCCGGCGCACATACGGTCGATGGAGTAGCCGGGGACCGAGGTGGGCAGGCCCGCGAGGATGCCTGCCGTGCGGCCGATGGTCAGGCCCTGGTCGCCGATCTGCGTGGTCGCGGCGATGGCGACCTCGTCGATCTTCTTCGGGTCGAGACCGGGGTTGCGGCGCAGCAGCTCCCGGATCGCCTTCACAACGAGGTCGTCGGCGCGGGTCTCGTGGTAGACGCCCTTCGGGCCCGCCTTGCCGAACGGGGTACGGACGCCGTCGACGAAGACGACGTCCCTGACGGTACGAGGCACGTTGGCTCTCCTCCAGGGTGCGGGACGCTGAGCGCTTGCTTACGACCATGCTACTTGTGAGTAACGTAACTGCACAGTCCCGGCGGCTGGAGCGGCGAACATCACACGTATGCCTCGCCCCCGCCGCCCCTTCCCGTCCCGAACCTGGGGCTCCGCCCCGACCCCGCTCCTCAAACGCCGGAGGGGCTGACTTCCAGCCCCTCCGGCGTTTGAGGAGCGGGGTCCGGGGCAGCGCCCCCGGGGGACGGGAATGGGAAGGGGCGGCGGGGGCGAATCAGGGTGGGGCAGTGGAACCCCGAGGCGTCAGCACAGGGGTCGGTACGGGGTGAGACCCCGCTCCTCCCCCGCGATCACGCCGAACAACGTTCGAGCCACCTCTGCCCCGAACCCATGCACATCGTGACTCATCGCCGACAACGTCGGATGGGTCAGCCTGCACAGCTGCGAGTCGTCCCACGCCAGCAACGACACGTCGTCCGGCACCCGCAACCCCATCTCCGCCGCCACCGACAACCCCGCCACCGCCATGATGTCGTTGTCGTACACGATCGCCGAAGGCCGCTCCCCCGCCCCGCCGCCAGCAGCGACCGCGTCGCCCGCGCCCCCGCGTCCCCCGAGAAGTCCGTCGCCACCTGCCAGGCCCGCGCGGCCGGCTCCAGCCCCCGGACCGCCTCCTCGAACGCGGTCGTACGGATCGACGTGTGCCCGAGCGCCGCCGCCCCGCCCACCCGGGCGATCCGCCGGTGCCCGAGCGCCGCCAGATACCGCACCGCCTCCGTCACCGCCGTCGCGTCGTCCGTCCATACGGAGGTCAGCCCGCCGGTGAGCGAGGGTGCCCGACGGCCACCGCCGGCAGCCCCAGCCGCCGCGCCACCGCCGGGCGGGGGTCGTCGGCCCGGAAGTCCACCAGGATGGATCCGCCGATCTGCCGGTCCCTCCACCACGACTCCATCAGCCCGACCTCCTCCTCCGGGCTGCGCACCAGCCGCAGCAGCAGCGAGCAGGACCGGTCGACGAGGACGCTCTCCACCCCGGAGATGAACTCCATGTAGAACGGCTCCAGGCCGAGCAGCCGGGCGGGCCGGCAGACCGCCAGCCCCACCACGTCCACCCGTGACCCGGCCAGGGTGCGCGCGGTCGGGCTCGGCGCCCACCCCAGTTCCCGTGCCGCCCGGAAGATCCGGTCCCGGGTCGCCGCCGACAGTCCCGGCTTCCGGTTGAAGGCGAGGGACACGGCCCCTTGGACACGCCGGCGCGCGCGGCGACGTCCTTGATGGTGACGCGAGGGGCGGCGTCGCTGTCATCGAGTGGGCTCCACGCAGTAGAGGGCGGAACGGGCCGTGTCCGCGTCCGGAGTCTTCCAGCCCCGCACCCCGATGGTCACCTCTTCTCCGGGCAGCAGGGTCACCAGCCCCCGGTCGGCCACCGCCTCCGGGTCCAGCCGGTCGGCCTGGAGCAGCAGATCCCGTACGAGGGTGCGGGCGGTCACCGTGATCCCTCTGGCACGAGGGCGACCTCGAACTCCGGGCGCGGATACGGGATCTCCCGGTCCGGTGCGGGGAAGTGCAGCGCCCGCACTCCGCCGTCGGCGTCGGCGACCAGGAACTCCCCGGGACCGGCCGGCACCAGTTCGGCCGGCACCCCGACCACCCCCACCGTCCGCCCCGAGGCGTCCAGCACCGCCCCCGCCTCCCCGATCACCGTCCCGTCCACGGACATCCGCCGCAGCCGCAGCGTGCCCCGCCACTCCCCGGCGGACTGGTTCACCGCCGCCACCGCCAGCCCGTCACCCTCCGCCCGTACGGTCAGCAACCGGTCCGCGTACAGCCGCCGCAGCTCGTGGTAGAGCGGCTTCTCCCGCCCGTCCCCGTCGATCGCCGCCCAGGACGTCACCGGCCAGCAGTCGTTGAGCTGCCACACCACCGTGCCCGCGCACACCGGCCAGTGCGAGCGCCAGTGCTCGATCCCGGTCGCGACCGCGCGCGCCTGATTGAGCTGCGTCAGATAGTGCCAGCGCCCGAAGTCCCCGTCCGGCACGGTGAAATGGCGGGCCAGTCCGCGCTCCAGCTTGCCGTTGCCGTCGTCCGCCTTCTGATGGTGCAGCATGCCGGGGAGTCCGGCATGAGCTCCTCACCGGGCAGCGCACGGCGCAGCGTGGCGTACGCGGGCGGTGCCTGCCAGCCGAACTCGGCCACGAAACGCGGCACATGGGACCGGTAGTCGGCGTAGTCGGTACGGTTCCACACCTCCCAGGAGTGATGCGTGCCGTGCGCCGGGTCGTTGGGGTGGTGCAGCCAGGACCCGGACCAGGGGCTGCCCGCCGTGTACGGCCGGGTGGGGTCCGACTCGGCGACGACGCGCGGCAGTACGCCCAGGTAGTAGCCCTCGCCCCAGGAGTTCCCGGCCAGCCCCGGCTCCCAGTCCCAGTCCCTGAACCCCCACAGGTTCTCGTTGTTGCCGTTCCACAGCACCAGCGAGGGATGCGGCATCAGCCGTACGACGTTCTCCCGGGCCTCCGCCTCCACCTCCCCGCGCAGCGGCTGCTCCTCGGGGTAGGCGGCGCAGGCGAACGGGAAGTCCTGCCAGACCAGCAGCCCCAACTCGTCGCAGGCGTCGTAGAAGTCCTCGCTCTCGTAGATCCCGCCGCCCCAGACGCGCACCAGGTCCACGCCCGCGCCGGCCGCCTGCTCCAGCCGCCGCCGGTAGCGCTCGCGGGTGATCCGGGACGGGAAGGCGTCGTCCGGGATCCAGTTGACCCCGCGCGCGAACAGCCGCTCGCCGTTGACGACCAGGGTGAACCCGGTGCCGTGCTCATCGGCCGAGGTGTCCAGCTCCACCGTCCTGAATCCGATCCGCCGCGCCCACGAGTCCAACGCCCCGTCGTCATCCAGCAGCGTCAACTCAACGTCGTACAGCGGCTGTTCGCCGTATCCCCGGGGCCACCACAGCCGTACGTCCGGGATGCGCAGCCGCACGCTCCCCGCCGTGCCGTCGACCGTTGCGCGGGCGCGCACACCGCCGACGCTCGCCTCCACGATGAGCGGCGTCCCGCCCCCAGAGCGCTCCACGTCGACCGCCAGTTCCACCTGCCCCACCCCGTCCTCGACGGTGACCAGCGGGCGCACCCGGGCGATCCGTGCGGTCGACCACCGCTCCAGCCGCACCGGCCGCCAGATCCCGGCCGTGACCAGCGTCGGCCCCCAGTCCCAGCCGAACGAGCAGGCCATCTTGCGCAGGTACTGGTAGGGCTCCGCGTACGCCCCCGGCCGCTCGCCCAGGGTGTCGCGCACCGCCTCCGCCTCGGTGTAGGCCGAGCCGAACCGCACGGTCAGCGCTCCGCTCAGTCCCGTCACGTCGAAGCGGTAGGACCGGTGCATGTTCCGCGCCCGGCCCAGCGTCCGGCCGTCGAGCAGGATCTCGGCGACGGTGTCGAGACCGTCGAAGACCAGCTCCGTGCGCTCGTGCCCGCCCGGTCCGGGGCGCAGTTCCGTCTCGTACGTCCAGTCTCGCCGGCCCACCCACGCCACCTCGGCCTCGCCGCGGCCGAGGAACGGATCGGGGATCAGCCCGGCCGCGAGCAGATCGGTGTGCACACACCCCGGCACCGAGGCGGGGAGCGTGTCCCCCGTGCCGTCCGGGTGCCGCAGGGTCCATCCCTCGGTGAGCGGTGTGACCTGACGCATACACACTCCCTAAACCGGTTGAGTCATGTGTGGACAACGTTCTGGCATCGTTGGCGCAATTGAGACTTTACCGGTTCAGTACGGGCTGCCAGAGTGCCGAACCAGCCAACCCACTCGTGCTCGTCCGCCCCGTGAACGGAGCTGGTGCACATGAACCGCCGCAAGGTACTCGCCGGATCGATCGCCGTCCTCGCCCTCCTGGCCTCCGCCTGCACGGGCACGGGGAGTTCCTCGAAGGGCGCGGACGCCAAGGCCCCCGACGATCCCTCCGAGGTCAAGGGCACCATCACGGTCCTCACCCACCGCACGGACCTGGTGCAGGACGGGACGATGAAGAAGTACGCCGCCGAGTTCAGCAAGGCCTACCCCGGGGTGAAGGTCGAGTTCGACGGCCTCACCGACTACGAGGGCGAGGTCAAGATCCGTATGAACACGGAGAACTACGGCGACGTCCTCATGATCCCGGCGGTCATCGAGAAGAAGGACTACCCCAAGTTCTTCGCCTCGCTGGGCACCAAGGAGGAACTGGGCGCCAAGTACCGCTTCACCGACTACTCCACCGTCGACGGCAAGGTCTACGGCCAGAGCCCGATCGGTGTGGTCCCCGGCTTCATCTACAACAAGAGGGTGTGGAGCGAGGCCGGCGTCACCGAATGGCCCACCACCCCGGCCGAGTTCCTCGCGGGCCTGAAGGCGGTCAAGTCGAAGACCGACGCGGTGCCGTACTACACCAACTTCAAGGACATGTGGCCGCTGACCCAGTGGACCAACGTCAACGGCTCCGTCGGCTGCGACACCGGCGCCACCACCAGGCTTGCCGACGGCGATCCGTGGGCGGAGGAGCCGATCTGCGCGTCGGCGACACCCTGCTGTACGACATCGTGCGCGGCGGACTCGTGGAGAAGGACCCGACCACCACCAACTGGGAGGCCTCCAAGCCCAAGTTGGCCAAGGGCGAGATCGCCACGATGTGGCTCGGCTCCTGGGCCGTCGTCCAGATGCGGGACGCCGCGAAGCAGGCCGGCACCGACCCCGCCGACATCGGCTTCATGCCCTTCCCCGTCCAGCGGGACGGCGTCTTCTGCGCGGTGACCTCGCCGGACTACCTCCAGGCCGTCAACGTCAACTCCGACCACAAGGAGGCCGCCCGCGCCTGGATCGACTGGTTCACCGACAAGTCCGGCTACGCGGCGGCCAATCTCGCCCTGTCCCCGCTCAAGGACGCCCCGCTGCCCGACATCCTCGAGCCGTACGAGGCGAAGGGCGTCAAGCTCATCGACCTCGACGACACCAAGGGCGCCGAGGTGAAGTCCATCGACAACCAGTCCGAGGTCGGCATCTACAAGCCCGACTACCGCCAGGAACTCGTCGACCTCGCCCGCGGCGCCCGCAAGGGCGGTCTCGACGACTACCTCGGCGACCTCGGCAAGCGCTGGGCCCAGGCACGGAACTCGCTGGGGTCCTGATGACGGACACCACCCGCGAGGCGGCGCGGCCGGTCCCCCGGCCGCGTCCGCCGGGCCGGAGCGGGCCGCGTCCGCCCGCGCCGCACCCGGCTGACGCGCGGCCTCACCCCGTGGCTCTTCCTGCTCGCCCCGCTGGCCCTGCTGCTGACCTTCACCTACGCGCCGATCGCCAACATGATCGCGTACAGCTTCACCGACTGGGACGGCGTCAGCCCCGGACTGAACTGGACCGGCACCGAGAACTACACCGAACTCCTCACCCGCTCCGAGCTGTTCGAGGTCTTCTTCGTCAGCGGCTACTACCTCGCCGCCTCCGTGGTGCAGATCGCCGCCGCCCTCTACTGCGCCACGATCCTCAGCTTCGACGTCCGCTTCCGCAACTTCTTCAAGGGCGTGCTGTTCTTCCCGTACCTGATCAACGGGGTGGCGATCGGCTTCGTCTTCCTCTACTTCTTCCAGGACGGCGGCACCCTCGACTCCGTACTGAGCCTGCTCGGCGCCGGGACCGACCACGCCTGGCTGGGCACACCGTTCTCCGCGAACACCTCGCTCGCCGGTGTCTCCGTGTGGCGCTACACCGGCCTGAACTTCGTCCTCTTCCTCGGCGCCATCCAGTCCATCCCGGGCGAGCTGTACGAGGCGGCCGAGATCGACGGGGCGAGCCGCTGGCACCAGTTCCGGTACATCATCGCGCCCGGCATCAAACCCGTACTGAGCCTGAGCGTGATCCTCTCCGTCTCCGGCTCGCTGTCGGTCTTCGAGATCCCGTACATCATGACGGGCGGCGCCACCGGCACCGAGACCTTCGTGATCCAGACGGTGAAGCTGGCCTTCCAGTTCAACAAGACGGGACTCGCCTCGGCCGCCGCCGTCGTCCTCCTGCTGATCGTCCTGGCGGTCACCTGGGTGCAGCGGCGCGTCGTCCCCGACGAAAAGGTGGACCTGGTATGACCCGCCGCACGGTGGCCCGCACCCTCGTGTACGTGTCCCTGATCCTCGCCACGCTCGTCGTCCTGCTGCCGCTCACCGTGGTCTTCCTGACCTCGCTGAAGTCGTCCGAGGAGATGGCGAACGGCAGCGGGGCACTGGCACTGCCCGACGACCCGCTGAACTTCGGCAACTACGTGACGGCGTTCCGGGACGGTCAGATGCTGTCCGCTTTCGGCAACACGGCGATCATCCTCGTCGTCGCCGTGGGCGGCACGATCCTCATCGGCTCGATGACGGCGTACGCGATCGACCGCTTCCGGTTCCGCTTCAGGAAACTGGTCGTCGCCCTGTTCCTGCTTGCCGCGCTGGTCCCCGGGGTGACCACCCAGGTGGCGACCTTCCAGATCGTCAACAGCTTCGGCATGTTCGACAGCCTGTGGGCGCCCATCGCGCTCTACATGGGCACGGACATCGTGTCGATCTACATCTTCCTGCAGTTCATCCGCTCCATCCCCGTCTCCCTGGACGAGGCGGCCCGCCTGGACGGCGCGGGCGCGTTCACCGTCTACCGCAAGGTGATCTTCCCGCTGCTCAAACCGGCGATCGCTACGGTGGTCATCGTGAAGGGGATCAACGTCTACAACGACTTCTACATCCCCTTCCTGTACATGCCCTCCGAGGATCTTGGCGTGATCTCGACGTCCCTGTTCCGTTTCAAGGGCCCCTTCGGCGCCCACTGGGAAATGATCTCGGCGGGCGCGGTCCTGGTCATCCTCCCCACCCTCCTGGTCTTCCTCTTCCTCCAGCGCTTCATCTACAACGGCTTCATGAGAGGAGCGACCAAGTAGGCGCACGGCGCGGAAGACGCCCGGGCGCGCCCCGAAAGGGCGCGGGGCCGTATCGAGGCGCGGCAACCGCCGCGTGGGCGCGCGACCGGCCACCACGCGGCGTACAGCACCCCGCCGTACGGCGACTAGGCGTCGGCGGCGGAGGCCAACGCCGCCACCAGCACCGGCGTCACCTGCTCGACCTGCCAGGCCCGCGCCCCGTACGCACCCAACGCCGACGCGACGGCCTGCCGATCGCCGGGCTGCGGCGGCTCCCAGCACACCCTCCGCACCGTGTCCGGCGTGATCAGATTCTCCGCCGGCATCCCCAGCCGCTCGGCGAGCGCGCTGACCCCGCCCGCGCCGCGGACAGCCGCGCCGCGGCCGCCGGGTCCTTGTCGGCCCACGCACGCGGCGGCGGGGGCCGGTCACCGGCTGGCCGGGCTGGGGCAGCTGGGCCTCGCTCAGCGCCTTCGCCCGGTCGACGGCGGCCTGCCACTGCTCCAGCTGGCGCCGCCCCACCCGCTGCCCGAAGCCGTTGAGCGCGGCCAGGGCCTGGACGTTGGCCGGCAGGGCGAGCGCGGCCTCGACGATCGCCGCGTCCGAGAGCACCTTGCCGGGGAGACGTCCCGGCGCTGGGCGATCCTGTCCCGCAGCTGCCACAGCTCCCGTACGACGCCCATCTGCCGCCGCCGGCGCACCTTGTGCATGCCGGAGGTGCGCCGCCACGGGTCCTTGCGGGGCTCCGGCGGCGGTGCCGAGGCGATGGCGTCGAACTCCTGCCGGGCCCAGTCCAGCTTGCCCTGCCGGTCCAGCTCCTTCTCCAGCGCGTCACGCAGGTCGACCAGGAGTTCCACGTCGAGGGCGGCGTAGCGCAGCCAGGGCTCGGGAAGCGGGCGGGTGGACCAGTCGACGGCGGAGTGGCCCTTCTCCAGGACGTAGCCGAGCACGCCCTCCACCATCGCGCCGAGCCCGACCCGGGGAACCCGGCCAGGCGGCCGGCCAGTTCGGTGTCGAAGAGGCGGGTGGGCACCATGCCTATCTCGCGCAGGCAGGGCAGATCCTGGGTGGCCGCGTGCAGCACCCACTCGGCACCGGACAGCGCCTCGCCCAGGGCGGACAGGTCGGGGCAGGCGACGGGGTCGATCAGCGCGCTGCCGGCGCCCTCGCGGCGGAGCTGGACCAGATAGGCGCGCTGACCGTAGCGGTAGCCGGAGGCGCGCTCGGCGTCCACGGCGACCGGGCCGGTGCCGGCGGCGAACGCGGCGACTGCCTCGGCGAGCGCGGCCTCGTCCGCGATCACGGGCGGAATGCCCTCGCGGGGTTCGAGCAAGGGGATCGGCGCCTCCGTAGCAGAAGATCCGCCGTCGTCCGGAGGGGCGCCTCCGGTGGTGCGCAGTGAAGTGTCTGCTGCGGTGTCGTGGGCGTCGGTCACCTGTCAAGGGTATCCGCCCGGACGGCGGCCGAATCTGTCCCCGCCCGGGAGGGATGACTGACCAGCGAGAACAGGCCGCGCCGGATACGACGAAGGCACCCGCCGCGGTCGTGGACCGTGACGGGCGCCGGTGATCGGCGGACAGTGGTCAGTGGATGATGCCGGTGCGCAGCGCCACCGCGACCATTCCGGCCCGGTCGCCCGTGCCGAGCTTGCGGGCGATACGGGCGAGGTGGCTCTTGACGGTCAGGGCGGACAGGCCCATGGACACGCCGATCGCCTTGTTCGACTGGCCCTCCGCAACCAGCCGCAGCACCTCGACCTCACGGCCCGACAGCTCGCGGTAGCCGCCCGGGTGGCTCGGGGCACCCGGGTGGCGGCGGTGCAGGCGTGCGGCGGCGGCGCCGATGGGGGCCGCACCGGGCCGGGTGGGGAGCCCGAGGTTGGTGCGGGTACCGGTGACGACGTACCCCTTCACTCCACCGGCCAGCGCGTTGCGCACCGCGCCGATGTCGTCGGCCGCGGAGAGGGCCAGGCCGTTGGGCCAGCCCGCGGCGCGGGTCTCGGAGAGGAGGGTGAGGCCGGAACCGTCCGGCAGATGGACTTCGGCGACGCAGATGTCGCGGGGGTTGCCGACGCGGGGACGAGCCTCCGCGACGGACGAGGCCTCGATGACATCGCGTACCCCGAGCGCCCACAGATGGCGGGTGACGGTGGAACGGACACGCGGGTCGGCCACGACCACCATGGCGGTCGGCTTGTTCGGGCGGTAGGCGACCAGGCTTGCGGGCTGCTCGAGGAGAACGGACACCAGGCCTCCTGGGGGCGGGGCGGGGCCGGCTCGTGGGGGCGGAGCCAGGACGAACCGTGCTTTCAAGGTCACAGTCGTCTTCGGCAACAAACCTGGTGTCCTTTAACGAATGATCACGAAGTGATGAGTAACAATCCGAGCAATTCGGACGCGCGAGCGATCATTCGAAGATCGAACGGCTCCGGTCTCGGTCACAACGCTTCCGAAAGTGGCCGTATCGACAAAGAGATGGATGCCGATGATTGGCGGCGGCTCCCGGTGGGCAGCTCAGCGCGACTGCGGGCCCCGGCGCTGCGGCAGCGTCACCACGGACGCGTCCCCGGGCGTGGCCGGCGGCAGCCCCGCGACCTGCGCCAGCAGATCGGACCACGCGACCAGATGCGCGGCCGTGTCCGGAGCCCCGCCCGGACCCTCCCGGGGCGTCCAGGAGGCCCGGATCTCGATCTGCGAGGCGGCGGGCCGCGCGGACAGCCCGCCGAAGTAGTGGGAACTCGCGCGCGTCACCGTGCCGCTCGGCTCGCCGTACGTCAGACCGCGCGCGGTCAGCGCACCCGTCAGCCACGACCAGCACACGTCCGGCAGCAGCGGATCGGCCGCCATCTCCGGCTCCAGCTCGGCGCGCACCAGCGTCACCAGACGGAAGGTGCCCCGCCAGCCGTCGTGTCCGTCCGGGTCGTGCAGCAGGACGAGCCTGCCGTCGGCCAGATCCTCCTCGCCGTCGACGACCGCGGCCTCCAGCGCGTACGCGTACGGCGCCAGCCGCTTCGGCGCGGGCGTCGGATCCAGCTCGATCTGCGGACGCAGCCGCGCACCGCGCAGCGCCTCGACAGCGGTCCGGAAGGGCAACGGGGGCGCACCCCCCTGCTCCGGGTCCCCTCCGCTCTCCTTCCGCTCGTCCATTCCGCCAGCGTCGTCCGACAGTCGTCCCTGAGCCGCAGCCATGCGGGGAAGGTTAAGCGGAACGGGCCCCCGGCGCAGGGAGGGACACCCGCGCCGCCCGGCGGTGTCCGGATCCCGCCCCGCGAGGCGGGCGGGAATGCGACGACAGGGCCTCCGGGCCCGGCCCACGGGTGGGTCCCGGTACTCCGGCGGCTCATGGGAGACTGGCCGTGTGAGTGCCAACGCAAGCCCGACGGGCCAGACGCCGACCGTGACCCCCGCTCCCGTCAGGAACGATGCAGTCCGGGAATCGGCCTTCCTCAAGGCGTGCCGGCGTGAGCCCGTGCCGCACACGCCGGTGTGGTTCATGCGCCAGGCCGGCCGCTCACTGCCGGAGTACCGCAAGGTCCGCGAGGGCATCGCCATGCTCGACTCCTGCATGCGCCCCGACCTGGTCACCGAGATCACCCTCCAGCCGGTGCGCCGCCATCACGTCGACGCCGCGATCTACTTCAGCGACATCGTCGTCCCGCTCAAGGCCATCGGCATCGACCTCGACATCAAGCCCGGCATCGGCCCGGTCGTCGAGCAGCCGGTGCGCACCCGCGCCGACCTCGCCCGGCTGCGCGACCTCACCCCCGAGGACGTCTCCTACGTCACCGAGGCCATCGGCATGCTCACCCGCGAGCTCGGGTCCACCCCGCTGATCGGCTTCGCCGGCGCCCCCTTCACCCTCGCGAGCTACCTCATCGAGGGCGGCCCGTCCCGTACGTACGAGAACGCCAAGGCGATGATGTACGGCGACCCGGAGCTCTGGGCCGACCTGCTCGACCGCCTCGCCGACATCACCGCCGCCTTCCTGAAGGTGCAGATCGAGGCCGGCGCCTCCGCCGTCCAGCTCTTCGACTCCTGGGCCGGCGCCCTCGCCCCGGCCGACTACCGGCGCTCGGTGCTGGCCTCCTCCACGAAGGTGTTCGACGCGGTGGCCGGCTACGGCGTCCCGCGCATCCACTTCGGCGTCGGCACCGGTGAGCTGCTGAAGCCCATGAGCGAGGCCGGCGCGGACGTCGTCGGCGCCGACTGGCGCGTCCCGCTGGACGAGGCCGCCCGCCGGGTCGGCCCCGGCAAGGCGATCCAGGGCAACCTCGACCCGACCGTGCTGTTCGCCGGCCGGGAGGCCGTCGAGACGAAGGCACAGGAGGTCCTGGACTCGGCCGCCGGACTGGAGGGCCACATCTTCAACCTCGGCCACGGCGTCATGCCGAACACCGACGCGGACGCCCTGACCCGCCTCGTGGAGTACGTCCACACCCGCACGGCGCGCTGACCCACCGCGTACGCGCCGCACGCGCGTCGGAACCCGGGGCGGGGTACTGGGCACTCGTTGCCCACCACGTCGCTCCCGGGTACGGGCAGGTGGAGGCCCCATGAGGCTCGAGATGTTCGACCCCGCCCCGATCGGCGTCGTCTTCACCCAGGGGCCGGAACACCGGCTCGCCTACACCAACGCCGTCTACCGGAACACCTTCGGCGACCGCCCGCTGGGCCGCACCCTCCGGGACGCCTTCCCCGACCTCACCCAGTCCGGGTACTTCGACATCTTCGACCGGGTCCTCGCCACGGGCACCGCCGAGGTCCTCACCGCCGTACCCGTCGACCTCACCTACCCGGGCGGCACGGACCGCACAACCCGCTACTTCTCCTTCAGCGTCTCCCGCGCCACGATGAGCGACGGCCGCCAGGGCGTGCTCGGCGTGATCGTGGAAGTCACCGAACAGGTGACCGGCGAGGAACGCATCCGGGTCCTGTCCGAGGAGCGGCGCCGCGCGCTCCGGCGCTACCGCAGCCTGGTGAACGCCGGATCGCAGATCGTCTGGGTGACGAACCCCGAGGGCGCGGTCACCGAGCCGAGCCCCGGCTGGACCCGGGTGACCGGACAGAGCTGGGAGGAGTTCCGCGACGACGGCTGGGCCGACGCGATCCATCCCGACGACCGTGCCGCCGCCTACGCGTCCTGGCACCGGGCCGTCGCCGAGCGCGCCCCCACTGGGCCCGCACCTACCGGCTGCGCATGGCCGGGGGCGGCCACCGGCACGTCGCCGTCGAGGCCGTACCGGTACGCGACGGGGACAGGGTGATCGAGTGGATCGGCACCTGCACGGACGTCGAACAGCAGTGGCAGGAGGACCGCCGGGAGGAGCTGCTGGCGCGGGCCACCACCGCCACGGCCGGCGCCGTACGGCCGGCCGAGATGTTCACCGCCCTCGCCGAGGTGATCGTGCCGGACATCGCCGACAGCTGCACCGTCCACCTCCTCCCGCACGCCCTGCACCGGCTGCCCGGCACCCCGCTGACCGCGCAGCGCGTCACCGCGATCACCGGCGAGGGCCTGCCCGACCTGCCCCCGCACCGCGAGGAGCACCTGCGGCCCGGCAGCCCGCTCGCCCGCGCCGCCGACCAGCGCGGCCCGCTGCACGCCGTCTTCCCGCCCGGCGAACCCCGCCCGAGCTCGCCGCGCCCGACGGCGGACCCTGGCTGGCCGAGCGGGTCAACAGCGTCGTGGTGTTCCCCGTCGTCGTCGACGGCACCACCGCCGCCCTGGTCAGCGTCTCCACCAGCGGCGACCGCCCTCCTCTCGGCCGGACCGAGATCGGCCTGCTGGAGACGCTCCTGGAACGGGCCCACACCCCTCGGCAACGCCCTGGAGTACCAGCGCACCCGGCAGGTGGCGCTGGCCCTCCAGCGCAGTCTGCTCACCGACCCGCCGGACGTGCCCGGCCTCGACATCGCCGCCCGCTACCGGCCCAGCACCGCGGCCGCCGACGTCGGCGGGGACTGGTACGACTCGTTCGTGCTGCGCGACGGCGCCACCGTCCTCACCATCGGCGACGTCTCCGGCCACGACCTGCGCGCCGCCGTCATCATGAGCCAGCTCCGCAACATGCTCCGCGGACTCACCCTCGACCGGCAGGAACCGACCGGCACGATCCTGCGCCGGCTGGACATCGCCGTACAGACCCTGTACCTGGAGTGCACCGCGACCTGTGTGCTGGCCCGCGTCGAACCCTCCGGGACCGGCGGGCTCCAGCTCCACTACTCCGTCGCCGGGCACCCGCCGCCGCTGCTGACCGCCGCGGACGGCACCACGCGGTTCCTGACCGCGGCCCGCTCCCCGATGCTCGGACTCGCTCCGGACCCGGAGTACGGCAGTGCCGTGGAGCCCCTGCCGCCCGGCACCACCCTGCTGCTCTACACCGACGGGCTGGTGGAGCGCCGCCTCGAGGACCTCGCCGTGGGCCTCGAACGGCTGCGCCGGAACGCCTCGGCCGCCGTCGGCCACCCGCTGGAGGCCTTCTGCGACACCCTGCTCGCCGACCAGCTCACCGTGGACAACGACGACGACGTGGCCCTGCTCGCCCTCCGCCTCCCCACGGCCCCCGCCGCCGAGCGGGCGACCGCGGACCCGTAGCGGCCGGCTACCCGGCCCACCCCGACCGTCCTCCCGGCCCCGCCCGCCTGCCATGGTCCACCTCGCCATGACCGACCTCATGGCCCGCCGCCTCACCGGCGAGAACACCATCTCCTGGCGCGACCCGACACCACAGATCAAACGGTCGATTCCTGGATGAATGTTGGGTGAAAACGATCCCTTGGGGCGGGTTGCGCGATCAACACCTGTGCGAGAAACGGCAATTGTCACAGTCACGAGTCAGTCACGAAATGTACGCAACTGGTGATCGCGCCTTCACGTAGCCTTCGCAATGCCCGTTCTACGTATCGACCTTGGGGGCAGCCATGACCTACGACCCGAACCCGTACATCAACGCGCCGCTCACGCAGGCCAGGCCGCACATGTTCGCGTCGACCCTCGCGAAGGTGATCTGGACGCTCGTCCCGATCATCACCCTTGGCCTGGCCGCCGCCGTTCCGTTCGTCGTTGCCGCGGTGAAGAGCGTCGTCAAACCGTGGCTCGCCGTCGTGTACGTTGCCGCGGAGATTGCCGTGTTCTCCGTCTCCATGGCGATCAGTCCGACCGGGGACGACGGCAACCCGGTGCCTGGGTTCCTCATGGTGCTACTGATCATCACGGCGGCGACACATACCGCGCTCCTGGACAACGACAAGATCCGCATCGGCAAGTAAGGCCGAACCGGCATGCGACTAGAACCGGACTGATCATCGCCGCCCTGCTAGTCGTAGCCGCTGGTACTGCTTGCAGCGGCAGCAGCAAAGAACCCGCGAAGTCCGGCGGGACCACTGAGGTCTGCCGCCACATCGTGTGCGGGGCCAGGTCGGCGATGTTGCCGTCCTGGGTGAATGTGCCGCTGGTGGCCAGGTTGAGCCTGGACAACAGCTTCATCAGGGTGCTCTTCCCGGACCCGTTCTCGCCGATCACGGCCACGATCTCGCCTTGGCGGACTTCGAAGCCGACGGCGTGGAGGGTGTCCTGTGTGGCTTCCGGTCAGCAGAAGGTGACCTGCCGAAGATCGATGTGCTTGGGCCGGCGAGGTGCGATGGTGCCACGGTCCAGGCGCTGACCGGCTGCCTCGTTGGCGAAGCGCTCCCAGTCGTCGAGGTACAGCCCGGTGCGGAGCAGGTCCCGGCCATAGCCGACGAGACCTTGCAGCCCGGTGGCGGCAGAACGTAGGGCGAACACGGCTGTTGAGATGGTTCGCCGGATGAGCGAGGGCAGGCGGCGGACCATAGTGCTGCCGGTCAGCAGGTCGGCGAGTTCCAGGGTGAGCGGGCGCTCGGCCTCCGCGAGGGCTGCCGCGGGCACGCCCGCGAGCTGCTCCTCGGACGCCTCCTCGTCGCCCTCTGCCCCCGCCAGCGTCTCCTCGGCGACGGCTGAGGCGCCGGTGCCGCTGTCCTCGTTGTGAGGTTTGCTCGCGGTCGTGGTCATGACTGACCCCCATTGTGTTGGCACTGTGAGGCTCGGGGAGGATGTCGGAGGAGCCAGTTCCGGCCGGAGGGCGACGGCTTCGCGCAGGAAGCTGCGCTTCGAATAGAAGGTGTGCTGGGTCGCCCAGCCGCGAGCGGAGACGTAACCGCGGAGCCAGTCGTCGATGCGCTCCATCTCGCTGAGGACCTCGTCCTGGTCATGGCCGAGGACGCTGCGCGAGCGAAGGTACTCCAGCTCGCACTGAGAGAGCACCACTTCGGGTGCCGCCAGGAGCGAGCAGCGGTCGAGGAAGATGCCGTAGACATGGCCGGTGCGCATCGACTCGCACTGGATGTCGTAGCGCACGCGTTGGAAGGGCGGCATGGCTCGGACCTGGAGGCCCAGTTCTTCGCTCAGGTAAGCCTTGAAGCGGTTGGGGGCGATGTCGAGGCCGAGGGTGAGTTCCTCGCGGCGGGCAAAGGCATCCTCAGTGAACCACTTCCGCTTGAGCACGTGTCCGGCGGTGACGGTGGGGATGAAGGAGGCGTAGCCGATATCGGGCTCGGGGCCGATGACGTCGAACAGGTGGTTCTCGGTGTAGTGGATCTGGAACTCTTCCCGGTACTCCGGGCGGCAGCCCTCCAGTTCGCCGTCACGTAGCGCTTTGAGTAGTTCCATGGAGGCGGCCCAGATGTCCGGCGCCGGGTCGAGGGTGTACTTGAACTCGAGCTCGGTGCCGGAGAAGTGCTTGCGGAAGTACCGGAGGTGGTTGTTGAGAGCTGTGCTCGACTCGGCGTGAGCTGTCAACACCGGTTCGAGCCAGCGCAGTTCCTCGACCGGGCCGGGGCCGACCGGTTCGCGGGTGGTGCGGACGAAGCAGGCATCCTCGGGGTGGAAGCGGATCTGCGCGTACGCGTGGTAGCTGCCGCTTGCGTGTTCGGCCAGGTAGCACAGCGGGACCAGGCCGGTGGCGGCCTCCGCGCCGACCAGGCCGCGCAGAGCGGGGCCGGCAATGGCTTCGGGGAACAGCCCACCGCCATCGATCCGGGTCGACCCGAGCCGGGCGCCGCCCAGGCGCAGCGCATCGGTTGGGCAGAGACCGAGTCCGTTCCAGCGGATGATCACGGTGGTGGCCGGCCGGTACACCTCCTGCGGTGGCACTCGAACGAGCACGATCGGCTCGTCGGGCCGGCGCGGCGCGGTGCGGTTGAGGAGGTGGACGCCGCCCAGGACGACCCAGGCTCCTTGCTCCGAGATTCGGTCATCGTGCACGCTTGACTCCTTCGTGTGAAGCGGGAGCCAGGGTGCTCGCCCCGCGGCCCCGAGGGTTGGGCGAGTCGGTTGGATACGACCGGAGGGATGTCCGCTCGTCCCTGCGACGCCGGATCGGTCCGTCGGCCTAGGGTGGAGCGGGTGAGCCATGGTGATGCAGGTCAGATGATCTTGGACGAGGCCGTTGCGGACGCTCGCTTTGCCGCGTGGGAGTTTGACGGTGCCCGGGCGTGGCTGGAGGAAGCCCGGCGGCACCCGATGGAGCCGCTGGCGGCCGAGGTGTGGGTCATCGACCCCGCCTTCGAGTACGTCCTGCTGGTCAAGCACCGCGTGCGCGGATGGGTGCCACCCGGCGGCAAGGTGGAGCCGGGCGAGGGACCGCGGGCGGCGGCGGCACGAGAGCTGCTGGAAGAGACCGGCCTGCGCA
The DNA here is from genome assembly GCA_042850305.1 of Streptomyces haneummycinicus. Classification (GTDB taxonomy): domain Bacteria; phylum Actinomycetota; class Actinomycetes; order Streptomycetales; family Streptomycetaceae; genus Streptomyces; species Streptomyces haneummycinicus. The sequence continues at coordinate 2,346,576 of AP035768.1, forward strand.
CCGAGCTGCTGCCCGAGCCAGCGGCCGTCGCGGTGCGCTCTTACCGGGCCGACTGGTCCCCGACGCTGGGCATGTCCTACGCCGCGATCGCCGGACGCGACGTGCCGCTCGGAGGAGCAGAACCAACCGGCGGCATGGTTCCGCCTGGACGCCGGCTGGGACAGCGTCTTTCCCGAGGACCGCGAGCGGATCCGTGCGCACGCCCGGCACCTCGCAGCCGGCCGGGTGGTCGGCTCCCGCTGAGCGATGCCCCCGGTCGCCGTTCACAGGACCGCGTCGATCCGGTCGAGGTCGGCAGAGGGCAGGGTGATCAGCTCAAGAGCGTGCAGGAAGCGGCACCACACCGGCTCCAGGCCGGGCTCCCGCTCGAACTCCTCCCGGCTCAGGCGACCGTCGGCGTACGTGGCGGTCCGCAGCGCGTGCTGCTGCAGCTGGCCGGGGTGGATCCACCGTGGGGCGCGGATCTCCCGAGGAGAAGGGCGCAGCGATCCGGAGACGTCGGCCTGGAAAATCCACCAGTGGTGGCCGACCGGACCGGTGGGAGTGCGGCGGCAGCGGTTGGGCTGCCACTGGTCCAGCAGCAGGTGAAGGTGGGTAACGGTGAGGCCGACCTCTTCGGTGACCTCGTCGCAGGCGGCCTGTTCGGGGCCGCCGTTCTGGTCGATGTGACCGGCGACCGGGGCGAGACCGGCCGGAGGGGTCGCCCGCTCGAACACCAGGAGCCCGCTCGGGGAAGAGACCAGTACCCCGACGCTGGTGTGATCACAGGAGCGGTCCGTGTGTTCGGGTGCGGGGGCGACCGGGTTCATGCGGTCGTCTCCGGTCGCTGGGCGACGACGACGAGCCAGCTCGTCACGGTCGGGGTGTCCGGGGTGGTCAGAGCGTAGGCGGCATCGAGGATTCGCATCCGCTGGGCATGGGTGAAGTCGCCTTCGGGCCTCGCGAAGACGGGAATGGACAGCCACGCTCTCTTCTCGGCCATGGTGCTGTGCTGGGCGGTGACGTCGGTGTCGACGACGGCCAGTCCGGCTGCGGCCAGCTGCTCGGTGACCTTCTCCAGCGGCAGCTTCGGCGGCGTGCCCGCGGCCGTCGGCGGTGGAGTGTATCCGTGGTCACGGGCGGCAACTTGCCGGATGAAGGCGTTCAGTGACGGCCCAGTGCGGACGGACTGTTCGTCGGGGTGCCGCTCACCGGCGAAGCCGCCGCCGATGTTGAAGACGAACCATCCGCCTGGGCGCAGGATGTGGGCGACGGCTGTGAACACTGCGGCGGTATCGGTCTTCCAGATCGCCGAGTTGCATACGACGGCGTCTGCGTTGCCTGCGGGTACGTGGTCGGCGAGTTGCTCGGCCGGTGCGGTGATCCAGGTCAAGCGGGCATCGGTCAGGGTGCGGCGGCCGACGCGCTGCATCGCGGCGGCGTTGTCCACGGAGACAACCCGGGCTCGGGCCGGGCTCAGGTCGAGGATCGCGCGGGCGGTCGCGCCGGCGCCGCCACACAGGTCGACCACCAAACCGGCATCGGCCAGGTCGGCTCGGCGCACGAGGTCGCGGCTGGTGGCGTCGTACATGGGATGAGCGCGGGTGAAGGCGTCGTACGCCTCGGCGGTGGCGTCCTCGTCCCAGCCGAGGATGGCGTCCTGGGGTGCCATGATGTGGCGGCCTCGCTTTCGTGGAAGGGACCCGGCAGCCCGGGCCCGGCGTTCGGGCTGGGTCAGAAGAGCGCGGACTGCACGACAACAGGCGGCGAGGAGAACTGCGCGCCGAGGGTGATGCGGCGGCCCTTGAGGGCGCCGAGGTCGAGCAGGTAGGGCAGTTCACCGTCACCGTCGAGGAAGGCGAGGACCTGGGAGCCGAGGCAGGAGAGCACCGTCAGCCCGTGCTCGCCTTCGCGTGGGTCGTGCGGGTACAGGACGCGCCCGGTTCCGGGGTGCGGAGAAGGTCGCCTTCGCTGGGCGGACTCCACCGCTCCGGCACGGCAGGGATGTTTATGTCGGACAGCGCCTCGGAGGCGTGGTCGAGGTACTGCTGGTGGGTGGTGTGGGCTGGGGCGAGGTCGCGCAGTTCTGCTAGGGCCGTCAGCTTGGCCGCGGATCGAACGGTCTGCGTCAGGGCGAGACGGCGGGTGAGAGCGTCCTCCAGAAACCGCACGGCCCGGCCGTCAGGGCTCTGGACGAGGTAGGTGGCGACCAGAGCACCCTGTTCGTCGAGGCGGGAGCGCTTGCGGGGATCGGCCGCGGTGCCGACCTTCGTGGTGTTGTTGGCGAACGTCGCCAGGTACAGCCAGTGCGGCTGGGCCATGTACGCCGCCAGGGCGTCGGAGACGTGGCCACCGGAGTGGAACTGGTGGGCGAAGCGGAACTCGTCCTGGCCGGCGCAGGCGGCGCACTGGCCACCGGCCTCGGCCGCGGCCCGATCGGGGCAGGCGACGGCCTCGACGCGGACGCGGTCGGCGAACCGGTACCGACCGGTGCACCACCGGCCGGTACCGCTCACCTGATAGCCCAGGCGCACACCCATGACCCCGGCGTAGACGAACGGTCCGCCGGGCACCGGGGCGAGCAGCAGACGGGGGTCTCCGCTCGCCCAGGTAATGCCGTGGCAGACATATGTCCCGCTGGCGGGCAGAGCCTGGTCCATGTGCGTTCCTTGTCGATCGGGTCGGTGGGTCGGTTCAGACAGTTGGCTGTAGCCGGTCGGCCAGCGCGACGGAGGCGGCCTTGAAGACCTGATCGCGGTCTATGGTGGCGACGTCCAGCGACAGCCAGGCGCCGCGTTGCGCCTGTTCGCGCATCTGGTTCAGGACGGTGTCCTGGTAACGAATGAAGTCTTCGTCGCCGCCGCCGGAGTGGCCGGTCTCCAGGGAGGTGAACGAGCCCTTGCGAGCGAGAGCCGCGCGTGGGCTGATGTTCAGGAAGAACACGAGGTCCGGCTCGGTCAGGTGGGCGAAGACCTGTTGGGCGAGGGGGTGGCGACGTCGGGGTTGACGGCGTAGCGGGCGAGGATCTTGTGGTGCGCGTTGTCGAGCACCACGTGGGTGCCCGCGGCGAGAGCGGGTTGGATCACGAGCCGGTCCTGCAGGGTGTACCAGGAGGCCAGCGCCAGCAGCCAGTAGTGGTCGCCGCACGCCTGGGCGACGCGGGCGTCGCGCCGGTAGACCAGCTCGTTGAGGCGGTCGAGGTAGGCGGACAGCTCCAGGTCCAGGGGACGTCGGTGCTGTTCTTGCCGGCGAGGATTGCCCTGTGGTCGGCGTCATTGAGGGCCTGGTGCAGGCGGGCGGCGAGGGTGGACTTACCAGCCCCGTCACCGCCGACGAAGGTGATCAGCCGCCCAGGCGCGGGGGTGGTCGGCGCGTTCGCCGTCATCGGGTTCCTCACAGGGCGTGGGCCGGGCCAGCGGCCAGGCGGTCGGTGATGATGGTGCGGATCCGGTCGACCAGGACGGCGCGCTGGCGCAGGACGTCACTGTGACGCTCATTGGACAGGTCGGCGGAGTAGTGCGTGGCGAGGTTGTTGGAGATGACGTGGAGGTAGCCGAATCTGATCGCCGCCTGACGGGCTGCCGCCCCCATGGGCCCGATCTCCGGGTCGACGAATGCGTACGAGGCGGTGTGCTGGGTCAGCCAGTCGCGGTTTTCCAGCAGGATTGACGGGGAGGAGACGTGCAGGCCGTTCTGCACCCCGCCTTGGGCGGAGGCGAAGTCGCCGAAGAAGTCGTCCCAGCTCACCAGCGCGCCGCGGACCAGGCTTGTGTTGCCGGTGGCCAGCCAGGTGTTCGGTTCGATGCCGGGGGTCAGCGAGCCGACCTTGCCGACGTAGACGACGTCGTCGGCGCCGAGTTCGGCCAAGCGTGTGACGGCCCGTCCGGCGACGTCCCCCAAATGCTGTGCAGGAACCCGAGGTAGACCACGCGGCGGCCGGCGACCTCGGCGCGTTGCCAGGCGTAGCCGGGCCCGCGAGTCCACACCCCGTTTTTGGGGCGAGGTCCTGCAGGCCCCAGCCGACGATCACCAGGTCGCCGTCCAGCTTCAAGTCGAGCGCGTCGAGCGCTGTGCGGCACTCGTCCTGCCCGGGCGGCTGGTAGGTGACCATGTCGGCCGGGCGGCCGGTCATGGCCAGGTACGTGGCGATGATCAGCGCGTAGTGCTGGACGTAGTCCGCGCCAGGGAACGCCTTGACGACCAGATCGTGGCCGTGAATCTCGGCGGTGGGCCGCTCGATGTTGAACAGCTTCCCGCCCTTCTCGTACCGGGAGACCACCACGGTCCGGTCGTAGCCGCCGATGACGCGGACGCTGTCCCATTCCCGGTCCTGGATGAGGTGGTGGACCTTGATTTCCAGGTAGCGCAGCAGCCTCTCCCGGCTCATTGTGTGCCCAGAGGGGCGATCGGGGCGGCGCGCAGCAGCCCGGGGGCGGGGTCGGCCAGCAAGGGGGTCATCGGCGCTCCTCGGCGATCGTCACGGTGCTGCCGGCCGCCGTGCGGACGACGGCGATGTTCTGCCGGATCAGGTCGAATCGGTCCTCGGCAATCGGGCCGAGCTTCTCGATCCGGGGGTGGAGGGCTTCTCGTACGGCCCTTCGGGCAGCAGGGAGATGCCCATCGCACCGAGAATGACCGGGGCCGCGCCGTCCACGGAGGAGATCCACTCGTGCTTGCGCTGCTCGACCAGCTCCAGGTGCCCCGTTCGGCCCAGTCCGAGCAGCCGATAGACGATCAGATCGTCGATCAGGCCTCGGTCCTTCAGGTACGCGGTCGCCAACCAGCGGGTGCGGCACAGTTGCCCGTCGGGATCCGGCCGACGTGAGGCCGGCAGAGCGATGGCCCCGGCCCAGCCGCTGCACACGAAGGCGTCGTAGGCGCGCAGCCACTCCTCGTCGTCTGCAGCGTGCAGGACCGCGCACAGCCGGAACGCGTCGCCGGACAGCTCCCGGATCTCGCGTGCGGCCTGCTCGCTCGCCTTCAAGGTCGCTACCCCGTCCTGCATGACGTCCGGCAGGATGATCTCTCGCGCGGACACTGCGAGCGCGGCCTCGACGAGGCTGGACGCGGGCAGGGCGTAGCCGAGGTCGAAGAGCCCGTTGTCGACGATGATCTCGGCGCCGCGCTCCGCTTCGCGAGCGAAGAAGGCTCGGTAGACCGCGTCGGACAGGACCCTCTGGGCGGCCACGTGGTGGGCGCGGGCCGGCTCCTGGGCGACAAAGTCCTCCAGGTAGGCGGGCGGTGCGATGACGGAGAAGTCGATGCCTTTGGCCATCACGGTGCTCCCCACTGTCCGGCCGCGACGGTGAGGAACTGCTGGGATAGGACGGGGTCGGTACGGAAGCGCCCGCTCGTCTGCACCGTGGTGGTGCGGGCTTCCTCCATCCGTACCCCACGCATGCTCATGCATAGGTGCACGCCGCGTGCGGCGACGGCGATGTCCTCGCGTCCGATCACGCCGGTGAGGTACTCGGCGACCTGGCGGGTGAAGCGCTCCTGGACTTGGAGCCGGCCGGCGAAGTGCTGGGCGATCCGCCCGAACTTCGACAGGCCCACCACATCGCCTTCCGGCACGTATCCGGCCGTGACCTGCAGGTTCATGGGCAGCATGTGGTGCTCGCAGAGCGACCACACGCTCATACCGCCCACGATGACCAGCTGGCCGCTCAGCTGGGACTCGGTGAAGCAGGTGGCAGTCGCGGTGCCGTCCGGGGACAGGAACCCGCTCCACCAAGCCGCGACGCGGTCCGGGGTGCCGATGAGCCCTTCGCGGGCGGGGTCCTCGCCCAGCTCGACCAGGAGTTGGGCGATCAGGTCGGCGACCCGGCCGTTGTCGATGGCTGCGGTGGGCTGGCCGGGCGCGGGGACGGCGGCGCTCAGGTCCGGCTCGGAGCTAGCGACGGAGGTCGTCATTGGCTTCTCTCGCTTCCGGGGACTGGGAAGATGGGTGGGGGTGGCGTGTGGTCAGCGGCCTCGGGCGTCAGCGAAGGCCAGCACATGGAGCCGGGTGGTGAAGTGCCAGTGCCGGGCCGCAACTGCGTCCGCGAGGGCCTGAGTAGTTGCGGTGACCGCCTCAGCGGTGGTGCCCTCCGGCATCACCCACACCGGCGCGAGCCGGTGGGCATTGGCAAGCTCGGCGATCCGGTCGAGGTCGGCCACCGAGGAAGCGACGAACTTGAACACCGCCCGCCCGGACGCCGCGAACGCCTCCAGTGCGGCGGGCACGACGCTCTTGGCCTCGTCCATGCCGAAACTGGCGAGCTTGGGCGAGACGTTGAACTGGACTCCATCGAGCACCAGTTCAGGGATGGGTGCGATGGTCCCGTTCGTCTCGAACTCGACCTTCTTCCCGGCGTCCAGTAGCCCCCAGACGAGAGGCACCAGGAGCGACTGCTGGATCAGCGGTTCACCACCGGTGATCACGACCAGCTCGACCGGCGAGGACGCGGCCCAGGCCACCAGGTCCGCCACGGACCGCTTCGTCGACTCCATGCGTGGGTCGAACCGGGACCAGTCCCAGGTGTACTTCGTGTCGCACTTCGCGCAGGTCAGGTTGCACCGGGACAGGCGGATGAACAGGGCAGGGTGCCCGCAGCTCGGGCCCTCGCCTTGAAATGTCGGTACTTCGACACCGAAGCTCTCCGCGACGATCACCCGGTGCTCGGCTTCGCCTGTCGCCGGTCTGACGGTGATCGGCTCGGGCGCGGTCACTGCCCCTCCACATCGAACCGGGCCCAGCTGCTCCCGGTCTCGCGAACGAGGACGGCGACCAGGTGGCCGGGGATCTTCGGCTGGAGGTTCTGGATGAACCAGCCTGCCAGGAACTGCGCCAGGCGCTCCGAGGTCGGCTCGAAGAGGAGGATCTCGTGCAGGTTGTGGTGGTCCAGCTCGGTGTCCAAGAACTTCTTGAACGGAGCGAGCGCACCGAAGTCCGTGACGAAGCCGGGCTCCTCCAGGGAGGGAGCTGTGAGGATGACCTCGACCTCGTAGCTGTGACCGTGCTGGCGGGCGCACTTGTGCGCGGGCGGCAGCCCGGGAGCCGGTGGCCGGCCTCGAAGTCGAACCTCTTGCCGATGGTGAAGGCGCCGGACGGCAGTGGAATGGAACTGAAGCCCATTATTTTCCTTGAGAGTTGAGGGCAGGGGGCTTGGTCCGTCACAAGGGTTCACGCAAGGAACAGGAGGGCATTTGCCCCCGACAAGCGGCGGACCCCGCGTCGTTCCAAGTCGAAGGCAGACCGGTGGAGCCACGGGAGGTTCAGCGCGCACCACGTGCACTGACACCCACCGTGTATCTGTGGCTGACTAGTCGTCATTGCCATGTTTTGTGCGAGCATTGACGGGCGTGCGCAATGTCTGTCCGGCGCTCAGCGGAAGAGAGCCGGGATATCGGTGCGGGTGGGCAATGGCAGACCGCGGAGGTTGAGTCAGCGCTGACGATCCCGCACGAGAGCGAGGCCCTGGCCTCCGAGGCCGAGAGGCGCCGCTGTCTTCCGCGCGATCGGCCGAGGGGCTTGATCGCGGACGGCTGCGGTGACACCGCCCGGGATGTGCTGTACGAGCAGGTTCGCGGAGCGCCATCCGTTCTCATCCGGGCTGGAGTGCACCAGCACGTTCGTCAGCAGCTCGTTCACGGCGAGAAGGACGATCTCGGCGACTTCACCACTGACCCCCCACCAGGCGAGATGGTGACGCACCACACTGCGCACGAGACCCAGGTGCCTCTTCTCGAGCCGGAAGGGCATTTCGAGTTGGCCCCGGCTGCTTCTGGACGCAGCTCGGGTCGGTAGGCCCGCGCCGGGGCTTTGAAGAAGTGTGCTCATCGATGCTCCGTCCGTTGCACCGGAAGCCCTACATCGGGGGCGGTTGCGGTGTGTACTGGGACCGAATCGGTCAGCAACCATTGAGGCAGAGCACGGGCGCGTCGTGCAGGCCCTGATGCCGAGAGCCGAAGAGTTCGGCATCGCGAGGATGGGGACGGACATGCCGCAGCCAGAGAAGCCGCTCAACCCGGGAGCCTCTCCGCAGGATTGGTTCGGCAGCGAGCTGCGTTTCCGGCGTAAGGCGGATGGCCTCTCAGCCAAGGCCCTGGGGCGGTTGGCGCAGGTCAGCGATGACATGATCTTGTCGATCGAGAAAGGGCAGTACCCCTCGTGCCAGCTGGAGGTGGCCCAGTGGCTGGACAAGGTGCTGGAGACTGGTGGCTTCTTCGAGCGGGCATGGCCGATGGCCTTCAGCCTCCGCAATGCCGATAAAAAGCGTCCTGATGCCGATAAACACTCTCGCAAGGGGCCGGAGGCGACGGTTCAGGTGCATCGAGGTCGCATCCTGGGCAGTGACGAAGTACCTCCTCGCCTTGGGAGCCCCGAGCCCGTGGACCGACGCGCGTTCCTCCAAGCCGGCGGCCTGGCCGCCATTGCCCCCATAGACCTCACGCACGGTTTCGCCCCATACGAGCAGACGCTTCCCGATTTGATCAGCTCCCACAACGTCGACCAGGTTCAGGAAGTAGCCACCGCGATCAGCGGTTGGGACAACAAGTTCGGTGGCGGAGGCATGGTCGGCGACGTCGCAGGCCGTGCGATGCAGTGGGCGGCCGGACTTCTGAATGCCAAGTGCCCGGAAACTTTGCGGTCCGACCTCCTGGCGGCCGTCTCCCGGCTGGGCATCGTCGTAGGCGCCTCGGCTTTCGACTCCTACAACCACCCCTACGCCACCGCGACGTTCCTCTTCGCGGCCGACCGCGCAGAAGAAGCAGGGGCTGGCACCTGCGTGCGAAGGCATATTCGTTCCTCGCGCGACAGGCCGTGTGGCTCGGTCAGCCCGACGACGGGCTCACGCACGCCGAGAAGGGCCTGGTGCGTTCCGATCGACTTACCGCCACCGAGCGCGCCATGCTGCACACGGCACGAGCCAGAGCGTTCGGCAAGATGGGCAACGTCCGCGACTGCATGGCCGCTGTCGGCGAAGCCGACGAAGCGTTCTCCCGCGCTCGCCCGTCCGAGGATCCGCCGTGGATGGCCTACTACGACGAGGCCCAGCACAACGGCGACACCGCTCACGGACTGTTCGACCTCGTCATCCTCGCGGACCAGGACCCGGGACGGGCGGCCCGCCGCCTCGACGCCGCAGTGGAGGGCCACTCGGACGCCTACAAACGCTCCCGGGCCATCTCCCGCACGAAACTCGCCGCACTCATCATGGCCAAGGGCGATCCCCGCCAGGCTGCCGCCATCGGCCACGACGCTTTGGACGAGGTGGGCCGACTCACCTCCCGCCGAGCCGTCGACGACCTGCGACAGCTCGGGGCGTTCGCCAGCGAGCATCCGAAGGTGGCGGAGACCGTCGCTCTGCGGGAGCGCATCGCCGCTACGGTCTCCGCATGACGATCTCGGCAGCAGCCCCCGCCCGAGAGGTACTCGAGCAGGCGTGCGTCGCCGTGGGGCTCGACCCCAGCGGGGCCGAGCCGGTACGGCTGGCAGAGAACCAGATATGGAGACTGCCCGGACAGCGCGTGATGGTTCGAATCGCGCGGCGTGGCCAGACCACAGCCGCGCTCCGGGAAGTACGGGTTGCGCGATGGCTTGCCGAGAACCACATGCCGGCCGTCCGCCTCGCCGCCGTCGGACAACCGGTCGAGGCCGGTGGTCGGCCCGTCACCTTCTGGGAGGAACTCCCGCCGCACGAACACGGTAGCCACACGGAGGTCGCGCAGCTGCTCAAGCGCCTCCATGCGCTGCCCGATCCCGATCCCGATCTCGAACTCGGGTACCTGGACCCGTTCGTCCGCATCAGCGAGCGCTTGCAGGCAGCAACTACGTTGGCTGGCACAGACCGTGAGTGGTTGAGAGGTCTACATCAAGAACTTGTGACAGCGTGGGCCGAGCGCCCGCACGGGCATCCGGACTGTGCTGTGCACGGCGACGCCTGGCCCGGCAACCTGATCCGCACTGCCGGGGGCCCGCTGATGATCGACCTGGAGCGCTTCTCGCTGGGCCCACCGGAATGGGACCTGGTCTCAACAGCCGTACGAGCGCGGACGACAGGCGCGATCACGCTGGCGGAGTACGACGAGTTCTGTGCCGCGTATGGGTACGACGTAACCGCCTGGGCAGGTTACCCGACCTTGGCTGGCGCCCGGGAACTCCGCATGGTGACATACGCCGCCCAGCACGCCGCCAGCAATCCCGAGTGGGCAGGTCAGGCCCAGTACCGCGTTGACTGCCTGCGTGGCCGCCGCGGGCCGCGTCCGTGGAACTGGAAGGGGATCATGTAGTCCGAATCGACTGAGACGATCGACGATCTCGCGCGTCCACCCCAGAGCACGGGTGTCGACGCCGTATGCGCCAATTTTGCTAGATGACTTACCGGAGTCCGGGAACCGCTAGAGGATCGCCTCCGTGCTTCCGGGCCCCGGGCTCCATTACAGGTGAAGGGTTAGAGGCAGGAACCCTCGTGCTTGACGCTGTCGGGCCGGATACAAGCAGTGCCAGCGGTATGCTCACCACCCCGGTCGTAGACCTGGAGAGTTGCCTCCTCATCGATGTTCCACCAGGCCGCGAACGCCTCAGCGATGTACTGGGACTGCTTCTCCAAGTCCATCATCTTGTCCAGTTCCGCCGTGTCGCCGCCGTCTATGGCCTCGTAGTTGATGGTGGGGTAGTCGGAACTGGCCTCCAGGACCGGGTAGAACAACTTGCGCTCGTAGCCCCGCCACCCATCAAGGTGCTTGACCGCCTTCTTCTGCTTGGCGGTCCCATGCTTGGCGACGAACTCCTTGAACTGCTCGAAGGTGCCGGGAGTGTTAGCGATCACCGCAAGGGTCATCGTGACCTTCTTCGGTTTGGGGGTGACTGTCTTTTCCGGCTCCTGCGTGAAGGACTTCTCAGGCGAAGGACTGACGGGCTTCGGCGAGCTGGCCGTGGCGCTTGCGGTGGGCTTGATTGTTGACGCGGCATCCGAATTACCGTCGTCGCCGCTGCACTGAGTCATTATCGCCAAGATGAGCGAGACGGCCCCGATGACCGCGAAGACGCTACACCCCAGGGCTGTCTCGTTGTTGCTTTTGCTGCCCACGTAGACGATCTCCATTAAGTACTGGAGGGGTTACCGACAAGCATCACCACAGGTAGGGCCCCCTCATCCCATGATGTGCGATCGTACATGTGGTCCAAATGTGAAGGGGTTGCACCCTTGGTGTGAAGAACTCCCCGGAGGGCCCTGATGGAATCAGCCCCCATCAACTCCCTTGGCCCGGCAGGGTGATCGTCATGCAATCAGAAGTTCTCTCGGGTCTGATCGGTTTCGGCGGCGCCCTGGTCGGCGGCGCCGCATACTTCGGCGGTGTGTGGCTCACGCTGTCCCACCAGAGGAGGCAAGTCCGGGAGGCTCGCCTCCTGGAACTTGGCCAAGCGGCAGCGGACAAGGCGCTGAACGAGCTGATCACCCTGGGCGAGTTCCTGGAGACCGTCGGGGGCAATGAAGTCGTTACGGCGCATACAGACGAAAGGCTGCCGTATCTGGACACGGTGTTCGGGTACCTCAAGAACATCAAGCTGGCCGTCGCCGGCATTCCGGACCGGGGCGTCCGCGACCGCGTGAAGATCTCTCTCAGTCTCACGAGCCGCTACAGGGCCGCCGGAGTCCGGCACTTTTTTGCGGTTCGCTGGCTCGGGGATCTGACGGAGGACATGATCGACGTCCTATCGGCATACATCCGCCACGACGCCCTCTCTCCCCTCTCCGAACAGGCCATGGAGAAGCAGGCCATGGTGGCCCGGCACGAGGAGCGTCAAAGGCGGCGATTTGAGCACATGCACGATCCCGTCAACTTCGGCCCGCGAGAAGAAGACGACGCGTCCTCGCCGTCATGACGCCCGCCAGGAAGCAGGGAGACGATGCAGACAGAGGTTCTGGTCGGGCTCATCGGGTTCAGTGGTGCCGTGGTGGGAGCCGGAGGTGCCCTGCTCGGCGGGTGGCTCCAACAGAGGCATCAGGCCGCGGTGGCGCAGGAGCAGCGGGAAGCAGCCCGAGCTGGCCTTCTGGAGGAGCGCGGAAGAGCCGCAGGAGAAAGGGCTCTGTCCGAGCTGTACGGGCTTCCGCAGGCATCTGAATGACTGCGAGCTGAGGCCCGTACCCGAAGAGCGCCAGCCCAGGCGCGGCATCGCGCGAGGGTTCATCGGCGAAGCCGAGCTGGCGGTCATGCTGATGCCGAACGCGGCAGAGGTGCAGTCCCGGATCACGGATGCTGCCGGACTGATCACCGAGACTTTGGTGATCGAACGGGAAGAGGCGCGGCAGATGACGGACCGAGAGCACCTCCTGCATGTCCACAGGTGCCGTGCCGGGACTTTGGAGGCTCTCGGGGTGCTGTTCGCCTTCATGTGAGGGGATCCGCTTCCTGAGCCCGGCCGCCTTCTCAGCAGGTACATCGCACAGAATCCTCGCATTGCAAGGTCGTCATGGCGCCCGCCAGGCGCAGCGCTTGCTTACCTTAAAGGTTCGGCAAAGCGCGCAGGTGGTCGACTGGATCAAAAGATCATCGGCCGAATCGGGAGCGCAAACGTCTCTTATCCAAAGTGGTTCCGGGTTTCCTTGTGCTATCCGGCCCCTGGCGGGTGGCCCTGCCGGCCCCGCCCCGCCCGCCGTCCGAAGAGGATGCCGCCCGGCTCGGGCGGCGGGGAGTACCCCGGCGCAGCGGCCAGGCGAGCAGCATGCCCGCCACGAAGCCGACGACATGCGCCACGTAGGCCACCGTCCCCGCGTCGGTGACGCCCTGCCCGGAGGAGTACACCGCCTGGAGCACGAACCACAGGCCCAGCACCATCCAGGCCGGCAGCCGCAGCGGCAGGAAGATCAGGAACGGGACGAGGACCCAGACGCGGGCCTTCGGATACAGCACCAGATAGGCGCCCAGCACGCCGGCGATCGCCCCGGAGGCGCCGATCAGCGGCTCGCCCGAGCCGGCGTTGAGCAGGGCGAAACCGTACGCGGCCGCATACCCGCAGACCAGGTAGAACAGCAGGTAGCGGATGTGCCCCATGCGGTCCTCGATGTTGTTGCCGAAGATCCACAGGAAGAGCATGTTGCCCAGCAGATGCAGCCAGCCGCCGTGCAGGAACATCGCCGTCAGGACGCTCAGCTCCGGCGACTTCTCGTAGCCCGGCGGGCCGATCACGCACCCGGGGCCCTGCGGCCCCACGCCGGTGGCGCCCGTGGCCACCAGGGCCGGCAGCCGGTGGTGGATCAGCTCCTGCGGCACCGCCGCGTAGCGGTCCAGGAACGCCTGCGTCTGACACAGGTCGGCCAGACCGCCGCCACCGACCGTGCCGGGTGTGAGGACGACGAAGACCACGAAGTTCGCGGCGAGGAGCGCGTACGTCACCCAGGGGTGCGCCGCGAGGGGTTCACGTCATGGACGGGGATGACCACATCCCACTACTGCCCGTGCGCCGGACGGTGAATCCGGGGCTCCGCTGAACGCCACCGTCCGGCCGTGCGTATGACTCGTCGACGCCCGCGGCCCGGGAAGGGGCCGCGGGCCCTACGTGAGGAAACTGGCGATGAACGACCGAGTGACTCCCGCGATGCACGCACTGCCGGACGGCGAGGCCGAACTCACGCTCGTGGTGCGGATTCCGTGGGAGGACGTCGCCCGGCTCGGCCAGGAGGCGGGGCGGCTCGCGGCGCAGTTGCAGCGGCCGGTGACGCTGGAGGAGGCGGTGGCGCATCGGTTGCGCTCCGCGCGGGGGCGGCGAAGGTGTCGGCGCCCGCGCCGGTCTCCGCGTCCGCGGCGGACGCGGGTACGGGCGGTACCTCCAGTGCGTCGGTGGCGTCGCTGCCGTCCCGGCCGCCGGCGGAGCAGGCCCGGCAGGCGATCGAGCGGATCAACGGGACGGCGTGACGCCGTAGCGGTCCGGCCGCATCGCCGGGTGCGGCGGCGTCGTGGCTTGTCGCGCCCACGCGGCCAAGCCGCGTACCGACACAGCCCCGCGTCCCGTGCGGAGCGCTCGGCTCCCCTCCTCACAGGCTCGCCCTGATCTTCGTCGCCGCCTTTCTGGCCGCTACCAGGACCGGGTCCCAGACCGGGGAGAACGGTGGGGCGTAGCCGAGGTCCAGGGCGGTCATCTGCTCCACCGTCATACCTGCCGTGAGGGCCACCGCCGCGATGTCGACGCGTTTGCCCGCGCCCTCGCGCCCGACGATCTGGACGCCGAGGAGCCGGCCGGTGCGCAGTTCGGCGAGCATCTTCACCGTCATCGGGGAGGCGTTCGGGTAGTAGCCCGCGCGGCTGGTCGACTCGATGGTGACCGACTCGAACCGCAGCCCCACGCGGTGCGCGTCCTTCTCGCGCAGCCCGGTGCGGGCGATCTCCAGGTCGCACACCTTGCTGACCGCCGTACCGACCACGCCCGGGAAGGTCGCGTAGCCGCCGCCCGCGTTCGCGCCGATGATCTGGCCGTGCTTGTTGGCGTGCGTGCCCAGCGGGATGTGCCGGAGCTGCCCGGAGACCAGGTCGAGGACCTCCACACAGTCGCCGCCCGCCCAGATGTTCTCGTACCCGCGTACCCGCATCGACCGGTCGGTGAGCAGTCCGCCGTGCTCCCCGAGCGGCAGTCCGGCGGCCCGCGCGAGGGCCGTCTCCGGCCGTACCCCGATGCCGAGGATCACGACGTCGGCCGGGTACTCGGCGTCCTCCGTGACGACCGCCCGCACCGCGCCGTCGTCGCCGGTGAGCAGCTTGGTGACCTCGGCGCCGTTGACCATGGTGATGCCCATGCCCTCCATGGCCCGGCGCACCAGGAGTCCCATGTCGGGGTCGAGGGTGGCCATGGGCTCCTGCCCCGGTTGACGACCGTCACCTGGTATCCACGGTTGATCATCGCCTCGGCCATCTCCACCCCGATGTACCCGGCCCCGACGACCACCGCGCGCCGTCCGCGCGTGCGGGACAGCGTGTCGAGGAGGGCCTGGCCGTCGTCCAGGGTCTGCACCCCGTGCACTCCGGGGCGTCCATGCCGGGCAGCTCCGGACGGATCGGCCGCGCACCGGTGGCGATCACGAGTCCGTCGTACGACGTCCAGGACTCGGCGCCCGAATCGAGGTCCCGCGCGCGCACCCGGCCCCGGTCCGGGTCGATCTCCGTGACCTCGGTGCGCATCCGCAGATCGATGTCCCGCGCGCGGTGCTCCTCGGCGGTGCGGGCGATGAGCTGCTCCCGGTCGGGGACGTCACCGCCCACCCAGTAGGGGATGCCGCACGCCGAGAAGGAGGTGAAGTGGCCGCGTTCGAACGCCACGATCTCCAGTCGGTCCGGGCCCTTCAGCCGCCGGGCCTGTGACGCCGCGGACATCCCCGCGGCGTCACCGCCGATCACCACCAGGCGTTCCCTCGCACCGCGCGCATCGCTCATGTTCATGGGAACACGCTACGGCGGGCGGGAGATCCCGGGCCGGCCCGCCGAGGGTTTCTCAGCCCTCCCCGTTCCCGTCCGTGCCCTCGGCCGCCGGCCGGTGCGCCGGCAGCGGGCCCAGGGCCGTCGCCGTGGGCGCCGGCTCCGGACGCCGGGGCAGCCGGGGCCGTACGGCCTTCAGCCACAGCAGGAGCAGCAGCGCCGCCACCGCCGCGAACGGCAGGACCGCGCCGATCGCCACGGCCAGCCAGCGCAGCATCGTCAGGAAGGCGTTCCAGCCGCCCGCGAGGGCGTCGGTGAATCCGGGGTCGCTGTCGTCCTTCGCCGCCTTCTTCACCGGTGTCTCGGTCAGGGTGAGGGTGATGGTGGCCAGGCTGGTGCGGTCCTTCAGGGACGCCTGCTGGGCGAGCAGGGATTCCAGATCGGCCTGGCGGCTGCTGAGTTCGCCCTCCAGGGTGACCACGTCACTGAGCCTGGTGGCCCGGTCCATCAGCTCCCGGATGCGCGCCACGCTGGCCCGCTGGGTGGTGATGCGGGACTCCACGTCGACCACCTGGTCGGTGACGTCCCGCGCCTTGGCCTCGCGCTCGAGCAGCCTGCCCGTGCCCTCCAGCTCGGTGAGGACCTCCTCGTACTTCTCCACGGGCACGCGCAGCACCACGCGTGCGCTCGCGGCCCGTCGCGTCCCGGTCGGTGGACTCGTCGCCGATGAAGCCGCCGGCGGTCTCCGTCGTCGTACGGGCCTCCTCCAGCGCCCGCGGTACGTCCTTGACCCGCACGACCAGTGAGGCGGTGCGGATGATGTGGTTCGCGGTGGCCTTCGGTGCCGCCGTCGCCTTCGCGCCCTCGGCCGAACCGCCCCCGCCCCTGCTTCGCGTCCCCTGCGCGGCCTGCTCCGCCGCGGGCGCGTCCGCGGCCAGGTCGGCGGTCGATCCGCCGGAGTCGTCCGCCGAACCGCTGCACCCGCTGACGGCGACGGCCGCCGCCAGCAGGACCCCGGCCAGGGCCTGGGCTCGTCGTATACGCATGTGGGAGTCCCCCGTCTGGTGATGACTGACGCTCCTTCGACGCCGGAGGGGCGCGGGACGTTGGCGTCGAACGGTCCCGATGCGGTCACGGTCGGGACTCGGGAGGGCCACATGGCCCTGGCGGGACCACCGGTGGCGTTTGAGAAGGTGGAGCCATGAGCGGAACACACGAGGCCCCGGGGCGGCACATCGTCGTCGTCGGAGCCGGAATCGCCGGGCTGGCCGCCGCGCACCGGCTGCTGGAGCGCGGGGCGCGGGTCACCGTGCTGGAGGCCTCGGACCGGGTCGGCGGCAAGCTGCTGCCGGGCGAGATCGCGGGCGCCCGCGTCGACCTCGGCGCCGAGTCGCTGCTGGCCCGCCGCCCCGAAGCGGTCGGTCTCGCCCGCGAGGTGGGCCTCGCCGACCGCCTCCAGCAGCCGGCCACCGCCACCGCCTCCCTGTGGACCCGAGGCGCCCTGCGCCCCATGCCCAAGGGCCACGTCATGGGCGTACCCGGCACCGTCGAAGCCCTTACCGGAGTCCTCTCCGACGAGGGGCTCGCCAGGATCGGGCGGGACGCCGATCTGCCCCGCACCGAGGTCGGCGACGACGTGGCCGTGGGCGAGTACGTGGCGGCGCGCGTCGGCCGGGAGGTCGTCGACCGCCTGGTCGAGCCCCTGCTCGGCGGGGTGTACGCCGGTGACGCGTACCGCATCTCGATGCGCTCGGCGGTTCCGCAGCTGTTCGAGGCCGCCCGGACCCACACCTCCCTGACCGAGGCCGTACGCGGGATCCAGGCCAGGTCCGCCGCCGCCTCACCGGCCGGCCCCGTCTTCATGGGCATCGCGGGCGGTGTCGGCACGCTCCCGCTCGCGGTCGCCGAGTCCGTACGCGCGCGCGGCGCGGAGATCCTCACCGGCACGCCGGTCACCGAGCTGCGCCGCGAACCGGAGGACGGCTGGCGGGTCGTCGCCGGCGACCGGGTGCTGCGCGCCGACGCGGTCGTCGTCGCCGTACCCGCCCCGGCCGCCGCCGCCCTGCTGCGCGCCGAGGCGCCCGGCGCCGCCGCCGAACTCGCCGGTGTCGAGTACGCCTCCATGGCGCTGATCACCCTCGCCTACCGCCGCGCGGACGCCGCCCTGCCCGACGGCAGCGGATTCCTGGTGCCGCCCGTCGACGGACACACCATCAAGGCGTCCACCTTCGCCTCCCGCAAATGGGGCTGGATCGCCGACGAGAACCCGGATCTGGCCGTCCTGCGCACCTCCGTCGGCCGGCACGGCGAGACGGAGATCCTCGGCCGGGACGACGACGGCCTCGTGGACGTCTCCCGGCACGATCTGAAGGCCGCCGTGGGCCTGGACGCCACCCCGTCGCCACCCGCGTCACCCGCTGGCAGGACGGCCTGCCCCAGTACCCCGTCGGCCACCACGCGCGCGTCGCCCGGGTCCGTGAACACCTCGCGGGTCTCGCCGGTCTCGCCGTGTGCGGCGCGGCCTACGACGGTGTCGGCGTCCCCGCGTGCATCGCGAGCGCGTACGCCGCCGCCGACCAGATCCACGGTGACCCGCACGCTGTGCGGCAGCTCACCGCCCACCCGGTGCAGAGCCTCCACGGCGGAGCAGGAGAATGAGGGACATGAGTGACGACGCCACCACCCCCGGCCGCATCCCGAACAAGGGCAAGCTGGCCAAGGACCTCAACGAGGTCATCCGCTACACCCTCTGGTCCGTCTTCAAGCTGAAGGACGTCCTGCCCGAGGACCGCGCCGGGTACGCCGACGAGGTCCAGGAGCTGTTCGACCAGCTCGCCGCCAAGGACGTCACGATCCGCGGCACCTACGACGTGTCGGGCCTGCGCGCGGACGCCGACCTCATGATCTGGTGGCACGCCGAGACGGCCGACCAGCTCCAGGAGGCCTACAACCTGTTCCGCCGCACCAAGCTGGGCCGCGCGCTGGAGCCGGTCTGGTCGAACATGGCGCTGCACCGCCCCGCCGAGTTCAACCGGTCGCACATCCCGGCGTTCCTCGCCGACGAGACGCCCCGCGACTATGTGAGCGTCTACCCCTTCGTGCGCTCCTACGACTGGTACCTGCTGCCCGACGAGGACCGCCGGCGGATGCTCGCCGACCACGGCAAGATGGCCCGCGGCTACCCCGACGTGCGCGCCAACACGGTCGCCTCGTTCTCCCTCGGCGACTACGAGTGGATCCTCGCCTTCGAGGCCGACGAACTGGACCGGATCGTCGACCTCATGCGTCATCTGCGCGGCTCGGAGGCCCGCAGGCACGTCCGCGAGGAGGTGCCGTTCTACACGGGCCGCCGCAAGGACGTCGCGGACCTCGTCGCCGGACTGGCCTGATCAGACGGCGGGCCCGGCCTCCGCGGCCGTCCGGCCCGCCGCCACCGGCTTCGGCTCCGGTGCCGGGTGCGGTGCGCAGGAGGCACGCCGCCCCGGCACCCGGCCGTCCAGCAGATACGCCTCCAGATGGGCGTTGACGCAGGCGTTGGACCCGCCTGCGACGCCGTGGCTCCCCGCGTCCCGCTCGGTCACCAGCGTCGACCCGGCCAGCCGCCGGTGCAGCTCCAGGGCGCCGTCGTACGGGGTGGCCGCGTCCCGCTCGGCCGCCAGGATCAGCGTCGGCGGCAGTTCCCCGTTCCCCGCGCGCACGTCCAGCGGGCGCTGCCGGGGCCCCTTCCAGAAGGCGCACGGCAGGTTGGTCCACACATTGCCCCACGTCTCGAAGGGCGCCCGGCGCGCGAGCCGCGTGTTGTCCCGGTCCCACACCGCCCAGCGGACCGGCCAGGGCGCGTCGTTGCACTCCACCGCGAGGTACACCGCGCGCGTGTTCTCCGCCTCGGCCGCCGCCTGGGGCCAGTCCTGGGCCTGTTCGACCAGCGGCGCCGGATCGCCCTTCAGATACGCCGACAGGGCGTGCGCGCGGTACGGCCAGTAGTCGTCGTAGTAGCCGGTCCTGAGGAACGCCGCCTGCAACTGCGCCGGCCCGACCTTCCCGCCCGCCGGGTCCTCCGCCAGCCGCGCGGCCGCCCTCTCGTACGCGTGCTGCACCTCGCGCGCGGTGCCGCCGAGTCCGTACACGTCGTCGTGCCGGGCCGCCCAGGTCTTGAAGTCGGTCCAGCGGTCCTCGAACGCGGCCGACTGGTCGAGGTTGTTGCGGTACCAGATCCGCTCCGGGTCCGGGTTCACCGCCGAGTCGAACACCATCCGCCGCACATGCGAGGAAAGAGGGTGGCGTACAGCGCCCCGAGGTACGTGCCGTACGACGAGCCCAGGAACGTCAGCCGGTTCTCACCGAGCGCGGCCCGCAGCACGTCCAGGTCACGGGCGTTGTTCAGCGAGTTGTAGTACCGCAGGGAGTCGCCGCCCCGCTCGGCGCACCCCGCGCGTACGCTTCGGCGCGCGCGACGCGCTCCCGCTTCTGCGCGGCCGTCGGGTGCACGGGCGCCGGCGCGGGGCCCTTGAAGAACGTCCCCGGGTCCGCGCAGGACAGCGGTGCCGAACGGCCCACCCCGCGCGGGGCGTAGCCGACGAGGTCGTAGGCCGCCGCGACGCGCTTCCACTCGGGCAGCACGCCCAGCATCGGGAAGTACATGCCGCTCGCGCCCGGCCCGCCCGGGTTGTGGACCAGCGAGCCCTGCCGGCGCACCGTGCGCCCGCCGTCGCCGGGGTCGACGCCGGTGGCGCGGACGCGGCTGACGGTGAGTTCGAGCTGTCTGCCGTCCGGGCGGGCGTAGTCGAGCAGGACGCGGACGGTGCCGCAGCGGACCTGCCCGGGGAGTTCCTGCTCGGCGGGGCACGCGCCGAAGTCGACGCCCTCCGCGGCGGCCCGCGCGGCGGCCGTGACCGTGCCGCGCGCCGCGGCGTCGGCGGGTTCCGCACCGGCCGGGGCGGCGGCCAGGCTGGTGAGCAGCAAGGACCCGGCGGCCATCTGGACGGCGGCGGCGGTTCTCATCGACGATCCCTTCGGTGCACTACGGCGACAAAGGGATGTTTCGTACGTCGGTGGCTCGAGGCAAGCACCGATCGCCGGGGTGTCGGCGTCAATGCGCCTCGTGGGACCCCCGGTGCGCGAAGGCGGCGCGCAGTTCGGGTTCGCCCACCGCGCGGATGCCGCGCACGGCGACGGTGGTGAGATACGCGCGGTCGTCGTCGGTGCCGAGCGGCAGCGCGCCCAGCAGGCGCTGTCCCGCCGGGGAGGCCCAGGGGAGTACGGGTGGACCTCGAACCGCGCTATGGCCAGACAGCCCAGCGTGAGCGCCAGCGGCAGGACGAACCACAGCGCGACGAGCACGCGCGGCATCTCCGACGCGACCGGCATGAGCAGGGCGGCCGCCCCGAGCCCGGCCACCGCCGGCGCGGCGAGCCGTACCTGCCGTACCGCGTCCGCGACGGTCGTCCCGGCGCCGTCGGGCACCGCGAGGCCGGCGCCGACCAGCCGCTCGGCTATCCCGCGCACGGCGTCCGCGGCCGCGGCGGCGGACCGCACCGGCGCGAGGGTGACTGACCCTGCGGCCCTATCGCCCCTATTACCGACCGTTCCACCTCGTCCCGCCCGTGCGGATCGACCACCGTCGCCCATCCGGTGTGCGCGAGCAGCAGCCGCCGCTGGCGGGCCATCGCGACCAGCGTGACATCGGCGACCCGCGCGGGGCCGCCGGACAGGAACGCGGCCTCGTACAGCGTCAGATCACGTCCCGCTCCCGCGTCGGGGCCGGAGTCGGCCAGGGCGGCACCGCGCACGGCGGCGAGACACAGCCGCAGACACGTCACACCGGCGACGGCCCAGGCCAGGAGCAGCAGGGGGACCCAGAACATGAGTCGTTTGTAAGGTAAACGGCCGCGCATGCACCATGCCTTGTTCATCATCCGGACGGAGTGTTGCCGGTATGTGATGTTCCGCCCGGCCAGCCGGGTCAGCGCCGCGGCAGCATCCGCCGGGTTAGAGCTGCGGGGCATCCCCGGCCGGGTCAGTGCTGCGGCAGCATCCGCCGGGTCAGCGCCGCGGGGCATCCGCCGGGTCAGCGCCGCGGCGGCTCCCGCCGGTCGGCGCTGCGGGGCTTCCGCCGGGTCAGCGGCGCAGCAGTACCCGCCGGGTCGCGCGGACCAGCCGTACCGCCGGCCGGCTCGAACGCGGCCTCGGCCCCGAGCGCTCCAGCCACCACTCGCGCAGCTCGCGCCGCGCGGGAGTGTTCTCCGTCCGTTCGGCCAGTACGTGTTCGGCGAAGTCCAGCGCGTCCCGCCGGTAGCCGCCGGTCATCGGCTCGGTCTGCGCGTACGCGAGGAACGCGGCCCGGTAGCCGTCGCCGAGGATCACCGGCAGTTCGGGCGCGACCTTGGCGACGACATCGGCCCGCTTGGCGGCGAGCGCCCGCGCCTGCACCCCCATCCGCACCCGGTCGAACCCCTCGGGCACGGGCGTCCCGGCGACCAGCGCGGACAGCACGGCGGTCTGCGCGAGCGCGAGCCGCTGCCGGGTGGCGTCCGAGGCGCCCCGCCGGATCCCGGGGAGGTCGCCCGCCACCGGGGCCGCCCCCGCCCCAGCCCCCGTCTCCCGGCGGCGCCCCGCCCCTCCTCGACGGCCCGCCGGATCGCGTCCAGCTCCCCCGCATCTCCTCCGCTGCGGGAAAGTTCTCGTCCCGCTCCAGCAGGACGCCAGGCGGGGAGACCCGGGAGGCGAGGTCGGTGAGCACGTCGAGCACCGGCCGCGGCACGGGGTGGGCGTGGCTGTCGTGCCACACGCCGTCCTGCTCGAAGCCGCCCGCGACATGGACGTACGCGATGGCCTCCAGGGGCAGTTCGGCGAGCGCCCTGGCGGGCTCCTCGCCCCGGTTGACGTGATTCGTGTGCAGGTTGGCGACGTCGATGAGGAGCCGTACGCCGGTCCGGTCGGCGAGTTCGTACAGGAACTGGCCCTCGGTCATCTCCTCGCCGGGCCAGGAGATCAGCGCGGCGATGTTCTCCACGGCGAGCGGCACGGGCAGCGCCTCCTGTGCGATACGGACGTTCTCGCACAGCACGTCGAGGGCGTCACGGGTGCGCGGCACCGGCAGCAGATGCCCGGCCTCGAGCGTCCCGGAGGCGGTCAGCGCGCCGCCCGCCCGGACGAACGCGATGTGCTCGGTCACGAGCGGCGACCCGAACGCCTCCGCCCGCTCCGCGAGCGCGGCCAGCCGCCCTCCGTCGGGCCGCTCGGCCCCGCCGAGCCCCAGCGACACCCCGTGCGGCACGACGGTCACACCGCGCTCGCGCAGCCGTACCAGCGACTCGGGCGGATGCCCGGGACACACGTTCTCGGCCACGGCCTCGACCCAGTCGATCCCCGGCATGTCCTCGACGGCTTCCGCGATCTCCGGCCGCCACCCGATCCCCGTCCCCAGCCACACCATTCGTCCCCACCCCTCCCGGCCCCGTCCGGCCCCCGTAGTGAGAGGGGTATCACCCCCGGCCCGCCCCCGAACCGTCCACTGCCGCCTTCAGAGCAACATTTGAGGTTGCGCCGAGGGCCGGCCCCGCCGCGCCATGGCGGTGCGGATCCCGGCCGGGGTACCGGGAAGCCACCCGCTTTCTCGCGCAACTTCCCTTCATGTCCGACTCGTTGACGCTCTTCCGGCCCAGTACTACTTTGCGAGAGCGCTCTCACCCCCACCTCCGCCTAGCACCCTGCCCCGTCCGCGCGGCCCCCTCGCTGTGCCGGCGGGGTCCGTGCGCGGCACCCTCAGGTGCCATCAGGGCAGGAAGGCGCCTCACAGAGGGAGCAGTCCGCCCATGAACTCCATGCGAAAATCCCGCCGACGGCAGCTCTCAGCCCTGCTCGCGCTCACCCTGTGCGCGCTGCTGCCCCCAACCGCGTCCGCGTCCGCATCCTCCGTCTCCTCCACCTCTGCCTCCGCCGCCGTCTGCAACAGGTACTGCGACGGCCGTGACCCCGCCCTCTCCCCGGGCGACCGCGCACCCGTCACGGCGAGCGTCCACGGACGGTCGTTCGTCCTGCACTTCAACGACGCCGACGCGATGGGCTGGGCCTCCGTCGGCAACGGAAACCCCGGCGACCAGGTCTGGCTCGACCGCTCCTTCGACGGCGGCCGGACCTGGAGTGCGGGAAGCAGGCTCGGCGCCACCGCCGTACCGCCGGGGCAGCGCGCACGGCGCACCCCGATGTACAACGTCGACGACTGGGGCGCGCACGGCGTCGGCGCGCTGCGGGCCTGCGGCAAGGCCGGTGACCGGCCCGAGATCGTCTGCACCGCCTGGGCGCGCACCACGTGGAACGCCGGCGACCGGCGCACCGCCGCGGCCACCGGACTGATGACGCTCTACGACCAGTCGACCGGCCTGTTCGCCACCACCGGCTGGTGGAACTCGGCGAACGCGCTCACCGCCGTCATCGACAACATCCGCGTGTCGGGCATGGGCAGCTACCGGTACGCCGTCGCCCGCACCTACGACCTCAACGTGAACGCGCGGCAGGGGCAGTTCCGCAACGAGTACATCGACGACACCGGCTGGTGGGGCCTGGCCTGGGTGGCCGCCTACGATCTGACCGGCGACAGCCGCTATCTCGCCACCGCCCGCGCGGACGCCGACCACATGGCCGCGTACTGGGACTCCACCTGCGGCGGCGGGGTGTGGTGGAGCACCGCGCGGACGTACAAGAACGCCATCGCCAACTCCTCTACATCGAGCTCAACGCCGCGCTGCACCAGCGGATCCCGGGTGAGCGGACCTACCTCGACCGGGCACGGGCCGGCTGGTCCTGGTTCCGGGGCACGGGCATGGTGAACGGCTCGAACCTGGTCAACGACGGTATCGACCTCGGCACGTGCCGCAACAACGGCGACACGGTGTGGTCGTACAACCAGGGCGTGCTGCTCGGCGCCCTCACCGAGCTGTACCGGGCGACCGGCGACGGCAGCCTGCTCACCGACGCGCGCCGGATCGCCGGCGCGGCCACCACCTCGTCGGCGCTCAACACGGCGGACGGCATCCTGCGCGACCCCTGCGAGAACGGCGACTGCGGCGCGGACGGACCGTCGTTCAAGGGCGCGCACGTACGCGGGCTCGGGGAGCTGAACACCGTACTCGCGGACCACCCGTACACCCCTACCTCCGGCGGCAGGCCGACCGCGCCCACGCGAGCGACCGCAACGCCCTCGACCAGTACGGGCTGCGCTGGTACGGGCCGATCGACACCGTGGACGCGGCGCGTCAGCACAGCGCCGTCGATCTGTTCAACGCCGCACCCTGACCCACGGAAAGGAAGAGATGATGTCCGACCGCACTCACCGCTTCCTCGGCGGAATCACGGCCCTCGGCCTCGCCCTGGCCGGGCTGGTCGCCCTGCCCACCGACGCGCGGGCGGCGACGCCGGTGTGCGCGCTGGCCTGTGACACCCTCGACCCGTCCAGGGCCGCGCGGGACACCTTCCCGTACCGGCCCGGAACCTCAACGGCAGGACCCTGCGGCTGCATGTGTCCGATCCGGACAGCATGGCCTGGGCGAGTATGGACAACGCTGTCACCGGGGACGCCGTATGGCTGGACCGCTCCTGGGACCGCGGCGCCACCTGGGAACCCCTCCTCGGCAAGGCCTCCGTCCCCGGCACCCGGACCGGCACGCGGACACCGATGTACAACATCACCGACCCGGTCGGCCGGCGGCGCGGCTGGATCCGCGCCTGCGGCGACGCGGCCGGGGTCGCCTGCACCGACTGGGTGTACCCGGAGGTCTGCGACGGCACGTCGTGCGACGGCGCCGACCCGGCCGGCGCCGCCGGCGACGACCGCCCGGTGCCGGCGACGACCCTTTCGGGCGCACCATCAGCCTCCACATGGACCACGCGAACGGCATGGCGTGGGGCGTCATCGAGAACGGCGGCGCGGGCGACGAGATCTGGCTCGACCGCTCCTGGGACGGCGGCGCGACCTGGCCCGAGGGCTCCTCCCTGGGCCGTACGGGCGTCCCGTCCGGCGCGGCCGGCACCCGTACGGACATGTTCGCCACCCGGGACCCGCGCGGCCTCCTCCACGGCGGCGCGGTCCGCGCGTGCGGCCGGGAAGCGGCCCACCAGGAGGGCGCTTGTACGGCCTGGGCCCGGCCGGTGCCGACACGGGCACGCGCCGCGGCCGACGCGCTGATGGCGTCGTACCGGACCGACGAGGGCTGGTGGCGCAGCAGTTGGTGGAACTCGGCGGTGGCGATCACCACGGTCATGGACTTCGCCCGGAAGACCGGACGGCACGACTACGACCGGGCCGTCTCCCGCACCTTCGAGCAGAACAAGGGCGTCTTCCCCGCGGGCGCCCGCAGTTCGGACCCGGTCGAGGGCCACTTCATCAGCCGCGCCGTCGACGACGCGGGCTGGTGGGGCATCGCGTGGGTGACCGCCTACGACCTGACCCGTGAACGGCGTTACCTGGACGAGGCGGTGACCATCGCCCGTTATCTGCACCGGCACTGGGACCCGTCCACCTGCGGCGGCGGCATGTGGTGGGACCGGGAGCACACCTACAAGAACGCCGTCACCAGCGGCCTGTACCTGTGGCTGACGACCGCGCTGCACCAGCGCCTCGCCGGTGACACGGTGTGGGGCGAGCGCGCGACCGCGGCGGCGGACTGGTACCTGGACAGCGGACTGATCAACTCCTCGGGCCTGGTCAACGACGGCCTGACCCGTACCTGCGCCAACAACGGTCAGACGGTGTGGAGTTACAACCAGGGGCTGGCCATCGGCTCCTTCACCCAGCTCTGGCGCTCCACCGGCGAGACCCGCTATCTCGACACCGCCCGACGCCTGGCGGACGCGGCGTTGACCTCACCCCAGCTGACCCGCGACGGCATCCTCACCGAGTCCTGTGACGTCGGCACGGCCTCCTGCGACGACAACCAGAAGCAGTTCAAGGGCATCTTCGTACGTCACCTCGCCGATCTGGCCGACGCCACCCGATCAGCCACCTACCGGGCCTACCTGACCCGGCAGGCCGACTCCTCTGGACCACCGACCGGGACCCCTCAACCGCCTCGGCCAGCGCTGGGCCGGAACCACCCCCAACCAGACCGACTGGCGCACCCAGGCCGGCGCCCTCTCCGCCCTCACCGCAGCACCCTGACCCCGGTCACCGCCGCCCGCGGACCTGCGGAGCCAGCAGGGCCGCGGCGGTGGCCACCACGATCAGCCCGGCACACCCCGCCAGCGCCTGCCGGGTACCGACCGCGTCGGCGGCGGGCCCGGCCACGAGCAGCCCCAGCGGCGCGGACACCGACGTCGATCAGCCACCGGCCGCCGTCAGGACGATGCCCGCCTCGTCCATGAGGCGGCGTTCCGCCGGAGTGAACATGGGGGCGGTGAGCTGGGGCGCAGCGGGCCCTTGCCGCCGCGGCCAGGACGCCGGGGCGGAGCAGGAGACGCCTGATGTTTGCAGCGCCAGCACGTCCGTCAGCGCCGTCGCGACGTGGTACGAGCCCGTAGCGGTGCGGGAGAGGCGGCTGACGTAGCGGTGCAGCAGCCGGTCGGCGAAACCGGGCTGTCCGCCCGTGGCCGTGGAGTAGTGGATGTCCTGGCCGACGGCGAGGCTCCAGGCGAGCTGAACGGGGCGGGCGATGGCCCGTTGTGCCTGTCGCGCCAGTCCGGTGCGGAGGCCGACGGCCGCCAGCCGGTCGCGGAGCGCGACGGCGCCCAGCGCGGCCACCGACATACCGTGGCCGTACACCGGGTTGAACGCGGCGACGGAGTCGCCCACCGCGACGAGCCCCTCGGGCCAGGACCCCAACCGCTCGTAGTAGTAGCGGCGGTTGACCGTGCTGCGCGTGACCACGACATCGGTGAGCGGCTCCGCATGGTCGAGCAGATCGGCGACGACGGGATGCCGCAGCGTCCGGGCGTACGGTGCGAAGGCGGCCGGATCCCAGGTGGGCTGGCTGTCGGCGGTGCCCATCAGGCTGACGTGCCAGCGCCCGTCCTCGATGGGGGCGATGCCGCCGGCCCGGGGCAGCCGGGGATCCGCCTGGATGTTGATCAAAGGCCAGTTCCGGGTGGCCACCGGAGCGCGGTAGACGCGGCTGGCGTAGGCCAGCCCGGAGTCGATCCGGTCCTCCCGCACCCGCCCCAGTCCCAGCTCCGCCAGCCACCGCGGGGTGCGCGAGGCGCGGCCGGTGGCGTCGACGACGAGGTCGGCGGTCACCTCCGACTCCGTACCGTCGGCCTCCCGAACGCGTACGCCCGTGATCCGGCGGGCGTCCCCCAGCAGTCCGGTGGCCCTGGTGCGCGGGCGGACGGTGACGTTCGGCGCCTTGAGGACGTGCTGGCGGACGACGAAGTCGGTCAGGTCCCTGCTGGCGGCGATCAGATAGTGGCTGTCCTTCTTCCAGCGGCGGTACCAGCCCTGGGAGGAGTACATGACCATGTTGGTGGTCATGGGCACGCGGTGCGCGCCCGCCGCGAGGAGCCGGCCGACCGCACCCGGCAGCAGGCCGTCGACGGCGTCGGCCCCGCCGGAGAGCAGGATGTGGAAGTGCGCGGCCTGCGGCACGCCCGCGCGCGGCTCCGGCCCCGCGGGTATCTCGTGCGTCTCGAGGATCTCGACCCGGTCGACATGGTCCTTGACGGCCGCGGCGGCGAGCATGCCGGCGATGCTGCCGCCGATGACCACGGCACGGGTGGACCACGGGGTGACCCTTCAGTCATGACGAACTGCTTTCTGCGGGGGCACCGTGGTGCCGGCGGAGATCGGTGACGACGGGCGAGGAGAGTGCCCGGGAGAGCGGGACGAGGTCGTGCGGACGCCACCGCGGCGGCCCGGCGGTCTTGGCGGCCGCGCCCGCCGGCCGCGCCCGCTGGGCACCGGCTGCGACGATCATGGCCGCGTCCGCGGCGATCGCGGCGGCACGGGCGTCGGCCCCCGGGAGAGCGCGGCCAGGTGCGCCCGGTCACGCACCGCGGTGTCGAGGTACGGGGACAGGGCGAGCAGCGCGTCGTAGATGCTGGTCTGCCGCCAGGTCAGGCGCACGGCGGGCGAGGACCACCACGGCAGCGACATACGGCCCGCCCCGGGGTCGGCACATGCCGCAGTTCCCGCCACAGCGGGGCGAGTGCCCGAAGCAGCCGCAGCGAGCCCAGTGTCACCGCCGCACGCGGACCGACCAGGGGAAGGACGAACCCGGTGACGGCGAGCAGGGCGGAGGGAGCGGCGAACTGCGGGGCGACCTGGTCGATGAGGAAGTCGAGGTCGTGCCCGGCCCACGCGGCGGCGATCGCGACGAGTTTGACGACGTCGTAGCAGACATGGAGCAGGTAGGCGGGGGCGAGGATCCGCAGACCGGCGCGGAGCGAGCCGTGCACCTGCGTGGACCAGCGCCAGCACAGGACACTGACGGACAGGGTCGCCGCGCCCTGCGCCACCAGGTAGATGACGATCATCTCCCGGATGTACGGCGTGGTGGCG
The DNA here is from genome assembly GCA_042850305.1 of Streptomyces haneummycinicus. GTDB lineage: Bacteria > Actinomycetota > Actinomycetes > Streptomycetales > Streptomycetaceae > Streptomyces > Streptomyces haneummycinicus. The sequence goes on from AP035768.1 coordinate 2,375,434, forward strand.
TAGTAGCCGTCGAACAGCGTGAGTTGTTCCACCGGCGCGTCGCCCAGCAGGAACAGCACGACGATCGCCACGACGACGAGGCTGTAGACCGTGACGCAGATACGTGAGGCACGGCGGGTCCGCTCCGGCGGCGAGGGACGCCAGTTGATGATCAGGAGCAGACTGGCGCCGGCGAATGTGGTCATCGCCGAATACGCCAACGGAGCGGCGAAGTTCGGCACTCCCGTGAATCGGTTGAGCGCGGCGATCGAATCCGGCGCGGTGAAGAAGAAGACGAGTGCCGCGGTGAAGAGCAGCAGGCACACCATACGCAGAAGCGTGTTCCGGCGTCCGCGGAACAGTGCGGGGAGTTTCACCAGGCAGATCGCCAGAAGTAACGTCCCGCAGATGTAGAACGCGGTGTTGTCGGGGCCGTGGGTCACTGAGGATTCCTCGGTGGGAGAGGGGGCGGCGGCGTGGGAACGCGTCAGAACCCTCTGATGCGGTGCGCCAGCGACCCCCGGATGCGGCCGGCCAGATCCTCCAGGTCCGCCGACGAGCGGGCCTCCGCCAGGGCGGTGCGCACGGTCGTCGCGAAGCGCACACCGAAGATCTCGGCCTCTCCTTCCTGATGCGCCTCGCCGGCTTCCGCCCGCAGGGCGATATGGAGCCCCAGGTCCCCGTGTCCGACCGCCGGTGACGTGGCGGCTTCCTCCCTCCGACAGCAGGGTGACGAGCCGCTTCAGGGACCCGGCGGCGGCCGGGTTCCGCGCGCGGGTGGCGATCGCCCCGTGCTCGGTGAGCGAGGACCGGTGCCCCTGGAACATGTGCCAGAGCTCATGACCGATGATCACGAGCTGGTGGCCGGGGTCGGTGTGCTTCTCGTAGGCCAGGAGGTCGAATCCGGCGCAGTCGATCCACACCCGCTGGCGGTGTCCGGCGGAAACGCCACGGCGCGCATCCGGACGGGACGGCCACGCACCGTGGTGGAAGCCCTTCCGATCGCGGCGACCAGGTCCTCATCGCGGTCCGGGGCGTCGAGCGCGGCGATCAGCCGGGCATTGAGACGTCGCATGGTCATGGCGCCGGGTCTCACGGTTCGTCCTCGCCCTCGTCGTCCTGTTCCTGCTCGAGCGGCGCCGTCAGGGCCGCGTCGAGGACCCGCCACTGTTTCCCGGACAGGGCATGCGCCTGCCTCAGGGTGCGATGCCCGCACGTCGTCGTGGTCCGGCAGCCACGCTGCCCCGGGCGCCGGGGTCCGTCCCGCCGCCGACCGCGCCTCGTGTCGCGGCCGTCGGAGTACGGGCCGCGGTGATACCGGCATCCGCTGTGAACGATAGCCACGGGACAGGCGACTTCAAGAGGATTTGCGGGCGATATCAAGACCGGTCGGCGTCCGGAAACCGCCGCGGCGGGAGCACCCCGGCGAAGGAGGCCCGGTGCCTTCGGCGGCGCGCGGGACGGACGCGGACATCAGCGCGCCGGCGTCCTGCGGACTCATCCGTCCGCCGGCGGGGCTGGTCCGGCCCGAGTTCCGCCAGCAGTGTCGGCAGTAGTGCCTCCAGCAGCTCCGGCCCCGCGGCGTAGCCCGGGACGCTGCGGGCGGCGATGGACCGCACGCCGCGGGCCTGGAGGTCGGCCAGCATCCTCACGGTCTTCAACTGCCGCACGAGCGGGCCGACATACGAGGCCAGCGCCTCGCCCTCGCTGAGCGAGCACCATCCGACCTGCACCCCGAAGAAGCGCTCCAGAGCGGCGGCGACCTCTCTGCCCGGTTCGTTCCGGCCGGACAGCAGGTGGTGCACTCCGCCTTGGGACACGGCACGGCCGGTGCCCGCGGAGATCGCGCGCGTCGAGTACTCCTTGCCCCGTGCGTCCAGCCGGGTTTCCTTCAGGAAGAGCAGACGCTCGCTGAACGGCCTGCGGGCCGTGTCCGCCGGCCCGCCCGCCAGCCGTGCGGCGATCCGCTCCGGAGTGACTCCGGTGGCGAAGCTGACGGCGGCCACGTCCAGGAGACGGTCCCAGGTGAGCCCGAGATCGCCGAGGAGCCGGTCACCCTCCGCCAGTACGGCCGTGAACGCGTCGTCCGCCGATGCAGCATCCGTCACCAGTCGCTCTCCCAGGGTGTCCAGTGCTCCGGAGGGGGGTGACACGAGGCTATCCCGGCCCACCGCCTGGCGCAGTCGGCCGACAGGCGATCGTACGGCACGCGCCCCGCGCTTTTCATGCGTTTACAGATGTTGACAGTGCGCGGTGGCTTCTATCAGGATCAGTGCCGTGCGAAGGGCCGGCCCGGCCTGGGGGAGGGCCGGCCCGCGCCGTGCTCTGTCCCATGACCCTCGAACGGGCCGCCGACGGCACCGAGAAGGAGAACGACGATGGCGCAGGCACTCCCGACCGCACGCGGTGGTCACCCGACCGCATCCGGGGAGCAGGGGCACTGCCGCCCGCCGTATCCCCACCGCCTCCGAACTCTTCTGAAAGAGCCCCCGGTTCAAGGTTCCCGTCCTTGGACCGGGCCGGGTCGGGACGCCAGCAGGTCCGCGCCGCTGAAGGCCGCGCGGTCCGTCCTCGACCTCGGCTGGGGCACCAGGCTTCGAGCCTGGTGCCCCAGCCCCACTTCCACCCGCGACCCACGGTGAGTGCCATGGCCCCGCGCGTTCGAGTACGGCATGGGCGACCCGCCTCGAGGAAACTCCGGTGAATCCGTTGAAACCACAAGCGACGCTGCACGCCGATGACTTCACGCGCAACGATGTCGAGGCCTTCCACCGTCTGATGACGGAACTCGTCGACCAGTGCCGGGCGGTCGGCGAGCGGCACCCCGCTGGATGGCAGCCGGAATCGCCCGACCTGTTACATCAGTTCGGTGAGTCGATGGTGATCATCGCGGATCTCTCCAGGACGCTGAACCACAGCCGCCAGGAGATCCGCAGAATCCTGGACCGGGCCCGTTACCGGCTGTGAGACCACGGGGCACGGCGGTCGGGTGTCCTTCGGTCACCGCCCGCGCAGGGCCGGGTGGTCGGCCACCACCGTGCTGGAGCCGGGAGCGATCTCCGTGAAGCCCGCGTCGCGGACCGTGGGGAGGCCGGCGGCCGTCAGCGCGGGCCAGTCGGCCGGGGTGGCGGTGCGGACCGCGAGGGGAAGCCGGTGGCGTGCCAGATCGCGCGGGCCTCGTCCGGGAGGTCCCACCAGGCAAGCTGGGCGGCGTGGCCGGCCTGCGCCATGGCCTTGCCGGCCGACATGCCGAGGTCGGGGTTGAGCCAGAGGACGGGGACCGCCGGGTCCGCGGGCGGTACGGGGCCGGGGTCGTCCAGGTCGGTACCGGAGACCTGGAGCCGGGCCAGGTCCTTGGGCCAGCCGTCCAGCGGTACCGGCGGGAAGACGCGCACCTCGGCGGACTTGCCGGTGACGGTGATGCCGTCGAGCGCCTCAGCGCGGCGCCACTCCGCACCGCGTGCCCGGCGCACCACCTTGCGGATACGCGCGTCCTGCCAGTCGCGCATCGCCCGCGCCCACTCGCCCTCGCCCACCGACCGCTCGTCGGTCAGCATCACCAGTACCGCGCGGGCCGCCGTCTCCAAGGCGTCCGTACGGGCCGGGGGCGCCGCCCGCTCGACGCGGACCACCAGGGGCAGGACGAACTGCGGTGCCGCGTCGCGGGCGCCGGGGTCGGGGCGGAAGGGGCTGTCGTCGGAAGGCGTTCGGTTGTCGCTCACCAGGACAGTGTGCCAACCCGCGCGGCGGTGCCGTCAGCCCGAGCAGGCGGTGCGTTCGGCCTCGCGCCACTCGCAGACCGGGCACAGCGTGATGCCCCGGTGCGACTCCGGGTACTCCGTCGGCTCCTGGCAGAGCACACAGGCCGCGTACGGCGGGCCGTCGGCCTCCGGCGGCCTGGACGCGTCGACCGGGCGGTGGTCGTCTTCGGTGTCGCTCATGCCTCCAGCGTAGGACGGCTCAGCCCCGGCCGTTCGCCGCCGCGATCAGTTCGGACACCTTCACGAAGCGGTAGCCCTGGCGGCGCAGTTCCGGGACGGCCTCGCGGACGGCCCGTTCCGTGGTCGGGGCGGCGCTGCGGGTGCAGTGCAGCACGACCACCGAGCCGGGGCGCACGCCCTCCAGCACCTGAGCGGCCACCGCCTTCGCGTCCGTCGCGAACGCGTCGCCGCCCACCACGTCCCACTGCACCGCCGTCACCCCGGCCGGGGTCAGCGCCTTCAGCGCCGTACGGTCGTAACAGCCGCCCGGGAAACGGAAGTACGGCTTCGCGTCGGGCACGCCCACCTTGCGGAAGACGTCGTACGCCCGTTCCACGTCCGCCCGCATCCGGTCGGCGGAGACGGTCGGCAGGCCGTAGCAGTCACCGGTGAACGCGTAGTGGCTGTAGGAGTGGTTGGCGACCTCGAAGAGCGGGTCCCGGCCGATGGAGCGGGCCTGGTCCGGGTACTCCTCGGCCCAGCGGCCCGTCATGAACACCGTCGCCGGCACCTTCAGCGCCCGCAGGGTCGCGATGAGCCGCGGATGGTCGAAGTGCTCGCCCGCCGCCGCCCTCGCCCCCTGGTCGGCGGTCATGTCGGCGTCGAAGGTGAGGGCGACGGTCCTGTCCCCGGTACGCGGCCCGTGCTGGAAGACCGGGGTGAGCCCGGACGGGCCCGGCGCGAGCGTGGCCGGCGCCGAGGGGGCGGAGGGCGCCGGGCGGGGCGGTGCCTGCGGGGCGGGGCGGGGGCGGCGCAGGCGGCGAGCGCGGTGGCCAGGAGGCATACGGCGGCTGAGCGGCGTACGAGAGTGATCACCGTATGACGATATGAGCGGTGTCTTGGCGTTTCTGGGCTTATGTGACCGGTTCGCGGCCGGTCTCACCCAGGTGGGCGTCCCGTCCCGGGCCGTGTCAGATGTCGCGCTGCTCCAGCGGTCGCGTCGCCGGGCCCTGGATGACCTTGCCGTCCGTGTCGAAGCGGGAGCCGTGACAGGGGCACTCCCAGGCGCGCTCGGCCGCGTTGAAGTCGACCAGGCAGCCGAGGTGGGTACAGCGGGCGGAGACGGCGTGCAGGGTGCCGGCGTCGTCGCGGTACACCGCGAGCCGGCCGCCCTCCGTGCGCACCACCGCGCCCTCGCCCGGCGGCAGTGCCTCCGCCGGCGGTGCCGGGCGCAGCCGGTCACCGACGAAGTGCCTGGCCACCTGCGCCTGGTGCTTGAGGAACGACGGCGCCTCGCGCACGGCCGGGGCCAGCCGGCGCGGGTCGTACAGCCCGCTCCACGCGCACTCCTCGCCGGTGATCAACGCGGTGAGGAGCAGGCCCGCCATCATGCCCCGCTCAGCCCCCAGCCGCCGAAACCGGTGGCGACGTAGGTGTGCCGGGCGCCCGGGTGCAGCGGGCCGACGAGCGGCACGGTGTCGGTGGGGTCGTTGTCCTGTGTGGCCCAGGAGTGGGTGAGCTCCATGTCCGGGAAGTGCGTGCGGGCCCAGGCGGAGAGCCGGCCGAAGAGGGCGCGCGGATCGCCGGTGCCCGGCGTGAAGTGCTCACCGGTGACCACGAGGAAGCGGCGGGCGCCGTCCTCGCCGTAGGGGGCCGTGCGTACCGAGCGGGTGTTCTCCTCGGGGGTGATGTACATCCCGCCCGGGTCCCGGCCGGCCGGGACCGGACCCGCGACGACCAGTTCGCGGCGCGGGGAGAGGCGCGTGAACAGCAGCGCCCGGTCGAAGACCGGGTAGTGGGTGGCGACGACCACGTCCCGGGCCGTCACCGTCGCCCCGGCCGCCGTCGACAGCCGGCACGGCGTGCCCTCCTCCAGGCCGGTGACGGTGGTGTCCTCGTGGACGTGCCCGCCGTGCGCGACGAGGTCGCCGACGAGGGCCAGCAGGTACTTGCGCGGATGGAACTGCGCCTGGTCCGTCACCTCGACGGCGCCCGCGACCGGGAACGGCAGACCCGTCTCCGTCACGAAGGAGGCCGGCAGCCCCGCCTCCCGCGCCGCGCGGGCCTCCGCGCGCAGCTCCTCCACCCGGTCCGCGTCACGGACGTAGGTGAACGCGCTCCGGCGCTCCCACTCGCAGTCGACGCCGAGCTCCGCCACGATCCGCGCGGTGTGCTCGATCGCCTCGGACTGGGAGCGGGCGTACAGCCGCGCGCCCTCGGCGCCCCGGGTCCGGCGCAGCTTGTCGTAGACCAGTGTGTGCAGGGCGGTGACCTTGGCCGTGGTGTGCCCGGTGACACCGGCCGCGACCCGTCCGGCCTCCAGCACCGCGACGGTCTTCCCGGCCCGCGCCAGCTCCCGGGCCGTGCACAGACCGGCGATGCCGGCGCCGACGACGGCCACGTCGACATCGAGGTCCCCGGTCAGTGCGGGGTATCGGCCGTCCGGCGCTGTCTCCAGCCAGTACGAGCCGCTGACCTGCTGGTTCTCCGTCATGCGGGGCCGAGTACCCGCCTGTGCCGGGTTCAGTGGCGCGGCTGTCCGCTTGCGGGGCGGCCGGTGCGGGAGTAACGTACAACCAAATGGTTGTAGATGGGATGGATGAGACCGACGGCGTGGACCGGCTGTTCCATGCCCTGGCCGACGCGACGCGGCGGGACATACTCCGTCGCTGTGGCCGGGGTGAGCTGTCCGTGTCACGTCTGGCCGCGGCGTACCCGATGAGCTTCGCCGCGGTGCAGAAACACGTCACGGTGCTGGAGCGGGCCGGACTGGTCGGCAAGGAGCGGCGCGGACGGGAACAGCTCGTACGCGCCGACCCCGGCGCGCTGGCCTGCGCCCGGCGGGCACTGGACGAACTGGAGTCGGCCTGGCGGGCCCGGGTGGACCGGATGTCCGGTCTGCTCACGGAGGCCGCCGGCCCCGACACCCCTGCGGAAGGACCGGACCGATGACTGTCACCAGCGTGGACAAAAACCTCGACGCCCTGACCCTCACCCTCGTCGCCGACTTCACCGCCCCCGTGGAGCGGGTGTGGCGGCTGTGGGCCGACCCCCGGCTGCTGGAGCGCTGGTGGGGGCCGCCGAGCTACCCGGCGACCTTCGAGGAGCACGACCTCACACCCGGCGGCGGCATGAAGTACTACATGACCGGCCCGGAGGGCGAGAAGTACGGCGGCTGGTGGCGGATCTCCTCGGTCACCCCGCCGACCGTCCTCGAGTTCACCGACGGCTTCTCCGACCAGGAGGGCAAGCCGAACCCGGAGATGCCGACCACCGCGGTACGGATGACGCTCACCGGGCACGGGGACGGCACCCGGATGGAACTGCGTTCCGTCTTCGACACCCGCGAGCAGATGGAGCAGCTGGCCGAGATGGGCATGGTGGAGGGGATGAGCCAGGCGATCGGCCAGATGGACGGCCTCCTCGCGGGCTGATCCCGGCGCCGGGGCGGAGGGCCTGCCGCCCTCCGCCCCGGTCCTCGTCGCCCGGCTATCCGCGCCAGGGCCCGGTCACGGCGAACGTCGTGCCGGGGTTGTAGCAGTTGACGTACATCGTGTCGCCGTCCGGCGAGAAGGTGACGCCGGCGAACTCGCCCCACTCCGGGTCCTCGGCGGTGCCGCCCGCCGCGGCAGCGGCTGAGGTGATCGCCTGCCGGTTGCGCGCCATCGCGTAGATCTCGCCGCGCCGGGTGACGCCGAAGACGTGCTGGGCGCCGTTGCCGTCCTCGCAGACCATCAGGCCGCCGCTGGGCGCGAGGCAGATGTTGTCCGGTGACTCGCCGGGCAGCTGTACGTCGGTGTCCGGGCCGAAGACGATCACCAGGGTGAGGCGGCGCCGGTCCGGGTCGTAGCGCCAGATCTGGCCGTAGTGGTCGGCCGCCGAACCCTCGGCGCTGCGGGCGAACGACGAGACGAAGTAGACCGATTGCCCGCCCCAGTAGCAGCCCTCCAGCTTCTGCGCGTGGGTGATGCCCTTCGGGCCGAAGTCCTGGTGGCGGATGGGGGTTCCGGCTGCCCGCGGGTCCGGTACGTCCACCCATTCGATGTGGTCGAAGCGGGCGCCGGTCTCCTGGATCGAGGACAGGTCGGGCACCCCGGGCACCCGCATCGCCTGGAGCCGGCCGCCCGCGCGCAGCGAACCGGTGCCGCCCAGCGGCTTCTGCGGAAGGAAGCGGTAGAAGAGGCCGAAGGGGCGTTCGAAGGCGTCCTCGGTCTCGTAGACCACGCCCCGCTTCGGGTCCACGGCGATCGCCTCGTGCTGGAAGCGGCCCATCGCGGTCAGCGGTACGGCGCCGGTGCGGCGCGGGTCGGCGCCGTCGACCTCGAAGATGTAGCCGTGGTCCTTGGTGTAGCCGTTGGTGCCGGCCCGGTCCTCGGTCTCCTCGCAGGTCAGCCAGGTGTCCCAGGGGTCGGGCCGCCCGCGCAGTTCACCGCCGTACCGGCGATGGCGACCCGCTCCGACAGCACCCGGCCGTGGTGGTCGAGGGTCAGCGCCGTACAGCCGCCCTTGCCCTGCGGGTCGTAGGTCAGGCCGTCGATCACCGGGACGGGGACTCTGCCGTCGGCGCGGTTCTCATGGTTGCGGACCAGGTGGATACGGCCGTGGCGGCCGGCGAAGGCGGCCATGCCGTCGTGGTTGGAGGGGACCGGGCCCTCACCCGAGCGCAGCGGATCACCCTCGCGCGAGAGCACCGTGTAGCGGAAGCCCTTCGGCAGGTCGAGCAGGCCGCCGGGGTCGGGGATCAGGGGACCGTAACCGGTGTGGCCGAGGTTCCGCGCGGCGGCGGTGCCGGTGAAGAGTTCGGAGAGGGCGCCGGTGAAGGCGATGCCGGCGCCGAGGGCGCCGGACCGGGCGAGCAGTTGACGTCGTGTCGCGGGGGAGCCGGTGGTGGACCCGGTTTCTGGCATGGGGAAACCTTCCTGCTGGCGGACAGGAACTGTGACCCCGCCGTGTCTATCACCTGGTGCGGGTCACGGGAACCACGCGTGTCGCTCGTGTCACGGGCGGTCGGGCTGCTGGCCGGGTTCCACGGCGTGGTCCGGCTGCTGGGCGGCCCGCTCCAGGAAGCGGAGGAGTTCGACCGGGAAGGGGAGCACGAGGGTGGAGTTCTTCTCGGCGGCGACCGCGACGATGGTCTGCAGCAGGCGGAGCTGGAGGGCCGAGGGGTGTCCGACATCTGCTGAGCGGCCTCGGCGAGCTTCTTGGAGGCCTGGAATTCGGCGTCGGCGTTGATGACCCGGGCGCGGCGCTCACGGTCGGCCTCGGCCTGGCGGGCCATGGAGCGCTTCATGGTGTCGGGGAGGGAGACGTCCTTGATCTCGACCCGGTCGATCTGGACGCCCCAGCCGATGGCCGGGCTGTCGATCATCAGTTCGAGGCCCTGGTTGAGTTTCTCGCGGTTGGACAGGAGGTCGTCCAGGTCGCTCTTGCCGATGATCGACCTGAGCGAGGTCTGGGCCATCTGGGAGACGGCGAAGCGGTAGTCCTCGACGTTGACGATCGCCGCCGGGGCGTCCACGACCTTGAAGTAGACGACCGCGTCCACGCGGACGGTGACGTTGTCGCGGGTGATGCCCTCCTGGGCCGGCACCGGCATGGTGATGATCTGCAGGTTGACCTTGTGCAGGCGGTCCACGCCGGGGACGACGAGGGTGAAGCCGGGTGGGCGTACCTCGCCGTGGAGGCGGCCGAGGCGGAAGACGACGCCGCGTTCGTACTGTTTGACGACTCGGGCCGCGGCGACGAGGTAGGTGGCGCTCGCGGCGGCGGTCGCCGCGACGGCGGTCAGGATTTCGTCGAGCATGTCGACCTCCCGGTCAGAGGTCTTCGTCTGCACTTGCAACGATATGCCCGGTGTTGTGGGTGGGGCCACGGTGGGAGGGGTGGTTTCGCCCCCGCCGCCCCTTCCCGTCCTGTCCCCGGGGGCTTCGCCCCGGACCCCGTGCGCAGTTCCCCGCGCCCTGGGGGTGCGGGGAACTGCGCACTTTAGTGAGGGTTCCCGCGTCTCGGGCCAGGGCCGTCAGGCGGGAGATGGCCCGGAAGTACTTCTTGCGGTAGCCGCCGTTCAGCATGTCCTCGTTGAAGAGCTGGTCGAAGGGGAGGCCCGAGGCCAGGACCGGGATCTCGCGGTCGTAGAGGCGGTCCGCCAGGACGACCAGGCGCAGGGCCGTCGACTGGTCCGGGACCGGCCGTACGCCGGTGAGGCAGACCGCGCGCAGGCCGTCGGTCAGGGCGCCGTAGCGGCTGGGGTGGACCCGTGCGAGGTGGTCGAGGAGGTCGGGGAAGGCGTCCAGCGAGGCGCCCTCGACGGTCCGCGCGGTGCGGGTCACGACCTCGTCGGAGTGCAGGGCCGGCGCCTCCGGCAGACCCCGGTGGCGGTAGTCCTCGCCGTCGATGCGCAGCGCGCGGAAATGGGCCGACAGGCCCTGGATCTCGCGCAGGAAGTCGGTGGCGGCGAACCGGCCCTCGCCGAGCTTGCCCGGCAGCGTGTTCGAGGTGGCGGCGAGTGCTACCCCCGCCTCGACCAGCTTCCCGAGCAGGGTGGAGACGAGCACGGTGTCGCCCGGGTCGTCCAGCTCGAACTCGTCGATGCACAGCAGCCGGTGCCCGGAGAGCGTCTTCACCGTCTGCTGGAAGCCGAGCGCGCCGACCAGGTTCGTCAGCTCCACGAACGTGCCGAACGCCTTGAGCGCGGGCTCGGCCGGGGTGGCGTGCCACAGGGACGCCAGCAGGTGGGTCTTGCCGACGCCGTAACCGCCGTCGAGGTAGACACCGCGCGGACCGGCCGGGGTCTTCTTCGGCGCCTTGCCGAAGCCGAACAGCCTGCGCCGGCCCGGGTCGCCGCCCGCCCCGCCGGTCAGGCCCGCCGCGAAGCCGTCGAGGACGTGTACGGCCTCGGTCTGGCTCGGCTGGTTCGGGTCGGGGAGGTACGTGGAGAAGCGGACCGAGTCGAACCGCGGCGGCGGCACCATCTCGGCGACGAGCCGGTCCGCGGGCACGCGCGGCTCGCGCGCGCACAGCGAGAGCGGGGCCACGTCGGCTATCGGACCGGGACGGGAAGCGGCGGAGGAGGACGACACGGTGCCCCATGCTACGGGCCGTGGAACACTGCCCGGCATGCGACGCCTGTTCCCCGTGACCGATGTGACCGACGAGACGGCCGTGCGTGAGTGGGGGCTCGCCGAGCTCGCCGCCGCCTATGCCTACCCCGGTGGAGGGCGGGAGCCGTGGCTGCGGGCCAACATGGTGTCCACGCTCGACGGGGCCGCCCAGCACGACGGGCGCTCAAAGCGCCTCTCGCACCCGGCCGACATGCGGATCTTCGGCGTGCTGCGGGCCCTCGCCGACGTCGTGGTCGTCGGCGCCCGGACCGTACGGCAGGAGGGCTACCGTCCGGCACGCGCGCGTGCGGAGTTCGCCGCCGCGCGGAGGCCGCCGGACAGGGCCCGCGCCCGTGATCGCCGTGGTGACGGCGAGCCTGGACCTGGACTTCTCCCTGCCGCTGTTCACCTCTCCGCTCGTTCCGACGCTGCTGCTGACCGGCGCCGCCGCCGCCCCGGACCGGGTCGCCGCGGCGGAGGAGGCGGGCGCCCGGGTGGTCGTCGCGGGGAGGGCGCCGCGGTGGACCCCGCGCGGGCGGTACGGGCCCTCGCCGGACTCGGACACACCCGGCTGCTCACCGAGGGCGGGCCGCGGCTGCTCGGCGACCTGATCGCGGCCGGGGTGCTGGACGAGATCTGTCTCGACCCTCGCACCGATGCTCACCGCTGGTGACGCGCAGCGCATCGCGGGTGGACCCTCAGTAACACTTCCGCGGCGTTTCACGCTGAGGTCGATGTTGGAGGAGGACGGTTTCCTGTTCACCCGCTACCAGCGGTCCTGACGTCCGCAGGGCGCCCGATGGGGGCCGCTTGTCCGGTGATCGGCGGAACACATCGGCCCGGCCGGTGCGGGAAGAGGGAACACTGAATCCGGCAGTACCCGTGCGCACACGGGGCAGGATGGTTTCCCCGGGGCCCGGCGCGGCCCACGGAGCGGAGAAGGGGCCCGCGGGTCCTCCGAGGAGAAGGGGCGCGTGGTGTTCACCAGCGTACTGATGATCGAGAAGGCCCTGACGTCCGCCGACGTGGATTTCGTCACCACCTTGCACGGCGACGAGCGGGTCTCCTTCCATGTACTGCTCCAGCCACGCGGCGAACAGGCCGACCGGCTGCTGAGAGCCATCGACGACGTCGCACTCGGCGAGCTCGACGAGGCCGCCCGCGAGGGCGGGACCCCCGAGGGCGAGGAGGCCCAGGACATGGGGAGCAGGCCCTGGAGGTGTCCCTGCGGGCGCTGCGCGCCACCGGTGACACGGCGGACGGACGGCTCATCGCCGACCATCCGCTGGACGCGCTCCGGGCCATGGTGGAGGAGGTCGGCGCGGACGAGGTGATCGTCCTGACCGATCCGCACTACGTGGAGGAGTTCTTCCACCGCGACTGGGCCTCCCGGGCCCGCCACAAGGTCGGGGTGCCGGTGCTGAAACTCTTCTCCCACAGCAAGGCATAGGCTGGGGCGGCGCGCTCCCGGCTCTCCCCGGCTTTCCCGGTCCCCGGCGAGGGCGCGAAGACCGCCGTCCCGCTCGTCGTACCACTGGGAGAACACGCATGGCACCCGGCCTTCCTACCGCCATGGACCGACCGCACTTCATCGGCATCGGCGGCGCCGGGATGTCGGGCATCGCCAAGATCCTCGCCCAGCGCGGCGCGAAGGTGGCCGGCAGCGACGCCAGGGACTCCGCCACCGCCGACGCCCTGCGCGCCCTCGGCGCGACCGTGCACATCGGGCACGCCGCCGCGCACCTCGCCGACGACGCCAGCTGTGTCGTCGTGTCCTCCGCGATCCGCGAGGACAACCCCGAACTCGTGCGGGCGGCCGAGCTGGGCGTTCCGGTGGTGCACCGCTCCGACGCCCTCGCCGCCCTGATGGACGGCCTGCGCCCGATCGCGGTGGCCGGCACCCACGGCAAGACCACCACCACCTCGATGCTCGCCGTCTCCCTCACCGCGCTGGGCAGCGAGCCGTCGTACGCGATCGGCGGCGACCTGGACGCCCCAGGCTCCAACGCGCTGCACGGCAGCGGCGAGATCTTCGTCGCCGAGGCGGACGAATCGGACCGCAGCTTCCACAAGTACGCGCCCGAGGTCGCGATCATCCTCAACGTGGAGCTGGACCACCACGCCAACTACGCGTCCATGGAGGAGATCCACGAGTCCTTCTCGACGTTCGTCGGCCGGATCGTGCCCGGCGGCACGCTGGTGATCTCCGCGGACCACGAGGGCGCCCGCGAGCTGACCCGGCGACTGGACGGAGCGGTGCGGACCGTGACGTACGGGGAGTCCGACGACGCCGATGTCCGGGTGCTGTCGGTCGTCCCGCAGGGGCTCAGGAGCGAGGTCACCGTCGAGTTCGACGGCGCCCCGCTCACGTTCACCGTGTCCGTGCCCGGCCGGCACTACGCGCACAACGCGGTGGCCGCGCTCGCCGCCGGTGTGGCGCTCGGCATCCCCGCCGCCGAGCTGGCGCCCGCGCTGGCCGCGTACACGGGGGTCAAGCGGCGTCTTCAGCTCAAGGGCGAGGCGGCCGGTGTCCAGGTCATCGACTCCTACGCGCACCACCCGACGGAGATGACCGCCGACCTGGAGGCGATGCGCTCCGCCGCCGGGGACGGCCGGATCCTCGTCGTCTTCCAGCCCCACCTGTTCTCCCGCACCCGCGAGCTGGGCAAGGAGATGGGGCAGTCGCTGTCCCTGGCCGACGCGTCGGTGGTCCTCGACATCTACCCGGCCCGCGAGGACCCGATCCCGGGCGTCACCAGCGAGCTGATCATCGAGGCGGCGCGGGCGGCCGGGGCGGACGTCACCGCCGTCCACGACAAGGCGGAGATCCCCGAGGCGGTCGCGGGAATGGCGAGGCCCGGTGATCTGGTTCTCACCATGGGAGCGGGCGATGTCACCGACCTCGGCCCGCGGATCCTGGACCGTCTGACGAAGTAAGGGGTTCGAGTCTCATGCCGTACGACGTCGAGAAGCCGGACGAGGAATGGCGCGCGGAACTCTCTCCGTCCGAGTACGCCGTTCTGCGCCAGGCGGCTACCGAACCCGCCTTCACCGGGGAGTACACCGACACGAAGACGACAGGCGTCTACTCCTGTCGCGCCTGCGGTGCCGAGCTGTTCACCTCGGGCACCAAGTTCGAGTCGCACTGCGGCTGGCCGTCCTTCTACGACCCGAAGGACACCGACGCCGTGGAGCTGATCGAGGACCGCTCGCACGGCATGCTCCGCACCGAGGTGCGGTGTGCCCGCTGCGGTTCCCACCTCGGGCACGTGTTCGAAGGTGAGGGCTATGCGACGCCCACGGACCAGCGGTACTGCATCAACAGCGTCTCGCTGCGCCTGCGGCCGGCCGAGGGCTGAGCCGGGCCGCCGCTGAGCGGCGGCTCCTCGAGGCAGGTCAGGGACAGGGCCCCGCCGTGACCGCGGACCGGTGTGCGCGAACGGCGGGGTTTGCCGTGGCCGAAACCGGGCAGGCGGCGGCGTAGCCCGCGCCGCTTCGGCCCAGGGCACGGGGTTACGGGGTTCTGCCGGTGGTGACGTTTACACTCGACCGGCGACAAACGGGCAACCCCGGTCGAACATCTGCCACCCGAAGGGCTTTCGGCGTCTTGATACGGATCGATTCAGTCACGAAGCGGTACCCGGACGGCACGGTGGCGGTCGACCGGCTGTCGCTGGAGATCCCCGACCGCTCGATCACCGTCCTCGTCGGACCCTCCGGGTGCGGCAAGACCACCACCCTCCGCATGATCAACCGGATGGTCGAACCCTCCGAGGGAACGATCCTTCTGGACGGCGAGGACACCCGGCGGCAGCCGGTCACCACCCTGCGCCGGTCCATGGGCTACGTCATCCAGAACGCCGGACTCTTCCAGCACCGCACGATCGTCGACAACATCGCCACCGTGCCCCGCATGCTCGGCTGGGGCAAGCAGCGGGCCCGGGAGCGGGCGGCGGAGCTGATGGAGCGCGTGGGCCTCGACCCCGCGCTGGCCGGACGCTACCCGTACCAGCTCTCCGGCGGCCAGCAGCAGCGCGTCGGTGTGGCGCGGGCGCTCGCCGCGGACCCGCCGGTACTGCTGATGGACGAGCCGTTCTCCGCCGTCGACCCCGTGGTGCGCAAGGGACTGCAGGACGAACTCCTGCGCATCCAGGACGAGCTGGGCAAGACCATCGTCTTCGTCACGCACGACATCGACGAGGCGATCAAGCTGGGCACCATGGTCGCCGTACTGCGCGAGGGCGGCCGGCTCGCCCAGTACGCGCCGCCGGCCGAGCTGCTGGCGAGCCCCGCGGACGCCTTCGTCGAGGACTTCCTCGGCGCCGACCGCGGTATCCGGGGCCTGTCCTTCCTCCCGTCCGCCGCGCTGGAGGTGACCACCGACGCCGTGATCCCGGCCGGCGCCGGCGCCGGCCTGATCGCCGCCGTCAAGGCCCCCACCTCCTGGTCACCGACGCCGACGGCCGCCCGCTCGGCTGGGCCGAGCGCGACGAACTGACCGCCGGTGAGATCCGCACCGACCGGCTGAGGTCGTACGGGCGGCCCTTCGTGCCCGGCGTCGACTCCTCCGCGTCGCCCTCGACTGCGCCGTGCTCTCGCCCGTCGGCTGGGCGGTCGCCGTGGACGACGGCGGCCGGGTGACCGGTGTTGTCTCCCAGCAGACCATCGGCGAGGCGATCCGCGCCGCCCACGCGGCCGGCCGCGCCGAGGACGAGAAGGTCGCGGGATGACCGGCTTCTTCGACATCCCCAGCGACCTCCAGCACAGCTGGGCCGGCCTGATCGGCCTGCATGTGCGGGAGGCCCTGCTGCCGGTCGCCGCCGGGCTGCTCCTCGCCCTGCCGATCGCGCAGCTGTGCGGGCGCTTCCGCTGGCTGTACCCGCCGGTGCTGGGCATGACGACCGTGCTGTACGCCGTTCCCTCCTGGCGTTCTTCGTCGTCCTCATCGACTACACCGGCCAGACCGAACTCACCGTGATGATCCCGCTGGCCCTGTACAGCCTGGTCGTCCTGGTCCCCGCCATCGTCGACGGGGTGCGCTCCGTGCCGGACGAGACCCTCGCCGCCGCCACCGCCATGGGCTTCGGCCCCGTACGCCGTTACGTCCAGGTGCAGTTGCCGATCGCCGCGCCCGCCATCATCGCCGGACTGCGGGTCGCCACCGCGTCCAGCATCTCCCTGGTCAGCGTGGGCGCGCTGATCGGCAACCAGGGCGCCCTCGGCAATCTGCTCGCCGCCGCGCAGAAGTACGACCGGCCCGAGCTCGCGGTGAACGCCGTGCTCACGATGGCCGCCCTGGCGATCGTCTGCGACGTCCTGCTGGTCGGGCTGCGGGTGCTGCTCACCCCGTGGATGCCGCGCGCCGGGACCTGCCCGAAGCCCGCCGCCCGGCGCGAAGAGATCACCCCGGAGGGCGCGGTCCGATGAACGTCATCGACTTCGGCAACGCCTTCTTCAGCGACAGCGCCCACTGGCACGGCTACGACGGCATCCCGCAGCGCTTCCTGGAGCACCTCCAGTACTCGCTGCTGGCGCTCGCGATCGCCGCCGCGATCGGCCTGCCCGTCGGCCTGCTCACCGGCCACACCGGACGCGGCGGCAACGCGCTCGCGTTCCTCGCCAACGCCGCCCGCGCGCTGCCCAGTTTCGGTCTGCTGGTGCTCGCCGTGCTGCTGATCGGCTTCGGTCTGCTGCCCGTGATGATCCCGCTGGTCGTGCTCGCCGTACCGCCGATCCTGGTGACCACCTACGAGGCGGTCCGCTCCTGGACCCCGCCCCGTGGACGCCGCGCGGGGCATGGGCATGCACGAGTCGCGGATCCTCTTCCAGGTCGAGGTGCCGGTGGCGCTCCCGCTGATCCTCAGCGGACTGCGCTCCGCCGCCATCCAGATCGTGTCCACGGCCACCATCGCCGCGTACGTCAGTCTCGGCGGCCTCGGCCGCTACATCATCGACGGGCTCTACCAGCGCGACTACGAGAAGGTCGTCGGCGGCGCCACCCTGGTGGCCGTCCTGGCGCTGCTCACCCTCGCGCTGTTCTGGGCGGTGGCCCGGGTGACGGTCTCCCCGGAGTACGCAGGCGCTGATGTTCGATCAGATGTGCGACAAACCGTAACTTGGACGTTCTTGACTCCCCGTGAACCCCTGGATTGGATCGGCGAATGACTCTTACCGCGAAAAGCAGCAGGTCCAGGACGAGGTCCACCGGCGTGGCGGCTGTCGCGCTCGGCGCGGCGGCGCTGCTCGCGGGCTGTTCCTCCTCCGGCGACACCTCCGACAACCCCTCGACGGGGAGAAGGCCGAGGCCGGCACCGTCGTCGTCGGCTCGAACAACTTCGCCGAGAGCACCCTGCTCGCCGACATCTACGGCGAGGCGCTGCGCGCCAAGGGCCTCAAGGTCGACTACAAGCACAACATCGGCAGCCGTGAGACGACGTACGGCCTGATGAAGAACGGCTCCATCACGGTCCTGCCGGAGTACAACGGCTCCTCCTCGCCTACCTCGACCCGAAGGCCGGGCAGGAGTCGGCCCAGGCGGTGAACGAGGCCGCCAAGGCCAAGCTGGACAAGTCGCTGACGCTGCTGGAGTCCTCGCCCGCCGAGGACAAGGACTCGGTCAGCGTCAACGCGGCGACGGCGAAGAAGTACGGCCTCACCGCCGGGTCGAGCCTCGCCGACCTCAAGGACGCGGCGCCCGACCTCGTGATCGGCGGCTCGCCCGAGTTCCAGACCCGGCAGCAGGGGCTGAAGGGCCTGGAGACCGTCTACGGCCTGAAGTTCAAGTCGTTCAAGGCGCTCGACGCGGGCGGCCCGCTCACCCAGGCGGCCCTCACCGGGAACGAGGTCCAGGCCGCGGACATCTTCACCACGGACCCGGCCATCGTCAGGGAGAAGTTCGTCGTCCTGAAGGACCCGGAGAACCTCTTCGGCTTCGCCAACGTCACCCCGCTGGTCAGCAAGGAGGGGCTGCCGCAGGAAGGCGTGGAGGCGCTCAACGCCGTGTCCGCGAAGCTGGACACCGAGACCCTCCTCGCCCTCGACGCCCAGGTGCAGCTGGACAAGAAGGACCCGTTGGACGTGGCGAAGGCCTGGCTGAAGTCGGCCGGCCTGGACTGACCCCGCGCCGGGGGTGCGGCGCACGCGCCGCACCCCGGCGCGTTCAGCCGGTCGGCTCCGCCTGCGCGATCAGCCGGTCGATCAGCGCGATCAGCACGTCCCGGCACGACTCCCGCTCCCGCGCGTCGCACAGCAGCACGGGCACGCCGTCGGGCAGCGTCAGCGCCTCCCGGATGTCCTCCACCGGGTACGGATGCTCCCCGTGGAAGCCGTTGACGGCGATGACGAACGGGATGCCCCGGCGCTCGAAGAAGTCGATCGCCGCGAAACTCGTCTTGGGCCGGCGCACATCCACCAGGACCACCGCGCCGAGCGCGCCCAGGGCCAGGTCGTTCCACATGAACCAGAACCGCTGCTGACCCGGCGTTCCGAAGAGATACAGCACGAGGTCGTCCGAGACGCTGATCCGGCCGAAGTCCAGCGCGACCGTGGTGGCACGTTTCTCCTCGACACCGTCGAGGTCGTCGACGTCCAGGCCCGCCATGGTGAGCGGCTCCTCGGTGCGCAGCGGGGCGATCTCGCTGACCGAGCCGACCATGGTCGTCTTGCCCACGCCGAAGCCACCGGCGATGAGGATCTTGACCGTGTCGGGTGCCGGACGCGCGGCGGTGGTGTCAGAGCCGGCCAAGGCCCTCCCTCACTTTCTGCAGCAGATCCAGATCCGGGGTGGTGCGGTTGACGGGGTGCGGGGGTGGATGCTGATCCGGCCCGCCTCCAGCAGGTCGCACAGCATGATGACGACCACGCTCATGGGGAGGTCGAGACGCGCGGCGATCTCGGCGACGGCCACCGGCGCGGCGCACAGCCGCAGGATCCGGGCATGCTCGGGCTGCGGCCGCGCCGCCCCTCGGGCTGCGGCTCCACCGCCGTCACCGTGGTGATGAGCGTGAAGTCGGCGCGGCTGGGCCGGGTCCGGCCACCGGTCAGGGTGAACGGCCGTACGAGACGGCCCGCCGAGTCGCTTCCGCCCACCTCACACGCCGGGGTCGGCGGCGGCGGGCCCGGCGATGTCCCGCGGGGCCGCGCTGAGGTGCTCGCCGATCTTCTTCACCAGCATGTTCATCTGGTACGCCACCACGCCGACGTCGGCGCCCGGCCCGGTCAGCACCACCAGATGGGCGCCGGGGCCGGCCGAGGTGAGGATCAGGTAGCTGTGCGCCATCTCGATGAGGGCCTGACGCACCGGACCGCCGCGGAAGTCCATGCTGACGCCCTTGCTGAGGCTCATCAGCCCGGACGCGGTCGCCGCCAGGCGCTCCGCGTCGTCCCGCAGGAAGCCGGTGGACTTGCTCACCACCAGTCCGTCCTCGGAGAGCACCACGGCCTGGTTCACATCGGCGAACCGCTCGACGAGTCCGGTCAGCAGCTGGTCCAGCTGGGTGTGGGTGGCGGGGATGGGGCGTGTCATGACGGTGTTCCTTCGTGAACGGTCGGCGGTCAGCGGTCGGCGGGCGGAGTCGGGAGTTCGTCGGGGGCGGCGGGCACGTGGGCCGGCGCGGCCGTCCCGTCCGCGTCATCGGTGTCGTCGTCCCGGGCCTGGGAGGTGCCGCGCTGGAAGCCGGCGAGGGAGGAGGCGGCGTGTTCCGCGGTGAAGTCGGAGGTGTCGTCGTCGGCGTCCGGCGCGGAGTCCTCGAGGAGTTCGGCGGCCAGACTGGTCTGCGGCACCCGGCGGGGAGCGGGACGAGTCCGTCCTTCCGCGGGGCGGGCTCCGGCGCGGCGTCCGGGGCGGGCGCGGTCCGTACCGCGGTCGCCTGCCGGGACTCGGCGGCGCCGGCGGTCACCGTCTCCCGGGGGCGTCGATCCGGCCGTTCACGTCCGCCCGGTCCGTGCCGGTCTGCGCGCGCGCACCGCCGGACACCGCGTCCCGCACCACGATCTCGTCCGGGATCAGCACGATCGCCGTCGTCCCGCCGTACGGCGAGGGCCGCAGGGTCACACCGATCCCGTGCCGGTGGGCGAGCTGGGAGATCACGAACATGCCGAGCCGCAGGTCGTCGGCGAGCGCCACCACGTCGAACTGCGGCGGCTTCGCCAACTGGCCGTTCAGGGAGGCGTAGTCGTCGTCCGACAGGCCGAGGCCCCGGTCCTCGATCTCGACGACGAGGCCCTTGGCCACCATCGCCGCCCGCACCCAGACGGGGCTCGGCGCCGGCGAGTACGCGGTCGCGTTGTCGATCAGCTCGGCGAGGAGATGGATGACGTCGGCCACCGCGGGCGGCGCGACGGACACCTCCTCGTCGGTGTGCAGCTCCACCCGCTGGTACTCGGCGACCTCGCCGATGGCGCTGCGCACGATGTCGATCAGCGCGACCGGTTCGCTCCAGGAACGGCCGGGGCGCTCACCGCTGACGATGACCAGGTTCTCCTCGTACCGGCGCAACTGGCTGGCCGTGGAGTCCAGTTCGTACAGGCCCTTGAGGACCTCGGGGTCGGTGTGCCGGCGCTCCAGCGCGTCGAGCTTGCTGAGCTGGAGGTTGACCAGGTTCTGGCTCTGCCGCGCGATACCGAGGATGACCTTCTGGAAACCGCGCCGGGTGTCGGCGAGTTCGACGGCGGTGTGCACGGCGGTGCGCTGCGCGGTGTTGAACGCCTGTGCCACCTGGCCCAGTTCGTCGTGGCCGTAGTCCAGCGGGGTGGTCGCCGACTCGGGGTCGACCTTCTCGCCCCGCTCCAGGCGGGCCACCACGTCGGGCAGCCGCTCCTCGGCGAGGGCCAGGGTGGCCACCCGCAGTCCGCGCAGCCGGCGGGAGAGCGAGCGGGTGATGCGCCAGGACAGGCCGACGCACAGCAGCAGCGCGAGCAGTCCGGCCGCGCTCAGCGAGGCGGCCGTCACCAGCAGGCTGCGGGCCTCGTCGGCGCTGCGGGTGAGCAGTGCGTCGGTCTGCTCCCGGATCATGGTGGCGTACTGCGGGGAGACCCGGTCCATGGCCTTCGCCCAGCTCTCCCGCAGGTCCGGCAGGTCGACCGTGCGCTCCTCACCGGTGGGCGGGGTGGCGAGGATCTGGTCCTCGACCGCCTCCAGGGCACGCCACTCGGCACTCTGCAGGATCCGCTCGGTCTGGGCCTTGGTCTCGCCGCGCAGGGACGGCACGATCTGGTCGTCGACCAGCCAGCGGCGGGTGTGGACCAGCTTCGCGAAGTCGCTCCAGCCCTCGGTGTCCAGACGGCCGGCGGGCCAGGCGAGGGTGAGCCGCGCGTCCTCCTCGGAGATCAGCTCGGCCGCGTGCTCCAGTGAGACCAGCGGTCCGGCCTGCGAGGTCAGGTCGCCGTCGTCGACCTGGGAGAGCTCCTGGAAGGCGTGGATCTGATCGTCGATGATCGAGGTGTACTGGTCGAGCGCCTCCGCGGCGGTGATGTCGCTGGGCCGGTCGATCTGGTCCCGGTAGTACTCGAGGCTGCCGACGGAGCCCAGGACGCCGTACATCCGGTCCGAGATGCGGGCCGGTGCCTCGGCGATCGCGTCGGCCCGTCCGACCAGCTTCGCCACCGCCTCGTCGGTCCGCCCGCGCTGTGCGTCGAGGGCGGTCCGGGAGCTCTTCGGCTCGGCCAGCCAGGCGGCGGTGAGCCGGCGTTCCTGCTGCAGGGCGAGCGTGGCGTGGGTGCCCATCGCGCCGGTGGACCGGCTCAGTTCGGTCTGGGAGCGCAGTTGCAGCCCCTCGGAGAACATCTGGATCGTCGTCAGGCCCCAGATACCGGCGAGGGTGACGCTGGGCACCAGGGCGAGGAGGAACAGCGAGAGACGTATGGAGCCGAGACGGCGCCGGGCACCTGTCCGTGGAGACATCGTGGTCCTAGGGCGTTCGGTTGGAGGGAGGGTACGCACGGGCCCGTCAGCGGGTGCCCGCGGCGGCGAACCCGGCGACCGAGGCGGAGTTGGACTTCGTGACGAACGCCGGCCCGGTGAGCACGGGCGCGACCCCGCCGCCGCTGATGTTGCCGTTGGTCCGGTGCAGCCACAGCGCGTCCACGGCGAGGTAGCCCTGCAGATAGGGCTGCTGGTCGACGGCGAACCGGATGTTGCCGCCGCGCACCGCGTCCACGATCTCCTGGTCGAGGTCGAAGGTGGCGATGTCGGCTTTGCTGTCCGCCTCCGCGACGGCGTCGACCGCGGTGAGGGCGCAGGCCGCCCCCATGGTGACGACCTCGTCGATGGACGGGTCCTGCCGCAGCCGGGCGGTGATGATGCCGGCGACGGCGCGCATGTCGGTGCCGTCCACGTAGAGGTTCTCGGTCGTCCCGCCGAACGTCTTCCGCACGCCGGCGCAGCGGGCCTCCAGGGCGACGTTGCCGCGCTCGTGGACGACGCACAGGGCGTGCCGGGACTTGAGCTCGTTCAGCTTGTCGCCGACGGCCCGGCCCGCCACGCTCTCGTCCTGGCCGAAGTACTCCAGCAGCCCCGACGACTTCCAGGCGTCGATACCGGAGTTCAGCCCGACCACGGGGATGTCCGCGGCTCGTGCCTCGTTCACCGGGCCCTTCATGGCGGCCGGTTTGGCCAGCGTCAGCGCGATGCCGTCGACACCGGCGCGGACCGCCTCGCGGACCAGCTCCGCCTGTCCCGCCGGGTCCGGGTCGCTGACGTACGTCAGCTCGATGCCGTCCTTGGCGGCCGCCGTCTCGGCGCCCTTGCGCACCCGGTCCCAGAAGGCGTCGCCCTCGTCCCCGTGGGTCACCATGGTGACCTTCATCCCTCCGGAGCCGGACGTGCTCGCGCCGGAGCCCGAGGAGTCGTCGTCCGAGCCGAAGGCGGAACAGCCGGTCGCCAGCAGACCGACGGCGGCTGCCAGCGCCACCAGACGGCGTCTGGGAAGGCGGAGGGACGGGGGACGAGTGTTCATGACGAGTACGGACCTCGCTGTACGGCCGAGCAAGAGCGGAAAGGGGAGCCCCGACGGCACCACACGTGTACGCCGAACGGATGACTCTCACGGCCCGGAGCCAACCCTGTGGAACCACTGGTCGTCAAGTGAACAGCCACGTGAAGTGAGGTGATGCTGCCGCATCGTGATGAACCGTGAGTGAAGCGACGTCACCTGCGGACTCCGGACCGAACGGACGGTACGGGCCCGCCGCGGCTCCTTCCTTCAGCGCCGGCGCAGCCGCAAGGCGAGCGCCGTGCCACCGGTCACCATCAGCACGGCGGCGGCGCCGCCCGCGAGCAAGGGGCGGAGGGGCCGGACGGGGCGGCGGCGGTGGTGGTGGCGGTGGTGGCCTTCGCGAGGGGGCGGTCGAAGCCGGGGTGGCCGGGGGCGCGGGAGCCGCGGGGGTGCTCGCCGTCTTCGGGCTCGGCGTCGCGGACGGTCGCGCCGGAGCCGTCCCGGCCGCCGGCTCCGCCGCCCTCTTCTCCTTTTCCTTCTCCTTCTCGGGGAACACCAGGTCCGAGCACGAGTAGTACGTGTCCGGCGTACTGCTGTTCTGCCAGATCGTGTACAGCACGTGACGCCCCGTCCGGTCCGACGGCAGCGTCGCCCGGAACCGGTAGGCGCCGTTCGTCAGCGCCGGGTCCGTGACCTGCGCGAACGGCTTCTGGGCCAGAGCAGACCAGGTGAGCGGTTTCGCCGGGTCGTAGCCGGGCTTCGTCAGATACATACGGAACGTGCCGGAGTGCGGGATCGTCGAGACGTACGTCATCGGCAGCGCACCGCCGGGGCTCACCCGGGTCGCCGGCCAGTCCGCACGGGCGAGATCGAGACCCCGGTAGGCGGGCAGGCCCCGCTGCACAGCTTCCCGTCCGGAATCAGCTCCCGGTCGCGGCCGGCCACGCCCGCCACCCGCAGGTTGTCCCACGCCGTGAACGGCGCCCTGTTCGCGGCCACCGCCGCCACGCAGGCCGCCGAGCCCGCACGCCCGCCGCCCTCGGGCGAGCAGGCCACGACCCGGCTCACGGGATCCGTCGGCGCCCCGTGCGCGGCCGCCGGTGCCGCGGCCCACAGCGGCAGCAGCAGGGGGTCGCGAGGGCCGCGGCGAGCGCGGTGCGGTGTGCGGTCGTCCGGGGCATCCGGACCGCCTCCTTCGGAGGAACGCGGGAATTCCTCCGGGCAGTACGCGGGGAACCCCGGCCGCGTTCACCGCCGACGGGATTCCCCGTGGTCGCCCGGCCCGCCGTTCTCTTTGTGCCGGCACCTGACAGACTTAGATACCGGACATGCTGTTTTCTTTCGCAGAGCGCGTTCGTTATGGCCACTGTGTCCAAGTCCGGGGCGAATCCAGCCTGATGACCCCTGTCGCAGGGTGAGCTATCGTGTACTCGGCGTTAAAACAAACGGCATGACCCGTTCCTTTGCGGCTCAGGAGTTCAGACGATGGCGAGGCAGGTACGAGCCGAACAGACCCGCGCGACGATCATCACGGCCGCCGCCGAACTGTTCGACCGGCAGGGCTATGAATCGACCAGTCTCAGCGACATCGTCGAGCACGCCCGGGTCACCAAGGGGCCCTCTACTTCCACTTCGCGGCGAAGGAGGACCTCGCCCACGCGATCCTGGAACTCCAGTCCGCGACCAGCCGACGGCTCGCCAGGGACACCGAGTTGCGGGGGCACACCTCCCTGGAGGCGCTGATGCGCCTCACCTTCTGCATAGCCAGGATGTCGGCCGAGGACCCGGTCCTGCGGGCCGGACTGCGGCTCGCCACCGGCGGCACCCGCCCGCGCCCCCGCTCAGCCATCCCTTCACCGAGTGGCTGGACATCGTCACGGCCCGGCTCCTCGGCGCCGTCAAGGAGGCCGACGTCCACCAGGACGTCGACATCGACGTCGTGGCGCACTCCCTGGTCTGCTTCTTCGTCGGCACCCGCGTCGTCGGCCGGTCCCGCGAATCCGTCGCCCGGCAGCCCCGCCGTACGGCCGAGATGTGGCAGCTCCTCATCAGGGGCTGGTCCCCGTTACCCGGCGCGCCCGCTATCTCAGCCTGGCCGCACGGCTGGAGCGGGAGATCGCACCGGTCTGATCCGCGGCGCGTTACGGTGATCCGTATGTCCGATCACCCCACCGCGCCCGTGATCCTCGGCGACGAACCCGGTACCTTCCCGCGCGGCGTGCTGGCCGACCGGCACCCCGCGATCGTCCGGCAGGTGCGCGAGGCCCTCCCGTACGGGCCGGAGCGGCAGCGCGCGCTCGACGCGCTGCTCACCGAGTGCGCCCAGGGCACGATCGAACCCTCCCCGCCGACGCGCACGACCGGGAACGCTGGCAGACCTGGGGCACGGACAGCTACGCCGGCCGCTCCTGGTTCGCCGTGCCGTGGCTGTGGTCCGAGAGCTGGTTCTACCGCCGACTGCTGGACGCCGTGGGCTACTTCGCCCCCGGGCCCTGGCAGGGCGTCGACCTGTTCCGCCCCTCCAAACTCGCCGAACTCGGTTCACCGGCCACGGACGAGGAACTGGCCGCGCTCGACGACCTCACCGGCCGCCCGGAGCACGAGCGGGCGCGCGCCCTGCTGCACGGCTCCCTGTGGGGCAACCGCGCCGACCTCGGCTTCCGGCTGTCCGCCGAGGGCGCCGAGGAGAAGGCCGCCGTACCCGCCCTGGTGGCCGACGACAGCGAACGGCTGTGGTCCCTGCTCGCCGCCTCCGGCACCGGCACCCTGTGCCTCGTCGCCGACAACGCGGGCCGTGAACTCGTCCCGGACCTCCTGCTCATCGCCCATCTGCTGGCCCACGGCCGGATCGGCCGGGCGGTGCTGCACATCAAGCCGTACCCGTACTACGTCTCCGACGCCACCACCGCCGACGTCCTCGACGCGGTGCGGCGGCTCACCGGCGCCGGGGAGCGGCCGCCGAGTACGGGCGCGCGCTGTGGTCCGCCCTCACCGACGGCCGGCTCGTCCTGCGCGCGCACCCGTTCTCCTGCGCCCCGCTGCCGTACGCCGACATGCCGGACGACCTCCGCGCGGACTTCGCCGACGCCACCCTCACCATCGTCAAGGGCGACCTCAACTACCGTCGGCTCGTGGGCGACCGGTACTGGCCCCCGACCACACCGTTCGCCGAGGTCACGGCCTACTTTCCGGGGCCGGTCGCCGCCCTGCGCACCCTGAAGTCGGACGTGATCACCGGACTCACCGCCCAGACCGAGGCGGCGCTGGACGCGGCGGAGGGGCGGCGCTGGCGCACCGGCGGCACCCACGCACTGATCCAGGTCCGTACCTAGGGGTGTCTGACACATGCCCGCGGCGTCGCGGCGTCTGGCACTCCTTCTCCCGCGCTCATGTGTCAGACACCCCTGGCTTCCACAATTCCCGTACGGGGCACGGTTCACGCGAATGTGTGATCATGCCCGGCCGGACGGATGCCCCCGGCGGGCCACGGGTAGCCCCCGGCCATGACGCAGCCGTTCGAACTCCCGCACTTCTACCTGCCGCACCCCGCGCGACTCAACCCGCATGTCGACGAGGCACGCGCCCATTCGACCGAGTGGGCGCGTGAGATGGGCATGCTGGAGGGCAGCGGGGTCTGGGAGCAGGCCGACCTCGACGCGCACGACTACGGCCTGCTCTGTGCCTACACCCACCCCGACTGCGACGGGCCCGCCCTCTCGCTCATCACCGACTGGTACGTGTGGGTCTTCTTCTTCGACGACCACTTCCTGGAGAAGTTCAAGCGCAGCCAGGACCGCGCCGCCGGCAAGGCCCATCTGGACCGGCTGCCGCTGTTCATGCCGCTCGACCCGGCGGCCGGCGTCCCCGAGCCGGAGAACCCGGTCGAGGCGGGCCTCGCCGACCTGTGGGCCCGCACCGTGCCGGCGATGTCCGCCGACTGGCGCCGCCGGTTCGCCGTCGCCACCGAGCACCTCCTCAACGAGTCCATGTGGGAGCTGTCCAACATCAACGAGGGGCGGATCGCCAACCCCGTCGAATACATCGAGATGCGCCGCAAGGTCGGCGGCGCCCCTGGTCGGCCGGGCTCGTGGAGTACGCGACCGCCGAGGTCCCCGCCGCCGTCGCCGGGACCAGGCCGCTCCGGGTGCTGATGGAGACCTTCTCCGACGCCGTCCACCTGCGCAACGACCTGTTCTCCTACCAGCGCGAGGTCGAGGACGAGGGCGAACTCAGCAACGGCGTCCTCGTCCTGGAGACCTTCTTCGGCTGCACCACCCAGGAGGCCGCCGACATCGTCAACGACGTCCTCACCTCGCGGCTGCACCAGTTCGAGCACACCGCGTTCACCGAAGTCCCCGCCGTCGCGCTGGAGAACGGACTCAACCCGGCCGGGACCGCGGCGATCGCGGCCTACACCAAGGGCCTCCAGGACTGGCAGTCCGGCGGCCACGAATGGCATCTGCGCTCCAGCCGCTACATGAACGAGGGCGCGCGTTCCGCCTCCCCTGGCAGTCCCCGTCCGGCCCCGGCACCTCGGCCGCCGACGTCGGCGCGCTCCTCGCCTCGGCGGGCGCCGAGCGGCTGCGCGCCCACACACGTGCCGTACCAGAAGGTCGGCCCGTCGGTCATCCCCGACATCCGGATGCCGTTCCCGCTGGCGCTCAGCCCCGCCCTCGACGGCGCGCGCGGGCATCTGCTGGAGTGGTCGCGGCGGATGGGCATCCTCGGCGAGGGCGTCTGGGACGAGGACAAGCTGGAGAGCTGCGACCTCGCCCTGTGCGCGGCGGGCCTCGACCCGGACGCCACCCAGGAACAGCTCGACCTCGCCTCCGGCTGGCTCGCCTTCGGCACCTACGGCGACGACTACTACCCGCTCGTCTACGGCCACCGCCGTGATCTGGCCGCCGCCCGGCTCACCACCGCCCGGCTGTCGGGGTGCATGCCCCTCAGCCCCGAGGAGGTGCCGCCGCCGCCCGTCAACGCCATGGAGCGGTCCCTGATCGACCTGTGGGCGCGCACCACGGCCGGTATGACGCCCGACGAACGCCGGCCTCTGCGGGCGGCCGTCGACGTCATGACCGAGGCCTGGGTATGGGAGCTGTCCAACCAGATCCAGCACCGGGTCCCGGACCCCGTGGACTATCTGGAGATGCGGCGCGCCACCTTCGGCTCCGACCTCACGCTCGGGCTGTGCCGCGCCGGGCACGGCCCCGCGGTGCCGCCGGAGGTCTACCGCAGCGGACCCGTCCGCTCCCTGGAGAACGCGGCGATCGACTACGCGTGCCTCCTCAACGACGTCTTCTCCTACCAGAAGGAGATCGAGTTCGAGGGCGAGGTCCACAACGCGGTCCTGGTCGTGCAGAACTTCTTCGGCGTCGACTATCCGACCGCGCTGCCCGTGGTGCAGGACCTGATGAACCAGCGCATGCGCCAGTTCGAGCATGTGGTGGAGCACGAACTGCCCGTCGTGTACGACGACTTCCGGCTCTCGGACGAGGCACGGGCGATCATGCGGGGCTATGTGGCGGACCTGCGCAACTGGATGGCGGGCATCCTCAACTGGCACCGCAGCGTCGACCGCTACAAGGACGAGTACCTGTCCAACCGGGTCCACGGCTTCGCCCCGGACCGGACACCGGCACGGCCGGTGCTCGTCTGACACCCGACCCGACCCGACCCGACCCGACCAGTCCTGACCCAGCCGGTACCGGAGGCGGAGGCAACCATGGAACAGACCGCGTTGCGGCCCAGGCCGATGCCCGGCGACGGGGCCGGGAGGGGCGGGGGCCCGGCGGCGGGCCGGGTGCCGGCCCGCCCGCCCGGCGGCGCGGGCGGCGGCTGCTCGTCGTGCTGCTGAGGGTCCTGGCCGGTGCGCTGCTGGTGCTGTCCGGGGCCGGGCTGGGGGCGGTGGGGGTCACGTTCGTGGACACGGGCGGGCCGACCGAGCTGAAGCGGCAGGCGGGGAGCTGCCCATGGCCGCGCCGGTGGTGCGGTCCGCCGCGCCGTCCGCGCCCGTCACCCGGCTCGGTGTGGAGGTCGCCGACGACAGGAGACCCGGGGCGCTGGTCGTCGGCGTGCACATGCCCGGTCCCGGCTTCTCGGCCGGTCTCGTACGCGGCGACGTCCTCCTCGCCTTCGGCGCCACCCGGGTCGGCTCCGCCGCCGACCTGGCACGGGCCGTCGCCCGCTCCCGGCCGGGCGACGAGGTGAGACTGACGGTGCGCCATCGAGGCGGCGGCTACCAGCAGCTGACGGCCGTCCCCGGCATCGTCACGTGACCACGCGGAAGTGGGTCGTCAGCCGGCCCTCGTCGTCCAGGACGTGGAAGGCGAGGCCGACCGGGGCGTCCCGGTCCGCGATCCCCTCGCCCTCCCAGGGCAGCCGCAGCGTCCAGGTCACGCCCGGACCCACCAGCACCGGCCGGCCCGCGAAGGTGGTCGCGGCCGGGGTGTGGGCGTGACCGGTGATCAGCCCGGCGACCTGGGGGCGGCGGGCCAGCAGGGCGGCCAGCCGCTCGGGGAGCGCAGGGGTAGGAGTCGGGCAGGGGTGGTGCAGCGGCACCGGAGGGTGGTGGAAGGCGAGCAGGGCCGGCAGACCGTCGTCGAGTCCGTCGAGCACCGACTCGATCCAGGCGCGGGTCTCCGCGTCCAGTTCCCCGTCGTCGCGGCCCGGGATGCTGGAGTCGCACATCAGTACCGCGCCGCCGTCCAGCACCCGCACGCTGTTCACCGGTCCGTCGGCGGCCGGCTCGCCCAGCAGTGCCTTGCGGTACGGGGCCCGGCTGTCGTGGTTGCCCGGACAGGTCAGCACCGGGAACAGGGCCGTGCCGTCGCGCAGTCCCAGCAGCCGGGCGGCCTCCTCGTACTCGGACTCGGCGCCGTGGTCCGCGATGTCCCCGGTCACCAGCAGCGCGTCCGGCGCGGCCGGCAGCTCCCACAGCCGGTCCCGTACCCGCCGGGCGCGCTCGGTCGCCCGCGCGGTGCCGTCCAGATGCAGATCGCTGATGTGCGCGAGTACGAGCACGGCCGGATGCCTCCCCGATGATGTGGCCAACGGTCCGGTGCGATCGAACCATTAGTTCTCGCGGCGCCGCAATGATCGGGCATCAGCCGCGGTGCTCCGCCGGGCGAACACCGGCAACCGGCTCGCGCCACCCCGTCCGGCGGGCAGGATGCTGCCCGTAACCTGACGTCCGCCCTGGGAGGCCCCCGATGACCGGCGCCGCGTCCGCGTCCTTCACCGCCGACGACCACCAGGCCCGCAGGGAGCGTGCGGCGCGGCAGGCCGCCGACGCCGGGCTCGCCGGACTGCTGGTGGCACCCGGCCCCGACCTGGTGTGGCTCACCGGCTACACACCGCCCGCCGCCACCGAGCGGCTCACCCTGCTGGTCCTGGCCGCCGGCCGCGACCCGTGCTCGTCGTCCCCACCCTGGAGGCCCCCGACGCCGAGCGCGCCCTCGGCGCCTTCGCCCTCACCCTGCGCGACTGGACCGACGGCGAGGACCCCTACGCGGCCACCGCCGCCCTGCTGGACGCGAACGGCCGGTTCGGCATCAGCGACAACGCCTGGGCCATGCATCTGCTCGGCCTGCGGACGGCCCTGCCCGGCACCTCGTACGCCTCCCTCACCGAGGCCCTGCCCATGCTGCGCGCCGTCAAGGACGCGGCCGAGCTGGAGCTCCTGGCCGCCGCCGGGGCCGCCGCCGACGCCGCCTTCGAGGAGATCCGGCGGGTCGCCTTCGCCGGCCGCCGCGAGACCGACGTCGCCGCCGACCTCGCCGCCCTGCTGCGCCGCTTCGGACACTCCCAGGTCGACTTCACGATCGTCGCCTCCGGACCCAACGGCGCCAACCCGCACCACGAGATCGGCGACCGCGTCATCGAACACGGCGACATGGTCGTCCTCGACTTCGGCGGCCTCAAGGACGGCTACGGCTCCGACACCTCCCGCACCGTCCACGTCGGCGAACCCACCGACGAGGAACGCCGGGTGCACGACCTCGTGCGCGAGGCGCAGCAGGCCGGCTTCGGCGCGGTGCGGCCCGGCGTCGCCTGCCAGGAGGTCGACCGGGCCGCCCGCGCGGTCATCGCCGACGCCGGCTACGGGGAGTACTTCATCCACCGCACCGGCCACGGCATCGGCGTCACCACGCACGAACCGCCGTACATGATCGAGGGCGAGGAGCAGCCCTCGTCCCCGGCATGTGCTTCTCCGTCGAACCGGGCGTCTATCTGCCCGGCCGGTTCGGTGTGCGCATCGAGGACATCGTGACCGTGACCGAGGACGGCGGGCGGCGGCTGAACAACACCGAGCGGGAGATGGTCATAGTGGACTGAGCGGCTCCTCACGCCCCCTGACCGCCTCCCCGAACGGCAACGGCGCGCCCATGACCCAGGCACCGACCCCACCGCGGACACCGTCCGCCGGCTGGCCCGCACCCTGCTGGACGACGGCGGCGGCGCGGAACCCGACGTCCGGCCCCTCGCCGAAGGCGCCGGCCCCGCCACCTGGTGGGTCGGCACCCGCCATGTGCTGCGCCTCGCCCCGGACCGCGAGACCAGCACGCTCCGGCGCCGCGAACTGCGGCTGCGCGACCTCGTCCGCCCGCACGTCCCGGTCGCGCTGCCGTCCGCCGTGGCGCACGGCGAGTGGGCGCCCGGCCTGTTCTGCGTCCTGGACAACCGGCTGACCGGCGGGACGGGGGTGGAGCACACCGTGTCGGCCGTCGGCGAGGCCGACCTGGCGGGGCTGCTCGCGGGGCTGCGGGAGGTGCCGGTACGGCAGGCGGAGACGCTCGGCGTGCCACGCGTCTCCCCGCGCTCCCTGGAGGTCCTGCGCCGGGCCACCGTGGGGGCCGCGGAACGGCTCGCCGCCGCCGACGAGTTCGACCCGGTCCGGCTGAACGGGCTCACCCCGCACGCCGCGGTCCAGCTCGCCTCCCAGCCCGGTACGGCCGTGCTCGTCCACCACGCCCTCACCGGCGGGCATCTCGTGGTCAGCGCGGACGGGCGCGTACGGGGTGTCCTCGGCTGGGACGCGGCGGTGGTCGGCGACCCCGCCGAGGACATCGCGGGCCTCGCGCTCGCCGTCGGCGCCCCGGCCGCCGTACGCGCCGCCACCCTCGCCGGCTACGGCGCCCGCCCCTGCCTGCGCGGCCTGTGGCTGGCCCGCTGCGACGCCGTCCTCCACCTCGCCGACACCCTCACCGGCGGCACGGCCACCCCGCGGCCCGGTCCCCGCGCCCGCCTGCGCCACGCCTGGGAACCGATCATGCTGGAACGCGTGAGCGACCTCGGCGGCGGCGACGAGGCCCCGTAGACAACCCGCTCCCGCGGCGGTACGCCGCCGGCGCGCAGGCCCTGACCGGGCGCCCCGCCCGAGAGCCGCCCGCAGCCGCCTACGCCCGCAGCAGCACCACCGCCGACTCCGCGGGCAGCCGGAGTACCCCGTCCGGGCCCGGGGCTCCACCGGCTCCCACGCCGCCAGTACGCGCGCGTCGGCGACGCCCAGCGGGATCGCCGCCGGCTCCCTGCCGAGGTTGACGGCCACCCGGACGTCGCCCCGCCGGAAGGCCAGCCAGCGGTGCTCCTGGTCGTGGGCGACCTTGGTGTCGCCGAGGTCCGGGTCGGTGAGGTCCGGCTGTTCGCGGCGCACGGCGATCAGGTCCCGGTACCAGGACAGCACGCGCGCGTGCGGCTCGCGCTCCGGCTCCGACCAGTCCAGGCAGGAGCGGTCGCGGGTGGCGGGGTCCTGCGGATCGGGCACGTCCCGCTCGGCCCAGCCGTGCGCCGCGAACTCCCGCCGCCTGCCCGCGCTCACCGCCTTCGCCAGCTCCGGGTCGGTGTGGTCGGTGAAGAACTGCCAGGGCGTGCCCGCCGCCCATCCTCGCCCATGAACAGCATCGGGGTGAACGGAGCGGTCAGCGTCAGCGCCGCCGCGCAGGCCAGCAGCCCGGGGAGACCAGCGCGGCCAGCCGGTCGCCGCGGGCCCGGTTGCCGATCTGGTCGTGGGTCTGGCTGTAGCCGAGCAGCCGGTGGCCGGCCACCCGGTCCAGGTCCAGCGGGCGGCCGTGGTGCCGGCCCCGGAAACCTGAATACGTGCCGTCGTGGAAGAACCCGCCGGTGAGCGTCTTGGCGAGGGCCGCGAAGGGGCCCGCGCGAAGTCGGCGTAGTAGCCCTGTCCCTCACCGGTCAGCGCCGTGTGCAGCGCGTGATGGAAGTCGTCGTTCCACTGCGCGTGCAGCCCGAGACCGCCCTGCGCGCGAGGCGTGATCAGCCGCGGATCGTTCAGATCCGACTCGGCGATCAGGAACAGCGGCCGGCCGGTGTCGGCGGCGAGGGCGTCCACGGCCCCGGAGAGCTCCTCCAGGAAGTGGCACGCCCGCGTGTCCACCAGCGCGTGCACCGCGTCGAGCCGCAGCCCGTCGATCCGGTAGTCCCGCAGCCACGCCAGCGCGCTGTCGACGAGGAACGCGCGCACCTCGTCCGATCCGGGCGCGTCCAGATTGACGGCCGCGCCCCACGGCGTGTGATGCGTGTCCGTGAAATACGGCCCGAACCGCGGCAGATGGTTCCCGGACGGCCCCAGATGGTTGTGCACGACGTCCAGTACGACACCCAGCCCGAGCGCGTGCGCCCGGTCGACGAAGCGCTTCAGCCCCCGGGCCCGCCGTACGGCTCGTGCACCGCCCACAGCGACACCCCTCGTACCCCCAGCCGTGCGTACCCGGGAACGGGCACACCGGCATCAGCTCCACATGCGTCACCCCCAGGTCCGCGAGATGGCCGAGCCGCTCGGCCGCCGCGTCGAAGGTGCCCTCGCGCGTGAACGTGCCCACGTGCAGCTCGTACAGCACCGCGCCGGGCAGCGCACGCCCCGCCCACTCCGTACGCCAGCCGAACCGGTCGTGGTCGACGACCGCGCTCAGCCCGTCCGGGCCGTCCGGCTGGCGGCGCGAACGCGGATCGGGCAGGACCGGGCCGTCGTCCAGCGCGAAGCCGTACCGGGAGCCGTCGCGCGCCTCGGCATCCCCCGCCACCACCCCTCCCGCTCCGGATCGCGCTCCAACCCGCGCGTGACGTCCTCGCACCGGAGCGTCACTCGGCCGGCCTGCGGTGCCCACACCTCGAACTGCACGGACGGTTCCCCTTCGTCTGCTCACTGTGAGGTAGCGCGTCCATCGTGCGCCATGGGAGATCAATTCGCCGGGGGATCCGCCCTTTGCGGCAGGTGTCGCACGGCACACGCGCTCGGCGACCGTTTCCCCGCTTTCTGGACAGCCCGGCCTTCACTGACCGACAATCAGCGGTGTGACGTCGTCCTTCGAGTTCCCCACGTACCCCGCGCGGCTCTCCGACGCGGAGCGCGACAAGGCGCTGAGCGTGCTGCGGGACGGTGTCGCCATGGGCCGCCTGTCGCACGACACGTTCGTCCGGCGGATGGAACTCGCCCTCGTGGCACGCGGTTCCGACGAGCTCGCCGCGCTCACCGCCGACCTCCCGCAGGAAAGCCGCCTCTCGCGCGTGGTCTTCGGCAGCGTGGCGGCCGTCTCCGGATTCACCGTACGGCTGCGCCGCGCCTGGCAGGCCGAGAAGCTCCCCAAGCTCCTGCTGCCGCACCCGGCGACCGGCCACCCCCTGCGGATAGGCCGCGACCCCGGCTGCGGGCTGCGGATCAGCCATGAGACGGTCTCCCGCGTGCACGCCGAACTCCGCCACCAGGGCGGCATCTGGGTGCTGCGCGATCTCGGCTCCACCAACGGCACCACGGTGAACGGGCGTCGTGTGGTCGGCGCGGCCGTCGTCCGCGAGGGCGACCAGATCGGCTTCGGCCAGATCTCCTACCGGCTCGCCACGCACTGACTCCGGGGCGAGCCGGCCGCCGAACTCCCCGCCGGGCGCCGGGCAAGTCCCCGGGGCCGTGGCGGTGTTGACGTACCCGCGAAGTCGTGACTGACTGTGCGTACGCCCCGCACTCCCGGTGATGCGGCGGCGCGACTTCACGGAGGTGTGCCCTGCCGCCCCTCCTGCGCTACCCGACCGTCGACGAACTGGGCGCGCGGGCCGCCGCCCTCGTCGCCCGCCACCCCGCGACGCCCGGCTGCGCCGCGTCGGCGTCTCCCGCGCGGGCACCCCCTGTGGCTGCTCAGCGTCGGCCACGGCGGCCGCCACGCCCTCGTGGTCGCCGGACCGCACGCCAACGAACCCATGGGCGGCGCCACCGTGCTGCGCCTGGCCGAGCGCGCCCTGGCCGACCCCGGCTCACCGAGGGCGCCGACGCCACCTGGAACCTGCTGCTCTGCCTCGACCCCGACGGACTGCGCCGCAACGAACGCTGGCTCACCGGCCCGTACACCCTCGGCCGGCACTTCCGGAACTTCTTCCGGCCCGGCTTCCTGGAGCAGCCCGAATGGCTGCCCGACGGCGCCGCCGCGGCCGCGCTGCCCGAGACCCGCACCCTGCTCGCCCTCCAGGACGAACTGCGGCCCTTCCTCCAGTGCTCCCTGCACGGTGTCGACATCGGCGGCGGCTTCGTCGAACTCACCCACGACCTGCCGGGCCTGGACCGGCGGGTCGCGACCATCGCCACGCGTCTCGGCGTCCCGCGCGAACTCGGCGCCTACGACGCCCTGTACTGGCCCCGTCTCGGCCCCGCCGTCTACCGCATCCCGCCCCCGCACCGCCGTGACCTCGCCGCCGCCATCACCGAGGCCGCCGTCGAGTCGACGTGGTTCCACCCGTACCGGTACGGCACCGTCACCGCGGTCGTCGAGGCGCCCATGTGGGGCGTGGCCGCCGTCGAGGACGGCTCCCCGCACCCCGACGCCGAGGCCGAGCTGCGGTCCGTCAGCCGTACGTTGCGCCAGGACACCCTGCTGCTGTCGGGCCTGACCGCCCGTATCAGGCCGTACCTCGCCGGCGTACCCGACGCGGCGCGGCTGCTCGCCCCGGTCGACGACTACCTCCTGGTCTGCCCCGGGCTCGCCGACGCGTGGGATCCCGATTGCGGTAACGATTCTGCGCATCCGCTGCCCCCATGACCACCGCCGGCCTCGCCGCCCTGCGCCTCGCCGGACGCCGGCTCGCCCTGCGCACGGCGGGACTGCTGCACCAGCTGGTGACCCGCGCCGGACGCGATCCGGCGGGGCGCTGCCCGAGCTGGACCGGCTCATCGACGCCCGGTGCGCCGACTGCCGGGACGGATTCGGGGCGCGCTGGATCACGGTCGCGCGCCAGGCCGAATACCAGGCGCGCGTGGTCCTCGCCGCGTTCGAGCTGGCCCGCCGCGGACCCTTCCATTCGGGTGAGCCGGGGTGGGGTCCGGGGACCGCCGTGCCGATGCACCGGGAATGACACACACCTCGGTGAGAACCGTACGGGCGGGACTGCTCGCCACCCTCGTCCTGCTCGCGTGCGCGGCACCCGCGCGGCCGGACGCCGCCGGCGAGGACAGCTGGCTGCTGCTCACGGTGGCCCAGGGCGAGACACCGTCCGCGACGGGGAACGGCACGATGCTCCGCTGCGACCCGCCCCGCGGCCACCGCCACGCGGCCGAAGCCTGCGCCGACCTGACCAGGGCGAACGGCCACATCCCCGACATCACCCCCAGGGAGAACGCTATCTGCCCGCTGGTCTACGCCCCCGTGACAGCCCAGGCGACCGGCGAATGGCAAGGCCACCCGATCACCTACACCCACACCTTCCCCAACCCCTGCACGATGACCGCCCAAACGGGCACACTCTTCGCCCTGGACGAGGGGTAGACGCCCGCGCCGCGCACCCACGGGCGCCCGTGCCGCGCCGTGCCCCTGCATAACTGCGGGCAATCGTGCCTCCCCCAGTGCCTTAAAGGCCTGGGAGGTACCCCCAGGGCGGCACGGGTGGGCGGTGGGGGTACCTCCCGCTCATGGGGGTCCCCCGCTCGAGCGCAGCCGAGAGTGGGGAGAAGCCGAGAGTGGGGGAGGCACCCCGCAAACGCCGGGCCGCGCACCCCCCGCCCAGCCCCCACACCGGCAGGGGCAGGCGCGCGTCAGTCCCCCACCCGCTCCAGCAACGCCACCGGCAGCCGCCCGAACAACGACGCCACCGGTGTGTCCCCACCGAACGACCGCCCCCCGTCCAGCACATCCACCCACCGCCCCGCCGGCAACCCCAGCCGAGTCCCCCGCCAACCCCCCGCCTCAGCCAACCGCAACGACAGCCGAGTCACCGCGACCACCACCTCAC
Organism: Streptomyces haneummycinicus; assembly: GCA_042850305.1. Lineage (GTDB taxonomy): Bacteria > Actinomycetota > Actinomycetes > Streptomycetales > Streptomycetaceae > Streptomyces > Streptomyces haneummycinicus. Next base: position 2,412,592 of record AP035768.1, read on the forward strand.
CCGACCGCGCGAAGGCGAGGCAATGCGCCGCCCCGGGCCCCTCGGCGACCAACGGCTCGTACGTCCCCGCCGCCCCGAACACATCCGCCCGCCGAGACCGCAACCGCAACGCCCCCCGAGTCACCTCCTCCTTCACACCCCCGCCCTCCCCGAACCGCACACCCCGCCGGTTGTCCGGATCGACCAACGCCCGAAACTCACGCTCCGTCCCCTGATAGACATCCGGCACCCCCGGCATCATCAGCTGCACCAGCGCCGTCCCCAGCACATTGGCGGAGACATGCGCCTCCAGAGAGCCCCGGAACGCCGCCACCCTCTCCCCCGGCACCCCACACGGCCCCGCCGCCACGAACCGCTCCACCGCCTCCTCATAAGACGGCTCCTGCTCCGTCCAGCTCGTGTACAGCCCCGCCTCACGCACATGCTTCAGCAGCGCGCCCCGCACCCTCTCCTCCGCGTCCTCCACCGCCCCGAGCCCGAACACCGTCTGCCAGGCCGCCCACGCCAGCTGCGCGTCCGGCACGCCCTCGCCGCTGTGCGTCACCTCCGCCAGGACGTCCGCCCACCGCTGCGGGCACTCGGTGAGCACATGCAGCGCCGCCCGCACATCCGCGCTGCGCTTGGTGTCGTGCGTCGAGACGACCGTCCCCGTCGACGGCCAGTCGCGCCGCACGCGCGCGCAGTACGCGTGGAACCGCTCCGGGGACACCGCCGGATCACCGGGGTCCCCGCCCACCTCCGTCGCCGACAGCAGCGGCACATAGCGGTAGAACGCCGTGTCCTCCACGGACTTGGCGCGCAGCGCCGACGCGGTCTGGGCGAACCGCGTACGGAACTCCACGTGCGCCGGCCCGTCCCCGTACCGTCCGAGCACCAGATCCCGTACGACGTCCACCGCCCCGGCCTCCTCGGGGACGGCGAAGGCGAGCCGGGCCTCGGCGGCGGCCTCCTCGGTGACGACAGCGGCCGCGTCGGCGGTGCCGTAGGGGCGGTACACGCGCATCCGGACCAGCAGTTCCTGGAGGGCGGTGCGCAGCGCCCAGGGCGCGCGGTCGCGCAGCGCGGGCTCCGGCGAGGTCGCGCACAGCCGGTCCGCGACCCGGGTCAGCCGGTCCGTCTCGGCTGCCAGCTCATGCGTGAGCACCTTGTACGCGGCGCGCCGCACGGTCGCGTCCCAGTCGCCGCCCCGGTCCGTCTGCGGGGCCGCGAACCGGCGGTACAGGGCCAGCAGTTGATCGAACCCCGCCGGATCCGTGAACAGGCCGTCCACCTGCCGCAGGGCGTCGTAGCCGGTGGTGCCGGCCACCGGCCAGGAGGCGGGCAGCGGCTCCCCGTCGGAGAGGATCTTCTCCACCACGGTCCACCGGCCGCCCGTGGCGTCGTGCAGCCGGCGCAGATAGCCCTCGGGGTCGGCGAGTCCGTCGGGGTGGTCGACGCGCAGCCCGTCGATCACGCCTTCCCGGAGCAGTTCGAGGATCTTGGCGTGCGTGGCCTCGAACACCTCGGGGTCCTCGACGCGTACGCCGATCAGCTCGGAGATGCTGAAGAAGCGGCGGTAGTTCAGCTCGGTCCGGGCCAGGCGCCACCACACGGGGCGGTACCACTGGGCGTCCAGGAGTTCCGGGAGCGGCAGTGCGGCCGTGCCCTCGCGCAGGGGAAGGTGTGGTCGTAGTAGCGGAGCACGTCGCCGTCGGCTTCGAGGTGTTCGGCCTCCTGGCCGAGCGGTCCGCCGAGGACCGGGAGGAGTACCTGGCCACGCTGGGCCTCCCAGTCGATGTCGAACCAGCGTGCGGTGGGGGAGGTGGGGCCGTCGCGGAGTACCTCCCACAGGGCGGGGTTGTGGCGGGGGACATCGCCATGTGGTTGGGGACGATGTCCACGACGAGCCCGAGGCCGTGGTCGCTCGCGATGCGGGCCAGGGCGCGCAGGCCGGGCTCGCCGCCGAGTTCTTCGCGTACGCGTGTGGGGTCGGTGACGTCGTAGCCGTGCGGTGAGCCGGGGACGGCTTCGAGGACGGGGAGAGGTGGAGATGGGACACGCCGAGTCCGGCGAGGTAAGGGACGGCGTCGGCCGCGGCGCGGAACGGGAAGCCGGGGTGCAGCTGCAGGCGGTAGGTGGCGGTGGGTGGGGTCATGGGGGCCTCCGTCGGGGGTGCGGGTGGATTGTTCTTTCGCCCCCGCCGCCCCTTCCCGTCCCGAAACTGGGGCTCCGCCCCGACCCCGCTCCTCAAACGCCGGAGGGGCTCGTAATTAGCCCCTCCGGCGTTTGAGGAGCGAGGGTCCGGGGCAGCGCCCCCGGGGGACGGGAACGGGAAGGGGCGGCGGGGGCGGAAAAACCCGGAACTACACCGGCCGCTGCAACACCGTCATACTGCGATCCATCAGACTCAGCCGCGTCCCCGCCGCCACCTTCGGCCCACTCCCCGGCGGCACGCCATCCTCCCGCGCCGTGTCGACCACCACCTCCCACTCCCGCCCATGATCCACCGGCACCACGAAATCCAGCGTCTTCGGCGACGCGTTGAACATCAGCAGGAACGAGTCGTCCGCGATCCGCTCCCCCGCTGCCCCGGCTCGGAGATCGCGTTCCCGTTCAGGAACACCGTCAGCGCCGAAGCCCGCGCCGAATCCCAGTCCCGCTGAGTCATCTCCGCCCCCTCGGGCGTGAACCACGCGATGTCGGACAGATCGTCATGCGTACCCTCCACCGGCCGGCCGTGGAAGAACCGCCGCCGCCGGAAGACCGGATGGTCCTTCCGCAGCCACACCATCGCGCGGGTGAACTCCAGCAACCGCCGCCGCGGTTCCTCCCCTTCACCGGACACGGCGGGCCACTCCAGCCAGGACACCTCGTTGTCCTGGCAGTACGCGTTGTTGTTGCCCCGCTGCGTACGGCCCACCTCGTCACCGTGGCTGATCATCGGCACGCCCTGGGACAGCATCAGCGTGGCGATGAAGTTCCGCATCTGCCGGGCCCGCAGCCGCAGTACCTCCTCATCGGAGGTCTCACCCTCGGCCCCGCAGTTCCAGGACCGGTTGTGGCTCTCGCCGTCCCGGTTGTCCTCGCCGTTCGCCGCGTTGTGCTTGTCGTCGTACGAGACGAGATCGTGCAGGGTGAAACCGTCGTGGCAGGTCACGAAGTTGATGGAGGCCAGCGGGCGGCGCCCGTCGTTCTGGTACAGGTCGGAGGAGCCGGTCAGCCGGGAGGCGAACTCCGCGAGCGTGCGCGGCTCGCCCCGCCACAGGTCCCGTACGGTGTCCCGGTACTTGCCGTTCCACTCGGTCCACAGCGGCGGGAAGTTGCCCACCTGGTAGCCGCCCTCGCCCACGTCCCACGGTTCGGCGATCAGCTTCACCTGGGAGACCACCGGGTCCTGCTGCACCAGGTCGAAGAACGACGACAGCCGGTCCACCTCGTGGAACTGGCGGGCGAGAGTCGCCGCGAGGTCGAAGCGGAACCCGTCGACATGCATCTCCAGAACCCAGTACCGCAGCGAGTCCATGATCATCTGGAGTACGTGCGGGGACCGCATGAGCAGGGAGTTCCCGGTGCCCGTGGTGTCCATGTAGTACCGGGGGTCGTCGGTCAGCCGGTAGTACGACGGGTTGTCGAGGCCCTTGAGGGACAGGGTCGGGCCCATGTGGTTGCCCTCGGCGGTGTGGTTGTAGACCACGTCGAGGATCACCTCGATCCCGGCCTCGTGCAGCGCCTTCACCGCCGACTTGAACTCCAGCACCTGCTGGCCCCGGTCGCCCCAGGACGCGTACGCGTTGTGCGGTGCGAAGAAGCCGATGGTGTTGTAACCCCAGTAGTTGCTGAGGCCCATGTCCACCAGACGGTGGTCGTTCACGAACTGGTGAACGGGCATCAGCTCCAGTGCCGTCACGCCCAGTTCGGTCAGGTGATCGATCACCGCCGGGTGGGCGAGTCCCGCGTACGTGCCGCGCAGCTCCTCCGGAAGCCCCGGGTGACGCATGGTCAGGCCCTTGACGTGGGCCTCGTAGATCACCGTGTGGTGGTACTCCGTCCGGGGGCGCCGGTCGTCGCCCCAGTCGAAGTACGGATTGACCACGACCGACGTCATCGTCTGCGGCGCCGAGTCGAGGTCGTTACGCCTCTCGGGCCGGCCGAAGTGGTAGCCGTAGACCTCCTCGCCCCAGTCGACCGCCCCGCTGATCGCACGCGCGTACGGGTCGAGCAGCAGCTTCGCCGAATTGCAGCGCAGCCCCCGCTCGGGTGCGTACGGCCCGTGCGCCCGGAAGCCGTACCGCTGTCCGGGCATCACACCGGGCAGATACGCGTGCCGCACGAACGCGTCGCTCTCCCGCAGTTCGACCGCCGTCTCCGAGCCGTCGTCGTGCAGCAGACACAGCTCTACTCGGTCCGCGGCTTCCGTGAAGACCGCGAAATTCGTTCCGGCGCCGTCGTACGTGGCACCGAGCGGATACGCCTCGCCAGGCCAGACCTGCATGGCTACGACTCTTCCAGGTGTACGGCGCCGGGGGACGCCTTGGCTCCGAGTGTCCCCGAGTCTCCCCGAAAGGGAGTGCCAACCTCGTACCCCCGTCGCGGCCCCCACCACCCCGCGACCACCCGGTCCCGCTATGAATCAGCTCACTCCCGTGCGCCCGCCCGGCGGAACGGTCCCGTGGATACGGGAAGTTGAGAAACGACCCTGTCCATCGGGCTGCACCGTGCGCCGCAGGCGGAGTACTCTCCTTGATCGTTGGGACGGGAGTGTTCGGGGAGTGGAAGGCGGTACGCGGGTGGGCGCGGGAGGGCTGGAACTGCCCCTGGTGACGGCGGTCACGAGGGAGCAGTTCCACGGACGCCCGCCCGGCGCGGTGTCCCTGGCACGGCCGATGGACGCGGCGGGTTCGATCGGGCCGGAGCTGGACTGGGGCGCCGACGCCTGGCGCGAGGTGCGCACCCGCGCCCAGCGGGCCGGCCGTGCCTACATCTGGCTCAACCTCGTCGAGCAGCGGCTGCGCGCGGTCGTGGCCGCCGTGCTGCGGCCCGTCTACGAGCCCGTGCACGGCGACGACTGGGTGGTCGCCGCCGCCGGACCCGCGGGACAGGAGTGGGTGCAGCGCGCGGTCGCGGTGCGCGAGGTCAGCCGTCGCAAGGGCTATCTGCTCGACCCGGCCGACGACAACGTGCTGTCCTTCCTCACCCTGCCGCAGCTGCGCGAGCTGATGGTGGCTCACTGGCCCTGCTTCGAGCCGTACTTCGACGACCGCCGGGACGTCGAACTCGCCCTGGACGAGCTGGAGGTCACCCGCAACGTCGTCTCCCGCAACCGCGCGTTGTCCGAGGCGGTCCTCAGCCAGGCCGAACGGGCCTCCGCGCGGCTCCTCGGGATGCTCGGCGCCGGCGGCGACGTGCCGTCCGCGCGCCGGCTGCCCGTCGACGCCGTCGAGGACCTGGTCGGCGACCGGTACGCCGACGTCGTCGCCGTCCACCCCGACCGGGTGCGGCTGCTGCGCCAGTTCCCGGCCGAGGACATCTTCGGCGGCGCCCGACGGCTGGACGCCCTCGGTATCGGCCTCAACCTGCTGGTGCAGAACTTCTCCGGGCGCCGGCTGGTGCGCCTCGCGGAGGCCGGCTGCCGGGTGCGGCTGCTGTTCCTCAACCCGGCCTCCAGCGCGGTCAAGCGCCGCGAGCGCGAACTCGGCCTCAAACGCGGTGAGCTCGGCCGCAGCGTCGAGATGAACATCCTGCACATGCGCCGCGTCCGCTCCCGGCTGCGCGACCCCGCGGCCTTCGGGATCCAGGTCTACGACGAGACGCCCCGCTGCACCGCCTACCTCGTGGACGGCGACGGAACGGACGGTGTCGCCGTCGTGCAGAACCATCTGCGCCGGTCCCGCGGCATGGAGGCGCCGGTACTGGTCCTGCGTAACGGGACCAAAGTGGTCAAGCCGGGCGATACCGAGGAAGGTGGACTGTTTCCCACCTATCGTGAGGAGTTCGAGCAGATGTGGGCGGACTCCCGGCCGGTGTCGTGAACGGGCCGTGGGAAGCCCTCCGGACGGTCGGGCGGAACGCGATCCGCTGATTGTCAGTGGTGCGTGCGAAGGTGGGAACCACTGGGGGAACGCACCACACAGAAGGGGCAGCCCATGGGCTGGCACCGGGAGCCGCTGATCGGCTTCGACCTGGAGACGACGGGTACCGACCCGCGCGAGGCACGGATCGTCACGGGGGCCGTGATCGAGGTCAGGGCGGGCGAACCGCTGGGCCGCAGGGAGTGGCTGGCCGACCCGGGCGTACCGATCCCGGAGGACGCGGTCGCGGTCCACGGCATCAGCAACGAGCGGGCGGCCACGGAGGGCAGCCCCGCCGACCAGGTCGCCGACGCCATCGCCGGCGTCCTCACCGACCGCTGGAAGGCGGGCGTCCCGGTCGTCGCCTACAACGCGGCCTTCGACCTGACCCTGCTCTCCGCCGAACTGCGCCGGCACGGACTGCCGTCCCTGCGCGACCGGCTGGGCGGCATCGACCCGGCCCCGGTCATCGACCCGTACACGATCGACCGTGCCGTCGACCGCTACCGCCGGGGCAAGCGCAATCTCGAAGCGGTCTGCGCGGAGTACGGCGTGGTCCTCGGCACCGCGCACGACGCGACCGCCGACGCCCTCGCCGCCGCCCGGCTCGCCTGTGCGATAGCCGGCCGCCACCCCAAGGTCGCGGCCCTCACCCCGGCGGAACTGCACCACCGCCAGATCGAGTGGTACGCGGACTGGGCGGCGGACTTCCAGAGCTTCCTGCGCCGCAAGGGCGACGCCACCGCACTGGTCGACGGCACCTGGCCGCTGCGGGAACCGGCGGAGCAGCGGGTCTGACCGGCGGACGCCCCGGCCCCGTCGGAATCCGACCGGCGGGCGCCGCCCCGGCCCCGGTCCCGGTCAGAAGGGGTACCAGCGCACCGACTCGTCCCCGTCCCGCAGGGACGCCACCCGGCGTGCGAACTCTGCCAGCGCCCTCGGGTTGCCCGGTGCGTGCTGGGCGACCCAGGCACAGCTCGCGGTCTCCCGCGCGCCGCGCAGCACCGAGCAGCCCTCCCAGGCGCGCACATCCCAGCCGTAGGTCTCGGTGAAGGACGTGTACGCCTCGTCGGTCAGCCCGTAGCGGTCGTGGGAGAGGGCCATGACCACCAGGTCGTGCTCGCGCAGATCGGCCGAGAAGGTCTCCATGTCGACCAGGACCGGCCCGTCCGGTCCGATGTGCACATTGCGGGGCAGCGCGTCGCCGTGGATGGGCCCCGGAGTCAGCCGGGGCGTCAGCGCGGCCGCGGCTGCCGCGAATCCGTCCCGGCGCTCGCGCAGAAAGGCGGCGTCCTCCGGGGCGACGGCGTCGCCCGCCAGCCGCAGCCAGCGCTCCACACCGCCCAGCAGTTCGCGGGGCGGCAGGACGAGGGAGGAGTGGGCAGTGCGTGGACCAGCCGCAGCAGTCCGGCCAGATCCCGGGGTTCGGCGGGCCGTACGGCCTCGGGGAGCCGGTGCCACACCGTCACCGGATGCCCGTCGACCAGCAGCGCCTCCGGCTCCGCCGCCCGCACCGCCGGCACGCCCTCCGCCGCCAGCCAGCCCGCGACGGCCAGCTCACGGCGGGCCCGGTCCAGCAACTCGACGTCCCGGCCCACCTTGACGACCAGGTCACCCGCGGCGAACACCGCGTTCTCACCGAGGGCGAGCAGCCGCGCGTCCGCCGCCGCGCCGGGCAGCACTCCCGCCGCCGCGAGTACGTCCCGTGCCCGTGCCTCGTCCATCCGTCCGCCTCCGTGTCCGACCTCGCCCGACCGCCGTGATCCGGCCATCCGCCGGTCAGTGTCGCATTCGCACAGGTCGGGCGGTGTGCGCGGTCCCTTGACGAGGCAGACCCCTTCACGAACATGATCTGGCCCACCCGCGCCGCGCAAGGGGCTGATTCCGTGACATCGGTGACCGAGGTGAGGAGAGCGGCGCCCCGCGCGCCCGGACCGGGCCGCCCACCCGGACGCGCTCTCGACCACGGGCCGTGGTTCCTGGTGCTGCCCGCGCTGATCCCGATCCTCGTCCTCAGCGCCGGCCCGCTCCTCTACGGCGTCCTGCTGGCCTTCACCGACGCCCAGTCCGGCCGCACCCAGCCGACCCGGTGGATCGGCACCCTCAACTTCCAGGACCTGCTGCACGACACGCTGTTCTGGGAGTCGTTCCGTATCGGCCTGGTGTGGGCCGTCGGGGTGACGGTGCCGCAGTTCCTGCTCGCCCTCGGCCTCGCCCTGCTGCTCCACCAGGACCTGAAACTGCGCTGGGCGGCCCGCGCCCTCGCGATCGTCCCGTGGGCGATGCCCGAGGTGGTCGTCGGCGTGATGTGGCGCATCGTCTACAACCCGGACGCCGGGGTCCTCAACGAGACGCTGCGCGACCTCGGCCTCGGCGACGGCCGGGACTGGCTCAGCGGACTCGCCACCGCCCTGCCCGCCGTGATCGTCGTCGGCGTGTGGGCCGGCATGCCCCAGACCACGGTCGCCCTGCTCGCCGGACTGCAGAACACCCCGCGCGAACTGCACGAGGCGGCGGCGGTGGACGGCGCCGGCCCCTGGCGCCGCTTCCGCACGGTCACCTGGCCCGCCATCCGCCCCATCGCCCTCGCCATCACCGCGCTCAACCTGATCTGGAACTTCAACTCCTTCGCCCTGGTCTATGTCCTCACCAACGGCGGCCCCGGCGGCCGCACCCGGCTGCCCATGCTCTTCGCCTACGAAGAGGCCTTCCGCTACGGACAGTTCGGCTACGCGGCGGCGATGGGCTGTGTCATGGTCGCCGCGATCTCGGTCGCGCTGGCCGTCTTCCTCGCCGGCCGGCTCCGTGGAGGTGACGAGGCATGAGAACCCGCAGACGTGTCCGCGCCGGCCAGTACGCCGCACTGCTGGCGTATCTCGTCTTCCTGGCCTTCCCGTTCCTCTGGCTGGTCTCGACGGCGTTCAAACCGGCGACCGAACTGGCGAGCCTGCACCCCACCTGGATCCCCCGGAACCCCACCCTCGCCAACTTCCGCCAGGCCTTCGACGAACAGCCCCTGCTCCGCGCCGCCCTCAACTCCCTGACCGCCGCCCTGTCGGCGGCCGTCGTCGCCGTCGTCATCGCCACCCCGATGGCCTACGTCATGGCCCGCCGGCGCGGCGCGCTCGCCCGGGCCGTGTCCGGCTGGGTGGTGGTCAGCCAGGCGTTCCCGTTCGTGCTGCTGATCATCCCGCTGTTCCTGGTGCTGAAGAACTTGCGCCTGATCGACTCCGTGCCCGGTCTGGTGATGGTCTACGTGGTCTGGGCGCTGCCGTTCGCGCTGTGGATGCTCACCGGATACGTCCGTGCCGTGCCGGCCGAGCTGGAGGAGGCGGCGGCGGTCGACGGGGCCGGGCGGCTGCGGACCCTGGTGTCGGTCACCGCCCCGCTGCTCGCTCCGGGGATCGTGGCCACGGCGCTGTTCGCGTTCGTCACGGCGTGGAACGAGTTCTTCTTCGCCCTGGTCCTGCTCAAGACCCCGGAGAAGCAGACCCTGCCGGTCGTCCTCACCCACTTCATCGGCGCCGGGGAGTCGCCGACCTCGGCCCGCTGGCGGCCGCCGCGTTCCTCGCGACGCTGCCCTCCCTGGTCGTCTTCGCGATCATCCAGCGGCGGATCACGGGCGGCATGCTCGCCGGGGCGGTGAAGAGCTGATGCGGACCGGAATCCTCGGGGCGGTCCTCGCCGCCACCCTGCTCCTGACGGGCTGTTCCGCCGGCGGCACCCGCGACGACGGCCGTATCACCCTGCGCTTCCAGTCCCTGGCCTGGCAGCAGGAGTCCGTCGACGCCAACAGGGAACTGGTGAAGGAGTGGAACGCCGCGCACCCCGACATCCGCGTGGAGTACGTCCAGGGCAGCTGGGACAGCGTCCACGACCAGCTCCTCACCTCCTTCGAGGGCGGCGAGGCCCCCGACATCGTCCACGACGCCTCCGACGACCTCGCCGACTTCGCGTACGGCGGCTATCTGGCCGACCTGACCGAGCTGCTGCCCGAACGGCTCAAGTCCGACATCCCCGCGCGCAGTTGGGAGACCGTCACCTTCGACGGGGTGTGTACGGCGTGCCCTTCCTCCAGGAGCCGCGGGTACTGATCGCCAACGCGGCCCTCCTGAAGAAGTCCGGCGTCCGGATCCCGACGCCGGAACACCCTGGAGCTGGCCGGAGTTCCGGCAGGTGACGGACGAACTGAGCGGCGAGGGAGGTACGGCGTCGCCTGGCCGCTCAAGGAACCCGTCTCCGCCACCCTCAACCTCTCCCTCTCCGCCGGCGGCCGGCTCTTCCACCGGGGCGACGACGGCAAGGTGACCGTGCGGTTCGAGGAGGGCGACGAGGTCGTCCCGCGCACCGTCCACGACCAGGTGAACACCGACGGCAGCGCCTCGCCCACCACGCTCGGCAGCGGCGGCTCCGACACCCTGCCCGGCTTCTTCGCCGGGAAGTACGCGATGGTGCCGCTCGGCTTCTCCTACCGGCAGCAGATCGTCCAGCAGGCCCCCGAGGACTTCGACTGGCAGGTGCTGCCCGCACCGGCCGGCGCGGACGGACTCACCCAGGGCGTCAGCCCCCAGACCCTCTCCGTCGCCGAGGACTGCCCGCACAAGAAGGAGGCCGCCGCCTTCCTCGGCTTCCTGCTCCGGCCGGAGAACATGGTCCGTCTCGCCCTCGGCGACTGGATGCTCCCCACCGGCAGCCGGGCCCTCGCCGACCCCGCCCTGCACACCCCCGAACACGGCTGGGCCACCGGCACCGCACTCGCCGCGCAGCTGCGGCCCGCCCCCGCGCAGACCGTACGCGGCTATCCCGAATGGAAGGACAAGGTGGCCACCCCGGCCCTCCAGGAGTACTACAGCGGGGCGATCGGCCTCGAGGAACTGCGCCGGCGGCTGGAGAACGACGGGAACCTGGTGCTGGCCCGCTATCAGCGCTGAGCGGCGCGAAAATGTCGATCGCACGATCGCCCGCTACCAGCGCTGAGCGGCGGGCGGGAATGTCGATCGCGCGACACGGTTCCGGGCAGAGCTGTCGCTCAACTGCGGGCAATCGTGCCGCAGGGCTGCACGGGTGGGCGCGGCGGCACCTGCGGAGCGCCGGTGACTGGACCTGCGCCCGGTGCACCCGCACACCGGTGGAGAGCGGGCCGGGGAGTTGCGCGGCCCGGCGTTTGCGGGGTGCCGCCGCGCCCACCCGTGCCGCCCCAGCGGCACGATTGCCCGCAGTTACGGGACGGGGTCTCGTAGTCCCGGCGGCACGGTTGCCCGCGCTTGCGGGGTGGGGGCTGGTAGTCCTGGCGGCACGGTTGCCCGCGGTTGCGGGGTGGGGGCTGGTAGTCCTGGCGGTGCGGTCGCCCGCGGCGGCGCGGCACGGTTGCCCGCAGGCACGCGGCGGCACCGCGGCCCGCGGACGTGGCAGGGGCCCGGCGGAGAAGCGCCGGGCCCATGTCGTGGGCGGTGGGTTACACCGGTACCCGGTCGGGCTTGCCGGTCTGGACCGGCGCCGGTGACGGCGACTCGTCGTGGGTCAGATCCGGCATGCGGTGCAGCCACTTCGGCAGATACCAGTTCCGCTCACCCAGCAGCGTCATCACCGCCGGCAGCAGCACCCCCGGATGATCGTCGCGTCGATCAGCACGGCGGCCGCCAGACCGACCCCCATCTGCTTCATCGACTGCATCGACAGCGTCCCGAAGATCCCGAACACGGCGACCATGATGACCGCGGCGCTGGTGACCACACCCGCCGTGGTGACCACACCGTGCTGGACGGCGTCCCGTGTCGTACGGCCCCGCAGCCGTGCCTCACGGATCCGGGAGACCACGAACACGTGATAGTCCGTCGACAGACCGAACAGGATCGTGAACAGGAACAGCGGCAGCCACGTGATGATCGCGCCGACCCCTCCGCCCCCACCAGGGACGCGCCCCACCCGTGCTGGAACACCGCCACGAGAATTCCGTACGCCGCCCCGACCGACAGCAGGTTCAGCACGATCGAGGTGACCGCGACCGTCAGCGAGCGGAACGAGAGCAGCATCACCAGGAAGGCGAAGACCACCACGAACGCGAAGACCGGGACCACGGAGCCGACGAGCTGGTCGTTGAAGTCCTTGTTCCCGGCGACCTGCCCGGTGATCGGCGCCTCGAGACCGTCGACCTTGCCGAGGGTGGCCGGCCGTACCTCGTCCCGCAGCGTCTCCAGGCTCGCGCCCGCCTTGTCCTGGTCGGAGCCGCCCACCAGCGGGACGTGGACGAACGCCAGGTTCTGCTCCTCGTGCAGCTTGACGTCGACCGGTCCGCGCGAGGCCCCCGAACTGACCGCCCGCTCACGGAACTCGGCGATCGCGGCCTTCACCTCGGGCGCGTTGATGTCGTCGGCCTTGACGACCACCTCGGCCGGCTCGGACCCGCCGGGGAAGGCGTCGTTGACCCGGTTGTACGTCTGCACGATCGCCAGCGAGTCACCGAACTCCTGGTCGAGGGTGAGGTTCTCCGTCTTCATCCCGATCGCGGGAGCGGCCACCGCGAGCAGCGCGCCCGTGGCCACCACGACGGAGACCACCGGCTTGGCGAGCACCCGCTTCAGTACGGCCGACCAGAACCGGCTCTCCGTGCTGCCGCTCGTGCGCCGCCGGCGCAGGAACGGCACGCGGCCCTTCTCGACCCGCTCGCCCAGCAGCGACAGCAGCGCGGGCAGGACGGTGACGGAACCGACCATGGCGACTGCCACGACCATCAGCGAGGCCAGCCCCATCGCCTGGAACTCGGCGATCCCGGTGAACAGCATGCCCGCCATGGCGACACACACCGTGACACCGGAGACGACGATCGCGCGGCCACTGGTCGCGGCGGCGATCCGCAGTGCCGTCTGGGCGTCCCGTCCGGCCGCCCGCTCCTCACGCTCGCGGCGCAGGTAGAACAGGCAGTAGTCGACGCCCACCGCCAGGCCGACCAGCAGCATCACCGAGTTCGCGGTGTCGCTCATCGGCTGGATGTGGCTGACCAGGTTCACCAGGCCCATCGTCGCCATGATCGCGGTGATCGCCAGCGCCACCGGCAGCAGTGCCGCCACCAGCGCGCCGAACGCGATCAGCAGGATGCCGAGGGCGACCGGCACCGCGGAGTACTCGGCCTGCTTGAAGTCGTCGCCGAACGCCTCGTCGAACGTCTTCGTCATGCTGGCGCCGCCGATCTCCTCGATCCGCAGCGCCTCGTGGTCCTTCTGGACGTCCGCGACAGCGTTCAGCACCGGCTCGATCCGCTCACCGGCGGTGTCCGAGTCGCCGCGTATGTCGAACTGGACCAGCGCGCTGCGCTCGTCCTTCGAGATGGTGCCGCTCTCGTACGGCGAGGTGACGGCCGTGACCTCACCGGTCTTCTCCACGGCCGCGACGACCGCGCCGACCGCCGTCTTGAACGCGGCGTCCGTGGCCTTCGGACCGCTGTCGTCCTTCGCCTGGATCAGTACGGTCTCACTGGCCTGTCCCTCGATACCGGCGTCCTCGACGATCCGGGCGGCGGTGTGGGTCTCACCCTTGAGCTGATCGCTGTCGTTGACGTCGGCCCGGCCCGCGGCCGAACCGAGTCCCATCGCCAGTAAGACGAACAGCATCCAGATGCCGACGGCCGCCCAGCGATGCCGGGCGCTCCAGCCGCCGGCCCGTGCGGCGAGGCCCCGCACCCGTGATTCTCCGGTCCCCATGACGGGCTCGCTCCCTCGTGTTCGGCAGCGGCTTCCTGCCGCCACCTGACCTTTCGAAGGTATGTGCCGGATAAGACCACCTCGTCGTACTGTCCGGTGAAGCCGAAGGGGCCGGCCTCATCCCCTCGCAGTCGGCCTCCTCCCCATTGCGGAGGACAGTGACCCCTACACGTATCCACCGATGTCGGGGACGGTGATCAGGGTGCGCGTCACCCCGCCCGGGGTGAACCGGCCGTCCTAGGGTGGGCGGCATGGAGACGAGATACGCGGCGCTGCTGCGCGGGATCAATGTGGGCGGCAGCAGGAGAGTCCCGATGGCCGAACTGCGCACCCTGATGGAGGGCCTCGGTCACCAGGCCGTGCGCACCCATCTCCAGAGCGGGCAGGCGGTGTTCACCGCCGCGTCCGGCGACGAGGAGTCACTGGCCGACGGGCTGGCGGCGGCGATCGAGCGGCACTTCGGCTTCGCCGTGGACGTGATCGTGCGCGACCACGCCTACCTGAGCGCGGTGGTCGAGCGATGCCCGTTTCCGGCGGCCGAGTTGGAGTCCAAGCAGCTCCATGTCACCTACTTCTCGGCCCCCGTCACCCCCGACCGCTTCGCCGGGATCGACCAACAGGACCATCTGCCCGAGGAGTTCCGTCTGGGGGACCGCGCCCTCTACCTGTACGCCCCGGAGGGCCTGGGCCGTTCCAAGCTGGCCGAACGCCTCTCCAAGCCCCGCGTCACCAAGGGCGTCATCGCCACCACCCGCAACTGGAACACCGTACGCAAACTGGCGGAGCTCACCGAGGACTGACTCCGGGCCGGGCCGGCGCGTCCGCTTCCGGCAGGGCAGGGCAGGGCAGGGCAGGGCAGGGCAGGGCACGCCGCGCCACAACCCCTGACCGGTCAGGCGCCCAGCGCGGCCAGCACCGGCACCCGTGCCGCGTCGTAGCGGTCCAGCAGGAGCCGGGCCACCTCCGGGGACGGGCCGAGGACGTCCGCGAGGACGTCCGCGTCGGCCGCGCCCCGGGCGATCCGGTCCGGCAGGAAGCCGGGGGCCAGGACGTACGGGGCGACGGCGACGCGTGCGCAGCCGAGGGCGCGCAGTTCGAGCACCGCCTGCTCGGTGCGGGGCAGGGATGCGGAGGCGAACGCAGGCCGCACGGCGCACCAACCGGTGTGCCGCCACTCCCGCGCGATTGCTGCGATCACTGCGATCGCCTCCGGGTCGGAGGACCCCGCCGAGGCCAGGACGACCCCGGTCGAGGACTTGTCGGCGGGCGTGAGGCCCGCCTCGTACAGCCGCCGTTCCAGGGCGGTGAGCAGCAGCGGGGAGGGGCCCAGCACCTCGGCCCGGCGGATCCGCAGTCGCGGCGGTGCCTCCGCCAGCACCGCCGGGATGTCCGCCTTGGCGTGGAAGGCGCGGGTCAGCAGCAGCGGGAGGGCGACCACGTCGCGGACGCCCTCCGCGTCCAGGGACTCCAGCACCCCTTGACGGAGGGAGGTTGAAGTCCAGGAACCCGGTCTCCACGCGCAGCCCGGGCCGCAGCGCCCGCACCCGCCGCACCAGGGCGTGCACGGTCGCGGCGTGCCGCGGATCGCGGCTGCCGTGGGCGACGACGAGAAGTACCGGACGGCGCATGACGCTCCTCAGCTCCCTCAGCTCTTCACCAGCAGACCGCGGCTGCGCAGCACCCACCGCTCGAGCGGGCTGAAGATCAGCAGGTCGATGGCGATACCGACGGTCAGGATCAGCAGGATGGCCTCGAAGACCATGGCCATGTCGCTGGCGTTGCGGCCGTTCTCCAGCAGCTGGCCGAGCCCCACACCGAGGTCCGGGAACGAGGCGATGATCTCCGCGGCCATCAGCGAACGCCAGGAGAACGCCCAGCCCTGCTTCAGCCCCGCCACATACCCCGGCAGCGCGGCCGGCAGCACGATGTGCCATGTGCCCTTCAGCCCTGTCGCGCCCAGCGTCCGCCCGGCCCGCAGGAACAGCGGGGGCACCTGGTCGACGCCCGACACCAGACCGTTGGCGATCGAGGGGACCGCGCCGAGCAGGATGACGGCGTACATCATCTGGTTGTTCAGACCCAGCCAGATCACCGCCGGCGGCACCCACGCCACCGACGGCAGCGACTGGAGACCGGACAGGATCGGCCCGATCGCCGCGCGCACGAACTTCACCCGCGCCACCAGCAGCCCCAGCGGGGTGCCGATCAGCAGCGCGAAGAAGAAGCCCAGCAGACCGCGCGACACACTGGTCCAAATGTAGCCGAGCAGGTCGCCTCGCAGCCACGCGTCCCGGACGACGTCCCCCACCGCGCCCGGCGAGGGCAGCTTGGTCGGATCGTCGACGATCTTGAACGAGACCAGGGCCTGCCACACCGCCAGCACCAGCGCGATGGCGAGGAGCGGCGGCAGGATCTTCTCCATGAAGGTCTGCCGGAACGGCGTGCGCCCGGTCTGCACCGTCTCCAGTGCGTCGAGCCCCGCCTCCAGACCGGCGAGGTCGCCCCGTCCCGGTCCTTCGCGGTCGTCTCAGTGCTGGCCATGACGGCGGATCTCCCCCGGAGCTCTTCGGTGATCTCTACGGACAGTTCCGCCACGGCGGTGTCCTCGATACGGCGCGGATGCGGAATGCCGACGGTCCACTCGCGGGCGATCCGCCCCGGCCGGGAGGACAGCAGCACCACCCGCTGCGCGAGCCGCACCGCCTCGCGCACGTTGTGGGTGACGAACAGGACGGACAGCCGCGTCTCACGCCAGATCCGGGTCAGTTCGTCGTGCAGCACGTCCCGTGTGATGGCGTCCAGCGCCGCGAACGGCTCGTCCATCAGCAGCAGCCGGCTGTCCTGGGCGATCGCCCGCGCCAGCGCCACCCGCTGGCGCATACCGCCGGACAGTTCGTGCACCCGCTTGCCGTACGCGCCCTTCAGCCGCACCAGCTCGAGCAGCTCCTCGGCCCGCTCACGGCGCTCGTTCTTCTGAACTCCCCGCAGCTTCAGGGCGAGTTCGATGTTCTTGCCCGCGGTCAGCCACGGGAACAGGGCGTGCTCCTGGAACATCAGGGCCGGCCGGCCGTCCGTGCTGATCGTGCCGGCCGACGGGCGGTCGAGCCCCGCGACCAGGTTGAGCAGCGTGGACTTGCCGCAGCCCGAGGCACCCAGGAGGGTGACGAACTCGCCGGGCGCGACATCGAGGGTGATGTCGTCCAGCACGAGCTGCTGTCCGGCGGGGCCCGCGAACGACTTCGAGACATGCTCGATCCGGGCGGCGTGCGTGGCCGTCAGGGTGCCGTCGGCGGCCTTGGCGAGGGTCGTGGCCATGGTCGTCACCTCCTGGGAACTCATCGGAATCCGGGCTTACTCGACGCCGAGACCGGCGTCGTCGACAGCCGGTTCACCGGCGGCCTTCAGGACCTTGTTGAGCAGCGTGAGGTCGTAGATTCCGTCGAGGTCGGGCCGCTCCAGCAGACCGGCCTTCACGGCGTGCTTCGCCTGCGAGTCGAGGGTCGCGGCCAGCGGGTCGTCGATGAATGTGATCGACTTCCACGCCGGGTCGAGCACCTCGGCCGGCAGTGCCTTGCCGGAGTCGGCCTCGAGCTGCCGGTTGGCGGCGGTCTTCGCCTCGTCCGGGTTGGCGTTGATCCACTTGTTCGCCTCGACGGACGCCTTCAATACCGCCTCGACGGCCTTGGGGTGGTCCTTCAGGAACTGCTGGCGCACGATGATGTTCGTGATCACGAACTTCTCGTCCGGCCACAGCGTCGCCTCGTCCAGCAGCACCTTGCCGCCCTCCGCCACCAGCTTCGAGGCGGTCGGCTCCGGCACCCAGGCGCCGTCGATCGACCCGGCCCTGAACGCGTCCGGGGTGACCTTGTTGTCGCTGCGGACGACCGTGACATCGCCCTTGCCGCTCTGTGCGTCGACCTTCCAGCCCTGCTCGGCCGCCCAGTTGAGGAACGCCACGTCCTGGGTGTTGCCGAGCTGAGGGGTGGCGATCCGCTTGCCCTCGACGTCCTTCAGGGACTTGATCCGGTCCGGGTTCACCACGAGGCTCACCCCGCCCGACGCCGAACCGGAGATGATCCGCAGGTTCTTGCCGCCGGACTTGGTGTAGCCGTTGACGGACGGCGACGGGCCGATGAAGCCGATGTCGATGGAACCGGAGTTGAGCGCCTCGATCTCCGACGGCCCCGCGTTGAAGACGGCGTACTTGGCCTGGGTGGCGCCGAGTTCCTTCTGGAACAGGCCCTTCTGATGGCCCACCAGCGCGGTGCCGTGGGTGAGGTTGCCGAAGTAGCCGATCCTGACGGAGTCGAGTCCGTCGATCTTCTTCGCCCCGGCGGCGACCTTGGCGGAGTCGTCGTCCTCGGCCTGGGATCCGTAGCCGCAGGCGGCCAGGGTGAGCAGGGGCAGCGCGGCTATCACCGTGAGGGTACGGCGCAGGGCGGTTGTTGCAGGCACGGGAGGTGGTCCTCTCGGAGGCCCGGCGGTCACGGTCCTGGTCTGATCAGGCCGCGGCCGGGAGGTCGGCAGGTTTTCGTCTACGGCGGTGGGGGTGAGGGCGCGCGAGCGGTGCGCGTACGTCAGCGCACACATCGGTCGACCCCGCCCTGCCCGCTGCCGAGGGTCCCGCTGCCGACGCGGCCGCCCTCTTTCGCGAACTCGGAGAAGAAATCCGGGAGTTCATGGTCAGAAGTCCCACCCGTCGTCCTCGGCCGCGTCCTTGACGGGCTCCGGGCGGCGAACGACTCACCGACCATGCCGGCGGTGAGCGTGGTGCCGTCGCTGGGGTCGATCAGGATGAACGAACCGGTGCGCCGCGAGTCCGCGTAGGAGTCGGCGGGCAGCGGCTCGGCGGTGCGGATCTTCACCCGGCCGATGTCGTTGGCGTTCAGCGTGCCCGGGTGCGGGTGCAGCGACAGGTCGTCCAGCGTCAGCCGGGACGGGATGTCCTTCACGATCGCCTTCACGGTGCGGGTGCCGTGCTTGAGCAGCACCCGGTGCCCGACGGTCAGCGGCTGGTCGGCGACATGGCAGACGGTGGCCTCGACGTCCTGCGTGGTGGCCGGCGCGTCCTTGCTGGGGACGAGGAGGTCGCCGCGGGAGATGTCGATGTCGTCGGCGAGCAGCAGGGTCACCGACTGCGGGGTCCAGGCCGCCTCGACCGGCTCGCCCAGCAGATCGATCCCCTTGACCGTCGTCGTCCGCCCGGACGGCAGTACGGTCACCGGGTCACCCACCCGGAAGGTGCCGGCGGCGATCTGGCCCGCGTAGCCGCGGTAGTCGGGGTGCGCGGCGCTCTGCGGCCTGATCACGTACTGCACGGGCAGCCGGGCGTGGCAGTGCGCCAGGTCGTGGCTGACCGGGACGGTCTCCAGGTGCTCCAGCACGGTCGGCCCGCCGTACCAGTCCATGTGCGCGGACGGCTCCACCACGTTGTCCCCGGCCAGCGCGGAGATGGGGATCGCGGTGACCTCGGGGACGCCCAGCTCGGTCGCGTACGCCGTGAACTCCTCGGCGATCCTCGCGAACACCGGCTCCCGGTAGTCGACCAGGTCCATCTTGTTGACGGCGAGGACGACGTGCGGGACGCGCAGCAGGGCGGCGATCGCCGCGTGCCGGCGGGTCTGCTCGACGACACCGTTGCGGGCGTCGACAAGGATCACCGTCAGCTCGGCCGTGGAGGCGCCGGTGACCATGTTCCGCGTGTACTGCACATGGCCGGGGGTGTCGGCGAGGATGAACCGGCGCCGGGTCGTGGCGAAGTAGCGGTACGCCACGTCGATGGTGATGCCTTGCTCCCGCTCGGCCCGCAGCCCGTCGGTGAGCAGCGCGAGGTCGGGCGCCTCCTGGCCCCGGTTCGCCGACGCCCGCTCCACGGCCTCCAGTTGGTCGGTGAGGACCGACTTGGAGTCGTGCAGCAGCCGGCCCACCAGGGTGGACTTGCCGTCGTCGACGGAACCGGCGGTGGCGAACCGCAGCAGCGTGGTGTCCGCGAGCTCCTCGGTGGTGATGGTGCTCATGTCTAGAAGTACCCCTCGCGCTTGCGGTCTTCCATCGCGGCCTCGGAGAGCTTGTCGTCGGCGCGGGTGGCACCGCGCTCGGTGAGCCGGGACGCGGCGATCTCCGTGATCACCTTCTCGATGGTGTCGGCGTCGGAGTCCACCGCGCCGGTGCAGGACATGTCGCCCACGGTCCGGTAGCGCACCAGCCGCTTCTCGACGCTCTCGCCGTCCTTCGGGCCGCCCCACTCACCGGCGGTGAGCCACATGCCCGAGCGGCTGAACACCTCCCGCTCGTGCGCGTAGTAGATCTGCGGGAGTTCGATGCGCTCGCGGGCGATGTACTGCCACACGTCCAGCTCGGTCCAGTTGGACAGCGGGAACACCCGCACATGCTCACCGGGCGCGTGCCGGCCGTTGTACAGGTTCCACAGCTCGGGGCGCTGGCGGCGCGGGTCCCACTGGGAGAACTCGTCGCGCAGCGAGAACACCCGCTCCTTCGCGCGGGCCTTCTCCTCGTCCCGGCGCCCGCCGCCGAACACGGCGTCGAAGCGCTCGCTCTGGATCTTCTCGGTGAGCGGCACGGTCTGCAGCGGGTTGCGGGTGCCGTCCGGGCGCTCCTTGAGCACCCCGCGGTCGATGTAGTCCTGCACGGAGGCGACATGCAGCCGCAGCCCGTGCTTCGCGACCGTACGGTCCCGGTAGTCGAGGACCTCGGGGAAGTTGTGCCCGGTGTCCACGTGCAGCAGCGAGAACGGCACCGGCGCCGGCGTGAACGCCTTCAGCGCCAGATGCAGCATGAGGATGGAGTCCTTGCCGCCGGAGAACAGGATCACCGGCTTCTCGAACTCGCCCGCCACCTCGCGGAAGATGTGCACCGCCTCGGACTCGAGGGCGTCCAGGTGGGAGAGGGCGTACGGGCTGCCCGTGCCCTCCTTCACGGTGGCGACGGTCGTCATGCCAGTCCCCTTCGCTGAGCGCGGCGAACACCGACGCCGCGGACTCCTGCACGGTCTGGTTCTGGGACTCGATTCGCAGATCGGGCGTCTCGGGCTCCTCGTACGGGTCGTCGACCCCGGTCAGCCCGGTGAGTTCCCCCGCGGCCTGTTTGGCGTACAGACCCTTCACGTCGCGTACGGAGCACACCTCGACCGGGGTCGCCACATGCACCTCGACGTACGGCGTGCCGGTCGCCTCGTGCCGCTTACGGACCGCGTCCCGGCTGTCCGCGTACGGGGCGATGACCGGGACCAGCGCGATGACGCCGTTGCGGGCGAGCAGTTCGGCGACGAAGCCGATGCGCTGCACGTTGGTGTGCCGGTCCTCGCGGCTGAAGCCGAGGCCCGCGGAGAGGAACTCGCGGATCTCGTCGCCGTCGAGGACCTCGGCCCGGCTGCCCCGCTCGCGCAGCCGGCCGGCCAGCTCGTGGGCGATGGTGGTCTTGCCCGCGCTCGGCAGACCCGTGAGCCAGACGGTGGCTCCGGTCGTCACGTGATTCTCCTGGGTCTTCGTGGTCGTCGTCATCTCAGCCGTGCAGCCCGCACTCGGTCTTGGCGCGGCCCGCCCAGCGTCCGGCGCGGGCGTCCTCGCCCTCCAGTACGCGGCGGGTGCAGGGCGCGCAGCCCACGGAGGCGTAGCCGTCCATCAGCAGCGGATTCGTGAGTACGCCGTGCTCGTCGACGTACGCCCGCACGTCCTCCTGGGACCAGGCGGCGATGGGGAGATCTTCACCTTGCGGCGCTTCTCGTCCCAGCCGACGACCGGGGTGTTCGCCCGGGTGGGGGACTCGTCGCGGCGCAGGCCGGTCGCCCAGGCCGTATAGCCCTTCAGACCCTCCTCCAGCGGCCGCACCTTGCGCAGCTCGCAGCACAGGTCGGGGTCGCGGTCGTGCAGCTTCGGGCCGTACTCCGCGTCCTGCTCGGCGACCGACCGCCGCGGGGTCAGCGTGATGAGACGGACGTCCATCACGGCCTCCACGGCGTCCCGGGTGCCGATGGTCTCCGGGAAGTGGTAGCCGGTGTCGAGGAACACGACGTCGACGCCGGGCATGGCGCGGGAGGCGAGGTGGGCGACCACCGCGTCCTCCATCGAGGAGGTCACACAGAACCGCTTGCCGAAGGTCCCTGCGGCCCACCGCAGGATCTCCAGGGCGGAGGCGTCCTCCAGGTCCCGGCCCGCCCGCTCGGCCAGCTCTTTCAACTCTACGGCGGTGCGCTCTTCCTGAACCTCCGTCATGCCCGGTCCCCTCCCGTGTCGGATCGCTCGAGCCCGCGGGCCAGCAGCCCGGCGAACTTCAGCTGAAAGCCCCGATTGCACGCACCGCATTCCCACGCCGCTCCCCCAGCGCGGGGCGACCCTTCCTGCTCGCCCGGACGCAGGTCCTCGTCCCCGCAGTAGGGGCAGTAGAACGGCGCCGCGCGCTCGCTCACGACAGGGCCTCCTCGGAGGCCCGCCCGACCCAGGCCGCGAAGCGCTCGCCGTCCTCGCGCTCCTCCTGGAAACGCTGAAGCACCCGCTCGATGTAGTCGGGCAGTTCGTCCGACGTCACCTTCAGACCGCGTACCTTGCGCCCGAACGACGGCTCCAGGCCGAGCGCGCCGCCCAGGTGCACCTGGTAGCCGCCGACCTGCTTGCCCTCGTCGTCGGTGACCAGCTGGCCCTTGAGACCGATGTCCGCGGTCTGGATGCGGGCGCAGGCGTTCGGGCAGCCGTTGATGTTGATGGTGAGCGGCTCGTCGAAGCCGGGGAGCCGGCGCTCGAGTTCGTCGATCAGGTCGCTGCCGCGTTCCTTGGTCTCGACGATGGCGAGCTTGCAGAACTCGATGCCCGTGCAGGCCATCGTGCCGCGCCGGAACGGGGAGGGGCTGACCCTGAGGTCCAGCGCCTCCAGCCCGTCGACCAGGGAGTCGACCCGGTCCCGCGGAACGTCGAGGACGATCATCTTCTGCTC
This sequence comes from Streptomyces haneummycinicus, assembly GCA_042850305.1. GTDB lineage: Bacteria > Actinomycetota > Actinomycetes > Streptomycetales > Streptomycetaceae > Streptomyces > Streptomyces haneummycinicus. The sequence continues at coordinate 2,435,282 of AP035768.1, forward strand.
GACGGTGGTGGAGACCCGGCCCGAGCCGTGGTCCTCGGCCAGGGCGGCGACCTTGGTGAGCAGCGAGCCGTCCATCCGGCCGACGCGCGGGGCGAATCCGACGTAGAAGCGGCCGTCCTTCTGCCGGTGCACGCCGATGTGGTCGCGCCACCGCTGCGCCGGCATCTCGACGGCGGGCCCGTCGATCAGCTTGCGGCCCAGGTACTCGTCCTCCACGACCTGGCGGAACTTCTCCGCGCCCCAGTCGGCGATCAGGAACTTCAGCCGGGCGCGGTTGCGCAGCCGCCGGTAGCCGTAGTCACGGAAGACGGACGTCACGGCCTCCCACACGTCCGGCACGTCCGCCTCGGGCACCCAGGCGCCCAGCCGCACACCGAACTTGGGGTTGGTGGAGAGACCGCCGCCGACCCACAGGTCGAAGCCGGGCCCGTGCTCGGGGTGGACCACGCCGACGAAGGAGATGTCGTTGATCTCGTGGGCGACGTCGAGCAGCGGGGAGCCGGAGACGGCCGTCTTGTACTTGCGCGGCAGGTTGGAGAAGCGCGGGTCGCCGATGTAGCGGCGGGCGATCTCGTCCAGCGCCGCCGTGCCGTCGATGATCTCGTCCTCGGCGACCCCGGCGACCGGGGAGCCGAGCATGCCGCGCGGGCAGTCGCCGCACGCCTCGGTGGTGGACAGGCCGACGGACTCCAGACGCTCCCAGATGGCGGGCACGTCCTCGATGCGCACCCAGTGGAACTGGATGTTCTGCCGGTCGGTGATGTCGGCGGTGCCGCGCGCGTACGACTCGGATACCTCGCCGATCGCCCGGAGTTGCTCGGTGGTGAGCCGGCCGCCGGTGATGCGCACGCGCATCATGAAGTACTTGTCCTCGAGCTCCTCCGGCTCCAGCATTCCGGTGCGGCCGCCGTCGATGCCCTGGCGGCGCTGGGTGTAGAGACCCCACCAACGGAAGCGCCCGCGCAGGTCGTTGGGGTCGATGGAGTCGAAGCCGCGCTTGGAGTAGACCGTCTCAATGCGTGTCCGCACATTGAGACCGTCGTCGTCCTTCTTGAACTGCTCGGCGCCGTTGAGCGGGGTCAGGTGCCCCACGGCCCACTGTCCCTCCCCGCGGTGACGGCTCACCTTGCGGCGAGGGGTCGCGGTGGCAGGCTTCTGCGCGGCGGCAGGATTCTGCGGGGTGGCGGCCATGGTTGATATGCCCTTCGGGACAGACGGAGGCGTACAGCTCTGACCTGCGCATATGTGCGCGCGGAGCTAGGTGCGCGGCATTGCGCGGGGAAGGAGACGAAGAAGGGGATGCCGGGCGGTGCTGGGTGCTCTCAGCGCGCCGGACAGATGGCGCTGGACATGCGGCCGAGGTCGACGTGCCGCCGACTCACCAAGGCGATTCCAGTTCCAGACATGACGGAAGCGTGTCATGGCGTTCTGGACACAGTCCAGCATCGTCCGAGATGCGGACACCCTTGTCTCGAAGAACGAGACAAGGGTGTGCTTGGTCACAACCGCCGCGGAGGGTCTTGCCGTTGCTGGTCAGGCAGGGTGGGCCCCGGCCCAGGGTCCGGGCGTCGGCACCTCGGGCTCGTCCTCGACCCTGGTGTCGAACAGGGCGAAGCCGCGGCGCCGGTAGTTGTCCAGGGCGTGCTCGCCGTCCTTGCTGCACGTGTGCAGCCACACCCGCGTGGTCGGCTTCAGCCCCTCCCGGCGTTCCGCGATGTCCCAGGCGCGGGCGGTGCCGTACGACAGCAGATGGCCGCCGATGCGCCGGCCCCGGAAGGCGGGCAGCAGCCCGAAGTAGACGATCTCGACGACCCCGTCCGCCTGGGCCTCCAGCTCCACGTATCCGGCGGGCGTGCCGCGGTCGTAGGCGACCCAGGTCTCCACCTCGGGCCGGTCCAGGTGCTCCAGCCATCGCGCGTACGTCCAGCCCAGCCGGTCGGTCCAGCGGATGTCCCCGCCGACCGAGGCGTACAGGAACCGGCTGAACTCGGGGAGGGCACCTCGGAGCGGACGACCCGCACGTCCCCTCGGGCACGGTGGCCGGACGGAGATCGGTGGGCGCGGTCTGCTCCAGGGACCAGGTGGTCACGGAGATGGTCGTCATGCCCGAAAGGGAACCATCCGGTACGCGCTTCTGTCGAACGCCTGTCTGCGGTCCCGTCTACCGGTCCTGTCTGCCGGTCCGGTCTACCGGTCCAGGGACCGGTCCATCGACACGAGCGGCAGCGCGAACAGCATCCGGCCGGACTGAGACCACACCTCGCCGGTCTCCTGCCAGTAGGACAGGGAGGCCGCCGGGCCGCTCCAGCAGCGGTGTGTCTCGTCCGCGCCGCACCGGGTGGGACGCGCACCGTCCGTGTCCTGCCGCCACAGCGTGCCGCGCTCGTCCGGCGTCCCGGTCGTCCGGCCCAGATACCAGCCCGCCCCGTACGACAGCACGCCGCGCACCCCGGTCAGTTCGGTCTCGTACACGCCGACCGGATCGGTTTCGAGCAGTCCCGCCCGCTCCGGCTCGCCGCTGAAGTCGTACCGCCACAGCCGGGTCGGCCGGTTCTCGTCCGCGAGCATCGCCTCGTACGCGACCAGGCTGTCCGGCGCCGTGCTCCGGTCCAGGGAGATACCGCCCGGCCGGGGCGCCCCGGCCCCGTTCGTCCGATAGGAGGCGACGGCCGGCAGTACGTACTTCGCCGCCCCGGCCGCCGACCAGCCGCCGGGCACCCGGCCGACCTTCGCCCCGTCCGCCGTGACCCGCTGGAACCGGTCCACGTCGTACACATACAGCGCGCTGTCGTCCGCCGGACCGGCGGTGACCAGCAGTTTGTCCTGGTACCAGACCATGCCGGACACGGTGGAGCCGAGACCGCGGTAGTCACGGCCGCCGTCCACCGGAACGGCCAGCAGGGCCCATGTGTAGCGGAGGTCGTCCGGATCGGCGGCGTCCACGAAGGCGACGCGGGCGAGCCCGTCCTCGGCCGTGGTGCCGGTGCTGCGGCTCCAGCCGGAGAGGACCACCCGGTTCTCGCCCCAGCGGCCGTCGTCGTGCGCGTCCCCGGACGTGGTGACCGCGCCGGACTGCCAGCCGTTGGTGTCCGCACCGGGCCAGCAGTAGGCGTGGGTCGCGGCGGGTTCGACCGGCAGGGCCCGCCGGTCGTCGTCCGTACAGTCCTCCGCCTCGCCGAGCGAACCGTCGGGATCGGCGAGCAGGAGGCGACCCCACCGGCTTGCCCATCCCTTGGAGAGCCGGTCGAGCGCGTCGCCCGGCACCGGATGCTCGGTCAGCCGCAGCGGCGCCGTCGCGGTCGACGCGGTGAGCGGCTTCAGCGCCCCGGGTCGTCGGCGTCGGTGGCCTGAGAGGCGCTGATCATGGTGGCCGCCGCCGTCAGCGCGAGGGCGGTTCCGGCCAGTGTGGCCCGCAGCGCCCTGCCCCGTCTGCGCCGGCGGTGTCTGCCGCGATGCTTCATGATGCCCTCCCGAGGCGAGCCAACTGCGTCCGGTGGTCCGAGCGTTGACCGTGGAGCGGTTGGGGTGACCCGTACCCGGATGCTACGGCAGCCGACCCGGCCTGAAGAGGAAGACCCTGCAAATATGTGAAACAGCGACCTCTGAGCGTGCCCCAAGGTACGCCTGTACGACTCCGGGCGGCCTTGACGGACGCCGGTCAGCAGCCCCCTGCCGGCCGCCGCCGGGGGCGCAGGAACGGTGCCGTGGAGTGCGGGAACAGGTCGTGGGGGTCGTCCGGAAGCACGAGTTCCACCTCGGCGCTCTCCGTGAAACGGTAGGGGCGGTGGTCCAGGAGCGGGCCCAGATAACGGCGTACACGGGACAGTTCCGCGCGCACCGTCACCGTACGCGCCGGGTCGCCGAACACGTCCCGGGCCAGATCCGCGGCACTGCGCCCCGCACGGTGCACCGCCAGCAGATACAGCAACTCGGCGTGCCGGGGGCTCAGTTCCTGGTCCACGAGCCCGCACCGCCGGACGCCGTCAGCGACCAGCGGCGCGGCCCCCGAGGTCCAGCACGATCCGTGTCGCGGCACGTGTCACCGGTTCGTCGGCCGCCCGCACCAGCCAGCCCCGGCCAGCGGCTCCAGCGAGCAGCGGCCCAGGGCCGGCAGCCACCGCATCCCCGCCGACACCGACGCGGGCAGCGTCAGCCGCTCCGCGTACGGCATCCCGGTCACCGCCGCCGTCCACCCCCGCCGGTCTACCACCAGCGCCCGCCCGCCGGTCCTGGCCAGCACCGGCGCCGCCACCGCGCGCAGCCGCTCCAGGGACCGCAGGTGCGTCTCCCGCAGCCGCGCCTCGGCGAGCTTGGCCACCGCGTCGACCCACGCCAGCGTGGCCGGGTGCATCGTCTCCAGCGGGCCGCTCACATCGACCACACCGATCAGCCGCCCGTCCCGCGGGTCCCTGATCGGCGCCCCGGCGCACGTCCAGGCGGCGTGCGACCGCACGAAGTGCTCGGCCGCGAACACCTGCACGGGGTGGCCCGTCACCGCCGGGGTGCCCACTCCGTTGGTGCCGACGATCTCCTCACGCCAGTCCGCGCCGACCTCGAAACCGAGACCGTCGGCCTTGCGCAGCACCGGTGCGCTGCCCTCCCGCCACAGCACGCGGCCGTCCTCGTCGGCCACCACCATGATGTGGTGGGCGACATCGGCGACCGACAGCAGGCCCTCGCGCAGTACCGGCAGCACATGCCGCAGCGCCGACGACTCGCGTCGCCGCCGCACCTCCTCGTGGGTGAGCAGTCCGCTGCGGACGTCGTGGTCCGGGTCCACACCGTGGCGCAGCATCCGCTGCCAGGACTCACCGATCACCGGTCGGGGCGCCACCGGGGTGCGCTGCCCGGCGAGCGTGGCGGAGCGGACCTCGTCGAGCAGTCGCGCCGCGCGCGTGGTGTCCACGGCGGTCAGATGCGGCACGTCCATCGGCGAGAGCGCCACCGGTCCTCCCGGGAAAGGTGTGGGAGCCATACTGCCGTCTGCCCACGGCGTGGTGGGCTCGGTACGGGCGTGGTTCCGGGAAGTTTGCAACCCCTTGCAACTCTGGATCGGTGGGGGTGGCTGATTGAAGATTGGGCTACGCGGGGGTGGTGCCGTGTCGGCGCAGCACCACCCCGCGGTTGCTGTTTTTGGGGGCGCGGCGCGGCGCGTGGTGCGGCTGTGGTGTGTGTTGGCGGCTGCCGGCTGGGGTGGCTGGTCGCGTAGTTCCCCGCGCCCCTGGGGGTGGGGGTGGTCCGTGTTGAGGGGTACCCCTCGCTGTGGTGTCCGGCCGCGATGCGGGGTGGGGGCTTGGTGCCGCGTCGGCGGGTGCGGGTTGTTGGTGGCTGGCCGCGCGGTTCCCCGCGCCCCTGAGGGGTGGGTGTGGTCGTGGGTTTGAGGGTTTGCCCCCTGTTTGGCTGTTCAGGGGTTGGGTGGGCTCGGGTTACCAGGGTTTTCAGGTTCAGGGTGTGGGGCAGGGTGCCGAACGTCGTGCCTGAGTCGGGGGAGAGGCGGGAGGCGCAGAAGGCGTCGGACACCTCGGGTGGGGCGTGGCGGACCAGGAGGGAGGCCTGGAGGGTCAGGGCCAGGCGTTCGACCAGGCGGCGGGCTCGGCCCTCCACGGCGTCCAGGTCGGCCAGGTCCGTCAGCAGGTTCTTGATCGCCGCGTCCAGGCGGTGATCCGCGCCGCGTGCCCGGCCGACCTCCCGGAGATAGGCGTCCAGAGCCGCCGGCTCCCGGCGCAGGGCCCGGAGCACGTCCAGGGCCTGGACGTTCCCCGCGCCCTCCCAGATGGAGTTCAGCGGGGACTCCCGGACCAGCCGGGGCATCCCCGACTCCTCCACGTACCCGTTGCCGCCCAGGCACTCCGCCGCCTCCACGGCCAGCGGCGCGCAGCGCTTGGTCACCCAGTACTTCGCCGCCGGCACGGCGATCCGCAGCAGCGCCCGCTCGCCCTCGCCGCCGTCGTCGTACGCCGCCGCCAGCCGCAGTGCCAGCGTCGTGGCCGCCTCCGACTCGAGCGCCAGATCGGCCAGTACGTTCCGCATCAGCGGCTTGTCGACCAGCTTCCCGCCGAACGCCTCCCGGTACGTGGCGTGGTGCACCGCCTGCGCCACGGCCTGCCGCATCAGCCCCGCCGAGCCCAGCACACAGTCCAGCCGGGTCGCCGCCACCATCCCGATGATGGCGGACACCCCGCGGCCCTCCTCCCCGACCCGGCGGGCCCACGTCCCGGCGAACTCGACCTCGGCGGAGGCGTTGGACCGGTTGCCCAGCTTGTCCTTGAGCCGCTGGATCAGGAACACATTGCGCGTACCGTCCTCCAGCACGCGCGGCACCAGGAAGCACGTCAGCCCCCGGGCGCCTGCGCCAGCACCAGGAAGGCGTCGGACATCGGCGCGGAGCAGAACCACTTGTGCCCGGTCAGCTCGTACGCGCCGTCCTCCGCCAGCGGCCGCGCCGTCGTCGTGTTCGCCTGTACGTCGCTGCCGCCCTGCTTCTCCGTCATCCCCATTCCGAACAGGGCACCGGGTTTCTGCCCGGCCGGCCGCAGCGCGGGGTCGTAGACCCTCGACGTCAGCCGGGGCTCCCACTCCGCCGCCAGCACCGGATCGGTACGCAGCGCGGGGACCGCCGCGTGGGTCATCGACAGCGGGCAGCAGTTGCCCGCCTCGACCTGCGTCCACACCAGGAACGCCGCGGCCCGCCGCACATGCCCGCCCGGCCGCCCCCAGGCCGCCGTCAGCCCCGCCGAGACGCCCTTGCCGAGCAGCCGGTGCCAGGACGGATGAAAGTCGACCTCGTCGATCCGGTGACCGTAGCGGTCGTGGGTGCGCGGTGCCGGTGGATGGTCGTTGGCCAGCACCCCCACTCCTGGACCTGCGCGGACCCGGCGGCCAGCCCCAGCCCCGACAGTTCACGGAGGCCCTCGTCCAGCACTTTCGGATCCAGATGCCGCTCGACCGCCTCCACCAGAACCCGGTCGGCGCGGAACACGTCGTACTGCACCAGTGGGGGAGCTTGATTGGTCACGGTGTGCGTGGTGCCTGCCATGTCCACGAACGTACCCCGCCGTACGCCGGCCTCACCCGCCGATCCGGCCTGAGGGTGAGTGCCACCTGCTACGACGGATACCTTTAGGTCGTGCAGCCAGCAAGTGAATCCCCCGACGAGCCCTCCGGCCGCCTCCACCGCGCCCGGGCTTTGTACCGGAACGTCTCCAAGCGCAGGACCGCCTGGCTGCTGCTGAAAGATACCGTCAACTCGTGCATGGAGTACCGCATCCTGGGCCTGGCGGCCGAGGCGGCCTTCTTCACGCTGCTGTCGGTGCCCCCGCTGCTGCTCAGCATGATCGGCCTGCTGGGCTACGTCGACGCCTGGACCGGCGCCGACACCATCCAGAGCCTGCAGCGCAACCTCCTGGACGCGTCGCAGACGGTGCTGTCCGACCGGGGCGTGAAGGAGATCGCGGAGCCGATCCTGCGGGACGTCACCAAAGGCGGCAGACCCGATGTGATCTCCCTCGGCTTCCTGATCGCCGTGTGGTCGGGCTCCCGCGCGGTGAACGTCTTCATCGAGACCATCACCGTCATGTACGGCCTCGACGGCGTCCGGGGCATCGTCAAGACGCGGCTGCTGGCGTTCCTGCTGTTCATCGTGGCGCTGCTGATCGGCTCGATCGCGCTGCCGCTGATGGTGGCGGGGCCGGACGCGGTGGTCCGGGTGGTGCCGTGGTCGACGACGCTCGTGCAGATTCTGTACTGGCCGGTCGTGATCGTGCTGTCGGTCGCGTTCCTGACCACGCTGTACCACGTGTCGGTGCCGGTGCGGTCGCCGTGGATCGAGGACGTTCCGGGTGCGCTGGTGGCGCTCGCGATGTGGGTGCTGGGGAGTTTCCTCCTGCGGCTGTATCTGACGAACGCGGTCGAGGGGCCGACGATCTACGGCTCGCTCGCGGCGCCGGTCGCCGTGCTGCTGTGGATCGGTGTGTCGGCGTTCGCCGTGCTGGTGGGGGCGGCGGTGAACGCGGCGATCGACCGGGTGTGGCCGGCCGCGGCGACGGCGGCGGCGCGGGAGGCGAACGAGCGGCTGCGGCAGGCGCAGGTGGCGGAGTACGTGGCCCGCACCTCCGCGGCCGGTGAGGCCGATCCCGATATGCCGGCGGAGTTCCCGGAGCGCTGGTCCCGCTTCCTCCCCCGGAGGACGTCACGGCCCGCCTGCGCGCCCACGTGAAGTCCACACACCCGCGACACGGCGAGGGGCCGAAGGAGGAGGGGAAGTAAGGGCTCCTCTTGACCCGGGTTCGAAAAGTCAGCCTCTCCGGCGTTTGAGGAGCGGGGGTCCGGGGGCAGCGCCCCCGAGGGACGGGAACGGGAACGGGAAGGGGCGGCGGGGGCGAAAGAACACCCCGACGTACCCTGGCCCCGTGTACACCGAGCGGCCCTCACGACTGCCGGGCGCCGTCGTATGGACGAACACCCCGACCGGCGGCAGCAGCACCCGCGTACTCCCGGACGGCTGCATGGACCTCCTCTGGACCGAAGGTCACCTCCTGGTGGCCGGCCCGGACACCCACGCCCACCTCACCGACGGCACCCCCGCACCTGGGCCGGCCTCCGCTTCCACCCCGGCACCGCCCCCACCCTCCTCGGCATCCCCGCCCACGAACTGCGCGACCGCCGAGTCCCCTCTCCGACCTCTGGCCACAGGCGGCCGTACGCCACCTCACCGCCCAGGTGAACGCCGCGCACGACCCCGCCCACGCCCTGGAGACCCTCGCCCTGCGCCGAGCGGCGGAAGCGCCCCCGCCCGACCCCTGCTCACCCACCTGGTGGCAGCGCTCGACGCGGGCCGCCCCGTCGCGGCGACCGCCGACGATCTGAACCTCAGCCCCCGCCAGCTCCACCGCCGCTCCCTCGCCGCCTTCGGCTACGGCCCCAAGACGCTCGCCCGCATCCTCCGCATGCGCCGCGCCCTCACCCTCGCCCGCGCGGGCGTCCCCTTCGCGGAGACGGCCACCCGGACCGGGTACGCGGACCAGGCCCACCTCTCCCGCGACATCCGGGACCTGGCGGGCCTGCCCCTGACGGCCCTACTGGCCGGCTAGCGGCGCGAACAGATCCACGCCGTTTCCGTCCGGATCCTGGAGGACCGCGTACCGCTGCCCCCACACCGCGTCCCACGGCTTGAGCTCGAACCCGCTTCCCGCGCCGACCATTTCCGCGAACAGCGAGTCGACCTCCCCGGGACTGTCACAGCGCAGTGCCAGTGACGTCCGGCCCCCGCCCGACGGCGGTTCCCAGGACGGGTGGAAGGACCGGACCACCTCCTCCGTGTCCAGCAGCAGCCGCAGCCCGCCGGGCAGTTCGGCTTCCACGTGGCCTTCCGTCTCGGCCCCTTCCGGGATGGCGAACCCGAGTCGCCGGTAGAACAGAACGGTGGCGGTCATATCGGAGACGACCAGCCCGATGGCATCGAATCGTGCACTCATACGGCCACCGTAGGGCCGCGCCCCTACGCCGGTCTTGAAGGAATCGGACTCGCGAGCTCGGACCGGATTAGTTCCAGCAGCCGGCCGGTCCAGTTGCGGCCCCGGCCGGCGCGGTCGCCCCAGAACGCGGAGTCGGAGTCGTCGTACACGATCGTCGCGTCCCCGGTGTCGAGCAGGGCCTGGGCCAGCGACGGATGCCGGCCGAACTTGGCGCGCAGCAGCGACGCCATGACGGCGGTCCGCCGTCGCTCCCAGTCCTCGCTCCGCTCGGCGCCGGCGGCCAGGTTCCGGGCGTGGAACGTGTTGTCGGCGGTGGCGATCTCCTCCCGCAACGCGGGGTCGGCGACGGAGAGGGCCCAGTAGGCGTGGGCGACGGTCGGACAGGTGACTCCGTCGACCTCGACGGGTGCCGGGTACTCGTTGCGCGGCGCCCGCGTGCCCGGATCGTCGGACGGCTTGAGCGGGTAGCTCTCGTACAGGTGGATCGCGGGGGCGGCGCCGGTCGCCGGACCGTCGGCGGGGACGCGCGAGCGCGCCTTCGCCGTCCACTCGGCCCGCTCCTCGAAGTAGGAGAGCGCCCAGTCGTACTCGCTCTGGTCGATCTCCTCGTCGGGGCGGCGGTCGCCGGTCCCGCCGGGGCCGGTCACCAGGACCTGCAACGGCCAGTCCTTGTGGTCCATGTCGCCCAGCGCGTAGTGCCGCTGGGTCTCGGGAATGGCGAAGTACGCCTCGCGGGCCGCCTCCCGGTTCTCCTCGGTACGGTCGGCGAGGAAGACGTCGACCGCCGCCAGGCAGCGTTCCGTGGAGTCCGGGCGCTTGTTGAGCTGGTCGATGGTGTCCCGTATCTCGGCGATCAGGATCTCGGGGTGAGCCAGGTCTGAGGTTCGGTGAACTTCCACCGGGCCAGCTCGTAGGCGGACGCCCGCGCGCCGTCCGGGAGTTCGGTCGCGACCCAGCCGCAGCGCAGCTTCTCCTCGAACTGCTCCAGGGTGACCAGTTCCCAGCAGTCGATGAGCCCGTCCGCGTAGATGAACAGGTCGGTCAGGTGGTAGTCGCCGTTGCGGATGAAGGCGTGCCGCCAGGTTCCGGGGACGCGTACGCCGTCCGCCATGCGCGAGGTGATCCGGTTGCCGATCATCCGGACATTCTGGCGGACCGGCCCGGTTGGCCGACATCGGGTTTCCGGCGCCCGCCGCATAGGCTCGGCCGCATGTCCGCCGCCGCGCTCCTCGTGTACTCCCGCACCACCGCCTACCGCCACGACTCCATACCCGCCGCGGTCGCCGCCCTGCGCACCCTCGGTGACTTCACCGTCGACGCCACCGAGGACCCGGCCGCCTTCGAGGCACCGCTCGACGGGTACGCCGGTGTCGTCTTCCTCTCCACCAGCGGCGAGGTCCTCACCCCGGCCGGGCGGGAAGGGCTCGCGGCGTACGTCGAGTCGGGCGGCGGATTCGCGGGCGTCCACGCGGCCGCCTGCACCGAGTACGACTGGCCGTACTACGGCGAACTCCTCGGCGCCCGCTTCGACAGGCATCCCGCCTTCCAGCCGGGCCGCGCCCTGATCGAGGACCACGACCACCCGGCGACCGGACACCTGCCCGCCGTATGGGAGTTCACCGACGAGTGGTACGACTTCCGCACCAACCCGCGTGCTTCGGTGCGGGTATTGGTCTGCGCCGACGAGACGTCGTACGAGGGCGGCGGCATGGGCGCCGACCACCCGCTCGCCTGGTGCGGGGAACAGGGCGAGGGCTGCGTCTTCTACACCGCCCTCGGCCATGCCGCCGAGGCCTACGACGACCCGGACTTCCGCGCCCATCTGCTCGGCGGCATCACCTGGGCCACCGAGGCCCGTTGATCACTCCTTGCAGGAGGAGTACGTGTTCACGTCCTGCGGCTCGGGACGGAACCGGTTCTCCCAGTCACCGGGGTAGGCGGCGACCAGGGCGGGCAGCTGGGCCTTCACATCGCTTGCCCACTCGTCGGTGATGTAGCGGCGCAGGACGTCCCGCAGCTTGTCGCAGTCGGCCCGGCGGCCCTCCGGCAGGGCGATGCCGTACCGGTTGATGTTGCCGAACGAGACGTCGGGCACGACCTTGACGGGCGTGGCGCTGTTCTTCTGCTGTTCCACATAGCCGTAGAGCAGCGCCTCGTCGGTGAACACGGCGTCGACATCGCCCTGCTGGACCTTGCGCACACAGGTCGAGTAGTCGCTCTCGGTGTGCGGTGTCGCGCCGCCGGGCAGTGCGGCGCGGGCCGCCGTGGAGCCCTCGACCGTGCAGATCACCTTGTTCTCGACGTCCTTCTCGGTCGCGATGCCGTCATAGTCCTCGCGGACCAGGAAGGCCTGCTTGGTGACGAAGTACGGCCCCACGAAGTCCACTTGCCTGTCCCGCCGGGGAGTGATCGAGTAGGTGCCGATGACCAGCGCCGACGACTTCTCGACGAGCTCCTGCTCGCGCTTGGCGGACACCACGTCGTGCCATCTCGGTGTGAAGCCGAGCCGCTTGCCGAGATAGGCGGCCAGGTCCGGCTCGAAACCGCGGTCGGTGTGCTCGCTGTGCAGATTGAACCCCGGCTGGTCCGACTTGCCGCCGATGTAGACGGTGCCGGTGAGGGAGGACTCCTGGTCCGCCCCGTCCGCCGTCCACCCGCAGGCAGCGACGGTGAACAGCAGGGCCGCGGCCGCCGTGAGCCGCGCGCACCGGTGACCGGGGAGCGGACGGAGTGCGGGCGGCGCGGCGCGTGCGTCTTGGCTGTCACTGGCTCTTTTCCTAGTCATCCAGGTGCGCGGAGGCGACGGACAGGTCCACTTCGCAGCCCTGCTCGGCGTCGAGCAGGACGGACAGTTCGACATCGGTCACCCCGCGCCCCAGCGTGAAGGCGAACTCCGTGCCGGGGGCGCCCGTCCGCACCTGGTCCTTCCCGGAGCCGGCCGTGGAGGTCACGGTCAGCTCGGTGCCGGGCACGCACACCGGGGCGGCGGGGTCGTGCGGGGTGACGTCGAAGGTGATGGTGAGCCGGGGTTTCGGGTCGTCGGTGTGCAGGGAGGCGTGGACGGTGTCGCCGTGCACCAGGGGAGCGGCGGTGTCGAGCTCGACGCGGTTCGCCACATCCACGGGGCGGCTGTCCAGGAACGCCCAGGTGCCCCAGGCCGGCAGTCCCACGGCGAGGACGGCCAGCGGGATCACCACGAGGACGAACGGCGGCCACAGCGGTGCCTGCCCGTCGGGGCCCCGGCGTCCGATCAGCGGCAGCATGGCGGCGGCGAACGCCAGCAGGGCGGCCGCCGTCACTCCGACCAGGGTGGCGTCCCCGCCGAGCGTCAGCCAGACGGCGCCCGCGCCGAGGACGGTCACGAGATCGGCCAGCAGCAGGAAGGTGATCACCCACGCGCCCCCGGCGGCGTCGCGGACCCGCAGCGCCGCACGCCGCAGCCACGAGGGACGGGGACCGTCCTCGCCCGGGAAACCGGCGCCCGTCGGGGGACTCGCCGTGGCGCTCGTCACGTCGTTCGTCACGCGCGCAGCATAGGGGCGTGCAAGGTGGCATACCGGGGTATGTCACCCGTGCGGTTGACTACCGTACGAAGTGTCCCGTAACGGCGCTTCGCTGTGCTATCGCACCTCCCTGGAAGCCGGGTCGCGTCCCGGGATGGTGCCGTACTGGCACGTGCCACGAGCCGGGTGGACAGTTCGGTGCGGGTGCTCTCCAGGCGGTGGCCGTCCATCATGCGCAGCAGCAGCCGCAGGGCCGTCGCCGCCATCTCGGAGAGCGGCTGGCGGACCGTGGTGAGCGCCGGGGTGAGCCAGCGGGCCTCGGGCAGATCACCGAACCCGACCACGCTCATGTCGTCAGGGACCCGCAACCGCCGCTCGGCCAGGGCCTCGTACACACCGAGCGCCATCCGGTCCGAGCTGACGAAGACGGCCGTGGGCGGCTCGGGCAGTTCGAGGAGTTCGCGCATCCGGCGGCCGGCCGCGCCCTCGCCGGGGCCGGCGTGCCGGATGTACTCGGGCCGGTGCCGTACGCCCGCCGCCGCGAGCGCCGAGCGGTAGCCGGCGATCCGGGCGTCGGCGCACAGCGAGTGCCGGTAACCGGCCACGACCGCGACGCGCTCGTGGCCCAGGGCGAGCAGATGCTCGGTCGCCGTCACCCCGCCCTGCCAGTTCGCCGCGCCCACCGAGACGACACCCGGCGGCGGTTCGAGCACCGGGTCGATCATCACGAAGGGGATGCGGTGCTGCCGCAGCCAGGCGTACTGGGGATCGCTCAGCTCGGCGAGATGGAACAGCACCCCGACGACCCCCGCAGTACGAGCTTGTCCAGCCAGCCCCGCTCGGCCCGCTCTGCCCGCTCCGCCCGGTTCCGCGTCAGGGCCGCCGAGACGACGAGCTCGAGCCCCGCGTCGTGCGCCGCCTCCTCCGCGCCGTGCAGCACCGAGCCCGCCCCGGAGGTCTCCAGCGAGTGCACGACGAGGTCGACCAGGCGCGGTGCCCTCCCGCCGTCGAACCGGGGTCTCCTGATGTAGCCGAGCCGGTCCAGTGCCTCGGTGACACGGCGGCGGGTCTCGGGGGCCACGTCCTCACGGCCGTTGACCACCTTCGACGCGGTCGGCACGGACACCCCCGCTTCCCGGGCCACCACCGCCAGCGTCGGCCCGGCCGTCACGCCGGCACTCCCCGCACGGACCATCGGGCACCCACCTCTCCGAATAGAAAGCGCTTCCTACTGTAGATCCGGCACTCCTCGGCGGGAAGAACTCTCACGCGTACCCAGGAATACCGAAGGGTGTCGTGGCGCTCTTGTGTTACCGGCGGGCCGGGCCGGTGCGTGACGGGCGCCGCGCGGTGAAGGGCTGGTGGGCATATGGCGGCAGACCGGGCGAATCCCGTGATCCGAACCCCGCACGGAGCGGTGCGCGGCCGCTGGGAGCGGGACGTGGCCGTCTTCCGGGGCGTTCCCTACGCGGCACCCCCCTTCGGCGCGAACCGCTTCCGCCCGCCGCTCCCGCCCGCCCCCTGGGACGGCGTACGCGAGGCCGCCGCCTTCGGCCCCACGGCCCCGAAGCCCCCGTACTCGGAGGCCTTCGCGCAGTACCTCGCCGACCCGGCCGTCCCCGGCGACGACTGCCTCAACCTCAACGTCTGGACCCCGGACCCCGCCCCCGGCGCCCGCCTCCCGGTCTTCGTATGGCTGCACGGCGGCGCCCTGACCAGGGGTTCCTCGGGGGTTCCCGTCTACGACGGCAGCACCTTCGCCCGTGACGGCGTGGTGTTCGTGTCCGTGAACTACCGTCTCGGCGTCGAGGGCTACGGCCTCTTCCCGGACGCCCCCGCCAACCCCGGCCTGCGCGACCAGCTCGCCGCGCTCCAATGGGTCCACCAGTCCATCGGGGCCTTCGGCGGCGACCCGGACCGCGTCACCCTGGGCGGCCAGTCCGCCGGCGCGATCAGCACGGGCGCGCTCGTCGCCGCCCCGCAGACGCGGGGGCTGGTCCGGCGGGCGGTCCTGCAGAGCGGCGCGCCGGAGATCACCGGCCGCGACAAGGTACGGCGTGTGGTCCGCCGTATGGCGGGCCGGCTGAGGATCCCCGCCACCGCCGAGGCCTTCGCCGCCGCCGACCGTGACCAACTCCTGCGCGTGCAGGCCGACATCGGCCGCCTCAGCAGCCCGATCCTCGGCGGCCCCGCCTTCGGGATCGTCGTCGACGGTGACCTGGTCCCGCGCGACCCCCTGGACGCCCTCATCGACGGCGCGGCCCCCGGCATCGACCTCCTGACCGGCTGGACCCGCGACGAGTACCGCCTCTGGCTCGTCCCCGGCGGCCTGGTCGAACGCGTCGACCGCCTCGGCGCGGTCGCCCTCGCCGGCGCGATGGCCCGCTGCCGCTGCGGCAGCGAAGTCCCGCGCGGATACCGTGCGTTGAACCCGGACGCCGGTACCGCCGAACTCGTCGGCCAGCTCGTCACCGACCACCTGCTCCGCAATCCCCTGCACCGCCTCGCCGAGGGCCGCCGGGACCCGTCGTACGTCTACGAGTTCGCCTGGCCCTCCCGCCGCCCCGGCATGGGCGCCTGCCACGCGCTGGAACTCGGCTTCGTCTTCGACAGCGGCGACAAGCCGGACGCCCGCAAACTCGCGGGCGAGGGCGCCCCGCAGGACCTGGCCGACGCGATGCACGGAGCGTGGGTGCGCTTCGTCACCGACGGCTCACCTGGCTGGGACCGCTGGGGCCCCCACCACCCGGTGCGGATCTACGGCGACGGCGCCCCGCACATCGAACACGGCCCCCGCGACCGCGAACTGGCGTTGTGGACCACCCCCACCGCCTCGGACACCGCCCCGACCCCCGAACTCCGTTCGGTGGTACGCCGCTTGCGCCGCAATGGCGCACTGCGCCGGCACTGAGCGCCAGTTCTAGGAGCTCTGCCGGCTCACCATCTCGTTGATCCAGATGGGCGCGAACGGGGATGTGCAGCCGGGGAGGTCGGATAGTCCTTGAGGACCTCCAGCCGCTCCCCGATGCCGAGCGCGCGGGCACGGAGTCCGGGGTGCTCGATCCCGATCTGGGCGAGGCAGTGGTTCATCGCCCACTGGAGCCGGTCCGGGGCGTCCTTCATCCCGGCCTCGATGATGTCGAGCAGCCGGTCCAGATCGAGCCCGTCGGGCCGCTTGGCGACCCGTTCGGTGGTCAGCGCCCACCCGGCACTCGCGACCACGGGGTCCGGATCGGCGAACCACGCCGTGCGCAGTTCCTCCGCGTGCGGGCTCTTCTTCACCACGTAGCCGACGAGCCAGTCGTGCACCTTGGGCGTGCGCGCCTCACGCAGCATGGCGTCCAGCTCGTCCCGCTCGAAGGCCTTCGGCCGGCAGATCAGCAGCGCGAGCAGCCTGGCCGCGCTGTCGCCCGTCCGCCACAGCTCGCGTGCCGGCTCCTGCTGCGTCTTGAGCCGCTTTGCGATCGCCCGCAGCTTGCCGAGGTTCACACCGTGGTCGTCACCGTGCTTCTCGTTCACCGCGCGGATCTTCGGGTCCTCCAGCGCGGCCAGCTCGGCCATCACCTCGGTCACCGTCGTCGTGGCCACCACGGCCTCCTTCGCCCACCTGCGGGTCCCAGCGTAGACACCCCGCGGGTGGGCGGCTCCCAGACCCCGGCTCGGTCCTTCGGGACCGCACGAGAACGATCCCGGCCGGGCCCACGGCTCCGAACGGCCCGGCCGGCTTCGCCTACCGTTTCGTGGGCCGCATGGCGCCGTCGTACACGGTGCGGTAGTCCGGTACGACGATCCGCGTGGCCGGGGACGCCTGCTGGACCTGGGTGAGGAAGGCGTCGAGGTCCATCGCCGGGTCGATGACCGGGGAACCGCTCAACGGCAGTTCGAAGTTGTCCCAGTGGACGGGGACGACCACATCGGGAGCGTCCAGGGCGCTCAGCAGCCGGGGCACGTAGTCGTGGGTGGTGCTGGTGGCGGTGGGGACGGCGACCATCGCGAGGTCGGGGCGCAGTCCCCGCACGGCCCGCTCGGAGAAGTCGCTGGCCCCCATCAGGAACGCCGACGGGCCGTGCTTTCCGGCCGTGACCCGGAAGGCCAGGGTGTCGCCCTCGGGAAGGTCCGCGATGGTGCCGGGAACCTTCGCCGGCGGGGCGTTCAGCGTGCCCGGGGCGAAGTACGCGCACTTCTTGTTGCGGCTGTGCAGACTGGGTACGACCTCGACGGTGAGCGTGCCGATGTCGAGTACCTCGCCGCCCTTCACCACGGAGATCTGTCCCGAGTCGACTCCGAGGGCGACCAGCAGGTGATACGTGGTCTCGGTGCCGATGACACGGGCGCCGGTGGTTTTGGCGATGTACGGCACGTCACCGAGGTGGTCCCAGTGGGAGTGGCTCACCAGCACCACTTCGGGACGGCCGATGTGCGCGTCCACGACGACGGGATCCGTCTCCAGCTCGGTTTCCGAGTCGAGGCCGCCGTCGAACAGGCCGGTCCGGAAACGGGTGAGGTAGGGGTCGAAGAGCACGGTGCGGCCGTCCACGTCGATGCGCCAGCCCGCGGTGCCGAGCCAGCGGAACGAAACGGAGGAGGCGGCCCGGTCGCGGCCGCGGCCGACGCTCGCGCTCGCGGCGGCGGCAGTGGCCGTGGCCGCCGTGGCCGGGATCAGCGGGGACGCCGCACCGAGCGCGGCACCCCGCAGCACCGTACGGCGGTCGGGCCCGCGGCGGGAGGAGACGTCTGATCCGTGCGAGGCGTGTAGGTCCTGGGTCATGGCGTCAGCAGATCAAGGGGCGAAGTCCCTTGTCCAAGACCGGAGTCGGGCACTTCCGATACGTGAACGCATATGTGCCCCGGTCAGCGGCCGTCGCCGCGGAGGAAGGCGGCCGCCATTCCGGCGGCCCGGCCGATCGCGGCGTCCACCGTGGCACGGGAGGCGGTCAGATCGTGCGTGCGCGCGAACACGGCGATCGCGTAGCGCTCGCCGTCCGGGTAACGGGCGACGCCCGCCTCCATATGAAGCCCGGGCAGGGTGCCGGTCTTGGCCGCGACCGTGACGTCGTCCGGGAAACCCGACGCCAGCCGGTGGCGGAAGACCTGCTTGCCCATCAGATCGCGCACGAACGCACAGGCTTCCGGCGGACCGGCGGCATCGGTCCAGACGAGTCGGAGCAGCCGGGTGATCTCGCGGGGCGTACTGGCAGTGGTGTGGCGGGGGTCCAGCACCGCCAGCCGTCTCTTCCTCTCGTCGGGCAGGGCCGGGTAGCGCACGGCGAACTCCCTCTCGTCGCGTGCCCCGACCTCCGCGAGCATCGACTCCAGCAGGTCCCGGGGGCCGCCCACGACGCGTGTCCGGTCCAGGCCGAGTTCCTTCGCGAGCAGTGTCACGGTGTCCAGGCCGACACGGCCCAGCAGCAGATCGGCAGCCGAGTTGTCGCTGACCGACATCGCGAAGTACGCCAGATCGCGCAGCGACAGCTCGACGTCGTCCAGGCAGCCGGCGGTGCCCCAGCCGCCGAGCCGGTCGGCGGAGGTCACCCGCACCCGTTCCCTCGGATCGAGCTGGCCGGCCACGACCTGGCGGGCGAACTCCAGGACCAGCAGTATTTTGAAGATCGAGGCGATGACGACGGCGTCGTCGGCGCCCACGGCGACTTCACGGTCCTCCCGCCCGCCGTCGGTCCCGTCGGCGGCCGGCAGGTCCGCCCGGACGGGAACAGCGTGCAACTGCCCCTGGCGCCCGCCTCGGCGAAGATCTGCCCGATCCGGTCCTCGGTCGCTGTTCGCGTGCTCATCGCTGCTCATTCCCGGGTATCGACGTTCCCCGTCATCGGCCGACCGGTCCATCCATCCCAAGACGGCCTCCGCATAGGATCATTGATTGTGGATCTCTTGCGCCACCTGCGTTTCTTCGTCACCGTCGCCGACGAGCTGCACTTCAGCCGGGCCGCCGGACGGCTGGGCATGGCCCAGCCACCGCTCAGCCAGGCGATCCGCCGGCTGGAGAGGGAACTCGGCACCGAACTGTTCGACCGCTCGCAGCGAGGCGTCCGGCTCAGCGCCGCCGGAGCGGCGCTGCTGGAAGAGGCCCACGAGCTCCTCGCCCGGGAGAAGAGGCTGCGGACCCTGGCCCGTCGCGCCGCCGACGGCGGCCTCGGCGTGCTGCGCGCGGGCGTGCCGCCCGACACCTCGGCCGCCGTACTGTCCGCACTGCTCTCCGCATGCGCGGAACACGCTCCGGAGCTCTCCGTCGACCTTCAGGAGGTCACCACCGCGGAGCAACTGCGGCTGCTGGCCTCCGGCGGCCTGGACGTCGGACTGGTACACCACCCCGTCGACGCCACCGAACTACGGCTCGGCCCCGACGTCTCACTGGACCTGGGTGTCGTCCTCCCCGCACCTCACCACTGGCCCGGCTGCCGGAAGTGACGCTCGGCGACCTCTCCGGCCACGACCTGGTGCTCTTCCCTCGCGCACACGCACCCGGCTGGCACGACCGCATCCTCGACGCGTGCCGCGCGGAAGGCTTCGTCCCCGGCCGCCTCCGCCACGCCTCCAACCCCGAGTTCCTGCTCGCCCTGGTGACGGCGGGACACGGAGTCGCCTTCGATCAGGGACCGGCGGCCCGCAAGGAACCCCGCGTCGCATGGCGCCCCTGGCGGGCCGCCCACTCACCCTGCGCATCAGCGGAGCCTGGCCCACCGGCCGCGGCGCCCACCCGGCTGCCCGCCGCTTCGCCGAACTCGCCGCGGACGTCCTGGCCCGCCACCACACCGCCACCTCACGGCGCGCGGACACCACCCACCCACCCGACGACACCCCGCGTCCGTGGTCGGTGGTGTACGGCTGAACCCCGCACCGACGTCGGGGGAGAGCGCGTCCGGCTCCGCGGCCGGTGAGGGAGGTGGTTCACTGGGGCGGTCCCGGCCGCCGAGGCCGCCCGTCCGTACGCTCATGCCGGAGGAATCCGTTCGATGACTGCCCCCGCCCCCATACCGCCTCCGCCCTCCGCCCCGCCGGTTCCCTCCACCGAGGGCCGCGCGTCCGCCCGGTGGGTGGTGCCGTCGGTGGCCGCCGTCGTCGCGGCGGGTGCGGGCATCGGACTGGGCTGGCTGCTATGGTCCGGCCCCGACAGCGCGGCCTCCGGTACCGGCCTCGACGACGCGGCGGCCGACGCGGCGGGCGCGTGCCAGGTGTGGGCGAGGGTCCCGGCGTTGGACAAGATGTTCAACAAGGACGACAACACCTCCGTGCCCTACTGGTACCGCACCGGCAGCGCCGCGAACCTGGCCCACTCCGCGGCCGAACTGGACGACCGCTACAAGGCTTTGGACAAGGCGCTGCAGAAGGTCACGGGACTGGTGCAGACCTTCGAGGTGAAGGGCGCCAAGGCGGTCGCCGCCCACGACAAGGTGAGCACCCTCTGCGCCGAGCTGGACGACTGAGGGGAACTCGGCCCCTACAACTCGGACCGACCCCACGAGGTGACGTCCACGATGTCACCGACGGCCAGTTGGCCGGTGCGGACCACGGCGTACTTGGTCCCGAAGGCGACACCACCCTCGGCGGCCCGCCGATACCCCGCGAGGGTACGCAGCGGCTCAGGACCGGCCTTCGCTCCCGTCCCCTGTTCCACCATGGTGACGGCACAGCGGACGGCGAGCTTCGCGTACCCCAGCTCGGTGTCGCCGACGCGGATGCGGTGGGCGCGGTCCTCGGTATGCGGTTCCTCCCAGCCGTCGATCACGATGTTGGGCCGGAAGCGGTTCATCGGCAGCGGCGGGAGGCCGCGCCCGGCGAGCTTGCGGTTGAGCAGGCCGAGCGAAGCCCGGGAGAGGACGTGCAGGGCGCAACTGTCGGCGTAGGCGGAGGTGCCGGGCGTCCGGCCGCCGGTCACCCGGTCATGCTCGGGCGGCACCCGCACCAGCCGACTGGGCGCGCCGAGCACCTCGGACAACCACCCGGCGACGGCGTCCCCCTGATCGATGCCCTGGTGGATGTTCCCGAGGAACTCCACTTTCCGCCGGCCGGAGACGGTATCGACAAGCATCTCGAACGGCTCGACCCCGGGCCCATGAAGCACGAGCCGCTCCCCGCCGCTCCTCACCACGGGCCGCACCAACGCCAACCGCGGATCCCGCCGCTGAGTCCGCCCCACCCCGTCCTCACCGACGACCATGAACGCCCGGTCGTACGCGAGCCCGGCAGGAGTAAGCATCACCTCACCCGCCGAAGTCCCGGCACACCCTTGATCGGGTAGTACGTCAGCTCGACAACGCTGGCCATGGTGGTGGTTCCGTCCTGTTCCGCCGGTCGTGCCGGCTTGGGTGCGCGGTTCGATGAGTCTCGCAGCATGCGGGGTCCTTGGACGCCGTCTTCTATGGCGTGATCGTTCGTTGAGCTGCGCTTGGTCAATCCGGTTGAGCACGCCGGATTGGCTCGACATACTCCCCGGATGACCATCACCGGAGTCGAAACCGCCGAGCAAGGCTGGGACGGTCCCTGGTACCGCGTTCGCACAGATCGGTTCGTGGCATCGTTCTTGCCCGGTGCGGGCGAGGATCTAGGCACCGTCTGCAACGTCGATGTCGAGGTGCGGCTGGCAGCGGATGGCTCACGCTGGAGCGCGACCGTGTTCACCCTTGCTGAAGTCGGGCGTCTGATGGAGCGGTGGTCTCGAACGGGCGAGGAGCTGGGCGGGCGCTACTTCTGGTGTTCCGACGGTCTGATCGTCCGGGACGCCGGTATCGGCAACATGACCCGAGTGCTCGTCGGCCTGCTCGACTCCGGTGACCTGTCGCAGGTTCTCCAGCGGCTCGACGAGGAGTGACGTCCCATGGTGGCCTCCAGTTGATTAGGTCCATGCCATGAGTTCAATGCCACCTGGTGGCCTGGCCGCAGACTATATGACACGTCTCTCGGCGGTGCTGGGCGAGGCGCCCATGCGCTACTTCAGTGTGGTGGCGTGGAGTGAATTGGAGCACGCCCTCGGGGTGTCTTTCCCGGCCGATTACAAGGAGATCGTCGACGGCTATGCGCCCGTGGAGATCAATGGCCACTTGCACTTGATGCACCCGGCGACGAGGCGATGGAATCTAGCGGAGTGGATCCGCGGCACGTCGGAGGCGTGGTCTCAGGTTGAATGGGACGAGGGTGAACCCGAAGGGGACCCCCAGGAGTCCCTTGGAGTGTCCGAGTTGCGCTTTGGTGTTGCTGACGGGTTGATTCCGATCGCCTCGACCAATCGCGGGGAGGTGATCTTCTATGCGCCCAAGGGCGGTCAGGGTGCAGGGACTCTGTTTATCGAGAACGGTGAGGGAGAGTTCTTCGAGTACTTCATGGGTTTCGCGGAGTGGTTGTGGCGATGGCTGATCGGTGAGGAGGTCACGGGGCCGGGCGGCGCTGCCTACTATCCCGGTCCCGTGGCACTTCGAGATTTGCCCATGAATCCGGAGGGGAGGTCGGAAGTGAGGTACGGGCCTCCGCGTGAAGTATGAAGTAGGCGGGACCAGAATTTATAGATCCCTAGTTGTAAGGCCCTTCCGTGGCCATGAGTATGGGATGTGGTGGAAGTGCCGAACAAAGCGTTTGGTCCGGCGGAGAGAGTCTGGCCGGCGAAGCCTGCGTCCTGGCGTGAGATCGAGGAGTGGGCTGGGCTTGAGCTTCCTCGTGAGTACAAGGAGTTCGTTGATGGGTACGGGGATGCCGTGGTGTTCAGGCATCTCTTTATCGCACATCCCGAGGGGGTTGACCCGCTTCTCAAGGTCATGCAGGAGGAGCGCCAGACCTTCCTCGCAGATGTGGAAGGCGTATTCGACAAGGCGCCTGGCGAGAGTTCTGGACTGGGCCGGTTTTTGCCATGGGCCTATCACGACTTCAACGGCGACATCTGTCTGCTCGTCCCGCCGTCGGCCGACGAGCCTGAGTGGACCGTGGCCATCGCCTTCCGGCAATGTCCGGAGGTGCAGATCTTTCCAGGCGGAGTCGTCCAATTCCTGCGTGCCCTCAGTAGGCGGGAGTTTCCCCGTGGGTGGCCGCAGGTGGGGTTCGGATGGCGGAGCGTTGAAGGGTCGCCCTTGACCTGAGCCCCGTGGCGACGGGGGTGATTGGAGCGTTTCTCCAGGTTTCGGGCCTTGGGTGGGGCCGGGCTGGTGGAGGAACGCTCCAATCGGTTACGCCGACGCCGGGTGCTCCGACGGTACGGGGAGGAACGCGGCCCAGGTCTTCGGGGTGACGGTGAGGTGGGGGGCGTTCGGGGTCTTGGAGTCGCGGATGTGGATGGCGGTGGGGTGGGGGGATACTTCGACGCACTGGCCGCCTTCGCTGCCGCTGTGCGTCGACTTGCGCCAGGTGTAGGCGACTTCGAGGCAGGCGCCGCCCTCGTCCCCGCTGTAGCTCGACTTGAACCACTGAAGCGCGGTGCTGCTCATCATTCTCCCCGGAGACGGTCCAGCATCGCTCTCGTATCTTCCGTGTTGAGAGCCTGAGTTCGCAGCATCGCATACTTCTGCGTGAGGATCCCTACCTCGTCGGGGGCGGCCACCAGGTGGCTGCCACGCTGGGTCTCGGTGTAGGCGAGCCTCTGGTGCTCTGGCGTCTCCAGCAGGATGAACGGACCGTTGAGTCCCGCGTGTGCAGTGCGCCCCAGCGGCAGGATCTGCAGAGTGATTCCGGGTACGTTGGCGCACTCCCGCAGATGCTGTACTTGCTCGGCGTACACGGCTGCTCCGCCCAGGCGATCCCGAAGTGCGGCCTCCCAGATGATAAAACTTGCCGTGGGCGGCATGCGGCGGTGCAGGACTTCCTGCCGTGCGATGCGGCCCTCGACCAGCTGCGCGATCTCGTCCTCGTCGTAAACGGGGACGCGGCTGCGGAACACCGCCTGTGCATACGCCTCGGTCTGGAGCAGGCCCGGAAGCAGCGAGCTCTCGTACCACGAGATCGCGATCGCTTCCCGCTCCCGGTCCAGATACTCCTCCGCCCACAACGGAATAAGATCCACCTCCGGCATCCTGCTCAGCGCGACCGACAACGCGCCCTTCGTGCAGAGGAGTTCGTCGAGTTGTTCGGCGAGGTCCGGCTTCAACGGGCGTCTGCCCTGTTCGATCGACGCGATCTGCTGCTCGCTGATGACGAACCGTTCGCCCAGCGAGCGTTGCGTGTGGCCGGCCGCCTGGCGGTAGAGGGCGAGCAGCGCGCCCACCATCTTCATCGCCGACGCGTTTCTCCGTGTGGTGGTGACCATGAGGCCGTACTCCCCGTTCGTGCCCATGCGTTCGCTGTCGCGCAGGCGTACAGCCGAGACGTACGGGAGCGCGGACTGTTCCATGATGAGTACGGAGCGTGACTCTCGTACCGTGAAACAAGAAACTTCACCCGCGCCCCAGAACCAGAACCCCGCCCCACGTCAGCGCTTCTTCCGTCGTGAACGCCGGTCCGTGCCGGGCGCGCGGGCGTTCGCGCGGCGGGTGCTGGAGGACTGGGACGTGCGCGGGCGCACCGACGATGTGCTGCTGTGCGTCAGTGAATTGGCGACCAACGCGCTGCTGCACGGCGTGCCGGCCGACCGGGGTTTTCTGCTGCGGCTGCTGCCGTATGCGGAGAGCGTGCGGGTCGAGGTGCACGACAGCGGGGGCGGCACGCCCGCCGTACCGGATCACGAGCCCGACGAGAGCGGGCGCGGGCTCATGCTCGTGGGCGCGCTCGCGGACACGTGGGGGTGGGGAGCGGCACCCCGGGAAAGTCGTGTGGTGCGAGTTCGTCATCGCGCCGCCCGTAGCGCCGACGCCGCCGACGCGATCGCGTCCGGTCCCACCCGGCAGCACCCCCGATCAGTCGCGCCCCCGACGCCCGCCAGCCCCTCACCCGCCCGGCACTGAACGTCGACCGGCCCGTCCACGCCCTCGCCCCCGCGTCCCAGGTCTCACCGCTGTTGGGGTAGACCACGACCGGCTTGCCGGTGACGCGGGCGGCGAGGGCGACGGCGTGGTCGGCGTCCTCGGGGTGCAGCAGTTCACGCCGACCGCGATCACCTCGTCCGCCCGTGCCGCCAGGGCGAAGGCCTCCTCCAGCGGCTGGCCGGCGCGGGTGCGGTCGCCGGACGCCGAGTACGACAGCCACGCCGGTACGCCGAGGCCGCGTACCGCGCGCAGCAGTGCCTCCGCCTCGTCCGTGTCGGGGACCGTCTCCAGGGCCAGGACGTCCGGGGCGGCGGCTGCCAGCACCTCCATGCGCGGGCGGTGGAAGCGCTCCAGTTCCCGCACGGTCAGCCCGTAGCGGCCCCGGTACTCCGAGCCGTCCGCGAGCATCGCGCCGTACGGGCCGACCGACGCCGCCACCCAGAGGGGACGGGAGGCCCCGGCCCGCCGGATCGCGGAACGCGCGCACTCCACGCTCAGCGCCATCAGCCCCGCCGCCTCCTCCCATCCGATCCCGCGCCGCGCGAACCCTCGAACGTCGCCTGGTAGCTCGCCGTGATCGCGACGTCCGCGCCCGCCTCGAAATAGGCGAGGTGCGCCGCCGTCACCGCCTCCGGGTCCTCGGCGAGCAGCCGGGCCGACCACAGTTCGTCGCCGAGGTCGTGACCGGCCGACGCGAGCTGGTTGGACATGCCTCCGTCGAGTACGACCGTGCCGTCCGCGAGCGCCTCGGCGAGGGCGGGTGCGCTGCTCATACCGGCGACGCTAGCCGAGCGGACCGGCACAGCGCGCCCTCCGGTCCCCGTGCTGGGATGCTGGGAGGGGCACAGCCGAACAGGGCGGTGAGCGCCATGACCGTACTCGAAGGGGACGGTACGTCCGAGGAACCCCTCGCCGACCCGCACGGGGACCCATTCCTGCGGACCCGGTTCGCGGTGCCCGCGCGCCCGGTGACGTATCTGCGGCGCGAGCGGCTGAACAGACATCTCGACGAGGCCCTGCGCACCCCGCTGACCATGGTCAACGGCAGCGCGGGAGCCGGGAAGACCCTCCTCGTCGCGGATTGGGCCGAGCGGCTGGACGGGGTGCCCGTCGCCTGGCTCACCACCGAGGCCGCAGGGGACGGACCCGGCATGTTCTGGGCGTACCTGCTGCGGGCGCTGCGTACCGCCGGGGTGGCCCTGCCCGCCGACATCGGGTTCCCGGCGGACGCGAACCGGGTGAGCCCCGCGCTGCAGGCCCGGCTCGCCGCCGAGCTGAGCGTCCGGGAGGAGCCCGTCGTCGTCGTGCTCGACGAGTTCGACCGGGTCACCGCCCCCGAGATCGCCGAACAGCTGGAATTCGTCCTGCGGCACACCGGGCCGGGCCTGCGGCTGGTCCTCGTCACCCGTACGGAACCGCTGCTGCCCCTGCACCGCTACCGGGCCGCCGGGGAACTCACCGAGATCAGGGGCGCGGAGCTCGCCTTCACACCGCCCGAGGCGGCCCGCCTGATGGAGCTGCACGGGCTGCGGCTGCCCCCGGCCGCCGTGCGCGCGCTGGTGGAGCGCACCCGGGGTGGGCCGCCGGGCTGCGGCTGTCCGCGCTCGCGGCGGGGCAGAGCCCGGACCCCGAAGCCTGCCTGAAGGAGTTCGAGGCCGACCGCAGCACCATCGCCGACTTCCTGCTCGCGGAGGTCCTCAAACGGCAGAACGCCGAGACCCAGGACCTCCTGCTGCGGGCCGGCCTGCTCGACCGCTTCTGCCCCGATCTCGCGGACGCCCTCACCGGGCGCGCTGACGGGGCCCCCATCCTGGAACGGCTGAGCCGCGACAACGCCTTCGTCGAGCACCTCGGACACGGCCTGTACCGGCTCCACCCCTGTTCGCCGAGATCCTCCGCGCCCATCTGCGCCTGCGCCTGCCCGGACTGGAACCCGAACTGCACCGGCGGGCCGCCGACTGGCTGCGCCGCTCCGGACGCCTCACGGAGGCGCTCGGGCACGGGGCCGCAGCCGGTGACTGGGAGTTCACCGCCGGCGCGCTCGTCGACGACCTCGCCATCGGCCAGTTCTTCACCGGGCCGCGCTCCGACGCGGTGACCGGACTGTTCGCCCGCATGGGAGGGGTTGTACGGGTCCGGCCCCGGAGCTCGTGCGGGCGGCCGGCCGGCTGGCCCGGTGCGAGATCGACGACGGGCTGACCCATCTGCGCCGCGCGCGGCGCGAGCTGGCCGCGTACGACGGCACGGCGGCGGCCCGGCTGAGCTGCGCCCTGCTGGAGGCGCTGGCCGCCCGGCTGTCCGGGGCGCCGGAGCGGGCGGAGGACGCCGCGCGGGCGGCCGCGGAGCTGCGGGACGAGGTCCCCGCCGAACTGCTGGAACGGCATCCCGAACTCACCGCCCTGCTCCTCGACCACCTGGGCTCCGCGCGCCTGTGGGCCGGGCGGTTCGAGGAGGCGCGGGACGCCCTGTCCACGGTGGCGGACTGTGTCCCGGAGCCGCCACCGCGCTCCCGCGCGAGGACTCGCTCGGCCGGCTCGCCCTGATCGACCACCTCGACGGCTGGCCCGGCAGAGCCGAACGCAAGGCGCACGCGGCCCTCGCCGAGACGGAACGGTTCGGGCTGCCCCGGCCGTCCGGCTCCGGTGTCGAACGCCTCGTGCTGGCCGCCGTCGCCATCGACCGCGACGAGCTGGGGCAGGCCCAGGCGCTGCTCGACATGTCCGCCGACGCGCACCCGGCGATGCGGGACCCCGTACTGGCGGCCGGACGCGCCCTGACGACCGCGCGGCTGCATCTGGCGCGCGGCGAACCGGGTTCCGCGCTGAAAGCGGTCGAACCGCAGCTGGCGGCCGCCGCCGTATCGCCGTGGGCACGCGGGCAGAGCGCCCTCGTCGCGGCCGACGCCCACCTCGCCGAGGGCCGTACGGACGCGGCCGCGAGCCTGCTGCGCGACGTGTCCGACGAGCAGCCGGCGTGCGCGGTGGGCGCCGCGCGGGTCCGGCTGGCCACCGGCCGGGCCGCCGACGCCGTACGGCTGCTGGACCGTACGCACCCGGAGCGGCACGCGGGTCCCGCGGTGGCCGTCCGGGCGGCGCTCGTGCGGGCGCAGGCCGCCGACGCGGCGGGGGACGGTGTCGCCGCGCGCAGGCTCGTGGTGCGGGCGCTGGCGCAGGCCCGCCGGGAGCGGCTGCGGCGGCCCTTCCGCGAGGCCGGTTCGTGGATCCGGCCCCACCTGGGGTCGGCGTCCCTGCACTGGCTGACCACCGGCTGGCTCGCCCCCGGCACCGGCGCGAGCCCGCAGCCGCCGCCCCCGGTCGTCGAGGAGCTGAGCGGGCGCGAGCACGACGTGCTGCGGCGCCTGGCCCTGGCCATGTCCACCGAGGAGATCGCCGCCGACCTGTACGTATCCGTGAACACGGTCAAGACCCACCTGAAGAGCGTCTACCGCAAGCTGTCGGTCAACCGCCGCAACGAGGCGGTGCGCCGCGCCCGCGAACTCGGCCTGCTGTGAGAAGGAGCGACGGTGACCCGCTGGCGTGCGCTGATCGTTCTCGGGACCGCGCAGTTCCTGATGGTCCTCGACACCTCCGTCATGAACGTCTCCATCAGCCAACTGGTCGACGACTTCGACACCGACGTCACCGCCATCCAGGCCGTCATCACCCTGTACGCGCTGGTCATGGCCGCCTTCATGATCATCGGAGGGCGGCTGGGCGACATCCTCGGACGGCGGCGCGTCTTCCTCGGCGGACTCGCCGTCTACGCCACCGGCTCGGCCCTGACCGCCGTCGCGCCCACCCTGTGGGTGCTGGTCCTCGGCTGGTCGGTCATCGAGGGACTCGGCGCCGCCCTGGTGCTCCCCGCCATGGCGGCCCTGGTCGCCGAGTCCTACCAGGGGCGCGACCGGGCCGTCGCGTACGGCGTCGTGGGCGGCCTCGCCGGTGCCGGGATCGCCGTCGGCCCGCTGCTGGGCGGCTGGGTGACGACGTACCTCACCTGGCGGCTCGTCTTCGCCGGTGAGGTCGTGGTGGTCCTCGCCGTGCTCCTCCTGCGCGGCGTGATCAGCGAGGCGCCGAGGGCCGGGGCGCGCCCCCGGCTGGACGGCGTCGGCGCCGTGCTCTCGGCCGCGGGCCTGGCCCTCGGGGTGCTCGGGGTGCTGCAGAGCGGCACATGGGGCTGGGTGCGGCCGCGCAATCCGCCCTTCACCGTCCTCGGATTCGCGCCGACCCTGTTCGTGGTCGCCGCCGGGGTCGCGCTCCTCGCGCTCTTCCACCACTGGGAGCGGCTCCGTGACGAGCGGGGCGCCGAACCGCTGGTGCACCTTTCCCTGCTGCGCCGGCCCGCCCTCGGCTCCGGCCTGATGTCGCTGGTGAGCCAGAACCTGATCCTGCTCGGGCTGTTCTTCACCATCCCGCTGTACCTCCAGGTCGTGCAGGGCTTCGACGCCTTCGAGACGGGGCTCAGACTGCTGCCGGTGTCCGCGACGATGCTCGTGACCTCGCTGGGCGCGGCCCGGCTGGGGCGCGGGGCCGGACCCCGGCGGGTCGTCCGGCTGGCCCTCGTCACCGTGGCGGCCGCCGTCGTATGGCTGCTGGCCACCATCGAGCCGGTCATCGACGACGCGAACTTCGCCGGGGCGATGGCCCTGCTCGGCGTCGGCATGGGCCTGTTCGCCTCGCAGCTGGGCAACGTCGTCCAGTCCGCGGCGGGCGAGGACGAGCGCAGTGAGGCGGGCGGGCTGCAGTACACCGCGCAGAACCTGGGTTCGGCGCTCGGCACCGCGCTCATCGGCTCCCTGCTCATCGGCTCCCTGGCGCACGCCTTCACCGCGCACGTGGAGGACGATCCCCGGCTGTCGCAGCAGGCCCGGCAGCAGGTCGGGGTCGCCCTCGAGGCCGGGGTCACCTTCGTCCCCACCGACCAGGTGCGCGCGGCGGCCACCCGCGCCGGGCTGCCGCCGGACGAGGTGGACGCCGTCACGGACTCGTACGCGTCGGCGCAGCTCGAGGGGCTGAAGGCGGCGATCCTCGCCACCGGTGGCATCACCCTCGCGAGCTTCCTCGTCACCTCCCGGCTCCCGGGGCCCGAGCGGCGAGAGCCCGGCCGGGGACGCCGTGATGCCCGGTCCCGGGCGCGCCGCCGCACGCCGGGCGCACAGCGACTACACCGGCGGCGTCTACGGGTCCATGCTCGCGGCCTCGGTGATCGTCGGCGCGGGCGCGCTCGGCTCGTTCCCGCGGGTGGAGATGGTGCTGCTGTTGTTGCTCACCGGCGGGGTGTTCTGGATCGCGCATGTGCACGCGCAGCTCTTCGGGGCGCGGCTGGCGCGGCGCACCCCGACCGGCACGACGTGCTGCGGGCGTGTCGCGAGGAGTGGACGATCGTCAGGGCCGCCGTGCCGCCGGCGGCCGCCGTGGCCGTCAGCCCCGTGCTCGGGCTGGGGGTGCAGAGCACGCAGTGGTTCGCGCTGTCCGTCGCCGTGGCCGGGCAGGTGGGCTGGTCCGCGGCGGCGGCCCGCCGGGCGGGCGCCGGACGCCGCCTGATCGTGCTGTCGGCGGCCGTGAACCTCGTCCTCGGCCTGGTGATCCTGTCCTGCAAGCTCTGGCTGAAGAAGTGAGCCGGTCACCTTTACGGGGTGAGCCGGGCCGCCGCCCGGTGGCGGACGATCGCAGGGTACGGGCAGGCGACCCGGGAGCGGCTCATGCGCTACGAGATCCGAGTCGACGGACAGCTCTCGGAACCGCTGATCAAGGTGTTTCCGGAACTCGACCATGTGACGATGTCCGGCCAGACCCTGCTGTTCGGGCACATCGTCGACGAGGCTCATCTGTACGGGCTGCTCGCCCGCTGCCAGTCGCTGGGCCTGCGCGTGCTGGAGCTGCGCCAGGCACCGGAATAGCGGGCGCGCTCGCTTCCCTCTCCCCGTCTGCGCGAGGCTCCCCGTCCCCGTCTGCGCGAGGCTCCCCGTCCCCGTCTGAGCGGGAGGCCCGCCCCGCAGGACCCCGCAGGATGGGCCACGTCTCACCGGCGCTGTCCCCGGCCCCTGCCCGTCCGCGCGGGAGGCTCTCCCTCCTTCACGCGCTCAGGCCTCCCCTCCCCGTCACAGGCTCTCGGCGCGCACCCTGCCGGAGCGTACGGCCGCGCCAAGCGTCTCGAAGTCCCGCTCGTTGCGGTCGGCGTAGTCCTGCGCGAACCCGGTGAGCGCCCGGTCGAAGCGATCGCTGCGGCCCAGGTACGCCGCGATGGCGACCGGGTCGCCGGACCGGGCGTGGGCCCGCGCCAGGCTCGCCCCGCACAGCCGCGCGAACAGCCGCAGCAGGCCCGGGTCCATGGTCTCCGGGCGCGCGATGCCCTTCCAGTCGCGCAGCTGCCGTACGTAGAAGTCGCGGGGGCGGCCGTCGAGGCCCACGGTGTGGGTCCAGCCGAGCAGGATGTCGCTGGTCGTCTGGATCAGCCGCTGACCCGCGACGACCCGGCGGCCCTGATTGTCGTACCGCTCGCCCTCCGTCTGCGCGGCGAGCACCGACTCCTGCGCCTCCTTGGCCTGCAGCAGCAGGGGATCGTCGTCGTCCCGGCCGAGCAGCAGCACGATCCAGCAGCGGGTGCCGACACTGCCGACACCGACCACCTTCCGGGCGATGTCGACCATGTGGTAGCGGCCCAGCAGATGCCGCCGCTCCGACGGCAGGGAGCGCGCGTAGCCGTCCAGGACCACCCGCAGGGCCTTCTCCTCGGTGGAGGGATCGTCCACCAGGTCGTCCAGAGGTGTGATCAGCGGCGGGTCCGGGGCGATGCGCCGGCCCCGGGGCGTGGCACGGGTGAGTTTCGCGAAGGCCTGGAGATGGGTGCGGGTCCGCGCGTGCTTCGTCGCCTCGGCGGTACGGCGGCGGGCCTCGCGGTCCATCGACGAGGCCATCAGCTCCCGCAGCCGGTCGGCGTCGTCCTGCGCGTACCAGATGTCGAGGGTGCGCATCCCGGCGAACTCCCGCATGCGCGCGCGGTACGCCGCCACACACGCGCGGACCGCGCCGTTCTGCTCCCCACCGGGAAGCCGTTCGCCCGGCCGGCGATGGCGAGGCTCGCCGCGAGCCGCTTGACGTCCCATTCGAAGGGGCCCGGGTGGGTCTCGTCGAAGTCGTTGATGTCGAAGACGAGATGGCGTTCCGGAGAGGCCAGCAGGCGGAAGTTCAGCAGATGGGCGTCACCGCAGAGCTGCACCGTCAGACCGGTGTCCGGGGCCGGGCCGAGATCCGCCGCCATGATGGCCGCCGCGCCCCGGTAGAACCGGAAGGGCGACTCCAGCATGCGGCCGTAGCGGACCGGCACCAGCTCGGGCAGCCGGGTCGCCGACTGCCGCTCGATCACGTCCACGGGGTCGGGCCGGTCCCTCGCCGCCTCGAACCGGCCATGGCACGAACGCGGCGCCCGGTCGCGCGCGGACTTCCCCGCGCCGCCCGCTCGGCCGGGGAGAGCGACACGCCGAACGAATCCTGTACGGCCATTCCAGCCTCCGTACGTCGTACTTCCTCGCACTCCATCGCACCGCGCGGGCGCCGCGGGCGGATCACCCGTCCCGGGTGAGGCGGGGGCGGTCACGCGGGGCGGACGCTGAGCGTGGGGGCGGACATCATGTCGGGCGCACGCCCGGAACGGAGGACCGAGATGAGTGGAGTGACGTACCTCGCGTACGACTATCCGCTGCTGAGCGCCTTCTGGACCATCCTGATCCTCTTCCTGTGGATCATGTGGTTCGTGCTGCTCTTCCGGGTCGTCATGGACATCTTCCGCGATGACGACCTGAGCGGCTGGGCCAAGGCGGGGTGGCTGGTGTTCACGGTCGTCCTGCCCTTCCTGGGCGTGTTCATCTACGTGATCGCCCGCGGCAAGAACATGGGACGCCGTGAGATCGCGCAGGCGCGCGCACAGCAGGACGCCTTCGACAGCTACGTCCGCGAGACCGCCAAGGGCGCGGGCGGACGCACCAGCAGCGTCGACGAACTCGCCCGGCTGTCCGAGATCAAGGCCCGCGGCGACATCTCGGACGACGAGTTCCGCAAGGCCAAGGAACTGGTTCTGAGCGGGCACGGCGGGGCGGGGCACCTGGGCTCGTCCGCCGCGGGACGTTGACCGCACGGCACGGAATCGAGGCATCGCAATGGCAGCGACTCACCCGACACACGGCGCCCGCGCGACCGGCACGTACGCACGGTCGGCGAAACGGGAGTGGGCGGGCGGCCTGACGGTCTTCGCCGCCGTCATCCTGATGATCGTGGGAGTGCTCGACATCTTCCGCGGCATCATGGGCATCGCCGAGGACGACGTCTTCGTCACGACGCAGAACTACGTCTTCAAGTTCGACCTCACCTCCTGGGGCTGGACCCATCTGGTGCTCGGCGCGATCGGGGTGCTCGTCAGCCTCGGTCTGGCCCGCGGGTCCCTGTGGGCGCGTATCGCCGGCGTGACGATCGCCGGGCTCATCATCATCGCGAACTTCCTGTCCCTGCCGTACTACCCGGTCTGGTCGGTCGTGATGATCGCGTTCTCGGGCTTCATCATCTGGGCCCTGTGCATGCCGCGTTCGCACACCGGCGCGGAACGCTGAGACCGGGCCCCGTGCAGACCGCCGGCCGGCCGGGGGCGTGGTGGGCGCGACTGGCGCTCCTCGCCCTCGCGGCCGGCGTACTGCTGCCGCTCGTCGCCGCCGGTCTGCGCGGCGTTCTCTGGGCGCTGCTCGGCCTCGCCGGACTGGCCCTCGCGGCCATGGGGCTGTGGTGGACGCTCGCCCACTCCGGAACGGTGCGAATCCTCGGAGCGGCACTGTGCGTGGCGGCCCCGCTGACGGTGCTCGCGCTGTATGCGGCGGGCGGGATGCTGGGACCCGCCGTGGCATCCCTGGCCCTGTGGGCGCTGGCCGTGGGCGCGGCACGGACCGCACTGGCGCCCGCGAACGCCGCACCGGAGCACGCGCCGCCGCCGGTCCGGCCCTGGGCCCTGATGAACCCCCGCTCGGGCGGCGGCAAGGTCGACCGCTTCCGGCTGGCGGACCGGGCGCGAGCGGCGGGCGTGCGGGTGACGCTGCTCGGCTCGGGGCACCAGGACGTGGCCGCGCTCGCGGAGGACGCCGCAGGCGACGGAGCGGATCTGCTGGCGGTGGCCGGAGGAGACGGAACCCAGGCGCTGGTGGCGGAGGTGGCCGCCCGGCACGGACTGCCGTTCCTGGTGATCCCGGCCGGCACCCGCAACCACTTCGCGCTCGACCTCGGCCTTGACCGCGACGATCCGGCGAAGGCCCTCGACGCCCTCACGGACGGCGTCGAACTCCGCGTGGACCTCGGCTTCGCGGCCGGCCGGGTCTTCGTCAACAACGCCTCCTTCGGCACGTACGCGGAGGTCGTCGGCGATCCCGCGTACCGGGACGAGAAGCGGCGGACCGCGCTGCGGATGATGCCCGGACTGCTGTCCGGTCCCTCCGCGCCCGGGCTGCGGATGCTGGCCGACGGCACCCGCGCGGAGGGCCTGCAGGCGCTGCTGGTCAGCAACAACCCGTACCTGCGGGCGGTCGACGCGTCCCGGCCGGGGCGCAGGGAGCGGCTGGACTCCGGACGGCTCGGGGTGCTGGGAGTGCGGGTGGAGGGCGCGGTGCGGGCCGCGGGGATGGCGCGCGGACCCCGGGCGGCCGGTCTGCTGCGGCTCACCGCCGGGGAGGTCGTGGTCGAAGCGGACGCCCCGGCCGTTCCGGCCGGTGTGGACGGGGAGCACGTACTGCTGCTGGCCCCCGTGGTGTGCCGGATCGTTCCCGGGGCGCTGCGGGTGCGCGTTCCGCGCGATGCGGTGCGTACGCGGCGGGGTGGCGGGGCACCCGACTGGCCGCGGGTGACCCGGCTCGCGCTGGGACGCCGGGAGTCCGTGCCACGACGGTCGCGGTCATGACCGGGAAGGCGGTGGACGATGTGCCGCTGGCTCGCCTATTCGGGCACGCCGATCCTGCTCGACAGCATTCTCTACCGGCCGGTCCACTCGCTGATCGACCAGAGTCTGCACGCGAGGATGGGCGTCGAGACGACCAACGGCGACGGATTCGGCGTCGGCTGGTACGCGCCGGACAAGGACAGCCCCGCGGTGGTCCGGGACATCGGCCCGGCGTGGAGCGACCGCAATCTGCGGGAGATCGCCGAGCACGTTGTCTCGCCGCTGTTCTTCGCCCACATCCGCGCCTCGACCGGTACGGCGGTGCAGCAGACCAACTGCCATCCCTTCCGGTACGGCCGCTGGATGTGGATGCACAACGGGGCGATCGCCGAGTTCCACCTGGTCCGGCGGGATCTCGCCCTCCGCGTCGCGCCGCACCTGTTTCCGTGCGTGGAGGGTTCCACGGACTCGGAGATGATGTTCTACCTGTCGCTGACCCTCGGCCTGGAGGAGGACCCGCCCGGTGCCGTCGCCCGGATGGCGGGTCTGGTGGAACGCGTCGGCCATGAGCACGGGGTGGAGTTCCCGTTGCAGATGACGGTCTCGGTGACCGACGGCGTACGCCTGTGGGCGTTCCGCTACTCCAGCCAGGAGCGGTCGCGTTCGCTCTTCTACAGCACGCGTGTGGAGACACTGCGCTCCCTCCACCCGGACCTGGCGTTCCTGCGCGAGATCTCCGGCGACGCCCGGCTCGTCGTGTCCGAGCCCCTGGGCGACCTGCCCGGCGCCTGGAACGCCGTCCCCGAGGGCACGTACGGCGTCGTCCAGCCGGAGGGCGACCGGATGGCGAGGTTCACGCCGGCGGCGGCCTAGCTGGCCGGCCCGAGGCTTGGGCGGGCGGGGGTGTGGGAGTCGTTGACCCCTTCTGGTGTGCCCTTACCTTGACTGCGTTCGTGGTGTCAGATGATGTTCGGTATGTCGAACGGAATGCATGTCCCCCACGAGAGGCAGACCCTATGAGTCGCTTCGCATCGGTTTTCGGGCGCG
This sequence comes from Streptomyces haneummycinicus, assembly GCA_042850305.1. Classification (GTDB taxonomy): domain Bacteria; phylum Actinomycetota; class Actinomycetes; order Streptomycetales; family Streptomycetaceae; genus Streptomyces; species Streptomyces haneummycinicus. The sequence continues at coordinate 2,471,108 of AP035768.1, forward strand.
GAGTCCTGTCGAACTTCTCTCCTCGTTCCTGCTCGCTCTCTGTCTCGCGCTCGCCGGCGCCCTGGTCACCGCGGGGCCCGCCCAGGCCGCCCCGCAGACCGTCGCCAACGGCGTCCAGTTCACGGACGGTTCGGGTGGCCCCCTCCACGCACACGGGGGCGGTGTCCTCAAAGTCGGCGCGTATTACTACTGGTTCGGCGAGCACCGCAACGCCGACAACACCTTCCGCTACGTCGACGCCTACCGTTCCACCGACCTGAAGAACTGGGAGTTCCGCAACCACGTCCTCACCGAGAACAGCCACTCCGAACTCGCCACCGCCAACATCGAGCGGCCCAAGGTCATGTACAACGCGTCCACCGGCCAGTTCGTGATGTGGATGCACAAGGAGAACGGCAGCGACTACGGCGAGGCCCGTGCCGCCGTGGCCGTCTCCAGCACGGTGGACGGGAACTACACCTGGCGTGGCAGCTTCCGGCCGCTGGGACAGCACATGTCCCGCGACATCACCGTGTTCACGGACACCGACGGCGCCGGCTACATGGTCTCCGCCGCCCGCGAGAACTACGACCTGCACATCTACCGGCTCACCGCCGACTACACCGGTATCGCGAACCTCGTCGCCAACCCCTGGCCCGGCGGCCACCGCGAAGCCCCGGCCCTGTTCAAGCGCAACGGCGTCTACTTCATGCTGACGTCGGGCGCCACCGGCTGGAGCCCCAACCAGCAGCAGTACGCCACCGCCACCAGCCTCGCCGGCCCCTGGTCGGCGATGAGCAACGTGGGCGACTCCACCGCGTACGGCTCGCAGACCGCGTACGTGCTGCCGGTACAGGGCACGTCGGGCACCTCGTACCTGTATCTCGGCGACCGCTGGGGCAACTCCTTCGGCGGCACCGTCAACGACTCCCGTTACGTATGGCTGCCGTTGACCTTCCCGTCGTCGACCTCACTGTCCATGTCCTGGTCCCCGGAACTGACCATCGACACGGCCGCGGGGACGGTCGGCGGTACGTCCGCCACGTACGACACGCTGATCGCCCGGCACAGCGGCAGATGCGCCGACGTGACCGGTCAGTCGCTGTGGGCGGGCGCGCAGATCAAGCAGTACGACTGCAACGGCGGCGGCAACCAGAAATTCTGGTTCAAGTCCGTCGGCAGTGGTTACTACCAACTCATGGTCCGGGGCAGCGGCTTGTGCGTGCGGGAGAACGCGAGCACCGTCACGCAGGAGAACTGCGACGCCGCCGCGACGAGCCAGCAGTGGTCGCTCACCACGACGGGCTCGTACGTGAACGTGAGGTCCCGGGCCACCGGAGAGTGCCTCGACGTGAACGGGGCATCCACGGCCAACTCCGCCGCGATCATCACGTACACCTGCAACGGAGCCACCAACCAGCAATGGAATCGCGGGACATGAGATCAGACAAGGTGCCCCCGCATCTGGTGCTCGATGGCACACTCGGGGTGGGATGAACCCCTGGGGCGCCCCGACCGGAACCGGGGCGTCCCAGGCCTGCGCCTGTGACGCCACGTCCCCGGGGGCTGCGCCCCCGCACCCCCTTTCGGCCCTGCGGGCCTCGTCCTCAAACGCCGGACGGGCTGACTACCCAGCCCCTCCGGCGTTTGAGGAGCGAGGTCCGAGGCGGAGCCCCAGGTAGGGACGGGTAGGGGCGGCGGGGGCGAAAAAGGTTGGTACAGTCGGCCCTTTCGCGGGTATCAGACCCTTTGGACTCATCTCCGGCGAGGAACCGAGGAGCCGAGGAACCATGGACATGGACACCCCCGGTGAGAAACGGCTGGCCGCCGCCGTCGTGCGGGACGACAAGGGCCGCGTACTCCTGGTCCGCCGCAGCGAGACCGAGAGATTCCTCCCCCGGGTCTGGGGAGTCCCCTGCGGCAAGCTGGAACCCGGCGAGGACCCCCGGGACGGCGCCCTGCGCGAGCTGAAGGAGGAGACGGGCCTGCTGGGCGAGATCGTCCGCAAGGTCGGCGAGTCCTCCTTCGTCAGCGACTACCGTGGCCAGGAGACCAAGAACTGGCAGGACAACTTCCTGGTCCGCCCCCTCACCGACCTCGTCACCCTCCCCCTCCCCGACCAGGCCCACGCCTGGCTGTATCCCTCCGAGCTGACCGGCGTCGACATCGACACCTACAACCTCGACGTCGTACGCCAGGCGCTCACGGACTTCTGAGCAGCTCCGCCAGACCGTTCAGCGCGGCCAGATAGTCCGGCACGTCCAGCGGCTGCTTCGGCACCGCGCCCGCGTGCGGGCCCGCCGCCGTGAACACATCGGTGTGCCGCCGCCGTTCGGCCCCCGTCTCCAGGAACAGCGTCACCGTCGGCGAGGGAGTGTCGCACCACGCGCGATGCAGGGTGTGCGCCGGCAGGGCGTACGTGCTCCCCGCCGCATAGCGGCCGGTGTGCGCCAGCCGCAGCCGCGCCGGGCCCGCCGGGGTCAGCAGCCAGTCGGCACAACCGTCCGCCAGGGACTCCTCGTACCGCTCGGCCTCGAAGCCGTCGCCGCCGCCCGTCTCGTACAACTCCATGCACAGCCGCCCCCGTACGATGTGCGAGGCCAGCGCCGAGCGGTGGTTGTGGATGTCCTCCCGTCCCGTGCCGCCCGCGCCCGCGTGCCACAGATGCACGCGCAGCATGTGCCGTGGACCGGCGTCGATCAGCAACAGCTTGTCGAAGCCCAGCACATGCCGGTACGACAGCCGGGCACAGCCCGCCGGATCGCCCTCCCCGCAGGCCAGTTCGGTGACGAGCTCCAGCAGCCGCTCCGGAGCACCCAGTTCCGCGACCACCGCGCCCGCCGCGGACACCTGCTCCCGCTCCGGCAGCTCACCGTCCAGCGTCCGCGTCAGCAGCCGCCGAGCCGCCGCCACTTGCCGACCCCCACGCACCTCACCCCTTCGATTCAACGGTCGTCCGGCCGATAGCTCCACAGAGCGTGTGCCCGCAGCGCGGACAGGCCCTGGTACGTCATCCACATCGGGTGCCGCAGTTCCGTGCTGTCGCCCCGGCTCCAGGTCCAGATGCCGTCCCGCTGCCCCGCCCGCACCGCGGCCGCGGCCCCGTCCACCAGCTCGCGCCACGTCCCCTCCAGGCCGTCCTGGCGGGCGATCTCCAGCGCGCCCCGGGAGAGCAGGGCCCGCAGGATCCAGCTCGCGGTGAAGTGCCGTACGTTCAGCACCTCGTGGTGCGCGGGGTCGTCCGGGCGGGGCCGGCGCACCTCCTCACGCAGGTTCTCCAGATCCGCGCAGGCGTGGTGCGCGGCGCCGGGGCAGGACAGCAGCCAGCGCACACCGTCCTCCCGGGCGGCCCGCACCCCGCGCTCTCGCCCAGGACCCGTCCGGCACGCTCCAGGGCGACCACCGCCTGCGCGGTGTGCAGCGGCGACGGCGGCCCGTACGGCGGGTCGAGGCGGTAGCCCCAGCAGCGCAGATGCTCCCGGCCCCGGTCACTGATCGCCCCGTCGACGAGGACCTCGCGCAGCGGCGGCAGGGCGGCGCCGCCGGGCGCGGCGCGCAGCAGCCCGCGCAGGACCGTCGTCACCACATGCGTCGACTCCAGCCCGGCACGGTCCCGTTCCCGCGTGAACGCGGCCGTGCAGCGGTCCACCTCCCGCGCGAGCCGGTCGGGCGACACCCCCGCGCGGGCCAGCGCGCCCAGCACCAGCGCGGTCACCTCCGGGCGTGCCTCCGTCCCCTGCGACCGGGCCGACCAGCCACCGTCCGGCAGCCGCAGCCGCCACAGCGTGTCGACGAGTTCGCCCGGCCGCAGCCGGCCGTCGGTCATCCCCAGGTCGAGCAGCGTCTGGAGCCCGTACGACGTGCCCACGGACGTCGGACGCGAGGGCCGCTCTCGCCCAGCGAGTGCGACCAGCCGGTGAGCCGCCCCGCTCCGGGTCGTCCACCACCGCCACCTGCGCGACCAGGGTGTCGTACGCGGAGGCGAAGACCTCGGGCAGCGGACCGGGCGCCGGGCCGTGGACGGGCCCCGGCGGGAGGGCCGGGGCCCCGGGCTCGGCGGTCCGGGCCCTGACCAGCGCCGCCGCCAGCCAGGCCGCGAGCCCGGTGCCGACACCGCTCACGGTGGAGACCAGATACCGCGCCGCCTCCCCGCCCAGCGAGCCGGGCAGCACCTGGAACAGGAACTGGAACACCCCGTACCCGGCGGCCGCGCAGCCGAGCCCGCCGAGCCAGCCCACGAACCGCACGGGACGCGCGGGGCCGCCGCCCGGACCGGGCGGCACCGGGTCGGGGTCTCCCGGTCCCAAGGGGCCCCGCCTCAGGCGTGGTTGGGACACGACGCGCGCCCCTTCCTGCCTGACCGGCTCCGACTCCACGTCCGTACCGCTGTTATCGCCGTCTCACACCCAGCCCACTCACCCGATGGTCAACGCGTCTTCTCCCGGGGCCAGTTCAGCAGCGCGACATGCAGGGCCCCGATCGACCTGTTCCATGATGCCGTCACCTCACGGGGATCGCCGAACGCGCCCCGGCCTCCAGCGCGCAGTAGCCGTGGAAGGCGCTGCGCAGCAGGCGTACGGCGTCGGTGAGGTCCGGCTCCTCCAAGTCGTAGGCGCGGAGCATGCCGTAGGTGATCTCGGCGGTGCGGCGCAGCACGGGGAGTCCGCGGCCAGGGACGGGTCCAGGGGGATCAGGGTGGCCGCGTAACGGCCCGGGTGCGCCAGGGCGTACTCCCGGTAGGCGCCGGCGAACGCGGCCAGCGCCTCCCCGCCGGTGCGTCCGGCGACCGCCACCGCGATCCGGTCGGTCATCTCCCCGCCCGCGAGCAGCGCCATCCGGGTCCGCAGATCCCGCAGCCCGCGCACATGCGCGTACAGGCTCGCGTCCCTCACACCGAAACGCCGGGCCAGCGCGGCCAGCGTGACGTTCTCGTAGCCCGCCTCGTCGGCCAGGTCGGCGGCGGCCGCGACAAGACGGTCGGTGGTGAGTCCGGCGCGCGGAATGACGGCCTCCGAGGCAGACCTGGGCAGGAAGCCCCAGCCTACCGATCGGGTGTGCGCGAGCCGCCGTGTCCCGGGCATGTACCGCTCATCCCTCGGTCGTCCCCCGTTCACGCGCCCCTTGATCCTCCACACGGCGTGGTCGCGCCGCGGTAGCGAGGAGGCACACCCCATGGGTCACGGGCACGCACACGGACACCATCACCACGATCACGGACACGACCACCAGCACGAGACGACGGCCCCGCTGCCCGCCGCCTTCGACACCGCGGTGCCCGACGAGGCGCTGAACCCCGAGCAGCGGTCCCGCCGTACGCTGCTGCGCCGCGCCGGGCTGCTCGGCGCGGGCCTCGCGGCCGGCACCGTACTGCCCGTGGGCGCCGCCGCGGCCACCCCGCGCACCCGGGCGACGCCCGGCGCGGCGGCGGCAGGGGCAAGGGGTTCCTGTGGCTGGCCGGTGACCACCACATCCACACCCAGTACAGCAGTGACGGCAAGTACCGGGTCGTCGACCAGGTCCGCCAGGGCGCCCGGCACGGCATGGACTGGCTGGTCATCACCGACCACGGCGGCACCACCCACGCCAGGATCGGTGTGGAGAAGGTCAACCCGGACATCAAGGCGGCCCGGGCGGCCCACGAGGACACCCTCGTCTTCCAGGGCCTGGAGTGGAACATCCCGGCCGCCGAGCACGGCACCGTCTTCGTCCACCCCGGCCGCGACGAGGTGTCCGTCCTCAAGCAGTTCGAGACGGACTACGACGGCGGCGTCAAGGGCGCGGGCGACTCCACCCCGGCCAACGAGGCCCTCGCCGTCGCCGGTCTCGACTTCCTCGCCGACCAGGTGAGACGGCGCAAGGTCAAGGACGCGCTGATGCTCGCCAACCACCCGGCGCGCAAGGGCATCGACTCCCCGCACGAGATCCGCGCCTGGCGCGACGCCACCGGCAGCGACCGGCAGATCGCCGTAGGCTTCGAGGGCGCCCCCGGCCACCAGGCGGGCGGCCTGCCCAGGCCCTCGGCCCCGGCGGGGCCCGCGGCATCTACGACGGCAGCCCCGGCGCCAACTCCTTCGCCGGCTATCCGCTGGAGAGCTACCGCACCTGGGGCGGCTTCGACTGGATGACCGCCACCGTCGGCGGCCTGTGGGACAGCCTCCTCGCCGAGGGCCGCCCCTGGTGGATCACCGCCAACTCCGACTCCCACCAGGTGTACGCCGACACCGGCGCCCGCGGCGGCGGCGACTTCAATGCCAACGGCCGCTACGACGACCCGGTCTACGGCGGACAGATCGACATCACCCAGAACGACTTCTGGCCCGGCCAGTACAGCCGTACCCACGTCGGCTCCGACGGCTTCTCCTACGCCGCCGTCATGGACGGCATCCGCGCCGGACGCATCTGGGTCGACCACGGGCAGCTCATCAGCGGCCTCGACGTCCGCGTCGCGGGCGGCAGCCGCTGGGCCACCCTCGGCGGCGCCCTGCACGTCCGCAAGGGCACCAAGGTCATGCTCACCGCCGACATCGCCCTCGCCGGCGGCCCCAACTGGGCCGGGTTCACCCCGAAGCTGGCCCGTGTCGACGTCATCCGGGGTGATGTCACCGGCCTCGTCGCCGACAAGGACACGTTCACCGCGCCGACGGCGAAGGTCGCCCGGTCGTACGAGATCGGCAAGGAGGCCGGCACCGTCCGCGTCACCTTCGACCTCGGCCGCGTCGACCGCCCGGCGTACGTCCGGCTGCGCGGCACCGACGGCAACCGTTCCGCCGTCGGCGCGAACGGTGCCGGGGTCGACCCGGCCGGCCCGGCCCTCGACGTCATCGGTGACGCCGACCCATGGCGCGACCTGTGGTTCTACTCCAACCCGGTGTGGGTCCTGCCGTCGTGACGCCGTACGCCCTCACCGTGGACGCGGGCGTCCGGGACATCCTCGACGCCGACCGGCTGCTGCACCGGATCGCCGCCGAACTCGGCCTCCCCGAGGACGTGTTCGGCTGCACCCACCTGGTGCGCGACGACCGCCCCCGGGTCGCGGTGTCCCTGTCCGCGCCCTCGCGGCCGCTCCCGGACACCCTCCGGGAGCGGCTCGCGGGGTACGGCGCCGTCACGCCGGGGCTGCCCGACACGGTGGGGCGCGCGGTGCTCTACCCGGGCGCCTCGACGCTCACCGGCACGATGACGGTCGGCGAACTCGTCGCCGGGTCCGCGATCGCCCGCGTGACGGTCCTGGGCACTCCGGAGCCGCCCGGACCCGGCACCCGCGTGGTGACCCGTGACCATGTGCGGCCGCAGTGGCAGCGGGACGAACTCGTCCTCGCCGCCACCCCGGCCGTGGGCGGCGCCCTCGTACCGTTCGAGGCCCCGGACCCCACGCCCTGCTGCGCGGACCACTGACATACGTCAGTCGACGGGCGGCGAGAACACGAAGGAGAACTCCGCCGGCTCGGGCCACAGCCAGTAGCGGGGCAGCGGGCCCGGTCCGCAGGACTGGGACCCGATGCCGTGCAGCCGGTGGTCGAGATGGACCCACAGCGTGTCGCCGGGCACGAGGTCGGTGAGATGGCGGGCGGCGTCGAGCTGCTCGGTGGTCCACGGCCTGACCGTGAACCAGAACTCCGGCTCGCCCTCGAACCGGAGGCCGGCGACCTCGGCCCAGCGCACATTCGCCCGGGCGCCGTTCTCCTGCGGGCGCACGTACGGCGTCTGCAGGTTCCTCCACGCTCGCGTCCCACAGCAGGTCCTGGGACGCGGCCCTGGTGTCCGGGTAGGCGTCGTTGTCGCCGCCGTACCAGAAGACGGCGTTCTCGGGCGTGCCCGGGAGACCGAAGCGGATGCCGAGCCGGGGCAGCGGCACCCGCCAGTCGCCCTCCGGCACGACCGAGACGGCCAGGCGTACCCGGGTGCCGTCGGAGGTCCAGCGGTACACCGTCCGCAGGCCCGTCTCCCGTCCGGTGGGCGCCACCCGGGTCCGTACGGTCAGCGCGTCACCGTCCGTCCCGACCGCGTCCAGCCGGTGCCGCATCCGGTGCAGGCCCGACTCCCGCCAGAGCGGCCCGTACCGGGTGTCCGTCTGCCAGGACGCCCCGTCGTCGTTGTCGGTCGTCGCCCTCCACACGTCCAGCCGCAGATCCGTCACCGGCACCCCGGAGAGCGAACGCACCGCGCCCGTACGGGCGTCGAAGACCGCTGGGCCCAGCGTGATCCGGTCCCCGTCCACGACGGGCCGCACACCGGCCGCCGCCGGCAGCGGGGCTCTGGGTGCCACCGTCCCCTGCCCCCACGCCACGGTGTGCCCCCGACCGGCCCACGGTGTGTCCTCGGCGAGCTGCGCGTGCACCGTCCACTGCACCTCCTCGCCCTTGCCGTCCGGCGCCTCCGGCAGCCCGACCTCCACGGACTCGCCGGGGGCCAGCGGCGGCACGGTGAGCCCGTGCGCGCCCGTCGGCCATCCGTCCACCTGGTGGGAGAACACGAACTCCAGAGAGGACAGGTCCGTGAAGTCGTAGCGGTTGGTGATCCGCACGGTGCCGTCCGCGTCAGCGGCCTCGATACGGACCGGCTCGATGACCTTCTTGTACTCGCGCAGGCCCGGTGAGGGCGTGCGGTCGGGGAAGAGCAGTCCGTCGCAGACGAAGTTGCCGTCGTGCAACTCCTCCCCGAAGTCGCCGCCGTAGGCGAAACCCAGCTCGGGATGCTCGATGCCGTGGTCGATCCACTCCCAGACGAAACCTCCCTGAAGCCGGTCGTACCGCTCGAACAGCTCCTGGTACTCGGTGAGTCCGCCGGGGCCGTTGCCCATCGCGTGCGCGTACTCGCAGAGGATCACCGGGAGTTCGCGCCTGCGGCGGGTGCCGCCGTCCAGGCCCCGGGCGATCCGCTCGACCTCCTCGTGCGACGGGTACATCCTCGAGTACACGTCCGTGTCACGGCAGCCGATGTCACCCTCGTAGTGCACCGGGCGGGAGGGTCCCGGCCGTGGATCCACTCGGCCATCGCGGTCAGCCCGCGTCCGGTGCCGGCCTCGTTGCCGAGTGACCACATCACCACCGACGGATGGTTCTTGTCCCGCTCGACCATGCGCGCGGCCCGGTCAAGGAGGGCCGGCGTCCAGCGGTCGTCGTCGACCGGGTTGTCCCGCCACTCCTGCTCGACGAAGCCGTGGGTCTCCAGATCGCATTCGTCGATCACCCACAGCCCGTACTCGTCGCACAGACTCAGGAAGGCCGGGTGCGGGGGATAGTGCGAGGTGCGGACCGCGTTCAGGTTGTGCCGCTTCATCAGCAGCACGTCCTCGCGCATGGTGCCGAGGTCCAGCGCACGGCCCGTGCGCGGGTGCCACTCGTGCCGGTTGACGCCCTTGAACAGCGGCGGGGTGCCGTTCACCTTGATCAGGCCGTCCTCGACGACGACCGTACGGAAGCCGACGCGCACCGGGACACGTTCGCCCGCCGTGGCCAGTACGCCCTCGTACAGCCGGGGTGTCTCGGCCGTCCACGGCTCGACCGGGAGCGTCACCGCCTCACCGGTGGCGGTGTCGACGCCCAGTTCCGGGACGGTCACCCGGCCCGGGACCCCGGAGTCGACGCGCAGGGTGCCCGCGCCGGTGACATGGTCGTAGGAGGCGTGCACGAAGAAGTCGCCCGCGGCGCCCGGCGGGCGGTGCAGCAGCGTCACGTCACGGAAGATGCCGGGCAGCCACCACTGGTCCTGGTCCTCCAGATACGACCCCGCCGACCACTGGTGGACCCGGACCGCGAGGACGTTCCCGGACGGCTTCAGCAGCCGCCCGACCGCGAACTCGTGCGGCAGCCGCGAGCCCTTGAACTCCCCGATGTCCGTGCCGTTCAGCCAGACCCGGGCGCAGGACTCCACCCCGTCGAAACGGAGCACCGTGTCGCCCTCGTCCGGCCAGTCGCCGGGCAGGTCGAAGACGCGGAGATGGTCACCGGTCGGGTTCTCCGTGGGGACGCGCGGCGGGTCGACGGGGAACGGGTACAGGTGGTTCGTGTAGAGGGGCGCGCCATGGCCCTGGAGGACCCAGTGGCCGGGCACGGTCACCTCCGCCCAGTTCCCCGCGTCGAACCCGGGCTCGGCGAACGCGTCGTCCTCGGCGTCGGCGGTCGCGGACACCCGCAGCCGCCAACCGCCGTTCAGGGACAGGGAGGCCGCGTCGGAGGACGCGTACCAGGCACGCGGGGGAAGGGTCCCGCGGCCGGGGGAGACGTCCTCGACATAGCCGGTCGCCGGGATGCGCGAAGTCATGGGTCTCCTAGCTCAGCCCTTGATCCCGGTCTGCGCGACGCCCCGCACCAGCCGGCGCCGGAGGAACAGGAACACACAGACCAGGGGGAGGATGGATATGGCCGTGGCCATGAAGGTCGGATGGACGTTGACCGTCTGGTCGGTCATGTACGGGGAGAGTGCCACCTGGACCGTCCAGGCGCCCGGCTTCTGGCGCGCTTCCCCGCCGACCGCAGGGCCCCCTCCAGGGCGAACGTCGCCGCGCCCAGACACACCGGGTCGGTCGGGATCGGGGAGAGGACGATCCGAGTGGCGGCCAGCGGGCGGCGCAGCGCGTGCCGCGTGACGGCCGTACGTACCTCGTCGAGCAGCGGCTCGCCGAACGCGGCCGCGACCCAGCTGCTGAGCACGACCACCTCGGGGTTGAACAGGTTGATCAGATCGGAGATCCCGGCGCCGAGATGACGGGCGGTGTGCCTGAGCACCTTCAGCGCCACCGGATCGCCCGCGGCCACGCCCCGGGCGAGCGCGTCGATGGTGGCCGTCTGGTCGTCGCCCCGCAGCAGCGGACTGTCCGGGCTCAGCTCCCGCAGGTTCAGCATGATCCCCGGCGCACCGGTGTACGTCTCCACACAGCCCCGGTTGCCGCAGTGGCAGGGGCGCCCGTCCAGGACCAGCGTGGTGTGCCCCCATTCGCCGGCGCTGTCGCTCACCCCCCGGTGCACCGCGCCGCCCAGCACCAGCCCTGCGCCCACCCCGGTCCCGAGGTTCACCACCACGGCGTCCCCGTGCCCGCGCGCCGCCCCGCACCACAGCTCGGCCACCGCGCAGGCCCGCAGCGGGTTGTCCAGATACAGGGGGTGGGCGATATGGCCGGTGAGCAGGTCGAGCAGCGGTACGTCGTGCCAGTCCCAGTTCGGCGCGTATGCGCAGACTCCGGTGTCCCGGTCCACCTGGCCCGGCACGCTCACCCCGACCCCGAGCACCTGGGCGCTCTCCACCCCGGCCCGCTCGACCACCGCCCGCACCGCCGTCGCCACCTGCCGCACGACCTGCTCGGGCCGGCTCTCCCCGGGGTGCGTGGACTCCTCGGCGCGGGCCAGCACGTTCAGCGCGAGGTCGAACAGCTCCACCCGGAGATAGGTCTCGGCGAGATCCACCCCGATCAGCGCGCCGCCCGGCGCGTCGACCGCCACCAGGCCCCGGGGACGGCCGCCGGCCGACTCCTCGAAGCCGGCCTCGGTGATCATGCCGAGGTCCAGCAGCTCGCCGACCAGGGTGGCGACGGTCGCGAGACTGAGACCGGTGGCGGCGGCCAGCTCCTGCCGTGAGGCCGGCGACGCGGCGATGATCTGGCGCAGCACCTGATAGCGGTTGGCCGTGCGGATGTCCCGCGAGGTGCGCTTCACCGTCTGCTGCCCCATCCACGCCCGGCCGCGCCGGCGGGCACCGGCGCGCGGCCAGGCTAGGGTGCGGGCGAACCCTTCGACAAGGGGTTAGGAAAGGGGCTGGACGAAGTCCGGTCCGTGGCCCAGCACGTCCCGCACGAAGGCGTTGGAGAACGTGCCCCGGGGTCGAGGCCGGCGACGGCGCTCCGGAAGTCGTCCAGCCGCGGGTAGCGGTCGCGCAGTGCGGCCGCCGGGGTGGTGAACACCTTCCCCCAGTGCGGGCGCGGGTCGAACGGCGCCAGCGCCTCCTCCAGCCGCCGCACCACCGGCAGCACCGCCCCGGTGTCCTCGGTCCAGGTGAAGTGGAGGGCCACCGTGTCCCGGCCGTAGGAGGGGCTGAGCCACTGCTCGTCGGCGGCGACCGTACGCACCTCGCAGGTCTGCAGCACGGGGGCGAGCGTCTCCCGGACGCCGTCCAGCGCGTGCAGCGCGGCGACCGCCGACTCGCGCGGCAGCAGATACTCCGACTGCAGCTCCGCGCCGCTGCTCGGGGTGAACTCCGCCCGGAAGTGCGGCAGCCGCTCGTGCCAGGGCCCCGGCACCCCGAACTGCTCCGTGCAGTTCACCGCCGGCATGCCCGGCACCGGGTGCATCTTCTCCGTCGCCGGGGCCGCCCAGGGAAGTCCGGCAGCGGCTGGTCGGTGCGCCGCTTCAGCCACACCTGACGGAAGCCCGGCGCCCGCCAGTCGGTGAACAGGCTCACGCTGTACGCCGCCGACATCACCGTCTCGAACGTGGCCTGGTCCAGCCCCTCCAGCGGCATCTCGGTGAACACGTGCTGCTCGACCTCGTAGGCGGGTTCCAGATCGAGAGTGAGCGCGACGACGACACCCAGGGCGCCCAGCGAGGTGACCACCCCGCCGAAACGGTTCGCCATGTCCCGGGTGAACCGGCTCAGGGAACCGTCCGCCCCCACGATCTCCACCGCGCGCACCGACGAGGCCAGCGGCCCGTTGCCCACACCGGAACCATGGGTGCCGGTGGCGACCGAGCCGGCCACCGAGATGTGCGGCAGCGACGCCATGTTCCCCAGCGCCAGCCCGTGCCGGTGCACCACACGCGCCAGCTCCGCGTAACGCACGCCGCCCCCGACCCGTACCGTCCGGGCGGTGGTGTCCACGTCGATCTCCGGCGCCAGCGCGTCGAGGGAGAGCAGCACGCCGTCCGCGCCGGGCTCCGCGATCGCGTTGAAGGAGTGCCCGCTGCCCAGGACCCTCACCCGTGAACTCCCGGCCACCAGGTTCCGCAGCGCGTTCAGGCTGTGCGGGCGGTGCAGCTCCTTGGCGGCGTAGGTGATGTTGCCCGCCCAGTTGGTCACGGTCTCGGCCATCGCTCGTCCTTCCTGACGATCGGGACCGAAAAAGGTCCCCCGCCGGAACCTATCCCGGAGTGGTCCACGCCACGTGGGGGGACCCGGCACCCCGGATCCCCTCGCGGGGGCATACCGTGAGGAGTCGTACGTCCGAACCGGGAGGAGACACTTCGATGGGCAGCCGCACCGCGCTGGTCGAGGATCTGATGGAGCGGTTCCCCCATGTGCCGCGCGAGGCCGTGTTCAAGGAGGACCTGCTGCGCGGCGGTGTGGCCTTCGACCCCTCCGCGCTCAGCGACAACGAGGACGGCGAGGTCAAACCGAAGTCCTACTTCATCTTCTCCTTCGACCACGGCACCCTGCCGGAACTGGGCGAGGCCGCGCTGCGCCGCCCGCCCGAGGAGATCATCCTCACCGGCGGCCCGTACGACCTGCGCCGCACGGTCGTGTCCGTACGCGTGAACCCGGCCTCGCCCTACCGCGTCGCCGCCGACGAGCACGGCGTGCTCGGGCTCTACCTCGACGGCAAGCGGATCTCGGACGTGGGCGTGCCGCCCATGCCGGAGTACTACCGGCACAAGCTCGCCAACGGGAAGTCGGTCATGGAGGTGGCCCCCACCATCCAGTGGGGCTACCTGATCTACCTGACCGCGTTCCGGGTCTGCCAGTACTTCGGCGCCAAGGAGGAGTGCCAGTACTGCGACATCAACCACAACTGGCGCCAGCACAAGGCGGCGGGCCGTCCGTACACGGGCGTGAAGGACGTCGACGAGGTCCTCGAGGCGCTGGACATCATCAACACGTACGACACGGCGAAGACGTCCACCGCCTACACGCTCACCGGCGGCGCGATCACGTCGAAGGTCCAGGGCCTGGACGAGGCGGACTTCTACGGGCGCTACGCCAAGGCCATCGAGGAGCACTTCCCGGGCCGCTGGATCGGCAAGGTCGTCGCCCAGGCGCTGCCCAAGGACGACGTGCGGCGCTTCAAGGACTACGGCGTGCAGATCTACCACCCCAACTACGAGGTGTGGGACGAGTATCTGTTCAAGATGTACTGCCCCGGCAAGGAGCGGTACGTCGGCCGTGACGAGTGGCACCGGCGCATCCTCGACTCCGCGGACGTCTTCGGGGCGCGCAATGTGATCCCGAACTTCGTGGCGGGCGTGGAGATGGCCGAGCCGTTCGGCTTCAAGACGGTCGACGAGGCCATCGACTCCACCACCGAGGGCCTGCGCTTCTTCATGTCGCACGGCATCACGCCCCGCTTCACCACCTGGTGCCCCGAGCCCACCACCCCGCTCGGCAAGGCCAACCCGCAGGGCGCGCCGCTGGAGTACCACATCCGGCTGCTCCAGGCCTACCGGCAGACCATGGACGACTTCGGCCTCGCCTCGCCCCCGGCTACGGCCCGCCCGGACCCGGCAACGCGGTGTTCTCCGTCAGCTCCTTCATGGACAGCCTCCCGGCCCAGGAACCCGCCGGGACGGTCTGAGCCGGCAGAGCACAGTGCGGGACGCGGAAGACCGGAACTGAGACGTTCCGGTCTTCCGTGCGTATCTCTCCCCGTACGACCCCTGCGAGGTGTGGCCATGCCGCCACACAAAGTGAGGGAGGCGCTTGTTATTTGTAGCAAGGTCGTGAAAAGCTCTGCCACTGCCGCGAGGTTTCCCACAACTTTAATGCCACGATGGCCAGTTGACCTCGTCCGTGATGCGGGAGTCTCATGCCCGACCTGCCGAGCCCTCAAGGTGCCGCTGAAGCGGCGCTGTTCACCGAGTGCTGGGACGCGGCGCTCTCCTACGCCGACCTGTGCACGGCCGGTTCCGCCGCCGCCGCCGAACTCGCCCGCGAGGCCTTCGCCCAGGGCATAAGGGAACTGCGCGAGGCGGAGTCGGCCACCGTCCGCGGCCGCCGTTCCTCCCGGCTGCCCCGGATCCCCCTGCTGCTGACCGCCGTTCGCAGCACCGCCGCCGCCTGGGAGGAGGCGGGGCAGGGCCACAAGCTCGACCCCGGTCTGCGGCTGTGGCTCCACTCCGAGCAGGCCGCCCGCTACACCGGCCCGCCGCTGGAACGCCCGGTCGCGCTGCGCGGACTGCGGGATCTCCAGCCCGCGGACGCCGAACTGCTCTGGCTGGCCGAGGCGGAGTCCTCCCGCTGCCCCTGGTGGCCCGCCGGCTCGGCCTCGACCCGGCCACCGCCGCCGATGAACTCGCCCAGGTCGGCCGCCTGTTCCGGGACCGCTGCCACCGCAACCACCTCGACTCCCCGCTGGACGCCGAGTGCCGCAGCTACGCCCGGCTCCTCGACGCCGTCACCCGCTCGCCCGCCGCGGACGCCCCCGCCGACCTCTCCCGCCACCTCGCCACCTGCCACCGGTGCGCCGAGGCCGACGCCTGTCTGCGCCCGCACGGCGGCGGACTGCCCGGCGCGCTGGCCGGCGGCGTGATCGGCTGGGGCGGCCTCGCCTATCTGGAACGCCGCCGCCGGGCCGCCGAGGCACGGCTCGGGGCAGGCCGCCCGGACCCGGCCGACAGCGACGGCGGCCCCCGGCGGACGGCGAGCCCCGCAGCCGGCTCGGCCGGCACGGCCCGCTGGTCGCCGCCCTCCTGGTGTCCCTGCTCGCGCTCGTGGTCTCCCTGATGCCGTTCGGCGACCGGGCCGACGAGAGCGCCGAACGCCCGGACGCCGACCGGCAGCCGGTGGCCGACCCCGGCCCCTCCCTGCCCTCCGCCCCCACGAGCTCCCTCGGCACCCCGTCCCCGCCCGCCTCCGCGACCCCGTCCGCCGAGCGCGGTCCGGCCCCGGGGAAATCCGCCTCCGACGGTTCCCACAGCCCCGACCACCCCGAGCCCGAGCTCCAGGGCACCCACTCCGCCTCCGCCGCGCCCCCGGCCACCGCCCGCAGCGCCCCCGCCGCCTGCCGCGCCGACTACGACGTGGTCAACGAGTGGCCCGACGGCTTCGAGGCCACCGTCACCGTCACCACCCGCGACCCCTCGACTCCTGGCGCGTCGGCTTCACCTTCCCCGACGGCCAGCGCGTCACCCACATGTGGGACGCCACGTACGGCCAGGACGGCACCCGGGTCACCGCCACCGCCGCCGACTACAACAAGTCGGTCGCCGCCGGCGGGAAACTCGCCTTCGGCTTCCTCGGTTCCTGGGACGGGACGAACCACCCGCCGTCCGGCCTCACCCTCAACGGCCGCGCCTGCGCGCCGGTGTGAGTCCCGGAATAACCGTTTGACGGGCCCGGGTGGTCGCGGGCTACTGTGACCGCGGATCACAGAACCACACGGCGGCCGCGTACCGCCGTACCGGAACGTCGTGGAGTGAGGAGGTGTCGACCGATGGCTGTCACTGCGCTGGGCGCTGCCCGCATTCAGGAATCCATCACGTCCACCTCCGTGGCCACCGGCTGAACCCATGTCCGCGCGCCTGAGCGCGCCCGCCGAGGCCACCCACCCGAAGGGTCACCCCTTGAGTTCCAGCTCCACCTCCGTCTCCTCCGTACTCGCCCCTTACGGCTGGGACGACGCCTGGGCGGACGCGTTCGCCCCTACGCCGCGGAAGGGCTGCTGCCCGGCCGCGTGCTCCGGGTCGACCGCGGCCAGTGCGACGTCCTCACCCCCGGCGGCACCCTGCGCGCCGACACCGCCTTCGTCACCCCGCACGACCCGCTGCGGGTCGTCTGCACGGGCGACTGGGTCGCCGTCGAACCAGGAGGAACCCGCGCTACGTCCGCGCGTATCTGCCCCGCCGTACCGCCTTCGTACGCTCCACCTCCTCCAAGCGGTCCGAGGGACAGATCCTCGCCGCCAACGTCGACCACGCCGTCGTGGCCGTCTCCCTCGCCGCCGAACTCGACCTGGCCCGGATCGAACGCTTCCTCGCGCTCGCCTGGGAGTCCGGGGCACAGCCCGTGGTCGTCCTCACCAAGGCCGACCTCGTGCCGGACGCGGGCACCCGCGCCCACCTCGTCCAGGACGTGGAGACCAGCGCGCCCGGCGTGCCCGTGCTCCCCGTCAGCGCCCGGGACGGCGACGGACTCGACGTCCTCGCCGCGATCACGGCCGGCGGCACCTCGGTACTGCTCGGCCAGTCCGGCGCCGGCAAGTCCACCCTGGCCAACGCGCTCCTCGGCGAGGACGTCATGGACGTACAGGCCACCCGGGACGTCGACGGCAAGGGCCGCCACACCACGACCACCCGCAACCTGCTGGCCCTGCCCGGCGGGGGCGTGCTCATCGACACACCGGGCCTGCGGGGCGTCGGCCTCTGGGACGCCGGCACCGGCGTCGGCCAGGTCTTCGCCGAGATCGAGGAACTCGCCGGGAACTGCCGCTTCCACGACTGCGCCCACGAGAGCGAACCGGGCTGCGCCGTCCTCGGCGCCATCGAGACCGGTGACCTCCCGCAGCGCCGCCTGGACAGCTACCGCAAGCTGCTCCGGGAGAACCAGTACATCGTCGCCAAGACCGACGCCCGCCTCCGCGCGGAGATCCGCAAGGACTGGAAGCGCAAGGGCGCCATCGGCAGGGCGGCGATGGAGGCCAAGCGGGGACGCCACTCCTAGTCCGACAGGGCCTGGCCAGGCCCATGTCCGATTTCCGCCAGCCGGGGCCTCCCGGGTGGCGGAGACTGGACGGCATGAGGGACGAGGACAGCAGGTACGAGGCGGTGCGCAGCCGGGACGCCAGGTTCGACGGAGCGTTCTTCTTCGCCGTGCGGACGACCGGCATCTACTGCCGGCCCAGCTGCCCCGCCGTCACCCCCAAGCGGCACAACGTGAGCTTCTTCGCGACCGCCGCCGCCGCGCAGGGCTCGGATTCCGCGCCTGCCGGCGCTGCCGCCCGGACGCCGTACCCGGCTCCGCCGAGTGGAACGTACGGGCCGACGTCGTCGGCCGGGCCATGCGGATGATCGCCGACGGTGTCGTCGACCGCGACGGCGTCGCCGGACTCGCCGCCCGGCTCGGCTACAGCGCCCGCCAGGTGCAGCGCCAGCTCACCGGCGAACTCGGCGCCGGACCCGTCGCCCTCGCCCGCGCCCAGCGGGCGCACGCCGCACGCGTCCTGCTGCAGACCACGGACCTGCCGGTCACCCGGATCGCCTTCGCCGCCGGATTCGCCAGCGTGCGGCAGTTCAACGACACCGTACGGGCCGTGTACGCCACCACCCCCAGCGAGCTGCGCGCCACCGCGCCCCGCGGCGGCCGGCCGCGCGGCGCCGCCCCTCCGCCGGAATCCCGCTGCGGCTCGCCCACCGCGGCCCCTACCAGGCCGGACCCGTCTTCGACCTGCTGGAACGCGAGACCGTCCCCGGCGTCGAGGAGATGACCGGCACCCCCGGCACCCGCACCTACCGGCGGACGCTCCGGCTGCCTCACGGCACCGGCATCGCCGCCGTCGACGAGCCGCGCGGCCGGCCCGGCGGCTGGCTCGACACCCGCCTCCACCTCACCGACCCCCGCGATCTGACCACCGCCGTCCACCGGCTGCGGCGGCTGTTCGACCTGGACGCCGACCCGTACGCCGTCGACGAACGGCTCGGCGCCGACACCAGGCTCGCCCCGCTGGTCGCCGCCCGGCCGGGACTGCGCTCACCCGGCACCGCGGACCCCGACGAACTCGCGGTCCGCGCGCTGGTGGGCCGCGACGAGGCCGCCCGGCTCGTCCAGGCGTACGGCAAGCCGCTCGACGCCCCCTGCCACGGCCTCACCCACCTGTTCCCCGAAGCCGCCGTCCTCGCCGAGGCCGAGCCCGGGGGCACCCCGGGCGCGCTCACCACCGCCCTCGCCGACGGCACCGTACGCCTCGGCCCCGGCGCCGACCGGGACGACGCCCGTGTCACCCTGGCCGCCGTCCCCGGCCTCGACGCCCGGACGATCGCCGCGATCCGCACCCGCGCCCTCGGCGACCCCGACGTGGCCCCGCCCGGACCCGGTGTTCCCGACAGCTGGCGCCCCTGGCGCTCGTACGCCCTGAACCACCTGCGTGCCGCAGGGAGTTGGAGTAGATCATGGAGACCACCTACTGGACGAGCGTGGACAGCCCCGTCGGGCCGCTGCTGCTCACCGCCGCCCCCGACGGCGCACTCACCTCGCTGTCCGTGCCCGGACAGAAGGGCGAGCGCACCCCGCCGACGACGGCCGGCGCGACCCCGGACCGTTCCGCGAGGCCGAACGGCAGCTCACCGCCTACTTCGCCGGCGACCTCAAGGAGTTCCGGCTGGCCCTGCACGCCACCGCCACCCCGTTCCGGGAGAAGGTGTGGGCCGCCCTCGACGACGTCCCCTACGGGGCGACGGTCTCGTACGGCGAGATCGCCGCCCGGATCGGCGCGCCGAGGGCCGCCGTACGGGCCGTCGGGGGCGCGATCGGCGCGAACCCGCTGCTCATCGTGCGCCCCTGCCACCGGGTGATCGGCGCGGACGGCTCGCTGACCGGATACGCCGGCGGCCTCGAGCGCAAGGTCCAGCTGCTCACGCGGGAGGGCGTGCTGCGGGCTTGAGCCGGTCAGCCCCAGAACACCGCGCCCAGCCACGCCGCCGTGATCAGCTGACAGGTGAACAGCTCCGTCAGCAGGCTCCAGCCCCCGAACGCATCACCGTCCACAGCGCAGCCACCGCCTCACGCCGCCGGCCCAGCCGCAGCCGCTCGTACAGCCATACCCCGGCGAGGAAACCCGGGACCGCGCCGAGCACCGGCACCAGGACGAACCCGGCGAACGAGCCGCAGCCCGCGTACGTCAGCAGCCGCCCGTCGACGCCGGCCTCCCGCAGCCGGCGCGGCGGCAGCGCCCAGCGCACCACCTGCGACAGGAACAGCACCACGGTCGCCCCCACGCACACCCACCATGCGACGGGCCGCGGATCCTTCAGTGCCCACCACAGCACCCCGGCCCACACCAGCCAGGACCCGGGCACCCCTGGCACCAGCACTCCCCACAGTCCGAGCAGGAGCACCAGTCCGGTGAGCAGGAGGTCCCACGCTCCCATCTGTCCAGGGTGCAGGAGTCCGGGCAGCGGCGCAGAACGGAAAACCCGCCCGTCACCCCTGTCGCACAGCCGTCCCGGAGAGGGCGCGGTTCGGGGATTTTCCCGATGCCCCGTTTCCGAGGGGCCCGCGCGGTGGACAATTGAGGGCATGAGCCAGCAGGGGGGAAGGCCCACCGGTCCCGAGGACGACTGGTGGGGTCAGCTGTACGACGAAGCCACCGGGGACACGGGTCCCGCACCGGCGCCCGACTCCCTGGACGACCGCTTCGCGTCGGCGTCGGGCACGCTGGGTGACCCGGCCGCGGCCGACCCGCCTCCCGCCCCGACCATTCCGGACCCCCGCCCGGGGGGCACCCCGCCTCGCACTCCCTGGGAGCCGCCGTCCCGGGGGCCGGAGGCGTCCGGGCCACCGACGGGGGCCTCGTCTCCGCCGCCCCGTGGGCGCCCCGAGTCACGGCGGCCCGCGCCCGAGCGCCCGGGAACTCCGCCTTCGACGTCTCCCCGCCCGCCCGCGCAACCGCCTGCCGCGCCCGAGCGCCTGGGGACTCCGCCGCCGACGGCAGCCCGGCCGCCTGAGCGACCCGCCGCCGCGCCCGAGCGCCTGGGGACTCCGCCGCCGACGTTTTCCCGCCCGCCCGAGCAACCGCCTGCCGCGCCCGAGCGCCTGGAAACTCCGCCGCCGACGGCAGCCCGGCCGCCTGAGCGACCCGCCGCCGCCTCCGAGCGCCTGGGGACTCCGCCGCCGACGGCAGCCCGGCCGCCTGAGCGACCCGCCGCCGCGCCCGAGCGCCTGGGGACTCCGCCGCCGACGTTTTCCCGCCCGCCCGAGCAACCGCCTGCCGCGCCCGAGCGCCTGGAAACTCCGCCGCCGACGGCAGCCCGGCCGCCTGAGCGACCCGCCGCCGCCTCCGAGCGCCTGGGGACTCCGCCGCCGACGTCTTCCCGCCCGCCCGAGCGTCATCCCGCCGCCCCCGCGGGACCGCCGAGCGCCCCTCCGGCCGCCCCCACCTCCGGTGCGGCGTTCGGCTCCTGGACCCCCACCGCCGCGTACCCGCGGGCGACCCCGCCCGCGGAGGCGTCCCCCTCCCGGCTGGAACCGCCTCCGGCCCCGCTCCCGTCCCGCGCCCACGTCGGATCCCGGCCGCCCACCTACGACCCCGAGCCCACCGCCCTCCCGCCGGCCGACCCCGACGCGCTGGACGCCCTGGTGTCCGACACCGTGCTGGACGGCGCCCGGTACGGGGCCTGCACCCTGCGCGCCGCCTCCGTACGCGGGGACTCCGCCCGCTACCGGGGCGAACCCCGCCGGGACGCGCTGCTGACCGCCCGGTTCGGCACGGGGAGCGGGCCCTCGTCCTGGTGGCGCTGGCGACCGGCGTCCGTACCTCCCCGGCGCGCACCGGGCCGCCGCCGAGGCCTGCCGGTTGATCGGCGCGGCGGTGGGCCGCAGCCACGCCCGCCTCGTCGACGACATCAGGGCCGCCCGGCGCGGCGACCTCAAGTCCGGCCTGCACCGCCTCACCGACCGCAGCCTCGGCCGCCTCCGCGCGAGCGCGGCCGAGCAGGGCCTCGAACCGGACGTCCACACGGCCACCCTGCGCTGCCTCCTGCTGCCCGCCGACCCCGAGTGCCGCACCCGGGTCTTCTTCGGGGTCGGCCCCGGCGGACTGTTCCGGCTGCGGGACGGCGCCTGGCAGGACATCGAACCCCGGACCACCGAGGCCAGGGGCGAACCCGTGGTCGGTTTCGGCTCGCCGCCCTCCGAGACCCCCGACGGCGACCGCCTCACCCTGGACCTCGGCATCCCCACACCCCCGAGCCCGTACGAACCCGCCCCCGAGCCGCCCCGCGAGCCCTTCCGCTTCCGCACCTCGATCGCCCGCCCGGGTGACACCCTGCTGATGTGCGGCAACGGCCTCGCCGGCCCCTGCGCGGCGAACCGGCACTCCTTGCCCACCTCGCCGACCGGTGGTCCCGCCCCGAACCGCCCGGCCTCGCCGCCTTCCTCGCCGACACCCAGGTACGGGTCAAGGGGTACGCGGACGACCGTACGGCCGCGGCTGTCTGGGAGGCGTGAGCGCGCCCGGTGTGAATTCATGGAAACCGTCAGGCATCTTCGACACCCGAGGGGCAGACGGAAGACATGGCCAAACAGAATGTCGCGGAGCAGTTCGTCGACCTCCTCACCCGCGCGGGAGTCAAACGCCTGTACGGAGTCGTCGGCGACAGCCTCAACCCCGTCGTCGACGCCGTCCGCCGCAACTCCGCCATCGACTGGATCCACGTACGGCACGAGGAGACCGCCGCCTTCGCCGCCGGCGCCGAGGCCCAGATCACCGGCAAGCTGGGCGCCTGCGCCGGCTCCTGCGGGCCCGGCAACCTCCACCTCATCAACGGGCTGTACGACGCCCACCGCTCCATGGCCCCCGTCCTCGCCCTCGCCTCGCACATCCCGTCCAGCGAGATCGGCCTCGGCTACTTCCAGGAGACCCATCCCGAGCAGCTGTTCCGTGAGTGCAGCCACTACAGCGAGATGATCTCCAGCCCCCGGCAGATGCCCCGGCTGGTGGACACCGCCATCCAGCACGCCATCGGCCGCTCCGGCGTCAGCGTCGTCACCCTCCCCGGCGACATCGCCGACCACGCCGCCCCGAGAATCCCGCGGAGACCGCACTCGTCACCTCCCGGCCCACGGTCCGCCCCGGCGACGCCGAGATCGACCGCCTCGTCGACATGATCGACGAGGCCGAGAAGGTCACCCTCTTCTGCGGCGCCGGCACCAAGGGCGCGCACGCCGAGGTCATGGAGTTCGCCCAGAAGATCAAGTCCCCGGTGGGGCACGCCCTGCGCGGCAAGGAGTGGATCCAGTACGACAACCCGTACGACGTCGGCATGAGCGGACTGCTCGGGTACGGCGCCGCCTACGAGGCCACCCACGAGTGCGACCTGCTGATCCTGCTCGGCACCGACTTCCCCTACAACGCCTTCCTCCCCGACGACGTGAAGATCGTCCAGGTCGATGTGCGGCCCGAGATCCTCGGCCGGCGCTCCAAGCTCGACCTCGCGGTGTGGGGCGATGTGAAGGAGACGCTGCGCTGTCTCACACCCCGGGTGCGCACCAAGGACAAGCGCAAGTTCCTCGACCGGATGCTGAAGAAGCACACGGACGCGCTGGAGGGGTGGTGAAGGCGTACACCCGCAAGGTGGAGAAGCATGTGCCGATCCATCCCGAGTACGTGGCCGCCGTACTGGACGAACTCGCCGACGAGGACGCCGTGTTCACTGTCGACACCGGCATGTGCAACGTCTGGGCGGCCCGCTACATCACACCCAACGGCCGCCGCCGGGTGATCGGTTCCTTCTCCCACGGTTCGATGGCCAACGCGCTGCCGATGGCGATCGGCGCGCAGTTCACCGACCGGGGCCGGCAGGTCGTGTCGATGTCCGGCGACGGCGGATTCACCATGCTGATGGGGGACTTCCTCACCCTGGTGCAGTACGACCTGCCGGTGAAGGTGGTCCTGTTCAACAACTCCTCGCTCAGCATGGTCGAGTTGGAGATGCTGGTCGCCGGACTGCCCTCGCACGGCACCGCCCTGAAGAACCCCGACTTCGCCGCCGTCGCCCGCGCGTGCGGCGCCCACGGGGTACGGGTGGAGAAGCCGAAGGAACTCGCGGGCGCGCTGAAGTCGGCGTTCAAGCACAAGGGGCCGGCCCTCGTCGATGTCGTCACCGACCCCAACGCGCTGTCCATCCCGCCGAAGATCAGCGCGGAGATGGTGACCGGGTTCGCGCTGTCCGCCTCCAAGATGGTGCTGGACGGGGGCGTCGGCCGGATGCTCCAGATGGCCCGCTCCAACCTGCGCAACGTGCCCCGCCCGTAAGGGCGTTCACCCGGCGCGGGGCTGCCAGCCGCGGGACGAGGTGTCGTACTCGTAGTGGGGCAGGCCCTCGATGCCGCTGGTGCGGAACGGGCGGCCGTGGTCGTCGACGCGGACCGTGCCGGTGCGGCCCTGCGAGGACCAGTCCAGCTCCAGATACCAGCGGCAGTCGCAGCCCGCGGTGCGGGCGGTGACCAGCAGCACCTCCGGGTCGCTCGCGGAGACCCGGTAGGGCATCCGCACGGCCGGGACCGGCGTACCGGCGTCGTTCCCGGCGACCGCGCGGGCGATGGGCCGGTCCTTGTCCAGGTCCACGTCGAAGTAGCGCGGGGTGAGCGCGCCGCCGCAGCCCTGGTCCATGGCGTACGCGTTCCCCGGCACGGGCCCGGAGCGGCCGGCCACGCGCACGCGCAGCGCGGTGAGGACGACGGCCGTCCCGGACGTGCCCTGCACCGACAGTTCCACCAGCGTCTCGCCCCCGTGCACGGCCGCCTGCGTCGCCGCCCAGGTCCCGGCGTCCTGCGGGGCCGGGGGCGGCGGGACCTGGTCCGGGGGCCTGGCGATCACGTAGTCGTGCCCGCATCCGTACGCCCATGCCTGCGAGTCGGCGGACCAGGTGAGGGGAGGGGAGGCGGCGGGGGCCTTCGAGGTGCCGGGGTTGGCGGGCTTGCGCCGGGGAGCGGGGGAGGAGGAGGGGCGGGTCCTGGTGGTCGGGGAGGGGGAACTGGAGGGCGGGGGTGTGCGGCCCGGTGGTGTCGTGGCGGTACTGCCGGGGGCACTGCCGGACCCGCTCGGGGCCGGGTCCACGGGCCCGCCGCCCTCGGCGGACGGCCGCCGGTCGTCGGGGAGCGCGGACAGACTCCCCACGGTGGCGAGCAGCGCACAGGCGGCGGCCAGAGCGACGAGCACCCGCCCCCGCCGCCGGTACCAGGGCCGTTGCGCGGACGTCCTGCCGATGTCGGTGGTGATGGGGTTCTGCTCGCCGAGGTCTGTCGTGGTGGGGTTCGGATCGCCGTGGTCGGAGGGCGGGTCGGTGACGCCCGGCGCGGTGACCGCGTCCGGGGGCGGCGCGGGGTCGTCACCCGTTCCGGGGTCCGCGCCCGGCCTCCGCCCGTGGGGGAGGGCGGCCTCGCTCGCGGTGCCCGGTCCGGCGGTCGGCTGGATTTCGTCGTTTCGCCCGTCCGGGACGCCGGAAGGCGGTTCGGTGCCCAGGCGTGGCCCGGCGTGCGACGGGTGCCCGGCCCGGGGCGCCGTAGCCGGTACGGCGACGGCGTCCGCGGCACGGTCGCCCGCGAGGCGCTCGCCGGGTCCGCCGGCGGGGTCGTCCGGGGGCTGTCGGGCAGGCCGTGGGGTGTCTCGCCCCCGGCGGGAGCCGGAGAGCCGGTGCCGTCCCGTGCCGTCGGGTGCCGCTCGCCGGTGACGGCGTCCGGGTGCGCGGGTGCACCCGGCACCCCTCGCGGGCGTTGGCGTGCCTCCACCGCGCGGAGCCAGCGGTGGTGGAGGTCCAGGCGTTCCGCCCGCGACGCACCGCACAGCGCCGCGAACCGCTCCACCGGGGCGAAGTCGACCGGGACCGCCTCGCCCGCGCAGTAGCGGTGCAGCGTCGAGGTGTTCATGCCGAGGCGGCGGGCCAGCGAGCCGTAGCTGCGGTCCGTCCGTTCCTTCAGCTCCCGCAGCAGCGCCGCGAACTCCGCCACGTCGTCCTGTGCCGACACCGTCACCCCGCACTCGTCCGGACCGGTCGAAGCCCTGGGACGGCATCCCAGGCACCCCATGTATCTGCACGTCGGACGGGCTGGGATGGTTCCAGGCCGGCGAAACCGGCGACGACGCTTGCGCCCGTCTCCCGGGACGGCCGATGCTCTTGGCACCGCGACCGCCCCGACGGCCGCCGGACGACCGTCCGGACCTGTCACGGGCGTCCCGTTCCGCCTTCTCGATCACGCTCACCACACGGGGGACCCATCCATGCCCAAGCACATCCGCGCCGCCGGCCTCGCGACCCTCACGGCCGCCGTCCTCGCCGCCGGTACGGCACTCGCGGCCCCGGCCGGCGCGGTGGCCTCGCCCAAGTTCCTCGCGGCGTCCGAGCTGCCCCCGCACCCGTCGTCCGACTGGAACGCGGGCCCGGTCACCGACGGCTTCCCGGCGGAACTCGCCTACTGCCTCGGCGAGGGCGTACCGGCGTACGACTACCGGCACCGCGTCTACTCCACCGACCTGGACACCAGCGCCGTACAGGTCACCGTCGTCACCGGCTCCGCCGCCAAGGGCAAGGCGCTGGCCGCCCTGCTGAACGAGGAGATCCGGTCCTGCGCCGACCGGATCGAGCAGACCCACCCGGACGTCGAGGCCGAGGGCCGCTCCTACGGTTCCGTGCAGGTCGAGGAGGGCGCGACGGTGCACGGGCTGCACACCGAGACGTCCTGGGGGCCACGGACATCCACCTGCTCTCCGTGGGGCGCGATGGGAAGACCGTCACCGTCGTCGGCTGGGGGCAGCTGGGCGACTTCGACGACGCCCCGGTGAGCGCGTTCAAGAAGACGACGAAGAAGGCCGTCAACAAGCTGTACTGAGCCGCACGTTCCACCACGACCACCGTGAGAAGCCGGGGTCGTCCTCTCGCCACGGGGGTCGGGAGGACGGCCCCGCACACGCGTGCGGCCGGCTGTGTGACCGTCGCACTTCGGCCAACTACCGTTCGTCACCGCCCGGTATGACTGGCGCGTGGGTGACCGGGCAAGCATTCCCGTGAAGGTGTTCGAGCACAGGGGGAATCGGCACAGGGGCGGGGGCCATGACGGGGGCCATGCGGAGCCGGACTTCGGCGGACCGGCTGAGGCGCACACTGGGACGGGCGGATCTGCGGGCGGTGCCCGAGTCCCGCAGGGCACTGAGAGAACTGCTCAAGCACTGGGGCTCACCGGAGCGTTCCGAGGTCGCGGAACTGCTCACCAGCGAGCTCGTCACCAACGCGCTCGTCCACACCGGCCGGGAGGCGGTCCTGACCGCTGTCGTCGGACCCCGTGGACTGCGGGTGGAGGTACGGGACTTCGTCGAGGGGAACCCAGGCCGAGAGCCCCCACCATCGACGACGGTACGCACGGCAGGGGCCTGGTGCTCGTCGAGACGCTCGCCGACGAGTGGGGCGTCAGGCGGCACCGGGTGGGCAAGTCCGTCTGGTTCGAACTCGACGCGCAGGCGGCCTGAGAGGGGCGGGTACCGCACCTCTCAGGCCGTCACACGGCAGGTCAGCCGAACTGCTGCTCCAGATCCTTGAGTTTGCGCTCCAGGGAGTCCAGGCGCGGCAGGGCCTGGGTGTCGTCCTCGGCGGTGAGGTCGACGGTCACCGCGTCACCGCGGGTGCGGACCGGCTGAAGGGAGGGCCGGGCGGTGCGTGCGGGCAGGGCCTCCGGCGACGGTATGGCAGGCTCCGCGGAGACCATGTCGGAGTCGCGTTCCACCGTGGGCGCCTCCAGCTCGCGTCCGCCGCCCCGGCCCACGAGACCGCGGTGACCACGGCTGATCGCCTTCAGCCGGGCCCGCTCCACCCGCTGCTGGTCCCGCCGGTGCTGCTTCGCCGTGTCCTTGCGGGCCTTGTCCTCGCGTACCTCCTCGACCGCCTCGTCCAGGCTGCGCACGTTCTCCAGCAGCATCAGCGACCAGGCGCCGTACGTCTCCCGGGGCGCGCGCAGCCAGCGGACGATCCGGATCTGCGGCAACGGGCGCGGCACCAGGCCCTGTTCCCGCAGGGCGGCCCGGCGGGTCTGCTTCAGCGCGCGGTCGAACAGGACCGCCGCCGACAGGGACATGCCCGCGAAGAAGTGCGGGGCGCCCGCGTGTCCGAGGCCCCGGGGAGCGTGCACCCAGTTGAACCAGGCCGCGGCGAAGGCGAACGTCCATACGAGGATGCGCGAGCCGAGTGCGGCGTCACCGTGGCTGGCCTCGCGCACGGCGAGCACCGAGCAGAACATCGCCGCCCCGTCCAGGCCGAAGGGGACGAGGTACTGCCAGCCGTCGGACAGGCCGAGGTTCTGCTCGCCGAAGCCGACGAGGCCGTGGAAGGAGAGCGCGGCGGCCACCGCGGCACAGCAGAACAGCAGTACGTAGGAGACGGTCCCGTAGAGGGCCTCCTTGCGCCGCCGCCGCTCCTCGCTGCGCTCCCAGGAGTCGTCCGCACTCGTGCTCTTGACCGAGGAGCGCTTGCCGCGCGCCAGCACCGCCACCGCCGCCAGCATGCCCAGGAGCAGCACGACGCCCGGCAGGAGCCAGTTCAGCGATATGTCGGTCAGTCTCATCTAGGGGTCCCTTGCATTGGGATAGGGCGTAACGCCCGCCATAGTGGCCCAACCGCCGCCGCCTTCAGGGGGTTTCGGGGCAAGAGGCCGCCAAGGAAGTGCGAGGGGTCCCCAGGGCGGCATTCTGCTCGAACTGCCGCATGACAGGCAGGAGTTGAGTGCGAATAACACTACCCGTAAGAGTGGTTCCACGGATAGTTCCCGTGGCGAGTGAGGGGATTGTGAAGCACCTGTGACCTCTGCGGTGCCCAGAGCACGGTGATCTTACGCGCCGGACCGGCGTGCTCCGGTCCGGCGGAACGTCAACTCGCCTGTGCGGCCAGCGCCTTGACAGGCTTCCCGGTGACCGCGGTGACCGCGGTGACCGCGGTGACCCCGGCGGCCCTGGTGACCCCGGTGGAGCAGGTGCGCGGGCAGGTGGCGCAGATGTCGGCGGGACGGATCGTGTAGAACATGCAGCAGCTCACCCGGTCCCGGGTCACGGGCGCCGGGCCGCCCTCGGGCCCGCTCGGCCGGCGGAACGTCGCCGCGCCCACATACGGCTTCGTGGCGCCCGGCAGCAGCAGCTCCAGTTCGCGCAGCCCCCGCTCCTCCTCGCCGAGGAGCTGGGCGATGTACCGCAGGCTCTCCACGATCTCGTCGGTCGCCGTCGCCCACAGGGCCCGGCCGCGCCGCCGCATCAGAGGACCGAACCCGGCCATCACGGGTTCGAGGTGCTCGGCGACCGCCGCGCGCACCTCCGCCCGCAGCGCCTCCTCGTCCGCCACCACCCGCGCGCCGGGCAGTGCCGCGGCCGGGTCGTCGGGCAGACAGGCGAAACCGTCGGGCCGTACGGCCATGCGCCCCACCGCGAGACCCTCGGCGGTACGGTCGAACGAGACGTGCGTCACGGGGTAGCGGGGCACGCGGCGGTGCAGGAACCACGGCACGGTGATCAGCAGGCAGGCGGGCCAGGCATAGCGGTGCAGACCGAAGCTGGCGATCACGTCCGGACGGCCCTGCTGTCCGTAGTCCCGCAGCACCTGGGTGTCGTCCCAGGTGAGGAATCGTTCCAGCTCGGCTCCGCCCTCGGCCAGGCCCGACGCGGCGACCCAGCCACCGCCCGTGGGCGCCTCCTCGCCGGTACCGAGTTCGGTGACGGCCAGGGCGGGAGGGCCTCCGCCAGGCGGGCGTACGCGTCCGCGACGGCCGAACCGGGCACGGGCATGGGACCACTCCTTCAGGTCTCGAGGAGCCGGGCAGTAAAGGTAAGCCTCACCTTACCGAAGATCGCGGAGATGTGAACCGGCGCCCCCTGTGCCCTTAAAGTGCTTGACGGACAGGTGACAACCCGTCGTAATGACCTCAAGTACCGACACGTCCGCAGGAGGACCTTGTGAAGCAGGGCACGCAGGGATCCGCCGCGACGGTGCGTGTTCGGGTGCCCGCACAGCCGGTGGGCCAGGAGGACGGGCGGGAGCGGTACGAACGGCCCGACGGTGACGCCCGCGGTGAGCACACCCACGGTGAGCCCGGTTTTCCGCGGCCCCGGACCGTGGTGCAGCGGTCCTCCGTACGGGGGCAGATTCTCGACGCCCTGCGCACCGCACTGGTGTCGGGCGAACTGCGGCCGGGCGAGGTGTACTCGGCGCCGGTGCTGGCGGAGCGGTTCGGAGTCTCCGCGACGCCTGTCCGGGAGGCGATGCAGCAGCTCACGCTCGAGGGCGCGGTCGAGGTCGTGCCCAACCGGGGGTTCCGGGTCGTCGAGCGGGGGCGCGGGAGCTGGCCGAACTCGCGGAGGTGCGGGCGCTGATCGAGGTGCCGGTGATGGTGCGGCTGGCGCGGACGGTGCCCGCCGACCGGTGGGCCGAGCTGCGGCCGCTGGCGGAGGCGACGGTGCGGGCGGCGTCGTCGGGGTGCCGGGTGACGTACGCGGAGTGTGATCGGGCGTTTCACGGGGCGGTGCTTTCGCTCGCGGGGAACGAGGAGTTGGTGCGGATCGCGGAGGATCTGCATCGGCGGGCGCAGTGGCCGTTGGTACGGGGGAGGGGGCAGGGGAGCTGGTGGCCGACGCGCATCAGCACACGGCGCTGTTGGACGCGTTGATCGCGGGGGAGCTGGATGTGGTGCGGACGCTGGTGGGGGAGCACTTCGCGGGGGCGTAGGGGGACTCTTCGCCCCCGCCGCCCCTTCCCGTCCCGAAACTGGGGCTCCGCCCCAGACCCCGCTCCTCAAACGCCGGAGGGGCTGGACCCGCCCCTTCCCGTCCCGAAACTGGGGCTCCGCCCCAGACCCCCTCCGGCGGGCGGAAACCCCGCCTACGCCGTAGCAGCCCCCGGCGGTGCCAACTGCCGTGCGAGCCAGGTGGGGACTCCGCCCAGGAGGCGGAGCAGGCGGTGGGCCTCCTCGCGGAGGCGGGATGCCTCGGGTTCGGACTCCGTCTCCGCGAGAGACGCCAGCGCCGGCGCCGTACCGACGAGGTACCCCAACTCCTCCCGGATGCGCAGGGATTCGGCGAAGCCGTGCCGGGCCTCCGTCAACTCCCCTCCCGCAGCGCCAGCCCGGCCAGATGCCGCCACGTCCCCGACAGCAGCAGCGGATCCGCGTGCGCGGTCGCCCCCGCATGGGCCCGCCGGTACGCCGCCCGAGCCGACTGCGGCGACCGCGTCAGGTTCTCCGCGATCAGCCCCCGCCGGAAGTCCAGCAGCGCCCGCCCCGCCGCCCCCGGGGCGATCAGCGCCGCCGCCCGCCCCAGCGCCGCCCGCGCCTCGTCCGCACGGTCGCGGACCTGGAACAACGTGGCGGCGTAGGCCAAGTACCCGCGTTCACAAGCGGCCGCGCCCCGCTCGTCGTCGGAGTGCGCGGCGGCCTCGGCCGTACGCAGCGCGTCCTCGGCCTGCTCCCACCCCGCCTCGGTGTACAGACACCGCTCCACCAGCAGTGACGCCCGCTGTAACGCCGCCTTCGGCCCCTCGGGTTCGAGCAGTGCGGCCGCGTCCGCCCAGCAGGCGCGGGAGCGCAGTCGCCACACCGCCGTCTGGAGAGGATCGTCTTCGGCGGTCGTTCCGTCACCGGACATGGCGGTATGCGCCACGTTGCCCTCCCCGAGCACGCCATCGAGCTGTTGAGTGGTGGCCGCATCTCAGCACGAACCACGGGGCCCGGCCAAGAGGGTGGGTGAAGGATTTCACAAAGTCATGGTCCGCGGGCCCGAACCGCCGCACGGCCCGTGTCGGATCAGCTCATCCGCAGCGCCAGGAAGAAGTCCAGCTTGTCCTCCAGACGCGACAGGTCACGGCCCGTCAACTGCTCGATGCGGCCGACGCGGTAGCGCAGCGTGTTGACGTGCAGATGGAGCCGGGAGGCGCAACGGGTCCAGGAACCGTCGCAGTCCAGGAACGCCTCCAGGGTGGGGATCAGTTCGGCGCGGTGCCGGCGGTCGTAGTCGCGCAGGGGGTCGAGGAGACGGGCGGTGAAGGCACGTCGTACGTCGTCGGGGACGAAGGGCAGCAGCAGGACGTGCGAGGCCAGCTCCTGGTGGCCGGCCGCGCAGACCCGGCCCTGCCGGGCCGCGGCCACCCGCCGGGCGTGCCGTGCCTCCTCCAGCGCCCCGCGCAGCCCTTCCGCCGAGTGCACGGCGGCGGAGACGCCGAGGGTGAGCCGGCCGTCACCGTCCAGACCGGCGGTGAGCGGATCGCGTACGGACGCCAGCAGCGCGTCGGCGTGGATCCCCGCACCGGAGCCGTCGTGCTCCCCGGTGACCGCCGGCAGCGGCACGAGGGCGATCGCCTCGCCCGCCGTATGGGCCACCGCGACGCGGTCGGAGGGCTCGGGTCCCGTGGACGCCGGGTCGACCAGGATCTCCTCCAGCAGCGCCTGCGCCACCGGCCCGCCGTCGACCTCCCCGCCGTCCCGGTCGACGCGGGCCACCACGACCTGCCAGTGCGGCGCGCTGCCCAGTCCGGGCAGCAGCACCGGCGCGGCCACCCGCAGCCGCGCCGCGATCTCGGCCGGCGCGGCGCCCGTCTGCACCAGCTCCAGCACCTCCTGCGCGAGCCGGCGCCGTACCGTGCGCGCCGCGTCCCTGCGGTCCCGCTCGACGGCGATCAGCTGGGTGACCCCGTGCAGCAGGTCGAGGCGCTCCTCGGCCCAGTCCCCGGCGTCCGCCTCGACCGCCAGCACCCAGTCCGACAGCACCGTCTCGCGCACCTCGTCCGACGCCGTCGCGGAGCGCCCGCTGCCGCGCACCGGGAAGAGGCTGTACGTCGTCCCGTCCGCCGTGACCCGGTGCGGCCCGCGCCGGCCGGTGCGGGCGGCCGCCAGGTGTTCCGCCGCCAGCCGCGCGCACAGCCCGGCCGGCAGCACCGGGTCCTCGCCCCGCGCCCCGGTGGTCCGCGAACCCGCGATCAGCCGCCCGGTGGGCGACAGCAGCCAGGCCCGCAGATCCAGGTCGGAGCCGAGCAGGTCCAGTACGACATCGGGGCCGCCGCCCGCCGGTCCCGCGGTCATCATCCGCCGGTGCCGGTCCACCACGGCCGCCAGATCCCCGGCCCGCTCACCGGACACCTGCCGTACGACATGCTCGGTGACGGTCGCGAAGGCCACCGACTCGTGCACCGCGAACAACGGCAGCCGGTGCCGCGCACAGGCCACGACCAGGTCCTCCGGGACCTCGCCCAGCTCCGCCTCCCCGGCCGCCAGCGCGGCCACCCCGGCCTGCACCAGACGCCGTACGAAGGGCTCGGAGTCGGCGGGTCCCGTACGCCAGGCCAGGCCCGTCAGGACCAGCTCACCGCCGGAGAGATAGCGGCTGGGGTCCCGCAGGTCGGTGGTCATCACCCCGCGTACACCGCGTTCCAGCTCGTCCTCGCCGCCGAGCAGCTTCAGGCCCAGCGCGTCGGTGCCCAGCAGTGCGCGCAGCCGCATTCTCGTCTCCGTGGTGTCTTGTCTCGGTGGGTCCGGTGGACCGGGGCGGGATCTTCCGGCGAGGGCCCGTCGGGTGACTGATCAGCGGTGTCGGCCGTGTCCCGGACCCGTGTCCCCTGTTTCCGGAGGAAGGTGAGGAGGCCAGGGACGACCTCCGTTCATATGAATCTACAAGATGTCTGCGCTGGCCAGCCAACTCCTTCATGGTTTCCGTGACTGACCGGGTGGAGCACACGGCGGTGTACTGACCCCACGCCGAGTGGCACCGCGCGTCGACGAGACGGGAGCACCGCACACGGATTGGCTTGATCCGGACGCCCCGAGACGAAGAAGAGAGCCGGTCATGCACTTCCTTCGCCCCGCAAGCTGGGAGGAGGCGCTCGCCGCGAAGGCCGAGCACCCCGCCGCCGTGCCGATCGCGGGAGGCACCGACGTGATGGTCGAGATCAACTTCGATCACCGCCGGCCCCGCCACCTGATGGACCTGAACCGCGTCACCGACCTCGAGGAGTGGGAGGTCGGCGCCGACAGCGTGCGGCTCGGCGCCTCCGTCCCGTACACGAAGATCATGGAGCGGCTGCGCGCCGAGCTGCCGGGCCTCGCCCTCGCCTCCCACACGGTCGCATCCCGGCAGATCCGCAACCGCGGCGGCGTCGGCGGCAACCTCGGCACCGCCTCCCCGGCCGGCGACGCCCACCCGGCGCTGCTCGCCGCCGGCGCCGAGGTCGAGGCCGAGTCGGTGCGCGGCACGCGCCGCATCCCCATCGACGCGTTCTACACCGGCGTGAAGCGCAACGCGCTGGCGCCCGACGAGCTGATCCGCGCCGTCCACATCAGGAAGGCCGACGGCCCCCAGCAGTTCTCCAAGGTCGGCACCCGCAACGCCATGGTCATCGCCGTGTGCGCCTTCGGCCTCGCCCTGCACCCCGACACGCGGACCGTGCGGACGGGGATCGGCTCCGCCGCCCCGACACCCGTACGGGCGCTCGCCGCCGAGGAGTTCCTGAACGCGGCACTGGAGGAGGGCGGCTTCTGGGACAACGGGAAGATCATCACCCCGTCCCTCGCCAAGCGCTTCGCCGGCCTGTGCGCCGGCGCCTGCAACCCCATCGACGACGTCCGCGGCACCGCGGAGTACCGCCGCCACGCCGTCGGTGTCATGGCCCGCCGCACCCTGACCTGGACCTGGGAGTCGTACCGCGGCGCCCGCCACCGTACGGAGGAGCCGCGTAATGCGCCTGAACCTCACCGTCAACGGACGCCCCCAGGAGGCCGACGACGTCTGGGAGGGCGAGTCGCTGCTGTACGTGCTGCGCGAGCGGCTCGGTCTGCCCGGCTCCAAGAACGCCTGTGAACAGGGCGAGTGCGGGTCGTGCACCGTACGGCTCGACGGCGTGCCCGTGTGCTCGTGCCTCGTGGCCGCCGGTCAGGCGGAGGGGCGCGAGGTCGTCACCGTGGAGGGCCTGGCGGACCTCGCCCGGCGGCGCTCCGGTCGCGAGTTACCGGACGGGGCCGAACTGGCCCCCGTCCAGCAGGCGTTCATCGACGCGGGCGCCGTCCAGTGCGGCTTCTGCACCCCGGTCTGCTGGTCGCCGCCGACGAGTTGCTGGAGCGCGACCCGGACCCGGCCGACGCCGACATCCGCGAGGCCCTGTCGGGCAACCTGTGCCGCTGCACCGGCTACGAGAAGATCATGGACGCGGTCCGCCTCGCCGCCGCCCGCGGATCCGAGGAGGTCTGACCATGCCGGCCAACGGTGTTCCCACCACACTCACCCAGGGCTCGCGCACCAAGGGCGGTATCGGCGAGTCCACCCTCCGCCCCGACGGCACCCTCAAGGTCACCGGCGAGTTCGCGTACTCCTCCGACATGTGGCACGAGGACATGTTGTGGGGCCACATTCTGCGCTCCACCGTCGCCCACGCCGAGATCGTGTCGATCGACACCGGTGAGGCCCTCGCCACCGCCGGCGTCCACGCCGTGATGACGTACGACGATCTGCCGGCGGACGTGAAGAACTACGGCCTGGAGATCCAGGACACCCCCGTCCTCGCCCACGGCAAGGTCCGCCACCACGGCGAACCGGTCGCCGTCGTCGCCGCCGACCACCCGGAGACCGCCCGCCGGGCCGCCGCCAGGATCAGGGTCGAGTACCGCGAACTGCCTTTCATCACCGATGAGTTGTCCGCCCTCGCCCCC
Source organism: Streptomyces haneummycinicus (assembly GCA_042850305.1). GTDB lineage: Bacteria > Actinomycetota > Actinomycetes > Streptomycetales > Streptomycetaceae > Streptomyces > Streptomyces haneummycinicus. Next base: position 2,506,373 of record AP035768.1, read on the forward strand.
GACGCGGTCCTCGTCCACGAGAACCGGGAGGACCTCCCCGGCCCCCGCTTCGTCCGACCGGCGGGACCCCGTCGTCGGCCATGTCCCGCATCCCAACATCGTCCACCGCCAGCCCATCGTGCGCGGCGACGTCGAGGCGGCCCGGCGCCGGGCGGACGTGATCGTCGAGGGCGAGTACACCTTCGGCATGCAGGACCAGGCCTTCCTCGGCCCCGAGTCCGGACTCGCCGTCCCCGAGGAGGACGGCGGCGTCCACCTCTACATCGCCACCCAGTGGCTCCACTCCGACCGGCGGCAGATCGCGCCCGTGCTCGGCCTGCCCGAGGACAAGGTGCGGATGACCCTGGCCGGCGTCGGCGGCGCGTTCGGCGGTCGCGAGGACCTGTCCATGCAGATCCACGCCTGTCTGCTCGCCCTGCGCACCGGCAGGCCCGTCAAGATCGTCTACAACCGCTTCGAGTCCTTCTTCGGCCACGTCCACCGCCACCCGGCCAAGCTGACCTACGAGCACGGCGCCACGGCCGACGGCAGGCTGACCCACGTCAAGTGCCGCATCGTCCTCGACGGCGGCGCCTACGCCTCCGCCTCCCCGGCCGTGGTCGGCAACGCCTCCTCCCTCGGCGTCGGCCTGTACGCCGTCGACGACGTCGACATCGAGGCCATCGCCCTGTACACCAACAACCCGCCCTGCGGCGCCATGCGCGGCTTCGGCGCGGTCCAGGCGTGCTTCGCCTACGAGGCGCAGATGGACAGGCTGGCGGCCCGGCTCGGCATGGACCCGGTGGAGCTGCGACAGCTCAACGCCATGGAAGAGGGCACGCTGATGCCCACCGGTCAGCGCGTCGACTCCCCGGCGCCGGTGGCCGAACTCCTGCGCCGCGTCAAGGCGATGCCCATGCCGCCGGAACGCCAGTGGGAGTCGAGTGAGGGCGCCGACGTGCGCCGGCTGCCGGGCGGCCTGTCCAACACCACGCACGGCGAGGGTGTCGTACGCGGGGTCGGCTACGCCGTCGGCATCAAGAACGTCGGTTTCTCCGAGGGCTTCGACGACTACTCCACCGCGCGTGTGCGCATGGAGGTGGCCGGCGGTGAGCCGGTCGTCGCCGTGCACACCGCGATGGCGGAGGTCGGCCAGGGCGGCGTCACCGTCCACGCGCAGATCGCCCGCACCGAGCTGGGCGTCGGCCGGGTGACCATCCATCCGGCCTGCACCCAGGTGGGTTCGGCGGGTTCCACCTCCGCGTCCCGGCAGACGTACGTCACCGGCGGCGCGGTGCGGAACGCCTGCGCGCTCGTCCGCGAACGGGTGCTGGAGCTGGGGCGGCGCCGGTTCGGGTCGTACCACCCGGCCTGGGCGACGGCCGAACTCCTGCTGGAGGAAGGGAAGGTGGTCACCGACGGCGGTGAGGTCCTCGCGGACCTGGTGGACGTGCTCGGGGACGAGGCCGTCGAGGTGGAGGAGGAGTGGCGGCACCGGCCGACCGAGCCCTTCGACCCGCGCACCGGGCAGGGGAACGGGCATGTCCAGTACTCGTTCGCGGCGCATCGCGCGGTCGTCGAGGTGGACACGGAGCTGGGATTGGTGAAGGTCGTCGAACTCGCCTGCGCGCAGGATGTCGGGAAGGCGTTGAACCCCTTGTCCGTCGTGGGCCAGATCCAGGGCGGCAGCACGCAGGGGCTGGGGATGGCGGTGATGGAGGAGATCGTCGTGGACCCGAGGACCGCGAAGGTGCGCAATCCGTCCTTCACGGACTATCTGATCCCCACGATCCTCGACACCCCGACCATGCCGGTCGACCTGCTCGAACTGGCCGACACGCACGCGCCGTACGGCCTGCGGGGCGTGGGCGAGGCCCCCACCCTCTCCTCGACCCCGGCGGTCCTGTCGGCCATCCGCGACGCCACAGGCCTCGCCCTGACCAAAACCCCCATCCGCCCGGAACACCTCACGACGGGGGCGGTGTAATCCCGCGTAGCTGCGACCGCCCGCACCCCTTCAGTCCACCTGGCTGCGGGCACCTCTGCCGCCGCAGCCGCCGTAGCTGCGGGCAGTCGTGCCGCTGGGGCGGCACGTGGGCGCAGCGGCACCCCTTCCAGCGGGGCGAGCGCACACCACCCCCGCCCGGCAGCCACCCGGGGTGACTGTTCAGCGGGGGAGTTGCGCAGCCCGGCGCTTACGGGGTGCCGTCGCGCCCACCCGTGCCGCCCTGCGGCACGCCTGCCCGCGGAGCGGCGGAAGCGGCGGATCGGCGGAGCGCAGAGCGCGGGGGCACGCGGTGCGGGGGCACGCGGCGCGCAGGTGCGGGGCGCGCGGCGCGAGGGTGCGGGGTGTGTTTGGGGTGGCGGGAGGGGCGGGGCCTGCGGCGTGATTGCTCGCCGGCGCGGGCCCGTTCATGGGCGCCGCAGCAACCCGTTCACCGCGCGTCCGAACACGCCGCGTCCCGCCCGCGCCAGCAGCGTGTCGCAGAGCGGCGGCAGCAGGCGGACGCGGATCTCCTCCCGCCATACCACCCGCGCCCGGCCGCCCGGCCCCTGCCGTACCTCGATCTCCGCCCACCCCATGACCAGCCGGCCCCGCTTCTCCAGCCGGCACACCCCCGGTGTGTCGTCCCGCGGCGGCTGCCACACCGTCACGTCCATCGGATCGTCGAAGGCGAGCGGCCCGACCCCCGTGCGGGCCACGATCCGGGTGCCCACACCGGTCGGCGGCGGAGTGCTCACCGTCACCCGGGTCAGCGGCACGACCTCTCCGTGCCGGGACCACGTGGTGAGTCGCCGCCAGGCCTCATCGAGGGGCAGCGGTACCGTGCGCTGAAGCTGGAAGATGGCCACAAGGGCATCCTAGGAAATATGTTCGCCTGTCAGCGGTACACCGCGCCCGGTTCCGCCACCCCGGGAGCGAGCAGTTGGGGGACCGTCACGAAGACGAACCCCGCTTCTTCAGCTCGGCGATGATGCCGGGAACGGCCGGGACCGTGCCGTCGTAGAGGTCGTGGAGCAGGATGATGCCGTCCCGCGAGGACTGCGCGAGCACGCGCTCGGTGATGAGATCCGAGTCGGTCGTCTGGTAGTCCTTCGCGGTCACGCTCCACAGGACCTCGGAGAGGCCCAGCTCGCGGCTGATGTCGTGCACGGTGTCGTCGGTGCGGCCCTGCGGCGGGCGCATCAGGGTCGGACGGCGGCCGGTGAGGCGTTCTATCTCCGTGTTGGTGTGCTCGAGTTCCTCGCGTATCTCGTCCGGGCTCAGCTCCGTCAGACGGCGGTGGGTCCAGGTGTGGCTCGCCACCTCGTGCCCCTCGTCGGCCATCCGCTTCACGAGTTCCGGATAGGTGTCGATGTGCCGCTTGCCCAGGAGGAAGAAGGTCGCCGGGACCTGTTCCTCCTTGAGGATGTCCAGCAGCCGCGCGGAGTGCTCGCTCGGCCCCGCGTCGAAGGTGAGCGCGATGCACTTGACCTCGCGGCAGTCGACGGTGCCGAAACGGGCCTGCACGTCGGTGGCGCGGACGGCGCTGGGAGCGGTCGTCTCCAGTCGCGTACAGCCGGTCAGTGCCAGCGTCAGAGCCGTGGCGGCGAAGACGATCGCGCCCGTCGGGAACGCGGCCCCCGATCTTTTCATCTTGCTGGTGGGAGAAGGCATGGCCCGGACTATACGTATCGTCTATACATGGAATGTATAGACCGTTTTGCGATGCCTTCACCCGGGCGGTGAGAAGCATGTGAGAGTCGTCACCCGCGCGGGGCCAGCACCTCCACCAGCCGGTCGGCACCGTCCGGCACCCGGCCCTCGCGGAACGCGTCCCGCAGCTGCCGGGCAGCCACCCGCCCCGAGGTCAGACACCAGTCCCACCACCGGTCCAGCCGCCGCGCGTCCAGTCCCTCGGCGGCCAGCAGCGCCGGCCAGCCGCAGGCCCGCGCCTGCGCGGTCACCTTCGCACCGCCCGCCACCGGGTCCACCGCCAGCACCGGCGTGCCGACCCGCAGCGCCAGCACCAGGCCGTCGAGGCGGTCGGTGACGACGAGGTCGAGCCGGGCCAGCGCCGACTGCACCTGCGCCGGTGTCGCGCTCAGATGCCAGTCATGGGTGTCCAGCCGGGTCTCCAGCTCCAGCCGGGCGCAGTCCTTCCCGGCCAGCCAGTGCGTCACCCCTGCGCGACCTGCCCGTGCCGGCTCTGCTCCCCGTACTCGCGCTGCCCGTGGGCGAGGATCACCCCGACCACCGGCCGCGCGGGTGCGTCGGGGGCGCGGGCCGCCAGGTCCTCGGACGGTTCGGTGCCTGGCGCGTCCCGCGCCAGTACCCGGTGGAAGCCGGTCACCGCGGCGCCGTCCGGGTCGATCACCGACGTTCCCACGGCGATCCGCACACAGTGGGCGAAGCGCCGGTGAAGTTCCTCGACCTGCGGACCGTGCAGCGGCCCGCACACGAACACCAGGTGCGAGTAGTCGCCGGGACGTACATCGTCGAAGTGCAGCGCCTCCGGCCGGAAGCCGGGGCTCCATACGACGTCGTACGCCATCCCGGCGCCCCGCAGCACCTCCTCCACCCGGCGCAGCGCCAGCACGTCCCCGGCGGCCGCCTCGCCCTCACGGAAGCTGAACCACCCGGTCAGCAGGACCTTGCGCGGCCCCGGTCGTTCTCGTCCGTCCACAGTGCCACCGAGTGCCCCGCTCCGGGGAGGGCAATCGGCCCGCCGGTGTCCATCGAGGACGGAACGTGACCTGGAGGACCGCTAGCGTGCTCCCATGACGGAGACGAAGCCGGCCGGTGTCCTCGGCGCGCGGGCCCTCAACCGGGCCACCCTCGCGCGGCAGCTGCTGCTGAGCCGCTCCCCGATGTCCGCCGAGGACGCGGTCGGACATCTGGTCGGCCTCCAGGCGCAGAACGTCAAACCGCCCTACTACGCCCTCGCCGCCCGCCTCGACGGCTTCACCCCGAGGCGCTGTCCCGGCCGATGGCCGACCGCGCGGTCGCCCGTCTCGTCACCATGCGCTCGACCATCCACACCCACACCGCCGACGACTGCCTCACCCTGCGGCCCCTGGTCCAGTCCGCCCGCGACCGCGAACTCCGTGCCTTCCGCAAGGGGCTCGCCGGTGTCGACCTGGACCGTCTCGCCGCCCACGCCCGGGAACTCGTCGAGGCCGAGCCGCGCACCATGGGGCAGTTGCGCGAGGCGCTGCTGAAGGAGTGGCCCGACGCCGACCCGCAGTCCCTCTCCGTCGCCGCCCGCTGCAAGCTGCCCCTCGTGCAGATCACCCCGCGCGGACTGTGGGGCCGCAGCGGCCAGGTCACGCTCACCACCGCCGAGCACTGGCTGGGCAGGCCCGCCGAGCCGGCGCCGGCCCCCGACGACACGGTGCTGCGCTATCTCGCCGCCTTCGGACCGGCCTCCGTCAAGGACATGCAGACCTGGGCCGGCCTGACCCGGCTGCGCGAGGTCTTCGAGCGCCTCCGCCCCCGGCTCCTCACCTTCCACGACGACACCGGCGTAGAGCTCTTCGATCTCCCGGACGGGCCGCGCCCCGACCCGGACACCCCGGCCCCGCCGCGCTTCCTGCCCGAGTTCGACAACCTGCTCCTCTCCCACGCCGACCGCGGGCGGGTCGTACCGCCCGAACACCGGGGCCGCCACTGGCAGGGCAACATCGCCTACCGCACCTTCCTCGTCGACGGGTTCCTGGCCGGGCTGTGGCGGCTGGACGAAAACGCCCTGGTCGTCCAGCCGTTCGGCCGGCTGGACGGCCGGCAGCGCGGTGAACTCGTCGCGGAGGGCGAGCGGATGCTGAAGGTGATGCACCCGGAGAGCGCGTACGACATCCGCTTCGGGACCGTACGGGAGTGAACACGGGCATGGACAGGGGGCGTTGCGGGCTGCTCGTGGAAGCCCGCAACGCCCCCTGGTCTGGTGCCTGAGGGGTACTCAGGAAATCGTGGGGTGCGCGTACGTCACCCGCTGACCTGCGCCGTCACCTCCGCGGAGAACGTGGTCAGCCGGGTGTAGACGCCCGGGGAGCCCGCCGCCGCGCAGCCGTCGCCCCAGGAGGTGATCCCCGCCAGCCGGCCGCCGATCAGCAGCGGGCCGCCGCTGTCGCCCTGGCAGGTGTCCACACCGCCCGACGCGTAGCCGGCGCACACCATGTCGCTCCGCACGTACCGGGTGCCGTACGAGCTGCCGCAACTGGTGTCGGAGACGGTCGGCACGGTCGCGGTGCGCAGTTGGTTGGAGGAGCTGCCGCCGGAGGAGGTGGTGCCCCAGCCGACGACGCGGGCGGTCGCACCGGCCGCGTACACCGAGGTGTCCGAGGGCGAGACGTACGACGCCGTGCCGTACGGCATCGACGACGACAGGGTCAGCACGGCCACGTCGTCGCCCCGCGTGACGCTTCTGTAGCCGGGGTGGATCCATATCCTGCTGACTCTGGCGACCGTGCCGTCGGTGCCGTTGAGATAGGTGCGCCCGCCGACCACGCGCACACTGCTCGTGGTCTCGCCGACCATGCAGTGCGCGGCCGTGACCACCTTGGTGGGGGAGACGAGGGTGCCGCCGCAGAACTGGTCCTGCGAGGCGTCGGTGATCTGCATCATGAACGGGTACGCCGATGCCGTGGTCGTCGTCCCGCCGACGATCGGCTGCGGGGCGGCCGTGGCGGCGGGGGCGGCGATCAGCGCGGTCGCGGCGGCGGCAGCGGTCGCCGCGACGGCGGCGGCGGTCTTCTTGACGCGGGTGAACCCGGACATGGGTCTCCTCTGGGACGGCCGGTGGGGGTCGCACGGGGTGGGGAACACGAGGGCCTCGGGACAGGCCCCCGTGTGCCCGGCGAGCGGCACGCCGTTAAGCTACGACCGCGAGCGCGACCGCCCCAATGAGGGAACCCCTAAGGCAGTTGGACAGGAAAACCCTCGATCGCCCCGGCGCACGAGATCCGGCGCTCGCCCCGAAGCCCGACATCCATCGGCCGCCGAGAGCACGAAATCCGCCCGCCCGCCCCGCGGCCCGATTCCGACGGCCGCCCCGCCGCCCCTACTTCGTGCGGCGGGCAGCCGCCGCCAGTCGGACGATGTCGACCCGGGAGCGGATGCCCAGCTTGCGGTAGACCCGGGTGAGGGTCGCCTCGACGGTCTTGACGCTGATGAACAGCCGCCCGGCGATCTCCCGGTTGGTGGCGCCCTCCATCACCAGCGCGGCGACCTGCCGTTCCATCGCGGCCAGCCCGTCCAGTGCGCCCGGCGCCGCGGCGGGCACGGTCTCCGGCTCCGCCGGGCCCGCGGCCACCGCCCGCTCCACCTGGCGCAGCCACGGCAGCGCGCGGCAGCGCCGGAACAGCCGGGCGGCCTCGTCGTACGCCGCCGGCGCCGGGCCACGACCGCGCAGCCGGGCCAGCGCGAAGGCGGCCCGCGCCTCCTCCAGGCCGTAACCCAGCGCGGCGAGCCGCTCCTGCGCCGACGCCAACTGCGTCTGCGCCGCCTGGTGTTCACCGCGCGCGGAGCGCACCAGCGCCTCCGCGCGGTCGAGCACCGCGAGGACACTCGCCCGGTTCAGACGCAGCGCGCGTACGCGCGTGACGTCGATAAGTTCCTGCGCCTCGCCCGGCTCACCGATCCGCACCAGCGCCTCGGCGAGGTCGCCCTGCCAGCGGCCCCGCGCCGGATCGCTGATGCCCATGCCGTGCTCCAGCTCCCGCACCCGGCGCAGCGAACGGACCGCGCCCTGCGCGTCCCCGCCACCAACTGGGCGTAGCCCAGGGAGGCCAGGGCGAGGAGAGATACAACTGGTCGCCGTCCACCTCGGCGTGGTCCGCCGCCTCACGGGCCAGCGTCAGCCCGCGCTCCACGTCCCCGCCGGACGCCTCCGCGACCGAGGCCAGCGTGGCGGAGGCGCTCTCGCCGATCCCGGAGTCCCGCGCCAGCCGCAGGCTCTCCCGGGCCAGGTCGAGGGCGCGGCCGCAGTGCCCGTAACGCAGTTCGGTGTCGGCGAGCAGCCGCGCGAAGTGCACCTCGCTCTCCACCATGCCGCGCCGTCTCGCCTCGCGCAGCAGCGCGGTGATGGCCGTACGGGCCTCCGGCAACTGGTCGCTCATCAGCAGCCAGCGGAACTTCGCCATCGCGGCGCCGTTGTGATGGCTGGCCACATCGGGGTCCTGCGGCTCCTCGAGCGCCCGCTGGATCGTCGCGGGGGCGTCCGGGTGACCCATCAGGGTCTCGGTGGACGACTGGAAGGCCAGCGCCATCAGTTCGGTACGCCGGTCCCCGCCCCGGGCGGCCAGCTCCGCCGCGTGCGCGGCCTCCTGGCGGGACTTGGCGAAGTCGCCGTCGACCACCACCTCGCGCCAGGCGAGCTGGTAGTGGACCAGCGCCAGCAGCCGGGGGTCGTCACCGGCGTCGGCCAGCACCTGCGGGAACACGGCGTCGACCTCGCCGAGCGCCTGCCCGGCCGCCTCGATGACCACCATCCACGCCCGCACCCGCTCCGCCGGCACCGTCGCCCGGGTCAGCACCTCCCGCGCTATGTCCCGCGCCAGATCGACCTCACCGGCCGTTATCGCGTCCTCGGCGGCCTGGAGCCGCCGTTCGTCGGGACCCGGTTCGCCGTCCGCCGGGGTGTGCCGGGCGGCGAGCAGCCCCAGCGACGCGGCGACCGAGGGCGCCCCCGGTCCCGGGCCAGCGCGGCGGCCTCGGCGAGGCGGGCCGCCACCTCCGGGTCGGCTCCGGTCGCGGCCAGCGCCAGATGGCGGGCCCGCTCGATGGGGTCGGAGGCCGCCGTGGACAGCGCCGTGTGCACCGCCCGCCGGTCCCGTGCCGGGGCCTCCGCGTACAGGGCGGCCGAGATCAGCGGGTGCGCGAACCGCAGCGCCGGCTCCTCCTGACCGGTCGCCAGCAGCCCCAGCGCGGCGGCCTGCGCCGTCTCCGCCTCGGCGTTGTCCCGGCCCGCCGCGTGCAGCAGCGCCAGGGTGGGGCGGGCGCCCGCGCTGGCCACCAGCAGGGTGCGGCGCGCCTCGTCCGACAGCATCTCCAGACGGCTCAGCACCAGCGCCCGCAGCGAGGTCGGCACCGGCAGCGGCTCGCCCGGCCGGGGCCGGGTGGGGCTCTCCGCGAGGGCGCGGCCCAGTTCGAGGGCGAACAGCGGGTTGCCGCCGCTGGTGCGGTGGATGTCACGGGCCGTGGAGCGGGACAGCGCGGTGTAGCCCCGGTGATCGAGCAGCGCGGACACCTGGGTCCGGGAGAACGGGCCGAGCCGCACCGGGAGAGTGTCCGGCGGGCAGGCGCGCAGATGACGGCCGTACTCCTCCTCCTCGCCGTCCGTGCGTACCGCGCACAGCATCCGCACCGGGCTGTCGCCGAGCCGGCGGGCGGCGAAACCGAGGAGTTCGGCGCTGGCCGAGTCAAGCCACCTGCAGATCGTCGGCGACGACGAGGACCGGCCCCTCGGCGGCCAGCGCCCGCAGCGTGGAGAGCACCGCGAGGCGCAGCGCGAGGCCGTCCCGCTGGAGCGTGGACTCGCCGCGTCCGGTGAGCGCCGACTCCAGGGCGGTGCGCTGCGCGGCGGGCAGCCGGGCGGAGACCTTGTCGAGGACCAGACCGAACAGATCGGCCAGTGCCAGGAACGGAAGATGGGATTCGGACTCCGTCGCCGAGCAGCGCAACACCGTCCCCGCCGCACCCGCGTTTTCCTCCGCAAGTGCCCGCAGCACGGTCGATTTTCCTATTCCAGCGGGTCCGTGCAGCAGCACGCTGCCCTCGCGGGCGAGTTGCTCCCGCGCCTCGGAGTACAGCTCATCCCGGCCTATGACCAGGTCGGGGCGGCTCCTGGCAGGCTCCTTGAAGTCCCGTCGCACGGTCACCGCTCCCTCCGTGTGGCGTGTCCTGGCCAATATTAGGCAACCGGCTCCTGAATTCCGGACGGACCGTGTAGTGAGGCAAATTACAGCCGGTCCGGCGACGGGGAAATCCGCGATGTACCGGAGGTAATACCCGCTCCGGGAATACCGCGCAAACCTACGGCAACCACCCCGCCCGGCGGGCGGCGACCACGGCCTGCCCGCGGGTGCGCCCCCAAGCTTCCGCATGGCCGACCGCAGATACGCCTTGACGGTCTCCGCCGTCACCCCCAGCCGCTCCGCCGTCACCCCGTTCGTCGCCCCCGCCGCCACACACGCGAGCACGTCCACCTCCCGGGGCGCGAGCCGTACGGCCGGCGCCCGGCCGGTGTCCGGGGTGAGCAGGGCGCACGCCTGGAGCAGTTCGGCCCGCAGCGCGGGGTCCGCGATCCGCGGCGCCAGCGCCCGCAGCGCCGCGTGCGCCTCCCGCACCTGCTCCCACGCCGCCCCGGACGGCGGACCCGGATCCGGCCGGACGGCCGCCGCCATCAGCGCCGCCGCCTCCTCCCGCACCGCCAGCGCCTGCTCCACGTCCCGCGCCGCCTGGACCGCCGCACCGAGCGTGCGGTCCCCGTGGGGTCCCCCACGCCCTTTCGGGCAGTGGGGAGGCTGGGCCGCGCGCAGGGCCCCGTACAGCACGGCCCGCACCCGGCGCCGTACGACCACCGGTACGGCGACGACGGCCCGCAGGCCCTCGGCGGCGACCGGGACGTCGTACTCGTGGCTGATCTGCCGGGAGACGGAGTAGTCCGTCACCGCGCACGGCCGGGCGAGCGCCACCGCCCTGCCGCCCAGACCGAAGCCGGAGGACACCGCGAGCGCGCTCAGCGCGGGCGTCGCGGTGCCGCTCAGCTCGCTGATGCGCACCTGCCGCCGGCCCGGCTCCACCAGTCCGCCGAAGGCGACCGGCAGTCCGGTCGCGTGCCGCAGCCGCAGCAGCGCGCCGCGGATCTCCACCCCGTCGCCCGCACCCATCGGGTCCGCCGTCATCCGTTCACCCCTTCGCCACACTCCCCGTGCGAGCGCACACCCCGTTCGGGGTAGTGAGACACGCATCACGGATTACACGATGGGGACGAGCTGCCCGGCAATGGTCCGGCAGGAGGAGGAGACATGACGACGGCGACGGAGGCGTTCCGCGCGGCCCGGGACTTTCTGCTGGAACACCGGGAGGACTACACCACCGCCTACCGGGAATTCGCCTGGCCCCGGCCCGAGCGGTTCAACTGGGCGCTCGACTGGTTCGACGCGATCGCGGACGGCAACGACCGCACCGCGCTGCACCTCGTCGAGGAGGACGGCGACGAGACCCGGCTGTCCTTCGCCGCGCTGTCGCGCCGCTCCGACCAGGTCGCCAACTGGCTCCGGAGCGGGGCGTGCGTGCCGAGGACCGGGTGCTGGTCATGCTCGGCAACCAGGCGGAGCTGTGGGAGACCGCCCTGGCCGCGATGAAGCTGCGGGCCGTGGTCATCCCGGCCACCCCGCTGCTCGGCCCCGCCGATCTGCGCGACCGCGTCGAGCGGGGCCGCGTCCGCCATGTGATCGCCCGTACGGCGGACACCGCCAAGTTCGACGAGGTGCCCGGCGACTACACCCGGGTCGCCGTGGGGAGGCCCCGGCCGGGAGCTGGCTGCCGTACGCCGACACCCACGCCGCCGCCGAGCACTTCGCGCCCGACGGGCCCACCCTTTAGACGACCCCCTGATGCTGTACTTCACCTCCGGCACCACCGCCCGCCCCAAACTGGTCGAGCACACCCACACCTCGTACCCGATCGGGCATCTGGCGACCATGTACTGGATCGGCCTGCGCCCCGGTGACGTCCACCTCAACATCTCCTCGCCCGGCTGGGCCAAGCACGCCTGGTCCAACCTGTTCGCCCCGTGGAACGCCGAGGCGACCGTCTTCCTGCACAACTACACCCGCTTCGACGCGCCCCGGCTGATGGCCGAGATGGACAAGGCCGGCGTCACCACCTTCTGCGCCCCGCCGACCGTCTGGCGCATGCTCATCCAGGCGGACCTGAGCCTGCTGCGCACCCGCCCCGCGAGGTCGTCGCCGCCGGTGAACCGCTCAACCCCGAGGTCATCGAGCAGGTCCGGCGGGCCTGGGGCGTCACCGTCCGGGACGGCTTCGGCCAGACCGAGACCGCCGTCCAGGTGTCCAACAGCCCCGCCCAGGTCCTCAAGACCGGCTCCATGGGCCGCCCCAGCCCCGGCTACCGCGTCGAACTCCTCGACCCCGTCTCCGGGGCGCCCGGCGCGACCGAGGGCGAGATCGCCCTCGACCTCTCCGACCGCCCGGTGGGCCTGATGACCGGCTACCACGGCGACCCGGACCGTACGGCGGAGGCGATGGCCGGCGGCTACTACCGCACCGGTGACATCGGGAGCCGGGACGCGGACGGGTATCTGACGTACATCGGCCGCAGTGACGACGTCTTCAAGGCCAGCGACTACAAGATCAGCCCGTTCGAGCTGGAGAGCGCGATGCTGGAGCACGAGGCGGTCGCCGAGGCGGCCGTGGTGCCCGCCCCGGACCCGCTGCGGCTGGCCGTGCCCAAGGCGTACATCGTGCTCGCGGAGGGCTGGGAGCCCGGCCCGGACACCGCGAAGGTGCTCTTCGAACACTCCCGTGAGGCCCTCGCCCCCTACAAGCGGCTGCGCCGGCTGGAGTTCGGGGAGCTGCCCAAGACGGTCTCCGGAAAGATCCGCCGTATCGAACTGCGCGAGGCCACGGCAGCCGGTTCCACGGACGAGTACCGCGAGGAGGACTTCCGATGACCGAACGCTCCTACACGCACGGGACGAGCGGGACCCCGCTGCTCGGCGACACCATCGGCGCCAACCTCGGCCGGGCGGTCGCCGCGTGGCCCGGCCGGGAGGCGCTGGTCGACGTGCCGTCCGGACGGCGCTGGACGTACGCCGAGTTCGGCGCCGCCGTCGACGAGGTGGCGCGCGGACTGCTGGCGTACGGCGTCGGGACCGGCGACCGGGTGGGCATCTGGGCGGTCAACTGCCCCGAGTGGGTCCTCGTCCAGTACGCCACCGCCCGCATCGGCGTCATCATGGTGAACATCAACCCCGCCTACCGGGCGCACGAACTGGAGTACGTGCTCAAGCAGTCCGGGATCGCGCTGCTGGTGTCCTCGCTCGCCCACAAGGGCACCGACTACCGGGCGCTCGTGGACCGGGTCGGCGGTTCCTGCCCCGACTTGAGGAGGACCGTCTACATCGGCGACCCGTCCTGGGACGCGCTCACCGCCGCCGCCTCCGCCGTACCGCCGGAGCGGCTCGACGAGATCGCGGCCGGGCTGAGCTGCGACGACCCGGTCAACATCCAGTACACCTCGGGCACCACGGGCTTCCCCAAGGGCGCCACGCTCTCCCACCACAACATCCTCAACAACGGCTACTGGGTGGGCCGTACGGTCGGCTACACCGAACAGGACCGGGTCTGTCTGCCGGTGCCGTTCTACCACTGCTTCGGCATGGTCATGGGCAACCTGGGCGCCACCTCCCACGGCGCCTGCATCGTCATCCCCGCGCCCTCCTTCGAGCCGGAGGCGACCCTGGACGCCGTCCAGCGGGAGCGCTGCACCTCGCTCTACGGCGTGCCCACCATGTTCATCGCCGAACTCGGCCTGCCCGGATTCGGCTCGTACGACCTCACCTCGCTGCGCACCGGCATCATGGCGGGCTCGCCCTGCCCGGTGGAGGTGATGAAGCGGGTGGTCGCCGAGATGCACATGGAGGAGGTGTCCATCTGCTACGGCATGACCGAGACCTCCCCGGTCTCACTGCAGACCCGCATGGACGACGACCTGGAACACCGCACCGGCACCGTCGGCCGGGTACTGCCGCACATCGAGGTCAAGGTCGTCGACCCGGCGACCGGAGTGACCCAGCCACGCGGCAGCGCGGGGAGTTGTGCACCCGCGGCTACAGCGTGATGCTCGGCTACTGGAACGAGCCGGAGAAGACCGCCGAGGTCGTCGACGCCGGCCGCTGGATGCACACCGGGGACCTCGCGGTGATGCGCGAGGACGGCTATGTGGAGATCGTCGGCCGTATCAAGGACCTGATCATCCGGGGTGGGGAGAACGTCTACCCGCGCGAGATCGAGGAGTTCCTCTACGCCCACCCGAAGATCGCGGACGTCCAGGTCGTCGGCGTCGCGCACGAGCGCTACGGCGAGGAGGTGCTCGCCTGCGTCATCCCGCGCGACCCGGCGGACCCGCTCACCCTGGAGGAACTGCGCGTCTTCTGCGCGGACCGCCTCGCCCACTACAAGATCCCGAGCCGCCTCCAGCTCCTCGACACCTTCCCGATGACGGTGTCCGGAAAGGTCCGCAAGGTGGAACTCCGGGAGCGGTACACGACGGCCGACTAGGGCCTGTCCGGCGGAGCGGGTCGGAGGAAACCGGCGGGGCCTCGCAGCCCGGGTGTGCGGGCCGGGCCCGCTTCTCCGGCGACTTGAGCTAGGCGCCGGTCCGTGGAACGTCCGCGCGCATGCACACGCGGGGCCAGCGGCTGAGGCCGTGGCCGGCCTCCTCGGCGCGGATCCGGCGCAGGCCCGGGGTGAGTTCGGGCTCGGTGAGGGCGCGGAAGCCGAGGCGGGTGTAGTACGGGGCGTTCCACGGGACATCGGCGAACGTGGTCAACGTGAGTGCGGTCAGGCCGTGTTCGCGGGCATGGCCGGCAGCGTGGGTGAGCAGGGCGCGTCCCACGCCCCGGCGGGCGGCGAGCGGATGGACGGAGACCTGCTCCACATGGAGCGCGTCGTCGACGGGTTCGGCGATCAGATAGGCGACCGGCCGCTCGCCGAGTGCCGCGACCCAGCAGCGGCCCGCCTCGCGATAGCGCTCCAGCATGTTCAGGGCGGGTGGTTCGTCGTCGGCGACGTCCGGCATGCCGAGGTCGCGGAACAGGGCGCCGGCCGCCCGCTCGATGTCCTGGAGGACGGGCAGTTCGCCGGGGGCGGCGGGACGGATGCGCATGTGCCGAGTATCCGGCGCCGGCGGCGGGTCCGTCGCCGGGAATTCAGGCCCTGTCGGCGGGACCGTTCACCGGACGCGCGGGGCCGGCGGGGTCGAGCAGGAACAGCGGGACGTCCAGGGCGTCGGCGCGGACGCGGGCCTCGGCGTCGTACCCGGTGACGGAGAAGTACAGGCATCCCGCCGACTCCGTCATCGCCGCCAGCCACAGGCACTCCACGTCCCGCGCGGTCGTCGGGCGCGGCGACGGGTCGACCTGGGCGAGGATCCCGCGTCCGACCAGGCCGGTCCCGGACGGGGAGTGCCGGCCGGTGCAGCGCACGTCCTCGTGGCCGAGCCGGCGCAGATGCCGTACGGCGGCCGTGACCGCGTCCGTCGTGGCGCGGACGGCCGGCTCCCCGGGAGGGGCGGCGGCCCGGTCACCGGGATCCGCAGCACCGTCCCGCAGACGCACCCCAGTTCGGGGCGCGGCCACTGGCCGGGCAGCCCGCAGTGTCCGCAGCGCACGGTGATCCACTCCTCGTCCCAGGCGCGGTGCCCGACGGTGTCCGGCACCCCGTCCAGATCCAGCGGTGCCGTGACGGGCGCGCCGCATGCGCAGGGATACGACGGTGCCGTGTAGCGGTGCGAGCGCCTACAGGCGGGACAGCGCACCGGCACGCTCTCGGCCATGACCCACTCCCGGGTTCTCGAGACGGGGCCATCGTCCTCCACCGGCCCGCCGTGTGTCCGGCACTTGCCCTCTCTTGACGGGTGCGGCGACCCCTCATACATTCATTTCAAATAGTAGAAAGTATTTTCCGTATTACGGAATTTGCTCGCCCGCGGGGCGCGACGGGAGCGCGAATCCGACAGCCGGATCAGGAGACTCCATGGCTCGCATGACCGCTGCCCGCGCGGCAGTCGAAATCCTCAGGCGTGAGGGCGTCACCGACGTGTTCGGTGTCCCCGGCGCGGCGATCAACCCCTTCTACGCGGCACTCAAGGCGTCCGGCGGCATCACCCACACCCTCGCCCGCCATGTCGAGGGCGCCTCCCACATGGCCGAGGGCTACACCCGCGCCCGGCCCGGCAACATCGGCGTCTGCGTCGGTACGTCGGGACCGGCCGGCACCGACATGATCACCGGCCTGTACTCCGCCATCGGGGACTCGATCCCGATCCTCTGCGTCACGGGACAGGCCCCGACCGCGGTGATCCACAAGGAGGACTTCCAGGCCGTCGACATCGCCGCCATCGCCCGGCCGGTCACCAAGATGGCCATGACCGTGCTGGAGGCCGCGCAGGTCCCCGGCGCCTTCCAGCAGGCCTTCCACCTCATGCGCTCGGGCCGGCCCGGCCCGGTACTGATCGATCTGCCGGTCGACGTACAGCTCACGGAGATCGAGTTCGACCTCGGCACCTACCAGCCGCTCCCGGTCTACAAGCCCGCCGCGTCCCGCGCCCAGATCGAGAAGGCGCTCGGCATGCTGAACGCCGCCGAACGCCCGCTGATCGTCGCCGGCGGCGGTGTCATCAACGCCGACGCCGCCGAACCGCTTGTCCAGTTCGCCGAGTTGACCGGCACACCGGTCGTACCGACCCTCATGGGCTGGGGCGCGATCCCCGACGACCACGAACTCAACGCCGGCATGGTCGGCCTGCAGACCTCCCACCGCTACGGCAACGCGACCTTCCTGGAGTCCGACTTCGTCCTCGGCATCGGCAACCGCTGGGCCAACCGCCACACCGGACGGCTCGATGTCTACACGGCCGGACGGACGTTCGTCCACATCGACATCGAACCCACCCAGATCGGCCGGATCTTCGCCCCCGACTACGGCATCGCCTCCGACGCGCGCGCCGCGCTGGAACTCCTCGTCGAGGTGGCCGGGGAGGCGAAGGCCGAGGGGCGGCTGCCCGACCGTTCCGAATGGGCCGCGGCCACCCAGGAGAAGCACGCCACACTCCAGCGCCGTACACACTTCGACGACACCCCGATCAAACCGCAGCGGGTCTACGAGGAGATGAACAGGGTCTTCGGCCCCGAGACGCGCTACGTCTCCACCATCGGTCTCTCACAGATCGCCGGCGCGCAACTGCTGCACGTCCACCGCCCCCGGCACTGGATCAACTGCGGTCAGGCCGGCCCCCTCGGCTGGACCGTCCCCGCCGCGCTCGGCGTGGCCAAGGCCGACCCCGACACGCCGGTCGTCGCCCTGTCCGGCGACTACGACTTCCAGTTCATGATCGAGGAACTGGCCGTCGGCGCCCAGCACAAGATCCCGTACGTCCATGTCCTGGTCAACAACGCCTACCTGGGCCTGATCCGGCAGGCGCAGCGGGCCTTCGGCATCGACTTCCAGGTCAGCCTCGAGTTCGAGAACGTCAACACCCCGGAACTGGGCGTCTACGGCGTCGACCACGTCAAGGTCGCCGAGGGCCTCGGCTGCAAGGCGATCCGGGTGACCGATCCGAACGAACTGGGCGCCGCCCTGGAACAGGCCGGGAAGCTCGCGGCCGAGCACCGGGTGCCGGTCGTCGTCGAGGCGATCCTGGAACGCGTCACCAACATCGCCATGTCGACCACCAACGACATCGGTGACGTCGTCGAGTTCGAGGAGACCGCGACCGAACCGTGGCACGCCCCACGTCGATCAGGACGCTGAAGGCCTGACCCGCGCGGGGCGGACCCCGCCCCGCTCAGTCCCCGCCCCCGCCGCCGCAGCCGCCCCGCCTCCACAGCTCAGGGAGACCCGCCGCTGCCGTAGGTCCCGCCCCCGGCGGAGTGGCGCAGGCCCTTGTTCCGGAGACTGACCCGTTCGGTCAGTCCCGCCCGCAGGGCGAAGCGTGGCACGAGCGTCCGCAGGGCGGGCTTGCCGTGCAGGGCGACCGCGATCAGCTTCCGGTCGTCCGTCAGACCGTGCCGGCTCGACGGCAGCGGGAACGCCTTCCGCAGGACGGTCACCCGCCGGCGGGCCGCCCGGTTCGGCCCGAGCAGTGTGGCCCGCAGCATCCCCGCCTCCGCCAGCCCGACCCGCACCTCCGCCAGCGCCCAGCGGACGTCCGGGTGCCGCAGCAACTCCCGTATCTCGGACGGCTCGTCGAGGCACTGGTACACGGCGCTCTCCAGATACAGCGCGCGCACCTCGCCCGTGAGGGCGTCCAACCGCCCCACGGCGACCTCGGCGGCCACGTCGAGCGAGACCCCCGGCGGCGGCAGCGGGGCAGTGCCCGTCCCGCCTCCGAGTCGACCGCCCGTATCGTGCCCGGCGCGCCCGCCTCGACGGCGCCCCGCAGATGCAGCGCCACCACGGCGACCGTGACCGCGGCGCGCGCGCCGCCGGCCAGCAGGGCGAGCTCGTGCGGCGTCCCCCGGAGACCTCCGATGTCGTGCATGGCGTGTCACCCCTGGAGCGGGGCCCGCCGCCCCGTGCCGGCGGGCCCCGCGTTGCCAGGAGTGTGCCCGCCGGCGGCTGGGGCCGAAGCCTTCCGGGCCGCCTTCAGAGGTTCATTTGAGGGTGACGTAGCCGCTGTACGGCCGATGCCGTAGCGGCGCTCATGTGCTCTCGTGGTGTTCCGACAGACCCGGCCAGTCGTCGGGACCGCCGCCCTGCCAGTCGATCAGGTCCGTCCCCTCGACATCGGTGACGTACAGGTCGGCCAGCCGCAGGATCTCGGCCACGTCGTCGGCATGTGTCGCGATGCCCAGGGTGTCGTCGCCGGAGGTGACCCGCCGGGAGCCGTCGAGGGCCGGGGAGTGCACCACGATGTGCGGATGCTCCGTGGGATGTGCCATGTCCCCAGGCTGCTGCGCCCCGGCCGGATCCGCACCCCGGATGCGGGACCGCGGCTGCTACGGCTCGGGACCGCGGCGGCTGCGACGGCTCCGGGACCCCCTCTCAGGCCGGGGAGGGGCCCCGTCGCCTTCGCCACCGCACTGGCGGGCATACCGCCGCGGCGCCCTCGCCCGCGCACCGCCATGGCCGTGCGCGAGTCACCGTGCCCCGTCAGGGCGGTTCCGGGCGGCGCCGGCGCCTTGGGCGCGACAGGACAGATGTCGGCGCCGGTGCCGCCCGGAGGTCTAGGCCGCGCCGGACAGCCGCTCGACCGCCCTGAGCAGCGCGGAGTGGTCCAGTGCGCCGTCGCCCTGCGCGCGCAGGCTCGCCACCAGCTGGGCGACCACGGCACCGGCGGGCAGGGCGGCGCCCACGGCACGGGCGGCGTCGGTGACGATGCCCATGTCCTTGTGGTGCAGATCGATCCGGAAGCCCGGCGTGAAGTCCCGGTTCAGGAAGTTGTCCTTCTTCCGGGTCAGCACGGTCGAGCCGGCCAGTCCGCCGTTCAGGACGTCGAGCGCCGCTGTGAGGTCCACGCCGGACTTCTCCAGGAAGACCACGGCCTCCGCGCACGCCTGGATGTTGACGGCGACGATCAGTTGATTCGCGGCCTTCACCGTCTGCCCCGCACCGTGCGGACCGCACCGCACGATCGTCCTGCCGAGCGCCTCGAAGAGCGGCTTCGCCTCCTCGAAGTCGGCCTGCTCGCCGCCCACCATGATGGACAGCACCGCCTCGACGGCCCCCGCCTCACCGCCCGACACGGGGGCGTCCAGGACCCGGATGCCCTTGACCCGTGCGGTGGCGGCCAGCTCGACCGAGGTCGCCGGAGTGATCGAGGACATGTCGATCAGCAGCACCCCGGACCGGGCGTGCTCCAGGATGCCGCCGGGGCCGTAGACGATGGCTTCGACCTGCGGGGACGCCGGAACCATGGTGATGATCACATCGGCGTCCCGTACGGCTTCGGCGACCGAACCGGCCACGGTGCCGCCGGCGCGGGCCAGCCGGTCCAGTTTCTCCGGCTCCAGGGTGTGGCCGGTGACGTCGTAGCCCGCTTTGATCAGGTTCTCGGACATCGGCGAGCCCATGATGCCGAGACCTATCCAGGCGACCTTGGGAAGCGTGCTCATGTCGGATGCCTCTCGATACGAGGGTTCTGGTCAGCGGGGCAGCCAGCCGAAGGCCTCCGCGCTGGGGCGGTCGCCGGGCTTGTACTCCAGGCCGACCCAGCCGTCGTACCCGGCCTTGCGCAGCCGGTCCAGGAGGTCCTCCAGCGGGAGCGAACCGGTGCCGGGGGCACCGCGGCCGGGGTTGTCGGCGATCTGCGCGTGGCCGGTCCTCCCGGCATACCGGTCGATCACCGCCGGCAGGTCCTCGCCGTTCCTCGCCAGGTGGTAAAGGTCCATCAGGAAGCGGGCGTTGCCCAGTCCCGTGGCCCTGTTCACCCGGTCGACGACGTCCACGGCGGCGGGCGCCGAAACCAGCGGGTACAGCGGCGACTCGGGTGCGTTCAGCGCCTCGATCAGCAGAATCGCGCCGATCCGGTCGGCGGCGCGGGCGGCGAGGACGAGGTTCTCCAGCGCGAGCGCGTCCTGTTCGGCCGGGTCCACACCGTCGACCCGGTTGCCGTACAGCGCGTTCAGCGCCGTACAGCCGAGGGCGTGGGCGAAACCGGCGGCCACGTCGATGTTGGCGCGGAACCGCTCCGACTCCTCACCGGGGACGGACAGGGCGCCCCGGTCGGGGCCGGGGAGCTGTCCGGCGTAGAAGTTCAGGCCGGTGAGCCGGACGCCCGCGTCCTCGATCGCCCCCTGTAGCGCGTCGAGTTCGGACCGCTCGGGGGTGGGGGAGCCGGCCCAGGGCCACCACAGCTCGACCGCGGTGAAGCCGGCCGCGGCGGCGGCCGCCGGGCGCTCCAGGAGCGGGAGTTCGGTGAAGAGGATCGACAGATTGACGTCGAACCGCTGGTCTGCGAATCCCATCGGGGGCGGCCTTCCTGTAATTCCGTATGGTGGAAATTACTTTCTATTCAATGGAAGGTTGCCGTCACTGCCCCGGACTGTCAAGGGTGCGGGACGAGCACGGCCGGGGTGTCGACGTACGGCGCCCCCCTTCTGCCGCCCGGCGTGACCCGTCCGTACTCAGTCGCGGTAGGCGTGGGTCTGGGTGGCCTTGACCGTGGCCCAGACCGTCACACCTGCGTGCAGGCCGAGTTCCGCGGCGGCGACCGTGGTCAGATCGGCGGCCAGGGGCAGTTCGCCGGTGAGGGCGGCGCGGATCCGGTCGCCGTGCGTCTCCAGACCGGCGACCTCGCAGCGCCACAGGTTGCGGGCGCTGGAGCCTGTGGGGCGGTCCCGGTACAGGGTGACCGCGCTGGGCGGGAAGGCGACGAACGCCGGCCCGGCCAGCTCCTCCGCCGTCGTGATCACCGGCCCGTCGTCGAGCCGTACCGTGTGCCCCTCCGCGCGGCCCCGGTAGAGGTTGAGGCCGACCAGATGGGCGATGTAGTCGGTGCGGGGATGGCGGGCGATATGGCCGGGCGTGCCCTCCTGGACGACCCGGCCCTCCTCGATGACGACCAGATGGTCGGCGAGCACCATGGCGTCGAGCGGATCGTGGGTGACGAGTACGGCGACGGCCTCGAAGTCCGCCAGATGGCGCCGGAGTTGGGCGCGGACGTCGAGACGGGTGCGGGCGTCGAGGGCGGCGAGGGGCTCGTCGAGGAGCAGCAGCCGGGGGTGGGTGGCCAGGGCGCGGGCGAGCGCGACCCGCTGGGCCTGGCCGCCGGAGAGCCGGCGCGGCTTGGCACCGGCGTGCTCGGACAGCCCCATCCGCTCCAGCCAGGTGGCGGCCCGCGCCCGCGCCTCCGCCTTGCCCGCGCCCCGGCAGCGGGGGCCGAACGCCACGTTGTCCAGCGCGGAGAGGTGCGGGAAGAGCAGATAGTCCTGGAAGACCACCCCGACCGGCCGCGACTCCGGCGGCGTACGGTCCAGCTCCCGTCCGTCGAGCCGCAGATGACCGCCGTCCGACAGCGGGACGAGACCGGCGAGGGCCCGCAGGGCGGTGGTCTTGCCGGCGCCGTTCGGACCGAGCAGGGCGACCACGTCGCCGGGCGCGGCGGCCAGCGGCACGTCGAGGCGGAAGGCGCCGCGCTCGACGACGAGCCGCGCGTCGAGTCCTTCGCCGGACGGGACGTCGACGGTGGACGTTGTGGCGATGCCGGTCATGTGGCGGTCATCCAGCGGTCGCGCAGTCCGGCGAGTACGGCGATGGACACGGCCAGCAGCACCAGGCTGAGCGCGATGGCCGCCTCCGGGTCGTTCTGCAGGGCGAGGTACACGGCCAGGGGCATGGTCTGGGTGCGGCCGGGAAAGTTCCCGGCGAAGGTGATCGTCGCCCCGAACTCGCCGAGCGCCCGCGCCCACGCCAGTACGGCACCGGCCGCGATACCGGGTGCGATCAGCGGCAGCGTCACCCGGCGGAACGCGGTGAAACGGGACGCGCCGAGGGTGGTGGCCGCCTCCTCGTAGCGCGGGTCGGCGGCGCGCAGCGTGCCCTCGACGCTGATGACGAGGAACGGCATCGCCACGAACGCCTCCGCGATGATCACGCCGGTGGTGGTGAACGGCAGCGTGATCCCGAACCAGGAGTCCAGCCACTGCCCCACGACCCCGTTGCGCCCCAGCGCCATCAGCAGGGCGACACCGCCCACCACCGGTGGCAGCACCAACGGCAGTGTCACCAGGGCCCGTACGAGACCACGGCCGGGGAACTCCACCCGGGCCAGCAGCCAGGCCAGCGGTACGCCGA
Source organism: Streptomyces haneummycinicus (assembly GCA_042850305.1). GTDB lineage: Bacteria > Actinomycetota > Actinomycetes > Streptomycetales > Streptomycetaceae > Streptomyces > Streptomyces haneummycinicus. The sequence continues at coordinate 2,528,873 of AP035768.1, forward strand.
TCACCATGCTCACCACCGTCGCCGCCGTGGCGCAGATCAGCGACAGCCGCAGGGCCTGCCACACCTCCGTGCTGGTCAGCAGATCGGGCATGCTCGACCAGGGCGCCCGCAGCAGCAGCGCGACCAGCGGGAGCACCAGGAACGTCAGGCCGATCAGCGCGGGCACCAGCAGCGGGAGCGGCGCCCCGCCCGCACGCCCGCCCTCCTCCGAGGGCGGGCACCAAACTCCCGCGGTGCCGTCACGGCGCGGTGAACCCGGCCCCGGTCAGCACCTTCTGGCCCTCGGCGGACCGCACCAGCTCGATGAACGCCGTGCCGGCACCGGCGTTGGGGGCGTCCTTGAGCAGGGTGATCGGATAGTCGTTGACGGCCTCGGCGGCTTCGGGGAACTCCACGCCCTCCACCTTGTCACCGGCCGCCTTCACATCCGTCTTGTACACGACGGCGGCGTCCGCCTCCTTGAGGACCACCTTGTTGAGGGCGGACTTGACGTCCTCCTCGTAGGAGACCGGGGTGAGCTTCAGATCGGCCGCGGTCAGCGCCTTCTCGGCCGCGGCGCCGCACGGCACCGTCTTGTCGCACAGCACGACCTTGAGACCGTCACCGGTGAGGTCCTTCAGGGAGGTGATCTTGTCCGGGTTGCCGGGCAGGGTGGCGATCTCCAGCCCGTTGCGGACGAACGTGGCCGGCGTGCCCTCCGCCGCCCCGGCGTCCGTGACGGTCTTCATCGTTTTGGGGCTGGCCGAGGCGAACACATCGGCGGGGGCGCCACTGGTGATCCCCGCGGCGAGCGAGTCACTGCCGCCGAAGTTGAAGACGACCTTCGTGCCGGGGTGCTCCTTCTCGAACCGCTTGCCCAGTGCGGTGAAGCTCTCCGTCAGCGAGGCGGCGGCGAACACGTTCACCGTCCCGGACACCTTGCCGGACGCCCCCGCCGACGCCGAGGCGCCGGAGTCGCCGGAGTCGCCGCCGGAGTCCGAGCCGGAGGACGAACAGGCGTTCAGGGCCAGCAGCGCGGCGACGCCCGCGCCGGTCACCTGGGCTATCCGGCCGTACCGGCGCGTGGTTCGGGTCATCTGGGGTCCACTCCTCACCGTCCTGAACGGACGTCTCTACGGTCTTTCCACGACCACATCGGTCGACTTGATCACGGCGATCGCCGGACCACCGGGCTCCGGCGGACGCTCAGCAGGGCGGCCGCGTCTCCGATCCGGTAGGTGTGCATACGCGGATCATACTGCCGCAGATGCCAGGTCGAGTACGGGTTTGCCATCGCATGAGCGGGGTATTCGCTCTTCCGGCATGGCGTGTGCGTTCCGGTGGGACGGTTTGCCGGGCACGGGCCCCGGGAGGTGGTCGGCCGTGCGCCGGTCCCTCGCAGTCGCCGAGGCGGCGCCGGCCCACTGGCCGAACTCGTCATCACCGGTGATCTGGGCCCCGGCCCGCCCCGGGCCCGGGGCGGAGTGGCCCCTTCGGCCTGCTGATCGGCGTGGGGAGTCCGTTAGGGTCGTGCCGACCGGGCCGATGTCATGTGGGGGCACAGTGCGATTGCGGGTGGAGTTCACGACCGAGCCCTTCGACCTCGACGAGGCGCCCGCGCACGCGGTGGTGGCGCGGGAGGTCGTCGAGGGGCCGAGCTGGACGCCGTCGATGTCGGACCGTTCGGCAACACCGCCGAGGGCGGCGCGGAAGCGGTCCTCGACACCGTGGACACGGTGCTGCGCAGGGCGCTGACGGCCGGTGCCACCCGGATCTCCTCCAGGTCAATGTCGTAGAAGAGGGCGACCGGTGAGCGAGGCGTTCATCGCGGCGGTGAAACCGCTGGTCGACGCCATGGGCGGCGAGCTGATCCCGCCCGGCGAGGCCGGCACCGACGACGTCGTGCTCTCCTGGGAGGGCGCCGGCGTCGTCGCCGTACGGCTGCCGCAGCTCGCGGACTCCTCGACCACATCCTCACGGCACTGGAACGCGCGAAGGGCCCGCTCGTGGACCTGGACCGCAGGGCCAAGCAGGAGATCGTGCGCGGTCTGGAGGCGCGCGGCGCCTTCGCCGTACGGCACGGCGTGGAGACGGTGGCGAGCGCGCTCGGGGTCAGCCGCTTCACCGTCTACAACTACCTGAACCGGGAGAAGGGCGCCTGAGCCCCGGATTTTCAACAAACTGTTGACGCGCCGCCCGCGTCGGCGTTCACTGTCGGCACGCCTGTCCCAGCCACGCGGCCACGGAGGCTCACGTGTCGTCGACCCCCACTCCGGCGGGCCTGGCCCGCTTCAACGCACTGGAGCCGCACGCGGCCCTCGCGGCACTCCGCCGGGCCTGCGCCTCCACCGCATGGGCCCGCCGACTGCTCGCCGCCCGCCCGTACGCCACCGCCGACGACCTGTACGCCGCCGGTGACGCCGCCACGGCCGCCCTCACCGCGGCCGACCTGGACGAGGCGCTGGCCGGGCACCCGCCGATCGGTCGCCCCGAACCGGGGGACCCGGCCTCCGCGCGGGAGCAGAGCGGCATGGCGGCCGCGCCGGACGGCCTCAGGGCCGAGATGCTCGAACTGAACCTGGCCTATCAGGAGCGGTTCGGCCAGGTGTTCCTCGTCTGCGCCACCGGACGGACCGCCGAGCAGTTGCGCGACGCCGTGAGAGAACGCCTCGGCAACGCGCCGGAGCGGGAACGCGCGACCGTCCGCACGGAACTGGGGAAGATCAACCGCATCCGGCTGGCCCGCCTGGTCGAAGGCGAACGCGAAGAGGACTGACATGAGCACCGACACCACCGCCTCCGTGTCCACGCACATCCTGGACACCAGCGCCGGCCGCCCGGCCGCGGGCGTCGCCGTCCGCCTCGCCGCCCGCACGGCGGGCCGGACCGCGGACTGGACGGCGCTCGGCGGCTCCGCGACCGACGCGGACGGGCGGTGCGGGGACCTGCCCGCCCCGCCGGTGGGCACCACCCACGTACGGCTCGACTTCGCCGTCGAGGCGTACTTCGAGGAAGTCGAGGCGTACTTCGAGGAATCCGCCGAGAACCGGGCCGGCGGCGCCGCGGTGTTCTTCCCGGAGGTGACGGTCACGTTCGCCGTCGTCCCGGGCGAGCACTATCACGTACCGCTGCTGCTCAGCCCGTTCGGTTACTCCGTCTACCGAGGAGCTAGCTCCATGCCGACCATCCTGGGACCGAACCAGTACGGCAAGGCCGAGAACCGGGTCGTGCGGATCACGCGGGACGGCGCCACCCACCACATCAAGGACCTCAACGTCTCCGTGGCCCTGTCCGGCGACATGGACGAGGTCCACTACTCCGGCTCCAACGCCAACGTGCTGCCGACCGACACCATGAAGAACACGGTGTACGCGTTCGCCAAGGAGTACGGCATCGAGTCCGCCGAACAGTTCGGCATCCACCTGGCCAGGCACTTCGTCACCTCCCAGGAGCCCATCCGCCGGGCCCGTATCCGCGTCGAGGAGTACGCGTGGGAGCGTGTGGAGGCGGCGGGCGAGGGCGGGCACTCCTTCGTCCGCAAGGGCCAGGAGACCCGGCTGACGCAGCTCACCTACGACGGCGAACGCTGGGAGGTGATATCCGGCCTCAAGGACCTGACGGTACTCAACTCCACCGGCTCCGAGTTCCGGGGCTACGTCAAGGACGCGTACACGACCCTTGAGGAGACCCGCGACCGCGTCCTCGCCACCTCGGTCTCCGGCCGCTGGCGGTTCAACTGGACCGGCGACGACCAGCCGACGCCCGACTGGGAGCGGTCCTACACACAGGTCAGGAAACACCTCCTCCAGGCCTTCGCCGAGACCCGCTCCCTGTCCCTTCAGCAGACGATGTACGAGATGGGCGCGCGGATCATCGACCGCCGCGACGAGATAGACGAGGTCCGCTTCTCCCTCCCCAACAGCCATCACTTCCTGGTCGACCTGGAGCCGTTCGGGCTCAGGAACGACAACGAGGTGTACGTCGCCGCCGACCGCCCCTACGGCCTGATCGAGGCCACCGTCCTGCGCGACGGCCGCGAGGCGCGCATACCGGCGGACCTCAACAACCTCTGACCGCTACGCGAAAAGGACGCACCATGGCAGCAGCCCGGCGCACTGTCATCGAGAACGGCGCGATCGCGACCGTCGACGGGCACGACACCGAGTACGCCTCCGGGTACGTCGTCCTCGCCGGCAACCGCATCGAGTCGCTCGGCGCGGGCCCCGCCCCCGCGGGCCTGGAGCACGTCGTACGCCGGATCGACGCGACCGGGCATCTCGTGACCCCCGGCCTGGTCAACACCCATCACCACTTCTACCAGTGGATCACCCGGGGCCTGGCCACCGACCACAACCTCTTCGACTGGCTCGTCGCCCTCTACCCCCTCTGGGCGCGCATCGACGAACCGATGGTCCACGCGGCGGCCCAGGGCTCGCTCGCCATGATGGCCCGCGGCGGCGTCACCACGACCATGGACCACCACTACGTCTTCCCGCGCGGCACCGGCGACCTGTCCGCCGCCATCATCGGCGCCGCCCGCGACATGGGTGTCCGCTTCACCCTCGCCCGCGGCTCCATGGACCGAGGGAGAAGGACGGCGGACTGCCGCCCGACTTCGCCGTCGAGACCCTCGACGACGCTCTCGCCGCCACCGAGGAGACGGTACGACGGCATCACGACGCCTCCTTCGGCGCGATGACCCAGATCGCCGTGGCGCCCTGCTCACCCTTCTCCGTCTCCACCGAACTCATGCGGTACGGGGCTGAGTTGGCGCGCAGTCTTGGTGTACGCCTGCACACGCACGGTTCGGAGACGGTGGAGGAGGAGAAGTTCTGCCGGGAGCGGTTCGGCATGGGCCCGACCGACTACTTCGAGTCCACCGGCTGGCTCGGCGAGGACGTGTGGATGGCGCACTGCGTCCACATGAACGACTCCGACATCGCCGCGTTCGCCCGTTCGGGAACGGGAGTCGCCCACTGCCCGTCCTCCAACGCCCGGCTGGCGGCCGGCATCGCCCGCGTCCCCGACATGCTCGCCGCGGGCGTCCCGGTGGGCCTCGGGGTCGACGGCACGGCGTCCAACGAGTCCGGCGAACTCCACACCGAACTGCGCAACGCCTTGTTGGTCAACCGCCTCGGCCCCCACCGCGAAACCGCCCTGAACGCCCGCCAGGCCCTCCGCCTGGGCACCTACGGCGGAGCCCAAGTCCTGGGCCGCGCATCGGAGATCGGCTCCCTGGAGCCCGGCAAACTGGCCGACCTGGTCCTGTGGCGCATGGACACCCTGGCCCACGCCTCGATACCCGACCCGGTAACGGCCCTGACCTTCGGCGCCCCGGCCCCGATCACGGCATCCTTCGTCAACGGCCACCAGATCGTCGCAGACGGAGCCCTACTCACAGCCGACGAACCCACGATCGCCCAAACAACCCGCCACCAAGCCCACCGCCTGGCAAAAATCGCCACACAGCCCTAACCCGCAACCCGCCCCGCCCCCGCGTCACTGCGGGCAATCGTGCCGCCGGGGCAGCTCCCCACCCCCGCACGTCCCCGCGTAGCGGCGGGCAATCGTGCCGCTGGGGCGGTTCCCCCGTACCCCCGTAGCTGCGGGCAATCGTGCCGCTGGGGCGGCACGGGTGGGCGCAGCGGCACCCGCGAACGCGGCCCAGTGAACCACCCCCGGCCGCCCCAAACACGGTCGCACCCGCGACACGTGGCCCGCTGCCCCACCCCCGCCCCACTACATCGCCGCCCCCACCTCCCCCGCAACCGAGGCAGCAACTCGTGATACACCCCCGGACACAACGTGGAGCCATAATCCATGTGCCCGAAGATCTGCCCGGCAGCAATGCCGTAACGCACACACACATACGCGCACAGCGTCACCAGCACCTCCCACTGAGCCCCCGGCGGCACCGCCCCCGCGTGATACGCCCCTCGCACGCGATCCCCAGCGCCTGCTCGTTCTGCCCGGACGTGTGCGCGCCCAGCACAAAGCTCCGCCCACCCCCAGCGCCTGAAGGCTCCCGTGCCGCCCCTCGGTGATCCAGCCACCCCGGCTGACCAGGAAGTGGTACCCGGTATCAACCCACCCGTTGTCGTCCAGGTGCAGATCCTGCACCCAGTGCGCGTGCGCATGAGCCTGCGCCCGCGAGAAGTCCGAGGTGTTCTCACTCACCGTATGGTGAATCACGATCCGGCTCGGCCGGTACTGCAGGACCCCGATGTTCCCCGCGGGGCACGAGCCCCCAGACCCCGGTCGAGTCGATGTCCGGCTCTATGGCCTCGCTCCCGCGAGCGTGCGCGACACCGGGCACGGCGGTGACAGCGGCCAGTCCAGCCGCGCCGGCGATCAGAAGCCGACGCCGAATGGCGTTCTCGGATTGCACGATCACTCCTCGGACACGCAGTCAGGAGGAGGGAGGGGAGGGAGGGAGAGCAGGGGAGCCGAAGGCGAACGCCCGCCGACTCCCCAGCCGATCGAACGTCACGTGTTGTTCGCCAGCGCCAGCAACCGCTCACGGGACCCGTTGAACTGGTCCCGGTCCACACCGCCCGAGACCCCGCTCACCGCCCCGTTGTTGGTGTACTGCCACACAGTCCAGGTAGGGAACCCGCTCGGAATCGCCGGCGCCGAAGCGGACGTCCAATGCGCCACCCACAACGGACTCTTCGCGGCCATGCCGGTCCAGTTCCCGGTGCAGGTGTTCCACCAGCTCGCCGTCGTGTAGAGCAGGACATCACGGCCGGTCCGTGCCTTGTAAGCGGTGTAGAAGTCGTTGATCCAGGTGCGCATCTGCGTGGTGGACAGCCCGTAGCACATCGCCCCGTACGGGTTGGACTCGATGTCCAGCACACCCGGCAGGGTGAGATTGTCCCGCGACCAGCCACCCCGTTGCCGGCGAAGTAGTTCGCCTGGGTGGCGCCGTTGGAGGCGTTCGGGAGGCCGAAGTGGTACGCCCCGCGGATCACACCCGCGTTGTACGCGGCGGGATAGTTGCTGTTGAACCGGTCGTCCTTGTACGAGGTGCCCTCGGTCGCCTTCATCCAGGCGAACTGGATACCGGCGCCACGCACCGACCCCCAGTTGATCGCACCCTGCCAGTGCGACACGTCGATGCCCTGGACGCCGTCGGTGGGGGCCAGCGCGCCCCGCGAGGGCGCCCCGGCCGCAGCGGAACCCTCGTGGACCCGGGCGCCGACACCCATGTAGGCCTCGCCGGGTTCCACATGGACACGGTCCCGGTCGGGCCCCGGCGCGGCAGCCGCGCCGCCGGTCGTGGTGGCCGTCAGCGCGAGCGCGGCGCCGAGGATGCCGAGCGCGGTGACGATGGGTCTGCGGTGGTGGGGAAAAAGGACATGGGGCTGCCTCCTGACACATGTGGGGATGAGCGAAGGAGGTGACGTCGGCCGCTGCCACCTGGGCAGTTCCGTACTGACGAACGTACTGAATGACGTGCGCGCGTCATTAGTTACGCACTTGGATTCCGGGCCTGTAAAGAGCTTCCGTTCCTCTCTGGTGGTCTGGTCCACTGTAGGAGCGGATGGCCTGGAAACTTGGGAACCGGGCGGCGGAAACTTTCAGAGCGTGAAAGCTCGTCGACAGCCCGAACGGCCCCGGGACCTTCGCCCGGCCCCGGAACGCGTCCTCAGGGGCATGCCCCTCACACCCGGCGCGGGGAGGCCAGCAGATAGCGCGCCCGCGTCCTGGGCTCGGTGTACTCCCCGACCTGCCACCCGGCCCCCTCCAACGTGGCCGCGCAAGCCCGCAGCGCGTCGCCGTCCGCCTCGTACACGGCTACGGCGTCGGGCTGCGGGGTCTCCCGCACGCGATAACCGCCCTCGCCCGCACCGGCCGGCCGATGCCCCGCCGCCTCCAACGCGAGCGCGGCGGCCTGTACGAGATGCGAACGCTCCCACCCGCAGGGCCGGTCGGTGGCCCCGTCCGGATTGGTCATCCGCCGCAATTCGAGCATTCCCTGCCAGGCCCCGCGCACCTCCCGCAGCCGGGCGGGCCCCGACTCCGGAGCGGGACTCCCACCACCGACGCGCGCGGCGAACACCCCGGTGGAGTCCGGCGCCTTGACCGGCTCGGGTGCCGCGTCCTCCTCCCGCACCCGATGCCCCACCGGAGTCAGGAAATGATCGTGCGGCGGCCGAGGATGCCGAAACGCCAGCCCTCGCTTCACCAACGCGGCGAGCTGGGCCGGCGTACCACCCCGCAGCCGCCCGCTCCCCGCATCGGCGCCCTCGACAAGCCGCCGCTGCGCGGCGCTGAGCGGTCGGCTCATCGAGACCCGGAGGCATACGGCAGAAAAGCGGTCCACTGCTGAGGAGCGAAGGCGAGGTGGGGCCCGTGTATGTGCTTGGAGTCCCGGACGTGAATGGTCGCGGGGTCGAAGGCGACCTCGACGCACTCGGGACCGTCGTTGGTGCTGTAGCTGCTCTTGAACCACTCCAGCGTGGAACCGGTGTCGGTCATCATGTCTCTCCCAGCAGTTTCTCGATGAAGGCCAGCGACTCACGGGGCGTGAGAGCCTGGGCCCGGATGATGCCATAGCGGATCTCGAGGATCTGGATCTCCTTGGGGTCGGAGAGCAGCCGGCTGATCAGCTGTACTTCGATGTGACCCACGGTTGCTCCCTCCTTCAGCCGCAGCAGTTGAAGTGCCCCCGCCAGCCCCGCGTGGTCTTCACGGTCGGTGGGCAGCACCTGGATCTCGACGTTCCGCCGCTGACCGACCTCCAACAGGCGTTCGAGTTGCTTCCGCATCACCATTTTGCCCCCGAGCGGGCGGCGCAGCGTCACCTCTTCCTGGACGAAGCCGAAGACGGGAGCAGGCTGCTGCTCGAAGATCCGCTGACGCGCCAAGCGGGCCTCGACGAGTTCGTCCACCTGTTCCTCGGTGTACGGAGGCCGCCGCATGCCGTAGATGGCCCGCGTGTACTCCGGCGTCTGAAGCAGGCCGTGCACCACGTGATTGGCGTAGGCGCACAGCTCGACCGCTTCCTCCTCCAGCTTGGCCAAGTCCCGTACCTTCTTCGGGAAACGGGCCTTCGCCACATCATTCTTCAACCCCGAGAGCAGCCCGCCGGCCTCCAGTACCCGGTCCGCTGCCTCCAGGAACTCCTCGGCCGGTGCCCTGCGCCCGCGTTCGACGGAGGAAACCTGCTCCTCGCTGTACCGGATGGCCGCTCCGAGACCGGCCTGGGTCAGCCCCTCCCGTTCCCGGCACATCTTGATGACCCGGCCGACGGTCCGCAGAACGGCCGCCGATTCCTCGTCCGCGCCGTAAGGTTCCACACTCATGTCCCCACACCTCCATGTGCCACCCGTGCTCAACCCGCCGCCCGTACGGGGGTCACGCGTCGCGACCCGGACAGTCCCGGACAGCATCCGCACGGTCACCCTGCGTACCGGCATCGTCACTGTGCAGAGTAGGGCTGAGCGGCCACGCTGGGTGACATGAACGTCGATATCGCTCCGGCGGGTGAACACGCGGGCCCCACCCGACACTTCTGCATCAGGCTCTCGGCCACCACCCGGGGCGCACGCCTCGCCCGTCACCTGTCGGCCGAACAGCTCACCGCCTGGGGCTGGCCGTACGACACCGACGGCAATCGCACGGCGTCCCTGCTGGTGGCCGAACTCGCCGCGAACGCGGTGGTCCACGGGCGGGTGGCGGGCCGGGACTTCAGGCTCCGCCTAACGCTCCACCCGGAGGACGCCACGCTCCGTATCGAACTCACCGACGCCCGCCCCGACCACCGCCCACCCACCCCCGGCACCCTGCCACCCGCCGCGCCCGACACGGAGTCCGGCCGAGGCCTCCTCCTCGTCGAGGCGCTGGCGTCCCACTGGGGAACGACCAACGGTGACCCGTACACCAAGACGGTCTGGTGCGAAGTCGCCCTGGGCGGGGAGTCGGTGTCGTATGAGGGCGCTGAGCGGCGCTTGACAGGGGACGGGTGTGGCCGCACGGCATCCTGACGGCTGCTGCTTAGCCGCCGCCAGGCCGAGGCCGTCCCGGACGTCAGGTGCGGGAGAAGGGGGCCCAGGCGGCGATCTCGAAGCCGGAGCCTCCGCGGCGGATCTCGAAGGCGCCGTGGCCGGGCAGGTGGGCGGGCAGGACGAGGGCGTTGTGGTCGGCGGCGTAGGCGTACATCCGGGCCCGGCTGGCGCGGGCCGTGTCCTCGTCCTCCTCGAAGCAGCTGTTGAGGTGGGGTTCGTGGACCTGGATCGCGCCGTGCATCAGATCCCCGGCGAAGACCGCGCGGTCGCCTTTTGACTCCAGGTGGATGATCGACGAACCCGGGGTGTGCCCGGGTGCCGCCTCGAGCCGGAGGTTGGCGTCGATGACGTAGGAGTCCTCCCAGGTCTTGACGAGCCCGGCGTCGAGCACCGGGTCGACGCTGTCCTCGTACACGTTCTGGTTCCCCCGGCCGAACTGGGTGTGGGGGGAGGTTCTCCGGACGCCAGTACTCGACATCGGCGCGCGGCATGAGATAGGTCGCGTTGGGAAACGTGGGCACCCAGTCGCGTCCTTCGAGCCGGGTGTTCCAGCCGACGTGGTCGTCGTGCAGATGGGTGTTGACGACGACGTCGACGTCCTCGGGGCTGATGCCGGCCGCGGCGAGATTGTCCAGGTAACTCGTGTTCAGATAGGACCAGATGGGCTGGAGCGGACGGTACTTGCCGTTGCCCGCACCGGTGTCGATCAGGATGACCCGGCCTTCGCTGCGCAGCGCCCAGGACTGGGTGGCGACGCGCGTCAGGTCGGTGCGGGCGTCCCAGTGATCCGGGTCCAGCAGGGCGGCGTGGCGCTGCCACTCCTCCGGCTTGGAACCGGGGAAGAACACGTCGGTCGTCATCGGCGAGATGTCGGAGAACTCCATGACACGGGTGATCTCGACGTCCCCCAGTTCCATCGTGATGACCTGGGACTCCGCGGGAGGGGTGGTGGGCATGTGGCTACCTCGATCCGGTGGGAGGGCTTGTGAAGTGCTCCGTGATCGACTCTGAAGCCACCGGGCCGGGGGAACCAGACCCGCTCGTGCCTACCCCTGACAGGTGCAGGCTACGGGCCGGGCCGCCGCGCATACTTGCCGCCATGGACCGCAGATCACCGCTCGGTGAGTTCCTGATGGCACGGCGGGCGCAGTTGAGCCCGGACGACGTCGGCCTGCCCCGGTACGGGGAACGGCGCCGGGTGCCCGGTCTGCGCCGGGAGGAGATCGCGATGCTCGCGGGGGTCAGCGCCGGCTACTACACGCGGCTCGAACAGGGCCAGTCGCTCAACGCCTCGGCCGAGGTCCTCGACGCGATCGCGACCGCTCTCCGCCTGACCACGGCCGAGCGGGAGCACCTGTCCGTCCTGTCGACGACGGCGAACCAGCGGACCGCCCCGGTGACACCTCCGGAAGAACACTCCTCCGTCGATCTGCGTACGCTGCTGGCCGCCATGCGGGACGTGCCCGCACTCGTCGTGGGCCGCCGCAACGACGTACTCGCCTGGAACGGAGCCGGGCACGCCCTGCTCGCCGGACACCTGGACGCGGCCTCGCCCGACGACCCGGACACCCGGCCCAACCTGTCCCGGCTGGTCTTCCTGGACGCGCACACCCGCGCCCTCTACCGTGACTGGCCCGCCAAGGCCCACGCCGTGGTCGGCAACCTGCGCGTCCTGACGGCCCGCAACCCCGACGACACCCGTCTCGCCGCACTGGTGGGTGAACTGGCCATCCGCAGCCCCGAATTCGCCTCCCTGTGGGCCGAACACACCGTCGAGCCCTGTGGCCGTGACGTCTACCACCTGGCCCATCCGGTCGTCGGGACCCTGACCGTCACCCAACAGACGTTCCCCGTACCGAAGGAGCCCCACCAGTCCCTCACGGTGTTCACGGCGGAGCCCGGATCCCCTTCGTCCGCGGCGTTGACGATGCTGGGACAGGCCCGCGGCCAGGGCGCCGCGGAGCGCCGGGCGCTCTGAAGAAGAGGGGGCGCCGGCATCCCCCCGTTATGTTCTTCGCGGTCCTGCAAGAGGGCCGCTGGCCTCCGGGCCCGGCATGACTGTGTCCCCCTGTCGAAGGCATGACCTGGGGGGTGGTGTCACCGGGCCCGGAAGGTGCCGTCGGAGACGCTGATGAGAGGTCCGGCCGCCACCCGGTCCGGCGCAATGCCGGACAGCTCGCGGATGGCAGGTCTGCATAACGTGGATGCGCGCGTACGACACCGACGCCGAGGCCGGCATAGATCAACTCCCCGGGAGGGATGCGGTGTTCAACACCGAAGACGTGGGCGTGTTCCTCGGCCTGGACGTCGGCAAAAGCGCCCACCACGGCCACGGACTCACCCCGGCCGGCAAGAAGGTCTTCGACAAGCAGCTGCCCAACAGCGAACCGAAACTGCGGGCCGTCTTCGACAAACTCCGCGACAAGTTCGGCACCGTCCTGGTGATCGTGGACCAGCCCGCCTCCATCGGCGCCCTGCCGCTGACCGTGGCCCGGGACGCGAGCTGCCAGGTCGCCTACCTGCCCGGCCTCGCGATGCGCCGGATCGCCGACCTCTACCCAGGAGAGGCGAAGACCGACGCCAAGGACGCGGCCGTGATCGCGGACGCCGCCCGCACCATGCCGCACACCCTGCGCTCGCTGGACCTCACCGACGAGATCACCGCCGAACTCACGGTCCTGGTCGGCTTCGACCAGGACCTCGCCGCCGAGGCCACCCGCACCTCCAACCGGATCCGCGGCCTGCTCACCCAGTTCCACCCCAGCCTGGAACGCGTCCTCGGCCCCCGCCTGGACCACCAGGCCGTCACCTGGCTCCTGGAGCGCTACGGCTCCCCGGCCGCCCTGCGCAAAGCCGGCCGCCGCAGACTCGTCGACCTGATCCGCCCGAAAGCCCCACGCATGGCCCAGCGGCTGATCGACGACGTCTTCGACGCACTCGACGAGCAGACCGTCGTCGTCCCGGGCACCGGCACCCTCGACCTCGTCATCCCCTCCCTGGCCGCGTCCCTGGCCGCCGTCCACACCCAGCGCCGGGCGATGGAAGCCCAGATCAACGCCCTGCTGGAGGCGCACCCTCTTTCCCCGGTCCTGACGTCGATGCCCGGCGTCGGCGTCAGGACCGCCGCCGTCCTGCTGGTCACCGTCGGCGACGGTACCGGCTTCCCCACCGCCGCCCACCTCGCCTCCTACGCCGGACTCGCCCCGGCCACGAAGTCGTCCGGCACCTCGATCCACGGCGAACACGCACCCCGCGGCGGCAACCGGCAACTCAAACGGGCCATGTTCCTCTCCGCCTTCGCCTGCATGAACGCCGACCCAGCCTCCCGCACCTACTACGACCGCCAGCGAGCCCGCGGCAAAGCCCACACCCAGGCCCTCCTCCGCCTCGCCCGCCAACGCATCAGCGTCCTGTTCGCCATGCTCCGCGACGGCACCTTCTACGAATCCCGGGCACCGAAGGACGTCGAGCTCGCCGCATGACCCCAGCAACCCCGAAGCACCCCAAACCCGACAGGGGTGCCTTGACGAAAGACATAGAGGCACCCCCCCGGCGGAACGCGGCGAGCGTCCGGCGGTCGCCCGGCCCGGAGCCGCTCACCTTGTACGGCCCCGGACAGGCCTACCCCATGAACTCCGGTCGCTCGTACGGCGTCCACCAGCTGAGCAGCCCCCAGACGCCGAGCCCGAGCGCGCCCACGGCGAACGCGGCCGCGAGCCACGGCCGGCGCGAAGTGCGCAGGGCGATCAGCCAGACGGCGAGCGGGACGAGCGCACCGCCGGCGGCGATGAGGGGGAGGTCGATGTAGAGGACGCTCAGGTCCCGGTGCATGCCCGCGAAACCGCCGTGGACACTGATCCGCGCCCGGGGCGCCCAGGCGAGCACCGCGGTGACGGCACCCACGGCCGCCAGAAGTATGCCCGCGAGGCCTCGTTTTTCTTCTTGCATACCTTGATCCGACGCGATCTCCGCGTGGCCGGTTCCCTACTGCCGATATCCGCCGAGGAACCGCCCGATCCGGCCGATCGCCGTCTCCAGGACGTCCGCGTGGGGGAGGGTGAGGATGCGGAAGTGGTCGGGTGAGGGCCAGTTGAAGCCGGTGCCCTGGACCACCTGGATCTTCTCCCTCAGCAGCAGGTCCAGGACGAACTTCTCGTCGTCGTGGATCCGGTGCACGGCGGGGTCGAGGCGTGCGAACGCGTACAGCGCGCCCTTCGGCTTCACGCAGCTCACGCCGGGGATCTCGTTCAGCTTCCGCCAGGCCACGTCCCGCTGTTCACGCAGCCGCCCGCCCGGTGCCGTGAGCTCGTGGATGGACTGCCGGCCGCCGAGCGCGGCCTGGATGGCGTACTGCGCGGGGGCGTTGGCGCACAGCCGCATGGAGGCCAGCATCGTCAGGCCCTCCAGATAGTCCCGTGCGTGCTGCCTGGGGCCGGTGACCACCAGCCAGCCGGAGCGGAAGCCCGCCACGCGGTACGTTTTGGACAGTCCGCAGAAGGTGAGGACGACCAGGTCGGGGGCGAGCGCGGCGGCCGAGTGGTGCACGGCGTCGTCGTAGAGGATCTGGTCGTAGATCTCGTCGGCGAGGACCATCAGGCCATGACGGCGGGCCAGGTCGAGGATGCCCTCGACGATCTCCTTCGGATACACCGCGCCGGTGGGGTTGTTGGGGTTGATGACGACCACGGCCTTCGTACGGTCCGTGATCTTCGCGGCCATGTCGTCCAGGTCCGGGTACCAGTCGGCCTGTTCGTCGCAGAGGTAGTGCACCGCCTTGCCGCCCGCGAGGTTCGTCACCGCCGTCCACAGCGGGAAGTCCGGTGCGGGGATGAGGACTTCGTCGCCGTCCTCCAGCAGGGCCTGTACGGCCATCGACACCAGTTCGGAGACGCCGTTGCCGAGGAACACGTCGTCGACGTCGACCTCCAGACCCAGCGTCTGGTAGCGCTGGGCCACGGCGCGGCGGGCGGAGAGGATGCCCCGCGAGTCGGTGTAGCCGTGTGCCCTCGGGAGCATCCGGATCATGTCCTGGAGGATCTCCTCCGGCGCCTCGAAACCGAACAGCGCCGGGTTGCCGGTGTTCAGGCGCAGCACGCTGTGCCCTGCCTCCTCCAGCGCGTCGGCGTGTTCGATGACCGGACCGCGGATCTCGTAACAGACCTCGCTGAGCTTGCTCGACTGCCGGAACTCCATGCGCCGCTTCCCCTCACGTGGTGTTGCTTGGTTTTACCAAGTGGGAGCTTGGAAAGTCCAACAACATGTCTAGACTGCGTCGCATGTCACCACGCCGAAGCTACGACCAGTACTGCTCCGCGGCCCGCGCGCTCGATGCCGTCGGCGACCGCTGGACCCTGCTGATCGTCCGCGAACTGCTCGCGGGGCCGCGCCGCTACACCGACCTGCACGCGGACCTGCCCGGCGTCAGCACGGACGTACTGGCCTCCCGGCTCAAGGACATGGAACGCGACGGCCTCACCACCCGCCGCCGGCTGCCCCCGCCCGGCGCGGCCTACGTCTACGAACTCACCCCGCGCGGAACCGCGTTGCTCCCTGTCCTCCAGTCCCTCGGCACCTGGGGCGAGGCCGAACTGGGGGAGCGCCGCCCGACGGACGCGGTGCGGGCCCACTGGTTCGCCCTGCCCCTGCTGCGGGCCCTGGACGGCGAGGGCCTGGTCGAAGTCCGCCTCGACGAAGGCAGGTTCCATCTGCGCGTCGGCGCGGAGCAAGGCCCCGTGTGCGGCGACGGCCCCGCCCCCGGAGAGCCCGACGCCGTCCTCTCCCTGGACACCGACACCTGTACGGCGATAGGCCGGGGCGGGCTGGCGCTGTCGGACGCGGTCCGCGCGGGCCGGGTCGAGGTGACCGGCGAGGGCATGCTCGCCAAGGCACTACGGGAGCCGTAGCGCGAAAGGCGGAAGGCCCGCACAGGGGCGGGCCTTCCGAAGGGTGTGTCACGAGGAGGTGACACGAGGGGGTGTCACGCGTGCGGTGGCACCCCGGGCGGACGCCCGGACCCCGGGTCA
Organism: Streptomyces haneummycinicus; assembly: GCA_042850305.1. Lineage (GTDB taxonomy): Bacteria > Actinomycetota > Actinomycetes > Streptomycetales > Streptomycetaceae > Streptomyces > Streptomyces haneummycinicus. The sequence continues at coordinate 2,544,885 of AP035768.1, forward strand.
GGCGGTAGCCGGCGACGCCCGCCAGGGCGGCCAGGGCGCCGCCCACCGCCGTCCATATCCAGCGGTCGGACCACCAGCCGGAGGTCCAGCCGTCCTCGGGTTCGAGGTCGGCCAGGACCGCCGAGCCCTCCTCCTCGTCCTTGTCGGCCCGGGTGGCGATGCCCGGCATCAGCGGCTCGGACAGCGCGCCGTCCACCGCCGCCGCGCCGCCCATGTCCTTCGACTCGACCCGCAGTTCGGTCTCCACCGCCTGGCCGAGGTCGGCCGTCGACAGCCGCAGCGCCGTGAGCCGGACGTAGTAGGTGCCCGGCAGCGGATCGTTGGCCCACGGCTCGGACCAGGCACGGACCGTGCGCAGCACGCAGTCCAGTTCCACCGAGGGCGCGTTCGCCCCGGCGGTGCGGGTCTGCGCGCCGTACTGGCAGGCCTGGCGGCGGCGCAGACCGTCGTACACGTCGATCTGCCAGGTCTCGGCCGCGTGGCTCTCCGGCAGCTTCACCTTCGCGTGGACGGTGGGGCGCTGTCCGGCGTCCGCCGGGAACGACCAGTACAGGTAGTCGCCCGTGGAGGCGCGCGCGGTGGCGGTCTGCCCCTGCTCGACCTCCGTCGCCGTACGGAACGAGGTGCCCGCGCGGGTCGGTGCCCCGGTGTCCTCGGATTCGCCCGGGGAGGGCGAGGAGTCGGCGGCGGCGGGTGCCGCGGCCAGCCCGAGGGCCAGCAGGGCGGTGCTCAGTACTCGCAGGGCACGCATCAGTTGGTCCTCCAGACAGCGAACCGCAGGCGAGACAGCCAGCCCCAGAGCAGACCGGCCACGAAGCCGGTGACGAGCAGCGCCCCGAGCAGCCACCAGCCCCGGCCCAGACCGAAGGAGGCCACGTCGTCCGACCCGTCGGGGCCGTCCACCACGTCGACCGTCAGCTCCAGCGGAAGACCGGGCGTGGTCTTCACCCCGGAGTCCGCCGAGAAGGAATGGGTCACCACCAGGCACACGACCTCGGTGGCGGGCTGGTCACTGTCGTCGTCCCGTTCGGGCTTGGGGTAGCGCAGCCCGGTGGAGAGCACGTCGGTGCGGCCGTTGCCGGTCGCCTCGCCGCGTACGATCTCCCGGCCGTGCACGGTGACCGCCCGCAGCAGCACGCCGTGGTCCGGACGCACGGCCCGGTCCGCCGCCACGCTCACCGAGGCACGCAGCTCCTGCCCCGCCGGCAGTTCCACGCGGTACCAGCGCTGCTGGCCGAACTCCTCGCGGTCGGTGAAGAGTCCGGACTCCAGCGCGGGCGCCTTGGCGCAGGAGTCGGCGCCCTGCGTGGCCACCGGCGTCACCACGGGCTCGGCCGCGCGGTCCACCAGCTCGTTCACCCGGTCCGTGAGCTCGTCCTGGTGTTCGATCGAGGTGTAGGTGCCGCCCGTCGCCTCGGCGATGCAGCTGAGCTGCCTGCTCAGCTTGGTGTTCGGCACCAGGCCCATCGTGTCGATGGTCAGGCCGATGCCACGGGCCGCGATCTCCCGGGCCACCTCGCACGGGTCGAGCGGGGCACAGGTGTCCTCGCCGTCAGTGATCAGCACGATCCGCTTGGAGCCGTCGCCGCCGTCGAGATCGTCGGCCGCCTTCAGCAGGGCGGGGCCGATCGGCGTCCAGCCCGTCGGGGTGAGGGTGGCCACCGCCGTCTTCGCCTCGGTGCGGTCCAGCGGGCCGACCGGGTAGAGCTGCGCGGTGTCCTTGCAGCCCTCCTTGCGGTCGTCGCCGGGGTAGTTCGCCCCCAGGGTGCGGATGCCCAGCTCGACCTGTTCCGGTGTCGCGTCCAGCACCTCGTTGAACGCCTGCTTGGCCGCCGCCATGCGGGACTGGCCGTCGATGTCCTTGGCCCGCATCGAGCCGCTCACATCGAGGACGAGGTTCACCTTCGGCGCGCTCTGGCCCGTGGGTTCTCCGGCGGCCGCCCCGGCCGGGAAGGCGAGCCCGGCCGTCAGTGCGGCGAGCAGGGCACAGGCGCCTGCCACCGGCCGTTTCTTTCTGATCATCGGCGGATCCTATTGACCGGAAGCACCGGGCTCCAAAACGGGGTGTCACATCGGGTCGAAGAAGAGAGGATTGGGCAGTTCGGCCCATTGGTCCCCCGCTGTCCGGGGTGACAGCCGCATCAGCGTCAGCGCCTTCGCGGGCAGCGGTTCTTCGAGCAGCGCGGTGAGATCCGAGGTCCGCGGCAGACGCGGTACGGCGTCCTCCAGGGCCGCCCGCAGCGCCGGCCCCGACCCCGCCGTACCGGCCAGCGCCCCGGCCACCAGCGAACCGAACAGCTTCCGGCGCAGGGCGTGTTCGTCGTCCGTGACCATGCGCGTCGGCAACTGTTCCGGGAGCGCGACGCCGTGCCGGGCGAGACGGGCGGGACCGATCCGCAGATCGGCCAGATCACGGTAGACCAGCCGCACCGGATTCCCGTCGGCGGCCAGCACCACGAGCAGGTTCTGGCCGTGCGCCTCCAGCGCCACCCCCAGCTCCAGCAACCGCAGCCCGACCGTGAGCGCGAGCCGCGTGAAGTCGCCCAACCAGCGCGGCGAGGACGGCAGTTCCGTCGTCGCCAGCGCCGCCACCGGCACCACCCGCTCCCCGGGCCCCGCGTACTCCCCGGGCGACTCCCGCAGCACCGCCGCCAGATCGGGCGACCCGGCCGCCACCGCGCCCAGCGTGCGGGTGATGTGCAGCAGTCCGTCCGTCCGCGCCGCCACCGCCTCCCCGAAGTCCGACAGCACCGCCGACGCGCCCACCGAGCCCAGCGAGATGTCCCGCACCGAGGACGTCAGCCGGGCGCTCAACGCCGTCTTCACATGCGGCCCGTCCGGCAGCGCGAGGGTGCGCAGCGCCATCAGCGGATGCGCCGCGAGCCCCGCTCACCCGTCCGCTTCAGCACATGCGCCGCCTGCCACGGATGCACCGGGACCACCACCCGCCCCGGCTCCCGCAGCCACTTCGGCCACACCCCCGTCACCAGACACCCGGCCTCCGGCACGGGCAGCAGCCCCAGCTCCACCACCGGCCCGTGCTCGGGCCCGTAGGCGAGCTGATCGGCCACCGAGAAACCCGGCCGGGAACGGCAGTTGGGATGGAACGGATGCCCGTCCACCACCCGCCGCTCCCACTCCCAGTCCCGGTCCGGCCACTCCCGCGTGTGTTCACCTCCCGCCCGGGACAGCGCCAACGACGCCACACTGTGCCCGAGTTCGACGGCGAACACCTCCGAGTGCGGTACGGCGAGCTCCGTCATCAGCCGCGCCGGATCGTCGTACACCGCCTCGTCCAGCCGTACGGCGGTGACGTACGCGGCGGTCGCATACGGATCCGCGCGCGGGCCGCACAGCCGGCGCCCGTCCGCCAGCCGCAGGATGAGCCCGTCGGAGTCCGTCTCCCGGCGGACGATCCACGGCAGCGGCTCATGCGTGAGACCGCGCCACAGCCGCGTGAGCACGGCCGCGCGGGCGCCGGGCAGTTCGCCGGCGTACCGGCGCACGAGACCGGGCTTTACGACGGCCAGTTCCTCGGCGGCCTCGGCCTCGGCGGTGGGGGACGGTGCACGGGCGGGCTCCTCGGGAGTGGAACGTACGGGTGGACGATGACAGACATACTGATCGTCTCCGCCCGGACAGACCGCAAGGAACCAGAGGAACGCGTGGACCTCACCTCCCCGCCCACGTACGACGACCCGGCCCGCCTGGCCGATGCCTACGCGGCGGTGCCGCTGCTCAACTGCCTGCTGCGCGAAGTGGCGCGGCCCGTACCGGGGACGGCGGAGCGTCCGACGTACCGCCTGCCCGGCACGGGCCGCCTGCTGCGGGTGCGCGGCACCCGGCGCCCCGCCGAACCGGAACTCCTGACGGACGGCGCCTGGCACCGCCTGGGCCACCCGGAGCTGGTCAAACTCGTCGCCGAGGAACTCCGCCGGCACACCGGACTGTCCAATCACGAACTGCCCGCCGAGATGCTGGACAGCCGGGAGGCGGTGGCCGCGCTGCTCGCCGCCCGTGCGCGGGCGACACCGCCCGACGACCCGTATCTCCGTTCCGAGCAGGCCCTCGTCACCGGCCACACCCACCACCCCGCCCCCAAGGCGCGCGGCGGCGGCCCGGCGGCGGCCTGGCTGCCGTACGCGCCCGAGGCGCACGCCCGTTTCCCGCTGACGCTGCTGGGGCTGCGCGAGGACACGGTGATCGACGAGGGCGACACCGCCGCCCTCGACCGCCTGGGCAGCGCCCCGCCCGGCTACCGTCTGCTACCCGCCCACCCCTGGCAACTGGACCTCGCGGCCCGCGACCTCGCCCCCGCCTTCGCCGACGGCCGACTGGTCCGGCTCGGCACGACCGGCTTCCCGGTATGGCCCACGGCGGCGATCCGTACCGTGTACGCACCCGGGCGCGACCTGTTCCTGAAGTTCAGCCTGGACGTCCGCATCACCAACGACATCCGCCGGCTGTGGCGCCACGACCTGCTGAAGCTCCGTACGACGGACACGGCCGCACGGACCGCCTTCGCCGGGCTCGACGCCGCCTGGCAGAGCGACCGGGGCCACCGCACGGCGGACTTCGCCCACGAACAGCTCGCCGTGGTCGTACGCGACGGCCTGCGCGACCACCTCCCGCCCGACACGACCCCGTATCTGGCCGCCGCCCTGGTGGAGGGCTTCGACGGCAACCCCTGGCCGCCACCACCGAACCGGCCGCCTGGTGGCGGGCGTACCTGTCGGCGGTGATCCCCCGGCACTGACGGCCTTCGACGCGTACGGCGTCGTCCTGGAGGCCCACCTGCAGAACACCCTGATCGCGGTGGACCCCGCCGGCCTGCCCGTCCGGGCCCTGTACCGGGACGCGGAGGGCGTGAAACTCCTCCCCGCGGTCACCAGGGAGGCCGGCTGGGAACGCCTGGTCTACTGCCTCCTCGTCAACCACCTCATGGAGACCGCCGCCGCCCTGGCACACCACCACCCCGGCGCCGACCCCTGGCCGGCCCTCCGCGACGAACTCGCCCGCCACGACCTCCCCGAGATCCCGGCCCTCCTCACCGCCCCGGCCCTCCCGGCCAAGACGAACCTCCTGCTCCGCTGGACGGCGGCGGACGGCGCGGACGCCCGCTACCGCCCGCTGCCCAATCCGCTGGCCGACCGGTGAGTCAGCCCCGTTGTGCCCCTTCGCGTGCCAGAGCGCCGGGCCACCACGCCCGGGGCCCGATGTCGAGCACCAGCGCGGGAACCAGGAGCGAGCGGACCACGAGCGTGTCGAGCAGGACACCGAAGGCCACGATGAACGCGATCTGCACCAGGAAGGCCAGCGGGATCACCATCAGCGCCGCGAACGTCGCCGCGAGCACCACACCCGCCGAGGTGATCACCCCGCCCGTCGTGGTCAGCCCGCGCAGCACCCCTGCCGGGTGCCGTGCGTGAGCGCCTCCTCCTGCACTCGGGACATCAGGAAGATGTTGTAGTCGACGCCGAGGGCCACCAGGAACACGAAGCCGTACAGCGGGACCGACGCGTCCGTACCGCCGAACCCGAGCAGGTGCTCGAAGACGAGGGTCGAAACGCCGATGGTCGCCAGGAAGTTGAGCGCGACGGTCGCGACGAGCAGCACGGGCACGAGCAGGGAGCGCAGCAGCAGGACGAGGATCAGCAGGATGATGCCGAGCACCACCGGAACGATCAGCGTGCGGTCGTCGGCGGCGGTCCGCTGGGTGTCGTACTGCTGCGCCGTGTACCCGCCGACCAGCGCGTCGGCGCCGGGGACGGCGTGCAGGTTCTCGCGCAGCCGCTCCACGGTCTCCTTCGCGGCGTCGCTGTCCGCCGCGTCCTCCAGCGTGACGTCGACACGGACACGGCCGTCGACGACCAGCGGCTCCCGGTGCCCGGTCGTCCCGAGGCGGAGACGGCGCCGGCCGAGGCCACGCCCGCCGTCCGCCCCGCCGCTGCCGTCACCTCGGCGCCCCGATCGGCGTCGGCGATGACGACCGCCGGGTTCCCCGACCCGCCGGGGAAGTGCTCGCCGAGCGTGCGCTGGGCGGCGACCGAGGGCGCGTCGTTCACGAAGATCTCGTCGAGCGGCACCCCTTGGCGGACAGGGACGGGGCGAAACCCGCGAAGACGGCGAGCACCAGCGCGGTCAGCAGCCACACCCGGCGCGGCCGGCGGTCCACGGCCGCGGCGACCCGGCGCCACACGGCGTGCCCCTCCACGGACGCGTCCGACGCCTTCGGCCGGGTCGGCCAGTACGCGCTCCGGCCCACCAGGGCCAGCACCGCCGGGAGGAAGGTCAGCGTCGAGAGCACCGCGCACACGATGCCGATGGCGCCGACCGGCCCGAGGGCCCGATTGTTGGTGAGGTCGCTGGCGAGCAGGGCCAGCAGACCCAGCGCCACGGTGGCGGCGCTCGCCGTGATGGCGCCGAAGGACCTGCGCACGGCCGCCGTCGCGGCCGCGTACCGGTCACCGCGCTCGGCGAGCTCCTCGCGGAAACGGGCCGCGAGCAGCAGGGCGTAGTCGGTGGCCGCGCCGATCACGAGGATCGAGAGGATGCCCTGCACCTGGCCGTCCACCCGCACCACGCCCCGGTCCGCCAGCGCGTAGACGACGGCGCAGGCGAGCCCCAGGGCGAAGACCGAGCCGAGGATGATCAGGAAGGGCAGCAGGAAGCTCCGGTAGACCAGGAGCAGGATCAGCAGCACGGCGCCGAGCGCCACGCCCAGCAGCAGTCCGTCGATGCCCGCGAACGCGTCCGACAGGTCCGCCTGCGTCGCCGCCGGCCCGGCGATTTGCACGGTCGCTCCGGACACGCCGTCCGCCGCCCGGCGCACCTCGTCCAGCACCCCGGAAAGCTCGTCGCCCAGATCGGGCTCTAGCTGTACGACCGCCTGCATGGCCTTCCGGTCGTCGGAGACCAGGGCCGGTGAGGGGCGGCCGACGACACCGGCGGTGCCCGCGAGGGCGCCGACCGCGTCCGAGGCGGCTGCCTGCTGCGTTTCGGTGACCCGGTCGCCGTCCGTCGTCCAGACCACGATGGCCGGCACGGTCTCGGACTGGTCGAACGCCTTGCGGGCCTCGAGGACCCGGGTGGACTCGGCGGTCCGCGGGAGGAAGACGGCCTGGTCGTTGGTGGCCACCTCGCCCAGCTTGCCCGCGTACGGCCCGAGTGCGCCGCCCACTCCCAGCCAGACGATCAACAGGGCGAGGGGGACGAGCCATCGGGCCCGGCGCGGTGCGTTCTTCATGTGGGTTCCCAGAGCCGAAGGGGTAAGTCAATGATTAAGTATCTCAATCATGGAGTGACCTTATACTGGCAGGTATGAGCGGCCCCGGTACCCCTCCTCTCCTCTTCCGGCGAACGACCCGACAGGGTTGCAGTCCTTCGCCGTTCAGTTGCGCCGGATGAACAGCGAGTTCAACCGCATCGCCCAGGAGTTCGCGCACGCGCAGGGCCTGCACCCCACGGACATGCAGGCCCTGATGGCGATCCTGGATGCCGATGCCGATGCCGATGCCGATGCCGACGGGCCTTCTGGCGGCGCGTCGGGGAGCCCATGACGCCGGGCCGCCTGCGCAAGCAGCTCAACCTCACCTCCGGAGCGGTGACCGCGTGCCTCGACCGCCTGGAGCGGGCCGGTCACATCCGGCGCGTCCGGGCGGCCGGCGACCGCCGCGTGGTGTACCTGGAGTACGCGGAGCAGTCCAGAAGCCTGGCCAGGAGTACTTCCGGCCGCTGGCACACGGCACCGACACGGCGCGCAGACGCTTCACCCCCGGCGAACTGGCGGTGATCATGCGCTTCCTCAAGGAGATGAACCGGGAACTCGTGCTCCTGCGGCAACCGCCCGGCTGACGGAGGGCCGTGGGCAGGGCTCGGGACATGCACAGACCTGTTTCGACAGGCAGCACCATGTGAGCCCTGCTAGACCGGAGGGATGAGGAGGTCTGGCATGCCTCGTGATCTTGCTAAAGGGTTGACCGCGCTCCTTGTGGCAGTAGCTGCCCCGCTCGCCGTCTGCCTGCTCCTCCTGCCCGCCCGGGCGATGCTGTCCGACACCAACGCGGTCCTGATCCTGATGTTGGTCGTCGCGGCGGTGGCCGCTCTCGGCAACCGTGGGGCCGCGGCCCTCACGGCCCTGTCCGCCGCCGTGTGGTTCGTCTACTTCTTCACCACTCCGTACGGAAGCCTCACCCGCTTCAATGACATGGACGAGGTCGTCACCGCCGGGTTGCTGCTCGTCGTCGGCCTTGCGGTCTCTCATCTGGCTCGCCGCTACAACCGCGAGCGCGTCATCGCCACCACGCTGCAGCGCGGTCTGCTGCCCCGGGTGCTGCCGGACACCAGCACCGTCCGGGTGGCGTGCCGCTACGTGCCGGCCGAGGCCGAGGTCGGCGGGGACTGGTTCGACGTGATCCCTCCCGGGCCACCGCACCGCGCTGGTCGTCGGGGATGTGTTCGGCCACGGCCTGCGCTCAGCGGTCACCATGGGCCGGCTGCGCACCGCGGTCCGCAATTTCTCCACCCTCGACCTGCCGCCCGACGATCTGCTGGCCCGCCTCGACGACGTGGTGATCCAGATGAATACGGAGGCGGGCACCTGCGAGGACGGGATCGCCGGGGCTACCTGCCTGTACGCGATCTACGACCCGGTCTCCCACAGCTGCGCCATGGCGAGAGCCGGTCACTTTCCGCCCGCCATCGTCCATCCGGACGGACGCGCGGAGCTTCTCGACCTGCCCGCAGGCCCTCCGCTCGGGGTGGGAGGCCTGCGCTTCGAGGCCGTTGAGCTGGAATTGCCGGAGGCAACACAGGTCGTGCTCTATACCGACGGGCTCATCGAGGACCGGCGTCGCGACGTGGGGTGGGTCTGAAGCTGCTGCGCGACGCGCTCTCCGACGTGGGGACCGACCCGGAGGAGACGTGCCGGACGGTCCTGGCGGCGGTGCGACCCGCTCGTCAGGCCGATGACGCCGCTCTCCTGGTCGCTCGTACCCACGTGTTCCCGCAGCAGGGTATCGCCGAATGGGACATTCCGGCCTTGCCCTCCGCGGTGCCCGCCCTGCGCGCCGAGGTGTCCGCGAAGCTGACCGACTGGAAGCTCGAAGAGCGGGAATTCACCACCGAACTGATCCTCAGCGAACTGGTCACCAATGCCATCCGCTACGGAACACCCCCATCCATCTGCGCATGCTGCGTGACACCAGCCTGGTCGTGGAGGTCAGTGACGGCAGCAGCACCTCCCCGCACCTACGCTACGCATCGGAGACGGACGAGGGCGGTCGCGGAATCTTCCTCGTCTCCCAGCTCGCCGAGCGGTGGGGAACCCGCTTCACCACCACCGGGAAGATCGTGTGGGCCGAGCAGCCGGCCCCGTCCGTTCCCGTCGCCCCCGCCCTGGCGTCGATGACGTGACCGGGTCTGACTTCCCCCATGCCGGAGGCCGCTCTTCAGGGTTGATCGGGGCGGACTCCCGGAACGCGGGGATCCGGGGAAGGGCGTGGATCGCAAGGCCAAGGCATCGCGTAGCCTGGGGAAATGCTGACCGAGGTCACGGCCACCCGCTACATCACTCCGCTGCGCTCCGGCGGTTCCGTGCCGGGTGTCTTCGAGGCCGACGATCTCGGGACCTACGTCGTCAAGTTGCCCACTCACTGGCACTGACCTGCGGTGATGCGGCTACTTCCGTGGCTGACCTGCGATGATGAACCTTTCAGGGTCTTTCACGGTTGTGCCGCGTTATGCGCTCGATTCTCCCCGCGCACTCCCCAGCGGCGCGGAAACTCCCCAGATCCTCCCCGGGGAGGGCCGCCGTCACGGGCACCGGCGCTAGACGGAACTACCGCTGCTCTGGGGACGCTGAGTGACTGCGGTTGGGCGGGGCGATGCACCAAGCCAGCTCCGTCCTGTTCGCTGGTCTCTTCCAAGACAACTGACCGCCGCTTCAGCACCGACAACGACCGTTCCCAGCCGATCCGCTCGGCGATCACCGTGGCGGGCATCCGCGGGTACTCCGCCAGCAGTTCGCGGATCGCCGGCTCTACCGCGTCCACGATCGAGCCCTTCGGCGCCCGCCGGTACCTCGGCGGATCGTCACTGGCCACGGCCCGCCGCACGGTGTTCCGGGCGATCCCCAGATGCCGTGCGATCCCCTTGATCGACATGCCCTCCGCGCGGTGGAGCCGCCGGATCTCAGCCCAGTCCTCCACACCGATCACCTCTTCCACCTGACCCTCATGGGGGCAGACTGATCACTTGATCACGGAAGGGGTCACTTTTCATCGACCGATAGGGGTCACGGTTCAGGTTCTGGCACACATTCCGTGAGCGATCTTGAGTCCGGCCTCCCCGGACTCCCATGACGCGTGGTCCTCGCAGCTCACGTAACGCGCGCGCCTCCTGCCGGCGAGAGCCAGCAAGATCTTTCACGGAATGTGTGCCAGAACCACGGTTCAAGGAACGACGACACGCGTGATGGCCGCCGACCTGCCGCGAATGGTCTTCTGAGTTCGCGTTAACCTCCGCCTGCACAGAGCGGACCCGGAGGCTGGCGAGCGGGTCACCGACCGGTCCGGTTCACCTCCGCCTGCGCGGAGCGGACACCAGCATCAGCGCGAAGATCGGGCTGTTCGACGGTTCACCTCCGCCTGCGCGGAGCGGACACGTCCCGGATCTTGGTACGGGCGAGCCCGACCGGTTGACCTCCGCCTGCGCGGAGCGGACGTGTGGGTCGACGTCCTGCCGAACATGAGCGGCGGTTCACCTCCGCCTGCGCGGAGCGGACCAGACCGCAGAGATCGGCAACCGGGGCAACGGCGGTTCACCTCCGCCTGCGCGGAGCGGACCCCTTCACCGGCTACTGGAAGCCTGGCCCGAACGGTTCACCTCCGCCTGCGCGGAGCGGACTCGACCCCGGCGACCTTGTGCAGTTCCTCCTCCGGTTCACCTCCGCCTGCGCGGAGCGGACCTCACCGCGGCGGCCGGTATCGCGCTCCCCATCGGTTCGCCTCCGCCTGCGCGGAGCGGACGCGCACTGCCGGGACCTCGCGGCAGCAGCCGACGGTTCACCTCCGCCTGCGCGGAGCGGACTGTGCGGCGCCGAGGATGCGCATCAAGCCCGACGGTTCACCTCCGCCTGCGCGGAGCGGACCGGACACGACCGCCCGCTGCACGTGCTGAAGCCGGTTCACCTCCGCCTGCGCGGAGCGGACACCGTCGCCGACCAGGGCGCGGCCTACCTCTACGGTTCACCTCCGCCTGCGCGGAGCGGACGAACGCCACCGGCCCCAGCCGCGTCTCCAACTCGGTTCACCTCCGCCTGCGCGGAGCGGACGTGAGCCCTTCCTCGTAGTGGACGCGGTACGCCGGTTCACCTCCGCCTGCGCGGAGCGGACACGTCCTGCAGGTACTTCGAGGCCTGCGTCATCGGTTCACCTCCGCCTGCGCGGAGCGGACCCGACCGCACCGTACGGGGCGGCCGTCACAAGCGGTTCACCTCCGCCTGCGCGGAGCGGACCCGTGGGTGCGCACCTGGTGGCCGCGCGCGTCCGGTTCACCTCCGCCTGCGCGGAGCGGACGGGGCGCCCATGGAGTTGACCTTGCGGCGGAGCGGTTCACCTCCGCCTGCGCGGAGCGGACGCCGGCGCCATGCTCAGCATCCTCTGCGTAGGCGGTTCACCTCCGCCTGCGCGGAGCGGACGAGCGGCCTGAGTTTCAGCAGCAGCGTCAGCCCGGTTCACCTCCGCCTGCGCGGAGCGGACGCGGTGCCCGAGCTGGGCGCGCTCACGTGCCGCGGTTCACCTCCGCCTGCGCGGAGCGGACGACGACATCCGCACGGCGACCCAGTCGCCGGCCGGTTCACCTCCGCCTGCGCGGAGCGGACATCGCCGCCCAGGTCAAGGGGCACGCTGAAGGAGGTTCACCTCCGCCTGCGCGGAGCGGACAGCATGACCACGCTGAAGAAGCTCAACCCGAACGGTTCACCTCCGCCTGCGCGGAGCGGACCCGCCGCCGTCCGGGACGGGGAACGGCACACGCGGTTCACCTCCGCCTGCGCGGAGCGGACGTCCTTGAGGAGCTCGCGTGCGGACCGGGTGGCGGTTCACCTCCGCCTGCGCGGAGCGGACGACCTGATCGTGCACGACCTGGGAAACAAGCACGGTTCACCTCCGCCTGCGCGGAGCGGACTTCGCCGACCACCGCAACGCCAGCGACCCGTACGGTTCACCTCCGCCTGCGCGGAGCGGACGGGTCGGCATCACGCCTCCCCGCAGACGTGGTCGGTTCACCTCCGCCTGCGCGGAGCGGACACTTCGTGACCTGCGCTTCTATGGGGCCTTTGCCGCTTCTTGACTTGTGGGGAGGCGTTGGAAGGCGATGAGGGTGAGGCCGTCGAAGTCGAGGGGGTCGCGGCGTTGGGGGCCGGCTGTGTGGAGGGTGAAGCCTTGTTCGTTGGCTGCGGGGTAGGCCAGCACGGCATTGTCATCGGTGAGACAGGCGGTGAGGTTGTTCCAGAGTTCGGTGCGGACGCGGGCGGAGATGGTGCCGATGTAGAGGGTGGGTGTTACTTCGAGGAGCCAGCGGGTGAGGGCGCCGCGTAGGTGATCGGGTACGGCAGTGGCGGAGATGACGGTCATGGAGGGCACGGGAGTGGAAGCTCCTCTCGTGTGTCAGGGGGTGTGGTCGGGGGCGTGGTTGGTGCCGCCGGGGATTGGGCCGGTGACGGGGTCCCAGAGGTCGACGAGTTGTTCGTCGGGGGTTTCGTCGGGGTCGGGCTGTGGGCTGTCGGGGGCGAGGAGGGTCTGGACGTCTTGGACGATGCGGGGCATGAGACGGAAGAGGCGGAGGCCGTCGCGAAAGGATCGGCGTGCTTCTGATTCGGGTTGGGTGGAGGCGTTGAGGGAGAACGCCAGGGGGATGGTGAGTTCGGCTTTGTAGAGGTCGGCGACGTCGTAGACGAAGGCTTGCTGGTTGCCGCTGTGGACGAAGCCGAGGGCGGGTGAGCAGCCGAGGGCGACGATGGCGGCGTGGACGATTCCGTACAGGCAGGTGTTGGCGGCGGACAGGGCGAGGTTGACGGGGTCCTGGGTGTCCCAGGTGTCGGGGTCGTAGGCGCGGCGGAAGCGTCCGATGCGGTGTTGCCGGGCGAGGAGTTGGTAGAGGGCTCTGACGCGTTGGCCTTCGAGGCCGCGGAGTTGTTGGAGGGTGGCTCCGGGTGGGGCCTGGCCTGGGCCGAAGCGGTGTTTGTACATGGCTGTGGCAGTGGCGAGGCGGCGGGTGTCGTCGGCCCAGGCGCGTGCCTGGTGTTCGAGCCAGGTGGTGGTGAGGGAACCGGGGACGGTGGCGGCGTAGCAGCGTACGCCGCCCATGCCGGTGACGAGGACGGTGGTGCCATGGCGGGCGAATGTGGCCAGGGCGGGTGCGGTGATGGAGGTGCCGGGGCCGAGGAGGACGCAGGCGAGGGAGGCGGTGGGGAGGTAGACGGTTTCGCTGCCGCGTCGCTGTGTGGTGATCTCCGCGCAGACCCCGGTGTCGTCCTGGTGGACGCGGACGATGTCGAGGTAGAGGAAGGAGAGGCTGTCGACGACGCGGGGCAGCATGGCGACGGTGGGGGCGGCCAGACGACGGCGGCCCCCGCCGTTGTGGTCGGGAGCCGTCGTGGTGGTGCTGGTCATGCGGGGTCCGGGGCGGGGGCGATGCTGAGGAGGCCGCAGCCGTATGCCTTGCCGCGTCCGATGCCGCTCTGGACGGCGGCGCGCAGCAGGTCGGGTTCGGTGACGGTGGCGGTGCCGTCGAAGCGGACGCGGTGGTGGTGGATGCGGTTGATCTTCTTGGCGCGGTCGGCCGGGGCGGTGCCGGCAGGGTGTTGCCGGTCACGGGCGGCGTCGACGGGCTGGGAGCGAAGAGTGAGGACGTGCAGTCCGGCGTTGCCGGCCTGACGCTGCCACCAGTCGTCTGCGGCGGGGCCGTTGAGGGGGACGACGGCGGGGAGGTTGTAGTGGGCGCGGGTGGTGTGGCCGGGTTTGCGCACGGGGAGGCTGTGCAGCGGTAGTGCAGGGTGTGGCCGGGCTCCAGGGCGCCGAGGAGGGCATCGAGGGGGCGGGTGGTGAGGGTGCCGTACTGGGCGGGGAGGCGGCCGGGGTCGGGTGGTTGGTTGGACTGCATCAGGAGGTGGCTGCCGCGGGGGTGTCTTCGACGCGGAACAGGACGCCGAAGTGGGTGCGGGCCTGTTCGGGGATGCCGTCGGGGAAGAGGGACATCACGCGCCGGTGCAGGGAGCCGTGGTGAGTGCTGGTGCCCAGTTCCTGTTGAGCCAGACGGGAGGCGGGGTGGGGCGTGAGCCGGGTGAGGTAGAGGGTCATTGGACGCTTCCTTCCGGAGCGGGGCCGGTGGCGGGGGTGTAGGTGGGGGACGTATAAGCGGCTAGCTGCGTCAGTTGGCTGGTGCCGTATCCCGCGCAGAGTGAGGTGGGCAGGGCCAGGGTGCGCCGGTAGAGGGGCGGGCCCGGTAGCGGCGGTGCCGGGGAGTGAAGTCGACAGGAGCGTCCAGAACGGTGGAGTGCTCCGGTCCGGTGTCGTTGCGGGTGCTGTTCTCTGTGGTGTGAGCGGCGGGCACGGGCATGTGGGTGAGGGGTTGGTCGGACAGGAACAACACCTCGATCGTGGTGTTTTCGCCGCCGCTCTCGGGTCGGGGGCCGGGAGCGCGAGGGGAGGTGGACGAGATCGTGGAGGGCGTCGGTGCTGCGGCCCAGCAGGAGAGGGCCGGCCGGAGGGCAGGAGCGGCGCCCCATGTAGAGGGGCCAGCGGGGGGACAGGAGGGCGTCGGTCCAGGCCGTGGGGGCTGGGTGTGGTCGGGCAGGGTGAGGGCGACGGTGAAGGCGGCGTCCTCCAGATACCAGCGCGTGCTGGTGAGGGTGGAGGTGTCGCTGTCGCGTCGCTTGCCTTCGGCGGTGATGACCGTGCGGTCTCCGGTCAGGCCGCCTCCCACGGTGTGGAAGTCCCGCAGGCGACTGCCGGGGCGGTCGGCGCGAGTGGTGACTGACAGATCGAGGTCGTCGAGGCTGTGGTGGCGTGGCCTGCCCAGGGCGGCGGCGAGGAGGCCGGTGAGGGCGGAGCGGGTGGGGAAGGACAGCGTGTCGCGGTCGTTGAAGTGGCTGTGCTCGCCCCAGGACTGCAGAGGTCCGGTCAGCCGGAGCAGAAGGCCCGGCATACGTGTCCGGCGCGATGTACTCACGCGGCGTCCTCACTGCCGGTCGACCCTACGTGGCTGACGGCGTCGGCGATGAGCGCTTCGAGCCCGTCGAAGTGCTGACCGAGGGTGTCGGGGAGGTCTTTCAGTTCCGGACTTGTCCAGCTGCTGGAGATGAGGTGGCTGTTGCCGAGGAAGGATCCGGCTGCGGCGGCGTACTGGGCGAGGGCAGTTACCGCAGGGGCGCCGTTGCCGCCGTGGGAGCCGGGCCGGACGGGCTGTTCGAAGGCGGCGGCGAAGGAGACGGGCCGGTCGCCGCGCACCGCGAAGTGCACCAGGTGGGGCAGGGTGTGAGGTGCGGTGGAGTTCTTCTTGGCCTGCGGTACGGCGAGCGTGAACGCGGTCAGGAAGCCGGTGAGGACCTCGTGGACATCGCTGTCGGTGCCGGCGAGGTTGCGGGTGAGTTCGTCGAGGTCGATCGTGGCGTAGCGGTAGAAGGTGCCTGCGCTGAACTCGGTGTGGCCCATGTGGGCGCTGCCGGAGGCGTCCTGCCAGGTGGAGGTGAGGTCGTCGACGGCGGTGAAGTAGTCGAGGTCCGCGTCGGCCTCGTGGGTGGTCATGGCGTGGGCGACCTGGACCGCGCCGTCGACGCCGGCCCGGTCGATCTCGGCGAGCATCCTTCCGAACAGGTTGACGACGTCGTTGCGGCTGCGGAGGATCGCGTCGACGGCAGCCTTGGGCAGGGCGGAGGCTTTGACGTCGCCCTTTTTCGTGATGTCCTTGGCTGCTTCCAGCGTCTCGCGGTGTTCCTCGGCGTAGTCGGCGAGTTCGCCAACGGCGGCCTGGGGGACGTAGATCATCGCGTTGGTGATCACATGGTTGGGAAGCGTGGTCCTGCGCTGGCCCTCCACCTTCTCCTCGACCTCGAACTTGCCGACGGCGGCCGCGATGTGGGCGCCCCCTTCTCGGCGAGTTCGTGCGGCCAGCCGCGGTGGAGGAGTTCGCGAGTGACGGCCTCGCAGATGCGGCGGGTGCGCAGCGTGCTGTTCCCGGTGATCCTCTCGAATTCGATGCGTGCGGCCCGCTTCCACGACTGGCTGCTGACGCGGGTGCGCAGCTTCGCCCCGTACAGGACGGTCTTGACGGAGTTGGTGTCGTCACGGTTGAGGTTCGCGAAGGGCACGGACTGGATGATGTGGATGTCGAGGAATCGGGGGCGTACAGGCATGGAAGGTCCTCCGTGTAAGTGAGCGCGGGTCGGCCGTTCGTGCCGGCGCGATCGATGTGCTGATAGCTGAGTGGGGTCAGGCGGCTTCGCCGGTCTCTTCGCCCTCGTTGTCACGTCGGCGGGCGGCTGCCTCGATGGCGGCGTTCCGGACACGGTAGAAGTCCTGGAGCCAGCGCCGGGAGATGGCCTTGGAGTACCGGGGCCATGCCGCGAGGTCGGCGAGGAGGATGGCGAAGTTGACGTCGGTGTCGCTGCCGCGCAGGAGTCGGATGCTGGCGGGCAGATGACGGTGGAGCCCTTCCAGGCTCTGCCGGGTCAGCAGGTTGAGACGAGCTTCGGCCGTGTCCTGGCGGACCCCGCTCTGCCCGCCCTGTGAGACGACCGCGCGGGCGAAAGACGCGCCCAGGCTGTCCCGGCGGGCCCGGGCGATCGGCTTCTGCTGTTCCGTGGAAGCCGGTTCCTCGCGCGTTGTCGGTGACGGTTCGCGCTCGTTCGCGGTGGTTGTGGCCAGGCCCTGTCCATCGGGCCCTGGTGCCATGTCGTCGGCGCGGCTGGTGAAGGAGTGGCGGGGCCGGTCGGCGATCATCGCGGCAACGGCGTAGAAGGCGCGTTCCTCGGCCTCCCCGCGATCCTCCGGCAACCAGGGGGCCACGATCCGGTGCAAGGGGCTTACGTCGTCCAGGCCGCGACGCAGTCCCTTGCGCAGTGCGACTCGTACGCCGGGATCCGTGCCACACCTCGTGGTGATCTCCTCCACGTACTTCCGGTAGAGGGCGAGGCGGGTGGCAGGTGGAGCGGTAGTGGTCATCGGGGGTTACCTCCGGGGACGGCCATAACCGGCGGCGGGCCGGGCCGTCGGGCAGGGGCGATCAGGAGCGCGTGCGGCGGTTGCCGCCGTGCAGTTCGGTGCGGGCATCGGCGACGGCGCGCGCGCCCCGCTGGGTGTGGCACACCGGCTCGGTGACACTCATGTAGGCCCGTTCCGCGATCCGCAGGAAGGCCTGCCGGACGGCATCGCGGTCGAGTCCGGCCTCGACGAGGAGAGCGCCGGTGAGATCGAGTGCGTCGAAGCGGGACCAAAACTCCTCCTCGGCCCGTGGCCAGTACAGGGCGGCGGCCCTCTCGGCCCAGTTCTCGGCTTCTCTCGGCCTGGTCTCACGCGTGTAGAGCTGACAGGCCCGGCGCACCGCGTACTCCACGCGTCGCCCGTACAGCTCGCCGGTCCGCCGCAGCCAGCCGACTGCTGGTTCGGTGGCCGGATTGGCTTTCTCCGCTCGGTCGAGGACGGGCGGGGTCAGGCCGGCGACGAACTGCCGGTCCTTCGCCTGTCCGTCCTGTTCGAAACCGAGAGCACGCACGGCCAGCGGTGTGTCCAGCGCGTCGGAGACTTCCAGAGCGTCGGAGAAGACCTCGGGGCGACGGGCCTGGGCGGTGCCTCCGGGGTTGCGCAGCAGGAGGGCGTCCATGTCCCGCCAAAGGGCTCGCTTCGAGTCCGCTGCCCGGGGATAGGGGTTGCCCTGCTGGCTGGTCTGCCAGATGAGGAACGGATCGTCGCGTGGGAGGCGCCCGTCGCGGTATGCCCAGGTGATGAAGGCGTCCGTCACGACGTTCTCGTCGTTCGGGTCGGGGACAAGAAGCAGGGCGTGCTGTGAGACGGCGGTCAGCCGTGAACAGGGTCCCTGCACGGAGGGTGGCGGCGCGTCCGGATCGGGCAGCTTCTCCCACTCCCACATACAGCGGTCGTTGAGGCGACTCACCCCGGGGTCTGGACGGAGCAGGCCGGCCAGGAGGGTTTCGAGGAGGGTGGAGCCCTCGGGGTGGTAGGAGAGAGCCCCGCGCAGCGGACCGGCCTTCATGCTCGCACTGGCTGTTCCGCCGACGGTGCGGGCAGAACCTCGCCCTGACGGGCCGTAGTAGTGCCAGGTCAGCACGCTCAGGGCGGCTTCGCCGGCCGGGACGGGGTCGGGGGCGCCGTCCTGAACGTGAGTGAACCAGGCGTGGTTGTTGCCCGAAGGGCGGGTCGGCACCAGTTTGTTGATCCCGGCGGAGCGCTTTGGATCGCACTGGTCTGCCAGCCGCGGATCCTGCATCCATGGCCGCTCGCCGAACAGTCGCAGCCGGTGAGCCCAGGCATCGAAGTATGCGGCGATGCCGTCGGCGGGCAACCGGCCGGAATCCAGAATCTCCAGGCGGCGCTCGGACCAGTCCACACCTGATCCGTCGTCGTCCTCGTCCAGCCCGCACACCCGTGCGGTGAGCGCGTACAGCGGACGCAGAACCGCGGAATGGGCCGGCGGTTCGGCGATGGCGAGTGCGCTGATTTCGTGGCTGCGCGTCAGCAGGGTGCGCAGGCCGACTAACGGCGGCAGGTCCTCGCCGGTCGACCGGGCGGACCGTGTCCACAGGACCGGCAGCCACGGTGTTTCGTCAAGGGGAAAGGCGGACACCGTGAGGATCACGCTCCTGGGGTGGGCGGGTTGGCACAATGGGTGGGGAGCACCCCGCGGGAGCGGGGGTGGACCGAGTGCGTGGCACAGCCTGCTGCCGGTGCTCCCTCACTGCCCGCGCAAGCGGGCTCGTTCCGTCCGCTCCTCTTGGCTTCCTTCGGTCCGGGGGAGCGGGCGTGGGTCTTAAGGATGGAAGAGTGCTTGGCACAGCAGCAAGCGGTTCGCTGAACCTGGTCAGATTCGTTCAAATCCGGTCAGTCGAGTGAACTGAACTTGGCGGCCGTTGAGTTCGCCCTTCCAGACCGTGCCCTCACCGTTGTCTCCAGCGCGGGTCATGGGGACGAGGACGAGGTCGCGCAGGTGGGTCTGCTTTCGCCATACCGGGGGCAGGTCAGGTCTGTCGTCAGCCGGGGGCAGCCAACTGCCCGGGACCGGGACGGTGCGTGCGACGACGCGTCGCACCGTGGTGCGGCTCGGGACGCCCTTGCCGGGCAGCGGCAGCTTCCCTTTCTCGTCGAGCGAGGTACCGGCCTCGCCCTGGGTGAACAGCAGGAGCAGGCGTCCGGTGTCCGCGCCGAGCCTGGTGGTGAGCAGCTCGCCGGTGACCTCCGCGGTGCCTCTGCTCAAGCGGGACAGATCACCGCGCACGGCGTAAGGGGCGCTGATCCCGGTCATTGCCGCGAGCGTCTCTTCCGCGATCCGGGCACCCGCCCGGCGCTGGTCGAGCGAGTGCAGACGAGACGCGTACGCCTCGGCCTCCCCCCTGGCCGGCCTCCCTCAGCCGGTCGGTGAAGTCCTCCGCGTACACGGCGTCCACGAGCTCCTGCACGTCGCCGGGAACAGCGATGCCCCGCCCTGCCCTCTCTCGCAGGAGAGCAGCGGAACGCAGCAGCAGCGAGTGATCGTAAACATCCCCCCACGACCGTGGGGGCTCGGTTGCGCCGTTCGGACCGGCAGGCTCCAGAACGACCAGGGCAGGTCGCTCCTCCGGGAGCGCCCAGCGAGGCCGCCCGCCCCGACCTCGAAGGTGACGCCGTCCGCGGCCTGCGCGTTGCAGGAGCAGCGCCAGCGGTGCGAGATCACTGACCACGAGGTCGAAGTCGAAGTCCAGGGACTGCTCCACGATCTGCGTCGCCACCAGAATCGACGCAGGCCGTACACAGGGTTGTTCGTGCGGGCGGGGCTTTCCGTAGGCGCGTTCACAGGCGACGGTGATCTCGTGCCGCAGCAGGCCGGGGAAGCGCGAGTGCAGCAGCCGGATCCCGCCCTCCCCGGCGGCCAGAGCCGGAAACGCTGCACGGAGGTCACGGAACGTGCGCTGCGCCTCGGCGACCGTCGTGCAGCACACCAAGGCAGTCCCGCCGAACTCAGCCACCGGCGCAAGGACTTCATGCAGCACACTACGCCGCCCACCGGGCCTCGGCCGGGCCGTGGTCTCCTCGCAGTCCCACGCCACCTGCCGTAGCGAGACATCCAAGGTCCTTGGACGCAACGTCGCCACTGCGCGCGGCTCCGACACCGAGCCCGTGACAGCGTCCGCGAACAGCCAGCCCGGGTAGGCCGGATGAACGGGGCAGGGCTCCGTGAAGCCGGCACCCCGCCGGTACGCCTCGACGAGAGAACTGGCGGAGCGGCCCGTCAGAGTCGCCGACAGCAGCACCACCGGGGCACGGAACGCCCCCAGCCACTCCAGAAGACGGACCATGAGAGTTTGCATCCACGGGCCGTAGGCATGCGCCTCGTCCACGATCAGTACCTTGTCGGACAGGCCCCACAGACGCAGCGCGCTGAAGGAGACCGGCAGCACGGCCGTAAGCGCCTGGTCGATCGTGCCTGCGCCCAGTGGCGCGGCAAGGCCGCGCTTGCCGCCCTCCCGAAGCCACGCTCGTGCCTCTACCGCAGTGGCAGGGGCAGTACTGAATTCCTCACCCTCCGCAACCGTGGCAGACACGGTCTGCCGAGCAGGCTCGTCCAGGGTCCAGGCGTCTCCCGAGCCTTCGGCCTGAGCGCCGTCCATCGCGGTGCCCAGCCAGGCCGCGTTGTGCATCAGCAGCAGGGCCCGCTCCCCGGTCAGTACCTGCTCGGCGAACGAGGCGACCCGGGGAAACATCTGGTCTGCTGTCGCCATCGTCGGCAACGCGAAGTACATCCCCCTCGCCCCCGACGCCCGCCCCAACACGGCGGCTGCGAAGAGGGCTGCCTCCGTTTTCCCGTCCCCCGTCGGTGCTGTCACCAGCACGAGTCCCGAACTCTCTCGCCCCACCAGTCGGGGCAGCACCTCGGCGATGTCCCGCTGTAACGCGTTCGGAGTGAAGGAGAACAGCTCCTCAAACCGCAGATTCTGCCTGCCCGGAAACTTTGCACGTCCCAGCCGCGCGGTTCGCACCACCCCCGGCGCATCCCGCACAGCCTGCCGGTAGTGCGCATCCAAATGCTCCGGGCTCCCAGGCCACGCCTCGCCAGGCAGACCCGGCAGGATCCACTCGACGCTACTGGCCAGCCAGTCCGCCAACACAATCAACCCGTACACCCGCACCGCAGTTGCCGCCGACAACTCTCCCGTCGGCACTGCCTCGGCGCCCACCGTCCGCCGAACCGCAGCCAGGTGACAGCGCCGCTGCTCTTCCCAGCCGCGCTGCCCCAGCCCCGCTTGATACTGCGACGCCGCTGCAGCCTGCCGGGCGGTCACCACATCCCCGAAACACCCGTGATGCCCGCCCAGCATCTGAGCCACCTGATGCGGCAAACTCCGCGCCTGGACCCGCGACACCGGATACCCGGCCTCCACCAGCAACGACACCAGCGCCCAGTGCGTTCCCTGCTCGTGCCGAAACCGCGTCAGCTTCTCAGCCCCCGGAGCGGCAACGTAATTCTTGTCGCCCGCCAGTTCCTTGAATGCTTCGGGCACCTGCGCCTGGAACGGCGGCGTGATCTTTCCGAGATCGTGTATGCCTGCCCAACACGCCAGCACCGCACGAGCCTGCTCCACACCCAACCCCAACTCCGCCGCGATGCGCTCCCGGGCCAGCGGGTGCAGCAGGGCATCCCACAGAGCCCCGAACACCGCCGCCACGTCCAGGAGATGGCAGATCAAGGGATACGCATGTGGCAGGCCCCGCTCCTTGCCCCACACCCGCACATCCACTCGTCCCCGGCCCGTCGCATCCTTCATGCCGAGAACATTTAGCAGCTACCACTGACATCGGGTCCCCACCTGCGGGTACTTCTACGAGGGCTGTCAACTCCGGGGTAGCCTGACCGTCGTTGCTGGTTCGCGACGCTCAGCAGCACCTGGGACTTGATCACAGCAAGGGGGAGACTTTGTTGCCCCGCAACACCTTTGGTAAAGGAATTGCCAACCCCTGCTAACGTCGCAGGTCGGGAAGTGTCCGCTCCGCGCAGGCGGAGGTGAACCGTTGAGGATCTGGACCAGGCCCGCCCGGTTCTTGTCCGCTCCGCGCAGGCGGAGGTGAACCGTCGAACAGGGGCCGGCGCCCGGGCGGGGTGGCGTCCGCTCCGCGCAGGCGGAGGTGAACCGGTCCCTCTGCGCCTGGTCGTAGGCGCTCAGTAGTCCGCTCCGCGCAGGCGGAGGTGAACCGCCACGCTCGGACGTCTGATGCTGGGCGGGAGCGTCCGCTCCGCGCAGGCGGAGGTGAACCGGCGGCCACCGAGGAAGCCACCGCGCAGGCCGAGTCCGCTCCGCGCAGGCGGAGGTGAACCGGAGACCATCGCCTCCCCGGTCACCAAGCACGAGTCCGCTCCGCGCAGGCGGAGGTGAACCGCGTCCACGATGACGCTTTCGTCGAGCTCGTCGGTCCGCTCCGCGCAGGCGGAGGTGAACCGACGTGGGCGCAGATGATGGCCAACGACTCCTAGTCCGCTCCGCGCAGGCGGAGGTGAACCAGCGGCGCACGCTTATCGGCTTCCTGGGGATGGGTCCGCTCCGCGCAGGCGGAGGTGAACCGCGGATCCGGCTGGGCTGGCCCCGCCTCGGCACGTCCGCTCCGCGCAGGCGGAGGTGAACCGTCCGCGTCCTTGACCTCCGCGGTGAAACCCTGGTCCGCTCCGCGCAGGCGGAGGTGAACCGGAATCTGACCGTGGCTGAAGAGACCACGGAGCGTCCGCTCCGCGCAGGCGGAGGTGAACCGGTAGTAGGTGGTAGTAACTACACCTCGCAGGCGTCCGCTCCGCGCAGGCGGAGGTGAACCGCTCGCTCAGCCCGCCGGCCTGTTCATCTCCGGGTCCGCTCCGCGCAGGCGGAGGTGAACCGCAAGAGGGACACGTCGTGAGCCGGGGAGCCTGTCCGCTCCGCGCAGGCGGAGGTGAACCGGTCCAGCCGGCCGGTGGCTGGCCGTCGGCACCGTCCGCTCCGCGCAGGCGGAGGTGAACCAGACGAACGGGTACCTGGCGGACCTGTGGGTGGGTCCGCTCCGCGCAGGCGGAGGTGAACCAGACGAACGGGTACCTGGCGGACCTGTGGGTGGGTCCGCTCCGCGCAGGCGGAGGTGAACCGAGAAGACCGACGGCAGGTCGCCGGCGGAGCACGTCCGCTCCGCGCAGGCGGAGGTGAACCGGCGCCGCGGCTGCGGCGGTTGAGCGGAATTACGTCCGCTCCGCGCAGGCGGAGGTGAACCGGAGTTGTGCGTCATCACGATGGCGTCCCAGTCGTCCGCTCCGCGCAGGCGGAGGTGAACCACGACCGTCCGCACCTCGAGCGCGGGGCGGACGGTCCGCTCCGCGCAGGCGGAGGTGAACCAGAATCAGATCCTTCTGTTCATCGGGCGCAAGGGTCCGCTCCGCGCAGGCGGAGGTGAACCGGTGACGAGGTCCCCGACGCCGATCTGAGACAGGTCCGCTCCGCGCAGGCGGAGGTGAACCGCCGGCTCCCCGGCCGGCAGTCGGCGGCCGCGCGTCCGCTCCGCGCAGGCGGAGGTGAACCGCCGGCTCCCCGGCCGGCAGTCGGCGGCCGCGCGTCCGCTCCGCGCAGGCGGAGGTGAACCGCACGCCACCACCTGACCCGCCCCTCAGCCTGAGTCCGCTCCGCGCAGGCGGAGGTGAACCGCTCCACCAGGGCGGCCGCTCACCCCACGCGACGTCCGCTCCGCGCAGGCGGAGGTGAACCGGTCGTCTCGTGCCCTTTCAGGCGGGGGTCGTCGTCCGCTCCGCGCAGGCGGAGGTGAACCGTCGCAGGGGTAGGGCCGCATTGCCGGGCCGCCGTCCGCTCCGCGCAGGCGGAGGTGAACCGTTCGGCTTCGAGCTGCGCCTGGGCGGCCTGCAGTCCGCTCCGCGCAGGCGGAGGTGAACCGTTCGGCTTCGAGCTGCGCCTGGGCGGCCTGCAGTCCGCTCCGCGCAGGCGGAGGTGAACCGTCAGCTACGAGACGATCGGCCCGATGTCGGTGGTCCGCTCCGCGCAGGCGGAGGTGAACCGCAAGGGACCGACCTTCCGCCGGAGGACGACGAGTCCGCTCCGCGCAGGCGGAGGTGAACCGTCGGCGGCCGCGTCCTGCCGCT
The DNA here is from genome assembly GCA_042850305.1 of Streptomyces haneummycinicus. Lineage (GTDB taxonomy): Bacteria > Actinomycetota > Actinomycetes > Streptomycetales > Streptomycetaceae > Streptomyces > Streptomyces haneummycinicus. Next base: position 2,569,257 of record AP035768.1, read on the forward strand.
CGCCGTAGTTGTCCGCTCCGCGCAGGCGGAGGTGAACCGGGCCAGTTCGTCATCGTCTCCGAGGACATGCTGTCCGCTCCGCGCAGGCGGAGGTGAACCACAGGCCTGGCGGGCGGCCCTGCGACGGTGGGAGTCCGCTCCGCGCAGGCGGAGGTGAACCGGTGTACGACCACCTGGTGGACCGCTTCGTCCTGTCCGCTCCGCGCAGGCGGAGGTGAACCGCAGGACGTGGCCGAGCCCGAGGAGAATCCCACGTCCGCTCCGCGCAGGCGGAGGTGAACCGGCGGACGGCGGCCGCCGCATCACCGTGCCGAAGTCCGCTCCGCGCAGGCGGAGGTGAACCGGCCTTGCCCGTCGCGGCATCCCGGCCGCGAGCGTCCGCTCCGCGCAGGCGGAGGTGAACCGACCCGACCCCGTGCGACGGCCCGGCCGTCGTGGTCCGCTCCGCGCAGGCGGAGGTGAACCGCTGCCCGCCGGAACGCGCATCCGCAGTCACCGGTCCGCTCCGCGCAGGCGGAGGTGAACCGCCTTCGCGGACGCCGCGTGCGCGCAGGCGCAAGTCCGCTCTGCGCAGGCGGAGGTGAACCGTGCACAACCGGAACCGGTCGAACGGGCCCTGAGTCCGCTCCGCGCAGGCGGAGGTGAACCGTTCCGGAGCATCGCCGCGGTGGCAGGATGGATGTCCGCTCCGCGCAGGCGGAGGTGAACCGATCACGGGTCAGCTCACCGGCTCCCAGATTGTGTCCGCTCCGCGCAGGCGGAGGTGAACCGAGGCTCGTTGCGTCGTCCCGCCACGTCCCCCGTCCGCTCCGCGCAGGCGGAGGTGAACCGGACAACATCGACGCCATCGATGAGGCGCTCGCGTCCGCTCCGCGCAGGCGGAGGTGATTGAGGAAGTAGTGCCACTTCTCGAACTCGCCGTGCGTGTCGAGGGTAGACGGGGACGGCCTTCGGCTCCGGGCCAAGAGGCCCGGGCTTTGCTGCGTCGAGGTCCAATGCGGCGCGGGCTGAGATGGCGGTGTTCTGTTCACCGTGGGCCTGGGTGGCGGGCACGGTGTTGGGGGTGGGAGAGGCGTCGAGGTTGGCTGGGGCCTCGGTGGCGGGTCACGTTGGGATATTGTCTCTACTGCCTGTGGCTGGATCATCGATTCCGGTCACAGACATAGGAGGGACTATCGGGTTGCTCGTGTGGAGGCGGTGTGCGTGGCCCTGGTGGTCGGCGGGCCGGCGCGGGCGTTGGGCGTTGGTTGCCGTCGCTGTGTCGGGGCAGGTTCGGTAGCGTGCTGCCACCGGGTGCGGACGGCGCTGATGTCGGCGAAGGCGCGGCGGGCACCGACGACGAGCTGGAACGGTGTATTCGTCGGGTCGTTGGCGTACGCCTCGATCCGTCGACCGGTGTGCTCGACCGTGGCTAGGAGGGAGCGCTGCAGGGCTTTCTTGCCCCAGTGCCCGACGGAGCCGGCCGGTTCGGCCAACAGACCGAGCACCTGGCCCGGTTCACTACCGTCGTTCAGCAGGCCACGCTGTTGTGCTTCCCACAGAACAGTGACGGGATCGACGGGTTCGCGGCTGCGGGCCAGGGAGGTCAGGCACTGCCACAGACCGGTGTGCAGAGGCAGGGTGAGGTCGTTGGGAAGTAGCCACCAGGCGGAGTCGATGTCGGCGGGGTAGGCCGTGGCGGTCGCGAGCAGCATCTGCTCCTCTTCGACGGCTTCTGTGCGGTCGGACGGGGCGGGCGGCAGGGGTGCCGCGGTGCGGGGCAGTGCGCTGGTGCGTGGCGGGAAGCGGTTCGCGATGTCGTCCACGACCGTGGCGAGCGCGTCGGCCTCGGTAAGTACTGTCTGTACAGGGTGTGGGAGGGCACGACCGTGGACGGTTTGGACGAGGCGTTCGGCAGATGTCTTCAGGCGGCGGCGGGCGTGTTCCGCCTCGACCATCCGGGCGTAGGCAGGGGCGTGGCGGGGCCAGGGGCAGACCTGGACGAGGGTGTGCAGGTACGAGGCGGTCAGCCCGCGAGCCTGCCCGCGCCCCGTGGCGAGTACGCGGTCGAGCCACTTGGTGTTCCTCGCGTGCTCGGCGGGGTCGGGCGGCGGCAGGGTGGTGATTGCGGCGTACACGGCGGCGTGCGCGGCGATGGAGAACGAGTCGACGGCGATGCCGCTCACGTCGCGCAGGCGGTGCGGTTCGAGGAGCAGCGCCCCGAGGAGGGCCTGCTCGACGTGAAACACCGGCTGGGGCGGTGTGATAGCGCCGAGGTCGTCTTCGTCGGGTTCGGGGTGTGGGTCATCAGGCGGCGAGAGTGAAGTCGTCGGGGTCGAGGGTGACGCCGAGGTGCGGGGCGAGGAGGTGGCCGGCGAGCAGCGGGGGCACGGCGTTGCCGATCTGGCAGAACTGCTGCCCCTTGTTCCCAGCCCAGGGGTAGTGGGCGGGGAAGGTCTGCAGGAGGCCGGCCTCGTGAGCGGTGATCCGGATCGGCTCGGGAACGGCCGGCGGGTCGGTGCCCCGGTCGGCGGTGAGGTGGGCTCGGCGATCCAGGTGCACTCGTTCGCGCGGTGCCCGAAGAACAGCGTTCCCGCCGGCTCGGACAGGGGCCGGACGGTGGCGTTGGCCTGGTTGTTGCTGCGCAGGGACCAGGACCAGCGGTGAGCTTCGGCGGTGAAGGTCGGCGCCGGAGCGTCGGCGGCACGGTTCTCGCGGGTGCCGTGCCGGGCCCACCCGGCGCCTTCGCGGCGGGACTGCAGGACCACCCCGTCTGGCCGGGGCATCCAGGTGCCGCGCTGCCGGGCATCGGAGAGCGTCTTGCGGGAGCCCGACGGGAACGGCTCGGGCCCGCCGCCGGGCCCGCCGCCCGTGCAGACGGTGGGGACGGGTCGGTCGGTCGCGCCCCAGCCCAGGGCTTCGGCCATGCTGACCCAGCGTGTGCGGCCCGGACCGAACAGCGATTCCGGCTCGGCGAGTTGGGCGTGCGTGGGTGGGGGCGGCTGCGCCGTACGGACGCGGGAAGCCAGGATTATCGCCCGCCTTCTGGTCTGCGGAACGCCGAAGTCGGCGGCGTTGAGGATCCCGTACCAGACGGAGAATCCCCACCCGCGCAGGACGGCCGCGTACTGCTTCCACAGCGGCAGCACGCCCGGCACCTCCTCCATGGCGACCAGTCGGGCTCGCCGACCGTGTTCAGGGCGTACAGGTAGCGCATCGGCTCGGCTGCGAGCAGAGAGCGCTCGTCACGGCACGCGGTGAGAAGGCGTTCACGGGTGTCGCGCCCGGCGGCCAGGTCCTCGACCGCCGCGTGCACCAGCGGCTGGTCGAGTAGGCCCAGGCGCTTGCCAGCCATGCTCCACGCCTGACACGGCGGGGAAGCGATCACTCCGCGCGTGCGGCCGACGAAGGGCCAGGCCGGATACATCGCCACGTCGGTACGGACGGTCAACTGGCCAGCCGCAGTCCGGGTCTTGCACGCCCACTGATCCCATTCCAGCCCGACGTCGCGCACGCCGAGGACATGCAGAGCCCTGCTCCAACCGCCCGGCCCCTTGTGTCGGCAGAGACCGTGTCCCTCGCAGGTCGTGTCCCTTTACACCGGGTCTGGGCCTTCGGCTCGTGTCGCGTTGCGGTGACCCATCGTGTCTCTTTTCCTGCATGGGCTGCGTGACTGAGATCACGCTCAAACGGGGTTGGTGCGTCAGCTGGAACGATAGGCGAACGTACGGCATTGAGCACAGGGGTCCTTCCATGGAGAGGGCAGTTGATCGAAAATGCGTAGCCTGTTGCTGAGGACGTCGGGATACTGCCGCGGTGACCCTGACTGGCCTCAACTGCTGCGGCTTCGGGCCCTGGGGCCCGGAGACCTCGTCGTCATCACGGCGCTGTCCGACCCGCTCCATGCCAGGTACGCGCCCGGTCTTCAGTAGGCGGTGGCCGAGCTCGAGGGGATGGGATTTCGTGTGCGTTTCGCACCGCTCCTTGGAGCCGGGCGGCACCGCTAGTAGAAGGGCTTGCGAGATTGACCATGCACGATGACCAAGTGGACGTGACCACCGAAATCGTTGCGACCTTGGTCCAAGAACAGTTCCCTCAGTGGAGCGGCAAGGCGATCCAACCCCTGTCGTCGACCGGGACGGTCCACGCCATCTTCCGCATCGGGAACGACCTCTCTGCACGTTTCCCACTGCGTCTGACCGATGCTGCCGAGACGCTGGCGGTTCTGGAACAGGAAGCCCAGGCGAGCGCGGAGCTGGCACAGGTGTCTCGGTTCCCCGCCCCGGAACCGGTCGCCTTGGGAAAGCCTGGAGCGGGATACCCCATGCCGTGGTCGGTCCAGACATGGCTGCCGGGAACGGTCGCCTCTGATGCCGACCCGAGTGGGTTGGACGCTTTCGCCGAGGACCTTGCGGCCTTCATCGCATCTCTCCGGGACGCCGAGACGCGGGGACGACGCTTCAGCGGCGAAAATCGGGGCGGCGTTCTCGCTCAGCACGACGATTGGATGGCGAAGTGCTTCGAGGAGAGTGAGGGGCTGCTGGACGTGCTCCGGCTGCGCCAGGTGTGGAGCTACTTTCGGGAGTTGCCACGCACGGGTGCCGATGTGATGAGCCATGGCGACTTGATCCCCGGCAATGTACTGGTCGCGGGAGACCGGCTCAGCGGCGTACTCGACACCGGCGGCTTCGGCCCGGCCGACCCCGCGCTGGATCTGGTCAGCGCCTGGCACCTGTTGCAACCGGGCCCGCGGGAAGTGCTCCGGCGGACACTGGTCTGTGAAGATCCGGAGTGGGAGCGCGGCAAGGCATGGGCGTTCGAACAGGCGATGGGTCTTGTCTGGTACTACATCGAGAGCAATCCGACGATGAGCAGAATGGGGCGCCGGACACTCGACCGCATTCTGGAGACGATGAAGTGATGTCGCCCCGATTGTAGGCCCGCTTGCCGTCCCTACCGATACCAGCACTAACGGAAACAAATTGGCTCCGGCTCCGGCGACACGGTGCCCGACGGCCGCCGCCCACCGTCGGTCGCCTCGGCCGCCCGGAGGCCACACTGACGGACTCCTCGTCGTACTCGAACCGTCGGTAGACGTCAGGCTCAGCTGCACGATCCGTACGGGGCCGTTCCGGGGCTGGCGGCGGGCAGGCGGCGGACGTTGCCGAGGGTTGCGATCTGTTCCCGTAGACGCACGATCTCGTCGTGCTGTGCTGCCGAGCGTGAGACGGCGAGTTCCTTGAACGTTGTGAGCTCGGCAACGGTCTCGTCCCGCTGAGTCAGGCGTTCCTTGAGCTCGGCGACCTTGGTCTTGAGCCGTTCAATCTGTGCGATTCGCGGGTCGACGACCTCTCCGGCCTCCTGCAGAGCACGACAGCGCCGCTCAAACTCTTCGGCGAGGTGCTGATACGGGCCGGGGCGGGTGGTGCCGTCACGGTTCTTCTTCGGGGAGAACGCGGTGCGGGTCACGCCAGCTTCGGCGGCCAGTGTCTTCAAGTCGCAGCTGCTGCCGGGCGGGAGGTCACCCTTCAGGAGCCGGTCCATCGCGGCCCGGACGGCCTCCTCGTTGCGGGCGCGGGTCTCTGCGCTGATGCGAGCCATGAGGTGGGGTTCTCCTTACGTGGTGGCGGCGTCGATCGTGGCCAGGACCTTTACGTCCCGATCCAAGTCCGCCTGCAGTCGGGCCTTTTCGGTCTTGTGGTTGCGGCCGATCGATTCGATGAAGACCTGCTTGCGAGAACGTCGAGAGGCGTGGTCGCTGAAGACAGCGCTGGGCGTACGTGATGTGATCAGCGCACGGAACCGCATAGCCGTGGTGCTCGGTCTGGGGTGCGGGCTTCGACAGGGCGAAGTGTTCGGGCTGGGCCCGGAGGACATCGACTACGCGAGGGCGTGCTGCATGTCCGCCGCCAGGTTCAGGCGATCAACGGGAGGCTGTACTTCACCCTGCCGAAGGGTGCGAAGACGCGCACCGTCGACATGCCCGAATCAGTGGCCGAGGAGCTGAAGCGCCATACCGAGACGTTCCCTTCTGTGGAGGTGGAGCTTCCTTGGGGAGACCGGGACCGGACAGGCCGAAGAGAAGGTTCTCCCTCGTGCTCACCACGCGCTTCAGTAACGCCAACGCCGTGAACACGTGGAACACCTACACCTGGAAGCCGGCGCTCGCCGAGGCAGGGATCATTCCACCGCGCTCCGAAGGCGCGAAGCAGTGGCAGTGGGAGGCGGCGCCGAAGGACGGCTTCCATGCACTGCGTCACACCTATGCCTCGATCATGCTGGAGGCGGGTGAGTCCGTGGTGACGTTGGCGCGATGGCTCGGGCACTCCTCGCCGACTATCACGCTCGGCTACTACGCTCACTTTATGCCGGAGGCCGGGAGCAGGGGCGCACGGTGATCGACGGACTGCTCGGGGAGCGGGGATCAGCTTGCCGGCCGAAACTCCCCAGATTCTCCCCAGGGCTGATCGTGGCAGATTCCCCGGAACGCGAGCATCCGGGGAAGGGCGTGGATCGCAAGGCCAAGACATCGCGTAGCCTGGGGAAATGCTGACCGAGGTCACGGCCACCCGCTACATCACTCCGCTGCGCTCCGGCGGTTCCGTGCCGGGTGTCTTCGAGGCCGACGATCTCGGGACCTACGTCGTCAAGTTCACCGGGTCCGCGCAGGGGCGGAAGGCGCTGGTCGCCGAGGTGATCGTGGGGAGCTGGCGCGGGCGCTGGGACTGCGGTTCCCCGAGCTGGTGCTGGTGGACTTCGATCCGGCGGTCGCGGACAGTGAGCCGCACCAGGAGGTGCGGGAACTGCACGCCGCCAGCGCCGGAATCAATCTCGGCATGGACTATCTGCCGGGCGCGCGGGACTTCACCCCCGAGGTCGCCCGCGACTTCTCCGTCGATCCCGTGGAGGCCGGGCGGGTCGTCTGGCTCGACGCCCTCACCGTGAACGTGGACCGTACCGTCCACAGCTCCAACCTGGTGGTGTGGCCGACGCTGGGGTCGCCCTCCCCGGCTGTGGCTGATCGACCACGGGGCCGCGCTCGTCTTCCACCACCGCTGGGAGGGCTCCGACCCCGGCAAGGCGTACGACTTCCGTCACCACGCCCTCGGCCACTACGGCCCCGACGTCCGGGCTGCCGACGCCGAGCTCGCGCCGAAGGTGACCGAGGAACTGCTGCGGACCATCACCGCCGAGGTTCCCGACGACTGGCTGGCCGACGACCCCCACTTCGCCACGCCCGACGAGGTCCGCGAGGCCTATGTGGCGTATCTGTACGCGCGTGTCCGGTCGTCCGGGGCGTGGCTGCCCACCGACTTCCCCGGCGCGGACCAGCTCGCCGAGGAGAACGCCCGGCGGGCGGCGAGGACGCGGCAGGGGCGGCCGGACTGGCTGAAGACCGTCCCCGACCTGCACGGCAAACCGGCGGCGGCCCAGGACTGGTCGGTCCACCTGGGCCGCTCGGAGTCGTAGGCTCAGCCCTCCAGCTGCTCGTACGCCGGCAGGGTGAGGAAGTCGGCGTAGTCCGCGTCGAGGAGACCTTCAGGAGCAGGTCGTGCGCCTGCTGCCAGTTGCCGGCCGCGAACGCCTCCTCTCCGGCCTCCGCGCGGATGCTCGCCAGTTCCTCGGCGGCGATCTCGCGGGCCAGCTCCGCGGTGACCTGCTCGCCGTTGTCCAGAACGACCTCCGCGTTGATCCACTGCCAGATCTGGGAGCGCGAGATCTCGGCGGTGGCGGCGTCCTCCATCAGGTTGAAGATGGCGACCGCGCCCATCCCGTTCAGCCACGCCTCGATGTAACGGATGCCCACCTGGACGGCGTTGACCAGGCCCGCGTACGTCGGCTTCGCTTCGAGCGAGTCGACGGCGATCAGTTCGGCCGCCGTCACGTGCACGTCCTCGCGCAGGCGGTCCTTCTGGTGGGGCCGGTCGCCGAGCACCCGGTCGAAGGACTCCATGGCGAGGGGACCAGGTCGGGGTGGGCGACCCAGGAGCCGTCGAAACCGTCGTTCGCCTCACGGTCCTTGTCGGCGCGGACCTTCTCGAACGCCACCTTGTTGACCTCCGCGTCCCGGCGGGACGGGATGAACGCCGCCATGCCGCCGATCGCGTGCGCGCCCCGCTTGTGGCAGCTACGGACGAGGAGTTCGGTGTACGCGCGCATGAACGGGGCGGTCATCGTCACCGCGTTGCGGTCCGGCAGCACGAACCGGGCTCCGCCGTCACGGAAGTTCTTGACGATGGAGAACAGATAGTCCCAGCGCCCCGCGTTCAAGCCGGAGGCGTGGTCGCGCAGTTCGTAGAGGATCTCCTCCATCTCGTACGCGGCCGTGATCGTCTCGATCAGGACCGTGGCGCGGACCGTGCCCTGCGGGATGCCGACGTAGTCCTGGGCGAAGACGAACACCTCGTTCCACAGGCGGGCTTCGAGGTGCGACTCCGTTTTGGGGAGGTAGAAGTACGGGCCCCTGCCGAGGCCGGTCAGCCGCTCGGCGTTGTGGAAGAAGTACAGGCCGAAGTCGACCAGCGCGCCGGGCACCGGTGTGCCGTCCGGGTCCGTGAGGTGCCGCTCGTCCAGATGCCAGCCGCGCGGACGCGTGACGACCGTCGCCAGCTCCGCGTCCGGGCGCAGGGCGTACGACTTGCCGGACTTCGGGTCGGTGAAGTCGATGGTCCGGGTGTAGGCGCCGATCAGGTTGAGCTGGCCGAGGACCACGTTCTCCCAGGTGGGCGCCGAGGCGTCCTCGAAGTCCGCGAGCCAGACCTTCGCGCCCGAGTTGAGGGCGTTGATCGTCATCTTGCGGTCGGTGGGGCCGGTGATCTCGACCCGGCGGTCGTTCAGGGCCTCCGGCGCCGGCGCGACCCGCCAGGAGTCGTCGGCGCGGACGGCGGCCGTCTCCGGCAGGAAGTCGAGCGTGGAGGTACGGGCGATCGCGTCACGGCGCTCCCTGCGGCGGGCGAGCAGCTCGTCACGCCGGGGCGTGAACCGCCGGTGCAGCGCGGCCAGGAAGGCGAGCGCCGGCTCGGTGAGCACCTCCTCCTGCCGGGGCAGGGGCTCGGCGTCGACGATGGCCAGCGGGGACGGCGCTGGTGCGGACATCGGCTGTCACTTCCTTCGGCGTGCGGGGCGTGGCATGGCACCGGGTGCCGGGCGGGCCGGGGTGCGGCTGGGGCGTCGGGGGCATCAGGGGCATCGGGGGAGGGCTTCTGATCAGTGGATGCTAGTTTCCTCATGGTGGAAGTTCAATGTTCTGTTGATGCCGGGAGTCTCCGGTTCGGGCCGGTGCGGCGCTCGCTCACCGCCGCTCATTCAAGGTGCGCCAGATCCGCCTCCGTGTCGATGTCGTAGGCCTCCGCCACGTCACCGCACTCGATCAGCGTGAGCCTGTCCGCCTGCGTGCTCAGGTAGGCGCGCGCGCCCGGTCGCCGGTGGCGGTCGCGGCGATCCCCGCCCAGTGCGCGGAGCCGAACAGGACCGGATGGCCGCGTACGCCGTCGTACGCGGCGCAGGCGAGAGCGTCGGGGAGTCGTACGCGCCGAGCACCCGCGCGACCGCCTCCGCGCCGATCCCGGGCTGATCGACCAGCGAGACCAGCGCGGCCCGCGCGCCCGTACCGGCCAGTGACTCCAGCCCGGCCCGCAGCGACGTGCCCATGCCCCGCTCCCACTCCGGGTTGTCCACGAGGGCGCAGCCCGGCAGCGACGCGCGGGCGCGTACCTCGTCCGCCCGCGCACCCAGCACCACGTGCACGCGCGTACAACCGCCCGCGCGCAGCACGGCCACCGCGTGTTCCACGAGTGGCCGCCCCGGTGCGTCAGCAGCGCCTTCGGACGGCCCCGAGGCGCCGTCCGCCGCCCGCGGCCAGCAGCAGTCCCGCGACCTCGGCGGCGGGGGCCCCGCCGCTGTGATGTGTCGTCATACCTCCTGCATACCGCACCCGTCGCGGGCTCGCGGTCCGGCGTGGGAGAAGGGCGCTCCGGGCCAAGATGTCACGCTGTGGTGCAACTCGATGACGCAGCGGACTGGCGTAACGGGCCGGGGTGGCGTTTACTGGCGCGACCGGTCGGCGGGTACCGCGGCCGGCTGGGGAGGCACGACGTGCCAGGGGAGGACTGTGTTGCGCAGCGTGGAGCAGAGGCGTGTGCCCGGCAGTCAGGTGGACCCGAGGGTCATGGAGCTGCGTTCCGCCGTGTCCCGGTTACGCCGCCAACTCGCCGCCCATCCGCGAGTTCAGGGACCGGAGTATCGCCGAGGAGGAACTCGCCGCGCTGGCCGGCCTGGCCGCCGGAGGCGACCCCGACATTCCCCGGCTGCGGCGCTCCTGCTGCTGATCGCGGGCGCGATCGGCTCGGTGAGCGCGCTGGGGCAGGGCGTACGCGAACTGCGTGAGGCGGTGGACCTGTTCGGCCCGTCGCCACGCGCCTGACGCGCACCCCGCTCAGGTGCCGGGGGCGGTGCTGAGTGCCTCGGAGAGTTCCACCGCGACCTGCTGGAGCATCGGTACGATCCGTTCCTTCGCCGACTCCGTGACCCGCCCCGCCGGGCCGAGATGGAGATCGCGGCCGCCGTGGGGAGTCCGGCACCGGCACGGCGAGGCAACGGACGCCGATCTCCTGCTCGTTGTCGTCCATCGCGTAGCCGAGACGGCGTACGTCCTCCAGCGCGGTGAGGAAGCCGTCCGGCGTGGTGATGGTCTTCTCCGTAGCGGCGGGCATGCCGGTACGGCCGAGCAGGGCCCGCACCTCCTCCGGCGGGAAACCGGCGAGGAGGGCCTTGCCCACGCCCGTGGAGTGCGGCAGGACGCGCCGGCCGACCTCGGTGAACATCCGCATGGAGTGCTTCGACGGCACCTGCGCCACGTACACGACCTCGTCCCCGTCGAGCAGCGCCATGTTCGCCGTCTCGCCGGTCTCCTCCACCAGACGGGCCAGATACGGCCGGGCCCAGGTGCCGAGCAGCCGGGAGGCGGACTCGCCGAGCCGGATCAGCCGCGGGCCCAGCGCGTAGCGGCGGTTGGGCTGCTGGCGTACGTAGCCGCAGGAGACGAGCGTGCGCATCAGCCGGTGGATGGTCGGCAGGGGCAGCCCGCTGCTCGCGGACAGCTCACTCAGTCCGACCTCGCCGCCCGCGTCCGCCATCCGCTCCAGCAGGTCGAAGGCCCGCTCGAGGGACTGCACACCGCCGCTGGCGGACCGGGCGGAGTCGGTGGTGCTGGCGCTGGACGTCGGCACGGCGCGTTCCTTTCGAGGCCTGGCGGGAGGGCAGAAGCCTACCCGGCGGCTGTGGTGGGCCGCCTGGTGGTGCAGGGCTTGATTCTGCTTGGCGGAATCATAATTCCGCTTTGTGGAATAGTCCAGAGGTGGTCGCCGGTTCGCGTCGCGGGAAGCCTCCTTGACGAGGCAGAACCGCCGGTGAAGACTCCTTCAACAGAACGTTGAATTCCATCCTGCGGACGTCAGGAGGCTCCCGGTGGCCGCACTGGTGCTGCGCTCGGCGCGCGTCGTCACCCCGGGGGAACGCGCGCCGCCTCCGTCACGGTCGCCGACGGCGTCATCACCGCCGTACTGCCGTACGACGCACCCGTCCCCGGCGGGGCCCGCCTGGACGACCTCGGCGACGACGTGCTGCTGCCCGGCCTGGTCGACACCCACGTGCACGTCAACGACCCCGGCCGCGCCGAGTGGGAGGGCTTCCGCAGCGCCACCCGGGCGGCGGCGGCCGGCGGCATCACCACGCTGATCGACATGCCGCTCAACTCCTCCCGCCCACCACCACCGTCGACCGCCTCCACATCAAGCGGCGGGTCGCCGCCCGCCAGGCCCACGTCGACGTCGGCTTCTGGGGCGGCGCCCTGCCGGACAACGTCAAGGATCTGCGCCCGCTGCACGAGGCGGGCGTCTTCGGCTTCAAGGCGTTCCTGTCGCCGTCGGGCGTCGACGAGTTCCCGCCCCTCGACGAGGAGCAACTGGCCCGGACCCTCGTGGAGATCGCCGCGTTCGACGGGCTCCTCATCGTGCACGCCGAGGATCCGCACCGCCTCGCCGCCGCCCCGCGGCGGGGTGGCCCCGGTACGCCGACTTCCTCGCCTCCCGCCCGCCCGCCGCCGAGGACACGGCCGTCGCGCACCTGGTCGCCAGGGCGGGACAACTGGGGGCGCGCGTGCACGTCCTGCACCTCTCCTCCGCCGGCGCGCTGCCCCTGATCGCGGCGGCCAAGGCGGAGGGCGTACGCGTCACGGCCGAGACCTGCCCTCACTACCTCACCCTCACCGCGGAGGAAGTCCCGGACGGGGCATGTGAGTTCAAGTGCTGCCCGCCCATCCGCGAGGCCGCCAGCCAGGACCTCCTCTGGCAGGCGCTGGCGGACGGCACCATCGACTGCGTCGTCACCGACCACTCCCCGTGCACCGCCGACCTCAAGACGGGCGACTTCGCGACCGCCTGGGGCGGCATCTCCGGCCTCCAGCTCAGCCTCCCCGCCGTCTGGACCGAGGCCCGCGGACGGGGTACGGCCTGGATGACGTGGTGCGCTGGATGTCGACGCGCACAGCCGAACTCGCCGGACTCGACGCCCGCAAGGGCGCCATCGCGCCCGGCCGTGACGCCGACTTCGCCGTCCTCGATCCCGACGCGGCCTTCACCGTCGACCCGGCGGCCCTCCAGCACCGCAACCGGGTGACGGCGTACGCGGGACGGACCCTGTACGGCGTCGTCAAGTCCACCTGGCTGCGCGGCGAACGCGTCTTCCACGGCGGCGAGTTCACCGCACCGAAGGGCCGACTCCTCACCCGCTCCCCGTGACACTCGAAAGGCAGGACCGGAACACCGTGACGGCGATCGAGAGCTTCACCGGCGACGCGCGCCCCTACAACGGCGGTGACCCGTACGCGGATTACCGCACCGCCGACTTCCCCTTCACCGGCCTCGCCGACCTCGCCGACCGGCGGCTCGGCGCCGGGGTCGTCGCCGCCAACGACGAGTTCTTCGCTCAGCGCGAGAACCTTCTGCTGCCGGGGCGTGCCGAGTTCGAACCCGGGCGCTTCGGACACAAGGGCAAGATCATGGACGGCTGGGAGACGCGGCGGCGGCGCGGCGCGTCCGCCGAACACCCGTGGCCGGCGGACGGTGACCACGACTGGGCGCTGATCCGGCTCGGTGCGGCCGGGGTGGTCCGGGGATCGTCGTGGACACCGCGCACTTCCGTGGCAACCACCCGCAGGCCGTCTCCGTCGAGGGCACGTCGGCGGCAGGTGTCCCGTCCCCGGAGGACCTGCTCTCGGACGAGGTGAGGTGGATGACGCTCGTTCCGCGCACGCCGGTCGGGGGCCACGCGGCCAACGGCTTCGCCGTCATGTGCGAGGAGCGCCTCACCCATCTGCGGCTGCGGCAGTACCCGGACGGGGTGTCGCCCGGTTGCGTGTGTACGGCGAGGTCGTCCCGGACCCGGCCTGGCTGAGGGCGCTCGGTACCTTCGACGTGGTGGCCCTGGAGAACGGCGGCCGGGTGGAGGACGCCTCCGACCGCTTCTACTCACCCGCCGTGAACACCATCCGGCCGGGCCGCCCGCAGAAGATGGACGACGGGTGGGAGACCCGGCGGCGGCGGGACCGGGGCCATGACTGGATCCGGTACCGGCTGGCCGGGCGGTCGCGACTCGTCGCCCTGGAGATCGACACGGCGTATCTGAAGGGCAACAGCGCGGGGTGGGCGTCGGTGTCGGTGAGGGACGGCGACGACGCGGACTGGCGCGAGATCCTTCCGCTCACCCGCCTCCAGCCCGACACGAACCATCGCTTCATCCTCCCGGACCCGGCGACAGCCACCCACGCCCGCGTGGACATCCACCCCGACGGAGGCATCACCCGCCTCCACCTCCACGGCACCCTGACCACCCAGTAGCCCCGGCACCCGCCGGGTCCCGGGTCAGGTGTCCCGCGCCTGTCGTGTCCCCGGGCCAGGTGTCCCGCGCCCGGCGGGGCTACCCCGGTCCACCCTCGTGCGACCGGCGGGGCCCCGGTCCACGCCTCCCGCGCCTCCGTAGCCGCCCGCGCCGCCACGCGCCCGCGCCCCGCGCACTCCGCGCTTTCGCGCGCCTGCCGCCGCTCCGCCGATCTGCCGATCTGCTGCTCCGCCGATCCGCCGCTCCGCGGGCAGGCGTGCCGCAGGGCGGCACGGGTGGGCGCGACGGCACCCGTAAGCGCCGGGCTGCGCGACGTCCCCCGCTGAACAGTCACCCCGGTGACTGCCTGGGCGGGGTGGGTGTGCGCTCGCCCCGCTGGAAGGGGTGCCGCTGCGCCCACCCGTGCCGCCCCAGCGGCACGACTGCCCGCAGCTACGGCGGCTGCGGCGGCTGCGGCGGCGGAGGTGCCCGCGGCTGCGGTGGCTGCGGCGGCACGACTGCCCGCAGTTACGGTGGCTGCGGCGGCAGAGGTGCCCCGCAACTACGCGGCACAGCCGCTCGCAGCCGCGCTGCTCAGCAGCCCGCGGCTGCCGTGCTCAGCCGGCCGTGGCTACGGGCGGCTCACGCCGCGTGCCCCCGTCCACCGACACCTCCGCCCCCGTCACATACGCCGTGCCCGCCAGATGGGTGACCGTCTCCGCCACCTCCTCCGCCGTCCCGAAGCGCCCCAGCGCTGTCAGCGCCGTCTGTCCCGCCGCGTACGGCCCGTCCGCGGGATTCATGTCCGTGTCGATCGGCCCCGGATGCACGATGTTCGCCGTGATCCCCGCCCGCCCAGCTCGCGCGCCAGCGCCTTCGTCAGCCCCACCAGCGCCGACTTGCTCATCGCGTACAGCGTCCCGCCCGGCCCCGGCACCCGCTGCGTCATGCACGTACCGATCGTGATGATCCGGCCCCCGTCGGACATCCGCGCGGCCGCCGCCCGCGACGCGAGGAACACCCGCGCACATTCACCGCGAGCACCCGGTCGACATCCGCCGGGGACAGGGACTCCAGCGGCCCGAGCACACCGACACCCGCGTTGTTCACCAGCACGTCGAGCCTGCCCAGCGCCCGTACGGCGGCGTCCACCGCCCCCGCCGCCTCCTCCGCGTCACCGGCGTCCGCCCGCAGGGCCACCGCGCGGCGCCCCGTCGCCTGCACCGCGCGGACGACCTCCCCGGCCGCGTCCTTGCCGTTCACATAGGTCACCGCGACATCCGCGCCCTCCCGCGCGAGCCGCAGTGCCGTCGCCGCGCCGATACCGCGGCTGCCGCCGGTCACCAGCGCCACTTTGCCGGACAGGGTGGTCTTCTTCTCCACATTCGTCATGTCCCCATCCCAGCGCCCGCCCGCCCCGCACGCTGGCGGCGAACGGACGTCGACCTGACGGGCCGCCGATGAGTTGCGGCCTCCGCCGCGGTCTGCCCTCATGGCGTCACACCGACCCGCACACCGAAAGCCCGCACTCCGAAAGGCAGCCCCTCATGGGCAAGCTCGTGGTCCTCACCTTCGTCAGTCTCGACGGCGTCCACCAAGGCCCCGGCGGCCCCCAGGAGGACACCAGGGACGGCTTCGGCCAAGGCGGCTGGAGTGTTCCCTACCTCGACGACGACTTCGGCCGGTTCGTGGACGGGGTGTTCTCCCGCGTGGGCGCCTTCCTCCTCGGGCGTCGTACGTACGACATCTTCGCCGCGTCCTGGCCGAAGGTGACCGACCCCGCCGACCCGGTCGCCGGCAAACTCAACACACTGCCCAAGTACGTCGCCTCCACCACCCTCCAAGACCCCGCGTGGGCCAACACCACCGTGATCGGTGGCGACCTCGCCAAGGAGGTCACCGTCCTCAAGGAGCGCACCGACGGCGAACTCCAGGTGCACGGCAGCGGTGACCTCGCCCGGTCCCTGTTCGCGCTCGGCCTGGTGGACACCCTGCACCTGCTGACGTACCCCGTCGTCCTCGGCGCCGGACGCCGGCTGTTCCCCGAGGGCTCGACGCCCACCGCCTTCCGGCACACCGGCGGCGAGACCACGAGCAAGGGCGTCTCCGTCCGGACGTACGACGTCGCGGGCCGCCCCGCGTACGGCGAGTACGAGCTCTAGGAGCCCGCTGACCCGCGGGGCCGGCGGGGCCGGCGGTCAGCCGGACTTCCGGCTCTCCGCGGCGGCGACCAGGGCACAGCCCAGCACCAGCAGGGCGATGCTCGCGTACACCTCGTAGCCGTCGAGGAATCCGAGCCGCTGCACGAACCCCCAGTCCCAGTCGGCGAGCGCGCTCACCAGACCCACCACCCCTGCACCACGGCGAGGAACCCCAGAATCTCCAGCAGTCGCTTCATGCCACCGACTCTCGCCCCGCGGGCCCCCGCACGCATCGGCCGCGGGGCGAGCCCCTCCCGACGAAAGAGGGCACTCCCGCGCGGGCCGCACGCCGAAAGTCTGCGGCGGCCCGACTTTGGTAGGAGATCCCGCCCGCGCGGCGGTCCCGGCACCCGCACCGTGCGTAGATTTGTCGACTGTGACTGGTGACAAGGCGGAAGAGACCGCCCTGATGTCCACGGGGCGCCGATGGTTCTTCCCGTCCGCCCTCATCCATGAACTCGACCCCGACGCGACCCGCTCCGGGCGCAGGCCCCGGCGCACCGTGCGCGACTGGGCCGTCGACTTCGCCTGCTTCCTGTTCGCCGTCCTGCTGGGCCTGCTGGGCGCCGAGACGCTCGACGACAGCCGGAACATCCCGCACGCGCTGGCCGTCACCGACCAGTTCCTCGGCGCGCTGTCCTGCACCGCGGTCTGGCTGCGCCGCCGCTGGCCGCTGGCCCTGGCCGCCGTCATGGTGCCGGTCAGCTTCGTCTCGGAGACCTCCGGCGGCGTGGCGATCATCGCCCTGTTCACGCTCGCCGTGCACCGGCCGTTCCGGTACGTGGCCTGGGTGAGCGGCGCGCAGACGGTGCTGGTGCCGCTCTACTTCTGGTGGCGCCCGGACCCCGATCTGCCGTATCTCGCCGTGCTCGTCCTGTTCCTCGTGCTGACGGCCGCGACCGTCGGCTGGGGCATGTTCGTACGGTCCAAGCGGCAGTTGATGCTGAGCCTGCGGGACCGGGCGCGGCGGGCCGAGACCGAGGCGCGGCTGCGGGCCGAGCAGGCGCAGCAGCTCGCGCGGGAGGCCATCGCGCGTGAGATGCACGACGTGCTCGCGCACCGGCTGACGCTGCTGAGCGTGCACGCGGGCGCCCTCGAGTTCCGGCCCGACGCCCCGCGCGAGGAGGTCGCGCGGGCGGCCGGTGTCATCCGGGAGAGCGCGCACGAGGCGCTGCAGGACCTGCGGGAGATCATCGGCGTACTGCGGGCCGGCGAGTCCGACGACGCCGGCCGGCCGCAGCCGACGCTCGCCGCGCTCGACACCCTGGTCGCCGAGTCCCGGGAGGCCGGTATGAAGGTCACCCTGGGGCAGTGCGTCACCGACCCGGCCGGCGTCCCCGCCTCCGTGGGCCGCACCGCCTACCGGATCGCGCAGGAGGGCCTGACCAACGCCCGTAAGCACGCGCCCGGCACCGAGGTCACCGTGGCGGTCGGCGGCGGCCCGGGGAGGGCCTCACCGTGAGCGTGCGCAACCCCGCCCCGGAGGGGACGTACCGCATGTGCCCGGTGCCGGGCAGGGCCTGATCGGGCTCACCGAACGCGCGACCCTGGCGGGCGGGACCCTGGAACACGGGCCCGCGCCGGACGGCGGGTTCGAGATACGGGCGCGGCTGCCGTGGGGTGAACCGGGATCGGCCGTTCCGTTTGTCGCCGTCCGGTCCGGCCGTGATTACGTACGGGCCATGACTGCGATCAGAGTGCTCCTCGTCGACGACGACCCGCTGGTGCGGGCCGGGCTGTCCTTCATGCTGGGCGGCGCGGACGACATCGAGATCGTCGGCGAGGCCGCCGACGGGAGTGAGGTCGCGGCGCTCGCCGACCGCACCCGCCCGGACGTCGTCCTCATGGACATCCGGATGCCGACGGTGGACGGCCTCACCGCCACCGAGGCGCTGCGCTCGCGCGAGGACGCCCCGCAGGTCGTGGTGCTGACCACCTTCCACGCCGACGAGCAGGTGCTGCGCGCGCTCCGCGCGGGGGCCGCCGGGTTCGTCCTCAAGGACACCCCGCCCGCCGAGATCGTCGCCGCGGTGCGCCGGGTCGCGGCCGGCGACCCGGTGCTGTCGCCCACCGTCACCCGGCAGCTGATGGCGCACGCGGCCGGCACCTCCGCCGGCACCCGGCGCACCCGCGCGCGTGCGCGCCTGGCCGGCCTCAACGACCGCGAACGCGAGGTCGCCGTCGCGGTCGGCCGGGGCCTGGCCAACGCCGACATCGCGGCCGAGCTGTACATGAGCGTCGCCACGGTCAAGACCCACGTGTCCCGCGTCCTGGCCAAGCTCGAGCTGAACAACCGCGTCCAGATCGCCCTGCTCGCCCACGACGCGGGCCTCCTGGAGGAACCCGGGGACCACTGATCTCAGGTGTACGCCGCCGTCGCCCCGCTCATCAGTTCCGCCGGCCGGACCGGCCTGCGCTCCCGCCGGGACAGCTCGCACGCCTCCGCGGCCAGCAGCGCCTGAAGGGCCTCCCGCCCGTCACAGGGGTTGGCCCGCTCACCCCGCACCACCTCCACGAACTCGTTCAGCTCGGCCTCGTACGCGGGCCCGAACCGCTCCAGGAACCCCGTCCACGGCTTGTCCGCGGCCGGCGGTCCGGTCGGCTCGGTGGACGCGATCGGCGTACGGTCGTCCAGGCCCACGACGATCTGGTCCCGCTCCCCGGCGAGCTCCATCCGGACGTCGTAACCGGCGCCGTTCAGCCGGGTCGCCGTCAGCGTGGCGAGCGTGCCGTCGTCGAGGGTGAGGAGCGCCGCGCCGGTGTCCACGTCGCCCAGCTCGCGGAACACCGCCGGACCGGCGTCGGACCCGGCCGCGTACACCTCCGTGATCTCCCGGCCGGTCACCCAGCGCAGGATGTCGAAGTCATGGATCAGGGAGTCCCGGTACAGCCCGCCGGACTGCGCCAGATACCCGGCCGGCGGCGGCTCCGCGTCACTGCTCATCGCCCGTACGGTGTGCAGCCGCCCGAGCCTGCCCGAGCGCACCGCCTCCCGCGCGCCCTTGTACCCGGCGTCGAAGCGGCGCTGGAACCCCATCTGAAGGACGGTCCCGGCGGTCTCCACCTCGGTGATCGCCTGTAACGTCCCCGCGAGGTCCAGGGCGATGGGCTTCTCGCAGAACACCGGCAGCCCCGCGCGTGCCGCCCGGCCGATCAGATCGGCGTGGGCGGACGTGGCCGCCGTGATCACCACGGCGTCCACCCCCAGGTGTAGATCTCGTCCACCCCGGGTGCCGCCGTCTCGCCGAGCCGCAGCGCGAGGGCCTGGGCCCGCGCCGGATCGACGTCCGTGACGATCAGGGACCCGACGTCGCGGTGCCTGCTGAGTGTGTGGGCGTGAATGGTGCCGATACGGCCCGTACCGATGACCCCGATGCGCATGGAAACAAAGTGGGGCCCGCGCCGCTCCCTGTCAATCCGTATGTCCGGACAACCGAACCACACACCTTCCCGTCACCACCGCGCGGGGCTACGCTCGGCCCGTGCCCAAACCAGAAGTGGACCCGACCGTACAGCTGGAGCTGAGCGTCGACCGGGGTTCCCCGTGCCGTTGTACTACCAGCTGTCCCAACAGTTGGAGTCCGCCATCGAGCACGGCGTGCTGACCCCGGCACCCTGCTGGGCAACGAGATCGAGCTCGCCGCGCGGCTCGGCCTGTCCCGGCCGACCGTCCGCCAGGCCATCCAGTCCCTGGTCGACAAGGGGCTGCTGGTGCGCCGCCGCGGGGTCGGCACCCAGGTGGTGCACAGCCAGGTCAAGCGCCCCTGGAACTGAGCAGCCTCTACGACGACCTGGAGACGGCCGGGCAGCGCCCCGCCACCCAGGTCCTCGTCAACACCGTCGTCACCGCGTCCGCCGAGGTCGCGGCCGCGCTCGGGGTGGCCGAGAACAGCGAACTGCACCGGATCGAACGGCTGCGGCTCACCCACGGCGAGCCGATGGCGTACCTGTGCAACTACCTGCCGCCCGGCCTGCTCGACCTCGACACCGCCCAGCTCGAGGCCACCGGCCTCTACCGGCTGATGCGGGCCGCCGGGATCACCCTGCACAGCGCCCGCCAGACGATCGGCGCCCGCGCCGCCACGGCCGGCGAGGCCGCACGCCTGGGCGAGGAGCCCGGCGCCCCCTGCTCACCATGCGGCGCGTCACCTTCGACGACACCGGCCGCGCGGTCGAATACGGCACCCACACCTACCGCCCCGCCCGCTACTCGTTCGAGTTCCAACTCCTTGTTCGCCCCTGACGAGCCGCAATGTCCGGACAATGTGAAAAACACCCTGGATGATCTACGTTCGGAGCGGCTCCACCACGCGGGCGCGACCGGCCCCCGCCCACCCGCACCCGGCAGTGACCCGCACCGTCCCCCACCTGCCCCGCACCACAACCACCGCACCGGTGCGGCACAATCGCACACGATGAGCACCTACCGCGACTTCACCGCCCCCATCGGCTCCCGGCGCGCCCCGGTCCTGAGAACCGTCGGCACCCGGGAGCGCCGCTCCTCCTGACGGCGCCCCGCGTCCCGACGGTCGGCATCGATATCGGCGGCACCAAGGTGATGGCGGGCGTCGTCGACCCCGACGGCAACATCCTGGAGCGGCTGCGCACGGAGACCCCGGACAAGTCCAAGAGCCCCAAAGTCGTCGAGGACACCATCGTCGAACTGGTACTGGACCTCTCCGACCGCCACGACGTGCACGCCGTCGGCATCGGCGCGGCCGGCTGGGTCGACGCCGACCGCAACCGCGTCCTGTTCGCCCCCACCTGTCCTGGCGCAACGAGCCGCTGCGCGACCGCCTCGCCGGCCGTCTCGCCGTCCCCGTCCTGGTGGACAACGACGCCAATTCCGCCGCCTGGGCCGAGTGGCGCTTCGGCGCCGGCCGCGGCGAGGACCACCTCGTCATGATCACGCTCGGCACCGGCATCGGCGGCGCGATCCTGGAGGACGGGCAGGTCAAGCGCGGCAAGTACGGGGTGGCCGGCGAGTTCGGCCATATGCAGGTCGTCCCCGGCGGCCACCGCTGCCCCTGCGGCAACCGCGGCTGCTGGGAGCAGTACAGCTCCGGCAACGCGCTCGTCCGCGAGGCACGCGAACTGGCCGCCGCCGACTCACCGGTCGCCTACGGCATCATCGAGCACGTCAAAGGAAACATCGCCGACATCAGCGGCCCGATGATCACCGAGCTGGCCCGCGACGGCGACGCCATGTGTATCGAGCTGCTCCAGGACATCGGACAGTGGCTCGGCGTCGGCATCGCCAACCTCGCCGCCGCCCTCGACCCCTCCTGCTTCGTCATCGGCGGTGGCGTCTCCGCCGCCGACGACCTGCTGATCGGCCCCGCGCGGGACGCCTTCAAACGGCATCTCACCGGCCGCGGCTACCGCCCGGAGGCCCATATCGTCCGCGCGCAGCTCGGCCCCGAGGCCGGCATGGTCGGCGCCGCCGACCTGGCCCGGCTGGTCGCCCGCCGCTTCCGCCGCGCCAAGCGCCGCCGGGTCGAGCGCTACGAACGCTACGAGCGGTACGCGGAGACCCGCCGTACCACCCGGGAGTCGCTGTGAGCGGCGAGTTCCTCCCGCAGCCGAGTCCTCCCGGCGAGCCCCGCCCGGTCGAGGACCGGCGGCACATGATCCGCCGCAGGGCACTCACCCTGCTGATCATCGTGCTGCTCATCGGTGTCCCGGCCGGGTATCTGGTGATCTCCGCGAACCAGAGCCGGGCCAGCGGCAAGGACAAGGAGGCCAAGTACTCCGCGACCGGCCTCACCGAGGGCTGGCCGTCGAAGGTGCAGCGCCGCCTCTACCAGGTACCCGTCCCGCACCCCGCGTGGTGGGTGGCCTCGTACGAGACCAACAACTGGAAGACGAGCCGCCTCTACGTCGAGTTCGAGACCACCGACGCGGGCCTGAGCGCCTTCCTCACCAGCCTCGGCGTGCAGCAGAGCGAACTGACGCGCGACGCCCTCACCATCAGCGAGCGCGACCGGGACGTCTCGGGCTGGACCCTGGCCGGACCCGGCACCTGGTCCGGCCTCGTCCACCACCAGAAGGCCCCGGCGCCCACGCACGACATCGTCGTCAACCACGACAAGCCGGGCTATCCGAGGGTGTACGTCGTCTCCCGCACGGTGCCCTGACCCGGCCCCTTCCACAGGCCGCCGGGACCGATTGTCAGACCCCGCCCGTAGAGTCGGAGACGACTGAGCCCGACACGCGGGCGGGAGGTGACAAGACGTATGAGCCAGCGGGAGACCACCGGGCCGGACGGCACGGGCGGGACGGCCGGTGCGGACATCCCCGTCCGGCTCGCGGCCGTCTTCCTCCCGGCGCCCCTCCCGCGCGAGGGCCGTATCGCCTTCTACGACCCCGAGGCCGCCCCCGGCGGCGAGGGCCCGCCGGACGACGTCCCCGGGCCGCGCACGGACCTCACCGTCGTCCGCCCGCACGGCGCGGGAGTGCGCCGCCGCACGGTGCCCGCCCTCACCCTCCCCGTCGACGAGGCCCTCCCGCTGCTGGTCCGCGCCCGGCACGACCCCGCGGCCCATCCCGCCACCGCCTGCTGGGGCGCCGCCGCCCTGCACGCCCTGCGGCTCACCGCGCGCGGCCGCCTGCTGCCCGGCCTCACCCCCACCGGCCACGACGCCTGGCGGGCCGGCCCGCTCGACCCCGACGACGCGGCGCACCTGCGCGCCGTCGCCGCCGCCCTGCCGTACGAGGGCCACGCCGTCCCGCTGCCCGGCCCCGGCCCCTTCGGCTGCCCCGCCCCGAGGCGCTGGTGCGCGCCTTCCTGGACGCGGTCGCCGACACCCTGCCCCGCACCCCCGCCGCGCCGTACGCCTCCGGACTGCCGTTCGCCGCCCGGAAGCCGCAGCGGCTGCCCGGAGCGCGGGACTGGGCCGCCGAGGTCGCCGCCGGCATGGACGCCGGCGTACGGATCTCGCTCCGCCTCGACCTGTCCGCCTACGACCTCTTCGACGCCGGTGAGGGAGCCGGCGGGGACGCGGGCGCCGCGCGGAGCGCCGGTGCCGCGATCGTGCAGGTGCACAGCCTCGCCGACCCCACCCTGGTGGCCGACGCGGCGACCCTGTGGGCGGGCGGGGCGGACAGCGCCTTCGGCCCCCGCGCGCGCGTGGACACCGCCCTCGCGGTGCGCCGCGCGGCCCGTGTCTGGCCGCCCCTGGACCGGCTCTCCGACCAGGACGCACCGGACGTCCTGGCGCTCACCGAGGACGAGCTGAACGACCTGCTCGGGGTGGCGGCCACCCGGCTCGGCGCGGCCGGGGTCGCCGTGCACTGGCCCCGCGACCTCGCCCAGGACCTGACCGCCACCGCCGTCGTCCGCTCCGCCCCCGGCTCGGCCACCGACGGCACCGGCTTCTTCGAGAGCGAGGACCTGCTGCGGTTCGGCTGGCAGCTCGCCCTGCGCGGCGACCCGCTCACCGAGGCAGAGATGGACACCCTGGCCGAGGCCCACCGTCCCGTCGTACGGCTGCGCGACCAGTGGGTGCTCGTCGACCCCGCCCTCGTCCGCAAGGCCCGCAAGCGGGACCTGGGGCTGCTCGACCCGGTCGACGCGCTGTCCGTCGCCCTCACCGGCCACGCGGAGGTCGACGGCGAGACGGTCGAGGCGGTACCGGCCGGTGCCCTCGCCGCCCTCCGGGACCGCCTCACCACCGGGGTACGGCCCGCCGAGCCGCCGCCCGGCCTCGACGCCACCCTGCGCGACTACCAGCTGCGGGGCCTGGCCTGGCTCGACCTCATGACCTCCCTCGGCCTCGGCGGCTGCCTCGCCGACGACATGGGCCTGGGCAAGACCATCACCCTCATCGCACTCCACCTCAAACGGGCCCGCACCGAGCCGACCCTGGTGGTCTGCCCCGCCTCGCTGCTCGGCAACTGGCAGCGGGAGATCACCCGGTTCGCCCCCGGCGTCCCCGTCCGCCGCTTCCACGGCCCCGACCGCTCCCTGGACGGCCTCGACGGCGGCTTCGTCCTCACCACCTACGGCACCATGCGCTCCACCGCACCCGACCTCGCCGAGCGGAGCTGGGGCATGGTCGTCGCCGACGAGGCACAGCACGTCAAGAACCCCCACTCCGCGACCGCGAAGGCCCTGCGTACGATCCCGGCCCCCGCGCGCGTGGCGCTCACCGGCACCCCCGTGGAGAACAACCTCTCCGAGCTGTGGGCCCTCCTCGACTGGACGACCCCGGACTCCTCGGCCCCCTGAAGTCCTTCCGCGCCCGGCACGCGCGCGCGGTGGAGGCCGGCGAGGACCAGGAGGCCGCCGAGCGGCTCGCCCGGCTGGTCCGCCCCTTCCTGCTGCGGCGCAAGAAGTCCGACCCCGGCATCGTCCCCGAACTGCCGCCCAAGACGGAGACGGACCACCCCGTCCCGCTCACCCGCGAACAGGCCGCGCTCTACGAGGCGGTGGTGCGCGAGTCGATGTACGCCATCGAGGCCGCGCAGGGCATGGGCCGGCGCGGACTGGTCCTGAAGCTGCTGACCTCCCTGAAGCAGATCTGCGACCACCCGGCGCTCTATCTGAAGGAGGAGCGCTCGGGGAGCGACCGGCTCGCCGTCCGTTCCGGCAAACTCGCCCTGCTGGACGAGCTCCTGGACACCCTGCTCGCCGAGGACGGCTCCGCCCTCGTCTTCACGCAGTACGTGGGCATGGCCCGTCTGATCACCGCCCACCTCGCCGAGCGCGCCGTCCCCGTCGAGCTCCTGCACGGGGTACGGCGGTGCCGGAGCGCGAGCGCATGGTGGACCGCTTCCAGAGCGGCGCGACCCCGTCCTGGTGCTCTCCCTCAAGGCCGCCGGCACCGGCCTCAACCTCACCCGCGCGGGCCATGTCGTCCACTTCGACCGCTGGTGGAACCCGGCGGTGGAGGAGCAGGCCACCGACCGCGCGTACCGCATCGGACAGACCCAGCCCGTCCAGGTCCACCGCCTGGTCACCGAGGGCACGGTCGAGGACCGTATCGCCGAGATGCTGGAGTCCAAGCGCGCCCTCGCCGACGCGATCCTCGGCTCCGGCGAGTCGGCCCTCACGGAGCTGTCCGACCGCGACCTGTCCGACCTGGTGTCCCTGCGGAGGACGGCATGACCCCCGCCCCTCCGACGAGGCCCGCGAGGCCCTGCGCGCGGCCCGCGCCCGCACGACCGGCGAACCGGCGGCCACGGACGAGCCCGCGCCCAGTACGGACCGGCCGTCCGCCCCCGAGCCCTCCACCCCCGAGCCGTCCGGCCCCGGCGCCCGGCCGGGCGACGCGGCCCGCGAGGCACTGCGGCAGGCGGTACGGGCCCGGCGCGGCGCGGGGGCATGCGCCGACGCCGCCGAACCGGACCGGGAGGACACCGACGTACCGGCGCGCCTCGTTCCCGACGACGTGAAGGTCGCCGACGAGGAGCCGTCCGGGAAGCCGTCGCCCGGGGCCGCGACCGCCCGGCGCCCGGGGGATGTCGCGCGCGAGGCGTTGCGTTCGGCCCGCGCGGGGGCGCTGCGGGAGCGCCCGGCACCCGGCGACCGCGCGACGGACGCCGAGCCCCCGAGCGACGCGCCCCGGCCCCCGCGTCCCCGCACGACCCGCGGCGACCGGGCCGCCGACGCCCGCGCCCGCGAGGTGCGGGAAGCGCTCATGGACGCTTTTCGCCTGCCCGAAACGGTCCCGGATCACCCCGGTCCGGCGACCGCTGATGATGTGCGCTCACGCGATGGCCGTTCGGCCACCCCCGGTCCGGCGGCGACGGCCGGTCACGCGCGCCCACACGACGGTCCTCCGACCACCCCCGGTCCGGCGACCGCTGATGATGTGCGCTCACGCGATGGCCGTTCGGCCACCCCGGTCCGGCGGCGACGGCCGGTCACGCGCGCCCACACGACGGTCCTCCGACCACCCCCGGTCCGGCGACCGCTGATGATGTGCGCTCACGCGATGGCCGTTCGGCCACCCCGGTCCGGCGGCGACGGCCGGTCACGCGCGCCCACACGACGGTCCTCCGACCACCCCCGGTCCGGCGACCGCCGATGACGTGCGCTCGCACGACGGCGGTTCGGCCACTCCCGGTCCGGACACGGCGGCCGCCGGCCCGGACACCGGCCCCGCAACACCCGGTCACGCGCGCCCACACGGCGCCCCTTCGGCCGCCCCCGGCCCGGACGCCGCCCCCGCCCAGGCCGATCACGTGCGCCCGGACGGCCGCCCTCCGACCACCCCCGCCCCGAACACCACCCCCGCGCGCCCGCACGACGTCCCCCCGACCACCCCCGCCCGAGACGTCGCGGCCGCACCCCGGCCACCCCGCACCCCGCGCGAAACCGCACCCCCGAATCCGCCGCCCACACCCCCGCTCCATGGCCGCCCCCGCCCGGGACGGCGACCTGCGCCGTACCTACCCGCCGTTCCCGTCCCGCCCCTCCGACGCCGGGCGCTTCGCCGAGACCTGGTGGGGTGACGCCTGGGTCACGGCACTGGAGGAGGGCGCGCTGGACACCGCCCGGCTCGCACGCGGACGCGGGTACGCCGAGCAGGGGCACGTGGACGCCATCACCGTCACGCCGGGACTCGTGCTGGCGTACGTGCGGGGCAGCCGCCCACGCCCGTACCGGGTACAGGTGCGGCTGCGGACGTTCGCGGACACCGACTGGGAGCGGTTCCTGGACGCCGCCGCCGACCGCCCCGGCCATATCGCGGCGCTGCTCGACAAGGAGATGCCGCAGTCCCTCGCCGACTGCGGAGTCCCGCTGCTGCCCGGCCCCGGCGACCTCGACCCGCGTTGCAGCTGCCCCGACTCGGGGCACCCCTGCAAGCACGCCGCCGCCCTGTGCTACCAGACGGCCCGGCTGCTCGACGCCGACCCGTTCGTCCTGCTCCTGCTGCGCGGCCGCGGTGAACGCCAGGTCGTCGACGCGCTGTCCCGGCTCAGCGCCACCCGCGCGGCCCGCGCCGCCCAGGAACGCGAACCGGAACCCTCCCCGGCATCCGGGCGACCGAGGCCCTCACCCGGCCCGGCCGAGTCCCCTCCCGGCCCCGCTGCCTCCGCCGCCGCACCCCGAACAGCCGCCCGTGTACCCGGCCGCGCCGGGCGGGCCGGACCCGTTCGCGCTGGACCAGCTCGCCACCGACGCCGCCGCCCGCGCGCACGCCCTGCTCACCACCGGCCGCGACCCGGTGGGCGGGCTCCCCTGTGGCAGGACGCGGTGCGCGTCGCCGCCGCCCGCCCCGGCTCCGGCCTGACCGCCACCACCCGCGCCCTGTACTCCTCCCTCGCCCGGGCGGCCGGCCGTACCCCCGCCGAGCTGGCCCGCGCGGTCGCCGCCTGGCGGCAGGGCGGCCCGACCGGCCTCGCCGTCCTGGAGGAGCCCTGGGACCCGCCGGCCGGCCGCTTCGACCGCGCCCGCCCGCTCCTCCTCGCCGCCGACCTCCCCGCCTTCCGCCCCTGGCGCAACCACCTCACCCACCCCCGCGGTCATGTCCAGCTCCGCCTCGGCCGCGACCACCTCTGGTACGCCTACGAGTCCGAACCCGGCCACGACGACTGGTGGCCCCGGGGCACCCCGACCCCGACCCCGTCGGCGCCCTGACCGGCCTGGACACACCGGGCGAGCTGTGAGCCCCGGGACCGGGTTCCTCAGCCGTCCGGGAGGAACGTCACCTGCGGGGCGCCTGTGCGCGGATGGACGGCGACCTCCGCCGCCACGCCGTAGACCTCGGCCAGCAAGCGGGGCGTCAGCACCTCGGCGGGCGGTCCCGAAGCGGTGATCCCGCCGGCGTGCAGGACGTAGAGGCGGTCGCAGTAGTAGGCGGCCAGGTTGAGGTCGTGCAGGGCGAGCAGCACCGTGACGGGCAGCCGGCGCAGGGTGCCGAGCACGGACAGCTGGTGCCGGATGTCGAGATGGTTCGTGGGCTCGTCGAGGACGAGGAGGGCGGGCTGCTGGGCGAGGGCACGCGCGATGAGAACGCGCTGGCGCTCACCGCCGGAGAGCCGGTCGAACGGGCGGTCGGCCAGCTGCACGGCGTCGACCGCCAGCAGCGCGGAGCCGACGATGTCGGCGTCCTCCGGGGTGTCACCGGCGAGGAGCCGCTTGTGCGGGGTGCGGCCCATCGCCACGACCTCGCGCACGGCGAGGTCGAAGTCGGCCGCCGAGTCCTGCACCACCGCCGCCACGGTACGGGCCAGTTGCCGCACCGGCAGCGCCCGGACGTCGTCCCCGTCGACCAGGACCCGACCGGTATCGGGCCGCAGGACGCGGTAAACGGCGCGCAGGAGACTGGACTTGCCACTGCCGTTGGGGCCCACTAGGCCGATCGTCTCGCCCGCGCGGGCGGTCAGCGAGACCTCGCGCACCAGCTGACGGGCCCCGGCGGTGAGGGTGACCGCCTCGACGCTCAGTTCGGTCGCGGTCATGCCACTCCTCGGTCGGTGCCGCGCCGGGCGTCCCGGCGCATCAGCCACAGGAAGAAGGGCCCGCCGCACAGGGCCGTGAGGACGCCGACGGGTATCTCCATCGGCGCGGCGACCGTCCGCGCGGCGATGTCCGCCCAGACGAGGAACACCGCCCCGCCGAGCGCCGCCGTCGGCAGGACCCGGCGGTGATCACCGCCGACGAACAGACGCACGATGTGCGGCGTCATCAGACCGACGAAACCGATCGGCCCGGCCGCCGCGACCAGCACACCCGTGACGAGGGAGACCACGACGAACAGCCGGGCGCGGAACCGGGCCACGTCCAGGCCCATCGTGGTGGCCGCCTCCTCACCGGCCAGCAGCAGATTCAGATTGCGGGCCTGCGCGGCCAGCACACCGATGCCGATCAACAGCGCCAGGCCCGGCAGCCACAGCGTGCCCCAGGCGACTCCGCCGAGGCCGCCGAGGGTCCAGGCGAGGACCGCGCGGGTCTCGTTGCCCCGGTCGGTGGTGAGCAGCAGCAGATCGAGTACGGCGGTGAGTATCGCGGCGACCGCCACCCCGGACAGCACGAGCCGTGACGAGGTGATGCGTCCGCCGGTGCGGGCGGTGCCGTACACCAGCAGCAGCGCGCCCAGGGCGCCCACGAACGCGGCCACCGACAGCGACACCGGCCCGAAGAGGGTGACCCCGAACACGATCACGGAGACCGCGCCGAGGAGGCCCCGAGGAGACGCCGAGCAGATAGGGCTCGGCGAGCGGATTGCGCACCAGGGCCTGCAATGCGGTACCGATCACCGCCAGACCGGCCCCGGTGACCGCGCCGAGCAGCACCCGCGGCGCCCGCACGTCCAGCACGATGGTCTCCCGTGCCCGCGACCAGTCGGGCTCCTGCCAGCCGGCACCGAGCGCGTGCGTCACGATGCCCCACACCTGACCGGGCGGCACCCGGACCGAACCGATCGCGAGCCCCGCCGTGACGGAGCCGAGCAGCAGGACGGTGAGGACGAGCAGCGTGACGGCCGAACGCGTACGGCCGGCCCGCTCGACGGCGGCTCGGCTCACCGGAAGCTCTCGGGGTGCAGCCCGCGAGCCAGGTCCTCGACGGCGTAGGCGGAGCGGATGCCGACGAGGGTGGCGGTCAGCGGCAGCACGACGAACCGCTTGTTCCTGACGGCGGGTACGTCGGCGAGCGCGGGCTGGGAGAGCAGGAAATCCTTCTTCTCCTCGACGCTTCCGGCACCGGCGTAGTCGTAGATGGCGATGACCTCGGGCCCGCGCTCGACGACCTGCTCCCAGGAGACGTCGCCGAAGACGTCGTCGAGACCGGCGAAGACGTTCTCACCGCCGGCCAGCCGGATCAGCTCGGTCCCCAGGCTTCGGCCGCCCGCGGTGAAGGCGTTCTTGTCGCCGCTGTCGTAGACGAAGACGGACACCCCGGGCTCGCCCTCGACCTTGCCGGCGGCCTCGCCGACGCGCCTCTCGAGGTCGTCGACCAGCCGGTCCGCCCGCTCCGGGACACCGAAGATCCTGCCGATGGTACGGATCTCGTCGTACGTGTCCTTCATCGTCACCCGCTTTTCCCCGCAGTACTCACGGTTGAGGTGGGTGTCGATGCCCGCGTCGGCGAACGCCGCACGGGAACGCCCTCGTTCTCGGCGAAGGCGCTGCCGTAACCGCCGTAGACGAGATCGGGCTCGGCGTCCAGGATCTTCTCGAACGACGGTTCCCGCTCTGCCAGTTCGGGGATCGCCTCGTACTTCTCCCGCAGTTCGGGCAGCACGGCGGAGTCGGGAAAGGCCGTACCGGCCATACGGTCCTCGAGCCCGAGAGCGAGCAGCAGCTCGGCCGGGTGCTGATGGATGGTGACCACCCGCGACGGCGGCCTGTCGTACGTCGTCCTCACACCGCAGTTGTCGACGGTGACGGGGAAGCCGGCGGGCACGGCGGCGGTGCTCTTCGCGTCGCCGCCGCCCGCGTCGGACGCACCGCAGCCGACCGTCAGCAGCACGACCGAAACAGCCGTGGCACGAAGGAACCCGCGCATGCGGGCAGGGGTGAACAGGGACACGTGAAGCCTCCTGGAGTCCGCGCTCCTCGGATCGGGCCCGCGACGGACCAGTGTCCTGACTCCCGGATCCGCGCTCCCTCCGCCTTCCCGCGCGACGCGCAGTGGCATGTCGGAGGACCGCTCCCCGGTCACAGTGGCGGGACCGTGCCGGACTCACACCGGCTTCCTGTCTCCCGTCGCGGCGATGACCAGGTGATCCTACGTTTCCCGGAACCAACGGCCAAAGCGCGTACGGAGCCCGGCCGATCATGGGGAACCGGTACACCACCTCCCCGGACGTGACCCGGACCAGGTACCACATGCCCTCAACCTTCAATCGGCGTTCCCTGAAAAGCCATTCGGGGTACACCACCGTCACCGACGATCCTGGCCCGGCCACATGGGGAGAACGCAGGTAGCAGGGGAGAACGCAGGTGCCCGAGAACAGACCCGCCGCCGAAGAGCCGCGGTTGACCGTTACCAGACCCCGCGCCGCCACCTGCGCAGAGCGCTGGCGGCGGCGCTGCCCGTCCCGGTCATCGGGCTGGTCCTGCTCGTGGCCTCCGGGAATCTGCTGCTGCCGGTGCGGCAGGTGGTCACCATCGAGGCCAAGATGGCTTCCAAGAGGACTTCTTCCAGGACCCCGAAGTCGAGCGGCTGCTGATGAAGCACGGCTTCCGCGTGCACATCACGAACATGGGCTCGCGTGAGATCGCCAAGCAGGACTACGACGGATACGACGTCGTCTTTCCCTCCGGCCAGCCGGCCGCCGACCTGATCAGCCGGGAGCGCGCCCGGGCGAACCGTCCGGCGCTGCTGTACCGCCCCTTCGTCAGCCCCATCGTGCTGGCCACCTACCGGGACTACGCCGAGGTGCTCGCGGAGGAAGGCGTCGCGGGGCGCCTGCCGGACTCGGGCGACCCGCCGATGTACTACACCCTCGACATGCGGAAGTTCCTCGACCTCGCGCTCGGCAGGAGGAAGGGCGTCCAGCGTGATCCGGAGAACGGCTACCGCTGGAACGAGATCGACGACAGGAACCACGTCCGCAACGGCAACAAGATCCTCGCCCAGACGTCGGACATCTGCGAGGCCAACTCCGCCGGCACCTACCTCGGGCTCGTGGCCTTCGTCGAGCACGGGAACGACGCACCGGACAGCGAGGCCGAGGCCGAGCAACTCGCCCGGAAGATCAAGCCGCTCCTCGTCGAACAGGGCCTGCCGTCCTCGGAACGGGCCGAAACGTATCTGTCCCCCGACGGGCAGAGCCTCGCCCCGATCTCGGTGATCTACGAGCACCAGTTCCTCGCCCATCAGCTCCGGCACGAGGCGCACAAGGGCGAGACCGACGACAAGCGCGTCCTGCTCTACCCGTCCGCGCGCTTCGTCACCGAACCCCAGCTCGTCGCGCTGACCGGCGACGGCGCGCGGCTCGGCGAACTGGTCAGCGAGGACCCCGAACTCCAGCACCGTGCCATGGAACTGGGCTTCCGGGCCCGCAGCGCCGACAGCGGTGCGAGCAGGGACGAACTCACCCGGTTCCTCAACGAGCGGCAGATCCCGGCGCCCACCACCTCCTCCGACGACACCCGCGCGGTCCTGCCCAGCCTGCCCCTGCTGGAGAAGATGATCGAGATCGTCGGCCAGTGTTCCGACAGGCCCGGCACCCAGTGAGGCGCGGTGCGGGCCTGGTGGCACTCTGCCTGGCGCTCGTTGCCACCTTCCTCACCGCCTGCTCGGGTGACGCCGGCGACGACACGGTCCGGCTGCGCGTCCTCGCCGGCCCCGATCTCGCCGTACTGGGCCCGCTGCTGGGCGAGTTGAAGGACGAGACCGGCGTCGACCTGCGCCTGTACCACCGGGCCGACGCCGAGACCACGACCCCGGACCGCGACCGGTACGACCTCGCGTGGCT
Source organism: Streptomyces haneummycinicus (assembly GCA_042850305.1). Classification (GTDB taxonomy): domain Bacteria; phylum Actinomycetota; class Actinomycetes; order Streptomycetales; family Streptomycetaceae; genus Streptomyces; species Streptomyces haneummycinicus. Next base: position 2,601,688 of record AP035768.1, read on the forward strand.
GTCCTCCGACCACTATCTGCGTCTCACCGACAGAAACGCGGTCCGAGGGCTCCAGCGCACGGCCACCATGACGTCCCCGTCGTCATCGGCCTGAAGCCGGATGTGGCACGTGAGCTTCGCGCCCGGGTGCCCGGCTCCCGGCTCACCTGGGCGGACATCGCGGATGCCGCCGCCGCGGGCACCGTCCGCTTCGGCATGGCCGACCCCGGCACGCCGGCAGCGGGCTCTCCGCCCTCGTCGGCGTCGCCACCGCCGCGGCCGGCACCGGAGCGGCGCTGCGCCCCGAGGACGTCTCCTGCGACCGGCTGCGCGGCTTCCGTTCCGGCCAGGCCCTCACCGCCGACACCGGCCCCGCCCTCGTCGACACCTACGCCGACCACCAGGACGAGGCCAACGCCCTCATCACGTACGAGTCCGATCTGCTCGCCCTCAACGCTTCCGGCCGCCTCGACGACCACCTGGAGGTCGTTCGCCCCGAGGACGGCATGGTCCTGGCGGACTTCCCGCTGCTCCTGCTGAACCCGGCCCACCGCGCCGCGTACGACAAGGTCACGAAGTGGCTGCTGCGCGACTCGGTGCAGCGGCGCATCATGCGCCACACCGTGCGCCGCCCCGTGAACACGACGGTCACCCGGGACGCGCCGCTGCGCGAACCGATCGGCAACGCGCTCTTCTACCCCGATCAACCGGCCGTCATCGAAACGTTGTTGGCGGACTACGGCGACCCCGACCGCCGCACCGCGAGCCAGGTGGTCTTCCTGCTCGACTTCTCCGGCTCGATGCGCGGCGCCCGGATGGCCGCCCTGCGTGAGGCCTTCGCCGGACTCAGCGGCGCGGACCCCTCCGCCTCCGGCAAGTTCACCCGCTTCTACCGGGGCGAGCGGCTGACCGTCGTCCGGTTCGGCGGCCGGGTGCTGGAACAGACGACCGTCACCGTCACCGGCCCGAAGGATCTGACCGCCCTCGCGGGCACCGTCGCCCGGGGCGGCTACGGCGACGCCACCGCCGTATGGTCCGCCCTCGACCGCGGCTACCGCACCGCCGCTCTCGAACTGGCCGCCGACCCCGACCGCTCCGTCTCGCTCGTCCTGATGACGGACGGCGAGAACAACGCGGGCCTGTCCTACGCCGAGTTCGTACGCCGCCACAAGGCACTGCCCGCCGCCGTGCGCGCCACCGTCCCCACCTACCCCGTCCACTTCGGCGAGGCCGACGCGGACGAACTGCGGCGCGCGGCGGCGACCACGGGCGGACGGATGGTGGAAGCCGCCGGCTCGTCCCTTTCCGAGGCTTTCAAGGAGATCCGTGGCTGTCACTGACGCACTGTGGTGGAGCCTTTGGTGGCCGTGGATGACGGTCTGGCTGGTGACGGCCGCCGGCACGGTGGTGCTCGCGGTGATCCTGGTGCGCCATGCCCGCCAGGGGCGCAGACACCTGCGCCGCTGGCAGTCGGCGTACAGCATCTGCCTGTACCTCGACGAGCAGGCCGTGATGGACCTGTACGAGCTCGGCAACTACCGGTCCGCGCTGGAGGAGGCCGTCGAACTGCGGACGAAGGTCGACACGAGCGTCGGCTTCTGGAGCCGGATACTGACGTGGCTGTTCCGGTTCCGGCTGAAGCGGGACGTCAGCCAGGAGACGTTCCGCAAGTTCGTGCGCAAGGACAAACCGATCAATGTGATCGGCGTGGTCATGGAGGCCTTCGACCGGGCCGACGCCATCGTCCACGCCGACCTGACCACGCTCACGGTCGTCCCGAACCGGAACCTCGCCGACAACCTGGCCGACGGCCGTGCGGTGACCCTGAGCCGTATCGGCGAATTCGTCTCGGTCAAAGGCATGTTCTCGCGCGTGCCGGACGTGACGGAGGGATTCGTCCTGCGGGCCGAGTACGGCGACGAGCGGCCCCCGTCCACATGCGCGTCGTGGCTCCCGGGAACGCGCGCCGCTCCATCCCGGACGGCACGTTCACGGCCCGCTGCCTCGGCAAGATGACCGGCTGGCGGGAGGACACCCGCGAGGTGACGCTGGAGGCGATCGCGATCTTCTGGTGACCGCCGCGCACCGGGAGTTCCGCCCGGCGAGGGGTACGAGGGCGGCGGTCAAGTGCTCGTGGACGAACGTGAGGCGCTGAACGGTCGGCAGCTTCGAACGCGCGCATACAAAATAATGGACGCACATGGCCTTCGCAGGGTCCGTCTGTACGATGCTCGGGCGTCCTGCCTCACCTGCCTCGCCCACAACCGGGGTGCCGGATCACCCGCTCGCCATGTGGGCCGGGCACCCGAACGTGAAGACGACGAAGAAGTGGTAACTGAAGCCGGACGTGGCGGACCTGCTTCCAGCAGCGGAGGCATGGGGAGGTCTCGCAGGGGCGTGTGAAAGATCATGACAGATGAAGGTGTGAACCCGTGACCGAAGGCAAGACCGAAACGCTGCAATACCGCTTTGACGGGCCAGAACACCTACCAGTCCTGATCTTGGGGCCGTCCCTCGGTACCACCTGGCACATGTGGGACCGGCAGGTCCCCGAGCTGACCAGACAGTGGCGTGTGTTCCGGTTCGATCTGCCGGGGCACGGAGGCGCCCCGCGCATCCCGCGGGCTCGGTCGCCGAGCTGACCGGGCGGCTGCTCGCCACCCTCGAGGGGCTCGGCGTGCAGCGGTTCGGGTACGCCGGATGCGCGCTCGGGGTGCCGTCGGGATCGAGCTGGCGCTGCGCCATCCCGAGCGCCTCGCCTCGCTGGCGCTGCTCGCCGCCTCGCCCCGCTTCGGTACGGCGGACGAGTTCCGCCGGCGCGGGGTGATCGTACGGACGAACGGGCTCGACCCCATCGCCCGCTCCGCGCCCGAGCGCTGGTTCACCGGCGGGTTCGCCGCCGCGCAGCCCGCGATCACCGAGTGGGCCGTGCAGATGGTCCGCACCACCGACCCCGGCTGCTACATCGCCGCCTGTGAGGCGCTGGCGTCGTTCGACGCGCGGGCCGGGCTCGGCAGCGTCGGGGTGCCGACGCTGGTGCTGGTCGGCTCCGAGGACCAGGTCACCGGCCCCGCCGAGGCCCGTACGCTGGTCGCCGGGATCCCGGACGCGCGGCTCGCCGTCGTACCCGGAGCCTCCCACCTGGTGCCGGTGGAGCAGCCGGCCGCCGTCACCGACCTGCTGGTACGGCACTTCTCGACGGCCTGGCAGCCCGCCTACGACACCGCCACCGGCCAGACCGCGCTGCCCCCGCGATGGTGCAGCCGGTGCCCGTCGCCGCCCCGCCGCAGCCCGCGCCCGTCGCCGAGATCGCCCCGGCCGTGCCGGCGCAGGGGACACCCGCCGCGTCCGACCCGTACGACACCGGGCTCAAGGTCCGCCGGGAGGTGCTGGGGGACGCGTACGTCGACCGGATCCTGGCCGAGGCCGACGACTTCTCGGGCGACTTCGAGGAGCTCGTCACCCGTTACGCCTGGGGCGAGGTCTGGGACCGGCCCGGACTCGACCGGCGCACCCGTAGCTGTGTCACCCTCACCGCCCTCGTCGCCGGCGGCCATCTGGACGAGCTCGCCTTCCACACCCGGGCCGCCCTGCGCAACGGTCTCACCCCGGACGAGATCAAGGAGGTGCTGCTCCAGGCGGCCGTCTACTGCGGCATCCCGGCGGCGAACGCCGCCTTCCGGGTGGCCCGGCGGGTCGTCCACGAGGAGACCTCGCCCCAGGAGTAGACCGAGTCCCGCGCGGGCGCACAGGCGTGCGATGCAGGATGGAAGCATGAAGCTCACGAAGAAGTCGCACGCCTGCGTCCGCCTGGAGAAGGACGGCCGCGTCCTCGTCCTCGACCCCGGAATGTTCAGCGAGGAGGACGCGGCCCTCGGCGCGGACGCCGTCCTGGTCACGCACGAGCACCCCGACCACTTCGACGAGAACCGGCTGCGCACCGCCCTGGAGGCGAACCCGGCCGCCGAGATCTGGACCCTGAGGTCGGTCGCCGAACAGCTCTCCGCGGCCTTCCCGGGCCGGGTGCACACCGTCGGCCACGGCGACACCTTCACCGCCGCCGGCTTCGACGTCCAGGTCCACGGCGAACTCCACGCGGTGATCCACCCGGACATCCCGCGCGTCACCAACGTCGGCTACCTCGTCGACGACGGCAGGCTCTTCCACCCCGGCGACGCGCTCACCGTCCCCGACCGCCCGGTCGAGACGCTGATGCTGCCCGTCATGGCCCCCTGGAACAAGATCTCCGAGGTCATCGACTACGTCCGCGAGCTGAAGCCGCAGCGCGCCTACGACATCCACGACGCCCTCCTCACCGACCTCGCCCGCCCGATCTACGACCGCCAGATCGGCACCCTCGGCGGCACCGAGCACCTGCGGCTCGCACCGGGCGGCTCCGCCGAGCTGTGAACCGGCGGACCGGCGTTGTCAGAGGCGCCGGGTAGGTTGGGGAGCATGCGCATCGCCACCTGGAACGTGAACTCGATCACCGCCCGCCTGCCGAGGCTCCTGGCCTGGCTGGAGAGCAGCGGCACGGACGTGCTGTGCCTCCAGGAGGCCAAGGTCGCCGAGGAGCAGTTCCCGGTCGAACAACTGCGCGAGCTGGGGTACGAGTCCGCCGTGCACGCCACCGGCCGGTGGAACGGCGTGGCGGTGCTCTCCCGCGTCGGCCTCGCGGACGTGGTCAAGGGCCTGCCGGGCGATCCCGGCTACGACGGCTCCGTGGAGCCCCGCGCCGTCGCCGCGACCTGCGGACCCCTGCGCGTCTGGTCGGTGTACGTGCCGAACGGCCGCGAGGTGGACCACCCGCACTACGCGTACAAGCTCCAGTGGCTGGAGGCCCTGAAGGCCGCCGTCGCCGGTGACGCGGCGGGCGGCCGCCCGTTCGCGGTCCTCGGCGACTACAACATCGCGCCGGCCGACGACGACGTCTACGACCGGGCCGCCTTCGAGGGCGCCACCCATGTCACGCCCGCCGAGCGCGCCGCTCTCGCCTCGCTGCGCGAGTCCGGCCTCTCGGACGTCGTCCCGCGCCCCTCAAGTACGACCACCCGTACACGTACTGGGACTACCGCCAGCTCTGCTTCCCCAAGAACCGGGGCATGCGCATCGACCTGGTGTACGGCAACGAGCCCTTCGCGAAGGCCGTCAAGGACTCCTACGTGGACCGTGAGGAGCGCAAGGGCAAGGGCGCCTCCGACCACGCGCCGGTCGTCGTGGACCTCGAGGTGTAACCTCCGGGCCGCCCGCCGACCCCGCGCGCCTGTGGTGCACATGGCGGTACGAATGACAGGCTGGAGGGATGAACATCCCCTTCCTGGGCAACCGGCGCCGGAAAACGGGGATTCCCGATCCCGAGGGCATCGCGGAACTCCTCGCCGAGTGTGAACTCCTGCGCTCCCAGGCATACCGGGAGGGTGTCCGACTCGACGACTCCCAGGCCTCGTTGGAGGCCCTGGACCAGCTGGTGCCGCGCTGGCGGGACGACGAGGAGACCTCGACCTGGCTGGGCAACGACGCGGGACTGTACCTCGGCACCGTCATCGTGCGCACCGTCTCGGGGGCCGCCTGGGAGATCCGCTCCGACGGCCAGCCGGTCCTACGGCTCACCTCCGGCCGGGAGTTCGACGTCGTGGCCGCCGGGCACGCGTGGGCGGCCGACGGCGTGCCCGAACTGTCGCAGCTCTACGCGGAGGTCGCGGAGGCGTGAAGCCCCGGCCGGCGTGAAGTCCTGGCCCACGGCTCGGTGTTAATACGGCTAATGACCGGAGAGTGCGTGTCGCGCCCATGCGGTGATCTTGCGTGGATACCTTGCGGCGACCACCACACGGCCGAGAACGAGTAGGGGTGGGTATGGCCGGCGAACCGCTGATCGAACTGCGAGACGTCAACAAGTACTTCGGGGACCTCCATGTCCTCCAGGACATCGGGCTCACCGTGGGCCGGGGCGAGGTGGTCGTCGTCATCGGCCCGTCGGGGTCGGGGAAGTCGACGCTGTGCCGGGCGATCAACCGGCTGGAGACCGTCCAGTCCGGCACCATCCTCCTCGACGGCCGGCCGCTCCCGCACGAGGGCAAGGCGCTGGCGCGGCTGCGCGCCGATGTCGGCATGGTCTTCCAGTCGTTCAACCTCTTCGCGCACAGGACCGTGCTGCAGAACGTCTCGCTGGGCCAGGTCAAGGTCCGCGGACGCAAGAAGGAGGACGCCGACCGGCGCTCCCGTGAACTCCTCGACCGCGTCGGCGTCGCCGACCAGGCCGACAAGTACCCGGCGCAGCTCTCGGGCGGCCAGCAGCAGCGGGTGGCGATCGCGCGGGCACTGGCCATGGAGCCCAAGGCGATGCTCTTCGACGAGCCGACCTCCGCACTGGACCCGGAGATGATCAACGAGGTCCTGGAGGTCATGCGGCAACTGGCCGACGAGGGCATGACCATGATCGTCGTCACGCACGAGATGGGCTTCGCCCGCTCCGCCGCCCACCGGGTCGTCTTCATGGCCGACGGCCGGATCGTGGAGGACCGCGCACCCGACGAGTTCTTCGGCAACCCCAGCAGCGACCGGGCCAAGGACTTCCTGTCCAAGATCCTCAAGCACTGACCGGGGTGACGCCCGTAGACGTGCCCGCCCGGACCTCGACTAGGATGGTCCCTTCTTCCCGGCGGGGAGGGGACCTCGCTCCAGGAGCGGGGACACCGCCGCCGGGAGGGGCCCACCGCTCCGAGTCCACGGGGCGGCGGATCACATCGGCCAGTCCCGTCCGGCGGCAGCCGCAGATCACTGCTCGCGCGGCGGTGCGACCCGGACCACGGGTCGTCCGCCGGCGAGGAGAAGGTCAGCTGCGCGCCGGGCGGGTGGTGCTGAACGGTCGCTCAGTCCGCCCGGTGACTGCCCCGCGCCGCCGGAGCCGGCAGCGGCGTCTGCGCCGCCTTCGTCACATCCCCCACCAGCTCGACCACATCGGGGCCGTACGCCTGCGAGTTGATCACCTTCAGCAGCAGTACGAAGGAGTTCGAGCCGTGCTTGCGGGCGAGCCGCTCGTGGTTGCGGGCGAGATAGCGGGTCGCGGCCTGGTTGGTGATCGCCCGCTGGCCGCAGAACAGGAACACCGGCCGGGTCTCGCGCCGTTCACCGGCGGTCAGCCGCGCCAGCATGACGTACTCGGTGACACCCGGCTCCATGCGGTAGCGCTCGGGGCCTATCTGGAAGGCGCCCCGGTCCGGTCCCGGCTCCGGATCGACGTTCACCCGCACCCCGGCAGCATGGCCGCCATATGCGCCACCATCCGCCGGTTCGGACGTGTTCCAGGAGTCCCACCTTGAACTCAGCTTCAGGACGGCCACCTGACCTGCGGAGACGCGAGGCTCCCGCTTCGGCGGGGGCCTTCGTCATGAGAGGAAGCATCAGGGGCAACGGCAACTGCTGGTGCAGCAATAGGTACCCCTGGTGCTGTCGGGCAGGCGTCGACCGGCTGGGGTTCAAGGCGAGAGAGCCGCCGGAGGCCACGTGGTCCACGGGCGTGGCCGGGGACTCCGAGGTGTGGCGATGGGCAGCCGCGGGTTCGACGGCTGTACGACGGGGGACGGGGCGGCCCTCGCGACAGGGCCGGTCCGCGGGTGTGGAGTGTACCCGCGGCATACCGGCGGAAGACGGTCAGGTTTGGGTTCTACTGAGCCCGGATCCACCGGCTTGATGCCTGTGGACAGCTTCTCCGGAAACGAGGAAGTGCCTTGTGACCTGCGATGATGGGAGTTCTTCACGCTTCCAGCACGCACGATCGGCAAGGCACTTCCGAGATGCAATCTTCCCATGCCGCGGCGAGGGTCTCCGCACGGTTCGACGATCCGAATCTGGTCGGGTACGGCGGGCTGGCCCCGGTGGTACGGCTGGCCGAGCGGTGCGCACTGCCCGCACTCGTCGACGAGCACGTCCGGCTGCCGGCCTCGAAGGACGGGACCGGGGCCTTCCCCGCGGCGAAGCTGATGTCGCTGGTCGGCGGCATGGTCGCCGGGGCGGACAGCATCGATGACATGGACCGGCTGCGGCACGGTGGGCTGCCGCGGCTGTTCAGCGGGGTGCGGGCGCCGTCCACGCTGGGCTCGTTCCTGCGCTCCTTCAGCCACGGACACGTGAAGCAACTGCACGCGGTGGCCCGCCGGTTCCTGCCCCGCCTGGCCGCGCACACCCCACTGCTGCCCGGCGCCGACCAGGTGGCCTACGTCGACATCGACGACACCATCCGCCGCACCTACGGCTACGCCAAACAGGAGCCGGCTACGGATACAGCAAGGTCAAGGGCCTCAACGCGCTGATCGGGATCGTCTCCACCCCGCTGGCCGCTCCCGTGATCGCCGCCACCCGCCTGCGCAAGGGACCGTCCAACTCCGCCCGAAGTGCGGCTGCGTTCGTCGCCGAATCGATCCGCACCGCGAGAGCGTGCGGCGCAAGCGGGCTGCTGGTCGTGCGGGCCGACTCCGCGTTCTACGGCGCCGATGCCGTGAACGCCTGCCGGGCCCTGAACGTCCGGTTCTCCATCACGGTGCGGACGAACGCCTCCATCAAGGCCGCGATCGCGGGCATCGACGAAGCCGCCTGGAAGGCGATCAAGTACCCCAAGGCGGTGTGGGACGAGGAGGGGCAGTGCTGGATCTCAGACGCCGAGATAGCCGAGACCACCTACACCGCCTTCACCTCCAAGCCGAAGAAGCAGCAGGTCACCGCCCGTCTGATCGTGCGCCGCGTCAAACGGCTCAACCCCGCGGCCGTGCCCGAGGGGCAGGGCACCCTCTTCGACACCTGGCGCTACCACGCCGCCTTCACCGACTCACCACTCCCACTGACGGACGCCGAGCGTGACCACAGACGGCACGCTGTCGTGGAACAGGCGATCGCGGACTTGAAGAACGGCCCGTTCGCCCACGCCCCTCCGGACACTTCCAGGCGAACGCCGCCTGGCTCGCGCTGGCCGCTCTCGCACACAATCTGACCCGCGCCGCCGGCGCCCTGGCGTCCGCGTTCCACGCCAAGGCCACCACCGCAACGATCCGCGACCATCTGATCGGCGTGCCGGCCCGCCTGGCCCGTTCGGCCCGGCGCCTCACCCTCCACCTGCCCGAACACTGGCCTTGGGCCGACGACTTCACCCGGCTCTTCGACCTGGTGCACGGACCGCCACCCACCGCCTGAGAAGTCCTGACCACCCCGCCCGCAAGGGCCCGAGAGCACCGAACACGTGGAAGAGCTGGGCAGACAGTGAGGATGTCAGTGGCTTCTCCGAGGGGTCTGACTCATGGGCAGACGGACGTCGTCGGACTGTCTTGCGCTGGATCCGTCGATCCACTCGGAGAAGCCACTGACACGCGACCGGACGGGCATTCGTGACTTTATAGGAGTTTGGTTCAAAAGCCCCATCACTGTCTTGTCCGCCCGCCCGGCCGGCGCGTGCCGCCCCCGGAACGGACTCGCAAGGACGGACACGACCAGCATGACGCACAACACCCCGCAGATCACCGGCGGAGTCGATACGCACGGCCAGACCCACCACGCCGCGGTGATCGACTCGGTCGGACGGCACCTGGCCGACCAGGAGTTCCCCGCCACCATCCGCGGCTACCGCGACCTGCTCGACTGGATACGCTCCCACGGCACGCTCGTCGCGGTGGGCGTGGAGGGCACCGGCGCCTACGGGGCCGAGCTCGCCCGCGTGCTGACCGCCGCAGGGATCACCGTCATCGACGTGGACCGCCCAGACCGCAAGACCCGTCGGATGAAGGGCAAGTCCGACCCGATCGACGCCTATGCCGCTGCGACGGCCGTGCTGTCGGGCCGGGCCACCGGCGTCCCCAAGAGCCGGGACGGTGGGGTCGAGGCGGTGCGGGTGCTGCGGCATTTGGGGTCTGGCCCATGATGGACTCCTCCGGTCTCCTGGGGTGCAGATCGCGACGGACTCGGGCAACGTCAAGGGCAACCTGCACAGGCCCCGGCGCTACCACCGCGGCCTCCAACGCGTCTTCTACACGTCCGCGCTCATCAGAATCCGCAGCTGCGACGACTCACGCCGCTTCTACGAACGCAAACGCTCCGAAGGCAAGCGGCACAATCAGCGCGGGGCGCAGCATGCTGCTAGAGCGGGCGCGTTCGTGGTGTGTTTGCTGGCTGCCATGCGCGACATCGGGAAGTTGATTCCGTATTTTCCAGTCCTTCGATCCTCTGGCGCGTGTGCGGCTGGGGGTGGAGTTGCTGGCGGGCAAGGGTTCGTTGGCGCACGTGTCGCACGCGCGTGCGCTGGCTCCCACTTGGCTCCGACTCGAGCGGCGTGCTCGCGTCCGACTGCTACCGCTCACGCGGGCTCTACCGCGAGGGTCGTCCGGAAGGGCGCGACAGTGGCCGGGTGGCCCCGCTCGCGCGGACTCGGCGCCCGGTCCGGCCAGACCGAGCCGCGACCGGGAGTCACACCGTTGGCGGAGATGGCCTGACAGGCGTTCCCGTTGCACGAAGGGTCGCGGGCGACGTCGAGGAGGGTGAAATGCTCCGTCGCCCGTCGCGACCAGGTCGCAGGATGCATTGTGCATTCCGACCGCGGGTCGCAGTTCCGCTCACGGAAGTTCGTCGCAGTTCTCGCACGTCACAGCATGATCGGATCGATGGGGAGAGTCGGTGCCGCCGGCGACAACGCGGCCATGGAGAGCTTCTTCGCGCTGCTGCAGAACAACGTCCTCGACCGCCGTACCTGGGCCACCCGCCAGGAGTTGCGGATCGCGATCGTGACCTGGATCGAGCGCACCTACCACCGACGTCGGCGCCAGAAACGCCTGGCCCGATTGACCCCCGTCGAGTACGAGACCATCATGACCCCAGCCGCAGCCCTGGCTGCATAAACCCCGCTGTCACCCGATCATGCAGCAGTCCCATGTGTACCTCGGTCTGGACGTCGGCAAGGGTGAGCATCACGGCACCGCACTGACACAGGCGGGCAAGAAAGTGTTCGACAAGGCGCTGCCCAACAGTGAACCGCGGTTGCGTGAGCTGTTCGAGAAGCTGCAGGCCAGGCACGGGACAGTGCTGGTTGTGGTGGACCAGCCAGCCTCGATCGGCGCCCTGCCGCTGGCCGTTGCCCGCGACGCCGGCTGTCGTGTCGCTTATCTGCCGGGACTGACGATGCGGCGGATCGCCGACCTCTACCCCGGCGAGTCGAAGACCGACGCCCGCGACGCTGCGGTCATCGCCGATGCCGCCCGCACCATGCCGCACACTCTGCGTGACCTGGCGCCGGACGACGAGACCATCGCCGAGCTGAACATGCTCGTGGGCTTCGACGACGACCTGGCCGGCGAGGTCACCCGCACCAAGAACCGTCTGCGCGGGCTGCTGACCCAGATCCATCCCTCACTCGAGCGGGTCCTGGGTCCTCGCCTGGATCACCCGGCAGTCCTGTTCCTCCTCGAACGCTACGGCTCACCAGCACAGTTACGGAAAGCCGGCAGGCGACGGCTGGTATCCATGCTGAAGCCCAGGGCACCGCGCTTGGCGGATCGACTCGTCGCGGACATCTTCGACGCGCTCGACGAGCAGAGCGTCGTCGTGCCCGGCACCGACGCTGCGGCGCTGATCGTCCCCAGCCTGGCCGCCTCGCTCACCGCCGTGCTTGACCAGCGCAAACTCCTTGCCGTCAGGATCGAGGAACTGCTGGAGGCGCACCCTCTTTCGCAGGTCCTGACCTCCATGCCCGGCATCGGGGTCAGGACCGCGGCCCGCATCCTTATCGACGTCGGTGACGGCAGCGGCTTCGCCACCGCGGGCCACCTGGCCGCCTACGCCGGCCACCCGCCGTTCCGGCTCCTCCATACGCGGCGAGCGGCCGGCCCGGCGAGGCAACAAACAGCTCAAGCGGGCCTTCTACCTTGCCGCGTTCGCCTCACTGTCCCAACCCGACTCATGCGCCTACTACGACAGGAAACGACGGGAGGGCAAGCACCACGTCGCCGCGATCGTCTGCCTCGCCCGACGTCGCATCGACGTCCTCTTCGCCATGCTCCGGGACGGCACCTTCTACGAACCACCCAAGATCGCTACCACTTGACGAAAACCATAGGGGCACTTTTAGCCCTGACGTGGGCGGAGTCGAGGACCGCCCGGGACAGGTCGAGCAGGCCGGCGTCGTCCAGGCGGTACAGGATCTCCTCGTGCAACCGGCCCCAGACGCCAGCCCTCGACCAGATCAGGAACCTGCGGTGGGCGGTCGACTTCGATATCCCGAAGCACGGAGGCAGAGCCCGCCAGGCACAGCCGGACACCAGGACGTAGATGATCGCGGCGAACAGCGTCTCATCAGGTATGTCCTGCGTCCCGCCGCCCTGTGGCCGCACCTTCGGCGGCGGGATCAGCGGCTCCGCGATCTCCCACAGCCCGTCCGGAACAATCCAACTCCACGTAGCCCGCCCCATGACCGACCCAACGAGCCAGCCCCACATAGGACACGGTCTTAATGCGCTTGCGTCTCGCTCAGCCGGGCCACCGCGGCCCACAGCGTGCCGGGAGTGGTGAAGGTTTCCGGGCTGAGTGCCTCGTCGGCGAAGCGCACGTCGTACTGTGCCTCGAGCTTGCCGAGCAGTTCCACGGTGCCGAGCGAATCCAGGCCCGCGTCGCGCAGATCGGTCTCGGCGGTCAGCGGTTCGCCTTCGTCCAGAAACGGCAGGAATCCGCGCACGACCTCTTCGAAGTCCGGTCCCCAACTCGTGCTCATACGTCCCCGCCTCCAGCCGCCCTGTATTGATCAGTCATCGGGTGCCGACGCTACGGCCGCGGCGGGGCCGGGGTAACCCCTCATCCATGCCGTGCGCGCCCCTGGGCACCCCTATCCATGGCTGTGCGGCTCTCCCGCAACTGCCCCTGCGGGAGCGTTGCTTGACGGTCCGCGAGAGTACTGTGTACCTTGTACGCGTTACTGCGTATGGCGCACACTTGTTAGTGTGCGCCATACGCAAAGGGAGATTGCGTATACAGCACGGGCCTGCGTGCGCCGCACGCAGAAGAGCGGGACGGCCCGCGTCATGGAGGCGGAGAATGAGCGGTAACTGGGCCGTTGAGGCGGCTGGGCTCAGGAAGTCGTACGGAAAAGTCGACGTCCTGGCCGGAATTGATCTGAAGGTGCCGGAAGCCAGCGTGTTCTCGCTGCTCGGTCCGAACGGCGCGGGCAAGACGACGACCGTACGGATCCTGTCGACACTGCTGCGCGCTGACGGCGGGCAGGCGCGTGTGCGGGTTCGACGTCGACCGGCAGCAGCGCGACGTGCGGCGGGTCATCAGCCTCACCGGGCAGTCCGTGTCCGTGGACCAGCTGCAGACCGGTACGGAGAACCTCCGGATGATGGCCGGTCTGGCGGGCGTCTCGCGACGCGACGCCAAGCGCCGCGCCCAAGAGCTGCTGGAGCGCTTCGACCTCGCGGACGCCGGCAAACGCAGGGTGGCGACCTACTCCGGCGGCATGCGTCGCCGCCTCGACCTTGCCGCGGGGCTCGTCGGCCGCCCCTCGGTTATCTTCCTCGACGAGCCCACCACGGGTCTCGACCCGCGCAGCCGGCGGTCGATGTGGGAGGTCATCACGGGTCTGCTGGGAGAGGGCGTCACCATCTTCCTCACCACGCAGTACCTGGAAGAGGCTGACCAGCTCGCCGACTCGGTCGCCGTGATCGACGGCGGGCGCGTGGTCGCCGAGGGCGCCCCGCCGAGCTCAAGCGGCGGGTGGCCGGTCAGCGCCTCGACCTCGTCTTCGGCGGCGACGCCGGTTACGACGAGGGGCTGCGCCTGCTGGCCGGCCGGGTCTCCGCCGAGGACCGCACCCGGTTGACGATCGGCGTGCCCACCGACGGCAGCGCGGCGCAGGTGCGGTCGCTGCTGGACGAGCTCGACCCGCAGGCCAGGCTGGTCAGCAGCTTCTCGGTGCACACGGCCACGCTCGACGACGTATTCCTCGCGCTGACCGGCCGCCCCGCGCAGCGCGACCAGAACGAGAACTCCTCCGAGAACAAGGAGATCGCCGGTGTCTGAACTGGCTCTTTCTGCAGGCACGGTGCGGCACCGCAGCAGGCCGATGGCCGCCGTCCAGGATGCGATCACCATGAGCGGCCGGTGCATCCGCCTGACCTCGCGCGCCCTGGACGCCATCATCACCTCGGTGATGATGCCGGTCATGCTCATGCTCGTCTTTGTCTACCTCTTCGGTGGTGCCATCAAGAGCAGCACCGGTGGCGACTACGTCCGGTACGTCGTCCCCGGTGTGCTCCTGCTCTGCGCCGGCTGGGGCGGGGCGGCCACGGCCGTGAACGTCAACATGGACATGAACGGCGGCATTGTCGACCGACTGCGGTCGATGGACGTCGGCGGCACGGCCGTCCTCGCCGGCCATGTCGTGGCCAGCGTCGCGCGCAACATCGTCTCGACCCTGATCGTGTTCGGCGTCGCCCTGCTCATCGGGTTCCGGTCCGACGCCGACGTGATGGGCTGGCTCGGCGCGGTGGGAGTGCTGCTGATGTTCATGCTGGCCGTCTCGTGGCTCGCCTCCGTCTTCGGACTCCTGGTCCAGTCGGCCGAGGCCGCCGGCGGGTTTTCCTTCATCATGATGTTCGTCCCCTACGTCAGCAGCGCCTTCGTTCCCGTCTCCACCCTCCCGTCCTGGCTGCGCGGCGTGGCCGAGCACCAGCCGGTCACCCCGGTCATCGAGTCGCTGCGGGCTCTGCTGAACGATCAGCCGCTCGGAAATAGCGGCTGGCTGGCCCTGACCTGGTGCGCCGGTATCCTCGTGGTGTCGGCCGTGCTCGCCGACGTGCTATTCCGAAAGCGGGTCGCGTAACACATGCCACGCCCGGCGCGCTGTTAAGTAGGTGCGCTCCTATAGACCACCGGTCGTCCGTGCCCCCGTCGCGGACGACCGGTGCTGTTGTCGTTTGCACGTCTGACACCCGTGTCCTCCGCCTGCTTGCTTGGGATAAGTTGTTGAGGATGGCATGACTGGTGCCGAAGGAACCCGATGGAAGAGAAAGCAGGGATGATGGGCAAGGAGACCGGAGTGGGCCTGCCGACGAGTATCGAAGTGGCCTGGGGGTTGCGAGAGCCGGTCATCAAGGGACCCAAACGGTTCTTGACTCTTGAGCGGATCGTCCGAACGGCCATAAAGATTGCCGAGGAATCAGGCCTCGGAGCTGTCTCGATGAGTCGTATCGCCGGCGAACTGAATTCCTCAACCATGTCGCTCTACCGTTATGTGTCGGCGAAGGATGAATTGCTTCCCCTCATGGTCGACCAGGCATTCGGCCCTCCAGTCGTGCCGGAGAAGGAATGCGACGGCTGGCGGGCCGGCCTCGAACACTGGAGCTGGTCGTACCTCGCCGTGCTGAGGCGCCATGCTTGGGTCATCCGTGTCCCCATCGGCGGACCGCCGTCCACGCCCAACCAGGTCGCGTGGGTCGAGCAGGGACTTTCGTTCCTCGCCGATGTGAAGCTGCACGAATCGGAGAAGATGTCGACGATTCTGTTGCTGGCGGGGATCGTGCGAAACGACGCCATGCTGGCCAGTACGTACGAGGCTTTCGCGAAGGCCGGCTCCTCGGGTGGCGAGATCATGATGGACTATCGCCGGCTGATCGAGCGGCTTGCCGACAAGGAGCACTTTCCGGCCATCAACCAGGTCATCGAGGCCGGTGTGTTCGACAGCGCCGACGACCAGGACACCGAATTCACCTTCGCGCTCAACCGAGTTCTCGATGGTGTGGATGCACTTATTCGCGGCCGCGCCTAGCCCTCGTGCGGAAATCTCAAGCGAAAAGGGGTCGATAGGGGTTCGGGGTGAGGCAAGAAGGATGATGTTAGGGGGCTGCAGGGATCCCTTCGCGTTGGCAATGCGAGGTAGAAAAGACGAAGACAGCCCGACCTCGTGCGAGGGGCGATGTGTGCTCCTTCTGTCGGCGTCTTTCACTGCCCCTAGCCAACGGAGCCCATCACGTGAGCCTGCATCTGCTGTTCATGAGCATGCCTCAGCCCGGCCATGTATTTCCCAACCTCGCAGTCATCGAGGAACTGGTACGTGAGGGTCATCGTGTGACCTTCGTGACCGGTGCGAGTGTGACGGACGCCGTCGCCGAGGCCGGCGCCACAGCCGTGCCCTACGACTCTCTCTTCGACCGGCCCGAGCAGCTCAAGGGCAGCACGGACGGGGCGGACATGGCTCTGGTCGCCCACGAGGACGGCTTGGTCATGCTCGCCACGGCCGAATCGTCACTCACCGACGACCGGCCCGACGCGGTCCTCTACGACACCATGACGGCACAGGTCGGCCGGGTCCTGGCAGAGAAATGGGGGCTCCCGTCGATCCAGCTGAACCCTATGTTCGCGTCGAACGAGAAGTTCAACATGATGCGGGCGATGTTCACGCAGGAGGAGTCGGACGCCCCGGTCGACAACACCGAGAGCGTTGCCGCCGTCATGCCGCCCGAGATGCAGCAGTGGTTCGCGAAGACGACCGCGATGCTCGTGGACAACGGCATCGACACCCCGGTCGGCGAATGGATCGCACGCGTACCAGACTTCGGGATCGTCTACCTTCCCCGGGCCTTCCAGTACGCGGGTGAGCTCTTCGACGAGCGGTTCGCCTTCGTGGGCCCCTGCATCAGCGACCGGTCCTTCCTCGGCACCTGGCAGGCCTCGGACACCGAACTGCCGGTGGTGCTGGTCTCCTTGGGCACCGTCGTCAACGACCGCCCGGAGTTCTTCAAGACGGTCGTGGCGGCGTTCACCGGCGCCCCGTTCCACGTGGTCATCACCGTGGGCAAGGGCGTCGACCCGGCGGTCCTCGGCCCGCTGCCCGAGAACATCGAGGCCCACGCGTTCGTGCCGCACCTAGCAGTCCTCGAACACGCCCGGGTGTGTATCACCCACGGCGGCATGGGCGGTGTCATGGAGGCGTTGACCCAGGCGGTTCCGCTGCTGGTGGTGCCGCAGACCTACGCGTCGGCCGCCATCGTCCACCGGGTCGACGAACTCGGCCTCGCCCGAGTCCTGGCCGCCGCCGACTTCACCCCCGAGTCCCTGCGCAACGCCGTCGAGGAGACCGCCGTGGACGAGGGCATCCACAAGAACGTGCAGGACATGCAGCGCCACATCCAGGAGGCGGGCGGCGCGCGCCGCGCCGCCCGGGAGATCGAGAACTACCTGCGCCGGGTCCTGTCCTGACCGGTCCACCGCGGCCACCAGCACGCCTGTCTGCCATGGGCCCACCGGCCATGGACCACATCTAGAGGGGACCACCCACGCATGGGACAGCACCTACTGTTCATGAGCACGCCCGTCCCCGGGCATCTCTTCCCGAACCTGGCAGTCGTCGAGGAGCTGATCCGCCGGGGGCACCGGGTGAGCCTCGTGACCGGTGAGAGCCAGGCCGAGACAGTTCGCCTCACCGGCGCCGACGTCATCACGTACGCATCGTCCTTCGACGACGTCGGGAAGCTGAATCTGACCAAGGACCGGGAATCGGCCAACACCCCGCTGACGGTGCTGAAGGACGGCATCACGATGCTGGACGAGGTCAAGGCCCAGCTGGACGAGGACCGCCCGGACCTCATCCTCTACGACATGATCGTCTTCCACGTCGGGCGCGTACTGGCCCGCACCTGGGGCGTACCGGCCGTGCAGCTCAATCCGATGTTCGCCAGCAACGAGCACTTCTCGCTGCACAAGGCCATGCACGAAGCGCCGCCGACGGCCGGCGCCGGTCAGGAGGAGCAGACGCCCGACTCCTCGCGGCCGGCATGGGCGAGTGGTTCGCGGCGCTCACCGGACTGCTCGCCTCGCACGGCGTGACCACCCCGCCCGGTGAGTTCCTCGCCGCCAACGAGGAACTGTCGCTGGTCTACCTGCCGCGGGAGTTCCAGTACGAGGGCGCCACCTTCGACGAGACCTTCATCTTCGTCGGCCCATGCGTCAACGACCGCGTCTTCATGGGCGCCTGGCAGCCTCCGACCGACGGTCTCCCCGTGGTGCTGATCTCGCTCGGCGGCATCTTCAACGAACTGCCGGACTTCTTCCACACCATCGTTCGCGCCTTCACCGACCAGCCCTGGCATGCCGTGATCACGGTCGGCAACGGCATCGACCCGGCGGAGCTGGGCGATCTGCCCGCCAACATCGAGGTGCACCGCTGGGTGTCGCACAGCACGGTGCTGCAGCACGCGAAGCTCCTGGTCACCCACGGCGGCACCGGCAGCGTCACCGAGTCGCTGGGTCTCGGCGTCCCGATGGTGGTCATACCGCAGTCCGCGGATTCCCGCCCCACCGCGCGCCGTGTCGAGGAGCTGGGCCTCGGGCGCCACCTCGAACAGACCGAACCCGGCCCCGAGCTGCTGATCAAGACCGTCGAGGACATCGCGGCCGACAGCAGGATCCGCGACAACGTCGCGGCGATGAGGAGCACATACGCGCCGCCGTCGGCGCCACCCGAGCCGCCGACGCGCTCGAGGAACACCTGCGGCGCGTCATCTTCGAGCAGGGGAAGGAGAACTCCACCGATGCGGGCGCGTGAGCTGGCGGTGGCCGGGGCGTACACCCTCACGCCCGACATCCACACCGACGAGCGAGGCCTGTTCGTCGCACCCTTCCAGGAGCCCACCTTCCTCGAAGCGGTGGGGGAACGGTTCTCCGTCGCCCAGATCAACTATAGCCGGTCGGCCCGGGGCGTCATCCGCGGGCTGCACTTCACCAAGACGCCCCCGGGGCAGCGGAAGTACGTCTATTGCGCAGCCGGGCGGGCCCTGGACGTCATCGTCGACGTACGGGTTGGCTCACCGACCTTCGGCAAGTGGGACGCCGTCGAACTCGACGCGCAGTCCTTCGGCGCCGTGTACTTCCCGCTGGGCGTCGCCCACAGCTTCGCGGCCCTGGAAGACGACACGGCCCTCGCCTACATGGTCAGCAGCAGCTACGTGCCCGACCAGGAGTTGGCCATCGACCCGCTGGACCCCGAACTGGGCCTGCCGTGGCCGGAGAACAAGCCGATCCTGTCCCCCGAGACCGGGCGGCAGCGAGCTTCGCCGAGGTCGCCGCGCAGGGCATGCTGCCCCGTTACGAAGACTGCGTCCTGCAAGAGGGGTATAGCAGGTGCTCTCCACCGGCACTGTGCCGCGACCGCGCGTCGTGGTCCTCGGCGCGACCGGCTGCCTGGGCCGCCAGATCTGTGTGACGCTGACCGAGCAGGGCCACGACGTCGTGGCCGTCGCCCGCGCCTGGGCGCCCCAGGTCGCGGACCACCGGTTCCTCGCCCGTGACCTGGGGCGCATGACCGGCCCGCAGATCGGCGCGCTGCTCACCGAGGAACGGGCCGACGCCGTGGTCAATGCCAGCGGCACCTGGAACCGTTCGCTGGAGGACCTCGACTACGCCCATGTCACGGTCCCCCGTCTGATCACCGAAGGAGTGGCGGCCGCCGGTGGGAGCCCGAGGCTCGTCCACATCGGCACCATTCACGAGTACGGGCCGGTGCCCCACGGCACCGTCATCGACGAACAGCACGCCACCCGGCCCGAAGCCCCCTACGCGCGCGCCAAACTGACCGGCACGCGCACGGTGCTCGGGGCCGCCGAGGCCGGCCGTGTCGACGCCGTCGTCCTGCGGGTCGCCAATGCCTTCGGCCCGTTCCCGTCACCCAAGAGTTTCTTCGGCACCCTGGTGGCCCGCCTGCTCACCACCGCGCCGAAGGAGACCATCGAACTGACCTTGGCCCCGCACACCGCGACCATGTCGACACCCGGGACATCGCCGACGCCGTGGGCCGGGCCGTGCGCTGCGGCGAGGACATCAGCGGACAAGTGGTCAACATCGGCCGCGGAGAGGCCCTGGACCTGAGGGACCTGGTCCAGAGCCTGGTGGCCACCGCCGGGCTGCCACCGGAAACCGTCAGGGAAGGCGCCGCGCCGCTCAAGAGCATGGCAGGCGGCGACTGGACCCTCGCCGACATCCGCCGCGCCCGGACCCTGCTCGGCTGGTCCCCGTCCACACGGTCAAACAATCGCTCGAAGCGATGTTGACCTCTAGGTAGTTGGTGAAGATGAAGGGAATCATCCTCGCGGGCGGCAGCGGAACACGGCTGCACCCGCTGACCCACGCTCTGTCCAAGCAGTTGTTGCCCGTCTACAACAAGCCGATGATCTACTACCCGCTGTCCGTGCTGATGCTGGCGGGCATCCGCGACATCCTGGTGATCTCGGCACCGGACCAGGTCGACACCTACCGCGCCCTGCTCGGCGACGGTGAACAGCTCGGCATAAGCATCGACTACATCGAGCAGGACGAGCCGCGCGGCATCGCCGACGCGTTCGTCATCGGTGCCGACTACATCGGGAACGACCCGGTCACCCTCATCCTGGGCGACAACATCTTCCACGGCCCCAGCTTCTCCGCCCTGCTCGCCGAGGCCACGCGCGACGTCTCGGGATGTGTGCTGTTCGGCTACAGCGTCAAGGACCCCGAACGCTACGGCGTCGGCGAGGTCGACGCCGAGGGCCGACTGCTCCACATCGAGGAGAAGCCGTCCCGCCCGCGCTCCAACCTCGCGATCACGGGCCTCTACATCTACGACAACGAGGTCGTGGACATCACCAAGAACCTCGGCCCGTCCGCGCGCGGCGAACTGGAAATCACGGACGTCAATATTGCCTACCTGAAGCAGGGCCGTGCCCGCCTGGTAGACCTGGGCCGCGGCTTCGCCTGGCTCGACACCGGCACCCCGGAGTCGCTGCTGCAGGCCGGCCAGTACGTCCAGGTACTCGAACAACGCCAAGGCGTCCGGATCGCCTGCGTGGAGGAGATCGCCCTGCGTATGGGCTACATCGACGCGGGAGCGTGCTACCGCATGGGCGTCGCCATGGGCAAGTCCGATTACGGCGTGTATCTGATGGACCTGGCGTCCGGCCGACAGCAGGGGCAGCCATGAGAGTGATCGTGACCGGAGGGGCCGGCTTCATCGGCTCCCACTTCGTACGCCGCCAGCTGAGCGGCGCCTACCCCGAACTGGCGGACGCCTCCGTGGTCGTCCTCGACAAGTTCACCTACGCCGGCAACGAGGCCAACCTCGCGCCCGTGGCGGACCATCCGCGGCTCACGGTGGTGCCCGGCGACATCTGTGACGGCCCGCTGCTGGCGGCCCTGATGGCGAAGACGGACCTCGTGGTCCACTTCGCCGCGGAGTCACACGTCGACCGGTCCATCGCCAGCGCCGCAGAGTTCGTGCGCACCAACGTCCTGGGCACCCAGACCCTGTTGCAGGCGGCACACGACGCGGGCGTCGGCCGTTTCGTCCACGTCTCGACCGACGAGGTGTACGGCACCATCGACCGCGGCGCCTGGACTGAGGACGAGCCGCTGCTGCCCAACTCCCCGTACGCGGCGTCCAAGGCGTCGTCGGACCTCATGGCCGTTGCCTACCACCGCACGCACGGGCTGCCGGTGTGCGTGACGCGCTGCTCCAACAACTACGGCCCGTACCAGTTCCCGGAGAAGGCCATCCCGCGGTTCATTACTCGACTGATGTCCGGGCAGGCCGTCCCCTGTACGGGGACGGCCTGCACATACGGGACTGGCTGCACGTCGACGACCACTGCCGGGGCATTGCCCTGGTCGCCCAGGGCGGCAACCCCGGCGAGGTCTACAACATCGGCGGTGGCACCGAGCTGACCAACCGAGACCTGGTCGACAGGCTCCTCGAACTGTTCGGCGCCGACCGGAGCCGGGTCGAGACAGTCCCCGACCGGCAGGGACACGACCGGCGCTACTGCGTCGACATCACCAAGATCTCCGAGCAGTTCGGCTATGTCCCGGCCGTCCCCTTCGAGGAGGGCCTCGCCCGGACGGTGCGCTGGTACGCCGACCACCGTGACTGGTGGGAGCCGCTGCTCGACCGGGCGGAGGCCGCAGCATGAGCCTGCCGCTCGCGCAGCGCGTCACCCGCTCCGCAGCGACCCTCGACACGCCGACCTCCACCCTCGACGGGTTCCGTGAGTGGTGGGGGCGGCAGCAGGCCGGCGACACCTCGCGCGTGGAGCGGATCGCGTTCGACGAACTGCGCTCGTGGTCCTTCGACGCGCGCACGGGCAACCTCGCGCACGACACCGGGGGCTTTACACGATCGAGGGCCTGCGCGTGCACCGGGACACCGGGCCCGTCGCGACCTGGACCCAGCCCATCATCCACCAGCCGGAGACCGGGATCCTGGGCATCGTCGTCAAGGAGTTCGACGGCGTCCTGCACTTCCTGATGCAGGCCAAGATGGAGCCGGGCAACTTCGGCGGGCTTCAGCTCTCCCCAACCGTGCAGGCCACCCGCAGCAACTACCGTCGGGTGCACAGCGGCAGAGCCGTCTCCTACGTCGAGTACTTCACCGGCGAGCACCGTCCCCGTGTGCTGGCGGACGTCCGCCAGTCGGAGCAGGGCTCGTGGTTCTACCGCAAACGCAACCGGAACGTCGTCGTCGAAGCCACCGACGACGTCGACGTCCTCGACGGCTTCCGCTGGCTCACCCTCGGGCAGCTGCACCACCTGCTGGAGTACGACGACCTGGTCAACATGGACTCCCGCACGGTGCTGTCCTGTTCGCCCTTCGCCTTCGGCGGCGCGGCGGGCGAGCCGGGGAGGTGAGCACCGAGCTGCTCAGCTGGATCACCGACGCCCGCAGCCACCATGACGTGATCGCCGAACGGATCGCGCTGTCGCAGGTCACCCGGTGGAAGGTGCTGCACGACCGCATCACGCACGACGACGGTGCCTTCTTCGACATCATCGCCGTCGATGTCACCACGGAGGGACGCGAGGTCCGCAACTGGACGCAGCCCTTGCTGTCGCCGCGGGGCGTGGGCGTCGCCGCCTTCCTGGTCCGGCGGACGGCGGACGGCCCGCAGGTGCTGGCCAGCACGCGCGTCGAGGGCGGCTCCGCCGACGTCCTGGAGCTGGGCCCCACCGTGCAGTGCACGCCCGAGAACTACGCAGTGCTGCCCGGCGCCCCGAGGTGCCGTTCCTGGATCACGTGCTGCGGGCCCCGAAGGACCGGGCCCTCTTCGACACGGTGCTCTCCGAGGAGGGCGGCCGTTTCCACCACGCCCGCAACCGTTACCTGCTCGTCGAGGCACCGCCGGACATGGAGTCCCACGCATCCCCGACCACCGCTGGGTCGCGGTGAGTGAGCTGGCCGGACTGATCCGGCACAGCCACTACGTCAACGTCGAGGCCCGCACCCTCATCACCTGCCTACAGAAGGTGCTCACGTGCCCGCCGACTCCGCCGCAGTAGGACCTCTGACCGTCGGCATCCTCGGGACGTCCTCCTTCGCCGGCCGCCGGATGGTGCCCGCCCTCCACGGATGCCCCGGTACGCGGCTCGCCGCTGTCGCGGGCCGGGACGCCGCGCGTGCGCGGCAGACCGCCGCCCAGTGGGGATGCTCCTTCCACGTCGGATACGAGGAACTCCTGAACCGCCCGGACATCGACGCCGTCTACGTACCCCTGCCCAACTCCCTGCACCACCACTGGGTCCGGCGCGCTTTGCACAGCGGTAAGCACGTGCTGGCCGAGAAGCCGCTGACGACCGCGCCCGAGACCACCGCGGAGCTGTTCGCCCTCGCCGCGGAACGCGGGCTCGTGCTACGGGAGAACTACGCCTTCGAGCACCACGGCCGCCATCGGACGGCCAGGTCTCTCGTCGAGCGGGGAGCATCGGGCAGGTCCGCCACTTCAGCAGCTCGTTCTGCATTCCACCACTGCCCGAGGACGACATCCGCCACCGCCCGGACCTCGGGGAGGGGCTCTCCTGGACGCCGGGGTGTATCCGGTGCGGGCCGCCCAGTACTTCCTGGGGGACGAGCTGACGGTGGTCGGTGCCGCGCTGCGGTGGAATCCCGGCCACGGCGTCGACGTCGGCGGCAGCGCGTTGCTGCGCCGGGCGGACGGTGTCACCGCGGTGCTGACGTTCGGGTTCGGGTACCGCTACGGAGCGGAGTACGACCTCTGGGGCAGCACCGGGCGGCTGGGCACGCAGCGTGCCTTCGCGCTGGGCGCCACCGATGTGCCCGTCCTCAGGACGGAGGACGAGAAGGGCAGTGCCGAAGCACCCTCTCGATCCGCAGGACCAGTACCTGGCCGGCGTGGCCGCGTTCGCCGCGGCGGTCCGTGAGGCGCGGGCGTCCGGAGCGGATCCTCCCACGACGCCACGGCGGCGCGGGCGAGGCGTACGGCGGAACTGGTCGCCGAGATCGCCGACTCGGCACGTACACCGGCCGATGAGCCGGCGTCCGCGCCGACCGGGGCCGGGAGAGCGGAGGACCGATGGAGGTCGTAGGCCGGGGTTTCCTCGCGCACAACCTCTCCCCGTCACGGAGCGGCACGCGTCCGTGACCGTCGTGGCCGCCGGGGTGTCGACCACCCACACCACCGCGGAACCGGAGTTCGAGCGGGAGCTGGACCTCGTGCGCGAGACGGCGCGCCGCTGCCACCGTACGGGCCGGACCGTGGTGGTCTTCTCCACCGCGTCCTCGGCGATGTACGGGACGACGGAGATCCCCGCCGACGAGGAGACCGCCACGTTGTCCGCCTCCCGGTACGGCCGGCACAAGCGCCGGGTCGAGGAGGCCGTCGCCGAGTCCGGCGCCCGATGGCTGGTGCTGCGGCCCAGCCATCTGATGGGCGCCGGGCAGCGTACGCACCAGCTGCTGCCGTCACTGGTGGACCAGATCAGGTCCGGCCGCGTACGCGTCCACCGGGGGCGTACCGCGACCTGCTGGACGTGGCCGACCTCGTGGAGGTCCTCGACGCTCTGCTGAGCGCCGACGTGCGGGAGGAGATCGTCAACGTGGCCAGCGGCACGCCCTGTGCGGCCGAGGACATCGTGCTGGGCATCGAACGGCGTCTTGGCCGCGCCGCCCTGTGGGAGACCGTCGAGGGCGTGCGCCGGCGCACCCTGGTCTCGGTCGGCAAGCTGGGCAAGCTGCTGCCCAGGGCGCCCGTCGTCGAACGGCTGGGCGCCGAGGGCCACCTCGACCGGCTGCTCGATCGGTACGTGCCTTGTTACTGATGCTGAGCCGATCGGCTCTGCCCGTCGCCGGGCGGCACCGTGCTCGTGCCAGAGGACCTGTGGCCGCCGTCCGCGCGGACGGCGGCCACAGGTCCTCTGGCACGAGCGGCGGGTCCTCAGCCGCGGGACGCGGCGGATGCCTCCAGGACGTCGGCCGCGCGCGCGGCGCCGCCCGCCCGGCGCACGGGCTCCCGCATGGCACGCGCCCGGTCCGCGCTCTCCTCGTCGGCGAGCAGCTCGACCACGGCGTCACGCAGCGCCTCGGCGTTCAGGTCGTCCGGTGTGATCACCGTGCCGAGACCCAGCTCGGTCACGCGGCGGCCGGTGGGGCGGTCGAGGGGCTGTGAGGTACCACGACCATCGGCACGCTGGCGCTGAGCGAGTCCATCACGCTGCCCATGCCACCGTGGGTGACGAACGCTTTGGCGTGCTCCAGCACGGCGACGTGCGACACCCAGCGGTGCGCCTCGATGTTGGCGGGCAGCTCGCCCAGCTCCGCCGGGTCCATGCCGCTGCCCAGGGTGAGGACCACATGGAAGGGCGCGTCGGCGAACGCCTTCATACCGGCGTCGAAGAACCCGGTCACATCCTTGAAGGTGGCGCCGAGCGACACCAGGACAACGGGCAGTCCGCTGGCCGGCGGCTGCCACTCACCGAGGAAACTCCGGTCGCTGATGCACGGGCCGACGAAGGAGAACCGCTCGTCGAAACTCTCGCCGTGAATCTGGAATTCCTTCGGCAGGAAGACCAGGTTCGAGCCGGCGATGCTGAGAAAGAACTCGTGGAACGGGACATCGAGGCCGTGCTCGGCCACCAGGCTGTTGATCGCCTCCACCATGACCGGCGGGGCCGCGTAGTCGGCCACACCACCGGTGTCCGACTCGTCGAAACCGGAGGCGAAGGAGAACTTCTCGTTCTGCGCGAAGGCGGGGCACAGCTGGACGGCCGGCAGCCCCCACTTGCGCTCCAGAATGCGGCCCGCGTGCGAGGTGGCGAAGTCGTAGACGACCACGTCGGGCCGGTCGCCCTCCAGCGCCGCCTCGACGGCGCGGAGCATGGCCGCGCTCTCGTCGATCAGCAGCGTGAGCATCCGGGAGCCCAGATCCTCGTTCACGCTTTCGAAGTGGTTCAGCGAGCGGTACTCGGACGCATAGGGCAGCACGGTGGCCCCCGCGGCGCCGACGGGCTCCGACACCTCCTCCCCGGTGACGAAGGTGACGCGGTGCCCGCGACGCGTCAATTCCTCCACGACGGCCAGGTTGGGAAGGATGTGCCCGTGGTCGGGAATGACCAGGAAGAGAAAGTGCTGCGGCATGCGGTGTCCAATCTCTTGGATCAGGAACTGGGCGCCGGCGCATTAACCAATTGGAGACGCGCCATTTTGGCCGCGCTCCGGCTTTGCGTGGGCCTGGGCGCGGAGTACAAGATGAATCCAACAGCGAAGCTACCGGCGGTGGCGGCCGGTGCCCCACCCCTAGCGCCCCCTATGGCACGGAGCGAAGGACTGGAAGTCGGTGGTGGCGAAATACACTGGAATTTTGTCCGGAATCGATCGTTCGTGCCGCATGGGGCGGCTTATTAACCTCGATTCTTCAGCAGTCGTGAGCGTGTGACCGGGCTGCCGGTTCGCCCTGTTTGTTCCGCGTGATCGCGGGTGGGGCCTTCGCGTTTCGCTGCGGCTGCGCCGGGGTTCCACGGCACCCGGAGGTCGTGCGGGCCTGCTCCTTTCCTTGTCTCGTCGGGCTGATGGTCTGGTGGTCAGGTGATGGCGGGCAGGCTGGCCAGCCGGTGCCAGCAGGTGGTGAACGCCTTCGCCCAGGGCCGGGTCCGCTCGATCCGCAGGAAGCGGCGGCGGGCGTGGTCGGCGAGGCGGGCGGGCAGCTGGTAGAGGCGGAAGCGCATGGTGTCCGGCTCGGCGTGGGCCAGGCCGTCGTCAGATCAGCCAATTCCGCTGAATACCCAGGATTAATCGGGCTCATCGAAGTTGGGGCCTGTCGATGAATTAGTGGGTCGTGTCGTGCTCGCTGGCCTGGGATGTCGCGTGCATGACGTAGCTGGCAAGGTCGCTGGGGTCGATCAGGCGGGCGGGGATCGGCTCGGGGCGGTGGCCGTGGTCCTCGAGGAGGGGCGGACCTGTTTGATCAGGGCTCTCATCTGGTTCTCGCCGATGCGGAAGAGGTAGGCGGTCAGTGAGCAGGACAGGCCGCGCTGGTCGAGGACGGTGGCCCAGATGATGTTCTCGGTGGTGAGCTTGCGGTGCCGGGGCCGTTGCTTGGGAGGGAGGGCGTCGAGTCGGTCGCGGATGTCGGCGGTGAGGCGGTCGAGGTCGTGGCGGTCCAGGCCCGTCAGGAGGGGTGGGTGGCCAGCGTCGCGCCGAAAGTGTGCGCGTGGCGGGGATGGGACCGGGGGCCAGGTGGGTGGAGCGGGACGTCGGGGATGCCGGGCTGGGGCGGGATGGTGTAGTTCCACTCGCCGTGGAACGCGTCGGGGTGGATGGTCAGGGCGGCCGCGTGCTGCTGGCTGATCTCGATCCCCGTGGGGTAGCTGCTGGTGTCCAGGCGGGCGGTGACGGTCAGTCCGGTGCGGGTGGTGGTGGAGGAGATCAGGTTGAGGGCGACGTCGTAGCTGGTCAGGGGCGGGCGCGCCAGTTCATCGAGATGAAGGAGAACAGGCGGTGCTCGACCCGGTTCCACTTCGATGTTCCCGGCGGCAGGTGACACACCTTGATCTCAAGGCCGGTCTCGGAGGCCAGGAGGGCGAGGTTGGCCTTCCATGTCTTGGCGCGGGAGCTGTTGGAGCCGCCGCCGTCCGCGGTGATCAGCAGGCGGGTGGCAGAGGGTGGGCGCTGCGGCCCTCTTCCTTCCACCAGCGGCGAAGGCAGGCCACGGCGAATGCGGCGGTGTCGTGATCGGTGCCGATGACGACGTAGCCGGTGTTACGGGCGACGTCGTAGATCCCGTAGGGGATCGCGGTGCCGGTCGCATGGGTGGGGAAGTCGTGGTCGAGGACCTTCACCGGCGCCCCGGGCGGCCTCCACTCCCGTCCCGCCTGGCCGAACAGGCCGATCTGCTCCTTCTTCTTCGTGTCCACGCTGATCACCGGGTCGCCTCCGTCCAGGAACGTTTTCACCGTGTCGTTGATGGGCCGGAACTGGGCGTCCCGGTCCGGGTGGTGGCTGCCGGCCAGCACCCGGGCGTTGCCGCGCAGGCTGAACCCTGCCGCCTTCAGTAACGCGGCGACGGTGTCGCGGCCCACCTTCCGCCCCTGGGCGGCGAGTTCGTCCGCCAGCCGGCGCAGCGACTTCGTCGTCCACGTCAGCGGTCCTATCGGGTCGCCCTGCGTGGTGTCCTCGACCAGCGCCAGCAGGGCCGGAACCAGGCCCGGGTCCTTCTCCGACAGTGCCGGGCGGCCGGCCCCCGGGCGCCGCACCCGCCCGTCCGGAGCCCGGCCCGCATCGAGTTCGGCCAGGCCGCGGCTGACGCAGCCCTTCGAGACGCCCGCGGCCCGCGCCACTGCAGCGATCCCGCCGTGCCCGAGCTGCCGAGCCTCTGCCGCGTACAGCACTCGGCGCTGCCGCTCGTCCAGGTACGGCGTCACCGCCCCGAACTTCTCCTCCAACGAACCGATCAACTCATCGAAGCGACCCATACCGCATCAACGAGCCCAACTACCGTAAGAAACCCACTAATTCATCGACAGGCCCTCTTTCAGGAAGAGCGCTTGACGTCCGACCATTCATGGAGTGATTTTATGGATACTCCCTGTAACAACAGCGGCCCATGGTGCGTCCCCGAGGGGCGCTGCGGTGGGGTCGCCGACGTTGTCACCCCGAGAAGAGACTGGATATGGAAAGCGACGATCTGTGGAGGAATGTACGGCCTGCTCACGAGGTCGTTGCTGCTGTCGAGAGTGACGGCTCGCTGACGCTGTGGCGCGGCGCCGGACAAAGGGCGTGGCGTGCGGCCCCATGGTGGCGGTGATGTGGATCACCTTGCAGCGCAACGACTGGCGGTTGGAGGCCGCGGCCCAGGAATTGGGCCGGCTGTGGTCGATGGACGCCCTTCGGGTCCGTGTCCTACTCGGCCGCTGGCTGGAGGACCTGCTCGAAGAGGGGCTCGTGGTGGAGGTGTGAAGCCAATCCTCTCCGCGTGGCAGGTGCCGCAGGACCTTCCCGCAGGGGGCCACACTGAGTGCGCCATAAACTGCCTGCGTGTGGTGTATACTTCACGGCCGCCGGGGCTTGGCGTGTTTCTTGCCCAATGGCCGGTTGAAGTGACCCCGGTGCCCCTATAGCATCGCTTGAGCCATGGTGTCGGTCGACGTCAGTGGCGACTCAGTCGCATCTGTGGGGGCTATGAGATGGCTGTGGGTTTTGTCGTGTCGCGAATTCTCTGTCGTGTCGCACTCCGATGAATTGGCCGGATAGTGCTGTACTCGTGTTGATTTATATCGAAATAAACGGGGAATGGTATGGCAATTTCTGAATTCCGGGCTGGGCATAAGAGATTTGAGTCGGTCATCGTCGATTCCCTGGAGCGGCGCTCGGGAGTCGTACTGATCGAGGGGCCGGTGGGGCACGGCAAGAGCGCGCTGCTGAGACAGGCGGAGAGCGCGGCCGCGTCCCTGGGGGCCCTGGTCTTCTCGGGGGCTGCACGACCGTCGAACGGGAGGTTCCGTTAGCGGCGCTGCGCCGACTGCTGGCCGGCCTGCGCGACGGCCGACAGACCGGCTTTCCGGCCCGGGGCATCGAGCCCGGTGCCCTCGCGGGTGTCCACGAGTTCTGCGCACAGATCGATGCCCTGAGCCGGCAGCGGCCCGTGGTCTTCTGCGTCGACGACGTGCACCACGCCGACGAGACGTCGCTCCAGTACCTGGGCACCCTGGCGCACGGCACGCGGGAGCAGGTGCTCCTGATCGTGACCAGGTCTCCCTACTTCGACCGGCCCTACCCGGCGTCGCTGGACGGGGCGTCCTCCAGCGGCCGGGTCGAACGGATCGTCCTGCAGCGGATGGACACCGACGAGGTCGACGACCTGCTGCGCAAAGAGCTCGGGCTCTCCGGGCTGGACACCACGCCGCAGGAGTTGCGTGACGCGGCCGGCGGCAACCCGTTCCTGGTCAAGACCCTCCTGGACGAACTGCACGACCGGGACCCCGGGGCCGGCACCGACCCGGTGGCCGGGACCAGGTTCGCAGGGGCCGTGCTGACCTGTCTGCGGCGCAGCGGCCACGCGGCGAAGGACGTGGCGTGCGCCTACGCCGTGCTGCAGGGCGGCCCGCCGCCGGAGGACATCGCCCATCTGCTGGTGCTGCCGGTCACCATGGTCACCCAGTCGCTCGCCGCGCTGCGTGCGGCCGGCATCTTCGCCGATCGCCGCTACCGCGACCAGCGCCTGGCCCGGCTCGTCTTGGAGGGCGTGGACCCCGTGGACCAGGCCCGGCTGCACCGGCGCTACGCCGCGCGGCTGCAGCGCACCGGCGCCCCGATCGCCGAGATCGTCCGGCACCTGGAGGCGGGCCACACCGCGGACGGGACATGGACGGACCTGCCCTGGGCGGCGGACCTGCTGCGGGAGTACGCGGAGCGGCTCATCGCCGAGGAGCAGCACCGGCAGGCGGCCCGCTACCTCGAACTGGCGCGGACGGCCTGTACGGACCCGAATCTACGCGCGACAATCGACCTCCGGCTCGCCGCCATCACCTGGCGCTTCGCTCCCGACGTGGCCGAACGCCACCTGGCCGCGCCGCTGCGCATGGTCCAGGAGGGCACGCTGTCGACCGGCCGCATGGACGTGCTGGACCGCCTGCTGCGGGCGCAGGGCCGCATCGCCGAGGCACGCGAGGTCAGCGGCCGGCTGGCCGCCCGGCTCGGCGACGTGGACGACGCCTACGGCGTCGCGGCCCGGCACGGCGGAGCCGTCCTGTGGGACATGCCGGAACAGATCGGCGTGGACCCCGCCGCGCACGAACACTTCCTGGAGGCCAGCGCGCTGTCGGAGGGGACGGTGCTGTCCATCGTCCGTGCGCTGCGCGCCCTCACCCTGTCGGACCGCCTCGACCAGGTGCCGCTGTGGTGCCAGCGGCTGTCCGACACGGCCAGGGAACGTGACGCCGCGGGCTGGGCCTCGCTGTTCACCACACTACACGGCGAGGCGCTGCTGCGCCTGGGGGACCTGCCGGGGGCCGAGCAGTGCGGGCTGCAGGCCCAGCAGGCCCTGCCCGACGGCTGCCGTTCGGTGCTCGCCGGTGCCGCGCACACGCTCCTCATCCGGTCCCGCACGGCCATGAGCAAGCACGGCGACGTCGCCCAGATGCTCGACACACTCGCGCCGGAACTGGTGTGCGACACGGTGTTCCGGCCCGGCTACCTCTACGCCCACGGGCAGCACCTGATGGCGCTGGGACAGGCCGCTGCCGCCCTGCACGAGTTCCTCGACGCCGGGCGTCTGCTCACGGCCTGGGTCATGGACCGGCCCCTCGCCCTGCCCTGGCGCACCGAGGCGGCCGAGGCACTGCTGCAGCTGGGCGAGACCCAGCAGGCCGAGCGGCTGATCGAGCAGCAGCTCGCCCTGCCCGACGGCCGTCACCCCCGGCTACGGGGAAGGCTCTGCGCCTGCGCGCGGCCATGGCCGCCACCCCGGAGCAGGCGATGAAGCTGCTGGAGCAGGCCGTCGAGGACCTGCGGCGCGGGGAGACCGGCTGCAGCAGGCCAAGGCCATGACCGACCTGGGGCGGCTCCTGCAGACCCAGGGGGACGCGGGCCGTGCCGGATCCCTCAACCGCAGAGCATGGAACCTCGCCCAGGCGTGCGGTGCCCAGGGCCTGCAGGAGGAGATCCTCCCCGGCCTGTCCGTCGCGCCCCAGCCCGGCGCCGTGGTGCCACGACAGGCTCAACGGGACGACAGAGGAGCCCAGTTGAGCGAGTCCGAGCAGCGGGTGGCGACACTCGCCGCGCAGGGCTACACCAACCGGGAGATATCCGCTCAGCTGTGGGTGACCGTGAGCACGGTGGAGCAGCACCTGACGCGGGTGTACCGGAAGCTGAGCATCAGCAGGAGGCAGGACTTGCTGGCCGAACTGCAGTTGCGGTGCGTGGAAGGCGCCTGAACGTAGGCGTCCGGGATCGGTCCCCGTAGCCCGGACAGGCACGGCGACGAGCTATCTGAGCGATTGAGGTGTGGAGATGACGGCGGAAGCGTCACAACCGCGGGATCCGCGTGCCCTGCGGGTGTCGGATGCCGACCGGGAACAGGTCGTGGACGAGCTGCGGGAGGCCGTTGCCGAAGGCCGGCTGGAGATGGACGAGTTCGAGGAGCGGCTCGAACAGGCCTACCGGGCCAGGGTCCACGACGACCTGGCCTCCCTCACCAGCGACTTGCCCGTGCGCCGCGGCAGCGCGGTGGCCCGCCGTCAGGGCGGCGGCCCGGTCACCGACTGGGCCTCCCGCATCGGCGGCCGCCGCACCTCCTCCGGTGCCGTCGGTTTCCTCGGGGGTTCCGCCGCACCGGACGCTGGACCGTGGGGCGCCGCTTCCGGGCCCTCGCGTTCTGGGGCGGCGGTCAGATCGACCTGCGGGACGCCGACTTCGAAAGCCGGGAGACCGTGGTGCGCTGCGTCGCGATCATGGGAGGCATGCAGGTCATCGTCCCGCCGGGAGTGAATGTGATCTCCCGCGGTTTCTCGCTTATGGGCGGCTTCGGGACCCCGGCGCCCGGCGACGTCGATCCCTCGGCACCCCGGGTGATCGTCACCGGTTTCACGTTCTGGGGCGGCGTCGGGATCGCGCGCCGGGCCCCGCAGGAGATGGCGGCCGGTTCCCCCACCGAGCAGTCGGTGCTGGAGAGCTGAGCCCGGCGGGCGCGCGGCTGCTGCCCCGGGCCCGTGCCCCCGGGCCCGGGGGCAGCGGCATCGCCGCCTCACTCACCCCACTTCATGTAGATCACCGGCGACTCGCGGGTGGTCAGCTGCCGCAGGGGCGTGGTCCAGGCCGAACACCTCGCGCAGCGCGATGGTCACGCCCGGCCACTTGGGGTGAGCCAGCTCGTCGAACGCGAGGATGCTGCCCTTGGTCAGATGCGGCTTGATGGCCTGGAGCAGCTCCTTGGTCGGCTGGTAGAGGTCGAGGTCGAAGAAGGCCATCGCGATGACGGTCTCCGGGTTGTCGGCGAGGTACTGCGGCACGGTCTCCCGCACATCACCCTGCACGACGAAGGACCGCTGGGTGTGGCCGAAGGGCTCACCGGCCTCATGGGCGGCGAGCACCTCGCGCAGGTGCTCCACCTCGCCGTCGGGCACGGCGAACCGGCCCCGCACCGCACTGGTGCTGACCCGGTCCACGTCCTCGATGTCGGGGAAACCGGTGAACGTGTCGAAACCGACGATGCGACGCAGGGAGTTGTACGGCTCGTAGACGGCACGCAGCGCCGTGAGGGTGGCC
The DNA here is from genome assembly GCA_042850305.1 of Streptomyces haneummycinicus. Classification (GTDB taxonomy): domain Bacteria; phylum Actinomycetota; class Actinomycetes; order Streptomycetales; family Streptomycetaceae; genus Streptomyces; species Streptomyces haneummycinicus. The sequence continues at coordinate 2,635,199 of AP035768.1, forward strand.
AGATGCCGGCCGTGCAGGACACCGAATTCCATGATGGTTCCCGGTATTTCGGGAACCATCCGGTAGAGCGCGTCCATGCTGAGCAGGTCGGCGAGCTGGTGACGCCGCAAATACACCGGCAGGTTGTCGATCAGGTATTTCGGCGGTATCGGGGTTTCCACGAGTAGTTTGGTGAGCTGCTCGCGCACATAACGCTCCTGCTCCGACTCGTGCGGCACGATTTTCGGGTCGGTGAACTTCTTTCGCTCATGAGGTCCTTTCCGCAATGCGACGTGCCGACGGCTGCTGACGCACAGTGATGTCAGAGGCCGAGCTTGACTTGGGCTCCGCCGTCGATCTTGAGGTGCAGGCCGGTGACGTAGCGCGACTCGTCGGAGGCCAGGTACACGACGGCGTGCGAGACGTCGTCGGGGGTGATGTAGGGGATCGGCATCGCCTGGATGCCGGTGAAGATGGGCATCGCGTCCTCGAGCGTCGGCGACTCCTCGTGGGGCAGGAACGCCTGGTACACCGCGTCGTTGAGGAGCATCTGCGTATCGACGTTGGTCGGGTGCACGGCGTTGACCCGGATGTGCTGGGCGGCCACCAGCTGGGAGAGCGTGTTGACGTACTCGACGAGCGAGTGCTTCGCGAAGCGGTAGGCGGCGAAGCCGGGCCCCGCCTGCGACACGTCGCTGTGTCCCGGCTGGAGTCCGACGATCGAGCCGATGACGATGACGGCGGCGCCCTCGCCCAGGTGCGGCAGCGCCGCGTGCACGGTGTTGATGACACCGGACAGGTTGATGTCGACGGTCTCGGCCCACGCGGTGATGGGACGGCCCGCGCCGATGGGCAGGATGCCGGCGTTGGGGACCACGACATCGAGCCGGCCCAGCTCGGCCACCCCCGCGTCGACCGCGGCGCGCAGCGCGGCACGGTCGCGGACATCGGCCCGGTGCGCGACCACCCGGCGCCCCGTCTTCTCCACGAGACGGACGGTCTCCTGCAGATCATCGGCGCTCGCCAGCGGGTATTCCACGACGGGAATGTCCTCGCAGAGGTCGATCGCGATGATGTCCGTGCCTTCCTCGGCTAGCCGTACCGCGTGGCTGCGACCCTGGCCACGGCCCGCACCGGTTATTACTGCTACTTTTCCTGTCAGTCGGCCCATCGGGCCCTCCTTATTTCGGTGCGGTCCGCGGAATCAAATACGTGCTCATTATTGGGGCGTCGTCGGCGGCCGCAACACGTCTCTCACCCCTAAACGTGGGAACACCGCCCCCCTGAGTGGGAGATAGGGGTGGGGGCGGCGCGGGGAATCGCATAGCGTGACGCCCGGGTTTTCGGCCGCCGTTTTCCCGGTGCCGGCCCGGAGATTTCAATGAGGCGGAGGGGGCGGAGTTGGTCGGCCACGTGCAACTCACAGCTGAGAATGACGAAATGCGCGGCGAAGCGCAGGCGCGCGGCGAACTCGTGCATCAGCTCCTGGACGACGCGGAGGCGAGGGCGCCGCACGCCGCGGCGGTCCGCGACGCCGTCGGTGTCTGGGACTACCGTGAACTCGCCTCCTACAGCCGGGCGTTCGCCGCCTGGCTGCATGAGCGGGGAGTGCGTCGCGGGGACCGCGTCGTCCTCCAGGTGCCGACCGGCCGGGAGCTGGTCGCCATGTTCCACGGCTTGTCCCGGTGCGGAGCGGTCTTCGTCCCGCTCAATCCGGCCATGAAGACGTTCCACCTGCACCACGTGCTGGACGACGCCCGGCCCGCCCTGGTCATCGGGACCGTGACGAGCACCGCGCAGCTCACCGAGGCGGGCGCCACATCCGTCGAGCAGACCGAGACCCTGTGGGGCCGCGTCGAAGAGCTGCGCTCCCAGGGCGCCGATTTCACCGACCCGCACACCCGCCCCGACGACGTGGCGACGCTCGTCTACACCTCCGGGTCGACGGCGGTGCCCAAGGCCGTCGTCTGCCCGCACGCTCAGGTGACCTTCGCGACCCGTGCCCTCACCCGGGCCCTCGGCTACCGCGCCGACGACGTGGTCCTGTGCCGGTTCCCCATGTCGTGGGACTACGGCCTCTACAAGGTCCTGATGACCTGTGCCGTCCAGTGCGTGGTCGTCCTCGCCGAGAGGAGTCGGACCTGACGATCCTGCGCTGGATGCGGGAGACCGGGGTCACCGTCGTCCCGCTCGTCCCCTCGTTCGCCACGATGATCGTCGCTCTAGCCGCGCGGGAGGAGGGCGGACAGGCGCCGGTGCGGATGTTCACCAACACCGGCGCGGCTCTGCCCGACGCCACCATCGAAGCGTTGCGCGCCCACTTCCCCGGCGCCAGGGTGGTGCGCCAGTACGGCCAGACGGAGGCCAAGCGCATCACCGTCATGCCGCCCGAGGAGGACACCGAACGCCCCGGGTCGGTGGGACTGCCGCTGCCGGGGACGCAGGTGCTGATCCTGGACGCCGAGGGCAGCCCGTCCCCGTCGGCGAGGTGGGCGAGATCGCGGCCGTCGGCCCGCATGTGATGCGCGGCTACTGGAACGCCCCCGACGCCACCGCGGCCGCCTTCGGCTCCGACCCCGTCACGGGTGCGCCCCGGCTGCACACCGGTGACTACGGCCGGCTCGACGCCGAGGGCTACCTCTACTTCGAGGGGCGGCGCGACGACATGTTCAAGCGCAGGGGAATCCGCATGAGCACCCTCGAGATCGAGGCCGCGGCCCTGGACGTGCCCGGTGTCCGCGCGGCGGCCGCGGTTCCCCCGGCGACCGGCACGACCTGACGCTGTTCGTCGAGGGCGACCTGGCACCCGGCGTACTGCGCAAAGAACTGGCCCGGCGCCTGGAGCCGGCCAAGGTGCCCGCCGTCTGCCGTGTCCTCGACACCTTCCCGCTCACCCAGCACGGCAAGAACTCCCGCCAGGAGCTGGTCCGCCTGCTCGACCTGCCCGCCGAAGGAGCGAAGTGAGTGCCGTGCCCATGGACCCGGGCCCCTGGCCGCCCAGTACGGGACTCCGCTGTACGTGTACGACCTCGACCGGGTCCGCGCCGCGCGGCAGGAGCTGTTCGGCTGGCTGCCGGAGGGCTTCGAGGTCTTCTACGCCTTCAAGGCCAACCCGCATCCCGGCCTGGCCCGCGCGCTGCGCGACGGTGACGGCCCCGCCTGCAAGGCCGAGATAAGCTCCACCGGTGAGCTGGCCGCGGCGCTGGAGGCAGGCTTCCCGGGCGCCGACATTCTCTACACCGGCCCGGGCAAGACCCCCGGCGAACTGGCCGAGGCCATCGCCGCCGGCGTGGGTGCCTTCTCCGCGGAGTCCCTGTCCGACCTCCGGCACATCGGCGCCGCCGCGCTGGCCCAGGAGTGCACGCCGACTGCCTGCTGCGGATCAACAGCGCCTCGGCGAGCGCCACGACCAGCATCCGGATGACCGGTAAGCCCACGCAGTTCGGCATCGACAGCGAGACGGTCGGCGACCTCGCCGACGAGCTGCGCAACACCCCCGGTACCCGCGTGCGGGGACTGCACCTGTTCTCCCAGAGCAACGCCCGCGACGAGGCCGCGCTGATCGGCGAGCTGTCCCACACCATCGCCGTGGCGGCGGCCGTCCAGGACGAATTCGGCATCCCCCTGCGGTTCCTCGACATAGGGGCGGGTTCTCCGCCCCTACGCCCAGCACGGCGAGCGGGGCCGGTACCCGAAGCTCAAGGGCGAGCTCGAAACCGTCCTCGACCTGCACTTCCCCCACTGGCGCTCGGGCACCCCCGGCTGGCCGTGGAGTCGGGCCGCTACCTGTCCGGCGACAGCGGGACGCTCATCACCCGCGTCAGCAACGTCAAGGTCAGCCGCGGCACGAAGTTCGTCGTCGTCGACGCGGGCATCAACACCTTCGGCGGCATGTCCGGCCTCGGCCGCCTGCTTCCGGTCTCGGTCGACGTCGCCGTCGGCGCGGCCACGGAGAAGGCCACGCTAGCCGGGCCGCTGTGCACCCCGGGTGACGTCCTCGGCCGACAGATCGAGGTCCCGGCCGGCCTGCAGCCGGGGGACCTGGTGCAGATCCCCCACACCGGCGCCTATGGCCCCACCGCCAGCCTCCTGATGTTCCTGGGGCGCCCGGCACCGGTCGAGGTCACCGTCAGCGGCGGCGAGGTGGTGTCCGTGACACGCGTCGAGCACATGCGCACGCCCGTCACGGGAGCGGCCCGATGAGCACGCCAACGGTGCCCGCGCAGGGCACGTCCCGGCGCCGCCGCGGAACCGTGATCGTCTCCTCCCTCGCCTCCGACGCGCACACGTGGAACCTCGCCTACCTGCAACTGCTCATCGAGGAGTGCGGATACGACGTGGTCAACCTCGGCCCGTGCGTGCCCGACGAACTGCTGGTCGCCGAGTGTGCCGCCCTGCGTCCCGACATGGTGGTGATCAGCAGCGTCAACGGGCACGGCCACCAGGACGGGCTCCGCGCGATCAGGGCGTTGCGCGCCCACGCACACCTCGTACGGACACCCGTCGTGATCGGCGGCAAACTGGGCACCGAAGGGCCGGAGGGCGCCGGCCGGCTACGGGAGCTGACCGACGCCGGATTCGACGCCGTGTTCGAGGACGGCCAGGACCCCATCGCCTCCTTCCGCGGCTTCCTCGCCACCGTCCCGCGGGCGGAACTGACGGAACCGGGCCCGCTCAGGATCGGCGCATGACGGACGGCCTGCCCGTGCCGGCGTCGGACGCCACCGCGCTCCAGGCCCCGCCGGACTTCGGCGCGTTCGTACGCCACAGCGGAGCCCGTGACCGTCTCGTCGTCCAGCCGCGCATGGGCTTCGGCGACCCGGCCAGGATGCGCCACGGGCTCCTCGCCACCAAGCGCGCCGCCGCCACCACCGTCGGCACGCTCACCCTCGACAGCTACACGAGGGTGGGCGACCTGGCCGCGGTGGAGGCCGCGCTGCGGGACGGCACCGGCCTCAACGGATACCCCTCGTCAGCCACCCCACGGCCACCACGGCCGCCCTCCTCGACGGCGTCCGTGACGCCGGCTTCCCGGTCCAGGTGCGCCACGGCTCCGCCGTCCCCTGGACATCTTCCGCGCCTTGACCCGGCTGGGTCTGAACGCGACGGAGGGCGGCCCGGTGTCGTACTGCCTGCCCTATGGACGCACACCCTGAGCGATTCCGTACGCAACTGGCGTCAGTCCTGCGAGATGTACTCCTGGCTGCGCGACGTCGGCGTCGAACCGCACCTGGAGACCTTCGGCGGCTGCATGATGGGCCAGCTGTGCCCGCCCTCGCAGCTCGTCGCGATCAGCCTGCTCGAAGCGCTCTTCTTCGCCCAGCACGGCATCCGCTCCCTGTCCCTGAGCTACGCCCAGCAGACCCACACCGGACAGGACCGCGAGGCCGTACTGGCCTTGCGCCGCCTGTCCTCCGAGCTGCTGCCCACACCGAACTGGCACGTCGTCGTCTACGCGTACATGGGGGTGTACCCCAGACCCCTCAGGGCGCCCGACGCCTGCTCGGGCAGGCCGCCGCGCTCGCCGTCACCAGTGGCGCGCCACGCCTGATCGTCAAGACGGTGGCAGAGGCCCACCGCATCCCCACCGTCGCCGAGAACGTGCAGGCCCTCGAGGATGCGGCCGCGGTGGCACGGACCGTGGCCCCGGACACCGAAACCGTCCACCAGCCCGCCGCGTCCCAGACCTATGCCGAGGCCCGGGCCCTGATCGACACGGTGCTCGACCTGCACGACGACGTCGGCACGGCACTGCTGGCCGCGTTCCGCTGCGGGTACCTCGACATCCCCTACTGCGTCCACCCCGACAACGCGGGCCGGGCCCGCAGCCGTATCGACGCCGGCGGCCGGCTGCTCTGGAGCGAACTCGGGAACCTGCCGCTGCGGGGCATCGCCGAGCGCACCAGCACCCGCAGGACAGGGTCGGCGGAACTGCTGGAGGACCTTTTCCACCTGCGGTCCGTCTACGACGACCCCACCCACCCGCGCGCCGCCGAACTCGCCCTGAATGAAGGGCCGGGGTAGGGGCGGATAGGGGTGGGGAGCTTGGCGCCGACCTAAAGTCACAATCCCGGTCTGCCACCGGCCATTCACTGAACCAGTCTTCTGCGATGTCACCGGAACAGGGTGTGAAGTATGCGGACGAGCGGGCACGGAAGCCCTGTTTCTCTCCTGGAGCGTGCCCGATTCGAGTCGCTGTCCCCGAGCGAGCAGGTACGCCATCTGCTCGACCTGGTGTGCGCCGTCGCTACGCAGGTCCTGCAGGACGCCGCGGGGGCGGGCGCCCCCGAGCGGACCGAGCCGTTCGCCGCGGACCGGGCCCTGCGTGAGCAGGGCGTGGACTCCTCGGCCTGGTCGCGCTGCAGCAGCGGCTGAGCGCCGCCACCGGCCTCGCCCTGCCGCCCACCGTCGGATTCGACCACGTCACCCCGGCCGCTCTCGCCACCCACCTGCGCATCGAGCTGCTCGGCTTCGACGCCCCGGCCGACCACGGCACACCGGCCGTCGGCCGCCGGGCCGCCACCGACGATCCGATCGCCGTCGTGGGCATCGGCTGCCGCTACCCCGGGGTATCCGCTCCCCACAGCAGCTGTGGCGGCTGGTCGCCGAGGACGGCACGTCGTCGACCCTTCCCCGCCGACCGGGGCTGGGACCTCGACGCCCTCTACGACCCGGACCCGCAGACCCCCGCCGGCACCTACGTACGGCACGGCGGGTTCCTCGCCGACGCCGCCGACTTCGACGCCGACTTCTTCGGCATCTCGCCCCGCGAAGCGCTGGCCATGGACCCCCAGCAGCGCCACGTCCTGGAGACGGCGTGGGAGGCGCTGGAGCGCGCCGGCGTCGTCCCCGACGCGCTGCGGGGCAGCCGCACCGGTGTGTTCATCGGCGCCGAGCCACAGGAGTACGGCCCCCGGCTGTACGAGGCCCCCGACGGGCTCGACGGGTATCTGCTGACCGGCAACGCACCCAGTGTCATCTCCGGCCGCATCGCCTACACCCTCGACCTGGAAGGACCGACGCTCACCGTGGACACCGCCTGCTCCTCCTCCCTGGTCGCCCTGCACCTGGCAGTCCGGTCGCTCAGCGCCGGTGAGTCCGACCTCGCCCTGGCCGGCGGCGTCGCCGTCATGGGCGGCCCCGGCACCTTCAGCGCCTTCAGCCGCCAGCGCGGCCTGGCCCCGACGGGGTCTGCAAGCCGTTCGCGGCCGCCGCCGACGGCACCGGCTTCTCCGAAGGCGTCGGTGTCCTCGTCCTGGAACGGCTCTCCGACGCCCGCCGCAACGGCCACCAGGTCCTCGCCCTCGTCAAGGGCACGGCCGTCAACCAGGACGGCGCCAGCAACGGCATCACCGCGCCGAGCGGCCCCGCCCAGCAGCAGGTGGTGCGCGCCGCCCTCGCCGACGCGGGACTGGACGCCGGTGACGTCGACCTGGTCGAGGCACACGGCACCGGCACCACGCTGGGCGACCCGATCGAGGCGGGCGCCCTCATCGCCGTGTACGGACAGGGCCACGACGCCGAACGGCCGTTGCACCTGGGCTCGGTGAAGTCGAACATCGGGCACACCCAGGCGGCCGCGGGAGTGGCCGGCGTGATCAAGGCGATCATGGCGATGCGGGCCGGGGTCCTGCCACGCACCCTGCACGTGGACCGGCCCACGCCCAACGTCGACTGGTCGGCGGGCACCGTCCGGCTGCTCACCGAGGAGCTGCCCTGGCCCGACGCGTCCGGCCCCCGCCGGGCCGGCGTCTCCTCCTTCGGCATCAGCGGCACCAACGCCCACGTCATCCTGGAGGAGCCGCCCCGGGACGACCCGGAGAGCGCCGCGGGATCCGAGGGGCCCGTCACGAACGAGGTGCCCGGGCTCGTGGCGCCCGTGGCGTTCTCCGCCCGCAGCGAGGACGCCCTGCGTGCCCAGGCCCGCCGGCTCGCGGACCTGCTGCGCGAAGAGAGTGACGTGACTCCCGCCGCGCTCGGCCGGGCCCTCGCCACCACCCGGGCCGTACACCGCCACCGTGCGGTCGTCCTCCCCGAGGACCGCGAGGAACTGCTGCGCGCCCTGACCGCCGTGGCCGACGAGAACCCGGACCGTACCGTCTCCCGCGGCACGGCCGGCCCCGGCCTGCTCGCCTTCCTCTTCACCGGCCAGGGCAGCCAGCTCCCGGCCATGGCCGGCGCGCTGTACGACATGTACCCCGTCTTCGCGCGGGCGCTGGACGCCGCCATCGGCCACCTGGACCTGCAACTGGAACGCTCCCTGTGGCACGTCATGTTCGCGCCCGAGGGCTCCGCAGACGCCGCGCTCCTGGACCGGACGGAGTACGCGCAGTGCGCGCTGTTCGCCCTTGAGACCGCCCTGTTCCGGCTGGTCGAGTCGTGGGGCCTGCGCCCCGATTTCCTCGCCGGGCACTCCCTGGGCGAGCTGAGCGCCGCCCACGCCGCCGGTGTCCTGTCCCTGGAGGACGCGGCCACCCTGGTCGCCGCCCGCGGACGTCTCATGCAGGCCCTGCCCGCCGCCGGGGCCATGGCCGCCGTCGAGGCCACTGAGGACGAGGCGCGCCCGCTGCTCGGCGAGCAGGTGGACATCGCCGCGATCAACGGGCCCGACGCGGTCGTCGTCTCCGGCGACTGTGACGAAGTGCTGCGTGTACAGTCCCACTTCGAGAAGCTGGGGCGCCGGACGAAGCGGCTGCGGGTCTCGCACGCTTTCCACTCCCCACTCATGGAGCCCATGCTCACCGAGTTCGCCCGGGTGGCGAGCATCCTCGACTACCAGCCCCCACCATCCCCGTCGTCTCCCATGTGACCGGCCGCATCGCCACCGCCGAGGACCTCTGTTCCCCGAGTACTGGGTTCGTCACGTCCGCGAGACCGTGCGCTTCGCCGACGGGACGCGCGCCCTGCGCGACGCCGGCGTCACCACGTTCCTCGAACTCGGGCCCGACGCCGTGCTCTCCGCGATGGCCCGCACCGTCGTCACCGACGAGAACGACGGCGACGACCTCGCCTTCCTCGCCGCGCAGCGGCGTGGCCGCGACGCCGTCCACGAACTGCTGTCGGCTCTCGCCCAGGTGCACGCACGGGGCGCCGCGGTCGACTTCGCCGCCCTGCACCCCACGGGACCGGCCCGCGTCGACCTGCCCACCTACCCCTTTCAGGGGCGCCGCTTCTGGCTCGCGTCCCCCGCCCCTCCGGGGACGCCACCGCGCACGGGCAGCTCGCGCTCGACCACCCGCTGCTCGCCGCGGCCGTCCCGCTGGCCGATGACGGCGGCACCGTGCTCACGGGCCGCCTGTCCGTCCCGGCTCAGCCCTGGCTGGCCGACCACCGCATCGCCGACACGACGCTGCTGCCCGGCACCGCGTTCGTGGAGCTCGCCGTCCAGGCGGCGGACCAGGTCGGCTGCGCGCAGATCGACGAACTGAACCTGCTGGCGCCGCTCGTCCTCGACGGGACCGGCGGTGTGCTGCTCCAGGTCGTCGCCTCCGCACCCGACGCCGGCGGACGCCGTGACCTGACGTTCCATTCCCGCCCCGAGTCGGCCCCGGACAGCACCGCCTGGACCCGGCACGCCACCGCCGTCATCGGCCCGGACGCGGCCGTCGCCCCCGCTCCGCTGCCCGGCCAGGGCCAGTGGCCGCCCGCCGGGGCCGGGCCCGTCGACCTCACCGGCCTGTACGAGCGGATGACCGGCGAGGGTACGACTACGGCCCCGCCTTCCGCGGCCTGCGCGCCGTGTGGCGCGCGGACGACGCCGCCTACGCCGAGGTGGAGCTGCCGGCCGACGTGGCCGCCGACGCGGCCGCGTTCGCCCTGCACCCAGCGCTCCTCGACGCCGTACTGCACTCCACCGACCTCGCCACCGACCAGCCCGAGGGCGCCCCCACCCGGGTGCCGTTCAGCTGGACCGGGGTTTCCCTGTACGCGAGCGGAGCGTCGGCGGTCCGCGTACGGATCCTGCCCGGCGGCCCCGACACCGCCGCGCTGCACCTGTACGACGGGACCGGCGCACCCGTCGCCCGCGTGGACGCGGTCGTGTCGCGCCCGCTCGACCAGGACGCGCTGCACTCCGAGCGGGCGCACACCGAAGCGCCGATGCGCCTCGACTGGTACGAGGCGCCACCGGCCGACGACAGCAAGGACCGGCCTCAGCCCACCGTCATCGGGCCGTTTCCGACACCCGACGGGCCCGCGGACGTGCCCGGCGCGGTGCGCGCCGTCATCGGCCAGGTCCTCGACCGGCTGCGCGAACGGCTCGCCGACGACGACACCGGGACCCCGCTCCTCGTCCTGACCCGAGGCGCGGTGAGCGCGTCCACGGCGGAGACCGTGGAGCTCGCCCAGGCTCCGGTGTGGGGACTGGTCCGCGCCGCGCAGGCCGAGCACCCCGGCCGGATCGTGCTGGCGGACCTGGACGCCGCCGCACGCCACGACGATCCGGCACTGCTGGCCGACCTCATCGCCACGGGCGAACCCGAACTGGCCGTCCGAGGCTGGAAGCTGACCGCGCCGCGCCTGGTGGTTCCCGGAGTTTCCGACGACGAGGCTTCGGGTGGGGCGGGTGCGCAGCCGTGGAGCGGTGACGGCTCGGTGCTGGTGACGGGTGGCACGGGCGGCCTGGGCGCTGTGGTGGCACGCCATCTGGTCGTGGAGCACGGCGTACGACGGCTGGTTCTGGTGAGCCGTCGCGGCGGGGCCGCGCCCGGCGCGGCGGAGCTGGCCGGGGAGCTGGAGACGCTGGGCGCCGAGGTCTCGGTCGTGGCGGCCGACGTCTCCGACCGGGAACAGGTGGCGGGCGTGCTGGCCGGGATCGCGGCCGAGCATCCGCTGACCGCCGTCGTGCACGCCGCCGGAGTCGCCGACGACGGACTCGTCACCTCCCTGACGGGCGACCGCTTCGACACCGTGCTGCGGCCCAAGGCGGACGCCGCCTGGCATCTGCACGAACTCACCCGCCACCTGGATCTCAAGGCCTTCGTGCTCTTCTCCTCCGCCGCCGGATACCTCGACGGCGCCGGGCAGGGCAACTACGCGGCGGCCAACGTCTTCCTCGACGCCCTCGCCCACCACCGCAGGTCGCAGGGGCTCCCCGCCACCTCGCTGGCCTGGGGGCTGTGGACCGGGGACCAAGGCATGGGCGCCCGTCTCGACGCTGCCGCCCTGCGGCGCATCACCCGGCTCGGTCTCGTCCCCCTCGGGCCCGAAGAGAACCTCGCCCTCCTCGACGCGGCCCTCACCAGCGGTCACGCCGCGCACGTCCCCGTCCGCGTGGACCGGCAGGCCCTGGTGGCCCGCCCCGACGGGCCGCCCCGCTGTTGTCCCGTCTGGTGCGCACGCCGGCCCGGCCGCTCGCCGCCTCCGCGCAGAGCCTCCCCGCGGCCGGCACACTCATCCGCGGCCTCGCCGGGCTCCCGGCCACCGAACGCACCGAGGCGCTCCTGGACCTGGTCCGCCACCATGTGGCCGCCGTGCTCGGGCACGACAGCGCCGCCGACGTGGTGGCGACCCGTGCCTTCAGCGAGCTCGGGTTCGACTCCCTGGCCGCCGTGGAGCTGCGCAACCAGCTCAAGACCGCCACCGGCCTGAAGCTGCCCGCCACACTGATCTTCGACCACCCCAACCCCAAAGCGCTCGCGGAACACCTCGCCGCCCGGCTCACCGACGACGGCGCGGCGGCTGAGCGCAGGCCCGCCCGGCCCGCCGCCCCCGTCCGCGACGACGAGCCGATTGCCGTCATCGCCATGAGCTGCCGTTTCCCCGGCGGCGTCAGCACGCCCGAGGAACTCTGGCAGCTGGTGAGCCAAGGGCGCGATGCCGTCACCCCTTGGCCCACCGACCGCGGCTGGGACCAGAGCCTGTACGACCCTGAGCCCGGCGTCTCCGGCAAGAGCTCCAGTGACAAGGGCGGCTTCCTGCACGACGCCGCCGACTTCGACCCCGAACCGTTCGGCGTCAGCCCGCGCGAAGCCCTGGCCATGGACCCGCAGCAGCGCCTACTGCTGGAGACGACCTGGGAGGCGTTCGAGCGCGCCGGAATCGACCCCCGTGCCGTACGCGGTACCGACACTGGTGTCTTCGCCGGCGTCATGTACCACGACTGGGCCACCCGTATGACGCAGGTGCCGGAGGAGGTCGCCGGGTATCTCGGCAACGGCAGCCTCGCCAGTGTCCTGTCCGGCCGGCTCTCCTACGTATTCGGCCTCGAAGGTCCCGCCGTCTCGATCGACACGGCGTGCTCGTCCTCGCTGGTCGCCCTGCACTGGGCGGTCCAGGCGCTGCGCGGCTCCGAATGCTCGCTCGCGCTCGCGGGCGGCGTCAGCGTGATGTCGACCCCGGACACGTTCGTCGACATGAGCCGCCAGCGCGGCCTGGCGTCGGACGGTCGCTGCAAGTCGTTCGCCGAGGCCGCCGACGGCACCGGCTGGGGCGAAGGAGCGGGCATGCTCCTCCTGGAGCGCCTCTCGGACGCCCGCCGCAACGGCCACCGGGTGCTCGCCGTCATCAAGGGCTCCGCGATCAACCAGGACGGCGCGAGCAACGGTCTGACCGCGCCCAACGGGCCCTCGCAGGAACGCGTCATCACCCAGGCCCTGGCAGCCGCCGGCATGACACCCGATCAGGTCGACGTCGTGGAGGCACACGGCACCGGCACGACACTCGGCGACCCCATCGAGGCCCAGGCCCTCCTGAACACGTACGGCAGAAGCCGCTCGCAGAGCGGCACCCCGCTGTTCCTCGGGTCCATCAAGTCGAACATCGGGCACGCCCAGGCCGCCGCGGGCGTCGCCGGGATCATCAAGATGATCATGGCGATGCGCGAGGGCGCCTTGCCCCGACCTTGCACGTGGACGAGCCCACGACCAAGGTCGACTGGTCCGAAGGCGGTGTTGAGCTCCTGACCCACGCCAGGCCGTGGCCCGCGACCGAGGGTCGCACGCGCCGCGCGGGTGTCTCAGCCTTCGGGATCAGCGGCACCAACGCCCACGTCATCCTCGAGGAAGCGGGGAAGAGGAGCTGCCCGCGCCGGAACGCCCCTCCGTACCGGTGCTGCCGTGGCGGGTCTCGGGCCAGACCCCCAGGCGGTGGCCGCACAGGCACAGCGCCTGCGCTCCTACCTCGACACCGTCCCCGACGACCGACTCGCCGCATCAGGCCAAGCCCTGGTCACCTCGCGCGCGTCCCTCGACCACACCGCCGTGGCCCTCGGCACCGACCGGGCAGAGCTCGACCGTGCCCTGGTGGCGATCGCGGAGAGCGACGGCATCACGGAGACGGTCACCGGAAAGCTGGCCTTCCTGTTCTCGGGGCAGGGGCGCAGCGGCTGGGGATGGGGCGGGAGCTGTGGGAGGCGTTTCCGGTGTTCGCCGAAGCCTTCGATGCCGCCCTCGCAGAGTTGGGTCTGCCGTTGTGGGAGGTGGTGTGGGGTGGCGATGCGGGGCGGTTGAGTCGTACGGAGTTCACGCAGCCCGCGTTGTTCGCGGTCGAGGTGGCGTTGTTCCGGTTGGTGGAGTCGTGGGGTGTGCGGCCGGACTTCCTGGCGGGGCATTCGATCGGTGAGATCGCGGCGGCGCATGTGTCGGGGGTGTTGTCCCTGGCGGACGCGGCGAAGCTGGTGGTGGCCCGGGGCCGTCTGATGCAGGCGCTCCCGGCCGGTGGGGCGATGGTGGCGGTGCAGGCGTCCGAGGACGAGGTGCGCCCGCTGCTGTCCGACGGCGTCGGTGTCGCGGCGGTCAACGGCCCGTCGGCGGTCGTCGTGTCGGGCCTTGAGGCGGAGGTCCTCCGCGTCCAGGAGCACTTCGAAGCCGAGGGCCGTAAGACGACGCGTCTGAGGGTGTCGCACGCGTTCCACTCGCCGTTGATGGAGCCGATGCTGGACGACTTCCGGGCCGTAACAGCGAAGCTGCAATACAGCGAGCCCGTGATCCCGATCGTGTCGACGCTGACCGGCGCACCCGTCGGCCGGGGCGAGCTGGCGGACCCGGAGTACTGGGTGCGGCACGTCCGTGAGCCGGTCCGGTTCGCCGACGCCGTGAAGGCGCTGGAGGCGGAGGGCGTCACCACGTACCTGGAGATGGGACCCGACGCGGTGCTGACCGCGATGGGGCCGCAGAGTGCCGAGGACGCGGTGTTCGTCCCCGCACTGCGCCGCAACCGGCCGGAGGCGCGGGAAGCCGTCTCCGCGCTGGGACAGCTCGACGCACTGGGCATCTCGGTCGACTGGACGGCCTACTTCGGCACCGCCCTCGTCGTCGCGCTCGGCGCCGACCTGCCGACCTACGCCTTCCAGCGCGGCCGTTTCTGGCTGGACGCCACAGGCCCGGCGACGGGCGATGTCGGTGCCGCAGGTCTGACCCCGGTGGACCATCCGGTGCTCAGCGCCCTGGTGGGCGCCCCCGAACCCGATGGGGAGTGGTTCTGACGGGACGGTTGTCGGCCGGCGGTTCCTGGGTGGCAGACCACGTGGTGCTGGGCAGTGTGCTGCTCCCGGGCACGGCATTCGTGGAACTGGCCGTGCGGGCGGGCGACGAGGTCGGCTGCGGCCGGCTCGAGGAGCTCACGCTCCAGGCGCCCCTGGTGCTGCCGAAGCGCGCCGCGGTCCAGGTGCAGGTCGTGGTGGGTGGCCAGGACGCGGCCGGTGCCCGGTCGGTGAGTGTGTACTCCCGGGCCGAGGACGGCTCCGGCGCTTGGGTGCGGCACGCCTCGGGGTCGGTGACGCCGGTCGGCGAGCCGACCGCCGGATTCGATCTGCGCCAGTGGCCCCGGCCGGCGCCGAACCGCTGGAGGTGGCGGGGGCGTATGAGGCGCTCGCGCGTCGCGGATACGGCTATGGACCGGCGTTCCGCGGGCTGAAGGCCGCCTGGCGGAGCGGCGACGAGGTCTTCGCCGAGGTGTCCCTCGAACCGGGGGCGGGGAGGAGGCTGCCCGCTTCGGGCTGCATCCCGCCCTGCTCGACGCCGCCATGCACGTCGACCTGCTCGGCAGTGACGGCGCGGCGGACGGTGACACGCTGCTTCCGTTCGTCTGGAACGGGGTCACGCTGCATGCCGCGGGCGCCACGGAGCTGCGCGTCCACATACGCCGGTTGCAGGGCGACGAGCGCTCGGCGATGTGGGTGGCCGACGCCACTGGGGAACCGGTCGCCACCGTCGAGGAACTGATCTCGCGCCCGGTCGCCCCCGAGCAGCTCTCCGCTGCCGCCGGCTCCCGTGACGCCTCCCTCTTCCGTACCTCCTGGACGCGGCTGCCGCTCCCGGACACCGTCGGATCCGTCGTACGGCTGCCCGGCCTGCCCGAGCTCGGCGACCGCGTCCCGGAGTGCGCCGACCTCGCCACGCTCAGCACCTGGATCGACGGGGGCGAGCAGGTGCCCGACGCGGTGCTCGCGCCCCTGCCGGCGTTCGACGGCGACGACGTTCCTGCCGACTCACGCGCCCAGTTGGCGCACGTCCTGGCGACGGTACGGGCGTGGCTGGCGGACGAGCGGTTCGCCCGCTCCCGGCTCGTCGTCGTCACCCGGTACGCCGTCGCGGCCCGTCTCGAAGACACCCTCGACCTGGCGCAGGCGCCGGTGTGGGGTCTGGTGCGGGCCGCCGAGGCCGAGAACCCGGGCCGCTTCGCGCTCCTGGACACCGACGGACGTGCCGAGTCCCTCGCCGTTCTGGCCACGGCGGCCACGGCGGCGGAACCCGAGTTCGCCGTCCACGGCGGCCACGTGGCCGTACCACGCCTGGTTCCCGGGGTTTCCGACGACGAGGCTTCGGGTGGGGCGGGTGCGCAGCCGTGGAGCGGTGACGGCTCGGTGCTGGTGACGGGTGGCACGGGCGGCCTGGGCGCTGTGGTGGCACGCCATCTGGTCGTGGAGCACGGCGTACGACGGCTGGTTCTGGTGAGCCGTCGCGGCGGGGCCGCGCCCGGCGCGGTGGAGCTGGCCGGGGAGCTGGAGACGCTGGGCGCCGAGGTCTCGGTCGTGGCGGCCGACGTCTCCGACCGGGAACAGGTGGCGGGCGTGCTGGCCGGGATCGCGGCCGAGCATCCGCTGACCGCCGTCGTGCACGCCGCCGGAGTCGCCGACGGCGCACTGGTCACCGAACTCTCGGCTGACCGCTTCGACACCGTGCTGCGGCCCAAGGCGGACGCCGCCTGGCATCTGCACGAACTCACCCACCACCTGGATCTCAAGGCCTTCGTGCTGCTCTCGTCGGCGGGCGGGACCGTACTCGCCGCCGGGCAGGGCAACTACGCGGCGGCCAACGTCTTCCTCGACGCCCTCGCCCACCACCGCAGGTCGCAGGGGCTCCCCGCCACCTCGCTGGCGTTCGGCATGTGGGACGTCAATACGGGCATGGGTGCAGTCACCGACGCCGACCGGGACCGGATGCGCCGGCTTGGCCTGCCCGCCCTCGCAGCCGACGACGCTCTCGCCCTGTTCGACGCGGCCCTCGCCGGCGGCGCCCACCAGCTCACCCTGCTGCGCATTCACCGCGCTACGTTGAGCGCCAGGACCGACGTACCCGCCCTGCTGCGGGGACTGGTCCGCGGCCCCGGGCGCCGCACGGCGAGCACCGGCGGCGACGGCACGGGCAACGCCTTCGTCGCCCGCCTCGCCGGCCTGGGGAGGCCGAACGCGACCGGGTCGTCCTTGAGTTGGTCCGCACGCAGGTCGCCGCCGTCCTCGGACACGGCGGCACCGACGCGGTCAGCCCCGACAAGGCGTTCCGTGAGCTCGGCTTCGACTCCTCGCCGCCGTCGAACTGCGCAACGCGCTGGGCAACGCCACCGGGCTGCGCCTGCCCGCCACGCTCGTCTTCGACCACCCCAACTGCCGTGCCGTCGCCGCCCTCGTCAAGGACAAGTGCACAGTCGCGGCGCCCGCCCGGCTGGCACCCGGCCGGGCCGGGCAGCAGGCGGCCTCCTCCGCCGTGGAGGACCCCGTGGTGATCGTCGGCATCAGCTGCCGCTTCCCCGGCGGCATCGAAGACAGCGACGACCTGTGGCGCCTGCTCCTCGAGGAGCGCACCGCCGTGACCCCGTTCCCCGAGGTCCGAGGCTGGGACACCGAACACCTCTACGACCCCGAGCCCGGCACCCCTGGACGCACCTACACGGTCGAGGGCGGATTCCTCCACGACGCGGGCGAGTTCGACCCGGAGTTCTTCGGCATCATGCCCCGCGAGGCGCTTGCGATGGACCCGCAGCAGAGACTGCTCCTCCAGGCCGCCTGGGAGGTCCTGGAACGCACCGGCGTCGATCCCACCACGCTGCGCGGCACCCGCACCGGCGTGTACATCGGCTCGATGTACCACGAATACGGCAGCCACGCCGGGCCGATCCCCGACGACCTGACCGGTTACGTCGGCAACGGCAGCGCCGGCAGCATCGCCTCGGGCCGCATCGCCTACACGCTCGGCCTCGAAGGTCCCGCGGTCACCGTCGACACCGCCTGCTCCTCGTCGCTGATCGCCCTGCACATGGCCTGTCAGGCACTGCGCCACGGCGAGATCGACATGGCCCTCGCGGGCGGCGTCACCGTGATGCCCACACCGGACATCTTCGTGGACTTCAGCCGGCAGCGCGGCCTCGCGCCCGACGCACGCTGCAAGTCCTTCGCCGCCGCGGCTGACGGCACCGCCTGGTCCGAGGGCATCGGACTGCTCGCGGTAGAGCGCCTTTCCGACGCGCGGGCCAAGGGACACCGCGTACTCGCCGTCATCAAGGGCTCGGCCATCAACCAGGACGGCGCGAGCAACGGTCTGACCGCACCCAACGGCCCCTCGCAGGAACGTGTCATCGAAGAGGCGCTGCGCGCCGCCGGACTCGACACCACCGACATCGACCTGATCGAGGGGCACGGCACCGGAACCCGGTTGGGCGACCCCATCGAGGCGCAGGCGTTGCTCGCCACGTACGGACAGGGCGGCCCGCGGACCGGCCGGTGTGGCTCGGCTCCGTCAAGTCCAACATCGGGCACGCGCAGGCCGCGGCCGGCGTCAGCGGTGTGATCAAGGCCGTCATGGCCCTGCACCACGCCTATCTGCCCAAGACCCTGCATGTCGACGAGCCCTCGCCGCACGTGGACTGGTCGGCCGGTGCGGTGCGCCTGCTGACCGAAGGCAGGCCCTGGCCGCAGGGCAACGGACCGAGGCGGGCCGCCGTCTCCTCCTTCGGCCTGAGCGGTACCAACGCCCACGTCATCCTGGAGCAGGCCCCCACGCCGCAGGCAGCCCCCGAGGAGAAGGCGGCCGGCGCGGTCCCGCCCGTACTGCCGCTCGTGCTCACCGCCAAGAGCGCGCAGCGCCTGCCCGCCCAGGCGCAGCGCCTGCGCGCCCGTCTGGAGGCCGACCCCGAGCTGCGCCTGCTTGACGTCGCCGCCTCCCTGATGACCTCGCGCGCGGCACTCGACCACCGGGTTGCGCTGACCGCCGCCGACCGCGACGAGGTGCTGCGGGCCCTGCTGGCCCTGGAACAGGGCACCCCCTGGCCCGGCAGCGCCACCGCCCGGGACCGATCCGACAGCCTGACGGCGTTCCTGTTCACCGGGCAGGGCGCACAGCGGCCGGGCATGGGCCGGGAACTGTACGAGGCGTTCCCGGTCTTCGCCGAGGCCCTCGACGCCGTCCTCGACGAACTGGACCTGCCGCTGCGCGAGGTGATGTGGGGCGATGACGAACTCGCCCTGCGACGGACGGAGTTCGCTCAGCCCGCCCTGATCGCCGTGGAGGTGGCGCTCTACCGGCTGGTGGAGTCGTGGGGGATCGTCCCCGACTGGCTGGCCGGGCATTCGATCGGTGAGATCGCGGCCGCGCACGTGTCCGGTGTGCTGTCCCTGACGGACGCCGCGAGGCTGGTCGCCGCGCGCGGCCGGCTGATGCAGGCGCTGCCGGAGGGCGGCGCGATGGTGGCCGTGCAGGCCACCGAGGAGGAGATACGTTCGCTGCTGACCGCCGAGACCGGTGTCGCCGCCGTCAACGGCCCCACCGCGGTGGTCGTCTCCGGCACCGAGGCCGACGTCCTGGGGATCAAGGAGCACTTCGCCGGACTGGGGCGCAGGACGACCCGGCTGAGGGTCTCGCATGCCTTCCACTCGCCGTTGATGGAGCCGATGCTGGACGACTTCCGTGCCGTCGCGCGGGAACTGCGGTACGGCAAGCCATCGATCCCCATCACTTCCGCCCTGACCGGAGCCCCGGTCACCGGGGAGGAGTTGGCCGACCCGGAGTACTGGGTGCGCCACGTCCGCGAGTGCGTCCGCTTCGCCGACGCCGTACAGGCGCTCGATTCGGCGGGGTCGGTACGTTCGTCGAGCTGGGCCCGGACGCGGCGCTGACCGCGATGGGTCCGCAGTCGGCCCCCGACGCGGAGTTCGTGCCCGCCCTGCGACGCGGCCGTCCCGAGGCCCGCGAGCTCATGGCCGCGCTGGCCAGGCTGCAGGCGCTCGGCGTCCGGCCCGACCCGGCCGCCCTCTACCCGGGGGCGCGGCGGGTGGACCTGCCGCCGTACGCCTTCGACGAGCGCCACTTCTGGCTCACACCGCAGGCGCCCGCGGCCACCGCAGGCACCACGGCCACCGACGCGGCCGGACTCGGTCTCGCCGACGCCGGACACCCGATGCTCGGCGCGGTCGTGTCGCTGCCGGACGGCGGCGCGGTCCTGACCGGCCGGCTGACGGCGGCCGGCTCGTGGTTGGCCGACCACGTGGTGCAGGGCAGGGGCTGGTGCCGGGCACGGCGTTCGTGGAGCTCGCGCTGCGGGCCGGCGGCGAAGCCGGCTGCGGCCGGCTGGACGAGCTGACGATGGAGACACCGCTGGGGCTGCCCACGCGCGGCGGCGTCCGGCTTCAGGTGGTCCTCGGCGGACCCGACGCGTCCGGGGTGCGCCCTGTGAGCATCTACTCCCGCGCGGAAGAGGACGCCACCGGGGCATGGGTGCGGCACGCGTCAGGTTCCGTACGGCCGGACAAGGCCGAGGCGGAGTTCGACCTGACGGAGTGGCCCCGCCCGGTGCCGAACAGCTTCGGGTGGCGGACGCCTACGCGGAGCTCGCCGCCCGGGGCTACGGCTACGGCCCGGCCTTTCAGAGCCTGAAGGCGGCCTGGCGCCACGGTGCGGACGTGTACGTCGAGGTGGCGCCGGCGCCGTCCGAACACGCCGACGCCGCTCGGTTCGGGCTGCACCCGGCCCTGCTCGACGCGGCCAGCCACGTCGATCTGCTGGACGGCTCCGACGACACCGTGCTGCCCTTCGTGTGGAGCGGCATCACCCTCCACAGGACCGGCGCCACCGCCCTCCGCGTGCACCTGCGTAGGCTCGGCGGTGCCGACGTCACCAGGCTGCACCTCGCCGACGCCACGGGACAGCCGGTCGCGACCGTCGAGAAGCTGATCTCCCGGCCCGCCCCGCGGGCCTTCGCGGTGCCGGCCGAGGACTCCGTGTTCCGGTTCACCTGGCCGCAGGGGCCGACGCTCACCCCGGACGGCAGGACCCTGCGGTCGTTCGCCGCGGTGCGGGACAGCGCTGGGGCGCCCGTCCCGCCGTACGTCCTGCTCGGCGTGGAGCCGGCCGAAGGCACCGGTTCGGCGGGCGAGGTGGCCCGCGAGGTGGCTGGGGAGGTTCTCGCGGCGCTCCGCACGTGGCTCACCGAGCCGCGGTTCACCGCGTCCACCCTGGTGGTCGCCACTCGCGGCGCGGTCGCGGTCGGTGAGGGCGACGACCCGGACGTCACGCAGGCACCGGTGTGGGGCCTGGTCCGTGCCGCCCAGGCGGAGCACCCCGGCCGGTTCGTGCTCCTGGACACCGACGGCACCGAGGCCACCGCACGGGTCGTCGCCGCCGCGGCCACGACCGGCGAGAGCGAACTCGCCCTGCGCGAAGGCCGCTCGCACGTCCAGCGCCTGGCCACGTTGCGGCCGGGCCGTGGCACGGCACTGCCGTGGGACGCCGACGCAACGGTGCTGATCACCGGCGGCACCGGCGGTCTGGGCGCCTTGGTCGCCCGGCATCTGGTGACCGAGCACGGCGTACGGCACCTGGTGCTGGCCGGCCGCCGGGGTCCGGCGGCGCCCGGCGCCACGGCGCTGCGCGACGAACTGGCCGCGCTGGGCGCGGAGGTCATCGTCACCGCCTGCGACGTGAGCGACCGCGCCGCGCTGGCCGCCGTCATCGCGGCCGTGCCCGCCGCGCACCCGCTGACCGGTGTCGTGCACGCGGCGGGCGTGGTCGACGACGGCCTCGTCACCTCGCTGAGCGCCGACCGCGTTGCGGCCGTGCTGCGGCCGAAGACCGACGCGGCCTGGCATCTGCACGAACTCACCCGGGACCTGGATCTGAAGGCCTTCGTGCTGTTCTCCTCCACCACCGGGTACTTCGACAACGGCGGTCAGGCCTCCTACGCGGCGGGCAATGTGTTCCTCGACGCGCTTGCTCTGCACCGCCGGGCCCAGGGGCTGCCCGCCACCGCGCTGACCTGGCACCTGTGGGCGGGCGACGGCATGGCCGCCGCGCTCGGGGACGCCGTCGTCGAGCGGCAGCGGCGGCTCGGCATCCCGGCGATGGCCCCCGCGAGGGCCTGGCCCTGTTCGACGCGGCCCTCACCGCCGACGAGGCGCTGCTGGCCCCGCTCGGCCTCGACCGCGACACGCTGCGGGCCGCCGGACCGCCCGCTCTGCTGGCCGACGTCGTGGGCGTCACGAACGCCCCGCGCCCGGCGGACGGCTCGGCGGACAGCCCGGCGCTGACCGCCCCGCAGACCGGGCAGGTGCCCTCGGCCCAGCCGAGCCTGGCCGAGAGCCTGGCCGGTCTCGACGATGCCGAGCGGCTACGGACCGTGCTGGACCTCGTACGCGTCCATGTCGCCCTGGTCCGGCACGACGAGCCCGCGGCGATCGACGTACGACGGGGCTTCACCGAACTCGGTCTCGACTCACTGGCCGCCATCGAACTGCGCAACGGCCTCGCCGAGGCCACCGGCGTCCGTCTGCCCGCCACGCTGATGTTCGACTACCCCAACTCCGAGGCCCTGGCGCACTTCCTGCTGAAAGAGCTGGCGCCACCGAGCCCCGCACCGGCGCAGGCGGCCCACGGCGCGCCCGCGCCGGACGGTGACAGACCCGACGCCGGAGCCCTCAAGGACATGGCGGTGGAGGACCTGGTCCGGGCGGCTCTGGGAGTCGCCCACTCCGACGGAGACGAAGGCTGAGGCGGACACGATGGAAGTCGACCGGATAGTGGAGGCGCTGCGCGCCTCCATGATCGACAACGAACAGCTGCGCAGACAAAAGGAAGAGCTCGAGCAGGCGGCCGTCGAACCGCTCGCTGTCATCGGCATGGCCTGCCGCTTCGCCGGCGGTGTGGAGTCGCCGGGGGACCTGTGGCAGATGCTCCTCGACGGCCGCGACGGCGTCAGCGACTTCCCCACCGACCGGGGCTGGGACGTGGAGGCGCTCTACGACCCCGACGGCGGACCGAAGACGTGCATCACCCGCCAGGGCTCTTTCTGCACGATGCCGCCGACTTCGACGCGGACCTGTTCGGCATCTCGCCGCGCGAGGCCGAGGAGATGGACCCGCAGCAGCGCCTGCTGCTCGAAACGGCGTGGGAGACCCTGGAGAACGCCCGGATCGACCCGCTGTCCGTGCACGGCAGCGACACCGGGGTGTTCGCCGGCCTCATGTACCACGAGTACGAGGGCGCCAGCACCGGCGGCAGCCTGGTGAGCGGACGGATCTCCTTCACCCTCGGGCTCGAGGGGCCGGCGGTCACCGTCGACACGGCCTGCTCCTCCTCCCTGGTCGCCGTCCACCTGGCCGCCCGCTCGCTGCGCCAGCGTGAATGCTCCCTCGCGCTGGCCGGCGGGGTCACGGTGATGGCCGCCCCGAGACGTTCCAGTACTTCACCCAGCAGAAAGGTCTCTCCCGGGACGGCCGCTGCCGGTCCTACGCGGCGGCCGCCGAGGGGACCGGCTGGGGCGAGGGCACCGCGATGCTGCTCCTGGAACGTCTCTCGGACGCCCGCCGCAACGGCCGCCGCGTCCACGCCGTCATCCGCTCCACCGCGCTCAACCAGGACGGCGCCTCCAGCGGCATCACCGCCCCCAACGGGCCCGCGCAGCAACGCGTCATCCGCAAGGCGCTGGAGCAGGCCGGACTCGCCCCGCAGGACGTGGACGCGGTCGACGGACACGGCACCGCCACCCGGCTCGGCGACCCGATCGAGGTGCAGGCGCTGCTCGCGACGTACGGGCAGGACCGGCCCGCGGACCGCCCGCTGTGGCTCGGTTCGGTCAAGTCGAACCTCGGACACACCCAGGGTGCGGCCGGTGCCGCCTCGCTGATCAAGATGATCCTGGCCCTGCGCGAGGGCGTACTGCCCAAGACCCTGCACGTCGACGAGCCGACCCCGCAGGTCGACTGGGAGGTTGGTGCCGTGCGGCTGCTGACCGAGCAGCGCCCCTGGCCGGACACCGGCCGGCCGCGCCGCGCGGGCGTCTCCTCGTTCGGCATCAGCGGCACCAACGCCCACGTGATCCTCGAAGAGGCTCCGGCCACCGCCGGCGCCCCGGCGGCCACGTGAGCGCCCCGGCCGGGACCGGCCTCCACGAACCCTGCGTCGACTCCGCGCGCTTTCGCCAGGTACTCGGGCGGTTCTGCAGCGGTGTCACCATCATCACCGGCCTCGCCGACGGCGGCACCGAGCCCGCCGGGCTGACCTGCCAGTCCTTCTTCTCGCTCTCGCTCGACCCGCCGCTGGTGGCCGTCTCCGTCTCCAGGACGTCCGGCAGCTGGCTGCGGATCGCGCCGTCGAAGGCGTTCTGCGTCAACGTCCTGAGCACCGACCAGCAGCGGCTCGGCCGCTCGTTCGCCGTGAGCGGGGCCGACAAGTTCGCGGGGAGGACTGGTTCCCCGCGCCAGCCACCGGATCACCGGCGCTGCCCGGCTCGCTCGCCTGGATCGACTGTGCCGTGGAAGCGGTGCACCCCGGCGGCGACCACTGGCTGGTGATCGGCCGGGTCCTGCACCTCGCGGCCGACGACCACCAGACCGACCCCTCTTGTTCTACCGCGCCGCCTTCCGCAGGCCGGCGGCGGTCCGACCCACCCTTCCCAGGAGACGACATGCGATTCGGACTGATCTACCACCACCAGCTTCCCCGCCCCTGGCAGCAGGACAGCGAGGAGCGGTTGTTCAACGAGGCCCTGGAGCAGATCGAGCTGGCCGACCGGCTCGGCCTGGACTACGCCTGGGCCACCGAGCACCACTTCCTGGAGGAGTACTCGCACTCCGGCGCCCCGGAGGTGTTCCTCGGGGCCGCTGCCGCCCGCACCCGCGACATCCGCCTCGCCCACGGCATCGTCCAACTCCCGTCGGCCGTGAACCACCCGGTGCGCGTCGCCGAGCGGCTCGCCACGCTCGACCTGATCTCCGGCGGCCGCGTCGACTTCGGCTCCGGCGCGGGCAGTTCACAGATGGAGCTCGCCGCCTTCGGCGTGGAGCGGGCGACCAAGAAGGAGGAGTGGGCGGAGTCGCTGGAGGTCGTGACCCGGCTCCTGTCCGAGGCGCCGTTCACCGGCCACAAGGGCCGGTTCACCGAGCTGCCGCCGCGCAACCTGCTGCCCAAGCCCAAGCAGACTCCGCACCCGCCGCTGTGGATGGCGTGCTCCGCCCGCACGACCATCGAGGACGCGGCCCGCGCGGGCCTCGGCGCGCTCTCCTTCTCCTTCGTCTCCCCGAGGAGGCCAAGGGCTGGGTCGACACCTACTACAGGACCCTCCAGTCCGAGCAGTGCGTGCCGATCGGGCGCGCTGTCAACCCCAACTTCTCCGTCGTGCTGCCCTTCATGTGCCACCAGGACGAGGACACGGCCCTCGACCGCGGTCTGGACGGCGCCCACTTCTTTTCGTACGCGCTGATGCACTACTACATCTCCGGCGAGCACAAGCCGGGCCGCACCAGCGTGTGGGAGGAGTTCGAGAAGAACCGCGCGAGCGTCGGTCTGGTCCGCGAGCCGGTTGCGCCCGCCGGGGACGAGACCGAGCGGTCCGAGGACGTCAAGAACATGCTGGAGCAGATCACCTCGCTGCGCCGGGGCATCGGCACGCCCGAGCAGATCACCGACATGATCCGCCGGTACGAGGCCGCGGGCGTCGACCAGATCATCTTCTCCGTGCAGATCGGCAGGAACCGGCACGAGCACATCATGGAGTCGCTCGAACTCTTCGCCTCCGAGGTGCTCCCCGAGTTCGCGCCGCACCGCGACGCCGTCGACGAGTCCCGGCACGAGCGCCTGGCCCCCGCCATCGAGGCCGCCCTGGCCCGCCGGGAGCAGCAGGCCCCGAAGCCGCGGACATCTCCGACTACGTCATCGCACCGGAGCTGAGGGCCTGACATGAGTACGGACACGACCCCGGGGACCAGCGCCTGGATACGGCGCTTCCACACAGGCCCCGGGGCGCGCCCACCCTGGTGTGCCTGCCGCACGCCGGCGGCTCGGCCTCGTACTTCTTCCCGGTGTCCCGGCGGCTGTCGTCCGTGGCCGACGTCCTGGTGGTCCAGTACCCGGGCCGCCAGGACCGGCGCCGCGAGCCGTGCCTGGGCTCCGTCGCCGACCTCGCCGACGCGCTGGCCGGGGAGCTGCTGCCACTGCGCGGGGGCCCGCTCGTCCTGTTCGGGCACAGCCTCGGAGCCACCGTGGCCTTCGAGGTCGCCCGGCGTCTGGAGGCCGAGGGCGCCCCGCCGCTGGCCCTGTTCGCCTCCGGGCGCCGGGCCCCTCGACCGTGCGGGACGAGCGGGTGCACCTGAAGGACGACGACGCGCTGATCGCCGACATCGCCGGCCTCGACGGCACCCACGACCAGGTGCTTGGGGACGAGGAGATCATGCGCATGATCCTTCCGGCGATCCGCGCCGACTACCGGGCCGCGGAGACCTACCGCTATGTGCCGGGCACCGCGCTCACCTGCCCCGTCACGGTCCTGACCGGGGACGCGGACCCGCACGTCACCTCCGAGGAGGCGCACGCCTGGCGGCAGCACACCACCGGAGCGTTCGAGCTGAAGGTGTTCCCCGGCGGGCACTTCTTCCTCAACTCCCATGCCCCGGCGGTGATGACGCTCATCGAGGACTGCCTGCGCACGACATAGGGGGGCGGCCACGCCGTTTAGGGGGTCGAACGCGTGGCCGCGCCATTCCTTTCCCGGCTTCAATCGTGTGACCGCCTGTGCTGAAGGGATTCCATTCATGCCCACTGCCCCTGCCGACTATTCCGTGGATTCGATATTCACGCCTTTCACCCTCGGTGGAGTGCGGATCAAAAACCGATTCGCCATGGCCCCGATGACGCGGAATTTCTCTCCCGACGGAATCCCCGGGACCGATGTGGCGGAGTACTACGCCCGCCGGGCGCGGCACGGTGTCGGCCTCGTCGTCACCGAGGGCACCGTCGTCGACCACCCCGGCTCCTCGCACAGCAGCACCGTGCCGCGCATCTACGGGGACAAGGCCCTCGCGGGCTGGGCCGAGGTGGTACGGCGGGTGCACGCCGAGGACGGGAAGATCTTCGCCCAGCTGTGGCACGTGGGCCTCGACCCGCTCGCCGGTGAGGCGCTGGGCCCGGGCACCACGCTGATCGGGCCCTCAGGCCTCGTCGCCCCGGGCCAGCAGATCACCGAGCCGATGATCCAGCAGCAGATCGACGACGTCGTGGCGGCGTTCGCCAAGGCCGCCGCCGAAGCCGAGCGCCTGGGCTTCGACGGTGTCGAACTGCACGGCGGCCACGGCTACCTGATCGACCAGTTCTTCTGGGAGGGCACCAACCAGCGCACCGACGCCTACGGCGGCGACGTGGCGGCCCGCACCCGGTTCGCCGTGGAGATCATCGAGGCCGTTAGGGCCGAGGTCAGTGCCGACTTCCCCGTGGTGCTGCGTTTCTCGCAGTGGAAGACCGCGGACTTCACCGTGAAGATCGCCGCCGACCCGCAGGAACTGGAAGCATTCCTCGCACCTCTCACCGACGCCGGGGTCACCGCATTCCACTGCTCGACCCGGCGCTTTGGACCCCCGAGTTCGAGGGGTCCGACCTCACCCTGGCCGGCTGGACGAAGAAGCTCACCGGCAAGCCGGTCATCACGGTCGGCTCGGTGGGCCTGGACAGCGACTACGTCACCATGTTCGCGGAGGGCACCGGCGCCGGCACCGACAGCATCGCCGGCGTCCTCGAACGGCTCGAACGCGGCGAGTTCGACGTCGTCGCGGTGGGCCGCGCCCTGCTCGCCGACGCGGAGTGGGTCTCCAAGGTGCGCGACGGCCGCTTCGAGGAACTGGCCCCTTCAGCCCGCAGTCCCTGGCCACCCTCGCCTGACGGACGCCGGCCCCCTGCCCGAGAGGAAACCGCACACCATGACCGACGTCGCCCAGGCCGAGACCGGCCCCGCGTCTCCCGAAGCCGCCCGGCCCACCGGGGACGACGGCGCCCCGCTCGCCTTCCCGTTCACCCGCAAATGCCCGCTGAGCACCCCCACGAGTACGCCGACCTGCGCGACGCCAGCCCCGCGACCAAGGTCCGCCTGCAGCTGTCGGGCAAGGAGGCATGGCTGCTAACGCGCCACGAGGACGTCAAGCAGGTCCTGGGCGACCCGGCGATGAGCTCCGACGCCAAGAGCCCCGGCTACCCGCTGCAGTTCCCGGTGCCCGAAGAGGTCCTGCAGTTCATCAAGTTCCCTTCTCGGCGCTCGACGCCCCCGAGCACACGGTGCAACGGCGCCTGGTGATCCCCGAGTTCACCGCACACCGCATCCAGGCCCTGCGCCCGCGCATCCAGCAGATCGTCGACGAGCGGATCGACGCCCTGCTGGCCGACGACGGCACCGCCGACCTCGTCAAGGAGCTGGCCGCCCCGGTGCCCTCGCTGCTGTTCTGCGAGATGCTGGGCGCCGACCCGGCGGACATCGACTACTTCCGGCGGTACTCCGAGGTCACCATGAACCGGGAGTCCACCCAGGAGGACGTCGCCACCCTGTACGCCGAGATGGACGGATTCCTGGGGCGGCTCATCACGGAGAAGGAGAAGGACCCCGGCGACGACCTGCTCAGCCGTCTCGCCGCCAAGAACCGCGAGGAGGGTGCCGGACTCGATCTCGCCGACCTGGTCTCCATCGCCCGCCTCCTGGTCGTCGCCGGCTTCGACACGACCGCCAACATGATCGGCCTGGGCACGCTCGTCCTGCTGCAGAACCCCGAGGCGGCCGGCGAACTGCGCGCTGACCCGTCCCTGACCCGCAAGGCCGTCGACGAGCTGCTGCGCTTCCTGTCCATCGCGGACTCGGCGACCGTCCGCGTGGCCACCGCCGACATCGAGGTCGGCGACATCACCATCCGCGCTGGCGAGGGCGTCATCGCCAGCAACGGCGCCGCCAACTGGGACAGCACCGTCTTCGAGAACCCGCACGTCTTCGACATTCACCGCGACGCCAGGAACCACCTCGCTTTCAGCTACGGGGCCCACCAGTGCCTCGGGGCGAACCTGGCCCGCGTCCAGCTGGAGATCGTCTTCGAGACCCTGCTCGCCAGGATCCCGACGCTGCGCCTGGCCGTCCCGGTCGAGGAGCTGTCGTTCATGCACGGCGGGCACATCTACGGGTTGCACGAGCTGCCCGTGGCCTGGTGAGGCCGGACACGATGCGCGTCACCGTGGACCGCGGCAGGTGCGTGGGATCCGGGTCCTGCGCCCTGGCCGTCCCCGACGTCTTCGACCAGAACCCCGGGACGGCCGGGTCGTCCTGGTCACGCAGACGCCGGGCCCGCATCTGTACGAGGCCACCGAGGAAGCGGCGGACTTCTGCCCGGTGTCCGCTATCACCGTCACCGAGGCATGAACGTGGGCGGATACGCCGACGGCCCGCACCCCGCCCGAGGGAGGGTGCGGGCCGTCGGCGTATCCGGCCGGCCGAGGCCGGGGAGGTCAGGCCTCGACGACCTTGGCCAGGCGCTCCAGGCCGAGGAGGAGGTTCGTGGTGAGGAAGTTGCCGATGGCCTCGCCGACCTCCTCGCTCTGCGGACCGTCGAGTACGATCGAGTGCGTGATCGTCACCCCGCCCGTGCCGTTGGCGACGGCGCGCAGGCTGGTGCGCAGGAACGTCTCGTCACGGATGCCCGACTCGGGGTCGGCGCCATGCACTCCAGGGTGAAACCCTCGTTCTCCACCACGTCGACGAGGGTGAACGGCACCGGCTGCGGGTGGTGCCCCTGCTGCGGGTCCTGCTCGATCACGCCCTCGGCACCCGACACGAAGGGACCCTCGACCCGGATCGTGCTGACGTCGTTGTACCACTCACGCCAGGACGGCAGGTCGGTGTAGCGGGCCCACACCGCCTCCGGGGCAGCCTTGGCCTCCACCGTGTGCTCGAACTTCCACATGGTCACCCTCCATATCCGGCGGTCAGTGAGAAAGCGGCACTCCACGAGCCGGCACCGACCGCACCCCCATGAATTCACACGGTCCGTACTCCGATCCAGGTGAAGGCCCCCCTAAGCAGGGGCCGACGGCCCCTGTCCCCCGGCACTGTGCGGGGGAACGTGGAACTAGGGGAGAGACGCAGTTGCTTAGGGGTCGGTGGGCTGGAGGGGCGATACATGGCTGGATCTAATGAATCGCCAGTGGATCCCGTGAGGTATCGGAGCTGAAGCGATGATCAATCTGCCGGAGTCGGACGGTACGCTCACGCCGTATCAGCCGAACACGTCCGTGCGTGAATTCGGTGGGGACAAGACCCTGTTCAGGACGCGATCCGTTCTGGCCACCGCCCATGTGGTCGGCGACCCCTGGCGCCCAACGAGCCGTTCGGCCCGCCGGTCGGCCCGCCGCCCGAGCAGCGGCTCGACTGGGACGCCACCCTCGCCTTCCGCCGTCACCTGTGGGCCCATGGCTACACCGTGGCCGAGGCCCTGGACACGGCCCACCGCGGGATGGGCCTGGACTGGCCGGGCGCCGCCGAACTCATCCGGCGCAGCGGAGCCGAGGCGCGCGCCGTCGGCGGACGGCTGGCGGCGGCCATCACGACGGACCAGCTCGACCCGTTCGCCGGGCACACCCTCAAGGACGTCGTCGCCGCCTTCGAGGAGCAACTGGAGGTCACCGAGGCCGCCGGCGCGCAGCCCATCATCATGTGCAGCCCCAGCTCGCCGCGGTCGCCCGCTCGGCCGACGACTACGCCGAGGTCTACGGCAACCTGCTGCGCCAGTCGAGCCTGCCCGCGGTCATCCACTGGATCCTGCCGGAGTGGCTCCCCCAGCACGCCGGATACTTCGGCCACCAGGACATCGACGCCGCCTACGACGCGCTCATCGACCTGGTCGAGGCCAACCGGGACAAGGTCGACGGCGTCAAGCTGGCCCCGCTGACCGTGGAGCGTCAGATCGAACTGCGCCGCAGGCTCCCCGAGGGCGTCCGCTTCTACACCAGCGACACCGACCGCTACCCCGAGCTGATCATCGGCGACGATCAGGGCTTCAGCGACGCCCTCTCGCCCGTCTTCGACGCGGTGGCGCCACTCGCCGCCCAGGCGCTGCGGGCCCTGGACGACGGGGCCACCGCCACCGCCCGCACCCTCCTCGACGAGACGCTCGAACTGAACCGGCACGTCTTCGCGGGGCCGTTGCGCAGCACCCTCTTCTTCAAGACGGGCCTGGTCTTCCTCAGCTGGCTCGCCGGGCACGCCGGCCACTTCCGGATGGTCTGGGGCGAGCAGTCGGCCCGTTCGGTGCCGCACCTGGCGACCGCCTACCGGCTCGCCGACACCCTCGGACTGTTCCCCGACCCGCAGCTGGCCGAGCGGCGTATGAAGGCCTATCTCACCACCTGCGGCATCGAGCACTGAAACCCATCGAGACGACCGGCGGCTCAGGAAGGAAACGGGCGATGACCAGAGCAGTAGTGCTCGGCGGCGGAATGGCGGGGGTGCTCGCCGCGGTCGCGTTGAGCGAGCATGCCGACGTCACCGTCGTGGAGAGCGACCGGTACCCCGACACCCCGGTCCCCCGCCGCGGGCTGCCGCAGGGGCACCACAACCACATGTTCATGCGGGGCGGTGTCGAGGCGCTGGAGAAACTGCTGCCCGGCATCACCGCCCGGCTCCACGAGGCCGGCGCCAAGCGGCGGGAGCTGCCCTCGGGCAACCTGACCCGCTCCGGCGAGGGCTGGTTCCGACGGCGCCCCAGCTCCGCCTACGTCCTCCTGAGCAGCCGGGACCTCACCGACCACGTGCTGCGCCGCACCGCACTGGCCGACGAGCGGATCACCGTCCTGCAGGACACCCGCGTCATCGGCCTGACCGGCTCCGCCGAGCGTGTCACCGGAGTCCGCGTGAGGGACGGCGCCGACGCCGAGCAGACCCTCGACGCCGACCTCGTCGTCGACGCCACCGGGCGCCGCTCCCAGGCGCCGGCGTGGCTCACCGAGCTCGGCGTCGGCCCCGTCCGCGAGGAGGTCGTGGACGGCGGGTTCGCCTACTCCAGCCGGGTGTTCGAAGCACCGGAGGGGCTGCGCGAGGACTTCCCCGGTGTGCTCATCCAGGCCCAGGCGGGCACCGGCCTGCCGGGGCGGGGCGCGGCGCTGCTGCCCAACGAGGGACAGCGCTGGATCGTCACCCTCTTCGGCACCCGGGGCGCCGTGCCGCCCACCGACGAGGAAGGCTTCGCCCGGTTCGCCCGTGAGACCCGCCACCCCGTCATCGCGGACCTCATTTCCGTGGCCCGCCCGGTCTCCGCGATACACCCCTACCGGGGCATGGCCAACCGGCGCCGCTACTACGAGAAGCTCCCGGTGCCCGAGGGCTTCGTCGCCACCGGCGACTCCCTCATGGCACCCAACCCGAACTACGGCACCGGCATGTCCCAGGCCGCACTCCAGGCCCTCGCCCTGCGGGACACGGTGCGCCGGCACCGCGGTGTGCGTCCCGGGCTCGCGCGCAAGGCGCAGAAGGCGCTGGCCAGGATCGCCACCGCGCCCTGGCAGGCCGCCGTCACCCAGGACCACTTCTTCCCGGACGTGCAGTCCAACGCCAAGCGCCGCCCGGGCCCGTCCCAGCTGCGCCTCACCCAGCGGGTCACCAAGGTGGCGGCGGAGAACGGCCGGGTCGCGGAGGCCGTGTTCAACGGGGCGGCGCTCTCCGGGTCGCCACTGGCCATCTTCGCCCCGGCCAACCTGCTGGCGATCCTGCGCGGGCCCCGGCTGCCTCAGCTGACGGCGAAGCAGGCCATGGCGCAGTTCCCGGAGTTCGGCGACGTACTCGCCCATGCGCACAAGGACGATCACGTCGGTTCCGGCAACTGAAGCGAGCAACCGACGAGAAAGAAATTAAAGGGGTGTCCCGGGTGGGCGCTGAGGTGATCCCGTGGATTGTCTCGGGGAAGAGCACGGACGCGTTGCGGGCGCAGGCCGCGAAACTGCGGAACTACCTGGCCGACCGGCCCGGTGAACGTCCCGCCGACATCGGCCTGTCGCTCGCCACCACCCGGGCCCGGCTCGGGCACCGGGCCGTCGTTCTCGGCGCCGACCGCGACGCACTGCTTGAACAGCTCGGCCAACTCGCCCAGGGCAGCACCGGTCCCGCCCTGGTGAGCGGAGCGGCCACGGGAGGCGAGCCCAGAACCGTCTTCGTCTTCCCCGGTCAGGGCTCCCAGTGGGACGGGATGGCCGTCGAACTGCTCGACCAGTCGCCGGTGTTCGCGGCCCGGATGGCGGAGTGCGCCGCCGCCCTGACGCCGTTCACGGACTGGGACCTCATCGGCGTCCTGCGTGGCGAGACCGGCGGGCCCGACCTGGACGTGGTGGACGTCGTCCAGCCGGTGCTGTGGGCCGTCATGGTCTCGCTTGCCGCGCTGTGGCGCTCCTACGGAGTCGAACCCGCCGCCGTCGTCGGACACTCCCAGGGCGAGATCGCCGCGGCCACCGTCGCCGGCGCGCTCTCCCTGGAGGACGGCGCCTGCGTGGTGGCCCTGCGCAGCCGCCTGATCAGGGAACGCCTCGCGGGCAAGGGAGGCATGATGTCCGTGCCGATCCCCGCGGAGCAGCTCACCGCCCGCCTGGAGCGCTGGAAGGGACAGCTGCAACTGGCGGCCGTCAACGGCACCTCCACCGCCGTCGTGTGCGGGGAGAACACCGCGCTGGACGAACTCTTCGCCGAACTCACCGACGAAGAGGTCCGGGTCCGCCGCATCCCCGTGGACTACGCCTCCCACTCGCACTTCGTGGCCGAGATCCGCGACGAACTCACCGGACTCCTCGCCCCCTCGCCCCCGCAGGGCCCGCCTGCCGTTCTACTCCACCGTCACCGGCGACCTGCTGAACACCACCGGTCTCGACGCGGAGTACTGGTACACCAACTTGCGCCGCACCGTCCGCTTCGACGAGGCCACCCGTGCCCTGCTGCGGGACGGGTACACCCTGTTCGTCGAGCCCACCGCGCACCACATCCTCAAGACCGGCGTCCAGGAGTCGATCGACGCCGCGGACAAGCCCGCCGCGACGGTCGGCTCGCTGCGCCGTGGCGAAGGCGGCCTCGCCCGGTTCGCCACCTCACTCGCCGAGG
Source organism: Streptomyces haneummycinicus (assembly GCA_042850305.1). Classification (GTDB taxonomy): domain Bacteria; phylum Actinomycetota; class Actinomycetes; order Streptomycetales; family Streptomycetaceae; genus Streptomyces; species Streptomyces haneummycinicus. The sequence continues at coordinate 2,668,754 of AP035768.1, forward strand.
CTTGGGTGCAGGGCGCCCCCGTGGACTGGGCCGCGTTCTTCGAAGGCACCGACGCCCGCCCCACCGACCTGCCCGGCTACGCCTTCCGGCGAAAGCGCTACTGGCGCAAGGTACCCACCGTCGGCGGCGGCGTACCCGACCTCGGCCAGACCGGCATCGAGCACCCGCTGCTCGCAGCCGCCGTCGAGACCGCCGAGGCCGACCGTCATGTGCTCACCGGACGACTGTCGCTGCACACCCAGCCCTGGCTCGCCGACCACGAGGCGCTCGGCACCGTGCTGCTGCCCGGCACCGCCTTCGTCGAGCTTGCCGTATACGCAGGCGACCGGGCGGGCTGTGCCACCCTCGAAGAACTGACGCTGCACGCACCGCTCGTACTGCCCGAACGCGGCGGCGTCTCCGTACAGGTCCTGCTCGACGCCCCCGACGCGTCGGGCGCACGCGTCGTCGGCATCCATTCGCGCGCCGACGGCGACGACCAGCCGTGGACACGGCACGCCACCGGCACCCTCTCGGCACGCCCCGCCCAGGACACCGGGGACAGGCAGACCGACCTCGCCCAGTGGCCGCCCGCCGGAGCCGAACCGATCGACCTGGACGGCGCGTACGAGCGTCTGTTCGGCCAGGGGTATGCGTACGGCCCCGTCTTCCAGGGACTGACCGCGGCCTGGCGGCGCGGCGACGAACTGTTCGCCGAGGTGACCCTGCCCGAGCACGCCCACGGCGACGCCCGCACATTCGGCCTGCACCCGGCCCTCCTCGACGCGACCCTGCACACCGAACTCGTCGCCGCCGGCGGGGACGGTGAGGGCCGGACCGTCCTGCCGTTCTCCTGGAGCGGGGTGCGGCTGCACGCGGTCGGCGCCACCGCGCTCCGGGTCCGCCTGGTCCGTGACTCCCACGGCCACACCACCCTGAACGCCACCGACCCGAGCGGCAACCCCGTCCTCGACGTCGACTCCGTCGCTGCCCGCGCCGTGTCGGCCGGACAGCTGCACGGCGCGGCCCGCCGCCGAGGCGTGCCCTACCGCCTGACCTGGAGCCAACAGCCCCTCGAAGCCACCGGCCCCGTGCCCCCGCACCACCGGCCGTCCTCGACCGCCTCGACGACGGGCAGGAGGTCGCAGACACCGTGTATGTACGGCTCGAGCCGCCCGCGGACCCGGACCCCGACGTTCCGCACTCCGTCCGCACCACGGCCCACCGCGCTCTGCACCTCGTACAGACCTGGCTCGGAGAGGACCGGTACGCCGACGCGCGCCTGGTCGTCGTCACCCACGGCGCCGTGGCGGTGACCGGGACAAGCGCCCCCGGCCTCGCCCTCGCCGCCGCCTGGGGCCTGCTCCGCGCCGCCCAGGCCGAGAACCCGGGCCGCGTCATCCTGGCCGACGTGGACGGCACCGACGCCTCCCACCAGATCCTGAGCGCGGCCGTGGCCACCGGAGAGCCCGAGTTCGCCCTGCGCGACGGCGCCCTGTACACCCCCGCCTCGTGCGCGCCACCGACCCGGGCCGGCACTCCGCGCCGCCCGCCCCCGATCCGCACGGCACCGCGCTGATCACCGGCGGAACCAGCGGCCTGGGCGCCCTCGTCGCCCGGCACCTGGTCGCCGAGCACGGCATCCGCCACCTGCTGCTGACCAGCCGCCGCGGCGCCGACACCCCCGGCGCCACCCACCTGCGCGACGAACTCGCCGCCGCCGGCGCCACCGTCACCCTCGCCGCCTGCGACGTCACCGACCGCGCCGCGCTGGCCGCACTCCTGGAGACCGTCCCCGACGCGCATCCGCTCACCGCCGTGGTGCACGCCGCCGGGGTCCTCGACGACGGCGGCGTCGGCTCCTCACCCCGAGCGCCTCGACGCGGTCCTCGCCCCCAAGGCCGATGCCGCCTGGCACCTGCACGAACTCACCGCCGGACACGACCTGGCCCTGTTCGCCCTGTTCTCCTCGACCGCCGGCACACTGGGCGCCGCCGGCCAGGCCAACTACGCCGCGGCCAACGTCTTCCTCGACGCCCTCGCCACCCACCGCCGGTCCGCCGGTCTGCCCGCCACCTCCATGGCCTGGGGGCTGTGGGCCGAGGCCACCGGCATGACCGGCGGCCTCACCGAGACAGACACCCGCCGCCTGCGCCGCCAGGGCTTCCCCGCCATGACGACGCCCACCGGGCTCGCCCTGTTCGACCAGGCACTGGCCCTCGACGACCCGCTGCTCCTGCTGCTCGACCTCGACCTGGCCGCACTGCGGGCCCGCGCCGCCGAAGGCGTCGTGCACGGCCCCTGCGCGACATGGTGCGCGCACCCGCCCGCCGGGCCGCCGGCGCGGGCACGGACGGCACCACGCTGGCCGATCGCCTGGCGCGCCTCCCGCAGGACCGGCGCGAAGCGTTCCTGCTGGACCTGGTGCGCGGCCATGTCGCCGACGTACTCGGCCACGACTCGCCGGACGCGGTCGCGGCCGACCGGGCCTTCAAGGAACTCGGCTTCGACTCGCTCACCGCCGTCGAACTGCGCAACAGGCTCGCCACGGCGACGGGGTTGCGGCTGCCCGCCACGCTCGTCTTCGACCACCCCAGTGCGCGCGCCGCCGCCCGGTACCTCAAGGATGCCGCGCTGGGCACCACGACCACCGTCGCTGCGCCCGTCACCACGGTCGCCGACGACGACCCCATCGCCGTCGTGGCCATGGCCTGCCGCTTCCCCGGCGGCGTCACCTCGCCCGAGGACCTGTGGCGGATCGTCGCCGACGGCGCCGAGACCGTCACCGCCTTCCCCACCGACCGCGGATGGGACATCGACGGCGTCTACGACCCGGAGCCGGGCACCCCGGCCGGACCTACACCCGGCACGGCGGATTCCTCCACGACGCGGCCGAGTTCGACGCCGAGTTCTTCGGCATCAGCCCGAAGGAGGCCCTCACCATGGACCCCCAGCAGCGGCTCCTGCTGGAGACCTCCTGGGAGATCTTCGAACGCGCCGGCATCGACCCGGCCACGCTCAAGGGCAGCCGCACCGGCGTCTACACCGGAGCGATGTACCACGACTACGCACGCTCCCGCGCCACCGGCTCCATCAACTCCGGCCGCATCTCATACACCTACGGGCTTGAAGGACCCGCCGTCACCGTCGACACCGCCTGCTCCTCGTCCCTGGTCGCCCTGCACCTGGCCGTCCGGGCGCTGCGCTCCGGCGAATGCACGCTCGCACTCGCCGGCGGCGTCACCGTGATGGCCACCACCGAAGTCCTCGTCGAATTCGGCCTCCAACAGGGACTGTCCGCCAACGGCCGCTGCCGCTCCTTCGCCGACGACGCCGACGGAACCGGCTTCTCCGAGGGCGTGGGTCTGCTGCTCGTGGAGCGCCTCTCGGACGCCCGGGCCAACGGCCACCCGGTCCTGGCGGTCGTCCGCGGTTCGGCCGTGAACCAGGACGGCGCCAGCAACGGTCTGTCCGCTCCCAACGGTCCCGCACAGCAGCGCGTCATCCACCAGGCCCTCGCCGACGCCCGACTGACCCCGCCGACATCGATCTCGTCGAGGCGCACGGCACCGGCACCATACTGGGCGACCCCATCGAGGCACAGGCGCTGCTCGCCACCTACGGACAGGACCGGCCCGAGGAAGAGCCGGTCTGGCTCGGCTCGGTCAAGTCCAACATCGGCCACACCCAGGCCGCGGCAGGCGTCGCCGGAGTCATGAAGACGATCGAAGCGATACGCCACCAGATGCTGCCCCCACCCTGCACGCGGACACCCCGTCGACCAAGGTGGACTGGACAGCCGGCCATCTGCGGCTGCTCACCGAGGCCCACGCCTGGCCGGAGACCGGCCGGCCGCGCCGCGCCGCCGTCTCCTCGTTCGGCATCAGCGGCACCAACGCCCACGTCGTCATCGAACAGGCGCCGCCGGAACCCGCCGCCCCGGAGGCCCGCCCTGCCAAGTCCACACCCGACGGCCTTCCCTGGCTGCTGTCCGGCCGCACGCCGCAGGCTCTGCGCGCCCAGGCCGCGAAGCTCGCCGCATGGCTCGGCACGGCGCCGATGGCCCACGACCGTGACATCGCCCGCGCCCTCGCGGTCGAGCGCACCGCGTTCGAGCACCGCGCCGCGGTCCTCGCCCTCGACCGGGACGCGTCCCTGCGCGCACTGACGGCGCTGGCCGACGGCGACCTGCCCGCCACGGCCGTCACCGGCACCGCCGGCCCCGCAGGCCGCGGGCCCGCCTTCCTGTTCTCGGGGCAGGGGCGCAGCGGCTGGGGATGGGGCGGGAGCTGTGGGAGGCGTTTCCGGTGTTCGCCGAGGCCTTTGACGCGGTGCTGGATGCTGTCGGTCTGCCGTTGTGGGAGGTGGTGTGGGGTGGCGATGCGGGGCGGTTGAGTCGTACGGAGTTCACGCAGCCCGCGTTGTTCGCGGTCGAGGTGGCGTTGTTCCGGTTGGTGGAGTCGTGGGGTGTGCGGCCGGACTTCCTGGCGGGGCATTCGATCGGTGAGATCGCGGCGGCGCATGTGTCGGGGGTGTTGTCCCTGGCGGACGCGGCGAAGCTGGTGGTGGCCCGGGGCCGTCTGATGCAGGCGCTCCCGGCCGGTGGGGCGATGGTGGCGGTGCAGGCGTCCGAGGACGAGGTGCGCCCGCTGCTGTCCGACGGCGTCGGTGTCGCGGCGGTCAACGGCCCGTCGGCGGTCGTCGTGTCGGGCCTTGAGGCGGAGGTCCTCCGCGTCCAGGAGCACTTCGAAGCCGAGGGCCGTAAGACGACGCGTCTGAGGGTGTCGCACGCGTTCCACTCGCCGTTGATGGAGCCGATGCTGGACGACTTCCGGGCCGTAACAGCGAAGCTGCAATACAGCGAGCCCGTGATCCCGATCGTGTCGACGCTGACCGGCAAGCCTGTGGCGCAGGGTGAGTTGGCGGACCCGGAGTACTGGGTGCGGCACGTCCGCGAGCCCGTCCGCTTCGCCGACGCGCTGCGGGAGCTCGCAGCGCGAGGCACGACCACATATCTGGAGATCGGTCCCGACGCCGTACTGACCGGCATGGGACATCAGACCGTGCCGGACGCGGAGTTCGTGCCGATGCAACGGCGCGGGCGTGCGGAGGCCCGGAGATCACCGCAGCCGTCGCACTGGCCCACTGCCGGGGCGTCGCCGTCGACTGGCGGAAGTTCTTCTCCGACACCGGCGGCCACCGCGTCGACCTGCCCACCTACGCCTTCCAGCGGCGCCCGTACTGGCTGGCCGAGACCACGGGCGCGGACGTGATCGTCCGTGGCGCGGACACCCAGGCGGACGACGCCGCCGAGGAGACCGGACGCTGGCAGCAGATCCTCGCCCTGCCCGACGGCGAACGCGAACGCGCCGCGCTCGCCCTGGTCCGCGCTCAGGTCGCCGCTGTGCTCGGGCACGAGTCGGCCGACGCGGTCGCGGCCGACCGGGCCTTCACCGAACTCGGCTTCGACTCCGTCGCCGCCGTGGAGCTGCGCAAGAGACTCACGGACCGCACCGGCACCGACCTCCCGGCAACCCTCGCCTTCGACCACCCCACCGCGCAGGCGGTGACGTCCCTGCTGCTCCAGGAGGGCCTCGGCCTGCCGGAGCACACCGGACCGGCCCAGCCCCTCCTCACAGAACTCGACCGCCTCGAAGCGGTCCTGTCCGCCGCGCCCGAACTGAGCGAGGACACCGACCGGATCACCACCCGGCTCGAAGCCCTGCTGCGTTCCTGGCGCGACACCAGGGAGAGCGCGGCCGAGGACCGGCGACGGGACGACGATTTCACCACGGCCAGCGACGACGAGCTCTTCCAGGCGCTGGACGACCTCGAGATTGGTTCATGAGCGATGGCGACCGACGACAAACCCGGAACTACCTCAGACGCGCCACGGCCGACCTCCAGCAGACCAGGCGCCGCCTGCGCGAGGCCGAGGCCAAGGATCATGAGCCGATCGCCATCGTGGCCATGAGCTGCCGCTACCCGGGCGGCGTCACCACGCCCGAGGAACTGTGGCAGCTCGTGGACTCGGGCCGGGACGCCATCTCGCACTTTCCGGAGAACCGCGGCTGGGACACCGAGGCCCTGTACGACCCCGAGCCCGCCACGCCCGGCAGGACGTACACCCGCGAGGGCGGGTTCCTGCACGACGCCGGGCTCTTCGACGCCGATTTCTTCAAGATGAGTCCCAAGGAGGCCAAGGAGACCGACCCGCAGCAGCGGTTGCTCCTGGAGACCGCCTGGGAGGCCCTGGAGCGTGCGGGCATCGACCCGGTGACGCTCAAGGGGAGCAGGACCGGCGTCTTCGCCGGCGTCGTCTACCACGACTATCTCGTCGGCGGTGGCACCGGCAGCCTGGCCAGTGTCGCCTCCGGCCGCATCGCCTACACCCTCGGCCTGGAGGGCCCCGCCGTCACGGTCGACACGGCCTGCTCCTCCTCGCTGGTCGCCCTGCACCTGGCGGTGCAGGCACTGCGGGCGGGCGAGTGCACGCTCGCGTTCGCGGGTGGCGCCACCGTGATGGCCCACCCGCACTCCTTCGTGGGCTTCAGCCAGGACCGCGGACTGTCCCCCGACGGCCGCTGCAAGTCGTTCGCCGACGCCGCCGACGGCACCGGCTGGGGCGAGGGCGTGGGCATGCTCCTCGTCGAGCGGCTCTCCGACGCCCGCGCCAACGGCCATCCGGTCCTGGCGGTCGTCCGCGGAACCGCCGTCAACCAGGACGGCGCCAGCAACGGCATCTCCGCCCCCAACGGACCCGCCCAGCGCCGGGTGATCCAACAGGCCCTCGCGGCAGCCCAGTTGACGGCCGAGCAGGTCGACGCCGTTGAGGCGCACGGTACGGGTACGACGCTGGGTGATCCGATCGAGGCGCAGGCGCTGCTGGCCACGTACGGGCAGAGCCGTCCGGAGGACCGGCCTGTGTGGCTGGGTTCCCTGAAGTCGAACATCGGGCACGCCCAGGCCGCCGCCGGGGTCGGCGGCATCATCAAGATGGTCATGGCGATGCGGCACGGCCTGCTGCCCAAGACCCTGCACGTCAACGAGCCCAGCACCAAGGTCAACTGGTCCGCAGGTGCGGTCCGGCTGCTGTCCGAGGCCCAGGAGTGGCCCGCAGCCCCGGGTCGGCCGCGCCGGGCCGGGGTCTCGTCGTTCGGCTTCAGCGGCACCAACGGTCACGTCATCATCGAGGAGGCGCCCACCTCCGAGGAATCCTCCGCCGAGGAGCCCGCGCCGGACGAGCCGGCCACCGGCGCCGCCGGGACCGTCCCCGTCCTCCTCTCCGGCAAGGGCCCCGACGCCCTTCGCGATCAGGCACGGCGTCTGATCGCCCGTGCCGAGGCCGACGACCGGCCCGCTCTCCTCGACCTCGCCCACTCCCTGGCCACGACCCGTATGGCCCTCCAGGACCGGGCGGCCGTCATCGCCACCGACCGGGCCGAACTGCTCCGCAGGCTCACCGCACTGGCCGAGGGCCGCCCGTTTCCCGGCGTCGTACAGAGCGACGCCTCCCGCGCCGAGGGCCTGACGGCGTTCTTGTTCTCGGGGCAGGGGCGCAGCGGCTGGGGATGGGGCGGGAGCTGTGGGAGGCGTTTCCGGTGTTCGCCGAAGCCTTCGATGCCGCCCTCGCAGAGTTGGGTCTGCCGTTGTGGGAGGTGGTGTGGGGTGGCGATGCGGGGCGGTTGAGTCGTACGGAGTTCACGCAGCCCGCGTTGTTCGCGGTCGAGGTGGCGTTGTTCCGGTTGGTGGAGTCGTGGGGTGTGCGGCCGGACTTCCTGGCGGGGCATTCGATCGGTGAGATCGCGGCGGCGCATGTGTCGGGGGTGTTGTCCCTGGCGGACGCGGCGAAGCTGGTGGTGGCCCGGGGCCGTCTGATGCAGGCGCTCCCGGCCGGTGGGGCGATGGTGGCGGTGCAGGCGTCCGAGGACGAGGTGCGCCCGCTGCTGTCCGACGGCGTCGGTGTCGCGGCGGTCAACGGCCCGTCGGCGGTCGTCGTGTCGGGCCTTGAGGCGGAGGTCCTCCGCGTCCAGGAGCACTTCGAAGCCGAGGGCCGTAAGACGACGCGTCTGAGGGTGTCGCACGCGTTCCACTCGCCGTTGATGGAGCCGATGCTGGACGACTTCCGGGCCGTAACAGCGAAGCTGCAATACAGCGAGCCCGTGATCCCGATCGTGTCGACGCTGACCGGCGCACCCGTCGGCCGGGGCGAGCTGGCGGACCCGGAGTACTGGGTGCGGCATGTGCGCGAGCCGGTCCGGTTCGCCGACGCCGTGAAGGCGCTGGAGGCGGAGGGCGTCACCACGTACCTGGAGATGGGACCCGACGCGGTGCTGACCGCGATGGGGCCGCAGAGTGCCGAGGACGCGGTGTTCGTCCCCGCACTGCGCCGCAACCGCGGGGAAGAGACCGAGCTGGTCACCGCCCTCGCACTGGCACACTGCCGGGGTGCCGCCGTCGACTGGTCGGCCTTTTTCGCCGGGCGGGGCGCCGGTCTCGTCGACCTGCCGACGTACGCCTTTCAGCGCCGGTGGTTCTGGCCCGCCCCACAGGTCGTCGGCGCCGCCCCCGTCACCGAGGACGCCGCGGACACGGCCGCCTGGAACGCCCTGGAACGGACGGACGCGGCCACTTTGGCCGACCGGATCGGCGTACCGGCGCCCGTGCTGGGCGAGGTGCTGCCCGCGCTGAAGGACTGGCGCCACCGGCTGCGCGAGGAGGCCCGTACCGACTCCTGGTGCTACCGCGTCGACTGGCACCCCGTCGCACCGCCCACCGGGGAGCCCACCGCGCCCGACGGGACCTGGCTGATCGCCGTGCCCGAGGAACTCACCGACCACGCGCAGGTGCGCGCTGTCTGCGACGCCCTCGCCGCGCGGGGCGTGCGGACTATACGGCTCAAGGTCGGCGACCAGGAACGGGGGAGCTCGCCGCCCAGCTGAGCGACTTCCCCGACCTGGCCGGAATCCTTTCGCTGCTCGCCCTCGACGGCCGCTCCCATCCTCTCACGGATCGCTGTCGCGTGGCACCGCGGCCACCGTCACCTTCGTACAGGCCCTTGAGGACGCCGCACACGACGCCCCACTGTGGTGCGTCACTGTCCAGGCGGTCGCCGGCGGCGCCGCCGGCGAGAGCGCCGACCCCGCCCAGGCGGCGGTATGGGGCCTCGGCATCTCGCTCGCCCTCGACTTGCCCGAGCGCTGGGGCGGGCTGATCGACCTGCCCGCCGACCCCGACGACGAGACCCTGACACGGCTGTGCCGCGTGCTGGCCACGGCCGGCGACGAGGACCAGCTCGCCCTGCGCGGCGGCCAGGTGCTTGGCCGCCGCATGGTCCGGGCCCTGCTCACCGAGCAGTCCGCCGTCCGCTCCTGGATCCCGCGTGGCACGACCCTGATCACCGGCGGCACCGGCGGACTCGGCGCCCACGTGGCCCGGCTGCTCGCCGACCGCGGCGCCGAACACTTGCTGCTGACCAGCCGGCGCGGACCGGATGCCGACGGCGTCGCCGACCTGGTCGACGAGCTGACCGCGCGCGGCACCCGAGCCACCGTCGTCGCCTGCGACATCGGCGACCGCGAGGCCGTGCGCCGCCTGCTCGCCGGCATCCCCGACGACCGGCCGCTGACCGCCGTCGTGCACGCGGCCGGCGTGATGCAGCGCATCGCCCCGCTGTCCGACCTGAGCCTGGCCGAGTTCGCCGCCGTCGCCGACGCCAAGGCGTGCGGCGCCCGCCATCTCGACGAGCTCATGGGCGACCGCCCGCTGGACGCGTTCGTGCTCTTCTCGTCCGGTTCGGCGGCCTGGGGCAGCACCGGACAGGCCGCCTACGGCAGCGCGAACGCCTGCCTCGACGCGCTCGCCCGCGCCCGCCGGCCCGCGGCGCCACCACGACCTCCATCGCCTGGGGCCCCTGGGAGGGCGGCATGGTCGACGCCGAACTCGGCGCGGCCCTCGCCCGGATCGGCACCCCGCCGATGGACCCCGGCCTCGCCACCGCCGCACTCAGCCGCATCCTCGACCTCGATGCGACGCACCTCGTCGTCGCGGACCTGGACTGGGCGCGCTTCATGCCCTCTACACCATGGCCCGCCCCCGGCCACTGGTCGACGCGGTGCCCGAGGCCCGCGCGGCCCGCGAGGCGGGCCCGGCACAGGGCAGCACCGGACGGGACACCGGGGCGGACTTCGCCGAGCGCCTCAAGGAACTGCCCGAAGCCCAGCACGGCCGCGCGGTCCTCGACCTCGTACGCACCCACGTGGCGGCCCTGCTCGGCTACGACGACCCGGCGACCCTCGACCCGGCCCGGCCCTTCACCGATCTGGGCTTCGACTCGGTGGCCGCCACCAGCCTCGTCCAGGTGCTGTCCGCGGCGTCCGGACAGCACCTCTCGGCCACGCTGGTCTTCGACCACGCGACGCTGGCGGCGCTCGCCGCTCATCTGCACGGCGAGCTGTGTCCGCGAGGCGCCGGTGTCGGCGCGGGCGGAGTCCTGGCCGTCCTCGCGGACCTTGACCGGCTGGAGGAGGCCCTGGCTGCCCTGCCGTCCGAGGACATCGAGCGGCACCGCCTCCCCGGCCGTTTCCAGGCCCTGACGGCCCGACTCACCGGAGGCGGCACGGGGCCGTCACCGGACGAACAGCTCGCCGAGGACGCGAGCGCCGACGACGTCCTCGCCTTCATCGACAAGGAGCTGGGCCTTGCCTGAGCGGCCCTGCTCCACCAGGACCGGTGCCGGCCGGTCATGACGCACATCATGCGAAGCACCGGAACCAGGCGAACCACCAAAACCGTGCGAACCGGAACCATGCGTACGACCAAGGATGTTGTGAGGCGGGCAGATGGCTGACGATCAGAAGCTCCTCGGATACCTCAAGAGGGTGACCGCCGACCTGGCCCAGACCCGCCGCAGGCTCCAGGAGTACGAGGCCAGGGAGCAGGATCCGATCGCGATCGTGGCCATGAGCTGCCGCTACCCGGGAGGGGTCACCTCGCCCGAGGAGCTGTGGCGGCTGGTGGCCGACGGCGTCGACGCCGTCGGCCCCTTCCCGGCCGACCGCGGCTGGAACATGGACTCCGTCGAGGGCCTCGACTTCGCCCGGCAAGGCGGATTCATCGACGGAGCGGCCGAGTTCGACCCGGCCTTCTTCGGCATATCACCGCGCGAGGCCGTGGCCATGGACCCGCAGCAACGGCTGATGCTGGAGCTGTCCTGGGAGGCCCTGGAGCGGGCCGGCATCCCCGCCGACAAGGTGCGCGGCGGTCAGGTCGCCGTCTTCGCGGGCTCCGGCTTCCAGGACTACGGCGATCTGCTCAACGCCGCCCTCGAAGCGGCCGGCCCCTTCATGGGCACGGCAGCCGTTGCCGCAGTCATCGCCGGCCGCGTCTCCTACACCCTGGGCCTGGAAGGCCCTCGGTGACCGTGGACACGGCCTGCTCGTCGTCGCTCGTGGCCATCCACCTGGCCGCACAGGCGCTGCGCGAACGAGAGTGCGGTCTCGCCCTCGCCGGCGGCGTCATGGTGATGTCCACCCCGGGCCCTTCGTCGGGATGGCCCGGCAGGGCGGACTGGCCGCCGACGGCCGCGCCAAGGCCTACGCCGACGCCGCCGACGGCACCGGCTGGGCAGAGGGCGCGGGCCTCCTCGTCCTCGAACGCCTCTCCGACGCCCGCGCCAACGGCCACCTCGTACTCGCCGTCATCAAGGGTTCCGCGATCAACCAGGACGGCGCCAGCAACGGCCTGACCGCCCCCAACGGCCCCTCCCAGCAAGGTGTCATCCGTGAGGCCCTCAGCGCCGCCGGGGTCTCCGCCACCCAGCTCGATCTGGTCGAGGGCCACGGCACCGGCACGACGCTCGGTGACCTGATCGAGGCGCAGGCGCTGCTGGCCACGTACGGACAGGGCCGCCCGGAGGACCGGCCTGTGTGGCTGGGTTCCCTGAAGTCGAACATCGGGCACGCCCAGGCCGCCGCCGGGGTCGGCGGCATCATCAAGATGGTCATGGCCATGCGGCACGAGACCATGCCGCGCACACTGCATGTGGACCGGCCGTCCACCCATGTCGACTGGACGGCGGGCAACGTCCGGTTGCTCACCGAGGCCCGCCCCTGGCCGCGCGGCGAACAGCCCCGCCGGGCCGCCGTCTCCGCGTTCGGTGTCAGCGGCACCAATGCGCACCTCGTACTGGAGGAGCCGCCCGCGGCCGACCCCGAGACCGAGCCCGAGACCGGCCTTGAGGCCGATCCGGCGGCCGAGCCCTGGCCGGCCGGTGTCCCGCTGCCGTGGCTCGTCTCGGCGCGCAGCGCCGACGCGCTGCGCGCCCAGGCCGACCGTCTCGGTTCCTACGCAGCCGAACGCACCGACCTGGCCCTGCTCCACCTGACCCACTCCTCGCGACCACCCGCGCCGCGCTGGAACACCGCGCGGTCGTCCTCGCCCCCGACCGCGAGGCGGCCGTGGCCGCGCTCACCGCTCTCGCCGTCGGCGAGTCCCGCACCGAGACCTTGCGCGGCACGGTGGCGGAGGGCCTGACGGCGTTCTTGTTCTCGGGGCAGGGGCGCAGCGGCTGGGGATGGGGCGGGAGCTGTGGGAGGCGTTTCCGGTGTTCGCCGAAGCCTTCGATGCCGCCCTCGCAGAGTTGGGTCTGCCGTTGTGGGAGGTGGTGTGGGGTGGCGATGCGGGGCGGTTGAGTCGTACGGAGTTCACGCAGCCCGCGTTGTTCGCGGTCGAGGTGGCGTTGTTCCGGTTGGTGGAGTCGTGGGGTGTGCGGCCGGACTTCCTGGCGGGGCATTCGATCGGTGAGATCGCGGCGGCGCATGTGTCGGGGGTGTTGTCCCTGGCGGACGCGGCGAAGCTGGTGGTGGCCCGGGGCCGTCTGATGCAGGCGCTCCCGGCCGGTGGGGCGATGGTGGCGGTGCAGGCGTCCGAGGACGAGGTGCGCCCGCTGCTGTCCGACGGCGTCGGTGTCGCGGCGGTCAACGGCCCGTCGGCGGTCGTCGTGTCGGGCCTTGAGGCGGAGGTCCTCCGCGTCCAGGAGCACTTCGAAGCCGAGGGCCGTAAGACGACGCGTCTGAGGGTGTCGCACGCGTTCCACTCGCCGTTGATGGAGCCGATGCTGGACGACTTCCGGGCCGTAACAGCGAAGCTGCAATACAGCGAGCCCGTGATCCCGATCGTGTCGACGCTGACCGGCGCACCCGTCGGCCGGGGCGAGCTGGCGGACCCGGAGTACTGGGTGCGGCACGTCCGTGAGCCGGTCCGGTTCGCCGACGCCGTGAAGGCGCTGGAGGCGGAGGGCGTCACCCGTTTCCTGGAGCTGGGCCCGGACGCCGTGCTGACCGCGATGGCGCAGCAGTCCTTCGAGGACGCGACGGTCGTCCCCGCGATGCGCCGTGACCGTCCGGAAGCCACCACCGTGCTCACCGCACTCGGGCAGCTGCACGTGCGTGGTGCGGACGTGGACTGGACAGGCGTCTTCGCCGGCCGCGGTGCGGCCCGGGTCGACCTGCCGACCTACGTCTTCCAGCGCGGCCACTACTGGATCACCCCTGAGAACGGCACCGGCGACGTCACCTCCGTCGGCCTCGACTCCGCCGACCACCCGCTGCTCGGTGCCGCCGTCACACTGGCCGACAGCGACGGGGTGCTGCTGACGGGCCGCCTGTCGTTGTCCGCGCAGCCGTGGCTGGCCGACCACGTGGTCGGCGGGACCGTGCTCTTCCCCGGCACCGGCTTCGTCGAACTGGCCGTACGCGCCGGTGACCAGGTGGGCTGCGACGTCCTTGAGGAGCTGACCCTGGAGGTGCCGCTCGTTCTGGCCGAGCGCGGCGCCGTGCAGGTCCAGGTCGCCGTGACGGCGGCCGACGGCTCCAGGGCCCGGTCCCTGACCGTGCACTCCCGTCCCTCCCCGGACGCCCCGTGGACCCGTCACGCGACCGGCATCGTCGCGAGCGGCGGCTCGGACCGGGCGCGCGCCGACCTGACGCAGTGGCCCCCGCCCGGCGCTCAGCCCCTCGACGTGGCCGGCCTCTATCCGGAGCTGGCCGACCTCGGCCTCCGGTACGGTCCGGTGTTCCAGGGCCTGAAGGCCGCCTGGCGGGCGGGCGACACGGTGTACGCCGAGGTCGCCGTGCCGGAGCGGGAACACAGGGTCGCGGAGCGACTGGGCCTGCACCCCGCCGTCCTGGACGCGGCCCTGCACGCCGTCGGCTTCACCGGCGTGACCGGCGGCCGGGCCGCGCTGCCCTTCGCCTGGACCGGGGTCACCCTGCACGCGTCCGGATCGGCCGCCGTACGAGTACGGCTGGAGCCGACCGGCTCGGGCATCGCTCTGGAGGTCGCCGACGAAGAGGGGCGCCCGGTGGCCTCCGTCGAGTCGCTGGTGCTGCGGCCGATGAGCGAGGAGCAACTCGGTGCTGCACGGGCTGGGTTCCACGATGCGCTCTTCCAGGTGGACTGGATGCGTCTGGCTGGGGCATCGGGTGATGGCGCGGTGCCGGGTGATGTGACGGTGGTGCGTACTGAGCCTGGTGTGGATGCGGGTGCGGTGCGGTCGGCGGTGCATCGGGCGCTGGAGGCTTTGCATTCGGAGCCGGGACGCGTGGTCTTCGTGACGCGGGGTGCGGTGGCGTTGCCGGGTGAGGACGTGACCGATCTCGCGGGTGCGGCGGTGTGGGGTCTGGTGCGTTCGGCGCAGTCGGAGGACCCGGGCCGTTTCGTGCTCGTGGACGTGGATGCCGAGGGCGATGTGGACGCGGCTGTCGCGTCGGCGTTGGCGTCGGGGAGTCCCAGGTCGTGGTCCGTGAGGGCATCGCGTATGGGGCTCGACTTGCCCGCACTCAGGGTTCTCAAGACGAGAAGCAGGCCGCGTCTGACTTCTCCTCTGAGGGCACGGTGTTGGTGTCGGGTGCCAGTGGCGCGCTGGGCGGCTTGTTCGCCCGGCACCTGGTGTCGTCGTACGGGGTGCGGGGTCTGCTGCTGGTGAGCCGCCGGGGCGAGGACGCGCCGGGCATGACCGACCTGGCCGGTGAGCTGAAGGAGCTGGGCGCTGAGGTGTCGGTCGCGGCCTGCGATGTCGCGGACCGTGATGCGCTGGCCGAGCTGCTTGCTGGGGTGCGGTTGTCGGCCGTGGTGCATGTGGCTGGTGTCCTGGACGACGGCGTGATCGCTTCTTTGACTCCGGAGCGGGTGGACGGGGTGTTGCGTCCGAAGGTGGACGCGGCGTGGAACCTGCACGAGCTGACCCGGGAGATGGACCTGGGTGCTTTCGTGCTGTTCTCCTCGGCCGCCGGCGTGCTCGGCAATGCGGGGCAGGGCAGTTATGCGGCGGCGAACGCTTTCCTGGACGGTCTGGCCGTTCACCGCCGGGCGCTGGGTTTGCCGGCTCAGTCCCTGGCGTGGGGCCTGTGGGCCGGCGACGGCATGGCCGGCACTCTGAACGCGGCGGACATCGACCGGATGCGGGACAGCGGCGTGCACGCCCTCACCCCCGAGCAGGGCCTGGCCCTGTTCGACAAGGCGACGACCGTGTCCGCCCCGCCCGCCCTGATGCCCATCGACCTCGACCTGGCCGCACTCCGTTCGGCGCGCGAGGACGTGCCTCCTCTGCTGCGCGCCCTCGTACCAGCGGGCCCGCGACGCCGCCGTAGCGCGGGCACGGCAACGACCGAGAACGGCACCTTGAGGCAGCGCCTCGCCGGGCTGCCGAAGGAAGAGCACCCGCAGGCACTCCTCGACCTGGTGCTTCAACGAGCGGCCGTCGTCCTCGGCTTCCCCGACGCCCGGGCGATCGAGCCCGAGCGCGCCTTCCGTGAACTCGGCGTCGACTCCCTGGCCGCCGTCGAGCTGCGCAACGGGCTCAATGAGGACACCGGTCTTCGGCTGCCGGCGTCTCTTGTCTTCGACTATCCGAGTCCGGTCGATGTGGCTCGTCACATTCTGGGGGAGTTGTCCGGCCAGGGTGCGGTGGCGTCCGGTGCCGTGGTGGCCACGGCGGTGGGGCTGGATGTGGATCCGGTTGTGATCGTCGGGATGAGTTGCCGTTATCCGGGTGGGGTGGAGACGCCGGAGGGTCTGTGGCGGTTGGTGTCCGAGGGTGTGGACGCGGTGTCGGAGTTTCCGACGAACCGCGGCTGGAACATCGAGGAGCTGTACGACCCGTACTCGGAGCGCCCGAACACCAGTTACGTCAAGCACGGCGGATTCCTGCACGACGCCGCCGACTTCGACCCGGCCTTCTTCGGCATTTCCCCGAACGAAGCACTCGGCATGGACCCGCAGCAGCGGTTGCTGCTGGAGACCTCGTGGGAGGTGATCGAGCGGGCCGGTATCGACCCGACCACGCTGAAGGGCAGCGCGACTGGTGTCTTCGCCGGAATGATGTACCACGACTACGCCGCGAACAGCGGCACCGGTTCCATCGCCTCGGGCCGCGTCTCCTACGTCTTCGGCCTCGAAGGCCCCGCCGTCACGATCGACACGGCGTGTTCGTCGTCGTTGGTGGCGTTGCATCTGGCGGCGCAGGCGTTGCGGTCGGGGAGTGTTCGCTGGCGTTGGCCGGTGGTGTCGCGGTGATGGCCACGCCTGAGGCGTTCGTGGAGTTCAGCCGGCAGCGTGGCCTGTCACGCAGTGGCCGTTGCAGGTCCTTCGCCGCCGCGGCGGATGGGACGGCGTGGGGTGAGGGTGTGGGCATGCTCTTGCTGGAGCGGCTCTCGGATGCCCGGGCTCATGGTCATCCTGTCCTTGCGGTGATCAGGGGTTCGGCGGTGAATCAGGATGGTGCGAGTAATGGGCTGACGGCTCCGAATGGTCCGTCGCAGGTGCGGGTGATCCGTCAGGCGTTGTCGAATGCGCAGTTGTCCACGGCCGATGTGGACGCGGTGGAGGCGCATGGTACGGGGACGACGCTGGGTGATCCGATCGAGGCGCAGGCGTTGTTGGCCACTTATGGTCAGGATCGTCCGGAGGGTCGGCCGCTCTGGTTGGGTTCGATCAAGTCGAACATGGGTCATACCCAAGCTGCTGCGGGTGTCTCGGGGATCATCAAGATGGTCGAGGCGATGCGTCATGGGGTGTTGCCGCGCACGTTGCATGTAGATGAGCCGACGCCGCAGGTGGACTGGGGTCAGGGTCAGGTGCGTCTGCTGACGGAGTCCCGTCCGTGGCCGGAGACGGGGCGTCCGCGTCGTGCGGGTGTGTCGTCCTTCGGTATCAGCGGTACCAACGCTCACGTCATCCTCGAGCAGGCCCCTGAGCAGGTGGCAGAGCAGGCCCCGGCCGACGTCGACCTCCCGGCCGTACCGCTTGTCCTCTCCGGCAAGTCTCCGGAGGCCTTGCGCGGCCAGGCCCGTCGGCTGAAGTCGCACCTGGAGTCGGTCACCGGTCAGCGCCTGGTCGACGTCGCCTACTCGCTGACCGGTTCCCGGGCGGTACTGGATTTCCGTGCCGCGGTGGTGGGTGCGGGCCGGGACGAGCTGCTGGCGGGTCTGGACGCGCTGGCGGAGGGCCGCCCGGCGGCGGGCGTGGTGCAGGGAAGCGTGCGCGATGCTGCCGGACGCACGGCGTTCTTGTTCTCGGGGCAGGGGCGCAGCGGCTGGGGATGGGGCGGGAGCTGTGGGAGGCGTTTCCGGTGTTCGCCGAAGCCTTCGATGCCGCCCTCGCAGAGTTGGGTCTGCCGTTGTGGGAGGTGGTGTGGGGTGGCGATGCGGGGCGGTTGAGTCGTACGGAGTTCACGCAGCCCGCGTTGTTCGCGGTCGAGGTGGCGTTGTTCCGGTTGGTGGAGTCGTGGGGTGTGCGGCCGGACTTCCTGGCGGGGCATTCGATCGGTGAGATCGCGGCGGCGCATGTGTCGGGGGTGTTGTCCCTGGCGGACGCGGCGAAGCTGGTGGTGGCCCGGGGCCGTCTGATGCAGGCGCTCCCGGCCGGTGGGGCGATGGTGGCGGTGCAGGCGTCCGAGGACGAGGTGCGCCCGCTGCTGTCCGACGGCGTCGGTGTCGCGGCGGTCAACGGCCCGTCGGCGGTCGTCGTGTCGGGCCTTGAGGCGGAGGTCCTCCGCGTCCAGGAGCACTTCGAAGCCGAGGGCCGTAAGACGACGCGTCTGAGGGTGTCGCACGCGTTCCACTCGCCGTTGATGGAGCCGATGCTGGACGACTTCCGGGCCGTAACAGCGAAGCTGCAATACAGCGAGCCCGTGATCCCGATCGTGTCGACGCTGACCGGCGCACCCGTCGGCCGGGGCGAGCTGGCGGACCCGGAGTACTGGGTGCGGCACGTCCGTGAGCCGGTCCGGTTCGCCGACGCGGTCGGGGCTCTGGCGGGCAAGGGCGTGTCCACGTTTGTCGAACTCGGTCCGGACGCGGTGCTGAGCGCGATGGGGAAGCAGTGCGTGGAGGACGCGGTGTTCGTGCCGGCGTTGCGGCGTGACCGGCCGGAGGCGGTCGAGGTGGTGTCGGCGCTTGCGGCGGTCGCCGTGCGGGGCGGAAGGGTGGACTGGCCGGCGTTCTACGCGGGCACCGGCGCACGCCGCGTCGAGCTGCCCACCTACGCCTTCCAACGACAGCGCTACTGGCTGGACGCACTGGAGTACTGGGCCGACGCCTGGGCGGGTGCCGACACCGGTGGGGTCACGTCGGCCGGCCTGGCCCGGACGGCTCACCCACTGCTCGGTGCCGCGCTCGCCTCACCGGACAGCGACGGTGTGGTGTTGACGGGTCGCCTCTCCCTGGCCTCGCAGCCGTGGCTTGCGGACCACGCGGTCGGCGGGACCGTCCTCTTCCCGGGCACGGGCATGGTGGAACTGGTCATCGCCGCCGGTGACAGGGTCGGCTGCGAACGCCTGGAGGAGCTGACGCTTCAGGCGCCGCTGGTGATCCCGGAGCGCGGCGGAGTCGCCGTGCAGATGGTGGTCGGCACGGCTGCCGAGGACGGCACACGTCTGGTGCATGTGTACGCCCGCCTCGACGACGAGGAGCAGCCCTGGACGCGTCACGCGACCGGTCTGCTGTCCGCCGACACGCAGGCACCCTCTTTCGACTTGGTGCAGTGGCCGCCGGTGGATGCGGTGCGGGTGGAAGTGGAGGGCTTGTACGAGGGGCTGGCGCAGGCCGGTCTTGCCTATGGGCCGGTGTTCCAGGGGCTGCGGGCCGCGTGGCTTCGTGGCGATGAGGTGTTCGCCGAGGTCGCGTTGCCCGAGGGGTGAGTGCCGACGGGTTCGGCGTTCACCCGGCGCTGCTGGACGCGTGCCTGCACGCGATCGGCGTGGGTGAGGGTGGCGAAGGCGGTTCGGCGCGGTTGCCCTTCGCGTGGTCGGGCGTGTCCTTCCACGCCGTGGGCGCCACGAGCGTACGACTGAAGCTCACCTTCACCGGTGAGTCGGTCGCCCTGGAGGTCGCCGACGAAGAGGGTCGTCCGGTCGCCACCGTGGGCTCGCTGGTTCTCAGGGAGGTTTCCGCAGACCGGTTGGCGGCGGCTGCCTCGGCGTTTCATGAGTCGTTGTTCCAGGTGGACTGGATGCGTCTGGCTGGGGCATCGGGTGATGGCGCGGTGCCGGGTGATGTGACGGTGGTGCGTACTGAGCCTGGTGTGGATGCGGGTGCGGTGCGGTCGGCGGTGCATCGGGCGCTGGAGGCTTTGCATTCGGAGCCGGGACGCGTGGTCTTCGTGACGCGGGGTGCGGTGGCGTTGCCGGGTGAGGACGTGACCGATCTCGCGGGTGCGGCGGTGTGGGGTCTGGTGCGTTCGGCGCAGTCGGAGGACCCGGGCCGTTTCGTGCTCGTGGACGTGGATGCCGAGGGCGATGTGGACGCGGCTGTCGCGTCGGCGTTGGCGTCGGGGAGTCCCAGGTCGTGGTCCGTGAGGGCATCGCGTATGGGGCTCGACTTGCCCGCACTCAGGGTTCTCAAGACGAGAAGCAGGCCGCGTCTGACTTCTCCTCTGAGGGCACGGTGTTGGTGTCGGGTGCCAGTGGCGCGCTGGGCGGCTTGTTCGCCCGGCACCTGGTGTCGTCGTACGGGGTGCGGGGTCTGCTGCTGGTGAGCCGCCGGGGCGAGGACGCGCCGGGCATGACCGACCTGGCCGGTGAGCTGAAGGAGCTGGGCGCTGAGGTGTCGGTCGCGGCCTGCGATGTCGCGGACCGTGATGCGCTGGCCGAGCTGCTTGCTGGGGTGCGGTTGTCGGCCGTGGTGCATGTGGCTGGTGTCCTGGACGACGGCGTGATCGCTTCTTTGACTCCGGAGCGGGTGGACGGGGTGTTGCGTCCGAAGGTGGACGCGGCGTGGAACCTGCACGAGCTGACCCGGGAGATGGACCTGGGTGCTTTCGTGCTGTTCTCCTCGGCCGCCGGCGTGCTCGGCAATGCGGGGCAGGGCAGTTATGCGGCGGCGAACGCTTTCCTGGACGGTCTGGCCGTTCACCGCCGGGCGCTGGGTTTGCCGGCTCAGTCCCTGGCGTGGGGCCTGTGGGCCGGCGACGGCATGGCCGGCACTCTGAACGCGGCGGACATCGACCGGATGCGGGACAGCGGCGTGCACGCCCTCACCCCCGAGCAGGGCCTGGCCCTGTTCGACAAGGCGACGACCGTGTCCGCCCCGCCCGCCCTGATGCCCATCGACCTCGACCTCAAGGCCCTGCGCACCACCCCGGAGACCTCCCCGACCTGTTCAAGGGCCTGATCCGCCGCCCCACCCGCCGCACCATCCCCAGCGGCACGACAGGCGCGACAGGAACGGCCGCCGCATCGACCTTGGCTCAGCGGCTGCCCACGATGCCCGCTGAGGCGCAGGAGGCCGAGATCCTCGGCATCATCCGAGCCACGGCCGCAGCGATTCTGGGCCATGCGGGCCCCGAGGCCATCGACCCGGAGCAGGCCTTCAGCGAGCTGGGCTTTGACTCGCTCAGCGCCGTCGAGTTCCGCAACGGGCTCAATGAGGACACCGGTCTTCGGCTGCCGGCGTCTCTTGTCTTCGACTATCCGAGTCCGGTCGATGTGGCTCGTCACATTCTGGGGGAGTTGTCCGGCCAGGGTGCGGTGGCGTCCGGTGCCGTGGTGGCCACGGCGGTGGGGCTGGATGTGGATCCGGTTGTGATCGTCGGGATGAGTTGCCGTTATCCGGGTGGGGTGGAGACGCCGGAGGGTCTGTGGCGGTTGGTGTCCGAGGGTGTGGACGCGGTGTCGGAGTTTCCGACGAACCGCGGCTGGAACATCGAGGAGCTGTACGACCCGTACTCGGAGCGCCCGAACACCAGTTACGTCAAGCACGGCGGATTCCTGCACGACGCCGCCGACTTCGACCCGGCCTTCTTCGGCATTTCCCCGAACGAAGCACTCGGCATGGACCCGCAGCAGCGGTTGCTGCTGGAGACCTCGTGGGAGGTGATCGAGCGGGCCGGTATCGACCCGACCACGCTGAAGGGCAGCGCGACTGGTGTCTTCGCCGGAATGATGTACCACGACTACCAGGACAACGCGAACACCGGATCCGTGGCCTCGGGCCGCGTCTCCTACACCTTCGGTCTCCACGGTCCTTCGGTGACCGTGGATACGGCGTGTTCGTCGTCGTTGGTGGCGTTGCATCTGGCGGCGCAGGCGTTGCGGTCGGGGAGTGTTCGCTGGCGTTGGCCGGTGGTGTCGCGGTGATGGCCACGCCTGAGGCGTTCGTGGAGTTCAGCCGGCAGCGTGGCCTGTCACGCAGTGGCCGTTGCAGGTCCTTCGCCGCCGCGGCGGATGGGACGGCGTGGGGTGAGGGTGTGGGCATGCTCTTGCTGGAGCGGCTCTCGGATGCCCGGGCTCATGGTCATCCTGTCCTTGCGGTGATCAGGGGTTCGGCGGTGAATCAGGATGGTGCGAGTAATGGGCTGACGGCTCCGAATGGTCCGTCGCAGGTGCGGGTGATCCGTCAGGCGTTGTCGAATGCGCAGTTGTCCACGGCCGATGTGGACGCGGTGGAGGCGCATGGTACGGGGACGACGCTGGGTGATCCGATCGAGGCGCAGGCGTTGTTGGCCACTTATGGTCAGGATCGTCCGGAGGGTCGGCCGCTCTGGTTGGGTTCGATCAAGTCGAACATGGGTCATACCCAAGCTGCTGCGGGTGTCTCGGGGATCATCAAGATGGTCGAGGCGATGCGTCATGGGGTGTTGCCGCGCACGTTGCATGTAGATGAGCCGACGCCGCAGGTGGACTGGGGTCAGGGTCAGGTGCGTCTGCTGACGGAGTCCCGTCCGTGGCCGGAGACGGGGCGTCCGCGTCGTGCGGGTGTGTCGTCCTTCGGTATCAGCGGTACCAACGCTCACGTCATCCTCGAGCAGGCCCCTGAGCAGGTGGCAGAGCAGGCCCCGGCCGACGTCGACCTCCCGGCCGTACCGCTTGTCCTCTCCGGCAAGTCTCCGGAGGCCTTGCGCGGCCAGGCCCGTCGGCTGAAGTCGCACCTGGAGTCGGTCACCGGTCAGCGCCTGGTCGACGTCGCCTACTCGCTGACCGGTTCCCGGGCGGTACTGGATTTCCGTGCCGCGGTGGTGGGTGCGGGCCGGGACGAGCTGCTGGCGGGTCTGGACGCGCTGGCGGAGGGCCGCCCGGCGGCGGGCGTGGTGCAGGAAGCGTGCGCGATGCTGCCGGACGCACGGCGTTCTTGTTCTCGGGGCAGGGGCGCAGCGGCTGGGGATGGGGCGGGAGCTGTGGGAGGCGTTTCCGGTGTTCGCCGAAGCCTTCGATGCCGCCCTCGCAGAGTTGGGTCTGCCGTTGTGGGAGGTGGTGTGGGGTGGCGATGCGGGGCGGTTGAGTCGTACGGAGTTCACGCAGCCCGCGTTGTTCGCGGTCGAGGTGGCGTTGTTCCGGTTGGTGGAGTCGTGGGGTGTGCGGCCGGACTTCCTGGCGGGGCATTCGATCGGTGAGATCGCGGCGGCGCATGTGTCGGGGGTGTTGTCCCTGGCGGACGCGGCGAAGCTGGTGGTGGCCCGGGGCCGTCTGATGCAGGCGCTCCCGGCCGGTGGGGCGATGGTGGCGGTGCAGGCGTCCGAGGACGAGGTGCGCCCGCTGCTGTCCGACGGCGTCGGTGTCGCGGCGGTCAACGGCCCGTCGGCGGTCGTCGTGTCGGGCCTTGAGGCGGAGGTCCTCCGCGTCCAGGAGCACTTCGAAGCCGAGGGCCGTAAGACGACGCGTCTGAGGGTGTCGCACGCGTTCCACTCGCCGTTGATGGAGCCGATGCTGGACGACTTCCGGGCCGTAACAGCGAAGCTGCAATACAGCGAGCCCGTGATCCCGATCGTGTCGACGCTGACCGGCGCACCCGTCGGCCGGGGCGAGCTGGCGGACCCGGAGTACTGGGTGCGGCATGTGCGCGAGCCGGTCCGGTTCGCCGACGCCGTGAAGGCGCTGGAGGCGGAGGGCGTCACCACGTACCTGGAGATGGGACCCGACGCCGTACTGACCGCGATGGCACAGCACTCGGTGGAGTCCGACGCGACGTTGCTCACGGCCGCGCTCCGCAGGGGCAGGTCCGAAGTGACCACGCTCCTCGGCGCCCTGGCCCAGTTGCATGTCACTGGGGCCACGCCCGACTGGGCGGCGCTCTACGCGGGCACCGGCGCACGCCGCGTCGAGCTGCCCACCTACGCCTTCCAGCGCCGTACGTACTGGCTGCAAGGCGCCACCGAGGCGGCGACCGCCCTGGCCGACACCGGAATCGGTTCGTCCGGGCATGCGCTGCTGGGCGCGGCCGTGGCGCTGGCCGACAGCGCCGGTGTGGTGTTGACGGGTCGCCTCTCCCTGGCCTCGCAGCCGTGGCTTGCGGACCACGCGGTCGGCGGGACCGTCCTCTTCCCGGGCACGGGCATGGTGGAGCTGGCGATCGCCGCCGGTGACAGGGTCGGCTGCGAACGCCTGGAGGAGCTGACGCTTCAGGCGCCGCTGGTGATCCCGGAGCGCGGCGGAGTCCAGGTGCAGGTGTCCGTCGGAACGCCGGACGAGACGGGCTCACGCCCGGTCGGCATCCACTCGCGGACCGAGGGTGAGGACGAACCGTGGGTGCGCCACGGCGTGGGCCTGATCTCGCCTGCCGGTTCCCGGCCGGACTTCGATCCGGACTTCGACTTGGTGCAGTGGCCGCCGGTGGATGCGGTGCGGGTGGAAGTGGAGGGCTTGTACGAGGGGCTGGCGCAGGCCGGTCTTGCCTATGGGCCGGTGTTCCAGGGGCTGCGGGCCGCGTGGCTTCGTGGCGATGAGGTGTTCGCCGAGGTCGCGTTGCCCGAGGGGTGAGTGCCGACGGGTTCGGCGTTCACCCGGCGCTGCTGGACGCGTGCCTGCACGCGATCGGCGTGGGTGAGGGTGGCGAAGGCGGTTCGGCGCGGTTGCCCTTCGCGTGGTCGGGCGTGTCCTTCCACGCCGTGGGCGCCACGAGCGTACGACTGAAGCTCACCTTCACCGGTGAGTCGGTCGCCCTGGAGGTCGCCGACGAAGAGGGTCGTCCGGTCGCCACCGTGGGCTCGCTGGTTCTCAGGGAGGTTTCCGCAGACCGGTTGGCGGCGGCTGCCTCGGCGTTTCATGAGTCGTTGTTCCAGGTGGACTGGATGCGTCTGGCTGGGGCATCGGGTGATGGCGCGGTGCCGGGTGATGTGACGGTGGTGCGTACTGAGCCTGGTGTGGATGCGGGTGCGGTGCGGTCGGCGGTGCATCGGGCGCTGGAGGCTTTGCATTCGGAGCCGGGACGCGTGGTCTTCGTGACGCGGGGTGCGGTGGCGTTGCCGGGTGAGGACGTGACCGATCTCGCGGGTGCGGCGGTGTGGGGTCTGGTGCGTTCGGCGCAGTCGGAGGACCCGGGCCGTTTCGTGCTCGTGGACGTGGATGCCGAGGGCGATGTGGACGCGGCTGTCGCGTCGGCGTTGGCGTCGGGGAGTCCCAGGTCGTGGTCCGTGAGGGCATCGCGTATGGGGCTCGACTTGCCCGCACTCAGGGTTCTCAAGACGAGAAGCAGGCCGCGTCTGACTTCTCCTCTGAGGGCACGGTGTTGGTGTCGGGTGCCAGTGGCGCGCTGGGCGGCTTGTTCGCCCGGCACCTGGTGTCGTCGTACGGGGTGCGGGGTCTGCTGCTGGTGAGCCGCCGGGGCGAGGACGCGCCGGGCATGACCGACCTGGCCGGTGAGCTGAAGGAGCTGGGCGCTGAGGTGTCGGTCGCGGCCTGCGATGTCGCGGACCGTGATGCGCTGGCCGAGCTGCTTGCTGGGGTGCGGTTGTCGGCCGTGGTGCATGTGGCTGGTGTCCTGGACGACGGCGTGATCGCTTCTTTGACTCCGGAGCGGGTGGACGGGGTGTTGCGTCCGAAGGTGGACGCGGCGTGGAACCTGCACGAGCTGACCCGGGAGATGGACCTGGGTGCTTTCGTGCTGTTCTCCTCGGCCGCCGGCGTGCTCGGCAATGCGGGGCAGGGCAGTTATGCGGCGGCGAACGCTTTCCTGGACGGTCTGGCCGTTCACCGCCGGGCGCTGGGTTTGCCGGCTCAGTCCCTGGCGTGGGGCCTGTGGGCCGGCGACGGCATGGCCGGCACTCTGAACGCGGCGGACATCGACCGGATGCGGGACAGCGGCGTGCACGCCCTCACCCCCGAGCAGGGCCTGGCCCTGTTCGACAAGGCGACGACCGTGTCCGCCCCGCCCGCCCTGATGCCCATCGACCTCGACCTCAAGGCCCTGCGCACCACCCCGGAGACCTCCCCGACCTGTTCAAGGGCCTGATCCGCCGCCCCACCCGCCGCACCGCGTCGGCGGGCGGTGACCAGAGCGCTGTGGCGTCGCTCAAGCAGCAACTCGCCGGGCTGCCCACGCAGGAGCAGGAAGCCCTGCTGCTGGACGTCGTCCGGACGCACGCCGCGACGATCCTCGGCCACGCGGGCCCCGAGGCCATCGAACCGGACCGGGCCTTCAGCGAGCTGGGCTTCGACTCGCTCAGCGCCGTCGAGTTCCGCAACGCCCTGGGCGGTCTCACGGATCTGCGGCTGCCGCCCACGCTCGTCTTCGACTACCCCAACGCCCGGGCGCTCGCCGATCACGTGCGAGCGGAACTGGTCCCGGACACGGGAGCCGACGCCGACGGGGTCGGCGACGCCGAGATCCGCGCGGTCCTGCGGTCCATCCCACTCACCAGGCTGCGGGACGCGGGGCTGCTGGACGTGCTGCTCGAACTGGGCGGTGTCAGTGCCGACGACATACACACCGGGCCGGACGAGGACGACGGCGTCTCGTCGGACTCGATCGACGACATGGACGCCGAAAGCCTCATCAGCCTGGCACTCGGTGGCGGGGAAACGGGAGATCTGTAATGGCCGGCTCTGATCAGAACAAGCTCGTCGACGCGCTCCGTTCGGCGTTGAAGGAGGGCGAGCGGCTGCGTGCCCAGAACAAGAAGCTCGTCGCCACGCTCCGGGAACCCGTCGCCATCGTCGGGATGAGTTGCCGTTATCCGGGTGGGGTGGAGACGCCGGAGGACCTCTGGCGGCTGGTGGCCGACGGCGTGGACGCGGTCACCGGCTTCCCCGCCGACCGGGGCTGGGACACCGACCGGCTCTACGATCCCGCGGCCCAGCGGCCGGGCACGACGTACGTCCGCGAGGGCGGGTTCCTGCACGACGCCGCGCTCTTCGACTCTTCGCTCTTCAGCATCGCCCCGAACGAAGCGCTGATCATGGACCCACAGCAGCGGTTGCTGCTGGAGACCGCCTGGGAGGCGATCGAGCGGGCCGGTATCGACCCGACCACGCTGAAGGGCAGCGCGACCGGTGTCTTCGCCGGAATGATGTACCACGACTATGCTGCCAATGCGAACACCGGTTCGATCGCCTCGGGCCGCGTCTCCTACGCCCTCGGTCTCGAAGGCCCGTCCATGACGATGGACACGGCCTGCTCGTCGTCCCTGGTCGCGCTCAACTCGGCCGTGCACGCGCTGCGCGCGGGCGACTGCACCGTCGCCCTGGTGGGCGGCGTCTGTGTGATGGCCACGCCTGAGGCGTTCGTGGAGTTCAGCCGGCAGCGTGGCCTGTCACGCAGTGGCCGTTGCAGGTCCTTCGCCGCCGCGGCGGATGGGACGGCGTGGGGTGAGGGTGTGGGCATGCTCTTGCTGGAGCGGCTCTCGGATGCCCGGGCTCATGGTCATCCTGTCCTTGCGGTGATCAGGGGTTCGGCGGTGAATCAGGATGGTGCGAGTAATGGGCTGACGGCTCCGAATGGTCCGTCGCAGGTGCGGGTGATCCGTCAGGCGTTGTCGAATGCGCAGTTGTCCACGGCCGATGTGGACGCGGTGGAGGCGCATGGTACGGGGACGACGCTGGGTGATCCGATCGAGGCGCAGGCGTTGTTGGCCACTTATGGTCAGGATCGTCCGGAGGGTCGGCCGCTCTGGTTGGGTTCGATCAAGTCGAACATGGGTCATACCCAAGCTGCTGCGGGTGTCTCGGGGATCATCAAGATGGTCGAGGCGATGCGTCATGGGGTGTTGCCGCGCACGTTGCATGTAGATGAGCCGACGCCGCAGGTGGACTGGGGTCAGGGTCAGGTGCGTCTGCTGACGGAGTCCCGTCCGTGGCCGGAGACGGGGCGTCCGCGTCGTGCGGGTGTGTCGTCCTTCGGTATCAGCGGTACCAACGCTCACGTCATCCTCGAGCAGGCCCCTGAGCAGGTGGCAGAGCAGGCCCCGGCCGACGTCGACCTCCCGGCCGTACCGCTTGTCCTCTCCGGCAAGTCTCCGGAGGCCTTGCGCGGCCAGGCCCGTCGGCTGAAGTCGCACCTGGAGTCGGTCACCGGTCAGCGCCTGGTCGACGTCGCCTACTCGCTGACCGGTTCCCGGGCGGTACTGGATTTCCGTGCCGCGGTGGTGGGTGCGGGCCGGGACGAGCTGCTGGCGGGTCTGGACGCGCTGGCGGAGGGCCGCCCGGCGGCGGGCGTGGTGCAGGGAAGCGTGCGCGATGCTGCCGGACGCACGGCGTTCTTGTTCTCGGGGCAGGGGCGCAGCGGCTGGGGATGGGGCGGGAGCTGTGGGAGGCGTTTCCGGTGTTCGCCGAAGCCTTCGATGCCGCCCTCGCAGAGTTGGGTCTGCCGTTGTGGGAGGTGGTGTGGGGTGGCGATGCGGGGCGGTTGAGTCGTACGGAGTTCACGCAGCCCGCGTTGTTCGCGGTCGAGGTGGCGTTGTTCCGGTTGGTGGAGTCGTGGGGTGTGCGGCCGGACTTCCTGGCGGGGCATTCGATCGGTGAGATCGCGGCGGCGCATGTGTCGGGGGTGTTGTCCCTGGCGGACGCGGCGAAGCTGGTGGTGGCCCGGGGCCGTCTGATGCAGGCGCTCCCGGCCGGTGGGGCGATGGTGGCGGTGCAGGCGTCCGAGGACGAGGTGCGCCCGCTGCTGTCCGACGGCGTCGGTGTCGCGGCGGTCAACGGCCCGTCGGCGGTCGTCGTGTCGGGCCTTGAGGCGGAGGTCCTCCGCGTCCAGGAGCACTTCGAAGCCGAGGGCCGTAAGACGACGCGTCTGAGGGTGTCGCACGCGTTCCACTCGCCGTTGATGGAGCCGATGCTGGACGACTTCCGGGCCGTAACAGCGAAGCTGCAATACAGCGAGCCCGTGATCCCGATCGTGTCGACGCTGACCGGCGCACCCGTCGGCCGGGGCGAGCTGGCGGACCCGGAGTACTGGGTGCGGCACGTCCGTGAGCCGGTCCGGTTCGCCGACGCGGTCGGGGCTCTGGCGGGCAAGGGCGTGTCCACGTTTGTCGAACTCGGTCCGGACGCGGTGCTGAGCGCGATGGGGAAGCAGTGCGTGGAGGACGCGGTGTTCGTGCCGGCGTTGCGGCGTGACCGGCCGGAGGCGGTCGAGGTGGTGTCGGCGCTTGCGGCGGTCGCCGTGCGGGGCGGAAGGGTGGACTGGCCGGCGTTCTACGCGGGCACCGGCGCACGCCGCGTCGAGCTGCCCACCTACGCCTTCCAACGACAGCGCTACTGGTTCCACACTGTGGACTACCTGTCCGAGTCCTGGGTCGGCGCCGAGCTGGGCGGAGTGTCCCAGGCGGGCCTGGAGAGCGCCGGGCATGCGCTGCTGGGCGCGGCCGTGGCGCTGGCCGACAGCGACGGTGTGGTGTTGACGGGTCGCCTCTCCCTGGCCTCGCAGCCGTGGCTTGCGGACCACGCGGTCGGCGGGACCGTCCTCTTCCCGGGCACGGGCATGGTGGAGCTGGCGATCGCCGCCGGTGACAGGGTCGGCTGCGAACGCCTGGAGGAGCTGACGCTTCAGGCGCCGCTGGTGATCCCGGAGCGCGGCGGGGTCGTCGTCCATGTCGTCGTGGACGAGCCCGACAAACAACCCGGTGGACACCGCGCGGTTCGCCTTTACAGCCGAGCTGCCGATTCCGACGACGGCCACTGGACCCTGCACGCCACCGGAACCCTCTCCACCACACTTCCCGACGCCTCTTTCGACTTGGTGCAGTGGCCGCCGGTGGATGCGGTGCGGGTGGAAGTGGAGGGCTTGTACGAGGGGCTGGCGCAGGCCGGTCTTGCCTATGGGCCGGTGTTCCAGGGGCTGCGGGCCGCGTGGCTTCGTGGCGATGAGGTGTTCGCCGAGGTCGCGTTGCCCGAGGGGTGAGTGCCGACGGGTTCGGCGTTCACCCGGCGCTGCTGGACGCGTGCCTGCACGCGATCGGCGTGGGTGAGGGTGGCGAAGGCGGTTCGGCGCGGTTGCCCTTCGCGTGGTCGGGCGTGTCCTTCCACGCCGTGGGCGCCACGAGCGTACGACTGAAGCTCACCTTCACCGGTGAGTCGGTCGCCCTGGAGGTCGCCGACGAAGAGGGTCGTCCGGTCGCCACCGTGGGCTCGCTGGTTCTCAGGGAGGTTTCCGCAGACCGGTTGGCGGCGGCTGCCTCGGCGTTTCATGAGTCGTTGTTCCAGGTGGACTGGATGCGTCTGGCTGGGGCATCGGGTGATGGCGCGGTGCCGGGTGATGTGACGGTGGTGCGTACTGAGCCTGGTGTGGATGCGGGTGCGGTGCGGTCGGCGGTGCATCGGGCGCTGGAGGCTTTGCATTCGGAGCCGGGACGCGTGGTCTTCGTGACGCGGGGTGCGGTGGCGTTGCCGGGTGAGGACGTGACCGATCTCGCGGGTGCGGCGGTGTGGGGTCTGGTGCGTTCGGCGCAGTCGGAGGACCCGGGCCGTTTCGTGCTCGTGGACGTGGATGCCGAGGGCGATGTGGACGCGGCTGTCGCGTCGGCGTTGGCGTCGGGGAGTCCCAGGTCGTGGTCCGTGAGGGCATCGCGTATGGGGCTCGACTTGCCCGCACTCAGGGTTCTCAAGACGAGAAGCAGGCCGCGTCTGACTTCTCCTCTGAGGGCACGGTGTTGGTGTCGGGTGCCAGTGGCGCGCTGGGCGGCTTGTTCGCCCGGCACCTGGTGTCGTCGTACGGGGTGCGGGGTCTGCTGCTGGTGAGCCGCCGGGGCGAGGACGCGCCGGGCATGACCGACCTGGCCGGTGAGCTGAAGGAGCTGGGCGCTGAGGTGTCGGTCGCGGCCTGCGATGTCGCGGACCGTGATGCGCTGGCCGAGCTGCTTGCTGGGGTGCGGTTGTCGGCCGTGGTGCATGTGGCTGGTGTCCTGGACGACGGCGTGATCGCTTCTTTGACTCCGGAGCGGGTGGACGGGGTGTTGCGTCCGAAGGTGGACGCGGCGTGGAACCTGCACGAGCTGACCCGGAGATGGACCTGGGTGCTTTCGTGCTGTTCTCCTCGGCCGCCGGCGTGCTCGGCAATGCGGGGCAGGGCAGTTATGCGGCGGCGAACGCTTTCCTGGACGGTCTGGCCGTTCACCGCCGGGCGCTGGGTTTGCCGGCTCAGTCCCTGGCGTGGGGCCTGTGGGCCGGCGACGGCATGGCCGGCACTCTGAACGCGGCGGACATCGACCGGATGCGGGACAGCGGCGTGCACGCCCTCACCCCCGAGCAGGGCCTGGCCCTGTTCGACAAGGCGACGACCGTGTCCGCCCCGCCCGCCCTGATGCCCATCGACCTCGACCTCAAGGCCCTGCGCACCACCCCGGAGACCTCCCCGACCTGTTCAAGGGCCTGATCCGCCGCCCCACCCGCCGCACCATCCCCAGCGGGCCCGACACGGCGTCGGTCCGCGCCGAGCTGACGAGGCTCGCCCCCAGGAGCGGGAACGCGCGCTCCTGGACCTCGTCCTGAAGACCACCGCATCCATACTCGGCCACCACGGCCCCGCCGGAGCGGACGCCATCGATCCGGAGAGGGACTTCCTGGAGGCGGGCGTCGACTCGCTCAGCGCAACGGAACTGCGCGGTGCCCTGAACAAGGTCACCGGACTCGGCCTGCCGCCGATGGCGGTCTTTGACTCCAAGACGCCGACCGGGCTCGTCCGCGCCCTGACGGCCCTGATGGACGCCGCCGACCCGACGGGGACGGGCCACCGGAGCGCCGCCCCGGACGGTGCCGACACCGACGGCGCCGACACCGTCAGCGGGCTGTTCCGCGCCACCGTCGCCGCGGGCGAGACCACCAAGGCGTTCAACCTGCTGCGCGCCGTCGCCGACCTGCGCCCCACCTTCGACACGTACGAGGAGCTGACCGCGCCGCTGGAGCCGGTGAAGTTGGCCGACGGGCCCGCCCGGCCGCGGCTGATCTGCCTCAGCACGCCGATGGCGACCGGCGGCGTCCACCAGCACGCGCGGCTCGCTGCGCACTTCAGGGACGTACGGTACGTGGCCACGCTGCCGTCACCCGGCTTCCGGCAGGGAGAACGTCTGCCCGGCTCCGTCGACGCCCTGACCTCGGTCCTCGCCCGGTCCGTGCTGGAAGCCGCGCAGGAGAGCCGTTCGTCCTGCTCGGCTACTCCTCCGGCGGCGTCCTCGCGTACGGCACCGCGGCCCGACTCGAGCACGAGCTGGGGACCCCGGCGGCCGGAGTGGTCCTCGTGGACACCTACCGCGTCACCCAGGAGGCCGGCGGGGGCATGCAGGCCCAGGTGTTCCAGCAGATGTCGGCGGCGATGGTGGCGCGCGACGAGGAATACAACCTGTTCAACACGGCGGGACTGTCCGCGATGCGGGCCTACTTCGACCTTCTGCCCCAGTTCCCGCTCGACGCCGCCATCGCCTCACCGGTCCTGTTCGTCGGAGCCGAACGCAGCTTCCTCCCCGAAGCCGATCCCGGGGCTCCGGAAGCCTGGCAGGCCTGTCCCTGGGCCCCCGGTCACACCCACCGCTCCGTACCCGCCGATCACTTCACCATCGTCGAGTCGGACGCGGAGGCCACCGCGGGCACGGTCGAGCAGTGGATCTCAGCGGGGCTTTGAGCCCCCGGAAGACAGACGCCACAGACGACATAAAGCAACAAAATCAGTTACATAAGCTACAGAAGACACGGAGTGGATGAAGGACATGTCACTGCCCCCCAGCGCCAAGGGAACGGTCGCGTTCGGCGAGTACAAGACCTGGTATCGCGTGACCGGCGACCTGGGCAGCGGGGTCCCGCCCGTGGTCGTCGTGCACGGCGGCCCGGGCTCCACCCACGACTACCTGCTGCCGCTGGCCCGCCTGGCCGAGGACGGCCGGCCGGTGGTCCACTACGACCAGATCGGCAACGGCGGGTCCACCCACCTGCCAGGCCGCGGTCCGGATTTCTGGACCGTCGACCTCTTCCTCGCCGAACTGGACAACCTGCTGCGCTCCCTGGACATAGCCGACGGCTACGTCCTGTACGGACAGTCATGGGGCGGGCTGCTCGCCGCCAAGCACGCCGCCGCCCGCCCGCGGGGCCTGCGCGGCCTCGTCGTCGCCGACTCCCCGGTGTCCTACCCGCTGTGGCTGGAGGAGATGGCGGTGCTGCGCTCCCAGCTGCCGCCCGGTGTCAACGAGACGCTGCTGCGCCACGAGGCCGCCGGGACCACGAGCAGCGAGGAGTACTACGAGGCCATGACGCCCTTCTACGAGAAGCACGTGTGCCGGCTCAAGCCGTGGCCGCGCGAGTACCAGGCGTCGTTCTACGAGGTCTACAACGATCCGACGGTGTACTACACCATGAACGGTCCCAGCGAGTTCCATGTGACCGGCACTCTGCGGGACTGGGGCGTGGAGGACTGCCTGCCGGACATCGCCGTACCGACGCTGGTCCTGTCCGGCCGTCACGACGAGGCGACGCCCAAGACGGTGCGGCCCTACCAGGAGCTGATTCCCGACGCCCGCTGGGTGATCTTCGAGGACTCCAGCCACCTCCCTCATCTGGAGGAGCCGGAGTCCTTCCACCAGGTCCTGACGGAGTACCTCAAGGACCTGTGATCAGTGGTCCAGCAGCTCGGTCGCCCGCCGGGTCAGTTCCTTGCGGTCGACCTTGCGATTGGAGTTGAGCGGCAGCTCGGGCAGGTGCACGAAGCGGCGCGGGAGCATCCCCTTGGGCAGCAGGGTCCGCAGGGACCGCGTGAGCTGGGATGCGGGCCGGCTCTCTCCCGTATAGAAGACGACGAGCTCCGTGCCGGCCCGGGTGGCCGCGCCGACCGCCACGGCCTCCGTCACGCCGTCGCACGCGCCCAGGACGTGCTCCACCTCGGTCGGCTCGACTCGCCACCCCTGGATCTGCACCTGGGAGTCGAGGCGGCCGAGGTAGACGAGTTCACCGTCCGGCAGGCGGCGCACCCGGTCCCCGGTGCGGTACCAGCGGCGGCCGTCCCGGTGCACGAAGTGGTCCGCGTCGTCCTGGGGGTCGAGGTACCCGGAGGCCATCTGCGGCCCCGTGATGAAGAGTTCGCCCTCCTCGGTGGCCTCGGCACCGTCCTCGTCGACGAGCAGGTGGTCGTGGCCGGAGTGCACGGTGCCGATCGGGACGAGCCCGTTGACACAGCGGCGGGGGGAAGTCTCCGGGTCCCAGCGGTGGCGGGTGATGGTGACGGTCAGCTCGGTCGGTCCGTAGATGTTCTCCAACGCCGATCCGGGCGCGGCGCTCTGCCAGGCCTCGGCGTCGTGGGCGCGCAGCGCCTCACCGGCGAAGAAGCTCCAGCGCAGGGAGGACAGCGCGCCGGGCGCCAGGACGCCCATACGGCGTACGAGGGAGATGGCGCTGGGCGTGGCGAACCACACGGTGACCCCGCGCCGGTCCAGGTACTCGGGGAGGTCGAGATAGGCGGTCTGTGGGACGACATCGACGGTGGCACCGTGGCCCCAGGCGCAGAACAGGTCGAACAGTGAGCAGTCGAAGTTGAGGTCGAACGTCTGGGAGAAGATGTCGTCGGCCGTGAAGTCGTAGCGCCCGTCCAGGACGTGGAAGTAGTGCCCGGTGCTGCCGTGGCTGAGCGGAACCCCTTGGGGCGGCCGGTGGAACCGGAGGTGAACAGCATGTACGCGGTGTCGTCCGGGCCGACCTCGACCGGTTCGGCCGGCGGCGCGCCGGAGGTAGTGGTCGCGACGGTGACGGGCAGGTCGTCCCCGAGCCCGGCCAGGATGTCGCGTCCCCGTTCGTCGGCGACGACGACCGTGGCCCCGGACAGTTCGAGCATGTGCCGGGTGCGGTGCGCCGGGAAGTCGGGGTGCAGCGGGACGACGGTGGCCCCCGCGTACAGGGCGCCGAGAATACCCTCGTACGCGGTGACGCTCTTGTCCGCGAGTACGCCGACCGTCTTGGCGCCGACGAGCGAGCCGGCCCGTGCGAGGGCCCGCTCGTGCAGGGCGCGGTAGGTGACGGTCTCGGTTCCGATGCGCAACGCGGGGCGGTCGGCGCTGAGGGCGAGCCCGCGCAGGAAGCGGTGGTGCAGGCCGCCGGAATGCTGCTGGATCATGCTTCCTCCGGTAGGTGGCGGACGGCCGCGAAGCCGAGTGAGAGGGCTCAGGCCGCCGCCGCGGGACGGCGTCTGGGGCGCAGTGCGAGCCGGGGATTGGCGGGAACGACAGTGAAGTTCTCGGTCGCCACACCGACACGCCCGAACAGAGCGTCCTGGCCCGCGACGCAGAGCGTGCCGACGCCGAGCCGGCGCAGCGAGGAGAGTGGTGGGCCAGTCGACCGGTCGCGTGCAGCAGTCGAGCAGCAGGTCCCGGATCTGTTCGCCGGTGGTCAGCACGGTGCCGTCCTGGTCGGAGACGACCGGCAGCGTCGGGTTGCGGAACGTCAGGTCCGCCACGACTTCCTCGGCGGCCTTGATGCGCAGCGCGGAGAAGGCCGACGCGTGCATTGGGGGCCGCATGACGTACAGCGGCAAGCCTCCGGTCGCACGGAGCCTGTGCTCGAGCCACTCCAGCCGGTCCGCGCGCAGCGTCAGCATACGGAAGTCGTCGTCGACCACGCAGGTGATCTCGTACTCCTCGCCCTGTGCCGTGAGCTCGGCCAGGATCTCCTCGAGCACAGCGAGGGGGGTGCGGGCGAAGGACAGGGTGGCGACCTGCCCGGGGTACCCGGCGAAGAACTCGTCGAGGCAGTGGGCGAACCGCTCGGTCAGCCGGACACCGTCGGCGAAGGACAGGGCACCCGAGCGCACGGCGGTGGCCTTGCCGCCGAAACTCGGCCCCGTGACATAGGCGGGATCGATGCCCTTCTCCTCCTCCGCCCACTGGGCGAGAGCCAGGCAGTTCACGAAGAAGGCGATCTGGGCGGGGACGGAGTAGTCGCCCTCCGCCTTTTGGAACCGGTCGAAGAGAGAGTGCCCAAGAACGTCGTCGGCCTCCGCGACGAGCTTCCGGGCGAAGGGGTTCACCAGCATGAACCTGCCGACCTCGGCGAATGCGGAAGGCCCCATGCCCGGGAACACCAGGGCACTCTTCACCCGGTTCTCAGTCTTCATGGGACCAGTCTGTGGTCATGACGAACGCGTCAAGAACCCCCTAGTTCCCCTTGTCCGGGCGGTGGCGGCCCCGGATAGGGGTGGCCCTGCCGCGGCCCGGGGCGTCGCCGCCGGCCGATAACCTGCGGGCATGGTAAAGAGCGGGCGGCCGCGTGTCACGTCGCGCGCCGAGCTGGAACGGCTGGGTTTTGAACTCTTCGAGCAGAAGGGCTTCGAGGACACCACCGTCGATGACATCGCGGCCGCCGCTGGCA
This sequence comes from Streptomyces haneummycinicus, assembly GCA_042850305.1. Taxonomy (GTDB): domain Bacteria; phylum Actinomycetota; class Actinomycetes; order Streptomycetales; family Streptomycetaceae; genus Streptomyces; species Streptomyces haneummycinicus. The sequence continues at coordinate 2,704,773 of AP035768.1, forward strand.
TCGGCCGCCGCACCTTCTTCCGCTACTTCGCCTCCAAGAACGACCTCGTGTGGGGAGACTTTGAGGCGCAGCTGGACCGGCTGAGGGAGCTGCTGGCGGCCGTCCCCGCCGGAGTGTCGACCGCTCGGGCGCTGCGCACGGCCATCGTCGAGTTCAACAGCTTCGACGAGGGGACGGTGCCGTGGCACCGCCGCCGCATGCACCTGATCCTGCGCGTGCCCGCGTTGCAAGCCGATTCCACGCTGCGGTTCCGCTCCTGGCGGGCCGTCGTCACGGAGTTCGCGGCCGCCCGCACCGGACTGCCGCCCACGGACCTGGAGCCGCGGCTGATCGGCGCCACGGCCCTGGCGGCCGCCGTCACTGCCTACGAGATGTGGCTGGACGACCCCGGCTCCGAGCTGTCCGTCCTGCTGGACGCGGCGCTGCGCCGGCTCGCGGCCGGCATCTGACCGCGGCCGCCGAGGAGCAGCCGCGGCCGCAGCGCGGCGAGGAGCGCCCCGGGCGGCGGAGAACCAGACGCCCGCCCCGTAGGCGAGGTCGTCGAGGCGGCGGGCGACGCCGTAGCGGACGGGGTCCAGACCGGCCCGCGTCCAGCCGCGCTCCAGCACGATGTCGGCGACCGCGGCCACCGCCACGGCGCGCCGCGCCCGTCGGGAGACCACACAGCCGAGCGCGGCGGCGGGCCACCAGTGCCTGGTGAGCAGCGCCCTCGTCTGGCTGAGCGCGGCGACCGCGCCGTTGGCGGTCAGCCGCGCCCCGAGCCGCACGGGATGACCGGCGCCCTCCAGCTTACGGGCGATGCGCAGTGCGGTCACCCCGCAGACCGCGGCGGCCGCGGGCACCGACCAGCGGCGCTGTGCCAGCAGGGCGACGACCATCGCCGTGCTCCACGGGGCGAACACCGCGGGGGCGATGGCCCGTGGATGCCGTTCGGCCAGCGGCTGCGCGCCGGTTCCGTACACGGCCTTGCGTACGAACCAGTCGCCGAAGGACACACGGTGCTCGTGGGCGGCGACGGCCGCAGGCTCGTACCGCAGCCGCCAGCCGCGGGCGACGGCCCGCCAGCCAAAGTCGACATCCTCCCCGACCCGCATCCGTGCGTCGAAGCCCTCGGCGGCGTCCACCCGGGCCACCGTGCAGGCGGTGGAGGCCCACGAGACGAAGGAGCCGGGCCGCACGGACGCCGGGTACGCACCGAGGTCGAGGGACGAGCGAGCCTGTTCGTACCGGCCGATCCACCGGGTCGAGTCAGGGGTGCGCAGGCCGACGATCCGGGGTACGGCGATCGCGACGCGCGTGTCCGTGAAGTGCTTGAGCAGCGTTGCCACGGTGTCCGGGGCCAGGACGATGTCGGAATCCACGAAGACGACGAACGGGGTGCGGACCAGGCGAAGGCCGGCGTTACGGGCCCCGGCCGGGCCGACGTTCCTCCGCAGGGGCACGAGCCGGGCGCCGTGCCGAGCGGCGACGGCCGCGACGGAGGCCGGGTCGTGCGAGGCGTCGTCGACGACGATCACCTCGCTGCCGGGGCCGATGCTGCTCAGCAGGCGGTCGAGCTGGTGCGGCCGGTCGCGGACCGGCACGACGTAGGTGCAGCGCGGGTCCGGGTGGGGCGGCAGCGAGTCGACGACCGGATGGGCGAGACCGCACTCCAGGAGCAGATCGGCCAGTGCGGAACCGGCCGCGTCACGCACCCGCAGGATGCGGCCCGTCAACAGCGCCCGGGCCCTCGGGGTCAGGCGCAGCAGGCGGGTGGGGAGCCGCCGAGCAGGGCGCGCCCGTCGTCGACGACGAGGGTGTGGCGGTCCAGGGCGACGGTGAATCCGTGCGGCAGCGGGCGTGGCGCCGGGCCCGGGGTCGCACTCATGGGCGGGCCGCCGGGGACGGGTCCGTCAGCCGCCCGCGCCGGTCGGGCGCCGCGGCGACGATACGGCGGACGGTGGCGGCGACCAGGGCGTCGATGAGGTCACGGCCCTCGCGCGCGGACGCCCCGACGGGGTTGCCGAGTACCCCGTTGGGGGCGACGGAGCGGACGCCGTCACTGATCAGGGCGGGCATGATCTCCGCGATCGGCCGGGTGTCGCCCGCGGCGGCGGCGTCCATGGTCACGTCGCCGGGAGCCAGATGGAGCATTGCGGAGGTCTCCGAACGGCCCGCGTGGGCATCACCGCCGGGAAAGACGCACCCTGTCCACGCCACGTCATGGCCTTCGTCCCGCAGCTGCCCGACGGCCTCGTCCAGCGCACGGACGTTGCCGCCGTGGCCGTTGACGAAGACGGTGCGGAGGCCCACAGCGCGAATGAGCGCACGGTCTCGACCAGGACGAACCGCAGCGCCTCGTGGCCGATGGAGACCGTGCCGGGAAACCCAGCGTGCTCACCGCTGTTGCCGTACGCGAGCGTCGGCGCCACCCGCACCGGGCCGCCGGGAAGGCGTGCCGCGGTGCGGGAGGCCACCGCCTCGGCGATGACGCTGTCGGTGGTCAGCGGCAGGTGCGGGCCGTGCTGTTCGGTGGAACCGACCGGAACGAGGACGAGAACCTCTCCGGTGGGCACCGCCGGCCAGGTGCTGCGTGCCAGTTCGGTGGCCATGGGTCAGCCGGTGCCCAGCACACGGGTGAAGCCGTCGGGTATGACCAGGTCGTCCGGGTTCAGCTCGTCGACCGCGGCGTGTCCGAGGCCGAGGACGGCGGAGTCGAGACCGCCGCGCAGGATGTCCAGGACGTTTTCGACGCCCGCCTGGCCGTTCGCGGCGAGCCCCCACAGATACGCACGGCCGATCATTACCGCGTGGGCGCCGAGCGCGAGCGCCTTGGCGACGTCGCCGCCGCGCCGTACGCCACCGTCGAGCAGCACTTCGACGTGGTCGCCGACGGCCTCGGCGACGGAGGGCAGGACCCGGATGGTCGCCGGGGTGGTGTCGAGGTTGTTCCCGCCGTGGTTGGAGACCGACAGGGCGGTGACGCCGGCGTCGACGGCACGCTTGGCGTCGTCGACCCGGGTGACCCCTTCAGGAGGAAGGGCCCGCCCCACTCCTTCACCAGCCAGCCGACGTCCTCCCAGGTGGGCGGCGCCGTCTGCATCCACTCGCCGTACGCCCCGAAGAACGTGGGCGCCGCACCGCCGGGTGAGCGCAGGTTCGGGGTGGTCAGGTCGGGCAGCCGCCCGGTGCGGGCGAACTTCCACAGCCAGCCGGGGTGCGGCAGCACGTCCGGGGCGAGCTTCAGCATCGTCTTCCAGTCGACCTGCTCGGGGATGGTGGGGCTGCCCCAGTCGCGCCCGTGGGAGAAGGACCAGTCCAGGGTGACGATGAGCGCCTTGCAGCCCGCTGTTCTGGCCCGCTCCATGCGCTGCACCATCGTCTCGCGGCTGCCGGACCAGTACAGCTGGAAGGCAGTGTCGGGGTTGGCGGCGGTGACCTCCTCCACGGGCTTGCTGGCGAACGAGCTGAGCCCCATCACCACGCCCCGGTTCGCCGCCGCGCGGGCGACGGCGACCTCGCCGTCCGGGTGGACGCCCTGCACACCGGTCGGCGAGATCAGGACGGGGAACGCCGACTCCATGCCCAGCACCGTCGTGCTCAGACGGCGCTCGGCGTGGTGGCCGACCACGCGTGGCGCGAAACCGAGCTCAGCGAAGGCACGCGTGTTGTCGTGCAGGGTGCTGCCGCGCTCGGATCCGGCGACCAGCGCTCCATAGACCATGTTCGGCAGGCGCCGCTTGGCGCGCCGCTGAGCCTCGGCGACCGTCTCGAACCAGGGGTTTGTGATCACGGGACCTTCTCTTGACTTCGGTTCCGGCCTCAGGCCGAGGGGACGGACGCCAGCGGGTGCTCGGCGCACGGCCCGACAGGCGGCCGCTCGAGGTCAGTGCGCCGCACGATGGCGACGTCGACAGGACGGGTGCGGTGGGAGTGGTCGCCGGACGGCTTCGGCACGGCCTCGCGGGCGGCGAGCAGCGGCTCGCCGTAGCCCTGGACACACTCCGGGTCGGGCCCGTCCAGCGGCAGGCCGGTGAAGAACTTGGCGGCCATGCAGCCGCCCTTGCAGGTGTCGTAGAACGAACAGGAACTGCACGCCCCACCCTGCTGCGGCTCGCGCAGCCGGCGGAACAGCGCCGAGTCGCGCCACACACGGGCGAACCCTCCCGGCTCCCGCACCTTCCCGGCCAGGAAGTCGTCATGAATCGCGAACGGACAGGCGTACACGTCCCCTACCGGGTCGATCAGGCACACCACCCGCCCCGCGCCACAGAGATTCAGGCCCGGCAACGCCTGCCCGTACGCGGACAGATGAAAGAAGGAGTCACCGGTGAGCACCTGCTCGCCACGGGGCAGCAGCCAGTCGTACAACTGCCGTTGCTGTTCCGGCAGGGGTGCAGCTCGTCCCATACGTCGGCGCCGCGTCCCGACGGGCGCAGCCGGGTCAGCCGCAGCTGCGCACCGTACCGGTCGGCGATCTCCTTGAAGTCGTCCATCTGCGGGATGTTGTGTCGCGTGCACACCACCGAGAGCTTGAAGTTCTTCACCCCGGCGTCGGCGAGATTGCCCATCGCCCGCAGCGCCGTGGCGTACGAACCGCTGTCGCGCACCGCGTCGTTGACCTCGGCGGTCGCGCCGTCGAGGGATATCTGCACGTCGACGTAGTCGTTGCCGGCGAGCCGGCGCGCGACCTCGGGGGTGATGCGCACACCGTTCGTGGAGAACTTGACGCCCACGTGGTGGGCGGTGGCGTAGTCCAGCAGCTCCCAGAAGTCGGGTCGCACGGTCGGCTCACCGCCGCCAATGTTGACGTAGAAGACCTGCATGGCCTCCAGCTCGTCGATGACGGCCTTCGCCTCGTCGGTGGTCAGCTCACGCGGGTCGCGGCGGCCGGAACTCGACAGGCAGTGCGTGCAGGACAGATTGCAGGCGTACGTGAGCTCCCACGTCAGGCAGATCGGGGCATCGAGGCCGTGCTCGAAGAGGTCCACCAGACGTGAACCGGGGTGGACGTCTAAGGGAGATGAGGTCATGCGGCCGGTGTCCTTTCAACAAGCATCGACGACCGCGCCAGGACGGCCAGGGCCCGCTCGTACCGGGGGATGTCCCCGTCAGGGATGCCGACGGCCGTGCAGGCCGCCCGTGCGGAGGGCGCCGTCGCGAGTGCCTGGACGACCGCGAGCAGTCCACGGTCCTTGAGGAAGGACAGTCTGCGCGTGCCAAAGTGGTACAGCAGCGCCCCGAAAGGTTCCGGCCGTACGGAGACCTGGGGATGCAGCGTCCAGGGGCGATCGAGATCAAGGGCAGTCATGGCCGCGGATCAGTAGACGCCGCACATGCCGTCGATCGAAACCTCCTCGACCAAGTCATCGGCCTCGACCAGGTCATCGGCCTCGACGGGTGTTCTGGGCGACGGGGAGGCCTCGGAGCCGGCCGGTGCCACAGGGGCGGAGTCGGTCTTGTGCATGCGCTTCCTTCCTGGATCCGGGAGGTGAATGTGGAGAACGTGCGTGCGGCCGTCGGCTTCCGTGAGAATATTGGCATCAGGTGCCGAAAGGGAAGACGTGCCGTGCGCGGGTTTGGATGCGCCCCGGTGAACTGGGCCGGTAACTGGCCGGTTGTGCACGCGAGTCGGGCTCGGCTTGAATCGCCACATGCCCACGGAAGAGCCCCTCGCCCCGATATCGTCGTCGTGGGAGCAGGCGCCGCAGGGGCGGTGCTCGCGGCGCGGCTGAGCGAGGACGCCGACCGCACGGTGGTGCTGCTGGAGGCCGGACCCGAACCCCGCGACCCGTCCGGATTCGGGCCCGCGCTGCTGGACGCGAGGCTGGTCCCCGGCGCGCAGCCAGGGCACCCCGCCACCAGCGCCACCCCCGTGCACCTCATGCCGGAGCGGCCCTGGTCGGTTCCACGGGGCCGGGTCCTCGGCGGCTCCACGACCGTCAACGGGGCTACTTCGTCCGGGCCCGGCGCGAGGACTTCGACCGCTGGGCGGCCGTGGGCAATCCCGCGTGGTCCTACGCCAACGTGCTGCCCCACCTGCGGGCGTTGGAGACCGACCTCGACCACGGCCCGGGCGAACTGCACGGCGGCGAGGGCCCGATGAGGATCAGACGCGTCGCGCCGTCACACCCCGCCGCAGTGGCCTTCCGTGACGCCGCGTACGCCCTCGGATTCCCGCCCGACCCGGACAAGAACGACCAGGGACCGCCCGGCTTCGGCCCCGTCCCCTCCAACTCCGTCGACGGCCTACGCCGCAACACCGCACTGAGCTACCTCACGCCCGACGTCCTCGACCGCCCCAATCTCACCCTCCTGAGCGGTTGCCGGGTCCGCCGGGTCGTCATCGCGCGCGACCGGGCCACCGGTGTCGTCGTCGAACGTGACCAGGTGCGCACCACGGTGGACGCCGGGGCGGTCGTGCTGAGCGCCGGAGCGCTGGCGACAGCACATCTGCTCCAGCTCTCGGGGATCGGCCCGCGCGGCTGTCTGGAACGCGCCGGCGTTCCCGTCGTCCGCGACGTCCCTGCAGTGGGCGCCCGGTTCAGCGACCACCCCCAACTGGCCCTGGAGTGGCTTCCCCGCCGCGACCTGGGCGCGCCTGCGGACTCCTGGCTGGGCGGCTGCCTCCACCTGGCCTCCACCGGCCGCGAGGAGGGCCCGGGCGACCTGGAGGTCCTCCAGTCCCTGACGCCCATGGCCGGCCTCGTCGGCGGAAACGCCGGACCCCCGGCGCGCCGCTGCCGTTCCTGGTCACCGCTCTGCTGCCCCGGCCGACGGGAACCGTGCGACTGCGGTCCGCGGATCCGGACACCGCCCCGCGCATCGACTACCACTACCTCGGTACGCCGGGCGACCGGCGCCGCCTGCGTGAGACCGTGCGGGTCACCGCTGCCCTCCTCGACACTCCCGCCCTGGCCGGCATCTCGTCCGGACCGATCGGCCCATCCCCCGCGTCCTCGCGGACGACCGGTCGCTCGACCAGTGGATCCGTGACCGGCTCGGCACCTCCCAGCACACCTGCGGGACGGCGCCGATGGGCAGCGCGGACGACCCCGAACACGCCGTAGTCGACCAGTTCGGCCGTGTCCACGGCATCCACGCGCTCCGCGTCGCGGACACCTCGATCCTCCCCGACGCACCTCACCGCGGCCCGGCGGCGACCGCGGTCCTCATCGGAGAAGTCATCGCCCACGCCATGAGGAAGGGCGAGTGACGGGACCGCTGGGTGCGGGTATGAGCCGGGCAGATGCGCCCCCGCCTTCCGGCCACCACAGGCGCCTGCCACCGTGGCCGTGATCCCCCGGGCGAGAGCGATCCGCAGGGCCGGTCATGGCGCTTCCTCACGTAGCGGCCGGGCCGGACGGCCCACCACACCGTCGGTCCCTCCCGCCCCCTTGAACACAGGGCTCAGCACCCCGCCCGCACCATCACCAAACCCCGTACGACCACAGACCCGCGCCATCGCCCGCCACGGTTCTCCCCTTCCCTCCCGCTCTCCCGCGCAACCGACCCCAGAGCCGTACCGAGCCGCCCCCCATACCGACGGAACACCACGAGGCTGAGGCCACCTACCAGACCGATCCGCAGGAGGAACACGTGCGCCGTCGACTCGTCCGGGAGTGTCTAATCAACGGCGGATCCGATGATCAAGGAGACGCCTGATGAGCAAGACCATCACCGAGCACTCAGCCTTGGAGAAACCGGCCGTCGAGTCGACTGCGGACTCGGTGTCGGACGACCAGTTGATCGCGATGCTGGTCGACCGTGCGCGGTCCGACGGGCTGCAGTTGACCGGGAAGGGCGGGCTGCTGCAGCAGTTGACGAAGCGGGTGCTGGAGTCCGCCCTGGAGGGCGAGATCACCGATCACGTCGGTTATGACAAGCACGACGCGACGGGCAGGAACAGCGTCAACAGCCGTAACGGCACCCGGGCGAAGACCGTGCTGACGGACGTCGGCCCGGTCGAGGTGAAGGTGCCCAGTGACACCGCCGGCACCTTCGAGCCGCAGATCGTCCGCAAGCGGCAGCGGCGCCTGACCGGAGTTGACGAGATGGTGCTGTCGCTGTCCGCGAAGGGGCTGACCCACGGGGAGATATCGGCTCATCTGGCCGAGGTGTAGGGCGCGAACGTGTCCAAGCAGACCATCACCACGATCACGGACAAGGTGATGGAGGGCATGGCCGAGTGGCAGTCGCGTCCGCTCGACCGTGTCTATCCGGTGGTCTTCGTGGACGCCATCAACGTGAAGATCCGGGTTCTGTCGACGATCTTGTGATCCGGACGGGCTGGACTCATCGCGCGAGCAGGACGCGTTTGCGAAGGAGATCGAGGGTGGCCCGGCCGAACATCTGCCGTTTCAGCATCTTCAGCCGGTTGATGGTGCCTTCGACGGCGCCGGAACTGTGTGGAAGAGACAGTCCGTTGCGGACGGCGTCGAAGTCACGGCGGAGGTTGCGGGCGAAGCCCGCGAGTGGGGCGAAGGAGTCTCGTTCGACCTCGGCAATCCAGTCCTCGAGGCGGTCGCCGTGGCGTGCGGTCATCATGACGGCGAACTTTCTGACGTGAAGAGTGAGCCGGTCCAGCTCGGGATCGCGTTCACGCAGCCGGTGAAGCTTGCCGGCGTCCTCGTCCCGCAGGTGTTCGGGGTGAGTCATGATCCATGAGGTGACCTCGCGGACCGACGGAGGCTTCGGCCCCGGATCGGGTGCGTGTCCGCGCCCGGTGCGGTACTGCCGCAGATGACGTTGGACGGCCAACTCACCTCCGGGGTAACCCTGCTCCTGGATTTCGCGGTAGAGCTGAGTGGCGTTTCTGACGCCATCGTTTCAGCGCCGGTGCAGGTAGCCGACATACGGGTCGACGACGTGCGCTCGCTGCAGGCTTTTGGCGACGACGTCGTCCGCGGAGGGGCGTTAACCAGTTTACGGACGGTGGCCTGGTGCAGTCCGAGTTTACGGCCGATCCCCGCCTTCGACATCCCCTGCTGCCACAGCTCGTGGGCGGCAGCATGTTGTTCACGGAGCCGAGTCACGATCTTCAGCTCTGTCGGCAGCTGGACTACCTGCGGTTCATCGGGGGTGTCTGCGGGTTGTGAAGGCGGTCCGGCCAGACGGGAGCGATGACCGTTCACTGTCTTCTCGACCGCCTGGCCGAGATTGGCCCACAGATGATAGCGATCAGCGACCTGCTCGGCCTGCGGCGCTCCGATGCGTGCGCCCTCCGCGTAACCGCTGGACCGGTCCCTTGCAGATCACCTTCACCTCGGGGTGGCCGCGGAGCCATGCGGCGAGGTCTTCGCCCTCGCGTCCCTCATAGAGATGCGGTGGACGGTGGGTGGCCATGTCGATCAGCACCGTGCCGTAGTGACGGCCCTTGCGGAAGGCGAAGTCGTCGACGCCGAGGACCTCCACCTCGCCGACCTCCGGTTCGGGCAGGGCTCTGACCAGCCGCAGCAGCGTGTCCTTGCCCACGGTGATGCCGACCTCGGAGGCCAGGCGGGCTCCTGCCCGGCCGGCCAGGGCCAGTCCGATCCGCGTCAGCACCCCGCGCAATAGCGGGGTCTGCCGACTGTGCGGGGTCGTCAGTCCCACGATCTGTCCGGCGAACGTCACCGTCGTGCAGGCAGTGTTCTCGCAGCGGAAACGGCGTATGCGTAACTCGATCACCACGCCAAACCCGCCCACGGCGACGTCACGCAGCTTGCGTACGTACCGGCCGTGCACCCGAGCGGAGCTCTGACCACACCGACAGAACCCGCTCTCCGCCCGCACCCGCGTCCTCAACACCACCTTGTCCGGCCGTCGCTCGACCTCCTCGATGAGCAACGCGGACAGGTAAGGAAACAACTCCACAAGCACATCACGAGAGCACGCGATGCATGATTGCGAACGGTCGGCACGAACCGCTCAACCGTCCGGATCACAAGATCGTCGACAGAACCAAGATCCGCGACGGCCAGGTCGCCAACCGGCCGATCTATGTTGTCGGTCGACCAGTACAGGCCGTAGGAACGGGTGGGGCGGCCCGTGCCGAGCCAGGTTCGGGCCGCCGCGGGCGCGGTGCGCAGGTCGATAGGTCCTGGGCTGCTGCGCGGTGTAGTCGGGCAATGCGTTGATGGTGCCCTCGCCGAAGGCCAGGCCGACGCTGACGTAGTCGCCGCCGAGCCGACGGTGCAGAACCGCTCCAGTGGTCTCTGGGAACTCGGCCGGGTTGTCACTGGCGTAGGCGATGTGGCCGTTGTTCGAGGCGAGCAGGATCCTGCCGCCTCGGTGACGCAGCCACCAGGCGGCGTTGGTGGCCATGGCCCGGTCGCGATAGCGCATCCGCTCGGAGAACTGCTCGTCGGGGAAGGCATAACCGGTGAAGCTCTGGGCGATGGCGGTGGCGTTCTGCACCGCCCAGGCGTACGCCTCTCGGCTGTACTTGTCGGCTCCGTACGGGCGCCCTCGGTCGCGCAGCAGCGCAAGGGCGGTGGCGGCCTCGTCGGCGTCGGCCTTCCGCTCGGTCGCACTTCTGGCGTAGAGCTGGTTGGCCATCCGCGGACCGGCCTCGGTGTCGGCTTCCGGCCGCAGGGAGGCGTACGAGGCGGCGATGTCGGCGGTCAGGTCCGGACGGTATTGGGCAAGGTAGCCCGAGATCTGGTCGAAGGCGGTCCTGCCCGGGAAGCCGAGGTCGTTGCCGACGAAGTACAGCTGTGGCCGGTCGGGGTGGGCGACGTTGTAGCGGCGCATCCAGTCGATCAGGTCGAGGTGCTCCTGGGTGTTCCAGAAAACGTACTGGCCTTGGAACTCGTCCCCCATGATCTGCGCGGGGTCGCCGACACCGCGGGTGACATAGGCGTCCAGGCGTAGGCCGGTGCTCCAACTCGCCTCCAGGGCGAAGGTGATGAAGCCCTTGGTGGCCACGAGGTGGCGGAAGACACGCTGCTTGAGGGTGAAGAACTCGTGGCCGCTGTGGCTGGCCTCACCCAGGCCCACGATGCGGGCGCCGCCGACCATGCGACCGAGGGCGTCCAGGTCGTCCAGAGGGTGCGCGCTGCGGTTCAGGGCGTCCGCCGGGCCCGCGGCCGGTGAGTTCTGTGCCGCGGCACCGCCGGCACCGCCGGTCCCGGCGGTCCCGGCGGTGAGGGCGGTGGCGGTGGCCAGGCCGAGCAGGCGGCGTCGGCTGGCGGGGCGGGCGTGGCTCATGGCGTCTCCCTCGGCTGGCGGGTTGGGCACGACTATTGACAGATTTAGGCGCCCGCGTAAGACGTTTGTCTTATGCGGGCGCCTAAGGCGCTTGATTGTCCATCGGGTAGGGTTCCCGGCATGGGAAATCGCGAGGATCTGCTGGCGGGGGCCAGGCGCTGCCTGGAGGAGAAGGGCTGGGCCCGCACCACGGTGCGCGACATCTCGACCGCCGCGGGCGGCGTCAGCTTGGCCGCCATCGGCTACCACTTCGGCTCCCGCGAGGCCGTGTTGAACGCCGCTCTCATCGAGGCGATCGACGAGTGGGGCACACGGATCGGACGCACGCTGGCCTCCTTCGGGGAGACCGAAAGCAGCCCGGCCGAGCGCTACGAGGCGATGTGGACCGCGATCATCAAGTCCTTCCAGGACGACCGGACCCTGTGGTTGGCCACGATCGAGGCGCTCCTGCAGGCCGAGCACTCCAAGGATCTGCGCCGCCATCTGGCCGGCGGTCAGGCCCAGGGTCGTCGGGGCCTGGCCGCCCTGCTGCTCAGCACACCCGAGGACGAGATCGGCGACGCCGCCGCCCGCACCCTGGGCTCCGCACAGATGGCCCTGTTCACGGGCTTGATGACGCAGTGGCTCACCGATCCCGAGCAGGCCCCCGACGCGTCCGAAGTCGTCACCGGCCTGCAGGTCCTCACCGGCGTCATCAACTCGGACACATAGTCGAGCGGCCGACAGCCTCGATGGCTTGCGGCGGGAAGCCCGAGGGCTGTTACGACATAACGAGCCCGGCGGCGCGGGCATCGGACTCAGCGGCGCAAGGTGGTTTCCCGTACCAGACGTGACAGCTTCTCGGGATTGCGCACGGCGTAGAGCCCGGTGATGAGGCCGTCGTCGATGCGCATCGCCACAGGACATCGAGCCTGCGGAGAAATCGGAGTTGCTGCGCATGATGGGCCTTCAGGCCGAGGTCGTCAGATGCGCCCCACGACGCAAGGGCGTCGCCTGCGCGATTCGGGAGTGGTTCATCCACGAGCGCCAGGACGTTCCTGTTCTGACCGACGAGGCGTGGGAACGGATCAAGCCGCTCATGGGCGGCTCCCGGTCAGTCATCGACCGGCGCACAGTGGTCCAGGCCCTGCTGGACAAAGCCGTCTCGGGTGACCGGTTCAAAGAGCTGGCGCCGGAGTACGGCATCGACTGGAAGGCCCTGCAGACGCAGGCCCACCGGTGGCTGAAGACTGGCATCTGGGCCGAGGCCATGACGTTGCTGAAGGACATGAAGGCCGTGCCGGCATGGCAGCCGGACCCGGTCGAGATCCTGGTGAGCCTGAAGCCGCTGGCCATTGAGTCTATTGTGGGCGATAGAGAACCCGACGGTTCGACCCCGGCCCGCCCACGCAGAACTCGGTCCGTTCACCGAAGCCCTGGTGGGCCGCGTCCTGGGTGACCACCTGGGCGTGCGCCCCGCAGTCCTTGATCAGCGCGGAGAGCTCGAGCAGCGCGAACACGTCGATACGGTGCACGGCCGGTTCCGCCGTCGCCGGATCGCGGTTGACGACGAGCAGGGACTCGGAGTTCTCGGGCATCCCGAAGAACATCTGCTTGCGGCGGAGCTTCCGCTTCCACAGATAGGTACGGGCGATCCAGCCCAGCGCGGCACTGATGCCGGCGGCCACCACGCCCAGAACGATGTTGCGCACGTCGTCACTCATGGGCGCGCATGCTAGCGGTCCCACACAAACCCGTGTTCGAGACGCAGGCCACACAGGGTGCCCGCAACGGCGGTACGGCACACCCTCACGCCTCCCTGACGCGGGCCGGGCGACGAACTAGGCTGCGCGAACAGCCGTTTACCGGAGGTGCGGATGCGTCGCCCAGTCGCACGGAATCTCGCAGTCCTGGCGGTCGGTGCCGCCGTCCTGTCGGTCGGGGCCGCGGCCCCGCCCACCCAGCACGACCAACGCTCCCGGCACACCCCGAAAGTGCCCGTGGCGGCCGGCCACGGCGGCGCGGTCTCCAGCGTCGACGCCGACGCGTCCGCCGCCGGCATCGAGGTGCTGCGCAAGGGCGGCAACGCCGTCGACGCCGCCGTCGCCACGGCCGCCGCGCTCGGCGTCACCGAGCCGTACTCGGCCGGCGTCGGCGGAGGCGGCTACTTCGTCTACTACGACGCCCGGTCCCGTACCGTGCACACCATCGACGGCCGCGAGACGGCCCCGCTGACCGCCGACTCCGGACTCTTCCTGGAGAACGGCGCACCGCTCCCGTTCGCCGAGGCCGTGAGCAGCGGACTCGGCGTCGGCACCCCGGCACGCCCGCCACCTGGCAGCGCGCGCTCGGCAGTTGGGGCAAACGCGACCTGGGGACGGTCCTCGAGCCCGCCGAACGCCTCGCCCGCGACGGCTTCACCGTCGACGAGACCTTCCGCGCGCAGACCGCCGCCAACGAGACCCGCTTCCGTTACTTCCCCGACACCGCCGAGCTGTTCCTCCCCGGCGGCGAACTCCCCACCGTGGGCTCCACCTTCAAGAACCCCGACCTGGCCCGCACCTACAAGGAACTGCGCCGCGAGGGCGTCGACGCCGTGTACCGGGGCGACATCGGCCGGGACATCGTACGAACCGTCAACAAGCCGCCCGTCAACCAGGATTCCGGATGGAACGCCCGGCCCGGCGGCCTTTCACAGCGCGATCTCGCCGCCTACCGCGCCAAGTCCCAGCCGCCCACGAGGACTTCGTACCGCGGCCTGGACGTCTACTCCATCGCGCCCTCCTCCTCCGGCGGCACCACGGTCGGCGAGGCCCTCAACATCCTGGAGCGCACCGACCTCTCGAAGGCGAGCGACGTTCAGTATCTGCACCGCTTCATCGAGGCCGGCCGTATCGCGTTCGCGGACCGGGGCCGCTGGGTCGGCGATCCCGCCTTCGAGGACGTACCGACGAGGGAACTGCTCTCCCAGCGGTTCGCCGACTCGCGCGCGTGCCTCATCAAGGACGACGCCGTCCTCACCAGCCCCCTCGCCCCCGGCGACCCACGCCACCCCGCCCCTGTGCCACGGACGGCAAGGCCGCCCCGACGACGTACGAGGGGAGAACACCACCCATCTCACCACCGCCGACCGGTGGGGCAACGTGGTCGCCTACACCCTCACCATCGAGCAGACCGGCGGCAGCGGTATCACCGTGCCCGGCCGCGGATTCCTGCTCAACAACGAGCTGACCGACTTCTCCTTCGCCCCCGCGAACCCGGCCGCGCACGACCCGAACCTGCCAGGACCCGGCAAGCGGCCCCGGTCGTCGATCGCGCCGACGATCGTGCTCGACCGGCACGACCGGCCCGTGGTGGCGCTCGGCTCGCCCGGCGGCTCCACCATCATCACCACCGTGCTGCAGACCCTCACGGGCTTCCTCGACCGCGGACTGCCCCTGGTCGACGCGATCGCCGCACCGCGCGCCAGCCAGCGCAACACCGCGCAGACCGAACTCGAACCCGGCCTGTACGACAGCGAGGTGCGGCAGCGCCTCGAAGCCATCGGGCACTCGTTCCGGGAGAACCCGGAGATCGGCGCGGCCACGGCCGTCCAGCGGCTGCCGGACGGCAGATGGCTCGCGGCGGCGGAGAAGGTCCGCCGGGGCGGCGGCTCCGCGATGGTGGTCCGGCCCTGAAGCCCGTCCGGCAGGCTCCGCCGGACAGGCCCTAATCGGACGCGGGCGCCGGCGTCTCCCCGTGAGGAACGCCAGGCGCCCGTTCTCCGTGTCCACCGTCACCCGGTCGCCCTCCTGGACCCGGCCGTCCAGCAGCAGCCGGGAGAGCTGGTTGTCGACCTCCCGCTGGATGGTGCGGCGCAGCGGCCGGGCGCCGTACTCGGGCTGGTAGCCGCGCTCGGCGAGCCAGTCCACGGCCGCGTCGGTGAAGTCGACCGCGATGCCCTGGCCCTTCAGGCCGCGCCGGGTGCTCTCCAGCAGCAGGTCGGTGATCCGCCGCAGCTCCTCGGCGGTCAGCTGGCGGAACACCACGATCTCGTCGATCCGGTTCAGGAACTCAGGCCGGAAGTGCTCCCGCAGCGGCCGCAGGATCTGCTCCCGCCGGGCCTCCTCGTCCGCGTCCGCGCCGCCGGACGCGAACCCCAGGCTCGCGCCGCGCCGCGTGATCGCCTCGGAACCGAGGTTGCTGGTCATCACGATCACGGTGTTGGTGAAGTCCACCGTCCGGCCCTGCGCATCGGTCAGCCTGCCGTCGTCGAGGACCTGGAGCAGGATGTTGAAGACGTCCGGGTGCGCCTTCTCCACCTCGTCGAGCAGCAGCAGCGAGTACGGATGCCGCCGTACCACCTCGGTGAGCTGCCCGGCCTCCTCGTGCCCCACATAGCCGGGCGGGGCGCCGACCAGCCGGCTGACCGTGTGCCGCTCCTGGTACTCGCTCATGTCGAGGCGCACCATCCGGTCCTCGCTGCCGAACAGGACCTCGGCGAGCGCCCGCGCCAGCTCCGTCTTGCCGACGCCCGTCGGGCCGAGGAACAGGAAGCTGCCGATCGGCCGGTCGGGGCTGGCCAGCCCCGCGCGGGAGCGCAGTACGGCGTCCGACACGACACGTACCGCCTCGTCCTGGCCGACGACACGCTGGTGCAGATGCTGCTCCAGGCCCAGCAGCCGGTCCTTCTCCTCCTCGGTGAGACGGCTGACGGGGATGCCCGTCTGCCGGGCCACCACCTCGGCGATCGACTCGGAGTCCACCCACAGGCTCTGGCCCTCGTCGACCTCGTCGTCACCGCCGGCCTGAGCGATCCGCTGCCGCAGCTCCACGATGCGGTCCCTCAGCTGGGTGGCCTGCTCGTACTGCTCGTCGGCGACCGCCTGGTCCTTGTCGCAGGTCAGCTGGTCGACCTCGCGCTCCATGGCCCGTACGTCCGTGCCCTTGGTCCGGGCCCGCAGCCGCACCCGGGCGCCGGCCTGGTCGATCAGGTCGATGGCCTTGTCCGGCAGGCGGCGGTCGCTGAGGTAACGGCCGGACAGCTCCACGGCCGCGAGCAGGGCCTCGTCGGTGTAGCGGACCTGGTGGTGCGCCTCGTAGCGGTCCCGCAGGCCGCGCAGGATCTCGACCGCGTCGGCGGGTGTCGGCTCCGGCACCATGATCGGCTGGAAGCGGCGGGCCAGCGCGGCGTCCTTCTCGATCCGGCGGTACTCCTCGAGGGTGGTCGCGCCCACGATGTGCAGCTCGCCGCGGGCGAGGGCCGGCTTGAGGATGTTGCCGGCGTCCATCGAGCCGCCCTCGCCTCCGCCCCCGGCGCCCACGACGGTGTGCAGCTCGTCGATGAAGATGATGAGCTGGTCGGAGTGGGTGCGGATCTCCTCGACGATGTTGGTCATCCGCTCCTCGAAGTCGCCCCGGAAGCGGGTGCCGGCGACGACGGCCGTCAGGTCGAGGGCGATCACGCGCCGTCCGAGGAGTACGTCGGGGACGTCGCCCTCCGCGATCCGCTGGGCGAGCCCCTCCACGACGGCGGTCTTGCCGACGCCGGCGTCGCCGATCAGCACGGGGTTGTTCTTTCCGCGCCGGGAGAGCACCTCGACGGTCTGCTCGATCTCGTCGTCGCGTCCGATCACCGGGTCGATACGGCCCTCGCGCGCGAGCGCGGTGAGGTCGCGGCCGTACTTGTCGAGGGTGGGGGTGTTCGTCGCGGGGCGGGGGCGTTCGGTGCGGGTCTGCTGGGCCGCGTCGGAGGCCTCCGGTGGGCCCGTGGGGGCGAAGCGGGCCGCGTTGAGGATGTGTCCCGCGGCCGAGTCGGGGTTGGCGGCGAGCGCGGTGAGCACGTGCTCGGGGCCGATGTAACCGGCGCCGGACGCCCTGGCCATCTCGTGCGCGTCCAGCAGGGCGCGTTTGACGGCGGGGGTGAGGGAGAGCGAGGTCGGGGGAGGGGCATCGCCGGGGCCGTGCTGTACGGGGCCGGAGCGGTCGTCGATCTGGGACGCCAGGGAGTCGGGGTCCGCGCCGGAGCGGGTGAGCAGGCTCCGGGTGGGCTCGGCGGAGAGGGCGGCGCGCAGGAGGTGCTGGGTGTCGAGGTCGCGGCTGCCGTGTTCGGCGGCGTACTGGGCGGCGCCGCGGACCAGTTCTCGGGCGGGCTGGCTGAGGAGCCGGCCAATGTCGATCTGGCGGGGGCGCTGGCCGCCGAAGAATCGGGCGAGGAATTCCGCGAAGGGGTCGCCCTCCGGGCCGACGAAGTCGCTCGTCATCGTCATCCGTTCCTTCGCTGGGTCGACGTGCCGGGGGCGGGTAACCGGTGGGGGCTGGCTCATGCCCACGATGGCACGAACTTTTGGGCGGGCATGTCCAGGTTGGTGGGGGTGTGGGGGTGCGGCGCTTTGGTGCGGGCCGGGGGTGTTCGCACGGACCGGGGTTCGCGGGTGCCGCGTGGTGGTGTGGACGGGGGTGGGTTGCGCGGCCCGGCGTTCGCGGGGTGCCGTCGCGCCCACCCTCCCCACTCTCGGCTTCGCTCGAGCGGGAGGTACCCCCATCGCCCTGCGGCACGATTGCCCGCGGGAACGGGAACGGGAACGGGAGCGGGAGGTGGGAGTGGGGATGGCCGGCCTGTGGTGCGACGGGGGTCAGGGGCGGGTTGTCAGGATGCGGGGGCCCGATGTCGTGATCGCTACCGTGTGTTCCACGTGGGCCGCTCGGGTCGCGTCGTTGGTGCGGAGGGTCCAGCCGTCGGGGGCGGTGTGGTACGTGTCCGTGCCGCCGGCGATCAGCATGGGTTCGATGGCCAGGCACATGCCGTGCCGCAGCGGCATCCCCGGCCGGGGCGGCCCTCGTTCGGGACACCCGGGTCCTCGTGCATGCGGCGGCCGATGCCATGGCCGCCGAAGTCCTCCATGATGCCGTAGCCCCCGCTACGGCACACCGTGCCGATCGCGTGCGCGATGTCGCCGATCCGGTTGCCGACGACGGCCGCCCCGATGCCCGCCGCGAGCGCCCGCTCGGCCGTCTCGATCAGCCGCACGTCGGCCGGACGCGGCGTACCCACGATGAAACTGATCGCCGAGTCCCCGGCCCAGCCGCCCAGTTGGGCACCGCAGTCGATGGAGACCAGGTCCCCGTCGCGCAGCCGGTAGCCGTCCGGGATACCGTGCACGATCGCGTCGTTCACCGAGGCGCAGATCACCGCGGGGAACGGCGTCGACGCGAACGAGGGACGGTAGCCCAGGAAGGGCGAGGCCGCGCCCGCGGCCCGCAGCACACCCCGCGCCACCTCGTCCAGTTCCAGCAGGGAAACGCCCACGTCGGCGGCGTCCCGCACGGCCGTCAGCGCGCTCGCGACGACCTGTCCCGCCTTGTGCATGGCATCGATCGATGTGTCGGTCTTCAGCTCCACCATGCCAATTACTATACCGGTATTAGAATGGGTGACATGGTGCGCACCCCTTGACCCCGAAGAGCGCGAACGCGGCGAGCGGCTCGGCAGGCTGCTGCGCGAGGCGCGCGGCAGCCGCAGCATGACCCGGATCGCGGCGGACGCCGGCATCTCCGCCGAGACCCTCCGCAAGATCGAGACCGGGCGGGCCCCGACCCCCGCGTTCTTCACGGTCGCCGCGCTGGCCGGCGCGCTCGGTCTGTCCATGGACGACCTCGCGGGACGCTGCGCGCAGACGGCCCCGCAGGAGCGCGCCGCCGCCTGAGCCCGGCGGGCTCACCCACCGGAGTGCTGAAACCCGGTCACTCCAGCGGGTTCACGGCGATGGTCTTGGCAAGTCCGCCCCGGAGGCTTACGTTCGTCCCTCTACGGCCGTCTCTACGGGCGTAGAGGCTCTGACGTCGTGTCGAAGGAGCAGCTCATGGCCAACGTCGTACGCGCCGCTCTGGTCCAGGCCACCTGGACCGGTGACACCGAGTCCATGCTGGCGAAACACGAGGAGCACGCCCGGGAGGCGGCCCGCCGGGGCGCCAGGGTCATCGGGTTCCAGGAGGTGTTCAACGCCCCTACTTCTGCCAGGTCCAGGATCCCGGGCACTACCGCTGGGCCGAGCCCGTGCCCGACGGGCCGACCGTCCGCCGGATGCGGGAACTGGCCCGCGAGACCGGCATGGTGATCGTCGTGCCGGTGTTCGAGGTCGAGCAGTCGGGCTTCTACTACAACACCGCCGCCGTGATCGACGCCGACGGCACCGTCCTCGGCAAGTACCGCAAGCATCACATCCCCCAGGTCAAGGGCTTCTGGGAGAAGTTCTACTTCCGGCCCGGCAACCTCGGCTGGCCCGTCTTCGACACCGCCGTCGGCAAGGTCGGCGTCTACATCTGCTACGACCGCCACTTCCCCGAGGGCTGGCGGCAACTCGGCATCAACGGCGCCCAGTTGGTGTACAACCCGTCCGCCACCCACCGCGGCCTCTCGTCCCATCTGTGGCGGCTGGAGCAGCCGGCGGCGGCCGTCGCCAACGAGTACTTCATCGCCGCGATCAACCGAGTGGGCCAGGAGGAGTACGGCGACAACGACTTCTACGGCACCTCGTACTTCGTGGATCCGCGCGGTCAGTTCGTCGGCGACGTCGCCAGCGACAGCAAGGAGGAACTCGTGGTCCGCGACCTGGACTTCGGCCTCATCGAAGAGGTGCGGCAGCAGTGGGCGTTCTACCGCGACCGCCGCCCCGACGCCTACGAGGGGCTGGTGGCGCCGTGACCGACGACCTGCTGGGCCGCCACCGCTCCGTGCTCCCCGACTGGCTCGCCCTCTACTACGGGAAGCCGCTGGAGATCACCCACGGCGAGGGCCGCCATGTCTGGGACTCCGACGGCAACCGCTACCTGGACTTCTTCGGCGGCATCCTCACCACCATGACCGCCCACGCCCTGCCCGAGGTCACCAAGGCGGTGAGCGAACAGGCCGGGCGGATCGTGCACTCCTCCACCCTCTACCTCAACCGGCCGATGGTGGAACTCGCCGAACGCATCGCCAAGTTGAGCGGTATCCCGGACGCCCGGGTGTTCTTCACCACCTCCGGCACCGAGGCCAACGACACCGCGCTGATGCTCGCCACCACCTACCGGCGCAGCAACACGGTCCTGGCGATGCGCAACAGCTACCACGGCCGCTCCTTCAGCTCCGTCGGCATCACCGGCAACCGCGGCTGGTCCCCGACCTCACTCTCCCCGCTCCAGACGCTGTACGTCCACGGTGGTGTGCGCACCCGGGGCCCGTTCGCCGCGCTCGGCGACTACGACTTCGTCGCCGCCTGCGTCGACGATCTCAAGGACCTCCTCGGCCACACCCGCCCGCCCGCCGCGCTGATCGCCGAACCGATCCAGGGCGTCGGCGGCTTCACCTCGCCGCCCGACGGACTGTACGCGGCCTTCCGCGAGGTGCTGCGGGAACACGGCGTTCTGTGGATCGCCGACGAGGTGCAGACCGGCTGGGGCCGTACCGGCGAGCACTTCTGGGGCTGGCAGGCGCACGGCCGCAGCGGGCCGCCCGACATGCTCACCTTCGCCAAGGGCATCGGCAACGGCATGTCCATCGGCGGGGTCGTCGCCCGCGCCGAGATCATGAACTGCCTGGACGCCAACAGCATTTCGACGTTCGGCGGCACCCAGATCACCATGGCGGCAGGCCTCGCCAACCTCAACTACCTGCTGGAACACGACCTCCAGGGCAATGCCCGCCGGGTCGGCGGCCTGCTCATCGAGCGGCTGCGGGCCGCCGCCGCCCACGTCCCCGCCGTACGCGAGGTGCGCGGGCGCGGACTGATGATCGGCATCGAACTGGCCAAGCCCGGCACCGACGAAGCCGACCCGGCGGCCGTGTCCGCCGTCCTGGAAGCGGCCCGGGAGGGCGGCCTGCTCATCGGCAAGGGCGGCGGCCACGACACCAGCGCCCTGCGCGTCGCCCCGCCGCTGTCCCTCAGCGTCGCGGAGGCCGGGGAGGGCGCCGCGATCCTCGAACGCGCCCTGCGCGGCACGTCGTAGCACCGGCGCGCAGCGCTCATCAAGCTCGCAGAGAGGAGCACCATGAGCAGCCGTACCGTCATCCGTGGTGGCCTGGTCATCACCGCCTCCGACGAGATCCACGCCGACGTCCTGATCGAGGACGGCCGTATCGCCGCCTCCGCCGGCCCGCCCGCCGCCCGGGGCAGCACCACCACCGTCGTCGGCTTCGCCGTACAGCAGGTCGGCCAGTCCCTGCGCCAGGAGACGCTCAAGGAGGTGGACCTGCTCGTGGAGGAAGGCGTCACCTCGTTCAAGGGTTTCATTCGGCCGCCTGACCAGGGGTTTTCCAGCGGAGTATGCCGTGTGCCGTCCGGGATGGCGGCGTGAGGGGCGGGTGGGCCGGGGTGTGGTCCCGGCCCGTGTCGGTAGTGGCGTGGTCGGCGGGCACGAAGGGATGGCTGGGAAATGACTCGGACTCTGATTACCGGTGGTCTTGTGATCACGGCCGCGGACGAGGTGCACGCGGATGTGCTGATCGAGCATGGCCGGGTGGTGGCGTTGGCGGCGCCGGGGACGCAGGAGTGGACGGCGGACCGTGTTGTCGACGCGTCGCAGAAGTACGTGATTCCGGGTGGGGTCGACGCGCACACGCATATGGAGCTGCCGTTCGGTGGGACGTTCGCGTCGGACACGTTCGAGACGGGGACGCGGGCGGCGGCGTGGGGCGGGACGACGACGATCGTTGATTTCGCGGTGCAGTCAAAGGGCCGTTCGCTGCAGGCCGGCCTGAATGCCTGGCTGGAGAAGGCGGACGGGAAGTGCGCGATCGACTACGCGTTCCACATGATCATGTCGGACGTGAACGAGGCGACGCTCAAGGAGATGCCGAAGCTCATCGAGCATGGCATTTCCTCGTTCAAATTGTTTATGGCCTATCCGGGGGTCTTTTATTCGGATGACGGCCAGATCCTGCGGGCGATGCAGGTTGCTGGTGACACGGCCGGTCTGATCATGATGCACGCGGAGAACGGCATCGCGATCGACGTCCTGGTGGAGCAGGCCCTGGCCCGTGGCGAGACGGATCCGCGCCATCACGGGGAGGTCCGCAGGGCGCTCCTTGAGGCGGAGGCGACCCACCGGGCGATCCAGCTCGCGCGGGTGGCCGGCGCGCCGCTTTACGTCGTCCACGTCTCGGCCCAGGAGGCGGTGGCGGAGCTGGCGGCGGCGAGGGACATGGGGCTGCCGGTGTTCGGCGAGACCTGCCCGCAGTACCTGTTCCTGTCGACGGACAATCTGGCGGAGCCGGACTTCGAGGGCGCCAAGTACGTGTGCTCGACGCCGCTGAGGCCGAAGGAGCATCAGGCGGCGCTGTGGCGGGGGCTGCGGACGAACGACCTCCAGGTGGTGTCGACGGATCACTGCCCGTTCTGCTTCGTGGGCCAGAAGGAGCTGGGCCGGGGCGACTTCTCGAAGATCCCCAATGGCCTGCCCGGCGTCGAGAACCGTATGGACCTGCTGCACCAGGCTGTCGTCGAAGGGCACATCTCACGCCGCCGCTGGATCGAGATCGCCTGCGCGACCCCGGCCCGGATGTTCGGCCTCTACCCGCAGAAGGGCACGATCGCGCCGGGCGCCGACGCCGACGTGGTGATCTACGACCCACATGTCACCCAGACGCTCTCGGCCGGGACTCACCACATGAACGTCGACTATTCGGCGTACGAGGGGAAGACGGTGACCGGCCAGGTCGAGACCGTGCTCTCGCGGGGTGAGGTCGTCATCGACCGGCGCACGTACGTCGGTCACGCCGGCCACGGCACGTTCGTCCCGCGCTCCACCTGCCAGTACCTGGGCTGACCCCCAGGACCTCCCCGTACCGATGTGAACTGGAGGTCCCGCGTTGGACTTCGGACTCGTCCTGCAGACCGACCCGCCGGCGTCGCAGGTCGTCGGGCTGATGCGCCGGGCGGAGCGCAACGGCTTCCGCTACGGCTGGACCTTCGACTCGGCCGTGCTGTGGCAGGAACCCTTCGTCATCTACAGCCGGATCCTGGAACACACCACGGAGCTGCACGTGGGTCCGATGGTGACGAACCCCGGCACCCGCACCTGGGAGGTCACGGCCTCCACCTTCGCCACCCTCAACGACATGTACGGCAACCGGACCGTCTGCGGCATCGGCCGCGGCGACTCCGCGATGCGGGTCGCCGGCCGCAAGCCCAACACACTGGCCCGGCTCGGCGAGGCCATCGAGGTCATCCGCGACCTCGCCGAGGGCCGGGAGGCGCTGGTCGACGGCAACCCGGTCCGCATCCCGTGGATCGAGAACGGCAGGCTGCCGGTCTGGATGGCCGCGTACGGCCCGAAGGCGCTGGCGCTCGCCGGCCAGAAGGCCGACGGCTTCATCCTCCAGCTCGCCGACCCCTTCCTCACCGAATGGATGGTCAAGGCGGTACGGAAGGCGGCCCAGGACGCCGGCCGGGACCCCGACGCCCTCACGATCTGCGTCGCCGCGCCCGCGTATGTCACGGCCGACGACTCGCCCGATGCCCTGGCGCACGCCCGGGACCAGTGCCGGTGGTTCGGCGGCATGGTCGGCAACCACGTCGCCGACCTCGTCGCCAAGTACGGCGAGCACTCCGCCCTGGTCCCCGACGAGCTCACCACGTACATCAGGGACCGCCACGGCTACGACTACAGCCACCACGGCCGCGCCGGCAACCTGTCCACCGACTTCGTCCCCGACGAGATCGTCGACCGCTTCTGCCTCCTCGGCCCCACCGAGGCCCACATCGACAAGCTCCGGCACCTCAAGGACCTGGGCGTCGACCAGTTCGCCGTCTACGCCATGCACGACAACCGCGAAGCCACCATCGACGCCTACGGCACCGACATCATCCCCGCCCTTCGCTGACGAAGCTGTTCGGTCCAGGCACCGATGCGGCTGAACGGCGGCCATCCACCTGTCCCGATGACCCACCACGTGGAGTGCGTGGCGATTTTGGAGCCGACGGAGAAGGGGCGCTGACCTGTGGTTCAGCGGGGCGCCGGTGGGGCTCGACCTGTTTCGCGATATCCAGTAGCGAGACGATCGCGTATGAAAATGAGCGGTAGAGCTATGTAACGTCTGCGGCGAAGAGACTTCAATGAAGCTATGAGCACTCAAGGACAGGACATCGCCCCCATCCTCGTCATCGGCGACACCGGTAAGACCGGACGGCGCGTGGTCGAGCGCCTGCGGGGCTCGGCCGCCCGACCCGGGGCGGCTCGCGCAGCAGTGAGATCCCGTTCGTCTGGGAGGACGAGAGCACCTGGGAGGCCGCGCTCGACGGGGTCTCCGCCGCCTACGTGACCTACTACCCGGACCTCGCATTCCCCGGCGCGAAGGAAGCCGTCGGGCGGTTCGCCGCGTTCGCCGTGGAGCGGGGCGTCCGCCGCCTGGTACTGCTCTCCGGCCGGGGCGAGGAGGGCGCCGTCGCCAGCGAGGACGCCCTCAAGGCGTGCGGCAACGACTGGACCGTCGTCCGCGCCAACTGGTTCAACCAGAACTTCAGCGAGAGCTTCTTCCTCGACCCGGTCCGTTCCGGCGAACTGGCGCTTCCCACCGGCGACGCGGTCGAGCCGTTCGTCGACGCCGACGACATCGCTGACGTGGTGGTCGCCGCCCTCACAGACGACCGGCACATCGGAAGGATCTATGAGCTGTCCGGCCCGCGGCTGCTGAGCTTCCACGACGTGGCCCGCGAACTGTCGGCGGCCACCGGCCGGACCATCACCTACATCCCGGTCAGCGTCGACGACTACCGCGCGGCGCTGCGCGAGCTGGGCGAGCCGGAGGAGTTCGCGGACCTCTTCACCCTCATCGTCGACGGCCGCAACGCCAGCCTGGTGCACGGAGTCCGGGAAGCGCTCGGGCGGGAGCCCAGGGACTTCGCGGACTACGCCAAGGAGGCCGCGGCCACCGGTGTCTGGGACGCCTGACGAATCGGTGTCCCGCAGCGGTGGTCCGCCGGACCGGCCTGTCCGGCCGGCGGACCACCGCGCCGACGGCGGATCGTCACAGACCGACCGAGCCGGGCGCCCCGGCGGTGTGTTCGTGGCAACCGGCGTGGCCGCGCGCAGACTCGCCCGTGCGGACCGGAACGAGGCCGCCCGGCGGGCCCGGGCCGCCGCGGTGCTGTACGGCCTCAGCGTCGTGGTGACGATCTGCGCCAACCTGAACCGCCGACTGCGCACCGCCCCCGGCACGTCGGCCGTAGCCCTGGCCGCCGTCAGGAAGGCGTACGAGCGCCCTTGGCGTCGGGCCAACGCGATGCGCACGGCAGCCTGCCTGGGCGCCCTCGCCCTGCTGGGCGACGCGGGGCGGCGGGGGCGGCCTCACGGACGCGGTGACGGTCACGACGAACGGACGCGGTGACGGTTCGAGGTGGCAGGAAGCGTCGACAGACTGGGCACGGGAACCACCGCGGCTCCGGAACTCCCCACGGGAGCGTCCGGACCCACGGTCGCGCCTCCTCCCGGAAGCCGCGCCGCCGGGCGGCGCGGCTCCACTGGACGGGCACGGCCGGGGCCGGGAGCGCCCCGCGAGAAACGACGGCGAGACGGTGCGAGGTGAAGGTTGTGGATCCGCTCAGCGGTTTGCTGGAAAGCCCCAAGGCGCGGGGTGCCTTTCTGTTGCAATCGGTGTTCAACCCCCGTGGGGACTGCGCATCGAGGACCGCGCGCCCCTGTCGTTGTTCACCATGCTGCACGGCTCGGCATGGGTGCTCCGCGAGGGGCCTCCCCGGTGCGGATCACGGCGGGGGACGTGGCGGTCCTGCGCGGCCCCGAGCCGTACACGCTCGCCGACGACCCGTCGACGCCCCCGGGCATCACCGTCGACCCCGAACAGCGCTGCAACACCACTGACGGCGCGGACGTCACCGAGGCGATGTCCTTGGGCGTGCGCACCTGGGGCGAGCCGCGCCGCACGGGGTCGACCGTGATGCTGAGCGGCACCTACCAGGCGCCCAACGAGGTCGGACGCAGACTGCTCGCCAGCCTGCCCGCGCTGCTCGTCCAGCCCGCCTCGGCCGCGCGGACCCCGCTGATCGGCATGCTGGCCGCCGAAATGGACAAGGAGGACATCTGTCAGGAGGTCGTGCTCGACCGGCTGCTCGACCTGCTGCTCATCAACGTGCTGCGCTCCTGGCTCATGGAGCCGGGCACGGGTGCACCGCTCTGGTTCCGGGCGCAGAGCGACCCGGTGGTGGGACGGGCGCTGCGGCTGCTGCACGAACGGCCCGGCGAGTCGTGGACGGTCGCCTCGCTCGCGGCCTTGGTCGGGGTCTCCCGGGCGGTGTTGGCCCGGCACTTCACCGAGCTCGTCGGCGAACCGCCGATGTCCTACCTGACCGGATGGCGGCTGACGCTCGCCGCCGACCTGCTGCGCGACCCTGACCTGTCGGTCGCCAAGATCGCCCAGCAGGTGGGCTATTCGGGGCCGTTCGCGCTGAGTGCCGCGTTCAAGCGGGAACGGGGCGTCAGCCCGCAGGAGTTCCGCCGGGGCAGACGGTCCGAGGAGACCCTGGCCATCGGCTCGGACGGGCGGACAGTGGTCCTCAGATGCTGAGATGCCTCCGGCCCGCGGGCTCCGGTCCGCTGAGGCGAGGAGGGCGGGGTCACGGATCCGGGTGCGGCCCGGGGTCCTTCCGGGTCCTTCGGGGTGGTCACCGGACGGCCTCCGGAGCCGTCGCGGGAGCCCCGGCGGCGCCGCAGCCGCGTCCTGGTGCCGTGGCAGGCGGCGTTCGCCCTGTCTCCACGCCCGGCACCAGGGCCTCCCGTCCGGATCGAGCTCGGCTCGCGCGCCCTGCACCGCATTTCCCCAGCGACCGCCGGCAGGTGTCCCCGGAGCAGGGAGACCCCGAATGACTCTCTCTGCGCCTGGCGATGCTCCCCCAGTCAGAACGAAGGACTCCGGTCCTCCACGGACACGCGGGTCCGCGCCCCCGTCCCCACCGGAGCCGCGGCCGGGACCGCCACGGCGGTGAGCAGCAGGCCCCTTCGACGTGCCAGCGGCCTGTGGAGTGGACCGCGACGCCGCCGGCCCCGGCCGGGGTTCCGTCCTCAGGGCGTCGCCGCGCCGGGGCGGCGGCGTGCGGTCCGGGCGGACCTCGGCCGTCAGCCGGCCATCGGTCGTGAAAGCGACCGCGACGGCGCCCGTGCCGATCCACCGGCGGGTGGCCGGGTACCAAGCCTTGTAGACGGCTTCCTTGGCGCTGAACAACAGCCGGTCCCACGGTAGTTCGGGGCGCTCCCGGAGAGCCGGGCCACCATCCGCCGCTCGCACTCCGACGCGATCAGACCGAGGACGCCGTGCTGAAGGGGAGCGCGTTTTCGGCGTCCACGCCGAGCGCCGCCCACATCTCGGCGCGCGTCGCCACCGCCCCCGGTACCCGGCGCGGTGGGTGAGGCTGCCGACGAACCCGGCGGGCCACGCCGGGGCGCCGCCCGCCGTGCGCAGCAGCGGCCCGGGCAGCGCCCCGAGGACGTCCAGACAGGGGTGGGCGCAGGCGCGCGCAGCGGTGAAAAGCCGGACGACCCGGTCCGGCCGGCCCCGTACGAGGGCGAGTTCCCGGCGGTCCGGCAGGCGGGGAGCGCGTCGTCGAAGGCCTCCGCCCCGGCGACCCACGCCGGCAGGAGCCGCTCGATCACGGTGCGCCCAGCGGCGTGAGCCGCGGAGCCGCGCCGTGCAGGGGCTGCGGTGTGCCCGCCCGCACGGGACGCGATCCACGGCCGGGCGATGTCCCCGGGCTACTTCGCCGGACCGGTCGCCCCGTACACCTCCCTGCTCGCCCTTGCCCTCGGTCACTCCGACGGCGGCAAGACCGCCCTGTACCTGGCGGATGAGTCGTGGGGCGAGGCCCCGGCCGAGAGCCTGCTCGGGCCCGACCTCAACGGCTGCGGCTGGCACTACTCCCCGGCCGCCGCCCACTTCCCCGACACCTTGGGGGCGGCGCAGGCCGACTCAACTGGGGACCGCTGCAGCTCTATCCGGGCGGCACCTTCCGCGCCAGCCGCGTCCTGCTCCGCGACGTCCCGGCCGCCGAGGATGCCGATACGGCGCGCTGGCCCGCACGCTTCCCGGGCGTCGCGGCCCGGGTGCGCTGCCCCGTGCGGCTCACCTTCGGGGAGCACGAGGGCTGGTGGCGCCTCGACCGCGACGAACTGGCGGCCGGACCGCCTGCTTCACCAGGACATGCCGGCCCGTGGTCGAACGCGTTCCTGAGGCGGGCCACAACCTCAGTCTCGGACTGGCTGCCCCTCGGTACCACCTGTGCGCGCTGGCGTTCCTGGAGGAGTGCCTGACAGCCGTGCCGGCCCCCGTCCGGTGACGACCGCGTATGCGTCCGAGCGTGTGAAGCATGGACCGCGCATCCTCCGCCTGCTGGGATGGTCCTTCGAACAGTGCGGACGGTGCGCTCGCGCACCGTCCGTCAGTAGCCGGGAGAGACCACCCGACCGAGAGGACGGCAACGTGAGCCAGCACCCTCCGCCCAGCCCCTCACCATGGGCGGCGCCCCCTCCCGGCCGGCCGCACCGCCCGGCCGCGACCGTTTCACCGGGCCGCTGCTGGTGGCCTCCGTCGTCTGCACCGGCTTGATGGCCGGTCTGTTCTTCTCCTACGACATCTCCGTCATGCCGAGCCTCGCGGAACTGGACGACCGCACGTACGCGGCGGCCATGCAGCGCTTCAACGCGGTGATCGACGGCAGCGCGTTGTTCGGCACGGTGTTCCTCGCCGCGCTGGGGCTCACGGTCGCCTCCGCGATCCTGGCCTTCCGGAAGAAGCGGCTCCCGGTCGCCGTGCCGCTGGTCCTCGCGGCCGTCTGCTACCTGGTGGTACTCGTGATCACCGTCACGGTCAGCCTCCCGCTCAACGCGGAGCTGGCGGAGCTCGGGAGCACGGCCACCGCCGAGGACCTCTCGGCGGTGATCGAGGACTTCAAGTCGGTGTGGGTGCCGGTGAACGTCGTCCGGACCGTGCTGTGCCTGCTGAGCCTCGGGGCGCTGTGTTCAGCCGTGCTCCGGTACGGCCGCGCGACCGCGGCCGTACCCTTCCCGCCTGGGTGACCTACGCCCGGCGCGGCCGTCCGGTCCCCGCCCGGCCTCCGGGTCCGGGACCGGAATCGGAATCGGGGAAATCCGCGGATCGCGCGCTGCTCTGAAGGGGCGGGCCGAAGAGCCGCTCGCCGTACCCCGGGAATTGATTCGACCGGAAACCCGGGGTCTTCTGCGGGGGCTGATTCCTCGAGAACCCTTCCGTGCGAGGATCCGCATGCGCGGCCGGTTCCTGAGCGATCTTTCCTGCCCGAACATCTGACCGGAAGGATCGATATCGTGACCAGACGACGTCTCGTGCCCTTGTTAGCCGTGAGTGTCACGGCAACGCTGGCTCCGGCACGTGACCTGCGAGGCGACGGCCGACTCGAACGCGGAGGCGCGGAAGAACCAGAAGTGGGACGTGCCCCTCGGGTCTCCGCTTCCGGAGCGTGCCCCGGACCATTTCTGAGCCCGGTCGCATGGCCCGTTGCCGCTTGACCCGTTGAAGAGGGGCAGGATCTCCTGGCAGGGTTCCGCCCCTCGTGTCAGGCCCGGGACTTTGCCTGAGCATGTGCAGCCGTCCTGGCGAGGTAACCGGGCTCGCCCCCGAGGCGCGTTATGACATTGCCAACTTGTGCTTTTGAGGCGACAGTTGAGGGTTCCTGCACCGCTTTGTACTTGAAGCAGCAGAGATGAGAGCGACACTGGCCGTCGCTGGGGACGGAGACGAAGCGGGAGCTTCGGACGATCTCTACCAGTGGCTCCGCCAGGACCCGGACCTGCGCGTGTTCGTCCGCCGGGAGGTCCCCGCCGCGCCGCCGGACGGAGCCATGGGTGCCCTGGGGAGCTGATCTCGCTGCTGCTGGCTCCCGGTGGGCCGACGGCGGCTGTGGGGGCGGCCGTCTTGGTGTGGCTGCAGGGCCGCCGGGGCAACCAGACCGTCACCCTCAGCCTGCCAGACGGTACCCAGGTCGTGGTCTCCTCGGAGAAGGTGCCCGGCCTGACCGCCGAAGGCGCCTGTGAGCTGGCCGACCGGGTGGCCGCAGCGCTTCAGCAGGAGCGGAACCCCCAGGCGGCGCCGGAAACGCCAAGGCGGCAGGAAACTCAAGGAATCCAGGGACACGAGGGACGGTGGAGGACGACGGCCGCGTCAGCCCGTCCCAAGATGCAGGCTGACCATGGCAGCGGGGGACGTGCCGGATGTACCGGCGATAGGGGATCTGGCAGCAGCCGGCTGCCACGCGCTGGTGGTCGGGACGGCCGCCCATCCGGAGCAGCAACTGCCCGGCCTGCCGTCCGCTCTCCGGTCGGCGCAGGACGTGGCCGAGACCCTGAGCACGGTGTGCGGTATGGGGGACCGGGTCACGCTGCTCACCGATCCGACGTCACCGATCCGACGTCACCGATCCGACGTCACCGAGCGATGTCCTGGAGGCACTGGCGACGGCCATCGGCCGGGCCGAGCCCACCGAGCAGCGGTAGACGATCGAGGCACGGCTCGCACAGCGGGCGGCCGAGCGGGAGGCGCTGGGGGCCGAATTGGGGAGCGTTCTGCACACCTTGGACGAGGGCGGGGCCCTGGGGGCCCTCACCGCGTTGCAGCAGGCCCTCGCTTTTCACCACTTCCGCCCCTGCGCCGAACCGCTCGCCCTACGATGTGGCCGGGGGATCTCGGCGTCCCGGCGTGCGCGCCGACAGCCGGAACTCGGCATGCCGTTTGAGCTCCTCCGCATGACCGACCCTTCCGCAGCCCGCCAGGAGCACCACGTGCCGTACACGGCCGAGATCAGCCGAAGCAATCCGACGAGCATCACCTTCCTCGTGGACCAGTCGACCTCCATGAGCGACCCCATCGGTGGTGAAGTCCCCCAGCAGAAGGCGGACGTCGTCGCCGACGCCATCAACCGCCTTCTGACGGAACTCTCGGTCAAGTGCGCCAAGGAAGAAGGCGTACGGGACTACTTCCACGTCGCGGTCGTCGGATACGGCGCCACGGTGGGCTCGGCGTTCGCGGGCTCCCTCGCCGGCCGCGACATCGTCCCGCTCAGCGAGGTGGCGGACAATCCGGCCCGCGTCGACGAGCGGAGCAAGAAGGTTTCCGACGGCGCCGGCGGCCTGGTGGAGACCCTGGTCAACTTCCCGTTGTGGATGGACCCGGTCGCCCACGGCGGAACCCCGATGAACAGGGCTCTCCAGTACGCTGAAAGTCTCGTTGCCGGTTGGACGGAGCGCTACCCGGCCGGTTTCCCGCCCATCGTCATCAACCTGACGGACGGCGAGTCGACCGACGGCGACCCCACCGCGGCCGCCGAGGCCATCACTTCGCACGCCACCGCCGACGGCGCGGCGCTGCTGTTCAACCTCCACGTTTCCGCAGCGGGGGAACCCCACCGCCTTCCCCGACAGTGCCGACGGACTACCCGACAGCTACGCCCGCACCCTCTTCTCCATGTCCAGCCCGCTGCCCAGCCACATGCGCTCCTACGCCGCCTCCCAGGGGCAGCGAGTCAGCGAGACGACCCGCGGTTTCGTCTACAACGCGGACATCACCACGGTCGTGCAGTTCCTCGACATCGGCACCCGAGCCACCGAACTGCGGTGACGACCCCGCTCTCCTGCGTGTACGTCACGCACCTCGTGGCCCCGAAGCACGGGAGCACCGAGGACGAATGCGAGGACGCCGTCGCCGTGCTTCCCCGCCGCTCACACGACGACATGCTGCTCGAACCCGTCACCGCGGGCGTCTGCGACGGCGCGACGGAAAGTGCCCTGGCCAAGGACTGGGCCCGGCTGCTGTCCCGTGCGGCCGCCGGACACGCCCTGGAGCAGCCGGACCTCCTGGCCGGCGGGACAGCCTTCGAGGAGTTCGTTTCGTCGGCGGTGGCCCAGTGGGATCCCTGGCTGGAGCAGTACACGCAGGCGCGCACCGAGGAAGGGCGGCCGCTGAAGTGGTACGAACACACCAAGCTGGCCGAAGGCGCCTACGCGACGCTGCTCACGGTGCGCGTCGATCCGGACCCCGGTGCCGAGCAGGAGGCAGCCGAACCGGCGTGGCGGTGGCGGGCTGCCGCCTTGGGGGACAGCTGCCTGTTCCACCTGCGCGACGACCGGCTGCTACGGGCGTTCCCGGTGGAGACCATCGACGAGTTCGGCACCACCCCGACCTTTTCGGCAGCCGCAACCACGACGCGGCACTGCTGGCCTGCCGCACGCGGTTCACCGAAGGCCGGTGCGGGCCCGGTGACCGGCTGCTCCTCATGACCGACGCCCTGGCCGCGTGGTTCCTGTCGGCCCCGGACCAGGACGGCGCGGTGCACCAGCTGCTGGAGTTCGCCGGACCCGACGACCTGGACGCCTTCGAGGAGTGGCTGAACGGTCTGCGGAGCGGCGGACAACTGCGCAACGATGACGTGGCGATCGTACGGATCGACTTCGAAGGGCGGTGAACGTGGGCTCGGCCATCGGTTCGCAGAGGCAGTTCCCCAGCGGCGGCGACTACGCGGAGGCACTGCAGCACACGCACCTGTGCTTCCGGCACCCCGAACTCAAAGGCGCGCGGCCCGAACTGACCAAGCTCGGTCTGCCCCGCGCCATCTCCGGCGCCTTCGCCAGCGTGTTCTCGCTGACCTCCGCCACGTCGGGCCAGCGGTACGCGGTCAAGTGCTTCACGCGCCACGTCCCCGACCAGGAACGCCGTTACCAGGCCATCAGCTCCCGGCTCGCCCAGTTGGACCCGGTCCGGCTCTCCCAGCCGTGGGCTCTCGGCTTCGAATACCTTCCCGATGCGATCAGCATCCGGGAGGAGCGCTACCCGGTCCTGAAGATGGAGTGGTGCGAGGCCGTCACCCTGTCCTCCTGGCTCGACAACCACCACGCCGACCGGTTCGCCGTCGGCCGGCTGGCCGACCGGTTCGAAGCATTGACCCGTGATCTGACGGAACACCAGATAGCCCATGGTGACCTCCAGCACGGCAACCTGCTCGTCGCCAGCGACGACACCCTGCGCCTGGTCGACTACGACGGCATGTACGTGCCCGCCCTGGCCGGTCTGGACGGTACCGAGCGGGGACACCGCAACTACCAGTCGCCCCTGCGAGCGGAACGACGATTTCGGGGCAGACCTGGACCACTTCTCCGCCTGGGTCATCTTTCTGTCGCTCAAGGCGATCGCCGCCGACCCCGCACTCTGGAATCGGCTGCACGAGCCGAAAGGCGAGTTCCTGCTGCTCACAGAGGACGACTTCAGGAGTCCGAGCGGTTCCACGGGCCTGCAGACGCTGCTGGCCCACCCCGACCGGACGGTGAGCGGCCTCGCCGACCAGGTGAGATCGCTGGCCTTCCAGCCGCTGGACGTGCTCCCTCCGCTCACCGGAGCGGTCCCCGAGCAGCGCACCGCCGCGACGGGGGCCACGCGAACGGCGGCTTCAGGCGCGGACCCTGCCCTCATTCCCGGTACAGGCGGACTGCCCGGCTGGATGGCAGGACACGTTCCCGAGCAGGTCCCACCGCCATCGGTCGGCCCCTCCGTCGCCTCACTGGACGGCTTCCGCGTGCGGACGCCTCTGGACGTCGTCACAGCCGTGCTCTGGCCGCTCATGTTGGCCACTACCGTCCTGATCGTCGTCGCAGAATTCTCGGCGCCGCTGATCGGGCCGGGTGTACCCATTGCCGTCGCCGTCGTGTTCACCGCGTTCGCTTGGAGCCGCCGAGTGGAGCGGGCGCAGTCCCGGGCCGTTCTTGCCCAGCTGACGAACGAGCTGGACCGGCTCGAGAACCCGGCCAAGGCAGCCGAGAAGCTGCGCAAGGACCGGGCGAAGTTCGACGCGGCCGAGACGAAGCGGACCGCTGCCCACCCACGAGCCCAGGACAAGCTCACGGCTCAATACCACGCCGAGTTGAAGGGGCCGAGAAGCGTAAAATCCGCAAGCAGCGAGATCTCGACAAGAAGATCGACGGCCTCGCGGAGGAACTGCGCAGGGCTTTGGGCAAGGCACTCGCCGACAAACAGTCCGCGTATGTGCGGGACCAGCTCAGCCGTCGGCTGATCGTCCAGTCCCCGCCGTACGGCATCGGGCCGACGCTTGCCGCCCGTCTCGCGGCGGCGGGCATCCGGACGGCAGCCGACTTCAGGGGCTATCGGTCCGTACAGAACACCAGCTACAACAGCACCGGCGCCGTACTCGTGCTGAACAACGGTCGGGTGGTCGATGTCCACGGGATCGGCGAGGCCAAGGCCATCGCTCTGGACGGCTGGCGCAAAAGCCTGGTCGCTTCAGCTGAAGCCCGGCAGCCGACCGCGCTCAGCGCGTCGGAGCGACAGTCGATCGAGCAGGGCATCACCCGCCACCGAACCCAGCTCACCGCCCAGCGCAAGGCCGTGGAATCCGAGACCGACGACTTGCGGGAGAAAGCACGGAAACAGTTGGAGGACGGCCGGGAACGACTGAACCGGGAGAACACCCTCGCGGGCGACCGAGCCCGGCAGCAGCGACAGGAGTTCAGTCGGCGCATGGTCGAACTCCAGCAGAACAGCGCGCTCCACGGAACACTGAGCGCCTCCATCGAGGCCGCCAGGCTCAGGCAACGTGAGCTGTCGTACGCGAGCTACTTCCGGTTCCTCTACCTCGGTCACTGAGGTCGCGCCCGCCACTGAGGGTGGTGGTGTGGACAACTGACCGAAAGGTGCGCCGTGATTACCCTCATCCGGGAACGCCCGACACCTACGGCACGCCGTACTCGGCTATGGCCGCGTGCGTGCCTGCTGGGAGCTCCAATCAGGAGTTCGTCGACGCCCTGACGCGGAAGCCCTTCCGGAACGGAACCGCCCACCGGGCCACCGGAGTGCTCGGGAACGACGGCCCGCCGTCCGGCTCGCCGGGAGCCGTCGCCCCGTGACCGCACCCGCGCCGCGTGAGGGACCCGTCGGGCGACCGAAAATCGGACATCCCGCATAGGCGTGGGCGCCGGTTTGGAACAATGGGCCGACGATGACCTCCGAAACCTCCCGGACGCCTGATCCCTCACAGTCCGCCACCCCCGCCCCCTACAGCCCCTTCGCCCACCTCACCACCCCCAACGCCCCCTTTACCGCCAGGTGATGCGCGCCTTCCTCGCCGCGAAGGAGCGGTTCGCGGTGCATCTGCGGCCGGAGGACGTGTACGCGGCCCTGGACGCGGGGAGTCGGCCCGCCGACCTCGAGGCGGTGACGCAGGCGCTGGACAAGCTGGTGGAGTGGGGCAACCTGCGGGCCGATCCGGACCACGCGCGGGTGACGGCGGTCGAGGACTTCTACCGCAGGCGGTTCATCTACCAGCTCACCCGCGCCGGTGAGGCAACCGAGGCGGCGCTGGGGACGTACGACGAGGTGCTGGGGCGGCGCGGGGAGCTCCAGGCGGTCGCGCTGCACGACATCGTCACGCAGCTGCGGGCGCTCCTGGTGATCGCCGCGGAGGAGGAGCCCGACCCGGCCAAGACGTACGTCGCCCTGTCCGTACTGACGGCGCGGTTCACCGACCTCGCGGACAACGCCCGCGCCTTCATGGGCTCGCTCCAGCGCACCATCGACCTGCACGACATCGAGGTCGAGGCGTTCCTCGCGTACAAGGACCGGCTGATCCAGTACCTGGAGCGGTTCATCCAGGACCTCATCACCCTCGGCGGGCGGATCGCCCTGCTGATCGGGGAGCTGGAGGAGCGGGGAGCGTGAAGCCGCTGCTCTCGCTCGCCGCCGCCCGGGAGGCCGCCGACGCCGCTCCCGAGGACGCCGGGCGGGCCCAGGCGGTGGCGTACGAGCGGTGGGCCGCCCGGTGGTCCGGGCTCGCCGAGTGGTTCGTGTCGGGGGAGGGACGGGAGTCGCAGGCCCGGCTGCTGCGTGGGCGGGCGCTCGGTGCGATCCCGCAGCTCCTGGCCGTCGTACGGCAGCTCAACGAGCGGCGGGCCGGGCGTTCGGACCGCTCGGCCGACTTCCGCACCCTGGCCCGCTGGTTCGCCCAGGCGCCGGACGACGCGGCGCGGCACCGGCTGTGGCGGGTGGCGTTCGGGCTGCACTCTCGCGGCACCTCACCGTCGACGCCGACACCCTGGCCGAACGGACGGCCTCCCCGGAGCCGGCCTCCACCCCGTGGGGCGAGGCGCGACCGCTGCGGATCAGCCCCCAGCTGCGTCGCACCGGCAGCTACGAACGGCGCGGCAAACCGCGCAAGGTGGCCGACCGGGGCGAGGCGAAGCGCCGGCTCGCCGAGCTGGCCGCCCGGCAGACGGAGGAGACCAGGCGGGCCCGGGACCGGCTGGTGACGGGCGGGCCGATACGGCTGTCCCGGCTCGGCGAACTCGACCCGCTCGCCTTCCAGTTGTTCCTGCGGCTGCTCGGAGACGCGCTCGCCACCTGGCGGCCGGACACGAGCACCACCGCGGCCACCAGCGGGGACGGTTCCATGGAGGTCCGGCTGACCGCGCTCGACGACGGAGCGAGGGCCGAAGTGCGCACCCCGACGGTGTGTTCAGCGGCCCCGACCACCTGATCGACATCATCGACCTCTCGGCGGGGCGCGGCGGCCGTGCCGTACCCGCTCCCATACCCGCCCCACGGGAGGACATCTCCCCGGCTCACGGAGGACCGATGAGCGGCGGCCCCTCGCCGAGGTCCTGGACGGCCAGCGCCAGGCCGACCTTCAGAAGGCCGCACGCGCCCTGCTGAAGGAGCCGCTGCTCACCGCCGACGGGCCGTACGCCGACGAGTTCCGGCTGGTGCGCCGGCACGCCGCCGAGCTGCGGGAGTGGTTCGAGCGCAACGCCGGCTGGGCGCTGCGCACGGACGCCGACGCCGCACGGTTGCGCAAGACACCGGGCACCCTCACCGACGCCACGCACCCGGCGCGCGAGGCCGCCCGCAGCGCCCTGCCCTTCACCCGACGCCGCTACGTCCTGCTCTGCCTGGCCCTGGCCGCGCTGGAACGGGGCGAGTCACAGGTGGCGCTCGGACGCCTCGCCGAACAGGTCGTGCTGGCCGCCGCCGATCCCGAACTCGTCGCCGCCGGGATCACGTTCACCCTGGAGCGGCGCGACGAACGCCTCGACCTCGCGGCCGTCGTCCGCCTGCTGCTGCGACTCGGGGTGCTGCGGAGGGTGGCCGGCCACGAAGACGCCTACGTCAGCGGATCGGGCGACGTGCTGTACGACGTGCGGCGGCGTGTGCTGGCCGGCATGCCGGCGTCCCTGCGGGGCCCCTCCATGGTCGAGGCCGAGGGCTTCGAGGAACGCCTGACGGAGATGACCGCGCGGACCGCGCTCGACAGCGACGAGCTCAGGTTCCGGGCGATCCGCTGGAAGCTGACCCGCGTCCTCCTGGACGACCCGGTGCTCTACTACGACGACCTCGCCGACGACGAACTGGCCTACCTCACCCGGCAGCGCGGCTTCATCACCGCGCGCATCAACGAACTGACCGGACTGGTCCCGGAGGTCCGGGCCGAGGGCGTCGCCATGGTCGACCCCTGGACGACCTCACGGACGTGCGCATGCCGGAACAGGGCACCCACGGCCACATCACCCTGCTGCTGGCCGGGCACCTGGCACGGGCGACCGGGCCCGTCGAGCCGGAGGAACTGGCGGTCCGCGTACGGGAACTGGCCGCAGAGCACGGCGGGTTCTGGTCCAAGTCGGCGCGGGAGCCGGGAGCGGAGCCCGAACTCGTCGAGAAGGCGCTGACCAAACTGGTGGCGCTGGGACTCGCCGAGCGCACGGAGCGGGGTGTCGTCCCGCGACCGGCCCTCGCGCGGTACGCGGTCGGCGAGCCCGTCGTCCAAGAACCAGAACCCGGACGGGCCCGCCGACCCGCCACGACCGCGCAGGCCGCACAGACCGTACAGAACATGCAGGACGAAAGGTGGACCACCCCGTGACCGCGCTCCCCGGCCCCGGACTCCCCGTTCCCGCCCCCGGCCGGTGGCGGCCCCTGCGCATCGGACTCGTCGACCTCTTCCACTACGACGTCGAGGAGTTCTGGTTCCGCGACGGCCGGCTGCTGCTGCGCGGCAACAACGGCACCGGCAAGTCGAAGGTGCTCGCCCTTACCCTGCCGTTCCTCCTGGACGGCGACCTCTCCGCCCGCCGCGTCGAGCCCGACGGCGACCCGGGCAAGCGCATGGAGTGGAACCTGCTCCTGGGCGGCGCGCACCCGCACCCCGAACGGCTCGGCTACACCTGGATCGAGTTCGGACGGCTCGACGGGGCCACGGGCGAGGCACACTTCCGCACCCTGCTGTGCGGGCTGAAGGCGGTTGCCGGACGCGGTATCGCCCGGCACTGGTTCGCGGTCACCGACCAGCGGATCGGAGCCGGCCTCTACCTGCTGGACGCGACCCGGACCGCCCTGTCCCGGGACCGGCTCGCCGAGGCGGTCGGCGACCGCGGCATGGTGTACGACACGGCGAAGGCCTACCGCAGGGCGGTCGACGAAGCCCTCTTCGGGCTCGGGGAGCGGCGCTACGGTGCCCTCGTCGACCTCCTGATCCAGCTGCGCCAGCCCCAGCTGTCCAAGCGCCCGAGCGAGGCCGCCCTGTCCCGGGCGCTGACCGAGGCGCTGCCGCCGATGGATCAGGCGGTCGTCGCTGACGCGGCGGAGGCGTTCCGGTCGCTGGACGAGGAGAAGGAGGAACTGCGGGCGGCCCGCGAGGCCGAGCAGGCATCCTCGGCGTTCCTCGACCACTACCGGCGCTACGCCCGCCTCGCTTCCCGGCGCCGCGCCCGCCTGCCCCGCCGCGAACACGCCCGGTACGAGAACCTCCAGCGGGAGCTCGCCAAGGCGCAGGCGGACCGGGACCGGGCCGTGGCGGACCGCGAGGAGGCCCGGGCAAGGGCGCCGCCCTCGACGAGCGGGCCGCGCGGCTGGCCGCCCAGGACGCCGCGCTGCGGTCCGGGCCCGAGATGCGCGACGCCCGCGCGCTCGACCGGGCGGCGGACGACGCCTCCCGCACGGCGGGGGAGCTGAAGCGGGCCGAGGCGGACCGGCGTACGGCGGCCGAGGCGCACACCCGGGCCCTGGGCCGACTCGCCACCGCGGACAACCGGCTCACGGCCGCCCGAGAGGTTCTGGACGACATCCTGGACCGGGTGGCCGAGAGCGCCGCGGCCGCCCGGCTCGACGTCCCCAGAACGGAGGGAGCTCCCGACGCGGTCCTGCGCCGGGAGGCGGACAAGGCGACGGCGAGCAGGCGGCGCGCCGTCGAGCACGTGGCGGAACTCGCCGTACGGGCCGAGCGGGCCGAGGAACAGCACCGGGCCGCCCGGCTGCGCGCCGACGAGGCCGACGAGGAGGCCGTGCACGCCGAGGAACGGCTGGCCGAGGCGGAGGAGGGTGTCGCCCGGGAGGGGCGGACGCTGGTCACGGCCGTACGGGAGCACCTTGCCGGGTGCGGGGAGCTGCGGGTGCCCGGGCTGCCGGGGGTCCTGGACGCGGTACAGGACTGGGCGACCTCCCTGGACGGCCCGCTGCCGGCCCGTACGGCTGCGACCGAGGCGCATCGCGCCGCCGCCTCCCGCCTGGCCGACCGGGCGGCCCTGCTGGCCCACCGCGAGGAGGCGGCGGCGGAGCGGCAGCGGCTGGCGGCGGAGGAACTGACCGCCCTCGAAACGGGCGGGGAGCGAGGCCCGTCGGCACCCCACACCCGCACCCCGGTGTACGGGACCGGGGCCCCGGCGCTCCGCTGTGGCGGCTGGTCGACTTCCGCTCGCACGTCCCCGAGGCCGACCGCGCGGGACTGGAAGCCGCGCTGGAGGCGTCGGGGCTCCTCGACGCCTGGGTCAGGCCGGACGGCTCCGTGGTCGCGGCGGGCGGCCACGACGTGCTGCTCGACCCGGTCGGGCTGCTTGGCGGGTCCGGTCTCGACCGCGCGCTGTGCCCTGCGGTCGACCCCGCGGACGCGGGGGCCGCCGCAGTGGGGAAGGAGACGGTCGCGCGCCTGCTCGCCTCGATCGGGCTGGCCGCGGGCGACGGCGACGGGCTCGGGGAGACCTCCTGGGGAGCCGGCGGCCACGACACCTGGGTCTGCGCGGACGGACGCTTCCGCGTCGGGGCGCTCACCGGAAGCTGGGCCAAGGACAGCGCCCAGTACGTGGGAGAAGGAGCGCGGGAGCAGGCGCGTCGTGTCCGGGTCGGAGAACTGCGCTCCGAGATCGACGACTTGACGGCGGAGCGGGAACGGCTGACCGAGGAAGCCCGCGCCGTGGCCGAGCGCCGCGCCGTGCTGGACGCCGAACTCGCCGCATTGCCGGGCGACGACGACCTGCGGCACGCCCACGCACGCGTCACCGCCGCGACCGATACGGTCCGCCGTGCTCGCGCCCGGCGGGACGAACGGGCCGCGGAACTGGCTCCGGCGGCGCGACGGGCCGAACGTGCCGCAGCCGGACTCGCCGACACCGCGGCCGCCCTGAACCTTCCCACCGACCCCACGGCGCTGGGCGCCGTGCGTCAGGCGCTTGCCGACCACACCGCCCTCCTGGCGGCCCTGTGGCCCACACTGCGCGAACGGGTGGAAGCCGAGCGCGCGGTGACCGGCGAGCAGGAGGAGACCCACCGGGCCGAACTCCTCGTCTCCGAACTCGCGAAGCGTACGGCGGAGTCGGCCCGGATCGCCGCCGCGGCGGACGAACACCTCACGACGCTCCGCTCCACCGTCGGGGCGGCCGTCGCCGAACTCCAGCGGCAACTGGAGGAGACGGCCGAGGCCGTCCGGGTCTGTGCGCGCGAACAGGAGCAGACCCGGGCGGAGCACGGTGACGCCGACCGGCGGGCCAGCCGCGCCGAGGGGCGCGGCGAGCGGCTCGCCGAGGACGTCACCGAGGCGACCGCCGCACGGGAGGAAGCCGTCGCGGCGCTCCAGCGGTTCGCCGCGACGGGACTGCTCGCCGTCGCCCTGCCCGACCTCGCCGTACCGGACGACGACGGCAGCACGTGGGCGGCGACCCCGCGATTGCCCTCGCACGGGCCGTGGAGTCCCGGCTCTCCTCGGTCGACGACACCGACGCGGCCTGGGAACGCGTGCAGAAACGGCTGAGCGAGGAGTTCGGCAGGCTCCAGGACGCACTGTCGCGGCACGGCCACACCGCCACCGCCCGCCCGAGCGAGGACGGCATGCGGGTCGACATCGTCTATCAGGGCCGGGAACGGGCCGTGCCCGACCTCGCCGAGGCACTGGCCGTCGAGGTCGCGGAACTGACCCGCATCCTGTCGGCACACGAGCGCGAGATCCTCCAGACCCATCTGATCACCGAGGTCGCCGGCACGCTCCAGGAACTGATCGGAACGGCCGAACGGCAGGTGGCCGCCATGAACAGGGAGCTGGAGGAGCGTCCGACCTCCACGGGGATGAAGCTGCGGCTGGTGTGGCGGGCGTCCCGCCGGGCTCCGCAGGGGCTGGCCCAGGCCCGTGAACGGCTGCGCCAGTCCGCCGACGCCTGGTCGCCCGAGGATCGGGCCGCGGTCGGCGCGTTCCTCCAGGAGCAGATCGCCCGCCGACAGGCCGACGACAGCGCCGGCAGCTGGCTGGAGGACCTCACCGCCGCCCTCGACTACCGGGCCTGGCACGAGTTCGGGGTCGAACGCCACCAGCACGGCAAGTGGGTGCCCGCCACCGGGCCCGCCTCGGGCGGGGAGCGGGTACTGGCCGCGTCCGTGCCCCTGTTCGCCGCCGCGTCCTCCCACTACGCGAGCGCGGGCGGCGCGTACGCCCCGCGTCTGGTCACCCTGGACGAGGCGTTCGCCGGTGTCGACGACGACTCGCGCGCCAAGTGCCTCGGCCTGTTGCGCGCCTTCGACCTCGACGTCGTCATGACCAGCGAGCGCGAATGGGCCTGCTACCCCCAGGTGCCGGGCATCGCCATCGCCCAGCTCTCCCGCGTCGACGACATCGACGCCGTGCTGGTGACGCGGTGGGAGTGGGACGGCAGCGAACGTCGGCGTGGCACGGAGCCCGGCGCACGGGTGGACGAGTCGAGGCCGGCTCCTCTCGCCGACGGCCTCGGCGAGGCGGCCGGGGAACCCACCGTCGGAGGCGCCGGAAGCCAGGAGTTCCGGTGGACGTGAACCCTGCGACGAACCCGTCCGCTCGCGACGGTCGTGTTCCACCGGTCCGTGCGGCGGCCGGGCGGGAGACACCGGTGGACGGCACCGTCGCGAACACGGCGCCGACCGCGCCGCCACGGGCCGGTATCGACACCGGGCGTCTCGGCCGTCTGCTCGGGGACCCCGGCCTCGCCTGGCTCGTGGACCGCGTCCGGCAGCGGATGGCCCGTGGGCGGCCGCTCACCGGCTCCGTCACCCTGTCCGACCCCGACGCGTCCCAACGCCGGGCTGTCGAGCACCTGTTGGGACGGGCGCCGCGAGCAGGCGGTTCCCTGAGCGTCCGCCTCGACACCGTGGACGCGGTCCTGCGGCGCTCCGGTGTCAGCCCTGACGGGCTGGCGGCCGCCGTAGTGGCGCTCACCGGTCCCGTCCCCCTCTGTGCGGAGACACGGGACAGGGAGGAACGGGCCTGGGCGGAGGCGTACGCCCCGCTCGGCACCCTCGGTGCCGGACTGGCGCCCTGGGCCGAGCGG
This sequence comes from Streptomyces haneummycinicus, assembly GCA_042850305.1. Classification (GTDB taxonomy): domain Bacteria; phylum Actinomycetota; class Actinomycetes; order Streptomycetales; family Streptomycetaceae; genus Streptomyces; species Streptomyces haneummycinicus. Next base: position 2,747,526 of record AP035768.1, read on the forward strand.
ATCCGCGGGGATGGTCTCGTACGGCGCCTCGCCCGTACTCCGGAGGCCGCGGGCCCCCTGGTGCAGGCTGCCGTGCGCGCGTTGCGTGCGCTGCCCGTGTCACCTCCGATCTCGCGAGCGACGTTCGCGGCACGGAACCTTTCGGGCGCCCACGCCCTGGACGAGGGGAAGCCGCTCGCCACCCTCGTCCTGTCCGGCATCCGTTCCCTCACCGGCTTCCCCGACGGTTCCGGTGCTCAGTGGCTGCGGGAGGCATGGGCCTCGGCGGGGCTGCTCAAGGACGACGTGTCATCGACCGTGCTCACCCTCAACCTGCGCGGTACTCCAGCCCTCGACTGGATGGCCGACGCGGGGGAGCCGGCGGTGCTGACGCTCCGCTCACTCACCCGTCACACAACGGTTGCCGACGTTCCGGTGACAGGAACCGTCCACATCTGCGAGAACCCGGCTGTGCTGTCCGCCGCCGCCGACACCCTCGGCCCGGCATGCCCGCCCATGGTGTGCCTCCAGGGGCAACCGTCGGCCGCCGCTCTCACCTTGCTGCGCGACCTGTCCGCACGGGGAGCCGACCTTCTCTACCACGGCGATTTCGACTGGGGCGGTGTACGCATCGCCGCGGCACTGGCGGGAAACGTCGCTTGGCGGCCGTGGCGCTACGAAGCCGTCCACTACCGGGCCGCGGTGGCCGCGGTGGCCGCGGCTCCGGACCTGACGGGCCCGCCCGCGGCGACTCCCTGGGACCCTGCCCTGGCCGTCGCTCTCGTCGAGCGAGGTGTCCGGGTCGAGGAGGAAGCGGTGCTGGACGACTTGCTCGCGGACCTCGGACCAGCATCCCGTTGAGGTGCGTCCCCCACGTGTGGCGAACACGGAATCCGACGAGTACCGAGCCATGGGCGACCAGAACTCGATCGTCTTGGCGGACAACACCGGGCCAGCTGCGGCCACTGTCCGTTTGTCCAGCGGCAGGGCGGTACAGCCGGGCCGACCCGGCGTTCTTCCATCGCGGGAGCAGCTCGACGTCCGTTACCCTCCGAGTGATCGTGGCCACCACCTGCTCCTTCTCCCAGAGGAGAACCGCGTTGGTGTGACTCACGCGCATCACGGCTGTCGAGGCCGGCCTTCGTGCAGGCCCGCTCCAGCTAGCGGGCGGTGCCGAAGTTCTGAGTCCAGTAGCCGCCGGGCTGGGCGAGGCCGACGCCGATCTCCTTGAAGGCGCAGTTCAGGATGTTCGCCTTGTGGCCGGGGCTGGTCATCCAGCCGTTCATCACCTGCGCCGGGGTGGAGTAGCCGTAGGCGACGTTCTCGCCGTAGGCGCTCCAGCTGTAGCCGGCGCGGGTGATGCGGTCGGCGGGGAGGAGCCGTCGGAGCCGGTGTGCGACATGGTGCCGGTGGCCGCCATGTCCTCGCTGTGGTCCTGCGCCGCCTTGGTGAGGGTGGAGTTCACCTTCACCGGGGAGCAACCCACCTTGCCGCGCTCGGCGTTGACGAGGTCCACCACCTGGGCGACGGCTTCGGAGGGGCCGGGCCCGAAGCGGGGGCGGTGGGCTCGGGGGCGGCAGTGGTCGGCTTCGGAGCCGCGGTGGCGGGCGTCGGCTTCGGGACCGCGGTGGTGGGGGTCGGCGTCGGCTTCGGGACCGCGGTCGCGGTGGCGGGCGTCGGCTTCGGCTTCGGGGCCGCCGTCGTGGGGGTCGGCTTGGGCTTGGGGGCTGCCGTCGTGGGCTTCGAGGCCGATGCCGTGGGTGCCTTCGGCTGGCGGGACGGTTCGGCGCTCCCGTCCTTCGCCGCGCCGGTCCTCGACGGGCTCGTGGTCGGCGTGTCCGACGGTACGGCTGGCGGCTCACCGTGCTGCCGGCCGTTCCACCGGCTGTACCGGTCCGGGCCGTCCCACCGGTCCCCGGCGGCCTTCGCCGCCGTGCGGTGGTCCTGCCGCTGTCCGTCGCCGGGCCAGTCCGTACAGGCCATGGCGACCGAGGGGATGCCTATGACCCCGACGGCGACCGCCGTGACGACCGTGCGCCGGTACCGCCGCTGATGACGATGCTTTCCCATGCGTGACCTCACCCTGCTGTCCGGAGGATGGTCATTCTTGGGATGCCTCCGTACCGGACGCAAAGGGTCCTCGTACTACCGGGCCTCGTAGCGCGGTGAGGGGCTTGCGGCGTGCGGGAGAGCGTGCCGACCCTTGCGCGGCGGGCCCCGCAGCCCGTCGGAGGCCCCGTCAGAAACCCTCGTACGGCGTCGAGGCGGCGGCTATCGGCTTCGCACTCGCACACCCTCCGCCCCGACCCGTTCCGCATTCACGGCAAGACGGACAAGTCACCTATGTCGTCGAGGTACTGTCTACTAAGCGACCCGCACAGATCGCCGGGCGCCTGTGACGGATGTCACGGAACCGTCAACTCCGGTTCGCCTCCAGGGCCGCCACCGCCTCCTTGGCGGCCTTGATGGCGCCCTTGTTGATCTCGTCCGCGCTCGGTGCCTTCTTCGATTCGAAGTCGCTGCCGTTGTACGTCACGATCACCAGCGCGTTGGCGGCGCGGGCCACCACCACGCCCTCGCGCGTCTCTTGCTTGTCCTTGGTGGTGAGGTTCACGACCGAGTACCCCGCGTTCCCGAGCCCCGGGACCGCGCCCCCGCCGCTCTTGTCCTCCAGCCGCCCCTGGTACGACCGCTCCGCCGCCTCGTCCGACGCCAGCACCTCGAAGGACACGTCGAGCCAGCGGTACTCGTACTCATCGAGCGCGTTCCAGGAGCAGGTGCGGCGCAGCGCCGAGTCCGTGGAGACGATCTCCTTGCCGTCCGTCTTGGCCTTCGGCACAAGGGAGCTGACGGTCTTCTCGGCGATGCTGCCGCAGGGCGCGGGCGCCGCGGTGTACGTCTTCACCGCCTGGGTCTGCGCGGGCGCGGAGCTGGATGGGGGCCGCGTCTTCCCGGTCGGCTTGTCCGCGGCGTCCGACGGCGCGGCCGTCGGGCCCGAGGACAGCGCCCAGCCGGCCGCGGCGAGGACGATCACCGGGGACAGGCGAGCGGTCAGAGCGATCGGCAGAGGAAAGGAACGCACGGCGCACTCTTCGTGGGGGACGGTGCGGAAGGGGTCCGCACAGCGGACGGGACGCCAGTGTCACACGGGTTCCCGTGGTGCGGGAAGGGCCAACTCGCTCCGTAGGGAGGCGGTGACAGGGGCGTACCGACCGGGGCGCCGTCTTGCCTCAATTACCCCCGGGAAAAGGCGATTTGCGCCTGTCAGGGGACGCGGGCGGTCCACTGGGACGACGTGAACTTCGTCCGGGCGGACTCCTGCGCGCGCGCCAGCTCCTCGTCCGTCACCTTGCCGTGCGTCAGGCCGTAGCGGGTGCGGAACGATTCGATCATCCGGTCGATGACCGCCTCCCGCGGGAGACCGGTCTGCCGGCGCAGCGGGTCCACCCGCTTCTTCGCGCTCTTCGTGCCCTTGTCGGACAGCTTCTCGCGTCCGATGCGCAGTACCTCGAGCATCTTGTCGGCGTCGATGTCGTACGCCATCGTCACATGGTGCAGCACCGCGCCGGGGCCGCCGTCCGGTCCCACCACCCGCTTCTGCGCCGCGCCCGCGATCTTGCCCTGGTCGGTGGTGATGTCGTTCAGCGGCTGGTACCAGGCCCGGATGCCCATCTCGCCCAGCGCGCCCAGCACCCAGTCGTCGAGGTACGCGTAGCTGTCCTGGAACGACAGCCCCTGCACCAGCGCCTCCGGCACCGACAGCGAGTACGTGATGGTGTTGCCCGGCTCCACGAACATCGCGCCGCCGCCGGAGATCCGGCGCACCACCTCGATGCCGTGCCGTCCCGCGCCCTCGGGGTCGACCTCGTTGCCCAGCGACTGGAAGCTGCCGATGATCACCGCCGGGGCGCCCCACTCCCACACCCGCAGCGTCGGCGGACGCCGGCCCGCGGCGACCTCCGTGGTCAGCACCTCGTCCAGCGCCATGTGCAGCGCGGGGGCTGCGGGCCCTCGTGGATCAGCTGCCAGTCGTAGTCGGTCCAGTCCGTGGCGTGCGCGAGCGCGCGGCGCACCGCGATGCCGACGCCCTCCGAGGTGAGTCCGTACATCACGGTCCCCTCGGGGAGGGCCGCGTCGATCCGCGCGGCCAGACCGGCGGCACCGGTGTCGGCGGGGGCGCCCTCCAGGGCGCGGTTCACGGCGTCCAGCGCCTCGTCCGGTTCGAGGAAGAAGTCGCCCGCCACGCGCACCTGGCGCAGCGCGCCGTCCTCCACGTCCACGTCCACGACGACCAGCTTGCCGCCGGGAACCTTGTACTCACCGTGCACGGCTCCGCCTTTCACTGCTGACACCGGGGCCAACGCCGGCGACGGCCGCCCTGTTCCCGCCCCCGGTCAGCCTGACCTCATGCGTGTCATCAGAGACCTGCCGGCGCTCGCCGCGGGTGAGGGGACGTGCCCTTCGTGCACGCCGTCCGGGCCGACCCCTCCGACCAGCGCACCCTGACCGGCTGGGCGGCCGCCCTCGGGTGCGGCGCCCGCACGATCACCCGGGCGTTCCAGAGCGGGACGGGGACGAGCTTCGCCCGCTGGGCCGCCTCGGTGCGCGCCCGGCACGCGGTGCGGCTGCCGGCCCTCGGCTTCGAGGTCGACGTGGTGGCCGACGCGGTCGGTCACCGGTCGGCCAGTGCCTTCGGGGCCGCCTTCCGCCGGACGACCGGTATGACGCCCGGCAGGTTCCGGGCGCGCTGACGCGGAGACGACCTCCTGTCCCGATCGCTACAAGGGCTGTCGGGAAGACTCGATTGATCAGTACGCCGCCACTTCATACGCTATGGAGGCAAGCCTTACCTAACTTGCACAGAGTGCGGTGCCCCGCTCCACGTCCCGCGGTTCCCGGACGTGCGAGCCCCGGCACCCCGGACCGAAAGTGGAACACGGTCGATGAGAACGCCACGCCTTCGTCCAACTGATCGTCCGCATCAACCGGGCCGGAGGCTCACTGTGACCGCGTCCCACACCCTCGCCACCGAGGACCTCACGCCCGGCTACGGCGACCGCGCCGTCATCGAGGGCCTGGACCCGACCCTGGCGGCCGGACGGATCACGGTGATCGTCGGCGCCAACGTCTGCGGCAAGCCGACCCTGCTGCGCGCGATGTCCCGGCTGATCGCCCCGGCTGCCGGACGGCCGCACGCCGCCGGAGCGCCCGGCGAGGTGACGACCGAGGACACCGTCCGGGCCGTGTACGGCATGGAGAGCCGCGTCGTCGAGGACCCCGTCTCCGGCAAGCCCCGCGTCCTCCCCATCGGACGCCACCACTCGACGGCGGCGGACACCGGCGTCGCGGCGGCCGGGAGCCGCTGAACCATGCTGAAGAAGCCCGCCTCCGTCCTGCCCGACCTCACACCCTGGCGCTCCTCCCGCGACTTCCGCCTCCTGTGGGTCCAGGGCCTGGTCACCTACCTCGGCAGCGTGATGGCGCTGATCGCGCTGCCGCTCCAGATCAAGGAACTCACCGGCTCCCTCTCGCGGTCGGCGCGATGGGCGCCGTGGAACTCGTGCCACTCGTGGTCTTCGGCCTGTACGGCGGTGCCCTCGCGGACGCGGTCGACCGGCGCAAGGTCATCGTCCTCACCGAGGCCGGACTCGGGCTCCTGGCCGTCGTCCTGCTGCTGAACGCGCTGCTGCCGCACCCCTGCTGTGGCCGCTGTACGTGGTCGCCGCCGGAGTGGCGGCACTCGCCGGCCTCCAGCGCCCCGCCCTGGACTCGCTGCTTGCCCGGATCGTCCCCCACGACCAGCTCGCCGCCGCGGCCGCCCTCAACGCCCTGCGCTGGCAGGCGGGCGCCATCGGCGGGCCCGCCCTGGCCGGCCTCGTCGTCGCCTACGCCGGCAACGTCCCCGCGTACGCCACCACCGTCGTCTGCTTCTGCGGCTCGGTCCTGATGTGCCGCCGGCTCACCCCGTACCGCCCGTCGAGCACGCCGAGAAGCCGTCGCTGCGCGGCATCGCCGAAGGCGCCCGGTACGCCTGGTCCCGTCCGGTGCTGCTGGGCACCTACGCGGTGGACCTCGCCGCCATGTTCTTCGCCTTCCCCAACACGATCTTCCCCTTCCTCGCCGACGAGCTCGACGCCGACTGGGCGCTGGGCCTGATGTACTCGGCGGGCGCCGTCGGCTCGCTGCTGCTCAGCCTGACCAGCGGCTGGGTCTCCCGCACCCAGCGGCACGGCCTGTTCGTGGTGTTCGGCGCCACCGGCTGGGGACTGGCCATGGCGGCGGCCGGCTGGGCGTCGAACATCTGGCTCGTCCTGGTCTTCCTCGGCCTGGCGGGCGCGGGGGACATGCTGAGCGGACTCGGCCGCTCCACCATCTGGAACCAGACCATCCCCGACCGGCTGCGCGGCCGGCTCGCCGGTATCGAGGTCCTCTCCTACAGCATCGGCCCCCAGCTCGGCCAGGTCCGCGCCGGCGCGATGGCCGGCTGGACCGGCGCCCGCCCCGCGATCTGGAGCGGCGGCCTCGCCTGCGTCGCCGCCGTGGGCCTGCTCACCGCCGCCCTCCCGAAACTCGTCAGCTACGACGCCCGCACCGACGCGGACGCCCGCCGCCGCGCCGCCGAGAGGACCGGGACCGCATCGGCCCGTGAGGACGTCGCCGCCGATCTGTAGGCCGCCGCCCGTCCCGGCGGACGACAACGCTTCGGCACGGCACGGCCGGTCCCGGCGGCGGAACGGCGCCGCCGCACGCGCGCGGGCCAGCGCGGACGGCGCGTTGCGCGGGGCGCGGGGGCCTCGTGGTTTCGATCCATGTGGCACTCCGCGCGCCCTGCCGAGGTGCGACGCCCGGGGAAATGATGTGCGGACCGCGTGTGAGCCAGGCGAATCCGCAGATCTGCCCTCGGGCAGGTGGGGTGCGGGGAAAGGATTCAACCTTGCTGCTTCTCATCTCTCCGGACGGTGTCGACGAGGCCCTCGACTGCGCGAAGGCGGCCGAGCACCTGGACATCGTCGACGTGAAGAAGCCCGACGAGGGCTCGCTCGGAGCCAACTACCCGTGGGTCATCAGGGAGATCCGCGCGGCGGTCCCGGCGGACAAGCCGGTCTCCGCCACCGTGGGGGACGTACCGTACAAGCCCGGCACGGTGGCCCAGGCGGCGCTCGGCGCCGCCGTGTCCGGGGCCACCTACATCAAGGTCGGCCTCTACGGCTGCACGACACCCGAACAAGCCATCGAGGTCATGCGGGGGTCGTCCGGGCCGTGAAGGACCACCGGGCGGACGCGTTCGTCGTCGCCTCGGGTTACGCCGACGCCCACCGCGTCGGCTGTGTCAGCCCGCTCGCGCTGCCCGACATCGCGCGCCGTTCGGGCTCCGACGCCGCCATGCTCGACACCGCCGTCAAGGACGGGACGCGGCTGTTCGACCACGTTCCGCCCGAGGTGTGCGCCGAGTTCGTACGGCGTGCCCACGACGCCGGCCTCCTCGCCGCGCTGGCGGGCAGCGTCAAGGCGGGCGACCTCGGTGAACTGGCCGGTATGGAGACGGACATCGTCGGGGTGCGCGGAGCGGTCTGCGAGGAGGGGACCGCACCACGGGCCGGATCCAGCCGCACCTGGTGGCCGCCTTCCGGGCGGAGATGGACCGGCACGTCCGGGAACACGCTGCCGTCGCGGCCCAGAGCTGATCATGACCCTGGCGACCGGATCCCTCCCGCACACGCGGAACCTCACCGTCGTCGACCCGGCCACCGGCGAGGCCTTCGACGAGGCTCCCGACCTGCGGCCGGAGGAACTGGACGCGGTCGTCGACCGGGCCCGGGAAGCCTGGCACGGCTGGCGGGCCGACCCGGCCGCCCGCAGGGCGGCGCTGCTCGCGGCGGCGGACGCCGTCGACGGGGCCGCCGCCGCGCTCGCCCCTGCTCACCCGTGAACAGGGCAAACCGCTGGCCGAGTCGTACGCGGAGGTGGCCCGCACGGCCGCCCGGCTGCGCTACTTCGCCGGATTGGACACCGGCACGCAGCCGATCGAGAACGACCGCCCCGTACGCAGCCTGCTGCGGTGGCGGTCCCTCGGGCCGGTCGCCGCGATCGTCCCGTGGAACTTCCCGCTGCAGCTCGCGTCGGCCAAGTTCGCGCCGGCGCTCGCCGCGGGCAACACGGTGGTGCTCAAACCCTCGCCGTTCACGCCCTCGCCACCCGGATGCTGGGGTCCGTCCTCGCCGGCGCCCTCCCCGAGGGCGTATTGACGATCGTCACCGGGAGGAGCCCCTCGGCGCCCGTCTCACGTCGCACCCGGGAATCCGCCATGTGACCTTCACCGGATCGGCGGCCACCGGACGGGCCGTCGCCGCGGGCGCGGCGGCCTCGCTCGCCCGGGTCACCCTGGAGCTGGGCGGCAATGACGCGGCCGTCCTGCTCGACGACGTCGATGTGGACGAGATCGCGGACCGGCTCTTCTGGGCGGCGTTCCGCAACTGCGGCCAGATCTGCGTGGCGGTCAAGCGCGTCTACGCCCCGTCCCGGCTCCACGCCCGGGTGGTGGAGGCGCTCGCACACCGGGCGCGGACGACCGCCGTCGGTCCCGGGCTCGACCCGGACTCGCGGATCGGGCCGGTCAACAACGCCCCGCAGCTCGCCCGCGTCGAGCACGGCACGGCCCGGGCCCTGGCGGACGGCGCCCGGGCCGCCGCCGGCGGACACCGGCTGGACCGGCCCGGGTACTTCTTCGCCCCGACGATCCTGGCCGGCGTGCCGGCCGACAGCCCGGTGGTGACCGAGGAGCAGTTCGGCCCGGTCCTGCCGGTCCTGCCGTACGACAGCCTCGACGAAGCCGTCCGGGCGGCCAACGGCACCGGCTTCGGACTGGGCGGCTCGGTGTGGGGGACCGACCTCGACCGGGCCGCGGCCGTCGCCGACCGTCTGGAGTGCGGGACGGCGTGGATCAACCACCATGCCGAACTCGCCCTCGCCCAGCCCTTCGCGGGCGCCAAGGACAGCGGAGTCGGCGTCGCGGGCGGACCGTGGGGGCTCTACGGAAACCTCCGGCCCTTCGTCGTACACCGCCCCGAGGAGGCGTGAGGTGAAGTTCGGCGCGGCGGTACTGCGTGCGTACGACGACCCGTTCACCGTCGAGGAGGTGAGGCTGGCGGAGGGGCCGGCCGAAGGGAGATCCTGGTCCGGATCGCCGGCTGCGGGATGTGCCGGACCGACCTCGCCGTACGGCGGTCGGCGGGCCGCTCGCCCTGCCGGCGGTCCTCGGCCACGAGGGGCCGGAGTCGTGCTGGAGACGGAGGCATGGGCACCGGCCTGTGCGCCGGCGACCATGTGGTGCTGAGCTTCGACTCCTGCGGGCACTGCCGCAACTGCCTGGGCGCGGCCCCCGCTCACTGCGACTCCTTCGCCGTACTGAACCTGTTCGGCGGGCGCGCGGAGAACGCCGCACGGTTCACCGACGCGACCGGGACCGCCCTGGCTCCCCGCTGGTTCGGCCAGTCCTCGTTCGCCGAGTACGCGCTGGTCCCGGCCCGCAACGCCGTACGGGTCGATCCCGCACTGCCCCTGGAACTGCTCGGACCGCTCGGCTGCGGATTCCTCACCGGCGCCGGTGCCGTCCTCAACTCCTTCGGCATCGGCCCCGGCGACACCCTCGCCGTCTTCGGCGCGGGCGCGGTGGGCCTGGCCGCGGTGATGGCGGCCCACGCCGCCGGAGCGGTGACCGTGGCCGTCGACCGGCATCCCGGACGGCTGGCTCTCGCCGAGCGGCTGCACGCCCTGCCGGTACCCGCAACGCCGACGGGCCTGTCCGACCGTGTCCGGCGGCTGACCGGCGGGGAGCGGCCTACGCACTCGACACCACGGGATCCCCGGGCTGATCAACGACGCGCTCAGGTCACTGCGTCCGACCGGCCGTCTCGGCCTCGTGGCACGGCTGCACGAGACGCTGCCGCTCGACGTGGGAACGCTGGACCGCGGGCGCACGATCTCCCACATCTGCGAAGGCGACGCCGTCCCCGGACTGCTGATCCCCCGGCTCACCGCGCTCTGGCAGGCCGGGCGGTTCCCCTTCGACCAGCTGATCCGCACCTATCCGCTCGCCGACATCAACGAGGCCGAGCACGACTGCGACACCGGCCGCGTCGTCAAACCCGTCCTGATCCCGGACGGACGGCGGCACTGAACGCGCCGCCCGCTCGCCGACGCCCGGACGGACGCCGGCCCTCCACGCGAACCCACCAGGGAGAAGGCATGACCGGCACGGCATCGCTCAGCACCAGTACGGACGGCGTGGAAGGAGGAGTGGGACTGACCGCCCTCCTGGTCGCCGCGGCGCGGGCGATCGAGACCCACCGCCCCGACAGCCTCGCCCAGGACGTCTACGCGGAGCACTTCGTACGGGGCGCCGAGGCGTCCGCGCACTGGCCGGTCCGCCCGGACCAGGCTCCGGGCGGGGACACCAGCCCGCTCTGGGGACGCTTCGCCCGCTACTTCGGGCTGCGTACCCGGGTTCTCGACGACTTCCTGCTCCGCTCGGTCCGGACCGCCGGTGCCCGTCAGGTGGTGCTCCTGGGCGCGGGGCTGGACGCCCGCGCCTTCCGGCTCGACTGGCCCTCCGACTCCGTGATCTTCGAGATCGACAGGGAGGAGTCCTCGCGTTCAAACACAGGATCCTCGACTCCCTGCCGGCCGAACCGGGGACGGAGCGTGTCCCGATCGGGGTCGACCTGCGCGACGACTGGGCCGGTGCGCTGACGGCGGCGGGCTTCGACCCCACGATCCCCACTGTGTGGCTGGTCGAGGGGCTGCTGTTCTATCTGCCGCCCGCGGCCGAGACCGCGCTCATCGACACGGTCGACCGGCTGAGCGCTCCGGGCAGCGCCCTGGCGTACGAGGTCAAGCTCGAGAAGGACCTGATGGCATACCGCGACAGTCCGCTGTACACGTCGACGCGCCGGGAGCTCGGCATCGACCTGCTCAACCTGTTCAGCCGGGAGCCGAGACCCGACTCCGCGGCACGTCTGAGGGACCGGGGCTGGACGGCGTCGGTCCACACTCCCTTCGACTTCACCCACCGGCACGGACGCGGCCCGCTGCCCGAGGAGAACGACGCCCTGGCGGGCAACCGCTGGGTGTTCGCGGACCGGACACGATCCGTGTGACTCCGCCGCCGGCCCGTTTCCCGTTTCATGCGTGGAACACGCCGTTTCCCCTTTTCGTGTGTGAAATACCGTTGTTTTCCCCTGAAGTGGCCGGGACGGCCGCATAGTTGGGGCAGCCGCCGGGGCAGGTCCCGGGCGCGTTCCGACAGCAAGGCCCCACCAAGGAAAGGCAGGGTGCACCATGGTGCCCACCACCGAGGCGACCGACCGAGTCGAGCTGGTCTTCTCCCTCTTCGACGCCGACGGGAACGGCTACCTCGAGCCCGCCGACTTCACCGTGATGAGCGGCCGCGTGGTGGCCGCGGTACCGGCCGCGCCGGATGCCGCCAGGGACAGGCTCGCCGGTGCCTTCCGCCACTACGGTGAGACGCTCCTGACCGAACTGGACGCCGACGGCGACGGCCGGGTCAGCCCCGAGGAGTTCCGCTCCGTCGTCCTCGACCCGCAGCGGTTCGACGCCGTCGTGGACGAGTTCGCCGAAGCCCTGGCCGCGATGGGTGATCCGGGCGGCGACGGCTTCGTCGCCCGCCCCGATTTCATTGCGCTGATGCTCGCGATCGGCTTCGCACGGCCCAACATCGAGGCGCTCTTCCAGGCTTTCGGCCCGGACGGGGAGGACCGTGTGCCGGCGTCCACCTGGGCCGATTCCATCAGGGACTACTACCGCCCCGAGAAGGCCGGCATCGCCGGCGACCACCTGGTCCCGGGACACTGACGAGCCGGCCCGTCCTGCGCTGCCCCGCTCTTCCGCCGGCGGGAATCAGGTGGCCGCGAGCTCCTGCTGACGGTCCGGTGCGGTGACCTTGGGCTTCCTGTTCGGCAGGGAGAGCCGGAAGACCTTGCACCACGCGGAGAACACCTGCTTGGGCAGCGGGCCGCTGATGTATTCCAGCTCGTACTTCTCGAACAGCGCGCGCACTTTCACCGCGACCTCGGCGTACCGGTTGCTCGGCAGGTCCGGGAACAGGTGGTGCTCGATCTGGTGCGACAGGTTGCCGGTCATGAAGTGCATGGCCTTGCTGCCGCTGATGTTCGCCGAGCCCATCATCTGACGCAGGTACCACTGGCCGCGCGTCTCGTTTTTGATCGACCGGCGCTCGAAGACCTGTACGCCCTTGGGGAAGTGCCCGCACATGATCACCGAGTGGGACCAGATGTTGCGGACCAGGTTCGCGGTGAACGTGGCGGCGAGCGTGGTGAGGAACGACGGGCCCGACAGCAGCGGGTGGATCACGTAGTCCTTGAGCACCTGCTTGCGGATCTTGCGGCCCACGGCCCTGGCCCGCGCGCGGAACTCCGGGTTCTTGCGGCGGCGCTTGTGCAGGTTCCTGCCGAGCTCCAGGTCGTACGCCGCGATGCCGTACTCGAAGAAGCAGGCGTTGACGAAGTTCCAGAGCGGCTGGCCGAGGTGGAGCGGGTGCCACCGCTGGTCCTCGTCGACGCGCATGATGCCGTAGCCGAGGTCGTTGTCCTTGCCGATCACATTGGTGTAGGTGTGGTGCAGCTCGTTGTGCGAGTGCTTCCACTGCTCGGACGGCGAGACATGGTCCCACTCCCAGGTGGTGGAGTGGATCTTCGGGTCGCGCATCCAGTCCCACTGGCCGTGCATGACGTTGTGGCCGATCTCCATGTTGTCCATGATCTTCGCCACGGACAGCCCGGCGGTGCCGAGCAGCCACGCGGGCGGGAAGATCGAGAACAGCAGCACGCCCCTGCTGACCAGCTCGAGGGTGCGCTGCGCCGAGATGACTCTGCGGATGTAGGCGGCGTCCTTCTCGCCGCGGTCGGCGAGTACCTCGTCGCGGATGGCGTCCAGCTCGCGGCCCAGCTCTTCGATCTGGCGCGCGGTCAGGTGGGCGGTGGGGTCGGTGGCGGTCAAGGTCTTCCTACCGTTCGATGTCGCAGGGGCCCGCCGCGGCGGACACGCAGGTCTGGATGAGGACGCCCGGCTCGGCCAGGGTGATCTCGCCGGTGCGCAGGTCGCGGATGGCGCCCGCCTTGAGCGGCGTGACGCAGCCGAAGCAGATGCCCATGCGGCATCCGGAGGGCATGAGCACGCCGGCCTCCTCGCCGATGTCCAGCAACGGCGTGGCGCCGTCCGCGTCGACGGTCTTGCCGGTGACGCTGAACGTGACCTCGCCGCCTTCGCCGTCGCCGGCTACGGCGATGCCGGGGCGGAAGCGTTCGGTGTGCAGGCGCTCCGGGACGCCGTGCCCGGTCCAGTGCTCTTCGGCGGCGTCGAGCAGCCCCGCGGGCCCGCACGCCCAGGTCTCCCGCTCGGACCAGTCGGGCACGAGTTCGTCGAGACGGGCGATGTCGAGCATGCCGTCCGTGTCGGTGTGCACCTCGGTGAGCCGCAGCTTCTCGTCCGCGACCAGGCGGTGCAGTTCGTCGCGGAAGATCACGTCCTGCGGCCGTGGCGCGCAGTGGACCATGACGACGTCGTCGAACTCCGTGTCGCGCAGCATGCCCATCACGGGCGTGATGCCACTGCCGGCCGTCAGGTAGAGCACCTTGGCGGGCTTGGTCCGTGGCAGCACGAAGTCACCGGCCGGCTGGTCGAGCTGGATCAGCGTGCCCGGTCTCGCCCTGCGGACCAGGTGGTTGCTGACCTTGCCGTCCGGGATCGCCTTCACGGTGATCGTGACGCGGTTGTCCCGGCGGTGAGCCGGCGAGGTGATGGAGTAGCCACGCCACAGGCGCACCCCGTCGACGTCGACCCCGATCCGCACGTACTGACCGGCTGTGTGGCCGCGCCAGCCCCGTCCCGGCCTGATCACGATGGTGGCGGCGTCACTCGTCTCGGGGTGCACGGCCTCGATGCGCCCACGCAGGTCGGCGCCCGCACGAAGGGGCTGACCAGGTCGAGGTAGTCCGACGGCAGCAGCGGCGTCGTGACCATCTCCAGCAGTTTCCACGCCCTGCTGCGGAGGGCTGCACTTGTCATGGCTCCAGCTTGCTGCGCCGCAAGGCGTAAAGTCCTGACCGCAGGACGTAGATCTGGTCGGTCGATTTGTTCGCAGGGAACAAAAGTGAGCCATGCAATCCGGAGGGCCGGCGAACCCGCCCTGGACGAGACGACGGTCACCGCGCTTCGGGCCGCGCTGAAGACCACCGCCGACGAGGTCGTTCAGGCGATCATCGACGAGGTTCCCTCCTACGCCAACGCCCTTTCGGGCCGTATGGGCGGCACCATCCGCCGAGCCGTCCGCACCGCCCTGGGCCACTACCTGGACCTCGCGAGCGGGAACGCCACGGACGGCGACGCCGGCGGCGCGGCCTACGAGCTGGGCCGCGGCGAGGTCCGCGACGGCCGTTCGATGGACGCCCTGCTCAGCGCCTACCGCGTCGGCGCCCGCGTGGCCTGGCGCTGCCTGGCCACGGGGCCGTACCCGCGGGTCTGCCCGCCGCCGAGGTCGCCAAGTTCGCCGAACTGACCTTCGCGTACATCGACGAGCTCTCCGCCGCGAGCGCGGCGGGCCACGCCGACGAACTGGCCGCCCGGGGCAGGGCACACGAGCGCCACCTGGAACACCTGGCCCGCGACCTCCTCGCCGGCGCGAGCCCGGATGTGCTGCTGGCCTCTGCCGGGCGGGCCGGGTGGCAGCCTCCGGTCTCCCTGACCGCGGTCCTGCTGCCCGCCGCCCAGGCCCGGCCCGCCTACCGCGTGCTCGACCCGGGCACCCTCGTCCTCGACGATCTGCCGGACGCCACCGGTGTGCTGCTCGTCCCCGACGCCGACCGGTCGCATCTCCTGCGGCGGCTGACCGGCCGCGCCGCCGTGGTCGGCCCGGCCCGGCCATGGACTCGCGCGTCCGCCTCGTACGAACGAGCCGTACGCGCCCGCTCCTCTCCGCGGATATTCGCGACACCGAGGACCACCTGCCGGAGCTGGTGCTGAGCGCCGACACGGACGCGTTCGCGGACCTGCGCACCCGGACCCTCGCACCGTTGCGGGCCTTGCCTGTCGCGACCGCGCGGCGGCTGGAGGAGACGTTGCGCGCGTGGCTGCTGCACCAGGGCAGGCGGGACGAGGTGGCGGCGGCGTTGTTCGTCCATCCCCAGACAGTCCGGTACCGGATGTCGCAGCTCCGGGAGCTGTTTCCGGATCTCGCGTCGCCGCACCGGGTCCTCGAACTGACGCTGGCGGTCGGGCTCCGGGTCGGCTGACGTGTTACTTCGGCCCGGCCGTGATCGATAGCCTTCCGGGTGAGCGGGAGGAGGCCGCCGGCGCGAACTCCCCGGATGCTCCCCAGGGTTCGTCCTGAGCGCCCCGCACCTGGGCCGCTACACGTCAACAGTGAAGTGAGAGGCCCTATGTTCACCACCCGCCCCACCCTCCAGGGCACCTTCGGCATGGTCTCCTCCACGCACTGGCTGGCCTCGCAGTCGGCGATGGCCGTGCTGGAGGACGGCGGCAACGCCTACGACGCCGCCGTGGCCGGGGCCTTCGTCCTGCATGTCGTCGAACCGCACCTCAACGGACCCGCCGGCGAGGTGCCGATACTGCTCGCGCCCGCCGGCGGCGAGGTGCGGGTGCTGTGCGGGCAGGGCGGCGCCCCGGCCGGGGCCACCGTCGCCCACTACAAGGGGCTCGGCCTCGACCTCGTCCCCGGCACCGGACCGCTCGCCGCGGCCGTGCCCGGCGCCTTCGACGCCTGGATGCTTCTGCTGCGCGACCACGGCACCAAGCCGCTCGCCGACGTCCTGAAGTACGCCATCGGCTACGCCGAGGACGGGCACGCGCCCGTGGAGCGGGTCGGCCAGACCGTCGAGACGGTGCGCGAGCTGTTCGAGACGGAGTGGACCTCCTCCGCCGACGTGTATCTGCCCGGCGGCCGCTCCCGCGCCCCGGTGAGCTGTTCCGCAACCCCGCCCTCGCCGCCACCTGGAAGCGGCTGCTCGCCGAGGTCGCCGGGGCGGGCGGACGGGAGGCGCAGATCGACGCCGCGCGGGAGGTGTGGCGGACCGGGTTCATCGCCGAGGCCCTGGTCCGGCAGTCCGGCCGCCCGACCCTGGACACCAGCGGCGAACGCCACACCGGCACCCTGACGGCCGCCGACCTCGCCGGCTGGTCCGCCACCTACGAGACGCCGGTGACGTACGACTGGAACGGCTGGACCGTGTGCAAGGCCGGCCCCTGGAGCCAGGGCCCGGTGCTGCTCCAGCAGCTCGCCCTGCTGCCGCCGGAATTGCCCCGCTACGGCTCCGCCGACTATGTGCACCTGCTGATCGAGGGCTGCAAGCTCGCCATGGCCGACCGCGAGGCCTGGTACGGCGACGCGGCCGAGGTGCCGCTCGACGACCTGCTGTCGGCCGAGTACAACGCCGAGCGGCGGACCAGGGTGGGCCACCGCGCCTCCCACGACCTGCGGCCCGGCAGCCCCGGCGGACGCACCCCGGCTGAGCGCGCACGCGCGCCTGGCGGCCACCGAGGACCCCGGCGCCGCACTGATGGGCGTCGGTGAGCCGACCTTCGCCAAGGGCCCGGCGTCCCCGTGCCCGGCGAACCCGACGTCTCCGCCGACGGCGGCACCCGCGGCGACACCTGCCACCTCGACATCGTCGACCGCTGGGGCAACATGATCGCGGCCACCCCCAGCGGCGGCTGGCTCCAGTCCAACCCCGTCGTGCCCGAACTGGGCTTCCCGCTCGGCACCCGGCTGCAGATGACCTGGCTCGAGGAGGGCCTGCCCAACACCCTCACCCCCGGCCGCCGCCCCCGCACCACCCTCACCCCGTCCATGGCCCTGCGCGACGGGGTTCCCGTCATGGCGTTCGGCACCCCCGGCGGCGACCAGCAGGACCAGTGGCAGCTGCACTTCCTCCTCGCCGTCGCCCTGCGTGAGCCGGTGCGCGGCGGACTCGATCTCCAGGGCGCCATCGACGCCCCCAACTGGCACAACGACAGCTTCCCCGGCTCCTTCTTCCCGCGCGGTATGCGCCCCGGCAGCGTCACCGTCGAGTCCCGCACCGACCCGGCGGTGGTGGAGGCGCTCCGCCGCCGCGGCCACCAGGTGACCGTCGGCGACGACTGGTCCGAGGGCCGGCTCTGCGCGGTCGCCCGCGACCCGGCCACCGGCGTCCTCTCGGCGGCGGCCAATCCGCGCGGCCAGCAGGGCTACGCCGTGGGCCGCTGAGCCCACGCCCGCGGGGCGCGCACCCCATTTTCATCCCGTTTCCACCTGAGACGCACCGGACGGGAGGGAATGTCAGTGGTGCGTGCTCTCATGGAGACATGATCGAGACGAACGAAACCATCGACGAGTTTCTCACCCGCCGCTCCTCCGACGTCGAGGAGCTGATCCGCAAGGCCGCGGCCAAGGAGATCCTGCCGCGCTGGCGGCGGCTCGGCGAGGACGACGTGGACCGCAAGTCCGGCCCGCACGATCTGGTGACGGACGCCGACCGGGACGCCGAGCTGTACCTCACGGGGAGCTCGCCGCCCTGCTGCCCGGCTCCGTCGTGGTCGGCGAGGAGGCGGTGCACGCCAACCCGGCGTCGTACGAGGCGATACAGGGCGACACCCCCGTATGGATCGTCGACCCCGTCGACGGCACCCGCCAGTTCGTACACGGTGAGACCGGCTTCTGCACCCTGGTGGCCCTCGCGGTGCGCGGAGTCGTCCACGCCTCCTGGACCTACGCCCCGTCCGCGAGCAGTTCGCCACGGCCGTACGGGGCCGGGGAGCCCTCCTCGACGGCGAGCCGCTGCGCTCCGGCTCCCGGAACCCGGCCGCGACCTGCGCGTGGCCACCTCCCACCCCGACTACACCACCGACGAACAGAAGCGCTCCCTGCTCGGCCTGTGGACCGACGGCGTGGCCCCCGATCCTGCGGATCCGCCGGGCTGGAGTACCTGGCGATCGCCCGCGGCGAGTCCGACGCGACCGCGTTCAGCTGGGAGGCCGCCTGGGACCACGCGGCCGGACTGCTCCTGGTCGAGGAGGCGGGCGGCACCCACCTCACCCGCGCGGGCCTGCCCTTCAGCGTCCGGGGCGGCAACACCCTGCCCTTCACCGCGGCCCGCGACGAGGCCACCGCCCGCCGGGTCGTGGAACTGCTCTCGCGGGAGGCCCCGGGAGAACGCGAGCACCGCGGCATATCCTGATCCCCCAGTGGCCGTCGGCTGACGAAGGAGTCCGAAGGTGCCGTCGATGCTCGACGCTGTCGTGGTGGGTGCGGGGCCGAACGGGCTGACGGCTGCCGTGGAACTGGCCCGGCGCGGCTTCTCCGTGGCCCTGTTCGAGGCGAAGGACACCGTCGGCGGCGGAGCCCGCACCGAGGAACTCACCCTCCCCGGCTTCCGCCACGACCCCTGCTCCGCCGCACACCCCTCGGCATCAAC
This sequence comes from Streptomyces haneummycinicus, assembly GCA_042850305.1. Taxonomy (GTDB): domain Bacteria; phylum Actinomycetota; class Actinomycetes; order Streptomycetales; family Streptomycetaceae; genus Streptomyces; species Streptomyces haneummycinicus. Next base: position 2,766,008 of record AP035768.1, read on the forward strand.
TCGCCCGCGTTCCGCGCCCTGCCGCTGGAGCGCTACGGCCTGGAGTGGCTGCACCCCGAACTTCCCATGGCGCACCCCTTCCCCGACGGCACCGCGGCTGTGCTCTCCCGGTCCGTGGGGGAGACCGCCGCCTCCTTCGGACCGCGCGACGCCGGCACGTACCGCCGGCTCGTCGGGCCGTTCCTGCCCAAGTGGGACACCCTGGCACGGGACTTCATGTCCCTGCCGCTCACCGCGCTGCCCCGCGACCCGGTCACCCTCGCCCGCTTCGGACTGGTCGGCCTGCCCCCGTCGACCTGGCTCACCCGCCGCTTCCGCGACGAGCGGGCCCGCACCCTGTTCGCCGGCCTCGTCGCCCATGTCATGGCACCCCTCGGCGGCCTCGCCACCTCCGCCGTCGGCCTGGTCTTCGCGCTCGCCGCGCACGCCCGCGGCTGGCCCGTCGCCCGCGGCGGCTCCCAGGCCCTCTCCGACGCCCTCGCCGCGTATCTGAAGGACCTCGGCGGCAGCGTCCACACCGACTACGAGGTCAAGCGCCTCGACGACCTGCCGCCCGCCCGCGCCTACGTCTTCGACACCTCGCCCACCGCCCTGGCCCGCATCGCCGGCTTCGGCAGCCACTACGCCCGCTACCGCTACGGCCCCGGCGTCTTCAAGATCGACTACGCGCTGGACGGCCCCGTCCCCTGGACCGCCCCCAGGCCCGTACCGCCGGCACCGTGCAGATCGGCGCGGACAGCACCGAGATCGGCGCCGCCCTGCGCGCCGCCTCCCGCGAGGGCCGCGCGCCCGACGCGCCGTTCCTCATCACCGTCCAGCCCGGCGTCGCCGACCCCACCCGGGCCCCGGCGGGCAAACACGTCTTCTGGGTGTACGGCCATGTACCCAACGGCTGGACCGGCGACCTCACCGACGCCATCGAACGCCAACTGGAGCGCTTCGCCCCCGGTTTCCGTGACCGGGTCCTCGCCCGCGCCACCGCGGGCCCGCCCGAACTCGCGGCCCGCAACGCCAACTACGTCGGCGGCGACATCGCCTCCGGCGCGGCCTCCGGACTCCAGCTGATGCTGCGCCCCAGGCTCTCCCTGTCCCCCTACACCACCCCGCACCCCGCCGTGTTCATCTGCTCGTCGGCCACCCCGCCCGGCCCCGGTGTGCACGGCATGTCGGGTCACAACGCGGCGAAGGCCGTCTGGAGGAGGCTGCGCCGGCCATGACCCCCACCCTCACCCTCGTCCAGGGCGACATCACCGAGCAGAGCGCCGACGCGATCGTCAACGCCGCCAACTCGTCCCTGCTCGGCGGCGGGGGCGTGGACGGCGCGATCCACCGCCGGGGCGGCCCGGAGATCCTGGCCGAGTGCCGCGCCCTGCGGGCCTCGCGGTACGGCAAGGGGCTCCGTACCGGCCAGGCGGTCGCCACCACCGCCGGCCGTCTCGACGCCCGCTGGGTGATCCACACCGTCGGCCCGGTCCACAGCGCCGGCGAGGACCGCTCCGCCCTGCTCGCCTCCTGCTACCGCGAGTCGCTGCGCGTCGCCGACGAACTGGGCGCCCGCACGGTCGCGTTCCCCGCCGTCTCGACCGGCGTCTACGGCTGGCCGATGGACGACGCGGCCCGCATCGCCGTCGAGACGGTACATGCGACCGGCACGGCGGTCGAGGAGGTCAGGTTCGTCCTCTTCGACGACCGGGCGTACGCGGCGTTCGCGGAGTACGTGCGCTGACACCCGCGTAGGGCGCCGCGTTGGTGTGTACGGCGCCGTACGCGCGCGTTCGCCGCCGTGTGCGCACGCACGGCGGCGCGTCCGCGCGTCCGGAGCGGCATTCGTCCGTACGGTGCCGCGTCCGCGCGTACCGCCCCGCCTCCGGCGTCAGTGGCCGCCCTCACCCGGCAGACAGGTGCCCTCGAGGGTGCGGCCGACGATCTCCACCTCGACGTGGCCCGCGCCGTCGACCTCGCCGTTGACACACACCCGGCCCTCGCCGCCGCCGACCAGGACACCGTGAGCGGGGACCCCGTAGCCCTGCCTGCGCAGCTCGATCCGCTCCGGCCGTACTCCGAGGGCCTCGGCGACCGCCGCGTCGAGCCCGTCGTCCGCCGGCTCGCCCAGGACCGCGGTCAGTGCCTTCGCCCGCGGTGCGGCCGCTTCCCGCTGCTCGGCGGTGATCGATATCCGGTCGCGGTAGGCGTGGTTCTCCGCCACCCGCCGGTTCCAGTCGAAGGTGACGCAGGGGAAGGAGCCGGTCCCTGCTCCTCTGGGAGGGGACAGTACGTCCGCGGCTCGGCGCGCGGACGGTCGGCGTTCCCGCACCCGGCCGCCGTCACCACGGCCAGCAGGACCAGCGGTACGGCGGCGGGGAACCGGCGACGACTTCGTGGCATGGCCCGATCATTCCAGAGGGGCGGGCGTCCCCGGTCCGGGTCGAACCACCAGGACCGCACAGAGTCCGACGGGATCGTTGCTTCGGTTGTGTTCGAGTTCTAGGGTGTGGCTGGCTCAGTAGTTGCTCCGTCACCAGCAGTCGCGACTCCTCCCTGCCGTAACGCGCCCCGTTCTCCGGCGTGTTGGGGGAGTCCGACGCGCCCTCAGTCCGCGCAGTGCTCTGTCGTACCGAGGAAGGCCACGGTCATGCCGAATCCCCCGCCTCTCCCGCCGACCGGTCCGCCCGCTCCGGCCGGCCGGTCGTCAGCCGCCGCCGGCTCCTCGAGTCCGGCGCCGCCGTACTCGGCGCCCTCGCCCTGTCCGCGTCGGCCGTCCCCGCCTGCGCGGCCGGCCGGCGGGCGGCCGACGCGCCCCGGAGTGGAACGACTTCGGCGTCTTCCGGCTCGGCACCGAGCCCCCGCATACCACGCTCATGCCGTACGGGGACGTCCGCCAGGCCCTCGCCGCCGACCGCACCCGCTCGCCCCACCGGCTGAGCCTCGACGGCACCTGGAAGTTCGCCTACGCCGACCGCCCCGAGGACCGCGACCCCGACTTCCACCGCACCGACACCGACGACGGCGACTGGGACACCATCCCGGTGCCGTCCGTGTGGCAGCTGCACGGTCACGACTTCCCGATCTACCTGAACATCACCTACCCGTACTGGGGCCCCAACGGCCGCGGCGAGGAACCCCGGCCGCCCGCCGCCCCCACCCGCTACAACCCGGTCGGCCAGTACCGGCGCACCTTCACCGTCCCGCGCGACTGGACGGGCCGGCGCACCTTCCTCCACTTCGAGGGCGTCAAATCCGCCCACTACGTGTGGATCAACGGCGAACTCGCCGGCTACGACGAGGACTCCTACACGCCCTCCGAGTACGACATCACCGACCGCCTGAAGCCCGGCACCAACCAGATCGCCGTCGAGGTGTACCGCTACTCCGACGGCGACTGGCTGGAGGACCAGGACATGATCCGGCTGAGCGGCATCTTCCGCTCGGTCTATCTGTACTCCACCCCGTCCGTGCACCTGCGCGACTTCAAGCTGGACACCCCGCTCGACGACACCTATCAGCGGGCCGAGCTGGCGGTCACCGCGAGCGTACGGGCGTACGGCGGCGGGGAGCAGGGCCGCTACACCGTCGAGACCCAGCTGTACGACGCCCGGGGTCACGCCGTCTGGTCCCGTCCGCTGGAGCAGATCGCCGACCTCGGCACGGCCGGCACCGGCGAGGACGTCACCGTACGCGCCGCCAAGGCCGTACCGGAGCCCCGGCTGTGGTCGGCCGAACACCCGAACCTCTACACGGCCGTTCTCCGGCTCCGCGACCCGGCCGGCAAGGTGACCGAGACGCTGTCCCACCGTGTCGGCTTCCGCGAGTTCGCCCTCGTGGACGGGCTGATGCGGATCAACGGACGGCCCGTCTCCTTCCGCGGCACCAACCGCCACGAGATGCACCCGTCCCGCGGCACCGCCCTCACCCGCGAGAACCTGGTCGAGGACATCGGGATCATCAAGCGGATGAACATCAACTCCGTCCGCACCTCGCACTACCCGAACAACCCGCTGTGGTACGAACTCGCCGACGAGTACGGCCTCTACCTCGTCGACGAGACCAACCTCGAGACCCACGGCATCCGTGACGAGTACCCGGGCGACCACCCGGAGTGGACGGCGGCCTGTGTCGCCCGCGCCCAGAACATGGTCCACCGCGACAAGAACCACCCGGCGGTCGTCATCTGGTCGCTCGGCAACGAGGCCGGCGGCGGTTCCACCTTCACCGCCATGCACGACTGGATCCGCTCCTACGACACCACCCGCGTCATCCAGTACGAGGGCGACGACCGGCCGGGGATCAGCGACATCCGCTCCCGGATGTACGAGAGTCCGTCGCGTATCGAGCAGCGCGCCGCGGACACCGCCGACACCCGGCCCTACGTCATGATCGAGTACTCCCACGCGATGGGGAACTCCAACGGCAACTTCAAGAAGTACTGGGACACCGTCCGCCGCCACGACGTCCTCCAGGGCGGCTGGATCTGGGACTTCGTCGACCAGTCCCTCTACACCCCGGTCCCCGTGCGCACCCTGCTCACCGAGTCGGGACCGGCCGGTCTGCGCGGCGAGATCCTCGCCACCCGCGGCGAACTCGACCGCGACAAGGGTCTGTCCGGCATCACCGTCTTCGAACGCCACGACAGCCTCGACCTCACCGGCTCACTGACCCTGGAAGCCTGGGTCACCCCGGGGTGACGGGCGGCCACCAGCCCCTCATCGCCAAGGGCGACACCCAGTACGCGCTCAAACAGAGCGGCCGGACCCTCGAGTTCTTCATCTACGGCGGCGGGCAGTGGATCGCCGCGAACTGGACCGTGCCCGCCGACTGGACCGGCCGCGAACACCATGTCGCGGGCGTCTTCGACGCGGACGCCGGCACACTCACCCTGTACGCCGACGGCGCCGTGAGGGCCACCCGCACCACCGACCGGCGCCCCGACAACAACACCGCGCCGCTCGCGCTCGCCGCCGACGCCGACAACCAGACCCGCGAGTTCAGCGGCACCGTCCGCCGCGCCCGCGTCTACGCCCGCCCCTCACCGCCGCCGAACTGGCCTCGGACGACCGGGGACCCGGCGACGACGGCGTACGGTTCTGGTTCGACGCCGCCACGGTGCGGACCGGCCAACGGCGGCCCGCGGAACGGACGTTCCTCGCCTACGGCGGTGACTGGGGCGACAACCCCAACGACGGCGCCTTCGTCGCCGACGGCATCGTCACCGCCGACCGGGGCCACACCGGCAAGGCCGCCGAGATCAAACGCGTCTACCAGGCGGTCAACGCCGCCCGCACCTCCGGCGCGTCCGACCCCGGCGCCGTCACCCTCACCAACGAGTACCTGTTCACCGACCTCCGTGAGTTCGACGCCCGTTGGGAACTCGTCGCCGACGGCGAGGTCGTACGGCAGGGACGGCTCACCCGCGAGCAGCTGGACGTGCCGCCGCTGTCCGGGAAGGACATCACCCTTCCCGTACGCCTCCCCGGGAACCCGGCACCGGGCACGGAGTACTTCCTCCACCTGTCCTTCACCACCCGGGAGTCCACCCCGTGGGCGAAGGCCGGGCACGAGGTGGCCCGGCAGCAACTCCCGCTCGGCGCGGGCGGCCCGGCGGTGACCCCCGTACCCTCTCGCGCGTTCCGGCCCTGCGCCACCAGGACCGCGACCAGGACGTCCGCGTCACCGGGACGGGCTTCTCCGTCACCGTCGACAAGCGCACCGGCACCATCACCTCCTACGAGGCGAAGGGCACCCGCCTGATCACCTCCGGGCCCGTGCCCAACTTCTGGCGGGCCCCACCGACAACGACCACGGCAACGGCCACCACACCCGCAACCAGACCTGGCGCGACGCCGGCTCCCGCCGCGAGGTCACCGACGTCACCGTACGCACCCTGGACGACCGGGCCGTCGAGATCACGGTCGCCGGCACCCTGCCCACCACGACGGAATCGACGTACACCACCCGCTACACGGTGTTCGGCAACGGCGAGATCAAGGTCGACAACAGCCTCCGCCCCGGCGCCCCGAACCTCCCTACATCCCGGAGGTCGGCACACTGCTGTTCCTGCCACGCCGCCTGGACCGCCTGCACTACTACGGACGCGGCCCCGAGGAGAACCACTGGGACCGCAACACCGGCACCGACGTGGGCCGTCACATGTCCACCGTCGCCGGCCAGTGGACCCTACATCCGCCCGCAGGAGAACGGCAACAAGACGGACGTCCGCTGGGCGGCCCTCACCGACGGACGGGGCACGGCCTGCTGGTGTCGGGCGAACCCCTCCTGGAGATCAACGCCTCCCACTTCACCCCGGAGGACCTGTCGGCCGGAGTCCGGCACGACTACCAGCTCACCCCGCGGGACGCGGTGGTCCTGCAGGTCAACCACCGGCAGATGGGCGTCGGCGGCGACAACAGCTGGGGCGCGCACACCCACGACGAGTTCAAACTCCTCGCCGACCGCGAGTACGCCTACACCTACCGGCTGCGTCCGCTCACCGACGTGGACGAGGCGACCGCCCTGTCCCGCCGGCCCACAGCGGGGAGTGACCGGGAGGACCTCTGTGCGGCGCCGGCCGGGGCCGGCGCCGCACGCGATCCGGGCAGGCCCAGCACATGAGGTCGATGTCGGATTCCCGCCAGACCCGGACGCCGTCCATGCCGGATCCTTGAGGCATGCAGAAGGGGATGCACACCGACACCGAGCGCTGCGTGCGCGCCGTCCGGTCGAAGGACGCGCGGTTCGACGGCTGGTTCTTCACCGCCGTCCTCACCACCGGCATCTACTGCCGGCCCAGCTGCCCGGTGGTCCCGCCCAAACCCGAGAACATGGTCTTCCACCCCAGCGCCGCCGCCTGCCAGCAGGCGGGATTCCAGGCCTGCAAACGCTGCCGCCCCGACACCAGCCCCGGCTCACCCGAGTGGAACGAGCGCGCCGACCTCGTCGCCCGCACCATGCGGCTGATCGCCGACGGCGTCGTGGACCGCGACGGGGTCCCCGGACTCGCCGCCCGGCTCGGCTACAGCCCCCGGCAGATCGAACGCCAGCTCCTCGCCGAGCTGGGCGCGGGCCCCTCGCGCTGGCCCGCGCCCAGCGCGCCCAGACCGCCCGGCTGCTCATCGAGACGACCCGGCTGCCCATGGCGGAGATCGCCTTCGCGGCCGGCTTCTCCTCCATCCGCACCTTCAACGACACCGTCCGCGAGGTCTACGCGCTCGCCCCGACCGATCTGCGCACCCGGGCGCCCCGGGACGCCTCCACGGCACCCCCGGTGTGCTCTCCCTGCGGCTGCCGTTCCGCGCCCCGCTCAACCCCGACAACCTCTTCGGCCACCTCGCCGCCACCGCCGTACCCGGCGTCGAGGATGGCGGGACGGCGCCTACCGGCGCACCCTGCGCCTGCCGTACGGGCACGGCATCGTGGCCCTCACCCCACGCCCCGACCACATCGGCTGCCGTCTCACCCTCGGCGACCCCCGCGACCTCACCGTCGCCATCAGCCGCTGCCGCCGCCTGCTCGACCTGGACGCCGACCCGGTCGCCGTCGACGGCCTGCTGCGGGCGGACCCGGTGCTCGCACCCCTGGTGGACAAGGCACCGGGGCGCCGGGTGCCGCGTACGGTCGACGCGGACGAGTTCGCCGTACGGGCCGTCCTCGGCCAGCAGGTCTCCACGGCCGCCGCCCGCACCCACGCGGCCCGCCTGGTCACCGCGCACGGCACACCGGTCGACGACCCGGAGGGCGGCCTCACCCACCTCTTCCCGTCCCCGAGGCGCTGGCCGCCCTCGACCCCGGGACCCTCGCCATGCCGCGCACCCGCCGTACCACCTTCACCACCCTGGTCACCCACCTGGCCGACGGCTCGGTCAGCCTGGGCGTCGAGAGCGACTGGGCCGAGACCCGTGCCCTGCTCCTCGGCCTGCCCGGCTTCGGGCCCTGGACCGCCGACGTCATCGCCATGCGCGCCCTGGGCGACCCCGACGCCTTCCTCCCCACCGACCTCGGCATCCGCCGCGCCGCCCGCGAACTGGGCCTGCCCTCCACCCCCGCCGCCCTCACCGCCCGCGCGGCGGCCTGGCGGCCCTGGCGGGCGTACGCGGTCCAGTACCTGTGGGCGACGGACAGCCACCCGATCAACTTCCTGCCGGTGTAGCGAGACCAAGGAACCGGAACCGATGAGACACCACACCGTGACCGACAGCCCCTACGGCCCCCTGACACTCGTCGCCGACGACGGCGTCCTGTGCGGCCTCTACATGACCGGCCAGCGCCACCGCCCGCCCGAGGAGACCTTCGGCACCCCCGACGACACCCCTTTTCCGAGGCGCGCGAGCAACTGACCGCCTACTTCGCGGGCGAGCTGAAGGAGTTCACCCTCGAACTGCGCCTGCACGGCACCCCGTTCCAGCGCGGTGTCTGGGACCGGCTCACCCGCATCCCGTACGGCGAGACCCGCACCTACGGCCAGCTCGCCGACGCCCTCGGCAACGCCAAGGCATCCCGCGCGGTCGGCCTCGCCAACGGCCGCAACCCGATCGGCATCATCGTCCCCTGCCACCGCGTCATCGGCACCACCGGCGGCCTCACCGGCTACGGCGGCGGCCTGGACCGCAAACGACGCCTGCTGGACCACGAACGCGGAACCGCCCTGTTCTAGGCGGCGATCCGGCGCGGCGGCCGAGGAGGGTGAGGGTCCCGAGGAGGGTGAGGGTGCGGCGAGCGGATGGGGGCCGCGGGCTCAGTGCACCCGGTGGCCGTCCTCCAGCTCCGCCGTGCCCGAACCGTCGGCGAGGACGTCGAGGGCGGCCAGCGCGCGCCGGCCCAGGGAGCCGCGGAGGTACCCGGTCAGCTCCTCGCGCGGTACGAGCCGCCAGGACAGCAGCTCCGACTCCTGGAGCCGGATCGCGCCGAGGTCGTCCGCACCGAGCACGCCACCGTCGTACAGATACAGCACCACCGGCGGCCGGCCGGGCCCTTCACCCAGTCCACCACCAGCAGCCGGCCCGGTTCCCGGTCCAGCCCGATCTCCTCCAGGGTCTCCCGGCGCGCGCCCTCGCGCGGGCTCTCGCCCTCGTCCGACTCGATCGTGCCGCCGGGCAGCCCCACCCTCCCGGTAACCCGGCTCGACGAGCAGCACCCGCCCCTCCCCGTCCCGGAAGAGGACGGCGGCGCCGGCGAGGACACGGGGAAGGGAGGCGATGTAGGCGGCGTAGTCCTGGACGGGCGGGGTGGCGGTCATCCGGGAAGGGTAACCGCGGCACAGGGCATGCGGCCGGGCGCACGGCGGCACACGCCGTCCCGTGACCGGCACCGGGCGGCGCACACGCCGGGGCCCGGATCTCAGGTCGCCGCCCGCGCCAGCCGCAGTGTGCGTTCCGCCAGGTCACCGATGCGGGCGCCGTCGAAGCCGAAGACGGCGCTGCGCACCGTGTCCTGGAGGGGTCCTTCCACTGGCCGGGGATGGCCGGGGCGCCGCAGTGGACGCCGGCCACCGAGCCCGCCGTCGCGCCGTTGGAGTCGGTGTCCAGGCCGCCGCGTACGGTCAGGGCGATGGTGGTGGTGAAGTCGCCGTCGCCGTACAGCAGGCCGGCGGTGAGGACGGCCGCGTTCGGGACCGTGTGGATCCAGCCGAGGCCCGCCGTCTCCCGCTCCAGCGTGCCGAGCGTGTCCTCCCAGGGCAGCCCCGCCTCGTGCAGGGAGGCCACCCGGCGCACGGTGCGGGCGAGGCGGCAGCCCGCCGGAATCACCGTCAGCGCCTCGTCCACCGCCTGCCGCACCGTGGGCGCCGTGAACGCCGCCGAGATCAGCGCCGCCGCCCACATCGCCCCGTACACGCCGTTGCCGGTGTGGGACAGCACCGCGTCCCTGCGGGCCAGCGAGGCGGCGCGGCGCGGGGCGCCCGGGGAGGTCCAGCCGTGGACGTCGGCGCGGATGAGGGCGCCGATCCACTCCTGGTACGGGTTGTCGTAGGTGGCCGTGAGCGGGGCTTGAGGCCGTTCGCGAGATTGCGGTAGGCGGCCCGTTCGGCGGTGAAGGTCTGGAGATACGGCAGTCGCAGCAGCCACAGGTCGCCGACCTGCTCGGTGGTGAAGGCGAAGCCGTGGGTCTCCAGCAGGTCGAGGCCGAGGATCGCGTAGTCGACGTCGTCGTCCCGGCAGCTGCCGCGGACACGGCCGCGGACGCAGTCCCGCCACTCGGGCCGCAGATCGCGGCCGTCGCGCTCGGTCGGCGGCGCGGGGAGGTAGTCGGTGAGGGGAGGGCGTCCGCCCGGCGGAGGTAGCCGTCGATGCGCTCGCGCGTCCAGACCTCGCCCTGCTCCACCGGTTTGCCGAGCATGTTGCCCGCGATCCGGCCCAGCCAGCCCCGAGGATCCGGTCGGCGAGTCCCGGTCCCGTGGCCCCCGTGCTCATCGCGGTCATGGGACCGGTCTACCCGATTCCGGGACGTTTCACGGGCTGGTCGGGGCGTGGCGGCGACCGTGGCCGCCGGTTAAGGTCACAGCGGCGCGACTGGCCTTGCCGAGCGTGCGAGGCCCGGAGAACAAGGGGTAGGCAAGTGGCGGACGCTGCAGCAAGCGGCACTCGTACGGCGCAGTCGGCACAGCGGGTGCTCGTCGCCGCGGACAAGTTCAAGGGGTCGCTGACGGCCGTGGAGGTCGCCGAGCGGGTGACGGCCGGGCTGCGCCGGATCGTACCGGACCTGAGTGTCGAGGCACTTCCGGTGGCGGACGGCGGCGACGGCACCGTGGCCGCGGCGGTCGCGGCCGGATTCGAACGGCGCGAGGTACGGGTCACCGGCCCCTCGGCGATCAGGTGACCGCGGCGTACGCGCTGCGCGACGGCACCGCCGTCGTCGAGATGGCGGAGGCGAGCGGGTTGCAGCGGCTGCCGTCCGGCGTCCTCGCGCCGCTCACGGCGTCCACCTACGGCTCCGGTGAGCTGCTGCGGGCCGCGCTGGACGCGGGGGCGCGGAGCATCGTGTTCGGGGTGGGCGGCAGTGCCACCACCGATGGCGGCGCGGGGATGCTGTCGGCGCTCGGGGCGCGGTTCGTGACGGCGTCCGGTGAGCCGGTGGCTCCCGGGGCGGGGGCTCGCCGAGCTGGCGTCCGCCGATCTGTCCGGGCTGGACGCGCGGCTGGGCTCCGTGGAGTTCGTGCTGGCCAGCGACGTCGACAATCCGCTGACCGGGCCGAAGGGCGCGCCCGCGGTGTACGGGCCGCAGAAGGGGCCTCGCCGAAGGACGTGGAGCGGCTGGACGCGGCGCTCGCGCACTTCGCGAAGGTGCTGGAGGTGGCGGTGGGGCCGAAGGCCGCGGAGTACGCCGCGTCCCCCGGCGCGGGCGCGGCCGGCGGCATCGGCTACGGCGCGCTGCTGCTGGGCGCCGCCTTCCGGCCGGGCATCGAGGTCATGCTGGACGTGCTCGGGTTCGCGTCGGCGCTGGAGCGGGCGGATCTGGTGATCACGGGGAGGGATCGCTGGACGAGCAGACGCTGCACGGGAAGGCGCCGGTGGGGGTCGCCGCGGCGGCGCGGGCCGCGGACAAGGAGGTGGTCGCGGTGTGCGGGCGCTTGGTGTTGCCGCCGGAGGTACTGGGGCGGGCGGGGATTCGGCGGGCCTACGCCCTGACGGACCTGGAGCCGGACGTCTCGGCGTGCATCGCCGACGCGGGACCGCTGCTCGAACGCACGGCGGAGCGCATCGCGCGGGACTTCCTGAGCTGACGGCCGGTGGTCCGCCACCGGACCTGACGCCGTCTCACCCCTCGCGCCGCGCGGATCCGAGGGCGCGGCCGGACCGTGTCGCGGTCCGTCTCATCAGTGGTTCCATGGAAAGGGAGGCACACGCGCGGGCAGACGTCCAAGACGTCCTTGCCGACGCGGGGCGGGGCGGCGCCATCCGGTCGCGGCGACTGCTGTTGTTCCATGACGTCTCGCCGAAAGGCGCAGCACGGAGGAACGGACTCCATGCCCACCAAGGTCATCCGAAGTCCTGAGGAAGGGAACGGCCGCGCGACGCCCCTGGTTCACGCTGTATCCGAGGCGGTGGCTGGCCCGGACCACCGGGGCGGCGGGCAGGCGGTGGCGCACGTTCAGGACCGACAGGGAGGCCCGCAAGAGCATCGTCCCGAACCGTAGCTGGCACCCCTGGCGGCTCTCCCTCGGCCGCCTCCTGCGCGTTTTCGCCTTCCTCGGGACGGCGCTGCTGATCACCTGGGTGGCGCTGAAGGCCTTCCACCCCTCCTGGTTCGAAACCTTTGGCAAGAACGAGGCGGTCGGCACCCTCTACTCCTTGACGAGCCCCATCCTGACGGGCGCCTTCCTCCTGGCGGTCTTCCTGCTCTACTGGTACCACAAGGCCAAGAAACAGCTCGTCAAGAAGGCGCGCACCAAGCCGCACGACCTGGTTCCCACGGCCGGAACGCTCGTCGACCGGATCGTCGGCCGTCACGAACTGACCCAGGTGATAGCCCAGACGCTCCGTGACCGGAGGACGCGCAGGCCCTATCTGCTGGTCGGCGGGGTGGGTGTGGGCAAGACGGCCGTTCTCGTGGAACTCACCCGGATGCTGGCGCAACAGTCCGCCGTCCCCGTCCCCTTGCGCCTGCGTGACATGGACGGCGACGGCGAACTCGACTTCGAGAGGATGGCACGGCGCCGCTTCGCGGAAGTGGCGGACCAAGGAGTGTTCGCCAGCGGCAACATCGACAAGGCGTGGCGGCAACTGCGGCTCGACGACAAGGCCGTGGTCATCGCCGACGGCCTGGAGGAGGCCCTCCTCGACGAGCGGTACCGGGAGGACCGCGACAACATCATCCGGCGGGCCATAGACCGGGCGGACCGTCAGAACCTCCCCGTGGTCATCGCCTCGCGCCCGCACGCGCCGCTGGAGGGCACCAGGGCCGCGATCACCGCCCTGGAGCCGCTGAGCGGGGAGGCGGCCCTGGAGTACCTGGTCCGCGAACCAGGCGAGGCGGACGAACGCCGGCTGGACTGGGTGGTGGAGACCGCCGAGGTCACGGAATCGCCGATCTACCTGCGGATCGCCCGGCTGCTGCAACAGCGCGGCCTGCTGGAGCATCTGACGCTCCGCGAGCAGAACGGCCGGCTGAACACACGCAGCAACGACTGCTCCACCATCAGGCTCTGGCTCATCGACACCTACCGCCAGGCCCTGGAGAACGGACTCGTGTGCGACCAACTGGTGATGGACCGGAAGGAACGCCGCGAGACCCTGTGGGTGGTGTCGGCGCTGGCCTGTCTCGGGCTGGTGCAGGACAGCATCGAGGTGTCGTTCGACGACTTCGTCGGCGCCTATCTGAACGACCTGCGCGACCCTGAGGGATCCCGGGAGCCGGCGGCCGGCGGCGGGCAGGACATGCTCCGTCCGGTCGTCTCCCCGCGCAACGACAGGCGATATGGAGTGTGCTGGGCCGGAAGGTCGGCGAGTCGTCGTCCTGGACCAATCCCCTGGAATACCCCAACGAGTGCTACACCGAGCTGGCGCGGTACGCCGCCAACGCACAGCTCCTCGGGCTGGTGAGGGGCTACGAGAACAAGGTCCGCTTCCCCCACAGCATCATCCAGGCGTACCTGGGTTACCGGCTGCTGAGCGAGGTGGAGGCCGACGGGGTCGCCGCCGTCGTCGAACCGGCTCTGCACAGCCCGGGCCCGTCCCGGGAACTGCTCATCGCCCTGGTGCTGCTCTCCCGTCACCGTGCGGCGCCCCCTCCCCAGCCGGCCGTCCGGCCGGATCAGGGCCGGTCCCGGCGTCTTCTCCGCGGCCGGAGAACGCCATCGAACCTGGCTGGGCTGCTTCGGAAGGCCGCGGCGAACCGGCACGACGCGAAGTACTTCGACCTGTACGCCGCGGCCCTGGAGATCGACAGTGTCGACCCGGCGCCGATACAGGAGGAGCTGGCCCGGGACCTCGACGAACAATGGGCGGACCTGGACACCAAGGGCGATCAGCGGACCGTCGAGGACGCGAAACTCGGGCTGGTGCGGCGCTTCGGAGCCGCTCTGCGCGAACGGGAGCGTCGCCGCGGGGAGAGCGGTCCGCTCCCGGGGAGGCGCCCGCGCGACCGCACCTCCCTTACGAGCGCCTCTTCCGGATCGGCACGAACGAGACCTCCCATCCGGTCCGGACCGCGATCGCGCATCAGCTGGCCGCCGGCGGTGACGCGGCCTTCCAGAGCCTGCGGCCGTGGTTCCCCCTCGGAACCGATCCCGTGGAGCAGTACCTGGCGAGGACCCGCGAGGCCAAGCGGAAGCTGAACGACGACTACACCGCCTGGCTCGAGGAAGCGAACGCCGGCGACGCCGCCGACCCGAGGGCGGCGGCGTGGAGGCAGCAGAGGCACGACCGGTTCGTGCGGGAGTACGAGCAGCGCCGTACCACGCAGTGGCGCCACTTCGCCCTGCGGGCCTGGCTCGTTCCCATGTTCCTCGGGTCCGTCTCCGACAAGTACCGCGACGAGGCGAAGGAGCGGTTGAACCTCTGGCTGCGGCACCTGGCCACCCCGGCCGGACGGTCGGACGCCCTCCTGCCGTCCGCCGGGCCCGGCGAGCCGGACCTGCCGCTCTTCCTGGAGAACGCCATGGCCCAGGGCTTCAAGAACGCGGCGAACCGCAGGCGACGGCACCCGGACGTCCACGAGGAGACCCGGGCCCACCTGATGAGGCAGGCGGAGCGGATGCTCGTCTCCAGCCGTTCCTGGTACGCGCAGCTGAGCCTGCTCCACGCACTGTGTCTGTGGGAGCTCCCCGACACCGTCGGGCGTGCGGCCCGGCCCGGCGAGGGGAGGACCGGCACCGCGCCACGACGCCGGCGACCGGCTCCGCGACGGACGTCTCCACGGCGTCCGGCGCTCCCGTCGAGCCCGTGCGGACGGTCACCCGATGGCTCGCGATAGCGGGCAGCGCACACGGCACCGCGGCGGCCGGCAGGACGCACGACCGTCACGTCGGCGAGGTCCTCCACCCGTTCGTCGCCGAAGCGGGTGATCTGGTGACCCTGGCCCTGGAGACGGGACACCCGGAACAGTTCCTCTGGACCGACGAGCACAGTGCCATCGACAACGTGGGGTCCACTCCGGCCGACCCGGAGCGCTACCGCAAGCACAACCTGTGGATCGCCCCGTCGTCCGGCTGGAGCAGCCTGCACCCACGGGCGCAGCGCCTTCTCGCCGACGTCCTGATCATGCTCAACCTCACCGAACGCGACGGGAGCCCGGACGACATCGAGGAACGTCTGGACCGCGCGAACAGGGACGCCCTTCCGCCCTGCCTCACCCACGACCGCGGCCCGCTCCACCCCGAGCGCAGTGTGGGACGGGCCGACCGGGGCGGGCCGGGTTCCACCTGCCTGCCGACCTGCAAGTTCCGTCTGTGCCCCTACCCCCAAGGCCGGAAGGGCGCAGACGGAGATCGAGGAGCCGTTCTGCCGGCAGCAGCAGGCCCTCCTGCGCAGCCGCTCCCGCTGGCACGTACCGGTCCTCACCCGGCCGCACCGCGCCGTGGGTGAGCATCCCCGTGAAGGAGCTGCACGCCTTCTGGGAGGTGATGGCCGACCGGAACCGCAAGGCCCCCGAGAGGGACGAGCAGAGCCTGTGAGGCGCCCGCACCGCCGCGCCCGGGTGCCGGACGGACGAGGGCCCCGGACCCTGCCCGGGTCCGGGGCCCTCGGAAGAGCGGCTGCGTTACGGCAGCTGTGCCGCCCGCGCCTCGCGACGGTTGTCGCGGAAGTTGTTCACCCGGCGAGCCGTGGCGAACAGCGGAATCACCGCACCCATCACCAGTTGCAGCGCGCACCCCGTCTGCAAGAGCAACTGCCCGCTCGGCGCGTCGAACGCCCATGCCGCCAGCAGCCCCATCGACAGCACGATCCACGACAGCATGGCCACCGCCAGACGCCCCCGCGGCTTCGGGTACTCCACCCGGCTCACCATCAGCCACGCCGTCCCGATGATCGCCAGCAGCGTCGCCACGAACGGCAGCTCCAGCAGCACGATCGACACGACGGTCAGCGCGCCGAAGGGCGACGGCATGCCCTGGAAGGTGCCGTCCTTCACCGTGACGCAGGAGAACCGCGCCAGCCTCAGTACCACCGCCAGCAGCACCACGATCGCCCCGACCGCGGCCACTCTCTGGTGCGCGTCGTCCGCGACCATGCCGTAGACGAGGACGAAGTATGCCGGTGCCAGGCCGAAGCTGATCAGGTCGGACAGGTTGTCCAGCTCCGCGCCCATCGGCGAGGAGCGCAGCTTGCGCGCCACCAGGCCGTCGAAGAGGTCGAAGACCGCCGCGCACAGCATCAGGATGACGGCCGTGGCCGCGCTGTGGCGGGCCATGCCCGTCTCCTGGCTGCCCTGGAGGTGCGGGATCAGGATGCCGGTGGTGGTGAAGTACACCGCCATGAAGCCGCACGTCGCGTTGCCGAGCGTGAGCGTGTCCGCTATCGAGAGGCGGAGCGAGAGAGGCATCTCCTCCTCGTCGTCCGCCTCGTCGGCCTCCGGCACCCAGCCGGTCTGTGTCTCGGGATCAACCACGGTCAATTCGAGTCACCCCAGCCACCGTCTTCTGACCGACCTCGACGGCCACCTCCACGCCTTCCGGCAGGTAGATGTCGACGCGTGAGCCGAAGCGGATCAGACCGATGCGCTCGCCCTGCTCGACCTTGGTGCCCTGCGGCACGTAGGGGACGATACGGCGGGCGACCGCGCCGGCGATCTGGATCATCTCGATGTCGCCGAGCTCGGTGTCGAAGTGCCACACGACGCGCTCGTTGTTCTCGCTCTCCTTGTTGAAGGCGGGAACGAAGCCACCGGGGACGTGCTCGACCGACGTCACGGTGCCGGCCAGCGGGGCCCGGTTCACATGGACGTTGAGCGGGCTCATGAAGATCGCGACGCGGGTACGCCCGTCCTTCCACGGCATGATGCTCTGCACCACACCGTCGGCGGGCGAGATGACCCTGCCCTGGGCGATCTCGCGCTCGGGGTCGCGGAAGAACCAGAGCATCCCCGCCGCCAGGGCGGTGGCGGGGACGGCGACGGCCTTGGCGGCACCCGAGCGGCGGGCGCGCAGCAGGCTGACAGCTGCGGTGGCGACGGTCGGCAGGAGCCACGGCGAGGCTCCGCGCGCGAGGCGTACGCCGGTGAGGCTGTCGCGAGGTGCAGAGGTTTGGCTGTGGGGCATGGATGACCTTCGTAGCGGATGATGCCGCGCACTTGCGGGGACGGCGGCTTTCCGGCGATCGTAGCGGCTTCCGGCCGCAACTGGGTAAGGCAGCCAGACGAGTCGACGGCCGAAGAGAGCGTACGGGGTGTGATCCTCTTCTCCACGAAAGCACCCCGTATCCGGACATCTAACCCTGGAATCGATACTCTTCGAGCAGTCGGCGGCCGATGATCATTTTCTGGATCTCGGCGGTGCCCTCGCCGATCAGCAGCATCGGCGCCTCCCGGTAGAGGCGCTCGATCTCGTACTCCTTGGAGAAGCCGTAGCCGCCGTGGATCCGGAAGGCGTCCTCCACGACCTCCTTGCAGTATTCGGCGGCGAGGTACTTCGCCATCCCTGCTTCAAGGTCGTTTCGTTCCCCCGAGTCCTTTTTGCGTGCCGCGTTCACCATCATCGCATGCGCGGCCTCCACCTTGGTAGCCATCTCCGCCAGCTTGAACTGGATGGCCTGGTGCTGGGCGATCGGCTTGCCGAAGGTGTGCCGCTGCTGGGCGTATCGCACACCGAGTTCGAAGGCACGCTGAGCGACACCGCAGCCACGCGCCGCCACATTGACGCGGCCCACCTCGACCCCGTCCATCATTTGGTAAAAACCTCGTCCGGTGACCCCGCCGAGCACCCGGTCGGCGGGAACCCGCAGGCCATCCATGATGAGCTCGGTCGTGTCGACGCCCTTGTAGCCCATCTTGTCGATCTTGCCGGGAATGGTGAGACCCGGGCGCACCTCGCCGAAGCCGGGCTCCTTCTCCACCAGGAAGGTCGTCATCGACCGGTGCGGCGCCGCGGCCGCCTCCGAGGGGAGTGACCCTCGTCACTTCGGACCAGAACGGCCACGAGGGACGACGTACCGCCGTTGGTCAGCCACATCTTCTGGCCGTTCAGGACGTACGAGTCACCCTCCTTCACCGCCTTCGAGGTGATCGCCGACACATCGGAGCCCAGGCCCGGCTCAGACATCGAGAAGGCGCCGCGGATGTCGCCGGCCGCCATGCGGGGCAGGAAGTGGTCCTTCTGCTCCTGCGTGCCGTGCTGCTTGAGCATGTACGCCACGATGAAGTGGGTGTTGATGATGCCGGACACCGACATCCAGCCGCGGGCGATCTCCTCGACGCACAGGGCGTACGTCAGGAGGGACTCGCCCAGACCGCCGTACTCCTCGGGGATCATCAGGCCGAACAGGCCCAGCTCTCTGAGGCCGTCGACGATCGCCTGCGGGTACTCGTCGCGGTGCTCCAGCCCGGTGGCGACCGGGATGATCTCCTTGTCCACGAAGTCCCGGACGGTGGAGAGGATCTCCTGCTGGACGTCGGTCAGACCGGCGGTCTGGGCGAGACGGGCCATCGCTTACTTCCCTGTTCCTTCAGCTCGGGGCGGCCCGGCTGTTCGCCGCCGCGCTCCTTGACGTACGTCTCGGTCGGCACCAGCACCTTGCGGCGGAACACGCAGACCAGCGTGCCGTCCTGATTGTGGCCCCGGGTCTCGACGTACACGATCCCGCGGTCGTTCTTCGACTTGGACGGCCACTTGTCGAGCACGGTCGTCTGGCCGTACACCGTGTCGCCGTGGAAGGTCGGTGCCACGTGCTTCAGTGACTCGATCTCCAGGTTGGCGATCGCCTTGCCGGAGACATCGGGCACCGACATGCCGAGCAGCAGCGAGTAGACGTAGTTCCCGACCACCACGTTCCTGCCGAAGTCCGTCGTCTTCTCGGCGTAGTTGGCGTCCATGTGGAGCGGGTGGTGGTTCATGGTGAGGAGACAGAACAGATGGTCGTCGTACTCGGTGACCGTCTTTCCCGGCCAGTGCTTGTACACGGCCCCGACCTCGAACTCCTCGTAGGTGCGTCCGAACCGCATCGCCCTCAGCCCTCCGGGATCTCGAACTTCGACGTACGCCGCATGCCCGCGGCCCGTCCCTTGCCCGAGATGACCAGGGCCATCTTGCGGCTGGCCTCGTCGATCATCTCGTCGCCGAGCATGGCCGAGCCCTTCCTGCCGCCGGCCTCGGACGTGCAGTGGTCGTACGCGTCCAGGATCAGTTCGGCGTGGTCGTAGTCCTCCTGGGAGGGCGAGAAGATCTCGTTGGACGCCTCCACCTGGCCGGGGTGCAGCACCCACTTGCCGTCGAAGCCGAGGGCGGCGGCGCGCCGGGCGACCTCGCGGTAGCCGTCCACGTTGCGGATCTGCAGATAGGGGCCGTCGATCGCCTGGAGGTCGTTGGCGCGGGCGGCCATCAGGATCTTCATCAGGATGTAGTGGTAGGCGTCCGCCGGGTAGCCGCGCGGCTGCTCGCCCACCACGAGGGACTTCATGTTGATGGACGCCATGAAGTCGGCCGGGCCGAAGACGATGGTCTCGAGGCGCCGGGACGCGGTCGCGATCTCGTTGACGTTGTTCAGGCCCCGCGCGTTCTCGATCTGCGCCTCGATGCCGATCCGGCCCACCTCGAAGCCCATCGCCTTCTCGATCTGCGTCAGCAGCAGGTCCAGGGCGACGATCTGCTCGGCCGTCTGCACCTTCGGCAGCATCACGCAGTCGAGGTTCTGGCCGGCTCCTCGACGACCGTCACGACGTCCCGGTACGTCCACTCCGTGGTCCAGTCGTTGACGCGCACCACGCGGGTCTTGCCGGTCCAGTCGCCCTCGTTCAGGAACTTGACGATGGTGTGCCGCGCCTCGGGCTTGGCCAGCGGCGCGCACGCGTCCTCCAGGTCCAGGAAGACCTGGTCGGCCGGGAGGCCCTGGGCCTTCTCCAGGAAGCGCGGGTTCGAGCCGGGTACGGCCAGGCAGGAACGGCGAGGGCGAAGCCGGTTGACGGTCGTCATGCGGGGACCTCCAGGGGTCGAGCTTGTTCGCGTTGCGGATCTCGTCGACGATGCGGCCGATGATTCCGGTGATGTCGAAGTCCTTCGGGGTGAAGACCGCGGCGACTCCCGCGGCCCGCAGTCGTTCGGCGTCACCGTTGGGGATGATGCCACCGGCGATCACCGGTATGTCCGTGGCGCCGGCCACACGGAGCCGTTCGAGTACGTCCGGCACCAGCCGGGCGTGCGAGCCGGACAGGATGGACAGGCCCACCGCGTGCACGTCCTCCGCGAGGGCGGCGTCCACGATCTGCTCCGGGGTGAGCCGGATGCCCTGGTACACCACCTCGAACCCGGCGTCACGGGCCCGTACGGCGATCTGCTCGGCGCCGTTGGAGTGCCCGTCCAGGCCCGGCTTGCCGACCAGGAAGCGCAGCTTGCCCACGCCCAGGTCCTTCGCCGTCAGCTCCACCCTGCGGCGCACCTCGGACAGCGCCGAGCCCTCCTCGGCGGCCACCGCGACCGGGGCGGACGAGACACCGGTCGGCGCCCGGAACTCGCCGAACACCTCGCGCAGCGCCCCGGCCCACTCGCCGGTCGTCGCGCCGGCCCTGGCGCACTCCAGGGTCGCCTCCATCAGGTTGGCGGTGCCGCGCGCGGCCTCCTTCAGCTTCTCCAGTGCCTTGCACGGACGCGGGTGGTTGAAGGGCGGCTGGTAGCGGGTGTCCCGCCAGTTCTCCAGCGAGGCGATGACACGCGCCTCCACCGCCGGGTCGACCGTCTGGATCGCGGTGTCCAGATCGGCGGTCAGCGGATTGGGCTCGGTGCCCTCGAAGGCGTTCACACCGATGATCTTCTCCTCGCCCGACTCGATCCGCGCGCGGCGTTCGGCGTGCGAGGAGACGAGCCGGGACTTGAGATAGCCGGACTCGACGGCCGCCATCGCGCCGCCCATCTCCTCGATCCGCCCCATCTCCGCGAACGAGTCGGCGACCAGTCGCTCCACCTTCTCCTCGATCACCTTCGACCCCTCGAAGATGTCGTCGTACTCCAGCAGATCGCTCTCGTACGCCAGGACCTGCTGGATGCGCAGCGACCACTGCTGGTCCCAGGGGCGGGGAAGGCCGAGCGCCTCGTTCCAGGCCGGCAGCTGCACGGCACGGGCGCGGGCGTCCTTGGAGAGGGTGACGGCCAGCATCTCGAGGACGATCCGCTGGACGTTGTTCTCCGGCTGCGCCTCGGTCAGGCCGAGGGAGTTGACCTGGACGCCGTAGCGGAAGCGGCGGTGCCTGGGGTTCTCGATGCCGTACCGCTCGCGTGTGACCTGGTCCCAGATGCGGCCGAACGCGCGCATCTTGCACATCTCCTCGACGAAGCGGACGCCCGCGTTCACGAAGAAGGAGATACGGCCGACGACATCGCCCATGCGCTCCCGCGGCACCTGGCCGCTGTCGCGTACGGCGTCGAGCACGGCGATCGCGGTGGACATCGCGTACGCGATCTCCTGCACCGGCGTGGCGCCCGCCTCCTGCAGGTGGTAGCTGCAGATGTTGATCGGGTTCCACCTGGGGAGGCGGGAGACCGTGTACGCGATCATGTCCGTCGTCAGGCGGAGCGAGGGACCCGGCGGGAAGACGTGCGTCCCCGGGACAGGTACTCCTTGACGATGTCGTTCTGGGTCGTGCCCTGGAGCTTGGTGAGGTCCGCGCCCTGTTCCTCGGCGACGACCTGGTAGAGCGCCAGCAGCCACATGGCGGTGGCGTTGATCGTCATCGAGGTGTTCATCTGCTCCAGGGGATGTCCTGGAACAGCCGGCGCATGTCACCGAGGTGCGCGACCGGCACACCGACCCGGCCGACCTCGCCGCGGGCGAGGACGTGGTCGGAGTCGTAGCCGGTCTGCGTCGGCAGATCGAAGGCGACCGACAGCCCGGTCTGGCCCTTGGCGAGGTTGCGCCGGTACAGCGCGTTGGACGCCTCGGCGGTGGAGTGGCCGGCGTACGTCCGCATCAGCCACGGACGGTCCTTCTGACGCTCTGTCATGTGCCCGCCCTCAGATGTTCCGGAAGCGGTTGATCGCGTCGGCGTGCCGCGCGCGCTTGACGTGGTCGCGCACGCCCAGGCCCTCCTCGGGCGCCATGCACAGCACCCCGACCTTGCCCTGATGCGTGTTGCGGTGCACGTCGTGGGCGGCCTGGCCGGTGTCCTCCAGGGAGTACACCTTCGACAGCGTCGGATGGATTTTGCCCTTCGCGACCAGCCGGTTGGCCTCCCAGGCCTCGCGGTAGTTGGCGAAGTGCGAGCCGATGATGCGCTTCAGCGACATCCACAGGTAGCGGTTGTCGTACTCGTGGTTGAAGCCGGACGTCGAGGCGCAGGTGACGATGGTGCCGCCCTTGCGCGTGACGTACACCGAGGCGCCGAAGGTCTCGCGGCCGGGGTGTTCGAAGACGATGTCCACGTCCTCGCCGTCGGTGAGTTCACGGATGCGCTTGCCGAACCGCTTCCACTCGCGCGGGTCCTGGGAGTGCTCGTCCTTCCAGAACCGGTAGTCCTCGGCGTTGCGGTCGATGATCGCCTCGGCGCCCATCGCCCGGCACAGCTCCGCCTTCTGGTCACTGGAGACGACACAGATCGGGTTGGCGCCGCCGGCCAGCGCGAACTGGGTGGCGTACGAGCCGAGTCCGCCGCTCGCGCCCCAGATGAGCACGTTGTCGCCCTGCTTCATGCCGGCGCCGTTGCGGGAGACGAGCTGGCGGTAGGCGGTGGAGTTGACGAGGCCCGGCGCCGCCGCCTCCTCCCAGGACAGATGGTCCGGCTTCGGCATCAGCTGGTTGGACTTCACCAGTGCCAGCTCCGCCAGCCCGCCGAAGTTGGTCTCGAACCCCCAGATGCGCTGCTCCGGGTCGAGCATCGTGTCGTTGTGCCCGTCCGACGACTCCAGCTCGACGGAGAGGCAGTGCGCGACGACCTCGTCACCGGGCCGCCAGGCGTTGACGCCGGGGCCGGTGCGCAGCACCACGCCCGCGAGGTCGGAGCCGATGATGTGGTACGGCAGGTCGTGGCGCCTGGTGAGTTCGCTGACCCTGCCGTAACGCTCCAGGAAGCCGAACGTCGACAGCGGCTCGAAGATCGAGGTCCACACCGAGTTGTAGTTGACCGAGGAGGCCATCACGGCCACCAGGGCCTCGCCGGGGCCCAGTTCGGGCAGCGGCACCTCGTCGAGGTGGAGCGACTTGCGAGGGTCCTTGTCACGGGTCTCGAGGCCCGCGAACATCTCAGTCTCGTCCTTGTGCACGGTAACCGCGCGGTACGACTCGGGGAGCGGCAGGGCGGCGAAGTCCTCCGGCGTGGAGTCGGGTGACTGGATCGCGGCCAGGATGTCCTTGACTGTCACGGTGTTGCCTCCGGCGATGAGCGCCCTGAGGGAGGGGCGCTGAGGGTTACGTCGGTGTGCTGCTGAGGGTTGGGGGTGCCGTCGGTTCGGCGGTGGTGCTTCGGCAGCGCTGGGTGTGCGCGGGAGGGTGCCTGTGACGCAGGCGTCCGGGCGTGCGGGCGGTGCGCCCGCCGGGACGGTTCGCCCGGACTCCTTCAACGTATGGCACGCCGTGTCAGGCCGCAAGGCACTGAGTGTCAGAACCTTGGCTCAGATGAAATCTTTACCCATCAGATGAGCGATGATCGATCGAACGGCCTCGGAAAGGCAGCGGAAAAGGGCCCCTGACATGGCAAAACGGCCACCCCGTGGGGTGGCCGTCGTCGTCACAGCGGTGAGCGGGCGGTTCAGCGGTCCTTGAGCGCCTGCTCGATGGTCCGCATCACCTCGTCCAGCGGGGCGTCGGTGCGGGCGACCGTCACCAGCACCTCGCCGTGCGAGGCGGCCGAGGCGGCGGGCGGCCGCTGCGGCATCGTGCGCCGGCCCGCCATGATGCCGGTGCCGAAGGTCTTGCGGACGATGGCGAACGCGTGGTCCAGCCCAGCCTCCACATCGCCCTTGCCGTCCGCCCGCAGCCAGCGCCGCAGCACGTGGTTGTGCGCGGTGACCACGGCGGACGCGGCGACCTCCGCCAGCAGCGGGTCGTCGCCGGCGTCGTCGTCGTGCGCGTGCTCGTCGAAGTGGCCGAGCAGATAGCGGGTGAACAGACGCTCGTAGCGGGCCACCGACGCGATCTCCGCCTCGCGCAGGGTGGGCACCTCCCGCGTCAGCTTGTAGCGGGCGACCGAGATCTCCGGCCGCGCCGCGTACATCTTCATGACCTCCTTGATGCCCCGGCACACCGTGTCCAGCGGATGCTCGTGCGCGGGGGCGGCGTTGAGCACCGCCTCGGCGCGGACCAGGGTGTCGTCGTGGTCCGGGAAGATCGCCTCTTCCTTGGAACGGAAGTGACGGAAGAAGGTGCGGCGGGCGACCCCGGCGGCGGCCGCGATCTCGTCGACGGTGGTGGCCTCGTACCCCTTGGTCGCGAACAGCTCCATCGCGGCGGCCGCCAGTTCCCGGCGCATTTTGAGCCGCTGGGCGGCGGCGCGGGAGCCCGCGGCGCTTTCCGGTGGCTCGGCCGTGGCGGATGTACGGGCGGACTTGGCGGGCTGGGACATGCCCTGAACGTACTGCATGTGCGCAGCTCGACGCTCATGACCGCGGCCCGCCCCGCCCTCGCCGGGCGGGGCGGGCGTGCCGGGTGCCGGGGCGGGAACCCCTCCGGGTCGAGCAGCCCGCCCCACTCCGCGCCCTTGCCGAACCGGCCGCCGGGACGCGCCTCAGCGCTTGGCATATTCGCGGAAACCACGGCCGGTCTTGCGGCCGAGGCAGCCGGCGGCCACCAGATGCTCCAGCAGTGGCGCCGGCGCGAGCCCCGGGTCGCGGAACTCCCGGTGCAGCACCTTCTCGATGGCCAGCGAGACATCGAGGCCGACCACGTCGAGCAGCTCGAACGGCCCCATCGGATAACCGCCGCCCAGCTTCATCGCGGCGTCGATGTCGTCGAGCGAGGCGTAGTGCTCCTGCACCATCTTGATCGCGTTGTTGAGATACGGGAACAGCAGCGCGTTCACGATGAACCCGGCCCGGTCACCGCAGTCCACGGCGTGCTTGCGGACGGTGGCGCAGACCTCGCGCACGGTCGCGTGGACGTCGTCGGCGGTCAGTACGGTGCGCACGACCTCGACCAGCTTCATCGCCGGGGCGGGGTTGAAGAAGTGCATGCCGATCACGTCCTGCGGGCGTGAGGTGGCGCGGGCGCAGGCGACGACCGGGAGGAGGAGGTGGTGGTGGCGAGCACCGCGCCCGGCTTGCAGACCTTGTCCAGCGTCGCGAACAGCTGACGCTTGACGTCCAGGTCCTCGGCGACCGCCTCGACCGCGAGATCGACGTCGGCGAAGTCGTCGTAGCCGCCCGTCGCGCGGACCCGCTCCAGGGTCAGGGCGGCCGCCTCGCCGGTCAGCCGGCCCTTGTCCACGGAGCGCGCCAGGGACTTCCCGATCCGCGCCTTGGCACCGAGTGCCTTCTCCTCGCTGCGGGCGGCCAGGACCACCTCGTAGCCCGCCTTCGCGAACACCTCGGCGATACCGGAGGCCATCGTGCCGGACCCCGCCACCCCCACCGCGCGCACCGGGCGGCCGACGGCGAACGAACCGCCCGGCAGCGGGGTCAGCGCGTCCCGCACCACCGTGCCGCTGCCCGGAGCCTCGTACGTGTAGAAACCGCGCCCCGCCTTGCGGCCCGTCAGGCCCGCCTCGCTGAGCTGCTTGAGCACCGGGGCGGGGGCGTGCAGCCGGTCGCGGGACTCGGCGTACATGGCCTCCAGGACCGTACGCGCCGTGTCCACGCCGATCAGGTCGAGCAGGGCCAACGGGCCCATGGGCAGCCCGCAGCCCAGTTTCATCGCGGCGTCGATGTCCTCGCGGGAGGCGTAGCGCGCCTCGTACATCGCGGCGGCCTGGTTGAGATAGCCGAACAGCAGCCCGTCGGCGACGAAGCCGGGCCGGTCGCCGACCGCCACGGGCTCCTTGCCGAGGTGCAGCGCGAGATCGGTGACGGCGGTGACGGCCGCCGGGGCGGTCAGCACACTGGACACGATCTCGACCAGCCTCATCGCCGGGGCCGGGTTGAAGAAGTGCATGCCCAGCACCCGCTCGGGGTGGGCCGAGTCGGCGGCGAGCCGGGTGACGGACAGCGCGTTGGTGCCGGTCGCCAGCACGGTCTCCGGCCGCACGATCCCGTCCAGTTCACGGAAGATCTGCTGCTTGATCTCGTACGACTCCGGCGCCACCTCGACGACCAGGTCGGCGTCGGCCGCCGCCGCGAGGCGGGTGGAGGTGGTGACGCGGGCCAGCAGCTCCGCGCGCTGCTCGCCGGTCAGCCGGCCGCGCTCCACGGCGCGGGCGGTCGAGGCCTCCAGGGCGGCGACGCAACGGGCGGCCTGCGCCTCGCTGACGTCGATGCCGATCACGGCGCGGCCGGCGCCGGCCAGGACCTCGGCGATACCGGTGCCCATCGTGCCGAGGCCGACCACGGCGACGGTCCGAAGCGGGGCGGGGGACAGGGAGTGGCCATCGCGGGACTCCAGGAATGAGGGTGACGACGGGAGACACGCGCCGGCGCGCCGAGGGCGCGCCGGGTGCGTGCGGGATGCGGGTGTGAACCGGGCCGCCGCGGCACACACGCCCGGCGGCGACGGCGGGTCCGACCGGCCCTGTCCCGGGGCCGAGCCGTACCGCGGTACACGGAGTACCGAACCGACTGCCACTCAGAACGGCCGCGTCACCAGACCGCCCTGAGAAAAACACGAGTGGATGACTCGCTCGTCTGAGCTTAACTCGCCGGTAACGAGCGCGCCAGCCCCCGGGTTTGTGATGTACGTCCCGAGAGGTGCGTGAGGGTCCTAACCTCGGGTGCATGAACGAAGAGTTGCGATCGCTCACGGAGCGCTTACGGGCGGAGTCGGGTGGCTCGGCCGCGTACGAGCGCCTCCTGGCGACGGACGAGCCCGAGGCCCTGGCCGGTGTGCTCACCGAGGCCGGGCAGCCGTTGTGGGCGCGGGAGTTGGCGGCGTTCCGGCTGGGAGTGGCGGGGGACCGGCGGGCGTTCGAGGCGCTCGTGCTGTTGCTCAACCACCGGGATCCGCCGCGGTGTGCCGCCGCCGCGCACGCTCTCGCCCGGCTGGGGACCCCGTACCGCCCGCGCGGCCGCCGCGCTCGCCACCAACGAACTGCGGGTCGCCTACGCCCTCCACCCGGTGCGGCTGCTCACCGAACTGCGCGCCCCCGAGGCGGTTCCCGCCCTGATCACCACACTGCGGCGGCGGCTGCGACCGCACGATCCGTACCGCCGGGTGGCGCTGGCCTGTGTGGAGGGGCTGGGCGAGCTCGGTGACCCGCGCGCCGAGCCCGTGCTCGGCGACGCCCTCGCCCATCCGGCGCTGGCGGAGGCCGCGGTGCGCGCGCTGGCCCGGATTCCCCGGCCGCGGTAGGTCCTGTCGTCAAACTCCCGCCGTCCGCCCGGAGGGCGGCCGCCGCGCGGCAGGCGGGAATTTGGCGACAGGGCCTACTAGGGGCGTCAGCCGGTCAGCCTCCGCGCGTACCGCACCTCGGGGACCTCGACGCCGTCCACCTCGAAGGGTTCCTCCGCGCCGTCCGCGCCGAAGCCCGCGCGCTCGTAGAAGCGGCGGGCGCGGGTGTTGTGCTTGAGGACCCACAGATACATGCGGTCGTGGCCGGCGGCGGCGCCGCGGCGGACCGCCTCGGTGAGCAGGGCCCGTCCCACGCCCTGGCCGATGCGCTCGGGCGGGAGGTACAGGGCGTACAGCTCGGCGTCGGCGGTGCGCGTCCCGCCGTCCCGGTACGGGCCGAACGCGGCCCAGCCGGCGAGCGCGCCGCCGTCCGCCTCGGCGACCAGGTTCACCACACTGCCGTCCCCGTGCAGCAGCCGTGTGCGGTGCCGCTCGGCGTCCGCGCCGATGTCCAGGCCGTCGAGATACGGCTGCGGCATCAGCCCCCGGTAGGCGTGCCGCCAGCCGCGTATCCGTATCCCGGCCACGCCGTCGCAGTCGGCCGGCGTCATCGGGGGCAGCACGTACCCGCTCACGCGGGCACCACCGCCAGGGCCTCGATCTCCATCAGGAACTCCGGCCGGACCAGCCCGGCGACCTGGACGGCGGACGCGGCCGGCAACCGGCCGTCCGGTATATGCGCGGCGCGGGCCTCGCGAACGGCCGGCATGTGCGCCATGTCGGTGACGAAGAAGGTCAGTTTCACCACGTCGTCGAAGGTCGCCCCGGCGGCGGCCAGACAGCGCCGCAGATTCTCGAACACCTGCCGCGCCTGCGCCCCGGCGTCGCCCTCGCCGACCAGCGCGCCGTCCTCGTCCAGGGGAAGCTGGCCGGAGACGGCGACGAGCCGGCCGGTGCCCGTCACCACATGGGTGTACTGGGCCGCGGGGGCCACGCCGTCGGGGGCGGGAATCCTGGACAGCTCGCTCATGGGGCCATGATGACCCATGGGTACGACAGTCCCGCCCCGGCGGTGCGTCAGCCGCGGAAGCCGAGCAGACCGTGCAGGGTCGAACCGCGCGCCGACGACGGCGCCGCCTTCGACGTCAGCGGCTTCGGGTCGGGCAGCGCCGCGCACACCGCGTCGGCCTCTCCACCGCCCCCGCGCGGCACGGTCCCGTCGGTCAGATAGGCCGCCAGATGCCGGTCCAGGCAGGCGTTCCCGCTCAGCGTGATGCCGTGGTTGCCGCCGCCCGACTCCACCACCAGGCTGGAGTGCGCCAGCAGCCGGTGGACGGTGACACCGCCCTGGTAGGGGGTCGCCGCGTCGTCCGTCGCCTGGAACAGCAGCGCCGGCGGCAGCTTGCCGTTGCGGACGCGCTCCGGACGCAGCGGCTCCACCGGCCAGAACGCGCACGCCGCGTTGTACCAGGCGTTGTTCCAGGTCATGAAGGGCGCCCGCTCGTACACCTCCCAGTTGTCCTTGCGCCACTGCTCCCAGTCACCCGGCCAGACCGCGTCCCGGCACTCCACGGCCGAGTAGACACTGAAGCCGTTGTCGGCGGCGGCGTCGCTCGCGGCGAAGTTCTCGTACGCCCGGACCAGCGGCCCGGTGTCCTTCCTCTTCGCGTACGCCGAGAACGACTCCGCGAGATAGGGCCAGTAGCCGTTGTAGTAGCCGCCCGGGATGAAGGTGTCCTCCAGTTCGGCGGCGCCGACCTTCCCGCCGGCCGGGTCCTTCTTCAGGGCCGCGCGCATCGCGTACCAGGCGGCTTCGACCTTCTCCGGGTCGGTGCCCAGCCCGTACGCCGCGTCGTGCTCGGCGACCCAGGCCATGAAGGCGCGGTGGCGGTCGTTGAAGGCGTGGTCCTGCTCGAGGTTGGTGTCGTACCAGACCCCGGTGGGGTCGACCACCGAGTCCAGCACCAGCCGCCGCACCCGCTCCGGGAACAGCTTGGCGTAGACGGCGCCGAGATAGGTGCCGTACGAGTAGCCGAAGTAGTTGATCCTCTTCGCGCCCAGCGCCCGCCGGATCACGTCCATGTCGCGCACCGTGCTCGCGGTGTCGATGTACGGCAGCAGATTCGCGTACCTGCGGCCGCAGGCCGCGGCGAACGCCTGCACACGCGCGAGGTTGGCCCGCTCGACCTCGGGCGAGGTCGGCACCGGGTCGGGCCGCACCGGGTCGAAGTGGCCCGCCGCGCAGTCCAGCGCCGGCTCGCTCGCGCCCACCCCGCGCGGGTCGAAGCCGATGACGTCGTACTCGGCGGCCACCCGCTTCGGCAGCGCCGACGCGACGAATCCGGCGAGCGCCAGACCGCTGCCGCCGGGGCCGCCCGGGTTCACCAGCAGGGGGCCCTGGTACTTCTTCGCGGTGTGCGGCACGCGGGACAGCGCGAGGGTGATCTTCCGCCCGCCGGGGTCGGCGTGGTCGAGCGGTACCCGGACGGACGCGCACTGAAGCGTCGGGAAGTCGTCGGTGCCGCACTTCTTCCACGCGGGCTTCGCGGCGTGGAAGGCCTCCGGCGCGCGCGGGGTGCCGGCCTCGGCGGGAGCGGCCGTGAGGCTTCCGGCCAGGACGACGGCGGCTCCGCACAGCACGGCTGCGCGTTTTCTCATGACGGGGTCCTCCCAGGACGCGGGTGCTGCGGACCGCGGGACTCACGGTTCACGCGGCATCGTCCCGGTATGGAACCCTTTGTGAACGTCTTCCGTGGATTCTTGACCCGATCGGATTGCCGGATGCGCTCGAACGCGCCAGGGCCTGTCCGGCGGATCAAGTCGGAGGAAGCCAACGGCGCCTTTGCGGCCCGGCTGAGCGGGGTCTGGTGCGTGCGGCTGCGAGGCGGAGGAGGGCGACAGGGCGGAGCCCTGGCAACCGACGAAAACGCGGCTGGGGGCACCTCCCACGCCCTTCAGGCAGTGGGGGAGCGCGTACCAGACCCCGCGTCTCCGGCATGATCCGCCGGACAGGCCCTAAAGCAAGCTGAGTTGGGTCGGCTGCGCGGTGAGGGGCCGGCGGGCCCGGCCCGGTGAGAGGTTCTCCCAGCGCATGACGCCTCCTCGGTATCGCTCCGGCCCGCAATAGAACAAGTGCTCCCATGATCGTGCGGGCGCCATCTTCGGTCACATACGGAACCCCGATTTGGGCGGCCGGGCCCGGGGTGGTTGGCTTGCCCCGACCCCGATAACCCATGCCCTGGAGGATTGCGATGGCGCAGGTCGAGGCCACTACGGAGCGGATCGTCGCGGCGGACGCGGAGACGGTGTTCGACACGCTCGCCGACTACAGCGGCACCCGCGCCGAACTGATGCCCGAGCAGTACAGCGAGTACGAGGTGCGTGAGGGCGGCGACGGCGAGGGCACCCTCGTGCACTGGAAGCTCCAGGCCACCAGCAAGCGCGTGCGCGACTGCCTCCTCGAGGTCACCGAGCCGACCGACGGCGAGCTGGTCGAGAAGGACCGCAACTCCTCCATGGTCACCACCTGGCGGGTCACCCCGGCCGGCGAGGGCCGCTCCGGGTCGTCGTGACCACCGTCTGGAACGGCGCCGGAGGCATCGGCGGCTTCTTCGAGAAGACCTTCGCGCCCAAGGGTCTCGCCCGCATCCATGACGCCCTGCTGGCCCGGCTGGCCACCCAGGTCGAGAAGTGAGCGGCCGCAACGCCTCGCAGGAAGTGGGGAGTTGACTTCTCACCGGTTCGAGTGATCTCGATACGGTCCTTCTCTGTCCCGTAACTCTCCGCGCTTGCTCGTAGTTGTCGCTTTTACGCGGGAATCGTCCGGCGGCGCGACGAGGGAGCGGCACGTGGGCGGGATCACTCTGACGCAGGACGAGCCGGTCACGGCACCACCGGCCGGGGCCCGCCGCCCCCGGCCCCGGTGGCCGAACGGGGCCTGAGCCCGCGCCGGGTCCGGCTCGTCTTCCTCGCGCTGATGCCGGCGCTGCTGCTCGCCGCCCTGGAGCAGATGATCGTCGCCACCGCGCTCCCGAGGATCGTCGGCGAGCTGCACGGCCTGGACAGGATGTCCTGGGCGATCACCGCCTATCTGCTCACCGCCACCGTCGGACTGCCGGTCTACGGCAAACTCGGCGATCTGCTCGGCCGCAAGGGCGTCTTCCAGTTCGCGATCCTCGTCTTCGTCGTCGGCTCCGCGCTGGCCGGCCGCGCCTCCACCATGGACCAGCTCATCGCCTACCGCGCGGTGCAGGGCGTCGGCGCGGGCGGCCTGATGATCGGCGTCCAGGCGATCATGGCCGACATCGTGCCCGCGCGGCAGCGCGGCCGCTTCATGGGCCTGATCGGCGCCGCCTTCGGCCTCGCCTCCGTCGCCGGACCACTGCTGGGCGGCTACTTCACCGACCATCTCTCCTGGCGCTGGTGCTTCTACGTCAACGTGCCCTTCGGCCTCGTCACCATGGCCGTCGTCGCCGTCGTGCTCAGGCTCCCCAAGCCGGCCGCGCGGGCCCGCTTCGACGTCCTCGGCACCCTGCTGCTGGCCACCGCCTCCACCTGCCTGGTGCTGCTGACCAGCTGGGGCGGCACCGAGTACGCCTGGGGCTCCCGCACGGTGCTCGGACTCGGCGCGGGCGCCGCCGTGAGCGCCGTGCTCTTCCTCGTCGTCGAGCGGTTCGCCGCCGAACCCCTCATCCCGCTGCGGCTGTTCCGCGACTCCGTCTTCACCGTCAGCGCTCTGGTGGGGCTGGTGATCGGCGTCGCCCTGTTCGGCACCGCCAGCTACCTCCCGACGTATCTCCAGATGGTCGACGGGGCCTCCGCCACCGAGTCGGGACTGCTGATGCTGCCCATGATGGGCGGCATCGTCGGTGCCTCGATCATCTCCGGGCAGCTCATCAGCCGCACCGGCCGCTACCGGTGGCACCCCGTCACCGGTACCGCCCTCGCCGCCGTCGGCATGTGGCTGCTGTCCCGCCTGGAGACCGGCACGCCCCGGCTGCACTACAGCGTCTGGATGGCCGTCCTCGGCACCGGCATCGGCATGGTGATGCCTGTACTGGTCCTCGCCGTGCAGAACTCCGTACGCCCCGCCGACCTCGGCACCGCCACCAGCGCCAACAACTACTTCCGGCAGATCGGCGGCAGCGTCGGCGCCGCCGTCTTCGGCACCCTCTTCGCCGGCCGGCTCGCCGGCGCGCTCGAGGACCGCCTCCCCGCCCACGCGGGCGCCGCCCCCGACGCCGAGTCGATCACCCCGAACTCGTGCGCGCGCTGCCGCCCGAGCTGCGGGACGCCTACATCCAGGCCTACGCCGACGCCATGCCGCGCATCTTCCTCCACCTCGTGCCGGTGCTCGTCCTCGGCCTGCTCATCGCCTTCTTCCTCAAGGAGAAACCGCTGGTGTCCCACCACACCCCCACCGCCGACCCGGCCGGCCGCACGGCACAGGTGCCGCACGCCCGCTCCCCGCGCACCGGCGGCATCCCCGTCTGCGGCACCGTGCAGCACCCCGACGGCACCGCCGTACCGCGCGCCGCGCTCACCCTCATCGACGTCACCGGACAGCAGACCGGACGGGGTGCCAGCGGCGCCGACGGCCGGTACGCGCTGGCCACACCGGGGCCGGGAGCGTACGTCCTGATCGCCGCCGCGGGCGGCCATCAGCCGCAGGCGGTCTCCGTGACCGTGGGCGAGCGGCCCGTCGAACTCGACGTCGTCCTCGGCGGCGCGGGCCGTCTCGCCGGTACGGTCGTCACCGCCGACGGCACACCGGTGCGGGACGCGGCCGTCACCCTCACCAACGTCCACGGAGAGGTCGTCGCGAGCACCCGCAGCGGCCGTGAGGGCGGCTATGTCATCACCGACCTGGTGGCGGGCGAGTACACGCTCGCCGCGAGCGCGCCCGCGTTCCGCCCCGCCGCCCTCCCCGTCACCGTCCAGGCCGCGCGGGAGACCCGTCAGGACGTCGAGCTGGCCGGCGGCGCCGTACTGCGCGGGACCGTGCGGGCGGGCGGCGCACGGCCCGTCGAGGAGGCGCGCGTGACCCTGCTGGACGCGGCGGGCAACGTCGTCGACACCCTCACCACCGGACCCGACGGCACCTTCCGGTTCGTCGACCTGTCCTCCGGCGAGTACACCGTCATCGCCGCCGGTTACCCGCCGGTCGCGACCGTGCTCCAGGTGGCCGGCGGCGGCCGCACCGAACGCGACCTCCAACTGGGGCACGAGGACTGAAACGGTCGCTCACGCGCGGAAACACGCGCCGGTGCGAGCACGGGCGGGCAATTCCCGCGTTGGCGCACATCGTGGCCGACCGTGCCCGTACGGTTGGTGACGGCGGATCAGATCTTGCGCAGCCGGGGAGAGAGGGCCTGGGCCATGGACCGTGGCACCGAGCGGGACACACCTCCGGACGACCGCGCGGAAGACGGCACGGCGAGCGCCGGCCGTATCCCGCTGGCCGTGGTCGTGGTCGACCGCGACGGACTCGTCTCCCACTGGAGCAGGGGCGCGCGCCGGCTGTTCGCGCTCCCCAGGGAGGAGGCGCTCGGCCGCCCGGCGGCCGACCTGCTGCCCGTGACCGGGGCCCTGCCCGAGGAGCCGGGGGACGCCGGGGACGAAGAGCACGACGACGGCCTGGGGCCCGGCCTCGGCGCCTCTCTCGGCGGGGGCCTGTCCTACCCGGCGGCGGGCCGGGCCCGGCTGGCCGCGGACGGGGCCGGACGGGTCGACGTGCTGTGGTGGGCCTACCCGCTGGTCGGCCCGGGAAGCGAGCGGCTGCTGGTGCTGGCCGCCGACGCGGACGGACCGCACACGGACGGCGCCGGGGCGTGCGAACGCATCGCGCCCGGCTTCGCCCGGCACACCGACCTCCCCGGCTCCGCTGACCTCGCCCGCCGGCTCCCCGAGATCCTCCCCAGCATGAGCGTCGGCGACGGCGCCCACATCGCCAGTCAGATTCTCGAACTGGGCTATCCCATACTGGAGTTCAGCCAGAACGACCGGGTGCCGGTCACCCCGACTGGGGTGTGTCCCGGCGTGCCGGACGCCGCGAGCGGCGGGCGCGGGCCGCCCGCGCGACGGCGGCCGGCGAACCGGTCCCCGGGGAACCGCTCGACGAGGGCGAGGACCTCGAGTACGCCGCCGTCCGCGAGCGGCTGGAGTTCCTCAACGAGGTCAGCTCCCGCATCGGCACCTCCTCGACCTGGCCCGCACCATCGTCGAGGTCAGCAAGGCGGTCGTGCCCCGCTTCACCGACGTCGCCGGCACTTATCTGCGCGAACAGGTCGTCGCCGGCGAGGGATTCGACGAGGGTGTGCCGGACACCACCACCATGTGGCACCGGGTCGCCCTGGAACACACCGACGAACCCGGCCGCTGGGACGACGTCGTCCCCGTCGGCGAGGCCATGCCCTTTCCGGCGCACACCCCGTTCTTCCAGTGCATGACCACCGGCGAACCCGTCCTCGTGCCGCGCGTCAGCGAGGAGATGGGTCACGCCGTCGCCTCGCAGTTCGAGAAGCGGGACATCCGGCCGCTGATCACCGGCCGCTCCATGCTGGTCGTCCCGCTGAAGGCCCGCCACGCCGTCCTCGGCTTCATGATCCTTCTGCGCCATCCGGAGCGGCAGGTCTTCAACGACATGGACCGGGTCACCGGCGCCGAACTCGCCGCCCGCGCGGGCCTCGTCCTCGACAACGCGCGGATGTACACGTATCAGGAGAACGTCGCCGAGACGCTCCAGGACAGCATGCTGCCGCACATCCCGCCGCGCATGGCGGGCTGCGACATCGCCACCCGCTATCTGCCGGGCACCCTGCTCGGACGCGTCGGCGGCGACTGGTTCGACGCGGTCAAACTGCCGGGAGCCCGCACCGCGTTCGTCGTCGGCGACGTCATGGGACACGGACTCAACTCGGCGGCCATGATGGGGCAACTGCGCACCGCCGTGCAGACCATGGCCGCGCTCGACCTGCCGCCCGCGCAACTGCTGCGCAACCTCGACGACTTGGCGCAGCGGCTCGGCGACACCTATCTCGCGACGTGTCTGTACGGCGTCTACGACCCCATCGCGAGCGAACTGTGCCTCGCCAACGCCGGACACATCCCGCCGGTGCTGGTGCGCGCCGCCGACGGTCGCAGCGAACTCCTCGACCTGCCCACCGGGGCGCCCATCGGCGTCGGCGGAGTGCCCTTCGAGGCGGTGCGGGTACCCGTGGAACCCGGCGACCGGCTGGTGATGTGCACCGACGGACTGGTCGAGGTGCGCGGGGAGGACATCGGTGTCGGGCTCGCCACGCTGTGCGAGTCCGCCGCCCACCCGGCCGCCTCCATGGACGACGCCTGCGACACCATCATCCGCGCGCTGAACACACGCGGCGGCCGCAAGGACGACGTGGCGCTGCTGATGGCCCGCCTCGGCGGCATCGAACCCGACGACGTCGCCGAATGGCGGATCGCTCCCGAACCGTCCGAGACCGGCCGGGCCCGCGCGGTGGTCCGCGAGCAGTTGTACGAGTGGGGTCTGCCGAAGCTCGTCGACAGCGCCGAGCTGATGGTCAGCGAACTCGTCACCAACGCCGTACAGCACTCCCACACCCGTCCCGTCGCCCTGCGGCTGGTGCGCGGTGACACGCTGCTGTGCGAGGTGGAGGACGACGACCACGAACTGCCGACGCTGCTGAACGCCCGGTCCACGGACGAGTCCGGGCGCGGACTGCGCGTGGTCAGCACCCTCGCGAGGAGTGGGGCACCAGCCGGACGGCGGCCGGCAAGAGCGTCTGGTTCGAGCTGAATCTGCCGCGACGACGCTGAACCCCGGTGGTACGAGGGTGCGTTCCGGGAGCGAACGAGCCGTGAAAGAGTGCGCCGCGCGCTTGTCCGCGCGCCCGGGGCGCGATACACCGTATTCGACCGTCGCACGGGGCGGGCCGGCATCGCACCCTGGGGAGTCGGGCATGAGCGTGACCAGTCGGTACCGGGAGGCCTGGGAGGGGTTCTGGCGTGCGGCGCCGGACGGGCCAGGGAGGTGTTCTGGGACGCCGAGCCCGCGCTGACCGCGGCCCGCCATCTGGCCCTGTTCGAACCGCGGTTGACCGACCCCGGGCTGCCCCTGGTGGACCTCGGCTGCGGCAACGGAACGCAGACCCGTTTTTCGCCGACCGGTTCCCGCAGGTGATCGGCGCCGACCTGTCCGCCGCCGCGCTGGACCGGGCCCGCGCCGCCGACCCGGCCGGGCAGGCGGAGTACCGGCGGCTGGACGCCGTGGAGAAGACCGAGTCGCAGGCGCTGCACGCCGAACTCGGCGACGCCAACGTGTACATGCGCGGGGTGCTGCACCAGTGCGAGGCCGGCGACCGGCAGGCGCTGGTGGACGGCGTCGCCGCGGTGGTCGGCGAGCGCGGCCGGGCCTTCCTCGTCGAGCCGTCCGAGGCGGCGGGGACCGTCCTGCGCGATCTCGCGACGGGCCCCGGCGGTCCGCCGCCCAAACTCGCGCCCGTCCTGCGGCACGGCATAGCCCCCGGCGAGGTCGCCGACGCGGCGGTGCCCGGGTTCCTCACCACGGCTGGACTGACGGTGCTGGCGACCGGCGCCCTGCCGCTGACCACGACCGAGCACGGCCCCGACGGCATCCGTATCGAACTCCCGTCGACCTGGTACGTGACGGGACGCGCCGCGTAGGGCAGCCCCTGGTGAGGAGGCATGAGACCCTCACCGGTCCGGACCGGTGGGAGTTATCCACAGGCTGGCCGGAATTCGCCGGAACCACGTAGCGTGTCCCGTATGAAGATCCTCATCAGCGCCGACATGGAGGGCGCCACCGGTGTCACCTGGCCGGCCGACGTGCTGCCGGGGACTCCCCAGTGGGAGCGGTGCAGGCCCTGTTCACCTCCGACGTCAACGCCGCCGTACAGGGCTTCTTCGACGGCGGCGCCGACGAGGTACTGATCAACGAAGCCCACTGGACCATGCGCAACCTGCTCCTCGAGCAGCTGGACGAGCGGGCCCAGATGCTCACCGGGCGGCACAAGTCCCTGTCCATGGTCGAGGGCGTGCAGCACGGCGACGTGGACGGCATCGCCTTCATCGGCTACCACACCGGCGCCGGCATGGAAGGCGTCTTCGCCCACACCTACCTCCCCAACTCCATCACCGGCGTCTGGATCAACGACGTACGGGCCAGCGAGGGCCTGCTCAACGCGCATGTGGTCGCCGAGTACGGGGTGCCGGTCGTCCTCGTCACCGGCGACGACCTGGCCTGCGAGGACGCCCTCGGCTATGCGCCGGAGGCGCTGAAGGTCGCCGTCAAGGACCATGTGTCCCGGTACGCGGCCGTGTGCCGCACTCCCGCCCGGACGGCCGCCGACATCCGTGCCGCGGCCAGGGACGCCGCCGCGCTGGCGGTGCGCGGGGAGCCGGTCGACGGCGGGCCCTTCACCGTCGCGGTGGAGTTCGACGCCGAGCATCTGGCGATGGCCGTCACCGTCGTGCCGGGCGTCACCCGCACCGGCGAGCGGAAGGTGACGTACACCAGCGGGACCATGTACGACGGGATCCGCACCTTCAAGGCGGTCACCACGATCGCCTCGGCCGCGGTGGAGGAGCAGTATGGCTGACGAGCGGGCCCTGGACGAGGTCGTGACGTTCACGTCCGACCTGATCCGGATCGACACGACCAACAGGGGCGGGGGCGACTGCCAGGAGCGGCCCGCCGCCGAGTACGCCGCCGCGCGGCTCGCCGAGGCCGGTCTCGAGCCGGTGCTCCTGGAGCGCACCCCGGGCCGCACCAACGTCGTCGCCCGGCTGGAGGGCAGCGACCCGTCCGCCGACGCGCTGCTAGTCCACGGCCATCTGGACGTCGTCCCGGCCGAGGCGGCCGACTGGAGCGTGCACCCGTTCTCCGGGGAGGTCCGCGACGGCGTCGTCTGGGGGCGTGGCGCCGTCGACATGAAGAACATGGACGCGATGATCCTCGCCGTGGTGCGGTCCTGGGCCCGCGAGGGCATACGGCCCCGGCGGGACGTGGTGATCGCGTTCACCGCGGACGAGGAGGACAGCGCCGAGGACGGCTCCGGATTCCTCGCCGACCGGCACGCGCACCTCTTCGAGGGCTGCACCGAGGGCATCAGCGAGTCCGGCGCGTTCACCTTCCACGACGGCGGCGGCCGCCAGATCTACCCCGTCGCCGCCGGGGAGCGGGGCACGGCGTGGATGAAGCTCACCGCGCGCGGCCGGGCCGGCCACGGCTCCAAGGTCAACCGGGAGAACGCGGTGACGCGGCTCGCCGCCGCCCTCACCCGCATCGGCGAGCACGAGTGGCCGCTGCGGCTCACCCCGACCGTGCGCGCCGCGCTCACCGAACTCGCCGCCGTGTACGGCATCCGGACGGACCTGTCCGACGCGGACGCCCTGCTGGAGAAGCTCGGCACGGCCGGCAAGCTCGTCGAGGCCACCGTGCGCAACAGCGCCAACCCGACCATGCTCGACGCCGGCTACAAGGTCAACGTGATCCCCGGGGAGGCCGTGGCGCATGTCGACGGCCGCTATCTGCCGGGGGCCGAGGAGGAGTTCCGGGCGACCATGGACCGGCTCACCGGGCCGGATGTCGACTGGGAGTTCGCGCACCACGAGGTGGCGCTCCAGGCGCCGGTGGACACGCCCACCTTCGCCCGGATGCGGGCCGCCATCGAGGAGTTCGCGCCCGAGGGCCATGTGGTGCCGTACTGCATGTCCGGCGGCACGGACGCCAAGCAGTTCTCCCGGCTCGGCATCACCGGCTACGGGTTCGCGCCGCTGAAGCTGCCGGAGGGCTTCGACTACCAGGCCCTGTTCCACGGGGTGGACGAACGGGTGCCGGTGGAGGCGCTCCAGTTCGGTGTCCGCGTCCTCGACCGCTTCATGCGGACGGCCTGAGCGGATGAGGGAGACAGTGCGGACCCTGGCGTACGGCGAGTGGCCCTCGCCCATCGGCGCGGCGACGGCCGCGGCCCATGACGGCAGCCCCGAGTTCACGGGCTTCGTCGGGGACGAGGTGTGGTGGACCGAGCCCCGGCCCGCCGAGGCCGGCCGCCGCACCCTCGTACGGCGGCACGCCGACGGGACCGAGGAGCCGGTCCTGCCGGCGCCGTGGAACGTGCGGACCCGCGTCATCGAGTACGGCGGCCGCCCCTGGGCCGGCACCGTGCGGGACGGCGCCCCGCTCGTGGTGTTCGCGAACTTCGCCGACCAGCGGCTCTACCGGTACGAGCCCGGCACCGAGCCCCGCCCGCTCACGCCCGTGTCCCCGGTCGGGGAGGGGCTGCGCTGGGCCGATCCGGTGCTGCTGCCGGAGCGCGGCGAGGTGTGGTGCGTCCTCGAGGAGTTCACCGGCGACGGCCCCAGTGACGTGCGCCGGGTTCTGGCCGCCGTACCGCTGGACGGCTCCGCCGCGGGCGACCGGGACGCCGTACGGGAACTGAGCGACGGGCGGCACCGGTTCGTCACCGGGCCGCGCCTGTCGCCGGACGGGCGCCGCGCCTGCTGGATCGGCTGGGACCATCCGCGCATGCCGTGGGACGGCACCGAGCTGCTCGTCGCCGACGTCGCCGCCGACGGCACCCTGCGCGAC
Organism: Streptomyces haneummycinicus; assembly: GCA_042850305.1. GTDB lineage: Bacteria > Actinomycetota > Actinomycetes > Streptomycetales > Streptomycetaceae > Streptomyces > Streptomyces haneummycinicus. The sequence goes on from AP035768.1 coordinate 2,806,088, forward strand.
GCCCGCACGGTGGCCGGCGGACCCGAGGAGTCCGTCGCCCAGGCCGACTGGACCCACGACGGCCGGCTGCTCCACGTCAGCGACCGCACCGGCTGGTGGAACCTCTACCGGGACGGGGAGCCGCTCTGCCCGCGCGAGGAGGAGTTCGGCGGACCGCTGTGGAAACTGGGCCACAACTGGTTCGCCCCGCTGGACGACGGACTGATAGCGGTCCTGCACGGCCGGGGCGCCCCCGTGCTCGGCATCCTCGACCCCGAGACCGGCGAGGTCGTCGACGCCGTCGGCCCCTGGACGGAGTTCGCCCCGTCCGTGGCGGCCCTCGGAGAACGGGTCGTCTCCGTCGGGGCCGGGCCGCGCAGCGGTCACGAGGTGGTGGAGCTGGACACCCGCACGGGCCGCACCCGGGTGATCGGCGCCCGCCACGAGGACGCCGTGGACCCCGCGTACTACCCCGAGCCGCAGATCCGCACCTTCACGGGACCGGACGGCCGGGAGATCCACGCCCAGGTCCATCCGCCGCACCACCCCGGGCACACCGGTCCCGCCGACGAGCTGCCGCCGTACGTCATCTGGGCGCACGGCGGTCCCACCGGCCGGGTGCCGCTCGTGCTCGACCTGGAGATCGCCTACTTCACCTCGCGCGGCATCGGCGTCGCCGAGGTCAACTACGGCGGCTCCACCGGGTACGGGCGGGAGTACCGCAACCGGCTGCGCGGCCGGTGGGGCGTGGTCGACGTCGAGGACTGCGCCGCCGTGGCGCTCGCCCTCGCCGACGAGGGCACCGCCGACCGCGACCGGCTCGCCGTCCGCGGCGGCAGCGCCGGCGGCTGGACCGCCGCCGCCTCGCTCACCGGCACGGGCGTCTACGCCTGCGGCACCATCAGCTATCCGGTGCTCGACCTGGCCGGCTGGGGCACGGGGAGACCCACGACTTCGAGTCCCAGTACCTGGAGAGCCTGATCGGGCCGCGCGCCGAGGTCCCCGAGCGGTACACGGAGCGCTCGCCCGTCGAGCACGCCGACCGGCTCTCCGTCCCCTTCCTGATGCTCCAGGGACTGGACGACGTGATCTGCCCGCCCGCCCAGTGCGAGCGGTTCCTCGACCGGCTGGCCGGCCGGGGCGTCCCGTACGCCTACCTCACCTTCGAGGGCGAGGGCACGGCTTCCGGCGGGCGGAGACCATGGTGCGCGCCCTGGAGGCGGAACTCTCCCTGTACGCCCAGGTGTTCGGCATGAATCCGACCGACGTACCGCACCTGGAGCTCGAAGCATGACCTCGGTGGAAGCACTGCGCCGGCCGGCCCGGCTCGCCCCGGCGCCCGGGTGGCCGTGGTCGCGCCCAGCGGCCCGGTGCCGAGGAGCGGCTGCAGGCCGGGCTCGACGTGCTGCGCGGCTGGGACCTCGACCCGGTCGTCGGCCCTCATGTCCTGGACCGGCACGGTGAGTTCGGCTACCTCGCGGGCTCCGACGCCGACCGGGCCGCCGACCTCCAGTCCGCCTGGTGCGACCCCGCCGTCGACGCGGTCGTCTGCGCCCGCGGCGGCTACGGCGTCCAGCGCATGGCCGGCCTGCTCGACTGGGACGCCATGCGGGCCGCCGGGCCCAAGGTCCTCGTCGGGTTCAGCGACATCACCGCGCTGCACGAGGCGTTCGCCGTCCGCCTCGGCCTGGTCACCCTGCACGGGCCGATGGCCGCCGGCATCGACTTCACCAAGAGCGAACGGGCGCAGCGGCATCTCAAGGCGACCCTCTTCGCACCCGAGACCGTCCGCACCCTCCACTCCGACGGCACCGCGCTCGTCCCCGGCCGGGCACGCGGGGTCACCCTCGGCGGCTGCCTCACCCTGCTCGCCGGCGACCTCGGCACCCCGTACGCCAGGCCCGCCGCGCGCGGCGGACTGCTCTGTCTGGAGGACGTGGGGAGGAGACCTACCGTCTCGACCGTTACCTCACCCAGCTGCTGCGGGCCGGGTGGCTGGACGGGGTGTCCGGGCTGCTGCTCGGGTCGTGGAAGGAGTGCGGGCCGTACGACGGGGTGCGGGCGCTGCTCGCCGACCGGCTCGGGAGTCTCGGGGTGCCGGTGGCCGAGCAGTTCGGGTTCGGCCACTGCGACGACGCGCTCACCGTTCCGTTCGGCGTCCCGGCCGAACTCGACGCCGGTGCGGGCACGCTGACACTGGACGAACCGGCACTGCGCTGACCGCCCGTCGTAGGGTGGCGGGGTGCCGCACACCGCTTCCCGCTACCTCGCCGAAGGCCCCGCGTGGGCCTGCGTCACTTCACCCACGCGGACGGCGCCGAGTTCACCGCCCGTGCCCGGGAGAGCAAGGACCTGCACCACCCCTGGCTGTTCCCGCCGGACAGCCAGGCCGCGTACTTCGCGTACGCCGGGCGGCTGATCGAGGACCGTACGAAGGCCGGGTTCCTGGTCTGCGAGAAGGAGGCGGACGGCGCCCTCGCCGGATTCATCAACATCAACAACATCGTCGAGGGCGGCTTCCTGTGCGGGGCGCTCGGCTACGGCGCCTTCGCCCACGCGGCCGGGCGCGGGCTGATGCGCGAGGGCCTGGACCTCCTGGTGCGGTACGCCTTCGGCCCGATGCGGCTGCACCGGCTGGAGATCAACGTGCAGCCCGGCAACGCCGCCTCCATCGCCCTCGCCCGCGCCTGCGGATTCCACCTGGAGGGCTTCTCCCCGAGAATGCTCTTCATCGACGGCGCCTGGCGCGACCACCAGCGCTGGGCGAAGATCAGTGACAGGGCCACGAGCCGTTGAGGACCGGACTCCCCATGGGTGAGGATGATCCGCATGCGAGACATCGTCGTGGTGGACGCCCCCTCCAACCTGGGCCTGCGGCCGCCCGCCCCCGGCACCGTGCCCGGCTGTTACAAACTGGCCGGCGCACTGCGTGAGCAGCGGATCGTCCAACGACTGCACGCCATGGAGGGCGGGGTGGTCGTGCCGCCGCGCTACGACCGGGGCGACTGGAAGGAGGGCGACGGCGTCTTCAACGCGGCCGCTCTCGCCGCCTACACCCGCAAACTCGCCGACCGCGTGGAGCACCATGTGCGCGCCGGTCAGCTGACCGTCGTCCTCGGCGGTGACTGTTCCGTCCAGCTCGGTGCCACGCTCGCGCTGCGCCGCATCGGACGGTACGGGCTGGTCGCCGTGGACGCCTCCCCGGACTTCCGGCACCCCGGCAGCACCGGCGGGGTCGGCGCGGCAGGCGGCGAGGAGGTCGCGCTGGCCACCGGGCGCGGGCAGAAGGACCTCACCGACCTGGAGGGGCTGGGCCCCTATCTGCGCGACGAGGACATACGGTTCCTCGGCATCCGCGACTACTTCGAGGAGGATCGCGCCGAGCTCGCCGCACTGAAGATCCCCGTCGTCACCGTCGAAGACCTGCGCGAAGGGGATGCCGAGGAACTGGCCCGCGCCGCCGCCCAGTCCTACGCCGCGCCCGGACTCGACGGCTTCTGGGTGCACCTGGACGCCGATGTCCTCGACCCGGCCGTCATGCCCGCCGTCGACAGCCCCGACCCCGACGGCCTGCAGCCCGCCGAACTCCTCGCCCTGCTGCGCCCGTTGCTCACCTCCCCGCGCTGCGTCGGACTCACCGTCACCATCTACGACCCCGACCTCGACCCGGACGGGACGGCGGGCGCGCTCCTCGCCGACACGGTGGTCTCCGCCTTTGCGGAAACCTGACGCGCGGCGCCCCTGTTCAGGCGGGCACGCGGAGGCTTCCACGGAGATCGTGACGACGATCCGACGTGAGGTACTGACGCTGCCCGCCGCACTCCTGGGCCCCGACAACCCGCTGCCGCCCCTGCGGCCACTCGACGAGACGCACCGCGTCGAGGACCGCGACAAGCGGGATCCGCCGCGCGACACGGCCCGGCAGATCGGCTACGAGCCCCTGCGCGGTCTGCTGCCCGTCCCCGTCCGCGACGGCTACGACCGCCATCGCGAACCCCGCACGCACGACACCCTCGTCATCGAGAACGACCGGCTGCGCGCCACCGTGCTGCCCACCCTCGGCGGCCGGATCTGCCATCGAAGTTGGACGGTCGCGGCTTCATGACAGCGAAGTCGGACCGAGCCGGCTGAGACCCCACACAGCCGCTACGCCCAGAGCCTGTCCGGCAGGTCATGCATGTCCGATCCGTTTCAAGACGACGGTGACAGCGACTCGCTACCGTCACTGCGATGAACAGCACCGGTAAGGGATCACGCCACCTCAGTACCTACATCGACCGCCCCGTCGACTACGTCTATGCCTACGCATCAGACCCGGTCAACCTGCCCTCCTGGGCCCATGGCCTGGGACAAGCCATCGAGAAGACCGAAGATCATTGGGTAGCGGAATCCTCTCCCATGGGACGGGTCGTGATCGCCTTCGCGCCGCACAACGAACTGGGTGTACTCGACCACGACGTCACGCTGCCCTCAGGAGAGACCGTCTACAACCCCGTCCGCGTGATCGTCAGCGAAGCAGGCAGCGAAGTGATCTTCACCCTGCGCCGTCGGCCTGAGATGAGTGACGCGGACTCGAGCGTGATGCCAGCATGGTTGCTGCCGACCTGTCCCGCCTCAAGGAGCTGCCGGAGTCCGCATGAGGTGCTCCTCTACCTCGGTCACGGGGACAGAGAAAGCCGACAACGCTACGACTGCCGGGTATCCGACTTCGATGGCAACTGGTCCAGGTTCGATGGCACGGGACAACGGCACGGACGGCTGACGGATTGCAGCAGCGGCGCCATTCGCTTGGGCTCATATCGCCAGTCTTCACTTACCGTGACGGGCGGCGATTGACGTTCACCGTGGCGGTGCCCAAGCTGGTAGCAGGGGCCGGTGAAGGGATCGTGACGTGAGCGGTGGGCGGAGTGAGCTTTCCCGGCTGCTGACGGCAGCGGAGCAGGCGGCGCCGGTGGAGGCCGTCGATGTTGTCGCGGAGGACCTGCGGCGGCGTTTCAGGGCCCGAAGGGTCTCTTTCCTCATCGTGGACCTGACAGGGAAAGCGGTGGCACGGCTGTCCACCGTCGGTGCCGAGGAAGGGGGCGAGAAGCGGAGCGGATCCGCTCCTCGGCAGCGTCTACGAAAAGGTGATCCGAACCCAGCGGCTGTACCAGGAGGCCGCCGACCAGGGACAGCGGGTGATCGTGCCGGTCACCAATCGGGGGATGCGATCGGGCTCCTGGAACTCCTCCTGCCGGCTGCCCCCGGCGAAGACGTCCTTGATGAGATCGGGGAAGCCGCCCACGTCCTGGCCTACATCGTGATCGCCAACGGGCGCTTCACCGACCTCTACACCTGGGGCAAACGCTCCAGGCCCCCACCCTGGCAGCCGAGATCCAGTACCAGCTGCTGCCCTCGTCACTGACGTGCGAGGCCGCACAGTTCACACTGTGCGGGAGCCTGGAGCCCTCCGAAGACCTCAGCGGCGACACCTTCGACTACACCCTGGACCGCGACGCCCTTCACCTGTCGGTGACCGATCCCATGGGCCACGACATCGACGCCGCCCTGGCCGCCACGGTCTTGGTGAGCGCTCTGCGCGGCGCCCGCCGGGCAGGAGCCGGCCTGGCCGAACAGGCCCACCTGGCCGACCAAGCTCTGGCCGGCCACGGCCACGGCCACGCCACCGGACAGCTGCTGCGCATCAACCTCCACACCGGGCGCGCCCAGCTCGTCAACGCCGGCCACCCTGGCCGCTGCGCATGCGCGACGGGACCGTGGAGACGATCACCTGCGAGGTAGACCATCCCTTCGGGCTGTCCGTGCGCGTGCCCCACCCCTACCGCGTTCAGGACATCGATCTGCGCCGCCATGACCGACTGCTCATGCTGACCGACGGCATGCTCGAACACCATGGAGAAGATCGACCTGCCCGCCCTGCTGGCGGGCACCCGGGACCTGCACCCTCGGGAGGTCGCGCTGACACTGACGTCCGCCATCCTGGACGCTGCCGGAGGCCAGCTCGTCGACGACGCCACCGTGATGTGCCTGGACTGGCACGGCCCCCAGGAGACCCAGCGGCACGTCAGCTCCGGCGCGGACACCCGGCAAGCCTCAGCCACCCGTACGAAGTAGGGCCATGACCAACCTTCCGGTCGTCAGCGTGATCGCGGCCCAGGTGATCAATGTTTCGGAGTGCTGGACGAGCCGTTCGTAGTCCCGGGCATGCCGACGCGCGTGCATCATCCAGGCCAGTGACCTCTCGACCACCCAGCGGCGGGGCAGCGCGATGAAGCCGGACGCGTCCTTGGGATGGTTCACCGTTTTGAGCGTGAGGTTGAGGTGCTTCCTTGCCCGGTCCACGAGTTTTCCGGCATAAGCGGAGTCGGCCCAGACGATGGTGATCTCGGGGTGCATCAGACGCAGGCGGAAGAGGACCTCTCTGGCCGCGTCGCGGTCGGTGAGCGAGGCCGGGGTGACCATGACGAGCAGGGGCAGGCCGCGGGTGTCGACGACCATATGACGCTTGCGGCCATTGATCTTCTTGCCCGCGTCGTAACCGCGGGAGTCCTTGCCGACGGTCTCCGCGGCCTTGACGCTCTGGGAGTCGATCACGATCGTGACTGCCCTTGGGCCTGTGCCCATCTCGCGGCGGATCCGCCCGGCGGGGGACTCGTCGCCCGGCACTGGCGCGACATGCTGGAGACCGCGCCCGCCACCCCTCTCAGCGAGTACCACCCCGGCGTCGCCCAGTGGCACGCCGGCGACCGTGCGCAGGCCGTACGCAACTGGGCGCGCGCTGCGGCACGGCCCGTCGGCGTCCCTCCGCCCTCCGTTCCCCCGCCCTCCTCCCCCAGCTCCGGCGGGCAGTCGTGCCGCTGGGGCGGCACGGGTGGGCCCGACGGCAGCACCCCGCAAGCGCCGGGCTGCGCAACACCCCCGGCCCGCCTCCACGCCGGAGCCCCCGCAATCGCGCCCCCCGACCCGCCCCCACGCCGGAGCCCCCGCAAAGGCGCCTCGGCGGGCGCCACCGAAGGCTCACCCGGGCACGACCGAGCACCCCCGCGACCCCGCCCGGGTATCCCCAGCCCGCCGAAAACCCCCGCACGTTTGGGCCCCCGCCCAGGGGACGCGGAAGTCTCCCGACGTACGCCGGAGGCGAACCGTGAGTCGACCCCGCATTGTGATCGTCGGTGCCGGCTTCGCCGGATACCGCACGGCCGGGACGCTCTCCCGGCTGGCCCGGGGCCGCGCCGAGATCACCCTGCTCAACCCGACCGACTACTTCCTCTACCTGCCCCTGCTGCCCCAGGTCGCCGCCGGCATCCTGGAACCCCGCCGGGTCACCGTCTCCCTCTCCGGCACACTGCCGCACGTCGAACCGGTGCTGGGGAGTCCGACCGCATCGATCTCGACGCCCGGCAGGTGCACTACACCGGCCCGGAGGGCGAGGGCGGCACCCTCGGCTACGACCGCCTGGTCCTCGCCGCCGGCAGTGTCAACAAACTGCTCCCGATTCCCGGTGTCGCCGAACACGCCCACGGCTTCCGCGGCCTGCCCGAGGCGCTGTATCTGCGCGACCACGTGACCCGCCAGGTGGAGCTGGCCACCGAGGCCGACGACCCCGAGCGGTGCGCGGCCCGCTGTACGTTCGTCGTGGTCGGTGCCGGCTACACCGGCACCGAAGTCGCCGCGCACGGACAGCTGTTCACCGACGCGCAAGTCGACAGTCACCCGGTGCGCACCGGTATGCGGCCACGCTGGCTGCTCCTCGACGTCGCCGACCGGGTCCTGCCCGAACTGGACGAACGCCTCTCCCGCACGGCCGACACCGTGCTGCGGGAACAGGGCGTCGACGTGCGGACGGGCACCTCCGTGAAGGAGGCCACGCACGACGGAGTGCTGCTGACCGACGGGGAGTTCGTCGACACCCACACCCTGGTGTGTGTGTGGGCGTACGCCCCGACCCGCTCGCCGAATCCCTCGGACTGCCCCTGGAACGCGGCCGGCTGCTCGTCGACGCACACTTGCGGGTGCCGGGCCGGCCCGAGGTGTTCGCCTGCGGCGACGCGGCGGCCGTGCCGGACCTGGAGAAGCCGGGGTCGTACACCCCGACGACCGCGCAGCACGCCTGGCGGCAGGGCAGGGTGTGCGCGCACAACATCGCCGCGTCGTTCGGCGACGGCGAGCGGCAGGCCTACCGGCACAAGGACCTGGGATTCGTGGTGGACCTGGGCGGCGCCAAGGCCGCCGCGAACCCGCTCGGTGTGAATCTCTCCGGGGTGGCGGCGGGCGCGGTCACCCGCGGCTACCACCTCGCGGCGATGCCGGGCAACCGGGTTCGGGTGGCCGCCGACTGGCTCCTCGACGCCGTACTGCCCCGTCAGGCCGTCCAGTTGGGGCTCGTGCGGTCCTGGTCGGTGCCGCTCGACACGGCGTCCCCGGAGCTCGCGCGGGTACCGGCCAAGGGCCGGGCCGCCACCGTGACCCCGCCGCATGGGCAGCCGGAGCCCGGCCCCGATGTCGCGCCCGGCCCTGTCAGGCGTACCGACCGACCCACCGAAGGAGACTCATGAACACCGGTGAACTCGTCGAGCTGGGACAGCAGTTGCGGGTGGACAGCGTCCGTGCCGCGGCCGCCGCCGGCTCCGGGCACCCCACGTCGTCGATGTCCGCGGCGGACCTCATGGCCGTACTGTTCGCCCGCCACCTCCACTACGACTTCGAGCGCCCCGACCACCCCGGCAACGACCGCTTCGTCCTCTCCAAGGGCCACGCGTCGCCCCTGATGTACGCCGTGTACAAGGCGGCCGGCGCCATCGACGACGAGGAACTGCTCACCTTCCGCGAGAACGGCAGCCGTCTCGAAGGCCACCCCACGCCACGGCGGCTGCCCTGGGTCGAGACGGCCACCGGCTCGCTCGGCCAGGGGTTCCCCGTCGGCGTCGGCATCGCGATGGCCGGGAAGCGGCTGGAGCACGCCGGCTACCGGGTGTGGGTGCTGTGCGGCGACAGCGAACTGGCCGAGGGCTCCGTGTGGGAGGCCGCCGAGCACGGCGCCTACGAACATCTGGACAACCTCACGCTGATCGTCGACGTCAACCGGCTCGGACAGCGCGGCCCCACCCGGCACGGCCACGACCTGGACGCCTACGCCCGCCGCTTCCAGGGTTTCGGCTGGCACACCGTCGAGGTGGACGGCCATGACGTGGACGCCGTCGACCGCGCTTACGAGGAGGCCGTGTCCACCAAGGGCCGGCCCACCGTGATCCTCGCCCGCACCCTCAAGGGCAAGGGCGTCGCCTCGGTCCAGGACCGCGAGGGACTGCACGGCAAACCGCTGCCGGAGGCCGACGAGGCCATCGCCGAACTCGGCGGCCCCCGCGATCTGCGCGTCCGGGTCCAGCCCCTTCCGCCGACCCGGCACCGCGCCCCGGACCCGGCGGGCGGGCGGAGCCGCCCCGCTGGGACAAGGGCGAGGAGGTGGCCACCCGCGACGCCTTCGGCGAGGCACTGTCCGCCCTCGGCACCGCCCGCGGCGACATCGTGGTCCTCGACGGGGAGGTCGGCGACTCCACGCGCGCGGAGGCCTTCGCCAAGGAACACCCCGAGCGCTACTTCGAGTGCTACATCGCCGAGCAGCAGATGGTCGCCGCCGCCGTCGGCATGGCCGCGCGCGGCTGGACACCGTACGCCGCGACCTTCGCCGCGTTCCTCACCCGCGCCCACGACTTCATCCGCATGGCGTCGGTCAGCGGCTCCGGCCTCGCCCTCGTCGGCTCGCACGCGGGGGTCGCCATCGGCCAGGACGGCCCCAGCCAGATGGGTCTGGAGGATCTGGCGATGATGCGGGCGGTGCACGACTCGACCGTGCTGTACCCGTGCGACGCCAACCAGACCGCCCGGCTGGTCGCCGCGATGGCCGGCCTCGACGGCATCCGCTATCTGCGCACCTCGCGCGGCGCGAGCGAGGTGATCTACGGCCCCGGCGAGGAGTTCCCCGTCGGCGGCAGCAAGGTGCTGCGCTCCTCCGGCGGCGACCGGCTCACCCTCGTCGCTGCGGGCGTCACCGTGCCCGAGGCGCTCGCCGCCGCCGAGGCACTGGACGGCGAGGGCATCGCCGTACGGGTGATCGATCTGTACTCGGTGAAGCCGGTCGACCGGGAGACGCTGCGCAGGGCCGCCGAGGAGACCGGCTGTCTGATGACGGTGGAGGACCACCATCCGGAGGGCGGCCTCGGGGACGCGGTGGCGGAGGCCTTCGCCGACGGACGTCCGGTACCGCGGCTGGTGCGGCTCGGTGTGCGCATCATGCCGGGGTCGGCCTCCCCGGGGAGCAGCTGCACGCGGCCGGGATCGACGCCGAGTCGATCGCGGCGGCCGGGCGGCCGCTGGCGGGGAGGCGATCGTGTCGTGAGCGACGTCGGTGCGCGCATCGTACGGGCCGGTCGCCGCACCCTGGAGAGCCACCGCAACGCCTACGCGCAGACCGCCGTCGCCCCTACACCGTCCGCGCCCTGCCCGGCGCCCCCGTCGCCGTGCCCATCTCCCGGGACGAACTGGACGATCCGGAGCTGCACGCCCGCCGCTGGACCGTCGCCGACGCCGTCGAGCAGGCACGCACCGACCCCTGGTCGGACCTGCCGCGCCGGGGACGCGCCCTGGCACCGGCCCGCCGCCGGCTGGCCGCGCTCCGCGACTGAACCGCTACCGCACCCCCGTGATCAGGCACGATGCCCGGCCATGGGGAACCGGCGGGCACACAGAGGTTTGGCGAACACTCTTGCGGCCACCCGAAGTGCGAGGTGGCCATGTCGAACACGAAGAACACCGAAGAGTCACAGGGCGCACAGGAACCCCGGGACTCCCACGCATCGGACAGCGGAACGAAGAAGAGCGGAACCACCCGTCGGCGGAGCCCGATGGAGCTGCTGCGCCAGGCGCGCGGGCAGCTCGCGGAGCTGACCGGGATGGAAGCCGAGTCCGTGTCGTCCTTCGAGCAGACGGAGGAGGGCTGGTCGCTGGAGGTCGAGGTCCTCGAACTCGAGCGGGTGCCCGACACGATGAGCCTGATGGCGAGTTACCAGGTCGAGCTGGATCCCGAAGGGCAGCTCACCGGGTACCGGAGGGTCCGCCGCTACGAACGCGGGCGGGCGGACGCACACAGGCCCGGCGGCCGGTAGGCCGCCCGACCGGACCCACACCCACAGACAGGGAGGAAATGTCGGCATGACAGTAGTACCGGCACAGCAGACCGGTGGTGGAGGCGGCAGCAGCGGTCTCTATGACGTGCTTGAGCTTGTCCTGGACAGGGGGCTCGTCATCGATGCCTTCGTGCGCGTGTCCCTGGTCGGCATCGAGATCCTGAAGATCGACGTCCGTGTCGTCGTCGCGAGCGTCGACACCTATCTCCGCTTCGCGGAGGCGTGCAACCGGCTCGACCTGGAGGCCGGGCCCCGCAAGAGCCCGGGCCTGCCCGAGATCGTCGGCGAGGTCACCGAGTCCGGCGCCCGCGGCAAGTCCAAGGGGCGCTGTCCGGCGCCGCCGAGACCGTCTCCGAGGCCTTCAAGCAGGCGCGCGAGGGCGGCGAGCGGGAGACCGAGTCGCGTCCGCGGGCCCGCAGGAGCACCTCGTCCCGCCGGAAGGAGGAGCAGGAGTGAGTACGTACATCTACGGCATCACGGCGACCTCGCACCCCGGCCTCCCCGACGGTGTGGGCGGCGTCGGCGACCCGTCGCTGCCGGTGCGTGTCCTGCGCGAGGGCGGGCTGGCGGCCCTCGTCAGCGACGCCCCCGAGGGGCTGCGGCCCAAGCGCCGGGAACTGCTCGCCCACCAGAACGTGCTCAGCGAGGCCGGAGCGGCCGGCTGTGTGCTGCCCATGCGGTTCGGCAGTGTCGCCCCCGACGACGACGCCGTGACCACGGTCCTCGCCGAGCGCGCCGGGCACTACGAGGAGCGGCTGCGGGCCCTGGACGGCAGGGTCGAGTACAACGTGAAGGCCAACCACGTCGAGGACGCGGTGCTGCACCACGTGATGGCCGGCAACCCGGAGATCCGCGCTCTCGCGGAGGCCAACCGGGAGTCCGGCGGCGGCAGTTACGAGCAGAAGATCCAGCTGGGCGAGATGGTCGCCGCGGCCGTCAAGGCCAAGGAGGCGGAGGACGCCCGCACGCTGGAAGGTGTCCTGGAACCGGAGGCCGACGCGGTGAGCGTGGGCCCCGAGTCCACGGGCTGGCTCGCCAATGTGTCGTACCTGGTACCGCGCGACACGGCCGGCGAGTTCCTGGAAGCGGTGGACCGGGCCCGCAAGGACCTGCCCCACCTCGAAGTGCGTCTGAACGGCCCGCTGCCGCCGTACAGCTTCGTCGAGCCCGGCCCGGCCGAGCCGGCGGGCACCGCGGCCGGCGGAACGGACACCGGAGCGGGGTGACGACATGGGCCTGATCTCGGAGGTGCTGCTGCTGCCGTTGGCACCGGTGCGCGGCAGCGGCTGGGTCGTCCAGCAGGTGCTCAGGGAAGCCGAGCGCATCTACTACGACCCCGCCACGATACGGGCCGAACTGGCACGTCTGGAGGAGCGGCTGGAGTCCGGAGAGATCAGCGAGGAGGAGTTCGACCGGCAGGAGGACGAACTTTTGGACCGGTTGGAGACGGCGACGCGCACCGGCGCGGGTACTGGGGACGGGACGGCACCACGATGAACCGAATGGGACTGGGCCTCGCGATAGGGGCCGGATATTTCCTCGGACGGACCAAGAAGCTGAAGACGGCGGTCGCCGTCGGTGGCCTGGTGGCGGGCAAGAAGCTGAACCTCAGCCCGCGCATGGTCGCCGACCTGCTGTCCCAGCAGTTGCGGGACAACCCGCAGTTCAAGGAGATCGGCGACCAGCTGCGCGGTGATCTGCGGGGCGTCGGCAAGGCGGCCTCCGGGGCCCTGGTCGAGCGGCAGCTCGACTCCTCGCCGACCGGCTGCACGACCGTACCGCCGATGTGCGGGACCGGCTGTCGGGCGTCGTCCCGCAGGACGAGGACGAGGACGAGGACGAGGAGGAGGACGAGGACAGGGCCGGGGACAAGGACGAGGACAGGGCCGAGGCCGACGGTGACGAGGCCACGGACGAAGAGGCCAGGGACGAAGAGGCCAGGGACGAAGAGGACCGGGACTCCGCGGAACCGGAACCCGAGCGGCCGGTGAAGAAGGCGGCCGCGAAGAAGGCGGCCCCGGCGAAGAAGTCCGCCCCCGCCAAGAAGGCGGCGGCGAAGAAGTCCGCCCCCGCGCGGCGGACGGCCGCCAAGAAGGCCGCGTCCGCGTCCCGGGGCGCCCGCTCCCGTACGGCGAAGGGAGGCGGTGAGCGATGACCGAGACCCTCGGACGGGCCGGCTCCGCCGCGCGGGACAGCGTGAACGGGGCGGCGAAGAACCCGCTCGCCGGCGTGGCCCACAGCGAGGCCGCCGACCGGCTCAAAGCCGAAGTGCAGGACTATCTCGCGGCCCAGGCCACCCGGCTGCTGACCGGCCTCGGCCACAAGCTCGGCGACACCACGAACAAACTCAACGACATCGCCGAAGGCAACAGCCCGGGCTTCGCGAAGCTCGCCCTCGACGGCGGCCGGAAGCTCGCCGAAGGAAGAGCCCGCTGCGGAGCGCGGTCGAACTCGGGGCATCGAGGGCCAAGGACAATGTGATGGGCGCACTCAAGGGACTGGGCGGCGGCAAGAGCAAGCGCAAGAGCTCCGCGGGCCAGAAGCCCACCGTCATCATGGAGCACATCGATGTCGGCGTGCCGCTGCGCACGGCCTACGACCAGTGGACCCAGTTCCAGGACTTCAGCACCTTCGCCAAGGGCGTCAAGAGCGCGAACAAGGCCGACGACGTGACGTCGGACTGGCAGGCGAAGGTCCTCTGGTCCAGCCGCAGCTGGAAGGCGAAGACCACCGAGCAGGTCCCCGACGACCGCATCGCCTGGTCCTCCGAGGGTGCCAAGGGCACCACGAGGGGCGTCGTCTCCTTCCACCGCCTCGACGACAATCTCACCCGCGTCCTGCTGGTCATCGAGTACTACCCGTCGGGCTTCTTCGAGAAGACGGGCAACATCTGGCGCGCCCAGGGCCGCCGCGCCCGCCTCGACCTGAAGCACTTCGCCCGCTTCATCACCATCAAGGGCGAGGCCGAGGACAGCTGGCGGGGCGAGATCCGCGACGGCGAGGTCGTCCGCAGCCACGAGGACGCCGTCGCCGAGGAGGAGAACGAGGGCCCGCGGGACGAGTACGACGAGGATGCCGAGGGCGCCGAAGAGGACGAGTCCGGCACGGAACCCGAGGACGAGGAGTACGAGGACGAGGAACCCTCGGACGAGTACGAAGAGGAGTCCGAGCCCGCCGACGAGTCCGACGAGTCCGACGAGTACGAGGAGGACGAGGAGCCGCAGGACGAGTACGAGGACGAGGACCGGTCTGAGAGCCGGAGCCGCCGATGACCACCCCAGCCGGCTTCCCGAGCCCTATGGGCAGGGCGGCGGCGCCAACCTCGCCGACATCCTGGAGAGGGTGCTCGACAAGGGCATCGTGATCGCGGGCGACATCCGCATCAACCTGCTGGACATCGAACTCCTCACCATCAAGCTGCGCCTCGTCGTCGCCTCCGTCGACAAGGCGAAGGAGATGGGCATCGACTGGTGGGAGTCCGACCCTGCACTGTCCTCGCGCGCCCGGCGCGACGAACTGGCGAGGAGAACGCCGAGCTGCGCGAGCGGCTGGCCCGGCTGGAAGAACTGGAACCCCGCCGCGCACAGGAGGAGTCCACGTGACAGGACTGCGGTACGTGTACGCGGTCTGCCGCCCCTACGGCAAGCCGCTCCAGGCCCAGCTGACCGGAGTCGGCGGCGATCCGCCCCGGCTGCTGGCCCACCGCGGTCTGGTGGCGGTCGTCAGTCATGTGGACGAGGCGGACTTCGCCGAGGACCCGCTGCGCGCGCACTTGGAGGACCTGGACTGGCTGACCGCCGTCGCCCGCGCCCACCAGGGGTGATCGACGCGCTCACCACCGTCACCAGCCCGCTGCCGCTGCGGCTCGGCACCGTGTTCCGCGACGACAGCGGCGTACGGACCATGATGGAGGCGCGGGAGGAGAGCTTCCTGCGCACCCTGGACCGGCTGGAGGGCCGGGTCGAATGGGGCGTCAAGGTCTACGTCGAGCCCGAACCGGAACCCGGGGCGTCCGCCCCGCCCGCGCCGAAGCCGGCGTCCGGCCGGGACTATCTGCGACAGCGGCGGATGCGGACGAAATCGCAGGACGACCTGTGGCAGCGCGCCGAGTCCTTCGCGACCCGGCTGCACGACACCCTTTCCGGGGCCGCCGAGGACTCCCGGCTGCACGCCCCGCAGAATCCCACGCTCTCCGGTGCCTCCGGGCGCAATGTACTCAATGCGGCGTATCTCGTGCCCCGTGTGAAATCCGAGGAATTCGTGGAACAGGTCGACCGCACGAAGGACGGCACGCCCGGAATACGGGTGCAACTCACCGGACCCTGGGCCGCCTATTCGTTCGCCGGTGAGGAAATCGCCGAGGAGGAGGGGTCTTGACCGTCGTCGAACGCCGCGAGATAGCCCTGGTGGATCTGCTCGACCGGCTGCTGGCCGGCGGAGTCGTCATCAAGGGGGACATCACGCTGCGCATCGCGGACGTCGACCTGGTCCGTATCGACCTCAACGCGCTCATCAGCTCGGTGAACGCGCGCGTCCCCTCGCCCTTCGAGGACTCGCGGTGACCGCCGACCCCGGCGGCGACCGGCACCCGGCACCGCGCGACGGCCGGCGCCGCAGCCTGGACCTGGAGCCGGACACGGTCGAACGCGACCTGATGAAACTGGTGCTCACCGTCGTGGAACTGCTGCGCCAGCTCATGGAACGCCAGGCGGTACGCCGGTTCGACGAGGGCGATCTGACGGAGGAGCAGGAGGAGCGGGTCGGTCTCACCCTCATGCTGCTCGAGGACCGCATGGCCGAACTGCGGGACCGCTACGGACTGCGGCCCGAGGACCTGAACCTGGACCTCGGGCCGCTCGGACCGCTGCTTCCGCGCGACTGAGCACGACGGAGTCCCCGGGACACTGTCCCGGGGACTCCGTCGTGCCGCTTACGTCACCATCGGTACCAGCGGCCCCTGCCGCCGCCCGCCGACGTACTGCGCATGAAGAACCCCAGCAGCCATACGACGAGAACCGCCAGGGCAATCCACCAGAGAATCTTTACCGCGAATCCGGCGCCGAAGAGGATCAGGGCCAGCAACAGGACAAGAAGAATGGGAACCATAATTTTCGTACCTCCTGACATGCTGATTGCCCCGAAAGCTGGATTCAGACGTCCTTGCGGCAAAGAATTTCGCCGTGCAGCACACCGAACCAGCCGTCGTCCCGTTCGCCCCATTTCCGCCAGGCCTCGGCCACCTCCCGCAACCCCTGCCGGGTGGCGTGGCCTTCGTCGACCGCCCGTTCGGCATAGGCGGACGCCACCGTACGGTCCGCCCACAGGCCGCTCCACCAGTCCCGCTCGTCGGGGGTGGAGAAGGTCCAGGTGGCCGAGGTCGCGGTGATGTCCGTGAACCCCGCGGCGAGCGCCCAGGACTTCAGCCGCCGCCCGGCGTCCGGCTCGCCCCCGTTGGCCCGGGCCACCCGCCGGTAGAGGTCCAGCCAGTCGTCCATGCCCGGTGACGGGGGATACCAGGTCATCGCCGCGTAGTCCGAGTCCCGGACGGCGACGATCCCGCCGGGCCGGGTCACCCGCCGCATCTCGCGCAGCGCCCCCACCGGATCGCCCACGTGCTGGAGCACCTGATGGGCGTGTACGACGCAGAAGGTGTCGTCCGGGAAGTCCAGCGCGTGCACGTCCCCCACCGTGAAGTCGGTGTTCGTCAGGCCTCGCTCGCCGGCCACCGTGCGGGCCCGCTCCAGGATGCCCGGCTCCCGGTCGAGGCCGGTGACGTGCCCGTCGGGGACACGCTCCGCGAGGTCCGCGGTGATGGTGCCGGGGCCGCACCCGATGTCGAGGATCCGCATCTGGGGCCCCAGGGCCCCGAGGAGATACGCCGCCGAGTTCTCGGCGGTGCGCCAGGTGTGCGACCGCAGCACCGACTCGTGGTGGCCGTGCGTGTAGACGGCGGTCTCCCGCGTTTCCGGCATGCCGGACCCACCCCTTCCACTGTCGTAGGAGGGCACTCACGGTACGCCCGCCACCCGTATATTGAGACCGCCGTTTCATATGGTGGTACGGCGGGTGGAGTGGAAACCCGTTTGCCACCTGCGCCGACGACCCCGCACAATCCCCACCATGGGTCACCTGGAAGCCGCGCACCTCGAGTACCACCTCCCCGACGGGAGGGCCCTCCTGGGCGATGCCTCCTTCCGGGTGGGGGAGGGGCCGTGGTGGCCCTCGTCGGGCCCAACGGGGCCGGCAAGACCACGCTGCTGCGGCTCCTCTCCGGCGAGCTGAAGCCGCACGGCGGCTCCGTCACCGTCACCGGCGGACTGGGCGTGATGCGCCAGTTCGTCGGCTCCGTACAGGACACCACGACCGTACGGGACCTGCTGGTGTCCGTGGCGCGGCCCGGGATCCGCGAGGCCGCACGAGCCGTCGACGCCGCCGAACACGCGATCATGACGGTCGACGACGAGGCCGCGCAGCTGGCGTACGCGCAGGCCCTCGCCGACTGGGCCGAGGTGCGCGGCTACGAGGCCGAGACCCTGTGGGACATCTGCACCACGGCCGCGCTGGGCGTGCCGTACGAGAAGGCGCAGTGGCGCGAGGTCCGCACCCTCTCCGGGGGCGAGCAGAAGCGACTGGTCCTCGAGGCGCTGCTGCGCGGCACCGACGAGGTGCTGCTGCTCGACGAGCCGGACAACTACCTCGACGTGCCCGGCAAACGCTGGCTGGAGGAGCGGCTCGCCGAGACCCGCAAGACCGTCCTCTTCGTCTCCCACGACCGCGAACTCCTCGCCCGCGCCGCCCAGAAGATCGTCTCCCTCGAACCGGGACCCGCGGGCGCCGACGCCTGGGTGCACGGCGGCGGCTTCGCCACCTTCCACCAGGCCCGTCAGGAGCGCTTCGCCCGCTTCGAGGAACTGCGCCGCCGCTGGGACGAGAAGCACGCGCAGTTGAGGAAACTGGTCCTGGCGCTGCGCCAGGCCGCCGAGAACAGCCCCGACATGGCCTCCCGTTACCGCGCCGCCCAGACCAGGCTGCGCAAGTTCGAGGAGGCGGGGCCCCCGCCGGAGCCGCCGCGCGAGCAGGACATCAGGATGCGTCTGAAGGGCGGCCGCACCGGCGTCCGCGCGGTCACCTGCGAGCAGTTGGAACTGACCGGTCTGATGAAGCCCTTCGACCTGGAGGTCTTCTACGGCGAGCGGGTCGCCGTCCTCGGCTCCAACGGCTCCGGCAAGTCCCATTTCCTGCGCCTGCTCGCCGGTGACGGCGTGGCGCACACGGGGACCTGGAAACTCGGTGCGCGCGTGGTGCCCGGCCACTTCGCGCAGACCCACGCGCACCCCGAACTCCAGGGCCGCACCCTGCTGGACATCCTGTGGACCGAGCACTCCCAGGACCGGGGCGCCGCCATGTCACGCCTGCGCCGCTACGAACTGACGCGGCAGGCCGAGCAGACCTTCGACCGCCTCTCCGGCGGACAGCAGGCCCGCTTCCAGATCCTGCTCCTGGAACTCCAGGGCGTCACGGCCCTCCTCCTCGACGAGCCGACCGACAACCTCGACCTGGAATCGGCCGAAGCTCTCCAGGAGGGCCTGGAGAGCTTCGAAGGCACGGTCCTGGCCGTCACCCACGACCGCTGGTTCGCCCGGACCTTCGACCGCTACCTGCTCTTCGCATCCGACGGCCGGATCAGGAAACCCCAGCCCCGTCTGGGACGAACGCAGAGTGGAACGCGCTCGCTGACAGGGGTGGCGGGCCCGCCCCTCAGGGGCGCGGGGAACTGCGCGAAGGGGTCTGAGGGCGCAGCCCCCAGGGACGGGACGGGAAGGGGCGGCGGGGGCGAAGAAAGAACCCCCACCCCCGCCCGTGAGGCCCACCCGCCAGGACGTTCGTACAGTGGACCCAGGAACAGCGAACACGCACCCGACGAACGGGGCCCCACGATGACCGGAGTCGAGCCCGACCGCCTGGACGACCAGCAGCTCATGAAAGAGCTGGAGACGATCCACCGCACACGCCACGACACCCTGCTGTACGGCTCCAACGACGCCCTACGCACCCACAACGACCGGATGGCCCGCCTCGAGGGCGAGTACCTGCGCCGCAACCCCCGCCGCCCGGTGGCCGCGGGCCGCACCCGCGAAGGCGCCCGCGAACGGACCACCGCGGACACGAAGACCCCCACGACCCCGGCCACCTGACCCGCCCGGCCCACTCAGCCGGCGCCGCCGAACACCTCGAGATAGGTCGCGCAGAACGCCTTCAGATCATCCGGCTTACGACTGGTGACCAGCTTGCCCGCCCCGTGGTCGCAGACCTTCACCAGCTCGTCGACCCAGGTCGCCCCGGCATTGCGCAGATCCGTCCGCAGACTGGGCCAACTGGTCAGCACCCGCCCGCGCACGACATCGGCCTCGATCAGGGTCCACGGCGCGTGACAGATCGCGGCGACGGGCCGCCCCTGCTCGAAGAAGTCCCGCACGAACGCGACGGCCTTGTCGTCCATGCGGAGGAAGTCCGGGTTCGCCACCCCGCCCGGCAGCACCAGCCCGCCGAAGGAGTCCGCCGACGTCTCGCCGACCACCTCCTGCACGGCGAAGGTGTCCGCCTTGTCGAGATGGTCGAACGCCTGGACCCTGCCCGGGCTCGTCGACACGAGCACGGGTTCGTGACCGGCGTCCGCGGCCGCCTGCCACGGCTCGGTCAGCTCGACCTGCTCGACGCCCTCGGGCGCGGTCAGGAATGCGATGCGCATGCTTTCGTTTCCTCTCGTCTCGTCTCGTCCGCTCCCGCACGGCCGCTCATGCCCGGCACCGGACCAGGGCGCCGCGGACCCGCCACGACGCCCCGGCCGGACCGGACCGCACCGCTCACGCGGTCTCCGTCTCCCGCACCCGGGTCAGCGCCTCGGCCAGTTCCTGGACGCTGCCGTAGCGTTCCTGCCGCGGCAGCCCCTCGAGCGCCTCGATGAGCGCGTCGGGCGCGTACCGCCGGTCCAGGGCGCGCATCAGCTCGCGCGGGCCCGCGGGGAACGCCCCGCGCCCCAGGATCCTGGCCAGATCCAGCCGCACCGACTCCAGTGACGTCGGGCCGCGGCCCGGTGTCACCGGGCCGTACGCGACCTCGGGGTCGTCGTCGGCGAACGGCTCGGGGTCGTGCCACTCCTCGGTACGGGTGGGGTGCCCGGACCGCAGCAGACCCTGCAGTTCGTGCTTCATCTCGTCGTCGCGGTGGACGCTGAGCCGGTCGCTGCCTCGCTGCATGTCTCCCTCCACATCCTTCGGGGTGCGGACCGCGTACCCGGGGAGCGGAGGGCGACACGGGAGTTCGGGTTCCGTTTCGTCCCGGTCCGTGGTTTGGCCGCCGTACGCCGGGAGACCCGGACCGCCACGCCCCCACGCGCCTCCTGGAGAGGACAGGCCATGGTGGTGCTCGCCCTGCTCATCCCGCCCGTCATGCTCGGTGTGCTCCTCATGCTGGGCCGCTACGAGGACCTCCTGCTGCCACCCGCACCGCCCGAGGCCGAGCCCGCCGAAACCGGACCGGTCGGTTTGGGACAGTGAATCAGGGGCAGGCGGACGTCCAGTGCTTCGGACAGCAGGCACGCCCGTGCAGGCGGCGAACACGCCGCCGTGGGCGCACCTGTTCCCGCGTGCGCCCACCACGGTGACCGTCCGTCCCCTGGGGCCTGTACGACTCGATCCGCCGGACCGGCCCTGGCACCCGAGGGAGCTGTGGCGCACCATGCCGATCCGAGCGACCGCGACATCCCACCCCACGACGACGCCCCCGACACCGCGTCCGCGTTCCGCGGGCTCGCCGTCCTGCCCGCCGGAGCCGAGCGCGACGCCCTGCGGGACGAGATCGTGGAGGCCTGGCTGCCCATGGCCGACCGCCTCGCCGGACGCTTCCGCAGCCGCGGCGAGCACCTCGACGACCTGCGCCAGGTCGCCGCGCTCGGCCTGGTCAAGGCCGTCGACCGGTACGACCCCGAGCTCGGCAACGCCTTCGAGAGCTACGCCGTGCCGACCATCACCGGCGAGATCAAACGGCACTTCCGCGACCACATGTGGACCCTGCACGTACCGCGCCGGGTCCAGGAGCTGCGCAACCGGGTACGGCACGCCTCACAGGACCTGTCCCAGACCATCCCCGGCCGCCGGCCCACCGTGGCCGAGATCGCCGAGCAGGCCGATCTCAGCGAGGAGGACGTCCGTACCGGACAGGAGGCGCTGGCGAGCTTCAGCGCGCTCTCCCTGGACGCCGAGCTGCCCGGCAGCGACGACGGCTACTCGCTCGGCGACGCCCTCGGCGCGCCCGACCCGGCGCTGGACACGGTGGTCGACCGCCAGGCGGTCAGGGACGGGCTGGCCGAACTGCCCGAGCGGGAGCGGGCCATTCTCTACATGCGGTTCTTCGACGACATGACGCAGAGCAGCATCGCCGACGAACTGGGCATCTCCCAGATGCACGTCTCCCGCCTGATCAGCCGCAGCTGCGGCCGGGTACAGGACCAGGTCATGCGGGACACCGGCGAGGACGCGTAGCCCTTCCTCACCCGTCCGGGTGCGCGCGGTCCCGCCAATGGTGTCCGGCGGCGGGCGGTACGGAGGCGACGGGGCTGTGATGGGTGCGGGGCGTGACCGAACCGCCGTGGCCCCGCCGCCGTCGCTCGAAGGAGCCCGCACCATGCGCCGCACCGCCCGTGCCCTGTCCCTCGCCGCCGTCACCGGCGCCGTCCTCGCGGTCTGCGCACCGGCCGCGTCCGCCGGCTCCGTACCGGACGCCGTGGCCTCCTGGGACAGCGCCTCCCGCACGCCCTGCCCCGAGCCGACGGGACACGAGCCGGACGACCACGCGTGGGAGGGCTACGAACCGCTGAGCGCCGTACCGGACCCGCTCGAGCCCGCCGAGCCCTACGCGGACCTGCCGGAGGCCACGGCCCCGGACGGCCTCGACGCCGAACTCGGCCTCGACGCCGAGCTGGGTCCCGACGCCGAGCTGGGTCCCGACGCCGAGCTGGGTCTCGACGCGGCGATCCCCGGTCCCGAGGAGGAGAGCGACGCCGTCGACCCCGCCGAACCGAAGGCCGTGAAGCCCACGCCCACCGCGTCCAAGCCCCCGCCCCCAGGCCCACCGCGTCCAAGACCCCCACGCCCAGGCCCACCGCGTCGAAGAGCACCGCCTGTGCCACACCTCCCGCGCACCACGGTGTCCAGGCCGGCGGGGGCGGCACCTTCACCGACTCCGTGCCCGCCCTGGCCGCCGGTGGTCTGCTGATCGCGGGCGCGTTCGGCGCCGCCGCCCACCGCCTCTACCGGGACCGCACCACCCGCGCGGACGGCTGACGGCGTGCCGCGGTTCCGGCAGCCGGGCCATGGCACGCGGCACGCCGGGTACAGGGACCGTACGGAGGTGCACATGCGACGGACGGACCCGGAAGGTCATGGCCCCGTCCGGTTCGGGCCGGCCCTGCCCGAGGACGGGCTGCCCGTGCTGCCCGAACTCGCCGCCGTACTCGCCGCCGCGGCCTCCCGCGCGGGCGTCGAACCGGTCGGCGGCGGGCCCGCCCTGCTGGAGGCGGCCTGCGGCTACGGCGACCGGCGCGGACTGCCCGCCGCCCCCGACCGGGTGGCGGTCGCCCCGGCGCGCCCGCCCTGCTGGTGGCGCTCACCGCCGCGCTCGGCGGCGACGTCCTGGTGCCCCGGCCCTGCGCCGCCTGGTGGGCCCCGTACGCGCGGATGCTCGGCCGTCCCGCCTTCCATGTACCGACCCCGGCGGAGGGCGGCGGCGTACCCGACCCCTACGCCCTGCTGGAGACCGTGCGCCGGCTGCGGAACGAGGGCGGCGACCCGCGGCTGCTGGTGCTCTCCGTCGCCGACGACCCCACCGCCGGCGTCACCCCGCCCGAGCTGCTGCACGAGACCCTGGAGGCCGCCGTCGCCGAGGGGCTGTACCTGGTCAGCGACGAGACCTGGCGCGACACCCTGCACGATCCGCACGGCACCGTGCTGCTCAGCCCCGCCGAGATGCTGCCGGACCGGGTCACCGTCGTCACCGACCTGGCCGGTGCCCTGCTCCCGCCGGGCTGGCCGGCCGCTGTGGCCCGATTCCCGGCCGGCGAGGACGGGAACGCGCTCCACTCGCGCGTGCTCGACATCCTCACCGCGCTCGACGCGCAGGTCGCCGCCCCCGTCGCCGCCGCGGCCGGGTACGCCCTCGCCGAGCCCGAACCGGTCACCGCGCGGGTCACCGACGCCGTACGGCTGCACGCGCGCGTGGCCGCCGCCGCGCACACCGCCGTCGTCGCCGGGGCGCGCTCGCCCGGCCCCGAGCTGCGGCCGGCACCTCTACGTCGACCTCACCCCCTGGCCCCCGCGCTGCACGCGCGCGGCATCGGGGACGCCCAGGAACTGGAGGAGTTCCTCACCGTGCGGCTCGGCATGCCCGCACCGGGCGGCCACCGCTTCGGCGACGACCTCGAAGCCCCGCGCGTACGCCTGTCCACCGCCCCCTGCTGGGAGACACCCCCGCCCTGCGCGCCGAGGGCCTGACGTCACCCGCCCCCTGGAACTCCCCCAGGTACGCGAGGCGTTGAACCACCTGACGGCGGCCTTCGCCGAACTCCGCGACGACACCCGGCGATGACACGACGCCGGACCGGCCGGTGTCCGCGTCACGTCTCCCGGGCCGCCGGCCGCGCGGGACGGACCCCGCCTCACCCCGTGGCCGTCCCCGCAGCCGGCGCCACAGTCCCGGAGTCACGCTGATCAGCACCGTCAGGACGATCGCCGCCAGGACGCCCTCCCACGGGCGGTCGAACAGCGAGCCGCCTACCACGCCGATCAGCTGGTACGTCGCCGCCCAGGCCAGACAGGCCGGCAGATTGCCGCGTACGAAGCGCCGCAGCGGCCACTTCGCGACCAGACAGGCCAGCATCACCGGCAGCCGCCCGGCCGGCACCAGCCGGGACAGCACCAGCACCGCCACCCCGTGGTCGGCGAGCTTGCCCTGCGCCTGCGCCAGCCGGTCCTCCGGGGCACGGTCCCGGATCGCCTCCAGCCAGCGCGAGCCATTCTTCGACTTCATGCCGCGCCGCCCCAGCCAGTACAGCGCCAGATCCCCGAGGAACGCCGCCAGCGACGCCGTCACGAACACCAGCAGCATCGACAGCGGGGCCGCCCGGTGGAAAGCGACCACGGCCGCCGAACTCACCAGCGCGCCCGTCGGCACCACCGGCACCAGCGCCCCGATCAGCACCAGCAGGAACAGCGAGGGATAGCCGACGGCCTGCTGCGTGATGTCGGGCGTCACGGCCGACACACCCACAGCGGCGGGAAGGATCACCGCGCGACCTCCAGGCGCACGCGCTCCCCGTGCCCCAGCCGGTGCACCGACGCGCCCGGCGCGTGCCGGGCCGCCTGCCGCTCGAACTCGTACCCCGGCGCGTGGAACTCGTGCGGGCGCACGGCGTCCATCCCGATCGGCCAGTACGTGCCGTAGTGCACCGGCACCGCGCTGGATGCCCCCAGCCGGGCCAGCGCCTCGGCCGCGCGTCCCGCGTCCAGATGTCCCTCGCCCAGATACGGCCCCCAGCCGCCCACCGGGAGCAGCGCCACGTCGACCGGCCCGACCTCCTTGGCCATCTCGTCGTACAGGCCGGTGTCCCCGGCGAAGTACGTGCGCGCCTCGCCCTCCAGGACATAGCCCAGGGCGGGGGCGCGGTGGGGTCCGAGCGGCAGCCGGCGCCCGTCGTGCCGCGCGGGCACCGCCCGGACGGCCAGGGCGCCGACGGTCGTCACCTCGCCGGGCGCCATCTCGCGCACGGCGAGATGCGTCAGCCGGCGCAGTCCCGGCACCGCGCGGGCCGCGCCCCGGGGCACCAGGAGACGGGTGCCGGGGGCGAGCCGGGCCAGCGACGGCAGGTGCAGGTGATCGGCGTGCAGATGGGAGACCAGGGCCACGTCCGCGTGCCGCGCCTGGGCCGGCGGCACGTCCCCGCGCCGGCGCCGCAGATGTGCGAGTCGGCGCGCGAACAGCGGGTCCGTGAGCACGCGCGTGTGCGAGTCCTCGACCGTGCAGGTCGCGTGACCCCACCAGGTGACCTCCACCGGCACCTCTCCGCCTCCTTCGCGCGACTGCCCGAAGCCTACGTGCAGGAGTAGGGCCGGCGGCGAAATCCGGAGGTGAGGGGGCACCACCGTGACCGCGCTTCGACCGCCGCCTGCTGTGGGACGGGGGCGGCCCGGAACGGAGCTGTTCGTGGCGCCCGGTCCGCGGGTACGGGAACGAGCGCCGTCCTTCGCGGAGGGGGCACCGAGGAGTCGCGCCCGGCGCGGGCCCGGCCGGAGACGGCCTGCAGCGCCGGACCGTCGTACGGCGCGGCGATGAAGGCACGCGCGCACCGGCGGCCGCCGCTGCCCACGGCCGGCCGCGACGGCCGCCGACCGACGGCGGCGTACGGGGACGCATCGCCCCGTCCGGCCGTTGTGACAGGGTGGAGAGGGCCAGGTCGGCCGGGACGTGAGGTGTGCGGGGCGTGGGTGGCGGGCGGTGGCGAAGGGTCGCCAGTCAGATCGGGCGGAGTGTCGCCGTGTGGGTGGTCTCCACCCTCACCATGCTCCTGCTCGCCGGTATCCTTCCCGACTTCCGCCTGCGCTCGGCCGACGGCGACAGCGCCACCGACATCGCGGTCACCGCCGCCTTCGGCGCCGGCGCCTTCGGTCTGCTCTCCGCCCTGGTCTGGCCGCTGCTGGTCCGTCTGCTGCTGCTCGTGCCGGCGCTCGTCCTCGGTCTGCTGGTGTTCTTCCTCAACGGCGCCCTGCTGTGGCTCGCCTTGCAGGTCAACCCCGTCGAACAGGGCGCCGCGGCGCCGGAGACGGCAGTCGTGGTCGCCGCCGTGATGTCCGCCGTCGCCTCCGCCACCGGCGGCGCCCTCGCCGTACGCGACGACGACGCCTACCGCCGCCGCCTCTACCGCCTCGCCCAGCGCAGACGCGGCTCCGCCCCGCCCTGCCCCACCACCCCCGGCACCGTCTTCGTACAGCTCGACGGCGTCGGCCACGACATACTGCTCGCCGCCGTCGACAAGGGGCTCATGCCCACCGTCGCCCGCTGGCTCGGCACCGGCACCGGCGGCGACCGGGCCTCCCACCGGCTCACCCCTGGCGCACCGACTGGTCCAGCCAGACCGGCTCCAGCCAGCTCGGCATCCTGCACGGCAGCAACCACGACATCCCCGCCTTCCGCTGGTACGAGAAGGCCCGCCGCGAGGTCATGGTCTGCAACCGGCCCACCAGCGCCGCCGAACTCCAGGCCCGCGCCATCGAGAACTCCGGGCACGCCGGACTCCTCGCCGACGACGGCGCCAGCCGCGGCAACCTCTTCAGCGGCGGCGCCGACGAGCAGGCCCTGGTGCTGTCCATCGCCACCCGCCGCCGCGACCCCGCCGCCCGCTCCCGCGCGGGCTACTTCGCCTACTTCTCCGACCCCGCCAACGCCGTACGCACCGCGCTGTCCTTCATCGCCGAGGCCGGCCGGGAGATCGGCCAGTCCACCCGGGCCCGGTTCCGGGGACAGCGCCCGCGCGTCTCGCGCGGCGGCCTCTACCCGCTCGTCCGGGCCTTCGCCACCGTCGTCCAGCGGGACGTCGTCGTCGCCGCCGTCAGCGGCGACCTGCTGGCCGGCCGCACCTCCGTCTACGCCGACCTGGTGGCCTACGACGAGGTCGCCCACCACTCCGGGCCGGCCGGCAGGGACACCGAGAAGGTCCTCCAGCGCCTCGACCGCGCCCTCGCCCTGATCGAGCACGTCGCCGAGCACGCCCCCGCCCGTACCGGATCGTCGTCCTGTCCGACCACGGCCAGAGCCCCGGCGAGACCTTCCGCTCCCGCTACGGCCTCACCCTCGGCGACCTGGTGCGGGCCGGCTGCGGACTGCCCGTGCCGCGCCGCGCCGGGCACACCCACAGCGGCGCGGAGGCCCGCGCCGCCGTCCGCGCCGCCCTGCGCCGGCCCGTCGAGGAGGACGACGGGCAGCACCGTCCCGCCCGCGGCTCCGAACCGGTCGTGCTCGCCTCCGGCAACCTGGGCCTGGTCTCCTTCCCGGACGTGCCGCACCGGATGACCAAGGAGGAGATCGACGCCCGCCACCCCGCGCTGCTCGCGACCCTCGCCAACCACCCCGGCATCGGCTTCCTCCTGGTCCGCAGCGAACGCCACGGCGGGGTCGTCCTCGGCGCGTACGGCGCGGAGATCCCGCTGGACCGGCTGGACGACGACCCCGGCCCGCTGGCCGCGTTCGGCCCCGGCGCCGCCGACGCCGTACGCCGCACGCACACCTTCCCGCACACCGCCGACATCATGGTCAACTCCTTCCACGACCCCGTGGACGGCGAGGTCCTCGCCTTCGAGGAGCAGATCGGTTCGCACGGCGGCCTCGGCGGCGCCCAGTCCCGCCCCTTCCTGCTGTCCCCGCTCGTCCTGTCCGCGCCGGTCCACGACGGCACGGACCTCGCCGGCGCCGAACAGATACACCGGGTGCTGCGCCGCTGGCTGACCGAGGCGGCGGACGACGCGGACATACCGGCGGCCCCGGATCAGGAACGCGCGGCCTGAACACCCCGCCGGGCAGCGGAAATTCGGCTGCACAAGCGCCCGGCCCGGCCCACACTGGGCGTGTTCGACCGTTTCCGGAATCTGGAGTCCGCCGCGTGCAGGCCGCCGTCACCGTCACCCCCGCCCGAATCCCGGAGCTGCTGCTCGGTCTCGCGACCGTGCGGCCGGTGTTCCTGTGGGGAGCACCCGGCATCGGGAAGTCCTCCCTGGTCCGGGAGTTCGCCGAGTCGCTGGGACTGGAGTGCGTGAGCCTGCTGGGCACCCAGCTCGCCCCCGAGGACCTGATCGGCGTCCCGCAGATCCGCGACGGCCGCTCGGTGTTCTGCCCGCCCGAGGCCATCGCCCGCGACGAGCCGTACTGCCTCTTCCTGGACGAGCTCAACGCGGCCACCCCGGACGTGCAGAAGGCGTTCTACTCGCTGATCCTCGACCGCCGCATCGGCGACTACGAACTGCCCAAGGGCTCCATCGTCGTCGGCGCCGGCAACCGCTCCACCGACAACGCGCTCGCCCGCCCCATCGCCTCCGCCCTCGTCAACCGCCTCACCCACGTCCACCTGGAGGCGTCCGCCACGGACTGGCTGGTCTGGGCGGCGAACAACGCCATCCATCCGTGGATCACCGACCACCTCACCGACCGCCCCGACCATCTGTGGTCCAGGCCGCCGAAGACCGAGGAGCCGTTCTCCACGCCCCGCTCCTGGCACATGCTCTCCGACGCGCTGCACTCCTTCGGCCGCGACCTCGACGAGGACACCCTGAAGGTCCTCGCCCACGGCACCCTCACCCCGGCGCACGCCACCGCCTTCTGCGGCTACGTCAAGATCGTCCGCAGCCGCTTCGGTATCGACGCCGTCATCAAGGGCGACGCCCGCTGGCCGCACCGCCTGGAGGACCGCGACCTGCTCTACTACCTCGCCGAGTCGTTCCGCGGCCGCCTCGTCAAGGAACTCCCGGCGACCAAGGAGCACATGTCGGCGAACGGCCGCCAGACCGCGTACCGCGCCAAGTCGCTGCTGGTGCAGCTCGCCGAGATCTCCGTCGAGGTCGCCCAGACCGTCATCGCCTCCGACAGCGACGGCAACCCGGTGCTGCCGTCCTGGTTCCTCGTCGAGGCGGCCCGCGACATGCCCCGGCTGGTGGAGGCCCGCCGGTGAGCCGCGCCCGCGCGAAGGGGCCGAAGAAGCGCGACCTCGCGCAGGAGGCGTTCGACGCGGGACTGCGGCTGGTGCGGGCCAACCCCGCACTGGCTGCCGTCGACTTCGACGTCTGCCGAGGGAGGAGTGCACGCTCGCGCCCCGCGGCGGACTGGTGCGCGTCGACTCCGATGCCGTGCTGCACGCCCACCCGGACCGCATGGCCGACCCGGACGCCTGGGCGTGGGCCCTCGCGCACGCCGTCCTCCACCTCGGCTTCGGCCACGTCCCGGCCGCGAAGGGCCCGCGCGAGCAGCCGGACCGCTGCGAGCTGGCCGCCCGCTGCGTCGTCGTCGACCGCTTCCTGCTCGGCTTCCCCATCGGCAGGACCCCGGCCATCTGCCCGCCGCCTACCCCGACGGAGACGAGGAGCGGCTCGCCGCCCGCTGGCGCCGCGACGGCGTCCCGGCGGTGTACGAGCGCTGCGGCACGGCGGACGCCGAACCGGACCTGTTCCTGCTGCCGTGGGACGGCTGGCACGGACAGCCGCCCGACCACCAGCTGGCGTTCGCCACCGCCCTCACCCGTACCGTGTCCGCCGCCATGGACATGGCGGCCGGCCGCCTCGACAGCCTGGACGGCACACCGGTCCCGCGGCGCCCCTGGGAGCGGGCGCTCGGCTGGTTCGTCTCCTCCTACCCGCTGCTCGGCGGCATCGCCTCCGGCATCACGGTCATCGCCGACGCCGAACTCGCCCGCGCCCACGGGATCTCCGTCGCCGCCGTCGACCCCGAGGCGGGCGAGATCTACATCAACCCGCTGCGCCGGTACGACGACGAGGAGTGGCGCTTCGTCCTCGCCCACGAGATGCTGCACGCCGCCCTGCGCCACGGCGACCGCCGCGGCGGCCGCGACCCTTTTCTTCAACGTGGCCTGCGACTTCGTCATCAACGGCTGGCTCGAGGAGATGGGCGTCGGCACCATGCCCGAGGGCCTGCTCCACGACACGGAGTTCGCCGGACTGTCCGCCGAGGAGGTCTACGACCGGATCACCGGCGACCTCCGCCGTATGCGCAGGCCGGCCACCCCGCGCGGCAAGGGCATCGGCGACATCCTCGGCGGCCCCCTCGGCCCGCCCCGCGACCCCGTCGACCTCGACGGCTTCTACCGCCGGGGCCTCGCCCAGGGCCTGGACCTGCACGACCGGCAGGAGCGCGGCTTCCTGCCCGCCGGCCTGGTCCAGGAGATCCGCGCGCTCAGCCATCCGCCCCTGCCCTGGGACGCCCGGCTCGCCCGCTGGTTCGACGAGTTCGTGCCCCGCCCCGAACCGCTGCGGTCGTACGCGCGTCCCTCCCGGCGCCAGGCGTCCACCCCGGACATCCCCCGCGCGGGACGCCGGTTCCCGCCCGAGGAGATCGCCCGCTGCACCTTCGGCGTGGTCCTGGACACCTCCGGCTCCATGGACCGCGTCCTGCTCGGCAAGGCGCTCGGCGCCATCGCCTCCTACGCCGAGGCCCGCGACGTACCGGCCGCCCGCGTGGTGTTCTGCGACGCGGCCCCGCACGACGCCGGCTATGTGCCGGTCACCGAGATCGCCGGGCGGGTGCGGGTGCACGGCCGGGGCGGCACCGTCCTGCAGCCCGGCATCGACCTCCTCCAGCGCGCCGACGACTTCCCGCCCGGCGCGCCGGTCCTCGTCATCACCGACGGCTGGTGCGACGTGCTGCGGGTCCGGCGCGAGCACGCCTACCTGATTCCGCGCGGGCGCGGCTGCCGTTCACCGCGAGAGGACCCGTCTTCCGGGTGAGCTGAGCCGTGATGTGATCGGATGGGGGCGGGCACCCGGTGACACGGGCGCCCGGACCGAGCACCCCGGACATACGGCCGGACATTTTCGAAAGGATGCGTCATGGCAGCCACGCGCTCCGCACACACCGTTTGGGAAGGCAGTCTCTTCAAGGGCAGCGGGGTCGTCGCCTTCGACTCCTCCGGCGCCATCGCCGAGCAGCCGGTCACCTGGGCGTCGCGTGCCGAGGAGGCGAACGGGAGGACCAGCCCCGAGGAGCTGATCGCCGCCGCCCACTCCAGCTGCTTCTCCATGGCCCTCTCCAACGGCCTGGACAAGGCCGGCACCCCGCCGGCCAAGCTGACCACCTCGGCCGACGTCACCTTCGTGCCCGGTGAGGGCATCACCGGCATCCACCTCACGGTCGAGGGCAGCGTCCCCGGCCTGGACGAGGCCGGCTTCACCGCCGCCGCCGAGGACGCCAAGGTGAACTGTCCCGTCAGCCAGGCCCTCAAGGGCACGAACATCACCCTGACGGCGAAGCTCGCCTGACCCGCCCGCCGCACCACCGCAGGCCGCTCCCTCTCGGGGGCGGCCTGCGGCACGTGTCCCGCCCTCCGGAGCCGCCGCCATGACGCCACACCCCGCCGTCTCCGCCCACCGGGGAGGCTCCGAACGTGCCGCCCCGGCGTCCTGGGAGGCGTACGAGGACGCGCTCGCGTCCGGCGCGGAGTACGTCGAGTTCGATGTACGGCGTACCGCCGACGGGGTCTTCGTCGTCCACCACGACGCCCGCGCGGGGCGCACCGGGCCGCCGCTGTCCACGCTCACCCACGCCGAGCTGAACGCCCGCGCCGGGCACCGGGTGCCCGCCGTGGACGAGGTGATGGAGCTGGTCGCCGGGAAGCTCGTCGCCCATCTGGACCTCAAGGAGACCGGTCACGAGCGGGAGCTGATCGACCGCGCGGTCGCCCTGCTCGGCGAGGACGGACTCGTCGCCACCACCCTCGAGGACCGCTCCGTCGCCGCTCTCACCGCCGCCCGCCCGCGCGTACGCACCCTGCTCTCCCTCGGCCGCGACGGCGACGGCGTCACGTTCGGCCGGCTGCTGCGGACCCGGATCGGCGAGCTGCTGCCCATGCGCCGCGTCCGCGCCTGCGGCGCCCACGGGGTCGCCGCGCACTGGCGGCTGGCCCGCGCCGGAGTGCTGCGCGAGGCGGCCCGCAACGGACTGTTCACCATGGTGTGGACCGTCAACGAGGACGCGGCGCTGCGCGGCTTCCTCGGCGACCCGCGCGTGGACGTGCTGATCACCGACCGTCCGCGCCGCGCGGTGGCACTTAGGGACGGCCGTCCCGTTCACTGACCCGATGCGGTCTTGACAATGGGCCGCTCAAGTTTTGTGCTGGAAGTCCGGAGAGGTGTGCCCTGGCGGAAGGGGACAGCGATGGGACGGGCGGTCGGAATCGACCTGGGAACCACGAACTCGGTGGTCGCGGTACTGGAGGGTGGTGAGCCGGCCGTCATCGCCAACGCGGAGGGCGCCCGGACCACCCCTCGGTGGTGGCCTTCGCCAAGAACGGGGAGGTGCTGGTCGGCGAGGTCGCCAAACGGCAGGCCGTGACGAACGTCGACCGCACCGCCCGCTCGGTGAAGCGGTACATGGGCGACGCGCACTGGCGGTTCCCCGACCAGGGCTCGGTCGACGGCACCCGCTACACGGCGCAGGAGCTGTCCGCGCGGGTGCTGCAGAAGCTGCGGCGGGACGCGGAGTCGTACCTCGGCGAGGAGGTCGCCGACGCGGTGATCACCGTACCGGCGTACTTCGACGACACCCAGCGGCAGGCCACCAAGGAGGCCGGGGAGATCGCCGGCCTGAAGGTGCTGAGGATCGTCAACGAGCCGACGGCGGCGGCACTGGCCTACGGCCTGGACAAGGAGAACGACCAGACCGTTCTGGTGTTCGACCTGGGCGGCGGCACCTTCGACGTGTCGCTGCTCGACATCGGCGAGGGCGTCATCGAGGTGAAGGCCACCAACGGTGACACGCGCCTCGGCGGTGACGACTGGGATCAGCGGGTCGTGGAGTACCTCGCGAAGCGGTTCAAGGGGCAGTACGGCGTCGATCTGGCGCAGGACAGGATGGCGGTGCAGCGGCTGCGGGAGGCGGCGGAGAAGGCGAAGATCGAGCTGTCGTCGTCGACGGAGACGACGGTCAACCTGCCGTACATCACGGCGTCCTCGGACGGTCCGTTGCATCTGGACGAGAAGCTGACGCGCGCGCAGTTCCAGGAGTTGACGAAGGATCTGCTGGAGCGCTGCAAGAAGCCCTTCCACCAGGCCGTCAAGGACGCCGGTGTGCGGCTCTCCGCGATCGATCACGTGATCCTGGTGGGGGTTCCACGCGGATGCCGGCCGTGACCGAGCTGGTGCGTGAACTCACCGGGAAGGACCCGCACAAGGGGGTCAATCCCGATGAGGTGGTCGCTGTCGGCGCGGCGCTGCAGGCGGGTGTGCTGCGGGGCGATGTGAAGGACGTGCTGCTGCTCGATGTCACCCCGCTGTCGCTGGGGATCGAGACGAAGGGCGGCATCATGACCACGCTGATCGAGCGCAACACAACGATTCCCACCCGGCGTTCGGAGATCTTCACCACGGCGGCCGACAACCAGCCGTCGGTGGGCATCCAGGTCTACCAGGGGAACGGGAGATCGCGGCGTACAACAAGAAGCTCGGCGTCTTCGATCTCACCGGGCTGCCGCCGGCGCCGCGCGGTGTGCCGCAGATCGAGGTGGCGTTCGACATCGACGCGAACGGGATCATGCACGTCTCGGCGAAGGATCTCGCCACCGGGCGCGAACAGAAGATGACCGTGACCGGGGGTCGGCGCTTCCCAAAGACGACATCGACCGGATGATGCGGGACGCCGAGCAGTACGCGGACGAGGACCGCAAGCGGCGCGAGACGGCGGAGACGCGCAACCAGGCGGAGCAACTCGCCTACCAGACCGAGCGGTTCCTCCAGGAGAACGGGGACAAGGTGCCCGGGGAGACGCGGGCGGAGGTGGAGGCGGCGGTGGAGACGGTGAAGGGCCTGCTGGACGGCGACGCTTCCGAACTGCGGGCGGCGGTCGAGAAGTTGGGTGCGGTGAGCCAGAGGATGGGGCAGGCGATGTACGCGGGGGCGTCGGAGACGTCGGCACCGCCGACGGAGGAACCCCAGGACGACGGCGTGGTCGACGCGGAAATAGTCGACGACGACAAGAACTCAACCTCCCGCCAAAACGGCGCAGCCTGACCACCCACCCTGCCGCAGCTGCGGCAGCCGCACCCGCTACAACCCCGCCGCTGCGGGAGCCGCACTCGCTACACTCGCCGCCGCTGCGGCAGCCGCGCCCGCTACACTCGCCGCCGCTGCGGGAGCCGCGCCTGCTACAACCCCCGCCGCTGCGGGAGCCGCGCCCGCTACACTCGCCGCCGCTGCGGGAGCCGCACTCGCTATACTCGCCGCCGCTGCGGGCAGTCGTGCCGCTGGGGCGGCACGGGTGGGCGCAGCGGCACCCGGCACGCGCCGGCGAGTGAACCCACCCCCGCTGTGCACCGGTGGGCGGTGTGGGTGCGGGCCGGGGGGACGTAGCGCGGCCCGGCGCTGACGGGGTGCCGTCGCGCCCACCCGTGCCGCCCTGCGGCACGATTGCCCGCGGATCGGCGGATCGGCGGAGGGCGCGGGAGCGTGTAGGCGCGGGGTGCGCGGGGTGCGCGGGGTGCGCGGGGTGCGCGGAGGGGCGGAGGCATGCCGCCCGTAGGGAGCCGCGGAGGTGGGGCTGCCTGCGGGAGACGCCCGTCAGTAGTGTTCGCGGCACTCTCTGAGGAGTTTCTGCGTGCGGTGGGTCGAGGCCGCTCGGGCGGTCATGTGGTCCAGGACCTCGAGGTGCGCCGAGACCTCCCTGCGGGAGTCGAGGTACAGCGCCCCGGTGAGGTACTCCGTGAACACCATGTCCGGCAGCTCCGGCTCCGCGAAGCGGAACAGCGAGAACGGCGCGTACGTCCCCGGATGGGGCCCGTCCGCGAACTCGGCGATCTGCAGCGTGATCCGGTCCCGCTCCGAGTATTCGAGCAGCTTGTCGAGCTGGTCCCGCATCACCCGCCCGTCGATGCTCACCGGACGCCGCAGCACGGTCTCCTCCATCAGCACCCACAGATGCGGCGGATCGGCTCGCTCCAGCAGGCGCTGCCGCTCCAGCCGCAGCGCCACATGCCGCTCGACCGCCTCGGGCCCGGTGTTCCCGATCGTCCCGGCCTTCAGTACCGCATGCGCGTACGCCTCGGTCTGCAGCAGCCCCGGCACGAAGTGCGGCTCGTAGGCGCGGATGATACGGGCGGCGCCCTCCAGGCTCACGTACATGCTGAACCACTCGGGCAGCACATCGTGGTACCGCTGCCACCAGCCCGGCCGGTTCGCCTCCTCGGCGAGCTCCACGAACGCGTCGGAGTCGCCCTCGGGCACCCCGTACGCGCTCAGCAGCAGCTGGACGTACGGGATCTTCAGCGCGACCTCGGCGGTCTCCATCCGCCGTACGGTCGCGGGCGCCACCCGCAGAATGCGGGCCGCCTCCTCACGCGAGAGGCCCGCCGACTCCCTCAGCTCCTGCAGCCGCCGTCCCAGAACCACCTGGCCCACCGTCGGTGCGGCCCGCCGCTCACTCACGCCACGCCTCCCCAACGCGCCCGGCCATGCGCTCAGTCTGTCATGTTCCCCCGACACTCTCACGCGCCGCGGGCAACTCGCCCGGTTTCCGTGGTCCGCTCCGTCACAGCCAGGACCTGACGCAGGCGGCCGTGGCCGGGTCCGCCGGGAGCAATGTCTCCACGGCCAGTTCGGCGACGGTCACGTCCAGCGGGGTGTTGAACGTGGAGATCGACGACACGAACGACAGCGTCCGCCCCTCGTGCTCGATCACCATCGGGAGGGCGAAGTACGCCACCGGCGCCGACGGTTCCTCCGGACGGCCGACGGTGTCCTCCGGTACCGGATAGGCGGCCACCTCCTCGTACAGCGCCCGCAGCCGCTCCGAGCGGTGCAGGGCGATGTGCCGCAGCGTCCGCTCCAGCAGATGGCCCCGCCACTCCCGCAGATTCCGGATCCGCGGTGCCAGCCCGCGCGGGTGCAGGGTGAGCCGCAGCGCGTTCAGCGGCGGGGTCAGCAGCGACTCCGCGACGCCCTCGAACAGCATGGTGACCCCCGGTTGGCCGCCACGACGTCGTACATCGCGTCGACCACCAGCGCCGGGTACGGCTCGAAGCCGGTGATCAGCCGTTCGATGCCCTCACGCACCACGTCCAGTGAGGGATCGTCCAGCGGGGTCTCGCGGTAGTGCGGCGCGTAACCGGCCGCCAGCAGCAGGGCGTTGCGCTCCCGTACCGGCACGTCCAGGTGTTCGGCCAGCCGCAGCAGCATCTCCTCGCTGGGCCGGGAGCGGCCGTTCTCGATGAAGCTGATGTGGCGGGCGGAGGAGTCGGCGCGCAGGGCCAGCTCGAGCTGGCTGACCCGCCGACGGTCCCGCCAGGCGCGCAGCAGTGGTCCCACGCTCCCCGTGCGGGAAGCGGTACCGGACGTCACAGTCATGACAGGACCGTAATCGAGAATCGGCTCCACCGGGAGCCGGCGCCTTGTGTGGCAGCCTGGGTACCCGGCAGGAGACCGTCACCGGCGAAGGAGCGCATCCCATGCCCGTGGAACCGCTGTCGCGGCAGCAGATCGAGGACCGGCTGGCCGAGCTGCCGGGCTGGTCCCTCGACGGCGGCCGGCTCACCCGTTCCTACCGGCTCGCCTCGCATTTCGCGGCGACCGCGATGGTCGTGCACATCGCCCAGGTGCAGGAGGAGCTCGGCCACCACTCCGACCTCACCCTCGGCTACAACACCGTGGCCCTCTCGGTGCACACCCACAGCGCGGGCGGCGCCGTCACCGAAAAGGACCTCGGGCTCGCTCGCAGGGTGGAGGACCTGGCGCCTGGACACGGTGCACACTGAGGCGTGTGCTGGACTACGACGAGGAAGCGGAACGCTACGACGTCCTGCGCGGCGGTGAACCACGGGCGGCGGCCGCCGCGGACGCCGTACTGGGCCTCATACCCGGGCGGGCGCGGGAGCTGCTGGACGTGGCCTGCGGCACCGGCATCGTGACGCGGCGGTTCGCCGCAGTCCGCGCCGGGCTGCGGGTGACGGGTGTCGACCTCTCCCCGGCGATGACCCGGATGGCCGCCGCCCGCCTGCCGGGCGGAGTGCTCCGTGCCGACAGCCGCCGGCTGCCCTTCGCGGGCGCCCGGTTCGACGCCGTCGTCAGTGTGTGGCTGCTACATCTGATGGCGGGCCCCGAGGACGTGGACGCGGTCGTCGGCGAGTGCGCCCGGGTACTGCGGCCTGGCGGGGTGTACGTCACCAGCGTCCACAAGGGCGCCTCGCACAACGTCGGCAGCGACATCGACGCCGTGCTCGCCGACCGCCCGCCCAGCCCGGTGCCCGACGCCGCCGACGCCGTCGACCGGCGCGCCGCCGCACACGGTCTGCGGCCCGCCGGGGAGGCCCGCTTCCGGGGGCACGGCCAGGGCCGCAGCCCCCGCCGCGCGGTCGCGGACCTGCGCCGCGGCTGGTTCGTCACCCTGCCGCCGGGCGCGCCGGCCGCCGAGGAGTTCGCGGTCCGGCTGGCGGGGCTCCTCGACCAGGACCGGCCCCGCCCCGACCCCGTGTTCCGGCTCCGGGCGTACCGGAAACCGTTCGACGGCAACCCGGAGGGCTCCGGCGGCGACTGAGTGGCGGAATCCATCCGTCCTCCCAGGAGGTCCGTCCCGTGACCCACCCCCACCGTCACCGCAGACGCCGTTCCGTGCTGCCCGCGGCCCTCGCCGCGGCGGCCCTGGCCGGCGCCGGTCTGACCGCGCTGTCGGACACGCCCGCCCAGGCCGCCACCGCCCGGCAGGTCGAGAAGCTGGACCGCGGCGTCGTCAGCGTCTACAACGGCAGCGGCAACCTGGTCAGCTGGCGCTGGCTCGGCACCGACCCGGACAACGTCGCCTTCAACGTCTACCGGGCCGGCACCAAGGTCAACTCCAGTCCGATCACCGGCACCACGACCTACTTCCACTCCGGCGCCCCTCCCAGGCCGACTACACCGTCCGCGCGGTGGTGAACGGCACCGAGCAGGGCGACTCGCCGCACGCCATCCAGTTCCGGACCGGCTACAAGGACGTACCGATCAGCGCCCCGTCCGGCGGCACCACCCCCGACGGTGTCGCGTACACCTACGAGGCGAACGACGCCTCGGTCGGCGACCTGGACGGCGACGGCGCCCTCGACATCATCCTCAAGTGGCAGCCGACCAACGCCAAGGACAACTCCCAGTCCGGCTACACCGGCAACACGATCGTCGACGGCGTCAGGCTGGACGGCACCCGGCTGTGGCGGATCGACCTGGGCCGCAACATCCGCTCGGGCGCCCACTACACGCAGTTCCAGGTGTACGACTACGACGGCGACGGCAGGGCCGAGGTCGCCATGAAGACCGCCGACGGCACCAAGGACGGCACCGGCGCGGTCATCGGCAGCTCCTCCGCCGACCACCGCAACTCCAGCGGCTACATCCTGTCCGGCCCCGAGTACCTGACCATGTTCAACGGGCAGACCGGCAAGGCGATGGGCACCGTCGACTACGTCCCGGCCCGCGGCACCGTCTCCTCCTGGGGCGACTCCTACGGCAACCGCGTCGACCGCTTCCTCGCCGGCACCGCCTATCTGGACGGCGCCCGCCCCTCCCTGATCATGGCCCGCGGCTACTACACACGCACGGTGATCGCCGCCTGGGACTGGCGGAACGGCCAGTTCACCCGCCGCTGGACCTTCGACACCAACTCCTCCACCAACAGCGGCAAGGGGTACGACGGTCAGGGCTCCCACAGCCTGTCCGTGGGCGACGTCGACAACGACGGCCGGGACGAGATCGTCTACGGCGCGATGGCCGTGGACGACAACGGCAACGGCCTGTGGACCACCAAGACCGGTCACGGCGACGCCCAGCACCTCGGCGACCTGGACGCGTCGACGTCCGGCCTGGAGTACTACAAGGTCTCCGAGTCCACCGGTCAGCCCGCCGCGCTGTACATCAACCCCTCGAACGGCTCGGTGCGCTGGAAGCTCTCCGCGTGCTGCGACAACGGCCGCGGCGTCGCCGGGGACATCTACTCCGGCAACTCCGGTCCGGAGATGTGGTCCTCGTCCGACGGCAGCATCCGGGACGAGGGCGGCGGCACCAAGGGCCGTAAGCCCTCCTCCACCAACTTCCTCGCCTGGTGGGACGGTGACCCGGTCCGCGAACTCCTCGACGGCACTCACATCGACAAGTACGGCACATCGTCCGACACCCGCCTGCTGACCGGCTCGGGCGTCGCGTCGAACAACGGCACCAAGGCCACGCCCGTGCTGTCCGGTGACATCCTGGGCGACTGGCGCGAGGAGGTCGTCTGGCGCACCGGCGACAACACGAACCTGCGGATCTACTCCACCCCGAACGACACGGACCGCAGGATCACCACCCTCCTCCACGACACCCTCTACCGCACGGCCCTGGCATGGCAGAACACCGCCTACAACCAGCCCCCGCACACGGGCTTCTTCATCGGCGCCGACATGCCGACCCCGCCCAGGCCGTCGGTGTACACGCCGTAACCCGTACGACCTCGACCGCGCGGTGTCACCGAGGGCTACAGAAGTTGATCAAGGTATGGCATATTGATCCGCACATGCCAGGGCGTGGGTCCCGGGCCAGGGGAGGAAGCAACATGAAGACCCGTCGAACCGCACTCCGGGCCGTGGTCACCAGCGCCTGCGCGATCGGTCTGGCCGTCGGACTGCAGGGCCAGGCCTGGGCCGGAACCGTCACCATCTACGCCCCCGGCGACGCGGGCAGCGCCACCTGGAACCAGGACCCGTCCGGTTCGATCCCCGGTGACGCCATCCGGGCCTGTGACACCGCGTCGGACGGCTGGGGCATCGAAGCCGCCCTCGACTACAACTACGACGGTGTCATCGACCGGCGTGTCGACACCCGCGGCCACACCGCCGGTTACTGCAGCCCCTGGAAGGGCGGCGACCTCCCCGAGGGCAAGCTGGTCCGCATGTACGTCACCCCGGTCAAGGGTGGCAGCTACGGGCCCTCGACGTACATCGACGTCGCGGCCTGATCCGCCTCTTTGCGCGACGGCCCCGAACCTGCCCGGTTCGGGGCCGTCGCGCGTGCGGGCCGACGCGGCCCCGAACGGGGCAGGTTTCAGGCGCAGTTCTCGGCGGTCTTCACCACGTCGAGGACCACCGGGTAGCTGATGATCTGCTGGTTGGGGCCCGGGCGGGAGCCGCAGATCTTCCAGTCGGCGGGGTCGTCCACCGGGCGGCCCTGCCCGCTCGCGTCCTCGAAGACGAGCTCGCGCTCCATGTTCATCTGCTCGGCGGCGCGTCCGGCGTTGCCGCCGGTGAGGTCGGGCATGACGGAGGTGACCGGCGTGGCGTCCGCCGGGGCACTCGCCTCGACCGGCTTCTCCTCCGCACGGTCCGCCGGCCGCTCGGGTTCGGGCGAACCCCCGCACGCGGCGACCGCCGTCAGCATCGCGACGGCGAGAGCGGGTCCGACAAGCCTGTTGATGATTATTTTCCCCTCCGGTGGTGCCCCACGGCTCCGGCCCGTCCGTACCGGGTACGGACGGGCCGGAGTTCAGTGGGGGTCAACCTACCGTGCAGGTCTCCCCGCCCACCCGGAAGGCGGTGGGCTTGCTGTTGGCCGCCGACTTGGCCGCCGTGAAGCCGAAGGCCGCCGAAGAGCCCGCCGCCACCGTGCCGTTCCAGTCGGTGTTGCGGACCGTCACCGCCGCACCCGACTGGGTGTGGGAGGCGTTCCAGAGCTGGGAGATCTTCTGGCCGTCCGCGAAGGACCAGGTCAGGGACCAGCCGTTCCAGGCGCTCGAGCCCGTGTTGGTGAGCTTGACGTCCGCCTGGAAGCCGTCGGGCCACTGGTTGGTGATCGTGTAGGTCACCGCACAGGCACCGGCCGGTTCAGGGTCCGGGTCCTCCGGGCCGGGGTCCTCCGGGTCCGGGTCGGTGCCGCCGGTGCCCGAGGTGTCGCCGTACACGACCCCGCGCCCGTTGGTCGCCACATAGACCCGGCCGTACACCCTCGGGTCACCGGTGATGGCCGCGCCCGTCCAACCCCACTGGTGGGCGTCGTCGTTGACCCGGGTCCAGCTCACACCCTTGTTCGTGGAGCGGAAGATGCCGCGTACGCCGTCGATCTCCGCGCTGGTGAAGAGCGTCTGGTACGAGGCACCCGGCGCCGCCTTGCCGAAGCCCACGGTGTCGGCCGCGCCGACGTTCGACAGCTTGGTGAAGGTCGCCCCCGCGTTGGTGGAGTGCCACAGCCCGTACGGTCCGTCACTCGCCCCGCCGGCCAGCCACACGTCGCCCCTCGCGCCCGGCAGCGCCTTGAAGCGCACGCTGTCACCGGCGGGCAGCCCGGTCGCCGCCGAGGCGGTGAACGTCGCGCCGCCGTCCGTACTGACGTAGAACTTCCCGGACTTGAAGCCGTAGAACGTCTTCGGGTCCACCCGGTCGGACTCGACGACCGTTCCCGCCGGGATGCCGGACGACGCCGACCAGGACGTACCGAACCCGGTCGCGTGGTGCACGCCGGCGCCCTGCGGGCTCCACACGAAGCGGCTGCCGTCGGCCGCCGCCGCGACCGTGCCGCCGCCGCTCACGCCCGAAGGGTCGCTGCCCGCGAACCAGTTGGCGCCGTTGTCCGTGGAGAACGCGATGTGCGGACCGGAGTCCAGATTGCCGGACCGCACCATCGTGTTCGGGCTGGACTCGGCGAAGTCGAGACTGGTCGTCGAGGTGAAGTTGGGCTGGGTGAACATCATCGCCGGGACCTTGGTCGGATCCGTGTGCCGGAAGCCGCCGATGTCACCGAGCGCGCTGATCAGCGGGGCGCCCGACGGCGGGGAGATCAGGTCGTTGACGGCCGTCTCCTCCAGACCGCGCACCATCGGGGTGATGGTGAACGACGTGCCGGCGTCCCAGTTGGTCAGGTTCTCCGTGCCGTAGACCGTCGCCCCCGTCCCGTACATCATCCGGTCCGGGTCGAACGGGTCGATCTCCAGCGCCTCCGTCATCCAGCCCAGTTTCGGGCTCTGTTCGGGCGGGGACGGGTTCGCGCCCCAGGTCAGCCAGGGGAGGACGAGACGTTCATCGTGTAGCGGTTCGCACGGTTCGGGTACGACGTGTAGCTCCACGCCTGCGTCCATGTGCCGCCGCGGTCCGTCGAACGGAAGATCTGGGTGTCCGGCCACCAGGAGCTGTACGCCGTCGCCATCACCGTGCCCGGATGCTGCCGGTCCACGGTCAGTCCGCTGAAGCCGTAGTAGGTGTCGGCCTCCGCCACCGGGCTGATGTCCGTCCAGGTGCCGGTCGCCGTCGCGTACCGGTACAGCCGGCCCTTGCCGCCGTCGTACGGGCCGCCCGTGTCGCTGTAGGCGAGGTACAGGTAGCCGTTCTCGGCGTCCAGGACGCCCTTGTGCGCCAGGTAGCCGGTGGGCTGACCGGCGATCCGCTGCCAGGTCGCGCCCGCGTCGGTCGAGCGGTAGACGGCGTTCGCCTTGTCGGCGACCCCGACGTAGACCGTCTTCGTCGCCGTGCCGTTGCCGCCCGTGGACTCGTCGAAGGTGACCCAGG
Organism: Streptomyces haneummycinicus; assembly: GCA_042850305.1. Classification (GTDB taxonomy): domain Bacteria; phylum Actinomycetota; class Actinomycetes; order Streptomycetales; family Streptomycetaceae; genus Streptomyces; species Streptomyces haneummycinicus. The sequence continues at coordinate 2,848,553 of AP035768.1, forward strand.
CGATGCCCTGGTTGTCGGACGCGTACCCGGACGTGTCGCTCGGATCCTGTACGTAGTTCCGGGGTTGGGGAAGGATCTCACGGCGGACCAGGTGGCCCCCGCGTCGGTCGACCGCCACAGGCCGTGGCCGCTGGGCGTGCCCAGGTACAGCACGTCGTTGTCGTGCGGGTCGACCGCCAGCCGTTCGCCCATGCCCCGGCCGGGCATGTTGCCGCCCAGCTTGAACGGCAGATCGGCCTTCTTCCAGCTGGCGCCCCGGTCGGTCGAGCGCAGTACGGCGCCGTTCGTCGGGTCCCAGTCGTTGGTGTACGTGCCGACCGCCGCGTACACCCGGTCGGGGTCGGCGGAGTCGGCGGCGAGGCTCACCACACCGGTGTGCCCCCAGTCGTCCCAGCCGACGTGGTCGAGCAGTGGCGTCCAGGTGTGCGACGACTCCTGCCAACGGTAGGCGCCGCCGATGTCGGTGCGGGCGTAGGCGAGGTCCTTCTCGCCGCGGTTGAAGACGATGCCGGGCACGAAGCCGCCGCCGTCGATGCGCGCGTTCTTCCAGGTGTAGGTGTCGGCGGCGAGCGGGGCGGCCGGCTGTGGGGTGCCGGCCGCGAGGGCGGGCGGGCCGCCCGCGAGCAGACCGGCCGCCAGCGCGAGCACGGCCGTGAGAACACGGGTTCTTCGCACGGGGTTCCTTCCTCTTGGGGGAGGGGAGCGGGGAGAGCGTGCGAGGACCGGGCGGCCCTTGGCGTGGGTGGGGGCCGCCCGGTCGGACGGTCCCGCCGTCCTGTGACGGGACCTGGGCCGCGGAGCCATCGGGCGCTGCCGGGGGTGGGCGGTACCCCGTGCCCGTCAGGGGGCACGGGGGCGGTGCCGAGGTGCGGCCGCCGCCGCGCTACCGCGACCGGCCACGCACAGGCCGCGGTCGGCGTACCGCCCACCCCGTGAAGCGCCCGGCGGGGCTATTCGAGAAGCTCCGCGTACGAGCCCATGGCCAGCGCGATGTCGGCCTGGGCCCAGAACCGGTGGTACGTGAAGGTGGGCGCGGCGCCACCCCTGAGGTAGGACTCGATCTTCGACCAGGCCGGGTCGTCCCGGTAGAAGGACCGGATCGACTCGAACGTCGACGACGAGTCGACCTTGTCCCCGTTCGGCATGGTGCCGCTCCAGCCGTTCGGGACGTAGACCGGGTCGTCGAACCGGTTGTAGTCGGCGCGGGTCTCCGGGACGGCGATACCGAGCGCGTCCTGGTTGTTCGCCCACATGCCGTCGAGCAGTGCCTTGGCGGTCGACGCCGCCTGCGTGTCACCGGAGCGGTCGGCGTAGTACGTCAGCGTCTTGGCGTACGCCGCGGCCACCCCCACGTCGTTGGTGTAGTCGGCGACACTGACGTGCAGCCCGCTGTTGGCGCCGGGCGACGACGCGTTCCAGGTGTCGGGCTTGCCCGACCACTGCAGCGTCGCCGGGATCCGGAAGGATCCGTCCGGGTTGACCGTGGTCTCCGACAGGGCCCAGTCGACCCACTTGTCGAGGACCGTCTTGGCCTTGGCGTCACCCGTCTGCTGGTAGTACTCGGCGACCCGCTCCATGGACCACGCCTGGAAGCCGAACCACTGGTTGGACGGCGGGTCGTGGTACACCGGCTTCTCGTCGTAGTACATGCCGTAGAAGGTCGGCGTCCCGGACGGCGGGGAGGTGTACCGGCCGCCCCAGCTGTTGGTCGCGCCGCCCGCGATGGCACCCTCGTTCGACTGAAGCCAGCGGTAGAACTCCAGCTGCCGGCCGAGGGACTTGGCCCAGTCCGCCTGGCCGGAGGCCGACTTCGGCTTCAGGTCGGCGTAGGAGCTGAGGGCGTACGCGGCCAGCGGGTTCTGGTAGCCGCCGTGCGCGTGGCTGGAGCCGATGCGCCAGGCCCAGCCGGCCGAGCTGTCGGTGGCACCGCCCCAGGCGTAGTACCAGGAGAGCAGATAGTGCGAGGCGTCCTTGCCGGTGCCGGCCGGGCAGGACGGGCTGGCGCAGTTGCCGATCTTCTTGAAGTACTTGTCGTACATGGCGTAGCGCAGATAGTCGCCCATCTTCGCGGCCTTGGCGACGGTCCCGGCGATCTGACCGGCCTTGCCCTGCTCCTCCGCCCACAGGTCCGCCCAGTACGCGGCCTGTACGGCGCGCGCGTCGGCGTCCGGGGCGTTGGTGAACTTCCACTGCTTGGCGTAGGACGCGTCCTTGGTGAACAGGTCCAGATAGCCGTTGGTGCCGCCGTACTTGAAGGCGTCGCAGGTGGGCTGCGGGACGGTCTCCCACACCGACTCCTGCGGTCCGCGCTGGAAGGTGTTGATGTACGACGGTCCGGTGTCGGACGGGCCCGCCTCGCACTTGCCGGGCGAGTTGCCGTAGCCGTACACGTTGTCGACGTCCTGGATCCAGTGCATGCCGTAGACGTCGTCGGTGCCGTACGCCGACTTCAGCTCGGACGCGATCGGGTCGGGGCCGACCGAGACACCCGAGTCGAGCTGCGACGGGTACTCGTTCGGGGTGTCGTGCTCGGGCGCGTACGTCGCCGGCTTCGAGGCGTTGTAGAAGGAGTTCGTCGACTGGTCCGCGTGGGTCGGGATCGCGAACTTCTCCATGATGTCCCAGGCCCCGTTGAACTTCGACCAGTCACCGGTCACCTTGCCGTACATCGCCTGGAGCCACAGCAGATAGCTGTACGCCTCCGAGGTGGTCTCGTGGCCGTGGTCCGGCGCCTCGACGATCAGCGTCTCCACCGAGTGGTACGGGATGCCCTCCGGCGAGAAGTAGCCGTTCGCCGGGTCGGTGATCTTCCCGTACAGCTCCAGGAAGCGCGCGTCGTACGCCTTCTGGGCGCCCAGCTGCGTCACCGTGACCGCCGCCTTGGCGTGACCCGCTGCCGACGACTCGAAGACCGCCGTACCGCTGCCCGAGGCGGCGGCCGCGATCGTCACCCGCTGCGCGGTGTTCCAGTTCGACGGTGTGAAGGTGAGCGACGCGCCGCCGGAGACCGACAGCCCCGAGTTGCCGCTCGCGCGGGCCGTCGTGACCGTCACGTTCGCACTGGGCTGCTTGGACAGCTTCACCGTGTAAGAGCCCGACGCGCCCTGCTGCACGCCGAGTTGGGACGGCGTGGCCACCACGGCGGGACCCGAGGCGATGGTGATGCCGACCGGGGTGGAGGAGGCGGAGGCGCCCATGCTGTCGTACGCCTTCGCCACCAGCGAATGACTGCCCACGGTCAAACCAGCGACCGAAAGAGTGAAGGGCGCGCTGCTGTCGGAGCCCAGCAGCTGGGTGTCGTCGTAGAACTCCACCTTGCTGATGGTGGCCTGGTCGGCCGCCGCCGCGGTGGCGGCGAGGGGGACCGTCTCGCCCTGCGAGTAGACGGCGCCGGCCTGCGGGCTGGTCAGCACGGTGATCGGCGGCTGGTGGGCGCCGGCGCACGTGGTGCCGTTGATGGCGAAGGAGGTGGGAGCGGCGTTGCTGCCGCTGTAGGTGAACTGGCCGCCGGTCGTGACGGCGGCGCCGGCGGCGATCCGGGCGTTGTACCCGGCGTCCTTCACGGTGATGGTCTTGCCGGACTGCGACCAGGTGCCGTTCCAGCCGTTCGAGAGCTTCTGGTTGCCCGCGTAGCCGTACGTCAGGGTCCAGCCGTCGATGGCCTCCGTACCGCGGTTGGTGAGGGTCAGCTCCGCGGTGAAGCCGGAGCCCCAGTCGTTCGCCTTGTAGTCGACGCTGCACTGGACGGCCGCCGCCTGGGCGGGGTCGAACCGGCCGACAGCATCGCCAGCGGAAGCGCGAGAGCGGCGGCGGCGGCGGTCAGCAACCGCCGTAAGCCTCGGGGTCTCCTGGGTGGGGGATGCATGGTGCTGGTTCCTCCTGCGACTCGGAGATGTCAAGCCTTGAACCAGTGGGAGCGCTCCCATAGTGGGGATGGGGTAGTGAGCGGTCAAGGCTTGTGGCGAATCGAAAACATTCGACGATTCCCGCTGGGTGAAAGTCAGCGGTCCCTCTGTTCTTCGCCGTCACTTGGCGCTAGCTTCATGTGCACCAGTGGGAGCGGTTCCATCAGTCGACGCGTCCGCCACGACGCGTCCGAGCTGCAAGGAGTCGCTCATGCGCCACCCCCGCGTTCAGTACTTTTAGCCTTCCCCGTGCTTGTGTGGAGCACCTGACGCGGGGTCGCTCATCCCGTGGGATCCCCTTGCCGTCCGTGCTGTCCGGAACCTCCGGCCGGCGCCGCGGGCCTGTCCCGACCGGGCCCGGACGGTACCCCCACCCCGTAAGGCACCAGGCCGCGCGATCGTCTGCGCGTGCCCGAGAAGGACAGCCCCTACGGATAGGAAACCCGCACCATGAGTCGCACCAGAACCGCGCTTCTCGCCGCCATGGCGCTGGTCGCCGGCGCCACCGGGACGGCGATCGCCGCCGTCCCCGGCGACACCGGCGTGGCCGCAGTCCCCTGTACCGTGGACTACAAGATCCAGAACGACTGGGGTTCCGGCTTCACCGCCGCCGTGACGGTGACCAACAACAGCGCCGCCAAGTCGTCGTGGTCGCTGAAGTGGTCGTACGCCGGGAACCAGAGGGTCACCAGCGGCTGGAACGCCAAGGTGAGCCAGTCCGGAGCGAGCGTCACCGCCGCCAACGAGTCCTACAACGGCAACCTGGCCACCGGGGGTTCGGCCTCCTTCGGCTTCCAGGGCACCTACAGCGGCAGCAACGCCGTCCCCGCCACCTTCACCCTCGACGGTGTGACCTGCAACGTCGACTCCGGCGGCCCCACCGACCCGACGGACCCGACGGACCCGACGGACCCGACCGAACCCGGCGGAAGCCGCGTGAACAACCCCTACACCGGCGCCAAGGTGTACGTGAACCCCGAGTGGTCCGCGAAGGCCGCCGCCGAGCCGGGCGGCAGCCGTATCGCCAACCAGCCCACGGGTGTCTGGCTGGACCGCACCGCCGCCATCAACGGCGTCAACGGCGGGATGGGTCTGCGCGCCCACCTCGACGAGGCCCTGCGGCAGAAGGGTTCCGGCGAGCTCGTCATCCAGCTGGTCATCTACAACCTGCCCGGCCGTGACTGCGCCGCCCTCGCCTCCAACGGCGAACTCGGCGCGACGGAGATCGACAAGTACAAGACCCAGTACATCGACCCGATCAAGGCCATCCTCGCCGACTCGAAGTACGCCTCGCTGCGGATCGTCACCACGGTCGAGATCGACTCCCTGCCCAACCTGATCACCAACGTGACGCCGCGGGCCACCGCCACGCCCAACTGCGACGTGATGAAGGCCAACGGCAACTACGTGAAGGGCGTCGGCTACGCCCTGAACAAGCTGGGCGACGTCGCCAACGTCTACAACTACATCGACGCCGGCCACCACGGCTGGCTGGGCTGGGACGACAACTTCGGCCCCTCCGCCCAGATATTCAAGCAGGCCGCGACCGCCGAGGGCGCGACCGTCAACGACGTGCACGGCTTCATCGCCAACACGGCCAACTACAGCGCGCTGAAGGAGAACAACTTCACCGTCGACCAGAACATCGCCGGCAAGTCGGTGCGCGAGTCGTCGTGGGTGGACTGGAACCGCTACACCGACGAGCTGTCGTACGCCCAGGCCCTGCGCACCCAACTGGTCTCGATCGGCTTCGACTCGAACATCGGCATGCTGATCGACACCTCCCGCAACGGCTGGGGCGGTGCGAACCGGCCCACCGGACCGGGCGCCACGACCGATGTGAACACCTACGTCGACGGCGGCCGGTACGACCGCCGCATCCACCTCGGCAACTGGTGCAACCAGTCGGGAGCCGGTCTCGGTGAGCGGCCGAAGGCCTCCCCGCAGGCCGGGATCGACGCCTACGTGTGGATGAAGCCCCCGGGGGAGTCGGACGGGTCGAGCAAGGCCATCGACAACGACGAGGGCAAGGGCTTCGACCGGATGTGCGACCCGACGTACCAGGGCAACCCGCGCAACAACGACCACATGTCGGGGGCGCTGCCCAACGCCCCGGTCTCCGGGCACTGGTTCTCCGCCCAGTTCCAGGAGCTGATGCGCAACGCGTACCCGCCGCTGTCGTGACGGGCTGAACCACCGGTCCGCCGGGGCCCCGCCCCGGCGGACCACCGCGCGCTTCTCCGCTCTTCCGCGGGAGTGGTCTTTTTGCGGGAGTGGCAACGTCGTTTGCCTCCGCCGGGTGCGTCGTCGCACCCTGACGGCATCCGAGCGGAGAGGCTGACCACCATGGCGGACACCCACCAGCACGACGACGAGAGCGGCCACCCCGGGCACGACCGCGAGCAGCGGCACGGCCACAGCCACAGTCACTGTGACATGGACTGGGCGGAGATGGCCCCCCTGCTCGAGAACCAGATGGAGCTGTTCACCCCGCTGTACGAGCGGGCCCTGAACTGGCTGGCGAAGGAGGTGACGGAACCGGGACTGATCGTGGACGCGGGCAGTGGCCCCGGAGTCGTCTCCTGTCTGTTCGCCGAGACCTTCCCGGGTGCCCGGGTCGTGGCCGTCGACGGTTCCGCCCCGCTGCTGGAGCGGGCCAGGGACCGGGCCGGACGCCAGGGCGCCGCCGACCGCTTCGACACCCTCACCGGTGACCTCCCCGGGGTGCTGGGCGAACTGGACTACCCGGCCGACCTGTTGTGGGCGAGCCGCAGTGTGCACCACCTCGGCGACCAGGCCGCCGCGCTGGCGGTCTTCGCGCAGCGGCTGGCGCCCGGCGGCACGCTGGCCGTGATGGAAGGCGGTCTGGGGCTCCGGTTCCTGCCCCGCGACATCGGCTTCGGCCGCCCCGGCCTCCAGGCACGCATCGGCGCGGTGGAGGAGGAGCGATTCGCCCGGATGCGCGCCGAACTGCCGGGCTCGGTCGCCGTCGTCGAGGACTGGCCGGCCCTGCTGGCCTCGGCCGGACTGCGCCACATCCGCTCGCGCACCTTCCTCCTCGACGTCCCCGCCCCGGCCACGGACCGCGCCCGCGCCTTCGTCACCGACACTCTCACCCGCACCCGCGAGGTCCTCGGCGAGGACCTCGACGCCGGCGACCGCGCCACCCTGGACCGGCTCCTCGACGCCGACGACAAGGCGAGCGTCCACCACCGCCCCGACGTGTTCGTCCTCGCGGCGCACACCGTGCACGCGGCGGTACGGCCCGTGTGACGACGTGACTTGACTTGGAGAGCACTTCAAGTGATGGACTCCCCGGCACGCAACGACACAACAGGGGTTTCCATGACCGACTCTCCGGTCGCGCTGATCACCGGCGGCGGCAGTGGCATCGGTGCCGCAGTGGCCCGGCAACTGCTGGACAAGGGATGGCGGGTGGCCGTCACCGGGCGTGGCGAGGAGCGGCTGCGCCGTTTCGCCAAGGAACTCGGGGAGCCCGAGGAGCTGTTGACGCTCACCGGGAACGCGGCCGTGTACGACGACGTGACGACGGCGGTGGAGAGGACGCTGGCTGAGTTCGGCCGGCTCGACACCGTCGTCGCCAACGCCGGTTTCGCCACCGGTGATTCGGTCGCGGAGGGCGACCCGGCGGGCTGGACCGACATGGTGCTCACCAATGTCCTCGGGCCCGCCCTGCTGATCAGGGCCTCGATCGGCGCCCTGAAGGAGACGCGCGGCCGGATCGTCCTGGTGGGCAGCGTCGCGGGCTTCGTGCCGACACCCGGCAACATCTACGGTGCCACCAAGTACGCCGTGACCGGGCTCGCCGAGAACACCCGGCGAGAGGTCACCGACTGGGGTGTCGGCGTCACCCTGATCGCGCCCGGACGCGTGGAGACCCCTTCTGGGACTCCCACGGCAGCCTCCCGCCCGGCCACCTGCTCACCGCCGACCAGATCGCCGACTCGATCGTCTGGGCGCTGGCCCGGCCGGCCGGTGTCGACGTCAACACCGTGGTCGTACGGCCCCTCGGCCAGCCCAACTGACCCGCGGACGCGCGACGGCCCTCCCCACCGCGGGGAGGGCCGTCGCACGCGTACGGTCAGCCGTTGACGTCCGCCGGGTCCGGACCGGTGCGCCGGTCCTCGTTCAGGGCGCTGATCGCGGCGAGGTCCTCGGTGTCCAGGGTGAACCCGAAGACGTCGATGTTCTCCGCGATCCGCGACGGCGTCACCGACTTGGGGATGACGACGTTGCCCAGCTGAAGATGCCAGCGCAGCACGATCTGGGCCGGCGTCCGGCCGTGCTTCTGCGCGATCGCCACGATCGCCGGGATCTCCAGGATGCCCTTGCCGGAACCCAGCGGCGACCACGCCTCGGTCGCGATGCCCAGCTCCGCGTGGTACTCCCGCGCGGTCTGCTGCTGAAGATGCGGGTGCAGCTCGATCTGGTTGACCGCCGGGACCACCGAGGTCTCGGCGAGCAGGTGATCCAGGTGGTCCGGCTGGAAGTTGGACACACCGACGGCCCGGACCCGGCCGTCGGCGAGCAGCTTCTCGAACGCCTTGTACGTGTCGACGTACCGCCCCGGGCCGGCATCGGCCAGTGGATCAGATACAGGTCGACGTAGTCGAGGCCGAGCTTCGACAGTGAGGTGTCGAACGCCCGCATGGTGGAGTCGTACCCCTGGTCGCTGTTCTGGAGCTTGGTGGTGACGAAGAGTTCCTCGCGGGGCACGCCGGACCGTGCGACGGCCTTGCCGGTGCCCTGCTCGTTGCCGTAGATCGCCGCGGTGTCGATGCTGCGGTAGCCGGCTTCCAGCGCCGTCGTCACGGCCGTCTCGGCCTCCGCGTCCGGAACCTGCCAGACGCCGAAACCCAGCTGGGGCATCTCGACGCCGTTGTTCAGGATGATCGGGGGACCTTGCTCACGAGCTCTCGATCCTTAGGTTGTGGACAGGTGTCACCCCCATCGTCGGTGATCACGGCCCGCCGCGCATTCCTGACCCGGAAATTCACGCCTGGTAGAGCGCCTCGACCTCGCTCTCGTACGTCTTCTCGATCGCTTTGCGCTTCAGTTTGAGCGACGGGGTGAGGAGCCCGTGCTCCTCGGTGAACGGCTGCGCCAGGATGCGGAAGGTGCGGATCGACTCGGCCCGCGAGACCAGGGTGTTGGCCGCGACCACGGCCCGCCGCACCTCCGTCTCCAGATCCGCGTCGCGCACCAGCTCGGACGGCGGCATCCGCGGCTTGCCGCGCATCGTCAGCCAGTGCTCGACGGCCTCCTGGTCCAGGGTGACCAGCGCGGCCACGTAGGGGCGGTCGTTGCCGACGACGATGCACTGGCCGACCAGCGGATGGCCACGCACCCGCTCCTCCAGCACCCCCGGTGAGAGGCTCTTGCCGCCGGAGGTCACCAGGATCTCCTTCTTGCGGCCGGTGATGGTGAGATAGCCGTCCTCGTCGAGGGAGCCGAGGTCACCGGTGGCCAGCCAGCCGTCGTGCAGCGTCTCGTCGGTGGCCTTCGGGTCGTTGAGGTAGCCGTCGAAGACGTTGTCGCCGCGCAGCCAGATCTCCCCGTCGTCCGCGATGTGCACGGTGACCCCGGGGATGGCCTGGCCGACCGTGCCGTAGCGGGTGCGCTCGGGCGGGTTGGCGGTGGCCGCCGCCGTCGACTCGGTGAGGCCGTACCCCTCGTAGATGTGCACGCCCGCGCCCGCGAAGAACAGTCCGAGCCGCCGGTCCATGGCCGAGCCGCCCGACATGGCGTGCCGGATCCTGCCGCCCATCGCCGCCCGGATCCTGGCGTAGACGAGCTTGTCGAAGAGCTGGTGCCGCATCCGCAGCGACGCCGACGGGCCGGGCCCGTCCCCCACGCCTTCGCCTCCATCGCGTCGGCGTACTCGACGGCCACGTCGACGGCCTTCTCGAACGGCCCCGAGCGGCCCTCCCGTTCCGCCTTGCGCCGCGCCGCGTTGAACACCTTCTCGAAGATGTACGGCACGGCCAGGAAGAACGTCGGCCGGAACGCGGCCAGATCGGGCATCAGCGCCGCCGCGTCGAGCTGCGGCTGATGCCCGAACTTCACCCTGCCGCGGATCGCCGCGACCTCCACCATCCGCCCGAAGACATGCGCGAGCGGCAGGAACAGCAGGGTCGCCGCCTCGTCGCCCCGGCGGGAGTGGAACACCGGCTCCCAGCGCTCGATGACGGTGTCCGCCTCGTACATGAAACCCCCGTGCGGGATCACACAGCCCTTGGGGCGTCCCGTGGTGCCCGAGGTGTAGATGACCGTCGCCACGGATTCGGGGGTGACCGCCCGCCGGTGCCGGTGCACCACCTCGTCGTCGAGGTGCGCGCCCGCGTCGTACAGTTCCCGCACCGCGCCCGCGTCGAGCTGCCACAGCCGGCGCATGCGCGGCAGCCGGTCGATGACCGTGGCGATCGTCATCGCGTGGTCCTCGTGCTCCACGATCGCGGCCGTCACCTCGGCGTCGTACAGCATCCAGAAGCACTGTTCGGCGGAGGACGTCGGATAGACGGGCACGACCTGGGCGCCGATCGTCCACAGCGCGAAGTCGAACAGCGTCCACTCGTAGCGGGTACGGGACATGATCGCGACGCGGTCGCCGAAGCGGACGCCGCCGGCGAGGAGGCCCTTGGCGAGGGCGAGCACCTCGTCGCGGAACTCGGCGCTGGTCACGTCCCGCCATGCGCCGGAGTCGTCCTTGCGGCCGAGCGCGATGTGCGACGGGTCCTCCGCGGCATACCGGAAGACCACGTCGGCCAGACCGCCCACCGCAGGCTCCAAGGCCGACGGAGGGTTGGTGAATTCACGCAATCCCGCTCTCCGCTCCTCGGCTCCCGCACTGACGCGGTGACGCCCTCGTCCCGCACGGCGCCGTGAAAGCTACCCCACGCGATCGGGGGCGGGAGGGGTGGAGAACCGGGCGGAGCTCTCCTTCCGGCTGGCCAGTGAAGGAAAAAGCCCCCACATGGGGAAGGGCCGGACACAAACCTGACGGTCGGGTAAGTAGTCGGTGCCCCGATCTCCACGGAATCTGTACGCCCGCATGACCGGCGCTTGGGCGAGTGGTTGGGAGCTGAGGGCTGGGCCTGAGGGTGTCAGCCCCGGCCGCCCCGGTGCAGCCGGTCGCCGCCCGCGAGGATCGCCGCCGCCAGCGCGTCCGCCGCGCCCTGAGCGGAGGGCGGCGCCGCCCGTGCACCACCACGAAGTCCACCTCGCCGGGCTCCGGCAGCCCCGCCCGCTCCGGCACCCGCACCAGCCCCGGCGGGATCAGCCCGCGCGAGTGCACCATCACGCCGAGCCCGGCGCGGGCCGCCGCGAGCAGCCCGTTGAGGCTGCCGCTGGTGCACACGATCCGCCACGGGCGGCCCTGCTCCTCCAGCGCCCGCAGGGCGAGGGCACGCGTGATGCCCGGCGGCGGATACACGATCAGCGGCACCGGGCGGTTCGGGTCCAGCCGCAGTCCCGGAGTGCCGATCCACACCAGCTCGTCGTGCCACACCAGCTCGCCCCGCGGGTCCTCCGGGCGCCGCTTCGCCAGCACCAGGTCCAGCCCGCCCGCCGCCAGCCGCTCGTGCAGGGTGCCCGACAGCTCGACCGTCAGCTCCAGATCGACCTCCGGGTGCTCGTGCCGGAACCGCTCCAGGATCTCCGGCAGCCGGGTCAGGACGAAGTCCTCCGACGCGCCGAACCGCAGCCGTCCGCGCAGCCGGGTGCCGCCGAAGAACTGCGTCGCCTGCTCGTGCACGTCCAGGATCCGCCGGGCGAAGCCGAGCATCGCCTCGCCGTCCTCGGTCAGCTCCACCGAGTGCGTGTCCCGCGTGAACAGCTGACGCCCGGTGGCCTCCTCCAGCCGCCGTACGTGCTGGCTCACCGTCGACTGGCGCAGCCCGAGGCGCCGCGCGGCCTGCGTGAAGCTCAGGGTCTGCGCGACCGACAGGAAGGTGCGGAGCTGCGTCGGGTCGTACACGCGGGTAAGACTAGCGGCGGTCATCGCGGAACGTGATGACAGTGAGAGCGGTGTACGGGATTCCCGATCACGGAGCGGGGGAGCAGGATGGGGAGGGACACCCGTGACCGCCCGAGCACCTGAGTAACCCGAGCACCTGAGCAAGTGGAGCACCGTGAAACGCCTGCAGTGGCCGAGCCGGATGCCGGTCGACCCGTACATCCTGCTGCTGCTCGGGACCGTGGGGCTGGCCGCGCTGCTCCCCGTCCGGGGTGCCGGCGCGGACATCGCCTCCGGGGCCTCCACGGCGGCGATCGCCTTCCTGTTCTTCCTGTACGGCGCCCGGCTCTCCACCCGCGAGGCGCTGGACGGGCTGAAGCACTGGCGGCTCCATGTCACCGTGCTGGCCTGCACGTTCGTCGTCTTTCCGCTGCTGGGACTGGCCTTCCGCGGATTCGTGCCGGTGCTGCTGACCGACCCGCTCTACCAGGGTCTGCTCTTCCTCACCCTCGTGCCGTCCACCATCCAGTCGTCGATCGCGTTCACCTCCATCGCCCGCGGCAATGTGCCGGCCGCGATCTGCGCCGGCTCCTTCTCCTCGCTGGCCGGCATCGTCCTCACCCCGCTGCTCGCGGCGGCGCTGCTCGGCGGCGGCGGGGGCGGGTTCTCCGGCGGGTCGGTGGGGAAGATCATGGTCCAGCTGCTGGTGCCGTTCGTGGCGGGGCAGGTGTCACGGCGGTGGATCGGGGGTTCGTCGCCCGTCATCGGAAGGTGCTGGGGCTGGTCGACCGGGGGTCGATCCTGCTAGTCGTCTATACGGCGTTCAGTGCGGGGATGGTGCGGGGGATCTGGCACCAGGTGAGCGCGGCCCGGCTGGGGGACTGCTGGTGGTGGAGGCGGTGCTGCTCGCGGTGATGCTGTTGCTCAGCTGGTACGGGGCGAGGGCGCTGGGGTTCGGGCGCGGGGACCGGATCGCGATCCAGTTCGCGGGCTCGAAGAAGTCGCTGGCGGCGGGGCTGCCGATGGCGAGCGTGCTGTTCGGGGCGCAGGCGTCGTTGGCGGTGCTGCCGTTGATGCTGTTCCACCAGATGCAGCTGATGGTGTGCGCGGTGATCGCCAAACGGCGGTCGCGGGACGCGGAGGTGAGGGCGGAGGCTGCGGTCGTGGACCGGGGCGGGCGGTCGCGGGCGGGGGTGGGGTCGGGCTGAGCATCCGGTGCGCGGCCGGTCGCGGCCGCGTGGGCTGTATGGCGCGCCGGGGTGGGTGGGGCTGGGGCTCGGTGCGCGCCGGTGCGCGGTGCCGCTGCGCCCACCCGTGCCGCCCTGCGGCACGACTGCCCGCAGCTGTGTAGGTTGCCCGGAAAGAGGGTACGGCGGGGCCCCTCGGCGCAGGGGGCGCTCCCCGCCGGGTGGGGCCCCGCCGCCGTGTGGCGGGGGAACCGGTCAGCCCTGGGTGGCCGCGGCCCGCAGGGCTATGCGGTCCTCACCCGCGTACACGTTCATGGAACCGCCCCGCAGGAAGCCCACCAGGGTCAGGCCCGTCTCCGCCGCCAGGTCCACGGCCAGGGAGGACGGCGCGGAGACCGCCGCCAGCATCGGGATACCGGCCATGACCGCCTTCTGCGCCAGCTCGAACGAGGCCCGGCCGGAGACCAGCAGGATCGTCCGGGACAGCGGCAGACTCCCGCTCTGCAGGGCACGGCCGACCAGCTTGTCGACCGCGTTGTGCCGGCCCACGTCCTCCCGTACGTCGAGCAGCTCGCCCGCCTCGTCGAACAGGGCCGCCGCGTGCAGCCCGCCCGTGCGGTCGAAGACCCGCTGGGCCGCGCGCAGCCGGTCCGGGAGGACGGCGAGGAGTTCCGGCTCCACCCGCAGCGGGGGAGTGTCCGCGATGGGATGACGGGCCGTGGTGCGTACGGCGTCCAGGCTGGCCTTGCCGCACAGCCCGCAGGAGGACGTGGTGTACACGTTGCGTTCCAGCGTGATGTCCGGGATCACCACGTCCGGCGTCGTCCGCACGTCGACGACGTTGTACGTGTTCGCCCCGTCGGCTGTAGCCCCGGCGCAGTAGACGATGTTCTGCAGGTCCGCGCCGAACGCGAGCACACCCTCGCTCACCAGGAAACCGGCCGCGAGCGCGAAGTCGTCGCCCGGAGTGCGCATGGTGATCGCGAGCGGTTTGCCGTTCAGTCTGATCTCGAGTGGTTCCTCGGCAACGAGCGTGTCGGGGCGGCTGGAGACCACCCCGTCGCGGATGCGGAGCACCTTGCGTCGTTCCGTTACTCGTCCCATCGTCCCACCAGTTCCGCTCAGTCCCGGTTCTGTACGTGCTGATAGCCGAACCGGCCCTTGATGCACAGGTTGCCGTGGGTCACCGGATTGTCGTGCGGTGAGGTGACCTTCACGATCTCATTGTCCTGCACATGGAGGGTGAGGTTGCAGCCCACTCCGCAGTACGCGCACACGGTCGTCGTCTCCGTCTGCCGTGCCTCGTCCCAGGTACCCGCCGCCCGCATGTCGAACTCCGACTTGAACGACAGCGCCCCGGTGGGGCACACCTCGATGCAGTTGCCGCAGTACACGCACGCCGAGTCGGTCAGCGGGCCGTCGTGCTCGACGGCGATCCGGGCGTCGAAACCACGGCCGGCCACCGAGATCGCGAAGCTGTTCTGCCATTGGCTGCCGCACGCGTCCACGCATTTGTAGCAGAGGATGCACTTGCCGTAGTCGCGGACGTACAGGTCGTTGTCGACCCTCGGCTCCTCCTCGAGGCGGGCCGCGTCCGGGCCGAAGCGGTCCGGTTTCGCCTCGTACTCCTTGAGCCACTCGGCGACCCGGGGAGTGGTCGACAGGTCGACGGAGGACGCGAGGAGTTCCAGGACCACCTTGCGGCTGTGCCGGGCCCGCTCGGTGCCGGTACGCACCTCCATGCCCGGCTCGGCCCGGCGGGAACAGGCGGGGACCAGGGTGCGGGAGCCCTCCACCTCCACCACGCAGACCCGGCAGGCGTTCTTGGGGGTGAGGGTGTCGCCCTCGCAGAGCGTCGGGACGTCCTTCCCGGCGGCCCGGCAGGCGTCCAGGATCGTCGACCCCTCGGGCGCCCGGACCGGTTCTCCGTCGAGGGTGAACTCCAGCAGACGGCGGGGGATCCCCAGCGGTGTCACGGTCATTCGTACGCCCCCAGACGGTCGATGGCGGATTCCACGGCGTTCCACGCGGTCTGCCCCAGACCGCAGATCGAGGCGTCCCGCATCGCCCGGCCGACCTCGCGCAGCAGGGTGATGTCGGCGGAGGCGTCGGCGCCGGCCCGGTCGACGATCCGGTGCAGGGCCTCCTCCTGGCGGACAGTGCCGACCCGGCAGGGCACGCACTGCCCGCACGACTCGTCGCGGAAGAACTGGGCGATGCGCAGCAGGAGCCGGGGAAGCGGGACCGTGTCGTCGAAGGCCATCACGACACCGGAACCGAGGGTCGTGCCCGCCTCGCGGGTGCCTTCGAAGGTGAGCGGGATGTCCAGTTCGTCGGGGCGCACGAAACCGCCCGCCGCTCCGCCGAGGAGGACCGCGCGGAGATTGCCGCGGACGCCAGCGAGGCCGAGGAGTTCCCCAGGGTGGCGCCGAAGGGGAGCTCGTAGATGCCGGGGCGGGCCACGCTGCCGGAGACGCAGAAGAGTTTGGGGCCGGTGGACTTCGCCGTGCCGATCGCGGCGTACGCCTGGGCGCCCATGGTGAGGATGGGCAGCACGTTGACCAGCGTCTCCACGTTGTTCTCTACGGTCGGCTTGCCGAACAGGCCCTTCTCCACGGGGAAGGGGGCTTGGTACGGGGTTCGCCCCGGTAGCCCTCGATGCTGTTGAAGAGGGCGGTTTCCTCCCCGCAGATGTACGCGCCCGCGCCGCGCCGTATCTCCAGGTCGAAGGCGTAGCCCTGGCCGAGGATGTCGTCGCCGAGGAGGCCGCGGGAGCGGGCCTGGGTGATCGCGTGCTCCATGTGGGCGGTGGCCCGTGGGTATTCGCCGCGGAGGTAGAGGTAGCCGTGGTGGGCGCCGGTCGCGTACGCGGCGATGGTCATGGCTTCGACCAGGGCGAACGGGTCGCCCTCCATGAGGACTCGGTCCTTGAAGGTGCCCGGTTCGGATTCGTCGGCGTTGCAGACCAGGTAGTGGGGGTGGTCGGGCTGGGAGGCGGTGGCCTGCCATTTGCGGCCGGTGGGGAAGGCGGCGCCGCCCCGGCCCACCAGGCCGGCGTCGGTGACTTCGCGGATGACCGCGGCCGGGCCGATGTCGAAGGCCCGGCGCAGGGCGGTGTAGCCGCCGTGGGCCCGGTAGTCGTCCAGGTCGGTGGGGTCCGCGGTGGCGATGCGGTGGAGGAGGGTGAGGGCCGGGTCTCCGGACTGGGGGACCGCGGCGGTGGGGGCGGGTTCGGGGGTTCGTTCTCGGGGGTGGTGGCCGCCTCGATCGCCGCGGTGGGGGTGGCGGGGGCGCACACCGCTGTTCTCCGCCCCCGCCGCCCCTTCCCGTTCTCGCCCCCGGGGGCTTTGCCCCCGGACCCCTGTCGGCCCTTCGGGCCTCGTCCTCGAACGCCGGACGGGCTGGTGTGCCGGCCCGGATCACCAAGGTCGCCGGTGCTCGTTCGCACAGGCCCAGGCAGGGGCTGCGTTCCACCCGCACTCGGACTCCGGGCCCAGGCCGGATTCGATCTCCGCGCACAACCTCGTCGCCCCCGCCGCCGTGCAGGCCAGGTCCGTGCAGACGTGCAGGACCGTGGACGGGCGGGGGCGGAGGGAGAACATCGCGTAGAACGTGGCCACTCCGTACGCCTCCGCCGGGGGATCGTCAGACGGCGGCAGAGGTAGTCCAGGGCGCCCTCGCTGATCCAGCCGATCCGGTCGTTGACGGCGTGCAGTCCCGGTAGCAGCAGGTCGCGGCGGTCGCGGGCCTCCCGGCCGCCGCGGGCCCACCTCAGGTCCGCGTCGGAGCGGTCGGCGCCCTCCCACGACGACTCGGGCGGACCGAGCAGGGCGTCCACGGCCGCGCGCTCGTCGTCCGTCGGCTTGCTGTCACCGAAGCGCAGGTCCACTGGTGCTCACCTTCTCGATCCGGATCGCCGACGCCTTGAACTCCGCCGTCCCCGCGATCGGGCAGTTCGCCTCGATCGTCAGCTGGTTGGTGTCCACCTCGTCGGGAAAGTGGAACGTCATGAACGCGAGGCCCGGCCGCAGTCCCGTGTCCACCCACACCGGCGCCAGCACCGAACCCCGCCGCGAGGACACCCGTACCTGTTCGCCCACTACGACCCCGTACCGCTCCGCGTCCTCCGGGCACAGCTCGACGTACTCGCCGCGCCGCAGCGGGAGGCGAAACCGCCGCTCTGCACACCGGTGTTGTAGGAGTCGAGACGCCGGCCCGTGGTCAGCCGGATCGGGAAGTGCTCGTCGGTGAGATCGACCGGCGGATCGTGCTGCACGATGCCGAAGGGCGCCGCCCGGCCGCGCAGTTCCGGGTCCTTCTCCCACAACCTGCCGTGCAGATAGGGCGGTTCGAGCCCGTCCGTGGTCGGGCACGGCCACTGGATGCCCTGGTGTTCGTCCAGCCGGTCGTACGTCATCCCGTAGTGGTCCGGGGAGACCGAGCGCAGCTCGTTCCACACCGCCTCGGCGTCCGCGTACTTCCAGTCGTGGCCGAGACGGCCGGCGAGGTCGCAGAGGATGTCGATGTCCTCGCGGGCCTCACCGGGCGGCAGCACCGCCCGGCGCACCCGCTGCACCCTGCGCTCGCTGTTGGTGGTGGTGCCCTCGGTCTCGGCCCAGCCGGCCGTCGCGGGGAGGACGACGTCGGCCAGTCCGGCGGTCTTCGTCAGGAAGATGTCCTGGACCACCAGGAAGTCCAGCGACCGCAGGCGGCGTACCGCCTGTTCGCTGTCCGCCTCCGACTGGGCCGGGTTCTCGCCGATGCAGTACACGGCCCGCAGGGAACCGTCGTCCATCGCCTCGAACATCTCGGTGAGGGTCATCCCGTAACGCGGCTGGAGGGCGGAGTCCCAGGCGGACTCGAACTTCAGCCGGATGCCCGGGTCGAGAAGATCCTGGAAGCCGGGCAGCCGGTTGGGGATCGCGCCCATGTCGCCGCCGCCCTGCACGTTGTTCTGGCCGCGCAGGGGCTGAAGGCCCGAGCCGTAGCGGCCCACATGGCCGGTCAGCAGCGAGAGGTTGATAAGCGCGCGCACATTGTCCGTGCCGTTGTGGTGCTCGGTGATGCCGAGGGTCCAGCACAGCTGGGCACGCTCGGCGCGGGCGTAGGCGTGCGCCAACTCCCGTATTGCCGCGGCCGGTACGCCCGTCACCTTCTCCGCGAGGGACAGGGTCCACGGTTCGACCAGTGCCCGGTACTCCTCGAAGCCGGTGGTGGCCCGCCGTACGAACGCCTCGTTGACCAGGCCCGCGTGGATGATCTCGCGGCCGATCGCGTGCGCCATCGCGATGTCCGTGCCCACGTTCAGCCCGAGCCAGCTCTCCGCCCACTCGGCGGTGGACGTCCGGCGCGGGTCCACCGCGTACATCCGGGCGCCGTTGTGGATGCCCTTCAGTACGTGCTGGAAGAAGATCGGGTGGGCGAAGCGGGCGTTGGAGCCCCACATCACGATCACGTCGGTGTGCTCGATCTCCTCGTAGGAGGAGGTGCCGCCGCCGGAGCCGAACGCGGCCGACAGGCCGGCGACGGACGGGGCGTGGCAGGTGCGGTTGCAGGAGTCGACGTTGTTGGTGCGCATCACCACCCGGGCGAACTTCTGCGCCACGTAGTTCATCTCGTTGGTCGCGCGGGAGCAGGAGAACATGCCGAAGGCGCCCTGTGCCGCCGCCAGGCCCCGCGCGGTACGGTCCAGGGCCTCGTCCCAGGTCGCCCGGCGGAACGGCTCGTCGCGCGAGTCCCGCACGAGCGGATGGGTGAGGCGGGTGTAGGTCTTCGGGCTCCGGTCGCGGCGCTTTCGGCCGCCTCGGTTCGGGTCGCGTTCGCTCATGCGGCGCTCCTCAGCGCGAGCAGGTCCGACAGTGCGTGCACGGTGCGCAGGGTGGGCACCGGAACACCGGTGATCTCCGCCAGTTCCACGACGGCCGCGAGCAGCACGTCGAGTTCCAGCGGCTTGCCGCGCTCCAGGTCCTGGAGCGTGGAGGTACGGTGGTCGCCGACCTTCTCGGCGCCCGCGAGCCGGCGCTCGATGGAGACGCCGATCTCGCAGCCGAGGGCCCCGGCGACCGCCAGCGTCTCGGCCATCATCGTCTCGATCACCTGGCGGGTGCCGCCGTGCAGGCACATCTGCCGCATGGTGGCGCGCACCAGGGCGCTGATCGGGTTGAAGGAGATGTTGCCCAGCAGCTTCAGCCAGATGTCGTTGCGCAGATCCGGCTCGACCGGGCACTTCAGACCGCCCGCCCGCATCGCCTCGCTCAACGCCAGACAGCGCGCCGAGACGGTGCGCCCGGGCTCGCCGATCGAGAACCGGGTGCCTTCCACATGCCGTACGACACCGGGCTGTTCGAGCTCGGTGGCCGCGTAGACGACGCAGCCGACGGCCCGTTCGGGCGCGAGCACCGCGCTGACCGCGCCGCCGGGGTCCACACTCTCCAGCCGGCGGCCGTCGTACGGTCCGCCGTGCCGGTGGAAGTACCACCAGGGGATACCGTTCTGGGCGGCCACGACCGCCGTGGTGTCATGCAGCAGCGGCTCGATCAGCGGCCCGCACGCCGCGTACGAGTTGGCCTTCAGACCCAGGAACACATAGTCGACCGGGCCGACTTCGGCCGGGTCGTCGGTGGCGCGGGCGTGCGCGGTGAAGTCGCCGCGCGGGCTGCGCACCCGTACTCCGTACTGCCTCATGGCCGCCAGATGCGGTCCACGGGCGATGAGATGCACGTCGGCGCCCGCACGGTGGAGCGCGGCACCGACGTAGGCGCCGATCGCCCCGGCGCCGAGGACTGCGACTTTCATGGCGAGAGGAGCTCCGTCCGGTCGAGGGATACCGAGGAACGACGGGAACTGCCGAATCTCTGTCGACGAAATATTGTCTACAGTATGGAGAGGGTGCCAGCAAGGCTTTCCGCAAGGGCTTTGTGCAGTCCCGGTGGTTGTCCGCTCAACCGCCTTCTCAAGGGCCCCCGTCGTCCCTACGGTTGGGGACTCATGAGTCCCCCGTCGCACCGCCGGGCTGGAGCCGCTGGCTCGTGCCGCCCGCCGCGCTCTCCGTCCATCTCTCCATCGGCCAGGCCTACGCGTGGAGCGTGTTCAAGCCGCCGCTGGAGTCCGCGCTCGATCTCAGCGGCACCCAGAGCGCGCTGCCCTTCCAGCTCGGCATCGTCATGCTCGGCCTGTCCGCCGCGTTCGGCGGCACGCTCGTCGAACGCCGGGGCCCCCGCTGGGCGATGACCGTCGCCCTGATCTGCTTCTCCTCCGGCTTCCTGCTCTCCGCGCTGGGCGCGGCCACCGAGCAGTACTGGCTGATCGTGTTCGGCTACGGCTTCGTCGGCGGCATCGGACTCGGCATCGGCTACATCTCACCCGTCTCGACGCTCATCAAATGGTTCCCGGACCGGCCCGGCATGGCCACCGGCATCGCCATCATGGGCTTCGGCGGCGGCGCGCTGATCGCCTCGCCCTGGTCGGCGCAGATGCTCGAGTCCTTCGGTACGGACAACGCCGGCATCGCCTGCGCGTTCCTGGTGCACGGGCTGACATACGCCGTGTTCATGCTGCTCGGTGTGCTGCTGGTCCGGGTGCCGCGTGGCGCGCGGCCGGTGGAGGGCGCGCCCGCCGCGCTCTCGGGGCCGCAGGTGTCGGCACGTTCCGCCGTGCGCACCCCGCAGTTCTGGCTGCTGTGGATCGTGCTCACCATGAACGTGACCGCGGGCATCGGCATCCTGGAGAAGGCCGCGCCGATGATCACCGACTTCTTCGCGGACACCTCCGCGCCGGTGTCGGCGACCGCGGCCGCCGGGTTCGTCGCCCTGCTGTCGGCGGCCAACATGGCCGGCCGTATCGGCTGGTCGACCACCTCCGACCTGATCGGCCGGAAGAACATCTACCGCGTCTACCTCGGCGTCGGCGCGCTGATGTACGCGCTCATCGCCCTGCTCGGCGACTCCTCCAAGCCACTGTTCGTGCTGTGCGCGCTGGTGATCCTCTCCTTCTACGGCGGCGGCTTCGCCACGGTCCCGGCGTATCTGAAGGACCTCTTCGGCACCTACGAGGTCGGCGCCATCCACGGCCGGCTGCTCACCGCCTGGTCCACGGCCGGGGTGCTCGGCCCGCTGATCGTCAACTGGGTCGCCGACCGGCAGGAGGAGGCCGGCCGGCACGGCGCCTCCCTGTACGGGATGTCGCTGATCATCATGATCGGGCTGCTCGTCGTCGGCTTCGTCGCCAACGAACTGGTCCGGCCCGTCGACCCCCGCCACCACGTCCCCGGCACCGACACCCCGAAGGAGGCCGCCGATGACCGGCGAGAACAGCCAGAGTCCGCCTAGGCCGGACCGCCGCGCGCTGATCACCTTCGCCTGGCTGTGGGTGGGCGTCCCCTCGCCTACGGCCTGTACGAACTCGTACGGAAGGCGACCCAGCTCTTCACCGGCTGACCCCGCCTCCCCGGGCGGCCTCCGGGCCGTCCGGGCCGGCTGAAGTCGCCCGAAGATCGCCGGAAGCCGTCCGCGCCTGATGGAAGCCGACAAGCCTTGCGAGCGTTTCCTGTCGCTTCACCTGTCCCCGTACCGGTGAGTCACTGATCAGACTGGTGCATCCCGCACCTGACCCACCGAGGGGATCCACCTATGATCGGCTCGCGCATCGTCGCCGTCGGCCACTACCAGCCCGCACGGGTCCTCACCAACGAGGACCTGGCCAACCTGGTGGACACCAGCGACGAGTGGATCACGAGCCGGGTGGGCATCCGTACCCGCCACATCGCGGGACCCGACGAGCCGGTCGACGAACTCGCCGCGCACGCCGCCGCCAAGGCCCTCGCGGCGGCCGGCCGGACCCCGCCGAGATCGACCTGGTCCTGGTCGCCACGTCCACCGCGATCGACCGCTCGCCCAACATGGCCGCCCGCGTCGCGGCCCGCCTCGGCATGCCGGGCCCCGCCGTCATAGACATCAACGTGGTGTGCGCCGGATTCACCCACGCCCTCGCCACCGCCGACCACACCGTACGGGCCGGCGGCGCCAACCGGGTCCTGGTGATCGGCGCCGACAAGATGACCGACGTGGCCGACTGGGCCGACCGCACCACCTGCGTCCTCGTCGGCGACGGGGCGGGCGCGGCCGTCGTCGAGGCCTGCGCACCGGGCGCGGAGACGGGGATCGGCCCGGTGCTGTGGGGCTCGGTGCCCGAGATGGGGCACGCGGTGCGGATCGAGGGCACACCGCCCCGGTTCGCCCAGGAGGGCCAGAGCGTCTACCGCTGGGCCGCCACCCAGCTGCCGGTCGTCGCCCGCCAGGCCTGCGAGAAGGCGGGGCTGGCCCCCGAGGACCTCGCCGCTGTGGTGCTGCACCAGGCCAACCTGCGGATCATCGAACCCCTCGCGCGCCGGCTCGGCGCCGTCAACGCCGTCGTCGCCCGCGATGTCACCGACTCCGGCAACACCTCGGCCGCGAGCATCCCGCTCGCCTTCTCCAAGCTCGTCGAACAGGGCGCGGTCACCACCGGCGATCCGGTGCTGCTGTTCGGCTTCGGCGGGAACCTGTCGTACGCGGGGCAGGTCGTACGCTGCCCCTGAGCCGGAGTCCGTTCGGCCCCCGGACGAGTGTGACGTGGCCGACTCGTCCGCCCACTGGCCCTCCACGCGCCGTAGACTGTAGACGAAAGACAATCACTACCGGCGTTGCGGCGCACCGGCGTTCGCGGCGGTGCGCGGCGAAGGAGGGGACCGTGATGTTGTCGACCGGACTGCCCCAGGGGCGGTGCCCCGGCTGGAACGGCCGGGGCCGCTGCGCGACCGGGTCTACGAGGCGCTGCTCGAACTCATCACCACCCGTGCCCTCCAGCCGGGCCAGCATCTCGTCGAGAGCGAACTAGCCGGCCATCTCGGCGTCTCCCGCCAGCCGGTGCGGGAGGCGCTGCAGCGGCTCAACACCGAGGGCTGGGTCGATCTGCGGCCCGCCCAGGGCGCGTTCGTGCACGAGCCGACCGAGCAGGAGGCCGACCAGCTCCTCACCGTGCGTACGCTGCTGGAGGCCGAGGCTGCCGGGCTCGCCGCGGGCAACGCCGACGAGGCGGGCGTCACGGCCCTCGAGGAGATCCTCGCCGAGGGGCTGAAGGCCGTCGA
This sequence comes from Streptomyces haneummycinicus, assembly GCA_042850305.1. GTDB lineage: Bacteria > Actinomycetota > Actinomycetes > Streptomycetales > Streptomycetaceae > Streptomyces > Streptomyces haneummycinicus. The sequence continues at coordinate 2,871,743 of AP035768.1, forward strand.
CGCCGACGACGTGGACGCCGCCGTCGTCCTCAACGCACGGTTCCACGCCAAGATCATGGAGTTGGCCGGCAACGCCGTGCTCGCGGAGCTCGCCGCGCAGGTCGACCGGCGTGTGCGCTGGTACTACACACCCGTCGCCCGGCAGCGCGGGGGCCAGTCCTGGGTGGAGCACCGCGAGCTGATCGCGGCCGTCGCGGCGCACGACGAGCAGCTTGCCACCCGGCTGATGCGTGAACACACGGAACACACCCGGCGCTCGTACCACGCGCGCGAGACGTCCTGAGTCCACGCCCGCCCCTTTCCACCCGCCTTATGGGCTGATGTCCGGCACTCCACCCCCTCCTTTGTCCTGTGAGTGGAAAAAGTAGGGGTCAATTCCTGCGCGACTTCTTCCCACCTCCGGCAGGCGCTGCTACTTTCCCATCCGAAAGCACGCCACACACGTGGCCGGAATCCGGCGCGCACAAGCCGATCGAGGCGGGGAGGGGTTCGTGAGACGTATGACAGCCCGACCCGCCAACGCCCACCAGGCGCGACTGCTCAGGCTGCTGCGCGACGGTGGACCCAACTCCCGTGCCCAGCTGGGCGACCAGGTCGACCTCTCCCGGTCGAAACTGGCCGTGGAGGTGGACCGGCTGCTGGAGACGGAACTCGTCGTGGCCGACGGACTCGCCGCCTCGCGCGGTGGCCGGCGCTCCCACAACATCCGACTCAACCCGCACCTTCGGTTCCTCGGCGTGGACATCGGCGCGACCTCGGTCGACGTCGCCGTCACCAACGCCGAGCTGGAGATCCTCGGGCACATCAACCAGCCCATGGACGTACGCGAGGGACCCGTCGCGGTCTTCGAGCAAGTACTGGCCATGGCCGCGAAGTTGAGGGCCTCCGGGCTCGCGGAGGGGTTCGACGGCGCCGGCATCGGCGTCCCGGGCCCGGTCCGCTTCCCCGAGGGCATCCCGGTCGCGCCGCCGATCATGCCCGGCTGGGACGGCTTCCCCGTACGGGAGGCGCTCAGCCAGGACCTCGGCTGCCCGGTCATGGTCGACAACGACGTGAACCTGATGGCGATGGGTGAGCAGCACGCGGGCGTCGCCCGCACCGTGCACGACTTCCTCGTCGTCAAGATCGGTACCGGCATCGGCTGCGGCATCGTCGTCGGCGGTGAGGTCTACCGCGGTACGACGGGCAGCGCGGGCGACATCGGACACATCCAGGCCGTGCCCGACGGCCGTCCGTGCGCCTGCGGCAACCGGGGCTGCCTGGAGGCACACTTCTCCGGCGCGGCCCTCGCCCGGGACGCCATGGAGGCCGCCGAACAGCGGCTCTCCACCGAACTCGCCGGGCGGCTGGAGGCGAACGGCACGCTCAGCGCCGTCGACGTCGCCGCCGCGGCCGCGGCCGGTGACGCCACGGCCCTCGATCTCATCCGCGAGGGCGGCAACCGCACCGGCCAGGTCATCGCCGGCCTGGTCAGCTTCTTCAACCCCGGCCTGGTGGTGATCGGCGGCGGTGTGACCGGCCTCGGCCACACCCTGCTCGCCGCGATCCGTACCCAGGTCTACCGCGGCTCACTGCCCCTGGCGACGGGCAACCTGCCCATCGTCCTGGGGGAGTTGAGCCCCACCGCCGGAGTCATCGGCGCGGCCCGCCTCATCAGCGACCACCTGTTCTCCCCCGCGTAACCGGCAGCACCAACGCACTCGCATCACGGCACCCGCTCCACGGCTCTCGCTCCACGGCTCTCGCTCCACCCGCGTGCCCTGCACGACCCGCACCCGCACCAGCTGCGCGTCCCGCACCACCCGCGATTCCAGCTCCACCCGCGATTCCAGCTCCACCTGTGAGTCCCGCTCCACCCGCACCCGGCACCACCCGCGATTCCAGCTCCACCTGTGAGTCCCGCTCCACCCGCACCCGGCACCACCCGCGAGTCCGCACCACGGCACCTGCTCCACCGCACCTGCGCGACCTGCCCCACCGCACCTGTCCGGCCTGCGCGACCCGTACCACCGCACCCGCCCCGCCCCCGCCCCGCCACAGCAACTTCCACTCATACCAAGGCACCGCCAACGCCCTGCTCCGCCCTGCCCGAAAACGCCTGCCCCGCAAGGCGATCGCCCTGACACGGCCCGAACGCCCGCCGAGGGGAATCCGCATGGCACCACAACCACCGCTGCTCAGCATGTCCGGCATCACCAAGTCGTTCCCCGGAGTCCGGGCCCTGGACGGCGTCGACCTCGACGTCCAGGCCGGCGAGGTGCACTGTCTGCTCGGCCAGAACGGCGCCGGGAAGTCCACCCTGATCAAGGTGCTGGCCGGCGCCCACCAGCCCGACACCGGTACCATCCGCTGGCGCGGCGAGGACGTCACGCTGCGCTCGCCGATCGCCGCCATGCGCCTCGGCATCGCCACCATCTACCAGGAACTCGACCTGGTGGAACACCTGTCGGTCGCCGAGAACGTCCACCTGGGCCATGAACCCACCACCGCCGGTTTCGTCGTACGCGCCAAAGCGGCCAAGTCGTCCACGGCCCGGCTGCTCAAGCGGCTCGGACACCCCGAGATCGACCCGGGCCGCCTGGTCGGCGAACTCTCGGCGGCGCAGCAGCAGATCGTGTCCATGGCGCGGGCGCTCTCCCACGACGTACGGCTCATCGTGATGGACGAGCCGTCCGCCGCCCTCGACCCCGACGAGGTCGCCAACCTCTTCCGCATCGTCGGCGACCTGACCGCCGACGGCGTGGCCGTCGTCTACATCTCGCACCGGCTCGAGGAGATCCGCCGCATCGGCGACCGGGTGACCGTACTGAAGGACGGCCGTGCCGTCGCCGGCGGGCTGCCCGCGGAGTCGACGCCGACCCGCGAGGTCGTCGCGCTGATGACCGGACGCAACGTCGAGTACGTCTTCCCCGAGCGGCCCGCCACCGCTCCGGGCGGCGAACCGGTGCTCACCGTCGAAGGACTGTCCCGCACGGGCGAGTTCGCCCCGCTCGACCTCCAGGTGCGCCCCGGGAGATCGTGGGGCTGGCCGGACTCGTCGGCTCCGGACGCTCCGAGATCCTGGAGACCATCTACGGCGCCCGCAAACCGGACACCGGCCGGGTGACCGTCGACGGCCGCCCCTGAAGCCGGGCAGCGTACGGGCCGCCGTGCGCGCCGGACTCGGGCTCGCCCCGGAGGAACGCAAGGCGCAGGCCCTGCTGATGCTGGAGTCCGTCACCCGCAATGTGTCGGTCTCCTCCATGTCCCGCTTCGCCACGGCCGGCTGGATCGACCGGGGCGCCGAACTGGGGCGGCGCGCGCGGCGGTCCGCGAACCTCGCTGCGGCCCGACAACCCGGACGTGCCCGTGCGCACCCTGTCCGGCGGCAACCAGCAGAAGGCCGTACTCGCCCGCTGGCTGCTGCGCGGCTGCCGGGTGCTGCTGCTCGACGAACCCACCCGGGGCGTCGACGTCGGCGCCCGCGCCGAGCTCTACGCGGTCGTCCGCCGGCTGGCGGACGAGGGCCTCGCCGTACTGCTGGTCTCCAGCGAGGTGCCCGAGGTGCTCGGTCTCGCCGACCGCGTCCTGGTGCTGCGCGAAGGCAGCGTCGTCCACCGGGCGCCCGCCCGCGAACTCGACGAACACCGTGTACTCGACCTGGTCATGGAAGGAAGCCCGGCGTCATGACGCAGCCCGTCTCCCCGCCGCGGGACAGCGCACCCAAGGTGCCGTCGGCCGGCCAGGCGCCCGCCTGGCGCGCCGTGCTGTTCCGCGCCGACGTCCGCACGCTGTCGCTGCTCGGCGTGCTCGCCGTACTCGTCCTCATCGGCGGCATCACCAAACCGGACCAGTTCCTGGACACCCGCAACCTGCAGCTCATCCTCACCCTGTCCTCCGTCATCGGTGTCGTCACCGTCGGCATGACCTTCGTCATCATCTCCGGCGGCATCGACCTGTCGGTCGGCGCGATCGTCGCCCTCGCCTCGGTGTGGGCCACCACCGTCGCCACCCAGGAGTACGGCTTCGCGGGCATCCTCTTCACCGCCGTCCTCGTCGGACTGGGCTGCGGACTGGTCAACGGGGTCCTCATCGCGTACGGCGGGATGGTCCCGTTCATCGCCACCCTCGCCATGCTCGCCTCGGCCCGCGGTCTCGCCCTCCAGATCACCGACGGACGCACCCAGATCGTCAGCATCGACAGCGTCCTCGACCTCGGTGAGCGCGACTCCTACATCCTCGGCATCCCGCCCCTGGTCCTGGTGTTCGCCGCGGTCACCGTCATCGGCTGGCTGGTGCTCAACCGGACCACCTTCGGCCGCCGTACCGTCGCAGTCGGCGGCAACGCGGAGGCCGCCCGCCTCGCCGGCATCGACGTACGCCGCCAGCGGCTCTACCTCTACCTGCTGTCCGGGCTGTGCTGCGGTATCGCCGCCTTCCTGCTGATCGTGCTAGCCGGCTCCGGCCAGAACACCAACGGCAACCTGTACGAGCTCGACGCCATCGCCGCCGCGATCATCGGCGGCACCCTGCTCACCGGAGGCCGCGGCACCATCGTCGGCTCCGTGCTCGGCGTCCTGATCTTCACCACCATCACCAACATCTTCGCCCTGAACAACCTGCAGAGCGACGTCCAGCAGATCGCCAAGGGCGCGATCATCGTCGCCGCCGTGCTGGTCCAGCGCCGTACCGCGAGCACGACCTGATGAAGGGGTTCACCGCCATGCCAGAGTTCACCAGCCGCAGAGGGCTTCTGTTCGGAGCCGCCGCCGTCTCCGCCGGCGCTCTCGTCACCGGCTGCACCAGCAACGAGTCGAGCGACGACAAGCCGTCCGCCAATGACCAGCCCGCCGCCGACGACAAGCCCGGCAAGCAGGTCACCATCGGCTTCGCCGGACCGCAGGCCGACCACGGCTGGCTCAACGCCATCAACGACAACGCCAAGAAGCGGGCGGAGAAGTACTCCGACGTCACCCTGGAGATCACCGAGGGCTCCAACGACACCGCCCAGCAGATCGGCCAGATCGAGACCCTCATCAACAAGAAGGTCGACGTCCTGGTGATCCTGCCCGCCGACGGCAAGGCCCTCACCCAGGTCGGACTGAAGGCGATGCGCGCCGGCATCCCGGTCGTCAACCTCGACCGGATCTTCAACACCCCCAGGCCTACCGCTGCTGGGTCGGCGGCGACAACTACGGCATGGGCCTGAACGCCGGCCACTACATCGGCGAGAAGCTCAAGGACAAGCAGAACGCCAAGGTCGTCGAACTGGCCGGACTGGACAACCTGGAGCTCACCAAGCAGCGCAGCCAGGGCTTCGACGACGCGCTGAAGAACTATCCCAACATCAAGAAGGTGGCCCGCCAGGCCGCCGAGTTCACCGTCGAGTCCGGCCAGGCCAAGATGGCCCAGCTGCTCCAGGCGCAGTCGCGGATCGACGCCCTGTGGAACCACGACGACGACCAGGGCGTGGGCGCCCTGCGCGCCATCGAACAGGCCGGTCGCGACGAGTTCCTGATGGTGGGCGGCGCGGGCGCGCTCGCCGCGTTCGAGGCCATCAAGGCCGACAGCGGCGTCCTCAAGGCCACCGTCCTGTACCCGCCGACGATGGCCGCGTCCGCGATCGACCTGGCCCGCGCCCTCGGCCAGAGCAAGGGCATCGGCGGCCTCGCCGAGTTCGAGATCCCGTCGTCGGTGACCTGCTACTCGGCCGTCGTCGACAAGGAGAACGTGGACCAGTACATGCCCACCGGCTTCAGCGAGGAGCCCCGCCCCACGGGCCTGACCAGCCCACCGGGCGAGGGCCGCCCCGCCCGCCACGACGACGAGGAGGACCTCCGAATGGCACAGCCGCAAGCGTCCGACGGGGCGGAGACGGGGAAGCCACCGCTGCGCATCGGCATGGTCGGTTACGCCTTCATGGGCGCCGCCCACTCCCAGGGCTGGCGCACCGCTGGACGCGTCTTCGATCTGCCGCTGCGCCCCGAGATGGCGGTGATCTGCGGGCGGGACGCCGACGCCGTCCGCGCGGCGGCCGACCGGCACGGCTGGGCGGGCACCGAGACCGACTGGCGCGCCCTGGTCGAACGGGACGACGTCGACCTCGTCGACATCTGCACCCCGGCGACAGCCACGCCGAGATCGCCCTCGCCGCGCTCGCCGCCGGCAAGCACGTGCTGTGCGAAAAACCCTCGCCAACACCGTGGAAGAGGCCGAGGCCATGGCCCGCGCCGCCGAAGAGGCGACCGCGCGCGGCCAGTTGGCGATGGTCGGCTTCAACTACCGCCGGGTCCCCGCGACCGCGCTGGCCCGCCGGATGGTGGCCGAGGGCCGGATCGGCACCCTGCGGCACGTGCGGGTCGCCTATCTCCAGGACTGGCTGGTGGACCCGGAGTTCCCGCTGACCTGGCGGCTGCGCCGCGAGCAGGCCGGCTCCGGTTCCCTCGGCGACCTCGGCGCGCACATCGTCGACCTGGCCCAGTATCTGTCCGGCGAACGGCTGGCGGGCGTCTCCGCGCTCACCGAGACGTTCGTACGGGAGCGACCGCTGCCCACCGCGCCCAGCAGCGGTCTGGCCGCCGTCTCCGCGGTCGGCACCGGACAGGTCACCGTCGACGACGCCGCCCTCTTCACCGGGCGGTTCGCCTCCGGTGCCCTCGCCTCCTTCGAGGCCACCCGGTACGCCACCGGACGCAAGAACGCCCTGCGCATCGAACTCAACGGCGAGCACGGCTCGCTCGCCTTCGACCTGGAGCGGCTCAACGAGCTCGAGTTCCACGACGGCACCGAGCCCGCCACACACGGCGGGTTCCGCCGCATCCTCGTCACCGAACCCGAGCACCCCTACCTCGAGGCCTGGTGGCCCCGGGGCACGGCCTCGGCTACGAGCACACCTTCGTGCACCAGGCCCGCGACCTGGTCCACGCGGTCGCCGACGGCCGTGCGCCCGAACCGTCCTTCGCCGACGGGCTCCAGGTGCAGCGCGTCCTCGCGGCGGTGGAGGAGAGCGCCGAGAAGAACTCCGTCTACACATCGATCGCCGCCTGAGAGGGACGGATACGCATGCCGCGCAACTTCACGCTGTTCACCGGCCAGTGGGCGGACCTGCCGCTGGAGGAGGTCTGCCGACTCGCCCGCGACTTCGGCTACGACGGTCTCGAACTCGCCTGCTGGGGCGACCACTTCGAGGTGGACAAGGCACTCGCCGACCCGGCGTACGTCGCAGGCCGCCACCAGCTCCTGGAGAAGTACGGCCTGAAGTGCTGGGCGGTCTCCAACCACCTCGTCGGCCAGGCGGTGTGCGACGCCATCATCGACGAGCGCCACCAGGCCATCCTGCCCGCCCGCATCTGGGGCGACGGCGACGCCGAGGGCGTACGGCAGCGGGCCGCCGCCGAGATCAAGGACACCGCGCGCGCCGCGGCCCTCCTCGGCGTCGACACCGTCATCGGCTTCACCGGCTCCGCCATCTGGCATCTGGTCGCCATGTTCCCGCCCGTCCCCGAGTCGATGATCGAGCGCGGCTACGAGGACTTCGCCGAGCGGTGGAACCCGATCCTGGACGTCTTCGACGCCGAGGGCGTGCGCTTCGCGCACGAGGTCCACCCCAGCGAGATCGCCTACGACTACTGGACGACCCAACGCGCCCTGGAGGCCGTCGGTCGGCGGCCGGCGTTCGGGCTCAACTTCGACCCGTCCCACTTCGTGTGGCAGGACCTCGACCCGGTCGGCTTCCTGTGGGACTTCCGCGACCGGATCTACCACGTCGACTGCAAGGAGGCCCGCAAGCGCCTCGACGGCCGCAACGGCCGCCTCGGCTCCCATCTGCCGTGGGGCGATCCCCGGCGCGGCTGGGACTTCGTCTCCGCCGGCCACGGCGACGTCCCCTGGGAGGACGTCTTCCGCATGCTGCGCTCCATCGACTACCAGGGTCCCGTCTCCGTCGAATGGGAGGACGCCGGCATGGACCGGCTGCAGGGCGCCCCCGAGGCGCTCAACCGTCTCAAGGCGTTCGACTTCGACCCGCCCACCGCGTCCTTCGACGCCGCGTTCAACAGCTGACCCGAGGCCTGGCCGCAGGCCGGGGACGGGGACCGGGGCAACCGCCGGTCCCCGGGTCCGGCCTGCCCGGATTCCGCTTTGTCCTGAGTTGGGAAAAGTTCAACAGGTCCTGGTCCAAGGGGTGTCGGCTCCGATGGAAGGCGGTTACCGTCCCTGAAGTGTTCAGGACACCCACGTCTCCCGGGTGACGGCGCACCCCGGCGCCCACCCGCACCGCATGTCCACGCACCCGTTCCGTACGGCCCCACCCCGTTCCCGGAGGGACTTCGTGCACAGAACCAGACTCAAATCCGCCCGCGCCTCACGGCGTACCCGATTTCGCACCGGCCTCGCCCTGCTCACCGGCCTGCTGCTGGCCGTCGGCGCCCCGGCGACCGTCGCCAGCGCCCACCCCGGCCACCCGGAACACGACGAACCAGCGGCCGCCGAGGGGCAGTTCCAGCAGGTACCGCTCGCCAAGGGCGAACCCGAGACGGGTGAGCCGATGTCGCTCGCCGTGCTCCCGGACCGCAGCGTCCTGCACACCGCCCGCGACGGCACACTGCGCCTCACCGACCAGGGCGGCGTCACCAAGGTGGCCGGCAAGATCCCCGTCTACTCCCATGACGAGGAGGGCCTCCAGGGCGTGGGCATCGACCCGGACTTCGAGAACAACCGGGCGATCTACCTCTACTACGCCCCGCCGCTGGACACCCCCGCGGGTGACGCCCCGTCGACCGGCACCGCCGCCGACTTCGCGAAGTTCGACGGCGTCAACCGGCTCTCCCGCTTCGTGCTGGGTGCCAACGGGACGCTCGACCTCGCCAGTGAGAAGAAGGTCCTCGACGTCGCGACCTCCCGCGGCATCTGCTGTCACGTCGGCGGTGACATCGCCTTCGACGCCGACGGCAACCTGTACCTGTCGACCGGCGACGACAGCAACCCCTTCGAGTCCGACGGCTACACGCCGATCGACGAACGGGCCGACCGCAACCCTGCGTTCGACGCCCGCCGCACTTCCGGCAACAGCAACGACCTGCGCGGCAAGATCCTGCGCATCAAGGTCGCCGAGGACGGCTCGTACACCGTCCCGGAAGGCAACCTGTTCGCCCCGGGCACCGAGAAGACCCGCCCCGAGATCTACGCGATGGGCTTCCGCAACCCGTTCCGGATGAACATCGACAAGCCGACCGGCACCGTCTACGTGGGTGACTACGGCCCCGACGCGGGCGCCGCCAACCCGAACCGAGGCCCCGCCGGACAGGTCGAGTTCGCCAAGGTGACCGAGGCCGGCAACTTCGGCTGGCCGTTCTGCACCGGCGACAACGACGCCTACAACGACTACGACTTCGCCACCGGCACCTCCGGACCGAAGTTCGACTGTGCCGCCCCGAAGAACACCTCGCCGCACAACACGGGTATCGAGGACCTGCCGCCCGCGCAGACCGCCTGGATCCCCTACGACGGCGCCTCCGTACCCGAGTTCGGCAGCGGCTCCGAGTCCCCGATGGGCGGCCCGGTCTACCGCTACGACCCCGAGCTCGACTCCTCGGTGAAGTTCCCCGAGGCGTACGACGGCGACTTCTTCGCCGGTGAGTTCGGCCGCCGCTGGATCAAGCGGATCGAGCAGACCGAGGACGGCACGGTCGCGAAGATCAACGACTTCCCGTGGACCGGCACCCAGATCATGGACATGGAGTTCGGCCCCGACGGCGCGCTCTACGTCCTCGACTACGGACTCTCCTGGTTCCAGGGCGACAAGGACTCCGCGCTGTACCGGATCGAGAACGCCGCGGACGGTTTCTCCCCGATCGCCGGCGTCAGCGCGGACAAGACGTCCGGCGCGGCCGGCCTGAAGGTCAAGTTCACCGGCACCGCGAACGACGCGGACTCCCCGGACCTCACCTACGCCTGGGACTTCGGCGACGGCACCAAGGGCGAGGGACTCACCCCCACCCACAAGTACAAGAAGGCCGGCACCTACACCGCCACCTTCACCGCGACGGACCCCGAGGGCAACACCGGCAGCGCCAGCACCCGGATCGTCGTCGGCAACACCGAGCCCACGGTGAAGATCACCCTGCCGGGCAACGGCAGCCTCGCGCCGTTCGGCCGGCCGGTGCCGTTCAAGGTGACCGTCACCGACCCCGAGGAGACGATCGACTGCTCCAGGGTCAAGGTCGCCTACAGCCTCGGCCACGACTCCCACGCCCATGAGCTCACCAGCGAGATGGGCTGCGAGGGCACCCTCAACCCGCCCGCCGGGGACGGCGGTCACGACCCCAACGCCAACATCTACGGTGTCGTCGGCGCCAGTTACACCGACGGCGGGGCCAACGGCCAGGAGGCCCTGACCGGTACCGCCCGCACCGTGATCCAGCCCCGCACCGCCAGGCCGAGCACTTCGGCGCCCAGTCGGGTGTGAACACCTTCGACAAGGCCACGGCGAACGGCGGCAAGACCGTCGGCGACATCAACGACGGCGACTGGATCTCCTTCAGCCCCTACCTGTTCCAGGGCCAGAAGAAGCTGACCGTACGGGCCTCCTCCGGCGGCTCCGGCGGCTTCATCGAGCTGCGCACCGGCTCGCCCAACGGCGAACTGCACGGCTCGGCGTACATCCCGCCGACCGGCAGCTGGGAGACGTTCCAGAACGTCGACGTGCCGCTGCGGTCCCTGCCGAAGAAGACCACCGAGATCTACCTGGTCTTCCGGGGCGGTGACGGCGCCCTGTACGACGTGGACGACTTCGAGTTCTCCACCGAGCCGTTCAAGAAGGGCAAGAAGGTCCTGGTCTTCTCCAAGACCGCGGGCTTCCGGCACGACTCCATCCCCGAGGGCATCGCCGCCCTCAAGGAACTCGGCGCCCCGGCCGGCATCTCGGTCACCGCGACCGAGGAGGCCCGGCAGTTCACCACCGCCAACCTCGCCAAGTACGACGCGGTCGCCTTCCTGTCCACCACCGGTGACGTCCTGAACGCCGAGCAGCAGGCGGCGTTCGAGAACTACGTCAAGAACGGCGGTGGTTACCTGGGCATCCACGCCGCCGCCGACACCGAGTACGACTGGGCGTTCTACGGCGGCCTCGTCGGCGCCTACTTCGACTCGCACCCGGCCATCCAGAAGGCCACCGTGCGCGTCCACGACCACGACCACCCGTCCACCGCGCACCTGGACGACGCCTGGGAGCGCACCGACGAGTGGTACAACTACCGCACCAACCCGCGTGAGCAGGCCAAGGTCCTCGCCACCCTCGACGAGACCACCTACTCCGGCGGCACCATGAAGGGCGACCACCCGATCGCCTGGTGCCAGAGCTACGGCGGCGGCCGCTCCTTCTACACCGGCGGCGGCCACACCAAGGAGTCGTACGCCGACGAGGCCTTCCGCACCCATCTGCTCGGCGGCCTCCAGTACGCCACCGGCCAGGTGAAGGCGGACTGCAAGCCGGACAAGGGCTACCGCGAGATCTTCAACGGCCAGACCCTGGACGGCTGGAAGCAGGCCGGCCCCGGCAAGTTCGTCGTCACGGACGGCACCCTGCGCTCCGAGGGCGGCATGGGCCTGCTCTGGTACCAGGCCAAGGAGCTGAAGTCGTACTCCTCAAGCTCGACTGGAAGATGCGGGGCGACGACAACTCCGGTGTCTTCGTGGGCTTCCCGGCCTCCGACGACCCCTGGTCCGCGGTGAACAAGGGCTACGAGATCCAGATCGACGCCACGGACGCCGTCGATCGCACCACCGGTGCGGTCTACTCCTTCCAGTCGGCGAACATCAAGGCGCGTGACCAGGTGCTGCGGCCGCCCGGCCAGTGGAACTCCTACGAGATCAAGGTCCAGGGCGAACGCCTCCAGGTGTTCCTCAACGGAGTCAAGATCAACGACTTCACCAACAAGGACCCCGAGCGGAGCCTGACCGACGGCTACATCGGCCTGCAGAACCACGGCGCCGGCGACCAGGTCTCCTTCCGCGACATCCAGCTGAAGGAACTGCCCTCCTAGGGCATGGCGCCCCCTGACCCGGGGGCAACCTGAACGGCGGCGGGCGGAGGACGCCGGACCTCCGCCCGCCGTCCCGCCGGGCCCGCGCCCGGCACCCGTTCGTCCCCCACCGGCACGCGCACCAGGTTCGCGTACGACAAGGAGGCTGCCCATGTCCGCCGAACCGTCCCTCCCCACCACCTCCCCCGCCCCCGTTTCGGCGTCTGGCTCATCGGCGCACGCGGCTCCGTCGCCACGACCGCGATCGCGGGCTGCGCCGCCGTCGCCGCCGGACTCCACCCGCCGACCGGCATGGTCACCGAGACCGCCCCTTCACCGCGTCCGGTCTCCCCGCCCTGCCGTCCCTCGTCTTCGGCGGGCACGACACCGTCGACTGCCCGCTGCCCAAGCGCGCCGAGCACCTCGCCGACGGCGGGGTCCTGCCGCACGGCCTGCCCGCCGCCGTCCACGCCGAACTCCTGGCCGCCGACCGGGAGATCAGGCCCGGCGGGCCCCGCCCGGCGACACCGGGCGCACCCAGGACGAGTGGATCGACGTGTTCGCGGCCGACATCCGCGACTTCGTGCGCCGCCAGGACCTCGCGGGCGCCGTCGTCGTCAACGTCGCCTCCACCGAGCCGGCCCCCGCCGACGGCAGCCTGCCGCCCAGCTCCTCTACGCGGCGGCCGCCCTGCGCGCCGGCTGCCCCTACGTCAACTTCACCCCGTCCACGGGGCTGCACCACCCGGCGCTCGCCGGGCTCGCCGAGTCCTCCGGCCTGCCGTACGCGGGCCGGGACGGCAAGACCGGGCAGACCCTGCTGCGCTCCGTCCTCGGCCCGATGTTCCTGCAGCGCGCCTCGCCGTACGCGCCTGGTCCGGCACCAACCTGCTCGGCGGCGGCGACGGAGCCGCCCTCGCGGACCCGGCGGCGGCCGCCGCGAAGAACGCCGGCAAGGAACGCGTCCTCGCCGACACCCTCGGCACCACCCCCGAGGGCGAGGTCCACATCGACGACGTACCGGCCCTCGGCGACTGGAAGACCGCCTGGGACCACATCGCCTTCGACGGCTTCCTCGGCGCCCGCATGATCCTCCAGGCCACCTGGCAGGGCTGCGACTCGTCCCTCGCGGCGCCCCTCGTCCTCGACCTGGCCCGCCTGACGGTCCGCGCCCACCAGCAGGGCCTCACCGGCCCCTGACCGAACTCGGCTTCTACTTCAAGGACCCGGTGGGAGACGGCCCCTCCTCCCTGGCCGAGCAGTACACGCGGCTACGCCACTTCGCCGACCGTCTCCGCCCCGAGGCCCACCGATGACCCCCGGCGCCCCGACACGCCCGCACGCCCAGGGGCGCGGGGAACCGCGCGCCCAGCCACAACGCACCCGCACAAGCCCACGCCGGTCGACGCGCACAACATGCCCGCAGGGTCCGACGCCGCACGGTCCAACCCCCAGGGGCGCGGGGAACCGCGCGATCAACCACAGCGCACCCGCACAGGACCACGACGGGCCGCACCACCGCGTGGGCGGAACTGCTCCGCCTGCCCGCCCTGTTCACCGTCCCCGGTGACGCCCTCGCCGGCGCCGCCGCGGCCGGGGTGCGACCCGGTCCGCGCACGCTGCTCGCCGTCGGCTCCTCTCTGTGCCTGTACGAGGCCGGCATGGCCCTCAACGACTGGGCGGACCGCGCCGAGGACGCCGTCGAGCGCCCGCACCGCCCGCTGCCGTCCGGCCGTATCCGTCCGGCCGCCGCCCTCACCGCCGCCGGTGCCCTCACCGGCGCCGGACTCGCGCTCGCCGCCGGTGCGGGACGCCCCGCGCTCGCGGTGGCCGCGTCGCTGGCGGCGACCGTGTGGGCCTACGACCTCGGCCTGAAGCACACGCCCGCCGGGCCCGCGGCGATGGCCGCCGCCCGCGGACTCGACCTGCTCCTGGGCGCCGCCGCCACCAGCGGCGGCACCCGCGCCGCACTGCCCTCCGCAGCACTGCTCGGCACACACACCCTCGCGGTCACGGCCGTCTCCCGCAAAGAGACCACCGGCGGCTCGGCCCTGGCCCCGCTGGCGGCCCTCGCGACGACGGGGGCGCTGACCCGGCTGGTCGCCACCCACCGCCGTCCCCGACCCCCGGCAGGCCGGCGGGCAGCAGCCGCCCCGGCCTGCCGGGCTCCCACCCCTCCCGCGTCCTCACCACCGTCCTGGGCGCCGCCTACGCCGCCACGGCCGCCCGCCCCTACTTCCACGCCACGCTCAACCCGTCACCCCCGCTCACCCAGCGCGCGGTCGGCGGCGGCATCCGCGCCACCATCCCGCTCCAGGCCGCCCTCGCCGCCCGCTCCGGCGCGACCGCCACCTCCCTCCTGGTCGCGGCCCTGGCCCCGGCCGGGCGGATGTTCGCGCGAAGGGCCGCCATGAGAAAGGTGAGCATCACGTGACCGCGAACCCGAACGAGGACGCGAGCGGGGACGCTCGCGTCCCGTCCCCGGAGGCAACCCGGGACCCGAGCGGTGCCCCGGCCCGGGACGCGAGCCGGGACCCGAGCGGTGCCCCGGCCCGGGACGCGAGCCGGGACCCGAGCGGTGCCCCGGCCCGGGACGCGAGCCGGGACCCGAGCGGTGCCCCGGCCCGGGACGCCAGCCGGCCCGCACGCGCGGACGCGGTTGAGGGCGTGAGCCGAGGCGCAGCCACGGAGCCGGCCCGGGAGGCGGTTGAGGGCGTGAGCCGAGGCGCAGCCACGGAGCCGGCCCGGGAGGCGGTTGAGGGCGTGAGCCGAGCCGCAGCCACGGAGCCGGCCCGGGAGGCGGTCGAGGGCGCGAGTCGACCCGTAGCTGCGGACCCGGCTTGGGACGTGGGCCGGGGCGGACGTGTGAGCCGGCCCGCACGCGCGGACGCGGCCCAGGGCGTGAGCCGAGCCGCAGCCACGGACACGCCCCGGGACATGGGCCGAGCCGGACGCGCGGACACACCCCGGGACGCGAACCCGCCCGCCCCCACCCCCTCCGCTTCGGCTACGGCACCAACGGGCTCACCGACCTCCGGCTCGGCGACGCCCTCGCACTCCTCGCCGACCTCGGCTACGACGGCGTGGGCCTCACCCTCGACCACATGCATCTCGACCCGCTCGCCCCCGACCTCGCCGCCCGCACCCACAAGGTCGCGCGGCGCCTGGACGCACTCGGGCTCGGCGTGACGGTCGAGACCGGTGCCCGCTATGTGCTCGACCCCGCCGCAAGCACGGACCTTCGCTCCTGGACCCCGACCCGGACGACCGCGCCCGCCGCGTCGACCTGCTCCTGCGGGCCGTCCGTGTCGCCGCCGACCTCGGCGCGCACGCCCTGCACTGCTTCAGCGGCATCGTCCCCGACGGCACCGACCAGGACACCGCCTGGAAACGCCTCGCCGAAACCCTCACCCCCGTCCTGGAAGCCGCCGCCCGCGCGGGCGTCCCCTCGCCGTCGAACCCGAACCCGGCCACCTCCTCGCCACCCTCGCCGACTTCCACCACCTGCGCCGCACACTCGGCGACCCCGAGTCCCTCGGCCTCACCCTGGACATCGGCCACTGCCAGTGCCTCGAACCCCTCCCTCCCGCCGACTGCGTACGCGACGCCGCCCCTGGCTGCGCCACGTCCAGATCGAGGACATGCGCCGGGGTGTCCACGAACACCTCCCTTCGGGGACGGCGAGATCGACTTCCCGCCCGTCCTCGAGGCCCTCGCCGCCACCGGCTACCAGGGCCTCACGGTCGTCGAACTGCCCCGCCACTCCCACGCGGGCCCCCACTTCGCCGCCCACTCCCTCCCGTTCCTCCGCGGGGCCGCGGCGGCGACCCCCTCCCACACCGCCCGGGCGAGCCCTCCGCCACCCACTGAAGGGAGCCACCCCCATGACGCAGCACGACGCCGGCCACATCACCCCCGCCGGGCACGACCCCCAGGGCACCACCCCCGCCCACGTCCCGCCCACCGGTCTGCGTGCCGCCCTCACCGCCGAACTCGACGGAGCCGCCCGCGCCTGGCTGGACCAGGCCCTCGACGAGGCCGCCGCCCACCCCGGCACCCACGGGCCCATCTCGGTGTGGGAACTGCGCCTCGCCGAAGCCGGCCGCCGCTGCGGCCCCGCCCACGCCGACGCCGCCCGGGTCCTCGTCCTGCACGCCGCCCGCGCCGACACGGACGCCCTGAGACGGGTCTACTCCCAGGGCACCGCCGACGAACGCCGCGCCGTCCTGTACGCGCTGCCCCATCTCGTCCCCGGCCCGGACGCCCTCCCGCTCGTCGAGGACGCCCTGCGCACCAACGACACCCGGCTCGTCGCCGCCGCCCTCGGCCCGTACGCGGCCCTGCACCTCGACACCCACCAGTGGCGGCACGCCGTACTGAAGTGCCTGTTCACCGGCGTCCCCGTCGACCGCGTGGCGGACCTCGCCCGCCGGGCGCACGGCGACGACGAACTCTCCCGCATGCTCGCCGACTACGCCGCCGAACGCACCGCCGCGGGCCGCACCGTCCCCGAAGACCTGCACCGCGTCCTGGCCCTCACCGGGACCGAGCCTCCCGCGCCCGGCACCGCCGGCCCCCACGGCAAGGAGACCTGATGCGCATCTTCGACCCCCACATCCACATGACCTCCCGGACCACCGACGACTACGAGGCCATGCACGCCGCAGGCGTCCGCGCCGTCGTCGAACCCTCCTTCTGGCTGGGCCAGCCCCGCACCTCCCCCGACTCCTTCCGCGACTACTTCGACGCCCTCCTCGGCTGGGAACCCTTCCGCGCCGCCCAGTACGGCATCGCCCACCACTGCACCATCGCCCTCAACCCCAAGGAGGCCAACGACCCCAGGTGCCTGCCCGTCCTCGACGAACTGCCCCGCTATCTGGTCAAGGACCGCGTGGTGGCGGTCGGTGAGATCGGCTACGACTCGATGACGCCCGCCGAGGACACCGCCCTGGCCGCCCAGCTCCAGCTCGCCGCCGACCACGGCCTGCCCGCCCTCGTGCACACCCCGCACCGCGACAAGGTCGCCGGCCTGCGCCGCACCCTGGACGTGGTGCGCGAGTCCGCCCTGCCCCTGGACCGGGTGCTGGTCGACCACCTCAACGAGACGACGGTCAAGGAGGCCAAGGACGGCGGCGCCTGGCTCGGCTTCTCCGTCTATCCGGACACCAAGATGGACGAGGTCCGGATGGTCGCCCTGCTGCGCGAGTACGGCCCCGAGCGGGTACTGGTCAACTCCGCCGCCGACTGGGGAGAAGCGACCCGCTCAAGACCCGCAAGGTCGGTGACCTGATGCTCGCCGAGGGCTTCACCGAGGACGACGTGGACCGGGTGCTGTGGCGCAACCCCGTCGCGTTCTACGGGCTCAGCGGACGGCTCGAACTGGACGTCACCACCGCCGGCGTCACGCACGAGGGCAACTCCATCCTGCGCGGCGGGGCGTGAGCCATGCGCTTCCGCCACCCCGACGGCTCCACCGTCCACCTCGCCTACTGCACCAACGTGCACCCCGCCGAAACCCTGGACGGTGTCCTCGCCCAGCTCCGCGACCACTGCGAACCCGTCCGCCGCCGCCTCGGCCGGGACAGGCTCGGCATCGGCCTGTGGCTCGCCAAGGACGCCGCGCGGGCCCTCGTCACCGACCCGTCCGCGCTGCGCGGACTGCGCTGCGAACTCGACCGGCGCGGCCTGGAGGTCGTCACCCTCAACGGCTTCCCCTACGAGGGCTTCGGCGCCGAAGAGGTCAAGTACCGCGTCTACAAACCGGACTGGGCCGACCCCGAGCGCCTGGAACACACCACCTCCCTGGCCCGCCTCCTCGCCGGACTCCTCCCCGACGACGTCACCGACGGCAGCATCTCCACCCTCCCGCTGGCCTGGCGCACCGCCTACGACGAGCAGCGCGCGCAGACGGCCCGCACCGCCCTGCGCACCCTCGCCGAACGCCTCGACGCCCTCGAGGAACTGACCGGACGCTCCATCCGTATCGCCCTGGAACCGGAACCCGGCTGCGTCGTCGAGACCACCCGTGACGCCATCGCCCCGCTCACCGCGATCGCCCACGACCGCGTCGGCATCTGCGTCGACACCTGCCACCTCGCCACCTCCTTCGAAGACCCGCACACCGCCCTGGACGACCTCACCCGGGCCGGCGTGACCGTGGTCAAGTCCCAGCTCTCCGCCGCCCTGCACGCCGAACACCCCCACCTCCCCGAGGTCCGCGAGGCCCTGGCCGCCTTCGCCGAACCCCGCTTCCTGCACCAGACCCGCACATCCCCCACTCTCGACTCCGCTCGAGCGGGAGGGGCCCCATCCTCGCCGGGCTGCGCGGCACCGACGACCTCGACGAGGCCCTGGCCGGCGGCATCCTGCCGGACGCCGCTCCCTGGCGTTCCCACTTCCACGTCCCGCTGCACGCGGCACCCACCGCGCCCCTCACCTCCACACTGCCCGTACTGAAAACCGTCCTGACCCGGCTCGTCGGCGGCCCGCACCCGCTCACCCGCCACCTCGAGGTCGAGACCTACACCTGGCAGGCCCTCCCGCCCGAGCTGCGCCCCCGCGGCCGCACCCAGCTCGCCGACGGCATCGCCGCCGAACTCACCCTGGCCCGCGACCTCCTGACGGACCTCGGCCTCAAGGAACTCCCATGACCGGACCCACCCCTGCTCGTCCTCGACGTCGTGGGCCTCACCCCCGTCTCCTCGACCACATGCCCCACCTCAAGACGCTCGGCCAGTCCGGCTCGCGCGCCCTGCTCGGCACCGTCCTGCCCGCCGTCACCTGCGCCGCCCAGTCCACCTTCCTCACCGGCACCATGCCCTCCGAGCACGGCATCGTCGGCAACGGCTGGTACTTCCGCGAGCTCGGCGACGTACTGCTGTGGCGGCAGCACAACGGCCTCGTCGCCGGCGACAAACTCTGGGACGCCGCCCGCCGCGCCCACCCCGGTTACACCGTCGCCAACATCTGCTGGTGGTACGCGATGGGCGCCGACACCGACATCACCGTCACCCCCGGCCCGTCTACTACGCCGACGGCCGCAAGGAACCCGACTGCTACACCCGGCCGCCCGCCCTGCACGACGAACTGACGGAGAAACTAGGCACGTTCCCCTCTTCCACTTCTGGGGCCCCGGCGCCGACCTGGTCTCCAGCCAGTGGATCATCGACGCCACCCGCCACATCATGAGCACCCGACGTCCCGACCTGACGCTCTGCTACCTCCCTCATCTCGACTACGACCTGCAGCGCTTCGGCCCCGACGACCCGCGCTCCCTGAAGGCGGCCGCCGACCTCGACGCCGCCCTGGCCCCGCTGCTCGACGACGCCCGCGCCGAGGGCCGTACCGTCGTCGCCCTGTCCGAGTACGGCATCACCCGCGTGAACCGGCCCGTGGACATCAACCGCGCCCTGCGCCGCGCCGGCCTCCTCGAGGTGCACACGCAGGACGGCATGGAGTACCTCGACCCGATGGCCTCCCGCGCCTTCGCGGTCGCCGACCACCAGCTCGCCCATGTCTACGTGCGCCGCCCCGAGGACCTCGACGCCACCCGCGCCGCCCTCGACGGGCTGCCCGGCATCGAACAGCTCCTCGACGACGAGGGCAAGAAGACCCACCACCTCGACCATCCGCGCGCCGGCGAACTGGTCGCCGTAGCCGAACCCGACGCCTGGTTCACTTACTACTACTGGCTCGACGACGACCGCGCGCCCGACTTCGCGCAGCTCGTCGAGATCCACCGCAAACCCGGCTACGACCCGGTCGAGCTCTTCATGGACCCGCTCGACCCCTACGTCAAGGTCAAGGCGGCGGGCGCCCTGGCCCGCAAGAAACTCGGTATGCGCTACCGCATGGCGGTCGTGCCCCTGGACCCCTCACCTATTCGCGGCAGCCACGGCCGCCTCCCCGCGAGCGACGACGACGGTCCGCTCCTCATCTGCTCCACCCCCCGCGCTGTCACAGACCGCGTCGCGGCCACCGATGTCAAACAACTCCTGCTCCGGCTCGCCGGACTCGGCTGACGCACCCTCCGGTACGCACCCGACATCCGACTACTGAGAGTGAAACACACGGCACTGACAACGGCCGGTCCCGGCGGGACCGGAACCGGCCACGACCGAGAAGGCAGGCCCCTCGTGACCCTGAACCCCGACCCCTCACGCACCGAAGCCGCCGACACCCCGGACGAGGCACTGCGCCGTACTCTCGGCGTCGGCCGGCGCCGTTTCCTCAGCACCTGCACCGCCGTGGCCGCCGGAGCCGTCGCGGCCCCCGTCTTCGGCGCCGCCCCCGCCCTGGCCCACGGCCGGGACAGAGACCACGGACACGGCCACGGGCAGGTGCTCGTCCCGGCGCACAAGCGCGGCATCATCCTCTACACCGTCCGGGACGCCACCGGCCGCGACCCGCTCGCCTCGGACCTGCCCTCCGGCTTCCGGGAGGTGTTCAAACAGCTCTCCCGCCACGGCTACCGCCAGGTGGAGTTCGCCGGCTACAACCAGCACGCCAACGCCCCGGGCGGCGCGAGCCTGGAGTCGGTCAAGGGCGCCAGGCTGCTGCGCGGCTGGCTCGACGACTACGGACTGCGCGCCCAGGGCAACCACGGCTTCATCCCGTCCTCCTGGCCGCTGACCACGGCGGACAAGGACACCTTCAAGAAGCACCTCGAGATCGCCAACATCCTCGGCATGGACCACATGGGCACCGGCGGCGACCCCACCGGCAGCTCCTACCGCGCCGACTGGGACGTGGCCGCCGACAAGTGGAACGCCCTCGGCGCGATCGCCCACCGCGAGGGCATCAAGCTCTACACCCACAACCACGACGGCGCCTACGGCTTCCTGCTCGACGGCGGCCCGCTGGACGACCAGGGCCGGCCGACCCGCAGCTCCGGCATCCGCAAACTGGAGTACTTCCTGAAGGTCACCGACCCGAGGGTGGTCTGGCTGGAGATGGACATCTTCTGGGCGCACGTCGCCCAGTACAAGTTCCAGACGTACACCGCCCACGACGGCTCCACCCGGAAGAACGTCTTCGACCCGGCGCGCCTGGTCGTCCGCAACAACCGGCGCTACCCGCTGTTCCACGCCAAGGACGGAGTCGTCAGCACCACCAACGGCATGGGCTACGACATGGTGCCCTTCGGCACCGGCGTCATCGACTACACGACCTTCTTCTCCCGGGTCGGGGAGCGGAACTACCACAACCCGATGGTCGAGGACGACAACTCCCCGAGCGCCACCGACCCCGCGCAGTCGCTGCGCGAGGCCAAGATCAGCTACGACAACATGGCGGCCCTGCGCAAGCGCCGCCACTGAGCCGGGCACGGACCGGGCGGCCCTTCCCGCGCGCTGCGGGAGGGGCCGCCCGGTCCGTGTGTGGGGAGGTTCTGCCAGGTCAGCCCTCGCCGAGCGGCCTCGGGTTGGGCGTGATGTGCTTGCCCTTGGTACGTCCCGGCGGATGCAGGAACAGCGCCACGATCCCGGCGAAGAGCGAGATGCAGCCCGCCAGGGTGAACGCGCCGTTGTAGCCCCAGGCGCCGACGACCACGGCGCCCATGCCCGCGCCCAGACCGGAGACGAGCTTGGAGCTGTAGACCATCCCGTAGTTGGTGGCGTTGTTGTTCTCACCGAAGTAGTCCGCCGTCAGCGCCGCGAACATCGGGAAGATGGCACCGCCGCCGAAGCCCGAGATGGCCGAGAAGATCAGGAACAGTGGCAGGTTCTTGATCTCGGCCGACCAGATGATGCCGAACTGGGCCAGTCCCAGAATGGCGCACACATAGAGCAGGCACTGTTTACGGCCGTACAGGTCGGAAAGCCAGCCGATGACGCCGCGCCCGGTGCCGTTGACGATCGCCTTCAGCGACATCGCGGTGGCCACGATTCCGGCCGCGAAGCCCGCGTCCTCACCGATGTCGACCTGGAAGGCGATGCCGAAGATGTTCACGCCCGAGGTACAGGCGAGACAGAACCACATCAGCGCCACCCGGCCGGTCTGCCAGGCCTCCAGCGGGGAGTACTGCTTGACGGCCGGCGGGTTCTTCTCCAGCGAACGCCGGGCGCGCGGGTCGTCCGGCGGGTTCAGCGGGTCGATGGCGGCCGGCCACCAGTTCTTCGGCGGGTCCCGGAAGTAGAAGCCGGCGAAGGCGACCATCGCGGCGAGGAAGAGACCGCACGCGACCAGCACCCAGCGGAAGTTGGTGCCGTCCATATAGCCGTGGAAGATGAAGACGAACGGCACCGAACCGTAGGCGAAACCGCCGTTGACGAAGCCGGTCTTGCCGCCCCTGCGCTCCGGGTACCACTTGCCGACCATGTTGACGCAGGTCGCGTACACCATGCCCGCGCCCATACCGCTGAAGACGCCGAACCCGATGAAGGCGAGCGCCACGTGCGGCGCGAACGCCAGCGACAGATAGCCGAGCAGTGTGCCGACCGAGCCCAGCATCATCGCCCAGCGCGCGGGGAGTCTGCCGCTCTCACGCAGCCGCCCCGCCGGAAAGGCGACCGCGGCCTGGCAGAACACCCAGGCGGTCATCATCCAGTAGATGCTGCCGCTGGACCAGTTGTGGGCCTCATGGAGCGTGTCCTCGGCGGACGCGAACGCGTACTCGGCGGAGGAGATGCCCATCATGCCGATCCAGGGCAGGATGACCATCCACTTGCGCTTGCGCCCCATGATGTCGATGTCGGACTCGCCCACGCGGTAGACGCGTCCGTTTCTGTCGGTCACCTCCCGGTAGGCGACGACCCGTGTGACATCGGTGGTTGTCATGTCGATTGCACCCCTAGCGTCGAAAGTTCTGGCCAGCGCCCCTGTCCAATGCCTTTCGTGCGCGCGCGGGTCCCGGGGCCGGCCGGCGCGCACCCGCCGGCCGGCCCCTCGCCGTCTCACGTCATGAGCCGCCCCCAACAGGCCCGCGGCCCTCGCCCACCGGTACTTGGCGCCCAGCACGGCCACCGGCTGCTCGGTGGTGTACGGGTAGGCCACGACCCCGTGCTCGAAGAGGTACTGGCAGGCCTCCTCCACCTCCACGTCGCCCGCGAGGGACGCCACCACCGGCTTCTCGATCCCGCGCTCCCGGAACTCGGCCACCACACGCGCGGTGAGTTCGGCGAACACCATGGGAGGGGTGACGATGGTGTGCCAGTAGCCGAGCACCAGCGCGTGGATGCGCGGATCCTCCAGACCCAGCCGGATCGTCGCCTCGTACGTCGACGGCGGCTCGCCCCCGGTGATGTCCACGGGGTTGCCCGCGGCGCCGAACGGCGGGATGAACTCCCGGAACGCCGCGTCCAGGTCGGCCGGGATCTTCATCAGCGACAGCCCGTTGTCCGTCACCGCGTCCGACAGCAGCACGCCGCTGCCGCCGGCCCCGGTGATGATCACCACGTTGTCGCCCCGCGGAGCGGGCAGCACCGGCAACGCGCGCGCGTACTCCAGCATGTCGTTCAGACCGGGCGCGCGGATGACGCCGGCCTGCCGCAGGATGTCGTCGTACACGGCGTCGTCGCCCGCCAGCGCGCCGGTGTGCGAGCCGGCGGCCTTCGCGCCCGCCGCCGTACGCCCCGCCTTCAGCACCACGACCGGCTTCTTCGGCACGGTCTCCCGCGCGGCCGCGACGAACGCGCGCCCGTCCTTGAGGTCCTCCAGGTGCATCGCGATGCAGTCGGTGTGCGGGTCCTCGCCGAACCAGGTCAGCAGGTCGTCCTCGTCCAGGTCCGACTTGTTGCCCAGGCCGACGATCGCCGACACGCCGGTCTTCGTCGTCCGCGCGAAGCCCAGGATGGCCATGCCGATGCCGCCCGACTGACTGGTCAGCGCCACCCCGCCCTTGACGTCGTAGGGCGTGCAGAACGTGGCGCACAGGTCCTGCCAGGTCGAGTAGTAGCCGTAGATGTTCGGCCCGAGCAGCCGGATGCCGAGCCGCTCGGCGATCGCCACGATCTCGTCCTGGAGCTCGTGCTCACCCGTCTCCGCGAACCCGGAGGGGATCAGGACGGCGTTCGGGATCCGCTTGCGCCCCACCTCCTCCAGCGCCGCGGCCACGAACCGGGCGGGGATCGCGAAGACCGCCACATCCACCTCACCGGGAACGTCGGTGACACTCTTGTACGCCTTGCGGCCGAGAATGTCATCGGCCCTGGGGTTCACCGGATGGATCTCCCCGGCGAAGCCGCCGTCGACGAGGTTGCGCATCACCGAGTTGCCGATCTTGCCGGATTCGCTGGAGGCGCCGATCACCGCGACCGAACGCGGCTGCATCAGCCGCCGCATGGAGGTGAGGATCTCCTCGCGCGTGTAGCGGCGGCGCTCCTTCGGCGTCTCGGTGGAGAGGATCACCCGGATGTCGGCGGCGACCGCGCCGTCCGCCGTCGCGATCACCGGGTTGAGGTCGACCTCGGCGATCTCCGGGAAGTCCGCGACGAGCCGCGACACCCGCCGGATCTGCTCGGCGACCGCCCACCGGTCCACGCCCGGCCGGCCGCGCACCCCGCGCAGGATCTCCGCCGCGCGGATCGAGTCCAGCATCGACAGCGCCTCGTCGGCGTCCACCGGCGCCAGCCGGAACGTGACGTCCCTCAGCACCTCGACGAGCACCCCGCCGAGCCCGAACGCCACCACCTTCCCGAACGTCGGATCGGTGACCGCGCCGACGATGACCTCCTGCCCCTGCGGCAGCAGCTCCTGCACCTGCACGCCCTCGATCCGGGCGCCGGGGGCGTACGCGCGGGCGTTCTCGACGATCCGGCAGAACGCCGCGCGGACGTCCGCCGCCCCTCCACTCCGACGATCACACCGCCGGCATCGGTCTTGTGCAGGATGTCCGGCGATACGATCTTCATCACCACGGGCCCGCCGAACCGCGCCGCGTACGCCACGGCCTCGTCGACGTCCGTCGCCAGCTCCTCGCCGGGTACGGCGATGCCGTACGCGTCGGCGATCACCTTGCCCTCGGGCGCGGTGAGCGCGGTGCGCCCCGGCGCGCACGGCGTCGAGCAGCGCGCGCACCTTCGATGTCCGGTCCTCGGCCATCACGTCAGATCACCCCGTTGGACTTGAGCAGGCGCAGTTCCTCGTCACCGAGGCCGAGTTCGCCGACGTAGACCTCTTCGTTGTGCTCGCCGAGGAGCGGGAGGTGCGTACGTCCACGGGGAGTCGGAGAGCTTCAGCGGGCTGCCGACGGTGACGAACTCGCCGCGCCGGGGTGCGGGACGGTGACGACCATCTCGTTCGCGACCAGCGAACGGTCCTCGATGATCTCCTTGGTGGACAGGATCGGCCCGCACGGGATGTTGTGCGCGTTCAGCCGCTCCAGCACCTCCCACTTGGGCAGCGTCGAGGACCACTCCTCGATCAGCTGGAACAGCTTGTTCAGCTGGGGCAGCCGGGCCTCCGGCGTCGCCCACTCGGGGTCGTCGGCCAGCTCCGGCCGGCCGATGAGCTCGCTGAGCGGCCGCCAGCCGACGGGCTGCACGATGACGTACACATAGTCGTTCGGGCCGCCCGGCGCGCACTTCACCGCCCAGCCGGGCTGGCCGCCGCCGGACGCGTTCCCGGACCGGGGAACCTCGTCGCCGAAGTCGTCGTTGGGATATTCGGCGAGTGGACCATGGGCCAGGCGCTGCTGGTCGCGCAGCTTCACCCGGCAGAGGTTGAGCACCGCGTGCTGCATGGCCACGTTCACCCGCTGCCCGCGCCCGGTGCTCTCCCGCTGGAAGAGGGCGGCGAGAATGCCGGCCACCACATGCACACCCGTGCCCGAGTCCCCGATCTGGGCCCCCGTCGCCAGCGGTGGCCCGTCCTCGAAACCGGTGGTAGACATCGACCCGCCCATGGCCTGAGCGACGACCTCGTACGCCTTGAAGTTGGTGTACGGGCCGTCCCCGAACCCCTTGACGGAGGCATAGACGATCCGTGGATTGATCTCCCTGATGCGGTCCCAGGTGAACCCCATCCGGTCGACCGCGCCGGGCCCGAAGTTCTCGACCATGACGTCGGAGCGCCGGATCAGCTCGGTGAGGATCTCCTTGCCGCGTTCGGTCTTGGTGTTGAGGGTGATGCTCCGCTTGTTGCAGTTGAGCATCGTGAAGTAGAGGAGTCGACGTCGGGCAGATCGCGCAGCTGCTTGCGCGTGATGTCGCCGGTGGGCGCCTCCAGTTTGACGACGTCGGCGCCGAGCCAGGCCAGCAGCTGGGTCGCGGAGGGGCCGGACTGGACATGCGTCATGTCGAGGACGCGGATGCCCTCAAGTGCCTTGGGGGTCATGGGCGTGCACCTCACTTGTACATGGTCTGGTTCATGGTTCCGGGGGCGTACGCGTCGGGGTCCACCCAGACGTTGATCAGCGACGGCTTGCCGGACTCCCGCGCCCGGCGCAGCGCGGGGCCGATGTCGGCGGGGTCGCGGACCTCCTCGCCGTGCCCGCCCAGCATCTGCGCGAACCGGTCGTACTGGACGTCGCCGAGGGTGTTGCCGACCCGCTCGCGTTCCTTGCCGTACTTGGCGGCCTGGCCGTAGCGGATCTGGTTCATCGAGGAGTTGTTGCCGACGATGCCGACGAAGGGGAGGTCGTAGCGGACGAGGGTCTCGAAGTCCCAGCCGGTGAGGAGAAGGCGCCGTCGCCGAAGAGGGCGACGACCTCCTTGTCGGGCCGCGCCTGCTTGGCGGCGAGCACGAAGGGGACACCGACGCCGAGGGTGCCCAGCGGTCCCGGGTCCATCCAGTGCCCGGGTGACTTGGGCTGCACGACCTGCCCGGAGAAGGTGACGATGTCGCCGCCGTCGCCGATGTAGATCGAGTCCTCGGTGAGGAAGTCGTTGATCTCGCTGACCAGCCGGTACGGATGGATGGGGAGGCGTCGGAGCGCAGTTGCGGCAGCCGCTTCTCCAGCGCGGTCTGCTCGGCCGCCCGCAGCTCGTCCAGCCACTCCTTGCGCCGGGACGCGCCGCCGTTCACCCGTCCGGAGGCCGCCTCGGTCACCGACTTCAGCACCAGTCCCGCGTCGCCGACGATACCGAGGCCGATGTCGCGGTTCTTGCCGACCGTGCGGTAGTCGAGGTCGATCTGTACGACCGTCGCGTCGGGGAGAGGCGCTTGCCGTAGCCCATGCGGAAGTCGAAGGGGTACCGACGATCACGATGACGTCGGCGTTGGAGAAGGCGTACCGGCGCGAGAGCTGGAAGTGGTGCGGGTCGCCGGGCGCGAGCGTGCCGCGCCCCGCTCCGTTCATGTACGCGGGGACGTTCAGCGCGCGCACCAGCTCGATGGCCGCCTCGGTGCCCCGGGTGGTCCACACCTGGCTGCCGAGCAGGATGGCCGGCTTCTCGGCATGCACCAGCAGATCGGCCAGCTTCTCGATGGCCTCGGGGTCGCCGGCCGAGCGGGTCGACGCCCGGTAGGCGCCCTGCCGCGGCACGCGCGCCCTGGACACCGGCACCTTGGCGTCCAGCACATCGCGCGGGATCTCCAGGAAGGAGGGGCCGGGGGCGCCGTGGTAGCACTCGCGGAAGGCCATGGACACCATGTCCGCCGCCCGCGCGGTGTCCGGCACGGTCGCCGCGAACTTGGTGATGGGGGTCATCATGTCGACGTGCGGCAGGTCCTGCAGCGATCCCATCTTGTGCTGGGTGTGCGCCCCTGACCGCCGATCAGCAGCATCGGGGACTCCGCGCGGAAGGCGTTGGCGACCCCGGTGACGGCGTCGGTCGTCCCCGGTCCGGCCGTGACGACCGCGCAGCCGGGCTTGCCGGTGATGCGCGCGTAGCCGTCGGCGGCATGGGCGGCCACCTGTTCGTGCCGTACGTCGACGACCTCGATGCCCTCGTCGACGCAGCCGTCGTAGATGTCGATGATGTGGCCGCCGCACAGCGTGTAGATGCGGTCGACGCCCTCGGCCCTGAGGGCCTTGGCGACGAGATGACCGCCTGAGATGACGTCCTGGGTGTCGTCGGGCATGGCGAAGTCCTTGTCCCTTCCTAGGGGTGGGGAACGCTCTCGCGGTACATTGCATACAGTCGACGAATACTGTATGAAGCTTGTTATCCCGCATCCGATGGGTGGTGTCCAGGGGTGCGCGGCACTTTTCGGTCGCCGGTCTCCAGCCCCTCCCCGGACCTTCCGGCGACTTCGCAGACAGGAGCCGAGATGGACCTGTACGAACACCAGGCAAGGGAACTCTTCGCAGAACACGGCATCGTGGTGCCGCGGGCCGAGGTCACCGACTCGCCCAGAGCGGCCCGCGAGATCGCCCGCAGGCTCGGCGGCCGAGTGGTCGTCAAGGCGCAGGTCAAGACCGGCGGACGGGGCAAGGCGGGTGGCGTCAAGCTCGCCGCCGACCCGGCCGCCGCCGAGCTCACGGCACGTCAGATCCTCGGCATGGACATCAAGGGCCACACGGTCGGCACGGTGATGCTGGCCCAGCCCGTCGACATCGCCGAGGAGTTCTACGTCTCCTACGTCCTCGACCGCGCCGCCGGCCGCTTCCTCGCGATCGCCTCCGCCGAGGGCGGCATGGACATCGAGGAGGTCGCCGCGACCCGCCCCGAGGCGGTCGCGCGCGTCCCCGTCGACCCGGCCGAGGGGTCACGTCGGCGACGGCGTCCTGTATCGCCGAGGCGGCCGGACTGCCGCCGCAGACGGTCGACGTCCTCGTCCGGCTGTGGGACGTCCTCGTCCGCGAGGACGCCCTGCTCGTCGAGGTCAACCCGCTCGTGCGCACCCGCGACGGCCGGATCATGGCCCTCGACGGAAAGGTCACCCTCGACGGCAACGCCGTCTTCCGCCAGGCCCGCTGGGGCGCCGACGACACCGGGCACCACGACCCGCTGGAGGCCGCGGCGGCGGCGAGGGCCTCAACTACGTCAAGCTCGACGGCGAGGTCGGCATCATCGGCAACGGCGCCGGACTCGTCATGTCCACCCTCGACGTGGTGGCGGGCTGCGGAGCCCGCCCCGCCAACTTCCTCGACATCGGCGGCGGCGCCTCCGCGCAGATCATGGCGGACGGGCTGTCGGTCATCCTCTCCGACCCGTCCGTGAAGTCCGTCTTCGTCAACGTCTTCGGCGGCATCACGGCCTGCGACGCGGTCGCCGACGGCATCGTCCGCGCCCTGGACACCGTACGGCTCACCAAACCGCTCGTCGTACGGCTCGACGGCAACAACGCGGCCCGGGGACGGGCCATCCTCGACGAGCACCGGCACCCGCTCGTCGAACAGGTCAGCACCATGGACGGCGCCGCGAGCCGGGCCGCCCGCCTCGCCACCACACCCTGAGGAGACCGGACCACATGGCGATCCACCTCACCAAGGAGAGCAGAGTCCTCGTCCAGGGCATGACGGGCGGCGAGGGCATGAAGCACACCCGGCGGATGCTCGCCGCCGGCACGAACGTCGTCGGCGGCGTCAACCCCGCAAGGCCGGCCGCACCGTCGGCTTCGACGAGCGTGCCGTACCCGTCTTCGGCTCCGTCGCCGAGGGCATGGACGCGACCGGAGCCGACGTCACCGTCGTCTTCGTACCGCCCGCCTTCGCCAAGTACGCCGTCGTCGAGGCCGCCGACGCCGGCATCGGCCTCGCGGTCGTCATCACCGAGGGCATACCCGTCCACGACTCCGTCGCCTTCACCGACCACGCCCGGCGCACGGGCACCCGCGTCATCGGCCCCAACTGCCCGGGCCTGATCACCCCCGGCCAGTCCAACGCCGGCATCATCCCCGCCGACATCACCAAGCCGGGCCGTATCGGACTGGTCTCCAAATCCGGCACGCTCACCTACCAGCTCATGTACGAGCTGCGGGACATCGGCTTCTCCACCTGCGTCGGCATCGGCGGCGACCCCGTCGTCGGCACCACCCACATCGACTGCCTCGCCGCCTTCCAGGACGACCCGGACACCGATCTGATCGTCCTCATCGGCGAGATCGGCGGCGACGCGGAGGAACGCGCGGCGGCCTACATCCGCGACCACGTCACCAAACCCGTCGTCGGCTACATCGCCGGCTTCACCGCACCCGAGGGCCGCACCATGGGCCACGCCGGCGCGATCGTCTCGGGCTCGTCCGGTACGGCACGGGCGAAACAGGAGGCCCTGGAGGCGGCCGGGGTCAGGGTCGGCGCGACCCCCACGGAGACGGCCCGCCAGGTGCTGGCCGTCCTGAACGCCGAGGGCTGAGCCCCCGCGCTCAAGTCCCCTTTCTCCCGACCGTTTTCTCTCGACCGTGCACCGAGAGCGGAGCCAACCGCATGCCACCCACCCTCACCCTCAAGTCCGGCACCTCCTGGACCGACGCCTGGCAGCGCTGCCTGACCGTCGCCCCCGAGGCCTTCCGGGACGACCGCGTCCTCAACCTCTGGAACTCCGCCTGGCAGCCGGACGGCCGGGCACTGCCCGCCACCAGCCCCGTCGACGGGGCCCCGTCGCGGGCCCGCCCCGCCTGGACCGGGTCACCGCCCGGCAGGCCGTGCGCGCCGCGCTCGACCAGCACCGCGCCTGGCGGCACGTCCCGCTGCCCGAACGCCGGGCCCGCGTCGCCGCCACCCTCGACGCCCTCACCCGGCATCGCGAGCTGCTGGCGCTGCTGCTCGTCTGGGAGATCGGCAAGCCCTGGCGGCTCGCCCAGGCGGACGTCGACCGCGCCATCGACGGCGTGCGCTGGTACGTCGACGGCGTCGACGGGATGCTCGACGGCCGGGTTCCGCTGGACGGGCCCGTCTCCAACATCGCGAGCTGGAACTACCCGATGAGCGTGCTCGTTCACGCATTGCTGGTACAGGCACTGGCCGGCAACGCGGTCATCGCCAAGACCCCGACCGACGGCGGCGTCGCCTGCCTGACCCTGGCCTCGGCACTCGCCGCCCGCGAGGGATACCCGTCACCCTCGTCAGTGGCAGCGGGGGCGAGCTGTCCGAGGTGCTGGTGCGGGCGCCCGAGGTCGGCTGCGTCTCCTTCGTCGGCGGCCGCGACACCGGCGCCGCCGTCGCCACGGCCGTCGCCGACCTCGGCAAGCGGCACATCCTCGAACAGGAGGGACTCAACACCTGGGGCATCTGGAACCACTCGGACTGGGACACCCTGAGCGCGGTGATCCCCAAACTCTTCGACTACGGCAAGCAGCGCTGCACCGCCTACCCGCGCTTCGTCGTCCAGCGCCGGCTCTTCGACGACTTCCTGGCCGCCTACCTCCCCGCGGTCCGCACCCTCCGGGTCGGCCACCCGCTCGCCGTCGAACACCCCACCGACCCGTACCCCCGGCTGGACTTCGGGCCGGTGATCAACGCGGCCAAGGCGAAGGAGCTGCACGACCAGGTCGCCGAGGCCGTCGACCGCGGCGCCGTCCCGCTGCACCGCGGCGCGCCGTCCGAGGCCCGGTTCCTGCCCGGCCAGGACACCTCGGCGTACGTCCAGCCGGTCACGCTGCTGAACCCGCCCCTTCGTCGCCGCTGCACCACGCGGAGCCGTTCGGCCCGGTCGACACCATCGTCCTGGTCGACACGGAGGCGGAACTACTGGCCGCCATGAACGCGTCCAACGGCGCGCTGGTGGCCACCCTGTCCACGGACGACCGGTCCACCTACGACCGGCTGGCCCCGCACATCCGCGCGTTCAAGGTCGGCCACGGCGTCCCGCGCTCCCGCGGCGACCGCGACGAACTGTTCGGCGGCTTCGGCGCGTCCTGGCGCGGCGCCTTCGTCGGCGGCGACCTCCTGGTCCGCGCCGTGACCCGAGGCCCGGCCGGAGAACGCCTGCCCGGCAACTTCCCGGAGTACCAGCTCATGCCCTGACCCGTGTGACCGTCCGGACACATACCGTGCCCCCTCGCCCCACCACCGCCCTCAGACACGGAAAACGCAGGTGAAAGGCACTGCGAAACCTTGGTATGGTTGTCCATGTCGCCACGGGGGAACACCCGCCGAGGCGACAGGCACCTGGTCCGGGTGGCGGAATGGCAGACGCGCTAGCTTGAGGTGCTAGTGCCCTTTATCGGGCGTGGGGGTTCAAGTCCCCCTCGGACACATCACTGAATCGATGGCCCCGACCGAACGGTCGGGGCCATCGATCGTTTTCGTGTACGTTCCTCATGCTGTGCCCCTCGGGGGTTTCCCGGTCGGTGGGCGGGGCTGGTGGACTTCTTCCGCGCGGCCTGGCCGTGCCGGACTTCCGGCACGGCGGTCCGCGCGCCGACACACCGCTGGGGCTCACTGGAGGAAGTGCGCGTGGAGCAGTTCGCTGCGGGCAAGGTACTGCGTGGCAGGTACCGGCTGGACCGGATCCTGGGCAGAGGGGCGATGGGACACGTCTGGCAGGGGACGGACGTGTATCTGGAGCGCCCCGTGGCGGTCAAGACCGTGGCCGCCGACCTGCTGGCGCTGCCGGAAGCCCGCCGCACCGCCCTGGCCCGTTTCGAGCGGGAGGCGAAGGCCGCCGCCCGCCTCGACCACCCCAACATCACCACCGTGTACGACGCGGCCCTGACACAGGACGTCTGCTGCCTGGTGATGCAGCTCGTCGACGGGACGACCCTCGACAATGTGGTCGACGGGGCCGACGACCGGCGCCTGCCGGTGCCCGCCGCGGTCTCCGTGGCCGCGGGACTGTCCGCCGCGCACGCCGCCGGTCTCGTCCACCGCGACCTCAAACCGCAGAACATCATGGTCCGCACCAGCGGTCTGGTGAAGATCCTCGACTTCGGTCTGGTGAAGGTCCTCTCGGACACCGACCCACAGCTGACCACGACCGGCGAGACGCTCGGCAACATCGCCTGCGCCTCCCCCGAACTCCTCGCCGGCGACAGGACGCTGGACGGCCGGAGCGACCTGTACGCGGTGGGGTGCCTGCTGCACCACATGCTCACCGGCCGGCCGCCCTTCGACGGCGTCGGTCCCGCCGAACTGGCGACCCAGCACCTCACCGTGCCCCCGCCCTCCTTCGCCGACCACGGTGCCGAGGCCCCGGCCGCACTCCAGGACCTCGCGCACGCACTGCTCGCCAAGCGCCCCGAGGACCGTCCCGAAGGCGCGGCGGAGGTGTACGCGGCCCTCGCCCCCTACCTGCCGGGCGCCGACCCGGCGTACGCGAACCGCAGAATGCCGCCGGAGGATCCCCGGCGGCCGTTCCTCGTGCCACAGGGGCCGGTCATGCCCGGTTAGCCGGACCCCGCCGCGGACCGGATCACGCCGCGGCCGGCGGCCGTACCTCGATCAGCTCCTTCAGGAACGGGCTCGGCTCCCCGTGCCAGAAGACGTCGAGGCTGTCCCGTGCGCGCGTGGCCGCCACGAACAGCAGGGACCGGGCGCGCTGCATCTCCGTGCGGTAGCGCGCCGGGTCCGTGGCGCGCCGCTGCCGGACGCCCGCGCGCGGCACCAGCCCGTCGGTCACCCCGGCGATGATCATGCGCTGGTACTCGAGCCCCTTGAACCGGAACATCGTGCCGATGTGCACGCCGCTGTCGCCGAGGGCCCGTCCGGACCGATCTCCAGCGCCATGATGCCGTGCTCCCGCAGCGCGTACGCCACCTCGCGCGCCATGTCGTTGGTCGGCACGGCGATGGCGATCTGCTCGTGCGGCACCTCCCCCAGGACTCGATCAGCGCGGCGATCGCCTCGCGCTCGTCCGGCCAGTCGGCCAGCCGGTGCAGGTTCGGGACGGCGCCGCTGAGCACGGACCGGTAGCCGGCCAGCGTCTCGGCGCTGCCGTCGAGGTCGTCGTACGTCTCCTCGCCCAGCACGTTCAGCGCGGAGCGCAGGATCTGCCGGGTGGTGCGGTAGCTCAGCGACAGCTTCGACGCCCGGCCGCGGATGTTGATACCGAGGCTGCCGAGGGTCACCTGGTTCTTGTAGATGCGCTGGTGGGTGTCGCCGACCAGGAACAGGTCGTTGCGGTCGGGGGCGGTCATCGCGCGCAGCATCTTCCAGTGCGCGGGCCGCAGGTCCTGGGCCTCGTCGACGACGATGTGCCGGTACCGGTAGCGCAGCCAGCCGCCCGAACCGTCGGCCACGTGGACGTTGTCGAGCCCGCCCGCCTCCTCCCGCCGCCGTTCGATGTCCTGGATGCGCCGGGCGCGTCCCGCCTCCAACTGCGCCGCGCGCTCCGCGATCTGGTCCCAGGTCTGGACCCCGAGCCGGTCCAGGCGCTGGGCGAACCGCTCGGCCAGCTGCCAGATCTCGGCGCGCTCGGCACGGCTGACCGTGCGTCCGCGTCCGGCGCGGCGGGCGCGGAAGTAGTCCGTGCGGGAGGTCACCGCCTGGCCGAGGATCACCTGCGTCCACTCGTCGTGCAGGAACTCCGCGTCCCAGCCGTCCTCGCCGAGTTCGTCGAGGAGTGAGCGCCATTCGCGGACCGCCTGCGCCTCGTCGACGATGCGCTTGCGGTTGCCCGGTTCCGCCTCCCGCACGGTGCGCAGCGCGAGCTGGTCGACGTGGCTGATCTCGACGCGCGACAGCAGCGCCTCGCCGCCCAGCGCGAGCAGCCGTGAACGCAGGTCCGCCGCGAGGTTCTTGTTGTAGGTGGTCAGCAGGACCGGCTTGGTGCGGCCGGCCGGAAGCCGCTCCACCAGGTGCCTGACCCGGTGCAGCGCCACGATCGTCTTCCCGGTGCCGGGTCCGCCGCCCACACGCGCCGGACCGCTGTAGTCCCGGGTGACCAGCTTGGCCTGCGTGGGGTGCAGGAACACCTTCCAGCGGCCGAAGTCCTCGCCCTCCAGCGCCTCGCGCAGCGCGTCGTCGGTCGTGGTGACGATGGTCGCGGGACGGTCGGCGGCGGCCCGGTAGTCCTCGGGGTCCACCGGGTCGGGCACCGCGACGGGGGCCGTGACCTGCTCCAGGACGTCGTCGTACGCCTTACCGTCGTACAGCGCGAGCAGCACCTCGCCGGTGAGCTGCGGCGCGTACTCGACGAGCCCGAGGAGCTGGTCCTCGGTGGTCAGCGCGGCGACGACCGGGACGAGGGACGGCGCCACGCCCAGGTCGGTGAGCTGCTGCTCCGACCAGGCGGCGAACAGCGGCTGAGGAGCTGCCGGTTCGGGAGCCGGCGAGGGGGCGAGGACCTCCTCCTGCACGACCTGGAGGTCCACGTACTCGATGCCGCCGGTCACCCGGTTCACCGAGTAGGTCAGCCGGTCCAGGTGCGCGTACACGTCCTTGCGGTGCTTGACCGAGACGATCAGCCAGTCGTCGTCGGCCAGCCGCAGCAGCAGCGCGCGGTACTCGTCGTTGACGCGCGCCGAGTGCAGCTTGTCGTGCCCCTGCAACTGCTTGAGGCGCAGGCCGGCGGAGTCGGGGTTGGTCTTGAACTTGTGCTGGAAGTCGTAGATCGCCCCCTTGACCGGGCGGGGGAGTTTGAGGATCTCCCGGTCCGCCTTGTCGAGCAGGCGCAGCGTCACGTTCTTGCCGGTCACGGCTGTTCGTTCCCCCCGTTGTCCGTGGTGGTGTCGTCTGACGGATGATGGCCGATCCGCTCGGCGAGGCCGTCGGCCGTCCAGTCGGCGGCGGTCCGCACCTCCCAGCCGGCCGCGGCGAAGTCGCGGTCCCGGTCGGCGGCCTCCGGGTCGATGTCCTCGCCCTCCGGCGGCCTCGGGGTGCGGACGACTCCGACGCGTGCGTCCGGCCAGGCCAGTTCGGCCTGCCAGCCGGTGTTCGCGTCGAGCTCGTAGCCGTCCCGGGGCACCGGGACGCCCCGTGCGGCGAGGGCCTCGGCGAGCTCGGGCAGGCCGTGCTCGTCGGGGTCGAGGAGTTCGATGACCTTGTCCCAGGCCGGGTCCCGGACGGGTGGGGCGCTCACCTCGACGGCCGGGGAGCCTGCGGCGCGGCCGGCGCGGTCCCGGCCGGTGCCGGCGTGCCGCCGGCGAGCGTGAGGCGGACGCTCTCCAGGACGCCGCCGCCACCCGTGACGGCCAGGGTCTCCACGGGGAACCCGTCGAGGCGTCCGGTCGTGAGCTGGACGGCGTCGCCGCCGCCGGTGTCGAGGAACTGCAGCACGTTGGACCAGTACAGCCAGGCCCGCCAGCGGCGCTTGTGCGCCTTCTCCCGGGCGTGGACGCCAGGCGTGTCGTCGAGCAGGACGACGCCGGTCCACGCCGGGGCTTCTCCCGGCCGTCGGCGGCCAGCACCAACGGCAGTTCCGAGCGGTCGGTCACTGAGAACAGCTGCACCGGGCCGCGCGGTCCGGCGGGCGTCTCCCCGCGCAGCGCCGCCGTGATCTGCCCGCCCAGTGCTTCCGGCGTGAGCGCGGACGGGCGCGCGCCAGCGCCCATGAACCCGGCCAGCGCCGCCTCCGCACGCCACCGCCAGCGCTCCGCGTCCGGCCGGCGCAGATACTCCACGAGCTGCACGGCGGGGTTGACCCACACCGTGTCCGCCAGCTCCCCGGGCAGCCCGCCCCGCACCGCCGCGTAATAGCCGCGCGCCGTGTCGCGGGCCTTCTCCCCGTACGGCTCCCACACCGGGTCGGAGGGTCCCGCGGCGCCCTGGCCGGTGTCCCGTACGCGGCGCCGCCAGTCGCTCACATCGCCGTAGGTGAGCTGGAAGACCCGCAGTCCCTCCGCGCGCAGCCGGGTGCGCTTGTCGGCGTCGTCGCCCGTCCGGTCGTGTTCCCGGCCGGCGTGGAACTCGTAGCCGTCCAGGTAGAGCGCCAGTCGCGGGCCGGGTGCGTCGACGCGTTCGAAGAGGACGTCGGGACGGGTGCCGTCGAGGACCCGCTGCTGGGACACCCGCCAGCTCAGCGTGGTGCCGTCGGCCGCGGTCAGCCGCAGGTCCAGCGCGTGGGTGCCGGCCGGGGTGATGTAGGCGTCGGCGCTGGCACGGCTCTCGGGGAGCGCGGCCCACTCCCGCAGCGTGTCGATGAACAGGACCTCGAGGTCGCTCTCGGCCTGCTGGTGCATCGGGATGTGCTGGGTGGTGGTGACGGGAGAGGTGGACCAGCGTTCGCCGTCCGCGCCGAGCAGTTCGTCCAGCATCTGCCGGACCTCGTTGCGGCTGACCTTGTCGTAGTCGGCCGGGGGACGCGGCGCAGCAGGCAGCGGTGGCAGCCGTCGAGGCCCTTCCTCAGGCAGTCGCAGTCCTCGATGACCTCACGGGCCTTCAGCAGTACCTCGCGGAAGCCGTCGGAGGTCGCCAGCCGGTGCAGATAGCCGGTGCCGCCGGGCAGCCGGTCGTAGACCACGAGGAACCGGCGCGGCCAGTCGCGGTCCTCGCCGTCCGGCATGGACGCGGCGGTGATGTCGATGTGGTCGGGATCGCCGCCGTAGCGGGCCGCTATGCCCGCGAACAGGGCGGCGGTGAACGACGCGAGCCGTTCCCTGGCGCGTGCCACGGACGCGGGCAGCAGGATGCGGACGGCTTCCGTGGTCAGCTCGTGCGCCAGCAGCAGCGGTACGTCCGTGCCCGCGCCCTGCGCCTCCCCGCTGCCGCGCAGCCGCCTGCGCGGGCACCACAGCTGGTGGTGGGCGCTGGCGCGGGTGGAGTGGGCGAGGGACGCGGTGAGGGCGTGCTGCGACTGGTCGACGACCGGCCGTCCGTCGGCCGTTGCACCGCCGCAACTCGTGCACACGTAGAACGGGTTGAGCCGCACGTCGTCCCCGGCCAGCGGGACCGTGCTGCTGCCGTCCTGCCGGTCGATGCCCAGGTTCAGGGTGCGTACGACGGCCCTGCGGGTGAAGTCGGCGCCGAAGACGGCGCTGTCGTGCCGCCACGATCCGGCCGCCAGGTGGGCGGGGTCGATGTCGACGGTGGTGAGCACCGCGTACCGCCTGCGGTCGCGTTCGTCGCGGTCGTCCCGCACCCGGGCGTCGTCCCGCTTGTCCCGGGAGGTGACGCGCCGGGGCGTGAGGACGTGGTGCACGCAGCCCGCGTCGGCGATCTCCCGGGAGCCGCAGCGCGGGCACGGGGAGGTGTCGTTCTTCGGGTCGCCGTGCGTGCGCGCGTACCCGCACGCCGGGCACAGCCGCCACACCGACCAGGCGCGCCGCTCCGGGCTGCCGATGTCGAGGGCGCGCACGACGTGCCGGTAGCCGTTGACGTAGAAGCTGTTGCCGGGCGCGAGTTCGGTCAGCGCCAGTTTGCGGGACCGCTCGTAGTCGCGGGTCTCGCTGCGGTACACCCACTCGCGGCGGTCCTCGTCCCCGGCCGTGGTGGTGTCCGTGCCGTCGTCGCTCCCGGCGGCCTCCTTCCAGTAGAGGGTGGCCTCCAGGGACGTCGTGGTGTCGGTGAGGCTGTAGTTGGGCAGCAGGCCGAGTTCGACGAGGGCCCCGTGGGCGCCGGTCTGGCTGAGCTGGCGCAGCAGTTCGCCCGTGGCGCGCCGCTCCGCGAGCAACTCGCGGCGCTCGGCGCCCTGTTCGCGGTCCTCGGCGAGCAGTCCGTCGACGGCGGTGTCGATGGCGGCGATCCTGCGGCGCAGTTCCTCGCGGCGCGCCGTCCACTCCTCCTCCGCCTCCGACAGCGTGCGTGCGATGCCGCCGGTGGCGTAGGCGCGCAGCTCGTCGGCGGCGTACGCGGACACGCCCCGGTCGTCGTCGGGGCCGCTGCCCGCCGGGAACAGGGCGAGGAACTCCTCCACCAGCCGCGCCCCGTGGGTGAGCGCCGCGTCCGACAGGTCCTGGCACCAGCCGGTGGTGCCGAACAGCGCCGACGAGAGGCGCGGCACCGGCATCAGGGTTCGCCGTCCGCCGTGGTGAGTTCGCCGCGTGCCGCCCGGTCCAGCAGGTGTGCCGTGTACTGGCGGCGCAGGATCTCGACCGCGGACAGATAGCAGCCCGGCGGCACGATGTCACCGGCGATCATCTCGGTCGGGTCGTCCAGGTAGTACCGGTCGCGGGCCCGCCGCCCGCCGAAGGCGACCACCAGCGCGTTGCCGGTCCGGCGTCCGGCGCGCCCGGCCCGCTGCACGTAGTTCGCCGGGCCGCCCGGCAGCGAGCCGAGCAGCACCGCCGACAGGTCGCCGATGTCGATGCCGAGCTCCAGCGTGGGCGTGCAGGACAGCACGTTGGGGTCGGTGTAGTGGGTGCCCTGCCGGAACGTCCGCTCCACGCCCTCGCGTTCGGGCCGGGTCAGCATGCCGGTGTGCTCCGCGGTGACGACCCGGTAGGTGCCGCCGGTCAGATACAGCCGGCGGTAGTAGTCGGCCCGGTAGTCCCGCTCCAGCTTCCCGCTGAAGCCGCCGCTGCCGGACCCGGTCGACGACATGCCGTACTGGGGAGGGTGAGGACGCCGGTGCAGCGCCAGCGCGGGCAGGGTGCCCGTACCAGCGGGTGCGCCGCTCGGGCGGTACGACCTGCTGCCAGCCGCACTCCTCGCAGCTCACGAACGCCTTGTTGACCAGGTCGTCCGCGAGCAGCCGTACCTGGATGTGGCCCGGCTGGAGCCCGTACACGCGGGTGGTGCGGTCCTTGGCGGTGCGTGCCGACAGCACGCCCACGTCCGCGAGGACGGGCAGCAGCCGGCGCAGGTACTCGGTCGCCTGGGCGGCGTCCAGGCCGAGGCAGCGGCGCGTCCAGTCCTGGTACCAGTTGCCCTTCCCGCCGATCGTGTCGAACTTGGTCTTCTCCTTGGGCCCGGCGAGCAGGAACCTCGGCGGTGCCACATATCCTCGGGGAAGGCGGGCATGCCCTCCGGGCGCTGTCCGGAGATGAGGTACTGGTTGACGCCGGCTTCCTTGATCCAGGTGTCCAGCCACCGGTGCCGGACG
Source organism: Streptomyces haneummycinicus (assembly GCA_042850305.1). Taxonomy (GTDB): domain Bacteria; phylum Actinomycetota; class Actinomycetes; order Streptomycetales; family Streptomycetaceae; genus Streptomyces; species Streptomyces haneummycinicus. The sequence continues at coordinate 2,911,421 of AP035768.1, forward strand.
CCGCCGCGCAGCCGCATCCGCTCCAACAGCCCCCGCACGTAGGCCAGATAGCGGTCCGGCGTCGGCAGTCCGCCGTCGAAGCCCAGCTGTCCCGGAGCGTGAGGTGCAGGTCGCGGGCGAGCGCCACGATCCGGTCCGGTTCGTCGATCACCACCTCCGCGGCCGTGGTCCGGGTGAGCTCCAGGGTGCGCCCGAGCCGCGAGCGCAGCCCGAACTCCATGACGGTGGCGAACGCGAGCCGTTCCCCGATGAGTTTCCAGGTCCGCGCGTCCCCGGTGCCGCGCCCGGACAGCAGCCGGTCCACGCCCGGTTCGTCGTGCAGGTCCGGCGGGACGACCGCGGCGAGGGTCTGCGGGTCGTCTACGGCGTCCAGCACGTCGCCGATCAGGTCGTTCAGCGGGAGCGGCGCTCCCGAGTCGTCCAGCCGGTGCGCCAGCAGCGAGCGCAGCGAGAACTTGTACGAGGCGTTCGCGACGTATCCGGCGCGGTGCGCCGCGTCCTGTGTGGAGTCGTTGAACAGCAGCGTCTTGCGTTCCTCCGGGGCGAGCGCGATCTCGTGGCCGCCGGTGAACAGCTGGGTGACGGTGGCGGAGGCCAGGGCGGCGAGCGCGGTGCCGAGGAATCGGATGCCGTTGTCGGTGTCGCACGCCGGGCAGGTGTCGTCCTTGGCGGCCTGGTCGGCGGTCTTCCTGTCCAGCACGGCCCGCGCGAACCAGGCGTCCTGGAGCCCCTCCCCGTCCTCGGCGACGGGCATCCGGTACGTGCCCTGCGCGCCGTCCAGCACCACCACGGACTGCGGGTCCACGCCGCCCGCCTGCTTCGGCGCGCCGCCGGCGAGCGCGTCGAGGGCGTCCCGGGCCTCGGCCGGGGTCGCGGAGATGAAGTACCGCAGCCGCCGCTTGTCGCGTCCCACGGAGGCCTGCCAGATCTTCGGCGGGCTCGTCTCCAGCTTCTGCGGATCGGCCTCCGGGGACAGCGCCGCCCATCCCGAACGCCCGCACACCCGGCAGTAGACCGCCGGCAGATGTGCCTGGGCGGGCCGCTGCACGGTGTCCGAACCGGGCAGCGCCTCGGGCCGCCGCGAGTCCGCCGACGGCCACTCGCCGCTCTCCGCCGACTCCTCGGACGCGGACGCCGCGGTGAGCGCGGAGCGCCGGGCGAGGGTCCGCTCGTCCTCGTACCAGCGGAACTCCGGCCTGCCGCCGACCCCGCTCAGCACCCGCCCCACCGGCCGCACCCACAGGTGCGCCTCGATGTGCAGCAGCGGACGCGGCCGGCGCTCATCGGAGTCGGGGTCCCGCGCGGACGACAGCAGCGCGACGAACCGCGACAGCGCCTCCAGCGCGAGCCGCGGGCTCTCCCGCGCGGTGCGCGCCCACGCGTACCCGAAGCGGGCCATGCGGTCCCGCAGTCCCCACTCGTCGAGCGGCTCGCCGTTCAGCAGCGCGAGCACCCCGTGGGTGAAGTCGTGCTTCTTGAGCAGCCGCCCGATCTGGAAGGCGTCCAAGCCGCGCCGCCCCAGCAGCCGTTCGGCGAGCCCGTCCAGGTCGAGCCGGTCAGGGTCGGACTCGACGCCGGGCCCGCCCGAGACGTCGACGACCTCCTTCGGGTCGGGCGGCTCGGGCAGTTCGTAGTCGATGTCGCCGACGAAGTCGTCGGCGCTCAGCCGCTCCTCACCGATCACCGCGTCCGCACCGAACGGCACCCCGAACACCTGCTCCGCGACGGCGAGGATGCCACTGCCGTCGCCCCCGCCCTCACCGAGGGTCGCCGAGGTCGCCACCGGGCAGATCGACCCGAGCGGCCGCTCCGGCTTCGACGCGCCCACGGCCGACGCCAGCCGGCGCAGCAGCATCGCCACGTCCGTGCCCTGCGCGCCGTCGTAGGTGTGGAACTCGTCCAGCACGACGTACGCCGGGTCCGCGCCCTCCCACAGCGGCCGGTCCTCGGCCCGCTGGAGCAGCAGGTCCAGCATCTTGTAGTTGGTGATCAGCACGTCCGGCGGCGCCTGCCGCATCTCCTCGCGCCGCGTCATCACCCGCCGGAAATCCGTGTCCGGCCTGTCCCCGATGTAGAGACCCGCCGTCACCTGCGCCAGCTCCGGCTGCGCCAGGTACTCGCCGATACGCCCCGCCTGGTCGGTGGCGAGCGCGTTCATCGGATACAGCAGGACGGCCTTGACCCCGCGCCGGCCCAGCGCCTTCTGCCGCCGGCAGTGGTCGAGTACGGGGATCAGGAACGACTCGGTCTTTCCCGACCCGGTGCCGGTCGTCACGAGCGTCGGCTCGGCCGTCCCCCGGTACGTGCTCAGCCGCTCCCACGCCCTCGCCTGATGCCGCCACGGCGTGAACGCGGGCTGCCACTCCAGCGCCGACTGCCACCCGTCCCCGGCCGGATGGAACGGCGTCCTGATCCGCAGATACGGCCCCCGGAAGATCCCCGTCTCCGGATCCCCCAGGAACCGCTCCAGCGCGAGCCGCGTGTCCTCGTCGGCCAGCGCGTACGTCGTCGTGAGGTACTGCGTCAGACTGCCGCGGAGCTGCGCGGCGGCCAGGGTGGGCTTCACGAGGACCTTTCGGGCAGGACGGTTACCGCGACCGCCGGGCACACGGCGCCGTGACAGCCACCGCGGGCACCATGACGATCAGCGTCGAAGATACCGCCCACCTCGGACATCGGTACCCACCCGGTCGCATCCCGGACCCCGGCCCCGGGAACGGGCGACACCGGTACACCGCGTACACGTTCCCGTCGATCCGCGGGTGTTCCGCGCCCGCGCCGTCATCGGCCCCCGTCGGGCCGGCCGTCCGGGGCGGCGCTCACCGTCGCCCACACGGTCTTGCCGGGGCCGCCATGGCGGTCCATGACGCCCCAGTCGTCGGCCAGCGCCGTCACGAGCAGCAGGCCGCGGCCCGACTCGGCGTGGTCCGCCGGCGCGGCGACGACGGGCCGGTCCTCGCCGCGGGTGTCCGACACCTCCAGCCGGAGGCCACCGCTCGCCTCGGTGGCCAGCCGTACGTGGAAGTCCCGGCCGGGCACACGCCCGTGCTGTACGGCGTTCGCGCTCAGCTCGGCGGTGATCAGCGTCAGCGTCTCGTTGACCTGACTGTCGTAGGGATGGCCCCACGTGTTCAGGCAGTGGGCGACGAACAGCCGCGCCAGCCGGGCCCTCGCGGGGTCGAGGTGAAGCCCATGGCGAACTCGTCCGAGGGCATGGGCAGGAGGGTGAGCAGCCGGGGCGGCCGCTGCGGGGAGGGACTGTGCATGACGCCAGCGTGGTGGCTGCGACGGGCGTGTCACCAGCGGCGACGCCTGTACGGGAGTGCGCTGTACATGAGCCGGGCACGGGGCGGGGACGGCGGCCTGCGGAATCACTCGCCCGTCGGCGTCGTCAGGTCCAGCGCGTGAGGTCTCCGACGAAGTCCGCGTACGAGCGGTTGCTGCCGCGCGGGGAGGGATCAGCCGGCGCTTCAGCGCCTCGCGGGCGATCGCGGGGCCGTCGCTCTCCCGGAACACCGGCAGGCCGAGTCCTCGCTTGAGCTCCTCCTTCGCGTCCTTGAGGCGGCCGGTGTCCTTGCCGAGCAGACGGTCGGGGACCTTCCAGCGCGGACGGACGTGAGGAAGGCGTCCGGGAAGAGCAGCAGCCAGCCCTCGCTTTCCCATGCGGCGAGCGCGACCGCCGTCCGGAACTCCTGGCACTGGCGCCCGAACTCCTCGGACAGCGCCTTGCGGATCCGGTCGTACTGGGAGTCGGTGTAGCCGTCCAGGTCCTCGTGGACGACGAACCCGAGCAGGTCGGCGCGCTGCTGGAGCGCCTTGGCCCGGGCCTTGCCGGCCAGGGTCCGCACGGCGGCGGCGAGGTCGGGACCGGACTTCCTGCGCAGCCGCACCGGATCGTTGATGCGGACCATCCTGGCGTCCGCGGTCAGATCGGGCCGGTGCGCGCGTATCAGGGAGGCAAGGATCTCGCAGTCGTTCTGGTCCTCGCCGGCCAGCACGATGACGCGCCGCTCCTGCCCTCGGTTCTTCGGGGTCACAGCTCACCACCAGTGAGGTCGCCGCCGAGAATTCCGGAGAACCACAGCTCCCCCAGGGGCTGTTCACCCGATTCCTCGACGATGGCCTTCACCTCGTCGACCGTGAGCGCCGGGATGACCGACGCGCCGTCCTCGTCGCGGTCGCACACGACGAACTCTTCCGGGCGCAGCCGGTTCACGAGCGCGGGCGAGTGGGTGGCGACGATGAACTGTGTGCGCTCGGCTGCCTCGCGCAGCCGCTGCACGACGAGTTCCAGCGCCTGCGGGTGCAGCCCGTGGTCGATCTCCTCGATACAGGTGAACGCCGGAGGATTGGGGTCGTAGAGCAGGGCGAGAAGCCCCAGCAGCCGGACGGTCCCGTAGGAGGCGTCGGCGAGCGGGGTCAAGCGGCGCAAGCCGTGCTCGCGCAGCACGACGGTCAGCTGGTCGGTGGCCCCGCCGACCTCTTCAAACTCGATGTTCTCCAGCTGCGGCAGGACCGTGCGGGCGTCGGCGACCAGATCGTCCCAGATGTCCTCACGGCCGCTCAGGTGGATCAGGAAGGCGGCCAGGTTCTCGGCGTGCGGCGAGAGGAGGCGAAGCGCGCGCCGCGCAGGCGGGTCGGCTGCCGGGCCGCGGCCACGTCGACGTCGAAGACCCGGAACGACGACAGCCGGTCGGCGACCCGGGTCACCTCGTCGCCGCCGTCGGCGGGACCCAGCCGGGGAAGGGTGGACAGGCCACTGCTCAGCCGACGGATACCGAAGCTGCCGCTGTCCCTGCTTTCACCCGCACGCACATCGAGGATGCGTGCTTCCTCACCCGAGATGGTGATGCGCCGACCGCGTCCCTGTCTGCGTTTGAACGCGAAGCTCTCCTCACGGGAGAGGGTGTAGTAGGCAGGCCGTTCGTCGTTCGGTTTCGTGCGAAGGGAGCGGCGCCGGATCGTGAGGCCGTACTCGTCCGGAGCGTTGAGGGTGGAGTTCGTCGTCCAGGTCGCCTTGAGGTGGACGCGCATGGTGGTCGGTGGCTTGGTACCGCCCCAGAAGGCCACCTCGTCGAACCCGCCGCGTGCGTCGAGCGCCGGCTGGAGGTCGGAGCGGATGATGTCGGCGAGGAAGTCGAAAACCTTCAGCACATTCGACTTGCCCGCACCGTTGGGGCCCACTAACACCGTGAGCGGACCGAGCGGCACGGTCACATCGCGCAGACTGCGGAAGTTCTCGACGTGCAGTTCGAGGAGGCGACCGGGCATGGACAACCTAACGGGGGTGCGAAGGGCGGCTTCCGCCCGCGGTCGGTACGCACCCACCGCGGACGCAACATCGTGCGTCAGCGTATCCGGGAGGGATGACATCCTTTGCCCGTTCGGCGTGGCCGTTCGGCCGAAGGCCGTCCCAGGCTCAGGGACGTCCACCCCGTTGTGCCGTGACCGTTGCGGCGGTCTGTGACGTCCCATTCGTCGGCGAGGGCGGTAGCGAGGAGGAGACCGCGGCCGGCCTCGGCGTCCCGTTGACGCGACAGTCGTGAAGGTGACACAGCGTGGCGGGGGCGACGGGCGGGCGACCAGCAGCGACGCCCGTACGGCCGCGCGCTGTACGCGGCCGCCGGGCCGCGGTGGGGGACGGTGTCCGGACGCTGCCGTGCGACGGGGTCAGTCTCGGCGGCACCGCGCCCGAAGTTCCGCAAGGATCGCCTTCTCACGGGAGTTGACGTCACCGTCCACGGTGGCCACCCGCTCCGCCGCGTCGAGGATGTCACCGAGATCGCCCGGCTCGGCATCCACGCGCTTCCATACGTCGGCCGGGTCGATGTCGACGACCTGCGCCAGCTTCTCGTCGACCACCTCGTGCCGCTCCCGGACCAGCCTCACCAGGTGCCGCATCAGCAGCGCCTCGTCGTCGGCGATCTTGGCCTTCGCGTTGGCTCGGATGACGAGCAGCGCGACCCACAGCATCAGCTGCGGGTGCCGACTGCGCTCGCTGATTCCTTCGGCGAGTTCGATCACCCGCGCCTCGTTGCGGAAGACGGCTCGCGCGTGCCGGCCGGCGACGAGCGTGGTGTAGCGGTTCAACAGGACGGACAGAGGGACCCCGACCAGGGGATGCCGATCTTGATGACGTTACGTTGCAGGAGGTGCTTCCCGACGACGGGGAGAGCCCTCCCGGCGGCGAGCACCGAGTTCGAGTAGAAGCGCTTGATCAGCGGCCGCACCATGAGCGGAACCGCTTTGGACACGGTCTTGTTGGCCACTTCACCGCTCTTGATGGTGAGGGCCACGCGGATGAGCTTCCACAGGTCGTCCGGGTCGTGTACGTCGAGCGGGACCCGGTAGAGCACGGAGATGTCGTAGGCCAGGCGGAGCTGGAGCTGGGTGATGAACGCGACGTCGACCGTCACGGTCGCCACGGCAGCGGGGACCGTCGCCGGTGAGGCACCCCGAGGCTCCCGATGGTGGCGGCGACGGCCGCCGTGTAGGCCCCGGCGGAAAGCCCTCCTTCGAGCGCGGCGTACCGGGCCGCCATCTTGATCCGCTGATCCACGATGACGTCCGCGGGCACGCCCTCGTACCGGTCCTGGAAGTACTGCCAGTCGACCTTCTCGGTGTACGTGTTCATGGCGTGAGCGGCAAGCTTGGTGAACCAGTTGCCCGACTTGATGTCGTCCCCGCTCAGCCCTTTGACGAAGTCCTTGATCGCGGCCTGCTCCTGCTCGACGACCTTCCGGTCGCCGTCGTCGCCGGCTTGTTCTGTGTCGTTGTCGGCAGCGTGCGTCGGTGCGTCGGTCACGGTGCGTTCCCCAGATCGTTCGGCGGTCGGCCGAGTTGCCGGGAGCGTGGCCCCGGCTGTCGTCTCCGCGCGTCGCTTCGGCGAGCGGCGCGACAGCCACGCGGCCAACCGCCAGGGCGGCGGACGTGGCTCGACGCGGCCTCTAGTCCCGCGTCGGGTTGTTGTCCAGCTTGCGCCGTTCCCGGCGGTTGGGATGGCGGATGACGACTCCCGCCATGCCGCCGGACCCGGTGAGCCGGATCAGCGGGGTTCCCGGAAGCCGGTCGGGGTGGTCTTGTCCTTCAGGCCGCCGATGCCGGGGTCCATGCCACTGGTGTCCGCGGCCCAGCCCTCGGGGATGACGATCGTGACGCCGGCTGCCTCCCCGTACGCTTCGACCGCGACCTCCGTGAGGCGGCAGTCGACCCGGGTGAAGTCGACCTTCACTCCGGCCAGGCCTCCGTGAGCGATCACGCGCCCGGGAACCTCCCAGCGTCCGGGGCCTCGGGAGGCGCCGTGCATGCCGCCCTTGAGTACCAGCGGCGGCAGCTCCTCCCCGGCGGAACTCACCCCGGGCAGGTCGGCGGTCAGGACGGCCAACTCGGCGTAGGTCTTGGACTTCCACGCCTGCTCCAGGCGCGCATCCAGCTCATCGAGGTCGATTCGCCCCTCGGCAGCCGCATCGCGCAGCTGCTCCACCACCGCTTCCCGGTCGTCGTGGGAGGCGCGGAGCTCCCCTGCGGAACAGGGAGCGCAGGGGGCTTCGGAGGCTGGGCCGTCATGGCCACAAGGATAAGCAGCCGACGGATCGGGCGCCATCGTGGGTGAGTTGAATTCCATGACCGACGTGCCCGTGTTCCCCGGTTCCGCGGCGAGGCTGAGCCCGTTCCGGCCGGCCGGGACGGGAGGCGTCGGGTTCGCCCGGTCGTGGCGGACCCGACGCCGGGACCGTCGCGCCCGTTACCGCCGGTGCGGCGTCCAACGGCCCGCCGGCACTGCGGACATCACTTCACCGCGACGTAGTCCCCGGACGACTTCGACGGTCCGGTGGTGCTGTTGCCGTTGTACGCCCAGCGCCATGTGCCCGGCTTGGACGCCTTCACGGTCGTCTTGAGGCTCCCCGAGCCGTTCGCGTACACCTTCTTCACCGTGGTGTAGGAGGTGGTGCCGGCGGGCTTGAACTGCAGGTTCACCAGGCGGCCTCCGTAGGTGCCGTACTTCCTGGTCTCCCAGTTGGCCCGGGTGACCTTGCCGGTCACGGTGATGGTCTTGCCCTTGGCCACGGGTTCGGGTGAGGCGTTGACGGTGAGGCGGGAGTTGCGCTTGACGTCGACCGTCAGCCCCTTGTCGTCGACGTCCCCGCCGCCGCCCTTGAAGTACACCTCCGCCCCGACCTTCCAGACCCCGGCCTCGCTGTTGCGCATGTCCCACTCGCTCGGGTCGAAGAACATCGTCTCGTTGAAGTCACAGACGCCCGACTTCACCTTGACACAGTCGCTCGTCTCGATGGCGTGCCACAGCCGGTCGCCCCCTTGCGGTACAGGAACACCGCCGGAAACTTGTACTTCTTCGTGGTCGTCATCCGGAACGAGGCGGGCACCGCGATCTCCGCCGACACCCCGATCACGATCGCCTTGCCGCCGTTCACCTGGACGCGGGAGAACGAGACCCCGCCCTCGGCCGCCCCGGCCGGCACCGCCGCCACGGCCGTGAACGCCGCCGCCGCACCACTGGCCACGACGATTCTCCAGACCCGGTTCCCCACCTGATCCCCAATCCGCACGGAAGGACACCGGAGGCTCCTCCCTCCAGCGCCTTGAAGACAGCCGACAACCACACCTGGTTGTACGCCCGTTGATCACGATGGGGCATCGGACCAGTCCTGCCTTCCGCGAGGCGGAGAGACGGTGCGGTGAGGCGTGCGAAACACACACCCTCGTCGCCCTCTGAGTAGCCGTACTCAGGCGTGCAGCCGTCCGTTCCCTTCAGCATGGTGCACATGGTGAAGGGTGCCCTGGACCTCGGCCTGGCCATCCTGTTGGCAGGGTTGGAAGCGGCAGCGCTGGTTGCCTTCTGCCTCGTCGAAGGCATGAAGAAATGGGTAGCCAAGGAGGGCCGGTTCCTGGTGCGACGAGCCGGTTCCTCGTGGTGCTGAGCGTGGGGTCGACCCTTTCGGCGCTGGTCGGCTACGGCTTCTTCCGGGCCGATCTGCCGATGGCCTGCGTCTCTCAGGCGGTTGTGGCCGCACTTCTCACATCGCTGCTGCTCCTGGGCGCGGGAACCGAGTGCGGCAAGCGAATCGGCAGACACCGATTACGGCGCCGTCTTCGCCGAGAACGTCGTCGCCTTCACGCGTTCCAGTCCGAAGGCCGCTCACCCGCACGGGACCTGGCCCGCCGGGGCCCACGGCGGCGCTGACCCCTCGCTACCGACCGGACTGTGCAGCGGGGGTCCTGGTGCGAGGCAGGCGCAGGGCGTGCACGGCCTTTCCGGTCGCCCTACACGGCCCGTTCCTCGCGTCCGGCTCGTCGGCCCCACCAGGACGACACTTGCGCATCGTCGTATGCGTCGGCCCTACGTATGTGATCGCAGTCGGTGTCCTGCGATGCTGGTCCTGCCGCTCAAGGGCTGTCCCGGTGCGCGTGGTGTCCGAGTGGCCTCGGATGTTCAGCCGGGGGCAGCTCGCGGCCGGTGTCGCTCGCTGCTCAGGGCTCGACGCCGCAGCAATGAGCGATCGCCTTGAGGCGTTCGAGTTCTCGTCGCGCTGCCGTGGGGTGGGCGAGGTCGAGGGCCATGCCGGCGCGGGCCGTGATGTAGAGGATGTCCCGGCGGGTGGCGGTGTCCAGGTCGGGGGCGGCACGGAGGCGGCGGCCCGTGACGCTCAGGTAGATCGCGATGCTGTCGAGTTCCTCACGCAGGTGTACGGGGAGTACCTCGCGCAGGTCGTCCTTGGCGTAGTCGCGTGCCTGCCGGTCCGCCGTACAGGGGTCGGGCGGGAGCGGAGCCCAGGGAGGCCGGCTTCCTGCGCGTCGTCGTACATCTCCGCCACCAAGGTGCGTGCGAACGCGTGATCGTCTGCGGCGGCTGCCTCGCGGGCCGCGTCCAAGGTGGAGCGCAGTCGCGCACGAGCCTCGGGGTCCTCGCCGGTCCGGGCGTTCAGATAGCCGGACCAGACGTCGAACGCCTTGCTCAGCTCGGCGTCCAGCATGATCTGGTACACGTCCGGCACTCTGTCGCCCCTCCGTCGGGATCGTCCGTCCCGGCATGGACGGCAGCAGCGGTCAGAGTAGGACGGGCATGGGGTGGGACGCCTGTGTATTACCGGGCGGCGGGAACGATGTTCAGGGGCGAGCGTCACGCGCTGATTGATGTACAGCCGGGTGTCGTACGGGAGAGGGCGAGGGCGCGTCCCCGGTACGGGGAAGCGGGCCGAACTGGCGCGAAAGCTACGGTGCGTGTCTTTAGAGTGAGCTGTGAGTGACGGCCGGGTGTGTGCGGGTGAGGTGAGGGCGCCGGTGACTACGACTCATGGTGAGGGCGAGACGGGGATTCTGCGGTGTTTCGGGCAGATGTTGAGGCTGCTGCGGACGAGCAGGGGGCTGACTCGGGCCGAGTTGGGTGCGAGGCTGAGTTACGGCGAGGACATGGTCACCTCGGTGGAGTTGGGGCGGCGGATTCCGAAGCCGGAGTTCATCGAGCGGGCGGACGCGGTGCTGGAGGCCGGCGGGCTGCTTACGGTGATGAAGGAGGAGGTGGCTCGGGCCCGGTATCCGGCGTTCTTCCGCGATGCGGCGAAGCTGGAGGCGGAGGCGGTTGAGCTGCATGTGTATGCCAGCAAGGCCGTGCCGGGCCTGTTGCAGACCGAGGAGTACGCACGGGCGGTCTGTGAGATGTGGCTGCCGCTGATGGACGCGGAGATCGTCAACCAGCGGGTGGGTTCCCGTCTCGCACGCCAGGTGATCTACGACCGGCAGCCTCTTCCCACTATCAGCTTCGTCATCGAGGAGCACGTGCTGCGGAGACCGCTTGGCGGGTGGAGTGTCATGCGGGGCCAGTTGGAGGAGGTCCTGCTTCGCGCTCAGCACCGGAACGTGGTCGTACAGATCATGCCTGTCGGATGTGTCGAACACGCGGCGCTGGACGGACCGTTCACCCTGTACGAGACGCAGAAGGGGCAGCGGCTCGCCTACGTTGAGGCGCGGAACGACAGCCACCTCTTCACTGAGCGGACGTCGGTGCGCGAGTATGAAGAGCAGTACGGCATCCTGCGTGCTCAGGCCCTGACTCCACGTGAGTCCCTGGGGCTACTCGAGAAGATGCTGGGAGAACTATGAACGCGGAAGACGCGACGCACGGCGAGGCCAAGCTGCCCTGGCGCACCAGCAGTTACAGCACGGGGTCGGGTGGGGAGTGCGTTGAGGTCGCTCTCACGGCTGTCGGCGCACACGTGCGTGACTCGAAGTGCGTGACGCAGGGCGGTGCGCTGAAGGTTGGCTCGGTGGCGTGGGCGGCGTTGCTTGCTGCTGTGTGAGCTTGCCTGCCTGATGACCAGGCGAGCGGAGTAGTGCGCCGGGTCGGTGGTCGGCGCTCCTAGCTTGGAAGCGCCGACCACCGCCACGAGGAACGGCACTCAGGCTTCCCGACTCCCGGTAGGAGTCCAGCGGCCAGCAGCAATCTCCTGGTCCAAACGAGCTTGGAAGTGAGCGTGCGCGGCTCGCATCTCGGTCTCGCGGTCCGCCTTGTAGAAGGGGGCGGTGTAGTCAGCCGGGGGCGGGGTGGCATCTGGGTTCTCAAAGTGAGCCAGTAGATCGATGTAGTCCTGCTTGGTTTGGCCATGTCCAAAATTGTTTGGATTGGCGGCGATCTTGCGGCCAGTGGCATCAAAGTAGGTGGCTGACTCGTAGTTATACAACTGCGGGTAGCGGGACTTGAAGATGGCAACGAGTTGGTCGGCAGTGATGCCGAGCCAGACGGAGGCGAGCGCGTCGAGTTCGACGAGCGCGGCGCGACGCTCATGCTCGGTGCGGAGCGGAGTTCCGTACTCCCAACTCGGCTTCAGGCCAGATGCGAGGGGTTTCAGGCCAGGCCAGTGGGAGTTGGCCCAATCCTCGTATCCAGCCCAGCGCGAGTCGAACAACTCCTCCCAGAGGGGGGCGTAGTGCGTGGTGAGGACATTTAGGCGAAGAGAACGGAGTAGGAGTGCGGGGGCAAGAGGGTGCTTAGAATCGGCAGCTGGCATCATCCGAGCCTCGCTGAGTCCAAGATTGGAGCGCCCTGTGATTCGCAGCAGGTAGTCCAGAGGGAGCGCAGCCCAGAAACCCGCGTTGAGAGCGGTGAGGCGGTTGTTCTCCAAAGCCATGGAATGCACGCCGTGAACATGAGCGGGCCCTGGAGGCAAGAGGGCAGCGTGGAGGCAACGACTGCTATCGAAGGGGATCATGGCTCGCCAGGCCAAACGGAAGAACCCAGTGAATGGCTGGCCTCGCCAGCAGTGTTGGGCCGCCAGATACGTTGCTTCGTCAGAGGCGCGCACGTAGTTGGTCACAGGGACGTACGTCTCGGGTAGCTCCGTAGGTGCAAGCAAGTTCCAGTCCCTGTTACTCCGGCAGGGGATTTTGGGTTCTTTCGAAAACGGAAGTGCCGAAGCGAAATGCGGCCCTTGGAGGATGACTTCGGAGAATTCGGAGACGTTTTGGTTGCTCCAGCGGATCAGCCCATCCTTTTTGGCCGCCCCCTCGTCGTAGCCCGTTGTAATCCACGGATGGTAATTGGCGAGGCTGTTTCCATGGGAGGCTAGCGCTTCGATTGCGCCTTGCTCGCTTGCGAGGACCGGATACAGCAGGGAAGTCTGTTTCACTTCTCCGGCTGAACCTCTTAGGGCATGCCAACTGGTCAGCAACTTAGTGTTTACGTGGACCACGCGTTCACGGTGTGGTCTTACGTCCCACGCCCCATTGTGCTTGATGCCAGGTGTAGCGCCTCGTCCGTCATGCGTCAGTGAATTAGGCAGGACCTCGGCGCCGCGAAGCTCGCTAACATGTCGGAAGTCGGGTTCCTGCGGTGTGCCGTAGATATGCATCCCGAATTCTTGGGACCAGTTGAGATCGTCGAACGCCCACCTGGACGAGTTCACGAAATGCGCATGCACCCGAAGATGCAGATACGCGGCGGCTCTGATTGTGCCCTCGCGTACGCCCCCAAAGTGCGTGTCCGGGTGAATCAAACCTGCACTGCCGTGCGGCGCGATATGCCGCCAGACCTGAGTCATGAAAGCTCGGTAGAGGTCGCTCTTTGTGCCTACGAGCAGCGGGTAGGTGGCAGGGCTGCTCAGCGCAGATGTAATCCCGGTGTTTGCGGCCAGCTCGCCAAGGAAATACGGCCTATTGGCGTCGGATGAATTGAGTACTTCCTGCTTACGCAAACGCCACTCCGCCGCGTTTGGCTTCTCGGTTAGTGTAAACCAGGGATCTCGCTCGGCGAGGACTACGTTCTCCAGCCACTTGGGCTGAACCCAGGGTGGATTTCCCACCTGTAGATCAAATCCGCCTCCCGAGCCGAATACCTGCCCGAACTCCAATTCCCAATGGAAAAACCCCTGCCGCTCAGCCACATCCCGAGCAACCCCCGCCCACGGATACCGGGACTCCAACGACGTGAACCGCTCCATGCCCATCCACTCGGGCAACTCGTCCTCATGTCGCTCGATTTCGTCGAGCGTGTTGAAGTGGGCCCCCAAGGAATCCGCAGCCACATCCTGCGTGCCCAACAGCGACTCGGCGAAGTCCAACCAGTCATCCAGCGAGGCCAGCGCAATGACTGGCCGTCGCTCGCCCCGGATCTGCTCCTTGCGGCTACCGCCCCGCGCGGCCTTCGACTTGACCTCGACGACCTGGACCTCACCGAACAGGTCCGTCTTCTCGTACGACTCCGGCGAGGGCGCCCCCGACTGGTGCGGAGCCGGAGTTGCCGACACTGTCCACCCCGCCGACTGCGCAGTCGCCTTGGCGGCCAGTTCGTACTTTGCGTGTGACCCATCCAGCAGCGCAGCCTCCTGCACAGGCCAGAACCACAACGCACACCACGCGTCCATCAGCGTCTTCAGACGCCAGTACGGGGTGTCGACGGCCTCCAGGTCCGCCTTGACCTTCTCCCTTGGCACCGCGACCTCAGGCGACCGCAGCCAGCCACCCTCCGCCCCCCAAACATCCACCCGCCGAGAGATCTCCCGCTCGGAGATCTCCAGCCGCCGCACGACCAGCCCCCACAGGTACTCAGCCCGCCGAGCCAGCCCCTGCAACCGCTTCGTCTGCGCAGCCGTCGGCGACTTGGTGATCGCCTTCCGCCAAGCCCCCAGCGCCTTCGCCTCCGCCGGAGCCAGCGCCTTGGCCTCCTTCTCGGCCGCGACCGCGCCCCACTCCTTCGCCGGAAGCAGGAAGTGATGCACAGCCCCGTCAGGCAGCGCCGCCCCGCCACCGCCTCCGACAACGGGAAGCGTTCCGGAGTCGTCCCCAGCCAGCCGCCCTTCTTCAGACGCTCGGCCGAGTAGATCTCCCGACGCCCGCCGATCAGCGAGTTACCCCGCCGCAGATGCAGCCCGAACCACGGCGCCTCCATCCCCGGATGCATCGTGTTGAGCCACAACGACACCTCCGCCAACTCCACAGCCGTGTTGTTGAGGTCGACGCCGTAGGAGTTGTGCAGCGCGATGTACGCCTTGGCCTTCTGCAACTCAACGGCGTACTTCTCGGTGTCGATGGCGACACCCAACTCGTCCTGCCGCCGCCGCAGATACTCCGCCGCGACCTGGTTGATCGCCTCGTTCAAGAACGCCCCGGAGCCGAGCGCCGGCTCGCAGATCTTCCACTCAAGGAGCTCGCGGGCCTCGGTCACCGTGTCGTCCTGGTCCAGCCGGTGCTGCAACGCCAACTGCACCGTCACCCGGGTCAGCGACTCCGGCGTGTAGTACGAGGCCGAGGTCTGCCGGTCACGCCCCGACAGCCGGTACACGAACGAGCCCGCCGCATGCCGAACCCGCCGCTCCTCACCCGTGTCCTCGTCCTTCTGCCGGACGAAGACCTCATCCGGGTACTCGTCGGCCTTGGCCGCCGGGACGAGCCACGAACCGTCCTTTGGGTCACCATGCTTGGCGACCTCGTACAGCTCCTCGCCCGCGACGAAACCGGAGTACGACATCAGCCCCTCGTACACGGCCCCGAGCTGGTTGATCCCGAGCTGCGCGTACGAGATGAAGCCACCGCGCTCCCGCTTCTTGCCACGCGTGAGCATCAGCAGCCGCAGCACCTTGTACAGCGTCTCGTTGCGCAGCCGCGTGTCGAGGAACCGTTCCCCGCCCTCAAGAGCAGCCTCACCCTCGACGCGCGGGTCCGGCACCGCACGCGCCCCGATCAGCCGGATCGCCTCGGGCTCGAACAGCTTGGAGTGCAGCGGCTCGAACCGCAGCCCCACGTCCTCCGACGCCTTCTCGTCCACCACCCCGTGCGTACGGCGCGGCCGGTACCCCTCCTGCACCTTGCTGAACAGCAGGTCCAGCGACTCGTACAGGTAGAACCCCTTGCGGGACTTCTCGTCGACGAGATCCCGCTCGGCGATCAACTCGCCCAAGCGGCCGAGGCCGTACCCCAGCTGGTACTCGGGGTAGTCCGACGGCAGGATGCCCAGCTCCGGGCGGGCCTCGGCGTACAGCAGGAACAGGATCCGGTACAGGTACCGCAACGACTCGCGCGTCAACTGCCGTCCCAGCTCGGGCAGTTCCTTGACCTCCTCCGGCCGGACACCACCCTCCCGCACCCGGTCAAGCACCTCGTTGGCGATCAGCTCGACGCTCAGCCGCAGCCCGTCCCGCAGCTCGCTCGACACACCCACCGCGTGCTTCGTCGACTTGTCGACCAGCGTGGCGAGCGGGTTCTCCCCGCCCTCCTCCGGCGTACGCAGCGAGTCCGCGCCGAACAGCGCGGCCACGGTGTCGAGTTCGCCGCCCGCCTTGGTGTCGTTGCGCTCCAGGGACGCGTCCAGCGACACCGCGAGGTACCGGCCCTCACCCCACGCCGCCCGGTCCGCGAGCACCACGACACCGCCGACCAGCAGCAGCACATAGCGCGGCGCGTCCTCGCACGCGAACAGGAACGACGCGAGCTTGGACCCGGTAACCACCGTGTGCTGACCGTCCAGCCGCAGCTCGTCCAGCAACCGCCCGGCCCCGTCCGGGTCCAGCGCGTCATCGGGCTCGGCCGACCAGCCGCAGTCCAGCGCGACCAGATCCTTCTCCGCGTGCGCGACCGTCACCTCGTACGACTGATCCGCACGCACGACGGTGAGCGTGCCCGGCTTCGCGTCGAACCCAAAGCCCGCAGCACCTCCCCATTGAGCGCGCGCACACGGTCCCGCCACTCGGGCGCGTCGTACGTCACGGCGTCCTCACCGGTCGCCGCCCGCTCCTCGTCCATCGTGAAGTACGACCGAGCGGCGAAGTACGTGCGGCGCAGCGCCCGCAGGCCCGCGCGCGGGGTGACCGGAAGCGCGCCCTCGGGCCGCTCGGCACCGGCGGCGTCCTCCTCGCGCTGCTTCCACTCGGCGAGGAGACCGGACTTGAGATCCTTGGGCAGGACCTCGGCGAGGTAGTGCGCGGAGAAGTAGTCGCCGCGGTTGACCAGGGAGTCGAACGTCATCGTGAGCAACCTCTGGGTGTGTCGGTCAGGCGGCGGTGTGGGCCGGGGCGAGGACGGCGAGGACGCGGAGCATCGGCCGGCCGGTGGTGAGGAGGAGTCCGCCAGCGAGGTGAGCCGGTCGCGGGTGGCGGTGGGCGCGGAACCGCCGCCCGCCGCCAGCGTCGGCTGCTCCCACGCGCCCAACCGGGTCTTGTACTCCTCGATGGGCGCCCGCAGCGGCTCGTCCCACGCCTCGCGGTGCTGCTCCAGGAACGCCTCCGCCCGGTCCAGGACGCCGGGGATCGCCTCGGCGAGACGGCCCGTGTCGTGGTCGGCGTCCGGGTTCGCCATCGTCGGGCCGACCTGGGCGCGGCGCAGCACCGCCACCATGTCGTCGTCGACCTCGCCGTCCGTGGTGACCGCCATCCACTTCACGACGGTCGGCCGGCCGAGCGCGTTGGAGTAGATGCCCTGCACGAGATAGGTGGGCCGGGAGACGTCCGCCGTCAGCACCGGTGCCTCCTGCCGGTCGAGGCGGACCAGGACCTTGTCCGTGAGCCACTCCATGACCGGGTGCAGGTCGGTCAGCAGCGAGATGTCGGGCCAGCTCGACGTCGCCGAGGCGCGGGCACGCGTCAGGCTGCTGTCGGCGAGACGCCGGTTGAAGGTGACCTTCAGCCGGTCGCGCAGGCCCTGCTCACGGACGTACTCCGGAGGCAGCGCCTTGAGCCGGTGCACCAGGTCGGAGGGCGGCACGAAAGAGAGCAGTCCGTTCTCGGCGTCGATGGACAGGTCGAGGCGCTCGTGGGCGTCCGGGTACACCTCGCGCAGCGCCTCGTCGAGGAACTCGCGCGGGGAGCCGAACAGCCGGGGCACGTCCGCGCGGGGCACCGCCCCGGAGCCGTCCCCGCTGTCGGCGTCCTCCTCCAGCTCCTCGTTCACGGGGTTGAAGAAGTCGGCGAGGAAGTCGCCCACGGCCTCGTCGCCACCACCGGAACTACGGTCGGCGTCCAGGGACTCGTCGACGTCACGGCCCCGCAGCAGATCCTGGATGAGGGACTTCTCCTCCGCCTCCGCCCGGTACAGCCCGGACACCGCCTCCGCCGTGCCCAGCGACCTGTGCGCCTCGGCCTCCCGCTCCAGCAGGCGTTCGGAGACCAGGGTGTCGTCCTTGGCGCCGTCGACCGCACTCGTGAGGATCAGCGCGCGGAACTGCGGCTGGTGCGGCTGCCCGTAGCGGTCGATGCGGCCGTTGCGCTGCTCGATGCGGATCAGCGACCAGGGCACGTCGTAGTGGACCAACTGGTGGCACTGGCGGTGCAGGTTGACGCCCTCCGACGCCACATCGCCGGTGAACAGGATGCGTACCGGCGTGTCCTGGAGGCCGAAGTCCTCCACGCACTGCATCTGCTGCTCGTCGGACAGACCGCCGTGCATGACCCGGGCGGCCTGCTCGGCGGCCTTCCCTTGAAGCCGAGCGCCGCCGGCACCGTCCGCGTCAGCCACTCCAGCGTCTGCACCCGCTCGGAGAACACCACGACCCGGGTGTCCGACTTCGGCCCCACCCCGATCTCCCGCAACTGCTCGACCAGCGCCCCGAACTTGCCCGAGTCCGCCTCCGTCATCCCCGAGGACAGCTCCAGCAGCCGGTGCAGGGCCGCGCGCTCGGCGGCCGTCGCCTCCGGGTCGTCCTTCTTCTCCAGCGTCTTGATGCGCGTGGTGACCGTGGCCTTCAGCGCCGTATGCGAGGAGAGGAACGACTTCAGCAGCGTGTACGGGAACAGGGCACGTCGCTGACCGACTTCGACCCGTCGGACGGCAGCCACACCGCCGCCAGTTCCTCGAAGACCTTCTCCTCGGCCGGAGTCGCCGTCACGCGGACCGACCGCGACGGGCCCCGGTCCGCCCACTGCCCCTTCATCTGCTCCCGCACCTCGGGACTGACCTTCGTACGGCGGATGAACAGGTGCTTGATGTCGTCCGCGCGGTAGTGCTCCGGGTCACGGATCGCGGCCGGGTCGAGCAGGGAGATCAGCTCGGCGAAGGAACGCGCGTCACCGTTGTGCGGGGTCGCCGACGCCAGCAGCAGGGCGTCCGTGTGCGGGGCCAGCGTGCGGGCCAACTGGTTGCGCAGGGAACCCTTGTTGATGAGATTGTGCGACTCGTCGATGACGACCGCGTCCCAGTTGATGCGCTCCAGATGATGCTTGTACTGGTCGGTGTTCTTCAGCGTGTCGATGGAGACGATGACCCGCTTGAAGTACGTGAACGGGTTGCGGCCCGCCGGGATCTCCCGCTGGATCCGCTCGATGCCCACCGAGTCCAGCCGCACCAGCGGGATCGCGAACCGCGTCCACAACTCGTGCTGGAACTGCTCCAGGACGTGCTGCGGGGTGACGACGAGGATCCGCTCGCCCCGGCCCCGGCGGATCAGCTCGGCCAGCGTGAGGCCGATCTCCAGGGTCTTGCCGAGCCCGACCACGTCCGCGATGAGCAGGCGCGGGCGCAGGTTGCGGCCCGACAGGGCGAGTTGGGCGGGCCGCTGCTGGTAGGGAGGGCGTCCAGGAGGAAGGAGTTCGCGAGCGCCAGGCCCCGCTCGGCCTGCGGCAGCGGCGTCTTGCGCAGCACCGCCTCCAGGAACAGGCGCGAGCGGCGGAAGTTGGGGAGTCGTCCCGTACCAGGCGGGTCAGCTTCGGGTCGAGCAGTTCGATCCGGTCCAGGCCGGTGAAGAACACCGCCTCCTGGTCCCGCACGAAGTCCGACGCGCCGACCGCCTCGATCCGGGCCCCGTCGTGCTCGGTCCGCGTGGCGTTGCGCACGAGCCACACCTCGTCCCGTACGAGGATCTGGGCGCCCGGCGGGTACTGGGCGTCCTCGCCGCTCGTCGCGGGCGCGGTGCTCACATCGGCGGTCACGCGGGTGCCTCCTGGGCGATCATGTCGTTGGGGCGGGTGGCTGTGCCGGTGGGCACAGTCCGAACGGCGAGGCATGGGGCCCGGGGGAGCGGACATGGGGTCCGTCCCGGCCGGGCGGCGGCCGGTGTCAGAACGGGGCCTTCGCCGCGTACACGGACCGCAGGCGCTCCGCCGTCCTGCGGGCCTGGACGGAGTGCCGCAGCGTCGGCGTCCCCTCCCGGCGCCGCCCGGCGTCCGTGGGCGGGCGGCGGCCGGGCGCCGGCTGTTCACCGCGGGAGCCGTCGGGACGAGTTCGCGGATCGGCGGGCGCGAGGCCGGGGACCTGGGGGCGGGGGAGTCGTCCGGCGTGGGGGCCGCGGGGGCCGGGCCGGTCCCGGCCGGCGTCGCCGGGTGCGGCGGCGGGGCGTCGGCCGGTGTCTCCAGCTCGGCCGGGCTGATCTCCGTGCCCCGGGCGTCAGGCGCGGGGGCGGGCCAGGTCACGGTGGGGACGCTGTCGGCGGGGGCGGCGGGCCGGTGCCGGCGCTGCTCGGCCGTGTGCGCGGTGAGCTTGCGGCGAGCCTGGGCGATCTTCATGCCCTGTGCCTCGATCACCGACCGGCACCGCTGCACCACCTCGGTCAGCGACGGCCGGGCCCCGGCGTCGTGGGCGAGCATGCCGGTCAGCAGCGGCAGCAGTTCCTGCGGGACGCCGGACAGGTCCGAGCCGTACCGGGGTCCGTGACCAGGTGGAACACCATGTACGGGGTGGCCGCGTCATGCGGGTAGTGACCCGTCACCGCGAACAGCAGCAGCGCACCCAGCGCGTACACGTCCACCGCCGCCGTCAGCGGCTTCACGCCCGCGGCCTGCTCCGGGGCCATACAGATCGGGGTGCCGACGACCTGGTGGGGGAGAGTGAGGGAGATCGTGGACTCGGTGAACGCGGCCAGGCCGAAGTCGATGATCTTCGGGCCGTTCGGGCCCAGAAGGACGTTGGCCGGCTTGAGGTCGCGGTGCAGCAGGCCCTGGGCGTGCACCCCGGACAGCGCCTCGGCGAGGATCGCGCCGAGCGCCGCCGTGAGGACGGACGGGAGCGGTCCGTGCGTCTTGACGTGCCCGGCGAGGTCGGGGCCGTCCACGTACTCCGTGGCCAGCCACGGCCGCTCCGCCTCCGCGTCGGCGCCCAGGAAGGCCGCGATGCGGGCCCCCAGATCGTCTTGAGCGCCTCGATTTCCTGCGCGAACCGCTGCCGGGACTCCGAGTCCACGACCGACGGCTTGATCACCTTCACCGCGGCGGGCTCACCACCGAGCGACTCGCCCAGGTAGACCTGGCCCATGCCGCCTTGACCGATCCGGCCGAGGAGCTCGAAGTCGCCCAGCGCGAGAGGGTCCTCGGGGTTCAGGGGCGTGATCTGCACGGTGTCCTCGGCATTCGGTCCTGGCGCGCGCCTGATCAGCCGTGATGCGCGCCTGGAGACACGGTAGTGGATGGGGGCGCGGTCAGGTACGGGGGTTGCGGAATGGAGATATCAACCTCTATGCGTGAAGAGCGTGTGGAGGGTGCGCGCGATGACGGTGCGCGCGAGGGCGTGCGTCGTCATGTCGTGCGCGGCAGCAACCGGCCGCCCGCGAGTCCGGCCGCCGGCAGCCGTTTCTCCCTCACGCACGGCTCAGGCTCCCCCGTCGCTCGTCGACGGGTGATCGTAGTCGCTGCCGCGTCATCCGGGGAGGTGCGGAATCCCGCCGGTACGGGGCGTACGGTCTCGCGACCGCCGCGACGGGCGACCACCGGTTCCCGCGGGACTGTCGGGGTCTCAGGACCGCACGGGGCCACGGTCGCCCGTCGCGTGACCGACGACGCGCGCTTCCGGGCGGAGCCGCGTGGCCGGCCGGCCCCGGACGCTGCCCCTCTCCGACCGCGGGCGGCCGGACGCACCGAGGCCCTCCGCGCCCGGTGCACGGGCACGGAGGGCCTCGGCGGGCCCGCCGGACGGCTCAGGGGACGCGGTGGCGGCGGGCGCCTCGTCGTGCTCGGGGCCGGTGACGGCCTCGCCCTCGCCCTCGTCGAGTTCCACGTCCTTCGTCTCCTTGCCCAGCAGCAGTGCGACCAGGGTCAGCAGGGCCATCGAGGAGAGGTAGACGCCGACCAGCCACGGGGAGCCGTCGCCGGCCTCCCACAGGGCCACCGCTATGAACAGGGCGACGGCCGCGCCCAGGATCGAGCTGACGTTGTAGGAGATCCCGGAGCCCGTGTACCGCACGCTCGTCGGGAAGAGTTCCGGCAGCAGCGCGCCCATCGGGCCGAACGTCATGCCCATCAGCGTGAAGCCGAACACCAGCCACAGCACCACGCCCAGCGTGCCCAGGCCGATCAACGGCACCCACACCAGCCCGAACACCAGGATGCCGACGGTGACCAGGATCAGCGTGAGGCGCCGGCCGTACTTGTCGGCGAGCGGGCCGGAGACCAGGGTGAACACGGCGAAGAACAGCACCCCGAAGATCATCATCAGGACGAAGGTCGTGTAGTCGTACCCTAGGCCGGGCACGGCGGCGTCCTCGGACGTACGGCCGTAACTCAGCGAGAACGTGGTCATCAGGTAGAAGAGCACATACGTCGCCAGCATGAAGAACGTGCCGAGGACCAGCTGCTTCCAGTGATCGCGCAGGACGGTGGCGAGCGGCAGCTTCCGCACCAGGCCGGCCTCCTGGGTCCGGGCGAACACCGGCGCCTCCACCAGGCGCATCCGCACCCACAGGCCGATCGCGACCATCACGGCGGAGAACAGGAACGGCAGACGCCAGCCCCAGCTCAGGAAGGCGTCCGAGGGCTGGGACGGATCGGCGCCCGCCGACGACGGCAGCAGCGCGCCGATGATCAGGAACAGCCCGTTGCCGATGATGAAGCCGAGCGGGGCACCCAGCTGCGGGAACGTGCCGTAGAGGGCGCGCTTGTGTTTCGGGGCGTTCTCGGTCGCGACCAGGGCCGCGCCGCTCCACTCACCGCCGAGCGCGAAGCCCTGCGCGAGCCGCATCAGCACCAGCAGCGCGGTGGCGATCCAGCCGGCCTGCGCGTACGTGGGCAGTATGCCGATGAGGAACGTGGCGATGCCCATGGTGAGGAGCGAGGCCACCAGGGTGCCCTTGCGGCCGAGCCGGTCGCCGAGGTGTCCGAAGACCACGGCGCCGATCGGGCGGGCGACCATCGCGGCGCCGAACACCGCGAACGACGACAGCAGCGCCGTGGTCGGGTCGCTGTCCGGGAAGAAGAGTGAGGGGAAGACCAGGACGGCGGCGGTCGCGTAGATGTAGAAGTCGTAGAACTCGATCGTCGTGCCGATGAGGCTCGCGATGAGGACACGGGACCGCGAGTTGGCGGGCGCCGGGGCTGGGTTGGTGGCTGGTGCGGGCATTTCTCGGTCTTTCGCACGAGGGCGGAGAACAGACGCCGACGGTGTGCCGCCGACGGCCCGCCCGACAGCAGGCGCCTTCCCGGGGAGGCCGCATGTACGGTACAGGCGACTGAAGATTCCCAAACATCTCATTTATCAGTCGGCGCGTATCAAGATGTGGGACGAGTTCGAGATGCCGGGCACTGTGAACGCACGCGGGCCGGCCACGGGAGCCGGTCCCCGGAGGGCGAACGGCGAACGGCCTGCGGCACGGCACCCGGGGAATCCCGGGTGCCGTGCCGCAGGCCGTCGTCAGGTCGCCTGACCGGACCGCCGCCGGGACGCGGCAGTACCGGAAGGGCTGACTCAGTCGTCGCGCGCTTCGGCCTCCACCGGCTTCGGGATCATGAAGGACGTCGCGAAGGCGGCGGCCAGGATGACCATTCCGGCGATCATGGCGGCGGTGTAGTCGGCGGGCGACGTGGGGTCGTCCGGCAGGGCCGCGGTCTTGACCGCGTACAGCAGCGCGAAGCTGAGACCGGCGCCGAGGTTGAACGCCCCCGCGTTGAGACCGGGCAGGAAGCCCGGGTTCTCCTTGGGGACAGGACGATGCCGAGCCCGTTGAGCACGATGTTCGCCACGCCCGCGTAGGCGATACCGACCAGGACCGAGGTCAGCAGCAGCATGGGGCGGGACTGGGAGTCGACCGTGAGGATCATCAGGAGCACGCCCGCCACGGCCCCGATCAGCCCCAGCCGCAGGATGCGGCCGTACCCGAAGGTGGCGGCGAGCCGGCCGGCGAGGGTCCCATGGCCAGACCGGCCAGGGCGTACGGCGTGAGGGTCCACCACGCGGACTGCTCGGCACCCATGCCGAGTCCGGCGTTCCCGTCCTGGGCGAGTGCCGGGATCAGGCCGTTCATGACGGCGAACACGCCCGTCATGGTGAGCAGGGTGGTCAGCAGGGTCGCCCAGGTCGAGCGCTGCTTCAGGTGCCGGGTGGCGACCAGCGGGTGCGTACTGCGGTCCTCGGTCCGCCAGAACAGGGCGAAGGCGACCGCGCCGACGACGATGAGGACGGCGACGAGGAGCCAGTTGGCGTCGGCGAGCTTGCCGGCCTCGTTCAGCGCGGTGAGCAGTGCCCCGACGGACACGACGAGGAGCGCGACACCCGGCCAGTCCATTCGGTCCGCGGCGGGCGCCTTGGTCTCGGGGGTCAGGGTGGCGACCATCACGGCGGCGAGGACTGCCACGACGGCCATCGTCCAGAAGACCGACCGGAAGCCGTAGTTGTCGGCGAGGTAGCCCCGGCGAGGGCGTCGATACCGGCGATGCCGCCGTTGACGGCGGTGATCACGCCCAGCAGGGTGCCGTACTTCTTCGGTTCGCTCACCTCCTGCCGCAGCATGATCAGGCAGAGGGGACGACCGGGCCGGACACACCCTGGATGATGCGGCCGACGAACAGCACGGGCACGCTCGGCGCCAGCGCGGCGACGACACAGCCGACGGCCATGAGCGCCAGCATGCCGGCCAGGACCTTGCGCCGGCCGATGACGTCGCCCAGCCTCGGCAGGAAGAGCGAGAACAGGGCCGCCGAGGTGAAGAACGCGGTCTGGGTGAGCCCGATCTCGGCCGAACTGGCCCCGAAGCTCTCCTCGATGTTCTTCAGCGCGGGGCTGAGCATGCTCGCGTTGAGCTGGAAGGCGAAACAGGCCGCGAGGAGCGCGATCATCAGCACGCCCACCTGGGTCGTGCGGCGGCCCGACGCCTCGTCGGGCCGGTTCAGCGTGGTGGGTGTGCTCATGCCTCGACGTCACCGATCCGCTCGAGGGCGTCCACCACGAGGTCCCAGAACCGCTCGCGGTCGAGCTCGACCGCGACCTGGGTGTGGCAGTCGGCCGGGGCCGGGGCACGGAAGTCCGTCACGGTCATGCCCAGGGTCAGACCACCGCTGAGCTCGACGTCCACGGGAGCCTTGCGCACCGTCATGACGGAGGGGTCGATCACGTACGCGACCGCGCACGGGTCGTGCACGGGCGGGTGCTCGAAGCCCTGCGCCTCCTTGTAGGTGGCGCCGAAGAAGTCCAGCAGCTCGCCGACGAACTTGGCGGGCTTGGTGCCGACCGCGGCGATCTTCTCGGCGACCTCGGGCGTCGCCAGGGCCTGGTGCGTCAGGTCGAGACCGACCATGGTGACCGGCCAGCTCTCGTTGAAGACGATGTGGGCGGCCTCGGGGTCGATGATGATGTTGAACTCGGCGACCGCGCTCCAGTTGCCCTCGTGGTAGCCGCCGCCCATCAGGACGACCTCGCGGACCCGCTCGACGATGCGGGGCTCCTTGCGCGCGGCGAGGGCGATGTTGGTCAGGCCCGCCGTCGGGACGATGGTGATCTCGCCGGGCTCGTGCGACATCACCGTGTCGATGATGAGGTCGACGGCGTGCCGGCGGTCCAGCTCGAGGGTCGGCTCGGGCAGCTCCGGTCCGTCCAGACCGGTCTCGCCGTGGATGTCCGGGGCCGTCTCGATGGCCCGCACCAGCGGGCGCGGGCAGCCGGCGGCGAAGGGCACGCCGGTGATCCCGGCGATGCGCGCCACGGAGAGGGCGTTGCGGGTCACCTTCTCCAGCGTCTGGTTGCCGACCACGGTCGTGACGGCGACCAGGTCGATGTCCGGGTTGCCGTGCGCCAGCAGCATGGCGATGGCGTCGTCGTGTCCGGGGTCGCAATCGAGGATGATCTTTTGGCCATCGGTAGAGCCCCTTGCTCAAGGCGGAACGGGTGGAACGGGTGAAACGGGTGGTGAAGCGGATCTCTGGAGCGCCGAAAGAGGGCTGCTACCGGAGGGCGGGCCGGCTCGGATGCCCGGCACCGGTGGTGGTGGCCGTCTCCGTCACCGGAGGGACGGCAGCGGCACGGGGCGGTCGACTGACGCCGGCGGCGATCGGGGTGATCGGGGTGAACACTGCGCACCTCCTTGGATACGGTTCGGGAAAACGTTCTCCAGAAAAGTTCCTTATGGAACCCGCAGTTGTCAATGACTGATATCTCATGACTCCCCGCGGATAGGCCGAAGATCGGCAATCCCAGGTGATAACGTTTGCCGGAAACAGTCCCGGGAGGCCGCTTCCCGCCCGGCGAGAGCCCGGCGAGCGAAGCGGAGTCGCACCGAGTGAAGGGGGCTCGGCAGTGGCCGAGGTCACACTGAAGGACGTGGCTCGCGCATCGGGTTGCTCCGTTGCCACGGTGTCCCGGGTGCTGGGCGGAACCCGTCCGGTCGGGCCCGAGATCGCCCTCCGGGTCAAGGAGGCGGCCGACCGTCTCGGTTACCGGCCCAACCAGGTCGCCCGCGCCCTGCGCAGCCGCTCCACCGGCACCGTCGGTCTCGTCCTGCCGCAGATCACCAACCCCTTCTTCCTCCCTCGTACGGGAGGTGGAGCACGCGCTGCACGCCGAGGGCCGCGCCGTACTGTTCGCCGACTGCGACGACGCCCCGGAGACCGAGGCGGCCCGGATCACCGCCCTGCTGGAGCGGCAGGTCGACGCCCTGCTGGTCGTCCCCGTCGACGAGACGCACAGCCGGGAGGCGGTGGCGATGGCTGCGGCCCGCGTACCCCTGGTGCTGCTGGACCGCGGCTGCGGTCCCGGCGTCGCCGACTCGGTCGCGACCGACAACACCGCCGGCATGGCCCTCGTCCTGGACCATCTGGCCGCCACCGGCCGCCGTCGCCCGTGCTTCGTGGGCGCGGCCGGAACCGCCTCTGCGGCGGCCGAGCGGCTCGCGGCGTACAAGGCGGGAGCCGGTGCCCTCGACGCGGAAGCCCCAGGCCGCGTCGAACTCGGCGACTTCTCGTTGGAGTGGGGGCGGGCCGCGGTGGACCGGATCCTGCCCTCCCGGCCGGACGCCATAGTGTGTGCCAACGACCTCATCGCGGTCGGCGCGCTGCAACGGCTGCGGCAACTGGGCGTGGACGCCCCGGGTGAGATCGCCGTCACCGGTTTCGACGACATCCCCGTGGCGGACCTCGCCGAACCGTCCCTGACCACCGTCCGTCAACCCGTGCGCGCACTGGCCGCCGAGGCCGCGTACCTGCTCGGCCACCGGCTGGCCGGACAGCGGAACGGACAGCAGAACGAGCAGCAGGACGGGCCGCGACGGTCGGTCCGGCTCGCCCTCGAACTCGTCGTACGCGCCTCCAGCGCGCCCCGCGCCACTTCGGCGCAGAACACCGGCAGTACCCGCACCACAGAGGAAGACCAGTGATCGCAGTCGTCGGAAGCCTCAACCTGGATCTCGTCGCACCGGTTCCCCACCATCCGGTGCCGGGCGAGACGGTCCTCGGCGGTGACATCGCCCAGCACCCCGGCGGCAAGGGCGCCAACCAGGCGGTCGCCGCCGCCCGGCTCGGCGGGAACGTCGCCTTCGTCGGCCGGGTCGGCGAGGACGACGCGGCCGACGTCATGCTCGGCGCCGTCCGGCAGGAGGGCGTGGACACCACCCACATCATCCGCACCCCGGACACGGCGACCGGCCGCGCCCTGATCGCCGTCGACCCGGCGGGCGAGAACTCCATCATCGTCAGCCCCGGTGCCAACTTCCGTCTGAGTGCCGCCGACTGCGAGGCCGCCGCGGACCTGCTGCGCGAGGCGGCCGTGACCGTCCTCCAGCAGGAGGTCCCGGACGAGGCCAACCACGCCGCCGCGCGGCTGGCCGGCGGCATCGTGCTGCACAACCCGGCCCCCGCCGTCGCCGGCGCCGTCCCGCCTCCCCACGTCGACGTGCTGGTCCCCAACCGCACGGAACTGGCGGCCCTCACCGGCACGCCCGTGCCGGAGACGATCGACGAGGTCGTCGCCGCGGCCCGGAAGCTGACCGGTGCGGGCGCGATGATCGTCACGCTCGGCGGTGACGGGGTGCTCCTCCTCGAAGGCACCGCGCACCTGCACGTCCCGGCCTTCTCCGTCCGGCCCGTGGACACCACCGCCGCCGGTGACTCCTTCTGCGGCGCGCTCGCCGTCGCCCTCGCGGAGGGTCGCACCCTCGAGCAGTCCGCCCGCTGGGCCTGCGCCGCCGCGGCGATCAGCACCACCCGAGCGGGCGCCCAGCCCTTCTCGCCCGCCGCGACGAGGTGGACGCCTTCCTCGCCGGGCACCGCTGAAGCGCCGTTCCGGCGGGAGGCGCCGGGTCCTGCCACGGCTGAGGGGACGGGGCGCGGGGCGGCGAGCCGGCGCCTGAGCTTCCCGAGCCTCGCCCGGCGCCCCATCGGCGTGCCCTTCGGTGCTCTGCGACGGGGCGGGCGGATCGTGGGGCGGGCGGATCGTGCGGGTTCGGGTCGACCGGGACGCCCACCCGGACCGGCCGTCGCCGGGGAGATCGTCGCCGTGGCGCGGGCTGAGGTCCGCCCGCGCGGGATCCACACCGGGGGCCGCGCCCGGGAATCGCACAAAATTGAACATGCTGGTCGGCAAAGGGAGGGCATGCGTTCAAGATCTTTTATCTCAACCAGTAAATAGACGCTCACTGTTGAACCTCTTCCAACAAAGTTGCACACTGCGTAGCCTCATCACTCAGCAGTCGCACCAGGGGAACGCTCCAGGACGCCTGACGAGGGAGACACGCAGATGGCTCACTTTCCCGGGTGGAGAGCCCGGTCCGGCACTCCCGTACGCACTGCGCTCGCCACGCTCGCCGCAGGGCTGTTGTGCGCCACCGCGCTCGGCGCACCGGCGTCGGCCGCGGGGGCTCCGGAGGAGCCCCACGCCTCCCCGACGGCCCCGGCGGAGAGCGGCGAGCACCTGGCACTGACACCACCGATGGGGTTCAACAACTGGAACTCGACCCACTGCAGAGCGGAGTTCGACGAGGAGTTGGTCAAGGGTATGGCCGACCTCTTCGTGGAGAAGGGGCTCAAGAAGGCCGGGTACGAGTACATCAACCTCGACGACTGCTGGGCTCTGCCTCAGCGGGACGCCGACGGCAAGCTCGTGCCGGATCCGAAGCGGTTCCCCAACGGGATCAAGGCAGTCGCCGACTACGTGCACGGCAAGGGCCTGAAGTTCGGCATCTACACCAGCGCGGGAACGAAGACGTGCAGCAGCATCGGCTTCCCCGGCGCCCTGGGCCACGAGTACAGCGACGCCCAGCAGTTCGCCGACTGGGGTGTCGACTACCTCAAGTACGACAACTGCAACAACGAGGGCGTGGACGCGAAGCAGCGCTACACGACCATGCGCGACGCGCTGGAGGCCACCGGGCGGCCGATCCTCTACAGCCTCTGCGAGTGGGGTGAGAACGAGCCCTGGGAATGGGCCAGGGGCGTCGGGCAGTCATGGCGTACCACGGGGGACATCAGCGACGACTGGGACTCCATGCTGTCGATCATGAAGAAGAACCTGCCCCTCGACGAGTACGCGGGCCCGGGCGGATGGAACGACCCGGACATGCTGGAGGTGGGCAACGGCGGCATGACCGACACCGAGTACCGCACCCACTTCTCGATGTGGTCGGTCATGGCCGCGCCCCTGCTCATCGGCGCGGACCTCCGGTCGGCCCCCAGTCCGCCTTCGACATCCTCTCCAACGAGGAGGTCATCGCCGTCGACCAGGACGAGCTGGGCAAGCAGGGCAAGGTGATCAGCTCCGAGGACGGCCGCTGGGTCGTGGTCAAGGAACTGGCCGACGGCAGTCGCGCGGTGGCCCTGTTCAACGAGAGCGACCGGCCGCAGCGGATTTCCACGACGGCGCGTGGTGTCGGCCTGCCGCACGCGGCCGGCTATCGGGTGCGTGACCTGTGGAAGCACCGCTCCACCCACACGGCGGGCGAGATCTCCGCGACCGTGCCCGGACACGGAACCGTGCTGGTGCGGGTGGGCCCGGACCGTGGCTGGGCCCAGTTGCCGCCCGCCGTGGACTCCGGAGTGGGCGGCGTCGCGATAGCCGAGGCGGGTGACAGTGCACGGCTCACCGCGGTGACCGCGAACCTCGGACGCCGCCCGGTGCACTCCGTTTCCATCGCGCTGACCGGCCCCGAGGGTTGGCGGACGAAGGCCGACTCCGTCCCGAGAGCCCGCTGCTCCGGGGTGGCGCGGAGTTCCGGACCACATGGCGGACGAGGGTTCCGGAGGGCACCGACCCCGGTACCTACGAGCTGAACCTCACCACGGCGTACCGCACGCCGTCCGGGCAGGAGGTCCGCTCCACCTCCCCGGTCCAGGTGATGGTGTCCGTCGCGCCGGAGGACGGCACCACCTACCTCAGCGACCTCACGCCACTGACAGCGGCCAACGGCTGGGGGCCGGTGGAGAGGACCGGAGCAACGGCGAGAAGGCGGCCGGCGACGGTAGGACGCTCACCATCGGCGGCCGCACCTGGGACAATGGCCTGGGCGTGCACGCCCACAGCCGCGTCGAGTACTTCACTGCGGGGCGCTGCGAACAGGTCACGGCCCTGGTCGGTCTCGACGACGAGACGGGTGCGCGCGGCACCGTCGCCTTCGAGATCCGCGCCGACGGCGAGCGCGCGGCCGCCACCGGCCTCCTCACCAACTCCCAGGACGCGCAGGAACTCACCGCTGACGTGAGCGGTGCCCGGACCGTCACGCTGGTCGTCACCGACGGCGGCGACGGCAACGACTACGACCACGCCGACTGGGCGGATCTGAAGGTCACCTGCTGAGGGAACTCCGGTGGCCGGGCCCGACGGCGGGTCCGGCCACTGCCTGCTGCCGCGCGGGGCCGTCCAGGGACGTGTGACGTCCCAACCCGTCGTGTCAATGGCTCCCGATGGTCTACTCGGACACCACCTGGGTGACACAGGTCGACGGCATCAGCGCCCAGGAAGCCGCGGGCTCTGTGTCGGGGCGGCCGACCTTCCAGTACTCTTCCGTCGCTCGTCGTGCGGATGATCGAACTCGCCGATGTCCGGGACGGTGACAGGGTCCTTGGGATCGGCACGGGCACGGGCTGCTCCACCGCTGTGCTCTGCCACCGGCTCGGGAGCGAGACGGTGTACTCCGTCGAGCACGACGAGGAGTTGGCAGCCGCCTGGACGACTGGACCGGGCTTTTCGTCGCGCAGTTCGGTGCTCCGTCCGCCGAGTTGGTACGTATGGAGAACGGTCTCGCCTTGGCCGACGTGGCGACCGGCTCGCAGGCATGGACCGAGCCCGACGGCAATGGCTGGACGGTGCACCAGGACTGACCCTTGCGACTGTGGGACCAGGCCGAGGACGCGCTCGACGTGTGGCAGAAGACGGGCTCGCCCGACCAGACCGCGTTCGGCATGACCGTCACCGAGCGGGACCAGGCCGTCTGCCTGGGCTACCCGGCCGGACCTCACTGGAGGCTGCCGACCTGAGAAGGCCCATACCCGGCCTGGCCCCTGAAGAACCTACCGGAGGGTGTACTCGCACATGTGCTTGCCGTCGACGCCACCCGGGGCCTCGGCGACCTTTTTCCCGTCGACGGTGATCGAGCAAGGAGCTGCGGCCAACGCCGGTGACGCGGCCGGGGTCGCCGCACTTTACGAAGAGGGTGCGGTAATGGCCTACCCGCCCGGCGACCGGACGGTGGGCCGGGAGGCGATCCGTGCGCTGTGGGAGAAGGCGCTGGCCAACCGTCCCCGTTTCGAGCCGGAACAACCGCTGCCGACGCTGATCAGCGACGACATCGCCCTCACCTCGACCCCGCCGAAGGACGGGGCCGGCGCCCGGGCACAGGTCGTCCGGCGCCAGCCTGATGGAAGCTGGCTCCGCCTGCTCGATCAGCCCGAGTTCGTCCCACCCGCCCGCTGACCCCTCGCCTCCGTGAGTTCGCGAAACTGAAGGCTGTCGGCGGGACACCATCCGGGGACCGACCCGTACACGCCTGCTTGTACGGGTCGTGGCCGGGCCTCGCACGTAACCCCGCCCGGCCCTTGGGCCGTTGTACGGGCTGAAAGGTGTGCCGCAAGCGCGACAAGGGGGTCGTCGTCCATGGCGAACAGCAGCAGCACGACAGTCGAGTCGTCCGACAGTCTCAAGGCGTTCGGCGCGGCCCTGAAGACGTTCCGGGAACGGGCCCTGCTCACCCAGGAACAGCTCGCCGAACGGCTCAACTACTCGCACGCCTCGGTCGCCTCGGTCGAGCAGGGGCGGCGGATGCCGACCGCCGTGTTCGTCGAGCGGGCGGAGGAGGAGCTGGAGGCGTTCGGGGTGCTGCGGGCCATGGTCCGGCACCTCGGGCGGCAGCGGGGGCTGGCGGTGTGGTTCCGGGAGTGGGCCCAGCTGGAGGAGACCGCGGTCGGTCTGTGCACGTACGAGTGCCGGGTGGTGCCCGGACTGCTCCAGACCGAGGCGTACACCCGGGCGGTCATGCTCAACGTGCCGCCCCGCCCACCCAGGAACAACTGGAGCAACGGATCGCCGCGCGACGGCACGGCAGGACCTGCTGCGCCGGGAGCCGCCGATCGCGTTCAGCTTCATCGTCGAGGAGTCGGTGCTGCTGCGGCACACGGGAGGCGAGGAGGTCACCCGCGAACTGCTCGGCCATCTCCTCGCCTGCACGGAACCGTGGAACGTGGAACTGCAGATCATGCCGCAGCGGCAGCCGTACCACGCGGGCACGGACGGGCCGATGCAACTCCTGGAGACCCCCGAACGCCAGTGGGTCGGGTACGCGGAGGGGCAGAAGACCGGACAGTTGGTGTCCGGCCGAGAAGCAGTGAGCGTGATGCAGATGCGCTATGCCAAGATGCGCTCGCAGGCCCTGTCCCCGGCGGACTCGGCGGAGTTGTTGCAGAGGATGCGAGGAGCGCTATGAACACCGTCAACAAGCTGGACTGGTTCAAGAGCAGCTACAGCGGATCCGAGGGCGACAGCTGCGTGGAGATCGCGTGCACCCCCGGAGTCGTGCACGTACGCGACTCCAAGCAGAAGGACGGGCCCCGGTTCGCCGTCTCCCCTTCCGCCTGGGGTGCTTTCCTCGGATGTGCGGAAGGCTGAACGGTCTGTAACGCCCTTGGCCCGCGTGATCCGGAGTACCCGATTCTGATCATGCGGGCCGTAGGCTGGTAGTCCCGCTCTCTCGAACGCGGCCCGGACGTCGGTCTCGTCCTTCGTGAAAAAGCCGTGGCTCCGCCCGCCCTCCCCTCCCTACACTCGGCGACGAGCAGGCGTTGCCCCGATGTGGGGTCGCGCGTTCAAGACCGTGAGGGGAGTCCGGCCATGCGTGACCACACCGCCGCTGCCGTTCTCCGGACCCGGTCCGTCCGCTCCGAGGTGCTCCTCGTGTCCTCGGCCGTCCGGTGCCCGCTGCGCGGCCGGTACCGGATGCCGTGACGAGACCGAATCATTGACGGTCGGCCAAGTCGCATTGTCGTGAATGCTTTTGGGTACCCATGTGCCCTCGTTGCCCGACCGTGGGTCTCGTCCGGGAATCGCGCTGCCCTGTCACAGAGCACCGAAAGGCCACGGGCCATGCGCAACCCCCTGCACGCCGACTCCCTCGCCACCGTCCGCAACCTGGGCATCCTCGCCCATGTCGACGCCGGCAAGACCACCGTCACCGAGCGGATCCTGTTCGCCACCGGCACCACCTACAAACGTGGCGAGGTCCACGACGGCACCACCGTCACCGACTTCGACCCGCAGGAACGCGACCGGGGCATCACCATCTTCGCCGCCGCCGTCAGCTGTGCCTGGGACGGTCACCGGATCAACCTCATCGACACCCCGGGCCATGTCGACTTCGTCGACGAGGTGGAGCGTTCCCTGCGCGTCCTCGACGGCGCGGTCGCCGTGTTCGACGCGGTCGCCGGTGTGGAGCCGCAGAGCGAGTCGGTGTGGCGGCAGGCGGACCGGCACGGTGTGCCGCGGATCGCGTTCGTCAACAAGATGGACCGGGCCGGCGCCGACCTGGACGCCGCCGTCGCCTCCATCCGGGAGCGGCTGCACCCCGTACCCCTGGCGGTGCAGCTGCCCATCGGCGCGGAGGACACCTTCACCGGCGTCGTCGACCTGCTGCGCATGCGGGCGCTGACCTGGACCGACGAGGGCAAGGCCGACGACGCGGCACCCGTGCCGGACGAGCTGCGCGAGGTGGCGCGCGTACGGCGCCGGCTCTTGGAGGAGACCGTCGCCGAACTGCATCCGGGCGCGCTGGACGAGTTCTGCGACACCGGCACCCTCGGCGACGGCACGCTCGCCGCCGCGCTGCGGGACCTGACCCACCGCGGTGACGCCGTCGTCGTCCTGTGCGGCTCCGCCTACCGCGACCGCGGTGTCGAACCGCTGCTGGACGCCGTACTCGCCTATCTGCCGTCGCCGCTCGACGTGCCGCCGGTGCACGGCACCGACCGCGACGGCGGTGAACAGCGGCGGGCCGCCGACCCGGCGGCACCGCTGGCGGCCCTCGCGTTCAAGGTGAACGCGACCGCCACCGGGCGGCTGACCTATCTGCGGGTGTACTCGGGCACGATCGAGAAGGAGACACGGTATGGGACGCCACCGCACGCCGCTCCGAGCGCGTCGCCCGCATCCTGCGCGTCCAGGCCGACCGGCACGACCGGCTGGACCGGGCCGTCGCCGGGGACATCGTCGCCGTGATCGGGCTGAAGTCCGCCCGCCCCGGCGCCACACTGTGCGCACCGGAGGCCCCGCTGGTCCTGGAGCCCTCGCGGGTCGCGGAACCGGTCGTCTCCGTGGCCGTCGAGGCGCTGAAGGGCACCGGCACCGGGCGTCTGGCGTCGGCGCTCGCACGGCTCGCCGAGGAGGACCCTCGCTGGTCGTGCGCACCGACCCGGAGACCGGACAGACGGTGCTGTCCGGCATGGGCGAACTGCATCTGGAGGTCGCGGTGGAGAAGGTCCGGCGTGAGCACGGTCTGGGTGTGAACGTCGGCCGCCCCGGGTGAGTTACCGGGAGACAGTGGGCCGGGGTGTGTCCGGGTTCGTGTACCGGCACGTCAAACAGGACGGCGGGGCGGGACAGTTCGCCCATGTCGTGCTGGACGTCGAGCCGCTGGACTCCCCGGAGTCCGGGTTCGGATTCCGTTCGGCGGTCGTCGGCGGCCGGGTGCCGCAGGAGTATGTCCGCGCGGTCGAGGCCGGCTGCCGGGACGCCCTGGCCGAAGGGCCCCTGGGCGGCCACCCGGTGACCGGGCTCCGCGTCACGCTCACCGACGGGTCGACCCATGTGAAGGACTCGTCGGACACGGCGTTCCGCACGGCCGGACGGCTCGGACTCCGGGACGCCCTGCGGGCCTGCGCGATGGTCCTGCTGGAACCCGTCGTCGAGGTCACCGTCACCGTGCCCGAGGACGCGGTCGGCGCAGTGCTCGGCGATCTGGCCGCGCGCCGCGGCCGGGTGACCGGCTCGGTCACCCGGGCGGGCGCCACGGTCGTCACCGCGACCGTGCCACTGGCCGAACTCTTCGGCTACGCCACCCGGTTGCGCAGCCGTACCCAGGGCCGCGGCACCTTCACCACCCGGCCCGGCGGCTACGCCCCGCGCCCACGCGGTGACGCGTGAACGGCGGCCCCTCCCGCAACTCAGCCGGGAGGGGCCGCCACCGTCGCCTACGAGCACACCCGACCGCCGGCGTTCGGTCCTGGTATGCCCTCGGCGGCGGGGTCAGGGTACGACACCACCGTGGACGGCACCGTGTCGGTGCCGGACGTCGGTGAACCAATGTCGTTGATGACGCGTTCGTACTGCCCGTTGCCGCTCAGCGACACCACGAGCAGTCCGTGGAAGCGCACGTCCGGCCGGTCCGGGGCGGCGAAGCCGTGGTGCTGGACGATGCCCGGGTTGACGTTGTAGTAGCAGTAACTGCCCATGCCCCAGCCCTCGTGGGTGGTGACATGGTCGCCGACCTTGTACGCGGCGTAGCCCTTGATCGAGCCGTTCTGGACGGCGGCCTGGTCGAGGGCGTCGTACGCCTTCTCGTTCTGGAAGAAGATCGTGCGGCCGCGCTCGCCGTTCCACTGCACGTCGTACTTGTTGAAGTGCTCGACGAACAGGCCGGTGGCGAGGACGTCGTGGCCGTTGACGACGACGCCGTAGTCGCAGCGGTTGGTCTCCCAGCCGACGCCGTCGCCGTGGTCGGCGCGCCAGACCCAGGTGTGGTCGACGATGGTGTGCCGGGCGTTGACCACCATCGCGGTGGTCGCCTTGCCGGGGCCGGCCCCGCCGATGCGGAGGAAGACGTCCTGCACGGTGACGGGGTCGGCGAAGTGGTCCCGGAAGCGCCGTCCGGGCCGACCTCCAGCAGGACGGGCGAGTTGACCGGCCCGGCGTCGATGAGGAAGCCCGCGAGGCGTACGCCGTCGACGTCGGCGACCTGGAGGGCGGTGACGCCGTTGCCGGGAATCAGGGTGGCGTAGCCGAGGCCCAGGACCACCGTGCCGGCGCGGTCCACCCGGACCGGCTGGTCGACGTGGTAGATACCCGGCGTGAGCAGCAGGTTGAGACCCTGGTCGAGCGCCTGGTTGAGGGTGGCCGCCGAGTCGCCCGGCCGCGCGACGTAGAAGCGGTCCAGGGGCAGCGAGGTGCCGCGCGGGGTGCCGTTGCCCCAGGAGACACCGCGCGCGTCGGTGCGCAGCGCGGGCAGGAAGACGCGGTACTGGTCGCCGTCCAGGTACAGGAAGGGCTTCTCGCGGGAGAGCGGGGTCCGGTCGAGCGTGGTGTACGGCGGCTCCGGGAAGCCCTGTGCGGGGGCGCCCTCGACCCCCGAGAACACCATGTTCCAGACGGCGTTGGTCCAGTCGCCGACCGAGCTGTCGCGGGTGTACCACTGCTGCTGCGAGTAGGGTCCGACCGTTCCGTCGACCCGGCTGTCCGCGATGTAGCCGCCGCTCGCCCAGCCGTAGCCGTCGGGGGCGAGGTTGAGCCCGCCGCGTACGTGCATCCGCCGGAACGGGGCCGCCTGCGAGACCGCCCACCGGTTGGTGCCGTTGACCGGGACGAGGGCGAGGTTCTCCGCCGAACGCCAGAAGTTCTGCGTGGCGTTGCCGTCGAACCAGCCGGCGTCGACCGTCACATCACCGTTGATGGTGGTGTCGTCGGGGAGAGACCCAGCCCGGAGATGGAGGTGTAGAAGCCCAGTTGGGCGTTGAGTCCGTCGTACGTCCCCGGTTTGAACAGGAGTTGATAGCGGCCGGTGCCGAACTGGGCGCTCTCCTGCTGCCGGAAGATCTCGTCCAGGCGGCCCTGGATGCCCGGGGTGGACGGGTCGAAGACGATCACATTGGGGCCGAGATCGCCGCCGGCCTGGAGGCGGCGCGGCTGCTCGCGACCCGCCGTGGTCGCGGCGGCGGCCGTCGTGGACAGGCCGGCGGCCAGTACGGGAGCGGCCGCGGCGGCGCCCAGCAGGGCCCGGCGCCGAACCCCGGAGGGTCCGGGTGTGGGGGAGTTCGTGGGGAAACGGGCATGGGGCGTCTCTCTCCTTGTTCGGAAAGTGAACGATGTGGGGGTGGGGGAGCGCTCTCTTTGGGTCTGCATGTTTCATCTGTGTGCGAGACACGTCAAGAGTTATCACCGTTCAACCTTCACCGTGTTCAACAAATGTGAGGACGCCGCCCGTTGGCGAGGCGAGCGTGCGACCTCCGCTGATCCTTGTGCCGGATCCCTTGACACCTTCCCGCCCGGAGCTCAACACTCCGTCCGTGGGAGAGCGCTCTCCGAGAATTTCCCCGACCCCTCTCAGGAGGTCTCCATGCCACGGAGATCAAGAGTTCTGTCCGGCACCCTGATCGCGACCGCGTTACTGCTGACCTCGATCGGAGTCGGCACGGTCGCGGCCGGCGCCGACGCACCCGCCGTGCACCCCGCCGGGCACACCATGGCGGTGTCGAGCGCCGCCTCGCCCGAGGACCCGGACGGCGACGGCTACATCCCCGCGAACCCGCCGGTCACCGGCGTCACCCCGTCCAAGAAGGAGCCGCCGCACCGCTACTTCCACGAGTTCCAGGCCAACTGCTCGGTCACCCACACGGCGCCCGACGACCCGATCGTCTACCCGCAGCAGCCCGGTAAGTCCCACGACCACACGTTCATGGGCAACACGACGACCAACGCGAACAGCACGACGGCCTCGCTCGCCGCCGGCTCCACCACCTGTCTCGCACCCGGCGACCGGTCGGCCTACTGGATGCCCACCCTGTACAACGGCAACCAGCCGGTGCTGCCGGTGGGTCCGCAGGTCATCTACTACAAGGCGGGTGTCACCGACTACACCAGCGTGCGGCCCTTCCCCAAGGGGCTGCGCTATGTCGTCGGCAGCCCGACGCAGAGCGCCCAGGAGTTCCGCAACCACCGGGGCTTCGTCGAGGGCTGGGAGTGCGGTGACAGCTTCTTCAACGTCGACTTCCCGGCCAACTGCCCCGACCGCCGTGACGTCCAGGTCAACATCCGCTTCCAGGCCCCCAGTTGCTGGGACGGACGCTACCTGGACACCCCGGACCACCAGGCCCACATGGCCTACCCGGTGGTCAACCCCGGTACCAACAACAACATCTGCCCGGCCTCCCACCCGGTGGCCCTGCCGATGATCGAGTTCAAGATGGCGTTCCCGGTCAACGGCGACCTCTCCCGGGTGCGGCTGGCCAGTGGGGCCGGCTACTCGTTCCACTACGACTTCTTCAACGCGTGGGACGAGCGCACCCTGAAGGCCATGGTCAACCACTGCGTCGTCGGCGGTCTGCAGTGCGACGCGCGCGGCTACGACCAGAACCACCCAGAGGCCGGCGCGGCCCTGAACGAGCGCTACGAACTTCCCTGACCCCGTCCTCCCGGCCGGCTCCCCGCGAGGACGGGCCGGCCGCACCGAACGGGCCGGCCCGGCCGTCCACGCCCCGGCACGGCCGGGCCGCCCCCACCCCGTACCCGGAGACCCCACATGAGCCGACCACACGCCCGCAGACTCACCGCACCCTGACCGCCGCCCTGCTCACCGTCGGCGCCCTCACCGCCCTGCCCGGCCCGCAGGCGGTGGCCGCGGGCAGCACGGTGAAGGTCACCGGCGGCCAGGGCAACTGGCAACTGACCGTCGACGGCAGCCCGTACCAGATCAAGGGCCTGACCTGGGGCCCCTCCGTCGCCGACGCCGGCCGCTATCTGCCCGATCTGAAGTCCATGGGCGTCAACACGATCCGCACCTGGGGCACCGACGCGAGCAGCAGGCCCCTGTTCGACTCCGCCGCCGCGCACGGCATCAAGGTCATCGCCGGGTTCTGGCTGCAGCCCGGCGGCGGACCGGGCAGCGGCGGCTGTGTGAACTACCTGACGGACACGGCGTACAAGAACCAGATGCTCGCCGAGTTCCCGCGCTGGGTGCAGGAGTACAAGGACCACCCGGGCGTCCTCATGTGGAACGTCGGCAACGAGTCCGTGCTCGGCCTGCAGAACTGCTACAGCGGCGACGCGCTCGAGCGGCAGCGCGACGCCTACACCACCTTCGTCAACGACGTGACGAAGCGGATCCACGCCGTCGACCCCAACCACCCGGTGACCTCCACCGACGCCTGGGTCGGTGCCTGGCCGTACTACAAGAGGAACGCCCCCGACCTGGACCTGTACGCCGTCAACTCCTACAACGCCGTCTGTGACGTCCGGGCCGCCTGGCAACAGGGCGGCTATACGAAGCCGTACATCGTCACCGAGTCCGGTCCGGCCGGCGAGTGGGAAGTCCCGGACGACGCCAACGGCGTACCCAAGGAGCCCACCGACCAGGCCAAGGCCGAGGGTTACACCAAGGCATGGAACTGCGTCACCGGGCACCGCGGCGTCGCCCTCGGCGCGACCCTGTTCCACTACGGCACCGAGTACGACTTCGGCGGCATCTGGTTCAACCTCCTCCCGGCCGGCGAGAAGCGGCTGTCGTACTACGCGGTGAAGCGGGCGTACGGCGGTGACACCTCCCGCGACAACACACCTCCGGTGGTCTCCGGGTTCGGCGTCGAGGGCGATGCGGGCCGGGTGCAGGCGGGCAAGGACCTGGTGCTCACCACCCGGACGGCCGATCCGGACGGGGACCGGATCTCGTACGAGGTGCAGGCCAACAGCAACTACATCGACCAGAGCAAGCAGTTGACCACCCTGCCGTTCACCAACCTGGGCGGCGGCCGGCTGAAGGTCACCGCGCCCGAGCGGCCCGGCGTGTGGAAGCTGTACGTCAAGGCCACCGACGGCAAGGGCAACGTCGGCGTGGAGACCCTCTCCGCGCGGGTCGTGCCGCCCGCCGTGGACGGCACCAACGTGGCGCTCGGCAAGCCGGCCACCGCCTCGTCGTTCCAGCCGAGTTACGGAGACTGTCCCTGCCCCGCCGCCAACGCCGTGGACGGCGACCCGAACACGCGCTGGGCCAGTGACTGGAGCGACCCGCAGTGGCTGCGCGTGGACCTCGGCGGGCGTACCGCCTTCCGGCATGTGCAGCTGTACTGGGAGACCTCCTACGCCCGGTCGTACACCATCCAGACGTCCGACGACGGACAGAACTGGCAGACCGTACGCACCGTCACCGACGGCAACGGCGGTGTCGACACCCTCGACGTGTCCGGCACCGGCCGCTACGTCCGGGTCAACGGCACGGCACGAGGCACCGGTTACGGCTACTCGCTGTACGAGTTCGGCGTCTACAACTGACACGGCACAGGGAAGAGGGTGGGGACCCGGGTGGGGACGAGCGAGGACGACATCGAGCGACTGCTGGGCAAACTGACCCCGCGCGCCCGCGCGCTGCTGCTCAACGGCGCCACGACCTGGCGCACCCGTGGCGAACCAGCCGTGGGACTGCGTGAGTTGGTGATGTCGGACGGGCCGGCGGGGGTACGCGGGCAGTCGTGGGACGAGCGCAGTACCGCCGTGCTGCTGCCGTCCGCGACCGCGCTCGCCGCCACCTGGGACGAGACCCTCGTCGAACGCCTCGGCGGCCTCCTCGCCGCCGAGGCGCGGCGCAAGGGTGTGCACGTCCTGCTCGCCCCCAACCTCAATCTGCACCGCAGCCCGCTGGGCGGCCGGCACTTCGAGTGCTTCTCCGAGGACCCGGAGCTGACCGGCCGCATCGGCGCCGCCCTCGTCCGCGGCATCCAGGCGGGCGGGGTGGCCGCGACGGCCAAGCACTACGTGGCCAACGACTCCGAGACCGACCGGCTCACCGTCGACGTACGCGTCGGCGAACGCGCCCTGAGAGAGGTGTATCTGGCGCCCTTCGAGGCCGCGGTGGCCGCCGGGGTACGACTGGTGATGGCCGGCTACAACGCGGTCGACGGCACCACGATGACCGCCGGCGGGCTGCTCGCCGACCCGCTGAAGAGCGATTGGGGATTCGACGGTGTCGTCGTCTCCGACTGGGGCGCGGTGCGGGACACCGTGCACACGGCGTGTGCCGCGCTGGACCTCGCCATGCCCGGTCCGGACGGCCCCTGGGGCGAGGCCCTGGCCCGTGCGGTGGCCGACGGCAGCGTGCCCGAGGCGGCCGTCGACGACAAGGTACGGCGCCTGCTGCGGCTCGCCGCCCGCTGCGGCGCCCTCGGCGACGAACGGCTCCCCGTCCGTGCCCCGTCGCGCACCCGGGACGTACAGGCCCTGGCCCGGCGGGCCGTCGCCGCCGGGGCGGTGCTGCTGAGCAACCGGGGCGTCCTGCCCTTGGACCCCGGGCGTCTCGGCACGGTCGCCGTGATCGGGGAGCACGCCGCACGGACCCGCACCCAGGGCGGCGGCAGCGCGGGCGTCTTCCCGCACCACGAGGTGTCCGTCCTGGACGGCGTCCGGGCCGCACTGCGCGGCCGCGCCCGCGTCGTCCACGTCCCCGGCCCCCGCCCGGACGGCCCCCGCCCGCGCTGGACGCCGCGCTGTGCGCCGACCCGCGCTCCCGTCTGCCCGGAGTGCTGCTGCGCGTCCTGGACGCCGACGGCGCCGAACTGTACGCCGAACGGCGCGGCGGCGGGCGTCTGCTGGAGCCGCGTCTGGTGCCGGGCGCGCACACCGTCGAGATCAGCGCCCTGCTGCGTCCCCGCACCGGGGGCCGGTGGACGCTCGGCGTCGCGGGCTTCGGGCGGATGAGCCTGGCCCTGGACGGCCGTGTGCTCCTGGACGGGAGTACCCGCCGGCGACCGACGATCCGGCGGTCGTCCACGTGAACCCGCCCGCCCGGTACGCCGCCGCCGACCTGGTGGCCGGCCGGGACGTGCTGCTGGTGGCCCGGCGTGAACTGGCGCCCGGCACCGGTCGCGCGACCGTCGTCAGGGCCGCCCCGCCGGCCCCGGACATCGCCGCGGCGCTGGCCGAGGCGGCCCGCGCGGCCCGGGAGGCGGACGCGGCGATCGTGGTCGTCGGCACCACCGAGCACGGGGAGTCCGAGGGCTACGACCGGACGGACCTCGCCCTCGGCGCCGGCCAGGACGCGCTGGTCCACGCCGTCGCCTCCGCCAATCCGCGCACGGTCGCCGTGGTCAACAGCGGCGGGCCCGTCGAGATGCCGTGGCGTGAGGCGGCGGGCGCGGTCCTGCTGGCCTGGTTCCCCGGACAGGAGGGCGGCGGAGGGCTGGCCGACGTGCTCTTCGGACGCGCCGAGCCGGGCGGCCGGCTCCCCACCACCTGGCCGGCCGTCCTCGCCGACGCCCCCGTCACCCGCACCCGCCCGGTCGACGGCCGACTCCCGTACGACGAGGGCCTGCACGTCGGCCACCGGGGCTGGCTGCGCCAACACCGCACGCCCGCCTACTGGTTCGGGCACGGACTCGGCTACACCACATGGACGTACGAGGAGTTGAGCGTGCCGCCGTTCTG
Source organism: Streptomyces haneummycinicus (assembly GCA_042850305.1). GTDB lineage: Bacteria > Actinomycetota > Actinomycetes > Streptomycetales > Streptomycetaceae > Streptomyces > Streptomyces haneummycinicus. The sequence goes on from AP035768.1 coordinate 2,953,916, forward strand.
GCGGGCGGGGAGGACCTGACGGTGACGGTGCGGGTACGCAACACCGGCGAGCGGGCGGGCCGGGAGGTCGTCCAGGTCTATCTCGCCCGGCCACCCGGCCCGGTCGACCGCCCCGAGCGGTGGCTGGCCGGGTACTCGGCCGTGCACGCCGGGCCGGGGAGACGGTCACGGCACGGGTACGGCTTCCGGCGCGGGCACTGCGGCACTGGTCGGTGGAGCACCACGCCTGGCAGGTCGAACCGGGCCCGTGCCGGGTACTGGCGGGCCGCTCGGCGGGCGAACTGCCGCTGACGGCGGGGTCCACGCGTCGGCGTGAGGCCTAGGGTGAGGGAGGGGCGGTGGTGTGTACGCCTGGGTGACGCCCCCGGGCCGAGGCAGGGGTGCGCTCCGGCGGCGGGGCCGGCGGAGGTACGTGCACCGGGGTGGGCCCTGTGGCCTGGACGGGCCGGTGTGTGCGCCCCGCCGGGCGGGCGTCGACGGGGGAGGCGGAGATCCGTGGGCCGCGGTGACGCCCTCCGACCAGGGCGAGTGCGGGAGAGCGCTCTACCGGACGCGCGGGCCCGACGGTTAAGGTGCGGGCATGAGCAGACAGGCCCCGACCCTGGAGGACGTGGCCCGGGAGGCGGGGGTCTCCCGGGCCACGGTGTCCCGGGTGGTCAACGGCGTCCGCAATGTGGACCCCGCCATCCAGGACCTGGTCCGCCGGGCCATCGAACGCACCGGCTACGCGCCCAACCAGGCGGCCCGGCAACTGGTCACCCGGCGCACCACGACCGTGGCGCTGGTGGTCTCCGGAGCGGGGGACTCCTCCGACACGGAGCAGAACGCCTTCGCGACCAGGGTGTTCGCCGACCCGTTCTTCGGCCGCGTCGTCGGCGGGGTGGTCGGACGGCTGCGGCCGCGCGGCATGCACCCGGTGCTGATGTTCGCCGAGACGCCCGAGAGCCGGCAGGAGGTCGTGTCCTACCTCCGTCAGGGCGGTGCGGACGGCGCGCTCGTGGTCTCCACCCACCACGACGACCCGCTGCCCGCGCTGCTCGCCGACGCCCGGTTGCCGGCGGTGCTGTTCGCCCGGCCCGGACGTCCGGTGCCGCTCAGCTACGTCGACCTCGCCCACCGTGAGGGCGGCCGGCTCGCCGCCGGGCATCTGCTGGCGCGCGGCTGCCGCCGGATCGTCACCGTCACCGGTCCGCTCGCGGTCGCCGCGAGCCAGGAACGCCTCGCCGGGTTCCGGGACACTCTGGCCCGGCACGGGGATCCGTATGTGCCGGTCGCCGAGGGCGGGTTCACGGTCGACAGCGGGAGGGCGGCGATGACGTCGCTGCTCGCACAACATCCGGACCTGGACGGGGTGTTCACCGCGAACGACCTGATGGCCCAGGGGCGGTCCAGGTCCTGCGCGACCAGGGGCGCCGGGTGCCGCAGGACGTGGCGGTCGTCGGCTTCGACGATTCGAGCGTGGCGGTCACGTGCCGGCCCCGGCTGACGACGGTGCGTCAGCCGGTGGAGGAGATGGCGTCGACGATGGCCAGTCTCCTCGACGACCACATCGCCGGCCGCCGCACCGACCCCACATCAGTGATCTTCGACCCGGAACTGGTGGTACGGGACTCCGCGTAGCGCTTAGCAGCGGGCCTCGGGCGACGCGGCCGGTGAACGCCCGCGGACCGTCTGCGGCTGGTCGCGCGGTTCCCCGCGCCCCTGAGGGTGTCGCTGGCGCCGTGTTCGAGAAGTGCGCCCCTCCACTGCGGGCAATCGTGCCGCTGGGGCGGCACGGGTGGGCGCTGCGGCACCTCCCAGCGGGCCCTCACTCCAGCGGCCGCCGGGGTACCGCGGTGCGGCGCCTGAGCCAGTCGCCGCACAGCGGGCCCTCACTCCAGTGCGCCCCGGGTCACCACGGTGGGCGGTGCCAGGCGCCCCCGAGCGCCGTCCGCCACGCCGGTGCCGCTGCCGGAGGCCTCGGTGCGCGCCGCCCCCGCGGGCGAAGAAGTCCGCGAGCGGAAGAGTCGCCGCGCCCACCGTCACCGCGTCCGGCCCCAGCCGGCCGAGCACGATGTCGACCCGTGCGGCGGGCCGCCGCAGCGCGTACGCCAGCGCGTGCCGCCGCACACCCTCCAGGAATCGCGCCCCCAGCTGCAACCCCGCCCACCCGCCCACCAGAATCCGCTCGGGCTGGAAGAGATTGATCAGGTCGGCCAGCCCCGCCCCCAGATACTCCGCCGTCTCCTCCAGCACTCCCACCGCCACCTCGTCCCCCGCCGCCCCCTCCGCCAGCAGCGCCGTCAGCGCCCCTTCCTCGTCGGCATCGCACGGCGGCCGGCCCCCGCCTCCCGCCAGCGCGCGACCAGCGCCTCCGCACCCGCGTACGCCTCCAGGCACCCCCGCGCACCACAACGGCACCGGCGCCCCCGTACCCGTACCGTCAGATGCCCCCACTCCACCGCACGGCCGCCCGCCGGCTCGTCGGCGACGACACACGCCCCGACCCCCGAACCGAACAGCACCACCACCGCGTCGCGCGCCCCACGTCCCCCGCCGAACCACATCTCGGCCTGCCCCAGTGTCTTCGCCCCGTTGTCGATGAACACCGGCAGATCGGACGGCAGTCGCCCCGGCGCCCGCAGCAGCCGCTCCAGCGGTACGGCGTCCCAGCCGACGGTCTGCCCATGCACCAGGGGACCGTCCGCGGTCTGCTCGACGATGCCGGGCACCCCGATGCCCACGCCCAGCAGCTCACCGCCCCCGCACCCGCCGCGCCCAGCACCTCCGCGACCCCGTCGAGGATATGACCGGAGACCACGCCGACGTCGTACGACCGCCGCCCATGACCGGGCAACAGCCGCTCCGTACGCGCCAGTTCGCTCATCGCCAGATCGAACAGCTCGACCCGCACGCGGGTTTCACCCACATCGACCCCGATCAGCCGCCCCCGGCCCGCCACGACGCGGACCAGTGTGCGCGGCCGGCCGCCGTCCGCGCCGAGGCTGCCCGCCTCCTCCACCAGCCCCTCGGCGAGGAGTTCGGCGACCACGTTGCTGACGGAACCCGAACTCATCCCGGCGGCCGAACCCAGCGCGAGCCTGCTCATCGGCCCGTCGAAATACAACCGTTGCAGAACGGCGGTGCGGTTGTCCTGTCGCAGGTCACGGACGGTGCGTCCGGTCTTTCTGGCCATTGCGCCCCTCCTCCGTGGCCCACAGCCGGCGTCCGACCGTGCGCTACACCTTGACGTGTCCTTCTCTTGAGGTTTAACTCACGTCCTAAATTAAGCCATGAGGGGCTTCGGGACGCGAACGGGGTGTCGTTTCCGGAAGCCGGCCTCTGATTTCTTGCCTCCCGGAAAGGGACCCAGAAGCCATGCGCAGCATCCGAGCCGCAGCCATAGGCGCCGTCACCATGTCTCTCGCTCTCGCCGCCTCGGCCTGCGGCGGGGCTCGTCGACCGGGGGCGGGTCCAACGACTCGCCGAAGGAACTCACCTACTGGGCCTCCAACCAGGGCGCCAGCGTCGAGATCGACAAGAAGGTCCTCCAGCCGGAGCTCGACAAGTTCGAGAAGGAGACCGGGATCAAGGTGAAGCTGGAGGTCGTGCCCTGGTCCGACCTGCTCAACCGGATCCTGACCGCCACCACCTCCGGCCAGGGCCCCGACGTCCTGAACATCGGCAACACCTGGAGCGCCTCCCTGCAGGCCACCGGCGCGCTGCTGCCTTGGGACGCCAAGAACTTCGACAAGATCGGCGGCAAGGACCGCTTCGTCGACTCCGCGCTCGGCTCGACCGGTGTCGAGGGCCAGGACCCGGCCGCGGTGCCGCTGTACTCGATGGCCTACGCGCTCTACTACAACAAGCAGATGTTCGCCGACGCGGGCGTCACCAAGCCCCCGGCCACCTGGGACGAGCTGGTGGAGACCGGGAAGAAGATCTCCAAGGACGGCAAGTGGGGCCTCGGCGCCGAGGGTTCCAACCTGTCGAACAACATCCACCAGATCTTCGTCCTCGGCAAACAGCACGGCGCCGACTTCTTCACCGCCGACGGCAAGCCCGACTTCACCTCCGACGGCGCCGTCGCCGCCATCAAGCAGTACGTCGACCTGATGGCCAAGGACAAGGTCATCGCCCCCGGCAACGCCGAGTACGCGCAGAACCAGTCCCTCAGCGACTTCGCCAAGGGCAAGACGGCGATGGTGCTCTGGCAGACCGCCTCGGCGACCTTCAAGACCATGGGCATGAAGGACGACCAGTGGGGTGTCGCCCCCGCCCCGTCGCGTCCGGCACCCCCGGCACCGGCGAGAGCACCAACTCCATGGTCGCCGGTATCAACATGGCCGTGTTCAAGAACACCGACAACGTCGACGGCGCCACGAAGTTCGTGAAGTTCATGACCAGCGACGCCGAGCAGAAGATCCTCAACAAGGCATACGGCTCCATCCCGCCGGTCAAGGCCGCCCAGTCCGACGCGGCGTTCAACACCCAGGCCACCGGCGTACTGCGGGAGACGCTCGCCACCAGCGCGGCCGCCCTGCCGCAGGTGCCGGACGAGTCGCAGTTCGAGACGGCGGTCGGTACGGCAGTGAAGGAACTGTTCGCCGAAGCCGCCGCCGGCCGTGAGGTGACCACCGAGTCGGTGAAGGCCAAGCTCGCCAAGGCACAGCAGCAGATGCCGACCAAGTGACCGCCCACCCGACTCCGACACGGACACGGACCTCTCCATGACCACCACGACCGCCCCGGCGGGGCCGGGCGAACGGACGGTCGGCAAGAACTCCCCGGTGCGGCGCGCGGACCCCGCCGCCGCACCGGGCGGATCCGCCGCATCGGACTGCCCTACCTGCTCCTCCTGCCGGCCCTGCTGCTCGAACTCCTCGTCCATCTGGTGCCGATGGTCATCGGCATCGTGATGAGCTTCAAGGAGCTCACCCAGTTCTACATCCGGGACTGGACCACGGCGCCCTGGACCGCCCTCGACAACTACCGGATGTCGGTGGACTTCAGCGCCCCGGTCGGTGAGGCGCTGCTCCACTCCTTCCTCGTCACCTGCGCGTTCACGCTGCTCTCCGTCGGCCTGTGCTGGTTCATCGGCACGGTCGCGGCGATCTGCATGCAGGACGCCTTCCGCGGCCGGGGCCTGCTCCGGGCGATCTTCCTGGTGCCGTACGCCCTGCCGGTCTACGCGGCCGTCATCACCTGGGCGTTCATGTTCCAGCACGACAACGGCCTGGTGAACCACGTCCTGCACGACCAGCTCGGCCTCACCGACAAGCCCTCCTTCTGGCTGATCGGCGACAACAGCTTCATCGCGCTGCTCGTCGTATCGGTGTGGAAGGGCTGGCCGTTCGCGTTCCTCATCGTCATGGCCGGCCTGCAGAACATCCCCAGGGAGCTGTACGAGGCCGCCGCGCTGGACGGCGCCGGTGTCTGGCAGCAGATCCGCCGCATCACCCTGCCGTCGCTGCGCCCGGTCAACCAGGTACTGGTCCTGGTGCTCTTCCTGTGGACGTTCAACGACTTCAACACGCCGTACGTGCTGTTCGGCAAGGCCGCCCCCGAGGCCGCCGACCTGATCTCCATCCACATCTACCAGTCGTCGTTCGTCACCTGGAACTTCGGCACCGGCTCCGCCATGTCGGTCCTGCTGCTGCTCTTCCTGCTCGTCGTGACGGGCGTGTACCTGTTCCTGACGTCGCGCGAACGGCGGAGGTCCGCCCGTGTCTAGCACCAAGACGGCCGCACCCCGGTCCCCGATGGCCGTAGCGTCGTCCTTCCAGTGGACACGCCGGGTCTTCCTGACCCTGCTCACCGGCTTCGTACTGCTGCCGGTGTACGTCATGGTCTCCAGCTCGCTCAAACCGCTGGAGGACGTCACGGGCAAGTTCCGCTGGCTGCCCACCGGTCTGACGATCCGCCCGTACATCGACATCTGGTCGACGGTCCCGCTGGCGAAGTACTTCGTGAACTCCCTGATCGTGGCGGGTGTGGCGACCGTCTGCTCGGTCGTGATCGCGGTGTTCGCCGCGTACGCGGTCAGCCGTTACGAGTTCCGGGGCAAGCGGATCTTCTCGGTGACGGTCCTGTCCACGCAGATGTTCCCGGGCATCCTCTTCCTGCTGCCCCTCTTCCTCATCTACGTGAACATCGGAAACGCCACCGGAATCGCCCTGTTCGGCTCCCGCGGCGGACTGATCCTCACCTATCTGACCTTCTCCTCCCCTTCTCCATCTGGATGCTGATCGGCTACTTCGACTCGGTGCCGAAGGACTTGGACGAGGCGGCCCTCGTCGACGGCTGCGGCCCGCTCAAGGCGCTGATCAAGGTCGTGGTCCCGGCGGCCATCCCCGGCATCGTCGCGGTCGCCGTCTACGCCTTCATGACCGCCTGGGGCGAAGTGCTGTTCGCCTCGGTGATGACCAACGACACCACCCGCACCCTCGCCGTCGGCCTCCAGGGCTACTCCACCCAGAACGACGTGTACTGGAACCAGATCATGGCCGCGTCGCTGGTGGTGAGCGTCCCCGTGGTGGCCGGCTTCCTGCTGCTCCAGCGCTATCTGGTGGCCGGACTGACCGCGGGCGCGGTCAAGTGACCACCCTCCCCGAACAGAACGAAAGGACCTACGTGAGCATCGACTTCGCCGCACTCCCGCACGACTTCCTGTGGGGCACGGCCACATCGGCGTACCAGATCGAGGGAGCAGTGACGGAAGACGGCCGTTCACCGTCGATCTGGGACACCTTCTCCCATACCCCGGGAAAGATCGACAACGACGACCACGGCGATGTCGCCTGCGACCACTACCACCGCTGGCGCGAGGACATCGACCTGATGCGCCGGCTGGGCACCAACGCCTACCGCCTCTCCATCGCCTGGCCGCGCGTGGTGCCGGGCGGCGACGGACCGGTCAACGCCAAGGGACTCGCCTTCTACGACGAGTTGATCGACGGCCTGCTCGAGGCGGGCATCACCCCGTCCGTCACCCTCTACCACTGGGACCTCCCACAGGCGCTCCAGGACCGGGACCGCGGCTGGCAGGAGCGGTCCACCGCCGAGCACTTCGCGTCCTACGCCTCCGTCGTCGCCGAACGCCTCGGCGACCGCGTCGGACACTGGGCCACCCTCAACGAGCCGCTGTGCTCGGCCTGGATCGGCCACCTCGAAGGCGTCATGGCCCCCGGCCTCACCGACCTGACCGCCGCGGTCCGTGCCTCCTACCACCTGCTCCTCGGCCATGGCCTGGCCATGCAGGCGATCCGCTCGGCCGCTCCGAACGCCCAGGTCGGCATCGTCAACAACCTCTCCACCATCCACGCGGCCAGCGACCGCGAGGAGGACCTGGCGGCGGCCCACCGCATGGACGGCCACACCAACCGCTGGTGGCTGGACCCGGTCCACGGCCGCGGTTTCCCGGAGGACATGCGGGAGGTGTACGGCGTCGAACTCCCGGAGCGGGAGGGCGACATGAAGCTGATCGGCGCCGACCTGGACTGGCTCGGCCTGAACTACTACTTCCCGCAGACCGTCGCCGACGACCCCACCGGCCCGGCCCCCGCGTCCGCGCCGTCCGGCGTGACGGCGTCCCGCGCACCGGCATGGACTGGGAGATCGACGCGAGCGGCATCGAGGACCTGCTGCTGCGTCTGACGAACGACTACGGCGCGCGCCGGCTGTACATCACCGAGAACGGCTCGTCCTTCCCCGACGTGGTCCGCCCCGACGGCACGATCGACGACCCGGAGCGCCAGGAGTACCTCGCCGCCCATCTCGCGGCCTGCGCCTCGGCCGCCCGCAAGGGCGCCCCGCTGGCCGGGTACTTCGCCTGGTCGCTGCTGGACAACTTCGAGTGGGCGTACGGCTACGACAAGCGCTTCGGCCTCGTCCACGTCGACTACGAGACCCAGGCCCGCACCATCAAGGGCTCCGGTCACCGCTACGCGGAGATCATCCGCGGCCACGGGGACCGCGCACGGCGAGCGGCCTGACGTGACCGGTGGGCGCGGACGGACGGCCGTCCGCGCCCACCGGGGCCGCTCGCGCTCAAATGTGTCATGGGCACGTCATACATCGAAGTATCGCGGGGAACCGGCGCCCCACCCTCCCTCCCAAGGAGAGCCGCATGTCATCCCGTACCCCACACCTCCTCCTGACCGCCCTCGCCACCGCGGCCGTACTCACCGCGGGCCCCGCCTTCGCCGCCCCCGCTCCCGTCCGCGGGCAGCTCGCGGCGGCCGCCGCCTGGGACACCGACCGCGCGGCCGCCGCGTACGCCGCGAACCCGGCCGGGGCCACCGCCTCCGGTAGCGAGAACGCGGGCGTCGCCCCCGGCCTCGCCTTCGACGGCAACGGCGCCACCCGCTGGTCCAGCGACTTCGCCGACAACGCCTGGATCCGCCTGGACCTCGGCACCACGATCCGCGTCGACCGCGTCGTCCTCGACTGGGAGGCGGCCTACGGCAAGCGCTACGTCCTCGAGGTCTCCAGGAACGGCACCGACTGGACCCCTTCTACACGGAGACCGACGGCACCGGCGGCTCGGTCACGGCCCACACCTACCCCCAGGACGTCATCGGCCGCTATGTCCGTATGCGCGGCGTGGAGCGCGCCACCCCGTGGGGCTACTCCCTCTACTCCTTCAAGGTGTACGGCGGTGAACCCGCCCCCGCGTCGACCACCCGCACCAACCTCGCGCTCAACCACCCAGCGTACGCGAACTTCTACCAGCACGCGGGCAACTCACCCGCGTTCGTCACCGACGGCGGCCGGCCGGCCGACCTGAAGGCGGACCAGTCCCGCTGGTCGAGCGACTGGAACGCCGACCGGTGGGTCTCCGTCGACCTCGGCGCACGCTCCACCGTCGACACCATCGACCTCTACTGGGAGGCCGCCTACGCCGTCGACTACGAGCTCCAGGTCTCCGACGACAACCGCACCTGGCGCACGGTCTACCGCCCCTCGGCCGCCGAAGTGGCCTCCCGCCGCGCCAACGTGAAGTCCCCGGGCGAGGCGGTGGGCGTGCGCGACTCGATCCGGCTCCCGCAGCCGGCCACCGGCCGCTACGTCCGTATGCTCGGCAAGGAACGCCGCTCCTTCTACAACCCGGCTCCCGCGACCGCTCAGTTCGGTTACTCCCTCTACGAGTTCGAGGTCTGGGGCACCGGCGGCAGCGCGGCGGCCGCCTACCCGGCGCTCCCGGCGGAGCAGCCGGGCTCGTACCGCACCACGTTCTTCGACGACTTCACCACCGCCGCCCTCGACCGCGCCAAGTGGCGGGTGGTCCGCACCGGCACGGAGATGGGCTCGGTCAACGGCGAGTCCCAGGCGTACGTCGACTCCCGGACAACATCCGCCAGGAGAACGGCAGTCTGATCCTCTCGGCCAAGCACTGTAAGGGCTGCACCAAGGCCGGCGGCGGCACCTACGACTTCACCTCCGGCCGTATCGACACCAACACCAGGTTCGACTTCACCTACGGCCGGGTCAGCGCCCGAATGAAGCTCCCGGTCGGCGACGGCTTCTGGCCCGCCTTCTGGCTCCTCGGCAGCAACGTCGACGACCCTACGGTGTCCTGGCCGGCGTCCGGCGAGACCGACATCATGGAGAACATCGGCTATGGCGACTGGACCAGTACCGCCGTGCACGGCCCCGGCTACTCCGCCGACGGCAACATCGGCGCCCGCCAGACCTACCCGAACGGCGGCCGCGCCGACCAGTGGCACACCTACGCGGTGGAGTGGACCCCGACCGGCATGAAGTTCTCCGTGGACGACCGTCTCGTCCAGGAGACGACCCGCAACAAGCTCGAATCCACGCGCGGCACATGGGTCTTCGACCACAACCAGTACGTGATCCTCAACCTGGCCCTCGGCGGCGCCTACCCGGCGGGCTGGAACAAGGTCACCACCCCGTACTGGGGCCTGCCGCAGTCCAGCGTGGACCGGATCGCGGCCGGTGGAGTGCGGGCGGAGGTGGACTGGGTGCGGGTGGAGCAGAAGGGGTAGCGCCGCCGTACGTCAGTCGCCCTTGCGCGCCACTCCGCCGTAGATGCCGATCGGCGGGGCGTCGGGGCGCCGTACCTCCTCGGGGCGCCAGTCGGTGACCTGGACCAGTCCCGGTTCGGCCATCGCGAAGTCGCCGAACAGGTCGAGCACCGCGGTGTGCGAACGCAGGTTGAGGGACGCGGTGGCGTTCTTGTAGACGGCCGCCGCGTCCTCGCGCCGGTCCTCGTGCACGTCACCCGTCGCATGCGACAGGACGAGGTAGGACCCGGCCGGCAGCGCGTCGCGCAGGGTGGCGACGATGCGCGCCGGGTCCTCCGCGTCGGTGACGAAGTGCACGACGGCCACCAGCAGCACGGCAACCGGCCGGTCGAAGTCGATGACCGCGCGCACCTCGGGGTGGTCGAGGATCGCGGCCGGGTCGCGCAGGTCGGCCAGGACGACGGCGGTGTCCGGGTCGTCCGACAGGGCTCTCGAGTGGGTGGCGACGATGGGGTCGTTGTCGACGTAGGCGACCCGGGTCTCCGGGGCGACCGACCGCGCGATCTGGTGCACGTTGGGTTCGGTGGGCAGGCCCGTTCCGATGTCGAGTATCTGGCGGACCCCGCCCTCGGCCACCACATGCCGCACCGCGCGCTGCATGAAGCGCCGGTTGGCCAGCACTCCTCGCGCACCTCGGGCGCCGCCTTCATGAACTGCTCGGCCGCCCTCTGGTCGACCTCGTAGTTGTCCTTTCCGCCGAGGAAGTAGTCGTACATCCGGGCGGGGTGCGGCTTGCTCGTGTCGATCCCGTTGGCGCTTTCGCCACTGCTCAGGGAGGTCATGCGGCCTGGCTCCGTCCTCAACTCGCGGGCCGGCACCCGAGAGTGCCTGTCGGAACATCATTTTGGCATGGGAAGGAAGCCCGACGCTTGCGGGGAGCCGTTCCTGGTGCAGCTCAACAACCTTGTGACACAAGGGCGTTCGTTTGGGCCGTGCCCGTCGGCGCCCGGTGTCCGGGAGCGGGACCGGCTAGGCTGACGACCCGACGACGCCGTTCCGCGCACGGAGGAATGTCCTGTGACCACCGGTACACCCAGACCCCATATCGACACGAGCAAGCCGCACCCCGCCCGCGTCTACGACTGGTTGCTGGGCGGTAAGGACAACTACCCCGTCGACCAGCAGGTCGGCGAGACACTCCCGAGGAGGCGCGGGGCAACGCGGCCCGGAACAGGGCGTTCATGCACCGCGCCGCGGCCTGGCTGGCGAAGGCGGGCGTCGGCCAGTTCCTGGACATCGGCACCGGAATCCCCACCGAACCCAACCTGCACCAGATCGTGCAGGCGATCAGACCGGATGCCCGGATCGTCTACGCGGACAACGACCCCATCGTCCTCCGCCACGCCGAGGCACTGCTGACCAGCAACCGGGCGGGCGCCACCGACTTCCTCCTCGCCGACGTACGACAGCCCGAGGCCATCCTCGAACGCGCCCGCGAGATATTGGACTTCGAGCACCCCATAGCCCTCTCCCTGATCGCGCTGCTCCACTTCCTGCCCGACGACGAGGACCCGTACCGCATCGTGCGCACCCTCGTCGAAGAACTCCTCCGGCAGCTACCTGCTTCTCTCGCACGGGACCGCCGACCAGCACCCGGAGCTGAAGCAGGAGACCGAGGCCGCGTACAAGAAGGGTGCGATCCCGCTGCGGATGCGCACCCGCGTTGAGGTCGAGCCCTTCTTCGAGGGCCTTGAACTCGTCGCGCCGGGGCTGGTGTTCGCCACCGAGTGGTACCAGGGGAACCGGCACCGGCGCGGGAACGCAGCGGCTTCTACGTGGGTGTCGCGCGCGTCCCCTGAGCGGAGCACGGCGCCGTCTTGACGTACGTCGGAACCGGCCGATACTTGTGCGCAGCATGGGCCGGTCGGTGTCCGAGGTCGGGACGGCAGCACGACCGGCAACCCACCCGGGAGCTGCCGTGTTCACGAACGTGCGAGCCAGATTCCTGCTCACCCTGGCCGTGTTGCTGGCCGCCGTCCTCACACCGGCCGCTCCCCGGGCGCTGGCCGCCGACACGGCACGCCGCCCCGGCGCGGAGGTCGTGGCCGTCACCCGGGTCGCGGACCGGCAGGTGGACCTGTCGGTCCGGTCGACGGCTCTGGGCGACCGCACGGTCAACGTACGTCTCCTGACCCCCGACGGCTGGAACCCCGGTGAGCGGCACCGGCATTGGTCCACCCTCTGGCTGCTGCACGGCTGCTGCGGCGACTACACGTCGTGGACGAGCATGACCGACGTGGCGCGGACCGACAGCCTGCGCGATGTCCTCGTCGTGATGCCCGAGGCCGGCTGGAACGGCTGGTACAGCGACTGGTGGAACCACGGGCGGGGCGGCGACCCGGCATGGGAGACGTTCCACACGAAGGAACTGCGCCACCTGCTGGAACGCGACTGGGGCGCGGGCCACGACCGGGTGGTCGCCGGACTGTCCATGGGCGGTCAGGGTGCCCTGCTGTACGCCGCCCGGCACCCGGGCATGTTCAAGGCGACGGCGGCGTACTCCGGTTCCGCACATCCTCCTCGATGCCGAGTCGGTCGACCGCATCATGGGCTTCTTCGCCGGCCAGGACACCGACCCGCTCCGCGTCTGGGGCGACCCGGTCGCCCAGCGCCGGATCTGGCAGGCCCACGACCCGGTCCACCTCGCCAAACGCCTGAAATCACTCCCCGTCTACCTGTCCTGCGGCGACGGCACCACCGGCCCCTCGACCCACCCGGCGCCACGAGCGCCCTGGAGGCCGACTTCAACCGCCAGAACCACGCCCTCGCGGCCGAGCTGAAGCGCGTAGGCGCACGACAGGTGACGACCCACTTCTACGGCCCGGGGACCCACGGCTGGCCCTACTGGGAACGCGAACTGCACGCCTCGCTGCCGATGCTGCTGGAGGCGCTGGGCACCGACGGCGGCTGATCCCGGTCTCCGGTGCCGTGTTGTCCCGATTGGTTCACGGTGCTGTCCCGGTGGGGATCCTGCCGCGTTCGCATTGCGAAAGTCCGGTTAACGTGCCTGGTCACAGGGGCCTGCGTCCGCACGTGCGACACGTCGAGGGCTCCCGCACGGAAATCCGGCACAACACGGGGTACGGCGAATGGCCACGCGCGACGGCTTGGTGAACGGCGGAGCGACCACGAGGCCGGGGCGTCTTCGCGCCGGCGGATGCTGCGGCTGGCGGGCGGTGGTCTCGCGCTGGCCGCTCTGGCCACGGGCGCGGTCGGCTGCGAGGAGGAAGCGGTGGACGTGGAGGACGCCGGCGGCACGGGCGGCCCCGGTGCCGGGCAGCCTAAGGAGCCGGGCAGCGGCTCCCGCTCCGGCTCCGGCAAGGACGGTCAGACCCCCGGCCCGCTGTGGACCGAGTCGACCTCGGCCGAGACCTACGGCGACAACGACGAGCTCGTGACGGCGGCCGGCGTCGTGATCGCGAGCGGCAGTCCGCTGGCCGCCCTCGACACCACGACCGGCAGGGCGAAGTGGTCCCTGCCGGGCGGCGCCATACCCGGCGCGCCCATGCTGCTCGGCAACGGCACGCTGTACCTGGCGAGCAGCGAGTACGACGGCTCCGTCATCGGCTACGCCCTGGCCACCGGCAAGGAGACCTGGCGCAGCCACCTGAGCAAGGCCTACCGGCAGCCACGGCCGATCGCCGTGGACGAGCGGCAGGTGTATGTCATCGCCGAGATCCTCGAGGACGACGGCTCGTCGACAACCAACGTCATCGCCGCCCTCGACAGCACCACCGGCAGGATCGCCTGGAAGGAACAGCGCGACACCGGCACCGAGCAGGACGGCGTCCACGCCGCCGTCCGCGGCCGGCACCTCGTCTACACCGACGTCAAGAAGAACCTCACCGTCCGCGACACCGCCACCGGCAGCCAGGTGTGGACACACAGGACGGCCAAGACGAACTACGGCTTCTTCGCCGTCCACCAGGAGTTGGTGATCGTCCCCCAGGGCCGGACCCTCCAGGCCTTCGATCTGTCCGACGGCCAGGAGAAGTGGTCGCTGAAGACCTCGGGATTCGCCGCCTTCAAGGAACCCGCCGTCCTGGACGACGTGCTCTACATCGCCGACAGCGACAGGACGCTGCGCGCCGCCGATCCGCGCACCGGAAAGCTGCTCTGGCAGTCCGAGGCCCTCGCGAAGGCAGGCCTCCAGGTGCCGCGCCAGTACGTCAAGGCGGGCGGCACCCTCTACGGCGCCACGGACCTGGACGACAAGGGCGGCATCATCGCCCTGGACGCGAAGACCGGTGACGTGCTCTGGACGTTCAACGACGGAACCGGCGACTTCCACGCCTGGCTGGTGGCCACCGACGGCAAGCGAGTCTTCGCCCTCCACGGCAAGAAACTGCACGCCCTGCCGGCATGACGGGCTTGACGCGGTCCGGAAGGCATGGACCCCTGCCGGCCTGCTACGGCTGAGGGTCCCGGCGAACACCGGGCGCCGCCTCCGAGCGGCTGCTACCGATCACCCGCGTGGCGGGAAACAACGACGGACACGTCGTCCAGCCACTGCCGGATTCCCACCCCTCCGGGGGTGCCACATCCATGCCGAGGGCCGAGACGGCCTCCTTCAACGCCCTGTCCGACCCCGCCCGGGCACGCAGTTGCGCGATGTCTCTCACAAGTTGCCCCGGTCGGTCTCCGACGCCCCCGCCAAGTAGTCGTCGACCGCCTCAGTGTACGAGGCGTACTCGTCGAAGAAGTCCTGATGGAAGTGACCGCCGAGAAACTGACTCAGCTCGGGAAAGCGCTCCCGGTACTCCCAGCGGCTCTGCGGCAAGGGCTGTGCCTCCGGTGAAGGATGCCCGATCCGACGGAGCAAATGGTCACGGACGATGCGGAGACAATCCTCGACGCTTCTGCCCGACCTCGGCGCGATCTTCGGAAGGAGGGCGACGTCGTCACCGATCTCCGGGGACTGAAGGCCGGTGCGGAGAAGGTCATCGAGCTGCTGTACAGCCGTGGCCGCCCGCTGCGGATCATTCGAAACGACCCTGAGGTACGCGGACAGTGCCGGCCCGGCAGTCTCGGGGAGTCGGTGAAGGTGTAGTCCTGTGCCGCGTAGGCCTCCAGGAGGTCCTGAACCTCGTAGAACCGGAATCCTGGCCCGGGAGTCGATGGCATGGGGCTGCTCCGTCAAGTGTGGGATCAGGGAGTGGGGAACGAGGTCAGGACTCGGTAGCCGGCGGGGGCATCGGGATCCCGCTTCAGGATGACACGTACCGAGCGCACCTCTTGCGGGGGACTGCCGTGTTTGAAGTCGTAACGGGTCAGGTGCAGGCCTGTGGTTTCGTCGAAGGCCGCGTCCAGTCTGAGTTTGCTCCTCTTTCCCTGCAGCCAGTTTTCGATGCGCTTCTGATGGCGCAGCAGGGTTTTGTCGGCGAAGCGTTGGGCGTCGGCTTCGCTCAGGAACCGTGAGTCGGCGTCGAGGTGTGGCTCGTTGCGCAGGCGGCGGCGCATGTCGCGCGTCGTCTTCTTCACGTGCCGCACGAAAGTATGCGATCCGTTCTTGCCCTCGTCGCCCTTGAGGTCCGCGCGGTGCCTCGGCTTGACCGGCCCTTTCCGCTTGTTGCGAGGCCACGCATGTGGGAAGGAACGTCGGAGGAGCCGGCTCCCGCGCCCACGACCATGAGAACGATGCCCGCAGTACCGAGAAGAGCGGCGGGGAACACGGTTCCGGCCGCGGCCGAACCGACCGCACCCACTCCGGCGAGGGCGACTTCCCCGGAGGGAACAGCGCGAGCAGTGACAGGAGAAGAAGGGCGAAGCCGAGGTGGACCAGGAAGGTGTCGAGCGCGTCCAGGAGGTGGAAGGTCGAGATGGACCTGCCATTCGGACCCGCGCTGCCGAGTCCCCGATGGAGAAGGAAGAGGCCCGTCGTGCCCGCCCCGAGCGCGATGGTGAGACGGAAGCGGTGGACGGCGAGTGGCTCACCCAAGAGCTGGGCCGACATATTTCGCCAGGCGCGCAGGAGGACGTACGACTGCCAGGCGATCCAGAGGAGGGCGGCGGCCCCGAAGCCCAAAGGATTTTCGGTCCCGCGCCGGTGCGGAAGAACTCCTGAAGGCCGGATGTCGCGGTGAAGGAGCCGACGCCGAGGAACAGTAACGCTGGCAGACTCAGCGCGCAGGGGATGAGGAAGAGCCACATCCGGCGGGCGTTGCGTGGCCGGACGTGCTGCAACCGGGCTCGCAGGGTGTCCCTCCGCCAGGCGTCTCGACGGTCGGAGGCATCCATCCGGGAGGTGATGTCGCCGACGGCTGTACGGAGTTGCCCGGTGGCGTCGCCGGAGGACGCCACCGCGTCGGCGTACAGCAAGGAGCGGCGCAGTCGCAGCATGCGCAGGGCGATGAGCAGGCTCCAGGGGAAGCTCCAGGCGGCGTAGCGCAGCAGAGCGCCCACGCTGTCGCCATCGGACCGCTCGGATGCCTGGAGCACATCCGGCATCGTGCGCTTTCCGCGGTGCAACTGGCGCACATCGACGACCATGGCAATGGCCAGACAGACCAGCGGGGCGGCCCATGCTTTGGCGTCCAGTGTCTCGAGCCATTGCGCGGCCTGCCCACCGGTATTTTGAACGGTGTAGTTGGTCAGTGTGTGATGTGTGGCCGCCGCCAGAACCGGCCCCGCCGCCAGGAGGCGCACCCATCCCCTGCCGCGCCACAGAAGACCGGCGCCCAGGCCGGCCACGGAGGTCCATACCAGATGCGTGAATGTCTGGGCGGACAGCGCGCTGCCCGTCGACAACTGTCCGAAAGGTGCGGGCAGCCAGGCAGTGAAGACCTCGTCCGGGCTGGGTACGTAGGGCGGGAACAGCGAGTCCGGGATGATCCATCCGCCGTCACGTGCAAGAGTTCGATCCACGTCCAGGCCGAACCTGAGTACCGCCTCCAACAGCCCGAAACCGCCACCCAGGGCGGCGCCCACCACTACGAAGTCGGCCATTCCCCACTGCTGTCGGACTTTCAGGTTCAGTCCGGCCAGCAGGAGTGGTGAGACTTTGACGAGTTCCTCCACCCAGGGCGCCACCGTGTAGCTCGTGACGGACTCCACCTTCACCAGGGACAACCCGGACTGATCCGCGTATAAGCGTGTGTACGCGATTTCCAGCAGTCCCGCCGCGACACCGCACCCGTACACGCCGACCGCGAAGGCGACCAGCACGGTCGACAGTCGAACGGAACGTGTCGGCCATGCGACAGCGAACAACTGCAGCACACTCCAGATGGCCGCGGCCGTCATCACCACAACCATGACCTGGTCCCCCGCTCTTGTGTGCTCCGATCTGACGGTACGACTCGAGTTCCTGAAAGTGAATGTCAGGCTATGTGGTCAACATGTAGTCAAACAAGGCGACTTGGATGTCTCATGTCTTTCAGTGGCTTGCGGAATGAAAGAAAGACACTGCTGACGCTCAGATGCCGAACCGGCAGCGCGACGAGCTCGACCAGCGGACCCATTGCCTTCCTGGGTCTTCCAAAGAATCCTCACTCCGGCTCCGGACGCTCTCCTCCGTCAGTCACCTGCACGGTCTCCGGTGAGGCCAGTGGCAGTAGAGCCTTCCACGGCGCCATCCAGGAGCACGTCGGATACGGGGACCGGGAGGTTCAGGGAGAGCTTCACCTGCTTCAGCAACTTCGTCACGCCGCCGGACCCGCCCCTGGACGTGCTGATCTGCGACGAGGCGCACCGCTTGGCGGAACGCTGGACCAACCGGTTCTGGAAACCCGAGCACCACCAAGCTGGTGATCCAAACGAAACTGCCTAGTGGACGACGGCGGCACGGGTCCGTCGATCGCGGAGTAGGAGCGGATCTCGGCAATGTGAAACGGGGAGGCTACGAGGCTGCGCGAGCAACTGGCAGTTCTCGTGGCCGAGGCGGGAGTCACCGACCTCAGTGAGGTGGGGCGGCGACGCGGCCGTGACCCACCGCGTCGGCGGAAAGTTCTATGTGGTGCCTCGAACGCCTGCTTCCGCGCTATGGCGAAGGGAGACCGCCCGAAGCCCTGTGGCAGGGCCCCGGAAGCCCGGCACCCTGCCACCCACTCACCCCCGGCCAGCAGCGACGCCAGCGCCCTCGCCGTCTCGGGGTGCCGCTCCGTCAGGACCGTGCCCGGCCACGACGGGGCCGCCGTCACCCACCCCCGCCGCACCCCAGCAGTTCCGCCACCGCGTCGCAGGTCGCCGGGTGTGCGGTCAGCAGCGCGGGGGCTGGCGGGGTCTCGGGCCGGGACCAGCCGTCCTCGCAGCCGAGGAGGTGCGCCACCGCGTCGCACGTTGCCGGGTGTGACGCGAGGAGGGGCGTGCCGCGGTGTACCGGCTTGGGTGTGAAGGGGGTCTGCTGTGGTGCCCGCCACGGGGCACCCAGGAGTCCAGGGTCTCGAGACGGCCCGGGAAGACTCGGCCCGCCTCGCGGATCATCAGCGGGGCCAGGTCCGCCGCGCCCGAGCACAGGGTGGTGATCAGGAGCGGGAGCCATGGGAGCAGGACCGTGTCCGGCAGGCGGCCGAACGCGTTCGAGACCGCCTCGACCACCACGTCCGCCAGCCCCGGCACCGGCTCCAGCGCGTGGACGAAACCGCTCAGGTAGCGCGGGTAGGAGGACACCACCAGCGGGTTGTCCAGCAGTTCGTCGCACCGTGCCCGCAATTCCGCGCGAGACAGGGTGCCGAGCTGCACCTGGGCCGCCCACAGCAGGGCCGTCTTCGCCAGGTCGTCGGGGTGGGACTGCGCGACGGCGAGCTCCAGCTGGTGCCGGTCGCAGCCCAGGGACAGGGCGAGGCTCTCCATGGAGAACAGGAAGCCGAGCATCGCCGCGACCTGCCCCACCGTCGCGTCCTCGTCCCGGAACGCCGTCGGCAGCAGCGTGCAGTAATGGGCGTAACCGGCCTTGACGAACGACTCGATCCACCCCGGCAGCACCGGCTCGCTGGTGCGGTAGTACGCCAGCAGCGTCCGCACCCGGCGCAGCACCTCCGGCGCCCCGTCGACGCTGCGTTCGGCGGCGAGCAACTTCAGTGCATGCGTGCCGAGTTCGTCGGCGAGGCGGTGGCCGCGCAGGTACAGGAGCGCGTCCTCGACCGCCGCGAGCACGCTCGCCGTGGTCGCCCGCGGACCGTACGCGTCGCGCCGCAGCCGCTGCTCCAGCACCTGCTCCAGACTGACGCCCTCGTAGCCGAGCTCGATCAGGGCCCGCTGGTGCGTGCCGAGCGCGAGGTCCCACGACTCCTGGATCGACCGCTCGCCGAGCCGCCGCTCACCCATGATGGGCCGTGCCGCGCCCTGCGGCATCAGGCGCCGCAGCATCCACAACACATCCGAGCACGAACGCAGTTCGGGCCGGGAGGCCATGTCCAGCAGCGCCCGGCGCACCCCGCGCTGCTCCAGCTTCAGTTCCAGCGGTGCGAGCCGGTCGTACACGTCGCGGGCGAGCGGCGGCAGTGACTCGTAGCCGACCTGGCCGATCCGGTCGCCGCCCATCATGATCTCGACGAGCCGCCGCACGTCCCGCCGCCCGGGGACGCTGTCCTTCTCGATACAGGTGACCGCCGCGTCCTGGAAGTCGTACGGCGTCGGCTTGGCCCGGTCGCGCATGCCGGCGAGCAGGATCGACGTCTCGAAGACGGCGATGGCGTCGGCGGTCGAGGCGAGGTAGCCGTTGCGCCGGGCCGCGCGGACGATCTCCACCGACCAGCCGAGGAGTTCGGCCTCGTCCAGTCCGTCGAGTACCGGCGGCCGCCGCAGGAAGCCGGACAGTCGGTCCGCTGCGGGCGCCCCGGGGGCGGGGCCGGGACCACGGCGGCCTTCTTCGCCGTGGACTTCTTCTTTCCGGCCTGCCCTTCCAGCACGTACGGCTTCACGCGGGTGCGCTTCAGCCCCTTCGCCCATTCCGTCGCCGCGATCGACACCGAGCCGGCGGCGAGGCCGAACTGTGCCTCGATCGCCGCGTGGCTGGACGGGATCAGCCCGTACTGCCAGGTGGTTGCGGTACGGGGCGAGATCGTGAACGTGTCCGAGCGTCCCGCCAAGCCGAACTCCTCCACCCGGCTGGCTGCGTGGAACGCCCCGCACACATAGAGACAGTCCTCCGGGTCCGTGCCGGTCGCCGCCAGATGCTCCCGCATCCGGGTCCACATGTACCGCTCGCGGTCCTCGTCCACCCGCAGCCTGGCCCCGTCGGCGGGGTGAGCCGCCGGAACAGGCTGCCGATGAGGAACATCACCTGGCGGTAGGTGGCGTGGTCGCTGTCCCCGAGCGGGACCTCGACGTACTGGTGCCACCACTCCGACCAGTGCCGCACCTTGCCGTGGCGCAGCAGATGCTCCTCCAACTCGGCGAAGCGCGGCCGCAGATCGCCGATCTCCACGCCGACGGCCTCACCGTGCAGCGCGGCCTCCGCCTCCTCCGGGACTTCGGCCGAGTCCCCGCGGTCCCACTGGAAGACATGGTCCGTGGACCGGTCGACCAGGACCAGTTCCACGCCCGGGGTGTCCAGGGCGTACGCGATCGCCTGGTACTCGGCCGACGCCTCGGTGACCGGCGCCACCACCGACAGCGGCGCCCACTCGGCGGGAAAGCCGTCGACGTCACCGGCGAACGCCTGCACCGCCACCGGCAGCCGGCAGTTGCGCAGCTCCGTCAGCAGCGGGGCCATGTCCTCGCACAGCTCCAGGTACACCACCTTGGGCTGCTTCTCCCACAGCCGCCGGGCCATGGCGAGCGCGGAGGCGGGGAGTGGTGGCAGACGGGGAAGATCTCCAGCGGCTCCCGCACCGCCCGGTCGACGTCGTCGACCATGCCGAGCAGGATGCCCTCCAGGGCGTCCGGCCCCTCCGCGAACTCGGTCGCGGCTTCCTGAAGTTGACCGCGCAGTGCGGCGAACGACGTGCTCTCGTGGGGCCCGCTCATGACAGGGTGGCGATCGCGTCGCGCCCGCCCTCGAGGAACTCGGGCCAGGAGCCGCCCTCTTCCTTGCTGCGCGGCTCGACGACACCGTGCAGATACTTGTTGAAGATGGCCAGGTCCTCGGGCTCGCGCCGGGTGAGGGAGCCGACCAGCGAGGAGGCGAGGGTTCGGGCGGTCAGGGCGCGCTCGCCGAAGAAGTTGCTGTGCAGGACGGCGTCCTCCAGCACACCGATCTGCTCGGCCGTCGACAGGGCGGACTCCAGCTTCTCGTCGTCGCTGCCGGCGGCTGCGGCGGATGCCCGCAGATCGGCGAAGCTCTGCAGCAGCACGTCCAGCAGGGTCGGCGGCACGTCCAGCTCTATCCGGTGCCTGCGCAGCAGCTCCTCGGTGCGGAAGCGGACGATCTCCGCCTCGCTCTTCTTGTTCGTCACCACCGGGATGCGGACGAAGTTGAAGCGCCGCTTCAGCGCGGAGGACAGGTCGTTGACGCCCCGGTCGCGGCTGTTGGCCGTGGCGATGACGGAAAAGCCCGGCTTGGCGAAGACGATGTTGTCGTCACCGCCGCCGCTCTCCAGCTCGGGCACCGAGATGTACTTCTCGGAGAGGATCGAGATCAGCGCGTCCTGCACATCGCTCGTCGACCGGGTCAGCTCCTCGAATCGGCCGATCGAGCCGGCTTCCATCGCCGTCATGATCGGCGAGGGGATCATCGACTCCCGTGACTGGCCCTTGGCGATGACCATCGACACGTTCCACGAGTACTTGATGTGGTCCTCGGTGGTGCCGGCCGTACCCTGCACCACCAGCGTGGAGTTGCGGGAGATCGCCGCGGACAGCAGCTCCGCCAGCCAGCTCTTGCCCGTGCCGGGGTCGCCGATGAGCAGCAGACCGCGGTCGGAGGCGAGGGTGACGATGGACCGCTCCACGAAGCTGCGGTCGCCGAACCACTTCTGCGACACCTCCCGGTCCAGTCCGTCGGCCCGCTCGGAGCCCAGGATGAACAGACGGACCATCTTCGGGGACAGCCGCCACGAGAACGGCTTGGGGCCGTCGTCGATCGATTCGAGCCAGTCGAGCTCCTCGGCGTACTTGATCTCGGCAGGGCGCGCAGCAGGTCGGACATGAGTGAAAGGCCTTTCGTACGGTGATCACGGCGACGTGGGCGAACGGTGATCAGGTGAGGAACGTCTTGAGTTCGTGCACGAGCTTCTTGATGTGGCCGGAGATCACCGGCGTACCGAGGTCCTTGAACTTCTCCCGGAACCACGGGTTGACGCTGCCGCGCCCCGAGCTGGTCACCGAACCCACCGGGATGAACTTCGCCCCGAACGGTGGATGGCGGCCATGCTCTCGAACAGCTCGTCGGTGCGCCATTCGAAGAAGTCGGAGATCCACACCACGACGGTGTTGCGCGGCTCCGCGATCTTCGGCTGGGCGAGCGCCATGGCGACCGTGCCGTCGGTGCCGCCGCCGAGCTGGGTCCGCAGCAGCGTCTCGAACGGGTCGTGCGCCCAGGGCGTGAGGTCCAGCGCCTGCGTGTCGTACGCGATCAGGTGCACGTCGACCTTCGGCAGTCCGGCGAAGATGGACGCCAGGATGGTGCAGTTGACCATCGAGTCGACCATCGACCCCGACTGGTCCACCACCACGATGAGCCGCTGCGGTGTCGTCTTGCGGCTGGTGTGCCGGTAGTAGAGCCGGTCGACGTAGAGCCGCTCCTCCTCCGGGTCCCAGTTGACGAGGTTCTTCCAGATGGTGCGGTCGATATCGAGGTTGCGGTAGACCCGTTTGGGCGGGACGGACCGGTCGAGCTCGCCGACCGTGGACTTCTCCACCTGGGTGCGCAGTACTTCGGTGACCTCGTCGACGTAACGCCGGATCAGGGACTTGGCGTTGGCGAGGGCGACACCGGAGAGGTTGTCCTTGTCGCGCAGCAGCTGTTCGATCAGCGACATGCTCGGTGTCAGCCGGGAGGCCAGCGCGGGGTCGGCGAGGACCTCGCGCAGCCGCATGCGCCTGACGAGACCGGCCTCGATGGAGCCCAGCTCCGGCCCGATCTCGGGGATGAGCCGGCTGAGGTCGGGCGTGGGACCGCCGAAGCCGGTGCCGGTGGGGCTGACGCCCTGCCCGCCGCCCGCGCGACCGGTGCCGCCGCCCGCGCGACCGGTGCCGCCGCCCGCACGACCCGTGCCGCCTCCCGCACGCCCGCCGCGCAGCTCGCCGGGCCGGCAGCCCAGTGCCCGCTCCAGCCAGCCCGCGTCGGACTGCCAGCGCGCCAGCTGCTCCGCGGTGACCGTGCCGGGCTCGCGGGCGAACACGTTCAGCAGCACCTTCGACGCGAGCGCCGCGCGCCGTACCTCGGCGGCCCGGTCCCGCCCGCCGTCCTCGTCCGGACCGGGTGTCATCAGCCCGTCGAACTCGGCGGCCAGCTCCGGGTGCCGCTGCACGACGGAGTCGACGGACGCGCCGGGGTCCAGCAGCGCGGGCGGCAGGCCGATGTCCTCGACCACGGCCAGACTCGCCGACTCCAGAGACGCCTGCTCCTCGCTGTCGAAGAGGCGGGCCAGCAGCCGCCAGTACAGCACCTGCCGCCGGTTCTCGTCCGGATCGGGCCCGGCGGTGCCCTTGATGGTCTGCCCGCTCATTTCCGCAGCAGCTTTCCCGCGCGCTCGCGCAGCACCTTCACGGCATCGGTGGCGGCCTTCTCGGCACGCACCCCGGCCTTGTCCGCCGTACCCCGGCCCACGCGCCCGCGTGCACGGCGACGGCCTTCTTCCGCACCATCCGCTCCACGGCGAGCGGCTGTACCAGGAACTCCCCGGCGTCCCACCGCAGCAGCCCGACACACGCACCGGACGAGGCGACGGCCTCGGGGGTGAGCGGTCCGGCGGCCGGAACACGGTCGGTGTCCACGGCGAGACGCACGCCGGCGACCTGGAACGCGTCCTCCTCCACGGCGTACCCCTCCAGCAGGACGGGCACGGCGATCCTGGCCGGATGCCGGTCGAGCGGCGCCGTCGCGAACGCGGCCGCGGTCGGCAGCGCCACCCGCGCGGTGGCGAACACCTCGGCGGGCTCGCCCGCACGGGCCCGTGCGTCGTCCCAGAGCAGATCGCCCTCACCGGTGACGGGCATCGCGTCCAGGTCCATCGCCCGCCCCTCGCTCACGGCGGTGAGCAGCGACATGTGCGGCCGCAGCAACTGCCACAGTCCGGCCCCGACGACCGTGTCGGGCTTCGGCGCGGACACCGAGGCCCGCACCAGCTTCGGCGGACCGCCGCCGGCCGGCTCGAACACCGCGTGCACCTGAGCCTGTACGGCGGTGGCGTGCTCCTGTACGTCGACGCCGAGCGGGAGCAGCCGCCCGGTCGCCTCGCCGACGGCGGGGGCGGACGCCGCGCCGGGCAGGGTCAGCAGCATGGCCCGCGACCAGAGGTCGGCCCACCGCCGTACTGGAACGCGCTCCAGCGTCGCGCCGGGGCAGGACGCGGCCAGTTCGGCGGCGAAACCGTCGAGCAGCGTGGCCTGGCGGCGCAGCGCCGGGTCGGGCAGCATCGCGGACACGACGGGCGCGGCACCGGCGATCAGTTCACGGTCGATCCCGTGCCAGCCGACCCGCGCGAGATCGCACAGCCAACTGCGGGCGGCCGCGCACAGGTTGGCCGCAGGCTCCGCCGCGACGGCCGGCGTGGTGCCGTCCTCCTCGGCACGCGTCCGCCCGACGGCCTCCTCCACCCGCGCGAGGAGCGCGTCGTGCGCCGAACCGAGCAGCGCCGTGCGAGCGCCCGCGAGGGCCATGAGGTGATCCTCGCCGGCCGTCCCCGCGGCCGCCTCCTCGGCAGCCTCCGCGACCCGCGCCGCCAGTGGCGACCCCGCGACAGCCTCGGCGATACCGGCCAGACCCGCAGCCTGGGCGGGCCCCGGACGCAGCAGTCCGGAGACCAGCACCTCGTCGAAGCCGTCCACGGCCGCGAGCGCCTCGTCGAGCCCGTCGATCCCGTCGTACAGCAGATCGGCACGCATCACGCCACCGCCCTCGTCGTCGGGAACCACTGCATCTCGGCCAACGGGGCGGTGCTGGGCGCCAGTTCGAGATAGGCCAGGTGCAGCAGGAAACGGCTGAACACCTGCGCCGCCGCCGAACTGTCACCCTGCGCGGGGCGCGTGGCGGTCATCGCGTGGGTGACCGAGTCGGCGTCCGGCGCCTCCCCGGCGACCTCGGCCTTCAGATACCGGGCCACCCGCTCGACGCCGTACTGCAGCACGGCCTCACCGATCAGCGCGCGTATGTGATTGCAGAACCAGCCGCGCGCCCCGCCGCAGGGCCGGTTGTTGTTGGTGCTGCACGCGAACGCGAACGACCCCGCCTCGACGGAGGACACGTACACCCGCCCGATGTCCGACCCGCTGGACACCACCCCTGCAACCGCCCGTCGGCCAGCTCCACGAAAGGCACCTTCGCGAGCTTCCGCGGCCGCGCGGACGGCACCACCCGGGCCGTGCTCGACTTCTCCCAGACCGACAACGCGCACCATCTCCCATGCATGCGAAAGGGGACGTCAACGCCAGAACGGCGCAACGAGATCAAGCTATCGGCAGCCACTGACAACGCGTGGAACAGCGGGAACACGTGCCGTACGGGCCTCCGGCGCGGCCTGCCCCGGGACTCCCGCGCCCCAGCCGTGAAGGGCGGCGGCGGGTGTGCGGCGGTCCGCCCGGACGGTGAACCGACGGTGGTGAGCCGCGAACGCGTGGCCGCACGGGCACGGACCGCACGGCGGTCTCACCGGCGATGAGCGGGAGAAGCGGGTACCGGAGCCGAGTTCTCCGGACGGACAACTCCGACGAGTGACCGGTTGACGTCGTCAACAACCGTCGTTCATTGAAACGTGGTCGCGGCGCTGTGTACCGTAGGGGTATGCCAGAGACCCCGGCCACGCCTGCGAACCCGTCGGTCACCGGTTCCGAGATCGCCCGTATCGCGGGTGTCACCCGCGCCGCCGTCTCCAACTGGCGGCGGCGGTACGACGACTTCCCGCTCCGGTCGGTGGCGGCGCCAACAGCCCCTGTTCGACCTCGCCGAGGTCCAGGCATGGCTGGACAAGCAGAGCAAGGGCCAGGACGTCACCGACGAGGTCCAGCTCTGGCAGGTGCTGCGCGGGTCCTACGGCGACGACATCCTCGGCGGACTCGCGGACATCGCGCACACCCTCGCCGCCCCCGGCAGAAGACGCCGGCCGCGCTGCCCGAGCAGGCGGTCCGGCTCGCCCGCCGGATGGCGTCCGGCGGTTCCGCCGCCGACGTGGTCAACGGCCTCGCCGAGCGCTTCACCGACTCCGTACGTCGGGCCGGTTCGGAGCAGGTGACCTCGCCCCGCGTCGTCCGGGCCGTCCGGCACTTCGCCGGAGACGTGGCGGCCGACGCGGTACTGCTCGACCCCGCCTGCGGCATCGGCACGCTGCTGTTCGCCCTCGGCGCCGGACCAGGCGCGCGGCGGCACGGCCAGGAAGCCGACCCCCGCAGCGCCCGCCTCGCACAGGCACGGGCCGACCTCGCCGGACTCACCCGCACCGAGATCGCCCAGGGCGACTCGCTGCGCGCGGACCGGTGGCCCGGCCTCAAGGCCGACCTCGTCGTCTGCGACCCGCCGGTCAGCGACACCGACTGGGGCAGGGAGGAACTCCTCCTCGACCCCCGCTGGGAACTCGGCACACCCTCCCGAGCCGAGGGTGAACTGGCCTGGCTCCAGCACGCGTACGCGCACACCGCACCCGGTGGCCGGGTCGTGATGGTCATGCCCGCCTCGGTGGCGTACCGCAAGGCCGGCCGCCGTATCCGCGCCGAACTCGTCCGCCGGGGCATCCTCACCCAGGTCACCGCCCTGGCCCCCGGCACGGCCGCCGCGCACTCCTCCCCGTCCATCTGTGGCATCTGCGCCGACCGCGCACCCCGGACGACACGGCCGGCACCGTACGCATGGTCGACCTCACCTCCAACGACCCGGACGGCCCCCTGGAGCCGGGGCCCCGGCAGATCACCGAGGTCCCCCAGATCGACCTGCTCGACGACACGGTCGACCTCACCCCGAGCCGCCGCGTCGAGGAGTTCCACCGCGACTACGTGACGGAGTACGACACCCTGCGCCAGGAACTCACCGACCACGTGCGGCGCCTGACCGAGCTCCTGCCCGCTTTCGTCGCCGGCGAAGGCACCGGCGCCCTGGACGGCCCCAGTGTCAGCGTCGCCGACCTGACCCGGGCCGGTCTGGTCGAATACGCCGACCCGGAACCGGTCTCCGTCAGCGACCAGCTCGACACGGACTTCCTCCAGGGTTTCCTGCACAGTGCCGCCAACAGCCGCCGCTCCACCACCGCCAGCGGCACCTTCCGCCTCGACAGCAAGGGCGCCCGCATCCCGCAGATGGACATCACCGCCCAACGCGGTTACGGCGCCGCCTTCCACGCGCTGCGCGAGTTCGAGGAGCGGTCGCGCCGGGTGACGGAACTCAGCCGCCAGATCGCGGCGCTGGCCCGTGACGGACTGAGCAACGGGGCGCTGAAACCCGGCACCTGACACCTTCGTGTCGAAAACGTGTACGCGAATTCCCCAGGTGTCTGGCACGATGAGACGCTGCATCGAAGTGTCTTCACGCGGGCCGAGCGTCCTGAACGAAGGGGATTTGCATGGCGGACTGGATCTACATCCTCGATCCGCGCAGGGACACACTGGACGGTGAACCGTCCGACAGGGAGACGATGCTCCAACTGGCGCAAGAGGAACCCGCGTTGGAGCTCTGGCTCGGCCGCCGCAACCGTATGGAACCCGGTGACCGTCTCTGGTTCCTCTTCACCAGACCCGAGGCGGTGGTCGCCGCCGTGGCCGAGGTCGACGAGGAACCCCGCTCCGACGACGAGGACCCCGACATCCCCTTCGTGGTACCCGTCACCCTGCTGACCGAGGCGACGAAGTCGCTCTACCGCGACCCGGTGAGCCGGGACGAACTGAGCCTGGGCCAGGTCCGGTCGGTACAGAAGGTGAAGCCGGAGGCGCTGCCGGTGCTGCTCTCGCGAGCGGGGCTGTAGCGGGGCACGCTCCTCGGACCCGGTGGCCGTCGTCCCCGGGGTGCGGAGACTGCGCGACCCGGCCGCAGGCCACCCGCGACCGCCCACCGTCGGATCAGCAGGTCAGATCGTCGCTGTCCATGGGGTCGTTCCTCCCCGTGGACAGGGAGACCTGCTTGATCTTCCCGGTGTACGGACCGGCCGCGCCGTCGCGACTCATCGCACCGTCCCGCCGGCTTCCTCGAGATCACGGAGGTACGCCGCCAGTTCGGCGGCCCCGGTGAGCATCGTTCGGCCGCGGGTGGCCAACCGGCCGTGCCAGTCACGTAGCGCGCCCTCCAGCGGTTCCGGTCCGCCGGCCGCCCGCACCTGCGCGAGCAGCGGTGCGATCTGATCCAACAGATAGCCGCCCCGCCTGAGTTGGTGGACCATCCGGGCATCGCGCCGATGGCCGACACCTCACCGGCCCGCATGACACGACTGCTGGCCACACGGGACGCCATGATGGCCGGCAACCTCCTCGCCCTCGCCGAACGGGGACCGGCACTCGTCAGCGCCCACAACAGCCACATTCAGCGCACCAGGAGCGCGCTGCGGATGTGGGACCATCCGCTGCTGGAGTGGTGGAGCGCCGGTGCGCTGGTGAGCGCCCGACTCGGCGAGCGGTACGCCTTCCTGGCCACGGCCCTCGGCACGATCCGGCACCACGGAGTGGACACCCCGTCCCCCGACACTCTCGAAGGACTCCTCTACGCCCTCCCCGAGGACCGCCGCGTCGTCGACGCCTCCCGGCTGGCCATCATGCTCCCCGACCCCGACCCCCGACCCCCGCCCCGCGACCCGGGTGTCCCCGTACTTCGGCTACGCCCCACTCGACCCCGCCCAACTGCCCCGCACCGACGGGCTCGTGTACGTCCGGGATGCCCGCCGGGGCTAGGGTCGTCCCGGCACGGGACTCGGCGGGAGTGACGGGTGTGTCGACGAACCAGGGGTGTCATGACGCTGCTCGCGGTCTTCGGCGGGCTCGTGGTCGGGTGGGTGGCGCTGCGGGGGCTGCTGGTGCATCCGCTGCTGTCGGTGTGGGTGCGGACCTCCGTCTTCTGGACGGTGCCGTTCGGTGCCCTCACCTGGGCCGTGATCATGAGGGCGGACGACGCGTCCCTGTTCCCGGACACCGCCCCCTGCCCGCAGGAGCCGATGCGCCAGGGCATCCTCGGTGACGGTGAGGTCTCGGGGATTTCCACGCCGTTTCCGCCGCGCGCCTACTGCCGGTGGGAGGACGGCACCGTCTACGACCTCGCGCCCGGTGCCGAGTTCCTGTTCTGGGTCTTCTTCACCATGACCGTCGTACCGCTCGGGGCGGGACTGTGGCACGCACTGCGCCGGCCCGCGTCGCTCCTGCGGTAGGCAGCCCGCCGGAGGACGGGCGGCATGGCCTCAACGACGTTGTCGGTCACGGACGTTAAAGTCACCCATAGTCGTGGTGTACGGCTTCACGCGGGCGGCGTGTCCGGGCGAGGAGTGACTTGTGGGGAACGGGGCGAGGCGGTGTCACACCGGCACCACGACCGGCGCGGACGAGGGGCCGCCAATGAGTCCGGTCCTGGACACCGCGTACGTAGCGCCGGGGACCGGGAGGAAGTGGTCCGGCACGCGGTGTGGGAATCCCTGGTGGCGGTCGACATCGACCATCGTCCCCCGGCCGAGGACGTCTCCGTCCGCATCGGGCTCGGCGCCGTGGGACCCCTCAGGATGTGCTCGGCGCGGGCGACCGCGGTCACCGTCCACCGCACGGAACGGCAGGCCCGGACCGACGAGGAACCCGCCGTCTTCCTGGGCCTACAGGTGTCGGGCACCAGCCTCGTGGCGCAGAACAGCCGCCAATGCGTGCTGACACCGGGCGAGTTCGCAGTCTACGAATCGATCACCCCGTACACCCTCCTCTTCGACGAGGGAGTCGACCACCACTTCCTGCGCTTCCCCGCGCGGCACTCGCACTCCCCGACCGCCTGTTACGGGACACCACCACGGTCACCCTGGGCTCCGACAATCCCGTCGCGGGAATGGCCTTCACCTACTTCTCCCAGCTGGCCGTCAGCGACACCCTGCACGAAGGCACTCACGCGGACGCCGTCGTACAGCCCAGCGTCGAACTCCTCCGCGCCGTTCTGACGATCCAGCACGGCAACTCCGGCCTGTCACAGCGCCCGTTGGAGGCCACTCTCAGCCTGCGCATCACCCAGTACATCCGCGAGCACCTGGCCGATCCCGATCTCTCCCCACCACGGATCGCCGCCGCCCACGGCATCTCCGTACGCCACCTCTACGCCGTACTGTCCCGCTCGGGCATCAGCCTCGGCGACTGGATCCGCACCCGCCGCCTGGCCGCATGCAGACGCGAACTGGCCGGCCCCCACGCCCGTCTGCGCACCATCGCGGCGATAGGCCGAAGCTGGGGCTTCCCGAACGCGACCCACTTCAGCAAGACGTTCAGACAGACCTACGGAATCACCCCGCGGGACTGGCGCGACCAGAATGCGCCCCAGGGCCGACGCGGATGACCTCTTGAGCCCTGGTGACGTTCATGGGTGGTGCTCGTCGGTGACACGGGAAGCGCCGGTCAGGAGTACGACCAGCGCCAGGCGTTCGAGCTGAATCGGCAGGTGATCCGGGTGCCGCCCGCGGTCGTCGTCGTGGCGCCGTGGTCGCTGTTACGGCAGAACTGCCCCGCCTGGTAGCAGTTGCCCGCGTTGGAGGTGATGGAGCAGGTTCCCGAGCCGCCGTCGCCGCCGGAGCCGCTGGTGCCGGATCCGGCGGCGGGCCGGGCGGTCTTGGTGACGGTGACAGTGACGGTCGGGCCGGGGTGGTGACCTTCTTGGTTTTGGTGACCGTGGGGGCGGGCTTCGGTTCGGCGGTGACGGTCGCCGTCGCCGTCGCCGTCGTCGTGGTCGTAACGGTCGGTACGGGCTTGGCGGCCAGGGCCTGGGCGGCGTCCACCTCGTCCTGCGCGGACTGGGTGCCGCCGATCGCCCCCAGGGCGAACACGGCGACGCAGGCGGCCCAGAGTCTCTTGCGCTTGTACAGCGGCCGTATGTGGGACGGGCCCTGCGGGTGGTTCTGCGGAATCACGTCTCTCCCTGCGTCGGTGAGCGGAGGCGGTCGCGCAGCCGAAGCGATCGCGCCGTCGTGAACCGAAGCATGGAGGAGGTGTGTTGATGATGTCAACGAGTTGTGCGCGTGAGTCTGTGTACAGTTATGGGTATGGGCCGTGCCGCTGACCGTTACGGGCGGAGACCGGCTGGACCGCGACCGGCGCGGAGTGCGGTGTGGGACGGGTCAGGAGGAACGCCAGCGGTTACGGCCGTCGGAGCCCGGACCGCAGACCATGGGGGTCCCGGCCCTGGTCACACCGGTGGCGCCGGACGGCGAGCAGTAGGAACCGGGGTGCACGGTACCGGCACCGCTGCCACCGCCGGACGACGAGGAGCCACCGCCGGTACTGCCACCGCTGGACGACGAGGAACTACCTCCGGTACTCCCACCGCTGGACGACGAGGAGCCGCCGCCGGAACTGCGGCCGGACGACGAGGAGTCGTCGTCCGTGCTGCTGTCAGCGGACGACGCATCGTCGCCGTCGCCCCGGCCCGGGTCATGGGCAGGGACCCTGTACGTCGTGTCCTTCACCGACGGGCACTTCTGGACGCGATCCGCGTCGGTCCACCGCCCCAGGTCGAGGTGGACCTTGGTCGTGGAAGTCACCTCGCTGTTCTCGTCCGGGCGTTGGAAGCACACCCGCCACTCGTCGCCCTTCTCGGCGGCCTCCTCGGCCGTGGGAGTGTCGACGTCGAGGTAGACGTCGTCGAGCGTGACACTGTCGAGGTCGATTCCGGCACGGTCCAGTGCCTTGACCGCCGTGTTGTAGGTGTCGCCCTCGACATCGGGCATCGTCGGCCAGGGAGAGGGCCGCCGTCCTTCGACGGGCAGGGCTCACCGTCCTTCACGGCGGCGAAGGCGACGGACTTCGCGGCGGTGTCGGTCTGCTGGAAACACACCGTCCACGCCGACCGCACGACGATCGGACGGTCCTCCGGCGACGCGTCGTGACGTCCGGGCTCGAAGCCGGCCGTACGCGCGCCCTTCTCCGCCGCGTCGAGAGCCGTGCCCGTGTAGTCGGCGAGCGTCGCGGGCGCCGGGGTGGAGGATGAAGTGGCCTCGGCCTTCTTACCGTTGTTGCCCTGCGCACTGGCTGCCGGCTCGGCCGGCCCGCTGTCGTCGAGTTGCCCGCTCAGGCCCGCGCTGATCAGCATCAGGAAGAAGGCGCCGAACGTGGCACCGAGTCTGGCGTACCAACGCCATGCGGGCAGGACCCATACGGCCACCATGGCGGCGATCATCACGAGGAAGCCGAGCGGCAAGAGCGTCGCGCTGAGCAGGGCGACGAGGGCCAGCAGGCCGAGCAGGGCGGGGGTGGTCCGCCACCAGGGCCGGGACAGGGGCGGAGTGGTGTGGTACGGGTTCACGGGTGCTCTCTGGTCTCCGGTGTCGAGGGTGGACCGGGCCGGGCCCGGACTCACGACGTTCAACAGCGGTGACGGCGCCGGTGTTACGGGAGCGCCCATATCCGTATGCCGAGTAGGCGCGTGGCGCACGGAATCCGTCCGGTGAACCAGGAGCCGCGAGAGCAGGGTCCCGGCAGCCGGCCCCACCAGGACCCCCGTACGCCTGCTCAGTTGGCCAGTGCCACGCGCTCCACGTAGGCGACCTTCACGGACGCGATGTCGGACAGCTTGCGCTCGTCCTCCAGTTCGCTGTAATTGTTGAACTCGCTCTTGTCGGCGTCGGTCTTGCCGGCCTCCAGGTGGGCGGACCCGATGTAGCTCTGGCCGAGGAAGTCGCCGTCCTCGTCGAAGGCGTTGACGAGGACGGAGTAATTGGCGGGCCCATCCCCTTGTTCGTGATTTTGTAGACGAACTCGTAGGTCCCCTCGGTCTCGACGTCACAGTCGTTGTACGTGTACTCGTCGGTGTCGTCGCAGTCCTCGGACGCGTCGCTGTCACCGGTGACGAGCTTGCCGCCGGAGACCTCGACATGGTCGAGGGTCCTCCTCGCCGGCCAGCGCCCACCAGGCGACGCCGGCGGCGGCGAGCAGCAGCACCAAGACGGCGACTACGACCGTCAGTGTGCGCTTTTGGTACCGCTCGCCGGAGCGGCCATGGGGTAGGCATAGGCGGCCGTGAGTGTGGGCGGTGCGGCCGGGGTGGCGGGGGCGTGCTGTCCGGTCTCTCGGGTGTGCCTTCGGTCATGGGACGGCTCCGTTTCGGGACGTGGAGTGCGCGCCGGTGTGAGGGTCTGCCTCAACCATGCGGCTACCGGGCCCCCACCAGGAAGAGCGCAGCCCGGAACCGTATCAGCCTGTTACCAGCCAACTCCCTTGCGGGACAAGCTTGTTGTACGTCAGGACTCAGGCGCATGACAGGAGCGGACCGAGACGGTCACACGCCGGCGGCCCGCGGTAGTTCACGGAACCGCGTAGGAACTGCCGTTCTCGCTGATCACGATGTCCCCCGCCCCTCTGGCCAGCGAGGAACCCCGTGACATGGGACACCGAATTATTTGCGCGGAAGGTAAATTTGCGTGCCACGCAAGTTTTGCTAGTGTGGCTGGTGTGAGTGGTCTACGGGAGCGAAAGAAGGAAGCCACGCGGGCAGCGCTGAGCTGGGCCGCGGTCAGGCTCACTGTCGAGCGCGGGTTGAACGAGGTGAAGATCGAGGACATCGCCGAGGCGGTCGGCGTGTCTCCGCGCACGTTCAACAACTACTTCTCCAGCAAGGCCGAAGCGATCGCGTTTCGCCACCTTGAGCGCTCCTTGCGGGTCGCAGTCGAGCTGCGTCACGGACCGTCGGGTGAGCCCTTGTGGGAGGCGATCACGCGTGCGGTGCTACGGCAGTTGGAGCCCGGCCCGGAGGTGCGGCACATGCCGCCGCAGGAGCCCGGCGACTGGGTGGCGGGCGTGCGGGTGATGCTGGCCGAACCGGTACTGGAAGCCGAGATGCTGCGAGCGGGCAAGATCGCGGAGAAGGAGCTCGCCGCGGCGATCGCTGACCGTACGGGCACAGATGCCGAGTCCGACCTCTACCCCGTCTGGTGGCAGCGAGCGTGATGGCTGCCTACAACGTCGCGATGGAACTGTTCGTACAAGGCGACGCGGAAGAGCCCATGGAGGTCCTGCTGTCCAGGGCTCTCACCCTGCTGGCCGCTGGACTCCCCACTCCGTAGGCCGCCCTCACTTCACCCCACAGCCGGGCCGGCTCTTACAGCGCCCCTGCCCGGCTCTGCCCCACATCGGAGGATGTTCATGTTGGACGTGGTGATCGTCGGCGGCGGCCCGAACGGATTAATGCTCGCCTGCGAGCTGGCGTTGGCCGGGGTGCGTCCGGTCGTGCTCGAGCGTCTCACCGGCCCGAAGGCCGAGCCCCGGGCGAACGGCCTGGTCGGTCAGATAGTACGGATGCTCGACCGGCGTGGCCTCTACGCGCGCATCAGCGGCTCCAGCGAACCGCCCCGGCCCGCACCCCGTTACATGTTCGGCGCGTTCACGCTGGAGCTCGCGGACCTCGAGGACAACCCCGTGCGCCTGCTTCCGGCGCCGCAGGAGCATATCGAGAGGGTCCTCGCCGAACGCGCCGTAGAACTCGGTGTCAACCTCCGCATGGGGCAGGAAGTGGTCGATCTGCACCAGACCGACGACCGCGTCCGGATCACCCTGGCCACCGGTGAGACTCTCACCACCCGTTACCTGGTGGGGGCCGACGGAGGGCGCAGCATGGTGCGGCGCCTGTCCGGCATCGACTTCCCCGGCGTCAGTAACGACGACTTCATCACCCGGTCCGCGAACGTGTCCGTGGCGGGCGAGTACCTGAGCCCGGACAGCGACCTGATCGTCCCCGGCTACGGCAGCCTGCCGCCCGCGTTGTACGTGCGCACGGACCGCGGCACGATCGTGTGGGGCTGCTGCCCGGCCGTGTGCCCGCACTTCACACCATCGAAACCGGAACGCCGGACGAGCACGCCACGCCGATGACCTTCGAGGAGATGCTGGCGAGCGCCGAACGAGTGCTGGGCGCGCCTGTCCCGGTAGGTCCGCCGGAAGGTGACGGACCGCACCTGCTTCGCCGGCTCGTCGGCGGAAACACCCGGCTGGCTGAGCGCTACCGGGAGGGGCGGGTCGTGCTGCTGGGTGACGCGGCCCATGTGCACTCGGCGATCGGCGGCCCCGGCCTGAATCTCGGCCTGCAGGACGCGGTCAACCTCGGTTGGAAGCTGGCCGCCACGGTACGCGGGTGGGCCCCGAGGATCTGCTCGACTCCTACGACGAGGAACGTCGTCCGGTCGCGGAACGGGTGGTGGCGTCGACCCTGTCGCAGTCGGCGCTGGTGCGCCCCGGACCGGAGGTCACTGCCCTGCGGACCGTCTTCGGTGAGCTCCTCGCCTCATCCGGAGCCATTGAACGCATCGCCCACCTGATCGCTGGAACCACCGAGGGCTTCGCTCCCGACCTCGTGGTGGACACCGGGGCCGGCCCCGCCGGCTGGCCGAGCTGACGACCACCGCCCGGCCCCTGCTGCTGGACCTGGGCGGCGACTTCGCCGAAGCGGCGAAGCCTTGGCGGGACCGGGTGGATGTCGTCAGCGGCAGGACGGACGGCACGAGCGCGACCGGGCTGCTGCTGCGTCCCGACTGCCACATCGCGTGGACTGGTCACGAGGCGGACGACGTCAGCGGTCTGCGAGCCGCGCTGAACAAGTGGTTCGGCGCACCGCTGCCGGACGTCCTCGAGCCGGAGCGCTGACCCGGCAGGCCGACGACCGCTGATCCACCAGGGAACCGGGGGCACCCACGACAGGCGGAACCTGGCGGAGCCTGCGACGGGCACCGGTCGCGAACCGATGCCCGCCGCACGGCGGTTCACCGCGGTGTCAGCTGTACGGGATCACCACCACGGACTTGTCCGTCCCCGTCCGCAGCTTCGACGTGCCGTTGCCGATGGCGCTCCACACCTCGAGGCGTACGGTGCCGCCGGTGAGGTTGCCCGGGGTGCCGGTGGACGATGCCAGGCCGCGGGCCTGGCTGTACTCCTCCCAGCCGGTGACCGGGTCGGTCGCGAAGTAGCGGTACGTCTCCGTGCGGTCGAAGGTGCCGTCGCCGGTGAGGTCGTAGCTGATCCGGGCCTGCTGGCCCAGACCGACCGACGTGCCCGCGTCCACCTGGAGCCGGAACGCGGTCTGCGCGCCCGGCGTGAGGGTGCCGTTGACGCCGCGTGCCACGTAGACGAGGGGCTGGTACGGGGTGCCGTCGTGGTTGGCGCCGCCGGCGGAGGCGATGGTGTCGCTGCCGTCCGTGGTGCCCGACGCCGTGGTCAGGGTGCCGCCGCTGCGGAGCTGGAAGGTGTTGCCGGCCGGCGGGTCCGGATCGGGGTCGGGGTCCTCCGAGCCGGTACCCGTGCCGGTCGCCGTGGAACGGGCCGGTACGGAGAGGACTTGCCGTCGGAGAAGGTGACGGTACGGGCAGTGGAGCCGTAGTTGTGGGCCGCGTAGGTCCGGCTCGTGCCCTTGGTGAAGACGGCGGACGAGGGGATGTCACCGGTGACGGTGGCGTCCGGGGCGCCGAGGAGTCGAGGGTGCTGATCCAGTGGTAGGTGTGCGCCTTGGACTCACCCTGCTCGGGCGTGTAACCGGCGTTGCCGGCGTCCCACTTCGACTTGGCCGTGCCGGGGTCGGCGAGGGACTGGAACTCCCAGAGGATGTCGCGCCATTCGACGGCGGGGCCGCCGTTCTCCCGCTCCATCTCGGCGATGTTGCGCCGGATCGCGGCCTTCTCGCCGCCGAGGTGCAGCGAACCGCCGGTCACGGGAAGGACGTTGATGCCGTGGATCTCCTCCGGGTTGGCGGTCCACCAGGTGGAGTATGCGGCGCCGCTGCCCCACACCATGCCGGCCGTGTCATGGCCGTAGGAGGACGGGAAGACCTGCTCGTCGGCGTCGAACCAGTACTGGGCGATCGACTCCGCCTCGGTGGTCAGCAGGAAGGTGCCGAGGTCACGCAGTGAGGTGTCGCCGGTGGCGGAGCCCCAGAGGATCAGGGCCGTGCTGAGGTTGGTGGACTCGGAGGAGGACTCCTGGTTGTTGCCGGCGGCGAAGCCCTGGTGGCCGGAGGCCCAGCTGTGGCCCGCGTAGATGTCGAAGCCCCGCAGGAAGGGGAAGGCGGTGTCGGTGCGGCTCGGGTTCGCGGTGTCCCGGACGAGGGTCTTGACCATGCCGCCCCAGGCCGAGTCGGCGGCCCAGCCCTGGTCGTACTGGGCGACGATCGCGGCCGCGTAGACGTAGTAGCCGTAGTGGAAGTGGTGGTCGTTCAGCTCGGTGTCACTGCCGTAGGAGGCGGGGTAGCCGGTGAGGGTCTTCCAGTCCTGGTCGTAGCTGAACTCGTTCGCGCCGCCCGCCGTGAACCAGTCCTGGAGCCTGCCCTTGAGCAGGCCGAGCAGCCGGTCGCGGGTGGCGGTCTCGCCGATCTGGTCGGCGACGGGGACGAGCTGGGCGAGGCGGCCGAGGGCCTTGCCGGTCCAGTAGGTGTCGGTGGCTCCGGAGAACGGGTCGGAGGCGTTCACGACCTCGTTCAGATAGCCGCGCAGCCGGGCCGCGTCCACGCCGTTCGACCTGGGCAGCGCGGGCAGCACCGCCGACGCCTTCTGGCTGGTGGTGAACGAGGCCGACTCGCGGACCTTCATGGTGCCGCGCGGGGAGACGTACGTGTACGAGGTGAGGGGTCGGTGGTGTGCAGCCACTGGTGGCGGTAGAGGGCCTGGAGCGTACCGCGCTCGGTGCCCTCCTTCGCCTCGGTGGTCAGGGTGTAGGTGGCGCCGACCGTGCCGCCGCCGTAGTTCCAGGTGACCTTGGACCCGGTGACGAAGCTGTAGGCGTACTTCTTGAACGTCGCCAGCGCGTCCGTGGACGGCAGGACGGCGACGGAGAAGTAGTCCCTGGAGCCGAGACCGGCGGTGATCGTGGAACCGGAGACGTTCCAGTCGCCGCCGGTCGGCGCGAAGAGGGCGTAGTGGTGCCCGGCGACGGTGATGCCGAGGACATTGCCCTGGTCGGCGAAGACCGCGGGCGTACCGGCGGTGGTGATCTGGGCGTTGCCGCCTGAGCCCTTGGCGTACACGAACGGTGAGCCGTGGCCGATGGTCGTCCGCAGGGTACGGGTGCCGTCGGACCAGTAGGGGTGACCGTCCAGTCGGACCAGTCGTCGGCCTTGGTGTCGGGGGAGTTGAGGCCGGACAGCCCGATGGTGAGGTCGCGCTTGTGGGCGTACTCGTACTGGCGCCCGTCGCCGACGATCGCGGGCGTCGTCGGATAGCCGACGTCGAGGCCGCCGGCCGTGGCCTGGTAGGTGAGGGATGCCCGTACATGGGGGTGGAGTACGGGTTGTCGCCGTAGCGCTGGAAGGCGAGGGAGGACCACCAGTCGTTGGTGGGGACCGGCCGGTTGCGGGCGGCGGCGGTCACCTTGGGCGTGACCGGCGTTCCCGTGTTGGTGGTGGGGCCCGACGTACCCGCGGGCCGGGTGTCGGTGTAACTCCCGGAGCCGACCGGGACGGTGGCGGCGGCCGCCGGTGTTGCGGCGGGGCCCAGGCCGAAGGCGGCAAGGGCCGATGCCAGCAGCACTACGGCCGCCGGTCTGGTGCGGGGGTTGGCATGTGCCACCTCGAATTAGGACAGTGGGGGAGTCTGAGAGCGCTCTCAGATGGCCGGAACGTAAAGCCCATGTAATGCACGTGTCAATGGCTGTTGCCTTCGTCGTCGCGTTTCCCCAGCTCGCGCGTGGTTTCCCCGAGAGCCCCTGGCGGGCAACAGGAAACCTGTCGACCCCCGCCGGCAGCCGGGCAAATCTGGGTTTGTCCGCAAACGGCACTCGACGGGGTGGAACTGATGAGACGTGCACTCGTCTCGATGTGCGCGGTCGTGGCGGCCGTCACGGCGGGATGCGCGGACGGCGACGACGGCCGGGCACCACGACAGGACACGCGTCCCGAGGCGCTCACCTGGCAGCAGGAACTGCGCGTCTCCGACGCCCAGCAGCGCCTGATCAAGCAGTGCATGGAACGCCACGGCTTCACCTACTGGGAGGACCGCAGGCTGACCCTCCAGGAGAGCCGCCCCGTGCGCTTCGTCCAGGACGACGTGCGGTGGGCCCGGACGTACGGCTACGGCGGACGCATCGAGGCCGAGAACCTGCGGGCCCACGAACGCAACCCCAACGGCACCTACCGGCAGGGCCTTTCCGCCACCCGGCGGGCCGCCTTCGACACCGCGCTCGACGGCGGCGACGACGCCAGGCTGCTCCGGGCGTCGCTGCCCGTCGGTGACGGAGAGATCCGCAAACGCCTAGGCGGCTGCACGGAGGAGTCCGAACGCACCCTCTACGGCGACCCGGAGCTCTGGTTCCGCACCGGCAAGACCGTGACGGGACTCAACGCCCTGTACGGCGAGCAGCTCATGAACGACCGGCGGCTGACGACGGCGGTCCACGCGTGGGCGAGTTGCATGAAGCGCGCCGGACAGGACTACAAGGACCCCCAGGCGGCCCGCGACGCCGTGCGCGTCCGCACCAGCCGGCTGGGCGAGGCCCGCGCGGACGAGGCCTTCGCCGCCGAGCGGCAGACCGCCGTCGCGGACGCGGCGTGCGCCCGTGAGACCTCCCTGCGGGCCGTGGCCACGGCCCGGGAGACGCACTATCTGGACCGCCTGCGCGACCGGTTCGGCAAGGACATCGACACCTACCGCGACCTGGGTCACCAGGCCTACGACCGGGCGGTGCGCATCGTCCCGGAACGCGACTGACCACGTCGCACCCGGGAGCGCACCGCTCCACGGCGCCGGCACCCCGGCACCGTCGCACCACCGGAACACCAAGCACCGACAGTGACATCAACGAGGGAAAACACCATGCGCAAGTTCACCGTCACGGCAGCGGTCCTCGGGCTCGCGGCCCTGGGCCTGGCCGCTCCCGCCACCGTCGCCCAGGCGGCCGAGAGCACCGTCGCCGGCCCCGGCTGCGACAGCAAGTGGGGCCCGCGCAACGGCAACGTCTACGCCTGGGAGGGCTTCGACTGCTCCGGCACCCAGCTGATCGCCACAGCGGGCAGCAGCGGCAACTGGGGCTCCGGCAACGACCGTGCCTCGTCCGTCATGAACCGCGGCTTCACCGGCAACCTGTCGATCGTCGCGTTCTACTTCCTGGAGAACTACGAGGGCGGCCACGCCTGCCTCCAGCCGGGCGAGCTGTACGCCGACAACCTCTCCGACAACTTCTTCAGCAGCGGCCCCGTCGTGAACGACAACATCAGGTCGCACCGCTGGGTGAACGGGGCTGCTCGGTCAACCTGACCTGATCCGACCAGCCCGGCGACGAACACCGCGAACGTCCGGAACCTCCCCAGGGTTCCGGACGTTCGTGTTTTCGCCACACCGGGTGAAAGGTTTGGCTGGCTTCACCACCCCCGCAGTAACCTGGGCTTCCACCGTCTCACGGCCGCACCGCATGGGGGACTCCGTGGGAGA
This sequence comes from Streptomyces haneummycinicus, assembly GCA_042850305.1. Taxonomy (GTDB): domain Bacteria; phylum Actinomycetota; class Actinomycetes; order Streptomycetales; family Streptomycetaceae; genus Streptomyces; species Streptomyces haneummycinicus. The sequence continues at coordinate 2,994,522 of AP035768.1, forward strand.
TCCGCAGTACGGGTACGAACCAGACCACGGGACCGGGCGGGAACGGGAAGCGGAGACCACGCACTCGTTCTCCACCGCATTACGACGACTCAGACAGGCGCGAGGCCTGTCACTGACCGACCTGGCACGGCAGACGCATTACAGCAAGGGCTACCTCAGCAAGATCGAGACCGGCACGAAACCGGCGACCGCCGACGTCGCCCGTATCTGTGACCGAGTCCTCGGCGCCGAGGGGCAGTTGCTCGCACTCGTACGCGCCGGGCCGCCGCCCGCCGAGCCAGCCACCGCCGAGCCCCGGCCCGGTGAGGTGTGCCCGTACCGCGGCCTGTCGGCGTTCACCTCGCAGGACGCGGACTGGTTCTTCGGCCGTGAGCGGGCGACCGCCGCGCTGGTCGAGCGGGTCTTCGAACGGGTGGGCGGCGGCCCGCTGATGCTCGTCGCCCCCTCGGGCGCGGGCAAGTCGTCGCTGCTCGACGCCGGACTGGTACCGGCCCTGCGGCGCGGGGACTTCCCCATGCCGGGCTCCGAATGCTGGCCGGTGGTGACGTTCACCCCGACCGCGCGCCCGCTGGACGAGCTCCTGGAGCGCACGGCGAAGACGGTGGGCGGGGACCTGGCCGTGACGGCCGGTCAGGTGCGCGAGCGGCCCGACGCGGTGCTGGACGCCGTACGCGCGATCGTGGGCGATCCGCCCGTGCCGTCCGGCGGACGCAGGCCCCCGCCCTGCCGACTGGTGCTGATCGTCGACCAGTTCGAGGAACTGTTCACCCTCTGCCGGGACGCGGCGGAGCGGCGCGCGTTCGTCCGGGTGCTGTGCGCGCTGGCGGCGCCTCGCCCGGAGGAGAGCGTGCACGGTCCCGCCGTGGTGGTCCTGGGCGTCCGCGCCGACTTCACCGGGGACTGCCTGGACCTGCCCGAGCTGGCCCCGGTCCTCACCGACGGGCTGTTCGTGCTGCCGCCGATGTCCGTGGGGAGCTGCGGGAGTCCATCACCCGTCCCGCGGAACTCGCCGGGCTGACCCTCCAGCCCGGCCTGGTCCCCCTGCTGCTGCGCGACGCGGGACTGCGCGACACCGGACCGCACGACGAGCCGGGAGCCCCGCTCCCGCTCCCCTCCCGCGAACCGGAGACGGGGACGGGGACCCCCGCAGGCGGGTGCCGACGCCACCCCTCCGGCGTCCTCCCTCTCGTCTCCCACGCCCTCCTCGCCACCTGGCAGCGCCGCGAGGACTCCGCGCTCACCGTCGCCGGATACGAACGCGCCGGCGGCATCCGGGGCGCGATCGCCCGCACCGCCGAGAGCGTCTTCGCCGCCCTCTATCCCACCGAACAGAAGACGATCCGCCGCCTGCTCTCCCGTCTGGTGTACGTGGCCGACGGCGGCGGCGCGTCCCGCCGCCGGATGAGCGGCGCCGCGCTGATGGAGCAGTTCGCCGACGCGGACGGCGCGTCCGCCGCGCTCGACGCCTTCGTACGGGCCCGGCTCGTCACCATGGACAGCGACACCGTCGTCATCACCCACGAGGCCCTGCTGCAGGCCTGGCCGCGCCTGCGGGACTGGATCCACGCCGACCGCGCCGGACTCCTCCTGCACCAGCAGCTCACGCACGCCGCCGTCGAGTGGGAGCGCGAGGGCCGCGACCCGTCCGCGCTGTACCGGGGCACCCGGCTGAGCACCGTACGCGCGTGGGCGGACGAACTGGACGGGCGGCGCCGGCTCGGCCCCGGCGAGGAGGCGTTCCTGCACGCGAGCATCGCCGAACAGAGGCGGCACGAGCGGCAGGCCGGACGCCAGGTGCGGCTGCGGCAGACGATGCTCGCCACCCTCGTCGTCCTGCTGGGGCTCGCCCTGACCGCCGGAGGCCTCGCCTACCAGCAGCGCGAGAGCGCCCTCGACCAGGAACGCGTCGCACGCTCGCAGGCCCTCGCCGTCCGGTCCGCGTCGCTCGCCGGGGGCCGCCCGGAGGCGTCCATGCTGCTCGCCGGGGAGGCCTACCGGGCGCACGCCACCGCCGAGGCGCGCGGCGCCCTGCTGAGCACGCAGTCCCAGCCCTTCCTGGCTCGCCTGAGCGGTCACCGGGGACCCGTCAACACGGTCGCGTTCGCGCCCGGCGACCGGCTGCTGGCGACCGGCAGCACGGACGGGACGGTGACCGTGCGACGGGTGTCGGACCACCGCAGGACGGCCACGTTCGCCGTGTCCGGGCCGGTCCGCTCGATCGCCTTCAGCCCCGACGGCCGTACGCTCGCGGCGACGTCGGCGCACGGCCCCGTGAGCCTCTGGGACGTCGCCGGCCACCGCCGGAAGGCCGTCCTCGGCCCCGGTACGGAGGCCGCGAGGGCGCTCTCCTTCGACCCGCGCGGAAACCGCCTCGCCGTCGCCACCGTCGACGGCGTGATCGAGGTGTGGGACACCGCGGACACGCCCCGCGTCACCGCCACCCTCGAGGGACACGTGGGAGCGGTCAACGCCCTGGACCACGCCCCCGGCGGCCGGACCCTGGTCTCCGCCGGCGCCGACCGGACCGTCCGCCTGTGGGACACCGACCGGGGCCGGCAGAGCGACGTGCTGGAGGACACACCGACGAGGTGCTGGGCGTGGCGTTCTCCCCGGACGGCCGGCAGGTCGCCTCCGGCGGCGTCGACCGGACCGTACGGCTGTGGGACGTACGCGCCGGACGGCTCGCCGAGACACTGCCCGGCAGCAGCGACGACATCAACGCCGTGGCGTACACGCACGAGGGAAGTACGGTCGTCGGCGCGGTCGGCGACGGCACGACCAGGCTGTGGGACGTCCGCAGCGGCCGTCAGACCGCCGTCCTCGCCGGCCACACCGACTATGTGATGGGGGTGGCCGTGACGGCCGACGGCACCCTGCTCGCCTCGGCCGGCTTCGACCGGTCCGTGGTCCTGTGGAACCTCGGCGGCCCGGTGCTGACGGCCCATCCGTTCACGGCGGTCTGGCAGGCCCGCTTCAGCCCCGACGGAAAGCTCCTGGCCACCGCGGACGCCGATCACACCGTACGACTGTGGGAGGTGAGCGGGCGCAGACTCCTGGCGACGCTGCGGGGCCACAAGGAGGCGGTCTTCTCGGTGGCCTTCGCCCATGACGGGCGGATCCTGGCGTCGGGGGACTCCGACGGCAGGATCCAGTTGTGGGACATTGCCTCGCGCGGACGACTGGCCACGCTGACCGGCCACAAGGGACAGGTCTACTCCTCGACTTCGCCCGCGACGGCCGCACCCTCGCCTCGGCCGGAGCCGACCGTACGGTGCGCCTGTGGGACGTGGCCAAGCGCGCGCGGATCGCGAAGCTCACCGGTCACGGGGACTACGCGAACGCGGTCGCCTTCAGCCCCGACGGCCGGACCCTGGCGAGTGCCTCCGACGATCTGACCGTACGACTGTGGGATGTCGCCTCGCACCGTCAGGTCGGCCTGCTGAAGGGCCACACCGGCGCGGTGCGCGGCGTGACCTTCACCCCGGACGGACGGACCCTGGCCAGCAGCGGCAACGACGGCACCATACGGCTGTGGGACGTCCGCACCCACCGCCCGGAGGCCGTTCTCACCGGCCACACCGCCACCCGGGGCATAGCGTTCGCCCCCGACGGCCGTACGCTCGCGAGCAGCGGCAACGACCGTACGGTGCGCCTGTGGGACGTCACCGGACGGCGCCCGTGGGCGACGCTCACGGGCCACACCGACGCGGTCTGGAGCGTCACCTTCAGCCCCGACGGGCGCATGGTGGCGAGCGCCGGCACGGACGGCACCGTACGGCTGTGGGACCTCGACCCCGGGGCTCGGCTCGACCGGATCTGCCGGATGCGCGCGAGCCTCGACGCGGACGCCCGCGCCAGGCTCCTGCCCGACGTCCCGCCGCCCGACGGCGTGTTCTGCGACGGCCGGGGATGACGGCGAAACGCCTGTACGGCGGGGGTTTCCCGGATGTTTCCCGTTGCCCGTCGAAGGAGGCGACACCCGGCTCCTCGACAGCCGGCCGGTGCGACCAGCAGGCTCGTGAGCGACCGAACGACCACTCACCAGCCACAGGAAACGGGGTCCTGGCATGGTCCGCCGGACCAGTCTCATCAGCACACTCATCGCACTGTTCGCCTTCCTCCTCTGGACGCCGGTGTCCGCCACCGCGGCGCCCGCCCAACGAGCCGCCACCTGCGGCGCCCTCGCACCCGGCGCCTCCGCGGCCGCTGAACGCGCCATCGCCGCCGCCTGCGCCGAGGTCGCCGCCGGCACCTGGTACACGTGGGGCGGCGGGCACGGCCCCGGCCGGGGCGACGTACGGCCAGATCGACCCGACCGACCCGGACAGCGAACACGACCCCGAACGGCGCGGCTTCGACTGCTCGGGCCTGGTCCGCTACGCCTACGCCGAGGCGGCGGGCGCCGACATCCTCAACGGTGTCGCCAGCCAGCAGTACTACACACCGCGCCGCCGCCCGCTTCACCGCGGCCCAGGGCCTGGCCCCGCTGGTCCCCGGCGACCTGCTCGCCTGGGGCACCTCGCGGGACCTGCACCACATCGCCATCTACCTCGGCGCGGGCAAGATGGTCGAGGCCAAGGAGTCCGGCACCCGCCTGATGGTCAGCGACGTCCGCCTGAACGGCGACTACTTCGGCGCCGTCCGCGTCAACACGGGCCAGGTCACCGGCCACATCCACCAGACGTGGGGCACCGGCGTCTGGACGAAGGCGGCCCCCGCCCTGTCCGCCGCGCGCGTCTACGCCTTCCCGTACTCCACCACCATCCGTGTCCAGTGCCAGAAACACGCGGAAGAGGTCACCGCCGAGGGCTACACCAACGACGCCTGGTCCTACCTGCCGGACTACAAGGCCTGGGTGACCAACATCTACATCCAGGGGCGGCCTGGCTGGACGGGGTTCCCGAATGCGGGGCGGGGGACCCGCAGGCGCGGTGACGCTCTCCTGAACACGACCCGTATGACGAACGGCTGGACCGCTGCCAGGTCCAGCCGTCCGTCACGTCGCCCAGGCGGCCTTCGCCACCGGGTCGACATTGCATTGCACGATCTTGTCCAAGTGCGGCGATTTGGCCGGCACCCGATGGGTCCATGTGTCCTTCGCGGGGACCGATACCTGACCGCCGGCTTCGAACAGCACGAAGCCGTTCGCGTCCGCGAAGCTGACTTTAAGGTTCAGGACGGCGTCACGACTGTTCGGATTCCTGATCTCGACGGTCGCGTACGGGTCCTCCATGCTTGCGCAGCGCACGAGCAAGGCGGTGCCGTCCTTGAGGGGCGGGGCCTTGCTACGGGAAGGAGACACGGTGGGCGTGGGCTGCGAACCGCCACCGTCACCGCTGGGCGAACTGCTGGGCGGGCTACTGGGCCAAGCGCTGCCGCCCGGCTTCGAACCCCGTGGTCCTGCCCGGAGTCGCCGCAACCGGTCAGCGCAAGCACGATCATCACCGACACCACCGTGAGCCTGAGCCCGCGCCCCCGCATGTACATGCCTGCATTCTAGGGGCAGCTGATCTCGCACTCGGGCAGCACCGGCTACCACGTGAGGAACGTGAGGAACGCGGCAGCGAGGTCGCGCACCTCCCCGGGAGGACATGCCCGTCAGCCGGTTCAACTCCGGAGCCGGTGCGTCAGCCGGTGGTGACGCCCGCCTCGCTCAGGAAAATGCTCGGTTTGCCCGACCAGGACACGGCGAGGCTGTCCCGGGCTCGCGTACAGGCCACGAACAGCAGGCAGCGTTCGGACATCAGGTCCGTCTCGTGCTGCTTGGGGTCGATCTCGGGCGGCGTGACGGCCTCCGGGAACGGCAGGGTCTCCTCGTCGACGCCGATGACCGCGACGCAGCGGAACTCCAGGCCCTTGAACGAGTGCATGGTGCCGATCCGTACGGCCGCCGGGTCCCCGGTGCCGGCGTCGGCGGAGCGCAGCGTCACCGCGGGAATCCCGGCGTCGTTCAGGTGCGCCACCGCCTTCGCGCACGTCTTGTTGAACCGGGCGCTCACCCCGATCTCCCCGGCGCCGACCCCCGCGTCCAGCCACGCCCGCACCCGGTCGACGAGCGCGTCGAGTTCGGCCTCCTCGCTCGCCGCACCCCGCACATCCGGCCCGTCACCGTGCAGGGCGGAGCGGTATCCGAGCAGTGTCTCGCCCAGGCCCTCGTCCTCGAGCCGGTCGACCGGCCGGCCGACCAGCAGCGCCGTGGACCAGCGCAGGATCTCCTGCGTGCTGCGGTAGTTCTTCCGCAGCTTCACCGACCGCCCCGTCACCTTGATGCCGAGCGACTTGAGCGACACCTTCGAGTCGTAGATGCGCTGGTGCGGGTCGCCCGCGATGAACAGGTCGTCCGGGCGGGCCGGAACGGCCGCGCGCAGCAGCCGCCATTGCGCCGGATGCAGATCCTGCGCCTCGTCCACCACCACATGCCGGTACGGCGGTCCCTGGGCCTCCAGCAGCCGCGCCGCCTCCACGCACGCCTGCAGCCAGGTGCGGCACCCGTCCGCCGCCAGACCGGCCGTGAACCGCTCCACCGTCTCCCACACCAGCGGCCGTTCGGCCGCGGTCAGCCGGCTGCCGCGCCCCGCCGGTCCGCCAGCACGTCGTACGCCTCCTCGGCGCGCTGCTGGGCCAGAAGCAGCATGCCGATGTCGCGGCGCAGCTCCACCGCGTTCTCGCTCACGTCCCCGTCGACCACGCGCGCGGCGTCCAATACGCCGTTCAGCCCGGCCAGCGCCTCGGTGACCTGGCCGAGTTCGTTACGGCAGCGGGCGGCCTGGGCGCGGCAGTCCAGGGTCTCCTCGCCGTGCGGCCCGCCGACCCGGCCGTACGCGTCGGCCAGGACCTCGAACTTCGGCAGTGCGGACCGGTGATCACCCGCGAGCTGGCGGCTGAACGCGCGGCGCCCGCGGAGCGCGAGGACCGGCTTGCTCTCCGCGCCGAGCACCCGGGCGGCCGAATCGATCATCTCGCCGACCACCTCGGCCGCCTGCGAGAACCGGTCCTCGCCGCACAGCGCGGCGCAGTGGTCGTACACCTCGCGGATCTGTTCCCGCAGCTCGTCACGCTGGGCGGGCGGCAGCACGGGTACGGGAGCCGCTTCCGGCGCGTTCCGCCGTACGCCCGCGGCGCCGGCGCGTGAACAGGGCGCGTAGGGGGCGGAAGATGCCGGTGGGGTCGGGCGCCCCGGCCGGGCCCGCCTGCGGCGCGGGCTCCTCACCGGGCGTCGGCAGGAACGGCCGCAGCCGCTCGTACACCTCCTGCACGTCCACCGGACGCGCCTCGGGCGCCTTGCGGAGCGGATGCAGCACGAGTTCCTCCAGCGCCTCCGGCACGTCGGCGCGCAGCTCGCGCAGCGGTGTCGGGGCCGCGTTGATGTGCTGCATCATCAGCTGCCACTCGCTGTCCCCGCCGAACAGCGTCCGCCCGCAGAGCAGTTCGCAGAATTTTGCGCTGAGTCGGGGATCAGTCTTCCGGGCGGGGGCGCGGGCGTCCAACCGGGACGGGTGGTGAGGGTGTGATCGGGTCAGCCGGAGTACGCCGTGCACTCCGCCCACACGGTCTTGCCCGGCCCGCCCCGGCGCGCGGCGAACAGCCCCAGAGGTCGGCGAGCGCCGCGACGAGCAGCAGACCGCGCCCGCTCTCGCCGTCCTCCGGCGGTGTGGTGGGGAGTTGGGAGAGGCGTTCGTCCCGGGTGTCGGTGACCTCGATCCGTACGGTGCGGGCGGCCGGGTCGGCGGTCAGGCGTACGTGGAAGTCGCGGCCGGAAACATGCCCGTGCCGCACGGCGTTGGCGGACAGCTCCGCCGCCACGAGCGTGACCGTGTCGTGCGTGTCGCTGTCGTACGGCACACCCCAGGCGTCCAGGCAGTGCTCGCACATGCGCCGGGCGAGGCGGGCGCCGCGCGGGGTGGAGCTGAAGCGCATCGAGAACCGGTGCACCGTGGGGGCGATTGTGTGACGTTCATGCACTCACAGTGGCGCGTCATCGCCCAGCGTGACCAGTGGTGACGCGCTGCTTCCGGGGGTTCGTACGAAGGGGCGCGGGTGCTGTACGGAACGGTACGCGGTGAGAGGCGATGACCTCGTCGACCGCGTATGCCGTCATACGTGGTCGAGCGCTGTTCTGAGATCGGTCATGAACGCCTGCCAGGAGGGCAGTTGGGACACGGGCCCACAGGGGTCCAGGGCTTCCAGGAGTTTGTGCCGGTGACGCGGGAAACGGCCGCGGAACGTGGTGAGGCGGCGCCCGGACACACCGCTCGCTGTCGCAAGGGTCTGCTGCAGGAGCTTCTTGGGGTCGGCGATCCTCTCGGCGGCGCTTCCTCGGGGAAGGTCGAGATTCATCCGCCCTCGTGGATTTTCCGCGACCCGGCGGATGGCGGATTCGTCGAGCAACAGCCAGGCTTCCAGCGCACGCACCGGAATGACCGCTATGTGGGGGCGGCCGGGCCACTCCGTGGTCACGGCCTCGGACACCTCCTGATGCCGCTTCTCCGGACCCACTGTGTCGGAGTCCCGGTGCACGATCACGAGGTCGTAGGCATCGCCCAGGCCTCGCAGCGCGCGGAGCTTGTCCGCCACGGCGTGGCAGTCGGTCAGCCCGAGACGACCGAAGTCGGGAGCGGTCACCACGGCGTGCCTACCGCCAGCAGCGGCCACTGCCTCGATGTGGGGTACCAGCCCGTTGTCACTCGTGCCCTCGCCGGTGAACAGGATGCGCAGCGTCACGCCGCCCCCAGGTCGAGCGTGATCTGGGCCCCGGGCGGGGTGGTCAGGTACGGAAGGATGTCCGCCTTGGTGACGTAGTCGCGTCGCCCTTCCTGGACGCGCCACGTCCCGGCCAGCGGGCGCAGGCGCAGGCCGTGGACCAGCCTGCCGTCGTCCGCTCGCTGAACGGTTGCGTCCGCGAAGAGCAGATCGTCGGGGAGGCGAGCTGGACGACGCCGGGTGAGTGGGTGTTGATGAGAACCTGCCGGAAGGGGTTGTCCGGGCCGGGCTCCTCGCCGGGGTCGACCGCGAGTTCCTGAACCAGTTCCACCATGGGGTCGAGGTTTGCCGGATGGATGCCGTTCTCCGGCTCCTCCATGCAGATCATGCCGCGCACGGTCGGATCCTCCAGCAGTACACAGAGAGCGAGGAAGCGCAGCGTCCCCTCGGACAAGCTGCGGGCGGGCAACAGCATCCCGTCCGCTTCGTGGATCTGGACCGTCAGCAGCTGCCTCACCTCGTCCTGATCCACCGTGAGTTCGCGGACGTGTACGCCGGTGAGGTCCGACAGCCGGCCTGCCACGCGCGCGTACACCTGGTCGGGGTCCGACCCGGGCAGGGTGTGCGCGACGCGGTACAGCGTCGCGGGCAGGTGCGAGCCGTCGGATTCCATGCTCTGCGGATCCATGTACCGGTCCGCACTGCGCAGGGCGGAGGGTTCCAGTGCGAGTCTCCGCCACGACTCCATTTCCCGGCGGGCGGCGAGAATGGTCGGGTCGTCGCTGGACGTGATGGTCGATACCACCGTGGCCGGGGCACGGGAAGCCGCCGCGGGTTTGGGCTGGCCCCGGCTGCCGCCGTCCTGATGGATCTTGACGATGGGTTCGCCGGACGACGCGTCCTGGTCGGTCGAGATGTAGGGCGCGCCGCTGCGGTGCCCGATGATGACCTCGTTGCGGAAGCGGCCCGCGCTGTGAGGGAACCGGAGGTGGTTCTTGGCGGCGCCCTTGGTGATGTGCCGCAGGTTCTCACGCAACAGCGTCAACCGCCCGAAGCGGTCGAGTCCGGAGGGCTCCTGATAACCGATCTCCAGCTCGTAGCGGAGGAACGACGTCGTCGGTTTGGCCACCCGACCGAAGTCGTCCTCGATCTCGAGCGGGACGATCATCTCAGCGGCGAAGCGCATGCGGTGCTGTCCCGCCGCGTACCCCTTCCAGAAGAGGTCCCTGGGGTCACCATGGCGCTCGCCGTGCACCCCTCGGACCTCCTGCGCGGCCTCCATCATGGACCGGTCGGCGAGGAGGGACAGGAACTGGATCGCGTCGAACACGTTCGACTTGCCGGTTCCGTTCTCCCCCGCGATGCAGGTGAACGGTCCGAAGTCGATCGACAGGTCCAGCAGGTTCTTGAACCCGTGGACCTCCAACCGGGTCAGCATCGGCCCTCCGTCATGTAGTGCATGTCTTGTCTTCACGCGTGGCCGGCTGTCTGCCATGGGTGAAATACCGGGGCTCAGCGTATCCGGGAAGGCCGATATCGGAATGCGCATCGCAGGGTGATCCAGCTGGTCGACGCCGCCGGCGTGAGCGGGGAGGTGAGCGCATCGCGGACCCGGTTCACCGGGACGGGTGGTTGTGGACGGTCCGATACGTACGGTAGCGGGCCGCGGCCTAGCGTGACCGGTGGTGACGTGCTGCTTCCGCGGGTTTGTACGGGGAGTGGGTGCGGGCGCTGTACGGGACGGTACGTGGGGAGAGGCGGGCAGGGCGATGACTGAGGTACGGGACGAGGAGACGGCGGCGGTACGGCAGCAACGGCGGCCGGAGGACGAGCCCGGGACGGGGGTGGTGACGGCGTTCGGGCGGCAGTTGAAGCTGCTGCGGACGCGGGCGGGGATGGAGCGGACGGAGTTCGGGAGGCGGGTGGGGTACTCGGCGGACTCGGTGGCGTCGATCGAGCAGGGGAGGCGGATTCCGCAACCTCAGTTCATCGAGCAGGCGGATGAGGTGTTGGGGGCGGGTGGGGTACTTACGGCGCTGAGGGAGGAGGTGGGGCGGGCTCGGTACCCGGCCTACTTCCGGGACGCGGCTGGCCTGGAAGCCCGAGCGACGGGGCTGAACCTCTATGCGGTGTACGCGGTGCCGGGCTTGTTGCAGACAGAGGACTACGCGAGGGCCATCTTCCAGATGCAGCGACCTCTGCTGCCCGATGAGGTCATCGAGCAGCGACTGGAGGCCCGCCTGGCTCGACGAGAGGTGTTCAACCGACGCCCCGCACCGCTGATGAGCTTCGTGATCGAAGAGGCGGTACTGCGGAGGCCGTTGGGTGGCCCGCAGGTGATGAGGGAAGTGCTGGAACAGATTCTGCTTTCGGGCCAGTTGAGGTACGTAGAGGTGCAGGTCATGCCAACCGACCGCGAGGATAATGCTGCGTTGGGTGGCCCGTTCACCTTGATCGACACCGACAAAGGTCAGCGCATCGCGTACGCGGAGGTACAAGACGACAGTCGGCTCTACACCGAGGTGGCCAGGGTGCGTGAGTTGGAGGCCAGGTATGGCATCCTCCGATCACAGGCCATGACGCCGAGGGAGTCATCCGCCTTCATCGAGAAACTGATGGGAGAGTCATGAGCGTTCGCATAGCGCACGCCGTGCCAGAAGCCGCCTGGCGTAAGAGCAGCTACAGCACAGGTGGCGGCGGGGAATGCCTGGAGGTCGCCGCAGTTCCTGGGGCCATGTTGGTCAGGGACTCGAAGCGACCGGCCGGAGGTCGGCTGGCCGTCGGAGCTGAGGCTTGGACGGAGCTCGTACGGCTGGCCGCGCGACGTTGATCGACAGGGGCCCGGTGCGTGCGCTGCACCGGGCCCCACCTGTCTCAGAAGTCGTCCAACCCTTCCTCCCGGCGGATCATCCGCCAGGCCGCGCGGCGAGCGCTGCGGTCGAGGTTGGACTTGAAGTCCCGGTCCGTACCGAAGTACCGCTTGCCGAGGGTGTCGATGTGGATACGTGATCCATCATGTTCTCCTCGAACTTCTTGTCGAAGACGATCCCGAAGTTCTCCTCGTCGTTGACGACGGCGGCTGCCCAGACCTTCGGGTCCTTCTTCGTCGCGTTGAAGGCCGGGAGGACGTCCTCCTCGGTGAACTCCGTACCGAACTTGGAGTTGAACTTCTCGATCAGCTCGGACAGCAGTGACCTGTCCGAGTCCTTCGCTCCGCCTGCCCCGTCACCGAAGCCCTTGAGTTCGGCGGGACCCTCGGGGGCGAGGGACACGTCATGCTCGCCGGTCTTCTCGACCCGCAGGTGGCTGAGGTCGACCTCTCCTATGCCGACTCCGCCGTCAGCGAGGCGGGGAAGCCGGTTGAGTAGGTGGCGCCCGTAGAGGTGCAGGCACTCCAACTCGGCGTCGCGGTACGGGACGATCTGCGCGAGGAAGCCGTACTTGCGGACGTAGTCATTGAGGTTGGCGCGGAACTCCTCCGCCGTCTCGACGTCGTCCTCCTCCTCGCTCTCCAGCAGAGCGCTGAAGCGGGCCACGGCGGGGGAGAGGAGCCGGTACAACTCGGCATGCAGTCTGTCCCACTTGGACTGGACGCCAGCCGCCTTAGCAGCGCAGGAAGTCGTACCAGCCGTCCAGGGACGATGTGTCCAAACTGACCGTCGAGGTGTGGGAAGGCGATCCCGACCGCCCCGTGGACCACCCCGACAACGTGAAGCTCACCGAACTCACCCTCGCCTACCCGGAACGCTCCGGAGCGGCCGAGGACGGCGCGTTCGACCTCGAGTACACGTACAGCAAGGAAGGCCTGCTGACGGTGCGCGCCACACTGCAGAAGACGGGACTGCCCGTCCTCGACGGTGAGGTGAGGGTCTTCGGTGACAGCACCGTGCCGCCGGAGATCGAGAGGAACTGAACGATCTCCTCTCCCTGCGCACGACCGGCCGCGAGGCGCCCCGCCCTACGCATCCCCAGTCGGTCGCGGCAGCCCCGGAGCGGGGACGGACCGCCGCCGTGACAACGGCCGAAGCCACGACCCGCCCCACGCCCGCGTCGATGGCCGGGTCGCGCAAGGCCGCCAAGCAGCCCGGTGCGCCCCTGGTCGTCGACGGCTCCAACCTCGCGTGGAACGGCCGTCCGCCGCGCGCGGCAGGCGGACTGCCGAGCTTCCAGGCGCTGCAGGCCGCCATCAAGTCGCTGCGGTTCAGGAACTCCGACCGGGACATCCACGTCGTCGTCGACGCGACGCTCCGGCACGACGTCGCTCCCCACGAGCGTCCCCTGGTGGAGGAGGCGATCGCGGCCGGCACGGTGGTGCAACCGCCGGCGGGCACCGAAGGCCGCGGGGACGCCCTGGTCATCTCCATCGCGGAGGAGGTGGGGGAGTGATCGTGTCCAACGACAACTTCGCACCGTTCCAGAGGGCGAACCCCTGGCTCCTGGACGTCGGCAGGGTGCTGGGCGCCACCCAGTCCCAGGGAGTCTGGGTCTTCAACCCCGGCGGCCCAACGCCGCCGGGGCGGAGTGCGACGTCCCTGACAGAAGCTCCGGATCATCGGGGCTCGCACCTGCGGGCCGGCGAGGCAGCTGCCGGTGGTCTCGTTGCACCGGGTGCCGATACCGCGATGTCGCGACGGCCAACTGGGGGCGGCCGTCGCGACGTGCCCGGCTGCTCGGGCCGGAGTGCCCGAGGATCCCGAGGCGCGCTGGTGATCGCTCGGTCAGAACATCGCGATGGGGTTGACCGGGACACCGGTCAGGCCGTGGATGCGGGGCGGGGCGACGGTGAGCAGGAAGCTGTAGCGCTTCAGCTGCGCACACAATGCCGCGAGGTCGTCCAGGTGCGGAACGTCGATCAGAGGCATCGCCATCCGGCCCAGCGCCACCCCGTGCAGCGGGGAGGGTACGTCCATGCTCAGGGAGGATGCGCGTCACCCCTGTCCGGGGCGATGATGGCGACCCCTCGGCGGTGCATCCAGCGCACCGCGTCGATGCTGATTCCCGGGGTCGGTATGTCCTCGGGTCCGCGGCCCGTCCAGCCGAGTCGGACCACGAGTGCGTCACCGGAGCCCACCTCGACTCCCTGCCGCTTCTCGGCCTGTTCGAAGTCGTGTGACGTCACCGAGTAGGCGGGGGGAACGGGCCCTTCGACGGCCAGATCGAGCAGGACCCCGCGCGTCACTATGCCGGCGGCGAAAGCGGCCGTCGAGGCGTGCGTGATGCCGAGGGGGGTGACGACCTCTTCCGTCGGGCGGCCCGGATAGACCTGGCCGTCGGTCGACCAGTGTGCGAGCGCGTCGAGGTGCGTCGACTTGAAGTGGTGGTTGTAGATCAACGAAAGATCCGCTGCCACTGGTCCACCGGTGTGGGACACCATCTGCTGCACCGGGGATGTGTGGGCCATCTCGGGCAGGAACGGACTGAAGAACATCGCGTCCGGCGTGATCGGCTGTGCCAGTGACACCCACTGGCCGGTTCGCGCCTCCGCGGCGGCCTTGGCGCGTACTTCGTCGGTGATCAGGTTGAGGGTGCCGAGTTGGTCGTCCGCTCCCCATCGGCCCCAGTTGTCCGGCAGGTCCGTCCCACTTGTATCGGCCATGTCGATGGTCCCTTTCGTCATGATATGCGCAGGCGGGGATGGCCCGCGAAAAAGCTGTGCGCTCGTGGTAGATGGGCGACTTCAGCGTAAGGGAGGAGCGTTCGTGTCGATGGGTTGGATGGTCTCAAACTCGACTGTGCAGAAGGCGAGTTGACGCCAGAAGGCAGCGGTGAAGGCGGGATCGGTGCAAGCCGGTGGGGCGGCCGCGGCTGCCGCGTCCGGAGGCGTAAGGGTTTGGACCTACGGTCACTTCCGTCGGCTGGACGGAGCGCGTGGTCGGGGAGGCCGGGTGAGGCGGCGGACGGGCAGGAGGGCCTCGGGGACGGCCCATCCGGCGTCCCTGATGCCACCGGCCATGGCGCACGACCCGGCGCGGGCCGAAAGTGCCGGCGCCCCGCGTCGGCCGCGGAACACCAGCCCGGCGATACACCCGGACTCCACCTCATACCACCGACACCACCGCACTCCAAGTCAACATGGCCAATTCCGCACCCTGTTGCTGCCCACGGCGCCAGGCCCCACGGACCGGTCCGGTGGTCACAGAACGCCACAGATCAGGGGATTATGAGGAACAGCTTCTGACGACACGCGCGGGCCGTGCCGCTGGGGCTGGAACGGGAGAAGTTCACGTGTTGCAGTTCGCCGCGGGCAAGGTGGTGCGTGGCCGGTATCGGCTGGACCGGGTGCTGGGGCGGGGGGCCATGGGGCATGTGTGGCAGGGGGTGGACGTGTATCTGGAGCGGCCTGTCGCCGTGAAGACCGTCGCCGCGGATCTGCTCGCCCTGCCTGATCTGCGCCGTACCGCCCTCGCGCGGTTCGAGCGGGAGGCGAAGGCGGCCGCCCGGCTCGATCACGCCAACATCACCACCGTGTACGACGCGGCCGTCACCGAGGACGTGTGCTGTCTGGTGATGCAGCTCGTCGACGGGACGACCCTCGACAACGTGGTCGACGGCGCCGACGACGGGCGGCTGCCGGTGCCGGCCGCGGTGTCCGTGGCCGCCCAGCTCTGCTCGGGGCTCTCCGCCGCGCACGACGCCGGTCTCGTGCACCGCGATCTCAAGCCGCAGAACGTCATGGTCCGCGCCAGCGGCCTGGTGAAGATCCTCGACTTCGGTCTGGTGAAGGTCCTCTCGGACACCGACCCGCAACTGACCATGTCCGGCGAGGCACTTGGCAACGTCGCCTACGCCTCACCCGAACTCATCTCGGGGGACCGGCCGTTGGACGGGCGCAGTGATCTGTACGCGGTGGGATGCCTGCTGCATCACCTGCTCACCGGCCGCCCGCCCTTCGACACAAGGAACCCCGCCGAGCTGGTGACCCAGCACCTCACCGCGGCCCCGCCCCGCCTGGACGCCCCGCCCGCGCTCCAGGACCTGACCGACGCCCTGCTCGCCAAGCGGCCCGAGGACCGGCCCGCCGGTGCGGCCGAGGTGTACACGGCCCTCGCCCCGCACCTGCCGGCCCCCGAACCGGCCCTCGCCACCCGCAGGATGCCGCCGGAGGACCCCGGCGGCCGTTCCTGCTGCCGCAGGCGCCGATCATGCCGCGGCAGGCGGGCGCACCTCGATCCGTTCCCTGAGGAACGGGCTCGGCTCCCCGGGCGGGACGGCCGTGCGGCTGGCCGGTAGCCCTCGGTCCTCCGATCCTCGCACCCTGCGACCCCGGGTGCCCAAGCCCGGGTTGAGCTCATTGCCCCCGGTGATCCGAAGGGGCCGTCCCGCACGGCGGACCCCCGGACCACCTGAGCGGCGGTACTGGCGGAGGGCGCTCGTACCACGCGAACGTGGCGCCCTCCTTCCACGGCTGGAGGCGGAAAGCGTCGGCGCCCTACTCCGGGAAAGGGCAGGTGAGGGGGAGTACGCGGGCCGTGAGCTGGGCTGTGAGGTGGGTGTCGGTGGTGGTGGGTTCCGCAAGCCAGTCGAGGGCGGTCAAGCCGTCGATCAGAGCCATGAGTTCGTCCACGGGGACCGGGACGTGGGTGGTGAGGTCCGTGAGGGGGATGCCCTTGCCCTCCCGGCCCAGGTGGCCTGAGTCTGTGGTCCGCGTGGCCAGGGTCAGGGCCAGGAGGCGGGTGGCCGCCGGGGCTTTGGACTTGCGGAGTCCCTTGTCCGCCATCACTCTCTGGGCCCAGCCCGAGAGTTTCGGGCGGGTCTTCCTCCCGAAGGGGAACGTGCCTCCGGTCTCCGTCGGGACCAGTGACGGCACCGTGATCGGGATCGCGTTCTCCGGGCGGGAGGCCAGCAGCTCCTCCACCGTGACGGGCAGGTCCAGCCAGCCGGCGGTGGTGAGTTGGGTGACCAGCGACGCCGGGTCGGTCAGGCCCAGGCCGTTCAGGTCCTGGGCGACCAGGTTGCCCGTGCCGGAGTGCGCGGTGCGCAGCGTCAGCATCAGGACCAGCAGACGGGCCTCCGGGCCGGGCAACGGGGTGTGCGCGGCCACGTACGCGAGTACGGAACGTACGTACTCCCAGTGCGTCGGTACGGCCAACAGGCGTGCCACGCCGCTGCCTTCGCCGTCCACGGCCTCGCCGGTACGGTGCTGGTGCTGGCGCCGGATGACCGCCGCGGCCTGCTCGGCACGCGTCGCCTCAAGCCGCAGGGTGACATCACAGCTGACGTCGGACCAGGTGAGGAACGCACGCGCCTTGCGCTCCTGGAGGTCCGCGAGCACCGCCAGATCGGGTTCGTCGCGGCGCTGGTAGGCGCGGAACAGGTCGCCGAGCTCGACGAGTTCGTCCCGCAGCGACTCGGGCCGCAGATCACGAGGGATGAGCCGCTGGGCGATCCGCTTCTCCGGCACCCGGCGTCGCCGCGGCGGTACGGGACGGGGGACAGAGGGTCCGGGACGGGGCCCCGGAACCGCAGCACCGGTGGCGACGGCGGCCTGCCCGTCCGAGAACGACGGCGTCCCCGCCACCACGGGGGCCGGGCGGACTACGGCCTCGGTCGGCCGGGACGTGACCGCCGTCCGGGCTCCCGGAGTGGCGGCCGCGCACCGCGAACAGCACTCCAGCGCCTGCCACCACCGCCCCGCCCGGTCCGCGACCACGGCGAGCACGACCGGCCCGCCGCACCGCCAGAGTTCCGTACGGGCCCGCCCGTCGGTGTCGGGAAGATGGGCGTGACATCCCTCGGCCCGGCACGCGCAGTACGTGTCGGCCCTGGGGGCGGGCATGGCGCGCAGGTGGGCCTTCAGGTGGGCGACCGCGGCCGTACGGCCCTCCGCCGTGGACGGCAGCCGCTGCTCGGCACAGGCCGGCCGGCTGCACGAGACGCGCACCTCCGCGCTGCCCCGTCCGACGGGGTCCAGTCGCACCGTCCACCGGCGCCCCGGCACCCGCTCACCGAGCTCGCTCCCCGCGACCTGTGTCATCCCGTACCTTCTCCGTCCTCCGCGACGTGACCTGCCCGCCGTCCTCATCCGCCGCCGCGCAGGGCGGTGTCCGGGCGGAGAATCCACGGTATGCGGCACAGCGCGAAGGGGGTGATGAAATCGCATGAGGTGAGAGCTTTTGGTACTGATCGCCGCCCGTTCCGGTGAACTCCGGTGCAACACCCGTGACACGGCGACGAACCGTGTTTACGGCTTCCGGGCCAGCCCGGCGACGATCAGATGCTGCCAGACGCTGAGTTCACGCTCCGCGCCGCCGTCGCTCCACGGGTTGGGGTTCGTGTCGGGCCGCCACCGCGGCGCGGGCACGATCCCGGGATCGAGGATCTCCAGACCGTCGAGAAGAGAGGCGATCTCCGCGTCGGTACGCCACCGGCCGCGCCCGAACGTCTTCTGCAGCACCCGTTCCGCCTCCTCCGTCTCCGGGTTGTCGCCGGAACGGAAGTGGCTGACGAAGAAGTGGCTCCCGGAGGGCACATGGTCACGCCAGTGGCGGACGATCCCGGCCGGGTCCTCCTCGTCGTTGACGTGGTGGAGGATCGCGCTGAAGATCACGGCGACCGGACGGTCGAAGTCGATCACTTCCAACGTGTCCGGGTGGGTGCGGACGGTCTCCGGGTCCCGGACGTCGGCCCGGACGACCCGCGTGCGCTCGTTCTGCTCCAGCAGCGCACAGCCGTGCACCAGCACCTGCGGGTCGTTGTCGACGTACACGATCCTGGACTCCGGCGCGTGCCGTTGCGCCACCTGGTGGACGTTGTCGGCGGTCGGCAGACCACTGCCCAGGTCGATGAACTGCCGTATCTGCGTGGTCGTCACGATCTCCACGATCGCCCGTATCAGCGCAGCGCGGTTGGCGAAGGCGATGGCCACCGATCCGGGAAGGTCCCGGAAGAACACGTCGCCGATCTCCCTGTCCACGGCGTAGTTGTCCTTGCCGCCGAGCAGATAGTCGTAGACGCGGGCGATGCTGGGCCTGGTGGAGTCGATGGAGGGGCCTACTACCGTCATGAACGCCATCCTCCCCCGCGACTCCGCCCCCATACCGGCGATCCGGAAACCCCGGGCGGACGTATTCCCAGGCCCCGGCCAGGGGGGGAGTGCGGACGGCATTGCGCGCCAACGCGAAGCCGTGTACTTCGGTTCGTTCTCCGAGCCGGAGCCTCAGCCGCTACCCAAGGGCGCGGCCCAGAAGAGGGAGGAGGCGGTCCCAGTGACGCTTCAGCCCGGAGGCGCTGAAAGCGTCGGTGTCGGACATGGTGAAGCCATGGAGGGTGCCGGGGTAGATCTCGGAGGTGTGGCTGACACCTGCGGCATCCAGGGCCCGGTTGAGCTCGCCCAGGGCCGAGGGCGTCAAGTCGCCCTCGGCGTGGCCGAAGTGGACCTCTGCGGTGAGCTTCGAGAGGCTGTCCGGCCCGTCGGCTCCCACCGGGCCGTGGAATGCGGCGAGGGCAGCCACCCGGCCGGGGTGAGCCGCGGCGGTGCGTGTCGCCAGGAGGCCGCCGACGCAGTAACCGGTCACCGCGACCGGACCGGCGTCGACCTCGGGCTGGGAGGTGAGGAACCCGAGATAGGCGTCGGCGTCGCGCAGGACACGTTCGGCGCTGTGCGCCTCGATCAAGGGCATCAGCTGGGCGAAGACAGCGGGCCGGTCCTCTTCTCCTATATGCGTGGGCAGCTCGATCACCGGAGCCGGGCCATGCCGGTAGAAGAGGTTGGGGACGAGCACGTAGTACCCGTGCCCAGCGAGTTCTTGGGCCATCTCCCGCAGCACGGGCCGGATACCGAAGCCGTCCGCGTACATCAGCACCCCTGGGTACTGCTCACCGCGGTCGGGGAAGGCGGCGAACGCATCGGCCTGGCCGTCCTCGGTGGGAATGTGCAACGTCTTGGTGGGCATGCGTTCTCCTGTCGTGGTTGATGTATCGAGTCTCTGATCAACACGACGGAGGCGGAGCGCGCGCAGCAGCGCGAGATCCTCGATCGAGCAGTGGGCCCGCACCGGCCCGTGCGGCGCTCAGTGGAGCACCGGGTCACCGATCCGTGTGCGGCGCAATGCCATCCCGGTAGTCATCCGCACACCATAGGCCACAGCCTTGGTCGTCCGGTGCGACAGCATGAGTGCGTGCGGGAGGAGAGCGAAATGCCGTCACGCTCCACGTTCGCGGGAATGAGGAGTTCCGAGAGGCCGCGGCCGTTCGCCCGATGGAGGAGGGGATCGTCAACGTGCGTGTTGCCGCGTGGCCGGCCCGTCAGGAGGTCTTTCACCGCGTTCCCATCCCCTGAAGGGAATATGGGCGATATCTGCCGTAAATTCTCTTTTGGTTACTCCGTGTCACCCAATGCACCGAAATGCAACCGCAGTTGATCCCCAACACGATGACGAGAGACACTACCGGGCGGATGCGTGTTCCCGGCCGACTGGCACTCGCTTCGATATCCTCCCGTGCGGGTCATCGGAGTTCATTCACCCAAAGAATACTGGGCAGTTGACCTCAGGATTTCGTGATAGCGTCCTTGTTCGGAGGGAAAGTGAAACCTGAAAGGGAAATCGTGAACAAGGAGAAGATCGCCGCTCGTCGCCTCTCGCTGGAAGAGGTGACGGAACTCGGCGTCAAGGACAGGATTTTCGTTTCTGCCGATACGGCAGAACTCAAAATTTCCGACTGCTATGTCCCTGCTTTTCTGACCAGGTCCGGTGGGGATTTCGAGGGCGGCTCGATCACGGCGAGGACCGTATTCCAGGAAGAGGTCTCCTGCCTTCCCGATGACGAGAACGACGCCGGGATCTACGTGGCCGACGAGAACGGCCCGGTGACCATCGAGGTCCTCCAGTCCGCCGGTGTCGTGCTGGATCTGGCGCTCTTCGTCCCCGGTGGGGACAAGGGGGCCCTCACGGCCCTCTACGCCGCTGCCCGGCAGGCGTTCGGCGCCGACGTCGTGCAGATCTGGCGTCAGGGGCTCAAGGAGGTTCCCGACGTGAAGGTCGACATCTTCGAGGAGCAGGTTCCCCGGGGCGCAAGGCGGGCGACAGCCCCAAGCGTGACCGTCGCGCGATCGACACCTACCCCACCCGTGCGGACTTCATCGAGTTCTCCGCGGGATGGAAGCCGGTCATCGAGGTTCACCGGCCGGTTGTCGACGACACCCCGACCATCTGAGGCGGCGTTGCCTCTCGTCTCGGCCTGAGGCAACGCCGAGAGCGTATGCGCCGGACCCGGGCGACCCCTGAGCGGTCCAGGGAACTGTCGGAGAACAACGCGCGAGCGCCGAAGTGTCGTTCCACTCGATGACCTCGCGAGACAGCCAGCCTGACCAGGATCAGAACCCGAAGTTGTGCTGCGGCAGCCTTCATGGCCTCGGCGTAGTCAAGTGACGTCCGCAGGTCGGTCGTTCATCCCATGCACGGGCGTCGTCCGTAGCTGCACCCGTCTTTTTCAGCCACGCGGGGATCATCCCCGTGCACCGTCCGGCTCCGCCCGGCGGTACGCGGGGACGCGGGCCGCCCAGGGTGGCGTGGGCGGCCTCGCTCGACGCGATGTGAGCCGGCCGATCCGGCACAACGCAGCGGCACGCAGGTCGGCGCTTCTCTCAAGAAGCGCCGACCTGCACTTGAATCAAGTGGCGCCGAACCGCACTCTCTGCGTGGTCCAACTCGACGGCACATCAATGCTGTTCAGGCACTACCGCGTCCACTCGTACGCGTGATCAGCGACGAATTCGGCAAAGGCGCGCGGCGGACGGCCGGTCAGTTCGAGCACTGCGGTGCTGACCTGGTCTTCGCGTCCTCTCTGATGCCGCGCTCGACGGCGGCAAGCGCGGCAGCGAACTCGGCCGGCATTCCGGAGGCGCGGTAGGCGGCAGCCTGCTCCTCCTCCGTAATACGCTCCACCCGAACCTGTCTGCCGGTCCGCGCGGTGATGATCCGCGCTGCCTGGGGTAGCTCATCCCGTGCGGTCCGGTGATCAGGTAGTCGCTTCGAGCGTCCACCCCCAGGTCAGTCAACAGCGCGGCAGCACTGGCCGCGATGTCCCGCGCGTCGACCCACCCCAGCTTGCCGTCACCGGCTGCGGTGCGAATCTCACTGAGTCGATGGATGTGCTCGGCCAGGGGTGCGGGCGCAGGAAGTTCTGCATGAAGCCAGACGCGCGGAGTACGACACCTCCGGGCTGAGCCCGAACCTGAGCGGCCAGCTGCACGGCACTGGGCGCATTCGGCAGCACGATGGCGGAGCCGAGCATCACGAGTCGCCGGACACCGGCTCGCTGCGCTTGGCGCAGGAAGGGCTCGACCAGCGGCAGCGGGTCCACACTCTCCACCGGCGGAACCAGGAAGACCCGGTCCATCCCGTCGAGCGCAGGTCCATAGGTGGTCGGGTCACTCCAGTCGAAGCGGATCGCATCAGGATCGGCCGCGGACAGGTTCCGGCTGGCCCCCGAGCCGGCACACCAGCGTTGCGGAGCTCTTGCACCAGCGTCCTGCCGGTCTTGCCGGTGCCTCCGGTCACCAGCACTCCGGACATCAGACGTCCTTCCTTTCCAGCGAGTCGATCAGCCCGGCGAGACCCCCGGCAGCGGCGGCCGCCGACAGCGGGCTCCAGTAATCCCGGAACAGAGTGATCAGCCCGTCGCGGGCCGTGAGAACCACGATGTAGTCCAAGCGGTAGGGCTGGGAGGTGGCCACAGTGCGGCCGGTGGCCGTCCACTCCACGACGACGGTGTCCGTTCGATCCGTGGGTCGCACGGTAAGTGCGGTCACCTCCTTCATGTCCATCAGCTCCGGATAGTGGGCGAGGTAGGCACGTACCTCCTCACGTCCGCGGAGAACACGAGGGGAACTCCCAGCTGCGAAAGGGAATTCCGCGATGCCGTCAGACGCCCACAGATCTGCCACGGCGTTCATGTCCTTGACCAGCATCAGATCGATCATGCGGCGAAAAACTTCCTCAGGGGTCCTGAACACCACAACTCCTCGTAGTCGACAAACCGTCCAGGCCACCCTGCACAGCGGACGTGCGGCCGCGGAACGGACAGCCAAGCCCCGGACCGGCAGTGCGAGGCTCGGCTGTCCCTCCTGTGACAGGATGAAAGAGTGAGCAGCCAGGGACTCGCAGCCTTTCTCCGCCGGCGCCGCGAGGAACTGCGACCGGAAGATGTGCCGGCCGAAGCGACGCTTCCTCCAGGTCGGCGCGCCCGCCGCACACCTGGACTGCGCCGCGAAGAGGTAGCCGCCCTGGCACAGGTTTCCGTGAGCTACTACGAACGGCTGGAACAGGCGCGGGCACCCCGGCCCTCACCGCAGGTGTTGGCCGCGCTGGCGAGGGCTCTCCACCTCACTGAAGCAGAGCGTGACCATCTGGCCCGCCTGGCCGGACAAGTGCTGCCATCAGAGAACGGCGGCGCGCCGGAGCACGTACCCGAGGATGCCCGGCAGCTACTCGGCAGACTTGACGGCATCCCCGCTTACATCGTCAACGACCGGCAGGATATCGTCGCCTGGAACGCGGCAGCCGCGGCTCTGATCACAGACTTCTCCCGTCTCGCACCTGACGAGCGCAACGTCACGCGTTTGTCGACGCGATTCCGTGCCACCCTCTGCACCGGCGCACCCGGTTCGGAGTCCGATTTCTCCCAGCAGGCAGCCGCTCAATTGCGCGCGGCCAGCGTTCGACACCCCACGGACAACGTGCTCGCAGAGCTGGTCAACGAGTTCGCAGCCCACGATCCAGATTTCGCGAGCAGCTGGCGTAACCACACCGTGCGCCCCACGCCCAGCGTGCGAAAACACCTGCGTCACCCCACAGTGGGCGAGCTGGAAATCGACCGCCACATCCTCGGCCTGCCCGGCTCAGACTTCTCCTTGGTGATGTACACGGCAGAAGTCGGCAGCCCCAGCGCCGCTGCACTGAAGGGCCTTTGACGGCCGCCACTACGGATGCCATCACGTCCGCCGAGGTGGGGCCGCGCAGGAGGAACCGTAGCCCAGGGACGGCGAGCCGCATGAGGGGGCGTACGCCCTTGCCATCTGCGGGCCACGCGTCTTGAACTCGTGCACCAGCTCCCGAGATCCGGGCCGTCCACGTACTCCGTGGCCGGCCACGGCCGCTCCGCCTCCGCGTCCGCTCGCAGGAACGCGGAGACATCGACCCGCATGGGCGAGATGCTTGTGGAGGCGTGCGGTGTTCGCCTACTCCGGCGGCATCGGGGTCTCGGCGGTGCGGTACATCGCCTGGATGTCCAGCTCCAGTTGGACCGTCGGGCCGACGACCGCGATGCCGCGGGCCAGCATCGAACGCCAGTTGAGGGTGAAGTCCTCGCGGTGCAGTTCCGCCTTCGCCAGGGCCGCGCAGCGCAGCTCCTGTTCGTAACCGCCGTTCACCGTACCGAGGTACGTCGTGTCCAGGCTCACGGAGCGGCTGGTGCCGTGCATGGTGAGCGTGCCGTTGAGCGTCCAGCGGGAGCCGCCCCGGTAGGCGAACCGGGTGCTGGTGAAGTCGATGTACGGGTAGTGCTCGACGTCGAGGAAGTCGGCGGACCGCAGATGGTTGTCACGGGTCCGGTTGCCCGTGTTGATGCTGGACGCGTCGATGCGTACCTGGACCTGGGAGTCGGTCACGTCCGGTGTGACGCGGATGCCGCCGGTGAAGCGGGTGAAGCGGCCGTGGACATGGGCCATGCCGACGTGCTTGGCGATGAAGCGGATCGCGGTGTGCGGCGGGTCGAACAGCCAGGTGCCGGGCGCCGGCAGTTCCAGCCGCCGGGCGGGCAGCAGTTCGACGCGCGCCGGGGAAGGACGGCACCGGCGGTGATGTCGACACCGCTGCGGGCCGGGGTGAGGTCCTCCGCCGCGACCATCACGCTGTAGGAGCCGGGCGGGAGCGCCGCCATGAACAGGCCGTACGGATCGGTGGTGCCCCGGGCGGCGACCCGGTGGCTGTCCATGGCGGTCACCGTGACTTCGGCGCCGCCCAGGGGCTGGCCCATGGGGTCGACGACCTCGCAGCCGTAGGCGCCGGCGCCGGCCGGCAGGGGCAGCGAGAGATCCCGTGCCGGGCCGGAGGCGCTGCGGGAACGCGAACGCCGGAGCAGTCCGAGGGCCATGCGGTTCACCTTTCCTTCCGCGGGCCACCGACGAACGTGTTCACGGTCGCCGAGAACCGCCCGGAATGGGTTGCAGAAGCGACTAAGTTGACGTTTTAACGATCCTAGGGCAGGGGAAGAGTGATGCCGCACGGGAGTCACGGCGCGCAAATGGGCTCGTCGACAGGCCGGATGGGCCTGAACCGCCGTGATCCCGGCGGTTCAGCGGGTCGTGCCGGGTGCGGTGATCGTGATTCTTTGCTCCGCTGCTGTGGTGAAGGTCATCCGGGGCTTCGGAAGATTCACAGGCGGCGCGCGGTCCCGTCACGCGGTGCGCACATCGCGCTCACGGGAGGACGGGTGTCAGCCGGTCGAGGTCCGGGTCGCCGAACTCCGCCCGCAGGGCCTCGAACGCGGTCACCTTCTCCTCGCCGTACCGGCCGATGAAGGCCGAGTAGCCGGCGGGGGTGAGGAACCGCGTCGGCCTGGACTTGGTGTGGAACTTGTCCGCGTACATCACCAGCCGCTCCTCCGCCGTCTTGGGCAGATAGTCGGCCACGGGGAGCGGCAGACGCTGCGTCTCGACGTCATGGCGGGTCAGGCCCACACCGGTGTGGTGGGAGCAGAACCGGCACAGCGGCTCAGGGAACCCCTCAGCGGCGAGGAGTTCATGACCGAGCAGACCGTGCCGGACGTAGTTCGCGTGGTCCAGACGGCCGTCGTCGCCGTAGAGCCGGTAGACGCCGATGTCGTGCAGGAGGCAGCCCGCGCGGACCAGTTCGGCGTCGAGATGGGCGAGGTGCGGCGCGGAGAGGAGTTGTCCGGCGATGCTCCAGACCGTCTCGCAGTGGGAGTGGACACTGGTGAACGCCTCGGCGGTGGGAGCGTGCCTCTCGTGCAGGGAACGGATCTGTCCGGGGTCCGGGATTCTCACGCGATCGAGCACTCCTTCACACTGAGCGGCTTCGTGCTGCCCGCAGGTCTGCTGCACAGGACCTCCGCCTCCGAGGCGCCCCCGCCGCTTTCCTGACCCGGTTGAGGACGATGCTGTGGCCGTGGCGCTCCGCGTACAGGGGTGCGTCGGTGAAATCGATCGTGCCGGTGGCCATGCCGTCGAGTTTTACATTCCGCAGGTTCACCCAGGTCGCCGCCCGGCTCTGCGGGACGTCACCGAGGCTGGCCGCCCAGTACAGGGCACGCGTGGCATCGTGGGAGAGGGCCGTCTGGCCGCTCGCGAAACCGGCCGCGTCGTACGTCACCCTGTCGCCCTTCAGCCAGGGGAGATAGAGGAGGAGTCCTCGTAGAAGGCGGTCCTGGACGCGGCCTCCTCAGCTCGGCGAGCGCCGCGTGGTACAGCGTGATCCTCGGGGCCACGCCGTCCGGGCCGCCGGTGCCGGAGAACCTGGCCTTGCTCAGGTCGTCGCCGGTGAGGATCGAGATCTGCCGGTTTGCGCAGCCCGGTTCGGTGATCAGATGCGTCATCAGCGGGCCGATGTCCTCCACCCGGCCGGCGAAGTAGATCACCGATGGGACGTGCTCACCCCGGCAGATGCTCTCCGCGTGCTGCCGCAGTTCCGGTTTGCCGTTCGCCACCCGGTAGCGCTGGGCGGGCAGCAGCTCGAAGCCCTCGCGGTCCAGCATCTCCCCGCCGTACAGTGCCTGTTCGCTGGTGTAGCGGTCCTGCGACTCCTTGGTGTCCCGCGCCAGTACGAGAGCGTGCGTGGCCCCGTCCTGCTGTGTACGGAGCTGGCGGGCGATGAGACCGAGCGCCCTGGCCTGGTGCTCGTCGGGGGCCGCGAGACTGAACCAGTTGGAGAAGTCCTTCGGCAGATACGTCGCCGAATTGGTGCCCGAGACGATGGGAAGTCCGGCCTCGAGCAGCCGGCGCGTGACATCGGGGCTGCTCTGCAGATCGCGGCCGAAGCCGACGACGCCGACGACGGTCGGGTCCCGGTCGGCGTACGCGGCTATCGTGTCGGCCGTGACCTTCTGGTGGCCCATGTCGGAGCCGCCGTTGGCGAGCAGCACCCGAAGCTTCACCGTGTAGTTCTCGTTGATCACGCGCTGGGCCAGATAGACGCCGGTCAGCTCCTCGGCGCCCTTGACCAGGGACGGGTCCGCCGAGGCGGAGCTCAGCGGTCCCGCGTACACCACCGTGACGTACGCGTCGGGGTGGCCGCGCAGCACCCTGTCGTTCTCGGCGCGTACCAGGCTCTCCAGCTCCTGGAGCCGCTTGCCCTCACCGGCCGTGCCGCCCGACGAGATACGCGCCGAAGCGGACGTCTCCGGTGGCGATGCCCACACACTCCGTGCCGCCGCCGGGCGCGGGACGCTTCTCCGTGTCCCGGTCGGCGGTCAGCAGACCCGCCGAACAGTACGTCCGGTCCAGGTCGCGCGCGTGGACGACGCCCGCGGTGAGGACCACCGCGAACACCAGGAGGACGCTGTGCACCGACCACACCACGCGTGCCACCGGCGGCCGGTGCCGGGCCCTGACACACCGCCAGTCCGACTGGCGCAACTGGTCCAGCTCGCCGTGCGGCAGCGGAATCCGGAGCACCCACGGCAGCGCGTTCGTCCGGCTCGGTGACTGATCGGCACGGAGATTGCCCGCCCATTCGTCGTACCAGTGCCGCAGCCGCTGCGGGAGGCGTGTGGGCGGTGTCGAGCGGTGGGCCGGGGGATTGGCGTCCGGGCCCCGGTCGAGCAGCGCGGTGTCGTCCGCGGCCACGCTCGCGACGATCAGCAGCGGGTCGAGCTCGCTGCGCCGGCTGCGGACGTCGCTGACCGCCCTGATCAGCTCTATCCCGCCGTTCTCCCGGGTCGCCCGGCGCAGGAAGAGCACCGGCGGGCGTGTCCGCTTGAACCCGCGCAGATCCCAGCTGGCGCGCCGGTGGTTGTCGCGCAGATCCTCGAACAGTGCCAGCACGTACAGCTGGAGCGGGAACTCGCCGCCCTCGCGCATCGCCTCGGACACGTCGTAGGCGCGGGCCGCGATGGCCCGCCAGGAGCGGACCGGCCGCAGCAGCCGCACGCTCGTCGACTGCCGGCGGGCGGCGGACTGCAGGAAGGTCGTCGTCAGGAACCAGCGGCTCTCCTGCGCAGCCACAGGAAGAGGGAGCACGGCCGGGGACGTGGTTCAGCCCGGCGAGGAGCACCATCAGGCCGATGCCCGCGAGGACGGCGATGTACCACTCGGGGCGGGTCAGCAGCGCGGTGAAGGCGCCCAGGACGCCCATGGGGAGGAACTGCTGCACATCGTTGAGCAGCAGCTGCCGGTTGCGGCGCGAGGGCCTGCGGGGACGCCAGCGCTGGCGGGCCAGGATGCGTAAGAGCTGCGTCTGGGCGTGCTCCCGCTGGACGTTCCCGTCCGGGGTGCCGCCGGGCGCCGTCGGCCAGTGCTCGCGCATGTCCGGATCGTCTGTCGCCTCCTGGAGGGCGCGCACCAGGCCGAGGCGGGGAAAGGAGTAGGGGCGGTACGCGGCGGAACGGTCACCCCACTTGCGGGAGTCGCCCAGGTCCCACAGGAGACGCGCGGCGCGGGCGGTCGGGTCGAGGCCGCCGGGCTGCGGCTCGGTCGGCGCCACGGCCGTGCGCGTACGGTGCCGCTGCTGGCCCTCGCGTAGCTCGTCGACGAGTTCCGTGACACGGTCGTCGTCGGCCGCCTCCTCGGCGTGCAGCACGATCACCGGCATCGGCGGATCGCTGGTCCGGAAGTCCTGGATCAGGGACTCCAGCTGATGCTGGACGTCGATCCCCGCCTCCGTCGACATGCCCGGATGACCACCCGGACAGTTCTGCGGAAAACTCTGGTCACGGCTCTGCATGGACACCCCCGTTGTCGTTAGACATATGTGTCGCAAGCGCCTTGTGAGGATAACTCCCGGCTCTGACAACCGCTCCGGTCCAACAAGGGACTGTTGATGGCGAGTTGGTGGGGTCTGTGGCGATGGCCGGTGGGGCGTGTTCACACGATCGGGTGATGCTGTGCGAAATGGGCACGAGCCGGGCGGGCGGTCCGTTCGATTCGGTGACGGGCCCGGATCGGTCCGTCGGATCAGCCCCTCAGGGCGATTCCCCGGGACAGTGATGAACGGAGCAGATCATGGGACTCACCTTCCACCGCAACGCCGACGGCACGATGACGGGACGGAACGAGGCCACGGGATTCACCGTGACCCACGCCGAAGAGGAGGAGGTGACACGGCAGTTGTACGAGGACGCGGGCTGGGAGTACACACCGCCACCACCTCCGGTCCCCGCCGGATTCCACCGGTTCGTGCTGGTGCACGACGCCTTCGAGGACGCCGGATTCGACGACGAGCGGTACGCGGGGGTGCGGGCGCGTCCGCCGGAGGGGTGCGTGCCCGTGGACCGGGGGTGCTTCGCCCTGAAGTGCGAGCGGCCGGGACGGACGCTCATGGACGCGGTCGCCGGGACCGTCGCGGAGATGCGCCGGGAGCACGGACTGGTGCCGAACGGTCTGGGGGTCAGGAAACCCGAGGAGTGGTACGGGTCCGACCGGGACGGGCACGCGGGCGTGATCGCCACGCAGCTGCTGCTCACGGCGGCCCACCGGGCCCGGCTGCTCGGCTACGGGCGCAGGGACGTGGTCCGGCTGCTCGACGCGGCCGGCCTCGAGTAATGGGGGGCGAGATGAGGACACGGGGCCCGGCTGCCGCAGGGCTTCCCGGTGCGGCCCCGGGGTGGACGATGCCGGTCGGCCCCGACGGGCACCGCGCCGAACCGACCGGACCCACCTGCCCGCCGCCCGGCCTGTTCCCGTGCGCGGAGGACGACTGCGTCGTCACCGCGGCCGTACTGCCCTCAGCCCGCCACCAGTTCCCGAACCTCGGGCGCGACCGGGACCGTCTCCACGCGGGAGGTCCGCCACAGCCACAGCACGTCCCGGCCGAAGGACCACAGCAGCAGGCCCAGCGCCAGCGCCGCCACACCGACGTTGACCATGTGCGGGAGCAGCGCCGCGCCCGCCACCAGCAGCAGCACACCCTGGAGCGCGGCCACCGTCTTGCGGGCCGTGCTCGGCGGCAGCGGGGCGGTCAGCCAGGGCCAGACCCGCGCGGCGGCCACGAACACGTACCGCATACCGCCGATGAGGAGCACCCACGGACCCATCGCCATCGACACGTACACGCTCAGCACGAGGATCAGGAACGCGTCCACCTCCATGTCGAAGCGGGCGCCCAGCGGAGTCGACGTACCCGTGCGGCGGGCGACCTTGCCGTCGACGCCGTCCAGGATCAGGGCCACGGCGGTCAGGCCGACGAACAGGGAGACGGGGGCGAGTCCTGGAACGAGTCGGCGACCAGCGCGGTGACCCCGCCGACCAGGGTGGCGCGGCCGAGCGTGACCCGGTTCGCCGCGCCGAAGGAGCGCAGCCGGGACCGGTGCAGCGCCCGGGAGAGCACCGCCCAGGTGGCGATCGCGAACGCGAGGCCGGTCAGCCAGCCCACGGGGCCCATGCCGATCGCCGTACCGATGACGGCGAGCAACAGGATCTGCACGCCCGCCCCCACAGCAGTCTCCTGCTGTACGAGCCTCGCGTCGTAACTGTGGTTCAGGGCCACCGAACATCCTCCGGCCGTGTGACAGAGTCGATCAACGCCGCTACCTTGTGCGCGGCCTGTGCACCCCTCGGTACGCGTGCAGCTTCCCGATCGTTCAGGAGGATTTCGATGAACCGCACCGCCCGTGCGTTCTGGCTCGACTCGCCCGGCCGAGGGGTGATCCGTGACATAGCCCTGCCCGCGCCCGGCGCGGACGAGGTTCTGGTGCGGTCCCTGTACTCCGGGGTGAGCCGGGGCACCGAGACACTCGTCTTCCGCGGCGGAGTGCCCGAGAACCAGCACACCGCCATGCGCGCGCCGTTCCAGGAGGGCGACTTCCCGGCCCCCGTGAAGTACGGCTACCTCAACGTCGGCGTGGTGGAGGAGGGACCCGAAACGCTCGTCGGGCGGACCGTGTTCTGCCTGTACCCGCACCAGACGCGTTACGTCGTCCCGGCGAACGCCGTCACCCCGTACCGGACGGGGTGCCCGCCGGGCGGGCCGTCCTCGCCGGCACCGTGGAGACCGCCGTCAACGCGCTCTGGGACGCGGCACCCCTGGTAGGCGACCGGATCGCCGTCGTCGGCGGCGGCATGGTCGGCAGCTCGGTGGCCGCACTGCTCGCCCGCTTCCCCGGCGTACGCGTCCAGCTCGTCGACGCCGACCCCGCCCGTGCCAAGACCGCGGCGGCACTCGGCGTCGGATTCGCCCTGCCCGCCGACGCCCTCGGCGACTGCGACCTCGTCGTCCACGCCAGCGCCACCGAACAGGGCCTCGGCCGTGCCCTCGAACTGCTCCGCCCCGAGGGCACCGTCGTCGAACTCAGCTGGTACGGCGACCGCAAGGTCAGCCTCCCGCTCGGCGAGGCCTTCCACTCCCGCCGCCTCACGCTGCGCGGCAGCCAGGTCGGCACCGTCTCCCCGGCCCGCGCCCACCTCGGTTACGCCGACCGGCTCGCGCTCGCCCTCGACCTGCTCACGGACCCCGCCTTCGACGCCCTCGTCACCGGCGAATCCGCCTTCGACGACCTGCCCGACGTCATGCCCCGCCTCGCCTCCGGCGAGATCCCCGCCCTGTGCCACCGCCTGCGCTACGACACCCCCTGAGCGGCACCGGCACGCCTGACCTGAGAAAAGAGGAGAGAGGGCTGAACACGGGAAGGCAGTCAGCCGTACTACACGGCGTCCCCGGCGGCCATCGGCCGGGGAGCAGACGCGCCGCACATGGAGGGTCGTCCGTTGTTCAGCATCACCGTCCGCGATCACATCATGATCGCCCACAGTTTCCACGGCGAGGTCTTCGGACCGGCCCAGCGCCTGCACGGCGCCACATTCCTCGTGGACGCCACCTTCCGGCGCCAACAGCTGGACCAGGACAACATCGTGGTCGACATCGGCCTCGCCACACAGGAACTCGGCGCTGTAGTCGGCGAGCTGAACTACCGCAACCTCGACAACGAGCCCGACTTCGCGGGGATCAACACCTCCACGGAGTTCCTGGCCAAGGTCATCGCCGACCGGCTCGCCGACCGCATCCACAAGGGCGCGCTCGGCGAGGGCGCCAAGGGCGTCGCGAAGGTCGCCGTCACCCTGCACGAGTCGCACATCGCCTGGGCGAGTTACGAGCGTGACCTGTGACCGACACGACCCTGGACGTGAGCCCCACGACCGCCGACCGGGCCGGCACCGCCCGCCTCGACTACGTTCCCCGGCAGACGGCCTTCTCGAGCAACGGCGGGATCATCCCCATGTCCCTGCGCTCCGTGCACTTCGTCATGCCGGGCAGCGTCGACGACCCGGCCGCGCCCAGCGGCGGCAACGCCTACGACCGGCGCGTCTGTCTCGACCTGCCCGGCTTCGGCTGGCAGGCGCACCGGCACGCCGTGCCCGGCGACTGGCCCCGGCCGGACGCCGCCGCCCGCGCGGAACTCGCCCGCACCCTGCGCGAACTCCCCGACGGTGCCGTCGTCCTGCTCGACGGCATCGTCGCCTGCGGGGTGCCCGAGATCGTCGTCCCCGAGGCGGAGGAGGGACGGCTGCGCATGGCCGTCCTGGTCCACCTCCCCTCGGCGACGAGACCGGGCTCGACCCGGCCGTCGCCGCCGACCTGGACGCCCGCGAACGCGCGGTCCTGCGGGCCGTGCCCGCCGTCATCGCCACCAGCGACTGGGCCGTACGCCGGCTCGTGTCCCACCACGGCCTGCCCCCGGAGCGCGTCCATGTCGCCGCCCCCGGCGCCGACATCGCCCCCGTCGCACCCGGCACCGACGGCGTCTCCCGGCTGCTGTGCGTCGCCGCCGTCACCCCGCGCAAAGGACAGCACCGGCTCGTCGAGGCCCTGGCGAAGGTGGCCGACCTGCCGTGGAGCTGCGCGCTCGTCGGCGGACTGGGGCACGACCCCGAGTACGTCGACCATCTGCGCGGACTCATCCGTACGCATCACCTCGAGGACCGGCTGGAGCTGACCGGGCCGAAGTCGGGCGCCGAACTCGACGCGACCTACGCCTCCGCGGACCTGATGGTCCTCACCTCGTACGCCGAGACGTACGGCATGGCGGTCACCGAGGCGCTGGCCCGCGGCATTCCGGTGCTGGCCACCGATGTCGGCGGGGTGCCCGAGGCCGTCGGCCGCGCGCCCGACGGCGGTATGCCCGGCATCCTCGTCCCGCCGGAGAACCCCGCCGCCATCGCCGTCGAACTGCGCGGCTGGTTCGGCGAGGCGGACGTACGGCGCCGGCTCAAGGCCGCAGCCCGCAGCCGCCGGGCAGCCCTCGGCGGCTGGGCCAGCACCGCACAGAGCCTGGCGGCCGTACTGCGCCGGCTTCCCACCGAACCGCGGAGGGCCGCATGACGAACCCGGCGACCACCACCACCGAGCACGACGGCACGGTGTCCGGCCGGCCCGGCGTCCGGGACGTCATCCCCGGCGCCGGACCCGCGCTCCGCCCCGGAGAGCGGGCCACGCTGCGGCTGCGGGACGACGGCGAGGACGAACCCGCCCGCTACGCGCCCGAATGGCTCCAGCTGCGGGAACCGGCGGATGCCGCCGCCCGGTCGTACGACCTGCTCGACCCGCTGCGGATCCGGCTCGCCAATCTGCCGCGCCGGGCGGGCGGGTTCGTCATCCACGACATCGGGTGCGGGACGGGGTCCATGGGGCGCTGGCTCGCGCCCCGGCTGGACGGTGCCCAGCACTGGGTGCTGCACGACCGCGATCCCTATCTGCTGCACTTCGCCGCCGTCGCCTCGCCCCGGTCCGCCGCCGACGGAAGCCATGTGACGGTGGAGACCCGGCGGGGCGATGTCGCCCGGCTGACGCCGGAGGCGTTGTCGGGCGCTTCGCTGGTGACCGCGTCCGCGTTGCTCGATGTCCTCGACCGGGAGGAGATCGAGGCGCTTGCCGCCGCCTGCGCGGGGGCCGGGTGCACGGCCCTGCTGACGCTTTCGGTGGCCGGGCGGGTGGAGCTGAGTGAGCCTCACCCGCTGGACCGGGAGATCATGGAGGCCTTCAACGCCCATCAGCGGCGGGGCGGGATGCTCGGGCCGGACGCCGTCAACGTGGCCGCCGAGGTGTTCGCCGAGCACGGGGCCACCGTGCGGATCAATCCGAGTCCCTGGCGGCTCGGGGCCGGGGACGCCTCGCTGATCGAGCAGTGGCTGCGGGGGTGGGTCGGGGCCGCGGTGGAGGAGCGGCCCGAGCTCGCCCCGCGGGCGGAGGAGTATCTGGACTCCCGGTTGGAGGCCTGTGCCGCGGGGAAGCTGCGGGTCGTCGTGCATCACAGTGATCTTCTGGCCTTGTGCCGGCCGGTGGACGGCGTCGCATGAATGCGCGGTCGCGCGCGCGGCTGGGGGCGCTGGGCGGGGTGGTGATCCTCGCCGTACTGGTGTGGCGGGTCGACACCCGGGCGCTGGGGAGGGGCTGCGCCGGATCGACGGGGGACGCTGCTGGCGGGGGTCGGGATCGGGGTCGTGACCACCGTCTTCAGCGCGTGGCGGTGGGTGGTCGTGGCCCGGGGGTGGGGATTCGGCTGCCGTTCGGCGCCGCCGTCGCCGACTACTACCGTGCGCTGTTCCTCAACGCCGCCCTGCCCGGTGGAGTGCTGGGAGATGTGCATCGCGCCGTGCGGCACGGGCAGAGCGCCGGGGACATGGGGCGGGGGTGCGGGCGGTGGTGTGGGAGCGGACCGCCGGGCAGCTCGCGTTGTTCGTAGTGGGGGCGGTGGTGTTGGTGATGATGCCGTCGCCGGTGCGGGAGCCGGTGCGGCAGGCCGCGCCCCTGGTGGGGCTGGCGGCTCTGGGGGCGCTCGCCGTGGTGCTGGCTCTGCGGATGAACCGGGGAGCCGGGCGAGGGGCGCCGGGCGGCGCCGGGCTTGGGCCGCCGAGGTGCGGGAGGGGTTGTTCTCCCGGCGCAGTGCGCCTGTGGTGGTTCTCTCGTCCGTCGTCGTGCTGGGTGGGTATGTCGCGATGTTCGTGCTCGCCGCCGAGGTGGCGGGGACGGGGGCGTCGGTGGGAGAGCTGGTGCCGCTGGCCGTGCTGGCGTTGCTGGCCATGGGGTTGCCGTTGAACGTGGGGGGTGGGGGCCTCGGGAGGGGGTCACCGCCTGGGCGTTCGGGGCGGCGGGGCTGGGGGCCGGGCGGGGGCTGACCGTCGCGGTGATTTATGGAGTGCTGAGTCTTGTGGCCAGCCTGCCGGGTGTGGTGGTGCTGGTTGTGCGGTGGTACGTGGGGGTTCGGGGGGCTGTGCCTGGTGGTGTCGCCCCCGCCGCCCCTTCCTCCCCGCTCTCGGCTTCGCTCGAGCGGGGGACCCCGTCGTCCCCGGACCCCCGCCGGCCTTCGGCCTCGTCCTCGAACGCCGGAGGGGCTGGACGGGGTCTGTTCTCAGAGGTCGGGCGGGCTGGAAGGTGACGTCAGCAGTGAGAAATATGCGGCGAAGGAATCCGTCAAGGTCGTCAGGAGTTCCTTGCCCTTTTCCGCCGATGCCAGGGAGGGGCGGCCAATGACGCCCGAATCCGTGTAGGGGGCCATGCCCGTGGTCAGGAGGTGACGGCGGTCGTCCGCCGTGTGGTCCGAGGTTTCGTAGCCGGGGCGGAGTATTTCGGGATGCGTGTGCAGGAGGATGGACGCCTCGATTTCGCCGGCGTGCATGTCGGTGAGGAGAGAGTGACCACGCCCGCGCGGGTGCGGGCCGTTTCCCAGTCCTCCGCGGCCGGGTACAGCGCCATTCGCTCGCCACGGGCCGAGGCCTCCTGAACGACGTTTCCCAGTACGTAGTTTCCGCCGTGCCCGTTGACCAGCACCAGAGTGTCCACGCCCGACCTGCGCAGCGAGTCGGCGATGTCCTGTATCACCGCGTGAAGGGTCACGGAGGAGATGGAGACCGTTCCCGGCCAGGCCGCGTGCTCGTGCGAGCAGGAGATCGTCACCGGAGGGAGGAGATGCACCGGATAGGCGTCCGCGATCTCCCGTGCGATCGCGCAGGCGACCAGTGTGTCGGTCGCCAACGGCAGGTAGGGACCGTGCTGTTCGTAACTCCCGACCGGAAGTACCGCGATCTGCCGTGAGACGTCGGCGCCCCGCGTCCGTACATCCTCTGTAGTATCCGCCGGCAACAGACCGTGCACCGGGCCGTATGCCGCCGACCGCTTTTGTGAACCACCCATATCGTCACGGCCTTTCGTCTCTGCTTAGGAACTCGAGAATCATGACAGAAAAAGTAGGCGTCCTCGGCAAGAAGCCCCAGCGGCGGACCGGTGTGGAACGCGTCGTCAATGCGCCGCTGCCCACCGTGTACGGAAAGTTCCAGGCGGTCGGCTACATGGACCACGACCGCGGTGACGAACAAGTAGCCCTGGTGTACGGCGACATCGGCACGGAGGGTGTCCTCACCCGGCTGCACTCGGAGTGCCTCACCGGGGACGCCTTCGGCTCCCAGCACTGCGAGTGCGGCGACCAGCTGGCCTCCGCGCTGCGCGCCGTCGTCGCCGAAGGCGCGGGCGTGGTCGTCTATCTGCGCGGCCACGAGGGGCGCGGCATCGGCCTGCTCGGCAAGCTGAGGGCGATGGCCCTCCAGGCGGAGGGCCTGGACACCGTCGAGGCGAACGTGGCCCTCGGCTTCCCCGTGGACGCCCGCGACTACGGTGTCGCCGCCGGAATGCTCCAGGACCTGGGCGTCCGCTCGGTGCGCCTCATGTCCAACAACCCGCGCAAGCGCGAGGCGTTGGTACGGCACGGCATCCAGGTCGCCGAGCAGGTGCCGCTGCTGATACCGCCGTGCGAGAGCAACATCACCTACCTGCGCACCAAGCGGGAGCGGCTCGACCACAACCTGCCCCACCTCGACGCGGTGGCGCACCTGTCGTAGTCACCCTCAGGCCGTCACCGCCTCGTGCACCAGCCGCTTGAGGTCCCGGAAGACGGTGTGGGAGGACCTGGGCCGCACCTGCGTGTGAAACTGCACCGTCAGGTCGCGGCCCGGGTCCACCCAGAACGTGGTGGTGGCCACCCCGCTCCAGCCGTAGCTGCCCAGAGCGGAAGGCGCCTGCGTACGGGACGGGTCGACGACGACGGAGACACCGAGGCCGAAGCCGACGCCGTCGTTGCCGGGGGTGTCGTGCGCGGGGCGGCTGCCGACGGCGCGCAGGTCGGCGCCGTCGGGGAGGTGGTTGCGGGTCATCAGGTCCACCGTCGCGGGAGCGAGCAGGCGTACGCCGTCGAGTTCGCCGCGCCGGCGCAGCAACTCCATGAAGCGGTGGTAGTCGTGGGCCGAGGCCACCATGCCGCCGCTGCCGGAGAGGAACCGGGGCGGCCGCGCAGCGGGAGGCCGGGGACGGGCTCGATGCCGCCGTCGTCCGTCTCGCCGTACAGCTCCGCCAGCCGTTCCGCCTGGGCGTCCGTCACCTCGAAACCGGCGTCCGTCATGCCGAGTGGACGGAAGACGCGTTCGGCGAGGAACACGTCCAGTGGCCGGCCCGACACGACCTCGATGATCCGGCCCAGCACGTTCGAGGCGACCGAGTAGTTCCACTGCGTTCCCGGATCGAACTGCAAGGGCAGGCTCGCGTACACCTCCGTGGTCCCCGCCAGATCCTTGCCCGGCGCCACCGACGACTCCAGCCCCGCCTCCCGGTACAGCCGGTCGACAGGGTGGGAGCCGTAGAAGGCGAACGTCAGACCCGCTGTGTGCGTCATCAGGTGGCGGACGAGGAGCGGGCCCTCCGGAGGACGGGTGCGTATCGCGGTGCCCGAGCCGGACGCGTACACGCGCGGGTGTGCGAACGCCGGGAGGTGGTCGCCGACCGGGTCGTCCAGGGACAGGCGGCCCTCCTCCACCAGCATCAGCGCGGCGACCGCCGTCACGGGCTTCGTCATGGAGTAGATCCGCCACAGCGTGTCACTCTCCACCGGCAGCGCCGCCGCCACGTCCCGCGCCCCGTACGCCGTGAGATGCGCGACCCGTCCGCCCCGGGCGACGGCCACCAGGAACCCGGGCAGCCTCCCTCGTCCACCAGGCCGGCGAAATGGCGGTCCAGCCGCTCCAGCGCCTCCGCGTCCAGCCCGGCCTCGGCGGGGTCGGCCTCCTGCCGCAGCACTGTCATCGATCTCCTCGGGGAACGCCGGCCCCGTGCGGGGCGTTGGACCAGTCATGACTCACGACGCCGAACAGAACGCACTGCTCGCCCTGCTGTCCGAGGGGCACGGCGGAGTGCTCGTCACACTGAAACGGGACGGAAGGCCCCAGCTGTCGAACGTCATGCACGCCTACTACCCCGACGAGCGCGTCATCCGCGTCTCGCTCACGGACGACCGGGCCAAAACCGCCAACCTGCGCCGCGACCCCCGCGGCTCCTACCACGTCACCAGCGACGACCGCTGGGCCTACACGGTCGCCGAGGGCACCGCCGACCTGTCACCCGTGGCCGGAAACCTGTACGACGAGACGGTGGAGGAGCTGATCCGGCTGTACCGCGACATCAGCGGCGAGCACGCGGACTGGGACGCGTACCGCGCCGCCATGGTCCGCGACCGGCGCCTGGTGCTGCGGCTGCGGGTGGAGCGGGCGTACGGCATCCCGCACCGCGCCGGGGAGTGACCTGCCGCCCCGGCGCGTACCGCTTACGGCTCAGGCGCCCACGTACTGGGCCAGATGCTCGCCCGTGAGGGTGGAGCGGGCGGCGACCAGTTCGGCGGGGGTGCCCTCGAACACGATCCGGCCGCCGTCGTGACCGGCGCCGGGGCCGAGGTCCACGATCCAGTCGGCGTGCGCCATGACCGCCTGGTGGTGCTCGATGACGATCACCGACTTGCCGGAGTCCACCAGCCGGTCCAGCAGGCCGAGCAGCTGCTCCACATCGGCGAGGTGCAGACCGGTCGTCGGCTCGTCGAGGACGTACACCCCGCCCTTGTCGGCCATGTGCACGGCCAGCTTCAGCCGCTGCCGCTCACCGCCGGACAGCGTGGTGAGCGGCTGGCCGAGGGTGAGATAGCCGAGCCCGACGTCCGCCATCCGCTCCACGATCCGGTGCGCGGCCGGGATGCGTGACTCGCCCTCGCGGAAGAACTCCTCGGCCTCGGCCACCGACATCGCGAGCACCTCGCTGATGTCCCGGCCGCCGAAGTGGTACTCGAGCACCGACGCGTCGAACCGCTTGCCGCCGCAGTCCTCGCAGGTCGTGGCGACGCTCTGCATGATCGCCAGGTCGGTGTAGATGACGCCGGCGCCGTTGCAGGTGGGGCAGGCGCCCTCCGAGTTGGCGCTGAACAGGGCCGGCTTGACGCCGTTGGCCTTGGCGAACGCCTTGCGGATCGGGTCGAGCAGGCCCGTGTACGTCGCCGGGTTGCTGCGCCGCGAGCCCCGGATGGGGGCCTGGTCGACCGAGACCACGCCCTCGGGGGCCGGCACGGAACCGTGGACCAGGGAGCTCTTGCCGGAACCGGCGACACCGGTGATCACGCAGAGCACACCGAGGGGATGTCGACGTTCACGTCCTGGAGGTTGTTCGCGTTCGCGCCCCGGATCTCCAGCGCGCCCGTCGCCTCGCGGACGGTGTCCTTCAGCGCGGCCCGGTCGTCGAGATGGCGGCCGGTCACGGTGTCGCTCGCGCGCAGCTCCTCGACGGTGCCCTCGAAGCAGACGGTGCCGCCCGCCGTGCCGGCGCCGGGGCCGAGATCGACGACATGGTCGGCGATGGCGATCGTCTCCGGCTTGTGCTCGACCACCAGCACCGTGTTGCCCTTGTCGCGCAGCCGCAGCAGCAGCTTGTTCATCCGCTGGATGTCGTGCGGGTGCAGACCGATGGACGGCTCGTCGAAGACGTACGTCACATCGGTGAGGGAGGAGCCGAGGTGGCGGATCATCTTGGTGCGCTGCGCCTCACCGCCGGAGAGCGTGCCGGAGGCCCGGTCGAGCGAGAGATAGCCGAGGCCGATCTCCACGAACGAGTCCAGGCTGTGCCGGAGCTTGGCCAGCAGCGGCGCCACCGACGGCTCCTCCAGCCCGCGCACCCAATCGGCCAGGTCGCGGATCTCCATGGCGCAGGCGTCGGCGATGTTCAGCTTGCCGATCCTCGAGGAGCGGGCCGCCTCGCTGAGCCGGGTGCCGTCGCACTCGGGACACCGGGCGAAGGTGACCGCCCGGTCCACGAAGGCCCGG
Source organism: Streptomyces haneummycinicus (assembly GCA_042850305.1). Lineage (GTDB taxonomy): Bacteria > Actinomycetota > Actinomycetes > Streptomycetales > Streptomycetaceae > Streptomyces > Streptomyces haneummycinicus. The sequence continues at coordinate 3,034,507 of AP035768.1, forward strand.
ATGTGCGGCTGCATCGACTCGCGGTCCTTGGACAGGAACGACTTCTGCAGCTTGGGGATCAGTCCCTCGTAGGTGAGGTTGACCCCGTTGATCTTGACCTTGGTCGGCTCCCGGTACAGGAAGTCGTGCCGCTCCCTCTTGGTGTAGTCGCGGATCGGCTTGTCCTTGTCGAAGAACCCCGACTCGGCGATGACCCGCACCACCCAGCCGTCCCCGGTGTAGGTGGGGATGGTGAACGGGTCCTCGGACAGCGACTTGGAGTCGTCGAACAACTGTGTGAGATCGATGTCGGAGACCGTGCCCCGGCCCTCGCAGCGCGTGCACATGCCGCCGGTGCGGGTGAAGCTGACCTTCTCGGTCTTCGTCTTCTCGGAGCCCCGGTCGACGGTGAAGCCGCCGGTCGCCGAGACGGAGGCGACGTTGAAGGAGTACGCGGCCGGCGGGCCGATGTGCGGGGTGCCGAGCCTGCTGAAGAGGATGCGCAGCATCGCGTTGGCGTCGGTCGCGGTGCCGACGGTGGAGCGGGGTCGGAGCCCATCCGCTGCTGGTCGACGGTGATGGCCGTGGTCAGCCCGTCCAGCACGTCCACCTCGGGGCGGGCCAGGTTCGGCATGAAACCCTGGAGGAAGGCGCTGTACGTCTCGTTGATCAGCCGCTGCGACTCGGCGGCGATCGTGTCGAACACCAGGGAGCTCTTGCCCGAGCCGGACACACCGGTGAACACCGTGAGCCGCCGCTTGGGGATCTCGATGCTGACGTCCTTGAGATTGTTCTCACGCGCCCCGTGCACGCGGATCAGCTCGTGACTGTCGGCTGCGTGCGGCTCGGCCGGCTGCCCGTCCGGCCTCGTGGCCCTGCTCATCGCTCTCCATCCGTCGGGCGGCGACCGTGTACGGCCCCCGCCGGCGTTCCCCAACGCGGCAAGGCTAGGCGACCCGCGGCCACCCGCGCTTCTCGATTCCTGACCGACCGGGGAACGCCCGCGGCGGCCCGGCCGGCCCGGCGCGGTCAGGGGCGGCTGTTCCACTCCGCGACGACCGGGCTGCCGTGCTCCAGGGACAGGCGGCTCAGGGTGCCCGTCTCCAGACGGAAGAGACGGCCGGCGGACGGGGGAGGCCCAGGCGGCGGGCGGTGAGGACGCGGAGGAGGTGCCCGTGGGCCACCAGCATCACGTCACCCTCGTCCAGGGCCCCGGACACCCGGGCCAGGACCCGGTCCGCGCGGTCGCCCACCTGCCGCGGGGACTCGCCGGGGAAGTCCCGGCCCGGTGGTACGCCGTCGGTCCACAGGTCCCAGCCGGGGCGGGTGCGGTGGATGTCCGCCGTGGTGACGCCCTCGTAGCCGCCGTAGTCCCACTCCCGCAGGTCCGGCTCCGGTATCGCACCGGTCAGGCCGGCCAGCTCGGCGGTGCGCCGGGCACGGGCCTTCGGGCTGGTGAGGACCAGCCCGAAGGCCCGCCCGGCCAGCAGTGGGGCGAGCGACCTGGCCTGCGCCTCACCGGCCGGGGTCAGCGGAAGGTCGGTCCCGCCGGTGTGCCGGCCCGCCCTGCTCCACTCCGTCTCGCCGTGCCGCGCCAGCAGCAGGTCGCCCACCGGCGCTACGCCTTCTCCGCCGACTCGACGGCATGCCCGCCGAACTGGTTGCGCAGCGCCGCCACCATCTTCATCTGCGGCGAGTCCTCCTGACGCGAGGCGAACCGCGCGAACAGCGACGCGGTGATCGCCGGCAGCGGTACGGCGTTTTCGACCGCCGCCTCCACCGTCCAGCGGCCCTCGCCCGAGTCCTCCGCGAAGCCGCGCAGCCGCTCGAGGTGCTCGTCGTCGTCGAGCGCGTTCACCGCGAGGTCCAGCAGCCAGGAGCGGATCACGGTGCCCTCCTGCCAGGAGCGGAACACCTCCCGGACGTTGTCGACCGAGTCGACCCTCTCGAGCAGCTCCCAGCCCTCCGCGTACGCCTGCATCATGGCGTACTCGATCCCGTTGTGGACCATCTTCGCGAAGTGCCCGGCACCCACCCGGCCCGCGTGGACGAAGCCGTACGGCCCGTCCGGCTTGAGCGCGTCGAAGATCGGCTTCAGCAGCTCCACGTGCTCCTCGTCGCCGCCGACCATCAGCGCGTAGCCGTTCTTCAGGCCCCACACCCCGCCGGAGACACCCGCGTCGACGAACCCGATGCCCCGGGCGTGCAGCTCCTTGGCGTGCTTCTCGTCGTCCGTCCAGCGGGAGTTGCCGCCGTCCACGACGACGTCACCGTGGCGCAGCAGGGTCCCCAGCTGGTCGACCACGAGCTGGGTGGCGGCGCCGGCCGGCACCATCACCCACACCACGCGCGGCCCGTCGAGCCGGTCGACCAGGTCGGACAGATGGTCCACGTCGGAGACTTCGCGGTTGGTGTCGTACCCGATGACGGTGTGGCCGGCGTTGCGGAGGCGCTCCCGCATGTTGCCGCCCATCTTGCCCAGACCAACAAGTCCGATCTGCATGTCAGTTCACTTCCTGCGTTCGCGGTAGGCGGCCACCAGCGCGGCCGTGGACGGATCGAGGCCGGGGACGTCGGCCCCTGTGTGAGGGCGGGTTCGACGCGCTTGGCGAGGACCTTGCCGAGTTCGACGCCCCACTGGTCGAAGGAGTCGATGTTCCAGACCGCGCCCTGTACGAACACCTTGTGCTCGTATAGCGCGATCAGCTGGCCGAGCACCGAGGGGTCAGCTCGGTGGCCAGGATCGTGGTGGTGGGGTGGTTGCCCCGGAAGGTGCGGTGCGGCACTTGCTCTTCGGGCACGCCCTCCGCGCGTACCTCCTCGGCGGTCCTGCCGAAGGCGAGGGCCTGCCCCTGTGCGAACAGGTTGGCCATCAGCAGGTCGTGCTGGGCGGCGAGTCCACCGCTCAGACCGGCGACCGGCCGGGCGAACCCGATCAGATCGGCCGGGATGAGCTTCGTGCCCTGGTGGATCAACTGGTAGTAGGCGTGCTGCCCATTGGTGCCCGGCGTGCCCCACACCACCGGCCCGGTCTGCCAGGTCGCCGGACGGCCCTCACGGTCCACCGACTTGCCGTTGGACTCCATGTCGAGCTGCTGGAGGTAGGCGGTGAACTTCGACAGATAGTGCGAGTACGGCAGCACCGCGTGCGACTGGGCACCGAGGAAGTTGTTGTACCAGACGCCCAACAGGCCCATCAGCAGCGGAGCGTTGGCATCGGCCGGCGCGTTGACGAAATGCTCGTCGACGATCCGGAACCCGTCGAGCATCTCCCGGAACCGGTCCGGGCCGATGGCGATCATCAGCGACAGGCCGATCGCCGAGTCGAAGGAGTAGCGTCCGCCGACCCAGTCCCAGAACTCGAACATGTTCGCCGTGTCGATCCCGAAGTCCGTCACCTTCCCGGCGTTGGTGGACAGGGCGACGAAGTGCCGGGCGACCGCCTTCTCGTCACCCAGGGCGTCGAGCAGCCAGGAGCGGGCCGACGTCGCGTTGGTGATCGTCTCGATCGTGGTGAACGTCTTCGACGCGACGATGAACAGCGTCTCCGCCGGATCCAGGTCACGGGTCGCCTCGTGCAGGTCGGCGCCGTCCACGTTCGACACGAAACGGAAGGCCAGCGAGCGGTCGGTGTACGCGCGCAGTGCCTCGTACGCCATCGCCGGGCCGAGGTCGGAGCCGCCGATCCCGATGTTGACGACGGTGCGGATCCGCTTGCCGGTGTGCCCGGTCCACTCGCCGGAACGGACCCGCCCGGCGAAGTCGGCCATCCGGTCCAGCACGGCGTGCACGGCCGGGACCACGTTCTCCCCGTCGACCTCGATCACCGCGTCGCGCGGTGCGCGCAGGGCGGTGTGCAGGACGGCCCGGTCCTCCGTGGTGTTGATCCGCTCCCCGCGGAACATGGCGTCCCGCAGGCCGAACACATCGGTGGCCTCGCCGAGTTCACGGAGCAGGGCGAGCGTCTCGTCGTTGACCAGATGCTTGGAGTAGTCGATGCGCAGATCGCCCACCCGCACCACGTACCGCTCGGCGCGGGACGGGTCGGCGTCGAACAGTTCGCGCAGCTCCGGACGGGGCAGCGTGTCCCTGCGGTGGTTCTCCAGGGCGGTCCACTGCGGGCGCCGGGTCGGCTCGGGGACGTCGAGACATGAGCGGGGTTCTCCTCGGTGACCTCGCCGCGCAGGGCGACGGCGTACATCTCGTCCGCGTCGAGGCGCCTGAGCTCCTCGGCGATGAGTTCGGAGGTGGGCCGGACCTTCAGCGCCAGCCGGCGCGGCGGCTGACCCGGAAGGGTGAGCGTGGCCAGCGGGCCTTCGGGGCGGTCGATGACGACCTCGCCGTCCGCCGTACCGAGCCGGACCGCCGTGACGACCGGCCCCTCGGTCACCACCCGCTCGACCCGCACCCGCAGCCGTGCCTCCAGCCAGCGCGCGAGCAGCTCGGCGGCCGGGTTGTCGGCCTCCGCCTCCACGGTCGCCGAGACGACCTTCGCCCGCGCCTGGTCCAGCGCCGCCGCCAGCATGGAACGCCACAGGGTCAGCCTGGTCCAGGCGAGGTCGGTGTCACCGGGCGCGTACGTGCGCCGGCGGGCCTCCAGCACCTCCATCGGGTTCTCGACCGTGTACAGGTCGGTGATCCGGCGCTGGCCGAGCGCGCCCAGCGGGTCCTGCGACGGGTTCTCGGGCGCCGCCGCCGGCCACCACACCACCACCGGCGCGTCCGGCAGCAGCAGCGGCAGCACCACCGAGTCGGCGTGGTCGGACACCTCGCCGTACGTCCGCAGCACCACCGTCTCGCCGGTGCCCGACTCCGAGCCGACCCGGACCTCGGCGTCCAGCCGGGGACAGGTGCGCTCGCGCGGATTGCGGGCGTGCCGCTTGATCACGACCAGGGTGCGCGCGGGATGCTCGTGCGAGGCCTCCTCGGCCGCCTTGATCGAGTCGTAGGCGTTCTCCTCGTCCGTGACGATCACCATCGTCAGGACCATGCCCACGGCCGGGGTGCCGATGGCGCGGCGGCCCCGCACCAGCGCCTTGTTCACGTTGCTTGCCGTGGTGTCGGTCAGGTCGATCTTCATGGCCTGCGCCAGCTCCGTCCGTCTCGTGCGAGCATCTCTTCGGCTTCCGCGGGTCCCCAGCTGCCCGAGGTGTACCGCGCCGGCCGTCCGTGCGACGCCCAGTACTCCTCGACCGGATCGAGGATCCTCCAGGACTCTTCCACCTCCTGATGACGGGGAACAGATTGGCGTCCCCCAGCAGGACATCCAGGATGAGCCGCTCGTACGCCTCCGGGCTGGACTCGGTGAACGACTCGCCGTAGGCGAAGTCCATCGTCACGTCCCGCAGCTCCATCGAGGTGCCCGGCACCTTGGAGCCGAACCGCACCGTGACGCCCTCGTCCGGCTGGACCCGGATGACGATCGCGTTCTGCCCCAGATCCTCCGTGGCGGTGGAGTCGAAGGGGAGTGCGGTGCCCGCTGGAGCACCACCGCGATCTCGGTGACCCGGCGGCCCAGCCGCTTGCCGGTACGCAGATAGAAGGGGACACCCGCCCAGCGGCGGTTGTGGACGCCCAGCCGGATCGCCGCGTATGTGTCGGTCTTCGAGGAGGCGTCGATGCCCTCTTCCTCCGGATAGCCCCGCACCTTCTCGCCGCCCTGCCAGGCACCCTCGTACTGACCGCGCACCGTGTGCAGGCCCAGGTCGTCCGGCAGCCGCACGGCCCGGAACACCTTCAGCTTCTCGGTGAGCAGCGAGGCCGCGTCGAACGAGGCCGGTTCCTCCATCGCGGTGAGTGCCATCAGCTGAAGGAGGTGGTTCTGGATGACGTCACGGGCCGCGCCGATGCCGTCGTAGTAGCCCGCGCGCCCGCCGATGCCGATGTCCTCGGCCATGGTGATCTGCACATGGTCCACGAAGGACCGGTTCCAGATCGGTTCGAACATCTGGTTGGCGAACCGCAGCGCCAGGATGTTCTGCACCGTCTCCTTGCCGAGGTAGTGGTCGATCCGGAACACCTGCTCCGGGTCGAACACCCCGTGCACGATCGCGTTGAGCTCCTGGGCCGACCTCAGATCGTGCCCGAACGGCTTCTCGATCACCGCCCGCCGCCAGGACCCCTCCGGGGTCCGCCAGCCCGTGCTTCTTCAGCTGCCGCACGACCTTCGGGAAGAACTTCGGCGGTACGGAGAGATAGAAGGCGTAGTTGCCACTGGTGCCCCGGGAGGCGTCCAGCTCGTCGACCGCCTTGCGCAGCTGTTCGAACGCCTGGTCGTCGTCGAAGTCGCCCGGCACGAACCGCATGCCCTCGGCGAGCTGCTGCCAGACCTCCTCACGGAACGGGGTCCGCGCGTGCTCCTTGACGGCCTCGTGCACCACCTCGGCGAAGTCCTGGTCCTCCCAGTCCCGGCGGGCGAAGCCGAGCAGCGAGAAGCCGGGCGGCAGCAGACCCCGGTTGGCGAGGTCGTACACGGCCGGCATCAGCTTCTTGCGGGACAGGTCGCCCGTCACCCCGAAGATGACCAGCCCGGAGGGCCCGCCACCCGCGGCAGCCGCCGGTCGCGGGGGTCGCGCAGCGGGTTGTCCCAGTCCGCCGGGGAGCGGTCAGGGCCCCGGGGAGCTCCTCCTCCGGCTCCTCCTGGGGCGCGTCCGCCGCCGGTTCGGTCGTCTCGTCGGTCATTGCGCGTCAACTCCTTCGTGTCGAGCGCCTTCGTCACCGCGTCCAGCAGTTCCTGCCAGGCGTCCTCGGACTTCGCGACACCCTCGTGCTCCAGCCGGCGCACCACCTCGTCGTACGAGATCCCGAGCCGCTCCACGGCGGCCAGATCAGCCCGCGCCTGGGCGTAACCGCCGGTGACGGTGTCGCCCCGGACCACGCCGTGGTCGGCGGTGGCCCGCAGCGTGGCCTCGGACATCGTGTGGACGGTGCCGGGTGCGACCAGTTCCTCCACGTACAGGGTGTCCCTGTACGCGGCGTCCTTCACCCCGGTGGACGCCCACAGGAGACGCTGTTTGCGGGCCCGCGTGCCGCCGGCCAGCGCCAGCCAGCGCTCACCGCCGAAGACCTCCTCGTACGCCGCACAGGCGAGCCGCGCGTTCGCCAGGGCCGCCCGGCCCTTCAGCGCGAGGGCCTCGCCGGTGCCCAGCACCGACAGCCGCTTGTCGATCTCGCCGTCGACGCGGGAGACGAAGAAGGAGGCGACGGAGTGGATCGCGCCCAGGTCCCGTCCCGCCGACCGGGCCCGCTCCAGACCGGCGAGATAGGCGTCCACGACCTCGCGGTAGCGCTCCAGGGAGAAGACCAGCGTCGCGTCGACGCCGATGCCGGCGCCGGTCACCTCGGTGATCGCGGGCAGCCCGGCCCGCGTCGCCGGAATCCTGATCATGACGTTGGGCCGGTCCACCAGCCGGGTGAGCTGCCTCGCCTCCGCGACGGTGGCCGCCGTGTCGTGGGCCAGCCGGGGTCCACCTGGAGGGAGACCCGGCCGTCCCGGCCGCGGGTCGCCTCGTACACCGGCCGCAGGATGTCGGCGGCGGCCCGGACGTCGGCGGTCGTCATCATCCGTACGGCCTCGTCCACGGTGACGCCGCGCGCGGCCAGATCGGTGAGCTGCTTCTCGTAACCCGTGCCCGACCCGATGGCCGCCTGGAAGGCCGAGGGGCTGGTGGTGACACCGGCGACGCTTCCCGCCGCGACGAGCCCGGCCAGGCTCCCCGAGGTCAGGCGCTCGCGCGACAGGCCGTCCAGCCAGACCGAGACCCCTCGTCGGCCAGTCTCCTCAGTCCCGCGCTCGGGGTCGCTTCACTCACAGTGATCATCTTCTTTCTCGCGGTCGCGTCAACCGCGCGCGGCTGCCGGTGATTCCCGGCGCGTCACTTCAAGAAGTCCTCGGTTCAAGCAACATCGATGCCGCCCTACGTTCAAGCTTAAAAGTATGACCTTTCCGGTGGCGGGTCTCCGGGTGCCGGCCTTCGGTGCGACCGGGACACCGGCTGACGCGGCGTACCGCCGCTCGACGGCGGACCGGTCCGGCACAGGACCGACGCCACCGAGTACCGGGCCCCGGCCGGCGATCCGCTGTGGATCCGCCCCGGGCAGGTCCACCGCTTCTCCCGCGGCGGCGGGTACCGCGGAACCGCCCTGGCCATGCGGCCCGGCTTTCCGCCGCCGGAGCGGTCGGGTGACCGGCCTCCACCGCTGCGGCCAACACCCTCCGCTCCGCCCCCATCCGGCGCGGCCCGGCGCGCTCGGGGCGGCCCCGGCCGGCCGCGCCGCGAGCCCAAGTTCCGCCACCGGCACACGGGTACGGCCCCGGGGGCGTCCCGCGCGGAACCGGGAGACGGAAGAGGGCCCCACGCGGGTGCGTGGAGCCCTCTTCGACTCCCGGCCGGGGTGGGCCGGGTGTGGGGGTGGGATCAGTGGCCGAAGGTGAACCAGTTGACGTTCACGAAGTCCGACGGCTGACCGCTGGTGAAGGTCAGATAGACGTCGTGGGTGCCGGTCACATTGCTGATGTTCGCCGGGATCGTCCGCCAGGACTGCCAGCCGCCCGTGTTGCCCACCGCGAAGCTGCCGATGGGCGCGTTGCTCCTGCTGTCCAGCCGCACCTCGACCAGACCGCTGACACTGGCGCCCGCGCCGCTCGCCACCCGTGCGGAGAACTGCCGGGCCGGGTTCGAACCGAAGGTGACCCCTTGAACTGCAGCCAGTCGCCGTTGGCGAGCGCGCCCACGTTCTGTCCGCCGCCGGAGTCCGAGGTGCTCTCCGTCATCGCGCCGCTCTGGCCGTCGTACGACTCGGCCTGGATGGTGCCGTAGGCGTCACGGCTGCCCGGCGTGCCGGGGTCGCCGCCGTTCCCGCCGCCGGAGGTCAGCACCTGCACGTAGTCGACGAGCATCGAGTGCCCCGGCTGGGTGCCCGAGTCCGGGCCGCCGCCGAAGGCGTCGGGGAAGCCGCCGCCCATCGCCACGTTCAGGATGATGAAGTAGCCGTGGTTCGTGGCGTTCGTCCAGGTCGTCGCGTCGACCTGGTTCGCCCGCACGGTGTGGAAGTTGTTGCCGTCGAGGTAGAAGCGGACCTCCTCCACGCTCGTCGAACGGTCCCACTCCATGCGGTACGTGTGGAAGCCGGCCTGACAGGTCGTGCCCTGACAGGTGGTCGAACTGCCGATACCGCTGGTCTCGTTGCACGGGCCGCCCGGTGAGGTGCCGCAGTGCATCGTGGCGAACACGGTGTTGTTGCCCTGGGTGTTCTCCATGATGTCCAGCTCGCCGACCGCGGGCCAGTTCCAGTAGTTACCGCGGTAGGGGAGCCCAGCATCCAGAACGCCGGCCAGTAGCCCTTGGCGGCGGCGCCCGTGACATTCGGTACCTGGATACGGCTCTCCACCCGGAGCTTGCCGCCGGCCGGGGGCTGGAAGTCGGTGCGCCTCGTCTCGACCCGGCCCGAGGTCCAGTTCCCGGAGCCGTCGCGGCGCGGGGTGATACGGAGGTTGCCGTTGCCGTCCAGCGAGACGTTGTCCGCGTTGGACGTCATCGTCTCGATCTCACCGGTGCCCCAGTTGGCGGGGCCGCCCGGGTAGCCCTTGCCGGTCGCGTACTGCCAGTCGGCGGTGTTGACACCACTGCCGGCGGAGCCGTTGAAGTCGTCGAGGAAGACCTGGGTCCAGCCGGAGGGGAGTCGGAGCGGAGGCGCTCGCGGGGCTCGCGGCCGTCGCGGCACCCGCCGCGAGGGCGAGCGTACTGACGACGGCGAGAACGGCCCGCCGTAGGGGCCGGGATCTGCGGGGTGTGCCGGGGGACTCACTCATGGGGGTAGCCCTCTCGGGTTCGAGTGCCGGATGTCTTTGAGAGCGCTCTCACAGTGACGCCAATGTGCTCTGCGCTTCCGGCGGCGTCAAGAGGTGTAACGGAGAAAGTGGCTGGAGGCGGGGGAGTTCAGGTTCCGAATGGATGCGAATGCGGGCAACGTGGGGGTGCCGCCGAGCGGGTGTGGGATCGGGGTGCCCCGGGCCCCGAGGGCATTCGATGCGTTCGATGGTTTTGGGGTGGGTGCGGGCTGGTCGCGTAGTTCCCCACGCCCCTTCAGGGGCGCGGGGAACTACGCGAATGGGGCGGAGCCCCCAGGGACGGGACGGGAAGGGGCGGCGGGGGCGAAGACAGCCCCGGCCTACACCCCCGTGGGTACCCGCCGCTTCGCCTCCTCCTCCGGCGCCTCCCGCAGGCCGAAGCGGTCGTGCCACCGCCGCAACGGCCCCGGCGCCCACCACGCACGACGCCCGAGCAGCGACATCGTCGCGGGAACCAACAGCATCTGGACGACGGTCGCGTCGATGAGCACCGCCAGCGTGAGCCCCAGCCCGATCTGCAGGATCGGTGAGAACCCGCCCGTCATGAACGCCGCGAACACGACCGCCAGCAACAGCGCCGCACAGGTCACCACCCGTCCGGACCGCCGCAAGCCGTCCACCACGGCCCCCGCGTCGTCCCCCGTCCGCTCGCGCGCCTCCCGCATCCGCGCCAGAATGAACAGCTCGTAGTCCATGGCCAGCCCGAACGCGATGGCGACGATCAGCGGCGGCGCGGTGAGACTCAACGCCCCCAGCCCCTCGGCGCCGAGCAGCCCCGCCAGATGCCCGTCCTGGAACACCCACACCACCGCACCGAGGGCCGCTCCCAGACTCAGCAGTGTCGTCACGATCGTCCGCAACGGCAGCAGCACGGACCCCGTGAAAGCGAACAACAGCACGAAGATCCCGGCCAGTACGGTCAACGCGGCCCACGGAGCCCGCTCCGCGAGCATCTCGCGGAAGTCGACCAGCCGGGCCGCGGGCCCGGTCACCTCGACCGCCTCGGAACCCCGCACCTCCCGCACCCGCTCGACCAGCGAGGTCGCCTCCTCGCCGTCCGCCTCCCCGGGCGGCCGGATCTCCAGCACCGAAGCGCCACCGGGCAGTTCACGGACAGCGGCCCCCGGTGACAACGCGCGAATCCCCTCGACGACCCCCGCGTCGGCACCGGGCCGCACCACCACGGTCACCGGCGTCACCCCCGCTCCGGGCGGAAAGTGCTCACCCACGGTGTCGTGCAACTGCCGCGCCTCACTGCTCGTCGGCAACTGCCGCGCGTCCCCGATGGCGATCTTCATCCCGGCCACCGGCACCGCCAGTACCAGCAACACCGGTACGGCCACGGCCAGTACGGCGAAACGGCGCCGCGCGGCGAAGCGGGCGAGCCGTGCGAAGACCCGGCCCTCCTCACCGTCCGCACGGACCTTCGCCGGCGGGATCCGCCCGCCGAACCGGGCCAGCAGCGCCGGCAGCAGGGTGAGCGCCGCCAGCATGTCGATGACCACGACAGCGGCGACCGCGAGGCCCATGCTGCGCAGGAACACGCTCGGGAAGACCAGCAGTCCGGTCAGGCTGACGGCGACCGTGAGCCCGGAGAACAGCACCGTCCGCCCGGCCGCCGCGACCGTACGGTGCACCGCCTCGACGACGTCCTCGGTGTGCCGCCGCTCCTCCCGGAACCGCATCACCATCAGCAGGGCGTAGTCCACGGCGAGCCCGAGCCCCAGCATCGTCGTCACCTGGATCGCGTACACGGAGATGTCCGTGACCCCGCTGAACAGGAACAGCGCCAGGAACGCGCCCGCGATCCCGCTGACCGCGACGACCAGCGGCAGCAGCGCCGAGCGCAGCCCGCCGAACACCACGAGCAGCAGCGCCAGCACCACCGGCAGGGAGACGATCTCGGCGAACTTGACGTCCTCCTGGGCCTGTTCACTGAGCTGCTGCCCGAGCAGCGGGCCGCCGCTGACCTGGACGTCGGGCGCGTCGATCTCCCAGAGCCGGTCGGCCGCCGCGTCGAGGGTGCGCTCCTCGGCGTCGTCGTCCAGACCGCCCTCGAGCGTGACGGGGACGATCAGCGCCTGCCCGTCCTCGGCGAGGAGTCCTGGCGTGGTGTACGGGTCGGGCACGGCGGCGACCCCGGCGACCTTCCGGACGTCGGCGACGGCCCGCTCGACCTCGGCGCGCAGCGCCGCGTCCGAGACGGTGGTGCCGGCCACCACGCCGGTGATCGACTCGCCCGCCGGGTCGGTCCGGTCCAGGTACTCGGCGGCCGACTGCGACTCGGTTCCGGGCACTTCGGGCACATTGTCGGAGAGCCGGGCGAACACGCCCGTCCCCAGTCCGAAGCCCAATAGCAGAAAGAGCCCCCACAGGAGCATCACGGTCAAGGGGCGGCGGGTGGCCGCCCGGGCGAGTGCGGAAAGCACGGTCCCTCCCGGCGGATGGTGGTTCGTCATCGACTCACAGAGTCGTGCCGCGGGGCGGTGCGGCGGATCGCCGGAGGGAGCGGTTTGCGGTCCTCGCCCGTACGGGGAGTCGGCCCGGGGACTCACTCCTCAGGAGGAGCCGGGGACGATCAGCCCCGTCTCGTAGGCGCAGATCACCGCCTGCACCCGGTCCCTGAGAGCGAGTTTGCCCAGCACGTTGCTGACATGGGTCTTCACGGTGTGCTCGCTGACGAACAGGGTCGTCGCGATCTCCGCGTTGGACAGTCCCCGGGCCAGCAGCCGCAGCGTCTCCACCTCGCGGGCGGTGAGCGCGTCCAGCCGCTGCGGGGTGGCGGTCTCGGCGACGGCCCGCTCCCGGCGGCGCCGCACGATGTCCGCGACCAGCCGCCGGGTCACCGCGGGGGCGAGCAGCGAGTCGCCGGCGGCGACCACCCGCACCGCGTGCACGAGGTCGTCCCGGCGGACGTCCTTGAGCAGGAAGCCGCTCGCACCGGCGTACAGCGCCTCGTACACGTACTCGTCCAGGTCGAACGTGGTCAGCATGACCACCTTGCAACTCGACTGCGCGCACACCTGCCGGGCCGCCTCCAGGCCGTCCATCACCGGCATGCGGATGTCGAGCAGCAGCACGTCCGGGGCGTGCCGGCGCACCGCGGCGACGGCCTCCTCGCCGTTCCCGGCCTCGGCGACCACCTCGATGTCGTCCTGCGCGTCGAGGATCATGCCGAAACCGGCCCGCACCAGCTCCTGGTCGTCGGCGACGACCACCCGGATGCTCACCCGAGGGCCCCTCCCGGTCGGCGGCCACGGGCAGCCGTACGACCACGCGGAAGCCTCCGTCCGGGCCGCTGCCGGTCTCGGCGCTGCCCCGCAGGCGGCGGCCCGCTCCCGGATGCCGATCAGCCCGTGCCCGCCGACCGGGGCGGACGGACCGCGTCCGTCGTCCGTCACCGTGAGGGTCACCCCGTCCTCCGTCCAGTCCAGCTCCACCACGGCGCGCGAGGCACGGGCGTGCTTCACGGTGTTGGTGAGAGCTTCCTGGACCACACGGTAGGCGGCGATCTCCGTGTCCGACGACAAAGGGCACGGTTCGCCCGAGGTGCGCAGTTCGGTGTGCAGCCCCGTGGAGTCCCGCACCTGGCGCACCAGCAGCGGCAGCGCCGCCACGCTCGGCTGCGGCATGCGCCCGGTCACCCCGCCGTCCGGCCGCTCCTCCTTCAGCACGCCGAGAATACGCCGCAGTTGGGCCATCGCGTCCCGGCCGGTCTCCGCGATCGTGTCGAAGGTGGCCTCCGCCCGCTCCGGATCCTTGCGCACCACCACGGGCCCGGCCTCCGCCTGTACGACCATCAGACTCACCGCGTGCGCCAGGATGTCGTGCATGTCCCGGGCGATACGGGCGCGTTCCTCGGCGCGGGCCCGCGCGGTGTCCGCGGTCCGCTGCCGCTCCAGCCGGCGGGCCCGGTCTTCCAGCTCGGTGGTGTAGGCGCGCTGGACGCGGGCGAGCATCCCGAGGGCGTAGGCGCCGGCGATGCCCATCAGATGGAAGGCGTACTCGAAGGGCTCCTTGTCGGCCTGGTGCTGCATGGTGGAGACGACGCCGACGATCCATCCCGAGAGCATCAGCCGGCGCTGCCAGGGCCTGGCGAGGGCGGCCATCGTGTACAGCACGACCATCCCGCCGTACATCACGTCCGGCGGGGAGCGTGGTACAGCGCCTGCGCCGGGGTGGCCGCCGACACGGCCCACCCGGACGCCCAGGGCGAGCGCCGCCGCCACACCAGCGGTACGGCCGTGGCGGCACCCAGCAGCCAGCCCCGAGACTCAGCGGGTCGTCCCCTCGTCCGGGAACATCCACTGCAGGGACACGGCGAACAGCACGATCGCTGCGACCGCGACGTCGAGCGTGTACGGACTCGCCGCACGCCAGCGCACGACGACCGGCACGAAAACGGACCGAACGGACCGCAGGGACATGAACGGCTCCTCGGGGCGGGGGCCGTCCCAGTATCACGAGCGCCCGGGGGCCGAGTCCTCACCGGTGAGAGGGATTTCGGGCGCCGGATGCCACCCCAGGGCGCGTGAGATGCCACGCGCGGCGAGGCGTACGGCCGGGATCAGGGCCGGGACCCGGGCGCCGGACTCCGGGACGACGACCGAGATCGCCGCGGTGACCGTGCCGGTGGGGTCGCGCACCGGGGCGGCCACCGACAGGGCGTCCGGGTGATCTGGCGGTCGCTCACCGCGACGCCGGTACGGCGGACCTCCGCCAGTGTCCGGCGCAGCAGGGCCGGGTCGGTGATCGTGTACGGGGTGAAGGCGGCCAACGGGCCCGCGCAGTACATGCCCTGGAAGGCGGGGCGCTGTGCGCGAGCAGGGCGAGGCCCACCCCGGTGGCGTGCAGCGGCCAGCGCCCGCCGACCCGGATGTGCACACCGACCGCAGACCGCCCGGACAGCCACTCGGTGTAGACGACCTCCCGCCCGTCGCGCACCGCCAGCTGCACGTTCTCGTGCGTCGCCTCGTACAGGTCCTCCAGATACGGCAGCGCGACCTGCCGCAGCGCCGGTCCGCGCGGGGCGAGCGCCGCCAGCTCCCACAGCCGCAGCCCCACGTGATACGTCCCCGACGCGTCCCGCTCCAGCGCGCCCCAGCGGGCCAGCTCACCCACCAGCCGGTGCGCGGTGGACAGGCTGAGCCCGGCCCGGCGGCCGATGTCCGTCAGCGTGAGCGCCGGATGCTCGTGGTCGAACGCGGCGAGCACGGACAGCAGACGGTCGGACGCGGAACGGCTGGCCATGACCGGCGGTCCTCCACGGGGTCGGGTCGGCGGAGGGTACCGCCGGTACGGCCGCGCCGCGAGTAGGGTCGACCCGGTTCGTCGTGGTCGGAAGGTGCGGATGTGAAGCTGACGATTCTGGGCGGCGGGGGATTCCGCGTCCCCCTGGTGTACGGGGCGCTGCTCCGGGACCACGCCGAGGGGCGGGTGACCCATGTCGTCCTGCACGACGTGGACGACGGACGGCTGCGCGCGATCGCCCGCGTACTCGCCGAACAGGCCGCCGGGGTGCCCGACGCGCCCGAGGTGACCGCCACCACCGACCTCGACGAGGCCCTGCGCGGCGCGGACTTCGTCTTCTCCGCGATCCGCGTCGGCGGGCTCGAGGGCAGGGCGCACGACGAACAGGTCGCGCTCGCCGAGGGCGTGCTCGGCCAGGAGACGGTCGGCGCGGGCGGCATCGCCTACGGCCTGCGCACCGTCCCGGTCGCCGTCGGCATCGCCCGGCGGGTGGCCCGCCTCGCCCCCGACGCCTGGGTCATCAACTTCACCAACCCGGCGGGGCTCGTCACCGAGGCCATGTCCCGCCACCTCGGCGACCGTGTCATCGGCATCTGCGACTCACCGGTCGGCCTCGGCCGCCGTATCGCCCGGGTGCTCGGCGCGCGGCCGCGGGAGGCGTGGGTCGACTACGTCGGACTCAACCACCTCGGCTGGGTGCGCGGCCTGCGCGTCGCCGGCCGGGACGAACTCCCGCGCCTGCTCGCGGACCCGGCCCTGCTCGGCTCCTTCGAGGAGGGCCGGCTCTTCGGCACCGACTGGCTGCGCTCGCTGGGCGCGATCCCCAACGAGTACCTGCACTACTACTACTTCAACCGTGAGGCCGTACACGCCTGCCGGGAGGCGAAGCAGACACGGGGCGCGTTCCTGCGCGACCAGCAGGCCCGCTTCTACGCCGGGGTGGCCGACCCCTCCGTACCCGCACGGGATCTGTGGGACCGTACCCGCGCCGAACGCGAGGCCACCTACATGGCCGAGAACCGGGAGACGGCCGGTGCGGGCGACCGTGAGGAAGAGGATCTGTCCGGCGGCTACGAGGACGTGGCGCTCGCCCTGATGCGGGCCATCGCCCGTGACGAACGCACCACCCTGATCCTCAACGTCCGCAACCGGGGCACCCTTTCACCGCTGGACGCGGAGGCCGTGATCGAGGTTCCGTGCCTCGTGGACGCGAGCGGTGCGCACCCCGTCTCCGTCGATCCGCTGCCCGGTCACGCCACCGGCCTGGTCTGCGCCGTCAAGGCCGTCGAACGCGAGGTGCTCACCGCCGCCCGGTCGGGTTCGCGCGCGACGGCCGTCAAGGCGTTCGCCCTGCATCCGCTCGTCGACTCCGTGAATGTGGCCCGCCGGCTCGTCGACGGTTACACCGCCGCCCACCCGGGCCTCGCGTACCTCGGCTGAGAAACCCGGCTCGGGTCGGCCGGTCGCCCCCGTGACAGCGGCCGACCGACCCGAGCCCCCGTTCCCCGTGCTCCCCCGGCGGCTTCCCCAAGTCGCCTTCCTCATCAAGAGTCGGCGAGCCGGGTCCTGATACACCCCTGGCGGAGATTTTCTGGAGAATTTCTAGAGGCCGATTCTCTGTGCCGCCGCGCCGGTCGCCGTCCGCGGCTCCACGGGCGGCGCGGGGGCCGGTACGGCGGCCAACGCGCCCGCGTCGGCGCGCTGATGCGGCAGCGACACCGGCAGCAGCGGGCGCGGCCCGGACACCACCGAATAGTCCTGGCCCAGGAACGGCGGTGTGATCTCGCCCGGATCGTCGCCGAGCGCCAGCCGCACCGCCGCCCACGGGGCGTTCACCCCGCACAGTGACAACTGGTGCAGGCCGCCCGCGGGGCGCGTGTTGACGTCCATGAGCACGGGCCGGTCGCCCAGCATCCGGAACTGGATGTTGGACAGATGGTGCAGCCCGAACTCCTCGGCGATCCGCCGGGCCGGCTCCAGCCACTGCTCGTGCAGCGTGAACCCGCGCCGCCGGCCGTTCTTCGTCCGCCCCACCGCCATCCGCACCCGGTTGTCCGTCCCGGTCAGGCAGTCCACCGACACCTCGGGCTGCTCCAGCCGGGGCATCACCAGCCAGTCCACCGGTTCCTCGGCCGACCGCAGCGCCTCCAGCACCAGATGCAGCGGCACGTACGGGCTCGGGAAACCGTCCAGCTGGCTCAGCGAGTAGGGGCGCGGGTGATCACCCGGAAGCCCACCCCGCCCGCGCCGGACGCCGGCTTGAAGCAGGCCCGGTGGCCGCCCGCCTCCAGTTCCCCGACGGCATGCTCGAGTTCGTCCGCGCTCCGGACCCGCCACCAGGGCGGTACGGGCACCCCGATCGCCTGGACCGCCTCATAGGCGATCACCTTGTCGTGGAACACGGCCACCGCCTCGGGCGGCGGCGCCAGCAGCGCCGTACCGGCCGACTCGAAGTCGGCGCGGTGCGCGACGATCGCCGACTGGTGCAGCCTGGGCACGAAGACATCGATGCCACGCCGCTCGCACTGGGCGAGCGCGTACTCCACGTACGCGGCCGGGGACAGCCCCTCGGGCTCCGGTTCGGCGGTGTCGGCGGCGGCCAGCACGGGGGAGTCCGGGTCGCCGTGGGTGGCATGGATCTCGACGGCCCGGTCGCTGGGATTTCGCCTCAGCTGATCCATGAAGAACACGTTCTCCGCGTACGTGCGGTTGAGCCAGACGCGTACGCGAGAGACCATGCAGGCCGCCTTTCACGGTTCACGGGCAGGGCTCAGCGGCCCGTTGCCCGGGCAAACAAATGGAGGGTCACCGAACCGCCTGCGCGAAGGACGTTTCCCGGCGGTGGTGTCGGGGCAGACTATACGGCTTCCCGGGCCGTTTCCGTACCACACCGATGACGGTCCTCCTTGTTCCCGCGCACGCGATGTGGTCTCTTGGTGGCGTTCGTGACGGCTGGAGGAGCGACGGGTGATGTCGGGAAGAGACGGCGGCGGACAGCTGTGGGCCATCAGCGACCTGCACATCGGCTACGCCGAGAACCGTGCCCTGGTCGACGGCATGCGGCCCGAGTCCGACGAGGACTGGCTGATCGTCGCCGGTGACGTGGCCGAGACCGTGGAGGACATCGGCTGGGCGCTGAAGACCCTGGCCGGCCGGTTCGCCCAGGTCGTCTGGGTGCCCGGCAACCACGAACTGTGGACCCACCCCAAGGACCCCGTCACCCTGCGCGGCGCCGCCCGCTACGAGCACCTGGTCGGACAGTGCCGCGACCTCGGGGTGCTCACCCCGAGGACCCGTACCCCGTCTGGGACGGACCCGGCGGCCCGGTCGCCGTCGCCCCGCTGTTCCTGCTGTACGACTACTCGTTCCTGCCGTCCGGTTGCGCCACCAAGGACGAGGGACTCCAGTACGCGTACGGCACCGGAGTGGTGTGCACCGACGAGCAGTTACTGCACCCCGACCCCTACCCGAGCCGGGAGGCCTGGTGCCGGGCCCGCGTCGCCGGGACCGAACGCCGGCTGGCCGAGGTGCCGGACGGACTGCCGCTCGTCCTCGTCAACCACTGGCCGCTGCACCGCCACCCGACAGACGTCCTGTGGTACCCCGAGTTCGCCATGTGGTGCGGCACCACGCTCACCGACGACTGGCACCGCCGGTTCCCGGTCCACACCATGGTCTACGGCCATCTGCACATCCCCCGCTCCACCCGGCAGGACGGCGTCCCCTTCGAGGAGGTCTCGGTGGGTTACCCGCGCGAATGGCGCAAACGGGACCAGCCGCCGGGGCGGCTGCGCCGGATCGTGCCGCGGGAGGGCGAGGGGCGATGATCGAGGAACTGCTGCCGCCGACGGTGGTCGCCGTCGAGGCCTACGGCGACGAGGGCGTGGACGCCCCGCTGTACCCCGAGGAGGAGGCGCTGCTGCGGCGCGCCGTCGCCAAACGCCGCCGGGAGTTCACCGCCGTACGGTCCTGCGCCCGAACCGCCATGCGCAAACTCGGCGTGCCGGAGCGGCCCGTGCTGCCCGGTGAACGGGGCGCCCCCGGCTGGCCGGCCGGGCTGACCGGCAGCATGACCCACTGCCAGGGCTACTGCGCCGCCGCCCTGGTGCGCGCCGCCGACCTGGCCTCCCTCGGCATCGACGCCGAGCCGCACGGGCCGCTGCCCGAGGGCGTGCTGCCCTCCGTGGCGCTTCCGGCGGAGGCGGCACGGCTCGCCGCGCTGGCCGGGGAACGGCCCGACGTGCACTGGGACCGGCTGCTGTTCAGCGCCAAGGAGTCCGTCTACAAGGCGTGGTTCCCGCTTACCGGGAAGTGGCTGGACTTCATGGAGGCCGACCTCGACCTCCACGCCGACCCCGGCGAGCGGTCGCGCGGCGGCTTCCGCGCCACCCTCCTCGTCCCCGGCCCGCGCGTGGGCGCCCGCGTCGTCGACCACTTCACCGGCCGCTGGATCACCCAGGGCGACCTGATCGCGACGGCGGTCGCCGTACCGCACGACTGAGCGGCACGGCGACCGCCGCCGCGTACGCCCTATGGCTCCGGATGCCAGGCACGCAGCATCCGGAAGAACGCCTCCTCGTTCCCCGCCAGCCCCGCCCGCGCCAGGGCCGTCTCCGCCTCGGCGAGCACGGAGGGCGGCACCAGCGGAGGACCGGGGGCACCCTGCGGGTCCGGCCGGGTGTCGAGGGCGGCGCGCACCTGTGCAGCAGCCGCAGATAGGCCTGGACGGCGGTGCGCTCGCGGTCGGTCGGTACGGCGGTGGTCATCGCTCGGATCTCCCCGTGTCGCGTTCGGTGACAGGTCGGCTCCAGCTTGCCGCCCACCACTGACAACCGGGTGTCACCGGGGGCCGGTTCGCCCGCGCGGCGGGTGTCCCCTCTCAGGACCTGGGCCGCTGCACGCTCTCCAGCAGCATGTCCAGCCACTCCGCGACCTTGTCCCGGTGCTGGTCGGTAGGGAGTTGGGCCGCCCGCCAGGCGATGCCGCGCACCCCGTGGTCCTGCAGCAGCCGCTCCAGCGGGTCGTCGGCCGGTGCGGCGGCCGCCCGCTCCCGGTCCGCGAGCTTCTGCAGCAGCTCCTGCTCGGTGTGCTGGAGCGCTCCCGCGAGCGCCTCCGGGTCCTCGGCGGTGAGGAAACCGGCGTGCACCCGGAAGAACCGCTGGATGGCGTCGCAGTGCTCCATGGTGGGCCGCCGGTCGCCGTTGATCAGCGCGCCGGCCTGCTGCCGGGACATGCCCGCGCCGTCGGCTATCTCCTGCTGTGTGTACCTGCGGCCGTTCGGCTTCAGCCGGGTACGGCGCAGCAGGTCGAGCCGCTGCACGAACCGCGCCTGCACATCGGGTTCCCCGCGAGGCGGCCGCCCAGCAGCGCCTTGACCACGCACTCCAGGACGCCGGACGCGGCGGACAGCCGGCCGGTGTGGAAGACCTCGGTGTGCGCCACGCCGAGCCGGTCGGCGAGTGCGGTGACCCGGGCGACGACGGCCGGCAGCGCGGTCGTCGGCACACTGCCCGGAACCTCGAGGCCACCCGTCACCGAAAGATCTCCTAGGTCTCTCACAGGCTTCTCACAAGCGATCGCCGTGAACCTCACGGAGACTAGCCGTTGCCTCGAACCCACATCCAGGTCTCGCCACAACTGTGGCCAATTTCAGCCGTCAACAGGCACGAAATGCCACGATAGTTGACACGCCTTCCCCGGGGCAGCAGGATCGGGTGGCCGCGTCAGGGCCGCACAGGCAAGAGGGGTGACCTCCCGATGGCACATCAGGCAGGAGGGCAGCGGCCGGTACCGCGGCCCGCCCCGGGACGTCCGACGTCCAGGCCTATCTGCGGGACTACGCCGTGCTCCTGGAGGCGTGCCCTTCCCCTCCCTGGTCGTCGACCACCGCTGGGGCGTGCTGCTCACCAACGCAGCGTTCCGGACACTCTTCCAGGACGTCGAACCGCACCCGACCGCCCTGCCCTGGGACAACTTCCTGCGCTTCGTCCTCTTCCACCCCGACGCGGCCACGGTCCTCGGCGACCACGAGTCGAGCTGGTGCCTGCCGATGCTGGCCCACCTCGCCAAGACCGTCGAGCGGTACGGCCACGACCGCGGGCTGCAGGCCATCCGCCGCGACATCGGCCAGGACCCCATCATGGAGGCCGCCTACCGGCACGGACTGCCGCACTGGCTGCGGTCCGTGGGCGAGCGGGCCGCCGAACACGACGGTTCCGTACGTCCGTTGCTGCACCCCGACCCGCGCTGGGGGGCCACGGACTGCCGCATCGTCGTGGAGACGACACCGACCCTCGCCGAGCTGGACTGCGCCCGGCTGACGCTCGTACTGCGGGAAACACCCCGGTCCCCGTCCGGGCACCGCAGGTCCCGGCGCGCCGCGTCGCACCTGCGCGTGGTCCACGCCGCCGGCTGACCCGGCCCCGCGCCGACGCGGTCCGTTCTCTTCCCGGCATCAGTGCTGCGTGACATAGTACTGAGGTGAGCAAGTCGCTGACCTGCGATGTCGTGGTGGTGGGCGCCGGAATGACGGGCGCCGCCTGCGCCCTGTACGCGGCCCGCGCGGGCCTCGACGTGACCGTGGTGGACCGGGGCCCGGTGGCCGGCGGGACGACCGGTGCGGGCGAGGGCAACCTCCTCGCCTCCGACAAGGAGCCCGGCCCCGAACTCCGACTCGCCCTGCTGTCCCTGCGGTTGTGGGCGGAGCTGGCCCACGAGCTGGGCAGGGAGGTCGAGTACGAGGCGAAGGGGGACTCGTCGTCGCCGGGAACTCCGAAACGCTCGCCACGCTGGGAGAGTTCGCGGACGCACAGCGGGCGGCCGGAGTGACGGCCGACCCCGTCCCCGCCGGCCGGCTCCACGACCTCGAACCCCTGCTGGCGCCCGGCCTCGCGGGCGGCGTCCACTATCCGCAGGACGCCCAGGTGATGCCCGCCCTCGCCGCCGCCCACCTGCTGCGCGCCTCCGGCGCCCGGCTGCTCACCGGCCACGAGGTCACCCGGGTCCTGCACACCCCGGACGGGACCGTACGCGGCGTCCGCACGGGCCGGGGCGACCTGCACGCCCCCGCCGTCGTCAACGCGGCCGGCACCTGGGGCGGCGAACTGGCCGCCCGCGCGGGAGTGTCCCTGCCCGTCCTGCCCAGGCGCGGCTTCGTCCTGGTCACCGAGCCGCTGCCACCCCGTATCCGGCACAAGGTGTACGCCGCCGACTACGTGGCCGACGTCGCCAGCGACTCGGCCGCCCTGCAGACCTCACCGGTGGTGGAGGGAACGGCCGCCGGACCGGTCCTCATCGGCGCCAGCAGGAACGGGTCGGCTTCGACCGCTCCCTGTCCCTCCCGGCCGTGCGCGCCCTGGCGGCGGGGGCGACCCGCCTGTTCCCGTTCCTGTCCCGCGTACGCGCCATGCGCACGTACGCCGGCTTCCGGCCGTATCTCCCCGACCACCTCCCCGCGATCGGCCCCGACCCCCGGACGCCGGGACTGCTCCACGCGTGCGGACACGAGGGCGCGGGCATCGGACTGGCCACCGGCACCGGCCTGCTGATCGCCCAGGCGCTGACCGGACACCCACCCGAGCTCGACCTCACCCCTTCCGCCCCGACCGCTTCCCCTCGACGGCAGAGGAGCCCGAGCGGTGAACCCGCTGGAGCTCACCGGGGCGCGGCCCGGACCCGCCTTCGAGGTCACCTTCGACGGGCGGCCGATCGAGGCACTGCCCGGCCGGACGATCGCCGCCGCCCTGTGGGCCGCCGGCATCACCTCCTGGCGCACCACCCGCGACGGCCGACGCCCGCGCGGGGTGTTCTGCGGGATCGGGGTGTGCTTCGACTGCCTGGTCACCGTGAACGACCGCCCCAACCAGCGGGCCTGTCTCGTCCCGGCCCGGCCCGGCGATGTGATCCGCGGCCAGGAGGGGACGGGCCATGCGCACTGACCTCGCGGTGATCGGCGCGGGACCGGCGGGACTCGCCGCCGCCCTCGCGGCCGAGCGGCGCGGCCTGCGGGTCGCCCTCGTCGACGCGGCGCCGGAACCGGGCGGCCAGTTCTACCGGCAGCCCGCCCCCGCACTCCGCGCGGAACGCCCCCAGGCCCTGCACCACCAGTGGCGTACCTGGACGCGGCTGCGGGACCGGCTCGCGACCAGCTCCGTACGGCTGCTGACCGAGCACCATGTGTGGCGCGTGGAACGGACGCCCGAGGCGCTGATCGTGCACGCGTTGCTCGGACCGGAGCAGGAGGAACCGGCCGAGGTGCGCGCCCGCGCCGTACTCCTGGCCACCGGCGGCTACGAGACCGTGCTGCCCTTCCCCGGCTGGACCCTCCCCGGCGTCCTCACCGCGGGCGGCGCCCAGGCGATGCTCAAGGGCGGGCTCGTCGTGCCCGGCCGGACCGCCGTCGTCGCCGGTACCGGGCCGCTGCTGCTGCCGGTGGCGACCGGACTCGCGGCGGCGGGCGTACGGGTCGGCGCGCTCGTGGAGTCCGCCGGCCCCGGACGGATGCTGCGGCACGCCGGACCACTGGCCGGCAAGCTGCCCGAGGGCGCCGGGTGCGCGGCCCGGCTGCTGCGCCACCGCGTTCCCGTCCTCGCCCGCCACACCGTCCTCCGCGCCCACGGCGAGGAGCAGTTGACCGGCGTGACCGTCGCCGCCCTCGACGCCCGGGGCCGCGTGCGGCCGGGCACCGAACGCCGGCTGCCCTGCGACACCCTCGCGGTGAGCCACGGAATGCTGCCGCACACCGACCTCGCCGAGACCCTCGGCTGCCGCCTCGACGGCCTCACCGTGGCCGTCGACGCCGAACAGCGCACCGACGTACCGGGAGTGTGGGCGGCGGGCGAGGCCACCGGCGTCGGCGGGGCGCGGCTGGCCCTCGCCGAAGGCCATATCGCCGGCCGCTCGATCGCCGCCCGGCTGCGCGACGCCACCCCGATCAGGGGCAGTGGGCCCCGGCGGCCCGGGTACGCGCCCGGCTGCGCGCGAGCGCCGGCGCGCTCGACGCCGTGTTCGCCCCGCCCGCCGGCTGGGCGGAGCGGGTCACCGACGACACCGTGGTCTGCCGCTGCGAGGAGGTCACCGCGGGCGCCGTCCGCGCGGGCCTCGCACTCGGCGCCGGGGACGCCCGCACGGTCAAGCTGCTCACCCGGGCCGGGATGGGCTGGTGCCAGGGCCGGATGTGCGCACCGGCGGTCGCGGGCCTCACCGGCTGCGAACCCACCCTCCCGACGGCCGTTCGCCCGGCCCGTACCCCTGGGCGTACTCGCCCGGCAGCACGAAGAGCACGAAGAGCACGAAGAGCGTGAGTCGTACGCCCCGCGCGAGGGGCGTGAGCCGTAGGACCGGCAAGAAGAGCACGACAGGCGTGAGCCGCGCGACCCGCACGAAGAGCACGACAGGCGCGACCCCACGACCATCCCACCGGGAGAGGACCCTCATGACCGACCTCCGCCCCTGGCGCGGCGTTCTCGTCGCCACCGCGCTGCCACTGACCGACGACCTCTCCGTCGACTACGACCGCTACGCCGAGCACTGCGCCTGGCTCGTCGCGGGCGGCTGTGACGGCGTCGTACCGAACGGCTCCCTCGGCGAGTACCAGGTGCTCACCCCGAGGAGCGCAGCCGGGTCGTCGAGACGGCCGTCGCCGCGATCGGCGGGGAACGCGTCCTGCCGGGCGTCGCCGCCTACGGTTCCGCCGAGGCCCGCCGCTGGACCGAGCAGGCCGCCGAGGCCGGCTGCCGGGCCGTGATGCTGCTGCCGCCCAACGCCTACCGCGCCGACGAGCGCGCCGTCCTCGCCCACTACGCCGAGGTTGCCGCCGCAGGACTCCCGATCGTCGCCTACAACAACCCCGTCGACACCAAGGTCGACCTGGTCCCCGAACTCCTCGCCCGGCTGCACGGCGAGGGCTGGGTGCACGCCGTCAAGGAGTTCTCCGGCGACGTCCGCCGGGCCTACCGCATCGCCGAACTGGCCCCCGAACTCGACCTGTTGATCGGCGCGGACGACGTCCTGCTGGAACTCGCCCTCGCGGGCGCCAAGGGCTGGGTGGCCGGCTTCCCCAACGCACTGCCCCGCGCCTGCGCGGACCTCTACCGCGCCGCCGTGAACGGTGACCTCGACACCGCGCTGCCGCTCTACCGCCGGCTGCACCCCTGCTCCGCTGGGACTCGCGAGTGGAGTTCGTACAGGCGATCAAGCTGTCCATGGACCTCGTGGGCCAACGCGGCGGCCCCTGCCGCCCGCCCCGCCTACCGCTGGACCCCGGTCAGGAGGCGGCCGTCCGCGCGGCCACCGAGAAGGCCGTCGCGGCCGGACTCGCGTAGGGGAGGGCACCGTCATGCGCGGCAGACTCGTCCTGCACGCCGTCGACTCGCACACCGAGGGCATGCCGACCCGGGTGGTCACCGGCGGCATCGGCACCGTCCCCGGCGCGACCATGATTGAACGGCGCCTGTACTTCCGTGAACACCGCGACGACATCAGGCGGTTGCTGATGAACGAGCCGCGCGGGCACTCCGCGATGAGCGGCGCCGTCCTCCAGCCGTCCTCCCGGCCCGACTGCGACTGGGGTGTCGTCTACATCGAGGTCTCCGGCTATCTCCCGATGTGCGGGCACGGCACCATCGGCGTCGCGACCGTCCTCGTCGAGACGGGGATGGTCGAGGCCGTCGAACCCGTCACCACCATCCGCCTGGACACCCCCGCCGGGGTCGTCGTCGCCGAGGTGGCGGTGGAGAACGGCGCCGCCACGGCCGTGACCCTGCGCAATGTCCCGTCCTTCTCCGTCGCCCTTGACCGGAAGGCCACCCTCCCCGACGGGCGGACGGTGACGTACGACCTCGCCTTCGGCGGCAACTTCTACGCCATCCTGCCGCTGGACCGCCTCCAACTGCCCTACGACCGCTCGCGAAAGGACGACATCCTCGCGGCCGGACTCTCCCTGATGGACGCCATCAACGCCGAGGGGGAGCCGGTCCACCCCGAGGACCCGTCCATCCACGGCTGTCACCATGTCCAGGTGACCGCACCCGACGCCACCGCCCGACACTCCCGGCACGCCATGGTGATCCACCCCGGCTGGTTCGACCGCTCCCTGCGGCACCGGCACCAGCGCCCGCATGGCCCAGCTCCACGCACGCGGCGAACTCCCGCTGCACACCGAGTTCGTGAACGAGTCCTTCATCGGCACCCGGTTCACCGGCCGGCTGCTCGGCACCACCGAGGTCGCCGGCCGCCCGGCCGTCCTGCCCAGCTTCACCGGCCGGGCCTGGATCACCGGCACCGCCCAGTACCTGCTGGACCCCACGGACCCCTTCCCGGCGGGATTCATCCTGTGAACAGCGCACTCTCCGACCTGGGCGGCCGCAGACCCAGCTACCGCGAGCGGGTCGCGGACGCACTCCGGGCCGCCCTGATCGCCGGGGAACTCCGCCCCGGCGAGGTGTACTCGGCCCCCGCCCTCGCCACCCGCTTCGGCGTCTCCGCCACCCCGTGCGCGAGGCCATGCTCGACCTCGTCAAGGAGGGCCTGGTCCACACCGTGCCCAACAAGGGCTTCCGGGTCACCGCCGTCTCCGACCGGCAGCTCGACGAGTACACCCAGATCCGGGCGCTCATCGAGATACCCACCACGGCCGGACTCGCCGCCACCGCCGACCCGGTCGCCCTGGAGGCGCTGCGCCCGGTCGCCGAGGAGATCGTCACCGCCGCCGCGGCCGGTGACCTCATCGCGTACATCGAGGCCGACCAGCGCTTCCACCTCGGCCTGCTCGCGCTCGCGGGCAACGGTCACCTCGTCGAGGTCGTCCGGGACCTGCGGCAGCGCGCCCGGCTCTACGGCCTGACCGCGCTGGTCGAGCAGGGACGGCTGGAGGCGTCGGCCGAGGAACACCTGGAACTCCTCGACGCGCTGCTCGCCCGGGACCCGGAGGCCGTACGGGCCGTGATGACCCGGCACCTCGGACATGTCCGAGGGCTCTGGGCGGCACACTGACCGAGAATTTGCGTTCTCACGCAAGCCGCTTGCGTTTCTTGCGCTACGCTTGCGTGCATGACACGACGACTTGCTGTGGTGGCGAAGAAGGTCGGGGTCAGCGAGGCCACGGTCAGCCGGGTGCTCAACGGCAAGCCGGGGGTCTCCGAGGCCACCCGGCAGGCGGTGCTCTCCGCGCTGGACGTGCTCGGCTACGAGCGGCCCACGCAACTGCGCGGTGAGCGCGCCCGGCTGGTCGGCCTGGTCCTGCCGGAACTGCAGAACCCGATCTTCCCGGCCTTCGCGGAGGTCATCGGCGGCGCGCTGGCCCAGCTCGGGCTCACCCCGGTGCTGTGCACCCAGACCCGCGGCGGTGTCTCCGAGGCCGACTACGTCGACCTGCTGCTCCAACAGCAGGTGTCCGGCGTCGTGTTCGCCGGCGGGCTCTACGCCCAGGCCGACGCGCCCCACGACCACTACCGCCGGCTCGCCGAACGCAACATCCCGGTCGTGCTCGTCAACGCGGCCATCGAACACCTCGGTTTCCCCGCCGTGTCGTGCGACGACGCCGTGGCCGTGGAGCAGGCGTGGCGGCATCTCGCCTCCTCGGCCACGAGCGCATCGGACTGGTGCTCGGCCCCGGCGACCACATGCCCTCGGCCCGCAAGCTGGCCGCCCTCCGCGCGGTCGCCGGCGAGGTGCCCGACGAGCACGTCGCCCGCGCCATGTTCTCCATCGAGGGCGGTCACGCCGCCGCCTCCCGGCTGATCGAGCGGGGCGTCACCGGCTTCATCTGCGCCAGCGACCCCCTCGCCCTCGGAGTCGTACGGGCCGCCCGCCGCAAGGGACTCGACGTCCCCGGACAGATATCGGTCGTCGGCTACGACGACTCCGCGCTGATGAACTGCACCGAACCCCGCTCACCACCGTCCGGCAGCCCATCGAAGCCATGGGCAGAGCGGTCGTGGAACTGCTGAACGCGCAGATCAGCGGCAGTACCGTCGCCCCCGAGGAACTACTCTTCGAACCCGAGCTGGTGGTCCGCGGATCGACCGCCCAGGCACCCCGTTCCTGAGATCCATCCCTCTGTCGAATAATTTCAAATTCTGCGCGACATCTTGCGGACCGATGTCGTCGGTGCTTGAGTGTGCCCCGCCCACCGCTCCTGTTCCGAGGGGTTCACTCACTCCTGTCCCTAAGGGGTCCACCGATGAGAAGCACCGGGATCCGTCGTACCCTCGTCGCCCTGGGCGTCGGCGCGCTCGCGCTCACCGCCTGCGGCTCGGACGACGACGAAGCCGCCGGCGGCAAGACCCGCGTCACCGTCAACTGCATGCCGCCCAAGAGCGCCAAGGTCGACCGGCGGTTCTTCGAGGAGGACATCGCCGCCTTCGAGAAGAAGAACCCGGACATCGACGTCGTCCCGCACGACGCCTTCCCGTGCCAGGACCCGAAGACGTTCGACGCCAAACTCGCCGGCGGACAGATGGAGGACGTCTTCTACACGTACTTCACCGACGCCCGGCACGTCGTCGACATCAAGCAGGCCGCCGATCTCACCCCGTACGTCAAGGAGTTGAAGAGCTACGCCACCCTCCAGCAGCAACTGCGCGACATCTACACCGTCGACGGCAAGATCTACGGCATCCCGCGCACCGGCTACTCCATGGGCCTGATCTACAACCGGGCGCTCTTCGAGAAGGCCGGCCTCGACCCCGACCGCCCGCCCGCCACCTGGGACGAGGTCCGCGACGCCGCCAGGAGGATCGCCGCACTCGGCGACGGCACCCTCGGCTACGCCGACTACAGCGCCCAGAACCAGGGCGGCTGGCACTTCACCGCCGAGCTCTACTCCCAGGGCGGCGACGTGGTGAGCGCCGACGGCAAGAAGGCCACCATCGACACCCCCGAGGGCAAGGCCGTCCTCCAGACCCTCCACGACATGCGGTGGAAGGACGAGTCGATGGGCAGCAAGCAACTGCTCGTCATCAACGACGTCCAGCAGCTGATGGGATCCGGCAAGCTCGGCATGTACCTCGCCGCCCCCGACAACATCCCCATCCTCGTCAAGGAGAAGGGCGCCGAGTACAAGGACATGGCGCTCGCCCCCATGCCCGGCGGCGAAGGCACCCTCATCGGCGGCGACGGCTACATGTTCAGCAAGGACGCCTCACCCGAGCAGATCCGCGCCGGCCTCAAGTGGCTCGACCACATGTTCCTCACCCCGGCGACGGCTTCCTCGGCGACTACGCCCGCGCCAAGAAGAACGACGCCCCCGTCGGCCTGCCCGAACCCCGCCTGTTCACGGGCGCCGCCGACGACAAGGACCAGCAGGTCAAGAAGGCCAACGCCAACGTCCCGGTGGAGAACTACCAGGCCTTCCTCGACGGCAACCAGCGGCTCGCCATGAAGATCGAGCCGCCGCACGCCCAGCAGCTCTACTCCGTCCTCGACGGCGTCGTCTCCGCCGTCCTCACCAAGGAGGACGCGGACATCGACCAGCTCCTCGGGGACGCCTCCGGCAAGATCGACGGCATCCTGGCCCGGGGCTGACCGGTGACGAAGACCGTGGAACGGCCGGCGCCCGCCGCGCGGGTCCGTCCGGTGAAGGCGCCGCCCCCGGCGGGAGACCGGAGGCGGCGCCGCCTCACCGAGCAGCTGCGCGCCTACGGCTTCCTCGCCGGCGGACTCGTCTGCTTCGCCCTCTTCTCCTGGTACCCGGCGATCCGCGCCGTCGTGATCGCCTTCCAGAAGTACACGCCGGGCTCGGACCCCGAATGGGTCGGCACCGCCAACTTCACCCGGGTCCTCGACGACCCCGAGTTCGGCGCCGCGTGGCGCAACACGCTCACCTTCACCCTGCTCGCCCTGCTGATCGGCTTCGCGATCCCCTTCGTGCTGGCCCTGGTGCTGAACGAACTGAGGCACGCCAAAGCCTTCTTCAGGGTCGTCGTCTATCTGCCGGTGATGATCCCGCCGGTGGTCAGCGCCCTGCTGTGGAAGTGGTTCTACGACCCGGGCGCCGGCCTCGCCAACGAGGCACTGCGCTTCCTCCACCTGCCCACCTCGAACTGGTCCAACGGCGCCGACACCGCCCTGGTGTCCCTGGTCATCGTCGCCACCTGGGCCAACATGGGCGGCACCGTCCTCATCTACCTCGCCGCACTCCAGTCCATCCCCGGCGAGCTCTACGAGGCCGCCGAACTCGACGGGGCGAGCCTCCTGCAGCGCGTCCGCCATGTCACGATCCCGCAGACCAGGTTCGTCATCCTCATGCTGATGCTGCTGCAGATCATCGCCACCATGCAGGTGTTCACCGAACCCTTCGTCATCACCGGCGGCGGCCCCGAGAACGCGACCGTCACGGTCCTCTACCTCATCTACAAGTACGCCTTCCTCTACAACGACTTCGGCGGCGCCTGCGCGCTCAGCGTCATGCTCCTCGCCCTGCTCGGCGCGTTCTCCGCCGTCTACCTCCGTCTCACCCGCTCCGGAGAGGAGGCCACCGCATGAGCGCCACCCGCACCCTCCTCTCCCCGGCGGTGCTGGCCCGCCCACGCGGCAGGGCCGTCTACTGGACCGTCTTCACCGGCGTCGTCCTGCTGTTCGCGCTCGCCTTCCTCTTCCCCGTCTACTGGATGGCGAGCGGCGCGATGAAGTCACCGGACGAGGTGGCGCGCACCCCGCCCACCCTCGTCCCGGAGAGCTGGAGCACCGACGGCTACACCGACGCCTGGGAACTCATGCAACTGCCTACCCACCTGTGGAACACGGTGGTGCAGGCGGCCGGCGCCTGGCTGTTCCAGCTGGTGTTCTGCACGGCCGCCGCCTACGCCCTGTCCAGGCTGCGGCCCGCCTTCGGCAAGCTGATCCTCGGCGGCATCCTCGCCACCCTGATGGTCCCCGCCCAGGCCCTCGTCGTACCGAAGTATCTGACCGTGGCCGACCTCGGGCTGCTCAACGACCCGCTCGCCATCTGGCTGCCCGCCGTCGCCAACGCCTTCAACCTCTACCTGCTCAAGCGGTTCTTCGACCAACTGCCCAGGGACGTCCTCGAAGCCGCCGAGATGGACGGCGCGGGAAGCTGCGCACCCTCTGGTCGGTCGTGCTGCCCATGTCCCGGCCGGTGCTCGGCGTCGTCTCGATCTTCGCGCTGGTCGCCGTGTGGCAGGACTTCCTGTGGCCGCTGATGGTCTTCTCCGACACGGACAATCAGCCGATCAGCGTGGCCCTCGTGCAGTTGTCGCAGAACATCCAGCTGACCGTGCTCATCGCCGCGATGGTGATCGCCAGCATCCCCATGGTCGCGCTGTTCCTCGTCTTCCAGCGGCACATCATCGCCGGAATCAGCGCGGGCAGCACCAAGGGCTGAACACCGGCCCGACCACCCGAACAGAAAGGCCAGCACCGTGGGACAGCCCACCCCGCCCGGAACGACGACTGGTGGCGCACCGCCGTCATCTACCAGGTGTACGTCCGCAGCTTCGCCGACGGCGACGGCGACGGCACCGGAGACCTCGCCGGCGTCCGCGCCAGGCTGGGCTATCTCGCCGAACTCGGCGTGGACGCCCTGTGGTTCAACCCCTGGTACCTGTCCCCGATGAAGGACGGCGGCTACGACGTCGCCGACTACCGGGCGATCGACCCGGCCTTCGGCACCCTCGCCGAGGCGGAGAAACTCATCGCCGAGGCACGGGAACTGGGCATCCGCACCATCGTCGACATCGTGCCGAACCATGTCTCCGACCAGCACCCCTGGTTCAGGGCGGCGCTCACCGGCGGCCCCGAGCGGGAGCTGTTCCACTTCCGCCCCGGCCGCGGCGAGCACGGCGAACTCCCGCCGAACGACTGGCGGTCGGAGTTCGGCGGCCCCGCCTGGACCAGACTGCCCGACGGCGACTGGTACCTCCACCTGTTCGCCCCCGAACAGCCCGACCTCAACTGGGCCCACCCCGCCGTGCGTCAGGAGCACGAGGACATCCTGCGCTTCTGGTTCGAGCGGGGTGTGGCCGGCGTACGCATCGACTCCGCCGCGCTGCCGGCCAAGGACCCCGGCTGCCGGACTTCACCGCGGGCCGCGACCCGCACCCCTATGTCGACCGCGACGAACTCCACGACGTCTACCGGGGCTGGCGTGCCGTCGCCGACGAGTACGAGGGCGTCTTCGTCGGCGAGGTCTGGCTCCCCGACACCGAACGCTTCGCCCGCTATCTGCGCCCCGACGAACTGCACACCGCGTTCAACTTCTCCTTCATGACCTGCCCCTGGGACGCGGCCCGGCTGCGCACCTCCATCGAGGACACCCTCGCCGAACACGCCCCGATCGGCGCCCCCGCCACCTGGGTGCTCTGCAACCACGACATCACCCGCACCGTCACCCGCTACGGCCGCGCCGACACCGGCTTCGACTTCGCCGCCAAGGCCTTCGGCACCCCCACCGACCTCGCTCTCGGCACCCGCCGGGCCCGCGCCGCCGCCCTGCTCTCCCTCGCCCTGCCCGGCGCGGTCTACGTCTACCAGGGCGAGGAACTCGGCCTGCCCGAGGCGGACATCCCGCTCGACCGCATCGAGGACCCCATGCACGCCCGCTCCGGCGGCGTGGACCCCGGCCGCGACGGGTGCAGGGTGCCGCTGCCGTGGACGGCCGACGCTCCGCACGCCGGGTTCGGCGGCGAACCGTGGCTGCCGCAGCCCGCCGGCTGGGCCTCGTACGCGGCCGACCGGCAGGAGGGCGACCCCGGCTCGACGCTCGCCCTCTACCGCGAGGCGATCCGGCTGCGCCCGGCCTTCGGCGACGGCCCCTCGCCTGGCTGCGCTCCCCGACGGCGTCCTCGCCTTCGCCCGCGCCGACGCCCTGTGCCTGGTCAACCTGGCGGACACGCCCGCCGGCCTCCCCGCCCACACCGCACTCCTCCTCGCGAGCGGCCCGCTGGACCCCGACGGGCGGCTGCCGAAGGACACCGCGGTCTGGCTGCGCGCCTGAGCCACCCGCACCCGCTCGTTCCCGTACCCCCACCACGAAGGGACCAGCACATGAGCACAAGTGTCAGGAGCATGTCAGTCATCGGTACGGTCGTGGCAGTGGCCGCCGGCACGCTCGTCGCCCTCGCGCCCGCACCGGCCCACGCCGCGGCGGGCGCCGCTCTCCCTTCACCTCCGTCGAGGCCGAGGCGGCCACCGGCACCGGCACGAGGATCGGCCCCGACCACACCCAGGGCACCCTCGCCTCCGAGGCCTCCGGCCGCCAGGCGGTACGCCTCGCCGCGGGTCAGCGCGTGGAGTTCACGGTGCCCCGCGCGGCCAACTCGGTGAACGTCGCGTACAGCGTCCCCGACGGCCAGTCCGGCAGCCTCGCCGTCTACGTCAACGGCCAGCGGCTCACCCGGACGCTCGCCGTCACCTCCAAGTACTCCTATGTCGACACCCCTGGATCGCCGGCGCCAAGACGCACCACCTCTACGACAACACCCGCATGCTGCTCGGACGGAACGTCCAGGCCGGTGACAAGGTCGCCGTGGAGGCCACCGGCGTCCAGGTCACGGTGGACGTCGCCGACTTCGAGCAGATCGCCGACCCGGCCGCCAAGCCGTCCGGTGCCGTCTCCGTCACCGACCACGGCGCCGACCCCGGCGGGCAGGGCGACTCCACCCAGGCCTTCCGGTCCGCGATCGCCGCCGCCCAGGGCGGCACGGTCTGGATCCCACCGGGGAGTACCGGCTCACCTCGTCCCTCAACGGCGTCCAGAACGTCACCATCCGGGGCGCGGGAAGCTGGCACTCGATCGTGCGCGGCTCCCGCTTCATCGACCAGACCGGTTCCGCCGGGAACGTCCACCTGGGGGACTTCGCCGTGATCGGTGAGGTCACCGAACGCGTCGACTCCAGCCCCGACAACTTCGTCAACGGTTCCCTCGGCCCCAACTCCACCGTCTCCGGCATGTGGCTCCAGCACCTCAAGGTGGGCCTCTGGCTGACCGGCACCAACGACAACCTCGTCGTCGAGAACAACCGTTTCCTCGACATGACCGCGGACGGCCTCAACCTCAACGGCAACGCGCGCGGAGTGAAGGTCCGCAACAACTTCCTGCGCAACCAGGGCGACGACGCGCTCGCCATGTGGTCGCTGAACGGCCCCGACGTGAACAGCAGCTTCGAGAACAACACCATCTCGCAGCCGAACCTCGCCAACGGCATCGCCATCTACGGCGGCACCGACATCACCGTACGGAACAACCTGATCTCCGACACCAACGCCCTCGGCAGCGGTATCGCCATCTCCAACCAGAAGTTCCTCGACCCCTTCCACCCGCTGGCCGGCACCATCACCGTCGACGGCAACACCCTGGTCCGCACCGGCGCCATGAACCCCAACTGGAACCACCCGATGGGCGCCCTGCGCGTCGACTCCTACGACAGCGCCATCGAGGCGCAGGTGCGGATCACCAACACGACCGTCACCGACAGCCCGTACAGCGCCTTCGAGTTCGTTTCCGGCAGCGGACGCGGATACGCCGCGAAGAACATCACCGTCGACGGCGCCACCGTGAACAGGGCGGGCACGGTCGTCGTCCAGGCCGAGACGCAGGGCGCCGCCACCTTCCGCAACGTGACGGCGACCGGCGTCGGTTCGGCCGGTGTCTACAACTGCCCCTACCCGTCCGGCTCCGGCACCTTCGCCGTCACCAACGGCGGTGGCAACTCCGGCTGGGACAGCACCTGGTCGGACTGTTCCAGCTGGCCCCAGCCCGGCCAGGGCAACCCCGACCCCGACCCGGACCGCAATCTCGCCCAGGGCCGCCCGGCCACCGCCACCGGCTCCCAGGACGTCTACACCCCGGCAAGGCCGTCGACGGAGACGCCAACAGCTACTGGGAGTCGGCCAACCACGCCTTCCCGCAGGCCCTCACGGTCGACCTCGGCTCCCGGCAGCCGGTGCGCCGGCTGGTGCTGAAACTGCCCCCGCAGACGGCCTGGGGCGCCCGCACCCAGACCCTCACCGTGCAGGGCAGCGCCGACGGCTCGGCGTACTCGACGGTCGTCGCCTCGAAGGAGTACCGCTTCGACCCGGCCACCGGAAACACCGTGACCGTCCCGGTCACCGGCGACCTCCGCTATCTGCGGCTGCATGTCACCGGCAACACCGGCTGGCCGGCTGCCCAGTTCAGTGAGGTGGAGGCGTATCTGTCCTAGGTGTGACGGCACCGCGCTTCGCCGCCTGGATCTGCTCGTACACATGGGTCCGCAACTCGGCGAAGCGCGGTGCCACACGCGTGCTCAACTGGTCCTGCTCCGCAGGCAGATCGACCTTCAGCTGCTCCCGTACGACGGTGGGGGAGGCCGACAGCACCACCACCCGCTCGCCCAGGTACACCGCCTCGTCGATGTCATGGGTGACGAACAGGACCGTGATCCCGCGCTCCCGCCACAACCGCCGTACCAGGTCCTCCAGATCGGCGCGGGTCTGCGCGTCCACCGCCGCGAACGGCTCGTCCATCAGCAGCACTTCGGGCTCGTACGCCAGCGCCCGCGCGATCGCCACCCGCTGCTGCATCCCGCCCGAGAGCTGCCACGGATACGCCCCGGCCGCGTCCGCGAGGCCCACCGAGGCGAGGGCGTCCGCCACCAGCGCCCGGCGCCTCTCCTTGTCGAAGCTCTTTTGTTTCAAGGGAAGTTCGACGTTCTGCCCGACTCGCATCCATGGGAACAGACTGCGCCCGTACTCCTGGAACACGAACGCCATCCCGGGCGGCGGACCGTCCACCTTCCGCCCGGCCAGATACACCTCACCGCCCGTCGGTTCGAGCAGCCCGCCCACGCACTTCAGCAGTGTCGTCTTGCCGCAGCCGGACGGACCGACCAGACACACCAGTTCACCGGCCTTCACCGCGAAGGTCAGGTCGCGCACCGCCTCGACACGCCGCCCCGCGCCCTCGTACACCTTCCGCAGACCGCGTACGTCGAGCATCGACCGCCCTTTCGCGAGAGTCACCGGGACCGCCGGGCGGCCGCACGCAGACCGTGGTACCAGCCGAGCGCCCGCCGCTCGACCAGCTGGAAGAGAACCGAGAGCACGAAACCGAGCAGGCCCAGCAGCAGGATGCCGGTCCACATGTCGGGGATCGCGAAGGAGCGCTGGAACTGCACGACGGTGAAGCCGAGACCGTTGCTGGCCGCGAACATCTCGCTGATCACCATCAGGATGATCCCGATCGACAGCGCCTGCCGCAGCCCCGCGAAGATCTGGGGCTCGCCGACGGCAGCACCACGCCCCTGAGACGGGCGGCACCCGTGATGCCGTAGGAGCGGGCCGTCTCGGCCATCACCGCGTCGAGCGCCCGCACACCCTCCACGGTGTTGAGCAGCACCGGCCAGACACAGCCGCTCGCGATGACGACGATCTTCATGGTGTCGCCGATGCCCGCGAACAGCATGATCACCGGCACCAGCACCGGCGGCGGCACCGCCCGCAGGAACTCCAGCACCGGCTCGCACACCGCGCGCACCCGCCGGTACGAGCCGATCAGCGTGCCGAGCGCGACACCGGCAACGGCAGCCAGGGTGTAGCCGGCCGCGAGGCGCAGCACGCTGGGCAGCACGTCACCGCGCCATCGCTCACCGGTCCACACCTGCGGGAAGGTCTCCAGAATGGTGCGCAGCGGCGGCCAGTACACGTCGTCGCTGTCCGCCGAGGACACCCACCACACCCCCACCAGCACCACCGGCAGCGCGAGCACGAACACCAGCCGCAGCAGCAGACGCCTCACACCGCCACCTCCCCGCGCACCGACTGGTGCCAGGCCAGCGCCCGCCGCTCCACCGACCGGGCCCCGACATTGATCAGCAGCCCGAGCACACCGGCGACGACGATCAGCGCGTACATCTCGGGGACCGCCTGCGAGGTCTGTGCCACGGCGATCCGTGCTCCCAGCCCCGGTGCCCCGATGACGAGTTCGGCGGTGATGGCGAGGATCAGCGCGACCGCCGCCGCCAGCCGCACCCCCGTCATCACATACGGCAGCGCCGTCGGCCACAGGACGTGCCGGACCCGGGCCCAGGGGCCGAGCCCGTACGACCGCGCCGTCTCCTCGGCGACCGGGTCGACGTCCTGGACGCCGTACAGGACCTGGATCAGCACCTGCCAGAAGGAGGCGTACACGACGAGGAGCAGCACCGACCGCAGTTCGGTGCCGTAGAGCAGCACGGCGAGGGGGATCAGGGCGACCGACGGGATGGGGCGCAGGAACTCGACCGTGGACGCCGTCGCCTCGCGCAGATACGGCACCACGGACAGGAGCACCCCGACGACGATCCCGGCGACGGCCGCGATCGCCAGGCCCGCCGCCCAGCCGGTGAGGGTGTCCCCGAGGGCGGTCCAGAAGGCGCTGTCCGCGAGTTCCGTGCCGAGGGCATCGGCGATCCGGGTGGCCGGCGGGAAGTAGTCCTCCTCGACCAGGCCCAGCCGCGGCACCGCCTCCGCGAGCAGGAGGAGGGCCGCGAGCCCGGCCGCGCCGAGAGCGGCGTTCCCGCCCCTCACGGCAGCAGCTCGTCCAGGTCCGGAGTCCGCTTGAACAGCCCGTCCCGCGCGCCCAGTTCCGCCAGCTTCTCGATGGCGGCACGGTTCGGTTCGGCGGGCCACTTCGGCAGCGTCACCTTCGCCAGCACGTCCGCCGGGATCTTGGTGTACGTGGTGACGATCTCGCGCACCTCGTCGGGGTGGGAGTCGGCGTAGGCCAGGGACTCGGCGGTGGCCTCCTGGAACTTCTTCACCGTCTCCGGGTTCTCCCGCGCGTACTTGGTGGAGGTGAAGTACATGGCGACGGTGAGCTCCGGCGCGACGTCGATCATGGGGGAGGCGATCTCCCGGCCGCCCTGGCTCTTGATGGTGGCCAGCGCCGGTTCCACCACCATCGCCGCGTCGATCCGTCCGCCGTCGAGCGCGGCCGGCATCTGGTCGAAGGCCAGCTCGACCAGCTCCACCTTGTCGGGGTCGCCGCCCGCCCGGCGCACCGAGGCGCGCACCGCCGTCTCGTTGATGTTCTTCAGGGTGTTGATGGCGACCTTCTTGCCCTCCAGCTCCTTGGCCGACTTGATCGGGCTGTCGCCCTTGACGGTGAGCGCCTCGAAGTCCCTGCCCACCTCGCCGGTCGAGGCGATGCCGTTCGCCACCGCCTTCACCGGCACGTTGTTGGACTGGGCGATCATCAGCGAGGTCATGTTGGAGAACCCGAACTCGAACTGGCCGCTGGCCACGCCGGGCACGATGGCGGCGCCGCCCTGCGCGCTGGAGAACTCGAGCTTCAGCCCGCGCTCGCTGAAGAACCCCTTCTTCTGGCCCAGATACAGGGCGCCACATCGACGATGGGGATCAGCCCCACCGTCACGCTGGTGGTGCCGCCGGACGAACCGGCCCCGTCCGACCCGTCGGAGCCGGAGGAGCCGCAGGCCGTCGCGGCGGTCAGTACGGACAGGGTCGTGAGGGCGATGAGCAGACGACGACGCATGACGGTGACTCCCGCGGTGAGACCGGACCGAATTGCTCCGACAGGCTGTGCGCAGAGAGAACGAACGTACTGAGCGGGAACGTAGAGCCCGTGCCGAGACACGGTCAATCCCCGTACACCGTCCAATCGTCAACGAGCGCATTGTGGACAACTGCCCGTGAGGGAAGCATCGTTGACAGTCACAGCGCGCACTCATAGCGTGCGCACCGCGTACGTTCGTACGTCTTCCCGGAGGCCACGATGACCGCTGACGTCCGCGGACCGCACTTCGTCCGGTCCTTCGAGCGGGGCCTTGCCGTCATCCGGGCCTTCGACGCCGAGCACCCGGCGCTGACCCTCAGCGAGGTCGCCCGCGCCTGCGAACTCACCCGCGCGGCGGCCCGCCGCTTCCTGCTCACCCTGGCCGACCTCGGCTATGTCCACACCGACGGGCGGCGGTTCCGCCTCACCCCGCGCGTCCTGGAACTCGGCTACTCCTACCTCGCCGGCTTCACGCTGCCGCAGCTCGCCGCACCGCATCTGGAGCAACTCGTCGCACAGGTAAGGGAGTCGTCCTCGCTGTGCGTGCTCGACGGGGACAACATCGTGTACGTGGCCCGCGTCCCCACCAGCCGCATCATGACCGCGTCCATCACGGTCGGCACCCGCTTCCCGGCCCATCTCACCTCGGTGGGCCGGGTGATCCTCGCCGGACTGCCGGACGACGAGATCGGCACCCGGCTCGCCCGCGCCGATCTGCGCCCGCACACCGCCCGCACCCTCGTCTCGGCCGACGCCCTGCGCGCCGAACTGCGCCGGGTGCGCCGCCAGGGGTACGCCCTCGTCGACCAGGAACTGGAGGACGGACTGCGGTCCGTCGCCGCGCCGGTGCGCGACCGGGACGGCGAGGTGGTGGCCGGCGTGAACATCGCGGTGCACGCCGGCCGCAACTCGGTCGAGTCCGTACGCCGGGACCTGCTGCCGCATCTGCTGGCGACGGTCGCCCGGATCGACGCCGACCTGCGGATCACAGGTCCAGCACGAGCCGCCGCCCACGACAGCGGGACACACAGATGAGCATGGTCTCCCCGGCGGCGCGTTCCGCTTCGGTGAGCACCGAGTCGCGGTGGTCGGGGTCGCCCTCCAGGACGTCGGTCTCACAGGTGCCGCAGGTGCCCTCGGCGCAGGAGTAGAGCACCTCGACACCGGCCCCGCGCACCGCGTCCAGGACGGAGACGTCCGGCGGCACGGTGAGCGTCCGGCCGCTGCGGGCGAGAACGACCTCGAACTCTTCGTCACCGTCCGGGTGTCGTTCCGCAGGCCGGAACCGCTCCGTGCGCAGCAGCGCGGCCGGGCATCGCTCGCCGATCGCGTCGAGCAGCGGCCCGGGACCGCAGCAGTAGACGAGGGTTCCTTCCGTCAGACCGTCCAGCACCGGGGCCAGGTCCAGCAGCCCGGTCTCGTCCTCGGGGGCGAGCGTGACCCGTTCCCCGTACCGGGCCAGTTCCCCGGTGAACGCCATCGAGGCGCGGGTGCGGCCGCCGTACAGCAGCGTCCAGCCGACGCCCGCCGCCTCGGCCGCGGCCAGCATCGGCAGCACGGGGGTGATGCCGATACCGCCCGCGACGAAGCGGTACCCATCGGCCGGCTCCAGCCGGAAGCGGTTGCGCGGCCCGCGCGCCCGCACCCTGTCACCCTGCTGTATCCGCTCGTGCACATATGCCGAACCGCCGCGCCCGCCCCGCTCGCGCAGTACGGCGATCCGCCACCTGTCCCGGTCGGCCGGATCCCCGCACAGCGAGAACTGCCGTTCCAGCCCCGGCCCGAGCAGCAGGTCGATGTGCGCACCCGGCTCCCAGCCGGGCAGTCGAACGCCCGACGGATGCCGCAGGGTGAGGACGAGCACGCCCTCGGCCGCCGGCTCCCGCCGTTCCACGACGAGTTCGATGCCGTCGTACGAGGTCATTCACCGGCTCCCAGCGGTGCGTGCCCCCGCGGATGGGCGAGCATCCACTCCCACATCTCGACCGGGTCCCGCGCGGTGTGCTCCCGCCCGCAGTGACAGGTGCCGTGCAGCAGATCGGTGCCCGGCAGCCAGTCCACGCGGTAGATCTCGCCGGTACGCCCGCTCATCGGACCCTCCCCACGGGCTTGTCGCCCTCCTCCACCAGCCGGGCGAGGATACGGCGGGCGGCCAGACCACCGGTGTCGATGTTGATGCTCAGCTCCTGATAGCCGGTGCGCTCGGTCCCCAGGGAGCGCTGGAGCACATGGAGCGCGTCCACGTCCTGCATGACGACCGTGTGGTTGTTGCTCCGCAGGAACTCGCTCACCTCGGCGTCGTCCGTGGCCCAGTCCCGCGAGACCGCCCAGAAGTCGTACACCTTGCCGTCGGCGGAGGGCGTGATGGCGTACGTGATCTCGGTGTGGAAGCCGCCCGGGTCGCTGCCGTCCGGCTCGGGCAGCACCCCGGCCGGGGCGATCCTGCTGTGCAGCAGATACAGACACGGCGCGTGGTACTCGATGTCCTGCCACCGGGTGATCCGCCCCTCGATCCCGGTCGACCGGGCGTAGAACGGCGGACACGCGGCGTCGTCCATGCGCCGGCTCACCCGTACGATCCCGGCGCCCTCGTCGACCTCGGTGGTGATCGGCGTCTCCGCGACCTCGGGGGTGCCGATGTAGCCGCCGTGCAGATAGGTCTCGTGGGACAGGTCCAGGAGGTTGTCGACGAGCAGCCCGTGGTCGCAGTCGATCGGCTCCATGCCCCGCACCGTCACCCATCCGGGGGAGTCCAGATGCCGGGCCCGCGGAATCTCCGTCTCGTCCGCGAGCGCGGGGTCACCGATCCACACCCACACCAGTGAGTCCCGCTCGACGACGGGATAGGACGCGACCCGCGCGGTGCGCGGCACACGCTGCTGCCCCGGCACGTACACACACGCACCGGTGGTGTCGTAGGTGAACCCGTGGTATCCGCACACGATCCGGTCCCCGTCGAGCCGCGTCGGCGCCTCGGAGAGCGGGTAACGCCGGTGCACACAGCGGTCGTTGAGCACGACTGGGCCCCCGTCGCCCTCGGTCCGGTAGAGCACGAGCGGCTCCCCGAGCACCGTCCGGCCGAGCAACTCCCGGCCCACCTCGTGACTGTAGGCGGCGACGTACCACTGGTTCCTGGCGAAGGCGGTGATGTGCGGCATGAGAGAGATCCCGTCATCCTCGACGTCGTGGCGAGAACACCATGACGACGCCCCCTCCGGCCCGGCAACAGCACTTCCGCCCGGCGGGAGACCCCGTCGCCGTGCGCGCGATCTCCACGGGGCTTTCCCGTCACTCCACGGCCGGCCGATGAGTTCGCGGCTCCCGGCCGGTCCAAGCTCGTGACACCCCACGAAAGGACACCGTCATGTCGGAGCTTCTCGTCGACTTCATCACCTCGCTCGACGGCTACGCCTCCGGAGAGGGCTGGCCCGGATTCTGGGGCCTCGAAGGCCCGGAGTACCTCGCGTGGCTCCGGGAGCAGCCCGAGGTCACCTACCTGATGGGAGCGAACACCTACCGCCTGATGTCCGGCTTCGCCGCGGGAGAGGTCCCGGCCGGCCAGGACGAGTTCAGGCCCGAGGAGGAGGCGTCCGTCGACGAGCTCACGCGAGCGTCCAAGGTGGTGTTCTCCTCCTCGCTCGAGGACCCGCTGACGTGGGCCAACTGCACGCTCGTCCGCGATGACGCCGTCGAGGCGGTCCGCGCCATGAAGTCGGGCGGCACGGGGCTCCTCAGCACCATCGGCAGCCTCAGCCTGAGCCGGTCTCTGCTGCGAGCCGGACTGGTCGACCGCTTCCGGGTCGTGATGTTCCCGGTGATCACCGGGGCCACGGGCGAGGAACGTATCTACGACGACTATCCGGACGTCGCCCTCGAGATGACCGGGCACCGCACCTTCGACGGCCGCATCCAACTGGTGGAGTACAAGCCCCGCGTGCTCGAGCACCCGCCGCTCGGCGCCCCCGCGTGACGTCGTTCCGTGCGAACGGCCGCCGGGCAGGCACCGGCGGGCGCGGAGCACGACCGGACACCGGGCGGACGG
Organism: Streptomyces haneummycinicus; assembly: GCA_042850305.1. Taxonomy (GTDB): domain Bacteria; phylum Actinomycetota; class Actinomycetes; order Streptomycetales; family Streptomycetaceae; genus Streptomyces; species Streptomyces haneummycinicus. The sequence continues at coordinate 3,077,119 of AP035768.1, forward strand.
CAGGGGTCAGGATGCCGGTCTCTCGTCGCCGTGCGGCGGCCACGACGTCGCCGTCGTGCGGCGGCTCGCGCACCATGTGGCGGTCATGCGGGAGGGCCGTGTGAGCGCGGCCGCCGGTGACCGCGGGCGCCGGCCCGGCCGTCCGCCGTCGCCCGGGCCCGTCCGCGCGCGGTCGGCAGGACCGGGGTGTCCGCGATGCGGGACGGTCCTCTTGACGTCGGCGGCAGCCCGATCGACACTCGCTGAGGAATCCTAGTGAATAGGTAGGGAAACATGAGGCGTGCTGAACCGGCCACCGCGCGAGCGGGCCGTTCGCCTCTTCTGACCTCCCGCCGGCACATCGATCTGCTCCGCGTCTGCAGCGCCCTCCGGCCCGAGGGCTGACCCAGCGCCCCTCCCGTACCCGACGGCGTCCGCCACGCACGCCGGTCCGCCCCCTCCGGGCGGACGACGGGATCCCTCGATCACACCCCCTGGCCCGACGCCGCCTCCGCCGCGCGTACCTCCGCGCCCGCTCTCGGGGAGAGTCATGATCGTCACACCACCGGCCGCACACGCCTCCGACCTGCCCGCACCGGCCTTCCGCGGCCGCATCGGCAGGGACGCGCGCAGCGGCCACTACGCCGTCCCCGGCCGCTACCGCCTCCATCTGTCGACCGCCTGGCCCGACGGCCTGCGCATCGCCGTCCTCCACAGCCTGCTCGGCCTGGACACCGTCTGTCCGGCGGCCTTCCTGCCCGCCGTGCCCGACTCCCCCGAAGGTGTCCACCCGGCCTTGCGCCCGCTGTACGAGGCGAGCGCCCACCGCTACACCGGCCCGGCCGCCGCCCCGGTGCTCAGCGACGGCTGGTCCGGAAGGATCGTCAGCACCCACGCCCCGGACATCATGCGCGACCTCGCCCGCAGGTTCGACAGCGACGGCCCCTCGCCCTATCCGTACGGCGCGGAGTCGGAGATCGAAGGTGTCGAACGGATGTGCGCGCGAGGCATCGAGGAGGCCGCTCAGCGCGCCGGTGCGGCCGGTGGCGGGCAGGCGGATCGCGACGCGGCCCTCGGGACGCTGCTGGAGGCCCTCGGTGCGCTGGAGCGCCGGCTGGTCGGGCGGACGTATCTGATCCGCGACGAAGTCACCGCCGCCGACGTCGAGTTGTGGGTCACCCTCGTCGAACTCGACACCGTGCACCGCAACCACCTGGACGCCTCGGCCGTCCAGCGCGTCGCCGGTCATCCGACCCTGTGGGCCTACGCCCGCCGGCTGACCGCCCACCCGGCGTTCGGCGCCCATCTCGACCTCGACGGCATCGAACGCCGTCATCACGCCCGCTGCCAGGGCCTGGAGGCCGCCGGGGCGGCGGTCCGCATCCTGGACTGGGCGGCACACGCGGCCCGTTAGCCGTTCCACCGGACGGACACGGCGTCGGCCCGCGTCCGTCCGGGACCGCCGCGACACCGGTTCGTCCGGGCCGACGCCCGGGAGCGCGCACCGCCGTACCGGCTCTCAGCATGTGAAATCCCCTCGGGGCGTTCTTGACCGGCCCGACTCTCCCCTGGTTCGATCGACGGTATGAAGCGACAGGACCTCACGCGGCGACGCCATGTCGACCTCGCGCGTGTCTCCAGCGCCTTCTGTTGTTGTCGGGTCTGAGCGCACCCGAGAGAACCCTGAGGGGAACCCTCCCACCCGCTCCCTCCATGACTTCCCCCGTGCATGCCGGTCCGGACGTATGTCCGTCGTGACGACGGCCTTCCCGGAAACGCCACCCCGGCACGTCCGATGTCCGCGGAGCCCTTCGCCCTGCCCGCGTGTCGCGCCGCACCTGAAACGACGAACCGAGAGGTCCTCGCATGGCCACGATCCTGTCCGTCTCCGCAAGCCCCTCCGCCACCTCCCGCACCGCCCGGCTGCTCCGCCACCTCGACGCGCGGCTCACCGCCCAGGGCCACGAGGTGATCGCGCTGGACGTCCGCACCCTCCCCGCCGAGGCGCTGCTCGGAGCCGACTTCGGCCACCCGGCGATCGTCCGCGCCGGCGCCCTGTTCGAGCAGGCGGACGGCGTGGTGATCGGTACCCCCGTCTACAAGGCCGCCTACTCCGGGCTGCTGAAATCGCTGCTCGACCTGCTCCCGCAGTACGCCCTGACCGGCAAGACGGTCCTCCCCCTGGCCACCGGCGGCACGACCGCCCACGTTCTCGCCATCGACTACGCCCTGCGCCCGGTGCTCGCCTCCATGGGTGCCGCGCACATCACCCCGGGCTGGTTCACGCTCGACCAGGACATCACGGTGGCCGGCGACGGCACACTGACCGTCGCACCGGGCTCGGCGGAGGCGCTGGCCCAGGTCGCCGACCAGTTCTCCGCAGCGCTGGGCGGCCGAACGACGCTGCTGGCGGCCACCGGTTGAGCACCGGGCGGGGCTTCGATCGCGGTGACGGTCTACGGCACCCACCCGCACACGCACCCCCCACGATCCGACCGCCCCGGCACGGCCTGCTCTGACGAACCGCCCCTGATCACACCCCGATCGGAGAATCCACGTGTCCCTCACCTTCCACTGGTTCCTGCCCACCAACGGTGACAGCCGTCATGTCGTCGGTGGCGGGCACGGCACCCCCGCTACCGGGTCCGGGCGTGACCGGCCGCCCACGGTCGCCTACTTGAGCCAGATCGCCCGCGCCGCCGAGCACCTCGGCTTCACCGGCGCGCTCACGCCGACCGGTGCCTGGTGCGAGGACGCGTGGCTGACCACCGCCATGGTCAGCCAGCACACCGAGCGGCTGAAGTTCCTGGTCGCCTTCCGGCCGGGCTTCGTCTCCCCGACGCTCGCCGCGCAGATGGCCGCCACCTTCCAGCGCCAGACCGGCGGACGGCTCCTGCTGAACGTCGTCACGGGCGGCGAGAGCCAGGAGCAGCAGGCGTACGGCGACTTTCTGGACAAGGACGCGCGTTACCGCCGTACCGGTGAATTCCTGCAGATCGTAAGGGGGTTGTGGGAGGGCAGGACCGTCGGTCTGCGCGGTGAGCACCTCCGGGTCGCGGACGCCCGGCTCGCCCGGCTGCCCGACCCGGTTCCCGAGGTGTACTTCGGGGGATCGTCCGCCATCGCCGGCGAGGTGGCCGCGCGGCACGCGGACGTCTACCTCACCTGGGGCGAGCCACCCGCCCAGGTCGCCGAGAAGATCGCCCGGATCAGGAAGCTCGCGGCACACGAGGGCCGCACACCGCGCTTCGGCATCCGGCTGCACGTCATCACCCGGGACACCGCCGAACAGGCGTGGGCGGAGGCGAACCGGCTGCTGGACGGCTTCGACCCGGAGACGGTGAGGTCGGTCCAGGCCGGGCTCGCCCGCAGCGAGTCGGAGGGACAGCGGCGGATGCTCGCCCTGCACGGGGGCGGAGGCCGGGACGGCCTGGAGATCCACCCCAACCTGTGGGCCGGTATCGGGCTGGTGCGGGGCGGGGCGGGCACCGCGCTGGTGGGCAGTCACCAGGAGGTCGCCGAGCGGATCAGGGAGTACGCCGCCCTGGGGATCGAGGAGTTCATCCTCTCCGGCTACCCGCACCTGGAGGAGGCCTACTGGTTCGGCGAGGGCGTCCTGCCGAGGCTGCGGGCCCAGGGCCTGTGGCGGCATCCGTACGGACAGGGAGCGGCCCCCGTCGCCCAGGCGCCCTTCGCCGGTGTGGGGAGCGTGCGCTGAGCGGGCCCAGCGTTCACCGCCGTGGACCGGGGCCGCGCCCGTCCGCCGGGCCCGGGCCGCACCCCGTGCTGATCCGGTGACGAGGCATGGAACGGAGCCGGGCCCGGGTGGGTAGCGTCGAGATGCGTACCTCACGTACCGGCGACCTTCACATCCGCGCCATGGCACCCTTCCCTGACGTTCGCCACCCCTGAAACACTCCTCTCGCGCGCACCCCGACACCGTCCGGCACCGTCCGAGAGGTCTCACCCATGCCCGATGTCAACCGGCGCCGATTCCTTCAACTCGCGGGCGCCACGACGGCGTTCAGCGCACTGTCCGCGAGCATCGAGCGGGCCGCCGCGCTTCCCGCGAACCATCGCTCCGGGTCGATCGAGGACGTCGAGCACATCGTCGTCCTGATGCAGGAGAACCGCTCCTTCGACCACTACTTCGGCAGTCTCCGCGGCGTCCGCGGCTTCGGCGACCCGCACCCCGTGCGCCTGGACGGCGGCAGGTCGGTGTGGCACCAGACCAAGAGCGACGGCACCGAGGTCCTGCCCTTCCGCCCGGCGGCCGACGACCTCGGCATGCAGTTCCTGGAAGGGCTGCCGCACAGCTGGCCCGACGGCCAGGAGGCCTACCACAACGGCAAGTACGACCGCTGGCTGCCCGCCAAGGGCACCACCACGATGGCGTACCTGACCCGTGAGGACATCCCCTTCCACTACGCGCTCGCCGACACCTTCACCGTCTGCGACGCCTACCACTGCTCCTTCATCGGCTCCACCGACCCCAACCGCTACTACCTGTGGTCGGGCCACACCGGCAACGACGGCAGGGGCGGCGGACCGGTCCTCGGCAACGACGAACGCGGCTACGACTGGACGACGTACCCCGAGCGGCTGGAAGAGGCGGGGATCTCCTGGAAGGTCTACCAGGACATCGGCGACGGCCTGGACGCGGCGGGCAGCTGGGGCTGGATCCCCGACGCCTACCGCGGCAACTACGGCGACAACTCCCTGCTCTACTTCAACAAGTACCGCGACGCAGAGCCAGGCGACCCGCTGTACGACAAGGCGCGCACCGGCACCGACGTCAGGAACGGTGACGGCTACTTCGACCGGCTCCGCGCGGACGTCAAGGCCGGGCGGCTGCCCCAGGTCTCGTGGATCGCCGCGCCCGAGGCCTTCTCCGAGCACTCCAACTGGCCGTCCAACTACGGTGCCTGGTACATATCCCAGGTCCTGGACGCGCTCACCTCCGATCCGAAGGTGTGGGCGAAGACCGCCCTGTTCATCACCTACGACGAGAACGACGGGTTCTTCGACCATGTGGTGCCGCCGCTGCCGCCGAAGTCCGCGGCGCAGGGCCGCTCCACGGTCGACGTGTCGCTGGACGTCTTCACGGGCAGCGCCACCCACCGCGAGGGCTTCTACGGGCTCGGGCCGCGTGTGCCGATGCTGGTCGTCTCGCCCTGGAGCAAGGGCGGTTACGTCTGCTCGGAGACGTTCGACCACACCTCGGTGATCCGGTTCATGGAGCGCCGCTTCGGGGTGCGCGAGCCGCAGATCTCGCCGTGGCGGCGGGCGATCTGCGGTGATCTGACCTCCGCCTTCGACTTCTCCCGCCGGGACGGCCGGCCGGCCCGGCTGCCCGACACCGACGCGTACGAGCCGCCGGACCGCGACCGGCACCCCGACTACCGGCCGACGCCGCCGGTGGACGCGGGGATGCCCCGGCAGGAGCGGGGTGCGGCCGGCGCGGCCGCTTCGGTACGCGCCGGCGGTGGACGGTGCGGTGGATGCGGCGACCGGTCGGTTCACGCTGACCTTCGCGTCCGGGGCACGGGCGGGGGCGGCGTTCCTCGTCACGTCCGGGAATCGTACGGACGGGCCGTGGACGTATACGACGGAGGCGGGCAAGGAGATCGCGGACACATGGAACTCCGCGTACTCGGGCGGCTCGTACGACCTGACCGTGCACGGTCCGAACGGGTTCCTCCGGGTGTTCCGGGGGTGAACGGGGTGGCGGGCTGTGAGGTCACCGCGCGCCACACCGGGGAGGACATCCGGCTGACGTTCGTCAACGAGGGCGAGGAGACGGTACGCCTGCGCGTATCGGACGCGTACAATGCCGAGCGCTCCGCGGTGACGCTCCGGCCCGGCGGGACGAGCCATCGCACGGTCCGGCTCCGTGCGAGCCACCACTGGTACGACCTGACGATCACGTCCCCGGGTGACCCGGCCTACGTACGCCGCTTCGCGGGCCACGTGGAAACAGGCCATCCGAGCACCAGCAACCCGGCACAGACCACAGCCTGACCCCAGCCGCAGACACCCGCCCCGCCGCAGTCGCGGGCAGTCGCGCCTCATCGATACGGGTTCGTATCGATACGCCAGTGTACCGATACGGTCGCGTATCGGTACACTGGCGTATCGATGATGTGGGTCTCACCCGAGAGGCAAGGAACCGATGACGTCGCAGGACGCGGACCGACCCGGGCCGGTCGGAACCTCGCGCCGCTCCAAGATCACGCCGGAGCGTGAGCGGGAGTTCTTCGACGCCGTGCTGGACCAGATCCGCGAGTGCGGCTACGACGCCGTCACCATGGAGGGCGTCGCCGCCCGTACACGGTGCGGCAAGTCCACCCTGTACCGGCAGTGGCGGACCAAGCCGCAGTTCGTCGCCGCCGCCCTGCGCTCCAGCCGGCGGGCGCGGTTCGCCGGTATCGACACCGGCAGCCTCGCCGGTGATCTGCGCGAGGCGGCGCGGTGCGCGGGGAGTGGTCGCCGAAGGACACCACGCTCCTCCAGGCGCTGGGGCACGCGGTCATCCAGGACCGGGAGCTGGCGCGGGCGCTGCGGGAGGCGCTGGTCGACCCGGAGATCACCGCGCTGGAGGAGATCCTGCGGCGCGGCGTCGACCGCGGCGAGGTCGCCGCGGAGAACGCGGCGCTGGAGTACATTCCGGCACAGCTCTTCGGCGTGCTGAGGGTCCGCCCCATCCTGGACGGGCGGAACGCGGACCCGGACTATCTGATCCGCTTCGTCGAGGCCGCCGTACTGCCGGCCCTCGGCCTCGAATGACCCAGGCCGCCGCCGACGGCATGACCGTACGGCGGAGGTCTGACCGCGCCGCACCGTGGGGACGGGGGCGGCGCTCACGTCGGCCGGGTGGGATACCTCTGAGCGGAGGGTGTCCCACCCGGCCGTCATGTACGGGGCGTCAGATGTCCTGACCGCTGCCGCCGCGCGACGCCACCTCGATGCCCTTCGTGATCTCGTCGAGGACGGACTCCTTCTGGTCGGTGTCCACCCCGAAGCGCACCACGACGATCTGCCGCGGCTGCGCGGGGGACGGGAAGGCCAGCGACTGCACATACCCGTCGGAGCCCTTGCTGGTGACCGCCTTCCAGCGCACCAGATAGCCCTTCTGCCCGGCCACGGTCACGGCCTTGGACGCGAGGACGTCGTGCGAGGTGATCTTCCCGTACGAGTTGCCGCCGTAGCTCTGCTCCGCGTTCGCGGTGATGTCCTCCTTGGCGACCTCCTCGGCGGTGGTGCCCTCGAGGCCGAACGCCAGGGCCGGCGCCGAGTACGCCCCACCCTTGGTGCAGGTCTTCGAGGTGTCGCCGGGGCAGTCGTACGCGTTCTTCGACGTCACCGAGGCGCCGACCTCCTGTTCCTGGCCGTACCAGCCGTCCGGGATGGGCAGACTGATCCCGCTCAGCCCGTCGGTCACCGACCCGCTCTCGATCCGCGGCGCCTCGGAGCCCTTCCGGCCCGGCTCGTCCTCCTCGGAGCCGCCGGAGCCGCCGGAGCCGCCGGAACCCCGGACCCGCCGGAACCCCCGGACCCGCCGGAACCCCCGGACCCGCCGCCCGAGTCGCCGAACGGCCCGCCGTCCCGGCCGCCCGGCCCCTGCGAGGACGCGTTGCCGCCGCCCCCGCCGTCGTCCGTCAGCGCGTACACACCCACACCGATGCTCGCCAGCACGGCGACGGCCACCGCCACGGCTATCCCGTTGCGCACCCGCCGGTTCCGTCCGGGCGGGGTGCGGCGGGATACGCCGGATACGCCGGATACGCCGGGCCGCCCGGCGCCGGAGGACCCCAGGGGCGGCGGCCTGCCCCACCGGACGGACCTGCTCCGTCCAGGCCATGCCGTTCCACCAGCGCTCGGTGGCCGGCCCCTCATTCGTCTGCCCGGGGTCGGGGTACCACCCGGGAGGAGTCGCCTGCGTCATGCCCCTACCGTATGAGGCGTCGGTGAAAGCCGGATGAGAGAGCCCCGTCACACCGTCGCCCGGCCCACCCGGAAATCTCCATCTCCCTTGCCCTTGACAGCTGTTGACCAAAGGGATCCCTGGTGGGGAGCGGTCTGCGTCGACTTCCGGCGTCCATGTCACCCTTCACGGCAACACGTGCCACGAGCGGGCACCGCTCGGACGGCCGGGGACTACGCTCGACCTCTGTACGTCATTCGGGCGACTCGGGGAGGTAGCGGGATGACGGAGGTACGGCCCCCGGACGCCCCCACGGCGGGCCTGTGGGAGCGCGACGAGGAGGTCGCCGCCATCGCGGAGGCCATCGACACGCTGTGCGCGGACCGCTCCTCGCCGGGCAGTCTGCTGGTGCTCCGTGGCGAGGCCGGATTCGGCAAGACCGCGCTGCTCGCCGAGACCCGCCGCATCGCCGAACAGCGCGGCTGCACTGTGTGGTCGGCCCGTGGCGGCGAGACCCTGCGCTCCGTCCCCTTCAACGTCGTCCGCCGGCTGCTGCAGCCCGCCCTGGTGCCGATGCTGCCGGAGGAGGCACGCGAGTACCTCGGCGACTGGTACGGCATCGCCGGCCCCGCCCTCGGCATCGCCGACCCCGGCCAGAGCCACGCCGACCCGCAGGGCGTGTGCGAGGGACTGGTCGCCGCCGTGCGCCGGCTGGCCCACCGGGACTGGCCGCTGGTCCTGCTGATCGACGACGCCCACTGGGCCGACCAGGAGACCCTGCACTGGCTGGCCTGCTTCGCCGAACGCCTCGCCGACCTGTCCGTCCTCGTCGTGGTCGCCCGCCGCCCCGGCGAGATCTCCGGAGTGAGCGCCGGCCACCTCGACGCCGTCGCCGCCGCGGCCGACCGCCCCGTCACCGTCCTCAGCGCCCTCACCCCGGAGGCCGCCGCCGGACTCACCCGCGCCACCCTGGGCACCCACGCCGACGCGGCGTTCTGCCGCGAGGTCTGGGCCGTCACCGGCGGCAACCCCTACGAGACCGTCGAACTCCTCGCCAAGGTCCAGGACAGCGAACTCCAACCCGTCGAGGCCCATGCCGGTGAACTGCGCGACCTCAACCGCTCCGCCCGCGGCGGCGGACTCGTCGCCCGCCTGGAACAACTCGGCATAGACGCCACCCGGTTCGCCTGGGCCGCTGCCATCCTCGGCAACGACATCACCGTCGACCTGGTGGCCGAACTCGCCACACTGGACGACGGCTCCGCCGCCCGCTGCGCCGAACTCCTGCGCAGCGCCCGCATCCTGACCGCCCCCGACCCGTCCGGCGCGGGCGGCGGCACACCCGGCGACCTCGAGTTCGTCCACCCCTGATCGCCACCGCCGTCTACAACTCCATCCCCGACGCCCTGCGCCGCGCCATGCACGGCATCGCCGCCCGGATCGTCACCGACTCCGGCCGCGGCGCGGCGGCGGCCGCCCGCCACCTCCTCGAGGTCCACCCGGACGACGACGAGGAACTGGTCTGGCAACTGCGTGAGGCCGCCCGCGAACACGTCGCCGTCGGCGCCCCCGACGCGGCCCGCCGCTGCCTGGAACGCGCCCTGGAGGAACCGCCCCGCCCCGAGATCCACGCCCATGTCCTCTACGAACTGGGCTGCGCCACCTTCCTCACCGCACCCGCCCGCACCATCGGCCATCTGCGGGCCGCCCTCGGCATGTCCGGCCTGGACGGCGACCGCCGGGTGGACGCCGTGGTCCGGCTCTCCCAGGCGCTGCTCCACAACAACCAGATGGACGAGGCCGTCCGAACCGTCGAGGCGGAGGCCGCCCTTCTGGAACCCGGCCCCGCCCAACTGCGGCTGCGAGCTGTGCAGTTCATGTGGAGGGCCTGCTCGCCGGTGAGGCCGGCTCACCCGCCCGCTCCGAGCGCCTGGCCGAACTCGCCGCCACCTGCACCGGCCGTGACAACTCCGAACGCGTGCTGCTGATCCTGCGCGGCTTCGACGCCATGATGCGCGGTGAGAACGCCGAGGAGATCGTCGAGGTCTGCGACCGCGCCCTCGTCAACGGGCGCCTCGCGCCGGGCCTCGGCTGGACCGACTCCGAGTGGGGCGTCGAACTCCTGCTGATGCTGGCGAGTTCCTACGCCTACACCGACCGCCTCGACCGCGCCGAGAGCCTCTACAACGAGGCCCTGCTCGCCTACGACACGGCGGGCTGGAGCGGCGGCCACCTGGCTCTCGCGCACGCCTATGTGGGCCTCGGACACCGCAGGCGGGGCCGGCTGGAGGCGGCGGAGACCTCACTGCGCGAGTCCCTGCGCCTGGCCGAACGCGTCGGCCGCGGACTGCCCCTGTACTGGACGGCCACCTGCAACCTCGTCGACACCCTGCTCGCCCGCGGCCATGTCGACGAGGCATGGGAGATGGCCGAACGGCACGGCTTCGCCCCGCCCTACCCGTCCACCGTCGTGCTGCCCGACCCGCGTTCGGTACGCGGCCGGCTGCTGCTGGCCGTCGGCCGTACCAAGGACGGCGTCAACGAACTGGAAGCGGCGGAGAAGGCGGCCGCCGCGCGCGGCCACCACCACCCGGTGCACGTGTTCTGCGCCGCGGATCTCGCCCGCGCCCTCGCCACTGAGGACCCGGTGCGCGCCGCCCGGCTGTCGGTCGATCTCCGCCGGCGGGCCGAACGCCTCGGTACCGACACCGCGATAGGCGAGGCCCTGCGGGTCGCCGCCGCTCTGGAGACCGGCCAGCGCGCGGTCCGTCTCGCCGCCCAGGCGGTCACCTACCTGGAGTCCTCGCCGTGCCAGTACGAACACGCCGCGGCCCGCGTCGAGTACGGCATCCTCGCCCGCTCCGCCCGCGACCTCGAACGCGGCCTGGCCCTGGCCCGCTCCTGCGGCGCGGACGCCCTGGCGGAGCGGGCCGCACAGGAACTCGGGACGGGCGTGGGACCACGCTAGGCCCTGTCGCCAGAGGCTATTCGTCCTCCTCCGCCAGCACCCGCTGGGCCGTCGCGAACGCCGAGTTGGCCGCCGGGACCCCGCAGTACACGGCCGTCTGGAGCAGCACCGCGCCGATCTCCTCGGGGTGAGCCCGCCTCGGCGGGCGGCGCGGACATGCATCCCGAGTTCGTCGTAGTGGCCGTGCGCGACCAGCGCCGTGAGCGTGATCATGCTGCGTTCGCGGCGGGTGAGGGTCGGGTCGGTCCAGATCTCGCCCCAGGCGTAGCGGGAGACGAAGTCCTGGAAGCGGGCCGTGAACGGCGTCTGCCGCGCCTGCGCCCGGTCCACGTGCGCGTCGCCCAGCACCGCCCGGCGCACCTCCATGCCACGCCGGGCGGTCCCGTCGAAGTGCGCCCGCAGCGCCGCCAGCACCGCCTCCGGCCGCTGCGCGGGCGCCAGGTGCGAGGCCCCGGGGAGCTCCACCAGCGTGGCGTGCGGTACGGCGTCCGCGATCTCCCGCAGCAGCGCCGGCGGTGTCGCCGGATCCTCCCGCCCCGCGATCAGCAGCGTCGGCACGGAGACCTCGGTCAGCCGGTCCCGCAGATCGAACGCGGCGAGCGCGTCACAGCAGGCGGCGTACGCCTCCGGATCGGCCTCCCGGTGGTCCCGGACCAGCCGCGGCACGGTGAACCCGGCCGTGAACCAGCGGGCGTCGGCCCCGTCCGCGAGGCCGCCGAGTCCCTCGCGCCGTACCCGGGCCGCCCGCTCCCGCCAGGGTTCGGCGCCGTTGAAGTGCGCCGAGGAACAGATCAGGGCCAGTGACGACAGCCGGTCCGGGTGGTGCACGGCCAGATGCAGCCCGACCGCGCCGCCCAGCGACACCCCCGCGTACGCGAACCGCCCGATGCCGAGCGTGTCGGCGAGCGCGAGCACCAGCCCGGCGAGGTCGCCGACGGTCGCGCCGGCACCGATCAGCCCCGCCGCCGACCCCCGTGCCCCGGCAGATCCCAGCGGACCACCCGGTGCCCGGCCGACAGTTCGGGCGCCACCTCGTCCCACAGGGCGTACGACGTGCCGAGCGAGGGCCCGAGCAGCAGCGGGGAGCCGAAGCGGAACCCTCCTCGCGGTAGTTGAGAAGCCGGTCGGTCAACGTCGCTCCAGAGCACGGTCGGTGAGGGCTCCCGCGGAGCCGGTGCAACGGGCGGGATCGAGCAGCAGGGAAAGGTCGACGTCCTTCAAGTCCTGTGTTTCAGCCAGCAGTTCACCGAGGTCGCGGCCCTCCGTGTACGCCCGCCGGGCGACTTCCGTCAGCAGTTCCTTCGCGCGGGCGCGGCCGAGGACCGGCGCCAGTTCGGCGGAGAGCCGCTCGGAGACGATCAGCCCGTGGGTGCGGCCGAGGTGTTCGCGCATGACCTCCGGGTACACCCGCAGCCCCTCGGTCAGCTCGGCCGCGTCCCGGGCGGCCCCGCCCACCAGACGGAGCAGGTCCCGCAGCGGCTCCCACTCGGCGTGCCAGGCCCCGGCCGGCCGCTCGTCCTCGGCGACCAGGGAGCCGTACAGGGTGGCCGCGAGCTGCGGGGCGCGCCGGGCCGCCGCCGCGATCAGCGTCGAGCGGACCGGGTTCGCCTTGTGCGGCATGGCCGAGGAGCCGCCACCGCTGCCCTCGGCGGCCTCCGCGATCTCGGTACGGGACAGGGTGAGGACGTCCGCCGCGAGCTTGCCCAGGGCGCCGGCGGTGAAGGCGAGACACCCTGCCAGGTCGGCGACCGGTGTGCGCAGGGTGTGCCAGGGCAGCAGCGGTTCCGCGAGGCCGAGTTCACGGGCGTACGCGCCCGGCAGCGCCGTCGGGTCCCCGGCGCCGTACGCGCCCGGCAGCGCGGTCGGGTCCCCGGCGCCGTACGCCTGGAAGGCGGCCAGCGTCCCGGCCGCGCCGCCGAGCTGGGCGGGCAGCGAGCCGCGTACCGCCGTCACCCTGTCCCGCGCGTCCAGCACCAGCGACCGCCACCCGGCCGCCTTCAGCCCGAACGTCGTCGGTACGGCGTGCTGGGTGAGCGTCCGGCCCGGCATCGGCGTGTCCCGGTGCCCGGCGGCCAGCAGGGCCAGGGCCCGTTCGCCGCGGTCCAGGTCGGCGAGGACCGGGCGCAGGGCGCGACGGGCGACCAGCATCATCGCCGTGTCCATGATGTCCTGGCTGGTCGCCCCCGGTGCACATACGGGCCGTGCTCCTCGCCGGCCGCCCGGGTCAGCTCCGCGACCAGCGGGATCACCGGATTGCCGCCGCCGCGCGCCCGCGCGGCGAGGGACGCGATGTCGAACCGTGCCGGGTCGGCGGCCTCCGTCACCGCCGTCGCCGCGCTTTCCGGGGCGAGCCCCGACGCGGCCTGGGCGCGGGTCAGCGCCGCCTCCGCGTCGAGCAGCGCCCGCAGCACCGCCGTGTCCGCCGTCTCGGCGGCGGCCGGGGAACCGGCCCACCCGGGGCGAGCAGACCGGTGCCGTGATCGGCCGATGTCACCGGAACTCCAGGAAGACCGTCTCGCCCTCGCCCTGGAGGCGGATGTCGAAACGGTACGTGCCGGCACCCTCCGCGCCCGCGACCAGCGTGTCGCGGCGCCCGGAGTCGAGCCGGGACAGCAGCGGGTCCGCCGCCAGCGCGGCCTCGTCGCCCGGCAGATGGATCCGGGTGAACAGATGCACCAGCAGACCGCGGGCGAACACGCACACACTCAGATACGGCGCGTTTCGGCCGCGCGCTCCGGGGCGCAGCGTACGGACGTACCAGTGGCCGTCCGCGTCGGTCTGGACGCGTCCGAAACCGGTGAACTCCACGCCGTTGCGGCCGAGGAAGCCGCCGCTCGCCGGGTCCCGCCGCATCGAGCCGTCCGCCGTCGGCATGTTCCCGTCGGGGTCCGGCCCCCACACCTCCAGCAGCGCGTCCGGAACCGGCCGGCCCTCACCGTCGTACACATGGCCGTGCACGGTGACGGTGTCCGGATGTCCGAGCGGTGCGATGTCCTCGCCGCCGGGAAACGGCAGCGCGTGGCCGTAGAAGGGGCCGACGGTGTGCGAGGGGTGGGCAGCGCACTGTTCGTGTCGATGCGCGTCATGGTGTCAGCGCCCCTCTTCCGTCCAGGTGGCGCGCGGCCCGTCCAGCACGATGTCCCAGTGGTAGCCGAGCGAGAACTCCGGCACCGACAGGCTGTGGTCGTACGTGGCGACCAGTCGCTGCCGTGCCGCGTCGTCGGTGACGGACCGCAGGATCGGGTCGTAGGCGAACAGCGGGTCGTTGGGGAAGTACATCTGCGTCACCAGCCGCTGGGTGAACGCCGAGCCGAAGACCGAGAAGTGGATGTGTGCCGGACGCCAGGCGCCCACGTGGTTGCGCCACGGGTACGGGCCCGGCCGGACCGTGGTGAAGCGGTAGCAGCCGTCCTCGTCGGAGAGTGTGCGGCCCACACCGGTGAAGTTCGGGTCCAGCGGCGCCTCGTGCTGCTCGCGCCGATGGGCGTACCGCCCGGCCGAGTTGGCCTGCCATATCTCCACGAGCTGGCCGCGTACGGGCCGGCCGTCGCGGTCGAGCAGCCGCCCGGAGACGGTGACGCGCTCACCGATCGGCTCACCGGGGTGCTGCCGGGTGAGATCGTTGTCGACCGCGGTGATGTCCCGCTCGCCGAACGCGGGGAGGACAGCTCCACCAGCTCGGGGTCCTTGCCGGTGTCGATGGCGACCGGCGGCCGCAGCGGATGACGCAGCGCCGAGGAGCGGTACGGGGCGTAGTCGCGGCGCGGGTGGTGCTCGACCGGCGCCCCGTCCGCGACCCGCTTCCGGTACGCGGCGTGCTCGGCCGCGATTTCCTGGTCGATGTCGGCTTGAGTGAGTACGTCGGTCACGACAGGCCCTCCCCGAGGGTGAGTCCGGCTCCGGTGCCGGCGGTGATCTCGTCGACGGAAACGCCGGGGGCGGTCTCCACGAGGACGAGTCCGGCGTCGGTGACGTCGAGGACACCGAGGTCGGTGATGATCCGGTCCACGCACTCCTTGCCGGTCAGCGGCAGCGCGCACTCGGTCACGATCTTCGGTGAGCCGTCCTTCGCGGTGTGGGTCATCACCACGATCACCGTGCGGGCGCCGTGGACCAGGTCCATCGCGCCGCCGATCCCGGTGACGAGCTTGCCGGGGATCGCCCAGTTCGCCAGGTCACCGCGTTCGGACACCTGCATCGCGCCGAGGACGGCGACGTCGATGTGCCCGCCGCGGATCATCGAGAACGACAGCGCCGAGTCGAAGAAGGACGCGCCCGGCAGGACGGTGACGGTCTCCTTCCCGGCGTTGATCAGATCCGGGTCGACCTCCGCCTCGGCGGGGTACGGGCCGGTGCCGAGGATGCCGTTCTCGCTCTCCAGCACCACCTCGACACCCGGCGGAAGGTGATCGGGGATGAGCGTGGGCAGACCGATGCCGAGATTGACGTACTGGCCGTCGCTCAGCTCCCGGGCGGCCCGCGCGGCCATCTCTTCCTGGTCCAGGCCATCAGCCGCGCACCGTCCGCCGCTCGATCCGCTTGTCCGCCGCCTGCTCGGGCGTGAGCGCGACGACCCGCCGCACGAAGACGCCCGGAAGGTGCACCGCGTCCGGGTCGATCGCGCCGGGCTCGACCAAGTCCTCCACCTCCGCGACCGTCACCCGGCCCGCCATCGCGGCGAGGGGTTGAAGTTGCGGGCCGACTTGCCGAACACGAGGTTCCCGTGACGGTCGCCCTTCGCCGCCCGCACCAGCGCGTAGTCGGTGCGGATAGCGCGCTCCAGTACGTACCGCGTGCCGTCGAAATCCCGCACCTCCTTCGGCGGCGAGGCGAGGGCGACCCCGCCGGAGCCGTCGTAGCGCCAGGGCAGACCGCCCTCGGCGACCTGCGTGCCCACCCCGGCCGGGGTGTAGAACGCGGGGATGCCGGCGCCCCGGCGCGCAGCCGTTCGGCGAGCGTGCCCTGCGGGATCAGCTCCACTTCCAGCTCACCGGCCAGATACTGCCGGGCGAACTCCTTGTTCGCTCCGATGTAGGAACCGGTCACCCGGGCGATCCGGCCCGCCGCGAGCAGCACCGCGAGCCCGGACTCCATCGCCCCGCAGTTGTTGGAGACGACCGACAGCGAGCCGGTCCCGCGCTCGTACAGTGCCTGGATCAGTGCGTTCGGCACACCGCTGAGGCCGAAGCCGCCCACCGCCAGCGACGCGCCGTCCGGTATGTCAGCCACCGCCTCCGCTGCGGAGGCGACCACCTTGTCCATCCGAGGAACCCCATCCCAGCGAGACGACCCGATGTGATCAGCGCACTGAGTATTTACGTGGAACAGCGCCGCTGTCCAGTATTCTTCGGATGCTCGAAGGAGATCAGTGCACCGATGAAAGACCGGGGAGCGCATGGCCGCCGTGGACCTCACCACCCATCCCGGGCACCTCGCCCGGCGGCTCCAGCAGGCGCACTACCTGCTGTGGAACACGATGGTCTCCGAGGAGACCACCTCACCGCAGTTCGCGGTCCTCAACGCGCTCGTCGCCGAACCGGGCCTGGACCAGCGCACCGTGGGGAGCGGGTCGGCCTCGACCGGTCCACCATCGCCGAGGTGATCGCCCGGCTCCTGCGGCGCGGACTGCTGGACAAGGTCCGCGATCCGCAGGACGGCCGCCGCTTCCTGCTGCGCCTCACCGACGACGGCGTACGCACCCACCGCAGGCTGACCGTGCGTACCGCCCGGATGAACCAGGTCCTGCTCGCCCCCTCGCTCCCGAGGAACAGGCGGTGTTCATCGAGCTGATCCGCAGGGTGGCCGACGCGGCCGAGGGGCTGCGCGACCCCGCCCCTCCCTGGCCGCCCCGCACTGACCGGGAGCGCTCAGGGCGTCTTCGCGTACACCACCCACACCTGACCGCGCGCGAACGTCATCTCCTTGCCGTCGCCGGTGGTGAACGAGGTGCCGTCCCCGGCCGTCGGACGGCTCCAGCGCGCCTCGTAGGCCTGTCCGCCGCGCAGCACCGTGGCCTTCCCCGAGCCCACCGTCTCGGTGTACGGGGTGTTGTTGCCGAGGAAGTCCCCGAACCGGGAACGGCGCACGGTCACGTGCTGCACGACGACCGTCGGCGGCGCCAGCCGCTCACCCTCCGGGGTGAGCGCCGGCGTCCCGTCCATGGAGACCAGCCAGCCGTCGCGCGAGCCGGACCAGGTGAAGGTGAAGCGGGCGGCCGGGAAGCGGACCGTCACCTCGTCGTCCGTCCTGCCGCCGGCCGGTGCCGGACCCTGGTGGAATCCGGTGGTCAGCGAAGCCGCACCGGGCGGCTTCTTCATGAGCCGGT
Source organism: Streptomyces haneummycinicus (assembly GCA_042850305.1). Classification (GTDB taxonomy): domain Bacteria; phylum Actinomycetota; class Actinomycetes; order Streptomycetales; family Streptomycetaceae; genus Streptomyces; species Streptomyces haneummycinicus. The sequence goes on from AP035768.1 coordinate 3,094,315, forward strand.
CCGGCCGCAGATACAGATCGTGCGGGGCGAACCGTCCCGAGCGCCGGACGAAGGCGTCCGGCTCCGACTCCGGGGTCACCGCCTCCAGCGGCGCCCGGTCGATCAGCGGCAGCAGCTTGCCCTGCGCCCCGGAGAAGGCCAGCACCGGGCGGTCGAACTGGCGCAGCAGCTCCAGATCCGACTCACGGACGCTGCGCACCGGTCCCACCGACTCGGGGAGCCGGGTGGCGTACACCGCCAGCAGCCGGCTCAGTCCGCCCTCCACCTGCTCGGCATAGACCACGTCGGCGGCGTCAAGACCCGTCTGCGGCCGGGCCGGCAGCGCGTTGTCGATCTTCACGGCGAGCACCGGAGCGGCCGGCGGCTCGCTCGGCGGTTCACCCGGCTGGGTCTCCCGTGGCGTGGTGGACGACTGCCGGGGCGATCCGCGCCCGTCGTCGGGCGGTGCCTCCGACACCGTGCACCCCGCCGCCAGCCCCGCCGCCAGCAGCGCGGCCACCAGCACCTCGCCCCGGTGCCGCGCCGTCGGCGCCCCGCTTGATCCGTGCCCACCGTCGCCACCGCGCCCGCCTCATATCATCCGTTGTCTTGATTGTGCGCTTTTCCGATAGTCACTGGCCATAGCTGATCAGAGGCGTTCCCGCGCGGCGACGTCCGCCGATCGGCCCAGCGGCCACCGGTTCGGCGTACGGCCGCTCGGGTACCCGGACGCCCACCGCACGAGCGGCACACCGGCCGGTACGGAAGGGAGCGGGCGGCGATGAGGGCACTGACCTGGCAGGGAAAGCGGGACGTGAGGGTGGAGAACGTGCCCGATCCCCGGATCGAGGAGCCGACGGACGCGATCATCCGCATCACCTCCACCGGACTGTGCGGATCCGATCTGCATCTGTACGAGGTCCTCACCCCGTTCATGACACCGGGCGACATCCTCGGCCACGAGCCGATGGGCGTCGTCGAGGAGGTCGGCGCGGCGGTGCCGGACCTCCAGGCCGGCGACCGGGTCGTGGTGCCGTTCCAGATCGCCTGCGGCAACTGCTGGATGTGCCTGACCGGACTGCCCACCCAGTGCGAGACCACCCAGGTCAGCGCCGAGGGCATGGGCGCGGCCCTGTTCGGCTACACCAGGCTGTACGGCGCCGTGCCGGGCGCCCAGGCCGAGTATCTGCGGGTCCCGCAGGCGCAGTACGGCCCGATCAAGGTTCCCGAGGGGCCGTCCGACGACCGGTTCGTCTATCTCTCCGACGTCCTGCCCACCGCCTGGCAGGCGGTCGAGTACGCCGGTGTCCCGCCGGGCGGCAGCGTCGCCGTGCTCGGACTCGGCCCCATCGGCGACATGGCCTGCCGGGTGGCCCAGGTGCGGGGCGCCGGCACGGTGTTCGGCGTCGACCTGGTCCCGGAACGGCTCGACCGGGCCAAGGAGCGGGGCGTGGAGACCTTCGACCTGCGTTCCTTCGACGACGAGAAGGAACTCGTCACCGCGATCCGCGACCGGACCGACGGCCGCGGCCCCGACGCCGTGATCGACGCCGTCGGCACCGAGGCGCACGGCGGCGCGGCCGCCCGCATGGTGCAGAACGTCTCGGCGCTGCTGCCCCGCAAACTCAGCGGCCCGATGGCGGAACGCTTCAGCGTCGACCGGCTCGCCGCCCTCCACACCGCCATCGAACTGGTGCGGCGCGGCGGCACGATCTCGGTCGTCGGCGTCTACGGCGGCATGGCCGACCCGATGCCCATGCTCACCCTGTTCGACAAGCAGATCCAGCTGCGCATGGGCCAGGCGAACGTACGCCGCTGGAGCGACGACATCATCCCCCACCTCACCGAGGAGGACCGGCTCGGCGTCGACGGCTTCGCCACCCACCGCGTCTCCCTCGACGAGGGCCCGGAAGCCTACGCGATGTTCCAGGAGAAGCGCGACGGCGCGGTCAAGGTGCTGATGCGGCCCTGACTCAGACGCCGCCCAGGATCTCGCCGAGGTCGTAGCGGACCGGCTCCTCCAGCTGCCCGTACGTGCAGCCGTCCGGGGTACGGTCCGGGCGCCAGCGGCGGAAGCGGGCCGTGTGCCGGAAACGCCGCCCGTTCTCCATGTGGTCGTACGCCACCTCGGCCACCCGCTCCGGCCGCAGCGGCACCCAGGAGAGGTCCTTCCGCCCCGACCAGCGACTCGGCGCGCCCGGCAGCCGCGCCGTCTCGTGGGCGGCCTCGTCCGCCCAGGCCGCCCACGGATGCCCCGACACATCGTCCAGCCGCAGCGGCTCCAGCTCCTCGATCAGCTCCGCGCGCCGCTTCATCGAGAACGCGGCGCAGACGCCGACGTGCTGCAGCCGCCCCTGGTCGTCGTGGAGCCCGAGCAGCAGCGAGCCCACCACCGGGCCGCTCTTGTGCAACCGGTACCCCGCCACCACCACATCGGCCGTGCGCTCGTGTTTGATCTTGTACATGGCCCGCTCGTCCTGCCGGTAGCGCAGCTCCAGCGGCTTGGCGATCACCCCGTCGAGCCCCGCCCCTCGTACTGTTCGAACCAGCCCCGCGCCACCTCGATGTCCGTCGTCGCCGGCGCCACGTGCACCGGCGGACGCACCCCGCCAGCGCCTCGGCCAGCCGCTCCCGGCGGTCGGTCTGCGCGGTCTCCAGCAGTGACTCGTCCCCCAGCGCCAGCAGATCGAAGGCGACGAACGAGGCCGGCGTCCGCTCGGCGAGCGTCCGCACCCGCGAGTCCGCCGGATGGATGCGCTCGGTCAGCGCGTCGAAGTCGAGATGCCCCTCCCGCGCGATCACGATCTCCCCGTCCATCACACACCGCTGCGGCAACCGCTCCCGCACCGCCGCCACCAGCTCGGGAAAATACCTGGTCAGCGGCTTGCCCGTACGGCTGCCCAGCTCGACCTCGGCCCCGTCACGGAACACGATCGCCCGGAACCCGTCCCATTTCGCCTCGTACTGCATCCCCGGCGGGATCCTCGCCACGGACTTGGCGAGCATCGGCTTCACGGGCGGCATCACGGGCAGATCCATGCCCCGAGTCTGCGCGCCCGCGCCCGGTACCGCCCGGTGTGCGCGCTGTGCGCGTGACGCCTACCGTGGCTCGCATGGGCGACGCGGTGGAACTTGAGGTGGCGGGCCGGACCGTGCGGCTGTCCAGCCCGGGAAAGGTCTTCTTCCCGGAGCCCGGGTACACCAAGCTCGACGTGGCCCGCTACTACCAGGCCGTCGCCCCCGGCATCCTGCGCGCCCTGCGCGACCGGCCCACCACCCTGCAGCGCTACCCGGACGGCGTCACCGGCGAGTGGTTCTACCAGAAGCGCGCGCCGAAGGGCATGCCCGACTGGATCCCCACCGCGCACATCACCTTCCCCAGCGGACGCAGCGCCGACGAGATGTGCCCCACCGAGGAGGCCGCCGTGGTGTGGGCCGCCCAGTACGGCACCCTCACCTTCCACCCTGGCCGGTGCGCCGCGACGACGTCGACCACCCCGACGAACTCCGCCTCGACCTCGACCCCCAGCCCGGTACCGACTACGACGACGCCGTCCGCGCCGCCGGTGAACTGCGCGCCGTACTGGACGAGTTCGGCGGTCTGCGGGGCTGGCCCAAGACCTCCGGCGGCCGGGGACTGCATGTCTTCGTGCCCATCGAACCGCGCTGGACCTTCACCCAGGTGAGGCGCGCCGCCATCGCCGTTGGACGGGAACTGGAACGGCGGATGCCCGAGCAGGTCACCATCAAGTGGTGGAAGGAGGAGCGCGGCGAACGCATCTTCGTCGACTACAACCAGACCGCCCGCGACCGCACCATCGCCTCCGCCTACTCCGTACGCCCCCGCCCGCACGCGCCCGTCTCCGCGCCGCTGCGCTGGGAGGAGGCCGGCGCCGCGCGTCCGCGGGACTTCGACATCACGACCATGCCCGCGCGCTTCGCCGAACTCGGCGATGTGCACGCGGACATGGACGATCACGCCTTTCACTGGAGCCCCTGCTCGAACTCGCCCGCCGTGACGAACACGACCACGGCCTGGGCGATCTGCCGTACCCGCCCGAGTATCCGAAGATGCCGGGGAGCCCCTGCGGGTACAGCCCAGCCGGGCCAGGAAGCCGGAACCGCCGGCCTCCTGACCCGGGGACGTGCCTACAGCTCCTTGATCCGGACGTCCCTGAAGGAAACGACGTCCGTCGTGCTGTGCACCTGCAGTCCGACGTAACCGGAGGCGAACCGCCGCCCGTCCGTGCCCGGGTCGTCCGAGCGCGGCGGGGTGAAGTCCTGACCGCCGATGTTGTCGAACTCGTTGATCAGCACACCGTTGCGGTAGACCGAGTAGTGCTGGTCCACCACCCGGATCTCATAGTCGTTCCAGGTGCCCTTCTGCGTCACGCCCGCGCCGGCCAGACCGACCCGGTCGAAGCCGTAGACCGACCCCGTCTTGTACATGTCGCCGGTGGGCGAGTCGAACACCTGCACCTCGTGCCCGTACTTGATGGCGACCCACTCCGGGCTGGGCTCCTCCGGGTGGTCGTGCACCTGCGGGAACCGCACGAACACACCGGAGTTGGCGTTGACGGTGCCCGGACCGTCGTCACGCCACTGCAGCTTCAGCGAGAAGTCGCCGTAGGTGCGCTCCGGGAACCACAGCATGCCGAGGCCGCCCCGCGAGGTGCCCGAGGTGATCGAGCCGTCCGGGTTCAGCGCGAACGAACCGCCGCCCACGTGCTCCCACTTGCCGAACGACTTCTGGGTGCCGTCCAGGAGCTTGCGGTAGCCGTCGGTCTGGCCGGGCTCGCCGATGCCGGACTGACGTGCCGCCTGGTTGATCGCCCGGTACTCCCGCCGGTCGACGACCCCTTCCTTCTCGAGGGCGTCGAGGACGGTCTTCACATGCTTGAGGAACAGCGCCTGGGAGGTCCACTCCTTCTCGTCCTCGATCAGCTCACCGATCCGGCACCGGCTGTTGGTGACCCGGTTCGGCACACCCGAGTCGACCGTGCCGACGAGGACCGTCAACCGCTCGTCGTACTCGGGGCAGTTGGGTGCGGGCACCCCGCCGTCCGCCACCACCGTGAAGCTCACGGTGAGCGGCTCGGAGGTGTTGCCGGCCCGGTCGCTCGCCCGGTAGGCGACCGTGTGCCTGCCCGCCCGGTCGACCACCACGGGCGCGGTGTACGCCAGGTAGGGGCCGCCGTCGAGCGAGTACGCGATGCCGGCGACACCGGAACCTCCGTGTCCGTCGTCGGCGGTGACGGTCACCCTGGCGGCACCGACGTAGGCGCCGGCGGAGTTCTTGGTGCCCGCCACGGTCACACCGGTGGCCGGCGGGGTGGTGTCCCGCGGGGAGCGGCGACGACCGTGAACGCCACGCTCTTCGCCGCCGCCGCGTTGCCCGCCCTGTCGGTGGCCCGGTAGCGCACGGTGTGCGTGCCCACCTGATGCACCATCACCGGTCCGGTGTACGGCTGCCAGGCGCCGTCGGCACCGATCGCGTACTCGATGGTGTTGACGCCGGTACCGGTGTCCGACGCGGTGACGGTGACCGTCGCCATGTCGATGTAGTCACCGGCGTCGTTCTTCTCCCCGGTCACCGTCGCCGAGGTCTCCGGCGCGGTGGTGTCGTCCGACTGCGGGGCGACCACGGTGAACTCGACGCTCCGCTCGGCCGATACGTTGCCCGCCCTGTCCAGGGCGCGGTAGCGCACCGTGTGCGTGCCGACCTGGTCGACGACGACCGGGGCGGTGTACGGCTGCCAGGCGCCGTCGGCGCCGATCGCGTACTCGATCCGCTCCACGCCCGAACCCCGTCGGTGGCGGCGAGCGCGACGCTCGCCGAACCGACGTACGCGCCGTCCGCGTTCTGCGAGCCGGTCACCTTCGCCGTGGCCTCGGGCGCGGTGGTGTCGTCACCGCCACCGCCCTCGGTCACCGTGAGGATGCCCTGCATCTCCCCGTGACCGGGGATGGTGCAGTGGTAGAAGTAGCGGCCCGGGGTGAGCGTCACCTCGGCGGTGTGCTTCCCGCCCTGGGCGTCGGCCGGATTGGCCATGATGTTCAGCTGGACGTCGTCGTTGAACTCCGGGTCGGAGGTCACGAACGTCAACGTGTGCGGCATTCCAGTGGTGTTGCCCGTCGCCGCGCTGTTCTCGAAGACGATCGTCGCCGCACCGGCCACCGCGGTCGCGGGCGCGGACACGTAGTCGGTGATGCTGTCACCGGCGGTCCAGGTGAGGACCTGCTCCGCCGCCGCGCCGGCCTCGGACCGGGAGTCACCGGCCGCGGACGTCGACTGCAGACCGAACATCATCAGCAGGGCGGCCAGGAGACCGGCCCACATTCTTCGTTGCCGTATCACTGGTTTCACTCGGCCTTCCTCGCCAGCTGACCGGCGGCCGGGGTCGCGCCGCCGCCCGTGTAGGTGACCCGCCACAGCGCGGACTTGGAGTCGGAGGTGAAGAAGCCCCGGCCGTAGTCGAGGACGTACAGCGAGCCGTCCGGGCCGAACTTCCAGTCCATCAGGTTCCTGATGCCGTCGTTGCCGACCGGCACGATCTTCTTCAGGGACTCCGAGTGCACCGGAAGACCGCCGTCGCCCTGCGTCTTCGGGTCCATCAGCACCGCGTTGCGCGGCTGGTCGGCGTCGTAGAAGTCACCGACGAACCACTTGCCGTCCCAGTACGCCGGCCACGTGACCTCACTGGCGCTGCCGGCGTCGTAGCGGTAGACCGGGCCGTCCATCGCGGCCTGCCCGCCGCCCTTCAGCCAGGGCAGCTTGTACGTGGCCTCACCCTGGACGTACGACGGGATGCCGTTCGCGTCGCGCGGGTAGTCCGGGCCGCCGCCCTGCGGCGAGTACCAGATGTTGTTGCCGGTCACCGGCGGCAGATTGACCAGACCGTCGTTGTTCGGCGACTCGTTCTTCGGGTGGTCGCAGTCGTACCAGCCCAGCGGCTTCGACGGGTCGGGCAGATTGCGGTCCCGGTAGGGCTGCTTGTTGCCCATGCAGTACGGCCAGCCGCGGTTGGACGCCTTGGTGATCACGGCGAACGTGTCATACTTCGCCGGACCCCAGGTCGTCGACGGGGCGCCGGCGTCCGGGCCGACCCAGCCCGCGTACAGGGTGTCGGTCCGCTGGTCGACGGAGATGCGCGCCGGATTGCGCACACCCATCACATAGATCTCGCCACGCGTCTTGCCGCCGCCCTCGGCGGTCTCCTCACCGGTGAACAGGTTCCCCTCGGGGAGGGTGTACGTGCCGTCCGGCTCGGGGTGGACGCGCAGGATCTTGCCGTTGAGGTTGTTGGTGTTGCCGGCGGTGCGGCGCGCGTCCGCGAAGGACACGCCCTTGAAGTTGGGCTGCGGGTTGTTGCCCGAGTAACCGTCGCTGAAGCCACTGGAGTTGTTGTCACCGGTGGCGATGTACAGGTTGCCCTTGGAGTCCCAGGCCAGCCCGCCGCCCGCGTGGCAGCAGCTGTGGATCTGCACCGGCCACTTCAGCAGCACCTTCTCACTGGCCAGGTCCAGCTTGTCGGTGGCCGGGTCGAGCGTGAAGCGGGAGACCCGCCGCTCGGCCATGTGCGTGTCCCGGTTGATCTCCGAGTGCGGGGTGTAGTGCAGGTACACCCACCCGTTCCGCTGGAACGCCGGGTCGATCTCGATGCCGAGCAGGCCCTCCTCGACCTTGCGCAGCTCGTCGCCGCCGCCCTTGTTGCCGAAGACGGTGAGGGCCCCGGCGAGGGTCACCTTCTTCGTCTTGGGGTCGTAGACGTGGACCTCGCCCCTGCCCTTGCCGATGTCCGGGTCGTTCCAGTCGGTGACCACGGGCTGCGAGGCGTCGGCGCCGCCCCGGCCGATGTACAGCACCCGGCCGTCGGGCGCCGCCACCAGGCCGTGCGGCTCGCCGATCTGGTCGTTGCGGCCCGGCTGGTTGGGCTGGGTCAGCCGCTCCGCCTTGTAGTTGCCGGTGATGGCCGCCTTGCAGTCGGCCCGCACCAGCCGGGTGGTCCACAGCAGCGCGCCGCGCAGATGGTCACGGAAGTCGGTCTCGTCGTACGACGACACCGTGCCGCCCATCCCGGTGTAGAAGGACCGGCCGCCGTCGTAGTCACGGCACCAGCTCACCGGGTGGTCCCAGCCGTTGGCGCTCGCGCCGGGCTCGTACGTCGACTCGCGGACCCTGGCGACCGTGTGCACCTCGCCGGACGGGTTCTTCACCCAGTTGAGCCACTTGTCGGGGCGCTTCCACTGCTGCGGCAGGTTCTTGGCCGCCGGATGCGTCCGGTCACCGACCTCGACGGTCGCCCGCTGCACCGTGCCGGGGCTGGAGGCTGCCGGGCGGGCGCCGATCAGACCGGTGAACCAGTCCGAGTACGGCTCCGCGCGGGCGGCGTCGTGCAGACCGACGAAACCTCCGCCGGCCTCCATGTACGCCTCCAGGCCCGCCTCCTGGTCCGGGTCGAGGACGTCCCCGCCGCCGGTCAGGAACACGATGGCGTTGAACCGGCCCAGCCTCGTCTCGTTGGTGAAGACCGAGGCGTCGTCCGTGGCGGTGACGTCGAACCGCTGGTTCTCCGGGCCGGACAGCCCGATCCTCTCGATCGCCGCGATCCCCGCGTTCACGAGCGGTGACTCGTCGCCGGCGGCCGCGGAGCCGTAGAACAGCAGCACCCGTACGTTCGCGCCGCCCGGGGGCGACTTGATGGACATCGTTGTCAGGGACGGTTCCGGGGCCGTACGCGCGCTGGCGGCGGGACCCGACAGCAGCCCGGCGGCGACGACGCCGGCGGTCACGGTGGCCGCCCAGACTCGTCGTCTCGTTCCGGATTTTCGTGACGTGGTGCTTCTCGTGCTCAACCCTCGTAAGCGCATGGGTTCTTGATGCGATGTGGACCGCATGTGGCCACCCACCCCTCCTCGGTCGCAGCAACAGCGTCAAGGAAGCTAGACCTCTTTGCGCCACACGCCAATACCTATCGCAGAGATGACACGAACTTTGTCCTGAGTGTGGATAAACGAAGGCTCGGCGGCTACGGTTTCACAGGTTCATGACAGCCACGTGGGGAGTTCGGCATGGACAGACGCGGTTTCAACCGGCGGGTACTGCTGGGCGGCGCTGCCGTCGCGACATCGTTGTCCATCGCGCCCGAGGCCGTGAGCGCGGCCACGCCGGCGAAGACCGCGCCCGCCGGGGGCGAGGTACGCCGCATCAAGCTCTACGCCGAGCGGCTCGGCGGCGGACAGATGGGCTACGGCCTCGAGAAGGGCAAGGCGTCCATCCCCGGCCCGCTGATCGAGCTCAACGAGGGCGACACGCTGCACGTCGAGTTCGAGAACACCATGGACGTACCCGTGAGCCTGCACGTCCACGGCCTGGACTACGAGATCTCCAGCGACGGCACCCGGCAGAACAAGAGCGACGTCCCGCCCGGCGGCACCCGCACCTACACCTGGCGCACCCACAAGCCGGGCCGCCGCTCCGACGGCACCTGGCGGTCGGGCAGTGCCGGCTACTGGCACTACCACGACCATGTGGTCGGCACGGCGCACGGCACCGGCGGCATCCGCAACGGGCTGTACGGGCCGGTGATCGTACGCCGCAAGGGCGACGTGCTGCCGGACGCGACCCACACCATCGTCTTCAACGACATGTCGATCAACAACAAGCCGGCGCACACCGGGCCGGACTTCGAGGCCACGGTGGGGGACCGCGTCGAGATCGTCATGATCACGCACGGCGAGTTCTACCACACCTTCCATATGCACGGTCACCGCTGGGCCGACAACCGCACCGGCATGCTCACCGGACCCGACGACCCCAGCCAGGTCATCGACACCAAGATCTGCGGCCCGGCCGACTCCTTCGGCTTCCAGATCATCGCGGGCGAGGGTGTCGGGGCCGGCGCCTGGATGTACCACTGCCATGTCCAGAGCCACTCCGACATGGGCATGGTCGGCCTGTTCCTGGTGAAGAAACCGGACGGTACGATCCCCGGCTACGACCCGCACGAACACGCGCACGGGGCGGCCGCCGAGGAGACCCACGAGCACGAGCACTGACGCTCCGGACCTGATCCGAGAGCGCTCTCGCCCGTAACCGGGCGGGGCTATCCTTGCCCGCAGCCGCAGGTGAGGAGCCCTGACAGTGACCGACACAGTGCCGCGCCCCACCCTGGAGGCCGTGGCCGCGCGGGCCGGGGTCTCCCGGGCCACGGTCTCCCGCGTGGTCAACGGCTCGGACGGGGTGCGCGAACCCTGGCCGAGCGGGTGAGGCGGGCGGTGGACGAACTCGGGTACGTGCCGAACCAGGCGGCCCGCAGCCTGGTGACGAAGCGGCACGACGCCATCGCGGTCATCGTGGCCGAACCGGAGACCAGGGTCTTCGCCGACCCCTTCTTCGCCCGGCAGCTGCGCGGCATCAGCAAGGAACTGACCGCCCATGACAACCAGCTCGTCCTGCTGCTCACCGAGGACCGCGACGACCACGCGCGCGTAGGCCGCTATCTCGCCGGCGGACACGTCGACGGCGCGCTGGTGTTCTCCTGCACATCGACGACCCGCTGCCCCAGCTGATCCAGCGGGCCGGTCTGCCCACCGTGTACGGCGGCCGGCCCGACTGGAACGGCGGCCAGGGCGGCGTCTCCTACGTCGACAGCGACAACCGGGGCGGCGCGCGTGACGCCGTACGGCATCTGCTCGGCCTCGGCCGCGGGCGGGTCGCGCACATCACCGGTGCGCTGGACCAGACGGCGGCGGTGGACCGGCTCGACGGGTTCCGGGACGTCATGGGGGACGCGGATCCCCTGCTGGTCGCGGAGGGGGACTTCACACCGGGCGGGGGCGAGCGGGCGATGCGGGTGCTGCTCGGGCGGTGCCCGGACCTGGACGCGGTGTTCGCGGCGAACGATCTGATGGCGGCGGGGGCGTTGCGCGTGCTGCGTGAGCATGGGCGGCGGGTGCCGGACGATGTGGCGGTGGTGGGGTTCGACGACATGCTGCCGATCGCGGAACAGACGGACCCTCCGCTGACGACGGTCCGCCAGGACATAGAGGAGATGGGCCGTCTGATGGCCCGGCTGCTCCTGGGCGATCTGGAGGGCACGGGCTCCGACGGGCTGATCCTCCCGACCACCCTGATGCGCCGCGCGTCGGCGTGACCGCCGGGATTTTCCCCCGGCCCCCTGAACTCAGCCTCTCCGGCGTCTGAGGAGCGGGGGTGAACTCAGCCTCTCCGGCGCTTGGGGAGCCGGGGTCCGGGGCGGCGCCCCCGGGGACGGGTGAACTCAGCCTCTCCGGCGTTTGAGGAGCGGGGGTCCGGGGGCAGCGCCCCCGAGGACGGGAACGGGAAGGGGCGGCGGGGGCGAGCAGAACCCCCACCCGTCCGGTCCGCCCCGGCGGTGCTTGTCAGCGGGCGGTGGAACACTCGGCAGGGAGAGGAGTCCCCATGCTCACCACCCACTTCACCGACGGCGCCCCCAACTGGATCGACGTCGGCACCGCCGACATGGACGGCGCCGCCCACTTCTACGGCGCCCTCTTCGGCTGGGAGTTCGCCTCAGCCGGCCCCGACGCCGGAGGCTACGGCTTCTTCCGGCTGGCCGACCGCATCGTCGCAGGCGGCATGCGCACCACCCCGAGCAGGGCCCACCCGCCTGGACCGTCTACTTCCAGACCTCCGACGCCGACGCCACCACCGAGGCCGCACGGCAGGCCCACGGCAGCGCCCCCGTCCCGCCCACGGACGTCATGCGACAGGGCCGCATGGCGATCCTCGCCGACCAGGCCGGCGTCCCCTTCGGCATCTGGCAGCCCGCGCAGCGCAAGGGCGTCGACGTGGCCGGCGAGGCGGGTGCGCTCTGCTGGGTCGAGCTGTACACCCCGGACATCGCCCGCGCCGCCGCGTTCTACCACTCCGTCCTCGGCTGGGAGACCTCGGCGGTGACCTTCCCCGACGGCGTCTACACCTCCGTCAACCCCGCCGGGACGGGCGAGGACGGCATGTTCGGCGGACTGGTCCCGCCGGCCGACGATCCCACCGGACCGGAGCCCGGCGGACCCCACTGGCTGCCGTACTTCGGGGTGGAGGACACGGACGCCGTCGTCGCCAGGGCCGCGGAACTGGGCGGCCGGGTGCGCCTGCCCGCCACCTCCCTCGCCGGCGTCGGCAGGCTGGCCCACCTGGAGGACCCGTACGGCGCGGTGTTCGCCGTCATCAAGGGCGACCCGCACCAGACGTGAAGGACCCGGCGCGCCGCCGTGCGCGCCGGGTGCCCCGCCGACATCATCATGCGGGCACGGAAGGCCCGAAGCGCTGCGCGCATGCCCGCGTTGATCCCGCGTTGAGCGAACGTTTTTCGCCGCCCGGCACGCTTCCGGTCATGCACACAGAAACATTCCCGTCGCCCGACCTCGCCTGGCAGGAGGAGGCGCTGTGCGCGCAGACCGGCGGAGACTTCTTCTTCCCCGAGCCGGGCAGCTCGGTCCGTGACGCCAAGCGGATCTGCGGCCTGTGCCCGATCCGCGCCACCTGCCTCGAGTACGCCCTCTCCCACGACATGCGGTTCGGCGTGTGGGGCGGCATGTCCGAGAAGGAGCGCCTGGAGCTGCGCCGTAGCGGCCGCTGACTAGACGCGTTCCGCGCGGGCCGCCATCCGGGCCTTGCGGGCCGCCAGCTTCTCGTCGAACTTCGACGCCTCCGCGTCCAGGCCGCCCATGAAGAACCCCAGCTCCTCCTGCGCCTTGAGCCCTTCGGGGCCCAGCCCGTCGATCTCCATGATCTTCAGGAAGCGCAGCACCGGCTGGAGCACGTCGTCGTGGTGGATGCGCAGGTTGTAGACCTCGCCGATCGCCATCTGCGCGGCGGCCCGCTCGAACCCGGGGATGCCGTGACCGGGCATCCGGAAGTCGACGACGACGTCGCGGACCGCCTGCATGGTCAGGTCGGGCGCGAGCTCGAAGGCCGCCTTGAGCAGGTTGCGGTAGAACACCATGTGCAGGTTCTCGTCCGTCGCGATGCGCGACAGCATGCGGTCGCAGACCGGGTCCCCGGACTGGTGACCGGTGTTGCGGTGCGAGATGCGCGTGGCCAGCTCCTGGAACGCGACGTACGCGACCGAGTGCAGCATCGAGTGCCGGTTGTCCGACTCGAAGCCCTCACTCATGTGGGCCATGCGGAACTGCTCCAGCTTGTCCGGGTCCACCGCCCGCGAGGCGAGCAGATAGTCCCGCATCACGATGCCGTGCCGGCCCTCCTCGGCCGTCCAGCGGTGCACCCAGGTGCCCCAGGCGCCGTCCCGGCCGAACAGCGAGGCGATCTCGTGGTGGTAGCTGGGCAGGTTGTCCTCGGTGAGCAGGTTCACGATCAGCGCGATCCGGCCGACTTCGGTGACCTTGGACTGCTCCTTGTCCCAGGCCTCGCCGTCCTCGAAGAAGCCGGGGAAGTTACGGGCGTCGCTGAACGGCACGTACTCGTGCGGCATCCAGTCCTTGGCGACCTGGAGATGCCGGTTGAGCTCCTTCTCGACCACTTCCTCCAGCGCGTACAACAGCCGGGCGTCGGTCCAGACCGAAGGGCTGCCCAGGTGGGGAGAAGTGAGCGACACGGGTGACTCCAGGGGACGGGGAAACACGGGAAGTACCGGCGAGCGGGCCGGGAACCTACGGAATCGTAGGCTACGAGCCCGTAGGTTACGTAGCCGTAGGTTAAGGGTGTCGTAAAGACCGCTGATCAGCGGGGTCCCCGAAGCGGCGCCCGGGGGTGCGGAGCCGCAGGCAGGTGAGCCGTACGGGTGAGGATGACGGCTCTCAGTCATACAGTCCCCGCAGCCGGACCGAGAGGCACGTCACACAGCCCTCGAGCTTCTCGAACTCCCGGATGTCCACGAGGACCGGCTCGTAGCCGAGGTCCGCGAGCAGTTCCGCCGTCTTCGGCGCGCTCGCCGCCATCAGCAGCCTGTCCCCGCCGAGCAGCACCACATGCGCCCCGGCCGGCTCCGGCACCGGAAGGAACCGGGGGAACAGCGCCGGCACGTCCAGGTGCGGCACATACCCGATGGCCGTCCCGTCCGGCAGCGCCGTGACGGCCGACTTCAGATGCAGCACGCCGGCGACGGGTACGGTGACCACCCGCGCCCCCAGCGGCTCGAACGCCGCCCGCACCTGACGAACCCCAGCCGCGTTCGTGCGCCCGCTCCGGCCGACGTACACCGTGTCGCCGGCCTTCAGCACATCGCCGCCGTCCAGCGTGCCCGGCTCCCGGACCCGCTTCACCGAGCAGCCGAGCGACACCACGGCCTCCTCGGTGCCGAGGGTCTCGGCGCGGCGGGACTCGGCGCCGGAGCGGGCGATCAGCGCCATGTTCCGGTACATCACCACCGTGTCCTCGACGAACACGGAGTCCGGGCAGTCGTCGGCCGGGACGACCTCGATGGTCTCCCAGCCGTGGGCGCGCAGCGTCTCCGTGTACGCCTCCCACTGCTCCACCGCCCGGTCCAGGTCGACGCCTTCCCGTCCGACGTGCGTCACCAGCCCCGCGGCCAGACGGGGGAGGGGCGGCGGACGAGGGCCTTCCTGCTGGGCACGAGGGGGACCTCCGCATCGGACGGGACGTGGGGCGCGCGGCCGGACCGGGGAGTCCCCGGCCCCGGCCATCATGCGGGGCCGGCCCGGGACGGGCCACCCCGTGCGGTGAAGGGCCGTACCACCGGTGACCGCCCCGTGGGGTGAGGGGCCGTACCACCGGTGACCGCCCCGTGGGGTGAGGGGCCGTACCACCGGTGACCGCCCCGTGGGGTGAGGGGCCGTACCACCGGTAGCCGCCCCGTCCGCCTACTCGACGTCCTCCGGTTCGATCTCCTTCAGCTCTCCCTCCTCCATCAGCAGCCACCGGGTGATGCCGATGGACTCCAGGAAGGGCAGATCGTGGCTGGCCACGACCAGGGCTCCCTCGTACGACTCCAGCGCCGAGGTCAGCTGCCGGACGCTCGCCATGTCGAGGTTGTTGGTCGGCTCGTCCAGCATCAGCAGCTGCGGCGCGGGCTCCGCCAGCATCAGCGCCGCCAGGGCCGCCCGGAAGCGTTCGCCGCCGGAGAGCGTCGCCGCCTTCTGGTCGGCGCGGGCGCCCCGGAACAGGAAACGGGCGAGCCGGGCCCGTACCCGGTTGTTGGTGGCGCCCGGGGCGAACCGGGCCACGTTCTCGGCGACGCTCAGCTCCGGGTCGAGGACGTCCAGCCGCTGCGGCAGGAACCGCAGGGGCACATGGGCGCGCACCTCGCCGGAGACCGGCTCCAGCTCCCCGGCGACCGTGCGCAGCAGCGTCGTCTTGCCGGCGCCGTTGCGCCCGATCAGCGCCACCCGCTCCGGACCCCGCAGATCGAGACCGCCTTTCACGCGGGCGCCGTACGCCAGGTCCAGGTCCATCAGCGTGAGGACGCCCCGGCCCGGCGGTACCGCCGTGTACGGCAGATCGACGCGGATCTCGTCGTCGTCCCGTACGGCGTCCACCGCGTCGTCGAGCCGTCCCCTGGCCTCGGCGAGCTTCTCCTCGTGCATGATGCGGTGCTTGCCCGCGGACTCCTGCGCCGCGCGCTTGCGCGCCCCCATGACGATCTTCGGCTCGCGCTTCTGCTCGAACATCTTCTGTCCGTACCGCTTGCGGCGCGCCAGTTTGACCTGGGCGTCGACCAGTTCGCGCTTCTGCTTGCGGAAGTCCGCCTCGGCGACGCGCACCATGCGCTCGGCGGCCTCCTGCTCGACCGCCAGCGCCTCCTGGTACGCCGAGAAGGCGCCGCCGTACCAGGTCACCTCCCCGGCGCGGAGGTCCGCGATCTGGTCGACCAGTTCCAGCAGTTCACGGTCGTGGCTGACCACGACCATGACGCCGGGCCAGCCCGCGACGGCCGTATACAGCCGCTTGCGGGCGTACACGTCGAGGTTGTTCGTGGGCTCGTCGAGCAGCAGCACGTCCGGGCGGCGCAGCAGCAGCGCGGCCAGCCGCAGCAGCACCGACTCGCCGCCGGACACCTCACCCACGGTGCGGTCGAGGCCGATGTGGCCGAGACCGAGCTCGCCGAGCGTGGCCAGGGCGCGTTCTTCCACGTCCCAGTCGTCGCCGACGGTCTCGAAGTGCTCCTCGGCCACGTCGCCGGCCTCGATGGCGTGCAGGGCCGCCCGGTGTGCGGCGATACCGAGCGCCTCGTCGACCCGCAGGGCGGTGTCGAGCGTCACGTTCTGCGGCAGGTAGCCGACCTCGCCCGCGACCCGGACGGCGCCGTCGGCCGGGCGCAGCTCGCCGGCGATCAGCTTGAGCAGGGTCGACTTGCCGGACCCGTTGACGCCGACGAGCCCGGTACGGCCGGGGCCGAAGGCGACGTCGAGGCCCTCGAAGACGGCGGTGCCGTCGGGCCAGGTGAAGGCGAGGGACGTACAGGTGATGGATGGTGACATGCGGGCCTCCGCGGTTGCTCGGGGCGATCAGGGGCAAACGCGTATCGAGACACCGCGGGACGAGGACCGGCAGCCGGGAGGGAAGGCCTGGGCATGGGAAGAGCCCTGTTCCGCAAGGACGGCAAGGACGGCTCGAACGCCGAGGTAGCACGCGACGTACACACAGGTGTGGTGTGACGCGGTGTCTCAGAACCTCAGACGAGCAACGTCCTTCTCCATTCGACGGCAACAGGACCGCTGATCACCGTAGGGAGTGCCCCGAAGGGCTGTCAACGGAATTTCGGAGCACCATGTCATCGTCATCGCCCCGAGGAGGCCCCGTGCCCGACGGCCCGCTTTCGCTGCCGGCCCGCCTGTGTCTGCTGGCATGGGACGCCGACCCGTCCCGGCAGGCCCCCGTGGTGCGGGCCGGGGCCCTCGCCGAACTGGCCCGGCGGGGGCTGCTGACCGACGACGACGGCATCGCCACACCGCTGGACCTCGACTCCCGCACCGGGGACCCGGTCCTCGACGGGCTCCTCGAACTGGTCGCCGAGTCCCGCCCGCACCGCTGGCGCGTCTGGGTGACGCTGCACGCGCGGTACACCCTGGACGCGGTCCGGGAGCAGTTGGTCGCCGAAGGCGTACTCCGCGCGGAGAAGCACCGGGTCCTCGGCCTGTTCCCGTCGATGGAACACGTGGTGTCCGACGCCCGCCGGTTCCGCTCCCTGCGCCGCGACGCGAGGGACATCCTCGCAGCCCCGCCCGAGACCGTCCCCGAGTCGACGGCGACGGCGCTCACCCTGGCCCTGGCGGCAGGCATCCTCGCACCCCCGGACACGCGGCCCCTGCCCCACCACACCACGACGCCGGCCCCCGCGTACGCGGCGATCCTCCACGAACTACGCACAGCCCTGGCAGCGTCAAGCCTGGGTTTCAGCGCCTCCGGCGTCTGAGGAGCGGGGTCCGGGGCGGAGCCCCAGGTTGGGGACGGGCAGGGGCGGCGGGGGCGGGAAAGAACCTCTGACCCGGGCCCGCACACCAACCTCGCGGGCCCGGGTCCCGGGCCGACCCCGGGACCGTCCACCCGGGGGACCGGCGCGCCGTGTCACCCGCGCAAGTTGTCGCCACGCCCGTACGGGAGCACCGGCCCCCGGGGCCGTCCACCCGGGGGCCGTGAAGTGGGCCGCCACCGAGGCGGCCGGTCACGCGTCGCGCATCAGTTCCGCCAGTTCGTGGTCGAGGTCGAGGCGGAGGTGCTCCAGGCCCGCCGGTACCAGCTCGCCGGTGGCCTCCAGGAAGCGGCGCAGCTCGCCCGAGCGGACGTGCACGACGGCGGTCCCCTCGGGGGCGTGGAACTCCAGCACGGTGCGGTCGTAGCCGTACGGCCGCACGCGTACGTCGCCGTCGCCCTCGGGTTCCTCCATGCCCGCCGCGAGCAGCTCGCGCGCGAAGGTCCAGCAGACCTCGACACCCTCCAGGGTGGCGGGCGCGGGGAAGGTCATGTGGACGGCGAACGGGTCGTCGCGGTCGTACAGCAGGGTGGCGGGGATGCTCGGCATCCGCGGCGCTGCGGCGACGAGACGTGCCTCGACGGTCTGCTCGATGACGATGGACAACGCCTTGCTCCCTCGTGACGGCTGGACAAGCTTTCCGGGGCGGAACGGATCGGCTACTTATAGAGACGTCGGAATCAGCCATTCCGTGCACGCGCAGTGCGAGTGACCTCTGTCACCGCCTTCATGCACCCGAGTGACACGACTCTCCTCGCGTGACTCGTGGGGCGCCGACACGCGGCATGGCCCCGCCCACGCGGGTACCCGTCCGCCGTACGCGAGAGGACCGCCGTACGCGAGAGGAAGGAGCGGACATGCCACGCGGGTCGAGCCCCAAGCGGGAGCGTCAGTACGAGCACATCAAGGAGAGCGCCGAGGACCGGGGCGAGAGCACCGGGCGGGCCGAGGAGATCGCCGCCCGGACGGTGAACAAGGAGCGCGCCAGGGCCGGTGAGTCGAAGACCGCCAGCCGTACCTCCACCGAGGACATGTCGTCCGGCAGGCGGGGCGGCCTGCGGTCCGGGAAGGGCTCCCAGGGCCCCACGCGCGACCAGCTGTACGAGGAGGCCAAGAAGCGCGGGGTGGAGGGCCGTTCGAACATGAACAAGAGTCAGCTCCGGCGGGCGCTCGGCAAATGAGCCCCCTCCGCCGGGCGGCCTCCGCGGAGCATTCCCGCCGCGTAGGCTCGGCGGCACCATGACGACCGTAAGCACACCGGCCGGCTGGCCGGTGACCGAGGAAGCCGCCCGAGCCGTCCAGGACGGCCTGCGCACCCGCGTGGTGCTCGACGAACCGGGCCCGCCGCCCGGAACGGGCCATGTCACCGGCGTCGACGTGGCGTACGACGACGAACGGGACCTCGTCGCCGCGGCGGCCGTCGTCCTGGACGCGGCGACCCTCGACGTCGTCGCCGAGTCCACGGCCGTCGGGCGGATCTCCTTCCCGTACGTCCCCGGCCTGCTCGCCTTCCGGGAGATCCCCACCGTGCTGGCGGCCCTCGACGCCCTGCCGTGCCCGCCCGGCCTGGTGGTCTGCGACGGCTACGGGCTCGCGCACCCCCGCCGCTTCGGTCTGGCCAGCCACCTGGGCGTCCTCACCGGCCTGCCGACGGTCGGCGTCGCCAAGAACCCCTTCACCTTCACCCACGACGACCCGGACACCCCGCGCGGCAGCACGTCCCCGCTGCTCGCCGGCGAGGAGGAGGTGGGCCGTGCCCTGCGCACCAGGGACGCCGTCAAGCCGGTGTTCGTCTCGGTCGGTCACCGCGTGAGCCTGGACAACGCCTGCGCCCACACCCTCGCCCTGACCCCCGCCTACCGCCTCCCGGAGACCACCCGCCGCGCGGACGCCCTCTGCCGCCGCGCACTCCGCGAGGCCGCCGTGCTGTGACCCCTCGCCGATGATCTAGAGTCACGCTGTTTCCGGGGAGGGATGACGCGTGATGCGTGGGGGAAGAGCGGCCGTGCTGTGCGCCGTGGCGGTACTGGCCCTGGTGTGCTGCGGTCAGCGTGCGGGACAGACCGAGTACGACGGCATGGGGGACCTGCCGGAGAAACTGGGTGCGGACGGCACGACCGTCCACGTGGGTGATCCGGAGGCCAGGACGCTGGTGCATCTGTACGAGGATCCACGCTGCCCGTACTGCCGTGACTTCGAGGTCGACGGCGGCGGCCCCGTACTGGCCGAGGCGCTGCTCGACCGGGAGGTGAGGGTGCGGTACACCCTCGCTTCCTTCCTGGACGACCGCGTCGGCGGCAGCGGCTCCAAGAAGGCCGTCAACGCGCTGCGTGCCGCGCTGGCCGAGGGCAAGTTCGTGGAGTACCACGAGGTGCTCTACGCCAACCAGCCCGAGGAGTCGGTCGACGGCTACACCGACGACCGCCTGCTGGAACTGGCGGGCGAGGTCGATGGGCTGCGCGGCCCCGCGTTCGACAAGGCCGTCGCGACCATGAAGTACCGCTCCTTCGTCACCGCCTCGCAGAAGGCGTACGAGCGGGCGGGCGGAGCAGAGGAACCCGAGGGCCCCGGCACCCCTACCGCGGTCGTCAACGACAAGCGGATTCCGCTGGAGTACAGCGGCGTCCTCTACGAGGGCGAGCCGTTCGGCCGGCTGCTGCGCGAGATCGACGCGGACCCGCAGGGCTGGGAGGACGTCCGGTTCTGACCCGTACGGCACTCGGTCCCGGACCGAGTATCCGTACGGATGTCCGGCCGCCTCCGCCCCGGCAGGCTGCCGTACATGACAACGCATCACGCACCCGAGCCCGTCACCGCCGACGGACGGCCCGTCGAGCGGGCCGTCACCGTCGGGCTCGGCCTCGCCGTACTGACGGGGCTGGGCTGGATCGTCGGGATGATCTACACACTGGTCGAGTGGCCGTGGTAGCCCGCGTCCTGCCGGGTCGCGGCCACGCGGAAGCGGATGCCCGCCGCGCGCAGACGTTCGGTCAGGGCGTCGCCCATCGCCGTCGCCGTGGTGACCTGCCCCGCCGTCGGCGGCAGGTCGTCGAAGGCCAGACAGAGGGCTCCTCGGCCAGCATTTTCGCCGTCTCGTCGTAGCCGGGGTCGCCTCCGCCACCTCCGTGTACACCCGGCGCCCGCCGCCCTCGCCGACGAAGCGGACGGAGAACCAGCTCCGCGCGCGCTTCTCGGGGCCGGGCCCGGCGCCCGGCGCGAGCCGGTCCGAGAGCCTGCGGCGCAGCGACGGCAGCTGCGCGGCCGTGGCCAGCGCGCCGACCGCCGCCACCCCGCCCACCGCCATGGGCAGCCGCCGGACGGCCGCGTAGTGCCGGTAGCGGAAGTCGGGACCGTACCGGTCGAGCGTCCTCGCCGAGCGGCGCACGATCTGCCCGTCGATCGTCGGCAGGGGCAGGGCCCAGGCGCCGACCTCGGGCGCGTAGCGCGGCGCGCCCGCCGGGGCCGACACCCTGCGGCCCACCAGCCGCGGTTCGTGGCGCCGCCGGTCCAGAGCCGCCGCGCGGAGCCCGCGATGCCGGGCGAACTGGTTCAGCGCCGAGGCGAAGGTTCCGCCCGAGACGGCCGCGTCGAGGGTCACGAAGCCGTCCACGGTCAGCGGCACCCCTCGGGCAACTGCCGCACGGTGAAGTACGCGCCCAGGTCGTGCGGCACCGAGTCGAAGCCGCACGCGTGCACCAGCCGCGCCCCGGTCTCCCGCGCGCGTGCGTCGTGCCGCACGTACATCAGGTCCACGAACTCGGGTTCACCCGTGAGGTCGACATAGTCCGCCCCGGTGTCCGCGCAGGCGGCGACGAGCTCCTCGCCGTACTCCACATAGGGCCCACCGTCGTGGCGACCACGCGTGCCCGCTCGGCGAGGGCGCGCAGTGAGGCCGGGTCCGACACGTCCGCCCGCAGCAGCCCGATCTCCGCGCCGCCGGGCAGCCGCTCCCGCAGCCGCTCCAGCCGCTCCGTGCCACGGCCGGCGATCGCCCAGCGCAGCCCGGCCGGGGCACGGGCCGCCAGGTACTCCGCGGTGAGCGTCCCGACGAAGCCGGTCGCCCCGAAGAGCACGATGTCGTACGGACGGTCCGCCCTGTTCAACCTGCTCATGACACCCCTTGGTCGTGCAGCCGCGCCGCTGTCGGTGGCCGAGGCTAGCGTGAGGGATGCGGAGCCCGACGACGAGCCCGGAGGAAAGCCGATGGCCGTGCCCCCGAACGCCCTGAAGAAGTGGGACATAGTGCGCGACCACGCCCTCGGGCTGCCGGAAGCCGCCGAGGACCACCCCTGGGGCGAGACGGTCGCCAAGGTCGGCAGGAAGGTGTTCGCCTTCCTCGGCGTCGCCGACGGCAGCTACCCCTGGGGGTGACGGTGAAGCTCACGGACGAGGCGGCGCACGCCCACGCGATGACCTGCCCGGGCGCCGAGCCCGCCGGGTACGGACTGGGGAGGGCCGGCTGGGTGCGCGTCCCGCTGGAACCCGAGGGCGCCCCGGCCGCGGGGCTGCTCCGCGACTGGGTGGAGGAGAGCTACCGCACCATCGCGCCCAAGCGGCTGGCGGCTGAGCTCGACGCGCGCTGAGAGCGCACGCGCGGGGCGCCGCGCCGTACAGTGGCCAAGCGCTTGCTCGCCCGCTCTTGTGCCGGAGGAAGGCATTCCTAACATCTCAGGTGTTACACCAGTAGTGTCACAGCCGATGGGGGTGCGATGACCGAGGCGAAGGCACACGGACCCGGTCCGCTCGGTGGCGTACGCGTGGTCGAGCTGGCCGGGATCGGGCCCGGCCCGTTCGCCGCCATGCTGCTCGCCGACCTCGGCGCCGACGTCGTCCGCGTGGACCGTCCGGGCGGCCCCGGACTCGGCATCGACCCCGCCCTCGACGTCACCAACCGCAACAAGCGGTCCGTGATCGTCGACCTCAAGGCCCCCGACGGCCCGGCCCGCGTCCTGGACCTCGCCGAACGGGCCGACGTGCTCATCGAGGGCTACCGCCCCTACGTCGCCGAACGGCTCGGCGTCGGCCCCGGGGACTGCCACGCCCGCAACCCGCGCCTGGTCTACGGGCGGATGACCGGCTGGGGCCAGCAGGGCCCCTCGCCGACCGCGCGGGCCACGACATCGCCTACATCGCCCTCACCGGCACCCTCGGCATGATCGGCGACCCGGCGAGCCCCCGGCCGTCCCGGCGAATCTGCTCGGGGACTACGCCGGCGGCTCCTCTACCTCGTCGTCGGCGTCCTCGCCGCGCTGCACCACGCGCGGGCGACCGGTACCGGACAGGTCGTCGACGCCGCCATCGTGGACGGCACCGTCCACCTCTCGTCGATGATCCACGGCATGCTCGCCGCCGGCGTCTGGCAGGACCGGCGCGGCGCCAACCTCCTCGACGGCGGCTGCCCGTACTACGGCACCTACGAGACCGCCGACGGCGGCCACATGGCGGTCGGGGCGCTGGAACCGCGGTTCTACGCCGAGTTCCTGCGCCTCCTCGGCGTCGAGGACCAGGCCGGCGCCCACGCCGACGTCACCCGCTGGCCCGCACTGCGCGCCCGGGTCACCGCCCGCTTCGCGTCCCGCACCCGCGAGGAGTGGACGGCCGTCTTCGACGGCTCCGACGCCTGTGTGGCGCCGGTGCTGTCCCTGCGCGAGGCCCCGCACCACCCGCACCTCGCCGCCCGCTCCACCTTCACCGGCCACGGCGGCATCACCCAGCCCGCACCGGCCCCGCGGTTCTCAGCGACCCCCACCACCATCCGCACCGGCCCCGCCCGGCCCGGCGCCGACACCGACGACGTGGCCCGCGACTGGGACGTACCCCGACTGCTGTCCCCGCCTCCGAACCCTCAGTGAAAGGCCCTCCCGTGAGCACCGAAGCGTATGTCTACGACGCGATCCGCACCCCGCGCGGGCGCGGCAAGGCAGGCGGCGCCCTGCACGGCACCAAGCCCATCGACCTGGTCGTCGGCCTGATCCACGAGATCCGCGACCGCTTCCCCGGCCTCGACCCGGCCGCCGTCGACGACATCGTGCTCGGCGTCGTCGGCCCCGTCGGCGACCAGGGCTCCGACATCGCCCGGATCGCCGCCATCGCGGCGGGACTGCCCGACACGGTGGCCGGCGTCCAGGAGAACCGCTTCTGCGCCTCCGGTCTGGAGGCCGTCAACATGGCCGCCGCCAAGGTGCGCTCCGGCTGGGAGGACCTCGTTCTCGCGGGCGGCGTCGAGTCGATGTCCCGGGTACCGATGGCCTCCGACGGCGGCGCCTGGTTCAACGACCCGATGACCAACCTCGCCGTCGACTTCGTCCCGCAGGGCATCGGCGCCGACCTGATCGCCACGGTCGAGGGCTTCTCCCGGCGCGACGTCGACGAGTACGCCGCCCTCTCGCAGGAGCGCGCGGCCACCGCCTGGAAGGAGAACCGCTTCGAGCGGTCCGTCGTCCCGGTCAGGGACCGCAGCGGCCTCACCGTCCTCGACCACGACGAGCACCTGCGCCCCGGCACCACCGCCGACTCGCTGGCCCGGCTGAAGCCGTCCTTCGCCGACATCGGCGAACTGGGCGGTTTCGACGCCGTGGCGCTGCAGAAGTACCACTGGGTCGAGTCGATCGACCATGTGCACCACGCGGGCAACTCCTCCGGCATCGTCGACGGCGCCGCGCTCGTCGCCATCGGCTCCCGGGAGGTCGGCGACCGCTACGGACTCACCCCGCGCGCCCGGATCGTCTCCGCCGCCGTGTCCGGCTCCGAGCCCACCATCATGCTCACCGGCCCCGCCCCCGCCACCCGCAAGGCCCTCGCCAAGGCCGGCCTCACCATCGACGACATCGACCTCGTCGAGATCAACGAGGCCTTCGCCGCGGTCGTCCTGCGCTTCGCGCGGGACATGGGCCTGTCCCTGGACAAGGTCAACGTCAACGGCGGCGCCATCGCGCTCGGCCACCCCCTCGGCGCCACCGGCGCGATGATCCTCGGCACCCTCGTCGACGAACTGGAGCGCCAGGACAAGCGCTACGGCCTCGCCACCCTGTGCGTGGGCGGCGGCATGGGCATCGCCACCGTCGTCGAACGCCTCTGAGCCCCAGCGACCCGCCACCACACTCACGGAGACTCCCTCATGACCGAGAGCACCACCATCCGCTGGGAGCAGGACCGCTCCGGCGTCGTCACCCTCGTCCTCGACGACCCGAACCAGTCCGCGAACACCATGAACCGGGCGTTCCGCGACTCCCTCGCCAGGGTCACCGACCGCCTCGAGGCGGAGCGCGACACCATTCGCGGCATCATCGTCACCTCCGCCAAGAAGACCTTCTTCGCCGGCGGCGACCTGCGCGACCTGATCCGCGTCACCCCCGACACGGCCCAGGACCTGTTCGACGGCGGCATGGCCATCAAGCGGCACCTGCGCCGCATCGAGACCCTCGGCAAGCCCGTCGTCGCCGCCATCAACGGCGCGGCCCTCGGCGGCGGCTACGAACTCGCCCTCGCCTGCCACCACCGCATCGCCCTCGACACCCCCGGCTCCAAGATCGGCTGCCCCGAGGTCACCCTCGGCCTGCTCCCCGGAGGCGGCGGCGTCGTCCGCACCGTCCGCATGCTCGGCATCACCGACGCCCTGCTGAAGGTGCTCCTCCAGGGCACCCAGTACAACCCGCGCCGCGCCCTGGACAACGGCCTCGTCGACGAGATCGCCGACACGCGCGAGGACATGCTGGCCAAGGCGCGCGCCTACATCGACGCCCACCCCGAGTCCGCCCAGCCCTGGGACAGGCCCGGCTACCGCATCCCCGGCGGCACCCCGCCCATCCGAAGTTCGCCGCCAACCTGCCCGCCTTCCCGGCCAACCTGCGCAAGCAGACGAACGGCGCCCCTACCCGGCCCCGCGCACCATCATGGCCGCCGCCGTCGAGGGCTCCCAGGTCGACTTCGAGACCGCCCAGGTCATCGAGGCCCGCTACTTCGTCGAACTGGCCGCCGGACAGACCTCGAAGAACATGATCCAGGCGTTCTTCTTCGACCTCCAGGCCGTCAACTCCGGCGCCAACCGCCCGGGGGCGTCGCACCGCGCAAGGTCACCAAGGTCGCCGTCCTCGGCGCCGGGATGATGGGCGCGGGCATCGCCTACTCGTGCGCCCGCGCGGGCATCGACGTCGTCCTCAAGGACGTCTCCCTGGAAGCCGCCGTCAAGGGCAAGGACTACTCCGGGAAACTGTGCGCCAAGGCCGTCGCCAAGGGCCGCACCAGCCAGGAGAAGGCCGACGCGCTCCTCGCGCGGATCACGCCCACCGCCGAGGCCGCCGACCTCGCCGGCTGCGACGCGGTCATCGAGGCCGTCTTCGAGGACACCTCCCTCAAGCACAAGGTGTTCCAGGAGATCCAGGACGTCGTCGCCCCCGACGCGCTGCTCTGCTCCAACACCTCCACCCTGCCCATCACCGCCCTCGCCGAGGGCGTCGAGCGCCAGGGCGACTTCATCGGCCTGCACTTCTTCTCGCCCGTCGACAAGATGCCGCTGGTCGAGATCATCAAGGGCGAGCGCACCGGCGACGAGGCCCTGGCCCGCGCCTTCGACCTGGTCCGGCAGATCAGCAAGACGCCGATCGTCGTCAACGACTCGCGCGGCTTCTTCACCTCACGCGTGATCGGGCACTTCATCAACGAGGGCGTCGCCATGGTGGGAGAGGGCATCGAGCCCGCCTCCGTCGAGCAGGCGGCAGCCCAGGCGGGCTACCCGGCCAAGGTCCTCTCCCTGATGGACGAGCTGACGCTCACCCTCCCGCGCAAGATCCGCGACGAGTCGCGGCGGGCCGTCGAGGAGGCCGGCGGCACCTGGACCGCGCACCCCGCCGAGACCGTCGTCGACCGCATGGTCGACGAGTTCGAGCGCCCCGGCCGCAGCGGAGGCGCCGGATTCTACGAGTACGGCGAGGACGGCAAGCGTGTACGGCTGTGGCCGGGACTGCGTGAGCACTTCACCCGGCCCGGACACGAGATCCCGTTCGCCGACATGCAGGAACGCATGCTGTTCGCCGAGGCGCTGGACACCGTCCGGCTCCTCGAGGAGGGCGTGCTGACCTCCGTCGCCGACGCCAACATCGGATCCATCCTCGGCATCGGCTTCCCCGGCTGGACCGGCGGAGTGCTCCAGTACGTCAACGGCTACGACGGCGGCCTGCCCGGCTTCGTCGCCCGCGCGCGGGAGCTCGCCGAGCGCTACGGCGAGCGCTTCACCCCGCCGGCGCTGCTGGTGACGAAGGCGGAGCACGGCGAGGTCTTCACGGACGCCCGCTGAGCCCCGGCGGGGCGGGGGCGACGGGTCCGGCGGCCCGTCACCCCTCCCCGTCCAGCCACTCCCGCAGTTCCTCCCGCAGCGATCGCTGGAAGGTGGTCAGCAGCGCCTGCACCACCAGCGGATGCATCCGCGCGGACAGCGACCGCACATCCCGCGCGTCCCGCTCCGCGACCGCGTCGCGCAGCAGCCGCGACAACTCGTGCGCCGCCGCGCGGAGTGCTCGATCAGCGCCGTCCGGGCGGCGAGGAGCGTCTCGGGGGACAGCGGTACGTCCAGCAGCTCCACGCCCAGCCGCAGCAGCCCCGGGTCGACCCGGAACACCTCGCCGCCCCGCTCGACGATGCTCATCGCGGCCAGCCGCTCCACGTCCCCCTCGCTCAGCGCCCGCCCCGCCCGGCGCTCCAGCTCCGCGCGCGACACCGTCTCCACCGCCTCCGGCGCCCAGGAGGCCACCACCGCCCGCTGCACCGCCAGGTCCCGCACCGTCAGGTCCGGGGAGCTGCGCCAGATACCGCTCGATCGCGGCCAGCGTCATGCCCCGGTGCTGCAGCTCCTCGATCAGTTCCAGCCGGGCCAGATGCTCCCGCCCGTACTGGCCGACCCGCCGGGGACCGATCACCGGCGGCGGCAGCAGCCCCTTGGTGCCATAGAACCGGACCGTGCGCACGGTGACCCCCGCCCGCGCCGCCAGTTCGTCGATCGTCAGCGGCTGTTCGGTCTCGGTCGTCATACGCAGCAGTATCGCTGTCCCACCACCACTGTGACACCTCCTCTGTCACCCCCGGTGCGAAGACGCCACCGGCCGGCGCGGCGGTGCCCCGGAGCTCCCGCCGTCGACGAAACAGCAGGTCATGGCCACTGTCAGTGGCGGGGCCTACGGTGGTGGCATGTCGGGGATCACTTACGTCCGGGGTGACGCCACCGTTCCGTCGGTGAAGGGCGTCAAGGTCATCGCCCATGTCTGCAACGACATCGGCGGCTGGGGCAAGGGCTTCGTCCTCGCCCTCTCCCGCCGCTGGCCTGAACCGGAGGCTTCCTACCGTGCCTGGCACCGGGATCGAGCCTCGACCGACTTCGGCCTGGGCGCGGTCCGGATGGTGCGGGTGGACCGCTACGTCTGGGTGGCCAACATGATCGGCCAGCGCGGCATCCGCACGGGCAGCAAGGGCGTCCCCGTCCGCTACGAGGCGATCGACACCGCCCTCGGCCGCCTCGCCGGACACGCGGCCGACCTCGGAGCCTCCGTCCACATGCCCCGTATCGGCTGCGGCCTCGCGGGCGGCACGTGGTCCCGCGTCGAGCCCCTGATCATGGAGCGGCTGGTGCGGCGCGGGATACCCGTCACGGTGTACGACCACGGTGACTGAACGGATGTCCGCCACGCACCCGCGCGGCGCATCACCCGGTGGAGGAGGCCGGTACTTTCTCCTGACGAGGTGAGTTTTGCGCCAAAGGTGGTAGGGGCGTATCGGGAGGAGTGCTCTCCGCCCGATGGCTTTTGAGGAAAGGTGCCGCCTGTGACGTGGAACGAGCACAGCGACGAGGACGACACGACGGGCCCGTTGCCGGGCTCCGAGGCGGACCTGCCGGGCCGGGGGCACCCACGGACCGACCGGGTGGTGTTCGGCGTCACGGCAGTCCTCACCCTCGCCTTCGTGGTGTGGGGCGCCGCCGCGACGGATTCTCTCGAGGACGTGTCCAGCACCCTGCTCGGCGGGCTGATCCACAACGGCGGCTGGGGGTTCATGCTGACCGCCTCCGGCTTCGTCGTCTTCGCCCTCTGGCTCGCCGCCAGCCGCTACGGCCGTATCCACCTCGGCGTCGAGGGGGAGAAGCCGGAGTTCCACACGGTGTCGTGGATCGCCATGATGTTCAGCGCCGGTATGGGCATCGGCCTGATGTTCTGGGGCGTGAGCGAACCGCTCGCGCATTACACGACGCCCCCGCCCGGCACCAGTCCGGCCGACTCCGGCGAACGCATGGAGACGGCCATGGCCACCACGTTGTTCCACTGGACGCTCCACCCGTGGGCGATCTACGCCGTCGTCGGCCTCGCCATCGCCTACAGCACCTTCCGCAGGCGGCGCCGCCAGACCATCAGCGCCGTCTTCACCCCGCTCATCGGCGAGCACCACGCCAACGGCGTCGGGGGCCGGATCATCGACGTGCTCGCCATCATCGCGACCGTCTTCGGCTCCGCGGCCTCACTCGGCCTCGGCGCCCTGCAGATCGGCTCCGGGGTGGAGAAGCTCGACTGGCTGGACAAGGTCAGCACCGGACTGCTCGTCGGGATCATCGCCGTCCTGACGGTGGCGTTCGTGGCCTCCGCGGTCTCCGGTGTGGAGAAGGGCATCCAGTGGCTGTCCAACACCAACATGGTGCTGGCCCTGATCCTCGCCGTGTTCGTGTTCGTCGCGGGCCCCACCGTCCTCATCCTCGACCTGGTGCCGACCTCGGTCTTCGCCTACCTCGGCGACGTGCCCATGCTGGCCGGCCGCACCGAGGCCAGCGGGGGGCAGGGCGTCGCCGACTGGCTGGGCGACTGGACCGTCTTCTACTGGGCCTGGTGGATCTCCTGGACGCCCTTCGTCGGCATGTTCATCGCCCGCATCAGCCGGGGCCGCACCATCCGCCAGTTCATCGGCGGGGTCATCCTCGTCCCCAGCACCGTCAGCCTGATCTGGTTCGCGATCTTCGGCGGTACCGCGATGCGGCTCCAGGAGCAGAGCCGGCTCGGCGAGGAGACGACCCCGAGGGCCGGCTCTTCGCCGTGCTGCAGGAGTACCCCGTCGCCACCGCCAGCAGCCTGCTGGTGATGATCCTCGTCGGCATCTTCTTCGTCTCGGGCGCCGACGCGGCCTCCATCGTCATGGGCACCCTCTCGCAGAAGGGCTCGCTCGAACCCACTCGCTGGGTGGTGATCTTCTGGGGCGTGGTCACCGGCGGCGTGGCCGCGATCATGCTGCTGGTCGGCAGCGGCCAGGGCGACGCGCTGACCGGTCTGCAGAACCTCACGATCCTCGCGGCGGCCCCGTTCGTCATCGTGATGATTTTCATGTGCGTGGCCCTCATGCGCGACCTGCGCCACGACCCGCTCATCGTGCGCGGCGAGATGGGCTCCGAGGCGGTGGAACTCGCCGTCATCGAGGGCCACAAGAAATACGACGGCGAATTCGAACTCCGGGTGGGCCCGGGCCGGGGCCCGGACATCGAGGGCGACCCCATCGGCAAACACTGACCCCAGCCTGCCCGCGACCGGCCTTCCCCGGCCGCGGGCAATGCCGCTGGGGCGGCGCCCCGGCTTCCGCGCCGCACACTCTCCGCCCTCCGCGGGCAATCGTGCTGCTGGGGCGGCGCCCCCGCTCCCGCGCCGCACACTCTCCGCAGTCCGCGGGCGGTCGTGCTGCTGGCGCGGTGCCCCCGCTCCCGCGCCGTGCAGTCTCCGCAGTCCGCGGGCGGTCGTGCTGCTGGGGCGGTGCCCCCGCTTCCGCGCCGTGCAGTCTCCGCAGTCCGCGGGCAATCGTGCCGCAGGGCGGCACGGGTGGGCGCGACGGCACCCCGCAAGCGCCGGGCTGCGCAACCTCCCCCGGCCCACCCCCAACGCGCCGCGCCGCCACCAGGGCCGCCGACCCCGCAGCGCCCCCGGCCCGCCCCGACGCACAGCCAGAACTCAGGAGCCCGCAAGCACCGCCGCCTCCTCCGCACACCCCCAGGCCACCGTCACCCCCGCACCCCCGTGCCCATAGTTGTGCACCAGCCCCCGCCCACCCGCGAACTCCACCCGCTCCAACCGCACCGCCCCCGGGCCGGCCGCAACCCCACCCGATGCGACAGCACCCGCGCCCCCGCGACAGCCGGGCACAGCACCGCGCACCGCCGCACGATCGCCGAGGCCACAGCCGCATCCGGCTCCAGCCCCCACGCGTCCTCCTCCGCCGTACCCCCCAGCACCAGCCGCCCCGGCTGCGGAAACAGATACGCCATCGACCCGTCCGCCCCCGAGGACACCGTCCACGTCCGCACCCCCGGGTTCTCCACGACCACCAACTGCCCCCGCACCGGCCGCACCGAAGGATCCGGCACCAGCTCCCGCGCCCCCAGCCCCGCACAGTTGACCACCACCCGCGCGAACGCGGGCGGCGCGAGGTCCGCGACCGTACGCGCCTCCACCACACCCCCGCCGCGAGGAACCGGTCCCGCAACCACGGCAGATGCACCGCCATGTCGATCAGCGGCAACCGCGCCCACACCCCGCCCCGACGGGATACTCCTCGGCCGTGGCCGCCCGCAGCCCCGGCAGCCGGGCCGCTGCCCACGAGCCCATCTCGTCGAGCCCCGTCTCACCCAGCACCCCCTCGACCAGCCGTACGCCCGTGACCGAAGGCCGGGCCGCCAGCTCCTCGTACACCTCCAGCGACCGCAGCGCCCACGCCCGCGCCGCCGCCACCGGCTCGATCCGGTACGGCCACCACAGCGCGCCCGCGACCGCCGAGGTGGTCCGCTCCACCGGGTCGCGCGTCCACAGCCGTACCCGTACTCCTCGCTCGGCGAGGACCACCGCCGTCGTCAGACCGACGACCCCGCCGCCGATCACCAGCACATCGCAGTCCGGCTCCGTTCCCATGCGGGGACGGTAGCGGAAGACGTCATGCGCCCTGGTGACGCGGGTGCGGCGGGGACACCCGGCGGCGTCCCTCCGCACCCGGCCGTTAGGATCGGCTGTCTGATGACTGCCACACTCGTCGCCAAGAACCTCGCCGCCGGGCACGGCGACCGCTCCCTGTTCACCGGTCTCGACCTCGTCGTCGCCCCCGGCGACGTGATCGGTCTCGTCGGCGCCAACGGAGCGGGCAAGTCCACTCTGCTGCGCCTGCTGGCCGGCCTCACCGCACCGGAGCGGGGCGAGCTGCGCCTCTCCCCGCCCACCGCGACCGTCGGGCACCTCCCGCAGGAGCCCGAGCGCCGGCCCGGCGAGAGCGTCCGGGAGTTCCTGGCCCGCCGTACCGGTGTGGCCGAGGCCCAGCGGACCATGGACGAGGCGACTCAGGCCCTGGTCGACGGCGCGCCCGGCGCGGACGACGCGTACGCCACCAGCCTGGAGCGCTGGCTGTCGCTCGGCGGCGCCGACCTCGACGAGCGTGCCGAGGAGGTCGCCGACTCCCTCGGCCTGGCCGTCGGCCTGGACCAGCCGATGACCTCACTCTCCGGCGGCCAGGCGGCCCGCGCCGGCCTCGCCTCCTCCTCCTCTCCCGCTACGACGTCTTCCTCCTCGACGAGCCCACCAACGACCTCGACCTGGACGGCCTGGAACGCCTCGAACGCTTCGTGACCGGCCTGCGGGCCGGCACGGTCGTCGTCAGCCACGACCGCGAGTTCCTCACCCGCACGGTCACCAAGGTCCTCGAACTCGACCTGGCCCAGCGGCAGATCAACCTCTACGGCGGTGGCTACGAGGCCTATCTGGAGGAGCGGGAGGTTGCCCGCAGGCACGCCCGCGACGACTACGAGGAGTACGCGGACAAGCGGTCCGCGCTCCAGGACCGGGCGCAGACACAGCGCTCCTGGATGGACAAGGGCGTGAAGAACGCGCGCCGCAAGGCGGGCAACGACAACGACAAGATCGGCCGCAAGTTCCGCAGCGAGGCCAGCGAGAAGCAGGCCGCGAAGGCGCGCCAGACGCAGCGCATGATCGAGCGCCTGGAGGTGGTCGAGGAGCCGCGCAAGGAGTGGGAACTGCGCATGGAGATCGCGTCGGCCCCCGCTCGGGCGCGGTCGTCGCCACCCTCCGCGACGCCGAGGTCAGGCGCGGCGGTTTCACGCTCGGCCCGGTGTCCCTTCAGATCGACTGGGCGGACCGGGTCGCGGTCACGGGCGCGAACGGCGCCGGCAAGTCGACCCTGCTCGACGCCCTCCTGGGCCGCGTCCCCTCGACGCCGGGCACGCCTCCCTGGGCTCGGGAGTCCTGGTCGGCGAGGTCGACCAGGCCCGCGCGCTGTTCCACGGCCCGGAGAACCTCCTCGACGCGTTCCGTCCGGCGGTCCCCGAACTGGACCCGGCGGACATCCGCACGCTCCTGGCCAAGTTCGGCCTCAAGGCGGACCACGTCGTACGCCCCGCGGCCACCCTCTCCCCGGGCGAACGCACGCGAGCCGCGCTGGCCCTCCTCCAGGGCAGAGGCGTCAACCTGCTGATCCTCGACGAGCCGACCAACCACCTGGACCTGCCGGCCATCGAACAACTCGAATCCGCCCTCAACACCTACGAGGGCACCCTCCTCCTCATCACCCACGACCGCCGCATGCTCGACGCGGTGCACGTGACGAGGCGTCTGGAGGTCACGGACGGCAAGGTGACGGAGACCCCGCCTGACGGCGGGCGGTCACCCGCCCGCCCGGTCACTCCGCGGGCAGTCACCCCGCTCCCTCCGCGGGCAGTCGTGCCGCCAGGGCGGCACGGGTGGGCGCGGGCGGCACCCGGCAAGCGCCGGGCCCGCGCACCCGTCCCGCCCAGCCCCGACGAGGCCGCGCCTACGCCAACCCGGCCCGCCGCAACGCGTCAGCCATCGCCCCGTCGGCCGGAGCAGGCGCGGTGGCAGACCGCCCCTTCCCCCGGAACCGGACCGCCCCTGCCGCTGCTTGGGGGCCCGCCCCTTGCCGCTGCTCCCCGCGCTGCCCCCGCTGCTCCCGCTGAGGCGCGGCCTCGTCGTCCAGCCGCAGCGTCAGCGAGATCCTCTTCCGCGGAATATCGACCTCGAGCACCTTCACCTTGACGATGTCCCCCGGCTTCACCACATCCCGCGGGTCCTTCACGAACGTCCTGGACATCGCCGACACATGCACCAGCCCGTCCTGATGCACACCGACGTCCACGAACGCCCCGAACGCGGCCACGTTCGTGACGACCCCCTCCAGCACCATCCCGGAGACCAGATCGGAGATCTTCTCGACCCCTCCTTGAACACGGCCGTCCTGAACGCCGGACGCGGGTCCCGGCCCGGCTTCTCCAGTTCCTTCAGGATGTCGCTCACCGTCGGCAGACCGAACGTCTCGTCGACGAAGTCCCCGCCCGCAGCGACCGCAGCACCGCCGTGTTCCCGATCAGCGCGGCGACGTCCGCCCCGGAGGACTTCACCATCCGCCGCACCACCGGATACGTCTCCGGGTGCACACTCGACGAGTCCAGCGGATCGGCACCGCCCCGGATCCGCAGGAAGCCCGCACACTGCTCGAACGCCTTCGGGCCGAGCCGGGACACCTTCTTCAGCTCGCTCCGTGACCGGAACGGACCGTTGCCGTCCCGATGCGCCACGATGTTCTCGGCGAGCCCGGAGGAGATGCCGGAGACCCGGGCGAGCAGCGGAGCGGACGCGGTGTTGACGTCGACCCCCACGCCGTTCACACAGTCCTCCACCACCGCGTCCAGCGAACGCGACAGCTTCACCTCGGACAGATCGTGCTGGTACTGGCCGACGCCGATCGACTTCGGGTCGATCTTCACCAGCTCCGCCAGCGGATCCTGGAGCCGGCGCGCGATCGACACCGCGCCGCGCAGCGACACGTCCATGTCGGGCAGCTCCTGCGAGGCGAACGCGGACGCCGAGTACACGGAGGCGCCCGCCTCGGACACCATCACCTTCGTCAGGTTCAGCTCAGGGTGCTTGGCGATGAGTTCACCGGCGAGCTTGTCGGTCTCGCGGGACGCCGTACCGTTGCCGATCGCGATCAGCTCGACCGCGTGCTCCTTCGCCAGCCGCGCCAGCTTCGCGATCGCCTCGTCCCACCGGTTGGCCGGGACATGCGGGTGGATCACGTCCGTGGCGACGACCTTGCCGGTCGCGTCCACCACGGCGACCTTCACACCCGTACGGAAACCGGGGTCGAGGCCGAGCGTCGCGCGCGTACCGGCGGGGGCGGCGAGCAGCAGATCGCGCAGGTTCGCCGCGAAGACCCGTACCGCCTCGTCCTCCGCCGCCGTACGCAGCCGCAGCCGCAGGTCGATGCCGAGGTGCACCAGGATGCGCGTACGCCAGGCCCAGCGGACCGTGTCGCCCAGCCACTTGTCGCCCGGACGCCCCTGCTGGGAGATCCCGAAGCGGCTCGCGACGATCCCCTCGTACGACGACGGGCCGTCCACCGCCTCCTCGGGTTCCAGGACGAGGTCGAGGACCTCCTCCTTCTCACCCCGCAGCATTGCCAGGATCCGGTGCGAGGGCAGCTCGGTGAACGGCTCGGCGAAGTCGAAGTAGTCGGAGAACTTCGCGCCCGCCTCCTCCTTGCCGTCACGCACCTTCGCGGCCAGCCGCCCGCGCACCCACATGCGCTCGCGCACCTCGCCGATCAGGTCCGCGTCCTCCGAGAACCGCTCGGTGAGGATCGCCCGCGCGCCGTCCAGCGCGGCCTGCGGGTCGGCGACGCCCTTGCCGGCGTCCACGAACGCGGCGGCCGCGGCGAGGGGCTCGACGCCCGGATCGCCGAGCAGCCCGTCCGCCAGCGGTTCGAGACCCGCCTCGCGCGCGATCTGCGCCTTGGTGCGCCGCTTGGGCTTGTACGGCAGGTAGACGTCCTCCAGGCGCGCCTTGGTCTCCGCGCCCCGGATCCGCGCCTCCAGCTCATCGGTGAGCTTGCCCTGCTCGCGCACCGAGTCGAGGATCGCCGCCCGGCGCTCCTCCAGCTCCCGCAGATAACGCAGCCGCTCCTCGAGCGTGCGCAGCTGCGCGTCGTCGAGCATCTCCGTCGCTTCCTTGCGGTAGCGGGCGATGAACGGCACGGTCGAACCGCCGTCGAGCAGCTCCACCGCGGCCTTGACCTGCCGCTCCCGTACGCCGAGCTCCTCGGCGATCCTGCTTTCGATGGACCCTGTCAGGGGTGTCGTCACGTTCCCGTACCGCCTTCTCCACTGAGGTTGCGCGGCAATTGTGGCAGGTGGCGCCGACAATCGTGGATCAGGGCGGCGACGCGCCGGGGAGCGCTCGGGCGGCGTCAGGCGCGGCCGCCCCGAGCGGAGGACGAGGCCCCGCCGAACAGCCTGGCGAGCGCCCGGAACGGCAGGGTCACCACAGTGGCGATCGCGCCGCCGATCTGACGCAGTACATCCGCGATGGCACGCAGCACGTCGAACTCCTTTCCTCCCGCCCGGCCGCCGTTCGGCCGGACCGAGGACCGTGTACCTCGTCAACGCGTCAACATGCATGCGGGCATGGCGGAAAGGGTGGGGAACTCGTCGTTGCGGCCATGGCGGGTGCCGCGAAGAATCGTCGGCATGGCGCAGCGAACCGTTCTCGTCGTCCTCTTCGACGGCGTGCAGAGTCTCGATGTCACCGGCCCCGTGGAAGTCTTCGCGGGCGCCGAGCAGCACACCCCGGGGACGTACCGGCTGTGCACCGCGTCCCTGGACGGCGCTCCCGTGCGCACGACCAGCGGGCTGACCGTCGTACCGGACGGGGCGCTCGCCGACGCGCCCCGCCCGCACACGCTGCTCGTGCCCGGCGGCAAGGGCACCCGTCGGCCGGACGCCCGCCTGACCGACTGGCTGCGGCGGCACGGGCCGCACGCCGAGCGGCTGGTCTCCGTCTGCACCGGAGCGGTCCTGCTCGCCGGGGCCGGGCTGCTGGACGGCCGGCGCGCCACCACGCACTGGGCCTACTGCGACACCCTGGCCAGGAACCATCCGGCCGTCGAGGTCGACCCGGACCCCATCTACGTCCGGGACGGCCGGGTCGCCACCTCCGCCGGCGTCACCTCGGGCATCGACCTCGCGCTCGCCCTCGTCGAGGAGGACCTCGGCCGCGAGACCGCCCTCACCATCGCCCGGCACCTGGTGGTGTTCCTGCGCCGGCCCGGCAACCAGGCCCAGTTCAGCGTCCAGCTCGCCGCCCAGACCGCCCAGCGCGAACCCCTGCGCGAGCTTCAGCAGTGGATCACCGAGCATCCCGGCGCCGACCTCACCGTCGAGGCCCTCGCCGCCCGCGCGGCCCTCTCCCCGCGGCACTTCGCCCGCGCCTTCCGCACCGAGACCGGTACGACGCCGGGCCGCTACGTCGACCGCGTACGCCTCGAACACGCCCGCCGTCTGCTGGAGGACACCACCGGCGGCGTCGAGGAGATCTCCGCGCGAGCGGCTACGGCACCCCGAGGCGATGCGCCGCGCCTTCGTCCGGACCCTCGGCGCGTCACCGGCGGAGTACCGCCGCCGCTTCCGCCCCGCCCCCGCACCCGCCCATGCCTGAAAGGAAGCCGATGCAGATCGCCATCGTCCTCTTCGACCGCTTCACCGCCCTGGACGCGGTGGGCCCCTACGAGACCCTCGGCCGGCTCCCGGACGCGCGGACCGTGTTCGTCGCCGAACGGAGCGGGCCCGTACGCACCGACACCGGCGCCCTGGCCCTCACCGCCGACCGGACCCTGGACGAGGTGCCGTCCCCGGACATCGTCGTCGTCCCCGGCGGCCCCGGCCAGACACCCCAGATGGAGAACGGCACGCTGCTGGACTGGCTGCGCACCGCCGACGCCACCAGCACCTGGACCACGTCCGTGTGCACCGGATCGCTGCTGCTGGCCGCGGCCGGACTCCTCCGCGGCCGGCGGGCCACCTCCCACTGGCTGGCACTCGACCAGCTGAAGCGGTACGGCGCCGAGCCGGCCGGGGAGCGGGTGGTGACCGATGGCAAGTACGTCACCGCGGCCGGGGTCTCCTCCGGCATCGACATGGGGCTCACCCTGCTCGGCCGGATCGCCGGCGACGAACACGCCCAGGCCGTCCAGCTCCTCACCGAGTACGACCCGCAGCCGCCCTACGACGCCGGCTCACCGCGGAAGGCGCCCGCGCACCTCGTGGCGGAGTTCCGGTCGAAGAGCCGGTTCATCCTGACGTAGACCAGGTGAAGCGGGGCGGGCGGCGTTCCAGGAACGCGGCGACGCCCTCCGCGGTGTCGCCGCTTCTGGAGGCCCGCTCGCTCCAGTACGCGTCCCGGTCGGTGCGGCCGTTCGCGAACTCCTTCGCCGCCGCCTGCGTCAGCTGCGAGCGGGACGCCAGGATCCGCGCGAACTCCGCGACCCGCCCGTCCAGTTCGCCCTCCGGCAGCACCTCGTCCACCAGACCCGTGCGCAGCGCCCGCCCGGCATCGATCAACTCGCCCGAGAACAGCAGGTACTTGGCGGTCGCCGGGCCCACCAGGGAAACCAGCCGACGGGTCGCGGACGCCGGGTAGACGATGCCGAGCTTCGCCGGCGTCACCCCGAACCGGGCCCCTCCTCGGCGAACCGCAGATCGCAGGCCGCCGCCAGCTGCGCCCCGCCGCCCACACGGTGACCGCGGACCGCCGCCAGCGCCGGCTTGGGGAAGGCGGCGAGCGCCTCCTCCGCCGCCACCGCCAGCCGCTGAGCCTCGAGCGGCGACCCCGGAGGGTGGAGATGTCGGCGCCGGCGCAGAACGTGCCGCCCTCGCCGGTGAGCACCAGCACCCGTACGTCCGGATCGGACGCCAGGGTTTCCAGCAGCGGCGGCAGGGAACCCCACATCGCGGCCGTCATGGCGTTGCGCTTCGCGGGATGGCGGATGACGACCGTGGCGACGTGCCCGGAGACGTCGTGCAGCAACTGGGGCTCCATGCGCCGGATGCTATCCGCCCCGGTTCCGGCGCCCGGCGGCAGGGAGCCGGCCCGGCAGGGGACGGTCGGCGGGGAGGTCCGGGCGGCGGAGACCGGGAGAGGAAGCGGGAGCGAGGAGGCAGTCATGGCCAGGTCCGCCACACCGCGGGACGAGACCGCGAAACTGAGCCGCGGCTTTGGCTGGCTCGCCGTACTCGGCGTGATCCTGGTCCTCGCGGGCCTCGTCGGCCTCGTCTACACGGGTGTCGCCACCCTGACCTCGATGGTGCTGTTCGGCTGGCTGCTGCTGATCGGCGGTGTGGTCGGACTGCTGCACGCCGTCCAGGCGCGGGCCACCAACTTCTTCTGGCTCGGCGTGGTCGTCGCCGCCCTCAACATCGCGGCCGGTGTGGTCGTCCTGAAGACACCCGAGGCCGCGGCCGAGGCGCTCACCATGTTCGCCGCCCTGCTGTTCCTCACCGGCGGGCTGTTCCGCCTGGTCGGCAGTCTGGTGGTGCGCGGACCGCAGTTCGGCTGGACTCTGGTGCAGGGCGCCTTCGGACTGCTCCTCGGCATCCTGGTGCTGACCACCTGGCCGAGCAGCAGCCAGTACGTCATCGGGACGTTCTTCTCGCTCTCCCTGCTCTTCGACGGGCTCGGCCTGATCGCCACCGGCTACGGCGGCCGCCGGATCGTCGGCATGGTCTCCGAACGGCTGGCCGGCGAGGAGACGGCCCAGGCCGCACCGGAGGCGGGCGAACACCGGGCCGTCAAACCCGTACAACCCGAATAGTGTGCCGACCCGGCACAGAACGGACCCGAACGGTCCCGCAGGGAACCGTGGTACAAGCGATCGGTCGGAAACGCTCGATATCCGCTGACTTCTTTTCAGTGACGAGGTGCGGAGGCGATCGGTACCAACACTCTGCGTGTGGTGACAACCGAGCGTGAGAGCGGCGATCAGCTTCCGTACGAAGGTGTCTGGCGGTTCACCGCCCCGGCCGTCGACGCCTCGGTCCCGCACGCGCGCCACGCCGTGCGGGACCTGCTGCTGCGCCAGGGGTACCGGTCGCCGACGACGTCGTACAGGGACTGCTGCTGATCGTCTCCGAGCTGGTCACCAACGCCGTACGGCACGCGGCGCTGCTGTCCCCGATGCTCGCCGTGGAGGTCGCCGTCGGCGCCGAGTGGGTGCGGGTGGCCGTGGAGGACAACCACCCCTACCGGCCCACCGCCCTGGAGACCGACCACGGCCGCACCGGCGGACGCGGACTGCTCCTGGTGCGGGAGATCACCCGCGAGGCGGGCGGCGCCTGCGAGGTCGAGCACACCACGACCGGCGGCAAGGTGATCTGGGTCGCCCTGCCGCTCAAGCCTTCCGCCCTGTCCTGACGGTCACCGGCGCCCTGCCCCGGCGGTCACCAGCCCGCCGCCGCTCCCGTCAGCTCGCGGACCGCCGGGCGGGCCGCGTCCAGGACCGTCGGGAACCAGGCCGAGAACGTGTCCCGCGCGTGCCGCTCCGCCAGCTCCGCCGGGGTCACGAACGCCGTGGCCCCCACCTCCTGGGGATCCGGCCGCACCGTCGACTGCACCATCCCGACGAAGAGGTGGTTGTATTCCTGCTCCACCAGACCCGAGGCCGGGTCCGGATGGTTGTAGCGGACCGTGCCCGCCTCGGCGAGCAGCGACGGGGACACACCCAGCTCCTCGAAGGTCCGCCGGGCCGCCGCCGTGAACGGCGCCTCACCGGGGTAGGGGTGGCCGCAGCAGGTGTTCGACCACACACCGGGGAGTGGTACTTGCCCAGCGCCCGCTGCTGCAGCAGCAGCCGCCCCCGCTCGTCGAACAGGAACACCGAGAACGCCCGGTGCAGCTTTCCCGGTGGCTGATGTGCGGCGAGCTTCTCCTCCGTACCGATCGTCACGCCGTCCTCGTCGACCAGTTCCAGCAAAATCGGCTCGGCGGCGCCGTTCGACGGGCTGTTCGTCGCGGTGGCAGGTGTGATCGGCATACCCATCCTTCACTCGGTCTTCGCGCCCCAGTCTGCCGCACGAATCCGGCACTCCCGGCACTCCCCGACACCCCCGCATGTCCCGGACCGCCCCACGCGGGGGCGGAAGGCCGCGTTCCCCGGCGCGCGGGCGCGCGCGGGTCGCCCCTAGTGACAGAGGCGCGCCTCGTGCTCCGCGTGTCCGCGGGGCTCCAGCTGGAAGGTGCAGTGCTCCACGTCGAAGTGGGCGCCCAGGCAGTTCTGCAGCTCGTGCAGCATCTTCTCGTGCCCGATGGCGTTCAGGGCGTCGGAGCTGACCACCACGTGCGCGGAGAGCACCGGCATCCCCGAGGTGATCGTCCACGCGTGCAGGTCGTGCACGTCCTCGACGCCCTCCGTGGCCAGGATGTGCGCCCGCACCTGCCCCATGTCGACACCCTTGGGGGCGGACTCCAGCAGGACGTCCAGGGTCTCGCGCAGCAGCTTCCAGGTGCGCGGCACGATCATCACCGCGATCACCAGGGAGGCGATCGGGTCGGCGGCCGTCCAGCCGGTGGTCACGATCACCAGCGCGGCGAGGATGACCGCGAGGGAGCCGAGCGCGTCCGCCGCCACCTCCAGGAAGGCGCCGCGCACGTTCAGGCTCTCCTTCTGCCCGCGCATCAGCAGTGTCAGCGACACCATGTTGGCGACCAGGCCGATCGCGCCGAACACCATCGTCAGACCGCCCTCGGTGCCGGCCGGGGTGACGAACCGCTCGACCGCCTCGTACAGCACATAGCCGCCGACACCGAGCAGCAGCAGACAGTTGGCCAGCGCGGCCAGGATCTCCGCGCGGGCCAGCCCGAAGGTGCGGCGCTCGCTCGGCGGGCGGTTCGCGACGTGGATGGCGACCAGCGCCATCCCGAGCCCCAGCGCGTCCGTCGCCATGTGGGCGGCGTCCGCCACCAGCGCCAGCGAGTCGGCCATGAGCCCGCCGACGATCTCCACGACCATGACGGTGAGCGTGATCGCCAGCGCCATCCGCAGCCTGCCGCGGTACGCGGCGCTCGCGGTACCGCCGGCGGGCGCGCCGTGCGCATGCCCGTGATCGTGCCCTGCCCCCATGCCCAGAACCCCTTCCAGTGACCCCGTCCGGACCACAGTCAACTACGGGGAGGGTATCCGCAACGCGGCACTGAACACCGTTGTCATGTGCCCTGACCTGCGGAAACGATCAGCAGGTCAGAAGCCCGGCGGGGTCCGGCGGTCATGGTGCGGTCGCCGGCCCCGCCAGGCCGGCCCGATCATCGCGGGCACCGGGCACCGGGCACCGGGCACCGGGCACCGGGCGCCGGGCACCGGGCACCGGGCGCCGGGCGCCGGGCGGTCCGGCCCAGCCGTTCCTCCGCGCGGGCGGCCGACGCCACCGCGCGGGGCGCGTCGCCGGGACGGCGGTCCTCCACGACCTCGGGGCGCGGGTGTCCCCGGCGGCCTCGCCGATGGCCGTGATCGGCTCGGGCAGCCGTGCCGGCACCCCGGCCGGGAGATCGTCCAGCCCGACGACCCGTTCCCCGGCACCGGTCATGGCCCGTGCCGCATGGCCCCGATATAGCCGGCTCCGCCGGTGAGCAGCGCTCGCCCTGTGCCGGGCGGCCCCGGCGGTCGGCTGTGCGGCACCTGCCCGCCGCGCCAGGGCGGTTTGTGGGCCGGGCCCCGCATCACCGATGATGATCGCGGCAGCGGCGCACGGGCGAACCACGCCGATCCACTCGTCGAACGGCCGGTGAACACGGCCTGGTGGGCATCCGATAACCTCTGCCGACATGTCGCCCGGGGACCCGCACGGGCGGCTCATCGTGTACATGACCGGCGTCGACGCGTCGGCACCCAGGGAGTGAGATTCGGTTGTCGACCGCCATCCTCACCGGTCCGCCGGTCCCCGGTTCGTCACTCGAGGGCGATCTGCGCTCCCTCGGCTTCGACGT
Organism: Streptomyces haneummycinicus; assembly: GCA_042850305.1. Taxonomy (GTDB): domain Bacteria; phylum Actinomycetota; class Actinomycetes; order Streptomycetales; family Streptomycetaceae; genus Streptomyces; species Streptomyces haneummycinicus. Next base: position 3,136,562 of record AP035768.1, read on the forward strand.
ACGGATCGCGACCGGCACCACCGAGGCCGAGACGCTGCTCGCGGCGGTGCCCGCCGGACAGCGGGTCGCCGTCGTCGACGCCCGCTTCGTGGGCCATGTGCACGCCCTGCGCCTCGGCCTCACCGACCCCCGCTTCCCGCTCTCCTCGATCACCGGCGCGGTCACCGCCCAGCCCGCCGGCCGGCAGGCCCTGACCCGGGCCCTGGCCCGCGAGAACTCCGCGGCCGGCGGCGCCGTCCTCGTCGACAGCCTGGCCGACCGGATCGCCGGCGCCCTCGACACCGACGGCGCCGACCTGCACCGCCCCGAACTGGGCAGCCTCGTCGCCACCGTCCCCGGGGACCCCCAGACCCGTAACGAGGCCCGGCAGGCCGTCGCCGCCGTCGACGACGAGGCCGTCCGCCTGAAGTCGGCGGTGAAGGCCCGCGACGGCTTCTTCACCACCCACTTCATCAGCCCGTACTCCCGCTACATCGCCCGCTGGTGCGCCCGTCGCGGACTGACCCCCAACCAGGTCACCACCGCCTCCCTGCTCACAGCGCTGATAGCCGCCGCCTGCGCCGCCACCGGCACCCGCGGCGGCTTCGTCGCCGCGGGCGCGCTGCTCATCGCCTCCTTCGTGCTGGACTGCACCGACGGCCAGCTCGCCCGCTACTCCCTGCAGTACTCCACCCTCGGCGCCTGGCTCGACGCCACCTTCGACCGCGCCAAGGAGTACGCCTACTACGCCGGCCTCGCCCTCGGCGCCGCCCGGGGCGGCGACGACGTATGGGCGCTCGCCCTCGGCGCGATGATCCTGCAGACCTGCCGGCACGTCGTGGACTTCTCCTTCAACGAGGCCAACCACGACGCCTCCGCCAACACGAGCCCCACCGCCGCCCTCTCCGACAAGCTCGACAGCGTCGGCTGGACGGTCTGGCTGCGCCGCATGATCGTCCTGCCGATCGGTGAACGCTGGGCGATGATCGCCGTCCTCACGGCCGTCACCACCCCCGGATCACCTTCTACGCCCTGCTCATCGGCTGCGCCTTCGCCGCGACGTACACCACGGCGGGCCGGGTTCTGCGCTCGCTGACCCGCAAGGCGCGGCGCACCGACCGGGCCGCGCGGGCGCTGGCGGACCTCGCCGACTCCGGCCCGCTCGCCCAGGCGCTGGCCGGCCCGCTGGACCGGACCGCCCGCCGGCTGCCCGGCTTCGCCGTTCCGGCGCTCGCCCTGCTCGGCGGCCTCGCCGTCACCGTCACCGCCGTCCTCACCGGCTTCGGCGGCCCCTGGACGGCCATCGCCGCCTGCGGCTACGTCCTGACCTCCGCCCTCGCCGTCACCCGCCCCTCAAGGGCGCCCTCGACTGGCTGGTCCCGCCGTTCCTCCGCGCCGCCGAGTACGGCACCGTCCTCGCGCTCGCGGCCGACGCGAACGTGAACGGAGCCCTTCCGGCGGCCTACGGGCTGGTGGCCGCGGTCGCCTACCATCACTACGACACGGTCTACCGCATCCGCGGCAACGCGGGCGCGTCCCCGCGCTGGCTGGTGCGGGCGATCGGGGGACACGAGGGCCGCACGCTCGCGGTCGCCGTTCTGGCCGCGGTGCTCACCGCCTCACAGTTCACCGTCGCGCTCACGGTCCTCGCCGTGGCCGTGGCGCTGCTGGTGCTCGTCGAGAGCATCCGCTTCTGGGCCTCCTCCGGGGCGCCCGCCGTACACGACGAAGGAGAACCCGCATGATCGGCCTTGTGCTGGCGGCAGGCGCCGGACGGCGTCTGCGCCCCTACACCGACAGCCTTCCCAAGGCGCTGGTGCCGGTCGGGCCCGCGGGTACAGAGGGCGAACCGACGGTCCTGGACCTCACCCTCGGCAACTTCGCCGAGATCGGGCTGACCGAGGTCGGCGTCATCGTCGGCTACCGCAAGGAGGCCGTCTACGAGCGCCAGGCGGCCCTGGAGGCCAAGTACGGTCTGAAGCTGACGCTCATCGACAACGACAAGGCCGAGGAGTGGAACAACGCCTACTCCCTGTGGTGCGGCCGTGACGCCCTCAAGGACGGGGTGATCCTCGCCAACGGCGACACCGTCCACCCGGTCTCCGTCGAGAAGACCCTGCTCGCCGCCCGCGGCGACGGCAAGAAGATCATCCTGGCCCTCGACACGGTGAAGAAGCTCGCCGACGAGGAGATGAAGGTCGTCGCCGACCCCGAGAAGGGGATGACGAGGATCACCAAGCTGATGGACCCGGCCGAGGCGACGGGCGAGTACATCGGCGTCACCCTCATCGAGGGCGCCGCCGCCGCCGAACTCGCCGACGCGCTGAAGACCGTCTGGGAGACCGACCCGCAGCAGTTCTACGAGCACGGCTACCAGGAGCTGGTGAACCGCGGCTTCCGGATCGACGTGGCGCCGATCGGCGACGTCCCGTGGGTCGAGATCGACAACCACGACGACCTCGCCCGTGGACGGGAGATCGCGTGCCAGTACTGACCCGGCTCATCCCCTCGCCGGTCGTCGTGGACATCCGCCCGGGTGCCCTGGACGACCTGGCCTGTGTCCTCGCCGACGAGCGCATCTCGCAGTCGGGCCGGCTCGCCATCGCCGTCAGCGGCGGTTCGGGCGCCCGGCTGCGCGAGCGGGTCGCGCCCTCGCTGCCCGGCGCCGACTGGTTCGAGGTCGGCGGCGGCACCATCGACGACGCGGTCCGGCTGGCGGGCGCCATGAAGGCCGGCCGCTACGACGCGGTCGTGGGCCTCGGCGGCGGGAAGATCATCGACTGCGCCAAGTTCGCCGCGGCGCGCGTCGGCCTGCCCCTGGTCGCCGTCGCCACCAACCTCGCGCACGACGGCCTCTGCTCCCCGGTCGCCACCCTCGACAACGACGCGGGCCGCGGCTCGTACGGAGTGCCGAACCCGATCGCGGTCGTCATCGACCTCAACGTCATCCGCGAGGCCCCGGTCCGATTCGTCCGGTCCGGCATCGGCGACGCCGTCTCCAACATCTCCGCCGTCGCCGACTGGGAACTGTCCCACCGCGTCAACGGCGAGAAGGTCGACGGCCTGGCCGCCGCCATGGCCCGGCAGGCCGGCGAGGCGGTGCTGCGGCACCCGGGCGGGGTCGGTGACGACGGCTTCCTCCAGGTACTGGCCGAGTCGCTGGTGCTCACCGGGATCGCCATGTCCGTCTCCGGCGACTCCGTCCCGGATCCGGCGCCTGCCACGAGATCAACCACGCCTTCGACCTGCTCCACCCCCAGCGGGCCGCCGCCCACGGCGAGCAGTGCGGACTGGGCGCGGCCTTCGCGATGTATCTGCGCGGTGCCCACGACGAATCGGCCGCCATGGCCGAGGTGCTGCGCAGGCACGGTCTTCCGGTGCTGCCGGAGGAGATCGGATTCACCGTGGACGAGTTCGTCCGGGTCGTCGAGTTCGCCCCGGAGACCCGCCCCGGCCGCTTCACCATTCTCGAACATCTCGACCTGAAAACCGAACAGATCAAGGACGTCTACGCCGACTATGTCAAGGCCATCGGTAGCTGAACTCCGTCCGGTCGTCCACCCCCGGGGTCAAGGACCGGCGCAGCGGTGAGCACTGGATGGGGCGCCTCTATATGCGCGAGGTGTCCCTGCGGGTGGACCGCTACCTGGTGAACACCAGGGTCACGCCCAACCAGCTCACGTACCTGATGACCGTCTGCGGCGTCCTCGCGGCCCCGGCACTGCTGGTGCCGGGGATCCCGGGGCCGTCCTCGGCGTCGTCGCCGTGCAGCTGTACCTGCTGCTGGACTGCGTCGACGGCGAGATAGCGCGCTGGCGCAAGCAGTACTCGCTCGGCGGGGTCTACCTGGACCGGGTCGGCGCCTATCTCACCGACGCGGCCGTCCTGGTCGGCCTCGGCCTGCGCGCCGCTGACCCGTTCGGCAGCGGACGGATCGACTGGCTCTGGGCCTTCCTCGGCACCCTGGCCGCCCTCGGCGCCATCCTGATCAAGGCGGAGACCGACCTCGTCGGCGTCGCCCGGCACCAGAACGGGCTGCCGCCGGTGAAGGAGGCCGCCGCCGAGATGCGCTCCTCCGGCATGGCGCTGGCCCGCCGGGCCGCCGCCGCGTTCAAGTTCCACCGGCTCATCCTCGGCATCGAGGCGTCCCTGCTGATCCTGGTCCTCGCGATCGCGGACGCGGTCCGCGACGACCTCTTCTTCACCCGCCTGGGTACCGCCGTCCTGGCCGGCATCGCCCTGCTCCAGACCCTGCTGCACCTGGTGTCCGTCCTCGCCTCCAGCAGGCTGAAGTGAGCACCGGCATGAAGGTCGGCGCGGTGATCATCACCATGGGCAACCGCCCCGAGGAACTGCGTGCCCTGCTGGACTCGGTCGCCAAGCAGGACGGCGACCCGGTCCAGGTGGTCGTCGTCGGCAACGGCTCGCCCGTCCCCGAGGTTCCCGAGGGCGTACGCACCGTCGAACTGCCGGAGAACCTCGGCATCCCCGGCGGCCGCAACGTCGGCATCGAGGCCTTCGGCCCCGGCGGCACCGACGTCGACGTCCTGCTCTTCCTCGACGACGACGGACTGCTCGCCGGCCACGACACCGCCGAGCTGTGCCGGCAGGCCTTCACGGCGGACCCCGCGCTCGGCATCATCAGCTTCCGTATCGCCGACCCGGAGACCGGGGCCACCCAGCGCCGCCACGTCCCCCGGCTGCGCGCCTCCGACCCGATGCGCTCCTCCCGCGTCACCACCTTCCTCGGCGGCGCCAACGCCGTACGCACCAAGGTCATCGCCGAGGTCGGGGGCTGCCCGACGAGTTCTTCTACGCCCATGAGGAGACCGATCTGGCCTGGCGGGCCCTCGACGCCGGCTGGATGATCGACTACCGGTCCGACATGGTGCTGTTCCACCCGACCACGGCCCCCTCGCGGCACGCGGTCTACCACCGTATGGTCGCCCGTAACCGGGTCTGGCTGGCCCGCCGCAATCTCCCCGCGCTCCTCGTCCCCGTCTACCTGGGCGTCTGGCTGCTCCTCACCCTGCTGCGCCGGCCCTCGCGCCCCGCGCTGAAGGCGTGGTTCGGCGGATTCCGGGAGGGCTGGGCCACCCCTGCGGTCCCCGCCGGCCCATGAAGTGGCGTACGGTGTGGCGGCTGACCCGACTGGGCCGGCCTCCCGTCATCTGACAAGCTCGTGTCCGGAACACCGGGGCCCTGTCCGGGCTCCCCGGCCCATGCCGGGCCCGCCCCCGGGCCCGGCGTCTCGAGGACGAAAGTTTTCCACCAGTGAGTGAGACCACGCACGACGGCACGGTCGCGGTCGGCGCGCCCGTGCCGCCCGACGAGGGCCTGACGGCGGAGCGGCTCGCCGCCAAGTACGGGCTGTCCGTCAGCGGCGCCCGGCCCTCCTCCGGGAGTACGTCCGTCAGCTCTGGGACCGGCGGCACTTCATCCTCGCCTTCTCCCGGGCGAAGCTGACCGCGCAGTACAGCCAGGCCAAGCTCGGCCAGCTCTGGCAGGTGGCGACCCCGCTGCTGAACGCGGCCGTCTACTTCTTCATCTTCGGTCTGCTGCTGGGCGCCCGCCGGGGCATCCCGCACGACATCTACGTGCCGTTCCTGGTGACGGGCGTGTTCGTGTTCACGTTCACCCAGAGCTCCGTGCTCGCCGGTGTGCGGGCGATCTCCGGGAACCTCGGGCTGGTGCGGGCCCTGCACTTCCCGCGCGCCTCGCTGCCGGTCTCCTTCGCGCTCCAGCAGCTCCAGCAGCTGCTGTTCTCGATGATCGTGCTGGTCGTCGTCGTGATGGCCTTCGGGAGCCTGCCCGCCCTGTCCTGGCTGCTGGTGATCCCGGCGCTGCTGCTCCAGTTCGTGTTCAACACCGGGCTCGCGCTGATCTTCGCGCGGATGGGCAGCAAGACGCCCGACCTGGCCCAGCTGATGCCGTTCGTGCTGCGTACCTGGATGTACGCGTCCGGCGTGATGTTCAGCATCCCGGCGATGCTGGAGGGCAAGAACGTCCCCGGCTGGCTCGCCGACGTCCTGCAGTGGAACCCGGCCGCGGTCTACATGGACCTGATCCGCTTCGCGATGATCGACGGCTACGGCTCCTCGTACCTGCCCCCGCACGTGTGGGCGTTCGCGCTGGGCTGGGCCCTGCTGGCCGGCGTGATCGGGTTCGTCTACTTCTGGAAGGCAGAGGAGAGGTACGGCCGTGGCTGACCCCACCGAATCGAAGATCCCCACGGTCATCGCGGACGATCTGCACATCGTCTACCGCGTCAACGGCGCGAAAACCGGCAAGGGCAGCGCCACGGCGGCGCTCAGCCGCATCGTCAAGCGGGGCGAGGAGCGGGGCGTGCGCAAGGTGCACGCCGTACGCGGGGTCTCCTTCGTCGCCTACCGGGGCGAGGCCATCGGCCTGATCGGCTCCAACGGCTCGGGCAAGTCGACCCTGCTGCGGGCCATCGCCGGACTGCTGCCCGCCGAACGGGGCAAGGTCTACACCGACGGCCAGCCCTCCCTGCTCGGCGTCAACGCCGCCCTGATGAACGACCTCACCGGCGAACGGAACGTCATTCTGGGCGGCCTCGCCATGGGTATGTCCCGCGAGCAGATCAAGGAGCGCTACCAGGAGATCGTCGACTTCTCCGGCATCAACGAGAAGGGCGACTTCATCACCCTGCCGATGCGCACCTACTCCTCCGGCATGGCGGCCCGGCTGCGGTTCTCCATCGCCGCCGCCAAGGACCACGACGTCCTGATGATCGACGAGGCGCTGGCCACCGGCGACCGCAAGTTCCAGAAGCGCTCCGAGGCCCGGATCCGGGAACTGCGCAAGCAGGCCGGTACGGTCTTCCTGGTCAGCCACAACAACAAGTCGATCCGCGACACCTGCGACCGCGTCCTCTGGCTGGAACGCGGCGAACTGCGCATGGACGGCCCCACCGACGAGGTGCTCCGGGAGTACGAGAAGTTCACCGGCAAGTAGCCCGGACGAGCCCTGAGCCCCGCCGGAACTGTCCGGCGGGGCCCGGCGTCTGCAAAGGAAGCGTCAACTCCGGCCGCCCTATGGAATCTTGACACCGAACGGTGTGTTGTCGTGGTGCACGGAGACCCCCGCCGGAGCACGCCGCGTTGTACAACGTAAGCTGAAGCGGTCCCGAAAGGCGGCAATCAGGGCCATAATGCCCGACACCATCCAACGAGGCCGCCCGGCGAAAGCCTGGGCGGCGTGTCCGAAATAGTGTGCATTGGGTCAGCAGTGTAGAACGGGAGATGTGACGGCAATGGCTACGGAAACTCCCCAGGTGAACGCAGCGTGTGCCGTCCCCGCCCATGGCAGTCCGCGATGACGCCCGTGGCCGCGGCGCGCGCCGCCGACACCGAGCGCGCCACCCTCGACAAGGCCGCCGCCGAGAACTTCCCGGTGGCCCCTTCTTCCTGCCCCGGTCCTGGCGCACCGACCTCATGGCGGTGTACGGCTTCGCCCGACTGGTCGACGACATCGGCGACGGTGATCTGGCCCCGGCGGCGCCGACGCCCGCCTCCTCGGAGTCGCCGAGGAGGAGGCCGGCGACCGGCTGGTGCTGCTGGACGCCTTCGAGGCGGACCTTCACCGGGTGTTCGACCCGGCCGGCCCCGACCCGCGCCACCCGCTGCTGCGCCGGCTGCTGCCGACCGTCCGCCGCCACGGACTGACCCCGAGCCCTTCCTCGGCCTGGTCGCCGCCAACCGCCAGGACCAGCTCGTCAAGCGGTACGAGACCTACGACGACCTGCTCGCCTACTGCGAGCTGTCCGCCAACCCGGTCGGCCGGCTGGTCCTCGCCGTCACCGGCACCTCGACCCCGGAGCGGGTGCGCCGTTCCGACGACATCTGCACCGCACTCCAGATCGTCGAACACCTTCAGGACGTCGCCGAGGACCTCGGCCGCGACCGCGTCTACCTGCCCGCCACGGACATGAAACGTTTCCACGTGCGGAAGCGGACCTCGCCGCACCCAGCGCCGGCGCGTCGGTGCGCGCCCTGGTCGCGTTCCAGGCGGAACGCGCCCGTGAGCTGCTGAATGCGGGCGCCCCCTCGTGGGTAGCGTTCACGGCAGGCTCAGACTGCTGCTCGCCGGGTTCGTGGCGGGAGGAAGGGCGGCCCTCCACGCGATCGCCGCCGCCGACTACGACGTACTCCCCGGCCCGCCCAAGCCCGGCAGGGTCCAGCTGCTGCGCCAGGCGGGCGTGACCCTGCGAGAAGAGGGGTGATCCGGACCGTGGAGTCGCAACCACCCATGTCCGCACCGGTACTCGCCGCCTACAGCTACTGCGAGACCGTCACCGGACAGCAGGCGCGCAACTTCGCCTACGGCATCCGGCTGCTGCCCACGCCCAAGCGGCGCGCCATGTCGGCGCTGTACGCGTTCTCCCGGCGCGTCGACGACATCGGCGACGGTCCGCTGGCGAACGACGTCAAGGTCACCCGGCTGGAGGACACCAGGGCGCTGCTCACCCGGATCCGGGACGGCGCGGTCGACGAGGACGACACCGACCCGGTCGCGGTCGCCCTCGCGCACGCCGCCGAACACTTCCCGATCCCGCTCGGCGGCCTGGACGAACTCATCGACGGCGTGCAGATGGACGTACGCGGCGAGACGTACGAGACCTGGGACGACCTCAAGGTCTACTGCCGCTGTGTCGCGGGCGCCATCGGCCGGCTCTCGCTCGGCGTGTTCGGCGCCGAACCGGGCCCGCGCGGCGAGCGGGCGTCCGAGTACGCGGACACGCTCGGTCTAGCCCTCCAGCTCACCAACATCCTCCGGGACGTCCGCGAGGACGCCGAGGGCGGGCGCACCTATCTGCCCGCGGACGACCTCGCCAAGTTCGGCTGTTCGGCCGGCTTCGCCGGGCCGACGCCACCACAGGGTCCGACTTCGCGGGCCTGGTGCACTTCGAGGTACGCAGGGCCCGCGCCCTCTTCGCCGAGGGCTACCGGCTGCTCCCGCTGCTCGACCGGCGCAGCGGCGCCTGTGTCGCCGCCATGGCCGGCATCTACCGCCGCCTCCTGGACCGGATCGAGCGCGACCCCGAGGCGGTGCTGCGCGGCCGGGTCTCCCTGCCCGGCCGCGAGAAGGCCTATGTCGCGGTGCGCGGCCTGTCCGGCCTGGACACCCGGCATGTGACCCGGCGGACCGTCAGGAGGCGTGCCTGATGGACATCCCGTACCCCGGCGGCAAACGGCGGGCAACCCTCCGCCACGGCGCCGCGTCCCCCACTGAGACGGCCGCTTCCGCACCGTCGGGGAGGGCGCATGAGCCACGGCACACACTCCGAGCAGCCGCGCACGGACGCCTCCGTCCCGGCGGGACGGCACGCCGTGGTCGTCGGCGGCGGGCTCGCCGGCGTCACCGCCGCGCTCGCCCTGGCCGACGCCCAGGTCCGCGTCACCCTGCTCGAGGGCCGGCCGCGCCTGGGCGGGCTCGCCTTCTCCTTCCAGCGCGGCGACCTGACCGTCGACAACGGCCAGCACGTGTATCTGCGCTGCTGCACTGCCTACCGCTGGTTCCTCGACCGGATCGGCGGAGCCGCGCTGGCACCGCTTCAGGACCGTCTCGACGTGCCCGTCGTCGACGCCGACCGGCCCGAGGACGCCGGCTCGGCAGACTGCGGCGCGACGCGCTGCCCGTGCCCCTGCACCTGGGGCGCGGCCTCGCCACCTATCCGCACCTGTCGCTCGCCGACCGGGCCAGGGTGGGCCGGGCCGCGCTGGCCCTGAAGGGCTCGACCTCGCCGATCCGGCCCTGGACGCCCAGAACTTCGGCGGCTGGCTGACCGCGCACGGCCAGTCGGCGCGCGCCGTCGAGGCCCTGTGGGACCTGGTCGGGGTCGCCACCCTCAACGCCGTCGCGGGCGACACGTCCCTGTCGCTCGCCGCGATGGTGTTCAAGACCGGTCTGCTGTCCGACCCCGCGGCGGCCGACATCGGCTGGGCCCGGGTGCCGCTGGGCGACCTGCACGACCGGCTCGCCCGGGAGGCGCTCGACGCCGCGGGCGTGCGCACCGAGGTCCGTAACCGGGTCACCTCCGTCTCCGCCGACGGGAACGGGGGATGGAGCGTCGAGGTGCCCGGCGAGACGATCGCGGCCGACGCCGTCGTCCTCGCCGTACCGCAGCGCGAGGCGTACGACCTGCTGCCCGAAGGCGCGCTCGACGACCCCGGGCGGCTGCTCGCCATCGGCACCGCGCCCATCCTCAACATGCACGTCGTCTACGACCGCAAGGTGCTCGACGCTCCTTCTTCGCCGCCCTCGGCACCCCGTGCAGTGGGTCTTCGACCGCACCGACGCCTCCGGGCTGAAGCGCGGCCAGTATCTGGCGCTGTCCCAGTCGGTCGCCCACGACGACATCGACGAACCGGTCGCCGTACTGCGTGAGCGGTACCTGCCCGAACTGGAGCGGCTGCTGCCGCACAGCCGCGAGGCCCGGGTCGAGGACTTCTTCGTCACCCGGGAGCGCACCGCCACGTTCGCTCCCGCCCCCGGCGTCGGACGCCTCAGGCCCGGCGCCCGCACCAAGGCACCCGGCCTGTACCTGGCCGGAGCGTGGACCGCCACCGGGTGGCCCGCGACCATGGAGAGCGCGGTACGCAGCGGCGTCGGCGCGGCGGACGCCGCGCTGAACGCCCTCGGCCGCCCTCGCCCCAGCCGGCTCTTCGCACTGGAGGAGGCGGCCTGATGCTGTACGAGACCGGCGCGGCGGGATCCCGCACTCCCGGTACCGCGACAAGAGGAGAGACTGTGCCCACTGTGCCCCCGGCCTCGCAGGCCGCTCGAAGGACCGCGGTGGACGTGTCCGCGCTCCTGGAGCGCGGCCGGACCCTGGCCACGCCGGTACTGCGGGCGGCCGTCGACCGCCTGGCACCTCCCATGGACACCGTCGCCGCGTACCACTTCGGCTGGATCGACGCCCAGGGCCGGCCCGCGGACGGGGACGGCGGCAAGGCGGTACGCCCCGCCCTCGCCATGCTGTCCGCGGAGGTCACCGGGGCCGCCCCGAGACCGGTGTGCCCGGCGCGGTCGCCGTCGAACTGGTCCACAACTTCTCCCTCCTGCACGACGACCTGATGGACGGCGACGAACAGCGCCGGCACCGCGACACCGTCTGGAAGGTGCACGGCCCCGCCCAGGCCATCCTGGTCGGCGACGCCCTGTTCGCCCTGGCCAACGAGGTGCTGCTGGAACTCGGCACGGTCGAGGCGGGCCGCGCCACCCGCCGGCTGACCACCGCCACCCGTTCCCTCATCGACGGCCAGGCCCAGGACATCTCCTACGAGCACCGCGACCGCGTCAGCGTCGAGGAGTGCCTGGAGATGGAGGGCAACAAGACCGGCGCCCTCCTCGCCTGCGCCAGCTCCATCGGCGCGGTGCTCGGCGGCGCGGACGACCGCACCGCCGACAGCCTGGAGCGGTACGGCTACCACCTCGGCCTCGCCTTCCAGGCCGTCGACGACATCCTCGGCATCTGGGGCGACCCGGAGGCCACCGGCAAGCAGACCTGGAGCGACCTGCGCCAGCGCAAGAAGTCCTCCCGGTCGTGGCCGCGCTGGCGGCGGGCGGCCGTGCCTCCGAGCGGCTCGGCGAGATCCTCGCCGCGGACGCCAAGGGCAGCGACTTCGCGACCTTCTCCGAGGAGGAGTTCGCGGCGCGTGCCGCCCTGATCGAGGAGGCCGGCGGACGCGACTGGACCGCCCAGGAGGCACGCCGCCAGCACACCATCGCCATCGAGGCCCTCGACGCCGTGGACATGCCCGACCGGGTGCGGGAACAGTTCACGGCGCTCGCGGACTTCGTCGTCGTACGAAAGAGATGATCACTATCGGTCGAATAGCCCTCGCGTAGTCGCCGGCCGGTGCGGCGAGGAGAAAGGCACCGGCCGACGGCGGACCCACAGCAGACACCACTCGCAGGACTGCACGAAGGGGAAGCCATGACAGCGACGACCGACGGAAGCACCGGGGCGGCCCTGCCGTCCCGCGTGACCGCGGCCAGCGACACCGACACCGACATCCCCGAGGCGACCGGGGCACCGTCCGACGCCGCCGCCCGCGCCATGCGGCGCGCCACCGACTTCCTGCTGTCGAGACAGGACGACCAGGGCTGGTGGAAGGGCGACCTCGAGACCAACGTCACGATGGACGCCGAGGACCTGCTGCTGCGCCAGTTCCTCGGCATCTCCGACGAGGACACCACCCGCGCCGCCGCCCTGTTCATCCGAGGCGAGCAGCGCGAGGACGGCACCTGGGCCACCTTCTTCGGCGGACCCGGCGACCTCTCCGCCACCATCGAGGCGTATGTCGCCCTGCGGCTGGCCGGCGACCCGCCCGACGCCCCGCACATGGCGAGAGCCTCCGCCTGGATCAGAGGACGGGGCGGTATCGCCGCCGCCCGCGTCTTCACCCGGATCTGGCTGGCCCTGTTCGGCTGGTGGAAGTGGGAGGACCTGCCCGAACTCCCGCCCGAGCTCATCTGGTTCCCGTCCTGGCTGCCGCTCAACATCTACGACTTCGGCTGCTGGGCCCGGCAGACCATCGTGCCGCTGACGATCGTCTCCGCCAAACGGCCGGTGCGCCCCGCCCCGTTCCCGCTGGACGAACTGCACACCGACCCCGAACACCCCAACCCCGCCCGGCCGTTCGCCCCGGCGAACACCTGGGAGGGCGCCTTCCAGCGCCTCGACAAGGCCCTGCACACCCTGCGCAGGGCGGTTCCGCGCCGGCTGCGCGCAGCGGCCATGAACAGCGCCGCCCGCTGGATCGTCGAACGCCAGGAGAACGACGGCTGCTGGGGCGGCATCCAGCCCCCGGCCGTCTACTCGGTCATCGCGCTGCATCTGCTCGGGTACGACCTCAACCACCCGGTGATGCGGGCCGGTCTGGAATCGCTGGACCGGTTCGCCCTGTGGCGCGAGGACGGCGCCCGGATGATCGAGGCCTGCCAGTCCCCGGTCTGGGACACCTGCCTCGCCACCATCGCCCTGGCCGACGCCGGCCTGCCCGCCGACCACCCCCAACTGGTCAAGGCCGCCGACTGGATGCTCGGCGAGCAGATCGTACGGCCCGGCGACTGGTCCGTACGCCGCCCTCATCTCCCGCCGGGCGGCTGGGCGTTCGAGTTCCACAACGACAACTACCCCGACATCGACGACACCGCCGAGGTGGTTCTCGCACTGCGCCGGGTCAAGCACCACGACCCCGAGCGGCTGGACAACGCGATCGGGCGCGGGGTCCGCTGGAACCTCGGCATGCAGTCGAAGAACGGCGCCTGGGGCGCCTTCGACGTCGACAACACCAGCCCGTTCCCCAACCGGCTGCCGTTCTGCGACTTCGGCGAGGTCATCGACCCCCGTCGGCCGATGTCACCGCGCACGTCGTGGAGATGCTCGCCTTCGAGGGCCTCACCCACGACCCGCGCACCCGGCGCGGCATCCAGTGGCTGCTCGCCGAACAGGAGCTCGACGGCTCCTGGTTCGGCCGCTGGGGCGTGAACTACCTCTACGGCACCGGCTCCGTGGTCCCCGCGCTGACCGCGGCCGGGTTCCCCACCTCCACCCGGCGATCCGCCGGGCGGTGACCTGGCTGGAGAAGGTGCAGAACGACGACGGCGGCTGGGGCGAGGACCTGCGCTCCTACCGCTACGTCCGCGAGTGGAGCGGCCGCGGCGCCTCCACCGCCTCACAGACCGCCTGGGCGCTGATGGCGCTGCTCGCGGCGGGGAGAGGAGTCCAGGGCCGTCGAACGCGGCGTCCAGTGGCTCGCGGACACCCAGCGCGAGGACGGCTCCTGGGACGAGCCGCACTTCACCGGCACCGGCTTCCCCTGGGACTTCTCCATCAACTACCACCTCTACCGGCAGGTGTTCCCGCTCACCGCGCTCGGCCGGTACGTGCACGGCGACCCCTTCGCCAAGAGGCCGCCCGTGGCGAAGGCCGCCGCCGGGCAGCCGCTTCTCGCCGAGGCGAAGGGAAGCTGATGAGCCCCCGCCCGCCCCGGCCCCGCTGCTGATCGCCTGCGCGCTCGGCATCGAGCAGTTCGCCCTGCGCCGGCGCGAGCGGGCCACCACCGCCGGACCCGTCACCGTGCTGCGCACGGGCATGGGGCCGGCGGCGGCCGAGCGGTCCGTCACCCGGATGCTCACCGATCCGGCCCTGCGCGAGGCGGCCGTCCTCGCCACGGGCTTCTGCGCCGGACTCGCCCCCGGCATGCACCCCGGCGACCTGGTCGTCGCAGAGGAGACCAGGACCCGCGCGGCAGCGTCCCGTGCGTGGGGACCGGACGGCTCAAGAAGGAGCTGGTGCGCGCCCTGCCCGGTCGCACCGTCCACACCGGTCCGCTCACCGGCTCCGACCACGTCGTGCGCGGTCACGAACGGTCCGATCTGCTCGCGACCGGCGCGATCGCGGTCGACATGGAATCCGCCGCCACGCTTCTGAGCGCCGTGCGTGCGGGCGAGCGCCCGGTTGCGGCCGTCCGGGTGGTCGTGGACGCTCCTGAACACGAACTGGTCCGCATCGGCACGGTGCGCGGTGGAATATCGGCTTTCCGTGTCCTTCGTTCCGTACTTCCGGCTTTCTATGAATGGCACCGTTCCTTGCTGCTCCCCAGGAGGTGAGCCAGATGGCCATGCCGCTGCGTCAGTCCATCAAGGTCGCTACATACTTGGCCGAACAGAAGCTCCGCAGGCGGGACAAATTCCCGCTGATCGTCGAACTGGAACCGCTCTTCGCCTGCAACCTCGCCTGCGAGGGCTGCGGGAAGATCCAGCACCCGGCCGGGGTGCTCAAGCAGCGGATGCCCGTCGCGCAGGCCGTGGGCGCCGTACTGGAGTCCGGGGCGCCGATGGTCTCCATCGCCGGCGGGGAGCCCCTGATGCACCCCCAGATCGACGAGATCGTGCGCCAGCTCGTGGCCAAGCGCAAGTACGTCTTCCTGTGCACCAACGCGATGCTGCTGCGCAAGAAGATGGACAAGTTCACCCCTTCGCCGTACTTCGCCTTCGCGGTGCACATCGACGGGCTGCGTGAGCGGCACGACGAGTCCGTGGCGAAGGAGGGCGTGTTCGACGAGGCCGTGGCGGCCATCAAGGAGGCCAAGCGGCGCGGCTTCCGGGTCACCACCAACTCCACGTTCTTCAACACCGACACCCCGCAGACCATCGTCGAGGTGCTGAACTTCCTCAACGACGACCTGCGCGTGGACGAGATGATGATCTCGCCCGCCTACGCCTACGAGAAGGCCCCGACCAGGAGCACTTCCTCGGCGTGGAACAGACCCGGAGCTGTTCAAGAAGGCCTTCGCGGGCGGCAACCGGAGCCGCTGGCGGCTGAACCACTCCCGCTGTTCCTCGACTTCCTCGAGGGCAAGGTCGACTTCCCCTGCACCGCGTGGGCGATCCCGAACTACTCCCTCTTCGGCTGGCAGCGCCCTGCTATCTGATGAGCGACGGCTATGTGCCGACGTACCGGGAACTGATCGAGGACACCGACTGGGACAAGTACGGCCGCGGCAAGGACCCGCGCTGCGACAACTGCATGGCGCACTGCGGCTACGAGCCCACCGCGGTCCTCGCCACCATGGGATCCCTGAAGGAGTCGCTGCGCGCCCTGCGCGAGACGGTCTCCGGGAACAGGGAGTGAGGCCGTGACCGCCGTCTCCTCGGCATTCCCGAGGTGCCCTGCCGCCGCTCGCCGAGCGGCGGCGGTCCCGGCGTATCGACGTCGGCCCGGTGCCCGTCGGCGGCGGCGTCCCGGTGTCCGTGCAGTCGATGACGACGACGCGGACGTCCGACATCGGTGCCACCCTCCAGCAGATCGCCGAGCTCACCGCCTCCGGCTGCCAGATCGTGCGGGTCGCCTGCCCCACGCAGGACGACGCGGACGCGCTGTCGGTCATCGCCCGCAAGTCGCAGATCCCGGTGATCGCCGACATCCACTTCCAGCCCAAGTACGTCTTCGCCGCGATCGAGGCCGGCTGCGCCGCCGTACGGGTGAACCCCGGCAACATCAAGCAGTTCGACGACAAGGTCAAGGAGATCGCCAAGGCGGCCCGGGACCACGGCACCCCGATCCGCATCGGCGTGAACGCCGGCTCGCTGGACCGGAGGCTGCTCCAGAAGTACGGCAGGGCCACCCCGGAGGCGCTCGTCGAGTCCGCCCTGTGGGAGGCGTCCCTCTTCGAGGAGCACGGCTTCCGCGACCTCAAGATCTCCGTCAAGCACAACGACCCGGTCGTCATGATCAACGCCTACCGGCAGCTCGCCGAGCAGTGCGACTACCCGCTGCACCTCGGCGTGACCGAGGCCGGGCCGGCGTTCCAGGGCACGGTCAAGTCGGCCGTCGCCTTCGGCGCGCTGCTCAGCGAGGGCATCGGCGACACGATCCGGGTGTCGCTGTCCGCGCCGCCGGTCGAGGAGGTCAAGGTCGGCATCCAGATCCTGGAGTCGCTGAACCTCAGGCAGCGGCGCCTGGAGATCGTGTCCTGCCCGTCCTGCGGCCGCGCCCAGGTCGACGTGTACAGGCTCGCCGACGAGGTCACCGCGGGCCTGGACGGCATGGAGGTGCCGTTGCGGGTGGCCGTCATGGGCTGTGTCGTCAACGGGCCCGGTGAGGCGCGCGAGGCCGATCTCGGCGTCGCCTCCGGCAACGGCAAGGGGCAGATCTTCGTCAAGGGCGAGGTCATCAAGACCGTCCCCGAGTCGAAGATCGTCGAGACGCTGATCGAAGAGGCGATGAAGATCGCCGAGCAGATGGAGAAGGACGGAGCCGCGCCGGGGAGCCGGCCGTCACCGTGAGCTGAACAGCCCGGCATTCCGAAGGGGGCCCGAGCGTGACGATCCTGGAGAACATCCGGCAACCACGCGACCTGAAGGCGCTGTCCGAGGCGGAACTCGGCCAACTGTCCCAAGAGATCAGGGAGTTCCTGGTGCAGGCGGTCGCCAGGACCGGCGGTCATCTCGGACCCAACCTGGGCGTGGTGGAACTCACCGTCGCCCTGCACCGGGTCTTCGAGTCGCCCGTCGACCGTGTCCTGTGGGACACCGGCCACCAGAGCTACGTCCACAAACTCCTGACCGGACGTCAGGACTTCTCCAAACTGCGCGGCAAGGGCGGACTGTCCGGCTACCCCTCGCGCGAGGAGTCCGAGCACGACGTCATCGAGAACAGCCACGCCTCCACCGCTCTCGGCTGGGCCGACGGGCTCGCCAAGGCCCGCCAGGTACGCGGCGGGAGCGGCCATGTCGTCGCGGTGATCGGCGACGGCGCGCTCACCGGCGGCATGGCCTGGGAGGCGCTGAACAACATCGCCGCCGCCAGGGACCGGCCGCTGATCGTCGTCGTCAACGACAACGAACGCTCCTACGCCCCCACCATCGGCGGCCTCGCCAACCACCTCGCCGCCCTGCGCACGACCGACGGCTACGAACGGGTGCTGGCCTGGGGCAAGGACGTACTCCAGCGCACCCCGGTGATCGGCCGCACCGTCTACGAGGCGCTGCACGGCGCGAAGAAGGGCTTCAAGGACGCCTTCGCCCCGCAGGGACTCTTCGAGGACCTGGGCCTGAAGTACGTCGGCCCCATCGACGGGCACGACATCAAGGCCGTGGAGTCCGCGCTGCGCCGCGCCAAACGCTTCCACGGCCCCGTCCTGGTCCACTGCCTCACCGAGAAGGGCCGCGGCTACGAACCCGCCCTCGCCCACGAGGAGGACCACTTCCACACCGTCGGGGTGATGGACCCCGCACCTGCGCGCCGCTGGCGCCGTCCGGCGGACCGTCCTGGACCTCCGTGTTCGGCGAGGAGATCGTCAGGATCGGCGAGGAGCGCGAGGACGTGGTCGCGATAACCGCCGCCATGCTGCACCCGGTCGGCCTCGGCGGCTTCGCCGAACGGTTCCCGGACCGGGTGTGGGACGTCGGCATCGCCGAGCAGCACGCGGCCGTGTCCGCGGCGGGCCTCGCGACCGGCGGCCTGCACCCGGTCGTAGCCGTCTACGCCACCTTCCTCAACCGCGCCTTCGACCAGCTGCTGATGGACGTGGCGCTGCACCGCTGCGGGGTGACCTTCGTGCTGGACCGGGCCGGCGTCACCGGCGCCGACGGGCCCTCGCACAACGGCATGTGGGACATGTCCGTCCTCCAGGTCGTCCCCGGACTGCGCATCGCCGCGCCCCGCGACGCCGACCAGCTCCGCGCCCAGCTGCGCGAGGCGGTCGCCGTCGACGACGCGCCCACCCTGCTCAGATTCCCCAAGGAGTCCGTGGGCCCGGCGATCCCCGCCGTCGACCGGGCCGGCGGCATGGACGTCCTGCACCGGACCGCCGGGGCCGAGGTGCTCCTGGTGGCCGTCGGCGTGATGGCGCCGGTCTGCCTCCAGGCCGCCGAACTGCTCGAAGCGCGCGGCATCCGCTGCACGGTGGTCGATCCCCGCTGGGTGAAACCCGTCGACCCCGCCCTTCCCGGACTGGCCGCCGGGCACCGGATGGTGGCCGTCGTCGAGGACAACAGCCGTGCGGCAGGGGTCGGCTCGGCGGTGGCACTGGCGCTGGGCGACGCCGAAGTCGACGTACCCGTACGCCGGTTCGGCATCCCGGAGCAGTTCCTCCCGCACGCCAAACGCGGTGAGGTGCTCGCCGACATCGGCCTCACCCCGTCGAGATCGCCGGACGGATCAGCGCGAGCCTCACCGTCGGGGACCAGCTCGCGAAACAGACCCAGGACCCACAGGAGCACCAGGCATGACCACCGCGGAGTCGGCGCCGACGCCGTCCGGAACCGGGGACTTCGACCTCGGCGCACTGCTGGCCGAACGCGGAGCCGAGCGCTACGAGCTGCACAGCCGGTATCTCAACCACCAGCTTCCGCGCATGCTGCACACCATCGGCTTCGACAAGGTCTACGAGCGTGCCGAGGGCGCCCACTTCTGGGACGCCGACGGCAACGACCACCTGGACATGCTCGCCGGGTTCGGGGTGATGGGCCTCGGCCGCCACCACCCCGTCGTCCGCAAGGCGCTGCACGACGTCCTGGACGCCTCCCTCGCCGACCTCACCCGCTTCGACTGCCAGCCCCTGCCCGGTCTGCTGGCCGAGCGGCTGCTCGCCCACAGCCCCCATCTGGACCGGGTGTTCTTCGGCAACAGCGGCACCGAGGCCGTCGAAGGCGCCCTGAAGTTCGCCCGGTTCGCGACCGGACGGCCGCGCGTGCTGTACTGCGAGCACGCCTTCCACGGGCTGACCACCGGCTCCTCTCCGTCAACGGCGAGTCCGGCTTCCGGGACGGCTTCGCCCCGCTGCTGCCCGACACGGCCGTCCCCTCGGCGACCTCGACGCGCTGGAGCAGGAGCTGCGCAGGGGGACGTGGCCGCCCTGATCGTGGAGCCCATCCAGGGCAAGGGCGTGTACGAGTCCCCGCCCGGCTATCTGCGGGCAGCGCAGGAACTCCTGCACCGGCACAAGGCGCTGCTGATCGCCGACGAGGTGCAGACCGGCCTCGGCCGCACCGGCGACTTCTACGCCTACCAGCACGAGCAGGGCGTCGAACCCGATCTGGTCTGCGTCGCCAAGGCGCTCTCCGGCGGCTACGTACCGGTGGGCGCCACCCTCGGCAAGGACTGGATCTTCAAGAAGGTGTACTCCTCGATGGACCGGGTGCTGGTCCACTCGGCGAGCTTCGGGGCCAACGCCCAGGCCATGGCGGCCGGCCTCGCCGTGCTGTCGGTCATGGAGAACGAGGGGATCGTCGCGCACGCCCGGCGCACCGGCGATCTGCTGCGCACCCGGCTGGCCGCGCTGACCGGCACGTACGAGCTGCTCGCCGGTGTCCGCGGCCGGGGCCTGATGATCGGCATCGAGTTCGGCCGGCCCCGCTCCCTGCGGCTGCGGCCGCGCTGGGCCATGCTCCAGGCCGCCCGCAAGGGACTCTTCGCGCAGATGGTGGTCGTACCGCTGCTGCAGCGGCACCGCATCCTCACCCAGGTCTCCGGCGACCACCTGGAGGTGATCAAACTGATTCCGCCGCTGGTCATCGACGAGGAGGACGTACAGCGGTTCATGGACGCCTTCACCGCGGTGATGGACGACGCGCACGACGGCGGACTGGTGTGGGAGTTCGGCAGGACACTGGTGAAACAGGCGGTCGCCCACCGCTGAACCGGTTTGCCACAGAGGCAAGAAATTTGCCCGCGAGGCAAATCTGGGGCTGAATAGAGGTATGAGCTCCTCCGACACAGGGCCGCCGGCCGAACCGGCCGGCGCGCTCACCGTGGTAGCGCCACAGCTGCGCGCCCTGCGGCGACGCGCCTCCCTGACCCTGGAGGCCGCCGCCCGGGAAGCCGGTCTGTCGCCGGCCCACCTCTCCCGGCTGGAGACCGGACAGCGCCAGCCCTCGCTGCCGATGCTGCTCTCCCTCGCCCGTGTCTACGGTACGACGGTCTCCGACCTCCTCGGAGAGACGGCCGCCGACCGGGACCCCGTGGTGCGCGCCGGCGACATGGAGTCCACGGAGGCCGGCGGCTGGACGTACTGGCAGGCGGGTGCCGCCGGACGCGGCATGCAGGCCCTGCGGGTCCGCGTGCCGCACGGCTCCCAGGGCGACATCGTGCGCGTCCACCCCGGCGAGGAGTGGCTCTACGTCCTCCGGGGGCGGCTGCGGCTGCGCCTCGGGGACACCCTGCACCGGCTCGGCCCGGGGACAGCGCGCACTTCGACTCGCTGACCCCGCACCGTATCGCCGCGTCCGACCCCGACGGGGTCGAGCTGCTGTTCGTCCACACCCTGCTGCAGAGTCCCACGGCCGCCCTGTGCCTGGGCCCGATCCACGGAGATACGACATGACCGGCCGTGACTTGGAAGAGAAGCTCCCCCGGGCCCTGTGGGTGCGGCTGTTCGTCTACGTGGTCGTGGGGCACATCTTCGCGGGCTTCATCTACTTCCTCTTCGAGGTCGCTCCGAAGAAGTAGCCGCCCGCCCCGGGCCCCGCATCAGTCGAGCAGGCGTTCGCGCAGCCGCTCCCGGGCCTCGGGGGTGAGTCCGAGTCCCCGCTCCAGATACGGCTCGACGCCGCCCCAGGTCTCCTCGACGGTGTCGAAGGCCGCCGACAGATACTCGCGCGCGCGTCGAACAGCGGGCTGAGCAGCTCCATCACCTCGGGGAGTAGGCCGAGGCGGAGCTGCCGCTGCGCCGCACCTTGTAGCGCCGGTGCTTCTCGTTGGACTTCAGATAGTCGGCGAGGATCGCGTCGCGCTCGACACCCACCGCGAGCAGTGTCACCGCCACCGACAGCCCCGCGCGGTCCTTGCCGGCCGCGCAGTGCATCAGCGCGGGCACGCTGTCCTCGGCGAGCGAGCGCAGCACCCGGGAGTGCTCGGCGGTGCGCTCCTTGACGATCAGACGGTAGGAACTGATCATCCGGTCCGCGCCCCTGCCGTCGTCGAGGATCGAGCGCAGCTGCTCCAGGTCGCCGTCGCGGACCATCTTCCAGAACTCGGCGCCGTCGGCCGGGTCGCTCAGCGGCAGGTTCACATTGCGCACGCCGGGCAGCGCGACGTCCGGCCCCTCCAGCCTCTGGTCGGCCGCGTTGCGGAAGTCGAAGACCGTGTGCAGTCCGAGCGAGGAGAGGAAGGCGGCGTCCCCGGCGGTCGCGTGGGCGAGATGCCCGCTGCGGAACAGCACCCCGTGGCGCACCCGCCGTCCGTCGACGGTCGGCAGCCCGCCCACGTCGCGGAAGTTGCGCACTCCGGCCAGCTCGGGTTCGGTCGACGGCACCTGCTGCGTCACGAAGGACTCCTCCCACTCGCCGTGCCGCCGGCGAGGCTCGCCGACGGGCACGCCTCGACGATACGACATGCCTGCCTGGGCCAATGAGTTGTCCACAGGCATTGCCCGGCCGCCCCCACGTCCCCGATGATGTTGGTGTCTGATCGCATCTGGTGGGGTCTGTTGGAGGTTCGGGTGACGCAGGTCTCCCAAGACGGTCGTACATGGCTCCTGTCGGGGCCGGCCAGTGGCTACGCGCTGCATGTCACGGACCGCGACGAGCTGGTGCATCTGCACTGGGGTCCGAGGATCGCGCTCGCCGACGCGGAGGCTCTGGCCGCCCGTCCGATGCCGGACCACTGGCCGTTCGAGTCCCGGCTGGACGGGCGCGAGGAGTACCCGGTCGAGGGCGGCCCCCGCTTCACCCGGCCCGCCCTGTCCCTGCGCACCGCCGACGGACGGCGCGGCACAGAGTGGACCTTCGACGGCCACGAGACCGACGACGGCGAACTGCGCCTGCGCTTCCGTGACGGCGAGCTGACCGTCACCCTGCACTACCGGATGCGCGACGACGTGGTCGAACGCTGGGTGACCCTGCGCAACCGGGGGCCCGCCGTCGAACTCCTGCGCGCCGACTCCGCGACCTGGACCCTGCCCGAGCGTGAGCACTGGCGGCTCTCCCAGCTGCACGGCCGCTGGGCCGCCGAGTCCCGGCTGACCCGCGCCCCCTCGCATACGGCGAGAAGGTCATCGGCAGCCGCCGCGGCCACACCGGGCACCAGCATCTGCCCTGGGTCGCGCTCGACACCGACGCCACCGAGGAGCGCGGCGAGGTCTACGGCTGCGCCCTGGCCTGGTCCGGTTCCTGGCGCATGGGCGTCGCCCAGCTTCCCGACGCGCGCGTGCAGATCACCGGCGGCGCGGGACACGACGACTCGGGCCTGCTGATGCTGGGCCGGGGAGAGACGTACGTCACGCCGGTCTTCGCCGGTCTGTGGAGCGACGGCGGCTTCGGCGGCGCCAGCCGCGCCTGGCACACGTACCAGCGGACGTATGTGATCCCGGACGCGGACCGGGACCGGCCGGTGCTGTTCAACTCGTGGGAGGCCACCGGGTTCGACATCGAGCGGGAGCAGCAGCGCGCCCTCGCGGAGCGGGCCGCCGCGCTGGGCGTCGAGCTGTTCGTCGTCGACGACGGCTGGTTCGGGGCCCGTACGAGCGACCGGGCCGGGCTCGGCGACTGGACGCCCAACCCGGACCGCTTCCCGGGCGGTCTGAAGCCCTCGCCGACCATGTGCGCGGGCTCGGGATGCGGTTCGGCATCTGGGTCGAGCCGGAAATGGTCAACCCCGACAGCGATCTCTACCGGGCGCACCCCGACTGGGTGCAGTTCCAGCAGGGCCGCCGGCGAACGGAGCTGCGCAACCAGCTGGTCCTCAACCTCGCCCGGGACGACGTCCGGGAGTACCTCTGGGAACAGCTCGACCGGCTGCTCTCCAGTGCCCCCGTGGACTATGTGAAGTGGGACTTCAACCGCTGCTTCACCGACGCCGGCTGGCCGGACGACCCGTATCCGCAGCGGCTGTGGACGGACCATGTGCGCGGGCTGTACGCGCTGCTCGACCGGCTGCGGGCGGCCCATCCGGGCGTGGCCTTCGAGTCCTGCTCGGGCGGCGGTGGCCGGATCGACCTGGGCGTCCTCTCCCGTACCGACCAGGTGTGGACCTCGGACAACACCGATCCGCTCGACCGGCTCGCCATCCAGCACGGCTTCAGCCAGGTCCACCCGGCCCGGGTGATGGCGGCCTGGGTCACCGACAGCCCGAACGCGATGCTCAACGGACGGGTCAGTTCGCTGCGGTTCCGGTTCGTCAGTGCCATGGCCGGGGTGCTCGGTGTCGGCGGCGACCTCACCCGGTGGACCGGGGAGGAGCTCGCCGAGGCGCGGGAGTGGGTCGGGCTCTACAAGGAGATCCGGCCCCTCGTCCAGCGCGGCGACCAGTACCGGCTGCGTCCCCGGGAGGCGGTCTGAGCGCGGTGCAGTACGTCCTCGGCGACGAGACCGTCGTCCTCGTGTGCCTCCAGGCGCAGCACTACGGCGAACCCGTCCCGGCGCTGCGGCTGCGCGGCCTCGATCCGGAGGCGACGTACGAATGCCTCGAAACAGGTGAAACGCACCGGGGTGCCGTACTGCTGCACCACGGACTGCGTACCGGGCTGCGCGGAGATCTGGACGCCGTGGTGTTCCGTTTTCGGCGCCGGCGATCGACCCATTAGGGCGTTATGTCCGTTTAAGTGGATTTGATGTAACGCGTCCCGAAAGAAAGGGAGATGAGAATGAGGCGCGTGAGCATCGTCATATCCGTGACGATGTGTTGTCGCCATGTGCACGTAATTCTGTGGAGTGACAAGGGAATTCATGGGGGAAAGGGAATTCCGGCTGACGCTGGGTGAGATCTTTTCCGTCAGTGGATCACGGAAAAACCCGTCCCCGGGGAATCCGCGCTTGTCCCTTCGTGTCCGGGTCGCTTACGTTCGCCACCGATCCGGACGGACGCCTAATCCTGCCGCCGCCCGGAGCCCGCACACACACATACCCGTACACGGCAGGAACGGGGGACCCACAGGCAAGACCGCCTGTTCCGGTTCCCGGAACGGCTAGGGGTTAAGCCGCGCGGCAATGCGGCCGGGCATCTCCAGCCCGAACCCGACAGCTCACCTCGTAGGCGCCGGAGAGGAATTCGACATGCCCGCGAAGGGTAAGCACCGCCGTACCACGGCACAGCGTTTCACCCGTTCCATCGCCGTCGCCGTCGCCGCCACCGGTGGCGCCGCACTGGCCCTGCCGCTCATCGGCGCGACCGGCGCGCACGCCGCCACTCCGGCGGCCGCCCCGGAAAGGCCGTCCAGTCCCTTTCCGCGGTCAGCCAGCAGGCCACCGCCGAAAAGGGCGACGAGGCCCGCACGTACATCGTGAAGGCCGGCGACTACCTCGCGAAGATCGCCGAGACCGAGCACGTCGACGGCGGCTGGAAGCAGCTCTACGCGGACAACCGCGAGGCCGTCGGCGCCGACCCGGCGCTCATCCACCCCGGTCTGAAGCTCTCCCTCGACGGCGAGGCCGCCAAGAGCGCGCCGAAGCAGTCCTCTTCGCCGGAGCAGTCCACTCCGGCGCCGGCGAAGCCCGCCGCGCCGAAGCCCGCCGCGCCGAAGCCTGCCGCGCCGAAGCCTGCCGCGCCGAAGCCTGCCGCGCCGAAGCCCGCCGCCAAGGCGGCCGAGCAGCCCGCCGAGCAGTCCTCCCCGGACACCACCGCGCAGAACGCGAACGCCTCCGCCTACAGCTCCCCGGTGCCCAGCGCCGGCAGCCTCGGCACCGCCTACAAGGTGGCCGGCGGCATGTGGTCCAGCGGCTACCACACCGGTGTCGACTTCAGCATCCCGACCGGCACCTCCCTGAAGGCCGTCGGCGCGGGCACCGTCGTCTCCGCCGGCTGGGGCGGCGCGTACGGCAACCAGGTCGTCATCAAGCTGAACGACGGCTACTACGCCCAGTACGCCCACCTGTCCTCGCTGTCCGTCTCGGCCGGCCAGACCGTCACCGCCGGCCAGCAGGTCGGCCTCTCCGGCGCGACCGGCAACGTGACCGGCCCGCACCTGCACTTCGAGATCCGCACCTCCCCGAACTACGGCTCGGACGTGGACCCGGTCTCCTACCTCCGCTCCAAGGGCGTCTCCATCGGCTGACCCCCGCGGCAGCCCCTCCTGACACGCGCGCCGAAGGCCGGACCCCGATCCACGGGGCCGGCCTTCGGTGTATTCCGGAATTGGCCAACATTTTGAGAGTGTCTTATCTCACCGCACGTCAACCCCTCCTTACGGTCGCGTAGGTCACATTCGAAGGTGAATCATGGGCTCCCGTGGCAGACGATTCGAAGAGTGACAGCAGAGCAGTGATCGGGTCGTACGTGGCGGTGGGGGACAGCTTCACCGAGGGCGTCGGCGACCCCGGCCCCGACGGGGCGTTCGTCGGCTGGGCCGACCGGTTCGCCGTCCTTCTCGCGGACCTCCGGCCCGAAGGCGACTTCCAGTACACGAACCTCGCGGTGCGCGGAAAACTGCTGGACCAGATCATGGCGGACCAACTGCCCAGGGCTGTCGAACTAGCCCCCGATCTGGTCTCGTTCTGCGCGGGCGGCAACGACATCCTCCGTCCCGGCAGCGACCCGGACGAGGTGGCCGAGCGGTTCGAGCGGGCGATCGCCGCGCTCACGGCCGTATCGGGCATGGTGATGGTGACGACCGGGTTCGACACGCGTGGCGTGCCCTGCTGAAGCATCTGCGGGGCAAGATCGCGACATACAACGGGCATGTGCGGGCCGTCGCCGACCGGTACGGCTGCCCGGTGGTCGACCTGTGGTCCCTCAGAAGCGTCCAGGACCGCAGGGCGTGGGACGCGGACCGGCTGCACCTGTCACCGGAGGGGCACACCCGCGTCGCACTCCGCGCGGGACAGGCCCTCGGCCTGAGGACCCCGGCCGACCCGGAGCAGCCCTGGCCGTCCCTGCCGCCCCGCGGTGCCCTGGAGATCCGGCGGGACGACGTCCAATGGGCCCGCGAGTACCTGGTGCCGTGGATCGGCCGCCGGCTGCGCGGGGAGTCCTCAGGCGACCATGTGATCGCCAAGGGGACGCTCTCGCCGCACGACATCAAGGAGCGGATCGCCTCGGTGGCGTGAGTGCCCCGCGCGGTAGCGTGGTGATCATGGAGGACTGGGGCATGCGGCAGGCGACCGCCACGGACGTCGAGGCGGTGGCCGAGCTGCGCGCCCTGGTCCTGCGGGCCGACCTCGAACGGCTCGGCCGCTACGACGCACAGCGGGTACGGCAGCGGCTGCGCGACGGCTTCGACCCGGCCCACACATGGGTGATCGAGACGGACGGCGCCTTCGCCGGCTGTGTGGCGCTGCGTCCCGCAGGGGACTGCTATTGGCTGGAGCACTTCTATCTGGCCCCGGACCGCCAGGGCGCCGGCATCGGCTCGGCCGTGCTGCGTGAACTGCTCGAGCGCTGTGACCGCGCCGCCACCGTCGTACGGCTGAACGTCCTGCGCGGCAGCCCGGCCCGCCGCCTCTACGAGCGGCACGGGTTCACCGTACGGACGGAAGACCCGGTCGACGTGTTCATGACCCGGGCACCGTCCCGGCCGAACCCGGCACCGCGTTGTCGGTCCGGCCGCACATAATTGAAATGTCTGACCGACTCCACCTGGAGGTACCGTGGCCGGTTCCCGTTCCCAGAGCTCCGGGCTCCGCGCCCTGCGGCCCGAAGCCTTCGGCGCGGACCCGAGCGGTGAGCGCATGGCCCGCATCCGCAGATCCCCGCACTTCAGGGACGGCGTGTTCCAGAACCCCGGCGGTGCCGCCCGGATCCGCCCCTCGGGCTCGACGCGGGACCTCGCGAAGATCTACTTCGACAAGGACTCCCGCTCCCGGCGTGCCCCCAAGGGCACCATCCCGGTCCACCCCACCACCCTCGCCGACATCTCCCGCCCGCCGGCGAGCGGGCTGCGGCTGACCTGGATGGGCCACTCCAGCGTGCTCGCGGAGATCGACGGACACCGGGTGCTCTTCGACCCCGTCTGGGGTGAGCGCTGCTCGCCGTTCCCCTTCGCGGGCCCCAAGC
Source organism: Streptomyces haneummycinicus (assembly GCA_042850305.1). GTDB lineage: Bacteria > Actinomycetota > Actinomycetes > Streptomycetales > Streptomycetaceae > Streptomyces > Streptomyces haneummycinicus. Next base: position 3,164,004 of record AP035768.1, read on the forward strand.
GGCTGCACCCCGTCCCGCTGCCGCTGGCCGCCCTCGGCCCCGTCGACGTCGTGGTGATCTCCCACGACCACTACGACCACCTCGACCTGCCCACGATCAAGGCGCTGGCCGGCACGGACACCCTGTTCGCCGTGCCCTCGGCGTCGGCGCGCACCTGGAGCGCTGGGGCGTGTCCCCCGGGCGGCTGCGCGAGCTGGACTGGCACGAGGCGACGAAGACCGGCGGCCTCACCCTCACCGCCACCCCGGCCCGCCACTTCTGCGGCCGGGGCCTGCGCAACTTCCAGCACACCCTGTGGGCGTCCTGGGCCGTCGCGGGCGAGAACCACCGGATCTACCACAGCGGCGACACCGGCTACTTCGACGGCTTCCGGGACATCGGCGCCGACCACGGCCCGTTCGACGCCACGATGATCCAGGTCGGCGCGTACTCGGACTTCTGGCCCGACATCCACATGACCCCCGAGGAAGGCGTCCGCGCCCACCTCGACCTCCAGTCCGGCGAGGCGTCCGGCGTCCTGCTCCCCATCCATTGGGGCACCTTCAACCTGGCTCCGCACGCGTGGGCGGAGCCGGGGAGTGGATGACGGACGCGGCGGCGGCCGCCGGCCAGACGGTCGCCTTCCCTCACCCCGGCGAACCCTTCGAACCCACCGCCGCAGTGCCGGCCTCCCCTGGTGGCGCCCCTGACGCCCCCGGTCGTACGCCACTGGACCTCCGCCGGCAGGCGGAGGCCACCCCGCCCCCGAGGAGAACCTCGACCTGGCCGGTGACCGCTGACGCGGGCCGTGGGAACCGCCCCACCGAGGTGAACCGGCCACCTCGAGGGCCGGAAACCGGGGTGCGGTGGGCTTCCCGCCGTGTGACGATCATGCCGGCGTGCCGGGGCTTCCGGCACGTCAGTCGCCTGACCACACCTTTGGGGGAGCTATGAGCCTGTTGTCCGCCGAACGTCTGATACGACTCAGATCCGGTGCCGCCGTGGCGGTGGCGGCCGGTCTGATGACGGCCGGTCTCGCCTCGCCCGCGTTCGCCGACGACGACCCGCCGCAGACCGATCAGCTCTGGATCAACCCGCCGTACGAGCAGACGCTGCCGACCGCCGTCGACGGCGGTCAGCCGCAGTCCCGCACCCTCGGCATCGGCCTCTACCACGACAACAAGAACTTCACGGTGACCGACGGCCGGCTCGTCGTCGACGTCTCCGACCTGGCCGGGGTCGCCGAGGTGACCTGGCCGGCCAACTGCACCCCGGGCGGAACCGGCGCGGTGTGCGACGTCCCCGTGGTGCCCGACATCGGGGACTTCGAGGACCAGGTCTTCCTGACCGTCCGCGCGGCCGACGGCGCCGAGGTCGGAGCCACGGGCCGGATCACCTACGAGGCGACGGCCACCGGCGGCCCCGACGGGACGCTCACCGCGCCGCAGGAGAGCTTCGACACCACGCTCACCGTCGGCGCGGGACCCGACCTCGCCATCGACCCCGTCAGCGGCATCGAGAAGGGCCGGCCCGGCGACGAGCGGACCATCCCGTTCAAGGTCACCAACAACGGCAACGAGAGCGCGAACGGGTTCAGCGTCGAACTGTACGCCTCGTACGGCCTGACGGATCTGACCCGGTACGACGCCTGCGTCTACACCACGACGGCCGGCGACGACTACGCACCGTCGAACAAGGCGAGCTGCAGGTTCGACCAGGTGCTGGCGCCGGGCGACTCCTTCGAACTGCCCGAGCCGCTGACGGTGCGCCTCGCCCCGCAGGCGCTGAACGAGCGGCTCGACATCGACGTCGAACCGGGCGGCGGCGCCCAGGACATCGACTCCGACAACGACTACGTGGCCCTCCAGATCGGCGCGGACAACACCGCGGACTTCTCCGTGACCGGTGACGCCGTCTCCGCCAGGGCGGGGAGACGGCCAGGGCCGAGATCACGTTCAAGAACAACGGACCGGCCTGGCTCGGGAACCTCGGCTCCGGCGACCCGGTCGCCATGGTTCGGTTGGTCGTGCCCGAGGGCACCACGGTCACCGACGCGCCGTCCGGCTGCTACCCGCGCACCCTCGAAGGCGGCTACTACCCGAAGCGGACGGGCGCCCCGCGCTACGACTGCGGCCTGCGGTACTGGGTCATGGAGGACACCCGGCGCACGTTCACGTTCTCCGTGCGCGTCGACACCGTGGTGCCCGGCGCGACCGGCCCGGTGAGCATTCACCCCGCCTACGGTGAGTTCGAGGAGTACCCCGCGGCTTCGACCCGGATCTCGCGAACAACGCGGCGGTCCTGGCCGTCAACTGACGGGAGTCGCAGGGGTCACAGGCCGGCGGCGATGAGGATCCGGTACGTCCGGTCCGGCCGCGGCGCGGAGTTGGCGGCGGCATCGTCGACGCCCTCGGGAACCGGGTCCGAGAGCAGCCGCTCCAACAGCGCGTCCGTGATGTGGGGATGACGGGCCACGCCCTGGCGTATGAAGGGTTCGGCAGCGGCGGCGAGTCGCCGGAGGTCCGGCACGGGCAGTTCCGCGTCCCGCAGGGCCAGGCAGCGCACGTTCGGGCTCGGTTCGCCGACGAACGTGCGCAGCCAGGCCGGTTCGACGGGATTCCAACGCGGAGCCGACTCGGCGTCCGCGCTTCCTCCGCATGCGGCCCGCCCCGTGCGTCGCCAGGCGCACCAGGACGTCCCGCGGGGCGCTCGGATTCCGTCCGGGACTGGACAGTTGGGGGTCGCCGAGGCTTGTCATGTGCCCAACCTAGTCGCGCCCCACGCACCCGTGGCCGCCGGGCGCGGGCGTAGACTGATCCACTCCGCCCTGACTGGAGGTCACCTGAGTGTCAGCCCCGCGGATCGGTGTCGGTGTTCTGGTCGGTCTGGTGGGGTTCGCCCTGTCCGGCTGCACTTCCTGGGTCTGTTCCGAGACGACCGCGGAGCGGGGGAGGCCGATGTCAGGGTGGAGGTCGAGGACGAGTCGGGGCGGCTCGTCGGTGTCACAGCCGAGGTGGTCGGCTGGCGACTCGAGCCCCATCCGCAGGTGCCGGCCGACGGGGACCAGGTTCACTTCCGCTTCCGCTTCGACGGAGATGACGGGGGATCGGGTCCGGCGGTGGACGTCTGCGCCGTCGACGACGAGCGTGTGGCCCTGGGATGCGAGACGGTCCACGCGTCCCAGGCGTCCGGGCCGGGCGGCGACCCGACCGGCGACGACTACGTCGCCGTCGAGCATCCGGAGCAGGTTGCCGCCGTGCTGATGATTCCCAATGACCAGTCCGTGTTCGACAGACGGACCTGCGAGGACGACCCCAAGGACGGCGGCGGGGCACATCCCCGGAGCCGGCCCGCGAGGGGAGCAGCTTTAGCCGTACGGGCGTGCTGGATAATGCGGGTATGCGGATTTCGGCCAGGGCGGATTATGCGGTGCGTGCCGCGCTGCAGCTCGCTGCCGCGCCCGAGGCGTGTCCGCTCACCGCGGAGACGATCGCCGACGCGCAGGGGATTCCGCGCAAGTTCCTGGAGGGCATCCTCAACGACATGCGCCGGGAGGGCCTGGTGACGAGCCGGCGCGGTGCCAACGGCGGTTACCGGCTGGCCGCGCCCGCGGACGGCATCAGCATCGCCGATGTCATCCGGGCCGTCGACGGCCCGCTCGTCTCGGTACAGGACGTACGGCCGCCCGACCTCTCGTACACCGGACCGGCCACCGCCCTGCTCCCGCTGTGGATCGCCCTGCGGGCCAATGTGCGGCAGATCCTGGAGGGTGTGTCCTCGCGGACGTCGTCTCGGGCCGGCTGCCCGAGGACGTCGTGCGGCTGGCCGACGCGCCGGCCGCCTGGACCAACCCGTAGTCCTCGCCGTTCCGTTGCGCGGGACGGGCGCGTCCGAGGGGTGGATGCTCCCTTGTCCATGACCCTCCCGTCCCACAGGATGATTCCCTACTAATCCAATAGGGAAATGGGGAATCATGGGTGAGGTGGAGGTGATCACCGAGGCCGCCGGGGACTTCTGGCGGCGGGTCGCCGACGAGGTCGCCGACGACCTCGCCGTGGACGCGATCGAGCGCGACCGGGCCGGCAAGCCGCCCTTCGACGAGGTCGCGCGGCTGCGTGAGTCCGGACTGCCGGCCGTGCTCGCTCCTCCTCGCCGGACGGCGGCGGCATGGGCTGGCGCGACGCCTGTACCGTCGTCCGCCGTATCGCCGCCGCCGACGGATCGATCGGTGAACTGCTCGGCCGTCACTACGTGTTGTCCTGGAGCGCCCGCTTCTTCGGCACCCTGGAACGCGCCGCCCGGCTGGAGGCGCGCGCGGCACGGGAACAGTGGCTCTGGGCCGGTGCCACCGGCCGCTTCGGACCGCTGACCCGCGGTGAACTGCCGGGCCCCGGGCTCGGCCCCGATCTGGTCCTCGACGGGCACCGCGCCCTGCCCACCGCCGTCGACGAGGCCGACCGGCTGGTCCTCGACGCCGTCCGGCCCGGCACGCACGAACCGGTCGTCGTGGTCGTGGACGCCCGGCACCCGCGCGTCGGCCGTGATCCGTCGCACGACCGGCTCGGTCAGCGGCTCACCGGTGCGGGCACCGTCCGCTTCGACGGCGTACCGGTCGACCCCGCCGACGTGCTGGGCCCGGCCGGCCGCGATGAGGACATGACCCCGCCCCACGCCGCGCTCGCCCCGCACGCCCTCGGGCTCATGCTGACCCAGGTCGCGCTGGGCGTGGCCGAGGGGCGCTGGCGGAGGCCGGGGACCTCAGCCGTTCCGCACGCCCCACCCGGGTGCCGGACGACGACGCCGATCTCCTGCTGGCCTACGGGGAGTTGGCGCTCGCCCTGCACACCGCCTCGGCGGTGACCGACCGCGCGACGACGGCCATGGCGGACGCCCTCGCGGCGGGGCGGGGCTCGGCCACGAGCAACGCGCCGACACGGCCGCCCAGGTGGCGATGGCCGGCGCGGTCACCGCCCGGGCCGCTCTCCTCACCGGCGAACGCGTCCTGGCACTCACCGACGCGGACGGCATCGACCGGTTCTGGCGCAATGTCCTCGCCCTGGTCGACCGCGGTCCCGCCGGTCCCACCATGCGGGCCATCGGCGACCACTACCTGAACACCGCACGCGGTGGAGCGAGTTCCCTGCCTTGGCTCTCAAGTAACGGTGAGTGATGTCCTGGCCGGAGGGCGGAGCGCTCCGGTGCGTGCCTGACGCGTTCGGAGCGGGTGGGTCGCGGTGGCCGGGCGGTCGGGTGTCTCTCTGCCCCGCGCGTCCACGCCGACCGCTTGTGACCAGCTCTGATCGCTCCCTGTTCACTCTCGATTCCTCGCTCGGGAGGGTTATCGGTCTGTCGTACGAAGCCTCATACCAGAGCGCGATGCTGTCCGTATGAGTTTGTCAACTGCCCTCCGCACATGATGCGGTGGCGACTACGGTGAGTGTCGGTCGGGCGGCACGCGGCACCTCATGCCGTAGGGCACGGCACGCCGAGCGGCCGAGTCGTCCAGCAGTCGGATCAGGGAGCGGGGACCGGTACGTGCAGCCACAAGGCGGACGAGGGAGCGGACGGGGCGAAGGACCCCGGCGCCCGGGCCCGGCCGGCGCCCCGGGTCCGGCAGGTACGCGGGGCGCGGCCGGCACCACGGTCATGGCCCGTGAGCCCGGTCGCCAGGACAGGAAACCCGCCGACGCCCGGCCCCGCCGGACCGGCCCGGTCACCCGGGCGGAGCGCCGCGAGGGCGGACGGCACGGCAGACCGGCCGTACGGGCCGTACCCGCGCCGCCCGAGACGCAGATACGGCCCCAGCTGCTGCGGCTCGCCGTGCTGCCGCCCGTGGCGGTGGCCCTCAGCGCCTGCGCGGCCCTGATCTTCACCATCCGCTCCACCGGCATCCGGCCGAGCCCCACCCTGTGGGCCGTCCTCGCCGGCGCCACCTCGGTGGCGTTCGCCGGCATCGTCATCGCCGCCGTGGCCGCCGACCGCGCCGCCCGGTCGGTGCACGACCGCGTCGGCGCCCTGCGCCGGAGCACCGCCCGGCGCGAGGCCGACCTGCGCGCCCTCGTCGACACCCTGCGCCGCGGCGACTCCCCGCCGCCACGTGGGCGGCACGGCGAACAGGCCGACGAAGCCGACGAGTTCGACCTGCTCGCCGCCGACCTCGCCCGCGCGCACGACGGTGCCGTCACCGCCGTCGTGCAGGCGGCCCGGCTCTCCAGCCAGACCGGCAGCGAACAGAAGCTCGAGGTGTTCGTCAACCTCGCCCGGCGCTTGCAGTCCCTGGTGCACCGCGAGATCTCCATCCTCGACGAGTTGGAGAACGAGATGGAGGACCCCGACCTGCTCAAGGGGCTCTTCCATGTCGACCATCTCGCCACCCGCATCCGCCGCCACGCCGAGAACCTCGCCGTGCTCGGCGGGGCCGTCTCCCGGCGGCAGTGGAGCAACCCGGTCTCCATGACCGAGGTGCTGCGCTCGGCGATCGCCGAGGTCGAACAGTACTCACGCGTCAAGCTCGTGCCGCCGATCGACGGCACCCTGCGCGGACACGCCGTCGCCGACGTCATCCACCTGCTCGCCGAACTCGTCGAGAACGCCACGGTGTTCTCCGCCCCGCACACCCAAGTGCTGCTGCGCGCCGGCCTCGTCACCTCCGGACTCGCCGTCGAGGTCGAGGACCGCGGACTCGGCATGCCGGCCGCCGAACAGGACCGGATGAACGCCCTGCTCACCGACCCCGATCAGGTGCAGGTCGCCAGCCTGCTCGCCGACGGGCGGATCGGCCTGTTCGTGGTCTCCCAGCTCGCCAGGCGGCACGGCATCCACGTACGGCTCCAGAGCAACATCTACGGCGGGGTCCAGGCCGTACTCGTGGTGCCGCAGGCACTGCTCGGCACCGAACCGCTCGCCGTCGGCGGCGCACCGGATCCGGCACCCCACCCGCCCGAGCCGGACACCGGCGCGATGCCGGCCGCCCGGCACATGTCCCCCGTACCGGCCCACGCGGAAGCGCCCCCACCGCCCCGCCCCACCGCCCCGCCCCCGGCGTCGTCGCCCCGCCGCTGCCACTGCGCGGTGACCGCCCGGTGCGGACCACCCCGCCGAAGCCGTCCCCGCCGTCCACCACGGCGACCGCGACGCCCTCACGGACCACGGGACCGCGCCCCTCACCCCGCGAGTCGGCACCGTGCGCGGCACCATGGACAGACCCGGCCTGCCCCGCCGCCGCGCCCAGGAACACATCGCACCGCAGCTCCGCGACGGCCCCGCGCCCCGCCAGGACAGCGAGTACGTCGCCGGCCACGACCCCGGTCTGATGGCCGCCTTCCAGCGCGGCGTCAGCCTCGCCGCCACCCGGCAGGAGACACGGCAGGAGCCCCCGCAGGGATCCCCCGCGCCCTCGGCCGGCCACCACGCCCCGCACGACGGGAACATGCCCGCCGGATGAGCAGCACCTCCAGCGCTCCCTCACCCTTCCGTACCCCAAGGAGTCGATCCACCATGGCGAGCGACGCCCCTACCGCCCAGGTATCCGACCTCGACTGGCTGATGAGCGGCCTCGTACAGCGCGTGCCGCACACCAGCAGCGCCGTACTGCTCTCCTGCGACGGGCTGGTGAAGTCCGTGCACGGCCTCGACCCGGACGCCGCCGACCACATGGCCGCCCTGGCCTCCGGCCTGTACTCCCTCGGCCGCAGCGCCGGCGTCCGCTTCGGCGACGGCGGCGACGTCCGGCAGGTCGTCGTCGAACTCGACTCGACCCTGCTGTTCGTCACCACCGCCGGCTCCGGCACCTGCCTCGCCGTCATGGCCGGCCGCGAGGCCGACGCCGCCGTCCTCGGCTACGAGATGGCGATGCTGGTCAAGTCCGTACGGCCGTATCTGGTCACCGCTCCCCGCCAGCAGGGCGTCGAACCGCCGGCGATGAGGCCTTGAGCGTGACGGCGGCCGGTGACGGGCCCTGGCTCGACGACGCGGCGGGACGGCTGGTGCGCCCCTTCACGGTCAGCAACGGCCGCACCCGTCCCACCGTCGCCCTCGATCTGCTGTCGCAGGTCAGAGCCACCGGCGCCACCCTTTCGGCTATCTGGGCCCCGAGCACGCGCAGGCCCTCGACCTGTGCCGCGCTCCTGTCCCGGTCGCCGAGGTCGCCGCCCATCTCAGACTGCCGGTGGCCGTCACCAAGGTGCTGCTGGCGGACCTCCTCGAATGCGGGGCGCTGACCGACAAGCCCCCGCGTTCCACCACAACCCGACGGACCGGGCCCTTCTGGAGGCAGTGCTCGATGGACTACGACGACAGCTCTGACCGCGTCCACGCCGCGGACCGCGACGACGAGGCGTTCCCCAACGCGCTGAAGATCCTGGTGGCGGGCGGGTTCGGTGTGGGCAAGACGACCTTCGTCGGCGCGGTCAGCGAGATCGCGCCCCTCAGCACCGAGGAACTCCTCACCACGGTCAGCGCCGCCACCGACAGCCTCGACGGCATCGAGAACAAGGTCGAGACGACCGTGGCCATGGACTTCGGCCGCATCACCCTCGACGCGCACCATGTGCTCTACCTCTTCGGCACCCCCGGCCAGGAACGGTTCTGGTTCATGTGGGACGAACTCTGCGAGGGCGCCCTCGGCGCGGTCATCCTCGCCGACACCCGGCGCCTGGAGGAATGCTTCGCGGCGGTCGACTTCTTCGAACAGCGCGGCCTCGGATTCATCGTCGCCGTCAACGAGTTCGACGGCGCCTTCCGCTACGACCCCGGAGAGGTACGGGCCGCACTCGACCTCCCCGACGGGATCCCCGTCGTGCGCTGCGACGCCCGTATCTCCAGCTCCAGTGTCCAAACCCTGCTGACCCTGGTCCGCCACCTCATCGCCCACACACCCGCCACCACGACGGGGTACGGCGCCCACATGTGATCCCCGCACACCCTCGGAGCCCCTCCATGACCTACGCCCCCGCACCGGGAGCCCGCCCATGAGCTACGACCCGCCCCGCCCGGCCGGTCGTCTGCTGCTCACCCCGGAGGACGGCCAGGCACCGGAACGCGTCCTGCGACTGCGCCGGCTGGGACTGGGGAGCACCCCGAGCCCGCGCTCGACACCTTCGCGCACCGCCTCGCCGACCTCACCGGAGCGCCGTACGCCATGGTCAACTTCCCCGGTGAGAAGGGGCAGTTCTACGCGGGGCTGCACACCCCGGGCGTCGCACCGGTGGTGCGCGGCGACGGCACCGGCGCCCTCCTCGGCCGGGTGCTGCCCCGCGACCACGGCTTCTGCCCCCATGTGGTCGCCCGGCGCAAGGCACTGGTCCTTGAGGACGTGAGCGACTACCCCGGTTCGCGGGCAACCCGGTGGTGGACGAGTTCGGCATCCGCTCCTATATGGGCGCCCCGCTCATCGACCGCACCGGCATGGTGCTCGGCACCGTGTCCGTCACCGACATCCAGCCCCGCGCCTGGGGGCAGCCGGGGCTCGCCGCCATCAAGGCGCAGGCCGCGGATCTCGTCGTACGGCTGGAGCGCGCGGAGGACGACGGACTGCCGCTGTGACCGCGCCCACCGCAGGGCCGTGCGGGTGACGGTGTGAAGGAAAGCTGTGGCCGCGCTTAAGAAATCCTCGATGGACCGGTGAGGGTGTCGTACGGCAGATTGCAGTGCGATTCCACTCCTCGTTCCCGGACGCGGGCCGCTTCGGCGTGCCCGGGGCCCGGGACTCACCCTCAGGAGCCGTAGCGTTGAAGGCGCTGGTCAAGGAGAAGGCGGAGCCCGGGCTGTGGCTCGCGGACGTGCCGGAGCCCGCCGTCGAACCCGGCGACGTGCTGATCAAGGTGCTGCGCACCGGTATCTGCGGCACCGACCTGCACATCCGGTCCTGGGACGGCTGGGCCCGGCAGACGATCACCACCCCGCTGGTCCTCGGACACGAGTTCGTCGGCGAGGTCGTGGAGACCGGCCGGGACGTCACCGACATCGCGTCCGGTGACCGGGTCAGCGGCGAGGGCCATCTGGTGTGCGGCAAGTGCCGCAACTGCCAGGCCGGCCGCCGCCATCTGTGCCGGGCCACGGTCGGCCTCGGCGTCGGACGCGACGGCGCCTTCGCCGAGTACGTGGTGCTCCCCGCCACCAACGTCTGGGTGCACCGGGTCCCCGTCGACCTCGATGTCGCCGCCATCTTCGACCCGTTCGGCAACGCCGTGCACACCGCGCTGTCGTTCCCGCTCGTCGGCGAGGACGTCCTGATCACCGGCGCCGGCCCGATCGGCCTGATGGCCGCCGCCGTCGCCCGGCACGCCGGCGCGCGCAACGTCGTGATCACCGACGTCAGCGAGGAGCGCCTGGAACTCGCCCGCAAGATCGGCGCGACCCTGGCGCTGAACGTCGCCGAGACGACCATCGCCGACGGACAGCACACCCTCGGACTGCGCGAGGGCTTCGACATCGGCCTGGAGATGTCCGGCCGCCCCGAGGCCATGCGGGACATGATCGACAACATGACGCACGGCGGCCGGATCGCCATGCTCGGCCTGCCGGCCGAGGAGTTCCCGGTCGACTGGTCCCGGATCGTCACCTCGATGATCACCATCAAGGGCATCTACGGCCGGGAGATGTTCGAGACCTGGTACGCCATGTCGGTGCTGCTCGAAGGCGGCCTCGACCTCGCCCCGGTGATCACCGGCCGCTACTCCTACCGCGACTTCGAAGCCGCCTTCGAGGAAGCGGCCGGCGGCAAGGGCGGCAAGGTCATCCTCGACTGGACCGCGTAAGCCATCTGTAATCCCTAGGAGCTTTCCGAATGTTCGACTCCGTGCGTGACGACCTGCGCGCCACCCTCGACGAGATCCGCGCCGCCGGACTGCACAAGCCCGAGCGGGTCATCGGCACCCCGCAGTCCGCGACCGTCAACGTCACCGCCGGCGGCCGCCCCGGCGAGGTCCTCAACTTCTGCGCCAACAACTACCTCGGCCTCGCCGACCACCCCGAGGTGATCACCGCCGCCCACGAGGCCCTCGACCGCTGGGGCTACGGCATGGCGTCCGTACGCTTCATCTGCGGCACCCAGGAGGTGCACAAGGAACTGGAGGCGCGGCTGTCGGCGTTCCTCGGCCAGGAGGACACGGTCCTCTACTCCTCCTGCTTCGACGCCAACGGCGGTGTCTTCGAGACGCTGCTCGGCCCCGAGGACGCGGTGATCTCCGACGCGCTGAACCACGCGTCCATCATCGACGGCATCCGCCTGTCCAAGGCCCGCCGCTTCCGCTACGCCAACCGCGACATGGCCGACCTGGAGCGCCAGCTCAAGGAGGCGGCGGAGGGCGGTGCGCGCCGCACGCTCATCGTCACCGACGGCGTCTTCTCCATGGACGGCTACGTCGCCCCGCTGGACGAGATCTGCGACCTCGCCGACCGGCACGGCGCCATGGTCATGGTCGACGACTCGCACGCCGTCGGCTTCGTCGGCCCCGGCGGGCGCGGCACGCCCGAACTGCACGGCGTCATGGACCGGGTCGACATCATCACCGGCACCCTCGGCAAGGCGCTCGGCGGCGCGTCCGGCGGCTATGTCGCCGCCCGCGCGGAGATCGTCGCCCTGCTGCGCCAGCGCTCCCGCCCGTACCTGTTCTCCAACACCCTCGCCCCGGTGATCGCCGCCGCCTCCCTGAAGGTCCTCGACCTGCTGGAGTCGGCCGACGACCTGCGCGTCCGGCTGGCCGAGAACACCGCCCTGTTCCGCCGCCGGATGGCCGAGGAGGGCTTCGACATCCTTCCCGGCGACCACGCCATCGCCCCGGTGATGATCGGCGACGCGTCGCGGGCGGGCCGCCTGGCCGAGCTGCTGCTGGAGCGCGGGGTGTACGTGATCGGTTTCTCCTACCCGGTGGTGCCGCAGGGCCAGGCCCGTATCCGCGTCCAGCTCTCCGCCGCGCACTCCACCGAGGACGTGAACCGCGCGGTGGACGCCTTCGTGGCGGCGCGGGCGGAGCTCGACGGCTGACCGGAGCACACCACTGCATTTGAGACAATCGATCTCATGATCGAAGCGCGGCGGCTCCATATCCTCCGTGCGGTGGCGGACCACCGTACGGTCACGGCGGCGGCCGCCGCGCTGTATCTCACCCCTCGGCGGTCTCCCAGCAGCTGGCCGCCCTCGAGCAGGAGACCGGCCACCGTCTCGTCGAGCGCGGCGCCAAGGGCGTACGGCTGACCCCGGCCGGGGAGATCCTGCTCGGCCACACCAACGTGGTCCTCGCCCAGTTGGAGCGGGCCGAGGCCGAACTGGCCGCCTACGGATCGGGGAGGCCGGCACGGTCACGGTGGCCGCGTTCGCCACCGGCATCGCCCAGGTCGTCGCGCCCGCCGTGGCCCGGCTCGCCGCGTCGGCACCCGGTATCCGTATCCGGGTCCAGGACGCCGAGGGCGACGCCAGTCTGCCGATGCTGCTGGACCGGCAGGTCGACGTCGCCGTGGCGGTCGAGTACCGCGGGGCGCCGCCCGCCGACGATCCGCGACTGGCCCACGTACCGCTGTACGCCGAGCCCTTCGACGCCGTCGTCCCGGTCACCCACCGGCTGGCCGACACCGCCGAGGTGCCGCTCGCCGAGCTGGCCAAGGACCCGTGGATCGGACCGTACCCCGGCAACCCCTGCCACGACGTGGTCGTGCTCGCGTGCGAGGCGCGGGCTTCCAGCCACGCCTGGAGCATTCCTCGGACGACTTCCGCGCGGTGGTCGCCCTCGCCTCGGCGGACGTCGGCGTCGCCCTGGTCCCGCGCTCGGCACTGCGCGGCATGGATCTCACCGGTGTGGTCGTCCGCCCGGTCGACGGTACGGCCCCGACCCGCCGCGTCTTCGCCGCCGTACGCCGGGGCGCCGAGGACCATCCGCTGATCCGCCCCGTGCTCGACGCCCTCCGCGCGGCGGCCGGGGACGCCTGAGAGGGATCACCGGGCGCGGGCGCCCTGGAGCGGCCAGCCGGTGTAGCCCTCGGCGAGGTACGCGCGGCCGGCGGGCGAGTCGACGACCGAGCGCAGTTCGCCCAGCTGGCGCAGACGGTCGAAGTCGTTCGCCCCGGGCCGCCGGTGCAGCATGCTCGTCATCCACCAGGAGAAGTGCTGCGCCTTCCACACGCGCTGCCGGGCCGTGTCGGAGAACCCGTCGAACAGCGACGCCTCCCCGTCGAGCAGCAGGGCGCGCAGCGCCTCGGTGAGGACGACGACGTCGGCGACCGCGAGGTTCATGCCCTTGGCGCCGGTGGGCGGGACCGTGTGGGCCGCGTCGCCGACGAGCACGACCCGGCCCCGGCGCATCTCGTGCGCCACGAAGCTGCGGAAACGGAGGACGTCCCGCTGGAAGACGGGGCCCTCGTTGAGGGTGACGCCGGGCACGCGCGACCGCAGGATCTCCCACAGCCGCTCCTCGGTGTACGACTCGGCGTCGGTCCCCGGGTCGCACTGGAAGTACATGCGCTGCACACCCGGACCGCGCCGGCTGATCAGCGCGAAACCGTCCGGCGAGTTGCTGTAGATCAGCTCCTCGGCGCTGGGCGGCGCCTCGCACAGGATGCCGAACCAGGCGAACGGGTACTCCCGGAAGGAGCCGCCGTACGCGCCCGTGACCGTCTCGCGGACCACGCTGCGGGAGCCGTCCGCGCCGACGACGACATCGGCCTCGATCTCGACGGCGGCGCCCCGGCGTCCCTGGCCAGGACACGCGGCCGGTCCGTCTCCGCGCCCTCCACCCGCTCGGCACTCACCCCGAAGCGCAGATCCTGGCCGGCCCGCAGGCGCGCGGCGATCAGGTCCTTGAGCACCTCGTGCTGCGGATAGAGCCACACCGCCCGGCCGACACTGCCCGTGAAGTCGATCCGGTGGCCCTCGCCGCCGAAGCGCAGCTCGATGCCCTCGTGCCGGTGCCCGGCCGTGAGAACGCGATCCGAGGCCCCGGACCCGCTCAGGATCTCGACGGTGCCCTGTTCGAGGATGCCGGCCCGGATGGTCGTCTCGATCTCCGCCCGGCTCCGGGAGTCGACGACGACCGACTCGATGCCGTGGCGGCCGAGCAGATGGGACAGCAGCAGGCCGGCCGGGCCCGCTCCGACGACGGCGACTCGGGTGCGCACGGGCATGTCGTCTCCTTCGACGGCCGACGGGTGGCAGGAGTCCGGCGCCGGTCCGCGCCTGCGACGACGGATGTCCCCATTGAACGGGAACCGGATCTTCGAAATCCATAGCGCGGACGCGATGGTTACGCGCGGTGGGTGCGAAAGCCCCGCCGGCGGACAATGGAGATGCCGGACCGTCCCTCGGCACAGGGAGCGACATGACCACCCGGACCGCACCGGAACCGCTCGCACCCGGGACCGTCCTGTGGGACATCGCGGGAGACGTACGGGTGCTGCTGTCGCTGCCCGCCGCCACCGTCCTCCAGGTCGCCCACCCCGCCGTCGGCGCGGGCGTCGACGACCACTCGGTCTTCCGCACCGACCCCTGGGGCCGCGCAGCCCGCTCCGTGGAATCGCTCCAGCTGTGGGTCTACGGCGGCGACCGGGCGATCGAGGAGGGCCGCCGGCTCCGCGGACTGCACCGGCACATCAGCGGCACCGACCGCCACGGCCGCCCCTACAGCGCCCTGACCCCCGCCCACTACGCCTGGGTGCACGCCACCGCCTACCCGGTCTTCCTGCGCGCCGCCCGCTACCTCGACCGCCCCTTCACGCCCGGGGACGAACGCAGGCTCTACGGCGAACTGCTGCGGCTCGGCCGCATCCTCGGTATCGACGACCGCGACATGCCCCCGACACCCGAGGCCTACTGGCGCTACTTCGACACGACGGTCGCCCATGAACTGGAACGGACGGTCGTGGCCGGCGAACTGCTCGACCCGCACCGTCCGGTCCCTCCGCCGCCCGGCCCGCTGGCGCGCCGTCTGTGGCCGCTGCTGTGCCCGCTCTTCACCCGGCTGCAGGTCTTCGTCACGGCCGGCCTGCTCCCGCCCGCCGCACGCGACCGGCTCGGTGTGACCTGGACACCCCGGCAGGAACGCGGGCTGCGCCGGCTCGGCGCCGTCGTACGCCTCGTGGTCCCGCTGCTGCCCGAGCGGCTGCGCTATCTGCCCGTGGCGCGTGCCGCACGCGCGGCCGCCCGCCGGACCGAATCCGGTACCCGTCAGTAATTTTGCATGACGTGCATCTTTGCATACCATGCAAGGCATGTCGGAGAAGGGTGCCTCGCGGGGCGGGCTGCGGGAGCGGAAGAAGCGTGCGACGCGTGCCGCCCTCGCCGAAGCCGCCGTACGGCTGGCCGCCGAACACGGGGCCGAGAAGGTCACCGTCGAGGCGATCAGCGCGGCGGCCGGGGTGTCCGTACGGACCTTCTTCAACTACTTCGACACCCGTGACGACGCCTTCGTGGTGATCGACGCGGAAGCGGGCGAGCGGATACGGCAGGCCGTACTCGACGCGCCGGCCGAACGCTCCCCGCTCCAGGCACTGCGCGAGGCCATGGCGGCCGAACTCGCCGAGGCGGAACAGCAGCACGAACTGTGGCGGCTGCACGCCCGGGTCCTGCACGCCTCCCCGCATCTGCTGGTCCGCACCCTGGGTGAGCACATGGCGGACGAGACCGGACTGGCCGAGGCCATCGCCGCGCGTATCCGCGCCGGCGGGCCGACGGTGTCCGGGCCCCCGCCCCCGGCGCGACCGACGAGGAACGGCGCGGTGCCCTCGACCTGTACCCGCGGCTGCTGGCCGCGGTGGCGGGCACCGCGGTGCGGACCAGCGTGGAGCACTGGTACGCCCGGCAGGAGGAGGCCGCCTACCTCGAGGTGTTCCAGGAGGTGTTCGACCTCCTCGCCGCCGGCCTTCCGGCACCCCCGCGTAAGCCGTCGAGGCCGTCGCCCCTGACCTTTCCACGCCCACGAGTGCGCCGTTCCCCGGTGCCCGTCCTCAGCGTGCGACCGTACGACCATCACCTGAAAGAGAATCCGTGAGCTCACCCGTGGCGCCCGCCGACGCGCCCCCGCCTCCATGACCCAACGGCAGATACTCCAGGCCATGTCCGGCCTGATGGCCGGCATGTTCGTCGCGATCCTGGCCGGCACCGTCGTGGCCAACGCACTGCCGACGATCATCGCCGACCTGGGCGCCACCCAGTCCTCGTACACCTGGGTCGTCACATCCGAACTGCTGGCGATGACCGCGACGGTGCCCCTGTGGGGCAAGCTGTCCGACCTCTTCAACAAGAAACTCCTGCTCCAGCTGTCGCTGGGCCTGTTCGTCGTCGGCTCGCTGCTGGCCGGCTTCTCCCAGGGCGTCGGCCTGCTGATCTTCAGCCGGGTCGTCCAGGGCATCGGCGCCGGTGGTCTGACCGCCCTCGCACAGGTCGTGATGGCCTCCGTCATCCCGCCCCGCCAACTCGGCAAGTACGCCGGCATGTTCGGCGCCGTCTTCGCCGTGGGCACCGTGGCCGGACCGCTGGTCGGCGGCGTGATGGTCGACACCTCCTGGCTGGGCTGGCGCTGGTGCTTCTTCATCGGCGTGCCGTTCGCGCTGCTCGCCATCGCCCTGCTCCAGCGCACCCTGCGGCTGCCGACCACCCGGCGCGAGGTGCGCATCGACTGGCTCGGCGCCTTCCTGATCGTCGCCGGTGTCTGCGCGCTGCTCATCTGGGTCTCCCTCGCGGGCACCGAGTTCGACTGGGCCTCCTGGCAGACCGCCGCCCTCGCCGGCGGCGGCGTCGTGGTGCTGGTCGCCGCGGTCTTCGTCGAGGCGCGTACGCCCGAGCCGGTCATCCCGCTCGACATCTTCAGGAACCGCACGGTCACCCTGACCACCGTCGCCAGCCTCCTGGTCGGTGTCGCCATGTTCGGCGGGACCGTCTTCCTCTCGCAGTACTTCCAGATCTCCCTGGGCAAGTCGCCGACCGTCGCCGGTCTGATGAGCCTGCCCATGATCCTCGGCCTGCTGGTGTCGTCCACGGTCGCCGGACAGGTGATCAGCAGGACCGGCAAGTGGAAGCGGTACCTGGTGGCGGGCGGGGTCGTCATGGCCGTCGGCCTCGCGCTGCTCTCCACGATCGACGCCGAGACGCCCTTCGGCCTGCTCAGCCTCTACATGGCGGTCCTCGGCACCGGCGTCGGCATGCTGATGCAGAACCTGGTGCTCGCCGCGCAGAACGACGTGGCCGCCGCCGACCTGGGCGCCGCGACCTCCGTGCTGTCCTTCTTCCGCAGCATGGGCGGCACCATCGGCGTCAGCGTCCTCGGCGCGATCCTCGCCAACCGGGTCGCCAGTGAGACGGCCACGGGCCTCGCGGACGCCGGCATCACCGTGCCGGGCGCGGAGAGCTCCGGCGAGAGCAGCGTCCCGGACATGTCCACGCTGCCCGAGCCGATGCGGGGCATCGTCGAGCACGCCTACGCCGTCGCCACCGCCGACCTGTTCCTCGTCGCCACGCCGTTCGCGGTGCTCGCGCTCGTCGCCGTCGTGTTCCTCAAGGAGAAGCCGCTGAAGACCACCAGCGGCATGGAACGCCTCGCCGAGGAATCCGCCGGCGCCACCCCGGAATCCGACGGCATGTCACCGGCGGGCAAGGACCCGGCGACTCCGGTCGGCTGAACCGGAACCCGGTCCCGGACGACGGCCGCCGCGCGGGCGGCCGCCGTCGTCCCCGAGGGCTGAGCCGACCGGGTGATCACCCGGCGGGCGGGTGGCTCAGCCCGCCTGGGTGATCACCAGTGGCGGGCCCCAACCCCCGCTCATAGCTTCGGCTCATGAACAAACGACACATCGCCCTCCTCGTCTGTACGGCAGCCGCCGCGGCCGCGGGTCTCGGTGCCGCACCGTCGGCCCACCACCCGACCGTGCACCGGGTACAGCCAGGCCAGTCGATCCAGAAGGCGCTGGACGCGGCGAAGGCGGGGACACCGTCCTGCTCGCGCCCGGCACCTACAAGCAGAGTGTCATCGTCAAGAAGTCGCGCGTGACCCTGCGCGGCCACGGCGCCGCCACCGTCCTGACGCCCGCCGCGAAGACCGGGTCGAACGCCTGCGCCAAGGCCGGCAACGGCATCTGTGTGACCGGCACCGACAAGAAGCCCCTGAAAAACGTCACCGTACGGTCCCTGACGGTCCGTGGGTTCGCGGAGAACGGGCTGTGGGCCACCGGCACCGACCGGCTGGCCGTCAAGCGCGTGGTGGCGGAGCGGAACGGCCAGTGGGGCATCGCGGAGGAACGCTCCACCCGCAGCGTGCTCACCCACAACCTCGCCCGGAACAACGGCGACGCCGGACTGTTCGTCGCCAACACCGTCGACCGAGAGGAAGGCGCCCGGGACGCGCGGAATACCGTGATCCGCCACAACCGGACGGAAGGCAACCGGGTCGGCGTCACCGTGCGCCGGCTGCGCAACCTGACCGTCGACCGCAACCTGGCCACCGGCAACTGCGCCGCCGTGTTCGTCGTCGGCGACGAGTCCACACCCCGCGCCGGCCACCTGAGCGTCACCCGCAACCACATCCACCACAACAACAAGTACTGCCCCAAGACCCCCGGCTGCCCTTCCTCCAGGGCTCCGGCATCATCCTGACCGGCGCCGAGGAGACACTCGTCGCCTACAACCGGGTCGAGGACAACAAGGGCACGTCCCCGCTCTCCGGCGGCATCGTCCTCTTCAAGAGCTTCGTCGGTGTCCCCAGCGAGCGCAACGAGATCCGGGACAACCTCCTCACCGGCAACAGCCCGGCCGACCTGGCCAACCGGGACACCGCCAAGACCAACACGTTCAGCGGCAACGCCTGCACGCTCTCCGAGCCCGCGGGCATGTGCTGACCCCGCGTACCACCGCTCCTCCCCCACCGACCGCACCACAGCAGAAGCGAGGCAACGGATGACCACCGTTGATCCGGCTCCCCGCCGCCCATGCGGCTGCGGGAGCTCGTTTTCGGGGCGGCCTGCGCCGCCGCCGTACGCGCGGCCGTCCGCCTGGGCGTGCCCGACGCGCTGGACGACACCCCCATGAGCGTCGACGACCTGGCGGCGTCGGTGAAGACCCAGCCGCACACCCTGCGGCGGCTGCTGCGGGCCCTGTCCTGCCAGGGCGTCTTCACCGAGCACCCCGACGGCACCTTCGAACACACCGAGATGTCCCGGCTGCTGCGCGAGGACGACCCGCACAGCCTGCGCTACATCGCCCTGTGGTGCACCGAACCGTGGACCTGGAACGTCTGGCCCCAGCTCGACGAGGCGGTGCGCTCCGGCCGCAACGTCTTCGAGGACGTGTACGACCAGGAGTTCTTCACCTACCTCAACCAGTCCGCCCCCGAGTCCGCCCATGTGTTCAACCGGGCCATGACGACCTCCAGCGAGCAGTCCGCACGCGATGTCGCCCTGCTGCTCGACCTGGACGACGCCTCCTCCGTGATCGACATCGGCGGCGGTCAGGGCCATGTCCTGGCCAGCCTCCTGGAGAAGCACCCCCACCTCAAGGGCACCCTGCTCGACCTGCCCGGCGTCGTCGAGAACGCCGACCCCCGGCTCCGCGCGGGCGGCGCCCTCGCCGGCCGCGTCGAGGTCGTGGCCGGGGACTGCCGCGAGGACGTCCCCGTCCAGGCGGACGTGTACATCATCAAGAACGTCCTGGAGTGGGACGACGACAGCACCCGCAGGGTCCTGGCCAACGTCCGCGCGGCGGCCCGGCCCGGCGCCCGTGTCGTCGTCATCGAGAACCTCGTCGACGACACCCCGTCGATGCGGTTCACCACCGCCATGGACCTGCTGCTGCTCCTCAACGTCGGCGGCGCCAAGCACACCCGGCAGAGCATGGTCGACCGGCTGACCGCCGCGGGGCTCGTCATCGGTGACGTCCGCCCCGTCAACGCCTATCTGCACGCCTTCGAATGCACCGTCCCCGACTGATCCGCAGGCCGCCGAAACCCCGAGGCCGCCGGCTCCGCGACTGACGCGGGACCGGCGGCCTCGGGTGTGCCGCGCTCAGGAGCGGGGACCGCTCTCCCAGCGGTAGAAGCACGACGCCATGGCGTCCTTCGGGCCGCGCCACGTGGCGGGGTCGTACGGGCTGACGTACGCCTCGAGCCGCTCGCTGACACCGCGGAACTCGGGATGCGAGGTGAGCCGCGCGATCGCCGGCGCCGGGTCCCGCTCGGCCTCGATGAGGTGCAGGTACACGTCGTCCCCGAACTGGAAGAGGCTGCGCCGGCCGACCCCGACCAGGTGGGGAGTTCACCCCGGTCGGAGTCGGCGAACACCTCGGCGATGTCCGGTGCCGAACCGGGCTTCATCCGGGCGACGATGAGGGTGTGGTGCATCGGCTGTCTCCTTCCTGGACTGCCTGGACTTCCCGGACGGCGTTCAGCGGGTGGACGCGACGGACGCGCTCTCGCTGTCGCGGGCGACCTGCTCGATCCGGTCCCGGATCAGGGCCATCTGCGTACGGGAGTTGCGGTTGATGTTGTCCGTCATCCAGTCGTCGTCGACCGGGGCGTCGGGCTTCATCGCGAAGTCCTGCGTCCAGCGCATCTGCACACCGCCCGGCAGCTCCGCGTACTCCCACACGATGTTCATGTGGGCGAACGGACCCGTCTCGACCCGGCGGGCCCGGACGGTCCGCTTCTCGCGGTCCGGGTGCGCTCCGACACCCAGCTCCACACCTTCCCGTTGTCGTCGGGGTGCATGGTGAGCCGGAACGTCGTCGTGGCGCCCTCACGGGAGAGGACCTCCACGGACGCGTACTCGCTGAACAGCCGGGGCCAGTTGTCCAGGTCGTTGGTCATCTCCCACACGAGGTCGAAGGGAGCGTCGATGGTGATGCTGTTCTCGGTGTGTCCTGCCACTTCAGGCTCCAGCCGTGAGGGTGCTGTTGATCAGGTTCAGGAACTCGCGGGGCGACCGGCAGCGCTCCGAGTCGGGGGCAGCGACTGGCCGTACCGGTTCTCCAGCTCGCCGACGATGCCGAGCAGGCCGAGCGAGTCGAGACCGAAGACGTCGAAGGGGACTCCGCCGACTCCTGAGCTCCTTGGGGTCGACCGTGATGCCGGCGGCCTCCTTCATCAGCGTGGCCAGCTCGTCGAAGGTCACTTCGGTGGTGATCATGGGTGCCTGCTCCTTCCCCGCCCGGTCCTAACGGGCGGAATCGTCACCGCGGCGCACGACCAGCGCCGCGTTGGAGCCCATCAGTCCCCTGCTGAGGACGAGGGCGGTACGCAGTTCGGCCGGGCGGGCGTGCGCCGTCACCAGGTCGAGGTCGTGGCAGACGTCGAACACGTTCGGTGTCGAGGGCACCGAGCCGTGCTCCATGGCGAGCACCGCCGCCACCGTGTCCAGCACGGGAGCCGCGCAGTAGGCGCGGCCGATACCGGTCTTGGGCGCCGTCACCGGGACCCGGGTGCCGTGCGCGCCGAGCGCGTCGGCGATCGCCAGCGCCTCGGCGCGGTCCGCCTCGGGCACGCCCAGGGCGTCGGCGAACACGACGTCGATCTCCTCCGGGGCGCAGCCCGCCTCGTCGAGGGCGCCGCGGATCGCACGGGCCAGCCCCTGCCGGGACTCCGCCCAGCGGGACGCCCCGGTGAAGGTGGCGGCATGGCCGGCCACGACGGCCCGTACCGGCACCCCGCGCTCACGCGCCCGGTCCTCGTCCTCGACGACGAGCAGCGCGCCGCCCTCGGCCGGCACGAAACCGCACGCCTTCTCGGTGAACGGACGGTAGGCGCGGCCGGGGTCGTCGAGGGTGCTGAGCTCGGGGTAACCGAGCTGGCACACCATCGAGTACGGGGCCAGCGGTGCCTCTGCGGCGCCCACGACCATGACGTCGGTACCGCGGTGCACGGCCCGCGCCGCGTGCGCGAGGGAGTCCAGACCGCCGGCCTCGTCGCTCGCCACCACCCCGCAGGGCCCCTTGAGGCCGCCCCGGATGGAGATCTGGCCGGTGCTGGCGGCGTAGAACCAGGCGATCGACTGGTACGGGCCGACGTACTTGGAGCCCTTGCCCCACAGTTTCTGCAGCTCGCGCTGGCCGAACTCGCCGCCTCCGGAACCGGCGGCGGTGACCACGCCGATGGAGAACGGATCGGCGGGATCGCCGCCGAGTCCGGCGTCGTCGAGGGCGAGGGCGGCCGCCGCCATCGCGAAGTGGCTGAACCGGTCGGTCTGGACGAGGAACCGGTCCTCGATGAGGCCCGACGGGTCGAAGGCCCGCACCTCGCCGGCCACCCGCAGCGGCAGATGTTCGCAGCCCTCGCGGCCGATCAGGTCCAGTACGGTGAGCCCTTCGTTCACCGCCTTCCAGTACGCGTCGGTGCGCAGTCCGTTGGGCGCGATCACACCGATGCCGGTGACGGCCGCGCGCCGGGGGTGCCGGTCGCTCATCGTGTCCTCCCGCCCGGTCCGGTCAGCAGTACCGCGGACTGGAAGCCGCCGAACCCGCTGCCCACGGAGAGCACGTTGTCGAGCTTCCGCGGGCGGGCGGTGCGCGGGACGTAGTCCAGGTCGCACTCCGGGTCGGGGGTCTCGTAGTTCGCCGTCGGCGGCACCACCTGGTGCCGCAGCGCGAGCACGCAGGCGACGACCTCGATCGCGCCGATCGCGCCCAGCGAGTGCCCCACCATCGACTTGATGGAGCTCATCGGCGTCTCGTGGGCGTGCGCGCCCAGGGACCGCTTCACGGCGGCCGTCTCGTGCCGGTCGTTCTGCCGGGTGCCGGAGCCGTGCGCGTTGACGTAGTCGATCCGGGTGGGATCGATACGGGCCTGGTCGAGCGTGGAGTCGATCGCCCGGGCCATCTCCAGTCCCTCACTGGTCAGACCGGTCATGTGGTAGGCGTTGCCATAGGTGGCATAGCCGCTGATCTCGCAGAGGATCTCCGCGTCGCGAGCCCGCGCGTGCTCGTACTCCTCCAGCACGAGTACGGCCGCGCCCTCGCCCATCACGAAGCCGTCGCGGTGGGCGTCGAAGGGCCGGGAGGCGTGCTCCGGGTCGTCGTTGTTGGGCGAGGTCGCCTTGATGGCGTCGAAGCAGGCCATCGTGATCGGTGAGATCGGCGAGTCCGACGCCCCCGCGACGCAGACGTCGGCCCGGCCCTCCGCGACGGTGTGGAAGGCGTAACCGACCGCGTCCAGCCCCGAGGTGCAGCCGGTGGAGACCGTCTGCACCGGACCCCGGGCGCCGAACCGCTCGGCGACGACCGAGGCCAGCGTGCTCGGCTGGAACGCTGTGTGCAGCTGCGGCTGGGCCTTCCCGTGATCGACGTCCCAGCGCCGGCCGCCCTCGCTGACCCGGACGTAGTCCTGTTCCAGCCGGGTGGTGCCGCCCACCGCGCTGCCCAGCGAGACCGCTGTGCGCCAGGGGTCCCCGGCGGCGATGTCGAGCCCGGAGTGCCGCACCGCCTCCGCGGCCGCGACCACGGCGAACTGGACGTAGCGGTCGGCGCGTTGGCACAGTTCCGCGTCCAGGCCGTGCTCGAAGGGGTCGAAGTCGCACTCGGCGGCTATGCGTGAACGCAGCCCCGCCGGGTCGAACAGGGAGATGCCGCGGGTCGCGGTACGGCCGGCCGCCAGAAGATCCCAGAACGCCGTCGCCCCGATGCCGCCGGGAGCGACCACACCAATACCGGTGACGGCCACCCGGCGGGTCATTTTATGGCCTCGCTGGGCTCGGCCACCCGGCCGCGCTCCGGCCCGCCGACCGCCAACTGGGGCCCGGCGGAAGCGCCTTCGGTCTCCTCGGTGTCGACGTGGCCGAGGCTCGGGTGCGGGGCGAGCGGCCCCAGATGGAACACCATCCGGGCCTCCTGCCCGCCGACGTTGCGGAAGCGGTGCCGCATGTCGACGGGGATCAACAGCCCTTGGTCGGCACGGAGCGCGAACGGCTCGCCGTCCAGGTCCACTTCGAGCGCACCGCTGACGACGTACACGAACTCCTCGGAGTACGGGTGGTAGTGCTCGCCGATGCGTTCGCCGGGCTTGATGATCGCCAGGCCCATGAAGCCGCTGGTGGAACCCACGGTGGCCGGGGTGAGCAGGGTTCTGAGGTCACCCCCGCGCCGTCGGTTGGGTTCCGTCTCGCTCAGGTCCACGATGCGTGGATGCTGCTTGGACATGGTTGATACCTCCGGGTGTTGCGGTGACGTCCGCGCGGGCACGGCCGCGGACGTCACCGCGGTGAACCGTCAGGCGTCCGCCGCGCTGCGGTCGGTGACGGGCAGCATGTCGGCGTGCGCCAGCAGCCGGTTGAGATTGCGCTCGGAGTCCAGGGAGCCCTCGACGCCGATCGCGGCGCCGTCCAGGAGCCGCTCCAGTTCGGCCGCCTTCCCGCCGCCCTTGATGCCGAGGGCGGCGAGCGGGTCCTGGTCCAGGTCGCCGGTGACGTCGACCAGCCGTACGACGGTGTCGTCCCGCTGGAACACGGTGCTGGCGTGCACCGGGCTGTCCGGGTCGCCCGCCGCCGCCTCGTCCTGATGGGCGAGGAACCGGGCCAGTTCCATGCCCCGGCCCGCGACGGCCGGGTAGTACAGCGCGTGCCGGCGTACGGCGGCCGGCTCAGGCCCGCCCGCCACCACATGGTGGACGGCGGGGAGCGCGGCCCGGGTGAAGAACACCCGGGCGGAGTCGGGGTCGGAGAGGTCCCGGTCCTGCTCCAGATAGGGGTTGAGGGCCTCCTCGACCGCCCGGATCTCCGGCTGCCGGGCGACGTGGCGCAGCGCGGCCAGCAGGTCGCCCTCCACCTCGACGGCCCGTACGACACGGTTGCCGTGCATGAACAGGGAGGTGCGGCGCAGCCGCGTGGTGTCGTCGACCTGCGCCTTGGGCGACTGATAGCCGGCCAGCAGTTCGGCGACCTTGGACTCCGAGCCCGGCTTCACGGTGAAGGTGAGGGCGTGGCGGGCCACGCCGTCGCCGACGCGGGCCGCCGACTGGAGCCCCTCCGCCGCGGCCGCGGTGCTCAGCGGCCGGCCGGGGTGGGTCTCGCGGAGAATGCTGTAACGCATCGACCGGGTGTCCCGGACACAGCTGTGCATCGGCCGGACGGTCTCGACGTGCTCCTCGCTGTTCACCCACGCCAGGAACGGCGGGGCGCTCTCCCACTCGCTGGTGATGAGCCACTGCGAAGGGTTCTCGATCGACTGGCACAACTGGTCACTGAGGTGACCGGGGACGGACGCCACCTGGTTGCGCATGTGCTCGTATGCGTCGAGGAACTGCTCCTGGGCTCCTTCGTACAGGTCGAGCAGCAGGATCACCCGCAGCCTGGAGCCGTCGAAAGCGGACTGCGCTATGCGTCCCGACATGGTCATCCGGCGCACCTCTCCTCTTCTTGAAGGTCAGGAACGACCGCCGTGTCCGGTGGGACGCCGGTCGCATGAGTCGATGGTCGATCCGGCCTCCGGGGTGCGCGAGCGCCACGGGGCACCTGGGTGAACCGCGCGTCATCCGGGTGCCGCCGGGACGGGAACGGGCCCGCACGGGGCATGGAATGTGCGTCCTGTTCTCAGCCCGTCGAGGGTGATGCTGGAGGAGTTTCAGATGAACCGATCGGACTCGGCCGGGGAAGCGGTTCACCGCACACCCGTCCTCATCGTCGGCGGCTCCCTGGTGGGCCTGTCGACGTCCCTGTTCCTGGGGCGGCTCGGGGTACCGCACACTCGTCGAGCGCCACGCCGGCACCTCGATCCATCCGCGCGGACGCGGCAACAACGTGCGCACGATGGAGCTGTTCAGGACCGCCGGGGTGGACGGGCGGATCGCGGACGCCGCGTCCGTCCTCGCGGACAACCACGGCATCATGCAGACGCCCTCCCTGGTGGGCGACGTGGGGAGTGGCTGTTCCGGGAGATCGACCCCGGCGGCGGGCTGGCCCGGTTCAGTCCGGCCGGCTGGTGCCTGTGCAGCCAGAACGACCTCGAACCGGTGCTGCTGAAGAGCGCCCGGGAACTCGGCGGGGATCTGCGGTTCGGCACCGAGATGCTCTCCTTCGACCAGGACCGGGACGGGGTGACCGCTCGGCTCAAGAGCAGGAGACCGGTGAGCACACCACCGTCCGGGCGGACTATCTGGTCGCCGCGGACGGTCCGCGCAGTCCCGTGCGGGAGCGGCTCGGCATCGGGCAGAACGGCCCCGGGGACCTGTTCCACAACGTCAGCGTCACCTTCACCTCCCGCGATCTCGCGGACGTGGTCGGCGACCGGCGGTTCATCGTCTGCTACCTCACCAGCCCGGACGCCGACGGGGCGCTGCTGCCGGTCGACAACCGGGAGAACTGGGTGTTCCACGCGCCCTGGCATCCCGAACACGGCGAGACGCTCGAGGAGTTCACCGACGAACGGTGCGCCGCGCACATCCGGCGGGCCGTCGGCGTACCGGACCTCGATGTGACGATCACCGGGCGGGCCGCCTGGCACGCGGCCGAGCGGGTCGCCGAACGCTACGCCGATCAGCGGGTGTTCCTGGCGGGGGACTCGGCGCACGAGATGTCGCCCACGGGGGCGTTCGGGTCCAACACCGGGATCCAGGACGCGCACAACCTCGCCTGGAAGCTGGCGGCGGTGCTGGGAGGGTGGGCCGGGCCCGGGCTACTGGCGTCGTACGACGCGGAGCGGCGGCCCGTCGCGGAGGCGACGAGCGCGCGGGCGTCCACGCGGTCCGTGGAACACAGCCATCCCGGGTACACGCCCGCGGAGGGGCCGGGGGCGGGCCCGGCGGGCGCAAGGGCGGGATTCTCAATGTGGCGCTGGCGTACCGGTATCCGCGGGGGCGGTGGTGGGGGCGGATCCGGATACGGCGGTCGTGCCCGACGGGGTGGTGCTGAACGGGGAGCCCGGGAGCCGGGCTCCGCACCTGTGGATGAGGCGGGGCGGTGCGCGGATCTCCACGCTCGATCTGTACGAGCGGGCCATGGTGCTGCTGAGCTCGGAGAGCGGGGGCTGGCACGCGGCGGGGGCGGAGGTGGCGGCGTCCCTTTCGGTTCCGCTGGACTCGTACCGGGTCGGCGCCGGGACCGGGGCCGACCTGGCCCCGGAGCCTGGGCCCGAGTGGGCCGCGGCCCACGGGATCACCCCGTCGGGAGCGGTGCTGGTCCGCCCCGACGGGTTCGTGGCATGGCGCCACGAGGGCGAGTCCGCCGACCCGGCGAAGTCCCTGCGCGAGGCGGTGACGAGGGTCCTGTCCCGGGACTGAGGCGGGCGCCGGCGCGTCGAGGGCCGGCCGGGTGCCGCGCGGCCGTCCGCGGTTGTGCGGGGACAGCCGCGCGGCCGGCGCCTACGGCGTCGGGGTCCCCGACGCGCTGCCTACCCAGCTGCGGGCAGTCGTGCCGCTGGGGCGGCACGGGTGGGCGCGGCGGCACTCCACAGCGGAGCGCACAGCGGCCCACCCCGCTGCGAGCCGGCACGCGGCGACAGAGCTGCCCGCGGCCAAGGCCGTTGCCCGCGGCCAAGGCCGCTGCCCGCAGCCGTGGTCGCCGGCTGTAGCCACGGCGGCTGCCCCGCCGCTACGGCCGCTGCCCGCAGCTATGGCCAGCGGCCTCGGCCGTGGTGGCCGGCCGTGGTCACGGGGTGCCGATGCCGCGGCCTCGTTCGGATTTGGACTGGTGTTGTTCGAAGCGCTGGAGGGCGGGGCCGTCGGCGTCCCAGGGCCAGGAGGTGGCCATGCCCTGGAGGGTCTGGAAGACCGGGTGCGCGTCGGCGGCGCGGCCGGCCGCGCACAGCGCGTACGCCAGCACGTTCAGGTCGGCCTGCGCCGCCGCGTGCTGGAAGAACCCCGGCTTCGCCCACAGCGCGGCCGCCTGCTCCAGCGCGGCCGCGATCTGGCCGCCCTGCCACAGCTGACCGGCCGTCATGGCCCGCACCCCGCCCTGTGCGAGCAGCCCCTGGTACTGCCGCACGGCGGCGGTCAGCTCCACGGCGGCACACGGGGCGTTGGCCGGAATCCGGGTGCGCACCACGTCGACGAAGTCGAGGACGGCGGCGCTGGAACCGCCCTCCTCCGGGGACAGGTACGCGAGCATCTGCAGATACGCCTCGCGGTGCCAGCGGTCGCGCTGGGTCGCCTCCCGCCAGATGGCGTTGACGTCGTTCTGGCCGTAGCGCTCGATCCGGGACACCCCGAGCAGGACGACCCATGGAAGCGGATCATCAGGTCTTCGCTCGGCGGCCTCGTGGCACCGGCCGATCACCTGCCCGGCGTCCTCCAGGTGCCCGTCCCGCAGACCGCGGGCGAGTCCGGCCCAGGAGTGGAACAGCAGGGCGTCCGGACTCGCCGGCTCCCGGCTCAGCCACGCCGACGCGACCCCGGCGTCGGAGGTCGCCTCGGCCAGTACGGACATCCGGTGCCCCCGCCGGTCCCAGTCGTCGCCGGTCTCCGCGAGCAGCGCGGACACGAGCGTCACGTCCGCCGCCTTGCCGCTCCCGTTCCGCTTGCTCAACTTTCCTAGTACGCGAGTAAGTTCGGCATCGTCGAGGGCGGGTGCTATGCGGGGACGTCGGCTGGTGCGACTACTGAAGAGGGCCATGCGGGAAGACTAGGAACTTCACGTGGCAAGGCAACCCGGACGGGGATGATCGTTATCGATCTGCCCCTTACGGCTGGTACCGCGGGCAGACCGGGGCGGGGCCGGACATCTTACCGGCCCCGCACCCTCGCTGTGTCCGCGTTCCGCTTGCCGCCTTCCCGGGTGGTCGGACCGTCAGGCCGCCGGAGCCGGGTAGGTCGGGTACTCCACCCCGGAAACGTACTGGACGACGCGGACGACCTGGCAGGAGTAGCCGAACTCGTTGTCGTACCAGAGGTAGAGGATCGCGTTGTCGCCCTCGACCTTCAGCGCGCCCGCGTCGACGATCGACGCGTGGCGGGAGCCGACGAAGTCGCTGGAGACCGCGTCGGGCGCGCTGATGAAGTCGATCTGGCGCTTCAGCGGCGAGGTCAGCGACACGTTCCGCAGATGCTCCAGGACCTCCTTGCGGTCGGTCGCGCGGCCCAGCTGGAGGTTGAGGATGGCGATCGAGACGTTCGGCACCGGAACGCGGATCGAGCTGCCGGTGATGGTCGCGTCGAGGTCGGGCAGCGCCTTGGCGACGGCGGACGCGGCGCCCGTCTCGGTGATCACCATGTTCAGCGGCGCCGACCGGCCGCGGCGCTCCGACTTGTGGTAGTTGTCCAGCAGGTTCTGGTCGTTGGTGAACGAGTGGACCGTCTCCACGTGGCCCCGCAGCACCCCGTACTCGTCCGCCATCGCCTTCAGCGGCGGCACGATCGCGTTGGTGGTGCAGGACGCGCAGGACAGGATCCGCTCGTCCGGCTTGAGGGTCTCGTGGTTGACGCCGTGCACGATGTTGGGCACGTCGCCCTTGCCGGGCGCGGTCAGCACCACCTTGTCGATGCCGGGGCGCAGGTGCAGCGAGAGCCCTCGCGGTCGCGCCAGATGCCGGTGTTGTCGATCAGGATGGCGTTCTTGATGCCGTACGCCGTGTAGTCGATCTCCGTGGGGTCGCCCGCGTAGATCACCTTGATGGTGTTGCCGTTGGCGACGATCGTGCTGTTCGCCTCGTCGACGGTGATGGTGCCCTGGAACTGGCCGTGCACGGAGTCGCGGCGCAGCAGCGAGGCCCGCTTGACGATGTCCTGCTCGCCGCCCCGGCGGACCACGATCGCGCGCAGCCGCAGCCCGTTGCCCGACCCCGACTTCTCGATGAGCAGCCGGGCCAGCAGCCGCCCGATGCGGCCGAAGCCGTAGAGGACGA
This sequence comes from Streptomyces haneummycinicus, assembly GCA_042850305.1. Classification (GTDB taxonomy): domain Bacteria; phylum Actinomycetota; class Actinomycetes; order Streptomycetales; family Streptomycetaceae; genus Streptomyces; species Streptomyces haneummycinicus. Next base: position 3,193,711 of record AP035768.1, read on the forward strand.
CGTCGCGCGGCTCACGGCGGTCGATCTTGTCGGCGCCGGTCGCGCCCGCGACGGCCTCGGCGGTGAACTCGTCCACCGACAGACCCCGGTCGTCGGTCCGGTGGGCCTCGGCGAGCAGGCCGATGTCGATCTGGGACGGGCCGAGGTCGAGCGCGGTGAGCGCCTTCAGGAACGGCAGCGTCTCGGTGACCGAGAGCTCCTCGCCGGCGATCTGCCGGGCGAAACGGTGGGTCTTGAGGATGCTGACCACTGACTTGTTCACCAGGGAGCGGCTGTGCAGCAGGACGGTCACGTCCCGCTCCCGGTGCAGCTTCCCGATGATCGGGATCATCGACTCCGCGATCTCCTCGCGGTGCTTCCAATGGGTGAACGAGTCTTCGTTGACAGTCACAGGATCATCTTTCGAGCTAGAGGGTGCTCATATGATAGCCATGCGGGCTGTCGGGGTCCCAGGGGTGCCGAACGGCAGGTGAACGCCGTGAACCGGGGGTTGCGCGAGAGGCGAACGGGTACGCGTGCAGCACCGTGCCCGGGCCGGACGCTGTCCCGGGTGGGCCCGTACGACCGCTGCTACCAGGGAATCTGCCATGGACACACCCGCGCACGAGAACAACGCCCCCACGCCCGCGCAGCGCGCCCTGGACGCCCTTTCGGAGAACACGCAGGACACGACGGCGCTGGACGCCCTCGCCAACAGCGATGTGCTGATCCCGGTACCGGACGACGCGGGCGACGAGGAGGCCGCCGACCCCGGCGCGGTCGCCCTGCCGGTGCTGGAGCAGCCGGGCGGCAACCAGATGGTGCCCGTGTTCACGTCCGAACTGGAGATGGCCGGACTGCTGCCGTTCGTCTCCCGCTACCGGCTGGTCCCGCTCGGCGCGCTCGCCGCCCAGTGGCCGGCCGAGGACCTGTCCCTCACCATCGACGGCAGCTCCGAGCACCGCCTGACGCTCACCTCGGAGGAGTGCGCACACTCCTGGCCCGACCGTGAGCTACTCGCCCAGCGTGCGGGCCAGCGCCGCGCGCTGCAGCGGGAGCACCTCGCCGTGCAGCTCGCGGCCCTTGCCGGTGAGCCCCACGAAGACGCCGCGCCGGTCCTCCAGGCACAGGCTGCGCTCGACCAGCCCGTCCTTCTCCAGGCGGGCGATCAGGCGGGACAGCGCGCTCTGGCTGAGGTGGACGCGGCCCACCAGGTTCTGCACCCGGCACTGCTCCCCGTCCCGGGGCGTCGCGGTCGCGAGGAGGTCGAGCACCTCGAAGTCGGAGGCGCCGAGACCGTACGAATGCAGTGCGCGGTCGATCTCGCCCAGCGTGCGCGCGTGCACCGCGAGGATGTCCCGCCACCGTTCCTCGAGCCGCGCCCCGGTCTTCGCTCCCATAATCGAACCGTAACACTTGTCCGGGATTCAATGACCGTGCACACGATCACCCTCGACCGCAGGTCAGGCGGCCCCTTCCTGGAACAGGCCGACCAGGTTGCCGTCCGGGTCCCGCACGGCGGCGATCAGCGTGCCGCCGCCCACGTCCTGGACGTCCTGCAGCGGCTTCGCACCCGCCTCCAGCAGCCGGGCGAGGGTCGCCCGGATGTCGCTCACGGTCCAGTAGGGGACCGGCCCGGTCATGCCCTTGCTGTGACCGTGGGGGTCGAGACCGATCTCGTGCGTGCCGGTCCGGAACCCGACGTAGTACGGCTCGTCCGCGTACGGCTCCGTCCCTAGCAGCGTCCGGAACAGCTCCTTCGCCGGGCCGACGTCCTTCACGGGGTAGACGATGGTCTTCAGCGCGTGGGGCATGGCGTCACTCCTCCTCGAAGCGGGGCCGGCGCCCGGTGGACGCCGATGACCTCACGTTAGGCCGGGGAGGGCCACCCGGCTTCTCCGATCCTGACCGCCTGACCTGTCCGGGGGCTTCCTACGTCGAGTCCCGCTTCACCAGCTCCGTCGGCAGGATCACCGCCGCCGGGTCCTCGCCGCCGATCTGGGCCAGCAGCACCCGCACCATCTCCGTACTGATGCGGTCCCAAGGCTGGCGGATCGTGGTGAGCTCCGGACTTGCGGCGACGGCCGCCGGGGAGTCGTCGAAACCGCCGACCGCCACGTCCTCGGGCACCCGGCGCCCCGACCGCTGGAGCGCGGTGAGCACGCCCTGGGCCATCAGGTCGGAGGCGACGAACACCGCGTCCAGGTCCGGGACCCGCGCCAGCAGCCGCTCCGCGCCCGCCTCACCGCTGGCCCTGCTGTAGTCCCCGGAGACCACCAGCCGCTCATCGGCCGCCACCCCGGCTTCGGCGAGCACCTCCCGGTACCCGGCGAGACGCTCCACACCACCCGGCGTGTCCGGCGGACCCGTCACCACACCGATCCGCCGCCGCCCCAGTGCCAGCAGATGCCGCACCATGTCCCGCGCGCCGTCCCGGTCGTCGGCGGCCACATAACTCACCTTCGAGCCCAGCCCGATCGGTTTCCCGCACGCCACCAGCGGCACCCCGGCCGCCCGCAGCTCCTCCGCCACCGGGTCACCGGAGTGACTCGACACCAGCAGCACCCCGTCGACGTGCCCGGCGGTGATGTACCGCGTGATACGCCGCCGTTCGTCGTCCGTGCCGGCCAGCATCAGCAGCAGCGGCACGTCGTGCGCGGCCAGCGCCTGCGTGCAACCCCGCAGCAGCACGTTGAAGTTGGGGTCCTCGAAGAACCGCTCCTGGGGCTCGGTGAGCAGAAAGCCCACCGAGTCCGACCGGCCGGTGATCAGCGAACGGGCGTGCCGGTTCACGACGTAGCCCGTCCTGCGGATGGCGGCGTTCACCGCCTCCGCCGCGGCGGGGCTGACGTAGTGGCCGCCGTTGAGCACCCGTGAGACGGTGCCGCGCGAGACGCCGGCCTCGCGCGCCACGTCGTGGATCGTCGGCGGCTTGCGCCTGCCCCCGTCTTGCTCATGGTCATGACTTTACGGCCCCGGAGAGCAGATCCAGACTCCAGAACCGCTGGATGACCAGGAACAGCGCGACCAGCGGGAACACCGCGAGGAACGCCCCCGTGATCACCAGGGTGTACAGCGCCGGCGTGTTCGCGCCCTGTTCCAGCAGCGTGTACAGGCCGAGCGTGATCGGGAACTTCTCGTCGTCGCTGAGCATGATGTACGGCAGCAGGAAGTTGTTCCAGATCGCCACGAACTGGAACAGGAACACCGTCACCAGTCCCGGCACCATCATCGGCAGCGCCACCGGGAGAAGATCCGCCACTCGCCCGCGCCGTCCATCCGCCCCGCCTCCACCACGTCCGGCGGCACCGCGGCCGCGGCGTAGATCCGGGCGAGATAGACGCCGTACGGGGAGAGGATCTGCGGCAGCAGCACGGACAGACGGGAGTCCGTGAGGCCGGCCTTCGCCAGCAGCAGATACTGGGGGATGGCGAGGATCACCGGCGGCATCAGCACACCCGCGAGCAGCACGTTGAACAGGGACTCGCGGCCCCGGAAGCGGTAGACCGCCAGCGCGTAGCCGCTGACCGCCGACACACACGCCGACAGCAGCGCGCCCAGCCCGGCGTACAGGGCGGAGTTGCCCATCCACTGCCAGTAGACGCCGTCGCGGTAGGCGTTGAGGTCGGAGAGGTTGTCGGCGAAGCCGGTGCCCGGCCAGAACGTGAAGGTGGAGAACAGCTCCGAGCCGGACTTGGTGGACGCGATGACCACCCAGGCGACCGGCAGCAGACAGTAGACCGCGCCGAGCAGCAGGGTCAGGGTCGGGACCAGCGCGATCCGGCGGGGCGCGCCGGGCCTCCGGTGGTGCCGGCCGCGGGCTCGGCCTCGCGCGGGGCCGCGGAACTCATCGGGCCGCCTCCCGCTTGCTCCGCCGGCCGGCCGCCCGCAGGAACCCGAAGGACAGCACCAGCGTGGCGAGCGCGATCAGGGTGGCCTGTGCGGCGGCCGCGTGGAGGTCGCCGTTGCCGAAAGCGTCCTGGTACACCTTCATCAGCGGACTCCAGGTGGTGGAAACGGAGTTGGTGAGCGGCTTGAGGGTGGTCGGTTCGCTGAACACCTGGAGCGTCGCGATGATCGAGAAGAAGAAGGTCAGCACCAGTGAGGGCGCCACCATCGGGATCTTGATCCGCAGCGCGGTCTGCAGCGGTGTGGCACCGTCCAGCCTTGCCGCCTCGTACACCTCGGCGGGGATGGCCCGCAGCGCGGTGTAGATGACGATCATGTTGAAGCCGGTGCCGCCCCAGACCGCGATGTTCGACAGCGCCGCGTACAGCGGTCCGCCGTCCAGCAGATCCGGCTGCGGCAGACCGAACCTGTCGAGCACGAAGTAGAACGGGCTCACGTCCGGCAGATACAGGAAGCCCCACAGCAGGGCCGCCACCACACCGGGGATCGCGTACGGCAGGAAGATCGCGAGCCGGGTGACGGGTGCGAGCCGCACCCGCTCGGAGTCGAGCATCAGCGCGAACACCAGGGCCAGGCCCAGCATCACCGGCACCACGACGCAGCCGTACCCGAGCACACGCAGCGCGCCGTTCAGCAGTTCGCTGTCGGACAGGGCGCCCGTGTAGTTCTCCAGGCCGGCCCAGACCTCCTCGCGGGCGCCGGCACCGAGCCCGAGCCCGGAGACCCGCACCTTGCGGAAGCTGAGCCAGACGGCGTACCCGATCGGCAGCGCGAAGAACAGGAGGAACAACAGGCCGGCGGGTATCAGGAACGCGTACGGGGCCCCTTGACCCCGTACGGCGTCCGGCGGGGCGTGGACCTCACTCCGCGACCCCGAAGCCCTGCTTCCTCAGGTCCTCGACCGTGTCCGCCTGCATGGTGGCCAGGGCGGCGGTGAAGCCCGACTTGTTCTTCGCGGCCGCGCCGAAGGCGTCCTTGAACGTCGTGTAGGCGACGTTGACGTTCAGGCCCCAGGCGGACGGCGCGGTGGTCTTCGCGATGCCGGCGGCCTTCCGGTAGAAGTCGGGCTGGTTGGAGAAGTACTCCGGCGGGGTGCTGAAGGCGCCGCTGAGCTGGGCCGACGTGGAGGCCGGGTAGATGCCGCCCTCCTTCGCCAGCGCGTTCAGGGCGTCGCCGTCGGTGTTCAGCCAGGTGGCGAACTTCGCGGCGGCCTCCTTGTTCCCGGAGTCCGTGGTGACACCGGTCGAGGAACCGCCCCAGCTGCCGGTACGGCTCTCGCCGTCACCCCACTGCGGAAGCGGGGCCATGGCCCACTTGCCCGTGGTGTCCGGCGCGGCCGTGGTCAGCGTGCCGGGCGCCCACACCGCGCTCACCCACGCGATCTGCTTGCCGGTGTTCAGCGCCTTGTTCCAGGCCGGGGTGTACATCGGCTGGTTGTCGATGGCGCCCTCCGCGACCAGACCGCCCCAGAACTCGGCGACCTTCCTCGTCGCCGCGTCGTCGATGCCGACCTTCCACTTGTCGCCGGAGGTGGTCCACCACCGCGCGCCGGCCTGCTGGGCGAGCCCCGCGAACAGGCCGGAGTCATTGGCGGAGAAGGTGGTCAGGTCCTTGTCCGGGGCCTTCTTCTTCAGCGCGCGGGCCGTCTCGGCGAACTCCTCCCAGGTGGCCGGGACGGAGAGCCCGTACTCCTTGAACAGGTCCTCGCGGTAGTAGAACATCATCGGCCCGATGTCCTGCGGGACCGCGTAGACGGCGTCCGTGCCGAGTGTGGTCTGCTGCCAGACGCCGTCGGCGAACTTGCTCCTCGCGTCGCCCACGTCGTCGCCGATGTCGGCGAGCGCGTCATTGCTGACCAGCGTCGGCAGCGCCTGGTACTCGGCCTGCACCAGGTCGGGCGCCTTGCCGGCCTTGTGCGCGGTGAGGATCTTGGTGACCAGCGTGTCGCCGGACGCCTGCTTCTTCACCGTGACGGTGATCCGCTCCTTCTTGCCCGGCCCCTCGTTCCACAGGTCGACGACCTTGTCCATGCCCGGGGTCCAGGTCCAGTACGTCAGTGAGACCGGGCCCGACCGTGCCGCGTCGTCGTCGGACGACGAGCCGCAGGCGGCGAGTGCGGTGGCGCCGAGCGCGACGGCGACGGCGGAACTCACGAGGCGACGGCGCTTCGTGTACGGCATGGAGCTCTCCCTGACCTGGGCCCTCGCCTGCTGCGACGGCCTGCCATGCTTCTGTGAGCGTTCACAGTAGAGAAACATCTCGGACACTTGTCAATGGTTGTTGCTGTGCGGTTATGTTGACCTCGCACCGCCCGGAACGGTGTGTGCACGTTCCCAGGAGATCGAACACATCGGGAGAGATTCCATGCCGGAGACCACCCCCAGGGGCCTCACCGGGCTCGCCTTCGGCGGGGACTACAACCCCGAGCAGTGGCCGGAGACCGTCTGGGACGAGGACGTACGGCTGATGCGGGAGGCCGGCGTCACCATGGTGAGCGTCGGGATCTTCTCCTGGGCCCTGCTGGAACCCTCGCCCGGCGTGTACGACTTCGGCTGGCTCGACCGCAACCTCGACCTGCTGCACAACGCCGGCATCCGCGTCGACCTCGGCACACCCACCGTGGCGCCGCCCGCCTGGTTCTACCGCGCCCACCCCGACGCGCTGCCCGTCACCGAGGACGGCGTACGCCTCGAGTTCGGCTCACGCGGCGCCATCTGCCACAGCGACACCGACTACCGCGCTGCCGCCGCGAACATCACCACCAGGCTCGCCGAGCGCTACGGCGACCATCCCGCACTCGCCCTGTGGCACGTCCACAACGAGTACGGCGTCCCGGTCTCCGCCTGCTACTGCGACTCCTGCGCCGCCCACTTCCGCCGCTGGCTGCGGCGGGAGTACGGCACCGTCGACGCGGTCAACGAGGCCTGGGGCACCGCCTTCTGGGGCCAGCGCTATGCCGGCTTCGACGAGATCGGCCCGCCGCGCCGCACCCCGACGGTCGGCAATCCGGCCCAGGCGCTGGACTACCGCCGGTTCGCCGACGCCACCATGCGGGAGAACTTCACCGCCGAGCGGGACATCCTGCACCGGCTCTCACCCGGTGTCCCGGTCACCACCAACTTCATGACCGCCCTCAGCCAGTGCGACTCCGTCGACTACTGGGCCTGGGGCCGCGAGGTGGACCTTGTCACCAACGACCACTATCTGATCACCGACGGCCGCCGCACCCACGTCAACCTCGCCATGGCCGCCGACCTGACCCGTTCCGTCGCCGGCGGCGCCCCTGGCTGCTGCTCGAACACTCCACCTCGGGAGTCAACTGGCAGCCCCGCAACCCCGCCAAGGCCCCCGGCCAGATGGCCCGCAACTCCCTGGCGCACGTGGCCCGCGGCTCCGAGGGCGCGATGTTCTTCCAGTGGCGCCAGTCCCGGCGCGGCGCCGAGAAGTTCCACTCCGCGATGCTGCCGCACGGCGGCACCGGCACCCGCGTCTTCCGCGAGGTGACCGAACTCGGCGCAGCCGTAGGCGCGTTGGCGCCGATCCAGGGCAGCCGCACCGAGGCCGACGTCGCCGTGCTGTGGGACTGGCAGTCCTGGTGGGCGCAGAACCTCGACTGGCGCCCCAGCGAGGACCACGACGCCCGCGAACGTGCCGACGCCTGGTACGAGGCCCTCTACGACCGCCATCTCACCGTCGACTTCGCCCACCCCGAGGCCGACCTGTCGAGGTATCCCCTGGTCGTCGTACCCGCCCTGTATCTGATGACAGAGGCGGCGGGATACAACCTCCGCGCGTACGTGGAGAACGGCGGCACCCTCGTCGTGTCGTACTTCTCCGGCATCGTCGACGAGCACGACGCCGTGCACGAAGGCCCCCACCCGGGCGCCCTGCGTGACGTCCTCGGCCTGACCGTCGAGGAGTTCTCCCCCCTGCTGCGGGGCGAACGGGTCCGGCTCACCGGCCCCGGCGGCAGCGGACTCGACGCCGATGTCTGGACGGAGTTCGTGGTGCCGCGGGGCGCCGAGACCGTGTGGACGTACGCCGACGGCCTGGCCGAGGGAGGCCCGGCCGTCACCCGGCACCGGCTCGGTGAGGGCACCGCCTGGTACGTCTCCACCCGGCTCGGCACCGAGGGCCTGGCCAGCCTGCTCGGCCGGGTCGTCGAGGACACCGGGACCGACCCGCGCGGCGATCTGCCCCGCGACGTCGAAGTGGTGCGCCGCACCGGAGAGTCGGGCACCTTCCTGTTCGCGGTCAACCACACCGCCACCGACGCCAAGGTGCCGCTGGACACCCCCGGCACCGAACTGCTGACCGGTGAACCCGCCGCGGGCCGCCTCGTGGTCCCGGCCGGGGCCGTCCGGGTCGTACGGCTCGACGGCTGAGCCGCGACTCCCCTCCGCCCGCGCGAGCACACCGGCCGCGGGCGGAGGGGCCCTCACCCCTCCGGGGTGCGGGCGCCCTCTCCCCACGTCGAAGGGACGACGAACGCCCATGTTCCATCCCAGACGCACACTTCACGCCCTGCTCACGCCGCTCGTGGCCGGGCTCGCCCTCACCGCCCTGCCCGCCCAGACCGCGACGGCGGCGAGCACCCTCACCAACGGCGGCTTCGAGAACGACGGTTCGGGCACCGCCACCCCGGCCGGCTGGTCCGAGTACGGCGACACGGCGGCCTCGTACACGGAGTCCGGTGGCCGCAGCGGCGGTTACCGCCTCTCCCACTGGTCGTCCTCGGCCTACAAGGTGGAGACCTACCAGTACCTGTCCGGTCTGACCAGCGGCGACTACCGGCTCACCGCCTGGGTCCGCTCCGGCGGCGGCCAGAACGCCGCCCACCTCGCACTCAAGAACTGCGGCGGCGCCGAACAGCGCACCGATCTGCCGGTCTCCGACTCCGGCTGGATACGGATCGTCGTACCCGTCCGGGTCACCGGCGGCCAGTGCACCATCAGCGTCACCAGCGACGGGAACGCGGGCAACTGGATCAACGTCGACGATCTGGCCTTCACCAGCGGCACCACCCCGGGCGTCGCGGTCAAAGGCGCGGACATCTCCTCGCTGCCCAAGAGCGAGGCGAAGGGCGGCACTTACCGGACCGCGTCCGGAACCGCAGGCGACCCGGTCGCCATCCTGAAGTCCACCGGCATGAACTACGCCCGTCTCAAGGTCTGGGTGAACCCGGCCGACGGCTACAACGACAAGGCGCACGTCCTCGCCCTGGCGAAGCGGATCAAGGCCCAGGGCATGAAACTCCTCGTCGACTTCCACTACTCCGACGCCTGGGCCGACCCCGGCAAGCAGAACAAGCCCGCCGCCTGGGCCGGACACGGCTACGGGCAGCTGAAGAAGGACGTCTACGACCATACGTACGAGGTCCTGAACGCCCTGAAGGCGCAGGGCACCACCGCCGACATGGTGCAGGTGGGCAACGAGATCAACGGCGGCATGCTGTGGAACGAGGGCTCCACCGGCAACTGGACCCAGCTCGCCGGACTGCTCAACTCCGGCTACGACGCGGTCAAGGCGGTCAGCCCGTCCACGGTCGCCGCGCTGCACCTCGCCGAGGGCGGTGACCTCGAGGGCACCCGCTGGTGGTTCGACAACGCGGTCTCCCACGGTGTGCGGTTCGACGCCGTCGGCCTGTCCTACTACGGCTACTGGCACGGCACGCTGCGCGACTTCCAGACCACCCTGGACGACACGGCCGCCCGCTACGGCAAGCCCGTCTTCGTCGCCGAGACGGCCTACCCGTTCCGGCTCGACAGCGAGGACGGCCTCGAGAACATCATCGACCTCAGCGGTGAACTCGTCCCCGGCTACCCGGCGTCCACCAGCGGCCAGACCCGCTGGATGAACGACGTGGCGAGCATCGTGGAAGCCGTCCCCGACGGACGCGGCCTCGGCGTCTTCTACTGGGAGGCCACCTGGACCGCCCGCGCCGGAAACGGCTGGGACCCCGCCGACCCGTCCTCCGGCAACGGCTGGGAGAACCAGGCGCTGTTCGGCTACGACGACCGCGTCCTGCCCGCGACGGCGTGGTTCCGCCACCGCTGAACCGCCCGGCCCCGCCCCGGTGAATCCGACGGCGGGGCCAACAGCCCTGTACCACAAGCAAGTTGGACGTCGGGCAAGCTGCCTTCGGAACGGGACACGGGGCGTTTCACTCGGGCAGAGTGGAAGGGCTCCGGAGCATGCGGCCCGGCGCGGAGGTGTACGCCATGCTGAGGACCCCCGTCGACAGGACGCGACTGCGCATCCTGACGCTGCTGAGGAAGCGGAGCCGGCCGGCCTCACCGCGCAAGCCGTCGCCGCACGCCTCGCCCTGCCCGGCCCGGCCGCCCTCACCCACCTCCGGCTGCTCACCGCTCTCGGCCTGGTCAGCAGTGACCGCGACCGCTACCGGTGCGACGAGGTACGGATCGCCGAGGTGGCGCACCTGTTCGAGAAGGGGTGGGGGTGCGACCCGGGGCGTTAGGCTGATCCCGAGCGAGTGGAGAGACGTACGACGGTGACAGCCCCGGAAACCGCGGGCCCACGGGCCCGCACCGCCCTCCGTACCCAGGCCCCCGTGGTCGGCGTGGTCGCGGTGGGCGGGGCGGCGGGAGCGACCGCACGGTACGCGGCCTCCCTGTGGTGGCCGGACCCGGCGCACGGACTCCCTGGACGATCCTCTGGGTCAACGTCGTCGGCTGTGCCGTCATCGGCGTGTTCATGGTGGTCGTCACCGAGGTCCGCACGGCCCACCCGCTGGTCCGCCCGTTCTTCGGCACCGGTGTCCTCGGCGGCTTCACCACCTTCTCCGCCTACGCCGTCGGCATCCACGACCTGCTCGACACCGGCGAGGCGGGCACCGGGCTCGTGTACCTCGCGCTGACACCGCTCGCGGCACTCGTCGCCGCAGAGGCCGCCGCCTCGGCGACCCGCCGTGTTCTGATCAGGAGGCAGCCATGACCCGGCTGACCGGCAGCGTCCTTCGCCTGACCGTGTACGTCGGCGAGAACGACACCTGGCACCACCGGCCCCTCTACTCGGAGATCGTCCACCGCGCCCACGCGGCCGGACTCGCGGGGGCCGGCGTCTTCCGCGGCGTCGAGGGCTTCGGCGGCTCCTCCGTCGTCCACACCTCCCGGCTGCTGTCCCTGAGCGAGAACCTCCCCGTGGCGGTCGTCGTCGTGGACACCGAGGAACGCGTACGGGCCTTCCTGCCGGAGCTCGACACACTCGTCACCGAGGGCCTGGTCCTCCTCGACCACTGCGAGGCCGTACGCCATGTCCGCCGCGACGACGGCACGGGCACCGGCGGGGCAACACGGTGAATTGGCTGTATGTGGTGCTGGGCGCCATGGTCGGTGCCCCGTGCGCTATCTCACCGACCGCGCCGTGCAGTCCCGGCACGACTCGGTGTTCCCCTGGGGGACCTTCACGGTCAACGTCACCGGCAGCCTGATCCTCGGCCTGCTCACCGGTGCCGTGACCGAGGGCGCGGCGGGCCCCGGTCTCCAGCTGTTCCTCGGCACAGGCCTGTGCGGCGCCCTGACCACGTACTCCACCTTCTCCTACGAGACCCTCCGCCTGGCCGGGACCGGCGCCCTCGGCTACGCCGCCGCGAACGTCGTGGCGAGCACGGCGACCGCCCTGGGCGCCGCCTTCGCCGGCGCTGCCCTGGCCGGCGCGGTGTGGGGCTAGGGCATGATCCGGCGGAAAGACCCTGGTCAGGCCTTGTCGCGCAGCGGCTGCCCGACCTGCCTGAGGTGACGCAGCGCCTGGCGGTGCGAGGCGAGCAGTCCCGTCCGGCAGTACGGGACGCCCAGCTCGGCGCAGTACCGCTCGGTGATCACCTGGGCCCGGCCGAGGGCTGGGGTCGGCATGCTCGGGAAGAGGTGGTGCTCGATCTGGTAGTTCAGCCCGCCCATGAACGCGTCGATGAACGCCCCGCCGTCGACATTCCGGGACGTGAGTACCTGACGGCGCAGGAAGTCCAGCTCCGTGCCCTCCTCGATCATCGGCATGCCCTTGTGGTTCGGGGCGAACACGGAACCCAGATAGATCCCGAACAGTCCCTGGTGGACGGCGATGAACGCGAGCGCCTTACCGGGGAGAGGACCAGGAACAGACCGCCGAAATACACGGCGAAATGGGCGACGAGGAGAATTCCCTCCAGCACCGGCCGTTTCATCGACGGGCTGCGCAGCGCCCTGAAACTGCTCACACTCAGATTGAGCCCCTCCAGCGTCAGCAGCGGGAAGAAGAGAGCCGCCTGGTGCTTTCCGATGAATCGCGCCGGGCCCTTCGCCTGCCTCGCCTGACGCCGCGACCACACGATGATGTCGGGGGCGACATCCGGGTCCTTCTTCTCGTGATTGGGGTTCGCGTGATGGCGGGTGTGCTTGTTCATCCACCAGCCGTAGCTCATGCCCAGCAGCACGTCGGCCACCAGCAGACCGCCGATCTCACTGGGGCGCCGGCGCGAGAACACCTGGCGGTGCGCCAGATCGTGCGCGGCCAGCCCGAGCTGCCCGAACACCACGGCCAGGGCGACGGCGACGAACAGCTGACTCCAGCTGTCACCCAGGACGAGAAAAGCGGCGACGGAGCCGGCGAGCGCGAGTCCCACGGCACCGAAACGCACCGTGTAATACAGCGGGCGGCGCCGCAGCAGACCCGCTTCGGCTATACGCCGGGACAATTCGGAGAAATCGCTTCCCTTTTCACGTGCGGGTGCGGGAGAGTCGGCGGTGAGTACCGTTGGATTGGCCATGCGCTCGAGTATGTGAACGAATTCGGCCCCGCGGAATGGCGCTGGCACCCGGACAGGGTGACGGCGGCCCCCGGTCCGGGGTGTGGCTGACCCCACCCTCCGCTTGACAGTGCCCCGGCGGCCCCCGCACCATCGCCTCGTGAACCTGTCAGACAGCCAGACAGGTGGCGTGGGTCCGCGGCGCGTCAGCGCGATGGAAGCGGTGCTCTCCCACCTCCGCGGCGCCATAGAGCGCGGCGACTACGCGATCGGCGACAAGCTGCCCTCCGAGGCGGAGCTGTGCCGCACCCTCGAGGTGTCCCGGCCGGTACTCCGCGAGGCCCTGCGCGCCCTGCAGACCATGGGCCTGACCGTCTCCAGGACCGGCAGGGGCACCTTCGTCGTCGCCGACGCCGTCGAGGACCCCACCTTCGGCGACTACTCGGCCGCCCATCTCCTGGAGGTGCGCCGGCACATCGAGATCCCCGTCGCCGGGTACGCCGCCGAGCGCCGCACCCCGGAGAACCTGGACCGGCTCACCCATCTGCTCGACCGGATGGGGCGCGAGACCGACACCACGGCCTGGGTCGCCATGGACACCGTCTTCCACCTCGCGGTCGCCGAGGCCGCCCAGAACCCCGTGTTCCGCAAGGTCATCGAGGAGATCCGGGACGCGCTGGCCCGCCAGTCCGCCTTCCTCAACGAACTCGGCGGCCGCCGGGAACAGTCCGACCGCGAGCACCGGGCGATCGTCGAGGCCCTGATCGACGGCTCCGCGCCGGACGCGGTCGACGCCATGACCCACCACCTCGACCGGGTCGAGACGACCCTCACCGCGATCATGCGCCCCGGGCGCACACCGAACCACGACTCCCCCAGGCAGTGTGATGCACAGCACCATCCCCGTGGACGCACCCCCGATCCGCGAGCCCCTTCACGTCCCCGTCGCCCATCTGATCCGCGGTGGGGTCGTCGAAGGCGTCCACTACGGCTCCGTCGCCGTCCTCGGCCCCGACGGCGAGGTCCGCTTCCGGCTCGGCGACATCGAGGCCGCCTGCTATCCGCGCTCCGCGCTCAAACCCGTCCAGGCCGTGGCGATGGTCCGCGCGGGCCTTCCGCTCGACGGCGAGCTGCTGTCGCTCGCCGCGGCCAGTCACTCCGGGAGGAACGTCACCTCGCCGGTACCCGGCGCATCCTCGAACTCGCCGGACTGACGGAGGACGACCTGCGAAACGTTCCGGACCTGCCGTTCGACCCTGTCGTACGGGATGCCTGGGTGCGCGCGGGGCGGCCGCCGTCGCGGCTCGCCCAGAACTGCTCCGGAAAGCATGCCGCCATGCTGTACACCGCGCGGCTGAACGGGTGGTCCCTCGACGACTGTCTCGACCCCGCCCACCCGCTTCAGCAGGCGATCGCCGAGATCGTCGAGGATCTTACCGGGCAGCGGGTCGCCACGGTCACCGTGGACGGTTGCGGGGCGCCGTTGTTCGCGGTGTCCCTGCACGGTCTCGCCCGTGCCGGTGCGCGGATCGCGACTGCGGTGTCCGGTACGCCGGAGGCTCGCGTCGCCGACGCGATGCGGGGGTACGCGGAGATGGCCTCCGGGGCCGGGCGGGACGTGGCCGCGCTGATGCGGGCCGTGCCGGGGCTGCTCGTCAAGGACGGGTTCGAGGGTGTGCAGGTCGCCGCGCTGCCGGACGGGCGGGCCATTGCCGTGAAGATCTCGGACGGGGCGGGGCGGGCGCGAACGCCGGTCGCGGCGGGCGCGCTGGCGCGGGCGGGGGTGGACGTGTCCCTGCTCGAGGAGTTCGGGGGTGAGGTGGTGCTGGGGGCGGACTGCCGGTGGGGAGGTGCGGGTCGTTCCCGAGCTGTCTTCGGTGCCGGGGTCGGTGGTGGGGTGATGCCCGCGCCCTGGAATCGGGGGTTCGTGTTCGGCTGCGGGCGGGTGGGGGCTTGTCGCGCCCCGCGCGGCGGCGCGCGGATCGACGCAGCCTCGCGCGCCCCTAATGCGTCAGTGCCGGGCCCCATCTGAGGCGCAGGTAGAGGGACACGCTCACCGCGCCCAGCAGGGCGGCCCCGGCGATCAGCCAACCGGGGTCGTGGGTCGGTGGGTTGCCGGGCCGGGCTGCCGGGATCGTGGCCGTGTCCGCTTGCGGGCCGCCCAGTTGGCCGGGGTGTGCGGCGTTCAGGGTGCCTACCGGGTCCACCCGGCCGATGGCCTCGAAGCCCCAGTCCAAGAGGGCGCGGGCCTCCTCGTAGACCGCGTGGCCGTCGCCCGACTGGGGTTCATGACCGTCACCACCAGGGTGCGGCCGTCGCGGTGTGCCGCCGTGACGAGGGTGTTGCCGGCGTTGCTGGTGTAGCCGTTCTTGATGCCGAGCAGACCGTCGTACGGCTCGACGCCGTCCTGGCCGGTGAGCAGCCGGTTGGTGTTCACGATGCCGTACGAGTCCCCGTCCCGGTCCGGGAACAGCGCCTCCCGCCGGCCGCAGTACCGGGCGAAGTCGTGGTTGCGCAGCCCCGCCCGGCCGAACACCGCCAGGTCGAACGCCGACGACACCTGGCCGGGCGCGTCGTAGCCGTCCGGTGACGTCACCCGGGTGTCGCGGGCGCCCAGGGCGCGGGCCTTGCTCTGCATCCGCTCGGCCGTGGCCCGCCAGCCCCCGCTGAGCGCCGCCAGCGCACGCACGGCGTCGTTGCCGGAGCTGAGGAACACCCCGTTCCACAGGTCGGACACCCGGTACGTACGGTCCTCCGCGACCCCGACGAGGCTGCTGCCGGGGCCGATGCCCGCCAGTTCCGGCTCGCTGACCCGGTGCCGGATACCGGCCGGCAGGGTCGGCAGCACGGTGAGCGCGAACAGTGTCTTGAGGGTGCTGGCCGGCGGCAGCGGGCGGTGCGCGTCGTGCGCCGCCAGCACGTCGCCGGTGCCGGCGTCGGCGACCAGCCACGAAAGCGCCGACGGATCGGGGACCTCGGGCGCCCCCGGGCGCGGGCGGACCTGTGTGCCGGGCCGGTACAGCAGTGCCCCGGCCGTCACCCGTGGCCCGGATCGACGCCGTCGATCGCCACGGCGGGCGCCGGCACCAGCAGACTCGCCGTGCACAGCGCGCAGGTCGACACGACAGCTCGGGAAGTAAATCCGATAGTCATATCGCAAACGTAGGAATGGAGTCCCGGAACACCGCGCTGCCCCGGCCGGGCGCCGCTCGCGAGCACCCGGATGCCACACGCCGGAGTCCTGTCAGGCGCCCGGCAGGGTCGGCTGGACGCGCCGCAGGAACGTGGCGTTGTCGGGCGTCTCGCGCATCCGGGCCAGCAGGGTCTCCAGATCGGACAGTCCGTCCCGCGACCGCAGTACCCGCCGCAGCCCCCGGGCGACGGTCAACTCGGCCGGATCGAGCAGCAGTTCCTCACGGCGGGTGCCCGACCCCGTGATGTCGGCGGCGGGGAACAGCCGCCGCGCGGCGGCCTCGCGGTGCAGCCGGAACTCCATGTTGCCGGTGCCCTTGAGCTCCTCGAAGTAGAACTCGTCGGCCCGGGAGCCGGTCTCCACCAGGGCCGAGGCGAGGATGGTGAGCGAGCCGCCCTCCTCGGCCTGCCGGGCGGCACCGAAGAACCGCTTCGGCCCGAGCAGCGCGGTGGCGTCGACGCCACCGCTGAGGGTGCGGCCACCGGACGCGGCCGCGTTGTTGTACGCCCGGCACAGCCGGGTCAGCGAGTCGAGGAGTACGACGACGTCCTCGCCCGCCTCGACGAGCCGCTTGGCCCGTTCGATGACCAGTTCGGCGAGGGCGATGTGCTGCTTGGCCGGCCGGTCGAAGGTCGAGGCGTACACCTCGCCGCGCACCGAGCGCCGCATGTCGGTGACCTCCTCGGGCCGTTCGTCGAGCAGCACCACCATGAGCCGGCACTCGGGATGGTTGCCGGCGACCGCCGCCGCGAGCTGCTGGACGAGGACGGTCTTGCCGGTCTTGGGCGGCGCCACGAGCAGCCCGCGCTGCCCCTTGCCGACAGGAGCGAGCAGATCGACGACCCGCCCGGCAAGGCCGGACGCCGGGTGCTCCATGCGCAGCCGCCGGTGAGGATGAAGCGGTGTCAGGTCAGAGAAGTCCCGCCGGGCCCGCGACGCGTCGGGCGTACGGCCCTCGACGCGGGTGATGTCGGTGAGCGCGCGCCGGTCGCCGCGCACGCCCTCCACGAGGTCGCCCTTGCGCAGGCCGTGGCGGCGCAGCAGGGCGGGGGAGACGGCGGGGTCGGCGGGGAGGGCAGGCAGTGTTCGGCGCGCAGCCACCCCTTCCCGGCCGGGTCGATGTCGAGGACACCGGTGACGACCTGGGGCTGCTGCCGTACGGGAGGGTGTTCGAGTGTGGTGGTGGTCATGGAGCCGGTCCTTTCGCGGACGACGGGCGGGAACACATACGAGGGGGAAGGGGAGACCGCGAGGGGAGAGCGGCACGCGCTCCGCGCGGCGGAGAACAGCACCTCGGCCACGGCGGGAGGAGACCCACCGATGAGGTGGTGCGGGGAAGGCCGGACGCCGACCGGACGCGACGGGCGGCTCGGCGAACCGGGGAGAACACTCGCGAGAGGCGAGAAGGAACTGGCATCGACGCCCGCATAAGGGCGTGCTACGTATGCTGATCGCACTGTACCACCCGCTGGATGGTGTGCGGAGCGGCTATGGGCCGAGGCTCTGCCCTAGGCTGATCCGATGTTCAGCCCCGAAGGCCCCCGCCTGCGTGAACTCGCCGTCCAGGCACTGTCGTCCGTGGAGCACGGATATGACCTTCTCGCGCCGAAGTTCGACCACACCCTTCCGCACGCCCGACTCGGTGCTCGACGCCACCGTCTCCGCACTGCGTCGGACGGGGCCCGTCGGCGCCGGTCTCGATCTGTGCTGCGGCACCGGCGCGGGCGTCGAGGTGCTGGGCCAGGTGTGCCGGAAGAGCGTCACGGGCGTGGACTTCAGTGCCGGCATGCTGACCGCCGCGCGGAATCGCGTCCGGCCGCCGGGGCCTCCGGTGCACTGGGTGCGGGCGGACGCGCGGGCGCTGCCGTTCGGGCCGGTGTTCGACCTCGTGGTCAGCTTCGGCGCCTTCGGGCACTTCCTGCCGCGTGAGCTGCCGGGCCTGTTCGCGGGCGTCCACGCGGTGCTGCGGCCGGGCGGACGCTTCGTCTTCCCCGTGGTGGCGCCGCCCCGGCCGGGCTCCCTCACCTACGGGATGCTGCTGGGATTCGACGCCGTGATGCGGGTGCGTAACGCGGTCCGGCGCCCGCCGTTCGTCATGTACTACCGGACCTTCCGCTTCGGCGGCGTACGGCGCGAACTCGCGCGGGCCGGGTTCCTGGTGGAGTTCCGGGCACTGCCCGAGTTCGGACGGCGCCGGGACGGCAGCCCGAAGGTCCGGCTGGTCGTCGCCGCGCGGGCGGAGGGCTAGCGGGTTGGAATTCCCAACCCAACCCTTCCGGTCCGTTGGATTTTCCAACTCTCCTGGCTAGGGTGGGTCGCGTGACCATGACTTCGTCTGACGAGACCCGTGTCGATCCCCTGTGGCGGTCCTGGGAAGGGGCGCACGGCGGCTGGGTCGCCGGCGCCGCGCTGGCCGCCGTACGGGACAGGTTCGCGGGCGGGGACCGGCCGGTGCGCACGCTGACCACCCACTTCCTCGCCCCGGTCGGCGTCGGTCCGCTGCGCTTCTCGGGTACCGCTCCCGTGACCGGCCGGCGT
Source organism: Streptomyces haneummycinicus (assembly GCA_042850305.1). Lineage (GTDB taxonomy): Bacteria > Actinomycetota > Actinomycetes > Streptomycetales > Streptomycetaceae > Streptomyces > Streptomyces haneummycinicus. The sequence goes on from AP035768.1 coordinate 3,212,070, forward strand.
ACCGCCACCTGTCTGTTCACCGGTCACCAGGGCGGCGAGCCGGTCGTCATGGGCTCGGCGCTGTTCGGCCCGGCGCGCTCCGGCCCCGCGCACGAGGGCCTCCCGTCCCCGGACGTGCCGGGCCCGGACGACTGTCCCGCGCTGGAACTGCCGGCCGAACTCGCCCTTTCGCACGGCAGTTGCACATCCGCCCGGCCACCGCCGACCGCCCCTCTCCGGCGGTCCCCGCGCCGAACTCGTCGCCTGGGTGCGGCTGCGTGACGGCAGGCCCTCGACGCCGCCGCGGTGACCATCCTCGCCGACGTCCTCCCGCCCGCCCTGTACGCCCGCTGGCGCACCCCGCGCCCGGTGCCCACCGCCGAACTGACCGTCCACTTCACCGACGCCCTCGACGGCGGAGTCCCCGCGGGCTGGACGCTCGTACGCATCCGCACCGAGCACGCGGGCGGCGGCTGGGCGGTCGACGACAGCGCGGTGTGGTCGGCGGACCGGCGGCTCCTGGCGACCGGCCGCCAGGCCCGCGTCGTACGGGAGACGGCGCCGGTCAGACCGCGGCCGGCACCGTGAACTCGTAGACCAGGACGTCCTCCTGGGCGTCCATGACCAGCTCGGTGATTTCCAGCGGGCGGGCGTGCTGGTCGTGCACCCGCCGGACGACCCGCACCGACGGCGCTCCCGCGATCCGCGTGATGGTGTCCCGGTGATGCAGGGTCAGACCCGCCCGGCGCATCCAGTCGTAGGCCCGCCGCAGCTCCGCCGCGCCGGTGCCGTCCGCGCGGTCGCGGTAGCGGCCCAGCTCCTCGACCTCCGCGAGCACCACCGCCGAGAACGAGGTCACCGCCGCCCGCAGCTCCCGCCCGTCGGCCGACGCCGACCAGTACCGGTGCACCAGTGTCGGCCGGGCCGGGGCCACACCCAGGGCCTCGGCGTGCCCGGTCGGCGGAGCCTCCCAGGCCACGGTGGCCCTGGCCACCGCGGCCCCGTCGGCGCGACGGGCGCCGAGCGGGAAACCGGACCAGGCCGGCGCCTCCACCGGCCGGCCGGGCAGCGTGGCATGGCTGCCCCGCCGGTCCGTGGCGAGGAGTCCGTCGCGGCGCAGCACCCGCAGTGCCTGCCGTACGGTCTCCCTGCTGACCCCGAAGTGCCGGGCCAGCCGCCGCTCACCGGGGAGGCGTTCGCCGGGTGGGACGGCCCCGTCGCGCAGTTCGCCGAGCAGCTCCGTCGCGATCCTCCGGTAGAGCGGCTCCCCTTCGGTGGGCGAGTGGTCGTGCGGGGTGGTGCGGGCCATGCCGCGCCTCCTGTTGATGACGGTCCGTAGCCGTGCGGGCTCGTTGCGCCACCACATCTAGCATTGGTCTACACCAGCAGGAAGGGCGGTCCGGCACTTCGGCCGGAACCGTACGCTCCCTTCGGCGGTTGGCTCAGCAGTGGGAACGCATCCAGCGCAGCTTGGCCGCCTCCTGGAACGGGCCGCCGCCCTCGTGGTCGTTGAAGTCGTACACCTCGATCTCCTTGTCCTCGTGCGCCCAGGCGTTGAACGCCCCGAACACCGTCGAGGGCGGGCAGGTCTGGTCCTCCAGGGCCGCCGAGAACAGGGCGGGGGCACGGCCGCGGGCGGCGAAGTGCACCCCGTCGAAGTAGGACAGCGTGTTCAGCACATCCGCGAAGCGGCCGCGGTGCGTCTGGAGGTAGTTGCCGATCTCCCGGTACGGGTTGCGGTCGGTGAGGGTCGTCGCGCGCGGGAAGTCGCACAGGAACGGCACGTCGGGGGCGACGCCCACCAGGTCCGGGACCAGGGCGCCGACCGCGAGGGTGATGCCGCCGCCCTGGCTGGCGCCCACGGCGACCGTGCGGCTCGCGTCGGTCAGCGGATGCGACCGCGCAGCCTCCACCGCCCGTACGGCGTCCGTGAACACCCGGCGGTAGTAGTAGTTCTCCCGGGCGTCGATGCCACGCGTCATGAAACCGGGATACGCGGGAGCGCCGCCCACCGGGTCGGCGGTGCCGCCGCCGGCGCCCCACGCGCTGCCCTGGCCCCTGGTGTCCATCACGAAGTGGGCCCGGCCCGTGGACGCCCACAGCAGATGCTCGTGCGGCAGCCCGCGGCCGCCGCCGTAGCCGATGAACTCCACCACCAGCGGCAGCGGCGCCTCCGCCCCCGCGGGCAGCGTCAGCCAGCCCTTGACGGGGTGACCGCCGAAACCGGCGAACGTCACGTCGAAGACCCGCACCGTGGTCAGTCCCGTGTCGACCGGCTCGAAACGGGCGTCCAGGTCGTACGCGCGGGCCTCCTCGAGCGTCCCGGACCAGAACGCGTCGAAGTCCTCGGGCGCGGTGGACGCGCTGCGGTACTCGCGCAGTTCGTCGAGGGGGAGGTCGAACAGGGCCATCAGGAACCGCCTTCGTGAAGAGACAGTGCGAAGCGATGACACCGTACGTGGATCACCCGCGAGCCCGCCAGAGGTTACGGGCGAATCCCCAGGTCAAAGGAACGGAAAGCGATTTCTTCAGGTCCTCGGGGGTCCAGGGGGCGGGTGCCGGGTTCCGGTCGCGGCCCGTCAGCCGAAGCGCTCGATCCGGATCCGTTCCACCGGCTGGCCGGCGGCGACCAGCAGCCTGGAGGCGTGCTCCGCGAAGGAGTTGGAGCCGCACACATAGGCCTCCCACCCACCAGGAGGCTGCTTGGCCAGGAAAGGCGCCACATGTGCGGCCGCCATACGTCCCACGGCCACACCCTCCGGGGCGCTCCGCGTGAACACCACGGTGGTCTCCGCCCCGTACTCGCCCGCGTAGATCAGGTCCTCGGGCCCGCGCGCCGACACCAGCAGCCGCAGCGGCAGCCGCATGTCCCGGGCCCGGTGGTGCCGCACCATCGACATCAGCGGGACCACGCCGGAGCCGGCGCCCAGCAGCAGTGCGGGCCGGTCGCCCGGCCAGGCGAAGAAGCCGCTGAGCGGGCCGCGCATCTCGATCCGGTCCCCGGGGCGGGCCACCGTGTGGAACCAGCCGGAGACCTCACCGTCCTCGACCCGGTCCAGGGTCAGCTCGATGTGCCCGGAGTCGTCCGGCGCCGACGCGATCGAGTAGTGGCGCTGGGCCACATACCCGTCCTCGGCGGTCAGCCGCAGCAGCAGATGCTGCCCGGGCACATGCCCCGGCCAGCCCGGCACCGCGAACCGGAAGGTCGTCGCGCGCGGGGTCTCGGGCCGGATCCCGGTCAGTGTCGCCGTGCGCCACACGGACGCCGTCCGCTCGTTCACGCCGATCCGTCCGGGCACCGCGAAGCGCGTCGGCGGAGCGAAGCGCTCCGGTATCGGCCGGGGCGTGCGCCCCAAGATCTGCTCAGTCACCGGAGTACCGCTGTTCCTCCCAGGGATTGCCCCGCTCGTGGTAGCCGTTGCCCTCCCAGAAACCCGGCTCGTCGTGGTCGAGGAGCCGCAGCCCCGCGATCCACTTGACGCTCTTCCAGAAGTACAGGTGCGGCACGATCAGCCGCGCCGGGCCGCCGTGCTCGGCGGGCAGCGGCCGGCCGTCGTACTCCCAGACGATCCACGCCCGGCCACCGGTCACGTCCGCGAGGGGCAGATTGGCGGTGTAACCGGTGTGCGCGTACGCGACCACATGGGTCGCCGACCCATGGGGCCGGACCCCATGGAGGAACGCGTCCAGCGAGACGCCGCCGAACCGCACCCCGAACTTCGACCAGCTCGTCACACAGTGGATGGCGCCCTCGTACGCCGAGGCGGGCAGCGCGTGCGCCTGCTCCCAGTCCCAGGTGCGGGGCTCCGCCACCAGCCCGTCGATCCGGAAGGACCAGTCGGCGGGCGCGAGGTCGGGTGTGACCTCGGCGGACAGGACGGGCCATTCGTCGCCCGCGTCGTACTGACCCGGCGGCAGTCCGGGGTTGTGCACGCGAGGGCGGCCGGTGAAGCCTCGGGTGATGTTCACGTGATCGGTGATTCCGTTGCGACGGGTGCTCATGTGTTTCCGTGTTCAACCGTACGCGGTGACCCCGGCCGGCGCGCCACCGGACCGGTCACGGCGGCCTGCGCGGCCCCGGTCGCCCGGGGCGCGAAACACCGTACTGCCACCGGTGATCATCGGGTACTGTGTGCCTCCGGCCGCGGACCGTCCCGGCCGGTGGACGTCCTGGAGGTGAGACCCATTACCGCTGTGTCAGGTCGGGTGCTCTCACCTCGAAGTGACGCGGGCCACCGGCAGTAGGTGACCGCGAGAGCGCCCTTCGGCTCCCGAAAGGCCCAGGCTCTTGCCGCACATGCCGTTCCGCTCCCCTCTTCTCCCGCCGTCCCGCCCCCGCCGTCCCGTGACGACGTCGTGGCCGCGCTCCGCGCCGCCGGCTGCGTCTTCGCCGAGGACGAGGCCGAGATGATCCTCTCCGCCGCGGCCGCCCCGCAGGACATCGCCCCGATGACCGAGCGTCGGGCGGCCGGACTGCCCTCGAACTCGTCGTCGGCTGGGCCGAGTTCCACGGCCGGCGCATCATCGTCGAACCCGGGGTCTTCGTCCCCGCCGCCGCACCGAGTTCCTCGTCGACCAGGCCCTCGCCGAGGCGCCGGCCGCCACCGTCGTCGTCGACCTGTGCTGCGGCTCCGGCGCCGTCGGCGCCGCCCTGGCCGCCGCGCTCGGCGCGGTCGAACTGCACGCCGCCGACATCGACCCGGCCGCCGTGCGCTGTGCCCACCGCAACATCGCGGCGCTCGGCGGGCAGGTCCACACCGGCGACCTGTTCACGGCGCTTCCCGGCGGGCTGCGCGGCCGCGTCGGCATCCTCGCCGCCAATGTGCCGTACGTGCCCAGCGAGGAGATCGCGCTGCTGCCCGCGGAGGCCCGTGACCACGAGCCGCTGGTCGCGCTCGACGGCGGCGCGGACGGCCTCGACGTGCTGCGCAGGGTCGCCGCCGAGGCCCCCGGATGGCTCGCGCCCGGCGGCTGCCTCCTGGTGGAGACCGGCCGACGCCAGGCCCCGGCCGCCGTCGCCGCCTTCACCGCCGCCGGTCTGCGCACCCGGCTGGCCGCCTCCGACGAGGGCACGCCCATGTGGTGATTGGCACGGCACCGTCGTAGGGCCGTTCAGCCCGGTGTCGCGCGGGCGATGAGCAGGGCCACGTCGTCGGAGTTGTCCGGCTCGCGCAGGGTGCGCAGCAGCAGGTCGCAGACCTCCTCCAGGGAGTCGCCGGGCTGCTCCAGCAGGGCCAGCAGCCGCTCCAGACGCTCGTCCAGGGGATGCCTTCGCGTCTCGACGAGACCGTCGGTGTAGAGCACCAGCCGGTCACCCGGCGCCAGCTCGACCTCGGTGGTGGAGAAGCCGACCCCGCCCACCCCCAGCGGCACCCCGGTGGGCAGCTCGAGCAGCTCGGGCGCGTGGCCGGGACGCAGCCGGACCGGCGGCAGATGCCCGGCGTTGGCGATCGTGCACCTCCGCTCACGGGGATCGTGGACGACGTACACACAGGTGGCGATCGCCTGGTCCAGGCCGGCGGTGATCCGGTCCAGGTGTTCCAGCAGGACGGCCGGATGGAGGGCGAGGAGGCGAGGGTCTGGGTCGCCGTACGCAGCCGCCCCATGGCGGCCGCGGCGACGACACCGCTGCCCATCACGTCCCCCACGACGAGTGCCGTCCGGCCGTCCTCCAGCGGGATCACGTCGAACCAGTCACCTCCGATCTCGCAGGTGGCGCTCGCCGGCTGGTAGCGGGAGGCGACCTCGAGGCCGCGCGTCACGGGCGGATGGCTCGGCAGCAGACTGCGCTGCAGGGTGAGGGCGGTGTCGCGGACGTTCTGGTACCAGCGGGCGTTGTCGATCTGCACCGCCGCGCGGGAGGCCAGCTCCCGCGCCAGCAGCAGATCGTCCGCGTCGAACGGGCGGGGGTTGCGGGTGCGGGTCAGATCGAGGGCACCCAGTACCTCCCCGCGCGCGATCAGCGGTACGGCCAGATACGAGTGGACGCCCGCCCGCGCCAGCAGCGCGGCCGCCTCCGGAGAGCGGGCGATCCGGGCCAGGTCCTCGTCCGTCGCCCTCGGCACCATCACCGGCAGCCCGGTGCGTACGCACTCGGTGATCAGCCGGTCCGGCGCGTACCGGGTCACCTCGCCGGGCGGATCGGCCGCCGCCAGCACCTCGCCCGAGGCCGGCCCGCGCACCGCCAGTGCCCGCATCACCGCCGACTCGGCGGGGCCGAGGGTGCTGCGCCGGCCCTGTACGACCGCGTCCAGCAGGTCCACCGCGGCCTCGTCGGCCAGTTCCGGCACGGCCACGTCGACCAGCTCGCCGGCCGTACGCTCCAGGTCCAGGGTGGTGCCGATCCGGGCGGTGGCGTCGGCGATCACCGCGAGCCGCCGCCGGGCGGTCTCGGCCTCGGCGTTCGCCCGGTACCGCTCGGTGATGTCCTCCACCGACACGGCGACGCCCAGCGTCGTGCCCAGCGAGTTCTCCAGCCGGTACAGCGAGACCGACCAGACGTGCTCCTCGTCGGGATCGGCCGGGGTACGGCCGGTCGTGGACCGGTCGACGAAGGGCGTGCCGGTCGCCAGGACCCGGTGCGCGGCCGCCTCGAACAGCTCGGCGTCCACCAGAGGCAGCAGCTCCCGGACCGTGCGGCCCAGATGCTCCTCGGCCGGTGTGCCGTTGATCCGCTCCAGCGCGGGATTGACCGACACATAGCGCAGATCGGTGTCCAGCACGGCCAGCCCGACGGGGACTGGTCGACGACCCGGGTGGACAGGGCCACGTCCTGCTCCAGCCGCCGCACGGTCGACTGGTCCACCGCGAGACCGAGGGCGTACACCTCACCCCGGTCGTCCGTCAGCCGTGAGTTGCGGAACTCCACCAGCCGGGTGTCGCCGTCCTTGCGCCGGATCGGGAAGACCCCGGCCCAGCTCTGTCCGGTGCGCATGACCTCGTCGAACAGCTTCGTCACGAGGCCCAGATGCCGCTCGTGCACCATGATCCGGGCGGCGTACCGGCCCAGCGCCTCCTGCGCGCCGTACCCGAACAGTTCCTCGGCCTGGGAGCTCCACAGCACGATCCGCCCCTGGTGTCCAGGACCACCGAGGCCACCCGCAGCACATCGAGCAGTCCGCTGGGACGCACCGGCCCGGCACCGTCGGCCGGGGAGACCCCGCCGCACCCGTCCCACGCTCCGCGTTCACCGGTTCCCACGGCCTGCCGTCACGGCACCTCCTCCGTTCCACCGCGTGGGCGGTCGTCCGCCGTTCCAACCGTCTTCCTCCAGCTTCTCCCACCGGCGCGGGGCACGCCGCGTGAAGGCGCCCGCGCGCGGTAGTGCTCTTCGGCGGCCGGTGCTTTGCTGAGGTGCGGGGGCGGCACGGCCACGAGAGGAGCGATCACGATGGGCAGCGAGCGACCGCGTCCGGAATCCGTCTCGGTCGAGATCAGCGGATGCAGCAAGGACGACGCCCGGATCGTGTTCGACACGCTGTGCGCGTGCTTCACGTCCGACCGGTGCGCCGACGACGTACCGGAGGAGTTCTCCGAGACCCGCCCGACGGTCTGGCTCGGCACCTTCGACGTCGCCGAGGCGCGCGAGGGCGCCCGGCCGGACGCCCGGCTCGGCGCGTCGGTCGACGCCGACGTGCACGGCGGCTACTGGGCGATCGACCGGTTCCGTACGACCCTGGACTCCCTGTTCTCGGTGCACGACCTGACCACGGTCCCCGGTGACCAGGAGAAGGAGCTGCACGTACGTCTCGAAAGCAGGTGACCCCATGTGCCCTCCGTCTCTTATGCAACTAGTTGCATAACCCGGTGCGCGTGCCCTACAAATACAGGCACCACACCGCGCACGGAGGGCCCGATGAGCCGTTACCCCCACCTGCTGAGCCCCCTCGACCTGGGCTTCACCACCCTGCCCAACCGGGTCCTCATGGGCTCCATGCACGTCGGTCTGGAGGAGGCCGAGGGCGGCTTCACCCGCATGGCCGAGTTCTACGCCGCCCGCGCCCGCGGGGGAGTGGGCCTCATCGTGACCGGCGGCATCGCCCCCAACGACGAGGGGCGGCCCTACGAGGGCGGCGCGAAGCTCACCACCGAGGCGGAGGCCGAGCAGCACGAGGTGATCACCACCGCCGTGCACCGCGAGGGCGGGCGCATCGCGATGCAGATCCTGCACTTCGGCCGGTACGCCTACCACAAGGATCTGGTCGCCCCCAGCCCCCTCCAGGCGCCGATCAGCCCCTTCCCGCCCCGCGAACTCACCGGCGCGGAGGTGGAGCGCACCATCGACGACTATGTGCGCGCCGCCCGTCTCGCCCGGGAGGCCGGCTACGACGGCGTCGAGATCATGGGCTCCGAGGGCTATCTGATCAACGAGTTCATCGCCCGGCAGACCAACCACCGCACCGACCGCTGGGGCGGCTCCTACGAGAACCGCACGCGCTTCCCCGTAGAGATCGTGCGCCGGGTGCGCGAGGCCGTCGGCGAGGACTTCATCGTCGTCTACCGGCTCTCCATGCTCGACCTGGTGCCCGGCGGGTCCACCCTGGACGAGGTGATCACCCTCGCCAAGGCCGTCGAGGCCGCCGGAGCGACGATCATCAACACCGGTATCGGGTGGCACGAGGCCCGCATCCCCACCATCGCCACCTCCGTGCCCCGGGGGCGTACACCTGGGTGACCAAGCGCCTCATGGGCGAGGTGTCGGTCCCGCTCGTCACGACGAACCGCATCAACACCCCGACCTCGCCGAGCGGTTGCTCGCCGACGGCACGGCGGACATGGTGTCGATGGCCCGCCCCATGCTCGCCGACCCCGACTTCGTCGCCAAGGCCGCCGACGGCCGGCCCGAGGCGATCAACACCTGCATCGGCTGCAACCAGGCCTGCCTCGACCACACCTTCAGCGGGCAGATCACCTCCTGCCTGGTCAACCCGCGCGCCTGCCACGAGACCGAGCTGGTCCTCTCCCCGACCCGCCGCCGCAAGCGCGTGGCCGTCGTCGGCGCGGGCCCGGCCGGCCTCGCCTGCGCCGTCAGCGCCGCCGAACGCGGCCACGACGTCACCCTGTTCGACGCCGCGAGCGAGATCGGCGGCCAGCTCAACGTCGCCCGCAAGGTCCCCGGCAAGCAGGAATTCGACGAGACCCTGCGCTACTTCCGCACCCGCCTCGCCGAACTCGCCGTCGACGTACGCCTCGACACGCGCGTCACCGCCGACGACGTGACCGGACACGACGAGGTCGTCGTCGCCACCGGCGTCACCCCGCGCGTCCCCGACATCCCCGGCGCCGACCACGAAAGCGTCCTCGGCTACCTCGACGTGCTCCGTGACGGTGCCCCGTCGGCGACCGGGTCGCGATCCTCGGCGCGGGCGGCATCGGCTTCGACGTCGCCGAGTTCCTCACCGACGGCGGCGACAAGCAGCACGAGAACCCCGAGACGTACTTCCGCCGGTGGGGCGTCGACCTCGACTACGGGGCCCCCGGCGGCCTCGCCGCACCGGAGCGTCCCGCCCCGCCGCGCACCGTCCACCTGCTCCAGCGCAAGACGTCCAAGGTCGGCGCCGGTCTCGGCAAGACCACCGGCTGGATCCACCGCACCGAACTCAAGCACCGCGGCGTCACCATGGTGCCGGGCGTGCGCTACGACCGGATCGACGACGCCGGCCTGCATGTCACCGTCGACGGCGCGAGCAGCGTCCTGGAGGTCGACACGATCGTGCTGTGCACCGGGCAGGAGCCGCGCCGCGACCTGTACGACGAGCTGGTCGCCGCCGGACGCTCCGTCCACCTCATCGGCGGCGCCGACGTGGCCGCCGAACTGGACGCCAAGCGGGCGGTCAAGCAGGGCACCGAGGTGGCGGCGGCCCTGTAGCACCCGTCCCTAGGATGAGCGGCATGTCACTCCCGCACGCGATCCTCACCGCCCTGCTCGAAAGGCCGTCGTCGGGGCTGGAGCTGACCCGCCGGTTCGACCGGTCGATCGGCTACTTCTGGTCCGCGACGCACCAGCAGATCTATCGCGACCTGGGGAGGCTCGAGGCGGAGGGCCTGATCAGGGCCCTCCCTCCGAGCAGCCGGCCCGGGGGCAGAAGAAGGCGTACGAGGTACTGCCGGCCGGGCGGGCGGAACTGGCCCGCTGGACCTCGGCGTCCCAGGACCCCAAGCCGCACCGCGACGCGATGCTGCTGCGTCTGCGGGCGGCGGCCGTGGTCGGCACCGACGGCCTGGAGGCGGATCTGCGGCGCCACCGGGAGCTGCACGCACGCCAGTTGGCGGAGTACCGGGAGATCGAGCGGCGCGACTTCCCGCCCGGCAAGGACGGACCGGAGGACCGGCTGCGGCATCTGGTGCTGCGGGCCGGGATCGACCTGGAGACCTTCTGGACCCAGTGGCTCGACCACGCCCTGTCGGAGTTCGCGCGGCTGCCGGACACCGCGCGGGAGTGACCCCGGCGAGGAGTCGACGCCGGCCGCCCGCCCGGAGCGCGTCGGATACGAGGGCGGCCGGCGCCGGTCTGGGGGTGTCGTGCGGATCAGGCCGGCTCCGGTGAGCGGGGCCGGTGCCGTGCGTCGCGGGGCGCGGGAGGGCGCCGGGCGGAGTCCTGGCGGGCGCGGCCCCTAGAGGTGCTGCGGCCGGTTGCGGCGGCGCAGCACATACCAGGCCGTGGCGGCGATCCCGGTGCCGACCAGCGCGCCGCCCGCCACCAGCGTGACCGTGCCGTAGTCCGTCGCACCGCCGCCGACGCCGCCCATCACCCCGCGGGTCGGCGAGGCCGTGGGGGTCACCGTGGGACTGGGCGACGTGGAGACGACGACGGACTGCGTGCCCGCGGTGCTGCCGTCGGCGCACACCACGATCACCGTGAACGTGCCCGGACTGACGTTCGACCACGCGGCGGACTGCCCCGACGTGCTCCCCGACAGCGCCACCTGACGGCCCTGCGAGAAGCTGGCCTGCCCGCTGCCGAGCAGCGAGGCGGTGCCCCAGTGGCCGTTGACCTGGGTGCACGCACTGGTGATGACCGAGACGGTCGACCCGGTGGTGCTGACGGAGATCCCGGCCGCGACGGCGGGTCCGGCCAGGGTCAGTGCGAGGGCGGCGGCGGCAGCCGCGGCCGGACCGGAGCGAAGCAGTGGCTTCGAGATGCGCATGTCGACTGCCTTCCGGCGGCACGGCCGGCGGTACATCCCTTGCGCCGCCGAGTCGGGGAGCGCCCGTGCTGCCACGAGGCAAGCCAACGGGCCGCCGCACCGGCGCGCACTCCGGTCGCCGCCGGGCAGGTGACGCGTTCCCCTGGTGGGCGACCTCGTGGACCGCGTCAGCGGCCCGTCGTCACCGTGCGTTCCGGGAGAGGCCGCCCCAGGTCCCGTCCGGCAGCTTCGCCCGGATCCGCACCCGGTGGGTGATCCCGTCCTCCCGGCCGGCGTAGAAGCGGTACGTCGCCCGGTCGCGCGGGGCGTCACCGCCGTAGACGAGGGAGGTGGCGACCTTGCCGTCCAGCCGCACCTCGTACTCGGTGACGACGCCGTCGACGCGCGGCGGCACCCAGGTGAGGACGAGGTAGTGGGCGCCGTCGGAGAGTTCGGCCGCGGCCCGGAAACCGGTGGGCGCGGTGGCGGTGCCGTCCGCGCCGCCACCGGTGGTGAGACGGACGGCGGCGCCGGCGGGGAGAGGTTGCCGGCCGCGTCCCGGGCCCGGACGGTGAAGGAGTAGCGGGTGCCCGGCCGCAGTCCCGTCACCACGGTGGCGGTCTGGCCGCCGCCCACACTGTGAATCTTCGTTCCGCCCTGGAAGATGTCGTACGACACCACACCCTGGTCGTCCCGTGCGGCGGACCAGGACAACTGGGCCGCCCGGCCGCCCGCCGCCCGGCCGTGCGGCCCGCCGGGCGGAGTGGGGGCGGTGGTGTCCGCCGGGGCTGCCTCGGGTGTGGTCGCCCGGACCTGTTCGCTGCGCGGCCCGAGCCGACCGTCCGCGTCCCGTGCGCGGACGGTGAACACATAGGTGGTTGCGGGCCGGAGCCTGGGGACATCCACCATGTGCTCGGAACCCGGTACTTCCTTGACCTTCGTGGTGCCCCGATACACCTCGTAATGGCTCACCTCGGCGGCGACCGTGTTCCACATGACGTGCACACTGGTGGCGCTGCCCGCCTCGGCCGTGACACCGGTCGGCGCCCCGGGCAGGCGTTCACCTGCCCCGGCGTCGTCCGTGCCGCCCCAGCGGCAGGAGGCGAGCAGCAGCAGGACCCCGGCGGTCGCGAGAAGGCGACGCGGGAACACGGCGGAGGGAACGCCACGCACGACTCTGCCTCCTGTCTCGGCACAGGGAACGCCCTGACAATGGTCCGTACCAATATGACTGGCTGACGCGGCCACATCAAGAGGGTGGGCGTGGGCGGGGCGCCGGCCCCGCGTTACGTATGCTGAAGCCGTGAACGGCCCGAACCGCCCTTCAGGAAAGGCGAGTTCGGGGTCGTGGCGCGGACCGCTGTCGTCGCAGATGCCGCGCCGGTGCGGGTGGCCGGACGGCCCGGGCCGACATGCGCCCGGGTCCCCGGCCCCTGTGGCCGCCGCTGGTGCGTCCGTGCGCCGTCCGGCCCAAGTCGGGGCCGCAATGTTACGAAATCGGTACTAAATAGGGCAAAGTGCCGTGAGTGCGCGCCCCTGTCCCCGACGAGAGGCCCCCTGGCCGTGTCCCCTGTCCCGTCGCTCACCCTGGCCGTGGCCGGTGCCGCGCTGCTGGCCCCCTCGGCGCTCCCCGTGCCCGTCCCCGAGCCCCCGCCCCGTACGGCACCGATGGCCCGGCGCGCCGCCCCGTCACCGCAGCCGACCTGCTGGCCGGGGTGCGCGGCTGCACCCCGTCTCCCACGGCCGCTACCGCAAGGACCAGGGCGCCAAGGCCACGGTCCCGGTGTGCGGCACGCGCGGCGCCGTGTTCTGGAAGGCCGACATGGACATCGACTGCGACGGCCGTCCCGGCCGCCACTGCAACGCCCTCACCGACCCGTACTTCTCCGGCTCCACGGCCTTCGTCCAGTCCGACGGCCGCCCGCTGAGCTCCGAGAAGACGCCCTACATCGTGGTGCCCGCCCCCAGCGAGCGGTGGAACTACTGGGCCCACGGCGTACGCGGCGGATCGGTCGCGGCGGTCGTCTACCGCGACCGGGTGCGCTACGCGGTCGTCGGCGACACCGGCCCCGCCGGCATCATCGGCGAAGCCTCCTACGCCCTGGCCGACTCGCTCGGCATCGACCCCGACCCGCGCGCCGGAGGCACCCGTCGGGCGTCACCTACATCGTGTTCGAGAACAGCCGGGTGACGCCCATCGAGGACCACGCGGCCGTGGTCAAGGAGGGCAGGCGCCTCGCCCGGCGGCTGGTGAACGGCGCGGGCTGAAGCGGCCGGCGGAAGCAGGCGGAACCGGGCCGGCCCTGCCCCGCGCGGCTCCCGCCCCTCAAACCTTCCGGTACGTGTACGCCTCCACGGCCGCGGCCTCCACCGCCGCCAGATCCGCCCCCGTGGAGGCCGTGACCACCGCGGCCACCGCCCCCTCCACGAACGGCGCGTCCACCAGCCTGGTGGGCTCCGGCAGTTCGTCGCCCTCGGCGAGCAGCGCCTTCACGGTGAGTACGGCGCTGCCCAGATCGGTCAGCACGGCCACCCCCGCCCCCGGTCCACGGACGCGGCCGCCGCGGCGATCAGCTCGGCGCTCGTACCGAGCCCGCCGCCCTCGGTACCGCCCGCCGGAGCCACGGGGACCGACCCGCCGGCGCCCGCCAGGCCCTGCGCGAGCTCCGCCACCGACGCGGCCACCGCCGCACTGTGCGACACCAGCACGATCCCCACCAGCTTCTGGTCACTCACCGACGGCCTCCGCGTCCATGAGCGCGGCGATCAGCAGCGCCGCCGAGGTGGCCCTCGGATCCTGGTGACCGACACTGCGCTCACCCAGATAGCTGGCCCTGCCCTTGCGCGCCCGCAACGGCGTCGTCGCCACGGCACCCTCCTCGGCGGCGTCCCGCGCGGCGGCGAACGAGTCACCGAGCGCGTCCACCGCCGGCACCAGCGCGTCGATCATCGTCTTGTCGCCCGGCGCCGCACCCCGAGCTGCCGTACCGCGTCCACCCCGGCGCGCAGCGCCTCCGCCAGCTGCCCCTCGTCCACCTCGGCGGCGTCCCCGAGCGCCTTGCCGGTACGGCGCAGCAGGGTGCCGTAGAGCGGCCCGGAGGCACCGCCCACGGTCGAGATGAGCAGCCTCCCGGCCTGGACGAGCACGGCTCCGGGCGTGGCGGGCGGCTCCTTGTCCAGGGCGTCGCGCACCGCCCGGAACCCGCGCTGCAGGTTGCTGCCGTGATCGGCGTCCCCGATCGGCGAGTCGAGCGCGGTGAGCCGCTCCGCCTCGCGGTCCACACAGTCGGCGGTTGCCGTCATCCAACGGCGGAAGAAGTCGGCGTCGAGCACGGAAACTCCTCGTGTGGTCATGGCCTCGGCGTTCGTCACATACCCCAGCGCAGCCCCGGAGTCCGCACCGGCGCGTCCCACAGCCGCAGCAGCTCCTCGTCGACCTGGCACAGGGTGACCGAGGCGCCCGCCATGTCGAGCGAGGTGATGTAGTTGCCGACCAGGACCCGGGCCACCGGCACCCCGCGCTCGCCGAGCACCCGCTGTACCTCGGCGTTGAAGCCGTACAGCTCGAGGAGCGGGGTCGCGCCCATGCCGTTGACCAGCACCAGGACAGGGCCGCGCGGGCCGAGGTCGTCCAGGATCGCGTCGAGGGCGGCCTCGGCGATCTCACCGGACGTCATCATCGGCCGACGCTCCCGGCCCGGCTCGCCGTGGATGCCGATGCCCAGCTCCAGCTCCCCGTCGGGGAGGTCGAAGGTGGGGCTGCCCTTGGCCGGCGTGGTGCAGGCGCTCAGCGCCACACCGAAACTGCGGGAGTTCTCGTTGACCTGCCGGGCGACGGCCTCCACCCGCTCCAGGGGCTGCCCCTCGTCCGCCGCCGCGCCCGCGATCTTCTCCACGAACAGCGTTGCCCCGGTGCCGCGCCGGCCGGCCGTGTACAGACTGTCGGTCACCGCCACATCGTCGTTCACCAGCACCTTCGCGACCTGGATGCCCTCGTCCTCGGCCAGCTCGGCGGCCATGTCGAAGTTGAGCACGTCACCGGTGTAGTTCTTCACGATGAACAGCACCCCGGCCCCGCTGTCCACGGCCGCCGCCGCCCGCACCATCTGGTCGGGCACCGGGGAGGTGAACACCTCCCGGGACAGGCCGCCGACAGCATCCCCGGCCCCACGAAACCGCCGTGCAACGGCTCGTGCCCCGACCCCCGCCGGACACCAGCCCCACCTTCCCGGCGACGGGGGCGTCCTTGCGTACGATCACCCGGTGCTCCACGTCCACCGCCAGCTCGGGATGGGCCGCGGCCATCCCGCGCAACGCGTCCGCGACCACGGTCTCCGGGACGTTGATGAGCATCTTCATGGGTACCTCCTGGGGGCTGGGCAGGCGGGTCACCGACCTGCGTCGTCGCTGTTCAGAACGGGTAGGCGAAGTGATCGATCCTGGCGGTCCAGGACGACCGCGAGCGGGTTCCCACGGTACTGATGCCGGCTCCATGCCGGCTTCTGCCGACTTCGGTGACGCGGTGCCAGATCTCCTCCGCTGGGTCGACCGCGTGCCGACAGGAGCCCTAGGAGAAGTATCGACCTTGCGGCCCTGAAGGTCACGTGAGGCCGCACCGGAGCGTTTCGGTGCGGCGGACGATGACTTCTCCGGGGAAGTCCATCCTGATGTGGCTCGTCACGACTCCTGGGATGCCGTGCCCCTTCACTTCTTCGCCCGCCTGGACCGGGACTGTCTTCCCCGGATACCGCGCGCCGCAGGGAAGCTCGTCGGCACCCGCCGTCGCAGAGAAAGTGTCGGCAGTGGGCTGATCAGTCATGGTCAGGGCCGGCCATGGCATGGCCGCACCGGTGGTCGGCCACGTGGGTGGACCACGGTCGAAGGCCGCGCGAAGGGCCCGCCGACCGGACGCTCTCCGCTCGCGCACGAGCCGACACGTCACGTCGCATTGCCCCACTTTGCCCCCGCTCGGATAGATTGCGGCACGGTGCCCGTGGTGGGTTCTTCCAGCGCAGGAGGAGCGAGACGATGGCGAACGAGAGCACGGTGGGCTCGCTCGACGAGGAGGCTTATGAGGATGAGCTTCCGGTACGGCGCAGGCGTCCCGGCAACGTCGCGGTGAAGTGGCTCACGACCACGGACCACAAGACGATCGGCACCCTGTATCTCGCCACCTCGTTCGCGTTCTTCGTGGTGGGTGGCGTCCTGGCGCTGGTGATGCGTGCCGAGCTGGCCCGTCCGGGCCTGCAGATCGTGTCGAACGAGCAGTTCAACCAGGCGTTCACGATGCACGGCACGATCATGCTGCTGATGTTCGCGACGCCGCTTTTCGTGGGCTTCGCCAACTGGATCATGCCGCTGCAGATCGGCGCTCCCGACGTCGCCTTCCCGCGGCTGAACATGTTCTCCTACTGGCTGTTCCTGATCGGCTCGCTGATCGCGGTCTCGGGCTTCCTCACGCCCAACGGGGCGGCGGACTTCGGCTGGTTCGCCTACTCCCCGTTGTCCGACGCGGTCCGCTCACCCGGCCCGGCCGGCGATCTGTGGATCATGGGTCTGGCACTCTCCGGCTTCGGCACCATCCTCGGCTCGGTCAACTTCATCACGACCATCGTCTGCATGCGCGCACCCGGCATGACGATGTTCCGCATGCCGATCTTCACCTGGAACGTGCTGCTCACCGGTGTGCTGGTCCTGCTCGCGTTCCCGGTCCTGGCCGCCGCTCTGCTCGCGCTGGCGGCCGACCGCAAGTTCGGGGCGCACATCTTCGACTCGGCCAACGGCGGGCCGCTGCTGTGGCAGCACCTTTTCTGGTTCTTCGGCCATCCAGAGGTGTACATCATCGCGCTGCCGTTCTTCGGCATCGTCAGTGAGGTCATCCCGGTCTTCTCCCGCAAGCCGATCTTCGGCTACATGGGCCTGATCGGCGCCACCATCGCGATCGCGGGCCTGTCGGTAACCGTGTGGGCGCACCATATGTACGCGACCGGCGGAGTGCTGCTGCCGTTCTTCTCCTTCATGACCTTCCTGATCGCCATTCCCACCGGCGTGAAGTTCTTCAACTGGACCGGCACCATGTGGAAGGGCAGTCTCTCGTTCGAGACCCCGATGCTGTGGTCGGTGGGCTTCCTGGTCACCTTCCTCTTCGGCGGCCTCACCGGCGTCATCCTTGCCTCGCCCCGCTCGACTTCCACGTCACGGACTCCTACTTCGTGGTGGCGCACTTCCACTACGTCGTCTTCGGCACGGTCGTCTTCGCGATGTTCGCCGGCTTCCACTTCTGGTGGCCCAAGATGACCGGGAAGATGCTCGACGAACGCCTCGGCAAGATCACCTTCTGGACGCTCTTCGTCGGCTTCCACGGCACCTTTCTCGTCCAGCACTGGCTGGGAGCCGAGGGTATGCCGCGCCGGTACGCCGACTACCTCGCCGCCGACGGTTTCACCGGTCTGAACACCTTCTCCTCGATCTCGTCGTTCCTGCTGGGCCTGTCGCTCCTGCCGTTCTTCTACAACATCTGGAAGACGGGCAAGTACGGCAAGCCGGTCGGCGTCGACGACCCCTGGGGCTACGGCCGATCACTGGAATGGGCGACCTCCTGCCCGCCGCCGCGCCACAACTTCACCACCCTGCCGCGAGTCCGCAGCGAATCCCCCGCGTTCGACCTGCACCACCCGGACATCACCGCACTCGACGAACTCCAGAACACCCGTCACGGTGAGAAGGCCCTCTCCGAGGGCGAACGGCAGTGACGCCGCGAATGAACTCAGGGGATGCCGTGCGTTCCAGCGAGAGCAACGCCCGCGGGCTCGCCCGGATCGAGGGCCACCTGCTGTGGGCCGCTGAGGTCGAGGACGCACGGCGACAGGCCGGGCGCTTCACCGAGCAGCTTCCATGGCTGACGACCGCTCAACGCGAGGACGTGGAGCGCGTTTATGCGGCCGACCGGCTCCGGCTTTCGCAAGAAACCCTGAGGCGGATCTGCGGCAGGATCGCCGAGGTGCGCACCGAATATGAAGACCGCTATCGGCTTCTTCGGAGCAGATGCGTCGTCACGGTGGTCGTGGGTCTCACCGGTGGTATGTACGCGGTGATCGCCGCACTTTTCATCCGCAGATAGATTGCGGGTTACGCAGCCGACGAAAGCGAGATCTGCTCCACCGTCCAGCAGCGGAAATTCCTGTGCGGCGGCAGATGGGCACCCCTGACCCGATGGGAATCTGCAAGAAAGCGCGTGGGGTGCCCCGTCGTCTTGTTCCTGCGCGGCTAAGGTCGCATGTCAAGGAAGCGTCGCATAAGGACAAGCTGTCGCCCCGTCCAGGTTTCCGACGAATATCTCACCGCCTGCTCGGGGCGAACACCGCCGCCCTCGGAGGGCGAGTCATTGCTCGAGATGCCCGGCTCCAGAGCGTCGGGCCTAAGCCGTTTGACCCTCACTGCAATCCGGCGGGCCATGAACGATCACACCTTCCGTCATGTTGGCGACTCCTGCACCATAAATGTACATGTATTTTACATTTACACAAAAACGGGCAGAGCTGCGCGGCGGAAGAGCGAGGGTGCGCTTCGCCCTCCCAATTTTCAGGGTGCGCACCGCGCGGACCACTGGACGGCGGCCGCGCGGTTGTTCCGCAGCGCGGCTCACATGTCAGCCGGTGGTCTTCTGCGCGGCGTTGTTGTGGGAGCCGGGCCGCAGTGCGAGCGCCGACCTGGGCGGTGAGGCCGGTGGCGTTGCGGGGCACCTGCGCGCCCGGGATTGCCGGCCATGGCGCAGGTGAAACGGTGGCCTGTGTCGTCGGGCAGGTGTTTCCTGGGCGGCTTCAGCCCGTCCGGGCCCTCGGTACGGGCCTGCGACTGGGCGGCGAAGCGGGCGCGGGTCTCGGATTCCACGTCGGTGTCACGGGTGACGCAGAGGAGGTCATCCGTCAGCCGGCGGAGCGGCCAGGCGTGGCGGACGGAGGCGGGACCGGTGGCCAGGACGCCGATCGGCTTGTCGCGCATCTCCGGGTGCGCCGCCGTCGGTCGCGACGGCCGAGCGGCACGAGCGGGCGGCCTCAGTGCGCCGTTCAGGCCCGTGGCACCGCCACCGATCACCATGACGTCCATGGTCTCGCCGGGCAGTGCGTCGCCCTCGCAGTGGGAAGTCCGCGCAGACATGTCGCGCCCTTTCGTCGTACCCGGCCCCGTGCCGGACCGTCTGGATTCGACGTTGAGCTCACGTTGCGTCATGGGCATACCCTGTTGCCCATGACGCAAGAAGATGGGCAGCTGGACAGCCTCGTACGCAAGCGGATCCGGGCACTGCGCGTCGCACAGGGCTTGTCCCTGGAGGGGCTGGCCGCCCGGGCCAACCTCAGTCAGTCCTCGCTGAGCCGCATCGAGAACGGGCAGCGCCGCCTCGCCCTGGACCAGCTAGTCACCCTCGCCCGCGCCCTGGACACCACCTTGGACCAGCTCGTGGAGAACGCCGCCGACGACGTCGTCATGAGTCCGATGATCGACGGCGCCCATGGCCTGATGCGCTGGCCGGTGAAGGGCGACCCGGGCATGAGCGTGGTGCGCCAGCGGATGACCGACCCGCCGCCCGACAACCCTGCCCGCATGCGCGCCCATCCCGGCCGCGAGTGGCTTGTCGTGCTGTCCGGCACCGCCGTCCTCATGCTCGGCCACCGGCGCTTTCGCATCGAAACCAACCAGGCCGCCGAGTTCCCCACCATGCTGCCGCACGCCATCGGCGCCGAGGGCGGCCCCTGCGAGATCATCGGCATCTTCGACCGGGACGCCCGCCGCGGCCACCAGAAGGACGCCGGCTCCGACGTGTCCGAAGCCGGCCGCGGAGGCGCCTAGGGACCCTTGCGAAGAGCGGGCCGCACGCGCGCCGGAGATCCTCGGCGCGGTCGGTGATATTGCGTGGCGGGCAGCGCGTCAAGCCACCTTCTTGCGTGTTCCGCAAGAGACTGTGCCGCTGGGGCATGGTGACCTCACAGTGGTGCCATGACCCGAACTCATCAGCACACCCCACCACGGCGAAAGCGGTCACCACCACGACCACGGCGGCCGTCACGAGCACGGCGACGGCGGGCAGGCGGAGATCCTCGATCTGGATGCCGAGGTGCTCACCGACCACATGGCGTCGATCACCGCCTGGCTGTCCCTGAAGAGCGAGCCGCGCCACATCGTGGACCTGGGCTGTGGCACCGGCGCGGGCACCTTCGCGCTCCTCGACCGCTTCCCCGACGCGCACGTCACCGCCGTCGACACCTCGGCCGGGCATCTGCGGCTCCTGCGTGAAAGGGCATGCGCCCGCGGTGTCGAGGGCGCGTGCGGATCGCGCGGGCCGACCTCGACACCCGTCCCTGGCCCGACCTCGGCCGACCGGATCTCGTGTGGGCCTCGGCCTCGATGCACCACATGGCCGACCCCGGCCTCGCGCTGCGGAGCGTCCGCGAACTGCTCGCCCCCGGCGGCCTGTTCGCCGTCGTCGAACTCGCGGGCCTCCCCGCTTCCTGCCCGCCCACGCCCCGGAGAACCGGCCCGGCCTCGAAGAGCGTGCCCATACCGCGGCCGACAGCTTCCACGCGGAGCACGTTCCGCACCGCGGCGCCGACTGGGGCCCGATGCTGACCGCCGCCGGTTTCACAGTCGAGGACGAGCGCACCCTCACCGTCGAGATCGAGGGTGGGCGCGGCGACGCGATCGGCCGCTACGCCCACGGCAGCCTCCAGCGCATCCGCGGCGTCGCCGCACCCGCCCTCAGCCCCGAAGACCTCATCGCACTCGACGAGCTCCTGGACGCCGGCAGCCCGAACGGTCTTCTGCGCCGCGACGACCTCGCCGTACGCACCGAGCGCACCGTGTGGGCCGCCCGCCGCACCTGACCTCAGGTCAGGCACCGAAGCGGGTCCGGCTCACCCACGGGCAGCCTGGCTGTTCATGCGTCAGGTCGCCGTCCATCAGGCCGAAACGGGTCCGGCATCCCGGCATCCGGCGACCTGAGGCTCGTCCGCCGGCACCCGCGGCAGCGAGGGCGCACCGTGGCGTCGGAACGGCGGCCCCCGGCCGGGCGCCGCGGTTTCGCCGGGGTGGTCGCGCACGGGCAACTACAGTGCTGTAGAAGTCTTTTCCGGAGCATGATCGTTCACCGATCCCGTGTCCGGCCGATCCGGCCGGGACGGACCGCAGCAGGCCCGGAGGAGACAAGGCAGCAGGATGCCGCAGCACCAAGACCACGTGGTCGGATCCACCGCCCTGTCCGGGCGCCGGCGACTCGCGCGCACCTGCCGTGACCTCACGGAGGCCCGCTGGTTCGCTCTCGCCGTCGTCGCCCTGATCCTCACCAACGCCGCGCTGCTGGGTCTGGAGACGTACTCCGGACTGGTCGAGGAGTGGCACCGCTGGTTACGGCTCGCCGAGCACGCCTGCCTGGCCGCGTTCACCGTCGAGATCCTGCTGCGCATGGCCGCCCACGCCGACCGTCCCCAGGACTTCCGCAAGGACCCGTGGAACCTCTTTGACCTCGCCGTCATCCTGTGCACGCTGCTGCCCGTCGTCCGTGAGAACACCACGGTGCTGCGGCTGCTCAGGCTGGCCAGGGTGTTGCGCACCGCCCGGTTCCTGCCCCAGCTGCGCATCGTGCTCGTCGCGGTCGCCCGCAGTCTGCCCGGCACCCTGAGCTTTCTGCTCGTCGGCGCGCTGCTGCTGTACGTGTACGCCATGGTCGGCTGGGTCTTCTTCGGCCGTCACGATCCCGAGCAGTACGGCTCCATCGGCCGTGCCGTCCTCACGCTCTTCCTCCTGATGATGCTCGACGGCATCGGTGACGCCGTCCACGCGGGACTGGAAATATCCCGCTGGAGCCTCCTCTACTACGCCTCCTACGTCCTGCTCGCCTCCTTCGTCCTGGTCAACGTCCTCATCGGCGTCGTCCTCACCTCCCTCGAGGAGGCCCGGGACATGGACGAGGAGGAAGGAGGCACCGCCCGCGCGGCGGCCGGCGGAGGGACAGCAGCTGCGCCTTCGTATCGAGGCGGCCCGCAGGGCCCTGGACGACCTGGAACGCGACCTCGCCGCCGGGACCGGGCCGTTCGCAGGCGAGCAGCGGGCGCGCGGGCGCACGGTACCGGGGCAGCGGCGACGGGCCCGCCGTTCTCGACGGTGATGTCATCCGGCGGGAGTACCGAACCGTCGTCCGCCGTGCGGTGGTACGGCCGTCCGGGCATGCTCGTCGCGAGGCGGCATCGTATGCCCGTGGCCGCCGTACGGAGGCCGTCCTTGAACATGTCGCGCATCGCCCTCGCCACCCTGCTGGCCACCGGCGCCCTGTCGGCCGTCGCGGACGCGGCCGAACCACTCGACTACGTCGCGCTCGGCGATTCCTACGCCGCCACGCCACTGGTGCCGCCGCCCGATCCGGCCGACCCGCTGTGCGTGCGTTCCCTGGCCGGCTATCCGCGTGTCGCCGCCGAGGCGCTCGGCGCGCGGCTCACCGACGTCAGCTGTTCCGCCGCCACCGTCGGCCATCTCAGCGGCTCACCGTACCCGGGCACCCCGCCCCAGTACGACGCGCTCACGCCCGGCACCGACCTCGTCAGCGTCACCATCGGCGGCAACGACACCGGCCTCTTCGACGAGGCGCTGCGCTGCGTCAACATCCTGCCCCCGCCCCTCGGCATCAGCTGCGCGCAGCGGAACACCGCCGGCGGCACCGACAAGGTCGCGGCCCGCATCGACGCCTGGGCGCCCGTCTTCGCCGGCGTCCTGGACGAGATCACCCGGCGCGCGCCGGACGCCGAGATCTTCGTCGTCGGCTACGGCAACTACCTCCGCGCCGACGGCTGCCATCCCGTCCAGCCCTTCTGGAAACAGGACGCCAACTACCTCCAGGGCGCGGTCGACCACCTCGCCGACGTACTACGGCGAACGGCCGAGGAACACGGCGCCACCTTCGTCGACACCTACACCCTGGGCATCGGCCACGACACCTGTGCCGCCCCCGCCGACCGCTACATCGAGGGCGTGGCCCCCACCAGCCCGGCCGCACCCCTGCACCCCAACGCCGCGGGCGCCCGCGCCATCGGCGGCGCGCTGGCCACGACGGTCCGCGCGGGGACGGGTGAGCCGCGTCCCCGGTCCCCGGACTCGGCCGGCCGCGGCCTCGCCGTGCCCGTACGCGCGAAGACCGGGTGACCGATCAGGCGTCCCGCACCCCGTGTTCGGCGAGGGGGCCGACCGAGAGGCCCGCCGTGCGGCAGTCGTTCACGATGCCGGGCAGGGCGTCGAGCGTGACCCGCCAGCTGTCCGGGGCCGCCATGCGGTCCGTGTCGTGCAGCAGGACGGTGCCGCCGCCGCGCAGACCGGCCGTCACGGCCGTACGCACCGACGCCGGGGTGGCCCCCGCCGTCCAGTCCCTGCCCCAGACGCTCCACAGCACCGGCCGCAGACCCACCGCACGCGCGGCGGCCCAGCGTCCGCCGGTGAGGATGCCGTAGGGCGGGCGGTACCAGCGGGGACGCCGGCCCGTCGCCTCCAGGACCGCGTGGACCGCCCGCAGCAGGGACCGTACGTCGTCCGCCGGGGCCGGCCGCCACGGGCGGTCGTGGCTCCAGCCGTGCACGGCCAGTTCGTGCCCCCGGCGGACCGTCTCCCGCACCACGGCGGGATGCCGTACGACGCCGTCGCCCAGGACGAAGAAGGTCGCCCGGACGTCCAGCGCGTCCAGGGCGTCGAGGAAGCGCGGGGTGGACTCGGGATCGGGCCCGTCGTCGAAGGTCAGTGCCACATGGGAGGGTCTCCGACCCCGGCGAGGCGCGGAGCCCGCGGCGCACCACGGGCAGCCAGCTCGCCGCCGGGACGATGTGCGCCGCACCGG
The DNA here is from genome assembly GCA_042850305.1 of Streptomyces haneummycinicus. Classification (GTDB taxonomy): domain Bacteria; phylum Actinomycetota; class Actinomycetes; order Streptomycetales; family Streptomycetaceae; genus Streptomyces; species Streptomyces haneummycinicus. The sequence continues at coordinate 3,236,043 of AP035768.1, forward strand.
CGGCGGCGAGCGGAGCGAGTACGGCCGCCGTCACATGCCGGGCGGATGGGGGCATCGGAGGTGACTCCTTCCCGCACGACCGGGACTCCTCACGGCACCGGCCGCTCCGGGCCGGCGTCCGGCGGCCGTCGTGCCTCGTCCCAGTGTCCGGAGACCGACGGAGCGCGCGCCAGTCCGGCGGTGCCCGCCCCGATGAGCAGCACACCGAACACGGCCGGCACCACCCGCACCCCGAGCGTGATCTGCTCCCCGAACAGCGCCCACCCCAGCGCCACGCTCGTCAGCGCGTCACCGAGCGTCAGAGCGGGCTGCGACGCCGCCAGCGTCCCGGCCCGGAACGCGGCCTGAAGCAGCAGGAAGGCGACGCCTCCGGCGGCTGCCGTGGCATACAGGGCCAGGTCGTCAGCAGGGTGCCCACCCCGTCCGTGAGCCTGCCGGTGACCTCCTTGAGCAGCGCCGCCGTCAGGGCGAACGACACCGCGGACGCCAGCCCGAGCAGTGCCGCGCGGGGCGCGCCGCGCACCGCGCGGGACGCCGCCGTCAGCACCGCCACGACCCCCAGCACCACCCCGCCGCCACCAGCCACCGCCCCGCGGAGGCCGTGGAACGGCCGACGGTGGGTGCGGCCGAGGTCAGGAACACCGCCAGCCCGGCGGCCAGCGCGACGAACGCCAGCCACGTCCTCGGATCCGGACGGCGGTGGAAGACCGCGCTGCCGACGACGAGGGTGAACAGCAGCTCGGCGGCCATCAGCGGCTGCACCAGCGCGAGACTGCCCAGGCCGAGGGCCGCCGCCTGCAGAACGGTGGACAGCGCGAGCATCCCGGCACCCGCCACCCACAGGGGCCGCCGCAGTACGTTCCGCTGCCAGCGGACGGCCTGCCGCATCCCCGTGCCGCCGTCCGGCTCGTCCGCCGCGGCCCGCCGCTGCAGTACCGAGGCCGAGGCATTGGACAGCGCCGCCAGCAGGGCCAGTACGACGACCAGCACGCCGTACCGCCGCTCAGCCGGACACGGCGGTGTGCGGGGCGGAAGGGTGAGTCATGGTGCACCTCGGCTGCGCGTCCGGCGGGAGAGGGGCACCGGGAGTATCCCGGACACAGTCACCGAAACGCGGCACAACACGTTTCGCCGACGTGGCGGAGGAGACCCGGCAGGCGTGCACGCACCGTCTCCGGCGCCCCACCGGCCCGCCCCGGCGGACCGGGGACCGCGCCTGCTGATCGTCAGCGCGAGCATGGGCGCCGGCCACGACACCGTGGCCGGCGAACTCGCCCGCCGCGCCCGCGAGCAGGGCCACGAAGCCCAGATCGTGGACCTCCTGCGACTGCTCCCGCACGGCCTCGGCACGGGGCTGCGCCTCTTCTACCGGTCGTCGATACGGCACTTCCCGTGGGCGTACGCCGGCCTCTACGGCGCGCTGCTGCGCCCGGCCCGCACCGCAGGCCCGACGGCACCCCGCTCGCCCGGCTGGCGGGCGCCCGGCTCACGGACATCGCGGAACGTTCCGGCGCCGACGTGGTGGTGCCCGTCTTCCACCTGGCCGCCCAGCTGACCGGCCACCTCAGGGACCGGCGGCTGCTGCGGGCGCCGAGTGCCGTCCTCCTGACCGACTTCGCCGTCCACCGGCAATGGCTCCACCCGGGCAATGACCTGTACCTCTGCCTCACCGACGAGGCCGCGCGGAGCGTGCGCGAGACGATCCCGGTGCCCGCCGAGCCGACGGGACCCGTCGTGGCCCCCGGCTTCTTCGCTCCCGGGCCGGGTGCCGAGGCGTGGTGGCGGCGCTTCGGGGCGTACGCCCCCGGACGCCCGCCCGTCGTCCTGTCGGCGGGCGCCTGGGGCGCGGCCTCGGAACCGGAGGGGACGGCCCGGCTGCTCGTCGGCGCCGGCTTCCTCCCGGTGGTGCTCTGCGGCCGGAACGCACACCTGCGGGCCCGCCTCGCCCGGGTTCCCGGCGCGCTCGTACCGGACTGGGTCACCGACATGCCCGGCCTGCTGCACGCGGCCCGCGTCCTCGTCGACAACGCCGCCGGCCAGACCGCCGTACAGGCCCTCGCCGCGGGACTGCCCGTGGTGGGCTACCGCCCGCTGCCCGGCCACGGAGCGGAGGGCGTACGGCGCATGGCGGCACTCGGCGCCTCGGAGTTCGCCTCCGACCCCGCCACGCTGCTGCGTGCCCTCCGGCACCTCGCCCCGGACGGCCCCCACCGCGATCACCGCACCTCCCGCGGCCGCGCACTCTTCCGCGCCGACGCGCTGACCCCGGTGACGGCACTCGGCGCGATGGCACGCGTGTGACGCGACGGGGCCCGCTTCGTGCGCGCTGTCCGCGCGGGGCCGGGAACGGGTGTCACGTGTGCGATCCGGCCACGCGGCTGGGTGGGCCCCGGGACCGAGCGCCGGGGCCGTGTCGGCGGCACGCGCGCGGGGCGCCGCCGTGTCGACGGACATGGCGCGCGGGGCGCCGCTGTATCCGCCGGTCGCCGCCTGGCCCGGCTTCCTCCCGGCCGGCGGGTGGCCGTACTCGTCGGCACCTCCGCGCGGAGCGCGTCAGGAGTCCGCGGGCGGCGCCGGGGTGTCCCCGGTGGTCCAGCGGTGGCCGTGGTGGTCGAGGAGCCAGCGGCCGAACAGGGCGCCGCCGTAGATGACGAACCCCACCCCGATCAGCCACGACTCGACGACGAGGACGACACCGACCGTGCCGTAGCTGATCGCGTTGTCCACGATCAGCGGGGTGAAGACGAAGTAGGAGAAGCCCCGCAGACCGATCAGGCCGGCCATGGTGGCGATCGCGCCCGGCAGCAGATGCCACCAGCGGACCTGGCCGCCCAGCAGGAAGCGCTGCCCCCACCAGAAGAACAGGACACCGGTCACCAGGGACAGGGTGATCCGTTCCGGCCCGTGCAGGGCGCCGCGGGTCTGCGCCTCCTGGTAGAGGAACGCGGTCAGCACGCACAGCCAGGTCGCCTGACGCCAGATCCGGTGCCAGGGCCCGGGAGGCAGGTTCCAGATCCGCTCAAAACCGTTCTGCACACTGCCGCCGAACGGGATGCCGAACGCGGCGAGCGCCACCACACCCCACACACTGGTGGTGCCGACCACCTTGCGCGACGGGCTGATGATCTCCGTGAGCACGCGGGAGGACCGGCCGGACAGCCCCATGCCGTCCGCCAGCCAGGCGGCGAACCCGCCCCGCCCGAGCGGATCGGCGGCGGCGATCACGATGAACAGGGGCGCCAGCGTGACGAGCGCCAGCGTGGCGAACCCCATGGCCCTGTGCATCAGTTCGAGGTCACGGCCGCGCCGCAGCAGCGTATCGGCGCCCAGCCATTCCCACCCGTGCCGGAACGCGCGCAGATGACGCCTCACGGTGCGCTCCTTCGTCGGCTCGCCTGTACGCACCCGGACGCGGCCGCCGCTGCCGCCCCGCGCGGTCCGCGAGCCGGATGGTACGCCGTGGCCGCGTCCCCGGCGGGGACGCGGCCACAGGGCGCCCGGCTTCCGGAGCGGCCGCGACACGCGCCGTGGCGTCCACGTCAGTGTCGGACTCACCCGTCACCGGGGCCGCGAAACACGTTCTGCGCCGCGTGCGGGAACCCTGTCCGCCCGGCGAGTGACACCGGTTGCGCTCCTACCGGGCCGCCAGCGCCTCGTCCGCGCCCCGGAACTCCACGTCCACGACCCCCTCGACGGCACGCACCGCGCGGGCGGCGACGGGCACGAGCGAGGTGTCGGGGACGCGGCCGGTGAGGGTGACGACACCGTCGGCCACCTCCACCCCCACCGCGGCGGGCGGGGACGGGAAGAGCCGGTCGACGACCTCCCGGCGGACCTCCCCGGCGATCTCGTCGTCCGGGCGCAGGAACACCTTCAGCAGGTCGACCCGGCTGACGACGCCCCGGAGCAGCCCCTCGTCGTCCACGACGGGCAGCCGCTTCAGCCGGAGCCGGGCCAGCACCCGGGCCGCCTGGGCGACAGTCGCGTCGGCGTGGACGGTGACGGCGGGGCTGCTCATCAGCTCCCCGGCGGTCAGCGCCCCCGCCCTGGCCAGGTCGGACAGCCGGCGCAACTGGGTGAGCCGGTCGGGGTCGCTGTCGCGGAACTCCTCCTTGGGCAGCAGATCGGCCTCGGAGACGACGCCGACGACCCGGCCCTCGCCCTCCAGCACGGGCAGCGCGCTGACCCGCCACTCCTGGATCAGCCGGACGACGTCCTTGAACGGGGTGTCGCGGCCGACCGCCACGACGGCACGCGTCATGACGTCGCCCACGGTGTACGGGCTGCCGTTCACGGCTGTCACCTGCTTCCGCTGCCGTAGGGGCGTACAGGTCGAGCAGCCGTACCCGGGTCGCGTGCAGTCGCTGGGCGACCACCCGGCCGACCCACACGGCGATCATCCGGCCGAGTTCGGCGTCCTCGGCGCACAGCGCGCGTACGCCCTCCGCGTCGAACTCCCAGGCCCGTACGGGGGTGGTGGTCTCGGCGCCCAGGTGCCACAGGCCCGGCGGGTAGTGCCAGGACCAGCCGACCAGCTCACCGTGACCCAGTGACTCGATCACGGCCGCGCGGTGGCCGGGCACCTGAAGGTCGAGGGCGACGGTTCCGGTCCGCACGATCCAGAACCGGTCGGCCCGCCGGCCCTCCTCGAACAGTCGTACCCCGGCGCCGAAGGAGACCTCGCGGGCATGGTCCATCAGCCGGTCCCGGTACTCGGCCGGGAGACCCGCGGTCAGCGTGGTGGTGGAAGTCATCGCCGTCTCCTCTCGGTGGCCGCCGCCGGAGCCGAACGGGCGGCTTGGCGGCCCTCGATGCCAGCGTGCGGCCGCCCGGGAGGAGACACCACGGGCCGACCGGCCCCGACAAGGGGCCGTTAGGCCCTGTCCGGCGGATCATGCCGGGGACGCGGGGTCTGGTGCGCGCTCCCCACTGCCTGAAGGGCGTGGGAGGTGCCCCCAGCGGCGTTGTCGTCGGTTGCCAGGGCTCCGCCCTGTCGCCCTCCTCCGCCTTGCAGCCGCACGCACCGGACCCCGCTCGCCCGAGCTGCGGAGGCACCGCCGGCTTCCTCCGACTCGATCCGCCGGACAGGGCCCTGAGCCCCATCAGGCCCGTGGCGGGGTGTCCTCCGCGTGCGACGGGGGCAGTGTCTCGCCCTGGATGACGCGCGGGGCCCCGGGAGTCCCGGGCGTCTCCTCCTGCTCCTTCATCGCGCGGGCCTCGGACTTGAGGATGCGGGCCGACTTGCCCGCCGAGCGGGTCAGTTCCGGGAGCTTCTTGGCGGCGAGGACCGCTATGACGACGATGAGGATGACGGCCAGTTCGCTCAGTCCGAACATGGGTGCAAAGCTCCTTCTCCGTGGCACGGACGGCCGGGCAGAATCTACATCACTGTAGAGAACGGCGGGGGCGGCCCGGCGTACCTGTTACGCGGGCGTCTATACGATGTCTGCCCGGCGAACAGGCGGCGGCGGAAGGGAGGCGGGCGTGACGGAGCAACGGGAGAGTTCCCGGCGCCGTGGGCAGGGCGAGCTGGAGGCACTGGTCCTGGCGGCGCTGCGGGAGGCGGACGGTCCGGCGACGGCCGGCCGGGTGCAGGAGCGCCTCGGCGGCGACCTCGCCTATACGACCGTCATCACCATCCTGACCAGGCTGCTGGCCAAGGGCGTGGTCACCCGGGAGCGTACGGGCCGGTCCTTCGCCTGGACGTCCGCGTCCGACCAGGCCGGCCTCGCCGCCCACCGGATGCGCCGGGTGCTGGACGCGGAGAGTGACCGGGAGGCGGTGCTGGCGAGCTTCGTCACCGGTCTCGGACCCGACGACGAACGCCTGCTGCGCGAACTGCTGGGGCAGGCAAAAGACGAAGGGGAAGTCTGAGGCCGCCATGGGGGTGTTCGTCCTACTGCCACTGGTACTGCCCCTGACGGCGTGGCCGATCGCGCGCCTCGCCGAGCAGCATCTGCACCCGCGCACCGCGACCCGGCTGCTGACCGGGGTGGCCGCGGTGATGGCGGTGTGCAGCACGGTCTGTCTGGGGCTGCTGATGGTCGTGGGCACCGCCCAGCTCCCCGGCAACCCGCTGCCCGACGGCTGGTCGGACCCCGAGGTGCGGGCGGCCGTGCCGTACGACGAGGTGGCCGGGAAAGTGGCGATCCCCGCCCTGTGCGCGGTGCTGACGGCCTGCGCGCGGACACTGTGGCGGCACGGGCGGGTGCGCCGCCGAGCCCACCGGGCGCTGGCCGGGCTGCGCGGCACGGAGACGGCGGTCCTGCCGGACGACGTGCCCTACGCCTACGCGCTGCCGGGCGGCCGGCGGGACCGTGTCGTGGTGAGCACGGCGCTGCTGGAGCGTCTGGAACCCGGCGAGCGCCGGGCGCTGTTCGCCCACGAACGCGCCCATCTCGCCGCCCGTCACCACCGCTTCCTGCTCGCCGTCCAGCTCGCCGCGCGCGCCAACCTGTTCCTGCGTCCGCTGCGTACGGCGGTGGCCTATACGGCGGAGCGGTGGGCGGACGAGGAGGCGGCGCGGACGGTCGGCAGCCGCCGTACCGTGGCGCGGGCCATCGGCAAGGCGGCCCTGGTCTCGCGCGGCACCCCGTGGCGACGCTCGCCGGGCTCGCCGCGGCGGGCCCGGTGCCGCGCCGGGTGGCGGCCCTGCTGGGACCGGCGCCCGCGCCCGCGGCGCGCCGGCTGCCGTCGCTGTTCACCCTGGTCGGCCTGGCGGTGTGGGGGCCGCCGCGGGGACCGCGGTGTCCGCGATGTCGTCGGCGAACTCCGCCGTGACGATGGTCATCATCCTGTACGCGGCCACCCCCTGTGACCCGCGGCGGCCGGCCCGTTCAGAGGTCGAACTCGTGCGGCGGCAGATCGAGGGCGTAGCAGGCCTCGCGGACCACGGCCCGCTCGTCCTTGTCGAAGTCGCCGTCGGCGCCGCCGATGACGATGCCGATCTGGATGACCGCACGCGCCTCGGCGGGCTTCTTCTTCGCCTTGGCGATCTCCTGAAGGACGCTCACCTTGCCGAAGGCGAAGTCGGCGGTCAGCTTGCCGATGTTCTCCTCGAAGCGGCGGCGCAGATCGTCGGCGGGGAAGTTCTGCAGCACGTCGTTGCCCGCGATCAGCTGGGCCACGCGCTGCCGCTCGGACGCGTCGATCGTCCCGTCGGCGGCCGCCACCAGCGCGCACATCGCCATGCTGGCGTCGCGGAAGGCGCCGCTCTTCAGATCGTTCTTCTTCGCCGTCAGCTGGGTCTGCATCTGGGATGCGGACTCCTTGAAGCGGTCCCACAGGGCCATGAGCACTCCGTACGTGGTCGGGAGGGCGCCCGGCCCGAAAGAACTCCGGGCGCCCGGTGCTTCTACACTAATGTAGAAGTCACTCCTCCTCTTCGTCGCCCTCCTCGTCGCCCTCGAAGAAGTCCCCGATCTCGTCCACGACCTCCGCCGCGACCATGCCCCCGACGACCCCGACCGCCAGTCCGGCGGCGCCCGCCGCTACGGCCGTGCCCACCCCGGACCGGAGTGGGAGCCGTGGTGACCGGCGTGGGAGCCGTGCCCGGCGTGCGGCGCCCGGTGCTCGACCAGCGCGCGCATCCAGCCGTCCACCTCGGCGGTCCAGTCCCGGAGTCGTGATGGCCGACCCGGAACACGGTCAGCGCGTCATGGCCCCCGGAGAAGAGGCCGCCGCGCTTGTCGGCCTCCAGGACGACCTCCATGCCGTCCGGACCGGCGAGGAAGGTCACCTCGACCTCGTTCACCCGGTGCGCGTACTCCGCGGAGGGGTGATCTCGATCTCCTGGTAGAACGGCAGCCGCTGCCCGGTGCCGCCGATGTGCCCGTACTCCAGGTCGGCCGACCGGAAACCGAAGCCGAGCGCCCCGAACGCCTCCAGGATCGCCTCCTGCACGGGCAGCGGGCCGACGGTCAGCGGGTCCAGGTCGCCCTTGTCCCGGGCCCCCGCCACCGACAGCTCGGTCCGCACGCCGAGCACGACGCCCAGCGGCTGGCCGTACAGCTCGGTGACCGGCGTCTCCCAGGGCAGCGGCACACTGAACGGCACGGTGAGCTGTTCGCCCTCGCCGAGCCGGAAGCCGCCGCCGACCGTGAACCGCTCGAAGGCGACGGCGCCCTCGCGTTCGCCCTCCTCCTGCTCGGCCTCGACCCGTGCCACCAGCTCCAGCGTGATGGCCTCGATGTCGAACGCGGCCTGTCCGCCCTCGATGCGGACCTGGCCGCTGAGCGCCCCGCCGGGCAGGACCGGGCCGGGGTCCAGCACCGTGTCGACGGTGGGGCCGCCCACGCCGAGCGAGCCGAGCAGTCGTTTGAACACCATGGTGGCGTCCACTCCTTAACGTGCGTATGTGCCATGAAAGGGGTGCCGCGCGGATGGCGGCACCCGCTATAACTTCTACAGGCGAGTAGAAGCGCAGGGGGAACGGGCCGGGCGCACTTTGCTTCTCCTTTACAGTTGTGGGGAGGGGAACACGGTCCCGGCCGCGATCGTTGACCCTCCGTACACCCACAGAAGGAGCACGTACTTGTCCGGCAGACCGACGGACCCGCCGGGGCACAGTCCCCGACCATTCCGCCAGGAATCCCCTGAACCAGGCACACGGCGGGATGGTGTTCGATGAGTGCCGCGAACGCCCTGCTGGGCCTGCTCGCCGTGTTCGTCCTGACGGCCGGCACCGGATACTTCGTCGCCCAGGAATTCGCCTACGTCTCCGCCGACCGCCTCGCGCTCGCGCGCGAGGCCGCCTCGGGCGACCGCAGGGCCGCCCGCGCCCTCACGGTGCTGGAGCGGCTGTCCTTCATGCTGTCGGGCGCGCAGCTCGGCATCACCGTGACCGGACTGGTCGTCGGCTTCATCGCCGAACCCTCGGTGTCCGCGCTGCTGAAGCCGGCCCTGTCCGGCACGGGCCTGCCCGACGCGGCCGTGAGCGGCATTTCCGTCGTGCTGGCCTTCGTGCTCGCCACGGTCGTCCAGATGGTGCTCGGTGAACTGGCCCCGAAGAACCTCGCCATCGCCGTCCCCGAGCGGCTCGCGAAGGCCCTGGCCGGCTCCACCCTCGCCTATCTCAAGGTCGTCGGCCCCCTCGTCCGCGTCTTCGACGGCGCCGCGAACCGCCTGCTGCACCGGGTCGGCATCGAACCGGTGGAGGAGCTGCACCACGGGGCCACCCTGGAGGAGCTCGGCCATCTGATCGGCGAGTCCCATGAACAGGGCGCGCTGCCCGAGGACACCGCGGCGCTGCTCGACCACGCCCTGGAGTTCTCCGACCGGACGCTGGACGAGGTGATGGTGCCCCGCGTGGACGCCGTCTTCGTCCGCGCCGACGCCACCGCCGCCGAGGCGGTCGACCTCATCGCCAAGTACGGGCACTCGAACTACCCCGTGCTCGGCGACCACCCCGACGACGTCGGCGGCGTCCTCGGCGTGGCCGAGCTGATGCGGCTGCCCGCCGGCCGGCTCACCGGCACCACGGCCGGCGCGGTCGCCCGCCGCCCGCTGCTGCTGCCGGACACCCTCCCGCTGCCCGACGCCGTCACCCAGATGCGGGAGCGGGACGACGAGTTCGCGGTCGTCCTGGACGAGCACGGCGGCGTGGCCGGCATCGTCACCTACGAGGACATCGCCGAGGAACTCGTCGGCGACATCGCCGACGAGACCGACACCGTGACCCGGGTCGCCGTCGCGGACGGCGACGGCTGGCTGGTGGACGCGGGCCGCCGGCTGGACGAGGTGGCCGAGGCCACCGGCGTCGAACTGCCCGAGGAGGACGACTACGACACCGTGGCCGGCCTGGTCGTCGACCGGCTCGGCCGCTTCCCCGCCATCGGGGACCGGCTCACGCTGGAACTGCCCGACGGGGACGGCGCCGTGATCGACGTACGCACTCTCGACCGGCATGTGCCCGAACGCGTGAGGATCAGCCGAGTGGCCCGTGCGACGGAGGAGCAGGCATGAGTTTCCCGATGGCGCTCTTCGTCACCGTGCTGCTGCTGATCGGCAGCGGATTCTTCGTGGCCGCCGAGTTCGCGCTGGTCGCCGCCAAACGGCACCGCATGGAGAAGGCCGCAGCCGAGGGCCGGGGCGGCGCCAGGGCCGCCGTCGCCGGTATGCGCGAGCTGTCCCTGATGCTGGCCGGCGCCCAGCTCGGCATCACCGTCTGCACCCTGGGCCTCGGCTCGGTGTCCAAGCCGGCGATCTCGCACGAACTCGACCCGCTGCTGCACCGGCTGGGCCTGCCGAGCGCGGTCAGCTACGGCGTCGCCTTCGCCGTCGCCATGATCGTGGTGGTGTTCCTGCACATGGTGGTCGGCGAGATGGCCCCCAAGTCCTGGGCCATCGCCCACCCCGAGCGGTCCGCGATGCTGCTCTCACCGCCCTTCCGGGCCGTGGTGAAGTCCGTACGGCCGCTGATCTCCGTGCTGAACAGGATGAGCAACGCACTGGTACGGCTGTGCCGGGTCACCCCGCGCGACGAGCTGGCCTCCGTGCACAACCGGGAGCAGCTCACCCATCTGGTCGCGGAGTCCGAGCGGCTCGGCCTGATCAGCGAGACGGACTCGGAGCTGCTGACGCGTTCGCTCACCGAACCGGAGACCCCGGTACGGGAGCTGCAGGTGCCGGAGTCCGAGATCGTCTCGGTGGACGGCGGCGCCGGCGTCGACGAGATCCTGCGAATCGCGGCGGAGCGCGACCGCACCCGGCTGCTGGTGCGCGAGGACGGCGTGGTCCTCGGTTCGGTGCACGCGCGTGACGCCGTGGTGGCCCGCTCCCGGGGACGGGCGGCCGGTGCCCGCGCGCTCGCCCGCCCGGTGCCGGAGCTGACGGACGACGCCACGGTCGCCGAGGCGATCGATCTGCTGCGCCGCCGCCGGGCCTCCCTGGCCGTGGTCCGCGACGGCTCGGGCCGGCTCACCGGCATGGTCAGCCTGGACGACCTGCTGGCCCGCTTCCTCCAGCCGCAGACGGCATAGAGGACCGTTCCGGCCCCTCCGCCGCACGACGCCATACCCGCCTGAAGTGGCGCGGGACAAGCTCCCCGCCGCACCGAACCCGGATCCTCGTACACCCCGTACGAGGATCCGGGTTCGGCTTCGCGGCCGCGCGCACCGGCCACTCGGGCGACGGCGCGGAGCGTCGGGCCGGCCCCGGTCATTCACCCGTCCGCCGGTGCCGTTCGTTGTGCCAGGCGATGGCCCGCCGGATGTCCGGCTCGTGCAGCCCGGTCCGGCGGGCCAGTTGCACCATGGACAGCACCGGCGGGCCGGACGTCAGCACCCGGGTGATCTTCGCCGCCCACAGCTCCTCCTCCACGAACGGCCGCCGCCGGTACATCTCGCGGATCAGGTCCAGATGCGTCTCGCAGCAGGCCGTCACCCGGCGCAGGCCGTCGGACCAGGCGTCGGTGGGATGGGCGGAGGAGGAGTCCGCGACATGACCGATCACCGCGTCACCCGCCGGGAACGTCCTCCCGCAGAGGTCGCACAGCTCCAGCGGAAGGGTCTCCCCACTCCGGGCGTGCTTCCTGCGCTTCCACATCGCGAGCTCCCGCCGGCCGGATGCGGTCAGCGTACTGCGGGGTGTCCGCACCGGACACCGCACGGAACCCGCACGGGAGGACCCGTGCGGCGTGTCGGGTCCCCGTCCCGGGGCACTGGTGGACGATGGGAGACCGACCGGCGGCAGCGGGCTGAACGGAGGCACCGGGGTGGAGCAACGGGTCGCACCCGGCGCGGCGGACGACGGCACGGACGTACGGCGGCACAGCCCGCGCACCGACGCCGTACTGCGTGATCCCCGGCCGCTGCGGGCGGTGGACCGGCTCGGGGCCGGACGGGGCCCTACGGCACGCCCAGCTCGAACAGCACGTAGCCGGCGTACGAACCGGAGGCCAGGGCCGCCGTGCCAAGGACCGTGGCCAGCGAGGGCCACTTCAGCCGGCGCATGGCCAGGGCGAGCGGGATGAACAGCGGGAACAGCGGGAGCAGATAGCGGGAGACATTGCCGAAGTACTGCTGGGTGGCCATCACCATCAGATACGACAGCACCGTGTACACCACCAGCACGGCGGGCGGACGCAGCCGCAGCAGCAGCACCGTCAGCACCGGCACCAGCAGCACCACCACGACCCCGATCATGTCCTCCATGGGCATCGCGAACCGGTAGTCGTGGCGCCCGACGGGTACGGAGGTGAGGACGTCGAGGCTGTGCCGGCCCCAGTCGAACTTATGGGCCCAGGCGCCGTCCTGGAGCTTGTTGTAGCCGCCCCAGTCGCCCATCCGGTAGCCCACCCAGCCCAGATAGCCGGCCACGCCCAGCGGGGCGATCGCCACGGCGATCAGCGGGCGGCGGATTCCTCCTCACGGCGCAGCACCGCGAACAGCCCGGCGACGGCGAGGGCGGCGACCAGGGTGACGGCGGTGGGCCGGGCCAGCCCGGCGGTGAACGTCAGCACCCCGGCGGTGAGCCAGCGGCGGGTCAGCACGGCGTAGCAGGCCCAGGCGGCCAGCGCCGTGTACACGGACTCGGAGTACACCGCCCACTCGGCCCCGGAACCCGGCCACACCGCCCACAGCCCGGCGGCGATCAGACCGGCCCTGCGCCCGCCGAGGTGGGCCGTGACGGCGTAGACGCCGAGCGCGGCGACGAACGAGAACACGACCGACACGGTCAGGCCGGCGCCGTACGGGCCGAGCCCGGTGACCTCCGAGACGATCCGCATCAGGGCCGGGTACAGCGGGAAGAACGCCGCCGAGTTGGCATGGAGGGTGATCAGCCCGGTGGCGCCGGATATCGGCTCCAGCGCCGGGTCGTAGCCGTGCAGGGCGATCTGCTGGTACCACCAGCCGTCCCAGCTGCCCAGCACGTCCCAGGTGTGGGCGCCGCCGCCGAACCGCGGGTTCTTCTCCCGGAAGTCGCCGGCCGAGTCCAGCAGGAACATGAAGACGGCGAAACCCGTGAGCTTCAGCACGCCGTACACCGCGAGGACGGGCCCGTGGTGCGCGGCGGCGCGGCGCAGCCGCTCGCGCAGGCCGGGGGTGTCCGGGGGCGGTGCCGTGTCCGGGCGGGGCACGGGCGTCGGGGCCGGTCCGGCCTGGCTGGTCGGGGCGGTGGTCATGAGGCGGAGGATCCTGTCGTACGGCGGGAGCGGCGGCCGGGGAACACCCAGGCCCGCAGCAGTAGGAAGCGCAGCAGGGTCGCGGCGAGGTTGGCGGCGATCAGCGTCAGCAGCTCCGCCCGGGATCCGGCGTCGGGCGCCGTGCGGTGCAGCACCGCCAGCGAACCGCTGGTCAGGGTGAGACCGACCAGGAAGGCCGCCAGGCCCTTGAGGTGATGGCGCAGCACCTCCTGGCGCCCGCGCACCCCGAAGGTGAGCCGCCGGTTGGCGGCGGTGTTGGCGACGGCGCTGGCCAGGAGGGCGAGCGCGTTGGCCGTCTGGGCGCCCGCGGCGGGCCGCAGGAGGCTGTAGAGCAGCAGATAGAACAGGGTGCTGGCGACCCCGACGGCGGCGAAGCGCAGCAGCTGGGGCACCAGCGCGGGCGGCAGCCCGGCGGCCTCGTCGAGCTCCTCCGGGCGGCGCAGCGCCGCCAGCGGCAGCCGGCCGCCGGCCAGCGCACGGCCGAGGCGGGCCATGCCGCGCAGATCCGCCAGCGCCGTGGCGAGGATGTCGACCCGGCTGTCGGGGTCGTCCACCCAGTCCACCGGCACCTCGTGGATGCGCAGCCCGGCCCGCTCGGCGATCACCAGCAGCTCGGTGTCGAAGAACCACTCCCGGTCCTCCACCAGGGGCAGCAGCCGCTCGGCCACGTCCCGCCGTACCGCCTTGAAACCGCACTGCGCGTCGCTGAACCGCACGGCGAGCGTGCCGCGCAGCAGCCCGTTGTAGCAGCGGGAGATGATCTCCCGCTTCGGGCCGCGCACCACTCGCGAGCCGCGGGCGAGCCGGGTGCCGATGGCGATGTCCGAATGGCCCGAGATCAGCGGGGCCACCAGCGGCAGCAGGGCGGCGAGATCGGTGGACAGATCCACGTCCAGATAGGCGAGCACCGGCGCCGACGACCGGGACCAGGCGGTGTGCAGCGCCCGGCCGCGGCCCTTCTCGGCCAGCCGTATCCACTCCGTCGCCGGCAGCTCCCGCGCCAGCCGCTCCGCGATCGCCGGGGTGGCGTCCGTGCTGGCGTTGTCGGCAATGGTGATGCGGAACGGGTACGGGAACGTCTCCGCGAGGTGCGCGTGGAGCCGCCGGACACAGGGCTCCAGGTCGTTCTCCTCGTTGTACACGGGTACGACCACGTCCAGGACGGGTTCCCGATGGTGCGCGGGCAGCGGCGCGCGGCGCGGCAGCCGCCCTGCGGACGGGCTGCGGTCGGCGGCGGCCGACCGCCTCGCGGTTCTCATGACGGGTGGGGTCTCTTTCCGGCGCGTACGAGCATGACGGGGGCCCGGGTCGGGCGAGGAGAGGCTAGCCGCTGCCGGCCGGCTCCTCGGTGAAAGAGGGGAGGGCCCCCGCGCCGGTTGCGTGGGCGGGGTGCGGACCTCGTGGACACGCCGGTGGGGTCCGGTGGCCGCGAGGTCGGCGTGGGGGCGTGGCCGGGAGCGCCGGTGCTCGTGGTGGCGGGGGCCCCGCGGGCGGCTCCGACGTGCTCGGGGCCGTCGTCGGCGAGGGCGAGACCGGGGAGGAGTCGGGCCCGTCGCCGGCAGGGGCCCGTGGTCGGCGGGCGCGGACCGGGAGCCGGTGCCGGGCAGCAGCGCCAGTACGGCACTCAGCCCGGCCACCGCCAGCGCGGAGCCGCCGGCCCGCCACAGCATCCGGGACCTGCGGCGGACCCGGATGCCCTCGTACAGGCGCTCGCGCTGCTCGGCCCGGAAGGGAGCCGGCTGCCGGGAGTCGCGCATCACGCGGGTCAGCTCGTGCTCGAAGTCGTCCATCGCTCTCCCTCAGCCCACGGCCCGGACGGTCTCGGACAGAATCCGGCGCAGCCGCGCCACACCGCGCGACGCGTGGGAGCGCGCGGTGCCCACCGGACAGCCGAGAGCCTGCGCCACCTGGCCCTCGGGCAGGTCCTCGCAGTAACGCAGCACCACCGCCGCCCGCTGCCGGGGCGGCAGCTGGGCCAGCGCCGCCTCCAGCCGCGAACGCTCCGCGACGGCCGAGGACAGGTCGCCCGGTCCGGGCCGGTCGGGCAGTTCGCCCACCGGACGCTCGCCCCACCAGCGCCGCCGGGCGGAACGGGCCGCCATCCGCACCAGCACGGTGCGCACATACGCCTCCGGGGCCTGTTCGGCGATCTTCGGCCAGACGAACCACAGCTTCACCAGGGCCTCCTGGACGAGGTCCTCGGCCCGCTGCCGGTCGCCGCCGGTGAGCAGCCGCGCGACATGGAGCAGCGCCGACCAGCGGGCGGCGACGAACGCGTCGAAGCCGTCCACCCGAAACCGCTCCATCCCCACCGCCCCGTGTCCGAAAAGCCCTTACACCTCAGACAAAGACTCACGGCAGGGCGAAACGATGCACCGAAGTGCTGTGATCCACCTCACCCCGGGCATGCGAAAGGGCGGGCCGTCCGTCCGCGAAGGACGGACGGCCCACCCTGACACGGTCGTCAGGGCGCCGCCGCGTCAGTGGCGGCCGGGACCGCCGCTGCCGAACCCCCGCTGCCGCCCTCGTCCCAGCGGGGCCGCTCCCGCGAGGCGCTGGTGCGGCTGCCGACGGTGCCGTTCCCTCGAGTTCGTGCGGCAGCCGCCGCTCGCCGTCGCGGGGCACCTCGTCGGGCTCGCGGTGCTCCCGTACCTCCCGGACCGGGCCGCCCTCGGGCATCCGGGGCTGCTCCTCGGGGCGGGGCCGGCGCACCGTGCTGTTCCTGACCCGGCGGCTGCCGAAGACGAACATGCCGATCAGCAGCGCCAGGACCGCCAGTCCCGCCACCACCAGCCCGGTACCGAGGGCGCCGCGGCCCGCGGCGAGGTCGGCCGTTTCCATCCACGCGGAGTTCATCATGGCGCGCGGGTACCCCCGGCCCCCGGGCGAACCCGTCCGCCCCGCCGCGAGAGTGTTTGGCCGCCGGGGCGGCGGCTACCCGCGCGGTGTGACGACGACATCGCAGAAAGAGCTGTTCCGGTTCCTGGAGGACCGGTTCGCGTGCGCCCAGGCATGCACCGAATGCGCCAGGGCCTGCGCGACGCGGGCGAGCCTCGTGGACCCCGACAGCACGGAGAACCAGGAACTCGTACGGCGCAAGGGCATCATGTGCGCGGAGGTCTGCGACGCGACCTGCCGGGTGCTGTCCGAGCAGAACCAGGTGGACGAGGAGATCATCCGCGTCCAGGTGGAGTGGTGTCGGCAGGTGTGCCTGGAGAGCGCGCATGCCTTCGACACCCACTCCGGGGCCGGGCGGACGGCCGAGTCGTGCCGCGCCTGCGCACGGGCCTGCACGGAGTTCCTCGCCACCCTCGACTGAGGCGGGCGCGATCTGGCCGGTGCGGATCGGCGCGTGCTACGAAGAACCATGACCGCACCCGAGGAACCCGGACCTACGACGCCGTCATCGTCGGCGGCGGCCACAACGGCCTCGTCGCCGCCGCCTACCTCGCCCGCGCCGGGCGCTCCGTACTGGTCCTCGAGCGGCTGGACCACACCGGCGGGGCGGCGGTGTCCACCCGCCCGTTCACCGGCGTCGACGCCCGGCTGTCCCGGTACTCGTACCTGGTCAGCCTGCTGCCCGCGAAGATCGTCCGGGATCTCGGCCTCGACTTCCGGCTGCGCACCCGCACCATCTCCTCGTACACCCCCGCCGAACGCGACGGACGGCCCACCGGACTGCTCGTCGGCGGCGGCGAGCGGCGCACCCGCGAGGCATTCGCCCGGCTCACCGGCTCCGACCGCGAGTACGAGGCCTGGCAGCGCTTCTACGACCTGACGGGCCGCGTCGCCCGCCGCGTCTTCCCGACCCTCACCGAACCCCTGCCCACCCGTGAGGGACTGCGCCGCGCGGTCGACGACGACGAGGCCTGGCGCACCCTCTTCGAGGAACCCATCGGCGTCGCCGTCGAGGAGCGCTTCTCCGACGACCTGGTGCGCGGTGTGGTCCTCACCGACGCCCTCATCGGCACCTTCGCCGACGCCCATGACCCGTCCCTCCAGCAGAACCGCTGCTTCCTCTACCACGTCATCGGCGGCGGCACCGGCGCCTGGGACGTCCCGGTCGGCGGCATGGGCGCCCTCACCGACGCCCTCGCCGACGCGGCCCGCGCGGCCGGCGCGGTCATCGCCACCGGGCACCGCGCGGTGCGTATCGACACCGACGGCCGTACCGCCGAGGTCACCCACCGCACCGCCGACGGCGAGGGCGTCGCCGCCGCACGGCACGTCCTGGTGAACGCCGCACCGCGGGAACTGGCGGCCCTCACCGGCGACGCGCCCCACCGCCCGCCGAGGGCGCCCAGCTCAAGGTGAACATGCTGCTCAAGCGGCTGCCGAGGCTGCGCGACACCGCCGTCGATCCGCGTGAAGCGTTCGCCGGCACCTTCCACGTCGCCGAGGGATACGGACAGCTGGCCGCCGCGCACGCCCAGGCCGCCGCCGGCGAGCCGCCCGCCGTCCCGCCCTCGGAGATCTACTGCCACTCCCTCACCGACCCCACGATCCTCGGCCCCGGACTGGCCGCACGCGGCTACCAGACGCTCACCCTGTTCGGACTGCACACCCCGGCCCGGCTGTTCGCACGGGACAACGACGGCGTACGCGAGGAACTGCTGAAGTCGACGCTCGCCCAGCTCGACGCCCACCTCGCCGAACCGCTCGCCGACTGCCTGGCCACCGACGCCGAAGGCCGCCCCTGCCTGGAGGCCCGGAGCCCGCTGGACCTGGAACGCGACCTGGGGCTGCCCGGCGGCAACATCTTCCACCGCGCGCTGTCCTGGCCCCACACGCAGGACGGCACCGGCCGCTGGGGTGTGGAGACCCGGCACCCCAACGTCCTGCTGTGCGGCGCGGGCGCCGTGCGCGGCGGCGGGGTGAGCGGCGTACCGGGACACAACGCGGCCATGGCGGTCCTGGAGGCCGGGGAGAGCTGACGCCTTCGGACGACTCCGGGCGTAGTACTCTGCCCGGAGTGGTGTGACGGATGGCGGGACGAGTGGAGTGGTGTCGGTGGTGAGACGGAACGAGCGGCGGCGGACCGCGCTGGTGGACGCCGCGATCGAGGTACTGGCCCGGGAGGGCGCCCGGGGACTGACCTTCCGGGCCGTGGACACCGAGGCCGCCGTCCCCGTCGGCACCGCCTCCAACTACTTCACCTCGCGCGACGACCTGCTCACCCAGGCCGGCGCCCGGGTCTACGAGCGGCTCCGGCCCGACGACGAGGTCGTCGCCCGGCAGCAGGCCGCCGGAGGCGACCGGGTCGTCTACGCGGGGCTGATGCGGGAACTGGTCGACCGTATCTCCGCCTTCCGCGCCGGCTATCTCGCGCTGCTGGAACTCCGGCTGGAGGCCACCCGCCGCCTGGAACTGCGCGAGGTGCTCACCGAACGGGTCCGGTCCGACCTCGACGACAACATCCGCTACCACGAGGGCTCCGGCCTGCCCGGTGACGCCATGGCCGTCCGGCTGCTCTACCTGGCGCTGAACTGGCTGATCGTCGAACAGCTCACCCTGCCGGACGTCTTCACGCCGGAGGAACGCGACCGGCTGGTGACGGCGGCGGTCGAGCGGATCGTGGCCGCCGAGTAGCCGTCGACGGCCACTCGGCGGCCACTCGGCGAGCGGCCGTCGACCGCCTCTCAGTCCCGCTTGTCGCGCAGGTCCACGATCCGCCGGATCTTGCCCACCGAGCGCTCCAGGGTCTCCGGGTCGACGATCTCCACGTCCACCGAGACCCCGATGCCGTCCTTCACCGCCGCCGTGATCGACCGGGCGGCCGCCTCACGCGCCGTGGCGTCCGCGTCGGGGCGCGCCTCCGCGCGCACGGTCAGGGAGTCCATCCTGCCCGCCGTGGTGAGACGGAGCTGGAAGTGCGGTGCCACGCCCGGTGTGCACAGCACGATCTCCTCGATCTGCGTGGGGAACAGGTTCACCCCGCGCAGGATCACCATGTCGTCACTGCGGCCCGTGACCTTCTCCATCCGCCGGAACACCCGCGCGGTGCCCGGCAGCAGCCGGGTCAGATCCCGCGTCCGGTAGCGGACCACCGGCATCGCCTCCTTGGTCAGCGAGGTGAAGACCAGTTCGCCCCGCTCACCCTCCGGAAGCACCTCACCGGTGACCGGATCGACCACCTCCGGATAGAAGTGGTCCTCCCAGATGTGGAGATGGTCCTTGGTCTCCACGCACTCCTGCGCCACCCCCGGGCCGATCACCTCCGACAGCCCGTATATGTCGACCGCGTCGATCGCGAACCGCTCCTCGATCTCCTGCCGCATCCGCTCCGTCCACGGCTCCGCGCCGAAGATCCCCACCCGCAGCGAGGTGGAGCGCGGGTCGACCCCTGCCGCTCGAACTCGTCGAGCAGGGTGAGCATGTAGGACGGGGTCACCATGATGATCGAGGGCTTCAGATCCTGGATCAGCGTCACCTGCCGGGACGTCATCCCGCCGGACGCGGGGATCACCGTGCAGCCGAGCCGTTCGGCGCCGTAGTGTGCGCCCAGACCACCGGTGAACAGGCCATAGCCGTAGGCCACATGTGCCGTGTCCCCGGGGCGGCCGCCCGCCGCGCGGATGGACCGGGCCACCATGTCGGCCCACATGGAAAGGTCGCCCTCCGTGTAGCCGACGACCGTGGGGCGACCGGTGGTGCCGCTGGAGGCGTGCAGCCGGCGGATACGGTCGCGGGGCACCGCGAACATGCCGTACGGGTAGTTCGCCCGCAGATCGGCCTTGGTGGTGAAGGGGAAGCGGGCCAGATCCGACAGCGAACGGCAGTCGTCCGGGTGGACGCCCGCCTTGTCGAAGGACTCCCGGTAGAACGGCACCCGCTCGTAGGCGAGCCGCAGCGAGCCGCGCAGCCGCTCCAGCTGGAGTGCCCGCAGGCCCTCCGGGTCGAGCCGTTCCGCCGGGTCCAGCAGGTCCGCCGCCTTGGTCATCGGGGCCTTCTCCTCACCGTCGAGCCGTCGAGCCGTGTCATCACGGAGCCGTCGAGCCGTCCGGCCGTCGCGACAATCCGGGCGAACGATCATTCGGTCGTTCCGCCGGGATCAGTAAGTCAGGCCGCGCCGCCCAGGGGCAAGAGCGCGGCCTGCACTTTCTCGCGTGGCCCCGGTCCTCAGGGCGCCGGGGCGGCGGAGGTACCGCCTTGTGGCCCGTACGCCGTCATGAAGCGGTCGCGGAAGGTGTCCATGCCCCAGCGCGGGGCGTCCGGCGCGGGCTTCAGACCATCCGTCCAGTTCCAGCCGGCCACCCGCTCCAGCACCTTCGGATCCTTGGCCACGATCGATATCGGCACGTCCTTGCCGGTGTCGCCGGCGGTGACGGTGGGCACCGGCTGGTGGTCGCCCAGGAACACCAGGACCGTGTTCTCGTCGCCGTACCGCTCGACCCATTCGGTGAGGCTGTCCAGCGAGTACTCGATGGCCCGCCGGTACTCGGTGCGCACGTTCTCCGGGTCCTTCCAGACCTCCTTCGGGTCCGTGCCCTCCTTCTTGATCTCGTGGAACACCGAACCGTCGCCGAGGTCGTCCCAGTCGATCATGTGCGCGATGGGGGACCAGGGGTTGTGGCTGGAGGCCAGGATGATCTCCGCCATGATCGGCTCGCGGTCCTTCCGGCCGTGCTCCAGGCGCTCGAAGGCCTCCAGGCTGAACTGGTCCGGTACCGGGGTCCAGCTGAAGTACGGGCCCTGGTAGCCGAGGTGCTCCGAGTCGTAGATGTGGTCCAGGCCGAAGAACTTCCTCCGGCCAGGCCCGCCGCACCCCGGGCACGATGCCGACGGTCCGCCAGTCACCGGCCTTGCGGAAGTAGTTGGTCAGGGTCATGCGGTCACTGGTGGTCAGACTGCGGTAACGCTGCTGGTTCTTGATCCACAGGCCGGACAGGAAGGTCGAGTGCGCGAGCCAGCTGCCGGCCCCGGTCACCGGGGACCTCAGCCAGCCGCTGCGGGAGGCGAAACCGGCGTCCTCCAGCCGCCGCGTGCCCTCCTTCAGCGCCGTGTCCATCGGTCCGGCCATCGCCGGGTCGTCGATCGCGACCCGTCCGTAGCTCTCGATGAAGGTGAACAGGACGTCCTTGCCGCGCAGCCCGGTGAAGAGCTGATCGGGCGGTGTCTTCGCGAAGGCGTCGACGGACGCCTCCGTCTCGAAGACCCGTGCGTCCCGCAGTCCCGCCCGCACCTGCTCCACCCGGTCGCCCACCAGATCAGCCGTGCCCTTGGTGGCGATCGCCACCCCGTCGACCCGCACGCCGAGCGTGACGCAGGTGATCCACGCGACGCCCAGCACCAGCATCGTGCGCACGGCGACGGGACGGTGACGGGTCATCAGCCCGGTCAGCCGTACCATCGCCAGGGTCATCAGCGCCAGCAGGGCCACGAACAGCACGATCACCCCGACCACGGCGAGCACCTGGCCGCTCCGGCCGAACGACTCCCGGACGAAGTCCGTCGCGTCGTCCAGCAGGATCCAGTCGAGCACCAGGTCGAAGGGGCGGGCCAGCACCTGGTAGAAGCCCATGTCCATGAATTTCAGGACCGTCAGCAGCCCCAGCAGAACGCCTATGACCATGGCCGCGATCCGCCGCCACCGCGGCGTGAGCGTGAGCAGCAGCGTGGCGAGCAGGATGCCCTCGGCGGGCAGCCGCAGGAACGCGCCGATCTCGAGGCGTTCCACCCGGTTCGGCAGGAGGAACGCGAAGAGCACCAGCGCTCCGGCGAGGACCGTGATCCCCACGGTGACCCCGTGCGCCGTGCGCGGCCACCGGTGCCGCCAGCCGAACCATCCCGGTGGTGTGGCCGCGGGTGGTGTGCCTTCCTCGGGTGCGACGGGGTCGCCCTGGTCCGCTTCGCCCTCGGTGGTGTCCTGCGGTCGGCGGGGGCGAGTGAAGAGCGACACCCGGAGGGTCCTTCCGTGCGGTACTGCGATGGCATGACGAACGGGGCCCGGTGCGCGGGCCTGCCCACACCAGTACGTCGACACGTCCCTCCCGGTTCAACGCGCACCCGTCCCATGTGCTCCGCCGGCCCCCGTGCCTCGCGCGAAGGCACCTGTCGCGCGGCCTGTCGGGGGCGGGGACCGGTCGCTAGGCTGGCCCGCGGACGACGGAAAACGGGAGGAGCACGGACGTGGCCGAGAGCACCACCCAGCAGCGCCCGCTCACGGGCTGGGACAAGCCGGACCTGGACCTGAGCAACGCACAGTGGCAGTCCAGCAGCCGTGGCCTGGGCGATGTCCAGATCGCCTTCGTGGAGGGCTTCATCGCCATGCGCAACAGCGGCAGCCCGGAGAGCGCCGGTCTGATCTTCACACCCGCCGAGTGGGGTGCTTTTGTGTCGGGGGCCCGGGAAGGGGAGTTCGACCTGACCTGATCGGCGTCGCAGCGGGGGTGTTCCGCGCGTATTTCCGGACACGCGGTCCGAAGTGCCGTTCCCGGTCATGGACTGAACCAGGCCGGCCGGGGAGGCGAAGGAACAGTGGTCGTATCCGGAGGCGAGGAATCAATGAGCACCCAGCCGGTCGTCGTCGCGGCGGTCGACGGTTCGGACGACAGTCTGCGCGCACTGGAGTGGGCCCTCGACGCCGCGCGCCGGCGCGCGGCGCCGCTGCGGGTCGTGCACGTACGCCAGTACACCCCTGGGCGCGGCCCGAGGTGCTGGCGGCCGGGCCGCCCGGCCCCGACCAGGACCCGGTCCTCGACCGGGCCCGCGCACACCTGGCACAGCGGGGCTTCCCCGAGGCCGAGTACATCGCGCTGGAGGGGGCGCCGGGCGTCCTGCTGCCCGAAGCGGGGGCGGAGGCGGGGCTGCTGGTGCTCGGCTCCCGCGGACGCGGGGCTTCGCGAGCCTGCTGCTCGGCTCCAACTCCCTGGCCGCGGCGCGTGACGCCGAGTGCCCGGTCGTCGTCGTGCCGCCGCCCGGCCGCGGGGGCGGTGAGGAGGCACCGGCCGGTGGTGCCCGGCCGGTGGTGGCCGGGGTGAACGCCGACAGTCCCGACGAGGCCACGCTCGCCTTCGCCTTCGCGGAGGCGGCACTGCGCGGGGTTCCGCTGCGGATCCTCGCCGCCTACCCCTGGCCCCTGCCAACCTGGATGCTGCCCGGGAGCTGCCGCCGCCGGACATCGACCAGGACGCGGTCGAGCACGAGACCCGGGTCCTGGCGGACGGCTTCCTCGCCCCGTACCGGGAGCGGTACGAGTCGGTCACCGCGCGGACGGATGTGCTGCCCGGCGACGCGGCCGGCCACCTGGTCGAGGCATCCCGGGACGCCTCACTCGTAGTAGTGGGCCGCCACCGCCGCCGCCTGCTGTCCCCGGCCCGGATGATGGGTTCGGTGACCCAGGCGGTACTCCTGCACGCGACGACCCCGGTGGCGGTGATCCCACCCGCGCAACTGACATAGCTCCCGCACAACCACGGCCCCAACTCCCGCAAACCCCCAGGCATACCTCCCGCTCACCGCGGACGGAGGCTGTCGTCAACGCGGACGCGGGCTGCCGCCAACCGCGGACGCAGGCTGCCGCCAACCCCCAGGCATACCTGCCGCTCACCGCGGACGCAGGCTGCCGTCAACCGCGGACGCAGGCTGCCGTCAACTGCGGGCAATCGTGCCGCCGCGGCGGCACGGGTGGGCGCTGCGGCACCTCGCAAGCGCCGAGCAGCGTCACGCCCCCGCCCAGCCCCCACGCAGGACCGCGCGCGACACGCACCGACGCTAATGCCTGCAAGCCCCCTTATCTTTAGCCGCATGCGGGACTCAGACACACCGCTCCCCTGGAGCTCGCGCTCACCATCCGCCACGACGGCAACGGCGGAGTCACCGACGATCTGGATCACGTCGCTGCCCTGGAAGCCTGGGTCCGCGCACACCCCCACACCCTCCCCACCCCGGACACCTTCACCGCCGGCGAGAGCGACCTCATCGCCGTCCACGCCCTCCGTACAGCCGTCCGCACCCTCTTCGCCCACGCGGTCCACCCCACCCCACCCGGTCCGGCCGACGTGTCCCGCCTGCTCCCGCTCCCCGAGGCGCTACGGCGTCTGAACGAGGCGGCGGCGCGTACCCCCACCGTCCCGGTCCTGGACTGGCCCGACGGGTCCGGGCCCGTCAGCCGCAGACAGCCCGCCCCCGACGGCCGCGCCGACCTGACCGCCACCCTCGCCGACGCCGCCATCACCTTCCTCACCGGCCCCGACCGCGAACGCCTGCGCGCCTGCCACGCCCCCGCTGCGTCCGCTACTTCCTGAAGGAACACCCGCGTCAGGAGTGGTGCACACCCTCCTGCGGCAACCCGCGCCCGGGTCGCCCGCCACCACGAGCGGCACCGGCGGGCCGGCTAGCCGGGGCGGGCCTCGCCCGACCGTCCGTACACGCGCGCGGGCACGTACCATTGCGGCATGTCGTTCCTCCGCCGCCGCAGTGCCACGCCCGCCGGGCCCGACTTCGACGTTCTGGCCATGGACCCGGGCGACTGGCCCGGAAACCTGGGCGCCGGGCTGCTGCCCGCACCCGACGGAACCTGCCAGGGCGTCTTCCTGCGCTACGACCTGTTCGGCGGCCGAGGCCCCGCGATGGTCATCGGCAATCTGCCCGAGGGCTCCCCGGCCCGGGACCTCCCGGAGGGCGAGATCCCTTCGAGGTCGGACAGCTGCTGCTGGCCTTGGAGAACGACGAGGAGATCACCGTCGTCGGCACCGAGGACGTACCGGTGATGCAGGGCGACAATCTGCTGATCGTGCGCCGCGTGAAGCTCTCCGAGGGCCGCATCTCCTGTGTCCAGTTCGACCGCAGTGACAACGTGCTGGTGACCATCGCCGCCTGGGACCGCCCCATCACCGACGACCTGTACGCCCTCCTCAAGCCGCTCCCCGCCGAACTGTTCCAGCAGGGCTGACGCGAAGGGCCGGGTCCGACAGGAACCCGGCCCCTCTCTACCGCCGCGGCGCCGCTACGACGACTTCACCGTCACGTCCGCCGCCCGGACGAACCCGACGCGGTGCCCGAACTGGATCTCGTAGTACTGATCCTTGCCCCGCACCACCTGGTGGGACGCCTCGTCGAAGGTCACCGCGTAGTAGTACTCGCTCGGCACCTTGCCCCCGGTCACATACTTCTGGCCCTTGAGGACCGTGTACGGCAGCGGCGTCACCGCCTGGGCCGGCACGCCCTCGGGGTAGGCCTCCTTCTCCGGGTACGCCCTGCCGTAGACCGGCACCGAGTCGAGGCCCTTCCTCGGGGTGACGACCTTGCCCTTCGCGGGCACCGCCGCCGGCTGCTTCGCCGGGTTCCTGAACCACGCCTTCTGGCCGAGGTACCAGATCGCGGTCCAGTCGCCCCAGCGGTCGGCGACCGCGAACCGCTGGCCCGTGGAGACCCGCGAGGACAGGTCGTTCACCCCGTGGTCGGGGCGGAACCGAGGCCGATGTCCCTGATCAGCGGGGAGTCCTCGGCATGGTCGGAGTACAGCCGCACCGCGCTCGACCCGTGCGAGGCACACGCTTCTCCCGCGGTCTCGCAGCCCGTGAAGACCGGACGGTTGGCGGAGTAGCCGGGCTGGATCGTCACGACCGTGCTCTTCGGCCCGCCCTCGGCCTTGAGGGGTGGCCCAGCAGCTCGAAGTAGTGCCGCCAGTCCCAGTACGGGCCGGGGTCGGTGTGCATCCCCGGGATGGTGGCCGGGGTGGTTCCCGGCACCGTGTCGTGGCCGAGGATGTGCTGCCGGTCCAGCGGGATGTCGTACTTCTTGGCGAGGTACGTCACCAGCCGGGCCGAGGAGCGGTACATCGCCTCCGTGTACCAGGTGTCGGGACTCGTCAGGAAGCCCTCGTGCTCCAGGCCGATCGACCCCGCGTTGACGTACCAGTTGCCCGCGTGCCAGGCCACGTCCTTCGCCTTCACATGCTGGGCGATGTGACCGTCCGTGGAACGCAGCGTGTATTGCCAGGACACATAGGTGGGGTCCTGCACCATGTTGAGGACGCCCTCCCAGGCGCCCTCGGTGTCGTGGACGACGATGTACCGGATGCGCTGCGAGGCGGGCCGGTCGCCCAGATCGTGGTTGCCGTAGTCGTTGTCGCCGAACTCCTCGTACGGTGCGGGAATCCACTCGCAGGACACCGTCCTCGGGCACTCCGTGCCGGCGGCGGAGGGGTGCGCAGTCCGGCGCGCTCCAGTGCCGCGGTGTCCGGTGCGAGGCCGGGGCGGGCGTCCAGGGCGACCTGCTGTCCGGCGTCCGTGACGCGTGCCTCGCCGGCGCGGATCACCTCGTACACGTCGTGGGCGTACGCCGCCGCCGACGCGGTGTCGTCCGCGCCGGAGAACAGGGCGACCGCCGCGTACCAGTCGGCGGGGTCGTCGCTGCTGGGTTCACCCAGTCGGCGTTGTGCGTCGGCGAGCAGGGCGGCGCCGCCGGCGACGTTCGCCGCGGGGTCGTCGCGGAGGCGGTCGGGGGTGAGGCCGGTGAGGCGGGCGGCCCGGGGAGTGTGGTGAGGCGGGCGGGCAGGTCGCCGGAATCGGCTGCCGCCGTCTCGGGGTGCTTCGACGGGCGGGTCTCGTCGCCGCGTGGGTCCTCCGCGCCGGAGGTGTGGTGGCCGGTGGCGGTTTCGAGGGCGGTACGGGCATCCGTGAGGTGCATGGGACCGTAGCCGCCGGTCACGCTCGGGGCGCCGGCGTGGGCGTCCCAGCGGGACTGGAGGTAGGAGACGCCGAGCAGCACGCTCTGCGGTACGTCGTACTGGGCGGCCGCGGTGGCGAACGCCTGCTGGAGGTGGGCGGTCGCGGGTGGGGTGCTGTCGGGGGCGGCGCCCAGTAGGGGAGGGTGAGGGCGGCTGCGGCGAGGATGCGGACGGGTTGTCTCAATGCGGCCTCCTGGGGCGGGTGACGTGAGCCGGGGTGGTGGGTCAGTGGTACCCGTCGGCTGATAATCCGTCAATCATGCCCAGGAGGGTGCTTATTACCTTGTCAATCGGGGTGCGCGTCGCTTTCGCGCCGACGACTTCCGGGCCTGCGCGGCGTCAGTGGTGTACTCCTGTGACAGCGCGCGCGGCACCCGGCGATCCCGCGCAGCCGCGGGCAGTCGTGCCGCCCGCCGCCGGGGACGGGTCAGCGGGTGCCCACCGCTGCCCGGACCGCTTTGCGGGCCAGTTGGCAGTCGTCGTGGAGACGGCGGAGGAGGAGCCGGTGCTCCTCACCGGACGCCGCCACCGGGTTCGCCTCCTGCATCGAGCGATGCACGGCCGTCTCGTACGTCCGGATCTCCCGGGTGAGGACCAGCATCAGGTTCACCAGGAACGCGTCACGCGAGGCCGGCCCCGCCGACTGAGCGATCTGGCTGATCTGCCGGCGCGCCACCGGCGCGTCCCCGAGGACCGACCACAGCGTCGCCAGGTCGTACCCCGGCAGGTACCAGCCCGCGTGCTCCCAGTCCACCAGCACGGGACCGGCCGGTGACATCAGGATGTTGTTCAGCAGCGCGTCGCCGTGGCAGAACTGGCCCATGCCCTGCCGCCCGCTCGCCAGCGCGATGCCGTGCAGCAGCTTCTGCAGATCGCCCAGATCCCGGTCGGTGAGCAGCCCCAGCTCGTGGTACCGGGAGATCCGCGCCGCGTAGTCCAGCGGCGCGTCGAACGTCCCGGCCGGCGGCCGCCAGGAGTTCAGCCGGCAGATCGCGCCGAGCGCCGCCCGGATGTCCGACCGCGGCGGTGCCTCCACCGGGTGCCGCTGGAGCGCCGCGACTCTGCCGGGCAGCCGCTCGATCACCAGCGTGCCGTTGTCCGGATCCGCCGCGATCAGCCGGGGCGTCCGCACAGGCGGGCGGTGCCGGACGAACGAGCGGTATGCCGCTATTTCGTGGCGGATCCGCTCACTCCACGCGGGGAGTGGTCCAGTAAGCACTTCGCGACCGCGGTGCTCCGCCCGGTGGTGCCGACCAGCAGCACCGACCGCCCGCTGCGGCGCAGCACCTGGACCGGCGCGAACTCCGGACAGATGCGGTGCACCGAGGCGATCGCCGTGCGCAGCTGGGCGCCCTGCGGGCCGGACAGATCGAGCCGCCCGCTGAGCGGCTGCGCGCCCGGTCCCGTGGTGCGCCGTACGTTGCCGGCGCCGAGGACGGGTGCCGCCGGGCGGGCCGGGGCCAGGTAGGGCCCGCTGTCCGCCGGGCGCGGACGCAGGGGCCGGGGCGGTGCGGACACGGAGGACGATGCTGCGTACATGGGTGATACAGATCCCTTCGTGTGCCTGCGACGTCAGTGCACCACCCGGCCCGGCCGCCCGGACGCACCCTGGGGAATGCCCCTGTGCGACGGGGTCGTGGTGGCGCGTTCCTACTCGACACCCGATGCCCCCTGGCACACCATCTGGCGCACCCTGGCGAACCCTGGCGAATAGTCGCCCGGCAACCCGCACCGGGCTACTGTCAACTCAGCCGAGAACCTGGGGGCTTGACGTGAGCGGACAACCCAACACCCGGCTCTCGGACCTGTTCGGCCTGGCCGGCTGGTCCAAGGGCGAACTCGCGAGGCTGGTCAACCGGCAGGCGGCGGCCATGGGCCACCCCCAGCTGGCGACCGACACCTCCCGGGTGCGGCGCTGGATCGACATGGGAGAGATCCCGCGCGATCCCGTACCGCGGGTGCTGGCGGCCCTGTTCACCGAGCGTCTCGGCCGTGTCGTGACCATCGAGGATCTCGGTCTGGTCCGGCACGGGCGTACGGGGAAACGGCCGGGCGGCGGGAGTGCGGAACATCCCGACGGAGTGCCGTGGGCGCCCGAGCGGACAGCCGAGGTCCTCACCGAATTCACGGGAATGGACCTCATGCTCAACCGACGCGGCTTGGTGGGCGCGGGTGCCGCGCTCACCGCCGGCTCCGCACTCAGCAGCGCCATGTACGACTGGCTGCACACCGATCCGGCCCTGACCGCCGACGCACCCCGCCTCCACGACCCCCTGCACGCCGAGCCGGCCGGCTTCGACCGCTACGAGGCCGCCCCCATCGGGTCGCAGGAGATCGAGGAACTCGAGCGCTCCGTGGAGGTGTTCCGTGCCTGGGACGCCGCCCGGGGCGGGGGCCTCCAGCGCAAGGCGGTGGTCGGCCAGCTCAACGAGGTGGGCGGAATGCTCGCCTACCACCATCCACCCCATCTCCAGCGGCGCCTGTGGGGCGTCGCCGCCAACCTCGCCGTCCTCGCCGGCTGGATGTCACACGACGTCGGCCTGGAACCCACGGCCCAGAAGTACTTCGTGATCGCCGCCCACGCGGCCCGCGAGGGCGGTGACCGGCCGCGCGCCGGTGAGGCGCTGTCCCGGGCGGCCCGCCAGATGGTGCACCTGGGCCGGCCCGACGAGGCGATGGACCTGATGAAGCTCGCCCAGTCGGGATCGGGCGAGGAGGTCCTGCCGCGCACCCGCGCCATGTTCCACACCATCGAGGCGTGGGCGCAGGCGTCCATGGGCAAGGGCCAGGCGATGCGCCGCACCCTGGGCCGCGCCGAGGACCTGTTCGTCTCCGACAAGGGGACGTGCCGCCGCCGAAGTGGATGCAGCTGTTCAACGAGGCGGATCTGTACGGCATGCAGGCCCTGGCGTACCGGACGCTCGCCGAGTTCGAACCGGACGCGGCCCGGCACGCGCAGCACTACGCGGACAAGGCGCTGGCACTGCGCGTCGACACACAGCAGCGGTCGAAGATCTTCGACTTCCTGTCCATGGCGTCCGCCTGCTTCATCGCCGACGACCCCGAGCAGGCTGACCGGTTCGCACGCCTCGCCCTGGTGTCGATGGGGCAGAACTCCTCGCGCCGCACCTGGGACCGGCTGCGCCAGATGTACCGGCTCACCGCCGAGTACTCCTCCTATCCGAGGATCCAGGAGCTCAGGGAGGAGATCGAAATGGTGCTGCCCAAACAGAAGGGCAGGGGCGGCAGCACCCGGGCATGACGCCCGGACCCGCTACGGGGTGACCCGGGCGACGAGCACACAGGCGTGGTCGTCACGCTCCTGCTCGCCGAACTCCCGTACGACCGCCCGGACGCAGTCCTGTGCGGTGTGTGCGGCGGCGAAGTGCGATGCCAGTCGCAGCAGTTGCCGTACGGCCGTGGCTCCGGCGTGCCCGGGCACCAGCCCGTCGGTGTGCAGCAGCAGTACGTCGCCGGCTTCCAGGGTCTCCTCGGCCTGTCCGTAGGAGGCGCCCGAGGTGGCGCCGAGCAGTACGCCGGCGGGCGCGTCCAGCGCCCGCCCCGTCCCGCCGCGGAACAGCAGCGGGGCGGGGTGTCCGGCCCGCGCCCACAGCAGTGAGCCGGTGTCGGGCCGGTAGCGCACACAGACGGCGCTGCCGAGGACCGGCTGCGCGGTGGCGTCCAGTAATCGGTCGAGGCAGGCCAGCAGCGGTCCCGGCGCGGTGCCGGTCATCGCCATGCCGCGTACGGCGCCGAGCATCATGGCCATGCCCGAGGCCGCCCCTGTACCGTGCCCCGTCAGCTCGCCGACGCTGAGCAGCGTCGCGCCGTCCGGCAGCTCCAGGGCGTCGTACCAGTCGCCGCCGATCCGGGTGTGCGTCGACGGCGGCAGATGGGCCCCGGCGAGGTCGAGGGTTCCGGGACCGGCCGGCGGGAGCCGCAGGGGCCGTGCCACGCCGGCAGCACGGCCTCCTGGAGCTCGACCGCGAGCCGGTGCTCGGTCCGCGCGGCGGCGTGCCGCTGGCGGTGCAGCGAGTCACGGGTCTCGCTCACCGCTCGCCGGCAGCGGCGCAGTTCGCTGACGTCCCGCAGCACCGCCCACATCGAGGCGGTGCTGCCGTCGGCACCGAGCACCGGTTCGCCCATCATGTGCACGGTCCGTACGCCGTCGTCCGGGCCCACGACGCGGAACTCGCCGTCGATGGGCCGGGCGTCGACCAGGACAGCCCGTGACCATCGCGGTCAGCCGGGGCCGGTCCTCGTCGCAGACCAGCGAGGGCAGTTCGTCGAGGGTGAGCGGAGCGCCGGCCGGGTCCCGGCCGAGGATCCGGTACAGCTCGCCGGACCAGCGCACCTCGTCCGTGAGCAGATCCCACTCCGCGCTGCCGACCCGGCTGAGCAGGGCCTCCTGCCGCGGCGCGGGCACCCGGCCCGGCGCGGCCGGCGGATCGTCCCGCAGCTGCGCCAGATGCCGGTCCAGATCGTCGAGCTGACGCAGCGCCAGGTCGCACAGCGCGCGCCGCCAGCGCTCGCGCGGGTCCGCCGTGTCCTGCGGGGTGTCCTGGCGTACGGCGTCCACCTCGCCCTTGAGCCGCCGGGTCTGCGAGATGAGCGCGTCGACCGGGCCGCGTCCCGGCGGCGGGGCGGCTGGACGGTCCGCGGAGAGGTGGGACGGCATGACGCACTCCGATGCGGGAACGGTTCGGCCTTCAGGTGGAGGGGCCGTTACGACTGTCGCACAGCCCGCGAGGGCCTGTAAGGGATTCGGCAACACACGATAAGGCGGTGCCTACGGCATATGCCACCGTCTTTGCGGGGTTACCCCGGGAATACGTCAGAGGCGCTCTCGGTGTCTCAACTCCCATGATACGCAAGTGACATGACGTACCGTCGCTTCCCGTTCCGTGCTCACGCGCACGTTCGACGCACAGGTGTTCCTATGCGGAAGACCGGGCGGTCACCCCGTCCTCAGTAGCGCAGCACCGCCGCCATCCCGTCCGCGTCCCCGAGTGTGCCGTCCGGGACGAAGCGGACCTCCGCACCCGTCTCCAGGCACTGCTCGACGATCTCGTCCACGATGTCGACGCGGGCGTCCAGGTCGCCGTCCTCGGCGATGATCAGATGGTCACCGGTGTCGCGTACCGTGATCCGGTAGTTCTCCTCCACGGCCAGCAGCCGGACCCGGCCCTCGCGGGCGTTCTGCCACAGCTCGTCGACCCCGGCCGCGAACTCCTTGCGCCCCCGGGCCGACTCCAGCTCCCGGGCCACGTCCTCGGTGCTCCTGCGTGCCTCGGCCTCCAGCACCGGACGTACGGCCTGCCACACCGCCTGGGGCGTGCCGTGCGCGAGCCCGCCGTGCGGGACCTGTACGGCGTCCCGGGCCACCTGGCCCGCCTCGCTCATGAGGGACAGGGCGGCGGGCGCCCCGGTGATGTACAGCGGCCTCGGGTGGCCGCGCAGCACCCTGGCCATCGCGGTGTCCGTCTCACGCAGGAACCGGCGGGTGTCCTCGTCACGGAAGTTGCTCGGCTGGTCGCCGACCTGTTCCTGCCGCTCGGGGTCGAAGTTCGGCTCCTCCCGGATGAGTGGGAAGCCGCCGGCGTGTTCCTCGGTGACCCGGTCCACGCCGCCGCTCCACAGGGTGGCCCGGTCCGCGGACACGGACAGCACCCAGAACGGCCGTTCCGCGGTGTGCGCGGAGACGAGGTTGCGGGTCAGGAAGGTGTCCGACAGGACGATGCGCTCCGGCACACTGCGCGCGAGCGACCACACCTGGTGCTCACCCGGCGCGGCGAAGATGGCCAGACCGTCCTCGGAGTGCGCCAGATCGACCTCGGACAGCGCCCGGTCGAGCTGCAGTTCCACGTCGGCGCGCCGGTCCCGGGTGACCGCGGGATCGGACTCCAGCTTCTTCTTGGCCTCGGCCACCGCGTTGCGCAGGCGTACGGCGTCCTCGGTGTTGAGAGGATCGCGCCGGTGCGTCGGTGTCAGCACGGACACCGCCGGGTAGGGGCGCGGCCGGCGAAGCTCGGCAAGGGTCGCGGGGCTCAGATCGTGCTCCATGACAGCACCATAGGGCCAATGGCCCGACCGGGCATTCGGGGCAAAGCGTTCGGTGTTCGCGAGGAGGCCGGGCGCCGCTCAGAGGCGGTCGTCCTCCTCGGAACCGCAGGAACTTCCGCTGCGCGGCAGGGAACCGTAGAGCAGGAAGTCGTCGATCCTGCGGTGGACGCACTTCGACGCCCCGTAGCCGGTGTGGCCCTCGGCCCGGTTGTCCAGCACCACGGCGGACGGGCCGAGCCGTTCGGCGGTCTCCACCGTCCAGCGGTACGGCGTGGCCGGGTCGCCCCGGGTCCCGACCAGCAGCAGCTTCGGCGTGTCCACGTCCTTGACCCGCTCACGGATGAAGCCGGTCCCCTTCGGACGGCCGTGGCACAGCACGACCTGGGCGAGCCGGTACGGCCCGAACACCGGGGAGGCCTCCTCGTAGGCGGTGCGCAGCCGGGCCAGGTCCAGGTCACCCGGTCGGCGGAGGGCCGGTCCGGGTCGTCCGCGCAGTTCACCGCCATCAGCGCGGCCGGCAGATTGTCCAGCGGCACCTCGTCCGGGTCCACGAGGGGATCGTCGGCCCGCTGCGGCACGGGCGACGTCATACCGCCGGTCGCCAGGGCCTCCACCCCGCCCGTGTCCCCGTCCTCGATCAGCTGGGCGAGCGCCCGCTGGAGCAGCGGCCACATCTCCCGCGCGTACAGGCCCTGTCCGATGGCGCCGGCCAGGTCCTGTCCGGTGAACTCGTAGCCGAAGTCGGTCGGTACGGGGTTCTCGTCGAGCGAGTGGACCAGGTCCACGACCTGTTCGCGGGCGCTGCGCGCGTCCTGCCCGAACGGGCAGGCGAGCTCCCCGGTGCACCAGGTGAGGAAGTTCTCCAGCGCGGTCTGCTGGCCCCGGGCACCGGCCAGCCCCTGCTCGGCCAGCGGCTCGGTCAGCGTGTCCACGCCGTCCAGCGCCATCCGGCCCACCTTCCCGGGAACTTGGCCGCGTACACCGCGCCGATCCGGGTGCCGTACGAGAAGCCGAGGTAGTTGAGCTTCCTGTCGCCGAGCGCCTGACGCATCACGTCCAGGTCGCGGGCGACGTCCACGGTGCCGATGTGCTCGAGGACGGGGCCCGAGTGCTCGGCGCACTCGGCGGCCACCTCGCGCAACTTCCGCAGGATGTCGCGGGGATCGGCCATCTCCTCGCCGTCGGTCGCCTCCAGCGCCTGGCCGGTGGCGTCGGTGCCGCAGCTGACCGGTGAGGAACGGCCGACACCGCGTGGATCGAAGGAGACGACGTCGTAGTCCTCGGTGAGGCCCAGGAAGTCCTTGCGCCCGAAGGCGAGTCCGAGCACCCCGAGCCGCCCGGTCCGCCGAAGTTCAGCAGCACCGAGCCGCGTGGTTCGCCGGAGCCGCGGTAGCGGGCGAGGGCCAGTTCGAGGCTGCCCGCGTCGGGTTTCGCGTAGTCGAGCGGCACGGTGACCGTCCCGCACTGCAGGTCCTTCGGCAGGTCCGGGGTGTCGCAGGCGGCCCACTTGATCTTCTGGTCGTAGAACCGCCCCAGGCCGGGATCCGTACGGCCGGGGGCCGTCAGTCCCGCGCCCAGTATCGCCAGGCCGACCGCACCGGTGGCCGCACAGCGCCGGACCGAGGGCCGCACCAAGGATCGCTTCGACAGCTTGGCCAGCATCGATGCCTCCAAGGGCGCCCCGACCGGCGCCCTCGCCCACCATAAGCGGGGCCCCGGGCTCCTGCCCGTCGGCCCGTCGCGGGCCCGTTCCGGTGTTCGGGCGCCATGAGTTCGACGGCCTTTGCCCGGGGTTCGAGCGCGGGGACGCCCGATGGGGTGAACCGGCTGCGGCATACGGATGAGCCATAACCCGGATGCCGCAGTTCCGTTCTATCCGGTGCGGGCGAGCGCTCGCGACCATGTCTGGAAGGCAGGGAACCGATGAGACGGGTTACCCGAAACGGTGTGATCGCCGTCGCCGCGGCGTCGGGCGCGATGGCCGTGGCGGTGCCGGCGTACGCCGATGCCGGTGCGGACGGCCTCGCGGCCGGCTCGCCCGGTGTGGGGTCCGGGAACACCATCCAGCTCCCGGCGCACATCCCGGTGAACGTGTGCGGGAACACGGTGAACGTGGTGGGTCTGCTCAATCCGGCCGCGGGCAACGCCTGCGTCAACGAGGACGGGGCGGCGGTTCCGGGGTGCCACGGCGGTGAGCGGTACGCACGACTCGCCGGGCGTGGTCTCCGGGAACAGGGTGCGGCTGCCGGTGGACCTTCCGGTCGACATCAGCGGGAACAGCGTGAACGTGGCCGGTGCCGGCAACGCCGCCGTCGGCAACAGCTCCACGAACACCTCCGGCGAACGGCCCGGCCGCCCGGCGGAACCCGAGCCCGAGCCCGTGGCGCCGCCGCGTACACGTCCCGCCCCGGTGGAGGACACCGTCGCCCTCGCCCACACGGGAGCCGACCGGACGCTTCCGGTCCTCGGCACCGGTGCCGCGCTGTTCCTGGGCGGAGTCGCCCTGTACCGCCGGGCCCGGCGGGTCAGTCCCGTCCGCGGTGGAAGCGCCGGTGCAACTCCCTGACCTCGTCGGCCAGCCCGGGGACGGGACCGGCCACGGTCACACCGAGGGCGACCTCGGCGACGGGCAGCGGCCGCACCGGCGGGGCGGGCACGCCCAGCTCGGTGAGCCAGGACACCAACTGCGCCGAGGATGCGACGTACACGATGCGTCCGAGGCCCACCCAGGCGTGGGCGGCGGCGCACATCGGGCAGTGCTCGCCCGAGGTGTACACCGTGGCCGCGGCCCGTTCGGCGGGGCTCAGGTGCTCCGCCGACCAGCGGGCCAGCTCGAACTCGGGGTGCCGGGTGCGGTCCCCGGAGGCGACGCGGTTGTGGTCCTCGGCGCGTACGGTGCCGTCGCCGCCCACCAGCACCGACCCGAACGGCTCGTCCCCGGACTCCAGCGCCTCGGCCGCCAGCTCCACACAGCGGCGCAGGTACGGTAGTTCGTCATCGTTCACGGCCATGGGGCCAGCTTAATCCCGTTGCCCCCGGGGGCGGTGCCGTGATCGGGTCGGCGGCATGGATCACAGCAGCGTACTCGCCCTGTTCGACCGTGAGCTGCGCGAGGGCGCGCGGCCCGAGGGACCCGGCGCACGGGTCGAACGCGTCGGCGCCGTGGTGCGCCACACGGGTCCCGCGCACGGCTGGAACGGTGTCGTCTGGTCCGGCCTGGAGTCGGCGGCGGACGCGGACGCGGCGATCGCGGAGCAGATCGCGTACTTCGGCGGGCTCGGGCGCGAGTTCGAATGGAAGCTGTACGGGCACGACCGGCCGGTGGAACTGGGGGAGCGGCTGCTGGCGGCGGGGTTCGTGCCCGAGCCGGTGGAGACGCTGATGATCGGTGAGATCGCCGGTGCCCTGCTCGACGCGGAGCCGCCGCAGGGGTCCGGCTGGTGCCGGTCACCGACCGGGCGGGCGTCGATCTGATGGCGCGGGCGCATGAGAGGGCGTTCGGGGCCGACGCCTCGCGGTTCCGGTCGCATCTGCTGGACCGGCTCGCCGCCGAGCCGGACGCGGTCGTCGCCGTGGTGGCGCTGGCCGGTGAGGAGCCGGTGAGCGGGGCGCGTATGGAGCTGGTGCCGGGGACGCGGTTCGCGGGGCTGTGGGGCGGTGGTACGGTCCCGGCCTGGCGGGGCGGGGCATCTACCGGGCCCTGGTGTCCCACCGGGCCCGCATCGCCGCGGCCCGCGGCTACACCTACCTCCAGGTCGCCGCGTCCTCTCAGAGCCGCCCCATCCTCCAACGCCTCGGCCTCACCCCGCTGACCACAACGAGGCCGTACGTATACACGCACTAGCCAACGCCCCCAGCCGCGGCCGACGGCACCGCTGCAATCCCGCCGCAGCTGCGGGCAGGCGTGCCGCCCTGCGGCACGCCTGCCCGCGGATCGGCGGGGGCGGGACGTCGCGCAGCCCGGCCGCCCGCTCGGCGCCGGGCGGTGTCGCGCTCACCCCCATCGCCCCCGCACCGCCCGTTCCCCTCAGCGGCCGCTCTTCGCTCGGTCCAGTGCCGTCACCCCCACCGCCGCGAGGCCGATCTGGATCAGCCACTCCACCCAGTCGACGCCGTCCGTGTCGGCCACCCCGAACGCGGCGGCGATCGCCGAGCCGATGAGCGCGGCGACGATACCGACGAGGATCGTCCACAGGACCCCGATCCGCTGACGGCCCGGAACCACGAGCCGCCCCAGGACGCCGATGACGACTCCGATGACGATGGCACTGATGATGCCGTCTATCTCCATCTCACCCTCTTTTCTGACCTCCGCTGCACTGCTTCTGCCCCCGCGCCGTCAGGACACTCCCGCCCGGACGCGAAAGAGCCGGCCCGCGCCGCACGCGGACCGGCTCCCGGCTCCTTTCGTGGCCGTCGCTACGATCGGCTGCCGCTCCTGGCGGCCGTGGTGGCGCACGCCGCGCCCAGCAGCACGGCGAGGCCGCCGATGACGACGTTGTTCCAGATGACGCCGGCGTCCGGACCGCTGCCGACGATCCAGGGCGAGATGATCATCCACACGCCCAGTGCGCACATGGCCCAGCTCAGGCCGTACATGCGCGCCGGTGCCGCGGTGAAGCCGAGGGCGAGCAGACCGATCGCGATGCCCATGATCAGGTTGTGGGGCACGAGCGCGGGCTGGCTCGTCGTGTAGTGGAGGATCCAGGGGGACACGGCGCAGTAGAGACCGAGCAGGAACACCGGTCCGTCCATCAGGGCCACATCGCGACCGCCGAGCATACGGTCGTACCGTTGCCGCATCTCGGGAGCGTCGGGGTGGCTGGTGATATCACCACGCGGGTGCGAGATGTTGGCCATGAGTCGTCTCCTTTGACTGGCAGGCCTGACCGCGTCTGGTGCGGTTGCGGTATGAGCCGCTTGGCCCCATTCTGCTCTTATTTTCCCTTTATGTGTAGAGCCGACGGTGGGTTCGGTGCGGCCGCCGTACGGGCCGCGGTCCGCGCGATGTTGCGGGCCATACCGCCGAACACCACGGCGTGGAACGGGGACACCGCCCACCAGTAGAGGTGGCCGAGCAGTCCGTGCGGATGGAACAGGGCGCGCTGGCGGTACCAGGTGCGGCCGGCGTCGTCCGTCTCGGCGTACATCTCCAGCCAGGCCAGACCCGGCAGCCGCATCTCGGCCCGCAGTCGCAGGAGCCGGCCCGGCTCGATCTCCTCCACCCGCCAGAAGTCCAGCGAGTCACCGGCCCGCAGCCGTGCCGCGTCCCGCCGTCCCCGGCGCAGTCCCACGCCCCCGACCAGCCGGTCCAGCAGTCCGCGCACCGCCCAGGCGAGCGGGAAGGAGTACCAGCCGTTCTCCCCGCCGATGCCCTCGATCACCCGCCACAGGGACTCCCGGGAGGCGTCCACGGTCCGCACCCGGCGGTCCGTGTAGAGGCTGCCGCCCGCCCAGTCCGGGTCGGTGGGCAGCGGTTCGCTGGGCGTGCCGGGCACCGACGCCGAGGACCAGCGGGTCGCCACATCGGCCTCGCGCACCCGTTTCAGGGCGAGCCGTACCGCCTCGTCGAAGCCGATCGGATGACCGGGCGGGTCGGGCACGTACCGCGCGATGTCGTGCTCCCGGCAGACGACCTCGTGCCGCAGCGACTCGGTGAGGGGCCGGGCGACGGACGCCGGCACCGGCGTGACCAGCCCCACCCAGTGACTGGACAGCCTGGGCGTGAGCACCGGCACCGGCATGATCACCCGGCGCGGCAGCCGGGCCACGGCCGCGTACCGCACCATCATCTCCTGGTACGTCAGCACCTCCGGGCCGCCGATGTCGAAGGCCCGGTTGACCTCCTCGGGCATGCCCGCGCAGCCCACCAGGGCCCGCAGGACGTCGCGCACCGCGACCGGCTGGATCCGGGTGTGCACCCACTGCGGGGTGACCATCACGGGCAGCCGTTCGGTGAGGTGCCGCAGCATCTCGAACGAGACCGACCCCGAGCCGATCACCACCGCGGCCCGCAGCACGGCCGTCGGCACGCCCGAGTCCAGCAGGATCCGGCCGACCTCCGCCCGTGACCGCAGATGCGGGGACAACTCCCGCGCGGGAACGCCGGCCGGGGTGAGACCGCCGAGGTAGACCAGCCGCCGCACGCCCGCCTCCCGCGCCCGCGTGCCGAAGATCCGCGCCGCGCGCCGGTCCGTCTCCTCGAAGTCGCGGCCCGACCCCAGCGCGTGCACCAGGTAGTACGCCACGTCCACGCCGTCCAGCGCCGCGGCCACCGACGCGGGATCGGTGACATCGCCGCGGACCACCTTCGCGCGGCCCGCCCAGGGATGGTCGCGCAGCCGTTCGGGTGAACGGGCCAGGCAGCGCACCCGGTAGCCGGCGTCGAGGAGTTCGGGCACCAGCCGTCCGCCGATGTAGCCCGTCGCCCCGGTGACCAGGCAGAGCGGTCCGGTGCCGTTGTTCGATGCCGCCGTCACGGCGTCCTCCTCGCGTCGGGTGATGTCCCGCGATCAGTTCCCTGGAATCACGGATCGGTACAACCCGACTCCCGTTCGGGGCACACCGCAACGCGTGCGCGCGCTCGGCGGCGCCGAGTCGGCCCCGCGCACGCCGCCTACGCCGGCCCCGCGCACGCCGCCTACGCCGGCCCCGCGCACGCCGCCTACGCCGGCCCCGCGCACGCCGCCGGTGCCGACCGAAAGATCCAGGCCATAATGACTGGTCTAAACCCTTGACTGGTACAGACCAAAGCGGTTGAGTGTGCTTTCACACCCCCACCACGGCCGCCCCCACAGCCGTGACCGGCCCTGCCGGCACGTGCGGGCGAGGCCTCGCACAGGCATGCCCTCGCCCGGGAGCGGCCGTGTTCCGCAAAGGAGTTGATCCCTTGTCGAGAAGACGCGTCGCCGCTCTGACCGCCGCTCTCGTCCTCGCCGGCAGCGCCCCCATGCTGCTGCCCGCGGCCTCCGCCTCCGCGGCCTCCTGTTCCAGCTATCCCAACTGGGTGGCCGGACGGTCGTACAACGCCGGCGACATCGTGCGCTACACCGACGGCCGGGCGTACATCGCCGAGCACGCCAACCCGGGTTACGACCCGGTCATCAGCACCTGGTACTGGGACCCGTACGCCTGCGACGGCGGTTCGGACACCCCGCCGGCAGCTTCGTCGTGTCCGAGGCGCAGTTCAACCAGATGTTCCCGGGCCGGAACTCCTTCTACAGCTACAGCGGGCTCAAGGCCGCGCTGAGCGCCTACCCCGGCTTCGCCAACACCGGCAGCGACACGGTGAAGAAGCAGGAGGCCGCCGCCTTCCTGGCCAACGTCAGCCACGAGACCGGCGGTCTGGTGCACGTGGTGGAGCAGAACACCGCCAACTACCCGCACTACTGCGACTGGGGACAGCCGTACGGCTGCCCGGCGGGCCAGGCCGCCTACTACGGCCGCGGGCCGATCCAGCTCAGCTGGAACTTCAACTACAAGGCCGCGGGCGACGCGCTCGGCATCGACCTGCTGGGCAACCCCTGGCTGGTGCAGAACGACGCCGCCGTGGCCTGGAAGACGGCCCTGTGGTACTGGAACACCCAGTCCGGGCCGGGTTCCATGACCCCGCACAACGCCATGGTCAACCAGGCCGGATTCGGCCAGACGATCCGCAGCATCAACGGCTCCCTGGAGTGCGACGGCCGTAACCCGGCGCAGGTCCAGAGCAGGGTGAACACGTACCAGCAGTTCACCCAGATCCTCGGCACGTCCCCCGGCGCCAACCTGTACTGCTGACGCCTCCCCGATCCCGCTCCGGGCACTGCTCCCGGAGCGGGATTGGCGCGTTCGGTGGTTTTACGTATAACCTCTCCGGTCAATCCCATCTGTGAGAGGTCGCGATGAGACGCGTTCCCCTGGTCACCCTCGTCGTCGACGACTACGACGAGGCGATCCGCTTCTACACCGAGGCCCTCGGTTTCCGGCTCGCCGAGGACGCGCCCCGGCCGGACGGCGGCCGCTGGGTCGTCGTCGAGCCGGACGCCGGGCACACCGGCGCCGGACTGCTGCTCGCCCGTGCCGAGGGGAGGCCCAGCGGGCCCGGGTCGGTGACCAGACCGGCGGACGCGTGGGCTTCTTCCTGCACACCGACGACTTCGCCCGCGACCACGCGCGCATGACCGCCGCCGGCGTGACCTTCCTGGAGGAGCCGCGCCACGAGCCGTACGGCTCGGTCGCCGTCTTCCAGGACCTGTACGGCAACCGCTGGGACCTGCTCCAGCCCGCCACCGCCTGATCCGGCCCGTCGCCGCTTCCCATCCGGCCCGCCGCCGCTCCCGATTCGTCCCGCTTCCGCCGAACCATCCGCTGAGGAATCACCGCACATGTCATCTACGCGCATAGACACCGACACTCTCCGCCGCCTCCCCAAGGTGGTGCTGCACGACCACCTCGACGGCGGGCTGCGCCCCTCGACCGTCGTCGAACTGGCCGAGGGCATCGGCCACACCCTGCCCACCACCGACCCCGAGGAGCTCGCCGCCTGGTACGTCGAGGCCGCGAACTCCGGCGACCTGGTCCGCTACATCGCCACCTTCGAGCACACCCTCGCCGTGATGCAGACCCGCGAGGGCCTGCTGCGCACCGCCGAGGAGTACGTGCTCGACCTGGCCGCCGACGGAGTCGTTTACGGCGAGGTGCGCTACGCCCCCGAGCTGAACACCGGGGGCGGGCTGACCATGCGCGAGGTCGTGGAGACCGTCCAGGAGGGCCTCGCCGCCGGTATGGCCAAGGCGGCCGCCGCCGGGACGCCCGTCCGGGTCGGCACCCTGCTCTGCGGCATGCGGATGTTCGACCGGGTCCGCGAGGCCGCCGACCTGGCCGTCGCCTTCCGGGACGACGGGGTCGTCGGCTTCGACATCGCCGGTGCCGAGGACGGCTTCCCGCCCGCCGACCACCTCGACGCCTTCGAGCGGCTGCGCCGGGAGAGCGTGCCCTTCACCATCCACGCCGGTGAGGCCCACGGCCTGCCCAGCATCCACCAGGCGCTCCAGGTGTGCGGCGCCCAGCGCATCGGGCACGGCGTGCGGATCACCGACGACATCGTGGACGGCAAGCTCGGCCGCTTGGCGGGCTGGGTCCGCGATCGCCGGATCGCGCTGGAGATGTGCCCCACCTCCAACCTCCAGACCGGCGCCGCGACCTCGATCGCCGAGCACCCCATCACCGCGCTGAAGGACCTCGGCTTCCGGGTCACCCTGAACACCGACAACCGTCTGGTCTCCGGCACCACCATGACCCGTGAGATGGCCCTGCTGGTCGAGCAGGCCGGCTGGACGGCCGAGGACCTGCGCACGGT
Organism: Streptomyces haneummycinicus; assembly: GCA_042850305.1. Taxonomy (GTDB): domain Bacteria; phylum Actinomycetota; class Actinomycetes; order Streptomycetales; family Streptomycetaceae; genus Streptomyces; species Streptomyces haneummycinicus. The sequence continues at coordinate 3,278,262 of AP035768.1, forward strand.
CACGGTGAACGCCGTGAAGAGCGCCTTCCTGCCGTTCGACGAGCGCGAGGCACTCCTCCGCGACGTCGTCCTGCCGGGCTACGCCGCGGCGCTCTGAACGAGCCCCTGGCATACGCGGCCTGTCCGACGTGCTGCAGATCGTCGGACAGGACGCTCACCAGCCGCACGCCGAGGGTGACCGGGGGATCCCAGCGCTCGTCGACGACGCGCTCCAGGTCCCTGGCCGTCAGCGCGCGCAGCGCCTCCATGGTCCGCTCGTGCACGGCGTCGTGGTAGCCGGTCAGCAGGTCACCGGAGCCGACCCGTACCCCGGCGACCTTCGCCGAGGTGTGGCCGTACCCCGTGTCGGCGCGGGGCAGCCCGAGGCCCAGGCGCTTCTGCCAGCCCTGGGAGAGCCACACCTGGCCGAGTCCGAAGGCGTCGCCGACGTGGTCGTCCTGGACCCGGGTGAGGTGCCACACCAGCCAGGTCACGGAGTTGGCGTCGGGGCCGGGCCGGGCGTTGAGCGCGTCGGGGCCGAGGCCCTCCACGGCGGCGTGGACTTCTTCCCGGATGCGGCCGAAGCCGTCGATGAGGATGTCCTTGGCATGCATGCCCCCAGCCTCGCGCATCCGCGCGCCTCACGCGCCCCGTCGCCCAGCAGGGCCATCAGCGCCCGCGCCGCCGGACTGGCCGCCCGCGGTGACGGCACCAGGGCGACCGTCTCGTACACGGCCTCCCCGGTGTCCTTCAGCGGGAGCGCGGTGAGGGCCTCCCGCTTGTGCCGGAAGTGCCGCGGTACGACGGCGACGCCCAGGTTCTCGTCGACCAGGTCGAGCAGGCTGTGCACGTCGTTGACCTCCAGCGCCACCGTGCGCCGTACGCCGGTCGCGGCGAACGCGGCGTCGGTGGCCCGGCGGGGACCCCAGTCCGGGTGGAAGTCGACGAACACCTCGCCGGCCAGGTCGTGCGGGGTGAGCGGCGCCCCGGCCCGCGCCAGCGGGTGGTCCGGGTGGCACAGCACGGTCATCGGTTCGCTGGTCAGGGGCATGGACCGCAGCTGCTCCGGATCGGCCTCCGTACGGTAGGCGAACGCCAGGTCCAGCCGTCCCGCCGCCACCTCCTCGGCCAGCGCGGCCGAGCCCCACTGCCGCAGCCGGATCTCCACGTCCGGATGGAGCCGCCGGAAGGTGGCGAGCAGTTCCGGCACGTTCACCCCCGCGATGCACTGCTCGGTACCGAGCGCAAGGGTGCCGCGCAGGACGCCCTGCACCGCGGCCACCGCCTCGTGCGCGGCGCGCACCTGCGCCAGGATCCGCTCGGCCTCCGCCAGCAGGGCCCGCCCCGCCTCCGTGAGCGTCACGCTCCGGGTGGTCCGGACGAACAACGGCGTCTGCAGCTCCCGCTCCAGCGCGCGGATCGACGCGGACAGGCCCGACTGGGAGACCATCAGCCGCTCCGCGGCACGGGTGAAGTGCTGGTTCTCGGCCACGGCGACGAAATGCTGGAGGTGACGCAGTTCCATGATTGAGAAGCGTATCCGCTGAATTCCATCGGATTCTTCTGTTGGACCACTGCCCGCAGGTCACGACAGAGTGGAGGGACGGTTCGACGGAACCGTCATGCGTGCCAACCCCTCTGGAGTCGTGTTGTACACCGCCCTCCCCGACCGCTACGCGGACATGCCCTACCGGCGCACCGGACGCAGCGGCCTGAAGCTCCCCGCGCTCTCGCTCGGCCTGTGGCACAACTTCGGTCCCGACCGTCCGGCCGAGACCCAGCGGGCCATCCTGCGCCGCGCCTTCGACCTGGGCATCACCCACTTCGACCTCGCCAACAACTACGGGCCCCCGCCCGGCGCGGCCGAGTCCGCCCTCGGCGAGGCGCTGACGTCGGACTTCGGGCGGTACCGCGACGAACTGGTGATCTCGACCAAGGCCGGCTACCTGATGTGGCCCGGCCCGTACGGCGAATGGGGCTCGCGCAAGTCCCTGCTGTCCTCGCTGGACCAGAGCCTGGGCCGGATGGGCCTGGAGTACGTCGACATCTTCTACTCGCACCGCTTCGACCCGGAGACTCCGCTCGAGGAGACGATGGGCGCGCTGCACTCGGCGGTCCAGCAGGGCAAGGCGCTGTACGTCGGCGTGTCCAACTACTCCGCGGAGCAGACCCGCGAGGCCGCCCGCATCCTCGGCGAGCTGGGCACCCCGCTGCTGATCAACCAGCCCCGCTACTCGATGCTCGACCGCCGCCCGGAGGACGGGGGCTGATGGACGCCCTGGACGAGCTCGGGGTCGGCTCCATCGCGTACTCGCCGCTGGAGCAGGGACTGCTCACCGCCCGCTACCTCGACGGCATCCCGGAGGACTCGCGGGCCGCGAGCGACAGCCCCTTCCTGAACAGCGACGCCGTCACCAAGGAACTCGTCGGCCGGCTGCGCACCCTCAACGAGATCGCGGCGGCCCGCGGCCAGAGCCTGGCACAGCTCGCCCTGTCCTGGGTCCTGCGCGGCGGCCGCCTCACCTCCGCCCTGGTGGGAGCGAGCAGCCCGCGACAACTCGAGGACAGCGTCGCGGCCACCCGCAACCTCGACTTCACCCAGGAGGAGCTGGACCGCATCGACGCGGCGGTGAAGCGCTGACCCCACCGGTACGCACGCCCGGCGGCACCGCGCACACCTCCTCCGGCCCCGGGCAGTCGAACCGCTCCGGCGGTTCGACTGCCCGCGGCCGGGCGGAGCGGGTCACGCCCCCGCGGGGACCCGGTCCAGGAAGCCGTACACCGCGCTGACGCGGGAGTCCTCGGTGAGCGTGATCACGTCCGACCCCGCGACCGGAGCCGAGCCGTCGGCCGCGTTCACCAGTTCCCAGGAGAAGCGGGCCGTGTCGTGATGACCGTCGACGGCACCGGTGAGCCGGAACCCGAAGCCCGGGAACCGCTCGCGCATCGCCCCGATCATCGCGGTGATCGCCTCGTGGCCGGCGACGTCGGTCAGCGGGTCCGTGTAGCGCCCGTCCGCGGTCCACACATCGGCGACGGCCTTGGCGCGCGCCCCGGCCCCCTCGGCGTTCCATGCCTCCAAGTAGCGGGCGACGACGGCGTCGTAACGGTGGGTGGCTGTGGTCATGGCGAATCCCCAAGTGAGATCGTGTCTGCCGGCCGGAGACCGGGTCCCGGTCGCGGCGACCCGGTGCCCCCACAGTGCCCGCCGCCCCGCGCGGACGTCGATTACCCCCGAGGTCATATGCCGTCCGCCGGTCATCACCGCACGGTTTCGGCCACACTCGGCGGTGGATGTGCCAGGAGTCTGGCTGGAAACACATGGTGACAGTGTTTCAGAGGTGAACATACTCGACAATGAGAGCGCTTCACACCGCGCGACGGCGCACTCACGCACAGCATGCGAGCCACGAGGCGGGCAGCCGGCCCGGCCCGGCGGGCGAGCGACGCAGCCGGGGAGGGTACGTGCACGACGAATTCCTGTGCCATGTCACCGCCTACGGAGTCTGTGACGGCCGGCGCATCGGCGTACCGCTCGGAACCTATCGGGCGCCCACCCTCGCCCTCGCCCTGTGGTGGCTGCGCGACCGTGCCCTGTGGATCGCCGAGCGCCTCGACCCGCGGCCCGACTCCGAGCACTTACCGCCGGGTGCGCTCGTCCCCGTCGCCGACGACGTGCCCGACGTGCCCGATGTGCTGCGCACCTGGTGCGGTGACGTCGCCCGGCAGGAGGAGGTGGCCGAGACGCTCGCCGCCGGACGGATGGTGCGCCTCGCGACCGGCGACGAGACCACCGAGTACGAACTGCTGGCCGAGTCCGTGGACGCCCTGCGCATGCAGCGTGCCGCCCGCGTCCTCGACGTCCCGGTCGCCTGACCGGCCCGGCGTCAGCGTTCGGCCCCCGTACCCCCGTACGGCGTACCGCGCGCGCCAGGAACGCCCCCGCGAACCCGGTGACCAGGCCCCACAGCAGGGCGAGCCCCAGGGCGCCCCACAGCCGCGGCCTCAGCAGCACCTGGCCGGACAGGCCCTCGCCCAGCTCGCCGATGCCGAGCACGGACAGGCCGATCCGCGCGGAGATCCGGACCATCAGGCAGATCATCAGCACGGTCAGTGCCAGCGCCACCGCCATGTGCACGGCGTGCTGCCAGGCCCGGACCCGGGCGGGGAGCGGGCCGCCATCACGAACGCGGCGGCGCACAGCAGCACCGCGCTCACCACCAGCAGCAGCCACCACTTCCCGCCGTCGTGTTCGGTGAGGGTGCCCAGGTTCAGAACGGAGACGTCCGGGGTGCGCAGCACCTCGTCCAGCACATGCGGCATCGGCAGCCCGAACGGCCCCTCCACCCTGCCGTCCCAGGTGGCGCCGAGCCCGAGCGTCAGCCCCAGCCAGACCACGTTGGGCAGCCCCAGCAGGATCACGGCGAAGGTGTCGGCCGGATGTCCCCGGGTGGCGGCGACGACCAGCGCGATCACCAGGCCGATGCCGACGGCGGCCAGCAACAGCAGCATCATCGCGTACGCCGCCGGCCGTACCGACGTCCGAAGGCGCAGCAGCCCGGTCGGCAGCGGGGCGCCGCGGGACACCATCAGCGCCACCAGCAGGACGCCCGCCAGCCAGACCAGACCGATGAGGACGGTCGGCGCCACATCGGTCGAGAACCCCACCACCGGTCTGATCCCGAACAGGTCCCCCAGGTCGCCCAGCAGGCCCTCCCCGAGGGACAGTTCGTATGTGTGCCGGGCCGCCAGCGCGAGACCGAGCACCGCGAGCAGCCACAGTACGGCGATCCGCGCCGCCCACCCGGCCAGTTCCGGCGCCCCCGCCACCGCCCGGTGCCGCAGTGGACGCAGGAACCCCCAGCCGGCGGCCAGTGCCCCGGCGAGGGTGACGGACAGTGGAATCACCGTCAGGCCGCCCTCCGTACCGGCCAGTTCACCGGCGTCCCCGGAGAGCTTCACCGAGCCGCCGACCGCCGTGACCAGGGTCGCCGCCACCACCTGGGGGAAGGAGTCGCCGGGCAGATCCGTGGCACCGGCCGCCCACAGGCCCGCCGCGGCCACCACACCCATGGCGAGCAGCGCGCCCAGGACCGTGGCGAGGGCCCCCGCCCAGCCGTGCCGGGCCGGCGGAGGGCCGGAAGCGGTACGTGCGTTCACTCCTGCACGCTAAGCAGCCCCGGCCCGCCCCGCCCGCCGGGAGACCCTAACCGGGATGCCCGTGGCCCGTCCGGATCACCAGGGCGTGGTCGCCGAGCCCCAGCAGCCGGCCGGCCGGCAGTTCGCCGCGCGTCGTCAGCACCGCCTCGATCCGGGCGGTGACGGGATCGAACGCCGCGTCGAGCACGGTGCCGCGCTCCTCGCCGCACTCCGTCAGCACCCTGCTGCCCACCAGATCGTGATGGGGCGGGACCCCGGACGGGTTCCCGGCCGGGCGCGCGATCAGCAGGTCCGGGCCGACCGCGCCCAGGTCGTCCCACGCCACCACGGCCTCCCTGCGCATCCGCCCGCGCCGTATCCGTACATGCGTGACCTCCCCGGAGCCCGCGTCGACCGTGAGGGCGCGCACCACTCCCACCCGGTCCGCGTCGCCGATCGTCAGCACGGGAAGCCCGCGCACCCGCGAGAACAGCATCATGAGGCCGCCCTCCCGACGCGGTCGTGGTACGCGCCGACCCGGGCGGTGAAGGCCGGCAGGTCGTCGGTGACGTACGTCGTCGCGTGCGCCGGGATCACCAGGGTCCGGCTGGAGACGCTCAGCGCCTCGCCCCGCGGCACGTACACCCGGTGCCTGCGGTGCCGGGTGCCGTGCACCAGCTCGCGGTGCGCGGCCAGCCGGAACGCGACGAGCCGCCCGCTGGTGCCGCCCTCGACCAGCACGTCCAGCACCGTGCCCACCAGATCGCCTTCGTCGGTCATGACATGCGCCCCCAGCAGCCGCCCGCGCAGGGCGTCACGGCGCGCCACCGACAGCGGCAGCGCGCACAGCGCTCCTCGTCGCGGACCATCACCGCGTGCCGGCCCAGGCAGTGCACCGCCGCCCACGGCAGATCCCGCGGCAGCGGGCCCGACAGCAGGGTCCGGCCGGTGAGGGTGAAGCTCGCGATCCGCCCGGCCTCCGGGTCGAACACCGTGTCCTTGACATGTGCCACCGCGTCCCCGCCCAGCGTCACCACGGGCAGCGTCGTCAGGCCGCGTACCGCCGTCAGTCCGTTCATGGCGCCCCTTCCGCCGTTCCCGGTGAAAGACCGGGTTCCCCGCCCCACGAGGCCGCACACCGATCAGGGTGGAGTGCGAAGCGGGAGCCGGGGTACCAGGACTGGTGCAGATTCGACCGGCACGCCCGGCTTCGCAGAGAGAAACGCATGACCTATCACCTGGACGGGGCAGTGATACCGACTGGTTTCGACGTGCCCGTGGAGCCACTGCGGCGCGCGGCACACTTCACCGGCGAGCCGGGATGCATCGCCGAGGCGCGGACGTTCGCGGCGCAGTTCCTCCAGCAGCTCAGGACCGAATGGTGCGCCGTCATCGACGAGCGCGCCGACGGCGCGGTGCTGCTGGTGGTCAGCGAACTCGTCACCAACGCGGACCGGCACAGCGAGGGGCCGTACATCCTCGAGCTGGAGGGCACGGACACCGTGCTCACGGTGGCGGTCTACGACAGCAGCGCCCATCTGCCCCGGGTCTTCCCGCGCAACCCCGAGCGCGTCGGCCGGCACGGTCTGGAGATCGTCCGCGCACTCGCGCGGGACGTCACCGTGGAACGCGTACCGGTCGGCAAGCGCGTGTGCGCGGTGCTGGCCCTCGGCCGCTCCGGCTGACGCCCTCTCCCGCCGTCAGGCGCAGCCGAGCTCGCCCAGCATGCCCTCGCGCAGCCGCGTGATGATCCGCTTGATCAGCCGGGACACATGCATCTGCGAGCAGCCGAGCCGCTCGCCGATCTCCGCCTGCGTGGCCTCCTCGACGAACCGCAGATGGATGATCTGCCTGTCCCGCTCGCTGAGTTCGGCCATCAGCGGGGCGAGCGACCGGAAGTCCTCGACGAGGCGCAGCCGCTCCTCCTCGACGCCGATGAAGTCGGCCAGCACGGACTCGCCGTGCTCCGGGCCGTCACCGGTCAGGGCCGCGTCCAGCGACGACGAGTTGTACCCGTTCGCCGCGATCTGGCCCTCGACGACCTGCTGCTCCGTGATGTTCATCAGAGTGGCGAGCTCACCGACCGTGGGCTCCCGGTCCAGCCGGCTGGCGAGCTCCTCGCGCGCCTTCGCCAGCTCCACCCGCAGTTCCTGGAGCCGGCGCGGCACATGCACGGCCCATGTGGTGTCCCGGAAGAAACGCTTGATCTCGCCGACGATGTACGGCAGCGCGAAGGACGTGAACTCGACCTCGCGGGACAGCTCGAACCGGTCGATGGCCTTGATCAGACCGATCATGCCGGTCTGCACGATGTCGTCCATGTCGTCGCCCCGGCCGCGGAACCGCCCGGCCGCGAACCGTACGAGGGACATGTTCATCTCGATGAGGGTGCTTCGCGCGTACTGGTACTCGCGCGTGCCCTCCTCCAGCTCCGCGATCCGGCGGAAGAACTGGCGGGACAGCTGCCGTGCGTCGCGCGGAGCCACGGCACGCGGGTCCGGCACGTCCCGCGCGCCCGTGTCACCGGTACCGGTGTGCTCCTCGACTGCCTGCGCCTGCGACCGGATCACGGCGGTCCTCATTACCTCTCCCCACGAACGTCACCGGCGGACATGTGCCTGAGCCCTGCGAGTACCCAGGTCATGCGAAGCCATGCCCACCATCCTCCGAAAGGATCGAAAAAGTGGTGCGCACCCGTTGTCACCCGTACGTCCGATGGTACGACGCGGCGGCCGAGGCCGCGCCCGGCGCGGCTTCACTCAGGGCGGAACGCCGGTCCCTTCCCTCGGCGGCGGAATTCCTAGGCTGGGGAGGTGACCAGTCAAGAGACGGCCGGACCCGCCGCGCCGAACCACGCCCGCGTCGTCCCCCGCGGCCCGCCCCGGTCCCCGCCCCCAGGGAGCCGCTGCTGCGCGACCTCGTCGGAGACGTGCTGCGCGGCGAGCGGCTCGCCCAGGAGCGGACCCTGAAGGACGTCGCCGACGCCGCCCGGATCTCCCTGCCCTATCTCTCGGAGGTGGAGCGGGGCCGCAAGGAGGCCTCCTCGGAGGTCCTCGCGGCCGCCGCCCGGGCGCTCGGCCTCGGCCTCGGCGATCTGCTGTACCGGGCCCACACGGAGCTGGTCCGCGTCACCGCCCGGCGGGCCGCCACCGCGCCCCGCGGAGTGTCCGGCTCCGCGTACGACGGGCTCTGCCTGGCCGCCTGACCCGCGCCCGGCGCCGCACACCCCGTCAGCGCCGGGTCAGCACCTCGTCGGCGAGGCCGTACGCCACGGCCTCCCCGGCGGTGAACACCTTGTCGCGGTCCATGTCGGCCCGCAGTGTCCCCGTGTCGTGGTGCGTGTGCCGGGCCAGCACCTCCTCCACCTGGGCGCGGATCCGCACCATCTCCTTGGCCCGCAGCGCCAGATCGGACGCCGTGCCGCGGGACCCGCCCGAGGCCGGCTGCCCCAGCAGCACCCGCGCGTGCTCCAGCACGAACCGCCGTCCCGGATCCCCGCCGGCCAGCAGTACGGCCGCCGTGGACGCCGCCTGCCCGACACAGAACGTCGAGATCGGGGCCCGCACGAACGTCATCGTGTCGTAGATCGCCATCAACGAGGTGAACGAGCCGCCGGGGGAGTTGAGGTAGATCGCGATCTCACTCTCCGGCGCCGACGACTCCAGATGGAGAAGCTGCGCGATGACGACGTTGGCGACCCCGTCGTCGATCTCCGTCCCGAGGAAGATGATCCGCTCCGCGAGCAGCCTGCTGAACACGTCGTAGGACCGCTCGCCCCGGGGGTGCGCTCGACGACCTTCGGAATCGTGTACGAACCCATCACCGCAGCCCCATCCTGGGCCGCGAGGCGGCCGGGCGGACGTCGTCCAGCGACTCCACCACCCGGTCGACCATCCCGTACTCCCTGGCCTGTTCGGCGGTGAACCAGCGGTCCCGGTCGCCGTCCCGGGAGATGGTCTCCGGGGTCTGCCCGGTGTGCTCGGCGGTGATCCGCTCGATGGTCCGCTTGGTGAACTCCAGGCTCTCCGCCTGGATCTCGATGTCCGCGGTCGTGCCCCCGATACCGCCCGACGGCTGGTGCATCATGATCCGCGCGTTCGGCAGCGCGAAACGCTTGCCGGCGGTGCCGACGCTGAGCAGGAACTGGCCCATGCTGGCCGCGAAGCCCATGGCCAGCGTGGAGACGTCATTGGGGATCAGCCGCATCGTGTCGTAGATGGCCAGGCCCGCGTGGACCGAGCCGCCGGGGCTGTTGACGTACAGGGCGATGTCGGTGCGCGGGTCCTCGGCGGACAGGATGAGCAGCTGCGCGCAGACCCGGTTGGCGGACACCTCGTCGACCTGGGTGCCGAGCAGCACGATCCGCTGCGCGAGCAGCTGGGCGGCGAGCCGGTCGTCGAACCGGGTCGGCGGGGTGTCGCCCTCCTCGGCCCGGGGCAGCGGGACCGGCCACGGGCCGGCGGGGTGAGTGGAGACATCGGCGCTCCTGAAGTTCGCTCGTCGTGGACGCGGCCGGGACGGCCGCGGGTGCCTCCACTCTCGAACCGCCACGGGGGCGGGCGGGGAATCTCTGCCCGCGGCAGATTCGCCGTGGGCAGAGCGCCCGCGCGGACCGCCGTACGAATGAATCCGGGGCCGCACCGATGAGTCGCGGGGCCGGGACGGGTCACCACTCATGACCGCGTTCCACGCCCAGGAGGTACCCCCATGACCACCGACGGATTCACCACGTGTCTCTGGTTCGACGGCCAGGCCGAGGAGGCCGCGAACTTCTACGTCTCGGTCTTCAGGGACTCGAGCCTCGGCGGCATCGTCCGCAACACCGGGGCCGCGCCCGGCACCGAGGGTTCCGTGCTCACCGTCGAGTTCACGGCCAACGGCCAGAAGTTCGTCGCGCTGAACGGCGGACCCGAGTTCACCTTCAACGAGGCGGTCTCCTTCCAGCTCGACTGCGCGGACCAGGCGGAGATCGACCACTACTGGGAGAAACTCGTCGAGGGCGGCGGCGAACACGGCCCCTGCGGTTGGCTCAAGGACCGCTTCGGCGTCTCCTGGCAGGTCAACGCCGTACGCCTGACCGAGATGATCAGCGACCCGGACCGGCGCAAGGCGGACCGCGCGATGAGGTCCATGATGACGATGACCAAACTCGACATCGCGGAACTGGAGAAGGCGTACGCCGCCGAGTGACGCGCCCGGGCCCGCTTCGGGACGGGCCCGCGCGTTCGGCGCGCGGGGCCGGATGGGGGTGGCTAGCGTGGAGACGAAAGGGGGCCGCGTTCGGAAAGGGGTGGAGTCATGGTCGTGCAGCCCGAAGGGACCCCTGCTGGGCCGACGCGATGTTCGCCGACGTCGAGGCGGCCAAGCTGTTCTACGGCGACGTTCTCGGCTGGAGTTTCGCCGAGGCGTCGACGGAGTTCGGCGGGTACGCCGAGGCCCGGGTCGACGGCCGGGCGGTGGCGGCCGTCGTACCGCCGATGCCCGGTCAGGAGGGCACCTCCCAGTGGTGCCTGTACCTCGCGGCCGAGGACGCCGCCGCGACCGCCGCCCGGATCCACGACCACGGCGGCGAACTGCTGATGGAGCCGATGCGGGTCGCCGACTTCGGCACGATGTGCCTGGCCCGCGACCCCGGCGGGGTCGTCTTCGGCCTCTGGCAGGCCGGCACGCACGAGGGCTTCGGCGCGGTGGCCGAGCCGGGCGCGTACTGCTGGGCGGATGTCTTCACCCGTGAACCGGAGAAGTCCGACGCGTTCTTCCCCGCCGTGTTCTCCTACCGCGCCAAGCGGCTCGAGGACGACATGGACTTCCGCGTCTACGACCTCGGCGAGCGCAGTGTGCTCGGCCGGATGCGGATGACGGACGACTTCCCGCCGGAGACGCCCCCGTACATCAACGTCTACTTCACCGTGGCCGACTGCGACGCGGCGGTGGCCCGCGCCACCGGGCGGGGCGGTGTGCTGCGGTTCGGGCCGATGGACACGCCCTTCGGCCGGTTCGCGGCGATCAGCGACCCGCAGGGCGCGAACTTCTCGGTGATCGACCCCGGCAGCACCACCGGCGAGCCGCCGAGGACGACCGACGTGACATGATCGGGCGCATGCGTGAACGTGTGGTGGCCGCGTGCGACGGGGCTTCGAAGGGAAATCCGGGACCCGCCGGCTGGGCCTGGGTGGTCGCCGACGCCGCCGAGAAGCCGGTCCGCTGGGAAGCGGGAGCACTCGGCAGGGCCACCAACAACATCGCCGAACTCACCGCCCTGGAGCGGCTGCTGGCGTCTACCGACCCCGGCGTGCCGCTCGAGGTCCGGATGGACTCGCAGTACGCCATGAAGGCCGTCACCACCTGGCTGCCCGGCTGGAAGCGCAACGGCTGGCGCACGGCGGGCGGCAAGCCCGTCGCCAACCAGGAACTCGTCGTCCGTATCGACGAACTCCTTCAGGGCCGCTCGGTCGAGTTCCGCTACGTCCCCGCCCACCAGATCGACGGGGACCGGCTCAACGACTTCGCCGACCGCGCGGCGAGCCAGGCGGCCACCGTCCAGGAGAACGCCGGCAGCGAACAGGGCTCGCCCGAGCCGCCGGCCGCCCCGGACCGCCCGGCGGGCGGCGCGGCGAAGCGCACGTCCGGCGCGGCCAAGGCGCCCCGGCAGCGCGGCGGCGGCTCCTCGTCCCGCACCCTCAAGGCCAAGTTCCCGGGCCGCTGCCTGTGCGGACGCTCCTACGCGGCCGGCGAGACGATCGCCAAGAACGACAAGGGCTGGGGCCACCCCGAATGCCGGACGGCCCAGAGCGCCTGACCCGCCGGGGCGGATGACACACTGACGTCCATGGACGAGCGCACATTCGACAGGTCGCAACAGCACGCATCCGTGATCGGTCTCGGCACCTGGCAACTCGGGGCGGACTGGGGCGATGTCGACGACAAGGAAGCCCTCGCGGTCCTGGAGACCGCCGCCGAATCGGGCGTCACCCTCTTCGACACCGCCGATGTCTACGGCGACGGACGCAGCGAGCAGACCATCGCGTCCTTCATCGGCGGACGGCCCGATCTGCACGTGATGGTCGCCACCAAGATGGGCCGCCGGGCCGACCAGATCCCCGAGAACTACACGCTGGACAACTTCCGCGCCTGGAACGACCGTTCGCGGCGCAACCTCGGCGTCGACCGGATCGACCTGGTGCAGCTGCACTGCCCGCCCACGCCCGTCTACTCCACCGACGAGGTCTTCGACGCCCTCGACACCCTGGTCGAGGAGGAGCGCGTCGCCGCCTACGGCGTCAGCGTGGAGACATGCGCGGAGGCGCTCACCGCGATCGCCCGCCCGAACGTGGCGAGCGTGCAGATCATCCTCAACCCGTTCCGTATGAAGCCGCTGCTCGAGGTGCTCCCGGCCGCCCGCGAGGCCGGCGTCGGCATCATCGCCCGCGTCCCGCTCGCCTCCGGACTGCTGTCCGGCAAGTACACCAGGACACCGTCTTCGCCGAGAACGACCACCGTGCCTTCAACCGGCAGGGCGAGGCATTCGACCAGGGCGAGACCTTCTCCGGCGTCGACTACGCGACCGGTGTCGAGGCCGCCGCCGAGTTCGCCGCGCTCGCCCCCGAGGATACACCCCGGCCCAGCTCGCCCTGCGCTGGATCGTCCGGCAGCCCGGTGTCACCACCGTCATCCCCGGCGCCCGTACGCCCGCCCAGGCCCGCGCCAACGCGGAGGCCGCCCGGCTGCCCGAGCTGTCCGAGGAGACCCTCACCGCGATCCGGGACCTCTACGAGCGGCGGATCAAGGACCAGGTCGAGGCCCGCTGGTAGCGGTGGCCGGCGTCACGGCTCCAGGAGCAGCTGCCGTTCCTGCTCCTGGTCGCCGGAGGCGGCGCCCTCGTCGCGTGCCGTGAAGGACCGCGCGAGGGTGTCGCTCGCCCGCCGCACCGCTTCCGGGGCGCCCTGCAAGGTGACGGTCACCGGCGCCGACAGCGGCCCCGCCTCCGCCCGCCCGGCGCTGCCGCGCCCTCCCCGGCGAACGTCGCCACGCGCACCGTCGCGTCCACGCCCCGGGGCCGCTGCGCGGCCGTCCCGAACGTCTCCTCCAGGACCCCCACGACGGCGCGGGCGTCCGCCACGCCCCCGCCGCTCATCGTCACGGTGAGTTCGGTGTCCGGCATGCCTCCCACGACCTCCTCTGCCTCGCTGAGCCGAACCGTCCGTGTAACCGTGACCCGCGCCCCCAAACCGGCCCCCGGCCCGGCAAGAACCGCGCCGAACGGGGCACCCGGGTGAGGACACCCATGTCGTACACCCAGGGGAGGCACGGTGCCGGAGACGGAGCAGGGCGTGAACGAGCGCAGAGGGCGCGACGAGACGCAGGAGGAGCGGGCGGACCGGATGTGGACCGAGCTCATCCAGGAGGTCCGGGTCGCCCAGATGGGGGTGCAGATACTCTTCGGCTTCCTGCTGACCGTCGTCTTCACCCCGACCTACGCCAGGCTGTCCGACACGGACCAGACGATCTACCTCATCACGGTGGTGCTGGGCGCCTGCGCCACCGGCGCCCTCATCGGTCCCGTCTCCCTGCACCGGCTGGTCTCCGGACGGCGCATCAAGGCGCAGGCCGTGCGGTGGGCTTCCCGGCTCACCGTGCTCGGCCTCATGCTGCTGCTCGCCACCACCAGCTGCTCCCTGCTGCTCATCCTGCGTGTCGCCACCCACGACGGCTTCGTCCCGTATCTGGTGGCCGGGGTGGTCGGCTGGTACCTGCTGTGCTGGTTCGCTCTGCCGATGTGGGCCCGGTACCGGCACACCGCGCGCTGACCGGGGTCACCTCCCGGCGAGGAGGTCCGCGAGGAAGTCGTCCACGCGGACCTCCTCGCGGCCCGGCGGCACCATCCGCCGGGTCTCGTGCAGGAACTCGCCGACGGTCTCGGCCCACGCGAACACCACCGCGTGGTGCCGGCCGCCGTCGGCGTGCGCCTCTCCGAGGAACTCCATCCGCAGCTCCCGCTCCACACCGCGCGCCTGGGGCCGCAGCCGCACGTCGCCGACGCCCACCGGGCGGGTGAGCCCCTCGGTGACCATCTCCCGGTCGAGCTGCCAGCGGGCGAGGATCCGGCCGTCGTGGCTGAAGACGACGGTGACGGCGAACAGGTCGGCCGGGTCGTAGCCCAGATGGGCGAGCACGGGAAAGCGGTCCGTGTCGCCCGCCCGGAGCTCCACCACCAGGGTCTTGTGCACGAACGAGTTCACGAAGGGGCCTCCGGGACGAACCGACGTAGAGCGGGGATGTCAGACACCCCTAGTACCAATGCCGTTCGGTTAAGGGTTCGGCTGACGGCGCAACGCCCGGCGTTTCGGCTGGTGATACGGGTGCAGCCCCTGTAGTGGTTCTCGGGTCCGCCAAGACTCGTGTTCCTCCACAAGGGCTGCAGTGTCCGATTCTGCCATTACGCATGCTCCCGGCGCGTTGGCCGTGGGGCACCTGGGCGAGTTGACCCAGGTTGTTCCGTTCGAGCTCGTCGACCAGGCACTCGCCTCCGCGGGCGGTCTGCAGCATCGGATACGGCGGCTGCCGTCCCGGGTGGTGGTCTACCTCCTCCTGGCGGGTGCGCTGTTCACCGGGCTGGGCTGGACACGGGTCTGGGCCCGCCTGACCGCCTCGCTCCCCGTGCCACTGCCACCGCCGGCGCCTTCGTCGATCACAGCCGCGATGCGACGGGTCGGCCCCAAGCCGTTGAAATCTCTGTTCGACCTGGTGAAAGGCCCCGCGGCGGTGACCGCGACACAGGTGACACGGTTCGCGGGCCGGCTGGTAGTCGCGATCGACGGCACCCAGATACCACTGCCGGACACGCCCGCAAACCTGTCGGTGTTCCCCAAGACGAAGGCCGGGCCGAACGGGCCGGCCGGTTACCTGATGCTGCGGCTGGTCGCGCTGGTGGCGTGCGGGACCAGAACACTGCTGGACGCGGCCTTCGGCACTGATGCCACCGGCGAACTGACCTACGCCGGCGACCTGGTCACCACCGCGGGCCGGACCGGAACACTCCGGCCCGGAATGCTGCTGCTCGGCGACCGGAACTTCTCGGCCACCGCCTTCGTGGGCACGGTCGCGTCCACCGGCGCGGACTTTCTCATCCGCGCCAAGACCCACAGCACGGCGCTCAAGCTGCCGGTCCTACGCCGTCTGCCCGACGGCACGTTCCTGTCCCGCGTCGGCGAGGTCACCGTCCGCGTCATCGAAGCCCACATCACCCTCGCCCCTGCTGACGGCACCAGTGAGCGCCCAGCCGCCCAGGGCGCCTACCGGCTCGTCACCAGCCTGCTCGACCCCGATGAGGCATCCGCGACCGACCTGGTCAGGCTCTACCACGAGCGCTGGGAGATCGAGACCGGCTACTACGAGCTGAAATCAACCATCCTCGGCGGAAGAGTCCTGCGCGGACGCCACCCGGCGGCCGTCGCCCAGGAAACCTGGGCACTCCTGGTCGCCTACCAGGTACTACGCACCGCAATGAGTGACGCTGTTTTGCACCGGCCCGACATAGACCCCGACCGTGCCGCGTTCACCATCGCGCTGAACACAGCACGTGACCAGGTCATCCGCGCCGCCGGCATCATCGCCCACACCCGCGTCGACCTCGTCGGCCGGATCGGCGCCGCGATACTCGACGGCCTCCTGCCAGCCCGCCGGAACAGGACCCGGCCCCGCGTGAAGAAGCGAGCAATCAGCTCCAAATACCGCGCCGTCGGCCGCGACATCGACCACCGAACCCACAGGACCACCATCCAGATCGAGCACAACCCCTTGCCAAGCCGACCAGACGGCTAACCGAACGGCATTGCCCCTAGTACCCCGCATTCCCGCGAGATGCTCGGCCCTACGGGTGAATCACCGGCCGTCCGGCCCGCCGAAGGCGTCCCGCAGCGCCGGCAGCAGTGTCTTCTCCGACCAGTCCAGATACGCCGGCTGCGACTCGCCGCCGATCTGCACCAGGGCGATCTCGGTGAAACCCGCCTCGGCGTACGGGCGGACGGCCTCGACGAAGTCCGCC
The DNA here is from genome assembly GCA_042850305.1 of Streptomyces haneummycinicus. GTDB lineage: Bacteria > Actinomycetota > Actinomycetes > Streptomycetales > Streptomycetaceae > Streptomyces > Streptomyces haneummycinicus. Next base: position 3,294,424 of record AP035768.1, read on the forward strand.
GGGTCGCCGCCGCACGGGATCGACGCGGCGACGTCGCCGGCCCGGACGAACCGGGTCGCCGACGCGAAGGAGTCCGGGTGCGGCAGCTCGGCGTTGACCTTCCAGCCGCTGCCGAACCAGCGGAACTGGTCGTGGGCGCGGGCCACGGCCGCCTCCCGGTCGGGGTCGTAGCAGACCGGGAGCTGCCCGACCCGCGCCTTGCCCTGCCCGCCGTGCCGGTCGAAGGCGTCCAGCAGCTCCGCCTTCGGCTCCGTGGCGATCACCAGGTCCGCGAGGCGGCCGGCGAGGGCGCAGGACCGCTGCCCGGACACCGCCACACCGATCGGCGGCGGCTCGTCCGGCACGTCCCACAACCGGGCCGACTCGACTTCGAAGTGGGTGCCCCTTGGTTCACGTGCCCGCCCCCGAACAGGGCGCGGATGATCTCCACCGCCTCCTCGAGCATCTCGTGCCGCACGTCCACCGACGGCCAGCCGCCGCCCACCACATGCTCGTTGAGGTTCTCGCCGGAGCCGAGCCCCAGCCGGAACCGGCCCCCGGACAGCAGTTGCACCGTCGCCGCCTTCTGCGCCACCACCGCCGGGTGGTAACGGAACGTCGGACAGGTCACGTACGTCATCAGCGGGATGCGCGAGGTGGCCTGCGCCGCCGCGCCCAGCACGCTCCAGGCGTACGGCGCGTGCCCCTGCGACGCCAGCCACGGGAAGTAGTGGTCGGAGGTCACGGAGAAGTCGAAGCCCGCCTTCTCGGCCCGCACCACATGGCCGACCAGCTCACGGGGCCCGGCCTGCTCGGTCAGCATCGTGTATCCGATTCGCACCATGCGTTCCGGGTCCCCGGCCCGGGGCGGGAAAACGACGGATCACCCGGCGGGGACCCGGGCAGGATGCCTGTCATGACCAGCCATCCGCTCCCCGCCTCCGGTCCCGCCGCCCAGGGCGTCGACGCGTCCGGCGTCCACGCCTTCCTCGATGCCCTGGAGGCCGCCCCGGACATCGAGCCGCACGGTCTGATGATCCTGCGCCACGGCCGGCTCGTCGCCTCCGGCTGGTGGGCCCCGTGCACCGCCGGACGACCGCAGCTGCTGTACTCGCTCAGCAAGAGCTTCACGGCCACCGCCGCCGCCCTCGCCGAGGGGAGGGGCTGATCGACTTCGACGCGCCGGTGCTGTCGTACTTCCCGGAGTTCGAGGCCGGAATCACCGACCCGCGCAGCCGGGCCATGCTGGTGCGGCACGTGGCGTCCATGGCCTCCGGACACGAGGGCGAGACCGTCGACGCCGCGTTCCGCACCGACCCCGCCGAGCCGGTACGCGGCTTCCTGCTCCAGCCGCCCCAGCGGGACCCGGGCACCGTCTTCGCCTACAACCAGCCGTGCACGTACACGCTCGGCGCGATCGTGCAGCGGGTCACCGGGCAGACCCTCACCGCGTATCTGCGGCCCCGGCTCCTCGACCCGCTGGGCATCGGGGAGGCGCTGTGGCAGCGGGACCGGACCGGCCGCGAGCTCGGCTTCAGCGGACTGTACGCCGCCACCGACGCCGTGGCCCGGCTCGGACAGCTCTATCTGGACGACGGGATGTGGCAGGGCGAGCGGCTGCTGCCCGAGGGCTGGGTCGCCCGCGCCTCCCGGGCACACACGGCGACCGCCGGCGCCATGGGGAGCGGGACCGGCTGGACTGGGACCTCGGCTACGGCCACCAGTTCTGGATCTCCCGGCACGGCTTCCGGGGCGACGGGGCGTACGGACAGTTCTGCGTCGTCCTGCCCGGGCACGACGCGGTGATCGCCGCGACCACGGCCACCGAGCGGATGCAGGACTACCTCGACCTGGTCTGGCGGCATCTCCTGCCCGCCTTCCGCCCCGCGCCGCTGACCGGCCGGGAGGCCGCGGACACCGCCCTGCGCGAGCGTCTGGACCGGCTCGCCCTGCCCCGGCCGGGGCGGCCCTGTACCGCGGGAGCGGGCAAGGGACTGGTCCGGCACCTCGTTCACCCCGTACGGCGGGACCTGCGAGGACCAGCCGGCGCTGACCGCGGCCGAGGTCACGGCGGACGCCGACGGCGGCTGGACCCTGAGCCTCACCGAGGACGGCGAGCGGTTCGGCGCACGGTTCGGCGGGCCCGGCTGGACGACCGCCGAGAAGCCCGTCCCGGCCGCCGTGAGCGGCGGCTGGACCGACGGCGACACGCTCGGCGTCGACGTGGTGTTCCTGGAGACACCGCACCGCCTGCGGGTCACCTGCTCCCTCACCGACCGGACCTTCCGGGCCCGTTGGCTCACCCGTCCGCTCCAGGACTGGCCCCTGCGGAAGCTGCGCGCCCCGCGCGGATCAGTCCGGGGCGGGGCGGAACGTCCGTAGGAAGGTCCGCAGGGCCTCCCGGCTCGCCGGCTGCGACCAGTCGGCGGCCGGGGTCGTCCAGCGCAGCGAGAAACCGCGTCCGCCGCCCAGGAGGAGACCGCGGCCGAAGGTGCGCACCCGGCTGCCGCCGGCGTCGGCGGACCACTCCATGTCGGCGGCCTCGTGGCCCTGGTACGTCGTCGCGCGGATCCCGCCGATCCGGTCGTAGCCGGCGTCCGACCGCTCCAGACGCGGCTCCACGTCGTCCCGCCACACGGCCACCGCGTCCGCCCCCACCTGCTCGCTGTAGGTGACGGCGAGGACGCGCGGATCGCCGTCGGCGCCGAAGGTGACCCGGTAGGCCCCGCCGGCGCCGGGCGAGGTGTCCAGCCGCTTCCAGCCCGCGGGCAGCGCCAGGGAGAAGCCCTCCGGGGCGTGGTAGGCGCGATAGCCGGACGGAAGACCGCCGTCCGGCGGGGCGGGAGAGGAGCGGACGTTTCCGGCTCGTCGTCCGGCGCGGCGCCGGGCGCGGCCGGTGGGGACGCGGAGGCCGGTGGCGCGTCGGCGGCCGGGCCGCCGTCGCCGCCCGGCAGCCCCCGTGCCGCGGCGAGCACGGCGGCCGCCACCGTGACGACGGCCAGCGTGGTGCCGATGGCCGTGGCCCGCCGGCCCCACTCCCGGCCCGCGTACCGCACGGTGCCCGGCATCGCCGCCGGGGTGGTGCCGGCGTCCTCGCGGAGCACCCGGGTGAGCGCCTCCCGTACCGCCTGCGAGGTCGGTCGCTCCCGGGGTCCTTGCGCAGCAGCCCCTGGACGACCTGGGTGAGCGGGCCCGCCCGTGACGGTGTGCGCGGCGGCAGCCGGTCCACGCCCTTCAGCGTGGCCCCGGGCCGTCCGCGGTCCCGGAACGGCGGACGCCCCTCCAGCATCGTGTGGAGGATCGCGCCCAGCGCCCACAGATCGGCGGCGGGCCCGATCCGCTCGTCGCGGGCCTGCTCGGGGAGGCGTACGACGGTGCCGTGAGCCGGGGCACCGACGTGGCGCCCGCCAGCCCGTACCCGGTGACCACGAGCGGCCCGTCCGCGCGCAGGAACACCTGGCCCGGACTGAGTTCGCCGTGCGTGACGGACTCGGCGTGCGCGGCGTCCAGCACGTCGAGCAGTTCCAGCGCGACGCGCGCCGCCCGCGCGCGGGAGAACGTGCCCTCCTCGGCGAGGACCTCGTCGAGCGAGGTCCCGTCGATCCACGCGTACACGGTCCACAGGAAACCGGACTCCACGACGGCGTCGACGACGGTCGCGATCCGGCCGGGGCACACCCGGGCCACGCTCTCCGTCGTCCGCAGCACCCGCGAGGGCACGACGCCCGCGTCCGGGGAGACCGGTCCGGGTGACGAGGCAGGGGCGCCCGGTGCCCGGATCGTCGGCGTACCAGCGGACGCGGTTGGTCTCGCGCCGCGCGACCTCGAGCAGCCGGTACCGTCCGGCGACCGACCGGTCTGTGGAGACGTGCGCCCTGCCCATGGCTATCCCTCGTCGAACCGCCGGCTCCCGCTGTCCGCAGAGGTACGGGAAACGGGCCGCGTCCGTTCAACGGGGGCCTCAGCGAAGCCCGAAGCGCTCCGTCCAGGCGATCATGTCGCCGGTGGTGGCGTTGCCCCGCACACCACCAGACCCAGCCGGGCGCCCTCACCCACCCGCTCCAGCACCCGCCGCGCGGCCGGCAGCAGACAGCCGGCCGCCGGTTCGGCCCACACCTTGGCGTGGTCCGCGAGGTCGAGGAGCCCCGTACCGCCTCCCGGTCCGGCACCACCAGCACCTCGGTGACAAGCTCCGACACATGGTCGTACGTCAGCCGCGACACGGAGGGCGCGCTCAGCGTGGACACGATGGACGTCAGCTTCACCGGCAGCGGGCCGCCCGCCGCCAGCGCCTCGGACATGGCCTGCGCGCCCTCGGTCTCCACACCCCAGACCCGCACCCCGGCCGCAGTGCCCGCAGCGCCGCCGCGACCCCCGCGATCAGCCCGCCGCCCCCGATGCTCACCAGCACGTCGGTGAGGTCACCGGCGTCGGCGGCGAACTCCAGCCCCACGGTGCCCTGACCGGCGATCACCACCGGGTCGTCGAAGGGGTGGACCGGGGTCAGCCCCTCCTGACGCAGCCGGTCCATCAGCGCGAACGCGCCGTCCATGCCGAGGGTCAGCCGCACCGAGGCCCCCGCCGACTCCGCGAGCTCCACGGCCCGTGCGGGTGCCGAACGCGGCATCACCACCGTGGCCTTCACCTCTAGGGCCGCGGCCATCACCGCGAGGAGATCCCGTGGTTGCCGCCGCTCACCGCGACGACCCCGGCCGCCCGCTCGGCCTCGCTCAGCGACAGCAGCTTCGCCGCCGCGCCCCGTACCTTGAACGAACCGGTGCGCTGCAGCAGTTCCAGCTTCGCCGTGACCGGAACCCCAGCAGCGCCGACAGTCCGGGACTCGGCACGGTCGGGGTCCGCACCACGTGCGGGGCGATCCGCCCGGCCGCGGACTCGATGCCGGCGATCCCGATCACGACTGCCACCTCTCCGGCGCGGGGTGTGTGGTCCGCGTCGCCGTCCACCCTGACCCGGCCGGCGGGCCAAGGTCAACATCGGTCAGTGCTGCTGTGCCTTCTGGGGTGTCGCCTCACTGGGCCGGACGACGACATGGCCCTCGCCCCGCAGCATCAGCTGTACGGCCTCGCCGGACCCGCCGCGCAGCATCGAGCCGAGCGACTGCGAACGGTGCAGCGAGGTGGCGAGCCCCGCGGTCCAGCCGACGATCGCGTCCGTGTCCACGTAGACCGGGTCCTGCGGGGACACCGGGATCACCAGCGGGTTCCCGTCGCAGACCAGCCCCAGCCGGCCGTGCCCGGTGAAGACGCTGTTGAACAGGCCGCCGCCGGTGATGCCGGCGCCCTTCACGGTCGCGATCCGGTACGACAGGGAGGAGTCGAAGCACAGGACGTTGCGTCCGTTGACGGTGAACTCGTCGCCGGGGTCGACCTCGACGACGAAGCAGTTCTGCGCCTCGTGCGCGAACCACGCCTCCCCTGGCCGCGCACCGCCATCAGGGGCAGCCCCTCGCCGGTCACCGCCCGCTTGAGCATGCCGCCCACGCCCTGGCTCTTGCGCTCGAACCGGAGACTGCCGCGGTGGGCGATCATCGCGCCCTGCCGGGCGTGCATCTCGCCGTCGACCGTGTAGCGCACGCACTTGGCGTTCTCGACCGTCATGCCCGCCACCGTCGCCGGCCGCACCATGTGCTGACTGGAAAACAGGTCACCCTTCATGGGGGCATCCTCGCCCGGACTGTCTCCCTCCGCCAGGACCCGTGACAAGTGCGGCCGCTCAGCCGCGCAGCGTCTGCGCCCAGTCCGCCGGCACCCGCCCCGCGGGCCCCGGGGCCGGCTGGTCCGCGGGGTGGCTCGCGGGCGGGGCCAGGCCGGGGCCGGACTCGTACAGCTCGTTGGTGGCGTAGTTCCAGAACCAGTCCTCGCCCGGCTCGTAGCTGCGGACCACGGGATGCCCGGTGGCCTTGAAGTGGGCCGTGGCGTGCCGGCCGGGCGAGCTGTCGCAGCAGCCGATGTGGCCGCACCGCGCGCAGCGCCGCAGATGGAACCACCAGCCGCCCACGGAGTCGCAGTCGGCGCAGCCCGGGCCGGCCGGGGGACTGCCGGATCGATGTCGTGGTCGCTGGTCATGCGGACTCCTCGCTGGTGTCGTCGGGGGCCGGCGCGGTGAGCGGCAACAGCACCTGGAAGCGGGTGTCGCCGGGCTCGGAGTCGAACCGGAGGGTCCCGTGGTGCTTGTTCACCACGATCCGCCAGGAGATGTCCAGGCCGAGCCCGGTGCCCTCGCCCACCGGCTTGGTGGTGAAGAACGGGTCGAAGACCCGGTCGCGGACCTCCGGCGGGATGCCCGTGCCGGTGTCGCCGAACTCCACCAGCAGCCGGTCGTTCTCCCGCGCGGTGCGCACGGTGAGCGTGCCCTTCCCGTCGCCCGCCTGCATGGCGGCGACCGCGTTGTCGATCAGGTTGGTCCACACCTGGTTGAGCTCCGCCGGGTACGCGGGCACACGCGGCAGGGTGTGGTCGTACTCCTTGACCACCGTGATCCGCTGTCCGAACTTCCCCGACAGCATCAGCAGCGTGCTGTCGAGGAGTTCGTGCACGTCGGCGACCTGGAAGGGGCCCGGTCGAGCTGCGAGTACTGCTTGGCGGCGTCGACGAGGTGCGAGACCCGGTTGGTGGAGTCCGCGATCTCGTCCATCAGCAGTTCCGTCTCGACCGTGTAGCTGAGCCAGCCGACCGCCGAGGGAGCGTCTCCTCGTCCACGGCGGCGGCGACCTCGTCCAGCCAGTCCGCGTCCAGCCCGGCCTGCACGAACGTGGGGGCGATCCGCCAGCCGTCGTCGATGCCGTGGTCGTCCAGCCAGTCGGCGAGCGCGTCCTCCCGGTCGGACGCCTCCAGCGGGCTCAGCACCGGTGCCTTCGCGACCCGTTCGGCCGTGCGCTCCTGGATGTCGATGAGGTTGGCCAGCGTCTCGCGGTCGTAGGTGCCGGCGGAGATGACGCGCAGCTTGTGCCGCATCTTGCCGACGCGCTCGCGCAGCGTCGCGGTCGCCCGCACGGCCGCCGCGGCGGGGTTGTTGAGTTCATGGGTCAGCCCGGCCGACAGCGAGCCGAGCGCCAGCAGCCGTTCGCGCTGCCCGATGGCCCGCTGGGTGCTCTTCGACCCGAAGAACAGCCCCTCCAGGAGATGGACCGCCATCGGGAACCACTCCCGCATGATGCTCGCGAACGTGTCCGCGGGCACCACGAAGAACCGTGTCGTCTCCGTCACGCGCATCGAGTTGTTGTAGACCTGCCGCACCCGGTCCCCGAGGTACGCCTGCATGGCGCCCGCGTACACCCCGCGCTGGGAGGTGCGGGTGACCTCCACATCGTCCGCGCCGACCCGGCGGGACAGCACGACGGTGCCGTCCAGCATCACGTAGAAGCAGGTGGCGGGCTCCCCTCGGTGTAGACCGGACCGGCTTCGAACCGCTCCACCCGGCCCTCGCCGCAGAGCCGCCCCAACTGCTCGGGGTGAGCTTCTCGAACAGGAACAGGGCGCCGATCTCCCGCGGGCTGCACGGCATCTGCCGCCCGCTCACGACTGCTCCAGATACCGGTGGACGAGCATCACGGCCATGGCTCCCTCTCCGACGGCGGACGCGACCCGCTTGGCGGACTCCGCGCGCGCGTCGCCCGCGACGAACACGCCGGGCACATTGGTCTCCAGGTGGTACGGCGGCCGGTCCAGCTCCCAGTCCGCCGGCGGCCGTCCGTCGGCGGTGAGGTCGGGCCCGGCGAGGATGAACCCGCGCTCGTCCCGCAGCACCGTGCCGTCCAGCCAGCCGGTCAGCGGGGCGGCGCCGATGAACACGAACAGCCACTGTGCGTCGACGAGTTCGGTTCCGCCGCCGCTCGTGTCGCGCACGGTCAGCCGCTCCAGGTGCCCGTCGCCGTGCGCGCCCTCGACGACCGCCCCGCAGCGTACCGAGATGTTCGGCGCCTGCTCGATCTGCTGGATCAGGTAGTACGACATCGACGCGGCGAGGTCCGGCCCGCGCACCAGCAGCGTCACCGACTTGGCGAACCGGGCGAGATACATCGCCGCCTGCCCGGCCGAGTTGGCGCCGCCGACGACGTACACGTCCTGGCCCTGGCAGGCGGCGGCCTCCGTCAGCGCGGACCCGTAGTAGACCCCGCAGCCGTTGAGCTCCTCGCAGCCGGGCGCCGCCAGTTGCCGGTACGACACCCCGGTCGCCAGGATCACGCTGTGCGCGGCGACCTCGGAGCCGTCCGAGAACCGTACGACGCGGGCGCCGCCGTTGACCTCGAGCCCCGTCACCTCGCGCGCGGTGAGGATCTCGGCGCCGAACCGGGTGGCCTGCCGCCGCGCCCGGTCGGTGAGCTGCCCGCCCGACACCCCGTCGGGGAAGCCCAGATAGTTCTCGATCCGGGAGGACTGGCCCGCCTGCCCGCCGGTGGCCGACCGCTCCACCAGCACGGTCCGCAGCCCTTCCGATGCCCCGTAGACCGCCGCGCCGAGCCCGGCCGGTCCGCCGCCGATCACCACCAGGTCGTAGAAGTCGGCCTCCGGGGTCGTCGCCAGGCCCACGTGCGCGGCGAGGTCCACGGCCTCCGGCTCCACCAGGGGCGTTCCGTCCGGGGTGATCACCACCGGCAGCCGCATCCCGTCCGCACCGGCGGCGGCCAGCAGCCGGCGGCCCTCCGGCTCGTCGGAGGAGTACCAGCGGTACGGCACCTGGTTGCGGGCCAGGAACTCCCGTACGTCCGAGGACCGCGCCGACCAGCGGTGCCCGACCACCTTGGTGCTGGGCACCGGCCGGTAGTCGCTGCGCCGCCACGCCTCCAGGAGGTCGTCCAGGACGGGGTAGAGCTTCTCCTCCGGCGGGTCCCAGGGCTTGAGGAGGTAGTGGTCGAGATCGACGACGTTGATCGCGTCGATCGCCGCCCCGGTGTCCGCGTACGCGGTCAGCAGCACCCGCCGGGCCCCCGGGTGGATGTCGAGGGCCTGCTCCAGGAACTCGATGCCGTTCATCCCCGGCATGCGGTAGTCGGCCAGGATCACGGCGACGAGGTCGCCGCGCAGCTTCAGTTCGCGCAGCGCGTCCAGCGCGGACGCGCCGGACTCCGCGCGCACGATCCGGTACGACGCCCCGTACCGCCTTCTGAGGTCCCGGGCCACCGCGCGGGAGACCCCCGGATCGTCGTCCACGGTCATGATCACGTTTCGCGCCGCTTCGGCGGCCTGAGTCATACGTCCCCCACGTGTGCGCTCGTTTCCCCGGCGCGGCGGACCCCGGTCGGCCCACGGCCACCGCACCGACCCCGACCATCGTATGTTCGCTCGCGCCGAACCGCTCAGGGACGCGTGCGCCCCACGACCGTGTGCGGCCGGGCCGGCGCCGTAGGGAAGACTGGACCGTGCGAAGTGGACACGACAGCGGGAGGAACGGGATGACGCGCCCGATCACGGCAGGGATCGACGGAACCGAGGAGAGCCTCGCCGCGCTGGCCTGGGCGGCGCGGAGGCGGTCCGCCGGGGACTGCCGCTGCGGGTGGTGCGCGCCTGGCGGTTCGAGGCGCACGACGCGGTGGACACGGGGGACAGGGCCACCCAGGAGCGGTGGGTGCGCGAGTCGGCCGCCGGGGCGGTCCGCGCCGTCACCGAACGCCACCCCGGGCTGGCGGTGACGACGGACGTCCTGGAGGGCGACGCCGTCCCGACACTGACGGAGGCGGCCGCCGGCGCGGAGCTGCTGGTGCTGGGCTCGCGCGGCCATGGGCGGATCATGGGCTTCCTGGTCGGCTCGGTCGGCCAGCAGGTGATCGTCGACGCCGGACGGCCGGTGGTGTTCGTACGGGCCGGGGACCAGGCGTCGAACGAGGTCGCCGGGCACGAGATCGTCGTCGGCCAGCAGGGCGACCCGGAGGACAGCGCCGCCGCGCTCGCCCTCGCCTTCGAGACCGCGGCCCGCCGGGGCGCCACCGTGCGCGCCGTACGGGCCTGGACCCTTCCCCGGTGTTCGCCTACAGCCCCGCCTCGATGCAGCTCCTCGACGAGGCCGGCGGTCTGGAGCCGTTCGAGCAGAAGGCGCTGGCGGCGGCCCTCGCGCCGTGGCGGGAGCGCTACCCGGACGTGCGTGTGATCGAGCACGTGGAGATGGGCAGCGCGGGCCAGGTGCTCCTTTCGGTGGCGGGCACCGCCCAGCTGATGGTGGTCGGCCGCCGCGCCCACCGCACCGCCGTGGGCGCCAGGATCGGCTCGGTGGCGTACGGCGTCCTGCACCACGCGGACTGCCCGGTGGCCGTGGTGCCGCCGGCCTGACCGGGGCGGGCTCAGCCGGCCGTCGGCCGGAGCGTCTCCCGCGCCTTCGGGAGGATGTTCCTGATGTAGTCCTCGACGGCCGTGCCGAGCCCTATGTCGTGCTGGGCCCGCTCGGACAGGTACCAGCGGTGCTCGAGCAGTTCGTGGTAGATCTCCGCGGCGTCCATCGGGCCGCGCAGCTCCGGCGGCACGGACCGCACGGTGGGCCGGAACACCTCCCGCACCCAGCGGTGCGCGAGGACCTCCGGACGGGCGCCGAGGGGTCGCCCGGGGCGTAGTCGTCCTGGGTGGCCATCCAGCTCTCCAGATCGTTCAGCAGCCGCCTTGCCTGGTTCTCCTCGGCGTCCAGGCCGGTCAGCCGCAGCAGCTGCCGCTGGTGGTGCCCGGCGTCCACGACCTTCGGCACGAAGGTGACCGAGTCGCCGTTGGAGGCGTGCTCGATCTGCATCTCGGCCACGTCGAAGCCGAGGTCGTTCAGCCGGCGGATCCGGCGCTCGATGTACTGGTACTCGCCCGCCGGGTACACGGAGGTGCGGGTCAGCTCCTGCCACAGGCTCTGGTAGCGGGCGCAGATCTCGGTACCGAACTCGATCGGGTCGACGGAGGGTGCAGCGCCCCGAGGCCTCCAGGTCGAGCAGCTCGCCGCTGATGTTGACCCGCGCGAGATCGAGGTCGTACTCCGCTGCCCGGAGCTGAGTTCGGGGTGCAGATCACCGGTCTCGGCGTCCACCAGGTAGGCGGCGTAGGCGCCCGCGTCCCGCCGGAACAGCGTGTTGGACAGCGAGCAGTCGCCCCACGCGAACCCGGCCAGATGCAGCCGCACCAGCAGCACGGCGAGCGCGTCCATCAGCCGGTGCATGGTCGCCGGGCGCAGCGTCGTCTCGAACATCGACCGGTACGGCATCGAGCCGCCCAGGTGCCGGGTGACCAGGACGCTCTCCAGCGGCTCCCCGGCGGTGTCGGTGCGGCCGGTGAGCACGGCCAGCGGGTCGACCGCCGGGATGCCGATGCGGTCCAGGTCGCGCAGCAGCTCGTACTCGCGCAGCGCGGGCCGCTGGGCGAGCTCCTTCACCGCGATCACCTCGTCACCGGCGCGCGCGTAGCGCACCACGTGCCGGGAGATGCCGCGCGGCAGCGGGACCAGGTACTCCTCGGGCCACTCCTCCAGCGGCAGCTGCCACGGCAGTTCCAACAGGAGCGCGGGGTGCTCCGGGTTGGTGGCGTTGATCTGGAGTGCCATGGCGGAGGTGTCCTCGTCCTCGTGGGCGGTCGTCGGATCACCCTATTGGGCGCGCTCCCGGGCCAGCCGGGCGGCGTCCCGCACGGACCCCTCGTGCAGCGGCCCGTGCCCCGGCAGCAGCAGGTCGCCGTCGAGTCCGGCGAGGACGTCCAGTGAGGCCACGGCGGTGGCGCGCTCGCGGTGGAACATGTCCGTCAGCATCTGCGGTCCCCGCACGCGCGAGGTGGGATGGCCGCTCACCAGGGCGTCGCCGGACACCACCACGCCGGTGTCCGGGAAGTGGAACGCGCAGTGCCCGGCGGTGTGGCCGGGCGTGTGCACGGGCACGGGCCGGCCGGGCAGATCGAGCGGGCCGGGGCCGGACTCCGGGAACGGCTCGGGCGAGGTGACCGCCACGTCCGCCGTCCCGCCCGAGCGCAGGGCGTGCGCCGCCCAGGGCAGCACCCCGGCCGCCAGCCGTTGCGCAGCACCTGGCCGACGGTCACCTGGTGCAGGAAGTCCCGGCGGGCGTGCGGGACTTCGGCCTTGTGGGTGTGGACGGGAATGCCGTAGACGCTGCTCAGATACTCGGCCGACCCCAGGTGGTCGCTGTGGGCGTGCGTGATCAGCACGGCCGTCACCGCCTCCGGCGCGCTCCCCACCTCCGCCAGCGAGGCGAGCAGTCCCTCGCGGTCGCCGGGGTAGCCGGTGTCGATCAGTGTGACGGCGTCCCCCTCGGTGAGGATCACCCAGTTGGTGTTCGTGCCGTGCACCAGGTAGGTGCCCTCCGCGACGTGCCGCACCGCTGCTCGCATGATCGTCCCGAGTTCGAGTTGTCCCTGTCGGGAGAAAGGAAAGCAGATCAAGGCGCCGGCGCGGGCCTTCGGCGGCTCAGTTGACGCCGTGCGGGCGGAACTGGACGCTGATGCGCGGTCCCGCCGCGTGGCCGCTCTTGGGGACGGCGTGCTCCCATGTGCGCTGGCAGGACCCGCCCATCACGATGAGGTCGCCGTGCCCCAGCGGACGGCGCACGGTCTCGCCGCCGCCCAGCGGGCGCAGCAGCAGATCGCGGGGCGCGCCCACGGAGAGGATGGCGACCATCGTGTCCTCCCGCGCGCCCCGGCCGATCCGGTCGCCGTGCCAGGCGACGCTGTCCCGGCCGTCGCGGTAGTAGCACAGCCCGGCCGTGGCGAACGGCTCGCCCAGTTCGCCGGCGTAGTGCCGGCTGAGCGCCTCGCGCGCCTCGGCCAGCACCGGGTGCGGCAGCGGGGCGCCCGCGCGGTAGTACGACAGCAGCCGGGGTACGTCCACGACCTGGTCGTACATCCGGCGCCGCTCCGCCCGCCACGGCACCTCGGCGGCCAGCCGTTCGAAGAGCGCGCCGGAGCCGCCCAGCCAGCCCGGCAGTACGTCGATCCAGGCGCCCCGGCCCAGCTCGGTGCGGCGCACCCCGTCGAGGGAGCCGAGCCGCAGTTCGTCGGTCTGGTCGAAGAGCGAGCCCTGCAGTGCGGTCATGGAACCAGCGTACTCCTTTTCGAATGTCTGTTCTATATGAAGCGTCCTGGGGCCTCCTCTTTCGATACACCGGTGTATCGGATACGTTCCCGTATCGAACGGAAGGGCGGACCGGCATGGCGGTGGACGGTACGGCTGTGGACGGTACGGCGGGGCGCGTCACCCGGCGCCGGCGGCGCACGCGCGCCAACCTGCTCGACGCCGCGTTCTCCGTCTTCGCCGCCAAGGGCTTCGGACATGTCTCGATCGAGGAGATCTGCGAGCGGGCCGGCTACACCCGGGGCGCCTTCTACTCCAACTTCACCGGCCTGGACGAACTGTTCTTCGCCCTCTACACCGAGCGCGCCGAACTGATCGCGGAGCAGGTCGCCGGCGCCCTCGCCCAGGACGGACCCGACCTCGACGTGCCCGCCGCCGTCGACCGCGTCACCGAGGTCCTGCTCCTGGACCGCGACTGGCTGCTGGTGAAGACCGACTTCCTGGTGCACGCCGCCCGCGACCCCGAGGTGGCGCGCGCCCTGCTGGAGCACCGCGCGCGGCTGCGCCGGGCCGTCGAGGACCGGCTCGCGAGGGCACAGGGCCACACCGAACTGCCCGCGGCCCTCACCGACGCGCGGGGCGCCGCGCACGCCGTGGTCGCCGCCTACGACGGCGTCACCACCCAACTGCTGCTGGACCGGGACGTCACGGCCGCCCGGGCCTGGCTGAAACAACTGCTGACCGCGCTGCTATCACCGGATAACAGTCGCCACAGGAAGGGACGGTCGCCATGGATGCCGACGTCATCGTCGTCGGAGCGGGACTCGCGGGCCTCGTCGCGGCCCACGAACTGACCAGCAGGGGCCGCAGGGTCGCCCTCGTCGACCAGGAGAACGCCGCCAACCTCGGCGGTCAGGCCTACTGGTCCTTCGGCGGACTGTTCCTCGTCGGCTCCCCGGAGCAGCGGCGCCTGGGCGTCAAGGACTCCTTCGACCTCGCCTGGAGCGACTGGCGGGGCAGCGCCGGCTTCGACCGGCTCGACGACGAGGACACCTGGGCGGTGCGCTGGGCGAAGGCGTACGTCGAGTGGGCGGCGGGGAGAAGCGGTCCTGGCTCGACGGCCACGGCATCACGTTCCTGCCCACCGTCGGCTGGGCCGAGCGCGGCGACCTCCGCGCGGACGGCCACGGCAACACCGTGCCCCGCTTCCACATCGCCTGGGGCACCGGCACGGGCGTCGTCGCCCTGTTCGCACGGTACGCCCGGGAGGCCTCCCGCGACGGACTGCTCACCTTCCACCACCGTCACCGGGTCGACGAACTCGTCGTCGAGGACGGCACCGCGCGCGGGTGCGCGGCACCGTCCTCGCGGAGGACAACGCCCCGCGCGGGGTCGCGTCCAGCCGGGACGCGGTCGGCGCGTTCGAACTCACCGCCCAGGCCGTGATCGTCACCAGCGGCGGGATCGGCGCCGACCACGACATCGTCCGCCGGTACTGGCCCGAGCGGCTCGGCACCCCGCCGCGCGAGATGGTCACGGGGGTCCCGGCCTACGTCGACGGCCGGATGCTCGACATCAGCGCCCGCGCGGGAGCGCGCCTGGTCAACCGGGACCGCATGTGGCACTACACCGAGGGCCTGCGCAACTGGGACCCGGTCTGGCCGGGACACGGCATCCGCATCCTGCCCGGACCGTCCTCGATGTGGTTCGACGCCCTCGGCCGCCGGCTGCCCGACCCTGCCTGCCCGGCTACGACACCCTCGGCACGCTCAGGCACCTGCGCACCACCGAGGACATCGCCGGGTACGACCACTCCTGGTTCGTCCTCACCCGGAGGATCATCGAGAAGGAGTTCGCGCTGTCGGGTTCCGAGCAGAACCCCGACATCACCGCCAAGGACCGGGCCGGCTTCCTGCGCACCCGGCTGCTGGGCAAGGGTGCCCCCGGCCCGGTGGACGCGTTCCTGCGCAAGGGCGCCGACTTCGTGAGCGCCACCACCCTCGAACAGCTCGTCGAGAAGATGAACGCCCTCACCGGGAAGCCGCTGCTCGACGCCGCCGTCGTACGGCGTCAGATCGAGGCCCGCGACCTGCAGATGGAGAACGCGTACAGCAAGGACGCCCAGGTGCAGGGCATCCGCAACGCGCGCCGCTACATCGGCGACCGTCTCGGCCGGGTCGCCACCCCGCACCGCATCCTCGACCCGGCGGCCGGCCCGCTGATCGGCGTCAAGCTGAACATCCTCACCCGCAAGACCCTCGGCGGCATCCAGACCGACCTTGAGTCCCGCGCGCTCGGCGCCGACGGACAGCCCGTCGAGGGCCTGTACGCGGCCGGTGAGGTGGCGGGGTTCGGCGGCGGCGGTGTGCACGGCTACAACGCGCTGGAGGGCACCTTCCTCGGCGGCTGCCTCTTCTCGGGGCGTGCCGCGGGACGGGCGGCGGCCGCGCGGACCGCCTGACCGGCGAGCGGTGCCTCAGCCCTCCAGCAGGCGGGCGAGCACCTCCGCGTGACTGGTCTTCGGGGTCTTCGACGCGGTCAGCAGCGTCACCGGCCCCCGATCGGCCAGTTCCCTCACGTGGTCGAGGAGTCCGGCGGCCTCCGGCGCCGCCAGCTCCGCCTCGTAGCGGCCGCGGAACTCCTCGTACGGCCGGTCGTCCGCGTGGTACCAGCGGCGCAGTCCGGTGGACGGGGTCAGCCCCTTGGGCCACTCGTCCACCCGGGCCGCGTCCTTCGCCAGACCGCGCGGCCACAGCCGGTCGACCAGGACCCGGACCCCGTCGTCCGCCTCGGGCGGTTCGTACACACGGCGCACCCGCACACTCATGGTTCGGCCCCTTCCGGTGCTGTCCGGCGAGCGTACTGCGGCACCCGGGGCCCGGCTAACGGGACGAGCCCCGGGCGGCGATACGCCGCTTCAGGGCACGGCGTTCCGTCTCGTCCGTACCGCCCCACACCCCGATGGACTGCCCCGTGCCGAGCGCCCATTCCAGGCACTGTTCCCGCACGGGGCAGCGCCGGCACACGGCCTTGGCCTGTTCCGCCTGCGTCAGCGCGGGTCCGGAGGTGCCGATCGGGAAGAAGAGGTCGGGGTCTTCGGTACGGCAGGCCGCACGCCTGCGCCAGTTGTCCATCGAGAGTCACCTGCGCTCAGAGTGAATACGGACGGGCGCCCTCCGGGCGCCCTGCTCTCCTTCGGGTCACCTCTCCCCGCGCGGTGAAACCAACGGGACGCCGTCGCACGGTCACTGCTCGCGCAGTCCCCAGGGCGAGCCGTACGCGGTCAGCAACTCCAGGAACGGCGCCGCCGGGAACGCCTCGGGGCCGAGCACGCCGGTCCCCGACCAGACGCCGGCGGCGAGGAGTTCGAGGGCGACGACGGGGTTGACGGCGGTCTGCCACACCACGGCCTGGCAGCCGTACTCGGCCATCGACCACTGGTTGTCGACCACGTGGTACAGGTACACCTCGCGCGGCGCGCCGTCCCGTACCCCGCGCACCCAGGTGCCGGCGCAGGTCTTGCCGCGCATCCGCTCGCCGAGGGTCGCCGGGTCGGGCAGACAGGCGGCCACCACGTCCCGGGGCGAGACCCGCACGGGACCCTCCGTACCGGGCACGGTCACCGGGTCGGTGCGGTCCAGGCCCAGCAGGTGCAGCGTCCTGAGCGTGTCGATGAACTCACGGCCGAGCCCGTACTTGAACGTCACCCGGCGCGCGTCGACCCAGCGCGGGACGAGCAGTACCTCCTCGTGCTCGACGTTCACGCACTCCACCGGGCCGATGCCCTCGGGGAAGTCGAACACCTCCGGCTCGCTGAACGGTTCCGTGGTGAACCAGCCGCGGTCCTTCTCGTAGACCACGGGCGGGTTGAGGCACTCCTCGATCGTGGTCCAGATGCTGAAGGACGGGGCGAAGCCGTAGCCGTCCACGGTGAGGTTCGCGCCGTCGCGGACGCCGATCTCCTCGATCTCGTCGAAGAGTTCGTCGGCGGCGTACCGGGCGAAGACGTCCGACAGGCCCGGTTCGACACCCATCCCGACGAGGGCGAGCGCACCGGCCTCCGCCCACTCGCCGGCCAGCGCGAACTGCTCGTCGCCGAGCTTGACCCCGCACTTCTCGTACGGGCGCCCGCCGTGCGGCCGGGACAGCGACATCGCCATGTCGACATAGGTGGCGCCGGCCCGGCGCGCGGCCCGGAACAGCGGCATCACGAACCGGGGGTCGGTGGCGTTGAGCAGCACGTCGCAGCCGTGGCGCTCGAGCAGCGCCACCACCCCGTCCTCGTCGCCGGCGTCCACGCGCTCGGCGTGGAAGCGGCCGCCGTCCGCGCCGTCCGCGCCGAGCGCGGCGACCGCCGCCCCGGCCCGCGCGGGGTCGTGGTCGGCCACCACCATCCGGTCGAAGAACGGCCGCCGGGCCGCGATCCGGGTGACGGCGGTACCCACCCCGCCGGCTCCCACGAGCAGTACACGCATGACGATCCCTCTCCCTCGACGTATCGATCCGGGACGTGATGCTCGGCCGCCCGTCGACGTAAGGTCAATGATGTTGGCATAAGGGCGGAGGGTGCGGGCGATGGCGAAACGTGTGGTCCCCGAGGAGCGCCGGAGGCGCCGCAGGCCGACCAGGAGCGGTGTCGTCCTCTCCGAGACGCTGATCGTCGAGACCGCGCTGCGGATGCTGCGCGAGCACGGCAGTACGGGCCTGACCGCCCGCCGGCTCGGCCTCGCCCTGGACTGCGACCCGAGCACCCTCTACCGCTACTTCCGCGGCATGGACGAACTGACCCTCGCCATCGGCGACGCGCTGATCGGCCGGGCACTGCACGGCTGGCACCCCACCGGGCGGTGGCGCGACGACCTGCGCGGCATCGGGCTGCGCATCCACGCGGCCTATGTGTCGCACCCGCAGGCTGCGGTCCTCACGGCGAGCCGGGTCTCCGGGCGGGCGAACGAACTGGCGGCCGACGAGGCCGTCCTCGACGTCCTGCGTACAGCCGGGTTCCCGCTGGCGGAGACGGTGCGGATCTACCACGCCTTCATCGACACCACGCTGGCCTTCGCCGCGCTCGACGCGGCGTCCCTGGCCCTGCCGAGCGCGGCGCAGCATGCCGACGAGGCCATGTGGCGCTCGACCTACGCCCGCCTTCCGGCCGCCACCCACCCCCGTATCGCCGAGGCGGCCCCGCTCCTCGCCACCCGCATGACCACCAGCGCGTACCCGACGGCCCTGGAGATGCTCCTGACCACCGCCCAGCAAACCCTGCCGCCCCCTGAAACCACGCGCCCGTCCCCACCCCGGCCCTGCGGCCAGCCGCGCCGGCCCCGGAGCTGCGGCCGCCTCCGCCGCCGTGGCTGCCGTAGCTGCCGTAGCTGCCGTAGCTGCGGGCAGGCGTGCCGCTGGGGCGGCACGGGTGGGCGCAGCGGCACCCCTTCCAGCGGGGCGAGCGCACACCCACCCCGCCCGGCAGTTGCCCGGGGTGACGGCTGAGCGGGGGAATCGCGCAGCCCGGCGTTGACGGGGTGCCGTCGCGCCCACCCTCCCCCACTCTCGGCTTCTCCCCCACTCTCGGCTGCGCTCGAGCGGGGGACCCCATGAGCGGGAGGTACCCCCATCGCCCTGCGGCACGCCTGCCCGCGGATTGGCGGATCGGCGAAGGGCGCGCGGGACGCGGCGGGGACGCGGCGCGGCGGGGAAGCGCGGGTGCCCGCGCGGGGCGCGGAAACGCGGACGAGCGGGATGCGGCGGGGGCGCGAAAGTGCGGAGTGCGGCGGGTGCGCGGGGCGCGGCGGCGTGCGACCGGGCGCGTGACCGGGGTGCGGGGCGGGTGTTCTCGCTCAGGTGCGGAGCGAGCCCGCCGCCGCTCGGGTGACCGCGTCAGCGACCGTCGCCAGCGCCGGGGAGTCCAGCTTCCACTGCTGCCAGTAGAGCGACACGTCGACCTCGCGGCCGGGGGCGAACACCGTGAGGCGCCCGGAGCGGAGCAGCGGGTTCGCCTGGGCCTCGGGCACCATGCCCCAGCCCAGACCCGCGGCGACCGCCTCCGCGAAGCCCTCCGACGTCGGCACGTAGTGGCGCAGCGCGCTCGCCTCGGAGCGTCCGCGCGTGAGCCGTCGTACGAACCCGTCCTGGAAGTCGTCCTTCCGGTCGAACACCACCACCGGCGCCACCGGCAGCACCTCCCGCAACGGCCCCGCCAGATGCCGCGCCGCGAACTCCGGGTGCGCCGCGGGCAGATAGCGCATCCGCCCCAGATGCCGTACGGAACACCCCGGCACCGCGTCCGGCGACGAGGTCACCGCGGCCATCACCGTCCCCTCGCGCAGCAGTGCCGCCGTGTGCGCCTCGTCCTCCCGGCGCAGTTCGAAGCGGAGCCGCGAGTCCGGCGGCAGCCGGGTGAGGGCTCCGAGGAACCAGGTCGCCAGCGAGTCCGCGTTCACCGCCACCGGCACCCGGGTGGGCTCCCCGGCCCCGCTCAGCCCCAGCTCGGCTTGCGCGTCCCGCTCCAGCCGGCCCACCTGGCGGGCCAGCCGGACCAGCACCTCGCCCGACTCGGTCGGCCGCACCGGCTTGGTGCGCAGCAGCAGCACCCGCCCCGTGCGCTGCTCCAGCGCCTTCACCCGCTGGCTCACCGCCGAGGGCGTGACGTGCAGCGCCGCCGCCGCGGCGTCGAACGTCCCCTCGTCCACCACGGCGAGCAGGGTCCGTACCTGGTCCAACGGGAGATCGGTCATCACGAGAGCTAAGGGTACGTAAGAATCCTCAGCTGTACTGCAGATGTATTCCCGCCATAGCGTCGTCGCCATGACCAGCGCCCTGACCACCGCCGCCGCCGGCTTCGGCACCGGCCTCTCCCTCATCGTCGCCATCGGTGCCCAGAACGCCTTCGTCCTGCGGCAGGGCGTCCGGCGTGACGCCGTACTGGCCGTCGTCGCCATCTGCGCCCTGTCCGACGCGGCCCTCATCACCCTTGGCGTCGGCGGGGTCGGCGCGGTGGTCGTGGCGTGGCCCGGCGCGCTGACGGCGGTCGGATGGATCGGCGGCGCGTTCCTGCTCTGCTACGGCGCCCTGGCCGCCCGGCGGGTGTTCCGCCCGGCCGGCGCCGGACTGCGCACGGACGGGGAGGCGGCGACCTCCCGGCGCCGTGCCGTGCTCACCTGCCTCGCCCTGACCTGGCTCAACCCACACGTCTACCTCGACACGGTGTTCCTGCTGGGCTCGGTCGCCGCCGACCACGGACCGCTGCGCTGGACCTTCGGCCTGGGCGCCGTACTCGCCAGCGTCTGCTGGTTCGCCGCGCTCGGCTTCGGCGCCCGGCTGCTCGGCCGCTTCCTGGCCCGTCCCGCAGCCTGGCGGGTGCTGGACGGTCTGGTCGCCGCCACCATGATCGTCCTCGGTCTCACGCTCATCGCCGGGGCCTGAATCCGGAGGGCCTCGCATCCCGTCGTACGTCCCGACGGGCCGTCCCCGGACGGAGCAGGGTCGGGCCGCAGCCGACCCGAAGCGGCGCGGGGAACCGCGCGACCGGCCGCGCCGGATCCGCCGGCCGGAGGGCCTACAGCGCTCCGCTCCGCCGGTGCATCGCGTACTGCTCCAGCAGCTTGCCGCGGGTCGTCTCCAGGCGGTGGGCGAGGACCTCGGCGACGTTGCGCACCAGCAGGAGGCCGAGCGGTGGTTCCTCCTCGCAGAGGTGCAGGACGGCCGCCGCTTCGAACTCGTAGGCGCGCACCGGGCTGAAGGCCACCGCGCCGAAGTCCCACTCGTGCGGCGGGAACAGCCAGGACCAGCCCAGCAGATCGCCCGCGCCGAGGCCGGCGACGGTCACCCGGTGCAGGTCGTTCACCCGCTGGTCCAGCGAGACCGCGCCGGAGCGGATCACCCAGAAGCGGTCGGCGGTGCCGCCCGCCTCGAAGATCCGGGTGTCCTCGGGGAAGGACACCTCCCGCGCCAGTGTCATCAGGCGCTCGCGCTGCGGCGGGGAAGGGCGGTCAGGAGTTTGATCGCTTTGGTCATGACGCGGGGCTCCTCGCCGGGGCTACGGTTCCGGTGCTTTCCTACGTTCATTTCAGCCGCTGCGGCCGTTCGGGGCACCTCGGCGGACGTGACACGTCCGGCTCCCGTCCGCAGGCCGTGCCCGGGCATGAAAAAGCCCTGGCTGGACGGGGAAGCCAGCCAGGGCCGTAAGCGGTGATGACCGGAGGACGCAGGTCGACCCCGCCACCACGTATGAGTGAACGATAAACCACCTGTCGGGCGATCAGGCAAGGGAAACCCGGTTGAGTGACCTGTTTCACCATGGAGCCGTCACGGACGTCACCCGGCCCCTTCACCGCCCCCGGTCAGCTCCGCGCGGTGTGTCTGCCCGGTGTCAGGATCTCGTCCAGCACCCGCAGCACCACCCCGTACGCCACCTCGCGCACCTCGGCGTCGCGTGCCGCGCCGGGATCGGCGGGCTCCGCCCGCCCCAGTTCGTCGCCCCGGGCCCGCCAGGCCCGCTCCTCCTGTGCCGCGCAGGCCCGTGCCCGCCGGATGCGCCGCAGCAGTTCGTCCGAGTCCACCACATCGGTCATACCGTCCGCGTACCCCCGTCCGCCGTCCGGATGACAGGCGATCAGGATGTGGCCGGGAGGTTTGCCGCCACCGGGACAGGTGAGCCGCAAAGAGAGGTCCGAGGCATCTTTCATCGACGTACTTCACCGATCAGGGAGCCGCAGGATGTGTCAGGAGTACCAGACCGAACCCCTTGAAGCGCCCGGGACCCACCGGGCCGCACCCCGTGCCCGTGCCGTCCCGCCGACGTCCGCGAGGCCGTGGCCCGCGCGGTGGCCGAACGCTGCCGGGCCACCCACACCCACTGCGACACCGAGGCTCTCGCCGACGCCCTGCTCGTCGCCTCCGAACTCACCACCAACGCCATGCTGCACGGCGGCGGCGTCACCGCCTTCCAGGTCGACGTCAGCGGCCCCGGGGTACGCCTGTCGGTCAGCGACCGCAGCGACGAACTGCCCGTCGTCGTACCCCTCGCCGACCGGCAGGGACGCCGCCGCCCGGGCGGCCACGGCTGGCCCATCGTGTGCCGGCTGGCCCGCGACGTCCGGGTGTCCGACCTGCCCGCCGGCGGCAAGTGCATCACCGCCGTGGTGCCCCTGTCCTGAGCAGCCGGAACAGGCCCGCGCACATCGTGTGCGGAAGCGGAGTTTGTTCCACCGGCGAGGGGGCAATCGGAGGGTCGTGCTTCGGACCGGAGGCGCGCCAGCGGGAGAGGTTCGGCTGCTGTCGGCCCCTCCGGGCGCCCTGGTGGCGACCGCTCCCGCGGTAGATCCCCTGGAAACCACCGTTCGGGAGCGAACCGCATGCTCATTGACTCGCCCACCCATCGTCCCGGCCCCTCCGACACGACGACCGCGGCGGCCCGCCGGCGGCACGACGACGCCCCCGACACCGCCGCGCTGTTCGCCCGGCTGACCTCGCTGGAGGACGGCCCCGAGCGGGACGCCGTCCGCGACGAGCTGGTCACCGCGTGGCTGCCCATGGCCCACCGCATCGCCGGACGGTTCCGCGACCGCGGTGAGGCCGTCGAGGACCTGCGCCAGGTCGCCGCCCTCGGCCTGGTCAAGGCCATCGACCGGTTCGATCCGGGCCGGGGGCCTTCGAGAGCTATGCCGTCCCCACCATCACCGGCGAGGTCAAGCGGCACTTCCGCGACCGGATGTGGGCCCTGCGGGTGCCGCGCCGGGTGCAGGAACTGCGCAACAAGGTGCGGGTGGCCCGGCGCGAACTCACCCAGCACCCGGGCAGCCCCGAACCGTCCCTCGCGGCCGTCGCCGCCCACACCGGGCTGACCGAGGAGGAGGTCGGCGCCGGGATGGAGGCGCTGGAGAGCTTCAGCACCCTGTCCCTGGACGCGGAACTCTCCTCCGACGACGACGGCTACAGCCTCGCCGACACCCTGGGTTCCGCGGACGCCTCGTACGACGTCGTCGTCGACCGCGAGTCCGCCAAGGAGGGCTTGCGCCGGCTCCCGGAGCGCGAGCGCGCCATCCTCTACATGCGGTTCTTCGAGGACATGACCCAGAGCCGGATAGCCGACCGGCTCGGTATCTCCCAGATGCACGTCTCCCGTCTCATCAGCCGCAGCTGCGCGCGCGTGCGCGCCGACGCGATGGGACAGCGCACCGGCCGCCGCGGTACCGGCGGACACTCGGCGACGGCGTGAGAGCCGCCCGCCCCCACCAGGAAGCGAGACACATGCTGAAGCCCCACCCCACCGTGCTGCGCCGGCTCGTCGAGGAGTACGAGACCCTGCCGGCCGCCGACCCGCGGACCGGCGACCTGGCGTACACGCTGTGCGTGTCGACCGGCACGCGGGACGTACGCCAGGCCCTCGACCTCGCGCGCGGCTGGCTGGCGGCGGCCGAGCAGGAGCCGGCCGGAGCCGGTGCCCCGGCAGCCGTATGACCCGCGATGTGCGGGGAACCCGTAGCGGATGAGCGAATCCGAGATTCCCCCGGAAGGCAGGCCCGTGGACGTCTACCTGGACCTCCTGCGGGTCCGGATGGACACCGAGGACTACCGGCTTCTGCTCCAGGTGGTGGAGCCGGTCCTCCAGGCGATCGAGGAACACCGGCTGGCCGGCATGGACCTCGCGCTGAACGACGCGGACGAGGAACTGCCCCAGGAGGTCCGTGACGAGGCGGCCCTGGTCATCGCCACCGCCGTCACCGGCCGGCTGGACAACGAGGTGGTCGAACTGGAGGTGGACGAGACCGGCCCGGTCCGCGTGGTCACCGACGCGGCCACCGCCGCCGACCCGTCCCGCCTCGGTGAGATCGCCGACTACATCAGGGACCGCCACCGTCAGAACGAGGAACTGCGAGGCATAGCCGAAGCGAGCGGCCTCCCGACCGACTTCTGACTCCCTCATATGCGTGTACGGCCCCGGCAGCGCGCCGGGGCCGTACACGCATAGGGCGAGGTCAGCGGTCGGTGGGTTTCACCGGGACCGACAGAGGGCGGGCCAGGCCCACCACCGCCTCGTCCAGGCGTTCCAGGTGGCGTAGGACCCGGTCGGTGATGCGGCCGTAGCGGGCGGTGCCGTCGCCGCCCAGGAGGAGGCGATGCTCGGGCCCGTCTCGACCGGTGCCGTGACGTTCTCCTCGGCGACGCGGTCCGCGATCGTCACGATGTTGCGGACCGTGCGCCCCGCCGCCCCGCGCAGCCGGGGTCCGCCGCGATCGAGGGATGCGTCGGCAGCAG
The DNA here is from genome assembly GCA_042850305.1 of Streptomyces haneummycinicus. Classification (GTDB taxonomy): domain Bacteria; phylum Actinomycetota; class Actinomycetes; order Streptomycetales; family Streptomycetaceae; genus Streptomyces; species Streptomyces haneummycinicus. The sequence continues at coordinate 3,318,655 of AP035768.1, forward strand.
CTCCGCAGTCGCCGCCAGCGCGCGGGCGTGGTATGCGCAGGTCTCCAGCAGCGCCACCACATAGCGCGCGTTGGTGCGCCGGTTCCGCAGCAGGGTCACCGGGTGCGTCAGCGGCTGGGTCGCCGACCGCAGGTCGCCGAGCGCCTGGTCCAGCTCCCGCGCCTTGTCCAGCAGATCCCCGGCCGGCCCGCCGCTGAGCTGTCCGACGGCCGCCTCGGTGACCTCGGCGAGCCGCTTCAGCACGGTGACCAGCAGTTCGTTGGTACGCCGGTCCGTTTTCACCGGCAGCACCAGCGCCGCCGCGACCACCCCGCAGGCCGCCCCCAGCGCCGTCTCCTGCACCCGCAGCACCAGCACCTCCCAGCTGTAGGTGTGCAGCAGTGTGTACAGCAGCCCCAGCATCGCCGTCACGAAGAACGACATCAGCGTGTACGACAGCGGCGCCGTGTAGAACATGGCGAAGATCAGCACCAGCACCAGGAAGAACGCCGTCCACGTGTGCCGCCCCACCAGCGCCGCCAGCAGGATGCCGGCCACCACGCCGAACACCGTACCCAGCAGCCGCCGGTAGCCCTTGACCAGGATCTCGCCGGTCGACGCCGTGTTGAGGAAGACGATCCAGCAGGTCAGCACCGCCCAGTACCAGCGCTGCGAGGACAGCAGCTCACCCCCGGCGATCGCCAGCGTCGAACCCACCGAGACCTGCACGGCCGCGCGCGTGGTGGGCCGTTCCAGCCCCTTCGGTTCCTGGGTCTCCTCGGCCTCCTCACCGGCGATGGCGGCGTCCTCGGCGTCCAGCTCCTCCGGGACCTGGCCGTCGCCGGACTGTCGTCCGACTCGTCCTGCGGACCCTCCAGGGCGACCCGCAGCCCCATCACCGCGCGCGCGGTCTCGCCGACGGCCCGGAACACGTCCCGTACGGCCGGTGTGGCGGCGGGCAGGTTCTCCTCGTCCCGGTAACCGAGCAGCCGGTTGCGCAGCCTGGCCACGCTCGTACCGCCGGGGTGGGTGCGCACCACCAGCACCCGCAGCGCGCGCAGGTCCCGCCGCAGCAGGGCGGTGGCCTCGTCCGGGCCGGGCAGCCGGCCCACCTCCGGCGCGGGCGCCCCGGGCAGATGCAGGGTCAGGGTGTCCGCCCGCTCGGCGCTGCGCGCGGACAGCAGCAGCAGCCCCAGCCGCTCGGCCGCGATCTCCGCGTCCGCGATCCGGCGCTGCACCAGCCGCGCCGTCGGCTCGTCCGGTGTGCCCTCCTCCAGCCGGCTCTGGATCATCAGCGCGGTCTCGTGCAGCCGCGCGTTGGCCAGCCGTACGTCCTCCAGCGCCTTGTCCATCTCGTCCGGCCCGGCGTCCAGCAGCGTCAGCTGTGCGGACACCAGCTGGCCCAGCCGGGCCCGGAAGGCCTGCCGCAGCCGCAGCAGCAGCCCGGACGGCGTCACCGGCACGACAGCGAACCGCAGCAGCGCGCTGGACCCGAACGCGACGGCCAGCGCCGCCCACAGCCCCGGCAGCTGCCCGGCGGACGCGCCGACGAACAGGGACACGAAGTAGACCTGGAAGCCGATCAGACCGAGCGCGGTCCCGCGGTCACCGAACCGGCGGCCGTACACCGCGGCGAAGATGAGCACCACGAAGAAGACGTCCCCGACCAGGACCCGCTCGGAGAGCACCGCGCCCAGCGACACCGACACCAGCGCCACCGGCAGCCCGAGCGCCAGCGTGACCGCCTGGGCGCCGCGCTGCTTCTCCCGGATGGCGAAGGTGGCGACCATCGCCCCCATCGCCCCCGCCACCAGATGGGTGACGTCGCTGCCCGCCGAGGCCAGCACGGCCAGCGTCACCGCGATCGCCCCCACCGTCCGCAGCCCCGCCGTCAGCCGCAGCAGCCCGGGGTCCGACGCCGCCAGACGGTCCCGCAGCCGTGCTCCCGCGGAGCGTCCCGCCGCCTTCACTCCACCGCACTCTCTCCGCACCCCGGCCCCGCGAGCGGCGGCCCGTCCGTCCTCCCCGGCGTCACCGTGCCGACCGGCCCGCCTCCGCCACGTGCGACCGCACCTGCTCCGGCGTCAGATAGGCGTCCAGATAATCGAAGTCCCGCAGATTGCCCGGCCGGTGCGCCTGGAACCCGGTGCGCACGAATTCGTCGCCCGCGACCGCGTTCAGCAGCCAGTCCGTCATCACCCGCGTCTTCGCGACACCGGTGCGCAGCGCCGACCAGTGGTAGCCGCGGGCCACCACCTGGGCGGCCAGCCCGTGCAGTTCGATGCCGAGCGGCTTGGACACCGCGTCGGTGCCGCCGAGGTCCACCACGAGCCCCAGGTCGTGATGGACGTACGGCCGGGCCCGTTGGCCCCGCAGCGTGGCGATGACGTTCTCGGCGACGTGCCGGCCCTGCCGCAGGGCGTGCTGCGCGGTCGGCGGGCACACGGCGTCGTCGCCCTTGGCCACGTCGGGCACCGCCGCCGAGTCGCCGAGCGCGAACACCCCGTCGTGGCCCGGCAGGCACATGTCCGCGTTGACGGCGAGCCGCCCCCGCACGGTCTCCGCGCCGAGCGTGGCGATGAGCAGGCTGGCGACGACCCCGGCGGTCCAGATCAGGGTGCGCGTGGGCACCACCCGGCCGTCGGTGAAGGTGACCTCCTCGGCGCCCGCCTTCGCGATGGAGACGCCCAGCGAGATCTCTATGCCGCGCCGGGTCAGGATCTCCTGCGCACTGCGCCCCAGCTTGTCGCCCAGTTCGGGCATCAGCTTCGGCGCGATGTCGATGAGATGCCACTTGATCAGACCCGGGTCCAGCCGGGGGTAGCGCTTGACGGCGGCGTGCGTCAGCCGCTGCAGACAGGCCGCGGTCTCGGTGCCGGCGTAACCGCCGCCGACGACCACGAACTGCAGCCTCGAGGCCCGCTCGGCCGGATCGTGGCTCGCGTCGGCGAGGTCGAGCTGGGAGATGACGTGGTCGCGCAGATAGGCCGCCTCGGCCAGCGACTTCAGCCCGAAGGCGTGGTCCGTCAGCCCCGGGATGTCGAAGGTGCGGGTGACACTGCCGGGGGCCAGCACGATGTAGTCGTACGGCTCGTTGACGATCTCGCCGTTGACGATGCGGACGACACACACCTTGGACCGCAGGTCCACGCCGATGGCCCCGCCCGGGATGATCCGGGTGCGGTACCGCTCGCTGCGGCGCAGGGACAGCGCGACCGACTGCGGGGCCAGCACACCCGAGGCCACCTGGGGGAGCAGCGGCATGTAGAGCTGGTAGGAGAACGGCGTCACCAGTGTGAGGTCGGCCTCGTCGGGGGCGAGCCTGCGCTCCAGCCGGCGCACGCACTCCACACCGGCGAAACCTGCGCCCACCACCAGGATCCTGGGTCGTGTCACGGTGTCCATCCCTTCGTGCGGCTCCAGTGGCCGGCCTCGAACATCGACCACTGACGCGTGCCCCTGTTCAGCACCACGATGCCCGCACCTCGGCGGGAACGCACCGGGAAGCCGCCGGTGCCGGGTTCAGCCGCGCAGATGGCACAGCAGCAGGCACACGTCGTCGTCCCGCTCGGAATCGCTGAGCAGCGGGTGCAGCAGCCGGTCCGCCGAGTCCTCGAGATCGGCGTCCAGTTCCGCCGAACCGAACGATCCGAGGACCGTCGCGAGCCGTTCGATGCCCGGGTCGATGCCCCGGGCGCGCCGCTCGACCAGCCCGTCCGTGTACAGCGCCAGCGTCGAACCTGGCGTCAGCCGTTCGGTGTGGTCGGCGATGTCCTGCCGCAGCGGGATGCCGAGCATCGCGCCCGGCTTGGCGTCCAGGGTGCGCACCCGTCCGTCGGGCAGCCGCAGCACCGGCGGCGGATGACCGGCGGCGGCCCACGTCAGCGTCTGCTCCTCCGGATGGAAGCGGGCGATGACCGCCGTGGCGAACAGATCGGGCTGGAGATGGCGCAGATACCCGTGCAGCCGGGTCAGCAGCCGGCCGGGACTGTCGCCGTCGACGGCGTAGGCGCGCAGCGCGGTGCGCAGCTGGCTCATCATCACCGCCGCGTGCAGCCCGTGTCCGGTCACATCGCCGATGACGGTGATCAGACCGCCGTCCGGCTGCCGGAAGGCGTCGTACCAGTCACCGCCGATGTTCAGCCCGTGGGTGGCCGGCAGATAGCGGGCGGCCAGGGCCAGGCCCGGGGTGGCCGGCAGATCGGTGAGCAGGGCGCGCTGCAGGGTCTCGGCGATGTCGCGGTTGTGCTCGAAGCGGCGGGCGTTGTCCAGGGCGGTGCCGGCCCGCCGGGCGACCTCCAGCAGCATCACGGCGTCGTCCGGGTCCCAGCGCTCGCCGGGCGGCGACAGCGTCAGCACCCCGAGCGGCGCACGCCGGGCCAGCAGCGGGACGCAGAGCAGCGGCCGACCGTCGTCCAGGACCGACGCGGGCCGGTCGTCCACGCCGGGCAGACCGCCGGGGAGGTCGGCGGCGTACTGCGGCCGGCCGGTGCGGGCCGCTTCGACCGCCGCGCCCGGACGGGACGTCGGCCGGTACCGGTCGTCGTCCTCGTCGTCGAAGAGCCATATGTCGACATGGCGGGCGTACCGCGGCACCAGCAGCACCGGCAGCCGGCGCACGATCTCGTCGTGGTTCAGGGAGGCGTTCATCACGGCGCTGGCGTCCGCCAGGAACGTCAGCCGGCGGCGCGCCTCCTCCGCCTCGGTACGGGCCCGGCGCTCGGCGGCGAACGCTTCCCGCTGCGCGCGTCCCGCCGCGTCCAGTTCGGCGTGCAGGGCCAGGACGCCCTGGTTGGTCTGGTGCAGCTCCTCCCGGTGGAAGGAGACCAGCTCCTCCTGCTCGGCGAGCCGGTTCAGCACCGCCGCCGTGTCCTCGTCGGCGCCGAGCAGCGCCTCGGACAGGTCGTCCGGTTCGTCCGTCACCGTGCCCGCGCCGGACATCCGGCCCGGCTCCGGGCACGGGGCGGTCACCGTCCAGGGGCGCGGCCCGCGGCGCCCGCGCCGGGAGCCGGCACCAGCGCCACGTGCAGGGTCCCGGCGTCGGCGGGGAGCCGGGGGCGTCCAGGGTGAGCACCCAGTCGCCGCCCTTGATGAGGCACTGCCGCAGCCGGCCGCTGAGCGCCGCGGCCAGCCGGGCGCGTTCGACGGTGGGCACCCCGCACGCCGCGGCCAGCCGGGCCACGGCGATACGGGCACGGGCCGCGTCCGTGACGGTACGGATCCGCCAGGTGTGGCTCATGGGCGGTCCGGCGGGGCGGGGGCCAGCACGGCCACGGCGGTGTCGTCCCGCAGCGGACGCGCGGAACTGCCGGCGTCCCGGACGGCCACGGCGGCCGTCACGGCCGGGTCGGCCGGCGGCACCCCCGTGTCCGAGGGCGGCGTCCAGCGGCTGGGCAGACCGTCGGTGTGCAGGATCAGCAGGCTCTCCCCGGTCCAGGCGACGTCGTCCTCGCGTACGGTGCCGGGCCGGTGCACCCCGACGATGCCGGGCCGGGACAGCAGCGACCGCCACCGGTCGCCCTCCCGCAGCCGGGCCGTCACATTGCCGATGCCGGCGAACCGCAGCCGGCCGGCCCAGGTGTCGAGCTGTGCCACGGCGACGGCCGCGCCCCGGGTGCCGGACAGCGCCGCGTGCAGCTTCGCCAGACACTCGGCGGGCGACAGCCCGGCCGAGTGCCGCAGCGCGTCGACGGCGGCGCCGGAGGCGTGCGCCGCCTCGCTGCCGTGCCCCAGCCCGTCGGCCAGCATCAGCGTCAGCCGGTCACCGGACCGCACCCAGGCCCATGCGTCCCCGAGTGGTCCGCGCCGGCGAACGGCACGTTGACGCCCCCGGCCCGCACGGCGAGGTCGCTGCCGCCTCCCCGCGTCCCGGAGCCGTCCGGGAACCGTCCGTCGCCGCCCCCGGTGTGCACACCGGAGCCTTTCGCGCCGGTGAAGGGGCATGAGCGCCCCCGCGTGCGCCCCGACCCCGGAGGCGTCGGCGCCCGCGAAGGGCCGTTGCAACCCCGGCGGCCCCGGAGCCGCCCACCGGGCCGACGCGGGCCACCGCCACCGTGCCGCGGCCGAGCACGCTGTGCAGGCCGAAGTCGTCGGCGATCCGCCGGCAGGTGCCGAGGCCCGCGCCGAGCGAGCGGGTCGTGGTGAACCCGTCCCGCAGCGCGCCGGCCACATCGGCGATGCCGGGGCCGTGGTCGAGCGCGGTGATCTGCACGACCCGGTCCGGCCGGCCCTCCCGCAGGACGGGCGGGTCCACGACCTCGACGATCACCTCGCCCGCCTGCGCGTACTTCAGGAGGTTCGTCGCCAGCTCGGTCGCGACCAGTGCCGCGGCGGCGGTGCGCCGGTCGTCGAGCCCGGCCTCCGCAGCGGCCTCCTCAGCCGCCACCCGGACGTCCCGCACCCGGGTCGAGTCCTGCACCGGCACATACCGCACCCGGGGCATCAGAGATCCTCACGCGGATGCGGCGGCCGGGTCACCCACGAGGTCACCCGCACCGTGGTTCCCGCCCCCGGGGCGCTCTCCACCCCGAAGTCGTGCACCAGGCGCCGTGCCCCGCCCAGCCCCATCCCCAGCCCGTCGCCCGAGGTGTAGCCGTCGCTCAGCGCCCGGTCGAGATCGGGGATGCCGGGTCCCGAGTCGCTGAACGCCAGCCGCAGCCCGTCGACGCCCCCGCTGGTGACGTGCGACGCCTCCATCAGCCCGCCCCCGCCGTGCACCAGGGTGTTGCGGGCCAGCTCGCTGGCGGCGGTCACCAGTTTCGTCTGGTCCACCAGGCCGAAGCCGAGCAGGGCGGCGGCCTGCCGCACATGCTGACGCACCCATACCAGGTCCATGTCCGACTGGATGGGCAGGCGGGCTTCCACGCCCGCGGCGGTGTGCATCACGGACTCTCCTCGTGCCTGCCACCGGAACGGAACGCCACGGCCGGCCGCGCCAGCAGCTCCATCGCCGCCTCGGTGGTGAGCGCGGTCCGCATCCCCGGCAGCGTCAGACCCAGCTCCACCAGGGTGATGGCGACCGCGGGCCGCATACCCGCCAGCACGGTCCGCGCGGCCAGCAGCTCCGTCTGCGCGGCGATCTCGGCCAGCACACGCCCGAGGAAGGAGTCGATGATCTCCACCCCGGAGATGTCGATGACCACTCCCGTGACGCCGCTGCGGGCGATCGTCTCGGAGAGGTCCTGCTGAAGCTGCTGCGCCGAGCTGTCGTACAGATCCCCTGGAGGGTGACCAGCAGCACGTCGCCGAGCCGGAGGACCGGAACATGTCCCGCGACCGGGCGGGAGAACCCCTCGTTCACCGGCGGCCCGCACCGTCGGGTGCCGAGTGCACGATGTTCGTCCCCAGTTCGTGCAGGCAGTAGCCGAGCGCGTCGGCGAGGCTCGCCCGCGTCTTCACCGTGCCGAGGTCCAGACCCAGGTGCACGATGGTCTGCGCGATCGCCGGACGGATACCGGACACCACACACTCCGCGCCCATCAGCCGGGCCGCGGCGACCGTCTTCATCAGGTGCTGCGCCACCAGCGAGTCGACCGTCGGCACACCGGTGATGTCGAGGATCGCGAACCGGGCGTGCTGGTCGACGACCGCGTCCAGCAGGGTCTCCATCACCACCTGGCTGCGGGCGCTGTCCAGTGTGCCGATCAGCGGGACCGCCACGATGCCGTCCCACAGTTTGATCACCGGGGTCGCCACCTCCAGCAGTTGCAGCCGCTGCCGGTCGATGAGCGCCTGGCCCTCGCTCAGCGCCGTCTGCATGGCCACCAGCCGCAGTGTCCCGAGGAGCACGCTCAGGGTGGTCGAACACTCCCGCAGCCCCTGCGGTGGGGCCTGGTCCAGATCGGCGACCAGCAGGTTCTCCACCGGCGGCCACAGCGCGGCCAGTTCGCCCGCCACCTGGGCGGGCGACAGCCCCGCGCGGGCGCGGGCCGCGCCCATCCGGGCCAGCTGCTCACGCACCGCGGTGAAGCCCGCCGCGTCCGGGTCCTCGACCCGTCGCGCGTCGGCGACCTGCGCCAGCGCGTCGACGACCGCCTTGCCCGCCTCCACCGCCTCGTCGCGCGAGACCGTGAACACCGTACGGAACAGGGGCTCGTCCGCCCAGCGCTGGGCGATCTGCTCGCGCCGGCGCCGCAGGAAGTCCCTGACCTCGTCCGTCGGTGTTCCCAGCGATCCGCCCGCTTCACGTTCCGGCACCTGGTTCTTCTCCTCGTCAGTCGTCGTGCCGCACCGCGCCCGCATACCGGGGCCGCGCTGCGGAAATCGGCCGGATGGCCACTCTAACCACGCTCCGGCGGCATCGGGCCGGAGCGTCCGGACCGTGCTCAGGCCTCCGGCTCGACCGGCGTCTCCAGCATCGCGGCCACGCGCTCCAGCGCCTCCTCGGCGCTCTCCGAGACGGGCACCGTGATGCTCACGCCCGTCAGATCCAGGATGCGGCGCACCGCCGGGGCGGGGAGATGATGTGCACGCTCCCCGGCAGCTCACGGGCCTCCTGATAGACCCGGAGGATGATGTTCATACCGGACGAGTCCATGAAGGGGACCGCCGAAAGGTCGAGCAGGAAATGCCGGCGGCCGTGATGCAGCTGGTTCGCCAGATGGTGCTGGAACTCGGTCGCCGTGTCGACGTCCAAGTACCCCTCCACAGTGAGCAGCGCCACGTCCGCACGCGGCAGGGTCACCTCGACGGACAACGGGTCCTGGGCAATGGGCACGAGTACCTCCAACAAGGTGATCAAGCTCTTGGTCGCGCAGCCGCGCGTACCCCGAATCGCCCTGTCATACATCGGCCCGGCCGGACCGGGCGGCTCAGCCGACCCGGATCCCCACGATGCAGGTGTCGTCGTCCGTGTCCGACCTGCTGTAGGTGAGCAGCCGGTCCAGCCGCTGGTCGAGCGTGCCCGGCGCGGTCGCGGCGGTGGTGAGGAGATGGGTCAGCGACTCCTCCACCGTGCGGTCCCGGCGCTCGATCAGACCGTCCGTGTACATCAGCAGATTGTCCTCGGCGGCCAGCCGTACCTCCGACTCCTCGTACGCCGCGTCCGGTACGGCACCGAGCAGCATCCCGCGCACCAACGGCAGCGGAGCGGCCTGGGAGCCGCGCACCAGCACCGGCGGGAGATGACCGGCGCGGGCCCAGCGCAGGGTGCGCGACTCCGGGTCGTACAGCCCGCACACGGCGGTGGCGGTGATGCCGCCGGTGAGGTGGTGCGCCACGATGTTCAGCCACGACAGCAGCTGCCCGGGGCCCGCGCCGGTGACGGCGAGCCCGCGCAGCGCGTTGCGCAGGACGACCATGCTGGTCGCCGCCTCTATGCCGTGCCCGGCGACGTCGCCCACGCACAGCAGCACCAGCCGGGACGGCAGCACCACGGCGTCGTACCAGTCGCCGCCGACCAGCTGCTCGGCCTCCGCGGGCCGGTAGCGGACCGCGACGTCGAGACCGGGCACCTGGAGCGGCGCCTGGGTGGGCGGCATGATGGCCCGCTGCAGCTGGAGCGTCAGCCGGTCGCGTTCGCCGGCCTGCTGCTCGGTGTGCGCCAGCTGGTCGCGGGTGGCGGCGAGCGCCACCTCGGTCCAGTGCTGGGAGGAGATGTCCTGGTAGGCGCCCCGGGTGGTGAGCAGCCGGCCGTCGGTGTCCAGGACCGGCTCGGCGACGACCCGGATGTGCCGGGTCACCCCGTCCGGCCGCTGCAGCCGGAACGCGGCCGACGCCGGGCGCCGGTGGTGCAGCAGGGTGCGCAGGAAGCGGCCGATGGTGACGGCGTCGTCGGGGTGGGCGTGCGCGGGCAGCTCCTCCAGCGGCACCGGCAGACCGGACTGCGGACGCCCGTAAAGGTCGAACAGCTGCCCGTTCCAGGTGATCTCGCCGGTGAGGAGGTTCTCCTCGAAACCGCCGATCCGGCCCAGCCGCTGGGCGTGCTGGAGCAGGCTCGCCAGGCGGGCCGTCTCGTCCTCGATCCGCCAGATGAACAGAATGCCGGAGCCGTGCCGGGTGACGCTGATGTCCGCGACCGCCGCCAGCGGCACCTGGTCGACCAGGGCGGTCAGCTGCATCCGCCGGGCCCGGAACGGCTCCCCGGTGGCATACACCCGTTCGATCCGCTGGAAGAGGTCGCCCTCCCCGGCGGCCATCGGATACGCCTCGAGCAGCAGCGCCCCGTTGACCATGGCCCGCGGCCGGCCCGCCGGGTCCAGGAAACGGCTGTTGACGTGCTGGATACGGAAGTCCAGCAGGTTCCCCTGCGCGTCCGGCTGCGGCACCAGGACCAGGGCCGGGTCGTACAGCCCGTCGGCCAGATCCATCAGCTCGGCGGCGTCCTGCGGCGCCCGGGACTCCTGATCGGGCCCGCCCGGCGGCGTGTACGTCTCCAGGGTGTGCGCGCACAGCTCCGCCAGCGCCTCCACCTGGCGCACGATCTGCGGCGGCTGCTCGGGCAGCCGGTCCGGCCAGACGATCTCCAGGACGCCGTACACCCGGCCGGCCGTGCCGGCGGGCACGGCCGCCCTGCCGCCGTCCGGGTGATGGTGCCGGCCGACACTCGGCAGGCCCCGCTCGGCCAGCGACGCGATCCACAGACCGTCGCGCTCCGCGAGACCGCACCGGGCGACCGTCGCCACGTCCGGCGGCACGTAGTACCAGCGCGCCGCCTCCGCCGGGGAGAACCCGGCACTGCCCGCCAGGGTGAGCGACCCGTCGGCGCCGGCCGCCCAGATCGCCACGGCCACCGCGCCCAGCGGGCGCAGCGCCTGCGCGAGCAGGGACTCGGCCACGGCCTGGGTGTCGTCCGCCGCCAGCGCCCCGCTCTCGGCCGCGCGCAGCCGTGCGGCGGCGGGGCCGGGCCCCGCCTCCTCGGCGGCCCGGGTGGCGGCCATGAAGGCGTCCGTCACCTCCGACACCCGGTCCCGGGCGGCCTGGTTGATGACCTCGACCGCGAACTCCAGCTGCGTCGTCCCGGCCTGCTCGGTCAGCTCGGTGAGCTGCCGGGCGGCCTGCGAGGGACCGCACCCGAGGCGCTCGACGAGGATGCCCTTGGCGAGCTCGATCAGCGCCCGGCCCTCGGCCTCGGCCTGCGCGGCCCGCACTTCCCCGCTGAGCCGGTCCACCGTGGCCGCGAGCCGGCCCACGGGCGAGTCGGCCGACACCCCGGCGGGCCCGGCCGCGCGCCGGAGTCCGGACGCGTCCGGCCGCTCCCGCGCGCTCACGCGGGCAGCCAGCGGCGGACACAGGCGATCAGGTCCTGCGTGTCGACCGGTTTGGTGACGTAGTCGCTGGCCCCCGAGGCGAGGCTCTTGTCCCGGTCCCCGGGCATCGCCTTGGCGGTGACGGCGATGATGGGCAGCTCGGCGTACCGCTCCATGGCGCGGATCTCCGCCGTGGCCGCGTAGCCGTCCAGCTCGGGCATCATCACGTCCATCAGAACGAGCGCCACGTCCGGGTTGTTCACCAGCCGCTCGATGCCCTTGCGGCCGTTCTCCGCGTGCAGCACCCGGAAGCCGTGCAGCTCCAGGATGCCGCTGAGCGCGAAGAGGTTGCGGGCGTCGTCGTCGACGACGAGGACGGTACGGCCGGCGAACGCGCCGTCCACGACGGTCTGCGGCGCCGGCCACTGCGGCTCGTCGGGCCGCACCAGCGACAGCACGTCGCCGGGCTCCTCCGCCGACAGGTGCAGGGCGATGCGTTCGCGCAGTTCGTCGAGGCTGGACAGGAACTCCAGCGCGGTGCCCGCGGCACGGGACCGCAGATGCTCCTCCACCGCCGCGTCGGCCCGGTGGCCGCTGTGCACCAGCACCGGCACGCTCGCCAGGGCGGAGTCGCCGCGCAGCGCCTCCAGGAACCGGGTGACCTCCTCCTCGGCCATGCCGAGCTCCAGCACCACGCAGTGGCACGGATCGGCGGCCAGCGCCCCGGCCGCCTCCTGGGCGCCGACGGCGGTGAGGATGTCGACCGACGGCCTGGAGGTGCCGTCGCCGTGCGTGACGTCCTGGACGACGCTCTCCGCCACCAGGGTCAACAGCCCCGGGGACGCTCCTCCACGACGAGCAGCCGCCGCGGCCGCCGCCCGGACGACGGGCCCGGCTCGATCGCCTGCGGCCGCCGGGCCGGCACCTCCGGCAGCGCCTCGCCCCGGTCCCCGTCCGTGGCGGCGGCGGGCCGCAGCAGGTCCTCGAAGTCCGGCCGGGCCACCGGCAGGAACAGCGTGAAGGTACTGCCCTGGCCCGCGACGCTGTCCACCGCCACCGCGCCGCCCAGCAGATGGGCGATCTCCCGGGTGATGGACAGACCGAGTCCGGTGCCCCCGTACTTGCGGCTCGTCGTACCGTCCGCCTGCTGGAACGCCCCGAAGATCGCCTCCAGATGCTGCTCCGGGATACCGACTCCGGTGTCCCGCACCCGGAACGCCACCACGGGCCCGCCGCGCAGCACCGTCGGGGGACCTCGTCGTCCGGCGCGGGCTCTATCCGCAGCTCCACCCCGCCCCGCTCGGTGAACTTGACCGCGTTGGACAGCAGGTTGCGCAGTACCTGCCGCAGCCGGGAGTCGTCGGTGAGCAGGTCGGCCGGGGCGCCCGGCGCCGTCGTCACGGTGAAGTCCAGGCTCTTCTGCGTCGTCATGGGCCGGAAGGTGACCTCGACGTACTCGATGAGCCGGCGCAGCTCGACCCGCTCGGGGCTGACGTCCATCTTGCCGGCCTCGACCTTGGACAGATCGAGGATGTCGTTGATCAGCTGCAGCAGGTCCGAGCCCGCCGAGTGGATGATCTGCGCGTACTCGACCTGCTTCGGGCTGAGATTGCGCGAGGGGTTCTGGGCGAGCAACTGGGCCAGGATCAGCAGGCTGTTGAGCGGGGTGCGCAGCTCGTGGCTCATATTGGCCAGGAACTCCGACTTGTACTTGGAGGCCAGCGACAACTGCTGGGCGCGCGCCTCCAGTTCCTGCCGGGCCTGCTCGATCTGCAGGTTCTTCGCCTCGATGTCCCGGTTCTGCGCGGCCAGCAGCGCCGCCTTGTCGCCCAGTTCGGCGTTGGAGTGCTGGAGTTCCTCCTGCTGGGTCTGCAACTCCGCCGAACGTTCCTGCAGTTCGGCGGTGAGCCGCTGCGACTCGACCAGCAGTTCGTCGGTACGGGCGTTGGCCACGATGGTGTTGACGTTGACGCCGATGGTCTCCATCAGCTGGGTCAGGAAATCCTGGTGGATCTGGGTGAACGGGGTCACCGACGCCAGCTCCATCACACCGAGGACCTGGCCCTCGACCACGATGGGCAGCAGCACCAGCGCGCTCGGCACCACCTGCCCGAGCCCGGAGGAGATGGTGACGTAGTCCGGCGGCAGTTCGTCCACCGTGATGGCGCGGCGGCTGCGCGCGGCCTGGCCGACCAGGGTGCGGCCGAAGGGGATCCGGGTGGGCCGGGCGTCGTCGTCGGGGTAGCCGTAGGAGCCGACGAGCCTGAGCTCGGGTCCGGCGTCGCCGTCCTCCGCGAGATAGAAGGCGCCGTACTGGGCCGCCACCAGCGGCACCAGCTCGTCCATGATCAGCTCGGCGACCACGGGCAGTTCGCGGTGGCCCTGCATCAGTCCGGAGACCCGGGCGAGGTTGGTCTTCAGCCAGTCCTGCTCCTGGTTGGCGCGGGTCGTCTCGCGCAGGGACTCCACCATCGCGTTGATGTTGTCCTTGAGCTCGGCGACCTCGCCGGAGGCCTCCACGGTGATCGACCGCGTCAGATCGCCCTCGGCGACCGCGCTGGTGACCTTCGCGATCGCCCGCACCTGCCGGGTGAGGTTCCCGGCCAGCTCGTTGACGTTCTCCGTGAGCCGCTTCCAGGTGCCGGAGACACCCTCGACCTCCGCCTGGCCGCCGAGCCGTCCCTCGGTGCCGACCTCGCGGGCGACGCGGGTGACCTCGTCGGCGAAGGCGGAGAGCTGGTCGACCATCGTGTTGATCGTCGTCTTCAGCTCGAGGATCTCGCCGCGCGCGTCGACGTCGATCTTCTTCGACAGATCGCCGCGGGCCACCGCGGTCGTCACCAGCGCGATGTTGCGCACCTGGCCGGTGAGGTTGTTGGCCATGGAGTTGACGTTGTCGGTGAGGTCCTTCCAGGTGCCCGCGACATGCGGCACATGCGCCTGGCCGCCGAGCCGTCCTCGGTGCCGACCTCGCGGGCGACGCGGGTGACCTCGTCGGCGAAGGCCGACAGCGTGTCGACCATGGTGTTGATGACCTCGGCCAGCGCCGCGACCTCGCCGGCCGCCTCGACCCTGATCCGCTGCGACAGATCGCCCCGGCCCACCGCGGAGGCGACCTGGGCGATGGAGCGGACCTGACCGGTGAGGTTGGACGCCATCACGTTGACGTTGTCGGTGAGGTCCTTCCAGGTGCCCGACACGCCGCGCACCTGCGCCTGCCCGCCGAGGCGTCCTCGGTGCCGACCTCGCGGGCGACGCGGGTGACCTCGTCGGCGAAGGCGGAGAGCTGGTCGACCATCGTGTTGATGGTGTTCTTGAGTTCGAGGATCTCACCGCGGGCGTCCACGGTGATCTTCTGCGAGAGGTCGCCCTTGGCGACCGCGGTCGCCACCAGGGCGATGTTGCGCACCTGGCCGGTGAGATTGCCGGCCATGAAGTTGACCGAGTGGGTGAGATCCCGCCAGGTGCCCTTCACCCCTGCACATCGGCCTGCCCGCCGAGGCGTCCTCGGTGCCGACCTCGCGGGCGACGCGGGTGACCTCGTCGGCGAAGGCGGAGAGCTGGTCGACCATCGTGTTGATGGTGTTCTTGAGTTCGAGGATCTCACCGCGGGCGTCCACGGTGATCTTCTGAGACAGATCGCCCTTGGCGACCGCCGTCGTCACCTGCGCCACATTGCGGACCTGCGCGGTGAGGTTGCCCGCCATGGCGTTCACCGAGTCCGTCAGATCCGCCCAGGTGCCCGACACCCCCGGCACCTGCGCCTGACCGCCCAGCGCGCCCTCGGTGCCGACCTCGCGGGCCACCCGGGTCACCTCGGAGGTGAACACCGACAGCTGGTCCACCATCCCGTTGAAGACCTTGCCGATGTCCCCCATGAGGCCGTCCGCGTCATCCGGCAGCCGCGTGCCGAAGTCCCCGTCCCGTACGGCCGTCAGCCCCGCCAGCAGCCGCCGCAGCTCCTGGTCCCCGGAGCCGCCTCGGTCCCCTCGGTGCTCTTGCTGGTCATGCGCACCCTCGTTCCGGCAGCGTCAGTGTGCGTTTCCGCAGTTCACGGATTTGCGCGATGAGAAAATACGCCGAAGGCTAACCCAGGTCGCGGGCCCGGAACAAAGCGTGACGCAGCCGGTGGGAAATCGCTTCCCACGCGCATACACCGGCCCCTGACGGGTACTCGGCCGGATTTCGCCGGGCGCACCGGGTTTGACCGCGGGCGCGCGGTTTTCGTCCACGCGGCTCGAATGCGCGGGCGCCTGCCGGGTATCTGCTGGTGAGGAGCTGGGCTCGGGCCCAGGGATCCGTCGTCACCGGGGAGGCAAGGAGCAGTGCCCATCGACAGCATCTGGTCATACGCGCCGGACCTGGACCACGTCCAGGAGCAGGACCTCACGGGCTACGCCGTCGTCGCGAGCGACGGCACCATCGGGCAGGTGGACCGCCGGGCCGACCACCACGGCATGCGACACCTCGTCGTCGACACCGGTGTATGGGTGTTCGGCCGCAGCCTCGTGGTGCCGGTCGGCGTCGTCGCGGCCGTCGAGCCGGGGAGAGGAGGCTGACGGTGGCCTGCACCCGGGCCGAGGTGAAGGCCGCACCCCGGTTCCACACCGACAGCGAGACGCAGGACCCCGACTATCTCACCGCGGTCGGTGACTACTATCACCGGCTGCCGTCGCGCGAGAGCCCGACCGGGTGACCACCGCACGGCGGACGCGTCCGAGCGGCGGCACCAGGGTGACCAGTGCCGCCGCCGCGCGGGCGCACGCCGAGGCGACGGTGCGGGAGCGGTGGGACCAGGACGGCCGCACCCCGCACCGGCAGGACCTGATCGACCTCTCGCTCGTGGTGTCGGAGCTGGTCACCAACGCGATCCGGCACGGCGCCGGACTGGCCGGCTTCGACACCTGGACGACGGAGGAGGGCGTACGGATCGCCGTCCACGACCACAGCGAAGCCGTCCTCGAGGCCGCCGCCGGCTCCGGCGCCCCGGGGGCGCGCACCGCGCCGGCGGCTACGGCTGGCCGCTGGTGGTCCGGCTGGCGCGGGACATCGAGATCCACGGGCGCCCCGGCGGCGGCAAGACCGTCAGTGTGCTGGTCCCCTGCGCGACGCCTGACGTCACCAGGGCAGAAAGACGTGGATGTCCTTGCCGTGGTCGTCGCCCACGACGCTGACCTGGTCGCACAGTGTGTGGATCAGATGCCAGCCGATCCCGCCCCCGCCCCGGTTGGGGTGGAAGGGCCGCGGGGCCGGCTCGGTGGTGCTGGTGTCGTGCATCACCACATGCACCCCGTCGAACGTGCGGCGCATGCGCAGCTGGAACGGCCCCGGCGCGTACTGGACGGCGTTGGCCGCCAGCTCGGTGACCACCAGGAGTATGTCGTCCCAGTGCTCCGGAGCCGACGGCGCCGACACCCGGGCCAGGTCGAAGAGGAACTCCTCCGCGACCAGGCGCGCGTCCGTCACATCGTGCAGCTCCCCGGGAAGCTGGCGATGCGGCTCGTCATGTCCTCGGCAGCCAGTGTCCTGTCCCTACGCGGCTCGCGTGCCATCTCGCCTTCCGGGCCCCGTCGTCGCGGGGCGGTCGCTCCGTCGTTCGCGTCCCCTCGGACTGTGTGGGTTCCCGTGCGGGCGGAGCCTACGCGCCCGCATGCCCGTGCCCGGTCGGTGACAAACACGTCACCGACCGGCAGTGTCCCGCGGACGGTCAGCGGAACACGTCGTCCGTGTCGTCCCAGACGGACGGCTCGTCCGAGGCGGGGGCGAGTCCCGGACGGATCCGGGACTGGTACATCGCGTCGATCTCCAGCGCGTAGCGCCGTACGATCTCGTCCCGGCGCAGCTTCATCGACGGCGTCAGCAGCCCGTTGGCCACGTCGAACGGCTCGGGCAGCACCCGGAACACCCGGATCGACTCCGAGCGCGACACCCTGCTGTTGGCGGCGGCGACCGCCCGCGCGATCTCCTCCCGCAGCGCGTTCTCCTCCCGCGCCTCCCGGGCCGGCGCGTCACCCGGCAGGGACAGCGCCGCCCGCCAGTCGTTCAGGAACTCCGGGTCCAGCGTGATCAGGGCGCCCACACACGGCCGGTTGTCGCCCACCACGACCGCCTGGTGGACCAGCGGATGCATCCGCAGCCGCTGCTCCAGCGCGGCCGGCGCCACGCTCTTGCCGCTGCTCGTGATGATGATGTCCTTCTTGCGTCCGGTGATCGTGAGATAGCCCTCGGCGTCCAGCCGCCCCAGATCGCCCGTCGCCAGCCAGCCGCCGCGCAGCACGGCCCGGGTGGCGTCCTCGTCGCCCCCGTACCCCTGGAACACCGACGGCCCGCGCACCAGGATCTCCCCGTCGCCCGCGACCTGGATCTCGGTGCCCGGCAGCGCCTTCCCCACGGTGCCGGACTTCTCCCGCCCGAACGGCTGCATCGTCACCCCGCCGCTGGTCTCGGTGAGCCCGTAGCCGTCGTGGACGTACACGCCGATGCCCTCGTAGAACAGGGACAGATCGCGGTCGAGCGTCGAACCCCCCGAGGTGGCCCGCAGCACCCGGCCGCCCAGGGTCGCCCGCAGCCGGCGGTAGACCGTGCGCTCGTACAGGGCGTGCTGGAGCCGCAGATCGAGGCCCGGCCCCGAGCCGCGGCCCAGCCGCTGCCGCTCCACGGCGGCGGCGAAATCCCGTGCCGTGCCGGCCGCCCGCTCGAACAGGGGGCCGCGGCCGGCCAGCTGCGACGCGCGCAGGAAGTTCTTGTAGATCTTCTCCAGCAGCGACGGTACGGCGTACAGATAGGTGGGCCGGAAGGTGCGCAGCGCCGAGGCCAGGGACTCCGCGCTGATGTCGGGCTCGTGCCCCATCAGCAGTCCGCCGCGCACGCACAGCACCTGGATCATCAGGCCGTACACATGGGAGAACGGCAGGAAGGCGAGGACGGCGGGCTGTTCACCGGCCGGTGCCGTGATGTGGCCCCAGCCCGCCAGCAGGGTGTCGCTCATGCAGGCCAGGCCGCGATGGCTCAGCGCGCACCCCATGGCGTGGCCGGAGGTGCCGGAGGTGTAGGCGACGACGGCCGTGGAGTCCGGCAGCACGATGCGGCGCATGGAGTCGACCGTGGCCCGGGGGATGAACTCGCCGCGCGCCACCAGCTGCTCCAGCGCGCCCCCGTCCAGCTGCCACACGTGCCGCAGCCGCGGCAGCCCCGCGCACACGGACCCCACGGTCATCACACCCTGCTCGTCCTCCACCAGGACGGCCACACAGCCGGCGTCCCTGAGGATCCACTCCACCTGTTCCCGCGAGGAGGTCGGATAGATGGGGACGACCTCGGCGCCCACCGTCCACAGGGCGTGGCCCAGGAGGGTCCACTCGTAGCGGGTGCGGGCCATGATCGCCACGCGTTGGCCCGGCGAGACCCCGGACGCGACGAGGCCCTTGGCCAGGGCCACGACCTCGTCGCGGAACTCCACGGCGGTGATCCGCTCCCAGCCGGCCGAGGCCGGGTCGGGGCGGCGGGCGAGCATCGGCAGGGCGGGGTTCTCGGCCGCCGTGGTGAAGAGGCTGTCGGCGAGGCCGCCGGCGTGCGGAGAGGCGGACGGGGAGCGAGAGCGAGGTCGCGCATGCACTGCTCCTGACGTGTACGGGGTGTGACTCGGCCGATGAGTACGGTCATCGGCGGTGCCTGAATCTAGCCGAGCCCGAGCGCCCCCGCGCCGCGATCGCGACAAGTGTGTCCGCACTGATGATCTCGCCGGTTTCGGGGGACCCGGAGCATATGAGCTACGTCAATCCAGATCCCGATCCCGAACGCACCACCGGCCTCGAACCGGGCGGCGGCGTCCCCCGGGCGAGACCCCGCCCGCGGAGAGCAGCATGCCCGAGGCGGGCCCCGGGACATCACGTACAACCCGGGCAAGGGCTGGGCCAAGGGGCCCCTGACCGCGATCCTCGCCGTCGTGGTGCTGGTCGCGGCGTTCTTCCTGGTCTACGCACTCATCCTGATCTTCTGACCCCCGGCCCGTGAGGAGGTGGCCCCTACGCCTGGGTGTGCCGCAGGCACTCCGTGACGACGTCGTGCAGATTCCCCCTGTCCTTCAGCAGGGCGCGCTGCACCTGGGCCCCGTTGCCGTCGCGCAGCAGCCGGGCGCAGCCCTCGCGGGCGCGCTCCAGATCGCCGAGGTCGTCCAGCGCCTCCTCGACATGGCCGAGAAGAGCCCGTACGACCGCCTCGGCCGGCATCCGCCGCATGGTCTCGGGGTGGAGCAGCTCGCCCGTCAGCCCCGACCGGGCCGCCAGCCAGGCCGCCAGCCGCAGCAGGCTGACATCGGGTCCGGCCGGCTCCCGGCCGGCCCGCCACTCGCGCGCCGCGGTCTCCACCAGACCGCGGGCCAGGGTGGCGATCAGCCCCGCCGTCTCCGCGTGCAGACAGACGTCCGCGACACGGATCTCCACCGTCGGATACCGCTGGGACAGCCGGGCGTCGAAGTAGATCATCCCCTCGTCGAGGATGACACCGGTGGCCACCATGCCGGCGACCCGCCGGTGATAGCCCTCGGCCGAGCCGAACGTCTCGGTCGGACCGGCCGACGGCCAGCGCTGCCACACCCGGGTGCGATAGCTGCTGTAGCCCGTGTCACCGCCCTGCCAGAACGGCGAGTTCGCGCTGAGCGCCACCAGCACCGTCAGCCAGGGCCGCAGCCGGTCCACGACCCCGACCCCTCCTCGTCGGAGTCGACGGACACATGGACGTGGCAGCCCATGACGAGCTGCTCCCGGATGGCGATGCCGTACTGCTCCTCCATCCACCGGTACCGCGGGCTGACGCCGATGGACGGGCTGACCGGCAGCGGCGAGGTGGCGAGGGCGGCGACGGCGCAGCCGATCTCCCCGGCGTGTCCGGCGGCCTCCGCGCGGCAGCGGACGATCTCCGCGTGCAGGCTCTCCATCGAGGACTGCGGACGCGTGGCGAACTCCAGCATCTGCTCGTGCAGTTCCTTCTCGAAGACGTCCTGCTCAGCGTCGTCCCGGGCGGCACGGGCGAGGACCGCGGCGGACATCGCCCGCGGTTCGCCGGTCTCCGGATCGACCAGGAGGAGTTCCTCCTCCACTCCGACGGTGCGCACCGCTGCCGCCCTCCCTGTCTGCCGTGACGACGCCGGGGAACCCGGCCGTACGACGTCAGGTATGCCCCTGTGCGGGCGTCGGACACCCGTCGCGGCCGGCCGGCCTCAGAGAGCGAGCGGTGTCAGCCAGATCGTGGCGAGCGGGGGCAGCGTGAGCCGGACACGGCCGTCCTCGGGCATGACCGGATCCGGGTTGGTGACGTCCCCGCCGCCGTAGTGCGCGGCGTCGGTGTTGAGGATCTCCTGCCAGGCGATCACGTCGTCGCCGGCACCGAGGGCGTAGTCGTGCCGGACCACGGGGAGAAGTTCGACACCGCGAGCAGCGGCCGGCCCCCGTCGTCGTACCGCAGGAACGCGAAGACGTTGTCGTCGGCGGCGTCGACCTCCACCCAGCGGAAGCCGGACGGGTCGGTGTCGCGCTGCCACAGCGCCGGGGTCGCCCGGTAGCGGTCGTTGAGATCGCGCACCAGGTCCCGCACCCCGCGGTGGTCGCCCGCCGAGTGGTACCCCTCGTCGAGCAGCCACCACTCCGGCCCCCGCTCCTCGCACCACTCGGCGCCCTGCGCGAACTCCTGTCCCATGAAGAGCAGTTGCTTGCCCGGGTGGGCCCACATGAAGCCGAGGTAGGCGCGGACGTTCGCCCGCCGCTGCCACCAGTCGCCCGGCATCTTCGACACCAGCGCCTGCTTGCCGTGCACCACCTCGTCGTGCGAGATGGGCAGCACGTAGTTCTCGCTGTAGGCGTACACCATCGCGAACGTCATCTCATGGTGGTGGTACTTGCGGTGCACCGGCTCATGGGAGACGTACTCCAGCGAGTCGTGCATCCAGCCCATGTTCCACTTCAGCCCGAAACCGAGGCCGCCCGTGTCGGTGGGCCGGGTCACCCGCCCCACGCCGTGGACTCCTCCGCGATGGTCACCACGCCGGGGCAGCGCCGGTACACGGTCGCGTTCATCTCCTGGAGGAACGCCATCGCCGCCAGGTCCTCCCGGCCGCCGTACGCGTTGGGCTCCCAGCCGCCGTCCTCACGCGAGTAGTCGAGGTAGAGCATGGAGGCGACGGCGTCCACCCGCAGCCCGTCGATGTGGAACTCCTGGCACCAGTACACGGCGTTCGCGACCAGGAAGTTGCGTACCTCGGTGCGGGCGAAGTCGAAGGTGTACGTCCCCCAGTCGGGGTGCTCCGCGCGCCGGGAGTCCCCGGGCTCGTACAGCGGGTCCCCGTCGAAGCGGGCCAGCGCCCAGTCGTCCTTGGGGAAGTGCGCCGGCACCCAGTCCATGATGACGCCGATGCCGGTCCGGTGCAGCTCGTCGACCAGGTACCTGAAGTCGTCCGGGGAGCCCAGCCGCGCGGTCGGCGCGTAGAACCCGGTGACCTGGTAGCCCCAGGACGGCCCGAAGGGTGCTCGGCGACCGGCATCAGCTCGACATGGGTGAAGCCGAGGTCCTTCACGTACGCGGGCAGCGTCTCGGCGAGTTCACGGTACGTCGACCCCGGCCGCCAGGACGGCAGATGCACCTCGTAGACCGAGAACGGCGCTTCGTGCAGGGGAACTTCGGCCCGCCGCGCGAACCAGCCGGCGTCGTTCCACTCGTAGTGCGAGGCCGTCACCACGGACGCCGTGTTCGGCGGGGCCTCCGTGCGGCGGGCCATCGGGTCGGCCTTGAGGAAGCGGTCGCCGTAGCGGGAGTGGATCTCGAACTTGTACCGGGTGCCCTCGCCGACGCCCGGCAGGAACAGCTCCCACACCCCGGACGAGCCCATCGAGCGCATCGGGAACGCGGTGCCGTCCCAGTGGGTGAAGTCGGTCGCGACCCGCACACCCTGCGCGTTCGGCGCCCACACGGTGAAGCGGGTACCGGTGACGCCCTGGTGCTCCATCGGGTGCGCGCCGAGCGCCGTCCACAGTTCCTCGTGCCGGCCCTCGCGGATCAGATGCAGGTCGAACTCGCCGAGCGCGGGCAGGAACCGGTACGGGTCGTGCGTCTCGACGGCGGCGTCGTCGCCGTAGGCCACCGCCAGGGTGTACGCGGGGACCGCGTCCAGCGGCAGTACGCCGGCGAACAGTCCGTCGCCCTCCGAGGCGAGCGGGACGCGCTCGCCGTCGACGACCACGCTCACCTCGCGGGCGAAGGGCCGAAGTGCCCGGAAAGCGATGCCGCCGGGCACCGGGCGGACGCCGAGCAGCGCGTGCGGATCGTGGTGGGCTCCCGCCAGCAGGCGCCCCTGTCGGTCGGGTCCAGGGCGGGTGCGGCGCCGGGCGGCGCCTCGGCGGACGGGACGGGCCCGGCCGATTCGGGAAGAAGGGTGTCACGCAGGGCCACGGCTTCAGTCTCCTCTCACGGCGAGGCGCTCGATCGCCGCCATGGGTACGGGCAGCCAGTCGGGTCGGTGCCGGGCCTCGTACAGCACCTCGTACACGGCCCGGTCCGTCTCATAGGCGCGGAGCAGGCCGTGCTTCTTGCGCGGGTCCCAGCCGGCGCGGGCGGCGTAGCCCGCGCAGTAGGCCTCCCGGCAGCGGCGTGCCCACTCGGGGCGCCAGGGGCGGCGCTGGCGGGCGGCGTAGTCGAAGGAGCGCAGCATTCCGGCGATGTCCCGTACGGGGAGTGGGCGCTGCGCCGTTCGGAGAGCGGCCGGGACGGCTCGCCCTCGAAGTCGATGACGAACCACTCGCGTCCCGCCCGCAGCACCTGCCCCAGGTGCAGATCGCCGTGGATGCGCTGGGCGGGCGGCCCGGCGTCACAGGTGGCGAGTGCGGCGAACGCGGCCCGCAGCCCCGGCACGAACGGCTGGAGCGCGGGCACGGCGTGCGCGGCGGCCGTCAGCCGCTCGGTCATCGCCGCCGCCGTGCGCGCGTTCGCGCCGGGCGCGCCGGTGGGGAAGGCCGAGGACAGTGCCAGATGTACGTCGGCCGTGGCCCGGCCCAGGGCGTGGGCCTGCGCGGTGAAGTCGTCACCGGCGGCGAGCGCGTCCAGGGCCAGGGTCCAGCCGTCGGAGGCGTCGCGCAGGTACGGCTGGAGCACGCCGAGCGTCGCCTTGAACGGGTGCGTGGTGCGGACCCAGGCGACCGGGGCGGGCACCCGGTGGCAGCCCTGGCGGGCCAGCGCCCCCGGCACCTCGAGATCCGGGTTCTCCCCGGGCTGGATGCGCCGGAACAGTTTGAGGATGTACTCGTCGCCGTACACCAGCGAGGAGTTGGACTGTTCGGCGGTCATCAGGCGCGGTACCAGTCCGGCGGGCACCCGCCGGGCGCCGTCGCCGTCGCACTCGAACCGCAGCGGGCCCGCCGTGCCGGGTGGCGCAGCCGCTCCAGGAGCAGCTGGGCGGCGCGCGGGTCGTGCAGGGCGTCGTAGACCGTCAGTCCGGCGAGGCGGCCGTCCGGCACCCTGCCGATGAGCGCCTTGCCGAGCCGGGGCGAGGGTGCTCCCGTACCCCGAGCAGGAGCTGGTAGCAGTCACCCGCCGGGAGTGTGCCGCCGGGAGCGGGCACACCGCCGTGGCCGGCGTGCACCAGGACGTGCAGACAACCGGGGAACAGCTCCGTCGTCGACAGCACGCCGAGGTCGGTGACGGGCCGGTCCTTGCCGGCGAACCAGCGTTGGAGCGGCAGCCATTCGCGCAGCAGCCCGGTGAGCGACTCCAGGGACTCGGCGGGCGCGGTCCGCGGCCGCAGGAATGCGGTCTTCGTCATGGTGACGCCTCCTCTCGCCGGAACAGGCTCACAGTCGTCGGCCGTTGCGGGACGCGACCCGGGTGAGCCGGAACCAGTAGAAGCCGTGGCCCCCGAGGGTCAGCAGATACGGCAGTTCACCGATGGCCGGGAAGCGCACCCCGCCGAACAGCTCGACCGGATGGCGTCCGTCGAACTCGCTCAGGTCCAGCTCGGTGGGCTGGGAGAAGCGGGAGAAGTTGTTGACGCAGAGCACCAGATCGTCGCCGTACTCGCGCAGGAAGGCGAGGACGGCGGGGTTGGACGAGGGGAGCTCGGTGTAGGAGCCGAGGCCGAACGCCGGGTTCTGCTTGCGGATCTCGATCATCCGCCGGGTCCAGTGCAGCAGCGACGAGGGTGACGTCATGGACGCCTCGACGCTGGTGACCTGGTAGCCGTAGACCGGGTCCATGATGGCCGGCAGGTAGAGCCGTCCGGGGTCGGAGGACGAGAAGCCGGCGTTGCGGTCGGGGGTCCACTGCATCGGCGTGCGGACGGCGTCGCGGTCGCCGAGCCAGATGTTGTCGCCCATGCCGATCTCGTCGCCGTAGTAGATGATCGGTGAACCGGGGAGCGAGAGCAGCAGGGCGTTGAAGAGTTCGATCTGGTTGCGGTCGTTGTCCAGGAGGGGCGAGCCGGCGGCGGATGCCGATGTTGGCGCGCATGCGGGGGTCCTTGGCGTACTCCGCCCACATGTAGTCGCGTTCCTCGTCGGTGACCATCTCCAGGGTCAGCTCGTCGTGGTTGCGCAGGAAGATGCCCCACTGGCAACCGGAGGGGATGGCGGGGGTCTTGGCGAGGATCTCGGAGACGGGGTAGCGCGATTCACGCCGTACGGCCATGAAGATGCGCGGCATCACGGGGAAGTGGAAGGCCATATGGCACTCGTCGCCCCCGGCCGCGTAGTCGCCGAAGTAGTCGACCACGTCCTCCGGCCACTGATTGGCCTCCGCGAGCAGCACCGTGTCCGGGTACTGGGTGTCGATCTCCTTGCGCACCCGCTTCAGGAAGGCGTGCGAGGCGGGCAGGTTCTCGCAGTTGGTGCCCTCCTGCGCGTAGAGGTACGGCACCGCGTCCAGACGGAAGCCGTCGATGCCCAGGTCCAGCCAGAAACGCAGGGCCGCCAGGATCTCCTCCTGCACACGCGGGTTCTCGTAGTTGAGGTCCGGCTGATGGGAGAAGAAGCGGTGGAAGTAGTACTGCCCTCGTACCGGGTCGTACGTCCAGTTGGAGGCCTCGGTGTCGACGAAGATGATCCGCGCGTCCGGATACCCCTGGTCGTCGTCCGCCCAGACGTAGAAGTCGCCGTAGGGGCCGGCGGGGTCCTTGCGCGACTCCTGGAACCACGCGTGTTCGTCGCTGGTGTGGTTCATGACGAAGTCGATGATCACGCGCATACCGCGCTGGTGCGCCGCGTCCGCGAACTCGACGAAGTCGGCGAGGTCGCCGAACTCCGGGAGTACGGCGGTGTAGTCGGCGACGTCGTAACCGCCGTCCCGCAGCGGGGACTTGAAGAAGGGCGGCAGCCACAGGCAGTCGACGCCCAGCCACTGGAGATAGTCCAGTTTGGCGGTCAGACCCTTCAGGTCGCCGATGCCGTCACCGTCGCTGTCCTGGAAGGAGCGGACGAGCACCTCGTAGAAGACGGCACGCTTGAACCACTCCGGGTCCCGGTCCCTGGCCGGGGTGTCCTCGAAGGTGTCCGGCACTGGCTCGTTCACGGTCATGGCGTTCTCGGCCCTCCGTTTCGCTGTGCGGCGGGCGGTCGCTGGACGTGCAGAACGTGCGCGGGAGCCCGCCCCGGCTCGAGGCGCACGTAGTTGTCGCTGCCCCAGTGGTAGGTCTCGCCGGTGAGCTCGTCGCGCACCGGGACCGACTCGTGCCGTTCCAGGCCGAGTTGCGGCATGTCCAGGGAGACCGTGGCCTGCTGCGGGTGGTGCGGGTCGAGGTTGGCGACCACGAGCACGACGTCGGAGCCACTGCGTTTGCTGTACGCGATGACGGAGTCGTTGTCCGTCCGGTGGAAGCGGAGGTTCCTGAGCCGGTGGAGCGCGGGGTGGGCGCGCCGGATGGTGTTGAGCCTGGTGATGAGGGGGCTGATGGTGGTGCCCTGGCGTTCGGCGGTTTCCCAGTCGCGGGTGCGGAGCTGGTATTTCTCGCTGTCGAGGTATTCCTCACCGCCTTCGCGCAAGGGGTGTTCTCGCAGAGTTCGTAGCCGCTGTAGATGCCCCAGGTGGGGAGAGGGTGGCGGCGAGGACGGCGCGGACCTCGAAGGCGGGCCGGCCGCCGTGCTGGAGGTAGGCGTGGAGGATGTCGGGGGTGTTGGCGAAGAAGTTGGGCCGCATGGAGGAGGCGGCGTCGCCGGAGAGTTCGGTGAGGTAGTCGGTGAGTTCCTGTTTGGTGGTGCGCCAGGTGAAGTAGGTGTAGGACTGCTGGAAACCGGTCTCGGCGAGGGTGCGCATCATCGCGGGGCGGGTGAAGGCCTCGGCCAGGAAGATGACGTCGGGGTCGGTGCGGTTGATCTCGGCGATGACGCGTTCCCAGAAGACGACGGGTTTGGTGTGGGGGTTGTCGACGCGGAAGATCCGCACGCCCGCGGTCATCCAGTGGCGCAGGACGCGGACGGTTTCGGCGATGAGGCCGTCGAGGTCGGCGTCGAAGGCGATGGGGTAGATGTCCTGGTACTTCTTCGGCGGGTTCTCGGCGTGGGCGATGGAGCCGTCGGGGCGGTGGTGGAACCACTCGGGGTGTTTGTGGACCCAGGGGTGGTCGGGTGAGCACTGGAGGGCGAAGTCGAGGGCGACTTCGAGGCCGAGCCGGGCGGCCCGGGTGACGAAGCGGGTGAAGTCGTCGAGTGTGCCGAGCCGGGGGTGGACGGCGTCGTGGCCGCCTTCGGGGAGCCGATGGCCCAGGGGACGCCGACGTCGTCGGGGCCGGCGTCGAGGGTGTTGTTGGGGCCTTTGCGGAAGGTGGTCCCGATCGGGTGGATGGGCGGGAGGTAGACGACGTCGAAGCCCATCGCGGCGATGGCGGGCAGGCGGCGGGAGGCGGTGTCGAAGGTGCCGTGGGGCTGGGCGGGGGTGCCTTCGGAGCGGGGGAAGAACTCGTACCAGGAGCCGTACAGGGCCCGCTCGCGTTCCACCAGCAGGGGCAGCGGGTCGCTGCTGGTGACCAGTTCCCGCAGCGGATGCCGGGCCAGGACCGCGTCCACCTCCGGCGTCAACGCCGCCGCCAGCCGGGTGGCACAGGGCAGGGAGTCGTCGCGCAGGGTCGCGGCCGCGGCGAGCACTGCGGCCTTTCCGTCGTCGCGGGGAACACCGGCGGCCGCGCGCCCGTGCAGATCGGCACCCTCCTCCAGCACCAGCCCGGTGTCGATGCCCGCCGGCACCTTGATACGGGCGGTCCTGCGCCAGGTCGCCACCGGATCGCCCCACGCCTCCACGCGGTAGGTCCACTGGCCCGGTCCGTCCGCGACGACCTCGGCGCCCCACCGGTCACTGCCCGGCGCCAGCTCCCGCATCGGAGTGAACGGCCCCGGACGCCCCTCCGGATCCTTCAGCACCACGTTGGCGGCCACCGCGTCGTGCCCCTCACGGAACAGCGTGGCCGTCACCTCGAACGTCTCGCCCACGACGGCCTTGGCCGGCCGCCTGCCGCAGTCGACGGACGGCCGGACGTCCCGTACCGGGATACGACCGATGGTCCGGGTCGTCTTCATGGGGCTGTGCACCTCCGCCGTGCTCGAAGCCCGGGCGGTCGCCCGGGCGTGGTGGTGAACGAGGGCGGGAAGGTCATGGCATTCCCGCCGGGGAGCGCCGCTCGACGGCCGGCGGACCGCGTCGCACCGCGGCCGCCGCACGCGGCGAGTCGTTCTGTTCCTGCAGGTAGGTGACGAGGGTGCTGCGCAGATACCGTTCGGCGGCGTCCGCCGCCTCGCGCGCGCAGCGCTTGCCCATCAGCACACAGAGGGTGTAGCCGGCGTCCTCGAACGTGGCCCGCACCGTGTGATCGGTCGGAGCCGCCAGCATCACGCGTTCCCAGGCCCGGTAGCGACGCAGTTGCCGGGCGACTTCGGCTTTGGCGGGTAGCAGCATGGCGCCGTGCACCTTTCCGGGGCTCGATTCGGGGCGCGTTGTCCCGGCGGTCGGGCGGCGGCCGTGCGCGCAGCTGCACGGACCCGTAACGGCGATCGAGGTCTTCACACATGGTGCATGGACGGTGACGCGACGTCTTGTTGGTTTTTCAACCGATTTGGATGGCCTTCACCGGCCCCCGCCTGCCCGATGTCGCCCCCTGTGTCATGGGAGTGCGCTCGTGTTGCACGAACGGACCAACCCCTCACGCTGAGGGTGACTCAGAAGCGATACCCGCTCACGTTCCGTGTTCGGGGCTTGCCCCGAGGGGGCGAGGAGGGACGAGAGCTTCGCGTGAGGAGCCAACGACCATGAAGACCGCAGCACCCTGCTACTACCACCTCGACGTGGAAGTCAGCCCCGAGCGGGTGGGACAGGTCGGCCGCATACTGGCCGCCCACCTCCGGTTCTGGGATCTGGAGAATCTGGTGGAGCCCGTCCGCGGCGGCGCCGAGATGCTGCTGCGCGCCATCGACGAGCACGCCACCGACAAGAACGCGTCGATCGAGATGTGGTGGAACGGTCAGCACCTCATCACCGCCATCGGGGAGAACGACCGCGCCCTGCGCCCCGACCGGCAGATGCGCGGCTGTCTCGAACACCTCGCGGCGAGCAGCGACGGCTGGGGCTGCTGCGCCACCGAGAACGGCAGCAAGGTCATCTGGTTCTCGCAGCGCGCCCGCGCCGGCGAACGCGTCCCGCTGGTGCCGGCCGCGCCGGACCCGCGCGAGAGCGAGGGCCTGGCCCTGCCCCGCGAGCTGAGCGTCGCCACGCTCACCGGCCGGGTCCGATCGCCGGGCGGCCTCCTGGAGGAGGCCCGGTGACCCGGCGCCAGAACCGGAAAGGGCGCCCGCCTGGAGCGGGCGCCCTATCCACTGGGTGCGGCCTACGACGGCGAGGGCACCAACTTCGCCCTGTTCAGCGAGGTCGCCGAACGCGTCGACCTGGTCCTGGCCGACGACGACGGCCGGCACACCACCGTACGGCTCACCGAGGTCGACGGCTTCGTCTGGCACGGCTACCTCCCCGGCGTCGGCCCCGGACAGCGCTACGGCTACCGGGTGCACGGACCCTGGGCCCCCACCGCCGGCGACCGCTGCAACCCGGCGAAGCTGCTCCTCGACCCCTACGCCACCGCGGTCGACGGCCAGATCGACAACCACCCCTCGCTGTACGAGCGCAGCCCGCACGGCCCCGACCCCGCCGACAGCGCCGGACACACCATGCTCGGCGTGGTCACCGACCCGGCCTTCGACTGGGGCGACGACACCCCACCCTGCCGCTCCTACTCCGACACCGTGATCTACGAGGCCCACGTCAAGGGCCTCACCCGCACCCACCCCGACGTCCCCGGGGAACTGAGGGGCACCTACGCAGGGCTGGCACACCCTCGGTGGTCGGGCACCTCACCTCGCTGGGCGTCACCGCCGTGGAACTGATGCCGGTCCACCAGTTCGTCCAGGACGGAGTGCTGCAGAGCCGCGGCCTGGCCAACTACTGGGGCTACAACACCATCGGCTTCTTCGCCCCGCACAACGCCTACGCCGCCCACGGCAGCCGCGGCCGCCAGGTCACCGAGTTCAAGGAGATGGTGAGGACCCTCCACGCGGCCGGGCTCGAGGTGATCCTCGACGTTGTTTACAACCACACCGCCGAAGGCAACGAGAAGGGCCCCACCCTCTCCTTCCGGGGCATCGACAACGCCTCGTACTACCGGCTGGTGGACGGTGACTGGTCGCACTACTACGACACCACCGGCACCGGCAACAGCCTGCTGATGCGCCACCCCTACGTACTCCAGCTGATCATGGACTCGCTCCGGTACTGGGTCACCGAGATGCACGTCGACGGCTTCCGCTTCGACCTCGCGGCCACCCTGGCCCGGCAGTTCCACGAGGTCGACCGGCTGTCGGCGTTCTTCGACCTCATCCAGCAGGACCCGGTCATCAGCAGGGTCAAACTGATCGCCGAACCCTGGGACGTGGGCGAGGGCGGCTACCAGGTGGGCAACTTCCCGCCGCTGTGGTCGGAGTGGAACGGCCTCTACCGGGACGCCGTACGGGACTTCTGGCGCGGCGGGGAACACGTTCTCGGCGAGTTCGCCTCCCGGCTCACCGGTTCCTCCGACCTGTACGCCCACAGCCGGCGCCGCCCCCGCGCCAGCGTCAACTTCGTCACCGCGCACGACGGTTTCACCCTGCGTGACCTCGTCTCCTACAACGACAAGCGCAACGAGGCCAACGGCGAGGGCAACCGGGACGGCGAGAGCACCAACCGGTCCTGGAACTGCGGCACGGAGGGCGCCACCCGAGACCCCGCCGTACGGGAACTGCGCGCCCGCCAGCAGCGCAACTTCCTCGCCACCCTGCTGCTCTCCCAGGGCATCCCGATGCTCTCCCACGGCGACGAACTCGGCCGCACCCAGCGAGGCAACAACAACGCCTACTGCCAGGACAACGAGACCGGCTGGGTCGACTGGCGTCTCACCGGCGAACAGCGCGACCTGCTCGACTTCACCCGCCGGCTCATCTCGCTGCGCCTCGGCCACCCCGTGCTGCGCCGCCGCCGCTTCTTCCACGGCGAGACCGTGCGCCGCGCCGGCCAGCCCCTGCCCGACCTGGTGTGGCTGCTGCCCGACGCCCGGGAGATGACCGACGACGACTGGCGGCGCTCCGACGCCCACGCGCTCGGCGTGTTCCTCAACGGCGACGCCATCGCCGAACCCGGCCTGCGCGGCCGGCGCCTGGTCGACGACTCCTTCCTGCTGCTGTTCAACAGCCACTGGGAGCCCACCGCGTTCCGGCTGCCGCCCGTCTCCTACGGGGAGCGCTGGACCGCCCTGATCGACACCGCCGACCCCGAGGGCACCCCCGACGAGGCCGAGCACAAGGCCGGCACCATCCTCACGGTGGGACCCAGGAGCCTGGTCCTGCTGTCCCGACCGTCCCGCACCCAGTGACCGGCGTCAGCCCTTCCGGCGTGACGTCACGGTGAACTGGGCGCCCTCGTTGTCGCGGAGCACGGCCTCGTCGGCGCTCAGGAACAGCACACTGCCGCCGTGCCGCTCGGCGGCCTGGGCACAGGCGGCGACGTCCGTCACCGCGAAGTGCACCTGCCAGTGCGGCCGTACGGTGGGGTCGGGAGCCGACTCCGCCGCCCCCGACTCGATCCGCGCCACCACGGCCCCGCCGCTGCGCAGCACCACTTCCTCGCCCTCGTAGTGCACCTCCACACAGCCCGGCTTGTCGGACGCCCAGTCGAAGACGCCGCCGTAGAAGATCGCGGCGTCGAAGGCGTCCCGGGTGTGCAGCCGGATGAACGCGAGCTGTGCGCGGCGCCAGGTGGGCCAGTCGGAGAACAGCTCGCCCTCCCAGACTCCGAACGTCGCCCCGTCCCGGTCGGCCAGCAGCGCGCCCCGCCCGGGAGGCAGGGAGATCGGGCCGACCGCCGAGGTGCCGCCGCGCTCCTGCACCCGCGCCGCCGCCTCGTCCGCGCTGCGCACCGCGAAGTACGGCGTCCATGCCACCGAGGTCTGCCACATGCCGGCCACCGCGGCGATCCCGGCCACCGGCCGGCCCTCCGCCAGGGCGACCCGGAACCGGTCGCCCAGGCGCACCGGACGCCACTCCCAGCCCAGCACCGCCCCGTAGAAATCCTCGGTCGTCTTCACGTCCCGGCTCGTCAGGCTCACCCAGCAGGGCGCACCGAACACGGAGTGCGTCGAGAAGACCTCTGTCGCACCGGCGGGAGAGGGCATGTCGTGGTTCATGGCAGTCGCGTCCTGATCTCGTCGGCCTGGCAGCCACCCGGCTGGCCCCAGTGTCCGCCGGGTACCCCTCCGGGCGCCTGCCGAGTACCCCCGCGGCGGCACCGAAACGGTGACCCGGCGGGGCCGGGCCACCCCGGTGGCGCACGGGGCCCCCAGTGGCGACGATGGAGGGGTCGGACACTGGCTGAAGGCACTCAAGCACTGTGCGAAGGCACCGTGAGAGCGGCACACCGGACCCGGAGGTGACCATGCCCACGGACGGGGCGCGGACCGCATCCTCCAGCTCGAGGAGGAGGTCCAGCAGCTGAAGGACGCGGTCGTCTCCCACGCGGTGGTGGACCAGGCGATCGGCATGGTCGTCGCGCTCGGCCGGGTCTCGCCCGACCAGGCCTGGACGGTGCTCAGGGAGGTCTCCCAGCGGACGAACATCAAACTCCGCAACGTGGCCGACCTGATCCTCGTCTGGGGCCGCACCGGACTCCTGCCGGCGGACGTCCGCACGGTCCTGGAGGATGTCCTGGACCGCCTCGGCCCCACCCAGATCCCGGGCACACCGCCCGACGACTAGGGCCTGTCCGGCGGATCATGCCGGAGACGCGGGGTCTGGCACGCACTCCCCCACTGCCTGAAGGGCGTGGGAGGTGCCCCCAGCCGCGTTGTCGTCGGTTGCCAGGGCTCCGCCCTGTCGCCCTCCTCCGCCTTGCAGCCGCACGCACCAGACCCCGCTCACCCGAACTGCGGAGGCACCGCCGGTTTCCTCCGACTTGATCCGCCGGACAGACCCTAGCCCGCCTCGGCCAGCAGTTCCTCGCGCAGTTGTGCGAAACAGCTGCTCAGCAGCCGGGACACATGCATCTGCGAGATGCCGAGCTGCTCGGCGATGGCGCTCTGCGTCATCCCCTTGAAGAACCGCAGATAGAGGATGAGCCGCTCCCGCTCCGGCAGCGCCTCCAGACAGGGCCGGACCGCCACCCGGTCGACGACGGTGTCGTACGCCGGGTCCGGGCCGCCGATCGCGTCCCCGAGCGCGTAGCCGTCGGTGCCCGGCATCTCCGCCTCCAGCGACAGCGCGGAGAAGCACTCCAGGGCCTCCGTCCCGGTGCGCACCTCGTCCTCCGTCAGCCGGGTGTACGCGGCGATCTCGGCGACCGTCGGCGCCCGGCCGGGAGTGGTCTGCGCCAGCTCCTTCGCCGCGTGCCGCACCCGGTTGCGCAGGTCCTGGACCCGGCGCGGCACATGCAGCGTCCACATGTGGTCGCGGAAGTGCCGCTTGATCTCACCGGTGACGGTCGGCACGGCGTACGCCTCGAAGGCGTTGCCGCGCGCCGGGTCGTAGTGGTCGACGGCCTTGACCAGGCCGAGGGCCGCCACCTGGTACAGGTCCTCCAGGGCCTCGCCGCGGCCCCGGAACCGGACGGCGATGCGCTCGGCCATGGGCAGCCACGCCGTGACCAGTTCGTCGCGCAGCATCCTGCGTTCGGGCCCGTCGGGCAGCAGGATCAGGCGCGCGAACCGCCCCGCCGTGTCGGGGGCGTCGTCATGGGTGTGCTGCTTCCTGGGACTGACGGTACGCATCACGCGCACCTCCCTGAGCGGGGTGCCGGATGGACGGACCCCATGGGAAACGGTGACCCGGACCATGACAGGCCCGCGGCCGGCGAACCGGTCCCCACGGACGTGCCTCCTGTCCGAAGCACTGAGAATTCCATTCCCCGTGTTCCGTCCTCTCAAAACGTTTCCCGGAATTCCGCGGCGGAAATTCCCGCAGGGTCC
Source organism: Streptomyces haneummycinicus (assembly GCA_042850305.1). Lineage (GTDB taxonomy): Bacteria > Actinomycetota > Actinomycetes > Streptomycetales > Streptomycetaceae > Streptomyces > Streptomyces haneummycinicus. The sequence goes on from AP035768.1 coordinate 3,352,318, forward strand.
ACGGTGTGAAATCGAGGGAATTCGTTGCGTGAAATTCCCGCCCTTCGAGCGGTGGCGCCACCGCGCACCCGCCGCCGCGGACGATCACCCGCGGCCCGCCGGTGATCGCGGCGCCGGACGTGATGTGCGGCACGCCGCCACCGGCCTCCGGAGGGCCGGCCGGGAATTCCTCCAGCGCAGCGCTTGATCACTGATCAGCGGGCGCGAACCGCCTGACCACAGCGCATTCCGCTCGTTTGACAGTGCGCCGAGGCCACAGATAGGAAACAGCGGACAGAAGTCGAGAGGGTGCACCGTGGACGAGCCGAACGTGGTCGGGGACTGGCAGGAGTACGAGGAGCATGCCGGTCTGCGGGTCCGCGTCCACCGTCTGGAGGCCGGCGACCCGCCGCGCGGACGGGACGACGACGCCGAGGGCTGACGTACTTCCGGGTCCGCGTCACCGTCGAGAACCGCGGCACCCGGCCCTTCTGCGTTCATCTCGAGGACGGCCAGATCGACGTACGCACCGGCCCCGACGGCGAAAGCGCCTTCATCGACTGGCGCAACTCGCAGTTCATCGAGGGCTTCGACGTCTACCCGCTGCGCCGCGTCACCGCCGTCCTCTACGCGGCCGGCGCCGAGGCGGCGCTGACCCATGTCGACGTCCAGGTACAGCTGCGCTACGACGAGGAATGGGCGGGCCGCCGGCTCTGGACGGGCGGCATCGGTGTCCACGAAGCACCCGCGGGCGGCGCTCCTGCCGCCGCCTCCCGCGACACCCTCTCCCACCAGGTGACCGCCTTCCTGCGGGAGCAGGCGGAGGAGGGCACCGCTTAGCGGGTGTCAGTGGGGGATGCCGTCGATGAGGTCGCGGGCGCCCTGGCGGAGCAGGGACACGGCGACCGAGGTGCCGAGCGTGGCCGGGTCCAGGCGGCCCGCCCACTCGTGGGCGTTCAGCCGGGTCTTGCCGTCGGATGTGAAGACGCACGCCCGCAGGGACAGTTCACCGCTCCGGTCCACCCGCGCGCAGCCCGCGATCGGGCTGTTGCAGTGCCCCTGCAGCACATGCAGGAACATGCGCTCGGCGGTGGCCTCGCGGTGGGTGTCCGGGTGGCCGAGGGTGCTCACCGCGTCGATGAGGCCGTCGTCGCCCTCGCGGCACTGCAGCGCGAGGATGCCCGCGCCGATGGGCGGCATCATCGCGTCCACGGACAGGACCTCGCTGATCACGTCGGCGCGGCCGATCCGCTCCAGTCCGGACACCGCCAGCATCAGGGCGTCCGCCTCCCCGGCCGCGAGCTTCTCCAGCCGCCGGTTGGCGTTGCCGCGGAACGGCACGCACCTCACGTGCGGGTGTGTGGCGGCCAGTTGGGCCACCCGGCGGACCGAGGAGGTGCCGATCCGGGTGCCACGCGGGAGTTCGTCCAGGGTGAGCCCTTCCGGGTGCACCAGGGCGTCGCGGACGTCGTCGCGCTTCAGGAACGCGGCGAACACCGTCCCCGCCGGGAGCGGCCGGTCGGCGGGCACGTCCTTGACGCAGTGCACGGCGACATCCGCCTCACCGGCGAGCAGCGCGGCGTCCACCTCCTTGGTGAACGCGCCCTTGCCCTCCACCTGCGACAGCTCGCCCAGCCACTTGTCCCCGGTGGTCTTCACCGGTACGACCTCGGTGTGCACACCGGGACGGGCGGCGGCCAGTTCGGCCCGGACGCGCTCCACCTGGGCGAGCGCCATGGGCGAGTCGCGGGAGACGATACGGATCAGTTCGGGGACCGGCATGGCCGACACGATAGACCCTCCCGGGGGCCGGCCGACGCCGGGACGCCGAACGGCTCCCCCGGCGTCAACCGGCCGTGTACGGTCAGGCGTTCGGGTCGAAGGGGATGCCGGCGGGCTTGGCCGAAGCGAGGTGGGAGGCGAAGCTCCCGTCCTTCAGGCCGAAGTTGGCGCTGCCGAAGTCGTACGCGCTGAGCTTCTCGCGCAGTCCCGCCGGATAGCCGTTCCAGCCGACCAGTGGCGGGTACTGCCAGGTGCCCCGGTGGTTCTCCGGCGGCTCGTCGCCCGCGCTCGCGAGACGGAAGCAGTGCGTGCTGATGCCGTCCTTGTGGTAGACGACCTTCGCGTGCGTGCCGTCGAAGCGGACCGCCGAGCGGGCGTGCACCGTGAACGAGCCGTGGTTGGACGTCGACACGTACTGGACGGTGTCGTTCTGCACCCACACCACGACATGCTCCCAGTCGTGGCGGTGTCCCCCGAGGCTGATGCCCGGCAGGGCCTGGTCCTTCTCGAAGTACAGGCCGTACAGGACGGCACACCAGCCGTTGTTGCACTTCGAGCGGGAGTAGGTGTTCGTGGTGTCCAGGTCCGAGGCGTCACGGCAGTTGCCGTTGAGGGCGCCGGTCGGGTTGAGGCCGGGGTTGACGGTGCCGTCCGGGCCGATCGCGGCCGTCGAGTAGCAGCCGTCGGTGTCGTAGTCGAAGGCCGGCTGGAACGTCCGGTCCAGGGCGTCCGCGTTGACCGGCAGGGCCGGCGGGGGTGCGGCGAAGGCGGTGGCGGGGAAGGCGATGACGAAAGCGGCCGCGGCGGCCAGGCCGGTCAGCCATCTCCGGCGGTGGGTTCGGAACGTGCTTGACGACACTGCGTCCTCCTCTTGATCCGGGCGCAGCCCAACAGATGTGGGGGCTGGGGAGTTCAGCATCCCGGCCGGACGTATACATGCCAAGAGGGTGCAGGCGTATCACCGGTGAAGCGCGCCCCAACACTCGCGGTGCCGGGCGGGCGGATCACACCAGGTCGTCGGGAATGTCGGCCGCGGCCTGCTCGGGCGCCAGGTCCGGCCGCAGCCGCAGCCAGGACGGCTGGCGCAGCAGCCCCTCCCGGGTGCGGGTGCTGTAGCGGACCTCGCCGACCAGCCGGGGCACCACCCAGTGCGCGCCCGGCGCGGCCGGCGCCGGGTCGAAGGGGCAGACGTCGGTGGCCGCCGCCCGCAACAGCGCGGCCAGCTCCGTGCGTTCGGCCTGGCTCCAGCCGGTGCCGACGCCGCCGACGTACCGCAGCCGGCCGGCCGCCCGCTGCCCGACCAGGACGGCACCCGGCAGTCCGGTCAGCCGCCCCTGCCGGGCAGCCAGCCGCCGACCAGGACGTCCTCGCTGCGCATATTGCGGATCTTGATCCAGGAGCGGGAGCGCGCCCCGGTTCGTACACGGAGTCCAGCCGCTTGCAGACCAGCCCCTCCAGCCCGTGCTCCCGAGTGGCCCGCAGCGCCTCGGGGCCGTGGCCGACGAGCGCGGCCGGGGTGGACCAGGCGGGGCCGTCGAGGGCGAGGCCGAGCAGTGCCTCGCGGCGGTCGGTGTAGGGGAGGCGCAGGAGGGACCGGCCGTCGAGACGCATCACGTCGAACAGCACCAGGTGGACGGGGACGGCGGCCGCGCGGCGGGCCGCCCTGGCGGGTGCGTGCGCCAGACCCATACGGGACTGGAGCAACTGGAAGCTCGCCCGGCCGTGTTCGTCGAGGGCGAGGATCTCACCGTCCAGGATCGCGGAGCGGGCACCGAGGGCGGTGGCCAGGGGGCCGAGCTCGGGGTACGCGCCGGTGATCTCCTGTCCCGAGCGGGCGCGCAGTACGGCGGTGCCGTCGCCGGGGAGATAGACCACCGCCCGCTGGCCGTCCTGTTTGGTCTCGTAGGCCCAGCGGGCGTCCGCCGCTGGAGGCGGCAGAGAGCCGGGTGTGGCGAGCATGGGCGGGATCAGGGGAGGGTCACGGGGGAGGTGTGGACGGCACCGGGGAGTGTCACGCGCCCGCCCTCGTGGTTTCGCCCGAACGGGCCTGCGGGAGGGGTGGGCGATTGATTGAGTTACGCAATGAGATGGTAAAGTGCGCTGCATGTCCGCATCCCCGCTCCCCGACGTCCCCCCTCCGCGGAAGTGGCCGAGATCGAACGCGCGCTCCACCGCATCACCTATCTGAGCAGGAGCGCGCGGCAGCACGAGCGGCTGATGGCCCTGGCGGGTGTGCCACTGGACCGGGCCGCCGTCGCGCTGCTGCGGCAGATGGCCGACACCGAGCCGATGCGGCCGGGGGAGCTGGCGGCTCGGCTGGGAGTCGAGGCCTCGCATGTCACACGTACGGTGCAGCAGTTGGAGAAGGCGGGGCATGTGAGCCGGGTTCCGGACCCGGACGACCGGCGGGCTCAGCGGATCGAGCTGACCGAGGCCGGGCGGGAGGCGATCCGGCGGGTCCGGGAGACGGGGATCCGGGGGATGCAGGTGGCGCTGGCGGACTGGTCGGGGAGGACCTGCGGCAGCTGGCGACGCTGTTTCACCGCATGGTCGACGATTTTCTCGCGCACGCGGTGGACGATGAGGCGGAGTCCGCGCGGAGCGTGTGAGCGCGTCGCACTCCGCGCCCACCCGTGGGGTGGGGGCGGGCGGTGGCCCGGTGTCGTGCGCGGCCCGGCGTCCGTGGGGCGCCGTCGCGCCCACCGCGCAGCCGCCGCGGCACGATGGCCCCCGGCGGGCGGAGGAGACTGCCCGCGGCCGGGGAAGACGCGGTTGCTCTGCCGAGGGCGAGGCTACTGTGCGGTAATCTCGCGCGGCAGGCTATTCGGAGGAGGAACCGTGTCACGGTCCGAACGTTCGCCCCTGGTGCTTGCGGGGTTGCTGGCAGTCGCGGGGAGCGCGCATTTCGCCGTTCCCCGGCAGTTCGACCACATCGTGCCGCGCTCCCTGCCCGGGTCGCCCCGGGCCTGGACCTACGCCAGCGGTGCCGCCGAACTGGCGCTGGCCGCCGGGCTCGCGCTGCCCCGGACCCGCAAGGCCGCCGCGCTCGCCTCGGCGGCCTTCTTCGTCGGCGTGTTCCCCGCCAATGTGAAGATGGCCGTCGACTGGCGTCACCGCCCCGCCCCGCAGAAGGCCGCCGCCCTCGGCCGGCTGCCGCTTCAGGTACCGCTGGTGCTGTGGGCGCGCGGCGTCGCCAAGGGTGCGGAGGGCCGGTCGTGAGCGGGCGCGTGGAGAAGGGCGACACCGTCGAGGACTTCGCCCTCCCGGACGAGACCGGCACCGTGCGCCGGCTGTCGGAGCTGCTCACCGAGGGCACCGTGGTGCTGTTCTTCTACCCGGCCGCCCTGACCGCGGGCTGCACCGCGCAGGCCTGCCACTTCCGCGACCTCGCCGCCGAGTTCGCCGCCGTGGGCGCCCGGCCGGTGGGGATCAGCGGTGACGCCGTCGAACGGCAGGCGGAGTTCGCCGGCCGGCACACCCTCGGCATGCCTCTGCTGTCCGACCCCGACGGCACGGTCCGCGAGCGCTTCGGCGTGAAGCGGGGATCACCCTGGCGCCGACGAAACGGGCCACCTTCGTCATCGGCCGGGACCGCACCGTCCTGGAGGTCGTCCGCAGCGAACTGCGGATGAACGCCCACGCCGACCGGGCTCTCGCCGCACTGCGCGGTTGATACCGGCCCGCGATGGGATGACCCTGGAAGAATGGAGGACGCGTCCGCCGCGGTCGTCGTCGATGCCCGCGGCATCGTCACAGGGTGGAGCGAGGGCGCCCGGCGGCTGACGGGGCACCCGGCGAAGGAGGCCGTGGGCCGGTCCGCACGGACGCTGTTCGCGCCGGACGCGCCGCCCGGCGCGCCCCTGCGGTCGGGGCGGTCCGTACTGCGCCACCGCGACGGCCACCCCGTACCTGTCCTGCTGACGGTCCGGCGCCTCCAGGGCACCGGGGTGTGCCGGCCGGCTGTCTGATCACCGCCGAGCGGCCCGGCGTGGAGACCTCGCCGGCCGGGCGGGCCTTCCAGCAGGCGACCCTGGCGATGTCCGTCCTCGACACCCGGCAGCGTTTCGTACGGCTCAACGACGCCGCCTGCGCGGCGATGGGCCGGCCCGAGGAAGAGCTGGCCGGGCGCACCCTGAAGGAGGCCGCCTGGTGCAGCGAGCACACCCGGCGCATCGAGCGGGAGCTGCGCCGGGTCGCCGAGACCGGCGAACCCGTGCACCACGAGAGCTGCGGCCGGGCGCCCTCCGCCTCCCGGCTGCACGCCTGGAACGTCGAGATGTGGCCGGTCCGCGACGTCGCCGGCACGGTCGTCGGCACCGCGATGACGGGCTTCGACAGCACCGAGCAGTACCACGCCCGCCGCCGGCTGGGCCTGCTGAACGAGGCCGCGACCGCCATCGGCACCACCCTGGACGTCGTACGCACCGCCGAGGAACTGGTGGAGTTCCTGGTCCCCGAGATCGCCGACTTCGCCGCCGTCGACCTCCTCGACTGGGTCCTCGGCGCCGACGAACCCCGGACCGGCCCGGCACCGGAGTGGTGCTGCGCCGTACGGCGCACGCCGTCTCCGCCGCCGCGGGCGCGCCCGAGGCCACCGTGCCCCTCGGACGGACGGACGTCTGCCCGCCCTTCTCCCCGCCCGCGCGGGCACTGCGGGAGGGCAGGGCGGTGCTCGCCTCGGCCGGCGAACCGGATGTCGCACGGTGGATGGCCGAACGGTGCGTTCCCGCCCCGGACGGCGGCCCCGGCATCCACTCCTTCTGGCGGTTCCGCTGCGCGCCCGCGGCACCACGCTCGGCGTCGCGCTCGCCGTCCGCAACATCCGGCCCGAGGATACGCCGACGACGACGCCGTGCTCGCCGAGGAACTCGCCAGCCGCGCCGCCGTCTGTGTCGACAACGCCCGCCGCTTCGCCCGCGAACGCACCACCGCGCTGGCCCTCCAGCACAGCCTGCTGCCCACGGGGCTGCCCGGACAGGCCGCCGTCGAGGTCGCCCACCGCTATCTGCCCTCCGCGTCGGCGGCCGGCATCGGCGGCGACTGGTTCGACGTCATCCCGCTGGCCGGCAGCCGGGTCGCCCTGGTCGTCGGGGACGTCGTCGGCCACGGCATCCCTCCACGGCCACCATGGGCCGGCTCTGCATGGCCGTGCGCACCCTCGCCGACGTGGACCTCCGTCCCGACGAACTCCTCACCCACCTCGACGACCTGGTCACCCATCTGGCCGCCGACGACCGCGTGGACGTCGCCGAACTCGGCTCCACCTGTCTGTACGCCGTCTACGACCCGGTCTCCCGCATGCTGGCCGTGGCCTCCGCCGGCCATCCCGCGCCCGCCCTCGTGCTGCCCGACGGGACGTGCCGGCTGATCCGTGTGAACGCGGGGCCCCCGCTGGGCGTCGGCGGGCTGCCGTTCGAGGCGACGGAGATCCGGCTGCCGGAGGGCTCCGTCGTCGCCCTCTACACGGACGGCCTGATCGAGGACCGCGACCGCGACCTCGACCAGGCCACCGACGCGCTGTGCCGCGCCCTGTCGGTACGCGCCGACTCCCTGGAGTCCCTCTGTGACGGCGTGCTGAAGGACGTACTGCCCGAGGAGCCCGGCGACGACGTGGCGCTGCTGCTGGCCCGCACCAGCGTCCTGGGCGCCGACCAGGTCGTCACGAAGGACGTGCCGCCCGACCCCGGGGCGGTTGCGGGCGCCCGCGTGTGGGCCGGCGAGCGGCTGGCCGCGTGGGGGCTGGTCGAGATCGCCTTCGTCACCGAACTCGTGGTCAGCGAACTCGTCACCAACGCCATCCGCCACGGCGTGCCCCCGATCCAGCTGCGGCTGATCCGCGACCGCACCCTGATCTGCGAGGTCTCCGACGCCAGCTCCACCTCACCGCATCTGCGCCGCGCCCACGCCTACGACGAGGGCGGCCGCGGCCTGCTCCTGGTGGCACAGCTCACCCAGCGCTGGGGCAGCCGCCAGACCGACCGGGGCAAGACGATCTGGGCCGAGCAGTCACTGGCGGGCTGACGCCCGCCCTCCACGGGCCGAACGTGCCCGCCGGGAGCCGGGAGCCGGGAGCCGTGGGCCGGGAGCCGGGAGCCGTGGGCCGTGAGCCGTGTGCCGGGGCGCCGCGGCCGCCCCGGCACACGGCGGACGAGCCGCCACCGCTCCACCGCCGTCGGCGTCCGGGCCGCGGAAGCGGGTGAGGGCGCACGCGCCGCGCGGCTTCGCGCCGAACCGCCGCCCGCGCGATAAGCCCCGGCGAGCGCGGTCAGAACTCCTCGTGCCTCTCCGGGTCCCCGCCGATGCGCCGGTGTGCCCGGTCGGCGATGGTGCGCATCTGCGCGGCGTCCAGTTCGAAGCCGAAGACGTCGAGGTTCGACCGCTGCCGGCCCGGATCGGACGACTTCGGCACCGGGAGCGCGCCCAGCTGGATGTGCCAGCGCAGCACCGCCTGGGCCGGGGTCACCCCGTGCGCCTCCGCGACGGCGGCCACCGCCAGGTCGTCCAGCAGTGTCGAGCCGCGGCCGAGCGGGCTCCAGCTCTCGATGAGCACACCCTTGTCCTCGTGGTAGGAACGCAGCTCCTCCTGAGGGAAGAACGGGTGCAGCTCGACCTGGTTGACCGAGGGCAGCACCCCGGTCTCCTTCTCCAGCCGCTCGATGTGCGCGGGCGTGAAGTTGGAGACGCCGATGGACCGTACGAGACCGTCCTCCCGCAGTTTGATCATGGCCTTCCAGGAGTCGGCGTACTTGTCGACGCGGGGCAGCGGCCAGTGGATGAGATACAGGTCGACGTAGTCCAGGCCGAGCCGGGCGCGGGACTCCTCGAAGGAGGCGAGGGTCTCCTCGTAGCCGTGGTGCCGGCCTGGGAGCTTCGTCGTCACGACGATCTCCTCGCGCGGGACACCGGTCCGGGCCACGGCACGGCCGACACCGGTCTCGTTGCGGTAGTTGACCGCCGTGTCGACGAGCCGGTAGCCCGTCTCCAGGGCCTCGGCAACCGACCGCTCCGCCTCGGCGTCGTCCATCGGCCAGGTGCCCAGGCCCAGGGCGGGGATCGTGGTGCCGTCGTTGAGGGTGTGGATCGGGATGCCGCTCACCGGAATGCCTTTCCGTCGGGGTGTCCTCCTCCCAGGGTCGGGGACGAGGGGGTCAATGATCAACCGGGCGGGTACGGAAGCCAGGGGACCGGCCGACGGAATGGGGAGCGCATGTCGACGGAGACGAACGGTACGACAGCGGAGGTGCGCCCGGTCGCCGGGCACATCGGCGCCGAGATCCACGGGGTCGACCTCGCCGCCGACCTCGACGACACGGTGATCGCACAGGTCCGGGCGGCGGTACTGCGCTGGAAGGTGGTGTTCTTCCGCGGCCAGCGCCTCGACCACGCCGGCCATGCCGCGCTGGCCCGCCGGTTCGGCGAACCGGTCGTGCCGCCCCGGCGCGGGAAGGCGTCCCCGCCGGACTTCCCCGAGATCGAGACCACCGCCGACCGGCTGGAACTCGGCGGACGCTTCGGCATGGAGCACGACGAGTGGCTGCGGCGCCGCCGCCACAGCCTGCTGCGCGGCTGGCACTGCGACCACGGCGCCCGCGTCGACCCGCCCGCCGCGACGATCCTGCGCGCCGAGACCGTTCCGCCGTACGGCGGCGACACCACCTGGGCCAATCTGGCCGCCGCGTACGCCGGACTGTCCGCCCCGGTGCGGGCGTTCGCCGACGGGCTGCGCGCCGAGCACCGGCTCGGCGTCGGCTACCAGCCGCGCCCCGGCGACGACGCGTACGCGCGCCATCTGCTGGACCACCAGACCGCCTCCGAACACCCCTGGTCCGCGTCCACCCGGAGACGGGGAGCGGGTGCTGTTCGTCAACGGCTACTACGTCGAGCAGATCAGCGGGCTGTCCCGCCCCGAGAGCGCCGCCGTCCTGGAGATGCTCCTCGAGCAGGCCACCCGGCCCGAGTACACCGTGCGGTTCCGCTGGGAGCCGGGCAGCGTGGCCTTCTGGGACAACCGGGCCACCATCCACCTCGCGCCGGGAGACACCGCGCACCTCGACCACCCGCGCACCATGCACCGGGTGATGCTCACCGGAGACGTCCCGGTCGGCGTGGACGGCCGGCCCTCCCTGCCGCTCACCGGTACCGCGCCGGGCCGCTGGTAGGGGTGTCGTTCGGATCTTGCCGGGGTCGCGTGGTCTGGCACGCCCTCCCCCACTGCCTGAAGGGCGTGGGAGGTGCCCCCAGCGGCGTTGTCGTCGGTTGCCAGGGCTCCGCCCTGTCGCCCTCCTCCGCCTCGCAGCCGCACGCACCAGACCGCGCTCGGGTCCGACAACAGGGCGCCGCTGCCTGGAGCCGGCCGGATCCGAACGAGACCCCTGGCCCGCCTCGGCTCATCCCAGGGCGATGGTCACCTCGTCCTCGACCGGCGGGTCGATCTCCTGCGCCCGCAGGCCGGTGGCCGCGTGGCAGCGCAGCCGGACCGCGTCCGGGCTCACGTCCAGCCGCAGGAAGCACTTGAAGAACGGCGGGCTGAAGGTGGCCGAACCCGGCGAGAACAGCGACGCGTACGCCTTGCGCACCGGCAGCCGCAGCCGTTTGCCCCGGTCGGGCCGGCGGCCGGTGCCGAGCAGCCCGGCGACCAGCCGCATCCGGCGGGTCACCCGGAGCGGCGCGCCCGGCGCGCGGGTGGGGCCGATGCCCAGGCGTTCGGCGATCACGGCCATCGCCTCGGCATCGGTGAGGAGAAGAAGCGGCGCAGCCTCAGCCGGCGCCCGTAGAGCGCGCTGTAGAAGGCCAGGGAGTCGCCGCGCAGCGGATAGCAGCGGAAGTCCCGCTCCGTGACACCGGCGACGTCCACCCGGGGATGGTGTGCGTGGCGTGTGTGAACGCCCCGCCGCCGCCCGCCACCACGTACTGCAGGGTGCGCCCGTCGTCGAGGCGCACCGGGTAGCGCTGGTAGTTGTGGATGTCGCCGCCGATCGCGGCCACATAGTGGTGCGCGGGGTCGCGGACGATGTCGTCGACGGTGCCGCCGCCCTCGATCGGGCACGGGTGGTGCGCGCCGTCGACGTACAGGGCGAGCCCGTGACCAGGATCTTCGGGCGCGGCCCTCGGGAGACCTCTCGCAGCCACGCGCCCTGTCCGGCGTCGAGCGTGCCCAGCAGTCCCGTGTCGATGCCGACGATCCGCACCGGCCCGGCGTCGATGGCCCAGTACGGCCCCGGCTGCACCGCCCGTTGCCCGGGCGCGGACCGCAGCTTGCGCGCCTCGTCCAGGCGCGCGCCGTCCCCGGCGCGCGGCCGGTGCCACAGCAGGGAGCGCAGCCAGGCGCGGGTGAGGGGCGCGGCCGGGGCGCCGGCGGCAGCGGCGGGGCGTCGTCGCAGAAGACCCGCATGAAAGCGCCGAGGTCCTCGTACCAGTCGTGGTTGCCCGGTATCGCGTAGATCGGCGCCGGATAGTCCCGGTACGGGCGGAAGAACTTGGTGCCGTAGTCGTCGGCGCTGCCCACCGGGTAGATCACATCGCTGGCCAGCACGGTGAAGGCGGTGTCGCGGCCCTCCTCCAGCAGCCCCGGCACCACCGCGTACTGCGGCTCGTCGCCCTCGCCCGTGTCACCGATCACCAGGAACGAGAACCGGTCGGGGTCGTCGCGCCGGATCACCCGGTCCGCCGGCGCCCCGGCCGCGGTCCGCTGGGCCACCCAGCGCCCCCGGGTCTCCCCGTGGGATCGCCGAACCAGGAGGCCAGCACCCCGTTGCGGGCGGCCCACAGCATGCGCGGGTCGAGCCAGGAGATCTTCTTGACGTCGGCCGGCATCAGCCGCCGGTACGCACCGCGTTCAGCGGTACCCCAGCCGGCGCCTTCGGCGGTGTCACGTGAGGATTCGGGCACCGGTGCACCGTAACAACGGGACAGCGCACGGCCGTAGAGCGGGGTGTCAGTGAATCCCCGCCGCAGGGCGCCGAGTTGGCGGCGCCCTGTACCACGGTCAGGGCGGCGCCGCCGCTCGCGGGGGCGGGGATCGTCCCCGTCCTCACAGGGCCGCCGGCGCCCTCACTCGAACCGGGTGACGTCCCCGGCGCCCCGGCGCACGATCTCCGCCTCGCCGTCCGAGAAGTCGATCACCGTGGTCGGTTCGGTGCCGCAGTCGCCGGAGTCGAGCACCGCGTCGACCTGGTGGTCGAGCAGATCCTTGATCTCCCAGCCCTGCGTCATCGGCTCCTCCTCACCGGGCAGCAGCAGCGTGCTGGACAGCAGCGGCTCACCCAGCTCCGCCAGCAGCGCCTGGGTGACCACATGGTCCGGGATGCGCACGCCGACCGTCTTCTTCTTGGGGTGCAGCAGCATGCGCGGCACCTCCTTCGTCGCGGGCAGGATGAACGTATAGCTGCCCGGCGTCGACGCCTTCACCGCGCGGAACACGTCGTTGTCGATCCGTACGAACTGGCCGAGCTGCGCGAAGTCCCGGCACACCAGGGTGAAGTGATGCCGGTCGTCCAGCTTGCGGATCGTACGGATCCGGTCGATGCCGGACCGGCTGCCCAGCCGGCAGCCGAGCGCGTAGCAGGAGTCCGTCGGATACGCGATCAGGGCGTCGGAGCGGATGCTCTCGGCGACCTGCGCGATGGTACGCGGCTGGGGGTTGTCGGGGTGCACATCGAAGTACTTCGCCATTCACCGAGCTTATGCCGCCCGCGCTCGGGCGCCGCGCACGCGGGTCCGGTGGCCGGGCGCGCGCACGTCCGGGGATGAGCCGCGCGCACGGGTGAGGTAACGTCCCCGGCCTGGGCCGGGACGACGACGGACGACGACGGACGACGAGCGGACGAGGGGAAGGCCGGGGTGGCAGGCCGTAGCGACGGAATCCGGCGGACACCGGAGACGGCCGGTGAGCATCCGGCGTGGGCACGGGAACTGCTGGAGCATCTGCGTCCTGCGGGCCGTGACGTCCGCCGGGTCGTCGACTGGCTCGCCGCCACCGTACGCGCGGAGGTCTCCTCCAGGACGCCGCCGGCATCCTGCTCGCCGGGACCCCGCTGCCGCTCCAGGAGTCCCTGGCCGCCGGCCTCCGCTCCGGCCGGATCGCCTCCGCCGCCTGGGAGGAGGGGCGCCATCTGCGCCTGGTGAAGATCGGACCCCCGGCGCAGCCCCGCGTCCTGGCCGTCTCCCGCGAGGACCCCTTCGACCGGCACGCCTCCGACGTCGTCACGCACACCGCCCAGGTGATCGAACTCCTGCTGACCGCCGACGAGACCGTGGCCGCCGGACACCGGCTCCGCCGGGCCACCGCCGACCTGCGCCTCGCGATCCTCCAGCTGCTGATGGTGGAGGACACCGTCGCCGCCCGCCGGGTCGCCGCCGGGCTCTGGCCCGGACTGCTCGACGCCGACACGGCCTGTGTCTACGTCATCGAGTCCGCGCCCGCCCTGCGCGACCGGCTCGTGGCGGACTGCCTGGGCACCACCCGGGAGGAGGCGCTTGTCGTGCGCTGCCCCGCGATGGACGGGCACGTGATCGTCGTCAGCCCCCGCGAGGCCACCGCCGGCGAACTGCGGTCCCTGGTCCAACGGCACCCGGACACCTTCCTCGGCGGCAGCGTGTGGCAGAGCCTCGCCCGCACCGCCACCGCGTACGGACAGGCCGTCAGCGCCCTGGCGGTGGCGCGTTTCCGCGCCGACAAGACGGCCGTGTACGCCGAACGCACCCACCCCGAACGGCTGATGGACCCCGTCGCGCTGCGCGGCTGGGCGGGCCGGGTGCTGCGTCCGCTGGACGCGCTGCCGCACCACACCCGCGCCGAACTCCTCGCCACCACCCGTCTCGGCCTGGAGTTCACCGCCGTCAGCACCGCCAAGATCCTCGGCGTCAGCCGCAACACCGTGCGCGCCCGCATGGAACGCGTCGAGACCATGCTCGGCGTCGACTTCGACGACGTCACCGCCCGTGCCGTCGTCCACCTGGCCCTGCACACCCAGATCAGCCTCCTGGACGGGCAGACGGCCGGCGACCCCGGCGCCCCTCCCCGGGCCTCACCGGACTGCTGGCCGGCCCCGCCGTCGGCGGCTGGGCGCGGGAACTGCTGGGCCGGCTGGACCGGGACACCCGCGACGTACGCCGCACCCTGCGCACCTGGATCGCCGCGGGCGGCAACGCCGAACGGGCCGCGCAGACGCTGGGGGTGCACGCCCAGACCGTGCGCGAGCACGTACGCAGCGCCGAACCGGTCCTGGAACGCCGGCTGCTGGCCACCGGGACCGACCTGTACGAGGTCGCCCTCGCCCATCTCGCGGCCGGCGACCTGGCGCAGCCGGTGATCGCGGGCGGGTAAACCGGGTGTTTCGGACTCGGTTGTGCACGGATGAGCCCTCCGGCGGCCGCAGCGGGCATCAGTGCGATACCCAGCCGCCGCCGCTCCGCATACTTTCGGACCACGCGGGGCACGACCGGAACGGGGACCGGTCGGGGCCCCGCGCGCCTGCGCGCCGTGCCGCTCCGGCGCCCCGTCCGGCTGTCCCAGGTCGCCGCCCGCGCCGACGCGCGGCAGCATGACGATCGTACGGACGCCACCGGCGGGACGCCGAGCAGCCCAAGGAGCCCACGATCATGACGGACATCTCGAGCCGGGGCCCCGCTCCGGGCGACGACCGCGAGGTACTCACCAACCGGCAGGGCCACCCGGTCTACGACAACCAGAATCAGCGGACCGTCGGCTCCCGGGGCCCGGCCACGCTGGAGAACTACCAGTTCCTCGAGAAGATCAGCCACTTCGACCGGGAACGCATCCCCGAACGGGTCGTGCACGCCCGCGGGGTCACCGCCTACGGCTACTTCGAGGCGTACGGGAAGTGGGGCGACGAGCCCGTCTCCGCTACACGCGGGCCAGACTCTTCCAGGAGCAGGGCAGCCGCACGGACCTGGCCGTCCGCTTCTCCACCGTCATCGGCGGACGCGACTCCTCCGAGGCCGCCCGCGACCCCCGCGGCTTCGCGGTGAAGTTCTACACCGAGGACGGCAACTGGGACCTCGTCGGCAACAACCTGGCCGTGTTCTTCATCCGGGACGCCATCAAGTTCCCCGACGTCATCCACGCCCTCAAGCCGGACCCGGTCACCTTCGAGCAGCAGCCGCGCCGCATCTTCGACTTCATGTCGCAGACACCGGAGTCGCTGCACATGCTGGTCAACCTGTTCAGCCCGCGCGGCATCCCGGCGGACTACCGCCATATGCAGGGCTTCGGCGTGAACACGTACAAGTGGGTCAACGCCGAGGGCGAGACCAAGCTGGTCAAGTACCACTGGATGCCCAAGCAGGGCGTACGCAGCATGACCGAGGAGGACGCGGCCAACATCCAGGCCGACGGCCTCGGTCACGCCACCAAGGACCTGTACGAGGCGGTGGCACGCGGCGACCACCCCGAGTGGGAACTGCTCGTCCAGATGATGGACGACCACGACCACCCGGAGCTGGACTTCGACCCGCTGGACGACACCAAGGTCTGGCCCGAGCAGGACTTCCGCCGAAGGCCGTGGGCCGCATGGTGCTCAACCGGATGCCGGACAACTACTTCGCCGAGAACGAGCAGATCTCCTTCGGCACCGGTGTCCTCGTCGACGGACTGGACTTCTCCGACGACAAGATGCTCGTCGGCCGGACCTTCTCCTACAGCGACACCCAGCGCCACCGGGTCGGCCCCAACTACCTCCAGCTGCCGGTCAATGAGGCCAAGCACGCCCAGGTGCGCACCAACCAGCGCGACGGGCAGATGACGTACCGCGTCGACGGTGCGGGCGAGAACCCGATCGTGAACTACGAGCCGTCGATCACCGGCGGTCTGCGCGAGGCCCAGTACCCGACGCACGACGAGCAGGGCCCGGAGATCACGGGCCGGCTCACCCGGATGCGCATCGCGCGCACCAACGACTACCAGCAGGCGGGCCAGCGCTATCTCCTCATGGAGGAGTGGGAGCGCGACGACCTGGTGAAGAACTTCACCGATCTGATCTCCCAGTGCGACCGGGCGGTCCAGGAGCGCATGGTCTGGCACTTCCTGCTGGCCGAGAACGACCTCGGCCGCCGGGTCGGCGAGGGCCTCGGCATCATGCCGGAGGACGTCGCCCATCTCGACGTCCTGCCCGGCCAGACCCTCGGCGAAGAGGACCGCAAGCGGCTCGCGAGCCTCGGCGACAACCCGCCGCGCGATGTCGCGCAGCTCACCATGACCCACTGCGTCCCCGACGAACGGCATGTGGTGACCCGGTGAGTCAGCGGACCGACCGCGCCACCGCGAGCGCCCGCTCGGCGTAACCGCGGCCGAACAGCACGGCGTGCACCAGCAGCGGGAACAGCTGGTGCACGCCGACGCGTGTCCGCCACCCGCCGGCGAGCGGCGCCGCCTCCTGATAGCCGGCCAGGACCGCGTCCAGCTCCGGGCAGCCGAACAGCGCGAGCATCGCGAGGTCGGTCTCCCGGTGCCCGCCGTGGGCCGCCGGGTCGATCAGACGGACGTGCCCGTCGGCGCCCCACAGCACATTGCCGTTCCACAGGTCGCCGTGCAGCCGGGCGGGTGGCTCGGCCGGCCCGGCGAGCTCCGGCAGCCGCTCGCAGACCCGCTCGACCGCACCCGCCTCACCGGCGGTGACGGTGCCGTCGTCGACCGCCGTGCGCAGATACGGCAGCACCCGGTGCTCGGCGTACCAGCCGGGCCAGTCGTCGCCGGTGACATTGCGCATCGGGGCGAGCCCGATGTACGCCGCCACCGGACCGCCGGGCGGCGCCGCCCCGAACGCCGGTGCGCCGGCCGTGTGCAGGGCGGCCAGCTCCCGGCCGAACCGCAGCGCCGTCTCCCGCCCGGGCGGCCCTCGACGACGCGGTCGACGACCAGCCGGTGCGCGTCGTGGCCGTGCACCACCGGGATCCGTAAGGCGTCCGCCGCGGCCAGCCAGCGCAGTCCGGCCGCCTCCGCGCGGATGGCGTCCGGGCCGTCGGCGCGCTTGACGACGACCAGCCGCCCGTCGTCGAGACGGACCTCGGTGAGCGTGCCGGACAGCGCCCGCACACCGATGACCGTCCGCCCGGTGAAGCGGGCGGCCACGTCACCGTCCAGGGCGGCCGGACCGGGGAGAGACTCATGGGAGGACTCCTCGTAGGTGTGGGCGCGGCCGGTCGCGCGGGACGGGTGAAATAGCGGGGCCCGCCGATGCGGGGAGCCGCGCCGGGGGACCAGTGGAAGCATGACGAGTTCATCGTTCCAGCGCACCCTCACCCTGCCCGCCGCCCTGTGCGAACAGGCCGCCCAGCACCTGGAACAGGCCGCCCGGCGGGCCGTGGACGGCGCCGGGATCCCGCTGAAGGCGTTCCGCGCGGCCGCCGACAGCGACTACACGCTGCCGGTGTCCGTGGTGGAGCAGGCGGCCGGCTGTCTGCTGGTCCTCGCCACCGAGACCGCCCAGACCGTACGGCCCTCGGCCCTGCGCACCGTCATCGGCGTCGCCCTCTGTCTGCGGGACGCCGTCCAGGCCGTGCGCCGGCCCGCCCTCACCACCCGCTTCTGGTGAGGATCCGCCGAATGGTCCCCGCGCCGAGGGGAACCCGGCGCACCGCCACCACCCACACCTCCAGGAGAAGCCCATGAGTCTGTTGCGTGTCCTCGGCCGCCCGATGCTGGCGTCGATGTTCGTCGCGGGCGGGCTGGATTCCGTCCGCCACCCGGAGAACGTGTCCCCGCTCGCCGAGCCCGTCGTACGCCCCATCACGAACCGTGTGCCGGCACTGCCGGACCGCACCGAGGACTGCGTACGGCTCAGCGGTGCCGTCCAGGTCGTGGGCGGGCTGCTGCTGGCGACCGGGCGCATGTCGCGGCCGGCCGCGCTCGCGATCGCCGTCACGCTGGTGCCGACCACACTGGCCGCGCACCGGTTCTGGGAGCTGGAGGATCCCGGCGAGCGGGCGCAGCAGCGCATCCACTTCCTGAAGAATCTGTCCATGCTGGGTGGTCTGCTGATCGCCGCGGACGACACGGGGGCGGCGCCGTCCATGGTGTGGCGCAGCCGGCACGCCGCCCATGATCTGCGGCGGGACGCCCGTCTCGTACGGCGGTCCGTGCGGGCCGGGGCGGGGCCCGCGGCGGTGGCCGGGCGGGTGCGGGCGAAGCTGTCCTGCTGACGAGGGGTTCGCCCCCGCCGCCCCTTCCCCGCGCCCCTTCGCGTTCACGCTCCGGCGCGGAACCAGTCGATCGTGCGGCGCAGGCCCTCCTCGGTGGGGACATGGGGTTCCCAGCCGAGTTTGTCCCGGGCCAGTGTGATGTCGGGGCGGCGTACGGCCGGGTCGTCCACCGGGCGGTCGACGCAGTGGATCTCCGAGCGGGAACCGGCGAGCGCGATGACGAGACGGGCCAGGCCCAGCATGGTGATCTCGCTCGCGCCGCCGATGTTGACGGGGCCGCGCATACCGTGCGCGGCGGCCGCGAGAACGCCGGACACCGTGTCGTCGATGTAGCACAGCGAGCGGGTCTGCAGGCCGTCACCGGTCACGGTGAGGGGTTCGCCGGCCAGGGCCTGCCGGACGAACGTCGGGACGGCGCGGCCGTCGTCGCCGCGCATCCGGGGGCCGTAGGTGTTGAACAGCCGCACGACCGGCGCCGGCCCCAGGGACCGGCGCCGTCACCGTCGGACCGTCACAGCCGCTGCCACAGCGCCGGGGTGCTCGCGGGCGCCCACGCTCCCTGGGCCTGGTGCGTCTGCAGGCACTGGTACCGCACCCCGTCCCGGGTCACCGTGGTGCCCGCCTCGTAGACCTGGCCGGCCGTCCACGCCTGTGTGCCCTCCTCCTGCCGCCCGTCCGGCGTGACCTGCGCGGCGGCGGTCGTGAGGGTCAGCCCGAAGGTGCTGAGCATCGGATTGACCGGCTGGTAGAACGTCGTACCGCCGCTCGTGCAGTTGCCGGACCCGCCGGAGGTGACGCCCTGCGCCTGAGCGCCCGCCACGTACGGACCGCCGGAGTCGCCCGGCTCCGCGCACACCGTCGTCCGGGTCAGCCCGTCGACCCTGCCCTCGGGGTAGCTGACGCTGGCGTCGTGCTGCTCGATGGTCCCGCAGTGCCAGCCGGTGGTGGAGCCGGAACGGCACACCGACGCCCCGACCAGCGCCTCCACCGAGCCGCTGACCTGCGTCTCCTGGCCGTTCTGCGCGTTGACGTCCGGCGTCGGCGTCCACTGCTCGTTGGTGCCCACCCACGCCA
Source organism: Streptomyces haneummycinicus (assembly GCA_042850305.1). Classification (GTDB taxonomy): domain Bacteria; phylum Actinomycetota; class Actinomycetes; order Streptomycetales; family Streptomycetaceae; genus Streptomyces; species Streptomyces haneummycinicus. The sequence continues at coordinate 3,371,311 of AP035768.1, forward strand.
TGTCCACGCCGGGGAACGTGGACGCCTGGAAGGTGCCCTGCGCGGTGCGGTCGTACCCGGTCGTGGTCGCCCCGGCCCTGCCGCAGTGACCGGCCGTCACGAAGCCGCCCTGCTCGCCCCTGGTGACGGAGAAACCGACGGAGCAGCGCGCCGCGTCGTCGATGTAGAAGGCGTCGCCGCCGGTGATGTCCTGCAGCAGCCGTGGCCGTTCCGGCGTCATCCGGATGCCGACGTCCTCACCCTCCAGGCCGGCGGCCTTCACGAACGCGGCCCCGGCCTCCTGGCTGGTGGCCTGCACCATGATCCGGTTCTTCGGCACGTCGACGTACCAGACGGGCGTTTCGGCGGTCCCGACCCGTCCGGCCGCCGCGTCCAGCCTGGCCTTGGCCGCCTCGAGACCGGCCAGCGTCCGGGGACCACCCTGGCCGTGGCGCCCTGCGCCTCGATGGCGGCCGTGTCGTCGGCGTCGGTGGTCGCGACCGTCAGCTCCCCGGCGGTCCTGCCGGTCACCCAGGCGCCGGCGAACCGGTCGCCGAGCGCGTTGCGCAGCAGGCCCGCCCTGCTGCCCGCCTCCGCCTCGTTGACCAGCCGTTCGGAGGCCTCGCCCTCCTCCAGTTCCAGATCGCGCTCCATGGCGGCGAGCAGCTGGGGTGACGGCCGGTCGGCGCCGAGCGTCTGGGCGGCGCTCGGCGCCGGTCCGGCCGCGGGCGTGGGATCGGCCACCGCGGCGTGGGGAGCCCGGCGAGGACGAGGGCGCCGAGCGCGGTGAGGGCCGACCGGCGCGCGGTCCGGGCGTGTCTGAAGACCATGGCGGTACGTCTCCTTGGTTCGTGGTGCGAGGCTGCGGAGGAGCCTTAGGCCTTGCCCGGGACGCCCGGCCCGATGTCAGGACACGCCGGAATCACCGCGTTGGTGACGCGAAGCGACCCGAGTGCAGTAGACGCCCGCCCCGCCGGGCCACTCTTACGGGTCACACCGGGGTCAGCCCCGGGGCGCCCACCTCGGTGACGAAGGAAGCGGCCGTGGAGACGGGGGCACCGGGTGTCGTCACGAACGGGACGATCCGGTAGTCGGCCCGGGCGTTCTCCCGGCCCAGTTCCAGACGCAGATAGCCGCGCCGGCCGTCGTAGTACCTCAGGTGCGGGTTGGCGCGCGTGTACGTGTCCCAGTTGGCGGGCCGCTGCGCGCCGTCGCGCCCGCTGGCGACCGAGGTGCAGGTCAGCTCCGTGCCCAGGGTCGCCGAGCCGGGGTCGTCGAAGTCGTCCTTGATGTCGAAGGCGTACGCGACGTGGACGTCACCGGTCAGCACCATCCAGTTGTCGACACCGGCCGCCTTCGCGCCCGCGACCAGCCGGCCGCGGCTCGCGCGGTAGCCGTCCCAGGCGTCCATGGAGAGCTTCGCGTCGGCGTTCAGGTCCAGCCGGCGCTGCGAGAAGCACACCTGCTGCGGGAGCACGTTCCACAGCGCCGTCGACGCGCCCCACCCGTCGAGCAGCCAGCGCTCCTGCGCGTCCCCGGTGAGGGTGCGGGCCGGGTCGTCCGACTCGGGTCCCGGTACGTGCGGGACGTCGTCGTAGGCCTGGTCGGAGCGGTACTGGCGGGTGTCGAGGATGTCGAACTGGGCGAGAGAGCCCCAGTGCAGCCGGCGGAACAGCCGGGCGTCGGGGCCGTCGGGGAGCTGGCCGGCGCGCAGCGGCTGGTTCTCCCAGTAGGCGCGGTAGGCGGCTGCGCGACGGGTCAGGAACCGCGCCGGATCGCTGCCGTTCTCGTCGGCCGCGCCCGCGTAGTTGTTCTCGGTCTCGTGATCGTCCCAGGTGACGACGAACGGGTGGGCGGCGTGGGCGGCCCGCAGATCGGGGTCGCTCTTGTAGAGCGCGTAGCGCGTCCGGTAGTCCGCCAGGGTCGTCGTCTCGCGGTTGACCACGTCCGGCAGGACGACGTCGGTGTAGGCGCGGGCGCCGCCCGCCAGGCCGACGGCGTATTCGTACAGGTAGTCGCCGAGGTGGAACACCACGTCGACGTCCTCCCGGGCGAGGTGCCGGTGGGCCGTGTAGTAGCCGTCGTGGTACGCCTGGCAGGCGACCGCCGCCAGCCGCAGGCGCGCGACGTCCGCGCCGGCCGCCGGAGCGGTGCGGGTACGGCCGGCCGGGCTGATCCAGGTGCCCGCGCGGAACCGGTAGTGGTAGTGGCTGCCGGGAGCCAGGCCCCGCACGTCGACGCGCACACTGTGCCCGTACTCGGGGTGGGCGAGCACGGTGCCCCGCTGTACGACCACGACGAACGACTCGTCGAGCGCGACCTCCCAGTCCACCTCCACCTGCTGCTGTCCGAGCCCACCGCCGGGCTCGAAGGGGACGGGGCGAGCCGGGTCCAGATGAGTACCGAGTCGGGCAGCGGGTCACCGGAGGCGACCCCGAGCGTGAACGGGTCGTCGGCGATCCGGGCCGCCTCCAGCCGGGGCGCGGCGAAGGCGCCGCGGGCGGGCAGGCCGGTGGTGAAGGCGAGGGTGGCGGCCGCCGCGGTGAGGGTCAGGAACCGGCGGCGGGCCGGATGCCGTGCGGCGGCGCGCAGTTCGGCGTCCTGCGGGGTGAGGGCGAGCCCGGACAGCGGTCCGGTACGGGCCGACGGCGCCATCGGGTGTCCTCTCGTGCGGGTCTGTCCGCGAAGTGGAGTGGATCATGAGCCACGAGGTCAGCATGCTAAGCGGATGAAATGCTCAAAACGTGCGCGCCTTGCGGGGAGTTCACACGGGAGGCCGTACGCGGGCCGGGCCGCTCCGCCGCCCTCGGGGCGGCCTGATCGCGGTCGTCGCGCGACTCCGGCGCCCCTGCTCGGGCCGCTCGTCGGGACTCGCGCGGCCGGGCCGGCTTTTGGATGCCGGGCGGACGTCCTCGCCGTTCTCGGAGGCGGTCACCCCTTCGCCGGTCCGGCGCGCTCGTACGACCGCCGCCCCGCACCCCGGCGGGGCGGGCCGGCGTTCTCGCCGTCACGGGCGTACAAGAAGGGCGCTTCCCGCGTTCACGGCCGAATATGGGGCAAAAGGCTGAAAGCCTGTGAATGCCCCCGTGGGGCCGTGCGCGTGGAGGTCGACATGGAGCAGGACACGATGCGTCCGCCGGATCGTCCGGGGCCCCTGGGGGCCGTCGCCTCGGGACTGCGGCGGCTGCCGGGCGCGGAGCGGGTGGGCAAAGCGGCCGAAGGCGCCCTGGACGCCATCGGCGCGGTGTCCCCGCGCGGACGCCGGATGGCCGTCTACGCCGGAGCCGGGGTCCTCGGTGTCGCCGGTCTCGTCGAATGGCCGGTGGCACTGACCGGCGCGGCCGTCGCCTGGCTCACCCGGCCGCGCCCCGCGCGGGAGGCACCGCCGAACCGCTGCCGGCGGCACCGGCCCGCGCGGACGGACCCCGGGAGACGGCCGGCGAGGAGACCCCGTCGAACCCACCGGCCCCGGTGACCGGCTCGCCCTCTCCCGCCGCCGCGACGGCCGCACGGAGCGGCCCGTGCGCGAACAGCCCGCCAAGGTGGGCGACACTGCCACCGCCTCGGCCCTCAAGCAGGTCGCCGAGGCCGCCCGGAACCACGACCCGCACCCGGAACGGGACACCACGGCCGGGCAGCCGCGCGACGCCCGGCACTCCGGCTGAGCCACGGACCACAGGACCCCCACAGATGCTCACACGCTTCGACGTCGCCCCCTCGCGGGGGCCATGGCGGGAGCCGCCGCCGGCGCCGCCCGCGGCACCGCACTGGGCATGACGTCCGTCCACGACACGACCCGCCGTCTCGGCCACGTCGCCCGCAACGCCCTCGGCGGCGGCCGGCACTGGCGGGCCGGACACCGCGTCCACCTGGCCCTGCGACACCCGGACGGCCCCGCCGCACCGCTTGCCCGCAAGGTCGCCGCCGAACTCCTCGACCACCCCGACGTCCTGACCGCGTACTGGGACGAGGGGCTGTCCCGGCTCGTCGTGACCGCCGTGACGGACACCGCCGGCGACCGGGTGACCGAGCGCGCCGTCGAACTCGCCGAGCGGCTCGGCCTGACCGAGGACGCCGACCCCGAGGAGGAGGACGAGGACGACACGACCCACCCCGGCGACCCCCGCGAGGTACGGATCGCCGCCGCCGCGCTGCTGCTGGACGCCGCCGGCGTGACCGGCGCACTCGTCGGCAGGTCACTGCGCCTGCCCGCCGGTCCCAAGGCGCTCACCGCCGCCGTCACCCTGCTGCGCGAGAACCCCCGCTTCCGCGCCCTGCTGCGGCAGCGCTTCGGCCGCGGCGGCATGGAACTCCTTCTCGCCGCCGCCAACGCCGCCGCGCACGGCGCCGGGCAGTCGCCCGTCTCCCTCGTGCTCGACGGGCTGCTGCGCACCGGCCAGCTGACCGAGGCGACCGCCCGCGCCGCCGCCTTCGAGGCCCTGCACGACGACGTCTGCGGCGAAACGCGCACCAGCCTCCCTGCCCCGCCGGCACCCGCCCACCGCTGCGCGTGACCCCGCCCAGGCGTACGCCGCCCACGCCGGCACCGGCAGCGTCGCGGGCGCCGCCGCCACCCTCCTCGTCACCCGCGACACCACCGAGGCCGCCGAGGCCGTACTCGCCGGATCCCCCAAGGCCGCCCGCTACGGCCCCGCCGCCTTCGAGGCGGTCCTCGGCACGTACCTCGCCCTGACCGGCGTCCTCGTCCGCAGCGGCGAACGGCTGCGGCAACTGGAGATCGCCGACTCCCTGGTCCTCCACGCCGACGCCCTGCGCGGGCACGCCCCGCCCGCCGGCACGGAGCCCGCCCTGTTCGAGGACCCCGTCCACCCCTGCGCCGAGGCCGTCCTCGACGCGGCCCGCCGGGCGGGACTGCACGTCGTGGTCTGCGGCGGCGCCGACCTGAAGGACCTCACCCGCCTCGCCGACGAGGTCGCCCCCGCCGGCCTGCCGTTCGGCGACGTCGTACGGGCCCTGCAGAACGACGGGCACATCGTCGTGAGCGTCGCCCGCGTGTCCGCGCACGGTGCCGACGACGTGGCCGACGGCCTGCCCGCGGGCGATGTGGCGATCGCCCTCACCGACACCCGCACGGCGATCGCCTGGGGCGCCGACGCCCTCGCCCCCGGCGGACCGGGCGACGTGTGGCGCCTGCTGACCGCCATCCCCGCCGCCCGCCGGGTCGGCCGCCGTTCGCAGACCCTCGCCCGCGCGGGCGCCGCCCTGTCCGGCCTCATGGTGGCCCGCGGCGGCACCCCGGCGGCCGGCTCTGGCAGCGGCTCACCCGGCACGGCCCCGTGAACATCGCCGCCGTGGGCGCCCTGCTCACCGGCTGGACCGAGGCCGTACGCGTCGCCCGCGCCACACCCCCGAACCCCGGCTCCACGTGCCCTGGCACGCCCTCGAACCGCACGAGGTCCGCCACCTGCTGCGCGACGTCCGCACCGACGCCGAACCCGAAGGGCTCGCCCTACTCGCCGGCCGCGCCCGGCAGCGGGCCGCACGCCTCGCCCGTACACCCCTGACGGCCCCCGCCCGCTGGACCTGGCAGGCGGCCGGCGCCGTACGCCGCGAACTCGACGACCCGCTCACCCCCGTCCTGGCCACCGGGGCGGTCGCCTCGGCACTGCTCGGCTCCGTCGTCGACGCGCTGCTCGTCGTCGGCGCCATGGACATCAACGCGATCGCGGGCGGACTCCAGCGACTGCGCGCCGAACGGGCCCTCGCCCGCCTCGCCGCCCGGCAGCAGCCCCAGGCACGCCGCCGGGTCACCCGCCACCGCACGGTCACCGTCGACGCCGCCCGGCTGCGGCCCGGGGACCGGATCGGCCTCGGCGCCGGCGACGTCGTACCGGCGGACGCCCGGCTGCTGAAGGTGGACGGACTGGAGATCGACGAATCCGCGCTCACCGGCGAGTCCCTGCCCGTGACCAAGTCCGTGGACCCCACACCGGGCGCCCCGGTCGCCCGGCGGACCTGCATGGTCTTCGAGGGCACCACCGTCGTGGCCGGGCGGGCCGAAGCGCTCGTCGTGGACACCGGCGACCGCACCGAGGCCGGCCGCGCCGTCGCCCTCGCCGCCCGCACCCCGCCGCCCGCCGGCGTCCAGGCCCGCCTCCAGGAACTGACCCGCAAGGCCCTCCCCGTCACCCTCACCGGCGGCGCGCTGGTCACCGGACTGTCCCTGCTGCGCGGCAGCCCCGTACGGCGTGCCGTCAGCGGCGGGGTCGCCGTGGCCGTCGCCGCCGTACCCGAAGGGCTGCCGCTCGTCGCGACCGTCGCCCAGATGGCCGCCGCCCGCCGGCTCTCCCGGCGCGGCGTCCTGGTCCGCACCCCGCACCCTGGAGGCGCTCGGCCGGGTCGACACCGTCTGCTTCGACAAGACCGGCACCCTCACCGAGAACCGGCTCCGCCTCGTCCGGGTGGCCACCGCCGACGGCACCGTCCTCACCCCGGACGCCGCCGACGCCGTACCCGTCGTACGGCTCGCGGCGCGGGCCTGCCCGCAGGAGGAGACCGGCGAGGGCCGCCGCGTCGCCCACGCCACCGACGAGGCCGTCCTCGACGTCGCCCCGCCCGACGCCGGCTGGCGCGCCGACGGCGAACTGGCCTTCGAGGCCAGCCGCGGCTACGCCGCCGCCGTGGGCCGGGACGGCGACACCGGGCTGCTCGTCGTCAAGGGCGCCCCCGAGACGATCCTCCCCGCCTGCCGGGACCTCCCCGAGGAGGCGGCCGGCACCGCCCACACGCTCGCCGGGCAGGGACTGCGCGTCCTCGCCGTCGCCCGCCGCCCGCTGAAGGGACCCGACGCCGACGCCGAACTCGACGCCGGCCTCGCCGGCCTGGAGTTCGCCGGACTCATCGCCCTCGCGGACGTACCCCGCGACACCTCCCGGGAACTCCTCACCGAACTGCGCCGGATCGGCATCCTGCCCGTCATGCTCACCGGCGACCATCCGGAGACCGCCCGCGCCATCGCCCTGCAACTGGGCTGGCCCGAGGGTACCGAGGTGGTCACCGGGGACGACCTGGTCGCCATGGGCCGCTCCGACCGGGTGCGCGCGCTGCACGGCGCCGGAGTCGTCGCCCGGGTCGCCCCGGAACAGAAACTGCACGTCGTGGAAGCACTGCAACAGGCCGGAAGGGTGGTGGCGATGGCGGGCGACGGCGCCAACGACGCCGCCGCCATCCGTGCCGCCGACGTGGGCGTCGGCATCGAGGCCCGCGGCTCCGCAGCCGCCCGCAACGCCGCCGACCTGGTGCTCACCACCGGCGACCTGTCCGTCCTGGTGGACGCCGTCGGCGAGGGCCGCGCGCTGTGGCGCAGCGTCGCCGACGCGGTCAGCATCCTCATCGGCGGGAACGCGGGCGAGGTCGGCTTCAGCGTCCTCGGCACCCTGCTCGCCGGGTCCTCACCGCTGTCGACCCGGCAACTGCTCCTGGTCAACCTGCTCACCGACATGTTCCCCGCCATGGCGGTCGCGGTCACCCCGAGCGACGACCCCTCGACGGCCGCACACGCCGCGACCGGACCGATGGGCCTCGACGTCCTCGGCACACCCTGCTGCGCTCCATCCGCCGCCGCGGCATCACCACCTGCCTCGGCGCGGTCACCGCCTATCTGATCGGCCGCCTCACCCCGGCACGGAACGCCGCTCCACCACGATGGCCCTGTGCGGAGTGGTCGGCGCCCAACTGGTCCAGACCCTCTCCGGCCGCCGGCACAGCCCCTGGTCTGGACAACGGCCCTGGGCTCCGCCCTGGTCCTCGCCGCCCTGGTCCAGACCCCGGGCGTCAGCCACTTCTTCGGCTGCACCCCTGGGCCCGGTCGCCTGGACAGGCGTCGCCCTGGCCATCACCCTGTCCGTCCTCACCCCCGCCTGGAACACCTCGCCGCCCTCCAGCCCCTCTACGCCCTGATCTCCCGCCTGACCCGACGCCTGGCCACCTCCACCGCCCAGACCCGCGACCTGCTGACCACAGGCATCGCCCGCCCGGTCGCCTGAAGAAGGGCCCCGATGCCCCCTCAGGGGCGCGGCGAACTGCGCGAAGGGGGCCCGGGGGCGCAGCCCCAGGGACGGGACGGGAAGGGGCGGCGGGGGCGAGAAAAAGGCTGAACCCCAACCCCAACCTCACCCCCGAAGCCTCACCACCCTCCCGCCCGAGCGAATCGACTCCCCTGCGCCCAAACTGGAACTACGGGGCACCCCGAGGCCCACCCCACGGCCCCGGCCCCCAACACCCGCCGCGAGAAGGGTGAGGACATGAAGGGCTACATCTTCCACGCCCCCGGCCGAGCCACCTGGCACAACCTCCCGGACCCCGCCGTCCAGGACCCCACCGACGCCATCGTCCGCGTCGACGCGGTCACCATCTGCGGAACGGACCTCCACATCCTCAAGGGCGACGTCCCCGAGGTCCGCCCCGGCACGGTCCTCGGCCACGAGGCGGTCGGCGAGATCGTGGAAACCGGCACGGACGTCCGCACCGTCCGCCCCGGCGACCGCGTTTTGGTCTCCTGCATCTCCGCCTGCGGCCGCTGCGGCTACTGCCGCGAGGGCGTGTACGGCCAGTGCCGCGGCGGCGGAGGCTGGATCCTCGGCCACCTGATCGACGGCACACAGGCCGAGTACGTACGCGTCCCCCATGCCGACCTGTCGGTCCACCCGCTGCCCGGCGCGGTGGCGAACGAGGACGCCGTCCTGCTGGCCGACATCTTCCCCACCGCCTACGAGGTGGGCGTGCTCAACGGACGGGTACGTCCCGGCGACACCGTCGTCGTGGTCGGCGCCGGCCCCGTCGGCCTCGCCGCGATCGCCACCGCCCGGCTGTTCGGCCCGGAGCGCGTCGTCGCCGTGGACCGCGCCGCCTCCAGGCTCCAGGCGGCCAAGGAGTTCGGGGCCGACGCCGTGGCCGACGCGGGCGAGGGCCCCGACCAGCTGATCGCGGACCTCACCGGAGGACTCGGCGCCGACGTGGTCATCGAGGCGGTCGGCCTCCCCGAGACCTTCGAACTGTGCACCCGTGTCGTACGGCCCGGCGGACACCTGGCCAACGTGGGCGTGCACGGAGCCCCCGCCACACTCCACCTCGAGGATCTGTGGATCAAGAACGTCACCATCACCACCGGGCTGGTCGACACCCACTCGACACCCACCCTGCTGCGGATGGCGGCCGCCGGCCGGCTGCCCACCCGGCAGCTCGTCACCCACACGTTCCCGCTCGACCACATGCAGGAGGCCTACGACGTCTTCGGCAACGCCGCCGAGACCGGGGCGCTCAAGGTCGTCCTCGGCGTTCCCCAGCACGAGGTGGTCCCCGTGCATCCCACGGTCTGACGGGCACACGGAAGGACCGGGCCGTTCGGCCCATGCGGGACCGGGGCGGCCGGGTCCACCCTGGAGAAGGACGCCGTTCGGTACCCGCGCGAGGAGGTGACCTCCCATGGCCATGACGCAGGGTGCGAGGGTCCGCCGGGTGCGGCTGTGGCGATGGCGCCGCAACCCGCTGCGCCGCCGCAGCGATCTGGTCGAAGGGTGGCTGCTGGCCGCCACGGTCGCCCTCGCCGTACTGCTCGGGGCGCTCTCCGGTCTAGTGGCGGCGGCGGTCGTGGACGGGTCGCTCGCCGACCGCCGGGAGCGCGCCACACCCGTGCCGGCCGTACTGGCCGAGGACGCCGCGTCCCTGTCCGCCCCGGTGACGGAGAACGGCGACGGCGGCGTCTGGGCCAAGGTGCGGTGGACGGCCTCCGACGGCACCACCCACACCGGCAGGGCGGAGGTCGACCCGGGCAGCCCGAAGGGCAGCGAGGTCACCGTGTGGACGGACACCACCGGCCGCCTGGTCACGGCCCCGCCCGACGGCGCGGAGGCCCGCTTCCAGACCGTGATGTCCGGGGCCACGGTCGCCGTCGCCGCCGGAGGCCTGGTCGTCCTCGCCGGCTGGATCACCCGCTCCCGTATGGAACTGCGCCGCATGACCGCGTGGGAAACGGAATGGCGCCAGGTGGAGCCCACCTGGCGCAAACGCATGACGGGCTGACCCGCCACCCCGCCGGGTCAGCCGACCGTCTCCGCGTCCCCCGCCCGCAGTGCAGGAAGAGCTGGGGTTCCGGGCGGGCGTCGGGGTGGGCCGGGGTGAACATCACGTTCCGCTGCCACTCCACCGTCAGGCCCGCCTCCCGGACCAGGGCCACGACGTCCTCCGTCGCGAAACTGGTGACCCGTACGTCCTGGCCCATGAAGACGCCGTCGAACTCCTCGACGTCCAGCGGCACCGTGGCCAGCACCAGCAGGCCGCCCGGCCGCAGCGCCCGCGCCAGCCGGCGTACCAGCTCCGTCTGCTCCGCGCGGGTCATCTGCAGCAGCGCGAAGTACACGCACACCGCGTCGTACGAACCGTCCTCGAGCGGCATCCCGCGGACGTCCGCGCACCGGAACCCGGCCTCCGGCACCTGCCCGCGGGCGATCTCCACCATCACCGGGGACACATCGACGCCCAGCACCCGATGGCCCGCCCCGGCGAGCGCGGCTGCCGTGGGGCGGCCCGTCCCGCTGCCCACGTCCAGCACACGGCTGCCGGGCGCCAGTTCCCCGAGCAGCCGGTCCAGCGAGCGACGGTGCGCGGGGAGGAGGCGAACGCCTTCTCGTACGCGCCGCCCAGCGCGTCGAACACCGCGGCCGCCGGTGACCCGTGATCCTCGTCGAACAAGACGCACCCCGTCCGTCGCGTACCGATGCGGGGCATCGTGCCATCCCCGTCACGCCGTCACAACGGGACACGGACACCGCCCGTGGCGGCTTGCGGGCGCCCGGACCGGCACGGCAGGGTCGGGGTGTGCCGACACTGCTGATCGTCCACCACACGCCCTCGCCCCACTGCCAGGCGATGTTCGAGGCCGTCCTCTCCGGGGCCACCGACCCGGAGATCGAGAACGTACAGGTGGTACGGCGCGCGGCGCTGGCCGCCACCCCCGCCGACGTCCTGGCCGCCGACGGCTACCTCCTCGGCACCCCGGCCAACCTCGGCTACATGTCCGGGGCGCTCAAGCACTTCTTCGACCAGGTCTACTACCCGTGCCTGGACACCACCCGCGGCCGGCCCTTCGGCTACTACGTGCACGGCGGGAACGACGTCACGGGCGCCGTCCGGGGCATCGAGACGGTCACGACCGGCCTCGGCTGGCGCCGCGCCGCCGAGGCCGTGACCGTCACCGGGGAACCGGACAAGGCCGACGTCGAGCGCTGCTGGGAACTGGGCGCCACGCTCGCCGCCGGTCTGATGGACTGAGCCCGGCCCCCACCCCGTCAGGTCCTGTCCACTCGCCGCCGGTCCTGCTCGTCCCACGCCTGGGTGTCACGCGGCCGCGTGTACGGCTCCGCCCCGGGCGGATGACCCCGGCGATGGCCCGCTGCCGGGCGATCTCCGCGTCGAACTCCAGCCCCAGCAGAATGGCCAGATTGGTGATCCACAGCCAGACCAGGAACACGATGACGCCCGCCATCGTGCCGTAGGTCTTGTTGTACGAGCCGAAGTTGGCGACGTAGAGGGCGAACCCGGCGGAGGCGACCAGCCAGATCAGCAGCGCCAGGAAGCTGCCCGGGGAGACCCACCGGAACCCCTTCACCTTGGCGTTCGGGGCCGCCCAGTACAGCAGCGCGATCATGACGACGACCAGCAGCACCAGCACCGGCCACTTGGCGATCGACCACACGGTCAGCGCGGTGTCGCCCACCCCGAGCAGATCGCCCGCCTGACGGGCCAGCCCGCCCGTGAAGACCACGATCAGCGCACTGATCACGGCCATGATCATGAGCGCGACCGTCACCCCGAGCCTGACCGGCAGCACCTTCCACATCGGGCGCCCCTCCGGCATGTCGTACACCGCGTTCGCCGCGCGCATGAACGCCCCCACGTAGCCCGACGCCGACCAGATGGCCAGCACCAGACCGAGGACCGCCACGAGCGACCCGACCCCCGCCCTGCCCTGCAACTGCTCCACCGCCCGGGTGATGATGTCGCGAGCCGCGCCGGGAGCGGTCAGTTCACGGAGGTTCTCCAGCACCTTGTCCGTCGTGGACCTGCCGGTCAGCCCCAGGATCGACACCAGGGCCAGCAGCGCGGGGAACAGCGCCAGCACGCCGTAGTACGTCAGCGCGGCGGCCCGGTCGGTGAGCTCGTCGTCCTTGAACTCCCGCACACTGCCCTTGAACGCCGCGCCCCACGCCGCCCTGGGCAGCTTGACCGGCGAGTCCGGCGCCGCCCGTTCCACCTCGTCACCGGGCCCGGGCTCGCCCTCCGCCGCCGTGCCGGTCCCGTGTCCCGGAGGGGGCTCCCACGTCGCGCCGGGCGGACGGGGCTCGTCCGTCGTACTCCGCCGGTCCTTCCGCCCTGGGATACGCAGCTTCATGAGCATCGGGTATCCAGACCGCGACCGGACAATCCCGGGGCCTACGCCCCCAGTCGGCCGTAAAGGGGTTGTGGGAGCGCTCCCAAGAATGCAGGATCGGGACATGACCGAGCCCCCAGGATCCGCCCGTACCGCCGCGAGGACCGGCCGGCCCTCGACGACATCTGTATCCGCACCGCGCACAACGGCGAGGACAGCCGCCCCCATTACACCGATCCCACCGTCTTCCCCGACACCTTCGCCGCCCCCTACGTCCACCTGGAGCCGGAGCTGGCCTTCGTGCTGGACGACGGTACGGGCCGGGCGGTCGGGTACATCGTGGGCGCCGCCGACACCGTCCGCTTCGCCAAGGTGTTCCGCGCCGCGTGGCTGCCCCTCGTCGCCGACCGGCATCCCGAGCCGTCCGGTCCTCCGGCCACTCCCGACGAGACCATCGCCTGGCTGCTGCACCACCCGGAGCGGATGATCGTCCCGGAACTGTCCGGGTGGCCCGCCCATCTGCACATCGACCTGCTGCCCGACTGGCAGGGGCGCGGTCGCGGCCGGCAGTTGATGCGGACCCTCCTCGAAGCCCTGCGGGACGGGGAGTGCCGGCCGTCCACCTGGTCATGGCGACGGCCAACAAGCCCGCCCGGGGCTTCTACGACCGTATGGGCTTCACGGAGATCGAGGTGCCGATGGACGACTCGGTGGTCTGCCTCGGCCGTACGACCCACGACCTCGACGGACTCTGAGGGGCCGGCGCCCGCCGCCCCTCGGGGTCCGTCGAAACGCGTCGAACACGCCACGAGCCGTGAGGAAGTGGCGCGAATCCGTGTTGCCGCTGCGCTTCGAGGGGCGCAGCCTGTGGACTGGGAGCGCTCCCATGAACGTCGTGGGAGCGCGCACCCGCATCCCCACAACCCCCACACGCGGAAGAAGGCACCATGAATTGGCATGGTCATGACGCATTACCCTTGCGGTCCCGGCTGTCGCTCGCGCTGACCGCCGTCGCCGCCCTGCTGCTCTGTCTGATCCCGTGGAGCGGCACCGCCGCCGCCCACGGCTCGGTGATCGACCCCGCGTCCCGCAACTACGGCTGCTGGCAGCGCTGGGGAGCGACTTCCAGAACCCGGCGATGGCGCAGCAGGACCCGATGTGCTGGCAGGCGTGGCAGGCCGACCCCAACGCCATGTGGAACTGGAACGGTCTCTACCGCAACGGCTCCGCCGGCAACTTCCAGGCCGTCATCCCCAACGGCCAGCTGTGCAGCGGCGGCCACACCGAGGGCGGACGCTACAACTCCCTGGACACGGTGGGCGCCTGGAAGACCACGAACCTGAAGAACAACTTCACGGTCAAGCTGTACGACCAGGCCAGCCACGGCGCGGACTACTTCCTCGTCTACGTCACCAAGCAGGGCTTCAACCCCGCCACCGAGCAGCTGGGCTGGGACGACCTCCGGCAGGTGACCCGCACCGGCTCGTACGCGCCCAGCCAGAACTACTCGATCCCGGTGAGCACTTCCGGGCTCAGCGGCCGCCACATCGTCTACACGATCTGGCAGGCCTCGCACATGGACCAGACGTACTTCCTCTGCAGTGACGTGAACTTCAGCTAGCAGCACGGCACTTCACCGCACCGTCCTCAAGTCCCCGCCGGAGCACACCAGTCCGGCGGGGACCGCGTGTGCGGGGCCGGGGATCTCTGAGATTCGGAAAAGAATCCGTGAGGGGTTTGAACACGCGGCGGCCCCCTGCGTATGGGGCGTGGGAATCCCCTGCCCACCCCCGCAACAGAAGCGTAGGAGTACTGCTTTGGCACGCAACACACGCAGACGCCCGAAACAGCGCGCGACTCTCGCCGCATTCGCCCTGATCCTGGGCGGCGGCGGGATGATGGCGGCCAACGTCTACGCTTCCGCCACGGAGGAGAGCGGTCAGGGCGACGGCCAGGCGCAGGTTTTCGCGGGCGCCACGATCGACTGTCCGGACGTCGCCACCGAGCTGACGGAGGTCCCCGACGAGGCCCGGGCGGAGGTGGACAAGGAACTCGCCGGTCTGGACGCGCAGATCGCGGAGGCCTACAAGAAGGTCGGCGAGTCGGCCGACGCCCTCCGTCAGGACCCCTCTTTCGCGGAGAACGCGATCGCCAAGCCGCTCGAGGAGAAGCGTTCGGCAACCCTCGCCCGGATCGGGACCGCCATCGAACGGGTCGGCGACCGGCCCGAGGGCCTTGAGGAACTCGCCGACTGCGCGGTGCGCGAATCCGGCAACGCCCCCGCACCGCAGGAGGGCGAGGGCGAGCAGGCCGGCGAAGGCCAGGACCAGCAGGGCCAGGACCAGCAGGGTCAGGACCAGCAGGGCCAGGATCAGGGCCAGCAGGAGCAGGGCCAGGACCAGGGCGGGAACGGCGGTGCGGCCGGCAACGGGCCCGTCGCCGGTGACTACGTCGACATCGAGAGCGTCCAGCCCAATGCCGCCAAGCCCGCACTGTCGGACAAGGCCTCGCGCGGCACCTTCGTCAGCGAGTGCGGTGTCAACGCGAACGGCATCTTCAACTCGGACAACGTGATCGCGGCCCCGGGTGTCGGCAACGGCGCCCACCACTTCCACGACTACATCGGCAACCAGGTCA
The DNA here is from genome assembly GCA_042850305.1 of Streptomyces haneummycinicus. GTDB lineage: Bacteria > Actinomycetota > Actinomycetes > Streptomycetales > Streptomycetaceae > Streptomyces > Streptomyces haneummycinicus. The sequence continues at coordinate 3,386,315 of AP035768.1, forward strand.
CCAACGCCTTCTCCAGCGACGACGACCTGGCCGCGGCCGACACCAGCTGTGTGGACAAGGGCGACAAGTCGTCGTACTACTGGCCCGTGCTGCGACTGCAGAACGGCACCGAGGAGCAGGACGCCCAGTCCCCGGGCGGCGGCATCGAGGGCAACGTCGGTGAGATCGTCACGCCCAAGGCGGTCACGCTGACCTTCGAGGGCAACCCGCAGAGCGAGGTCACGGCCATGCCGCGGCTGCTGCGCATCATCACCGGCGACGCCAAGTCGTTCGTCAACGGCCCGGCCAACGCCAACGCCTCCTGGAGCTGCACCGGGTTCGAGGACCGGCAGCTGACGGACAAGTACCCGCTGTGCCCGCAGGGCAGTGACGTGGTCCGCACCTTCGACTTCCAGAGCTGCTGGGACGGCCGCAACATCGACAGCGCCAACCACCGTACGCACATGGCGTTCGTCGACGCGGCCGGCAACTGCCCGTCCGGCTTCAAGCCGGTGCCGCAGCTGGTGCAGCGCATCGTCTACGACGTCGACGCGCCGAGCCTGAACGACGGCGGCAAGACCACTCCGCTGTTCGCGGTGGACTCCTTCCCGGAGCAGCTGCACAAGCCGATCACGGACCACGGCGACTTCATCAACGTCTTCGACGAGGACCTGATGAACGAGATGGTCGACTGCATCAACGAGGGCCGTGACTGCGGCGTCGGCGCCGGCAACGGTGGCGGCGACAACGGCGGCGACAACGGCAACGGTGGTGACAACGGCGGCGACCAGGGCGAGGAGCCCCAGCAGCCGGAGGAGCCGGGCCAGGGCGACGACGGCAAGAACGACGACGGCAACCAGAACAACGGCGGCGACGACCAGAACAACGGCGGCGGCGACAAGGGCGACGGCGGTGCCGACAAGGGCAACGGTGGAGCCGACAAGGGCGACGGCGGTGCTGACAAGGGCAACGGCGGCGACAAGGGCAACGGTGGAGCCGACAAGGGCAACGGTGGAGCCGACAAGGGCAACGGCGGCGACGACCAGGCCGACGACGGCGCTAAGGAAGAGCCGTCGCAGGACCCGGCCGCCGAGCAGCCGGACGTGAAGGCCTCGACCCCGGCCGGCAAGGGCGGCGACGCGGGCAACCAGGACGGCGGCGACAAGGGCGGCAAGGACGACGGCGGTCAGGCGGCCCAGGCCGCCGAGGTGCCCGGCAGCCTTCCCGAGCTCGAGGCCGAGAACCAGGCCGAGGCCCAAGGCGGCAGCGGCAGCCTCGCCGAGACCGGCGCCCAGCTCTGGCCGGCGGCGATCGGCGGAGTGCTGGTGATCTTCGGCTTCTTCGTCCTGCGCAGCGTGCGGCGCGGCGCGGCCTGATCCCCCGCGGCGGGGGCAGGCTTCCCCGCGACACGTGAAACGGCGGCAGGTTCCTCACGGGGCCTGCCGCCTCGCGTTTCCTCCCCTCGGCGTCGATGTGCGGCAGGATCCGGTCCAGCCATCGCGGCGTCCACCAGGCGTGCCGCCCCAGCAGGGTCATCACGGCGGGCACCAGCAGCAGCCGTACGACGGTGGCGTCGATCAGGACGCTGACCGCCAGCCCCAGGCCCAGCATCTTGACCACGACGTTGTCGCTGACGACGAACGCCGCGAACACGCTCACCATGATCAGCGCGGCACAGGTGATGACCCGCGCCGTGATCTCCAGGGCATGGGCCACCGACGCCCGCGCGTCCCCCGTGCGCAGCCACGCCTCGTGGACGCGGGAGAGCAGGAAGATCTCGTAGTCCATGCTGAGGCCGAAGATGATGGCGAACATCATCATCGGCACATAGCTCTCGATCGGCACCGTGCCGGAGACCCCGAGCGCCGGCCCGCCCCAGCCCCACTGGAAGACGGCGACGACGACGCCGTACGAGGCCGTGATGGACAGGACGTTGAGGACGGCCGCCTTGACGGCGACGAGCAGGCCGCGGAACACGGCGAGGATGATCAGGAACGCCAGGGCGACCACCACGGCGATGATCAGCGGCAGCCGTTCGGCGACGATGTCCCGGAAGTCGACCTGGGCGGCCGTCGTCCCGGTGACATAGCCGGCGGCGTCCGTGCCGCGTACGGCGTCCGGAAGCGTGTCGTCCGTCAAGCGGTTGGCCAGGTCGGTGGTCGTGGCGTCTTGCGGGGACTCCTTCGAGTACACCGTGCCGACCAGGACGTCCCCGTCCTGCGTGGCCGTCAGCAGGGTGACGGCGGCCGCCCCCGGGACACCGTCCAGCGTCTTCTGCGCCTGCGAGGCCAGGTCGGAGCGCTGGTCGTCCGGTACGGAGGACTGGTCGATCACGACGGTGAGCGGGCCGTTGGAGCCGGGACCGAACGCGTCGGTCATCAGATCGTAGGCCCGGCGGTCGGTGAAGGAGGTGGGGTCCGCGCCGTCACCGATATGGCCGAGCTGGATGGAGAACACCGGTACGGCGAGAACGGCGATGGTGGCGACACCCGCCGCCAGGAACGACCACGGCCGGCGCTCCACCCGCTGGGCGTACCGGTGCCAGGTGCCCCGCGGTTCGGCGCCGGGCTCCGCGTCGGTCTCGGCCACCGGCCGGCGCACCCGGTAGCGGTCGATGTGCCGGCCGATCAGACCCAGCAGGGCCGGTACGAGGGTGAGCGCGCCGGCGACCGCGGAGACGACGGTGACGGCGGCGGCCAGCCCGAGCTTGGAGATGAAGGAGACGCCCGACACCGACAGACCCGCCAGGGCGATGATCACCGTGCAGCCGGAGACGAGCACCGACCGCCCGCTCGTCGACGTGGCGTGCCCGGCGGCCCCCACCGGATCCCCGCCGTCCATCAGGTCCTGCCGGTAACGGGTGATCAGGAACAGCGCGTAGTCGATGCCTACACCGAGGCCGATCATCGTGGCCAGCGTCGGCGAGACCGTCGCGAAGGTGAACGCGGCGGCCAGCAGCCCTAGTACGGCGAGTCCGCCGACCACGCCGATCAGCGCCGTCAGCAACGGGATCCCCGCGGCGAGGACACTGCCGAAGCCGATCAGCAGGACGACGATCGCGACCGCGAAGCCGATCAGCTCGCTCACCCGGTCGTTCGCGGCGGGCCGGGCCAGTTCGCCGAGCGGTCCGCCGTACTCGACCTCGGCGCCGGCGTCCCGCAGCGGCCGCACGGCGTCGTCCACGCCGTCCAGGTAGTCGTCGCCCAGGGTGGAGGGCTGGACGTCGAAGCGGACGGTGATGTAGGCGGTCTTCTTGTCGGAGGAGAGTGGGCCGACGTTCGGCTGGGACGGGGGCTGGTCCGTGGAGAGCGGGTTCTGCGCGGACAGGACGTGCGGGAGCTTCTCCAGGTCGGCGACCGTGGCCGACATCTGGGAGCCGAACGCGGTGAGTTGCTGCTGGGAGTCGTGCAGCACGATCTGGCTGCTGTAGCCGCCGGCCTGGGGGTCGTGGCGCTGGAGCACCTCGATGCCCTTCTGGGACTGGGAGTCCGAGAGGGTGAAGTTGTCGGAGTAGGTGCCGCCGACGGTGCGGCTGAGGATCTGGAGGGCGAGGAGGGCGACCAGCCAGGTGATGATCACGATCACGAAGTGGCGGGCGCACCATTCGCCCAGGCGGCGCAGGACACCAGGTGGCATGGGCGCGTCTCCTCTGCCCCGGCCGGGCGGATCCCGGCACCCCTTCATTACAGATGCGCGCCGATCACCTGGCACCTCGGCCTCGTACGGTGGGATGCTTCTTTGGCCCCCGCCGCCCCTTCCCCGGGGCGGCGGGGGCTGAGCTTCAGCCCTTCCGGCGTTCGAGGAGCGGGGTCCCGGGGCGGAGCCCAGGTTCGGGACGGAGCTTCAGCCCCTCCGGCGTTTGAGGAGCGGGGTCCGGGGCGGAGCCCCGGGTTCGGGACGGGAAGGGGTGGCGGGGGCGAAAGAGCACCTGCTCGCCCACCGGCCCCCGCCACCACGCTCCCGAGCGTCAGGACCCGTGCCGACGAGGCCGCAACCTTCAGGGCATCCCGGTCGTCTCACCCCATACCAGAAGGATGCGAGCCCAGGGGCTGAAAATGCTACAAACGCGAACGATCTGCGCGACTCTCGTACTCGTCGGCGCCACACTGACCACGGCGGCCGTCCCGGCGGTCGCCGCCCCGGTGGCGGCGGCCGGAGCCACGGCGTGCCCCACCGGCTGGGGCAGCCTGCCCAGGACGGACTCCGACAGTACGGCCACGCCGGTACGGGACATCAGGACCGGGCGGCACGACTGCTACGACCGTATGGTCGTCGACCTGCCCGGCGCCGAGCGCGGCGCGATCGGCTACTCCGTCCAGTACGTCGACCGGCTCCACCAGGACGGATCGGGCCGGCACATCCCCGTCACCGGCGGCGCCGTCCTCGAGGTCCGGGTGGCCGCGCCCGCGTACGACCCCGAGAGCGGCGAGCCCACCTACCCGGCGCGCGCCGGAGGCACCCTGCCGGGCGTGAACCTCACCGGGTACCGCACGTTCCGGGACGCGCGGTTCGCCGGCAGCTTCGAGGGCGAGACCCAGATCGGGCTCGGGACACGCGCACGGCTGCCGTTCCGGGTGCTGCAGTTCGACGGCCGGCTCGTGATCGACGTCGCCCACGACTGGACCGGCAGCCGCTGACCGTGCGCCGCCGCGCGGTCACTCCTTCAGGGTGCCCGTGTCGCGGACCCGGCGCGCCACCTCGCGCAGCTTGACGTTGGAGCGCTGGGACTGGGTGCGCAGCAGGTCGAAGGCCTGGTCCTCCGTCACATGGTGGCGGCCCATCAGGATGCCCATCGCCTCGCCGATGAGATGCCGCGTGGCGATGGCCTCCTGCAGCTGTTCGTCAGTGCGGGCGCTGGAGAAGGCGACCGCCGCGTGGGAGGCCAGCAGCCAGCCGGCCGTCTCGCTGTCCTCGGTGAACATGCCGGGCTCGCGGGAGTACATGTTGAGGGCGCCCAGCTCCTCCTCCCGCGTGTACAGCAGGAAGCCCATCATGCTGCCCACGCCGAGTTCGCGGCAGTGGGGCACGAAGGCGGGCCAGCGTTCGCTCCGCTCGGTGAAGTCGCGGATACGGAACACCCGTTCGTCGAGGTCGGGCCGGGCCGCGTCGAAGCAGGGGCCTTCGCGCAGGCGCTCCTGGAGGCGGTCGCTCTCGTTCACCAGCTGTTCGGTGGGCGCGAGTGAACTCACCCGGTCTCCCCGCAGGACGAGGATTCCGGCGGCGTCGCAGCCGTCGACGAGTTCCACCGCCGAATCCGTGATCTGCTCCAGGGTGGAGTCGAGGGTGTGCTCGGCCAGCAGGTCACGGGCCATCGAGGCCATCTGCTGCGCGAAGTGCCGCCAGTCCACGCTCCGCCTCCCGGTCCACGCCGCCGGCCGTCACGGCCATCGTGGCACGCTTGCCCGCGCGGCACCTTTCCATGCCGCCGTTGTCAGTGGGGGATGTCACCCTGCCGGTATGGACGAACTGGAGTTCATGCGCGGCAGGGTCTACGGCGCGGACCACGACGACCCGTCCCCGCGCGACGACCGCACCTACGTGGAACTGTCCGGCGGCCCCCTGGACGGCCTCCTCCTGGACATCACGGACCTTCCCGAACAGGACCTCCGCCACGGCGTGACGCTCCCCACGGAAATAGGCCACTACGGCCCCGGCGCCCACACCCACTACACCCCCGCACCCCGACATCCCGCCTCTACGACTGGCACGGCGACCTCCCTGACCCCCACCCTTCCACCGGCCCCGGAGCCCCGCGGACGAGCGCGCTCCCGATCCCCGCCCGTCCACAGGGCTCCGCCGCCAGCCCCGCCCCTCCGCGGGTCCCTGCCCGCAGCCCCCGCCTTTCCGCGGGTCCCTGCCCGCAGCCCCCGCCCCTCCGCGGGTCCCTGCCCGCAGCCCCGCCCCTCCGCGAGCTCCGCCGCCCAGCCCCCGCCCCTCCGGGGGCCCCGCCCCTCCGGGGGCCCCGCCCCTCCGCGGGGCCCCACCCCGGATCCCGCCCCTCCGTGGGCAATCGTGCCTCCCCCAGTGCCTCAAAGGCCTGGGAGGTACCCCAGGGCGGCACGGGTGGGCGGTGGGGGTACCTCCCGCTCGAGCGCAGCCGAGAGTGGGGGAGGCACCCGCAAGTGCCGGGCTGCGCGACCCCGCCCCCGGCCAGCCACCACACCGGGCACCCGAATGCGCTGGGCAACACACCCACCACACCCGGGCACCCGCAAGCGCGGGGCACCACCCCCGGCCTGCCCTCACACAGGGCACCCCCACGAGGGGCGTCCGAGGCACCCCCGGTTGACCCCCGTCAGATGGGGCACTCAGTGCTCACCGACATCCCCACCGCCCCGGGAGGCCGACGTGGCGGTCCGCCATCGTCTGATCCGCACACCCCCGCACACCGTCTGGTCCGTCCTCGAGGACGGCACCCGCTACGCGGAATGGGTCGTAGGCACAGCAACCTCGAAACCGGTCCACGGACACTGGCCCCAGCTCGGCTCGGCGATCGGCTTCGAGATCCGCCTCGGCCCCTGAGCCTCACCAACGAGACCGTCGTCCGCCACTGCGTCCCCGGCGAACTCCTCGAACTGGAGGCCAAGGCCGGCCCCTCGGCACCGCCCGGATAGCCATCGAGCTGCGCCCCTGGGGCGACCACTGCCTGGTCATCGTCGACGAACACCCCTGCGCGGCGCCGGCGGCCTGGTGCACAACGTCGCCGTGGAGGCCCTGATCCAGCTCCGCCACCGAGCCATGCTCGCCCGGCTGGCCACCCTCTGCGAAGACCGGGAGGCCGAGGCGGAACACCAGCGCCCACTGGGCCAGGTCGTCTCCGCCGACCCCGCCCCCGACGGCGGAGGCTCCCGTGCCTGACGCCGTGGTCATCGGCGCGGGCCCCAACGGACTCGTCGCGGCCAATCTTCTCGCCGACGCCGGCTGGAGCGTCGAGGTGCTGGAGGAGCAGCCCGTCCCCGGCGGCGCCGTACGCCACGACCGGGGCGTCGAGCCCGACTTCGTCAGCGACCTCTGCAGCTCCTTCTACCCCTGGCCGCCGCCTCCCCGGTCCTCACCGGTCTCCGCCTGGAGGAACACGGACTGCGCTGGAGCCATGCCCCGCAGGTCCTCGCCCACCCGCTGACGGACGGCAGGTGCGCGGTCCTCGACCGCCGTGTCGACGCCACCGCCGCCTCCCTGGAGGCTTTCGCACCGGGCGACGGCGACGCCTGGCGCAGGCTGCACACGGTGTGGGAGACCCTGCGACCGGCTCTCGTCGACGCCCTGTTCACCCCTTCCCGCCGGTGCGGCCCGCGGCCCGGCTGGCCGTCCGGCTGCGCGGCACCGGCGGGCTGCGGATGGCGCGCACCCTCGTCCTGCCGGTGCGCCGGCTGGGGAGGAGGAGTTCCGCGGCGAGGGCGGAGGACTGCTCCTGGCCGGCAACGCGCTCCACGCCGACCTCGCCCCGGAGGCCGCCGGCAGCGGAGGCTTCGGCTGGCTGATGTCGATGCTCGGACAGACGTACGGCTTCCCCGTGCCGGCCGGTGGCGCCGGAGCCCTCACCGAGGCCCTGACCCGCCGCCTGCGCGCACGCGGCGGCGTGCTGCGCTGCGACACGCGCGTCGACCGTGTTCTCGTACGCGACGGAAGGGCGACCGGAGTGCGCACGGCGGGCGGCGACACGGTCCGGGCGAGCCGCGCCGTTCTCGCGGACGTGGCGGTGCCCGCCCTGTACCGCGAACTCCTTGGACCCGAGGACGTCCCCGCCCAGCTGCTGTCCGACCTGCGGCGCTTCCAGTGGGACTTCGCCACCTTCAAGGTCGACTGGGCGCTGGACGGCCCGGTTCCCTGGCGGTGCGAGCAGGCCGCGGGCGCCGGAACCGTCCATCTCTCGGACGGCCTCGGCGAACTCACCCGCTTCGCCGCCCAGCTCGCCACCGGCAGCGTCCCGGACCGCCCCTTCTGCCTCTTCGGCCAGATGACCACCGCCGACCCGTCCCGCTCCCCGCGCGGCACCGAGTCCGCGTGGGCCTACACCCACGTGCCGCACGACGTCACGGGCGACGCCGGTGGCGAGTCCCTCACCGGCGGCTGGGACGCCGGGGAGCGGGAACTGATGGCCGACCGTGTGGAGCGCCAGGTGGAACGCTTCGCGCCCGGTTTCCGGGCACGTGTCCGGGCCCGGCGCGTCCTCGCCCCGCCCACCCTCCAGGCCCTCGACCGCAATCTGCGCGGCGGCGCCATCAACGGCGGTACCGCGGCCATGCACCAGCAGCTGCTCTTCCGCCCGCTACCCGGCACCGGACGCCCCGAGACCCATGTCAAGGGCCTCTACCTGGCGTCCGCCGGCGCCCACCCCGGCGGCGGGGTGCACGGCGCACCGGGCGCCAACGCCGCACGGGCCGCGCTGCGCCGGCCGTTCGCGCCGGTCCTGGCCGGCACCCAGCGGCTGCTGGCCCGCCGCGACCGCACCGGCCGCAGACGACCCGGCACACACGACGGCGGCCGCACATGACCGATGCCCGACACCCCTCGATCCCGGCGGAGGCGAGACCATGACCCCACCCGACGACGGTTCCGACCTCGCCCACCGGCGCCCCGAGGGCGTCGGCGACACGACGGTCGCGGCGCTCGGCTCCCTGTCCAAGGCACTGGAGACGACCGAGCGCGCCCGCGGCCACCTCTACGGCTTCCACCAGCTCACCGGCACCGCCGACCTCGAACTCGACCGCGCCGTCGAACTGCTGACCGAGGCCGGCCATCCGGACTGGGCGGAGACGGTACGCACCCAGGTACTGGGCCGCAACGTCATCCCGGGACGCTGGACGTTCCAGATCATCGAGGACTACGACGCCACCTACTACGAGCCGTTCAAGGAGATCGAACGGGCCGCCGTCGAGGAACTGGCCGAGGGCCGGGAGCATCTGTACGAGGCCGAGATGAAGGAGGCCCGCCGGACCGTCGGCCACCCCGACCACACCGCCCGGCCCGGGCGCGGCGAGGGAGCGGGGGATGAGCGGCGGCCCGCTGCGTGACCGTACCGTCGTGGTCACGGGCGCCGCCCGCGGCATCGGCGCGGCCCTGGCCCGCGACCTCGCCCGGCGCGGCGCCCGGATCGCGCTGCTCGGCCACGAGGACCCTTGCTGGCGGCGGTGGCGGACGGTCTGCCCACCCGGACCCGGGTGTGCGAGCTCGACATCACCGACGAGGCCGCGCTGGAGCGGGCCGCCGTGGACGTCGGCGCGCACCTCGGCACCCTCCGCCGTGGTGGCCAACGCCGGCGTCGCGGAGGGCGGCCCTTCGTCACCTCGGACCCCGCCCTGTGGCGACGCGTGATCGACGTCAACCTGACGGGCAGCGCGGCCACCGCCCGCGCCTTCCTGCCGGACCTGATGGCGACACAGGGCTACTACCTCCAGGTCGCCTCGCTGGCCTCGATCGGGGCCGCCCCGATGATGAGTGCCTACTGCGCCTCCAAGGCGGGCGTGGAGGCCTTCGCCCACTCCCTGCGCGCCGAAGTGGCACACCATGGCGTCGCCGTCGGGATCGGCTATGTGAACTGGACCGACACCGACATGATCCGGGACGCCGACCGCCATCCCGTACTGCGCGAGCTGCGCGGGCACATGCCGCCGCCGGCCCGGCGTCTGTATCCGGCGGACCGGGTCGCCGCCCGGCTCGGGGCCGGGGTGGAGCACCGCAGCACGGCCGTCTACGTGCCCTGCTGGCTGCGCCTGGCCCAGGCGGCGCGCGCCGCGCTGCCCCCGGTCGTCCTGCGGGTCTCCCGCCGAGAACTGGCCCGCCTGGAGGCCGAGGACCCCTGCGGCACACCGGGCTCCTCGGCGCCGGCGGCGCCGCCGACCTGACCGGGCGCCCCACGCGCCCCTGACACCGGCCGGTCAGCCCGGGAAACGCCCCGTGGAACGCGACGGCCGGCGGTGCTCCGCACAGGCCAGGTCGTCGCGCCCCGGCCGCCCCGCCCGCCCCGGCCCGTACGAGCGGACGCGGCAACGGTGCGGCCCCCGTGCCTCCCGCGCGCCAGGGCGAACCCCGGACGGCCGGACGCCACCACCGCCTCGACGACCCCGTTACGGGACCGGCCGCCGTTCCCGCGCCGGCGCATGTCCGCGCGGGGACAGCGGAAGGCGCCGCCGCCCGGCGCTCACGCGACCACTCCGGGAACCGGCGGGCACGGGCCGATCGGCAGGGCGTCCGGCCGGCCGCCGCGGGCCTGCAGCCGCGCGGCGGCCACCCGCGCGAGGCCGTCCGCGGCCACCACGGCACGGCGCCGGCGCGGCACCACCGCCCGCCGGTGCAGCACCGACCAGCCGTCCCGCGCCACCGCGTCCAGGATCGCGCCGTACAGCACGAACGCCGCGCGGATGCACGGCCGGGACACCGGGTCGAGCATCGCGAGCCCCGGTGCCGCCTCCCGGTACACGCCGCGCGTGAGCGCCCCGAACTCCTTCAGCGCGGAGATGACGCGCCGGTCACGGCGGCCCGTCTCCCGGCACCAGCGCAGCAGCGCCCGGTGGGCGCCGTGCGCGGCGAGCAGGTCCGCGGGCAGATACACCCGGCCCCGGTCGAGGTCCTCGCCCACGTCCCGCAGGAAGTTGGTCAGCTGGAAGGCGACCCCGAGGGCGGCGGCGTGCGGGGCGGCCGTCTCGCGCGGGACGACCGTGCCGAGGACGGGCAGCATCTGCAGCCCGATGACCGCCGCCGAGCCGTGCATGTAGCGGCGCAGACCGGCGTAGTCGGCGTAGTCGGTGACCACCAGGTCGGAGCGCATGGCGGCCATGAAGTCGGTGAAGTGCCCGTGGTCGATGCCGTACCGGCGTGCCGTGTCGGCGACCGCGCGCACCACGGGCTCGCCGCTGTCGCCGTCCCGCAGTCCCCGGTCCAGTTCCCGCCGGAGCGCCGACAGCTCGGCGTCACGCCGCGCCGTGCCCGCCCCCGTGCCGAGCGCGTCGACGATGTCGTCGGCCCAGCGGGCGAAGCCGTACAGGGCGTGCACGGCGGGCCGCCGTTCGACGGGCAGCAGCCGGGTGGCGAGGAAGTACGTCCTGCCGTGCCGGGCGTTGAGCGCGCGGCAGTGGTGGTAGGCCTCGCGCAGCGCCGGATCGGTGACGCCGGCCGCGTCGAGTTCGCGGTCGGTCATACGGCGGCCTCCTGCGTGGGGTGTGGGCGGCGCGGCGGTCGCGGTCCGCCGGTGATCCGTGCCGCGGCCAGCTTCCCGGACAGCGGCACGGTCGGCACGCCGACACCGGGGTGGTGCCGGGGCCGGCCGGCGCGACGCGTGGTGACCCCGCCGGCGGGCAGGTGCGAGGGCTCGCGGCCGGTACACCGTTCGCCACGGCCACCCTCACCCGGACGGGACCGTTCCGGCCCCGCGTTCCGGTCCACTGCACCGGGAACGCCGTACCGCCGGGCCCCGGCCGGCACGGGGACCCGGCTCCAGGCCGGTCCGTCCCGGCGGGCGGTCCGTCAGGTGCGGGTGGCGCCGTGGGCCTCGACGGGGAGGCCGGGTGTGCTCCGTGTTTCACGCGGTCGGACCGCACCCGGACGGAGGGTCCCGGCGGGCCGGCCGGGCGCGGCGCGCGCGGCGGGCCCGCCGGGTCGTGGACCTTGGCCTCGGTGGGGCGCATCGCTCCGGCAAGCCGGACGACCGGCGCATGCCTTTCCCCGAAGCCCGCCGCCGCACGCCCGAGTGACCCGGAGCCGACCGGGCACACGAACGACCACACAGGCCGGACACACGGGCTGGACACACGGGCCGGACACGCGCAGGACGAACCACGGAAGGGAGGCGCCGTCGTGCTGGAGGCGGACGTCGCCATCGTCGGAGCCGGAGCGGCGGGACTGTCCCTGGCCCACCGCCTGGCCGGCGGCGCCCCAGGGCCCCGTGGGCCGTCCGTCGTCCTGCTGGACGCGCCGCCCGGCCCGCTGCGGCCGCCCCGCCGCACCTGGTGTTTCTGGGAGCCCGGCCGGGGCCGCTTCGACGCGGCGGTCACCGCGTCGTGGCAGCACCTGAGGGTGCGCCACCCCGCGGGCGCGGCGGTCGACGGCGACATCGCGCCGCTGCGCTACAAGATGCTCCGCTCCGACGACTTCGAGCACCTCGTCGCCCGCGACCTGACCGCCCGTCGGGCCGTACGGCGCGTGGAGGCGACCGTCGACACCGTGGAGGACGTGCCCGGCGGGGCCCTGGTCCGGTTCCGGGACGGCGACGGCAGCCCCGGACCGCGCGGGCCCGCTGGGTCTTCGACTCCCGCCCCCGGGCAGCCTGCCCGCCGCCCGCACCACGCTGCTCCAGCACTTCCACGGCTGGTTCGTCCGCACCGACCGGCCCGCCTTCGATCCCGGCACCGCGGAGCTGATGGACTTCCGCACCCCGCAGCCCGGCCGCGGACTCTCCTTCGGCTACGTCCTGCCCGTCGGCCGGCACGAGGCCCTGGTCGAGTACACCGAGTTCTCCCCCGCCCCTCACACCGGCCGGCTACGAGACCGCCGTACGCCAGTACGCCGAGGAGGTGCTCCGGCTGGGCGAACTCCAGGTGCTGTCCACCGAGACGGGTGTCATCCCGATGACCGACGCCCCGATGCCCCGGCGGACCGGCGAGTCCGTCTTCCGCATCGGCGCCGCCGGCGGCGCCACCCGCCCTTCCACCGGCTACACCTTCGCCGGACTCCAGCGCCAGACGCGCGCCGTCGCCGCCGCGATCCGCCAGGGCCGCCGGCCCGTGCCGCCGCCCGCCCACTCGGCCCGTTCCCGCGCCATGGACGCCGTACTGCTGCGTGCCCTGGACAGCGGCCGGGCCGACGGGCCCGCGCTGTTCTGCCGGCTCTTCGCCCGGGTGCCGATGCGGCGGCTGCTGCTCTTCCTCGACGGCCGCACCCGGCTGCACCAGGACCTCGCCATCGGTCTGCGCACGCCCGTCGGACCGATGCTCCGGTCGGCCCTGGAACTGCCCGGCCTGCCCCGCCGCCCCTTCGACGGCCCCTGACCCGCCCACCCGGCACCCCCGCCCCGGAGGCCCCATGACCCTGCTGCGCGACGAGCGGCTCGCCGCCGCCTTCGACCAGGCCGCCCGCCGCTACGACACCCTGGTCGCCGCCAATCCCGGCTACCACGCCCACCTGCGCCGCTCCGCCCGGCGTCTCGGTCTGCCCCACCGGGGCGGGGATCGCGGGTGCTCGACCTCGGCTGCGGCACCGGCGCCTCCACCGCCGCGCTCGCCGCCGTCCTGCCGGGCGCGCGGATCACCGCGGTGGACGCCTCCGCCGGCATGCTCGAACGGGCCGCCGCCAAACCCTGGCCGCCCGGCGTCACCTTCACCCGCGCCCGCGTCGAAGGGCTCGCCGAGGCCGGCGTGGAGGGGCCGTTCGACGCGGTCTTCGCCGCCTATCTGTTCCGCAACGTCACCGACCCCGACGGCGTGCTCACCACCGTGCGCGGACTGCTCGCACCCGGCGGACGGCTCGGCGTCCACGAGTACGCCCTCGGCGGGCGCCGGGTGGACCGGGCCGTGTGGAACCTGGTGTGCCGGGGCCTCGTACAGCCCGCGGCCACCGCGCTCGGCGACGGCGAGCTCTACCGCCATCTGCGGCGCAGCGTCGTCGAGTTCGACACCGTGGACCGTTTCGCCGACCGGCTGCGCGCGGCCGGCTTCGAAGCGGTGCGCGTCCTGCCCGTGCCGGGATGGCAGACGGGCATCGTCCACACCGTCGTCGGCCGGCGGCCCCGCACGGAGAGCGAGGCCGTGGCGTGAACCGCCCCGCCGCCCCGACACCGCCCGGCACGGCCGGGACCGCCGCGCCCGGGTGCTCACGCCCCCGCCCGGGGCCCGGAGGATCGAGGGCACCCGCCCCACGACCGCCGTCGTCGGCGGCGGCATCGCCGGACTGGCCGCGGCGACCGCGCTCGCCGAGCGCGGCGTGGCCGTGACGCTCTACGAGCGCGAACCGTTCCTCGGCGGACGGGCCGGAGGCTGGCCCACCCGACTGGCGGACGGTACGCGGGCGACCATGAGCCGGGGCTTCCACGCCTTCTTCCGCCAGTACTACAACCTGCGCGGCCTGCTGCGTCGTACCGACCCCGGCCTGGAACGGCTCACCGGTCTGCCGGACTACCCGCTGTGGCACAGCGACGGACTGCGGGACGGCTTCCGCCACGTCCCCCGCACCCCGCCGTGGAGCGCGCTCGGCTTCGCCGCCCTCAGCCCCTCCTTCCGCCTGCGCGACCTGCGCCGTATGAGCCTGCCGGCCGCCCTGCCGCTGTTCGACGTGCGCGTGCCCGATGTGTACGCACGCCTGGACGGCGTCAGCGCCCACGACTTCCTCGACGCGGTGGGCTTTCCGCCCGGCGCCCGCCATCTGGCCTTCGAGGTGTTCTCCCGCAGCTTCTTCGCCGACCCCCGGCGGCTGTCGGCCGCGGAGATGGTCCTGATGTTCCACATCTACTTCCTCGGTTCCGCCGAGGGCCTGCTGTTCGACGTGCCCGCAGCGCCCTACCCCGCCGCCCTGTGGGAACCCCTGGCCGGCTACCTGGGCCGGCACGGCGCCCGGATCCGCACCGGAACGGCCGTCGAGCACCTCGCCCCCACCGGGGGCGGCGGCTACGAGGTCGCCACCACCGAGGAGGAGGCGCGTCACGACACCGTCGTCCTCGCCCTCGACGCCCGGGACTGCGCCGGCTGGTGGCCCGCTCCGGCCGGCTGGGCGACGGCCCGTGGCGGGAACGGGTCGCGGCGCTGCGCGACGCCCCGCCGTTCCTCGTCAGCCGCCTGTGGCTGGACCGGCCCGTGGCACCCGACCGGCCCGCGTTCCTGGGCACCGGCGGCTACGCCGGCCTCGACAACATCAGCGTGCTGGAGCGCTACGAGGACGAGGCGGCACGCTGGGCCGCCCGCACCGGCGGCTCCGTGGTCGAACTCCACGCGTACGCGCGGGATCCCCGGGACTCCCACGAGACCGGGCAGAAGGCGCTGACCGGCCTGCTGCACCGCGTCTACCCGGAGACGGCCGGTGCCCGGATCGTCGACGCCCGCCATCTGTGGCGGGCGGACTGCCCGCTGTTCCCCGTCGGGGATACGCCGGCCGGCCCACGGTGCGTACACCGGACCCCGCGCTGATGGTGGCCGGCGACCTGGTGCGCACGGGCCTGCCGGTGGCGCTCATGGAACGCGCCGCGACGACCGGGTTCCTCGCCGCCAACGCCCTGCTGGAGCGCTGGGGAGTGCGCGGGCAGACCCTGTGGACGGTGCCCGACCGGGGACGCGGTCTCCTGCTGCGGTCCCTGGCCCGGACGGCGGCCAGGGGTGAACCGGCCGGCCGGGTCAGGCGCCGGTGAGATGGTCGAACACGTTGGTCCGGCGCAGGCGGCGTTCCAGGAAGGGCGGCCGGCCGTCCAGGCGCAGCACGGCGCCGGCGGCGGCGCAGTGCCGGCGGACCATGAGCAGCGCGGCCAGACCCAGCGGATCGATGCCTGCCAGACCGCCGAAGTCCAGCCGCACCGCGGACGGGGCGGCCGGCCCGGTCAGATGCGCCGCCACGACGGCGATCAGCTCCGCCCCGCAGGCGTCGTCGAGCTCACCGGTCACCCGCACGGTCAGCGTCGCGGTCTCCGGATCCGGCGCGGCGTGCACGCCGGTGGGGTGCGGAGCGGTCATACGGCGGTGCCGTGGACGACCGTTCCGGAGCGGCCGCGCAGACCGGCCGCGCCCTCGCGGACGAAACCCAGGGCCCGCGGGAAGTCGTGCAACTGCTCGGCGAGGATCTCCAGCCCCGTCACCAGGGACCCCACCGGAACACCCCGGGCGTCCAGCACGTCGGCGGTCCATTCCAGGAATCCGGTGAACACCTCCGCGTCGTCCAGGTACAGGGCGGTGGCCAGGAAGCCGAGGATGTGGACCAGGTCCTCCGCGGTCCGCTCCCGCTTCGTGGCGTCGTAGCCGCGCACGGCCGGGAACCGGCTCTCCAGGTCCGTCAGCACCTGTTTGACCAGGAGGCTGCGGGACTGGACCACCATCGTGTACTCCTGGTCCGCCAGATGCGGCAGGTCGTCGACCACCTGCCGGACCGCGGTGGGGCGCCGCAGCCCCGCCTCCAGCGCCGCGGCCGCCCCGCGGGCGTCCGCGGCCCACCCGTCGGCGCCCAGGGCGCGCGCGAACCGGCCGTCCTCGCCGAACGCCCTTCCCCGGCGAGCACGGGCACCCCGACGGCCTGACAGGCGGTGATGGCCGCGTGCGCGGCCGGAAGGTGGGTGGGGATCGAACCGGAGAGCAGGACCGCGTCGGAGTTGGTGTGGTGCTGGTGGGCGACGAGATGGGGCGTGGGTGTCTGGGCGCCCAGGTAGTCCACCTGCCAGCCCCGCAGCCGCAGGACCTCGGCGACGAGCCGGGCGGGGAAGGCGTGCCACTCGCCGTCGACGCAGGTGACCGTGACCCGTCCGCGGTGCGGGGAGCGGGCCTGGCCGCCGCCGGACGGTGGACGAGGGCGGCGATCACCCGCTCGTTGATGGCCGTGGCGGCGTGTTCCTGGGCGACGGTGATGCGGTCGGCTGCCCATTCGGTGCCGATCCGCTCCTGCACCGCCGCGACGACGTCGAGCAGCAGGACCTCTTGCCCGCATCCCGCGTCGAGACCGGCCAGTACGGTGTCGACGGCGTCGTACTCACTGCCCTCGAGCACCGCCTGCCAGAGCCGGTCGCGGAGCACGGCGGCCGACGGAGGGTCCCGCTCACGCGGCCCTCCCGGCGCGCGGCGCGCTGATGGCGAGGGTGGCCATGTCGTCGTGGCTGCCGCCGCCCAGCCACTGCGCGGCCAGCATCTGCACCCGCTCCACGATCGCCTCTCCCGGCATTCCCGCGCACTCCACCAGCGCCTGCCGCAGCCGGTCCTCCCCGAACAGCTCGTCGCCCAGCGGGCCGCCACGAGCCTCGGTGATGCCGTCCGTGTAGAGCAGACAGGTCTCCCCGGGCGCCAGTGTCTCCTCGGCCGTCCGCACCGAGACCGAGGGAGCGCGCCGACGAGGGTGCCGTGCGTGGCCGCCTCCTCCACCCGGCCGTCGGCGCGCACGATGAGCGGCGGCATGTGCCCGGCGCTGGTCAGCCTGAGACGCAGACGGCGGTCCTCGCGCCGGACGGAGGCCAGCACCATGGTGGCGAAGCGGGCGTGGTGCGAGCTGAGCAGGGCGCCGTTGAGCAGGGTGAGGACCTGCTGGTGGTCGGCGGCCAGGGGCAGCAGCGCCTGCAGCGTGTTGCGGATCTTCCCGGTCAGGACCGCCGCGTCGAGGCCCTTGCCGGCCACGTCGCCCAGCACGACGAACGTCTCCCGCGAGGCGTCGGCCCCGGGGTGGACGTCGTAGAAGTCACCGCCGATCCGTTCGTGGTCGCTGGCCGTGCGGTAGTGGCCCGCGTATTCCACGCCGTGCAGGCTCCGCAGGGTGGGCGGCAGGAGTTCCCGCATGAGCGTGGTGGTGATCGCGCTCTGCTCGCTGTAGAGGCGCGCGGCCGACAGCGCGGCGCCCGCGCGTGCGGCGAAGAGCCGGGCGAACGCCTCCTCGTCCGGGGTGAAGGCCCGCTCCGTGCTGGAGCGGAGCAGGATCAGCGCGCCGGCGGACACACCGTGCCCGGGAAGCGGGGTGACGATGACCGAGCCGATGGGCCCGCCGAAGCCGTCCGGGACGACCCAGCCCGGAAGGGCACCGGTGTCGATCCAGCGCGCGGGCACCGGCGGGAAGCCCTGGAGGGCCTCGGCCAGCCCCGGTACGCCCCGGGCGTCGAACTGCAGCGAGCTGTGTTCCGCCGGCCGGCCGCGCAGGGCGTGGGTGACGGGGTGGCGGCGTCCGACGGGCGGCAGGACGAGCAGCGCGGCGTCGGCGAGGTGTTCCGCCGCCAGCTGTACCGCGACCTCCGCGCAGCGTGGCACGTTCAGCGACGCCAGCAGGGTGCTGGAGACCATGGCCCGGATCTCCGCCTGCTTCCTGGCGACGCGCAGGGACGCTTCGGCCCGGTGCCGGCCGGTGCCGTCCACCAGCCACCACGCCGCACTGCCGTCCGCGACGGGGCCGGGACGGGCTTCGAAGAACCGGTCACCGATCTCCCCGGCGGCCGCGGGGCCCGCCGACGCGATGTCCGCTCCGTCGGTGAGGCTCCGGTGCGCCTCCGCCAGCCAGGGCGGCACCGCGTTCTGCGCGGCGCCGGTGTCCGTCAGGATCAGCCGGGCGGCCGGGTTCTGGTCAACCACCGTTCCCTGAGCGTCGAGCACCACCACCGGGTAGGGGCTTCCTCCCACGTCGGACCGAGACGGACGTCCGTCTCGCGTGGGTGGGCGGAAGAACCGGGGAAGGAATCACAAGCGTAGGCACGCGACGTGCGCACCCCACCACCTCTCTGCCGGGGAAACCGGATTCGGTTGCCACCGTCCCCCATCCCTGTCCGTGAAATCAACCTGCCCGGGCGCCCGCACGCCCGCCGGACGGCTGCGTACCCCGAAGAGCGGGCCCTACTCCCTCTTTCTTTCGGCCGCGACCGTCTTTCGCCCGCGACCGTACGGATATCCGCAGCACCGCGCGGAGGCGGCACCCGCGCGGTTCAGCGGTGGCCGCCCCGGAGCCGGCCCAGCAGCCGCTGCGCCTGCGCCCGGCGCCGGGGATCGGCCGCCGTCCGCCGCACCTGCTCGGCCGTGCGCCGTCCCTGAGGGCTCCTGGCGAACTGCTTGATGCGCTCCAGCATGCTGGGCATGGGTGCTCCCCTTCCACGGGTCCGCTGTGTCCTCGCTGTCCTGCGCCTACCCCTGCGGGCGCCCTCAGCCCTGCCGGCGGCCCACGAGGGGCTCATGTCTCCTTCAGCGGCTCGTACACCGACGCCCCCAGGCCGAACGTCCACGCCACGCCCTCCCGGGCCGTCCGGGTCGCCGGCGGCACCCGGAGCCAGTACGTGCGGTGCGTGCCGTCCGGTTCGGGCGTGGAATTGAGGACCTCGACCATGACGACCGGCTCGTCGTCGTCCAGTTCGATCCGCCAGAGCGTGCCGGTGTCGTCCCGGTGCGACGGCTTCGCCCCGGAGTCGGCCAGATAGCGGTCGTAGCCGTAGAACTCGAGCATCACCCGCCGCAGTTCGGCGTTCTCCTCCTCCGGATCCGCTCCGCGGTGAGGGTGCGCAGCTCCTCCAGGAAGGCGCGGGTCACCGGCATGCCGCGCCAGGCGCACAGCGCGAATCCGTCGGGGAACTCCAGCGCGGGCCCCTCCCCGTGGCCGAGCCGCCCCGCCTCGTCCCGGTGCAGCGCCACGGGCCGCTCGCACACCACCGCCACCTTCTCGAACGGCCACCACCAGCCGGCGCTGCGGCACACCCGCGCCGGCCCTTCGAGCGCGGCCCCTCGGTGTGCAGGGCGGCCAGCCACGGCGCGTCCTGCTGCCCCAGCAGCGCGTCCAGCAGGACCAGCCGTATCTCCGTGCGCGCGGCCGAGTCGCCGGGGGCGAGCTCGTCGAGCACTCCGGCGCGGATGCGGTCGACCAGCGCCTGCGTGGTGTCCCACAGCGCGCCTCCGGTCGCCGACCAGCGCCGGGACCAGCCCTCGGCACCCAACTCCTCGTGCATCCGCCCGCGTTCGGCCGCCCACGGCGCGTTGCGCACCGCCTCGCGCACACTCGCCCCGAAGTCCGTCCCCCGCCGGACCAGCGTCACGCCCTCGCGCGGCGACCCGGCCCAGACCACGCGCTCCGGTTCGGGCAGCCCCGCGTCGCGGTAGGCCAGCCGGACGCCCTCCTCCGCCGTCGCGCGGTCGGCCGGCCCGGTCTCCGCGGCCCACGCGCGCCAGCGCGCCGTCTCCTGCGAGAGGCTTCCGGCCACGGCGGCCGCCCCGCTCTCCTGCGTGATCGTCATCGTCGACGTCCCCTGTTCCATGGTCTGGTGTGAAGTTCCGTACGCTTGATCAGGCCGGTCAGTCGGCCACCAGCCGCACCGAGCCGGGGACGTACTCCCGCTGCCGGATCACCCGGAACCAGCCCTTCGGCAGCGCGATCGCCGCATGCTCCTCGTGGACCACCCGGCCGCCGTCGGGCAGATGCAGCAGGAACGGCCCGTACGGGCCCGGCTCACGCACGAGTTCACCCCGTCCGACCACGGCGTGCGCGTGTCCGGTGACCTCCCCAAGCGCCAGCACCAGCCGGCCCCTGACGTCCCGCGGCTCCTTGGGCGCGTCCGGAACATGGGACGGCACCGCCTCGTCCGCCACGGGCACGATCAGCACGTCTCCCTGCCGGTACATGACTCTCCCTCCACTCCGGCGCGCCCTGCGCCGGAGTCCACACAGCGGACAGTACGAGCCACCACTGACAACGGACCGTCACCAGCCCCGCCGCCGGGCATTGTCAGTCGCTGTTGGTAGAACTGCTGCACGCACCGCCGGACGGCCCGCACCCCCGTGCGCCGCCCCGGCCCCGCCGTCCTTCACCCACCGCACGACAGGAGAGCCCGCATGACCATCGGAGGCCACCTCGGGGAGCTGTACGGGCTCCCTGTGTTCCCCTACGCCCCTGGCATGGATCAGGCGACGCTGCCCGAGCCCGACTCCGTGGCCTGGCGGCTGGCCGGCGGGACCTACGACAACGAGACGGGGTGGGCGGAGGGCTTCGCCCGCTTCTGCGCCGAGGTCGACACCACACGGGTGCGCGCCCTGGTCGTCGGAGTGTGGGAGGACGCCTACGACTCCGGCCCCACCCACGTCATCGAGGCGCTGGCGGACACGCGGGACCGGCTGCCCGCCCTGCGGTCGGTGTTCCTCGGCGACATCGTGTTCGAGGAGTGCGAGATCTCCTGGATCAACCAGACCGACGTCACCCCGCTGCTCGCCGCCTTCCCCGCGCTGGAGGAGTTCGGCGTACGCGGCGGCCAGGGCCTGGTGTTCCCCGCCCTGCGTCACGACAGGCTGCGGAAGCTGGTCGTGGAGACCGGAGGGCTCCCGGTCGAGGTGGTGCGCGGGGTCGCGGCCAGTGAACTGCCCGCGCTGGAACACCTCGACCTGTGGCTCGGCACCTCCTGGTACGGCGCCGACAGCGAGGTCACCGACCTGGAGCCGATCCTCTCCGGCGCCCGGCTGCCCCGGCTGCGGCACCTGGCCCTGCGCAACAGCGAGATCCAGGACGAGGTCGCCGCCGCCGTCGCGTCCGCGCCGGTCGTCGCCCGCCTGGAGGTGCTCGACCTGTCCATGGGCACCCTCGGCGACGAAGGCGCCATCGCCCTCCTCGGCGGCCAGCCCCTCACCCACCTCAAGAAGCTGGACCTGCACCACAACTACCTGAGCGAGCCCGTCCGGCAGCGCCTGCGGGACACGCTGGAAGCGGCGGGCGTCGAGGTGGACCTCGACGAGGACG
The DNA here is from genome assembly GCA_042850305.1 of Streptomyces haneummycinicus. Classification (GTDB taxonomy): domain Bacteria; phylum Actinomycetota; class Actinomycetes; order Streptomycetales; family Streptomycetaceae; genus Streptomyces; species Streptomyces haneummycinicus. The sequence goes on from AP035768.1 coordinate 3,407,648, forward strand.
ACGCCGACCACGAAGAGGACGAGGACGGCACCGTCCACCGCTTCGTCTCCGTGGGGGAGTGAGCGCGTCCGCATGGGCTGCCACCCTCCCGTCCCCAGCACCTCCACGGCCGGCCCGCGCACGGCCGCACCGGCTTCATGGGCGAGCGGCCGACCCGCCGGGTCGGCGGCACACGGGGACCGCGCGTCCCGGAGCCCGGCCCCACCCCGTCCACCGACCGGAGGACCGCCGTGCCGCCGTCGGGGAGTGAACCGGGGCCGGCGGGCGCGCCCGTGCGCCTCGCCGTCGTGGGCAACCCCGGGAACCGCAGGACGACCCTGTTCGCCGACGCGGTCCGCGCGGCCGGACTGCCCGCGCCGCGAGTCGTGCCCTGGGAGCGGGTCCTGCGCGACGGCGGGGCCGGCTTCGCCGCCGACGAGACCGTCCGGCTCGACTCACCCGGCGAGCACCCGGAGGTGGACCGGCTGCTGAGGGACGTACCGGACCCCACCCGCGTGGAGGGCTCGGCCCGCTGGTACGCGCGGTTCACCGAGGCGGTCCGCGGCCTGCGCGGCGGCGTCCGGCTCGACGACCCCGGCGAACTGGCCGTCCTGTTCGACAAACGGCGCTGCCACGCCGCCCTCGCCTCGGCGGACATCCCCGTACCCCGGTCACCCACCTCGGGCCCGGACGCCGTGCCCGTCACCGGCTGGGACGACGTACGGACCGTCATGCGCGACCACCGCATGCCCAGACTCTTCGTCAAGATCGCCCACGGCTCCTCGGCCTCCGGCGTACTCGCCGTCGAGACGTCCGGCAGCGGCCGGATCAGGGCCACCACCTCCGTCGAACTGACCCCGGACGGAGCCCTGTTCAACTCCCTGAAAGTGCGCCACTACGAGCGGGAGCGGGACATCGCCGCGATCGTGGACGCCCTCGCCCCGGACGGGCTGCACCTGGAGCGCTGGCTGCCCAAGGCGTCCCAGCGGGGCCGCGCCGCCGATCTGCGGGTCGTGGTGGTGGCCCGCCGCGCCACCCACGCCGTCGTGCGCACCAGCACCACGCCGATGACCAACCTCCACCTCGGCGGCGCCCGCGGCGACCTCGACGCCGTACGCGACGCCGTCGAGGCGGCCGGCGGGAGCTGGGCGGAGGTCCTCGCCGTGTGCGAGCGCGCGGCGGCCTGCTTCCCGCGCACCCTCTGCGTCGGCGTCGACCTGCTCCCGGCGGTCGGCTGGCGCCGGTTCGCGGTCGGCGAGGTCAACGCCTTCGGCGACCTGCTGCCCCGCCTCACCGGACTCCCCGGCAGCGGGGCGGAGGGCCTCGACACCTACGCGGCCCAGGTCGCGGCCGTCCTGCGCCGCGCCCCGGACCGGCCGCACCCGTACGACCAGCACAGAACGGGAACCACCCATGTCAGCGCCTGAACCGGCACCCGCGCCCGCCGCCCCGGACCCTCCGGACATGAACGAGATCGTCGGCAGCCACGACATCCTCCTCGTCACCCTCGACACCCTCCGCTACGACGTCGCCGCCGAACTCGCCGCCGACGGACGCATCCCGAACCTGGCCCGCCATCTGCCCGGCGGCCGCTGGGAGCGGCGACACGCCCCCGGCAGCTTCACCTACGCCTCCCACCAGGCGATCTTCGCCGGATTCCTGCCCACGCCGGCCACCCCGGCCCGCACCCGCGCCTGTTCGCGGCCCGCTTCGCCGGCAGCGAGACCACGGCCGGGCGCACCTTCGTGTACGACACCCCGGACCTGGTGTCCGGCCTCGCCGCGGAGGGCTACCGCACGGTGTGCGTCGGCGGCGTCGGCTTCTTCAACCGGCAGGCCCCGCTGGGCTCGGTGCTGCCCGGACTGTTCCAGGAGTCCCACTGGACACCGGAGTTCGGTGTCACCTCGCCCACGTCGTTCGCATCCCAGGTGACCCGCGCCGAACAGGTGGTCCGCGAACTGCCGGGCGAACAGCGCCTGTTCCTCTTCGTCAACGTGGCCGCACTGCACCAGCCCAACTGGTTCCACACGCCCGGCGCCACCCGCGAGGACGGCGACACCCGCGCCACCCACGCCGCCGCCCTCGAGTACGTCGACCGGCACATCGGCCGGCTGTTCGCCGCCGCGAGCAGCAGACGCCGCTGCCTCGCCATCGTCTGCTCCGACCACGGCACCGCCTACGGCGAGGACGGCTACACCGGCCACCGCATCGGCCACGAGTCCGTATGGACCGTGCCCTACGCCCACTTCTTCCTGGAGCCCACCGCCGCCGAGGCCGCCCGATGACCACCGCCCGGACGACCCGCACGACGGCACCCGCGAGCCCGTACCAGAGCTACGTCTACGCCTATCCGCACAAGACCGCCTACCGGAGACTCGCCGACCGCCCCCGCCTCGGCACCCTGTGGGCGGGCGAGCCCAAGGACGCCCTCTCCCTCTATCTGCACATCCCGTTCTGCGAGGTCCGCTGCGGCTTCTGCAACCTGTTCACCCGCATCGGCGCCCCCGACGGCCTGACCGGCGCCTATCTGGACGCCCTCGAACGGCAGGCCACCGCCGTACGGGAGGCACTGGGGAGCGCGAACCCTCCGGTTCGCCACCGCGGCCTTCGGCGGCGGCACCCCACCTTCCTCACCGCCGCCGAACTCGAGCGGCTGTGCGACATCGCCGAGCACCGTATGGGCGCCGGCCTGCGCGCCGTCCCGCTCTCCGTGGAGGCCTCGCCCGCCACCGCCACCGCCGACCGGCTGGAGGTCCTGGCCGCCCGCGGCACCACCCGGCTCAGCCTGGGCGTACAGAGCTTCGACGACGCCGAGGCCCGCGCCGCCGTACGCCCCCAGCGCCGCGCCGACGTCGAAGCCGCCCTCGGCCGCGTCCGCGACACCCGGATCCCCGTCCTCAACATCGACCTCATCTACGGCATCGACGGTCAGACCGAACACACCTGGCTGCGCTCCCTCGACGCCGCCCTCGCCTGGCACCCCGAGGAGCTCTACCTCTACCCCTCTACATACGCCCCCTCACCGGACTCGGCCGCCGCGCCGGCGACCCGGACCCGGCCTGGGACGCACAGCGGCTGCGCCTGTACCGGCTGGGCCGCGACCACCTCCTCGCCCGCGGCTACACCCAGCAGTCCATGCGCATGTTCCGCCGCGCCGACGCCCCGCCGCAGGGCGCGGACGACTACGCCTGCCAGACCGACGGCATGATCGGACTCGGCTGCGGCGCCCGCTCCTACACCGCCGGACTGCACTACTCCTTCGACTACGCCGTCGGCATGCACGAGATCCGCGGCATCATCGACGACTACGTCTCCCGCCCGGCCGCCGACTTCGCCCACGCCGAGTACGGCCGCCGCGTCGACGCCGGCGAGGCCCGCCGCAGGCATCTGCTGCAGTCCCTGCTCCAGGCGGACGGCCTCGACGTCGCCGACTACCGCGCCCGGTTCGACGGCCGCGCCCCGGCGGACGACTTCCCGGCCGAACTGACCCGCTTCGCCGACCGCGGCTGGCTGACCGGGGACGCCGGGCTGCTGCGCCTGACCCCGAGGGGCTGGCGCACTCCGACGCCGTCGGCCCGGAGCTGTTCTCCCCGGCCGTGCGGGCCGCCATGGCCGCCTACGAGCGGAAGTGAGACCCGCCCGATGGACCTGACCCTCCTCTACCGGGGCCCGCTGGCCTCCTGCGACTACGACTGCCCCTACTGCCCGTTCGCCAAGCGCCGTGACAGCCGCGAGCAGCTCCGCGCCGACCGCGCCTGCCTGGAGCGGTTCGCCGACTGGGCCGAGGCGCAGACCGCCGACCGGCTCTCCCTCCTGTTCACCCCTGGGGCGAGGGCCTGGTCCGCTCCTGGTACCGCGACACCCTGACCCGGCTGTCCCACCGGCCGCACATCCGCCGCGTCGCCATCCAGACCAACCTCAGCTGCCGCACCGACTGGCTCGCCGGTGCCGACCTCGACACCCTCGCCCTGTGGTGCACGTACCACCCGGGGCAGACCCCTACGACCGCTTCCTCGCCAAGTGCCGTGAACTGGACCGGCTCGGCGTCCGGTTCAGCGTCGGCGTCGTCGGACTGCCCGACCACCTGGACGCCGCCCGGCGGCTGCGCGCCGTACTGCCCGAGCGGGTGTACCTGTGGGTCAACGCCGCCGAGGGCCACCGCTACGACGACACCGAGGCCGGCGTCTGGACCGCGCTCGATCCCCTGTTCCCGTACAGCCGCCGCCCCACGACAGCGCGGGCCTGCCCTGCCGCACGGGGAGTCCGTCATCTCCGTCGACGGCGAGGGCACCGTCCGCCGCTGCCACTTCGTCCGCGCCGAACTCGGCAACCTCTACGACGGCAGCTACCGGCAGGCCCTGCGCCCCCGCCCGTGCCCCTCACCACCTGCGACTGCCACATCGGCTACGTCCACCTCGAAACACTGCCGCTGTACGACGTGTTCGCCGGCGGCGTGCTGGAACGGATACCGGCCCCGGGCGGACGGCCATCCCGCGCGGGCGGAGATGTTTGACGGGGAGCCGGCGGCAAGTCGGTCTCCATGAGTGAACAGAACAGGAATACGAACCGGAAGACCACCTCCACCCGGTCCGCCGCGACCAAGGCCCGCGAGACCGCGGCCAAGGCGACCGCCCCCGCCGAGAAGGCGGCCGACGAGGCAGCCGCCAAGGCGGACGAGGCAGCCGGCAAGGCGGGTGACGCCGCGTCATCGGCGGCGTCGGGCGCCGGGCGCGCGGCACAGGCGGCGAGCGGCGCCGCGCAGAGTGCCGCCAAGGGTGTCGAGGCGGGCCGCCGCGTGGTCGTCGCCACCTCGGGGCAGGTCGCCGCCGGCGCCAAGACCGCCTGGACCGTCATCGCCCACCGCAGGCTCGTCGCCGCCGGTGCCGCCGCCGGCCTCACCGCACTCACCGCCGCCTCGTACGCGGTGGGCCGGCGCGCCGGACGCCACACCCACGGCCCCCTGACCCGGATGACCGGCGGCCGGATCTGACCCGGGGCGGCCGGACGGGCGGCGGAGCAGCCGCCCCCACTCGCGCGGTGCGGCCCCGAAGAGGAAAGATGTCTCCGCAAGCGAGGAATCAACCCATGCGGAGGAGCGGGCACATGCAGCACGAGCGAGCGGGCGGTCCGGCCGGCCCCGAGGATCTCGTCGACGTCGCTCGGCTGGTCACGGCGTACTACGCGCTGCGCCCCGACCCCGACGACCCGGCGCAGCGCGTCGCCTTCGGCACCTCGGGGCACCGCGGCTCGTCCCTTGCGGCCGCGTTCAACGAGGACCACATCGCCGCGACCAGCCAGGCCATCTGCGAGTACCGCGCCGGGCAGGGCACCGACGGCCCGCTCTTCCTGGGCGCCGACACCCACGCCCTGTCCGAGCCCGCCCGCGTCACCGCCCTGGAGGTGTTCGCCGCGAACGGGGTCACGGTGCTCATCGACAGCGCCGACGGCTACACCCCGACCCCGGCGGTCTCGCACGCCATCCTCACCCACAACCGGGGCCGTACCACGGGCCTCGCGGACGGCGTCGTCGTCACCCCGTCGCACAACCCGCCCGCCGACGGAGGGTTCAAGTACAACCCGCCGAGCGGCGGCCCCGCGGGCTCGGATGCCACCGGCTGGATCCAGGACCGGGCCAACGACATCATCCGCGGCGGCCTGAAGGACGTCCGCCGCATCCCGTACGCCCGCGCCCTCGCCGCACCCGGGACCGGCCGGTACGACTTCCTCGGCACCTATGTCGCGGACCTGCCGAACGTGCTGGACCTGGACGCGATCCGCGCGGCCGGCGTACGGATCGGCGCCGACCCGCTGGGCGGCGCCTCGGTGGCGTACTGGGGCCGGATCGCCGAGGAGCACCGGCTCGACCTCACGGTCGTCAACCCGCTCACCGACCCCACCTGGCGGTTCATGACGCTGGACTGGGACGGGAAGATCCGGATGGACTGCTCCTCGCCGCACGCGATGGCGTCCCTCATCCGGCAGCGCGACCGTTTCGACATCGCCACCGGCAACGACGCCGACGCCGACCGGCACGGCATCGTCACCCCGGACGCCGGGCTGATGAACCCCAACCACTACCTCGCCACGGCGATCGGCTACCTCTACGCCCACCGCGAGCGGTGGCCGGCCGCGGCCGGTGTCGGCAAGACCCTGGTGTCCTCCGCGATGATCGACCGGGTCGCCGCCGACCTGAAGCGCGAACTGGTCGAGGTGCCCGTCGGGTTCAAGTGGTTCGTGGACGGACTCGCCGGCGGAGGCCTCGGCTTCGGGGCGAGGAGTCGGCCGGGGCCTCCTTCCTGCGCCGCGACGGCTCGGTGTGGACCACCGACAAGGACGGCATCACCCTGGCGCTGCTCGCCTCCGAGATCACCGCCGTCACCGGCAGGACGCCTTCGGCGCACTACGCCGCCCTGACCTCCCGGTTCGGTGAGCCCGCCTACGAGCGGATCGACGCCCCGGCGACCCGTGAGGAGAAGGACCGCCTCGCCAGGCTGTCGCCCGCCCAGGTCACCGCGGACACCCTGGCCGGGGAGGCGGTCACCTCGGTGCTCACCGAGGCACCGGGCAACGGCGCGTCCATCGGGGGCATCAAGGTGACCACGGACAGCGCCTGGTTCGCCGCCCGGCCCTCCGGCACCGAGGACGTCTACAAGATCTACGCCGAGTCGTTCCAGGGTCCGGACCATCTGCGCCGGGTGCAGGAGGAGGCCAAGGCCGTGGTCCTCGCGGCGCTGGGCGACTGAACCGCACCCCGCGCGGCGCGCCCCGGTCTCCGGGCGCGTCAGCCCGCCCGGACGCCGGGCTCGGACGAGGAGTGGAGGCGAGCTCGGGCGGCACCGACGTCGCCGCCGTGGGCAGCTCCACGGGCGCCTCCTCCGACTGCTGCAGCACGGTGTCCCCGCCGGGCCCCTCGGCGGGCGCCCCCGTACCGGTGGAGAGCTGGGACCACGCGCCCAGCACCAGGGCGATCGCGGCGGCGGTCCCCACCACACGGCAGACCCGGCGCAGCCGGGCGCGCCCGTCCATCTGCCGCCAGGCCGGGCCCTCCCACGGATCGTCCGGATGCCACAGATCACCGACCGCCTCGACACCACCGGCGTCCCCGCGCGGCGCACCGCCGCCGGCGGGCGGCCGGGTCCGCTGGCGGGCGGACGGCTCCCTCGGGGCGGTGGCCCGGATCGCACGCTCGTTGTCGGTGAGGAACCGCTGCCAGACGTCCTCGGGCAGGGACGGCCCACCGTCCCGCTCCTCCGGCGTTCCGCCGTCGTCCGGTCTCCGCGCGGTCACGTCCGTTCATTCCTTTCGACGATCCCGCCAGGATCATTGCACAGCGCAAAATGGAAAGAACAGCGGGCGCGACGACCGAACATATCGCTGACAGGCGCCGATCCGGGTGCGTGACCCGACCGGTTCACGGGTGGCCGGGGACACGGCGCGCCGGCTGTCGCGGCGCGCTTCCCGCGCCACCCCACCGCCTCCGACGAGGCCTGCGGGGAACCGGTACGCCCCTCGCCCGGCCGGGCGAGGGGCGGCGGAGCATGGGCCGCCCAAATCCGCATGCTAGGTTCGCATTTGGAAGAGGCTCCGCACACCCGGGACGGTGACACCCATGACGTCAGCAGACGGCGACGACGTCCCCCTGCCGAAGGCCCTGTGCGACACGGCCGCGCTCGCCGCCCTGGACGACGCGTCCGCCGGCGCCCTGTGGCGGCTCGCCGAACCGGGCCGGCAGCTCGACGCCAACGTCGTACGCGTACCGCCCGGGCAGCGGGTCGGCACCCACCGCGAGCCCGACCTCGACGTCCTGCTGCTGGTCCTCGCCGGCCACGGCACCCTCACCGCCCCCGACGGCCCGCAGACGCTCCGTCAGGGCACCCTGACCTGGCTCCCGCACGGCTCCACCCGAAGCCTCGACGCGGGCCCCGAGGACTGACCTACCTCACCGTCCACCGCCGCCGCCCCGGTATGCGGATCCGGCCCATGCCCCGGAAGTCCAGCAGCGGTGATGCACCGTCGCCTGCGCGGGCCTCACGTGCCGCCGTCGGCGGCGTCTGGAACGTCTTCGTCCGGCCCGCCGCCGGCGCCCGGCCGGTCAGGGTCGCCCGGCTGCTCGGCGACCCCGCCCGGCCGGTCAGGATCGCCCGGCTCCTCGACGACCTGGCCGACCGCGAAGGCGTGTTCGTCCTTCCGCGGGTCACCGTGGACGGTCGCGTGGTACGCCCCTACCGCACGATCGACAACGACCTCGCCGTGGAGGTGACCGCCGCCGGCTGAGCCGCCCCGGCCGCCGTGACGGGACGCACCCGCGCCGCCGGTTCCGTCACCGGCGGACGCCCCGCCGTCCGGTGCCGGGGCCGCCGGCACCGGGCGGCGGGGCGGACGCCGTGGTGGTCCCGCTGCGGCACACCTGTCTCTTGACCCTCCGCCGGTGGAGCGCCGAGGATTCCCGTGTCAGCCGTGCCGCCCGGCACGCACCAGCCCGGGAGGCGCCATGCCCGGCCCACGCCCGCGCGCCGCACTGGCCATGTCCCCGGACGTCGCCTCCGCGGTCCTCGACGACGAGTCGCTCACCGCACTCGCCGCGCTGTGCGACCTCGCACCGCTCCCGGTCCTGGACGACCTGACCACGCCCCGCGCCCGCGGCGTGCTCGCCGACACCGAGTTGCTGGTCACCGGCTGGGGATGCCCGCCCCTTACCGCGGAGGTGCTGCGGTCGGCGCCCCGGCTGCGGGCCGTCGCGCACACCGCGGGCAGCGTACGCGGCCATGTCACCGACGCCTGCTGGGAACGCGGCATCGAGGTGTCCTCCGCCGCCGCGGCCAACGCCGTCCCGGTCGCCGAGTACACCCTCGCGATGATCCTGCTCACCGGAAAGCGGGTCCTGGAGAGCGCGCGCGACTACCGCGCCGCACACGCCCGCCCGGACTGGCTGCGCACCTCCCGCACGGTCGGCAACCACCGCCGTACGATCGGCATCCTGTCCGCCTCCCTCACCGGCCGCCGTGTCATCGAACTGCTGCGCCCCTACGACGTCGACGTGCTGCTGTACGACCCGTTCGTCGACGAGGCGGGAGCGAGAGAACTCGGCGTGCGACGCGTGGACCTGACGGAGCTGTTCCGGCGCGCCGACACGGTGAGCGTGCACACCCCGCTGCTGCCCGGGACCCGCGGACTGGTCGGCGGCGAACTGATCGGCTCCATGCGCCCCGACGCCGTACTGATCAACACCGCGCGGGGCGCCGTCGTCGACCAGGACGCGCTCACCGAAGCCGCCGTGGCCGGCCGCATCCGCGCCGTGCTCGATGTGACGGATCCCGAAGTCCTGCCGCCGGAGCACCCGTTGTGGCGATGCGACAACGTGCTCCTCACCCCCACCTCGCCGGCTCCCAGGGCAACGAGTGGCGCCGGCTCGCCGATCTCACCCTCTCCGAGATCGCGCGCTGGACCTCCGGAGCGGGCTTCCGCCATCCCGTACGACGCGAAAGGCTGGCCTTCCTGGCATGAGTGTCCCCTTCGAACTGCCCGCCGAAGACCGCCGTTCGAGCCCACGTACCGGATACACCCGCGCCCACTGGGAGGCCGTGGCCGACGGACTGCTCACCTCGGCCTGGCGCTGGAGCACCCCGGCTGCGCGCTGCTGGACCTGCCGGGACGCCCTCTCGCTCGGGGTGCGCTCCGACGGACTCGAGGGCTATGCCAGGACGTTCCTCGCCGCCGCCTTCCGCGTCGCGGGTTCCGGCGGCGGCGATCCCCACGGGCTCCTCGAGCGGTACGCGAGCGGACTCGCCGCCGGTACTCGCACACCGGGCCGGGACGACACCGAGTCGTGGCCGCTGATCCTCGGCCACGACGCCCAGGGCCAGCCCATGGTCGAGTCGGCGTCGGTCGCGCTCGGACTGCGGCTCACCGCCCCTGGCTGTGGCAGCGGCTCGACCCCGGTGTGCGGGACCGCGCGGAGGAGTGGCTGCGGGGCTCGCTGCGGCACACCCCGGCGCCCAACAACTGGTACCTCTTCCCGTACACGGTCGCCGGGTTCCTTGAGTCCGTCGGGCGCGGCGACGCCGTGACGGCCGCCGCCCGGCAGCGGGCGCTGGAACTGCTGGAGGGCTGGTACCGGGGCGACGGCTGGTACGCCGACGGCGACGGGCGCGCCTTCGACCACTACAACGGCTGGGCGCTGCACCTGTACCCGGTGCTCGACGCCCATCTCGCGGGCGACGCCGAGGCGTTGGGCCGGTACGGCGCACGCCTGCGCACCCATCTGGCGGGCCTGGCCCTGATGTTCGGCGGGGACGGGGCGCCGCTGCACTTCGGCCGCTCACTGACCTACCGCTTCGCCGCCTCGGCGGCCGTCTCGCTCGGCGCGGTCACCGGCCACACCCCGCTGACACCGGGCGCCTCGCGCCGTATCGCCAGCGGCAGTCTGCGCCACTTCCTCGACCGGGGCGCGCTGACCGCCGACGGCCTGCTGAGCCTCGGCTGGTACGGCCCCCACGAGGCCAGCCTGCAGCCCTACTCCGGCCCGGCGTCGCCGTACTGGGCGTCGAAGGCATTCACCGCCCTGCTCGCGCCCGCGGACCACGCCTTCTGGAGGGCACCCGAGGATCCGGCGCCGGTGGAGGAGTCCGACCGTGTGCTGGCCCTGCCGGCGCCGGGACTGCTCGTCCAGGCGACCCGCGGCGACGGCGTCGTACGGCTGCACAACCACGGCAGCGACGATGTGCGCCCGCACGAGGGCGAGTCGGCGGCCGGCGACGACCCGCACTACGGGCGCCAGGCGTACTCCACACGCACCGGCCCCACCGCACCCGGGAACATCGCCGACAACCATCTGTCGGTGGAGGCCGGGGCCGGCCCAGTGTGCGCCGCCGCATCCACCCGCTGGGCGCGGGACACGGCGACGGCTGGGGCTGGGCGGCGTCCTGGTACCGGCCGGTGTTCGCCGCGGGCCCGCCGCTGGTGCCGGGCCTGCGGGTGGAGAGCGTCACCGTGGTACGCGGCCGCCACGAACTGCGGGCGCACCGGGTGGTGGGGGCGCCGGAGGGCTCCCGTGTCACCCACACCGGCTGGGCCACCGGTCCGGAGGAGCCGCTGACCTCCGCCCTGTACGGCCTCCACGGCTGGGACGCTCCCGCGGCCGAACTGGTCCGCGCCCCCAGGGCACGGCCTGGACCCGCTGGGCACAGGTTCCGCGCCTCGGCGGCGCCTGCGGGGGCACCTCCGTGCACGTCGCCCTGGCATGCCTCACGGCGGACGCGGACGCCGCGCCCCTGCCGGAGGCGGTCGACGAGGTCCGGGTGGCCGACGGGGCGGTCGAGACCGTCTGGGCCGACGGGGCCCGTACCAGGATCACCTTCGAGCCGGTGGAGGTGCGGCACACCGAGCGGTGAGCGGACGTCTCCGCGTCAGGACCGCGCTTCCTCCTCGGCCTCCGGGGCCTGTTCGGCGCTGTCGGGCGCGGTGTAGAACACCGACGAACCCTGCTTGGACCGCTGGGCCCGGTTGCGGGCGACGAGGCCCTCCAGGGTGCTGCGCACGACCGTGACCTTCACCGTGCGCCCGGGGAGTGCGTGCTCCAGCGCACCGGCGATCTCCGCCGCCGAGCGCGGCTCGCTCTGCTCACCCAGGTGCCGGCGGACGAGCTCCACCAGCTTGGGCCCGTCCGGCTTCGCCGGTCCGGCCCCGGTCCGAGCGGCCTGCGTGCCGTCCGTCGTCGGCTGTGCCGTCCTGGGCTGCTCCGCCTTCGCGGCGGACCTCTTGGGCGCGGGCCTCCCCGGCGTGGCCGGCTTCCCGGCGGCCGCCTTGCCGGACGTGGCGCGGGCCGGCACCTTCCGCGTCCGTTTGGGCTTCCGGGCAGCCGGCTCGGCGCCGCTCTTCCCGCGCGGTGCCGGCACGTTGGCCCCGCCCGGCACGGTGCCGGCGGCGGGCGCGTCCACGGCCTCCGGCCGCGGCTGCGGTTCGGGCTCCGTCACGGTCCCGGCGGCCGCCGAGGTGAGCCCCAGCGCCTGCCGCATGCTCACCAGCACGGTGTGATCGTGCTGAAGCACGGTCAGCCGCTGCTGCAGCGCGGCGATCTCGTCGGTGATCCGCTTCTGCTCGTTGACGTTGCGCTCCAGGTCGCCCGCCACCTGGGCGGAGTACTGCGATGTGAGATCGGTGGCCGCGGTCGGGCTTTCGGACATGGTGCCTCTTTCTGCCTGTGGGTTCCCCCGGTGGCCAGCCATGGTACGGCCGCCCGCGGTTGACCGTTTCTGCTGCGGGCTCACCGGTTGACGCCCGCACACGGCGCGCGCCAGGCCCCGATCCCCAGAGACGTTGTGTCCATGCCATTGACAAGCGGGGCGCGAGCCGGAAACTTCAATGCAGAACATGCAAGAAATCAACTACACATCGCAAAAGTCGAACCAGGCTATGGCAGTTCATGGCAGAAGCGTCGACTGCCCGGTTCGCCGTCCGCCCCGACCCCCGCCGTGGAACGAGGACTTGATGAGACGGAAGCGTTTCGGCCTACGGACGATCACCGGCCTGCTCCTGGCCGGCCTGGTCGCCGTCGGGCTCCCATCCGGAACGGCCGGCGCCGCGGCCCCAGCGGCCCGCGGCCCCAATCTGGCGCTCGGCAAGAGCGTCACCGCCGGCGGCTCCCACGCCGGCTACCCCGCCGCCAACGTGACCGACGGCAGCCAGCTGAGCTACTGGGAAGGGCCGACCGGCGCCTTCCCGCAGTGGATCAGTGTCGACCTCGGCGGCACCGTCGAGGCCGAGGAGGTCGTCCTCGAACTGCCCACCAGCTGGGAGGCCCGCACCCAGACCCTCACGGTCGAGGGCAGCACCGACGGCTCCACCTTCACCAGCCTGTCCGGTACCGCCGCCCACCGCTTCGACCCCGGGTCCGGCAACACGGTCACCGTCGGCTTCACCGCCCGCGACGTACGCCATATCCGCGTCCGGGTGAGCGCCAACACCGGCTGGAACGCCGCCCAGTTGTCCGAGATCGAGGTCTACGGCGATGACAACGGCGGAGATCCCGGGAGCCGCCGGTCGACGGCACCAACCTGTCGCTGGGCAAGCCCATCGAAGCGTCCTCCACAATTCACTCGTTCGTGGCCACTCACGCCAACGACGGTCAGCTGAACACCTACTGGGAGTCCAACGGCCATCCCGCCGCGCTCACCGTCCGGCTGGGCGCCAACGCCGACCTGAGCGCCGTCGTCGTCAAGCTCAGCCCCGACGCCGCCTGGGCGAAACGCACCCAGACCTTCGAAGTCCTCGGCAGGGAGCAGTCATCGGGCGGCTTCACCTCGCTGAAGGCCCGCGCCGGCTACACCTTCGACCCCGGCTCCGGCGGCAACACCGTCACCATCCCGGTCACCGGCCGCTACGCCGACGTGCGGCTGGACTTCACCCACAACTCCGCCGGATACGGTGCCCAGGTCGCCGAGTTGCAGGTCATGGGCGCCGCCGCACCCAACCCCGACCTGGTCGTCTCCGACCTCGGCTGGACACCGGCGTCCCCGACCGAGACGGACGCCGTCACCGTGCGCGCGACCGTACGCAACACCGGTTCGGCAGCGTCCGCCGCCGCCACCCTCGACGTCAGCCTGGAGGGCACCGTCGCGGGCAGCGCCCCGTCGGCGCGCTCGCCGCGGGCGCCTCCACGACCGTCTCCGTGAACGTGGGCAGGCGCGCGCAGGGCAGTTACACCGTGTCCGCCGTGGTCGACCCCACCGACACCGTCCCCGAACAGGACGACACCAACAACAGCCGCACCGCGACCGGCAAGCTGACCGTCGCGCAGAGTCCCGGTCCCGATCTGGAGGTCCGGAACATCAGGACCGACCCGGCGAGCCCCGCCACCGGCGCGTCGGTGTCCTTCACCGTCTCGGTGCACAACCGGGGCACCTCGGCGGCCACCGGGTCCGTGACCCGGCTCACCGTCGGCGGCAGAACCCTCGACGGCACCACCGGGACCGTCGCCGCCGGCGCCACCGCCGAGGTCGCCATCGGCGGAACCTGGACCGCCACCGGCGGCGCGAGCATTCTCACCGCCACCGCGGACGCCACGGACACCGTCGACGAGACCAACGAGAACAACAACATCCTCACCCGCTCGATCGTCGTCGGACGCGGCGCCGCCGTGCCGTACACCGAGTACGAGGCGGAGGACGGCAGCTACCGGGGCACCCTCCTCACCGCCGACGCCGAACGGACCTTCGGCCACACCAACTTCGCCACCGAGTCCTCCGGACGCGCGTCGGTCCGCCTCGAATCCACCGGCCAGTACGTCCAGTTCAGCTCCACGAACCCGGCCAACTCCGTCGTCGTACGCAACTCCGTCCCCGACGCCCCCCAGGGCGGCGGCACCGAGACCACCCTCAGCCTCTACGCCGACGGCAAGTTCGTGCGGAAGATCGGCCTCAGCTCCAAGCACAGCTGGCTCTACGGCACCACCGACGACCCCGAGGGACTCACCAACACCCCGGGGCGCGACGCCCGCCGGCTGTTCGACGAGTCCCACGCGCTGCTCGGCACGACCTACCCGGCGGGCACCGTCTTCCGGCTCCAGCGCGACGCCGACGACAACGCCGCCTTCCACATCGTCGACCTGGTGGACCTGGAGCAGGTCGCCCCGGCCGCCGCCAAGCCGGCCGGATGTGTCTCCATCACCGAGTACGGCGCCGTACCCAACGACGGCATCGACGACACCGACGCCCTCCAGCGCGCCGTGACCGCCGACCAGACCGGGCGGATCGACTGTGTGGATCCCGCCGGGCCAGTGGCGCCAGGAGCAGAAGATCCTCACCGACGACCCCCAGAACCGCGGCCAGTACAACCAGGTCGGCATCCGTGACGTCACCGTCCGGGGCGCCGGCATGTGGCACTCCCAGCTCTACACGCTGACACCCCCGCACCAGGCGGGCGGCATCAACCACCCCCACGAGGGCAACTTCGGCTTCGACATCGACGACAACACCAGGATCTCGGACATCGCCATCTTCGGCTCGGGCACCATCCGCGGCGGCGACGGGGAGCCGAGGGCGGGGTCGGCCTCAACGGCCGGTTCGGCAAGAACACCAAGATCAGCAATGTGTGGATCGAGCACGCCAACGTCGGCGTCTGGGTGGGCCGCGACTACAGCAACATCCCCGAGCTGTGGAACCCGGCCGACGGACTGGAGTTTACCGGCATGCGGATCCGCGACACCTACGCCGACGGCGTCAACTTCGCCAACGGCACCCGCAATTCCTCGGTGGAGAACTCGGCACTGCGCAACACCGGCGACGACGCCCTGGCGGTGTGGGCGAGCAAGTACGTCAAGAACACCTCGACCGACGTCGGCCACGACAACCACTTCCGCAACAACACCGTCCAACTGCCCTGGCGCGCCAACGGAATCGCCGTCTACGGCGGCTACGGCAACACCATCGAGAACAACCTGGTCCACGACACGATGAACTACCCCGGCATCATGCTGGCGACCGACCACGACCCGCTGCCCTTCTCCGGACAGACCCTCATCGCCAACAACGGCCTCTACCGCACCGGGGCGCGTTCTGGAACGAGGACCAGGAGTTCGGCGCCATCACCCTGTTCGCCCAGGGGCCGGACATCCCCGGCGTGGTCATCCGTGACACCGACATCCACGACTCCACCTACGACGGCATCCAGTTCAAGACCGGCGGGGAGCGATGCCGGATGTCAGGATCAGCGACGTCACCATCGACAGGTCCAACAACGGGTCCGGCGTCCTCGCCATGAGCGGCGCCCGCGGCAGCGCCACCCTCACGGACGTCACCATCACCGGTTCGGCCGAAGGGGACGTACGGATCGAGCCCGGCTCGCAGTTCGTCATCAACCGGTAGCACAGGTCCCGGACCCGGCTCCGTCCGGCGGGCCCGTACTCCACCCGGGGTGCGGGCCCGTCACCCGTACGGACCCCGTCCCGCGCGTGTCGGGGGCGGCGCAGATGGGGACTTCGGCGGACTCGCGCGCAGAGCTGACGCGTTTCCCGGAAGTCGAAGTCACGCTGAGGACATGGCTTCATCGATCGGCTGCCCGCCCCGCCCGCGCCACCGCGCCCCGTACCGTGCCGTCGCGCTGGTCCTGCTGGCGGCGCTCAGCGGATGCGCGGCGGGTACCGGCACCACCAGGACGGGGGCGCCCCGGCGACCGAGGCACCGGGCACGTCCGCCCGCACCACGCCCGGCACCGGCAACACCGCGCAGGGCCGGGCCGGCACCGGAACCCCGGCACTGCCCGCCCGGATCCCCGGCCTCGGCCCCCGCACCCGCGCGTGGATCCCGGCCGACGCCCGCCAGGTGGTGGTCGTCACCGGCGTCGGCGAGGACGCCAACCGCTCCCAGGTCGTGCTGTACCGGCACACCGGCACCGGCTGGGAGAGCGGCCCGCGATGGCCCGCCCACAACGCCCTCAGGGGCTGGACCGACGACCACTGGGCGGGTGACCTCCGTTCACCCGTCGGCGTGTTCACCCTCACCGACGCCGGGGGCTGCTGCCCGATCCCGGCAGCCGGCTGCCGTACGACCGGTCCGACGGGTTCGCCGTCGGCGGCACCGGCTTCTACGGCGAACCGCTGGAGGGCTCCTTCGACTACGTCGTCGCCATCGACTACAACCGCGAGCCGGGCACCTCTCCGCTGGACCCGACCCGTCCGCTCGGCGCAGACCGGGGCGGCGGCATCTGGCTGCACGTCGACCACGGGGGCCCACCCAGGGCTGCGTCAGCCTCTCGGAGACCCATATGAAGGAGCTCCTGCGCACCCTCGACCCCGGCCGGCACCCCGTGATCGTCATGGGCGACGCCGCCTCCCTGCGCGAGTGAGACGGTCTCAGGGCGCGATGCCGACCCCGCCGACACGGCTCCAGGCCTTCTCCTGCGCGGCCGTCATGGCCGGCCACGCCGTGCCGCCCGGACGCGGCTCGACACGCGAGGCGTACGAGGACGGCCGGAACGTCGGCTCGTAGAAGCAGCCGGTGCCGTACGTCCGGTCGAAGGCGGCGCAGGACGCGGCGACCGACCGCGGCGTCGGCTTGTCGCCGCCGCGTACCCAACGGTCCAGCGCCGTGATCGAGTTGGCGTACTCCGACGTGCTCAGCCCGCTGTGCTCGTGCTCGTCGGTGAACGTCTGCACCAGATACCGGTCCCGGTGCGCACCGGCGAGGGTGTCCCGGTAGGCCGCCTCGTGCTCGACGAACGCGGTGGGGTCGCCGATGGCGTGCAGCGTCAGCACCGGGATCCTCACCTTGCCGGTGAGGTCGCTGTCGTACGACAGATCGCGCTCGGCCGTCGGATCGGCGGTGAACCGCTCCACGCCCGCGTTGAGCGCCTTGTCGTCGTGCGAACCGGAGTACCGCACACCGGCGTTGGTGAACGGGTTACGGTCGCCCAGCCGCTTGTGCACGATGTCCTGGAACGTGAAGACGGAGAACCGCAGATGCGACTCCAGCGTCCGCTCGGGCACCTTGGTCACGGCGAGGATGTCGTCCAGGTTGCGCTGCTGCCGCGCCGTGCGCTCCTCGGACGGGAGGTCGTAGCCGGTGCACTCCCGCAGCCGGGCGCGCATCCCGGTCGTCGTCAGCGTCGACGAGGGCGCAGCCCCTGCCACAGCGGGTACTGCGGCTCACTCGGGCGCGGCAGGTTCTGACAGTAGTACTGGTAGACGACGCGCAGATCGACCCGGTAGTCGTAGCCGCGGGAGCCGCCGCCGAGGACGCCGTTGGTGAGCAGCGCGCCGTCGTAGGGGCCGTGCGCACCGCCGTACATCTCGATGGTCTTGGCGGCCACGTCGCCGCCCCACGACTGGCCGTGGAGGTACGTCTGCCGCGGACTTCCGAACTCCTCGGTGAACAGCCGGCGGAGGTTCTCGGTGTCGGTCGCGGCCATCCGCGTGCCGTAACCGCCACGGCGGTACGACGAACCGGCCCAGGCGTAGCCCTGGTCCACCATGACCTGCCAGCGCTCCAGGTCGCCGACGCTGCGCTCGGGGTCGGACCCGTCGCCGAGGTCGGGGCCGCCGTGGGCGTGGACGACGAGCTTGTGGTTCCAGCGGTGGGGGATCGCTATCGCGTAGTGGGCGCCGTTGTCGTCCTGACCGGTGTAGCACGTCGCCTTCTCGGCGAGGGGGCGGGGCAGGTGACGGAAACCTTGTCCGCGGCGTGGGCGGCGGGTGCCTGGGTGAGGGCGAGCAGGGCGGTGCCGGCGAGCCCGAGACCCACCAGATGACGTGATCGTTTCATGATCGGCGATGCTAGGAACCCGGCTCCGCCGAGGCTATGGCCGCACGTTTTACGTTCATAGTGTTCGCCCTCGCCGCCCAAACGTCGGAGAGGCTGACCGCCAGCCTCTCCGGCGTTTGAGGAGCGGGGTCTGGGGCGGAGCCCCAGTGTCGGGACGGGAAGGGGCGGCGGGGGCGAGAAGACTCAACCCCCTCCCGCCGCGACGGCGGAGGGGCGGGCGAGCCGACTCCCCGCCGTCAAGTGCTCCAGCACTTCCACCAGTTCCTGACACGCCCGCTCCACCGACCGCCGGGTGTTCTGCTGCTCCGTGATCACCGCCGACAACAGCAACGCCGTCAACGCCAGCGCCCCGTTGAACGCCTGGAGATTGCCCAGCACCTCCACCTCGGTCAGATTCCGGAACGGACCCTCCCCGTCCGTCGCCGCGATCGTCGCCATCACGGACGCGAACAGCGCGCACACCACGCTCCCCGCGAGCTGGAACCGCAGCGCGGCCCAGATCAGCAGCGGGTAGATGACGAACAGCAGACTGCCCCGGCTGTGCGTGGCCAGCGGTACGAGAGCGGCCGCGACCACCGCCAGCACCGCCACCTCCCCCACCGTGACCACGCCACCGGCGCCCGCACGCGGTACAGCACGAGCAGCGCGGGGGCGACGAGCAGCACCCCATCGCGTCACCCACCCACCACGCGAGCCACACCAGCCAGAACCGCGCCGCCGGGAGGTCGCCCGTGGCGAGGAGGACGACGGCGCCGACCGTCGAGCTGATCAGCATGGCCGCGAACCCGCCGAGGAACACCAGCGCGAGACAGTCGCGTAATCGGCTGAGATCCATGCGGAAGCCCACCCTGCGCAGCAGCAGGTACCCGACGACCGGCGCGACGGTGCTGCCGACGAGGACGCCGAGCGAGGACAGCCGCAGCGTGGTGAGGTGGAGCAGGATCAGCAGGGCGCCGAGCGCGATGCCGGCCCAGGCGCGCAGCCCGAGGACCAGCAGACAGGCGACGGCCACTCCCGTCGGCGCCCAGACGGGTGAGACGACGGAACCGCCGACCCGGAGTTCGCGCAGCAGCCCCAGCCGTCCGCCCGCGTAATAGCAGCCGGCGACGGCCAGAGTCTCCAGCACGAAGACGGCCGGTGTACGAAGATCCTGGCGGGCCACCACACCCGCCATCAGACACCGGGGCCGCCACGTCGGCGAGGTGAAGGCGCGGGCCTGCGGCCCTATGGCTGAAAGGTGAGTCCGTCGTGCCCGATCACCAGGACGGCCGCGTCGTCCTCGTGCCCCACCTGCTCCGCCTGCTTGATCACAGCGGCGGCGAGCGCGTCCATGTCCAGCCGGGCGACCGCCGCGACGCCCGCGAGCCGCGCCACCTGCTCCAGTCCCTCGTCGAGATGCAGGGAGGGCCCCTCCACGACCCCGTCGGTGAGCAGCACGAACACCCCGCCCTGGTCGAGCCGGTAGCGGGTGACGGGGTAGTCGACCCCGTGCAGGATCCCCAGCGGAGGGCCGCCCTCGTCCTCGCTCACGCCCGAGCGGCCGTCCGCGGTGGCCCACACGCTCGGCAGATGTCCGGCCCGCGCGCTCTCCAGCACCCGGGTGGCCGGATCGAGCCGCATGAAGGTGCAGGTGGCGAAGAGGTCCGAGCTCAGGGACAGCAGCAGTTCATTGGTCCGGGCGAGCAGCTCGCCCGGATCGCTGTCGACGGAGGCGAGCGCCCGCAGCCCGACCCGGACCTGCCCCATGAAGGCGGCCGCCTCGATGTTGTGCCCCTGGACATCGCCGATCGACAGTCCTATACGGCCGTCGGCCATGGTGAACGCGTCGTACCAGTCCCCGCCGACATTGAGCCCCTGGTACGCGGGGGCGTACCGCACGGCCAGCCGCACCCCTTCGGCGACCGGCAGTCCGCGCGGCAGCATCCCGCGTTGCAGGGCGATGGCCAGTTCGACCCGGGAGCGCTGCACCTCCGCCTGTGCGCGCGCCTGCGCGGTCAGCGTCCCGAGCCTGATCAGCAGCTCGTCGCCGTCGTCCGTGGCGCCGGTGCGGGACATGGATCACTCACTCGGGACAGAGCTCGCTTTTACATATGAAAGGGATGATAGTCGGATCCGGTTCGGGCGGGCCAGTCCATGTCTAGGCTGTGGCCATGGAGCAGCGGGAGATCATGCAGCGGAGCGTCGGCATTCTCACCGAGGCCCTGGAGATGCGGCGGCGACTGCGCGCGGACCCGGACGCCGACGTGCGGCGGAGCGGCGCCGTCGCCCAGCTCCTGGAGGAGATGCTGCCCAGGATCCAGCTGCCGGCCGACGCGAGCGCGCGCGAGGTGGCGGACATCGTCACCGAGAAGCTGGGCCCCGCCATCGTGCAGATCGCCTCCGCCCTCACCTTCGCCTTCGTCCAGCTCGCCGAGATCCACGACGAGGGCCGTACCGACCTCTCCTCCGCCGACGTGCTCCGCTCCATCTCCCTGCACTACGAGAAGGGCGGCGAGGGCTAGGGCAGGGCTAGGGCCTGCCGTCCATGATCCGCCGGACCGGAACCCCCGGCTCCGGCCGCCCGTCTGCCGGGGTGAAGCGGACCGGTGGGGTGCGCGGGCTCTTGACTCCGTACGCGCCAGTAGCCATTCTCTGGCCATATCTTGCTCCGGTCATGACAAGCTCGGTCGACGGAGGGACGTGCGTCCATGCCCACGTATCGGGGACGGCGCCACACGGCCGTCGTCACGCTGCTCCTCCTCGTGCTGGCCGCGGCACTCGGCCCCACGCCCAGCTCCGCCGCCGGCGGCGGCTGGTGGGACCCCGTCGCCCGCCCCGCGCCGGACTCCGGGGTCAATGTCACGGGGAGCCGTTCACGGGCACGAACGCCGCCGGCGAGGTGCGCGGGTTCGTCGACGCGCACAACCACATCATGGCCAACGAGGCGTTCGGCGGGCGGCTCATCTGCGGCAAGGCGTTCTCCACGAAGGGGATCGCCGACGCGCTCAAGGACTGCCCCGAGCACTACCCCGACGGCTCGCTCGCCCTCTTCGACTTCATCACCAACGGCGGCGACGGCAAGCACGACCCGGTCGGCTGGCCCACGTTCAAGGACTGGCCCGCGCACGACTCCCTCACCCACCAGCAGAACTACTACGCCTGGATCGAGCGCGCCTGGCGCGGCGGCCAGCGGGTGCTCGTCAACGACCTCGTCACCAACGGCGTGATCTGCTCCGTGTACTTCTTCAAGGACCGCGGCTGCGACGAGATGACGTCCATCCGGCTGCAGGCGAAACTGACGTACGACATGCAGGCGTACATCGACGGTATGTACGGCGGACCGGGAAAGGGCTGGTTCCGGATCGTCACCAACAGCGCCCAGGCCCGTGACGTCATCGCGCGGGGCAAGCTCGCGGTCGTCCTCGGCGTCGAGACCTCCGAACCCTTCGGGTGCAAACAGATCCTGGACATCGCCCAGTGCGACAGGGCCGACATCGACGCGGGACTGGACGAGCTCTACGCGCTCGGCGTGCGCAGCATGTTCCTGTGCCACAAGTTCGACAACGCGCTGTGCGGCGTGCGCTTCGACGAGGGCGCCCTCGGCACCGCCATCAACGTCGGCCAGTTCCTGTCCACCGGCACCTTCTGGCGGACCGAGAAGTGCGCCGGCCCCCAGCACGACAATCCCATCGGCCTCGCCGCCGCCCCCGGCGCCGAGCAGAGACTCCCGGCGGGCGTCGAGGTGCCCTCGTACGCCGAGGACGCGCGGTGCAACGTCCGCGGGCTCACCGAACTCGGCGAGTACGCCGTGCGCGGCATGATGGAACGCGACATGATGCTCGAGATCGACCACATGAGCGTCAAGGCCACCGGCCGCGTGCTCGACGTCTTCGAGTCCGCGTCGTATCCCGGAGTCCTCTCGTCGCACAGCTGGATGGACCTCGACTGGACCGAGCGGGTCTACGGCCTCGGCGGGTTCGTCGCCCAGTACATGCACGGCTCGGAAGGGTTCGTCGACGAGGCGGACCGCACCGGGGCACTGCGCGACCGGTACGGCGTGGGCTACGGCTACGGCACCGACATGAACGGCGTCGGCGGCTGGCCGGCCCCGCGCGGCGCGGACGCCCCGAACGCCGTCACCTACCCCTTCCGCAGTGTCGACGGAGGCTCCGTCCTCGACCGGCAGACCGCCGGCGAACGCACCTGGGACCTGAACACCGACGGGGCGGCGCACTACGGACTCGTCCCCGACTGGATCGAGGACATCCGGCGCGTCGGCGGACAGCATGTGGTGGACGACCTCTTCAAGGGCGCCGAGTCCTACCTCGACACCTGGGGCGCCTCCGAACAGCACCGGGCCGGGGTGAACCTCGCCGCCGGCGCGACGGCCACGGCGAGTTCGGCGGAGTGGAACCCGTTCACCAGCTACGCGCCCGGCCGGGCCGTGGACGGCGACCGGGGCACCCGCTGGGCCAGTGACTGGAGCGACGACCAGTGGCTGCGCCTCGACCTCGGCGCCACCCACCAGGTCGGACGGGTCACGCTGGACTGGGAGCGCGCGTACGGCACGTCGTACCGCGTCGACCTCTCCACCGACGGCGTCAACTGGCGTACGGCCTGGTCCACCACCACCGGCGACGGCGGCCTGGACACGGCCACGTTCACCCCCGCACCGGCCCGCCATCTGCGCGTGCGGTTCCTGGACCGGGGCACCGAGTGGGGCTACTCGCTCCGGGAAGTGGGCGTTCAGAGCCGCTGACCGGACCCGTGGGCCTCGACCGCCGCGCGGACCGCCGCCAGCGCCGTCTCCCGGTCGGCGGGGACGAGCCCGATCCGGGTACGGCGGTCGAGGACGTCCTCCTCGTCGAGCGCGCCCTCGTGGCGCAGGGCCCACACCAACTCGGCACCGGTGACCGGGTGTCCGGGCACCACCGGCTCGCCCAGCCGCGGGTCCCGCGCGCCGAGCGCGTGCACCGCCGTTGCCTCGGTGCCGTAACGCCCGACGAGCCGGCGGGGCGCGGGCAGGCCGGCGAGGACGTGCGGCGGCGCGGCGCCCACCAGGGGCAGCGACGCGGTGACGGACGGCCCGGCCGGCAGGCCCCGCAGGCGTACGGCGGTGTCGACGGCGTCCTCCGCCATCCGCCGGTACGTGGTGAGTTTGCCGCCGACGACGGTCACGACACCCTCGCCGGAGGTGAGGACCGCGTGCCGCCGTGACAGGTCGGCGGTCCTCGGTGCCGTACCCGGGTGGGCGGTGTCCAGCAGGGCCGCAGTCCGGCGAACGCGCCGACGACGTCGGCGCGTCGGACCGGCGCGTGCAGGACGGAGCCGAGCACGTCGAGGAGGAAGCCGATGTCCGTCTCGGGCGCCCGGGGGACGTCGGGGATGTCGCCGTCCACGGGTTCGTCGGTGAGACCGACGTAGACCCGGCCGTCGTCCTGGGGCAGTACCAGGACGAAGCGGTTGGTCTCCCCGGGAACCGGGATGTGCAGGCCCGCGGTCGGCGGGCCGAGGCTCTCGGGGCGCAGGACGAGGTGGGTGCCGCGCGAGGGCCGTATCCGGACCCCGTCGACGAGGCCGCCCGACCACACACCGCACGCGTTGATCACCGCGCGGGCGCTGATCTCGCCCTCCTCGCCGGTGAGTTCGTCGCGGACCCGGGCGCCCGCCGCACCCAGCTCCAGCGCCCGCACCCGGGTCAGGACGCGCGCGCCGCGCCCCGCCGCCGTACGGGCGAGGGCGGTGACCAGGCGGGCGTCGTCGGTGAGCCGGCCGTCCCAGGACAGCAGTCCGCCGCGCAGTCCGTCACGCCGCAGGACGGGGCGAGATGCCGGGTCTCCACCGCGGACAGCCGGCGCGGCGGGGCAGGGTGGCCCGCGCCGTACGGGCGGCGAGGCGCAGGGAGTCCCCGGCCCGGAACCCGGCCCGCGCAAGGGCGGCCTGACCACGCGACACCAGCGGGGTGAGCGGCAGCACGAACGGCTGGGCCGCCACGAGATGGGGTGCGGTGCGCTCCATCAGCACCCCGCGCTCGACCGCGCTCTCGTGGGCGACGTCGAGCCGGCCCGAGGCGAGATAGCGCAGCCCGCCGTGGATGAGCTTGCTGCTGAACCGGGACGTGCCGAACGCCAGGTCGTGGGCGTCGACGGCGACCACGCTCAGCCCGCGCGCGGCGGCGTCCAGCGCCACCCCGCTCCCGTGGCGCCGAGGCCGACGACGAGCACGTCCACGGTCGGGCCGCCCACCGAACCGGCCAGTTCACGCGCGCGGCGGGCGGCGGACAGGGACGCGGCGGAGGCCGGGCCGGCGAGGGGGTCATGGGGTGAGGGTCCTCTCCAGGATGTGGCGCAGTTCGCCGAGGAACGCCTCGGCCGTGAGTTCGGGGTCGTCCTCGTCGGTCATGGTCCGCAGGGACAGCGTGAAGGACTGCGCGATCAACAGCACCGCCCGCGCCTGCCGTTCGGGCGGCGCGGGGCGCACCGAGCCGTCGGCGTGGCCCTCCCGCAGGGAGCCGGCGAGCCGCTCCAGCAGTGCCTCCTGGCTCGCGCCGCGGCGGTCGAGCACATAGGGCAGGAGCAGTTCGGGGTCCACGTCGAGGATCTTCCGGAAGAGCGGGTGGACGCCGAACGCGCGGACCCCCGCCACCAGCCCCTCGGTGATCACACCGCGCATCGGCATCCCGGGACCGCGCTCGGGCATGGCGCCGGTGGCCACGGCGATCCACTCGCGGGTCATCAGATCGCCGACCAGCGACCGCACATCGGGCCACCGCCGGTAGAGGGTCATCCGGGAGACCCCGGCGCGGCGGGCGACGTCCGTGAGCGTGGTGCGGCGGACCCCGACGGCCAGGACGCAGTCCCGTACCGCGTCGAGAACCGCGTCGTTGTCCGAACCGTTGTGACGAATAGGCGTCATGTGTCACAGTGTAACGCCCGTTGGGGTGGCCGGTCGAGACCGGCGGCCCCGTCATTCCGAACGACCGGTGAGGACGGCACGCATGGACATGCTGTGGAGCGGCTGGGGCGACCCGGCCAGGGCGACGCCGCTGCCCGGCACGGTGATCGGGCTGCTGCGCGATCTGCTCGGCGTCGAACCCCGCGCGACCGGACCCTCGCCATCGAGGAACTGAGCGTCCCGAAAAGCCCGTTGTGCCCGGCCGCGCACCGCGCCCTGGCCGCCGCCCTGGGCGGCGACGCCCACGTGCGCACCGACGCCGGGACCCGCGTCCGGCACACGCGCGGAAAGTCCACCCCGATCTGCTGCGCATCCGCGAGGGCGACCTCACCGCCGTCCCCGCCGCCGTACTCCTGCCCGGCGGCCATGACGAGGTGCTCGCCGTACTGCGGGTCTGCGCCGAACACGGCCTGCCGCTGGTGCCGTTCGGCGGCGGCACCTCCGTCGTCGGCGGTCTCGCGCCCGGACGGCCCGGCCCCTTCGTCGCCCTCGACCTGCGGCGCATGGACGGCCTGCTCGACCTCGACCCGGTCTCCCGCACCGCCACCCTGCAGCCCGGCCTGCGCGGCCCGCGGGCGGAGGCGCTGCTCGCCGAACACGGCCTCACCCTCGGCCACTTCCCCCAGTCCTACGAGTGGGCCACCATCGGCGGCTTCGCCGCCACCCGCTCCAGCGGCCAGGCGTCCGCCGGATACGGCCGGTTCGACGAGATGGTGCTGTCCCTCACCCTCGCCACCCCGCAGGGCACCCTCGACACCGGCCGCGCCCCGCGCTCGGCCGCCGGACCCGACCTGCGCCAGCTGATCCTCGGCTCGGAGGGCGCCTTCGGCGTCATCACCTCGGTGACCGTCCGCGTCCGCCCCGTCCCGCAGACCCGCCACTACGAGGGCTGGCACTTCCCCGACTTCCAGGAGGGGCCACCGCACTGCGCCGGCTCGCCCAGGACGGGCCCCGGCCGACCGTGCTGCGGCTGTCCGACGAGACCGAGACCCTGATAGGTCTCGCCGACCCGGCAGCCATCGGCGCCGGCGCGCGCCAGTCCGCCGGCTGCACGGCCGTCGCCGGATACGAGGGCACGGCCGAGGACACCGCCCACCGCAGGGAACACGCCGCCGCCGTGCTGCGCGCCTGCGGCGGAACGCCCTCGGGGACGAGCCGGGGCGGCGCTGGGCACAGGGCCGCTACTCGGCCCCGTATCTGCGCGACGCGCTCCTCGACGCCGGGGCCCTCGCCGAGACGCTGGAGACGGCCGCGTTCTGGTCCCGCATCCCCGCGCTGTACGCCGCCGTCCGCGACGCGCTCACCACCACCCTCACCTCGGCCGGCACCCCGCCCCTGGTCATGTGCCACATCTCGCACGTCTACGAGAACGGCGCCTCGCTCTACTTCACCGTGGTGAGCGCCCGGGGCGAGGACCCCGTGGCGCACTGGACCCGCGCCAAGCACGCCGCCAACGAGGTGATCCTCGCCGCCGGCGGCACGATCAGCCACCACCACGGCGTCGGCACCGACCACCGGGACTGGTACGTCCGCGAGGCGGGCCCGCTCGGTGTCGGCGCCCTGCGCGCCGTGAAACGGCGGCTGGACCCGGCGGGGCTGCTCAGTCCCGGCGTCCTGCTGCCCACCGACTGACCGCGAACCCCCGACCGCCCGCCCCGGAGGCACCCCGATGCGTCAGTTCACCGCCGTCGTCAACCCCACCGCGGGCGCGGCCGCCACAGCGGCCGCCGCACTGCTCGCCCTGGCCCGGCTGCTCCGTGAGGAGGGCGCCGGCCTGCGCACCGAGTACAGCCGCAGCCTCGCCCACGCGCGTCAACTGGCCCGTGAGGCCGGGCAGGAGGGCCGTATCGTGCTCGCCGTCGGCGGGGACGGCGTCGCGGGAGGCGTCGGCGGCGCGCTCAGCGGGACGGGCGCGGTCCTCGGCCTGGTCCCCGCGGGCCGCGGCAACGACTTCGCCCGCGCCCTGGGACTGCCCCGGGACCCGGCTGCCCTGGCCGGCGTGCTGCTGCACGCCGCACCCCGGCCGGTCGACACCGTCGAGGTCGGCTCCGCCGTCCACGACCGCACCGTCGTCCTCGGCAGCGTCTACGCGGGGGTGGACGCACTCGCCAACCGCCACGCCAACCGGTCCCTGCTGCGCGGCTCCGCCGCCTATTACGCGGGCGGCCTGCGCGCCGTCACCACGTGGCGGGCGGCCCGCTACCGGGTGACCGTCGACGGCGAGGAAATCACCCACACCGGGTACACGGTGGTGGCCGCCAACTCCGGCTACTACGGCTCCGGCCGCCTCGTCGCCCCGGACGCCCGCGTGGACGACGGCCTGCTGGACGTCGTCCTGATCCGCGAGGCGCCCCGGCGGCTGTTCTTCGCCCTGATGAACGAGCTCAGGACCGGCGCCCACGTCCAACGGCCGCAGGTACGGATCCTGCGCGGCCGGGAGATCCGGATAGCGGCCGACCGGGAGGTCCCCTACGGCGCCGACGGGGAGGTCGACGCCGTCCTCCCCGTGACGGTCAGGGTCCTGCCCGGCGCCCTGCGCGTCCTGTACTGACCACGGTCACCGGCCGTCGCCGGAGGCGGGCGCGCCGTGGTATCGCTGGGCCAGCCTGGCCAGCGCCACCGCCGCGAGCAGCAGCCCGAAGTCCCGCAGGGCGACGTCGTAGTAGTCGGGAATCGTCAGCAGATCGACGATGATCCCCGCGAGCCAGCCGGCCACCAGCCAGCCCCGAAGCGCGGCGCGAGGCCCACGACGACACCGGCCACGATCTCGATCACGCCCACCGCGTACATCGCCGACTGGGCGCTGCCCGGGACGACGTCGTCGATCCACGGCGCGAGATAGCCGGGCCAGTCGGTGAGAAGGTTCGCGAACTTGTCCAGTCCGAACAGGATCGGCGCCACGGTGAACGCCGTACGCAGGATGACGAACGCCTGATAGCCGGGGTCGGCGAGCGCGGCCCGCCGGGGCGCGACCGAGGGCCGCCCGTGGTTGTGGAGGTCATGACCTGCACCCTTCTTCTATCGACAACTCTCATTAACGATAGAAGCCTGGATTCCTTCTTTAGTCAATGGCTGTTGCTTTTACACTGGTGTTCGTGGACGACACGGAAGAAGTACGCGACAAGGACGTCTCCGCCATCGCCGCTCTGGACGAGCCCACCCGACGGAGGCTGTACGACTACGTGGTGCGCCGGCGGCACCCGGTGGGCCGGGACGAGGCGGCCGAGGCCCTCGGCCTGGCCCGGCAGACCGCGGCCTTCCACCTGGACCGGCTGGCCGCCGAGCACCTTCTCGACGTGCTCCATGTGCGGCGCAGCGGACGCAGCGGACCGGGCGCGGGCCGCCCCGCGAAGCTCTACCGCCGCTCCGGGAGCAGATCAGCGTCAGCCTCCCCGGCCGCCGCTACGAACTCGCCGGCCGGCTGCTCGCCCAGGCCGTGGAGGAATCCGGCGCCACCGGGGAACCCGTACGCGAGGTGCTGCACCGCAGGGCGCGCGAGACGGGCGTCCGACTCGGGGAGGACGGCGAAGGGCAGGAGGTCGTACGACTGCTGGAACGCTACGGATTCGAGCCCCGCCGCGAGGACGGGGCCGTCGTCCTCGGCAACTGCCCCTTCCACGCCCTCGCCCAGGCCCACCGGCAGACGGTCTGCGGCATGAACCTGCAACTGATGTGCGGTGTGCTCGAAGGGCTCGGCGGCGACACGGGATACGAGGCCCGCCTCGCCCCCGAACCCGGCCGGTGCTGCGTCCGCCTGGATCCCGCCGCCTGAACCCGCCCCCGGAGGTGTGCCGTGAACCCGCGCGAGCTGTCCACCCTCGGCCACGGCACCGCGGGCCGGGAGAACCTCGCCCGGCTGCTGCACGACGCCGGGATCACCGCCGTCGTGGACGTCCGGATCGGCCCCGGCAGCCGCCGCGACCCGGACCTCGGGCGCGACCGGCTGGCCGTGTGGCTGCCCGAGGAGCGCATCGCCTACCGCTGGGAGCGGGATCTCGGCGGCTTCCGCAAGCCGCCGTCCGACTCGCCCGACACCGTCTGGCGCAACGATTCCTTCCGCGGCTACGCGGCCCACACCCGCACGCCCGCGTTCGTCGCCGCGATGGACACCCTGCTCGAGCAGGCGGCCCGCGAACCGACCGCGGTGATGTGCGGCGAGTCCGTGTGGTGGCGGTGCCACCGGCGGCTCATCGCCGACTTCGCCGTCCTCGCCCGCGATGTGCCGGTCCGTCACCTGATGCACGACGGACGCCACACCCGCACACCCCACACCGGGCGCCCGCCTGCGCGACGACGGCCTGCTCGTCTACGACGACGATGACGCGGCGTCACGCTAGGCCGACGGACGCAACTCGGGAGTCACCCGCCGTTACCGGACGCGCCCCAAGACTGGACCCGTTCGTTCTCTGGAATTAATCGTGTCTGGGGTTGTAGGTTCGCCCCATGACCGCATCCCGGCCGCCGACCACCGCCGAGGAGCTCCGCGCCGCGGGCCTGCGCGCGACGGCCGCCCGTGTCGCCCTCCTGGAAACCGTCCGCCAAGGCGGCCACCTCGGCGCCGAGGACCTCGCCTCCGAGGTGCGCCGGCGTATCGGGCACGTCTCCCTGCAAGCGGTGTACGAGGCGCTCCACGCGCTCACCGGGGCAGGGCTGGTGCGCCGTATCGCACCGGCCGGCGGGCCGGCCCGGTACGGCGGGCGCGTCGGGGACAACCACCACCATCTGGTGTGCCGGTCCTGCGGCGCCGTCGCCGACGTCGACTGCGCGGTCGGCGACGCCCCTGTCTCACCCCTCCGACCGCCACGGCTTCGTGATCGACGAGGCCGAGGTCGTCTACTGGGGCCGGTGCCCCGGCTGTTCCACCTCCCGCAGTAGCTGAACTGCGCGAACCG
Organism: Streptomyces haneummycinicus; assembly: GCA_042850305.1. Lineage (GTDB taxonomy): Bacteria > Actinomycetota > Actinomycetes > Streptomycetales > Streptomycetaceae > Streptomyces > Streptomyces haneummycinicus. The sequence continues at coordinate 3,437,706 of AP035768.1, forward strand.
TTTCGCCCGGAAGGACTCCATGACCGAGAACCACGACGCGATCGTCACCGAACCCAAGGCGGAGGAGGCAGGTGGCTGCCCGGTCGCGCACGGGCGCGCCCGCACCCCACCCAGGGCGGCGGAAACCACCGGTGGTGGCCCGAGCGCCTCAACCTGAAGATCCTCGCCAAGAACCCGGCCGTGGCGAACCCGCTGGGTGAGGACTTCGACTACGCCGAGGCGTTCCAGGCCCTCGACCTGCCCGCGGTCAAGCGGGACATCGCCGAGGTGCTGACCACCTCGCAGGACTGGTGGCCCGCCGACTTCGGCCACTACGGCCCGCTCGTCGTCCGGATGGCCTGGCACAGCGCCGGCACCTACCGCGTCAGCGACGGCCGCGGCGGCGCCGGCGCCGGCCAGCAGCGCTTCGCCCCGCTCAACAGCTGGCCGGACAACGCCAACCTCGACAAGGCCCGCCGGCTGCTGTGGCCCGTCAAGAAGAAGTACGGCAAGAGCCTGTCCTGGGCCGACCTGCTGATCCTCTCCGGCAACGTCGCCCTGGAGTCCATGGGCTTCACCCCGTTCGGCTTCGCCGGCGGCCGCGCCGACGTGTGGGAGCCCGAGGAGGACGTGTACTGGGGCCCCGAGTCGACCTGGCTCGGCGACGAGCGCTACACCGGCGACCGGGAGCTGGAGAACCCGCTCGGCGCCGTCCAGATGGGCCTCATCTACGTCAACCCCGAAGGCCCGGGCGGCAATCCGGACCCGATCGCCTCGGCCCGCGACATCCGCGAGACGTTCCGCCGGATGGCGATGAACGACGAGGAGACCGTCGCCCTCATCGCGGGCGGCCACACCTTCGGCAAGACCCACGGCGCCGGCCCCGCCGACCACGTGGGCGACGACCCGGAGGCAGCCGGCTTCGCGGAGCAGGGCCTGGGCTGGAAGAGCACCTTCGGCACCGGCAAGGGCGGCGACACGATCACCAGCGGTCTCGAGGTGACCTGGACCAACACGCCGACGGCCTGGGACAACAGCTTCTTCGAGATCCTCTTCGGCTACGAGTGGGAGCTGTTCAAGAGCCCCGCGGGCGCCCACCAGTGGCGGCCGAAGGACGGTGCGGGCGCCGGCACCGTGCCCGACGCCCACGACGCGTCGAAGAGGCACCAGCCGACGATGCTCACGACGGACCTCGCGCTCCGCCTCGACCCGGTCTACGGCCCGATCTCCCGGCGCTTCCTGGAGAACCCGGACGAGTTCGCGGACGCCTTCGCCCGCGCCTGGTACAAGCTGACCCACCGCGACATGGGCCCGAAGTCCCTGTACCTCGGCCCCGAGGTGCCGGCCGAGACCCTGCTGTGGCAGGACCCGCTGCCGGAGCGCGCCCACGACCTGATCGACGCCGCGGACACCGCCGCCCTCAAGGAGCGGATCCTCGCCTCCGGGCTGTCGGTGGCCGACCTGGTGTCGACGGCGTGGGCCTCGGCCTCCTCCTTCCGCGGCAGCGACAAGCGCGGCGGCGCCGACGGTGCGCGCGTCCGCCTGGAGCCGCAGCGCGGCTGGGAGGCCAACGACCCCGACCGCCTGGCCGCGGTGCTGCGCACCCTGGAGGGCGTCCAGGAATCCTTCAACGCCGCGCAGTCCGGCGGCAAGCAGGTCTCGCTGGCCGACCTGATCGTGCTGGCCGGCGCCGCGGGCGTCGAGAAGGCCGCCCGGGACGGAGGCGTCCAGGTCGAGGTGCCGTTCACGCCGGGCCGGGTGGACGCCACGCAGGAGCAGACCGACGCGGAGTCCTTCGCCCCGCTCGAGCCGGCCGCCGACGGCTTCCGCAACTACCTGGGCAAGGGCAACCGGCTGCCGGCCGAGTTCCTGCTCCTCGACAAGGCCAGCCTGCTGACCCTGAGCGCCCCCGAGATGACCGTCCTCGTCGGCGGACTGCGGGTGCTGGGCGCGACCTACCAGCAGTCGTCGCCCGGTGTGCTCACCACGGCCCCCGGGACCCTGACCAACGACTTCTTCGTCAACCTGCTCGACCTGGGCACCACGTGGCAGCCGACGTCCGAGGACCAGACCACCTTCGAGGGCCGTGACGCGGCCACCGGCGAGGTCAGGTGGACCGGCACCCGTGCCGACCTCGTGTTCGGCTCGAACTCCGAGCTGCGCGCCCTCGCGGAGGTCTACGCGAGCGACGACGCCAAGGAGACGTTCGTGCGGGACTTCGTCAAGGCGTGGGACAAGGTCATGAACCTCGACCGGTTCGACCTCGTCCGACCAGTACATCCCGGGCCGGCCCGCGGGAGGGCCGGCCCGGGATGCGCACGGGCCGCCCTGCCACCAGGCTTGAAGTGAACCGACCGCCACCTGAAGGAGGCGCCTGGGATGGGCAAGGGCAGCGACCGCGGGAAGGACCTCCACGAGGGCGACGAGGTCGCCTGGAGCAGCCACGGCAGCGAGACCGGGGGCAAGGTCGAGAAGAAGATCACCGAGCGCACCGAGGCGGCCGGACGCACGGTCGCCGCCTCCGAGGAGGAACCGCAGTACGAGGTGCGCAGCCACAAGTCGGGCAAGCCGGCGGTGCACAAGCCCGCCGCGCTCAAAGAGGAAGTGAGCGCCGTGGCGGCGGCGACGCGCGCGACATCCGCCGGCGCCGCTCACCGGTGAACCGGGGCCATGACCCAATGGTGAACTCGCCCTGGTGTAAGGCGTGTTGGTACGGCGACTTACGGCCTTCCTCACCGGAACCGGGCGCGTCGCCTGCGCGTTGTCGGTGTGAGGTAGCACAATGATCGGAAAAGGAGATCAACTCCGGCGCCGCGCTGGGTAGACGGTCTCGTGTCCCGGCTCCGGAAAGGTTCTGCAGATGCTCGCCACCGTCGACCGTCCGAACACCCTCATCGCCCTGCCGAACCAGCGGCGCCGGCCGGTGACGAGCGAACTCCCGGCCGCACCCTCCCGGAAGCACAACCTGGCCGGCACCGACCGTGCCGACGTGCTGCGCATCATCTCCGACCCCGCACGCCCACGTACGTGACCGAGTACGCCAACGGCCGCCGCAGGTACAGCTACTGGCGTCCGGTCGACTCCACCGGCACGGGCGGCTGCTACGCGTCCCTGCCCACCGCCGAGTGCGACGCGCTGCACGCGGCGGGCCGCATCACCCTGGGCGAGCCCGTGGTGGACCCCAACCGCACCACCTACCGCGTCCGCCCGGCAGCCCGCCCCCAGCCCTCCACGCGCCCCGAACCGGCCCCCGAGCCCACCCCGAGCCGATACGCCTGCCGCACGAACGCGCCCGCGTGGCCTGACCGGGGAGGGGCCGGGCCGGATCCCGGGGCCGAGCGCCGTCCCGTCATCGCGGCGCCACGGTACGAAGGCCCCGATCGGCTCAGCGGGTACCGCGCCTCGAACGCGGGCCGGACGGGGGCGACGGGCCGATGGCCGGACTCCCGCCCCGTGTCCGGACCGCGTCGGGGCCGTACCTGGTCCGGGAATCCCGAGGGCACCGTGCCGGGTCCTGAAACCGGTACCGCCCGGCCGCCGTTCGCGGCTGCCGGGCGGTCCGAAGTCCCCGTGTCAGGCGATGGACGCCGAGATGACGGCCGAGACCGCGAGGTTGCAGGACGCCGTCACCCAGACCGCCGGGTGGGGTTCGGGCTCGACCAGCGTGGCACCGAGGCGCCCCGGGGTGATGAGGTCCACCACCAGGAACGCCACGGCCATCATCACCAGCCCCAGCACGCCGAACGCCGCCGTCGACGCCAGCCCCTTGCCGAAGTCCTCGTACGTCGTCCAGATCGACGTGAACACGATCCCGCCGATGCCGAGCAGCGCGGAGCTCAGCACCAGCGCGGCGTTGCGGTTGCGCTCCTGCCAGATCTGCCGGCCGAGCTTTCCGGGCGTCAGCACGTCGACCAGGACGATGCCGAGGACCAGCAGGAACAGTCCGAGTGCGCCGTAGGCGGTGGCCCGGCCGAGTCCGTTGACGATGTCGCTCATGGGGGTGCCGGCTCCGTAGGGTGAATGATCGCGGTCAACAGCGTGCAGAAATGTAGCGCACCCGTTCGACGTCCTGGCCTGCTGCCCCGGTCATCCTCCGGCGCCGATGTCGTCGGCACGGGCGACGAAGCGCGCCGCGCCGTCGCTGATCCGGTACAGGAACGCGCCGCCGTCCCGGTCGGCGTCGTAGAACTGGCCGCCGGGATCGTAGGAGAACCGGCGGGTGATGCCCTGCCAGGGGTGCGCAGCAGTTCGGAGCGGAGGGCGGAGGGGCCGTCGGCGCCCGCGTCGGCGAGGCCGTGGGCGGCGAACCGTACGGCGTCGTAGGCCTCGGCCGACCAGGGGCGGGGAGCGGCCGTGGCGCTCGCGGTGGGCGGCGGCGAAGGCCCGGGTGTGCGGGTCCGCGTCGGCGTCGACGTACGCGGTGCCCACCAGCCAGCCCTCCGCCTCGGTGAGGAACCGGCCGCCGAGGACCCGTTCCTCCGCGACCCGCGCCCCGCGGTGGCCCGCCTCCCGCAGCGCGCGGGCGAGGGCGGCGGCACGCTCCGGACGCACACCGGCGAACATCACCGCGTCCCGGGGCGTTCGGCGACGCGCCCGGCGACGGCGGCGAAGCCCTCGTCCGCCGCGACCTCCTCCACCGCCGTCACACCGTCCAGCTTCCCGTACACCGTCACGATGCGGACGTACGGCGTGGTCTCGGCGGCGTCGGAGAGATCGTGCACGACCACCGTCCGGGCGGGCTTCACCACGCGGTTGAGATGGCGCAGGATCGCCGGCGGCCCCGCCGACCTGGTCGGCCGCAGCAGCAGCGCGGTGGTGAGGTTGGCGCTGTCCAGCAGGCTGCTGTCGGCCCGGACGACCAGCGCGGTGATCCGCGCCCGGGTGCAGGCCTGTACGGCGGTGGGGACGGTCGCGTTCGTGCCGGCGCAGACGACCACCGCCAGGCCCTCCGCGGCGGCGAACGCGGCCGCAGCCCGCGCGGAGCCCTCCGCCGTGCCGCCGTCGGCGGCCGTGCGCAGCGCCAGGTCGAACTCTCTTCGTCCATCGCGGTTGTGCTCGTCGACGGCGAGCCGCGCGCCGCGCTCCTGGGCCGTGAAGGCGCCGTCCGCGCGGTCGCCGAGCAGCCCGACGGCATACGTCGGCCGGTCCCCGGAGCCGGGCCGCACGGGGCGCCCCGGGACCGGAACCACCAGGCGCCCGCCGCCGTGCCCCCGACACCGAGCACCGCCCCGGCCGTGAGCAGCCGCCGACGGGTGGGGGACGGCCCGGCCGGCTCCCCACCGACGACGGTGGGTTCGGGCACGGGCAGGTCCACGACCCGCGTGGCCTGCGCGGCGATCAGCGCGGGCAGCCCCTCCGGCAGCCAGCCGCCCGCCTCGAACACACCGAACAGTGAACGGAGTTCGGCGACCGGGGACGCGCCCCGGGATCCTTGGCGAGACACCGCCGTACGACATCGCGCAGACCGGCCGGTACGCCCTCCACGTCCGGCTCCTCGTGCACGGTCCGGTACAGCACCCCGCCGCACCGCCGGTACCGAACACCGCCCGGCCGGTGGCCGCGTGGGCGAGGACACAGCCGAGGGAGAACACATCGCTCGGCGGGCCCACCGTACGGCCCCGCGCCTGCTCGGGGAGAGATAGCCGGGGAGCCCACCACCGAGCCGTCGGCGGTCAGCGCCGTCGCCCCCACCGCCCGGGCGATCCCGAAGTCGATCAGCCGGGGACCGTCGGCGGTGAGGAGCACGTTCGCCGGTTTCACGTCCCGGTGCACCAGCCCCGCCGTGTGCACGTCCTCCAGCGCCTCGGCCAACGCCGAGCCCAGCGACCGCAGTTGCTCCGCGGGCCAGACGCCGTGGAGGGCGATCGCCTCGGCGAGCGAGGGGCCCGGCACATAGGTGGTGGCCAGCCACGGGGCACGCGCGTCGGCGTCGGCCGCGACGACCGGCACCGTCCAGCGGCCGCCCAGCAGGGCCGCGAGCTCCGTCTCCCGCCGGAACCGCGCCCGGAACCCGGGGTCGCCGGCGTGCTCGGCCCGGATGACCTTGAGCGCGCACCAGGCGCCGTGCGGGGACCGCGCGAGGTAGACGACGCCCATGCCGCCCGCACCGAGCCGGCCCACGAGCCGGTGGCCGCCGATCTCCGAGGGATCGAACGGCCGCAGCCGCTCCATACCCTAGGCCTCCGCCGCGCGCTGCAGGTCGGTCAGCGAACCCCGTTGCACGAACCGCCCGTCGCGCACCTGATGGACGAACGTGTTGTCGGACCAGCCCTGGTTGTCGCTGTGGTACTCGTGGAAGTCGCCGAAGGCGTAGCCGCGGGAGACGCCCGTGTACGTCGCCTTCGCCATCCGTCCGCCGAGCGCGGCCCGCTTCGGCCGGTGCCCGCCGCGGGCCGGGACCGTCCGCGCGAACTCCGCCAGCAGCATCCGCGCGGTGTCGTAGGCCTCGGCGGCGTAGGGACCCGGCACGGAGCCGTGCAGGCGGCGCCACGCCGTCGTGAACGCCCTGGCCCGTTCGGTCTTCAGCGCGGTGGCGTCCACGGCGGCCGTCACCACGTACCAGCCCTCACCCGCCGCGCCCGCCTGCCGCGGGAACTCCGACCCGTACAGCAGGTGCTGCATCCAGCGCGGCCCGTCGAAACCGGCCGCCGCCAGTTGCCGGGCCGCCCGGACGGTGGCGTCCAGCGGGCCGAAGCAGGCGAAGGCGTCGACACCCGCCGCCAGCAGGGAACGCACGGCGGCGGGTGCGTCGTCCGTCTCCTCGGCCACCACCCTGGGCACCGCCTCGCCGCCCAGCGTGTCCCGCCACTGTTCTGACCAGCAGGGTGCCCTGCTCCTGGACGGTCGTCCCGCCCGACCGGTCGATCACCACACCGATCCGGCCCAACTGCTTCGTCACCAGGGCGTGCAGCGCGATCCAGGTGCCGAGCGCCGAGTGGGGCGCGCCGCTCTGGAACGACGACTTCGGCGACAGCAGGAAGTAGTCCTGCTGGCCCGTGGTGCTGGACACATGGGTGAGCCCGGCCTCGCCGTAGACGTTCGCCGCGGTCCGCATCGGGATCTCGGTGACCGGCCCGAGGACGGCGACCACGTCCCGGTCGGCCGTGAAGGCACGGGCCACCTCCCGGGCGCTCCCGGCGTCGCCCCGGTCCCGCGCCACGCGTACCGCCAGGTCGTAGGCGCGCTCGGGGTCGGCGTTGTGCTGGGCGACCGCGAGACGCGCCGCGCGCTCGCACGCCTGGCTGAACAGGGCGGCCGAGGCACCGCGGGTGGAGTGCACACCAAGCACGTACGAGGGCAGCCCGGAGCCGGACCCGGCCTCGTCGTCGTCACGGGACGCGAGCACCGCCGCCGTGGTCGCACCGCCCGCGGCCAGCAGCAGCGCCCCGCCGGCCAGCAGCAGCCGGCGCCGGGGCGGTCGGCGTACGGCGTCCTCCGGCGGGTCCGCGTCGCCGGAGGACGCCCCTGGTTCACCACCGTCGGCTCGATCCCGGGCAGCGCGAGGCTCTCGGCGGAGCGCGCGGCGACCATCCGGGCCACCGGGTCGGGGAGCCAGCCGGCGCCGTCCGGGACGTCCTCGGCCAGCCGCCGAGCCGTCTCCACCGCCGTGGGGCGGCCCTGCGGGTCCTTGCCGAGACAGCACGCCACCAGCTCCCGCGAGGCGGCCTCCACCCCGTCGAGGCCGGGATCGTCGTGCACCGTGCGGTACAGCAGCGCGTCCGGCTCCCCGCTGCCGAACGGCGGCCGGCCGGACATCGCGTACGCCAGGACGCAGCCCAGCGCGAAGACATCGCTCGCGGGCGTGGCCGGCTCACCGCGCGCCTGCTCCGGGGCGAGGAAGCCGGGCGTGCCGACCACCAGCCCCGACGCGGTCAGCACGGTGTCGTCGACGGCCCGCGCGATACCGAAGTCGATGAGCCGCGGCCCGTCCGGCGCCAGCAGCACATTGCCGGGCTTGACGTCGCGGTGCACCAGCCCCGCCGCGTGCACGTCGGCCAGCGCGCCGGCCAGCAGCGCCCCCAGCACCCGGGCCGCCCGGGGCGGCAGCAGGCCGTGCGCCGCCACCGCCTCGGCCAGCGACGGACCGGGCACGAACGCGGTGGCCAGCCACGGCGTCCGCGCGTCGGCGTCCGCCTCGAGCACCGGCACGACCCAGGGGTTGTCCACCCGCCGGGCCAGCTCCGTCTCCCGCGCGAACCGGGCCCGGAAGTTCTCGTCGGCTGCGCCCTCGGCCTGGATCACCTTGACCGCGGCCAGCCTCCCGGAGCCGGTGCGCCCCAGATAGACCACGCCCATGCCGCCCGCGCCGAGGCGCCGCAGCAACCGGTATCCCGCGATACGGGAGGGGTCGGACGGCCGCAGCGGCTCACTCATCGCGAGCCTCCTTCCCATCCGGCTCCCCGGCCCCGGCCAGCCGGTCGATGTCGGCGGCGACGAAACCGACCCCTTGGCCACGTCCGCCGACAGGGCCGACCGCTCCTCCTCGCCGCGCCCGGCGCCGATCCGGGCGGTCGCGGCCACGGTGACGGGACCGAGCCGGTACTTGTACCAGTCGAAGGGGCGCGGATCCTTCTCCCCGTCCACCAGATACTCCCCGGTCTCCACCAGATCGTCGTCGGCGATCGCGTTGCGCTCCTCGCCGAACGGATTGGCCTGCGAGTACAGCCCCGCACCCGCTCGGTGGCGTTGAGCCGCTGCTCCGGGCAGCGCAGCGCCTCCTCGAGGGAGACCGCCATGTCCCGGCGCCCGCCGGTGACGTCCTCGTGCACCGTCACGGTGAGGTTCACCCGCACGGCTTCCATGCCCTTCGCCGCCGGCAGCACGAACGCCCGGGTGACACTGGCCAGTACCCGGTCCGGCAGGGGCTCGCGGCGCCACAGGCAGTCCTCGCCGAGCACCGCCCACTCGGCCGGACCGCTCTCGTACGGTCGCTGCCGGCGGAACCCGACGCCGAAGTAGTCGGGCCGTACGGGGAGTCCGCGCACGAAGGCGACCGCCTCGGAACGGCTGCCGGGCGCCCGGTCCTCCGCCACGGTGTACGGGCCGGACGCGGACGGGCCCGGACCCGGTCCGCCCGCCGTGCTCTTCCTCCCGACGACGGCCGAGGGGCACCGGCCCCGTCGTCCGTCCCGCCGGTGCATCCCACCAGCAGCAGCGCGGCCGCCATCACGGCCACGACCGGTCTGTGCGCGACCATGCCCCGCCCCCGCTCCCCAACGGTCGGTCCTTTCGAGAGCAGTGTGGCGCATGGTGGGGTGACGGGGTAGCAACTCGACCGCATACAAAGGGACTTGCTCGGAGTCTTCGTCCTGGAGTCATGCCCGCGCACATCCGGGGCATCAGAAACCCATGGGCCGGACCGAGAAGGAGAACCAGCCATGAGCAGCGGCAGCCGCACTCTCACCGCCATGTACGCCGCCGTCGCCCTCTGGCTCTCCTTCTGCACCGTCCGCACCTGGGGCACCGTCCCCCTGTGGACCACCTTCGCGATGGCGGTCGCCTCCCTCGCCCCCGTGATCGGGGTCGTGCGCGAGACCGTCATCGCCGACGAGCGGCGAGCCGTCGCCGTCCTGCGGGAACAGGAGGGACGCCGGGCGGCATGGCGCGACGAGGCGGCCGCCGCGCTCGCCCAGGCGGAGGTGGAGGCCGCCTGCTGCGAACGCTGGTGGACGTCGTGCGCGACCGAGCACGATCCCGCCTGCGCGCACCGGACTTCGCGGGGCACCACGGCCTGACCCGGCGGGCCGCTCGGCCTGGTCTGGACCAGACTCTTGACGCCGGCTTATCTCACTCCTTGAATCAAGTGGTTGTACCTCCACCCCCACAACCACGTTCGGCACACCCGGCTTCCGGGGCGGCCGTACGGAAAGGGAGAGCCATGTCCTCTCCGCGCAGACTCCGCCGATGGCTGATCGCCGCGGTCTCCGCCGCGCTGGTCGCCTCCGGTGCGGCAGGCACCGCGACGGCGGAACCGGCCGGTCCCGCCGCGGCGACCGCCGTGACCTTCTCGGACACCTTCGACGGGCCCGCCGGCGCCGCGGTCGACTCCTCGAAGTGGCAGATCGAGACCGGCGACAACGTCAACAACCACGAGCGGCAGTACTACACCGCCGGCAACAGGAACGCCGCCCTGGACGGCCAGGGCCATCTGGTGATCACGGCCCGCAAGGAGAACCCGGCCAACTACCAGTGCTGGTACGGAACCTGCCAGTACACCTCGGCCCGGCTCAACACCTCCGGCCGGTTCACCGCCCAGTACGGGCACGTCGAGGCGCGGATGAAGGTGCCGCGCGGACAGGGCATGTGGCCCGCGTTCTGGATGCTGGGCACCCCGGTCAACTGGCCGGACTCGGGCGAGATCGACATCATGGAGAACGTCGGCTTCGAACCCTCCACCGTGCACGGCACGATCCACGGTCCCGGCTACTCCGGCGCCGGCGGCATCGGCGCGGGCTACACCCTGCCGGGCGGCCAGGCATTCGCGGACGCCTTCCACACCTTCGCCGTGGACTGGGCACCCGACTCGATCACCTGGTCCGTCGACGGCAACGTCTACCAGCGGCGCACCCCGCCGACCTCGGCGGCAAGCAGTGGGTGTTCAACAAGCCGTACTTCCTCATCCTCAACCTCGCGGTGGGCGGCTACTGGCCCGGCGACCCGGACGGCAACACCGTCTTCCCGCAGCAACTCGTCGTGGACCACGTGTCGGTGACGACCGGTGACTCCCCGGCCGGCCGAGCGATTCGCGGTCTGGCCGGCAAGTGCGTGGACGTGGCCGGTGCGAATACCGCCAACGGTACGGCCGTACAGCTCTACGACTGCAACGGCACCTCGGCGCAGAACTGGACGGTGGGCTCCGACGGCACGGTCCGGGCGCTGGGGAAGTGTCTGGACGTCGCCTCGGGAGGCACGGCCGACGGTACGCCGGTCCAGTTGTGGGACTGCAACGGCAGCGCCGCCCAGAAGTGGGTCGTCACCGGAGCGCGTGACATCGTCAACCCGCAGGCCGACAAGTGTCTGGACGTGACCGGCAACAGCTCCGCCAACGCCACCCGCCTGCAGATCTGGACCTGCACCGGCGCCGCCAACCAGAAGTGGACGGTCGGCTGACCGCTGCCCGTGTACACACGGCGGCCCCGGACCGGACGGCCCGGGGCCGCCGCGCGTTTCGGCCGTCCACCGCCACGTTCCGGCGCCCGCGGTGGGCCGATCGGGGGACTTTGCTCTTCTTTGCCGTCCGGGAACACGCGCGTGGCCGCGTCCGTTTGACCGGACGACCGAGAGACAGCGACAGACGAGGTGGCACCCAGTGGCGATGTTCGACCGGCTCAAGGAACAGGCCAAGGCTCTCCAGCAGTCCCAGGGCGGACGCGCGGGGAGCGGCGCCCACCAGCAGGGGCACGGCTCCTCCTCGCGCGGCGGCTCCAAGGCCCAGCTGATGGGGCTGTTCAAGACACAGCTCGCGTCGGCCAAGGCGGAGCTCAAGAGCGGCGCCTACCGCGACGCCAGCATGGCGATGTGCGCGCTGGTCGCCGCGGCGGACGGGCGCGTCGACCCGTCCGAGCGGCAGCGCGTGGAGGAACTCATCGTCTCCAACGAGGTGTTGCGGAACTTCCCCGGACCAGCTCCGCAAGCGGTTCAACGAGCACGTGGACCGGCTCACGGCCAACTTCGAACTCGGCAAGGCCCGGGCGCTGGAGGACATCGCCAAGGCGGCGAAGAAGCCCGTCGAGGCCCGTGCCGTCGTCCAGACCGGCATGGTCGTCGCCGGGGCCGACGGCAGCTTCGAGGCGTCCGAGCAGTACGCCATCCGTGACGCCTGCGCGGCCCTCAACCTCTCCCCGACGGAGTTCGGCGTCTGACGGCGCGGCAGGACCCGCGCCCGCCCCCATTGTCAGTGGCGGGGCCTACGGTCTGATCAGTGGAACCGGGCGGATCGGCCGCGGGTTCCGTCCGGGGAGGGTGTGCCATGTCTGCGGGTTCCGCGGGGCCGACGACGTATCTGGAGCTGTCGCAGGAGGACGGCGCCGCGCACAAGTTCTACGAGGTGTCGGTCGACGGCACGACCGTGACGGTGCGCTACGGCCGGATCGGCGCCGCGGGTCAGACCCAGGTCTCGACGTTCCCCACGGCGGCCAAGGCGCAGGCCGCCGCCGCCAAGAAGGTGGGGAGAAGGTCCGCAAGGGGTACGAGCCGGCGGTGCGGGGCGGGCGGGCCCGCGCGCGGTGACCCGCCGTCAGGTGACCTCGGCCCCGTCCACCGCGCGTGCCGTCGCCCCCGTGCTGTGGCGGTTCGGCACCGGCTCCTCGGCCTTCGGCATCCACGTCGACGACGAGCACTGCTGGGTCGGCAATCAGTCCGGCGACGTCTTCACCCTGGACCACGAGGGCAACACACTGTCCCGGTTCAGCCTGCCCGACGGGGTGAAGTGCCTGGTCGCCGACGACTTCTGGATCTACGCGGGCTGCGACGACGGCCGGGTCTACGACCTCTCCTCCAAACTGCCGTTCGCCGCCTACGACATCTCGGCGGACGTCGACATCTTCTGGCTGGACATCCACGAGGGCGTGCTGAACGTGTCGGACCGCTCCGGCGGCCTCACCGTCATCGACCACGAGGACGAGCACCAGTGGTCCCGCCGCAGCCAGGGCGCCCATGCCTGGATGGTCCGTGCCGACGACCGGGCCGTCTACCACGGCCACTTCGAGGGCGTCACCGCCTACGCGCCCGACGGCGGCGGCGAACTGTGGCACACCCCACCCGCGGCGGTGTGCTGTTCGGCTGGCAGGAGGACGACACCGTCTACGCGGGCACGGCCCACCGTGTGGTGCAGCGGCTGTCGAAGGCGACCGGTGCCATCGAGGCCACCTACGCCTGCGACAGCGCCGTCTACTCCTGCGCCGCCTCCCCGGCGGGCGGTACGTGTTCGCCGGGGACTCCTCGTCGTCCGTCTACTGCTTCGACCGGGACGGCACCCGGCTGTGGAAGCTCGGCACGGGAGGCGGCTCGGCCCTGTCCATGCAGTACCACGACGAGCGGCTGTACCTGGTCACCACCGACGGTTCCCTGGTGTGCGTCGACGCGAGCGGGACCGCCGTCGCCGCGGCACAGCAGGGCACGGTGCCGGTCGCCCGGGACGTCAAACTCGCCGCGGCCCTGCCGACGTACGCGCCGGCCACGACCGCCACCGCGGTGACGACCGTCACCCGGGCCCCTCCGGCGCCGTCGTCGTCGAATGCGTCCAGCAGAACGGGCGGCTGCGCGTCCACGTCCTCTCCGACGGCTACGACGGCTCCTGGAACGTGCAGTTCCCGCGCGCGATACGCGTGCCCGGCGCACGCTATGTCGTGGACGCGCTGCACCCGGCGGCGGGCGGCTTCTACCGGGTGCGCGGGGAGATCCGCCGGCTTCAGTGATCGCGGGCGCGCGCCACCCGGCGAAACCGTGAGCCCTGTATGCGCCCCCGCGTGGGTATGGACAATGCAGTGCCCGTGATCACCTACCGCGCGAAGCGCCGTGTTCCCCGCTCATGCTCAGGAAAGCAGGTCGACCGTCGTGCTGCTGCGTCTGCCCACCACCCTGTCCGAAGCTCAGCGGTATCTGGCCGACGGAGCGGTGCCCATCGGCGGAGCCACCCTCGTGTGGGCCCTGTGGCAGCGCGACGGCTTTCCCGAGCAGGCCATGTCCCTGCGCAAGCTCCCCGAGGCCAACCTCATAGCGCGCGAGGCGCTGGGCGCCGCCGTGCTGCTGCACCAGGTGGACGACCGGGTGCCGGACGTGCTGCGCCGGGCGGCCTCCACCGTGGGCACCGGCGCCGTACGCCGCACGGCGACCGTCGGCGGGAACATCGTGGGCAGCACCCTGCGCTGTCTGCTGCCCGCCGCGCTGGTCCTGGACTCACGGGCGACCGTGCTGGACCGGGACGGCACCTACGAGACCGATCTGCCCGAGGCGGTGGCCAAGCGCCCGCTGCTGGTCGGCATCCGCTGGCGCGACCCCGTGGCCAGCGGCTACTACAAGGCGGCCGGTGAGGTGGGCGGCCCGCCGCCCTTCGTCGTCGCCACCGCCGTACACACCGGCGACGACGGCGGCCACCGTCTCTTCATAGCCGTCCGGGACGGCTACGAGGTGATCAGCGAGACCACGCCCTGCGGCACCGGGACCGACGAGGTGCTCGCGGCCCTGGAGGGACGGACCTGGTATCGCTGCCCGCCGAGGCCCGGGAGGAGGTGCGCCGCGAGGTGACGGCGATCATGGACCGCACCACCGCCCGCTGACACCCGCGCGGGCGCCGCCGGCACCCTGGTCCGGGCATCTGCCCGGATCAGTCGACGGGCCAGGTGTGGACCGGGGCGTTGAGGTGCATGTAGTCGATGTACTGCCCCGTCATGCGCCGCAGCGCCTCGTGACGGCCGCAGTGCGCGGACCCCTCGATGTGATGGAACATCTCCTTCTGCCACACCGCCCCGTTGCGGCCGGTGACACAGCGCTGCTCGATGACACCGAGCAGCGGCTCCCGCCAGGCGTCGTCCATACCGGACCGCTCCAGCCCCCGGTGCGCCAGCGGCAACAGCCGCCGCAGCACCAGTTCGGACGCCGGCACCTCGCCCATCCCCGGCCAGTACAGCCGGGCGTCGATGCCGTACCGTGCCGCCGTCCGCAGATTGTCCTCGGCGGCCGAGAAGGACATCCGCGACCACACCGGACGGTCCTCCTCCATCAGGGCGCGGGTCAGCCCGTAGTAGAAGGCGCCGTTGGCCAGCGTGTCGGCGACGGTCGGCCCGGCGGGCAGCACCCGGTTCTCCACCCGCACATGCGGTCTGTCCTGGGCGACGGCGTAGACCGGGCGGTTCCAGCGGTAGATGGTGCCGTTGTGCAGGGTCAGCTCCCCGAGTTCGGGGATGTCGCCGCGCTCCAGGGTCTCCGCGGGGTTCTGCTCGTCGCACAGCGGGAGCAGGGCCGGGAAGTAGCGCAGGTTCTCCTCGAAGAGGTCGAAGACGCTGGTGATCCAGCGCTCCCCGAACCACACCCGGGGCCGTACGCCCTGCACCTTGATCTCCTCCGGGCGGGTGTCGGTGGCCTGCTCGAACAGCGGGATCCGGGTCTCGTGCCACAGCTCCTTGCCGAACAGGAAGGGGAGTTGGCGGCGAGCGCGACCTGGACCCCGGCGATCGCCTGCGCGGCGTTCCAGTAGCCGGCGAACTGCTCCGGGGACACCTGGAGGTGGAACTGGGTGCTGGTGCAGGCGGCCTCCGGGGTGATCGAGTCCGCGTAGGTCCGGAGCCGGTCGATGCCGGTGACCTCGATGCGCAGGTCCTCGCCGCGCGCGGCGAAGATCTGGTCGTTGAGCAGCTGGTAGCGCGGGTTCTCCGACAGCGCCCCCGCGCCCACGTCCTCCTGCCGCAGGGTGGGCAGGATGCCCGTCATGATCAGCCGGGCGTCGGTCGACCGGGCGCGTTCCTCGGCGTGGTTCAGTGCCGCGCGGATCTCGGACTCCCAGGAGTCGGGACCGCCCGCGATGAGCCGGCGCGGCGGGATGTTGATCTCGAGGTTGAACCGGCCCAGTTCGGTGTCCCAGGCCGGGTCCGCGATCGCCTCCAGCACATCGGTGTTGCGCATCGCGGGCTCGGCCCGGTCGTCCACCAGGTTCAGTTCGATCTCCAGCCCCACCTGGGGCCGTTCGGCCTCGAACCGTGACTCGCGCAGCATCTGCGCGAACGTGTCGAGGCACTCCTGCATCTTGATCCGGTAGCGGCGGCGGTCCTCGCGGGTGAAGGTGAGCGCCGGGACGTCACGTCCCATCGGTCTCCCTCCAGGGCTCTGATCCTCGGATCCTCTTCACCCCAGCGTCGCACCGGCGGCCGACTCCGACCACGCGAGCCCGCGGGCGTACCGGTCGGGGTGGGCCGTTCTGTCACACCCTGGCGGAGTCAGCGGCCCTCCATGGGTAATTTTTCGTTGACAACGAAATGTTCATTCTGGGAGGCTCGACGCATGACGCCGAACACCCCCGCCCAGCCGGACGACCCCTTCACCCCGCCGAGTTCCGACGCAGCGCGCGTCCAGCGGGTATATGCCTCGCTGTTCCGCATCGCCGAGCGGCACGCGGCCACGGACGCGCAGCGCCGCCGGCAGATCCACCCCGGCGTGCTCGGCCCGCACGAGGCGGTCCGGCTCGTGGCCTTCCTGCTCAGCGGCGCCGCGCTGCCCGAGGACGGCGAGCCCGAGGTGGACCGCGCGGACATCACCGCCGCGCTGAGCCTCGTACCGCGTGCCCGCGCGGAGATGGACGAACTGGAACTGGGCCTCCTGCGGATGGCGCGCGGACGCGGCATGACCTGGCCGGAGATCGCCTTCGGCCTCGGCTTGCGCAGCCCGCAGGCCGCCCGCCAGCGCTACGAACGCCTGACCGACCGCACCGACGACCAGTAGCGCCCGGTCAGCCGGCCCGGACCGGCTCGCCCGCGGCGCGGGCGGCCCGCCGCCAGGCGGCGCCGACCATGCGGTGCGCCGTCTCCGTGCCGCTCCTCGTCCCGGCCGGAAGGTGCACGGGACCGCCGATGTGGACGTGCAGGCGGGGCCGGCGCAGCGGGGCGGTGAGTACACCGGCCAGCTGCTTCGCGGCCGTACCGGAGGCCAGCCGCCGGGCCCCCGCCTGGCCCACGGGCACCACCGCCGCGCCGGTCGCCGCCGAGAGCCGGGCCAGACCGGTGCGGAACGGCAGGGGTGCGGCACACCCCGCGTCCCGGCGCGAGGGCAGCCCCCTTCCGCGTAGATGAGCACATGCCGCCCCGACCGCACCGCCCGCGCCGCCGCCTCCAGCGCGTCCGCGGCACGGGCCGACCCCGGTGCACCGGGACATGCCCGCCCCGCGCCAGGGCCCGCCCCAGAACGGGTACGCGCCACAGCCCCGCCGTCGCCAGCACGGCCGGGATCACGCCCACCCGGCGCAGGGCGGCCAGGACGACCGCCGGATCGGCCATCGAGTCATGGTTGGCGACGAAGACACTGCCCGCGGGAAACGGCCCGTCGGTCTCGCGGGTCACGGTGAGCCGCCCGAACAAAGGCAGCAGGACGGCGGCGGTACGGCTGAGCAAGGACGTCCTTCCGGCAGACGGATCTCCTGCCGGCCAGCCTGGTACGCGCCCGCCCCGCCGCGCCTGAGTACGCGTACTCGGTACGGCCGTACCGCCTACTCGATCCGGCCGCATCACCCGGGTGGGCGCTGGGTACCCGTACCGGCCACACCCCGGCCGGCCGTGGCGACCCCGTCCCGGCGGCGGACAGCGACGGCGCGGACGGCACTCGCGTCAGGAAGCCGGCGCACACCCGAACGAGGCGCACCAGGCGGTCCCCGGCGACCCACCCCGTACCGCCGGGCACCCGAACCCACGGACGGTACCGCGATGACCGAGTACGAGCGTTCCCACACGATGCCCGCCGCACCCGAGCACGTCTTCGACCAGGCGGCGAACGTCGACCAGATGAGCGACTGGCTGCCCGAGGACCTGCATGTGCGCGCGGAGGAACTCCCCGCCGTCACCGTGCACGAGGACCGCTCCGACGAGGACACCGCGGCCCTGCTCCGGGCCCGGCCGGACCAGATGCGGCTCGAATGGGGCACGCGCGAACAGGAAGCTACACCGGCTGGCTCCAGGTCGCCGGCATCGACAGCGGGGCCAGCGAGGTCACCGTGCACCTCTCCTTCTTCGACGCCGGCCACGATCCGGGCGAGAAGGCCGTCGCCGACGCCCTCGACAGCAGCCTCCGGCGCCTGGAGGAACAGGTACGGCTCCGCGTCGACAACGCCGCCGGCTGACACACCTCGCCGTGGGGCCCGCTGCTCGTCGGCACGGGCGTCGCCGCGGCCGCCTACCCCGTCCTCGTCCAGCCGTCCACCGCCGAGTCACGCGCACTGGCGGACGGCACCTTCGCCGTACGGATCAACGCCACCGCCATCGGCACCGGAGCCCGTACCGTCCTCGCCCAGGTGGCGGCGGGCACCCTCGGCGTGCCCCTGGACCGGGTACGGACCGAGATCGGGGACAGCGACCTGCCGTCGGCGTCCCTCGCCGGAGGATCCTCCGGCACCGCCTCCTGGGGCTGGGCCGTGCACGACGCCTGCGCCGGGCTCGGCGGCCTGCTCGGCGGACTCACCGGCCGGCTGCCCGCCGAGGGCGTCGGCGCCCGTGCCGACACCGCCGGCCGGGCGGACGCCGAGAGCGCCTACGCCCGGCACGCCTTCGGGGCGCACTTCGCCGAGGTCACCGTCGACACCGTCACCGGCGAGGTACGGGTGCGCCGGATGCTCGGGGTCTTCGCCGCCGGACGCGTCCTCAACGCCCGCACCGCGCGCTCCCAGTTCATCGGCGGCATGGTGATGGGGCTGGGCACGGCGCTGACCGAGGGCAGCACCATGGACGCCGCGTTCGGCGAGTTCACCGAGTCCGACCTCGCGTCGTACCACGTGCCCGCCCACGCCGACGTACCCGCCGTGGCGGCGCACTGGATCGACGAGGAAGACGCCCACCTCAACCCGATGGGCGGCAAGGGGATCGGCGAGATCGGCAACGTGGGCAGCGCGGCCGCCATCGGCAACGCCGTCCACCACGCCACGGGCGTCCGCCACCGCGAACTCCCGCTCACCCCGGACAGGGTGCTCGCCGGACTCACCAGTGCGCGGGGCGGCTGAGCCCGGCGGGCAGCACGGTGGACGCGTCGCCCCGGGCCGCGTTGAGCTGCGCCTGGGTGAGGAACAGGGCGCCGGTGAGGTCGGCGCCCCGCACGTTCGCGTCGCGCAGGTCGGCGCCGATCAGGTCGGCCTCGCGCAGATCCGCCCCGCCGAGGTCGGCGGCCACGAGGAGGGCGCCGCGCAGGCTCGCGCCCCTGAGACCGGCGCCGGACAGCTTCGCGCCCATCAGATCGGCCCCGCGATGATCCCTCCGGCGGCCCGGGACCCGCGCCCGGGCGAGTTCGCTCGCCCGCAGCAGCAGCAGGTTGACCTCACCGCGCAGCGCGTTCACGTCCAGCCCGGTGACCGACTCGGCGCTGCCCCGGGTCAGACCGTCGATCCGGGTCCGTGCCCGCCGCAGCTCCTTGTGGACGGGCCGGGCCGCCGGGAGACCGAGCGCCTCGGTGACGTAGTACAGCAGCTCGTGCAGCTGCCGCATCACCGGGAAGACCTCGAACATGGCGCGCGCCGACCCCGGCGCCCGGCGCCAGTCGGTGCCGCCGAAGGTCACCTGCGACACCTTCTGCCCGGCGCCGAAGCAGTCGAAGACGGTACAGCCGGAGTAGCCCTCGTCGCGCAGCCGCTCATGGATGCCGCAGCCGAAATCCGTCCGGAGGTTGCCGCAGGCCGCCCGGCGGGCTTGTCGGCGGCGAAGTCGGCGGAACGGGCGAAGGGCAGGGCCACACAGCACAGCCCGAAGCAGTTGGCGCAGTCGGCCCGCAGCTCCTCGCGGGACCCGGCGGGGACGGGGGCTTCATGCTGTGGCGACACCGTGCGTGCTCCAGTCGTACGACGAGCGGTCGGCCCATTCTCGCAGACGGGACCCGCGTGCCGCCGGTGCCTTCCGGCCGCCGGCGCGCGATCCTGGGACACCGGTCCTATGATCGACCATGAAGTTGAAATCCTAACTTTTCAGGGCGGCGGAGGGGCAGGGCATGAGCAACACGGAGACGCACCCGGTGGAGAAGGTCTGCGGCGCGGACGCCGACGGACCGCCCCGCCGGGCATCGAGATCCTCACCCCCAGGGACGTCCCCTCGGCGGGCCCCGGGCCATGCGGGTACGGCGGACCCTGCCCCAGCGGGCCCGGAGCCTGATCGGCGCCTGGTGCTTCGCCGACCACTACGGCCCCGACGACGTCACCGACTCCGGCGGCATGGTCGTACCACCGCATCCGCACACCGGGCTGCAGACGGTGAGCTGGCTGTTCAGCGGCGAGATCGAACACCGCGACAGCCTCGGCAGCCACGCCTTCGTCCGGCCCGGCGAACTCAACCTCATGACGGGCGGCCACGGCATCAGCCACTCCGAGGTCTCCACCCGGAACACCAGGATCCTGCACGGCGCGCAGCTGTGGGTGGCCCTGCCCGGCGAACACCGCGACGCCCCCAGGGACTTCCAGCACCATGTCCCGGCCCCGGTCCCGCTGGACGGCGGCGAGGCACGCGTCTTCCTGGGCACCCTGGCCGGCGACACTTCACCGGTGCCCACCTTCACCCCGCTGCTCGGCGCCGAGATCACCCTCGACCCGGGCGCCGCCGTGACCCTGGCCGTGGACCCCGCCTTCGAACACGGAGTCCTCGTCGACACCGGCGACATCCTCCTCACCGGCACACCCCTGAAACCGGCCGAACTCGGCTACACACCCCCGGCCGCACCACCCTCACCCTGACCAACCGCGCCCCGGACCTGTCCCGCCTCCTCCTCCTGGGCGGCCCGCCGTTCCCGGAGGAGATCGTCATGTGGTGGAACTTCATCGGCCGCACCCACGACGACATCGTCCAGGCCCGCGAGGACTGGACGAACGGCTCACGTTTCGGCGAGGTACAGGGGTACGACGGGGCCCCACTCCCGCACCGGAACTGCCGAACGCGCCCTTGAGGCCGCGGGGGAGGATGCGCTGACCCGCGGAAACACGGAGCCTGAAGCAAGGGGTCAGAATCGCCGCCGCGCCCGCCCGGCGGCGTGGCCATCCCCTGGCGCGGGCCTTCCTTCCCGTCTCCCCGGCATTTCTGAAGCTGTCCGCACCGCGCCGTGAGGTCTTCGCCCAGCCGATGTGGGCCGAACGCGCGGCGGCCCGTCCGGCGGCCAAGTCCGCTGTGGCCGCGGCTTCTTCGCTCCCTCCGGGAACCGGCCGTCTCTCCCGTCCGACTGCTGTGAGAAGGCAGGGAGGTGGCATGGAAGGGCTGGATGTCCGGATGTCCGGCGTCGTGTGCCGGCACGGCCGGGTCGAGGCCGTGCGCGACGTCGATCTCGACATCGCGCACGGACAGCGGGTGGCGCTGACCGGTACCAACGGTTCGGGCAAGACCACGCTGCTGCGGGCCGTTCTGGGACTGCACCGGCATGTCGCCGGCCGGATACTGGTCGGCGGCCGGGACACCGGCGGCGCCGCCGAGTGGGCGTGGCGAAGACAGGCGTGCGCGTGGATTCCGCAGAAGCTGGCCACCGGCCGCTTTCCCCTGCTGGGGCGCGAACTGCTGGCCAGCGCGGGCGCGGCCGCGGAAGCGGTGGAGGCGGCCGGCAAGCTCGGGGTCGGGCACCTCGCCGACCGGCCGTTGCACACACTGTCCGGTGGGCAGCTCCAGCGCATGTACCTGGCGCGGGCGGTCGGCTGTGTGGGGGCCGGAGCGGGCGTCCTGCTCGCCGACGAGCCCACCGCCGCCCTCGACTTCTCCGGTCAGGAGGAGGCGGCTGACGTGCTGCTCTCTCTGCCGGTGACCGTCGTGGTCGTCACCCACGACCGGGCTCTGGCCGAGCGCTGCGACCGGGTGCTGGAGATGGCCGCGGGCCGGCTGCGGGAGGTCCGGTGAGCGCCTGGGCCGCGGCCGACGTCGGTCAGCTTCTGCAGCTCGTGCCCGTCCAACGGGCCGGAATCGCCCTGCTGGTGGCCGCGGTGGGATTGCCCGTGATCGGGGTCGTCATCGTCGGCCTCGACATCATGCCGGTGCGGTTCGCGATGATGCACGTCGCGCTCCTGGGCATCGCCCTCGGCCTGCTGACCGGGCTCGACCCCATGCTGTGCGCGCTGGTGGCCTGCGCCCTCGCCGGCGCCGGCGTCGCTCCACTGGCCCGCACACCGGACGGCCTGTCGGGCGCCATGGGCCTGCTGATGAGTCTGGCGATCGCCGCCGCCCTGCTCGTGCTCGCCGTCTCCGGAGTCAACGCGGCGGGGGCCTTCTCCCTGCTCTGGGGATCCATACTCTCGGTCGGTACCGCCGACCTGTGGCTGCTCGCGGCACTCGCCGTCGTCGTACCGGCCCTGTTCTGGTGGCGCCGCAGAGACATCGCCCTCCTCCTGTACGACCGTGAACTCGCCCTGTCCTCGGGGTGCGGGTCGACCGGCTCACCCTTGTGCTGCTGGTTCTGGTCGCGGTGTCCGTCGCCGGAGCCATCAAGCTCACCGGCGCCCTCCTCGTCGACGCGCTGACGCTTCTTCCGGCTCTCGCCGCCCGACGGCTGGGCCGCTCCCTGCTGTCCATCACCGCGTGGGCGGTCGGCATCGGTGTGGTCGTGAACCTGACCGGGTTCCTGGTCGCGCTGCGTTTCGACTGGCCCCTGGCCCCGTCCTCGTCCTCACCGCCGGCATGGTCGTCCTCGCCGTCCATCTCGTACCCGAACGGAGAATCAGCTCATGGCGCGCACCCGCGTCCGCATCACTCCCCTCCTCGCACTGACCTTCAGCACGGCCCTTCTGCTGACGGCCACCGGCTGTGGCGGGGAAAGCGGCACCTCGTCCCCTTCGTCCTCGGCGTCCGGCACGGGCGCGGCAGGAAAGGGCACCGGACCGGTCGTGGTCGCCACGACCAGCTGGGAAGGAGCCTTCGCCAAGGCCGCGGGTGCCGAGGACGTCACGGTCATCGTGCCGGAGTCGGTGCAGCACGCCCCCGACTACGACCCGAAGCCTTCCGACCTCGCGGCCGTGGCGGATGCCGACTTCGTGCTGTACGCGCCCTTCGAGCCGTACGCGGAGAAGTTCAAGGAGGCCGCCGGAGGCGACGCCGAACTGGTCGAGGTCAACCTCGACAACGACGCGGACAAGGCCAGGGCCGAGGTGACGCGGCTGGGCAAGATGTTCGGCACCGAGGCCGCCGCCGCCGAGTGGATCACCTCGTTCGACACCGAGTACGGCAAGCTGCGGAAGGACGTCAGGAGCGCCTGGCCGGACGGCGAGGCGCCCACCGTCGTCGCCCAGGTCTTCGCCGCCTGGTCGGCGAAACTGGCCGGAGCCGAGGTGGTCGGCACGTACGGACCGGAGGCCGTGACGGCCGGGCAACTGTCCGAACTGTCCAGGAAGAAGCCGCAACTGGTGCTCGACAACGTGCACATGACCACCGGTACCGTGCTGCCCGACTCCGGCGCTCGCCAGGTGGGCATCGTCAACTACCCCGGCAGGGACCTGGATCTGCTGACCGTCTACAAGAACGCGGCGACGACGCTGGAGAAGGCGATGACCGCCTCCTGAGCCGAGGCGTCATACGGGAAGGGCCGCCCGGGGTGCTCCGCGGGCGGCCCTTCCCCGTTCGGCGGGTCAGCCGGCCGAGGCCAGGGGCTGATGACGCTCCGCGTCGGACGCCCACCGGTCCCGCAGCTCCGCCCGGTCCGGCTTTCCGGCCGGCGTCAGGGGCAGCTCATTCAGCACCAGCAGGCGCTCAGGGTGTTTGCGCCGTTCCAGACCTCGCGTGTCCAGGTGGGCGCACAACTCCACCAACGAGGGCGCCACCTCGTCCCTGGGCACGACGCAGGCCGCGAGCCGCTCGCCCATCAGCGGGTCGGGCACGCCGACGCAGACCACGTCCCGTACCGCCGGGTGCGCGGCCAGTTCGATCTCGACCTCGGCGGGGCTGATGTTCGCCCCGCCGCGGATCACCACGTCCTTCAGCCGGCCGACGACCCGAAGCGTGCCGTCCTCGTCGATGAGGCCGAGGTCCCCGGTGCGCACCCAGCCGTCCTCGGTGCGGTAGAGAGTGTCGAGGTCGGGGGCGGCGACGTAGCACAGCGGTGTCATCGGGCCGCGGGCGACGATCTCACCGAGAGTGCCCCCGCCGACCTCCCGCAGCTCACGGGTGCCGGGGACGGCGATCCGTATGTCGGCGACCCGGGGGTCGGGCTGTCCCGCGGCGATGCCGGGCCGCCCGTTGCCACCGGGGAGCCGTGCGTCAGCCCCGTGTGGCAGTTGACGCCGTCGGCGGAGCCGTAGAGGTTGACGACCGGGCAGCCGAAGGCCAGGCGGGCCTCGGCCGCGGTGGCCTCGTCCAGCGGTGAGCCGCCGACGACCACGGCCGTCGGCGGAGTGAACGCCCGGTGTCCGCCCTCCGCGATCCGGTCCAGCATCATGCGGATCATGGTCGGTACGCCCAGGACATGGGTCGGTTCGTGTGCGGCGAGTGCCTCCAGCGCGGCCTCGGGGGTGAAGTGGTCGAGCAGGACCAGGGTTCCGCCGTGCCGCGCGAGGGTGACCGGGGTGCCGTTGCTGCCGAAGGCGGAGGCGAGCGGGACCAGGAAGAGGCAGCGGGGCGGGCGCCCGTCCGGGATGAGGGAGCCGAGGAAGTTGCCCCGGCCGCCGGCCAGGGCGTTGTGCGAGTAGGCCACCATCTTCGGCTCGGACTCCGACCCGGAGGACACGAGGATGCGGGCGGCGGAGTCGGGGTCGGGGCGGGCAGGCACGAACGTCTTCGGGTCGGTGCGCGTCAAGGCCGACAGCGGGACGGCTCCCTCCGGCGCGGCGCCCGCCGGCCCCGCCGCGACGACCGTACGCAGGGCGGGCAGTTCATCCGTCAGCGCCAGCAGGCCGGCCGCATGGTGGTTGCCCCGGTGTTCGGTTGCCGCGATCACCGCGACCGCCTCCGATCTGCGCAGCAGCGACGCCGCCTCGCGCCCGCCCCGCCCGACCGGGAACGGCAGCGCCACCGCGCCCAGGGCGGCGAGCGCCAGATCCGCGACCACGGCGTCGCGGCCGCCCGGCAGCTGGACGCCGACGACGTCACCGGCGTGTACGCCGAGACCGGAGAGCCCCGCGGCCAGACATCGGGCCCTGCGGTCCAGCGCGGTGTAACAGAGCTTCCCCTTGCCGTCGAGGACCGCCGTACGGTGCGGATCGGCGATCTGACGGGCGCGGAAGAGGCTGTAGAGGTCCAGGTCGGGACAGGTTCCCTCCACGGCCCAGGTACGGCGCAGCGTGGCGGGGAGCAGGTCGTGCAGGGCGACGGTCACGCGAACCTCCAGGGGCGGGGACGGCGGGGGAACCATGGTCGTCGCGGCTGATCGGGCCGCAGGCGAGCAGGTCGGCGAGGTCGGTGACGACCGGGACGGCGGGCGTGCCGCGCTCGCGCAGCCGCTCCAGCGCCCGGGCCGTGGAGAGACGCCGCGCGTCGTCAGGGAGGGCGGCATGGTCGGGGAGGGCGATCCAGCCGTCGGCCGTGGGCACGGGCCGGCGGAATCCGGCCGGCCGGCGCGGGTCGAGGCCCTGGGCCGCACGGATCCGGGCCGGCGCGGTCAGCACGTCGGCCGCCCCGAGCAGCGACGAGTCCACCCGTACGCCGGCCCCCGTGCGCTGGCGCAGCAGCAGCCCCGCGAGCACGGCCTCCGCGCCGAGGAGTCCTCCGAGTACGTCGAGCAGTGTCATCAGGGACGGTACGGGTGGCTCGTCGGCCGGCCGCACCGCCTCCCCACTCCGGTGCGGGCCTGCACCATGAAGTCGGTGCCCATCGGCGCCCCGGACAGCCGGTCGGCCCAGCCGCTGGTGTACGCGTAGACGAGTGCGGGGTTGCCGGCGGACAGGTCCTCGTGGTCCAGACCGAGCGCGGCGGCCTTGCCGGGCGCCCAGTTGTGCAGGAACACATCGGCGTCCGCGGCCATCGCGCGCAGCCGCTCGCGGTCCGCGGCGGACTTGATGTCCACCTCGACGGCCTTCTTGCCCCGGTTGAGCGCGAGCCAGCGGGCCGAGACCCCCGAGCAGGCCGGCGGCATGCCGCGTAGCGGATCACCGCCCGGCGGCTCGATCCGCACCACTTCGGCGCCGAGCAGCCCCAGCAGATGCGCGGTGAGCGGCGCCTGGATCCGGCGGCCGGCCTCGAGGACGGTCAACCCGGCCAGTGGGGCGTCGGTCCGCGGTGGTGGTGCGCCGGATCCGGAGTACGACGCGTCGTGCGCCGTCAGTTGCCAGGGCGTGGCCCCGTCGTGCTCGGCGGCCCGGTCGGCGAGCTTGTGGAGTGCGCACACCTCGGCTCCGGAGGATCGGGCCGCTTCCCGGACGCGCTCCCAGCGGTGGCCGCGGGCCGAGGCGTGCAGTTCCGGCGGAAAGGGCGCGCAGGCCGTGGCGTACCGGAACTGGAAGGGTCGCCAGCCGCGCCGTATGCCGTCCGCCGGTGCGTCGAGGGTGCGCCAGAAAGCGGCCCACGCGCCCGGGTCGAGTGTCTCCAGTTCGAAGGCGACGCCGTCGGCGGAGGTGAACGGCGGACCGCCCGGTGCGATCTCCGCGGCCTCGGCCTCCTCCGCCCCGGCCGCGGCGAGATACTGGGAGACGGCGAGCAGTCCGGCCCGCTCGACGCTCACCTCGGTGCTCGTCACCCGCGAGCCGCGTGCCTGGGCGAGGAGGCCGGCCAGCATGCCCTGCACGGTCAGCACACCGGCGGCGGTGGCGGCGTAGTCGGCGGCGAGCCCGCGAGGCGACCCGTCCCGGCGGCCGTGCACGGCCATGATGCCCGTCGCCGCCTGCGCGGTCGCCTCGTCGACGGCCCGCTCTCCCCAGGTCAACCGGGCGGTGATGCCGCCGTACTCCGCTCCGACGACTGTCACGCGTTCGCCGGAGCGTCCGGTCTCCTTGGCGCCGAGCAGCCGTAGGTGCTCGGCGACGAGTCCGTCCGCCGGCCCCGGGGGCCCGAGGCTTCCAGACGCAGTCCGTCGAGGGGCCGGGACGTCTGCGCGATGGCCGGTGTGGCTGATGGTGCCATGCCGCTCCTTTCCTGACGCGCGGGAACCCGGGGGCGATCACCCCCGACCGGTTCCACGAACAGACAGTCGGACCGGCGAGAGCCGGAGTTCCCTGAAAGGTGGGGGAGACGTGCTGGACGAGACGCTCGGCGACCCGCAGTGCCCGCCGGAGGCACGGGAGTTGAAGGAGCGGGTGGCGGACTTCGTCCGCGCCCGGGTCGTGCCCCGCGAACAGGTCCTGGACGGGGGTGGCCAGGACGGGGCCCGGACGCTGCGCCGGCTGCGCCAGGAGGCGAAGGAAGAGGGCGTGTGGGCGCTGCCTCTTCCGGTCGAACTGGGCGGTCAGGGGCTCGGACTGCGTGCGTACGCCCATGTCGCGGAGGCGGAGGGTGCCAGCGATCACGGACCGGCGGCCCTCGGCTCGGCTTCCCTGCTGGACGCGTTGATGCTGTCGCGGCACGGCAGCCCACGCGTGCGCGAGCGGTACCTCGCGCCGCTGGTCGCGGGAGAGCTGCAAGCCGGTTACGCGATGACCGAGCAGGACGTCCCCGGCACCGACCCGTTCCTCACCGCCACCCGCGCCGTCGGGACCGAGGACGGCTGGCGGCTCACGGGAGGCAAGTGGTTCGTCAGTGGGGGCGCCGCCGCCAGCCTCGTCACCGTCCTCGCGCGCACCGACGGCCGGCCACCGGAGCGGGACGGTCTGTCCTTGCTGTTGGTCCCGACCCCCGCTCCCGGCTTCCGGGTGGTGCGCGAGCTGCCCGTGCTCGGCGCCGCCGGGCAGGCGGAGATAGCGCTCGCCGGTGTCGCGGTGGACGCCGACCACCTGATCGGCGAACGCGGCAAGGCTCTCGCCGTCGCCGCCGAACGGCTCCAGCTCGGCCGGACCCTGCGCTGTCTGCGCTGGCTCGGCCAGGCCGGCCGTGCCTTCGACCTCATGCGGGAACGTGCCGTCACCCGCGCCCGTTCCCGGGGCCCGCTCGGTGACCTGCAACTCGTCCAGCGCCATGTCTTCGAGTCACTGCTCGCCCTGCGGACGACCCGGCCGCTGGTCCATGAGGCCGTGTCCCGGCTGGACGCCGGCGTCGACGCCCATGTGGAAGTGGGGCTGGCCAAGGTCGCCGCGGCCCGCACGCTCCAACTGGTGGCCGACGCGGCGATACAGGTCCACGGCGCGGCAGGGCTCGGCCCGGACACCGCGCTCCCCGCCCTGTTCCGTACGGGGCGCGCGGCCCGCATCCTCGACGGCCCCGACGAACTGCACATCACCTCCGTGGCGCGGCGAGTGCTGCGTACGGAGCGGGCCTAGCCGGTGCCGGGCACCCGGCCGGTGAGTTCCGCGAGGGCGTAGGCGAGGAAGAAGTCGCCCCAGATCAGCTCGTGCCGGACGGCTGTTCCGGCCGTGAGGTCGTAACAGCCGTCCAGGAGGCGGCCGTCGGTGGTCAGGTGTCCTTCGACCAGTACCTCGAGGAGAGCAACGGCCCGATCCCTGCGGCCCAGTCGCAGCAGAGCCAGCGCGGTGATGGCGGCGGCCGAGGTGTCGAGGGGGCCGCTGGGGTGAGCGGTGTCGGCGAGCGGCACGAAGGACGGCGGCGCCAAGATGCCGGCGAGTGCGGCGAACGAGTCACCGTCCGGCAGACGGGCGCCTTCGGCCAGAGCGAGCAGCAGCCACGCCGGACCTCGGCTCCACCCCGGCGGCGGGTCGGCACAGGCGGTCCAGCCGGTCGCCGCGGTGTGCAGCCACGACCAGGAGGACGGTCGGTCACCTAGGCACAGGTCGAGGTGGTGGCGCAGATGGGAGCGGGCGGCCTCCATGTCCACCGTGGCCAGCAAGGGCACCATGCCGGGGACGCCGTCCGCACGGGCCATCAGCCGTGGCCCGCCGAACGCCGAACCCCAGGGCACGAGACCCAGTTCCGGATCGAAGGCGTCCCGGCAGGCCCGGGCGCCCCGGTTCCGGATCCGCTCACCGTCGTCGGCGAAGACGGTGCCGTACCAGAAGATCAGTCCCCGGGTGGAGGTGTCCGCGCCGGTCCAGTCGGCGAGGCGGGCCATGCACGCGCGTGCGGCCTCCCGGTCCGCGGGATCGCCGGTGTGCCGGGCGCGCAGCCACAACAGTCCCGTCCAGAAGCCGCCGGTCCAGGAGCCGCGCGCCGTCGTTCTCCACGTTCCGGTGTCCGGGTCCGCGTGGAGGAAAACGTTCGCCTACCTCAGCGCGGCTGACGGCGACTCTGTCGAGGACGGAGTCGAGCGCCGAGGCGGCCCAGTCAAGTGACGGGTCGGGTTTCACACGGCTCGACCCCCGATCCTGGGAAGGGCGCATGGATTCGTTCACGCGTTCTCTCGCGACCGCACGTCCGACCGGCGATCCCGCGCGGACCACAGCAATGCCACCACCCCGGCCCCCGCGAACTCGGCCGCCACGAGAAGCCACCCGCCCCGTACCGGCCCGCCTCGGCCAGCACCCCGAACAGCGGTGGGCCGACCGCGAACCCGGCGAAGAAGCCCGCGGAGACCAGCGCGGAGTCCTGGCCCGCCCGGCCCGGCGCGGCACGCTGCATGACGAGGACCATCGACACCGCGTTCGCCGCCACGGCGAAGACCCCGACGGCCAGGGCCGCCACCCACACCAGCGGGCGAACCGACGACGAGCCCGCCAACAGCAGGGCCGCCGCCACCGCTCCCACAGCGAGCGCGCCCGGCAGCCGGACCGCCCGGTCGGGCCGCCCCGCCACCTTCGACCAGCCCAGCCGGCCCGCGATCCCGGACAGGCCGAGCACGGCCACCAGCGCCCCCGCCGCCGTGGGGCCGAGCCCCAGACCCTCGGTGCCGTACAGCGACAGGTAGGTGTTGACCGAGGCGATGCCGCAGCCGAGCAGCAGGGAGAACACCATCAGCCACGCGGTCATCCCGCGCGGTACCCAGACCGTGGGGGCGGACTTCGCGGGCGGGTCGGCGGGCAACGTGCGGGCCGCCCACACGGCTGCCACCGCAGCCGCGCCCGCGGCGGTCCAGACCGCGCCCCGCCACCCGGTGAGACCGGCCAGCGCCGTGAGCGGCAGTCCGGCCGCGAACGCCCCCAACTGCACCCCCGACTGCTTCATACCGGTCACCGAGCCACGCCGGGCAGGCGGTACGGCAGCGAGGATCGCCTTGTTCGTGGCGGGGTTGGCCAGCGCCTGCGGCAGTCCGCCGAGCGCGACGGCGGCCAGCAGGAACCCGGAGCCCGGAGCCGTTCCGATCAGTGCCAGCGCGACCGCGGTCACGGCGAGCAGGGCCACCAGGCAGCGCCGGGGCCCCATCCGGTCGACCACCCGGCCGCCGGCCGGGAGAGCACGGCCGCCGTGGCGAACCCGACGGTGGTCGTCAGCCCGAGCACCGTCGGCGAGACGCCGAGGTCCGCCACGAGCCGCGGGCCCAGAGCCCCGAGCAGGAACAGCTGCATCATCGAGAAGGCCATGGCGCACGTCAGCAGCGCGGTCAGAGCCCTGGTCGCTCCTGCCTCGGTCACCGGACCCGCCTTGCTCCATCCGGTCCGTTCCGTCCGTCCTGTCGTCAACAGACGCACCTCCTTGGGGAGGCAGTCGAGGACAACTCCCTTTGAGTTCCTGGGAGTTGATGTGACATGAATCACCGGGGGCCGGTTGAGTCGCAGGTCCGGGAACTTCCCGTACTCGCTCAGGACGGTGCACAGGAAATGCAAGGATGAGCCGCCATGGGCGCTGGGTGGTGTCTCCGCACGACACGGGCCGCGGTGTTCGCGGCCGTCTGCGTGCTGCTCGCCGCCCTGGGGCACGTCATGATGTCCGGCGCCTCCGTGCCCTGGTGGGCCCTCGCCGTCGCAGCGGTGGCGTGCGGCGGGACGGCGTGGTGCCTGGCCGGCCGGGAACGCGGGCCCCTTCTCGTCTCCTCCGTCGTGGTCGCTGCCCAGTCGGCACTGCACGAGTGGTTCTCCTACGCGCAGACACTGTCGACGTCGTCGATGTCCGTGGGCGGTACGGCCCAGGGCACGCCATCCACCCGTCACATGGCCTCGACGGCTCACGCCGGTCATGCCATGCACTCCATGACCCATGACGGGTCCGCCATGGACCCGGTGACGGGAATCGGTCACATCATGGGCGGCGAGATGTCCTCCCCGGGCATGCTCGCCGCCCACTTGCTGGCCGCGCTGCTGAGCGGACTGTGGCTCGCGCACGGCGAACGCGCGGCCTTCCGCATCCTGCGGGCCGTCGCCGGATGGCTGGCGGCCCCGTTGCGGCTGCTCCTCGCCCTTCCGGCCTCTCCGCGCCGCCCGCGCGCCGTCCTGCGCCGTGGCCGTACGGCCCGCAGTCCGCGCCGGCTGCTCCTGGTGCACGCGATCACTTCTCGGGGTCCACCCGCGGGAACCGCTGTCCTCTGAGACAGCCGGATTCCCGACGTCGTCCCGGGCCTCGCAGGCCCGGACGGCTCCGGGCACCGGGAGTGCCCCGCAGTAAGGCGTGCTCCCGCCACCCCTGCCCGTACCGGATCCGAGGTGTGCCTCGAGCCGCCCGGTCCGGTCCCCGG
Organism: Streptomyces haneummycinicus; assembly: GCA_042850305.1. GTDB lineage: Bacteria > Actinomycetota > Actinomycetes > Streptomycetales > Streptomycetaceae > Streptomyces > Streptomyces haneummycinicus. Next base: position 3,468,894 of record AP035768.1, read on the forward strand.
ATGCCCGCGTGCCGGCCTTCCGGACCCCGAAAAGGACACCTGGTGATCAGTCCCGCTCTTCCCGCCGCGTGCGACGGCACTCCCCACCCCGCGAGAACACCTGAGGAACGCGAGTCCGCTGACGAGCTGATAACGTCCTGGGCGCTCACCGCCCGTGGTGGTGACCCGGAAGCGGTCGAGAAATTCGTGCGAGCTCTCCAGAGAGATGTCCGGTACTTCGTCGGGTATCTCGGCGCCGACCCCGAGACCGCCGACGACCTGGCGCAGGACACGTTCCTGCGGGCTCTGGGCAGCCTGCACCGTTTCGAGGGCCGGTCCTCCGCCCGTGTCTGGCTGCTGTCCATCGCCCGCCGGGCGGTGATCGACAATTACCGGTACGCGTCCGCCCGGCCCCGTCTCGCCGACACCGACGACTGGCAGGCCGCCGCCGAACGGGCCCAGGAGCGCGGTCTGCCTGGCTTCGAAGACGGCATCGCTCTCGCCGAACTGCTCGACGCGCTGCCCGCCGAACGCCGTGAGGCGTTCGTCCTCACCCAGCTCGTCGGCCTTCCCTACGCGGAGGCGGCCGAACTCAGCGGCTGCCCGGTCGGTACGGTCAGGTCCCGTGTCGCCCGGGCCCGTGCCGCGCTGACGCGGTCACTGCGCGACGCGGAACGAGTCGACCTGGTGGGGGTTCCGGACTGACCAGCGTTTCGGGCCGACCGCCGGGAGCCTCGAGACCGGACCGTGCGGGACTCGCTCCCGGCCGCGGTCCGGCCGGGGTCCGGCCGGGGCGTCCCCGGTGCCGACGGTCGCCCGGGTGCCGGGGTGGGGCGCCATGTCCGCCGGTGGGTTCCTGCGTGCGCCGCGGACCGCTGTGTTCGCGGCCGTGTGCGTGGGGCCCGCCGCCCTCGGCCACGTGCTGATGTCGGGGAGGGGCTGCCCTGGTGGGTGCTCCTCTCCGGCGCCGCTGTGCGGTGACGGCGATCGGCCTGGTCCGGCTCGCCGGGGCCTTCGACCTCGCCCGGACCCGGTACCCCCTTCCGTGAGAGGCGTCACACTCACCCACGGGAACTCGGCCAGCAGCTCCCCCGACTCCTGTACCGGTACGGCCCGGTCCGGCGGAGACCGTGCGACGAGATCGGGAGAGTCGACGGATGGCGCAGACACGGCAACCCGCTTCCGGCGCGCCGACGGGCCTGGTGCGCCGAACCCTGCCCCCGCCCGCCCTGTGGGGGTTTCTCTTGCTGCTGGTACTGGTCTTCGCCGCCTCCTACGCCGTCGGCCGGAGTGTCGGTCCTGTCGGGCCCGGCACGCATGATCCCGGGATCACCCAGGACGGTCACGGGGACGGTGGCACGGACACGGAAGACGACGACATGGGCGGCATGGACCACGGGAGCGGACACTGAGGGCCGGCGCACCGGCGTCCGCGGTGGAGGTGACGGCCTGTCGGTCGGTGGCATGACCTGCGTGGCCCGCGCGGAGCTGATGACGATCGCTATGTGCCGGAACTTCACCGGCCGCACCCACGATGGAGGTTCACCGCCCTGCCATCGCCAGGCCCTCGGGATGACGTGACTGGCTCACGGCCTTCCTGCCGGTGCACGTATCTCCGTACTGGGTGGAGCACCGCACGGGTGGGCCTTCTACGATCCGGTCTGCTCGGGGGCCAGGCAGCGTGGGGCCGGCCCGAGGCCGCTCCGAGCGCCTTCGCCGCCCTGGTCTCACTCGACGGTGACAGTCCCCGGCCTTCGTGGGGGCGGCCAGGGGTACCCACGAGGACGACAGGGCAGGGCGAGTGGCGTAGTGCGGCGTGGTGGGTGGGTCCGAGTTCGCGGCGCACGAGCCCATGCCGGTGCCGGACTCCGAGAACGAGGAGGCCGGCGTGGTGCGCGGCTTGGGGCAGGGTGTGGTGGGCGGGGCCGTCGACGACTTGTCTGTGCACGGTGACGCCGCTTTCGCGGGCTGCCCGGTCCGGGAGTGCCGCACCGAGGAGAGCGTCGGCTGCCGGTGAGCCGAGGCCCGGTGGATCCTGACGCGTTTCCTGCCGGCTGCGGGCGTGCACCGCGACCAGGTCGCATCCACGTGCCCGTGCTTCCTGGAGGGCGAAGGCGACATGGGCGGCGCCGGCGTCGGTTCCCTCCCCGACACCGAGGACGACCGGCCGGTCGGCCGAGGGACGCTCTGGGGCGGATTGGCCCACGAACACGACGGGGCACCACGCGCGTTCCGCGACACCGGCCCCGATGGAACCGGCGAACAGGCGTCGCAGGAGGGGATCGTGCCGGCGTTGACCGACGACCAGCGCGAAGGCGTCTTCCGCCACATGGGCCAGGACGTCGATGGGTTCCCCCGGCAGTACTTCGGCCTGGACCCCGACCTCGGGGCAGCGCCGGCGGGCCCGGGCTTCGGCGCTGGTGATGATCTCTTGAAGTGCGGTGGCCTCCGTCCGGCCTTCCGGGAGATCTTCCGCGGGGGTGGCGCCTTCGAAGCGTTCCCACACGGAGGCGTACACGACACGAAGGGGCCGGCCGTGCAGGGCGGCCTCGTCGGCGGCCCAGTCGAGCGCACTCATGCTCGTGGGGAGCCGTCCACACCCACGGTCACTGGTCTGTCCACCGGTCACGCTTCCTTTCGTCAACAGTGAAACGACGGTCCGCGGCGCCCGCAAGCCGCATGGACCCTCCGGGCCTCGACGGCTCCCGGTCAGCGCGGCGGTTCGCCACGGCGGACGGAACCCGGGGCTCGCGCACCGTGGCGGTCGGCCCGCACGGAGGAGATGAGCTGCCAGGGCACGCTGATCACCAGGACGCCCGGAGTGAAGCGCAGACGTGCCTTGATCCGGAGTGCGGACTGGTTGTGGAGCAGGTTCTCCCACCAGCGGCCCACGACGTACTCGGGGATGTAGACGCCGAGGATGTCGCGGGGACTCTCGCGGCTGAGGGAGCGTACGTGGTCGACGACGGGCCGGGTGACCTCACGGTAGGGGGAGTCCAGGACCTTGAGAGGGACGTCGATGCCGAGTCGCTGCCACTGGTCCTCCAGCGCGCGTGTCTCTTCGTGGTCGACGGCGACGGTGAGCGCCTCCAGCCGGTCGGGCTTGGAAGCACGGGCATAGGCCAGGGCCCGGAGCGTCGGTTTGTGGACATTGGAGACCAGCACGACCGCCAGGACACGGGAAGGAGACGTGAGGTCGGCGTGCGGGTCGGTGCTGGTCAGCTCGGCGGCGGTGCGGTCGTAGTGCCCGCGGATGGCGCGCATCAGCAGCCACAGCACGCCGGCGGCGAGTACGGCCAGCCACGCGCCGTCGAGGAACTTCGTGAACAGGACCACCATCAGGACCAGGCCGGTGAACACCGCGCCGACCACGTTGATGACCCTGGCGACGCGCCGGCGGCGCCGCAGCGCGGGGTCGCCCCCTGTGGACAGGACCTGGTTCCAGTGCCGGACCATACCCGTCTGGGAGAGCGTGAAGGAGGTGAAGACGCCCAGGATGTAGAGGTGGATCAGGGCCGTGACGCTGGCCTCGAACCCCCACAGCAGCAGTCCGGCGGTCACGGCCAGCGCCACGATGCCGTTGGAGAAGGCGAGCCTGTCCCCCCGGCTGTGCAGCTGGCGAGGCAGGTAGCGACGCTGTGCGAGGACCGACGAGAGCAGCGGGAAACCGTTGAACGCGGTGTTCGCGGCGAGGACCAGCACCAGCGCGGTCGCGGCCTGGACGTAGTAGAAGCCGGCACTCCGCTCCCCGCCGAAGACCGCGGCGGCGATCTGGGCGATGACGGTGCGCTGCTGGTAGGCGGAGCAGTCCTGGCCCAGTCCGGTGAGCCGACAGGCGTCATCGGCGATATGGACCTTGGAGACGATCGCGAGCGTCGTGACACCGACGAACAGGGTGACCGCGATGAGGCCCATCGCGGCCAGGGTGACCGCCGCGTTGTGCGACTTCGGCTTCCGGAAGGCGGGAACCCCGTTGGAGATCGCCTCCACGCCGGTCAGCGCGGTGCAGCCGTTGGAGAACGCACGCAGGACCAGCAGCACCAGCGCCACACCGGCCAGCTGTGCGTCGCCCTCCTGCGGCCGGATGCCGTACGAGGCGCTCTCGGCGACCGGCGCGTCTCCGGCCAGATACCGGAAGAGCCCGGTGGCGATCATGATGAACACGCCGCTGACGAACAGATACGTCGGCGCGGCGAAGGCCCGTCCGGACTCACGCACTCCCCGCAGGTTCACCACCGCGAGCAGCGCCACGAAACCCAGGGCCATCGGTACCCGCTGGGCGTGCAGCTGGGGGACGGCGGAGATGATGTTGTCCACGCCGGAAGCCACCGACACCGCCACCGTCATCACGTAGTCGACCATCAGGGCCGCCCCCACCACCAGACCGGCGCTCTCGCCGAGGTTCGCTGACACGACCTCGTACGAGCCCCCACCGCTCGGGTAGGCGCGCACGACCTGCTGGTACGACAGCACCACCACCGTCATCAGCGCGACGACCGCCACCGCGATCCACGGCGTGAAATGCACATACGCCAGCCCGCCCAGCGTGAGCACCACCAGGATCTCCTGCGTGGCGTAAGCGACCGACGACAAGGGGTCCGAGGCGAAGATCGGCAGGGCCAGACGCTTGGGAAGCAAGGCCTGGCCCATCTCGCTGCTGCGCAGGGCACGGCCGACCATGAGCCGCTTCGCCACCTCGGAGATCCTGATCACAGAAGCGAAGGTAGAGCGGCAGCCTGCCGATAAGAAGGACCGTCGCCCCGACGCACCCCAGCACTTTGTGCCCGGTATCCGTCAGCGGTCGACTTCGGGTCGTGGCGGGTGCTCTCGGAAGGGGCCGGGACGCGCGTGGCGTCCCGGCCCGCTGCCCCTCGGTCAGGAGGCGGGCAGTTCGCTTCGGACGGTGCGGGCGGCGGCGACCAGGTTCTCCAGGGAGGCCCGGGTCTCGGGCCAGGCACGGGTCTTCAGACCGCAGTCGGGGTTGACCCAGAGCCGCTCGGCGGGGATCGCCTCGAGGCCGGTCCGCAGGAGGTCCGCGGCCTCGTCGGCGCTGGGGACGCGTGGGGAGTGGATGTCGTACACCCCCGGTCCGGCCTCACGCGGGTAGCCGTGGGCGGCGAGTTCGCGGGCGACCTGCATGTGCGAGCGGGCCGCCTCCAGGCTGATGACGTCGGCGTCGAGGTCGTCGATCGCCTGGACGATGTCGCCGAACTCGGCGTAGCACATGTGGGTGTGGATCTGCGTGTCCGGGCGGACGCCGGCGGTGGTGAGCCGGAACGCGTCGGTGGCCCACGCCAGGTATCCGGGCCGGTCGGCGGCGCGCAGCGGCAGCGTCTCCCGCAGAGCGGGCTCGTCCACCTGGATGACCGAAGTACCGGCGGCCTCCAGGTCGTTCACCTCGTCGCGCAGGGCGAGGGCGACCTGCCGGGCGGTGTCGCCGAGGGGCTGGTCGTCGCGGACGAAGGACCAGGCGAGCATGGTGACCGGCCCGGTGAGCATGCCCTTGACCGGGCGGTCGCTCAGCGACTGGGCGTACGACGTCCAGCGCACGGTCATCGGCTCGGGGCGGGAGACGTCGCCGGCCAGGATCGGCGGGCGGACACAGCGGGTGCCGTAGGACTGGACCCAGCCGTGCTGCGTGGCGAGGTAACCGGTGAGCCGCTCGGCGAAGTACTGCACCATGTCGTTGCGCTCGGGCTCGCCGTGCACCAGGACATCGAGGCCGGTCTTCTCCTGGAAGGAGATCACCTCCTGGATCTCCGCCTTGACGCGTTCCTCGTAGCCGACGGTGTCGAGACGGCCGGCGCGCAGGTCGGCGCGGGCGGCCCGCAGTTCGCCGGTCTGCGGGAAGGAACCGATGGTCGTGGTCGGCAGCAAGGGCAGCCGAAGATGGGCCTGTTGGGCCGCGGAGCGTTCGGCGTACGGCTGGGAGCGGCGAACGTCCGCGTCCGTCACGGCTTCGGCGCGGGCGCGTACGGCGCGGTCACGTGTGATCGGTGATCCTGCCCTGGACGCCAGGTCGGCGCGGTTGGCGGCGAGTTCACCGGAGATGGTGCCGGTTCCCTGGGCGAGGCCCCGGGCGAGGGTGACGATCTCGGTGGTCTTCTGCTTCGCGAAGGCCAGCCAGCGCAGGATCTGCGGGTCGATGTCCCGCTCGGTGTCCGTGTCCAGCGGGACGTGCAGCAGAGAGCAGGAGGCGGCCACGTCGACGCGGTCGGCGAGTCCGAGAAGGGTGCCGAGGGTGGACAGCGACTTCCGCAGGTCGTTGATCCAGACGTTGCGGCCGTTGACGACACCGGCGACCAGGCGCTTGCCGGGGAGTCCGCCGACGGCCGCCAGCGCGTCCAGGTTGGCCGCGGCGGCCTCCGTGAAGTCCAGCGCGAGGCCCTCGACCGGGGCCTTGGCCAGTACTGGCAGGGCGTCGCCGAGCCGGTCGAAGTAGGAGGCGATCAGGAGCTTCGGCCGGTCGGTGAGGGCGCCGAGGCCACGGTAGGCGCGCTCGGCGGCGTGGAGTTCGGCCGGGGTGCGGTCCTGCACCAGCGCGGGCTCGTCGAGCTGGACCCACTCGGCGCCGGCCGCGCGCAGGTCGGCGAGGACCTCGGCGTACACCGGCAGAAGCCGGTCCAGGAGAGTCAGCGGTTCGAATCCCGCGGGCACGCCCGGGGCGGGCTTGGCGAGCAGGAGGTACGTGACGGGCCCGACCAGCACGGGCCGTGCGGTGAGGCTCTGCGCGAGGGCTTCCTTCAGCTCGGCGACCTGTTTGCCGGAGTCGGCCGTGAAGACGGTGCCGGGCCCGAGTTCGGGCACGAGGTAGTGGTAGTTGGTGTCGAACCACTTGGTCATCTCCAGTGGAGCGACCTCCTGGGTACCACGGGCCATGGCGAAGTAGCCGTCGAGGGGTCCGCGGTGACGGCGGCGCGATGGCGCTCGGGGATCGCGCCGACCATGACGGTGGTGTCGAGGACGTGGTCGTAGTACGAGAAGTCGCCGGTCGGCACCTCGTGGATGCCGGCGTCGCCGAGCTGTCGCCAGTTGCTCCGCCGGAGTTCGGCGGCGGTCGCCCGGAGGGCTTCGGCCGTGACGCGGCCCTTCCAGTAGCCCTCAATCGCCTTCTTCAGTTCCCGGTTCCGACCCTGGCGGGGTAGCCGTACACGGTGGCCCGTGCTGCCGCGGACTTCGGTGTCACGGAGATCTCCTTCGCGAGATGAATCCCTGAGATCCCGGGGACGGGACGAGAGCGCGAAGGAAGTGACGCACCTGACGGCCCCGGCCCCGTGCCGCACGGGCACGGTCGTTCCGTCTGGTGTGTACGCCGACCCGCCCTCGAGGTCACCGGGATGTCCGCACACGGAACGGTCCGCGCGCGGGCAGTTGGCAGGTCTTCGGACTCGCGGGCACGTTCTCCTCGCCGGAGGACACCTACTGGCCGTCGCTTCCCGGGCCCGGTACGTCGGACCCAGTGCTCATGACGGCGGTCGTTCCCGCTCACCGCTGCGGGGCAGTCCCGGATTCCCACCGGGTTCCCTCTTACGACACCCCGCCTGGACGACAGGGCGAACCAGCTGCTGCGGTCAGCTTATGGGGTGGCACCTCGAAAGGAGGAGCACCGTCCAGCATCCGGAAGCGACGCCGGGCGTCTCGCGAGCGGTACGGCGAGGCCGGTGAGCGCGACGACGAACCAGTGGGCAAGACCATCGGCGGGCGGATCGCTGCGGAACGTCAGCCGCGGGCCGTTCCGGATGTCCCGACGCGGGTCCGGCCGGAAGCGCGAGGCACGGTGCCGCCGGCGGGGCTGCCCCGCGTCACCCGAGTAGACGTGCACGCCTCACCCGAGCAGACGTGCACGCCTCCCACCTGCCCCGCCGCCCGTGCCAGCATGGTCGGCATCGCGACGGTTCTGCCCGGACGGCGATCCTCTAGGCAAGCGGCGGTTCGCATGATCGACCTGTACACGATCGGCTCCCAGCACCCGGGTACCGATCCCACCTGGACCACCATCGACATCCAGGGCACGGTGAAGGGCCGGCCCATCACCCCGGCGCGCCGGTTGGCGGGGCTGACGTACAAACCGGCGACGCGGCTCTACTACACCGTGGCGCCGACCAATCCCGAGGGCCCGCTCCTGTGCAGCATCAGCACGGCCGGAGCGCTGGAGATCCTGGGTCCGACCGGCCAGAACATGACGGGCGGGATCGCCTACCACGGCGCGGACGACTGCTTCTACGCGCTCTCGAACGAGTTCGACGGATCCGTCAAGCTCAACCGCGTCACCATGAGCGGCGAAGCCGGCGCACTGTTCACGATCGCCCTCGGCGTGGCCGCCGGCCTGACCTACGTGCAGGCGAGCGACACCTTCTACGCGCTGATCACGCAGGACAACTTCACCTGGTTCTACTCCATCAAGAAGAGCGGCACCGTCACCAAGCTCTTCGGCGCCGGGCTGCGCGTGTTCGGCGGGCTGTGCCACTCGCCGTCGGAGAACCTCTTCTACTTCGTGGCGAACGAGGAGGACGGGTTCTCCTATCTGTGGACGCTCGCGCTCAGCGGCAGCGTCGTGAAGCGGATGGGCCTCGGATACCACTTCGACCACGCCGGCATCAGCATGGCCCCATGGTTCGGCGGGACCATGAACATCAAGAGCCTGCTCGAAGGAGAGCGCTTCGTCAGCGGCGAGACCGCCCTGCTCGACGCGAACATCCTCAACGGGGCCGGGCCGTCCTGGAACAGCGACGGCGTCGCCTGGCAGTCGAGCATCGACGGCACGCTCGGCACGGGCTCGCCGACCGCCACGCTGTCACCCGGTACACATGTGATCACCGCGTCGAAGGAGCGCCTCAAGCAGAGCGTCACCGTACGCGTGTTCGCCGACCTGGGAGCGTTGTACCAGGCGGCACCCTCGCCGGCGGAGATCGGCCGCGTGCTCGGAGACTTCACGTTCCACTGGGTCGACGGCACCTCCGGCGACCCGACCCAGCAGTGGGACTCGTACCCGGGGTTCCCCTTCGACCAGACCTCCCCGAATCCGTCGCGCACCGCCGTCATCGCCAAGCTCGACGTCCTGCGCCACCAGCGGTTCTCCCAGCCGCTGCCCTACGGGACGGCCGCGACCGCCTACGAGCAGGTACGGCTGAACACGCACACGGTCCGGGTCTCGCTGGGCACCGCGCTCAACATGGCGGGCGGTGGAGTGATCAACCTCAACCGCACGTTCACCACATGGTCGAACAGTTCGGCGACGCCTACCGTGGCCGCCCCGTACGTCCATTCGCTGTACCTGTTCAACCACGAGAGCCGGCACAACGAGCCCGGTGACCCCGGCCACGTCACGTGCACCGCGTGGACGGGCGCTGCCGGCGTCGACAACGGCATGGACGCGACGTTCGAACCGGGCAGCGGTTTCGCTCGCGCGGCGCTCTATGCCATGTGGGTCTACAAGTACTCGCGTTACGACCCCCCCCGGCGATCCGCACGGAGGCGAAGAACATCGCCGCGTTGCAGTTCAAGGACCGCTTCTGCGCGCATCCCACGAGCTCGAAGCCCCTCGTGCAGGCGTTGCTCGCCGAGCTGTGGAACGCGTGAGCCGTTCGAGCCTGATCCTCGACCTGCGCGACGTGGTGATGGGGGCGTTGACCTCTTCGCGCCTGGCCTCGCAGGGTCGGGTTGCTCTGCCTTCCTGAGGACGGAGCGGTCTGCGAGGGCTGATCGCCTGAACTCGGGGACCATGAATCCCGCCGAGGGCGGCTTCGGCCCGGGTGCGGTAGCCCGCGGTGAGAAGGAGCCCGTGGCCGGCCCCGGCCGTCGCGGACGAGGAGCGAGCCGCGGTGTGCATCTGCGCCTCCGTGAACGGCATTCCGGGCTGCCCCATGCCGTCGGAGCGATTGCCCACGCGTGTCCCGCTCCCCGCGCTCACGGCTCGTCTTTCACCCGAACGGCACAATTTCTCACCACTCAGAGCGCTCAAGGGGACACCCACAGTGATGCTTCAGGTCAGAGGGGCACCACGGAAAGGAACCTCCCATGGATCCCACGCACATACGCGGCTCTCTGGCGGTCGCGGTCGCACTTGCCCTCGGCGCCTCGCTCACCGGCGCCGCGCTCACCGGAGGCGACCCCTCCGGCGGGACGGGCACCGACAGCTCCACCCCGTCCACCTCCTCGGCCGCCACACCCCCCGCGTCCGGCACGTTCTCCAAGCGGGTCGTGACCACCGGCCTGAACGATCCCTACGAGATCGTCCGAGGCCCCGACGGTGCCCTCTGGGTCACCGAGAAGAGCGGCAAGAAGGTCACCCGCGTCGACCCCAGGACCGGCGCCAAGAGCACGCTCCTCAGCCTGCCGGACGCCGTGCACAGCGAGGGAGGGCAGGACGGTGTGCTCGGCCTGGCCGTCGAGCGGCGCGAAAGCGGCGAGGTGTACGCGTACATCTCGTACAGCTACGACATCGACAGCACCCCGGCCGTGCAGGCCCGCACCAAGATCGAGCGGTACACGTACGACCCGGACCGGCAGCGGCTGCACAGCCCGAAGGCCGTCATCGCCGGCATGCCGTCCGGCAACGACCACCAGTCGGCGCGGCTGCGCCTCGGCCCCGACGGCAAGCTGTACTACACCATCGGCGACCAGGGCGTGAACCAGTTCGGCAACACCTGCCGGCCCAGCTACGCCATGCGGCTGCCCACCGCCCACGAGGTCGAGGGCCGGGACTGGATCTCCTACCAGGGCAAGACCCTGCGGCTGAACACCGACGGCTCCGTCCCCTCGGACAACCCGGTCCTCGCCGGTGTGCGCAGCCACGTCTACACCTACGGGCACCGCAACGCCCAGGGGCTGGCCTTCGGGCCCGACGGCACGCTCTACTCCAATGAGCAGGGGCCGAAGACCGACGACGAGATCAACATCCTCGCCAAGGGCGGCAACTACGGCTGGCCGAACGTCGCGGGCTACCGCGACGACAAGGCGTACGTGTACGCCAACTGGTCCGCCTCCTGGCCGACGCCGTGCGACGAGCTGACCTTCAGCAACTTCGAGATCCCCCGACGGTCCCGACGGCGCAGGAGACGGACTTCACCGAGTCCTTCGTGCGGCCGATCCACACCTTCGGCACCGTGAACTCGGACTTCGACTTCCAGGACCCGAACTGCGCCCAGGGCGAGATGTGGTCGGTGTGCTGGCCCACCATCGCCCCCTCCAGCTTCGAGCACTACGGGGCGTCCAGGGCAGCCGCCAACGCCACCGGCACGGGCCTCCCCGGCTGGGAGAACTCCCTGGTGATGACCACCCTCAAGGACGGCGCCGTCTACCGTGTCGACCTGACCCCGAACGGCCAGGAGATCGCCGGCATCACCAAGATCATCGTGGAGGAGAACCGCTTCCGCGACACCGAGTTCAGCGCCGACGGCACGTCCTCTTCGTCGCGACCGACTCCGCCGGTCCGGTCCGCGACCAGACGGGAGCACCCTCCACCGACCCGCTGGAGAACCCGGGCGCGATCATCGAGTACCGCCTGCGGGACTGAGGAAGGACGACCTCCTCCGCCGAGAGCGGTGAGAAGATCTTCGCCACTCGCCTGCGCTCTGCCCTCACGTCCCGTCCCGGCAGAAGGGATTGACTGACCCGGAAGAACACTCGCGTGTTCCGCTCGGGACGGGCCGGACCGCCGTGGTCGGATCATGAGACCGACCACGGCGGTCCGGCACGATCGCCCTCTCTGCAAACCGGAGCCGGTCAGCTCGGCGAAGATCAGCGGTCCGCCGAGAAAGAATCCTCGCCGGGGCCCGTGCCCTCGGCGGGGCGTTCGTCGTCAAGTGGGTGAGTGAGCTCCGTGCCCGGTGTCCCCGTGCCTGCCCGGACAGGGCTACTCGACCAGAGTGACGGCGACGAGCGCCGCATCGTCCTGCAGTCTCCCCCGGTGTGCCCCAGCACAGCGGTGAGGAGGGTGTCGAGCACCGCCTCCGGATCGGACGGGAGGGGCGTGGACAGCACCGGGACGGGGTCGAAGAAGGTTCCTCCGTGTCGCGGGCCTCGTCGATGCCGTCGGTGAACAGCACCAGGGTTGCTTCGGCGGGCAGTTCGAAGCGGTCGACCGGAACGTCGTCGCCGCCGAGGAAACCGAGACCCAGGGGCAGTGACGGCATGGTCGGCTCCAGGGTGTGCACCGTGCCCGCGTGGACCAGCAGGGGTGCCTCGTGGCCCCGGTTGGCGACCTGCAGCACGGAGCGGTCCGGGGAAGCTCCGCGACGACGGCCGTGGCGAACGACTCCGCTGCCGCCCCGTCCGCCTGCGCGGCCCCCGCCCGCATCCGGTTCTCCAGCTGCCGGACGACACCGGGAAGATCCGGCTGATAGTCGGACGCCTCACGGAAGGTGCCGAGCAGGGCGTTGACCGTGCGCACCGCCTGGAGCCCTTGCCGCGCACATCGGCGAGGAGGATCCGGACGCCGTACGGCGTCCGGTGGACCGCGAAGAGGTCCCTCCGATGGCCGCCTCCTCGTGGGCGACCTCGTACCGGGAGGCCACGGTCAGCGGTCCCACCCGCCGGGGCAGCTCCGGGAGCACCGCGCGCTGCACCGCCGCGGCCACCTCGCGGCTCGTCCTCAGCTGCCGCCGGTCGCGTGCCAGCAGCACATTGAGGACGGCGGCGACGACGGTGAGGAGGACGATGCTGGTGAACGGGACGAGATCGTCCCGGGCCGGCGCCCTCTCCAGGAGGATCAGGGCCATCCCCGCCACGTTCGCCGCCACCCCGGTAGCGATCGTCCCGCCCAGGGAGAGGAGGGGCGCGGCCGTTCCCGGGGCGGCCGCGAGCAGGGGAAACACGTTGATGCCCCCGAGGGTGGCGTAGTCGATGACGAAAGCGCACCCGATCACCGCGGCGGGCAGCCACCGGAGCCGCTGCCGTCGCTTCTCCGCTGTGCTGTGGCGGTAGCGCATCTGGGTGTCCCTGGGGTGATCGTCCGGCGGGGTCCAGGAGCCGGAGTCCGAAGGTCGTGGGCCGGCGGGGGAGAAGGGCGACTACCGTGCGACAGCGGAGTCCCGCAGTCCGCGCGGGGCCGCCGTGACGCGGTCGGTGACCTCCTCCGGAGGGCCCGACACCTCCACCGTCACACCCGCCTCACCCGGCTCCAGCGGTCCTGGCTCGGCGAGCCGGGAGTGCGGCAGCACCCGGCGCGTGAAATGCCCCTGCCGGCGCGCCGGCCGTTCCTCGATCAGCTCACGGTCGCCCGTGAGGTGCACGACGACGACCCCGGGAGCCGCCGCCCGCACCCGGTCGCGGTACGCCCCGCACAACGCCGAACCACCGACGCCCGTGACCACCACGGCCTGCGGACCTCTCGCCCTTCCTTGCCTCATGGCCCGATACTCCCAGGGAACCGGCGCCGCGGCAGTCCGGGAGCAACTCACCGAACCTCCTCACTCGTCGCCGCAGCCGCGGCGTCGTAGGAAGTCCGTGCCCGGGCGATCGCACCGCGGTGCCGCTCCGCCCACTCCACGAGTCCGGTCAGGGAGGAGTACAGCTCCCGCGCCATGGAAGTGAGGCTGTACTCGACCTTCGGCGGCACGGTGGGATGAACGGTCCTCGTCAACAGCCCGTCGCGTTCGAGTCTGCGCAGGTTCAGGGTGAGCATCCGTCGGCTGATGCCTTCGACGGAGCGTTCCAGTTCGGTGAACCTGATGGGGCCAGGTGCGGCGGCGACCAGGATGCTGATGCTCCACTTGCCCGCCACATGGTCGAGTACCTCGACGAGCGGGCACGCCTCGTCGGTGACCTCCTCGGACACACGCGTGTGACTACGGGACATAAAAGTGCCTCCTTCCCGGGCGGCTCATGGTTACAGAAGATGACTGCTGTAACAAACAGTGCTTCAAAGGGAGGTTCGAACATGCCCCTGCCTGTCACCAGAGCGAGTGCGTCGCCTTGGCTGACCGTCGTCCTGCTCTGTATCGGTCAGATGATGATCGTCCTGGACCAGAACATCGTCAATGTGGCGCTGCCCGCTGTGCAGCGTGATCTCGGACTCTCCTCCGAGAACCTCGTCTGGGTGGTCAACGCCTATGTCATCCCGTTCGGCGGGCTCCTGCTGCTCGCTGGACGGCTCGGTGATCTCTTCGGGGCAAAGCCCGTGTTCCTCACGGGAATCGCGCTCTTCAGCGCCTCTTCCATGTTGTGCGGTGTCGCGACCGGCGAGACGTTCCTGATCGCGTCCCGTTTCCTTCAGGGGATGGGAGGAGCGGTCGCCTCCGCCTGCATTCTCGGCATGGTCGCGACCACGTTCTCCGATCGCCGCGAGCAGGCCCAGGCCATCGCCGCCTACAGTTTCGCCTCCGCGGGCGGTGGCGCGGTCGGGCCATTGATGGGCGGTGTCCTTACCGATCTGCTCAGCTGGCACTGGATCTTCTTCATCAACGCACCGATCGGTGCCGCACTCGTGCTGGTCGGTATGCGAGCACTTCCCGGGGACCGCGGCGAGGGGATGGGCAAGGGCACCGATTTCCTGGGATCCCTGCTGGTCACAAGCGGGATGATGCTCTTGGTGTACACCATCGTGGACGCTGAGCGGGTCGGCTGGGGAGCAGCGCAGACCCTGCTGCTCGGCCCTGCGTCCATGGTGTTGCTGATGGGCTTCTTTGTTCGCCAGGCCATGGCCACAAGCCCACTGCTGCCGCTGAGCCTGCTCCGCTCACGGAGCCTGGTGGCGGCCAACATCGTTCAGTTCCTGATGATCGCCGGCATGTTCGGTCTGTTGTTCTTCGGCACGCTCTACCTGCAGCGCGTGCTGAGGTACGGCTCGCTGCAAGCCGGTCTGGGGTTCGTGCCCATCGCCGTGGTGATTGCCGCGGTGTCCCTCGGTCTGTCGACCCGGCTCATCACCAGGCACGGCCACCGCGCGATGCTTCTGCTGGGGCTCGCCCTGATCGTCGGGGCGTTCGTCATGCTGTCGTTCGCCCGACTCGATGGCGTCTACCTGGTGGACTTCCTCCCGGCCGGCCTCGTCCTGGGGTTGGGCTTCGGCCTGGCCGCGCCGGCCGTCATGGGGCTCGGCACGACGGCCGTCGCACCGACCGAGGCCGGCATCGCCTCCGGACTGTTCAACACCACCCAGCAGATCGGAGGCGCGACCGGCCTGGCCGTGCTGAGCGCCTTCGTCAGCGCGCGCACGAGAAGTCTCGACGCTGCGGGGAAAACCGAGGCGGAATCGCTCGTCGGCGCTTACCACGTGGCCTTTCTGGCCGCGGCCGCTTTCACCCTGACCGCCTTGATCATTGGCATGAGCCTGCTCAAGGCCACGCCGTCCGCGGACGTCGACCGACACGGCATGGCATCTGCCGGACAGGATGCCTCGGTTTCCTGACCAGCAGTCGGTGGATTCGCGGCCGAGCAGGTAGCGGGCTGTACGGGACCAGCGCAGGGCGGGTGGGAGCCGGTCGGATCGCCTGTGGCCGCACGCGAAGACGTAGGGACTCGGATTTTCCGGCCGCCCTCACTGCCCACCCTGGGCTGCCAACTCATCTGCCCGGCGGCGCCTGCGCTCACCCCGAACGGCGCTGGGCGGCGGTGCATTCGGATTCCTGGGCTGCCATCACCTCGTCGCCGTGCTCGATGGCCCACGCTCCGACAGCGTCGATGGGCGTCAGCAACGTCCGCCCCAGGAGAGTGAGTTGGTACTCCACACGGGGTGGCGCTCCGGGATGCGCCTGCCGGTCCACCAGTCCGTTGGACTGAAGGCGTCGCAGCGTCTCGGTGAGGACCTTGGAGCTGATTCCCCGATCTGCCGGCGTAGTTCGACCGGACGCCTGGGACCGTCGCGCAGCGCCCAGAGCACCACGGCGTTCCAGGTGTTGGACAGGAGGTCGAAGGCCAGGCGAGCACGGCAGTCGGCGAGGAAGGTGTCGGTCGTCACGTACCAAATGGTGCCCGACAGGCCCTCTAGCGTCGCTGCGAACGGCCCACATAGGCAGTGAGAGGAAATGCGTGATGAGAATCGGCGTACTGGGCACGGGCAACATGGCGGACGCACTCGCCACCCACTGGGTCCGCGCCGGCCACGACGTGGCCATCGGAGGGCGGGACACACACGAGGCGGAGCGGCTCGCGACGCGGCTCGGGGGAACGCGAAGGCCGCCGGTCTGCGTGCGGCGGCTGAGTTCGGTCAGGTGGTGCTGGCTGCTCTGCCCTTTGAGGCGGGGGCGAGCGTGGTGCGGGAACTGCGGGCGGTCCTGGACGGCAAGGTGCTGATCGACTGTTCCAACCCGGTCGGTCCGGGCTTCCGGCTTCTGACACGCAGTGGCGTCGCGGCCGCACAGCAACTGGCCGCGGCAGCACCGGGAACTCATGTGGTCAAGGCGTTCAATCTCTGCCACGAGGACGTGTGGCGCATGTCGCCCCCATCTTCGACGGGCGGCGACTGGCCGTTCCGGTCTGCGGAGACGACGCGACGGCTCTCACACTTGTCCACCAGTTGGTGCGGCATACCGGCTGCGAACCCGTTGCCGGCGGCTCTCTCGAACGAGCGGGACTCCTGGAAGCGACCGCGGCACTCTTCATCGGGCTATGGGTCGGCGAAGGAGCAGATGCCCAAGCCATCGCACCACCACTGGCGTATGCCGCCGGACCGCGAGAGTAGGAAACGTCCGGTAGCCGGACGGCACTCCGACGGCGTCATGGTGGCCCCTTCTGCACCCGGCTCCTGCATTCCCGCGCCCGCGGGCCGGTATCCGGCGGACCGTCGGCGCGGCCATGCCCCGGAGTGCCGCCCGTGCCCCGGCGTTGCCTCGCCGAGGTCCGGCACTGAACAGTGGCGGGTGCTGGCGGGCGCCCGAACGGCCTTGTGGTGCAGGGACGTTCGGGCCGTGGAACGGCCCCCGGCCCCTCCGGGCGGCGCCCCCGGACGCGGGACATTGACAGCGCGACGACAACCGGGAAGACCTCAGGAGCAGCACCCTCGAAGGGAATGACCATCATGGCAGTGCACGACCACCCGCACCGTTATCCGGGATTCCGCTCGTCCTCGCGGCACAGGCCCGGGACGTCAGCGGCAGCGGCGGAGGCGGCGGCCGGCACCGAGGCCGCGACCGCGACGAGCGCGTACGTCTTCGCCGGGCTGCGGCTGCTCACCGGGTTCGTCTTCCTGTGGGCGTTCCTGGACAAGACCTTCGGCCTCGGCTACGCCACCGGGTCCGGCAAGGGCTGGCTCGACGGCGGCTCGCCCACCGAGGGGTTCCTCGGCGGTGTGGCGGTCGGGCCGATGGAATCGGCGTTCCACGCGTGGGCCGGGGCGGCCTGGGCGGACTGGCTGTTCATGCTGGGGCTGCTCGGCCTCGGTGTCGCGCTGATCGCCGGTGTGGCACTGCGGCTCGCCGCGGTCGCCGGCACGGTGATGATGGCGCTTATGTGGATCGCGGAGTGGCCGCCGGCCCGGCATCTGTCCGACGGATCGCCCAGCATGTCGACCAACCCGTTCGCCGACTACCACCTCGTCTACGCCGTCGTCCTCATCGCCCTCGCGGCGGCAGGCGCCGGTGCCACCTGGGGACTCGGGAGGTGTGGGCGAGTCTACCCTTCGTCAGCCGCAACCCCTGGCTCCGCTGACCCCGCGCCACCACCACCGCCCCGGGTGCCACCGTGACGACACGGTGGCACCCGGGGCGCCGCTCACAGCCGCAGCGTGAACCAGATCGTCTTTCCTCGTCGGTCGGGCGCACGCCCCAGCTGTCGGCCAGCACCCGGACGAGGTTGAGCCCGCGGCCGGACTCCTCGTCCTCGCCGGCCCGCCGAGGTTCCGGGAGGTGCGGACTGCCGTCACCCACCTCGACGGTGAGCTCGGCCGCCGTACGGCACAGGTGCAGGGTCACCGGACCCTGTGCGTGCTGTACGGCGTTGGCCAGGAGCTCGGACACCAGAAGCCGCGCGTCGTCGGCCTTCGCCTGACAGTCCCAGGCGGCCAGCGCCGTACTGAGGAACGCGCGTCCCTCGGGTACGGACCCGGGGCGGGTGGACAGGGTGGTCGTGACGGACGCCAGCGGCGCGGCGGGCCGTTGGGCCAGCAGAAGGGTCACGTCGTCGTCGTGCCCGTCGGCATCCGGCCGCAGAGCGGACAGGATGCGGTCGGCCATGGCGTCCAGCCCGGGCGGTTCGGCGGTGGCCAGCGCACCGCAGGCGGCCGCGAGGGCGGCGAGGCTGTCCTCGATGTCACAGCCCGGCGACTCGATCAGACCGTCGGTGTACAGCACCAGGGTGGCGCCCGGCGGCACCGCCGCCGACGACTGCTCGTACAGTACGTCGCCCACGCCGAGCGGCGCGTTCACCGGAGCGGGCAGTGGCCGTACCTCGTCACCGGGTGCGGCGACCAGGACGGGGAGGTGACCGGCCGAGCACAGTGTCACCTCCGCCTCGTCCGCGGCGACGACGAGATAGCAGCAGGTGACCAGCTGATCGGGGACGTCCAGATCCGCGACACACGCGTCCAGGGCCTGCATCAGCCGCCGGGGCTGCATCCCGGTCTTGGCCAACGCGTGTGCCGCCGAACGCAGTTGGCCCATGACGGCGGCGGCCTCCAGACCGCGGCCCATCACGTCGCCTATCAGCACGCCGACCCGGCCCGCCCCGAGCGGTATCAGGTCGAACCAGTCGCCTCCCACACCGGCCCCCTGGGTGGCGGGACGGTACCGGCTCGCGGTGACCAGGCCGGGTACGGCGGGCGGGGTGCCCATCAGGCTGCGCTGCAGGGTGAGTGCGACATGACGCTGCTGTTCGTACAGCGCGGTCAGTTCCGCCTCGGCCCGCTTGCGGTCGCCGATGTCACGGACGATGGCGCACGCCCCTATCACCGTGCCGTCCGGCGCCCGCCGCGGCCACATGGTGACGTCGACGTCCAGCAGCGCCCCGTCCCTGGTGACGCGCAGCGTCTCGAAGTGCTCCACCTTCTCGCCCCTCCGGAGCCGGGCCAGGAGTACGGCGATCTCCTCCCGGTGATCGCTCGGCGCGAGGAGGGCGATGTGCCGGCCCATGACTTCGCCGGCCGAGTATCCGTACATCCGCTGAGCGGCGGTGTTCCAGTAGGTGATGTGCCCGTCGAGCGTCTTGGCGAGGATGGCGTCCTGCGAGGACTCCACCAGCGCGGCCAGTTCGCTGATGCGCTCCTCCGCGGCCTTGCGGTCGCTGACGTCGCGGACGGCGGCGGAGATCAGCAGCCCGTCGGCGGTCTCCAGGGGCTGAGGCTGATCTCGACCGGGAACTCGGTGCCGTCCCGGCGCAGCCCGTACAGGTCGAGACCGGCTCCCATCGGGCGTACCTGCCGGTTCGCCGCGTAGGCGTCGCGGTGCGGGGTGTGGTGGCCGCGCAGGCGTTGCGGGACGAGCAGATCGACGGGCCGGCCGAGGAGTTCCTCACGCCGGTGGCCGAACAGCGCCTCCGTCTGGGCGTTGACCAGTCTCGATGGTTCCGGTGTCATCGACGATGACCATGGCGTCCGGTGCGCTTTCCAGCAGCCCGCGGAACCGTTCCTCGGCCGCTCCCCGCTCGTGCGTGCCCGGTTCGAGGGCCGTGACGGGGCAGGTGCCCGTTGTGCCGGTGTCGTCGTTCATGTTCTGCCCCGCGGTCAGTGGTTTCCGGCCATCCCAGCGCAACCGGGCGGGGCACACCCCTGTTTGTCCCCAACTGTCGTTATCGGGCCGTGCCGGATCCTGAGATGTGCGGCTTGTGACAGTTTTTCAGGGCGCCGTCGTCGTGGCCGTCGTCCGGGACGGCGGATGGGCGCGGCCGTACGGGCGCGGGCCTGATGGCCCTCCGGAGGGACCCGGTGGCCCCTGTCCCGGGGCATCGTCCCCGCGCGACGCTGATGAACGGGGAGAAGTCTTCTGGAGGTGCTCCTGATGCTGTCACCGGTTGCCGTCGGCGTCGACGGTTCCCCGAGAGCCTCGCAGCCGCCGAGTGGGCCGCGCGCGAGGCCGTCCGCCGCGATCGGCCACTGCGACTGCTGCACGTACGGAACTGGTCTCCGCGCCGGGCCGAGGCGGAGACCGCCCACGCGGCCGAGCGGCGCCGTGGCCGGGACGTCCTGCGGCAGGCGGAGGAACGCGCGCGCCGGGCGTGCCCCGGTGTGCTGGTGTACGACGAGCAGGTCGAGGGGCCGGCGTCCGCGGCCCTGGTGAAGGCGGCGGCCGACGCCGAGCCGCTGGTGCTGGGTTCGCGCGGGTCGGGCCGTATGACCGGACTGCTGGTGGGGTCGGTCGCGCTCGAGGTCGTGGCGAGGGCCAGTGGGCCCGTCGTCCTCGTACGCGCCGACGGCACGGCCGCGGAGGCGCGGGAGACGGACGGCGGTGGCCGGCGGGACGTGGTCCTCGGCGCCGACGTCACACAACCGTGCGACGAGGTGATCGAGTTCGCCTTCGAGGCGGCCCGGCGCGCCGCGCGCGGCTGAGGGTGCTGTACGCGTGGCGGGCCCTCGACCCGCTCACCCTGGGACCCGGTGAGATCGGCCTGGTGAGCGACCCGGAGCGGGCCGAGGAGTGGCTGCGGTTCCTCGCCGCCGTGCTCCGGATGTGGCGAGACAAGTACTCCGACGTCGATGTGCTCGAGACGGTGGCGGAGGGCAGGCCATCCGGCGCCCTGGTGAAGGCGGCGTCCGGCGCGGAGCTGCTGGTCGTCGGGCACCGGCTCACCGACCGACCCAGGATCGTGCGTACCGGCCCGGTGACCCACGCCGTGCTCCGGCAGACGTCGTGCCCCGTGGCCGTCGTACCCCACTACTGACGCGGCCCGCCGGGCGGCCCGCTACCGGCGGGCCCGCCGGTGGGCGACGAGCAGGCCGAGGGCCATGCCCACCAGGAGCGTGACCGTGAGGACGCTCCACAGCGGAAGCGTGACGTTGTGCACCCACAGCCTGATGGTGACCGACTTCGTGTTGGCGGCGATGAACCAGATGGCCAGGCCGGCCAGCAGCAGGAAGCCGACGGTGCGCAGCCTGACGTCCCGCCCCTTGACGGTCACGGTCGCCGGACCGTACCCGTGTGCGGTGTTCCGTGCCATACAGCCCATTGTCGTGCCCCCGGTCCGGGTCGGCTACTCGGGAATTCGCGGCGCCGGGCGGCAGCCGCGGACGGAAGCCCCGGAGCCCGCCCGGCCGTATGGTCCCCGGGTCGCGGGACCGTCCCGCAGAGGCCCGGGACCGAGCGGAGTGCCGGAACCGGTGCGGCTCCCGCAGCACCACGGCGAGCCAGGACCCGCCGTACAGCGATGCGCGGGACGGCACGACGTGCCCCGCGCCGGGCTGTCCAGCGATGCCCCCGGCACGACGTGCCCCGCGCCGGGCTGTCCAGCGATGCCCCCGGCCCGACAGGCTCCGCGCCGGGCTGTCCAGCGATGCCCCCGGCCCGACAGGCTCCGCGCCGGGCCGTCCCGCGATGCCCCCGGCCCGACGCGCCCCGCGCCGGGGTGCCGGAGCGGTCCGACAGGGCCCAGCCCGCGCCCGCACCCCCAACCGCGCCGGCCAGGACCGCGCCGGCCAGGACCGGACCCCTCAGCGGCCGTGATCGCCTCCCGGGCATCCCGCTCTCCCCGGCCCGGGGCGACCGGACCCGCCGCCGAGGAGGAGGCGCGCACCCGTACGACCGGTGCGCCGCAGCCCCCGCGAGGGCCGGCCGGTCCTTCGCGAGGTCCGGCCGGCCCCGGACGGGTCCGGACAGCCCATGGCACCGGATGGTGAACCGCTGGACGCTCGAAGGGCCATGAGGCCCGGAGACGACCCGTGACGGACGACGTGATCACCGGCCGTCCGACGGGCGGCCGGCCCGGGCGACCCTGTCCGCGGCGACGCCGCTGAGGAGGAATTCGACATGAGGCACAGCAAGGTCGGATCGGTCATGACCACGGACGTCGTCCGTGCCGAGTACGGAACCCCGTTCAAGGAGGTCGTCCGGCTGCTGTCCGGGCACCGGATCGGCGGACTGCCCGTGGTGGACGAGGACGAACGGGTCGTCGGCGTGGTCTCGGAGACGGATCTGGTGATGCGCCAGGCCCTGACGCGGCTCCCCGGCGAGCCGAAGCGCCGCTTCCGGTTCCTCCCGCTCACGGCGGGCGCGCGGCGCAGGACGGCCAAGGCGCAGGCCCGCACGGCCGGTCAGCTGATGTCCCGGCCGCCCGTCACGGTGCACGCCGACGACACCGTCGCGCAGGCCGCCCGGACGATGACGGAGCGACGCGTGGACCGGCTGCCGGTGCTCGACGAGGAGGACCGGCTCGTCGGCATCGTCACCCGCCGCGATGTGCTCGGGGTCTTCCTGCGGGCCGACGCGGACATCCGCGCGGAGGTCGTCGGCGAGGTGCTTCAGCGCTCGCTGTGGCTGATTCCCACGAGCGTCGCCGTGTCCGTGACGGAAGGGGTCGTGACGCTGGACGGTGAGGTGGACCGCAGGAGCGAAGCCGAGATCGCGGTCGCCCTGGTCCGGCGGATCGACGGAGTGGTCGCGGTGGTGGACCGGCTCACCCACGCGTTCGACGACGAGCGGCTGCACGCGGGCGATCTGACACCGCACACCATGGCCGACGGGCGGCCGCCCCGCCGGTGAGAACGGGAGCGGCACCGCACCGGCTACCTCGTGGTCCTCAGCTCCGCCCAGACCGTCCGCCCCGTCCGCCCCGGGGTGCGGGTGACCGCCCAGTCGTCGCTGAGGGTGTCGACCAGGAGGAGGCCGCGGCCGCTCTGGTCGCCGGGCCCGGAGCGGCGGAGCATGGGGAGGTCCCGGCCGCGGGCCTCGTCCTCGACCTCGATGCGGACACGGTCGGCCGACAGCCGCAGCCGGCAGACGATCCGGTCGCCCCCGCGTGCGTGAGCGCGTTGGTGACAAGCTCCGACGTCACGATGACAGCGTTGTCGCGCACCTCGTCGGCTACGCCCCGCGCGGTGAGCAGCTCACGCACACCGGCACGGGCGGCACGGACCGAGGCGGGGGTCGCCGGGAGGTCGAACGTACGGAGCCCGGAGGCGAGGCAGCCGGGGCCGCCGGCGCAACTCCGGACGGTCTGGGGAGGAAAGCCCGTGTCCGGCGTGGTGCGACGGCCTGGGTGAGGGAGCCGAGCCATCTCCATGGGCCTTTCGTCTCACTGCACACCGGGGATCCGTCACGCACCGGCCGGGGGTCGGCCGGCCGCTGCCGCACGGCCCTGCGGCGGGCCAGGGGCGGTGCCGCACACTCTGGCACCCGTCAACGGCCGCTCGCAACTGGCAAGTTGAAAATTGCGGCCCGCTCCGTGCATGCTGCTTCCGTCCACCGGGACGGTGAGCCCCGAACCCGATGCGAGGAGGCGGGGAGTGACCGCGGAGACCGACTGGGGCGGTGCCCCCTCCGTTCTGCGCCTGATCCTCGGCCGACAGCTCGAGGAGTTACGGACCCGGGCCGGTCTCACCTACGAGGAGGCCGGATCGGCCATCGGGGTCAGCCACTCCACGATCCGCCGGATGGAGGCCGCCAAGGTCGCCCGGCTCCGGCTCGCCGACACCGAGAAGCTCCTCCACGTCTACGGTGTGACGGACCGTCAGGAAATCGACACCTTCCTGAAGTCGGCCCGCGAGGCCAACAAACGCGGCTGGTGGCACACGTACCGCGATGTGATGCCGGACTGGTTCGCCGCCTATCTGAGCCTGGAACAGGCGGCCCTGCAGATCCGCGCCTACGAGAGCCAGTTCGTGCACGGACTGATGCAGACGGAGGCCTACGCCCGCGCCCTGCTGACCGCCGGCAACCCGCACGCCCGCCCCGAGGCCACCGAGCGGCGGATCGCCCTGCGGATGCGCCAGCAGGAACTCCTCGGGCGCGAGACACCGCCGCGGGTGTGGGTGGTGATGGACGAGACCGTGCTCCGCTGGCCGGTCGGCGGTCCGGCAGTGATGCGCGCCCAGATCGGCCACCTCATCGAACTCCAGCGCCTGCCGCAGGTGACGCTGCAGATCATGCCGTTCGCGGGCGGCCCCCACCCGGCCCTGCGCGCCGGCTCGTTCCAGCTCTTCCGCTTCCGGGCGCGTGAACTGCCCGACGTCGTCTACCTCGACGCACTGGTGGGCGCCGTCTATCTCGACAAAGCCGACGACGTCGTCGTCTACCGCGAGGCCCTCGACCGGGCCGGTGCCCAGGCGCCGCCCACGACCGCGACCGAGGCCGTTCTCCAACGGATCCGCAAGGACCTCTGACCGCCCCGTCCCACCCACCGCCCATGACCTGTGAAGGAGACCCAGAGGTGCCCGAGAACGGATGGCCGGCCGACCGGATCGACACCGAGAACGCGCACTCCGCGCGGATCTACGACTACATCCTCGGCGGCAAGGACTACTACCCGGCGGACCAGGAGGCCGGCGACGCCATGGCCCGCGAGTGGCCCGCCCTGCCCGTCCACATGCGCGCCAACCGGGACTGGATGAACCGGGCGGTGCGGTGGCTCGTCGAGGAGGCCGGGATGCGGCAGTTCCTCGACGTCGGCACCGGCATACCCACCTCCCCGAACCTGCACGAGATCGCCCAGTCGGTGGCGCCCGAGTCACGCGTGGTCTACGTCGACAACGACCCCATCGTCCTCACCCTCTCCCAGGGACTGCTGTCCAGCACACCGGAGGGCA
This sequence comes from Streptomyces haneummycinicus, assembly GCA_042850305.1. GTDB lineage: Bacteria > Actinomycetota > Actinomycetes > Streptomycetales > Streptomycetaceae > Streptomyces > Streptomyces haneummycinicus. The sequence continues at coordinate 3,493,477 of AP035768.1, forward strand.
GGACGGCGTACATCGAGGCGGACTTCCGCGACCCGGCGACCATCCTGGCCGCCCCCGAACTGCGGGAGACCCTCGATCTGGACCGGCCGGTGGCGCTGACGGTCATCGCCATCGTCCACTTCGTCCTCGACGAGGACGACGCCGTCGGCATCGTCCGGCGACTGCTGGAGCCCCTGCCCTCCGGCAGCCACCTCGCCATGACGATCGGCACCGCGGAGTTCGCCCCCGAGGAGGTGGGGCGGGTGGCCCGCGAGTACGCGGCCCGCGACATGCCGATGCGGCTGCGCACCATCGACGAGGCCCACGAGTTCTTCGAGGGTCTCGAACTCACCGATCCGGGCATCGTCCAGGTCCACAAGTGGCATCCGGACGGCACCGGCGAACAGGGCATCCGCGACGAGGACATCGCGATGTACGGAGCGGTGGCCCGCAAGCCGTAGCGGCACGCTCCCGGACCTGGCGTCGTACGGCGGCACGGCCGTACGACGCCCGGCCCGCGGAGGTCGGCGGAGATCCCGCGCGCATACGTCATCATGCTGCTCATGAGCGATCCCGACCCCGCGCCCGCCGTCGCCGGAGGCGGCAGGCTGGCGCACAGCAGAACGCCGATGACCGGCCGGGACCCGGAGGAACCGGGCAGGACCGCCACCCCCTCGAGCTGCTGTTCGACCTGACGTTCGTGGTCGCTGTGGGCACCGCCGCCTCCCACTTCGCCGAGATGTTCGCCGAGGACCACGCACTCGAAGCCGTCGGCGCCTTCGTCCTGGCGATGTTCGCCATCAGCGTCGCCTGGATCAGCTTCAGCTGGTTCTCGTCCGCGTTCGGCACCGACGACTGGCACTACCGGGCCCTGACCATGGTGCAGATGGTCGGCGTGGTCGTCTTCTCCCTCGGCCTGCCCGCGATGTTCCACTCCATCGAGGAGGGCGAGCACCTGGAACTGCGCGCCATGGTGTTCGGGTACGTCGTGATCCGGATCGCCATGGTGTTGCAGTGGTGGCGCGCGGCCCGTGAGTCGCCGCCCTTCCACGACGTGGGAACGCGGAACATCCGCTGGGTCGTTCTGGTCCAACTCGGCTGGATCGCGATCGCGTTCACCCAGCCGACGCTCGCGGTGGCGTTCGTCGCCTTCGCCGTGCTGGGGGCCGTGGAACTGCTGCTGCCGTTGCTCGCACAGGGCCCTCCGGCGGAACGCCCTGGCATCCGCACCATGTCGCGGAACGGTACAGCCTGTTCGCGATCATCACGCTCGGCGAGGAGTGGTCGGCACCGTCGCCTCGTCCGGTGACCTGCTCGGCGGCGAGACCGGCACGGACTGGAGCGCGAACGGGATCGCCGTCGTCGTCGCCGGCGTGGGGCTGACCTTCGGCATGTGGTGGGTGTACTTCAGCACGCCGTTCGGCCCGATCCTGGCCCGCCGGCGCAGCCGGGGCTATCTCTTCGGCTATGGCCACATCCCGCTGTTCATGGGCATCGCGGGCGCCGGCGCGGGACTGCATGTGGCCGGCCTGTCCCTGGAGCACCACGCGCGGATCGGCGATGTGGCCGTGGTGCTGTCACTGGCCGTCCCGGTCGGGGTCTTCCTGCTGATGGTCTATCTGCTGCACACCCTGCTGCTGTCGGCGGGGGACCGGTTCCATCTGCTGCTGGTCTCCTCACCCTCGCGGTGCTGGTCGCGGCGGCGCTGCTGGCGGCGGCCGGGGTGGGGACGGCGGTGTGTCTGCTGGTGGTGATGCTCGCCCCGTTCGTCACCGTGGTCGGCTACGAGACGGTCGGCCACCGTCACCAGCTGCGGATACTGCGCGACCTCGGTGCCGGGTGAGCCGGCGGTCCACAGCCGTCAGCGCCGGACCGCCTGCCGGGGAGCCGCGTCCGGTCCGTCGCCCCGGCCGGCTCCCTCACGCGCTGGACGCGTCTCCGCAGGGGCACCGGCCGAGCCCCGTTTTGACGGGCGACCGCCTTGTCCGTCACGCTCGCCACCAGCAGTGCCGGCGGGCGCCGGTCGGTGGCGTGCGGAAGTCGGCCGGGCCGGTGCCGTCGGTGCCTGTTGTTCCCCGGCCCGCAGGCCCGTGTCCACGTGCCGTCCACAGGGCCGCGAAGTGCCGTTGGCGCGGCACGGATTCGCCGCCGCAGCGGGCGCTGTCACCGTTCCGCCGTGGCGGGGAGGGGACATGCCGCAACGGCCGAACCGGCTCTCCGGTGCGGGGTGTGTGGGTCTCGTGAGGGTCCCCAAGTGACTTCCGGGAAAGGTGGGTTAAAGCCACCGAACTGATAAGATCATCGAACTTTCAGTAGGCTGGTGGCGCGTCATGCAACGCGCACGGGGGACAGCCTCTAAGGCCCCACCGCTGAGGAGTTGAGGCTTGGTCGGCCGTAGGCCCGTGCCGTTCGACGGCACGGACCCGTCCCATGTGTGCGCGGCCCGGCTCGACTTCCGGCGCGATGCGACTTGAAGAGAGTCTCATGACGTCATTGATCAGGGATCCACTGCTGTGGATCCTGCTTGTGGTGCTCGTCGCTGCGGTGTTCGCAGTGCAGCGGGCACGGAGAACCAACCTGGCGCTCCGAAGAGCGAAGAACGACCTCGAGACGGGAATGGGCCACGCCCAGACCCGGATCGACCAGCTCCAGGGACACATCTCCTCCCTGGACACCCAGCACCGCGGTGACCTCGCGAACGTACGGGCGGACGCGGAGTCCTCGACCAAAGCCGTACTGAAGTCGGCGATGGGTACGCTCCAGTCGCTCTCCGAGGAGCAGCAACTGCTCCTCGACGGGCTGCTGAAGAAGTACGGGGACGACACCGAGGTGCTGGCCGACCTGATGTCGGTGGACCACACCGGAAGCCAGTTCGGCCGCCGTGCCAAGGGCATCTCGGTGCTGTGCGGCGGCTGGCTGGGCCGGCGCGAGGAGTGGCGACCGTCTACGACGTGGCCCGCAGTGCGCAGGGCCGCATCAAGGACTTCAACCGGGTCAGCATCCACGCCCAGGCCAGTGTCGCCGTCACCAGCAAGGCCGTGGAACCGATCGCGGTGGTGCTGGCGGAACTGCTGGACAACGCGACCACGTACAGCGCACCGGGCACTCCGGTCGAGGTCAACATCCAGGCCGTGCCGACGGGTGTGTGCTTCATCGTCGACGACGCCGGTCTGGGCATGGACCAGGAGACCAAGGACCGGGCGGCAGCCCTGCTGTCCGCCGAGGGCGCGGTCGACATCACCGGCCTCGGTGACCCTCCCCGGTTCGGATTCGCGGTCTGCGGCATGCTCGCCACGCGGTACGGCTTCGCCGTCTCCGTCGGTTCCGTGTCCCCCTACGGCGGAGTGCGCGCAGTGATCCGAGTACCGGAGAGCCTCCTGGCGGCCGAGGCCGTCACCCCCGCCGAACCCGTCCAGGAGGAACAGGGCCCGCAGAGCGCCCCGCAGCGGCTGGCGCCCGTCCCGGTCGGGCCCTCCCACGTGGTGGGCACGACGAACGGCGGGCTGCCCAGCGCCGCAGGCGCCAGGGACCCATCTCGGTGGTGCCGGCCCCGGAGCCCGCCATGGACGAGCAGACGTCCGAGTCGGCCGGCGAGGTGACCGCGTCGCGCCTCGGGGCGTTCGCGCGCGGCACCCAGCTCGGACGGAACACGAACACCACGGAAGGACCTGACCACCAGTGAACACCGACCTGTCGTGGGTGCTGAACGACGTGCTCGAGGTGCGTGGAGCCCGCCACGCGGTCCTCGTCTCGGGTGACGGCCTGCTGCTGCAGCGTTCGGACGACATCTCACGCGACGACGCGGAGACCAACGCCGCCGCGATGAGCTCCATGCAGTCCCTCAGCCGGGCCGTCGCCGGCTTCGTGGGGGCCGGGCACGGCATCTGGAAGCAGACCCTGCTGGAGTACGACGGCGGCTGGATCTTCCTCATCGCCGCGGGGCAGGGCGCCTACCTCGCGGTCTCGGCGGCGCTGGACGTCGACATGGAGGCCATGTCGTTCCGCATGCAGAAGACGGTGACGGCGCTGAGCAAGGCGATGAGTGTGGCGCCGCGAAACGACCACGGCGGCGGCGCATGACGACCCCCGGCGAGGAAGCACCCGTCACCAGTGACTTCGTCCGTTCCTATGTCATCACCGGCGGGCGCAGCCTGCCGTCCTCGGACGAACTGGCGCTGCACACCTTGGTCACCCTGGCTCCCGAGCGGACACCTCCGCTGGGGGCCGGCCCCGAGGTCCGGGCGATCTGGGAGCTGTGCGCGGGCGGCTACCTGTCGGTCGCCGAGGTGGCGGGACACCTCGGCCTGCCCGTCGGAGTGGCCCGGCTGCTGCTCACGGATTTAGCCGAGCAGGGGCACCTGCTGCGCCGGGCCGAACCGCCCCGGGCCCAGAACGTTGACAGAGCGACCCTTGAGAAGGTTCTGCATGGACTCCAATCCCTCATCGGCTGAGACGGCGCAGAAGTCCATCTACGTCTCGAACGAGGTCACCAACGCCGCCAAGATCCTTGTTGTCGGGCATTTCGCCGTGGGCAAGACGACCTTCATCGGCTCGCTGTCGGAGATCACTCCGCTGCGCACCGAGGAGAAGATGACCCAGGCGTCCGTCCACATCGACGATCTGCGGGGGTGGCCGACAAGACCACCACCACGGTCGCCCTGGACTTCGGCCGGCTCACCCTCAGCGACGACCTGGTGCTGTACCTCTTCGGCACCCCGGGCCAGCAGCGCTTCATGCAGCTGTGGGAGGACATGGCCCGCGGTGCCCTCGGGGCACTGCTCCTGGTCGACCCGGCGCGGCTCGAGGAGACCTTCCCGGTCATCGACCTCATCGAGCGGTACGGCCTGGAGTACGCCATCGCCGTCAACACCTTCGACCCCTCCTCCACCCACGGTGAGGCGGAGGTGCGCGAGGCGCTCGACCTGCTCCCGGACACTCCTGTCGTCTACTGCGACGCCCGCGACCAGCAGTCGTCCGCCAAGGCGCTGATCGCGTTGGTAAGACACCTGCTGGAGCGCGCGGCCTGACCGCCCCGCGCCCGCCCGGACCGGGAACCGCGGTTCCCGGATCACTAAGGAAGACTTCATGGATCCCCAGACCCCGTCCGCCGCCACCGTCGGCAGATGCCCCATGCACGACGAAGCGTTCGCCGCCGACCCCCAGCAGGTCTACGACCGGCTGCGCGCCCACGCGCCGGCCGGTCCCGTCGAGCTCGCCCCCGGCACCGACGCCACCCTGGTCGTCGGGCACGAGCTGGCGCTGCGCGTGCTGCAGAACACCGAACTGTTCGCCCGTGACGCCCGCCGCTGGAAGGCGCTGGGCGAGGGGCGGATCGGCATGGACAACCCGGTGCTGCCGATGATGGCGTACCGGCCCAACTGCCTGTTCACCGACGGCGCGGTGCATCTGCGGCTGCGCAAGGCCGTGGTGGACAGCCTGTCCCGGCTCAGCACCACGCGCATCCGGCGTGATGTCGAGCCGATCGCCGACTACCTCATCGACCAGTTCAGCGAGCGCGGCCGCGCGGACCTGCTGAACGACTACGCCAAGCTGCTGCCGCTGCTGCTGTTCAACCGGCTGTTCGGCTGCCCGGCGGACGTCGGTGACACCATCACCACCGCCCTGTCGGCCATTTTCGACGGCAAGGACGCGCTGCGCGCCAACGAGGAACTCACGGGCGCCCTCATGGAGTTGATCGCCCGCAAGCGGCGCCAGCCGGGCGACGACGTCACCTCCTGGCTGATCCAGCACCCGGCCGGGCTGACCGACGAGGAACTCAAGGACCAGCTCGCGCTGTTGATGGGCGCCGGCATCGAACCCGAGCGCAGCCTCATAGGCAGCGCCCTGGTGCTGCTGCTGTCCGGGGCGGGCGGCCGGCAGAGCGGCATGCTGATCGAGGAAGCCCTCGACGACGTGCTGTGGAACCAGACACCGATCGCCAACTACGCCGCCCACTACCCGGTGCAGGACGTCGATCTGGGCGGCCATGTGGCGGAGGCCAACACCCCGGTCGTGATCTCCTTCGCGGGTGCCAACAGCGACCCCGCGCTCGCCGAGGCCCGCCGCACCCACAGCAAGGGGGCCCACCTCGCGTGGGGAGCCGGGCCGCACGCCTGCCCCGCCAAGGACCCGGCCCAGGTCATCGCCACCACGGCGATCGAGCGGATCCTCAACGCGCTGCCCGATCTCGCCCTGGCCGTGCCGGAGAAGGACCTCGAATGGCGTCCGGGGCCCTTCCACCGGGCCCTGGTCTCCCTGCCGGTGACGTTCAGCCCCACGCCGGCCACCCGCATGGCGGCCGCGCTCCAGGAGCGGACCGCGGCGCCGGGTGCGCAGCAGCAGCCGATGCCGTCGGCCGCGTCCGCTCCGGGGCGGCCGGATCCGGCACGGCGGAAGGGATTCTGGAGCAGTTTCCTGGACATCTTCCGTGTCTGATGTACCGCATGTGACAGGAGCAACACACTGAGGCGCATGATGCGGGGAGGGGAGGGGTAGATTCCGTCGGTAGTGAGCCCAGTGCCCAGTAAAAGGAGCCCTGCGTGACCGCCGTCGGCGACATACGCGGTACCACCCATCACCGCCGAGCCGTCATCTCCCTTCTCCGCCATTTGCGTTCGCCCGAGGGGCAGGTCAACCCCTGCCCGTCTGGGAGAAGTTGCGCGCCCTGGGGGACGTGGTCCCTTCCCCCTGGGGCGGCTACTTCGTCACGAGTTTCGAGGCATGCAGCCAGGTCCTGCGCAGCAGGGACTGGCTCGTGCCGGACTTCGCGTGGCAGGAGAGGCAGCCCGACCCGAGCCGCTGGCAGGAGCTCGCCACCCAGGAGTTGACCGGGACCCTGTCGCGGATCAACCCCCGTCGCACACCTGTCAGAGACGGGCCCTGGGTAACCCCTTCGACCGCGCCACCCTGGAGGCCCTGCGCCCCCGGATCGCCACGCTGGCCTCGAGCCTGCTGGACGACCTGGAGGACCGGCTGCGCGCCGACGGGGAGGCCGACTTCGTCCGCACCGTCGCCGAACTGCTCCCGGTCCGCACGGTCTGCGAGTGGCTCTCCATCCCCGAGGAACACGTCCCGCGCATCCTGCATTTCACCCACCGGCAGGCGTACGCCCAGGAGTTGTTCCCCAGCAAGGACGAACTCGCGGAGGCGGGCCGGGCCACCCTGGAGATGCGGGAGTACTTCACCGAGCTGATCCGCGACCGGCGCGCCCACCCTGGCAACGATGTCCTCACCGGCTGGATCCACCACTGGGACGCCCAGTACCCGGACGACCGGGCCGCCGCGGACCAGGTGATCTACCACCTCACGATGTTCATCACCATCGCCTCCCTGGAGACCAGCGCGGTCCTGCTGACCAACGCCCTGCGGTTCGCCACGGAGGACCCCGACCGGGCGAAATGGCTGCGCGAGAACCCGGACCACATCGAGGACCTGATCGAGGAAGCCCTGCGGTACGACCCCCGGTATGGCTCAACTCCCATGTCGCCGCCGACGACCTCGTCCTCGCCGGGACTCCCATGCCCAAGGACACCACCGTCCACATCCTCTACGGTGCCGCGGCACACGATCCCCGGCGCAACCCCGAGCCGCACGTCTTCGACGTCCTGCGCGGCGGCGGGCACATCACGTTCGGCAGCGGCGCCCACTACTGCCTCGGCGCGGCCCTCGCGCGGACCGAGGCCCGGGAGCTCATCGCCCAGGTGCTGGAACGCTTTCCCACCCTGCGGCCCACCGGACCTCCCTCCTACGACGTCTCCCGGCTCGTCTTCCGCCGCATCAACTCTCTGAAAGTAGCGACATGAGTGCCCCGTCCCTCGTCGGTCTCCCCGCCGACCGGATACTGAAGACCCTGCGCACCTACCGGCAGGGTCCTCTCCTCACCGTCGAACTGAACGTCCCCGAAGAGGGAACGCCGTCACCGACGCCATGCTGGACGACCTCCTCACCGTCCTCGACGAACAGGACCCCGCGGTACGGGTCCTGGTGCTGGCCGCCGCAGGGGACGCCTTCTGTCTCGGCGGCGACCGCAGCGAGTTCCCCGGCACCTCGCCGACGACCCGGCCGGCGGCGGTGTCCGCGCCAACGGCACCAAGGCCCTGCGGGTGTGCGAGGCCCTCACCGCCCATCCCGCCGTCACCATCGCCCGGGTCCAGGGCCGGGCCGTCGGCGCCGGTGTCGGCCTCGCGCTCGCCTGCGATCTGCGCGTCGGTGCCGACACCGCCACCTTCCGGCTGCCGGAACTCGCCCTCGGCGTGCCACCGGCCTGGGGCGGGCTGCTTCCCCGGCTGATCAGCGAGGTGGGGGTCGCCCGGGTGCGCGAACTCATCCTCACCGCAAGGGTCTTCGACGCCCAGGAGGCCCTCGGCCTGTCGGTCCTCCAGCGGGTCGTGCCGCAGGAGGAACTCGACGACGCCGTCATGGCCTGGGCCAAGCCCGTACTGCGCCGCTCGGCCGCCGCCCTGCGGGTCACCAAGGCCATGCTCAACTCGCTCACCGCGGCCACCCGGCTCGCCGACACCTCGGTGTTCGACCCCGAACTCCTGGCGGCGATCCTCACCCAGCAGCGGGCCGGCTGACCGCGGACCGGAGACGCCCGTCGCGACACCTGGCGCGGCTCTCGGTGTCGGAGATCGGGGCGGGAAGAAGCATGGGCCGAGCACAGTGACGCGGTGCCGCACAGACGGTGAGAGGCGGGCCCCGTCCTCGTCAGGCAGGAATTCGACCGACGCCAGGTCCTCCGAAGACCGACAACGACACGGGAGGACCGTCGCAGGGGAAGAGGCCAGGGCGTGTCCTCTTCCCCGGGCAGGATCGAGGGCATGCCGAAGACCTCAGCGCGACTGCTGTCCCTGCTCTCCCTGCTCCAGGCACGCCGCGACTGGCCGGGTGCGCTGCTGGCCGAGCGGCTGGGCGTGAGCCCGCGGACCGTACGCCGTGACATCGACCGGCTGCGTGAACTCGGCTATCCCGTCGCGGCGTTCAAGGGCCCCGACGGCGGCTACCGGCTGGACGCCGGCACCCGGTTGCCGCCGCTGCTGTTCGACGACGAGCAGGCCGTCGCCCTCGCCGTCGCCCTGCGGACCGCCGCCGCGTCGGGCGCCGCGATCCGCGAGGACGCGGCCCGCGCCCTGGCCACCGTCCGGCAGGTCCTGCCCGCGCGGCTGCGCCACCGCGTCGACACCCTCCGGGTGACCACGGTGGAGCCGCCCCGCCCGTCGACGGGGTGCTGCTCATGACCCTGAGCGCCGCCGTGCACGCCGGCGAGGTTCTGCGATTCGACTACGCCACGCCGCAGGATGCCACGACCCCGCCGCGACGAGTGGAGCCGCATCACCTCGTGAGCCGGCGCGGACGCTGGTATCTCGTCGCCTACGACCTCGACCGCGCCGACTGGCGCGTCTTCCGCGCCGACCGCGTCAATCCGCGCACCCCGACCGGACCCCGCTTCGCACCCCGCGAAGTCCCCGGAGGCGATGTGGCCGCCTTCGTCACCGGCAGGTTCCGGGGCGCGGACGGCCCGGGGAGTGGCCCTGCCGCGGCGAGGTGATCCTGAACCTGCCGGCCGCCACGGTCTCCCGGCACGCCCAGGACGCCGTGGTCGAGGAACTCGGCCCGGACCGCTGCCGTCTCACCCTGGGCTCCTGGTCCTGGCCCGCCCTGGCCGCCGGCATCGGCCGCTTCGACGCCGACGTCGAGGTCGTCGGACCGCCGGAACTGGCCGAGGCCTTCGCGCTCCTGGCACTCCGCTACGCCCGTACGGCGGCCCGGCCGCCCGGTGCGTGATCCCCGGCCCCGACAAGCGTGCACACTTCCCAGAGGGTGTGCCATGGGACACGGCACACTCAGGACAGTGTGCCGTGTGTCATCACACCGTGGAGAGAGGATCAGGAACGCTTGGCGCGGTACAGGCCACGGCCGCTGCGCCGGATACGGGACGTCCCGACGAGCCGGTCGAGGGTGCTGCGGACCGCGTTGATGGTTCCGCTGTCGGTGTCCCGGCCGAGGGCCGCGGCCACGTCACGGGCCCGTACGTCCGTGTCCCCCGCGGCGGCGAAGTAGTCGAGGATCTGCTCGGTGAGCCTGCCGTACTTCTTCTGCCCTTCGGCGTCCGCGTCGGCGGCGGTGGAGGTGCGGAGGGCCTGGGCCGGAGTCTTCTCCGTGGCGTTCGGGGGCGGGTCCGCGCGGGGCGCCGGCGTCTGCCGCGGCTCCGCCGCCGGGGCGGTGTCCGCCGGACCGGCCGACGGGTCGCGCATCAGGGCCCGGAGGGTGCTGAGCGCCCGCTGGACTGAGCCCAAGTGGGCCACGACGGCGGCGAGTTCCCTCTCCAGAGCATGCTTCTGCATCTCCAGGCGGCTGAGGTCCTCCTGAAGGCTTTCAGCGGTGACCTGGATGTTGTGCACCGCGCGAGTTCCGGAAACCATGTGTTCCTCTCATCCTCGGCCTTCCCACCACATCATATCGCCCACGGTATCGGCACTGTTTCCGAGCGCGGGGATTGCGTCGGCTCCGGCCCTGGTGGGAGGCCGTCCGGTCACCTAGCCACGTGGGCGAACGGTGTCACCTTCGGTGTTCCAGGACAGGATGGTGTCCACGAACTCCATGAACCGCGTGGCACGCACACATGACGGCAGACGGCAGGACGGGAAACGCGAACGCGACGGCAGGCGGGTCGCCTGCCGTCGCGTCGTGCGTCGTGTTACTTGCTGAGCCAGAGGTCGGGGCCGAACACCTCGTAGTGGATGTCCTTCGGGCCGACGCCCTGGGCGAGCAGGTCACCGCGTACGCCCTGCATGAAGGGCAGCGGGCCGCACAGGAACGCGCTGACGCCCTCGCGCAGTGCCAGCCGGGACACGTCGGCCCAGCCCTCGTGCACGTGAGGCATGACGGGTTCCTCGGGCGTCTCGTACCAGACGTGCAGCGCGGCGTTCGGCAGGCGGCCGACGAGTTCCTCCATCTCCAGTCGGTGGGCGTGGTGGGCGGGGGAGCGGTCGGCGTGCAGGACGGTGACGTGACGCCCGGCCGCGGTCTCGACCAGGTGGTCCAGCATCGACAGCATGGGGGTGACACCGATGCCGGCGGAGGCGAGCAGCAGCGGGCTGTCGCCCTCGGGGAGCACCAGATCGCCGAACGGCAGGGAGACCTTGACGAGGTCACCCGGGCGGGCGTTCGCGTGCAGCCAGGTCGACACCTCGCCCTCGGGTGCCCGGCCGTCGGCGGAGCGCTCCCGCTTCACGGTGATGCGCCAGGTCTTGCGGCCCGGCGCGGAGGAGAGGCTGTACTGGCGTATCTGCTTCGCCCCGTCGGGCAGTTCGACCTGGACGCTGACGTACTGGCCGGGCGTGAACGGCTCGGTGGGGTCGCCGTCGGGCCGGCGCAGCTCGAAGGAGGCCGCGTCGACCGACTCCTCGATCCGGTCGGCGATCTCCATGTCCCGCCAGACGGCCCCGTTCTCGACCCCCGCCCCGGCGTACAGCCGTGCCTCCATGGCGATCAGCGCGTTGGCCATGAGCCAGTACACCTCGTCCCAGGCGGCGGCCACTTCGGGCGTCACCGCGTCCCCGAGCACCTCGCCGACGGCGCCCATCAGATGCCGGCCGACGAGCGTGTACTGGTCGGAGGTGATGCCCAGGGAGGCGTGCTTGTGGGCGATGCGCCCGAGGACGGCGTCGGGCCGCTCCCCGGGCCGCTCCACCAGCGTGGTGGCGAAGGCGGCGACGGCCCCGGCCAGGGCCTCGCGCTGAGCGCCACTGGCCTGGTTCGCGCGGTTGAAGAGGGTACGCAGCAGCTCCGGGCGCTCCTCGAACATCCGGCGGTAGAACAGCTCGGTGATGCTGCCGAGGGAGGCCCCTACGGCGGGCAGCGTGGCTTCGACGACCGGGATCGACTGGGCGGAGAGCATCTTCTGGCTCCTTCATGGGCACTGGTGTGCTTCGTGGATCTGCGCGCAACAGCATGCTGGTTAATTGGCATTCCAGATTCCTATTTAAGAGAGTGTGATCTGCGCGACTCCTCCGCGGGCAAGCCCGTGCTCGAACTCCGGGCGAGGGCGAACTGGCACAGCGGGCCCATCTGCGCGCCCCGCGCCCCACCGCCTGAGCCCCGGCCCGCCCGGAAATCGTCCGGCCCTGTTCCCTCCTCGCCGCGGGCGGGGCGGGGGCGTTGAGGCATTCAGCAGCCGGGCCCCGGAGAGCCAGGTTCGGCCGCCCGCACCGCCCTCCCCTCTCCCTCGGGAGGCTCAGCCGAACTGTCCGGGCCGGTAGTCGCCGGCGGGCTGCTGGTTGATGACGTTGACGCGGTTGTAGGCGTTGATGAGCGCGATCAGCGAGAGCAGTGCGGCGAGCTCGTCCTCGTCGTAGTGCTTCGCGGCGTTCGCCCAGGCCTCGTCCGTGACACCGCCGGCGGCGTCCGCGATGCGCGTGCCCTGCTCGGCCAGCTCCAGCGCGGCACGCTCGGCCTCGGTGAAGACCTTGGCCTCGCGCCAGGCGGCCACCAGGTTGAGGCGCTGCTGGGTCTCGCCCTCGGCGGCGGCGTCCTTGGTGTGCATGTCGGTGCAGAAGCCGCAGCCGTTGATCTGGCTGGCGCGGATCTTCACCAGTTCCTGGGTCGCGACCGGCAGTGTCGAGTCGTGCACCGCCTTGTTCGCGGAGTTGAGGTGCTTGAGCACCTTGCCGGCGAGCGCGTTGCCGAAGAAGTCGATGCGAGCGTCCATGGTGGGATCCGTCCTCCGTAGTCCGGTTACACCCTCATGACCGGGACGGGGCTCTCATCCGTGACAGGCGCGCGATGTGACCTGCGCCACATCTCCCATGGGGTACGGGGAGCCCCGTCGCAGCACAGCTCCCGGCGGCAGCCGCCGCGACCGACGCGGTCACCGAACGGATGGCCATGGGCGGCCGGCTCGTCCACGCCGCGAAATCCTGGACGCGTCGGCTCCTACCGCCGGCGACGTGGTTTCCGGCATCCCGGTGTCCGTCGACGCACCGGCCGCACTCTCACAGCAAGGCGTGACCGCACCATGAGCGAAGAGAACAAGCACCACGCCACCGCCGCCGCCATCCTGCCCCTGGTCGGGGGCGCGGAGAACGTGACGTCGGTGGCCCACTGCATGACCCGGCTCCGGCTGGGACTGCGCGACCGGTCCCTCGTACAGGACGAGCCGCTCAAGGCACTTCCCGCGGTCATGGGGGTCGTCGAGGACGATACGTACCAGATCGTGCTGGGCCCGGGGACGGTGGCCCGTGTGACCCCCGAGTTCGAGGCCCTGGTCGGCGCGGAGCGGTCCGGGGCCGCCCCGAACCGCGAAGACGACCCCGTGACGGCGGAGGCGCTCTCCGCGCGGGGAGCGGCGCTCAGGGCCGAGCGCAAGGCGAGGAACGCCACCCCGTTCAAGCTGTTCCTGCGCCGGATCGCGAACATCTTCGTGCCGCTGATCCCCGCGCTCATCGGCTGCGGCATCATCGCCGGCCTGAACGGCCTGCTGATCAACCTGCACTGGCTGCCGGGCCTCACACCCGCCCTGGCCGCCGTGGCGTCGGGGTTCATGGCGCTGATCGCCGTCTTCGTCGGCTACAACACCGCCAGGGAGTTCGGCGGTACGCCCATCCTGGGCGGTGCCGTCGCGTCGATCGTCGTCTACGCCGGAGTGGCCGAGGTGGAGGCGTTCGGCCAGCACCTCTCACCCGGCCAGGGCGGTGTGCTCGGCGCCCTGGGTGCCGCCTGGCTCGCCGTGTACGTGGAGAAGTGGTGCCGGCGCCGGGTGCCCGAGGCCCTCGACGTCCTGGTGACCCCCACCGTCACGGTGCTGGTGGCCGGACTGGCGACCCTGTTCGGCCTGATGTTCCTCGCCGGTGAGGTGTCCGCCTGGATCGGTGACGCCGCCGACGGGCTGCTGTCGCACGGCGGCGCGGCCGCCGGGTTCCTTCTCGGCGGCCTCTTCCTGCCCCTGGTCATGCTGGGCCTGCACCAGGCCCTGATCCCCATCCACACCACCCTGATCGAAGGTGCCGGCTTCACCGTCCTGCTGCCCGTCCTCGCGATGGCGGGCGCGGGCCAGGTCGGCGCGGCGATCGCGATCTACCTTCGGCTGCCCCGCAACACCTCGATCCGGACCACCGTCAAGTCCGCGCTCTGGCCCGGGTTCCTCGGCGTCGGCGAGCCCTCATCTACGGTGTGTCCCTGCCCCTGGGACGCCCGTTCATCACCGCCTGCGCGGGCGGTGCCTTCGGCGGCGCGTTCGTCGGACTCTTCAACCAACTGGGCACGGACGTCGGTTCGACCGCGATCGGCCCTTCCGGGTGGGCGCTCTTCCCCTCCTCGACGGCAACCGCGGTCCGGGGCAGACGATCGCCGTCTACGCCGCCGGACTGCTCGTCGGCTATGCGGCGGGCTTCCTCGCCACCTATTACTTCGGCTTCACCAAGGCCATGCTCACCGAACTCGACGCGGCCCCCGACGCTCCTGCCGAGGACCGGCCCACGCCCGGGGAGCGGGTCGCCGAGAAGGTCTGACGCGGACACCTACGACGCCTTTGCCCGCCCCTCGCACGCGGAGTCGCCTGCCGCGTACGGCGGGGGACAGGGAGTCCAGCGGTACGCCGCCGATCTCCTGCCTCCGGCAGAACTCACTTCCGCTGCGCGAGCCAGTCGGAGAAGGTGGTCTCGGCGAGTCGCGCGCCGGGGCCGGGAAGGAGCGTGGTCTCCTCCACCGGGGCGCCCGAGTACGGGGCCCCGGGGTCCGTGACGACGGTGCGCGGGTCGTTCTCGGCGGCGAGGGCGTCGCGGATGAACTCGTCCAGCTGGAACGCCTCGGGGCCGGCCACATCCACCACTCCGTTGACGGGCGCTCCCACGGCCGTACGGCCCACGGCGGCGGCCACGTCGTCGGAGTACATGGGCTGGAACCTCACCGGGGCGAGACGGACGGTGTCCCCTCGGTCGACAGGTCCGCGATGCCCTTCATGAACTCGAAGAACTGCGTGGCGTGCACGATGGAGTACGGCATCCCGGACTCCTTGATCAGCTCCTCCTGTACCCGCTTGGCACGGAAGTAGCCGCTCTCCTGGAGCCGTTCGGTGCCGACCACGGAGAGGGCGACGTGGTGCGTCACACCGGCCTCCGACGCCGCCTTGAGGAGATTGGTGGTCGAGGTGCGGAAGAACTCCATGACGGCGTCGTCCGCGAACGACGGCGAGTTCGACACGTCGACCACGACGGTGGCGTCCCGCAGCACCTCCGCGAGGCCCTCGCCGGTCAGCGTGTTGACACCCGTATGGGGCGCGGCCGGCACCGCCTCGTGGCCATGAGCCTTGAGCTTTTCGACCAGCTTCGAGCCGATGAGCCCGGTACCGCCGATGACTACGATCTTCATGAGGGAGATCCTCTCGGAATCGATCGTTGATGCCTTCACCCGGAAAGACCGGGTGGGACCTCTTTCTGTGACGGAGATCCCGGGGGGATTCCGGACTTTTCCTTCCCGTGTCACTCGGCGAATGCTTTCGCGGGTGATCCCCGAGGCCCTCCCGCGCGCGGACGCGCCGCCGCCGACGGTCACGGGCGGCATGGGGGTTCAGCCGCTCAGCGACGCCACGTACGGCATGGGGGTTCAGCCGCTCAGCGACGCCACGTACGGGGACAGCTTGTCCGGGTTCATCACCCACATGATCCGGTCGATGCCGTCCGCCGACACGTCGATGGACAGCAGGGCCATGGGGTCCCCGTCGACCGAGACGAGGACCGCCGGCCTGCCGTTGGCCTCGACCCACCGTGGCCGTGCCCGCGGCCAGAACCGGGGGGCGAAGGCGGCGAGGTACTTGGAGACGTGGTCGATTCCCACGACGGGGATCCGCGAGGCGCCCCGGATGCCTCCGCCGTCCGCGTAGCTGACGACGTCGGCGGCGAGCACGTTCTCCAGCACCGCCATGTCGCCCCGTTGGGCGGCGGCGAGGAACACCTCCAGCAGGCGCTTGTGCTCCGCGGGTCCGACCGGCTCCTTGCGCTCGGCGACGAGGTGCTTGCGTGCCCGGCTCACCAGCTGACGGGCGTTGGCCTCACTCGTCTCCAGGATCTCCGCGACCTGCTGGTAGGGGTAGTCGAAGGCTTCCCGCAGCACATAGGCACCCCGCTCCAGCGGGTTCAGCTTCTCGAGCAGGAGGAGGACCGCCATCTCCAGCGCCTCGGCCCGTTCGGCGCCCAGCTGCGGGTCCTGGCCGGTGTCGACGGGTTCGGGAAGCCACGGTCCGACGTAGGCCTCCCGTCGCACCCGCGCGGACCGGGCGACGTTGATGGCCAGCCGCGTGGTGATCGTGGTCAGTAACGCCGTGGGCTCGTGGACGCGGCCGCGGTCGGTGTTCTGCCAGCGCAGCCATGCCTCCTGAAGGACGTCCTCGGCCTCCGCGGAACTGCCGAGCATTCGGTACGCGATACCGAACAGCTGTGGACGGGCCGCGAGGAAGTCCCGCGTCGCCCGGTCGAGGGAATCGGTGCCATCCGCAGTGCGCATCGTTGTCCTTCCCACTCCCGCACAATCATGCTACAAGCCGGTCCGGCGGTGGGCGCATCGTCGGTGGCCCGGCGGCGACACACCGTGTCACTTCTTGTGAGCGGCGAGGCGCCGGAGGGACGGGGCGGCGGGCACGGAGACCGGCGCCTCCGCACCGGAAAGGAGCGGAGGCACGGTTCCCCGCCCCCGCCGCCCCGTCCCGGGGTGCGCTGCCCCAGACCCCCGTTCGCACCCGCGCCGGCGGAGCCGCATGTCGACACGGGCCCCGCCCCCGCGCCCCTCGGGCACCTGCCGAAAAGCTCCACGGTGCATGACCACGTGTGCTTCCATTCGGTTCCGGTCCTCCCCTCAGCCGATCTGGAGAAGGCATGAAGCCCAGAGCCCGACGTCCCCTCCGCACCGGGCGGGCCGCCGCCGTACTCGCCGCCTCCGTGCTGGCCACGGCGTTACCCGCGACAGCCGCCCGTGCCACCGGCGCGCACGCGCCTGTGGTGCCGCTGCGGGTGGCGACGTACAACATCCACGCCGGCACCGGCGAGGACCAGGTGTTCGACCTCGACCGCACCGCCGCCGCCCTGCGCGATCTGCGTGCCGATGTGATCGGCCTCCAGGAGGTCGACGTCCACTGGGGCGCCCGCAGCGAATTCGCCGACGAGGCCCGCGCCCTCGCCGAGAAGCTGCGCATGCGGGTGTTCTTCGCCCCCATCTACGACCTGGAACCGGCCGCCGGAACCACCGAGCGCCGGCGGTACGGCGTCGCCGTGCTGAGCCGTCACCGGGTGCTCGCCGCCGAGAACCACGAGATCACCCGGCTCTCCACCCAGACCCCCGACCCGGTGCCGGCCCCCGCGCCCGGCTTCGCCGAAGTGGTGCTCGATGTGCGGGGCGCGCGCGTGCACGTCTACACCACACACCTGGACTACCGGGCCGACCCGTCCATCCGTGAGGCTCAGGTGGCGGACATGCTCGGCGTCCTGGCCGCCGACCGCGGGCCCAAGGTCCTCGTCGGCGACTTCAACGCCGAGGCGACGGCCCTCGAGCTGGCGCCGCTGTGGCAGCGGCTGCGGGACGCAGCCCCGGCGCCGGCGCCACCTATCCGGCGAGCGAACCGGTCAAGCGCATCGACCTGGTCACCGTCTCACCGGACGTCCGGGTCACCGGTGCCCGCACCGTGGCCACGGAGGCCTCCGACCACCGGCCCGTGGTCGCGGATCTGAAGGTCCGCGGGCGCTGACCCGCTCACCCGCCCTTGAGGCGCTGCAGGTCGGAGGGGCGGACCTGGATGGCGAGGACGGCGATCAGCGCGGCGATCGCGGCGAAGACCGCCGCCGTGACGAAGGCCGCAGACACCCCGGAGGCGAGGACCTGGTCGCCCCAGGGCGACGGCAGTTCCCCGTCCGCTGGAAACGCAGCCGTTCGGCGGGGGTCGCCTGCTGGAGGAAGCGCGGTATCTGCTCCTCCGCCTCGTTGCGGCTCGCCGTACCGAACATCGTGACCAGGATGGAGAGTCCGAGCGAGCCGCCCACCTGCTGGGTGGCGTTCAGGAGCCCGGAGGCCGCCCCGGTCTCCGGGACAGGCACGTTGGACAGCGCCATCAGCGTCAGCGACACGAACTCCATGCCCATGCCGAGGCTGAAGACCAGCATCGGACCGAGGACACTGCCCGCGTAGGTGGAGTGGACGTCGGTGAGCGTCAGCCAGGCCAGGCCGGCCGCCGCCAGCACACCACCCCCACCATGAAGGGTTTGGGTCCGTACACCGGCAGGAACCGTGAGGCCAGCCCGGCACCGACCGCGATGACGGCGCTGATCGGCAGGAAGGCGAGCCCGGTCTGGAGCGGACTGAAGCCCAGCACGTCCTGCACGAACAGCGTCAGGAAGAAGAACATGCCGAACATCGCCGCGGCCAGGCACAGCATGATGCCGTACGTGCCCGCCCGGTTCCGGTCGGCGAACATGTGCAGCGGGGTGATCGGCTGCCGGGACCTCCGCTCCACCAGGATGAACAGGGCGAGGAGCACGACGGCCGCGGCGAACGAGACGAGCGTGAGCGTGTCCCGCCAGCCGTCCTGCGCTGCCCTGATGAACCCGTAGACGAGCAGCACCATGCCGGCCGTGGAAGTGAGCGCGCCGGTGATGTCGAAGCGGCCCGGGTGGCGTTCGGACTCCTTGATGAAGTGCGGTGCGGCGAGGGCGACGAGGAGGCCGATCGGCACGTTGACGAAGAGCACCCAGCGCCAGTTCAGCCACTCGACGAGGATGCCCCCGGCGAGCAGTCCGATCGCGCCGCCGCCCGCCGACACCGCGGCGAACACCCCGAACGCCCGGTTGCGTTCCGGCCCTTCACGGAACGTCGTACTGATCAGGGCCAGGGCCGTGGGGAGGCGATGGCTCCGCCCATGCCCTGGAAGGCGCGGGCGGCGAGGAGTTGGCCGGAGTTCTGGGCGAGCCCGCCGAGCAGCGAGGCCGTCACGAACAGCAGTACCCCGGTGATGAAGACGCGCCGTCTGCCGAGGATGTCGCCGGTCCGGCCGCCGAGCAGCAGCAGACCGCCGAAGGTGAGTGTGTAGGCGCTGACCACCCAGGACAAGCTCGTGGTGGAGAAGTCCAGGGAACTCTGGATGTGCGGCAGCGCGATGTTCACGATGGTGATGTCCAGCACCACCATCAGCTGGCACGAGGCGATGACCAGCAGGGCCATCGCCTTGCGGGCGCCGCCGGTGTCCCGGGCGGCGCCCCGCGGTGCGGAAGCCGAACGCGGAGTGCTTCTGGTCATGCGGGGTCGCCCTTTCGGGAGTCCACCGTTCGACCGTACGCGCAGGTCCCAGGGCCCACCACTCGGGGACGGGCCCGTGGCGACCGGGAGGCGGCCACGGACCCGGGGCGGGGTTTCTGTAGGGCGATTCCCCTTCCGGCGCCGCCCGGGATCAGCCCGGTCGGAGGCCGCGCACTGCCCCTCGGCTCGGGAGCGGCAGTGCGCGGGCCCTGTCACGGGTAGCTGACCAGATTGGCCACGTTGGTCGACGAGTTGGAGGGGCCGCCGCGGTCGTTGATGACATGGCGGATGGTGCCGGTGCCGCCGAGGAGACCGTCACCATGTTCTGGAAGCGGACGTTCGGCCTGTTGGGGACCTCGAAGGCGTGCTCGGCGATCACACCCGGATTGACGTTGAAGAAGCAATAGCTGCCGAGCCCGTACGCCTGGTGGCTGGTCACGCTGTCCGCGACCTTGTAGGCGGCGTACCCCTGGGTGGAGCCGTTCATCCAGGCGGCCTGGCTGGGCGGATCGTACGGCATCTCGTTCTGGTAGAAGTACGTGCGCCCGCCGTTGCCGTTCCAGATGGTCTGGTGCTTCTGGTAGTGCTCGACGAACAGGCCGTACATGGTGACGTCGTCGCCGTTGACGACGAGGCCGGTGTCGGCGGTGTTGGTGTTCCAGCCGATGCCGTTGCCGTGGTCGCCGCGCCAGATCCACATGTGGTCGCCGATGACGTCGTCGCTGTTGACGACGAGGCTCGTGGTGGCCTTGCCGGCGTGCGCGCCGCCCACCCGGAAGTACACGTCGTGCAGGGAGGTGGGGTTCGCGGCGTGGTCGGCGGCCGCGCCGGACGGGCCCACCTCCACGAGGGTACGGGAGTTGGCGGTGCCGGCGTCGAAGAGGACACCCGCGAGCTTCACCCCGTCGACGTCGGCGACCGTCATGGCTGTGACGCCGTTGTCCGGGACGAAGGTGGCGAGGCCGAGCCCGAGGACCACGGTGTCGGGACGGGTCACCCGCAGGGTCTCGTTCAGATGGTAGACACCCGGCGTCACCAGCAGGTTCTTGCCCTCGGCCAGCGCCGCGTTGAGCTGTGCGGCGGTCGCCCCCGGCTTCACGATGTGGAACCGGTCCATGCCGAGCGAGGTGCCCGCCGCGTTCCCGTTCGCCCAGGTGGTCGCCGTCGAGTTCGCCCGCAGTGAGGGGACGAACACCTTGTAGGCGCCCGCCCCGTCGACGTACAGGAACGGCTTCTCGCGGACCGTCGGCGTCCGGTCGACCGTGGTGTACGGCGGGTTGGGGAAGGTGTTGCCGGGCACACCCTGGCTGCCCACGAAGACCATGTTCCAGTTGGAGCCGTTCCAGCTGCCCAGCTGGGAGTTGCGGGTCAGCCACTGCTGCTGGGTACCGGAGCGGACCTGACCGTCGATCTTGCTGTCGGCCATGAAGCCGCCGCTGGACCAGCCGCCGTCACTGAGCTCCAGATTGCCCCGCACATGCATGCGCCGGTACCCGGACGCCTGCGAGACCGCCCAGCGGTCCGTGCCGCCGACCGGATTCACCGACAGGTTCTCGGCGCCGCGCCAGAAGTTCTGGGTGGCGTTCTGCGGCGGGAACCAGTCGGCCTCGACGTGCACGGCACCGTTGATGGTCACCGAGTCCGGCGACTGCCCGAGCCCCAGGACCTGGGTGTAGAAGCCGACGTTCACATCGTTGCTGTACGTGCCCGGCTTGAACAGGATCGCCTGGCGCTGGCTGCCGAACTGGTTCGTCTCCTGCTGCCGGAAGATCGAGTCGAGCCGGCCCTGGATGGTGGACGAGGGCATCGACGGGTCGAACACGGCCACGTTGGGGCCGAGATCGACGTCCCCGGGCGCGGTGCTCACGGGCGTGACCTGGAAGCGCTGGGCCGCCGTGCCGTTGCAGGCGTACTGCACCAGCTGCACGCCGTCGGCCGCCGAGGCGGCCGGCACGTCGAGGCACTTGCCGCTGTTCCGGTTGACGAAGCGGTACGCGCCGCCGCCCTCGTCGACCGGGAGCCACTGCTGGTTGGCGCCCCCGCCGTACGTCCACAGGTGCACGGCCGCGTTGTCGGCGGTGGACACGTCGCTGACATCGATCACCTGCCCGGAGTCGTTGCGGTTGCCGATCCGTACATAGCCGTCACTCGTCGGCGTGAAACTCCACTGCTGCGCCGTGGTGTTGTTGCAGGTGTACTGCTGTACGGCCGTGCCGTTGACGGTGCCCGCGGCGCGGGCGTCCAGGCACTTGCCGCTGCCGCCGTTCACCACGGCCGACCAGCCCGACGGCACCGCGGCGGCGGCCGCCTGGGCCGGCTGGACGGCGATGAGGACGGAGGCGGCGGTGGCGGCCGCCGCGAACGCGGCGGTCAGGGGCGGCGGCCGCCGACGGGCGGTCTCGAAGGTCGGGACATCGTGTGTTCTCCTGTCGGTCAGCCGTTGTACTGCGCGAACACCCGGGTGAAGTCCCAGGGCTGCTGGGAGACGCCCGAGCAGGTGTCGGCGCCGCCTCCGGTGCAGGGGCGGTCGCGGTTGACCGACCAGAAGGTCAGCCGGGCCAGGTGCCGCTGCTGCGCGTAGGCGAGGATGGTGCGGAAGTCGGCGACGGTCACCGTCTCGCCGTTGTCGGTGATGCCGTTCATCGACGAGATGCCGGTGTGCCGGTAGGCCTGGTCGTCCGAGTACCCGTAGGCGTTCTTGACGGCGGTCTTCAGCCCCTCGGCCGCCCGCACGGTGAGCTGCCCCATGTTCTGGCCCGCGCCGCCGAAGTTGAACGGCATGATCGTCCAGCTGTCCACGGTGAGTCCGGAGGCGGCGGCCTTGCCGATCAGGCTGCTGTCGGGGCCGTTCTGCCCGGTGCCGAAGGTGACGTACACCTTGATCCCCGGGTTGTTCGCCTTGATCGTCTTGAGTGCGTCGACGGTGCGCTGCTGCACGGTCGGGCTGTCGTACGCCGCCGCCTCGATGTCGATGTCGATCGCCTTGAGCCCGTAGGCGTTGATGACCTTCTGGTAGGCCGCGGCCAGTTCGCCCGCGCTGCCGCAGGAGCTCTCCAGCTTGTTGCCGCTCCAGCCGCCGAACGACGGGATGACGTCACCGCCGGCCGCCCGCACGGTGTTGACGGTCTGCTGGTCGACGCCGCCGGTCAGCGGACGGCTGCCGTCCCACTGCGGATTGCAGTATCCGTTGCTGAGGACGAAGGCCAGTGTGAACCACTTGACGCCGGTCGCGTTCATCACGGTGGTGGGGTTCGGCGGGCTGCCCCAGCCGTTGTAGAGGTACGGTGCGACGGCCATGGCGCCGGGCCCGCTCGGCGAGGTGTCGCCGCTGGGCGCGGTCCATTTCTGGTTGGCGGCGCCGGTGCAGGTCCAGATCTGCAGGCGGGTGGCGTTGGCGGAGCTGTTGCCGGTCACGTCCAGGCACTTGTCGGCCTGCGGGTTGACGATGTCACGCGCCCCGGTGACGACCCACTTCTGGGCGGCGCTGCCGTTGCAGTCCCACAGCTGGACCGGCGTACCGTCGGCCGTGCCTCCCGAGGCGACGTCCAGACACTTCCCCAGCGCCCGGACCGTGCCGTCGGAGCCCACCGTCCAGTTCTGCGCCGAGGTGCCGTTGCAGTCGTAGAGCTGTACGGCCGTGCCGTTGGCGGTATTCGCACCGGCCACGTCCACGCACTTGCCGCCGAGCCCGGTGATCCGTCCGGTGGCGGCAGCGGCGGCGCTCGCCGGGACCGAGTGGAGACCTGCCAGCAGGGCGGCGACGGCCGCCGTGCCGAGCGCGCCGCGCAGCGCGGGTCTGCTCAGAAGTGTCGTGGTCATGAGTCACTGTCCTTCTTGCCGCCGAGGCCCGGCACGCGGCCGCAGCACACCTTTCGATATGTCTAGGACATGCCAAAGGTGGCGGTGGACTCCGTGACGGCCGCGCGGCGGCAGGTGGGGGAGAGGATAGGAAACCTTACTTACTTCAGTCCGTGATTTAAGGAGTGACTGAAGCGCCTGTCAAGTGCTTGGTCCGGTCCAAGTCGCGTCCGCGGTGCGGGAGTTCCCGGGGCCGCTTCCCGCTTTCGGTGAAACGGGTGCTCGCGTCCGCCTCGCGCCAGGCGGTCGGCGCTTGCCTGACCTATCGAAATTCGATAGCTTCCCATCGTAAGTCGATCGAAGCGCTCGTCTTCGACGTCCCGAAGGAGTACCGCCATGCCCACACCAGCCCGCCGCGCGCGGACCGTCGACACGGACGTCCTGGTGGTCGGCGCCGGACTGGCCGGCCTGCACGTCGCCACCCTGCTCGCCCGCCAGGGCCACGACGTGCTCCTGGCCGAACGGCGCACCGCCCTCGGCGGCGCGATCCGCACCACCGGCATCTTCGTACGCAAGACACTCGATGACTTTCCGCTGCCCGACGAGCATCTCGGACCGCCCATCCGGCGCGTGGTGCTCTATCCCCCCGGTCTGCGCCGCCCCGTCAGCCTGGTCAGCGACCGTGACGAGTTCCGGGTGGGCGACATGGGGCCGCTGTACGAGACAGCGGCGGAGGCCGCGATCGACGCCGGTGTGCTGCTGGCCCTGGGGACGCGCTACGCCGGCCGGGACGGCGACACCTTCCGGCTGGCTGGCCGCGACGGTCCGGTCACGGTCCGGGCGCGCTTCGTCGTCGGCGCCGACGGGGCCCGTTCGACCGTCGCCCGCGACCTCGGCCTCGACCACAACCGCCGCATGCTGGTCGGCGCCGAGGAGGTCTTCGCTGTCCCCCCGAACGGCGAACCGCCGACCTTCCACTGCGTCCTCGACCCCTCCCTCGCCCCCGGCTACCTCGCCTGGGTGGTGCACGACGGGGAGCACGCCCATGTCGGGGTCGCCGGTTATGCCGAACGCTTCCCGCAGGGGCTGCGCCGCACGATGGAACGGTTCAGCGCGTCGGCCCCCGGGCTGGACGGCGTACGGCGGCCCGAGTCGGTGGAGCGGCGCGGCGGGCCGATACCCGTCGGCGGAGTTCTGCGGCGCATCGCGTGCGGCGACGGACTGCTGGTGGGGGACGCGGCGGGCGCGGTGTCCCCGCTCACCGCCGGCGGTCTGGACCCGTGCCTGCGCCTGTCGGAGCTGGCCGCCGCCGTCCTCGACGACGCGCTGCGCTCGGGCGGCACGGCCCCGCTCGCCCACTACGACGGAGCCGCCCTGCGCGCCCGGTTCCGGGGGCGGCTCAGCATGCGCAGGGGCCTGGGACACATCCGGACACCGGCCGCGACCACGGCGGCGTTCGCCCTGCTGCGCACCCCGCTTGGCCGGGCCGCGGCCGCCCGGGTCCTCTTCGGTGACCGCTCCTTCCCCGATCCGGTGCCGACCGGTCAGACGCCGGTGAGCAGGGCGTCGAGCGGGGTGGGCACCCGCTCGGGCCGAAGCGCCTCGACGAGGACCCGGCCGTAGCGGATCTTGCGGCCCTTCTTGGTGCCGAGAAAGCGCCGCAGCCGCTCCTGATCCGTGCGGTCCCGCTGCGCGGGCTGGTTGAGGAAGGTCCGCAGGGGCCGTGTCTCGCCCTCCGCCCGCACCAGTTCCTCCACCCGGTCCACACCCAGCGCGCGGATGAGCTCGTCCTCCAGATCCGCGGCACAGACGAAGAACTCGGCCTGCCCGGCACCGGCCCGCTCGAGCCCCCGGGCGTAGTAGCCGCGTTCGCCCTCGTCGCACAGCCCCGTCAGCCGCAGACCGAGGCCGGGCGGTCCCAGCAGCCGGGCGAAGCGCCCGATGTTCATCGCACCGCCCATCGGCAGGACGCAGACCCCTCGGCCGCCAGATCCCGGCCGCGGCGCACGGCCAGCGCCTCTATCGCGGCGGCGTCGCTCAGCCCTTCGAGCAGCACCGCCGTCCGGACACCGAACCGCTCCGCCAGCTCGCGCGCCGGGTCGCCGGGACCGCCGGCGGCCCACACGGTGACCGCGTCCCGGAACACCTTCATGTCAGCCATGACCGGAGTCTGTGCCCTCCGGGGCCGCCGGCGACAGGCAATTTCAGCGGCCGCACCGCGACACCGGCGCCCGCGGCCCCGGTGTCGCGGTCAGGCGCCGGCTATCCCACGCAGCCGATCGTGCCCACCGGGAAGTTGTTGCCCGACGACGTGGCCGTGAAGCCGAACGTCACACTGCCGTCCGGATTGATCACCCGGTTGTGATCGACGTTGCGTACCGTCACCGAGCCGTCGGAGCCCTTGGTCAGGGCGCCGTTCCAGGCACTGCCGATCGTGGTCCCGGTACCGGGTTTCCACTGCACGGCCCAGCCGTTGAGCGGCGACGTCCCGTGGTTCATCACCTCGACGGAGCCCTGGAAACCGCCACTCCAGGAGTTCACCACGGAGTAGACGGCCATGCAGTCACCGGTGTGCGGGGATCCGTCGGGTCCGGGTCCGTCGGGTCCGGGGTGCCGGCGTCGTCGCCGATGCCGGTGACCTCGCCGTTGCCGCCGTCGAAGACGACGTCGGAGCAGGAGAAGAAGTTCTCCTGGCTGTCCGAACGCACCCACTGCATGAAGATCAGCGCGTTGCCGGAACGGCCGGAGGGCAGCTTCAGATTCCAGTAGTAGTGACCGCCGTTGGCGCCCGCCGAGCCCTGCTGGGGCGGGTTGGTGACGGTCTGGATGAGCTCCAGGTCGTTCCAGCCGAGCTGGGACGTGGGCGCCCAGCCGGGCTTGGTGATGTAGACCCGGAAGTCACCGGGGTGGGCGGCCCAGTTGCTGTACTTCACATTGATCGTCGCACCGGACGTCAGATGTGTGCGGGGCCAGTCGGACCGGGCCGCGTTGTAGGCGGAGAAGTTGTAGGGGGACCGGTCGCCCGCGCTGCAGAGGGTGCCGTCGGGGACATAACCGGCGCCCCGGCCGCCCGCGTTGGAGTCGAGCACGGCGAACCAGTTGTACAGCGCCGTCGCGCCGCTCTGGTTCAGCGCGGCCTTGCACGCCGGGTTGTCCGGGTTCAGCGCGCCGGTGCCGGTGATGGCGTCGAGCTGACAGAGGTAGGTGCGCGATCCGGGCATCATCGCCACGCCGTGTGCCTCAGCGTCGTTCTGCCAGAGGAAACTCAGGCCGAGCCCTCCGAGGAGGGTGGCCAGTACCGCTGCCAGGGAGACGAATCTGCGTCGTAGGACCATGGAATCTCCTGTACCGGTGGTGGATGGGCGGGGATAGGTGGAAACCCCGCCCGTCCGGGTGGGTGCCGACCGGACGGGCGGGGGCTCGGGTGGTGCGCGGACCCGGGGCCCGCCCTGTCGGCGCGGGGAGGAAGGGCGGGGCTCCGGGCCCGGGGACGCGGCGGGGATGCGGCCCGCCGGTCGTGTCAGGTGGTCGCGCAGGTGGCGCCGTTCAGGCTGAACCCGTTCGGCGGGGTGAAGGTGCCGCTGTAGGTGCCCTGGAAGCCGAAGTTCGTGCTCGCGCCGGGCGCGATCCGCGCGTTGCCGCCGAGCCCGCTCGCCGTGACCGCACCCGAGGCGGGAGTGAGGGAAGCGTTCCAGGCGTTGGTGACGCGCTGCCCGGAGGGCAGGGTGAAGGCGAGCTTCCAGCCCTCGACGGCGGTCGAACCGGTGTTCCGCACGGTCACATCGGCCGTGAACCCGCCCGGCCAGACGTTCGAGGCGTACGACACCGAGCACGCGGCCGGATCACCCGGCTGCTGTGGGCCGCCCCCACCGGTGTTCACCGTGGACGAGAAGGAGTTGACCGACAGCCCCGCGCCGTTCTGCCACGGCTCGAACCCCGCCTGGACGCTCGTCAGATACCAGTCGTTCCGCGCCATCCCGCGCGCGACGGTCTCCCGGACGAAGTCCATGACGTCGAAGCTCCAGCTGCTCATGGCCGACGGCGCCACGAACGACAGCACGTCGTTGGTGCCGTTGCCGCCCGCCCACACCTCCCAGGTGCGCCCGCCCACGGACGCCGTGCCGGCCCGGGAGCCGATCGGCTGGATCTGGCCCACCTTGTTCAGCCAGATCATGATCTCGGTCCAGTTCACCCCGTCGGTCCGGGGTGTCGGGTCCAGCCAGATGTCGTACGAGGCGTTGTACACGGCGTTGTCGACGAAACCGTACGAGATGCTGCTCGGCGCGCTGGAGATGCCGCTGATCCGGGCCGGGAGCGCGGTGCCCGGCGAACAGTTGGTGTAATGGCAGCCGTTGAAGACCGACGGATACGACTTCGGGGCCCCGTTGGTCGGCACCGAACCGTCGGCCTGCGTGAGGCGGAAGCCGCTGTCCGTGGCGGTGACGCACTGGGCGGCGCTGGTGCCCCAGCGGTTGTTCTGGACGACGTAGCGCCCCTGGATCACGGTCGATCCGAACTGTTCGCAGACCGTGGTGTCGGCCTGGGCCGGCACCGTCCCGGTCACCAGCGCCGCGAGCACGGCGAGAGCGGTGAGGAGCGTCGCCAGCAGGCCGCGCAGGGCCCGGGGTTGGTTCGGTAACCGTCGCATGTGAGGGGGACCTCTCCGGAGGATGCGGGGGACCGGGCGGGAGCGCTCCCTCTCCCCATTGATGGGAGCGCTCCCAATGGTGTTTCGGAACGGGACTGTAGGAGCTACCCATGTCCCTGACAAGGCTGTGCGCGGGAAGCTGTCGAATTCTTTTCGAAGCCGCAGGTCAGCGAGTTGATCCAGAACGGGTCGCGGCCCCGGGAGCGCTCCCGAAACTTTCGGTGTGACGTACGCGGGTCAGGCGGAGTCGCGCAGCACCAGTTCCGTACGGAGGATGACGTGCCGCCAGGCCACCTCCGGCTGCTCCATCTCCTCCAGGAGCAGCCGCACCATCGTCCGGCCGATCTCCTCCAGCGGCTGGCGCACCGTCGTCAGCTTCGGCGCCGTGTGCTGGGCGAGCGGGAAGTCGTCGAAGCCGATCACCGCCACGTCCTCCGGCACCCGGCGCCCCGCCGCCCGCAGGGCGTCGAGCGCGCCCGCGGCCATGGTGTCCGACGCTGCGAGCACGCCGTCGATCTCCGGTGCGCGCTCGATGAGTTCGGCCATCGCCCGGCGCCCGCTGTCCGCCGAGAAGTCCCCCTCGACGGTCCAGGAGTCCCGGTGCCCGACGCCCGCCCGCTCCAGCGCCTCGTGGTAGCCGCGCAGCCGGCACTGGGCCACGTACATGTCGAGCGGCCCGGTGATGGTGCCGATCGAGCGGCGGCCGAGGCCCAGCAGATGCGCCACCGCGTCTCGGGCGCCGCCGGTGTTGTCCGCGTCGACGTAGGTCACGCTCTCCTCGCCCGAGCGCCGCCCCAACAGCACTGTGGGCAGGCCGACTTCGGCCAGCATGTCCGGCAGCGCGTCCTCCGCGTGCACGGACATCAGCATCACGCCGTCGACCCGGCCGCCGCGCGCGTACTCCACGAGCCGCTGGCGTTCGGCGTCCGTGCGGACCAGGGTGAGCAGCAGCTGCACCTTGGTGTCGGTGAGCGCGTCGCCGACGGAGCGGACGATCTCCGAGAAGAACGGCTCACCGAACTGCCGCCAGTCCGGCTCCGTCATGACCAGCGCGACGGCGTCGGCCCGCCGGCCCGCCAGTGAACGGGCGGCCAGATTGGGGACGTAGGCCAGTTCGGCGATGGCACGCTGCACGGCCCGGCGCGTCGAATCCTTCACGCCCGCCGCGTTGTTGATGACACGCGAGACGGTGCCCCGCCCCACGCCCGCGAGCGCGGCCACCTCCTCCAGCGTCGGTGTGCCAGGACGCTGCCTGCTCATGACCACCCCCACGAGATCACTAGGGCCTGTCCGGCGGATCATGCCGGAGAAGCGGGGTCCGGTACGCCCTCCCCCACTGCCTGAAGGGCGTGGGAGGTGCCCCCAGCCGCGTTGTCGTCGGTTGCCAGGGCTCCGCCCTGTCGCCCTCCTCCGCCGTGCAGCCGCACGCACCGGACCCCGCTCACCCGAGCTGCGGAGCCCCCGCCGGTTTCCTCCGGCTTGATCCGCCGGACAGACCCTAGATCCTACGGCCACCAGGGCCCCGAACGGCCCGTTCGTCGCGACACTTTGCGGCCGGCCGGTGACGGACTCTGGACAGCGGCCCCGGCGCTGTGCTGTCATCCGGACTGGTTCTTACAACGTTATAAGGGCCGCTCTGCGCACCTCCCGGCCGGATCCAGGACGTCGAACAGGAGCCCCCACATGCCCCTTGACAGACGCACCCTCCTCAGCGCGGGCGCCCTCGGCGCCGCCGCGCTCGGCGGTGCCTTCGCCCCGTCCGCGTCCGCCGCGTCCGCCGCGCCCCGGCGGCCGGCGGCGGCGCCCGTGCCCGACGCCTTCCGCAAGCTGCCGTCCGGCAGCGTCACCCCGCGCGGCTGGCTCGCCGGCCAGCTGCGACTCCAACTCGACGGCCTGTGCGGCCGGTACGAGAGCTTCTCCCACTTCCTCGACTTCACGTCGACCGGCTGGGTGCGTCCGGAGCGCGGCGGCTGGGAGGAGGTGCCGTACTGGCTGCGCGGCTATGTGCCACTGGCCGTCGCCACGGGGACACGGCCGCCCTGGCCCGCTCCCGTGAGTGGATCGACGCGATCCTCGCCACCCAGCAGAGCGACGGCTTCTTCGGACCGCGCTCCCTGCGCACCTCCCTCAACGGCGGGCCCGACTTCTGGCCGTTCCTGCCGCTCCTCCAAGCCCTGCGCACCCACGAGGAGTTCACGCACGACGAGCGCGTCGTGCCGTTCCTCGTCCGGTTCCTGCGGTTCATGAACGCCCAGGGCCCCGGCGCCTTCGACACCAGCTGGATCTCCTACCGCTGGGGCGACGGGCTCGACATCGCCGTATGGCTGTACCGGCGTACCGGAGAGCCGTTCCTGCTCGAACTGGCCGCCAAGATGCACACCTACGGCGCCGACTGGACGGGCGCCACCCCCACCCGGCACAACGTCAACATCGCCCAGGGCTTCCGCGAACCCGCCCAGTACGGTCAGATCGCGGGCTCCGACGAGCTGACCCGCGCGACCTACCGCGCCTACGACGGCGTCATGCACGCCTACGGGCAGTTCCCGGGCGGCGGCATGGCGGGCGACGAGAACTACCGGCCCGGCTTCGGCGACCCCCGCCAGGGCTTCGAGACCTGCGGGATCGTCGAGTTCATGGCCAGCCACGAACTCCTCACCAGGATCACCGGCGACCCCGTCTGGGCGGACCGCTGCGAGGACCTCGCCTTCAACATGCTGCCCGCCTCCCTCGACCCGCGGGGCCGGTCCATCCACTACATCACGAGCGCCAACAGCGTCGACCTCGACAACAGGACCAAGACACAGGGGCAGTTCCAGAACGGCTTTGCCATGCAGGCCTTCCACCCCGGTGTCGACCAGTACCGCTGCTGTCCGCACAACTACGGTATGGGCTGGCCGTACTTCACCGAGGAACTGTGGCTGAGCAGCCCCGACGGCGGTCTCGCCGCCGCGATGTACGCGCCGAGCCGGGTACGCGCACAGGTCGCGGGCGGCACCACCGTGACCGTCACCGAGGACACCGGCTACCCTTCACCGAGACCGTCACCCTCACCGTGTCCGCCCCGCGCCCGGTGCGCTTCCCGCTGCGGCTGCGCGTGCCCGGATGGTGCCGGGGGCCCGAACTGCGCGTCAACGGACGCTTCTCGAGCGCGCCCGACGGTCCCGCCTGGGCCTCGGTGGACCGCACCTGGTACGACGGCGACGTGGTGACCCTGCGGCTGCCGCAGCGGACTGAACTGCGCCACTGGCCCGAGCAGCACGACGCCGTCGGTGTCCAGCACGGCCCGCTCACCTATTCCCTGAAGATCGGCGAACGGTACGACCGTTACGCGGGCGACGACACCTTCCCCGAGTACGAGGTGCACGCCACCTCCCCTGGAACTACGGCCTCACCCCTCGCCCCGCCTCACCCTCCACCGGGCCGGCGGGCCCGTTCCCGACAACCCCTTCACCCACGACACCACTCCCGTCCGGATCACCGCCGACGCCCGGCGCATCGACGCGTGGATCGCGGACGACGAGCACGTTGTCGCACCGCTGCAGGACGGTCCCGCGCGCAGCGACGCGCCCGTGGAGACCGTCACCCTGATCCCCATGGGCGCGGCGCGACTGCGCGTCACGGCCTTCCCCACCGCGTCCCCGGCGGACGGGCCTGGACGCCCGAGCCGCCGTTCCGCCGGCTGCGGAACCGCAACAGCGGCAAGGTCCTCGCCGTCGACGGGATGTCCACCGAGAACAGCGCGCGCGTCGTCCAGTTCGACAACACCGGCACGGGCGACCACGCCTGGCAGCTCGTGGACCGGGGCGAGGGCTGGTACCTGATCCGCAACGGGCACAGCGGAAAGGTGCTCGGCGTCGACGGCATGTCCACCGCGAACAGCGCGCGCGTCGTGCAGTACGAGGACAACGGCACCGCCGACCATCTGTGGACCTTCGTGGACAACGGCGACGGCTGGTACCGCGTCCGCAACCGCCACAGCGGCAAGGTCCTCGGCGTCGACAACATGTCCACCGGCAACAGCGCACAGGTCGTCCAGTACGACGACAACGGCACCGCCGACCATCTGTGGCGCTTCCTGTGAGCCGGTGACGGAACGGTCCGCCCGGCACCTCCCCGCCGGGCGGACCACGGCCGGTCAGCCGCCGTGCGTGCCCGCGCTGCGATAGCCGGTGTACGTGTACGGGTTGTCCAGCACCTTCGTCTCGGGGATGTCCGGGTTCATCCCGCGCGCCCACTCCTCGCCGCCCAGCCGCCCCGGAGGTGTTCGACGGTGGCCTCGACCGTCCGGCGGGCCTTCACGAGGTCGACGCCGACCAGCCGGTGGTCGTACTTGACGACCCGGCCGTCCACGACGACGGTGTGCACATCCGCGCGCTGCGCCTGGAAGGCCACATGGCCGTACGGGTTGAGCAGCGGGAACATCACGGGCGAGTGGTCGTTCTTGATCAGGACGATGTCGGCCTTCCGGCCGGCCACGAGCGCGCCCACCTTGCCGTCCAGGCCGAGCGCCCGCGCCCCGCCGCGCGTCGCCCACTCCACGACCTGCTCGGCCCGCAGATGGGCGTGGGCGACCGTCTCGCCGACGGCGTGCGCCTCCAGATGCTCGCGCGCCCGGTCGGCGCCCAGGGTGGCGCGCATCGCCGAGAACAGGTCCCCGCTCCACCACACACTCGTGTCCATGGACAGCGAGACGGGGATGCCGTGGGCGCGCAGGGCCCAGGTGGGCGGATAGCCCTGCCCGCAGCTCTGCTCGCTCTCCGTCGACACCGACACGGAGCCGCCCGTGGCCGCGATGCGGTGATAGGAGTCGGCGCCGAGGGTGGCCGCGTGCACATAGACGGTGCCGGGGGTCATGAAGCCGTGGTCGTGCATCAGGCGGATGCCGTTGTCGTCGGTGGCACCCCACACGCCCGCGTGCGTGGTCACGGTGGCACCCAGCTCGCGGGCCACCTCGAACGCGGCCTTCTCGGGGAAGGCGGGGTCGCCGGTGACGTCGAAGGCCATCTGGAAGCCGAGCATGTCGTCACCGTGGAAGCGGCGGGCGACGAAGTCGCGGAACTCCGGTGCCGCCGACCACTCCCAGGGCGCCGCCTGGATGTTGCCGTAGGCGAGGACGAACCGGCCGGGCACCTCCTCCAGGGCGTCGACGGCGGCGTCCGCGTGCTGCACCGTCCGAAGTCCGTGCGACCAGTCCACGGTCGTGGTCACCCCCGCGTCCAGCGCCTCGATCGCCGACAGCAGATTGCCCGCGTACACGTCCTCGGGCCGGAAATACCTGCCGTGTTCGAGGTAGTACCAGACGAAATACTGCGTGAGGGTCCAGTCGGCGCCGTAGCCGCGCATCGCGGTCTGCCACATGTGCCGATGGGTGTCGATCATGCCCGGCATCACGATGCCGCCGGTCGCGTCGATCTCGGCGGTGCCCTCCGGGACCGCCAGGGACGGGCCGACCGCTTCGATGTGCCGGCCCACGACGAGGACGTCCGCCCCGGTGAGGACGGTCCTCCGGTCGTCCATGGTGAGGACGGTCCCGCCCCGGAACACCACGGGTGAGCCCGGGGCGGGGGCGCTGACGCTTCCGCTCGGACCACTGGCCACGTTCATTCGAATCCTCCGGGTCGGTGCTGCCGGGCCGCGGGTG
Source organism: Streptomyces haneummycinicus (assembly GCA_042850305.1). GTDB lineage: Bacteria > Actinomycetota > Actinomycetes > Streptomycetales > Streptomycetaceae > Streptomyces > Streptomyces haneummycinicus. Next base: position 3,526,815 of record AP035768.1, read on the forward strand.
CGCCACTCCGCTCAGCCTCTGATGCGGACGGCTGTCCGTGTGACGGACACAGGAGCGATGGCGTAACGATGGGTCGGTCCCAGGGAGCCTGTCAATACTCCGAGCGGACCCGCGCCGCCGGTACCGGTCGGGAAACAGGTGCCCGGTTCGCCCTGCGGACGGCGCGGCCCCGGAAGCTACGCTCGGGGTCCGGGCGCCCTGCGGCGCTCGAACCCCGAGTACCAGGAGCTCCATGTGCCGCGTCGTGACGACGACCCGAACTTCATCGAGGCGATCGCCCGCGGATTCGACGTCATCAAGGCGTTCGATCCGCACACACCCGTCATGAGCCTCACGGAGGTGGCCACCGCCACCGGACTGGCCCGCCCCACCGCACGCCGCATCCTGCTGACCCTGGAGTCACTGGGCTATGCGCGCGCTCTCCCGGCCGGCGGCTTCACCCTCACCGCCCGGGTGCTCGAACTGGGACTCACCTATGTGCAGGCCATGGGGCTGTGGGGGTGGCCCGTCCGCACATGGAGCGGCTGGTCGCCCGTACCCACGAGTCGACGTCCGTCGCCCAGCTCGACGGCTCCGACATCGTCTACGTCGCCCGGGTCGCCGTACCCAAGATCATCGCGCTGGCCGTGAGCATCGGCACCCGGTTCCCCGCCGCCCAGACCTCCCTGGGCAAGGTGCTGCTCGCCGGGCTGGAGCCCGAGGAACTGGACAGGGCGCTGGCCGAGCCGAGCCGGTCCGCGGCCCTGCCCCGCCACCGGTTCGACCGCGCCGAACTGGACGCGGCGCTGCAGGAGGTACGGGCCAGGGGCTGGTCCCTGACCGACCAGGAACTCGCCGCCGGGATCCGCTCGGTGGCGGCACCCTGCGCGACGGCGACGGCCGGGTGATCGCCGCGATGAACGTCACGGTCCACGCCGCGGAGACCCCGGTGGAGAAACTCTGGGACGAGTACCTCCCCTGCTGCTGCGGGCCGCGGGCGAGGTGAGCGCCGACTTCGCCCGCTACGGGGCGATCCCGCGCACGCCGGTGACCTGATTCTTTCGCCCCGCCCTTGACGGGCGCCCGGACCGCTCTGAGACTGCCGGTCAGCGGACGGCCGTCCGCACAGTGATCAGGGAGTGCTCAAGGATGGCGGACGAAGCGTCTCGGTCCGGTGACGGCGGCGCCCGCGGGCCTCTGGACGGACTGCTGGTGGCCGACTTCTCGCGTATCCTCGCGGGCCCCTACGCCACCATGCTGCTGGCCGACCTGGGCGCCGACGTGATCAAGGTGGAGGGCCCGCAGGGCGACGACACCCGCGGCTGGCTCCCCCGGTGCGCGGTGACGTGTCCACCTACTACCTGGCCGTCAACCGGAACAAACGGTCCCTGGTCCTGGACCTGAAGGACGACTCCGACGCGGCGCTGGCCCGTGAACTGGCCGCCCGCGCCGATGTGGTGATCGAGAACTTCAAACCCGGCGGACTCGACCGCTACGGCCTGGGCCACGAGGCGGTCCGCTCCACCAACCCGCGCGTCGTCTACGCCTCGATCAGCGCCTTCGGCTCCCAGGCGGACCCTCCCTGCCGGGCTACGACCTGATGGTGCAGGCGATCTCCGGTCTGATGAGCCTGACCGGCGCCCCGGACGGGCCGCCCTACCGGGCCGGCATCTCGGTCTTCGACGTGATGACCGGCATGCACGCCTCGATCGGCATCCTCGCCGCACTGCACCACCGCGACCGCACCGGCGAGGGCCAGCACGTGGAGGTCGACCTCCTCTCCTCGGCCCTGTCCGGCCTGGTCAACCACTCCAGCGCCCATGTCGCCGGCGGCGAGGTCCCGCACCGGATGGGCAACGCCCACCCGAGCCTGTTCCCGTACGAGCCGCTGCCCGTCGCCGACGGCGAACTCATCGTCATCGCCGGGAACGACGGCCAGTTCGCCAGGCTGTGCGACGTCCTCGGCCTTCCGGACCTCCCGGCCGACCCGCGCTTCGCCCGCAACCAGGACCGCACCGCCCACCGCGACCAGCTCCGGCCACTGCTGGTGGAGGCCCTCGCCGGGCACACCAGGAACGACCTCTTCCGCGAGCTGCTGGCCGCCGGTGTGCCCTGCGCGCCCATCAACAGCATCGCCGAAGGGATGGCGTTCGCCGAGGAGATCGGCCTGCACCCGGTGGTCGAGGCGGGCGAGGGCCCGGCCGCGGTACCCACCGTGCGCCACCCCATCACGTTCTCGGTCACCCCGCCGCGCTACCGGCTGCCGCCGCCCGGCCTGGACGCCGACGGGGCGGAACTGCGCGCCTGGCTCACGAACCCGCGCCCGCCCCGCTGACCCGTCGTCCCTCGAACCGGTCGGCCCGTCCCGCTGAAACCGTCCCTGAACCTGTCCGGTCCGTTTCGCCCCTCGTACCCGAACCCGTCGGTCCGCCCCGAAGGAGCAGCCCCGTGCAGCACCCGGCCAACGGCCAGCCGCCGCAGTACCCCACGTCACTGGGCACCTCCGACGCCGACACCATCACCCTGCTCGGCCACGACCTGGCCGGTGAGCTGATAGGAAGAACCGGGTTCGGGGAACTGGCCCTCTGGCTGGTCACCCAGCGCCGCCCGGAACCCGGCGAGGTCCGGGTCTTCGAAGCCGTCCTCGTCGCCCTGGCCGACCACGGATTCACCCCCACCGCCCTCGCCACCCGGCTCACCTATCTGTCCGCCCCCGACTCCGTCCAGGGAGCGCTCGCGGCGGGACTCCTCGGCGGCGGCTCGCGCTTCCTCGGCGTGACCGAGGACTGCGGCGCCTTCCTGCACGAGGCCCTGACCGCGCACGAGGGACGGCTGCCCGGCGACACCGACGACGCGGGCTGGGACCGGCTCGCCCTGGAGACCGTACGGGCCGCCCGCGCGGAACGACGGCTCGTCCCCGGGCTCGGACACCCCGTGCACAAGATCCGGGACCCGCGCACCCCGGTCCTGCTGGCCATCGCCGAGGAGAACGGGCACAAGGGCCCCCACCTGCGCCTCTTCGAGGCCGTCGGCCGCGTCCACCCGCAGGTGCTGGGCCGCGCCCTCCCGCTCAACGGCGCCGGGGTGTGCGGCGCGGCCCTCGCCGACCTCGGCCTCCCCATCGGTCTGCTGCGCGGATTCGCCCTGCTGGCCCGTACGGCCGGACTCCTCGGGCACCTCGCCGAGGAACAGCGCGCACCGCTCGGCATGGACGTCTACCTCTCCGTCGACCGCAACGCCCGGTACGTCGCCCCGCCGGGCGACTGACGTACGTACGGACGCGACGCGGCACCCGCAGGCACCACTCCCGACCCGCGCATCCACGAAGGACACACCATGGCAGAGCTGGTCGCGGTCATCGCCTCCACTCATCACCCCTTCTACTACCGGGCCAGCACCGCGACCGGCGACGACCGGCCCCCGTTCGCCGACACCTGGGTGGCCAAGATCGAGAAGTTCCGGGAGACCCTGACCCGGGCCCGCCCCGACGTCCTGGTCATGGTCGGCTCCGACCACTTCCACCAGCTCTGGCTGGACAACATGCCGCAGTTCCTGGTCGGCAAGGCGCCGTTCTACGACGCCAACTTCTACAACGAGGAACGCGAGTTCGGACTGCCCCGGATGGTGCTGCGCGGGCACGAGGAACTCTCCGCGCATGTACTGCGCGAGGGCCTCGACGCGGGCTTCGACCTCGCCTTCAGCAACGAGCTGCGGATCGACCACTCGATCACCTGCCCGATCATCACCCTGCGGCCCCAGGCCGACCTGCCGATCGTGCCGGTCTACACCAACATCTTCGCGCCGCCGCTGCCCCGGCCGAAACGGTTCGTGGAGCTGGGCCGCGCGCTGCGCGAGATCATCGAGAGCTGGCCGGCCGACCAGCGCGTCGCCGTCATCGGCACCGGGCATCTCTCCTCGAACTCGGCGGTCCCCGCCAGTTCGGGGAGCACGGCCCCGACCCCGAGTTCGACCGCAGGGCCGTCGAATGGATCGCGAGCGGCGACCTCGAGGGCTGTCTCTCCGAGGTCACCCTCGACAGCCTGCACCGCCCGGGCAACGCCACCCACGGCTTCATGGACTTCATGCTGATGATGGGCGTCGCCGGGGAGGGCGTCCGGGCGGACCACGTCGACACCCTCGACCTGTTCCACACCATGGAGGCCTACTTCACCTGGTATCCGAAGGGGCCGCGGCATGAGCAAGTACCTGGTGAACAAGTTCCTCTTCACCGTGGACCGTGACCCCGAGCTGGTCGAGCGCTACCGGGACGACCCGCGCGCCACCGTCACCTGGTGGGAGGCCACCCAGGCCAACACCCTCCTGAACTGCGTCGGCGCGGAGGCGTCGACCTGGCTGCGGTTCGAGGACGCGGAACGCGAGGCCCTCGCGACCCATGACCACCCGGCACTCTTCGCGCTCGGCGCCCACCCGTTCCTCACCCTCACCCTCTTCATCGCCCTGTTCGAACGCGATCACGAGGGGCTGGAGTACCAGAAGTGGTACGGCGAACGCCTGAGCCACTTCTCCTCCCGTACCCGGACATCGCGACATGAACGCCGGCCTGCTGCTTCTGCGTCTGCTGCTGGCGGGACTGCTGGCCGGCCACGCGGCCCAGAAACTGCTGGGCTGGTTCCGCGGCATGGGCCCCGACGGCACCGCGCCCGTCTTCGAGAGCTGGGGCTTTCGTCCCGGCCGGCCCCTCGTCCTGCTCGCCGGCACCTGCGAACTCACCGGCGCCGCCCTGATCGGCTCGGGCACGGCCACACCGCTCGCCGCGGCCGTCGTCATGGGCACCATGATCGTCGCCGCTGCCCCAAACCACCCCAACGGCCTCTGGGCCCACCTCGGTGGCTACGAAGTCCCGTTCGTCTACGGCGCGTTGGCGCTCGCCCTGGCGACCACCGGTCCGGGCGCCTGGTCGGTCGACCACGCCGCCGGCATGGAAGGCGCCTCGGGCCCTCTCTGGGCCCTCGCCGCCACGGCCCTCGCCGTGACCGCGGCGATCCCCGCCCTGACCCTGCGCCGCCGCAACCTGCGCACCACGGCCCCCGCCTCGCGGCCGGCGGCGCGGGACGACTAGGGACCCGGTCCTCTCCTGGGCCCTGTCGTCACATTCCCGGCGTCCGCCCGAAGCGCGGCAGGCGGGAATGTGACGACAGGGCCTACGGCCCGGAGAGCTGCTCGCGCACCCACGCGGGATCGGGATTGACGTGCGTACGGCCCCCGACGACGACCGTCGGTACGGTCTCGTCGCCGTCGTTGGCCGCCCGTACCTCCGCCGCTCCTCCGGGTCGCGCCAGATGTCGACCCAGTGCAGCCGCCGGGCGTCACGGCCCAGCCGGGCGCGCAGGCGCAGGCAGTAGGCGCAGCCGGGGCGCCAGTAGACGACCGGACGGCCGTCGGCCGCACTGCGGCGCCGGGCCTCCCGCGCGCCGACCGAACGCGGGAAGACCAGCGGCGAGTTCATGCCCGCGAAGAGCAGCATCACCAGCAGGAGTGCCGCCCCGCACCGGCGCGGCCGGTGAGGAGAAGCCCGGCCGCGCCGGCGGAGCCGCACAGCACCATCAGCATCGGCAGTATCCACGCGCGCACCATGAACACGCAGGCTACCGCCGGTCTCTGAGGCCGGTTTCTCCAGCCGGAGGCAATGTGGTGCGCTCTCCGCGGTGCGGCGGCGATCCGAGCCGCGAGCACATCACGTCGGCATGGGCCCGGCGCTGCCCGGTCGGCACCCCTGCGTTGGGTTCCGACCCCGTCTCTGCCGCCGAAGTGGCGTACCGCGCACGGGTGTTGACCTTGTAGCTTCGCCGGGACGAGTTGTCGCGGTCCTCGCCCGTCGCCGTCGTACCAGCGGGTGATCTCCGGGTGCGGGATCGGCTGCGCGCCCTCACTCACGAGTCCGGCGATCTCACCGCGCACGGTCACCGGGTGGCCGTCCGAGCTGAGCGTGTTCACACGGCCGCTTCGCGTGCGGCGTCGAGCAGGGTGGCGTCGATGCCGTAGAAGCGGGCGGCTGTTCCGCCGAGCACTTCGGCCCGGTCGTCGGGCGCCAGCGGCGCGAGGAGGTCCCCTACGGCCTCCCGGACGCGGGTGTAGCCCCCGGCCAGCACGGAGATGGGCCAGTCGCCGCCGTACATCAGCCGGTGCGGCCCGAACAGCTCCAGCGCGTCCTCGACGTACGGGCGTACCCCGTCGGTGGTCCAGGAGCCGAGGGGCCGCGGGCGGAGTAGAGCCCGGAGACCTTGGCGTGCACCTGAGGGTGCTGTGCGGCGGCGGCGAGGAGCCCGCGCCAGCGGGTACGGTCCTCGGGACCGCCGCCGACCGGCGGCTTGCCGAGGTGGTCGACCACCAGGCGCAGTGCGGGATGCCGTGCCGCCAGCTCCGGTATGTGCGCCAGGGCCTCAGGTGACGAGGTGACGTAGTCGAAGGTGAGACCGTGCTCGGCGAGCAGGGCGAGCCCCGGCCGACGTCGGGGCGGACGATCCAGGCCGGGTCGGTCTTCTCGTGGATCAGGGCGCGTACGCCCACCACGTGCGGGTCACGGCGCAGTGCCGCGAGCCGGGTCGCGGCCCGGTCGGGTCGGTCCAACGGCAGCCAGGCGACCACGCCGGCTATCTCCGGGTGCGCGGCGGCGGTCGCCAGCATGTGATCGGTGTCCGCGTCGTGGTCGGCTGCCTGCACGAGGACACTCGCGGTGACCCCGGCCGCGCGCAGTTCCGGCCGGACGTCGGTGAACCGCATCGCGCGGTCGATCGGCGACAGCGCGGGCCCCAGCCAGTCGTAAGGGGCGCGGGCCGGGTCCCAGACGTGCAGGTGGGCGTCGATGACGGTCAACCGACTCCGGTCTCCGGTGATGCTCATCCGTTTCCCCTCTGTGTGCTCGTTCGCGTCCCGTGCGTGCGGCGGTGGTGGGCGCGTGCCGGTGCACGCGTGGTGACGCGAGAACCGCGTGGTGCGGCGAGGCCCCGCCGGTTCAGTCCGCGGCGAGTATCTGGCGCTGGCGTCCCAGGCCCTCGATGTCGATCTCCATGACGTCGCCGGCCTTCAGGTACGGGAAGCGTCCGGAGAGCGCCACGCCCTCGGGGGTGCCCGTGTTGACGACGTCTCCGGGGTCCAGGACGAGGTACTGGCTCAGGTCGTACACGAGGTGCGCCACGGAGAAGATCATGTCCGCGGTGCCGGAGTCCTGGCGCGGCTCGCCGTTGACGAACGACCGCAGCCGGAGTTTCTGTACGTCGGGCACCTCGTCGGCCGGGACCAGGTGGGGGCCGAGCGGGTTGAAGGTCGCGGCGGACTTGCCCTTGGACCACTGGCCGCCGGAGTGCTCCAGCTGGAAGTCGCGTTCGGACACGTCGTTCGAGACGGTGTAGCCGGCGACGTACTCGAGGGCCTGCTCGGGGAGTCCAGATACTGGGCCCGCTTGCCGATGACCACGGCGAGTTCGACCTCCCAGTCGGTCTTCACCGAGCCGCGCGGGATCCGCACCTCGTCAAACGCGCCGACCACCGTGTTCGGGGCTTGAAGAAGATCACCGGACGGGTGGGCGGCTCACTGCCGGACTCGGCGGCGTGCGCGGCGTAATTCTGGCCGACGCAGACGACCACGCCGGGCTTCGCCACCGGCGGGCCGACGCGCAGCCCTTCCGCGTCCAGTACGGGGAGGCCGCCCTCCGCCAGGGCCCGCCGGGTCCGCGCGATGCCGTCCGCCGCGAGGAAAGCGCCGTCGATGTCGTGCGTGAGCGGGGTCAGGTCGCGGGTGGCGCCCTGGTCGTCGATGACGGCGGGGCGTTCCCGGCCGGGCTCTCCGAGTCGAACGAGTCGCATGATGCGCCTTCCTGTGCGGGAGACCGAGGTATGGAACGAACATGCGCGCAAGGTGATATCCGCGGACAGTATCGATGTACGGTCCGGCCGGTTGTCAATATGCTGCTGATCCGTCAACTGGTTGACAGGGCAGGAGAGTTCATGAGCACGCGCGACGGATCGGTATGGGCCAGCGCCGCACCGGCGCCTGCCGTTCTCAGAGCGGGGGCGATACTCGAGGCGCTGGCGCAGGCCCGCGGCCGGGCGATGACGCCCGCCCAGCTCGCCGCTGCCGCGGGGACATCCCGCGCGCCTCCGTCGTCAACATCTGTGCCGCACTCCGGGACCGTGAGCTGGTCAGGGCCGTGGACGGCGGATTCGTGCTCGGCCCCGGCCTGTTGCGGCTGTCCCAGGCCTATCTCGACGCACTGGACCCGGTGCGGGCCTTCACGGAGCAGGTGAGCCGCCTCGGCGACCGGGAGGAGACCCTCCAACTGGCCACCATGGAGGGCGCGGACGTGGTCTATCTCGCCGTGCACGAGGGCACGGTGCTGATGCGGCCGACCAGTAGGACGGGCGCGAGACTGCCGGTGACCTGTACGGCGCTGGGCAAGGTGATGCTGGCCGGCCGCACCGACGGCGAGGTGCGCGAACTGCTCGCGGACCGCGTGCCGTTCGCGTCCCGTACGCCCTGGTCGATCACCACCCTCGGCACGCTGCTCGACGACCTGCGCGCGGCACGCGCGAACGGCTACGCGGTCGACGACCAGGAGACCGCCGAGGGCATCGTGTGCGTCGCGGTCGCCGTCCCCGGAACGGCGACGGACGGCCGCCCCTTCGCCGTGAGCTCGTCCCTGCTCAAGTCCCAGGCGACGTCGGGCCGGGTGGCCGCGGTCGTCGAACTGATCAGCACCGTCGTCCGGCGCATGGACGGCGGCCGCGACCGGTTCCCCGGCGACATGTGACCGCGGATACGGCGGCTGGGAGACGACCGGACCCTCGTGTGACGGCCTTGCGCGGCGGCGCCCGAACGGTGCCGAACCGGAGGGCGACACCCAGGGGCGGGTGACCGGGCCGGCCGGGCGTCGCGGCGCCGAACGGCCCCGCGACGCCGTGCTGTTCAGGAAGCGGCGCCCACCCGCAGACGCGGCCAGTCCGCGAGGTCCCGCAGCAACTGCCGGTCGTGCGTCGCGACGACGACGGCCGCGCAGGTGTTGCGGACCGCCTCGGTCAGCTCGTCCACCAGGGAGGCCGACAGATGGTTCGTCGGCTCGTCGAGCAGGAGCAGCGTGGGCCGCCCCGACAGCGCCAGTGCCAGGTCGAGGCGCCGCCGCTGTCCCTGCGACATCCGCCCGACCGGCGTGCGGAGCGCCTCCGCGTCCACCAGCCCGAGGGACCCGAGTGCGACCGCCTCGGCGTCCCGCAGTACCCCTGGGCGACCAGGCGTCCGACATGGCCCTCGTACACCTCCCGGGCGGTGCGCCGCGGGTCCTGCCCGGCGGTCTCCTGCGTGAGCCGCACCACCCGTGCCCCGCTCGCCGTCCAGACGCGTCCGCCGGTGGGCGGAAGGTCGCCGGACAGCACCGCGAGGAGCGTGGACTTGCCGGCGCCGTTGGGGCCGGTGACGAGCAGCCGGTCGCCGCCGTCGAGGGTGAGGTCGACCGGGCCGGCCAGCCGCCCGCCGACGGTGACGCCGTGCGCCCGCAGCTGCGGTGCGCCCGGCCGGACCGCAGGCTCCGGCCAGCGCAGGGCGGGTGGCGGCTCGGGCAGGTCGATCCGGTGCGCGTCCAGTGCCTCCTGCTGCCGGTTCAGTGCCTGTACGACACCGGGGGCGCGGGACTGGCGCTGGTGCTTGCCGGTGCCCTTCTCCGGGCGCCAGCCCGTGGAGAGCCGGTCGCGGGCCCGCGACACCGCCTCCCGCAGCTGCCGGTGCTCGGTCTGCCGCTGCTCGTACTCCAGCTCCCAGCGCTCCCGCTCCCGGCGCCGGGCGTCCTGCCAGGCGTCGTAGCCGCCGGCGTACAGGCGGGGCCGTCCGTCGCGGGTCGGGTCGAGGTCGAGGAACCGGTCCGCGACATCGCGCAGCAGTGCCCGGTCATGGCTGACGACGGCGAGCGCGCCGTCGTGCTCACGGAGCCGGCGGGTCAGGAAGTCCAGGCCGCCGGCGTCGAGGTGGTTGGTCGGCTCGTCGAGCAGCAGCACGTCGTGGCGTGCGCCCAGCAGACACGCCAGCCGGATGCGGTAGCGCTGCCCGGCCGACAGAGTCGACAGTGCCCGCTCCCGGTCGGCGCAGGCACCGAGGGCGTCCAGGGCGACGTCGACACGGCGCTCGGCGTCCCAGGCGTCGAGGCGGGTGGCGGAGTTGAGCGCGGCGGTGTAGCGGTCACCGGCGGCGGAGTCACCGCCCCCGGCCATGGCGAGGGCCGCCTCGTCCAGCGCGGCGAGGGCGGCCAGGGACGGGGCCAGCGCGGCCGAGGTGAGGGTGCCGACGGTCTCGCCGTCGCGCGCGGACAGCTCCTGGCGGGCCAGCCCGACCGTACCCGCACGGCGCACGCTGCCCTCGTCGGGCGCGATCAGCCCGGCGAGGACGTGCAGCAGGGTCGTCTTGCCCCGGCCGTTCTCGCCCACGACGGCGATCCGCGACCGGGCGGACACGGTGACCGAGACGTCGTTCAGGACGCGCCGGGAGCCACGGGCGACGGTGACGCCGTCGGCGCGGACATGGGCACTGCCGCCCGCCTCGACGGGCAGGGACATGGCTTCGGGGAGGGAGGAGGGGTTCAACGGATGCTCCGCAGCTCGCAGTGGAGCCGGGCAGCGGTAAGGAGCCGCCCGGCGGGAACCGGAACGGCGTGCGCTGACTCAGGAAGAAGGCGCCGCCGTCAGCGGGCGGATCGAACCTTCTGCGACCAGATACCTCGTGCCATGCCGTGCATGCTAACAGCGACGGCACCCGCGCTTCCTCCGGATTTCCGCTGCGGGATCATGACGACCATGGCTCTCTCCTCCACACCCCGCCCCCGCGCGGACTCCACTCCGGCACGGATCCGTGCCACGGCGGCCGTGGCCGCGCTCGTGACCGTCGGCGCCGGACTGGGCCTGCGGGCCGTGGCGACGGGGGACGTGGCGAAGTACGGCGGGGACGCCCTCTACACCCTGCTGATCCTCACCCTGGTCGTCCTGGCGGCACCGCGGGTGACGCCCCTCAAGGCGGCCGGTGTCGCGCTGGCCGTCAGCTGGGGCGTCGAGTTCCTGCAACTCAGCGGCCTCCCGGCGGACCTCTCCCGGCACAGCACCGCGGCCCGCCTGGTTCTCGGTTCCACCTTCAACGCACCCGACCTGTTCTGGTACGTGGTCGGCGCGATCGCCGGCGGGCTCGTCATGGCCGCGTCCACCCGGCATGCGGGCGGACGCCGCGCATAGCACGCTGGTGCCATGGCGAACGACCGGTCGATCGTGATCTACCCGCCCGGCGAGGACGGCGGCCGCCGCGTCCGCGCGGGCGAGCGGTTCCTCGGTATGGCGTACGGACCACTGGACGTCGTGGAGTTCCTGCGCCTCGCGGGTCTGGACGACGCCGACGACGCCTGGCTGCGCCGCTCCGAGCAGGTGGAGTGGCGAGGCGGCGGCCCGGACACTTGGAAGAGCCGTACCTGAGACGAGGGTCCCGGCCGGCCCTGGCGAGGCGCTGCGGCCCCGCCAGGGGACGGGGTCAGCGGGTGAAGGTGACCCGGTGTTCCTTCAGGGACCCGCAGTTGGAGCCGTACACCTGGACGTACACGTTGTTGATGCTGCCGCCCCAGTCCACGCAGTGACCCTTGCCGTAGGCGGAGACCGGTCCCGCGTACGACGTGAAGCGGCCCGCGTCCTGGGCGTTCTCGTCGGTGTCGGTGACATAGATCCACGCGGACATGTCAAGCTTGGTGCCGGGGTTGGTGCGGATGGTCGCGACGCAGTTCTTCCCGTTGACGGCGTTGTACGTCAGGTAGACGGTGCCGAGGGAGCCGACGGCCGCCGAGTTGACGGTCTTGTAGGCGCTCCCGCAGACCTTCTGCGGTGTGGTGTTGGGCGCTGCCGAGGCCGGCGACGCCAGCGCGGTGGTGGCGCCCACCGACAGGGCGGCCAGCGCGGAGGCGGCCAGGACAGAACGGCGGAGTCTCATATTTCCCCTTGCGATGCTTGGAGCGGTTGCTCCTGACTGGTGTGACCCGCGGACCGCGCGAATGGTTGTGCCGCCTTCGACGGCGAATGCCGGGATCATGTCGCGCAGGGTTTTCGCCGGGTGTGTCACAGGCGGGGCCCCGGCCATGATGCCGATCACCGCCGCCATGGCCGAGTGCGCGGTCGTGGCGGTGGGCATCGTGGCCTGGACCACCCCACCGCCGGCGCTGTTCGCGTCAGCCGGGGAGTGAGGAACTCCCCTGCGGACAGGGGCCGTCCGACGATCCGGGTGTCGCCCATCCAGCCGTGGAAGCCCTGGCCGGACGCCCCGTCGAACCGGCCCCCGCCCGCAAGGGAGTTCTCCGACGCCTCGGCCGGACCGGACCCCGTGCCCGGGGCCGTGGCACCGGCCGCCCGGCACGACCACCGCAGCGCGCAACAACGCGCGCCGGCGCAGGGGTTGGCGGTGCCGCTGCTGTTCCTCCGTATTCATCGGGGCTCCACAGGACGGGCGGCGTGCGATCAGCCCGTATGCCGCACACCCGTGCCGGCCGCCCGATGACGCGAAGCCGAACACCGCCGCACCGCTCCCGGGCGGCCGGCGGTCACCGCGCGTACCGGCGGATCCGGTAACCCGGCCCGGACGCGGAGACCTGCGGGCCCCCGTCCTCGACCACCTGCCACCCCGCGTCCAGCACGGGGGCGAAGGTGTCGCCGTCCACCGTCACGTCGACCTCGGTCACCGCGAGCGTCGTGGCGTACGGCAGGGCGGCGCGGTAGATCTCGCCGCCGCCGATCACCCACACCGTGGTGGCGGACGCCTCCGCCGCGAGCTCGATCGCCCGGGGACGGAAGCGGCGCGCTCCGCGCCCTGTGCCGACCAGCCCGGATCACGCGTCAGCACGATGTTGCGCCTGCCCGGCAGCGGGCGGAAGCGCGCGGGCAGCGAGTCCCACGTCCTGCGCCCCATCACCACCGGATGTCCGAGCGTGGCCGCCTTGAAGTGCGCCATGTCCTCGGGCAGCCGCCACGGGATGCCGTCGTCCGCGCCGATCACACCGTCCGGGGTCTGCGCCCAGATCAGCCCGACGTTCACACCGCCACCGGCGCCTTGATGGCCGGGTGGTGCCGGTAGTCGACGATCCGCACGTCGGAGTAGGCGTAGTCGAAGAGCGACGACGCCCGGCCCAGCTCCAGCGCGGGGAATTCGTACGGGGTGCGCGAGAGCTGCTCCGTGACCTGCTCGACATGATTGTCGTAGATGTGGCAGTCGCCGCCCGTCCAGATGAAATCGCCCGGCTCGAGCCCGGTCTGCTGCGCCACCATGTGGGTGAGCAGGGCGTAGCTGGCGATGTTGAACGGCACGCCGAGGAAGAGGTCGGCGCTGCGCTGGTACAGCTGGCAGGAGAGCCTGCCGTCGGCGACGTAGAACTGGAAGAAGGCGTGGCAGGGCGCGAGCGCCATCCTGGACAGCTCCGAGACGTTCCACGCGGACACGATCATCCGGCGGGAGTCCGGGTCGCGGCGCAGCGTGTCGAGGACGTCGCCGATCTGGTCGATGTGCCGGCCGTCCGGGGTGGGCCAGGACCGCCACTGGGCGCCGTAGACCGGGCCGAGCTCACCCTTCGCGTCCGCCCACTCGTCCCAGATGGTCACGCCGTGCTCCTGGAGCCAGCCGACGTTCGAGTCGCCGCGCAGGAACCACAGCAGCTCGTAGACGATCGACTTGAGATGCACCTTCTTGGTCGTGACCAGCGGAAACCCCTGGGAGAGGTCGTAGCGCAGCTGGTGCCCGAAAATGCTTCGGGTGCCGGTGCCCGTCCGGTCGGCCTTGGGCGTCCCGGAGGTGAGCACCAGCCTCAAGAGGTCTTCGTACTGTGTATCGGCCACAGAGGGCGAGTCTACCGGCCGGACGGCGAAGCCTGGTCGGACGTGGCTCCGACGGCGGCCGGAGCGGCCCCGCCGCGGGAGAACAGGCCCGACAGGGACAGGGAGCCCGGCCCGAAGAAGACCAGGAGCAGGAAGCCCCAGCAGAACAGCGCCGGTGACAGGCCGCCGTTCTGCAGTGGGAACAGGCCGTCCTTCTGGTGCTCGGTGAAGTAGGCGAAGGCCATGATTCCCGAACTCAGGAACGCCGCGCCGCGGGTTCCGAGGCCGAGGAGGACGAGGGCACCGCAGACGAGCTCGATCACGCCCGCGTACCAGAACGGCCAGTCGCCCACGGGACTGGCGTCCCGGTCCAGCACACCGAAGACCGTGGCGGCGCCCTCGCTGGTGAACAGCAGGCCCAGGACGATGCGGAACAGTCCCAGAACGAGCGGTTGGCCGCCGGACAGCCGGTCGTTCAGGCGTGTGGTGCTCATCGTCACGTACTCCTCGGTTCGATCGGTGCGATACGGCGGCCCGGCCCCGCGCGAGCCGCGGGCCGTCCGTCCCTCTCTACGCGCGTGCACCCCGTCGGTTCAACGAATCAGCGGATGACTGTACTTGTCCCTTCCACCGAGGCTCCCGGGCGGCGAAAATGGGGTGACCGAGCCACGGGGGCGAAGGCTGATGCTGGCCGATCAGTACGGGTATCAGGTGTCGCGGCGAGCGGCCGCGTCCTGGGTCGGGGCGAGACTGCGCGGCTCGCGGCAGACCTCGCTGCGGGTGGCGCTGTCCGGTGTGGGGCTGCTGGCCCTGCTGGCCACGGAGGTGAGTCTGCTCGCCGCCTCGGCCTGGCCCTTCGGCACGAACGCGGCCATCTTCGTGGCCGTCCCGTTGTTGATGCTCGGGGTCATCTTGGCGGCAGCCGGCTGGGTGCAGTGCGCGGAAGTGACGAAAGGATTGCGTATCGCCTCCGCGCATCCCTTCCAGGCGTGGCCGTGCCAGTTGGAGCGGACGGCCGACGGCAAGCGGCTGATCCTGCTGCTGGCGCCGGACGGCACGGTGGTCCGGGAGATGGAGTCTGTCGTGCCGGAGCGTGTCTGGCGGAGCCTGAGCGACGGCAGGGGCGTTCTGTGGATCGCCGGTGACCTCCGTATGGAATGCCTGGTGGCGACGCCCTCATCAGCCGAGGAGACGTGGCTTGCCGAGGTGCGGCCGTACGGCGTGTCCTCGGGGGCCGGGCGATCCGGCGGGGGTACGCGCGCGGTCGAGGACGAGATATTGCGCACCGTGGCGGGCGAGACCTTCCGCGGGTTCCTGGGAAACTGACCCACCGGCTTTCCGCCCCCGTTGCCACGGAGAGAGTGCGCGGAAGGAGCCCGCTGGATCCTCCGGACGGCCGAACCGGCCGGGCGGCACGCGACCGGTCGGGTGAGCACGGTCGACGGCGGTCCGGAACCCGTCCGAGGCCGTGGCGTTACCGTCGGCGCATGAGCGAGGACTCCCAGCGTTCCGTGGTCGTCGAGCGCACCGCCGCCGGCCACTACGTCGCCACCAACGTCCGCGGCGGCACGATCGCGTTCGGTACCGCCTCCGACGACGGCCGCGGCACCGAATTCACCCCGGTCGAACTGCTGCTCGCCGCGATCGGCGGCTGCACGGCCGCGGACGTCGACGTCGCCACCAGCCGCCACGCCGAACCCGACGCGTTCTCGGTCTCGGTGAACGGCGACAAGATCAGCGACGAACTCGGCAACCGCATGACCGGCCTCGTGGTCACCTTCCGCGTCGCCTTCCCCGACGGAGAGGGCGCGGACCGAGCCCGCGCGATCCTGCCCCGCGCGGTGACGACGTCGCACGACCGCCTCTGCACGGTCAGCCGCACCATCGAGACCGGCACCCCCGTCACCGCGCTCGTCGAGCACACCTGAGCCCGTCGGCCGGCGGGCGCCACCGACTTTGCCCGCTCTTTACAACCCGGCTCCGTGCTGCCTCGTCTCTTCGCACGATCCATGACCAACCCGCCCGGTCACCGGGCGGGCGGACCGAACGAAAGAGAGCGATTCATGCGTCGAACTGTCCTTGCCGCCGCGGCACTTGCCTGCACCGCCGTGCTGGCGAGCGCCATGCCCGCGTTCGCCGACGGGCCGTCGCCCGTTCCCGCGGCCACCGAGGTCCCCAGCGAGGCGGCGCCGGCCCTGGTCGACGCCACCGAGCCGAGCCCGGTTCCGGCCGCGACCGACTCGACGGACGGGTCGGCGGCCCCCGGCGAGGTCACCGTCGTACCGAGCGGCGCCCTCGACACCGGGGTCGCGGCCCCGGAGTCCGCAACCCACGGCACCCTGATCGGCGGGGTGCCGCCGCGGTGCTCGCCGCCGGCGGCGCCGTGTTCGTCGTACGGCGCCGGCGGGCGACCACGGCATGACGCCGCTCTCCAGGCGTGCCTTCGCCGCGGCGGCCACGGCCGCGCTGCTCACCGGCTGCGGCGGTGGTCCAGGGACCCCCGGTCCACGACCGGACACCCCACGGACACGACGCCGTCCGCGCGGTCTTCCCCGCGGCCGGCGCGTGCGCTGGGGCGTTCGGTCCCGGTCGGACTGGAGATACCGGCCATCGGGGTCGACACCCCGGTGATACGGCTGGGTCTGGCCCCTGACCGTACGGTCGAGGTGCCGCCGATCACGGCGGACGACCGGGCGGGCTGGTACCGCCATTCACCGACGCCCGGCGCACTCGGTCCGTCGGTGATCCTCGGTCATGTCACCGTCGGCGCCCACGGGGACGGTGTCTTCCGTCATCTCGCCCGTCTGCGCCAAGGGGACACGATCACGGCGCGCCTGGAGAACGGCACGGCGGCGGTGTTCGCCGTCGAGGAGGTCCGGACGGTCGCCAAGGCGGACTTCCCGACCGATGCGGTCTACGGTGCCGTGGACCGTCCGGAGCTGCGGCTCATCACGTGCGGGGGCCCCGCAGCGGCGACGAGTACCGCGACAACGTGATCGTGTTCGCGGCGCTGACCTCCGCGAGCCCCTGATCCGCGGCCGGATCCCGGGCGGGCGGGCCGTGTGCCCCCGGCCCCGGATCCGGTCCGTGAGCGGTTCTACGACATGACCCTGGAGAACGTTGAAACGGTCCCGCGAGCAGGCAGCGTCCGAACTCTTCGCCGCCCTCTACCCGCGCCTCGCCGGCTGGTGCCGCCGGCTCGTCGACGACGACGAGACGGCCCACGAGATCGCCTCGGAGGCGTTCACCCGGCTGTGGGCCCGCTGGACGTCCGTGGCCGAGCCGCGCGGCTTTCTCTACGTGACCGCGGCCAACATCGTCCGGGACCACTGGCGCAGACTCGAACGCGAACGCAAGGCCGTGCACCGTGTCACCGCCGAGACGGCGGTCCGTCCGCACACCGAACAGTCCGACCCGTCCGTACGCCTGCTCGTGCAGTCGCTGCCGGAACGGCTGCGCGTCCCGATCCTGCTGCACTACTACGCTGACATGCCGGTCCGGGAGGTGGCGGCGGTGACCGGACGCAAGGAGGGAACCGTCAAAGCGGATCTCCACGCGGCCCGGGAACTGCTCCGCGCCCATCTGAGGAGGAGCCTTGATCACACACGCTGACGAGGGACCGGAGTTCGAGCCCGACGACCCGCTCGCCGTCATCCTCCGCCCCGGCTCCGACTACCTCGGCCCGCCCCCGGCCGTTACGCGGAGATCCGCCGCGGAGCGCTGCGCCGACGGCTGCTCCGCGGGGCCGCCGGGGCCGGACTGACCTGCGCCGTCGCCCTCCTGGTCGCCCTGCCCCTGCTGTCGTCGGCCCCCGACGAGCCGGTGTCCCCGACCGTCCCGCTCGCCCCGCCCGCGCCCCCGGCCAGCCCGACCCCCACGCCCACGCGGCCCGTGTCACCGGAGCCCGCCGAGGACCTCACCACCCCCGGAGTCCCGACCGAAGCCCCCGCCGCCACGGCGAGCGACGTCGCGCCCGTACCCCAGCCGCGGTGAGCTCTCGCGACCGAGGTTGACGCGCGTTGCACATCCACGCGTGATGCGCTGATGGACAAGCGGGAACCGGACGCTTCTGACGTCCCCACCGAGGAGTCGACGCTCGCGGTGGAGCAACTGGTCCGCTACGCGCGTCCGCGGTACGACGGCCGGCGGGCTGAGCACCACCGCCTCGTCGCTGCCCAGCCGGCTGGGCAGCGACGAGGCGGTGGCGCTCACCGAACCGGCCCGTGCGGAGCAGGTCTCGCGGCCGGGCACGACCAAGGCGCCGTTAGGGCGCGCCCCCGCACCGGCGCGCGCGATCCACCGGCGCATGACGCGGTCCTGAACCGCCTCCACCCAGCCCGGCCCTTCGGGTACGAGAGGAAGGAGCGGTGATGCCCTGGTGAATCCCCGGGAACCCCGGCCGCTGACAGCGGCGGGCCTGGCACACCTGCGCGACCGCACCGTCTGAACCGTCACGCGCCGCGCACCGGTGAGCAGCGCACGGACCGCCATCGGTGAAGCGCCGGTGAAAAACCCTGTGGAAGCGGTGTCAGGGGGTCCCTTATGCTGCACGCGATGATCACGCGGGCCCAGGGGAGGGTGCGGCATGCTCGGCAGGCTGTTCGGCAGGGACACGGAGAGAGCGACCGGGGATCCGCACGTCCTTCCCGTGCCACGCAAGAAGAACGGGATGTACCCGCTGCGCGCCCTCGGCGACACACGGGTGCTCGCGCTGGTGGAGGCCGCCGACGCGGCCGACTGGACGGCGGTCCAGGAGGCGCTGGCCCCTTCGATATCGGCCACGACCACCAGGTCCTCGGTGAACTCGCCGACCTGGACGGCGTACAGGACTGGATCGGCCGGGCCGTCGAGGAGGACGGCGAACACCGGGCGGCCGCCCTGCTGATATCCGGCGCCCGACACATCCGCTGGGGCTGGGAGGCCCGGACCAGCGCACGCGCCGCACAGGTCACCCGGGAGCAGTGGCAGGTCTTCCACGAACGGCTCGACATCGCCGAGGAACAGCTCTTCCGGGCCGCCGAGCTGCGGCCGGAATGGGTCACGCCGTGGAGCGAACTCCTCACCTCCGGCCGCGGCATGTCGCTCGGCGGCGACGTCAACCGGACCCGGCGCGACGCCGCGCTGCGCCGCGACCCGCTGAACCTGGACGCCCACCTCGCGTGGATGACGCAGTTGCAGCCCCGCTGGGGCGGCGAACCGGGACAGGCCCTGGCCTTCGCCGAGGACGCCTTCTCCCGCGCCCCGCAGGGCCACCGCCTCGGCTGCGTGCTCCCGATGGCGTACATCGAGGAATGGGTCGAGTCCGAGCGCGGCGACCACCTCGAGACCGACGAGATCCGGGCGCGGTTGCGGGAGGCGGCGGACCACAGCATCCTCCACCCCTCCTACGTCCGGCGTCCGGGCTGGCAGCAGGACTTCAACACCTTCGCCATGGCACTGTCGCTGGCCGACGAGCGCCACACGGTCCGGCGCGTCTTCCGCACCCTCGACGGCGCCTACACCGAGTGGCCCTGGACCTTCTTCGCCGAACCCGAGAAGCAGTTCGCCCGCCACCAGCGCCGCGCCTGACCACGCCCGGCCCGCCCCGCCCCGCCGCCCCTCCCACCCCGGACTGCCCGATGACTCTGCCCGAAACGCCCTCTATCCCGGCCGGCACCGACCGCACCTTCCAGGTGGACCTGCGCGGCCTCGTCGACCTCCTCTCCCACCACCTCTACTCCAGCCCCCGCGTCTATCTGCGCGAACTCCTGCAGAACGCCGTGGACGCGCTGACCGCCCGGCACACCCTCGAACCGGACGCCCCCGCCGACTCGTTCGGCATCCGCCTGTACGCCGACGGCGCCCGGGTACGGGTCGAGGACGACGGCGTCGGACTCACCGAGGCCGACGTCCACACCTTCCTCGCCACGATCGGCCGCAGCAGCAAGCGCGCCGAGAAGATCGCCGAGCAACGCGCGGACTTCATCGGCCAGTTCGGCATCGGACTGCTCTCCTGCTTCCTCGTCGCCGACGAGATCCACGTCCTCAGCCGCTCCGCCCGCACCCCCGACGCGCCCACCGTGGAGTGGCGGGGGCGCGGCGACGGCAGCTACACCGTCCGCGTCCTGCCCGCCACCGCCCGCCCCCGCCCCGGCACCACCGTCACCCTCACCCCCCGCAGCGACGCGGGCGAGTGGACCCGTCCGGGCCAAGTGCATTCACTGGCACGGCACTTCGGCTCCCTGCTGCGCCATCCGGTGACCTTCGACGACGGCACGGGCGCCGCCACCGTCAACCCCGAAACCGCCCCCTGGACCCGTACGTACCCCACGCCCGGAGCCCGCTCCCGCGCGCTGGCGGCGTACGGCAAGGAGGTCTTCGGCTTCGAACCCCTCGACACCATCGAGCTGGACCTGCCCGCCGTCGGCCTGAAAGGCATCGCCTGCGTCCTGCCCGAGACGGTGCCCGCCGGACGCCGCCACGGCCACCGCGTGCACGTCAAGGGCATGCTGCTGTCCGAACAGGCCGAGGAGATCCTGCCCGAATGGGCGTTCTTCGTCCGCTGCGTCGTCGACGCCGAGAGCTTGCGCCCGACCGCGTCCCGCGAGTCCCTGTACGAGGACGACACCCTCGCCGCCGTACGGGACGCCCTCGCCGAGCGGCTGCGCGCCTGGATCGCCCGGGCCGCCGCCAGCGACCCCGGCCTCCTGCACCGCTTCCTCCAGGCCCACCACCTGGCCGTCAAGTCCCTCGCCGTGCACGACGACGAGATCCTGCGCATGCTCCTGCCCTGGCTGCCGTTCGAGACCACCGACGGGCACACCACCCTCGACGAGTTCGCGCGCACCCACCGCACCGTGCTCGTCACCTCGAGCGTCGAGGAGTTCCGGCAGGTCGCGGCGATCGCCTCGGCCGCCGGACTCGGCGTCGTCAACGGCGGCTACACCTACGACCGTGAACTGGTCCACCGGCTGCCCGAGATCAGGCCCGAAGCCGGCGTCGCCGACCTCGACCCGGCCACCCTCACCGCCCACCTCGACCCCGTCGACCGGGAGACGGAACTGGCCGCCGCGGCCTACCTCGCCCAGGCCCGCGACGCCCTCGCCGTCTTCGACTGCGACGTCGCGCTGCGCACCTTCCAGCCCGCCTCCGCCCCCGCCCTCCTCGTCGACAGCCGCGAGGCCCGGCACGAGCGCACCCGCTCCCAGCTCGCCCGCGAGCAGGAGGGCGGCCTGTGGGGCGACATCCTCGGCGCCCTGCGCCAGGAGGCCCCGCGGGCCCAGCTCATCCTCAACCAGCTCAACCCGCTGGTCCGCACCGCCGTCGCCATCGACGAGCCCGAACTCGCCCGCACCAGCGCCGAGGCCCTCTACGGGCAGGCCGTGCTGCTGTCCCGCCGACCGCTCAGGCCGGCCGAGTCGAGCCTCATCAACCGCTCCTTCCTCGACCTCCTCGCCCACGCCCTCCGCAAGGACAGCTGACGATGCCGACCACACCCCTTCCCCAGAGCACCGACGAGCTGTACCAGGCACTCCAGGAGAACCACGAGCGCCCCTACGGCCGTGCCCGCACCGTCACGGCGGAGGAACTCGCCGAAGCCGCCGAGCAGTTCGAGGAGCCCGTCCCGCTGATCCACGCGCTCCTCGAACTCCAGGAGGCGTACACCTACGGCTCTGAACCCCGTAAGTCGCCCGTCGTCTTCGCCCGGCTGCTCACCCTCTTCGACGAGCAGCCCGACCTCTTCGACGAGCGTCTGCGCCACACGCTGTTCTGGCGCTTCAAATGGGTGGCCAACGCGCTGCGCGCGCTGCCCGAGATACCGCTCGCCAGCCTGCGCCAGTGGCAGACCGAGATGCGCGACCGCTACGAGAAGGCCGGCCACGGCCTCCAGCCGTACTACGGGCAGGCGTACCAGCTCGCCTCCCACATCGGCGAGGACACGGCCCTCGCCTACGAGCTGTGGGCCGGCCGCACCCGCACCCGGCTCAGCGACTGCGAGGCCTGCGAGATCTGCGAGCGCGCCCTGTACCACCTGACGGCCGGCGACGACGAGGGGGCCCTGCGCGCCTGGGAGCCCGTCCTCCAGGGCAAGGAGAGCTGCCAGGAGGAGCCCGCCCGCTCCATCTCCCACGCCCTGCTGCCCCTGCTGCGGACCGGCCGCGCCGACCAGGCGCGCGAACTGCACCTCGCCGGCTACCGCGGCTGCCGCCGCAACCCCTCGATGGCCGGGGAGGTCGGCCGGCACCTGGAGTTCTGCGCGCTGACCGGCAACGAGGCACGCGGACTCGAACTCCTCGCCGAGAACCGGAGCCTGTTCGACGAGGTGGACTCGCCGCGCGAGCAGTTCGACTTCCTCACCGGCGCGGAGGTCCTCCTCCAGCGCGTCGAACACCTCGGCCACGGCGAACTGCCCGCCGCCGGGTTCGCCGGCCGCGCCTGGACCGTCACCGGCCTGCGCGCCGAGGTACGCGAGCGCGCCGACGACCTCGCGGCCCGCTTCGACACCCGCAACGGCACCACCGCCCACGCCCGCCGCCGCAGTGCCCGCCTCGACCGCGAACCGCTCACCGGCGCACTCGAACTGACCCTGCGCACCCGCGGCCTCGACGACGTCACCCCGGCCGCCGCCCCGGCTCCCGCCGCCCGCGCCGTCCCGCCCGCCCCCGACGAGACGCTGCCCGAACTCATCGTGCGCGCACGCACCTTGGACGAACAGGGGACCCGGACTCACGGGCCTGCTGGGCACGGCTGCGCACCCTGGTCGCCGCCCGTGACTACGCCCACCCCGACGACCCCGCCGCGGGCCCGCTCGTCCAGTTGCACGCCGACCTTCTGGACGACGAGGCGGCCCGGGCCGGCGAGAAGGACGACCACGCCGAAGCCGCCGCCCTCTACGAGGAGGCGGCGGGGCTGTACGACGACGCCGGGCAGCCGGGGTACGCGGCGGTCGCCCGCGGCTGCGCCCTGCTCGCGACCGCGCAGATCCCCGGTCCGGACGACGAGGGGAGGAGGCGAAGGCCGCCGCGCTGACCGCCGCCCACGCCGCCGTGACCGCGCTGCACGAGCGCTCTCCCGGCCTTCCCCTACCTGGAGGCCCGCCTGCTGCGGCTGCGGGCCACCGCCCTCGGCCTGCGCCTCCAGCTCTCGGGGAGCGAGGAGCACATCGCACCGGTCTTCGCCGAGGCGGACCTGCTGCACACCTTCGCCTCCCGGCACGACATCGCCACGCAGCTCTCCGGGGCCCTGCTGCTGCGCGCCACCACCTTCGCCCTGTCCGGCGATCTGCCCGCCGCGCTCACCGGGACCGACGACGTCCTCGACCGGATCAGGACGCACGGCCCCGCCTGGCACCTGCCCCGCACCCTCGGCCTGCGCGGCAGGATCCACCTCGGACTCCAGGACCCGCAGGCCGCGTACACGGACCTCTCCGAGGGCCTGCGGCTGGCCGCCGACTGGCCGGCCGACACCACCGGCGCCGCCCGCCTCCACAACGACATGGCCGGCGCCTGCCTGCACCTGGGCCGCCCCGACGAGGCGCTGCGCCATCTGACCCGCTCGGCGGAGCTGGACCTGCGCCACGGTGTCCGGTTCGACGCGTTCTGCACGTACAGCAGCGCGGCCCGGCTCAGCCTCGACCTCGGCCGGGTCGAGGACTGCATCGCCCTGCTGGACTCCCTGCTCGCCGAACCGGACGTCACCACCGGAGAACTGGACGACCGGCTCATCGCGCAACTGCGGCTCACCCGTGCCCGCGCGCTGCACACGGGGAGGACCTCAAGGCCGCCACGGCGGAGTTCGTCGCCCTCGCGGCCGAGTCGGCCGGCTGGGACGACGACCCGGGAAGCCACGCCATGATCGCCGCCGAGACGGCCGTACTCCTCGGCGAGTCCGGCGAGTTCGCCCGTGCCCGCGAGGCCGCGGACCAGGCGCTCGCCGCGCACGCCGAGGATCCGCGCTACGAGCAGCTCAGCAACTGTCTGCGCGAACTCGCCCGTCTCCAGGCGGAACGCGAGGGCGCGGACGGCCTGGCCGCCGCCCGTGCCTTCCTCACCGACGCCGGCCGGGTCGCCGACGAGGCGGGCGCCGCCGGCTATGAGGTGCAGGGCCGCCCCTGGACGTCGCCCTCGCCTACGAGTACGGGCGCGTCTACGCGTACGCCGGTGAGTACGCGGACTCCCTGACGTCCCTGGAGGAGGCCCTCGCCCTGATCGGCGGACCGGGGCAGTCGCGGGACCCGGAGCAGGCCGGCTCGTGGGCGGAGTGCGTCCGCCTCGCGGGCGTCGTGGAGGGCGTCTACCTCGAACGCCCCGCCCCGGCCCTCACCCGCCTGGACGCGGCGATCGCCCGGCTCACCGCACTGGGCCACACCGAGGAGGCCGAGTCGCTGACCTCACTGGCGGCCAGGCTGCGCGACGAGGACTGAGCTGTCGACGGGGACGCCCAGACGGCCGGCCAGGGTGGTGAGGGCCGGCCCGAGAGGCAGCTCGACCCGGGTGACCGCGTGCCGGTCGCCCCGGGTCGGGTCCCGGTTGACGATCAGTACGGGCTTGCCGGCGTCGGCGGCCTGGCGCACGAACCGCAGCCCCGACATCACCGTCAGCGAGGAGCCGAGGACGAGGAGCGAGGAGGCCTCACGGACCAGTGCGCGGCAGTGCTCGACCCGCTCCGGCGGCACGTTCTCACCGAAGAACACCACGTCCGGCTTGAGGACCCCGCCGCAGAGCGCGCAGGGCACCACCTGGAAGTCCCCGACCTGCTCGTCCGTGAGATCGGCGTCACCGTCGGGATTGATGCCCGCGGCCACCGGCTCGAACCCCGCGTTGGCCTCCTCCAGCCGCCGCGCGAGTGCGCGGCGCGGGCTGAGCGCACCGCAGCCGAGGCAGACGACCCGGTCCAGGCCGCCGTGGAGCTCCACCACGTCCGTACTCCCGGCGGCCTGGTGCAGACCGTCCACGTTCTGCGTGATCACCCCCGAGAGCAGACCCTGCCGCCCGAACCCGGCCACGGCCCCGTGCCCCGCGTTGGGCAGGGCACGGCGGAAGGTGCGCCAGCCGAGATGGCTGCGCGCCCAGTACCGGCGGCGGGCCCGCGCGCTGCCGGTGAAGTCCTGATACGTCATCGGCGTATGCCGGCTGAGGCTCCGCCCTCACCCCGGTAGTCGGGGATGCCCGACTCCGTGGAGATCCCCGCCCCGCTGAGCACCAGCACACCGCCGCCGCCCAGCGCGTCGGCGACCGGCGCGAGATCCGTGGTGCCCGGCGGCAGGTCCGCTTCGGGGTCCATCTCAAAGTGGGACGCATCCGCATGCAGCAAGGGTACGGAACGGGGCCGGCGTCCGGTCGACCCGTCGATCAGCTCACGCGGGATGCCCGCGTGGCGGCCGGTCTTCCCGGTCATGCGGGTGAGACGCCGACGGCGGTGACGCGCCCCACCCGCCGGGCCGGCCACGACGCGTCGCCACCGGCCCCGCACCCCGCATCCAGTACCGCGCGGCCCGGCGACCGCCTCGGTGAGCCGTGGCCCGGCGGGCGCGGGCCGCGCCCCGTGGACGTCGTCCCAGCACCTGACCGCGTCGGTGCTGCTCATACAGGGCTCCTTCTCCAGGAAACACGTCCGGGCGTCCCCCGCCCCACGTTCTCCCAGCAAGCAGAGTTGCGACCCGGGCAAACCGGACGGCGAGCGCCGCAAGGGTGCGGGGAGCTGCGCGAACAGGGGTCCGGGGGCGGAGCCACCAGGGACGATCGCCCCCGCCGTCGAGGTCAGGGCTGGTTCGTCAGATAGCCGCCCATCGACGTGAAGTACTCCGTCGCGGGCAGTTCCCGGCCGTCCTCCGTCCGTACGCGCGTGATGGCCAGGCCGCGATTGCGGCCGGTACGGGCGTCGGCTCCGGCGACGATCACCACGCCGTCGCCCTCGCGGTAGAAGATCCGGCCCGGAGTGCCGCCGTAGCGCCCCGTGGAGACGACGGCGGCCAGTACCTCGAGGCGCGCGCCCCTGTGGAAGGTGAAGGCGCTCGGATACGGCTCCGACTGGGCGCGCACCAGACGCTCCAGGTCTTCCGCCGGCCAGGACCAGTCGATACGGCTGTCCTCGATGGACCGCTTGTGGAAGAAACTCGCCCCGGAGCGGTCCTGCCTGGTGAACTCCGTCCGCCCGGACGCGATCAGGTCCAGTGCGCCGATGGTGACCGGGGCGATGAGGCCGACCGTCTTGTGGAACAGGTCGGTCGCCGTGTCCGCCGGTCCCACCGGCACCGCCTCCTGCCGGACGATGTCTCCGGCGTCGAGCTCGTCGTTCATCATGTGCGCGGTCACGCCCACTTCGGGCTCGCCGTTGATCAGGGCCCAGATCAGCGGGGAGAAGCCCGCGTACTTCGGCAACAGTGAGTCGTGCACGTTCAGCGTGCCGTGACGAGGAGACCGAAGATGCGCGGGGGAATCCACGTACGCCAGTTGTTGGCCACGATGATGTCCGGGTCGGCCTCCTTGAGCCGCTCGAACAGTTCCTCGTCGTCGGGCCGGTCGCGGATCACGACCGGAACGCCGTTCTCCTCGGCGAGGTCGGCGACCGAGTCGCTCCAGATCTTCTCGTACGCGTGCTCGCTCCTGGGGTGTGTCACCACCAGGACCACGTCGTGCTCGGAGTCCAGCAGGGCTTGCAGGGTGCGATGCCCCCAGGTCTGGTAACCGAACATGACGACCCGCATGTGGTTCCTCCTCGTGCCAGGAATGAGCCAGGACAGTAAAGCAAGGCTTACCTAAGCGGTCAACGGGGCTTGTGGGGCGCGCGTTGACGGCCCGTCGGCTTCCGGGTGTCCGTTTTGCGCTATGGACAGCCCTCTGAGCTGAGCTTAGCCTTACCTAAGTTCGGGGCGCGGGTCTTCGGCGTGCCCCTCCTCCGTACTTCCCGATGCTCGACCAACGGCGGCCCGCCCCGCACGGCCGCCGTCCGCACGATGGGAGTGACATGGCAGAGGCTCGTCCTGACGACGCCCTTTGGTCCACGACATCATTGGTATCGGCTTCGGTCCGTCCAACGTGGCCATGGCGATCGCACTCAGCGAGCACAACGCACGCGTCGGCGGCGAAGAGGCGGTCAGCGCCCGCTTCTTCGAGCAGCAGCCGTGCTTCAGCTGGCACCGAGGCATGCTGATCGACGACGCGACCATGCAAGTGTCCTTCCTCAAGGACCTGGTGACGCTCCGGAACCCGGCCAGCGAGTACAGCTTCCTGTGCTATCTCAAGAGCAGGGAACGGCTGATCGACTTCATCAACCACAAGAACCTCTTCCCGCTGCGCGTGGAGTTCCACGACTACTTCGAGTGGGCCGCCGGCAAGGTCGGCGACATGGTCTCCTACGGCCACGAGGTCGTCGGCGTCATGCCCGTCGCCGGTGACGACGGCGTCGAGTACCTGGACGTGACGGTCCGGTCGGGGAGGGGCTCGCCGTCCACCGCGCCCGCAACCTCGTCATCGGCACCGGCCTGCGCCCCTCATGCCGGAGAACACCGAGCGCACCGACCGCGTCTGGCACAACTCCGAACTGCTCGCCAGAGTCGGCGAACTGGAGGGCACCGCGCCGTCCCGGTTCATCGTCGTGGGCGCCGGACAGAGCGCCGCCGAGAACGTCGCCTACCTTCACCGGCGCTTCCCCGAGGCCGAAGTCTGCGCCGTCTTCGCCCGCTACGGCTACAGCCCGGCCGACGACAGCGGATTCGCCAACCGCATCTTCGACCCCGCCGCCGTCGACGACTACTTCACCGCCCCGGACAGCGTCAAACGCCGGCTGATGGACTACCACGGCAACACCAACTACTCCGTGGTGGACATCGATCTGATCGACGACCTCTACCGGAAGATGTACCAGGAGAAGGTGCTCGGCACCGAACGCCTGCGCTTCCTCAACGTCTCCCGGCTCACCGGCGTCACCGAGACCCCCGACCGGGTCGAGGCCACCGTCACCTCCCTGGTCACCGGGGAACAGACCCGGCTGGACGCCGACGTCGTGGTCTTCGCGACCGGCTACACCCTCCGACCCCGTCGGCCTGCTCGGTGAGGTCGCGGACCGCTGCCTGCGCGACGACGAGGGCCGCGTCCGCGTCGAACGGGACTACCGCATCGCCACGGACCTCGGTCTGCGCTGCGGCATCTACCTCCAGGGAGGCACCGAGCACACCCACGGCATCACCTCCTCGCTGCTGTCCAACACCGCCGTCAGGGTCGGCGAGATCCTCGACTCGCTCCTCGACCGGGGCCTCAAGTCCGCGTCGGACGAAGCCCGTTCGGTCGCCGACGGCACCGCCCGGTAACGTACGTCCGCATGAGCGCGACTGCAGGTGGAGCGTCCCACCGCTCCGGGACCGCCACCGGTCCCCGGCGGCGGCGGATCGTGGGTCTGGGCGCGCTGGCCGTGCTTCTCGTGATCGCGGCGGTCGTGTCGCTGGCCGTCGGCGCCCGCGCGCTGACCCCTCGGAGGTGTGGCACGGGCTGTTCGCGGCGCCGGAGCCCGACCAGCGGCTCACCGAGATCAGGCTCATCGTGCGGACCGTGCGGGTGCCCCGTACGGTCCTCGCGATCGTGGCCGGCCTCGCCCTCGGGGCCGGCGGCGCGCTGATCCAGGGGTACACGCGCAACCCGATCGCGGACACCGGCCTGCTGGGCGTGAACTCCGGCGGGTCGTTCGCCGTGGTGACGGCGATCGCCGTGTTCGGGCTCTCCGACCCGTTCCAGTACCTCTGGTTCGCCTTCCTCGGGGCGGGGGCCGCCGGAGTGGTGGTGTTCGGGCTGGCGAGCATCGGCCGGGGAGCCGGCAATCCGCTGACGCTCGCCCTGGCCGGGCAGGGGTCACCGTGTTCCTGGCGGCGATGACCACGGCGGTCGCGCTCTCGGACCAGAAGTCCCTGAACGCCCTGCGGTTCTGGAACGCCGGCTCCGTCGCCGGAGTCGGCTTCGACGTCATCTGGCCGGTGACCGCCTTCATCGCGGCCGGGCTGGTGCTGGCGCTGACCACACTGCCCTCCGTCAACCTGCTCAACCTGGGCGACGACGTCGCGCGCGGCCTCGGCGTGAACATCGCGCTGACCCGTACCGTAGGGATCGCGGCCATCACACTGCTGGCGGGCGCGGCGACGGCGGCCTGCGGCCCCATCGCCTTCGTCGGGCTCATGGTGGCCCATGTGGCCCGCTACCTCACCGGCCCGGACTACCGCTGGCTGGTGCCGTACGCCGGTCTGCTCGGCGCGGTCGTCCTGCTGGTCTGCGACATCGTGGGACGCCTGGTGGTGCGGCCGGGCGAACTCGACGCCGGCATCCTCGTCGCCCTGCTCGGCGCCCCGTTCTTCGCGGTTCTGGTGTGGCGCGGAAAGTTCAGGAACGCGTGAGCGGGGCCGGGGTGCAGAGGAAGGAGGCGGACCGGACACCGTCGTTGACGCAGGGCGTGCGGTTCGGCGCGGTGTCGTTCGTGTGGCGGCCCTGGCTCGTGCTCGTCACGCTGCTGCTGGCGGCCGTGACGTTCCTGTTGTTCTGTGTGTCCATCGCCGTGGGGACTTCCCCATCGCACTGCCCCAGGTGATGGCCACGCTGGCCGGCCGGGGCGAGCAGGTCGACGAGTTCGTGATCATGGACCTGCGGATGCCGCGCGCCCTGGCCGGGCTCGTCGTGGGGATCGCGCTCGGCGTGTCCGGCGCCCTCACCCAGTCCATCGCGCGCAATCCGCTCGCCAGTCCGGACGTACTCGGGATCACCGGCGGCGCGAGCGCGACCGCCGTCTTCCTGGTCACCGTGTCCGGCGGAACCTCGGCGGCGGTCCTGAACTCCGTGGGCCTGTCCGCGGCCGCGCTCCTCGGCGGGCTCGGCACCGGGCTGCTGGTGTACTTCCTGGCGTGGCGGCGCGGCATCGACGGCTTCCGGCTCATCCTCATCGGCGTCTCGGTGAGCGCCGTGACGGAGGCGGTCACCTCCTGGCTGCTGGTCACGGCCGACATCAGGGACGTCGCCCAGGCCCAGGCCTGGCTGGTCGGCTCGCTGGACGACCGGTCCTGGGACGAGGTCCGGGTGGCCCTGTGGGGCACACTCGTCCTGCTGATCGTGGTGACCTGCGTGGCGTTCCAGTTCAAGCCGATGCACCTCGGCGACGACGTCGCCGCCGGCCTCGGCGTCCGCTACGCGGCGGTGCGCGCCGTTCTGTTGCTCTGCGCCGTCCTGCTGGCCGGCGTGGCGGTGGGCGCCGCGGGTCCCGTGCCGTTCGTGGCGCTGGTCGCGCCGCAGGTGGCGATGCGTCTGACACGCTGCCCCACCCCGCCCATGGCGGCCTCCGGGGCGTTCGGCGCCCTGCTGCTGATCGGCGCCGACCTGATCGCCCGCACGGCACTGCCCTTCGCCCTTCCGGTCGGTGTGGTCACCGCGGCGATCGGCGGCCCCTTCCTCGTCCATCTGCTGGTGCGTGCCAACAGGCGCGGATGACGGGTAAAGAAACAACGCACGAATCGACGAGGGGGCCCTGTGGTCACTCGGTCCATCACCGGAATCGCGACGAAGGTGGACGCCGCCTCGCGGCTGACAGCCGACGGTGTCACGGTCGGCTACGGCACGCGCACCGTCATCGACGGTCTCGACGTGGCCGTACCGTCCGGCATGGTCACCACCATCATCGGCCCCAACGGCTGCGGAAAATCAACCCTGTTGCGCACCCTCGCGCGGCTGCTGAAACCGGCGAGCGGAACGGTGGTGCTGGACGGCGAGGACATCGCCGGACTCAGGACCAGGGACGTGGCGAAGAAACTCGGCCTGCTGCCGCAGGCACCGGTCGCCCCGAGGGGCTGACCGTGGCCGACCTGGTGGCACGGGGCCGCCATCCGCACCAGAGCTGGCTGCGGCAGTGGTCGTCGGACGACGCCGGGGTGGTGGCGCGGGCCCTGGCGATGACCGGCGTGTCCGACCTGGCCGACCGCGCGGTCGACACCCTTTCCGGCGGGCAGCGGCAGCGCGTCTGGATCTCCATGACCCTGGCCCAGGGCACCGACCTGCTGCTCCTCGACGAACCGACGACCTATCTGGACCTGGCGCACGCGGTCGACGTACTCGACCTGGTCGACGACCTGCGCGAGTCCGGGTGCACGGTGGTGATGGTGCTGCACGACCTCAATCTGGCCACGCGCTACAGCGACAACCTCGTGGTGATGCGCGAGGGCTCCATCCTCGCCCAGGGACACCCGCGCGACGTCATCACGGCCGAACTGCTGCGGGAGGCGTTCGGACTGCGGGCCATGGTGATCGACGATCCGGTGGGCGACCGGCCCCTGATCGTGCCGATCGGTCGTACGCACGTTCAACTCACGTAGCCCGCACTAAAGTTGTTCCAGTTAGGCTAGGCTTGCCTTATCTCCATGGGGTACGGTTTGCCTGCCCTCGGTCAGGGGCGTAGCGGACAGCGCACGAGTAAGGGGATACCGGATGCTCCACCACAGAACGACGCGTACGGGACCATGGCGGCGAGTGGCGGCGATCGTGTCCGCGGCGACGCTCGGCGTCGGGCTCTCGCCGGATGCGGCTCCGACTCGGACGCGTCGGACAAGGCGGCCGGCACCGGTTCGACCGCGGCGGCCGGCGCCTTCCCGGTCACCGTGGAGCACGCGTTCGGATCCACGACCGTCGACAAGGCCCCCGAACGCGTCGTCACCGTCGGCTACACCGACGACCAGACCGTCCTGGCGTTCGGCGTCAAGCCGGTCGGCATGACCGACCAGTACCCGAACCCCACGGGGCAGAGCCCCGACATCAACACCCAGTGGCCCTGGGTGAAGGACAAGTGGGGCGACACCAAGCCCGAGGTCATCATGAAGAACGGTGACGCCGGCCCCAACTACGAGAAGATCGCCGCGCTGCGCCCCGACCTGATCATCGCGGTCTACTCCGAGATCGACCGGGCCGGCTACGACAAGCTCTCCAGGATCGCTCCGACGGTGGGCCGTACCAAGGCCGAGAAGGAACTCTTCAGCGCGCCCTGGCAGGACAACGCCCTGCACATCGCCAAGGCCCTCGGCAGGGCCGAGGACGG
Source organism: Streptomyces haneummycinicus (assembly GCA_042850305.1). Lineage (GTDB taxonomy): Bacteria > Actinomycetota > Actinomycetes > Streptomycetales > Streptomycetaceae > Streptomyces > Streptomyces haneummycinicus. The sequence continues at coordinate 3,558,656 of AP035768.1, forward strand.
CGCGAAGATGGTCGAGGACATCGAGGGCAAGCTCGAGACGGCCAAGAAGGACCACCCCGAGTTCGCCGGGCAGTCGGCCGTCGCACTGTCCTGGTACGAGAACTCGGTGGCGCCCTTCACCTCCACCGACGTACGCGGACGCCTGCTGTCGGGCATCGGCTTCACCTACCAGACCAAGATCGACGACATCGCCGGCGGCAGCTTCTACACCAAGCTCTCCCCGAGCGCGTCGACCTCGTCGACGTCGACCACATCTTCGTCATCAACGACAAGGCGGACACCGAGGCGCTGAAGAAGTTCGGGCTCTTCGCCAACCTCGACGCCGTGAAGAAGGGCAACGTGTCGTACCTGCTGGACAGCGAGGGCCCCGCGGTCGGCGCGGCCATCTCGCAGGGCACCCCGCTGTCGATGCCGTACGCCGTCGACGAGCTCGTCAAGTCGGCGGCCGAGTGAAGACGGCCGACCGCACCCCTGTTCGCGAGCCCCGCGGGCAGCGGTGTGACCACGACCGCACCACGCGTCGCCCCGGCCGCGCTGCGCACGGCGACCGGACGCGAGGCGACCCGATGGGTCGCGGCCCACTGCCGCGACGTGCCCTGGCTGACGGCCGCCACCGTGCTCACCACGGTGGCCGGGGCGGCCCTCCAGGTACTCCCCGTCCTTCTGCTCGGCCGGGTCGTCGACGGCGTCGCAGACGGCGCCTCCCGCTCGGTCCTCGTCACCATCGGCGTACTGATCGGGGCCGCCGCACTGCTCGGCGCGGCGGCCACCGCGGTGTCGACCTTTCTGATCGGACGGCTGGGCGCCGACCTCCTCGCACGGCTGCGCGAGGGCGCCGTCCGCGCCGTCCTCGGCATGCCCAGCGCACGCGTCGAGCAGGTCGGCCGGGGCGACGTCCTGTCCCGGGTCGGCGACGACGTCGCCGTCATCTCCAAGGGCATCCGTACGGCCGTCCCCACGGTGTTCTCGGCGGGTGTGCTGGTCGCCATCGCCACGCTCGGCATGTTCGGACTGGACTGGCGGCTCGGACTGGCGGGCGCCGGCGCGCTGCCCGCGTACGCGCTCGCCCTGCGCTGGTACCTCCCCGGTCGGCGCCGCTCTACCGGGAGCAGCGCATCGCCCAGGCCGACCGCGCCCAGGCGCTGATCAGCGGCCTCAACGGGATCGACACCGTCCGGGCCTACCGCCTGGAGGAGGCGTTCCGGGAGCAGGTGACCCGGGAGTCCTGGCGGGTGCGCGATCTCGGGATCGACGTCTTCCGGTTCTTCGGCCGCTTCGTGGGCAGGGAGAACCGCGCCGAGTTCATCGGCCTGGTCCTCATCATCGTGGTGGGGTACGCCCTGCTCGAGGCCGACGCCGCCACGCTGGGCGAGGTGTCCGCGGCCCCCTGCTGTTCCACCGGCTGTTCGGCCCGCTGGGTCTGATCATGTTCACCTTCGACGAGGCGCAGAAGTCGGGCGCGAGCCTGACCCGGCTGGTCGGGGTGCTGGGCGAGCCCGCCGAGGAGCGGCTGGTGGGCGACGCGACCGCCGTGCCCGCCGGCTCGGCGCCGCTGCCGGTGACCGTACGGGGACTGACGTTCACCTATCCCGGGGTGAGGAACCCGTGCTCAGGGACGTCGACCTGACCATCCCGGCGGGCGGTTCGCTCGCGCTGGTCGGGGCGACAGGCGCCGGCAAGACCACCCTCGCCGCGCTCATCGCCGGCGTCGGGACACCGCAGGCCGGGTCGGTACGCATCGGGCCGACCGACCTCGCCGGACTGGACGAGGCCGGGGCACGGGCACTGGTGAGCATCCTCACCCAGGAGACCCATGTGTTCTCCGGTCCGCTCGCCGCCGACCTGCGGCTGGCGGCACCGGAGGCGACCGACGCCGAGCTGACGGCAGCCCTGCGCACGGCCGGTGCCGGCGAGTGGGCCGAGTCGCTGCCCGAGGGCCTGAACACCCCGGTCGGCGAGGGCGGCGAACGCACGGACGTCACCAAGGTCGCCCAGATCGCCCTGGCCCGGCTGGTGCTGACCCGGGCGCCGGTGGTGGTGCTCGACGAGTCGACCGCCGAGGCGGGCAGTGAGGGCGCGGCCGAACTGGAACGCGCCGTGCTGGCCGCCTGCCAGGGCCGGACCACCCTGTTCGTGGCCCACCGGCTGACCCAGGCGATGGCGGCGGACCGGATCGCCGTACTGGACGCCGGACGCGTCGTCGAACAGGGGCGGCACGAGGAACTGGTGGCCGCGGACGGCCGATACGCGCGCCTCTGGCAGGCATGGCGCGAGGGTAGTTAGGTAAGCCTAAGTCAGGTTGCTTGCTCTCATTTCCTTGGAAAGGGTGCTGAGTCTTCGATGGAACCGAGCGCTCGTCTCGTACGGCTTTCCCCACCCGCCTGACCGATGTGCGCCGGCGGACCGGCGACTACTCCGACGGGACGATCACCCGGGCGTGCGCCCTCGCTCTGTCGTTCTGGGAGACCGGCCGAGGACCCGACGGCATCGATCTCACCCCCGCCACCCTCTTCGCCGACGTCCTCGGCTGGGTCGACAACGGCGGTCTCCCGCCCGCCGGCTGGGCGGCCGGCGCCGACGACCGCAGCATCACCGTGCCGGACGGCGTCGTCCTGGCCGACGCGCAGCTCGCCCTGGACGACCTGGCCGACTTCCCGGACCGGCCCCTCGGCACCATCGCCCCGGCCGACGCGGAGGCACGGCTCGGCCTTCTGGCCGAGTGGAACGACACCCACGCCGACCGGGTGCGCCCGACCATCGTGGAGCTGTTCCTCTACCAGGCGGAGTCCAGGCCGGACGCCGTGGCCGTCACCGACGAGCGGCGCACACTGACATACCGCCAAGTCGACCATTATTCGGCTCAGTTGGCACATCACCTGACGGAACGCGGGCTCGCCGCCGAGCAGGTCGTCGGCATCTCGCTGGGCCGTTCCGCCGACATGGTGATCGGGCTGCTCGGCGTCCTGCGCGCGGGCTGCGCCTTCGTGCCGCTCGATCCGCAGTGGCCCGCCGCACGCCGGGCCGTCGTCATCGAGGACGCCCAGGTCGCACTTCAGCTCAACGAGTCGGGAGAGCACGACCCGGCCGAACCGGACGCCGTGCCCGTCGACCTCGGCGACTGGCGCCACGGCTCCCGCCCCACGGACGGGCCCGGGATCACCGTCCCCGGCGACGCCCTGGCGTACGTGATCTTCACCTCCGGGTCCACCGGGCGGCCCAAGGGCGCGATGATCCGGCACGCGGCGATCAGCGAGCGCCTGCTGTGGCAGTCCGCCGAGATCCTCGGCTTCGGCCACCACGACGCCTCGCTGTTCAAGGCACCCCTGTCCTTCGACATCTCCGTCAACGAGATCTTCCTGCCGCTGGTGACCGGCGGCCGGCTCGTGGTACTGCGGCCGGGCGGCGAACGCGACCCGCACCATCTGCTGAGCGTGATCGCCGAACAGCGCGTCACCTTCACCTACCTGGTGTCGTCCATGCTGGACGTCCTGCTGGAGATCGCGGGCGACTCGGACCGGCTGGACAGCCTGCGGCACGTGTGGTGCGGCGGCGAGGTACTGACCCCGGAACTGTACGAACGGTTCCGCACCAGGCTCGACATCCCCATGTACCACGGCTACGGCCCCGCCGAGACCACGATCGGCGTCTCCCACGTCATCTACCGGGGCGCGGCGGAACGCCTGTCCACGTCGATCGGCAGGGCCAACCCCAACACCCGGTTGTACGTCCTGGACGACGAACTGCGCCCGGTTCCCGTCGGCGTCGGCGGCGAACTGTACGTGGGCGGCTTCCTCCTGGGCCGCGGCTACGTCGGAGCGCCCGGCCTGACGGCGTCACGGTTCGTGGCGAACCCTTCGCGGACGACGGGTCCCGGCTCTACCGGACGGGTGACCTCGCGCGGTACACCCCGGACGGGACGCTGGACTTCCTGGGCCGCGCCGACAACCAGGTCAAGATCCGCGGAATGCGGCTGGAGATCGAGGACGTCGAGGCCGGCCTGGCGGAGCACCCGGACGTCCGGCACACCTGCGTCGTCGCGAAGAAGAACACCGCGGGCGGCACCTGTCTGGTGGGCTACGTCATCCCGGCCGGCGGCCGCGAGGACCTGCGGCCGGACGAGGTAAAGGCGTGGGCCGCCGAGCACATGGTCGAGTACATGGTGCCCGCCCACATCGTCGTCCTGGAGGAGTTCCCGCTCACCGCGAACGGCAAGCTCGACCGCGGCGCGCTGCCCGAACCCACCCGCGTGACCGGCGTGATCGTACGGCCCACCACCGACGACGAGCGCGCCGTGTGCGCCGCCGTCGCGGCCGTGCTGCGGCTCGAAGAGGTCGGCGTCGACCAGGACTTCTTCCAGCTCGGCGGCGACAGCATCCTCGCCGTCTCGCTGCTCAGCACCCTGCGTGAGGCAGGGCTCCATGTCACCGCGCGGCAGATCTTCACCCACCCCACCGTGGGCGCGCTGGCCGCCGTGGCGAGCCGTGAGGACCTCAGCGTCGTGGACCACCGCGACATCGCGACCGGGCCGGTGGTGGGCGCGCCCATCGTGCAGTGGCTCGGCGAGACCACGGACGCGATCGACGGGTTCGTCCAGTCGGTCGTGCTCAACACCCCGGCGGAGCTGACCGCCGACGCCCTGGACACGATCCTCACCGCCGTCGTCCGGCAGCACCCCATGCTGCGGGCCCGGCTGGTGCGCGGCGACCGCTGGGGCTTCGACATCCCGGACGCGGACGAGGCCGTCGCTCCGTGGCAGGAGAGCGAGCGTCCGCTCGACGAGTGTGTCACCCTCGCCACGGAGGGGCTGGACCCGGACGGCGGGGTGATGCTGCGGGCCGTCTGGCGCCGCACGGCACGTCAACTGGTTCTGGTCGCCCACCATGTGGTGATCGACGGCGTGTCCTGGCGGATCCTGATGGACGACCTGGCCACCGCCTGGCGGCAGCTCGCCTCCGCCGCACCGGTCGAACTGCCCCCGGTGGGCACGTCGTTCCGCCGCTGGACCCAGCTCCTCGAGCGCGCCGCCTTCGACGCGGACAGCACCTACTACCGGCGTCCGCTGCCCGGCGAGGACCGGCCGCTGGGCAGACGGCCACTGTCCGCGGCCGACACCGTCGCCCGGGAACGCCTGCGGACCGTGTCGGTCGGTCCCGAGGTCACGGCCGAACTGCTGGGCGGGACGCCCGCGGCGTTCCACGCCGGAGTCAACGACGTCCTGCTCACCGGACTCGCCGTCGCCCTCGCCCGCTGGCGCCGCGGCCTCGGACAGGACCAGACGTTCGCGTACATCGAACTCGAGGGCCACGGCCGCGAGCCGCGGTTCGTGGCCGGTTCGGCCGGATTCGAACCCGAACTGTCCCGCACCGTCGGCTGGTTCACCACCCTGGCCCCGGTGGTCGTGGACCCCGGCGCGGCAACCGACTTCACCGCGCCCGCGTATCTGACCGCCGCGTTGAAGAAGGTCAAGGAAGACCTCGCCCGGGTGCCGGACAACGGCGTGTCCTACGGGGCCCTGCGTCATCTGACCGGTACCGGGTTCGACGCACCCGCCCCGCAGGTCCTCTTCAACTACCTGGGCCGCTTCGAAGCGGGCTCCTCCGAGTACTGGCAACTCGCGCATAAAACGGGTCAGTTGGGTGAGCGGCGTGACCCGAGGATGCGGCTGCCGCGCCCCTGGAGTTCAACGCCATCGCCGAACCCGCCGGCCATGGCGCCTACGAACTGGTCACCACCATCTCCTGGCCCGACGGCATGTTCACCGACGACGACATCGAGGCTCTCGCCGGCCACTTCCGGACGGCCCTGACCGGACTGGCCGCACTCGAGCAGGGCGGCCACTCGCCCAGCGACTTCCCCATGGTGCCGCTCACCCAGGCCGACGTCGACGCCCTGGACGGGCCGGAGCTGGGGGACATCCTGCCGCTGACCCCGCTGCAGGAGGGCCTCTACTTCCACTCGGTCTTCGACGAGGACTCGGCCGGCGCCTACGTCGAGCAACAACTGCTCACCCTGCACGGCGAGGTGGACGCCGGCCGACTCGCGGCGGCGGCCACCCGGCTGCTCACGCTCTACCCGAATCTGGCGGCACGGTTCGTGGCCCTCGCCGACGGCCGCGTGGTCTCCGTCCTGGAGAAGGGCACCCAGGCCCCGTTCACCACGCTCGACCGCCCCGGCATCACCGACGACGAGCTGCGCGACCACGCCGAACAGGACCGCCGCACCGGGTTCGACCTGGCCACCGGGCCCCTGATGCGCTACACGCTCGTCCGCGGCGGTCCCGGCCGCGACGTCCTGGTGCAGACGGTGCACCACATCATCGCCGACGGCTGGTCCGTGCCGCCGATGCTGCGCGCGCTGCTCGCCGAGTACCACACGCCGGGCACCAGGTATCCGCTCAGCGGATTCCCGGACCACGTACGCAGGCTGGCCGGACACGACGCCGACGAGAGCGACCGTGTCTGGAGCGGCCAACTCGCCGGGCTGTCCGGTCCGTCGCTGATCGCCGAGGACACACCCTCCGAACGGTTCGCCGACATCGCCGTCCACCCCGAGACCGACATCGACGCGGCGGCCCGGTCGGTCGGCGTGCCGCTCAGCGTGGCGGTGCACAGCGCCTGGGCGGTGACCCTGGGCGGCCTCCTGCACAGCGGTGACGTGGTGTTCGGTTCCACGGTCTCCGGACGGGACGCGGATGTGCCCGGCATCCAGGGCATGGTGGGCCTGTTCATCAACACCATCCCGGTACGCGCCCGTTGGACCGGCACCACCACGGCGCGCGATCTGCTCGCCTCGGTACGGGAGCACCAGAGCGCCGTGCTGCCGCACCAGCACGTCTCCCTGGCACGGATCGGCCGGCTGACCGGCGCGGGCTCCCTCTTCGACACCCTGGTGGTGTTCGACGTGGCGACCGACGTGGCGGCACTGCGGCGGCCCGACGACACGCTCGTCATCGGCGACATCCTCAACGAGGGCGCCCCGCACTACCCGTTGACCCTGGTCGTCGAACGCACCCCCGACGGCCGTCCCCGCTTCAACCTCATCCACGACGCCGAGGTGCTGGGCGATACCCGCGCCCGGGAGATCCTGCGGGCCTTCACCGCGACGCTGACCGGCCTGCTCACCCGGCCGGACGCCCCGATCGACGACCTCACTGAGGGGGACTCCCGGCTTCCCGAGCAGATCACCCCCACCACCCTGGGCGAGCTGTTCGACACCGCCGCGCGCCGCGACCCGACCGCCACCGCCGTCACCCAGTGCGGCCTCGACGGCGGAACCCGGTCCCTGACATACCGCGAACTGGCCACGGCCAAGAACGAGTTGGCCGACGCGCTGCGCACGGCCGGTGTCGGTCCGGGCAAACGGGTCGCCGTCGCCGTCCCGCGCTCCGTCGAGCAGGTCGTCGCCCTTGTCGCGATCGTCGGCGCCGGCGGCGCGTATGTGCCGCTGGACCTGGCCTACCCGGACGAGCGGCTGGAGTACATCCTCGCCGACGCCGCCCCACAGGCGGTCCTGGTGGAGCGCGAGCAGCGGGACCGCTTCACACGACTGCTGGACAAGGCGGGCATATCGGCCCGGGTCCTCGTGCGAGGGGAAGAGGCACAGCCGGTCCCCGCCACTGCCGTGACGCCGCCGAGCTGGCACGACCCCGCCTATGTCATCTACACCTCCGGATCGACCGGCCGGCCCAAGGGCGTCGTCGTCCCGCACTCCAGTGTGGTGACACTGCTCGCCCGCACCCGGCCCGCCATGGGATTCGGCCCGGACGACGTATGGGTCCAGTTCCACTCCTTCTCCTTCGACTTCGCCGTCTGGGAGCTGTGGGGCGCGCTGGCCCACGGCGGAGAGCTGCTCGTCCCGGAGTACGGGCTGACCCGCTCCCCGGTCGACTTCCACCGGCTCGTACGCGAGCGCGGAGTGACCGTGCTCAACCAGACACCCTCGGCGTTCTACCAGTTCATCGAGGCGGACCGGCACGCCGGCGCACCCTGCCCGCACTGCGCCGCGTCATCTTCGGCGGCGAGGCACTGGACCTTGGACGGCTGCGCGACTGGGTCGAACGGCACGGCACCACCTCGCCCGAACTGGTCAACATGTACGGCATCACCGAAACCACCGTCCACGTCACCCACCGGGTGCTGACCGACGGCGACTTCGGCTCCGGCGACGACGTCAGCCCGATCGGCGGCCCGATCCCCGGCCTGGTCATCCATCTGCTCGACGACCATCTCCGCCCGGTGCCGCCGGGCCGGGTGGGCGCCATCTACGTCGCCGGCGACCAGGTGGCGCTCGGCTACCTGGGCAGGCCGGGGCTCACGGCGGGCCGGTTCGTGGCGAACCCGTTCACCGGGGACGGCTCCCGCATGTACCACACGGGCGACCTCGCCCGCCGCACCCTCGACGGCGGGCTGGAGTTCGTCGGCCGCGCCGACGATCAGGTGCAACTCAAGGGCTTCCGCGTCGAGTCGGGCGAAGTGGAGGCCGCGATCAGGAACTCGACGGGGTCGTCGACGTGGCCGTCACCCTGGCGGACAGCGGCGACCACCTGGTCGCCCACCTCGTGGGCCGGGTGCCCGGCGACCTCACCGAGCGGCTCTCCGCGAAACTTCCCGCGCACATGGTGCCGGGCAGGGTGCTCCCGGTCGACGCGCTGCCGCTGACGGTCAACGGCAAACTGGACCGCGAGGCGCTGGCCGAACGCGCCACGCGGACGGCACACCGCTGCCCGGCACCGCCGGCTCGGCGCTCGGCGCACTCGTCGACGTCTTCGCCGCGACCCTGCCCGGCTCAGAGGTGGACGGTGACACCGACTTCTTCCGGGCCGGAGGCGACAGCATCGTCGCCATCACCGTGGTCAACCGGGCCAGGGCACTCGGCCTGGCGATCGCACCCCGGACGTGTTCCTGCACCGGACCCCACGCGCGCTCGCCGGCCACCTGGCGACGCTCGCGCCCCGGCCCACCGTGACGCCCGCGCCAGCCCGCCCGGCCCACGGCCCGGTCGTACCCACGCCCATCATCCTGCGCCGGCGCGAACTGGGCGGCTCACTGGCCGGGTTCGCCCAGGCCCGGGTGCTGGCGGCCCCCGACGGCACCGGATTCGCCGACGCCGTACGTGCCGCGAACGCCGTAGTGGCTGCGCACCCCGCGCTGCGGCTCAGGCTGCGCACCGAGCACGGGGTGTGGACCCTGAGCACCGAACCGGTCCGCGAGGTCACCGTCGTACCGACGGACACGACCGACCCGGAGCTGCGGCGAACGAGGCCGCCGCTGGGCTCGACCCCGAGGCCGGGAACCTCGTCGCGTTCACCTGGCTGGAAGCCTCACGGACGCTGGTCGTCACCGTCCACCACCTCGCCGTGGACGCCGTGTCCTGGCTGATCCTCCTGGACGACCTCACCACCGCGATGCGCGGCGCACCCCTGCCCCCGCCGACCACCTCCTACGCCGAATACGCCGAGGCCCTGACCCTCCACACCGCCCGCGCCGTCGACGGCCTGGACCACTGGCTCACCACCCTCCAGGCGCCCGCACTCCTGCCCGCCGTCGAACGGCCGAGGAGACCGAGGTCGTCCTCCCGCCCGAAGCGACCGGGCGTCTCACCCGCACCGCGCCCGCCGCACTCGGCGTCGGGCTCACCGAACTGCTGTGCGGCGCCCTGCGCACCGCGCTCACCCGCGTCCAGCGGACACCCACGGATCTCACGATCGAACTGGAGCGGCACGGCCGGGTCCCCGCCCTCGACCACCACGACTACACCCGCACCGTCGGCTGGTTCACCGCCGTCGCACCCGTGCGGCTCACCGCCCACACCGACCCCGTCGCGGCGGCGCGGGAAGTCGCGGAACGCCAGCCGGACGAGCGCGCCCACGTCGCCTACGGCGCGCTGCGGTACCTCGACCCGCAGACGGCGCCGCTCCTCACCGCGTGCCCGCAGGTCCTGTTCAACTACCTCGGCAGGGGCAGCGAGTCCCAGGCACTGCGCCTCACCGGCGGCGAGCGGAACACGCCGTACGCCGTCGAGGTCAACGCCTGGCTCGACGACACCACCGGCGGCCTGCGTGCCGTCTTCACCCTCGCCGACGGCATCCCCGACGAGATCACCGGGCACTGGCTGAGCGCGCTGGAAGCCGTCGCGCACACCTCCGTGACCGCCGAGCGCACCGCACCGGTGACCCCGCTCCAGCGCGGCCTGTACTTCCAGGCCCAGCTGGCGGGCTCCGCCGGGCACTACGTGGCGCAGAACTGGTTCACCTTCGACCGGCGGCTGGACACCGGCGCCCTCGCCGAGGCCATGACGCGGGTGATGTCCCGGCACCTGGTCGTGGGCGCCGGCTTCACCACCGACGCCGACGGCAACCCGGTCCAGGTGCTCGCCGCGGGCCGCCGCGTCGACGTCCACACCGTCGAACTGGCCACCGAAGCGGACATCGAGGCACTGCGCGCCCGGGACCGCGACACCGGATTCGACACCGCCGCACCACCCTCATCCGGCTCACCGTCGTACGCCGGCCCGACGGCCGCGACGGACTGCTGCTCAGCTACCACCTGCTGCTCTGGGACGGCTGGTCACGCGAGATCGTCCTGCGCGACCTGTTCGGCGCCTACCGGGCCCTTCTCGCCGGTGAGCCGCTCGACCCGGCCCCGGCCGCACCCGGCTTCGAGGAGTACGCCCGTGCCCTCGACGCCAGGGACACCGCCGTATCGGAACGCTTCTGGGCGGAACACCTGGCCGGACTCACCGGCCCGACCCTGCTCGCCGGACCGGCGCCCTCCCTCACCGACGCACTGCCGCGCTCGCTCGCTCACACCCTGTCCGCCGAACAGTCCGACCTGCTCCGGGACGCCGCACGGGTGCACGGCGTCACCCTGAACTCCGTCCTGACCGGTGCGTTCGGCCTCCTCCTGGGCTCCCGCACCGGCCGCGGCGACGCCGTCTTCGGTGTGACCGTCTCCGGCCGCGAGGGCGAAGGGCTCTCCGGCATCGTGGGCGTGCTCCTCAACACCGTGCCCCAGTGGACACGGCCCCGCCCCGACCACACCGTCCGCGAGTACCTCACGGCCGTGCAGGAGGCCCGCGTCGCCGCGATGGAACACGAGCACCTCGGACTCGGCGAGATCCAGCGGGCCAGCGGCCACGACACCCTCTTCGACAACCTCTTCGTCCTCCAGAACTTCCTGGACATGGACGCGTTCGCCGAGATGAACGCCCGCCACGGCATCACCTCGGTGAAGGCCGACGACTCCACCCACTACCCCTTCACCTGGGTCGTCACCCCCGGCGACCGGCTCACCGTCAAACTCGAGTACCGCGACGACGACACCACGCACGCCCGTCGGCTGCTCGACGACTACCTGCGCGTCCTCGACGACCTGGCCCGCTCCACCGGACCGGTGGGCGCCCTGCCGGGCCCGGCACCGCGGCCCGAGCCCGTGCGGCGCACGGACATCGGCACGGACACCGTCGTCGACCGCTTCGACCTCGCCGCCGACCGCGACCCCGAACGCGTCGCGCTCGTCGCCCACGGCTCCGCCATGACCTTCGCCCGGCTGCGCGACCGCAGCCGCGCGGTGGCGGGGTGCTCGCCGCGCGCGGCATCGGCCCCGAGACGACGGTGGGCCTGGCGATACCGCGCTCCCCGACTCCATCGTGGCGCTGTTCGCCGTACTGCGCACCGGTGCCGCGTACGTGCCGCTGGAGCTGGACCATCCCGACGAGCGGATCGCCGCGATCGTCGCGGACGCCCGCCCCGACGTCGTCCTCACCGTGAGCGCCGTGTCGCCCAGGCTGGCCGGACTCACCGGCGAGCCGATCGAACTGGACCGCCCGCTGCCCGAGGCCGAGCCGTACCGCACCTTCGCGCCCGACGACCCGCACCGGCTGCGGCATCCCGCGTACACGATCTACACCTCCGGCTCCACCGGCAAACCCAAGGGCGTGGTGACCGAGTACGCCGGGCTCACCAACATGCTGATCAACCACCGGCGCCGCGTCTTCGAACCGGTGCTCGCCGAGCACGGCCACCGTGTCTTCCGGATCGCGCACACCGTCTCCTTCGCGTTCGACATGTCGTGGGAGGAACTCCTCTGGCTCGCCGACGGGCACGAGGTGCACATCTGCGACGAGGAGTTGCGCCGTGACGCGCCCCGGCTGGCCGAGTACTGCCGGGAGCACGCCATCGACGTCGTCAACGTGACCCCCACCTACGCCCAGCAGTTGGTGGCCGAGGGCCTGCTCGACGACCCCGAACGGCGCCCGGCACTGGTGCTGCTGGGCGGCGAGGCCGTCACCCCCACCCTGTGGCGGCGGCTGGCCTCGACCGAGGGGACGGCCGGCTACAACCTGTACGGGCCCACCGAGTACACCATCAACACCCTCGGCGTCGGCACCTTCGAATGCCAGGACCCGGTGGTGGGCGTCGCCGTCGACAACACCGGTGTGTACGTACTGGACCCGTGGCTGCGGCCGCTGCCGGACGGAGTCCCCGGCGAGCTCTACGTGTCCGGCGTCGGCATCGCCCGCGGCTACCTCGGGCAGCCCGCCCGGACCGCGCACCGGTTCGTCGCCTGCCCGTTCGGCGCGCCCGGCGAGCGCATGTACCGCACCGGCGATCTCGTCGTCCGGCGGCCCGACGGCAACCTGATGTACCTGGGCCGCGCCGACCAGCAGGTCAAGATCCGCGGCCACCGGGTCGAACTGGGCGAGGTCGAGGCCGTGTTCGGCGCACACCCCGCGGTACGGTTCGCCGCCGCGGTCGCCCAGCCCGACCCGCGGGTCGACGGCGCCCACCGGCTCGCCGCCTACCTCGTCCTGGACGGCTCCGACCTCGCCTCGGTCGCCGCCGACGTGGGCGCCGCCCTGCCCGACTTCATGCGCCCCACCCACTACGCCCGGGTCGACGCCATCCCGCTCACGGTGAACGGGAAGGCCGACACGAGGGCACTGCCGGAGGCCAGGCCCTCGGCGCCCTCACCACGGCCGGGGAACGGGGACCCGAGACCGGCACCGAGACCACGGTGTGCGGGTTCTTCGCCGAGGCGCTGGACCTGGACGACGACGAGGTCAGCGCGGTCAGCGACTTCGTGTCCCTCGGCGGGCACTCCATGCTCGCGGTGCGGCTGATCGGACTGCTCCGCCGCGAGTACGGTCCTGTCGTCACCATCCGTGATCTGCTCACCCTGCGTACACCGGAAGCGATTGCCCGCCATCTCGATGACCACAACTGACCCGCAGCGGCCCGTCACCGGGTCCCACATCCTGCGCGCCGCGCTCCGCCGCAACATCGGCGCGATGGCGGGCGGCACCGTTCTCATGGGCCTCTACCAGGCCGGTGAGACGGCGTTCCCCATCGCGCTCGGCCTGATCGTCGAACACGCCCTGCGGGACCGCGCCCCGCGGCGCTCGGCTGGTCGGTCCTCGCCCTCGCGGTGATCATCACGACCGTGTCGCTGTCCTGGCGGTTCGGGATGCGTGTCCTGCAGAAGGCCAACACGACGGAGGCGCACCGCTGGCGGGTGAGGGTCGCCGCCTGCGGACTCCAGCCGGTGGCGCGGGACGCCGGCCTCAAGTCCGGCGAGGTCCTGACCATCGCCACCGAGGACGCCGACCAGACCGCCGACATCATCGAGGTGGTGCCCCTGCTGATCAGCTCACTGGTCGCGGTCGTGATCGCTGCCGTCGCCCTGGCGCTGGCCGATCTCCGGCTCGGCCTGCTGGTGATCGTGGGCACCGCCGCGATCCTTTCGGTCCTCAGCGTGCTGTCCCGGCGGATCGGCAGCAGCACCAAGGAACAGCAGGCCCGGGTGGCCCGCGCGGGCGCCAAGGTCGCCGACCTGATCATCGGCTTGCGCCCGCTGCACGGATTCGGCGGCAACCACGCGGCGTTCCGCGCCTACCGGCAGGTCAGCACGCGGGCGCGGCTCCAGGCGATCACCGTCGCCAAGGTGAACGGCGCGTACGCCGGCACCGCGCTGGCCCTCAACGCGGTCCTCGCCGGCGCGGTCACCCTGCTGGCCGGCCGGCTGGCCTTCGACGGCCGGATCAGCGTCGGTGAACTCGTGATGGCCGTGGGGCTGGCGCAGTTCATCATGGAACCGCTGAAACTCTTCTCGGAGATGCCCAAGTACGTGATGATCGCGCGAGCGTCGGCGCAGCGGATGGCCCTGGTCCTCGCCGCGCCGCCGGTGAGCACCCTGGAACGGGACTCCTGTCCCCGGGAGGGGACATCGAGGTCGACGGCGTCCAGTACGGCTCCCTGCGCAAGCTGAGGTTCCGGGTGGCCGCCGGGGAGTTCGTGGCGATCGCCTCCTACCGGCCACGGGCTGCCGCCGACCTCGCGTCGGTCCTCGCGGTGAACGTTCCGCCGGACGCGTACGAGGGAGCGGTGCGGCTCGGCGGACGCGAACTCGGGGAACTGTCGGTCGAGGCCGTCCGCGCGCACCTGCTGGTGAACCCGTACGACGGCGAGATCTTCGCCGGCACCCTCCGCACCAACATCGACCCCTCGGGCACCGGCGGGAACATCGCCGAGGCCGTGGAGGCGTCCATGCTGACCGACGTCATCGCCCTCCACCGCGAAGGGCTCGACCACGGCGTCCGCGACCGCGGCGCCAACCTCTCCGGGGGCAGCGCCAACGCCTCTCCCTGGCCCGCGCCCTCGCCGCCGACACCGATGTCCTCGTCCTCCAGGACCCGACGACGGCCGTCGACGCCGTCACCGAACAGCTCATCGCGCGCAACATCGCCAAACTCCGCCGGGGCCGCACCACCCTCGTGATCACCAGCAGCCCGGCCCTGCTGGACGCCGCCGACCGGGTCCTGGTCCTGGACGACGGCGTCATCACGGCCGAGGACACCCACCGCAACCTCCTCGCCGCCGACGAGGACTACCGCAGGGCGGTGGCCCGGTGACGGAACCTGGCTAGGCGAGCGCCCAGGCGACATCCCTGAGCAGGGCGTGCCGCCAGCCCGCCCGGTCGTGGTGCGACGCGGACCGTGAGACCCGCACGGTCGCGCCGGCCCGTTCGGCGAGGGTCTCGGTCAGCGCGCAGTGCGGCAGCATACGGGTCTCGTGTTCTCCCACGTCGAACGCGACCCGCAGCCCGGTCAGTCCGTGGCGTTCCCGCAGTCGCGCGGCCAGGCTGCCGCCGACCGGGCCGCCCAACGGGTCCGGCCGGTCCGGAGCATCCGGCGTCCACCAGAACGCCCCCGACTGGCAGGCCACGCGCGACACCAGCTCCGGGAACTCCAGGGCCGCGTACAGCGCGCTCAGCCCGCCGAGGCTCTGTCCGGCGACCACGAGCCGGCCCGGGTCGGCGGTCACGCCGGACTCCGCCACCAGCGGCAGCAGTTCGTCCCGGACCGCCTCCCACAGCTCGGACCGGCACGCGAACTCGGCCTCCCGGTCCCTTGCGGGCAGGAAGACGAGGGTGACCGGGGGCATCTCGCCACGGGCGACGGCCGAGTCGAACGCCGACATCGCCGGGTGCAGATACAGCCAGTCGTCCCCGTCGAGCAGCAGCACCACCGGCCCGCCGCCACCGGCCGGATGGACGCGTACGGTGCGCCGCCCGCCGAGCCGTTGACTCGCCCAGCGGATCCGGGTGCCGGGGAGGGCAGGACCCCGTCGGCACCGACGGCCGGCCAGTGCGGCTGCTCCGGGGCGTCCGGCGTCGCCGCGATGGACCGGTCACCGCCCGCGCCGGCCGGGTTGAGCGGATCGGCGTACGCCACGTCGCCCACGAGGAACTGATACGTCACCCGCAGTCGCGCCGGCATCCGCACCTCGGCGTACCAGCAGTCCGTGTCGCCCCACCGGCGCAGCGGCACGGGATCCGACCAGCTCTCGAAGCCGATGCTCGCCGCCGGCCCGCGCCACAGGAACAGGGTCGACCACCCGCCCCCGTCCGCCGGCACCGACACGGGCGCCCTCACCCCCGCCCAGAACGCGTCATCACCGGGGCTGCCGGACACCCCGAACTCCGCGAGGGGGCGCATGGACGTCTCCTTGTGAGGGGAACGGGAAAGCTAGGCTCGCTTCAACTAGGCGAGCCTAACCTAATGTTGACGTTCCTGGGAGGCACTCAGCATGAGCACGAACCCCTTCGACGACACCGACGGCCGCTTCCTGGTCCTGGTGAACGACGAGGGCCAGCACTCGCTCTGGCCGTCCTTCGCGGAGGTACCGGGAGGGTGGACCGTCGCCCTTGCCGAGAGCGGCCGGGACGCCTGCCTGGACTACATCGAGACCCACTGGACCGATCTCCGCCCCCGGTCCCTCACGGCGGTCACGGAGCGGCCCGCGTAACGTCGGGCCGTATGGAACCACAGCCGCCGGGCACCGGCCGCCGGGCCCGTGACCTCGGTCTCGCCATGGGGCGCATCGCCCCGGGACCGTTCAACGCGATCACCGACGTGCCGGGCGTCCGCGTCGGCCACGCGACCGTCCGCCGGCCGCCCGCCGTGCACAGCGGGGTCACCGCCGTGGTGCCCGACACCGTCAGCCCCCGCACACCGCTGCCCGCGGGAGTCTTCACCGGCAACGGCTACGGCAAACTCGTCGGCACGACCCAGCTCGCCGAACTCGGCACCCTGGAGACGCCGGTGCTGCTCACCTCCACGCTCTCGGCGTTCCGGGTCGCCGACGCCCTCGTCGGCTGGATGCTGGAACAGCCGGGGTGCGAGGAGGTGCGCAGCCTCAACCCGGTCGTGGGGAGTGCAACGACGGTCTCCTCTCCGACATCCGGGCCCGGCCCGTCCAGGCGGAGCACGTCCGGGCCGCCCTCGACGGAGCGTCCGCGGGCCCTGTCGCCGAGGGCTGCGTCGGCGCGGGCACCGGCACGGTCGCGCTGGGCTTCAAGGCCGGCATCGGGACCGCCTCCCGCACACCGGACGTGGACGGACGGCGCTTCACCGTCGGCGTCCTGGTCCAGGCGAACTTCGGCGGCACCCTGCGGGTGCTGGGCCGCGCGGTCCCACCGGAGGCCGACGATCCGGCGCCGGACGGGGAGACGGGCTCCTGCGTGATCGTGGTGGCCACGGACGCCCCGCTCGACGCCCGGCAGCTCACCCGCGTGGCCAGGCGCGCGGTCTTCGCCCTGGCCTGTACGGGCGCGGCCTACAGCCACGGCAGCGGCGACTACGCCCTCGCCTTCGGTACCCGGCCGGGCGCCGGTGCGCCGATGGCCGACACCGAACTGGGGCCGCTGTTCGAAGCGGTCCTCGACGGGGTCGAGGAGGCGGTGCTCAACTCCCTGCTCGCCGCGGAGACGACCACCGGCTTCGGCGGCCGGACGGTGGCCGCCGTCCCGGCGGACCGGCTGCTGCCGGACCCCGGCCTCAGTGAGGAGCGACCGCGACGCCGGTTCCGGCGTCCGGCCGCGCCGCCCGCAGCCACGGACGTAGCTTCTCCGGATTGCGGACCACCCAGATCCGGGTGACCCGCCGCCCGGAGATCTCGAACGAGGCGACGGTCTCGACCTCGCCGGCCCGCCGGGCGACCAGCCCCGGCACGCCGTTGACCGACCGTTCCAGGAGTTCGAGCCCCGGCGCCCGGTCGGCGACGGCGACCATGTACCGGGCGATGCGCGTGGCGCCCTCGACCGGGTGCGGGGCCGAGCCGGCCAGACCGCCGCCGTCGGCGGTCATCACCGCGCCCGGGTCGAGCAGACCGACGAGGGCGGCGATGTCCTTCGACTCCCACGCCTCCCTGACCCGCCGCACGGCCTCCGCCCTCCTGTCCGCCGGCACCGGCGCGGGCGCCGTGCCCACCCGCCGCCGGGCCGAGGCCGCGAGCTGCTTGCAGGCCGCGGGGTCCGGCCGAGCACGCCGGCGATCTCGGCGAACGGGTACCGGAAGACGTCGTGCAGCACGAACGCCACCCGCTCGGCGGGCGTCATCGACTCCAGTACGACGAGGAAGGCCATGCCCACCGACTCGTCCAGGACGATCCGGTCGGCCGGGTCCGCCGCCTGCCACTCCGTGCGGTCGGGCAGCGGCTCGGGCAGCCACGCGCCGACATAGCGTTCCCGGCGGGCCCGCGCCGAACCGAGCAGGTCCAGGCAGATGCGGCCGGTCACCGTGGTCAGCCAGGCGCCGGGGAGAAGATCTCCTCCCGCCGGCTGCGGGACAGCCCGTACCAGCGTGCGTAGGCGTCCTGGACCGCGTCCTCCGCCTCGGTCAGCGAACCGAGCAACCGGTAGGCCACATTGATCAGCCGGCCGCGCTCAGCCGCCTGGTCCACGCCGGTACCGACAGTCCCCATGCTTCCGGCCGCCCCCTCGCCTTACCTTTCGCGGGCCCGCGTCGTCGAACTGCCGAGACCATATCGAGCCGCAGCCCAAGGGCGGGAAAGGGGACCAGCACATGGCCACCGAGGTGACGACGACCGACCACAGGAAGCGAGGGCTCTCGTTCCTGCGCGCCGCGATCGCCCTGCAGACCCTCACCATTTTCTTGCAGGCGGTCTCCGCGGGACTGTTGCTCACGTCCGCCCACGGGGAGACGCTGCACAGCGCCGGAGCCAGGGTGATGTACGGGGCGTCGATGCTGTACGTGCTCGCCGCGGTGCTGGCGTGGAAGCCCGGCGGCGGCTCGCCCCGGCCCGTGTGGCACGCGTGCGGGTTCCTGGCACTCGCCTCCGCCCAGGTGATCCTCGGCATCGCACACGTGCCGTCGGTCCATCTGCCCCTCGGTGTGCTGATGTTCGGCCTGAGCGTGCTCGCGCTGTCACGGTGCTTTCAGGCGGAAGCGGCCGACGCCGGACGCCTCAGCCTCCGCGCGCGCGGGTAGCGGGCCGACAGCGGCACGGCGGCGACGGCGAGCAGGGCGAGCGGAGCCGCGACGGTCACCAGGGTCAGCAGCAGGCCGGCCGAGGACGCCTTGTCGCCCAGTTCCTCGGAGCTTTCGGGAGTGATCCCGAACATGACGGCGGACACCGGCAGCAGCGGGACCGGCCTTCCGCCGACCCGGACGGTCGCCACGACCTTCCGGTCCACCGTCATATGCGTGACGTGAGCGCCAGAGGCCGCACAGAATCGGGGAGGCCATCGTGACCCGGCGGTTCCAGGTGCCGAGGCTCAAGCCGTGCCGAACTTCCTTGTTGACTCTGTGTCAATACCACCCGACTTCGTTACGGTCACGTCCCGTTGAGGGAACGGCCAGCAGCGTACGAACTATTGACTCCAAGCCAGTAGGCGTTCACTGTGAGGACCGCTCAGGAGTCCGCTCACGCTTCGCGAGGGAGGGAGCCCGCCATGGCCACAGCAGAACAGCCGCACCCGTCCGCCGAAGGGCTGACGATCACCGCGTCACTGCGCCGCGACGCCCAGCAGTACCCCGAGCGCCCGGTACTGACCACCGGCATCGGCCCGGACGCCGGAACCCTGTCCTGGTCGCACCTGCGCGCCGAGGTTGCCGCCAGGTGCTCGAAGCCCTCGACCGGGCGGTGGCCGAGGCGAACGCCGTCCGCTCCCACGAGGAACAGGTCAGGAACACCGGGTCCTGGCCGGCCCCCGGACCACCGGGACCGGCGAGCTGACACCCGAACTGAGCCTGCGGGGCCGCGCCATCGACGAACTCCACGCGACCGCTGTCGAGTCGATGTACATCCCTGAGCGGGTTGCCGCCTGCGACCACGGAAGGACACCGCCACATGGGCGTTCAGCGTCAGGACCGGCGACGCCGTATGGAGCCGGACGCCCGGCGAGCCGAGATCCTCGGCGTCGCGCGCCGCCAGTTCGGGGCCAGGAGCTACAGCACGGTGTCCCTCTCGGACATCGCCGCCGAAGCCGGCGTGGCCCGCGCCCTGGTCAGCCACTACTTCGGCGGCAAACGGCAGCTCTACCTGGAGGTGGTCCGGCAGATGATGGTGGTCCCGGCCTCCGTCTCCGAACGGCTGCCGCCGACGACCGCCGAGGAACGCGTGTCGATCTGCGTCGACCGGTGGCTCGAAGTCGTCGAACGCAACCGGGAGATGTGGCTCTCCGCCATCGGTCTGGAAGCCCTCGGCAGCGACCCGGAGATCGACCAGATCATGCTCGAGGCCGACGAGATCGCCACCGACCGGGTCCTCGAGGCGGCCATGATGGCCGACGTCACCGAGGGCCGGGAGAAACTCCGCGCGATGATCCGCGCCCACAGCGGCATGCTGAAGGCGGCCTCCCGCGAATGGCTGGTCCGCGGCACCCTCGGCCGGAGCGACCTGCACGTGATGCTGACCCGCACGGTGCTCCACCTCGTGCACACCGTGTTCCCCGCCCTGCGGGACGACTGAGACACCCTGACAACCGCGCCAAGGAGACGAGAGCGTCATGCCCCGAGCCCTTTCGGACGAACGCCGCGACCTGGTCAGGACGATCGCGGACTTCTGCCGCCGCGAGTGCGGAACCAGGGAACAGCGCGACCAACTGACCGACGACGGCCAGGAGCAGCACAACCAGAAGCTCTACGAGAGGATGGCGGCACTCGGCTGGCTCGGCATCGCGGTCCCCGAGGAGTACGGCGGCGCCGGCCAGGGCATGACCGACCTCTGTCTGTTCCTGCGGGAGACCTCCTACGGACTGGCCCCCATCAGCGGCTTCGGCACCACCGCCATCGCCGCGGCGGCGTACGAGAAGTTCGGCACCGAGGAACAGAAGCGCACCGTGCTCGAAGGCGTGGTCAACGGCCGCGTCGAAGCCATCTCGATGTCGGAACCCGGCGCGGGCTCCGACGTGGGCGCCCTCGCCTGCCGCGCGGAACCCGCCGACGGCGGCTATGTGATCAACGGCCAGAAGACCTGGTGCTCCAACGCGCACCTCGCCGACCACATCCTCCTCGTCGCCCGCACCGGGCAGAGCGGCGGGAAGCACGACGGACTCACCCAGTTCATGGTGCCGACCGGCATCGACGGCCTGCGGATCAGCGGCATCGACACCATGGGCGGCAAGGACGTCAACGACCTCTACTTCACCGACTGCTTCCTGCCCGACTCCGCCGTCGTGGGCACCCCCGGCGAGGGCTGGGCCCAGCTCATGGCCGGACTGAACCTGGAGCGGATGATCCTCGCCGCCCTGATGCTGGGCGTCGCGCGGCGCGCCTTCGACGACACCCTCACCTATGTGCGCCAGCGCGAACAGTTCGGCCGCCCCATCGGCTCCTTCCAGGTGCTCAGGCACCGGATCGCCGACATGGCGACCGAACTCGAATGCGCGCGGCTGCTCCTGGACGACGTCTGTGCCGCGATCGACGCCGAGCCCGGCCGGGTGTTCGCCCGCGAGGCGTCCATGGCCAAGCTCAAGTGCACCGAACTCGCCAAGCACATCACCCTGGAGGGCATGCAGATGATGGGCGGCTACGGCTACGCCACCGAGTACGGCATGGAAGCCCTGCTTCGCTCCACCGTCGTCTCCACGGTGTACGGCGGAACGAGCGAGATCCAGCGGGAGATCATCGGCAAGACCTACGGACTGTAGCGACCGCAGGCGCGGGTGTACCGGACTCCGGCCCGGACCGCGCGAGAAGCCTGCGGCGGCCGGGCCGGTCACCGGCCACAATGACCGTCGTGACGTCACTCCACACCAACCCCTCCTCGCCCGGCTCGCCGGCTCCACGCGGATCCTCGTCGCGGGCGCGGGCGGCGGTTTCGACATCTACTCCGGCCTGCCCCTGGCGCTCTCCCTCCTGCACCAGAAGAAGGAGGTCCACCTCGCGAACCTCTCCTTCAGCGCCCTCGCCGGTCTGCCGGCCGACGACTGGGCCGCCGAGGACCTGGCCGTCATCACACCCGAAACCGCCCCGCACCAGAGCTACTTCCCCGAGCGGACCCTCGCCCGGTGGCTGCGCATCCACGGCTATCCGGACACCGTGTACGCCTTCCCGCAGACCGGAGTCCGCCCGCTGCGCGCCGCCTACCGGGCACTGATCGAACGGCATGACATCGACGCCGTGGTGCTGGTCGACGGAGGCACGGACATCCTGCTGCGCGGTGACGAGGCGGGCCTCGGCACACCGGAGGAGGACCTGACCAGTGTGGCGGCGCTGGCCGCGCTGGGCGGCGTACCGGACCGGTTCGTGGTGTCGGTCGGTTTCGGCGTGGACGCCCACCACGGGGTGAACCACGTCCAGGTGCTGGAGAACATCGCCGCCCTGGAACGCGACGGTGCCTACCTCGGCGCGTTCTCGATACCCCGCGCCACCCGCGAGGGCGCCCTGTACCTGGACGCCGTGGCGCACGCCCAGGAACACACCCCGATCACCCCAGCATCGTGAACGGTTCCATCGCGGCGGCGGTGCGCGGCGCGTTCGGGGACGTCCGCTTCACCGACCGCACACGGGGCAGCGAGCTGTTCATCAACCCGCTGATGTCCCTGTATTTCGCCTTCGACCTGCCGGGTCTGGCAGCCAGGTGCCTCTACCTCGACCGCATCGAGGACACCCATCTGATCCGCCAGGTCCACTCCCGCATAGCCGAGTTCCGCGACTCCGTCGTGACCCGCCCGCCCCGCGCCTTCCCTCACTGACCCGGCGGCCGGTGCGCGAGTCGCGGGCCTTGCCGCTCTGCGGAACAATGGCGGGGCGGGCCGGCGCGGTGTGCCGGTCCGGGACCTTCGGGTGAGACCCGGTCTCACGGCCGTACGACACGAGGGAGACGCGCATGTCCTCGAAGAGGCGCCGGAAGAAGAAGGCACGCCGCAAGCACCGGGCCAACCACGGCAAGCGGCCGCAGTCCTGAGCACGCCCGTTCCGGGGGCGGTGACGTCCGGCCCCGGGACGGTTCGGGCGGGCGGTGACGTCCGGCCCCGGAAGGGTTCAGGCGGGCGGTTCGAGGGGACGCGGAGAGCGAGGACCGCCATGTCGTCCCGGCCGTTTCCGGGATGACGGTCCGCCAGCGCCCGCACGAATTCCGGCAGCGGCCGTGAGACGTGGGCGACGGCGAGACCGGCGAGCGCGGCCAGGCCCTCGTCGATGGGGTGGGCCGGGTGTTCCACGAGCCCGTCGGTGAAGAACAGCAGCACGGACCCCGGGGCAGCTCCCGCGTGTGATCGGGCCGCGGCTCGCCGGTGCTCACCCCGAGCGGCAGGCCGGGTTCGGCGTACAGGTACTCCGTCTCCCGCTCCGGGCCGATCAGCAGGGGCGGGAGATGCCCGGCACTGCTCCAGCGCAGCAGCCACCCGGTCTCCCCGGGCTCCACGCGTGCCAGACAGGCCGTGGTGACGGGGATGCCCGCGGTGGCCTGCAGCGTGCGGTCCAACTGCGTGAGGACGCCACTGGGCGGGGTGCGGCGGTCGTAGAACAGCGCGCGCAGCATGCTGCGGGTCTGCGCCATCGCGGCGGCGGCCCGCAGATCGTGGCCGCCGACATCCCCGATCATGATGCCGACCGAGTCGTCGGGCAGCACCAGGGCGTCGTACCAGTCCCCGCCGAGCCGGTTCGGCTCGGCCGCGGGACGGTAGACGGCGGCCGCGGCGAAGGGCCCAGGTCGGACAGGGTGGGCAGCAGCAGCCGCTGGAAGGTCTCCGCACTGTCGCGTACCCGCGCGAACAGTCGGGCGTTCTCGATCGCGATACCGGCGGCGCCGGCGAGGGCGACGACGATGTCCTCGTCGCCACGGTCGAAGGGCCGCCCGTCCTCGCGTTCCGACAGGTAGAGATCGCCGTAGATCTCGCCGCGGACACTGATCGCGACCCCCAGCAGGGTGCGCATCCGCGGGTGGCCGGGCGGAAACCCGGCCGAGGCGGGATGCGAGGGATGTCGACGAGACGCAGCGGCTCGGGATGGTGGATCAGATGGCCCAGCACGCCCCGGCCGTGCGGGAACTCCACCCCGGACAGCGCGGCGCGCTCGTCCTCCGTCAGCCCCGCCGTGATGAACTCCTTGAGATGCTCACCGGACTCGTGCAGCACCCCCAGGGCGCCGTAGCGGGCGCCGACCAGCTCCATCGCCGTGGTGACGATACGACGCAGCACCACCGACAGATCCAGCTCCCTGCTGATGGCCAGCACCGCCTCGAGCAGGCCCTGCAGCCGCTCCTTGGCATCGGTCACGGCCCGCAGTCGCGCACCGACCTGCTCCAGCCCCGTACCCGGGCGCAGGCCGGGAACCTCCGGCTGCTCGCCGCTCACCGGGGACGCCTGACGCCGTCCGATGTACGGACCGCGGCGTCACACGAGCGGTACACCCGGCCTCCCGACTCGAACGTGATCGGACAAGCACACAGCGTGTCATGGCGGGCGGATGCGGCCCGCCCATTACTCCGAACGCGGCACGCCCCACCGGCATGCGCTGGTCACAACGCCGTCCGCTGCCCGGTCGACGCGGTGACGGCGGCCCGAGGCACCCCCGGGCCGCGGCGAAGGGAGCGCGTATGTCCGGAGCGGGCGGCCACCGATGTCCCGGCGGGATCGTGCCGGGGAGGGGCGCATCAGGCCACAGGCCCCGGGAGTCCGAACCCTTCGCCGCCGGTGTCTCCCTCGCGAGGGAGGCCGTCCTGCTCGAGGCGCGTGCGCGGATGCTGCGGGAGGCGCTCGACACCGTCGACGCCCGCATCGGGGAACTGTCCGGGACGCTGCGGCGGTTGCGGGGCCCTACGGGTTCGGCTTCCAGTCCCGGGCGAGAAGCCCGAGCAGTACCTCGTCCATGAACTCGCCCATCACCCAGGCCGAGGCACGCAGCACACCCTCGCGGACGAAGCCGTTGTGCTCGGCGGAGCGCAGCATCGCGTGGTTGTCCGACAGTGTCTCGATCTGCAGACGCTGCAGACCGCGCACGACGAAGGCGTAGTGGCACAACACCGCGACCACGTCCGTGCCGTAGCCCTTGCCACGGGCGGACGGCAGCAGTCCCAGGCCGATGTGCGCGTTCCGGTTGTGGGTGTCGATGCCCCACAGGGTCGCGGTGCCTATCAGCGTGCCGCCGGCCAACTCCACGACGGAAAAGGGGACATGGCCCTGCTCCGTGTCGTCCACGGCGAGCCGGGGTCCTTCGAACCGGGCGTGACCGGCCGCCAGGGCTGCCCTCGGCCCGCGAGGAATTGACCACGTCGTCGTAGAGTTCGGTGCGCAGGACCGGGATGTCTTCGTCGTGCCGGGCCCTGAGCCCGACCTTGCTGCCGCTCAACATGTGTGCTTCCTATCCGAACGGATCGGCCGGTGGCAAACGAATAAGGCCCGGTCAGCCGAAGCGTGGGAGTCGCGGTGTATGCCCCGTGTCCTTGCCGCGCCGTCCGTCCGGGCCGCAGGATGCTGTCCGACGGTGACCGATGTGGGGAGAGCCGGTGGACGTGGCCGATCCGCACATCCATGCCGAGCGCAAGGTGGTCCGCGGCGAAGCCGCCGTCCGCGACCTGACGGCGTCCACGTTCGGCCTCGCCGGCGATCTGCCGGGCTCCGTCACGGCCGGCTGCGGGCTGCGGGTGCCGTACGCGATGACCTCGGGGCGCCCGGACCCTGCCACCTGCCTCGCCTGCCGCGAGCACGCGGGGCGGGAACACCTGCGCTTCGCGGAGGAGGTCGAGCGCCTCAGCCGTATGCCCGGATCGGTGATCGGCGCCGGCCAGGAAAACTGGCCGCGGACAGACATCGCGCACTCGCGCGGCGGTTCGGGGAGAGCCCTGAGGGCTCATCGCGACGGCCCTCGCACCACGCGCCCGCGCGAGCGAGCCCGGCACCGCCGGACACCCCCGGGACCTGGACGGACTCGCGCTCCCGCAGCCTCCCAGCCCGATCATCCCCAACCCTGTGCCGTACGCCGTCGGCGGCGCCGCGAGCCGGCCGTCCGTGAGCGGCGACTCCGTCACGTCGTGCACACGCTCGGCCGGGGCGCGGTCACCGCATCGACCCCTCCATGGATATACTGATCTGTGAACTCCCGCCACCGTACACCGATCAGTGAAGGGGTGCCCGATGCGTGAAGCACGGCCCATGACGCCGGCCGGCCGCCGTATCGTGGCGGCCGCCGAGGAGCTCTTCTACCACCGCGGCATCACCGCGGTCGGCGTGGATCTGATCGCCGAGTACTCGGGCGTGACCAAGCGGACGCTGTACAACCAGTTCGGCTCGAAGGACCATCTCGTGGCGGCATACCTGGCGGAGCGCGACCAGCGCTGGCGTGAACTCGTCCGCGCCGCCGTCGACGCCTGCGACAGCCCCGTCGAGGCCGTCACCGCCCCTTCGCGGCGCTGCGGACCTGGAGCGAGACCAACACCCGCGGATGCGCGTTCATCAACGCCCTGGCCGAGATCCCGGACCCAGCGCATCCCGCGTACGCCGTCGCCGTCGCCCAGAAGCGCTGGCTGCGGGACCTGTTCGAGGAACTCGCCACCGCGGCGCACCGCCCGGATCCCGCCACGCTCGCGATCCGGCTCCTCGTGCTCCACGAGGGCGCCGTCGCCACACTGCCGCTCGCGCCCGACACCCTGTCCGCGAGCATCGACCTGGCCCGCGCTCTGGTACGAACCGACTAGGCATTGCACGGATGCCGGCATCAGCTCTGGAGGCAGTCTCGTGGGAACCGCGGCGGCACGTCGGGTGGCACTTGTCGGAGGAGGCTTCTCGACCGATGAGGACGGGCTGCTGGACGACTGGCTGCTTGCCCGTGCGAGAAACCCCCGGCCCAGGGTGTGCTTCGTCCCGACCGCCAGCGGCGACGCGCCCGCGTACATCGACCGGTTCCTGCGCGCCTTCGCCTCACGTGACTGCGTACCGTCCGTATTGCCCCTGTTCCGGCGTGAGTTGGACGACGAGGCCCTGCGGACGTTCCTGCTCGGCCAGGACGTCGTGTACGTCGGCGGCGGCAACACGGCGAACCTGCTGGCGGTCTGGCGGGCCCATGGAGTCGACCGGCTGCTGCGCGAAGCCTACGCACAGGGCACGCTCCTGTGCGGCATCAGCGCCGGCGCCAACTGCTGGGCCGACGGCTCGCACACGGACTCCTTCGGCCCGCTGACGTACCTCCGGGACGGACTGGGCCTCCTGCCCGGCTCGGTGTGCCCGCACTACGACAGCGAACCCGGGCGCCGCAGCTCCTACCGGGACGCCGTGGCCACCGGCATGCTGCCCGCGGGCTGGGCGGTCGAGGACGGGGTGGGAGCCCTCTTCACGGACGGACACCTCGTGGAAGCGGTCACCCGGAGCTCCGAGGCCCGCCTGTACCGGGTACGGCCGGACGCACACGACGAGGTCCACGAGGAGGTCCTGCCCTGCCGGTTGCTCGGGAACTGAGCGGCCCCGGTCCACTCGGCCGGCGCCCGGCGACGTCACGGAGACGTTCGGCCCGGGGCGGCCGGGTGACCTGGTCCCCGCACTCGGCACGACGAGGAGCGCGTACCGGTCTCGCGGCCGACCCGACGTTGACGCGCACAGGCGCGCCATCACGTACGGGCCGGCCCCGCGGGCCCTCTTGACCGCCGCCCTGGTCAGCGCGCGGCGAGGAGTTCCAGCGTGTCGATGACGCGGTTCGAGAAGCCCCACTCGTTGTCGTACCAGGCGACGACCTTGATGTGACGGCCGTCGACGCGGGTGAGGGCCGAGTCGAAGATGGACGACGCCGGGTTGCCCGTGATGTCGGACGACACCAGCGGATCCTCCGAGTACTCCAGGACACCGGCCAGCGGGCCCTCGGCCGCGCTGCGGTACGCCGCCAGGACGTCGTCGCGCGTCACGTCACGGGCCACGGTCGCGTTCAGCTCGACGATCGAACCCACCGGAACGGGCACACGGATCGAGTCGCCCGACAGCTTGCCGTCGAGGTTCGGCAGCACGAGACCGATCGCCTTCGCGGCGCCCGTCGTGGTCGGCACGATGTTGACGCCGGCCGCACGGGCGCGGCGCGCGTCGCGGTGCGGACCGTCCTGGAGGTTCTGCTCCTGCGTGTACGCGTGCACGGTCGTCATGAACCCGTGCTCGATGCCCGCGAGTTCGTCCAGCACCGCGGCCAGCGGCGCGAGCGCGTTGGTCGTGCACGAGGCGTTCGACACGATGGTGTGCACGGCGGGGTCGTACGTGTCGCTGTTGACCCCGTACGCGAGCGTGACGTCGGCGCCGTCCGACGGCGCGCCGACGAGCACCTTCTTCGCGCCGGCGTCGAGGTGGCCACGGGCCGCCTTGGCCGACGTGAACCGGCCGGTCGCCTCGAGCACGATGTCCACACCGAGCTCCGCCCAGGGCAGCTGCGCCGGCTCGCGCTCGGCCAGCACCTTGATGCGACGGCCGTCCACGACCAGGACGTCCCCGTCGACGGTCACCGGGCGGCCGAGCCGGCCGGCCGTCGTGTCGTAGGCGAGCAGCCGGGCGAGAGTGGCGGGCTCCGTCAGGTCGTTGACGGCGACGATCTCGAGGTCACTGTCGCGTTCCAGCAGTGCGCGCAGCACATTGCGTCCGATGCGGCCGAAACCGTTGATCGCGATGCGGGTCATGAGTGGTGTCCTTTCGCTTCCCCACCAGCGTCGCGTGCGGCGGCCGCCCGGCACAGCGGCGCGATCGCCACGGTTCGAAAGGATCGTGCCACCGGCCCGCGACGCCCAGGTCAGGGCTCCTCACCCCGGGCGAAGGTGCGCCGGTACTCGCTCGGTGTGGTGCCGAGGATGCGCTGGAAGTGCAGCCGCAGATTGGCGCCGGTGCCGAGGCCGACGTCGGCGGCGATCTGCTCGACGCTCCGCCGTGACCGTTCGAGCAGTTCGCGGGCGCTGTCGACCCGGGCCCGCATCACCCACTGCATCGGCGTGTACCCGGTGTCGTCCAGGAAGCGCCGCGAGAAGGTACGTGGCGAGACCGCCGCGTGCCGGGCGAGTGCCTCCAGGGTGAGCGGCTCGCCGAGGCGGCGCAGTGCCCACTCGCGGGTGGCGGCGAACCGCTCACCGAGCGGCTCGGGCACGCTGCGCGGCACGTACTGCGCCTGGCCGCCGCTGCGGTAGGGGCGGCGACGAGGCGCCGGGCCGCGTGGTTGGACGCGGCCACCCCGAGGTCGCCGCGCAGCATGTGCAGACACAGGTCGATGCCGGACGCGGCACCGGCCGACGTGAGCACGCTGCCCTCGTCCACGAACAGGACGTTCTCGTCGACCCGCACGAGGGGTGCTTCGCGGCCAGCGCCCGCGTGTAGTGCCAGTGCGTGGTGGCCCGCCTGCCGTCGAGCAGTCCCGTGGCGGCGAGCGCGAAGGCGCCCGTCGAGATGGCGGCGAGCCGCGTGCCCCGCGCGTGCGCGTCGAGCAACGCGTCCACGACGGCGCCCGGCGGATCCTCACGGTCGGGGGAGCGGTAGCCGGGGATGAAGACGATGTCGGCCCATTCGAGCGCGTCCAAGCCGTGCGCGACGGAGTACGACAGCCCGTCGCCCCCGGTCACGAGGCCGGGCACCGCCCCGCACACCCGCACCTCGTACGGCATGCTCGCCCGGGTCGTGAACACCTGCGCGGGAATGCCGACATCGAGCGGCTTCGCGCCCTCGAGCACCAGGACGGCGACACGGCGAAGACGGGAGTCCGACACGGGGAAAGGCTACGTGAGAGCGCACTCAGTACGGGCACGCTCAGTGCGGGCGGCGGCTGTCGCTCCGGCCGGACGAGATCCTCCGTGAGATCCACCGCACCGTACGACGCGCACCGTTCGTGGAGAAGGTCATCGGCGTGGACCTGCGGCAGGCCGCCAGCGCCCCGCGCCCCGACTTCGCGGACCTGGAGGTCCCGGATTCGAGGGCGCCGGAGAAGTTCGTCGACGCCCTGAGCGAGATCGTCGGCGCCAACAGCGTGGCCGTCGACGACATGGCGCGCGTCGTCCACACCTACGGCAAGAGCCTGCGCGACCTGGTCCGGGTCCGGGCCGGCGCGATCGCCCGCACACCCGACGTGGTCGTCTACCCGGCCGACGAGGCGGAGGTCCGGGCGGTCGTCGACATGGCCGTCGACCTGGACGCCGTCATCATCCCGTTCGGCGGTGGCAGCAACATCGCGGGCAGCCTCGAACCGCACGCCGACGAGGACCGGGTGGTCGTCTCGCTCGACCTCGGCAGGCTCCGCCGGGTCCTGGACATCGACACGGACTCCGGTACGGCACGCATCCAGGCGGGAGCGCTCGGGCCCGACCTGGAGGCCCAGCTCAACGAGGCCGGCTGGACCTTGGGCCACTTCCCCGAATCGTTCACCCACTCGACGCTGGGCGGATGGGTGGCCACGCGCTCCTCCGGCATGCAGTCGGACAAGTACGGCGACATCGCCGACATCGTCAGGGACTGCGCGTCGTACGGCCCGGCGGCGTCCTGGTGATCCGGCCCGTGCCGAGCGCGTCGACCGGACCGAGCGTACGGGAGATGGTGGTCGGCTCGGAGGGCCGCCTCGGTGTCATCACCGAGGTCACCGCTCAGGTCCACCGGCTCCCCGAGAAGCGCGACATCCACGCCTACTTCTTCAGGAACCTCGACCACGGCCTCGCCGCGATGCGGGAGATCGCCGAGAGTGACGCCGCGCCCTCGGTCACCCGTCTCTCCGACGCCAACGAGACGGGCTTCTCCCTGGCGACCGCCAAGGAGGCCAGGGGCATCGCCAAGGCCGCGCAGGCCGGTCTCATGGCCTTTCTGAGGAAGCGCGGCTGGAACCTGGACGAGATGTGCCTGTCCTTCATCGGTTTCGAGGGCGGCGCGGCGCACGCGAAACGGCAGAAGGCGATCGTCGACCGGATCGTACGCAGACACCACGGCCTGGGCGTCGGCAAGGGCCCCGGCGCCCTGTACGACCAGAAGAAGTTCGACACGCCCTACATGCGGGACCTCCTGCTCGACCGCGGTGCCGCGGGCGATGTCAGCGAGACCGCCGCTCCCTGGTCCAAGCTGCGGCAGGTGCACGCCGAGGTCTACCGGGCGGCCCACGACGCCTTCGGGAGGATCGGGCGCCGAGGCTGGATCACGTCCCACCTCTCCCACTCGTACCACTCCGGCGCCTGCCTCTACTTCACCTTCGCGTTCGTCTTCGGCGACGACCCGATGGGCGAGTACGACACTGTCAAGCGTGCCGTCCAGCAGGCGTTCATCGACGCCGGCGGCACGCTCTCGCACCACCACGGCGTCGGCCTGGAACACGCGCCATGGCTGGAGCAGGACATCTCCCCGCAGGGCGTCACCGTCCTCTCCGGCCTTCTGGCCGCCGCCGACCCGGGCGGCAACTTCAACCCCCGCAAGATCGTCGTCTGAACCGGGTCCTGACGGCTCCCGGCACCTACGGCGGTGAAGGGGCCCCGTACGGCCGCAGGACCATCAGCGAGTCCTCCGGGGCCGCCACCATGGCGAAGGGGAAGCGGTCGAGTTCGAGGCAGAGGGCGACGTCGTCGGGGTGGGCTCCCTCGCGTACGCCCCGTGCCAGTTCGGCGGCGGCGCGGGACGCGGCGGCACGGCGGAGGAAGCCGGCGGGGTCCGTCTCGGCCCCGGTGGCCCTGCGGGCGATGTACTGGGCGCACGCCAGGTCCTCGTCGGCGCGCCCGTCCTCCCCGGTGACCACGAACGTGACGCTGTCGCACCCGCGTGCCCGCAGGAGCCGTGCCGTCGCCTCCGCCACCACGAAACCGGCGCACAGCACCAGTGACGCCTCCCTGACCGCGAGGGCACCGGTCGTCCCCGCCGTCGTCTTCTGCACCACGGTCCGCCCGCCGAGGTCGGAAGTCCGCAGCAGACCCGGCGAGTTGACCGTGTCGAAACCGGGCGCGGGCGCACCGTCCTTGAGCGCCACCCAGTCGGGGTGGCGGGACTTGAGCGCCAGGGCCTCGTCCAGCGACCTGGCGAGCACGATCTTTTCCGCTCCACGGTCAAAGGCCCAGGCCGCCACCGTGAACGCGCGCATGACGTCGATCACGACCGCCGTGGACGGGGTTCGGCCGGCTCGGGGATGCCGGTGAAACGAGCCTTCATCCGGTGATGATCGCGCATGCCCGCGGCGGCGGTCGAGTCCGCCCGCTCACCTCATCTCACCTCGCCGCTCGGGCTCGCGACGGTAGGTTCCTCGGCATGACCGCAAAGTACGACGTCAAACGTGAGTTCAGGACGTGCTACGCGCCCAGGAACACCGACTGGGAGATCGTCGACGTGCCCGAGCTGCGATTCCTCGCCATCGACGGGCACGGGGACCCGAACACCGGTGCCGCGTACGGGCGTGCCGTCGAGGCGCTGTACGCCGTCGCCTACACCGCGAAGTTCGCGAGCAAGGGCGACCTCGGCCGCGACTTCGTCGTGGGCCCGCTCGAAGGGCTGTGGTGGGCGGACGACATGAACGATTTCCTGGCCAGGCTCAAGGACAACTGGAAATGGACCCTGCTCATCAACGTCCCCGACTGGATCACCGCGGAGATGATCGAGGAGGCCAAGCGCACCGCCCTGGCGAAGAAGAAGCTTCCGGCGATCGCGGACATCCGGCAGGAGACCCTCCGCGAGGGCCCCAGCGCCCAGGTCCTTCACATCGGCCCCTACGACGACGAGACACCGATCCTGACCAGGCTGCACCACGACTACCTGCCCGCCAACAACCTGCGGGAGACGGGCATTCACCACGAGATCTACCTCAGCGACCCGCGCAGGACCGACCCCGCCAAGCTCCGGACGGTGCTGCGGCAACCCGTGTCGGCGCGGTCGGTCCGACCGGGCCCCGCCCGCCGTCGAACGCCGGTGGCGGCGCGACCACGAGGGCCACGCCGCCACCGGACGAACGGTCTCCTACCGGAGCGTGATCGCGTAGATCTGCACCCGGGGATCGTTCCGCAGCCCGAGGGACCGCACCGTCTTCGACGCGTCAAGGTCCGCCGAGGAGCCGAACAGGCGCACCGGCGGGCCGTCCACGCCCTGCCCGCTCTTGATCCGGTGCGGCATCTCCAGCGTCACGGAGCCGCCCTGCGGTGTCGAGCCGGCCCAGTCGCCCACGGTGACCGGTAGTTCGGCGCTGGTGCCGTCGGTGTAGCGGACGGTGAGCGTGGTCGTCACCGGGCCGTGGTGGGACGCGCCGACCAGGCGCAGCGTGCCGTACGAGCCCGCCGGGAGCAGCAGGGCCTGACCGCGGGCCTCGACGAAGTTCGGGGCCGTACCGGACGGATCGGGGGCGTCGTAGGTCACGCCGTCCCAGGCGACCGGACCCGCCGCGGGCAGCAGATCACCGTCGTAGCTCCAGCCCCCGCCGTCGAAGTCGCCCTCGCCGGACGCCGCGACGGTCGCGGTGCCGTCGTGGTTCAGCTCCCTGCCGAGGCCGACGGCACACTGCCCGTCGGTGTCCGCCGCACAGTGGGCCGCGTCGCGCACGTCGATGGTGGCGACCCGTTCCACGCCCTTCACCCCTTCGCGTTCGCCGTGATCCGCACCGTGTAGGAACCCGGCGCGGTGCCGGCCGGAACGGTCACGTCCACCGTCGCGGTCCGCTGGACCGGGAGCCGATGGGACGCGAGCGAGAACGGCTTCGACGCCTTCACCTTCCAGCCGCCGGGCACCTTCGCGTCCACGCCGACCCGCAGCGTGCCGGGGGACTGGCCCAGCACGTCCAGCTTCAGCCGGACGCTCTGCGCGCTGTCCGCCGTCGGCAGGACGTCGGAAGCGGTACGCAGCGACGCGTCGAGGTGCTGCCGGGAGTCG
The DNA here is from genome assembly GCA_042850305.1 of Streptomyces haneummycinicus. Lineage (GTDB taxonomy): Bacteria > Actinomycetota > Actinomycetes > Streptomycetales > Streptomycetaceae > Streptomyces > Streptomyces haneummycinicus. The sequence goes on from AP035768.1 coordinate 3,592,219, forward strand.
GCCGTCGCACGGTTCACGGACGGCGGCTCCGCCGCTCTGCCCGTGCCCCATGCCGACGGCTTGCCGCTCATCTCGAAGTCGAGGGTTCCGCCCTTTGCGACCGCGTCCCAGTCCAGCCAGGTGTCGCGCAGGTTCTTCCCGTCGAACTCGGCCCGCTTCACATAGCGTTCGGTATCGCTCGCCCCCGGCGCCCGCACGGTCAGAGTGCCGCCCTGCCGCTTCCCGTAGTCACCGACGCGGATGACCGCCGACGGGAACTGCGGGCTGGAGACGGCGAGGAAGTCGCCGCCGTTCGTCGTCGGGTACAGGCCGAGGGAGGAGAAGACGTACCAGGCCGACATGGTGCCCAGGTCGTCATTGCCGGTCATGCCGTCGGGCCCGTCCGTGAAGAGCGTCATCGCGGCCCGGACCACGGTGGCGGTCTTCGCGGGTGCGCCCGCCCACAGGTACATGTAGGGGAGTGCAGATCGGGCTCGTTGTTCGGGTTGTAGGTCGGCTTCCCGTAGTAGTCGTACGGTGCCGAGATCCACTCCTCGCGGGCGGTTTTGGCGGGGTCCTCGAGGAGCCTGCCGTAGGCGAAGAAGGCGTCGAGCCGCTTCTCCGCCGCCTGCCTGCCGCCCATCAGGGACACCAGACCGGCCGGATCCTGGGGGACCAGCCACTGGTACTGGTAGGCGCCGCCCTCATGGAACTGGTGGCCCGCCTCGACGGGGTCGTAGGGCGTCAGCCAGGTGCCGTCGGTCGTACGCGGCCGGAACTGCTGGAGGGACGAGTCCCACAGGTTGCGGTACCACTGGCCGCGTGCCGCGAACAACCGGGCGTCCGCCGAATGCCCCAGCTCCTGGGCCATCAGCGCCAGCGACGCGTCCGCGGCCGCGTACTCCAGGGTTGCCGAGGCGGGATGACGGCAGTCGTTGTCACCGCCCTTGTCCGGGCAGTCCTTCCCCGGCTCCAGCCCGCTGGGTATGTAACCGCGCTCCTGATAAGCGGCAACCCCTGCACGGCCGTTGTACGGCGAGTCGGCCGGCGGCGTCTCGAGCGCGTTCTTCCTCAGGAGGGCGTACGCCTCCTTCTCGTAGCCCGCGAGCAGGCCCTTGGACCACGCCTCGACCAGGAACGGGGTCACCGGATCGCCGGTCATGATGTTGGTCTCGCTGTTGGCGAGCGACCAGCGCGGCAGCCAGCCGCCGTCCCGTCCGATCGCGACGGCCGACAGCGCGACATCGCGGGCGACCTTCGGCTGCAGCATCTGCAACAGCTGGTTCTGCGGCCGGTGCGTGTCCCACAACGACAGGTTCTGGTACGGCGTGAACCCGGACGCGGTACGGGTCTTCCCGTCGAAGCCCGCGTACCGGCCGTCGACGTCCCCGGCGATGTTCGGATGCAGTTGCGCGTGGTAGAGGGCCGTGTAGAACGCGCGCTGCCGCTCGGTGGACCCTCCGCCGATCCTGACGGCGGCCAACTGCCGCTCCCAGATGGCGTGCAGGGCCGCACGGGTGGCGTCGAAGTCGTACGAGTCGTCCGTCTCCGCCGTCAGGTTCTTCCACGCGCCCTCGATCCCCGTGTAGAGAGCCCCACCTTGACGACCACGTCACGGTCGGTGCCGGCGTCGAAGGTCACCCAGGCACCGTTGCCGCCCTCACCGGCCGCGTTCCGCTCACCGGGTGCGGGGTGGAGCCCCGCCAGGTGCCGTGCGAGGTGAACGGGCGGTCGAAGGTGGCCGTGAAGTAGACGGTGTGCCGGTCCTTGCCGGCGCAGAAGTTGCCCGCCTCGACCCGGCCCTCGACGGTCCGGTCGCCGACGACACGCACCTCCGAGCCGTACACCCGCTGGTTGGCCCTGCCCGTGTTGAACAGGACATTGGCACGGTCGGTCGACGGGAAGGTGTAGCGCTGCCAGCCCGTGCGGGGCGTGGCGGTCAGCTCGGCGTCGATGCCGTACGTCTTCAGCCCGACGCGGTAGTAGCCGGGCTCGGCGTCCTCGTCGTCGTGCGAGTACGTGGAGCGGTAGGCGTCGGGGTCGACGCTGTCGACCGCCCCCGTCGTCGGCATCAGCGGCAGCTCGCCCATCACGGAGCAGCCGACGCCCGAGAGATGGGTCTGGCTGAAACCGTGGATCTTGTCCTGCTGGTAGTCGTAGCCGCCCTGGCCGCCGGTGTCCGGGCTGACCTGCACCATGCCGAAGGGGGCACTCGCGCCGGGGAAGGTGTTGCCGAAGTTCTGTGTGCCGATGAACGGGTTGACCCGTGAGATGAGTTGGTCGTCGGCCGCCGCGAGGGCCGGCGCCGGGACCACGGCGCCGCCGGTGACGAGCAGTGCGGCGAGGACGGTCGAGGCGCGGGCGCGCCATCGGCGCGGAGGTCTGTGCATGGAAACGGTCTCCTGTTCCTCACCGCTCATGTACTGGGCGACACGAGCGGTGATCACCGAGCGACGGACGGAGGGGCACGTTGGATCGGTCGCATGAGCAGCGGTTCCCGGACGGAAGCGGACTAGATCACGGGCTTGACATCGTTGTCAAGAGTTTGCGCAACAAGGGTGACGCGGCCGTGAGTCGGACGGCCGGAGGGTGCGGGCGCGACGGGACGCGAGCCCTCGGCCGCCGCCATTGCCGACGGCGACGCACCTCGCTATGTTAATCAGAAATCACATCTGTGCGGCAGGGATCACCGCGTCCCGGTCGCGCAATCAGCAAGTCTGCGAAGGAAACCTGGAACCAACCGGCCCATCAGGGAAGCAGGTAAGTCAATGGAGAACCTCAGCAGGCGAAAGGCGCTGTCACTGGGCGTCGCGCTCGGTCTGGTGGGCGTGGCGAGTCCCGTCCCCGCGTGGGCGTCGACGGGCTCGGCGACCGGGGCCGCCGCGGGGACCGGCCCGGAGTGGATCTGGGACGACGCCGCGGACCCCTGATGGCGTCGATGATCGACGGCGGACACGTCCCGGCGATCAACACCGCGTGGGCGGCCTGGGTGGACAACAACGACCCGCTGCCCAGCGGCCTGCCCACCGAGTTCGCCGCCTATCTGCGGCAGGTCAACCGGATGCCCTCCTGGGCCGACCCCGCCAAGCTGGCCCGCGCCGCCGACTTCAACCGGCGCAAGGACACGTACCTGTTCATGCTCTACGGCCTCGGCAGCGGCATCATGAGCACGGTCATCCCCCGCGAGGCCAAGAGCGTCTACTGGTCAGCGGGCGGCGCCGACATGCAGGACCGCGCGGCCAAGACGTTCACGTTCGGCTACGACCTGTCCCAGCGGGGAGCCTTCGAGCCGACGGGACAGTTCGTCGTCACCGCCAACAAGACGCGTGTGGTGCACGCCGCCGTACGTCATCTGCTGCCGCAGTCGCCGCACTGGAAGGCGGTCGCCGACGAGACCATCCCGATCAGCGCCGCCGACATCCTCGTCACCTTCCACAGTCTCGGCACCTTCGTGCACCGGAAGCTGCTCGACTGGAAGATCCCGTACCCGGCGGCGGATCAGGAGGCGTTCCTGCACTCGTGGCAGGTCGCCGTCAACCTGCTCGGTGTGCCGTACGAGCACATCCCCCGGACCTGGGCGGAAGCGGAGGCACAGTCGGCGCGGGTGCTCACCCCGATCCTCACCCCGTCGACCGAGGGCATCGCCCTGGCCGAGGAACTGCTGGGCCTGACCGCGCAGATCGACCTCGGGGTCACACGCGGGTTCCTCAACGAGTTCGTCCGCTACGTCCTCAGCGACGAGGTCGGCGACTGGCTGGGCCTGCGACGCGACTACGCGGCGGCGGCTCTCGTCCGCACCGTGTGGCCCGCGTTCATCCTGTTCCGCGAGGGGCTGTCGCCCGTCATGCCGGGCACCTTCTACATGTTCGACCAGTTCATCCGCGCCCTGGCCATGCTGTTCCTCAACAAGGGCTCCTCCGGGACCACCACCCCGATCACCATCCCTACCGGCAACAGGCGGGGCTGAGCGCCGGGGTCCCGCTCCGTCCGACGCGCGACGCCGAGCGCTGCCTGAAGGGGCGCCGGGGTGCCCCCACTTGCCGCGCCGGGGCCCTGAGTCACGTACAGCCGGTACGAGGCTCAGGGCCCGCGAACAGGGACCCCGGAGCGAGCGGCATCGCCATGCGGACTCCGTCGATCAGGGGACCTCCGTAGCGAGAGGCTCCGCCACGCGGACTCCCTTGATCAGGGGACCCCGGAGCGAGCGGCATCGCCATGCGGACCCCCGGCCCTACAGCCCCAACGCCCCCACGACCAGCGCCGTCACGGCCTCGCGATGCCCGGCGCCGGCCCGCCACCGCAGCCGGCGCCCCGCCTCGACCACCACGCCGAACCCGGCGTGCACCAGTACCCGGGCCTGGCGCGGGTCCAGTTCGGGACGGGCCAGCCGCAACTGCTGTTCCCAGACGGCGATGTGCTCGCGCTGGGCGAGGACCACGGGGCGCCGCAGCTCGGCCGGCAGACCGGCCAGCTCGGCCTCGGCGACACTGTTGAGCTCGGTGTACTCGAAGCTGTAGGCCACATACGTCGCCGCCAGCGCGACGACCGCGTCGTGCGGGCCGCCGGCCACCTCGCGCAGACTCTGTTCCGCGCCCTGCGCCAGCAGTCCCGCCGCCTGGAGGCAGGCCGCCGCCAGGATGTCGATCTTGCCGGGGTAGTGGCGGTAGAGCGCGGACGGGGTCAGTCCCACCGCTTCGGCGATCTGGCCGTTCGTCACGTTGGCGAATCCGTCCCGGGCGAACAGCGGGACGGAGGCCGCGAGGATCTCCGCGCGTCGCGTCCGCGGCACCGGCCGCGCGGGCAGCTCGACGGGGCGGGCGGCCGCCCGCCCCGCCGCGGGATCGGTCGCGGCCACCCGCAGCGCGGACGCCACCAGGAGCTCCTCGGCCCGGCGCTGGGCGATGGAGGTACGGTGCATCGTGATGGACCCGATCGCACCGAGGGCCGCCATGGCCCGCAACCGCTCGTCGGGCAGCGGGTGTTCGCGCTGCACGGCCTCGTCGACCCGCTCGACGAGGCGGCGGAACTTCGTCCCGAGCCGCCGGCGGTCCTCGCGCTCGAGGTACCGCGCCTCCCACCGGTACACGCCGCCCGACGCGCGATGAGCGATGGTGACCCGGGTGACCGCGGTGAGGACCTCGGCCAGGGGCGCCTCGGACGGCACCTCGTCGAGGGCGGCGACCAGCCCGTCCACCATGAGATGGGCGCACGCGGCGAACAGCGCGTACTTGTTCGGGAAGTGCCGGTACAGGGCCGTCGCGGTGATGCCCACCCCGGCGGCGACCTCCTCCATGGACGCCTTGTGGTAGCCGCGCTCACTGAAGACCCGCCCGGCCGCGTCGACGATGAGTTGCTTGCGGTTGCGGGGCCGGGTGGCCGCCGTGGGACGGGCGGCACCGGCCGAACGGGCGGGCGGGGAGGCGGGAGCCATGCGGTCAGTCAATCACACGCTGTCAGCGGCCCCGCCTCCTCCGATGCCGCCCACGCCGGGCGGGAAAGCGGTGGCTTCAGACGAAGGTGAGGACCGGCTTGACCACGCTGCCGTCCGCCATGGCGGCCACGGCCACGCCGATGTCCTCGAACGGGAACGTGGTGACCAGCCGCTCGAGAGCGAAGAGCCCGCGCCGGTGCAGGCCGATCAGCTCGGGAAGGAAGCGGCCGGGGTCGGAGTCGCCCTCGATCACCCCGTGGACGTGAACGCCCTTGGACAGCAGGCCCATCACGTCGAACGTCACCTCACCTCCCAGGCCGAGCAGGACCAGCTCACCGCGCGGACGCAGCGCGGAGACGGCCCGGCGGGCCGACTCCGGACGGCCGGTGGTCTCGACGACATGATGCGCGCCGCCGCCGGTGAGGTCGCGCAGCGCCGCCACCAGGCCCTCCCCGGGGCCAGGGCGGTCCTGGCGCCGAGTTCCACCGCCAGGGCACGGCGCGAGGCGACCGGGTCGACGGCCACCACCGGATCGCAGCCCACGGCCACCGCGGCCATCAGCGCGCTCAGCCCGACTCCGCCCGCGCCCAGGACGACCAGCGAGGAGCCCGGTGCCGGCCGCAGCCGGTTGAGCACGGTGCCCGCCCCCGTCTGGCCGCCGCAGCCCAGCGGCGCCACGACCGCCGACGGCAGATCGGAGGGCACCTTGACCGCGCCGCGTTCGTGGACGACGGCGTACGTGGCGAAGCTGGACTGGCCGAAGAAGCCGGCGTGCAGCGGCGTCCCGTCCAGGGAGAGCGGCGTGGTGCCGTCGCCGCGCCCACCGGAGAGGTTCAGGGACCGCGCGGCCCCGCAGTAGGCCGGATGGTCCGCCGCGCACTGCTCGCAGACGCCGCAGCTGGCGAAGGTGAGACAGACGCGGTCCCCCGGCGCCACGCGCGTCACCCCCGCGCCCACCGCCTCGACCCGCCCGGCGCCCTCGTGGCCGAACACCATCGGGGTGAGCTCCCGGGGCCAGGTGTCCCGCATCGCCAGGTCGGTGTGACAGAGGCCGGCCGCCTCCATCCTCACCAGCACCTCGTACGGCCGTGGCTCCTCGAGGTCCGCGTCCCGGACGGTGAACGGGGCGCCCGGCGCCTCGGCGACCGCGGCACGGACCCGTCTCACGCGGCCTCTCCGGCGCGCCCGGCCGGGGTCCCGGGGACGCGCTCGAGGAAGAAGTAGTAGAAGGGGCCCTCCGGCGGAACCCCTTGGCGTTCATGATCCCCATCAGGGTGGTGTCGTCCACCCGCTTGAAGTGGTCGAGGACCGGCTGGCCGTCATAGACCATGGTCGCCGTCGTCTCGCCCCGGAACTCCACGGTCCACAGGCTGGCCTCGCCCTTGCCGAGCTCCTGGTTGGAGTACAGCCCGCCCTGCTCGTTCCGGCACATCAGCGGCTTGACGTCGTGTACGGAGGCGAAGGTCTTGCCGTACCAACGGGCCTTCGCCAGCATGCCGTTGAGCGGGTGGCCGGTCTCGAACTCGCCGCCCTTCCACTCACCGAGGACGTCCTCGGGGCGGACGGTGGCCAACGCCGCCCAGATGTCGTCGAGTTCGGCGGGAGCGACCGGTCCGTCGGTTTCCCGGAGCTCCTGGAACCGGGCGCGGGCCTCGAGCACGTCCATACGGGTGTCCTCTCGTGGAAACGGAACGTCGGAATGCGGCGGGACGGTTCACCGGGCGCCGCGCGGAGCCGCCCCCGGGAGGCCGGGGTCCGCGAGAACCCGAGCGGGAGGTCACCGGTGACCGCGCCGGGATGGCCGACGGTGCCGAGGCTCAGCAGCACATGGCGTGCGGCGACCTCCTCCGCGGTGAGCGGGCCCTCGTCGCGGAACCAGTTGGCGACCCCCTGGCACATGACGAGCACCGAGCGCACCGCGTCGGCCGGGATCGGCGTGGTGAACACCCCTCGGCGCGCCCGGTCTCGACCGTGTCCAGCAGCATGTGCTCGAGATAGTCGCGCAACGCCACGTAGCGCGCCCGGTTCTCGGGCTCCAGACTGCGGATCTCGGTGTCCAGGAAAGCCAGTTGCCGGCGGTGGGCCATGTACAGCACGATCGACTCGACCATGCCGCAGAACCGCGCCAGCGGATCGTCCCCGGCCTCCGCGCCGCGGCCCGGCAGCGGTCCAGGACGTCCTTGATGGACGTCTCCAGCAAAGTGGCCAGCAGAGCCTGCTTGTTCTCGTAGTGGTAGTACAGCGCGGGCACGGTGACGCCCACCCGGCCTGCGATGTCCCGGACCGAAGTGCCGTGGTAGCCCTGCTCGTTGAAGGCCTCCATGGCGCGCATCAGGATCGGGTGCAGAGCGAGCGGTCCATAGGCGCGCCAGTGCTCCGCTGCGGGTGCGCTGTCCTGGCTCGGCACGGCGTTCAACGACTCTCCTCGGGACGGGTGGCGATCGGCGCCATCGTACGGCCGTGACCCCGCCGTACCTCCTTCCGGCCGCTTAGCGCTCGTTCAGTACGGGGTGGTGTCCGGCGGTCGATCTCGTGTCACTCTCCCGTATGAGCCCGTAAAAACAAGTGCCGCGCGAGGAGTTGACCGTCCGTCCGCACGCTTCTACGTTTTAGCGAACGCTCGGTAAGTCCCCGGTCGGCGGCAGCGAGTCCGCCCAGCACCGAGAGAGGAACCCATGAGCCGGCACCCCACCGAACCTCCCCACCACGGCGTGGCGGGCCCGCTGGACGGCGTGCGCGTGGTCGAACTGGCCGGGATCGGTCCCGGACCCTTCGCCGCGATGCTGCTCGCCGATCTGGGCGCGGACGTGGTGCGCGTGGACCGCCCCGGCCCCTCCCGCTCCGCGGCGATCCCGTCCACGACGTGACCAACCGCAACAAGCGCTCCGTCATGATCGACCTCAAGTCGCCCGAAGGTCCGCAAGCGGTACGGGCGCTGGCGGCGCGCGCGGAGATCCTGGTGGAGGGCTACCGGCCCGGTGTCGCGGAGCGGCTCGGCGTCGGTCCCGACGCGTGTATGTCCGCCAACCCCGCGCTGGTGTACGGCCGGATGACCGGCTGGGGCCAGCGCGGACCCTCGCCGCCCTGGCGGGACACGACATCGGCTACATCGCCACCGCCGGCGCACTGTCCATGATCGGCGCCCCGGACGGACCGCCCGCCGTCCCGGTCAACCTGCTCGGCGACTACGCGGGCGGCTCCTCTATCTGACCACCGGTGTCCTCGCCGCGCTGCTCACCGCCCGTGCCACCGGGCGCGGCCAGGTGGTGGACGCCGCGATCGTGGACGGCACCGCACATCTCACCGCCATGTTCTGGGGCATGCTCGCCGAAGGTACCTGGGAGGACGCCCGCGGCCGCAATCTGCTCGACGGCGGCTGCCCCCACTACGCCGTCTACGAGACCGCCGACGGCGGCTGGATGGCGGTCGGCGCACTGGAACCGCGGTTCTACACGGTGTTCGTCGCCCTGCTCGGCCTGGACGGCGAGACCCTGCCCGACCGCACCGATCCGCGCAACTGGCCCGAGCTGCGGGCCCTGTTCGCAAGCCGGTTCAAGTCCGCCACCCGGGCGCGGTGGACGGCCGTCTTCGAAGGCACCGACGCCTGCGTCGCCCCGGTTCTCTCCCTGCGCGAGGCGGCGGACCATCCCCACCTCACCGGACGGGGCACCTACACCGAGGCGTACGGCGTCACCCAGCCCGCCCCCGCCCCCGGTTCTCCGACACCCCCGGCACCCTCCGGCTCCCCCGGCCGTCCCCGGCGCGCACACCCCCGACGTCGCCCACGACTGGGACGTGCCCGAACTGCTGAAGGACCACTGCTGATGGAACTGTCCACACCGCTGACGTACGCCGCCGATCCCCGCACCGCCGCGGACCGGGCCGCCGCCCTGGAGTCCGCGGGACTCGACGCCGTATGGGTGGCGGAGGCCTACGGCTTCGACTCCCCGACGATCATGGGCTACCTCGCGGCGAGGACCGAGCGGATGCGGATCGGCTCGGCCATCCTCAACGTTTACTCGCGCACCCCCGCACTGATCGCCCAGACCGCCGCCGGACTCGACGCCCTCACCGGCGGCCGCGCCATCCTCGGCGTCGGCGCGTCCGGACCGCAGGTCGTCGAGGGCTGGCACGGCCGCCGCTACGACAAGCCGCTCGGCCGCACCCGCGAGGTGATCGAACTCTCCCGGCGGATCTGGCGACGCGAGGTGATCGAACATCGCGGCATCACCGAACTGCCCCTGCCGGCCGACAAGGGCGGCACCCTCGGCAAACCGCTGAAGCTGCTGAACCACCCGGTCCGCGACACCATCCCCGTGCACGTCGCCGCCCTCGGCCCGGCCAACGTCCGGATGACCGCCGAACTCGCCGACGGCTGGCTTCCGTTCCTCTACGTCCCCGAGCACGCGGCCAAGGTCTGGGGCGAACCGCTCGCCGAGGGCACCGCCCGGCGCGACCCCGCGCTCGGACCCCTGTCCGTCGTCGCGGGCGGCCTGCTCGCCCTCGGCGACGACGCCGAGGCCGTGCACGACCTGATGCGCCCCACCGTCGCCCTGTACGTCGGCGGCATGGGCGCCCCCGGCCGCAACTTCTACCACGACCTGGTCTGCGCCTACGGCTACGAGTCGGCCGCCGCCACGATCCAGGAGCACTACCTGGCGGGCCGCCGGAAGGACGCGGAGGCCGCCGTACCGGCCCGACTGCTGGAACTCCTCTGTCTGGCCGGCCCCGAAAGCCGGGTCCGCGACCGCGTCGAGGTCTTCCGCGAGGCGGGCGTGACCATGCTCAACGTCACCCCGTCGGCCCCGACCCCGTCCGGCTGATCGAACGCGTGAGGAGCTGGCTGTGACCCTGGAACGAGACCTGTACGGCCCCGACCACGAGGCGTTCCGCGACACGGTGCGCGCCTTCCTAGCCAAAGAGGTGACCCCGCACCACGGACGCTGGGAGAAGGCCGGCGTCGTCGACCGCGAGGTGTGGCGCTCCGCCGGCCGCCAGGGCCTGCTGGGCATGGCCGTCGGCGAGGAGTACGGCGGTGGCGGCACCGGCGACTTCCGCTTCAGCGCCGTCCTCATCGAGGAGTTCGCCCGCGCCGGCGCCTCGGGGCTCGCCCTGAGCCTGCACAACGACATCGTCGGCCCGTATCTGACCCGACTGGCCACCGAGGAGCAGAAGCGGCGCTGGCTGCCCGGCTTCGTCTCCGGCGACCTCGTCACCGCCATCGCCATGACGGAACCCGGCGCCGGCTCCGACCTCCAGGGCATCCGCACCACCGCCACCGACCAGGGCGACCACTATCTGCTCAACGGCGCCAAGACCTTCATCTCCAACGGCATCCTCGCCGACCTCGTGGTCGTGGTCGCCCGCACCACCCCCGAGGGCGGCAGCGGCGGGCAGAGCCTCCTCGTCGTCGAGCGCGGCACGGACGGTTTCGAACGCGGCCGCAACCTCGACAAGATCGGCCAGAAGGCACAGGACACCGCCGAGTTGTTCTTCCACGACGTGCGCGTCCCCAAGGAGAACCTCCTCGGCGAGGAGAACCAGGCCTTCGCCTGCCTCATGGGCAACCTCGCGCAGGAGCGGCTGGCCATCGCGGTCGGCGCCGCCGCCGCGGCCGAGGACATCCTGGACGTCACCACGCGCCATGTGAAGGAGCGCGAGGCCTTCGGAAGGCCGCTGGCGCGGCTGCAGCACATCCGCTTCGAGATCGCCGAGATGGCCACCGAGACCGCGGTCACCCGCACCTTCATCGACCGCTGCGTCACCGAGCACAGCGAGGGCCGGCTCGACGCCGTGCACGCCTCGATGGCCAAGTGGTGGGCCACCGAACTGCAGAAACGCGTTGTCGACCGCTGCCTTCAACTGCACGGCGGATACGGCTACATGACCGAGTACCGGGTCGCGAAGGCGTTCCTCGACAGCCGCGTCCAGACCGTCTACGGCGGCACCACCGAGATCATGAAGGAGATCATCGGCCGCTCGCTGCTGCGCTGAGCACCGCGCGACACCCCTCCACCGCACGCGTACCGCGTTCGCGCGGCCTCCGCCGTACCCGACACGGAAGGCACCCCAGGTGAGCACCGAAGCGTATGTGTACGACGCGATCCGCACCCCGCGCGGTCGCGGCAAGGCCAACGGGGCCCTGCACGGAACGAAGCCGGTCGATCTGGTCGTCGGCCTGATCCACGAGACCCTCCGCCGCTTCCCGGGCCTCGACCCGGCGGCCATCGACGACATCGTCCTCGGTGTGGTCAGCCCTCTCGGCGACCAGGGTGCCGACATCGCCCGCACCGCCGCCGTCCTCGCGGGGCTGCCCGAGACGGTGGCGGGCGTGCAGGAGAACCGCTTCTGCGCGTCCGGCCTGGAAGCCGTCAACATGGCCGCGGCGAAAATCCGTTCGGGCTGGGAGGACCTGGTCCTGGCGGGCGGCGTGGAGTCCATGTCGCGGGTCCCGATGGGCAGCGACGGCGGCGCCTGGGCACTGGACCCGCGCACCGGTCACGCCACCGGATTCGTTCCGCAGGGCATCGGAGCCGACCTGATCGCCACGCTGGAGGGCTTCTCCCGGCACGACGTCGACTCCTATGCGGCGCTGTCCCAGGAGCGGGCCGCCGCCGCGTGGAAGGACGGGCGCTTCGATCGCTCCGTCGTCCCCGTGCGGGACCGGGCCGGGCTGCTCGTCCTCGACAGGGACGAACACATCCGGCCCGGCACGACCGCTGAGGGCCTGGCCGGGCTGAAGCCCTCGTTCGCCCAGGCCGGGGAGCTGGCGGGATTCGACGCCGTGGCGCTGCAGAAGTACCACTGGGTGGAGCGCATCGACCACGTCCACCACGCGGGCAACTCCTCCGGCATCGTCGACGGCGCCGCCCTGGTCGTCATCGGCGGCGAGAAGGCCGGCGAACGCCACGGCCTGGTCCCGCGGGCCCGGATCGTCTCCGCCGCGGTCTCCGGAGCCGACCCCACCATCATGCTGACGGGGCCCGCCCCGCCTCCCGCAAGGCCCTCGCCAAGGCCGGACTCACCATCGACGAGATCGGCCTGGTCGAGATCAACGAGGCGTTCGCCGCCGTCGTCCTGCGCTACGTCAAGGACATGGGGCTGACGCTCGACCGGGTCAACGTCAACGGCGGCGCCATCGCCCAGGGCCACCCGCTCGGCGCCACCGGCGCGATGATCCTCGGCACCCTCGTGGACGAACTGGAGCGCCGCGGCCGGCGGTACGGGCTGGCGACCCTGTGCGTCGGCGGCGGCATGGGCATCGCCACCGTCGTCGAACGCCTCTGAGCCCCTGGGCGACCCGCCACTTCACTCACGGAGACCTCCTCATGACCGAGAGCACCACCATCCGCTGGGAAGAGTCCGACGACCATGTCGTCACCCTCGTCCTCGACGACCCCGGCCAGTCCGCCAACACCATGAACGCCGCGTTCATCGACTCCCTGGACGCCGTCGCGGCACGCCTCACAAAACACCGCGACACCGTCCGGGGCGTCATCGTCACCTCCGCCAAGAAGAGTTTCTTCGCCGGCGGTGACCTGCGCGACCTGATCTCCGTCACCCCCGAGACCGCGGGCGCCTCCTTCGAGGCCGGGATGCGCGTCAAACGCTCCCTGCGCGTCCTGGAGACCCTGGGCAAGCCGGTCGTCGCGGCCATCAACGGCGCCGCGCTCGGCGGCGGTTACGAGATCGCCCTGGCCTGCCACCACCGCGTCATCCTGGACAGCCCGGCCGCCCGCGTCGGACTCCCCGAAGTCACCCTGGGCCTGCTGCCCGGCGGCGGCGGAGTGACCCGCACGGTCCGCATGTTCGGCGTCGCGGACGCCCTGCGCAAGGTCCTTCTGGAGGGCACCCGGTACGGGCCGGCGCGCGCCCTGGAGGCCGGACTGGTCGACGAGATCGCCGCCGGACCCGACGAACTCCTTGCCAGGGCACGCACGTTCGTCGACGCCCACCCGCACTCCGCCCAGCCCTGGGACGCGTCCGGATACCGCATCCCCGGCGGCACCCCTCGTCCCCGAAGCTCGCCGCCCGACTCCCCGCCCTTCCCGCGACGCTGAGGAAGAAGACGGGTGGCGCGCCCTGCCCGGCCCCGCGCAACATCGTCGCGGCGGCCGTGGAGAGCGCCCAAGTCGACGTGGACACCGCGTTCGTGGTGGAAGCCCGATACCTGACCGAACTGGTCACCGGGCAGATCACCAAGAACATGATCCAGGCGTACTTCTTCGACCTCCAGGCGGTCCGCTCCGGTGCGGGCCGCCCGAAGGGCGTCGGCCCCCGCACGGTGACCAAGGTGGCCGTGCTCGGCGCGGGCATGATGGGCGCCGGTATCGCCCACTCCTGCGCCGAGGCCGGCATCGACGTCGTACTGAAGGACGTCACCGCCGAAGCGGCCGTCCAGGGCAGGGCGTACTCCGAGAAGCTGTGCGCCCAGGCCGTATCGCGCGGCGAGACGACGCGGGCGCGGGCGGACGCCCTGCTGGCCCGCATCACCCCGACCGCCGACGCCCGGGACCTGGCCGGCTGCGATGCCGTGATCGAGGCCGTCTTCGAGGACACGGCCGTCAAGCACAAGGTGTTCCAGGAGGCACAGGAGGCCGTAGGCCCGGACGCACTGCTGTGCTCGAACACCTCCACCCTGCCCATCACCGTCCTCGCCGAGGGAGTGGAGCGCCCGGAGGACTTCATCGGCCTGCACTTCTTCTCGCCAGTCGACAGGATGCCGCTGGTGGAGATCGTCAAGGGCGAGCAGACGGGGAGGAGGCGCTGGCGCGCGCCTTCGACCTGGTCCGGCAGATCCGCAAGACGCCCATCGTGGTCAACGACTCGCGCGGCTTCTTCACCTCGCGGGTCATCGGCCGCTTCCTCGACGAGGGCGTCGCCATGGTCGGCGAGGGCATCGAACCGGCCTCCGTCGAGCAGGCCGCCGCCCAGGCCGGCTACCCGGCCAAGGTCCTCAGCCTGATGGACGAACTCACCCTCACCCTGCCGCGCACGATCCGGGAGGAGACCCGGCGCGCGGTCGAGGCGTCGGGCCGCACCTGGGAGCCGCACCCCGCGGACGCCGTGCTGGACCGCATGATCGACGATTTCGGCCGCCCCGGACGGTCCGGCGGCGCGGGCTTCTACGACTACACCGGCGGCAGGCGCACCGGGCTGTGGCCGGGGCTCCGCGAGCACTTCACGGACCCCGCCGGGCCGCCCGCCGCCCTGACCGAGCTGATGGAACGCATGCTCTTCGTCGAGGCGCTGGACTCGGTGCGCTGCCTGGAGGAGGGCGTGCTGGTCTCCGTGGCGGACGCCAACATCGGCTCGCTGCTCGGCATCGGCTTCCCGCCGTGGACGGGCGGCGTGCTGCAGTACATCAACGGCTACGACGGTGGACCGCCCGGCTTCGTGGCCCGCGCCCGCGAGCTCGCCGAACGGCACGGCGAGCGCTTCGCACCGCCCGGGCTGCTGCTGCGCAAGGCCGAGCGGGGCGAGACCTTCACCGACTCCTGACCCGCCCCGCACCCGCACCGCCCCACCGGGCTACGACACCCGCAAGGAGGCCCCGATGACCACAGCACCAGGCACCACCGGCGACCTGCCCGACACCCCCACCCTGCCGTGGCTCCTCGCCCACAACGCACGCGAGTATCCCCAACTCCCCGCCCTCTCCTGGCAGTCCACCGACCCGGACGGCACCTGGACGACGCTCAGCTGGGCGGAGGTCCACGAACGCACCAGCGCCCTCGCGGCAGGCTTCCGGGCCCTCGGCGCCGAACGCGGCGACCACGTACTGCTGATGATGTCCAACCGGCCCGAACACTGGCTGTCGGACCTGGCACTGGTCCGGCTAGGGGCAGTCCCCGTCAGTGTCTACGGCACCGCGGCCCCCGAGCAGATCACCCACATCGCCCGCAACTGCCGCGCCCGCCTCGCCGTTGTGGAAGGAGCCGCGCAAGTCGCCGTATGGGAACCGCTGCTGGCCGACCCGGACTCCCGCTGGAGCGGCTGGTGGTGGCCGAGAAGGGCGCCGCGGGCGGCCACCTCCCATACGCCGCCCTGCTCCACGAGCCGGTGCCGGACCAGTTCGCCAGGGAACTGGACACCGCCCGCCCCGACGATCCGCTGACGGTCGTCTACACCTCCGGTACCACGGGCGAGCCCAAGGGCGTCGTCCTGACCCACCGCCAGGTGATGTCCAACGCCCTCGCGCTGGACGCCGTGGTGGAGCTGCCCGCGCATGTCGAGCACATCTGCTACCTGCCCTTCGCCCATATCGCCGAGCGCATGCTGGGCATCTATCTGCCCTGCCACCGCGCCTCGCACGTGTACCTCTGCGCCGATCCGACACGCGTCGGCGAGGTGGTGCGCAAGGTGCGGCCCGCGCAGTTCTTCGGTGTGCCGAGGATCTGGGAGAAGCTGTCCGCCGCCGTACGGGCCGTGCTGTCGCTGATGCCGGCCGAGGAACGAGCGGTCATCGACCGGGCGTTCACCGTGGCCCGCGAACACGTCGAGTACCGCGAACGGGGAGACGCCGCCCGCCGGACTCGAGGAGCGCTACGCCCGCGCCCGCGAGGACGTCCTGCTGCCCCTGCTGGCCGCGGGCGGACTGGACAGGGTGACCTGGTCGGCCAGCGCGTCGGCGCCCATGCCGATCGACGTGGTGCGGTTCTGGGCCGGTTTCGGCATCGTCATCATGGACGCCTGGGGGCTGACCGAGACCACCGGCGTGGCCACCAGCAACAGCCCGAAGGCCGGATTCCGGCTCGGCTCGGTGGGACGCCCGGTGGAGTCCGTGGACATCCGGGTCGCCGAGGACGGCGAGATCCTGGTCCGGGGCTCCTCCGTCTTCTCCGGCTACCTCCGGCCGGACGGCTCGGTGCGGTCCGCCCTGGACGACGACGGCTGGCTGGCCACCGGCGACATCGGCCGGATCGACAGGGACGGCTACCTGTGGCTCACCGACCGCAAGAAGGAGATGATCATCACTTCCACCGGCAAGAACGTCTCGCCGGCCCTGGTGGAGAACGCCCTCAAGGAACACCCGCTGATCGGCCAGGCGCTGGTGCACGGCGACAACCACTCCTATCTCGTCGCCCTGCTGGTCCTCGACCCGGAGGCCGCCCCGCCTGGGCGGCCGCCAACGGCGTATCGGCACAAGGGGGTTCGGCCGCACTGGCGGAACACCCCACGGTCCGGGCGGAGATCGACCGCGCGGTGGCCGCCGCCAACTCCCGGCTCAACCGCACCGAGCAGGTCAAGCGGTACGAACTGCTCACCGAGGAGTGGGGCCCGACGACGGGTGAACTGACACCGTCGCTGAAGATGCGCCGCCGGGTCATCCGGGACAAGTACGCCGAAACACTGTCCGGGCTCTACGGCGACTGACCCTGCCCCACGTCACGAGAACCGGCCGCCCGTCCCCGCCCCCAGGGGTGGGCGGCTCGCATGGTTTACAGACGTACGTCCAACGTCTCATGGTATCCGGGAGGGCGCCGGCCGGTATCGTGAGGAGCACCATGAGAACTGACACCAACGACTCGTGGCTCGAACGGGCGCTCGCCCAGCCGGAGCCCGAGGACGAGACGTCGCGGCGGATCCTCGACGCGGCGCTGGAGCAGTTCACGCTCCTCGGCCTGCGCCGCTCCTCCGTGGACGACGTCGCCAAGCGGGCCGGCGTCTCCCGGGTCACCGTCTACCGGCGCTTCCGGACCAAGGACAGGCTCGTCGAGGAGACCCTGCTGCGCGAACTCAGCCGCTTCTTCCAGCGGCTGGACGCGGCGGTGGCCGGACTTCCGACCATGAGGGAACGCGTCGTCGAGGGATTCGTCGTCGCCCTGCGCCACACCCGGGCCCATCCGCTCTTCGGCGGCCTGCTGCGCCTCGAACCCGAGGTGGTCCTGCCCTATCTGACCGTGCAGGGCACGTCCTCGCTCTCCGCCACCGTCGAGTATCTGACGGGGCATCTGCGCCGCGCGCAGCAGGCCGAGGGCCGTCCCGACGAGGACCCGCGTCCGCTCGCCGAACTGATGGTGCGGGTCGCCGTGTCCTTCCTGCTCAACCCTCCAGCTGTATCGAGATGGAGGACGAGGACCAGGCGCGGGCCTTCGCCCGCCGCTACCTGGCCCCGCTCCTCGACGCCTGACCGCCCGGCCGTTCAGCGGCGCCGGTGCAGGAAGCGCGCCAGCCGCACCGCGCGCTCCCGCGTCGCGGCCGGCACCGCGAACGACGTCAGCGCGACCGGCGGGGTGAACCGCTGCACCGTCGTCGACTGTACGGCGGTGAAGGCGCGCAGCCCCTCCGCACCGTGGATCCGCCCGAAGCCGGAGTCCTGGGAGCCGCCGAACGGCAGCGCCGGTACGGCCGCGAAGCCGAGCACCGAGTTCACCGACACCGCCCCGGCACGCAGCCGCGCCGCGATCCTCGCACCGGTGCGCCCGTCGCGGCAGAACACCGCTGCCCCCAGGGCGTACCGCGAGGCGTTCGCCCGCTCCACCGCCTCGTCCATGTCGGCGACCGCGTTGACGGCCACGACCGGACCGAAGGTCTCCTCCGCCATCGCCGCCGCGTCCTCCGGAACACCGGTCAGCACGACCGGCGCGACATACGGAGCGCGCACCGACTCGGGCCCGCCCAGCAGGGCCCGCGCGCCCGCCGACACCGCGCCGGTCACATGCCGTTCGACGACCGCGACCTGACCCGGAAGCGTCATCGGTCCGTACGAGGCGTCCGCCTCGCCCCGGGGCGCAGCACCCCGGCCCGCCGCACCACCCGTTCGCACAGCTCCGCGTGGATCTCCCGGGCCGCGTAGACACGTTCCACGCCCGCGCAGGTCTGCCCCGCGTTGCTGAGCGCGCCCCACACGATCGCGTCGGCCGCCGCGTCGAGGTCCGCGTCCGCGGTGACGATCATCGCGTCCTTCCCGCCGCACTCGGCGAGGAACGGCGTCAGTGTTCCGGCGCACACCGCCATCACCTTGCGGGCCGTCCCCGGGGAACCGGTGAACGCCAGCTTGTCGACCCCGGACCGGGCCAGCGCGTCCCCGGTGGACGCGGCGCCGGTGACGGTGGTGAGCAGCCCGGCATGCCCGGGTACGGCGCTGTCGAACAGCTCGGCCAGCAGGGTCCCGGTGCCAGGGGTCAGCTCCGACGGTTTGAAGACCACGGCGTTCCCCGCGGCCAGGGCGTAACCGATGGAGCCCATCGGGGTGTAGAGGGGTAGTTCCAGGGGCCGATCACCCCGACCACCCCCAGCGGCCGGTGCACCAGTGAGGCCCGCTGATGGACGGTGAACAGTCCGGTGCCCACCTTCCGCCGGCGCAGCACGCGTTCGGCGTTGCGGGCGGCCCAGGCCAGGTGCTCCAGGGTGAGCACGACCTCCAGCGCGGCGTCACCGGCCGGCTTGCCGGTCTCCTCGGAGATGGTGCGCGCCACGGCGTCCAGACCGGTGGCGAGGGCCTTCTTCCAGCGCAGCAGATGGTCACGGCGCCGGGAGGCGGGCAGCGCCGCCCAGTCTGCCTGGGCGGAACGGGCGCGGGACACCGCGCGGGAGACCTCTTCCGGCCCGTTCACCGGGTGTTCGGCGATCGGCTCACCGGTCGCGGGGAGTACGTGGTGAAGGTCGCGGCGCGTGGTGCCGTGGCCGGGGTGGTGTCGGTCATCGGGTCTCCTGACGGGGAGAGGAGGGGCGGACGACCGCGCCGTACCGGCCACATGGTCCGACGGAGACTCGTCCGGGAGCGGGGCCGGCGGACGGGAGTGCGCCCAGTGCGGACCCAGGTCGTCCAGGGTCCAGCCGAAGGGATAGGTGCGCGCCCTCGGCTTGCGCGGGAAGCGCTCCGGACGCGCGGGCAGCAGCCGGATCAGCGCGGCACGGGCGCGCAGCACACGGGGGACGGCGACGCGCAGCGGCCGCGGCTGCGGTCGGAAACCGAGCGCCGTCAGCAGTGGTTCGTCCAGGACGGCAAGCGACAACCGGGCCGCCGCCCCGCGTAAGGGGGCCGGATACCAGGAGGTCAGCACCCGCAGCGTGGCCGCGGCGACCCGGCGGTTCGCGGGGTCGTACGCGAACATCTCCCGCTCGTAGTCGTCGTGGAGCCGCTCGAACCCGGCGTAGGTGTCGGGCACGCCCTCGATGTCCATCATCTCGCCCATCCGCCGTCCCACCAGCGCCAGGCTCTCGGTCTCCTGCTCGCACAGGCGCCGCCAGCCGAACCGGTCGATCCACCGCTTCGGACCCACCACCGTGGTGGCCAGGACGTAGAGGAAGTCCTCGTTGGGGATGCGGTACCGGCCGTGTATGCGGTTCAGATGACGGGCGGCAGCCCGGCCGTGCTCCGAGTCCATGCCCTCACGGACCATCTCGTAGCTGATCAGCACCGTGTCGTCGTACCGCTTCTGGCCGGCCCGCTCGAACTCCTGGGTGCGGTCCAGGAGCCGGGAGATGCGCGGGACGCCGTAGTCGCGCAGAAACGCGACCGACGTCCCCTGGAGATAGTCGCGGGGAACTCGTAGTGGGTGATCCACCGGTAGATCTGCTCGAAGTCCTGCTGCGGATCCATCTGCCGTATCCGGCGCAGCCGGCTGTAGCGCCCCATGGGTGATCCCTCCTGTCGGCACCGCGGCCGCGGGCTCGCGGTGCGAGTGGTCGTGCCGGGGCGGCGCACGGCCTCACCATGGGCACCTCCGGCTTCGGGAATCTGCCTGGCGACCGGGAGCCCGGGGCGGGCCGGAACACCCGTGAGTCGAAGATACTGAAACTATTGAGTTGTAACATCAGCCGTCAATACCCCGCCCGCGGCAGAGACTTGAAAGTGCCGGCGGGGGATCAGGCGTTCAGGGCGGCCAGTTCCGCGTCGGCGCGCTCGGTGACCAGCGCGAGGACGCGGCCGGCGGCGGCCAGGTCCTCGTCGGGGATACCGCCCCAGATGCGGGCGCTGATCGGTGCGGTCCGCGCGCCGACGGCGGCGAGCAGTTCGCGTCCCGCGGCCGTGGGCCGAAGGTGCGCGCCGTCCGTGACGAGCAGCCGCCGGGCCAGCAGTTCGTCGACGGTGGCGCGGAGGGTGGGCGGATCGGCCTTGAGCGAGCCCCGGACCCGTGCGACGAGCTCGTCCCGCGTCTGCGGAACATCGGCGTCGACGGCGGCGCGCAGCGCGACCTGCTGCCTGAACGTGGTGCCGTGCAGGGCCAGGACATGCTCCAGGACACCCCGGGCGGCGTAGTGGGCCAGGCCGAGCGCGCGGGAGTCGGCGGTGGTCGTCATGGTGTTCTCCCTGAGTGGTCTCGTCGTTCGGTACGGACGGTGAGAGAGGCGCGTCGAGCAGGGTCGTCAACTCGTCGGTGAACGCGCGCGTTCGCGGGGCGTCGGGGCCGCCGAGCGGCTCCAGCAGTTGCTGGAGCAGTTCCCGCACCACGGCGATGGCCCGCTCTGTGACGTCCAACCCCGCTTCGGTGAGGGCGAGTTGTACCGCGCGCGGGTCGCGCGGATCGCGGGTGCGCTCGATCAGGCCCGACGCCTCCAGGGCCCGCGCCAGCTTCGAGACGTACAACGCCTCCAGACCGGTGTGGTCGGCGAGTCGCCGTTGACTGGGCCGCTCACCGGCGCGCTGCATGCCGTACAGCGACGCGACCAGCGAGTACTGCGCGTGCGTGAGCCCCAGCGGACCCACGGCGCGATCGACCGCGACACGCCACTTGTTGGCGAGCCGCCACACCAGAAAGCCGGGCGTGGGGCCCGGTGCGCCCTTGTCCATGAGCGGATAGAGTACATGGCGACTATATCCATGGCTACTATCGTCGCCGGTGACGCCGCAGAGTTCGTCGGGCGGGATAGGGGCGGACGTCTCAGACGGTCTCCAGCCTGGTGCCGCCGCTCTCGAGCGCGGTGATCTCGGCGCTCGGCGCTCCGCTGTCGGTGACGAGGATGTCCACCAGGCTCGACGGGCCGACGTACGCGTGCGCGGTGCGGCCGAGCTTCGTGCCGTCGGCCGCGGCGATGACGCGGCGCGCGGAGGCGATCACGGCCTTCTTGACGCTCGCCTCGTCGAGGTCGTAGGCCGTCATGCCGTCGGCCGCGGTCAGGCCGCAGCAGCCCAGGACAGCGGTGTCGAAGCGCAGCGCCGACAGCGAGGCGAGGGTGAGGGGCCCGATGAGGGCTCCTCGCCGGTACGGGGCCGGCCGCCCGGAACCAGGAGCGAGGTCGGTTCCGGCGCGTCGCCGAGCACGGCGATCGCCTGCAGCGACAGCGGCATCACGGTGACCGGCCGCCCGTGCAGCAGACGCGCGACCTCCAGGCAGGTGGTGCCGCTGTCCAGCAGCAGGGTCTCGCCGTCGGTGATGAGCGAGGCCACCCTGGCCGCGATCCTGCGCTTGACGTCGACGCCTTCGTGGGCGCGCAGCGCGAAGGGGGCTCGTCCCCCGCAGGAGCAGCGTGCGGGCGCCCCCGCGGAACCGTTCGAGGACACCCTGAGCGGCCAGATGGTCGAGGTCCCGGCGGATGGTCATCTCCGACGCCCCCGTGAGGCCGGTGAGCTCCGCGACGGTGGCCGTTCCGGTCTCCTGGACGGCCTGGGCGATCAGACGGTGGCGCTCCGCGGTGTTCATGCCGTGATTCAACACCACACGGAACGAACAGTGAAGATGGTCGAAAGACCGTCTACTGAACTTGATTTTTGTTCGTTAGGGTGTGCGACATGGAAAGACCCCTGCGAGCGGCCCGTGCTGCGACATTCATCTACTTCGTGCTCAACGGCACCCTGTTGGGCATGTGGGTCGTGCAGATCCCGGCCATCGAGGAACAGGTGGGCATCAGCCACGCGGCCCTGGGCGGATTCCTCGTGCTGCTCGGCGCCGGGGCCTTCCTCGGCATGCAGGTCGGCGGCCGGCTGTCCGACCGGCTCGGCACCCGCACCGTCGTACCCCTGGCCGGCATCCTGTGCAGCGTCACCCTGATCCTGCCCGGTCTCGCCCAGCAGCCGTGGGTCCTCGGAGCGGCCCTGCTGATCTTCGGATTCGGCAACGGCACCCTCGACGTCAGCATGAACGCGCACGCCGTACAGGTGGAGAAGGCCTACGAGCGTCCCGTCATGTCGGCCTTCCACGCCACCTTCTCCATCGGCGGCGTCCTGGCCGCGCTCGTGGGCGCCGCCGCCCTCGGCATCGGCTGGGGCCCGGCCGCGACCCTCACCGCGGTGGCGGGGCCGGCGTCGTCGTCGCACTCGTGTCCGCCCGTCTCCTCCTGCCGTCCGCCCCCGCCGAGCCCGCTACGGATGCCGAGGGCGGGCCCCGGACCGAGAAGCGCCCTGTTCCCACCCGGATCTGGCTCCTCGCCGTCCTGGCTCTGCTGATCATGCTGTGCGAGGGAGCCGCCAACGACTGGAGCGTCCTGCACCTCAAGACCGTTCTCGGCGCGCCGGAGAGCACCGCCGCCTTCGCCTTCGGGACGTTCGCGGCGACGATGACCATCGGCAGGTTCCTGGCGGACCCCGTGTCCGCACGGTTCGGCCTGGTCGCCGTCCTGCGGTACGGGTCCGCGCTGGCCGCCGTCGGCATCACGCTCGTGGCGCTCTCCCCTGGATCTGGGCCGCCTTCGCCGGCTGGGCCCTGTTCGGCCTCGGCCTGTCCGGCTGTGTCCCGCAGCTCTTCAGCGCCGCCGGACACGCCGACCCGGCGGCCGCCGGCACCAACGTCTCCCGGGTCGCCGGACTCGGCTACATCGGCATGCTCGCGGGCCCCGCCGTCATCGGCTGGATGACCCAGGTCATGCCGCTCAACCACACCTTCCTGCTCCCCGCCCTGTTCTGCGCCATCGCCGCCGTGGCGGCCGGAGTGCTCCGCACCCCCGCGGACCGCCCACGCGCGGTCGAACTCACCTCCTGACCACCTGTGCGGCACGGCCTGACCCCGTGCCGCACAGGCCTTTCCCCGACGCGGCACGGCGGTCCAGGAGTCAGGCCGTTCCCGCGCGGGACGCGCTGCTCCCGCGGACGACGAGGCGCGCCCCTTCGTCCCCCGTCCGGGGCAAGGAGACGGTGCTCGGCAGGTCACCAGGCGGTGACGTGATGTAGCAATTTCCTATGATCTCTTCCAGAAGTACCCCTATACGCGGCCCGCGGGGCGCGCGCCGAAACGGGATCCGGGCCGCCGCGCTCGTCCTGCTCGCCGCGACCGCCCTGGGCGCCACCGAGGCGGCGGCGTCCCCGTCGAGTCCCCGGGCAACCGACTGGGACGCCATCGCCGCGTGCGAATCCGGTGGCGACTGGCAGGCGAACACCGGCAACGGCCATTACGGCGGCCTGCAGTTCGCCCAGTCGAGCTGGGTCGCGGCCGGCGGACGCGAGTACGCCCCGCGGGCGGACCTCGCCACCCGCGAGGAGCAGATCATCGTGGCCGAACGGCTCGCCCGGCTCCAGGGAATGTCAGCCTGGACCTGCGCCTGACCCGGCCCCTCCGATGTCCGCCGACCCCGTCCACGGCGTGGGCCGCCGGACAGCGGACGGGCGCGTCGGGCGCGCGGCCGGGAGGTGTACGGGCCGCGCTCATGCCACGCTCGGCTCCTGCGCGCTGAACCGGGCCAGCGTCCAGATGGCGAGGAGGTCGAGCACCATCAGAGAGATCGACCACAGCGGGTAGTACGGGACGAACATGAACTGCGTGATCAGGCTCGCCGCGCCCAGCGCCAACCCGACCCTCTGCCCCAGCTCCTGCTGAGCAGCACGCCGAGGCCCGCGGCCACCAGCGCGATCCCGAGAGCGAGGTGGAGCCAGCCCCAGGCCGTCAGGTCGAACCGGTAGACGTACCGGGGCGCGCTGAAGATGGTGTCCTGGGCGATGCCGGTGATGCCCATGAGAATGCTCAGCGAACCACTCAGCTCCAGCGCCAGGCCGGCGAAGAGATACGGGCCCATGGCCCAATCGGCGGTTCCGGAGCCTGCGGTGGTTCGCCGGACCGCGCCGGGTGTGTCTGCCATGGTCGATGCCTTTCCTCGGCCCTCAGCCTCGGTCGGCCGCACGCGCTCCGCGACCGCGGCGAGCTGTCCGGGTGAGGCGGCGCGGTCCTACACCCCCACGGAACCGGTGACGCGCCTCGCTCCCGTACCGCGATGCGGGCCAGTTTCGTCAGCATCATGCCGTTGCGGATCGAGACGAGGTAGTCCACCGGGAGCCCGTGCATCCGGATGCCGGGACCCCGTAGAGGGTGCCAGTCGAGAAGGAAGAGGGTGTGCTCGCCCCAGGGAATCAGGTTCATGGCGATGCGGGCCGCGCCGAACGGCTCGGCCCGCGCTTCCAGTTCCAGACGGCGGCGTGGCTCACAGATGCGTACGACACAGATGTCCTCGAGGGCCAGCGGCCCCACACCCACGCGGACTTGGAGACGGGCCCCGACGTCGGGCCAGTGCGGGTCCGCGGCGGTCACCCGTTGTGTTCCCGAGACCCATTCGCCGTAGCGGCGGCCGTCGGACAGCAGATTCCAGACTCCGGACGGCGAGCTGAGGATCAGCCGGCGACTCCGGGCCACAGCGACCACACTCCTTCGTCTCCGCGGGGTCCGCGCCCACGGCCAGCCCGACACTAACCGCGCCCCGCCCGCCCGGCACCCGCAGCGACGGCACCCCGTCCGGACCCGCCGGACCGGGCATCCGCCGCGGTCGGCCGCCACGGTGCCGCTGACGGGCGCCGGGCCGACGCCGTATCACGCCGTCAAACGGGCGCTGCCCCGCCTCGTCCCCTCGGTCACCGCCCCTGCTGGGGCTCGCGCGGCGAACTGATCGAGGTCGCCGGCCTCGCCCGGGCCGGGGCCGTCGCCGTCCACACCGGGACGTACTCACTTGACGAGGCACCGCGTGCCCACGAGCGTCTGCGCGTCGTCCCCTACGAGTGGCACCGGGCCGGGCTGACCGCGCGGTGCTCCTCGTGGCGCCGCAAGATGGAACGGAAGGAGCGGCGAGCCGGGGAGGTGCGGTGATGGACGACAACGCCGAGCACGACGAGACACCCTTGGAGGAGGTGTGTACGACGAGGAGAATCCCGACGTCTTCCTGGACGTTCCCCTGCTTAAGGTCGACGAGATCGACCTGGACGTCGAGGACCTGCGCGCGCACGTCTCACTGCAGACCGAGGTGCTGGATCTGCTGAGGCTGAGTGTGGGCGCCGACGTCACGCTCGGCCGCGTGCACCTGGGCATTTCGGGAGTGGAGGCACAGGCCCAGCTCAGGGTGCGGCTCGACAACGTCGCCGCGATCGTCAACCGGGTGCTCACCACACTCGACAACAATCCGGAGATCCTGCGCGACCTGGCGCGGGGCGTCGGCTCCGCCGTCCAGGACGTGGGCGGGGAGCCCGCCAGGCCGTGGGCGAGCTGGGCACGGGCGCCGGCCGCGCCGTTCAGGACGTGGGCCAGGGCGCCGGAGCCGCTGTGCGGGACGTGGGCCAGGGCGCCGGGACCGCCGTTCAGGATGTGGGCCAGGGCGCCGGAGCCGCCGTTCAGGATGTGGGCCAGGGCGCCGGGACCGCCGTTCAGGACGTGGGTCAAGGAGCGGGCGGGGCCGTCCACGACGTCGGTCGAACCACCGGGGCCGCGGTCGGGGATGTCGGTCGAGGTGTCGGCTCGGTGGCGGAGGACGTAGGCCAGGGGCTGGCGCGGTGGCCGGGGATGTGGGTGGTGAGGCCGGGCGTGTGGCCGGGGATGTGGGTGGTGAGGCCGGGCGTGTGGCCGGGGATGTGGGTGGTGAGGCCGGGCGTGTGGCCGGGGATGTGGGTGGTGAGGCCGGGCGTGTGGCCGGGGATGTGGGTGGTGAGGCCGGGCGTGCGGTCGGGGATGTGGGTGGTGAGGCCGGGCGTGTGGCCGAGGACGTGGGTGGTGAGGCCGGGCGTGCGGTCGAGGACGCCGGTGCTGAGGCGAGCCGGGCGGTGGCCGCCGACGCGACGGGCGACGCCGGGCAGCAGGCCGAGCCGCACGCACGGAAGCCGCGGAGGCCGGCGGGGGCGAGGACCGCGACCGGACCGCCCGGCGGGAGAGCGCGACCCGCAAGCGCCGCGTCCGCTCCGAGGGCGGGAAACTGCCACCGAGGCCCGCCCGCCGCCGCGTCTCCGGCGAACGGGACGAGCCGCCCTGAACGGCCGGTGCCCCGACGGCGGACACCGTCGGCAGGGAAGGCACGGGCACGGAGAACACCCCGCGGAACATCGCGTTCCGGGCGACGCTCCACATGGACCGCCTGCGCTTCGCCGAGCGGCCCCGGACCGCAGTCCGCTTCCCGGGCACAGGGGAACGGGAGTCGACGAGCCGCAGTGACCGGGAGCACCTTCCCGAGAGAGTCGTACCGGGGAGGACTACCGTGAGGTGACCGTCGACTACCGCCTGGAAACCCGGCTCACCGAGGGCGACCCCTACTTGATCAGGGCGTTCGCCGAGATGATCACCAGGCCGATCAGCATGTCGGCGGCCCCGGCCCGCAGTGAGGCCGCCCACCCACGGCCCGCCCTGCGCGCCGTCCACGCGCCCCAGCCGGCGAGCAGCAGGGTGTTGAGCAGCAGCGCGGTCTCCACCGCCTGGCTCTCCGTCCACCAGGACGGCACCGCGGTCAGCAGCAGCGCGACGGTGGGGAGGGCCGCCACGACGACCGGCCACTCGGCGAGCATGGCGCGCAGCCCGACCCGTGCGCCGCCGCGCTCCGCCGACATCCGGTGCGCGACGACATGGGCATAGCCGTGGGCGGCCGCGGAGGCGAGGGCGGTGAGCAGGATCCACAGCGCGTCGGAGCCGGGTTCGTCCGCCTCACCGGGGAGTCGAGCGCCGCGGCCAGCGCACTGGCCAGGATCAGCCCGTAGACGCCGCTGAACAGGGCCGTCTCCGACGGCGGTCGCGGGACGGCCGGCCGGAGGAAGCGGTGGGGGTGTGGTGTGACATCGCTACCACCTTCACCGCGGACCCGGCACACGGCAACACGACGACCCGTTCGGACACCGGGCCGGCGGCGGCCGTTCGGCGCTCATGCGGAGACCGAGGGCACCCGCCCCCGGGGCGGAGGTGACTCAGGAGATGACTCGGACCGCGTCGGCCGCCCCGGCCAGGATCCGGGCCAGTTCGGCGGGCCGGGTGACCATGGGCCAGTGGCCCGAGTCGATGTCGGCGAAGTCGACGTGCGCGGCCCGGGCGAGTTCCGGGACGTCGCCGGCGTCGATCCACTCCCGTGCCTGCGCGGGAGTGAACTCCGGACAGACGAGCACGGTCGGGACGCCGAACCGCCGCTCGTCCGTCAGCCGCACCAACCCCTTGGCCACACCGGACGGTACGGGGACGGCGTCGGCCTCGAACGCCCGCCTGGCCTCGTCGTCGAGATCGGCCGCGTCCGGCCCCTCGAACGGGCCCCAGCCGGGAAAGGGCACGACACCGTCCCGCACCTCGAAGAAGTCGGCGTACGGCTGACCGTCGACGGCCGGGACACCACCGATGAGGGCGACCTTGGTGAGCCGCTCCGGCCGTCGGTCGGCGGCCAGCCAGGCCAGCGTGCACGCGGCGGAATGCCCGACCACCATCACCTTGCCCGGTGCCGCGTCCACGGCCGCGAGCACCGCCGCCACCTGGTCGTCGAGCGTCGCGGACGCGGAGCCGACGCCCTGGCCCGGCAGGGTGACCGGTACGGGACGGTGCCCGAGCCCCTCCAGTTCGGACGCCACGCGGTCCCACACGGATCCGTTCAGCCACAGGCCACCGATGAGCAGGATGTCCATCGTCAGTTCTCCTTCAGTCGCTCCGACACGGCTCACCGTAGAAGGAGATCCGGACGATTCACTGCCGGATCATCCGGCGGCTAACCTGCTTGCGTGCCCGACGACCTCAGCCCGACCGCGCGAGCGCTGCGCACCCTGGAGATTCTCCAGTCCCGCCCCGGAACGACGGCCGGTGAGCTCGCCGCCCGGCTCGGCGTCACGGAGCGTGCCGCGCGACGGTACGTCGGGATCCTGCGCGAGGCCGGTATCCCCTTGGAGTCCACCAGAGGGCCGCACGGCGGATACCGGCTCGGACGCGGGACGAGGCTGCCCCTGTCCACTTCACGCAGTCCGAGGCCGTCGGCCTGGTGATGGCCGTACTCGGCGGACAGCCGGCCGCCGCCGACGCCGACGACCTGGTCGGCACCGCCCTGAGCAAGGTCGTCAAGGCGCTGCCGGAGCGTGTCGGGCAGCAGGCGGCGCGGCTGCGGGAGTTGGCCTCGGCTGCCCCGGACCCGTACTCGGCCCGCCCCGATCCCGCCGTCACCAGCGCGCTCGTCGACGCCGTCGCCGCCCGCCGCCGTGTGTCGCTCACCTACCGCGGCGAGGGCGGCCGCGAGGGGAGGCGGACGTGGACCCTGGTCCCTCGTGGTCCGTTACGGGCGCTGGTACCTGCTGTGCCACTCCCATCGAGCGGACGCGATCCGTACGTACCGGGTCGACCGGGTCCGCGCGGTCCGGCCGACCGGGCACGGCTTCGAGCCGCCCGGCGACCTGGACCCGGTGGCGGTGCTGGAGGAGAACCTCGGCCTCGGGTGGGAGTTCCCCACCCGTGTGGTGTTCGACGCCCCGCTCACCGAGGTCGCCCCGTGGATCCGGCCGCCCATGGGACGGCTCGAACCCCTGGGCGAGGGATGCGTCCTGGTCGGCAGCACACGCAACCCCGCCATGTACGCGCAGGAATGGCTGACGACGGTGCCGTACGCCTTCCGAGTCGAAGGCGGCCAGGAACTGCGTGCCGCCGTCACGGAACTCGCGGCACGCCTCACCGCCGCCGTCACGGATGATCCTTGACCGGCGCACCGCGCCGCGGAGACAGGACGGGCAGGCGGCGATCGCCGTACGCGCGCATGGCGAGGGCGCCGGCCAGAGGCCCCGGGCGAGCAGCAGGAAGGCGTAGCGCCAGTCGACGGCCTCGGCCAGCAGCGGCGTGAGCTGGATGCTGACGACGGTGAGGGCGAACCCGATCGCGGTCTGGGTGGTGAGCGCCGTACCGATGTACCGGTGGTCGGCGACCTCGCTCAGCGAGGTCGAGAACACCCCGGAGTCCGCGATCACGGCGGCTCCCCACAGGGCGCAGAACGCGAACAGCAGCGGCGGCGGAGCGTGGAAGAGGAGAGGGAGAGCAGACAGCACAGACCGCTGAGAAGAAGCGCCGTCACGGCGGCGGGCGAACGGCCGAAGCGGTCCGCGCCCCAGCCGCCGAGCAGGCAGCCGACCGTGCCGCCGATGCCCATGGAGAGGAACACCGTGATCTCCACCGAGCCCGGCAGCCCGCGCGCGGCGGGCGCCGCCGACAGGAAGGAGGGGATCCAGGTCCACAGGGCGTAGAGCTCCCACATGTGCCCGAAGTAGCCGAGGTTCGCCAGCCGCGGCCCGCGTTCGGTGAACATGGTCAGCGCGTACCGGGCGTTGCGGGCGGGGACGGTGGGCGCCGCGTACGGTCCGGGCCGGACGAGGAGCAGGGCGACGGCCGAGCCTGCGAACCCGGCCGCTGCCGCGGTGAGCAGGACCCCGCGCCAGGGCAGCGAGCCCAGCCCGGCGATGAGGTGGGGGAGCGTGGAGCCGAGGGTGAGAGCGGCGATGAGGACGCCCATGGTCCTGCCCCGTCCGGCGCTGCCGGCCCAGGACGCCATGAGCTTCATGCCGGTGGGGTAGACCCCGGCCAGGAACATCCCGGTCAGGAAGCGCAGCGGAGCGGCGACACCCAGCCGGTCCGCGAACAGGGCCAGCACCACGGTGCAGACGGCGGCCGCCGCGGCACTGACGGCGAGCAGACGGTGCGCCGGCACCCGGTCGGCCAGGTTCAGCACGGTCGAGGTCACCGCCCCGGCGACGAAGCCGAGCTGAACGGAGGCCGTCAGCCATACCGCGCCGCCCGCCGTGAGCCCCCAGTCGCCGCGCAGGCTCGGCACCACCGCCGACATGGAGAACCACACGGCGAGCCCGAGCACCTGCACGACGGCGATCGCACCGCGCTGCACACCGACGTTCACACTCGCCCCCTCACCGCCCTGACCTCGCGGGCCATGGCCAAGGGCCGACCCTAACCCCTCGGGGGCGGCCCTCACTCCGGGAGCGTGGCGGTGGCCTCCTCGTAGCCGCCCGTCGGCGGTGCGGTGTCGGGGCCGTACACGAGGTGCAGCACCCCCGTCGTGAACGTCCGCGACATCAGCAGCTTCAGCGGGATCGACGGCTCACCCTCGTCGAACAGCCGCATGCCCTTGCGTACGGCGATGGGGTGGACGAGGAGGTGCAGTTCGTCGACGAGGCCCGCGGCCAGGAGCTGGCGGACGACGGAGACGGAGCCGCTCAGCGAGATGTCACCGCCCGGCTCGCTCTTCAGCGCGGCGGCGACCTCGGCGACGTCACCGTGCGCCTGCTCGGAGTTCCGCCACTCGAGGTCGGGACGTCCGCGGGAGAACACGATCTTCCGCATGTCGCCGAGCTGCTTGGCGAAGCCCGCGTCGTCGCCCCCGCCGCCTCCCGCCCGGGCCAGGCGCCGGCGAAGCTGTCGTAGGTCACGCGGCCGAAGAGCATGACCTCCGTGGTGCTCAGGCTCGCGCCGACGGCGGCTCCCATCTCGTCGTTGAAATACGGGAAGTGCCACTGGTCGGGCGCCTCGACGACGCCGTCGAGCGAGATGAACAGACTGGCGTTGATCTTCCGGGACATGGTGTCCTCCCCATCCGGGTGCGTGTACCGATACGACTGTGCCGCCCACCGGAACTCATCGGTGGGCGGCACGCGGAAAACGCGGACGGGATCAGATCAGTTCGGGCTGGGGCTCCGGACGCGGCGCCGGAGCGGTCTTCGGCTCCCACTGCGTGGTGGTCCGTACATAGCCGTAGATCACCGAGACCATTGCCAGCAGGAGCAGCGGTCCGGACACCCAGGGTGTTCGGCCATCGCCAGCGGCAGGAACCGGTAGGACAGCAGGAGCGCGGCGAAGACCGTGGCGCCGTAGGCGACCAGACGCAGTCCCGCCCGGTCCCACCCGCGGTCGTACGCGCGCAGGGCCGCCTCGATCGTGATCACGAACACCACACCGGCGATGAGGTCGGCGCCGTAGTGGTAGCCGAATCCGAGCGTCGCGGCGAGCGTGGCGACCAGCCAGAACGTTCCCGCGAACCGCAGCGGGCGGGGCCCTTGCGGGAGTGGATGAAGATCGCGGTGGCCCACGCGGTGTGCAGGCTGGGCATGCAGTTGCGCGGGGTGATCCCGTCGAAGGACATGGAGTGCGGGGTGTCGACCGGAGGCAGTGTCCGCGGCCAGATGTCCGCCACGGCCCAGGCCGCGCTGGGCCGCATGTCCGGCGCCCACAGGCTGACATCCGCCCAGTGCTCGGTGCCGGTTCCGTAGGCGAACAGCGGTCCGACCACCGGGTAGATCATGTAGAAGGCCGGCCCGACGAGGCCGATCACCAGGAACGTGCGTACCAGGTGATGGCGGGGAAGCGCCGTTCGACGGCGACATGGCGCAGCTGGTACAGCGCGGCGATGACCGCGGCCACCGCGAGGTTGCCGTAGACGAAGTCGAGGAAGTTGAAGCCGACGGGACCGGTGGCCGTCACGATGCGGCCCGCCAGCCACGACGGGTTGCCCAGCGCGTGGTCGGCGGTGGCCACGTACTGGTCGAGCACCGCCGGGCGGGTCTTGGAGGTGATGAGGAGCCAGGTGTCACCGGTCTTGCGGCCGGCCATCAGCAGCAGGGCCAGCGCCACGCCCTTCAGGAGCAGCACCCGTTCCCGGCCGGTGCGACGGGTGACGGCGATGACCGCGGCACCCAGAATCACCCAGAGGGCGCCGTTGCCGAAGGGGTGGCCGCCGGCCGTGTCGGCGTCGGCCGCCCACCGGACCACGAAGAAGGCGATGTCGACACCGATCGCCGCGCTCACCGCGATCAGCCGTTCCCGCCAGGTGAGCACCACCATCATCAGCGCCATGGCCGCGTACAGCAGACCACCCGACTTGGGGGCGTACAGCACCTCGCGCACCTGGTTGGTGACCGGTCCCGCGAAGCCGTAGTGCCGGGCGGCGAACTCCAGCGTGACGAGGAACCCGAGGGTGACGACGCCAGCCACGGTCCAGAGGATCGTCCGGGGCCGGCGCCAGGCGGGTATCTCGGCGTCACGGGTCGTTCCCGAAAAGTTCTGTGATGATATGTTTTTCAATTCTTGACTGCTTTGCTAGGAATTGGGTGGTGTCGGCACGGCCGCGGTCTGTCGGAGCAAGACGGAAGGACCGCAGCCCGGGTTCCGGCGCACGCTCCGTCGGCCGCGCGGGACGTCAGCCGGTGACTGCGGTCCGCTCGCACGGCGGAGGGTCGGACGCCGTCGTGGACGCCGGCCGTCGCTGCCGGGGCAGCCCCCATCGGGGCGCACGCGGGTGCGACACGGTCACCGGTCCGACGGCGCCACCGCGTGCCCTGAGACCCCTCACGCCCTCCCCTCACCACCCCGTGCCCCCGGGCTGAGCGAAGCACGCCGCATCAGAGCAGGTCAAGAGCGCCGCGAGCATGTGAGCACCGTCGCGCCCGGCGGCAGCGCCGGGACAGCGCGGAGCGATCCAGGTGGGCACGCCCGGCAGCGTTCCCCACGCGGTACGTTGGGACGCCATGCGGATCACGAAGTACACCCACGCCTGTGTGCGCCTGGAGCACGAAGGCAGGGTCCTGGTCATCGATCCCGGGGTGTGGAGCGAGCCGGCCGCCCTGACCGGTGCGGACGCCGTCCTGGTCACGCACGAACACGCGGACCACATCGACGTCCTCCGCCTGGCGGGGCTCGGTGTCCCGGTCCACGCGCCCGCCGACGCGCGCATCCCGAGGCTGGAGTTCAACGGGGTCACCGCCGAAGGGGAGTTGACCGTCGCCGGCTTCCACGTGCGCCCGGTCGGCGGCCGCCACGCGGTCGTCCACGGCGGCCTGCCCGACTGCGCCAACCTCGGCTACATCATCGACGGGGCGGTCTACCACCCCGGTGACTCCCTGCACGTGCCCGATCAGCCCGTCGACACGCTCCTGGTCCCGGCGCAGGGATCGTGGATGAGGACCTCGGAGGCGATCGACTTCGTCAAGGCGATCGGACCACGGCGTACGTTCCCGATCCACGACGCCCAGATCAACAGCCGCGGCCTCGACAGTGTCAACGGCTGGCTCACCGAGACGACCGACCACGGCTACCGCTGTCTGAGCCCGGGCGAATCGGTCTGACGGGGCCGCGTGACGCGGGCCCGTCGCAAACTCGGCTGCGATCCGCACCCCGCCGCCCCTAGGATCCTCGACCGCGGTGCTGACACGACACGCCGCCCTGCCGGCAGTGGACACTCAATGAACCGAGGACGGGTGGCGCAATGAGCAGCCGACTCTTCGCAATCTCCTTCGACGCGCACCAGCCCGAGCGACTGGCCCGGTTCTGGTCCGAGTGCTGGACCTGGAACGGGGCGGCGGCGACGGCGTCGCCCTGCTGTCCGGGAACGACGCCGGCTACCGCCTCGGCTTCCGCCCCGCCCGCGCGCGGAAGACCGCCCAGAACCGGTCGCACTTCGACCTGACCACCTCCAGCCCGCAGGAGCAGCGGGACATCGTCGCCAGGGCGCTCGACCTCGGTGCGCGGCACGCCGACATCGGCCAGGGGCCGGACGCCTCCCACGTGGTGCTCGCCGATCCCGAGGACAACGAATTCTGTGTCCTCGGACCGGGAAACGCCTTTCTCGCGGGCTGCGGCACCATCGGGGCGCTCGCCTGCGACGGTTCGCGGGCCGTGGGCCGCTTCTGGAGCCGGGCGCTGGGCTGGCCGCTGGTCTGGGACCAGGACGAGGAGACCGCCGTGCAGTCACCGGACGGCGGCACGAAGATCACGTGGGGCGGTCCGCCCTTCATGCCGGACGCCGGCAAGGACCTGCGCCTCGACCTCGCGCCGGACGGCGATCCGCAGACGGAGGTCGAGCGCCTGATCTCCCTCGGGGCGAAGCGCCTCGGCTCCGCGGGCGGCGCGGTGTCGCTGACCGACCCCGACGGCAACGAGTTCCGCGTGCTCACCGGCCGTTGAGGCCGTCGCGGCCGGTGCCGCCGGAATTCGGCGGCCGCCCGGTGCCCGGCATGACAAGCTGTGCTTTCACCGTCCGACCTCAGGAGGTCACCATGGCCGCAGAAGTGCCATCGCAAGAAGGTCCGGAGACCGCCGACACCGAGAGTCGTGCGGTGGCGCCCGACGAGGAAGGCCAGTACGACCTGAAGGGCAAGTTCCGGGAGGCCCTGGAGCGCAAGCGGGCCAAACAGGCGCAGGCCGCGGCCCTCGCCGCGAACACCGACGCGTCGAAGATCCGCGGCGCGCACGGCCCGGCCGCGAGCCAACGGTCGTTCCGGAGGAAGAGCGGGGGCTGAGCCCGGCCCCGTCCGGGACCGCGGTCTACGGCTGAACCGGCAGGTCGCGCTGGAACCAGGTACCCGGCTCACCGCTGAGGTGGGCCGGGTCGGCCAGGCCGGCGGGTACGAACCCGGCCTTGAGCAGCACCCGTCGGGACGCGGCGTTCGCATGGGAGGTGGCCGCCCGCAGCGTACGCAGCCCGTACCGGGTCGCCGCCAGCCGGCACAGGTCCCGGACGGTCGCGGTCGCCACACCCCGGCCGGACACGTCCTGGGCGACCCGGTAGCCGAGTTCCGCGGTGCCGTCCTCGATGTCCACCAGATTGAACCTGCCGAGCACCGAGCCGTCCTCCGCGACCAGCACATGGAACGCGCAGACGCCGGCGTCCTGTTCGGCGAGCAGGGCGCCGTACCGGTCGCCGAACCGGTCGAACCAGGCGTCGCCACGGTCGGGCACCGAGCCGGCGAAGTACGCGCGGTTCGCCAGCTCGAAGGCGAGGACCGCCGGCGCATGGCCGGCACACAGCGGCTGCAGATCGGGCACGCCCCGACCCTACCCAGCCGGACTGCCCCCGGCGCAGCCGTTTTCCCTGAGCCCGAACCCCGCGGCCTCTAAGAACGGCCCGCGTCAGGTACCAGGCCGTCCGCGACCAGCCCGGCGAGGACCGCCTCGCTGAGGGCGTGTACGGCGGACTGAGGGCGGACCATGACGGTGAACTCCTTGATGCGGCCGTCGTCGTCGAAGTGCAGCAGGTCGATGCCGTGGATCTCCTTGCCGCCCGCGCGGGCGCGGAAGAGCAGCACGGAGGAGGCCGCGGTGGTGGCGTCCGTGCTGGTCTGCGCGGTGCCGCTGTGGTCGCCGACGTAGCGGAAGTCCTCGAAGGTCCGCAGCAGCACCCCGAAGAGCCCCATCACCATCGCCTTGCCCTCGAAGGGCGTGAACTTGACGGGGCTGAAGAAGCGGATGTCATCGGTGAACAGGTCGTCCAGGGCTTCGAGGTTCTGGTCGACGACAGCTGCGCGGAAACGGTCCGTGGTGTTCACGTGCGGGCCTTCCTGGTCATGAAACTGAGTAGTCATTTTTATGACTATCATGGGTGCCCGGTACGACGACAGAGGCATCCGAAGAGGGGTCCGATCCATGGCACTACGGCACGCCGTGCTGGCGGCTCTGCTCGACGGCGAACTCAGCGGCTATCAGCTCGCCAAGGCGTTCGACGTCGGTGTGGCCAACTTCTGGTACGCCCAGCCGCAGCAGCTCTACGCCGAGCTGACCCGGCTGGAGAAGGAGGGCCTGGTCGCGGGCCGGGAGGTGGTGCAGGAGAGCCGGCCCACCAAGCGGCTGTTCCAGGTGACCGACGCCGGCCTGGCGGAGCTGGAGACCTTCACCGCCGCCTCCGCCAAGCCGGCCGTCGTCCGCGACGACCTGCTCGTCAAGGTCCAGGCGGCCGAGCGCGTCGACACCGATGCCCTCGTCGCACAGCTCACCGAACGCGCCCAGGTGGCCCGGGCCAAGGTCGACCTCTTCGGGACGCTGCTGCGCCGCCTGCGGGGCGACCGTACGGAAGAGGACTTCCTGCGCCACGGCGACCGCATCGGCCCGTACCTGACCTGTCTGCGCGGTGTGGCCTTCGAGCGGGAGAACCACGACTGGTGCGTACGTACCGTCGCCATCCTCGAGGAGAGGCGGCAGGCCCATGTCCGGCACTGACGCGCCGTACCTGCGCTACGTCGCCCTGGGCGACAGCCAGACCGAGGGCGTCGGCGACGGCGACGACATCACCGGCCTGCGCGGCTTCGCCGACCGGCTCGCCGAGCACCTCGCCCGGCAGCAGCCCGCGCTCCAGTACGCCAACCTCGCCGTACGGGGCCGTCTCGCCGCGCAGATCCACGCCGAACAGCTGGCCCCCGCCCTCGCCCTGCGCCCCGACCTGGTCACCGTCCTCGCCGGCGTCAACGATCTGCTGCGGCCCCGCTTCGACGCCGACGAGGTGGCCGGACATCTGGAGGCCATGTTCGCCACCCTCACCGGCCAGGGCGTCCACGTGGCCACGATCACCGTCCCGGACCTGGCCCGTATCAGCCCGCTCGCGCGGCCCCTGATCCCACGCGTCACGGCACTGAACCAGCGCATCCGCGAAGCGGCCGGCCGCCACGGGGTCACCGTCGCCGACACCGCGCTCCACCCCGTGGCCGGTGATCCCCGGCTGTGGAGCACCGACCGGCTGCACGCCAGTTCCCTCGGCCACGAACGCATCGCCGCCGCCCTCGCCCACGCCCTCCGTGTCCCCGGCAGCGACGAGACCTGGAGCCTTCCCCTGCCGCCGGCCCCCGTGGCCACCGGCCGGCACATCGCCACCACCGAACTCCGCTGGCTCGCGGGCTTCCTGGGCCCCTGGCTGGTCCGGCGCCTGAAGGGCCGGTCCTCAGGAGACGGCCGCACCGCCAAACGCCCCCTCCTCCTCCCCGTCCGGACCCCCGGCCGCACATCCCCGGTGGACAGCGCCTAGCTAGGGCCCGTCCGGCGGATCATGCCGGAGACACGGGGTCTGGTGCGCCCTCCCCGCTTCCTGAAGGGCGTGGGAGGTGCCCCCAGCGGCGTTGTCGTCGGTTGCCAGGGCTCCGCCCTGTCGCCCTCCTCCGCCTTGCAGCCGCACGCACCAGACCCCGCTCAGCGGGCCGCAAAGGTGCCGTTGGCTTCCTCCGAGTTGATCCGCCGGACAGGCCTGGCTCACGTTTCGCGCCGGCGGGCAGCAGACCGCCCGGGGCACGCGCGGCAGGACTCGCGATACGGCGGCGCCCCAGCGCTCCCGGGTGACCGGGCTCGACCGGGGAGGCGGGTCCGGCGCCCGGCTCTCCGAGCCGGAGCCGTATCGTTGCGGGACCACCTGTTTCCGCGACGAGCGCCGCCTCGCGCCCGTGCCTATCGTGGTCGGGGAGTGCCCGGCGCCTCGGTGCGTCCGCCTCTTCGGGCATCCGGCCGGCGCGCGGAGCCGTTCACGCCGGCCCGTGACGATCGCCCTGCGAGACCTGGAGTCGCCCATGACCACCGCCCGGGACCTGTCGATCGTCGCCGCCGACCCGGGGATACGCCCCGCCGTGGAACAGGGCGACCTGTCACTCGCGCTGGCGGGAGCCGAACTGGTCGATCTCCTCGACTCCGGCACTGTCAGCCTCGACGGCGACCGGCTCGTGCCCTGGGCGCAGCCGCCGCCCGACGATGCCGTACTGCGGGAGGCCGTCACTGCGCTCCTGCGGGAAGCCCCGTACGAGACCGTCGAGGAATGGCTGTGGCGCCGGGGCCGCGGTCTGGCCGCGCGGTACCGGGAAACGCTCGAAGCGGAAGGGCTGGTGGCCCCGCGCGCCCCGGCCGCACCCTGTTCCGCAGGGCTCGGGCGGCCTCGCCGGACCATGAGGCCCCGCGCCGGTGGGCGGAGGGCGAACCCGTCCTCAGGGCACTCGCGGCCGGGACGGGCATCGTGGACCAGCCGGACACCCCGCCCGCCGGCCTGACCGACGACCAGGGCGTCGTGGTGGGCAGCGTCTACGAGGCCGTCACGGAACTGGCCGGCGAACGGCAGCGCACATCCATCGAGGAAGCGGCCTTCGACAACATCTGGCGAGGTCCGTGACGGGAGGGCACGACCGGCCCCCGACGTGCACAGGCCGGGGGCCGGGTCCGGCCGAAGTCGCGATGGGCCCCTCACCGATGAGGTGAACCGGATCCCCCGGCCATCGACCCCGCTCACCGGGGGACTCCCCGCCCGAACCGGGCCGAAGAGGATCTGAAAAGCTGGGCACGCGGTCCCCGCGCTCGGACGACCACGACCGGAGCCGAACCGCCCGTACCGACAGAGCACCGCGCCACCGGCCCACGACCGGTACCGCGGTGCCCCACCGGCGCGCCCGAGACCCCGGCTCCTTTTCGGAAGGCTTTCCCCGTCATGCCCTTGGCTCTGCTGGCCCTGGCCGTCGTCGCGTTCGGCATCGGCACGACCGAGTTCGTCACCATGGGCCTCCTGCCCCAGATCGCCGACGGCCTCGGGGTGTCCGTGCCGCACGCGGGCAACCTCGTCTCCGCGTACGCCCTCGGCGTCGTCGTCGGCGCCCCGCTCCTGACGGGGATGGGCGCCCGCATACCGCACAAACGGCTGCTGCTGATCCTCTCCACCGTGTTCGTCGTCGGGAACGCCGCCTCGGCGCTCGCCCCGAACTACGCCCTGCTGTTCGCGGCACGGGTCCTCGCGGGCCTTCCGCACGGCGCGCTGTTCGGCGTCGGCGCCGTCGTCGCCTCCCGGCTGGTCGCGTCGGACCGGGCGGCCCGCGCGGTCTCGACCATGTTCCTCGGTCTCACCGTCGCCAACATCGTCGGCGTCCCCGCGGGAACCGCCCTCGGCCAGCAGCTCGGCTGGCGCTACGCGTTCGCGGCGGTGTCCGTCATCGGCCTCGTGGCCCTCGCCGCCCTGTCCCTCCTCATCCCGCACCAGCCCCGTGGCGAGCACTCCGGCGTCATGGGGGAACTGCGCGCCATGAAGAACCGGCAGGTGGTGCTGGGCCTGGTCACGGCGGTCGTCGGATTCGGCGGCTACTTCGCCTGCTACAGCTATCTCGTCCCCATGCTGACCCATCTCACGGGCATCTCGGACGCCTCCACCACCCTGGTCCTCGCGCTGTTCGGCGTCGGGATGACGCTCGGCACCCTCGTCGCCGGCCCCCTCACCGACCGGGCGCTGCGCCCGACGCTCTACGGGGGATTCGCCCTCCTCGCGGCGGCGCTGGTGGCGCTGCACTTCACGATCGAGCATCTGGTGCCCGCGCTCGTCGTCATCACGATCATCGGCGGACTGAGCGCGCTGATCACCACCCCGGTGCAGATGCTGCTGATGGCCAAGGCGCACGAGGCGCCGACGATGGCGGCGGCCTCGAACCACTCGGCGTTCAACCTGGCCAACGCGGGCGGTGCCTGGCTGGGCGGCCTGGTCATCGCGGCCGGCTGGGGCTGGTCCTCGCCGACCCTGGTGGGCGCCGCCCTGGCCGTGGCCGGCCTCGCTCTCGCCCTGGCCGGCGGCTACCTCGACCGGGACGGGCGGGGCTCCAAGGTCGTCACCAGCTCCGCGCCGGGCCGTGAGCCGGAAGCCGCGGACCGGCGGCCCGCCACCTCCTGCGCGCAGGACCCGGACCGCTGAGGGCGGGCGGGGCCCGTCAGCCGCGGGTGAGCTGAGGGTAGAGGGCCTCGACGCCGGCGGACAGGCCTGCCCGGACGTCCCTGCTGACGTCGTCGGCGATCACTTCGGGCAGGCCCTTCTCCAGCCCCTCGAGCGCGATCCTGGCGATCTCGGCCGGGTCGGACTTCGGCACGTCCAGCGAGGCGACCATGTCGGTGTCCATGTAGCCCACGTGCAGCGCGGTCACCTGCGTGCCCTGCTCCGCCAGCTGGACGCGCAGCGCGTTGGTGACCGACCAGGCGGCGGCCTTGGCCGCGCTGTAGGCCGCCGACTGCGGCAGGGACAGCCAGGACAGCACGGACAGCACGTTGAGGACCGCTCCGCCGCCGTTGCGGGCGAGGACGGGAGCGAAGGAGCGGGTGACGTCGAGCGTGCCCAGGACATGGGTGTCGTACTCGAGGCGGAAGGCCGCGAGGTCGCCGTCGAGGACCTGGGCCCCCGTGGACGAACCGGCGTTGTTGATGAGCAGGTCCACGTCCCGCGCCCGCTCGGCGGCGGCGAGCACGGAGGCGTGATCGGTGACGTCCAGGGCGATCGGGACCACACCTTCGGTGGTGATCGTCCGGGGTCGCGTGCCGCCGCGTAGACCTTGCGCGCGCCGGCTTCCAGCAGAGCCCGGACGAACTTCTCGCCGAGACCGCGGTTGCCGCCGGTGACGAGGGCGACGGAGCCGTTGAGAGCCATGAGGGGACCTTCTTCCGGGACGCGGCCGTGACCGCACGACAGAGAGGAAACCGATCGGTTTCCGCCGGCTGTGCTTCCGAATGTAAACCGTTCGGTTTCCCCTGTCGAGTCCGGGAGGTAGCCTCACCGGTATGACCACGAAGAAGGCCGACGCGCCGGGCAGGTCGACCCCGCGTGACCGTCTGCTCGACGCCGCGGGGAGCTGTTCTACCGGGAGGGCGCCGGTGTCCCCACCGACGCCCTCTGCAAGGCCGCGGGCGTGTCGAAGCGTTCGATGTACCAGCTCTTCGACAGCAAGGACGCCGTGTTCGCGGCCGCCCTGGAGCGGGGCGAACCCGCGCTCAACGCCTGGCTGCTGCCCCCGCCCGACGAGGAGCGCGGCCCCCGCGAGCGGCTGCTGTACGTCTTCGAGCGGCTGGAGGAGGCGGCGGGGAGCCGGGCTACCTCGGCTGCCCCTACGTCGCCGCCCAGGTCGAGCTCAAGGAGCCGTCGCACAGGGCGAGCGTCGTCGCCGCCCGCGCCAAGCGGCGGCTGGTGGACTTCTTCCGGGACGAGGCCGGACGCGCGGGGGCCGCCGACCCCGATCTGCTGGCCCGGCAGCTGGCCGTGGTCTACGACGGTGCCGGCACCCGTGCCGGTATCGGCGCCGACGATCTGTGCGGACTGGCCGTCAGCATGGCCGCGACCCTCCTGGACGCCGCCGGCGTACCCGGCGCCGGCCCGCCCCGCTGAGTCACCGCCGCCCCGGCACGCCGGTCACCAGCCGCAGCCGCCGCTCGCACCTGCCCACCCGTACCGTCTGCCCCCACGTCAGCTCCAGCGCGTCGCCTTCCACGCCGTCCCCGAAGGCGACGAGGCGTTCCGACTCGACGGTGAGGCACAGCCGGCCGGATGCGGCGAGTTCACCGGCCACCAGGGACGTCCCGGTGGCCGGCGACGGCCAGGCCTCGCGCACGAACCAGAGCAGCCGGTCCTCCTCGGGGCGTGGCAGGGGCAGGGCGCTGCCCCGCTCCTGCCACACCGACCGGAGCCAGCCGGTCGCGCCGGTGCCCGTGCCCACCAGCACTCCGGAGGAGGCCTGGGCCTCGACGACACCCCGTCGCCCTCCAGGCCCAGGCGGTATCTGGCCGTCTGGTGTCCGACGGCGCCGAGGTAGATCTCGTTGAGCGCGACCAGCCGCTGGGTGTCGTCGGCGACCGCCTCGACCATGGTGAGTTCGTCCGCCCCGGCCGTGGACACTCCGCGCAGCAGCGCGGCCGCGTCGGACGCCCGGTGCCGTACCAGTACGCCCGGATTGCGGCCCAGGTCGCCGTCGACACCGATCACCGGCTGCCCGTCGAGGTACTTCGCCACATTCGCCACCAGTCCGTCCTGGCCCACCACGACCACGACGTCCTCCGGGGCGAACAGGAAACGGTCCAGGTCGCTCCGCTCCACCCGGGCGTGCCTCCAGGTCGGCGGTACCGCGGCCGCCACCTCGGCGAGCGCCCGGCGGGCGCCGTGGTGGCGTTCGGCGACCTCAGCGAGGTCCCGGCCCCGGGAGGAGAGGAAGAACGCGGCCTGGCCGTGGGTGCCGTGCCGGGCCACCAGTTCCTCGTACTCCGTGGTGCGGTGGACCAGTACGGCACGCGGGGCGAGACTCATTCCCGGCCCTCGCCGCCGAGCCGGGCCAGCAGTCCGGTCAGCACGTCCGGCGAGACGGTCACGCTGTCGATACGCGGCAGGTTCTCCGCCAGTCGCGTGCCGGTGAGCGCGTGCAGCGTCGCCACGTCGACGTCACCGTGGACGCGCAGCCAGGCCGCCTGGGCCTCGGCCCGTGCCTCGCCGATCTCGCGCGCCGCCTGGGCCTCGGCGCGGGCGAGCGCCACCGAGCGGGCGGCCTCGGCCTCGGCGACCTTGACCGTGCGAGCGGCCTCGGCCTGTGCGCGGATCCGGTCGGCCGCCGCGGCCTCCTCCGCCTCGCGGCGCGCGTTCGCCCCGCGCTGCTCCACCAGCCCCTCCTCGCGGCGGGCGAGTTCGATCTGGCTGGCCAGTTCGTTCTCGGCGATGGCGCGCTCGCGCTCGACGGCGACGGCCCGCCGCTCGTACGTCGCCCGGTCGGCCTCCTGCTGGATCAGCTCCCGGGCGGGCGTACGCAGCGCGCGCTCCACCTCCGCCTCGGGCCGCACCGCCATGACGCGTACGGTCACCACCTCGATCCCGGTGGCGGGCAGCCGCGGCTCGGCACCGAGACCCTCCGCGATCCGCTCGCGCACCGCGGCCACTCCGTCGACCAGCGCCTCCGCCAGCGGGGTGCGGGCCAGCACGTCCAGCGCGTGCTGCTGGGCCGTCTCGGTGAGCAGGGTGCCCAACTGCTCCAGCGGTGCCCCGCGCCAGGCTCCGGTGTCGGTGTCGACGGAGAAGTCCAGCCGGGCGGCGGCGAGTGCCGGGTCGCCGATCCGGTAGGTGACGGTCGCCTGTACCGACACGTCCTGGAAGTCGGCCGTACGGGCGCGGAAGGTCATGGCCAGCTCCCGGTCCTCGACCGGCACCTCGGACAGCGCGGCGGTCAACGGGCGGAACCAGAAACCGAGCCCGGTCCCGTCGTGCACCAGCCTGCCGCCGCGGTGGTGCCGGATGTGGGCGGTGGGCGTGGCACG
Source organism: Streptomyces haneummycinicus (assembly GCA_042850305.1). GTDB lineage: Bacteria > Actinomycetota > Actinomycetes > Streptomycetales > Streptomycetaceae > Streptomyces > Streptomyces haneummycinicus. Next base: position 3,635,521 of record AP035768.1, read on the forward strand.
CAGATGGCGCCAGCCCAGGCGCCGGGTGATGTCGGCCATGAGACGCTCCTTCTTTCTCGTCGTGATGACGATAATGGAGAGGCGCGCTTATCGTCAAGGGGACGAGAAAAGGGGGCGGCGGCATGCGGACTGCCCGTCCGGGCGGGCGGGTTGCAGAATGGCAGGCACATGTCATAGGAGGCCGTCATGAGTCCCGTACCTTCCGAAGGAAGATCCTCCGGACCGTCCTGCGCGCCGTCGTCGTGCTGGCCCTGCTCCTGGGCTGGACCGCCGTCACCGGCTCCGCCGCGCACGCCGCGCGCCAGGCGGCCGTCGAGGTGCGCGGGGGCGACACCCTCTACAGCACCGGCACCCGCTGCACCGTCGGCTTCAACGCCCGCTCCGGCTCCACGACGTACGCGCTCGTCCCGGGCCGGTGCGCCCAGGGCGCCCACACCTGGTACGCCGACCCCGCGCTGACCCTCCCCGTCGGCGTCACCGCCGGCGTGAGCTTCCCCGGCAACGACTACGCGAGCATCCGCTACACCAATACGGCGGTGGCCTACCCCGGCGAGGTCGCGCTGGGCACGGGAACCCGGGACATCACCGGCGCGGCGCATCCGGTCGTCGGCCAGACGGTCTGCCACGTGGGGCGGACCAGCGGCTACCGCTGCGGAACCGTCCAGGCCGTGAACCTCACCGTCAACTACGGCGACGGCATCGTCTCCGGCCTCTTCCGGTCCACCGTCTGCTCCGAGCCGGGAGACGCCGGCGGCCCGGCCTTCTCGGGCGGCACCGCCCTCGGCATCATCGTGGGCAGCACCGGCACCTGTGCCTCGGGCGGCTTCACCCACTACCAGCCGGTGACCGAATGGCTCGCGGCATACGGTCTCACCGTCTACTGACCCGGCGACGGCAATGCGCGACCCGCACGCCGACCCGCTCTCCGTACCCACCGGGTCTCTGACCGGCCCGGACGCTTCCCGTACCTGGATGCCGTGGCGGCGTATCGGGCGTAATGTCCGCAGAGGAAGAGCGTGCGGCCGGGAAGTCGGCGAGGTTCAGGTGGGCGGCTGATGGAGAGCACGATGGCTGCCGTGCTGCGGGAGAGCGGTGCGTACGGCGGGATGCTGTACGTGCCGCTGCCGGGCGAGGACGCCCTGTGGCTGGCCATCGTGGCAGGGTCTCCGCGCGAGTTCGCGGCTCCGTGGCGGCGGGTGGCGCTGACCGATCCGATGCCGGTCGCCGACGCCGTACGCGAGCGGCGCCTGGTGTGGGTCTGCGGGCAGGAGGAGATGGCACGCCGGTACCCGCGCCCGGCCCTCGTGCTGCCGTACGACTTCGCCCTGGCGGCCGCTCCGATCACCTCGGGCGACAGGTCGCGGGGCGGGCTGGTGCTGCTGTGGTCCGGGGCCCACCCGCCGGAGCTGAGCCGAGCCGAGCGCGACGCCGTCGAGGCGGGCTGCCACCGGCTGGCCGTCCTCCTCCAGCAGGCCGAGGACCGCGGCGACCCGCTGCTGCCCACCGGCCGGCCGCGGACCGTGCTGCAGCCGGCCGGGCGCGCGGTCCCGCCCGGCGAGGCGGCGGCGCACACCGCCTTCATCGACCGTCTGCCCGGAGGCTCCTGCGCGCTGGACACGAACGGCCGCCTGACCTTCGTCACCCCCGCCGCCGCCGACCTCCTCGGCCGAGCCGCGGACGATCTCGTGGGCGCCCTGCCCTGGGAAGCCCTGCCGTGGATGGACGTCCCCCAGGTCGAGGACCGCTACCGGGCCGCGCTGGTCAGCCGGCGGCCGCAGACGTTCACCGTCCTGCGCCCACCGGACGTGGGACTGTTCTTCGAGCTGTACCCGGACGCCTCCGGCATCAGCGTCCGTATCACCGGCATCGATCTCTCCGGTGACCCCTCCGGCGACGCGGACGCGTCGTCGCCCGCCATACCGGCCGCCGGTCCCAGCCGCGCCGTCCTGCTGTACAACCTGATGCACCTGGCCGCCACCCTGACCGAGGCCGTCGGCGTGCAGGACGTGGCCGACCTGGCCGCCGACCAACTCCTGCCCGCACTCGGTGCCCACGGCATGGTGCTGATGACCTCCGAGGAAGGCCGGCTGAGGATCGTCGGCCACCGCGGTTACCGATCCGAGGTGCTGGACCGGGTCGACGCCGTCCCCCTGAGCCTGGACATCCCCGGCACCAGGGTGATGACCTCGGGCGTCCCGGCCTTCTTCGCCTCCTTCGACGAGCTGCGCCGCGCCTACCCGGGGATCGCGCGCGAGGACGGGATGGCGGCATGGGCCTTCCTGCCGATGATCGCCTCCGGCCACCCCATCGGCTGCATGCTCGTCGCCTACCAGGGGCCCCGCCTCTTCCCGCCCGGCGAACGCGCCGTCCTCACCTCCCTGGCCGGCCTGGTCGGCCAGGCCCTCGACCGTGCCCGCCTCTACGACACCAAACACGACCTCGCCCACCGCCTGCAGTCCGCGCTGCTGCCGCGCACCCTGCCCCGCCTCCCCGGTCTGAACGTCGTCGCCCGCTACCTCCCGGCCGCCCGCGGCCTGGAGATCGGCGGCGACTTCTACGACCTCATCCGCCTCGACGAGCACACCGCCGGCGCCACCATCGGCGATGTGCAGGGCCACGACGTGGACGCCGCGGCGCTCATGGGGCAGGTCCGCACCGCCGTCCACGCCCACGCCACCGGGGGCTCGGCCCCGATCAGGTCCTGGCCCACGCCAACCGCCTGCTCACCGACCTCGAACCGGGACTGTTCACCAGCTGCCTCTACGTCCACCTCGACCTCGCCGCCCGTCGCGCCCGCGCGGCCACCGCCGGCCATCCGCCGCCCCTGCTGAGGCACGCCGACGGACGCGTCGAAGTGCTCCCGGTTCCGCCCGGCCTCCTCCTCGGCATCGAGCCGGACACCCACTACCGGGCCTTCGACTTCCCCTGCCGGACGGCTGCGTGCTAGCCCTCTACACCGACGGGCTCGTCGAGGCTCCCGGAGTGGACATCGGCGACGCCACCGCTGCCCTCGGCGGGCTTCTCGAAGCCCAGGACCCGGCCGACCTCGACGCCATGGCCGACACCCTCATCCGTCACGCCGCCGCTCCCGGCGACGACGTGGCCCTGCTCCTCATCAGCCCGCACGGCTGAAGCGGCGAAACGACAGGCGGGCCAAAGCGGTCAGAAACAGGAAAAAGAATGTCATCCATAGACTTGACCGATTCAAGAAAGTGCGTACGGTCGTAGAGGACATCGCCATCATCCATCGCAACCGTCCTCGAAAGCGCCCTCCACCATGGATCGCACAGCAGCCCGGGACATCCTTCCGGGTGGAACGATCATCGGCTCGGCCGTCCCCGGCCCCTTGCTCCCGGCTCCCGCGCGGCCGCCGGGGGTGATGGCCGGCAGCGCCGTGGAATCGTTCGTCGGCGGGCCCTGGGCCCTGCCGTGGTCGCCGACCGCGTGCTCCTCCGCGAGGAGCGTCATACGCGATGTGCTGGGTCGATGGGATCTGGACGACCTCGTACCGACCGCCGAACTGCTGGCCAGTGAACTGGTGAGCAACGCGCTGCGTCACGCCTCCGGCCCGTTGCGCCTCACCCTCGAGCGGGTGTCCGGCCTTCGCTGCCTGGTCAGCGACGGCTCCGCGGACCTTCCCCGCCCGGCCGACGCGGGCCCGGACGACGAGGGCGGCCGCGGCCTCCTCCTGGTGGACATGCTGGCCGCACGCTGGGGCTGCGAGGTCGGACCCGAGGGCAAGAACGTGTGGTTCGAGCTCTCCGGAGACACCGGCGACGGCGGCCCCCGCACGCGCGGCGGGGTGGTATGACGACACCCGGCCCGGCGGGCGAGACGATGGCGCGGGCGGCCGAGCGGCTGCGTTCGGCGGGTATGCGCGTCACCGTCCCGCGCATGGCGGTGCTGATGGCCGTCTCCGACTCGGAGGGCCACCTCGACGCGGACAGCCTGCGCGGGCGCGCCCGGCGGATCACCGGCCGGCTGTCCCTGCAGGCCACCTACAACGTGCTGCGGGCCCTCACGGACGCCGGACTGGTGAGGACCACCCAGATCGCGGGCCACCCCGCCCGCTACGAGATCGAGCGGCACGACAACCACCACCACTTCGTCTGCCGTGCCTGCGGCTCCATCCGCGACGTGGAGTGCGCGGTGGGCGCGGCCCCCTGTATGGAGCCGGGACTGCCGGCGGACTACGACACCCAGGAGGCCGCGGTCACCTTCTGGGGTCTGTGCCCGGGCTGCCGGGCCGCGGCGCCGCTCCCCGGCTGAGCACCGCGACACAAGGCCTGCGCCGTCACGGATCGATGCCCGGATCATCCAGATAAAGTGCCTTGTGTGATCAGTTCAGCAAGGCACCGGCTCCGCCGTCATCCGCACGGCGGCCAGCGGCGCGCCGTGCTTCTGTCGCCGGTGATCGTCACCGTCGTCATCGGAGGCCTGGCGTTCTCCACCCCGAGGGAGATCTCCTTCAGCCGTCTGCTGCCCGCCGCCCCCGCGCTGGCCGCCTCGCTGTGGTCCGTGCTCCCGACGGTCCTGCTGGGGGCGTTCTGTCTGCTGATCATGACCGGCGTCAGCTTCTTCTACTCAGACCTGGGGACGCCGTACACTCTCGCCGCGATCGCCGCCGTCACCCTGGCGGCCGCGTACGCCAGCCATCTGCGCCTCCAGCGGGAGGAGACCCTCTTCCAGGTCCGGCTCGTGGCCGACGCCGCTCAGCAGGTGCTGCTGCGGCCGCTGCCCGAACGCGTCCGCGACGTGGAGATCGAGTCGCTGTATCTGGCGGCCCAGGAGCAGGCCCGGATCGGCGGCGACTTCTACGACGCGGCCGACACTCCGTACGGAGTCCGGCTGCTCATCGGCGACGTGCGCGGCAAGGGCCTGTCCGCGGTGGGGGCCGCCTCCGCGGTGATCAACTGCTTCCGGGAGAACGCGTACGACCAGCCCGACCTCCGGGGCGTCGTCCGCCGGATGCAGATCGCCGTGACCCGCTACGGCGCCATGGTCCCCGCGGAGGACCAGACGGAGCACTTCGCCACCGCCCTGATCGCCGAGATCCCGCACGGCGGCGGGAACGTCAGGATCCTCAACTGCGGGCACCCGCCACCGGTGTTCGTACGCGGCGGGGACATCCACGTCCACGAGCCCGCCCTCGCCTCGACCCCGCTCAACCTCTCCGCGCTCCTCGGAGACCACTACTACGTGGACTCGGTCGCCTTCGCCCCCGGCGACCAGCTCCTGCTCTACACCGACGGCGTGTCGGAGACCCGCGACCGGGCCGGCGAGTTCTTCCCGCTGGCGGACTGGGCGCGGCGGCACCATGCCAGAGCGCCGCGTGACCTGCTGGACCGGCTGCACGCGGACCTGCTCCACTACGCCGGGGAAGGCTCGACGACGACATCGCGGCCATCGCCGTACGCTGCCGGCCCGCCGGGGCCCGGGAACGCTGACCCGGCCGTCGAGGCGGCGATGTCCATGGCGCCATGGGGCTGAAGGCGACCGCTCAAGCTCGCCCGAGTGCCGGGAGCCGCCGGGTGGGTCTCCGCGATCCGGTGTCACCCACCCGACGGGGCGTCAGCCCGCCCAGACCTCCGCCTCGTCGGCCGGGACGGTGGTGGCCAGGCCCAGCTCCTTGCGCGCGGCGATCGATGCGTTCGGGTCGATGCCGGTGAACGCCGAGTCGTAGGCGAGGTAGAAGGCGTCGGCGTCGGTGGCGTTCGCGGCCTTCTTCCAGCTCCCGGCCGCCTTCGTCAGCGTGGTGCGGAGCTTGCCGACCTCGGCGCCCTCGATGCCGGCCAATCCGTCGAGGTGTGTGCCGAGGGCGGCCGTGACGGCCTTCGCCTGTGCCTTGTAGCCGGCCAGGTCCTCCTCGACGGCGTCCGTCTCGGGCTGGTGCGCCCACAGGGCCTCGTAGAGCCCGTTCGAACCCTTCAGATACGTGGTCTGCTCGGGCTTCAGGGAGCCCGCGGTGGCCAGTGAGCCCTTCAGCGTCCCCGTGTCCGCGACGTAGGTGCAGCTCACCGCCCGGTCGCCGGTCACCCAGCTCTCACCCGTCGGGGTGTAGTAGGGGTTGAGGAACATCCATGTCAGATCGTGCGCTAAGCCCTCGCGGCCTCTATTGGCGCTTTGACCTGGGCTGATCGTACGGCGCAGCCTTCGCGGGTCGATGTTGTCGATCTTCGGAGGACCTGGTGGCGGTCGAGTTCCTGTCGGATCAACAGGCAGCCCAGTACGCGGCGTTCAACGGAGCGCCGTCTCGTGCGGAGCTGGAGCGGTACTTCTTCCTGGATGACTCGGATCTTGAGAAAGTGCAGGCCAAGCGGCGTGCGCATAACCGGCTCGGCTTCGCGGTCCAGCTGACGAGCGTGCGCTACTTGGGCCGGTTCATGCCAGACCCGCGGCAGGTGCCGGCGGAGGTGGCCGAGTATCTGGCCGAGCAGTTGGGCATCGCCGACCCGTCGTGCCTGAAGGAGTACGGCGAGCGGGACGGGACGGCCCGTGCACACGCCGGAGAGATCCAGGAGGCGGGGGCTGGCGTGACTTCGCCGAGGTGCGGGACGAGCTGAGCGAGTGGCTGGACGCGCGGGCCTGGACGACTGGCGATGGGCCGAAGTCGCTGTTCGATGCGGCGGCTGGGTGGCTGCGCGAGCGCCGGGTGTTGCTGCCCGGGGCGAGTCGACTGGCCCGGCTGGTGGGCACCGTTCGGGAGGCGGCGAATAACCGGCTGTGGGAGACCCTGTACGGCCTGCTGAACACCGGTCAGCGTGCGGTGCTGGATTCCTTGCTGACGGTGCGGCCGGGCGCCCGGGTGTCGGAGCTGGACCGGCTGCGCCGGGGTCCGGTGCGGATCTCCGGGCCCCAGATGAAGTGGGCGCTGGAGCGCGCGGAGGAGATCGCGGCCTTCGGGATGGGTGAGGTCGACGTGTCCGTGATACCGCCGCGGCGGCTGGCGGAGCTGTCGCGGTACGGCATCGATGGCAAGGCGTCGCTGCTCAAGCGGCACGGTGACTCCCGGCGTCTGGCCACGCTGCTGGCCACTGCGGTCTACCTGACGTCCCGGGCGGTAGATGACGCCCTGGACCTCCTGGAGGTGCTGATCGCGACGAAGTTGCTGGCCAGGGCGGAGCGGGAGACGGCGAAGGAGAAGCTGAAGACCCTGCCGCGCGTGGAGAGGGCGTCGGCGAAGCTGGCCGCCGCGTTCCAGATCGTGTTCGACAGCACCAGCGAGCAAGTCGACACCGACACCGGGGAGATCACCCCGCCCGAGGTGGAGACGCTGGAGGCGATGTGGGAGCGGATCGAGCAGGTGGTGCCCCGGCACGAGTTGGCGGCGGCAATCGCAGCGCTGTTCGAGCTGACTCCGCCGCTCGACTCGGATGCGGACGAGGCATGGCGGACCCAACTGGTCACCCGGTTCGGCACCGTACGGCCGTTCCTGAAGCTCCTGGTGACGGTGGTCGACTTCGACGCTACGCCGGAGGGCCTGCCGGTCCTGAAGGCGTTGAAGTCGCTGCCGGACTTGATGGGGCGCAAGAAGGTTGGGCCGGCCGAGATCGACACGGGCCTGCTCACGGGCTCCTGGCGGCGGCTGGTGCTGTCCGCGCCGCACTTGGAGCCGGGCACGGTGACCGGAAGGCGTACGCGTTCTGCGTGCTGGAGCAGCTACACCGGATGCTGCGCCGACGGGAGGTGTTCGCGAAGAACTCCTCCAAGTGGGGCGATCCTCGCGCGAAGCTGCTGGACGGGGACGCGTGGGAGCAGGCCAAGCCCAGCGTGCTCGCCTCGCTCGGGCTGCCCGCCGGGGCGGGCGAGCACCTGGCGGCACGGGCCGCGCTGCTGGACGGCACCTACCGTGAGGTCGCCGCACGGGTGCCGGCGAACTCGCAGATCGTGTTCGACGACGACGGCCGCCTGCACTTCGCCGCGCTGGAGCCGGAGCCGGAACCTGCCTCCCTGCGCCAGCTGCGGGAGGCGGTGGAGGCGATGCTGCCCCGGGTCGACCTGCCGGAGGTGCTGCTGGAGGTGTTCTCGTGGACCGGCGCCGACCAGGCGTTCACTTCGGTCACCGGCGGTGAGGCCCGGCTGAAGGACCTGCACGTGACCATTGCCGCGCTGCTGGTCGCGCACAGCTGCAACGTCGGCTACACCCCGGTCATCGGGGCTGCGGACGCGCTGAAGTACGGGCGCCTGTCCCATGTCGACCAGACGTATCTGCGGCTGGCGACGTACCGGGCGGCGAACGCCACGCTGATCGACTGCCAGGCGTCGATTCCGCTCGCGCAGGCGTGGGGCGGCGGCCTGGTCGCCTCGGTGGACGGTATGCGGTTCGTCGTGCCCGTGCCGTCGGTGTACGCGCGGCCGAACCCGAAGTATTTCGGGCGCCGGGGCGGCGCCACCTGGCTGAACATGATCAACGACCAGGCGGCGGGGCTGGGCGGGAAGGTGGTGGCCGGCACCCCGCGCGACTCGCTGTACGTGCTGGACGTCCTCTACGACCGCGACGGCGGCAAGCGTCCCGAGATGATCGTCACCGACACCGCGAGCTACAGCGACATTGTCTTCGGCCTGCTCACCCTGGCTGGCTTCGCGTACGCGCCGCAGCTCGCTGACCTGCCGGATCAGAAGATGTGGCGCATCGACCGCACCGCCGACTACGGCGCCTTCCAGGACGCGGCCCGAGGCCGGGTCGACCTCGCCCGTATCGAACGGCACTGGGAGGACATCCTGCGGATCATCGGCTCCATCCACACCGGCGCCGTGCGCGCGTACGACGTCATCCGCATGCTGTCCCGCGACGGCCGCCCCACCCCGCTCGGCGACGCCATCGCCCACTACGGGCGGATCTCCAAGTCCCTCCACATCCTGCGCCTGGCCGACGAGCCCAACTACCGCCGCCAGATCAAGAGCCAGGCCAACCTCCAGGAGGGCCGTCATTCCCTTGCCCGGAAGATCTTCCACGGCCGCTCCGGGCAGCTCTACCAGCGCTACCAGGACGGCATGGAGGACCAGATCGGTGCCCTGGGACTGGTCCTCAACGCGCTCGTGCTGTTCAACACCCGGTACATGGACGCCGCGGTCAACCAGCTGCGCGCGGACGGCTTCGAGGTCCGCGACGAGGACCTGGCCCGCCTCTCACCGTTTGTACGGCATCACATCAACATGCTCGGCCGGTATTCCTTCCAACTGCCCGAGCTGCCCGGCGGTCTGCGACCCCTGCGTGACCCGGGCTGCACTCCTGACGAGGAATGAGCGTGTGGACATCGCTGCGTCCTGCTAACGTCTGCGACATGAAGCGCGCTGCTATGACGACGACGCCGGAGAGTGTCCCGGCGCGCTGACAGATGATCTGATCCGAAGCCCCGGGGCAAGTGCCCCGGGGCTTCGTCGTAGGCCCGGTCACTTGCTCCGCAACCAGCAAGGAGACCGCGATGACCACCGTGCACGACCACCGCAAGCTCGGCCGTGAACTGGGCCTGTTCGACACCGATCCGCTGATCGGCGCTGGCCTGCCGTACTGGCTGCCCGACGGCGCGGCCGTGAGGCACACCCTGGAGGAGTACATCCGTGCCGCCGAGCGGCGGGCGGGCTACCAGCACGTGTACTCACCGGTACTCGGCAAGCGGGAGCTGTACGAGATCTCGGGGCACTGGGCGCACTACAGCGACGACATGTTCCCCCGATGGACCTCGGCGGGGAGCAGGTCGTCCTGCGGCCGAGCCTGTGCCCCCATCACGCAGTGATCTACCGATCCCGTTCCCACAGCTACCGCGAACTACCCCTGCGGATGGCCGAACTGGGCGGCATGTACCGCTCCGAACTCTCGGGCGTGCTCGGCGGACTGACCCGCGTGCGGGCCATCCAGCTCAACGACGCACACATCTTCTGCACCCTGGAACAGGTCGCCGAGGAGGCGCAGGCCGCGCTGGAGATGATCCGCCAGGCGTACGAGGCGCTCGGCATCACCCCGACCCGTTACCGGCTCTCCCTCCCGGGCCCCGGCGGCAAGTACGTTGCCGCACCCGAGAAGTGGCAACGGTCCACCGCCCTGCTGACCGACGTCCTCGACCGCTCCGGCCTGCCCTACGAGGCAGCGGAGGGAGAGGCCGCGTTCTACGGCCCCAAGATCGACGTCCAGGTCACCGACGGCGCCGGCCGGGAGTCCACCCTGTCCACCGTTCAGGTCGACTTCCACCAGCCCGAGCAGTTCGACCTGCACTACATCGGCGCGGACGGCGCCAAGCATCGCCCGGTCATGGTCCACCGCAGCATCATCGGCAGTGTGGAGCGAGCCGTCGCCCATCTCATCGAACAGCACGGCGGCGCCTTCCCCGCCTGGCTCGCCCCCACTCAGCTGGTGATCCTCCCGATCTCCGACACCGAACTGCCGAACGCCGCAGCCCTCGCCCAACGCTGCACCCGTCTCGGACTGCGTGCCCAGATCGCGGGACCGGACCGCGGCAGCCTGGGCGCCCGTATCCGAGAGGCCCGCCTGGTTCCCTACCAAGCCGTCATCGGCGCCAAGGAGGCCGCTGACGATCACGCCGCACTGCGCTTGCGTGATGGACGCCGACTCGACCCGCAGCCGATCAGTGACGTACTGACCCGCATCAGCGCTCTCATCGGTGACCACAGCACCGAACTGTGGGCCCACGCCACCTCATAGCAGGCGTCGCGATCAGCGTCTGCTGTCGCCCGGCGCAAGGAGGCTGGTGATCTCCGCAATGGCGTCGGGCGAGGGCTTGAAGTAGCGGCGGACGTTCTCCGGCTTCTTGTGTCTCGACTTGGCCATCAGCATCAGCAGGCTGGCCCCGGCCTCGCCCAGGTGGGTGAGGCCGGAGTGACGGTATTCGTGCAGGTCCCAGCCTGTGCCCGGTCCGCGCACGGCGGTGTGCTCGTCGAGAAGGGCGCGGGCCTGCCCGTACGACAGCCGGGCCAGCCCGGTATCCGGGCACACGTCACGAGAGCTGACTACCTTGCCCGGTCCCGGGCGGCGGTGGGTGACGAACACCGGCCCGCGCGTGCGGCCCTTCAACAGCCGGGGCAACAGCCGGGCGGTGCCGGCGTCCCAGTACACCGTCTCCAGCACGAAGTCCTCGCGTGCCTGGCCCCGGCGGCGGGCCTTGCTCCGCGCGCCCTTCGCCTTGACCGGGCAGCGACGCCCGGCGAAATCCAGGTCCTCGACGTTCACACCGAGGATCTCCTCCGCACGGCCGACGGTCTCGTACAGCATCCGCCACAGCGTCTTCTCCCGCAGGTGCACCTCGCGCCGCGCGACCAGCCGGTCGATCGCCATCTTCGAACGGGCTGGGGTCTCGGAGTCCGGCACCGATAGCCGCTTCGCCCAGACCGGGACCATCGGCCCTTCGTAGCCGCGCTCACGGCACCAGCCGAGCCAGGACAGCACCCCGCCCGGCGGGAGTTCCAGGTGTTCACCGCCGCACTGCCCCATAGCAGTTCCAGAGCCTCGCCGATCTCATCGTCCGCGACCGACGCCAGCGGCCGGGCCTCACCGAGCCGCTCGGCGGTCTTGCCCACCCCGATCCCATAGTTCCGAACCGTGTTCCGGTTGCCGAGCGAGTCGAGGAACACGTCCGCCGCCACACGGACGGTCAACGCCTTCCCAGCCGACAGCTGTACGACGGTGGGCACCACTTCCCCTTGCCACAGATAACAGGGCCGCTTCACGTAGCGGCTCGAGAACGTCACCGCAGGTGACGAATCAAGCTACCGCAGATATTGGGGTGTTATCTGTGGGAAGACTTCAGACCGATCCAGCCGCCGACACCCCGCCAGCCGCCCACCAGGGCCGACGAGGGCTTAGCGCACGATCTGACATGGATGTTCCTCAACCCCTAGTAGAAGAGCGCGGCCTCCTTGGGCAGCCCCCAGGTGTCCGGCGCGTACTTCTGCGCCTCCGTGGGGCACCGGCCGTCCGCGATCGCCGAGATCGCGTCGTCGCCGGGGAACACCCCGTCCTTGTCGATCGTGAACTCGCCGACGACCTGGCCCTCGTGCGCCTCGTCGCAGGGCACGATCTCCACGGAGTACGCCGTCCCCTCGGACTCGCCGTTCGGGTTGTAGCAGTCGCCGACGTCCAGCGAGTACACCGAGCGCTGGCGAGCGACCTTCTTCGCACCGTCCTTGGCGCTGTCGACGGCGTCGGAGACATCCGAACATCCGACCGCGCCGACCGCGAGCAGAGCGGCGACGGCGGACACACCGCGAAACGAACGATATCGAGCGCGGATTTTCATGACGTATACATCCTCTTATGTGACCCATAGGAAGGTTCCGCACGGCACGTGCCCTTTGGGGCAGGCCGTGCGAAAGCCCTTACCTCATCGCGGCGTCTGTGACTCGCGACGGGCCGCAGGGTTGTACCCGCTCGCCGCGGTGGTGGTCACGGTTTGATGCCGACCCCTGTCCACAGGCTGACCTGGGCGTCCGTCGGCGTCTCGGGGCCGGCGGGCACGGTGGGCCGCCAGCGGTGGCCGACGGTGACGCCGGGGTCGAGGAGGTCGAGCCCCTCGAAGAAGCGGGCGACGTCCTTCTGCGCACGGAACTGCACCGGCGTGCCCGCACCGGTGTAGATGGCCGTCAACTTCTCCCAGGTGGCAGGGTCGAAGTCGGGTGTGCAGTGGCTCAGTGCGAGGGCGCTGCCCGAGGGAGGGCCGCCATGAGCCGGCCGACGATGCCGTACGGGTCGGCGCTGTCGGTGATGAAGTGCATCAGCGCGTTGAGGGACAGGGCGACGGGCCGCGACAGATCGAGTACGTCGGACAGCTCCGGCGCGTTCAGCAGCGTGTCGGGGTCGTTGGCGTCGGCCTCTATATAAGTGGTGCGGCCCTGCGGCGTACTGCGCATCAGACGTTCGGCGTACTTGAGCACCAGCGGATCGTTGTCCGCGTAGACCACACGCGCCTCGGGAACCACGGACTGCGCGACCTGGTGCAGGTTCGGTTCGGTGGGAATGCCGGTACCGATGTCGAGCCACTGCCGGATGCCGTGCTCCTGCGCCAGGACCCGAGTGGCGCGGTGCATGAACGCCCGGTTCTCCCGGGCACAGGTGAAGATGCCCGGGTAGGCCTCGGCCGCCGCCTCGGCCGCCTGCTTGTCGACGGGGAAGTGGTCCTTGCCGCCCAGGTAGTAGTCGTACATGCGGGCCGAGTGGGGCCTGCTGGTGTCGAGATCCCGCGAGGTGTCGCTCATCCTGTTCCCTTCAGAAGGTGCGCTGCGGTGCGCCGGGTGCCGCCAGATGGTCGGCCATGCCTTGCTTGACCCCGCGGACGAACGCGCCGATCTCCTCGGGCGTGTAGATGAGCGCCGGGCCGGCCGGGTCCGTCGACTGCCGCACGGCGACGCGCCCGTCGTCGAGCAGCTTCGTCTCGACGCACTGCCCCCGTTGGGCCCGCTCCACGGGCGCTCCCAGCCCTGCTCGCCGAGGTCGGAGGCGGGCATGCCGTTGTAGATGTGGACGGTGCCGTCGATGTCGTCGGTGTTCGTCGTCATGAGTACTCCTTGCGCATACGGTTCAGGAGTGCCTTGCCGGTCCGGGACGAGGTCATCAGGGACATCCTGTTGTGAGCCTCGAGGTGCGCGACGACGTCCTCGCGTTCGTCCAGGTACATCGAGGCCGAGAGGATCTCGCTGTACACGATGTCGGGCAGTTCGGGTTCGTCGAACCTGAAGTAGGTGAAGGGGCGCAGGCGCCGACGTGGGCACCGACCTCGAAGGGCAGGATGTCGATGCTGACGTGGTCCAGCTCCGACACCTCCAGCAGCCGGTCGATCTGCTCCCGCATCACGTCGGGTCCCGCCACGACACGGTGCAGGACCGCCTCCTCCATGACCACCCAGAGGGTGGGGGCGCTCTCCCGCTCGAGAAGGCTCTGCCGGCGCAGCCGCAGACGGACCCGCCGCTCCACCTCGTCGTCGGTGCCGTTCGGTAACCCGCCGCCCAGTACGGCGCGGGCGTAGGCGGGAGTCTGCAAGAGGCCGGTGACGTAGTGGGGTTCGTAGGTACGCAGGGTGCTCGCGCCGGTCTCCAGGCTGACATAGGCGGTGAACCAGCCGGGCAGTACATCGCGGTAGGCGTGCCACCAGCCGGGCTTGTTGGCCTGCTCGGCGAGTTCGACGAACTCGTCCGTCTCCTGCCGGCCGGCGCCGTAGGTCTCCAGCAGCTTCTCGACGTAGAGGGTTTGAGGGCGACCTCGGCCTTCTCCAGACGGCGGACGGTCAGAGGAGTCACCCGCAGCGCCTTGGCGGCGTCGGCCAGCGAGGCGCCCGTGTTCTGCCGCATCTCCTGCAACCGCCTGCCGAGGATCATGCGCAGTACCGTCGGTGCGCTCGTACCGGCGCCGGATCGAGCCTCGCCCACGCCCTGCCTCCTCCGGAACGCCAACTAACCTAATTCTGACAGGCACTTGGTGATGGCACCAGCCTGATGACGGCTCGCTGAAATTATCAGGGAAGCGGTTGCAGTCTGAAGTGGCCTGCGAGCATAGTTGAGTCGTGAGGCAGCCCTCCCGACCGGATGGCGCACCGTCAACTCCTGTATGAGCGCGAGGAGTTACATTCCTCCGCACTCAGAAGAGCAGCCCGTTCCCGTCCGCTCAGGTCCGCTCTCCGCGCCGCCGCTCGTACGCACTGGAAGGCGATCAACGTGACCCCCACACTGCCTCCTCGCTCGAACTCCTGTCCGCCCTGCCTCCGCGCCGTGAGCGCTGGTTCGACCTTCCGACGATCCGGTCGAGCGTGCGCACGGCCCGCGACACGGCCCGCCGGCAGCTTTGCACCTGGGGGCTTCCCGGCGATGTGTGCATGGACGCCGTCCTGCTCGTCTCCGAGCTGACCACCAACGCCGTCGTCCACTCCACGGGGACCGGCATGCTGTGCGGGCTGTCGCTGACCTCCGGCGAGCGGCTGCGGATAGAGGTGCACGACGGCGGCCGTACGGCGGCGTCGCCGGCCGGGGCCCGGCCGGGCCCCGACGACGAGAGCGGCCGGGGCCTGCTGATCGTGCAGCAGCTGGCGAACTCCTGGGGCACCGACTGCTCCGTCCGCACGGGCGGGAACGCGGTGTGGGCCGTGCTGCGGGTCGACCCCTGACCCGCGCTTCTCAGCCCCGATACGGCCGGGAGCCGGAGGTGAGCACGTTGACCGGGTGGCGCGCCGGCTGCCCGGTCAGGCCCCGGACGGCCTCCTCGGAGTAGCAGGTGGCTGGCGGAGGGGTTGTCCGGACGGCATCCGCGCTCTTCCGCGGGCTCCTCCTCGAGGTCGTCCGGCGCCGCGCCGGCGATCCAGCTCTCCGTGCGCGCCTGGTGGATCGCCGCGTCCCCCACGACGGGCCCGCGCGCGGTGTCAGCGAGGAGGGCGGCCGGCTTTATCCAGCTTTATCCGGCGCGGCGTCGCACGGTCGAAGGTGTGGTGCGTCCGCGGGGTGAGCGGAGTCCGGACCACGACATGGTCCGCCCCTCCAGCAGGTCGTCGAAGGACACCGGCCGCACGCCGTGCGCCGTGATCTCGGACGGGCCGATGAACGGGTCATGTGATCGCCCGCATGGTCGCGCCCCCGACCTGCCGGCCCACGGCCGCCCGCACTCGCCCCGGTCCCCCTGGAGGAGTACCCGGCGGGCTCTCCCGGCCAGGTCACAGGACCCTGAGGGAGAACTCTGGGATTCTCGGGTCACCCGCTCTTCGCGCGTCGCGATGAGTTCTGCCCTCTCCGGCGGTCCTACTGTCGGGCCCACGACCGAGGAGGACTTCTGATGCGCAGCGTGACCTATTCGATGGGCGTCTCACTCGACGGTTACATCGTCGGTCCCGACGGCGGCTTCGACTGGACCGAGCCCGAGCCGGACGTCTTCCGCTTCTGGATCGACGAGATCCGGCAGGTCGGCGTCCATCTGCTGGGACGACGGCTGTACGAGACGATGCTGTACTGGGAGACCGCCGATCAGGACCGGTCGCTCGACGACGCGGAACGCGAGTGGACCGCGCTCTGGAATCCGCTGCCGAAGGTCGTGTTCTCCACGACGCTGTCGGAGGTGCGGGGCAGCAACGCCCGGCTGGCCTCCGGCGGTCTCGCGGAGGAGATCGAGCGGCTGCGGGCCGAGCCGGGGAGGGCGAGATCGCGATCGGCGGCGCGACCCTCGCCGCCGAGGCCGGCGAGCTGGGCCTGATCGACGAGTACCGGGTCATGGTCCATCCGGTGCTGGTCGGCGGCGGCATCCCGTTCTTCCCCGGGACGAGCGCCGGGTGGATCTCGAACTCGTCGAGACGCGCACCTTCGCCTCCAGAATCGTCTACCTCTGTTACCGCGCACGCCGGAGCCCGGACACGACCGGCCTTTGACCGACGCCGACCGAGCCTGGCCTCAGCAGGCAGGCGCCGGGCACAGCGGCTCAGTCCTCGTAACGCGCGGCCAGGGCCCGTACGGTGGCGGCGATACGAGCCCGGAGCTCGGCCGGTGCCACGACGTCGATGTCGGTGCCCAGCCGCAGGAACTCCCCGTGCGCGTGCTCGACCGACTCGATCGGTATCCGTGCCTCCGTCCATCCGTCGCTCGTCGGAGTCACCCCGAGACGGCGCGCGCCTTCCGGAGTGAGCCGGACCAGGGCCTCCGCGGTGTGCAGCCGAGCCCGGAAGGCGGCCAGATAGGCGGTCCAGTACGCGGCCAGATCGAAACCTTCCGGAGCGGCGAACTCCGCGAGCGGCCGCAGGCCGAGAATCTGGTCGACCCGGTAGGTGCGTATCCCGGACGGACCGTCCGCGACGAGGTACCAGCGGCCCGCCTTGAGCACCAGCCCGTACGGTTCCACCCGCCGCTCGATCTCTTCCGGCGCCCGCCAGCGCCGGTACCGCAGGAGCAGCGCCCGCCGCTCCCATACGGCGACGGCGACCGCGCTCAGATGAGGCGTACGGCCGGTGTCGCCGCCGTACCAGCCGGGGGCGTCGAGCAGGAAGCGTTCCTGAATCCGCCCGGCGTGCTCGCGCAACGGTGCGGGAAGGGCGGCCCGCAGCTTCAGCTGGGCGGCGGCGAGCGCCTCACCGAGGCCGAGTTCGGCGGCGGCACCGGGAACCGCGGCGAGGAAGGCGGCCCGCGCCTCGCCCTCGGTCAGCCCGGTCAGCCGAGTCCGGTAACCGTCGACGAGTCGATAACCGCCCGCATGGCCGGCAGCACCGTACAGCGGGATTCCCGCGGCGCCGAGCGCCTCGACGTCCCGGTAGACCGTACGGACGGAGACCTCCAGCTCCTCGGCCAGCTGTTGCGCGGTCATGCGCCCCCGGTCCTGGAGCAGCAGCAACAGGGTGACCAGCCGGCTCGCGCGCATGCCGTCGAGTATCCACTGACAGGGGATGTCAGGGAGCGTCCCTAACCTACGCCGCATGAGCATCGTCGAACTCCGGCAGTACACCCTCCGTCCCGGAGCCCGGGAAACACTGATCGAGCTGTTCGAGCGCGAGTTCGTCACCGGGCAGCAGTCGGCGGGCATCACCGTCGGCGGCCGCTTCCGCGACCTGGACGCCCCGAACCGCTTCGTCTGGCTGCGCATGTTCCCCGACATGACGGCCCGCCGGCGCTCGCTGGAGGCCTTCTACACCGGCCCCATCTGGCGGCGGCACCGTGAAGCGGCCAACGCCACCATGACCGACAGCGACGACGTCCTGCTCCTGCGCGGCCCGGGCTTCACCCCTCCGCCCGGCACCCGCGAAGTCCTCGCGACCATCTGCCACCGACCGGAGACGACCGCCTTCGCCACCTACGCCGCCCGCCACCTGAACCCGGCCCACGCCCTGCACCGCACCGAACACGCCGAAAACGACTACCCACACCTCCCGGTCCGCACAGGGGAGGACGTCCGCCTCTGGTTCGGCCCGACGGAACCACCCCCCTGGCCGACCCGACGCCTGCGACTCGAACCGGTGACGGCCTATCAGGGCATGGCCCGAGCCGTTGGTACCCGCGCATAGGTGCCGTGGATCGGCCAGTTCCGCAGCCGGGTGCAAACGCCCTTCCACGAGGCGTACTCGGCAGGGAGGCGCACCCGCTGCGAGCCGCGACGACTGTCCCGTAACTGATCAGGAGAGTTGACAGGCCTTCCGCTGAACAGCGAGGTTGTGGGGTCATTGATCCGTTCGTCCATGGCATGGAGGGCAGCTCGTGAGCCTGTCGAGTCGAGCGCGGGTGGCAGCGCTGCTTGAGTATTCGCCGCTCACCTCGGAGGCGGTCATCACGGATGTGCGCCATCTGCTGTCACACGGTGAGGAGGCTCTGGCGTTCGACACCATGTGTTCGTGGATCTACGAGGACGCGCTACCCATCACCCGGCAGTACCACGCAAGCCTCGTAGCCATGGCCGATGAGATGGACACGCCGCGTTCCGTCCAGCGCCTTGACGAGCTTCTGATCGACTGACCACCGCGTTGCGGCGCGAGGACGCCGGTGGCTGGTGTCGGTCGACTCCACGATCGTCCGGGCCCATCAGCACGCAGCCGGAGCGCGGAAAGGGGCATCGCATCCCAGGGCTCGGCCGGTTCAGAGGCGGCCTGACCAGCAAGATCCACCTGACCTGCGACGCTGTGGGCCGACCGCTCGCCTTCACGGTCACCGGCGGCACCATGAACGACGGCACCCGGTTCACGCCGTGATGAGCGCGATCCGGGTGCCCCAGATCAGGGCCGGTCCCCGGGTCCGATACGACGTCATCGGCGTCAAGGGCGACAGCTTCAAGGGCATACGCACACCCTCGCCTCACTCCTGATGTGGGCGTGAAACGAGTGACAGTCCCTAGAAGGCCGGCTCCAGGGAGTACCCGTTCTCGCCACGAGGGGCGGGCTTCGGTTGGGCGGCGCGCTGTTCGGTCACTGTGGGGTGGATGGCGATCCCTTCGGCCGCCCGTCCTTGCAGGATGAGGATCTCGCACAGCTCCTCGCGTGCCCTGATCGTGCCCAGGGCTCGCAGTTCGTCGGCGGCGGCGTCAAGAAGGCCGACCTTGCGGAGGAGGTCGGCCTTGACGATTCGCAGGTCGGCCCAGGGGCGTGGATCGGCTTCAGCCACGGCGATCGCCTCGTCGACGCGGCCGAGGCCTGCGAGGGCCCAGGCACGCCAGCAGTGCTGGAACTCCTCGTGGCCGTAATGAGGTACGACGCTGGGATGTTCGAGCAGGCGGAGCAGTTCCTCGGGGCGGTCGAGAAGCAAGTGGACAAGCGGTGCCAGGAGGTTGGAGCAGTCGTACCAGCCGAAGCCGGGCTCGGCGACGGCGATCGCGTCGTCCAGCCGGCCCTCTGCCAGCAACATCGAGGAAAGCCAGGCACGGTATCCGACCCAGTCGTCGGCGGCGATGGCGTTTCGCATCACAGCCTCTGCCTCCTCGGCCCGGCCGTGGCGGCGCAGGGCCCCGGTGTAGATGTCCAAGGCAGTATGCGCGTCCTGGCCTGCAACCAGGATGCGCAACTCCTCGAGCCGCCCGTGACGTGCCAGCAGCCCTGCATAGACGGTGAGGGCGGTCGGTGCAAGGAAGCGGTGCTCGGCTATGTCCTGGCGGAGGATCCGGATCGCCTCGTCAGCACGGCCCGCGCGTTCCAGCACCTGGGCCTGCAACTCCTGCGCGTGGGAGAAGGCGTAGTCCCGGTGTTCTTCGCCGCGGGCCTGGCGCGCACGGTCTGCGCGCGGGCCAATCAGCTCGAGTACCCGCTCGTCACGGTCCTGCCCATCGGTGACCTCTACCAGTACGGACAGGAGCGATGACGACTTGTCGAGGCGCGGGGCGAGCAGTTGGATGGCCTCGTCGACGCGCCCTGCCTTGCCGAGCATCTCAGCAAGGGTGCAGCACTCACCTGTGGAGACCCCGCCGGCTTCGTCCAGACAGACCAGGCTCAAAGCCTCCGCGGTCCGACGGCCCGCCCGAAGCAGGATCTCGGCCTTCGCGTACAAGGCGGCCCGCCACCCGGTTGCGACGAACGGCTCCATCACAGACAGCGCCCGCTCGAAGTCTTCCGACCGGCACAACTCCTCTACCGCCGCCTCGGCGCAGAACCACTCGCCATGTTCCGCTGCCGTCTGGGCAACCAGATCCAGGTGACCGTGCTCCAACAGGAGACTCACCCTTCCCGGTGAAAGACCACGATAGTTACTCGCCTGCCATACAAGATCGTCCACATCCATGGTCGGAAGCGTAGAAGCACCCACTGACACTTCACCGAGTAGCGCCTGGTCGGTCGCCGTGAATTCGGGACAGCACAGTGGCCTTCGGTTCCCACTTGATGTGGGAGTGGCACTGGATGACAGCTCCTAGGCGTCACGGCGGGCAGCACGTCGGTACCGAGCCTTCCGCGCCCGACAGCGCAGTGCCGCATCACAGGCTGGGTGTCGCACCATCCGTGGGGCGATCAGTGACCGAGATGTCGGGCCCCGCGCCTACGCCCCCGGAGGCGATCGCGTGCGGAAGGCGCTTGCGCGGTTGCTCGTTCGGGCAGCGGACGGGGAGGTGTCCGGCCGCTGTCGCGTCGCCCCGCCCGCCTGGGCCGGCCGAGGACGACTCCGCCCAGGACCAGGGCCAGTCCGCCCAGTTGCTGGACAGTCAGGACCTCGCCGGCGACCGCCGTGCCGAGCAGTACGCCGGTGACGGGGTTGAGGAGTCCGATGAGTCCGACGGTCCCCGAGGGCAGATGCCGCAGCCCGTTGAACCAGGCGACGAAGGCCAGCGCGGTGGCGACCAGGGCCACATAGCCGAACGCGAGGACTGCCGGTGCGGACAGCGCGGGAGGCCGGCCCTCCACGGCCGCCGCGACCGGGAGCAGGAGCGGGCCGCCCGCGGTGAGCTGCCAGGCGGTCGAGGCGAGCACATCGGTACCGGCACTCCACCGCTTGGTCAGGATCTGCCCGAAGGACGCCACCAGCATGGCGGCGGCCGAGGCGAGGACTCCCGGCGTGCTCACCCCGCGCACCCCGGTGAGCAGCATGAGACAGACCCCGGCGAGTCCGATCGCGGCACCGGCGAGATGGGCGGTGCGGGGCCGCTCGTGCACCAGGGGCCAGGCGATGAGCATCATCGTCAGCGGGGACGCGGCCATGACGGTCGAGGCGAGGCTCGTCGGAAGCAGTTGGGACGCGGCGTAGACGAGGACGAAGAACACGCTCACGTTGAGCAGTCCGAGCACCGCCGATCGCCACCACCAGGCGCCGTGCGGCCGCTGTCGGCACAGGGCGAGCAGGACGAGGCCGGCGGGCAGTGCCCGGAGGGCGGCCCCGTAGAGGGGACGGTCCGCGGGCAGGTACTCATGGGTGACGAAGTAGTTGGCGCCCCAGGCGACCGGCGCGATCGCTGTCAGCGCCATCCAGCGCCCGGCATTAGCTTCCATGGAAGCAAATATAACTTCCCAGGAAGGTATTATGGAGGCATGGAGCACGGTGAACCGCTGGACCGAGTGGCCCGCATCCAGGCCGACTGGCGCCGCGAGCGCCCAGACGTCGACATCGCCCCGCAGGGCGTGATCGGCAGACTGCACCGCCTGGCCGACCGCCTCACCGAGGAGCTCTGCCTCGTCTACGACCGCTACGGCCTCACCGAAGGCGAGTTCGACGTCCTGTGCGCGCTGCGTCGCGCCGGGGAGCCCTACGAGCGGGCACCCGGTGAGCTCGCCGCGCACACCATGGTCACCACCGGCGCGATGACGAAGCGGATCGACCGCCTGGAGCGAGCCGGCCTTGTCACCCGCCGCCGATCCGACGACGACCAGCGAGGCCGGATCGTCGCCCTCACCGGGCCCGGACGCGAACTGATCGACAAGGCTTTCACCGACCACATGCGCAACGAACGCCACCTGCTGGATCTGCTGACGTCCACCGAGGCCGAGTCCCTCGAAACGCTGCTCACGACCTGGCTCTCCCGCATGGAGCCGACCGCCCCCGCGGCTCAGCGGAACTCATGAACCACCTGGACCTCGCCGACGAGGCGGGTGCCGAAGTCGTCCAGATCCTCGGCGGGAACCAAGGCCCCGAGAAAATGTTCGCCTGCACTCGAAGCCCCGCCCGGGAGCCGGCCCGGCCAACGTCGTACGGTAACTTTCGGTTCATGAGCGACCCATCGCCGAGGCGGTCCTACCAGTCGCCCCTGCGGGAGGAGCGCGCCGCCGAGACCCGTGCCCGCATCCTCACCGCGGCCCGTGAGCTCTTCGCCGACGAGGGTTTCGCCGCGACGACCGTGGCCATGATCGCCGCGCGTGCCAAGGTCGCGAAGCCCACCGTTCACGCGGCGTTCGGGACGAAAGCGGCGATCATCGTCGCGATGCTGGGCGAGCTGGCGGCGGCGGCAGACCGCGAGGGCTGGGATCGGCGGATCCAGCAGGAGACGGATCCGCGGCGCAAGCTCGCGCTGTGCGCGTCGTTCCTGCGCAAGCTGTACGCGAACAGCCGTGACGTATGGACCGCCGCGATCAACGCCTCCAGTGACCCGTCCGTCGTCGAACTGAAGGAACAGGGCGAGCGCGACTCACGACAGTCGCTCGAGCCGGTCATCGCGTCGCTGGCCGACGCGGGCGCGCTCCGCGACGACCTGACGCCGGAGAGCGCCGTCGAGCGCGCCTGGATGCTGAGCGCGCTGGAACTGTACTTCCGCGCCGGCCGGCTGGGCTGGTCCGACGACGAGTACGAAAGCTGGCTGGCGGAGAGCCTCGCCCACCAACTGCTGCGCTAGCACGCGAACTTTTCGCACATCACTGTGATGGGCGTCACTGTAGCCAAATTCAATATGCTCGACTCTATTGAATACTCTGGAGGCACACCAACTGATGTCACCACGGGAGGACACCTCATGCGAGTCATCGTGATCGGAGCGGGCATCGGCGGTCTCGCCCTGGCGCAGGCCCTGCCGCACCACGGCATCGATGTCGCCGTCCACGACCGCGACCCGCGCGCCGAGGCGACCGGCGGCTACCGGCTGCACATCGACGACATCGCCTCGGGCATCCTGCGCAAGCACCTGCCCGCCGAGCCGTACCAGGCACTGCTCGCCGGCTCGCCGAGTCGCTCCGCACAGCGGGGCATCTCGTTCGCCGACCACAAGCTGCGGGTGCTCGGCGCCATCCGGTTCCCGCTGGAGGAGGAGGTGTTGCTGGTCGGCCGCGTTCCGCTGCGGGTGCTGCTCACGCACGGCCTGGACCACGCGATCCGCTGGAGCAGCGAGTATGTGCGCCACGAGACACACGCGGACGGCACGGTGACGGCGTACTTCGCGGACGGCACGACCGATCACGGTGACGTGCTGGTCGGTGCCGACGGCTCGACCTCACGAGTGGCCACCGCCCTGGCGGGCCGGCCGACCTCGGCGCCGATCGGTATGGGCGGCATCGCCGGACGGACCCTGCTCACATCGGAGATCCGGGAGGTGCTGCCGGAGGCCCTGCTGACCGGTTCGGTGCTCGCCATCGGCCCGGACGGCGGCGGTGCGTTCCTCACGCTGTTCGACAACACGGCCGGCTCCGCCGCCGAACCGAGGCTGTCCGACGGCGTGTTCGACGAGCCCTCCGCCGTCTACTGGGGTGTCAACTTCCCGCTCGATCGGCTGCCCAACGCCCGCGAGATCGGCAACGAAGCAGCGGTACAGACCGCGGTCGGCCTGCTGCGCACCTGGGCCCCGCTCATGCGGACCGTCGTCGCCGCCGCCGACCTGAGCACCGTCGGCACCTTCCGCTATCACGCCGCCGATCCGGAGGCGCACCTCACCCCGTGGGCGTCGGGCACCGTCACGGCACTGGGCGACGCCGTACACGCCATGCCCCCGACCGGTGGCCGCGCCGCAGTCACCGCGATCCGCGACGCCGACCTGCTCGCCACCCACCTCGCCGACGCGGCGAAGGGACGTACGACCATCCCGCTCGCGCTGCACGAGTACGAGCGCGGCCTCGCCGCCTACGCCGCCGAAGCCGTCCGCGTGTCCATGGTGCCGATCGTGTGGCAGAAGCGGATGGCCAAGCCACTCCTCGGCCTGGTGGCCCGTGCGGGCCTGGCGATCGGCGCCCCGATAGCCGGCGCCTTCCGGTAGGCCAGGTGTCCTAGGCTGCGCCATGTGAAGGGACAGGGTTACCGGTACGTCGGACCGGCCGAGCTGAGGGCGGGAGTCCGGCCGGGCGGTGGCGGGTGCCGCATCGACTCGGCGCACGCGTTCAGCCGCTGGATCGCCGGGCGGTCGGCAGCGGACCTGGCCGAACCCTTCACCTTCGTGGTCGGCACGGACGGTGTGCTCCGGCTGGCGCCGCGACGGAGCGAGCACGTCGCCTGTGCCGACGGGGCCGTGGTGCTGGGCGCCGGCGAGATCGGCTTCGTACGGGACGGGGACCGGTGGGCCGTGGACGACATCAGCAACCAGTCCACGGGCTACTGCCCGGACGTGACCTCGTGGCCGGCGGTCGCCCGTGCGCTGGACCGCGCGGGACTCGCACGGCCTGCCGGATTCACCCACGAGGTGGTGTTCCGGCGGTGCCCCGGCTGCAAGGAACACAACATCGTGCGCGAGAACGACTTCGTCTGCGTTTTCTGCGGCGGTGACCTGCCGCCGACCTGGAACGTGGATCCCGCCGCCTGAACGGCCGACGCCTCGTCGGAGACCGCGAGACGATCCCTTGTCTAGACCTACTTTGTCTAGACCTCTTGCCCCACCTGCCCGCGCGGGCTAGGTTTCCCGCGTTCGGAGTACCGCGCGTTCCCTTCAACTCCCCTACTGGGCAAGGCTGGAAGGAGCATGTCCGCATGCAGGACCGGAGTCTGTCCAGGCGTACCGTCCTCGCCTCCGCGACCGTGGTCGCCGCGAGCGCGACCGGCGTCGTGGGCGTGACGGCGACCCCGCGGTCGCGCACCGGCGCGACAGCCGCCTCAAGAAGATCATCTCCAGGATGAGCATCGAGGCGAAGATCGGCCAGCTGTTCGTGCCGTACTTCCACGGAACGTCGGCGACTTCCCCAGCCGGCTCGATCAGGACCGCAACCTCGCGGCACTCGGCGTCCGCACCGTGGCCGAGCTCATCGCCAAGTATCACATCGGCGGTGTCATCTACTTCCACGGCTGGACGAACAACATCCAGGACCCGCGCCAGATCGCGGAGTTGAGCAACGGCGTGCAACGGGCCTCGCTCGCCCTGCCCACCCCCATCCCGTCCCTGATCTCCATCGACCAGGAGCACGGGGTCAACGTCCGCATCGGCAGCGGCGCCACCCAGTTGCCCGGCGCGATGGCGCTCGGCGCGGGCCGCTCGCTCTCCGACGCACGCACCGCCGGACGGATCTCGGGCACCGAACTCGCCGCTCTCGGCATCCACCAGAACTTCGCCCCGGTCGCCGACGTCAACGTCAATCCGGCGAACCCCATCATCAACATCCGCTCCTTCGGTGCCGACGCCCGCGATGTCGGCCGTATGGTGGCGGCCCAGGTGACGGGATACCAGCAGGCCGGCGTCATAGCGTGCGCCAAGCACTTCCCGGGCCACGGGGACACCGGCGAGGACAGCCACACCGGGCTGCCCGTGATCACCCACACCCGCGAGGAGTGGGACCGTATCGACGCCCCGCCCTTCAGGGCCGCGATTGCCGCCGGGGTCGACTCGATCATGACCGCGCACCTCCAGGTCCCCGCGCTCGACCCCAGCAACGACCCGGCCACCCTGTCGCCCGCGATCCTCCAGGGCGTGCTGCGCGGCGAACTCGGCTTCGACGGTGTGATCGTCACCGACGCCCTCAACATGCAGGGCGTACGCACCAAGTACGGCGACGACCGCGTCCCCGTCCTTGCCCTCAAGGCCGGCGCCGACCAGCTCCTCTTCCCGCCGGACATCGCCGTCGCCTACAACGGCGTCCTGGCCGCCGTCCGCAGCGGGGAGATCACCGAAGCCCGGCTCGACGAGTCGGTCCTGCGCATCCTGCGGATCAAGGACAAGGCCGGCCTGCTCAGCGGCAGCCCCTACGCCTCCCGCAAGGAGGTCGACCGGATCGTCGGCGCCCGCGAACACCGGCACGCCGCCGCCCGTATCGCCGAGCGCACCACCACCCTGCTCGTCAACGAGGACAGGACGCTCCCTCTGCGCCGCAGCCAGAGGAAGCTGCTCGTGGTCGGCGCCAGCCCCGCCTTCCCGACCGACGACACCCGCACCACCGTCCCCGAACTGGCGCAGTTCTTCGACGACTTGGGCTACCGCACCACCCACCTCGCCACCGGCCGGACCCCGACGCGGCGAAGATCGACGAGGCCGTGGCCGCCGCACAGGGCCGCGACGCGGTGGTCGTCACCACCGACAACGTCAACGCGACCAGCACGCAACGCACCCTGATCGCCCGCCTGCTTGCCACGGGCGTCCCTGTCATCCACCTCGCGGTGCGCAACCCCTACGACATCGCCCACCTCGCAGGCGTCCAGGCATCCTTGGCCTCCTACTGCTGGACCGAGGTCGAACTGCGCGCCGCCGCACGGGTGATCGCCGGCCGGGTCGAGCCGCGCGGCAGACTGCCCGTGCCCATCCAGCGGGCCGACGACCCGGCCACCCACCTCTTCCGCTCCGGACACGGCCTGTCGTACGACCACTGACGTCCGCGCCGACCGGCAGGCAGACGCCCGGCCGGGACTCCCCGGCCGGGCGTCTCGCACGCACGGATCAGCAACTGGCTACAAGACCAGCCCAGTTGGCACGGTCGTTGTAGCCGCCGTCGCCGCCGTCCCCGACCACCAGATCGAGCACCCGGACACCGCTCAGGTCGACATCCGCCTCGCGGACGTCGTCGCGGCCCAGCACACCACTGTCGTACAGCACCCGTCCGTCACCGATCACCTGGAAGGCCGAAGTGCCGCCGTCCGGACCGACGTCGCGTACCGCGTCGTCGATGCCGACGGTCGTCGTCAGCCGGGTGCACCGGTCGCCGAGGTAGTAGCGAACGGCGGAGGGAGGCGACGCCGAGGCCGGTCGGGTACTCCTGGCCGAGCATGCTGATCGGCGTCCAGCCACCGACGCTCCGGTCGACCGTCGGGCTCATCCACCCGCTGGTGGCACTGATCCAGTCGTGGTGCGACAGCACGACATCACCGTCCGGCGCGACCGGCGCCACCACCAGAGCCGCGGCCGTCCTCTGCTCCAGCCGGCCCTTGCCCGCCACCGCGTACGACGTCGTGGCGGTCAGCGCGGCGCTGCCCGGAGCGGCGTCGGCCGGCAGGGTCACCTTGAAAGCCAGAGCCACGGAGCGACCTGGCGTCAGCAGTTCTGGCGCCCTGCCGGCCGGCCGGGCGGTCCAGCCGTCCGGCACCGACAGTTCGACCCGCGGCGCGAACACCGGCCGGGCACCGTCGTTCCGTACGGTCACCTCGACCTGGGCCTTGTCGCCGCCGGCCGCCACCGGGGCGACCCCGGCCGGCACCGCGTCACCCCCGACGTCCGTCACCTGCGGCAGACCCGCCACGACATGCGGAACCCCGGGCCTGCCCGCCGCCCGGCCGACCCGGAACAGGGCCGCGCCATGGGCGGGGACGGCGGCACTGATGGTTCCGGCGCTCTCGGTGACCCGGTCGGTCCAGACGTCCTCGAGGGTGAACCGCTTCCCGGTCAGCCCGACCGACCGGGCACTCGTGGTGAGTGTCGCCGCACTGTCACCGCGGTTCAGCAGCAGCACGGCACGGTCACCGTCGGCCAGCCGCTTCACCCAGGTCTCCGTCGTACCGGCCGGACCGACGCGTACGGCCTGGACGCCGGCGGTGTCCTGGTTGATCGCGAGCACATCGCGGTCCTGGAGGATGCCGAGCGAGGTCTCGCTGAGCTCACGGACGTCGCTGCCGATCACCAGCGGTGCGGCCGCCACCGACCACAGGCTCATCTGCGTACGGAACTCCTCGTCACTCATACCGAGTTCGGGACCGAGGTAGTCGGGGTCGTTGAAGTGCCCCGGCCCGGCGACCTCCGGATGCCGCGCGTTCGCGTCGTAGTTCCGCAGTACGTCCTTGAACTTGATCTCGCCGACGAAACCGACGTCCGTGTACGTCCGCCAGGACTGCGCGATCTCAGGCGCGTACGACCAGGAGTGTGTCGACTGCTGCTCCTCCGGGTAGTCGCCCCAGTCCGGGGAGGTCACCGGGTTGCAGAGGTTGAAGAGCATGGGGCGCCGGCTGGCGTTGTTCCGCAGCGCCTTCGCGAACTCGGTGTACACGGTCTTCGGGTCGAGGTCCGCGGCGATGCCGCAGAGGTAGTCCACCTTGACCGCGTCGAACTCCCAGGCGGCGAACTGGTTCGCGTCACGCTGGTAGTAACCGTGGCTGCCCAGCCCGCACTTGCCCGGAACATAGGGACCGGCGTCGGTGTAGATGCCCGCCTTCAGCCCCTTGGAGTGGATGTAATCGACCAGCGGCTTCAGCCCGTTGGGGAACTGGTCGGGGTTGGGCACGAGGTCGCCGGCCGAGCTGCGCGGCGTCGTCGCCGCCCAGTTGCCGTCGATCCAGACGTACTCGTAGCCGGTGTCGCGCAGACCACTGCTGACCAGGAAGTCGGCCGTCGACCTGATCTCCGCCTCGGTCGGATCGCCGCCCAGGGCGTAGTACGTGTTCCAGCCCATGTACGGCGTCGGGCTCAGCACCTGCCGGGCCGCCGCCGTGGCGGCCGCGTCATCGGCCAGGGGAGCGGCGTGGACGGGCGCCTGCACGACGAGCAAGCCGGTCAGCAGAGCCAGGAGGACGGTGAGATGTCGTTTCACATCGGATCCTTCGCTGTCCGATCAGGCGTGCGACCCGTCCCGGCCGTGCGCGGTGATCGCCGCGAGCCCGGTCAACAGCCGCACGCCTGCGGTTGTTTGCCAGGATCCTCCAGTGGCCACCGCCGCCCGTCAATAATATTTCCTAAATTAAGATTTAGAGGTCGAGGGTTGCCCCTCAGCGCCGAAGCGGCGGAAGCTAGCCGATCCGTTCGGCCAGAGCGAGGATGATCCCCGACGGTCCTCGGAGGTCGCAGAGGCGGTAGAGGTCCTCGTACCGCGCCACCTCGCCGAGCAGTTCGGCCCCATGGCCGCGCAGGCGGGCGATGGTGTCGTCGATGTCGTCGACGGCGAACATGACACGGTGCAGGCCCAGCGTGTGCGGCGGCGGGTCGAGCGGCCCGGCGCTGACCGCCTCGGGGAGTGGAACTTCGTCAGCTCCAGCCTGCCGTGCCCGTCCGGGGTGCGCATCATCGCGACGGCACTGCGGACCCCGTCGAGGCCGAGCATCCGGTCCGGTGTGGCTCCCTCGATCAGCGCCTCGCCCTCCAGCTCCATGCCGAGCTCGGTGAAGAAGGCGACGGCGGCCTCCAGATCGTCGACGACGATGGCCACGTTGTCCATCCGCTGAATCGCCATGGGGTACTCCTGCTTCCTCGCGTGGCCGGTTCCGGCCCCCGACTATGCCGTACCACGCTCCGAGACCACGTCACGTCCCGGCCACCGGTCAGAACGAGCGGACGCGGCTGTGCATGGCGACGGCCGCGGAGATCGTCAATAGCGGCAGATGACACCTCGGGGAGGGCATGATGGGCCGGCAGGGCACACCACGGAGAGGGCGGGACACCATGCCGGACAGGGCACCGGACGTCATGCTGGGGTCGTTCTCGGCCCCCGGCGCGCAGGCGACACCATGGGCGTCGGCGCTCGCGGTCCTCCGTCGGGCCGAGGTGTTCTGGCTGTCCACGGTCCGGCCCGACGGCCGCCCGCACGTGACGCCCCTGCTGGCGGCCTGGAGCCTCGACGGCCTGTGCTTCACCACGGGCGGCCACGAGCGCAAGGCACACAACCTCCACCGCAACCCCCACTGCGCGCTGACGACCGGCACGAACACCCTGACCGGCATGGACGTCGTCATCGAGGGCATCGCATCCGTGGTGGACGACGGCTCCGAACGCGAACGAGCCGTCACCGACTTCGAACGGAAGTACGGTGCTCATCTCACCAGCCCCGAGGGCACCTGGCACCGACTGGGCGAGTCCGTCATCACCGGCGACGTCAGACTGTACCGAGTGGCGCCCACCGTCGGCTTCGCCTTCGGCAAACTGCCGACATCCAGCCAGACCCGCTACACCTGGCCGAGCACGTGACACGGATGCACACCCTGCAACAGAGGGTCCAGGGCGTCCTCGACGAACTCGTCGACACCGGGGCCGAAACCGGCTTGCAGGTCGCCGTGCACCACCACGGTGTTCTCGTCGTCGACGCCGTAGCCGGAATCGCCGACAGCCGGACCGGGCGCAAGGTGACCCCGCGGACCCCGTTCTTCAGCTTCTCCGCCGGCAAGGTCATGACATCGCTGATCGCCCACCTGCTCGTCGAGAACGGTGAGACCGGATACGACACACCGGTTGCCGACCTCTGGCCCCGCTTCGGCACCCACGGCAAGTCCACCACCACGCTGCGACACGTACTCACCCACTCGGCCGGCGTACCGGCCATGCCATGCGGCATCGGCCCCGCCGACCTGACCGACTGGCCGCGGGTCTGCGCCGCGATCGCCGACGCCGAACCGCTGTGGCAGCCCGGAACCCGCACCGGATACCACTCCTTCACCTACGGCTTCCTCGTCGGCGAGATCGCACGCCGGGCCACCGGCACACCGATGCGGCACCTCCTGCGGGAGCGCGTCACCGAGCCCCTGGGCCTCGACGGCGACCTGTACTTCGGCGTGCCCCGAACCGAACTGCCCCGGCTGGCCCGGCTGGAGGACTCCACCCCGCCGCCTGCCGCGCCACCCGACGGCGAGACGATCCTCGCGCCCTGGGAAATGCGACCGACCGCGGCCATGGCCAACGATCACGAGATCCTGCGAGCGGACATCCCCTCGGTCGGCACCTTCACCGCCCGGGACATCTCCGCCATGAACGCCGCGCTCCTCGACGGCCGCCTCATCGACGCCCGCCGGCTCGAAGAGCTGACGGCGGTGGCCTTCGAAGGCACCGACCAGATCTTCGGCAACCCCGCCCGGCTGGCCCTGGGCTATCCCCTCGGCCGCCTCGGCACCCGGCCGGACGAGACACCCACCACCTTCGGCTGGATCGGCGGCGGTGGCAGCTACGTGTACGCCGACACCGCCACCGGCACATCCTTCGCCCTGACCAAGACCCGCCTCACGCCCCACTTCGACACCGCACAACGACTCGCGGACCTGACAGCGGCGGAGACCAGCCCCGACAGGTGAGTGCGTCCCCTTCGCGCCGCCAGGGCGCCGATCCTCGGCTCATGAACGCGCCGGCGCCCAGAGGCCGTGGCTGAACCCCGTCGAACACCCACCGGGACTCAGCGCCTGCTGTTGCGCAGCCGTGTGACGGCGGCCTGAAGGCCCTCGAAAGCGTGCTGCTCATGGCGCGCGGTGGTGCGCGCCGCCGGCAGCAGGCTGTCACGCGCTGCCCGCGCCCGGGCGTAGGCGTCGAAACGGACGACGACCTCGTCGACGAGATCCGAAGGCGGGGAGAGGACATATGAGGGTCGTCCTGGGACGGCATGGCGGTTCATTTCAGGGAAGGGGACGAAGACTCGAAGCGGCGGCACAGCCGCGGGACGCACGACTGCGCACGTCGCCGGGAACCATACGTAGCCGCGTCACCCACCGGCAGGCACCGGGACCGGCAACCTGGCGCACCACCACATTGCCGGAACCAGGCAAGGTGAGAGCGCACCCGTGCGCCCCGTACGAGCACCGTCTTGCCCACCCGTTGTGCCACTACACTCGCTGTGGCGCAACGCGATACGGCCAGTAACCGGCCGGAAGTGAACGGGGAGCGGTATGGCCACGGGGAGATGGGATCCGGGAAACGGCCCAGGTCAGCCAGGGGACAACGGCCCGGGAGGCCAAGGCGGCTGGGGCGCTCCGTACGGACCACCGCAGGGCAGCCCGTACGGTCCACCACCACCGAACCCGGCCGGTCCCCACCCGAACCAGCCGCCGTACCCCTACGGCCCCCGCCCGCCAGGCCCACCGCCAGACGCCGCCGAGGCTGTCTGTCGCTGGGCTCCCCGTTCGGGCTCGTCGGCGCGATCCTCCGTTCCGCGCACCGCGCCGCCACCAGGCTCTTCGCACAGGACGGCGACGGCCGGATCGAAGACCGCACCGTGGACCGCGTCCAGCTGGCCCGCACGGCACTCGGCGCCGCCGCCACCATCGCCCTGATCCTCGCCTACAACGTGGACCCGGACCGCTGGGAGGACGCCGCGTATGGCGGTGCCGCCCAGCTCCTCGTCGCCCCGTTCGTCCTGATCATCGCCGCGCCCCTGGTGATCGTAGGATTCATCTACTACGCACCCCGCACCTGCGGCCGCATCTCCGCTCCCGGCTGCGTACCCCGCTCAAGGCGGTCGGCTGGTACGTGCTGGCGCTGATCGTGATCGGCGGAGTCCTCGCCCTCACGGCCACGACGGTCAACGCCGACGACGGGAAGGACTGGTGGGAGTACGTCCTCGCCGTCGCGTCGCTGATCGTGATCGTGTGGGGCTTCCCTTCTTCTTCATGGCGTCGCTGTACTCGGCCCGCAGTGCCTTCAACAGCGCACAGGTCCACCCGATGCTGCCGCCCGTGCTCACCCTCACCCTGGTCTGGACGTTCGCGGCCTTCAGCCTGATCGGTGACGGCATGCCACCCGGCCCGCCCCTCGTCCAGTTCTGCTCCACCGTGGGCGGCCCACTGACGGTGACCGCCGTCTCCCTGTGGGAACTGCGCCGGATGAGAACCCGCTTCGGCGTCACCCTGCGCACCTGATCCGGCCGGCTGGACCACCTTCTGGAGGCGCGGGAACTCCCGCCCTCAGGAGAGGACTTCAAGCAGCCGCCCAGCGAGGACGTCGGCCGAGTGCGGGTTCTGCCCCGTGATCAGATTGCGGTCCTCGACCATGTACGGCTCCCACATGGGGCCACGGCTGAACTCGACGCCGACCTTGTCCTTGAGTTCGTCCTCCAGCAACCACGGCGCCTTGTCCGCCAGCCCTACGGCTTCCTCCTCGTCGTTGGTGAAACCCGTGACCCGGTAGCCCTTGAACGGCGACTCCCCGTGGATCCTCGTCGCCAGCAGGGCCGAGGGAGCGTGGCACACGATCGCCAACGGCTTGCCCGAAGCCAGCTGCGCGGTGAGAATCCGTCCGGCGTCCGCGTCCAGCCACAGATCCGACATCGGACCATGGCCACCGGGCAGATAGACCGCGTCGTAGTCCTCCAGGCGGACGTCCGACAACTTCAGCGGACGGCGCATGACTTCGGCGGAACGGATGATCGACTCCAGTTCCAGAGCCCCTCCTCGCCCCCGGCCATGGAAGGACGCAGGCTCATCATGTCGACATGGGGCGTCACACCGTTCGGCGTGGCGACCACGACCTCATGCCCCGCATCGGTGACCTTCTTGTACGGGAGCGCGAATTCCTCGGCCCAGTAGCCCGTGGCGTACCGCGTACCGTCCTTGAGCACCCAGTACGCCGCACCGGACACCACGAAAAGTATCCTCGCCATGTGCATGCGCCTTCTCTCCACAACGTGAATATGCATCGGTTCGGAGGATCAAGACACGAAAATCCAGCGTAATCGCTACGCCGAACAGGTGCATCCGGGAGCCGGATCCGCCCCGGCACCGAGGTGCGTGGAGTCTTTCACGGCGTCGTCCGCACAGGTGGGCCGTTTGTGCGATGCCGCCGGGACCCGCAGCCCCTTCGAGCACACGGCCGGCTGCCAACACCCCGCACAGGTGGTGAATTCATTCCGGAGCCCTCCGGAAAAGCCGCTCGCAATCACCGGAGAACGCACTTCACGACATCGTGGCTCAAGCCACTCCCGGAAACCGTTCTCCCACCTTTCCTTCCCGCCGACGAAACCGATCTACTTCCCCTCGGCCTGGGAATCACGAGCATCGTGCGCCGACCGCTACTTCGCAGGCTTGCATCATGTCGGGGCAGCCGCCGGGGTTGTCGCAGTCCTCCTCGAACCGCTCACCGCCACGCTCCTCGCGGTGCTGCTCGGCTACGACCGCATGGGCGGGACACAGATCCTCGGCGCCCTCCTCGTCCTGGTCTCGATCGGCATCCAGCAGGCTCCGACCAGGACGACCGCCGCATCATGAACATCGGCAGCTCACAAACCGGAGCCGGTGGGAGTCGCCTCGGTGCTTGACGGCGTCACAGCCACACAGGCGACGTACTACAAGTCCGTCACCAGGGCCGCCGTCGACCGGGACTCTGCCGCAGCCGCCACCACAAGCCGTAGTGATTGCGGGCCTGAAGGAAGAGGACGAAGCGCACCGTTGATGGTGCTCCGATCCACGCTGCAGACCCGGCGCTCTCCTTTCGTGACGGACATCAGACGCCACTTGGGTGACATGCGGCGGAGAGGATCGCGCAGGTCCACCTGGATCAGCAGGCCGGTCCGGCGTGCGGCGACAGCTGTTGGTGTCAGCCGACCAGGCAGCCTGCCTCGCCGACGCCGACGCCCACAGCCTCTGACCTCCTGCCCCGGCCGCTACTGACCGCCCCTCACCCGCCGCGCCCGGTGCTCTAGGTCAATGTGCGGGCCTGGCGTCACGTGAGCCCTCAAGACCCGTACGCCCCGGGCCCTCACCCGCACCAGCCACGTTGCCGCACTTCACCCCGCCGATCAGAGGACCGACGGGCGAAGTGATCAGGGCCCCGAGTCAACCAATTGCGCCCGAACCGGTCCGGGCCCTCGGCCTTCGGCAGGCGCGGTGACTTCTCGAGCACCCGGGACCAGTGCGTGACGCGCCCCAGGCCGCCCAAAGGCCCATGGCCGGCTCCGAGACGCCGACACGGAGACACCACCTGGCCGCAGGCCCCTCCGCTCGATGGTGGCGGACACCACCATGAGTGTCGCGGGGCCGACGTGGCAACGCCATTCGGCTGCGGTCGCCTCGCGCACCCCGCCGCCGCGCGGTGTTCTTGACACGGACGCGTCCCGGGGACCGGGCGGTGGTGGCCTCGGGCGCTCAGCCACGGAGAACGAGGGACGGAGTATGCCCATGCCCCCATGCGCGGACTCATAGCGGGTCACCGACGTCATACCGCGGTCATCGCAGCGTTGGTGACCTGCTCGACGATTCTTGCGGGGTCGAACCCCGCCTCGGCCGGCGGTGCGCCCACACCTGCCGGACCCGCCCCACGGCTGGACTGGAGTCAGTGCGTCCCCGGCAGTGAGTTCGACTGCGCGACCGCGAAGGTGCCACTGGACTACGACGATCCAGGTGGTCGCACCATCGAGCTGGCAGTCGTAAAACGAAAGGCGGCCGACCCCGGCCGGCGCGTCGGCACCCTGTTCTTCAACCCCGGCGGCCCCGGCGGCCCGGGAACGGTGCAGATGCCGCAGAACTACGAGTCCTTCCCGCGCGAGGTGCGGGAGCGGTTCGACATCGTCAGCTGGGACCCCCGCGGGATCGGCAACAGCACCGCGGTGAACTGCTTCGGGAGTCCCGAGGAAGCCGCAGCCTGGAACGCGAGCAAAGCGACGGGCTTCCCGGTGGGAGAGCAGGAGCGGGCGGCCTTCACCGCCGCGTACGAGGAACTGGGCCGGCGCTGTGAGCAGCGGGCCCCCGAGCTCTTGCGCCATGTGTCGACCGCCGACACCGCACGCGACCTCGACCAGCTCCGCCAGGCGGTGGGCGACCAGCAGCTCACCTACTACGGGATCTCCTACGGCACCTACCTGGGCGCGACCTACGCGAACCTCTTTCCCGGCAGAGTCCGGGCCATGGTCTTCGACGCCAACTGGGACCCGCGGGCGTGGACGAACAACGCCTCCGACGAGGACCCCCAGACCACCTCGTTCCAGCGCTTGGGCTCCGGCCGCAGCGCCGCGGAGACCGTGAACCGGTTCCTCACCTTGTGCGGATCCACGACGACCGCCCGATGCGCGTTCTCCGCCGGCAGCCCGAAGGCAACCCAGGACAAGTACGACCAGCTGCTGCGGCGGCTCCGAGAGGAGCCTGTGGGCCCGTGGACCTACGCCGGCACGGTGGCTGACGTGGTGAACAGCCTCTACGTCGTCCAGCCCGGGGCGACGCGGCTCGCCGCCAGGCTGCAGGACCTGTGGCAGGGCCGTGTCCCGGAGCCCTCCCCGCTCCCGCCGCCGCCACTGGTCCCCCACCCGAATCCGTATCTGGGCGAGGAGCAGAGCACCGCGGTCTTCTGTGGCGACAGTCCCAACCCGCGGGACCCCGGTGCCTACCACCGCCTGGCAGAGGAGGCCGCCGCCGATGCGGGGGACACCGGACGCTTCTGGATCTGGGCCTCCGCGGGCTGCGCCTCGTGGCCGGCGGTCGCCGAGGACCGCTACCGCGGCCCGTGGAACAAGCCGACGGCGCACCCCATCCTGGTCATCGGGAACACCTACGACCCCTCCACCCCCTCTGGGCCGCGCAGGCCATGGCCGAGGAACTGGCCGACGCCCGCCTGCTGACCCACGATGCGGTCGGACACACGGCACTGTTCAACCCCAGCAGCTGCGTCCAGGCCTATGAGAGCCGCTACTTCATCGACGGCACCCTCCCGCCGTCCGGAGCGACCTGCCGGCAGGACACGCCCCCTTCGCTCCCGCCAAGCCCAGCGGCGGCGTCAGAACCGGCGGGGTGGGATGGCCGGCACCCTCACCTGAGCGGGCCATGGTTTCTGGCCTGGCCGGACGCCGCGGCCTCACCTCGGTCGAGTGCCGTAGGCCGTGAAGTGGATGCGGCGAGGCCCCAGCCCGACGGAGGAGTCGCCCGAAGCGCGGAGTCAGGTCGGTGGGTCGAGTGGGCTGCCGGTCGCGGTGGTGAGGACGAGTCCGTTGTCCGTCCAGCCCGTTCCCGCGGCCGGCATGTGGTGCGGGGAGCGGGCTGCAGCCCGCAGGTTCACGGCAAGCTCAGCGTCCGGCTGCCGTGCGGTGGTGTTCCTCGCGGTGGGCGAGTACGTCGGTCATGTGTGTTTCGGCCCAGTCCTTGAGGCCGGCCATGACGTGGTTCAGGGACAGACCGAGGTCGGTCAGCTCGTAGGTGACGGTGACGGGCACGGTGGGCGTGACGGTACGGGTGACCAGACCGTCGGCTTCCAGGGAACGCAGGGTCTGGGTGAGCATCTTCTGGCTGGCGCCCGCGAGCCGGCGGGACAGTTCGGAAGAGCGCATCGCCCGGGGCCCGTCCTCGTAGTCGACCCCGGGGCGGCGCGGACCGCCGCTGCCGAGCGCCGCGAGGATCAACGCGACCCACTTGTCGGCGATGCGGTCGAACAACTGCCGACTGGGGCAGCCGTCCATGAACGCGTTGTAGCTCGCTTTCGCCTCGGCCCGCTGCTGAGCCGCCGTCTGCGTCGACATCGATCGCCCCTCGGTACCTGGAGGCAGCTTACGCACTCTCAAGTGCCCTCTTCCACCGCGGATTTCACAGAACGAGCATGGAGCACAGAGACGATCACCCCACCGCAGAGGAGCAAATCCACATGGGCACCCCTACTTTCCGCGCCGCCGTCGTCCGTGTCCCGAACGGGCCCGATTCGATCGAGGTCATCGACGTGCCCGTCGTCGATCCTGGCCCCGGCCAGATTCGTGTCGCCATCGCCGCTGCGACGGTCAACCCCACCGATATCGGTGTCGCGGAGGGCTTCTTCCACTCGATAGGGCTGGTCAATCAGCCCGAGCACACGGGCCTGGGCTGGGAGTTCGCCGGCGTCGTGGACGCCTCGGGGCCGGGCGTCGATCTGGCCGCCGGCACCAGGGTGGCAGGTCTGGTGGTCGGCTTCGACCGCGACTACGGCACCTACGCTGAGCAGATCGTGGTCGCGGCTGCCGACGTCGTCCCGGTCCCCGACGATTTGGATCTGCTGGCCGCGGCTACGGTGCCCCTCAACGGGCTGGCCGCTGCGCAGGTCGTCGACCTGCTCGGCGACGCACCCGCCGGCGCCGCCCGGCTGCTGGTGACCGGTGCCGCGGGGGCGGTCGGGGCGAACGTCGCCGTCCTCGCCCGGGAACGCGGCTGGCAGGTGACCGGGCTCGCCCGCGCCGGAGACGAGGATTTCGTCCGTGGCCTCGGCGCCGACTTCACCACGCGCGCCGAGCCGGAATGGGAAGCAGTCGCCGACCCCGCCCAGTTGAATGGGGAAGCGCTCAAGCTGATCCGCGACGGCGGAGCCTACGTCGGGCTGCGTCCAGGCATGGAACCGCCCACCGAGCGCGGTATCTCGGTCGCCTCCGTGATCACCGCTTTTGACGGCACACGACTGGCCGGCCTCCTCGCCCGCACCTCCTCGGGTGAACTTCCGGCTCGCGTCCACTCGGTCGTCCGCCTGCACCAGGCCGCCGAAGCACACCGGGCCACCGCCAGGAGCGGCCTCCGCGGACGCTACGTCATCTGCCCCTGACCAGCATGCACGCCTTCCCCGGGCAAGGCTCCGCGTTCCCGTCGCACACAAGCGGACAAGGCTCGTGCGTTGGAGGAAGCAAGCTGTTCCACCAGCCACGGGCGGCGGCCCGGACGATGAGTGAGCTCGGTCAGCAGACGGGGAACCTCGGCCGGCGTGTGCGGCAGCTGACCGTGGGTGTCCTCTGGTACGCGTTGGGACACGGGCCGACGGGACGAAGTGATCTAGCTGGCGCGTCCTGGCCGCAGATCTCTCCGAGGGTGCAGGAGCGGTGCTTGCCCGGGAGGTGGTGACGTACACCGAGCCTGTCGCGGTCACGACGGTTCCATGTGACCGGTAGTGGCGTAGGCGGTGCAGCACGTCGACGGCGTGCGCCCGGTTCTGCCGTTCACCGGCAAGGGCGGGAAGGCAGGCCGTGAACTGCGCTCACGGTACGCGCGCTTGGGAAAGGAGTGCGGTTCGCCGGTCGTGGGCGACGGCGTGGACGGCGCGCCAATCGCGGGCGCAGGCTGCCGCGTACCCATCGGCACGGAAGGCCGAGGCTCCCAGTACGACGCTCCGGGCCGCGACTCCAACACGTGATCCGGCGGGAACACCGCGGCCGAGTACCTGACGATCAAGTGCTACTCGGCGTGCAGGCAAGCGCGCAGTCCTACAGGGAGACGGACACCGATCACTCGCTCGTTCTTCCGGTCATGGAGATGCCCATGCCTTCACCAGCAACCGGCGGTCCGCCGTTGGTGTGCGCAGTCGGATCCAGACCGTCGAGCAGGATGCGGATCAGGGCGCCGGGGAAGTCCGGGCCGTTGTCGATGCCGGCGAGCGCGACGAGGCCGTCGAGGATCTGTCCGAGTGAGACGTCGTCGCGTACTTCTCCGCTGCGTTGCGCGGCCCGGAAGAGGGTTCGCCGGCCGCGATGGTGCGGGAGCGGCTGGCGCGGAGGATGGGGGTGCCATTGGCGGATTCGGACAGGAGGACGGAGGCGAGAGGTCCTTTGCGGGCGCCGATGGCGTGGAAGCGCATGAGCCAGGTGAAGAAGGCCTCGCCAGGTGTGTCGCCACTGACGGTTTCGGCGGCTTGGCACATGTCGTCGACGGTGTGACGGAAGAGTTCCTCAACCAGTTCGAGTCTGCCGGGGAAGTTGCGGTAGAGCGTGGCCATGCCGACGCCGGCACGTCGGGCGATCTCGGCCATCGACGGTGCGGCCCCGGGTTCGGCGAAGGCTTCGCGGGCGACGGCGATGATCTTCGATCGGTTGCGTTCGGCGTCGGCACGTCGGGCAGGGGCGGGCTCAGCGACCACGGCGGATGCCTCCTTCCTGTGGCGTCCAGAACCTCAGCGTACCGGACACCTTTCTCACTTCTTCTTGCAAGCGGACAGCCTGTCCGTTAAGTTAAGTGGACAGGCAATCCGTTTAGTGCGGATCTGCTGCTCAGGACACGAGAGGAACAGCCATGACGGCAACTGGGGGCGTCCCGCCCATCGCCGACACCGCCCGCCGTGACATCCCCGCGTTCGTACGGGCCGGGGAGCGGATGATGTGGATCGGAGGCCGACGCGCCGCCGCGGTCTCCGGTCGAACGCTGCCGAACACCGACCCGGCCACCGAGGAGGCGCTGGCCAGTGTGCCGCGAGGCGAGGCAGCCGACGTCGACGCCGCGGTCCACGCCGCGCGCGCGGCGTTCACCGATCCCGCCTGGGCGGAAATGAGCCCCGACCGGCGCGGCCGGATCCTGAACCAGATCGCCGACGTCATCGAGGAGCACGCCGACGAACTGGCCACGATCGACTCGGTCAACATGGGCGCACCCCGCATGCTGACCGCACACATGCTGGCCGAGGCGAGTGAGGTCTTCCGCTACTACGCGGGCTGGCCTACCAAACTGTCCGGCGTAAGTGTTCCCGCAGGCAAGGACCGCATGGCCTACACCCGCAAGGAGCCCCTCGGTGTCGTCGGCATCATCTGGGGCTGGAACGGTCCGATGGGCCAACTGCCCGGCAAGCTGGCCCCGGCCCTGGCCGCCGGTAACACCGTCGTGCTCAAGCCGGCCGAGACCGCCTCGCTGAGCACGCTGCGCCTGGCCGAGCTGCTGGCCGGCACCGACCTGCCGGCCGGAGTCGTGAACGTTGTCACCGGCCTGGGCGCCGAGGCGGGCCAGGCACTCGTCGCACACCCCGGTGTCGCGAAGATCGCCTTCACCGGGTCGACCGCGACGGGCAAGCTGGTCCAGCGTCAGGCCACCGACACACTCAAGCGCGTGACGCTCGAATTGGGCGGCAAGTCGCCGTCGGTCGTCTTCGCCGACGCCGACCTGGACATCGCGGTCCGCGGCGTGGCGGCTGGCTTCCTGGGTAACGCGGGACAGGTCTGCGTCGCCGGATCACGGGTGTTCGTCGAGGAGGGCATCCGCGAGGAGTTCGTCGAGAAGTTACTGAAGACGATGGAGGCATTCACCCCGGGCGACCCGTTGACCCAGGGCACGCTGGTGGGACCGCTCTCCACCAAGGCGCAGTTCGACCGCGTCAGCTCCTACCTCGACATCGCCCGCGAGGAGGGCGCGAACGTGGTGA
Source organism: Streptomyces haneummycinicus (assembly GCA_042850305.1). Taxonomy (GTDB): domain Bacteria; phylum Actinomycetota; class Actinomycetes; order Streptomycetales; family Streptomycetaceae; genus Streptomyces; species Streptomyces haneummycinicus. The sequence continues at coordinate 3,676,436 of AP035768.1, forward strand.
CCGGCGGTGGGCGCTTCGGTGACCTCGGATACTTCTTCGCCCCCACCCTCCTCGACGACGTCGGCCCCGACATGCGCGTCGTCCGCGAGGAGATCTTCGGCCCCGTCGGCGTGATCACCACCTTCACCGACATCGACGACGCCATCGCCCAGGCCAACGACACCGACTACGGACTCGCCGCCTCCGTGTGGACCACCAACCTCACCACCGCACACCGCATGGCCGCAGCCATCGAGGCCGGCACCGTCTGGATCAACACTTGGGCCGAGATGAGCACGGGCAACCTCCCCTTCGGCGGTTACAAGCAGTCCGGCCTGGGCCGCGAAGGCGGCTTGGAAGGACTCGACACCTATACCCAGGTCAAGACCGTCCGCATCGCCCTGTGACCACGCCACCTCACGCCTGAGCGGCCTGGCCGTCCTCGAGCGCGACACTGGCATGCGCGACCGTTTCGGACGGTCAGATGGCCCCGCGTGGGCTTTTCCGGGTCTTGGTCCACCAGACGGAGCGTGCGTCGGAACGGGGACGAAAGGGCGCTTATCCAGGGTCCAGTTGCCGCAGAGGAAGAGGCACTCTCCAGGTGAAGAAGCGTTGTGGTTCCTGTCCAAGCGTCGGCGTCAGGGGCGGGGGACTGGTGCTGTCGTTGCCCAGGCACTGACCGCCGAGGCCGGCAGGGCACGGGCCCGATCGGCCGAACGTATGCTGGCGCCTCCTGAGGAAGCTCCGCTGCAGCACCACCCGGATCACCGCCGTCGTCCGCGCCCTCGGCGCCCTCGAACTCGCCACCTGATCAGGACGAAAAGGGCTCACTGACGGAAGAAGAGGCGGGGGAAGGACTCGTCGCCGCCTCGGGTCATGCCCCGTTACGGGTAACCGGGGAATCGGCGGAGCCGGACGTACCGCCACTCGTCGCCGAGCGCATCGCGCTCTGTCATCTCTCACCTCAGCGCCGGTTCAGCGCACGCCCGCGGACGCGACCTGACACCGACGCACCGTGGACGATCAACTATCCGACCAGTCAGGCCAGTTCGAGCAGCGGTGTCACACGGAGTGTGCTGACGGCTGACAGAGGAACGAGCACAGCGACACCCAGAGGGCCTCCCGGCCAAGGAGCGGAGACGCGGCACTCTCCCAGGCCGCGCTCGAATCCGCACCCGAACCCGAAGTCACTTCGAACTTTTGGTGATATCGTCATTAGCACCATGTTGCTGAGGCTGAACACTGCGGACAACGACCCCCTGCACGAGCAGGTGGCCGGTGCGATCCGACGCGCCATCGCCGAAGGGGAATGCGCGCCGGGCGACCGGCTCCTCCGGCCCAGGACCTCGCGCAGGCACTGGGCGTGAACGTCAACACCGTGCTGCGCGGCCTCAGGGCGCTGCGCGACGAGGAGTGCTGGAGTTCCGGCGGGGCCGGGGCGTGACGGTGCTCCGTGGGGCGGACGAGCGTTCGGTGTTGCTGGACCGCGTACATGACGTCGTGACCGAGGCGGCGCGCCTCGGCTACAGCAAGAACGAGCTCATCGAGATGATCAGGGGGATGCCGTGACCGACCGTGCTGGACGTGGGAACACTGCGGTATGGAGTGCCGTCGGCTGGACCATGGGGGTCCTGGCGCTGCTGGTGGTACTGCCCCTGACCGCCGGCAGTCGGCTGCCGGACCGGCTGGCGACACACTGGGACGGCTCCGGCAGTCCCGACGGCTCCATGCCACTGTGGGGCGCGATCCTTTTCCCGGCGCTGATCTGGGTGCTGACGGCTGCGGGCGTCGCGCTGCCGCTGTGGCGGGCGCGCCCCGCTTCGGGCGGCGGAGCAGATGGGTGGGTTGCCGCGACCCTGGGGTTCGGGGTGTGACACTTCTCGGCCTGCAGGCGGCCGTCGTACGGGCCAATCTGGACCACACGGACTGGCGCGAGGCGGACTCGGTGACGGGCTGGGTCGTGGCAGCCCTCGTGGTGGCGGCCGCGGTGGGCGGTGCCGGGTGGCTGACCGGTCGCCGGACACCGGCCGGCGGATCCGCGGCGCCGCAGGGGCCGACGATGGAGATTCCGGCGGGACAGCGCGCCGTGTGGCTCTCCCGCACGTCCAATGCCTGGCTCCTTGCCGCGGCCGCGGTGACGGGCGTGATGGCCATGGCGGCCCTCGCTGCGGCGGTGGGCGGCCTGATGGGATCCGAGGCCGCGCTGCTGGCAGGACCCTTCGCTCTTGCGTCCGTGCTGGTGCTCGGCTGCGCGTCGGTGCAGGCACGGGTCAGTGCGAAGGGACTTGAAGTGTCCTTCGGCCCGCAGGGCTGGCCGACGCGGCGCTGGGCGGTCGACGCCATCGAGTCCGCCCACGTCGAGACGCGCACGCCCGCCCAGGTCGGCGGCTGGGGATACCGGCTGAGCGGTCTGGGCACCACCGTGATGCTGCGCGGCGGGGAATGCCTGGTGATCCGCACCGACAAGGGCAAGACCTTCGCCGTCAGCGTGGACGACGCCGAGCGGGGAGCCGCCCTGTTGAACTCCTTGAACGCTCCACACTCAAGGTGATGGGCAGGTCCTGGCCGGCGCATTCCCCGCACCGGCCAGGACCTGCTCCGGCTGAAGAGTCCTTGTCCTCCTCGCGTGATCAGGTCAGGCGAGAACCGAGCCGAGGACTGATGTCCGGCCATGGCCACATCTGGACCGTGATCCGCTGCCACCGCGGACAGCGGACCCGTTCGCGGCTCTGATGCACCTGCCGGAGCCTCAGAAGCTGTCAGCGCGCCAGGGCGATCACCCGGGCCAGAGTCTCACTGGCCCTCACGAACCGTGAAATCGCCCAATGGCCGACGACCCTCACCCACTTCACCTGTCAGCGACCAGTACGAGCATCCCGATGCCCCCGCACACCAGCCCCGTGACCAGCAACTTCAACTCGCGCACCTCCCAATGAGAGGCGGTCCGAGGACGAACCCGATCAACCCACTCCGTTGAACCACATGCACCGGGGTACACGGGCCCGCATGGCATCCACAACTGATCACGTCATGCCCTTGCGGGTCGTGCGGCAACTGCGCCGAATCCGCGCCTTCTACACCGGAGGCGTCCTGCTGTGGACGGCGTTGACCGCCTGGACAGCCTGGCAGTCGCCCGGCAGCCGACAGATGTGGGTCTCCGCCCTCCTCCTCACCGTCTTCAGCGGCCTCCTGCTCACAACCTCCCTGTGGCTACGACGACTCCAGACCACAGACTCGCGACACCCCGCGCACCGCCCCGCATCCCACAAGGCCACCGCACCGCGCCACGCGCATGCCTGATCCATCGTCGGTAACACAACACCACCCGCAGCCCGAATCCCATCAACATCTGACTGCAAGCGGGCTCATCCCCAAATCGCCCCTTGAACATCTCCGAAGCCGGGCAGGCCGTCTGTTTTCGGCCCTCTCCCAGGGGCCGGGAGGCAAGGGGCGGGTAGGGGTAGACGGGTAGTCATGGATAGCAAACGACTCCGACAGGACGAGCAGAACTCACCGGAAACCCGTGCCCGAGGAACGATGCGGATCTGGCAGTGGGCCAGGTGGGCGGCACTCGTCGTGGCGATCGGCTGGGCGGTCAGCTGGCTTCTCAATCTCCTTCAGGGCGAGGGAGGACGGGACCTGTGGTGGCCTCTGGCCAGTACCGTCATCTGGACGGGACTGACAGTGCACGGCTTCAGGACCTACCGCCGAATCAGGACAACGACCCTGCCGGCCATCACCGGCCGACCGTCTGCCTGACCACGTCGGCCGGCCCGCTCCCCGTCCCCTCTCCGCACATGGACCAAAACCCCTCGCGGGAAAAGGGCCCGCGCAAGCGGACGGGATCCGAGCTAGTCATTGAGCCGCTGTCGCTGCTGTTGCGAGCGGCTGCGGTCACGCGGTGTCAGCGGAACCTGATTTCTGCCATGTGGTGAGCAGTGAAGACAGCGGCCCGACTCGGCAGGCGGCTGCTCCGGCGTCCTCGTCGTCGGCATGGCGGCAGGGGCCTGCCCCTCCGTCCGTGCCCGCAGCTCGGACACTCCGGTGACCGTGGCACCCATGGCCGCCCGGCAGGCCGGTGACAAGGGTGCTCTTCTTGATCCAAAGGGCACAGCGGCGGTTATCCCCCTGCTCAGTCCCTGCCCGAAAGGCTTCCGGACAACGCCGACAGGAGAAGCCCGGTGAGGTCTTGGCGCCGTTGCTTCCCGAGCGCGCGTTCCAGGGCGGCATCCACTTCGGCGTATGCGTCGCGCCCCGCCCGCAGGAGTTCCTGCCCGGTCGCCGTGACGTGGAGTTCCGCGGTGCGGCCTCGTCCGGGGTCGGTGCGGCGCTCGACGGCACCGCGCTCTTCCAGTTGCCGGACGGTGGCTTGGGCGCTCTGTGCGGTGATGCCTGCCCTGCGGCCCAGTTCGCTGTAGGACATTCCCGGTTCCCCGTCAGGTGGCCGAGGGCCGAGAGATGGCGCAGCGTGAAACCGGTCGGTTTGAGTGCCCGTTCGACGTCCTGCCTCGCTCGCCGTCCCAGGGCGGCGAGCAGGAAGGCGGTGCTGGTGGGCGGGGGCTGGGCGGTCACGTCTCCTCGTTCCTCCTGGGGAAGTTTCAGCTTGACTTTAACTGGAGTTCCGGGCAGGCTCCAGTTCCGGCGGGTGCGGCGCTACCGGCCCTGAGTTTCAGCCCAGCTGAAACTCAGGGAGTGGGCCTCGCGGTGCCGTCGATCAGGAACATCACACCTCCGGGGCGACGGGCATCAGGGCTGTCGCGAGCGACGACACCCCAGGATGATCACCGCACTTGCCTGGTGATCCGGATGAAGTGAGATGACGGAGATGAAGCTCCTCGTGGCCGGCGCCAACGGCGGCCTGGGCAGGCAGGTGGTCACCCACTCCCTGGAGCGCGGACACCAGGTGACCGCGCTCGTACGGGGAGTGCGGGCCAGGCCGAGAAGCCGGGGCTGCGCATCGTGGAGGGCGCTGTGGGCGATGACCTGGCCGCCGTGCGCCGCGCCGTCGACGGGCAGGACGCGATTGTCAGCGCACTGGGCAATCCGCTCTGGCTCAAGGCACGTACCGGCTCAGCGGTGATGGCCCGGGCCACCGCGAACCTGGTGGCCGCGATGCATCTGCATCAGGTACGGCGTATCGCCATGCCGCTGGCCTGGGGAAGCGGCGCCTCGCGACAGCACACCGCCTGGCCGCTCAAGTCGCTGACCCGGCTGCTCATCCGCCGCGACTACCAGGACTACGACACCGCGGAGGCGATCCTCGCCGCCTCGGGGCTCGACTTCACCATCGCCTACTTCGGCTCGCTGACCGACCGGCCCGCCTCACGTGCCTGGTCCACCGACCCCGACATCAGAACCCCTCGCCCCTGGCGATCAGCCGTGCCGACCTGGCCCAGTGCCTGCTGGACGCCGTCGAATCCCCCAGCCCGACCGCCGACCGTCTCTCGGTCAGCGGTGCGCCGAAGGGATGACGCTCCGATGAACCTCAGAGGCAGGACCATTGTGCTGACAGGGGCGAGTTCGGGCCTCGGCGCCGAGGCCGCCCGCCTGCTCAGTGCCCAGGGAGCCGCACTGCACCTCGTGGGCCGTGACGAGAAACGTACAAGGGCCATCGGGGAGGAACTGCACGCGCCCACGTACACGGCCGACTTCACCAGCCTGTCCCGGACCCGCACTCTGGCGGCGCAGTTGGCCCACGCCGTGCCGAACATCGACGTACTGGCCCTCAACGCCGGAGGCGTCATGCCCCCGCGTCTCACCGACGACGGGATCGACGCCACCTTCCAGGCCAACGCCCTGGCGCCGTGGCTGCTGATGACGCGGCTCGCCGGGAATCTCGGTTCCGGCCGCGTCCTGCTGACCAACTCCCGGTCGCACAACAACGCCGTCCTCTCCCCGCACAACATCGCCGCCGCCCTCGCGGGAGAACCGCGCGTGTCGGGCCACCGCACCTACGCCCGGGCCAAGCTCGCCGCCGGAGTGCTGCTACGCGAGTTCCACCGCCGCAACCCGGGCGTGGATGCCGGCGACTTCCACCCCGGCATCCTGGCTTCGGACTTCGGCCGGTACATGGGCCGCACCGGCAGCCTCCTGAAGACCGTCGCACGCCCGTTCATCGACACCCTCGCCAAGGCGCCGAACGACTGGCCGAACTCGCCAACCGCCGGCAGGCTCTCGCCGGCGCCTACTTCGTCCACACCCGCCGTGCCAAGGGTTCCGTCCAGCTCCACAGCCAGGAACTCGGCACGGCCCTGTGGAAGCCGCCGACCGCGCGACCGCATCCGACTCGGACTCGGACTCGGACTCGGACTCGGCGGAATAGCGCGCTTCATGACCACGACACATTCATGCCCGTGACGGTGGCAGCGGGTGTTCTGCGCGTGAGCCGGGCCACCTCACGGCGCAGCGCCGCCCGGGATCTGCCGCGGCGTCGCCCCGGCCAGCCGCAGCGCCACGATCTCCGGTGTGCCGTGGGGCGCCTGGCACCTGTCGCCGTCCCTCACCGAGTGGGGCGGCGGCCCGGACATTGCCCCTCCCGCCCGCTCGCCTTCATGGGCACGACGCTCGTATCCGGCTTCGTGATGACCTGGGTGTTCAACCGCTCCCGAGGAGAGCATGCCGCTGGTCCTGCTGCTGCGGACCAGCGTGAACGACTTCTTCTCGGTGGCGGTCGGACATGTTCCCGTCGGTGGAGACCAGACCGAGAGCATGAACCACGCCTTCCTGATCGCGTCGACGCCGCCGGCAGCGGTGATTTTGGCGGCGATGCGGGGACGGCTGGGCATGCGGTGTCCTCGGCCCGATGGGTGAGCCCGTAGGAGAAACCGGCGTGGTGACGCGGGTGTCCGAGTGCCGAGCGATGGCCCAGTTGGTCCTTGCGTGTGCCGTCGGACGCGGCCGTGAGTGCCGGCAGCACCACGTTCACCCCGAAGGCCCGGTGCTGCTCAGCCGGCAAGGCTTCGCGTCGCGTTGGCCCTCAGTGGCGTGGACCCCTTCGTTGGTTTACAGTCTGACTGAAACATTGTTTCAGTCAGGCTGTAACTTGATGGGAGGATCGGTATGGCCAGGGATACCCCGGTGCCGATGGGGGTGCGGGCGCAGGAGGTGATGGTCGGGCTGCTGGGCCGCCTGCCGGATCGGGTGCGGTCGGCGATGGCGGGACCGGAGATCATCGTGGAGGGTGAATCACTGGCCGTTGATGCCCGCTTGCTGATCCGCTCCCTCGGCGGGAGGAAGTCGGCTCTGGTGGCCGAGGACTCGCCGGAGCTGTCCCGCGCGGCGCTGGAGCGCAACGCACCGATGCTTCGTGCCGGTCGACGGCCGACGCGGGCGGTGACCGTGTCCGAGGTATGTCTGAAGGGCGGGCAGAGCGGCCTGGACGCAACTCTGTACGAACCCGCGTCCTGCCCCGGAACGTCGGGTGCGCTGGTGTTCTTCCACGGCGGCGGCTGGGTGATCGGCAGCCGCACCGGATACGACCACGTGGGACGCTTTCTCGCCGAACACTCCGGCCATCGAGTGCTGTCGGTGGACTACCGGCTCGCTCCCGAGGATCCGTTCCCTGCCGCAGTGGACGACGCGCTGGCGGCATACGACGACACCGTTACGCGGGCCGAGGAATTCGGCATCGACCCGCACCGGATCGTGGTCGGCGGGGACAGTGCGGGGGCCACACTCGCCGCGGTGACCGCCCGTCGTGCCGCCGGGCGAGGGCACGGCTCCGTCCCGGCGGGGCAGTGGTTGCTGTATCCCGCCACGGACCTGGCCTCTCGTCACCCGTCCCGGGACACATACGGCAAGGGATTCCTGCTGACCGAAGACGACATCCTCTGGTTCCTGGACCACTACCTTCCCGATGGAGCGGACCGTACGGATCCGGATGTGTCCGTCCTCTACGGCGAGATCGCTCCGGAAACACCACCGGCGCACCTTGTCACGGCGGGCTTCGACCCGCTGCGTGACGAAGGCGAGTCCTACGCCGACAAGCTTCGCCGCGCAGGCGTCCCGGTCACAGCGGTCCGCGAAGCGGACCTGCCGCACGGCTTCCTGCCGTTCGTCCATCTCGGCCCCCGGTACGACCAGGCGGTCACCGCAAGCGCTCAAGCCCTGCGCCGGATGCTGGGCTGACGGTTTCCCTTCGACCTCTTTTTCTCATCCAGAGCACTACCCCCGGCGCTGTTTCACCGACCGCTCTTCCTCATCAGACAAGGACTTGTGTCATGCACGTACAGATTGCGCTCTACGACGGCTTCGACCCCCTCGATGTCCTTGGGCCCTTCGAAGTCTTCCACTCCGCGGGCGAGTTCTCCGGCGGAGGTGTGTCCACCGAGTTCGTCAGTGCCGAAGGTGCACGGGAAGTACCCAGTGGATTCCCGTCGATCAAGCTCACCGCGATCTCGACCGTGGACGTGAACAGGGGAGGCGTGATCGTCGTCCCCGGTGCCGCGGGAAGCCTTTCGCTGGATCCCGGCGTCGCCGGCGGCATCGGCTGGATTCTCGGCCGGGCACAGTCCACGGAGCTGCCGGGCCGGTTGCGCGAGGCGTTGACCCGCCCGGACATGACCGTTGCCACCGTCTGTGGGGGTTCCCTTCTCCTCGCCCACGCCGGCCTGGCGGACGGCCGGCCGCTGGTCACTCATGAGCGCGGCCAGGACCTTGCCGGAACGAAGGCCGTCCCGGTGGAGGCCCGCATGGTTGATGACGGCAACCTGCTCAGCTCCGGAAACGTCACCTCCGGCATAGATCTCGCGCTGTATCTGGTCGAACGCGAGGTCGGACCCCGCGTTGCCCATGCCGTCTCGGAACTCATCCGGCACGAACGGCGTGGCACGGTCTGGAGCGCCACCGGAGCCCCGGTTTCCCTGGCGTGACGGCGATTCACCCATACCCATGTGATCGACAATCTCGCCTTGCGCGCTGGATCTGCTGGATCACGCTCCCTCTCGCGCTGGCTGCCCTCATCGTCGAATCGTCGTCGCGAGGGCGCCCACCCCGGCGGGCTGAGCAGGCGAACGCCTTCGTGAGCCGACGCTGTCCGGCAGCGTGCCCATGGCCCTGAAAGTGGTCGGTGACCTCCGTGAACCGGCCCACGGCGACGCGGGGACCAGGTGTCACGCTGGCGGTTCGGCCCGGAATCACGGGCCCCACCCCCGGATTCAAGCCACCTTGCCGATCAGCGTGACAGCCTGAGCAGAGCGACTACGGTCCGCATCCGCATCCGGTCCATCGCCGCATGAACAGTCCGGCCGATGCCGTGGAGCAGACGCCAATTCTGCCCACTGGTGCCCTCGATGAGTGAACAGCCGGTCCCCGCCGACCACGTCCGGCAGCAGTTGGAGCCTGCGGCCGCCGACGCGGTCCGTGCGTACGCCGCCAGGACCCGCGAGAACGCCGACCAGTTCGCCGCCGTGCTGGAGGAGATCGCGGACCACGGTCTGCCTGTGGTGGAGGACCGCACTCCGTGGGAGGAACTGCGCGAGGCCCATCTCGCCGGCTCGCCTCGCAGCGCCCGGCCGTTGCCTGATGGACCCACGACAGCGGTGCCGGTCACGATCACCCTGCCCGTGTCCCGCTGCTCACCGGCTGAGGCGGATGCGCGGTGACCAAAGGGGAGCTGACGTACCCCTCCGAAGTGCGGTCCAGACAGAGCGTGCCCACTCCCATACAGTCCGTAGCGGGGTCTGCTAAGGCAGGAAAAGGGGGCAGAGGGCATGTATCAGTGCTGTATTCCATGCTATCCAGCACTTTGGCGGACTTTTCCCGTCGCGGGTCACGGGTAGCCGATCACGGACCCGGTAGGGCCTTGCGGTTCGCCCAATGCCCCTCCGCTGCGACGCGGTGTTCGCTGAACGGAAATGTCCCTCCGGCCTTGCCATCACATCAGTGCGGCGAACTCTGCCGACGACGGCGCTCACCCATCTCGTCCGCGACATCTCCAGACGGAAGGAACGGCCAGCATGGCTTTATCGGAAGCCGACCTCGCGAAGCTCGGAGACACTCCGATCGCGATCCAGTCGGCGCACTACCCGAACGTGTACCTGCGTATGGACGGGACTGGCGTGACCGCCCCCAGCGATCCCGGCGGCGGTAAGGTCAACTGCCAGTACGGCACCGGCGCCTGGACAACGTTCAAGGTCCGGCCGCAGGCCGACGGCTCGTACGCGTTCGAGTCGGTGGCCTTCCCCAGCGTGTTCCTGCGCATGGACGGCACCGGGGTCCCCACCAACATGAGCGGCGGGGGGTACGGTCAACTGCCAGTCCTTCATTGGCCCCTACGAGAAGTTCCGTGCGCGCGCCCAGCCCGACGGTTCGTTCTCCCTCGAGTCGGCGACCTTCACGAACATCTTCCTGCGCATGGTGACCGGCAGCGGGGTCACCGACGCCACCGGCCCCGGCGGAACGGTGAACTGCCAGTACAACGCCAACGGCGGCGGCGACGAAAAGTTCTTCCTCGACAAGGCGTAGCTTGATCCCTTCCGGCCTTGTGCTTCGCATTGGGCCGGAAGGGATCGTTGGAGCGGCGCCCCCTGGGGTGTGTACATACGCCATGGGCCGCCCACCCCAGGAGCGCTGGTCGATGTCGCGCAGGGGCTGTAGGCGCTCTGCACATCGAAGTCACGGATGCCGTCTCGGACTGCCTTCTCGTCCCAGTCAGAGAGGCGGAGCAGGCGATGGACACCGTCCGGACAGAGCTGTCCTACCTGCTCCGACAGTGCGGGCCGGCTTCCGATACGCGCCGGCGTCCGTCCGGCTGCCGTTGGCGCCACGTACAGGTGTGGGCGCCTGCGTTTCGGTGGCCGGTGCGCATGATGCGCCAGCTGGTGCGCGGCGCGGCGCGGCGACGGTGTGAGGACGACGACGGCCTGGCGACTGAAGCCGCCACGGAACCACGCCCTGCTGAAGCGGACCTCATCGGCCGCCCAACCGCTGCCACATGCGCAGTCGCCCGAGCAGAGAGCCGGCCGACGAGCGCGGCGGCCGTGGTGTCGACGACGCCCATCACGACCACCGCATCCCGCTCGCGGACAGCAGCTCCATCCGCTGCGGCGCCAGCGTCGACGCCTCGCTCCGCCGCTTCCCGATCCAATGCCCCAGCTTGTGCTCCCGCTCCTCATGGTCCTCGCTGCGGCGCAACTGGGGCAGGAAACCGCCGAGCACCGGGCCACAGACAGCGGTCACCCGCGTTCAGCAGCTGGAGAAGTCTCTGACCGAGGTGCTGGGGGAACAGGGCTGGCGCGAGTCCGGCCTCGGTGCCCCCGCCGATGTCGAGGCCGAAGGTCAAAAGATCGGCCCGGCCGTGGCGATAGCCTCGGCCAGCAGCAGATGCCCGGCGGACCGGCCGTGGCGACGGTCTCGGCCAGCAGCAGATGCCCGGCGGACCGGTCGTGGGTGGAGAACCTCACCAGTGGCTTGGCGAACATCGCGTCGGCCAGGACCGCGCCGCCGATCGCGCCCGTGATCTGGGCGAGTATGTAGGCGGCGACGTCCCGCAGGGCCAGGCCGTCGGGATCGCGACGGCGGCTGAACCAGTCGGCGAGGGTGACGACCGGGTTGAAGTGTGCGCCGGACACGGGCCCGAGCAGCAGGATGAGCACGCCCAGGCCGAAGACCGTGGCGAGGAGTCGGCGAGCAGTTGCACACCGATGTCGTGCGACAGCTCGGTGGCCTGGATGCCGGAGCCAACCACTACCGTCACCAGCAGTCCGGTGCCGATTGCCTCGGCGGCGACGCGGCGGCTGAGGGCGGCGTTCACCCGGTGACTTCGGCGGGCTGGGTGGTGGTCAGGAACGCGGCGAGCTTGTCGAGGACGCCGGGCAGTACCCAGTAGTAGACCCAGGTCCCGCGGCGTTCGCAGTCGATCAGGCCGGCCTGGCCCAGGAGCTTGAGGTGGTGGGAGATCGTCGGCTGGGACAGGTCGAATAACGGGGTCATCTCGCACACGCACACCTCCCCGTCCTCACCGCGCGAGGCGATCATCGACATCAGGCGCAGCCGGACCAGGTCGCCCAGGGCCTTGAAGACCTTCGCCAGGTCGGCGGCCCGGGACTCGTCCAGGGAGGCTGCGGACAGGCTCGGGCAGCAGGCGGCGTCCTGGCCGATCACCTCAAGCTCTTGTTTCGACATGTCTCTATGTTGACGTTTTTCGATTCAAGGCGCAAGGTTGCATCAAAGAGCGTCAATGCAAGCCGTTCCATGCGCCGCCATGCCCGTCATCCAGGAGTGAAGTCATGAGCGAGCAAACCAGCACCGACCTGCGCGAAACCGTTCGCCAGAGGTATGCCGCGGCGGCCGTGAAGGTCGCAGAGGGCGGTACCGCCTGCTGCGGGCCCGAGCCGGTCGAAGTCGACGACAACTTCGGCTCCACCCTCTATGCCGCCGACGAGCGCGACGCCCTGCCGGCCGAGGCGGTCGCCGCCTCCCTGGGCTGTGGCAACCCCGCCGCGGTCGCCGAACTCCGCGAGGGCGAGCGCGTCCTTGACCTCGGCTCGGGCGGCGGCATCGACGTCCTCCTCTCCGCCCGCCGCGTTGGCCCCACCGGCAAGGCATACGGGCTCGACATGACCGAGGAGATGCTCGCCCTGGCCCTCGCGAACACCGCTGAAGCCGGCGCGACGAACGTCGAGTTCCTCAAGGGCGCGATCGAGGCGGTCCCGCTGCCCGCGAACACGCTCGACGTCGTGATCTCCAACTGCGTGATCAACCTGTCCGTCGACAAGCCCGCCGTCTTCGCCGAGACCTTTCGCGTCCTCAAGCCCGGCGGCCGGATCGGCGTCTCCGATGTCGTCGCGGACGACGCCCTCACCGCCGACCAGCGGGCCGAGCGCGGCGACTACGTCGGCTGCATCGCCGGCGCACTGTCCTTCGCCGAATACCGCGCGGGTCTGGAGGCGGCCGGATTCACGGACATCGAGATCACCCCGACCCACCTGGTCGCCGACGGCATGCACTCCGCCATCGTCCGCGCCACCAAGCCCACCCCCGCGACCGGACCTGACATTTCCGCGACAGGCGACTCCTGCTGCGGTGTCACTGCCTGCTGCACCCCGGCTGAGCAGGCGGCCGACCCGTCCGTCACCGTGAGCGAGGCCAAGAGCGCCACTGGGTGTGGCTGCCAGGGCTGAAGACGCGTATGCCGGAGGTGAGCGCCACCGCTGAGGACAGCCAGGACAAGGAACAACCTCGCCGGGTGGACGCTGGACAACTACCGGGCCGCCCGGACGTGGCTGCGGAAGAGTGGCGCGGGTCTACGAGGAGGCGCTGCGCGCGAAGCTTCGACTGCGAGAGCGCGATGGATGCGATGCGCCTTCTCAGGTCGCGGCGAGGGCGGCTCGCAGTTCGTCGGTGACCGTGTGCAGGCAACTGCCGAAACTCGCACGCCCCTCGGCGTCGATCCATTGCCGGAAGGCGTTCTGGAAGGCCACCGTGGCGAGTTGCGCGACCAGTTCGGCCGTGTCGGCGTTCACCTGGCGTTGCTTCAGGGCGTCGCGGATCGCGGCGGTGATCGCAGCCGTCTTGGTCCGTTCGCGTTCCTGCAACTCGGGGCTGGCGTCGATAACCGCCCGGCGCTCCGTCACGCCGTCCACGTGCTGGACGAGCTCGGCACCGATTCGCGCCAGCGCGTCGAGGACGGCGGCGAGCGGAGCCGCGTTCGGGTCTGCCGTCACGACTGCCTCCGCCAGTGCCGGGGGCAGGCGCTCCGAGCCGGCGAACAGGACCTCACGCTTGTCGGGGAAGTAGCGGAAGTAGGAGCGCCGGGTGAGTCCGGCCCGCTCGGCGATATGGGTCACCGTCACGTTGTCGTAGCCGCGCTCCGAGTACAGCTCGACAGCCGCCCGCTTCAGGCGCTCCTCGGCACCCGGATCCCACCTAGCCATGAGTTGACTGTAACAGGCGATGTCTCACTGTGCCGTCAGTGCTAGCCTGCACTCATGACACAGTGTGTCATCACCGGGGGCGCCCGTCCCCGGGCGGCCCGGAGCAGACAGGGTGACGTTCGCATGACAGAGACCAGCGGGATCGGCGGGACGACAGGCGAGAGCAGGACGAACGACGAGGTATGGATAGTCGGGGCGACCGGCCGTGTGGGCCGGGGTGTGACCGCGCGACTGGCCGCGCGGGGGCTGACGGTCGTGCCGGTCGGACGCAGTCGGGAGCGGATGGTCGCCGTCGGGGCCGAAGCAGGTCTGCCTGGGGACGCGAAGGTCGTGGTCGCCGACTCGGCCGAGCGGATCGCGGACGAGATCGTCCGGGAGCGCCCACGGGTGGTGGTGAACACGATGGGTGCCTTCGCCGCCACGGCACCGGTGATCGCCCGTGCCTGCATGCCCGGCGGCCACTACGTCGACCAGGCCAACGACGTGGTCGCCGTGGGCCGAGTGCTCGCCCTGCACGACGAAGCGGTGCGGGCGGGCAGCACGCTGGTCACCGGCGCCGGATTCGGCGTGCTGGCGACGGAGGCGGTGGTAGCGAAGCTGTGCGAAGGCCGGCCCGCGCCGCACCGGGTCCGGGTCGACGCCGTGGCCTCGGTGGCCGTCGAGGCGGGCCTGCTCGGTGCCGCCTTGGCGGCCAGTGTCGTGGACGTGCTCACCGCCGGCGGACGGCGGTACGAGAACGGGCGGCTGAGGACGTCGCGCCTCGGTGCCGACCCGCAGCAACTCACCTTTCCGGACGGGGAGTCGGCGAAATCGGCAGGTATCGCTTCCGGCGACCTCGTCGCGGCGCACGCGGTGAGCGGAGCACCGTTCGTCACCGCCACTTCCGCTCTCGTGCCGACCGCTCCGCTGATACGTGCCCTCCTCCCGCTGCTCGGCCGCCTGTTGTCCGTTCCGGCGCTGCGACGCCTCGCTGTCGACCGGCTCAGCCGGGTCCCGGTGAAGGCGGCGCCCCGTCCGCGTAAGCACTCCTGGGGGCACGCCGTCGTCGAGTGGGCGGACGGCACCCGGCACGAGGGATGGCTCCGCGCCGGCGACGGCATGGACTTCACGGCCGACGTCACCGCCACCGTCACCGAACTGCTGGCCCGTGGCGTCGGCAGCCCCGGCGCCTGGACACCGGCAGCCGCCCTCGGCACGGACCTGGCGACGACCGCAGGCGGCACCTTCACCCTGGACTGAGGAGCGCCGACGCCCGCCGTCCGACGCCCGCCGTCCGGCGGCTGCCGGGGCCGCCGCCATGTGCCCGCGACAACCACCCAGCGCGCACGAATCACCTGGTCAGAGGCATTCCGAGGACGCTCCTGCTGGACGCTTCCGCCTTGCGGTCGAGCCGGTCTGTCCTCCGTACGGCGGTGACGGTGAACGCGATGCCGACGAACAGGACCTGGGTGACGACGCCGACGATGCGGATGCCTGGGTGGCGAGGGCGGCGGCCGGCATGACGGAACCGCCGGACGCCCAGGCGAACCAGGTCCGCGCTTTCTCGACTCTGACCGCTGTCTGGAATTCTCCGGCGCCGGCCTTGGCTTACCCCGGTAGTGGTGTCGCTCCTGAAATAGCGTTGCGGCACGCGGAGCCCTTCGCGCACAGCGGCTCCGTACCCGGACCGAGACTCAGCGGGTACCGTTGAGTGGTTCGCGAGGAATGCGAAGAATATCCGGTCGATGGTCCCGGTGTCCGCTCGCCGGACGCCGGCACGGCGGAGGCCGCGCACCGCCGGTCTTCCCCTGCGAGCGGGTGGTCACGGACCGCCGGGTCATCGCTGCCGAGGAGGCGAACAATGCAGTGACCACACATTCCCGTCGCCCTCCCTCCTGTTCGGGGGCCGGCCCCCGCGCGCAGGGGCGGCCCGGCAGGGGCTCGGCGCGACGAGGGTTCCCGGCCGGTGCAACCCGTTGGGCGGCTGCGGTCCCTGCTTCGGGCCCACAGCGTGGCCGGCCAGGCGTTCGTACTTCAGGCCCTGGTCGTGACCCTGATCATCACCACCGCGCTGGTCGCCCTCGTGTTCCAGGCCCGGCGTGACAGCACCCACGAGGCCCAGACCCGGTCCCTGGCTGTCGCCACGACGTTCGCGAGCTCCCCGCAGACGCTGTCGGCGCTGACCGGACCCAACCCCAGCAAGGTCCTGCGGCCGCTCTCCGAGCAGATCCGGCCGGCGACCGACGTGGATCCCGTCGTCGTGCACTCGTCGGACGGGACCCGCTACGCACACCCCGCCGGCTCGGTGGCCGTCGGGATCACGGGCCACAAGGTGGCGGGCATGGCGGCCCAGCAGTTCCCGGTGGTTCTGGGCATCGGGGGCGTGGCCCTGGCGGTCTGCGCGGGCGGCACCGCCCTGGTGAGCCGACGGCTGCTGCGTCAGACCCACGGTCTCGACCCGGTGGAGAGGACCAGGATGTACGACCACCATGACGCGGTACTGCACGCGGTGCGGGAGGGAGTGCTGATCGTAGAGGGCGACGGGCAGTTGGTGCTGGCCAACGACGAGGCGCGGCGGCTGCTGGATCTGCCGCCGGACGCGGAGGGGCGGAAGGTCACCGACCTGAGTCTGAGCCCGGACATCACCGAACTGCTGACCTCGGAGCGGACGGCGACCGACGAGCTGCTTCTCTCCGCCGACTGGTTGCTGGCGGTCAGCAAGCGGCGCACCGAGCCCGGCGACGGGAATGCCGGGAGCGTGGTGACGCTCAGGGACACCACGGAGCTGCGGGCCCTGTCCGGTCGCGCCGAGGCATCCCGAGAGCGCCTGAGCCTGCTCTACGACGCGGGGGCACGGATCGGCTCCTCCCTGAACGTGGAACGCACCGCCCACGAACTGGCCAGGGTGGCGGTTCCGCGCTTCGCCGACCTGGTCACCGTCGACCTGGCCGAGGAGGTGCTGCACGGCGAGGAGCCGACCAGGCGGCACACCGTGATGCAGCGGGCCGGGCTGAGCACCATCCACGACGGTCTGCCGCTGATGGCGGTGGGCGAAACGGTTCGCTTCCCCGACGCCACACCGCAGGCACGGTGCGTGAAGAGCGGCCGTGCGGTGCTGGAGGCGGATCTGAGCGCCGCCGAGGGATGGCGGACGTTGGCCCCCGACCGCGCGGAGGAACTCCTCGGACACGGTTTCCACTCCCTGATCGCGGTACCCCTGAGGGCCCGCGGCACGGTGCTGGGCTCGGTGGACTTCTGGCGCTCGGAGCGGGCGGATCCGTACGACGAGAGCGACGTGCTGTTCGCCGAGGAACTGTCCGCATGGGCCGCCGTCGCGCTCGACAACGCCCGCCGGTACACCCGCGAGCACGCGATGGCGGTCACCCTGCAACGCAGTCTGCTCCCTCGTGACCTGCCGGACCTGAGCGCGCTGGAGGCGGCGTACCGCTATCTGCCGGCCCAGGCCGGGGTGGGCGGGGACTGGTTCGACGTCATCGAGCTGTCCGGCGCCCGGGTGGCGCTGGTGGTCGGGGACGTGGTGGGGCACGGTATGCACGCGGCGGCCACCATGGGGCGGCTGCGTACCGCCGTGCACAACTTCGCCACCCTCGACCTCTCGCCGGACGAACTGCTGGCCCGGGTGGACGACCTGGTGGCCCGGCTCGACCGGGAGCGGGCGGACCAGGGTGACGACGAGGGAATCATCGGAGCCACATGCCTGTACGTCGTCTACGATCCGGCCTCCGGCACGTGCAGCGCGGCACGGGCCGGCCACCCGCCGCCCGCCCTGGTCCGTCCGGACGGCACCGTGACCTTCCCCGACATGCCCGCCGGTCCGCTGCTGGGCCTGGGCGACCTGCCCTTCGAGAGCACGGAGTTCGAGGTGCCCGAGGAAGCCGGCTGGTCCTCTACACCGACGGGCTCATCGAGAGCCGCGACCGGGACATCGACGCCGGTCTGGAGATCCTGCGCGGCGCGCTGTCCCACCCCGGCCGGACGCCCGAGGAGACCTGCGACGCGGTGCTCGACGCCCTCCTGCCGAACCGCGGGAACGACGACGTCGCCCTGCTGGTCGCGCGGACCCGGGTGCTCGACCCCGAGCGGGTCGCCGACTGGGACGTGCCCCCGAAGCCGCCGCCGTGGGCGGCGTCCGCGCCGACGTCACCCGGCAGCTGGCGGCGTGGGATCTGACGGACGCGGGCTTCACGACCGAGCTCATCCTCAGCGAACTGGTCACCAACGCCATCCGCTACGGCACCGTCCCGATCCACGTCCGCCTGCTGCGGGACCGCCACCTGATCTGCGAGGTGTCCGACGGCAGCAGCACCTCGCCGCACCTGCGCCAGGCGACGGCCACGGACGAGGGCGGACGCGGCCTGTTCCTCGTCGCCCGCTACGCCGAACGCTGGGGCACCCGGTACACGCCCATCGGCAAGGTGATCTGGGCCGAGCAGCAACTGGACGGCAGGGCGAGCGAACCAGGCGCCGCCCTGACCGGTGACGACATTATCGACCAGTGGTCCGACGCGAACCTCTGACCTCTGCACCGCCCCCGGGAACGCCCCACCCCGCCCCGCATGCGTCCCGGACCGGCGCCGTCACCGGTCACGGTCGGCGGCGACGTACCCGTGCCGCTTGAACACAGCGGCCGGGCCTTGGGCGGCGTAGCTCTTGGGGGAGCGGCGCCCGATCAGCGTCTTGATCGGAACAGGGTCCAGGCCCGGTCCGGTCGGCCATGTGTCAGCAGATCCTTGAACAGCTCCCGCTCCGGCACGGTGAACAGGTGTCCGCTCGGCTGTGGCGATACCAGCGGCTGGTCAGGTGGCCAGGGCCAGGAAGCGGGTCGGGTTCTGACTCCGGGGACCTTCCTGCGGCGGTAGGCGTAGGCGGTGCCGCGCAGCAAGTGCCGCGAGTGCGGGGCGACCGTCCCGAGCGGGTTGCCGGCTGCCAGGGCCTGCTGGATCCAGCCGCGGCGCATGCTGCGGCCGGGTGATGCGGCGCACTGCGGCGCGCCAAGCCTTGAGGATGGCGTTAACTTCCGCGGCGGTCGGGGCGGCGTAGGCGGCCGCGAACGCCTCCGCTTCGACGGCCAGGTCGCCCGGGGCGGTGATGCCCGCAGTCCGGCTGTTGTCGACTCCGGCAGGCGGCGCAGTGCCTTGCCGCGCTTCAGCCGCACCGCGCGGTCGGGCGCCGTCCTCGAAGGGAGCGCGTCGTCGCGGGCGGTGGACAGGAAGGCCGGGCGGTTTCGCCCGTTGCCGTCCGGGGTCCGCCGAGGGCGTGCGGCGGCCGGGGTGTCCAGCCCGCGTGTTCATGTCCGTCGAGGGAGCGGCGTCCGCCGAACTTCTGCAGGTGGCGGGCCGCGATGGAAGCGCCGGCGCCGCTGACCACAGCAGGCGCTTCGGGCGGCGGGCCGTCCCCGGAATCGGTGACGACGGTGGCCCGTACCGTGCCGGAGTCGATGGTCACCAGCAGGGTGCGCGCTCGGTCGGGGTCGGGCAGGGTGATCTCCAGTG
The DNA here is from genome assembly GCA_042850305.1 of Streptomyces haneummycinicus. Lineage (GTDB taxonomy): Bacteria > Actinomycetota > Actinomycetes > Streptomycetales > Streptomycetaceae > Streptomyces > Streptomyces haneummycinicus. The sequence continues at coordinate 3,695,781 of AP035768.1, forward strand.
AGGTGTCGGGCTGGGATCTGGCTACGGCGGCGAACCAGACGGCGGTCGTGGCCAGGTCCCAGCCGCCGGGTGCCTCGACGGACTCGGTGGTGTCCGCACCCTCCAGCGGCTGCCAGTCCTTGGGACGGGCACCGCGCTGCCAGGCCGTACGCCACAGCGTGTCCAGGTCCGCCGCGTGCGTGGTGCGGCCGACCCGGTCGCTGAGCAGGTAACCGGCGGACAGCCAGGACCGGACTCGCAGTCCGGACCCGCCGTCCAGGAGCCGGTCGGTGCTCGCCGCCCGGGCAGCGAGCACCGACCGGGTGGGCGGCGCCAGGGTGTCCTCCCAGCGGGGTGCGGAACGTCCCGTTCCGCAGGCTCCGCACATTGTGGCTCCTCTCCTCTCAGTGCCTCACGGCATGACGTCGCCGCTGTTGGGGCCGAGAGTCTGCCCCACGTACAGATTGCCGCCCGGATCACTGGCCAGCAGTACGGCGGTGGGGGCGACCTCCGCCGGGACCCCGAACCGGCCGAGGGGCAGTTCGGCCTGCTTGGCCTTCTTCCAGTCCGCGCTGATGCCGTCCACCAGCGGGGTGAACACCGGGCCGGGCGCGATCGCGTTGACCAGTACACCGCTCGGGCCGACCTCCCTGGCCAGCGCCTTGGTCAGGCCGATGACGCCGGCCTTGGCGGCCGAGTAGTGGACCAGTCCCTCGCCGCCCTTGATGCCCAGCTGGCTGGCGATGTTGATGACCCGCCCACTGCCGCGGGCGACCATGTGGGGAACCGTCCACCGGCAGCACAGGAAGACGCTGCGCAGGTCGATCGCGATCATCTGGTCCCAGGTCTCGACGTCCATGTCGACCAGGGGCACCTCGGTCAGGATCCCCGCGGAGTTGACCAGGATGTCGGGCACGCCCAGCGTGGACACGCAGCTTTCCACCATCTGGCGGGTCTGCTGTGCGTCGGCCACGTCGACGACCGCTGTGGCCACCTCCGTGCCCTGCGCCGTGTGGCGCTCGGCCAGGGCGGTGAGCCGGTCGGCGTCGCGGTCGGCCAGGAAGAGCCGTGCGCCCTCGGCCGCGTACGCGTCGGCGATCGCCGACCCGATGCCGCTCGCCGCGCCCGTCACCAGTGCGACCTGTTGTTGGAGGACTCCCATGCCGTTCGCCTTTCTCGCCGCGGCGCTGTCCGCCGCCGCTCCGTTCACTGCTGCCTGGTGTGCTGCCGGTCGGTCTTTCGCCGCTCGGTCACTGCGGCCATCGGACCGTGAGGCCACCGTCCACGATCAGCTCCTGGCCGGTGATGTACGCGGCGTCGTCGCTGGTGAGGAAGCGGATCGCACGGGCCACCTCGTCGGCGTGGCCCACCCGGCCCGCCGGGATGCTCCGGCCGGCCCGCTCCAGCCCTACCGGGCCCAGGGAGTTGGTCTCATCGAGCGACTGCGGAGTCTCGATGAGACCGAGGATGACCGTGTTGACCCTGATGCCGCGCGGAGCAAGTTCGGTCGCGAGTGACCGGCACAGTCCCAGTACCCCGCTCTTGGCGGCGGCGTAGTGGGCGTGGTCGTCCCAGCCGTACACCCCGCCGGCGATGGAGGAGACCGCCACCATGGAGCCGGGGCCGGACATCACGGCGGCGGCGGAGCGGAAGGTGCGCAGTACGCCGGTCAGGTCGACCGAGAGCATGTCGTTCCAGGCGTCGTCGTCGAGCTCTGCCAGGGCGGCCCGGCGCAGTACACCGGCTCCGGCGACGGCGATGTCGAGCCGTCCGTACGTCTCGACGGCCGCCCGGGCGAGGGCGTCGACCTGCCCGCTGTCGCGGACGTCGACCGCGACAGCGGTGCAGCGGCCGCCGGCGGCCTCGACCAGCCGCACTGTCTCGTCGGCGCTGTGCGGGTCCTTGGGGTAGAAGCCGACGACGCTGTCGGCTCCGGCACGGGCGTATGCCACGGCCAGGGCGCGGCCGATGCCGCTCGCGCCGCCGGTGATGACGGCGACCTTTCCGGCCAGCCCGTCGTCGCGGGCCGGTGCGGTGGGTTCGTTGGAAGACATGTCCTGCCTTTCATGGGGTTCCCGGCGCGTGGCGGGGCACAGCGGACACCACGCGCCGGGAGGAGGGGAGGACGGCTCAGTGCGCCGTCGCCGGGGGACGAGCTCGTCGTCGGTGTCCTGGCTGACCTTGTGGGCGCCGAGCATCAGCACGCCGGAGAGGAACATCCCCAGGGCGCCCGCGACGAACGCGGCGGTGGTGGCGTTCGCACCGAGGCCGATGACGGCGCTGAGCAGTGCCGAGCCGACGATCGCGCCCACGGGGCCCATCACGTGGGCGGTGTTGGAGCCGATGCCCCGGACCCGGGCCGGGAACGACTCGCCCATGTAGAACACCATGGCGGAGTACGGGCCGAGGAGGAAGAAGAGCCCCAGGGCGTACATCGGGATGACGTACGCGGCGTTGTCCGGACCGAAGAGCATCGCCGTCATCACGATGCCGCCTATGGTCCAGCCGACGATGATGGTCGTCCGCCGGCCGATCCGGTCACCGAGGTACCCGTGGAAGAGGTAGCCGAGGAAGCCGGCCATGTTGGCCAGGATCAGCACGACCAGTGCGCTGGAGAACGAGACGCCCTTGCCGTCGGTGAGGATGGTGGTGCCCAGCACCGAGAAGACCTGGATGCCCATCCAGTTGAACAGCCACGCTCCGGACAGGCACAGGGTGTGCCGGCGCAGGTCCGGGGCGAAGAGCTGGCGCAGACCGGACTCGTTGTCCCGGCTGATGTCGAGGTCGTACAGCTTTGCCAGCTTGGCCGCCTCGGCGTCGCGTCCGTCCTTGCGCAGTTCCCGTGTCCGTTTGAGGGCGACGAACGAGGGCGACTCACGGAGCTTGGAGCCGGCGATGAGGATGACGATGACCGGGAAGGTGGCGAGGAGGAAGATCCAGCGCCAGCTCATGACCGGCAGCAGTACGGCGGCGAAGGCCGCGGCCAGCAGGGCGCCGACCGGCCAGCCGCTCTGCACGAGGCTGAACATGAAGCCGCGGCGCCGGCTCTTGCCGTACATCTCGTTGAGGTAGACGCCGTTGACCACCTCCTCGGAGTAGCCGAGGCCGGAGATGGCCCGGACTCCGATCAGCGAGGCGGCGCCGCCGACCAGCGCGGTGAGGCCGGAGGAGAGCGCCGCGCCCGCCGTGGTGACGATCAGGCTCGGCTTGCGGCCCCATCGGTCCAGCATCGGACCGACCAGCAGGGAGATGACGAAGGTGCCGACGGTCACGCCGGTGGCGATCGCCGTGGCCTGCCCGGTGCTCCAGCCGAACGTCTCGGAGATCTTCGGCAGCAGAGTGCCGAAGAGCACGAAGTCGTAGACGGAGAAGACCCAGGCCAGGAAACAGACCGTGGTGGTGGTCCTGATGGTGCGCCGGCTGAGCGTCGGGGGACCCTTGAAGAGGACCTCGTCCGAGGGTGCTCCGCCGCGCGGCCATTCGTTCTCGTGGGCTATGTCCCCTTGCTGTACGGTGGTCATCTGCTGTCACCCTCCTGGCGCGGGTTGCGGGCGGCGAAGTCGTCCGCGATCTGGTCGAAGGTCACCCAACGGACGCCTTCGTGGGAGTTGATGTGATCGATCAGCCGTTCCAGCATCAGCAGCACCTGGGGGCGGCCGGCCACGTCGGGGTGGATGGTCATGGTGAAGGCCGCCTGCTCCATCTCCCGGTAGACCCAGTCGAACTGGTCGCGCCACATCTGCTCGATGTCACGGGGGTTGACGAAGCCGTGGCTGTTCGGGCTGGCCTTGATGAACATCATCGGAGGCAGGTCGTCGAGGTACCAGTTGGCCGGGATCTCGATCAGGTCCGTCTCCTGGCCGCGCACCAAGGGCTTCATCCAGGTCTCGGCGGGCGCGCTGTAGTCGATCTTCGTCCAGGTGTCGCCGACCCGGACGTAGTACGGCTCGAAGTCCCGGTGCATCAAAGAGTGGTCGTACTTGATGCCCCGCTCCAGCAGGAGTTCGTTGGTGACAGGGCTGAACTCCCACCAGGGCGCCACGTAGCCGGTCGGACGGCGGCCGGATCGGGTCTCGATCAGCTCGATGCAGTGGTCCAGGACCGCGGCCTCCTGCTCGCGGTTCATGGCGATCGGGTTCTCGTGGCTGTAGCCGTGCACGCCGATCTCGTGGCCGGCGGCGACGCAGGCGTCGAACTCCTCGGGGAAGGTCTCGACCGAGTGGCCGGGCCAGAAGAACGTCTGGGTCAGGCCGCGGCGCCGGAACAGCTCCAGCAGGCGGGGCACGCCGACTTCGCCCGCGAACAGACCGCGGGAGATGTCGTCGGGCGAGTCCTCGCCCCGTAGGAGCCTAGCCAGCCGCCGACTGCGTCGACGTCCACTCCGAAGCCGACGAGAATTTCCTTGGGCATCGACATCTCCTTTGATGGCGGTGGTGTGGGTGGTGTGGGTTGTGCGGGTGGTGTGGGGGTGCGGGGTCAGTAAGCCGCTGGGGGCGGGGGCGACGGGCGGTCGGTGGTGATCAGGCTCCGGAGCCGGACAGCGGGTTCTCTCCGGCGAGCCAGGCGCGGACGAGTGCCTCCGGTGACCGGCCGGGGATGACGCTCGCGACGGCCAGCAGCAGCCTGGCCTGCCAGGGGCTCAGGTCGCCGGCGAACACGGCGCCGACCCTTGCAGTTCGGCGCCGCCGCCCGCGTAGAGGGGGCGACGGGACCGGAGTGCACCCGTGAGCAGATGAGCACCGGATGGCCCGCGGCTACCGCTTCGGCCACCGCCTCGACCAGCTCCGGCCCCGCGTTGCCCGCGCCGGCCGCCTCCAACACGACTCCCGCGGCGCCGGCCGCCAGGCTGGACCGGACGAACAGCCCGTCCGCACCGGGGTAGACCGGCACCACGTCCACCCGGGGCAGTCGGGGAGGTCGAGATCGAAGGGGAGCCCGGGACTGGGGCTCGGCTGCCACAGCGGGGTGACGAGCCGGTCCGTCACGCGGAGCGCCGGCCCACGCCCGGGCACGGTGAAGGCGTGCGCCGACATGGTGTCGCTCTTGCGGACCCCGCGGGCGGGGAACGCGAAGCCGTCGAAGACGAGCAGGGGTCCGTGCCCGCGGGCCGTGTCGGCGGCGGCCACGGCCAAGGCGTCGCCCAGGTTGGCCGGCCCGTCGGCAGCACGGTCGTCGAACGGGCGCTGCGCACCGGTCAGCACGATCGGCCGCGGGTCGTCGAATGCCAGATCGAGCAGGAAGGCGGTCTCCTCCATGGTGTCGGTGCCGTGCGTCATCACCACTGCGTCGGCCCCTCCCGCAGGGCGCCACGCACCTCGCGGGCCAGCGCCAGCAGGTCAGCGGTGTCGAAGGCGTAGCTGCCCCGGGTGAGAACGTCCCGCACGCTCACCTCGGTGTCCGCCGGCAGTGGACCGACCGACGCGAGCAGTTCCTTCGCGAGCACGGTCGCCCGGCGGCCCTCCGCCCCGGCCCGGCTCGCGATGGTGCCGCCGGTGGCCACGACCTGGATTCGACGCATGAACCCTCTCTCCGCTTCTTCGCAAACGATTGCGGTGAGGCTACGCAAACGATTGCGCTTTGGTCAACGGTTATCGGACACTCGTCTGGCCCAGGGCTCGGGAGTATGCGAGGCTCGGCAACGCAACGACGGTGAACAGCCGTCGAATTCGAGCAGTACCGGCCAGGGCCCCACAGGACCCGAAGGGCCGCGCAGATCCGAGAAGAGGGGTAGCGGGAGTGGATCGCCAGGCACCACGGGCGGAAACCGGCCCACAGACCGGTCGTCCCCCGGTGACGCTCGCCCAGATAGCCCGGCAGGCGGGCGTACACGTCTCCACGGTGTCACGGGCGCTGAGCCTGGACGACGACGTGCGGGACGGAGTGGCTGCCGAGACCGCCACACTCATCCGAGGGCTGGCCGAGGAACTCGGCTACCAGCGGGACCCGGCCGGAGCGGCGCTGCGCACCGGCCGCTCCCGCATGCTGGGCGTGCTCGTCCCGCGGCTCACCGACATCGTGCTGGCCACCATCTACGAAGGCATCGACGCCGCCGCGTCGGCCGCCGGATACCACACCGTGGTCGCCAACACCGGCGACGACCCCGAGATGCAGCAGCGCCGGGCGCACGCACTGCTCGCCCGGCGCGTCGACGGTCTGGTACTCGGCGACGCCCGCTCCGACAGCGGCCTCGTGGCCGAGCTGGCCCGCCAGCGGATCCCTCTGGTGCTGGTGTCCCGCAGGCTGCCCGGCCGGGTGTCGGTGACCACCGACGACGTTCTCGGCGGACGGCTGGCCGCCGAGCATCTGCTGGGCCTGGGCCACCGGCGGGTCGCGGTGGTGGCCGGGGAACCCTACGCCAGCACCGGTGTGGAGCGCACCCAGGGCTTCCTGGACGCTTTCGCCGAAGCGGGCCTCCCGGTACCGAAGAGCCATGTCATCGGCTCCGCCTTCGACGTGCCGGGCGGCCGGGCGGCGACCGACCACCTGCTGGGCCTGCGTCCGCGTCCCACGGCCGTCTTCGCGGTCAACGACTTCGCGGCGATCGGCGCGATGGCAGCCGTCCGGGACGCCGGCCTCACGGTCGGCCGGGACGTGGCGGTCGTCGGCTACAACGACGTCCCGCTCGCGGCAGCCCTCCCGGTGCCGCTGACCTCCGTGCGCTCCCCGATGTACCGGATGGGCGAAGTGGCCGCCACCACCCTGGTGAACATGCTGAACGGCAAGCCCGGCCGCTCCCGTCGCCTGCGCCCCGCCCTGCTCGCCCGCACCTCGACCCTCGGCGACGCACCCCCGCCCCAGCCCCCTGAACGGCCGACCGGCCCGCCGAAACCACCGGACACCTCCCGAACTTGTTCTCTATCTTCCGTCCGCGTCGTAGGGCGGGGACGGAAGGTTCCAGGCGGCGTCTGACCGGCTGACGATCTTTCGAAGTTCGCGGGCGCTTCGTGGCGACAATGCCTGCATCACGGTGTCGAGGAGGGCTCGGGCTTCGAGAGGGTTACCGCAGCAGTACCAGTGCACGTTGCCCCACTCGTGGTCGTGCCACAGGGCACGCTCAGGCTGGTGGACGTAGTCCTTCCACAGGTCCACGGCCGCGCTGACGTCGCCTGGTTGCAGATGGTTGCGGGTGTGCTCGAGACGGGTGATCTCGGACAGCGCATGCGAGGACAGGCCGTCGATGACCGGCCTTGCACCCGTTGTCCGGTGGCTGCCGGGGGCGCCAGTACGGATCTGGCCTGGCCGTCTACGCGGCATGGACCTTTCGGTTCGTCGTCATGCGGTGCATGGTGTCACGGTCTCGAATGGCGTCGCGAACGGATTCGCTCACATGAGGGTTCGCCGGACACGGGGGCGGCCTTCGTCTGCTCCTGCGCTCCGACCAAGGTGCACGTGACCACGACGAAGGCCGTGGGGTGAGTCTGCTGCCTGTTGCTGTCCGGAGGGAAGGGCGAGCTCAAGCGGTCAGCGCATCACCGCTGTTCAGGAGGTCAGCGTAGACCTCTGCCGGAGTGCGATAGCCATGGGTCTTGCGCGGACGATGGTGGAGTTCATGGGCGATGACGTCCAGCTCGGCCTGGCTGAACGCGCGGAGGTCCGCGGAGACCTGTACCGACCGCGGCATCTCCTACACCCAGGGCCTTGCCCAGTCGATCCGGGACTGGCTCGACGCGAACCCCTCCCCCCGGCACGGTGCCCGCGGCACCGACCCGGAACGGAAGATCGTCGGCAACCAGAAGGGCGGAGTCGGCAAGACCGCCATCTCCGCCGGTATCGGCGAGGCCTACGCCGAGGCGGGCAAGCGTGTCCTCGTCGTCGACTTCGACCCACAGGGGCACCTCAGCGAACAGCTCGGAGTCCCCCAGATCGAGCCCAACCACGACAGCCTGGTCTCCCACATGTGCGGAGAGGGGAGGGGAGACCTGCGCGACCTCGTCCTGGAGATAGACGATCCGCGGTACGAGAAGCGCCTGCACGTCCTGCCCGCCTGCTTCGACGGGTTCCTGCTCGACGCGAAGATCGCCGTCGTGGCGACGCAGAAGCGCGGCTTCCAGAAGGAAGCGGCCCTCGAGCTGGCCCTGCGTCCCCTGGAAGCCGACTACGACGTCATCATCGTCGACTGCCCGCCCAGCCTCGGCATCGCGATGGACGCCGCCCTCTACGTATCCGTACCTGCGACGGGAAGAAGCCGCATCACAGCAGTTCACGATGTCAGCGGCATGCCAGCGACAAGAGATCCGCCCTTGTCAGAGGGCGGTGCCATCCTGCTGCCATGATCGATAAGTACGATGCAAGCCTGGCCGGGCTGGACGAAGTGAACTGGGCGGACCTGGATGGCGGAGCGGGGGTCCCCGAGCAGATTCGCGCTCTGTGCGGGGATGACGAGCAGAAACAGGAGAAAGCGCTCAGCGGCCTGTTCAACAGCGTTTTCCACCAAGGCTCCCGGTATCAGGCATCCCCGTTCGCGGTGCCCTTCCTCGCCCAGCTCGCGGTAGCCGGCCCCCGGGCTGTCCGCGAGGAGCTGATGTGGCTGCTGACCCGCCTGGCTGTCGACTGGCACGACGAGTACGACGTCGCCACCGGGATCAACATCATCGCCTGGCGCACGGTCGCCGCTCAGGTCACCCCGGACACGTTCCTGCCCTGGTACGACGAGCAACTCGCCGTCGAGAAGGATGAACAGCGCCGCAAGCAACTGCTGGAGGCCCGGGCAGCGGTGGCGGCCGACGTGCCTGTCGACGCGCGGGACGCGGCGCTTCGCTCGTACGACGCGGTCCTGGCCGAACTTCCCAGGCTGCTGCCCCTGCTCGACGACGAACCCCGTATCCGGATCCGAACCGCCTACCTGCTCGCATGGTTCCCCGAGGCCTCCGCCACCACACTGCCGTGCCTGTTGGATCTCGCCGAACGCGACCGCGATCCCGTCGTCACAGCCACCGCCCTGATTGCCGCCGGACTCATCAGTGCTTCGTCACCGGGCAGTGCCTTCGTCCCCTATCTGGAGAGCGAAGACGGCCTGGTGCGGTGGGCCGCCGCCACCGCACTCATCCGGGTCGCCACCAACCGCGACGGGACACTCGGCGCGGGGCTGCTCGACCGCGCGGTCGCCGAACTCGCCGCCGCAGCGGCCAACCCCGCACCCACACCATCAACTGACTACAACGAGGGCGACTTCCACGGCCACATCGAAACCACTCTGCGCACCCTCGGCACAGACGTTCCACAGGCCGCGCTCGCTGCCTGCCTGCCCCGCATCGAGCGGGACCGGAACGGATGCCGCACCAGAGCTGCCCTGGACAAACTCTTCCCGGCCCCTCAACAGAGCCCTCTGCCTTGCTACGCCGACCTGCACACCGCGCAACAGCAGCTGGTGCAGGCTCTGGCCCATCTGGAATACCCGTGGGTCGGTCGGCAGGTTGCCGGACAACTCCACGACCGCGGTCTGCCGGACTCCCAGAACGCCCTGCGCGCCTACGCAGGACTTCCCCCGGTCGCCGAGGGCTGGTAGCCGGAGCTGCCCCCGTAAGACGCACTGCGAGGCAGAGGAAGTCGGTGCTCACCCCGCGGCCTGGCGGGCCACAGCTGTGAAGCTGACGGGCCCGCCTGTCTTGACCAGCTCGGCGAGAGCAGTGCGGGTCCGCGTCTCGGCTTCCTGGGTGCGGGCACGGGTGGCCCGACGGAGGTGTTCCGGCATGGGTGTCATGTGGTCGGAACCCAGCTGCGGTGGGACAAGGAACGGACTGCGCTGGTGAAGCTCGCCGAGGCTGGTCCGGACACGGTCGTGGAGTGCGAAGTCGCCCCGTAACCCGTTCCGGCCGCCACGTACGTCGGCTCATGCTGCGATACCACTGCGCGACGGCCGAACCGGATGCGATTCGGACTTCACGATGCCTCGGGAGCGTTGGTCCGACAGCCTCCCGGGCGCTCAAGCGGTCCGTGTGATGTGAGTTTGGCTGCGTGGTGCCGGGGGACGGGGAAGAATCGGCGGATGTTCGTCGATGATCGACCGAGGTGTCTGTGACTACGTCATTACTCAAAGGCCAGAACGCGGCTCTGTCGGCCGGGCCGGTTACGTTCACGGTGAGGGCCACCGGACTGGCCGCGGACGTGTCGGCGCTGCTCCTCGGGCCCGATGGCAAGGTTCGCGGTGACGACGACCCGGTCTTCTACAACCATCCCAAGCACGACGGGGTCAGCATTTCCGGGCAGACGGTCACGGCCGATCTTGACCGGCTGCCCCCGACGTCGCCACCATCGTCGTGGCTGCCAGCGTCGACCCCTGCAGCCGGGAGCAGTCTTCACCTCGGCACCACGCCTGACCATCACCCAGCCCCGCGTGCCCGCGAAGACGTTCACCGCCCCGGACTTCGTCGCCAGAGAAACTGTGGTGGTCCTCGCGGAGCTCTACCGGCGAGGCGACGCGTGGAAGGTGCGCGCGGTGGGCCAGGGTTATGCATCCGGACTCGCGGGTCTGGCGACCGACTACGGAGTCGACATCGACGATGCCGGCACCGAGCCGGCCGCGGCGCCGGTGCCCGCCCAGGCTCGGTCCGTGTCCCCGGGTGCGGTGGTGGACTTGACCAAGGTGGAGCGCCAGGCTCCCGGCCTCCTGGAGCCGGCCCGGCAGGCCGGCCAGGCTCTCGTCCGGACAGGGCTCACGGGACGACGCGCCGCGGTCTACCTGGTCCTGGACCACGACTGGCACATGGAGGAACTGTACGAGTCGTTCGCCGTGCAGGCCTTCGCCGAGCGGGTTCTGGCCCTGTCAGCCAACTTGGACGACGACGGCACGGTGCCGGTCATCTTCTCCAGCGGGAGGAGCCCTTCCTCGAGGAGATCAGGCTTGACAACTACCGCGGCCGTATCGGGCAGCTGCACGCACAGATCGACTGGGGCTGGGGCAACGTGGCCGACGCCATGCGCCGCACTGTGAGCCACTACCAGGAGTCCGGGGCATCCGACCCCGCCTTCGTGGTCATCCAGGTCGGCGACGAACCATGGGACAAGGCCGAGGTCCGCTCCCTGTTGCAGAACACCGCGGCGTTGGGGGTGTTCTGGCTGTTCGTCGGCTTCGGCCGGGGCAAGCTTGCCTTCTACAAGAACCTGAACGCGTCCGCCTCCGCCACCTTCACCAACGTCGCCTTCTACGACGCCAGCAAGAACCCGGAGCCGTTCCCGGAGAGCGTTTCTACAACGGCCTCGTTGACGCCTTCGCGACCTGGATGAAGGCATAGTGCTGTGACCGCATAGCTTCACCGGGTCGGTGAAGCGTCGGCGGGGCGGGCTATGTTCTCGGCATGATCGACGCGGAAGTCGCCTTACTCTTGGCCGGATGTTCTCGCTGCCCGTACCCCGGGAGGTGGCAGGCCTCCCTTTGCGGAACGCATGGTCGGAGGTGCGCGGTATGCCCTGGTCGCGGTCGATCCAGGACTGAGCGCGTTCGCTCTGAGGCGTGATGGCGGCTCGCTGTGGTGCCTGCCGGAAGGCGGTGCTCCCCAACTGGTGAACTCCAGCATTGAGGCGTTCGTCGCCTTCAACCGCGCTTATGAGGAGGCCGCTGCTGAGGCCGCTGCATACGAGAAGCCCGGTGACGGTCTGGGCGACGACGAGGCCGTGGACCTGGCCGAGCAGGCCGCCGACGCGCTCACTGCAGCGCTGCTGGAACGATTCGAGCTGCTTGACGCCGAAGCCGTTGCCGACGAGAACTCCTTCTGGCACATCGGGGCTGAGGAGCTGGGCTACGGCATGAGTGTGTGATCACGCAGAACATCGGGCGGGCTGCTCAAGCTGCGATGCCGAGGGGCGTCCGCCCCAGCGGATGCCAAGACATACGCTGGCGCCTCGCCCGTCACCCGGGCCTCCGGCAAGAAGGCGAGCATCACCCGCCGGTGGGTGAAGGACGACCGCCTCAACCACGCCGGCTAACAGGGTCATCGATATGACGAGGCACTGGCCTTCCCAGCTCCGCCCGACGAGGCGCAGCGGCCGCGTGGCCAGAGGGCGTATCTCACGGGCAGCGATCAGGAGCATGCCTAGCGGGGCAGGCGGCCCAGTACGGCACGGAATCTCTCCCGTCCTGCCGTGACGCTCGCGTCCCACAGACCTGCGGCGTCACTGCTCAGGGAGAGGGACTGGAGCCGTTGTTCCTCAGCAAGAAGGCTGGCACTCGCCACATTCTGGTCCAGCATCCCCATCGCGGTGAGCGCCGCATGGCCGCAGGACACCGCGTCATCAGCGTTTGCCGAGCCGTGGGCCAGCAGGGCATACCGAAGGCTGAGGACAGCGAAGAAGGCGTAGGTGTCGGCGACATCGGTGATCCCCTCCTCGTCCGGCTGAGCTCCGGGAACCGCTCCAGCAGACGTACGCGCTCGGCGGCGTCGGCGAGCGGCCGGTCGGCATGCCAGAGGTCGCGCACGGACTCCGCGTAGAAGTCCAGGTCGGATTCCCGCCCTGGCACGTTCGCTCGCAGGCCCGTGAATAGTGGCGCCATGCGTTCGGTGCAAGCGGCGACGTACAGGCAGATCGCCTCGCCGTCCCCGTCACGAAGCGCCTCCGCGACGGCCCCCTCTACCAGCTTCTCCACGTCCCGCCCTCCCGTTCGAACAGATCGACAGGTTACATAGCGGCCTGAGCACCGAAGCTTGACAAGTTAAAGCCCTGAGGGGTCTATGCGGTCACAGCACTGGACTGGACACCGGCACCCGATTCCTTGAGCGGTGAACAAGACCTGTGCGGCGAGCGTGACCGGGCGGCAGGGCAGGTTTGGCCGGTGTTGCCCGGGAGGGGTCACCGTATGACGCCGGCGGTGCGGGCTGCGGTCAACCACTGGGGGAATTCCTGCAGGAGCTGGTCGAAGAGCCGGTGGTCGGGGGTGGCCTGCGGGGTGCGGCCGGCGTGGAAGAAACCGGCGTTGTCGACGACACGGCGGGCCGGGACGTCGAGGGTGTCCAGCTTGTGCAGGAACGCGAACTCATTGCTGTCGGGGTCACCGAAGCCGACGAACTGCCAGAACAACGGCAGCCGCGCGGCTTTACAGAGGTAGCGTTCAGCGGCGAGTCTGCTGGTGGGGCCGCCGTCGGTCTGGAAGATGACCAGGGCAGGGGTGTCGCTGCCGGAAGCCATGTAGTGGTCGATGACCTCGTCCATGGCCCAGTGGTAGTTCGTGCGCCCCATATGACCGAGGTTTTCGTGCAGCTTGTTGATCCGGCCGTGGTGCCGGCCGAGTACCAGGTCGGTGGAACCGTCGACGTCCGTGGAGAAGAACACCACCGGCACGACACCGTCGTCGTCCAGATGCGCCGACAGCGACAGCACCTGCTCAGCCAGATACTGCATGGTGCCGTCCCGGTAGTAGGACCGCATCGACCCGGAGCGGTCCAACACGAGATAGACCGCCGCCCGCACGCCCTCCAGCCCGTGCCGGTGGACACGGTCACCCGCCGCCTTGTACAGACTCACCAGATCAGGCGCACGCTCCAGCACCTTGGACAGACTGATGGCCGAGGCACGCTCACCATTGTTCGACGCAATCACTCCCTCATGGTGAAGCCTCACCCTGCCCGGGTAGGGCGTTTCGAACAAGACCGTCATCTTCTGTCACGCCCGAAACGAGATCTGACCTTGCTGCGAGGAAACTGGCCGAAGCTCTCGTGGCCGTCCAAGCTGCGGTCGACGCACGAGGAGGACAGGTCCCGATATCACCGATCGGGCGGCTTGCGGCGCAGACCGTTTCCGGTCCGGCAGCAGAGCCGGGGCGTGACGACGGTGTGGAGCGTCCGCGGTCGTGGGCGCGGGCGGGCATCACGGTGTGGACACTCACCGGACGCCGGCGATGCGCCCGGCGGCCACGCCGCGCCGCCCGCGACGATGGCCGCGCCGTCGACAGTCCGGCTCTCACCCACCATCTCCTGCTCCTGCTCCTGCCACAGCGACGCCTGCGCCTCGCTGGACCCCGCCCACACCCGTCGTGCCGAAGACCCCGTCACCACCTACCGCGGCCAGAAGTACGGGGCGAAGATCGAACTGCGCCACAGCGAGGCATGCGGAACCGTGTGGGCCAAGATGAGCAAGACGTTCGCCGGTGACCGGGTCATCGTCACTCATCGAGACGGTCCTTCCGAGGAATACCGTCAGCAGGGCGGGCACGACGCCCACACCTCCATGCTCGCCGTCGACACTCCGGGGGACGCCGAGGCCTGCGTCATCGTCCAGGACCGCGGCACCGTCTGCGCCACCGAGCGGAACACCCCGTCCCTGGCGGCTGGGAAACGGGTCGCTGAATCCGCGTGTTACCTCACGCCACCCTGCTCACCCCGGCATGGCCAGCCTGACTGCTGCCGCATTTTGCCGAGGAAGCACTTCAAGGCCGTAGTCGCGAAAGGCCGGGACGATCTCCTGGATCTTGCGAAGATCGACGCTATGACTATCCCGCTCTCCGTCGACCGGGTCTTCGGCGACCGTTCCTTCGCCGAAATCGGTGACCCTGTACTGGCCACCGCCGACGAGCGGCGTGGCCTGCTGGCCGTGGCGGGCATGTACGGGTTCGGCGGCACTGCACCCGTCGGTGTTTACGGCATGGGTGACCTGGCCTGCTACGCCCTCGTCCGCTCGCACTACCCGGTGCACGCGATGGCCTTCCATCCCACGCTTCCGCTGCTCGCGGTCGGCACCGGCCGCTACGACGGCGGCTACTTCTTCGAAGGCCAGCTGCTCCTGCTGCACCTGGAGACGGGCACGGCCATATCGCTCATCGAGCACGGGCTGGGCCGCCAGGTCCTGGAGCTGGAATGGCTCGACGAACAGGCATTGCGGGTGGTGATGGCGCCGCCTGACGACTGGCAGGACGAGACCGCACGCGTCGAGGGTCATGTCGCCGTTGTGCGCAGACCGGACTGGACCGCTGTGCCTGCCAAGTCCCTCACCGGTCATGACCTGGCTGGCCCGCGGGTGTCGGCGCCGCGTCCCGACGGCAGCGCAGTCGCCCACCGGCTGGTCGCGGGGCTGAGCGCGGACTGGGAATCACGCCGACATGTCCGCGCGGTCGAGGCGCTTTCGGACGGCCGGATCCTGGCCACGCTCGACGGCATACAGCTGGAATCCTGGCTGCCCTCGGGGAGCGAGCGTGGATGGTTCCGGACGAGGAGGGCGGGCGCGAGATCGTCGTCGCTACGGACGAAGGATCCGCGTGGGTCGGGCTCATACGCCGCCCCGGCATGCGCGACTCCGTTCCGCAGTCGGTCGTCCGGCTCTCCTCGCTGACGGGAGACAACTCGACGGCATCGTCCCGTCGTCGTTCGTCTCGCTGGTGCGCT
Source organism: Streptomyces haneummycinicus (assembly GCA_042850305.1). Lineage (GTDB taxonomy): Bacteria > Actinomycetota > Actinomycetes > Streptomycetales > Streptomycetaceae > Streptomyces > Streptomyces haneummycinicus. The sequence continues at coordinate 3,711,068 of AP035768.1, forward strand.
GTGCCGACGGTCGGCCAGCCTTGTCACCGGATGGGCGCAATGGTGCCCGCAGCCGATTTCCCGTACGGGGTGGAAGCCGCGTCTACTTCCTGTCGATCCGCCAGCCCACGGGCGAACGGAACCCCTACAAGGGAGAGCACTGGGTCACGGCCATGGACCTGCAAGGGCCCGCGACCGCGCGACCGGTCGAACCCCTCGATCCCTCCGTCCGGCGGATGTTCCCGTACTCCTGGGAGCCCGGTGAGACACACTTCGGCGGTCCGGGGATTGAAGCCGCGGACGGAACCCTGGTCCACGCCGGAACCGTGTACCACGGCCATGGGCTCCAGCCTGGCGGGTCGTTCGTCGTCCGGCGCGAGACGACTGACGGGCGCCCGCGGTGGGTGTTCCGTACCGACCGGAAAGCCACCGCACTGGACGCCGACGCGGCTACCGTCTACGTCGGGTACGACGATGGAGAGGTGGTCGCGCTGGACCTGGGTGACGGCGCGGTGCGCTGGCGGCAGCACCTCACCGTCGGCGCGGTCTCCGCCGTACCGACCGCTCTCACCGTCACAGCCACCGGCCGCTTTCTCATCGGTACCAGCGACGGCCGCATCCTCGAATGCTCGGCCGCGTAGCGGCCTACCTCCGCGACGTAGCTGCCGCCGCCGAACTGGAGAAGCGATCAGCAGGGCAATCTGAGCGCTTCAGCTGGAGCGATTGGGCACAGTCAGCGGCTGGTTGTGTCTCGCCCGGCCGTGGTAGCGGCGGCTTCGTCGTACGCGGCCAGCGTCCGGTAGAGGGTGGAGCGACCGACACCGAGGTGACGGGCGATCGACGTGACCGGCTCGTTGGCGTGCTGTGCCGCAACGTCGACGAGGACGTCACTACCTGTACCTGCCGACCTTCGCGACCATACCGTCCACCTGCGGGCCGACTGGGCCCACGCCATCGACCGACGCGAAGACGACGAGTGCCCCGGCTACGGACACACCACCGGCAAGTTCCCCCTGCCCCGTACGCCGCCGAGCCCTGGCCGCCCAACTGGCCCACCGCCGAGCGGAAGGCTCCGGCACCCGCGGCCACCTCTTCGTCAACTACCAGGGCCCCGCACTCGCCGCCTCCGAACGCACCCTGACCGAGCTCATCCTGCGCACCTGTCGCCGGATCGGCGTCCACCCGCACTGGCTCCACCGCGGCGCGTGCCACCGTCCACAACCCCGGACTGCGAGCCGCCCACGGAGTCGGTCCCGACACCGCGGCCCAGCTGCTCGTCACCGCCGGAGGCAACCGCGATCGCATGAGGACCGAGGCTTCCTTCGCGGCCCTGTGCGGAGCCGCACCGGTCCCCGCCTCCAGCGGCCGGAGCAACCGCCACCGCCTCTCGCGAGGCGGCGACCGGCAAACGAACGCAGCCCTCTACCGCGTCGCTCTAGCCGCGGCCGGCGACCACCAGGTATCCATCGCTCTCGGGGTCGAAGGTGGTGGACTGCACCGTAAGCCCGACACTCCGCAACTGCGCCACGAGGTCCTCGTACCGGTAGGGCCAGATGGACAAGCGCTCCGAGCAGGCTCGCACTGCCCCATCCGGCTCGATCTGGGCGACCACGATCTCGAGGAAGTGTTCCTGCTCCCAGCGCTGCTCGATCTGCCAGTAGTAGCTGACGACCGCATCGCGGCCGTTGCGGCGGATGAGTCGATCGCGGACGTCCACCCGTGAGCCGGCGGAGCGCACGAGCTCCCAGTTGCGTGACGTGAGCACGAGGCGTCCGCCCGGATTCAGTAGCCGCGACATCGCTTCCAGTGCGGTCAGGCGCCCGGCTGCGCCCTCGGCGTGCCCGAGCGAGTTGCCGACGCAGAACACCAGATCGAACGTGGAGTCCTCCAGGTGGTCGGGTAGTTCGTCCCAGCTCGCGCGGAGGGCTCGAAGCGAGACACCTTGCTCGTCGGCGGCCTTCTCGGTCCGGCGAACCATCCCATCGCTGGCGTCTGCGGCGACCACATCAAGGCCAAGACTCGCGAGACCGACGGCGAGCTGGCCGGTTCCCACGCGCAGTCGAGGACGCGCGCGTTGGGCGGCAGAGAGCCCACGACATCGCTGTAGTAGACCGCGGCTGCCTTGGCGGGGGTCAACCTGTCGTCCCCGATCAGCCACTCGTATACGTCGGAAAGCGCCCCATAACCAGCCACCGCGATAACCTCCATCACTCGACGACACGCGGACTGGACCGCGCCTGCGATTCGGACCTTGCGCCTCGCACTGTGCCGGGCCATGTCAGCGAAGCATTGAGCAGGACCCAACCACTTCCGGCCGCTGAGACTCCACCGGATTTCGTGGGAAAACGCGACACGCCGCACCGACGCAGGTCCCCACTCCACCGGCGCCCCATCGGGACCGTGTCGGTGTGAGGTCTCAGGGCTTCTTCGACGGTTTGTCGTCAGGAGATCCTTGACGGTCATTCTGGGTGCCCATGCCTTTGACGTAGAGCCGGGTGATCGGTCCGGGGTTCTTGCGGGGCCGGACGGCGAGTTCGCCTTCGCCGTGCAGGATCCGGTTGTGGGTGTCCTCGATGACGACGGTGACGATCTTTCCGGCATGCCGTGGGCCGAGCTTGATGAACTGGCCGTTGATCATGAAACGGTCGCTCGCATGCGCCTTCCGGTGGGCCCGGATGGCCCCGGCCGGCAGGGACGGAGGGGGCAGCGGGGACGTCGCCGTCCGTGCCCCGCGGATCTCTCCCAGGCCGGCGGCCGGAACGGGGCAGGGCCATGTCCCCCTCAGGGCGTCGTCGGCGATGGCGTGCATGAGGTGCCCGTCCAGCCGCAGGGTGACCGTGCGGCCGGCGAGAGCGAACCCGACCCGGTAGCGGCCTCCGGCCAGACAGACGATCCCGTCGCGCAGGACCTTGCGATCGACCTCGACCGGTTCGCCGGCGGCGAGGATGGCGTTCCCGCTGCCGGTCCTGGGCAGCGCGGCGGGTGCGGGCTCGGCACCGGCTGGGCGGGCGCCGTAGCGCACGGTCAGGTAGGCGATGCCCTCCGGCCGCAGCCGGGACGGGACGGTGGTGACCAGGTGACCGTCGAGGAGGAAGTGGACGCTGCGGTGGTTCGCCCAAACAGTCAGCGTCCTGCCGGCCAGCGCCTGGTGGATGCCCACCCGCTGCCTGCCCGTTACCAGGGTGATCTCGCCGCTGGGCGGCACCCGCACGAACTCGACCGCGGTCCCCTGCGGCGGCAGCACCGGCGCGTGAACACCAGGTCACCGTCTCAGGGCCGCTGCGGAGCAACCCGACCCGCCAACACCGCCGGAACGAGGGCTTCGCCCGGGACGACTTCCACATCGACTACGACCGCCGGCAGGTCACCTGCCCCCAGGGAAAGGTCAGCGCGGGATGGCGCGGCCCCTACCCGACCTCCTCGCCTACCGCGGCCCCGCTGATCGTGGCCCGGTTCACCAAGAGCCAGTGCCGTCCCTGCCCGGCCCGCACCCAGTGCACCACCACCGCCGACAGTGCCCGCACCGTGGGCTTTCCCCGCAAGAGCTCCACGACCTGCAACTGCGTGTTCGTACCGAGCAACAGACACCCGAGTGGAAGACCCGTTACGCGGTTCGCTCCGGAGTGGAGAGCACGGTCAACGAGTTCGCTCACGGACACGGCATGCGCCGCTGCCGCTACCGAGGACAGGGAAAGGCCCACATCCAGCACGTCCTGACGGCCATCGCCGTCAACATCGAGCGCCTCAGCGGCTTGCCACCAACCGAGGAAACACCCACACCACGCCGACCAACCGCCTTCCAGAACTACCTCGACCAGCGCGAGATGCCCCGGCCGAAGTCCCGGCGAACCCTGGGCGGATGACCTCGGCAACCCCAAGATCCCCGACAGAGTCAAGCTGGGGCGGCCGGAATGGCCGTAGTGGATCACATCTTTCCGTTGCGCGACCCCACCGGCCGCCTGCGGTACAGCCCTCGCCGATCGCTCACTCCACCCGCAGAGGCAACCCACGGGTTCGGCTCCCCGTCTCGATGTCCGAGAGGGCGTTCGATCCGGCACAGACCACCGGAACGGACCTGCGCTTGACCAGGGTTGAGGAGAGAGCCTTGATACGTGCCCGGAAGGCATGGGTTACCGCGCTAGCGGTGCTGACAGTGGCAGGGGTGGCGCCGACGAGGGCGTACGCCGCCCGGCTCCGCCGGACAAGCCCAGCGGAGCAGTGACACCCGACGCCGGGGAGACGCTGCCGCCCGGCTGGCGCATCGCCGGTGAGGACGGGCGGAACCACCTGGAGTGGCGCGCCCCCGAGCCGGTCCCCATGGGCGACTCCCGCGTGGAATTCCGCGCCAACGGTGCGCTCGTGGGCGTACCCGAGCCGCAGGACGACGGCCGGACCTTCCGTATCCCCTCGACGAGGTCCGCACCGCAGACCTGGACGACCTCCAGGTCCAGGCGGCCGGGCGCAGGCTCGATGAAGCCCCGGGCGCGGGCACGAGCCGCAAGGTGACGCCGCCGGCCCCGAAGCTCCCGCCCAAGCTCCCGGCGGGGACCGTCGACCCGGGCAAGGCCGGCACGTACGGCACCACCACCGGTGAGTACAGCCTCGCCTCCGTCAAGCTCCCGGGCCTCCCCGAGCCGGTCGAGATGCGCGGGGTCGTCGTCGCCCCGAAGAACGCCCCCGGCAAGCGTCCGATCGCGCTCTTCCTGCACGGTCGCCACTCCACCTGCTACGTGCCCGGCAAGGACGAGGAGACCTCCGGCAACTGGCCCTGCACCAAAGGCAGCAAGCCGATCCCCAGCCACCGGGGCTATCTGCGCGACCAGAAGCTCCTTGCCTCCCAGGGGTACATGACCGTCTCGATCTCCGCCAACGGCATCAACGGCCAGGACTGGAACGCCGAGGACGGCGGCGCGCAGGCCCGCTCCTCTCTGATCCGCAATCACCTCGGCCGCTGGGCCGACTGGGCCGCCAACCCCGCCTCCGCGCCCGCGGCGGTGCGCAAGGGCCCGAAGACCGACCTGTCCCGGGTGCTCCTCGTCGGGCACTCGCGCGGCGGCGAGGGCGTCAACCGCGCGGTGATGGACAGCCTGTACAAGCCGCCGGCCGCCCAGGACGGCTACCGGTCCAGGGCCCGTTGGAACATCCGCGGCACGGTCCACATCGGCCCCACCCTCTTCGGCCACAACCCGGTGCCCGACGTCCCCTCGCTCACGATCCTGCCCGGCTGCGACGGTGACGTCTCCGACCTCCAGGGCCAGGTGTTCACGGACGGCACCCGGGGTGTCAGCCGGGGCAAGGCCCTGCACAGCTCGGTCTACATGATCGGCGCCAACCACAACTACTTCAACAGCGAGTGGACCCCGGGCCAGGCCGAGGCCCCGGCCTACGACGACTTCTGGCACGAGCCCGAGTCGCCGGACCCGCTCTGCTCGCCCGGCGCCGCCGGGCGGCTCTCAGCCAACCAGCAGCACAAGGCGGGCGCGAGCTACATCGCCGCCGCCGCACGGCTGTTCGTCGGCGGTGACGACCGCGTACGCCGGCTCGTCGACGGCACCGGCCGCCGCGCTCCCTCCGCCGACCCCGCCCGGGTGCTGACCCACGCGGTCGGCGGCAACCGTGGCGCAGGCTTCCTCCCCGACGCCCCGCAGGGCCTGCTGAAGGTCAGCGGCGCCCGTCTGTGCGACGCCGTCGCCTCCGGCCGCTCCGCCTGCATGGGCGAGAAGGACCCCGGCTCCTCGCCGCACTTCGCGTACTGGCGCCCCGGGGCGGAGGACGGGCGCCGCGCGGTCGCCCTGGACTGGAGGAAGCCGGGCACGACCGCCCGCCTCACCCCGCAGAAACCGGTCTCGGTCAAGGGCGCGGGAAGCCTCGCGCTGCGCGTCGCCGTACCCCGAACACCAGCGGCACCCGCTTCGACGTCAGCGTCAGGGACGCCAAGGGCAAGCGGGCCGTGCTGGGCAGCGTCCGTATCGACGGGCTGCCGGGAACCGAGAGCACCGCCTCGTACTGGGCGCAGGAGCTCCGCGTCCCGCTCACCGCCGCGACCCGCGCCAAGCTGAACCTCAGCAAGATCGCCTCCCTCGAAGTGACCCCCAAGTCCCGCTCCGGCAAGGCATGGCTGATGGACGCCTGGTCGTGGAAGCCGGGCACGCCCGCGGTGAAGACCACGCCGCTCACCCGCGTCGACATCGGCCGCCTCACGGTCAAGGAGGGCGACTCCGGCTTCCGTACGTACCAGGTGCCCGTCCGCATCACCGGCAAGAACGCGGGCGCGGTCCGGCTGTACGTCATCGACCCGGACACCGGCAGGTCGACCGGCCGACTGGTCAAGGTCGGCCCCGACACCGCCGGGATCAAGGTCAAGGTGAAGGTCGAGGGCAACAAGCGCTACGGCTGGGACAAGTCCCACAACATCGCGGTCAAGGCCGTCCAGGGCACAGTCGTCGGCGCGGACGCCGGCGGTGTCACCGCCGCGAACGACGATCCGATGCCGAAGGTGACCATCGAGCCGGTGAACGCCGATGTCACCGAGGGCACGCCACTGACGTGGCGGATCTCCTCTCGGAGAAGGCGGACACCGAGATTTGGGCCGTGGCCCAGCTGGTCCCCGTCACCGGCGGCCGCCCGGAGCTGTCCACGGCCGACGTCGACCAGGAGTGGCTGTCCCAGCTCGTGGAGGAGATCCCGAACCCGGCGGTCCCGCTCTCGCAGGTCCCGTACGGGACGCTGTGGACGGCGATCGAGGCGGGCGAAGAATCGACAGAGCTGACCGTCCCGACCATCCGCGACCAGGTGAAGGAAGGGGCCGAGTACGTGCGCTTCCAGGTGACGGACGACGAGGAGGCGCCGCTGGGCCCGCCGTTCGAGGGCACGGTCCGCGACGCGCCGTAGTCCGCACGGTGCTATTCCTCGCTGCTGCCGCCGCTGTCCGGGCGCCCGACGGGGCGAGCGCTCCCGGTGTCCACTTCGCCGCGGATGTGCTCGACTCCGCGGGGGTCACCGAGGAGCCGGCTGCTGACGATGCGGCGGAGCCGAAGGTGCTGTGAGCACCCGTCGGTGTGCCCCAGACCCATGCACAGGTCGGGGGCACACCGACGGCTGAACGGACCACGGACCAGCCTGCATCCGGCCCGCCACCGGGCGACCCGAGGAAGCTCGTCCGCTACGGCCAGGCCACATCGCTCAGGCCGTGTTTCAGGTAGCGGGTAGGTCCTGGGCGGATAGTTCTTCCGCCAGTTCCATACAGCGCAGGCGGGCTGGGGAGAAGTCGTAGGGCATCTTGCCGGTGGCTTCGAACACGCTCATGGAGTCAGCCTCCCGCCTGCCCGAGCCGAGATCGGCCTCGCCCTCGCCCTCGCCGTCACCGTGGCGGACGTTCTCCGTCCTCGGCATCGTCAATGGGGCGGTTTCGTGGTGGACGGTGCGTAGGGGTTCTGGTGCCGGTGGAGAGTCGACCGGCGGTCTGCGGCGTCGGTCGGTTGTCTGGGCGGCGGACTCGAGATCGTTCAGATCGACGGCCTCGTAGTCGCGCAGTTCGCGTACGAGTTGGCTCGCGAGGAACCAGCCCAGTTGGGGATGCCCGTACGGGACCGGTGCGTCACCGTCCTCGACGGGAAGTGGTTCAAGGCCGGTGGCGGTGAGTCGGTACCGGGAGCCGATGACGCCCCAGACCGAGGTCGCACGGACGAGGTAGGCGACGTGTCCTTTCCGCAGATGCGGACAGTGTTCGAGTGCGGGGCGCACGTGCTTCAGGCACACCGGTGGCTGAGCCGTTCTCACCGGCTCGTTCGAGCGCCGGGACAGCTCCTCCGCCGCCCCGGCCAGGAAGACGTAGCCCCTGGCCGTCTCGGCCGGGCAGAAGCCGACCTGACACCGGAGCCGCTCCATCGCCTCTCGCTGCCGGGTGGGGTTGACCAGGCGCCACCGCGGCTTTCCTGTCGGCCTCCCGGACACGTCGAGTGACTGGGAGTACCGCGCCCACAGCTCACCGCGCGGACCACGGTCGTCCGGGGTCTCGTCGTGGTAGGCCAGGCGCACGGCGCCGAAGGCGTTCCTGACCAGCGTGAGTTCTGTTTCCAGCACGCCGTACTCACCCACTCGCGAGGTGATGTACGGAACGGGTCCCGGTGCCGCTGTGGACCGCTTCATGCGGCCGTCCTCTCCATGCTGAGGGGCCGGTGCGGAGTGGCAACCTGATCCTCGGGGAGGAGCGTGCCGGCGTCCTGCGCCGCCCGGATCACCTGGTCCAGGAACTCGTACGCCCGCTCGTCCGTGATGTTGCTCAGCCACGGGAACGCGCTGCCGTGCACCAGGACCGCCTTCCGTTCCTCTTGATCCGCTCTTCGCGCGGCACGGTGACGGGCAGCTTGTCGGCGTTCGAGGCCGTCCAGGTGCGGGGCCCACCACCCCTGGACTCCCACCCATGCTCCGGTCCGCTCCTCGGTCACCGGGCCGGCTCACACTTCAGCTCGCCCCAGACCTGCTTGCCCCAGCGGTGGAGGTCCGTGCCCCAGCGCTCGGTCAGGGAGTCGACCAGGACGAGGCCGCGGCCGCGGATCTGGTCTCCGTTGGAGTCGGTCCGCAGCACGGGGACGGCTCTGGAGCGGTCGACCACCCCGAGGCGGACCCAGTGCTCGGCGGGTCGCGTGACGACCACCCGGATCGAGGCGAGACGGCCGTGGTCCACGGCATTCGAGACCAGCTCCGTGACGACCACCATGGCGTCGTCGATGTGGTCCTCCAGGCCCCAGGCCGCCAGAGCGGTCCGCACGAGCGCGCGGGCGACGGCCGCGCTCTCCGGCTCCCGGGGAGGGTCTCGGAGTAACCGGGGCTCCCCGTGGGGTGTGGCGTTGCCATCACGGTCATCAGGACCTCCGGGGTGCGGTTGCGGTGTGGCCTTACCCGAGTGAACGGTTCACGGCTTCCCGGGGGCAGGAAAAGTCCGCACCGTGTGCATCGGCCCCGACCGGAAATTTCCTGTCAGCCCGCTTCTGACGGCCGATCAGTCACTACCGTGGTGACGTGCAGGGGAACGAGAGCCTCAACAGCGCCATGCGGGAGAGCGGTCTCACCCAGGCCGAGCTGGCCGACAAGGTGAACGCTCACCTGATCCGTGCCGGGCACGAGGGGACGGTCGGCGACCGCACCATCCGCAACTGGCTGACCGGAAAGACGGGGTGGCCCCACCCTCGGCAACGCGCGGCGTTGGAGGCAGTATTCGGCTGTACCGCCGGAGAGCTGGGCTTCAGTCCACCAGCGCGAAGACGGCACACCTCGAACCCTGAGGAGAACCCCGTGAGGCGCCGGAACTTCCTCACAGTCGCCGGCGGCACCACAGCCGCCGTGATGTTTCCTTCGCCGGTGCCCCGCCTCAGGTGGGGACCTCCGACGTCCTCCGGCTCCGCAGCGGGCTGGACGCCCTGATGAAGCTGGACCAGAACAGAGGCGGGCACGAGGACCTGGGGCGGGCCGCACTGGCCGGAGCCGCCGAGGCCTTGGCGAAACAGAAGCTCGGAGCCACTCAACGCATCCGCCAACGGCTTTTCTCGGTGGCCGCCGACTACACCGCCACGGCCGCCTGGAGCGCGATCGACGCCCGGCAGATGGAACGGGCCGCCCAGCTCCTGGACCGAGCCCTGTACCTGGCGGGGATGGCGAAGGACCCCGTCGCGGAGATGCGGGTCTGGAACTCCTACGCGATGCTCGCCCATCACCAGGACGAGTACGCCGAAGCCGTCGATGCCGCCTACGCGGCCCAGGGGACGCCGATCGCCCGGCGGAACCCGCTCTACGGCTCGCTGGCCCATGCTCGTGCGGCCGTCGGTCACTCGACCCTCGGTGACCGGCAGGCCGCACTGCGCTCACTGGGGCACGCCCAGGAGGCCCTGGGCAAGGCGGAGAAGGACGAGGCCCGGCCTTCGTGGATCGCCTTCTACGGGCCGGCTGAGCTGATGGCCATGACAGCCATCGTCCGAGACCGGATCGGGGACGCCGCCGAGGCCGAGGCCGCCTCCCACAAAGCCCTGGACACCATCCCGAAGGAGTTCCGCAGGAACCGGGCTCTGGCCACGGTACGGCTCGGCCTGGCCCAGCTTCACCAGCGCGACGTCGATCAGGCGTGCACCACGGTCTCTGCCGTCTTCACGCTGATGTCCGGACACCCGATCCCCGGACGGATGAGATCCCTCCTCGGTGACTACTACCGGGACTTGATCACTCTTGCGCCGGACGCAGCCATCGCCCGAGAGTGGGGCGACCGCTACCGATCCGAATGGAGCCGAGTGTGAGCGCCGTCGACCTGGACATCCGCCGCTTCGGACATCAGGACCTGCCGCAGATCCGGCAGACGATCATCGATCTGCACGCCGATGCGGCAGGACCCGATCGGGACGACGACTTCAAGAAGAAGTTCCCTGGTTCGTGGACCATTGGGGCGGTAACCCGGACTTCGCCTGCGTGATCGCATACGACGGTGACGAGGCGGTGGGCTTCGCATATGGCGCTCCCGCCACCGCAACCCGGGAGTGGTGGCGTGAGCATCTCGACCCGGCGCCCGAGAAGTCGGTGACCTTCTCGTACTCCGAGCTGGCTGTCAGCCCCAAGAGGAGGAAGCAAGGCGTGGCCCACGCGCTGTCCCGGGCGCTCCTGGAGGACCGGCCGGAGGACCTCGCCGTCCTCCTGGTCGACGTCACGCACCCCCGGGTCCAGACGCTGTACGAGTCCTGGGGCTTCAGGAGGATCGGGGAGCGCCGGCCTTTCCCGGACTCCCCGGTGTACGCGGTCATGCTGGCTGAACTGCCGCTCTCACGCTGACGGATCATCGTCGGCCGGCAGGTCGCGAACCACATGCGGACCGCGCTCCCGCTGGAAGTTCTGGAGACGTCACCGCGGCAACGAACTGCCTGCGCGGCCGCGCGCCGGCACCCGAGCGAAGGCGGTCCGCGCCGGGTTCGGCCCGCATGCCCCGGCGGTGGCTTCATCCACTTCAAGCGGTTCTGGCTCAGGTGTTCTGTGATCGGTGACGTTGGGTGATTCGGTTAGAGATCGAACAGCTGGTCTTCTTGTAGCTCGGGCTCGGGAGCGAGGACGGCGCGAAGGCCGCTGATGTTCTGCCGCCACCTCGGGCCATCAGGCGTCTCGTCCCAGAGCTCGGCGAGCTCGGACGCCTCGGCGACCACTCGGTCCAGCGCCGCGACAGCAAGTGGCTGGAGATCGTTGGCGAAGATCGGAAGGACTTCGTCGGGCCCGTAGCTTGTGCTGATCGGCTTACCGCCCGGGCACTGTGCCGCGATCAGAGCGACGGCAGCGACGGCCTCTGCCCCTTCCGGGCTCTCGAGGTAGTCCCGGGTCTGGATGGTGCGGGTCAGGGTCGCCCGCACGAGACTCTCGCACTTGTCCTTGGGTGTCTCGTCCAGGGTGTAGGCGAAGTCCGCAGCCATGTCGTTCTCGAACGGGCCGATATCCCAAGTGCCCATGGCGACCTCCTCGCGTTAAGTGCGGTGATCATCGCATCGGCCACTGACAGTGGCTGTCATGAGGCAAGCAGGACACGTTTTCGCAGAAGCGCGAAGCCCGCCCGGCCGAACATCTGGCGCTTGAGCATCTTGATGCGGTTGACATGCCCTTCGACGATGCCCGAGCTCCAGGGAGAGTGAGGTTGGCGATGACGGCATCGCGGTCGATGCCCGCGGCCAGAGTGTGGAGGCTGGGCAGATCGTCCAGTCTGACGGCGTCGAGCCAGTCCGGCAGTCGACACCGGGATCGAGGACGAAATGGTCGGCGGCCTGCTGTGCAGCACCATCGGCATGGAGCGCCTGCGCGCCGCTGTTGCCCAGGCCAGGGGCAGGCTGCCGCGCGACAACGGGCATCTGGCGATGCTGGAGAACTCCTACTCCTACCTGTGGCAGTTCACACCGGACATGCTGAAGGCCATCGAGTTCACCGGAGGCACGGGCGCGGAGGCGCTCATGGAGGCCGTGACGATCCTGAAGAAGCTGAACGCGGATGGGGCCCAGGTTCCGGACGGCGCACCGACGGACTTCGTGCCCGCCAAGTGGGCCGGCTACCTGGAGCAGGCTGCCAAGGACCGGGACGTAACGGCGTACCGGCACTTCTGGGAGCTGACGGTGCTACTGAGCCTGCGTGACGGACTCCGGTCGGGGGATGTGTATGTGCCGTCCTCGCGCCGGTACGCCGATCCGGCGTCGTACCTGTTCACGCCCGCCGAGTGGGAGGGGCAGCGGGAGCAGTTCTGCCAGCTGGTCGGCAAGCCGGCCGACGCCCGTCTCGCGCTGGAGGCGTGCAAGGAGGAGCTCGCGGTGCCGCGATGGGCGACCTGGAGAAGGTGCTGGACAACCGGAAGGCGGGTACCCGGGAGGTGCGGCCGTCGGCGGGCGGGGAGCTGATCATCACGCCGTTGTCGGCGGAGGACATCCCGGCCGAGGCCGCCGCGCTCAAGGAGGAGCTCTCGGAGCTGCTGACGCTGGCCCCGATCGCCTCGCTGCTGGTCGAACTCGACCGCCGTACCGGCTTTCTGGACTGTCTGACGCACGCCGGGGGCAAGCAGTCCCGCTCCCCGGAGCTGAAGCGGAACCTGCTGGCGGTGCTGATCGCGAACGCGACGAATCTCGGCCTGGTGCGGATGGCGGAGGCCTGCGGGATCTCCTACGACATCCTGGCCTGGACCCAGGAGTGGTACATCCGCGAGGAGAACCTGTCGGCGGCGAACGCCGCGGTCCTCAACTACCACCACCGGCTTCCGCTGACTCAGGTGTTCGGCGGAGGCACGCTGTCGTCCTCGGACGGGCAGCGGTTCCCGGTGAAGGGGAAGTCGACGACGGCGCGGGCGATGAAGAAGTACTTCGCCGGTCAGGGCCTGTCGACGTACACGCACGTCTCGGACCAGCACACCACGTTCGGCACGAAGGTGATCGTGGTGACCCGCCGGGAGGCGCACTACGTGCTGGACGAGATCATGGGCAACAAGACCGACCTGCCAGTCACCGAGCACGCGACCGATACGCATGGCGTGACGCTGGTCAACTTCGCGCTGTTCGACCTGGCCGGAATGCAGCTCTCGCCGCGCATCCGGGACCTGGGGAAGATCACCCTGTACCGGATGGACCCGCAGCGGGACGTCAACAGCCTGTGGCCGACGGCCGGGCCACTGCTCACCCAGAAGATCAACACAGGGCTGATCGATGAGAACTGGGACGATCTGCTGCGTCTGGCGGGATCGACCAAGTTCGGGCACGCACCGCCTCGCTGATCGTCGGCAAGCTGTCCGCCTCCTCCCGACAAAACACCCTGGCAGGAGCGCTGAAGGAGTACGGAGCGCTTCGCCGTACGATCTACGCCGCCCGCTATCTCGCCGACGAGACCCTACCGCCGTAAGATCGCCCGACAGCTGAACAAGGGCGAGTCACTGCACTCGCTGCGCCGCAGCCTGCTCTACGCGCACGAGGGCGCCATCCGGCACCGCCACCTTGCCGCGCAGACCGAGCAGGCATGGTGCCTGACGCTGCTGACCAACGCGGTGGTCACCTGGACGACGGAATACTACGGCCTGGCCATCGCTCACATGCGCGCCGAGGGCCGCGCGGTCGACGACGAACCGCCGGCACACATCTCCCCGGCCCACAGCGAGAACGTGAACTTCTTCGGCAGCATCAACGTCGAGGTCGACACCGAACTCGCCAAGCTCGACCCGGCCGGCTACCGGCCACTTCGCCCCGCCGACCAGACCGGCCCTGATGCAAACAGCCGCGGTTACTCCTCGGGTCGGCCATGCCCGGACAAGAGTGCAAGGCTGTGGCGCTACCATCCGGCCGGGCGCAGGTGTGGCAGTGAGGCCGGGTGGCGTAGGCCCAATCGGGTGTCGATCCCTGCTGCGATGTTCTCGTGCTGTCTGGCTTTCTTCGGGTCGGTCGCCGCGAGTATCTGTGCGAGGGCGTGGTGCGCTTGAGTTTCTTCGTGGAGATGGCGGCCCTGTCGGGCGAGGGTGAGGGCGAGCATGTGCTGCTGGATTGCTTCGGCTTCGTGTCCCAATGCGTGCAGGGTCTGGCCGAGTTCGATTCTGGCGTGTGCTTGGAGCCGGGTGTCGTTGTCTAGCATTGTTATAGCCAGGCGTTGCGGCGTCATCGCATCCTCGGGGTGTCCTGAGGTGCGCCGCGCCGTGCCGATGAGGACGAGTGTCTCGGCTTCGCCTTCCTTGTCGCCGATCCGCTGGCGCAGGTCGCGGGCTTGCTCAAGGCAGCCGAGGGCTTTGTGGGGGGTGCCGAGAGCGATGAGGCATCGGGCCAGGGCGGTCAGCACATGGTCGTTGGGGCTGAGCTGGCTGAGTTCCTGGCAGCTGGTGTAGGCCGCCCGCAGATGGAGCAGCGCTGCCTCGTGCTCACCGCGGAGTCCTCGGACGGTGCCGCGGGTCCAGTGCGTGATGATCTTGGCGTCGAGCCCAAGCGGGGACAGAGCGGTGAGTTGGGTGAGTGCGGCGAACGCCCGTTCCGCGTGGTCATGGGCCGCCGTGTGGTCACCTCGCTGCAGGAGCATCAGTCCGAGCAGGGCGAGTGTGTGCGCGTGGGTCTCGGTGTTCTCATGATGTTTTGCGGAGGCGGCCAGCAGGTTTTGGGCGAGGGTGGTGTGGCCGGCCGACCAGTGGGCCAGTGCCAGCAGCGTATTGAGCATTGCCTGACCGCCCTCGGCTGTGTCCTGTGCTGCGGACAGTCCCTTCTCGAGCAGTTCGATTGGATCGCCAGCAAGGTTCCGGGCCAGAAAATGCCACAGGAAGATGGCCAGCTGCCAGGCGTAGTCGGCGTGCCCCTCCGCGGCGGCGCACCGGGTCGCGGCCAGGAGATTACTCCGCTCCGTCATCAACCAGACGTGCGCCGCATCGGCATGGGGTCCCCCGTCTTCCAGGTGTGCTGCCGCATCCGTCACAGCCTTCAGGTAGTGGATGAGCATCCGCTCGGTCATCCGAGGGTCGTCGGACAGGCCGCGGGCGTACTGTCGCAGCAGGTCGTGCTGGCGGTATCGGTCGACTGTGGCCTCTTCGGCCAGATGAACATCGACCAGCCTCTGCAGTGCGTCGTCGGCCGCAGCAGTTGGTATGCCGGTCATCGCCGCGATGACAGGAGCATCGGCCTCCGCACCAGGGTGTCGCCCCAGAGCGCAGAACACCTGCTGGTCGACAGGCGTCAGCTGTTCGTGGGACATGCGGAACGCCAGCGCCACCTCCCGGTCGGCGAACAGCTTCGGCAGCTGTCGCTGGGCACCGGCCAGCTGTGCCGACAGATGGGCGACCGGCCACGCGGCACGGTGCGCGAGCCGAGCCCCGGACAGCCGCAGGGCCAACGGCAGGCCTGCGCACAACCGGACGATGCACGCCACCGCCTCCGGCTCGGCCGCCGCCCGATTGGACCCGATAATCCGAGCGAAGAACGTCATGGCGTCTGCTTCCGGAAATACCCCCAAAGACAGGGGTGTGCCCCGCGAGAGCCGACATCCTGGCTCGACTGGTCACGATCACCAGGCTGGGACCGGCTGGTAGCAGCGGGGCCACCTGCGCCTCGTCCACAGCGTTGTCCAAGACGACCAGGAACCGCAAGGCAGCAGTCTTCGCCCGCCACCATGCATGTGCGTCGATAGGCGCAGCCACCCCGAGCTGGCTCAACAGCATTTCCAACGCCTCGTCCGCAGTCAGCGGGGCCTTGCCCACGCTGTGGCCCTGCAAATCGACGAACAGCGCACCGTCCTGAAACCGATCGGCTAGCAGATGCCCGGCCTGGACGGCGAATGAGGTCTTACCGACTCCGGCCATTCCGTCAACCGTGTAGACCCCCGCGTCATTGGCAAACGCCTCCAGATGGGCAAGGTCCTCCTCACGCCCCGTGAAATCCGGCAGGCCGCGAGGAAGACAGTTACGCCCCAAAACGGCATCCTGGCGTTGCGCCGGGGAGTCAGGAGTGACGCTACGGATGAAAGACACGGCCTCCTCGGTCTGCTGTCCATCCGAAGCCTTGGATCTCAGTGATAGCAGAGGTTGCAGAGGAATCTGCGTCAGTCTGGGGTCAGGTCCCTCGGCCGGTGACCGATTCGGGCTGACAGCCAGGCCCGCAGCGAGGATCTGCTGGTGCAGTTGCCGCAGGGCCGGTCCGGGATCACAGCCCAGCTCGCCCGCCAGCCTTCGCCGGATGAGGTCGTAATGCCGCAATGCCTCGGCTTGCCGCCCGCTCCGATTCAGGGCGAGCATCATCTGTCCGGCCACCCGTTCATCGAGCGGAAACGCCTCCGCTCGCGTCGAGCATTCGGCGAGGATCCGGGCGTGCTGCCCAAGCCGTAACTGTGCCTCCACCAGATCCAGCTGCGCAGCCGGTCGCTCCGCGTCCAGCCGGGCACGCTGGGCGTTGAACCAGGGTGTCGATGCCGGCGAAGGCATCGCCGCGCCACAGTCCCAGCGCCTCTTCCCACAGCGACGCCGCTTGCTCGTCGTCGCGCACCGCGCGGGCCTGGTCGGCCAGGTCACGGAACCGGTGCGCGTCCACCGACCCGGCCAGCACCTTCAGCCGGTAGCCGCCATTGTCCCGCACGATGTCCGCCCCGACCCCGGACAGCACCTGCCGCAGCCGGGACACATACCCATACAGCGCTTGTCGGCCTGGTGCATCCGCACCCCACACCCGATCCACCAGGACATCCGTCGGCACCACACCGTCAGCATCGGCGAGCAACGCCCCCAACACCCACCGCTGCCGTGCATGGCCTACATCCACCGGCGCCCCGCCCCGCCACACCGCGATGGCGCCCAGGACCCCGAAACGCACCGCCACACCCACCCTCGCCATGGTCACGTCACTCTGCTTACCCGCCGCTGACCACTGGGCACAGCCCGATTCCAGACTTCCCGAAGGTTTCCAGAAGACCGCCCCGGCAGGATGAGAACACAACGCCGGTAGGAATCCCAACAGCTCAGCAACCGGCCTTGGCCCGGTCATTTGTTGGGGTAACTCGGGGGGCTGGGGCGGACGACGAGTCCGCTCCCGCAGCAAAGCCGGCATGGTCAGGCCGAGGCCGCGACCTTGCTCAACCGAGCTCCAGAAGTGTTCCTGTCGAAAAAG
Source organism: Streptomyces haneummycinicus (assembly GCA_042850305.1). Taxonomy (GTDB): domain Bacteria; phylum Actinomycetota; class Actinomycetes; order Streptomycetales; family Streptomycetaceae; genus Streptomyces; species Streptomyces haneummycinicus. Next base: position 3,728,158 of record AP035768.1, read on the forward strand.
GGAGACCAACGTCATGTCGTTACACAAAGTGTTCTCTACCCTGGCCGTGGCCGCAGCCCTGGTCGGCACCGGACTGGGGACAGCTTCGGCAGCGCAGGCAGCCGAGAAGTCCACCGTCATCGCAGCTGCCCCCGTCAACGCCAAGGCAACGACAAGTGCCGCCGCCGGATACGTGTACTACGACTGGTACTGGACCAGGGCCAACTGCAATGCTGCGGGCACAGTCCTGAAGAACGCCGGGGAGACGACCAAGTTCTACTGCCAGAACAGCGGACTCGTCGTCGATCTGTACATCTGGAAGTAAGACTTGAGAGTGCACCCGCCGCACAAGTAGGCAACGGGCGCCCGCAGCCGGATCCATGGCTGCGGGCGCCTGCCTTCGCTGCTCATCCGTTGGGCATCTCACAAGCAGGATCTGACACAGGCGGCCGGCCGTCCGAGCGTTGTCACGTTCCCGCAGGCCGCCCTGTGCCAGAAGCTGGTGTCAGAAGGCCTGGTCAAAACCCGCGTCACGGCGTCAAGTTATGGGCCAGTCACGGGATGGATCTCGCATATTGCCGCGTCAGCACGACCGCGCAGGACCTCGCTCGGCAGATCGACGCCATGCGCGACGCCGGCGTCGCCGAGGAGCACCTCTACGTCGACAAGCGCACCGGCGCGAACATGGACCGCGAGGGACTGACCGCACTACTCGGCTTCGCGCGCCCCGGCGACCGGATCAACGTCCTCACTCTGGACCGGCTCGGCCGCAACATGCGCGAGACCCTCAACCTCGTCCACAACCTCACCGAACGCGGCATCTTCCTGCGCACCCTCGGCGACAAAGAACGTCCGCCGCTGCTTCAAGCACTCCGCCGAGGCGGTCTCGGAGCCGACCAGCCTGCTCGCCCCCGGCGACGCGCGCCACTGACCTGCTGTGCATGAAGTCGGCTTGCGGCTGTACGCCTGCTGCGCGCGGTACGGTCCTGGTTCGTGACTCTGAAATCCTGACCAGCCCCGAGCTGAACCTTGCCGCCCCGCCTTGCCTCCTTCGTGGCGAGCGTCAGAAGCGGAAGGTTCACCGCGTGACCGAACCGCCGGACGCCGGGCACCGGATGCGTCGAGACGAGAAGCACCACCAAGGGAAGGGCGGGGCTTCTCTCTGTTCTCAACGGCCCCCCTTCCGAGTTGACGGGAAAGTTCAAGCTGCCCGAGGTCGGAATGCCCCATGGGTCGTAACAATCGTCAACACTATGGCGACTCCAGCTCGGGCGCGCGGTCGGTGAGGAAGACGCCCCAACTCCGACTGCCCCTCGCCCGGATGAGGCGCACCGAAACCCCGTAGCGGTCGGTGAGTCCGGCCCGGACCCGGCCAGGCACCCGGTCTGCCTCTGCCAGATCGCCGAGGCGGCTCGGGACCGGTGACCTGATTGCCGGACTGATGAGGCGGACTGGGAGACCGGCCGGGTCCGGCTCGCAGGACTCGTCAGGTTCCGGAGGAGGACGCCGTCGGCTTGCGCCGGGTGCGTCGGCCCCTCGCCATGATGCCGTTGATGATCTCGGAGTGACGGCCCTTGAGCGCCGCGACCGGTACCTCCACGGTTTGGTAGGCCGCGTGGCCTTCCTGCCGTTCTGCCACGCTGTTCTCGTCGTGCCAGCGCAGATTGGTGCCGCCTGCCTCGATGTACCGGATGTTCGGGAGGGTCTGGAGGAGCACCCGTCCGCCACTCGGGACGGGGAGTTCGATCCAGAAGTGCTCGGGGGCGCCGAAAGCGCCGTCCATCCGGTAGTGGCACATGATCCAGCCCGCAGGCTTCGCGTCGTCGATTCGCAGGCCGTGGGACTGTACGAAGGTCCGGACCGCCCGTTCCATGAGGGGGCGGATCGCGGCCTCATCGTGCTGGGCGTCGAAGTTCGCGGGGTCGAAGCGCATGCCTGCGGTCGTGATGTCCATCCGCAACTGGTTCAGCTTGCTTCTGACCACGGGCTCCACCTGGTCCAGCTCCCGTACGTCGTCCTCCTCGCTCAGGCCGATGAGGTAGTTCCAGTACTCACCCCGGTCGAGGCCGCCGGAGTCCGCGGCAGCCCGCACGGCCCACTCCCAGCAGGAGGCCTCCTCGGGTGTCTTGGGGAGCTTGCGCCCCTGCCCGCCCGCGTAGGTGTCCTCCCGCCCGATGGAGGCGGCGATCAGGTTGACCGAGTCCTCGGAGATCTCCCCTTCCGTGCTCTCCTCGCGGGTGCGCTTCACTCGCTGGACGGCGCTGCCGTCGCCCCCGCGCGCGGAGCGGTCGGCGCCGACGGTCCGCGCGACGGGAGGACCGTTCATCGCGCGCCGGGCGTTGGCCTCGGCCTCCCGTTCGAAGCGGTCGCCGGGGTCGGAGACGGACAGCCCGTCGCCGTTGTCGGTGCCCGCGACGGGGCCCTGGCGCTGCTGGATGAATGGAGCTGGACCCAGCGCCCGGACGCGCGGCCGGTCCACCTGCTGACCCGACTGCCGGAAGGCTGCGTATACCTGGGAGCCGGCATGCCGGGGCAGGCCAGATACACGGACGGATGCCTGACCTACGTAGCCCTGACGATAGAGCCGGAACTGGCCCCGGAGCTCCTGAACCGGGTCAGGCCGCCTGCCGACCCCGAGACATTGCCGAACCTGGACTGGCTCACGCATATGACCGCCGGCCCGCTCGAAGCGCTGACGCAGTTCGTCGAAGGCTGGATCCCCGAGACCTACCAGGACCTCGGCACGTTCGCCGCAGCCCCATGGGAAGTTCCTGAACCGTTTGCCGTGTTCTACCGGCTGGCCCGACACCGGCCCGCCCTGCTCGGCGTTCAGAACCGGCTGCGGCCCCCACACACGTGGCGGGAGGAGCACGACGGCCTGATCGCCTTCGGAGACGAGAACCAGGGCGGATTCACCTGGCTGTTCGATCCATCGCGCCCCGACCCTGACGTATGGATCGACCAGGACGGGTACGGGCTGCGCCGGGAGCACCAGCCGATGAGCGGCTTCCTGCTCCAGTTCGCCCTGTATGAGGCCATGATGAACGCCCCCTACAACGCCCTGCGTGCCGATCTGGCCGCCGAGCACGTCGACACGCTGACAGCCGCACTGACTCCGGTGCCGTGGGAGCCCTGGCGCTGGCCGAACGATTCCACACGCTTCTACGTCGCACCCGGCGTGATCGCCGAGACGACGGACCAGTGGCACGGGAACACCTCGGTGTGGGTCGGCGCGGTACATCGCAGCGTTCTCCGGCCACTGGGGCGGCTCGGAATCCCCTGGACCAACTTCGACGGCTGAGCCACCGACGACCCAAGCCACGTGCCCGGATCACCGCCCCACCGCCCGTCAGCTCGGATTCGGACCTGCGAGCCCGCTCTGTGGCCTTGATCAGGCTCGGAGTCCTGCGCGCTCGGCGACGTCCGTGTCGAAGATGACGAGCACATCGTCGGTGCACAGGTGGAACGGCCCGTCAGGCTCGTAGGTGGCCGAGCGGCCGGCGGCGACCCACACCTGACCGGCGACGGTCTGCACGTGGATGGCCTGCGGCACCGGAGTCGGAGAGCCGTGCTCCTCGCGGCACCACTGGACGCGGCAGGACTCGATCGGGGCGGAGATGATCCCGGCCCAGAGGAGTGCTCCGCGACCGCGACTCGCGCCGACCCGCCCGGCTCGTCGATGTGGGAGAGGAAGTCGCGCATGGGCGCCAGGTAGAGCTGGACTCCGTAGTAGTCGAACGTGCTGCCCCACACCGTCGAGTAGGTGCCGCCGTCGTCCATGGTCAGCTCGACGCCCATCGTGGGCTCGTGCCACGTGTCGTAGTCCCACTCGCCGGGATCGGTGCCCTCGTCGCCGCCCATCAGCACGAAGTAGTCGACCGCGACGATGGTTTGTCCGCGCAGGCCGGTGACGAGTCGTTCGTAGCTGTCGGAGGTCAGGATCGACGCGGTACTCACCGGGGCATCCTGGCAGCGGCACTCCGACCTGGGCGAGCGGATTTCGCAGGGGGTCGGGGGCAGTACGTGCTCGCGGGGCGTCAGCTGGGACCGTCGCCGATGGCCAGGCGCGAGGCGAGGTCGAGGCGGACTTCGCCGTAGGGGCGGATATGGAAGAGCGGGGTCAAGCCGCTGCGGTCGCCGGGGGTGAGCAGCTCGGACCAGCGGGGCTCCGCCAGGACGTCCTGCGGCATCAGGGTGTTCAGGTAGACGATCGAGGCCTGGAGGATGCGCAGGCACAGGGCGGCCATCTCGACCTCTTCGCGGTTGTTCGTGGAGATCTCTCCGCCCTTGCCGTAGTAGATCACCGCGTTGGCGCGGTTCCACGCCTCCACCACGTTCAGGCCATCCTCGATCTCGCGCTGCAGGTCCCGGTCGCGCAGGTAGCGGGCGACGAATCGGGTGCGCTGGGCACGGCCGATCTCCAGCATGGCCTGGTAGGCGGTGTGCGAGGCCGCGCGGGTGAAGCGGGAGAGGTTCGCCTCGTTGGAGGCGCTGCCGGTTCGGATCGCCGTGGCGCACTTGATGACCCGGTCGTAGTTGTTCTCGATCACGTCCCAGCGGATCGGCCGGGTCATGGCCGCGCGCAGGTTCGGAACCGGCCCGCGTCCTGGGCGGCCGGCTGGTGCAGGTGCACGTGGTTGATCTGCTTGATCCGCGGCAGCAGTTCGACGTTCAGCGAGCGGGTGATGCCGAACCCGAATCTCCGACTGGCCGTGCGAGTTCACATAGTCGCGGACGAGCGTCCTGTTCCACCTGATGCGTTTGCCGCTTCCACCGTCAGTGACTCCGTGGGTGCCAGGTGTGGACGGCTTCGCACTGTACGCCGACGTCTACGGCACTCTGCTGGTGGATGCCGACACCCGACTGCCTATCGAACTGTGGGCCGGACGTGACGCCGAACAGCTGGCCGACTGGCTGCGGAAGCATCCCGCGTCGAGGTCGTCTGCCGGGACGGCTCGCTGGTCTACCGGCAGGGCATCACCGACGGTGCCCCGGATGCGTAGTGGCAGGGCCAGTCGAAGCGGGTCGCAGACGTTGCTGCCGCACACCGCGATTGCCTGCCCGCCGCGGTATCCGAGCCCGAACCGGCCGCGCCGTCGCCTCCGGCGTCACCGTCCGACCAGGCCGACACCCCAGCCCGTCGCCACGCGAAGCAGCTGTTCGAGGCGGTGCACGTGGTGACCGATACCGGCTGCTCGCTCAACGCCGCAGCCCGCCAGCTGGGCCTGAACCGGCGAACCGTGCGCAAATACGCGCGAGCCGCCACCTGGCAGGGTGCGTACGCCACGCCCGGCCTCGCCGACCCACCAGCCTCGATCCGTACCTGGAGTACCTGCGGCAGCAGTGGGAAGAGGGCGAGCACACCGCGACGGTGCTTCACCAGGAGATCGTCACCGAGGGCTACCGCGGCCACTACCAGCGGGTCAAGATGGCCATCGCGCCGCTGCGCCGCGGTCTGCCGATCGACACCCGCGCGAGCGGCCGCCCTCACCTCGCCAGGTCGCCCGCTGGATCACCACCGCGCCATCCCGGCGCGGCCTGAACGCTACCGAGGCGCTCGGGTGGCTTGAGCACTGCCCGGAACTGAACCGAACCCACAACCCGGTGCGGCAGTTCGCCGCCATGCTCGACGCACGCGACGCCGCACCATTACCCGACTGGCTCGAGCAACTCTCAGCCTCCCGCCTCTTTGCCCTGGCCAGCCTGGTCAAGGCCATTCACGAGGACCAGCTGGCGGTCGTGCAGGGCATCACCACGGTGTTCAACTCCGGCGTCAACGACGGCCGCATCACCGATCTGAAGCTCCAGAAACGGATCATGGCCGGTCGCGCGGGAGTCCCGCTACTCCGCCACCGAGTCATCCGCATGGCCCTGCTCCGACGCCGCCATGAGTGACGGGGCGTCACCGGCGCACGGAGTCACCCCAGCTTCACGGAGATCTTGCCGGAGCTGGTGGTGGAGGTCGGCGTCGACGTCGCACGCGACGCTGCCGGACGATGGCGCCACCCGGCGCGCTGGCACCGGATGCGCCCTGAGCCGGCGCCCGCCGACACCCCGCGCTTCGAGCCGGGGCCGACGGCCGACAGGCTGAGCGGCGCGGACCGACGAAGGCCTCCGGAACATTCCCGGAGGCCTTCGTCGTGTCAGTCGCCCTTGACCACGTACGCGGATCAGGCAGTCTCAACGTGGACTTGCCTCGCCATGCCCTTCAGGAGGTCCACCACGGCCCGGCAATCCGGCAGCACTCGATGGTGCCCGCCGCACAAGGGCTGCCACGCGTAGTTGCCCCAGTAGTCGGACCAGTCACCGAACCACTCGGAGTACGGCAGCATCACGTCCTCGAACAAACGCCGGCCGTGGAGTGCGGGGCGCTGGCACGGCAGCTCAGGTCTGGCACTGGGAGGTGGCGGCGCTGGACCAGTTGCTCCAGGCGCCTCCCGCCGGCCGGACGTGCACGCGGACGGTGACCTTCGCGTTGACGACGAAGCAGACGCGGGTGGAACTGGCGATTTCGATGGGGCCGACGGTCGAGCGGCGCTGGACGAGGGTACGGCCGCTCCCCATCTTCATCCAGTCGTCGCCGTCGCCGGCGACGTGGAGGAAGGCTTCGTACTCCACGTAGGAGGCGTGGGCGCGGGTGTTGGTGATCACGGTGTGGGCCTTGATGTCGCGGAAGAAGACCTTTCCTTCCTTGAACTTCTCGGCGCTGATGCAGCCGTTGGCGGCGATGCCCTGGGTGGAGACGGAGCCGCCGCAGGCGATGGCGGCGGCGTGGGCGTCGGCGGTGGGGATGAGGACGGCGAGGGCGGTGGCGGCAGTGAGGGCTGCGGTCTGTCGCAGGCGCATGGATTGTCCTTGCCTGTCGGGGGTCTGAGGCTCTCCAGGAGCGGGGCAGTGTCCCACCGGACCGGTGCCGGCCGCAGCCGTCTGTCACTCGGACGAGGTCGAGGTCTGGCCCTCGGTTCGGTGGGCCGGGACGAACCCTAGCCCGCTCCGGTACCGTTCTGGGCGCACGACCCGCGGGTTCGGCTACGAGCCCCTTCGGAAAACGTCGAACCCACGGCCTTTCGGCATGCCTTTCAGGAGGTCCACCACGGCCCGGCAGTCCGACAGCGCTCGATGGTCCCCGCCGTACAGGGGCTGCCACGCGTAGTCGCCCCAGTAGTCGGACCACTCGCCGAACCACTCGGAGTACGGCAGCATCACGTCCTCGAAGGCTGCCTGCTGATCCGGCGGCCGCGGCTGCGGGCGGGTCGGGGTTCAGGCTTGCTGGTGGTGCACGGTCAGCTCGTGGCGCAGCCGACCGACGTCGAAGGACTTGTTGTAGATCAGGCATCGTCGCCCTCCAGAACCTCCGTCAGCCGCGGAAGGACGTCGGCGAACGAGGGAGCGCCCGTCGTCATCCGGTTGGTGATCCCGTGGATGTCGGTCGACTCGGCGGGGATCGGTACTCCCGGGTCGATGAGCGTGTCCAGGAGCACGTCACCGCCCATGCTGTATACGGCCAAGTCCACGATCCTGGCGTCGTCCTCGAGGCCGGTGGTCTCCGAATCCAGGACGACGACTGTCGGATCGTCGACCAGGGTTTGTGCCCAGTCGACCAGTTCGGCGACTCGCCGGCGCCGGCGTTCTTCTGCCTGTCGCTGGGATTCCTCGCGTGCCCGTTGCCGCTCAGCGCGTTCCCGCGCGTCGCGCTCGGCGCAGGGCGGGCACCACCGCGGCACCCAGCCCACCCGGTTCGTGGAGTCCGCCCGTACGGCGGCGGCCTTCGCTGCCGTGACGGCCGGGCGGCGCCCGCCCTTGTTGCCTTTGGCCTCGGCAGCCCGTCCCCCGTCGTAGGTCAGCTCCCGTTGGAGGTCTCGCTGGAGTTCGCCGGCGGCGGCGAGGGTCTGCACCATGAAATTCACGGTGGACAGCAGTTCTCCGGTGCGCGGGTGGAGGGCGGTGAGGTCCATCGCGGAGAACGCGCCGTCGTGGACGCGCAGGGTGAGACGGCCGGTGTGCAGGACGTCGAGCACGTCGAGGATGTGCTGGGTGCCGCGCACGAGGCGGAACACGGCCTGGATGGCAATGCCCAGGGATCCGACCTGTGCGACGGCGGCGTCGAGCTCGCTCTTGCGGCGCCCGGTCAGGTAGACGGTGGCGCCCTCGGCGCCGAAACGGCGGGCGATTGCCAGGCCGATGCCGTTGGAGGCGCCGGTGACGAGGGCGGTCCTGTCGTCCAGCTGTCCCATGAGACTCTCCAATTCCTTAGAGGTCGCGCAGATAGGCGGCGTTGAGGGCGTGTACTCCAGCTAGGCTCAGAAGATCACCGGTTACAGACCGCTATGAGGGGGCCATGGCCGTCACCTACTTGATGCTCGCGCGGCTACCTGAAGGGGCTTGGGCGCCTTCGACGCTTATGAAGGCGCTGTCCTGCCCCTCCTTGCCGAGTATGGAGGGCGGCTTGAGCGCCGACTGCGCACTCTGGACGATCAGGTCGAGGCCCACCTCATAACCTTTCCCACCAACGAGGATCTCGCTGCCTACCGGGCGGATCCCCGGCGTTCTGCCGCTGCACCACTGCTGGAGTCGTCTGGGGCGGCGGTCGAACTGCTCGCGGTGCGCGACGTTTAGATGCGGCGCGGATGATGGTGCGGTCATGGCCGGCGGTTCGGGCGTTCGTCCCAGCGGTGAGTCGTCCATGCCCGCCGGATCAGGCTGCGCACGGTGATGATCGTGTCGGCGAGGTCGAAGAAGGCGTTGACGACGGTGGCACGCCGCTCGTAGCAGCGGGCGAGCCGGTGGAAGGAGTTCTGCCAGGCGTGGGTGCGCTCCACGTGCCAGCGCTGGCTGGCCTGGATGGGGGCCTTCTCGCCCTTGTGCGCGATGCGGCCGCGCAGACCGCGTTCGTTGAGCAGAGTGCGGGTGGTGTCCGAGTCGTAGCCGGCGTCCAGGTGCACGGTGATGTCGTCGGGCAGCGCGCCCAGGTCATTCAGGCGGTCCAGGGTCGGGGCGAGCAGGGGAGTCGTGGCGGTTGGCGCCGGCCAGGACGCGGCCCAGTGGAATGCCGTATCCGTCGGTCATGCCCGAGCGTTTCAGGCCCTGTTTGCCGCGGTCGACCGGGAGCGACCAGCCACCTCGCCGCCTCCGGGAGCCTTGGTGAGGGAGCCGTCGACGGCGATCTGGTCGAGGACGAGGCCGACGATCCGGTCGTAGGACTCCAGCGCGATCTTGTTGAGCCGGGCGAAGACGCCCTGTCGTATTCATTCGTCGCGGCGGCTGCGGATCGTGGTGGCCGAGCAGGCTGTGTCGGCGATCGCCTCGTAAGAGCAGCCGAAGCGCAGCAGTTGCAGCAGTTTGTCGAAGATGATCCGGTTGCTGATGCGCCGGCGGTGGCAGCCGAGCGGATGGTCCGGGTGGCACGCCGGCCGCTCGGGCAGCAAGACCGCGAATTGGTCCCAGAGCGGTTCGGTCAGCCATGATGGAAGCGCGGGCACAGGTCTCCCCATTGATCACAGAGCGTCCCAACTCCATGATCACCGGGGCCTGTGCCCGTTCTGTTGCCGGTGTTCCCAACCGCGCCTATCCGCGCGACCTCTTAGTGTAACTATATTGGTTACATCGGTGGCCGTGGAATGCGCCCCCTCGATCAGGGGAGTCGACGGTTCGAGGTCAGGCGGCTTTCAAGACGTCCCGCAGCACGTCCTCCAGCGTGGTCTTGGCCAGCTCCTGCGCAGGGCGGCCTCCACGTCGTCGTACACGGCGGTCATCGCCGGCCCGATGCCGTGGCCCACGACGCACTCGGGGTTCGGTGTCGCGCGATGCAGGGCGAAGACCGGTCCCGGTTTGATCGCCTGGTAGACGTCGAGCAGGGTGATCGCCGCCAGGTCCCGCGCGAGCATCCAGCCCGCCCCCGCCCCCGCCGTGAATCGGCCAGGCCGGCCTTACGCAGCTCGCCCAGCAGGCGGCGGATCACCACGGGGTTGGTGTTGACGCTCGTCGCGATCTGCTCGGAGGTGGCGACCTCGTGGCCACGCCGCTGATACAGCCCGATCCATGTCAGGGTGTGCGCCGCGATGGTCACTCTGCTGTTGGCGCTCACGTCGGACTCCACCTCCTCACCCTCGGCCTAGTCGTAACTATAGCTATTACAACCCTGTGCGGCGGGTCCTGCGGAGCCGGCTGGACCGGCCTGGTCAAGGAGCACGCCACCCGCGGGCACACCATCGCCATCGCCGAGTTCTTCTCCGTCAAGCGGGCCACCGCCCATCGACTCCTGGAACGCACCCACGGCCGGCACCGGACAGAAGCCGAACGGCGGTAGGGCCCCGCCAACCTACCGGCGGGTCCGGTGTCCCCTGGTCTCTGAGCCAGTAGGACTCCAGGGCCGACTCTCCTGGTCATGCCGCCTGGCCGTAGCCGTCCGGGGCGGGCGGGCCGTTGCCTCGGAGCGGGCTGAAGTCGACGTCCAGGTGCGGGTTGTACGCCTCGGGCTGGATGCCGAGTTCGTGAGCGGCTGGTCAGGTCGTACATCGTGGAGCGGTCCTTGAGCAGGTGCCCGTACAGCAGCACCTCCCAGTAGTTGAGATCATCCCGCGGCGGGTTTCTGGCGTATCTGGGTCATGCCCCTCGCCCCCGCGAGTTCGCGAAAACTGAAGGGTTCTCAGCGTGAACCCGATGGTCGGGTGCCCGGATTCCAGGAGTGGACCCGTGGGTTCGCGGTGAAGTCGCGGGGGTTGGCTCTATTGGTGAGAAGTGTGACGCCACTGGCGGGGTGGTGGTGGGAGTATCGGGGGTGCTACTGGGAGCGAGTGGGCGTAAGTGCACGTCTCCAAGGCTGAGTTGTACGCCGCGATCCACCGGGACGCGCGTGACGAGGGCCCTGGCCTGCCACCCGCAGTGTTCACTCGGAGGTTCGGCGAAGTACAAGGGTGACGAAGCCGAAGCTGTCGCGATAGCTGTGCAGCCATTGAGAGCGGTGGGTGGAGGCAACGGCGAGAACTTCGGCGCTGTCGGGGTCCTCGGGGTGGTCCAGCGCCCACGTCGCCAGGGATCCGGTGTAGCACCACTCGAAGTCGTCGAGTTCCTGACGTGTGCTGATGTGCCCGAAGACAGGGTCCAGCCGTGGGCGACGACGCGGTCCATGGTGGTCGCCAGGTCCTCGTACTCGCCCAGCATCTCGCGGGCTGCGGTGGTGGGCTCGCACTCCCAATAGGCATCGCCGACCAGGACGCGGCCGCCGGGGACGAGGTGCCTGTGGGCAGCATCGAGGGTGGGCAGGAGACCGCCGAAGGCATGGGTGGCACCGACGCTGAGCACTGCATCGAAGCGCTGGCGAGACGCGAACTCCGCGGCGTCCTGGTGGTGAAGTACGAGTCGTTGTTCGACTCCCAGATCGGCCGCCTCCTTCCGGGCCTTGGCCAGGGCCTGGGCTGAGTTGTCGACGCCCTCGGCGGTCACATCTGGATGAGTGGCCAGTGTCCGTAGGAGCCAAGCCGCCCCACCGCAGCCGAGGTCGAGCACGCGTTCATCGCCCCGGTCCACGGTTCGAAGGAGCAGTCGGCGCACCGACTCATCGTCAAGAGGGCTGTTGATGGGGTGATCAGCGTGTGACAGCCGAGAGATCATTTCGCGGTCCATGGCGCGCAGCCTGACAGCGTCGGACGCTCATCGCATCTGCTTTACCCCGCCGATGAACGAGTACGAGACGACTGCAACACCTGGGCCCTCAGGGCGGAGTCATTTCTCACCTTCAGATCTTGGATCTGAGATCGCGAAGTGGAGTTGACACAGACCTACCGATGGAGTCGGTTGTCACTGACAAAGCCACGGGGTCGGACTCCAGGTCCCGCTCCAGAAGAGCGCGGGCGGAGTTCGCGTATCGGATCGCGGTCTTCTCAGTCAGGCCGAAGACCTCGGCGAGGTGGAGCGGGTCGGGGCCGTGAGCGAGGGCTTCTTCGAGCTGACGGTCCATGCGGAGTCGTTCCAGGGTGGCGGTCTGGCGGTGCAGTGCCGGCCCGGCGACCGAACTCTTGCCGATGAGGCCGGTTCCCAGCGCAGTGTGTTCATTGATCAGCAGGTGCGGGTTGGCGGTGTCGGGCCAGCGGAAGCGGCGGAACTCCAGCCATTCCCAGATGCCTTGAAGAGTGAGTTCGTCCAGCGGGCGGGTGCGGCCGTCGATGGACAGGCGCCGGTTGCCGATGTCGAGGTCGTCGAGTCGGAGGCGGCGGATCGCCGCAGGCCGTGTCGCGTGGACGGCGGCAAGGGCGAGGATCAGCCGGTCGGCGGGATGGGTGACGGCGGCGATGGAACCGTTGATGTGCTCAGGCTCCAGGGATTGGATGACGCCTTCCTCGCGCTGGCCGACCCGGATGCGGCTGGTCGGGTTCTTGAAGATGGTGCCGTTCTTCTTGGCCCGGCCGAACAGCGACCGCAGGGCGATGATCGTGGTCTGCCGCTGCGAGCCCTGCACGGTTTCGAGGTGGGTGAGTACGTCGTCGCGGGTGACTTCGCGCAGGTGGTCGTAACGGTCTGACCATTCCAGCAGCACGGGCTGGATCCGGTTGAGGTAGTTCCAGACCGTCGCCGCATGGCGGGCCTGGAACGGGGCCGCCGTCGTGCAGCAGCCGGGCCCAGTCTCCGACATCGTGGGCGATCCCGGTGGCGAGACCGTCGAGCTTGGACTCCAGCCACAGCTCGAACGATGACGGCCGGTCGTCGAGGAACACGCCGATGTGGTCGAGCACTTCCGTGGTCCGCTCGACGCTCAGGCCGCGCGACCGAAGTACCGGGAAGACTTCCGAGTACCGGACCATGTCGCCCTCGACATGGCCGGTCAGGACGATGACCAGGGCCTGCGAGCGAGCCAGCCGGGTGCCGCTGGGCGAGCTCGCGGCACCTTCCCGAAATACGCGTCGGCGTCGGCCGGCTCCATCTCCCACAGTGGTCGGCCGAACCAGGACCGGATCTGCTCCAGGTGCCCGACATCCCCGCGGATCGTGCCGTCCGCCAGCCCGGCCGAAGCTCGTGCGAGGACGAACCCGGCCAGCACATCGGTCCCGAACTGCTCCAGTTCCTCCGTCGAGACCGGCGCTCGGATCTCGCGCAGGTCCCGTACGACCGCCAACGCCAACCCTGGCCTCCTCACCTTCAGCCCGACTGCACACCAGTCCGGACACGGTGAGAACGCTTCAATAATCTCGAAGTTACGTCACTCGATGACAAGACACCTGAACGTGGAAGAACCCCTGGCCACGGGGGCGGGGACGCAGCGGAGGTCAGAGGAACTCACGGGATGTCGCACATCAGGGTCAGTCCACGGGCCCGCGGCCGCCCGATGCGCGCCCAGCACGAACACCCCGGTTTCCAGGAGACCGGGGTGTTCGGGGCTTCCGGCGGGTGCCTCTCCGTACTCGACGGCGGAGGGCTCGCTCAGCACCGTGCTGGGCGGTTGTCCGTGGCGGGTCTACTCCGTGCGCAAGGCGGCAGCCGTCGGCATCCGGGCCGCCCACCGGGCCGGCAACAGCGCGCCGAGGATCGCGATGGCCAGCCCGCCCAGGCCCAGGAGTGCCAGCTCCGGCGCCTGATACACGGCGATCACTGTGTCCGGGAGGCGCAGCCCCGCGCTGTCGCCCATGGCGGGCATCACCCAGCCGTGCAGGGCCACCCCGAGGGGTACTCCGAGGGCGCCGCCGGCCAGGCCGGTCAGCGTGACCGAGGTGAGGACCATGCTGGTGGTCTGGCGCGGCGTCATGCCGAGTGCCTTGTGAATGCCCAGCTCACGGACTCGCTCGCGGGTGTCGAGGAGTACACCGTTGAGTACGCCGAGGGCGGCGACTGCTACAAGCAGCAGGGTCAGCACAGCGGACAGGGAGTTGAGCGTGACGATCATCTCGCTGCTGCCCTCGGAGCCGCCCACGTCGGCGGTCAGACTCAGCGGGCGCAGCTCCTTGTTCAGGGCTGCCGTGTAACTGCCCGCATCCGTACCCGACTTGACCGCGATGTGGTGGCCGGTGGGAATGAGGCCGGGCTCGGCGGACTTCAGCGTGGCGGCGTCCGTGAGGACCTGCATGCCGTCGTAGCGGGGGTCGAGGACCTCGCCCACGATCCGCACCGTGACGGGCGCCCGGCGTCCATTGAGGGTGATGACGTCGCCCACGTGCTGTCCGGTCGCGGTGAGGAATCCGGTCGGTACCACGGCCTCACCGGGCTCTTTGAGCCAGCGGCCGCTGACCATCGCGTACCCGGCCCACGAGGCGTCACCGGTGAACGCGGTGACCCGGGTCGAGCCGGAGACCCCCGCGACCGTCACCGAGGTGGTCGCCGTGCCGAAGTGTGCCCGGGTGCCGGGCTGCTGCCCGATCACCTTGCCCGGGTCCGCCCGGGCCTTCTTCTCCTCGTCCTGGAACGGCGGATGGAGCACGCCGATCGTGACATCCGCGGCGTCATGGTCGCGCGCGGCCATCACCTCGCCGAGCGAGGAACCCAGGCCCACCGTGAAAGTGACGGCGATGGCGCCGAACACGATCGCCGTGCCCATGGCCAGCGTGCGGGCGGGCCGCGCGAAGGGCCGGGTCAGACCGAGCGCGACCGGACGGGACACCGGCAGCCGTGCCGCCAGGCGTGCCGCCCACCGGCCGCGGCGCTCCTGCTGTGCGCGGCCGGTGGCGAGCGCCTCGACGGTACGCAGTCGGCCCGCTCGCCAGGCGCAGGCGCACGCGGTCGCGGCCACGAGCCCGAGCACCCCGGCGATCACGGCCGCATCCATCCACGGTTCGACCCCCAACCCGCTTGCACCGTATGCCTCTTCGGCCTCGGCCAGGATCGGGACGGCCAGGAGATGGCCCGCCACGGCACCGAGGGCCGTGCCCGCGAGCGTCGGCAGCAGGGCCTGGCCCAGGTAGGCGCGTACGACCTGGGCAGGGTGAAACCGATCGCCTTGAGGATGCCGATCCGGCGGGTGGCCGAGCCGACCGTGGCCGCCACCACATTGCCCACGATGAGCACCGACATGACCAGACCGAGCACTCCGAAAGCCATCAGGAAGGGGATGTAGAGCGCGGTGTCACGTTCAGCGCTCTTCTTTACGGTGAGCCATGACTGGGATCCGGCGACTGCCTTCGCGGGAAGCTGCCCGGTCACCGCCTCGCGGCCGGCCGTGACCTGGGCCGCGGTGTCCGCCGCCGCGAAGCGGTACAGCATCTGGCGGCCGGCCGGCCGCCCGTGCGGCGTGAGCGCGGTGAGCTGGTCCGGGGTGACCCAGGCTTCGGCGGTGCCGGTTGCCGAGCGGGCCGCGCCGACCACCTTGAGGGCCGGCGAGCCGGGCAGATCGGGGAAGGTGACCTGCCGGCCGATGACCGAGGAGCTCCAGCCGCCGGCCGGCAGCACGATCTCACCCGGGCCAAAGGCCCATCGGCCTGCGGTCAGCGAGAGGCGGTCGACGGCTCCGCCCGGCTCGGCCCGTCCGACCACGGTCATCGGCGGCTCGGGGAGATCGTCGGAGAAGCGCGGGGTGAGCGTCGTCGTACGGAAGGGTCCGGCTGCCGCAGTCACCCCGGAGGCGTCGCCGGTGGCCCGTAGCTCGGCGTCGGTGGCACCCGGCGCGTACTGGACGGACAGATGCGCACCGTCCTGCCGTGCGAACGCGTCGTCGAACGGCCCGCTGGACGCCACGAGCAGCGACCCGGCGAGCACGGACGAGGCCACCGCCATCAGCGCGGCGAGCGCGATCACCACGGTCTGCACCCGGCGACGCCCCACCCCGGAGCGGACGACATGGCTCAGGACGCCGACACGACTGCGGAACGACCCTCGGCTTGACGTGCTCAACGGGCCGCCTCCGCCAGGGAGTTCGTGGTGTCTGCGGCGATCCGGCCGTCGGCGAGGTGGATCGTCCGGGTCGTGCACGCCTGGGCGAGGGCCTCGTCGTGGGTGACCAGGACGACGGTCTGGCCGTCGGCGTGCAGCTCTCGCAGCAGCGCGCTGACGTCGTTGCCGGACGCCGAGTCCAGTGCTCCGGTCGGCTCATCGGCAAGGAGCAGCGGCGGTCGGTTCATCAACGCCCTGGCCACGGCAACACGTTGACGCTCACCACCGGACAGTCGGCCCGGATGGGCGCGGGCGTGCCGGTCGATGCCCAGGGCCTCCAGGAGCTCCGCCGCCCGCCGGTGCGCCGTGCCGCGCGCCATGCCCGCGAGCTGGGCGGGCAGCGTCACGTTGTCGGTGACGGTCAGGTCGTCGAGGAGATGGAAGAACTGGAACACCATCCCGATCTTGGCCCGCCGGAAGCGGGCCGCCGCCGCTTCACCGAGCCCGCTGACCCGTACGCCGTCCACGGTGACCGTGCCCGCATCCGGCCGGTCCAGGCCCGCGATCAGATTGAGCAGCGTGGACTTGCCGCTACCCGACGGCCCGAGGATCGCGACGGCCTCACCGGCTCGCACGGTCAGGGAGGCGTCCTGCAGAGCGGGCGGTCCGTCCGAGGCTGAGTCGTAGCGACGGCTCACGCCGCGCAGCTCGATCACTGGCGTGGTGGGCATGGGGTTCTCCTCGGGTCCGTACCTTCTGCCCGGCTGGGCCCGACCGACGCTAGGAGCGGGCAGGGCCGCGCCGCGTCAGCAGCCGGAGCCATATCGGCGGGTCGCGAGGACGACATTCCGGCGAGGGTCCTCCTTGAGAAGTAGTCGTGCGGCGTACGCGGGTGATCTGCGGGAACGATGTGGGGCGCGGCGGCGGTCGGCGACAATGGATCGATGAACACAGCGTCCGTGGCAGCCCGCCTGAGCGACGGCGTCGCCCTGCTGCGGCAACCGACCGGCCCGCTGCCCCGCCCCACCCGGCGTAGTCAGATCTTCGACGTGCTGCTCGCGCTGGCCTTCGGCACCCACGTACTCCAATGGGCCGTGAACAACGGCCCGGACCAGCTGCGCGCCTCACCCGACGGCATCGCGACGCTCGTGCTCGGGTCGGAACTGGGCATCGGGATCACTGTGGTGGCGCTCACGGTGCTTGCCTGGGCGCCCCTCGTCCTGCGCCGCCGGTATCCACTGGCAGTGCTGTGGACCGTGACGGCCGCGGCCGCGATGACGCCGCACAGTGCGCAGCGGATCACCTTCTACGCGATCGTCATCGCCGCCTATACGGCCGCCGTCTACGGCCCCTACCGGGCCGCCACCCTGCTCAGCCTGCCGGTGCCCGTGTTCACCATCGGCACAGACGAGCACACTCGCATCATGGGCGCGATGACGTCACCGCCCATCGTCCCCACCCAGTACGTCCCCCTCCTCATCCTCATCCCGCTGATCTTCGCGGCGAACGGCATGCGCACCTGGAAGCTGCGTACCGCCGAAAGCCAGGACCGGGTATCGGCCCTGGAGCGTGAACGCGCCGAGGAGCTGCGCCGCGCCACCGAGCAGGAGCGAGCTCGCATCGCCCGCGAGCTCCACGACGTCGTCACCCACAACGTGAGCATGATGACCATCCAGGCGGGCGCCGCCCGCAAGGTCATGGGCCTCGCCCCCGACGAGGCCCGCGAGGCGCTCCTCGCCGTCGAGGCGGCCGGCCGCTCGGCACTGACCGAACTGCGCCACACCATGGGCCTGCTCACCATGAACGACCCGCAGGACCCCGACCAACCAGCCGCCCCCGACCTCGCCCCACAGCCGGGCCTCGACCAGCTGGACTCCCTCGTCGACGGCATGCGCCACACCGGAGTACCCGTCACCCTCACCACCTCCGGCACCCCGCGCGACGTTCCCTCCGGCGTCGGCCTCGCCGCCTACCGCGTCGTCCAGGAAGCCCTGACCAACACCGTCAAGCACGCCCATGGGGCGCAGGCGAACGTGAGCGTCGACTACGCCGACGACCATCTGAAGGTCGAGATCACCGACACCGGCGGCACGCCCTCCGCCGCCGCGGCCACCGGCAACGGCCGCGGCCTGCTGGGCCTGCGCGAGCGCCTGTCCGTCTACGACGGCACCCTGCACACCGGACGCCGCCTGACCGGCGGCTACCGTGTCAAGGCCCACATCCCCCTGACTCCTCTGGAGACCGTGTGAGTGCCCCCTGCGCGTGGTGGTCGCCGACGACCAGGCACTCGTCCGCACCGGATTCCGCCTGATCCTCATGGCCGACGGCATCGATGTGGTCGCCGAGGCGGCCAACGAGGAAGAGGCCGTCCAGGCGGTCCTGCGCACCTGCCCCGACGTCGTCCTGATGGACATCCGGATGCCCGAGCTGGACGGCCTGGAGGCCACCCGCCGCATCCTCACCGGCGCCCCCGACGCACCCCGCGTGATCATGCTGACCACCTTCGACCTCGACGACCTCGTCTACGCCGCGCTCGCCGCCGGAGCCAGCGGCTTCCTGCTCAAGGACGTCACCCCCGAGCACCTGGTCGCCGCCGTCCGCCTGGTCCGCACCGGCGACGCCCTGCTCGCCCCGGCCATCACCCGCCGCCTCGTCGAGCGCCACGCCCACACCCTCCGCCCGCCCCCAACACCACTGCACACCGCGACTTGCGAACCCTCACCCCACGCGAACTGGAAGTCCTGCGGCTACTGGCCCAGGGCCTGAGCAACGCCGAACTCGCCGAGCGTCTCTACCTGTCCGAGACGACCGTGAAAACCCACGTCGGCCGCATCCTCGCCAAACTCCAACTCCGCGACCGCGTCCAGGCCGTGGTCACCGCCTACGAAACCGGACTGGTCAGCCCCAAGACGGCTGGGTAAGCGTCACCGGCCGCCTGAAACAGCGCTCCTTCGACGACAAGGAGGGCGGGCGCCCACCGTCGTCGAGATCGACGCCGCGGAGATCGCCGCCTCCCTGACGTACGCGAAAGCGACCGCGGCGGATGACCGGGCTGGCCCGGTACGGGCTGACCTCGAAGGCGGCGACACTGAAGCGGCTGGAGGTCACGCGGCGAGACTGCGACGCTGCTGGCGACCGTGCGGCACCTGGAGACCGCGACGGTGGATGACGCACTCGATCTGCTGCATGCGCTGATGGCCACCAAGCTGCTGGTGAAGGCCGAGCGGATGGGCAACGACGCCAAGCTCAAGGCTCTGCCCCAGTTGCGCAAGGCCGCGAAGAAGGTCGCCGCGGCGGTCGATGTGCTGATGACGACGCCGCCCGCGACCGACACCGGCGAGCTCGTCTCCGTGGTCGACGCGTGGTCCGCCATCGAGCAGGTCGTGCAGCGCGAGCAACTGGCCGAGGCGCTCGCCACGATCGCCTCGGTGGTCCCGGACATCGAGGGGACGACGATGCGGAATGGCGGGCCGAGCTGGTCGCCCGCTACGGCACGGTGCGTGGCTTTGTCCGCCTCCTGGTCGAGGTCATCGACTTCGGCGCCGTCGAAGCCGGCGCCCCCGTCGTTCAGGCCCTAGAGCGGCTCCCGGATCTGATCGGCCGCAAGAAGGTCGGCGCCGAAGAGGTTGCCGCCGATCTGGTGACGGGCTCGTGGCGACGGCTGGTGTTCGACAACCGCAACGTGCCGCACGGCCTGGTCGACAAGGCCGCGTATTCGTTCTGCGTCCTGGAGCATCTGCACCGCTCGCTGCGCCGGCGGGACGTGTTCGCCAAGGACGGCGACCGCTGGGGCGACCCCGTGCCAAGCTGCTGGCCGGGGAGAAGTGGACGGCCGCCGAGCCGAAGGTGCTCACCGCTCTCGGTCTGGAGAGCGAACCGGCCGGACACCTCGCCGAAACTCGCCTCCGCGCTGCACGCCGCGTACGTCCAGGTCGCCGCTGGGCTGCCCGGGAACACGGCGCTGGAGGTGGTGGGCGGGAAATTGAAGCTGGGCAAGCTCGGCAAGGCGGAGGAGCCCAAGCTCATGCCGCCGTTCCGGCAGCTGGTCAACGGCATGCTGGCCGAAGGTCGACTTCCCCGAGCTGCTGCTGGAGGTCGCCGAGCTGACGGGGATGGCGGACGCGTTCACGCACATCTCCGGCGCCGACTCCCACATGGAAGGGGCTTCACCACCAGTTTGTGCGCCGTCCTGCTGACGGAAGCGTGCAACGTCGGGTTCACCCCGGTCATCAAGCCGGACGTCCCGGCACTCAGTCGGGGCCGTCTGGTCCAGGTCGATCACGGTTACTTCCGGGCGGAGAACATCTCGGTGGCGAACGGCCTGTTCATCGAGGCCCAGGCAAAGATCGACGTCGTGAGGGCGTGGGGTGGCGGCCTGGTCGCCTCCGCCGACGGGGTCCGCTTCACCGTGCCCGTGCAGACCCTGTACGCGGGTTCGAACCCTCGGTATTTCGGGCTGCGGCACAAGGGCGCCACCTGGCTGAACGTGGTACACGACCAGGTGATGGGGCTGGGCGGGGTGGTCGTGCCGGGCACGCTGCGCGACTCACTGTTCATCCTGGACGCCATCCACGCCCGCGACGGCGGCCCGAAGCCGGAGACCGTCATCACCGACACCGCGTCGTACTCCGACATCGTCTTCGGCCTGTTCGCGATCTGCGGCTACCAGTTCTCGCCCAGGATCGCCGACATCTCCGACGCCCGGCTGTGGCGGGCGAACACCGCAGCCGACTACGGGCCGCTCCAGCCGGTCTCCAACCACACCATCCGCCTGGACCGGATACGCGCCCACTGGGGCGACATGCTCCGCGTGGCAGGCTCCCTGGCCCCGGGCGAGGTCCGCGGGCACGACCTGATTCGCATGCTCTCCCGCGACGGCAAACCGACCGGACTGGGCGACGCGTTCGCCCACTACGGGACGGATCTTCAAGACCCTGCACCTTCTCCAGTTCGTCTCCGACGAGGATACCGGCGCATGATCGGCGCCCAGCTCAACGTCACCGAGGCCCGCCATCGCCTCGCCCGGAAGATCTTCTTCGG
Organism: Streptomyces haneummycinicus; assembly: GCA_042850305.1. GTDB lineage: Bacteria > Actinomycetota > Actinomycetes > Streptomycetales > Streptomycetaceae > Streptomyces > Streptomyces haneummycinicus. The sequence goes on from AP035768.1 coordinate 3,748,966, forward strand.
ACAGCGCGACGAACTGGGCCAGCACTACCGCGAGGAATGGAGGACCAGCTCGGCGCCCTCGGACTGGCCCTCAACTGCGTAGTCCTGCTCAACAGCCTTTACATCGACGCCGCCGTCAAACAGCCGGCCGCCGACGGCTTCCCCGTCACCGACGAACTGCCCGCCGGCTCTCCCCACTCCAGTACGACCACATCAACTTCCTCGGCCGCTATGCCTTCACCCGCCCGCCGGCGCCGGGCCTGCGGCAACTGCGCGACCCGCACACGGATGACAAGACGGACGACGCCGAGGACGGATAGCCGCAGGCCCGCGCGATCAGAAGCGGTCCAGCCCCGGAGCCACCATCTACGTCTCCGGGCTGGAACGCTTGATGACGGGCGTTCAGTGGGCAGGAGCCGACCGGTCCGAGCTCTGCGCTTGTGGATTCACTCCTGTTCAGGGGCCGAAAGCTCTGAGGGTCGCGTCGACAAGTGAGTCGGCGTATGCGGCGGTCAGCGGGTTACTGCGGTGCAGCCACCGCTGGAAGAGGGGGCATAGAGCACCTCGAGGACCAGGTCGAGGTCGGCGTCCGCGTCAAGCTGGCCGACTTCCTGGGCGCTGCGCAAGCGCGCCCTCTTCGCATCTTCCAGCGGCTGGGCCAGCTTCTCCCGGTACTCGGCCGCCAGCGCGGCATCGTTGGAGATCTCGGTGTTGAGGGCCCGGATCAGTCTGTCGAAGGACGGGTCGGCGAACTCCTCCGCCGTGGCACGCATGACGAGCTTGAGGTCGGCCTCGAGGTCGCCCGTGTCCGGCAGCGCGACCGACTGCCCGTCCGCATCCTCACTCAGAGCCAGAAGCGCGGCGAAGACGATCGCGCTCTTCGACGGCCACCGCCGATAGATCGTCTGCTTGCCGACGCCGGCCCGGGCAGCGATGGCTTCGACCGTGACCTTCTCGTATGCCTCCTCTGCGACCAGGGCGCGGGTGGCCGCGAGAATTGCCTGCCGGGATCGCTCCTTGCGCCGGGAGTGGTCCGGCCCCTTCTCGTTGGACATGCGTCCAGCCTAGCCCCAAAAGAAACGAGACGATCCGTATTGAAAGAACCAGGAGCGTACTCTAGGCTGCAAACGAATCGATACGCACCGTTTCGTTTACTGAGAGTGATGCATTATGGCGAATGCAAGAGTCTGGCTCATCACCGGCGCATCCCGCGGCCTGGGCAGGGCCTTCGCCGAGGCCGCCTTGGCGGGCGGCGACCGCGTAGTGGCTGTCGCCCGCAACGTCGAGCCTCTGGAGGAACTGACCGAGAAGTACCCCGACCGCCTGGTCCCGCATGCGTTGGATGTCACCGACCGTCGGACCGTGTTCGACGGGGTGGAGCGGGCGGCAGCTGCGTTCGGCAGGCTGGACGTCGTCGTCAACAACGCCGGCGCACTGCTCTACGGCATGGTGGAGGAAGCCACGGAGGAACAGATCCGGGCGCATATGGACGTGAACTTCTTCGGCGCCGTGTGGGTGGCTCAGGCGGTCCTTCCTTACCTGCGCGCCCAAGGCGGGGACGGATCCTCCAGGTCACCTCGATGGGCAGCGGCGGTGGCATGGCCACCGTCGGCTTCTACGGCGCAGGCAAGGCCGCGCTGGACTCGGTCAGCGAGGCACTGGCGATGGAGGTCGAAGGGCTCGGCATCAAGGTCACCATCGTGCAGATGGGCGGCTACAACACCGGCCTGTTCACCACCGGCACCACCACCACCGAACCCCTGGCGCAGTATCAGCCCCTGCGCACCGAGATGGAGGCGATGTGGGGCGACGCCGTCACCCCGGAGCCAGACACTGCTGCCCCGGTCATCATGGAGCTGGCCACACTGCCGGACCCGCCCCGACGGCTGATCGTCGGCAGCCAGTCCTTCGATCACGTCCTGGAGATGGACCAGGCCCAGGCGGATCTGTACCGGTCCTGGGAGCAGCTCAGCCGGATCGCCCCGGGCTGACCGGATCCCGCGCCACGACAGTCCCGTCCCCGTCCCGCCGCGCAGTCGCCAGGACGGGCGTGCGCCGAGAAACGCGCCGTACCGGCAGGAACCGCCGGAGTCGACCGCAGAGCCGGCTACCCCGGCGGTCTGGGAGACGACATGCCGGGCAAGGTCGCCGACTTCCTCCGCTCGGCCGAGCTGGAGCCCGCCGAGCGCGCCGCGCTCGACCAGGGCGTCACTGTGCGGCGAGGACAGGGCTACACCCTGCGCGTCAGCGCCGTCTCCGTCGTGCACCGAGGGCTCCTCGCCCGCTGCCAGCCGCTCGACGGCATCCATGGCGCCCCCGCGGTTCCGGCCCAGCGCAAGGCCCGCCGCGAGTACGAGAACCCGGTTGGTGCCCTCATCCCGACCGGGCCATGATCAGGGTCAACGGCTACCGCCAATTTCCGTTCGGATACTCCCCGAGGGCCGTAAATGCGTACACCTGGCCTGCGGCAGCCGGAGAGCCCGCCGCAGGTCGCGATGATCACGGTAGGGGCTCCGCCGCAGTAAATCCGGCATTTACTGCGGCAAGTGGCTTTTCCTGAAGGGCAACAGAGCCTGGGCCCTTCGTCTGAATGAGCTGCCCCGCTGCTCTGTGCCACTTCTGTCACGGTCTATCAGTCCCGCGTATCGGTCATGGGTGCCTCTGAGCACACTTCAGGTATGGCTCGAAGGCGCTGGATGGGGCTGGCCCTACTGATCTCCGGGCTGTCTGCGTTGATCATGTGCGGATGGGCGATCGTTCAGTTGTCGAGAGGTGGCCAAGATGCGGGCGACACCTCCTCGATCATGGCAATGGTGCTCGGGGCGGTTGGTCTCCCGGTCGCACTGGCTGGCGTGAAGGCTGCCTGGCCGCAGCCGGACGACGCGCTCGAACTCGCCGAGAAGGCGGCTGGAACGCTGGCGGGAAGGGTCAGTAAGGCCGAAGGGCTGCAGTTGCGTGCTCTGGTCGGGGCTGACCAAGAACGGCTGACCCTCACCTTCACCCGTCGTCCCTACGGCAGGATCCGTGGTGAAGGTCCGGAACACGGACAGCTGGAAGGGAACGGTCCTTCGGCTGGCCCCGACTATCCAGACATCGCCACCTACTACCAGTCATGCACGAAGCCTCGCCTCGTCATCACGGGCGCTCCTGGCGCTGGTAAGACGGTGCTGTCAGTGGTTTTGGTGAGGGAACTCATCAAGCAGCGCAAGCCGGGTGAACCCGTGCCCGTGCGGGTCCCACTGGCCGAATGGGATACCAAGGTCCCGTTTGAGAAGCTCTTGATCAACCATGTGATCAAGGCTGGTATTTCCGAGGAACGTGCGATCTGGATTGTGGAGCATCAGCTTGTACTTCCGGTCCTGGATGGCCTGGATGAAATGGACCCGGGCCGTACTGATGAGGACGGAAATCCTGTGCGTGGCCCGGATGGGCAGCAACTGCCGGACCCCCGGGCGCCTCGTGCTTTGGCCGCATTGAAGGCCCTCAACGAATATGGGTCCGTGGTGGCTGAGCAACCCCTGATTCTAATGTGCCGCACCGACCACTACAACAGCCTGCCCGTGGCTGAGCGTCTGCGTCATGCAGTCGGCATCGACATCGATCCCATCAGCTATGCACAGATCCAGGCCCACCTGACTGTGCTGTTCGAGGACGACCCGCGTTGGCGAGCTTTTCTCGACGCCCTGCCGGCGAGATGGTCTCATCCGCAGTACGGTGCTGGGCTGCGGGAGACCCTGACCACACCCTGGTGGCTGTTCTTGGCCAAAACGGTCTACAACAGGAATGGCGATCCTTCGGAACTCTTCACATGCGCCACGACACAGGCGCTGAGGGACCGCCTTCTGGCCCTGTTCATCCCGGCTGTCGTGGACTCGGGAGCAACGCGGTATGACGCTGAGAAAGTGAGGCGCTGGCTCAGCACGATCGCCTGCCATCTGCAGGGCGGCCCCGTTGAGCGCGTCGATATCCACCAGCATCAGCTGTGGCCGATCGCTGGCGTGAACCAGGTGCGCTACCTGGATGCCGCGGCGGCCGGCCTCCTCTTCGCGCTTCTCCTGCTACCCGTTCCCCTCCTTGCTGAAAGTCCAAGCCCGGAACTGATCGGTTTAATCGGCCTTTTCGCTGCGCTGGTGGCATGGGAAGTGGCCAGGCAGGCAGGTGACTTCCCTCCCTGTGTACCCTGGGGGCGGGTGTTCTCAGAAGCAACCCTGTCGCTTCTGATCACGGGACTACCCCCCGCCTTCGCCCTTGCCGCGCTGGCTGGCCTCGTCTCCCTTCCCGCGGCCTGGCTGTTCTCCGGAATCGGATGGGATTGGTTCGTCACCCTTATTCCGACCGTAACTGTTCTCTGCTCGGTACGGATGGGGACCATGGTTCTCAATGGCTCCGGTATCGGCCAGGCATTTGGCAGCATGTATCCGACCGACGTCAATACGGCGGTGAGATGGCGCTACGTATTCCGGGGCGATCTCCTCATCGGGTGCTTGATGTTCATCGCCGCCGGGATTTCCACGATGACCGCATGGTGGGTGATGTCGTTTTCTAATACGCTTATGCTTACCTCAGTGCCCGGCCTCGACATCGCTGCCGTGGGCCTGCTGGCCGTATCTGCGCGCTGGGTGATGATGTTCGGCGGCGGTCGAAGGCATTTGGTATTCCTGCTGTGTCTCCAGGGCCAACTTCCCCGAAGGATCGGGCGGTTCCTCAAGTGGTCACACCAGGTCGGCCTGCTCCGCACGTCCGGCGGTGCCTACCAGTTTCGCCATCGCGAGTTCCAGCAGTGGCTGGCAGCCGGATCCCCGGCCGGAGGCGGAATCACCTGAACCGCACGTAACTCTCGCCATCGAGGTACAGGTAGCCATCTTGTCCGATACCCCACTGGAACGTGAGCGGTGCTCCCCGTGCCGGGTACATCGTCAACTGGTTTTCGCCGACCGCGAAGCGGCCGGTAATGCGCTGGCCGAGGATGTCCTGACTGAACGATCCGTCCTCACGGAAGCTGTAGACGGAAGACTCGAAGCCATCGGAACTGCCGCCGCTCCAGTCGCCGATCAGTGCAGCCGGGATGGCCGGACGCCGATCGTCAGAGCCTCCACCGCCCGACGCGGCGACCCCGCCCGAGTTCCCGCCTGTCCCGCCTCCACCACAGCCGCCAACAGCGAGCAGGCAGCAAAGCACTGCGGCCGGTACGGCCCTGCATCGCGCTACGTTCACCAGGCCTCAAGTGGACGGGGAAGGCGTAGTAGACGATGCCCCAGCTGGTGATCTGCGTCAGGCAGAGCGCGGGCAGGGCGGCGCGGGGCCGCGACCGGTCCCCGATTCGGTCGCGGCCCCGCGCTGGCGGGTGCTGGGAGTGGTCACGAGCCGCAGCAGCCGCCCGCCGGTGCCTGCTCGGCAGCGGCCGGTGCGCTGAGCTGGACGAGCTGGGGCGCCGGGGCGCAGCAGCCGCCGGTCTGGTCGGTCTCGGGGGTGTCGAAGAGGCTGGCGCCGCCGCAGACGCCCGTTTCGGGGAGGGTGAGTTCGACGCGGTCGGCGGAGTCGAGGTCGCCGGCGATGGCGGCGACGACGGAGCGGACCTGCTCGTAGCCGGTCATCGCCAGGAACGTGGGGCGCGGCCGTAGGACTTCATGCCGACCAGGTAGATGCCCTGTTCGGGGTGGGCGAGCTCGCGGTGGCCGTGGGGTAGACGGTGCCGCAGGAGTGCTGGTTGGGGTCGATCAGCGGGGCGAGGGCGATGGGGGCCTGCAGGCGCTCGTCCAGGCCGAGGCGGATCTCGGACAGGAAGGACAGGTCCGGGCGGAAGCCGGTCAGCACGATCACCTCGTCCACCGGCTCCAGGCGACGGCCGTCCTCACCGGCCAGCACCAGGCGGCCGTCGCCGTCGCACTCGATCGCCTCGGTGCGAAAGCCCGTGACCGCGTCCGCGTACCCGTCGTCGACGGCGGCCTTCGCCGCGAGACCGAGGGCGCCGCGGGCGGGGAGCTGGTCGGCTTCTCCGCCGCCGAAGGTGGAGCCGGAGATGCAGCGGCGCAGGATCCACACCGCCTTCGTCCCCTTCCCGTCGTCGGCCTTGGCCAGGTCGGCGAGGTAGGCCAGCGCGGTGAAGGCGGAAGCCCCGGAGCCGATGACGGCGGTGCGCTTGCCCGCGTACCGGGCCCGGACGGCCGGGTCCTTCAGGTCCGGGACGCGGTAGGTGATCCGGTCGGCCGCCGCGCGCTCGCCGAGCGCGGCAAGGCCGCTGCCGCCGGCCGGGCCGGGGGCGGTCCAGGTGCCGGAGGCGTCGATGACGGCGCGGGCGAACAGCCGCTCCTCGGCTCCGTCGGCGTGGGCGACGTGGACGACGAAGGGCTGTGTGTCCCGGTCGGCGTCGACGATCCGGTCCCGGCCCGCCTGGGAGACGCCGGTCACGCGGGCGCCGGTGCGCACCTGCTCGCCGAGGACGTCGGCCAGGGCTGCAGGTACTGCCCGGCCCAGTCGCCGCCGGAGGGTAGGTCGCCGGGTCGGGCCGCGTCCAGCCGGTGGGCGCGAGGAGCTTCTCGGCGGCCGGGTCGACGACCTCGCCCCAGGTGGAGAACAGCCGGACGTGCGACCACTCGCGCACCGCCGCGCCGGCAGCCGGTCCGGCCTCCAGGACCAGGGGTTCGATGCCGCGGCCGGTGAGGTGAGCGGCGGCGGCCAGACCGGCGGGTCCGGCTCCGATCACGACGACGGGCAAGTCGGCGGTCGCAGGGGCGTTCACGATCGACTCCTCTTGTTTCGACATCTGTCGATGGCTTGCGCCGTCAGCATGGCACCTGTATTGATGAACGTCAACATAGACACTCGTCGAATCTGGGGTTCATTCATGGAGCACGTTGACGTCGTCGTAATCGGCGGCGGCCAGTCCGGCCTTGCGACCGCGCACGCTCTGCTGCGGCACGGCGTGACGCCCGTGGTGCTGGAGGCGTCCGGCCAGGCCGCCGGGTCGTGGCCGCGGTATTTCGACAGCCTCACCCTCTTTCGCCCGCCCGGTACAGCTCCTTCCCGGCATGCCGTTCCGGGGCGGTGATCCAGACCGCTACCCGCACCGGGACGAGGTCGTCGCCTACCTGTCCGCGTACGCCGCGCACCTGGATGCGGACATCCGCACCGGCCACCGGGTCGCCGCCGTCCGGCGCGGCGACGGCGGCTTCGAGGTGGAGCTGGCTGGCGGCGGCCGACTCTCGGCGAGGGCCGTGGTCGCGGCGTCCGGCACGTTCGGCCGGCCCCACCGCCCCGCCCTGCCGGGCCTGGAGACGTTCACCGGCACGGTGCTGCACGCCGCCGAGTACCGCAGCCCGGAGCCGTTCGCCGGGCAGCGGGCCGTGGTAGTGGGCGCGGGGAACTCTGCCGTGCAGATCGCCGTCGAACTCGGGAAGGCGGCCCGGGCCACGCTCGCCAGCCGCGCGCCGGTGAAGTTCATCCGCCGGCAGATCGCCGGGCGGGACCTGCACTTCTGGCTGCAGCGCACCGGCCTGGACACCGCCCCGCTCGGCGGCCTGCTGCGCGAGCCGCCGACCCAGCTCGTCATCGACGACGGCCGCTACCGCGCCGCCCTTGCCCAGGGCGCGCCGGACCGGCGGCCGGTGTTTACCGGCGCCGAAGAGACGAAGGTGGTCTGGGCGGACGGGATGCGGGAGGAGGCCGATGTGATCGTGCTGGCCACCGGCTACCGCCCCGACCTGCCCTACCTGGCCGGCCTCGACGGCGCCCTGGACGCCGTCGGCCGCCCCCGGCACCGCGGCGGCGTCGCGCTCGCCCTGCCGGGCCTGGCCTTCGTCGGGCTGGAGTGGCAGCGTTCCCTGTCCTCCAACTCGCTGCGCGGCGTCGGCCGGGACGCCGCCCGCATCGCCCGTCATCTGGCGGTCCGTCTCGGGCGCCGGTGACCCTCGCCCGCTTGGTTCGGCGTATGTCAACATAGACGCATGTCGAATGCGAAGGTGCTGCCGCTGCTGGAGTCCGACGCCGTGGTGCCGTGCTGCCCGCCGCTGACCGAGCGGCCGTTCACCGCAGCGGAGGCGGAGACGGCCGCGCGGATGTTCAAGGCGCTGGGTGACCCGGTGCGGCTGCGGCTGTTCTCCGCGGTCGCCTCGCATGAGGGCGGGGAGGCATGCGTGTGCGACATCTCCGACGTCGGCGTCTCCCAGCCGACCGTCTCCCACCACCTGAAGAAGCTCAAGGAGGCCGGGCTGCTTACCTCCGAGCGGCGCGGGACGTGGGTGTACTACCGCGTCGAGCCGTCCGTGCTGGCCGCGATGGGCAAGCTGCTGGCCGTCGCACCTACCGCGGCTTGATCGAAAGCGGGGACGACTGACCGCTGCTCAGGACGCGCGGCGAACCGCCGTGAACAGCAACCCCGCCAAGGCAAGGAGCATCCAGGCCGCCAAGTAGGTGAACGCGGCTGCCGGGGAAAGCGCGGTCCACAGCACGCCCGCCACGACCGAGGCGGCAAGGTTGCCCAAGGACTGCACCGTCGCCAGCAGGCCGAAGGCCGAGCCGCGCAGATCCGACGGGGCGAGCGTGGCGACGGCGGAGTACTGGGCGGTTTCCACCGCGCCGATGCCCACGCCGGCCAGGAAGAACGGGATCGCCAGGACAACGATCGTGGTGCCGCTCACAGCAAAGAGTCCGTAGGAGGCGGCGAAAGCGGCGACGCCGCCCGCCAGAACGACGAGGGGACCCTCGCGCGCCGAGCCGGTCGGCCGGTCGCCCGGCCGGCACCGCGGCGGCGGTAGCAGCGACGTTGTAGGCGATATAGAGACCGAGCGCGATGGACGTCGCGGTCTGCCCGCCGTACCCCGGTGTGAGCAGATCTGTCGCCCGCAGGATCAGCGGGGTCGCGGCGACGGCGCCGACCTCGAATGCGGCGACCGCGCCCATGAGCTGTCCCAGCTCTCCACGCAGCACGGGCCGTACCCGGATCCGCAGCGGTACCTTGTCCCGGCTGGTCGGCCTGGGGTGTGGCGGATGGCGTAGACGATCGCGACAGCGGCCAGCATGCCCGGGATCACTGACAACCCAATGGCCCACTGGACCCCGAGCCAGGCGACCAGGCCGAGCGCGAGAAACGGGCCGAAGATGGCGCCGAGGTTGTCCATCATCCGCTCGAAGCCGTACGCCCGCCCGTACGCGCTCGCCGGGACGATGTCCGCCAGCAGTGCGTTGCGTGCCGGCACCCGCAGGCCGCGTGTCGTCCAGGCGGCGGCCCGCAGCACACCGACCTGCCAGACCGAGGTGGCGGCTGCGGTGGCGGCGCCGAGCATGGCGGTGGTGGTGCAGCCGCCGACGGCGACCTTGCGCCGCCTGGCCGGGTCGTCGGCCAGGATGCCTCCGCCGAAGCGGGCGGCCCCGGCGAGTGCGTCCGAGACGCCCTCGATCGCGCCCAGCGCGGCGGCCGGCGCACCGAGGGTGGAGGTCAGCAGGGAGGGCAGCAAGGCGGTGGGATCTCGTGGCCGACGTCGGCGAGGAAGCTGGCCGCGCCGATGCCCCGTACTCCGGTGGTCAACCATCGTTCCTGCTCAGAGCAAGAAGAGGGGCGGTCGGATGCGGGAGTCGTGGTCACGATCGGCAGTCTTCAGTACGCCGCGTCCGCCAGGGCATTGGACAAAGGGCCAGTTCTCTGGCCGGTCCTACGTCGTTCCGGCCGTGAGCAGCGCGCCGATCTCGCGGGCCGCGTCGCGGGCGGGGCGGCCGACGCCGATGAGGGTGGCGGATGCGGGGCCGGTCCAGTCGCCGTAGCCGAGCAGATGCAGCCGTGGCTCGCCCACGGCCTGTGTGCCGGTGGTGGCGATGTGGCCGCGCCGGCCGCGCAGTCGAAGCGGGGCGAGGTGCGAGAGAACGGGCCGGAAACCGGTGCACCAGATGATCGCGTCGGCCTCGGCGCGGGTGCCATCGGCCCACTCGACGCCGCCGGGGACAAGACGGGTGAATATCGGGCTGGCTTTGAGCAGGCCACGGTCGCGGGCTTCACGGACCGGCTCCACGGCGACGATGTCACCGAGCGAGGCGACGCCGCCGGTGTCGGTGCGGCCTTCGTCCAGGGCGCGGCGGCGGGCGGTGGCGACGTCGAACAGGGCGCGGCCGTCGATGTCGTCGGACAGGAACCGCGGCGGGCGCCGGGTGACCCAGGTCAGCTCGGTGTCGTGGGCGAGGTCGGCGGCGATCTGGGCGCCGGAGTTGCCGCCGCCGACCACGATGACGCGCTGGCCGGCGAAGTCGCCGGGGCGGCGGTAGCCCACGGTGTGCAGCTGCCGGCCCTGGAAGACTTCGCGTCCCGGGACGGCCGGCAGGAAGGGCGTGTCCAGGTGCCGGTGGCGCTGATGACCGCGCGGGCCTGCCAGGTGCCGGTGTCGGTCTGGATGCGGAGGAAGGGTCCGTCGCGGTGCACGGCCTGGACGAGAGCGCCGCGTTGGACGGGAAGGTCGTACCGCTTTTCGTAGTCCGCGAGGTACGCGACCACGTGCGAGGCATCGGGGTATGTCTCGCAGGGCTGGGGCGGCATGAGCCGGCCGGGCAGGGACGAGTGGGCGGCCGGGGAGAACAGGTGCAGGGAGTCCCAGGTGTGTTGCCAGGCGCCGCCCGGCGTGGACTGGCCGTCGAGGATGACGAAGTCCACGCCCAGGCGGCGCAGGTGGTAGCCGGCGGCGAGCCCGGCCTGGCCGCCGCCGATCACCACCACCTGTGGCGTCCGCGTCACTCGGCGGCTTCCCGCCCGGGCGGGAAGATGAGGGCCACGAGCGCCAGCCCGACCACGGCGCCAATCAGCTGCATGCCGATGAAGCCCGCGACCGAGCCGGGCGCGATGCCCGCGAACGTGTCGCTGAAGGCACGGCCGATGGTCACCGCGGGGTTCGCGAAGGACGTCGACGAGGTGAACCAGTAGGCGGCGCCGATGTAGGAGGCGACGGCCACCGGGGCGAACCGCAGCCGGTCGGTGCGGGCCAAGCCGAAGATCAGCAAGACCAGGCCGGCCGTGGCGACGACCTCGCCGAGCAGCAGGTGCCCGGCGGACCGGTCGCGGGTGGACCACTCCACCAGCGGCTCGCCGAACATCGCGTCCGCCAGGATCGCGCCCGCGACCGCACCCACGATCTGCGCGGGGACGTAGGCCGCCGCCTCGCGGGTCGTCACGCCCACGCCACCGCGCCTGCCCGTCCACCACTCGGCCAGCGTGACAGCCGGGTTGAAGTGCGCGCCGGAGACCGGGCCGAGCAGGAGGATCAGGACGCCGAGGCCGAAGACGGTGGCCAGGGAGTTGGCCAGCAACTGCACCCCGACGTCCTTCGTCAGCTCGGTGGCCTGGATACCGGAGCCGATCACCACCGTCACGAGGCCCGAGGTGCCGACGAGTTCGGCGGCAGCCCGGGCGGCCAGCGGCCTGCGGGGCGCGGTGACGCCTGGAGCGGGCCGCGGCTCGGCCGCGGGTATCGCCGACTCCGCGGCGGACTCGTGCGTGGCGGTCAACAAGGACTCCTTGGTGCAGTCGCCGTGAAGGCGAGGGATCAGGGACAGGACCGCTTGTTGTCGGCGGCCGTGCGGGCGGACTCGGCCAGCTCGGCGATCTGGCCCGCGAGGGAGGCGATGACGTCCGCGCGCAGCTTGTAGTAGGTGAACCGGCCGCACGGCTCCGTCTCCACGACCCCGGCCTCGCGCAGCACTCTCAAATGGTTGGAGAGGTTGGTCTGCTTGGCGCCGGTCTCCTCCACCAGGTGGGTGGTGCACAGCGTCTCTTGGGCGAGCAGGGTCACGATCTGGAGCCTGAGCGGGTCGGCAAGAACCCGGATCAGATCAGTATCGACTGACGTCAGCATGCGCTGATATTCTCACATCAGTGGTGACTGACACCACCTGGTGCTGATGTCATTTGCGCCTGATGTGAGACAAGAGAGACCTCTGATGTCCGACAAGCCCTCCGTGCTCTTCGTCTGCGTCCACAACGCCGGCCGCTCCCAGATGGCCGCCGCGTGGCTCAGCCACCTGGCCGGGGACCGCATCGAGGTCCGCTCCGCCGGCTCCAACCCGGGCGAACACGTCAACCCGGCCGCCGTCGAGGCCATGGCGGAGGTCGGCATCGACATCTCTGCCGAGACCCCGAAGATCCTCACAGTCGACGCGGTCAAGGAGTCCGACGTCTGCATCACCATGGGCTGCGGCGACACCTGCCCGGTCTTCCCCGGCAAGCGGTACCTGGACTGGCAACTGGACGACCCCGCAAGCCAGGGCGTCGAGGCCGTCCGCCCGATCCGCGACGAGATCAAAACCCTGGTCGAGGGCCTGATCGCCGAGATTGCCCCCAAGAAGCCGGAGGCCACGGCGTAAGCGACATACGCGACGTCGTCATCATCGGCTCCGGCCCCGCCGGGTAGCGAGACACGCACGTCTCGCTACCGCTCAGCCATTCTCACAAATGACCAGATGCGAGAGTTCTGCGAGAGCCCCGGAGGCGATCACGTTTCCGCAGGTCGCCACTCGCAGAACCCTCTCGAAATCGAGGCGTTGTGCGAGATAGTTCTGACACACTGCCCGGGTGGACCTGACGCCCGATCAAGCAGCAACGTAGTAGAACGAAGCGACTGTCCGAAAAGCGAGGCCCCGGCCGGGAGTCCGTGCCGCACCCGCGGCGGGAGGACCGCCGCGAAGTACCACACCCCGCGCTTCGTACTCGTGCCCGCGCTGCACGAGGACCTCGAAGTGCCGGTCCCCGCCGACCGCGGCCCCGGCCGCGTGCGTACTGCCGGTGCGTGCCAAGGTCACCGGCGGGTACGTCAACAACGCGCTCGCCGCGGACGAGGCTCGCGCGGCCGGGTGTGACGACGCGATTCTGCTCAACAGCCGGGGGCAGGTCGCCGAGGCCAGCACCTCCCACGTGTTCGCTGTCATCGGCGGGCGGCTGGTCACCCCGCCGGTCACCGCCGATCTGCTGGAGGGCATCACCCGCGACACCGTGGTGACGCTGGCGGCGGACCTGCTGAAGGCCCAGACCGACTTCCGCGACCTGGGCCGTGACGAGTTCGCCGGCGTGGACGAGGTCTTCCTCACCGGCACCGGAACCGAGATCGTCCCGGTCACCGAACTCGCCGGCCGCCCCGTCGCCGAGGGCACCCCGGCTCGCTCACCACCGCCCTGATGGGCGTCTACCAGGACGTCGTCCGTGGCAGGGAACCGCGCTACGGACACTGGCTCCACCCGGTTCAGACGTGATCCGCAAGACAGGCTCTGGCACAGCGGCACAGCTCCCAGGGGTGATGGCGCTCTTTGAATCTCCCCACATAGTGCTCAGGGATGGGGCAAACCTGCTCTGTTGATCTCCCCACCTTTTGGGTGGTCGGGTTGGGCGCTTTGTGTGATCTTGATCGGCGTGTCGGGATGGCAGCGGTGCGTCTGGAAAGCCTGCGTGAGCTTCGAGTTCGGCCTGTTCGGGGGCCTGGATGCTCACCAGGGAGGAAGACGTGGATGCTCATGCACTGCGTCGGCAGGGCTGGACGATCTCGGCCATCGCCCGGCACTTGGGCCGGGACCGCAAGACGATCCGCGCCTATCTGAACGGCGAGCGGGTTCCTGGCTATCGGCGTCAGTCTCCGGACGCGTTCGTGCCGTTCCTGGACTACTGTCGCCAGCGGCTGGCGGACGATCCACATCTGTGGGCGTCCACGCTGTTCGACGAGGTCGCCGCGCTTGGCTATGCGGGCGCCTACTCCACCTTCACCCGTGCGCTGCGCCGCTATCAGGTGCGTCCGCACTGCGAGCCGTGCAAGACCTCGACCGGCCGGGACGTCGCGGTGATCGCCCATCCACCGGGCGAAGAGATCCAGTTCGACTGGCTTGAGCTGCCCGACCCGCCCGAGGAGTGGGCGGTCGGCGGGCACGCGCACCTGCTGGTCGGCGCGCTGGCGCACTCGGGCCGGTGGCGGGCGGTTCTCGCGGAGTCGGAGGACTTCCCGCACCTGGTCCACGCCCTGGACCAGGTGATGCGCAAGCTCGGCGGGACTGCCCGGCGCTGGCGCTTCGACCGGATGGCCACCGTCTGCTATCCCTCCAGCGGGCAGGTCACCGCAGCCTTCGCAGGCGTCGCGAAGTACTACGGGGCCGGCGTCGACATCTGCCCGCCACGGCGCGGGAACCGCAAAGGCGTGGTGGAGAAGGCCAACCACTCGGCAGCTCAACGCTGGTGGCGGACGGTCCCGGACCATCTGACGGTTGAGCAGGCCCAGTCCGGGGTCGACAAGCTCGCGCTGCGCATGGACGAACGCCGCCGCAGAGTCGACGGGAGCAAAGTCACCGTCGCCGAACTGGCTGCAGGTGAACCGCTGTTGGACCTGCCGGTCAGGCCGTTCCCGGCCGAACTCGAAGTGGAACGCACGATCAGCCCGCAGAGCCTGGTGTCCTTCCGCGGCAACTACTACTCGGTGCCGCCCGGCATGCCCGGCGCCCAGATCCGCCTGGTGCACCGGCTCGGCGAGGACCACCTCCACATCGTCACCGCCGGCCGGGCCGTGATCGCCCAGCACCGGCGGGCCGTCGACGGCGCGGGCCAGACCGTCCGCGACGCCGGACACGTGATCGCGCTGGAGCGGACGGTGCTGGCCGCCTTCACCGACCGGGCCCCTGCAAGACCAAGGTCCGCCGCCCGCCTTCGGAGGCCGCGCTCGCGGAAGCCGAACGGCTCCGCGGCGGGACTGCCGCCGGGAATCCGGCCGAACGGGTCGTGATCGACCTGTCCCACTATGCCGCCGTGGCCGACCGGCTGCGGACCGCCCCCAACTCCGATGAGGAGAACGCGGATTGAGTACGTCACCGATGCAGGTGAGCGAAGCACGCCGCTTCCAGCAGCTGCGGGGCCACCTGTCCTATCTCAAACTCAACGACGCCGCCGAGGCACTGAACCGGGTGCTGGACCAGGCCCGCACCGAGCGGATGTCGCTGACCGCCGCGCTGGAACGGCTGCTGGAGATCGAGGTCGAGGCCACCGAGGCCCGCCGGCTCGCGGCCCGCGAACGCTTCGCCTGCCTGCCCGAGCCGTGGACCCTGTCCGACTTCGACTTCGCCGCCCAGCCCGGCGTCGACGAGAAGCTCATCCGTGACCTGGCCACCCTCCGCTTCCTCGACGACGCCTCCAACGTCCTGTTCGTGGGGCCGCCCGGGGTCGGCAAGACCATGCTGTCCGTCGCACTCGGTCGGGCGGCGGTCGAGGCGGGCAACCGCGTCTACTTCACCACCGCGGCGGACCTGGCCGCCCGCTGCCACAAGGCCGCGCTGGAGGGCCGGTGGAAGACCTGCATGAACTTCTTTGCCGGCCCGAAACTCCTGATCATCGATGAACTGGGCTATCTCCCGCTGCCCGAGGACGGCGCATCCGCCCTGTTCCAGGTGATCAACCAGCGATATCTGAAATCAAGCACGATCCTGACGACCAACGTCGGCATCGCCGACTGGGCGACCGCTTTCGGCGACGCCACGGTCGCCGCCGCGATGCTCGACCGGCTCCTGCACCGGGCCGCAGTCGCCGGCATCGACGGGCCCTCCTACCGGCTCCGCGGTCACCAGAGCCAGGCCGAAACCATCCGAGCCGGGGTGAACGCCCGTGTCTCCTGACACCCCCGACACCACCGAGGTCGAATCCGAGATGGCACGTCGCTGCCCGGTCTGCGAGACCGTCTTCACCGTGACCTACCCCTTCAGCCGACAGGTCTTCTGCTCACCCACCTGCAAAGTGGCCAACCGCAACAGCAGACCGGCCCGGCAGACTTGTCCGGTCTGCGAGAACGAGTTCACCACGACGGTCGCCCGCCGACGGACCTACTGCTCGGAGGAGTGCCGCGGCGCTGCCCGCACCAGCGACGACATCCGGGACCGGCGTGTCTGTCTGGTCTGCCACGGTCCGTTCGAGGCCCTGAAAACCACCCGCCAGATCTACTGTTCCCCGGCCTGCCGCAAAGACGCCGAGCGCCGCCGTGACCAGGCAAGAGACGAAGACCGCGCACGTCGTCTCGGTGAGACCACTTCTCTGCCGTCGTGGCCTGAGCTTCCTCCGTCGTCCAAGACTCTCAGCCAGCCCCTCACGCGTCAGCAAGTTGCCGCGGAACGTGACCCGCTGGAACCGACCGCGACCCGCAACTGCCCCCACTGCCAGCAGCCGGTCACCATCGTCGCGCTTCTCGCGACCCCCGAAGCCGCCCGCCCTTCCATCCCCACCGCCAGCCCCGACATCGTTCCGCTGCGAAGGACTCAGTGACCGTCGTCCACTGACCGTCACTGATCACCGAGCCCGCCGACCTTACGGTCGGCGGGCTCACGCCGTCAGCCCCTCGAACGCAACCGATCCAGTTCGCTCCCGATCCCGTCCCGCAGCACGTCATGCTGGGGACCCAGCCTGAACTCCTCGTCACTCCACCGGTCGCCCGGATACAGCCACACAGGCTTGCCCACCAGATCGGCCGGCTCCCACTCGAACCGCGGCCAGACATGGGCATGCAAGAACGGGTCAGTGTTCCCCAGAATCTCCAGGTTGACCCGGCGGAAGTCGGGGTCCAGGCGCCGGCAAACGCGCTCAACGGCTTCTCCGAGCCGGTCCATGTCGGACAGAAACGACAGCCGCCTCGCCCTCGGCAGATCAGACAGCCGCTGAACACCTGGCTCGTCCACGAGGAGAACCGAGTAGCCCGGCAAGAACTGAACGTCGCCGATCACCGCGAACCCCGACTCAAGCCGCCGCAGCACGGTCGGGTTCTCACCTCGCAGAGCAGCCCCGATCCGATCCATCCGCCAGTCACCAGTCATGGCCCCAACTTAACCACCGATGATCAAAGCCCGCTCTTCGCTCCCCAACCTCCCCACATACATCAAGAACCAACCAAGTGAGGCAAGGAGCGACCCTGGCCGTTTCCACGAATCGCCATCAGGGGGACAGCATGACTACTGAGGCACCCGGCTGGATAGACACTTCACTCACCAACGGTCCGTCCGTCGATGCCATCGGCACGCTCGGCCCCGCCGGCACGAGCAGTGAGCAGGCTGCTTTATATCTGTGGGCCGACCGGGGCCGGGACACGGTGCCGGACATCCGGCTGTACGACACCTACGAGCAGGCCGGGGAGGCGCTGCGCGAACGCGCCGTGAGCCATCTGGTGATCGCCAACGCGTACGCGGGTGTGCACAGCTTCTACATGGACCCGAAGCTCGGCTTCGCCGGCGCCTTCCTCTTCGACACCCCGCACTACGGCATCGCCGTCGCCCCTGGGCACACCATCCCGAAGCGCGCCCGCATCGCCACCCACCCCGCGCCGGTCGCCCTCGTCGGGGAACAGGAGTTCATCTCCCGCACCCGCCCGATTCGCATGCTCTGGTCGGTGTTCACACTGGTCGATCCGACGGCCCGATCCCTCCGTAGGCCACCCTGCCCCGGCCTTCTGCGAACACCGAGGAAGGAAAACACCACCCATGCTCTTGATCGACCGTGCCACGGTGCGTCGGGCCTACCCCATGGAGCGCGCCACTGAGGTCATGGCCGAGGCCATGCGCCGCTACAGCTCCGGCCTTGTCGACCAGCCGCTGCGCACCATCCTGCGACCGGAGCGCGACAGCGGGCTGCTCGGCACCATGCCGGGCCTCGTGGCCGGTGAGCAACTGTCCGGATACGGGCTGAAGGCCATGGTACTCAAGCCGGAGAACCCGGCGCGCGGCCTGGACCCGCACATCGGAATCGTCATGGTCTTCGACTCGGAGACCGGCGCCCCGCTTGCCCTGATGGACGCGGGCGTCGTGACGGCCGTACGGACAGCCGCGGTCTCCGCGGTGGCGACCGAGGCGCTGGCCCGGCCCGACGCCGGGGACCCGGCGATCCTCGGCTCCGGAGTGCAGGCCCGCAGCCACCTGGAGGCCATGGCCGTGGTCCGCACGCTCCGCCGGGTACGGGTGTGGAGTCGTACCCCGGCCAACGCCGAGGCCTACCACCAGTGGGCCGCGAAGGAACTCGGCATCGAGGTCGAGGTCATGGGCGACCCGGCCGCCGCCCTGGCTGGGGCTGACCTGGCGTGCACCACGACCGCCGCCAGGAGCCCTCGTCGAGGCCGATACCCTCGCCCCGGGCGCCCACGTCAACGCCGCCGGGGCCTCCTTCCTCGACCACCGCGAGCTATCGGCGGAGGCGGTGGCACGGGCGGCGTTCTTCGTGGACAGCCGCCAGTCGGCGCTCGCCGAGTCCGGTGACCTGAAGGCGCCGCTGGACGCCGGGCTGGTCGGGCCCGACCACATTCTCGCCGAGTTGGGCGAAGTGCTGCTCGGCCGCCATCCGGGCCGCCGCGAGGAGCAGGAGATCACCGTCTACAAGTCGCTCGGGCTCGGGGTGCAGGACATCATTGGCCGCCGCCATCAACCCCAAGACCAGGGCCGTCTTCCTGTGCGAGCCCAACAACCCCACCGGCACGGCCGTCGGCACCGCCGAACTCAAGCGGTTCCTGGACCGGGTGCCCTGCGATGTCCTGGTCGTCCTGGACGAGGCGTACTTCGAGTTCTACCGTTCGCCCAAGGCCCCCGACGGCGTCGAGTTGCACCGTGCCCGGCCCAACCTGTCGGCGCTGCGCACGTTTTCGAAGGCGTATGGGCTGGCCGGGCTGCGCGTAGGCTACGGCGTTCTCCAGCCCGCGATCGCCGAGGCGCTGCGCAAGTGTGCCGTGCCGTGCGGGGTGGGCCGCATCGCCGAGGAGGCCGCCTGTGCCTCGCTGCGCGTGGAGGCGGAACTCTTCGAGCGGGTGGAGCGGATCGTCGCGGAGCGGAACGGACCCGCGAGGCGCTCCTCGGGCTCGGCTGGGAGGTGCTGCCCAGTGAGACCAACTTCCTGTGGCTGCCGACGGGCGAGGCCTCGGCGTCGGTGGCGGAGGAGTGGGAACGGCGCGGCCTGCTGGTCCGGGCCTTCCCGCGCAGCGGCCTGCGGGTGACCGTGGGCAGCCCCGGGGCGAGCGATCTGCTGATCACGGCAGCGAAGGAGACCGCACCACCGGCTCGGTGACCAATTCGCGAGGGTCCGCACGGGCGTCACGTCGGCCCGATGACTTTCTTGCGCATGTGCCCGTAGACCACCGATGTCCGTACGTCGGCGAGTTCCGGGCGCATTGTCAGCTTGTCCAGGACCACCGCGTGCAGGTGGTCGGTGTCGCGGACGGCGACGTGCACCAGGAAGTCGTCGTTTCCGGTGAGGACGAAGAGCGAGATCACCTCGGGCATCCGCTCCAGGAATGCCTGGAATGCCTCGATCACCGCGCGGGTCGGCGGGCGGACCCGTACGGCGATCACGGCCTGCAGCCCGCGGCCGATCGCCGCGAGGTCGGCCTCCGCGTGAAACCCCGTCAGGATGCCGCGCTCGCGCAGCGACCGGATCCGCTCCAGACAGGTGGACGGGGCGATACCGAGTGCTTGGGCCATGTCCCGGTTGGTGCGCCGACCGTTCTCTTGGAGCATCCGCATCAACGCCGAATCTAGTTCGTCCACGCTTGCCTCACTCTGCCAGATTCCGAAGGTAATTCGGATTCTACGCGCCACCTTTGATGATCTCGCTAGCCTCTTCCTTGGTTGGTCGACGTTCGTTCGGTCACGGCGTGTCCGGTGGTAGTGGAGAGGGGCGACTTGAGATGCGGGAGCGGGGAGCCAGCCTGTGGGCGGTGTGTGCGGTTGTGGCGGCCGCGCTGTTCTGGAGCAGTTCGTACGCGGTGACCAAGCAGGTGCTGGAGGACGTCGGGCCGCTCAGTATCGGCGCCATCAGGTTCACCCTGGCGGCTTTACTCCTGGGCGTGATGGTACGACTGAACCGGCATCGCCCGGCCAGGCCAGACGCACAGGGGCGGCGGCTGCTCTACTTGAGCGGATTCCTCGGCATCACTGTCTACTTCGTCCTGGAGAACGTCGGCGTCGATCTGTCCACGGCGTCCGATGCGTCCCTGATCGTGGCCACGTACCCTCTGATGACGATGCTGCTGGAACTGGTCGTCTTCCGCACCCGGATGCCGGTGCTGCGTGTGACGGGCGTGCTGCTGGCCACCTTCGGCGCTTTCCTCGTGGTACGCAACGGAGCCCAGGTCGGCGGAAGTTCACGGTGGACAGGAGACATCCTTCTGCTTCTCGGCGGGTTGGCCTGGGCCGGGTACAACGTGCTCGGCAAGCGCGCGAGTGCCGGTCAGAACGCTGTGAGCGTCACGTACTTCCAGACCCTGGCGGGTGCGGCCGGATTCCTCCTCGCCTCCCTGTTGGAGGCCGGTGACTGGCGGATGCCAGGCGTGACCGCCTCGTGGCTGCTCATCTACCTTGCCGTGGCGTGCTCGGTCGGCGGCTTTCTGCTCTACAACTACGGCCTGCGCAGGATGGCGTCGAGTGTCGCCGTGAACATCCTCAACCTGGTCCCGGTCTTCGGCGTCATCGGCGCCGTCGTGATCAACGGAGAGTCGATCCGGCTGGCCCAGGCGGCAGGCGGCGTCGTCATCATCGTCGGAGTGGCGCTGGGCATGATCGAGCGGGGGCAGGGAGCTGTGCCGAAGCCGGACGCGGGCGGGGGCGAGGGCGAGCCTTCCGGGACCGCGACCCCACAGGCCGAGGCAGCGGCCGGGCCTGTGCTGAACGAGCCCGAAGCCGCTGCATCAGCCGCCCAGCGCGTGAGCGATGGAGCCCGGTAGCCCCGGGCCAGCGCCCGCATCAAGGGGCCGCCCCAGCCCCGCCCCGCAGGGGTTGCTCTCACGCGGCAGTCGGGACTGGGCCCGGCGCCGCGCGCCGAGGAAGGCGCCGCCGATCCGTACCGCGGCCCTGTCCGCCATGGTGGCCACCCGTACCGCGGCCGACGAGCATGAGCAGCCGAAGGCTCTGAGGGATGCCGCGCTGCTCACCCTCGGATGGGGAATGCTGTCCCGCCGCAGCGAGCTCGCGAACCTCCTGATCGAGCACCTGGCCGTAGAGGACGACGGTGTGACCGTGCGCGTGGCTTTCTCCAAGACCGACCAGGCCGCCCACGGCGAGGACACGTTCGTACCGGCCGACCCGGAGGTACCGTCCCTCTGCCCCGTCGTCCAAGTGCGCTCGTGGCTGGGGGAGTTGCGCCGTCACGGCATCACGTCCGGCCCGTTGTTCCGGCACATCACCCGCGGTGGCACCGTCCGTCCGCGCTCCGGGCCGCGCGGCGACTTCCTGAGCCCCGACGCGATCGGGAACATCGTCAAGGCGCGCGCTCGGCTCGCCGGTGTCAGTGCCCCTGGCGGGCGGGCGGTGACCGCGCACGGGCTGCGTCGAGGGCCGGCGCAGGAGATCTCCGAAGCGGGAGGAGACCCGACCGCCCAGGGCCGGTGGAAGCCCGGCTCTCCCACGGTCCGCAGGCATTACATCGAGCCGGCCCGGGGCAGGACGGACAACCCGCTGCACGCCGCCCGGGCCAAAGCACGGGCGAGGGCCGACACCGGGACGGCGGAGCGAGACGGGTTCCGCTGTCCCTCTCTCAGCGGTACGGGAGCTTCGTGCGTTGCGGACCCCGCCGGTCCACCGGCTGATCTGCTCCGGCCGCCGGTGCGTGGCGCGGGGTCGCGAAGCACGCCGCCTTCGGGCAGCGCAATGCGGCCCGCTCAGAGCCTGTCGGGTGGCCAACTGAATACGCCGAGCATGCGCTGCTGATGGCCCCGGAGTTGTCGTACTGGCACGCACTGCGTGACCACTTCGGGGCTGGCGTCGCCGAGGGCGGATCGCTGCCGTCACGCTCGCGCGTGATCAACCGTCCGGCACGTTTTCAGAGGAAAACACGCGCCAACTCCAGCCACTTCTGTGCGTCCTTGCCGGTTGCCGTTATGTCGGTCTCGGACCAGGGGCGACGCCGGGTGACACCTAGGCAGAAGTCCATGGCGCTGCCCCGTAGCGTTTGGGCGGCAGCCTCGGGACCCCACACCCAGGTCTGTCCGTCAGGTGCTGTCAGCTCGACGCGGAAGGGGCCCGCTGGTTCAGGCAGTCCGACGGCGGCGAAGGACAGCGTTCGTCCTAGCACCCCCAGCAGAGCCACGTGCTGCAGTCGATCGGTCGGAGGGTGCGCCACGCCCACAGCATCGAAGACGTCTTGCCCGTGGGCCCAGGTTTCCATCAGACGAAGGGGAATCATCAGGGCCGGGGTGATCTCCGACATGTACCAGGGGGATGCGTGGTCCCATGGCGTGTCGCGCAGCGCCGCCGCGAGGTCCGCTCGACCGGCCCTCCACTCGTCCAGGAGTAACGACCGCGGTTTGGCCGCTCCCTCGGCGGCGGCCTTGTCGGCATGTTCGCTGCCTTCGGCTTCCGCCCGCGCGAGCTCGGCGCTGAACGCGTCCGGAGTGCGCAGGGCGCTGAGTACGTTGGTGTCCGACCATGCGAGATGTGCTATCTGGTGGGCGACCGTCCAGCCCGGTGCCGGTGTCGGTATGGACCAGTCGTCGACTGCCGTGACCAGGGCGTCGAGATCATCGCCCTCAGCAACCAGCGCGGCCAGGACACCGGCGTCATCCGCCTCGGGGACGGCGAGGTTGTAGTTCAGCATGGATGTCATGATGCCCTCTTCCCTGATACCCACCGGAGGCGGGGCTCGACGCACCACCGCGCTTCCTCAACGGTGGCCAAAGGGTGTTCGGGGCTGGTCGCGTAAGTCGCGTGACGGCTACGATCCGCCCTCCAGGCACGACATCGGCCCCGGAATGATCACGTGGTGCGTGCCAGTGCGACAAGTCCGGGGCTGTCAGCGGGCCATGCTGTCCGTCCAGCCCGAGCGATGAGGCCCAGGGCATCATCCAGCCGGTCCTTCCCGTGCGGGACCTGCGCAAAGGCGGAGGGGTACGCAAGTACGGAGACCGGCTGGTACTCGACTCGATCTTCTACGTGCTGCGCTCGGGCTGCCAGTGGCGGAATGCTGCCCTGGGATCTGATGCCCTGGGACGCGGCCCACCGCTGGTTCGCCAAGTGGCGCCGGGATGGCACCTGGGACCGTATCCACGACGCGCTTCGCCGTCAGGTCCGGATCGGGGCCGGACGTGATCCCGAGCCGTCGGCCGCCGTGATCGACGTTCAGTCGATCAAAACCAGTGAGGGTGGCGAGGCACGTGGATTCGGCGCGGGCAAGCGAACGGCCGGGCGGAAGAGACACGTGATCGTCGACACGATGGGCCTGCTGGTGGTCGCCGTCACCTCCGCGTCCGTCCAGGACCGTGCCGGAGGCCGTACCGTCCTGGCCCGGCTCGCCACCGACTTCCGCACGGTCAGCCTGGTGTGGGCAGATGGCGGCTACGCCAACTCCGTTGATTCCACGCTGCTTTCCTGGGCTCGCGACGCGTTGGGCATCATCGTCGAGATCGTGAAGCGGACCGATGACGTCAAGGGATTCAAGGTTCTGCCCCGACGCTGGGTGGTGGAGCGAAGTTTCGGCTGGCTGGTCCGCAACCGTCGCCTCGCCCGCGACTACGAACGGCTGACCGCGACGTCCGAGGCCATGATCAAGGTGGCGATGATCCAGCCAATGCTTGTCCGGCTCGCCGGACAACCAGCACGGTGGAGCCATGAAGCCCACCGCAGGACGGCCCGCTCCAAAACCGTCGAGGACCTCATCACGGTGTAGCCAACCGGCCACCCGACAGGCTCTCAGACCGGCGGGACGTCCCGGCCGGCCCCGTCGGTGAGCAGGACCCCGGCTCCCCTGCCCCGGCCGCCGGGCCAGGACGGTCGGGGCGGACGGTCATCTCCGAGCAGCACGGTCGGCAGGGGCCGTCGAGAGTGGCGTCGGCCCTCGGGAAGCGGCGGGAACCGGTACGTGCGGCGGTGAGCGGCCTGACGTAGGCATCGGCCGAGCGGGCCACGTGGGAGGCGACATGACCGCGGGGCCACGCCGGCAGTGCAGAGGAGGTATGTATGTCCGCGTCCGCCAGGGCGCTGAGAGCGGATACGAACCTTTCGCCGGGAAAGGCGACGTCGGCGATCAGGACAGCCATGTCCGCGCTGTCGCGCGGCCGGTCGCTCATGACGCCGAGTCCGGCGTCCGTGCGTCGGTCGGAAGAGTGTCGGGTGTGGTGCAGTGCCGGGCGACAGCGACGGCGAAGGCCCGCGCCAGGGGTGAGAGGAGTCCCAGCGGCGTACCGCCCAGCCGGCGGTGAGGGCTGGCAGGGCGGGGATCGGGACCAGGCGCAGGTCCGGATGTCCGCTGCTGCGCCAGCCGGGGAGGTCGGGAACGACGGCGTGTCCGAGACCCAGTTCGGCCAGGAGTATGGCGGTGTCCCAGTCGGCGACTCCGGTGTCGAAGACCGGCCGGATCGCTGACGCGGTCAGCCAGGCGTCGAGGTGGGAGCGGGAGGTCGAGTCCTCGGGAAGGCCGATCAGCCGCGCGCCCTTCAGGTCGTCGGGTTCGATCAGCGGCCGGGCCGCGAGGGGTCCCCGGCCCGGACGGCCAGCACCCACGGGAGTTCGATGACGGGGCGCTGTTCGATGCCCCGGACCGGTGGGCCGAGGGTGATCCAGGCCAGGTCGAGGCCGCCGGCGGCCAGGGCGTCGAAGCAGTTGCGGCTGGAGTTCTCGGTCTGGAACTCCAGGCTCACCCGGGGTAGCGCTGCCGGAACTCGACCACGGCCGCGGACATGAAGTGCCGGACCGTGGCGGCCCCGGTGGTGATCCGGACCGAACCCTCGTCTCCGCGCACGAGTTCCTCGATGCGGAGCAGGGCGTGGTCGATGCCGCTGAGGCCGTCGGTGACGGCCGCGCGGAGCAGGTGCCCGGCCTGGGTGGGCGACACGCCGCGGGAATGCCGCTCCAACAGGCTGAGTCCCAGTTCGCGTTCGAGCCGTTTCACGTGCTGGCTGACCGCGGACTGCGTACACGACAGGTCGCGGGCCACAGCGCTGAGCGAGCCGGCCTGGCACACCGCAACGAAGACACGGAGATCATCAAGGGTCATATACCCAAGGTAAGACTTGGGACTTGCCAAGCAAACCCTAGGATTGACTTGGGTGTCGGGGCCTTTCATGATCAATACGGGGTCAGGCCGGGGCGGAAACGCCGCCGGTGCCGGCTCGATCACACGCAGAGAGGACCACCTCCGTTGTCCACACCACCCCGCCTTCGGCCCCGCCGTCGCGCTCCTTCGCAAGCTCGACGCCGCGGCCCTCGACCACCCGGGCGGGACGCTCCTGGCACACCTGATACGCGTACGGGAACGGCTCGCGGCGTGGGGCGCTCGCCCCGCGCTGCAACTGGCCGGCTTGTGCCACGCGTTCTACGGAACCGACGGCTTTCCCACGGGCCTGCTGCCAATCGACCGCCGAAGTGAACTGGCCGCGGTGATCGGTGCCGAGGCCGAAGAGCTCGTGTACGTATACGCCGGCTGCGACCGGGACGCCTCCTACCCGAGCCTGGCCCAGGTTGACGCACGGTTCCGGGACCGGTTCACCGGCCGCGTCTTCACCCCTGCCGTGGGCTCAGACAGGACTGTGCCGAACTGACCGCAGCCAACGAACTGGACATCGCCCACGTCGACCCCGGACTTCTGCCGGAAACGGGGCCCTGATCTCCTCGCCCTGTTCACCCGGTTCCGTCCCCTGCTGACCGAATCCGCTTGGAAGGACTGCCACAGCGTGCTCGCATCCTTGCCGTTGCCGCCGGAGACCCCCGCCCACGCCTGGACCGTGGCCGTGCTCGGACCGGGAGGCGTCGGCGGCCTCCTGGCCGCACTGCTGTCCCGCGCCGGACACCGGGTGATCTGCCTGGCGGGGAGGAGACGGCCCATGCGGTGCGGCAGAACGGCCTGCGCGTGCGCAGCGCACAGTTCGGTGACTTCAGCACCGCGGTGGAAGCGGACACCGAGCTGCGCGAGCCCGCCGATCTGTGCCTGGTGACCGTCAAGCAGACCGCCCTCGAGAGCGCGCTGCTCCGTGTGCCGCCAGGACTTGTCCGTGACGGACTGGTGCTGCCACTGCTCAACGGCGTCGAGCACCCGGCCGCGCTGCGCCGTCGCTACGGCGCACAGCAAGTCGTCCCCGGCGTCATCCGCGTCGAATCAGCCCGAGTCGCTCCGGGAGCATCGAGCACGGCAGCCCGTTCACTGAGATCGATCTCGCCGGGCCGATCGAACGTCTTGCCCCGCTTGCGACGATGCTCGAAGCGGTGGGCGTACGCGTCCGGAGGAGCCAGGACGAGACGGCCACGCTCTGGCCCAAGTTGGCCTTCCTCGCCCCCTTCGCTTTGCTCACCACCCGCTACGGACTCACCATCGGCGACGTACGGACCCGGCGCCGCGAGGAACTGGTGGCCCTCGTCGAGGAGGCCGCGGCTGTCAGCGCGGCCGGCGGCGCACCGGTCGACCCGGCCAGGACCCTGACGATGTACGACGAGTTTCCGCCGGGCGCCAAATCCTCGATGCAGCGAGACGCCGAAGCCGATCGGCCGCTGGAACTCGACGCGATCGGCGGGGCACTCCTGCGGGCGGCCGCGCGGCATGCGGTCGCCGCGCCGGTTACGACACGGCTGGTAGACGAGCTCGAGAAGGCACGATCTTCGTAATTTCCGGTCGACATGATGCAGCGGAAGGGCGTACAGGTCCGGCACGGCGTCATGGTTGCCGCGAGTGAGGGATTCGGCAGGTTCGCGCCCTACTCACAGTTTCTGTCTTGGGGACCTGGTCATGACCAGAGTCGTCGGCGATGCCATCGCTTGCCCTCGCGTTTATAGCGGAGCCTGGCGTGAACGCGGCTCGTTGCCACCTGCCAGAACTCGACCACGTCGAACTCCAACGTGTAGAGCGCTCAGGCGGGATCGACGAGGTCGGGCCAGCCTCGATGCGGGCCAGGCTGTCCCTGGAGGGCGTGGTCGCGTTCGTGACCCCGGGTTCTGCGTTGTCAATCCGCGGGGTGCCCCGGTTCCTATCAACAGGAACCGAGCGCCGCCTCACTCCAGGGGACGGCCTGCTTCACGCCTGCCGCCCCTCATCCATGGCCCGGGCCCGACGGCGCTCCCACCGCCGGGACAGGAACGCCGCCAGGATCGAGCCGACCACGAGCGGTCCGGCAACCCAGCGGATCACGTCCGCTGGCCAGCCCGACTCCCCGCCGGCCATCAGGGTCACGGACTGGATGGTGAGGAGATCCCCAGCAGCACATAGCCGAGCCCCCAGGCGCGGACCACCCACACAGGTCCTCGGATCGGCTCCGGTGGCCGGCGCGGTCGGAGCACGGCCCGCCATCCCAACCACACGCAGCCCAGCCCCAGAGCCATGCTGAGCACGTCCACGGCTCCGTCGAACACCTCTGTCACGGTCCCGAGCACCCTCGCCTTCCTCTCACCTCCGGCGGGCCCAAGAACGTCGGAGCCGTCCCCGGCTCATCATGATGACCTCCCGGACGCGGCCCTCTCCTGCCGGGCACGGCAGACAACCTGCGTGACTGCTTTCCCGTACCCGGCAATGTGGGCACCTGACGTCACTTCTCATGAACATCCAGGGGTGTCAAGATCACCAGTCTAGGTTGATCTGCAAGATCCCTGGCGAGTGGCGTCAGGGGTATTCGGAGCGATCGTGGGGGTTGCCATGCACTGGTGGAACAGGAAGCCCGGGGAGCGGTCGGAGTGGCTGCTTGAGCCACTGGTGAAAGTAGGGCCGCTGCGGTTCGGGATGAACCCGGACGAGGTGGCATCGGCACTGGACGGAGCAGTTGCCCACGTCTCACAGGGGTTGGGCAGCGGCATCGGCTGGGGCTACTACACAGACTGGGGTGTGACCGCGCTGTACGGCGAGGAGAATGGACTGGTCGCCGTAGCGATCGATGCGATGGACGGGCCGCTGGTGCGCCTGCGGGACATCGACCTCATTGCCCGGGTGCCGTCCGAGGTGCGCGCAGACATTCAGGACCTCGCACTCCGGGAGGGACTTCCGTGCGAGTGAACTGGAGCGGTGATCCGGAAGTCGAGGCATGGGGGTCTCCATGGGTGCCGCACAGGAGCAGGGGCTGACGCCCGAGGGGTACACAGCGGTTGGACACGATGATCACCAACGCGCTGCTGGTTGGTCCCGAGCTGGCGAAGCACCCGTTCGGGTCCGAGCCGGTCATTCGTTGGCGCGACGTCCGTGACGAGCCTCCGAACGTTGGGGCGTGGCCAGTAAGAGCTCAGCAGGAGCGACAGCACTGGGACTGGACACCATTGGAGAGCGTCGGTCCGCTCAGGTTCGGTATGAAGCCGCAGGAGGTGGCGGCTGCGCTGAGCGAGGAGCCGACCACCCGCCATGGCCGGTATCCCTTCGGAATGTCGTGGGAAGGCCTGGGACAGTGGATCTTGGGTGAGGACCGCTTCGACCGCGTAGGCGTGACCGCTCACTACTCCAGTGGCTATAGCTGGCCCCCAACCCTCGGCGCTGTCACCGTTCACGGACGAACTGGGCCTCAGGTCGAGTGCGCGGGCATCCGACTGATCGGCATGACGGTTTCGGCCGTTGACACAGCCCTGATCCAGCACATCGAAGAACGAGATCTGGGCCTGGTGATCGGCTGTGGCGGCGATCTCGGCGTGAATGGCCTCAACATGCACGTCCGGGCCAGTAGGGCCGGGGACACCGCGGTGAGCGAGGCCCGATTCTGCCAGGCGCAATGGGAGGACCACGGCTGATCCGCAAGGCGCCTTGATCGCTCCGCGGTGTATCGCATCGTGCTCTTGGTCCCACGCTTCCACCCACGGCCTGGGTGCCGGCGTATCCGCCTACTGGGGTGAGCACGCTGGGGGTATACACCGGTACGCGCGTTAGGTAGCGCTGATCGGCAGGGTCCGGACAGGGCTGCGTTGGGTGTTGTTGGTGAGCCGGTCCAGTTCGGTGCGGAGTCCGTGGATGACCTGGGGGTAGACGGCGACGCGCTCGCGAAGCCGGTCGTTGTCTTCCCGAAGGGTCTGGGCTGCGACTTCGGCGTCGATGGCGCGGGCGTGAAGATGCTGGTACGCGGGTGGGATGCCGTTCGCTTCGGACTTTCGGCGGACGAATTCTTCTTTGAGGTCGACGTGCTTGTGGGTGAGGACCCAGCGCTTGACGCCTGCCTCGGCGGAGAGTTGCAGCGTGGTGAGCGCCCCGGTGGACCGGGTTGGATGGCCGTCAAGGAGCCGTTGGATCGCTGCGGTGATGGCGTCGCGCTCGGCTTCGTGGTCAGTGGCCATCGTGGGGTTATCCGGTGCGGTCGTGGGTGGTGACGATGCGTTCCAGGCGGTCGAGCTCGTGCTGTTCGCGGGCGGGTCGGAAGGCGGGGCCAGCGGGTCGTCGACGAGTGGCCGTAGTCGCTCGATCTGGACGAGGACGTGTTTGATGTCGCGGTCGGTCCTTGCGATGTTGACGCAGTTCGGGCGGCAGTCGTCGAGGTCGGGGTGCGGCGGGTGCTGTCTTCCTCGCTGCGCAGGCGACAGGCTGCCCGTTTCGGGTCCAGGACGCAGGTCATGCCCTTGCCGGGGAAGATCTGGAGGTCGGGGTTGGCGAGCATGGTGGTGGCGTGCCGCTTGGTTCGAAGGACTCGGCCGGCGAAGCGTGTGGCGGCTTGGACGCGGTGCCGGTAGGTCTCGGCTCCTGGGCCGCTGACCTGCTCGCCTTCACGTAGGCGCTGGTGTGCGTCGGCGAGAGTGTCCAGCCGGGCCAGCCAGTCTTCGAAGGCGAGGTCGTCGGGGAAGCCGGAGACGTAGTTTCCGGCGGGGCCGAGGGCCATCTGGACGTCAGCGGCTTGGGCGCTGTCCCCGGGGTTGGGCGTGGCTGCCCGGGGCGGTTTTGCTGTGGGTCACGGCGCGGTCTTGCGCGGGTCTGCGGTGATGAACAGAGCGGCCAGGACCGCGGTGCCGAGCGTGATGCCCAGTGCCCAGGTCGCGGCGGTGGCGTAGCCGTGCACGGTGGCGTCCCGGAGGACGTCTGCGCCGTGGTGGTCGGCCAGGTAGGTGCTGGTGGCGCTGGCCGCGATGGTGTTGAGCAGCGCGGTGCCGATCGAGGCGCCCGTCTGCTGGGCGGTGTTGACGGTCGCGGAGGCGATGCCGGCGTAGTGCGGAGCGACTCCGCTGGTGGCCGTCGCGA
Organism: Streptomyces haneummycinicus; assembly: GCA_042850305.1. GTDB lineage: Bacteria > Actinomycetota > Actinomycetes > Streptomycetales > Streptomycetaceae > Streptomyces > Streptomyces haneummycinicus. The sequence goes on from AP035768.1 coordinate 3,779,006, forward strand.
CCACGCGGTGGGCTGGCTGCGCCGGAACCGGGTGCTCCTGCCGGGGGTGAGCGTGCTGGCCCGGCAGGTCGCCGAGGTCCGTGCCATCGCGGACAGGCGGCTGCACGCCACGGTCGCCAAGGCGGCCCGGCGGGCGGCCCCGGCATTGCCCGGTGACCTGGTGGCCACGCTTAAGACGCCGGAGGGCAAGCGGCACTCGGAGCTGGAGCGGATGCGCCGGCCGCCGACGCGGACCACGGGCACCGCGATGAAGGCAGCATTGCAGTGGGTGGAGGACATCGCCACCTTCCGGCTGGGACGGGTGAGGCTGGAGCAGGTTCCGCCGAACCGAATGTCCGCGCTGGCCCGGTACGGGTTGGGCACCAAGGCGCCGAAGCCGGAGCGGACGCCGGAGCCCAAGCGCATGGCGATGCTCACCGCGGTGATGCGGCACCTTGAGGCGAAGGCGGTCGATGACGCGCTGGACCTGTTTGAGATCCTGATGGCCACGCGGCTGATCAGCACGAAGCGGTCCACCGACAAGCAGCGCCTGTCGATGCTGCCGCAGCTGGAGAGGGCGGCTCGGATCACGGCCCAGATCTCGAGGGTCGTCATCGAGGAGCTGGAGCTCATCGACGAGACCGGCTGCGATGTGGATACGGCTGATCTATGGCGGGCGCTGGAAGAGATCGCGCCCCGGGCCGCGCTCTCCAGCGCGGCCGCCACGGTGGTGAGCCTGGTGCCGGAGGACGATGACACGGCGGAGACCGCGTTGCGCGGGGCGCTGGCGCTGCGCTACAACACCGTGCGCCCGTTCCTGTCGCTGCTGGGCGAGTCGAAGGCGCTGGATGCGGCGCCCGGCGGCAGACGGATTCTCACCGGGGTGCAGCGGCTTTTGTCGACGGTTTCGGACAGCACTTTGGCGATCAACGCCGCAGAAATGTTGACGAGAACCGACAACGCTTTGGCCGCCCTGCCAGGACCTCCTTGTCAGCCACGCCAGCACGTGGGGGCTGGCATACCCGCTGCCGCTGCGAGAGGCTGACCCATCACGGGTTGATCTTCAGCACACGCAGGCTACGAGCTCATGGCAGCATCAGGTGCATACGAGATCGAGCAGGCGGCATCAAACTCCAACCACCCCAACCACACCGTGCAGACCCGGGCCCCGCACGCCTACCTGCGCTGGCGCAACGTCAACGCCCGCCACCGCGACGTCCTGGCCGCCGAACGTAAGGAACGCGCTCGCATCCGAAGCGAGAAAGGCATCCGCTGGGGCGGGTGCCCTCTCAGAGCCGTCGCCTGACCAACCCACGAACTCATGCCGCCACCGCACCAGCAGTCGGCGGGGACGAAGTGCTGGACGTGTGGTCTTGGGGGCGGATGGAGCTTCAGCGCCGGGCGTGGCGGATCTTCAATCGTCCGAATCCCATGGTCCCGGAGATTCGAATCTTCGGCCCGCCGGGGCAGGAACGCCGCGGGGCCTTGTAGTGCAGGTCCTTCCACCCAGTGCGCAAACCCTCGACGTCAACGACCGCGTCGCGAGGCACCGTGATTCTGGCCCCGCCGGTTCCGAGTTGCAACTCTATGTCGACGACTGGATGCTCGATGATCGCCCGGGACAGATCCAGGCGCACCCTTCCATATGCGGACTCGACCTTGAGGATCCGAGGTACCCGCCAAGCGCCGCGTCGCTGGATCCGTCCGCCGGCGGCGGCGATCGTTGACGTGGTGTCCGGGCGCTCCTCCGGGAGTGAGTCCAGAGCCGACGCGAGCTCGCTGTGTGCCTTGGCGGTGAGCACCTGGTGGAGGCGTTCGTCCAACTCCTCGTGCGAGATGAGCCCTTCGGTGTACGCCTCCTGCAGGCGCTGCACGGCCGTATCGCGGGCGTCTTCGCCGATCAGTGGCGGCGAGTCTTCCGGTAAGGGAGTCACCGTTTCACCCTACTGCTGGCTGGTGATGCGAACGCGCCAAAGCCGGTAGCGGGCAAGGCAGGCATCCGATGGGGAGGCCGACCGTTCGTCATCATGGCCTTGATCGTCCAATCCGGTGAACCTATGCGGTCACAGCACTAGCGTTCCCGGCCTGGCCGTCTACCGGAACAAGCTGCACATGGTCTACCCCGACCACTTCCTGCCCGCAGCTGTGCCATGTGACTTTCAACGGGGCAGAGTGGTCGGGCCACATCATTCTCCCCGACCATGGGAGCCTCGGAGGGCCAGGACTGGCCGTCCTCGACGACAAGCTGTACTGCGTACACCGAGGCCACGCCGGGGACACCCAGCTGTGGTACGCCACCTGCGACGGCACAAGCTGGACCAAGGACACCAAGCTTCCCGCCCACAAGAGCGGCAACACACCCGGACTGATCAGTTACCGGGACAAGAACGCAGATCGCAGCCAGCTGCTGTGTGTCCACCAGGGCTTCGATGACCGGGCCGCTTGGCAGGCAGCCGAGGAAGCAGAGCGGGCCCAGGCGCCCGACGGCCGGCCAGCCTGAGAAGCCAACCAGTCCCGGGGCCGCCAGCGGCACCGGCCAGGGCCTGCGCCCCTTCCGAGCCCCGGGCGCTGCAGAGGACGAGAACGAAGACTGACAGCCGGTGCACCCTGGGCCGTTCACTGTCCCCGGTGCAGGCCGGGCGTCCGCCCGGGGAGCGCGCTGGGCTTTCCCGCTCGCAATTCCCGTATGAAAGCGCGGACCCCTGCCGTGCGGGCCAGCTCCGGTGTCGTGGCGTAGCCGATACGTCGGGTGGGGCGGTCGGGGCCGAGGTCGACCGTCTCGACGGACGGGGTGCGTCGCGCAGCGAGAGCTCGGGCATGACGGCCATGCCTCGTCCCTGAGCGACCAGAGCCAGTACCGTTCCGTCGTCCTCGGCGGTGATGGTGGCGGGGGCAGCCAGTCCTGGGCGGACCACCAGGCGGCGGTGTAGGAGGAGCAGTTCTCCTGCCAGTCGACGAGCGGCAGACTGCGAGGAGCCGTGTGGCCGCTGGGATGGGCCAAGGCGTATGCCTCCTCCAGCAGATCGCCCGTGATCAATCCTGTCGGCATGGGAGTAGACCCGCCGAGCGTCGCGATCGCCAGATCGGCGCGCCCATCAGCTACTTCACCGGCTGGCCCGGGGCCCATGTCCCGGACCACCCGGACCTCCGGGCTCAGGCCAGGGTGCCGTCGGGTCAGTCGCTCCAGGGCGTCCGGGAGCAGGTGGAGCGCCGCGCTGCGGAAGGCAGCCACGTGCAGCGGGCCGGAAAGCACAGCGCCCGCGGCGTTGTCGGCGCGGATTTCGGCGACCATCACCTTGTACAGCCGCAGGATCCGGCGGGCGTGCGCGGCAGCACGCTCACCGGCCGGGGTGGGTGTGGCGCCGGTGCGGGCGCGGTCGAAGAGCACCGTGCCGAGCTTGCGCTCCATGCCGCGGACGGCGTGGGAGACAGCGGACTGGGTCATGCCAAGAGCGGTGCCGGCGGCGGTGAAGCCGCCCTCGTCGCTCACGGACAGCAGGATGCGTAGCTCGGCGGGGTGAGCTCGGCCATGAGTGCCTTTCATGTCCAGCGGTAGAGCCATGAGTAATACGGTCTGCCCGAGCCCGGGGCCCTCCGTAGCGTCGTGGCCATGACCATCACAGCACAAGCCGTGCACCAGGTTGCACGCCCCTCCGGTTTCCCTCCCTGTCGGACTTCGCCTTCACCGATCACGTACTCGACGCGCCGTCGCCTGGCACGGCCCTGGTCGAGAACATCCTGTTGTCCGTCGACCCCTACATGCGTGAACTGATGGATCAGGCCGGCCTTCCTGACGGCGTGAGCTGGTGGGACCTGGATGCACCGCTCGAAGGCCGCACCATCGGCCGCGTCCTGACCTCCGCCGACCCGTCCCTCTCCCCGGGCGACCTCGTCCTGCACCGCAAGGGCTGGCGTACCCACGGACTGGTGGAGGCCTCGACGGTGCGGGTGCTGCCGCGCCATGCCGGCGTGCCCCTCACCGCCTACCTGTCCGTCCTGGGCGGCACTGGCCTGACGGCGTACGTGGCTCTGACTCGCACCCTGCGGCTGCAGCCGGGTGAGGACCTCTTCGTGTCCGCCGCGGCGGGCGGCGTCGGCACGGCGGTGGGCCAGTTCGCCCGGCTGGTGGGCGCAGGTCGCATCGTGGGCAGCGCGGGATCACCGCTGAAGGTCGAGCGGCTGGTGAAGGACCTGGGCTTCGACGCGGCCTTCGACTACCACGACGGCCCGGTCTCCGACTTGCTCACTTCGGCTGCCCCGGATGGTCTCGATACAGCGGTGGAGAACGTCGGCGGCGACCACCTGGAGGCTGCCATCGGCTCGCTGCGCGACTTCGGCCGCATCGCCTGGGTGGGGGCGGTCGCCCAGTACCACTCCTCGACACACCCCCGCCCGCCCCGCGCAACCTCTTCGACGTGGTCGGAAAGTCCCTGCGCCTGGAAGGCGTGCTGGTCCGCGACCACAAGGACGCCCAGTCGCTCCTGGAGGACTTCGCGGTCCCGCATATACGCTCCGGAGCACTGGTGCCGCAGGAAACGGTGGTCGACGGTTTCGAGAACATCGCCGCCGCCTTCCTGGGGGCGCTGCGGGGCGACAACATGGGGAAGATGATCGTCCGTGCGGGAGAATGACAGGCCGCACCGGAAGGGCCCAGGGGCGACCGGCCCGCAAAAGCCGAACTGTGCGGCACCCCAACAGTCTCTTCAGAAAACGTTGGTTTCTTGAAGATCTTCTGGAGGCTATCCTCCTGGACATGGCTGAACCTTCTCGACCTGCTCATGTCATCACGCGGCTCATTGAAGGAAGCATCTGCGCTTATGACCTGGGTACCGACGTCCGGGGTGTGCTGTCACCCGTCATGGCCTGCCGGCCGTCGGCCGAGGGCGAAGTCGTCGATCACGCAGTTTCCGCTGATCTTCAACGCGCCTACTACACGACCCTGAACGCGGCCGTCTGCGTGACAGCAGACGGAGCCGAAGTCTGGCGATCGGAGTTCGAGCCGCAGTCAGATCGGAAATACGGACACCGACCCAGCTGCGTGCTGTCGTTGGACGGAGCGGTGCTCTGGGTCTACCGGCCTGACGTCTTGGCCGACCGTGACCGACCTGACCAGTGGGTGTCCCTGGACGCGGGGACGGGAGCAGTCATTGCGCAGGTGGATCTGGAGACTGTCGGGCACGGCGGCCAGCAGCTTTTGCACCCGGCAAGTGATCAGGTGTTTCTCGATGTTGGGGAAGGGCAGGACGGCTCGGTCATCTACCGTGCGTCGCTGGCTGAGGGCCGGATGGATCTCGTCTGCTATCCCTGGAGTGACCGGTGCCTGATCGACCTGTCACCCGATGGCCGGCAGTTCATGACGGTCGACCACGGGCAGGCCGACGTCGCCATCCACACCTACCGGGACGGCGAGGTCACGTTCACCCTCTCCGTCGGCGCCTTCGGGCAGGACCCGGATGAGACCTACGTGGAATGGAGCGGCGGCTACCTGAGCCCGGACACCGTCATCGTCACCCTCACCGGCGAAACCGAAGACGAGCAGGAGTGGTTCCGTCACTATCGCGTCGATGCGCGCTCCGGCCAGGTCCAAGCCGAGTTCGACGCATGTGGGAGAACCCTACGACATCCGGCCTCTCGGGGACGGAACCTGGCTGACCACAGACCCAACCGGCCATCCGGTCCGCCGGGCCGACTCATAGGGGCAGGGACATTGCGGGTTGTCGTTCCGCCCGGTTGAGCACCTGAGTCATGGTTGATCACGTCCATCCCAGTGCGGTCAGCGGTCGGCTGGGGTGGCGGGCGTGGTGACGAGTAGCGGGTGGCGATGTTGGTGCGGCCGTCCTGCCGGAGGACGCTGAGGGCGAGGTTGCGGAGGCTGGCCATCACTCGGGGCAGGCTGCCGGTCCGCGTGGTGGACGCGTCTTCGGTGAACGTGGTGTCGCGGACATGGTGGAGCTGGTTCTCGATCTTCCAGTGCCCTCGGATCCAGCCCGCGAGTTGTTCGCCCGTGACGGCGCCGGGTGGTGCGTGCCCGCACCGGGCGCCGCCGCGCGTGGTGAGCTTGAGTTTGAGCTTCTGACCCATTTGGGCAACTCCACAACGGCGGGGCGGCCTCCCGCAGGGCGCGCAGTAGAACTGATGCCCTGCGAGTCAGAGACGCAAGGGCTCTACTTGAGGACTACTTGTTGCGGCGGCGGTTGAGCCGTTCGAAAAGACGTTGATCTGCGGCGTCTTCGGCGGTGGCGGCAGGCTGCGGAGGCGCTTGCACACCCGGAGCGGCTCGCAGCTCGGCACCGTAGTGATCTGTCTGTTTGTGAATCTGGTCCGGCTGGGCCTCGGCCGGCCAAGCAACGAGCAGGTAGTCCTCGACGGCGTCTTCGGGTGCGCCGTCCGGGGCGGTGTCGCGCCCTCGTGCATGCACACGAAGACGGTAGGTTCCTGGGCCGTGCTCGGTCAGCGGCGGCAGGTCGGGGGCATCGTCCATGGTGCTGGTGACGCGGAGGGACCCGGTCGTGGTTGTTCCCGGTGTGGTTGACGACTTCTTCCCAGCCGTCGGCATCCATGTGCGACGGTGGATGCCGACGTGCTTGGACGCTGACGCTGACCCACCCCATGCTGATGCCGGTGCAGATCGCGGCCTGCCCTGGTTGAGAGAAGACCAGTCCGTTCTGCGGGGTGAACCCCATAGGTGCGCTTTGATGCGAGTCCGTCAGTTCGAACGTGTGGTAGTCCACTCGCACCGTGACGGACACGAGGGTAGATGCTGGCTCCGTCATACGACCATGCTAGTGAGGATCGTCAGTCGACGATCCACACGTAGAACTTCCGTGATGCTGGGGTGTGCCACCATGCGCCGGTGACGCTCCGTCATGGGTGGCGGCACTCTCGGCGAGTGTGACGACCTCGTACGGATCGTGTCTCCGCACCTTGACGCGGTGCGGGTGGAACGCGTGTGGGTGGCGGACGGCGTGGTCCGTATCGCGGCCTGCACGCGCGAGTTGACGGTGGCGTGTCCGAACTGCGGCCGTGGTCCTGCGCGGGTGCACAGTCGCTTTTGCCCCGCGCTGGCCGATGTCGCTGTCGGTGGGCGCCCGGTGTTGATCGGGCTGTCGGTGCGGCGGTTTTTCTGTGACAGTCCGGACTGCGGTCGGCGGACGTTTGCCGAGCAGGTCAAGGGGCTGACGGCGCGTTACCGGCGCCGCAGCCCGCTGCTGCAGCACCTGGTGGAGATGGCCGGGGTGCTCCTCGCCGGCCGCGGCGGCGCCCGGCTTCTGCAGATCCTGAGGTCCCGCTGTCGCGAACCAGCGTGTTGTTCCACTTGATGCGCTTACGCTTCCGTCGACAGCGACTCCGAGGGTACTGGGCGTGGACGATTTCGCGCTGTACGCGGACGGCTACGGAACCCTGCTGGTGGATGCCGACACCCGGCTGCCGATCGAGCTGTGGGCCGGCCGCGATGCCGAGCAGTTGGCCGCCTGGCTGCGGACGCATCCCGGCGTTGAGGTGGTCTGCCGGACGGCTCGCTGGTCCATCGCCAAGGCATCACCGACGGCGCCCCGGACGCGGTGCAGGTCAGCCGACCGCTTTCACTTGTGGCAGGGCCTGTCGAAACGCATCGGGGACATCGCTGCCGCCCACCGCGGCTGCCTGCCCGCCGCAGTACCAGAGCCCGAAGCGGCATCGCCGCCGGCGAGCCCAGCGGGAGCGTTCGACGGGGCCGGCACCCTGCCCGCCGCCACGCGAAGCGGCTGTTCGAGGCGGTGCACGCGGTGACCGACACCGGTCGCTCGCTCAACTCGGCAGCCCGCGAGCTGGGCCTGAAACGTCGCACCGTGAGCAAGTACGTCCGGGCAGCCACCTGGCAGGAACGCGTACGCCGGATCCCGCCTCGTCGGCCTACGAGTCTTGATCCATACCTGGAGTACCTGAGGCAGCTCTGGGAGGAGGGCGAGCACACCGCGACGGTGCTGCACCAGGAGATCGCCGCCAAGGGCTACGGCGGCCACTACCAACGGGTCAAGATGGCCATCGCACCATTACGCCGCGGCCTGCCGATCGACGCCCCACGCGAGCGACCGCCCTCACCCCGCCAGGTCACCCGCTGGATCACCACCGCACCATCCCGACGCGACCTCCACACCACCGAGGCCCTCCGACGGCTGCTCGACCACTGCCCGGAACTGGCACGAACCCACGACCTGGTGTCTCAGTTCGCCGCCATGCTCGACGCCCGTGACGCCCGCCCGCTGGCGCACTGGCTCGAGCAACTGTCCGGCTCCCGCCTCCGCCCCTGGCCAGCCTGGCCAACGCCATCCGCGAGGACCAGCCCGCAGTCGTGCAGGGCATCGCCACCCCGTTCAACTCCGGCGTCAACGAGGGCCGCATCACCGACCTGAAACTCCAGAAACGGATCATGGCCGGCCGCGTAGGTGTCGCACTGCTCCGCCACCGTGTCATCCTCATGGCCCTGCTCCGACGCCGCCACCCATGACGGAGCGTCACCGGCGCACGGTGGCACACCCCAGCATCACGGAAAGTCTTGCCAGGGACAGGGCCACATAGGTGAGTACGCCGACAAGTGGGCGCGAGCGCGCAGCCGACGACCGCAGCGTGGCCATCACAGAGCGGTCCAGAAGCGAGGTTCGCCGCTGGCCCAGGACACCCAGACGGCGTGGGCGGGACCGTGTTGCTCGATGTCTTCCATCATGGCGGCTGCGAGGCGTGCTGCCCACGTGGAGACGCATGCGCCGACGGTGGGTTCAGCCGGAGAAGCCTTGCAGGGGCAATTCGACAGCAGCGTAAGCGAGAAGAGAGAACGGCAGCGTGCACGCAAGCGTCAGCCCGCGTTCCGCATGCGTGCGTGCCATCAGCAGTGGCACCAGTACGGCGGCTGCCAGGCAGCCCCAGGCCTCTCGGCATAGTGAAGGTTGTAGGCGAACATGATGCCTTCCATGCCGAAGACGCCCGCGAGGGCGGCCAGGCCGACTACGCGGTGGCGGGCGGTGTGGCCTTCTCGCCACCACAGTCCCGCTACACCGAAGATCGGCCCGGCGACGAACGCGACCACCAGCCATACAATCGGCCAGTAGAGAGCGCCCACGTCCTCCCGGCCGAACTCGGTGTAGCCGTAGTAGCCGAGAACCAGTCCCAACTCGGCGCACAGGCCGCTGACGGCCGCCACGGGCAGAGAGACGCGGGGGCCAGCAGCGCCGCGGCCACGAGCGCGGCAACGGACCAGACGGCGCCGGAATTGGCGAGCTGGTTCCACGCGCCGGGCAGCCAGCCCTGCGCGAGGTTAGTCAGGACGCCGAGGAGAATTCCTCCGCCCAGCGACGCCCATGCGGCCGGTGCCGGTCGGCCGACTCCCCGGGCGGCTGCGGGCAGGGTGGTGGGACGTGTTCAGCTCCACGATGGTGACCTTTAGGTATTGCCTTGCGGGCGGGGCCGTGGTTACGGCTTGGAGGACGAGGGACAGGAACGTCGCGTTCCCACGACCGGGTACTCCGTCTGGGATGGGGATCAACTGAAGGCGGTCTGCACGGGATTCGGCCTGAACCCGAGACGCTCCCTGCCTGGATGCGCCGGCACGAGCAAGGACGGCAGGACGGGCCGCGCTGTCGCTGGACGAGCGGGTGGTGCGGGTTATGTCAGTCCGGCAGGAGGTGCGACACGAGGGTGCATGCCCATTCGGTGGTGGGGGCCTGGTCGGTGAAGACGGCCCGGTAGTAGAGGGGGCGAGCAGAGCCTCTGTGGTGCGTTCGACGGTCGGGGTCCGATTACCCCGGGCGTGTTCCCGTTCGAGTATGGCCTGGAGCTGCCGCTGGCGTTCCCGGTGCATGCGCTGGCGCCTTGTTCTCCGGCGGCGCCGATGGTGGCGCGCACCAGGGGAGGGTGTCCGGGTCGTTGAGGTCCTTGGCGAGGTCGGACGCATAGCGTTCCAGGTCGCCGCGGAGGCTTCCAGTGTCCGGCACCACGATGTCGTCGGAGAAGCGGCTGGTCGCGACGTCGGCGAGCAGTTCACCGACGGAGCCCCAGCGGCGGTAGACCGTGGTGGCATGCACGCCTGCACGGGCAGCCACGACCGGGATCGTCAGCAGTTCGTCGGCCTCATCGGCGAGCAGTTCCCTGACGGCCCGGTGGACGGCCGAGCGGATGCGGGCGGAGCGGCCGCCGGGCCGGCTGCCGGTGCGAGGCAGGGGGAAGGCGTAACGGACATGAGACCAGTATTGCACTGATCACTGCGTTTTGTTCGCAGTGATCGTTGCTTTGTGCTACGTTCGAGCGCCTAACGCAAAGACCACTGCGAGGCTCCGCGTGCCTGTTCAACCTTCTGCCACCGCCGCACCGCACCTCGGCGATCCGCACAGCGTGCCCTGGAAGGGCGCGTTCCCCTGTGTGGCCGCCATCTTTGTCCTCTTCCTGGCCGCTTCCAGCGCGCCGTCCCCGCTCTACCTGATCTACCAACTGCAGTGGCAGTTCACAGCCTGGGTGCTGACCCTCGTCTTCGCCCTCTATGTGATGGGCCTGCTGAGCTCGCTGCTCGTGGTCGGAGCACTGTCGGACCACCTCGGCCGTCGGCCAGTGCTCGCCGCGGCGATCGGGCTCGAGATGGTCGCGCTCGCGCTGTTCCTCACCGCCGGGAACGTGGCTGTCCTGGCCACCGCCCGGGTTCTGCAGGGCATCGCCACCGGGGCGGCGACGACCACCCTGAGCGCCACCCTCGTCGACCTCGAACCGCCGCACGCCCCTGGGCGCGCGGGCGCCGTCACCTCGGTGTCCCCTTGACCGGGATCACTCTCGGCGCTCTTGGCGCCGGTGTGCTGGTGGAGTTCGGCCCGGCCCCGACCCGGCTGGTCTACGCACTGCTGTTCGGCGGAATGGTGATGGCGGCGGTGTTCGTCGCCCTCATGCCGGAGACGTCTCCTCGTCGTCCGGGAGCTGTCGCATCCCTGCGCCTGCGGGTCGCCATGCCCGCGCACCTGCGTGCGGACATCGTCCCGGTGGTGCCGGCGATGGTCGCCGGCTGGGCCCTGGCCGGGATGTACCTCTCGCTCGGCCCGTCCGTCGCGGCCAAGTTGCTGGGGCTGCAGAGTCATCTGGTCGGTGGCGTCGTCGTGACGCTCTTGACGGGCACCGGTGCACTCGCGGTCTTCCTGCTCCGCTCCCGGTCCGCGTCCTCGCTGCTGCCACCCTCGGCCGCACTGCTCGGGCTCGGCACCCTGATATCACTGGCCGGAATAGCGGAGAACCTCACCTGGCTCGCCGGCGTCGGCACCGTCGTTGCGGGTCTCTCCTCGGCGCGTCGGTGCTGGCGACGTTCGGCACCTTCGCCCGGATCGCCAAGCCGCACGAGCGCAGCGCGGTCTTCGCGCTGGCGAACATCATCGCCTATCTGGGAAACAGCGTGCCCGCCATACTCGGAGGAATCGCAGTCACCATCCTGGGGCTGAGGACCGCCTCCGAGATCTACGCGCTGGCGATCGCGATGATCGCTTTCTCCGTCCTCCTCCTCCGCCTGAACCAGGTACGGGGACGGCGCCGCGACGTCATGGCCACGCGCGGATGAGGCGCGGGCAGACCGCGGAAAATCCCGCGATCCCCATTCTCACCACACCGACGGATACAGCATCCCACCATGCGAAACAAGGAGACACCATGACCACTGCAAGCAGGACCAGGAAGAACCTTGAGGTCAAGCGATCGGACCGCACGACGATCCGGTACACGGCCAGCGGTCCCGTCGGAGGGCCGACTCTGGCTCTCATCCACGGCTGGGCGTGCAACCGCAGCGACTTCGACGGGGTGACCGACCATCTGCCAGAGGACTACCGCGTTCTCGCGATCGACCTCGCCGAGCATGGCGAGTCGCGGTCGACGCGGGACGTCTGGAGCATGGAAGAGTTCGCTCATGATGTGGCGGCAGTGCTGGAAGCCGAGTCGGTGGACACCTGCGTCGTGGCCGGGCACTCCCTCGGCGGGGCGGTCGCCGTCGAAGTCGGGCGGCTGCTTCCCGACACGGTCTCACATGTCGTCGCACTCGACGCGCTGCACTATCTGTTCCTGTTCCCGGCGCTGAGCAAAGAACAGACCGACGGCATGATGGACATGCTCCACGAGGACTTCGCCGCAGGGGTGCGCGCATTCGTCGAGGCAGGTTCGCCGGAAGGGACCGGCGCAGCCCTCAAGGACGCGCATTTCGAGAAGATGGCCGCGGTGCGGCAGCCCGCAGGCCTGCGTTCCATCGAGGGTCTGATGCACTGGGACATGGACGCGGCGCTGCGCGAGACACGGCAGCCGATCACCGTGATCGCGATACGTGACCTGGTGACGCAGGAAGCGATCGACCGCTACGGGGACCGCTTCGACATCGTGCTGGCCGATCTGGGCAGCCACCACTTCCCGGTAGAGGCACCCGAAGGCACGGCGAAGCTGCTGACCGGCGTGGGAACCGAGTAGGCACCAGCATGGGTCGGGTTGACACACCTCCGGTGGTGGACCACCCAGGGCGAACCCGCGTGGGCGGGTACGCCGGTAAGTCCGGCCCGAGACGGTGTTGCGACGTGCCGCGCTCATGGGATCACGTCAGTGTCTGGACATGAAAACTGCCGGACCCGCGGCAGGTCCCGGGGAGGTGACCGAGTACCTGGCCGAGCAGTTGGGCATCGCCGATCCGTCCTGTCTCAAGGAGTACGGCGAGCGGGACGGGACGGCTCGTACGCACGCCGGGGACTTCCAGGAGGCGGGAGGCTGGTGTGACTTCGCCGAGGTGCGGGACGAGCTGAGTGTGTGGCTCGACGCGCGGGCCTGGACGACCGGGGACGGGCCGAAGTCGTTGTTCGACGAGGCGGCTGGGTGGTTGCGCGAGCGCAGAGTGCTGTTGCCCGGGGCGAGTCGGCTGGCCCGGCTGGTGGGCTCGGTTCGGGAGGTGGCGAACAACCGGCTATGGGACACGCTGTACGGCCTGCTGAGCATCGGCCAGCGGGCGGTGCTGGACTCGCTGTTGTCCGTTCCGCCGGGGGCCCGGTGCGGATCTCCGGGCCCGGATGAAGTGGGCGCTGGAGCGGGCGCAGGAGATCGCGGCCTTCGGGATGGGGGAGGTGGACGTGTCCGCGACACCGCCGCGGCGGCTGGCGGAGCTGTCCCGGTACGGCATCGATGGCAAGGCGTCGCTGCTCAAGCGGCACGGTGACTCCCGGCGCCTGGCCATGCTGCTGGCCACGGCGGTCTACCTGACGTCCCGGGCGGTCGATGACGCCCTGGACCTCCTGGAGGTGCTGATCGCGACCAAGCTGCTGGCCCGGGCGGAGCGGGAGACGGCGAAGGAGAAGCTGAAGATTCTGCCCCGCGTGGAGAGGGCGTCGGCCAAGCTGGCCGCCGCGTTCCAGATCGTGTTCGACAGCACCACCGAGCAGGTCGACACCTACACCGGGGAGATCAGCCCGCCCGAGGTGGAGACGCTGGAGGCGATGTGGGAGCGGATCGAGCAGGTGGTGCCCCGGCACGAGCTGGCGGCGGCGATCGCCGCGCTGTTCGAGCTGACGCCACCGCTCGACTCGGACGCGGACGAGGCATGGCGGACCCAACTGGTCACCCGGTTCAGCACCGTGCGGCCGTTCCTGAAGCTCCTGGTCACGGTGGTCGACCTCGACGCTACCCCGGAGGGCCGGCCGGTCCTGAAGGGGTCGGTGGCGGCGGTGGACGGCGCCATGATGGACACCGTCATCGACAACCTCCTCGCCGAGACCTCGATCCGCTATGGCGGCTACGGCGGGATCGCCCACCATCTCGTCTCCGACACCTACGTTGGGCTCTTCTCCCGCTTCATCCCGTGCGGGGTGTGGGAGGCCGTCCATCTCATCGACGCGTTGCTGTCGAACGAGTCGGAGGTCAAGCCGGAGGCCGTGCATGCCGACACCCAGGGGCAGTTCTTCCCGGTCTTCGGGCTCGCCCACCTGCTCGGCATCGACTTGCTGCCGCGGATCCGGAACTTTCAGGACCTCACTTTCCACCGCCCCGATCCGCGAGCACGCTACCGGCATATCGACGCGCTGTTCTCCGCTGACCCGCGTACCTGCATCGACTGGCAGCTCATCGAAAACGGCTGGAAGGACCTCATCCAGGTCGGCCTGTCGGTACGTGGGAAGGCACTGTGTCCTCCATCACCCTCCTGCGGCGCTTGAACAACCACTCCCACAAGAACGCAGGTCTACAGGGTCTTCCGCGAGCTCGGCCGCGCCGTGCGGACGATCGTTCTGCTCCGCTACCTGTCGGACCCACAGCTGCGGGAGCAGATCACCAGGGCGACCAACAAGGCCGAGGCATACAACGGGTACACGAAGTGGCTGCACTTCGGCGGGGACGGCTACCTGCGCTCCCGTGATCCCGAACTCCAGGAGAGGGCCGTCAAGTTCCTTGACCTGATGGCCAACAGCATCATCTTCTCCACCACCGTCGACATGACCGACACACTGCGCCAGATGGCCACACAGGGCTGGGAGCTGAGCCCCGACGACATCGCCGCGCTCAGCCCGCACCGCGGGGACAACGTGCTGCGCTTCGGCGACTACGACACCGCCACCCTCCACATCCCGTCCGGCCCGTACGACAGCGCGCTTCGCGTTCCTGTCGACGGCTCTTGACAGTCTGCTCAGATCACCGGTTGATTCAACACGTCCGGTGCCGGGTAGCCACCGGTTTCGGCACGGCTGCCTGAGCCGGCCACGAGCCAGTCGGCATCATGAAGTCCACGGTGAACGATCTCGATATTCCCATGCTGTTGTACCGAACGAATGACACAGTGCCAGGCATGGTGACATCCCCACTTCTGCGACAGCTCACCCGCACCCGCCGCTTCACCCTCGGCGCACCCGCCCGTTTCACCGTGGCGCCGGACGGTACCTGTGTCCTGTTCCTGCGGAGCCGGGCCGGGGACGATCCGGTCGGGTGCCTGTGGACGCTCGACCTGGCAACCGGCGCGGAGCGACTGCTGGCTGACCCCGCCGGTCTGCTCGGCGACGCGACCGATGAGGTGCCGGAGGAGGAGCGCATCCGGCGCGAGCGCGCCCGGCAGCAGGCCGCGGGGATCACCGACTACGCCACCGACACGGCCGCCCAGGTGGCCGCGTTCGCCCTGTCCGGGCAGCTGTGGGTGGTGGATACCGGCTCCGGCGCCGTCCGGCAACTGCCCGTCCGACAGCCGGTGGTGGACCCGCGCCCGTCCCCGGACGGTCGGAACGTCGCCTACGTCTCCGGCGGCGCGCTCCGGGTGATCGGCGCCGACGGCAGTGGCGACCGAACGGTGGCCGCGCCCGAGCCGGCGGAAGGTCCCGACGTCTTCTTCGGCCTGCCGGAGCATGTGGCGAGCGAGTCGATGGGCCGCTACCGGGCTTACTGGTGGGCACCGGACGGGGAGCAGCTGCTGACCACCCGGGTGGACAACCGGAAGGTCGGGCTGTGGTACATCACCGATCCGGCCGAGCCCGCCAAGCCGCCGGGCACGATGCGCTACCCACGGGTCGGCACCGCCAACGCCGAGGTTACGCTCTGGATCGCAGATCTGGCGGGCAACCATACCGAGGTCCATTGGGACCGGGCCCGCTTCGAGTACCTGCCCGCGGCCGGCTGGGACGGGCACGGTCCGTTCGCTGCCGTACTCAGCCGCGACCAGCGCACGCTCCAGGTCCTGGCCGTCGACCCGGCAGACGGTACGACCAGCCTCCTGGCCGAGCGGCACGATGAGCGCTGGGTGGAGCTGCTGGTACCCGGGGTGCCCGCGCGGACGGCAACCGGCCTTCTCGTCCACTACCTCGACCGGGACGAGACCCGGCACCTGAGCATCGACGGCACGCCGGTCACACCGGACGGCCTGCAACTGCACGAGGTGCTCGCGGTGGACGGCGAGACGGTGCTCTTCACAGCGTCTGCAGAACCCACCGAGCGCCATGTGTGGAGGTACCGTCCGGGCCAGGGCATACACCGGCTGACCCAGCAGCCGGGGTGCACTCCGGCGCATTCAGCGGCAGCACGTTCGTACACACCACGCGCACACTGGATCAGCCGGGCTCGCACACCACTGTGCACCGCCTGACCGAGGACGGCCGACCGGAACCGAATGGCCCCGCGCCCGTCGAAATCAGCTCGCACGTCCAACGCCCGCTACTGCAACTGCGTGTCGAATCCGTCGCCGTCGGGCCGCGCGAACTGCGCACACACCTCTTCCTGCCGTCCTGGCACAAGGCCGGTGATGCCCAACTGCCGGTACTGGTCGACCCCTACGGCGGCCCCGCAATGCAGAAGGTGATGGCCGAACAGACCTCTCACACCCTCGTCTCGCAGTGGTTCGCCGAACAGGGATTCGCGGTGCTGGTGACGGACGGCGCCGGCACGCCCGGACGCGGGCCACGCTGGGAGAAGGAGATCTACGGCGACCTGATCGGCCCGACCCTAGACGACCAGGTTGCCGCGCTGCATGCGACCGCCGAGCGCCACCCAGAGCTGGATCTCGACCGGGTCGGCATCCGCGGCTGGTCGTTCAGCGGGACGCTGGCCGCCGCCGCGGTGCTGCGCCGACCCGACACCTTCCACGCCGCAGTGGCCGGCGCCCCGCTCACCGACCAGCATCTCTACGACGCCTGCTGGAAAGAACGCTTCCTCGGTCTGCCCGACCAATACCCGGAGCACTATGAGCTGTCTTCGCTTCTTGCCGACGCTCCCAAGCTCAGCCGCCCACTGCTGCTGATGCACGGACTGTCAGACGACAACGTCTTCGTGGCCAATACGCTGCAACTCTCCAGCGCTCTGCTGGCCGCGGGCAAGCCGCACGAGGTGGCGCCGCTGAGCGGGATGACACATGCCGCACCGACCAACGACACGTTCGCCCGGCTGCTGGGGCACCAACTGGAATTCCTCCAGCGGCACCTGGTCGGCCGCCCCGCCACGGTGCCCTGCTAGGCGCCCGATACTCCCGAAGCTACGGGCAGGTGCCAGTTGGCACCTGCCCCCACGGTCATTCTGGCTGCCATCACTCTGTGTATTCGCTAGGCGGGAGACACCCCCAACAGCAAGACCCGCAGGGAGAGGAAGGGGCGCACGGTGTTGTAGCGCAGGGCCGGCTTCTCGCCCATCGCCGCTTCGGCTGAGCCGTCGTCTTCTGGTACCAGGGCCTCGGCGGTCGCGACCGCCCCGGACACCGCCGTACGCGGTACGGCCTCCTCCACCGCCGCCCACAGCGCGGCCACGTACAGGTCCGCCTCGTGCTCGGCGACCAGGACCAGCTCCTTGGCGAGGATCTTCGACGCCTTGGCCAGGATGCGGGCCGCCTTCTCCAACTGCGGCAGCATCGCCAGCCGTTCCCGATTCGACGCCCTCCGGGCTGGACTGATTAGCCGGTTTGCCATCAGCACCGTGAACAGGTCCAGCGCATCGTCGACCGCCTGCGCCTCCAACTGGCGCACCACCGCGGTCAACAGAGCGGTCCGCCGCGGCTCCGGCGCCCGCTCGATCGTCTGCACCCTGCTCAGCCGGCCGTACCGGGCCAGTGTCGAGAGCCGGTTCACCGGCACCCGCGACAGGTTCACCCGGCCCAGCGCGAACGCGGCGATCTCCTCCACCCGCTGCATGGCCCGCACCATCGCCGTACCCCGTCGACTTCGTCGGCGCGGTACGCAGTCGCTCCAGCTTGCCCTCCGGCACCACCAGCAGTTCGGCCAGCGCCGGCGCGAGCGCGAGATCGGCCCGGTGCGCGGCGCGGGCCACCGCCTCGTACAACCGCCGCTCCGCCGTCGTGCGGGCCTCCGACACCTGCCGGGCCAGCACCGAGACGCCGGGCAGCAGCACCCGGTTCTTGCGTAGCCACGTCACCGCATGGTTGAACAGTGCCACCGGCCCTCGGCGTGCGTCCAGGCCCGCCCGTACAGGAAGCCACGGAACTCCCGTCCCCACTTCCGGTCGGTGAAGTCCCGGTAACTGAAATGCTGCTGGATCTCGTACGCGTGCTCGTACGGTGTCCTGCGGCGCTCCGGGTACCGCTTCACGCACGAGGCGTCCTCGATACCAAGTTGCTCGGCCAGGTACTCCACTACTTCCCAAGGCACCGCGAGCGGGTCCTCACCGAGGAAGCGGCCGAGGTCATGTCCCTTGTCGTGGTGTGGGCGATCAGTCGTCTGACGTGGCGGGCAGGACGGTCGGGGCATCGGGGTAGAGGGCGTCCATGCTCTCGTTGGAGAGGTAGCGGCGGGGAGGGCGATCCATTCGTCGTGGAGTTCGGCGAGGACCGCGGTGGCCAGGCGGAGGACTGCGGTCGGGTTCGGGAAGACCTGGACGACGTCGGTGCGGCGTTTGATCTCGCGGTTCAGCCGCTCGAGCGGGTTCGTGGACTGGATCTTCTTCCAGTGCTGGTGGGGAAGTCCGCGAACGCGGTCAGATCCTCCTTGGCCTCCAGCAGCATCTCTCGACCTTGGGGGACTGTCGGCCGAGCATGTCGGCGACGGTGTCGAGCCGGGTGCGGACCGCGTCCGCGGTGGGCTGGGCGAAGAGGGTGCGGATCGTCGCCGCGACCATCTCCGCCGAGCCTTTCGGGATCAAGGCGAAGACGTTGCGGACGAAATGAACACGACACCTTTGCCAGGCGGCGCCGAGCATGACCTTGCGGTTCGCTTTGACCAGGCCGCTGTGGCTGTCGGAGGTGACCAGGCGGACGCCGCTCAGTCCGCGTTCGCGCAGGTGACGCAGGAACTGGGTCCAGAAGGCTTCGGTCTCGCTGTCGCCGACCATGACGCCGACGACCTCGCGGCCGCCGTCCTGGGTGACGCCGGTGGCGATGACCATCGCCTGGGAGGCGATGCGGTGGTCGACGCGGGCCTTGACGTAGGTGGCGTCGAGGAACAGGTAGGGAAACCGGATGTGGTCCAACGGACGGGACCGGAAGGCGTCCAGCTGTTCGTCCAGCTCCGCGCAGATCCGGGAGACCTCGCTCTTGGAGATCCCGGTGTCCGAGCCGAGGGCTTTGACCAGGCCGTCGACCGATCGGGTGGAGACGCCGTGGACGTATGCCTCCATGATGACCGCGTAGAGGGCCTGGTCGATGCGTCGCCGGCGTTCGAGGAGGCTGGGGAAGAAGCTGCCGGCCCGCAGTTTCGGGATCGCGAGCTCGAGGTCGCCGGCCTGCGTGGGCACGGTCTTCTCCGGTGCCCGTTGCGCCAGGTGGTGCGGGTGTCGGTGTGTTCGCCCCACTCGGCGCCGATTTTCGTGGTGGCCTCGGCCTCGATCAGTTCCTGCAGCAGCCGCTCGGCGACCTCGCGGACGAATTCAAGACCATCGGCCGAAGGTAGTGACTCAGGCAGGCGAAGTAGGTCATGCTGGGGCAAGGCCACCGTGCACCCCCTGGGGTCGAACTGCCCGTTCACTCCGGACAGTTGCACAGTGGCCTGCCAGTTGAGCAGGGAGCAGTCACCGGCAGGCGGTGCACCCCGGGGAGCAGAACCCGCGCACTCAACCGCGGAGATCCCCTACACCACACAGCGGGACGCCATCGCCGCCGATGTAGCGGAGGTCGTCATCGTCAAGGAAGAAGAACCGCTCCAGCTCCGGGCGCGTGGGCACCTCGGCGAACGTCCCGTACGCCTCGGCCTGCTCATCAGTCAGAAACTCCACTGGCACGCCCAAACCGTAGCCAGCGGCGACGCCCATCCAGCGGCCTTTCCGCGAACCCCAGCGGCGCCCCCCCCGGGCGGTGTGCTAGTAGTGCTTGGTCAGGTTCATTCGCTGGTGGCGGGTCCGTTTGATCGGTTGGGCCGTTGTCCGGGTGTGATGAGTGAGGAGCTGGCCGCCGTCCGGTGTGATCTGGAGGACTTCGCGGCGGAGATGTTCGAGCCGTTCGCGCGGGCGGATCAGCGCCGGTGGGGCGAGGTCTATCTGCGGGGACTGCTGCTGGACGGGCGGCGTAAGTCGGTCGAGCCGATGGCCGCCCGGCTGGGAGAGGACGGCAAGCGGCAGGCCCTGGCCCACTTCATCACCTCCAGTCCGTGGGATGCCGCGCATGTGCGGGCCCGGCTGGCCTGGCGGATGCGGCAGGTGATCAAGCCGACCGCGCTGATCATCGATGACAGCGGGTTCCTCAAGGACGGGGGGTCGTAGTCCGCCCGTTCGGACTCGGGCAGCCGCTGCAGACCGCTTGGGACGGGACAGTCGTTCACGATCGTTTCCGAACTCTGCGCCGCTGACCCGTGCCATCGAACAGGAACCGTTCGCCATCGAAGTTGGACGGTCGCGGCTTCATGCCAGCGAGATCGGACCGAGCCGGATGAGACCCCACACAGCCGCCACGCCCAGAGCCTGTCCGGCAGGTCATGCATGTCCGATCCGTTCAAGACGACGGTGACAGCCACTCGCTACCGTCGCTGAGATGAACAGCACCGGTATGGGATCACGCCACCTCAGTACCTACATCGACCGCCCAGTCGACTACGTCTATGCCTACGCGTCAGACCCGGTCAACCTGCCCTCCTGGGCCCATGGCCTGGGACAATCCATCGAGAAGATCGAAGATCATTGGGTAGCGGAATCCTCCCCCATGGGACGGGTCGTGATTGCCTTCGCGCCGCACAACGAACTGGGTGTACTCGACCACGACGTCACGCTGCCCTCAGGAGAGACCGTCTACAACCCGGTCCGCGTGATCGCCGGCAACGCAGGCAGCGAAGTGATCTTCACCCTGCGCCGTCGGCCCGAGATGAGCGACGCCGACTTCGAGCGTGACGCCAGCATGGTTGCTGCCGACCTGTCCCGCCTCAAGGAGCTGCTGGAGTCCGCATGAGGTGCTCTTCTACCGTGGTCACTGATCACGGCGGGAGATGCCGACGGCCGGTCGTACGTGCGCAGGGCGGTGAAGAAACTGGCGGAGCTCGGGCTGACGGAGACGAACGGCAACGCGGGCAAGCACCCGATCTGGAATCTGACTCCGGCGGGACAGAAGGCTCCGGCCGACGGCAACGAGCTGCCTACCTGACCGAAGGCCGGCACCGGAGCGACGGCGGTGAAGGCCGTGTTCGGTCCGCACTGCGCCGCGAGACGGACATGATCCTCGGCCACGGCGGCAGCAAGCACCTGACCGACTGGCAGGGGAGGTCAACCACGCCATCAAGGCGACCGGCCCTGAGCTTCAACACCGACGCCGTCCTCGCGCTGCCGACGAAGACCAGCGAGGTGCGCCTCTTCGAGCTCGACAACGGCACCATGCCCCGAGCCCGGCTCGCCAAGGATGCCTGGGACTGAAAGCGCTACGCCGGACGCCGCGTCCGGGAAGGCGCCCGGGTCGCGATCGGCACTACGTTCCCGTTCTGGCAGCGCCACCGATACACCCGCTCCCAGACCTTCCCGCGGCTACGTGTCGTTCTGGAAGGCAAGGAGGAGCACCTGCTCGAGAACCGCCTCCAGGCGCTCGCCGACGACGTGAAGAGCATCGCCGCCGAGGTTGGGGTGAATATCCTGCCGAGGCTCCAGCGTGGCGATCCCTGGTACGAGATCGGCATCGATGACCCGGACCGGCGTTGCTGGCGCTACCCGGAGCCCGTAGGGCGCTGAGGGGCGGAGCAGGCCCGCCGGAGACGACGGAGCTCCCTCATACAGCGGCCGTGGGGGCGTCGTTCTGCGGCAAGTTCGCGGGCGTTGTCAGTGGCGTGGTCTACGGTCCTCGTGTCCCGGCACGGGACCGTCGTGCTCTCGCCTGGCCTTACGGCTGGCCAGGCGAGAGCGACATGGCCCATTTCCCCTTTGACGGGTTGGCACGGGGGCGGGCCCTTCCAGAGGAAGGCCGACACCAACGGCGTCAGTTCTCTTGACGTCTCGTCGACGTGCACTTGCAAGGAGCACCGGCAGACCGACGATGTCCAGCCCCCGCCCCAACCCCCAGCGTTCGACGACGGCGGCACCTGGCACCCAGCAGAACACCGAATCACCAGCACGACCACCACCCACTTCATGCGGGTCCTCGGCCACCTCGCCAAGCAGACCGTCCGCTCCCGGCCCGCCGGAGTCAGCAAACTTACGGCCTACATCCCCATGACCGTCACGGCCGGCTACCTCCGTGAACCAGATGCCGAACTCCCGCTTCCCGGAGTCGAGTTCGCCCGCCGCATCAACAACATCCTTGCCGCAGCCGACCACCCCTCCACCTGGGACAGCCGTGTCACGGACGCGCCTCGAGCGCCTGTTCGTTCGTCATGACACCGCGCAAAATGTCCGCGACATCCTCGACGTGCTCGTTGGTGAAGAAGTGTCCCCGGGCAACTCGTGCACGCGCAGGGTCGAAGAGGTGTGCCGCACCCACGCCCGGACGTCGAGGGGTTGGTGAGCGGGTCCGTGGTTCCCGTCAGGGCGACCACCGGACAGCCGACGGCCGAGCCGGCCGCGGGGCGGTACCGACTGTGCGCCATGAGGTCACTGCGGATGACCGGCAGGAATATCTGGCGCAGCACCGGGTGGTCCAGTACTCCGGCGTCCGCGCCTCCCAGCGATCCGATCAGTTCGACCAGCGGCCCGTCGGGGTCGTCCGAGCCCTCGCCGACGGGGTCGTCCAGGGCGGGCAGCCTGATGCGCGACGGAGCGGGATGCCCGGAGGCCACCAGGACGAGCCGCTGCTGGTCGGGCATGCGCCGGACGACCTCGTAGGCCACCGCCGCACCCAGGCTGTGGCCGAAGAGGACCAGCGGTCTGTCCCCGCGGACCGGGGCGAGCGCTTCGGCCACCTGGTCCGCGAGGATGTGCACATCGGTGAAGAGAGGCTCGCGCGCTCGTTCCGCACGCCCGGGGTACTGCACGCATGCCGTCCGGGCCGTGCCGGCCAGCCGAGCCGCGAGGTCGTGGTAGGAGCCGGCAGAGCCGCCCGAGTGCGGGAAGAAGAGGACTGTCCAGGGAGTGGCGGGTAACGCCCCGGCGAGGAAGGACCGTATCCACGGATCGGCGTCGAGCATGGCTACCGCTCTCTGGGAGGACGGACGACGACGTGGATCAGAGGGAGTAGAGCAGGGCGAGGGTCTGCTGGAGCTCTTCCCGCAGCGCTCGTCCGGCCGCCTCGGCATCCCCTGTACGACGGCGTTGACCAGGACGGCGTGCCCCGCGTCGCCGTGGTTCGGATTGTCGGAGCGCAGGCTGAGCAGCTCGACCAGATCGAGCAGCCGCCGCTGCAGTACCGGTATGAACTCGGTGAACAGGCCGGTGAGCACCGGGTTGTGGGCCGCGGCGACCATGACCCGGTGCAGGGCGATGTCGGCCTCGACGAACTCGGCGTTGCCGGCGGTAGCGGCCTCGCGGCGCCTGGCCAAGGCCTCGTGGAGGGCGGTGATGTCTTCCTCGGTCCGGCGCTGCGCGGCCAGCTGCGCGGCCTCGACCTCGAGGAGCATCCGCACCTCGTAGACGTCCGTGATGACCGCTTGGCGGAGCTGGGTGGGCCAGTCCTCCTTGGTCTTGGTCGCGATGACGAAGACTCCGGCGCCCTGGCGTGCCTGCACCAGTCCCGCGCCGGCCAGTGCGCGCAGGGCCTCGCGGACGGTGGAGCGTCCCACGCCGAGGGATTTGGCGAGGGCGGTCTCGCCGGGGAGCTTCGTCCCCACGGCCCACTCGCCGTCGGTGATCTGCTCGCGCAGGTGTTCCGTGGCCTGTTCGACCAAGGGGACGGCCGCAAGGCACCTAGTGACATGTGAGGTTCACCTTTCCGCACCTCTCGGGTTGTCTGAGGAGCTGAGTTGTCGTTACTGTACCTCGCATGCTGCTGCACGGACTCCTTCTCCTCGGCTGCCGCTGCGGGGCCTGACACGACCGGCACCCCGCAGCGGGGTTCGGGGCTGCGCCGGTCGCACGACGGCCGACCGAAAGAAGTTCAGCACACCATGGCTGCTCCCTCTCAGAGCACGGCGGTTCCCACCCTGCGTACTCCCGCCGGAGACGTCCCGGCGGACGCGCCGCGCTGGAACCCCCAGCGTCCGAGCGCGATGCCGCACCACCGCTACCAGCCCGCGCACCAGCGGGTCGCCCTGCCCCTGACAGAACGCACCTGGCCCTCGCGCCGGCTCGAGCGGGCCCCCTGTGGGTGCCGGTCGACCTGCGCGACGGCAACCAGGCGCTGGCCGAGCCGATGGACACCGCACGCAAGCGCCGGATGTTCGACCTCCTGGTCACCATGGGCTTCAAGGAGATCGAGGTCGGCTACCCGTCCGCCAGTCAGACCGACTTCGACTTCGTACGGCACCTGGCCGACAGCGGCACCGTCCCCGACGACGTGACCATCTCCGTGTTCACCCCGGCCCGCGAAGACCTGATCGACCGGACCATCGCCTCCGTCGACGGCCTTCCCCGCACCCTCGTGCACCTCTACACCGCGACCGCGCCCACCTGGCGGAACGTGGTCCTGTCCCGCTCCCGTGCCGAGGTCCACCGGCTGATCCTGGACGCGGCCGGCTACCTGCTGCGCAAGGCCGAACAGCGGCCGGGCGCCGACATCCGGTTCGAGTTCTCCCCGGAGGTCTTCAACCTCACGGAGCCGGACTTCGTCCTGGAAGTGTGCAACAGCGTGACCGAGCTGTGGGAGGCGAGCCCCGACCGGCCGGTGATCCACAACCTGCCCGCGACGGTGGAGATCGCCACGCCCAACGTGTACGCGGACCAGATCGAGTACATGGACCGTCACCTGGCGCGCCGCGACTCGGTGATCCTCTCCGTCCACCCGCACAACGACCGCGGCACCGGCGTCGCCTGCGCCGAACTCGCCGTGCTGGCGGGGCGCAGCGCGTGGAGGGCTGTCTGTTCGGCAACGGCGAGCGCACCGGGAACGTCGACCTGGTGACCCTGGCCCTCAATTTATACGCGCAGGGCGTGAACCCGATGGTCGACTTCTCCGACATCGGCGCGGTGCGCGAGGTGGTGGAGTACTGCAACCGGCTGCCGGTCCACCCCCGCCACCCCTACGGCGGCGACCTCGTGCACACCGCCTTCTCCGGAACGCACCAGGACGCCATCGCCAAGGGCATGGCCCATCACGCCAAGCAGGCCGCCGAGCAGGGCCTCGCCGCCGAAGAGGCGCCGTGGGCGGTGCCGTACCTGCCCATCGACCCGGGTGACATCGGCCGTACCTACGAGGAGGTCATCCGCATCAACTCCCAGTCCGGCAAGGGAGGCATCGCCCACCTTCTGCACACCCACCACGGGCTGGACCTGCCCCGGTCGATGCGCCCGGACTTCTCCCGCGTGGTGCAGCACGTCACCGACTCCACCGGCCAGGAGCTGAGCCACAAGGAGCTGTGGGAGCTCTTCCGCACCACCTACATCACCCCGGCCCTGGACGGAACCATCGCCCTGGCCTCCTGGAACGCCACGGAACCCGCCCCCGGCGAACACCGGTTCACCTGCACCCTGCGCACCGGTGGGCAGGAGCACTCCTGCCACGGCGCCGGCAACGGACCGCTGTCCGCCCTCGCCGACGCCCTGCGCACCGTGGGCATCACCGTCGACATCCTCGGCTACACCGAGCACTCCACCGGTACCGGGCCGGGCAGTCCCGCCGTGGCCTACGCCGAGTGCCGGGTGAACGGAGTAACCCGCTGGGGCGCGGGCTGGGACACCTCCGTCCTGACCGCGTCGGTCCACGCCGTCATGGCCGCCGTCAACCGCTGCGAACAGGCTTCCTCGTGACCACAGCACCGGTACTGCACGCGCGGGACGTGGAGGTCGTCCGCGACGGCAGCGCGATCCTGAGTGATGTGTCGCTGACCGTACGGGCAGGCGAGCACTGGGCGCTGCTCGGCCCCAACGGGGCGGGCAAGACCACGCTGCTGGCTCTCCTCGGGGCGCTCGCCCACCCCACTCGCGGCGCCGTCGAGGTACTGGGCCACCGGCTGGGACGGGTCGACATGCGCCAACTGCGCTCCTGCGTCGGACATGTGAACCCGCGGCACGACCTGCGCTCGGCCCTCAAGGTCCACGACGTGGTTCTGACCGGCGTCACCAACTCCCTCGAACGCGTCCCCGATGGACTCCGGCCCCCGAGCAGGCCGCCCTGGCCGACCGCCTCATCGACCTGCTTGGCCTCGGTGGCCGCCGCGAGGCACGGTGGCCGACCCTGTCCCAGGGCGAGCAGGGCCGTACGCTGATCGCCCGGGCGCTGATGCCCAGTCCGCGGCTGCTGCTGCTCGACGAACCCGCGACCGGTCTGGACGTCGCCGGCCGTGAGCAGCTCATCGAGCGGCTCGACACGTTGCAGCACAGCTATCCGGACCTCGCCTCGGTCCTGGTCACCCATCACCTGGAAGAGCTTCCTCCGGGACGACCCATGTGCTGCTGCTGCGCGAGGGGCGCTGTCTGGCTTCCGGGCCCGTCGGGGAGGTCCTCACCAGTGACCAGGTCAGCAAGTGCTTCGACCATCCCATCCGGCTCACCCGCACCGACGGACGTTGGAGCGTGACGGCCCGCCGCACGCCCCGGCCGCCCGTCGGCTGAGGCGGCCGGGAGCGGTGGTGCGCGCCCACCGGCGCGCACCACCGCGACCACCGTCCCTCAGGCCAGCGACTCGGCGGCCTTCTCCACGGCGTCCTGTGCCAGGTCCCAGTCGCCGCCGAAGTGGTCCGCCAGCGCGTGCAGCCAGCGCTCGACTCCGAAGCCGACACAGCTGGTGGACGCCGGTTCGCCGGTCGGCAGCGAGATGGCGCACCGCTCTCCGAAGAAGAGGAAGTGGGTGTTGACCGAGGCGATCGCCAAGCCCTTGTAGAGATACTCGTACTTGACCGGAAGCAACTGCTGGAACGTGGCACGCTCGCCGGACTGGTCGAAGAAGGGGTCGGAGGCCGCCCGGCGTTCCAGCGGCAGGCCGATCTCACCGGCCAGGGCGTCCAGGAAGCGCGCCGAGCGATCGAGGTGGTCCGTGACCTGGTCCGGGCTTCCCAGCGCCACGACCTCGCGCATCCGGAACGCCTTGAGGCGGCGGAGCCCGTCGAAGTGGTCCTCGTTGCGGAAGCACTGCGCGACCACGGTCACCAGTTCTCCGTCCGGGGACACCTGCCGGTCGCGGTGGTGGAGGTACACGCCGTAGCAGGCGCTGGAGGGAGGGCGAGGCCCGCCCCGCGCAGCGCCCGGGACCGAACTCTCCTGCGGAGGCCTGCTGTTCGATCTGTGCGGTGCCGGCCGCGGCAACGTCCAGGGGCGAGGAGACGAGAGCGAGCTGGGGAAGTTCCGGTAGATGTCGAGCGCGGCGAGGTCGGCGACCGGCAGGAGCGCGGGCACGGTCAGGGCGGCGGCGCCCGAGGCCCTGGCCCACCGGGTGCAGAGTTCGTCCAGCGTCTCGGCGAGTCGGGTCGGCTCCTCCTCCAGTGCGACGAGTCCCTCCGACACCCGGACAGCTGTCTGTGCGCTCATCTGCGGCTCCTTCGTATGTGAATGCCTCATCCGGCAGGACGAACTCCGAGGCCAACACCTGTGACAGGGCGGGGTTTTCGCGCTTCGCGGCACTCGGTAAGGTAACACCTCAGAGGACCTGAGAACCTGAGAACCTGATGATTGTAGATCTTTGCCCCCATGGCGAACAGGACAGACTTTTCAATGAAAAAGGGCAACTCGGCTTTCTGACCGGCACGCACGCAGTCAACGACCTGTATCAGGGCGCGATCCCCGCGATGCTGCCGTTCCTGATGTCCGAGCGTCACTACAGCTATGCCGCGGTATCCGGCCTGGCGTTCGCTGCGAGCGGCGTCTCCAGCCTGTTCCAGCCGCTGTTCGGCGTGCTCTCCGACCGCAGGCCGCAGAACTGGCTGGTGCCTGCCGGGTTCGTCACGGCCGCCCTGGGCGTGGTCGCGGCCGGACTGGCCGGCACCTACGCGCTCACCTGGCTGTGCGTCGCGGTGGCTGGGATCGGCATCGCGGCCTACCACCCGCCCGCGACCAGCCAGGCCCGTGCCGCCGGCGGCTCCTCACAGAAGGCGATGAGTGTCTTCTCCGTCGGCGGGACGGTCGGCGGCGCCGTCGCGCCGTCACTGGTCACCCTGGTGATCGGGTCGGCGGGATTCGACGCGAGCTATCTGCTGGCCGTCCCCGCCGTGATCATGGCGATCCTGTGGGGGCTCAAGGGGCCGTGGATGCGCTGGCGGGGTTACGCGCAGACGGCTTCGCCGGTGACCGCCGCATCGGCGACGAAGTCCGGGGCCGGCACGGCACAGGCTGACGACTGGCACGCATTCGGCCGCCTGGTGGTCGTCATCGTCGGCTGGTCCATCCCCTTCGTCACCGTCACCTCTCTGGTGTCCCTGCACGCCCAGCGCGATCTGGGGCAATCCGCGGCGGCGGGCGCCGCCGTGCTCACCGTCTACACCGCGGCCGGTGCCGTCGGCACCCTGCTGGGCGGCTTGGTCGGCGACCGGTACAGCCGGATGACCTCGCTGCGCGTCGGATACCTGATGGCACTTCCGGCCCTGCTCGGCATCGCGTGGGCCCCGGCGTTCTGGGTGCTGGTCGCCAGTGCCGCGCTGTTCGGCGCCGCCATGTTCCTGCCCTTCGCCGCCCAGGTGACGCTGGCACAGGACTACCTGCCCGACCGCCCCGGCACGGCCAGCGGGCTGACGCTGGGGCTGGCCATGGCGGCGGGCGGCCTGTGTTCTCCCGCCTTCGGCTGGTTGGCCGATTCCAGCGGTCTGCGCGCGACCTTCTACACCCTGCTCCTCGTCTTCGTCGTTCCTGTCGCCCTGGCGATGCGCCTGCCCGACCGCGTCCTGGAGCGGCCCGAGGCACCGTCTCCGGAGTCCGTCGAGGCGGCGAAGACCGGCAGCGCGCAATAGATATCTCAGCCACTTTGCATCAGGGAATACTCTCTGCATCCTCGGTCAGTTATCCGGAATGTGAGATGCCCATTGAAAGTAACCTCGCGGTTACGTACCGTCTCGTCTGGGGTCGTAAAGCGTTCCATCAAAGCAACGAACCCCATGGACCCAAAAGGTCCTCGACTGCTCTCCATGTGCGTCAACTAGGAGAAATCAGATGAAGATAAACTGGGACGACCACGAGGAACTGAAAGCCGAAGGGATCGCGCTGTCCCGTCGCTTCGCGTTCGGCCAGGAGATGTCCTGCCTCAAGGTGGTGGCCGATCAGTCCGGAGAACTGAACATGCCCCCGCACTGGCACGAGAACGAGCAGTGGGTCGTGGTCACGGAGGGGTCCATCCGCTTCGTCTGCGAGGGTACCGAGTACGAACTCAACGCCGGTGACGTGGCCTACATCCCCTCGCGTCAGCGCCACACGGCGACTTTCGTGGGAAAGGAAGGCGCCGTTCTCATGGAGTTCTCCGCTCCCCCGCGTCTCGACCTCGCACCCGGCTCGATCCTCCCCTCCTCGATGAAATTCGACTGACGCCCTTCGAAAGACTCGCCGCTTGTCAGCGACCGCGCCGATGGGGGATCAATCGTGCGTAGCACCATGTACGACGGGGTTGAATTCGAGTCAACCATTCATGAGGCATTCGAGCGGGTCGCCCGGGAAGCTCCGGACCGCAACGCCATCGTCACCGCCGGCGAGGCGGTGACCTATGCGGAGCTGGCGGCCAGGTCGCGTCGCATCGCTCACCGGCTGATCGGGCACGGTGTGCGGCCCGGCGGCATCGTTCCCGTGGTGGCCCGCAGGTCACCGGACCTGGCCGCAGTCCTTCTCGGCATCCTGATGGCCGGCGGCGCCTACGGCGTCCTGGACGTGCGCTGGCCGGCCCCCCGCATCGCCGAACTGCTGGGCACCATGCGCTCCTCCGTCGTCCTGGCGGATGCCGCGGGTTCGACCCGGCTCGACCAGGCAGGGACCGGCCACACCACCTTCGACGACCTGCTGCGGACGGACCCCGCCGCCCAGGCGCCTGCCCGCCTGCCGGACGTACCGCCGGACGCCTGCGCGACCCTGTTCTGGACGTCCGGGAGCACCGGCAGCCCCAAGGGGTGCTGTCCCCGCACCGAGCCACCACGAGACTGTTCGCCCCGAAGGGTTTCATGGACTTCGGCGAGCACCCGGTGATGATCCACGCGGCGGCCGTCGCCTGGGACGCCTTCACTCTGGAGCTGTGGGGCACCCTGCTCAGCCGCGGCACCGTGGTCGTGCATGAGGACGACCTGCTGCTGCCACCCGCGATCCGCTCCTACGTCCACGACCTGGGCGCCACCCATCTCTTCCTCACGCCCTCGCTCTTCGACGTGATCGCGGGCGGCGACATCGAGTGCCTGGGCGGTCTGCGGGCCGTACTCCTCGGCGGGGACAAACCGTCTCCGGCGAACTGCCGGAGACTTTCGACGCCCACCCCGGCATCGAGCTGTACAACGGCTACGGGCCCGTCGAGTCCTGTGTGTTCGCCACGGTCCATCGCATCACCGAGGACGACACCGCGGCGGCGACCGGCATCCCGGCCGGCCTTCCCGTGCCCGGCACGCAGATGTACATCGTCCGCGACGGCATCCCCGTCCGGCCGGGTGAGACGGGCGAGGTCGCCATCGGCGGGACGGGACTCGCGCTCGGCTATCTGAACGCCCCCGCCCAGACCGCCGCCGTGTTCCGGCACGTCACGGCCGACGGGGAGCGGGTCCCGGTGTATCTCACCGGTGACCAGGGCCGGCTGGACGAATGCGGCGTCCTGCATTTCGTGGGCCGCAAGGACGCCCAAATCAAAATCGCCGGTCATCGAATCGAACCGGCGGAGATCGAGTCGGCTGCCCGAACCCTGGGCAGTACGCGATCGGTCGTCATGCCGATCCCCGATCGCACCGGAACACCCCGCATCATCCTGTTCGCCGAGCAGCCCTACACGGCCATGACCGAGCAGGAAATGCAGGGACACCTCAGGGAGCGGCTTCCCGCCTACATGGTCCCCTCCAAGGTGCACTTCGTCTCCTCGATGCCACTCCTGGAGAACACGAAAATCAACAAGCGGGAACTGTCGGCGCGCTTCGGCTACACCTCCTGAACGCCCTCACGAATTCCTGCTCCACAAGTGCCAGACCCCGTGCGACAGGCAAGGACTCGACACTTGAGTACACAGAACACCGAAGAAAAATTCTCCCTCGCCCTAGAATCCATCCAAGGCAAACGCCGAATAGAACGCGTACTGGAAGCGGCGAACGCTCTCCTCGAGCGGTATGCGACCCAGCACGATCCCGAAGAACGTCTCAGGCTCTTCTTTGAGCTCGTCCGGAGAAACTTCACACCGGAAACATCCATCACCTTCGGCGGCTTTTCCCTGGGCACCGACGGACTGGTTGGCGTCGCCGGACCGGAGGCCGTACATCCCACCCCTGACGGGCGTAATCACGACCGAACGGTTTTCCACTGCAAATTTGATGTTCCTGGTGGGGAGACCGGTTCGCTCACCGCGTTCTACACGGAACCCGGCTCTCTGGGCCTGACCGACGCCGAATGGCTCGCGGCGATGCGACTGCTGGCCGGCATCGCCGGTCTGGGCGTCGGAGGGCATGCGACATGCCCCTCGTAGCGACCGCGGAGTCTCCGGCCAGCCTGCTCACACGGCCCTACTGGTACCGGTATCTCAGCGCGCGGGCGGATGTGCACCGGCTGGACGACGGGCTGTTCGCCGTGACCGGCAACGCGGCGGTGCAGGAGGCTCTCGCCCATCCCGCGATCGTGGCCGACCATCCGCTCAAGGCCAGCGCGCGCGCCTTCGGCCCCAACGTGCTCGACGCCGACGGCCCGAGCCACCGGGCCTTCCGCGCCCTGTTGGCGCCGATCCTGTCCGCCGGCCGCATCGCCGAGTACAAACAGGCGCTGATGCCGGGGCTGATCCACAGCCTGGTCGACAGCATCGCAGGCATCGAGACCGACGACTTCCACAACTCCTTCGCGCACCGGGTGCCGTACGGAATCGTGTGCACCATCCTCGGTGTCGACACCTCGCTGGAGAGGCGGTTCCACCGCCTGACCCGTCCGCTGGCTCGGCTTCTGGACTATCCCACCGAGGAAACCGACGAGACCCACGCCAACGTCAGCGAGCTGCTGCGGCTGATCGAGGAACAGCGGCCCGCAAGGACCGCCGGCGCGCGGTCGCTGCTGGAGACGATCGAGCGGACCCGGAACCGCAAGGGATCTCACTGACCGACAGCGAAGTGCGCTCCACGGCGCTGCTGTTCTTCCTGGCCGGTACGGAGACCAGCAGCGCGTTCATCACCTCGCTCGTGTACTGCATGGGACGCGGCGTCTTCGACCTGGACGAGCTTCGCGACGAGGCGGTCCGGGACGACTACATCGAAGAGACCCTCAGGCTGTACCCGCCCGTGCAGACGATCGTCCGTTTCGCCGCCGAGGACCTGACCCTTCAGGGCGTGCGGGTGCCGCGGCACTCGGCGGTTCTGGCCTCGGTCGCCGGAGCCAACCGTGACCCGCGGGTCTTCGACCACCCCGAGCGGTTCGAGACCGGCAGGAGCCGCAAGGGCTCGATCCCGTTCGCGGTCGGGGCGCACGCCTGCCCGGGGGCCATGCTCGCCAAAACCGAGTTCTCGCTGCTCATCGAGGAGATCGTTCGGCGCTGCTCGGACGTGGTCGTCACCCGCGACCGCCTCGGCATGGAGAGCCAGTCGTTCTCCCACCCCACCGACTTCTCTGTGGAGTTCAGGACAAAGTAATACAAAATTAGAGGAAGAGGGCACAGTGGAAAGCAAGATAACCTCGCTGCGCAAGTGGCTCGACGGCCTCCACGAGAAGCCGATCGACATCCAGGAAGACACCGACCTCATCCAGTCGGGCGCGGTGACAAGTCTCCAGTTCGTCCAGATGGTCATCGAGATCGAGCGCCTGCACGGCCGGAAGCTGGACCCGGGCGTCATCACCATCGAGTCGATGCGCACCCTGAAGGCCATCGACACGACCGTCTTCCAGGCCGCCTGATGGGGCAGGACGCCTCCCGGGTGGCGGTGGTGTCCGGCACCTCGTCCGGGATCGGCGCGGCCGTGGCGACGGAGTTCCTGCGCAGGCGGTACACCGTCGTCGGACTGTCCCGGCGTGGCAACCCCGCCCTCGCCGAGGAGAGCGGATATGTCGACCTCGTCGCCGATGTGCGGGACGGCGAGGCCGTGCGCGCCGCTCTCGCCTCCACGGGCGCCGCCCTCGCCGAGGGGTCGGCGCGGTGGTGCTCAACGCCGGCCTCTCACCTGATCCGGTCGACCTCGTCAAGGTCGAGTGGCCGGTGGCGGCGGACGTCTACGAGACGAACGTACGCACGGCGCTGAATCTCGTACAGGCGACGGCTCCGCTGCTCAAGCAGGCCGGCGGCGGCTCCCTGACGTTCGTCGGGGCGAGTCTGGCCAACGGCTACCGGCCCGAACGCTGGGCGTACGCGGCCAGCAAGGCGGCGATGACCACCCTGATGCGAGCGTGCTCGGTCGAGTTCGCCGACGACGGTGTCGTGTCGAACGAAGTACGTCCCGGCCCCGTGGCGACCGCCATGACGATGGCCGGGCTGGACGGCGAGATGAACGAGCAGATCCTGAGCGTCATCAACGCGGGATTCGGAACGGACTGGCTCAAGTCGCCGCGCACCGTGGCGGAGTGGATCGTCGCCATCGCAGAGTTCCCGTCGAACGGACCCACCGGTCAGGTCTTCAACTACAGCCGCAAGGTTCTGTAACCCAGAGAGAGGCAGACAGACACCATGTCGAAGCACCCTTCCTCCGAGCAGCTTCTCGACCTCTTCAACTGGGCCTCTCCCGGCATGCTGGTCACCGACGCCGAGGGCGCGGTGGTGCTGTCCAACAAGGCCGCCAGGGAGCTTCTGCGGGACAGGGCCGCGGCCGGCAGCAGGCTCGCCGACGTCCTGGGCATCGACGGCCACGACGCCTTGATGAAGGCTGGTACGCCGGTGGAGAACCTGGAGGCTGCCTTCACCAACCCCGAGTTCCCCTCCGGGTACGCCAACGTCGGCTTCGGGACGGTCGACGGCGCGACCTACGGCTTCTGG
Organism: Streptomyces haneummycinicus; assembly: GCA_042850305.1. Classification (GTDB taxonomy): domain Bacteria; phylum Actinomycetota; class Actinomycetes; order Streptomycetales; family Streptomycetaceae; genus Streptomyces; species Streptomyces haneummycinicus. The sequence continues at coordinate 3,812,946 of AP035768.1, forward strand.
GCCCTGCGCCCGGTCACCACCCACCCGAGCCCTTCCCCCGTGCCGGGCGAGGGCTCCTCCACCGCCCAGGCGTGGATCGACCAGGTCGACCGGTCCAGCGAGTCGTACACGCCCGCCGGTGAGGACGCCGTCGCGTTCATCCAGGCCTACTACGACAACTGCCCCGTCGCCATCCACCTCATCGAGGAGGACGGCACGGTCGCCCACGCGAACTGGAAGGACATCGCCATCGTCGGGGCGAGCGAACAGCCGGACACCTACGTCGGTCACCACATCCGGCACATCTACGCCGACCAGGACGTCGTGGACGACTTCCTGGGCCGCTGGGGCGAGGACGCACCGATCATCGACTTCCGCGCGGACTTCCTCAACAAGGGCGAGCGGGTCCCGGTGGTGATCTTCTCCACGGCCAAGGTCGAGAACAACAAGCTCAAGAACACCCGTTGCTTCGTCTTCCCCGACAGCCACCCGGACCGTGAGCGGGACAAGGTGAAGGCGCTGGACCTCAGCTTCTGAGGTCGTCGACCCGTCGCACCGCTCCACCGCACCAAAGCACCACCATGCAAGCCGAAACGCCGGGCCCCGGCGAGCAACCCTCGCCGGGGCCTGTCCGTGCCCACGAAGCCCGTCACGCACTCGGACTGAACATGGCTCACACATCTGCCCGACCGACGATGCGGCTGGACACGTGTTCGTATGCCCTTCCGCTTTCCGGCCGCAGGTCGAGCCAACCTGTTCACCCACCCGGCTCTGGACCCACGCAGCGGCATGCCCGAGCTCAAGGTATGCGGCGTACGCACAGGCCCCCTACCAGGAGTGACACGTTGAGCAACGTACTTGTCGTCGGCGACGGTCCAGCAGCCCAGTGCCTCGTGGACCGCACGCGTCACCACGGTTTCGAGGGTGCCGTCACCGTGCTGGGGACCGGACCGGCCACGGTGGTGGCTGCCGTCGACCGGGAACGGCACAGGATCCTCGCGCACGCGAACGGCGCGCCGACCATGTATTCCTACGACACTCTCGTCCCGGCTGCCAAAGCCCGCCCGCTGATCCCCGGAATTCGCGGTCTGGTCGGGCTCGAGAGACGCCTGACCGGGGGCGTCATCGCTCCGGGTCCGGCCGCGGGCATGGTGCCGCTCACCGGAGAGACCTCAGTCGTCCTCGGCGAGGGCCCTCTCGTGGTGGAAACCGCGGCCTCACTCGCCGCTCGCGGCGTCGGCGTCACCCCGGTCCGCGCGACCCCCATCCCCTTCGGTCAGGGCAGCGGTGACCTGCTGGGAGGAATCCTCGCCGGCGACACCGGACCCTGGACGGCGATCCGGTCCCTCGTGGGCCGCCGGCCGCCCGCCGACCTGGAACGGCTGCTTCTGCCCTGAAACCCGCTCCGCCACCGCCCCCACCCACAAAGGAGTTCGTGTTGAAGACGATCGGTTTCCTCGGCCTTGGCACCATGGGCAGCCCGATGGCCGTCAACCTGTGCAGAGCCGGACACACCGTATACGGCTGGAACCGCAGTGACGGCAAGGCCGGGCTGCTGCAGGCAGCGGGCGGCCGGTCCGTGGCCTCGATCCGCGAGGCGGTCCGCGAGGCCGAGGTAGTGATCACCATGCTTCCGGACGCTCCTCAGGTCGCGGAAGTCGCTCTGGGCCCCGACGGAATCCTGGCCAACGCCCGCCCGGGGACGCTGCTGATCGACATGTCCACCATCGCCCCGCAGCAGGCGGTCACGCTGGCGGGCAAGGCCGCCGAGCACCGGATCCGGGTCCTGGATGCGCCCGTCGGGGGAGGGGAGGCCGGTGCGATCGACGGCATTCTGTCGATCATGGTCGGTGGGGAAGCGGACGACTTCGCGGAGGCGAAACCCGTCTTCGAGGCCCTCGGCAGGACAATCGCGCACTGCGGTCCGAACGGCCGCGGCCAGACGGTGAAGGCAGCCGGCCAACTGGTCCTCGCGATCAACCTGCAGGCGTGCGCGGAAGCGGTGGTCTTCCTCGAGAAGTCGGGGGTGGACCTCGAAGTCGCCCTCGACGTCCTGGGTGGCGGCCTCGCGGGCTCCAACGCCCTCGCCCGCAAGAAAGCCAACTTCCTGAACCGCGACTACACACCCAGCTTCAGAATGGGGCTGCACCACAAGGACCTGGGCATCGTCACCGACACGGCCCGCGCGATCGGCGCCGCCATCCCCCTGGGCAGTGTCGCCGCCCAGTTCGTGGCATCCGCCGTAGCCCGCGGAGAGGCGGACCTCGACCACTCCGCTCTGCTCCGCGGCGTCGAACTCCTCAGCGGATACGATCACGAGGAAGAGTGACGTGAGGAAAAGTGATGCGAGCGTGAGCCCATGAGGCTCGTCACGGAAGCGTCGCCCACAACGCCGCCCCCAGCCCGAGACCCACGTACCCGAGGTACCCGCCGAGCCCGGGCAACTCGTAGTTTCTCGCGCGGGGCCTGGATAAGAAGGAGCAACTTGTCACGGTTCCGGGCCTGTTCACCATCGAGGCCGACGAGACGACGGGCGGCCAGGATCATATCAAGGGGCTTTTCCCGCTTCTCGCACGCATCGACGTGGCAAGCGTGTACTGCCATGTTCCCTCGGACACCCGCAATCAACTGGATGAAGCACAGGGGGAGTTCGCCCGAATCGCGCTGAACGCAGCCGGACTGCCCCTGGGCACAGGGGAACCGATCCACGCGCGCCTGGTGGGTCCTGTCGCAGCGGGGGAGGGCGGGATCAGCCTCGCCCACATCACGAGAGGGCACTGGCTGGACGGTATCGTCGTGGGCCATGACGTGCTCACCCGCGTGGGTGGTCCGCACCTGCCGGCCGCACCCCACGGGCAGGACAGCTCCGGCGAGTTCGAGTCGATGGGCGCGCTGGGTGACCGCACCGACGACGGCAACCCGATCCTCGAACTGCGCAGGATGCCGAAGAGTATCGGCCACGCCGACTGGGGTCCCTTCGCCGAGCTGCTGTTCCGCACGGTGCGAGCGGTCAACGGCTTACCCTACGGATTCCGTAACGCCTCAAAATGGCTTCACCACTGCTGACCTCGGCCGATGCCCTCGATCGGCCGTCGGTCGTGATCAGTCCCTGTAACGGTGTCCGGCATAGCAGGCGGTTACTGAGGTCTTGGTGGGAGTCGGCTGCCTTGTGCCGGCCGGCTCCCGGCCGTATCGCGCCCATGCTGTGAACGGCGATGAGGACAAGGGCACCGTCTCACGCGCCGATGTCCGTCTGCCCGTGGCTGAGTGGCCGCAGCGGGGTGCGCGGTGTCGCCGCCGCCCTCATCCCCGTACACGCGGAGGCGCAAGCGGAGCGGGAGCCGGGTCTGCTGCCGGCTCCCGGTGTGATCGTCCTTGATGGCGGGCGCCTCCGAAATGACGTTGTTTGCGCCCTGGAGTGGTGCCGCTTCTGACGCTACTACCGAAACGTCGTCGTTGGGGTCGGCCTCTGCTGCCCTTGCTCCTTCCTTCTACGGCCGACCGTTCCGCGTGCCCAGGCACGACGGTGCCGTCATTGTCATCGACGTCCGCGAGCCAGGCGGTCACCGATTGTCTCCGGAACCGGTGGGCAAACGCTGTTCCCAGAGCTCAACGAAGCCGGCGCGGGATGGCGGAATGGACGTGGCAGTGGGCACCTGGTCCGTTCCGGACGCCACCCGGTTTTCGACCACTGGCGCACTGTGGACCGCCGCCGTGCCACGCTCACCCGTCGGGTGGGACAGGCCGATCAAAGGCGCATAGATTCGGTCCGGTCAGCACGCGCCCCAGCCGTTCCCACTCCGGGCCGGGCCGGGCCGGGGTATCGGCGGACGCCGGCTCCAGTCCACGACACGTGGATTTGGCAGGGGAAACAGGTGCCACTGCTCTCGTCCGCCGCGAACTGTTACATGTGGCGCAGCGCTTCCTGTGGGGCCACCCGCCGGTCGAAGGCGACCGACCCGGCCCGGCCCCTAGTGGCGCCCCGGAACGCGAGGTCGGCGGAGGCCGGGTGCGTGTCTGAGCAACCAGCGACATGGGCAACGTCTTGGGTAGCCGCTGCGTCGTCATACGTCATTTCGGGTGAGAGCCATACGGACGCCGAGGCCGACCATCACTGTCCCGGACGCTGCGCCGATCGCGGACAGGCGGCGGGGCGACCCGAGGAACCAGCCACGCGCAGTCCCGGCGAGGAGTCCCCAGGCCGAGTCGGAAATCAGAGCGACAGCGGCGCAGACGATGCCGAGGAGCAGGAGTTGCAGCGTCACGTGTCCTGCCGAGCGGTTGACGAACTGGGGCAGCACGGCCGAGAAGATCAGGAAGCCTTTCGGATTGCTCACTCCGACAACGAAACCCTGCCGGACGATGCGCCGCACATTCGTGGGTGGCTGCTGCTGAGCGTCCGTGACGGCCAGTTCCCTGCGATGCCGCCACGTCTGGACGCCGAGATAGATCAGATACAGCGCGCCCGCGAACTTCAGCACCGTGAACACCACGATCGACCGCGAGACCACGGCTCCCAACCCGAAGGCCACCAACACGGCTTGGACCAGCACTCCGCCGTTGTTGCCCACCGCCGTGGCCAGCGCCGCCCGACGCCCGAGCGCCACCCCGCGCCCGACCACGAACACCACGCTCGGCCCCGGAACAGCGATCAGTACAGCGACCACGGTGAGGAAAGCCCAGAAGTGCCCGACGTCCGACATGCCGTCAGGCTAGATGCGTGGGCCAGTACCCGACAACCCCCGCGTGGGTCCGGTGATCTTTCATGCGGGGATGCTCTCGAACGGCACGCCGCCGGCCGCGGGCCACGCGGATCGTGCCGGAGACCGGACGGCGCGACACCGCCGCCCTGGCCCTCCAACACCGCGCCGGCTACCTGCCGTGCCCCTTCTGCGTCGCCGGACGCACCCCGAACCGGGCCATGACCAAGTGTCCCGGCGGCAGTTCAGCGCGATAGCCCGAGAACCGCCCCGCCCGGCGCCGGCTTCCTGCCAAGGAGGGTGTAGTACTCCGTCGTGTTGATCGATTCCGCTCCGCTGCGGGAAGCCGGGCGAGGATTCCAGGGCGGGGCCGCTTCCATGCTGCTTCACTGCGGCGTGCCAAGACCGCTGCGGACTTCCGGTCCATGCGGTCGCTCACGTCGAACGTCTCGGTGACGTGCGTGTCCGGCACGCTGAGCGCCTTCTTACAGCTCACCCAGTTCGCATACCGCCGAATCCGGGTGCGTCCCGGCGTACCACGCATCGGCGCATCGTCGCCCGCCGCACCAGGTCGGCGGCCGGAGCCGACGGGGGATGGTTCGGTATCCGGTAGTCCGTCGGAGCGTCCTGGCCGGCCGGTGGGCCAGGAGGGCCGACGTGGGCAGGACGCCACTCCACCGGTTGCGGCCGCTCGCGGCTTCTCGGGCAGCGGCCAGGGACCGCTTGCCCGCGGGGCGGACGGTCAGGACTGCGAGCCGCGGGGCCCTCTCACCCTCACTGCCCTGCCGCCAGGCCGCCTGGGTGAGTCGGCCGGCACCGGGCTCGGCCCCGAGGACGGACATGGCTCGCGGCCGGGTGTGGCAGCGGGGACGCGTCGCTGGCCGAACTCGCGTCGCCCCGTGCGAACCGCTCTGCCGCCTTCAGCCCTGCCTCCTCGCGCAACTCATCCCGTCCGGCGGCCAGCCCCCTTGCCGATACCTCATGCCCCCGTGGTACCGCGGGAGCGACGAGCAGTCAGCCCCTACGACCCCCACGTCCCAGGTGACGCCTCCGGTGGGGGCGTCCTCGAACATGGCGTGACGGAGTCGAGCGGCAGGTGCGTGCCCGTCCGCGCGGCAAGCCTGCCGTGGAACTCCCGTCGGACCTGCCAGTCCCGGGCGCAGCCGTCCCGGGGCTTCTTCGGCCGGATCCGGTTCAGGTGGTCGTGAGCGTCCGCTTCCAGGGCCGCCAGGACGGCGGCCGCCGGATGGTGGTCGACGCCGAGCCGGAAGCGCCATCGTCCACCGGCTCGGCGTCGGCCACCTGAACCGGCTCCAGCTCGGGTCGGTACTCTGCCCGACCGCCGTCACTGCTCCGCCTCCCCGGCCTGGGAGTCGGGGCTGAGGCTGCGGTGCAGGATCTCGGCGATCGCGTCGAGAGCGGTCCGGATGGCCCTGTGGTCGGCGCCGCTCAGGTGCTTGACGGCTACAAACGCGGTGTCTCCTGGCTCAGTCATCGACCAAGTCGCGGGGATCGGCGCGATGGTCGTGCGCGGCACCCCGCGCGACAGCCTCTACACGCTGGACACCCTGCTGAACCTCGATGGCGGGGTGAAGCCGGAGATGGGAGTACCGCGAGGGACAGGAGGACCAGCTGGCCAGTCTCGGTCTCGTCCTCAACGCCGTCGTGCTCTGGAACACCCGCCACTTGGACGCGGCTGTCGCCCGGCTCCGCGCCGAGGGCCACGACATCAAGGACGAGGACGCAGCTCGCCGCTCCCCACTCAAGGACCGGCACATCAACTTCCGGGCCGCTGCCTGTGCAACATCACCGCCGGCGGCCCCGGTCAGGGCTTGCGCCCCTTCCGCGACCCCAGGGCCGAGGACGATGAGGAAGAGGACTGACCGCCGGCGCACCCGAGACGTCAGGCCGTTCGTTGTAGCCCGTGCAGGCCGGGCGGCACCGCCTGGGTACCCGGCGCAAGAAAGGAATGCTGATCGCCGAAAACCTGGCGTTCGCCGACCGGCCGTGGCCCAGCCGACGAGTCGAGAGCAGGAGGCTCAGCGGGCCAGCAGGCCCTGGATCGCGGCCGCGATCTCGTCGGGTGCCTCTTCGGCCATGAAGTGCCCGGCGTGGGTCAGCCGGTGGTCCAGGTCCGGCGCCCACGCCTCCCACACCCCGGCAGCGTCGTAGCCCAGCTGCGCGCCCCAGTCCTGCTGGACGACCGTCACGGGCATGGCCAGCTGCGACCCGGCGTCCAGGTCCGCCTGGTCGTGCATGATGTCGATGCCCGCCGAGGCCCGGTAGTCCGCGACGATCGACGTCACCGCCGCGGCGCTCGCGCGCAGGTATTCGACACGCACATCCTCGGGCATGGCGGTCGGGTCGTTGGCCCAGGCGTCGAGGAACGAGCCGAAGAACGCGTCCGCACTGCCAGCGATCATCGCCTCCGGCAGGCCCGGCGGCTGCGCCATCAGGAAAAGGTGGTAGCCGACCGCCGCCGAGGCGCCATGCAGGACATTCCACATGTCGAGCGTCGGCACGACGTCGAGGATGCCCAGGTGCGTGATGGTCTCAGGGTGGTCCAACCCCGCCCGGAAGGCGACCAGAGCGCCTCGGTCGTGGCCGACGAGGGCAAAGCGCTCGTGGCCGAGCGCCGCCGCCAGGGTCACGACATCAGCGGCCATGGTGCGCTTGGCATACACATCGGGATCCGTGGCCGCCGGCTTGTCGCTGGCGCCGTAGCCCCGCAGGTCAGGACAGATCACCGTGTGCTCGTCGCCAAGCAACTCGGCGACGTGTCGCCACATCAGGTGGGTCTGGGGAAAACCGTGCAACAGCACGACCGGGCTGCCACTGCCGCCGACAACTGCAGCCAGCTCCACACCGTCCGCACCGGCCAGGCGGACGTGATCGAAGCCGGGAATGGTGAGCGCCATGAGGGACCACCCTTTCGGGTAGGGGACTTGACCGGATTAGCTTGGGCGACGGCGATCAGCAGCCGATCAGTACGGTTGGGCGCAGCCGGCCCCGGCACGGAGGATGGGGGCATGCGAATCGACGTGCTCGGTGTGGTGAGGGCCCTCCGTGACGACGGCAGCCCGGTTGACCTGGGCGGACCCCGCCACCGTGAGGTACTCGGCCGGCTCGTCGCCGCCGAGGCACGGATGGTCACCACCGACACCCTGGTCAATGACCTGTGGACCGATCCGCCGGCCCGCGCCCTTGGCGCTTTGCGTACGTTCGTCGCCGCGCTGCGCCGCGCCCTCGAACCCGACCGACCGCCCCGCAATCCGCCGCGCGTCATCGTCACCGAAGGTCCCGGCTACGCCCTGCGCCTGCCGCGCGAGGACGTGGACGTCCATCGGTTCCAGGACACCCTGGCCCGAGCCCGCCGCAATCCCGACGCGGTCACCGACCTCGGCGCGGCACTCGCGACCTGGCGCGGACTGGCTTACGCCGATGTGACCGGCTCCGCATGGGCGCAGCGCGAGCGGACCCGGCTGGAGGAACTGAGGTTGGAGGGTGGAACTGCGCGCCCGTATCCTCCTCGACTCCGGGGAAGGGGCCGATCTCGTTGCCGAACTGGGTGCCCATGTCGCCGAACACCCGTGGCGCGAGCCGGCCTGGGAGCTGCTTGCCCGCGCGCTGTACCGCGCGGGCCGCCAGGCCGACGCGCTTGCCACCCTCCGCCGCGCCCGCGCGATGCTCGTTGACCAACTCGGACTCGACCCCGGTGGCGACCTTCAGCGCCTGGAGACGGACATCCTCAACGGCTCCGCGCCCCCGAAGCAGCACGTACCGCGTGGACCGGCCCTGGTGTCCGGCTCGGCCCGCGCACCACCGTGGATCTGGCCCGCACCCTCGCGCTGGCGGGTGGCGACGCCCTTGTCCGCTCGCGGCGCGACCGCCTCGCCGCCATCCAGGCGGCGGAACGCACGGGGACCTCTCCCTGACCGCCCGGATCATCGGCGCCTACGACGTGCCCGCCCTCTGGAGCCGTGCCGACGACCCCGAGCAGTCCCGCGCCGTCGTCGCGGCTGCCGAGCGCACGCTCACCGGGCTTGGCCCAGACGGCCCCGCCGACCTGCGCGCCCGCCTCCTGGCCACGGTCGCCGTCGAGAGCCGCAGCGCCGATCTGTCCGGGACCGAGTTGAAGCACGCGCAGCAGGCGTCGCGTCAGGCCGAGCAGCTGGCACGGGACCTGGCCGATCCCGCCTTGCTGGCTTTCGCCCTCAACGGGGTTTTCCTGCAGTCCTTCACCCGCCCCGGGCTCGCGGCGGCACGGGACAGGACCGGCGCCGAGATCCAAGACCTGGCCACCCGGCACGAGCTGCCGAACTTCGCCGTACTCGGCCGACTCGTCCGCCTGCAAGCGCCTCGGCCCTCGGCGACCTCGACGCCGCGACCTCGCACGCCCATGCAGCCGACCAGCTCGCCGCCACCACCGAGGCGCCCCTCGTCCCCGTCCTCACCGGGTGGTTCAGGGCCCGTGCCACGGCCGCCCGCAGCGCCGAACCCGGCGGACCGACCGCCGCCACGGCAGCAGCGCACTACCGCGCTGCCGAGGACGCCCTCCGGACGGCCGGAATGCCGGGACTGCACCGCGGCCTGTTCCCGCTCGCCCTACTGGGACTGCGCCTGCTGCACGACCGGCCCGCGCCCACCGACCCGCACCTCGACTGGGGCCCGTACAGGCCCTGGACGCGACCCTCGTGCTGCTCGCCCAGGACCGGGGCGAGCAGGCCCGTACCGCCCTCGCTGCGGTGCCCGAACCACCGCGTGACCACATGCAGGAGGCCATGTGGTGCCTGACCGCCCGCGCCGCCGTACGCCTCGGCGAGCGCGGAATCGCCGCGCACGCCGCGGCTGCCCTGCGTGGCGCCTGTGCAGAACACGCCGGCGCCGCCAGCGGAATGCTGACCCTGGGCCCCGTGGCGCGGTACCTGGCAGAGGCGGAGGCATGCGCCGGAGCGGGGTAAGCGACCGCAATCCGCGAACCCGAACCCGTCCGCGCTCACCCCACGGCCCCGGCGGAATCAGGTCGCCATGACGTTCAGGGGCATCCGTCGCCGACGCCAGGCGGTCGGCGACCGTCCTTGATGCCACGCGTGGTGATCCATCGCCCGTATGCGTTCGCGCAGGGCGCCGCGACAATTTGAGCGACAGCCGTGGGGGTCCCTGCTGTCAACCACATCGTGGGGGCAGCGGGCCGTCTGCGACTGTGATGACAAGCGCGACGCCCGGCGATTCGCAGGAAGTCGCCGGCTACGTGATGCAGGTCCACATCACGGCGGCAGACGGGCGCGCAGGTGTTGCCCGGTCCGGTGTGAAGCCCACGGCCAACCCCTCAGTGATGATTTCCATGGACCCACCTCGGTACGGGTTCGCAGCTCTCCCGGCCGACGAACACGTCAAAGCGTTCCGTGTCCTCGTCTCGGTGTTCTCCTCGCCGACACCCGCCGCAGGCAGACGTACTGCAAAGGCACTTGCGGACACACATGGCACGACAGGCCTCCCCGGTGAGACGCCGTGGCGGCGTACGCCGACCCGAATGAGGCTCCCTGTCGTTGCCGCTGGATCATCTGATCGTTCGTGTGTCGTTGGCTGACGCCCAGTGGGCGAGGAGCGAGCCGTTGCTACCGGACCGGTCGCCGAGGCGGGGCGGGCGGTGGCGGGGTCACCGGCAGGTGCTTGATGCGATCGCGTTCAAGTACCGCACCGGGTCACCGTGGGTGGACCTACCCAAGCACTTTGGGTCGTGGAAGGGCGTCCACAACCGGCTGCGAACCTGGGCCGCTGACGGCACTTTGGAGAGAGTGTTCACCGCCCTGCCGGTCCAGGCGGATACCGCGGGCGACTTGCACTGGGTGATCGCCTTCGACTCCACCGCCGTCCGCGCTCATCATGACGCGGCCGGGGTCCGCCAAGAGGAGCTCCTGTCGGCGAGCCGGACGATCATGCCCTCGGACGGTCTCGCGGCGGCCTGACAACAAAAGTCCACCTCGCCGCCGACAGTCGCTGCCGACCACTCGCCTTCGTCCTCACCGCGGGCCAGGCAGGGACGCACCCGCCCTTCGCAACGAGCGATCAAGAAGCTGAACCGCTGGCTTGTGCTGAGAACTTGTGCAAGACGCAACCGGTGCAGCCCGGCCGCCGGGCCCACAACCCGACCTCGAAGGCGAAGAGCATCCGCCGGGCGGGATGGCCCCCGCGGAGGAATGCGCAAGCTCTGTCACCGCCCGTTGGTGCCTAATCGGGTTGTGCCAGCGCTTCGTCCCAGACGTTGCCGCCGTATGCCCAGGTCCATAGCCACTGGCGCAGCGATGGCGCCGCATACCGCAAGCCGTCATGAGGGTCCTGGCCCCAGTCCGGTTCCCAGCCGTCGGCATCCCAGAGCAGTACCGGGTGATCAACCGCTAGCAGGGAGACGTACCACTCCATCGTGCAGCCGCCGCCCGTCAAGAAGAACCACGACGCCGACGGTCCCCACCCCGCCCGCTTGGCATGGATGGTCGTCGCGCAATGCCAGTCCGGCAGATACCAATGCGGAACACGGCGCGGCGTCAGCGACGCGAGGCCGCCCTCCGGCCCGAACCCCCGTCGCCCACCTCGGTGTAGATGCGGCGGAGCAATCCAGGCAGGGGATACCCGAGGCTGCGTTCAGCAAAGTCCACTTCTGTGTTCGTAAGAGGCGGGAACGGCTGATCCGGGAGACACCCACGAGAGGCGGGCACGCTCTCCGAGCCCCACGCCAGGGCGTGCAGCCTCACCAGAAGCGCGTCGTCGTCCGCGGCAGTGCGGTGCGCAGCATCGGTCACGATCCGGGACTGTAGTACGCGCCGCTCCTTCGTCGGCCCGCCGGGCCAGGTGGCCGGCGAAGGCCCCCAGCAGCCACCAGCCCCAGCCCCTGGGCCTTACCCACCCGCCTGCACCGAAGGGGAACACCGTGAAGAACACCGCCCACGAGTCGGCTGCCGATACCGACACCGCCCACCTGATGGCGGGCAGGCACATCACCCTGGACGAACTCGCCACCGAGCTGTCGGCGATCGAGCCGTGCTGATCGAGGCAGGTCTGGAAGGCGGTCGGACTGCTGCCCCTGCCCGAACGGCAGGCCATCACCCGCCCTGCGCACCGGGACCGTCGGCGGCCTGGTCCTCCTTGGCGTAGCCGTCCTCGTACTAATCTGGGCCAACAGCCGGTGGGGCGCGGCGTACACGTCCGTACGCGCCTTCCACTTCGGGATGCTCGTCACCGGCCTCGTCATGACCGCAGTCGGCCGCCGATAACACCACCGTCCCCTATCTGCCCCCGCACCCGACAGGAACCCGACGATGACATGGCAGTGGATCGGCCTGACAGTCCTCTCCTCACCCTGCTGCCCGCCGGACTGGCGATGGCCTCCGGCTGGGCACCGGCCCGCTGGCGGGCAAGGCTCGCACCGGTACGCGCCCGCGGCTGGGCCCTCCTCGCCATCTACGCCTCAGCACCCTCAACGCCATTCCGCGCCTGGCCGGAGCCTCTCCAGAGGTCACCTCGGCCTTGACCGCCGCCGCCGGGATCGTCGCAGTGGCCGGATGTTTGGCAGCCGCCCTGGCCTCGCTCGGAACAGTCAACGACAGCGCCCGATGACATCCAGGACGCTCTCCCGATTCGACTGGTCGGTCCTAGCCTGGTGGGCAATCCTCACCAGCATCTTCTGGCTGGCGAGCGCGGCTCTCGGGCACCGCACACCGCTCGCAGCCTGCGCCGCGTCCGCAGCTCTCATGGTCGCGGTCGGCGAAGCCGGTGACTGGCTACGGCGACGCTGGACGGCACAGCTCGGCAGGCGGCCACCGCGCTGGCGGTTCCCCGTGAAGCACCGGCGGGAGGTTCGGCCAGGTGTCGTTCTCCCCTGCCGTCGGCGCCACATCTCGTCACGGGCGGCGAAAGTGCATGCTGACGACGCCGCCCTTCATGTCGGCCGTCCCCGCCCTCACACCGCAGGGTGCACTGCTGGAGGTCCGGTCCATCGACGCCCTCGCTCGCGACCATGGCGTCAGCCGCGTCGCCATCCGTACCTACGTCGCCGACCTCATGCCCGACCACATCGGGCCTGACCAGGCGCCTCGCCGCGTTGCCAACGTTGCACAGCAACACATTGGCAACGCTCAGCCGGGTTAGCGTCCTGATCTGCACAAACGACGGTTTCGCGTTGCGGCGAGCTCGTCGCAACGGCGGATTTCGTTGCCTTCTTCCCCAATCACGCACTGCAACGGCAGCGTGACACTCCATGCTGTGTGTCACCCGACTCAGCGGTCCCGCTGGGCAGGGGACCTATCCCGAACTCCGGGCGAGGAACGGATGAATGGAGAATCGCGTGGATCGGCCATTGCTGACGTTGAGAACGGCCTTGATCTTCCTGCTCGCAGCGCTCAGTGGCGTGGCGGCAGGGATGCTGACGTGGCTGGCGGGAGAGGGCGTCGCGCGGGGCGTACTCGCCGGACTTGCCGTCACCGCGTTGTCGATACCGTTCTTCGACCGCTTGCTGGCCTCCGGAACCGGCGAGGCCTGCGGGGAGGCGCACGACCATGGGTGAATTGCGGCCGTTGGGACAGGATTTGACGCAGGAGTCCCGTGCACTCGCCGAGGTCTTACGGGAACTGTTCGAGGGGCTGGGTGTGTCGGTGCGCCGGTATGCGGCCAGGCGACAGCGTGACCCCGGCACGTTCTCCCGCTACCTCAACGGAACCCGTTTACCTCCCTGGCCGGTGATCATGGATATGCTCACCGATCTCGCCGCGCACCGGGGCACCACCGTCACTCCCGAGACCATCGAGTACGTACGTGGACTCTACGGGTCGGCGTTCGATGCCAACTCCTCCCCGAAGCACGCGGTCCAGATCATCGAGCGGCAGCTGGCCGACGCTGACCACGTTTCGCGCCGCTCCAGCGTCCGCGGCGACGTCCTGGGCGACGCTCTGCTGGACCGTAAGCACCGCATCGCCGACCTGGAGGTGCGGCTGAACCAGATGGAAGCGGCGCTCACCGCAGAGCGTGATCGCGCCGACCAGATGGCAGCAGCCCACTCCGACGTCTCGGAACTTCTGGGGAACGCGACGTCCTGCGGCAGGAGGTGGCTCGGCTGGGAAACGAACTGCAGGCGGCACAGGAGCAGCGGGCGGCCGCGGAGGCACGCTGCGATCTGCTGGAGCGTCAACTCGAAGTCGTCGAACGCCCTGAGACTCCGACCTTGCCGCAGCCCGAGCCCCTGCCGAAGGTCCTGGTCGTGGACGACCAGCCCGACAACCTGCTTGCCATGGCAGCGGTACTGGAGACCTTGGACCAAGAGCTCGTCACGGTCTCCTCCGGCCGGGACGCGCTCAAGGCCCTGCTCCACCATGACGACTTCGCCGTCATCATCATGGACGTGCAGATGCCGGAGATGGACGGCTACGAGACCGCCGCCCACATCAAGCGCCGGCCCCGCAACCGGGATGTCCCGATCATTTTCCTTACGGCAATGGGCATCGACCCCGAACACACGGCCCGTGGATATGCGGCCGGGGCCGTCGACTACATCAGCAAGCCCTTCGACCCCTGGGCTCTGCGCGCCAAGGTCGCCGTCTTCACCGAGATCCACCTCGAACGACGGATCAGCCACCCGGGAGCTTAGGCCCCGGTGACCACCGGACCCGAGCGGTCGTGATCCCTCGGTTCCTTGAACGAGGGGTCGCCACGGACAGGCACCTCACCAGATCAAGGACTACGACGTGTTCCACTTCGACGATCACGACCTGTGGTGGGAAGCGGAGGACGCTGTGACCAAGGTCGCCGATGATGCCAGGGCAAGGGCGGCGGCCGTGCGGGCGATCAGCGCGGGCCGGTAGACGCTGATCAGGAGGCGTGCCCGGGCGGGGCCGAATCGCCGCTCGGCGAGGTGCGCTCTGATCGAGCCGGAAATGAGGCGGTCCCGGCCGCCCTGCCCGAAGGCGAGGGCGAACCGCGCGGTGAGCACGGTGCCGAAGATGATCCGGAACCACCGGAGGTGTCCGGGGTCGGTGGGGTGCTGGAAGCCGGAGATGGCGGCGTCAAAGAACCACACGGGCACATTTCCCCTCGTTCGCAGTTCCCCGCCGCTTTCATGACAGCACCCGGCACTGACAGTCGGCCCGCCGTCCGGATCACCCGTCTGAAAATCGCCGACTGCTTTTCAACAGCTACGCACAGTCGAGGAGTTGGCTGCCCTGGATTGTCAGTGCCGGTCGCTACCGTCAAGTGTTGCGCCGAGGAACACCCGGCCCCACCTGGGGGCATCGCCCCTTTCACTCACCGAGGACCGCCCGTGACCTATGTACGCCCCCACTACCGTCGTGACGGCACCTACGTCAAAGGCCACAACCGCAATACCCGGCCGCGCACCGCACAGCCCCGTACGGCACCCCGACGTGCCATCCAGCGGCCCCGCCCGGTTCCCACCGGACCGACGACCTACGTCCGCCCCTACTACCGAACCGACGGCACCCGCGTGCGCGGGCACCACCGGCCCATCAGTCCGCGCACCATCGCCGTCGTAGCGGGCACCGGGGGCGGAGGTCTGATGCTGCTCCTGTTACTGCTGGCTCTGGCCGGCGGACCGGGAACCAGCAGTAAGTCACCGGCTGGCACGACACCGTCGCACCCGGCATCGGTCCCGGCCACTCACCACCGGTAGGACTCTGGGCCTGATACTCGCGGGCTCGCCCATTCAACTGTCGTCAGTTCCCCGCGGAACCCGTCCCGCTGGTGGCCGTGAGGGGTGGCCGGAGGTGTATCGGCTCCAGGTCCCGCCGACTTCGGATGCGAGGCGGGTTGTGGTGCCGTGGGTGCCGTCGAGGGGCTGGCAGCGGGTGAGGGAGCGCGGTGGACCGCGGGCGTGGTGCTGACGCGCAGGGTGTGGCCCTGGCCGCGCCGTACGGTCACGTCGCGGTCGAGTACGGCCCGTTCGGCATCGTCTGGCTCGGCGGCGCGGGGAGTCGGCGGCCTTGCCCGGCATGGCGAGGTGACGGCAGCTCTGGAATGGGGGTGTTCTCGTGGCCGGCCCGGGCGTGTTCGGGCATGAGTTCGGCGACGGCCGTGCGGAGAGCGGCGGCCTTCTCCGGCTTGATGGCCGGACGGCGAACCGGCAGCTCACCGTGCGGGAGTCGCGGCACAAGTCGGCCCGTGACGTGTGCCATGGCCGGCGCGGCATCCACCAGGCGTACCGGGGCAGGCCGCCGGGGCCGGGTCAGGTCGTCCGCGCGGCGAGCAACTCAGCCTGGGCCCGTGCCCAGACGTCTCCCGGGTGGAAGGTGTCGGAGCTCCAGGTGGCCGAGGTCAGCTCGCCCCTGCCGTGGTAGGCCCGCATGATCTCCACGTGCGGCGGCCAGCCGACGAACCTCCGCAGCGCGGCGTGATCGCGCCAGACGGCCACAGCCCCGCATCTGCGGCCGGTACGTTCCGCCCACAGCCACATGCCGTGCGCCCCGTCCAACTCCTGCCAGCCGGAGGCGAGGCGCCGGGCCGCCCGGTAGATCCCGGGCAGGTCCGTGATCCTGCGGGGCGCGAAGTCGGTGATGCTCACCAGGACGGGGCCGGGCCGGCCGCTCGCCGACCCGGACGTCCAGGAGGACCTCAGAATTTTAGTAGGCATGCGCTTACGATCTACTTGTGCCTACTGATTGTCAACGGGTAGGTTCGACGCCGTGAACGCTGCCACTGGAGACGCGCCCCGACCCGACCTCGCCGCGATGGTCGTCCCCTCGGCCGTGCGCTGATGGCCGCCGAACAACCCGTCCTCGACGCTCACGGGCTGAGCATGTGGGGGTATGTCGTGCTGTCGGCCCTCGGGGACACAGCCCTGCGCACCCAGGCCGCGCTGGCGGCGGCCATCAACGCCGACAAGACCCGCATCATCGCCGTGCTGGACGACCTGGAGTCGCGCGAGCTGCTCACCCGCCGGCCCGACCCGAAGGACCGCCGGGCCCGGCTGCTCTCCCTCACGCCCGAAGGCCGCCGACTGCGGGACTCCGTGCGGGAGGAGATCCAACAGCGCGAGGAGTCCTGGCTCGGACAGCTGGCGGACGCCGACCGGGAGAGCTTCCTGCGGAGCCTGCGCACGCTCTCCGAGGTGAGCCGCCGGAGCCCGGAGCGGTAGCCGCGCCACGATGGCCGTCGGCTCGACGGTTCCGGGACGGTTCACTGGTCGGCTCTCGTATTCGGCTGTCGCTTGTTCCCCGGGGCATCCAGCCTGCTGGTGACCTTCCGTGATCTCCGGCTGCGTATCGGCTCCAGGTTCCTCCGGTCTCGTTGCGGAGGCGGCTGGTGGTCTTGTCGTCGTAGACGAGAGCGACACCTGCGACCTGCGCCACCCCATCGGGCTGCGGAACCGGTTCGTGGTGGTCCTCGGCCGCAAGGCCCTCAACCGGCGGATCGAGCCGGCCGACCTGACGATCGAGGACCGGACCGTCGAGGACGGCGGCGTGGCACAGTGGGTGGCCTGCTCCAAGACCGACCAGGACGCCCACGGTGAGGACACCTGGGTCCCTTCCACCGGCGGCGAGGGCCTGTACGACCTGGTGCAGGCCACCCGGGACTGGTTGAACTGCCTGCACCGGCTCGGCGTCGACTCAGGAGTACCTCGACCGGGCGCAGAGCCGGGCGGAGAACCCCTGGCCCAAGGTGAGCGAGAAGCAGCGCACTGCGGAGCAGCAGTGAGCACCCCGCAGCGAGCCGCCGCCGGGGACTGGGCCGCCTACGCAGCCGAGGTCAGCCGCCGGAACAGCACCTGACAGCGGGGCAGGGAAACCGACGAAATGCGCTGACCTGCGGTGATGGCTCCGGTCATGTGTGGGGATCCCGAGCTCTGTGGATGTAGTTCCCGGCCGGTTTTGCGGCGCGCCAAGGTAACTCATAGCACCCGAATGGAGGTGGTACGTGGCGACGAACCGCGCGCGTGGACGGACATCCACGCGGTGATCGTGGACCTGCTCGCGGGCCATCTACCGGCGACGGACCGGCGGTAGGGCTCTCCCGGGTGGCGCTCGTGGCGGAGCTCTTCGTGAGGCGGCCACGAGGGCCGTTGTCAGAGGCGATTGGCAAGATTGCGGCCATGAATGTCACTCCCGTCACTCCGCCACGGCCGATCGACGTTGTCGCGGTCTTTCCCCAACTGGCCCCGCTGGCCCGCACGGCGACCCGCCTGCATCCCCGTCCTGGGGCGCCGACGTGGCATGACAGCTCAATCGGCGGGCCGCTGCTGTGGCCCGCTGAGGAACCGTGGCCGTACTGCGAGGAACCGCATGTGGTGGACGGCATCAACCCAGCCCAGTCCCCGGCGGATCTGCGGCTGAAACGACGGATCTTCGCCGCCTCGCACGGCCGGGACCTGACTCCGGAGGAGCGGGAGACGCTCGAGCGGATCCGGCCCCCTCAGACGTATCCGGTGAGGCTGGCGGTCCGGTCGTACGAAGGCCCCATACCGATGCTGCCCGTCGCGCAGCTGTACGTACGGGATGTGCCCGATCTGAGCCCGCCGGAGGGTAAGGACCTGCTGCAGGTTCTGTGGTGCCCCTTCGATCATCCGATCATGCCCAGGACCCTGCTCTTCTGGCGTTCCGCAGCCGCCGTCACCGACATCCTCGACACGCCCCCGAGCCGCCCGCAGTGCAGTTCGACGGCTATCTACCGGAACCGTGCGTGCTCGAACCGGAGCAGATCACCGAGTACCCCGACCATCTGGAGCTGAGCGAAGAACTGCAGGAGCAGCTCAAGCAGTGGAGTGTGCCGCAGGCAGCGGAGGAAGACATGGACCCGGACACGTACTACGACTGTGTGCTGTCCAACGCACCCGGCTGGAAGGTCGGCGGCTGGCCCGCTTGGAACTCCACCGACCCCCGCCCGCGGCCCTGCTCCGAGTGCGGCACCGGCATGGAGGTCCTGATGACCGTCGCCACGTTTGAGGAAGGGGACGACGCCGGGAACAGCTGGTCTCCGTACCCCCACCCAGGTGCTGGACCGTACCCCGGCCACCGCGGCTACAACGCGACCGGGGTCCAGATAGGCAGCGGCTACCGGCAGCATCTGTTCGTCTGCCCGGCGAAGCCCGAGCATCCGCACATCGAGTTGATGACGTAGCCCGTCCGCGGTGTGAAGCCGGGGCGTCACGGTGCGGGCATGCCGTGACGCCGGGTGTCCGCGAGGTTCAGGGTCCCGGACAACCGTCGGATCATGTTGACCTGCAGGAACGTGACCACCGACGCGTGGAGTTCCCGCGCAGGTGAGCCCGCATTCCCTTCCACGAGGGTCGGTGGACGAACGTAGGCACATCCTGACGGTGTCCGACAGGCCAATGCCTGCGTTTCGTCACTCGGTGAGCCCATTTCGTCGGTACCTCGGGTATTCCGGGAGTTCCAATACCCGAGCCCACCCCTACGCGAAGTGATGGCCACTCGGGGAATCTTCCGGAGTGCAGGTCTTCTCGCGAGTCCAGGTCGGCATTGAGGGCGACTGCCGTGACGATCTCCGTAACCACTTCCGTGGCGATCGGTGAGCCGCGGTACCTGGCTCGCCGCGATGGCAGGGCTTGCCTTCGTCGGTGCTGGGGCGATCATTGCCGTGGGCGCCACGTCGGAACCGAAGCCCGCGGCCCACGCCGCCGCGGGTGTACTCCTCCTGCCTGCTGGCAGACACCAAGCCGGTGTCTGCGGACGACGAGCAGTGTGACGGCCGCTGAGGAACGTCCGAGCGACCGTCCCGCCGCATAGCACAGCACTCAAACCCAAGTCGGCCTCTTGGCCGACGGCGCCACCACAAGAACCGTGGACATCGGGGCCCACCCAGATGAGGGAATCCTGTTCGTCACTGACAGTGAGTCTAGCCACGGCCGCTTGGTTCCCCGTCAGGCGGCCGTGGGCGGGGAGATCCAATTGGCCACCGACAGCCTTGGCAAGAGACCTGGTGCCTCCCAACCCTGCAGCAGTCCCCCGTCCGTAGAACAGGGTGCCTCCCAAACTCATCGACTAGCGACGTCACTACTGCGGTTCTGGCTCAACTTCCGGATGCTGTTGGTGATCTCTAGGGCGTCAGTCCTTGGCAGAGTCGCTGGAAGTGGCCGGGCGGTCGGGGCAGAGAAACTGGTGTGGTGCCGGGTGGGAAGCATTGGCTGAGGCGGATGATGTTGGTTCCGGCGGCCGTGAGGACGTGTTGGACGTGCGTCTTCGCCAGGCCGCGGTAGCGGCAGTGCCGCAGGCCGTGAGCGTGGACGGTCTCGGAGACGGTGGCCTCGCAGCCCGCGCGGATGGCATAGCGCCGCTGCCAGGTGCCGGTCTTCTGGTCTTTCCGGACCTGCGTCTGGATCTTCTGCTGAGGGTCTGGCAGCAGGAAGATGTGGCGTCCCTTGCCGTCGACGTTGCCGGTGCACTTCAGGCGGTCGTCGCATTCCCGGCACGCCTTGCGCGGAAAGAGGACGGACAGCCGGGGGTGTCCGTCGCCCAGGGTGGGTTTCCAGGGCGGGCTGGTGAGGGTTCGGTTGTCCCAGTCGATGCGGAAGTCCTCCTTGGTGAAGCCCGGCCGCTGGGCGGCCTGCGGGTCGTCGCGGACCGGGCCGAGCACGGCGATGTTCCACTTCGTGACCGCTTGGTGGATGCTGTCCGGGGTGACGTAGCCGCCGACGACAACGTGCTCGAATGGCCGGAGGCCCTGACGGGTCAGCTGTTGGTGGATGTCGTCGAGGGCGTCGATGTCCTGCTGCGGCGCCGGGCGGTGACCACCTGGACAATGACGTTGGGGCCGGTCTCATCGCATGTCTCGGTCTGGTGGTCGCGATAGCCGATCCAGTCACGTTGGCCGGCCGCGGTGACCTTCTGGCTGTAACGGGCCTCGGGATCATGGGGGGTGACGATCTCCATCGTCGACCACGGCACCCGTGCCGAATCAGTATCCGGCCGCCCGGCCGCCGACCTCTTGCCGGTGTTCCTCTGCTCCACCGCCCTGCGGCTGGCCCGGTCGCGGGTCGACTTCGCCTGCCACCAGCACAGTTGGCCAGATGCGTCGTGCCAGTACTGCTGGACCCATACCTGCCGCAGGACCTGCACGGACCTCAACTCCCGCAGCCCGGCCGGGGGATCATCCTGGTAGACGGCGCGCAGGATGTGCAGCCCTCTTCACCCACCTGCAGCACCCAGGAGGCCAGCGCTTCCTTGCCCCGGGGAAGCCGGTCATAGCGGACCGGTCGGCCATACCGGTCCGCCCAGTCCGCGGTGACGAGCGCGGCCAGCCACTTCTCGCCCTGCAGCGCGAGCTCCTCCAGAGCGCGGCGCAGTGTCTCGGCCATCAGTTCAACCCGGTTGAGGCGGCGCACCGCTGCCAGCACGTGGGTGGAATCGTGCGGATCCGGCCCCGCCGACTGACCAGCCCCGCCTCCGCGAGCCGGTTCACGATCAGCGCCAACAGCCGTTCCGCGCAGTCGTCTTCGGCCACCCGGTCACGGAATTCGCTCAGGACCGTGAAGTCGAATCCCGGATCGTCCAGGCCCAGGCAGTACTTCCAGTCCAGACGGCAGCGGACCGTGTCCGCCGCCTGCCGGTCGGTGAGGTTCTCCGCGTACTGCAGCACCGACACGTGCGCCAGCCGGGCCGGCGCAAGTCCACGCCGCCCGTTGGCCGGATACCAATCGGCGAAATCGGCATCCGTGAACAGACCATCCAGCCGATCGCGCACCCACATCGCAGCCGTGCCACGAGGATTGCCCGCCCGCGCCATCCGGGACGCAGGAGCGGGACGAGGTGAAAGTTCTCGACGTCGCGTGCGGCCACGGGCTCTACGGATACACCCTGGCCGGTCGCGACCCCCGTGCCCGGATCTGGTCCCTGGACTGGCCCAACGTCCTGGCGGTCACCGAGACCAACGCGGAGAAGCTCGGGGTGCGCGACCGCGCGCACTTCATCCCCGGCGACATGTTCGAGGTACCGCTGGGGGGACCGTACGACATAGTCGTCGTCGCCAACGTGCTGCACCACTTCTCCACCGAGCGGGCGCGGGAACTGCTGGCCAGGACGGGCGAAGCGGTCCGGCCCGGCGGAAAGCTCGTCGCCATCGCGATCAGCACCAGCGACGCGGCGCCGCACCTGGACCCGGTCCCGCACCTGTTCTCGGCGCTGATGCTGGCCTGGACCTCGCAGGGGCAGGTGCACCCGCTCTCCGCCTACGAGGAGATGGTCACCGCGGCCGGCTTCGCGCCGCCCAAGGTCCACAGCCTCCCGGACAACCCGCTGCGCGTGCTCATCGCCGACCGTGTCTGAGAGGTGTCATGGAGATCGTCGGGCACGGGTTCCTCGCCGGCCGCCTCGCCCCCCTGGCGTCCGCCCACCCCGGGACCGTCGTCTTCGCGGCGGGGGTGTCGAGCGCCCACAGCACCTCCGAGTCGGAGTTCGCCCGTGAGGCGGACCTGCTCTACCAGGTGCTGGAACGCTGCCGGGACGACCGCATGCGGCTCGTGTACTTCTCCACCTGCGGGAGTGGGATGTACGGCACCGGCGGACACGGTGGCAGCGAGGACGGCCCCGTCTTCCCGAGCACGCCCTACGGACGGCACAAGCTGGCGATGGAAGGCGTGCTCCGCTCCTCCGGCGTGGAGACGCTCGTGCTCCGCCTCGCCTACACGGTGGGCTGGGGCCAGCGCCCACACCAGCTCGTCCCCGCACTGCTCACGCAGATCCGCGCGGGGAGGGTCCGCGTCCACCACGGTGCCCGCAGAGACGTGATCCACGTGGCCGACGTCGTCACGATCGTCGACGCCATGCTCGCCAAGGGCGTGTCACATGACGTGGTCAACGTCGCCTCCGGGTACGCCGTCCCGATCGAGGAGATCGTCGGCCATCTCGAGGCCCGGCTCGGCACGGTGGCGCGCAAGCAGGTCCAGCACGTCACGGCCGACCGTCCCGTCTCGAACGAGAAGCTGCTCGCCCTGCTGCCGGCCGACGCCCGCCCCGGTTTCGCCCCCGACTACTACCGGACGGTCATCGACCGGTACCTGGCGGGACAGCCCGCGGCTCCCGCCTGACACAGCGGGGTTCCCTTCCGGCGCGACCCGCTCCCGCTCGACGCCACCCGGCTCCCGCCGACACAGCACGGCTTCTGCCCGACCGGCCGCGCAGTCCTCCGCGCGGCCCGCGCCACCTCCCGGACCGCGCCGCGGCACGGACCTCTCGCATGACCTCACGGAAAGGCACGACATGACGACCGTGACGACCCCGACGCAGATCGCCGATCCGGCATCGGCGGCCCGCACACTGCTGCGTCTGAACACCGCCTACTTCCAGTCCAAGGTGCTGCAGAGCGCCGTCGAACTCGGCCTGTTCGCCCTGCTCGCCGAGCGGCCCGCCACCGCCGAGACCGTCTTCGAGCGGCTGGGCGTGCACGCCCGGCCCGGAGCCGACTTCCTGGACGCACTGGTCGGTCTGGGGCTGCTGGAGCGCACGGACGGCCTCTACTCCAACCGGCCGGATGCCGCCGCGTTCCTGGTCCCGGGCGCACCGGGCTACCTGGGCGGGAGCATCGCCCAGCACGCCCGGCGCCACTACCGGTCCTGGGCGTCCCTGACCGACGTGCTCAGGAAGGAACCGGCCGGAGGCGAAAGCCGGCCCCACCCGGCCGGCGGTGAACCGGCCAAGGTTCAGCTGGACTTCCACAAGGACTTCGAGAACCTGGACAACGTACGACGGCTGATGGGGCACATGGACGTCTTCAACACCTTCGTCGCCCACGAGCTCGACCGGTGCGTGGACTGGCCCCGCCACCGCACGTTCCTCGACGTGGGCGGGGCGCGCGGCAACGTCGCCGCACATCTGGTCCGTACGCACGGCCATCTGCGCGGCGGCGTGTTCGACCTGCCCGCCGTGCGCCCCTGTTCGACGAGCACATGGCGGCCCTGGGCACGGCCTCGCACGTCGACTTCACGGCGGGCGACTTCTTCGCCGACCCGCTGCCCCAGTCCGACGTGGTGATCCTCGGGCACGTTCTGCACGACTGGCCCCCGGCCGCACGCGAGCGGCTGCTGGCACGCGTCTTCACCGCCGTGCGGCCCGGCGGGATCGTGGTCGTCTACGACGCGATGCTCAACGACGAGCGCGACGACGCCGTCGCCCTCCTGCAGAGCCTGAACTGCTCGATCATGCGGGACGGCGGATCGGAGTACACCGTGGCGGAGTGCCGCGGCTACGCGGAGCGCGCGGGCTTCCGGTTCGAGTCGGCCGAGCGGGTGGAGAGCCTGACCGGCGACCGCGTCCTCATCGCCTCCAAGCCCTCCTGATCCCCCTGGAGCCTCCTATGCGTGTTCTGCTGACCACCGCGGCCTGGCCGTCGCACTACATGTTCATGGTTCCGCTCGCCTGGGCCTTCCGTGCCGCAGGGCACGAGGTAAGGTCGCGTCCCAGCCGCACGTGGTGGAGACCGTGCTCAAGTCCGGCCTGACCGCCGTACCGGTGGGTCCAGATGTCGACTTCGCCCAGCTGCACCGGAAGTTCGTCGCCGAGACCGACCCCGCCCAGTACCGGAGCCGGGACGCCATCATCACGATCTTCCATCGCATCGCGGAGATGATGACACCCGACCTCGTCCGCTTCGCCGAGTCCTGGAAGCCCGACCTCGTCATCCGTGACCCGGTGGCCTTCGCCGCGTCCGTCGCCGCCGAGGTGGTCGGCGCCCCGCTCGTGCGGCACGCGTGGGGGCCCGACGTGTACGCCACCGATCCGGGCAAGTGGCTCGCCCACCACGTCCTCGAACGGCTCGGTCCCACCTACGGGTTGTACGGGGTGCGGCCGCCGACCGCCTTCGACCGGCTCGCCGTCGATCCCACCCTCCCGGCCTGCACATCGACGCCCCCGGCCCGTCGCTGCCGCTGCGGTACGTGCCCTACAACGGTCCGGGCGTCGTCCCCTCCTGGGTGCTCGAACCGCCGAGCCGTCCCCGGGTCTGCGTCACCTGGGGCACCTTCACCTCCACCGCGACCGACCAGCCCGACATGTTCCTGGTCCCGACGGTGCTCGACGCGCTCGCCGAACTGGACGTGGAGCCCGTCGTCGCGGTGACCGGGGCGGAACGGGAGCTGCTGGGCGAGGTGGGCGACCGGGCCAGGATCGTGCAGGACCTGCCGATCCACACCGTGCTGCCCAGCTGCTCCGCCGTGATCCACCACGGCGGAGCCACGACCGTGCTGTCGGCGGCCCGCTTCGGAGTTCCCCAGCTGACCATGCCGCACCTGTTCGAACAGCGCCTCAACTCGGACCTGCTGGAGGCGGTCGGCGCGTGTGCAGCTGACCGCGGCGCACGCCGACGCCGACGCCGTCCGCGCGGCGGTGACGGACCTGCTGCGGCAGGACGCACCGTACGCGGCGGCCTCGCGCGGGCTGCGTGAGGAGATCCAGGCCATGCCGTCGCCGTCCGAGACGGTCCGCCGCATCGAGGAGACGTTCCTCGGCGGTGTCCGCACGGGCACCGGAGACTGAAGGAGAGCCCATGGACTACGACGTCGTCGTGGCGGGCAGCGGGCCGGTGGGCCTGATGCTCGCCTGTGAGCTGCGACTGGCCGGGGTCAGCGTGCTGGTGGTCGACCGACTCACGGAACCGGCGGGCCACGACCGGGCCGGCGTCCTGCACACCCGCACGGTGGAGTGCCTGGACATCCGCGGGCTCCTGGAGGGATTCAAGGACGGCACCGACGCGGTGTCCGGGCTGCCCTTCGCGGGGATCTTCAGCAAGGGACTGGACCACGCCACGCTCGACACCGGGCATCCGTACAGTCTCCTGGTCCCGCAGTCCCGCACCGAGGAACTGCTCGCCGCGCGCGCCGCCGAACTCGGCGTGCCGATCCGGCGCGGGCACGAGGTCGTCGCGGTGCGCCAGGACCCCGACGGGGTGAGTGTCGGCGTCCGCACGGCCGACGGCGGCGAGGAGATACGAGCCGCCTATCTGGTGGGCTGCGACGGCGGGCGCAGCACGGTGCGCCGCCTCGCGGACATTCCCTTCCCCGGATTCGCCGCCTCGGTGAGCGCCATGATCGGTTACGTCACGCTCAACGAGAGGACGTCCCCCGCCGTTGGCAGCGGACCCCGACCGGGGTGGTGGTGCTCGCCTTCCCGCCTGACGGCGGGATGGGCCGTGTGGTGGTCATCGAGTACGGCCGCGACCACCCGTCCCCCAGGAACCGGTGACTCTGCCGGAACTGCGGGCCGCAGCGCGCCGGGTGTACGGGCGGGAACTCGATCTCGCCGAACCAGTGTGGTGGATGTCCCGGTTCAGCGACGCCACCCGTCAGGCCGAGCGGTACCGCTCCGGCCGGGTCCTCCTCGCCGGGGACGCCGCCCACATCCACTTCCCGATCGGCGGACAGGGACTGAACACCGGTGTCCACGACGCCATGAACCTGGGCTGGAAACTCGCGGCGCAGATCAACGGCTGGGCACCGGACGGGCTGCTCGACTCGTACCACGACGAACGTCACCGGGCCGGTGAGCGGGTACTGCTGTACACCCGGGCCCAGCTCGCGCTGATGAACCCGGACGAGCACCATGTGACCGCCCTGCGGGAGGTCTTCGAGGAACTGCTCGGGCTCCAGGACACCAACCGGCACCTGACCGCAGCGCTCAACGGACTCGACGTCCGGTACGGCGTCGACGGCGCGGCGGCCGGGACAGGGACACCGGTCGGCGAGGAGGCGTCGGAGCCACGCCATCCGCTGGATGGGCTGTTCGCGCCCGACCTCGTACTGGAAGGGAGCACGGAACCCGCCGGCTCGCGCAGCTGCTGCACGGCGGACGCGGAGTCCTCGTCGACCTGACCGACGACGGGACACCGGCCAAGGCGGCCCGTCCCTGGGACGACCGTATCGACGTGGTGCGGGCGAGCCGCCCGGCGGGTGCGCCCGCCGAGGCACTGCTCGTACGCCCCGACGGCCATGTGGCCTGGGCGGCGGGTGACGGCTCCGAGCACGGGCTGCGCGAGGCGCTGGTCCGGTGGTTCGGGCACGAGGACTGGAGGTAGCTCGACGATGGAACACCGGTACCTGGGGCGCAGCGGGCTGCGCATCAGCGAGATCGTCTTCGGTAACCTGCTCTACCCGCACGACAGCACACCGGACGAGACGGTGCTCGGCTGTCTGCGTGCGGCACTGGACTGCGGCGTCACGACCTTCGACACGGCCGACATCTACGGGATGGGCCGCTCGGAGGAACTCCTCGGCAGGGCCCTGGCCGCCGAGCCGCGCGACGGAGTGGTGATCTGCACCAAGGTCTTCTTCCCGGCGGGAAACGGACCGAACGGCTCGGGACTCTCCCGCAAGCACGTCCGCGAGGGTCTCGACGCCTCGCTACGCCGGCTGGGCACCGACTACGTCGACCTCTACACCGCCCACCGCTACGACCCGAACACTCCGTTGGAAGAGACCATGCTCGCCTTCGCGGACCTGGTGCGCGCGGGCAAGGTCCTCTACCTGGGGGTCTCGGAGTGGACTCCCGAGCAGATCGGCGAGGCGGCGGCACTGGCGAAGGAACTGGGCGTCCAGCTCATCTACGACATGCCTCAGTACTCGGCACTCTGGCGCGAGCCCGAGGCGCGGGTGATGCCCGCCTGCGAACGCCTCGGCATCGGTGTGGTGCCCTACTTCACTCTCGCTCAGGGGTGCTGAGCGGAAAGTACCTCCGGGCAGGCCGGCGCCCGAGGACTCCCGGGGCGGTGTCGAACTGGTCGGAGGCCGGGCCAGGTTCATGAGGCGTTTCCTCGTGGACGACGTCCTCGACAGGGTCCAGCGGCTGGCGGGGCCGGCCAGGGAGGCCGGCCTGACGCTCCTCGGCTCGCGATCGCCTGGGTGCTGCGGCACCCGAACGTGGCCGGTGCCGTGATCGGCGCGTCCCGGCCGGAACAGGTGACGGAGAACGCCGCAGCCTCCGGGGTGAAGCTCGACCCGGCCCTGGTGGAGCGGATCGACGAGGTGCTCGGCCCGGTGGCGGCGTACGAGGCGGACGATGCGTGAGCTGACGGAGACAGGTTCCCTGGAGGACCGGCTGTGCGCGCGGCCGCCGGCCCGCTATGTGACCGAGCTGTTCACCGGACTCCACCGGTGGACGGGCCGGATCGCGCTGCGGGCGGGGAGCGGCAGGTGACGTTCGAGGAGTTGCTGGCGCAGAGCTACCGGATCGCCCGGGCACTGGAGCGGACGGGGCACAGCCGCCACGAGGGCATCGTGTGCCTGACGGCCAACTCGCCCGAGATGATCGCCCTGCGGCTGGCCGCCCATGTGCTGGGCAGCCGTTTCACCGCGCTCAACGTCAACACGGCCGGCGACGTGGCCGGTTGTCACGAGATCCTGGCTCGTGCGCGGCCCGGGGTGCTCGTGGTGGACCGGCGCGGCGCCGAGGCGCTGGCAGAGCCGGTGCCCGGGATGCTGACGCTGGGGGTGCCCGGCGAGGGTGCGACCTGCTGGCCCTGGCCGCCGAAGAGTCCGGGGAGCCGTTGCGCCCGCGCGCCCGTGAGGAGGACATCGCCCTGCTGGTCCCTTCGCGCGGCACGACGGGAGTCCGGCGGGGCGCGGTCCACCCGTTCTCCGCGATGAACGTCACCTGGCGCCGTCCGGAGGAGGGCGCCCTCGGCGACTTCCCCGCCGGGATCACCACCTTGGCGGTCAGCCCGCTGGCAGGCAACGCTGGGGAGGTCACGCTCATGCTGCTCAGGCAGGGCTGCACCGCGCTGCTCATGGACGACTTCGACCCGGGCCGGGTGCTCGCCACCGTCGAGGCCGAACGGATCACCAGCGTCTACCTGCTGTCCGAGCACCTGCGACAGCTGGTCGCGCACCCGGACATCGGCCGGACGGATCTGTCGAGCCTGCGCTACGTGCCGTACGGCAACTCCCCGGTTCCGGCCGACACCGTGCGGCGGGCGATCGAGGTCTTCGGTCCGGTCCTGACGCAGAATTACCTCAGCTGTGAGATCCGTGCCATCTCCCTCCTGCGGCAGGAGGACCACCTGGCCGCGGTATCCGGCCGGCCGGAACTTCTGCGGTCCGTGGGGCGGGTGCTGCCCGAGGTCGAGATCCAGGTGCGCGGGCCCGGGGACGAGCCTCTTCCCCAGGGCAGGTGCGGTGAGATCTGGCTGCGTGCGCCGCACATGATGAGTGGCTACTGGCGCGAACCGGCGCAGACGGCCCGGGTGCTGCGCGGCGGTTGGCTCCACTCGGGCGATCGTGGCCGACTGGACGGGGAGGGCTACCTCTACCTGACTGGTCGTGCCTGACTGGTCGTGCCTGAGCGGCTTACCTGTCCGGTTCCCTCGGGTCCTTTCGCCCCTTGCCCGTCGCTCGGACCGGCCTCCGGGGCGGGGCCGGTCGTTTTGCCGGGGCCGAAGGGTTCGCCGGTTCAACGGTTTCCTCCCGTCCACGAGGTCTCCCCGCCCTGCGGGTTACCCCTCGGCGGCCTTTCCCGCCGGCGGGCTTTCCCGTACGACGGCGCAGCGGCGTCCCGTTCGCACAGGGCGCCCCTGCGCCGTCGTACGGGCGCGGTGTCAGGCGTTCTCCTTGGCGAACGTCCGGATACCGAGGGCGACGCAGGCCACCGCGAGCACGGCCGCGACGCACGTTCCCTCCAGGACCGCCCGGGTGGCGAACTGGTCGGCGAACAGGTCGCGGATGGCGTCCACGATGTAGCGCAGTGGATTGAGGTGAGACAGGTAGTCCAGCCACTTCGGCGCCAGGTCCATCGGCAGCAGGATGCCGGCCAGCAGCATTACGGGCAGTGCGGCGGAGGTCAGCAGCGGGGCGAACTGGTCCTCCGACTTCAGCGCGACACCCAGCGACAGGGAGAGGGACGCGAGCGCGATGCCGAGCAGGACGACCAGGACGACGGCGGCGAGGATCCCGAGGAAGGCGGCGCGCAGACCGAGCAGGTAGCCCACGGAGACGATGATGACGGACTGCGCGAGCAGGATCGCGACCTCGCGCGAGACCCGCCCCATGAGCAGCGCGAAACGGCTGACCGGCGTGACCCGCATCCGCTCGATGACGCCCGAGCGCACGTCGGAGATGATGCCGAATCCGCAGAAGCCGGCGCCGAACAGCGCGAGGTAGACGAGTACACCGGGGACGAACGTCTGCCAGGTGTTGCCGCTGCCCAGGCCGCCGAGCTTGGTCAGCAGCGGGCCGAAGAGCAGGAGGTAGAGGACGGGCTGGACCATGCCCAGCACGATGGTGATCTTGTACCGGAAGGTGAACCGGATCTGGTTGTCGAAGACGAGTAACGTCTCACGGAGGGTCTTCACGGGGGTTCCCTTCCTCAGGAGCAGTTGGGGGCGGCCGCGGCGGGGTGCAGTTCTTCGGCCGGCTGTCCGGTGAGGGTCAGGAAGACGTCGTCGAGGGTGGGGCGGTCGACCTGGATGGAGACGATCTCCACCGCGTCCGTCTCCAGCGCGCGCATGACGTCCACCATGGTCCGGCTGCTGTGTTCGGTGCGGAACCGGATGGTGTTCCCGCCGGCCGTCACCGAGCGCGCCGTGGGCAGTTCCTCCACGACGGCCGTGGCGGCGGCCACTCCTCCGGGGCGACCTCGATGGTCACCGCGTCGCCCGAGACCCGCCCCTTGAGCTGCTCCGGACTGTCCTCCACGAGGATGGTGCCGCGGTCCATGATGAGGATGCGGTCGCACAGCGCGTCCGCCTCGTCCAGGTAGTGGGTGCTGAGGAAGACCGTGGCGCCGAGTTCGTCGCGCAGCTTGCGGATGTGCTCCCACAGGTTGTTGCGGCTGGTCGGGTCCAGTCCGGTACTGGGTTCGTCCAGGAAGATCAGCGGGGCTGGTGGACCAGGCCGAGTGCGATGTCGAGCCGTCGCCGCTGGCCACCGGACAGGCTGCCGACGAGCCGGTTCTCCAGCCCGTCGAGACCCAGCTGCCCCGCCAGGGCGGTGATGCGCGAGCGGGCCTCGCTCTTGGACAGCCCGTACAGCCGGGCCTGGAGCATGAGTTCGTTGGCGACGGTCTCCGCGGGGTTCGCGCCGCCGCCCTGGGCGACGTAGCCGATCCGCCGGCGGACGCCGACCGGGTCGTCGAGCAGGTCGTGGCCGGCGATCACGGCGGTTCCCGAGGTGGGGCGCAGCAGTGTCGTGAGCATCCGCATCGTGGTCGTCTTGCCCGCGCCGTTGGGGCCGAGGAAACCGACGCTCTCGCCCGCGGCGACCGTTAAGTCGACACCTCGGACGGCGTTCACCTCACCTTGCGGCGCCTGGAACGTGCGGGTCAGGCCTCGTACTTCGATCATGTTCATGGTGCTGCCTCCGCTGTGGGGCCGGTGATGGTGCCGGCGGGGTTCTGCTCGCCGGCGGGGTGCTCGGCGGCGACGGTCTCCGCGATCGTGTGGTCGAGTTCGTCCTGCCATGCCAGGTCCGCGTCGAGCTGCATCACCCGGCGCCGGAACATCGCGGCGTCGAGCGGCCCGATCTGGCCGGCTTCGCGCAGCGCGCGGCTCTCCGCCTCGATGCCGTTGCGCATGGTCAAGACCGCTTCGCGGCGGCGCTTCAGCAGGCCGAGGAGGGTCGGGAGCTCGCTGGTGCGCGTGAACAGGAGGGCCACACCGAACGGGTCCGTCCCGTGGTGTACCTGGGTGACCGCCTGTTCGCGCAGGGCGCGCAGTTCCTCCTCTCCCGAGGGGTGATCTGGTACACGGTCCGGGCGGGTCGTCTGCCCACCTGCTCTGTGCGAATGGATTCGACCAGTCCGCCTTCGTCCATGGTGCGCAACTCCCGGTAGAGGGCGCCGACGCTGACGCCTCCCCAACTGCTGACGCTGGTGACTTCGGCGATGCGACGGATCTCGTGGCCGTGGAGCGGTCCCACGTTCTGGAGGGTCCCGAGAGCCATTAGACGGGTTAGATTCACGACGCTAGTATCGTGAGAGTAATTACTCCAGTCAAGCTGGGCGGGACGTCCCCGCGCAGGTCCGTCCGAAGGAGCAGTGGT
Source organism: Streptomyces haneummycinicus (assembly GCA_042850305.1). Classification (GTDB taxonomy): domain Bacteria; phylum Actinomycetota; class Actinomycetes; order Streptomycetales; family Streptomycetaceae; genus Streptomyces; species Streptomyces haneummycinicus. The sequence goes on from AP035768.1 coordinate 3,844,596, forward strand.
GAGTCACCAGGCCGATGGCAACCTCGTCGACGAGTTCATCGAGGTCGTCGGAGCGAACACCCACAATCTGCGCAATGTCAGCGTCACCATCCCCAAGAACAGGATCGTCGCCTTCACCGGCGTCAGCGGCAGCGGAAAGACGTCCTTAGCGATCGACACGATCCATGCCGAGGCACAACTGCGGTACCTCAACGGTATCTCGCCCTTCTTCCGGCAGTTCATCTCCCCGAAGGACCGCCCCCAGGTGGACCGCATCTCCGGGCTCGGGGTGACCCTCGCAGTCGACCAGCGGAGGCTGAACCGCAGCCCCCGCTCGACCCTGGGCAGCATCACCGGACTGAACGACTTCCTCGGGCTGCTCTTCGCGCGGATGCCCGCACTGGGCCCGGAGGCCGTGGAGTTCCCCGAGCTGCGCAGGCTCACCAGCGCCTACTTCGACCGCTACAGCATGGAGGGCCGCTGCAAGCGGTGCAGCGGGCTCGGCTACCTCGTCACCCCCGCCGAGGACCGGCTCGTCACCCGGCCCGACCTTGCGCTGACAGCCGGCGCGGGGAGTGGTTCGAGCGGGCCAACTCCGGTGAATATCTGGCGCTGCCCGCCCTCGCCGAACGGTACGGGGCCGACCTCGGCCGGCCCTGGCGCGAGCTGCCCGAGGCGTTCCGCCACGCCGTTCTGTACGGGACGGGTGACGAGGCGATCCCCTACAAGATCGTCAGCAAGCAGAAGAAGTCCGGCACCGAGACCGTCATCGAACGCAGCGTGCCGCTCAAGGGCGCGGTCTTCGAGGTCTCCCGGCTGTACGAGGCCGCGGGCTCCGACAGCAGCAAGGAGAACTACGCGCGGTTCATGCGCCGCCAGGACTGCGAGGCCTGCGCCGGCAGCGGCTTCGGCGACGTTCCGCGCACCCTCAAGGTCGCCGGGCTCACCTACCCCGAGGTCGTGGGGATGCCCATCGAGGACCTGCGCCACTGGGTCGCCACCATCGACGCCACGCTCACCCCCATGCAGCGTGAGGTCGCCGACCACCTGCTGCCCGACCTCGGCCGACGGGTGCGGCTCATGGTCGAGCTGGGTCTCGGACACCTCCGGGTCACCCGCAGCGCCCCGTCCATGTCCGGCGGCGAGCTCCAACGCGCCCGTGTCACCGCCCAGTTGAACATGGACCTGACCGGCATCATCTTCGTACTCGACGAACCGAGCGCCGGGCTGCACCCCGCCGACAAGCATCCACTGCGTGAGATCCTGCACGCCCTGCGGGACGCGGGCAACACGGTCCTGCTCGTCGAGCACGATCCCGAACTCATCGCCCTGGTCGACTGGGTGGTGGACCTGGGACCCGGCGCGGGTCGCGAGGGCGGCACCCTCGTCGCGTCCGTGCCCACCGCGGAACTGAGCGACAACCCGCACTCGCTCACCGGTGCCTACCTCGCCGGGCGCGGCCCCGGGTCCGGCGAGAGCGGCGCTTCGACGGGGCCGCCGCACCCCGGCTCGGACTGGTCGGGGTCGATGTGCACAACGTCCAGCTGGACCGGGTCGACATCCCCTCAACACGCTGACCTGCATCACCGGGGTGAGCGGCAGCGGCAAGAGCAGCCTGCTGCACGAGGCCCTCGGCGCGAGCCTGGCTGCCACGCTGCGCGGTGAACGCCCCCAGGCCGTCGCAGCCGTCGAGGGCGCGGGGGCGGTGGACTGGGTGACGGTGGTCAACCAGGACCCGATCGGCCGCACCCCGCGTTCCAACCCGGCCACCTACACCAAGGCCTTCGATCTGATCCGCAAGCTCTATGCGGCCACCCCCAGGCCAAGAGCCTGGGCTACGGGGCCGGGGCATTCTCCTTCAACTCGCCCGGCGGCCGCTGCGACGCCTGCCAGGGGTACGGCAGGCGCCAGGTCGACATGCACTTCATGCCCGACATGTGGGTCGAGTGCGACGTCTGCGAGGGCCGCCGCTTCACTCCCGAGCTGCTCGCCGTCACTTACCACGGCAAGTCCGTCGACGAGGTGCTGGCGATGACGGTGGACGAGGCCGCCGAGTTCTTCCCGGCCCCCACGCCGCTCGCCGCCACTCTGCGCGCCACCCGGCAGGCGGGGCTGGGATACCTGCAACTCGGGCAGAGCGGGACCGAGTTGTCCGGCGGAGAGGCGCAGCGCCTCAAGCTCGCCAACGCCATTCTCATGGGCAGCGGCGGCCGGGGACGCGGCCTGGTGATCCTCGACGAGCCGGTCACCGGGCTGCACCCTCGGACGTGCAGCGCATGGTCGATGCCTTCGACACCCTGCTGGCGGCCGGCAACTCGGTGGTCATCGCCGAGCACGACCTGCACGTCGCCGCCTGCGCCGACTGGATCATCGACATGGGACCGGGCGCGGGCGACCGTGGTGGCGAGGTCGTCGGCGAAGGCCCGCCCGCCACCGTCGCGGCCGGCCCGGGCGTCACCGCGCAGTACCTGAGCCCCCTCGTGACCGGCTGAGCCGCGCCGTCCCGCGGCCCGCCTCCGCGGTCCGTCCCTCCCCGCCTGTCCTACGGCCCGCTGCCCCACCGCCCGGTGCGCGGCCCGGCGGCGGTGGTGTCCGGGCGGCCGGGCCGCGGACGGCCCGGCCGCCCGGGCGTCAAGCGCACCTTGAGCGATTGCCGAGGCCCGGCGGGGACGATCACGAGCACAAGGATCGTCCCGCACGTCGGACAGCCGAGGACGGCACGGAACGCGGGCCGTCGCCCGGCCGGCCGCACAGGCCGAGTCCTGGACAGGAGCTGAGGAACCTCTATGTCTGCCACGCTCGACTGCCGAATCTGCGGCGGTACGCTGCACGAGTTCTTCGACTTCGGACGACAGCCCCTGGCTGACGCGTTCGTCGACCCGCACCACCCCGCCCAGGAGTACTTCCACCGGCTCGCGGTCGCGCAGTGCGGCTCCTGCACGATGGTCCAACTTCTGGAGGACGTACCGCGCGAGCACATGTTCCGCACCGACTACCCCTACCTCTCCTCGGGGTCCTCGGCCATGCGGGACCACTTCCGTGCCACCGCCCGGCACTTCCTCGACCACGAACTGCGCGACCCGGACTCCTTCGTCGTCGAGTTCGGCAGCAACGACGGCATCATGCTCGACACCGTCGCCCGGGCCGGCCGGCGCCACCTCGGGGTGGAGCCCTGCGCGGGCGTCGCCGAGGCGGCCGCCGCGAAGGGCATCCGGGTGCGCAACGCCTTCTTCGAGGAATCCACGGCGGCCGAGATCGTCGCCGCCGAGGGCCGGGCGAAGGTCATCTACGCCGCCAACACCTTCTCGCACATCTCCTACGTCGACTCCGTCTTCCGCGGAGTGGACGTCCTGCTCGACGGCGACGGCATCTTCGTCTTCGAGGACCCCTACATGGGCGACATCGTCGAACGGACGTCGTTCGACCAGATCTACGACGAGCACTTCTACTTCTTCACCGTGCGGTCCGTGCAGAACATGGCCGCCTTCTACGGGTTCGAACTCGTCGACGTGGAGCACCTGCCCGTGCACGGCGGCGAGATCCGCTACACGCTCGCCCGCCCGGGCACCCGGACCCCGTCCCCCGAGGTCGCACGCTTCCTGGACCGGGAGAAGATCCTCCGGCTCACCGAACGGTCCACGCTGGAGCGCTTCGCCACCAACATCGACCTGCTGCGAGACGGTCTCCGCACGCTGCTGGTGCGCTGCCGCGACGAGGGCAAGAGCGTCGTCGGCTACGGTGCGACCGCCAAGAGCGCCACGCTCACCAACTACTGCGGCATCGGTCCCGACCTGGTGTCCTTCATCGCCGACAACACCCCCGCCAAGCAGGGCACGCTCAGCCCCGGCTCGCACATCCCGGTGCGCTCGCCCGAGGCGTTCGCCGACCCCTACCCCGATTACGCGCTGCTGTTCGCCTGGAACCATGCCGAGGAAATCATGCGCAAGGAAGCCGAGTTCAGGCGCCGGGGCGGCCGGTGGATCCTCTACGTGCCCGAACTGCACGTCGTCTGAGGTGCCAGCCTGGGCGGGCCCCAGGGCCTGTCCGGCACATGCCCACCCACTGCGCGGCGTCGGACAGGCCCTCGGCCGTGTCTACCCATGCCCCGCGAGAGTGGCCACCAACTCGTCCAGCGCCCCCGGCAGCGACTGCCGGGGGCGCCAGCCCGTTACGGCCCGGAAGGCCGAGGCGTCGATCACCGTGCCCCGGGCGTCCGCGGCCGTCGCCGTGGCCGGCGCCGCCACGGACACCACCGGCACGCGCGGCGCGCCGGTGTGGGCGGCGACGCTCCGCGCGACAGCGCCGAACAGATCGGCCACCCGCACCGGACGGCCGGTGCCCACCACCCAATGCCGCCCGGCCAACGCCTGCGCACGGTCGAGACACGCCGCGAAGGCCCGGGCCGCGTCCCTGACATGCAGCAGGTCGCGCTCCACCGACCCCTCGTTCCACACCGGGAGGGGCTCACCCGCGAGCGCGCGCCGCACCATCGAGGTGACCACCCCGTTCCCGTGCGGGCCCGGCCCCGCCCCGTACACCGTCGGCAGTCGCAGCGACACCCCGCGCAGCACCCCTCGGCCGAGGCGTCGAGCAGGGCACGTTCCGCGGCGAGTTTCTGGCGTGCGTAGCGGGTCACCGGCTCGTCGGGTTCGCTCCCGTCGATCACGCCGGCCCGGCCCACCTGCGACGCCGAACCCGCGAAGAGCACCAGCGGCGGTGGCCCGCCGCCGTCCCGCCGCCCCCGCAGCGCGGCCACGAGATCGTGGGCCGGCCCCACGTTCACCCGCGCGGTGGCCGGATCGTGTTCGGCCGCCCGCCAGGCGGACGCGTCACCGACCTGGGCGACGAGATGCACGATCACCTCGGCGCCGGCCACGGCCTGGGCGACCGCGCCGGGTTGCGACAGATCGGCTTCCCACAGCGATGCGTGCGAGGGCTGGTCCCCGCGCACTCCGGCCGGGACCGTCCGCTCTGGCGGGTCCTCCCGCAGCCGGCCGGGCCGGGCCACCTGGCGCAGCCGGACCGGCCGCCGGGCGAGTTCCGCCACGACGGCCGATCCCAGGTAGCCGGCCGCGCCCAGGACGACGACCAGTGGTTTCCCATCTCCTTCGCCGCCATGGTCAGGGCCCCGCCCCGGCCAGTGCGACAAGGGTCCCGGCCACGTCCTCGGGGCTGGGCTGGGCGAGGATCTCCTTGCGCAGCAGGTCCGCCGCCGCCCGGTACGACCGCCCGCCCAGGACCTCGGCAACCGCCGCGCGCAGGGCGTCGAGGTCCGCCTCGGGGCTGGCAGATGGCGGGCCACTCCGGCATTGGCCAGTACCTGTGCGTCGGCGACCTGATTGGGCAGTTGCGGGACGAGCAACTGCGGCACCCCGTGGTGGGCGGCCGTCAGCGCCGTCATGAACCCGCCCTGGTGGACCAGCAGGTCACACCCGGGCATGAGCAGATGCAGCGGCATGTTCTCCAGCACGCGCACGCCGGGGGCGAGCGGCCCGAGCCGGCCCCGTTCGGCCGCCGTCACCGTGACGACGACCTCGACGTCGAAGCCGGCGAGAGCCGTGAGTACGTCGGGCACGGTCGTGTCGTCGTGCCCGAGCACGTCAGTGGTGGAGGTGCCCCAGGTGACGCACACCCGTGGCCTGGCCGGCGTTGTGCCGAGCCAGTCGGGTGCGGCCCCCGTCCCGTTGTACGGGACCCACCGCAGCGACAGCCGTTCGGGCACCCCGGCTGTTGAAGACTCGGCGGGCAGGGGACACGGTGCGGTGCGCCGGGTCCCCGGCCACGGTGACGCCGTGCCGCTCGTACTGCTCCCGGTAACCGGGAAGGATGTCCAGAACCTTCGCTCCCTCCGGCGTGCCCAGGATGTCCGGCCCCCACAGATGCCGCACTCCCGGCACCCCCAGCACATGCGCCGCGACCAGGGCCGCGGGCGCCATCGTGTCGCCGACGACCAGGTCGGGCCGCCACGCGCGGGCGAAGGCCACCGTGTCGTCCAGGGCGGCCGACGTCGCCTCGTTCCACGCGCCGAACAGCCCGCCGTCGTCCTGCTCCGCGGCATCGCGCAGCTCGGCCGCGTCCCGGGACCCGGCCCCGTCCGACCGCTCGTGCGGCAGGGTCCGTTTGCGCACCGCCACATAGTCCACGTCCACACCCACCGGCACCGCCGGCATGCCCGAGCGCACGATCGTGATGTGCATGGAAGGCTGGGCCGCCACCCACACCTCATGGCCCGCCGCCCGCAACGCCCAGGCCAACGGGACCATCGACATGTAGTGCGTGGGCCAGCCCGAGGCCGCGAAGAGGATCCTCATGTCCCTCACTTCTCCGCCAGACGCGCCGTACCGGCCAGATGCGCCGGCGGAGCCGAGGACTCCGTCGAGGTGACCGGCAGCCGAGGGACGTCCTTGGGCCGCAGCTTGCGCACCAGCGGCAGCTCCACCAGCCGGTAGAGCAGCCAGGCGACCAGCACCGCCAGCGCGAACTGGGCGACGAACGAGAGCACGGCCACCCACCAGGACAGCACGGGCAAGGGTGCGGGCAGGAGAGAGGCCTTCATGCCCCAGCTCCACAGCCGGGTGAACAACTCCTCCTGGACCAGCAGGTGACTGACGTAGAAGGACAGGGATATCTCGCCGAACCACACCAGCGGCTTCCAGCGCAGCGGCGACCAGCTGGAGTTGACGTCGGCGGTGCTGAGCGCGGGGATGAGCAGGGCGAAGGGGATCAGCATGCCGGCCGCGAGCGGCAGATAGCTGTCGAGACGGAGGTTGACCCCCAGCCGATCGCGCACAGCACCAGGCAGACCGCGACACCCGGTCCCCGCCACGCACCCCGGCGCACCAGCAGGGCCAGCGAGATGCCGATGACGAACTCCGCCATGCGCATCGGCGGGAAGACATAGGCGAACCAGTAGCCGATGGGCCCTCCGTAGCTTCCGGTCGGCACCATCTCCACCGGGTCCGGCGAGACGAGCGCGAAGGTGTGCCCGACGACGTACGGCAGGAAGAAGACCAGGAACACCGCGCACGCGCACACCGCGTACAGCATCCAGGTAGGGGCCCTGCTGAGCACCAGCAGCAGCACGGGGAAGCACAGATAGAAGAACGCCTCGCAGCTCAGCGACCAGTCGAGGCCCGTCATGGTGAGGTAGTACCACTGGCTGGGGACCCAGCTCTGCACCAGGAACAGGTGGGACAGCGAAACCTCCGCGCCCGGCACCTCGTACCGCACCGAAACCAGGGTGAACGCGATGGCCATACTGACCAGGTGCACCGGGTAGACCTTTGCGATCCGGCGCCGGTAGAAGGAGCTGGTCCTGTCGCCGGGCCGCGCGATGTAGGTCAGGACGAACCCGCTGAGCAGGAAGAAACAGGAGACGGCCGTTCCCCCGACCGGGAGAACAGCACGCGGAAGACCTCCTGCACGAACGACGAGGTCATGGACCCGCCCGCCATGACGAACGCGAGAAAGAAATGCGTACCGAACACCATCAGTGCGAGAATTCCACGCAGCCCCGTCAGGGACACGAGATGCGTGACCACTAAATTGCTGTTCGCTGCTGATCCGACAGTTGGGGAAGTCATCCTGCCTCTTTCTTCCTGTGGTTTTTCCTGTGGTCACGTCCTGCGGGAAATTCCGTGGAGAAACGGCGGAGAATCAGGCCAGCTTTTCCAGCACGCCGACCAGGTCGGCCGGGCTGGGCTGGGCCAGGATCTCCGCCGAGAGCCGCTCGGCCGCGTCCCCGTACGTACGGTCCTCCAGCAACCGGGCCACCTGTTCCCGTAAGGTCTCGACCGGTCGCTCCCACTTCCTCACCTCGCCGTACGTCAGGTGAATGCCGGCGCCGGTGAAGGCATGGCGCTCGCCGTTGAGCGTCGGCTCGGGCCTGCGGGTGATCGTCAGCTGGGGAACGGCGTAGCGGGCAGCGGTGAGGGTGGTGCCCGCACCGCCGTGGTGCACCACCGCGGCGCAGCCGGGCAGCAGCATGTGCAGCGGCACGGAGACCTCGGTACGCACCGACGGCGGCAGGTCGCCCAGCAGTTCGCGCTGGTCGGCGGTGGTGGCCAGGATCACCTCCACGGGCAGCGCGGCGACCGCCTCGATGGCGTGGCGCAGCAGTTCCGTCATTTCGGCGCCGAGCAGCCTGGCCGTGGTCGCGCCCCAGGTGACGCAGATGCGGGGCCCGGACGCAGGGTCGAGCAGCCGGTCCGGGGTCAGGCCGGGGCCGTTGTAGGGCACGTACTGGATCGGGTGCACGTCCGGCGCGGGGCCGAAGCCCATGCTGGGAGGGCACGGGTCGATCCACGCGTCGGGCCAGGTCCGCACCGCCGCCCGGTACCGGTCGAAGAGGGCGACGAAACCGTCCTGCGGCTGCGGCCCCAGCCCTTTCATCTCCAGGCGCTGAAGCCCCGGACTGCCCCACAGATGGCTCACGCTGGGAACACCCAGGACCGAGGCGGCCACCGGCCCCGCATAGGAGACGGCATCGTGCACGACAAGGTCGGGCTGCCAGGATCTGCCGAATTCCACCAGGTCGTCGAGCATCCCGGCGGCCATTGCGAACTGCCGCTGCCCCAGGGCTTCGAGCAGTTCCTTGCGCCGGTCGTCGAGGAGTTCGGGGGCCACGGGCCAGCCGGCGGGCCACCGGTCGTGGTCGTGCCAGCCGGAGAGGCTCTTGCTGCGCGAGGTGCCGGCGAGATCCACCTCGGAGCCCACCCCCACCGCCGGGAGCCCGGAGGCGGTGATCGCGTCCACGAGCGAAGGCGCGCTGGCGACGCGCACCTCGTGGCCCGCAGCGCGTGCCGCCCATTCGAGCGGAACCATAGGGAAATGGTGGGACGGCGAAGGGAAAGCAGTGAAGAGCAGGCGCATTTTCCGAGCCTCCTGATACGGGGTCATTCCAGCCCACGCCAATTTCTTCCAGTGCGAACCCGAGTTCAGGTCGAGCCTGGCTCGACTCTGTATGGAGAAGGCATTTTCGCTCTGTTCGCCGGAGCCTCGGCCTGCCATGGTCGATTCCATGAGGGTTTTGCTGACCAGCGCGCCGATGCACGGACACGTCCTGCAACTCGTCCCGCTCTCCTGGGCGTTGCGGGCGGCGGGACACGAGGTGCTGTTCGCCGTGCCGCAGGGGTTCGCCCACGTGGCGCTCGCGGCGGGTCTGCCCGCCGTGGAGAACGCCGGGCCGGTACCGATGAGCGAGATGATCGGACGGGAGCGGGACGGTACCCCCGTCCCGTGGCCGGCCTCGCCGGACGCCAAGGTGCGGCGCAGCGGCCGGGGCTTCGGCAGGCTGGCCGCGCGTGTCCTCGCCGGCACCCTGTCCATCGCCGAACGGTGGCGACCGGACCTGGTGGTCAGTGAACCCACCGAGTACGCGGGCCGGATGGTCTCCGCCCGTACGGGCGTGGCCTGGGTGGAGCACGGCTGGGGCCTGCCCCCTCCCCGCTGTACGCCGAGGCCGCGGCCGGGGAACTCGCGCCCGAACTGGCGGCCTGGCGCCTGCCTGGGCTGCCGGCCCCCGACTGGTGCTCGACGTCTGTCCACCGCGCATGCAGCGGCCGGGCCCGCGAGGCGCGCCGGTCGTACGCATGCGGTACGTGCCGTACAACGGCTCGGCGGCCGTGCCGCCTTGGGCGCTGCGCTCCGAGGCCCGACCTCGGGTGTGCGTCACGCTGGGCAGCGTGCTGCCGGCGACCGCGCCGGGGCTGTGGGACGAAGTCCTGGCCGCGATGAGCCGCCTCGACGCCGACGTGGTGCTTGCGACGGACCCCGCACTGGATCTCGGACCCCTGCCGCCGACGGTACGGGCCGCCGGCTGGCTGCCGTTGACTCATGTGCTGCCGTCCTGCGACCTGGTCGTGCACCACGGCGGCCCCGGCACGACCATGACCTCGCTCGTGCACGGCCTGCCCCAACTCGTCCTGGCGCCTGTCGCGTCGGACATGGCCGAGTACGGCCACCGGGTGACCGCGCTCGGCGCGGGGCGCGCGTTGCCCGTGTCCGATGCCACCGCCGGGCGTATCGAGGAGGAGTGCCGGCAGTTGCTGGGGGACCCCCGGTACCGGTCCGGCGCCCGGTCCCTCGCCGAAGACATCGCCCGGCAACCGTCCCCGGCCCGCACGGTGGTCCTTCTCGAACGTGTCGCACACGGTGCGGACGTGGACGTCGCCCGGCAGGACGGCGAGGTGCGGCGATGCGTCGGCTAGCGATCGAGGGCGCCTGGGCGATCGACCTCCGCCCGCATCACGACGAACGCGGCACCTTCGTCGAGTGGTTCGCCCACGACGAGGTCTCCGCGGTGCTCGGGGCACCGATGCCCGTCGCCCTGGCCGGTGTCTCGATCTCCCGCAAGGGAGTGGTCCGTGGTGTCCACTTCGTCGAGACCCCTCCGGGCCAGGTCCGCTACGTCACCTGTGTGGCGGGCGAGGTGCGGGACTTCGTAGTGGACGTGCGCGAGGGATCGCCGACCTTCGGCCGCTGGGACTCCGTGCTGCTCGGGCCCGACCACTGGCGGGCCGTCCACCTCGCCGAGGGACTGGGACACGCCTTCACGGCCCTGACCGACCGCGCCACCGTGCTCTACCTCTGCTCCGCCCCCTACCGGCCCGAACGGGAACGGACGGTTCACCCGTTCGACCCTGAGCTGGCCCTGCCGTGGCCGGCCGGTACGGAACGCTCGCTCTCCGCGCGGGACCGACAGGCTCCGACGCTCGCGCTCGCCCAGCGGCGTGGTCTGCTCCCGGCCTGGTCCGCCGGCGAGGCGCGGACCGGGGCAAGCGTGCGGGACGGCCCGCCGCCCATGCCCGTCCCCACCGACCACCGCACGGCCCCGCTCACCGACCCGACGAGGAGACCGTCATGACGACAGCCGACAACGGCGGCGGGGCGCCGCCGAACCCTCCCCAGGTCCTGGTGGCGGGCGCGGGCCCGGTCGGCCTGACCGCCGCTGTCGAACTCGCCCGGCGCGGTCTGCGCGTACGCCTGGTCGACGCGGCCTCCGGGCCGGCCGTCACCAGCAGGGCGATGGCCACTCACGCGCGCTCCCTGGAGACGTACGACCAACAGGGGCTCATCGACGACCTGATGTCCCGCGGGCGAAGGATCCAGCGCTTCACCATGCACGCGGGCGGCCGCACGCTGGCGCGCCTGGGCCCCGACTACTCCCGGGTCCCCACCCGCTATCCGATGACCCTGATGATCGACCAGGCTGCGACCGAGGAGGTGCTGCGGCAGGCCGCCGCGAAACTCGGCGTGAAGGTCGAATGGGGAGTACGGCTGGAGGGCTTCACCCAGGACGCCGACGCCGTGCACACGGTCCTGCGCACGGCGGACGGCGAGGAACACCTCACGGTGGAGCGGCTGGTGGGCTGCGACGGCGGGCACAGCACGGTCCGCAAACTCCTGGGGCTGCCGCTCCTGGGCGACTCCAGCGAGACCTGGCTGATCGCCGACGCCGAACTGGAGGCGGGGCTGCCGCAGAACAGCATCCACTGGATCAAGGCCGGCCGGGGGACGGTGATGGCCATCCCGTTCCCCGAGGAGAACAAGTGGCGGCTGCTGGACACCGCCGACGCCTCCTACGGCGGCGACCCGGACCAGGTGGCCGAACGGTTCGCCCGCAAACTGCGCGCCGGACTCGGCCGCCCGGTGAAGGTGTCCACCCCGAGCTGGGTGTCGGTCTTCACCATCCAGCAACGCATGATCACCAGCATGAGCGAGGGGCGTGTCGTGCTGGCCGGCGACGCCGCGCACGTGCACAGCCCCGCCTCCGGGCAGGGCCTCAACACCGGTGTCCAGGACGCCTACAACCTGGCCTGGAAGCTCGCTCTCGTCGTACAGGGCCACGCGCCGCAGACCCTGCTCGACTCCTACTCGGCCGAGCGCGTGCCGATCGGCCGAGCCCTGTTGGGTTCCACCCGCAAGGCCACCCGGCTCGTCCAACTGAAGAACTCCCTGGCGGGCGTGGCGCTGCCGTTGGTCTTCGCGCTCGTCCGCCGGTGCGGGCCCTGCGGGGCCGGATCGAGCGGCAGATCATCGGCGCCATGTCGGCGCTGGCCCTGCACTACACGGACAGCCCCTGACCCTCCCCGACCCCCGTCCCCAGGACGCCACCGGGCCGCGGGCCGGCACCCGCCTCACCCAGGTCACCGCGCGGGACGCCCTCGGCACCGGCTGGAACGCCCTGCTGGCGGAGCTGCGCGACACCCGGTGCAGCCTGCTCGTGGCGGGCGGCGGCGCCGCGGCCGCGCGTACCGCCGCCCAGGCGGACACAGCGCACGCGGACTGGCTCTCCGTGCGGGTGTTCACCGACGCGGGCGATACCTCGGGCACCGGCGACACACCAGGTCCTCGCCCGCTGCCCGACCCGGACGGCGGCGTGCGCCGGCACCTGGGCTGCGCCCCCGACGGCTGGCTGCTCGTCCGGCCGGACGGCTACCTCTGCGCGCGCGGCTCCGCCCTCACCCCGGAGGACCTTCGCCCCGCTCTCGACGCCGTACGCGGTCTGCGGTCCGCCCGGTCGGGGGCGTGACCATGGACCTTGGTATCGCCGGAAAGACCGCGCTGATCACCGGCGCCTCGTCGGGCATCGGCACGGCCACCGCCCGCGCGTTCGCCGCCGAGGGCGCCCGGGTGGTCCTCACCTACCGCTCGGGGCAGGCGCGCGCCCAAAGCTCGCGGACGAACTGGGCGCCGACGCCGACCTGGCCTGCGCCGTCCCGTACGACCTGGGTGACCCCGCGGGCGTCACCGCCGCCGTGCGGACCGCCGAACACCGCTGGGGCGGAGTGGACATCCTCGTCGCCAGCGCGGTACGGCGCGGGCCACGACGACCGTCGGGCCTGCATCTTGAGGACGTCCCCGAGGAGGACTGGCAGTCGCTCCTGCGGGACAACCTGGAACAGACCATCCGCACGGTGCAGTTGGTCCTCGTGGGCATGCGGGCCCGCAAGTGGGGCCGGGTTGCGCTGCTGTCCTCGCACCTCACCCGGGACGGGGCGGCGGGCCAGGAGTTCTACGCGGCGGGCAAGGCCGCACTGCACGGCTTCGCCCGCAGCCTGGCCTGGGACGCCGGGCCCGACGGGGTGTACGTCAATGTCGTCAGCCCCGGCCTGACCCGCACCGAAGGAGTACTGACCGAGCTGCCGGCGGAGATCCGCGAGCGGGAACGGCAGCGCACACCCAGCGGGCGGCTCAGCGCACCCGAGGACGTGGCCGCCGCGCTCGCGTTCCTCTGCGCGGAGGTGAACGGCAACATCAACGGCGCCGTCATCGACGTGTCCGGCGGCCGGTGATGCTCCGGCTTCCGCCGCTCCTGCTCCCGCTCCAGCTCCCCTTCCCCTGGCCCCTCCCCTTCTCCTTCCTGTTCTGCTCCCCGCAGTCCCTGCAGGTCGAGCAGCCCCTCGAGCCGCGCACCGGCGCGTTCTCCCTCCGAAAGGAATCACCATGTCGCAGCCGCACCTCGTCCGGCACCGCATCACCGTCCGGGCGGCCGCCGTGCTCTGCTTCGACCTGATGGCCGACCTCGACCACTGGCCCCAGCACTTCGGCCCCGGCCTGCACGCCGAAGTCCTGGAGGCCGACGACGGTGAGGGCGACCTGATCCGTCGCTGGGCGCTGACCGGCGGTACCGAGGTGCACACCTGGGACGCACGGCGCCGGCTGGACCGCGACGGACTGCGCATCGTCCTCGACCAGGTGGACCCACAGGCCCCCCTGACGAGCATGCGGGCGGTGTGGAGCTTCGAGCCCGACGGCGAGGGGGCCGCGACCGTGGACGTCACCCACGAGTTCACCGTCGACGACGACCCCGAGGCGGTGCGCCGGACCACCGACGACGTCAACGCGCGCACTCCCGGTCAGCTCGATTCGCTGCGGGACCTCGCCGAGCGGTGGGAGGAGGTGGAGCCCCTGGTCATCTCCTTCGAGGACCCGCTGTTCATCGGCGGCCGACTGGAGGACGTCTACGAGTTCCTGTACGCCGCCGACAAATGGCCCGAGCGGGTCCCGCACGTGGAGAAGCTGGAGATGACGGAGGACACCCCCAACATCCAGTTCTTCGACATGCACACGCACACCCCGACGGACGCGACCACACCACCCGGTCCGTGCGCGTCTGCCTGCCCGGCAACAAGATCGTCTACAAGCAGATCAGCCTTCCGGCCCTGCTCGACGGGCACACCGGGCACTGGGTGTTCACCGAGACCCCCGAGGGTGTCGTCGCGCACGCCCGGCACACCGCGACGATCAAACCGTCCGCGCTGCCGCTGCTGGGGAGGGCACCACGGTCGCCGATGCCAGGAAGTACCTGCGCCGCGTGCTGAGCACCAACAGCCTGCAGACCCTGCGCTACGCCCAGCAGTTCGCCGAGGAGCGCGGCCATGCCGCTCACGCCTGACATGCCGCCCGGCGAGGCCGTGCCGCCCGGCAGCCCGCCGGCCCGCAGGCCTCTTCCGGCCGTGGCGTTCGACCTCGCGCGGGTGCCGGAGGTGCCGCTCGACGGCCTGCTGCGGCGGGCTGCCGCGGCGGCACCCGACCGGGTCGCCGTGCGCACGCCCGCGGGGACGACGACGTACGCGGAACTGGACGGCCTGGCCGACTCCTGTGCCCGGGCCCTGACCGGGGCGGCCGGCCGGAGCGCGACCGTCGTCGGGCTGGCGGCCTCCCTCGACCCGTCGTTCGCGGTCGTCTACTACGGCGCGATCCGCGCGGGCCACGTCGTCGCGCTCGTCAACCCGCACCTGCGGGGCGATGCCCTGGCCCACGTCCTGTCCGCTGCCGGGGTGACCGTGGCGGTGGCGCCGCCCGAGGTGGCCGAGCGCATCGCCCAGGTGCGCGGGCGGCTGCCGAACCTGCGCGATGTGCTGTCACCCGACGCCTTCGCGACCGGCAGCGCGGCCTCAGGCCGAGGGGCTCCCGGTCGAGGACTTCCGGTGGAAGGGCTCTCGGTGGAAGGGCGACTTCCGACGGCAGGGCCGCCGACGGGAGACCGCCCGACGAACATGGCCCGGTCCTGCGTCCGGACGCGGTGGCGTGTGTCCAGTTCACCAGTGGGACCACCGGGGAACCCAAGGCCGTCCAGTTGACGCACCGCAACCTCGTGGTCAACGCCGCGCAGATCGCCGCGGTCCACGGCCTGGACGGCGACGCGGTCACGCTCAACCACCTCCCGCTCTACCACCCGATGCACCTCAACGCGGCGGTGTACGCGGGAGCAACCCAGGTACTGAGCCCGTCGCCCGATCCGGCGGCAGCGATCGAGGCCGCCAACCGGCACGGGGCGACGCACTTCTACAGCCTTCCCGTACGGCTGGCGCACCTGGCGGCCGACCCGCGGCTGCCGGGCCTGCGGCTGGACACGGTGAGCGCGGTCTTCTCCGGCGGCTCGGCGCTGTTGCCGGCCCAGGCCCGCACGCTAGGAGCCCACTTCGGCATCCCGGTCCTCCAGGGATACGGACTGGCCGAGACCTCCCCGCTGACACACGGCGAACCGCCCGCGCGGCCCGGGCCCGGCTCCGTGGGCCCGGTGGTGCCCGGCACCGACTGCCGGGTGGTGGACGTGGAAACCCGCGCCCCGCTCCCGGCCGGGCACAACGGGGAGGTCCAGGTCCGCGGACCACAGCTCATGCGGGGCTACCTCGGCGAGAGCGCCCCGGCGGTCGATGCCGACGGCTGGTTCTCCACCGGTGACATCGGCCATCAGGACGAGGAGGCCTATCTGTACCTGGTGGACCGGATCAAGGATGTCTTCAAGTACGAGAACTGGCTGGTGTCGCCCACCGAGATCGAACAGGTTCTCATCACGCACCCGGCCGTACGGGACTGCGCGGTGGTCGACCACCCGGAGCCGTTCAGCGGTGCGGTGGCCCACGCCTTCGTCGTGCTCGACGAGGCCGCCGGGCCGCCCGATCCGGCGGAACTCACCGCCCATGTCAACGACCAGGTCCCCTACTACCAGCACATCAAGTACCTCGATGTGGTGGACCGCGTCCCCGTTCCCCGAACGGCAAGATACTCCGCCGCGCACTGCGCGCACGCGTTGCGGACACCGACCCGGCGGGCCGGGTGCACGCCGGCGCGGCCGACCCTCCTCACCCCGACCCGACAGGAGACAACTCGTGATCACGGTGATCAACCGACTCACGGTCCACGGCGACGTCGACGCCTTCCAGAAGATCCTGGGCGGCATCACCGAGCACATGAGCAGTCAGCCAGGCTTTCTCAGCCACTCCCTCTACCGTTCGCTCAACCACCCCGAGGTCTTCGTCGAGACCGCCCGCTGGGCCGACGCCGAGTCCCACCGGCGGGCGATGAAGGCCACCGCGTTCCGGGACAGGGTCCGCGGTCTCGGGGACCTCGCCACCCCGAGCCCGACGTCTTCGAGATCCTCGAGGAGGACGCTCCCCGGCTCGGCTGAGACGGGACCCGCGGTGCTGTCGGCGGCGGTGTGCAGGGGTCAGCGGACGCACCGCCCCGGTCTGCTGTCGGCGTCCGCAGGAGCGGCACGGGATGGTCACCCGAGTTGGGAGGTGGCGGCGTCGATCTCCTTCATGGTGATGTTCTCGCTGCCGCTGCCGCTGCCGCTGCCGCTGCCGCTGCGGATCGTGATGACGGCGGCGGTGGAGATGACGTAGGTGAGGGCTTTGAAGTAGTCGCCGGTGCGTTGGTGCAGTGTGGCGGCGTGTTTGCTGAGGGTGTTTTCCTCGAGCCGGTACAGGCTCAAGTCGGCCTCGAAGCTCGCCAGTACGCGCCGGAATACCTCCTGCTCCTTGACCTTGGTGCCCAGGGGCAGGGGCAGGGGCAGGGGCAGGGGTGCAGCCACGTCACCGGCAGCAGCGCGGTGGGGGAGGGCGAGACGGGATCCGCCGGGCGGCCCGCCTGTGCGAGCCGTACCCGGTTCTCCGCGCTGACCCGGGCCAGGTCCTGGGCCAGGATGCGGGCCTGGTGCAGGAGGTGGCTGGCGCCGGTGCCGCAGAAGACGAGCGAGATGCCCAGCTTGTCGCGCAGGTAGACGAAGTAGGGCAGCACGTTCGCCAGGTGCTGCGGGGAGGCGCGGTCGATGTCGTCGATGAGTAGCAGGCGGGTCTGTGACAAATCCGTTAATGATCACTAGAGGCCGTGACGTGTTGATCTGGGGTTCTAGTGATCGTTTCAGGATTTCTTTCTGTGGTGTGGTGTGCCTCTGAGCTGGGGCTTCCGTAGGGCTTTGAATGCTGCAGGGCTTCTGAGGTGCAAGTTCAGTGATCGTCTCGGGATGTAGTGATCGGCGTGGGATTTTCTTTGTAGTGCGTGGTTCGGGTGGACGGGTTTGTGCTGGTCACGGGGCTGGCAGGATCGTGCCTGAGCTGATCCGGCCCGGCACGGGCCGGGGCCGGGCGGGGGGCGGCGGCGCGTTCGGCTGCGGCCCAGATGCGCTCGGCCTCCTCTTCGCCGGCGCTGGCACCCCGGGCGAACGCGAGGAAGGTGTAGAGGGTGGGCAGCTGGCCGTCCAGCGTCCAGCGCAGGGCGCGGACGGGCCGTCCCTCCTGGCCCGCCTTGCGGGCGATGCGCGGGAAGGTCTTGTCGCTCTTCATGCCGCGCAGCGCGGCCAGCTCGTGGATCCCGGTCGACGGGCCGGCCCGCGGGGCCCGGCCGGGCACCACGAGGAGACAGGCGGCCAGGGCGAGCGCGGCGGCCACCGGGCGCTCGAGGACGGTCACCGCAGCGATGGCAGTGATGACGACTGCCGCAGCCCGGTGACGTCACGCCGGAGGAGTGCTACCCCGACGCTCTCGCGGAGGCCGAACAGGCCCGCGCCGACTACGCGTTCGCCCTGGAAGCGCAGCACGACGACCAGCGCGAAGACCCTCTGCCTCCGCCCTCGGCAACGCCCGCGCCGCCCGCGAGGCCGCCGACCGCGAGATGCGCCACCTTCTTGCCTACGGACGGGAGTTCCACGGAGACCGCCCCTACAAGTTCGAACTCCTCGCCCAGGCCGGCGGCATGACCCCCTCCGGCATGCGCACCGCCTACGCGAGCAGCGAGATCCAGACTGTCGCCCGCCAGATCGGCCGCGCCCCCGACGGCTGCCGCTCCCGCCCCCGGCCGCCCCGGAGTCCGCATGACCGGCCGCCCCGAGACCGCTCCGCCGACCTGCACCTGTCTGCCCCCGTGGCCCGCCTTGCCACCGTCATCGAGGGCACCACTCACCCGGTCGTGCCCTCGCCCGCCCACACCCCGCTTCCGCCCTCTACCTTGCCCACTGCACCGGGTGCGGCACTGCCTACACCGGTTCGTGGAAGCGGCTGACCCCCGAGCCGCTTGAGGGCACCGCGCCCTGCACGGCTCAAGCCCAGCCCGCCAGCTCCTGCCCGCGGCCCCGGCCACCGGCCCACCCCAGCGAAAGTCCGCGCCGCCTCCGGCCGAGGTCCTCTCGTCACCCGACCCCTCCCGGCGAACTCGCCGGGCGCTGGCTCGGCCTTTCGTGTCTCGGGACGACGGTCACAGGGTCGGCTTCTGATGCCGGGCGAGGTTCGATGAAGAAGTCCGTCAGGACTTGTTCACCGCCCGGGCTGGTCAGTTCCCAGCCGCCGAAGCGGTAGATCTCGTATCCGGACAGCCTCAGCCGGCGGTCCTCGGCGGCCATATCCGCATACAGCTGCGGGGCGGCGGTATGGGTGACCCGCCCTTGCTCGTCGGGCGGGTTGGGGCGGCCGTAGTGTTGAACCCCGTCGACCTCGATGACGATGCGCGAGCGGTCCGGTGCCAGGAGCAGGAAGTCCATCCTCTGCCGGTACAGCGCCCCGGACTGCTTGCCGCTGCGCCGTGTGTAGGGGTCGTAGTGGAGGTAGACCTGGGGGATCAGCGCGGGCAGGTCGAAGCCGCCTTCCTCGGCATAGCGAGCACAGTACGTGATCATGAGGAGTTGTTCGGGCGGTGAATCCAGTGACCGGTACAGACGCCGGTAGAGGGCGTCGGCGGCACTCTTCTCGTCGGCGTCCGGGTGGTGGTTGTTCGTCCACCAGGCGACCATCTGCCGCCAGGTGAGACCGTGCGGCGGCAGGGGATCGGTGAACACCAGGCAGGTGTCGGCGTGGCGGACGATCTCCACGTCGTTGTCCACCGCGTCGCGCAGCACGATCTGAGGTTTCGCGCCGTCGGCGGCGAAGATCAGGTTCTTGAAGGCGCCCGACAGGCCCTTGGAGAAGCGACGTTCGTACTCCATCTCTTGCAGGTCCTCCAGCGCGTTGCGGGTCGGGCCGAGGATCTGCTCGATGCAGTCCCGGCAGGCCTGCCAGCTCCCTTGCATGTTTGTCGCGCCAGTAGGTGCCGAAGCCGCGCGGCCCGTCGAAAGTCGAAACGGCCAGGTGGGCGGCTTCAGGGCGAGGCGTTCCAGGACGGCGCGGTGGGCCTTGATCACGACGGGGACGTTTTCGTCATCCAGGTGTCTGCCCTTGCCGTCAGTGCCGTGGGAGACGAAGTCGCCGTGCAGCAGCCAGGTCAGCGCGATGGCGACTTCCAGGTCGGTACGGCTGGCCGCAGGCCTGAACCGCAGCGACTCGATCAGCTCGACATTGAGTACCACGGCATGGCCCAACCGTCCCCGCTGCTGAAGAACGCCTCAACGTCCACGCACCTACCCCCTGCGTCCCGTAGACAGGACCTCGGCCCCACAGCAGCCAGTTCATTAGAAAGCGCTGACATGCCGGCACCCCGTCCACGGTCCCGGCCGACGCCACCCATACTGCGCCTGCCCCGCCCGCCCCGAGCGGAGCAGGTGGAGGCGGGAGGAGTCATGGGGCAACGGCTGCACGGCGGTGCTCTGATCCTCCGGCATGGCTCGGAGGCTGCCCCAACGCCTTCTGCGCAACGTTGACTTGAAATCGCTGTGCCGACGTGTTTGCAAGTGGTGTACCAATGGGCATCGAAAGTGTTGTAGATGACTACAGCACTACGTGGAGAAGGAGAAGTCCTTGGTCTACGACATTCGTCCGCTCGCCAACGGGCTGCGGACGGACCACCCGGTGCCCGGTCTGCCGTTCGTCGACGACTCACATCTGCCGCTCGACGACGGCCCCGACGCCATCGAGGCAGTCGGCCGGAACAAGGGCGAAGGCATGTGGGGCCGGTGCGACACCTCCCGCGAGGGGCTGGCTGGCCTTCACCACCGACCCGATCGCCCACCACCTGGGCTGGGCCGTCCGCTACCACCCCGAGCACGGGCGCACCGTGCTCCTGCTGCGCGACGAGGACACTGCCAGCCTGCACACCTACTGGTCGGGGGCGCCGCTGCTGTTCCAGGCCGGCGGCTACTGGTGGGACGGCGACGCCTGGTACCGGCCGGACAGATCTGGGACCCGGTCACCGAGGACTACGCACGCTACACGGCACGCGCCACGGCCACCGTCCACGCCAACGACATGCTCGACGGCCGCGCCCACCCGGACCGCGCACCCGTGCACAAGGTCGCCACGTTCGACCCGGCCACCGCGGCGCCCAAGGACTGGCTCGATCACCTGACCCGGTGGGCGCAGCACCACCAGAAGCAGGACGATCCCCTGCCGCTGGAGAAGTGCGTCGTCGACCTGGCCAGTCCCGAACTCACCGGGGACCGGCTGCTCGGCGTGCCGAGATGGCCGCACTGGGCGGCATCACGGCCTCCCTCGCCGGGCCGCCCTGCGGACGGCGGCGGGGTTCCTCACTCGGTGAAGGACCTCAGCCCTCCGGCTCGCGCGGGACGGTACGGGAGAAGAACTCGTTCGCGGTCTGGCCGTCGAGTTCCCCGTTCGTGGTTGCGGACCGCCGCAGCGCTTCGCCCGTCACCTGAGCGGGGATGCCGAGCTGCTTGTCTGCCTCGCCCATGATCTCGCCGACGTACCACTGGGCCGAGGTCGGGAAGTGCTGGATAAACCAGCTGAGCATCTTCGCCAGGGGAACCGACAGGATGAGGTCGAAGGCCTTGAGCTGGCCGCCCCGGCGCTCGCTGACGCGCAGCGAGGTGGCGAAGTCCTCCAGGACGGCGTGGCGGATGGTCGGCCCCAGGGCGTCGGTCGGGATGATGCGCCTGAGGCTGTCGGCGACCTCGAAGGCCAGTTGGTCGGCCACCTCCCGCACGCTCGGTTCGTTGCGATGGCGCAGGCCCCACCGCTTGCGGATGTCGGGCCGCTTCCACAGGAAGCTGAAGAAGGTCTCGCTGAAGCGGTCTCGGATCTGGGCCGCTCCCGGGGCGAGTCGGTGCCGGTCGCCGGCCAACATGGCGTCCTTCAGCCCGTCGGAGGAGCGGTGCCGGGCTTCCGCCCAGTCCTCGGCGACCGGGCGTGACCACTGGGCCCGTCCGCCGACGGTCGCCTGGGGAAGCGGCACGTCGTTCTCGCCCCGGGAGATGTAACCCCGCAGTGTGGAGGCCGTGATGCCGCCCAGTGCGGCCATCTCGAGCACGCCGAGCAGCCGGTCCCCGGTGAGTTCGGGACTGGCCAGGTCGACGACGCACTTCTCCAGCGGCAGGGGATCGTCCTGTTTCTGGTGGTGCTGCGCCCACCGGGTCAGGTGATCGAGCCAGTCCTTGGGCGCCGCGGTGGCCGGGTCGAACGTGGCGACCTTGTGCACGGGTGCGCGGTCCGGGTGGGCGCGGCCGTCGAGCATGTCGTTGGCGTGGACGGTGGCCGTGGCGCGTGCCGTGTAGCGTGCGTAGTCCTCGGTGACCGGGTCCCAGATCTGTCCGGGCCGGTACCAGGCGTCGCCGTCCCACCAGTAGCCGCCGGCCCGGAACAGCAGCGGCGCCCCGACCAGTAGGTGTGCAGGCTGGCGGTGTCCTCGTCGCGCAGCAGGAGCACGGTGCGCCCGTGCTCGGGGTGGTAGCGGACGGCCCAGCCCAGGTGGTGGGCGATCGGGTCGGTGGTGAAGGCCAGCCAGCCCCCTCGCGGGAGGTGTCGCACCGGCCCCACATGCCTTCGCCCTTGTTCCGGCCGACTGCCTCGATGGCGTCGGGGCCGTCGTCGAGCGGCAGATGTGAGTCGTCGACGAACGGCAGACCGGGCACCGGGTGGTCCGTCCGCAGCCCGTTGGCGAGCGGACGAATGTCGTAGACCAAGGACTTCCCCTTCTCCACGTAGTGCTGTAGTCATCTACAACACTTTCGATGCCCATTGGTACACCACTTGCAAACACGTCGGCACAGCGATTTCAAGTCAACGTTGCGCAGAAGGCGTTGGGGCAGCCTCCGAGCCATGCCGGAGGATCAGAGCACTGCCGTGCAGCCGTTGCCCCATGACTCCTCCCGCCTCCACCTGCTCCGCTCGGGGCGGGCGGGGCAGGCGCGCAGTATGGGTGGCGTCGGCCGGGACCGTGGACGGGGTGCCGGCATGTCAGTGCTTTCTAATGAACTGGCTGCTGTGGGGCCGAGGTCCTGTCTACGGGACGCAGGGGTAGGTGCGTGGACGTTGAGGCGTTCTTCAGCAGCGGGGACGGTTGGGCCATGCCGTGGGTACTCAATGTCGAGCTGATCGAGTCGCTGCGGTTCGGGCCTGCGGCCAGCCGTACCGACCTGGAAGTCGCCATCGCGCTGACCCGGCTGCTGCACGGCGACTTCGTCTCCCACGGCACTGACGGCAAGGGCAGACACCTGGATGACGAAAACGTCCCCGTCGTGATCAAGGCCCACCGCGCCGTCCTGGAACGCCTCGCCCTGAAGCCGCCCACCTGGCCGTTTCGGACTTTCGACGGGCCGCGCGGCTTCGGCACCTACTGGCGCGACAAACATGCAAGGGAGCTGGCAGGCCCGCCGGGACTGCATCGAGCAGATCCTCGGCCCGACCCGCAACGCGCTGGAGGACCTGCAAGAGATGGAGTACGAACGTCGCTTCTCCAAGGGCCCGTCGGGCGCCTTCAAGAACCTGATCTTCGCCGCCGACGGCGCGAAACCTCAGATCGTGCTGCGCGACGCGGTGGACAACGACGTGGAGATCGTCCGCCACGCCGACACCTGCCTGGTGTTCACCGATCCCCTGCCGCCGCACGGTCTCACCTGGCGGCAGATGGTCGCCTGGTGGACGAACAACCACCACCCGGACGCCGACGAGAAGAGTGCCGCCGACGCCCTCTACCGGCGTCTGTACCGGTCACTGGATTCACCGCCCGAACAACTCCTCATGATCACGTACTGTGCTCGCTATGCCGAGGAAGGCGGCTTCGACCTGCCCGCGCTGATCCCCCAGGTCTACCTCCACTACGACCCCTACACACGGCGCAGCGGCAAGCAGTCCGGGGCGCTGTACCGGCAGAGGATGGACTTCCTGCTCCTGGCACCGGACCGCTCGCGCATCGTCATCGAGGTCGACGGGGTTCAACACTACGGCCGCCCCAACCCGCCCGACGAGCAAGGGCGGGTCACCCATACCGCCGCCCCGCAGCTGTATGCGGATATGGCCGCCGAGGACCGCCGGCTGAGGCTGTCCGGATACGAGATCTACCGCTTCGGCGGCTGGGAACTGACCAGCCCGGGCGGTGAACAAGTCCTGACGGACTTCTTCATCGAACTCCTCGCCCGGCATCGAAGCCGACCCTGTGACCGTCGTCCCGAGACACGAAAGGCCGAGCCAGCGCCCGGCGAGTTCGCCGGGAGGGGTCGGGTGACGAGAGGACCTCGGCCGGAGGCGGCGCGGACTTTCGCTGGGGTGGGCCGGTGGCCGGGGCCGCGGGCAGGAGCTGGCGGGCTGGGCTTGAGCCGTGCAGGGCGCGGTGCCCTCAAGCGGCTCGGGGGGTCAGCCGCTTCCACGAACCGGTGTAGGCAGTGCCGCACCCGGTGCAGTGGGCAAGGTAGAGGGCGGAAGCGGGGGTGTGGGCGGGCGAGGGCACGACCGGGTGAGTGGTGCCCTCGATGACGGTGGCAAGGCGGGCCACGGGGGCAGACAGGTGCAGGTCGGCGGAGCGGTCTCGGGGCGGCCGGTCATGCGGACTCCGGGGCGGCCGGGGGGCGGGAGCGGCAGCCGTCGGGGGCGCGGCCGATCTGGCGGGCGACAGTCTGGATCTCGCTGCTCGCGTAGGCGGTGCGCATGCCGGAGGGGTCATGCCGCCGGCCTGGGCGAGGAGTTCGAACTTGTAGGGGCGGTCTCCGTGGAACTCCCGTCCGTAGGCAAGAAGGTGGCGCATCTCGCGGTCGGCGGCCTCGCGGGCGGCGCGGGCGTTGCCGAGGGCGGAGGCAGAGGGTCTTCGCGCTGGTCGTCGTGCTGCGCTTCCAGGGCGAACGCGTAGTCGGCGCGGGCCTGTTCGGCCTCCGCGAGAGCGTCGGGGTAGCACTCCTCCGGCGTGACGTCACCGGGCTGCGGCAGTCGTCATCACTGCCATCGCTGCGGTGACCGTCCTCGAGCGCCCGGTGGCCGCCGCGCTCGCCCTGGCCGCCTGTCTCCTCGTGGTGCCCGGCCGGGCCCCGCGGGCCGGCCCGTCGACCGGGATCCACGAGCTGGCCGCGCTGCGCGGCATGAAGAGCGACAAGACCTTCCCGCGCATCGCCCGCAAGGCGGGCCAGGAGGGACGGCCCGTCCGCGCCCTGCGCTGGACGCTGGACGGCCAGCTGCCCACCCTCTACACCTTCCTCGCGTTCGCCCGGGGTGCCAGCGCCGGCGAAGAGGAGGCCGAGCGCATCTGGGCCGCAGCCGAACGCGCCGCCGCCCCCCGCCCGGCCCCGGCCCGTGCCGGGCCGGATCAGCTCAGGCACGATCCTGCCAGCCCCGTGACCAGCACAAACCCGTCCACCCGAACCACGCACTACAAAGAAAATCCCACGCCGATCACTACATCCCGAGACGATCACTGAACTTGCACCTCAGAAGCCCTGCAGCATTCAAAGCCCTACGGAAGCCCCAGCTCAGAGGCACACCACACCACAGAAAGAAATCCTGAAACGATCACTAGAACCCCAGATCAACACGTCACGGCCTCTAGTGATCATTAACGGATTTGTCACAGACCCGCCTGCTACTCATCGACGACATCGACCGCGCCTCCCCGCAGCACCTGGCGAACGTGCTGCCCTACTTCGTCTACCTGCGCGACAAGCTGGGCATCTCGCTCGTCTTCTGCGGCACCGGCGCCAGCCACCTCCTGCACCAGGCCCGCATCCTGGCCCAGGACCTGGCCCGGGTCAGCGCGGAGAACCGGGTACGGCTCGCACAGGCGGGCCGCCCGGCGGATCCCGTCTCGCCCTCCCCCACCGCGCTGCTGCCGGTGACGTGGCTGCACCCCCTGCCCCTGCCCCTGCCCCTGCCCCTGGGCACCAAGGTCAAGGAGCAGGAGGTATTCCGGCGCGTACTGGCGAGCTTCGAGGCCGACTTGAGCCTGTACCGGCTCGAGGAAAACACCCTCAGCAAACACGCCGCCACACTGCACCAACGCACCGGCGACTACTTCAAAGCCCTCACCTACGTCATCTCCACCGCCGCCGTCATCACGATCCGCAGCGGCAGCGGCAGCGGCAGCGGCAGCGGCAGCGAGAACATCACCATGAAGGAGATCGACGCCGCCACCTCCCAACTCGGGTGACCATCCCGTGCCGCTCCTGCGGACGCCGACAGCAGACCGGGGCGGTGCGTCCGCTGACCCCCTGCACACCGCCGCCGACAGCACCGCGGGTCCCGTCTCAGCCGAGCCGGGGAGCGTCCTCCTCGAGGATCTCGAAGACGTCGGGCTCGGGGGTGGCGAGGTCCCCGAGACCGCGGACCCTGTCCCGGAACGCGGTGGCCTTCATCGCCCGCCGGTGGGACTCGGCGTCGGCCCAGCGGGCGGTCTCGACGAAGACCTCGGGGTGGTTGAGCGAACGGTAGAGGGAGTGGCTGAGAAAGCCTGGCTGACTGCTCATGTGCTCGGTGATGCCGCCCAGGATCTTCTGGAAGGCGTCGACGTCGCCGTGGACCGTGAGTCGGTTGATCACTGTGATCACGAGTTGTCTCCTGTCGGGTCGGGGTGAGGAGGGTCGGCCGCGCCGGCGTGCACCCGGCCCGCCGGGTCGGTGTCCGCAACGCGTGCGCGCAGTGCGCGGCGGAGTATCTTGCCGTTCGGGGAACGGGGGACGCGGTCCACCACATCGAGGTACTTGATGTGCTGGTAGTAGGGGACCTGGTCGTTGACATGGGCGGTGAGTTCCGCCGGATCGGGCGGCCCGGCGGCCTCGTCGAGCACGACGAAGGCGTGGGCCACCGCACCGCTGAACGGCTCCGGGTGGTCGACCACCGCGCAGTCCCGTACGGCCGGGTGCGTGATGAGAACCTGTTCGATCTCGGTGGGCGACACCAGCCAGTTCTCGTACTTGAAGACATCCTTGATCCGGTCCACCAGGTACAGATAGGCCTCCTCGTCCTGATGGCCGATGTCACC
Source organism: Streptomyces haneummycinicus (assembly GCA_042850305.1). Lineage (GTDB taxonomy): Bacteria > Actinomycetota > Actinomycetes > Streptomycetales > Streptomycetaceae > Streptomyces > Streptomyces haneummycinicus. The sequence continues at coordinate 3,870,921 of AP035768.1, forward strand.
GGTGGAGAACCAGCCGTCGGCATCGACCGCCGGGGCGCTCTCGCCGAGGTAGCCCCGCATGAGCTGTGGTCCGCGGACCTGGACCTCCCCGTTGTGCCCGGCCGGGAGCGGGGCGCGGGTTTCCACGTCCACCACCCGGCAGTCGGTGCCGGGCACCACCGGGCCCACGGAGCCGGGCCCGGGCCGCGCGGGCGGTTCGCCGTGTGTCAGCGGGGAGGTCTCGGCCAGTCCGTATCCCTGGAGGACCGGGATGCCGAAGTGGGCTCCTAGCGTGCGGGCCTGGGCCGGCAACAGCGCCGAGCCGCCGGAGAAGACCGCGCTCACCGTGTCCAGCCGCAGGCCCGGCAGCCGCGGGTCGGCCGCCAGGTGCGCCAGCCGTACGGGAAGGCTGTAGAAGTGCGTCGCCCCGTGCCGGTTGGCGGCCTCGATCGCTGCCGCCGGATCGGGCGACGGGCTCAGTACCTGGGTTGCTCCCGCGTACACCGCCGCGTTGAGGTGCATCGGGTGGTAGAGCGGGAGGTGGTTGAGCGTGACCGCGTCGCCGTCCAGGCCGTGGACCGCGGCGATCTGCGCGGCGTTGACCACGAGGTTGCGGTGCGTCAACTGGACGGCCTTGGGTTCCCCGGTGGTCCCACTGGTGAACTGGACACACGCCACCGCGTCCGGACGCAGGACCGGGCCATGTTCGTCGGGCGGTCTCCCGTCGGCGGCCCTGCCGTCGGAAGTCGCCCTTCCACCGAGAGCCCTTCCACCGGAAGTCCCTCGACCGGGAGCCCCTCGGCCTGAGGCCGCGCTGCCGGTCGCGAAGGCGTCGGGTGACAGCACATCGCGCAGGTTCGGCAGCCGCCCGCGCACCTGGGCGATGCGCTCGGCCACCTCGGGCGGCGCCACCGCCACGGTCACCCCGGCAGCGGACAGGACGTGGGCCAGGGCATCGCCCCGCAGGTGCGGGTTGACGAGCGCGACGACGTGGCCCGCGCGGATCGCGCCGTAGTAGACGACCGCGAACGACGGGTCGAGGGAGGCCGCCAGCCCGACGACGGTCGCGCTCCGGCCGGCCGCCCCGGTCAGGGCCCGGGCACAGGAGTCGGCCAGGCCGTCCAGTTCCGCGTACGTCGTCGTCCCCGCGGGCGTGCGCACGGCGACCCGGTCGGGTGCCGCCGCGGCAGCCCGCCGCAGCAGGCCGTCGAGCGGCACCTCCGGCACCCGCGCGAGGTCGAACGCCACGGCCGGAAGAGGCCTGCGGGCCGGCGGGCTGCCGGGCGGCACGGCCCCGCCGGGCGGCATGTCAGGCGTGAGCGGCATGGCCGCGCTCCTCGGCGAACTGCTGGGCGTAGCGCAGGGTCTGCAGGCTGTTGGTGCTCAGCACGCGGCGCAGGTACTTCCTGGCATCGGCGACCGTGGTGCCCTCCCCCAGCAGCGGCAGCGCGGACGGTTTGATCGTCGCGGTGTGCCGGGCGTGCGCGACGACACCCTCGGGGGTCTCGGTGAACACCCAGTGCCCGGTGTGCCCGTCGAGCAGGGCCGGAAGGCTGATCTGCTTGTAGACGATCTTGTTGCCGGGCAGGCAGACGCGCACGGACCGGGTGGTGTGGTCGCGTCCGTCGGGGTGTGCGTGTGCATGTCGAAGAACTGGATGTTGGGGGTGTCCTCCGTCATCTCCAGCTTCTCCACGTGCGGGACCCGCTCGGGCCATTTGTCGGCGGCGTACAGGAACTCGTAGACGTCCTCCAGTCGGCCGCCGATGAACAGCGGGTCCTCGAAGGAGATGACCAGGGGCTCCACCTCCTCCCACCGCTCGGCGAGGTCCCGCAGCGAATCGAGCTGACCGGGAGTGCGCGCGTTGACGTCGTCGGTGGTCCGGCGCACCGCCTCGGGGTCGTCGTCGACGGTGAACTCGTGGGTGACGTCCACGGTCGCGGCCCCTCGCCGTCGGGCTCGAAGCTCCACACCGCCCGCATGCTCGTCAGGGGGCCTGTGGGTCCACCTGGTCGAGGACGATGCGCAGTCCGTCGCGGTCCAGCCGGCGCCGTGCGTCCCAGGTGTGCACCTCGGTACCGCCGGTCAGCGCCCAGCGACGGATCAGGTCGCCCTCACCGTCGTCGGCCTCCAGGACTTCGGCGTGCAGGCCGGGGCCGAAGTGCTGGGGCCAGTGGTCGAGGTCGGCCATCAGGTCGAAGCAGAGCACGGCGGCCGCCCGGACGGTGATGCGGTGCCGGACGAGGTGCGGCTGCGACATGGTGATTCCTTTCGGAGGGAGAACGCGCCGGTGCGCGGCTCGAGGGGCTGCTCGACCTGCAGGGACTGCGGGGAGCAGAACAGGAAGGAGAAGGGAGGGGCCAGGGGAAGGGAGCTGGAGCGGGAGCAGGAGCGGCGGAAGCCGGAGCATCACCGGCCGCCGGACACGTCGATGACGGCGCCGTTGATGTTGCCGTTCACCTCCGCGCAGAGGAACGCGAGCGCGGCGGCCACGTCCTCGGGTGCGCTGAGCCGCCCGCTGGGTGTGCGCTGCCGTTCCCGCTCGCGGATCTCCGCCGGCAGCTCGGTCAGTACTCCTTCGGTGCGGGTCAGGCCGGGGCTGACGACATTGACGTACACCCCGTCGGGCCCGGCGTCCCAGGCCAGGCTGCGGGCGAAGCCGTGCAGTGCGGCCTTGCCCGCCGCGTAGAACTCCTGGCCCGCCGCCCCGTCCCGGGTGAGGTGCGAGGACAGCAGCGCAACCCGGCCCCACTTGCGGGCCCGCATGCCCACGAGGACCAACTGCACCGTGCGGATGGTCTGTTCCAGGTTGTCCCGCAGGAGCGACTGCCAGTCCTCCTCGGGGACGTCCTCAAGATGCAGGCCCGACGGTCGTCGTGGCCCGCGCCGTACCGCGCTGGCGACGAGGATGTCCACTCCGCCCCAGCGGTGTTCGGCGGTCCGCACGGCGGCGGTGACGCCCGCGGGGTCACCCAGGTCGTACGGGACGGCGCAGGCCAGGTCGGCGTCGGCGCCCAGTTCGTCCGCGAGCTTTTGGGCGCGCGCCTGCCCCGAGCGGTAGGTGAGGACCACCCGGGCGCCCTCGGCGGCGAACGCGCGGGCGGTGGCCGTGCCGATGCCCGACGAGGCGCCGGTGATCAGCGCGGTCTTTCCGGCGATACCAAGGTCCATGGTCACGCCCCCGACCGGGCGGACCGCAGACCGCGTACGGCGTCGAAGCGGGGCGAAGGTCCTCCGGGGTGAGGGCGGAGCCGCGCGCGCAGAGGTAGCCGTCCGGCCGGACGAGCAGCCAGCCGTCGGGGCGCAGCCCAGGTGCCGGCGCACGCCGCCGTCCGGGTCGGGCAGCGGGCGAGGACCTGGTGTGTCGCCGGTGCCCGAGGTATCGCCCGCGTCGGTGAACACCCGCACGGAGAGCCAGTCCGCGTGCGCTGTGTCCGCCTGGGCGGCGGTACGCGCGGCCGCGGCGCCGCCGCCCGCCACGAGCAGGCTGCACCGGGTGTCGCGCAGCTCCGCCAGCAGGGCGTTCCAGCCGGTGCCGAGGGCGTCCCGCGCGGTGACCTGGGTGAGGCGGGTGCCGGCCCGCGGCCCGGTGGCGTCCTGGGGACGGGGGTCGGGGAGGGTCAGGGGGCTGTCCGTGTAGTGCAGGGCCAGCGCCGACATGGCGCCGATGATCTGCCGCTCGATCCGGCCCCGCAGGGCCCGCACCGGCGGACGAGCGCGAAGACCAACGGCAGCGCCACGCCCGCCAGGGAGTTCTTCAGTTGGACGAGCCGGGTGGCCTTGCGGGTGGAACCCAGCAGGGCTCGGCCGATCGGCACGCGCTCGGCCGAGTAGGAGTCGAGCAGGGTCTGCGGCGCGTGGCCCTGTACGACGAGAGCGAGCTTCCAGGCCAGGTTGTAGGCGTCCTGGACACCGGTGTTGAGGCCCTGCCCGGAGGCGGGGCTGTGCACGTGCGCGGCGTCGCCGGCCAGCACGACACGCCCCTCGCTCATGCTGGTGATCATGCGTTGCTGGATGGTGAAGACCGACACCCAGCTCGGGGTGGACACCTTCACCGGGCGGCCGAGTCCGGCGCGCAGTTTGCGGGCGAACCGTTCGGCCACCTGGTCCGGGTCGCCGCCGTAGGAGGCGTCGGCGGTGTCCAGCAGCCGCCACTTGTTCTCCTCGGGGAACGGGATGGCCATCACCGTCCCCCGGCCGGCCTTGATCCAGTGGATGCTGTTCTGCGGCAGCCCCGCCTCCAGTTCGGCGTCGGCGATCAGCCAGGTCTCGCTGGAGTCGCCCAGGAGCGGCAGCCCCAGGAGTTTGCGGACCGTGCTGTGCCCGCCGTCGCAGCCCACCAGCCGCTCCACCGTGAGGTGTTCCTCGCCGTCCGCCGTGCGCAGGACCGTGTGCACGGCGTCGGCGTCCTGGGTGAAGCCCTCCAGCCGTACTCCCCATTCGACCTTCACGCCGAGTTTCGCGGCGGCCTGCCGCAGCACCTCCTCGGTCGCAGCCTGGTCGATCATCAGGGTCATCGGATAGCGGGTGGGGACCCGGGAGTAGTCGGGGCCCAGGCGCGCCAGCGTGCGGCCGCCCGCGTGCATGGTGAAGCGCTGGATCCTTCGCCCGCGGGACATCAGGTCGTCGATGAGCCCCTGTTGGTCGTACGTCTCCAGGGAGCGCGCGTGAGTGGCCATCGCCCTGCTGGTGACGGCCGGCCCGGAGGCCGCGTCGACCAGGCGTACGCGCAGACCGCGCCGGGCGAGTTCGACAGCGGCGGTCAGGCCGACCGGGCCCGCGCCCGCCACCAGGACCTGGGGAGGGTTCGGCGGCGCCCGCCGCCGTTGTCGGCTGTCGTCATGACGGTCTCCTCGTCGGGTCGGTGAGCGGGGCCGTGCGGTGGTCGGTGGGGACGGGCATGGGCGGCGGGCCGTCCCGCACGCTTGCCCCGGTCCGCGCCTCGCCGGCGGACCAGGCCGGGAGCAGACCACGCCGCCGCGCGAGCGGGGCCCTACGGGGCGTGGGGGTACGCCAAAGCCGGTGAGCAGCAGCTGTTCGCAAGCTCACCGGCGCGTTCCGGCATCACCGCCCACCCCACCGCGCGGTGGGCGACCCAGCAGGCCCGCCATCCGACCACCAACCCCGGCGCACGCGTCGATTCGCTCCGCTTCGTTCTCCTCGACCGCGACAACCCGCCGGTGTACACCGCGGCGGTCAGGGCTCGGCGGCGGTCCCGGACTCCGAGACCCGCCGTACGGGGTGGTCCCGACCGCTCCTACCCGCATCTCCCCCACCACGGCATGCAAGCCGCTCCGTATCGGCTCCATTGGCCCGGGACAGTGCCAGCGCTGCCAGAGCCTCGGGAGCGCCGGACTGACCCCGGATGCCGGGGAAGGCGTTGATGTCCACGATCAGTGGGGCGCCATGGCCGCGGTCGATGATGTCTACGCCGTAAACGTCGAGGAGAACACCTCTCCGACGCGGTGCACCAGAGCCGGCCATCCGGGCGGCAGGTCGTCGAGGCGGAGCGCTCGTGTGGGGCCGCGTCCCCCGGGGAGAGTTCGGAGCGGCGCAGGCCGGCGAAGAGCCGGTCGCCGATCGCCCAGAGCTTGTAGTCCCAGCCGTCGTTGGGGGCGAAATCCTGGACCACGACCGGCTCGTCCGGATGGGCGGCGGCCAAGTCCCGCAGGTGCGAAGGGCTGTCGACGCGAGCCACCACATCGTGCCGCCGGCTGTGGCGGCTCTTGACCACCGCGGGTCCGGACAGCGCCGGCCCGGACGCCAGTCGGGCGAGGGTGGTGAAGGTGCGCGTGGCAGCGAAGGGGAGGTCGGCACTCAGGGCCAGTGCGGCCATGGACGTGCGGTCCTGGCACAACGCGGTCGCGGCGGCCGAGTTGACGACTCGGGCGCGACGTTGCTCCAGAACCCGGGCGAGTGCGAGGGCATGTGGGGTACGTGCCTTCAGTAGGTAGACGTCAGCGAGCGGTTCGGAAACGGGCAGCGGCGTACGCGGATCCAGCACATCCACGTGGTGGTCGGACGCGAGCAGGACCGTAGTGAGGCTCAGGAGCGGGTGGCTGGGCTCAGACGTGATCAGGCCGATCCTCATGCCGTCTTGCCCACCGTCACGGGGGCGGCCGGAACGGCGCCGAGCGGCGGCTGCGCGGCCGCGGTCGCCCCGCCCGCGCCGGCCGCCAGGGCGAGGACGGCTCTTGCCAGGCGTACCGGCGCGTCGGGGACCTGGCGGAAGCTGGGAAAGTCGTTCACGTCAACGACCACAGGGCCGTTCGGTCCCAGGACCACGTCCACACCGTACAGATCGAGGCCGTAGACCACGCCGACCTGACCGGCAATCGCGGCGATCTCGGCCGACAGTGGCACGCGGCGCTCCCGTACAGCGTGGTCCGGGTGGAGCGGGGAACGGCGCTCGGTGGCGTACAGCTCGTCGCCGATGCTGTACACCTTGATGTCAACGCCAGAGTTGGGCACGTACGGCTGGGCAATTAGCATGCCTTCCCCCGCCAGTTCGGGGAGCATGTCGGCGAGCCGGCGCGGGGAGGACACCAGGTGCACGGCCCGGCCCGAGCTGCCGTCAGCGGGCTTGACCACGATCGGATACTCCGACTCGGGTATCTCCCCGAGCAGTTCGGGCAGCGCGGCCGCGTAGGTCGCAGGCAGGGGCAGCCCGCGGCTGAGGCCGATGGCGGCGGCCAGCGCCTTGTCCCTTACACCTCGAATCGCCCGGGCGTTATTGATCGTCGTCAGGCCGACCGAGGCCGCCGCTTCGAGAAGGGTGAGGCCCGGGCCGCCGGATACCGTCTTGAGCACCCATGCGTCATGGGTGCTCGTCTGCACGGCCTCTGTCAGGCGCAAAAGGGAGCCGCCGGGGCGCAACACGTCCACTTGGTGTCCCCAGGAGGCGAGTTGGCGGATTACTTCGACGGGCATGCCGTCATGGCGATACTGTTCCTCCACCAGAAAGCAGAGTTTCATCGTTCTTCCCCGTCACCGCCGGGCGTCCGTCTTACCGCCTGCCGTCCGGCATTCCGTAAAGTCTTGTGGCGTTACAGGATGTCATGGCCGGGCGGCCAGGAAGTCCCCCGCTGTCACCGGGGGCGCTGTCATGTTGTCGGGTGTGAGTGCCTGACGGTGCGTCGGGGGTGGTGGGGCCGGGTTCCGGCTTTCGTGCTCAGGCCGTGGTGGGCGGACCGGCGAAGCCGGTGAACCTGATGCCAGAGGGCGAAGCGCGTGATCGCCTAGGCGCGGTCGTCCGGTGGCGGCCGGGGCCGGGAGTGCGGTGAACTCGGCACCCTCGACCTGATCACCGACGAGGTGCGCGCCGAGGCCGCCGCGGAGGCACGCGGCACTCCAGCAGTCGGCCTGCACACGCCCTGCGCGTGTACTTCGGCCTCGCCGAACAGCTCCGCGAGATGCGTGCCGACGTCCTCCAGGCCGTCTACGCGAAGCACCCCGAACGCTTCGCCGGCAGGCCACCGGAGCCCCCAAAGGCGCCCGCGGCGGCCTGGATCAACGCGCCGGCACCGGACGGCCCGCTGGTCCCGGCACAGTGTGAGGACGGTCTGCCTGCCTTGATCGCTTTGACGGGTTCCGCGATTCGGTGTGCAGCGGTGCGGCCACGAGGGACTTCCATCAGCGGCAGTGCCGGGCAGCGGGGTCGACTCCGACCGGCTGCCCGGGCGCGGCGCCGCGGGACTCGCGATGCGTGAGGGCGAAGAGTAGCCGCCGCTGTGCGTGTCGTACCGTTCCGGCGGAGACCGGGGCCGCGCTGGAGCCTGCCCTGCTGGAGCTCGGGAAGTGGGCCGAGGAGCATCTGCCCGAAGGGCGGCCGAGTGCGACAGGCGGCGACAGCTGACCGTTCGGTTATTGTCGAAGGATGCCGCGACCAGCCAACCCACTCGTCCGTGAACGCCTCCTCGCCGCGGGGCTCGAGCTCATCCACACGAACGGCTTCAACGGGTGCGGCATCAAGGAGATCACCGACAGCGCCGGTGTTCCGAAGGGGTCGTTCTACAGCTACTTCGCCAGCAAGGAAGACTTCGCGGTCGCGGTGCTCGAGCACTACTGGGCATCCATCGACCGGGACTTCGGCTTCCATCTGCGAGACGCGTCCCGACCTCCGGTCGACCGCGTCACCGCCTTCTTCTCGGCCCTGACGGACCACAACGCGCGGCGCGGCTTCGCGCTGGGCTGCCTCGTCGGCAACATGTCTCTCGAACTGGCCGACCACAGCGCGCAGGTCAGGGAGAAACTGGACCACATCATGGACCGGTGGACCGGCCTGATTGCCGCGTGCCTCCGAGACGCCCAAGCGAGCGGTGACCTCCCCGGTGGCGCGTCCCCGGAGGAACTCGCGTACGCCATCGTCGAGGCGTGGGAGGGGGCTGTCATGCAAGGACGCATCGGGCAGCGGCGCGTGGCGTACGACAGGTTCGCGACCGTGGCCCTGCCGCGTCTCCTCGGGGTGCCGGCTCCTTCGGTGAAGTAACGGACGGCTGGTGGGCCGAGACGGCGTGCTCCCACTTCATAAAAAGACGACTGGTCATTTATTATCGGGTCGTCAGCTACCCCCCTCGCGAGGAGCACGCCCTCTCATGTCCGACAGCAGCATCTACGCCGAGCCTGCCGACCCCACCCTTCCCCAAAGCGGGTTCCTACTCGACCCGGCCCGTGCGGGACTGGTCATCACCGACCCGCAGATCGACTTTCTGAGCCCGAAGGGCGCGACCTGGTCCGTCTTCGGCGACAGCATCACCGAGAACGGCACCGTCGGCCACATCGGCCGGCTTCTCGCCTCCGCGAAGGAGGCGGGCATCACGGTCGCCGTGTCGCCGCACTACTTCTATCCCACCGACGGGCAGTGGCAGTTCAACGATCCGATCGAGCAGTTCATGCACGGCGTCGGCATGTTCAGCCGTACCGGTCCGCTCACACTCGACGGCTTCACCGACTCCGGCGCGGACTTCCTGCCGGAGTACAAGGAGTACATCCTGGACGGGAAGACCGTCATCGCTTCCCCGCACAAGATCGTGGGGCCGGAGTCGAACGACCTCGTCCTCCAACTGCGCAAGCGCGGCATCTCGCAGGTGATCCTCGCCGGGATGGCGGCCAACCTGTGCACCGAAGGGCATCTCCGGGAGCTGCTCGAGCAGGGATTCGAGGTCGTCGTCGTCCGCGACGCCACCGCCGGACCCCGACTGCCGGAGGGCGACGGGTATCTTTCCGCCCTCATCAATTTCCGCTACCTGGCCAGCGCCGTGTGGTCGACCGAGCAGACCATCGGGCAACTCCGCCCCGCCTGAGCCTGTTCTGCCGGAGAGGCGAGTCCGGGCGGAGGTTCTGGAACCCCCGGCGGACCCGTCCGAGGGCGAGCCGGCCGGGCACGGCCTGCATCTCCCAGCCCCCGCTCCTCGCTCGCCGAGCCACTCCCGATCGGGATCGGGTTCTCCGGGCCGTCGCCGTGCTGGGCCAGCAGCTGTAGGAGCTGGCTGAGGCCGTCTGGGGTGTCGTCGATGCGGAGCTTGTCCAGGAGGGTGCCGGCTTCGTCGAGCAGTGCGATGTCGCGGTGGTCGGTGGCCCAGTCGATGCCGCAGAACACGCTGGTCATGGTGGTGTCCTTGGGTGGGCGGCGGTGGGGTGAGGTCGTCGCCGTGGCGGGGTTGCGCGTCTCCCTAACGGCAGGGCTTGGGGCCCGTCATCCGATCGGCCGTTCGCAATCCCAGCGGTCGCCAAGGGTTTCGGTCAGCTGCGGAACTGGGGCGTTCGCCCTGCGGTGGAAGGTGTTCCCTGGCGGCGGCTTGGACCACGAGAGTCAACGATGCCGCTGTTTGTGTGCGAGCGGGGTGGTGGGGCCGGTCCGCGCGGGACGAAGGCACGAGCGCGGGCCGGCCCCACCACCCCCGGCGCTGCTTCACTGGGCGGGCAGGCATATGAGGCCGGCTCTGTCTTGAGAGGTCAGGCCGCAGGAGCGGCTACGGATCACCACATGCCCACCCGCCCAGGACGCTCGGCCATGAGACACCGCCAAGCGGCTTACGGCGCCATGAGGAGCCAATCCGCCCCGTGGGCGACGGGCGTCACGAAACGGCGACCGCTCCCCCGGACCGGCACAGCCGTCCCATCGCCGACGGCGGACGGCAGCGGCGAGAACACAGCGGTCGTGGACATGGCCGGATCCTGTATCCCGCGCCGTTGGTGGGGCAACCGAACGACGATGCGGAAGGGGTGGTTCCCAGCCGGATCCCCGCAGGTCCCCGATCTGGCCGAACTTCATCTCGTGCACTTAGGTGCGCCGGGCATCTATAGAAGATCGGCACGACGCATCCTTCGTCTGCGAGGTCTTCCATGACAGACCTGACCGAACCGTCCGGGCCCGTCTCCTTCCCCCAGGACCGGACCTGCCCCTATCACCCGCCCACCGGGTACGACCCGCTGCGCGCCGCCCGGCCACTGGCCCGCATCCGGCTCTACGACGGCCGCCCGGCCTGGCTCGTGACCGGCCACGCCGTCGCCCGCGACCTGCTGGCGGACCCCCGGCTGTCCACGGACCGCACCCGCCCGGGCTTCCCCGCCACCACGCCCCGCTTCGCCGCGTTCCGCGACCGCAAACCGGCACTCCTGGGCGTCGACGACCCCGAGCACCGCACCCAGCGGCGGATGATGATCCCGAGCTTCACTCTCAAGCGCGCCACCGAACTGAGGCCGCGCATCCAGGAGATCGTCGACGAACTGCTGGACGCGCTGATCACGCAAGGGCCGCCCGTCGACCTCGTGCGCGCCTTCGCACTGCCGGTTCCGTCTATGGTGATCTGCGCCCTGCTCGGCGTGCCCTACGCCGACCACGAGTTCTTCGAAGAGCAGTCGAGGCGGCTGCTGCGGGGACCGACGGCCGAGGAGACGCAGGACGCCCGGGACCGGCTGGCGGCGTACCTGGAGGAACTGATCGACCACAAGCAGCGCCAGCCAGGCGAGGGCCTGCTGGACGAACTCGTCCAGCAGCGGCTGCGCGAGGGTGAGCTGGACCGCGAGGAGCTGACCGCGCTGGCGATGATCCTCCTGGTCGCGGGCCACGAGACCACGGCCAACATGATCTCCCTCGGCACCTACACGCTCTTGCAGCACCCCGACCGGCTGGCCGAACTGCGCGCCGACCCTCGCTGCTGCCGGGCGCGATCGAGGAACTCACGCGGATGCTGTCCATCGCGGACGGACTGCTGCGGCAGGCCACCGAGGACATCGAGATCGCCGGGACCACGATCAGGGCCGGGGACGGCGTGGTCTTCTCCACCTCCGTCATCAACCGCGATGAGGACGTCTATCCGGCGCCCGACACACTCGACTTCCACCGCTCGACCCGTCACCACGTCGCTTTCGGCTTCGGCATCCACCAGTGCCTCGGCCAGAACCTCGCCCGCACCGAGCTGGAGATCGCCCTGCGCGCGCTCCTCGAACGACTGCCCGGACTCCGGCTCGCCGCCCCGCCGGACGAGATCCCCTTCAAGCCCGGCAACACCATCCAGGGGATGCTGGAACTCCCCGTCAGCTGGTAAGAGGCCGCCGTCATGCACATCGAGATCGACAAGGATCGCTGCATCGGCGCCGGACAGTGCGCCCTGACCGCGCCAAAAGTGTTCACCCAGGACGACGACGGCTTCAGCGCCCTGCTGCCCGGCCGGGAGGACGGAGCCGGCGACCCCTGCTGCGGGAGGCCGCCCGCGCCTGCCCCGTGGGCGCCATCACGCTGTCCGAAGACGAGTAGCGGGTCACACCGACCGACGGCCCGCCGCCGCACGCGGCGGCGGGCCGGCCCGTGGCCCAGACGGCGCAGGACTGACCAGTGCCGTAACAGGCAACGTTCGCCCTGTAACCGCCTGGGGCGTCAGCTCGTGCTCGGTGGCCCGCCCGCCTCAGCGCCGAGTTGGTGGCCCGCCCGGATACAGCTTTCGGGAAGCAGGTCGGTGACGGGCACCATCCGGAAGCCTTCGTCTGTCCCGACGATGACCTCGGGGGTGGGAAAGGAGTCAAGAAGGACCTGGCGGCAGCGGCCACATGGGGGCACGACGCCTCGGTCGCGGTCACGAAGAAGATCGCGTACGCGCTCACGATCCACTGCAGTGCGACCGGGGAGAAGTGGAGGCTCGTTCCGATGCCGGGCAGCGCGATGTAGACGATCGAGAAATCGAGCGCCACCAGCAGCTGCGCCGCGGCCAATGCCGTCAGTAAGCGGGCACCCGGTGTCGGAGCGGAAGAAACGGGTACGGTCGGTGAGCCTCCGTAGGTCAACGGGTCGTCAGCCCAGAGCGACGAACGCCGCCATGAACACGTCCCCGAACCGTTCGGCGTCCAAGCATGCGGCCACCTGGGCGTTGGGGGCCTCCCCGTGACACCGTAAAGGTCGATCACGGTTGCGCTGCGGGTAGATGTCCCGTGCGGTTCGATCGAGACGAGGGCCTCGACGCATTCCACGAGGCTTGCATCAAGCACACGGGCGACGGTGCCGCCGTCCACAGGTCTGTTCAGATAGTCCGACAGTTAGCCACGGCCTGCTTTGGCGACTTGGCGCAGGCGGTCGACGTCGTCGGAGGCTGCCTGGAAGCGGTCACAGCAACGCTGGGGCGATCTCGATTCAGCGAGGGTACGGGTCGTGGTGCGTGCGCGGACGTAATCGTGGCTGCTGCGTTCGGGAACCCGGGAACCATCGGCAGGACGGGCTGGGACCGGTCGAGAGCCTGGATCCGGGACTTCTCGTCCACGCACAGAACCAGAGCCTTCTCCGGCGGGCCGAGATACAGGCCGACGACATCGCGGACTCTGTCGATGAACAGCGGGCCCGTTGACAGCTTGAACGTCTGCGATCGGTGCGGCGCCCGTGCGAACGCCCGCCAGATCCGCGACATCGCGGACTGCGACATGCCCGTCGCCGCCGCCATCGACCTGGTCGGCCTGTGGGTCCGTTCCTGGGCTTTCCCTCGAGTGTCCTGACGATGACCCGCTCGACGTCCGCGTCGGTGATCTTCCGGGGACGCCGGGCCACGGCTCGTCGGACAGGCCGTCCAGGCCCTGTTCGAGGAAACGCCGACCCGCAGCCGACGTGACACCTCCATGATCGAGTGCCCGTCGGCGCACTCCAGTACGATCCGCGACCGCTGGGCCAGCGCCTGAGCCGTCGTACGGCGACGCATCCAGCCTGGCCCGCTGGACATCGGTCACCGACAACGGGGGAATCTTCGGACCCGAACGACTCATAGACACCAGCGCCCGCGGGCCGACGCACACGCCGCTCATGCCGCCCGCAGCGCTGCGGCCTCCTCACGCGCCCGTGACGCGGCCTCCTCGTCGCCCGCCATGGCATGCGCACCGGCCAGCGTGTCGAGGCCGACGGCCAGCCACCTGCTGGAGCCGATACGCCGCCACAGCCGGACGGCGACCTCGGCACGTCGGCGGGCGAGCACCGGCCGGCCCGCCGCGAGCTGTGCCTCGGCGAGCGCGTACAGGGTCGCCGCCTCGCCCCACACGTTGCCGAACTCGCGGTACGTCCACAGGCTCCGCGCCAGCAGCCGCCGGCCCTCTCCGTGCTCGCCCAGCCGAACCAGGACGTCGCCGAGCCAGCAGGTGGCGTGCGTGGCGGTTAGCTGGTCGCCGAGCCGCTCACTGATCACGGCCGCCTGCCGGTACGCGTCCGCGGCGGCCCGGTGGTCACCACGCGCCCGATGGCTCTGTCCCAGACAGCGCAGGGCCTGCGCCTCTCCGGGCAGATAGCCCGCGACCTTGCTGACCCGCAGACACTCAGTGAACCGCGCCACGGCGGCATCGACCCTCTCCTGCTCCAGGTCGATCACGCCGAGACCGTTGGTCGCGTACACGAGACAGTTGACGTTCCCCGCCTCCTCGCCAGTTCCACAGCCGCCTCGAAGTGGCCGACGGCGGAGGCGTACTGCCCGAGCAGCCGGTGCACGTACGCCAGCCCGGCAGTCGCACTGGCCCGGTACGCCGGCCCCTCGCCCTCGGCAAGCAACAGGGCCTGCTCGAAGTGGTGCAGGGCCTCCGGATACCGGTCGAGGATCGTGGTCAGCTCACCGAGACAGCGATGCACCTTCGCGGCGCTGCGCGCGTCGCCCCCGCTCAGCGCCGCCTTCAGCGCCCGGCTCTGGAGTCGCTCCCAGTCGTCGAAGTGGCTGCCGACTTGGAAGAAGGCCGTGAGCGCGGTGGCCAGCCCCGCCGCGGGACCGGTCTCCGCCCGGTCCAGGGCCTGCTCCGCCACGCCGATCAGGAACTGACGCTCGTCGCCGAACCACGCCAGCGGGTCGCCGAGCAGCTGCCGTGTGTCGTCCTGGCCCAGCCGCCAGGAGACGAGATTCCGCTGTGGGATGCCCTGGAAGTCGACACTGAGCATGTCCGCCGCCACGTCGGCCAGGTGCAGACTCGCCCCGAGCAGCCGCCCCAGCGCGGCCGTGCGCACCCCGTACGACAGAGCCCGATCCGCGTGTTCCTGGGCGAACAGCCTTACAAGGTCATGCAGTTGATACCGAATCCCGCTCGCACTGACCGCTCCGGTCTGCACCAGGTGAACCTCGACCAGATCATCCAGCACGGCCTCCGCCTCGGACAGACCCACGTCGAGGAGCGCGGCCGGCGCCCAGACCGCGAAGTCCGGCCCGGGCAGCAAGGCCAGCATCCGCAGCGCACGCCGCGCCGCCGGGCCCAGCCCCTGGTACGTCAGCCCTAGACTCGCCCGTACGGCGATATGGCCGACGGCCAGCTCGTCGAGCTTGCGCTGCTCGTCGGCCAACGCCCGGGCCACCTTCGCCAGGGGCCACTGCGGCCGAGCTGCCAGCCGCGCGCCGGCCACCCACACCGCAAGCGGCAGCCCCCCACAAGTCTCCACGATCGACCGGGCCGCGCCGGGCTCCGCGTTGATCCGGTCCGGACCCAGCATCTCGCCCAGCAGGGCAAGCCCCGTACCGGAGTTCAGCACCCCGAGGGCGATACGACGACCGCTCACTTCCGCCAGTGTCGTCCGGCTGGTGATGAGGGTGGCGCACCGCCCGCCGCTCGGCATGAGGTCCCGCACCTGTTCAGCACTGGCCGCGTTGTCCAGGACGACGAGCACCTGACGCTGCGCCAGCAAGGTGCGGTAGAGGTGGATACGGTCGGCCAGCTCGGCCGGCACGCTCCCGCCGACGGTGCCGAGCGCGCGCAGGAAGGTGCCGAGAACCGTGAACGGCTCGGCCGGCTCATCGCCGAAGCCCCGCAGATCGGCATGGAGCTGCCCGTCAGGAAACCGCGCGGCGAGCCGATGCCCCGTACGCACGGCGAACGCCGTCTTGCCCACCCCGGCGGGCCCGGTCACGAGCAGCGTCACCGGACCAGGTCCACCCCCGCCCAACAGCCGCTGCGTTTCGGCCAGTTCGTACTCCCGACCAACGAACAACACCAGGTCCGCAGGCAGAAGACGGGGAACGAGCTGCTGCACCGACGCGCTCACCGAAGCGGTAACCGCGCCGGCCCCCTCGGCCGGCTCTGTGGCGGTGGCGGCGGCGAGCGGCGCACTGTCCCTCCCCACACCCAACTCGGGATCGGCAGCCAGAATCCGCTCATGGAGCCGCCGCAACTGTGCCCCCGGATCGACGCCGAGCTCGTCGGCAAGCCGCCGCCGGGCCCGCTCGTACTCCTTGAGCGCCTCCGCCTGCCGCCCGCACCGGTACAGCGCCAGGATCATCTGCCCGACGACCCGTTCATCAAGCGGATGTTCCGCCGCCCGCGCGAGCAGCTCACCCACCAGCCGGTCGTGCTGCGCGAGCCGCAACCGCACGTCGACCAGTTCCAGTTTCGCGGCAAGCCACTCACCGTCGAGGACATCGCGCTGCGCGTTGAACCACGAGGTGTCCGCACCGGCAAACGCGCTGCCCCGCCACAGACCAAGGGCCTCCCGCCACAACGCCTCGGCCTGTAAGTCGCTGCCCTCCCTCCGGGCAAGCCCCGACAGCTCCCGGAAACGGTGCATGTCCACCGAGGAGGGCTCGACGTCCAGCCGGTAACCACCACTCCGCTCCCGGCCAAGGACGGCGCCGCCTTCAACCGGCAACACCTGCCGCAGCCGGGAGACATACCCATACAACTTCGTACGCCCGCTGACGGGCTCCGCATCGCCCCACACCCGGTCCACCAGCGCGTCGACAGACACCGCCCGCCCCGCGTCGACGAGCAGCACCGCAAGTACCCGCCGCTGCACGGCGTGCCCCGCGTCGACCGGAACGCCGTTCCGCCGCACCTCAATGGCCCCCAGCACCCCGAAGTACGTGTCCATCACACCCCTGAGCTAGATCAACCGCCCCAAGCGACACTCTGGGAGCCGCTGGATCGGCGGGCCAAGGCGGATTCAAGCTTTTCCAAAGGTTTCCTGACAACCGCCCCTGCACCGTCGTGCATCGGACGTCAACGAGGAGCGAAAACATGCGTGGTGGTAAGGCGATGCACAACGTCTCCAGGTTCGCGGTGGCCGCGGTCGGCGCCGCCGCGACCGTCCTGTGGTTCTCGACCTCGGCTCACGCCGACGCCGTCGTGAGCAACGGGTACGCGTACGGCGGCTTCATCGGCTACGGCGACAAGATCTGGGTCGAGCACTACGAGGGCCGGACCAGCTCGGTCGAGTGGTACACGGACTACGGCCGCTCGGGCTCCTGCAGCGTGACCCTCCCCAGGTCTCAGAGACCTGCAATTACGACATGCGCGAAGACGGCACGATCACCCTCTGGATCTGCACGACGGGCCCCGGGATCGGCTCCGACGAGTGCAGCGTCGCAGTGACCGACCGCATCAACAGCTGAGCCGGCGCCGCCGGCATCCGTCCCTCAACGGAGAGGAATCCCCCGTGAAAAAGCTTCCGCGACCGCCGCCGTGGCCGTGGCTGCCCTCGCCGCACCGCTGGCCGTCGCAGCCCCACCGCGGCAAGCGCCGCGACCGCCGCCTGCACGTCCCCGGGCTACGGACCGTGGGACGGCGGCTACTCGTTCACGGTTGGCGGCAGGACCTCGCCGCTGTGTACCGGCCCCAACGCGGACTGCGGCACGTACGTGTCCGTCCCCGGGAACACCGAGTTCAGCGTCGACTGCCGGTACGTCAACGGCGCGGGGAACCTCTGGTACCACGGCGACGTGTACGTCTTTGGCCGTACGTACTCGGGCTGGATGTACTCGAGCAACCTGTGTTTGGTTCTGGCCGCCAGTGCCTCCGCGGGCGCGGGCGGCCTCCGGACCGTCCATCGTTCGCTCCGACATCAGGGCGTGCTCGAACTCGGCTACCGCTCCGAGGATCTGGAAGAACATCCGCCCAACCGCGGTGGAGGTATCGATGTTCTGGCCGAGCACGACGAGGTCGACCCCGCGGGACTGGAGGTCCTTGGACAGCTCAATGAGGTTCTCCAGCGAGCGGCCGAGGACTTGGCCTCCGGATTACGGGCTATCGGCAGCGGATTCGCCCGGCGAGACGAGTCCTGTCTCGTAGGCGAGGACGACGGCTTGGGCCCGGTCGCGCAGGGTCAGCTTGGCGAAGATCCGGGCCACGTGGGTCTTCACGGTCGCCTCACTGAGCGTCAGTTCCCGTGCCAGTTCGGAATTGGAAAGACCCCGCCCCATGAGCGTCAGCACCTCGCGTTCGCGCGGCGTCAGCGCGGCCAGGTCTCGGTGGACGGCCGGCGTTGCAAGACCGGAACCGGTTCTGGGGGCGCTGGGGGCGAAGCGCTCCACCAGGCGGCGGGTGATCGAGGGTGCGAGCAGGGCGTCGCCGGTGTCGACCAGGCGTACGGCGGCGGCCAGATGCGCGGGGGTGACGTCCTTGAGCAAAATCCGCTGGCTCCGGCGGCGAGGGCAGCGTAGACGTAGTGGTCGAGGTCGAAGGTGGTCAGCATGATCACCCGGCAGTCCAGGGACTGCGCGAGTATGCGGCGGGCGGCTTCCAGGCCGTCCATGGCGGGCATGCGGATGTCCATCAGGACGACGTCGGGCCGCAGCCTCCGCACGGTGGCCACGGCCTCGGCTCCATCGCCGGCTTCGCCCACCACGTCGATGCCGCGGGCGGTCAGGATCAGGCGGAAGCCGGTGCGGACCAGTTCCTGGTCGTCGGCGATCACGACGCGGGGGCGGATTCGGTGTGCGCCGTCATGGCCGGTCCAGCGGGAGCCGGGCGCGGACGCGGTAGCCGCCGCCGAGGCGGCGGCGGGCGTCCAGGTCGCCGCCGTAGAGGGCGACCCGCTCCCGCAGGCCGAGCAGCCCGCGTCCTGTTCCGTCCGCCTGGCCCGGGACCGGCTCTCTCCGCGCGGGCTGGCTGTCCGACAGGATGCTCGGTCCGCTGTTCAGCACCTCGACTCGCAGGTAGTGGTCCGCGTATCGCACCGTCACCTCGGCTTTCGCCCCGTCCCCGTGTTTGAGTGCATTGGTCAGAGCTTCCTGGATGATCCGGTAGGCGGTGACATCGATCCCGGTCGGCAGCGGGCGCGGCTTGCCCGAGATGCGCATTTCCACGGGCAGACCGGCAAAGGCGATCCGGTCGATCAGCGGGCTGAGCCGGCTCAGGCTCGGCTGCGGTGACAGGTTCATGCCGTGGGGCCCGTCGTCGCCGTTCTGCGCGGGTGCGAGCAGGCCGAGCAGGTGCCGCAGCTCGGTCATCGTGTTCCGCCCGGCGGTCTCGACGGCGCTCAAGGCCGCTGCGGCCTCGTCCGGCATCGTTGCCAGTACCTCGCGGGCGGCCCCGGCCTGGACCACCATGAGACTCACGTTGTGGCTGACGATGTCGTGAAGCTCGGTGGCGATCCTGGCCCGCTCGGCGTCGACCGCGGTCCGCGTCGCGCTCTCCCGCTCCCGCTCCAGCAGCCAGCCGCGCTCCTCGATGGCCGCCTGGTGCAGCCGTCGCGCCCGGACCACCGCCACGCTCAGACACCCGGCCGCGCCAATTGCCGCCGCCAGGGCGACGACCAGCCACATCGTTCCGGGTCCGCACACCGGATCATCTTCGCAGCTGCCTGACGCGCCCCACATCAGCTCCCGGATGCAGCTCCATACATCCCTGGGATGACCCGCCCGGACGGATACATCCGGGGGTGACGCTCTGTCCGCGGAGTCCGTCCTAGGTTTCGGGCCATGACAACTGATCACGACAGTGCCCGGCAAGTGGTGGTGCGGCTGGACGGCGTGCACAAGGAGTACGGCGACGCGAAGGCCCTGGACGGCCTTTCGCTGGAGATCAGGGCGGGGGATGCGGTTGCCGTGATGGGCCCCTCCGGCTGCGGCAAGTCCACCTTGCTCAACATGGTGGCCGGCCTGGACCGGCCGACCACGGGCACGGTCGAGGTGCATGGTCATGACCTCGGGAAGCTGAACGAGACCGGCTTGGCGCTGTTCCGGCGGCGGAACGTCGGCATGATCTTCCAGTTCTTCAACCTCATCGACGATCTGCCCGTGCTGGACAATGTGGCACTGGCCGCGCAGCTGACCGGCACCCCGGTCCGGCAGGCGCGCCGCCGTGCCCTGGAGCTCCTGGACGAACTCGGTGTCGCCGAGCGCCGAAACAACTATCCCGCGACGCTCAGCGGCGGCGAGCGTCAACGAGTCGCCGTCGCACGGGCGTTGATGAACCGCCCGGCCCTGCTGCTTGCCGACGAGCCGACCGGCGCCCTCGACAGCCGGTCGGGCGAGCAGGTGATGGATCTGTTGATCGACCTCAACCAGATCGGCCAGACCCTGTTGATCGTCACCCACGACCCGCAGCTGGCCACCCGCTGCGCCAGCCGGCTGATCGAAGTCGCCGACGGCCGGGTCGCCCGCGAGAGCACGCTGGAGGCGACCGCGTGAGCGCCGTATGGAGAGCCTCGCGCGCGGCCGTGAAGCGCCGCCGGCTCCAGACCTTCGTCATCGGGCTCGTCGTGCTCTGCTCCACCACGACCGTCCTGCTCGCGCTGGCGCTGCTGAGCGCCGCCTCGGGCCCCTTCGACAAGGCCTACGCCGCACAGCGCGGTGCCCATACGGTGGCAGCCTTCGACACCACGAAGGTCTCGCAGGAGCAGTTGGCGCGGACCGCCCGGCAGCCCGGGGTGGAGGCCGCGGCCGGACCGTTCGGGCAGGCCGTCGTCGACATTCCCAAGGACTGGCTCTGGATGGCGGGCGGCACCCTCACCGTGGTGGGCCGGGCCGATCCAGCAGGCTCCGTGGACCGGATCGAACTTCTTGAGGGCCACTGGGCCACCGCACCCGGCGAGATCGTCGTCAACTGGTCCACCCAGGGCTCCCCGGCACCGCGCTCCTCGGCACCGAGCTGGAGACCCCCGGCGGAGCGACGCTGACCGTCGTCGGATTCGCCACCAGCATGAGCAAGTCGGCGAGCGCCTGGGTTGCGCCCGAGCAGATGGCCGCACTGCACCCGACCTCCGCCCAGATGCTGTACCGCTTCACGGACTCCTCCACGGAGGACCAGCTGAGCGCCTCGCTGGCACGGGCCACCACGGGACTGGCCAAGGATTCGCTGACCGGCGCACAGACCTACCTCACCCTCAAGCAGGCCTTCTCCGCGCTGGCCGACTCCTACCTCCCGTTCATGACGCTCTTCGGCATCCTCGGCCTGCTCGTCTCCACCCTGCTCGTCGGCAACGTGGTGAGCGGGGCGGTCGTCTCGGGATACCGGCACATCGGGGTGCTCAAGGCCCTGGGCTTCACCCCGAACCAGGTCGCCGCCGTCTACCTGACGATGCTCTCCGTGCCGGCGTTGGTGGGCTGCGTGGTGGGAACGCTGGCCGGCAACGCGCTGGCCGGGCCGCTCCTGAAAGTCGCGTTCACCGGCATCGACGTGGGCCGGGCCTCGGTCGGCGACATCAGCCCGTGGGCGTCCGTGGCCTGCCTCGTGGGCATGCCCGCCCTTGTCCTGCTGGCCGCGCTGGTCCCCACCCTGCGCGCCCACCGGCTGCCCGCCGCACGGGCGATCAGCGCCGGTGGCGCGCCGCGGACCGGGCGCGGGCTGCGCGTGCAGCGGATGCTCGGCGCCACCCGGCTGCCGCGCCCGGTCAGTCTGGGCCTCGGCCAGCCGTTCGCCCGTCCCAGCCGCACCCTGCTGACCATGGCGGCCATCGTCCTCGGGGTCACCACGGTGACCCTGTCGACCGGACTGACCAGCACCATGGTGGCGTACGGCAAGGTCGGGCGGGCGGACGGAGGCGCCAGGGTCCACGTGACGACCGGGGGACGGGCAACGACCGGACCCCGCCCCGGCTCAGTGACCCGCAGATCGAGAAACGGCTGCGGTCTCTGCCGGGTGCGGAGGGGTACGGGCCCGCGCGCTGTCCCAGGTGAACATGACCGGGCAGACCCAGCCCGTCTTCGCCGACTTCTACCGTGGCGACGATTCCCTGTACGACCGCACCGTCGTCAAGGGCCGGGCGCCGTCCGCGGCGGGCGAGATCGTGGCCGGGCCGGCCTTCCTGACCCAGCGCGGCCTGAAGATCGGTGACCGGGTCACACTGGAGCTGAACGGCAGGAAGATCAACGCAACCGTCGTGGGTCAGCTCATCGAGGGCGACGCCCGGGCCCTGGAGGCCACCTGGCAGACCCTCGCCCAACTCGCACCGGACGCCCACGCCACCGAGTACACGGTACGGCTCGCCCCCGGCGCCGACGCGCACGCCTACGCCGAGGCGGTCGAGGCGATCGGCCCGGGCCTGCGCGCGTCGGTGCTGGACTCCGGCAACGCGGGCACCACCACCGTCGTCACCTTCTCCACAGTGTTCACGGTCCTGTTGACCCTGGTCGCGTCGCTCGGTGTCTTCAACACCGTCCTCCTGAACACCCGTGAGCGGCGCCGGGACCTGGGCATGCTCAAGTCGATCGGGATGACCCCCGACAGGTGGTGGTGATGACCGTGACCTCGGTCACCGGGCTGGGCGTAGCCGGCGGACTGCTCGGCATCCCGCTCGGGATCGTGGCGCACCGCCTCGTCGTGGACCATGTAGGGGTGGTCGACTTCCCCGCGTACATGAAGGACGTGTGGCACGCGCCGCAGCTGGCCGCGATGCTCATGACGGGTGTGGCTGTCGCAGTCCTCGGCGCCCTGGTGCCGGCCCGGTCGGCGGCCCGGATGACCATCGCCTCGGTGCTGCACACCGAGTAGATGACCCGTCAGCACCAGCCTCTGGAACCGGCCCAAGTGCAGCCGTCGGCTGCTGGCTCTACGGATACGCCCGTGAGCTGCTGACCGTCGCGGACGGCACCGCCGAGGGCCAACTGCTGGGCGGCACGGACACCTTCATATCCGCGCGGAACCACGCCGCCCCGTCTTCGGCAACCCCGCCCACTGGGCCGCCGGCCTCCCGGAGCAGGGGCGGACCGGAGCGGGTTCTCGCGGATCAGCTCGGCCCAGCGGCCACCCCCAGGGCTGTGTCCGGTTCGCGGAGGAGTCGGCGTAGTAGCGGCGGCGTTCGGCGATGAGCGTGGTGACGTCGTCGTCGGTCGCGGCCTGGAGCTCGTACAGGTGCCCCAGCAGGTTGTTCCGCTGTTCGTGCTCGGAGTCGGCCACGTAGGAAACCGTGCGCTGCGTTCCTCCGCCGGCGAGAAGAAGCCGGTGGGGCAGACCACACCAGCTGTCGAAGCCGGCGGTGATGGCCCGCCACAGGTGCCAGATGTCGTCGGGCCGGCGGTGCTCGGCGAGCAGAAGCGCGGCGACCTCGATGCTGTGGCTGAAGCCCCAGCAGTGGCGGTGGAACCGCGTCTCCTGGCCCAGCAGGAAGCGGGCGAAGCCGTGGTCCACCGGTGCCGGGGCGAGGATGAGTGCGTCCAGGACGTCCCGGCGGTCCTTCCACCACCGGTCCAGCGGTATTCCGGCCGCGTCATGGGCAGCCTCGAACCGCTCGCACTGCCGGATCGCGGCCCGCGGCTCCGCCGCACGAGGCACACCACGTCAGGCGTGGAACTGACCGTTGCGGTACTCCTCGTGCGGAAGCGAGTCCCATTCGGTGTACGCGCCGTCGCGCGTCACCATAAACAGGGGACGCGATCGGAGAAGCTGCCCGACGCGTTGCCCGCGCATCACTACGCCGGGATCATCCGGTCCTGCGTAGCCCTCGGGCGTGTAGCGAAAGTGCCCGTCCACTGCCTCGGCATACGCAATCGCGTCGCGCTCCAGCTCCGACAGGTCTCTCCCGACCAGCGTGAGTCCGTTGTACACGACCTGGGGACCGTGTACGGCGTCGGCAGCCACGCAGAACAGCCCCGCAGCTTGGCTCGCATAAGCCGTGACGGCAGGCGGACAAGGAGCTACGCCGCGACGGTGGACCGCGATCTTCCAAGTCGGCGAGAAGATCGCGTAGTCCCGCGGCAACTCGCTGACGCTCGGCTGGCCGAGCATCTCAGCCGCCTCGACCACTTCGCCGACGGTCATGCCGAACCGGAACGGCCCGACCCCGACGGCCGGCGAATAGGACCACTTGTCCCGTTCGACGACTCCGGCATCGGCTTCGGGCTTGAACGACATAGTCGCCCCTCTGGAGACGGCTGAGACTTGCGTTTGATTGAACAGGCAGGCAACGAAAGGATCAAGGTGCCGTCGCATCCTCAGTCCACTCGGAGTGGTCCTGCGCGGTGCGCTGCTGCGGAAGGAGCGGGCCGAGGCCCAGGTGGCGGTTCATGTCCAGCTCGAACCTGCCCGTAGGGGTTCACGTGGGTCCAGAAGAGCGGGAGAGGCCGCGCCGGTCTGCCTCGGTGAGCTTGTCCGCCCACTTCGGCTCAGCAAGGACCTCTTGGACCAGAAAACGCAAGGTTCGGTGGGTGGCACCCCGCCAGCATCATGCTTCGAGCAACTCGAAGGCCAAGTAGGGGCGGCCGGAGGCCGTGTGATCCTGGTGACAGGGGCTGGGCTACGATGCCGCCTATGCGCACCGAGGACGCCATTATCCGGCCTCTGCTCCGGATCCGGGATGTGGCGGCGCGCGGGACCCTGTACGGGCTGGCCGCTGTGCCTGTGCTCGGGGTGGCCTCCCTGTTCGTCGGCGACCACCACGACCGGATGACGTTCCTCGCCGTCGCCGGAGGGTTCGCCGCCGCCATGGCCGTGGTCGGGATCCTCATCGGGCTCTTCTTCTGGTGGGCCTGCGGGGGAGACATCCGGCGCTGCCGCGACTGGCGCACCGTCAGGGGCCAGGCCGGGCCCGTGACCGTCGCGGCCCCGGTCCTGCTGCGGATCGGGGTGCTGGCCCTGGTGCTGTTCCCCGGCGCCTTCGGCCTACACCACCTCATGGACGGTGCCGGGTACGACAGCTGGCTGTACGGCGACTGAGCCACGCGCGCTCGGCGCGGGCGCTCAGCGCGGCAGACGAGGGGCGAAGAACGACCGTACGACCTGTCTCAAGAGCTTGCCGCGAAACAAGTCGTGGCTTCCAGCCGTGGGGCTCGTTTTTCTGGCCTGGGGAGACCGGAGGGGATCCAGCCCGTTCTGGCCGCGAAGTACCAGGTGCTGTTGCCGCATCTGGACGAGCATCAGCGTCGGCCGGCCATAGGGGCGGAAACACTGTCGCTGGGGCATGGTCGGATCAGGCTCGTCGCTGCCGCGGCCGGGGTTCGGGAGGGCACAGTCTCTCGCGAAGCGGCTGAACCGCAGTCTGGTAAAGCTCTGTTGGGGCGGGTTCGTCGTCCTGGTGGGGGCCGGAAGAGGGCTGTGGTCCTTGTTGGCAGACGATCAGCTTCTTCTTGATCAGCTTCGCCTTCACCCGCTTGACCTTTGCGATGGACGTGCCGCAGCCGTCGGCGAGATGTCCCGGCCAGCAGTACCCGTGATCGTCGGTTCTGTCGCAGTAGGCGATGAGGAGCAGCTTCTCCGGCCCGTCCAGACCCTCGGCATCAAGCGCCATCGCAATGTGCTTGATGGTCACACCGGGCCTCCTGGGGCGATCCCGTTTGCCGGTAGAACCGGGCTGCGTCCCGCACCGAGTCGGCGACGGCCTCCCCGCAACCTCGCTGAAGTAGCGGCGTTGCCCCGGCTCGAGTTCTGCAGGCCGACGGTGCGAGCGTGTGACGGTGACTGAGCCGGCATGCGTAGAGGTGGCACGGTGCCGGATACGGAAAGACGTCAGTCCGTGCCGACTCCGAACGCCGGCCGATGCGGTCGGCGTCGGCGTCGGCGTCGGCGTCGGCGTCGGCGTCGGCGTCGGCGTCGGCGTCGGCGTCGGTGAACCATAGCGCGTCATCAGGACCCGCTGCGATGATCGACGGCCCGCTGGAATCCGGTTTGAGCTGGTAGGAGGTGCTTTCACCGTCGGGTGTCACCCGGCCGATCCGTCCGTGATGGACCATGGTGAACCATAATGCGCCGTCTGGTCCGGCAGCGATTCCATAGGGCCCGGCCTCGCGGTCGGAAACGGTGAGCTCGGTGATGGAAACGGTCGGACGACGCGGCATGGGCGGTTTCCTCGGATGGCCGGCGAAAGGAGTGCGACTGCGGATGCTAGCCCGGCAGAAGCCCCCACGCTCCTGGATATTCCGACTGCGCGGCTGCTGGCATCCGGCCGTCGGGCCGACGAATGCAGCGCCTGACCGAGGAAACACCAGGACAGGTCAGCTCGTGGCGGTGCCATACTCAGGGCGAGTTGTGGCGGTGGAGGGGGACCGGGTCGGGCAGCCGGGGATCGACCGTATCGTGGAAGCGTTGGTGCACCGTGTACGACGCGTGGACTGCCGTCTCCACGCCACCGATGACCCGCTGCCCGATCCGTATGGCAAAAGATGACTGACCATGAGAGCGCTTGTCAGATTCTCCGCTGCCGTAGCCCTTGTTTCGCTTACCGCGAGCGCATGTTCCGGTTCCTCCGAGAAAGAAGACAGCGCGGGTCGGGGCAGCAACACGGTGTGCGGGGCCTTCGCCCAGAGCGACAACGTGCGGTCAGCGGTGCGGGAAGCCACGGGAGTCGACGGCTGCAAGGACGATCGCTCTCAGCCGGACGAGGCTCTACGATCGTTGCGGGAAGCCGACGGGAAACTCGATCAGAATGAACTCATGGGATCCCCGTACTGCCGGATTCAGTCCGCCGAAAACGGCAAGGAAGTATTGAGTATCACTCTCCCGAGAAGCCCTCACGCCAACAAGCCGGACTCGTAGGACGAGAAATACTTCACTTTCTCCGCAACTGGTGAGTCTTCCTACGCGTCAGAGCACACGGCCACCATCTACTTCCGTTGCGCGATGAGCGAGCCGGCCAAGGAGATGCTCGTCCATGCCGACCTCGAGCGCCCGGCGAGGGTTCAGGTCTCTGAAGCACGCTTGTCACGCGCCGGCATCGTGCTGCTCAATGCTGCCGCACGTCAGGTATCGGCCGAGCTGGGCTGTACCGCACCCGACCTTTCCTCCGGAATGCCGAAGGCCACCTCTGGTCGCTACGCGTAATCCCTGGGGTGCGAGAGGATCCGTCCGTCCCTTCGCGTCCGCTGAACCGTTGGACAGCCACGCGCCTGAGGACGGGGCCCACCGCTCTCAGGCGCGCGAGTACCGACCGCCCCGCCCCTGCCGCGCCCCAGTCCTGGTATGAGCCAGCGGTGGCGGCCGGGGACGAGGACCAACGCCCCTCCAGCGTCACCCGTTGCGGGAGTACCACGCCAGGCAGCGGCGCCACACCGCAACGCCGGACAGTACGGCCAGCAGGGCGACCAGCGGTGACAGATGGACCAGTACCGGTGAGACGGGCACCGTGTCGGCGTGACCGGTCAGCCATGCCGCCGGGTAGTAGCCGGCGAACGCGATCGGGACGCCGAACGTGAAGGCGCCCTGGAGGACTGCCGGGAACACGCTCAGCGGGTAATTGCCGAAGTTGCCCGCGGTGTTGTCGAGCCAGAAGAACAGGGACTCACTGCCCCGGAACCGCAGCACCAGCCCCGCGATGTGCAGGTTGAGCCCCAGCTCGATCACCGTGGCGGCGGCGACCGCGACCACCAGGAAGCACAGCGCGGCCGGCGTCCAGGTGATGTCCAGCAGGGACAGGCACACGGTCAGCGATGCTCCGGCCACCACCAGGTCCCCCAGGGCGTTGATCGGTGCCTCGTACGTGAACACCTGGAGCAGCACCGGTGCCGGACGCGTGCGGAAGGCCTCGAAGCGGCCCTCCCGCAACAGGTGCGGGATCAGCCCGAGATTGCCGAAGAACAGCATGTACAGTCCGTGTCCGAGCATCCGGATACTGCTGATCAGCAGGATTTCCCCGAGGCCCCAGCCGCCGAGCGAGGGAACCGGCTGAAGATGACCGTCGCGAAGAGGAGAACCGTGATCTGGTAGGTCACACCGTTGGCGACGGCCATCGCGAAGTCCGCCCGGTTGGCGAGCTGGCTGCGCAGACCGGCCCGCATGATCACGGCGGCCAGCCGCAGCCTGCCCACCCGGCGGGCGGGCGCGGCGGTGCCGGGAGTCGTCGTCATCCGCGTCACCCTCCCAGCACGAGCAGTCGGCGGGCCGCGCGCTGCCACATCACGCGGCTCAGCAGGGCCAGTACGACGCACCACAGGGCCTGCTCGGCGACGTACGGCCAGCACTCCGCCGCGGGGATACGCCCCGTGTACAGCGAGACCGGCACGTTGATGGTCGCCGCGAACGGCAGGTGGACGGCGACGGCGCGCAGCCAGTCCGGGAAGAACCACAGGGGGATCAGTCCGCCCGACAGCAGCAGTTGGGCGAAGGCCGCCAGCCGGTTCACACCGAAGGAGGTGATGGTCCAGAAGCTGGTCAGGTCCACCAGCAGGCCGATCTGGTAGAAGACGATCTGACCGAGTCCGTAGGCCAGCACGGTGACCGCCGCGGCGGCCGGGGACGGCGGCAGCGCGACCAGCCCGCAGGCCACGCCCACCGCCAGGCCGACCAGCAGCCAGGCCGTGGCGTACAGGCTCTCGCCCAGGCCGCGCCAGGCGCAGTAGCGGCGGGCGGAGAGTGGGCGGACGAACCAGAACACCACTGATCCATCACGGATCTTGCTCTGCGCGGTCTCCTGCGAGGCCCCCTCCATGATGACCCGGCCGGTGCCCATGAGCGTGGCGAGCACCGAGTAGGTAATGGCCTGGGACATGTCGAGGCCTACGACCGTCTCGCCGCTCCCGCCGTACAGCGCGCGCCACAGCAGCACGTACAGGAAGACCTGTGTGACGATCACGAAGGCCGTCGCGGCGATGCGCGGCCGGTAGGCCCACTCGGTTCGCGGCACCAGAGTCATGAGGCGGTGTGCGCGGGGCAACGGCCATGACGCCGGGTCGGGCCGATCGGCCGGCTGCGGGGCGGGGGCGGAGCGGTCGGTGAGGCTCATGTGGCCACCCCCGCGGCCCCGGTCGCCGGCTCGGGGCGCGCGCGCTGGTGCAGGGCGCGCAGGATGTCCTCGGCCGTCGCCCCCTCGTAGCGCACCGAGCAGACCGGGTGCGCGGCGAGCAGTTCGGCGGTGACCTCCGCCCGGTCCGCCCCGGGGACCGGCCTGACCCGCACGGTCGCCCCCTTGACGGACACGACCGTGGCCCGGACCAGGTCCAGCGGCGGCGGCGGCGTCTCGAACTCGACGAGGAACGACTGCTCGGCGTCGGCGGCGACGGCCAGCCGGTCACGCTGCCCGTCGTGCACGACCCGTCCGCGGTCGATGACGACGATACGGCGGCACAGTGCCTCGACCTCCGCCATGTCATGGGTCGTCAGCACCACCGAGTGGTCGCCGGTGGCGGCCAGCCGTGACAACAGTTCCCGCACCTGGTCCTTGACCATGACGTCCAGGCCGATGGTGGGTTCGTCGAGGAAGAGGACCCGCGGCCGGTGCAGCAGGGCGGCGGCCAGATCGCACCGCACTCGCTGGCCCAGTGAGAGGAACCGTACCGGGGTGTCCCAGAATTCGGAGAGGGTGAGTACGTCGTCGAGTTCGGTCAGTGTCTCCCGCCAGACTTCGCCGGGCAGCCCGTAGACGTCGCGGAGGATGGAGAAGGAGTCCCGTGCGGGCAGGTCCCACCACAGCTGTGTGCGCTGTCCGAAGGTGACGCCCATGTTCCGGGCGTTGCGCTCCCGGTCGGCGTAGGGGTCGAGCCCGCAGACCCGGACGGTGCCGGTGTCCGGCAGCAGCAGCCCCGTCATCAGTTTGATCAGGGTGGACTTGCCGGCCCCGTTCTGTCCGAGCAGTCCGACGAACTCGCCCCGTGAGATGCGCAGGTGAACGTCGTCCAGTGCGACCGCGCGTTCCGTCGGCCGGTGGAAGGGGCGGCGGATGCTCCAGGCGCCGGCGGCGCCCCAGCTGCGGAACGTCTTGGTGACGCCGGTGACGTCGATCACCGGCTCAACACCGCTCATGAAGTGCTCCCGGTCGGCGCCGGGTCGGTGCCTTCGGCCGTGACGTCCTGGGCGCCCCGCAGCACCGCGGCCTCGACCAGCGGGTGCAGCAGCTCCCCACGGCCGCCAGCCAGCGCTCCGGGACGACCCGGCGCAGCGCGCCCGGCACGAGTGTGGTCAGGGCCGTGCGGGCGGCGGGCCGGGTGGGGTCGGGGAATCCTCCGTCGGGCGCACCGAGGTCCCGGGTGATCACACCGAGCGCGTAGGCGGTGGTCCACACCTCGGCGAGCAGGACGTCACTGACCCGGTCGTGCACGAACGTGCGGTGCGGGAGGGTCTCCAGGGCCTGCCGCAGCGCTCCCACGACCTGTTCCCGTCCGATGCCCCGCTCCGCCAGGGCCTCCTGCGCGGGCACCCGGCGCCAGCCGTCGGCGGCGGCGGGGTCGTGCAGGTAGACCACGGCGAGCTGCTCCCACCAGCAGAAGTACGGCACGGCGGTCATCGCCGGGAGGACGGAGCCGCCCGGGTCGGCGGCTGCGGACAGACAGGCGGCACTGCGCGGGCCCATGACCTCGTTGCCCACGAGGCTGGGCGGATTGGCGTGGTCGACCGGTCCGGCCACGGGGACGAGTTTGTCCACTCCCGCAGATGGTCGAGCAGGGTGACGTCGTCGGTCGCCTCGGGCGTGGCCTTCGCGGCCGCGTACTCCTCGAAGCTGAGAGCGAGTGGTGCTGGCAGTACCAGGGCCACCGACGGCAGGTAGTCGTCCACCACGGGTGCCCACGCGTGGCCGAGCAGCGCGGCGGCGCGGACGGCGTTCGCGGTGCGTGAGCCCCACTCCGTGAACAGGCTCAGGGCTGCCTCCGGCCGCGCCGCGGCCAGCGCGGCGACCGTGCTCGCGAACCCCGGGAGCGGCAACGCGTCGTCCTGGAGGACGAGGTGGTGCGTGGCGCCCGGTGCCACCGCCTGCCAGGCGCGGCGGGCGGTGCGCAGCGCCGACGGCGGCCCCTCGGGCTCCGGGTCGGTCACGATCCGCGCGGCCAGCGCGGGATGGGTCTCGCTCAACGCCCTTGCCGCGGTCATGCGTTGCGGGTGAGCCATGATCACGGCGGACAGGAGCTGGTCTGAGGGGTGCGGTGTCATTCCCAGGTCTTTCTCGTGGGCGGCGGGGTCGGAGGCTGGAGTCGGAGTCGGGGGTGGAGGTGGTGGGGCGAGGGGACGGCGACGGGAGGAGCGCCTGTGGGGCGGGCGCGGCCCGGGGCTTCCGGGCCGCGCCCGCCGCCGGCTCACCGCTCGGTCTTGCCGAGGGCGGGCGGCACGCCGCGCATGGCCCGGTACAGGTGTCTGAGCGGGCCCGCCCAGTGCAGCAGCGGCTGGAGCAGGAAGGCCGGTACCAGTGCGAGCGCGGACGGCCACGTGGGCGCCTCGGTCCGTGCGGCGGCCCCCGATGGGCGGCCACCCACTGACGCGCCTTCGTCACGCACCACGTGGCGTGCAGCACCGTGTACGCACACGCCGCCGAGGCCCACACCAGCAGCGCACCGCCCGAGCCGTCGACGACGAGGGCCGCGATCGCGGCCAGCACCACGGCGGGACCGCCGAACCACCATGCCGTGTCGAGGCCCTCCTTGACGAGCACGACGGTGTTGCGCGGCCGGAAGGCGCGCAACACCGGATCGGTCAGCAGCCGCCGGCACCCGGCGAGCGAGCCATGGGCCACGAGCGCGTACGCTTTCCCGAGCGCCTCGGGCCGGGGATAGTGGTCGACCAGGTTGAACACGGGCAGGACGTCCATGACGGCACCGGCGGTGGACAGCTTGTAGCCGACGAGCAGATCGTCGACCGGTTCCTCGTACATGCCGATGGACACCAGGGTGTCGTGGCGGACGAACAGCCCGGCGCCGACCCCGTACACCACCGGCTCCGCGAGGGCGGCGAGTCCCGCGGGCAGCCGGGCGGACCGGATGCGGCGCCGGGCCAGGATGCGGTACGCCTCCACGCCCGTCCGGCGGCGCAGATCGGCCAGGGCGTGGGCGCGCATCGCCACGTCCGTGCCGCCGCGTCGTGCCGCGTGCGGTCGGCGCAGCTGGAGCGGGAGTTGCTGGACCAGGTCGGGCGCGGGTCCGTCGCCCCGGGACGCGGTGACCGCCAGGTGCTCCAGGCTTCTCAGGTCCGGCTGCGAGTCGGCGTCGTACAGCCCCACGTAGGTGTATGCCGGGTCGGCGTCCGGCGGGAGCACGTCCGGCAGTTGTTCGACGGCGTGCACGAGCTGACTGCTCTTGGCGCCCTCGTCCGTGTAGTGCAGGTGGTGCAGGCCGACCCCGGGGTGGTCGGCCGCGATCGCCGGCAGCAGGGCGGCGGCAACCTCACGCGTGGTGGGGACGGCGTCGATCTCGGCGCGCAGGGTGCCGGCCGGGTCGCTGGAGGCGCGGGTGCGCCGCACGGTCTCCGCGGCTCGGCCGGACGGCACGATCCCGGCGAGCCGGGCGGCGGCGTCCTCGGTGCCGCCGCTGACCAGATCGTCCGCCAGCGAGGGCACCCGTGCCGCCACGGCGTCCCGCTCCCGCTCCTCCCGCTGCGTGGTCACCACGACGACATGCAGCAGACCCGGCGGGTACGACAGTCCGGCCGCCGCCCGCACCACCTCGGCCAGCAGCTCCTGTTCGCGAAGGGCCGGCACCAGCAGGACGACATGCGGCGCCGCGTCGGCGACAGACACGGCGTGCCGTCGCCGGTCGAGGACGCGGGCGACGAACGCCGCTCGCACGCTGAGCAGGACCCCCACGCCAGGACGCCCCACAGCACGACGAGTGCGACCGCGGTCATGACGGCTCCGCCTCTCCGGACGGGCCGTCCGGACCGGCGGACAGGTGCCGGTGTCCTCCTCGGAGCGGGCCGCCTCACGCAGCGCCCGCACCGGCGGATACAGACCGGCGACCCAGGTCACCACCTCGGCGGGCGTCAGGCTCTCCGGGGCGCCGACCGGGATGCCCGTCAGCAGGGCGGACAGCCGGGCGCCCAGGCCGAGCGGCACCGCGAACACAGTCTCGCCGGGCCCGCCGACCGCGGTGAGCGTCACCCGCAGTTCGCCGTCCCCGACGGCCGGCACCACACGGACGAGGTCCAGCTCCGCGGAACGGGCCAGCACCTGGCCGCCCGGCAGAGCGGGCACCTGAGGTGCGCCGGGCGAGGAGTGCCGTCGCCCCGCGGTCATCTCGATGACCGTGTCGAAGAACCGGTTCGGGAACCGGCGGTACTGGCCGCGCAGCAGATGCCGCCGCCGTGGCAGCGCCGGATCGGCGTGCCGGGCCACCCGGTCGACGCGGGGGCGGTGTCGTCGTCCGGCACCCTCACCCGCAGTTCGAGCGAGGTGTCCAGGGAGAAGGAGTAGTCGTCGCCGTCGCGGTGCACGCTGCGCGCGTCCTTGCCGACCTTGACCACGATCATGTCGCGGAAGACCTGCACCTCGTCGTTGTACCGGCGGTCCCCGTACTTGTACTCGACGGACCGCAGGGTCCCGTCGGCGTGGAAGTTGGCGAGGACCACGGGCCGGTCGGTGTCCCGGGGTTCGGGGCCGAAGACGGAGAAGTGGGCGGCGCCGACCAGCGACAGCTTCTGCTGGTTGCGGTCGAGGACCTCCAGCGCGTACCGCCGGGGATCGGTCACCCCGAACAGCTCGTTGGCGAAGGGGCTGTCCAGGTCGGGCGCGTAGACGTACAGGCCCTGGTGCGCCCCGTCGCCGTCCCACGGGCGTGCGGTCAGCTCCTCGTCGAGGCCGGCCCGGTCCTGGAAGGTGTGGAAGGAGTACGTGTGCGGATGGCCGTCCGGGTCGCGGCGCTGCGGAGGATGCACCACGAGGTGCCTCAGGCAGACGCTGCTGCGCCGCAACTCCGGAGCTCGCCCGGCGGACCGGGAGCCGCGGTGTCCCCGGCGGGACGCCGGGACCGCGACGGTGAGGGCGCGCGGACCGCGGCGGCGAGGGCGGTGCGGAAGCCGTCGACGTGGGCCCGGGTCAGGTGGGGCATGGCGTAGAAGTGGTAGAAGAGCCGCTCCTCGTCCGTGCCGTGCGGCGCGGTCCAGGGCAGCGTGTTGCCCACCAGGCGGTAGCGCTCGGTGAGTTCGGCGGGGAGGCGGCCGCCCTCGTGGGAGAAGCCGGCGACGAGGACGGTGTTGCCGGGTGAGGGAGCACCACCGCGTCGGGATCGGCGGCACGTATCGCGTCGGCCAGTCGGTCGCGTACGGCCAGAGAGTGGCGGAACACCTGCCGGTAGCCGTCCGCCGCCACCCCGAAGACCAGCGACCACAGGGCGGCGGCCATCGCGCCGGAGCGTGACCCGGTGATCGTCTCGTCGAGGAAGCCGGACATCGGGGCGGGCACCGCGCCATGGCCCATCAGGCCCTTGCGGCACAGGAAAACCCCGCAACTGTAGGGCATGAGGCCGGACTTGTGCGGGTCGAGCACGATCGAGTGCACGTGCGCGTTGCGGAAGTCGAAGGGCACTTCGGGGGCGGTGAAGGGCAGAATCATGCCGCCGTGCGCCGCGTCCACGTGGTGGAAGAGCCTCAGGTTGCCGCCGTCCGCGGCCCGTCGTGCGAGCACGCCGGCGATCTCGTCCACCGGGTCGACCAGGCCGGTGTTGTAGTAGCCGGCCGTGGACACCACGATCACCCCGGTGCGGTCGCCCGCCGAGCTCTGTGCCGTGAGATCGTCCAGAGCGGCTTCCACCGCCGCGGCTTCCAGCCGCCAGGACGGGCCCGCCGGGCAGAGTCGCAGCTCGAGACCGAGTATTTCCGCGGCCTTCGCCACGGAGTGGTGGGTGAGCGTCGACGCGAGGACGACGACCCGTCCGGCGTCCGCGGCACGCAGCGCGTTGCGGCCGACGCGCAGCCCGGCGAGGGTGCCCTCGTTGGCGCCGCTGGTGACGTACCCGTCGGCGGCGTCGGCGTGCAGGAGCCCGGCGAGCGCGAGGACCGCCTCCCGCTCCAGGCGCCGGGTGCCGCGGACGCCGTCGCCGAAGCGGGTGTGCAGGCCGACGTTGTTGGGGTTGCGTGCGGCGAAGCGGCCGAAGGTCTCCAGGGCCAGGTCGTGCGGTGCCGTCATGGCGAAGCCGAGCCGCACCGGGTCGTCCGGGGCGTGCCAGCCGGGCACCTCCGCGAGGCGGGCGTCGAGCAGCGCGTCCAGTTCCCGCTTGGGCAAGGGTTCTGCGGGAAGGGATCGGCCTCGGTCGAACCGTCGTCCAGGTCGGCCATGTCAGTCCCCTTCCCGCCGCAGCACGCAGCGAAGGACGGCGCGCGGTCCGACGTCCAGGTCACGGACGTAGGTGTGGGTCTCGCCCCGGGCGGCCAGTCCGGCCGCGGTGAACGCCGCGAGCACCTCGTCGACGGGCAGCAGCACCATGGGGACGTTGTCGGGCAGCAGGTACTGGCCGTCCTCCGTGCCCGCGCGCAGCATGGGATCCAGGGTCTCGCAGGTGAAGGTGTTCAGGGCCAGCAGCCCGCCGGGACGCAGCACCCGGGCCAGTTCGGTGACCGTCGCCGCCCACTGGGCCCGGTCCACCGCATTGTGCAGGACGCCTTGGCACACCGCGAGGGCGAACGTCCCGTCCTGCGCGGGGATCTCGTGCGCGGGGCCCTGCCGGACCGAGATCCGGCCGGACGGATACGCGGCCGTCCTGGCCCGGGTCGCCTCCACCATTCCCGCGTGCAGGTCGACGGCGAGGACGTCGAAGCCGCGTTCCAGCAGGGCCAGGGTGTTACGGCCGCCGCCGCAGCCGACGTCGAGGGCGGGGCCGTCGACGGCTGTGCGGGCGAGCAGGTCGGTCAGATAGGGCTGTACGTCGAGGGAGCGGAACTCCGTGACGGTGCCGGGAGAGTTCCAGTAGGCGGCGGCCCGATCGGCGGCCGTGGTCACGTCGGTCATGGGACGAGCCCCGTTTCCTCGTAGGTGCCGTTGTGCGGCCGGGCGTGTATGACGTCCATGTCCAGCTCGGCGAAGCGGTCGCCGCACCGGTCGGGGTCGTCGGTGAGGGCGAAGAAGGCCGGGCCGACGGAGGACAGGGCGAGCATGGTCGCCGCCTTGTCGTGCCACAGGGACTCCAGTTGCCCCGCCAGTTCGACGAGGCCGGGATGCGAGAAGGAGCAGTTCTCGATACTGCCCATCCGGAACCGGTAGTCGAACACGAGGGACCCGAGCGGGCCGAGGTCGCCGCGCAGCGCGGCCGGCATGGCCTCGTGCAGCATCCGGAACGCGATCGTGGGGCCCACCGTTCACCGGTCGCGCGGAACCGGTCGAACTGCTCCACCTCGGCGGCCATCAACTCGTCGGTGGGACGCTCCTCGAGAGACCGCGGCACGCCGATCACCAGCGACAGACGATCGGGCACCGGCACCGACAGCACCACCGTGCTGCGGCCCGCCACGACCTGTACGCCTCCCGGATACAGACCAGAGGCCGCCGAGCCGCCGATGCACTGCACCGGCGTCAGCAGACCGGGCCGGCTGCCGTGCTCCTCCCCGTGGTTGGCGGTGAGATACGGCAGCAGGCCGGCTCGGTCCACCGGGCAGCCGTACAGGTGGTTGACCGCCGCCGCGACCGCCGCGATGAGGCTGCTGCTGGAGCCGAACCCGGCGTGCACGGGCAGCCGGTCGCTCTCGACACCGATCGCGAGATCGCACTCCACACCGAGGGCAGCGCACATGATCCGGGCGGCGTGCTCGACCAGTTCCGGCCGTCGTACCTCCGGGTCCAGGACGAGGCCGGTGCCCGGCGCGAGCCTTCGCACGTGGACGTGGTGGAACCGGGCGACGGAGAGGACGACCTCTCCGGCGTCGTAGATCAGGTTGTTGTCGGCCGCGATCGCCGCCGGTTGCAGCGCCATCGCGTTGAGCCGGGTGGGATAGCGCACGCGCACCTCGTCGGCGGGTGCCGGCACGGGGCCGGACGGCGTGGCCAGGGGTGGTGGACGGTGCCGGGGACGAAGGGCTCGAAGCCGACCGGCGCGACAGGTTCCGTGGACGGTGGCGGGGAGGTCATCGGACCCTCCGGGGTCGTGGAGGTCACCGCTGTGCCCTTCCGGCGGCCGGCTCCTCGGAGAGCAGCCGGTGCCTTTCGAGGGTGAGGTCCGCCAGGTGGTCGAGGGAGTCGGTGGTGTAGCCGCCGCTGCCCAGGGAGCCGTCCGGACGCACGTTCATGTT
The DNA here is from genome assembly GCA_042850305.1 of Streptomyces haneummycinicus. GTDB lineage: Bacteria > Actinomycetota > Actinomycetes > Streptomycetales > Streptomycetaceae > Streptomyces > Streptomyces haneummycinicus. The sequence goes on from AP035768.1 coordinate 3,907,392, forward strand.
GGCCTTGGCCAGTTGCAGATGGGGAGCCGGAAGCGCAGCACCTCCCGCATCAGCGACCGCAGTTCGGCCAGATTGCGCCGCACCTCGGGACCGTGGGAGCGGTGCCGGGCGGCCTCGTCCACGAGGCGGGGCAGCAACGGCCGGTGCCGCCGGGCCAGGTCGCTCGCCGCTCGGTAGGCGGCGGGGAGATAGAGGAGGTTCTCGGCCAGGTACTGCTCGTACCACTCCTCGCGGGGCTCTCCCGGCTCCGGCCTGATCAGCAGGATGTCCACGAGCAGCGGAGTCATCTGCGCCCCGCCCGGTCCGTACAGCACCTGCCCGCCGACGGTCATGGGCGGGAAGTACGGCCGCATCTCGAAGGAGAAGGTCTCCGGAGTGATGGTCCGCTTCACCGACAGCAGCGACTGTGCGAAGACGGTGAACCCGCGGGTGGCCTCGGCCAGCAGTTCCGCCAGCTCGGGATCGTCGACGGGAAGTGCGAGCGTCTCCAGGAGCGCGTCGACGGCGGGGCGCAGGGCGATGCCGGCCGTGCGGACCTCCCGAATGAACAGAGCTTCCTCGGGCAGTCCGGTGAAGGACCGCACGGCATCCCGAGGGTTGCGCAGCGCGTAGGTGTAGACGCTGTCCCGGGGTACCTCCTCGGCGAGCGCGCCCAGCTTGAGCAGCGTCTCCTCCGCGCACGGAACGGTCCGGTAGTCGACCCCGTGGCGCTCCAGGGAGGCGAGGACGAAGCCGAGGTCACGCAGGGCCGCGTTGGCGGTCACGGGGTCGTGAACGCGGTCGGGAACCCGGCCGGTCCACAGCCGGGCGAGTGCGTCGAGGCCGGAGACGTCCCCGGTTCGGTTGAGGGCCGGCAGCCGCGAGGCATCGCGGGCGGCGTCGAATGGATCACAACCGGACACAAGTAAGTCCAGGTCACGCATGGATGAAGCGAGCAGCACGGTAATTGCAGTCTCAAAGTGAGGGCCCGGGCGAGGGCAGCGGCGGCTGCGCCGGCTCAGACGTCGCCCCGGGGCCGAAGTGGGTCGTGCGGTGCTTACGGTCGTGTGGTGCCGGTCGCCGGGTGGTGCCCGTTCGTCAGAGGACGCCGATCAGCTCGTCGAGCGTGCGTACGCGACGCGCGACGGGGCCGGGGGCATGGCGGAGTCCGGGGCATCGGTCACCCAGACCGCGGCCAGGCCCGCCGCGCGTGCCGCGGCCAGCCCGGTGTAGGAGTCCTCGACCGCGAGGGCCTGGTGCGGGGACGTGAGCGAGGCGCGCAGCGCCCCCAGATAGGTGTCGGGAGCGGGCTTGGTCCGCACTCCCGGGCCCGCACAGTGCACCGAGCGGAAGGCGGACCGGATGCCGAGCCGTTCCAGGTGGCTCTCCACCCAGTCGCGGCAGTTCCCCGATGCCACGGCAAGACGGTGGCCCCGCTCCCGGCAGTGGGCCAGGAAGGGACGGACCCCGGCGCCGGCGTCGAGGAGGTCGGCCTCGGCACGGTTGAGCCGTTCGAACTCGTCCCACAATGCCTGTGTCCGGTGTTGGCCGACCGTGTCGAGCAGGTCCCGGCGCAGCGTGTCCCGGTCGAGCGTGCGGTCGGGCCGCACACTGATTCCGCGGCGCAGTTCCACCGCCTTGTCCCTCAGCAGCCGATGCCAGACTGCGATGCTTGTCCGTTCCGTGTCGAGCAGTACCCCGTCGAAGTCCAGGACGATCAGCCGTCCTGTCCCACCGGAGTGTTCGATCACCGCTCCCACCGCATTCCCCCATCCCGCGCACTCCGAAGCAGACGGCACGCACCGAGGGTACGACCGCCCACTTCTTCTTTGGTCTGGACCTTTCCGCACACTAAACGGCGTGGACCGGTACTTCAACCGGTCCCGCACACACGGGAGTCGATCCAGGTCACAGCGTGACGGCCCGCGCGTGCCCCGGACGCCGAGCCCGGGGAAGCCGTACGCGGCGCGTCGTCGCGGCGGGTTCGCGGCGGCGCGATCAGCATGTCCCGACGGGGCTGCGGGCAGTGCCACACGCGGCAGACGGCCGGCCGCTCCTGAGGGATGACCGGCCGTACGGAGACGTCCGCTCGTGGCGTCACGAGATGCGTTGCGACCGGCCACCGCTCGCCGGAACCAAGCACCGTGGACGGGCCGATCAACCTGTTTCCGTATCCGTACCATCGGGTCGGCATCGACGGTCCGGGCGAACTCGTGCGGCGACTCGGTCGAGCCGGCACCTCGCCGCGACTCCCGTCGCGGACACGGCCGCATGGTGGCCCGAGGCGGCAGCCGCCGTGCCCGCGGCGGCCAGGACCGTGCCGGCAGCGAGGCCGCATATCCTGCGACGGTTCTTCGGACTTCCTGGTCGTTTGGAGCTCATCAGAACTCGCTGTCGTCCGGGCACGACGCTGTGCCAAAATCGGCGCATGTCAGTTCGATTCCCGCGCCCTCTGCGCCCCGGTGACCGTGTCGGTGTTACCGCTCCGTCGAGCGGAGTCGGGAAGGAACTGCGCGAGCGGCTGAACGTCGCCGTCCGTGACGTACAAGCCCGGGGATACGAGGTCGTCGTCGGGCAGTGCATCGACGGCTCCGGGCATGTCAGTGCTTCGGCCGCCGACCGCGCGGGTGAACTGATGTCGATGCTGACCGACCCCACCATCAGGGCCATCGTGCCGCCGTGGGGCGGAGAGACCGCGATCGACCTGATTCCCCTGCTCGGCTGGAACCAACTGTGCGAAGTGGAGCCGACCTGGGTCGTCGGGTTCTCTGACATCTCGACCCTCATTACACCGCTGACTCTGCTCACAGGAATGGCGACCGTCCACGGCAACAACCTCATGGACACGCCCTACCGCGTGTCCGAGGGACTGCTGTCATGGCTCGACATCGTGGCCGCGCCCTGGGGCACCGGTTCACGCAGACCCCGCCTGGTCGCCACCGGACCACGGGCTTCGACGACTTCGCCGCCTTCCCCGACGTACGCGAATACACCCTCGACTCCCCGGGCACGTGGACCCGGCTCGACGGCAGCGCCGACGTCGAGGCGGAGGGACGGCTGATCGGCGGCTGCATCGAGACGTTGTGCAATCTCGCGGGATCGTCCTACCTCGACGTCTCGTCCTTCGCCCGCAACCAGTCCCCCGACGGGCTGCTGGTGTACGTGGAAGCAGACGGCGACGACGCCTTCACCATCTGCCGGAACCTGCACGGTATGAGGCTCGCCGGATTCTTCGACCGTGCGAACGCCATTCTCGTCGGCCGGACTAGCGCGCCGAACAACCGCTCCCTCAGCCAGCACGAAGCCGTCCTCGATGCTCTGGGCTGCCTGAACGTGCCGATCATCGCCGACATCGAGTGCGGCCACGTCCCGCCCTACATGCCGATCGTCAATGGAGCACACGGCCGCATCGTTCACTCACGGAGCCGGAGCGAGCTGACGCAGATCTTGGACTGACACGCCAGGCCAGCGCCCGTTCCACGGGACGTCTTTCCGTCGCTGGCGTGCTTCTTCGTCCAACCAGCGCGGGCACTCTGCGGGTGAGGTGTCGGGGCATCATGGTGATGAATGCCCGTAACTAGTCCAAAGCGCCGCGGTCTTACCGCGGACAGGCTGCCCGGAAGTGAATCCGGCCGATGACCGCTCGCAGCGCGACGCCCAACAGCCGTAGGCGTCCTGCACTGGGAATCGCGGTCACGGCGACGTGACGGAGGTAAGCTGCGTCAGCGCGTCGCCCCAGATGAACGCGTAAGGACCCTGTTCCAAGGGCCGGTTGTGCCAGGCGAACCCCTGCTCGGCCAGGTGCTCGGTCATCGCGGACAGCTGGGACTTCGACAACTGAGTGACACGGAGAGACTCGGCGAGTTTCTCAACCCAGGCCGAGCAGACAGGCGGTGGCGACCACCGAGATCCTCGCCGACCTGCCCGCATTCGGCTGGCACAAGGTGTCGGCCCCGGCGGAAATGAGGGCGCCGGCGAACGTCTGAATCCGACCACTCCTTCGTGACCTACGTACAGAAGGGTTCACTCATGCGGCTGGCAGGCAAGACGGCACTGATCACGGGGCTGCGCGCGGCATAGGCCGGGCCACGGCCACCGCCTTCGCGAAGGAGGGCGCGGACCTGGTGCTGCTCGACATCTGCGCCGACGACCCGGGCTGTCCGTATCCGCTCGGTACCGCCAGCCAGTTGAAGGCCACCGCGGAGGAGTGCCGTGCGGCCGGTGCCTCGGTCGTCGAGCAGGCCGGTGACGTACGGGTCGCCGAGGATCTGCGGGCCGCCGCGGACAGTGCCCTCGACCGTTTCGGCGCTGTCGACGTGCTGGTGAACAACGCCGGGATCGCGGCGCCTTCAGGCCGGCCGGTGCACGAGATCGAGGAGGACGAGTGGGGTCTGATGCTGGACATCGACCTCAATGGCTCCTGGCGGGCCATGCGGGCGGTGCTGCCGGCGATGCTCGCGCAGCAGTCGGGCAGCGTCATCAACGTCTCCTCGACCGCGGGCATGGTCGGCTACCGCTATTTCGGGGCGTACGTGGCCGCCAAGCACGGTCTGATCGGCCTCACCCGAGCGGCGGCGCTCGACTACGCGCCGCACGGCATCCGCGTCAACGCGCTCTGCCCCGGTTCGGTGCGGGACGAACCGGCCCTGGAGGGACGGATGCTGGTCGAGATCGCCCGCTGCCTCGATCTGCCCACCGCCGACCACGAACAGACCTTCACCGAGTCCCAGCCGATGAACCGCCTCGTGGAGGCCACCGACATCGCGTCCACGGCGGTGTGGCTGGCCAGTGACGAGTCCCGTCAGGTGACCGGCGCGGTGGTACCGGTGGACGGCGGCTTCACGGTGCGCTGAGTGGCCGGCGCAGCCCCTCAGGGTGGCGTGAGGAATCACGCCAGGACCTCACGCCGGGTCCGTCGCGCCCGCCGCGATCTGTTCCCGCTCCGGCTCGGGGGCCGGTGTCGCGATGGTAGCCGTGCGCAGGGGCGAGAGGCCAGGGCGGCACAGCCGGTCAGGGCGATGGCGACGCCGCAGGTCAACAGGGCCGTGTCGGGGCTGGTGAGCCCGGAGAGGTTGCCGAGGACGTTGTTCATGGCCAGCAGGGCCACGCTCTGTACCAGGGTGAGCAGGGCCTGCATGCGGGCGAGGTGCGAGTGCGGGGCGCTCATCAGCACCAGGGGGCCGATGTGGGAGGCGAAGAGCCCCGACCCGACACCCACCAGGATGGCCGCGAGTACCGCGACGCCGGGGGCCAGGCCGAGCAGGCCCAGGCCCCCGGCCGCGACAAGCACGCCCACGCCGGCGGCCAGTCCGGGCCGGCTGAAGGAACCGCGGACTATCACCAGCAGGATCACGCCGAGCAGCCCCAGGCTCTGCGCACCGAAGATCACGCCGGTCCACCCGGCGCTCCAGTGCTCCTGGCGGGCCAGCAGCGGCAGCAACAGCGGGATCACCGGCAGCAGGAAGCCCGCGACGCCGCCGGTGACCAGGAGCGCGGCCCGCAGGACGGGGTCTTTCATACCGGTGCCGATGCCGTCCATCGCGTCGCGCAGGAAGCCGCCGTTGCTCTGGGCGGGCGGGACGTCAAAGGCGGGGCGTACGGCGATCACGACGATCAGGATGACGGTGAAGGTCGCCGCGCTCAGCAGGGCCGTGCCGGTCAGGCCGGCGGCGGCGACCAGCGCGCCGCCCAGGGGCCGGCGACGAAGGTCACCAACTGGGCCCCGCCCTGCCGCATCGCCAGTGCGCGCGGCAGCGGTTCCTTACCGACCAGCCGCAGCGGCATGGAGCCGGAAGCGGGCAGATAGAAGGCGTCCTTCACACCGACCAGGATGCCGGTGGCCACGAGCAGCCAGATGACGGGGCCGGTCTGATGGGAGACCGCGGCGAGCACGAGCATGCCGACCAGCATGACCGCGTCCCCGGCGATCATCACCCGCCGGGCGCCGAACCGGTCGCCGACCGTGCCACCGACGATCAGCAGCAACACCCGAGGCAGGTTGATCGCGGTGAGTACTAAACCCGCCACGGTGCCGCCGTGCGCGGCCGCCGCCCAGCCAAGGGCGAAGTACAGGACCGCGTCGCCCAGGATGGAGACGAGTGCTCCCGACAGCCAGAGGTAATAGGTGCGCGGCATCGGGCTTTTGGCCCGGTCTCGTCGTCTGATCATGCGGGGACCCTACAGTCGCCGGACGCCGCAGGTGGTACGGCATCCTCCCGATCCGGTCACAGCCGTTCCGCCGCCGCCAACTGCGCAGTGGCGTAGGTCACTTGCCAGGAGACTTGCTGCCGTCCGCTCGACGTTGATCGACTGTGAGGCCCGCCCACGGCACCGCAGACGGCGATGGCACGGCCACCCCAAAGCCCCTGTAACAACGGCCCCTTCGGAGGGCACTGTGTCGCTTGACTCTCCCGACGACGACATCACCGCTTGGCTCCGCTCCCGCCCGCGCCGCGCGGCGATGCCGCGGGCCGACCGGTCCCGTCCGCTGATCGCGTCCACCTCCCAACGCCGGCTGTGGTTCGACCACCACATGCGCTCCCAGACCACCTCGGACGGCGGCACCGTCTACCACTCGACGTTGGCGCTGCGCCTCCGCGAGGAGGTCGACGTGACGGCCCTGCGGTCGGCCCTGGAATCCCTGGTCGCCCGGCACGAGTCGCTGCGCACCCGCTTCGCCCTGGCCTCGGACGGCATACTCCATCAACTGGTCGTTCCTGTTGCACCGTTAAGGCTGCACGTCGAGGACTGCGGCGGGGACGACGAGGTGCGCCGGGCACGGATGGCCGGGTTCTTCGCCGCGGACTTCGACCTGGAGCGCGGCCCGCTGCTGCGGGCCGGGCTGTTCTCGCTGACGGACCGGGACCACATCCTCTTCCTGGTGATCCATCACATCGCCACCGACGGCTGGTCGATGGACCTGCTGCACCAGGAACTCGGCGAGTTCTATCGCGCCGGCGTCGAGGGCCGCACGGCGGATCTGCCGGAACTCGCCCACCAGTACGCGGATTTCGCCGCCTGGGAGCAGTCCGAATTCAAGCGCGGGATGTTCGCCGACGACCTCACCTTCTGGCGGGAGCAGCTCGCCGGGGCGCCTCAGGTGCTGGCGTTCCCCACCGGCCTCCCCGGCCCGCGGAGCGTACGTTCGCCGCAGGATGCCACCATTTCGAGGTTCCGGCCGCCACCGTGGCCGCGCTCGAACGGACCGCGAGGGACTGCGAGGCGTCGGTGTTCCAGACGCTGCTGGCCGCCTTCCAGGTGCTGCTGGCGCGCTGGACCGGGCAGCCGGAGCCGGTCGTGGGCTCGGTCGCGGCCAACCGCCGCTCCGCGGAGACCGAGCCGATCGTCGGCCTCTTCGTCAACCTGCTGCCGCTGCGCGGCCGGGTGGACGAGTCCGAGTCGTTCGCCCGACTGATCGCCCGCACCCGGGACACCGTCCTCGACGCGTACGACCGTCAGGGGTGTCCTTCGACCGGCTGGTCGAGGCCGTGGCACCGACCCGCGATCCCCGGCACAACCCGCTCGTGCAGGCGGTGCTCACCCTGGCCGAGTCCGTCCCCGGGACCGGATCCGGGTGGGGTGAGCGGCTGGAGTACCGGGAGACCACCAGGACCCAGTTCGATCTGACCTTCGCCGCAGGCCCGGGCGACGGCGGTGCGCTGGCCGTCGACGCGCACTTCGCGGCGGACCTGTTCTCTCCTCGTACGATCGAACGGCTCGCCGACCGATTCGTGGTGCTCCTGGCGGATTTGACGCGCGCCCCCGAGCAGAGGCTCTCGCTGACGGCGGCGGTCACCGCCCAGGAGGCCGCGGAGCTCGACGCGTTCGCCACCGGGGCGCCCGCCGGTGAGCCGCCAACGGTCCTGGACCTCTTCGACCGCCAGGTGCGGGAGCGTCCCGACGCGCCGGCGGTGGTCGACGGCGACACCCGGCTGACCTACGCGAAGCTGGGCGCGGAGGTGGACCGGGTCGCCGGGCTGATCGGCTCCCGTCTCACCACCCCGGGCTCCGCGGTCGGGGTGTGCCTGCCGCGCTCGGCCGCGCAGGTCGCGGCGCTGCTCGGCGTACTGCGCGCGGGGGCGGTCTATCTGCCGCTCGACCCGGCCTACCCCGCCGAGCGCCTCGACCATCTGCTGCGCGACTCGGGCTGCCCGCTGGTGCTCACCGACGACACCACCCGGTCGCGGCCCGAGTGGCCCGCGCACGTCGAACTCATCGACGTGTCGGCCCCGTCCCCCGCTCAACCGCTTTCGGACATAAGGCCGTTGCAGCCCGCGTACCTGATCTACACCTCCGGCTCCACCGGCCTGCCCAAGGGCGTCCTGGTGACGCACGAGGGCATCGGCAACTTCGTCTCCTGGTACGTCGACCACTACGCGCTCACTCCGGACGACCGCCTGGCGCAGCTGGCCAGCCCCAGCTTCGACGCGGGTCTGCTGGACACCCTCCCGGCGCTGGCCGCGGGGCGAGCCTGACCGTGCTGCCGGACGAGGACCGGCTCGACCCGGGCGGACTCTGGTCGCGGCTTGCGGAGGAGAGCGTCACGGTGGCCTTCCTCACCACTCCCTCTTCGCCGCCGCGGCGGCCTCGGGCGTGCCGTCCGAAGGTCTCGCCCTGCGCTCGGTACAGATCGGCGGGGACAGCCTGGCCGGTGTCCCGCCGGAGCTGCCTTTCGTCCTCGACAACCTCTACGGACCCACCGAGGCCACCATCGCGGCCAGTTGCGGCCGGCTGGAGCCGGGCGGGGCCGTCCACATCGGCCGGCCGCTGCGCGGAATGCGGGTGCGGGTCCTGGACGCCTGGCTGCGTCCCGTCCCGGTGGGCAGTCCGGGCGAGGTGTTCCTGGCCGGGCCCGGTGTCGCCCTCGGCTATCTGGGGCGCCCCGGTCTGACGGCGGGCCGGTTTCCGCCGGACCCGTGGGCCGGGGACGGCAGCCGTATGTACCGCACGGGCGACCGGGCGCGGTGGCGCGCCGACGGGTGCCTGGAGTACCTGGGCCGCACCGACGCGCAGGTGAAAGTGCGCGGGCACCGGATCGAGCCCGGTGAGATCGAGGCCGTGCTCGCGGCACGCCCGGGCGTGGCCGAGGCCGCGGTCGCGCTGCGCACCCCGCCCGGCGGCGAGCCGCAGTTGTGCGCGTACCTGTGTCTGCGGGCCGGGGCGGACGTGGACACCGTACGAAAGGACACCGAGCGGGCGCTGCCCGGGTGGATGCACCCAGCGGCCTACACCGTGCTGCCGGAGCTGCCGCTGACCGCGAACGGAAAGGTCGACCGGGCCGCCCTGCCCGCTCCGGAGTTCCGTGCCGCCGCCGCGTACCGGGCGCCGTCCGGTCCGGTCGAGGAGCTGGTCGCCGAGGTGTGGCGGGAGGTACTCGGCCTGGGCCGGGTCGGCGCGGAGGACAACTTCTTCCGGATCGGAGGGCATTCGCTGCTCGCGACCCGGGTGCTGTCCCGGCTGACCGACCTCAGCGGCTGCCGGCTGCCGCTGCGGACCGTGTTCGATCATCCGGTGCTCGCCGATCTCGCGCGCGAGCTGGAGGACGCGGTCGTCGCGGCGGCCACCGGGCAGCCGTGAGGCCGGGTGCGGGCTGTTCCTCGCGCACGGGCCCGCACCCGGCCCCGCCTCAGACCGGGCGGGCCAGGAACCCGCCCAGTGCCGCGCCCAGCGCCTCCGGGTCGTCCAGCCACATGTAGTGACCCGCGCCGGGCTGGACGTACGACTGCCCGTGCGGGAAGAGGGCGGCGAGCCGCTGCCCGGTCGCCGGGGTGGGGAACAGGTCCAGCTCGCCCGTCACCACGAGCACCGGTGTCGCCGACGCGGCGGCGTCCGCCCGGACCTCGGCCGGGTCGAGGGTGACGTCGGCGTAGAAGCCGGCCGCGGCCGGCGCCGACAGCTCGGCCGTCTCCGCGCGGGCGTGGTCACGGGCGGTCTCGTCCCAGCGGCCGTAGAAGAAGGGGCCGCCTGCTCCCGGTGGGGCAGGCTGTCGGCGATGGTGGGCGCGCCCAGCCAGCCCTTGATCCCGGCCCGCGCGCTCTCGTACCAGTCCTCGTCGGCCCGCCGGGCCAGCGCCTCCTCGAAGTCGTCGACCCCGATCCCCACGGCCCGTGTGCTCGGCGCGAGCAGCACCAGCCGCGCGACGCGTTCCGGTCCGCGCAGCGCGTACAGAAGCGCGGTGTTCCCGGCCGAGGAGTGGGCCAGCAAGTCCATCCGCTCCAGCCCCAGATGCGCACGCAGCGCCTCGATGTCGTCGACGAGCCGTTCCATCCGGTACGACTCCGGGGCGGCCGGCTCTTCGGAGGCGCCGGTGCCCCGGTTGTCGAGCACGACCAGGGACCTCCCGCCCACGGCACCGGCCAGCCCGGCCAGATACGCGCCGGCGCGGCCTGGGCCGCCGGGCACACAGACGAGGGGCGGCCCGTCGCCGAACACCTGGTAGGCGAGCCCGGTTCCGTCGGACGCTGCGAAAGTGGGCATGCTTCCTGCCTTTGGTCTGAGGACGACTTGTCCGGGGATAGGACGTGCTCGGGGCGTACGACAGCTCGTGCCGGGGTGGGCCGACGGTGAACGCCGCGGGTACGCCGACAGGCCCCGGGCGGCGGCGTGCTGCCGACCGGGGCCTGTCGGCGTGCGGTCACGCCTCGGGGCGGTCTCCCGTGCGGCCGCGAGCCGGTCCAGCTCGGCCGCCAGCGCGCTCACGGTGGGGTGGGCGAACAGCAGCCGCATCGACAGCCGCAGCCCGGTCTCCTTGCGCAGCATCGACACCACCTGGGTGGCGACCAGGGAGTGGCCGCCGAGTTCGAAGAAGTTGTCCTCGACGCTGTCCACCGGCTTCTTCAGCACGGTGCTCCAGACTTTGGCGACGAGTTGCCCGGAGGGCGTCGAGGGTGCCCCGCCCGTATGGTTCCGGCCGGCGTTCTCCTCGCAGAGGACGACGAGGGCCGCCTCGTCGGCCTTGCCGGTCGCGGTGAGCGGAATCCGGTCCACGCGGACGATGTGGGAGGGCACCATGAAGTCCGGCAGTGCCGCCTCCAGCGCGGCGCGCACCTCGGCCTCCGGCTTCTCCCCGCGGTGTCCTCGGGAACGACGGCCAGGCCGAGCGCGGGCGCGACCGGGCTCGGCACGGTGAAGACCGCCGCGCTGCGGACCCCCGCGACCCTGCTCGCCGCGCGCTCGACACCGGCGGGCTCCACCCGGAAGCCACGGACCTTGATCTGCTGGTCGGCCCGGCCGACGAACTCCAGGGTCCCGTCGGGCCGCAGCCGCACCAGGTCGCCGGTGCGGTACATGCGGCCTCCGTCGCCGAGCGGGTCGGGCAGGAAGCGGGAGGCCGTCTGGCCGGGCAGGTTGCGGTAGCCGCGGGCGACGCCCTCGCCGGCGATGAACAGCTCGCCCGGCGTGCCGGCCGGGACAGGCCGCAGGTAGCGGTCGAGCACGCGGAGGCGGTAGTTGGGCAGGGGCCGGCCGATGGTCACCGGGTCGTCCCCGGCCGCGGAGTCGGCCCAGGTGGCGCAGATGGTCGTCTCGGTGGGACCGTACGCGTTGACGAACCGCCGCCCCCGCGACCAGCGTTCGACGAGCGCGGGCGCGGACGCCTCGCCCGCGACGACCACGGTCCGCGGTCCCGCTTCCGGTGCGGGCGTCGGGTGCCCGGCGAGCAGTGAGGGCGTGGCCGTCACCAGGTCCACAGAACCGTCGAGGACGGCGTCCATGCCGTCGAGCGGGTCGGCGAGGACGACCCCGCGGCCGTGGGCCAGCGGCAGGACGGTGGACCAGATCCAGCCGTCGAAGGCCGGAGCGAGCACATTGCCGCCGAGTCCGTCCTGCGGCGGGGCGAGCAGGGCGACCGCGCCGACCAGGTTGGCGAGGTTGCGGTAGCTGACGCCGACACCCTTGGGCTCGCCGGTGGTACCCGAGGTGTAGACGAGGTAGGCGAGCGCGTCGGGCAGGCTGCGCTCCGGGCGTACCTCGGGGCCCTCGGTCGCCGTCAGGGCGGCCGGGTCGAGCACCGGCACACCGTCGACGGCCTGCGCGAGCGACGCGGCGGCGTCCGCGACGAGGACCGTCACCCCGGCGTCCCGCACGGTTCCGGCCAGCCGGTCGACGGGGTGGGCCGGGTCGAGCGGCACGAAGGCGGCCCCGGTCTTCCACACCGCGAGCAGCGCCGCGACCAGGTCGTGCGAGCGGCCCAGGTGGACGCCCACGGAGCGCTCGGGTCCGGACCCGAGCCGGCGCAGGGCTGCGGCCAGGGCGTTGGCGCGCGCGTCCAGTCCGGCGAAGTCGAACGCGCCTTCGGGTGTGCGTACGGCGACCCGGTGCGGGTCCTGCCGGGCGACCTCGGCGACCAGATCGGTGACGTTCAGGCCGGTGTCGAAGCCAACGGCGGGGCCGTCGAGCGCCGCGTCGACCGGCTCCCCGAGGACAGGCGTAGGAGGGAAGGTCCGGTTCGGCGACCAGGGCGCGCACGGTCGCGAGGTACTCGGCGGCGAGCCGCTCGGCGGTCGGGGCGTCGAACAGGTCGGCGTCGTAGACCACTTCGCCGTGCAGTCCTCCCCTCTGGCGCCAGGGCGAGCACAAGGTCGTAGCGGCTGGAGCGGCCGGCCACCGGGTGGTCGGCCAGTTCGAGGCCGGGCAGCGGGCGGGCCCGGCCCGCCGCGGCGGCGTTCAGCGAGAACGCCACCTGCACCAGCGGGTTGGCGGCCGTCGACCGCTCGGGGGCGATCAGCTGCACCAGGTGGTCGAACGGCACGTCCTGGTGCTCCATGGCGGACAGCACGGTCTCCCGTACCTTCCGCAGCAGGTCGGCGAACGGCGCTTGCGGGTCGACCTGGACGCGCAGTGGGACGGTGTTGACGAAGAAGCCGATGAGCGGTTCCAGCTCGGACAGGCCGCGGCCGGCGACAGGGCTGCCGATGACCAGGTCGCGGCTGCCGGACCGGCGGGCGAGCAGGACGGCGTAGGCGGCCAGCAGGGCCATGAAGGAGGTGGCTTTCTCCCGGGCGCACAGCTCCTCGACGGCCCGGGCCGTCGAAGCGTCCACGTCGAGCGGGGTCCAGCCCGCCCGGTGGCTGCTGTGGGCGGGGTGCGGCCGGTCGGTGGGCAGGTCCAGGACGGTGGGCGCGCCGTCCAGGGCGCGCAGCCAGAAGTCGATGCCCGGCTGGAGCCCTCCGTCGTCCAGGCGGGTGCGCTGCCATTCGGCGAAGTCCGGGTATTGCACGGACAGTTCGGGCAGGTCGGGCTCCTCGCCGGCCGTCAGTGCCGCGTATCCGGCGCTGAGTTCACCGAGGAGAGCCGCTGCCGACCAGTCGTCGACGACCAGGTGGGGTGCCACCAGCAGCAGAACGTGTTCGCCGGCCGCGACCTGGAACAGCCGGGCCCGCAGCAGCCTGCCCTCGGCCCAGTCGAACGGCTCGTAGGTGGCGGTCTCGACCGGCCCGGCGAGCGTCTGCGCGGAGACCTCGACGACCGTACGGTCGAACGGGTACGGGTCGCGCACCTCCTGGAGGAGTTCGGCGCCTTCCTCCCGGAAGGCCGTGCGCAGGGACTCGTGCCGGCGCACGACCAGGTCCAGTGCCCCGAACAGCGCGTCGGTGTCGAGTGCGCCGGTCAGCCGCCAGGCGAAGGGGATGTTGCGGTCTCCGGAGACGTCCTCGGCGTGGTCCTGGAACCAGAGCCGGCGCTGCCCGGAGGACGCGCGCAGCGGTGCCGAGCGGTCGGCGTGCGGGACGGTGGGCGCATCCGAAGATCCGCGCCGGCCGGCCAGCCAGCGCTGCAGCAGTTGGGCCCGGTCGTCCGGGTCGGCAGCCGGTTGCTGGGACGAGCTCATGGGGATCCCACTTCTCCTCGGTGTGGCTGAAGCCGGTCGGCGACCCCGGCCCTTGCTCCCGCTCGGGGCCGAACCCGATTTCCAGGAATCTCAGGGAAGGGTTCGCGGCATGGCACCAGGACGACGGTCGGTGCTCACCAGCGCGACGGAATGGGTGCCTGACGTCCGAAAAATATGCGGTGCGGATCGATACTCACGGCAACATATGCTTCAAAAATCGTGAGAGTCAAGACTGGATCTTGCGCGGACTTCGTCCTCATACTTGTCCCCAACCAGCAACCAGCGACAGTGAATTGATCACACGTCACTTCACTTTCGAGCTTTTCACACCGCTATCCCGGGGAAGGGCGCTTCTGCATGGCTGACCAACAGTCCGATACGGCCGTCGACATACTCCAGGCATGGCTCGACCGCGCCGGGGAGGCTCCAGCCTGTACGGTGCCCCGCGCCGACCGCGAGCGGCCGCTGCCGGCCTCGCACGCCCAGCAGGGCATGTGGCTCGCCCAGCAGGTCGCCGGGGACGACGACCGTTCGCTGACCGCGCCGCACGCCTACCGGCTGACCGGCCCGGTGGACGTGGGCGCGTTGGCCGCGGCGCTGGGCGCCGTACTCGCCCGGCACGAGGCGCTGCGGACCGGATTCGTTGTCCTACAGGGCAAGTTGTCCCAGATGGTCGCCGATCCGGCACCCTTTCGGCTGGTTCCCGAGGATGTCGCCGGACCGACGGAACTGGAAGCGGCGCTGGAGGAGTTCACCCGGCTGCCGTTCGACCTCGAACGTGATCCACTGCTGCGGGCCCGGCTGTTCCGGCTCGGCGCCCAGGAGCATGTGCTGGTCGCGGTTTTCCATCACATCGCCAACGACGGCTGGTCGATGGATGTCTTCCACCGGGAGCTGGCCGCGCTCTACGACGCAGCGACCGAGCTGCCCTCGGTAACCGACGCCAAAGTTCTGGCGGACGTCGCGGAATTGGCCGAAATGGCTGTACAGTATCCGGATTTCGCCGTATGGCAGCGATCTCTCGCGGACGATGAAGCCTCGCACGAGGAAGCCCTGACGCATTGGCGCGAGGTGCTGGCCGGGGCGCCGGCTCTGCTCGCGCTGCCGACCGACAGGCCGCGTCCGGCCGTACGCTCCAGCTCCGGCGACCGCATCGTTTTCACCGTCCCGCCGACCGTTTCGGCTGCCGTGGCGGAGCTGGCGACGGCCCGGGGACGACGCCTTTCGCCGTGCAGTTCGCGGCCTTCCAGACACTGCTCGCCGCCTGGTCGGGGCAGTGGGACCTGGTCACCGGCATCACCACGGCCAACCGCGCCCTGCCGGAGACCGAGGAGCTGATCGGGTTCTTCGTCAACGTGCTGCCCATCCGGGGCGCCCTCTCTCCCGAGGAGAGCTTCGCCGCCGTCCTGGTCCGCACCGGGCGGAGCCTCATCGACGCCTACAAGCGGGACGAGCTGCCCTTCGAGCTGTTACTGGAGCGACTGGAACTGCCGCGCGCGGCGGGCCACAACCCACTGGTCCAGGTCACAGTCGCCTCCCACCAGGAACTCACCGCGCCACTCTCCCTGTCCGGCCTCACCGTCGAGCACCTGCCGCCGCGAGGGCTCGACGTACAGGAGGACCTGACCTTCTACCTGACCTCCGGCGCCCAGGGCGTACGCGGCGACTTCGCGTTCCGCACCGACCTGTTCGACCGGTCGACGATGGAAGAGCTGGGCCGGGCCTATCTGCGGCTGCTCGAGAAGGCGGTCGCGGGGCCGGAACTGACGCTCCACCGGCTGGTCGAGGAGGCGGCCGTCCCGGCCGGGCGCACGGCGGCCGAGGCTTCCACCGACGCCCCCGAAGCCGCGGGCGCCGCCCCCGGGGCGTGCTGGAGGAACTGGTCGCCACCGTGTGGAGCGAGCTGCTCGACTGCGACTCCCCAACCCGTGAAGCCAACTTCTTCCAGGTGGGCGGCACTTCGCTCGCCGCGTCCCGGGTCGCCAACCGGCTCTCGGACGAACTCGGCCTACGGGTCCCGGTGAGGGACGTGTTCCGCCACAGCGAACTCGCCGCGCTGGCGGCCCATCTGACGGAGCTGATCCGGGGGCGGCCAGATCACAGGCCGTCGCGACCGGATCCGGCTCGGACGGGGAAGGCCACGCGTGACCGAGCTCCCGAACCTGACAACCGACCGGCCTCCCGCGATGCCCGGGGGCGCGGGGAACCCCGCGCCCCACCACAATCGGCCCACGCCCCAGCCCGGCGACTGGCTCTGGGACGTCACCTCCCGGGCCAAGACCGCCGAAGCCGGCCTCGTACTCCTTCCGCACTCCGGCGGCTCCGCCCAGACATACGGCAACTGGGCCCAGTGGTTCCCCAGCAGCGTCCGCGTGGTCGCTGCCCAGTACCCCGGCCGGGGCGCCCGATACGGGCAGGAACCGGCCACCGAGGTCGCGGCGCTGGCCGATCCACTGGCCGAGGTGCTGGCCGGCCTGGACACGCCCCTGCATGTCTTCGGACACAGCCTCGGGGCCCTGCTCGGCTTCGAGGTGTGCTGGCGGCTGCAGCAGGCCGGATGCCCCGTGGCCGCGTTCTATCCCTCGGCCGCCGCGGCGGCGCACACCCACCGCCCGGCAGCGGTGTCCCCGGCCCGGCTCACGGACGACGAGTTGCTGGCGCTGCTGAAGGAGCGCGGCGGAATGCCGGAGGACATCCTGGCGGAGCCCGATCTGATCGACCTCGTCCTCGACGCCTGCCGTTCGGACATGGCCGTCACCGACAGCTACTCCTACGGCGAGGAAGACCGCCGTCTGGACTGCCCTGTCGTCGCGTTCGGCGGCGACAGCGACTCGGCCGTCACCGTCGACCGGCTTCGGCGATGGCGCGAACTCGGCACCGGGCACAGCGAGATCCACGTCCTGTCCGGCGGCCACTTCTATCTCCACGACCACATGGCCACCCTCACCGCGGTGGTGCGACGCCACCTGCAGGAGCGGAGTCCCCTGTTATGAACCCCGTCACGCTTCCCGCCACCGAGCTGCCCCTCCTCCTGGAGCCTGGCAAGCCGCCGGTCCTTCCCACGCCCGAGCTGCCGGACCTCTTCCGGGCCCGTGCCTGGCTGTCGGAACAGCGGGCGGCGATCCGTACCGAACTGCTGCGCCACGGGCACCTGTTGATCCGCGGGTTGCCCATCACCCGGCCGGAGGAGTTCGCCGAACTGCGCGACATCCTCGTGGAGCGGCGGGCCGCCTACAAGGAGAAGGCCACCCCGCGCAGCGCGTACGGCGACGACGTGTACTCCTCCACGGACCTGCCGCCCGCGCAGCCCATCCACCTGCACAACGAGAACAGCTACACCCTGGACTTCCCGGGTCTGCTGATCTTCTGCTGCCTGGAGGCTCCGGAGAAGGGCGGCGCCACCACGGTCGCCGATGTCCGCGAGGTGCTGGCCGCGCTGCCCGACGGCCTCGTGGAGCGGTTCCGCGAGGCGGGCTGGCTGCTCACCCGCAACTACCACAGCCATGTGGGGCTGCCCTGGCCGACCGCGTTCGCCACCGACCGCCGCGAGGCGGTGGAGGAGTACTGCGCACGCAACCTCATCGGCTTCGAGTGGACCGGCGAGTCCGGGCTGCGCACCGTCCAGCGCCGCTCCGCGCTGGTCCGCCACCCGGTGACGGGCGAGGAGGTGTGGTTCAACCACGCCGCGTTCTGGAGCCGCTGGTCGCTGGATGAGGAGGTCCTCGACGTGCTGGCCATGACCTACGGCGAGGACGGCCTGCCCTTCGACACCGCCTTCGGCGACGGCACCGGGCTGACCGCCGAGGACGTGGCCACGCTCAACGCGGCCTACGACACGGCCACCCGGCGCGAGAGCTGGCAGCCCGGTGACCTGATGCTCGTCGACAACGTCCTGTCCGCGCACGGGCGCGACGCCTACCAGGGCGGCCGGAAGATCCTGGTCGCCATGGGCGAGCTGGTGACCCTCCAGGAGTGCGCACCGACCGTGCGGCCGGCTCCCGGGCCCCTCGCCTGAACGTTCCGTCACCCACTCGAACGTTCCTCTCCCCAGACTTGGAGCATCCACCAGATGCCGGAACTCGACTGCGTCGTCGTCGGTTACAACGAGGGCGACTTCCAGGACTACCGCCTCATGTGCGAGCGAAGCGGCCCGACTTCGCCCGAGTGGCAGATCTACCGCAAGGAACACCTCGAGATCGACGGCCGCCCGATGCCGTGGATGGACGTCCTGAGCACCCTGCGCAACAGGGCGACCGGACGCAGCGACCGCTATCACGTCGGTGAGGTCTTCAACCTGGCCGGCCTGTATCTGACCAACTTCCTGCGCCGGCACGGCATCCGCACCGACGCGGTGTCGCTGTTCGGGGCCGAGCAGGAGCGGCTGGCGCGGCTGCTCGCCGAGCGCCCGGCGGTCGTGGCGATCACCACGACGTTCTACGTCAACATCCTCTCGGTCACCCCGATCGTGGACTTCGTCAGGCGCCACTCCCCACCTCGCACATCGTGGTGGGCGGCCCGCTGATCGACAACCTGTGCCTGGACGGCATCACCGACGAGGTGCAGGACCTGTTCCACGGCATGGGAGCCGACTCCTACGTCCGTGAGTCGCAAGGTGAGCACGCGCTGACGGAGCTGTGCCAGGCGGTGCTGCGCGGACGGCCACTGGAAGAGGTCGCCAACCTGATCACCTGCCCGAAGGACGACTGGGTCGCCAACCGGCGCAGGCCCGAGGCCAACGACCTGGACGCCTGCGCGATCGACTGGCAGAGCTTCACGCCCGACCAGATCGGGATGACCGCACAGACCCGCACGGCCCGCTCCTGCGCTTTCAAGTGCAGCTTCTGCGACTACCCCACCCGGGCGGGCGCGCTGACCACCGCGTCGGTGGACACGGTCCGCCGCGAGCTGCGGGCGATGGCCGAACTCGGCGTGAAGAACCTGGTGTTCGTGGACGACACGTTCAACGTCCCGCCGAAACGGTTCAAGGAGCTGTGCCGGATGATGATCGAGGAGGACCTCGGTCTCGACTGGTACTCGTACTTCCGCTGTTCCAACGCCCGCGACGAGGAGACCTTCGACCTCGCCGCGCAGAGCGGCTGCCGGGGTGTGTTCCTGGGCATCGAGTCGGGTGACGCCGACATCCTCGCCAACATGAACAAGCTGGCGCAGGACTCGCAGTACCGGGCCGGCATCGCCCGGCTGAAGGAGCGCGGCATCACCACGTTCGCGTCGATCATCGTCGGCTTCCCCGGCGAGAACGAACGCACCATGCAGAACACCATCGACTTCGTCAACGAGACCGGCCCGACCTTCTGGCGCGCCCAGCCCTGGTGGGGCAACCCGCGCTCTCCCGTCTACCGCAACAAGGAGGTGTACGGGATCGAGGGCGCCGCCTACGACTGGTCGCACGCGACGATGAACTCGAAGGAGGCCGCCGCCTGGTGCGACAAGATGTTCGACCGGGTGACGGAGTCGGTGTGGCTGCCGCTGTACGACTTCGACTTCTGGTCGCTGCCTTACCTTGAGGGCAAGGGCCTCGGTGTCGACGAGCTGGTGCCGCTGCTGCGCACCACGCAGGAGCTGATGCGTGAGCGCGACGGGCAGCACCCGGACCCGACGCGGCTGGCCGTGCTGCACGAGCAGCTCGCCAAGGACGTGGCCGCCCTCGACATGGCCCCCGCGCGTTTCTCGTACGCAGCCTCATGACGTCCGGTGTCCACACGGCGGTCTCGGCCGCGGCGCGGGCCCATCCGCGCCGCGCGGCGGTCGTCACGAACGACGGCGAGCTGACCTACGCGGAGCTGGACGAGCTGTCCGACCGGCTCTGCGCGCAGCTGGTGCGCACGGGCACGGCCCCGCGATCGGTGGTGGGCCTGCACTTCGCCCGGAGCGCCGAGCAGGTCGTCGCGCTGCTGGCCGTGCTGAAGGCGGGCTGCGCCTATCTGCCACTCGACCCCCGCCACCCGGCCGGCCGGCTACGCCACATGATCGCGGGCTCCGGCGCCGCGCTCACTCTCACCGGGCCGGGCCTGAAGCCGCCACGGGACTGGCCGGTGGAGTGCCCGGTGACGGAGGTGGCGCTGCCGCTGCCGCCCGCGGACGGAACAGCCACACACGGCATCCGTCCCGACGACCTGGCGTATGTGCTCTGCACCTCGGGCACCACGGGCCGCCCCAAGGCGGTCGAGGTCACCCACGCCAATGTCCTGAGCCTGCTGCGCGGCCTGGAGGCGACGGTCCTCGGCGGTGTCGGTCCCGCGCGGGTCGCCTGGAACGCGAGCGCCTGCTTCGACGCCTCGGTCCAGCAGTGGGTGCGCCTGTGCCGCGGCGACACGTTGGTCCTGCTGGACGAGGACGTCCGCGTCGACCCGGCCGCCCTGGTCGACGACCTCGTACGGCACGGCGTGACCGACATGGACGTGGTGCCCTCGCACCTCGCCCTGCTGGCCGGGCCGCTGGCCGCCGCGGGCCTGTCGCTGCGGCTGCTGGTCGGCGGCGAGCCCGTACCGCCCGCCCTGTGGGCCGAGCTGCGCCGGCTGGAGCGTGTGCAGGGCCTGCGCGCCTGGAACATGTACGGTCCGACCGAGTGCACGGTCGACGCCACCACGGCCCCGTCGACGCGGAGACACCGCACCTCGGCGTCCCGCTGCCGGACGTCCGCTGCCATGTGCTGGACGCCGGCCTGCGTCCCGTGCCGGCCGGTGAGACCGGTGAGCTGTTCATCGCCGGGCCCGGTGTCGCACGCGGCTACCGAGGGCTGCCCGGACGGACCGCGGCCGCCTTCCTGCCCGACCCGTTCGCCGGGGACGGCGGCCGGATGTACCGCACCGGAGACCTCGTAAGGTACGACGCCCAGGGCCGGCTGGAGTTCGTCGGGCGCCGGGACCGTCAGGTGAAGGTGCGCGGCCACCGGGTCGAACTCGGTGAGGTGGAAGCGGCGCTGGCCTCACTGCCGGAGGTCGCAGGCGCCGCGGTCGTGCTGCGTGACGACCTCCCGGCGGGCCCGGGGCTCGCCGCGTACGCCGTACCCGCCGTGGGTGTGTCCCCCGCCGTGGAGGGGCCCGCGCTGCGCGAACGGCTGCGCGCCCTGCTGCCCGGGCACATGGTCCCCGCGGTCGTCGTCCTGCTGGACGCGCTGCCCGTCGGCCCGCACGGCAAGGTCGACCACGGCGCCCTGCCCCGGCCCCAGCTCACCGCGGCCGCCCCCGAGACACCCGAGTGTCCGCTGGAACGGGACGTCGCGCGGATCTGGACGCGCGTCCTGGGCGGGCGGCACATCGCCCCCGCCGACAACTTCTTCGACCTCGGCGGCGACTCGCTGGCGGTCGGAAGGGTCCTCAACCGGTGCCGGGAGCGTTTCGGGGTGCGGCTGCGGACCAGGGCGCTCTTCGAGAACCCCACGCTCCACGGTTTCGCCGCGGCCGTACGCCACGAGACCGAACGGCTGTCCCCTCCACCGAGCAACGAAGGAATCCCGCCCCGTGACTGATCAGCCTGCGCAGCGTTCCCTCCTGACCCGCCTCGGCCAGGACGGTCCGTCCCCCGCCTCCTTCTCCCAGGCGCGCCTGTGGTTCGCCGACCAGATGGGCCGGCGCGGGCTGGAGTTCGTCTATCCGTATGCGCTGCGGCTGACGGGCCCGCTGGACGTGCGGGCGCTCGCCGGAGCGGTCGACGCGGTCGTCGCCCGGCACGAGACGCTGCGCACCACGTTCGTCTCCCGCGACGGCGAGCCACTGCAGGTCGTGGGCGAGCCGTTCTCGCTGGGCCTTGAGGTCACCGAGGTCGAGCCGGAGGCGCTGGAGAGCGAGATCCGTGACGTCGTGGCCCAGCCCTTCGACCTGGCGACGGGACCGGTGCTGCGCGCTCGGCTGTTCCACGTCGGCCCGGACGAGCACGTCTTCCTACTGGTGATCCACCATATCGCCACCGACGGCTGGTCGATGGAGATCGTCTTCCGGGAAATCAGCGATGCGTACCAGGCGCTGAGCGCCGGTCGTGAGGCCGAGTTCCCGGAGCTGTCCGTGCAGTTCGTGGACGTGGCCTCCTGGGAGCGGCAGCGGTTCGCGGCCGGGGAGTTCGCCGGGGACCTGACGTTCTGGCGCGAGCACCTGGACGGCTGCCCGCACGTGCTGGCCCTGCCGCTGGACCACCCGCGTCCCGCCGCGCAGTCCTTCGACGGGAGGTTCCTCACCTTCGAGGTGCCCGCGGCCGACGCGGCGGCGCTGGCCGCGCTGGCGAAGGAGTGCGGGGCGTCGACCCACATGGTGCTGCTCGCCGCGTTCCAGCTGCTGATCGCGCGCTGGTCGGGGACGCACGACTTCGTCGTCGGCATGCCGGCCGCGAACCGTGAGGCCTCCGAGACGGAGGAGCTGGTCGGCTTCTTCATGAACCTGCTGCCGCTGCGTGCCACCGTGGACCCGGCGGGCTCCTTCCGCGACTTGGTGGCACGCGTCCGCGAGGCCTCGCTGGACGCCTACGACCACCAGGGGCTGTCCTTCGACCGCCTGGTGGAGGAGATCGCCCCGGAGCGGACTCTGGCCCACAACCCGCTGGTGCAGGTCGCTTTCAACATGGAGAAGCAGCCGCGGCTCACCGTCGACGGCGTGGCGGTCGAGGCGCTGGACGTGCAGCCCGACATCACCCGCTACGACCTCGCGGTCGACTACATCGTGCAGCCCTCGGGCGCGCTGCGCTGCGACTTCTACTACGCCAGCGACCTGTTCGAGCGGGAGAGCGTCGAGGCGCTGGCCCGCCGGTTCGCGTATCTGCTGCGCACGGTCGCCGCACGGCCAGAGGCATCCCTGGCGGTGCTGCCGGTGCTCGACGCGGAAGAGGAGGCCCGCGTCCTGGCGCTGGGCGCCGCGAAGCGGGCCGACACCGACGCGCCCACGCTCCCGGCGCGGTTCCGCGACGCGGTCGAGGCACGGCCGGACGCCCCGGCGGTCGTGGACGGCGACATCGTCCTGACCTTCGCCGAACTGGATGCGCGGGCCGACGCCGTCGCCCGGATCGTGACGGCCCACGGCGCCGGCCCCGACACGGTGGTCGGCCTGTGCCTGCCGCGCTCCGCCGAGCTCCTGGCCGCCGTCCTCGGCGTCCTGCGCGCCGGTGCCGCCTACCTGCCGCTGGACCCGCGGTATCCGGCCGAGCGCCTGGACTTCCTGATCCGCGACAGCGGGTGCGGCTGGTCCTGACCACGTCGACGACGTCGTACGAAGGCCAGTTCGACGACCTCGCCACCACCGTGCTGCTGGACGCCGAGCAGGCCCCGCGGGAACGCCCGGCCCGGTCGCCGAAGTCCACCCGGACCAGTGCGCGTACGTCATCTACACCTCCGGCTCCACCGGGCGCCCCAAGGGGTCCAGGTCAGCCACCGTGCCGTGGCAAGCCTGCTGGCGGGCCTGGAGCGGGCGGGGATCGTCCGCCCGTCCGCCGGCCGGGTCGGCTGGAACGCCAGCCCGTCCTTCGACGCCTCCGTGCAGCAGTGGACGCGCGTCTGCCGCGGGGACACGGTCGTGATCGTCGACGAGGCCGAGCGCCGCGATCCCGAGCAGCTCGCCCGGTCCGTCGCCGGGCAGCGCCTCACCGACCTCGACCTCACCCCGGCCCACGCGGAGCACCTGGTCGGCCCCTGGCCGAGGAGCTGGAACCGGGCAGCGGACTGCGGCTGTGGATCGGCGGCGAGCCCTTCCCCCACGCTGTGGCGGCGGCTGGGAGAGCTGACCGGCCGGGGCGTCCTCGACGCCGTCAACGTCTACGGCACCACGGAGACGGCCGTCGACACCACCTGGGCGGCCGTCGGCGGAGACACCGCGCCGCACCTCGGCGCCGCCCTGCCCGGCCAGGCCGTGCGCGTGCTCGACGCGGGCCTTCAGCCGGTGCCGGCGGGCACACCCGGTGAGCTGTACATCAGCGGCCCTTCGGTGGCGCGCGGCTACCTCGGCCGACCCGGTATGACCGCGTCCCGGTTCGTCCCGGACCCATGGGCGGCCGACGGCTCGCGCATGTACCGCACCGGAGACCGGGCGCGCTGGACCTGGGACGGGCGTCTGGAGTACCTGGGGCGCGCCGACCACCAGGTGAAGGTGCGCGGCTACCGCGTCGAGCTGGGCGAGATCGAGGCGGTGCTCGCCGGGTTCCCCGGCACGCTGGACTGCGGGGTGGTCTGCCAGGAGCGCGAGAGCGAGGCCGTCCTCGCGGCCTACCTGCGTGCGACCCCGGGCACGACCGTGCGCGAGCTGCGCGAACACGCCGAGCGGCGGCTGCCCGAATGGATGCGGCCCTCCACGTACACCCTGCTGGACGAGATGCCGCTGACCCCGGCGGGCAAGCTCGACCGGATGGCGCTCGCCGAGCTCAAGACGGCCGCGCCCGGCGAGGCGGAGGAGACCGCGGAGCAGGCCGTGGACGACGGTCCGCGCACCGCGACCGAGGAGCTGCTCATCCGTATCTGCCAGGAGGTGCTCGGCGTGGAGGGGCTGCGCCCCGCCGACCACTTCTTCGAGGTCGGCGGCCACTCGCTGCTCGCCATCCGGGTGGTCGCCCGGCTCAAGCGCCAGGCGCAGCTCGTCATCCCGATGACCGCCGTCTTCGAGAACCCCGTTCTGCGGGATCTGGCCGCCTACGTCGAGGAGGCCATCCGCGAGCGCATGGCCTCCTCCTGAGCACCCTTCGAGACTGGAGCACCCCGTGAGCCCCATCCCGATCCTCTGCCTGCCCTACGCCGGTGCGGGCGCCACCTTCTACCGCGGCTGGCCCGCGCCGCCCGCGGGCATCGAGCTCGTCCCCCTGCAGCCGGCGGGACGTGAAGAGCGCTACCACGAGGACCCGTACACCGACCTCGAGTCGGCGGTGGCGGACCTGTCGAAGCTGGTCGCCCCGTACGCCGGGGCCGGGCCGTACGCCCTGTTCGGCCACAGCTTCGGCGCGATCCTCGCCTACGAACTGGCCCGGGCCCTGCCCGCCGCCGGGCTTCCCGCACCCGGCCGGCTCCTCGTCAGCGGCTCCGCCGCACCCGGGTGCCGCTCGGCCGGCACTCGGCCGGCCTGGACGACGAGGAGTTCGTGGCCCGGGTGGAGCAGCTCGCCGGGTACGTCCACCCCGCGCTGGCCGACCCCGACCTGCGTGAAGTGGTGCTGCCGGTGCTGCGCTCGGACGTCGAGCTGCACGAGTCCTACCGGCCCGCCGACGGCGAGCCGCTGCCGGTACCGGTCACCGTGTTCCGCGGCGAGTCCGACCATCTGGTCACCGAGGAGGACTGTCGGGGCTGGGCCGACGTGTCCACGGAAGGCCGCTCGCTGGTGGAGTTCGAGGGCGGCCACATGTACCTCGCCGAGGACCCGCTGGCCGTGCTGCGCGCGATGGCCGAGCAGGTCGCCGTCCGGCCGTTGCCGGAGCGCCTGTGAGGTCCCTCGTACTGCGCGCGCTGCGGCGGCTGGACGCGGCCCTGGTCCAGCAACGCCTCGACGGGCTCTTTGGCCCGTGGGCGCGCAGGGCGGTCGTGTGGACCGAGGCCCTGCCGTATGCGAGCACGGACCCCGCGCCGACCGGCTGTGCCGGCGCACGGCCACGCGCCCGTTCGCCCCCGGCGACGGGCCCGCCGTCCGCGTCTGCCTGCTGACCTACGCCGACCGTGTCCAGGACCTGGTGGTGGGCGCGCGTCCCGAGGCGCTCGACGAGGGCGGACTGGCGGGCCTGGCCTGTCTGCTGGTGGAAGAGCCGTCGGAGTCCGGGCCGCTGTCGCTGCCCGAGCCGGTCGAGGACGGCGGCGGGGAGCGGCTCGCCCTGGAGTGGGCGTCGGGCGCGAGCGCCGGCCCTGGGACACGCGAGAACCTCACCGTCACGCTGGGCTCCGATGCCGGTGAGGCTGCGGTCCTGGCCTCGCTGACCACGGCCCTGGCCCGCAGGACGGGCGGCGCCGTCCCGGCGCTGGTGCTACGGCGGCCCGGCCCGGCCGACCCCGGCCTGGCGAGGACGGACACCGCCACGGCCGTCCGGCCGCCCGCCCCGGGGAAGCGTGTACGGCCGGGGAGGCCCTGTCCGGTGTGAGCTGGACGTCCGGGCCCGTCCCGGCGCACTCCGTGGAACTGCGGCTGCCCGCTGCCCCGGCGGCCGTCGACCGTCTGACGGCGGCGGGGCTGCGGTTGCTGCTGCGCACGGCGCCCGCGCCCGCGTCGGCCGTGCTCGCCTTCCGCCTCGGTGCCGGGGCGGACGAGTCCGTGCTGAGCTGCGACTTCGCCGCCGATGTCGTGGCGCGTGAGGCGGTGGAGGCGCTGCTGGCCGAGGTGGCCGGGCATGTCTCCGGGGAACCGGGTGCGGCTGCCGCCCCGGGCGGCACACCGGTGGAGGCGGATGCCACGATCCACGGCCTGGTCTCCGCCCGGGCCGGGGAGCGGCCGGACGCCGTCGCGGTCTCGGCACCCGACGGCGACCTGACGTACCGTCAGCTCGATCGCCGGGCCGACGCGATCGGTCATGCCCTGCGCTCGCGCGGCGTCGGCCCCGGCGACCGGGTCGGTGTGTCTGCGACGGGGTGCGGAACTCGTCGCCGCGCTGCTCGGCGTGCTCAAGTCCGGTGCGGCCTATGTCCCGTTGGACCCGTCGTACCCCGAGGACCGGCTGCGCTACCTCACGCGGGACGCGGGACTCTCGCTGGTCCTGGCCCGCGAGCCGCACGCGGCCTTCGACGGATGCCCGCGCCTGGAGCCGCCCCCGCGGCCGAGGACGTGCCCGCCGTCGGCAAGGACGCCGCGCCCGGGGACCCGGCCTATGTCATCTACACCTCGGGGTCGACCGGCCGGCCCAAGGGCGTGGTCGTCGAGCACCGCAACTTCGCGGCACTGCTGGCAGGGACGCGCGAGGAGTTCGGGTTCGGCGGCGACGACGTGTGGACGTTCTTCCACTCGTTCGCGTTCGACTTCTCGGTGTGGGAGATCTGGGGCTGTCTCGCCACGGGCGGCCGGCTGGTCGTCGTACCGGAGGATGTCGCGCGGGTGCCGGAGGAGTTCCGGGAGCTGCTGCACACCGAGCGGGTCACGGTTCTCAATCAAACCCCTCTGCCTTTGTGCAGTTGCTGTCCACCGAGACCTCCGACGCGTCGGCGCTCGACGTGCGGCTGCTCGTGTTCGGCGGTGAGCCGCTGGACTCGCGCACCCTGCTGCCGTGGTTCGACGCGCATCCGGAGGGCGGGTGCCGCGTCGTGAACATGTACGGCATCACCGAGACGACCGTGCACTGCACCTGGACCGGGCTGACCCGGCGGGACGCGCTCGCGGGCAGCCGCTCCATCGGCATCCCGCTGCCCGGCTGGACGCTGCACGTCCTCGATCCGTACGGCCGTCCGCTGCCGCCCGGCGTGCCCGGCGAGATCCACGTCGGCGGCGCCGGAGTGGCGCGCTGCTACCACGGGCGGCCCGGGATGACCGCGCAGCGGTTCCGTCCGGACCACCTGTCCGGGATCCCGGGGCCCGGCTGTACCGCAGCGGTGACCGCGGGCGGCTGCGCCACGACGGGCAACTGGAGCATCTGGGCCGGCTCGACGGGCAGGTGAAGGTGCGCGGGTACCGGATCGAGCTCGACGAGATCAGGAACCGGCTGCTGGAGGCCGCCGAGGTGCGGGCGGCTGCCGTCGTCCTGCGGCACCGCGGCGAGGCCGGGGACGCACACCTGGACGCGTACGTGGTGGGCCCGGGGGCGGATCCGGCCGCCGTGCGCGAGCATCTGGTGCGGACCCTGCCCTCGTATATGGTGCCCAGCACGGTCACGGTCCTGGACCAGCTGCCCGTGACCGGGAACGGCAAGCTGGACGCCGCGCGTCTGCCGGAGCCGGGACGGGCCACGGAACCCGCGACCGCAGCACCGGCACCCGGGTCCGCGTCCGACGCCCCCGATCTCGCCTCGCGGATCACCGGAATCTGGCACGAGGTGCTGGGCGCCGCGGTCGGCCCGGACGACAACTTCTTTCTGACCGGCGGCAATTCGCTGCTGGCCATCCGCGTGATGGTCCGGCTGCGGGAACAGGGCATCACGGACGCACCCGTGCGGATGCTCTACCGTCACCCGACCGTCCGGCGACTGACCGAGGCCCTGGCCGCGTCCTGACCCGGCCCATTCCACAACCCCTTTCATCCCCTGCACCGGAGGAACTTCAGATGAGCGACAACGGCCCCGAGCGCTGGACCGTCCTGATCAACGCCGAGGAGCAGTACGGCCTGTTCCCGGCCGAGCTGCCCACCCCGGCGGGCTGGCGGCCGGGCGGCTTCACCGGCACCGAGGAGGAGTGCGTCGCCTACGTCGACGAGCACTGGAGCGACATGCGGCCGCTCAGCCTGCGCCAGGCCCTCGACGGCTCGGCGGCATGACGGCCATGGAGACGATGAGACTGCCCAACGGCCTGATGGTGTCTCATGTCAGCACGGGTGAGACGGCGTTGCTGTATCGGGACATCTTCGCTGAGCGCTGCTACATGCAGCACGGCATCACGTTGAGTCCGGGCGGCACCGTGTTCGACGTCGGCGCGAACATCGGGATGTCGACGCTGTTCTTCCACACCGAGTGCGCGGGGCTCACCTTCCACGCCTTCGAGCCGGCGCCGGACCCGTACGCGGCGCTGAGCGCCAACGTCGCGGCGCACGGCATCGACGCGACGGCCACCCGGTGCGCGCTGTCCGACCACACGGGCACCGGGCGGATGACGTACTACCCCGACTCCACCGTGATGTCCGGCTTCCACGCCGACGCAGTGTCGGAGGCCGCGCTGACCCGGACCTTCCTGGTGCGCAGCGGCTTCGACGAGGAGGACGTCGAGGACATGCTGGCGGGCCGGCACGAGACCGTGGAGATCGAGGTGCCGGTGCGGACGCTGTCCGACGTCATCGCGGAGCTCGGAGTCACCTCGATCGACCTGCTCAAGGTCGACGTGGAGAAGAGCGAACTGGAGGTGCTGCGGGGCCTGTCGGAGGCCGACTGGCCCAAGGTCGGCCAGGTGGTCGCCGAGGTCCACGACCTGGACGGCACGCTGAAGGCGTTCGTATCGCTGCTGGACACGCACGGGTTCGACGTGGTGGTGGAGCAGGACGCGTTGCTCGCGGGCACGGAGATCTACGAGGTCTTCGCCGTACGGAAGGCGGGCTGAGGCGTGGCCGACACGAGGGGCTTCGCGGCGCTCGACCGCGCCACGATCGATGTGGCGGACCCGGCGCTCTACGAGTCCGGGGACCCGGTGGCGCTGTGGGCGCATCTGCGGGCCACCTCGCCCGTCCACTGGAACAACCATCCGCCGGGACCCGGCTTCTGGGCCGTCATGGCGTACCAGCCGGCGCTGCAGGTGTACCGGAACACCGACGCGTTCACCTCCGAGTTGGGCATGCGCGTCGACTCCGATCCGGCCGCGGTGGAGGCGGCGGCGGGGAAGATGCTCATCGTCACCGATCCGCCGACGCATCCCCGGCTGCGCCAGCTGATGAACTCGGCTTTCCTGCCGAGGGTCGTCGCCACGCTGGAGGCGTCGATGCGCCGGGTGATCGAGCCGCTGGTGGAGGAGGCGCTGCGCAGGGACGTGGTGGACTTCGTCAGCGAGATCGCGGCGGTGCTGCCCGCGGCGATCATCTGCGACATCATGGAGATCCCGCAGTCGGAGCGGGCCATGATGATCGACCTGACCAGCAAGGCGTTCGGCGCCTCGGTCGGCGGCGAGGCCAAGTGCCCGATGAGCACCATGGAGAAGACCGAGGCGCACGCGGAGATCTTCCTCTACTACACGGAGCTGGTGGAGGAGCGGCGGCGCAACCCCGGTGCCGATGTGGTCAGCGCGCTCATCCAGGGTGACCTGGACGGGCGCCGCCTCACCGACGAGGAGGTCCTGCTCAACTGCGACGGGCTGCTCACCGGCGCCAACGAGACAACCCGCCACGCCTCCGCCGCCGGGCTGCTGGCACTGATGGAGAACCCGGGCGAGTGGGAGCGGCTGCGCAGCGGAGCGGTGGACATCGAGTCCGCGGTCGACGAGGTGCTGCGCTACACCAGCCCGGCCCTGCATGTCACCCGTGTCGCCAAGAAGGACGTCCAGGTCGGCGACCAGCTGGTCCGCGCCGGGGAGACGGTCGCCCTCTGGAACTCCTCCGTCAACCGCGACGAGACGGTGTTCCCCGACCCGGACCGCTTCGACCTCGGCCGTGCGCCCAACCGCCATCTCACCTTCGGCATCGGCCCCCATTTCTGCCTGGGCGCCCCTCTGGCCAGGGTCGAGCTGAAGGTCCTCCTGGAAGTGCTCGCCGAGAAGGTGACCCATATGGAACTCGTCGGCCCGGTCGAACGCCTGCGCTCCAACTTCATGTGGGGCATCGAACGCCTCCCGGTGGCTCTCCGCTGACCACCCCACCACCCGCACCGGGCATCGGGAAGCAGGCCCCGTCGCTCAGGGGCACGGCAGCGCGTGGGGCTTGATGCTGTCGTCCTGCGGCGATGACGTGTAATGGAGGAGATGCGCGCGTCCTCACCTGTACGACCAGGTGAGGTCGGCACCATGTCACTTCGCGTTGCCTGTGAAACTCACCGGCGCCGTAGGTCGTCATCGGGGCTGTGACGGACATGCGGCTTCTCATCGTGCGTGTCCGCCCGGGCCGTCCGGTCGTCGCGCATGTCGCAGCCGGGACGGGGATCTCGCGCGTCATGGCCCACATGTGGGTCCGCCGCCGGCGGGCCGAAGGCGAACGAGGGCTGCACGACCGCTCCAGCCGGCGTCCGACGCACCGCACCCCGGCGGGTGTGCCGGCTGTGTCAGGCCCGCAAGTTCGGTCCTGCGCGTGTCTCGGCCCGGTCCTGGGCCTGCCCGCCTCGACCACCCACCGGATCCTGACTCGTCCGGCCTTCCTGGACCGGCCCACCGGACTGGTCATCCGCCGCTTCGAACGCGACCGGCCCGGCGAGCTGGTCCACGTCGACGCCAGGAACAACCCTGCGGGTCAGCGCACCAAGCGCGCGACCTTCCGGGCCGCGCCGACCACGTCGCTCACGATCGACCCGGGGTCAGCCATCGGGTTCGCGGCCACCGAACGGAACCACCGCCTGCCGGCGCACTCGGTGATCGACACGAACGAGTGGTCGAGGCGAGCCCTCACCGCGGCCAAGTCCCTATCGGCACACGGGCGCCACAGGACGACACCCGGGGACCCCGGTGGCCGCATCGGCCAGAAGGCCCAACGCCTCGTCCAGGCCGGCCCTGTCGTAGGCGAAGGCGGTGTCGTGCGTGTGCTCGCTCATCGTGCCCCGCTGAGTTGAAGATCGCCGGATGGACACTCTGGGATGACGATAATGGTCATGCGCTTGCCTGCCGCGGAGTGCCCGCGTCGGTGTCTGCATCGCCCTGCAGCGCGGTAAGTGCGGTGGCCAGGTCGTCGCAGAGGTCTTGCGGGCTTTCCAGCCCGATGTGGAAGCGGACGAGTCGGGGCGCGTTCGCCGGGGCGTCCATGGCTCGCAGATGGTGGGGCACGGCGGGCATGACCAGGCTCTCGAATCCGCCCCAGCTCGTGCCGAGGCCGAACAGCGAGAGGCCGTCGATGAACCGGGTGAACGCCTCTTCGCTGCACGGGGCCAACTCGACGGTGAACGGGCCTGCCGCACCGGAGAACTGCGATTGCCACAGCTTGTGGCCGGGATCGGTGTCGAGGGCGGGGAAGAGGACGCGCTGGACGGAGGGCTGTGGCTGCAGCCACTGAGCGACGGCGAGAGCCGATCGCTGGTGGCGTTCCATGCGCACCGCCAGGGTGCGCAGTCCGCGCAGTGTGAGCCAGCAGGTGTCCGGGGCGGCATGGGTGCCGCTGCGGTCGCAGTACGCGCGAACGCCGGCCAGGGCGTCGAGGGTTCCGGTGATGAGCCCGAGCAGGAGATCGGAGTGGCCGTTGATGAACTTGGTCGCGGCGTGGATAGAGATGTCGATCCCGAGCGCGTGCGCGTCGAGGAAGACCGGCGTTCCCCACGTCGCGTCGCAGGCGACGGGGACTCCACGGTCATGGGCAGCCGCGCAGACGGCGGGCACGTCCCACATCTCCATCGTCAGGGAGGCGGGCGTCTCGACGAACACGAGACTCGTACCCTCGCGCAGCAGGGACGCTACGTCGGCGTCGTGGGCGAAGTATTCAACGTCGGTACCGGACGGGATCAGCACGTTGTCGCAGAAGACCCGTGTGGGCCCGTACACGCCCGCGCCGACCAGGATGTGGCGTCCGGGACCTGCGTGCGCGGCGAGCACCGCGGTGATCGCCGCCAGTCCGCTGCTGGTCGCGACGCACGTCTCGGTGTTCACGACCTTGGCCATGGCGCGCTGCAGTTCGAACGTCGTCGACGTGCCGGATCTGCCGTAGCGCGGGCCGTCGAAGACCAGCCCGCCCTGCGCCTGCTTGTAGGCGTCGTACGACTCGAACAGGGTCGTCGACGTCCGCACCAGCGGAGGGCTCACCGCATGCGCGGCTCCCGCAGTCTGCCGACCGGCGTGAACAAGAAGGGTTTCGGGATCCATCGGATCGTCCTCAGGTAGCGATGACAGGGCAGTTGTCGAACGGACGTGGCCTCGGCGCGCGCCCGGGGTCTTCGGTCCCCTGGGCGACGCGACGATGCCCGAGGCGACCGCGTAGGTGTAGTCGCGTTCGGCGATGAAGAACGGCAACAGGGCTGTCACGGCGCCTTGGCAGATGTCGACGCAGGCGTGGCCGACGGACAGCAAGGTGATCGAGGTGTTCCATCGCATGCCGTCATGCTCCGGACTCACGCACGTGTCCCGCTTTCGATAAACTGCCAAATGATGATGGAAATCCGCCACGAGTCCGTGGCCCCCACCCGCACCCAGTGGCTCGCGTCCGGTGAGGCGATCGACGCGCACCGGCACGACGACCACCAGATCGTCTATGCCGGGCGCGGGGTACTGGCCATCACGACCAGCGAGGGATCCTGGGTCGCCCCCGGCACCCGCGCCATCTGGGTGCCCGCCGGCACCGTGCACGCGCACCGCGCGTACGGCGAACTCGACCTGCACCTGGTGGGACTGCCCCCGCCGAGAACCCGCTCGGCCTCGGCGCACCCACCGTGCTGGCCGTCGGCCCACTGCTGCGCGAACTGATCATCGCCTACACGCGCGGTGAGGACCACGACAGCGACGAGCGGGCACGGCTGCGCGCGGTCCTCCTCGACCAACTGCGGGCCTCACCCCAGCAGCCACTCCACCTGCCCACCCCCACCTCGCCCCTGCTGCGCACCCTGTGCGACATCCTTCAGGCCGACCCGGGCGACGGCCGCACGCTCGCCGAACTCGGCCGCGAGGTCGGAGCCAGTGACCGCACCCTGTCCCGGCTGTTTCGCAGCGGCCTCGGCATGACCTTCCCGCAGTGGCGCACCCAGCTGCGTCTGCACCACGCCCTGGTCCTGCTGACCGAGCGCACCCCGGTGACCACGGTCGCGCATCAGTGCGGCTGGTCCTCCGCCAGCGCCTTCATCGACGTCTTCCGTCGCACCTTCGGCCACACCCCGGGCTCCCACCCGACGGACTGAGCCGCTTCCGGCGACTGGGACGATGCTGCGAGATTCCGCGGCGGGAGGCCGATCGTATGCACGAAACCGCGACCACGAAGGTGGGCGTCGCCGTCCTGGACAACATGGACCGGGACGGTCCGCTGCCAGGTGCCGGCGCTCTTTGCGCGGGCCGGCCGTGACGGACGACTTGCCCGAAGCGCTGGTGCCCCGCTACACGATCAGCGCGTGCGTTCCGTTCCCACCGCGCCCGGCACGCTCTCTGTCACGCGTTGCCGCCCTCGATACGCAGCTGCACCCGCTGCTCGTGGAAGTGGTCCCAGTTCATGACCAGGCGGAAGCGCTGGTGCGCCTCCAGGCGTTCCGCGTCGGCCGGTTCCTGGCCACGCTGCACCTGCGCGTCGCCGGAGGCCACGAGCTCGGTGACGGCGATGCGGACGTCATCGGCGTCCTGGCCGGTGGCGGCGGCCAGTCGGTCCAAGGAGGTGAGGGTCTCGTGCGGTTCGTCCAGGTCGTCGATCAAGTGATGGATGAGCCCGTCGACGAGCGGGCCGGTGCGCATGGTCCAGCGGATCCGGTCGAGCCGCTTGGTGATGTCGGCGTCCAGGGGCAGCAGGTCACCAGGCAACGGCAGTGCGGCAGGCATCGACCATCGGGTGCCGTCTGGTGTCTCCTCGCGGCACGCCAGGCCCCAGGCCAGGTAGAGCTCGGACAGGTCCCGCACGGTTTTGGGCACCGGGTAGCCGGCGGCAGTGAGCATGGCGCCGAAGGTCTCCCATCGGTTCGCCTCGTTGGCTTCGCGCCCCTCCGGTGCAGCCTCGTAGTCCCATTCCTCGTCGGGCCAGGAGAACGTGAGCGCGCCGTCGAGACCGCCGCCGATCATGTCCCAGTGGCCGTCAAAGATCTCCTGCAGGAGGTCGTCCAGGGAACCGGTGAAACCGGGCTGGCTCGCGGTCCCGATCAGCATCGTCAGCGGAAAGCCCTGGCGGGGCAGGACGTGTTCCCAACCGGATGCCCACCAGTCGTTGTGCATCGCCAAGTCCCGGCGCCGTCCGGGCACAGACGGGTTGTCAGTCATACGATGAACTCTCCCTCGAAACGGCGATCAAACGCTCGTAGCGTACGCATCGTGGACGCAGCGGTCTCGAAGATGTCCAACCCAAGCCTGATGGTGGGACGCGACGTTCAGCCCCTCGCGCAGCCGGCCACGCAAGACACGGACGCGTGTTCTGCCCTCCAAGACCTGCAGCCCACTGTCCGAGGGGTCCAAGAGGAGTCGGTCGATCAGGATCGGGGGCGCAGCCGAGATCGTCTCGAGCCGCCATGTGACGTCGCACAGGAAGCGGCGTTGCCGCCTTGGTCGAAGGGGAACTGCTTGAGGACGTCGTCCGGCCACTGCGGCGAGGCCGGCACAGGGCCGACGCAGAAATAGCCGTAGCTGAGGCCACGGTCTTGGCAGCGCGCCATCAGCGGGCCGAGGCCACTTGACTTCCGCAGGACGAGGAAATGCGGCGCCAGTCGCCGGCCCGTTGTGCATGCTGTTCCCGCGCGGGCGCCGAGGGCTGCCGAGGATTAGCGAAACATAACTCAAGTCAAAACGGCCGGGGCCGTCAGCGGGCGGTGAAAATGCCCGGTGACGGCCGTCGGTTTTCCTGGTTCATCAGAATTTCGAGCTGCACTTCAGCGGGTACTCGTTCCCGACGAAAGAGATGCAGACGCGGTAGTAGTAGCCTGCGCCGCCCAGCATGTTCGACCAGTCCGAGCCGCCGGTGTTGTCCGGGACACGGATGCTGAGCGAGCGGAGCAGATTGCCGGCCGAGTCGTACTTCTCGATGTAACCGTAGGAGTTGTAGAGCGAGTTCGAGGAGTTGTTCGTCACGCGGACCCAGGCCGCACTGCACCCCGTCGACCAGCGCAGTTCGGCCTTGCGGTCGTTGTTGTCGATGGTCCGCTGCGTGGCGACGCCCGCCGTTTCGCAGGCGGTGGCTCTCGGGCCCTTGTTGTCGCAGCCCGTCCCGCTGCAGCCTGCGGCGAAGGATGTACCAGCCAGCGGGATCATGCCCATCGCGACAACGGCTGCAGAGATGGTCGCAACACGGGTCACTATCTTGTTCACGAGAACTCCTGATTCCAAACAAAGAGTACAAGCATTTACGTGAAGCAAGATCATCGTAGATGTGAAGGCGCTGGGGTGGCAATCATTATTTATATCAAGAGCGGAATTCGGCCGATGTGCGGGGATATACCAATCGAGTAAATGGCAATTTAAATCACTCTTTGTGCGGTCTGACCCGGGGAGTGTCGGGGCCCGCCTGGGGCGGGCGACGGAGGCGCGTGGCCCTCCGGGGCCGAATCCCAGGCCCTGGGGTCGGCCCTACGG
This sequence comes from Streptomyces haneummycinicus, assembly GCA_042850305.1. Taxonomy (GTDB): domain Bacteria; phylum Actinomycetota; class Actinomycetes; order Streptomycetales; family Streptomycetaceae; genus Streptomyces; species Streptomyces haneummycinicus. The sequence goes on from AP035768.1 coordinate 3,943,094, forward strand.
CGGTGTGCCGGAGTGGCTGAAACGTGTCGTCGGCGGGGTGCGACGTGACGGATGGGCCGGGGGCCGGTCGCCGGGGGCGGAAGCGGGACTTCAAACGTAGGTGTATGCCGGTACCGATGGTTTCCTGGAGGCTATCGGGGGTCGAGACCGCGGCTCAGTGCTGCCCCGCCTCATCGCCCGCCGCACCCGCGGCCCGCTGTTCCTCACCGCCCCCCCAGGTCATGCCTTCGACAGGAGCACAGCCATGCCGTGCCCGGAGGCCGGCGGCCCTCTTGCGGGACCAAAAACGGGGGAAGACCGGTTCGCGTTCGATCCGTCTCGTACTTCTTGACCACCGGAGCGGGCTCGTATCAGTGGTGCGCCCCTGGGCCCTGCGTCGTGACGCCACCGGTATCGGCTTCCGCACTGCTCCATTGGGACAGCAGGCGCAAGGAGGTCTCGGACGGGCTGCCGGGTTCGGTGCCGTAGACGAAGATGATCTGGTCCGGATCGTCTCCGGGAGTGAGGGCCTGGTAGGTAACGGTGAGGTCGCCGACGAGCGGGTGGCGGTAGTCCTTCGTGCCGGTCGTGCGCCTGTGGACCTTGTTGTCCGACCAGAAGCGACGGAATTCCTCGCTGCGTATGGAAAGGTCACCGACCAGGGCGCTCAGGGCCGGGTCGTCCGGGTGGCGGCCCGCGTCGAGGCGGAGCATGGCGGCTGTGTCGGCGGCGACGCGGCTCCAGTCCCGGTACAGCTCGCGCGCGTGCGGGTCGAGGAAGACGAAGCGAGCCTGGTTCCGCTCGGCCGCGGGAAGTGCCCGGAAGTCGGTGATCAGCCGCCCGGCCAACTGGTTGTGGGCCAGCACGTCGAGGCGCCGCCCGAGAACGAAGCCGGGGCGGCAGGTCTGCTGGAGGGTCTCCAGCAGGTCCCAGGTAGCGGCGTGGACCCGCTGGGGGCGAGGGCGCCGGCGGGCGGGCCCGGACCGGCGCCGGGCGAGGACGTGCAGATGGCTGCGCTCCGCGTCGTCCAGGTGCAGGGCGGTGGCGAGTGCGTCGAGGACCTCCGCGGAGGCGCTGCGGCTGCGGCCTTGTTCGAGGCGCGTGTAGTAGTCCACGCTCACCCCGGCCAGCCGGGCAAGTTCCTCCCGGCGCAGGCCGGATACCCGGCGCCGGCCCAGGCTGGGGTCGTCGAGCCCGGCTTCTTGCGGGGTGAGGCGGGAGCGGGCGGAGCGGAGGAACTCCGCCATCGGTGCGCTGTCGGGGTGCTCACGGTCCATCTGTCCAGGATCGCGCAGCCGCCGGCGATCCGACAGCACGAGGGTGGCCCACTTTGTCCCCCGATGAGGCGGGCCCTTCTGCGGCCTTTTCTGCCTTCTCGGAGCTGGTTCAGTGGAAGCCGGGCCTCGCCGCCGGAAGTGTGGCGGCCGGGGCACTCCGTGAACAGACAATGTGGAGGCATCTCATGTCGACGTGGTTCATCACCGGCGCATCCCGCGGACTGGGACTGGAAATCGCGCGGGCCGCGCTCCGCAACGGCGACACGGTCGTGGCCGCCGCCCGGAACCCGCTGAACCTGCCGGACGACCTGCGCCAGTCCGACCGGGTCCTCGGCGTCACCCTCGACGTCACCCGTATCGAAGACATCACGGCCGCCGTCGAGATGGCTGTGCGCCACTTCGGCGGCATAGGCGTCCTCGTCAACAACGCGGGCCGTGGCCTGCTCGGAGCACTGGAGGAGATCACCGACTCCGAAACGCGCTCCCTGTTCGACCTCAACGTCTTCGGGCTGATCAACATGACCCGCGCCGTCCTGCCCGTCATGCGAGCAGCCGGAGCGGGCAAGATCGTGCACATCGGCTCCCGCGGCGGATTCGAGGGGAGCCCGGAGTGAGCATGTACAACGCCTCGAAGTTCGCGGTGGCCGGCATCAGCGAGGCGCTCGCGGGCGAGATGGCGCCGTTCGGGATCCAGAGCATGGTCGTGGAACCCGGCGTCTTCCGCACCGACTTCCTTGACACCCGTTCCCTGTCGACCGCGGCTCAGCGCATGCCCGCCTACTACGGCACACCCGCCCACGCCACCCTGGACTGGAGCGACACCGCCAACCACACGCAGCTCGGGGACCCCGTCAAGGGCGCCGCCCTGATCTACGAGGTCACCAGCGAGGACAAGCTCCCCGGGCATCTGGCCCTGGGCCGCGACGCGATCGAACGCCAGCTGGTCAAGATCCGCAGCCTTCAGGACGACCTCGCGGCCTGGCAGGACAAGTCCGCCGCCACAGCGTGCGACGACGCCCTGTGACCACCCCGGCCGTTCCCCGAGAAACAGGAAGGACCCTGGCCATGACATCCCTGCTCACCGGACGACCGCTTGACGGCCGCGTGGCTGTCGTCACCGGCGCTTCCAGCGGAATGGGTGCGGCCACCGCGCGCCGCCTCGCCGAACTCGGCGCCGCTGTCGCCGTCGTCGCACGTCGACGGGAGAAGCTCTCGGCCCTCACCGCGGATATCGCCTCGGCCGGCGGAAAGACCGTATGCCTGCCCGTCGACGTCACCGATCGAGCAGCCGTCCGTACGGCCGCCGACCAGGTGCGGGACGCACTGGGACCGGCGGACCTCGTGTTCAACAACGCGGGCGTCCAGCTGATCTCCGCCATCGACGAGCTCAAGGTCGACGACTGGCAGCGGCAGATCGATCTCAACGTCACGGGAGTGATGAACGTGATCGCCGCCTTCCTCCCGCACCTGACCGCCACGGCCGAGCGTGGAAAGCCCGCCGACCTGATCAACACCTCCTCCATCGCGGCGACCCGCATCCTGGAGAAGTTCTCGATCTACTCGGGTACCAAGGCATACATCAGCCACCTCACCCGTCTCATCCGGGTCGAACTGGGCCGGAAGAACGTGCGGGTCAGCGCCATCGAACCAGGCATGGTCGACACCGAACTACCCGACCACGTCACGGACCCGGACGCCAGCGCACTGATGGCCGGCCTGCTCCACGACATCGAGTGCCTGCGCAGCACCGACATCGCAGAAACCGTTGCCTTCATCGCCGCCCTTCCCCGACACGTCAACATCAGCGAGCTGACCATCCTGCCCACGGCCCAGCCCGTATAGCGCAACGAACAGGTGGTGTGCCTGTGCTGCTGGGCCGCCCCGGGCTCACACCGGTCGGGGCACGGCGGTCATGCGTTCCGGTCAACGGGACTCAGCCTCTGGCGTGTACAGAGGCTGAGTCCCGTGGCCTGCCCGCTCCTTCACCACCGACACCTCAGCGACGCCCAACTGCTCGGCGAGGCAGTCGACCGCCTCCGCCGGCCCGTCCGTCGGATCGTCCAGGAACATCCCCGAGGAACCGCAGTGCTCAACAACGCACGTCTACAGAACAGTCTCCAAGGTCACCGACGTGGACGCGAAGCCGTTACCTTCGTAGAACCCGATGGCCCGCGTGTTGCTCGAATACGCCGTCACCTGCGCCCGTTCCGCTCCTTCTCCTTCGCCCAGGCCATGAACTGCGCGATCAGGCGCTCACCGATGCGCTGCCGGCGGCAAGCGGGCCGCACATACATGCTCACCAGCGACGCGCCCCTCCCCGGCCTCATCAGCGTCCCCTCGGCCACCGCACCAGTGAGATGACCGACAACCTCGCCGTCCCGGTCGGCGACAAGCAGCAGCCGGTCCGGATCGCCGATCCCGGCGCTGAAACGCTGCCGCCCGTGCAGACGCGGCCAGTCGGTGTCGACACTCGGGTCACGGGTTCCCGCGTCCTCGGCGAACAGGGCGCTACTGCAGGCCACAAAAGCGTCGATGTCCATATGTTCCGCCCTGCGGACGATGACCTCATGATGCTGATCACTCATGCGACGAGACATTATCGGCTGCCACTGACAGCGCTTCCTGACGCGCGTCAAGCGGGGCCCGCACGGGCCGCTCACAGTCGGTCCCGCTGCGTGCGCGTCGACACGGGCTGCCGGGCGCGGGCCGGACAGCAGGCCACTTCTCGGTCGGTCCAGGTGCGGCCAGAGCACACACCACAGGCCGGTTCGTACGAGGCCGGCAAGTCTCTTGCCGTCCGGCGGCCGGGACAGGGCGTTCAGTGCCGGGTGCGGGGGCGGCGCCCCGCTCAGGGCGGCCAGGTCCGGGAGCGGTCGTCGGGATGGTGGTCCGTGCGGACGGGCAGAGCAGGCACCAGGGCGCGGGTATGAGGGTGGATGCGGGCTTTGCGGGGTGGGGTGGTGGTGAGGAGGAAGCCGATCCGGTCCGCGAAACGGGGTTCGGGGACGGGCAGTTCGATGTTCGGGTGGCGGTCGTAGTGAGGGGTGACGGCGTCAGCGACGTAGTTGGTCAGCGCGTCGATGCGGTGGGGCCGGTGACGGCGGCCCGGGGCCGCGAGTTCGCTGAGGATGCGCAGCACGGTGGGAAGTCCCGCGTCGAAGCGGATGTCCTCGGGCGGGCAGGTACCGGCGACGGTGAGAGGCTCCTCACCGTCGCCGGCTGCGGGGGCGAGGTCGAGGCCGGTCTGCTGGGCGTAGAAGGCGGCGGCATGCTGTTCGCCGCGGGTGCGGTGGTGCAGGCAGAGGGTGTAGCAGGCCGGGGGTGGCCGTCGCCGGCGGCGTACTGCCACCAGAAGCGGGCACCGTCGGCGATGCCGGCGAGGTGGAGGGCGCAGCCCAGGAGCCAGGCGCTGTGATGGTCGGGGATCTGGTCGGTGAGGAAGGCCAGGACGTCGGGGGTGAGCGCGGTGACGGCGGTTTCGCACAGTGTGTGTAGTTGGCGGGCCGCGGCCGAAGCGGTGTGGTCGGGGTGGTCGGGGGCGGGGGAAGGCGGGTGGCCGGGGGATGGCCGGGACAGGTGCCGTCGTCGTAGGGGACGGTGCCGTCGTCGTGGGAGACGGTGTCGTCGGGGACGTCGGGGTGGTGGTGCAGGCGGGCTCGGGCGAGGAGCTGGTCGATGGCAGACATGGCGGGCGGAGTCACTCCCGGGTGTCGGGGGCGCCGAGGAGTGCCTCGACGCTGGCGCGGGCGTGGTGGTCGACGGCGTGGACGATGGCGGGGCTCAGGCCGAGGACGTGCGGGATGCGCTGGTCGTCGATGCCGCACAGGTAGTGCAGGACCGCGACATCCATCTGATCGTCGGGCAGGCGGCTGATGGCCTCGAAGAGATCGACCAGCTCGCACAGGGCGATCAGATGTCCGGGATCGTGATGGGTGCGGATCTCTCGGGTGGAGAAGACCGCGGCTCGCAGATCGGGATGGCCCTGATGGCGGGGAGTGCGCAGCATGACCCGGGAGCGCAGCAGGAGCCAGGCATAGCGGTTGAGGTTCTCGCCTGCGATGGCCTCGTTCCAGGAGAGCCACAGGATGTCGTTGGCCTCGGCGACCGCGCCCCGGGCCCGCCGGTCGGTCAGGAGGAAGGCACGGGCGTATTCCACATAGGGTTGGTACATGGTGTCGGTGAAAGCCTGGTAGGGCAGCGGGGTCCTTCGGCCTGGTGGGCGACCTGCTCGATGCACTGGCGGATCCACTCCGGGCCTTTGCGGGCTTCGCGGGCAGCGGCCGCCCACAGCCGGCGCATGGGCTGTGCCGGGATGCCCAGCGTGCGGATCACACTGAAAGTGATCTCCCAGGCGGGGTAATAGCCGTTGCCGCGCAGGAGTTCACTGATCCGGGTCTTGGAGTAGCCGGACCGGTCGACGAGATCGTCCAGAGTCAGACCGCTGGTGCGGTGCACGCTACGGACCGGTTCGAGCCAGGCACGGTGCAGCGGACCCGCTCCCGGGGAGATCGGGGCCGGCGGGCGGCCCCGTCTGACACTGTGCGGCGGGGGCTGGGCGGCGTCAAAGGACGGCATCACCGCGGCACCTCCTGACCATCGCGTCCCGTGGCCGGGCCGCAGACGCGGGCCGGATGGCCCGCGCGCGGGCGCCCGGGACAGACCCCGGCGGCACACACGGCGCCCGGCCGGGCGGGTCCGGAGGGCAGGGCGGCCCCTGCGACGGTGTGAGCGCCTGGACGGTCTGCTGTATGAGCAGGCCCAGAGAGGGCAGCAGAACCGCCGCGGCGGCCGCGTGTCCCAGTACGGTCATCACCGTGCTCCACGTGAGGGCTGCCGCCAGGACGACGGCGGCCACCACCTTCTTACTAGACATAGCATCCGGGTTTCTCTGAGCGAACGGCACCAGCAGGCCTTCCGTCGGGCGGTGCTGAAATGCCGTCAGGGAGGGACCGCCAGAATGGCCGCACTCACCCCTCCGACGCTATGTGATCATGGGATTACGGAACAATAAGAAGATCTCCCGTTCCGCCTCGCCACCCACCACGCGGCCTCCCCCACACTCGGGTTCACCCCATCCGGGAGAAGACGGCACTACCACCCTGCAATTGCACGCGCCCTCACCAGAACTGAAACAGTTCCCCGCGCGAGGCACGGGGAACTGAATGAACGCGAAGAACAGCCGGCGAACACACGAACCGAACGCCATGAACTCACGGGCACGGGAAACCCCAGTGCGCGTCCGAGCAGGGCGGGTGCTGCCGGAGTGTACTCCGGCAGCACCCGGGTGACCGCTGGGCAGGGGACCGGTTGGCGTTCGGGATTGCCTTGGGTCCCGGCACGGTCAGGTGTGACTGGCGTCGCGGGGAGAGAGGTGCACCGGGAGGCGGGCCGGGGCGTTGCTGGACAGCGACTCCACCCGCTCCACCGAACCGAGCGTTTCGGCCGGGGTGATCTCGAACCGGTGGTACAGGGCGGGCAGTGCGATCTGCGCCTCCAGGCGGGCCAGCGGGGCGCCCAGGCAGTGGTGGGGACCGTGCCCGAACGCCCGGTGCTGGTGGCCGCCAGGTCGCCCGGGCAGGAACGCGTCCGGGTCGGCGAAGGCGGTGTCGTCACGGCCGATGGCGGCGGTGTAGATCAGAACGGGTTCCCCGGTCTGGATGGTCGCTCCGGCTATCGTCACGTCGCGTTCCGCATACAAGAACATGGTCGTGGCGGCCGGGGCGTCGAGCCGGAGGGCTTCCTCGACCACCGCCCGCCAGGGCTCTTTTCTCCTGCTTCGCCGTTCAGGGCGAGCCTGAGCTGCTGCGGGTGCTCGCACAGGTCTTTGATCGCGTTGGACAGCAGGTTCTGCGTGGTCTCGTGCCCGGCGATCAGCATCAGGAACAGCGTGCCGATCAGCTCGTCCTCGGAGAGCCGGTCGCCGTCGAACTCGGCGATCAGCGCCGTGGTCAGATCGTCTCCGGGCTGTGCGCGCTTGGCCGCGACGAGTCGGACCATGGTGCCGAAGATGGAAGTCTGCGCGGCCAGGCGTTCGGTGGGCGGGGTCGTGCTGCTCAGCAGCAGGGCGGTGTCTTCGGCAAGCCGACGGCGCGTGGCTTCGTCGTCGACCCCGTACAGTTCGCAGATCACGGTGACGGGGAGCTTGAAGGCGAACGCCTGGCGCAGATCCACTACCTGGCCCGGGTCACCGGCAGCGAGCTCATCGAGCAGGCCTTCGACGATCTCCTCGACGCGGGGGCGCAGGGCCTCGACGCGGCGTGGGGTGAACGCCTTCTGGATGGGCTGGCGCAGCCGTATGTGATCGGTGCCGTCCATGATGAGCATGGTCGGTGTGGTGATGATCTGCAGCAGCGGCCACGTGTCAGGGATCAGCCCGTCTTGGTAGGCGCGCCAGTGGCGCGGGTTCTTCCGCATGTCGGGGTGGGTGAGCAGGGTGTCGGCGACGTCGCGTCGGGTCACCGCCCACGCCGCCACCTGGTCAGGAAGTTCCACCGGGACGAGCGCCCCGATGCGCTGGAGGGCCCGCCCCTCTCCGGGGATGTCGAGGGCGAGCGGGTCCAGCCGGTAGAGGGGCCGGGCGAGGGCCGGCCCGGCGGGGGTGGCGGGGGTGGCGGGGAGGTCGTCCGTGAGCCGGGGCTCTGTGACTGCCATGAAGGGCCTCCAAACGCAGGTGGGACAGGAGCCTGGCGGGTACCGGGCTCAGACGGAGCGAAGACGACGGGCAGAGCCGTGAGCGCCCGCACGACGAAGGACGGGCCCCAGGACAGGGGCTGGTCGGGGCCGGCCAGCGCCAGATGCGGGCAGCGGTGCCACAGCCGTTCGACGGCCTGCGAGGCGATCAGCTCACCCAGCTTCTGTGCAGGCTCCGGGCAGCGGTGTACACCCGCGCCGAACGCCAGATGGCTGTCGTTACTGACCGTGTAGGAGGTGCGGCCGGCGCCGAGCTGCGGGTCGTGATTGGCCCCGCCCAGGCCCAGGACGAGCATGTCACCGGCCTGGATCTGACGACCGCCCAGCATCGTGTCCTGGCGCGCGAAGGCCCCCATCACGTTCTCTGCGGGCGGCGCGTCCCACAGCGTGGCCCGCAGCACCGCATCGAGCATCAGCGCCCCCGAGCTGAGTTCGGATCGCAGCCGGGTATTGGTCACCAGCTTGTGGAGGGCGTTCACGATCCAGTACGTGGTGGCGCCCGCGCCGGCGGTGAGCATCAGCCAGAGTTCCTCGCGCACCGCCGCGTCGTCCAGGTTCGGCGCGGCCGCGATGAGCCAGGACGCCAGGTCGTCCTGTGGCGTCAGCCGGCGATCCGCCACCAGGTTCTGCAGAATCGCCGTGATCTCGCGGTCGGCCCGCTGTGCCTGCTGACCACCGGTCAGCATGCGGTGGATGACGTCCAGGAGCCGGGCCTGCTCGCCCGACCCGCGCAGACCGAAGATGCTGGCGAGGATCTGCAGCGGCAGCGGCCGGGCGTACGTGGCGATGGCTTCGACCTCGCCGACCTCGATGAACTCATCGATGAGCCGGTCAGCGTAAGCGGTGACCAGGCGCTGTGTGTGAGCGAGATCGACACGGCTCAAGGCTGTCCGCAGGGCGTCGCGCCGTGGACGGTGGTGGGGGAGTCCGCGAAGCGTGTGTTGTCGCGCCACGCGATCTGCGGCAGCAGCCACCAGTCGGCCGTCACCCGCCCCTCGGCCAGTTCCCGCCAATACCGCGAGTCGCGGCTGAACAGTGCCTCGTTCCGGCACACTTCCGCCAGTTCCTCGTAGCCGATGACCAGCCACGCAGGGTGCCGTGCGCGCTGCCCTCGGGGTCGAGCTGGATGGGAACGACCGGCCCGTACTGCTCGCGCATCGCCCGGTAGAGCCGTTCCGGGCCTTGCCGCATGTCCTCGTTGGACACGGTCAGCCGCCCGCCCTGGCCAAATGGGCAACCGGATGGGGACTGCGATAAGTAGGACGCGCCGTTCTGCATGGGGCGGGGATGGGTCATCGCACCAGGTCCTGATCTTGGAGGGCGGCAACGGGCAGGCGCTTCGGCTTTGTCGGAGCTGAGTGGTGCGGTATCCGAACAGGAGTGACAGCGGCCGGAGAGCGCGATCAGTGCTGGCCCGATCCTCTTGTACCGGCGATTAGGATGTCAATAATTGTTTACGAAATGGCGCGTGGCGGGAGAGGGAGCAGAAAGCACTCGGCCCGGATGCGGCTGCCGACAGCGGGGCGATCTGCGCGTCGGTGAGCCTCCGCCAGCCTGAAGCAGCAGGTCAAAGGGCTGGTGTGAGGTACGGAGAGCTACTTGTCACTTCGCGGCGGCTTCGCCGTGAGCGTGGTGGTCGCCTGCCGCCTCGCTCGGGTCGCCGCCAGAACGTTCCCCATGCCACGGTCGAGGGGCGCCCGCACCCCGGGACGAACGCCTATTGCGGTTGCGCGCTCCCGCGTCGGCCCAGGGGTGCGCCCGCGGGGCGGGGCCCGTCGGGGGCAGTTGCCACTGGTAATCTCCCTCGGTACGCCAGTGGTATACGGGCTGCGACGAAGAGATGAGGACGGACGTGCACCGGCCGAAGAGATGTGACGTCCCGGCCGCGGTTGTGCTGACAGGCTAGCGACTATGGCTATCGATCATGCGGTCTCCCATCCGGTGCAGCACTGGCGTCGCATACCCGCCGTGAACGCCCTCGCCCTGTGGCGGACCCGTCGCCGCGTGGTGCACGCCGCCCGGCGCCTCGGGGTGAACCCGGGCGACGGCCTGCAGGCGATGGTCGCCCGGGTCGCAGCCCTGCGCGGGCAGCCGATCCAACTCTCCGTCACCGCGCTGCCCCGCGGCACCACGGGGCTGTGCGTTTTCGGCCGGGACACCGACACCATCATCGTCACCACGGCCGCCGAACCCTTACACCGTGTCCTGATCACCCTCCATGAACTGTGGCACCTCATCGAGGACCTGGCCGCCCCCGGGCCCGTGGCGCGCCTGTGGCACCGGCTGGCCGGCCGGCCGCTGGAGCGGGCCGGACTACGGCGTTCCCGCCCCCGTTCACCGTTCGGGGATCACTCGGTGTTCGACCTGGACGAGCTGCCCGGGATGCTCGACGCCCTCCCTCCCGAGCTGGTACAGGCAGTGCTGGAGGACCGGCGGCAGGTGCGGAAGCGGGGCGAGCACAATCACCGCAATGACCCGGCCGAAGTGTTCGCCCGGCAGATGCTGCAGATGCTCGCACTGGACGAGGACACCGCCGGCACCTCCTCGATCACCTCCTCGCTCGCGCACCGCGGGACGGGCATCTGACGCGATGGCCGAATCGGTCCTCACCACAGTGAACCTGGTGATCTTCGCGGTGTGCTTCACCGTCGGGTTCGCCAAGGCGGCGGCGGCCCGCAGAGATCCGGACACCGCGCTGCGCATCACCTCGTCGGTGCTGCTGTGCGCCTCCGGTGTGTATCTGCTGTCCGCTCCTGCGGTCTACCGCCTCGTCGGTGACCGGACCGGCTCGCCGAGCCTGCCGTCGCTGCTGGTCTCCATCGGCATCGTCGTGTGCATCGCCCACGCGCACGCCCTGACGCTGCTGTGGCATCCGCGGCGCCGGTCCCCCGGCGCGATGCGGCACTCGGTGATCGTGTGGGGGCCGGTGTACGGTCTGGCCGTCACCTCGATGACCGTCCTGTTCGTGGCGGCGGATCTGTCCGGACCTGCCCGGCCGCTGTCGTTCGCGGTGTCCTACGCACACGTTCCAGCGGCCTGCGTGTTCGAACTGGTCTACCTCACGGCCATGGTGGTCGGAATCACCGCGACCGTGCGGCAGTGCCGCGGCCCCGACGGGGTCATCGCGCTTCCCGCACGGCCCGACCTGGCGGACAGTCTGCGGCAGTTCGCCGTGGCGGTCGGCCTGGACCTCGCTTACGTCGCTTTCACCGCGGCCGCGGTGCTGACGGCCGCGCTGCGCGGCCCTCCTCGACTGGCTGGCCGGGCTGGGCTCGGTGGCCAGCAGCACCAGCGCTCTGATCGCCAGCTTCGGGCTGGCCAAGCCCGCGCTCGCCGCACGGGCGGCCGACCGGACCGACCACCGTGCTCTGGTCCCGCTGTGGCAGGCCGTCGTGGGCGGCGGCGACAGACTCCTCCCCGGATGAACTGGTGGAACCCCAGGTACGCCCTCGCCGACATGATCGCGGAGATCCTGGACGGCACCTACCGGCTGAGCCCGTGGATGGATCCCGCAGCAGGCCGGGCCGTGCGCAAGCTGGCCGCGGCCGATCCCGGTTGCACGGAATTGGACGTGAGGGCACTGGAGGCAGCGGCCGCCATCAGGGTCGCCCGCCCACGCCACGACGCGGCCCTCCGATCAGGGCTGCCGGTTCCTCAGGGCCAGGGCCCTCTCCGGGCGGACACGCCTCCCACCCGGGAACGCGCCCGCCAGGTACAGATCGCCGCTCACCTGTCCCACCCTCTGGTCGATCAGGCCCTCCGGCAAGTCACTGGCCAGGCCGTGGACGCCCCGAAGTGACATGCCATCCGAACGGAGTGAGGCCCCCGCGACATGCTGCCCGAGTGGATACCGAGCGGCTTCCCCGGCCGGTCAACCGCCGCTTCAACCACGCCCGGGTCAGTGCAGCCGCCCTCCGGGCCTCCGGCCACGACTCCGGGGACATGCTCTCGCGACGCCTCTTCCCCGGGACGCACGGACGCTTCCGTGCCAGCGGCTGAACTGCCTGTTACCGGTCCTGGCCACGCCGTGCGGCCAGGACCGCGTCCAGAATCTCCGTCATCGCGCCGCTGTCCCGGCTGACGTGGCTGACGTCTCGGTCACTGCGGGCCGCCACGCGGGTCACTCCGTCCGCGGCTGCCTCCGCCGCCTGATACAGGATGGTCAACTGCCGCACGATGGGGTCGAGGTAGCCGGCCAGGGCCTCCGCTTCGGTGCACGAGCAGAATCCGGGCCGCACACCGAAGTAGCGTTCCATCGCCGCGACGTTCTCCGGGCTGGTCATCTGCGCGTTCTCGAAGACGTAGTGAACCGTCTGCTTGCTGATGTGCGCGCCGCGGGCGATCTCCGCGAAGAAGTGCATCCGCGGCCCCCGGCGGCGTGCGGCCCGCTCCTTGAGGCGCGTGGCACGCAGGAATCTCAGACGGGCGACGATACGTGCCTGGGAAGCATCTCGGGATGTGTCGCCGTCCGGTTCGGCGCCCTCGAGCAGGGCGGCGACACGGTCGGGTTCGATGCCGGTGGAATGGCTGACACTGTCCGGATCCAGCAGTGCCCCGAAGGCCTCGCGCGCTGTCTGCGGCAGGAGGTTCTCCAGTTCGCGCAGGGTGGCGAGTGCGGCGTCGAGTTCTCCCCTGGAGGCGTGTGACGGGCCGCCACCAGGTGCGACCGTGTCGCCCGTCACTGCTTCCCGCTCGCCGGCATCGTTCACCTGGGCTCTCCATGGACAGGGCGTCGGACCCCTTGAGGGTACCCGCAGGTCTGCGCCACTCAAGGGGCTCATGGCCGAAATCGTCCGACACCGAACAGCATGCCACAGCAATCGTTCACAATTCTTGACCTTCTGTCTTCGCGTGCCCCTGGACCGGCCCGCTCCGACCAGCTGATCAGCTCCTCCTCACGCAACCCTGCCGAAAACGGCGGCGCCGGAACCGCCTGATCCGCTGAAGGCCGACTCGGCCCAACAGCGCACGCCAGGGCGCGGATAGGGTCGGTGGATGCGCCAGGTCATGGATCGTGAAGCCTTGTCAGGAATCGTGCGTGAGGCACTGGGGCCGGAGGCCCGCGTTGTCGGAGCAGACCGGTTGCGCGGCGGGAGCAGGAAGGGGTCTACCGGGTTCACACCGGCGGATCACGTGCGGCAAGTGTGATCGTCTACAGCTGGGCCGAGGCCGAGAATTTCTGGCCGGCTACTGCGGAAGCCGTCGACGCGGCCCATCCCTTCGCTCCCGCTTCCGGGCTGGCGCCCTTCCTGGCGGCCCGGCAGAGACTGGACGGCCTCGGCGTCCGGATTCCAGGGGTACTGCTCGCTGATGACAGCCGGCGCCGCTGTCCCGCGGACGTGGCAGTCGTCGAGGATGTCGTCGGCGGCACTCTGGAAGCGCTCCTGAAGACGGATCCCGCCCGGGCGTCACGTGCCATGAGCGAGTTGGCTGCCATGCTCGACGTGATGCACCAGCAGCACAGTCACCACTACGGCAGGGTGGACGTGCTCGACCGGGGCGACACGGCGAGTGGCCAATCATGCGAACAACTGGTATTCGAACGCGCCGCCGAGGATCTCGCTGAAGCAGCCGGACGCGACCCCAGGATCGGATCAGCCGCTGTTTCCTTCCACGATCGCTTGGAGGAGCTGGCCACACGAGTGGCACCGCGCACCCGGCACGGACTGATCCACGGTGAACTCGGACCCGACCATGTCCTGATCACCGCGTCCGGCCACCCCGTCCTCATCGACATCGAGGGCCTCATGTTCTTCGATATCGAGTGGGAACACGTCTTCCTGCAGCTACGTTTCGGTGACCAGTACCCAGCCCTGTCCCGCCCCGGACTCGATCCGGCACGGCTCGACCTCTACGCGCTCGCGATACGCCTCTCGCTGATCGCCGGCCCCCTCCGCCTACTCGACGGCGACTTCCCGCACCACACGAGGATGCGCGAAATCGCCGAACACAACGCGAAAGAGGCGCTGGCACTACTGGCCCCCTGACACCGCATCCAGCCACGATCGGTGCGTGATGCACCGGTTGCCCTCCCTGGCAGGGAGGGCAACCGGTGCATCACTACGGTCGATCACGCTTCATCGTCCTCAGGGAGTACGCGCCCACTCCCCACAGGAGAACGATGAGGGCCAGAAGCCCCCACCCTCCAGGATTACCGCTGACGATCAGGAAAACGGAAAGGGCCAACCCCAGGACGCAGAAGAAAGTGGCGAACTGCCACCATCGTTTCACTCCGGCCTGTTGCTCACTGGTCCATCCCAGAGGCATGGTCACTCCTTCTCTCTACATCTGGCCGAGACCATCGATTCGTTCAGCCCCCGACCAGGTTCCCGGCCAGTGTGCTGGCGCCCCAGGAAGCGCTCCAGCAGACGGCCTGCCCGTAGACGGCGGAGGCGCCGGCAGTAGCCGGAGCTCCTCCGATCATGATACTCTCGCACACCGCGAGAGCGGCTGCCCCGGCCACGAACCCCGCCACGTCACCCCACAGCGCACGCGTGTCTCCCTGTGCCAGGTGGATGGCTCCCTGCGCCACATCTCCTGCCACACCCAGCCAGTCGAGAGCGGCAAGTCCGTCGGGGTCGGTCTTGTTCACGGGATCGCCGTCGGCGTAGAGGTAAGTGTTCGCTTCCTGACCGGAGGGGTCGGGCTGGGTGAAGCGGCCGAGGGACGGGTCGTAGTAGCGGTGGCCCATCTTGTACAGCCCCGTCGCGTCGGCGTACGCACCCGCGAAGCGGTACGGCTGGGGACGGTCTCGGTCGGGGTTACCCGGGGCAGGCCCGTCGGACCGTAGGCGTAGGTGTGCGTGCGCTTGCCGGTGTCGTCGACGAGGCCGAGGACGTTGCCGGTGGCGTCGGTCAGGTAGTACGAGGACTTCCCCAGTCGTCATGGAGTTCAGCGTGCCCGCCGGTTCGCGGATGAATCCGGTGTCGACGCCGTCGGTGGTGGTGGAGGCCAGGCCGAGGGCGGTGTGGTGGAACCAGGTCGGTCCCAGCTTCGTGCGCTCGGAGTTGTCGGTCCCGGCGTGCACCAGGTCGTAGCTCTTGCCGCCCGCGGTGACGCCGGCCAGTTGGCTGTGGTCGGTCCAGGTCTCGCCGG
The DNA here is from genome assembly GCA_042850305.1 of Streptomyces haneummycinicus. Classification (GTDB taxonomy): domain Bacteria; phylum Actinomycetota; class Actinomycetes; order Streptomycetales; family Streptomycetaceae; genus Streptomyces; species Streptomyces haneummycinicus. The sequence goes on from AP035768.1 coordinate 3,958,135, forward strand.
TGCGGGGGTGTTGCCGACGGCGGCGGTTTCGTTGCCGAGCCTGTCGTAGGACCAGCCCGTGGCGGTCCCGTTCTTTGCGGTCAGCTCGGAGGCGTCGTCATAGGTGTACGTCGTGCCGCCGGGGCAGGTGTCCTTGCTGCCGTCCTGGCTGGTGAGGTTGCCGGCCTTGTCCCAGCAGTACAGCCACGACGCCTTGCGCGCGCCCGCCGCGTCGGCCTCCAGGGCGTAGCGGAGGCGATCCTGGGAGTCGTAGTCGTAGGTGGTCTTGTTCTTGGTGAGGTTGTCAGTGCGGACGCGGATCTTGGAGGTGTCCTTGCCCGCGGTGTTCTCGTAGCTGTAGGACAGGTCGATCAGCGTCGATGTGCCCGAGGTGGTCCTGATCCGCTCGGGGCGGCCATTGTCGTCGATCGTGAGCGTCTCGAGTGGTCCCGCCGGGGTAGACCGTCTCCGTGCGCTTGTCGTTGTTGTCGTAGTCGAAGTCGGTCTTCCTGCCGTCCGGGGCGACCAGGTGGTCGAGACGGCCGGCCTTGTCCCAGGTGTAGTCCGTCTTCCCGCCCGGATCGACGTAGAAGTCGACGTCACCGCCGGGGGTGTACGCGAGGGCGGTCTGGGCGCCGTTCTGCAGTGTGCGGACGCTCTCGCGGTTCAGTTCGTCGTAGTCCCACTCCGTGGTTCCGGAGGCGTCGGTGCGGGATCTCAGGTTGCCGTCGCCGTCGTAGGAGTAGGTGACGGTGAAGTTGGTCGAGGAGACCTCGCGAACGCGGTCACGGTTGTCGTAGACGTAGCCCGTCGTGATGTTCCGGCCGTCCTTGACCGTTTTCACGCGGCCCAGTGCGTCGTAGGTGTACGTGGTCTCGCCCAGCGGCGCCGGTGGCGTCACCTTCCTCAGGTTGCCCTGGCCGTCGTACTCGAACGAGGTGACCTTGCCGTTGCCGTCCTTGACGGTGCAGCGCTGGCCCTCGAACCCGCCGCACCGTGGAGTGGCCTCGTTGTAGGTGTACTCCGGGCTCCGCCCGCGGTACCCGAGGTTGTCACCGACATCGTGTTGCCGTTCGCGTCGTACTTGAAGGAGTCCTTGCGGCCGTTGGCGCCGGTCATGTCGCTCGGCAGGTCGGTGCCCGCGATGGTCTGGTACTGCGAGACCTGGGCGGTGGCGCCCATCGGCAACTTCTGGGAGACGGCGTTGTTGCGGCCGTCCCAGCCGTAGGTGGTGGTACTGCCGCCGGTGCCGTCCGCGCCGGTGCCCATCGCGTCGACGGCAGTCTGGGTGAGGTGGTTCTTGTACGTCGAGTGGCGGGAGTGCCCGAGCGGGTCCGTGACCTTGGTGACTTCACCGTCCGCGTTGTGCGTGTAGATCGTCTCGTCGCCGTCGGGGTCGGTGACGGTGGCGGTGCCCGCGTCCGAGGGGGTGGCTGCGCTGTAGCGGTACCGCCAGGTTGCGCCGGTGTGGCCGCTGGATGAGGACTTCGTCACCCGCTGCACGGAGGTGACACGGCTGTGGCTGTCGTAGGTGAACAAAGTGGCGGTTCCCTCGGGGGTGGTCACCTTCGTCACCCGGCGGGAGGAGTCGTACGCGTAGCCCGTGGCCTGGCCGGCGGTGTCGGTGACCTTCGCCAGGTTGCCGGCTCCGTCGAGGTCGAGGACGGTGGTACGGCCCGTGTGGTCCTTGGCCTGCCACTGGCTCGGGTTCGTCTTGACCAGGTCGATCCACCGGCCGGAGCGGGTCTCGATGAGTTTGAAGCCCTTGTGCTCGGCCCCCTCGTCGTGCTGGTCGACGGTGATCGTGCCATCGTTCCTGTCCGCGACTTCGGTCAGGGTGCCGTGCTCGTTGTAGGTGTCGCGGGTGCCGGACTTGCGGTCGGTGAGGGTGTAGGTGCCGTCCGCGTTCCTCTTCAGGTCCTTCGAGTAGCCGGCCGGTGTCGTGTAGGTGCCGTCCGGCTCGGCGGTGAAGCGGAGCAGTGCACCGGTGGCGTCGAAGACGTCGATCTCGCCGTCGTTGATCTGCAGGTAGCGCTCGTAGGCCTGCCACCAGCGTTGCGACACCTTCCCCACGGCGCCTCGAGGGAGTTGTAGGTGCGGGTGAGCTGGAGCTTCCGGCCGACCCCGGCGATGTCGAAGTCGGTGGCCGCGAGCATCAGGTTGCCGTCGGAGATGTTCACCCGCGCCACCAGGGCGTCATTCAGGCGGGTGTCGAGGATCTGGTGCCACGGCACGTCGCCCTGCCCCTCGGGCAGGTAGTCGGCCACCGCGGCGGCAGCTGAACGGGACTCCGAGCCCTTGGCAGATCCCCGCCGGTCGCGCGCGCCTTCTGCGCCGCCCGCCAGGCCGCCACGTCGGCGGACGGTGCGGCTTCCGGCTCCGACTCCGGCGCCTTGATCGACCCGGCCGGTGTTGCGGGCGCCTCCACCTTCGTCGGCTTCGTCCAGGGACTCTCCGGATCCGGCAGCCGCGGTGTCGGCGTCGCCGCCGGCCCGGGCGCCGCCGCGATCACCACGGCGACCGTGGTGATCGCCGAAACGAGTGCGGTTCTGTGTGTTTTCCGGGCACGCCACATGGGCGTGCGCGCAGCACGCGAGTGCATCAGCTTCCCCCACAGGAAGTCGGACGGACAGTCAGAACAGGTGACCCAGGTGGTCACCGACGACGCACAAGCTGTCACAAGAGACACACGAACCGGCGCCGCGTCCCCCGAGCACCGTTTACATGCGGGCCGGAACCAGCCCCACCGCTTCACCCGGTGAAACCTGGGCATTACCACGCCAACAACCGTGCGTCACCTGCCGAATTGAGGGTTCTGTTACCGCTGCCGGTGAGAATCTTGACCGAAACCCTGTGAGCTGCGATCTCTTCATGAAGGAGGAAGCCGGCAGGCAACGCCTTCCAGCCAGGTCCACACCTGCGCTCCGCACTGCCGGACGGCGCCCGCCGGCCATCGTGGCCGGTCAGGAACGGAAAGCTCGGGAGCCGGCTCGGCCCCGGCCGACTGGTGACGGTCCGTTCCGCACGCAACGCGGTGTCGGTCGCCCTCGCTGCTGGTCTCCCCGCCCGATCCTCGCCGACGTGACCGGGGGTGCACTGCTGCACCGCACTCCGCTGGGTCGCCTGCGCCCGGCGCGACCGGGCCGAGTATCCGGCGGCCCGCGCCGCAGCGCGGACACTCCTCTTCTGCGATCAGACAGGCGTATCAGGCCTCGTACTTGGCTGTTCTCGCCGTCTGGGCCGTGTCTGTCTTCCGGGCACACGCGGCGGGGGATGAGGTGTCTCCGCGATAGACGATGGCGACTGCTGCGAGGCCGACGCCCAGGCCGAGGGCGGTCTGCGGACCGAACGGTTCACCGAACACGAGGGCTCCCCAGACTGCTGTGACCGGCGCCATCAGGAACATGAGCGTATTGACCCTGGTGACTCCGGACCGCCTCAGGATCAGCCAGTACAGCCCGTACCCACCGAAGGTGGACAAGGCCACCAGCCAGCTGATCGCGGCCCAGAACGAGGGCTCAGCAGGCGGCTTCGCGGCTCCCACGCTCAAGGCAAGCGCGGTGAAGATGACCGCGCTGGTGGTGCAGTGGACGGTCATCGACACCGCGGGCGCGACCCTCGTGCGGGCGCGGCTTTCGAGGAACGTGGCCGCTACCAGCGAACACATGCCGAGGAACGGTACGAGATAGGCCCACCAGGCCACGCCGGTGCGGGCCGCGGCATCGGCCGTGGTGACGATGGCGACGCCGCCCACCCCCAGGCACAGCCCGAGCCACTGCTTGCGCGAGACGTACTGACGCAGCAGCGGTCCGGCGAGTGCTCCGGCGACGAGAGGCTGAACGCCGTCGATCAGGGCCGTGGTGCCGCTGGAAACCCCGAGTTGGATCGCGTAGTAGACGGTGAGCAGATAGCCGCTCTGCGACAGCACACCGATCATGGCCTGCCGGGCCACATCGCGCACCGCGAGGCCCCGCCACGACGCTCTGGCGGCGGTCACGGCAACGACGACCAGGACGGCGGTCAACGGCAGGAACCGCCACATCAGGATCGTGACCGCGGACGCACTGCCCGCCCCGAGCTTGGCCCCGATGAACCCGGAACTCCAGCACAGCACGAAGGCGATCGAGAGCAGGAAGTTCACGCCTCACCCTCCACTAAACAGATCGGTATACCCATCCGGTTTCACTATACAGATCGGTATACTTCTGAGCATGGGCATCACGGGGAAGCCGCGGCGGATCACCATGACGCCTGCCGCACTGCGCGTACTGGAGGCCGCCGCGAGGCTGTTCTACGAACGCGGCATCCACGCCGTCGGCGTGGACCTGATCGCCGCTGAGGCCGGGGTGACCAAGAAGACCCTCTACGACCGGTTCGGCTCCAAGGAGCAGATCATCGTGGAGTACCTCGCGGACCGGGACGAGCGCTGGCGGGCCTTCCTCGCCCAGTACCTCGGCGCCGCAGATCCGGCGCCACCGGCACGCGCCCTGGCCGTCTTCGACGCCTCACGCGCGTGGTCGGCGGCGAACAGTTCCAAGGGGTGCGGCATGGTCAACGCCCATGCCGAGATCAGCGATCCGTCCCACCCGGCCCATCCGGTCATCACCGGGCAAAAGGATTGGATGCTCGACCTGTTCACCCACCTCGCCGGGGACATCTCCCCGGACGGGGCCGGGCACCTGGGCCGGACACTCATGCTGCTGCACGAAGGAGCGCTCGTCGCCCACGGCATGAACACCTTCCCGGACCCCCTCACCCATGCCCGCGAACAGGCCCGGGCTCTACTGGCCACCACCGGGGACACCGCGGTGAAGCAGTGAAGCGATGCCCGGTATGCCATTTCTGAGAGGCCGGAGGCCCAGTGGCAGCGGTGCGTGCGCAGGAAGGCGTCGTCACCACTCCGCGGCCGTCTCACGTCGACGGTCGACTGCCGCCGTGGACACGGCCACCAGCGGTGCTCCGAGCCATCCTGCCAGCCCCTGCCGTTCACTCAAATTCACGGAATCTCCACAAACGAGCTACGTGCGTAATACAGTTTCCCCCGCGCGACTCGTCAGCTTGCGTCGCGTAGGAGACAGATGGGGCGGAAATCTCCGCATACCCAGGATGTGTGCCGTTGGGGGGCTTTGTGCGGGAAATGATCAAGGGTGCGAACGCGACCCTGACGGACCTGAGCGATGACGTCGGCTCGGTGATCGTCAGTCTGGGCTGGGGCAGCCCTACCGGCGAGGGTGACGCGGATGTGTCGGTCCTGCTGCTGAACACGAGCGGCAAGGTGCGCAGCGACGAAGACTTCTACTTCTACAACCATCCGGTGGCCGCTGACGGGAGCGTGCAACTCCTGGGCAAGACCCCGACGGCGGACGGCAGCGAGGACCGGATCAGTTTCGACCTTGCCGCGGTGCCGTCGGACATCGACCGGATCGTCATCACTGCGAGCAGGTACGACGGAGCACGTTTCGGCGAGCTGGAGAATGTGGGGATCACGCTGGCCGATGCTGCCGGCGAGAGCCTTCTGCGGTTCGCCGTCGATGACGCCGGCTCCGTGACCGCGGTCATCTTCGGCGAGTTGTACAGACGGGCCGAGGGATGGAAGTTCCGTGCCGTCGGACAGGGCTACGAGAGCGGCCTCGCAGGGCTGGCGACCGATTTCGGGGTCGACATCGAGGACGACGCGGCCTCGAAGGCGGACACTCAAGCAGGGCTTGACACCGCGGAAGCCTACGAGCAGACGAATGCCACGACGCCGGTACCGGCGCCGCCGGTGACGCTGGCGGCCGTACCCGCCCTCGCCAACCGGAGGACGACGCCGTCGAGCCGCCGAAGCCGGCCGGGCGTCCACGGACCGCCAAGAAGAAGGTCACGCTTCCCAGGACGGTCAAGAAGACCCTGGCGGAGAACGACTCCTGGAAGCCGGCGAGGCTCTTCCCGGTCTCCGTACTCAAGAGCGACCGGGACCGCGAGACGCGTGCCACCTCGGTGCTGCTGTCGGTGATGGCGCAGGTCCCGGAGTTCAGCCGGAGACTCACCGCCGGGTTCGGGGCTCCGGCCGGCCGCATGGAGACGTTCACGGAGGTCTCCCTGCCCCATGGAGACAGTCCGCGGCGTCCGGACGGGGTGATCCGCGTCGAGCGGGCCGGCAAGTTGTGGACCGCACTGGTCGAGACGAAGACCAACGGTAACGGGCTCAAGGCCGACCAGGTGCAGGCGTACATGGACATCGCCGCGCGCCGCGGCTACGAGGCCGTGATCACGTTGACGAACGACGTCGCGCTGGAGGGCAGCCCGCTCGTCGACATCAAGATCGACAAGCGCCGCAAGCACAAGGTCGCCCTATGGCATCTGTCCTGGGCCGAAGTCGCCCACCAGGCACAGATGCTGATCAGGCACGAGGGAGTGGGCAACGCGGCGCACGCCTGGCTTCTCCAGGAGCTGCTGCATTACCTGCGACACGAGAACTCCGGCTGCCATGGCTTCCAGAACATGGGCCCGGCCTGGGTCCCGGTACGCAACGGTATCGACGACGAAACCCTGTGCCAGGGTGACGCCCGGGCACTGGAGGTGGTCGAGAACTGGGAGCGGCTCATCCGTCAGGTCTGTCTCAGGCTGGGCGGTGAACTCGGGCAGAAAGTCCTGCCCGTCCAGCGCGCCAAGCGTGGAACGGAGCCCAACGAGCGCCGGGACCGCCTGGCCGACCAGCTCTGCCTTGACGGGCGGCTTCAGGCGGATCTGCGCATCGACGGCACCCCCGGCGTGCTGACCGTCAGTGCCGACCTGCGCACCGGCAGACTGCGCACCGGCATCGACATCCCGGCACCCGAGCAGGGATACCCTCTGAGCTGGGCCAAGCGACTCGTCCGGCGCCTGGCCGAGGCGCCGGCGGACCTGCATGTCGAGACCCTCGTCGACAGCGAGACCGGAGGCCCGCGCGGAACACTGGAGCGGCTGCGTCCCGAACCGGCGGATCTGCTCCCCAAGGACGGCAACACCGGGATCACCGGGTTTCGCCTTTCGCTGCTGAAGAGCATGGGAAGCGGTCGGGGCAACGCCGAGACCGGCTTCATCCGCAGCGTCGACGACGCCGTGCATCGCTTCTACACCACTGTCGTCGTTCATCTGGACGGCTCGACGACACGTCGGGGGCCGGTCAGGGAACGCAGCACCTCTGACTGACACCGGGGTTGACTGCGGCGTGGTCGAGGGGGCCGTACCGGTGTACTGCCGGTGGGTGGCGCACCTGCCGGGAGCGTGATGACGAACGCCCCTTCGCGCGGTCGCCATCCGTTCGCGTGGGGCGGTGTCCGTCCGGTGCCCGGCGTGGTGCGCGGCGGACACAGCGGCGGATGCCGGTCAGGTACGCGCGGGTTCTTCCTCGGGCCGACGGTCACGCCGGCCGTGTCCGTGAGCCTGGGCGGGCGGGGGCAGAGCATGAGGAACACGCCGGCGACGGCGGCGGCCAGGGCGAAGGCCAGGAAGTTCGAGTTGACGCCGAGCCCGGCGGCCAGCAGCCAGCCGCCTGCCTGAGGCGCCATGACCGCGCCGATCCGGCCGAAACCGAGGGAGAACCCGAGTGCCGTCCCGCGCAGGTGGGGCGGGTAGTGGTTGACGACGGCCGCGATGATCAGGCACTGGACGCCGTGGGTGCCGACACCGGCGAGCACGAGCGCGCCGTAGGCGACGGACGACGGCGGGTGGAGCAGCAGCACGGTAAGGCCGGTGCCTGCGGCGAGGGCGCCCATGACGGCCGTCGGGATGGGGCCGATCCTGGTCGCGCCCCAGGCCGTCACGAGTGAGCCCAGGACCGCGCCGAGGCTGAGCGCGAGCAGGAAGACCAGGGACGATCCGAGGTCGAAACCACTGTCCCGCATGAGCTGGGGCAGCCAGGTGGCCAGGCCGTACCAGGCGAAGAGCGTCGCCACGGTCGCCAGCGAGTACAGGGCGGTCGCGGTCGTGTACGGCGGCCGAAGCAGCGAGCGCAGCTTCCCGGACGCCGGCGGGGCCGCGCTGTCGCCCGGGGGCAGACCAAACCGTGCCTCGATCTCGGCGGCCCGCGCGTGCTCTCCGTGGGAGCGGAGCCAGACGGGGATTCCGGCAGCAGCTTCAGGCACAGCGGCATCACGACCACCACGGCGAGCACCGCGATCAGGAACATCGCGGGCCATCCGAACCGGGGCAGGACGCCGATGCCGATGACCGCCGCCAGCACTCCGCCGATCGGCACACCGGACATCATCAGTGTGGAGACGACCGCCCGGTGGCGCGGGGCGACGAACTCGGTGGCCAGCGCGTTCGCACTGGGCACCAGCCCGCCGAGCCCGAGCCCGGCGAGGAACCGCAGCAGTCCGAACACCTCGGGACCGGGGGCGAACGCGCACAGCGCGGTGAACACGGAGAACCACGCGGTGCTGACCAGGATGACGCGCCGCCGTCCGAGGCGGTCGGCCAGCACTCCTGCGAACACGGCACCGATGAGCATGCCCAGGAAGGCCAGGCTGCCCAGCAGGCCGGCGGTGGACTTGTTCAGTTGCCAGCCCGGCTCCTTGAGGAGCTCGGGAAGAACCGTCCCGTAGACGATGAGGTCGTAACCGTCGAAGACGACGATGACCCAGCACAGGAAGGTGACCAGGAAGGCGGCCCGGTGCGGCGCCAGGAGCGTGGTCTGCGTCATGGCGAAGACAGTGCGGGGCCTCCTGGGTTCAAACCACGTTTTTCTGCTGTGCAGAAAAGGGTGGCCGGATCCCAGAGTCCCAGTCCTTGGGACGGCGGCTTCAGCTGCGGCTCGCGAGGGGGCGCAAGGGGACGCTCCCTGCCGGGGCGGGGTGATCAGTCCTGGGCCCGGCCCGTCGTCAGGCGGGCGATCATGAGCGCCAGCAGGATGATCCCGCCGTAGATGGCCTGGATCCAGAACGACGGCACCTGGGCCAGGGTGAGCAGATTCTGGACGACGCCGAGGAGGAGTACGCCGGTCAGGGCGCCGAGCATGGTGCCCCTTCCGCCGTCCAGGCTGATGCCGCCGATCACCGCGGCCGCGAACACCGTGAAGATCATGTTGTTGCCCTGGTTGGCGCTGATCGCGCCGACGTAGCCGGTCTGCATGATGCCGCCGACGGCGGCGAGGACGCCCGCGACGACGAACACACCGAGCATGACGCGCTCGACACGGATGCCGGCGGCACGGGCCGCGTCCGCGTTGCCGCCGATGGCGTACAGGGCGCGGCCGATGCGGTGGTAGCGGAGTATCAGCCCGGCGGCGGCGAAGGAGAGGGCGGCGAGCCACACCGACAGCGGGACGGAAAGGAAGGTGGTGGTCGCCAGTGAGTAGAAGCTGTCCGGCATGCCGAAGAGCGTCTTGCCCTGGGTGGCACCGACCAGCAGCCCCCGCAGCACGATGAGCATGGCGAGCGTCACGATGAACGCGTTGAGCTTGAACTTCACGACGAGTACGCCGTTGAACGCGCCCACCAGGGCGCCGGCGACGAGCATCGCGAGCAGCGCCAGCGGGGCGGGGAACTCGGCTCCCCAGCCGGACTGGACGGAAGGCAGCACCAGGAGGGCGCCGACGGCGGGTGCGATGCCGACGACCGACTCCAGGGAAAGATCGAACTTGCCGGTGATGAGGACGAGCGACTCGGCGAGCACCACCATCGCCAGCGCGGCCGAGGCGCCGAGGATCGAGATCAGGTTGCGCTCGGTCAGAAACGAGTCGTTGACAACAGTACCGAGCACCATGAGGAGCAACAGGGCTGGCAGGAGGGCGAGTTCGCGGGCTCTGCGCAGCAGGACCGTCCTGACCGCACGCCCGTCGGGGACGGCTACCGGCGTCACCGGCGGAGCCTTGGTGTCAGCCATGGTCCACTCCTTCGATGGAGGCGATCAGCTCGTGGTCGCGCCAGCCGGCCGGGTGTTCGGCGACCACGCGGCCGTGGAAGAGGACAAGTACGCGGTCGCAATGGCGTAGGTCGTCCAATTCGTCGGAGACGACGAGTACCGCGGTGCCGTCCTCGCGGGCGCTGTCCATGCGGGCGAGGAGCGACTCCTTCGACTTCACATCGACCCCGGCCGTCGGGTTGATCAGAACGAGCAGCCGGGGGTCGGAGGCGAGGGCACGGGCCATGACCACCTTCTGCGCGTTGCCGCCGGACAGGTCGGAGACGGGCTGTTCAGGGCCCTCGGTATGGATGTCGAGGCGCTCGATCAGCTCGGAGGCGATACCGCGCCGGCGACCGGTGGCGACGCATCCGAAGCGGCCGAGCCGGTCGAGGACGCTCATGGTGGTGTTGTCGCCGACGGTCATACCTGGCACCAGACCCTGCTCGTGGCGGTCCCGGGGCACCCAGCCGACACCGGCGTCCAGCGTGGCGCGCACATCGCCGAACGGCAGGGGCCGCCCTCCAGCCGTGCCGATCCCCCGGCCGGCCTGTGCAGCCCGGCGAGGGTCTCGGCCAGCTCGATCTTGCCGCTGCCGCTGGTTCCGGCGAGTCCGACCGCCTCGCCGCGGCGGACGGTGAGGTCGACTTCCCGGTACGTGTCGGAGGTGAGTCCGCTTACGTCGAGCACGACCGGCGCGCCGGCGGTCATGCCGGATGGAGCCCGGCCGTCATGACCGGTGGCCGGTTCGCCCGCCATGGCCTCCACGAGGGTCGTCCTTGACAGGCCGGCGACCGGTGCCGTGGTGATCCAGCGGGCGTCGCGCAGCACGGTGACGGTCTGGCAGATCTCGTACACCTCTTTGAGATGGTGCGAGATGAACAGGAAGGTGACGCCGGAGTCCTGCAGCACTCGCATCCTGCTGAACAGACGCTCGATCTCCCGGTTGTCGAGTTGGGCGGTCGGCTCGTCGAGGACGATGAACCGGGCTCGAAGCTCAACGCCCGTGCGATCTCAACCATCTGGCGGTCCTCGACCTTGAGGTCGGCGGTGCGGGCGTCCGGGTCGACATGGACGTCCCACGTGTCGAGCAGGGCGGCGGCCTCGTCGCGCAGCCGCCGCCAGCTGATGAACCCGTGCCGGAGCGGCTGCCGGTTGATGAAGAGGTTCTCGGCGACCGTCAACTCGGGAACGACCGTGGGCTTCTGGTAGACGCAGGCGACCGTACGGCGCCAGGCGTCGCGGTCGGCGAGCGCGGGGCGGGTCGCCCGCCGAAGTGGACGGTGCCCTCGTCCGGGGCCTGGAGTCCGGTGAGCACGCTCACCAGGGTGGATTTGCCCGCCCCGTTTCGCCCCACGAGGGCGTGGGACTCACCGGGCACCACGGTGAGCCTGCCGTCGGCGAGGGCGACCGTGGGCCCGTAGCGCTTGACGATTCCTTCCGCGTGGACAAGTGGGCTGCTCATCCGACCGCGTTGCCCCACAGCTTGGGGTCGTCCACGTTCTCCTTGGTGACCAGAGGCGCCGGTAACTGATCCTCGAGGATGCCGCTGGGCAACCGGACGATCGTGGAGTCGTGGTCCGTCGGGCCCGGCTTGAACGTCTTCCCTCCATCGCCGCCTTGATGTAGTACATGCCGTACTTGGCGTAGGCGTCGGCGGGCTGGGAGACGGTGGCGTCGATCTGCCCCTTGCGGATGGCGTCGTACTCCTGCGGAATGCCGTCGTTGGAGACGATGACGATGTGGCCTTCCTGCCCCGTCGTCTTCAGCAGGTTCTTGGACTTGAGGGTCTGGAGTGTCGGCGCGAGGTAGACGCCGCCGGCCTGCATGTAGATCCCCTTGATGTCGGGGTTGGCGTTCAGGAGTGTGTCGAGCTTCGAGGCAGCGGTGTCGGACTCCCACTTGGCCGGGATCTCCAGCACCTTGAGTTCGGGGTACTTCTCCTTGGCGCAGGAGCGGAACGCCTCGGAGCGGTCGCGGCCGTTGACCGAGGCCAGGTCGCCCATGATCTGTACGACCTTGCCGCTGCCGACGTGCTGCCCGAGGTACTCGCAGGCCTTCTCTCCGTACGCGACGTTGTCGGCACGCACCACCATGGCGACCTTGCCCTGGTCGGGAGCCACGTCGACGGCGACGACCGGTACGCCCTTGCGTTCCGCCTGATCCAGACCCGCCTCGATGGCGGCACTGTCCAGCGGGGCGACGACGAGGCCTTTGACGCCCTGGTTCAGCTGGTTGTTGACGTCGGTGATCTGCTGCGAGGGGTCGCTGTTGGAGTTGACGGTCTTCAGGACGTCGACGTCCTCCATCTCCGCCATTCTCGGAATGTAGTCGTTGTACGACTGCCAGAACGGCGAGGTCAGCAGCGGCAGGATCACCCCGACCTTGCCGGTGCCGCCGCCGGAGGCGGTCGCGCCGTCCTTGGTGCTGCCACAGGCAGCGAGCACGAGCGAGGCACCGACGGCCAGGGCCGCCGTTCCCATGATCCGGGACCGGTTGCGTTTCCTCGGTGTCCACAGTGTTCGGCCGGGCATCGGGCAGCTCCTCATCGAGCGTGTACGAACAGATGTCGGCATACTTATCAGACCACTTGACGCCCGGAACACCCTTCGGACGTGACTTTTCAGCGGAGTTGGGAACATGACGGCGGGAGTGGTCGGACCACATGCGCGATCGCGCCTCGCATCGCCCTCAGTCCACGGGGCGGGCGGCGCCGCTCGGAGCGGTTACGGCCGGGAGGCTTTCCCGTCTTGTGCGCACATGCTCGATCGTCCAGCGGCCGGAAGCCAAGCAGCGAGACGCACTCCACTGACACATCCCATCTATGGACCGAGAAAGTGAGCACCAGCGCACGATATTGGGGGTTTTACCCGGCTTCACCTAGATCAGAGCTCGGATGAAAAACGTCTCTCGTGTATTGACATGCGCGAAACACGCCGCCTACGTTTCCGGCTTGCGTGCTTCCGCCCTCCAGGAAGGGAACTCCCGTGCCCGCTTCCTCTCGTCGCGACTTTCTTCGCATCAGCGGCGCTGCCGGTGGCGGCCTCGCCATCGCCGGCGGTCTTCCGGCGTTCACCGCGCACGCCGCGCCGACCCGGCCGACGGACGTGGACCTCGTCCCCGAGGACAAAGCCACCACCATCTGGTACCGCACGCCCGCCGACGAAGCGCGCATCATCCAGGAAGCCCTGCCGGTGGGTAACGGCCGGCTGGGCGCGCTGGTCGGCTGCGATCCGGCCGACGACTTCCTCTACCTCACCGACGGCGCGTTCTGGAGCGGCGGACGCAACGACACACTGACCGATGACGGGCAGCTTCCCTACGGTCGGGATGACTTCGGAAGCTTCGGGCTGCTGGCCAAACTCCGTATCGCCGTACCCGGGCACTCCGAAGCCGAGTTGAGCGGATACCGTCGCCAACTCGACCTGAGCAATGGCGTCGTGTCGGCTACTTACAAGCTGCGTGGTGTGCACTACCGCCGTGAGGTGTACGCGAGCCACCCGGACGACGTCGTCGTGGTACGTCTCACCGGCGGACCCCTGAGCGGCACGATCTCTCTGGCGGGCACGCACGACGAGACGACGTCCGGAAACGGCGGGCAGCTCTCCTTCGCCGGCGAGCTCGCCAACGGGCTCCGCTACGCCGCGGCCGTGAAGGCGGTCAGCAGCACCGGTCGCATCGTCGTGGACCGTGAGACGCTGTCCTTTTCCGGCTGTCGCGAACTGCTGATCGTGGTGTGCGCCGGCACGAACTACTCGCCCGACGCGGACCGCGATTTCCGTGACCCGAAGAGCGACCCGCTCACGGTGGCCCGGGGCAAAGCGGCCGCTGCCGCCCGCGTGTCCCCCGCCAAGCTGCTGAACACGCATGTGGCCGACTACCAGCGGTTGTACAACCGGTTCACGATCGATCTGGGGAAGTCCAGTCCCTGCAGCGGTCGCTCGACTCGTGGTCGCGCATCGCGGTGCGGTACACCGACCGGAGCAGCCCCGATCCGGAACTGGAGGCCGCCTATGTCCAGTACGGCCGCTACCTCACGATCACGGGCTCGCGTGACTGGCTCCCGATGAACCTGCAAGGGCTCTGGGTGCACAACAACACACCGGACTGGTACGCGGATTACCACACCGACATCAACATCGAGATGAACTACTGGCTGGCCGATCCCGCCGGCCTGGGTGAGAACGCGTACGCCCTGGCCAGATACTGCGTGTCGCAGCTCCCGGTCTGGACCGACGTCACCCGGCGTCTCTTCAACAACGAGCACAACCGGTTCCGCAACAGCAGCGGGAAGATCGCCGGCTGGGCCGTGGCCTTCTCCACGAACATCCACGGCGGCAGCGGCTGGGCCTGGCATCCCGCCGGGAACGCCTGGCTCTGCAACTCGCTGTGGCGTCACTACGAGTACAGCCAGGACCGCGCCTACCTGAAGCTCATCTATCCGGTCCTCAAGGGAGCCGCCGAGTTCTGGAAGGCCCGCCTGATCACGACCAAGGTGCCGGACGCGGACGGTACGGTGCGCGAGGTCCTGATCGATGACACCGACTGGTCTCCGGAACACGGTCCGGACAGCAAGGGGATCACGTACGCGCAGGAGCTCGTCTGGGAGCTGTTCGAAGAGTTCGGGGCCGCCGCTCGCGTGCTGGACCGGGACCCGGAGCTGGCAGCGGACCTGACCGCCATGCAGCAAAAGCTCCACCTTCCGCGGGTCAGCCCGAAGACCGGCTGGCTGGAGGAGTGGATGAGTCCGGACAACCTCGGTGAGACCACTCACCGGCATCTGTCTCCCTCATCGGTTTCTACCCCGGGGACCGGATATCCGCTGACAGGAGTCCTGCGGATCTGCTCGACGGCGTGCGTGCGCTGCTGATGGCCCGTGGCATGGACACCTTCGGCTGGGGATGCGCGTGGCGGTCGCTGTGCTGGTCGCGCCTGAAGGACGCGGACAAGGCGTATCAGCTCTATCTGAACGTGCTGCGGCCGTCGGTCGGCAACAGCAACGGCACCTCGGCCAACTGGTTCGACATGTACAGCCAGGGCAGCTACACGATCTTCCAGATCGATGCCAACCTCGGCGGTGCCGCCGCCGCGCTGGAGATGCTCCTGTACTCGCGTCCCGGCGTGATCGAACTGCTGCCCGCACTCCCCGACGCCTGGGCGGGCAAGGGCTCGGTCACCGGGCTGGGCGCCCGGGGCGGCTTCGTCGTCGATCTGTCCTGGCGCAAGGGCAAGGTGACGTCGACAACCATCCGCAGTGTCGGAGGCACGACGACGGAACTGCGCGCCGGCGCGCACAGCGAACGGATCGACATCAGCCCCGGCACGTCGGTGACGATCACCCTGCCCTAGGCGGGAAGCCGTTCAGGCTGTCCCTTCCGGCACACGGACCAGGTGCAGGGCTGTGCTTGCCCAGTCCCCCGGCGGCAGGTCCAGATGCAGCCCGTAGTCGGCGAGGACCCTCGCGTGGTGGATCGTCCCGGTGCGCGCGTCGCGGTACCGCTCGCCCGGGATCAGGCCGCGCAGACGGACTGCTTGGTGCGGGGCACCGTGCCGTGGTCCGCGCCGCCACGCCAGAAGCAGCACCTCATCGGCACCGTCTCCGGTGTACTGCACGACGGTCGGTCCCTCCTCCCCGGCCCGTGGAGTCGGTACATGGCTCCCCGCTGGACCAGATGGCGTACCCGCTTGTACGCGGCCACCAGCCCGGCCGCCTCGGCGAGTTCGCCGTCCGTCCACCGGGTGAGGTCTCCGCCGATGCCGAGCAGGCCGGACATCGCCACGTGGAAGCGGAAGGACAGCGGTACGGAACGGCCGGTGAGTTGGTTCGGTACGTCCGTCACCCACGCGGACATGGCGCACGCCGGGTATATCTGCGCGAAGCCGTGCTGGATGGCCAGCCGGTCCTCGGCGTCGGTGTTGTCGGACGTCCACGCCTGGTCGGTACGTGCGAGGACGCCCAGGTCGACCCGGCCACCGCCGCCGCTGCACGTCTCTATGCGCAGTCCCGGATGGTCGGCGCGCAGCCTGTCGAGGACGCCGTACAGATTGGTCACATACCGCGTCCACAGCGCGTCGCCGCCGCCCGGTTCCCCGGGCCGGCCCGCCTCGCCGACGGCGCGGTTCATGTCCCATTTCAGGAAGTCGAATCCGTGGTCGGCGACCAGCCGGGTGAGCCAGCCGTGCGCCCAGTCGGCGATCTCCTGCCGGGAGAAGTCGAGGACGAGCTGGTTGCGCATCTCGGTGCGTGGCCGACCGGGCAGGTGCAGCACCCAGTCGGGGTGCGAGCGGTACAGGTCGCTGTCCGGGTTGACCATCTCCGGCTCGACCCAGATCCCGAATCGCATGCCCAGACGGTGCACATGGGCGGCCAGCGGGCCCAGTCCGTCGGGGAACCGGTCGGGAGCCGGCGTCCAGTCGCCGAGGCCCGAGCGGTCGCTGCGGCGTGTGCCGAACCAGCCGTCGTCCACGACGAACAGTTCCACGCCCAGTGCGGCGGCCCGCTCGGCCAGCGCCTTCTGGCCGTCCTCGTCGACGTCGAACCCCGACGCCTCCCAGGAGTTGTAGAGCACAGGGGCCAACTCGTCCCGGTGCGGCAGCACATGGGCGCGGATGTACGCGTGCCATGCCCGGGTGGCGGCACCGAACCCGCCGTCGGTGAACAGTCCGGCGCACACCGGGGATTCGTATTCCTCACCCGGGCCGAGCGGCAGGACGGTGCCCTCGTGTCCGGCGCCGGCGGTGAAGCCGGCCCGGCCGTCGGGCGTGCGCTGAGCCGTGACGCGCCAGCCGCCGCTCCAGGCCAGTGCCGCGCTCCAGACGCGGCCGTGTTCCTCATCGGCCTCGCCCGCGTCCACCATGACCCACGGGTTGGCGTGGTGACTCGTGATGCCGCGCCGACTGGTCAGCACCGTCTCGCC
The DNA here is from genome assembly GCA_042850305.1 of Streptomyces haneummycinicus. Taxonomy (GTDB): domain Bacteria; phylum Actinomycetota; class Actinomycetes; order Streptomycetales; family Streptomycetaceae; genus Streptomyces; species Streptomyces haneummycinicus. The sequence continues at coordinate 3,974,898 of AP035768.1, forward strand.
GTACGGCAATGGCTCGCGCCGCAGTTGCGTCTCGGCCGACCACTGCCCGGTGACATGGCCGATCCGGTAGGCGGGCAGCGGCGGGAGTGTCCAGGCGGCGGAATCGGCGCGCAGCAGTTCGAGGCGTGTGTCCCCGGCGTTGCGCAGCACGGTCCTTCGTTCGATGACATCGGTGTCCTCCCTCACCCGGTAGTGCAGCGCGACCTCGAGCGCGTACAGACGGTCGCGGAACCTCAGGACGAGTTCTTCCGCACCCGGTGAGGGCCGGAGCACGTCGTGGCTCTGGAAGCACCACTCGAATCCGCGGGTCCCGTCGGCGTGGCGCACCTGGAGCGACGGCGGCCCGTAGTGGACGCCGTCATCCGCCGGCAGTTCCTCACCGACCGCGCGGCGCCCTTCGAAACTGCTGTGCTCGGCTTCCAGTGGAACGGCGAGCTCCAGGGCCTCGGCCAGGGACAGCCTGGGGCCCCACCCGATGTGACCGGGCGCGCCGGTCTCGTCGAGGCACAGTGCGTACGAGGTGCGCGGGGTCGTAAGCAGCCAGACCCCAGCCTCGGGGGAATGGGAGATCAGCGGCATGTGGCCTCATGTTCCGGACGGGGACGATGCTGACCGTCAGCAAACGTGACCTTCGATCAGCTGTCAACGGGCAGGTACAACAGTCGGTTTGCATGGCACAGACGTAGAGAACCGCTGTTTCACCAGTTCTTGTTTCTTTCATTGACAGCAGAAAATAATGACCCTAAGTTCCCGGCCATGCAGTCGACTTCCCCTCCGGCCTCCCCTCCCGAGGCCTTCCCGGCACAGACTCCCGCCGTCGCCGAGATCTTCACCACGGTGCTCTCGCACGGTCCCCTCACCCGGTCCGAGGTGGCCGAGCGCACCGGGCTGTCCGCCGCGGCGGTGACCAAGGCGGTACGGCCGCTGATCGGAGCCGGGTACCTCGTGGAGGACGCCGACGACGCCCGTCGGGCACTGGGACGGCCGGCCAATCCGGTGCGTGTCGACGCGGGCCGGGCGCTGTTCATCGGAATCAAGGCGACCGGCGACGAACTCATCGGCGTCCTCACCGACTTGTGCTGCCGGATACGCGTGGCCCGGCATCTGCCGCTGACGGATCCGGCGCCCGGGGCGGTGCTCGCCCGGCTCTCCGAGCTGGTGCGGGAACTGCTCACCGAGGCCGAAGGCTTCGGCGTTCCCGTGCTCGGCCTCGGCCTCGCCGTCTCCGGCGATGTGGACCGCACCGAGGAGTCGTCCGCTACTCGCCGTTCCTCGGGTGGCGCGACGTGGCCCTCGGTGAGCTCGCCCGCGGCACCACGGGCTTGCCGGTGACGGTGGAGAACGACGTGCGGGCCCTGACCGTCGCCGAGCAGTGGTTCGGCGCCGGCGTCGGCCTCTCCGACTTCGCGCTGGTCACCGTCGGCGCGGGCATCGGCTGCGGTCTCGTCGTGCACGGGCAGGTGGTCGCCGGCGCACACGGGGTGGCGGGCGAGATCGGGCACGTCGCCATCGATCCGGCCGGCCGGGTGTGCCACTGCGGCAACCGCGGCTGCGTCGAGGCGATCGCGGCCGATCAGGCCATCCTCGATCGCATCACCGAGACGACAGGGCGCGCGGTCACCGACTCCGCCCATGCCGTCGACCTCGCCTGCCAGGGGTTCCGGGAGTACAGGAGGTCTATGCCGCCGCCGGTGAGGCGATCGGCCGCGGCATCGCCACCGTGGCCAACCTTCTCGGACCTCAACGAGTGATCATCTCCGGGGAGGGGCTGGCCGCGTACGACCTGTTCGCCGACCAGATCCGCGACACCTTCGCCGCGTACGCGTTCGGTTCGGCCGCGCAGTGCGATGTGCGGACCCGCCCGCTGCCCTTCGAGGATGGGCGCGCGGTGCGGCCGCCACCGCGATACAGAGCTTCATCAGATCCGACATCCACCAGCAGCGCGCCGATGGCGCTGCCGCGCGCGCCTAGGGGTCTCGTTTGGATCAGGCCGGCTCCAGGCAGCGGCGCGCTGTTGCCGACCCGAGCGTGGTCTGGTGCGTACAGCTGCGAGGCGGAGGAGGGCGACAGGGCGAAGCCCTGGCAACCGACGACAACGCCGCTGGGGGCACCTCCACACCCTTCAGGCAGTGGGGAGGGCGTGCCAGACCACGCGACCCCGGCAAGATCCAGACGACACCCCTAGCACCCACGAGCACGAGGAGCGACGAATGACGCAGCACGGCAGCTTCCCCTGGCTGCGCGGAGCCCCGGCCGGCGCACCGTTGCCGGCGGACTGTTGGGCCTGTCCGCGGCCGCACTGGCCACTCCTCCTCACCGCCTGCGGCGGCGGCCCGAGGGCCGGCCCCGACACGGTCACGTTCGGCTCCAACGGAGCCGACGCCACACCGAAGAAGGCCTACGAGGCCGTCACCAAGGCGTTCACCCAGGACTCCGGCCTGACGGTGAGGACCAACACGGTCGACCACGACACCTTCCAGAACAGCATCACCAGCTACCTTCAGGGCACCCCGGACGACGTCTTCACGTGGTTCGCCGGCTACCGCATGCAGTACTTCGCCAAGAAGGGCCTCGCCAGCCCCGTCGACGATGTCTGGGACGTCATCGGCGACGGCTTCAGCGATGCCGCCAAACAGCTGTCGCGCGGTCAGGACGGCAAGTACTACTTCGTCCCGCTGTACAACTACCCCTGGGCAGTCTTCTACCGGAAGAGCCTCTTCCGGGACCGCGGATACGAAACCCCCGCCACCTGGGACGAGTTCATCGCGCTGGCCAAGCGGATGAAGAAGGACGGGCTATCCCCGTCACCGCCGGATACGGCGGCGGCGACGGCTGGTCCGTCCTCGGTACCTTCGACTACCTCGACCTGCGCGCCAACGGCTATGACTTCCATATGCAGTTGATGCGCGGCGAGGTCTCCTGGACCGACAGGCGCGCGATGCGCGTCCTCGACCTGTGGCGTGAGCTGACCCCTACCACCAGACGGGCGGCGCGGGCCGCCCTGGCAGGACGCCGCCCAGTCGCTCATCGACAAGAAGTCGGGCATGGCGGTCATCGGCCTGTTCCTCGGCCAGCAGATCACCGACGAGGCGATACGCGACGACATCGACTTCTTCCCTTCCCCGAGATCGACAGCGCCCATGGCCTGGACTCCGTCGAGGCACCCACCGACGGCTTCATGCTCAGCCGGAGGCCGAAGAACGAGGACGCGGCGAAGAAGTTCCTGGAGTTCCTCGGCGTCGCCCGGGCCGCGGAGCTGTACACGGGTGTCGACCCGAGCAACCTCGCCGCGAACGAGCGGGCCGATACGGGCTCGTACAACGCCCTGCAGACCAAGTCGGCCGGACTCATCAACTCCGCGAAGAACATCAGTCAGTTCGCCGACCGGGACAGCGACCCCGGCTTCATCGGCACCGTCGTCCTGCCCGGCCTGGTCGAATGGCTCGGCCACCCGGACGACGGCACCGCCGCCCTCAAGAAGATCGAGTCCCAGCGCTCACGCTTCTTCACCGCCTGACCGGGACCGGAAAGGCCTGCACACCGTGTCCTCCGCGACCTCTCCCGGGCGGCTCAGCCGGGGCGACCGGCTCTTCCTGACGCTCGTCATCGGACTGCCCCTGCTCGCCCTGCTCGTCCTCGTCTGGCTGCCCGCCCTCGCCTCGATCGCCCTGTCCTTCACCACCTGGGACGGCATCGACCTGTCCGACATCCACTGGACGGGCATCGAGAACTACACCCGGATCCTCACCGACTACCCGCCGTTCTGGCCGGCCGTGCGGCACAACCTGATCTGGCTGCTTTTCACAGCACTGCTGCCGACCCCGTTCGGCATCTTCCTGGCGTACCAGCTCGACAAGAAGATCCGCTTCACCCGGGTCTACCAGACCGCGATCTTCCTCCCCATGGTGCTGTCCCTCGCGGTCGTCGGCTTCGTCTGGGAGATCATCTACAACCCCGACACCGGGCTGCTCAACAGCGTCCTCGGTGCCGTCGGCAGCGGCCACCACATCGACTGGCTCGGCGACCCCGACCTGAATCTGTGGGCCGTCCTCGTCGCCTCGGGCTGGCGGCACACCGGCTACATCATGATCCTCTACCTGGCAGGGCTGAAGAGCGTCGACCCTGCCCTGCGGGAGGCCGCCGCCCTCGACGGCGCCAGCGGACGCCAGACCTTCCTCAGGGTGATCTTCCCCGCGCTCAAGCCGGTCAACGTCATCATCCTCGTCGTCACGGTGATGGAGTCCCTGCGCGCCTTCGACATCGTCTACGTCCTCGGCGGCGGGACCGGCAGCAAACCCGGCATGGAACTGCTCTCCTGCTGGTCACCGACAACATCGTCGGCGAGGCCGGACACATCGGCTACGGCTCCGCCCTCGCCGTGATCCTGCTGCTCGTCTCGCTGGCTGCGATCGGAACCTTTCTCGTGCAGTCCTTCCGGAAGGAGGACCGGTGACCGCCACCGTCGAGCAGCACCCCTCCCGCACCCGGGCCGAACACGGGCAGCCGCTGAGGGACGGACCCGGGCGACCGCCCCGCGCCATCGGCCGGCACCTGATGCTGGGCGGTCTCGCCCTGCTGTGGCTCGTCCCGCTCCTGTGGGCCGTCTACACCTCACTCAGGTCGTACGAGGACACCGCGAGCAACGGCTACTTCTCCCTGCCCCGCAGTTTCGGCCCGGACAACTTCACCGCGGCCTGGACCCAGTCCGGCATGCCGCACTTCTTCTGGAACTCCGTCCTCATCACCGTCCCCGCGGTGCTCGGCACCCTGCTGTTCTCCGCCGCCGTCGCGTTCTTCGTCTCCCGCTTCGGCTTCCGCTTCAACCTCGCCCTGCTGATGCTCTTCACCGCGGGCAACCTGCTGCCCGCCCAGGTACTCATCACCCCGCTGTACCGGCTGTACCTGCTGATCCCGCTGCCGTGGTGGATGAGCGACTCCCTGCTGGTGTACGACTCCTTCTGGGGCATCATCGCGATCCACATCGCGTACCAGTGCGGGTTCTGCACCTTCGTCCTCAGCAACTACATGAAGACGATCCCGAAGGAGATCACCGAGGCCGCGCAGGTCGACGGGGCGCCCGTGTGGCGGCAGTTCTTCCAGATCGTCCTGCCCCTGTGCCGACCGGCCTTCGCCGCACTGGCCACGCTGGAGTCCATCTGGATCTACAACGACTTCTTCTGGCCGCTCATCCTCGTCCACACCGGCGACAAGCGGCCCATCACCTCCGCACTCGCCAACCTCCAGGGCGCGTACTTCACCAACCCCAACCTGATCGCGGCGGGAGCCCTGATGACCGCGATCCCCACGCTGCTGGTCTACTTCGCGCTCCAGCGCCAGTTCATCAGCGGACTCACCATCGGCTCGAGCAAGGGCTGAGCCGCCGCCGTATCCCTCGCCGCACCGCGACCACAGGAGGCACGGCCCATGCCGTCATCCTCGAACACAGCCCTGCCCGGACGCGCGCTGAGAACCGCCGTCGTCCTGGCCCTCACCGCCGCACTGGCGACGGCCGTACCCGCCGCACAGGCCGAGCCGGAGCCCGTCGCGGCCCCCGCGGCCACGGCCACTCCCTGGCCGCCAAGCCCTTCATGGGCTGGACCAGTTGGACCATGCAGTCGTCCAAGTACCCGGGGCTCAACCCTAAGGGCGACTACAGCTACCTCACCGAGGCGAACGTCGCCAAGCAGACCGACGCCATGGCGGCCAAGCTGAAGCCGTACGGCTACGAGTACATCAACATCGACGCCGGCTGGTGGATGGACTGGACGTGGACACCGCAGTACGACAGGTACGGCCGGCAGAAGGCCGACCCCCAGCGCTTCCCGAGCGGCATGAAAGCCGTCGCCGACCGCATCCACGCCAAGGGCCTGAAGGCGGGCATCTACCTGCCGGTCGGCCTGGAGAAGGCCGCGTACGACGACGGCAGGACACCGATCTGGAACGCCGGGGGCTGCACCACCGCCGACATCGTCCACGACGACCTGCGCACGACCAACGGCTGGGACAGCTCCTACAAGATCGACTTCTCCGACCCTGCGCACAGAAGTACATCGACTCCCAGGCGCGGATGTTCGCCGACTGGGGCTATGACTTCCTGAAGCTCGACGGCGTCGGCCCCGGGTCCTTCAAGAGCGGCGACAACTACGACAACGTCGCCGACGTGGCCGCCTGGCAGAAGGCGATCGGCACCGCCGGCCGCCCGATCCACCTGGAACTGTCCTGGTCCCTCGACTACGGACACGCGGAGGACTGGAAGAAGTACTCCAACGGCTGGCGCATCGACACCGACGTCGAGTGCTACTGCAACACCCTGGTCAGCTGGGAGAACTCGGTCGACGACCGGTGGGAGCACGCCCCGGCCTGGACCGGCCACGCCGGGCCCGGCGGCTGGAACGACCTCGACTCCCTCAACGTCGGCAACGGCAAGATGGACGGCCTGACCAAGGCCGAGCGGCAGAGCTACGCGACGTTGTGGGCGATCGCCAAGTCCCCGCTCTACACCGGCGACGACATCACCAAGCTCGACTCCTACGGCCTGTCGCTGCTGACCAACCGCGAGGTCATCGCGATCAACCAGAGCAGCGCACCGCCCGCCGAGCCCGTCACCGCGTCCGACCCGCAGCAGGTGTGGGCCGCGCCGAATCCCGACGGCACCTACACCGTGGCCCTGTTCAACCTCGCCGACGCGCCCGCCTCGGTGACGGCGCACTGGTCGGCGCTCGGTTTCAAGGGCAAGGCCTCCGTGCGGGACGTGTGGAACCGGGAGCGGCTCGGCACCCACCAGGACGAGATCACCCAGGCGCTGCCCGCGCACGGCTCCCGGCTGTTCACCGTCACCCCGCACGGCTCCCGCCTCCAGTGGACCGGCCACGAGGCCGAGGCGGGCGCCCTCGGTGGCAACGCCGCCACGGCCGACTGCTCCGCCTGCTCCGACGGCCGCAAGGTCGGCAATCTCTACGGTGGCGGCAAGGTCACCGTCGACGACGTCGTCGTGCGCGAGCCCGGCACCTACCAGGTCAGGGTCTCCTACATCAGTGGCGACGCCCGGTCCGCCCTGATCTCCGCCAACGGCGGCGGCGCCACCTCCCACACGTTCGCCTCCACGGGTGACTGGGGCACGGTGAACACCGTCCATGTGCCGGTGAGACTCAAGGCCGGGGCCAACACGATCACCATCGACAGCGGAACCGACGGCTACGCGCCGGACATCGACCGGATCGACGTGCAGAAGTAGCCCGCCGAACTCCTTCCGTCCATCCCCAGGGGTCCGGCCCGAGCCGGGCCCCGGCCCAGACGTATCCGGAGCCGCCATGAACACCGGCCCGAACGAGCCGAGCAGACGCTCCTTCTCTCCCTCGCCGGCACGGCAGGCCTCACCGCCGCCCTCGACACCCTGCCCGCCTTCACCGCCCACGCCTCCCCCGCCCGCCCCACCGGAGCTCCCCGCCCGCCGGCACCTCCCGTCACCTGTTGTGGTGGCGGGCACCCGGCGACGAGGGCTCACTCATCGAACAGGGTCTGCCCCTCGGCAACGGCCGTATCGGAGCGCTCGCGAGCAACGACCCCGGCCGCGAGCTGCTGCTGATCACCGACGCCACGATGTGGACGGGCGGCCTCAACGACACCCTGGACAAGGACGGCCAGTTCCCTTACGGACGTGCCGACTTCGGCTCCTTCACGCTGCTCGCCAAGCTCACCGTCGACCTCCCCGGCCACGACCTCGGCTCCGTCCACGGCTACCGCCGCGGCCTCGACCTCTCCCAGGGCCTGGTCACCAGCTCCTACGTCCGCTCCGGCGTCACCTACCGGCGCGAGATGTACGCCAGCCACCCCGACGACGTCATCGTCCTGCACTTCACCCAGAGCGGCGGCGGACGCTACACCGGAACCGTCACCCTGACGGGCACCCACGGCGAGAAGCCCGCCGGCGCCGGATCGTTCGGGGCGGCCCTCCCCAACGGCCTGCGGTACGGCGCCGCCGTCACGGCCCGCGGCAGGGCGGCACGGTCACCGTCGACGGCGACCGGATCGGCTTCACCGGCTGCACGGACCTCACCGTCGTGGTGAGCGCGGGCACCGACTACGCGCCCGACGCCGCCGCCGGCTTCCGCAACCCCACCCTCGACCCCGAGCGGCTGGCCCGCGTCAAGGTCCGCGAGGCCGCGTCGGAGTCCGCGGACGCGCTGCGCCGCACCCATGTCGCCGACTACCGCGCCCTCTACGGACAGCTCGACCTCTCACTCGGCACCTCCACGGCCGAACAGCGTGAGCTCGACACCTGGGAACGCCTTCACGCCCGCGCCCGGGACCTCGTCCCGGACCCCGAACTGGAGGCTTCCTACCTCCAGTTCGGCCGCTACCTCATGATCTCCGGTTCTCGTGGCAGCCTCCCCTCAACCTCCAGGGCCTGTGGCTGGACGGCAACGACCCGGACTGGATGGGCGATTACCACACGGACATCAACATCCAGATGAACTACTGGATGGCCGACCGGACCGGCCTGTCCCAGTGCTTCGACGCCTTGACCGACTACTGCCTCGCCCAGCTCCCGTCCTGGACCGAGCTCACCGGGAGACTCTTCAACGACCCGCGCAACCGCTACCGCAATTCCACCGGCCGGGTCGCCGGGTGGACCGTCGCCATCTCCACCAACCCGTACGGAGGGGCGGCTGGTGGTGGCACCCGGCCGGCAATGCCTGGCTGTGCAACAGCCTGTACGAGCACTACGAGTACACGCAGTCGCGCACCCATCTCGCGAAGATCTACCCGCTTCTCAAGGGGGCCTGCGAGTTCTGGCAGGCACGGCTGCTGACCCACACCCTTCCCGGCACGACCCAAGAGGTGCTGATCGCCGACAGCGACTGGTCCCCGGAGCACGGCCCGCTCGACGCCAAGGGCATCACCTACGCCCAGGAACTCGTGTGGGCGCTGTTCGGCAACTTCGCCGCCGCCTCGGCCGTGCTGAAGAGGGACACCGCCTACGCCGGCACCATCACCGGCCTGCGCGAACGCCTCCATCTGCCGCGGGTGAGCCCGAAGACGGGCTGGCTCGAGGAGTGGTTGTCGCCCGACAACCTCGGCGAGACCACACACCGGCACCTGTCCGGGCTGGTCGGTCTCTTCCCCGGCGATCGCATCCGTCCGGACGGGTCCACCCCAAGGAGATCGTCGACGCAGCCGCCGCCCAGCTGACCGCACGCGGCATGAACAGCTTCGGCTGGGCCAATGCCTGGCGCAGCCTGTGCTGGGCCCGGCTCAGGGACGCCGAGAAGGCCTACCAGCTCGTGATCGCCAACCTCCGCCCGTCCCATGGCGGCAGCAACGGCACCGCATTCAACCTCTTCGACGTCTACGAGGTGGAGAGCGGCCGCGGCATCTTCCAGATCGACGCCAACTTCGGCACCCCGGCCGCGATGACCGAGATGCTGCTCTCCTCACGGCCCGGGCGTCTCGAGCTGCTCCCGGCCCTGCCGGACGCCTGGGCCGCGTCCGGTCACATCACCGGTCTGCCCGCGCGCGGCGGCTTCGTCGTGGACCTGACCTGGCGGAACGGCCGTCCCACACGGGTGCGGATCCGCAGCGTCGGCGGGCGCACGACGACGGTCGCGTTCGAGGATCACTCACGCGGCGTCGAGCTCGAGCCGGGTGCTTCCGTCACGCTGAAGGGCCTCGACCGGTGAGCCGGCGGATCGCGTGCGCGGGCGGAGCACTCGCCATGACGCTCACCCTGATCGTTCCCTCGGGACAGGCGCTGGCCGCCGATCCCGGGAAGACTCGCCGGCACGACGTCATCACCTGGGGCGCCGGGGCCGACCGACTGGGCGAGGGGGTCACCGGGCGGGGCTACCGGCTCGTCGTGCACACCAGCGCCGGCGGTGACGGCATGCGGATCCGCCTGTCCAACGCCTTCGGCGACCGGCCGCTGACCTTCGACAGCGTCTACGCGGGGCTCCGGAAGTCGGGGGCGGAACTGGTACGCGGCAGCAACAGGCGGCTCACCTTCGACGGTTCCCGCTCCATCACCGTGCCGGCCGGGCAGAGCGTCTTCAGCGACCCGCTGCCCGGCCGGCTGGCCGCCGGATCCGACCTGGTCATCAGCGTGCACAGCCCGGACGCCGCGGGCCCCGCGACCGGCCACGGCATGGCCATGGCGACGTCGTACATCACTCAGGGCGACCACACCGCCGATGAGAGCGCCGCCGGCTGGGTCACCAGAACCGGCTCCTGGTACTACGTCGACGCCGTCACCGTACGCACCAGTGCCTCCGTCGGCGCGGTGGTGGCCCTGGGCGACTCCATCACGGACGGCTGGCAGTCCTCGACCGATCTGAACCGTCGCTGGCCCGACTACCTGTCCCGCCGACTCCGCGCCTCCGCCGCCACCACCGTCGAGGGCGTCGCCAACGAGGGCATCTCGGGCAACAGGGTGCTCGCCGACGGCGCCGGACAGAGCGCGCTCAACCGGCTGGACCGCGATGTCCTGTCCCATCCCGGGGTCCGGACCGTGTTCCTCTTCGAGGGCATCAACGACATCAAGGCCCACACCGGGGTCACCGCCCGGGACCTGATCGACGGGTACCGCACCCTGGTCAAGAGGTCCCGTGAGGCCGGCCTGTGCGTGGTCGGCGCCACGATCGGCCCGTACAAGGGATGGTACGAGTGGGACACGGCCGGAGAAGCCGTGCGGCAGGAGGTCAACGCGTTCATCCGCACCAGCGGTGAGTTCGACGGCGTGGCGGACTTCGACCGGGCTCTGCGCAGTCCCTACGATCCCGAACGCATGCTTCCCTTCCTCGACAACGGCGACCACCTGCACCCCAACGACAAAGGCATGCAGGCCATGGCCGACGCGGTCGGCCTCGCCGGCCTCGACTGCTCCCCTGCGTAGGACGCGTCGGTGAGCGCCCGGTCCGACCGGGCGCTCATCTCGTCGAGTCGGTCCGCGTCCCACCCGCGCGCCACCTCGTCCCGCCCCGTGGCTTGCGGCGCGAGGCGTCAGGAAAGGGGGAACCAGGCCGACAGGTGCTTCGCGATGACCGGTACGTCGACGTGGTCCTGCGCGACTTCCTCGACGAACGGGCCGGCCGTGGAGACGGGCGGCGGAGGGGTACTGGCGCTGACGCCGTTGAACCGCAGGAAGACGCGCATGGCAAGCCAGGCGGTGCGCTTGTTTCCGTCGATCAGCGCGTGATTGCGGGCCACGGAGTGCAGCAGTGCCGCCGCCTTCTCGTGCAGTGTGGGATACAGCTCGGCCCCGAACACATGGGTACGGGGCCGTTCGATGGCGGACACCAGAAGTCCCATGTCACGCACGCTGCGCTCGGTCCCGTTGACCGCGCGGGCGATGGCCAGAATCTCGTCGATCTGGAGGTAGCGCACTTCGGTCACTTCAGGTAGTCCAGGATCTCCGCATCGCTGTCCATGAGCTCGGCCAGGACGTTGTCGACCTTCAGATCGGCCCGGTCCTGGGCGTCACGGATGGCCTCGATGGCAAGCTCCTGCTTGCTGCGGCGCTCCCGACGAGCGCGCTCGGTGAGCTTCGCGTCAAGGTCGTCGGGGAGTCGGAGTGTCATCGCCATACAGGGATGATACCTGACCGGTATCAGCACGGCGAGTGACGCCGGCCACCCTCCCCGGACCACGGCGCGGCCGTCGGGATCCTGGTGAGCCCCGGGGCGTCGACACAGCCGCCTCTCGGGCCTTGACGGCCGGGGCGCGATGGCTGAGGCATGGCGATCGGCATCAACCTTGTGGACGCTACGTGAACACGCTACAAGCTGATCGTTATATGAGTAACATGCGACATCAGCTGCCCGTTGTTGCTCGGAGCGAAATGCCCTCCCTTCCATTACCCCCGGATTGTCCGGTGTGTCCGCGTACCGTCTTCGGTGCGAGGACGCCACGTACAAGCCCTGTGAGGACATGGGACTTCGGGAAGCGGGCCGCCTCCCATGGCGGCCGGACGGACGTGCCCTTCCCTTATCCCCGTCGCCAAGTCGGCCTGTCCGGAGCGGGCGTCCCTCGTCGCCCGGTCTCCGCAGGCAACTGGCGCTCATCCTCCAAGGACCCCTATCCGTGACTTCGAACCCCGAAGCCGCCGTTGCGGTGCTGGGCGCCGCAACCGTCGTGGGCACCGTCGCCGTGGTGGCTCTGGCCAAATCCCGTACAGCCCTCTCGCGTCGCTGCGCGGCGCTCGGCACGCACCTGGCCGAACAGAGTCAGGCACTGGCCGCGCTACAGGCCCGTGAGGTGGCGCAGTTCGAGGAACTGCGCCACCTCGTGAGCAGTCGGCTGCCGGCCGCGGCCCTGCACCTGATCAGTGATCACCACCCCGTTCCCGGCCCCTGCTGGACGACGGCAGCGACTACGCCGCCCAGATCCAGGCGGCACACGACCTGTTCGTGCAGACGCTGGTCGATGAGCGCGGTCGCATCGATGCCGCCGCCCGGGCCGCGCTGCGCGGAGCCTGCACGGCCATCCAGGCCCAGAGCTTCCGGCTGCAGACGCTCATCGACGACTTGCAGCGCGACTGTCGTGACCCGGAGGTCCTTCAGGAGTACTTCCGTATCGATCAGCTCAACGAGCGGGTCCTCCGCCTGGTACAGAAGGCGGCCATCGTGAGTGGTTCCTGGCCCGGTCTGGTGCGGCCCGACACCCACCTCCCGGACGTCGTCGCAGGCGCCACGTCGCGTCTGCACGGATTCGAGCGGGTCCAGGTCCACACCAAACTGCCGGCCGGCGGGGTGGGTGTGGTCGGACGGGCTGCCGAACCGGTGGCGGTGGCCTGTGCCGAGCTGATGGCGAACGCGCTGGAGTCGTCGCGAGGCGATCTGGCGGTCGAGGTCACCCTGCTCCAGACGGACAACGGCAGCGTCTGCGTCCAGATCGACGACGCGGGCAAGGGCATGACCCGCGAGGCCGTGGCGCGCGGGACCCGGCTGGTGTCGGGCGAGAATGCCGGTGAGCTGCTGATCACCGAGCTGGGCGACCCTCCGGCTCTGGGTTTCGCGGCCATCGGACAGTTGGTCGCCGACCACGGTTTCCATGTGTCGGTGGACCAGGTCTCGCCCTATGGCGGAGTCCGTGCGGTACTGGCGGTCCCGCCGCATCTGCTGACCACGATCGACGAGACGGCGGAGCCGCCGTCGGCGATGGCGGCCATGCCGACTCCGGCGCCTCGCACGCCGATACCTCCCGTCGCGGCGGTGTCCGCGGAGCCCGCGGAGGGACTGCGTGACGTCAGTGCGTCTGCTCCGGGCGACGCGAGTACGCTTCCCCAGCGTCGGCGCCGGAGCGGCTCCTCCCGCGGCCGCTCACTGACCCGCGCGCCTCGGCCGGTGGACCCCGAGGAGGCGGGTACCGCGTGGGGTGACTTCGAGCAGGCAGTTGCCGCCGGACGCGACGGCACCGATTCTGAGAACAAGGACAAGTCTTGAGCCAGTCAACTCTCAGCCAGCAGATCCCCGACCCCTCCTGGGTCCTGGACCCGATCATCGAGATCGGGGTACGGCATGCGCTGATCCTGTCGGCCGACGGCATCGTCGTGGGAGCCTCGGGCAGCCTCGGCCGTGATGAGTCCGAGGGCATGGCAGCGATGGTGTCCGCCCTGCACGGTGCCGCTCGCGCGGCGGCGGTCGTGTCGCTCGAGGCGCCCGAGGAGACCCCGATCTCCACCATCACGGTCCAGCTCGACGCCTGCGGAACGCTCATGGTCATGCCGACCGGCGGAGCCAACGCGTTCATCGCCGCCTCCTTCAGCACCGATGTGCCGATGAACATCGTCGCGCACACCCTCGCCCGGCAGGCGAAGAACCTCGGCGAGGCGCTGATGTCCATACCCACCCGCTCCTCCGGCCCGGCATCATGAGCCCCGGCCCGGCCCGACGACTGGTCCCCAGTTACCTCGCCACCGGTGGCGTCGGCGCACCCGAGCACAACAGATTCGAAGAGCTGACCGCGTTACAGGCCACCGGACTGTCCGCGCTGCCCCATCACACGCCCGCGCATCAGCGACTTCTCGACCTGGTCAGTGACGGCGGGCTGACCGTGATGGAGATCGCGGGCTATCTGCGTCTTCCGGTCGGCGTGGTGAAGATGCTCGCCGCGCAGCTCGTGTCCGACGGCCGCCTGCGCGCCGCCGCGCCGCTTCCTGACGCCCTCGCTCCCACCGTCTACGCCGGACGGCCCGCCAAGGCCCTCCTCGAGGAGGTTATGCATGGGCTCCTCGCCCTCTGACGCGCCGGTCTACCTGCCGGACCTCAACCAGGAACGGGTGAAGGTACTGGTGGCCGGGCCGTTCGGTATCGGCAAGACCACGATGATCCGCACACTCTCGGAGATACCGAGCCTCCACACCGAGGAGGTGATGACCGATGCGGCGGCTCACGTCGACGAACTCGCGGTCGCGGAGAAGAAGACCACCACGGTGGCCATCGACTTCGGCCGTCTCACCATCGCTCAGGGACGCATCGTCCTGTACTTGTTCGGGACGCCCGGCCAGCGGCGGTTCAAGCCCTTGTGGAGCGACTACGCCCGGGGGCCCTGGGCGCGCTGGTCATCGTCGACACCCGGAGGCTGGCCGATTCCTTCGAGGTCATCGACCTCATCGAGGAGAGCGGCCTGGACTACGCGGTCGCCGTGAACCAGTTCCCCGAATCCCCCGAGTACGACGAGGAGACCCTCCGCCTCAAGCTGGACGTGGAGGACCACACCCCTTGGTCATCTGCGACGCACGCGACTGGGACTCGAGCCTCAACGCGCTGCGAGCGCTCGCCGCCCACCTCGTATCGCGTGCCGGAGGCAGCCTGTGACCGCCACCCCCGACGCCGTTCCGCTGTACGGGCCGGAGCATGCCGCCGATCCCCGGCACAGCTTCGAACTGCTGCGCGCGCAGGGTCCGGTGGGCCGTGCGGAGATCGATCCCGGACTCGTCGTGTGGGTGATCACCGACTACCGGGCCGCTCTCGATCTGCTTCAGGACTCCGCCAACTGGACCAAGGACACCCGCGGCTGGGACACGACCGTGCCGGCGGACAGTCCGGTCAGGGAGCCCTGCAGTGGCGGCCCAGCCTGTTCTTCGCCGACGGAGAGGAACACGCGCATCTGCGGAAGGTCGTCACCGACAGTTTCGCCCTGCTCGATCCTCAGCATCTGCGTGAGGTGACCCGGCGTCACGCGGACACCCTCCTGAACGAGTTCAGCCACGTGGGAAGGGCGGATCTGGTGGCCCAGTACGCCCGCAGGCTGCCGCTCATGGTCCTGAACACGCTGTTCGGCATGCCGGACGAATGCGCGGACCAGCTCATGTCGGCGATGGAGGCGCTGATGAGTACGGTTCCGCAGGCCAAGCAGGCGGGTGAGCAGGCCCTCACGGCCTATCTGGGCAGCCTGTACGCCATGAAGAGTGCGCGGCGCGGCCGCGATCTCACCTCCTGGTTCATGGACCATCCGCATGGCCTCACCGCGGAGGAGGTGATCAACCAGGTGCTCATCACTCAGGGCGCGGCCTACGGCACGCTGGCCGGTCTGATCGCCAACACCCTGGCGCAGATCCTCTCCGACCAGCGCTACCGGGGCACTCTCACCACCGGGAGCCTGCCCATCCGGCATGCCATCGACGAGGTGCTCTGGGCAGACCCGCCTCTGGCCATGTACAGCCTGCACCGCGCACGGCACCCTCACCTTCCACGGACGCGCCGTCGAAGCCGGAGACCCCGTCATGGTCTCCTACGCCGCGGTCAACACCTGCCCCCACGCCCAACAGGCGGCTGACGAGCAGCGCTCCGACCACAAGGCACACCTCGCCTTCGCCGCCGGGCCCCACGCCTGTCCCGCCGAGAACATCGTGTTCGTGGTCTCGGTCGCGGCCATCGAGCGGCTGATGGGCAGACTGCCCGACATCGAGCTCACCGTGCCGGCGGCGACACTGACCTACCAACCAGGCCCCATCTACCGCGTCCTCACCGTGCTCCCCTGCCGTTTCACTCCGCACACCGGATTCCCGGAGGACGACGCGGGGTAACGTCCCTGTGACCGCTTGATCCACACCACCAGCACCAGTACCAACAGTTGACCCACAGACCGCCCCCGGGATGCACACCCCGGGGGCCGCGTTCTGCCCGACCACGAGGAAAGGGGCGATGTGCGTGACACTCTCGCTTGAAAGAAGGTCAATACCTCAATGGCAAAGGTTGTATGGGATACCGATGTCTCCTCCCTGACACGGGTTCGTGACGAGGTGGACGCGGTACTCGAGGACTTCGTCAGCGCGCGGGAGCAGGAGGCGCCGGGTCCGGAGATGGCGCCCTTGTTCGCCACCGCTCGCCGGCTTCTCCTCTCCAACGGCAAGCGGCTGCGGTCCTTGCTGTGCGTGGTGGGATGGCGAGCCGCCGGCGCACCGGGAGACCACCACGCGGTGCTTCGCGTCGCCGCCGCCCTGGAGCTGTTCCAGACGTTCGCCCTCGTCCATGACGACGTCATGGACGACAGCGATGTCCGCCGTGGTGGGCCGTCGGCGCACCGGACGCTGGCCGCCGAATACACGAGGGCCGGAGGTCAGCGCGGCAGGGCGGAGGTGCACGGCCGGGCGGCCGCCGTCCTCCTGGGCGACCTCCTGCTGGTGTGGTCGGACACCATGCTGGCGGACGCGGGGCTCGGAGGCCGGGCTCAGGCCCGAGTCCTGCCACTGGTGGACAGTATGCGCACGGAGCTGGTCTACGGGCAGTATCTGGATCTGCTCTCCACCGGCCGGATCTCCCAGGATGTCGCAGCCGCGCTGCGGGTCGCCCGGTACAAGACGGGGAAGTACACCGTGGAGCGGCCCCTGCACCTCGGCGTCTGTCTGGCCGACGGCGGGCCGCAACTGCTGCGCATGTGCACCGACTTCGCCATCCCTCTCGGAGAGGCGTTCCAGCTGCGCGATGACCTGCTCGGTGTCTTCGGTGATCCGGCACAGACCGGAAAGCCGGTCGGGGACGACATCCGTGAGGGCAAGGCCACCGTGCTCCTGGCACTCGCGTTCCAGAGTGCTCCCAGGGCCGAACGGCGGCTGCTCCGCGCTCTCTTCGGCAGCACGAACCTGAGCGGTGAGGACATCGGCCGGGTCCGGAGCATCCTCGAGACGACCGGTGCCCGGGAGGGCGTCGAAACGATGATCTCCTCCCGCCGTGACGCCACTCTCGCCGCTCTGGAGGCAGCAGACCTGCCCCCGGACGTCACTCACATGCTGAGACAGATCGTATGGATGGCCACGGAAAGGATCGTATGAAGTCCATACCGCGCCAGACGATGCGGATACGGGCCGGTCGTACCGACGACTACGTGAAACGAGCCCGGGAGCTGGTGGCGTCGGTCCACCACGACGCCTGGGGCGATGTGCGTCCCTCCGTGTACGAGACTGCCCGGGTCGTCTCCTGGACACCATGGCTGGAGGGACACGAGCGCCGTCTGGCGTGGCTGCTGGAACAGCAGTCCGCCTCGGGCGGTTGGGGAGAGGGCCCCGCGCCGTACCGACTGCTGCCGACGCTCAGTGTCACCGAAGCCCTGCTGGCCGTGCTGCGTGACGACCGGGCTGCGGGCGTCCCGCCCGAGCGGCTCGCCGCGGCTGCCGACAAGGGCTCGCCGCGCTCCGGGCCCTGTCCGGTACCGGTGGGTGGCCGGACACGGCGGCCATCGAAATCCTCGTCCCGGACCTGGTCGTCCGGATCGACGAGCATCTGGATCACCCGGACGTCGCTGCCCGGTGCCGGCTCGGTCCGTGGGCCCGTGGGGAGCGCCTGCCCTTGCCGCGCGGGTTTCGGGCGGCGCTGCCCGAGCGGGTGGCCGAGCGGTGCCGAGCGGCCGGCCGTGTGCCGGTCAAGCTGCACCACACCTTCGAAGGTGTCGCCCGCCGCCTGCCGGGGGTGGTGCCCGCGGTCCCGGGCGGGCTGCTGGGCAGTTCTCCCGCCGCCACCGCCGCCTGGCTGGCCACGGGAGCCGAAGCGGGCCGGGAGCGGGCGGTCACCGCGCTGACCGGTGTGGCGCGGCGCTACGACGGTCTGTTCCCGGAGGCCACGCCCATCTCCGTCTTCGAGCGCCTCTGGGTCGCCGCCGCCCTCGCCCGCCCCGGGCTGCCCGCCGACTGCGTGCCCCGGGTCCGCGCCTGGGCGGCTGAGATATACGACACCTCCGGAGTGCGGGGGCTCCCGGCCTGCTGCCCGACACCGACGACACCGCCATGGCGGTGCTGGTGTCCGCTCTCGCCGACTCGCCCCGCGACCCCGCCCCGCTGTCCGCGTTCGAGGCCGGCGACCACTACGACTGCTACGTGGGCGAGGACACCGGCTCCAGCACGGCCAACGCCCATGCCCTCCAGGCTCTCACCGCCTGGCTGCGCCACCGGCCGACGGCGGAGGAGTCGCTGCAGACCCGTATGGACCTGACCCGCGACTGGATCCTCGCGCGGCAACAGCCCGACGGCGCCTGGCACGACAAGTGGCATGCCTCCCCCTATTACGCCACCGAGCGGTGTGTCACCGCTCTCCGCGGACACACCGGCCCGACCACACACGACGCCGTCGGCTCGGCCGCCGGCTGGGTCCTGGCCACGCAGCGCGACGACGGCTCCTGGGGGGTATGGGGCGGCACCGCCGAGGAGACCGCCTACGCCGTGAACATCCTCCTGAGCGCCACGCACCACACGGCCGGGCCGGAGGCCGCCGAGGCGCTGAAGCGGGCTGAGCCCATTCTTCACGACGCCTGCCATCTGCCCGGGCATCACCCTGCCCTCTGGCACGACAAGACCCTCTACGCCCCTCAGGCCATGGTCCGGGCCGAGGTGACCGCCGCGCTAGAGCTGCTGGTGACACACCAGCGCTGAACCGCACCGCCCCCTTCAGCCCGGTTCATCAACGGAGGCACTCCACGTGAACGCCGTCCCGCACGTTCCGCCGTACGCTCCAGGGCGTGTGCCGCTCATCGGGCACGTGGTGCCCCTGGCCAGGGACCGCCTGGCCTTTCTTCAGGGCCTGCGCGCGCACGGACCGATCGTGCGTTTCTCGATCGGCCCCAAGACCGTGACCGTCATCAACTCCCCCGAGCTGTTGCAGGAGATGCTCACCACCAAATCGAGGCACTTCAGCAAAGGGCTTCTCTTCGAGAAGCTGAAGCTCTTCGGCAAGGACGCCCTGCCGGTGGCGGAAGGCAGCCGTCACCTGACGCGCCGCCGGCTGATGCAGCCGGCGTTCCACCGCCAGCAGGTCGACGGCTACCTCCGGACCATGCACAGCACCGTCGATCCGATGATCGCGGCATGGCAGAGCATGGGGCCCCTGGACCCGAAGACCGAGATGCAGTTGATGACGCAGAACGTCGTCATGGCGGCCCTGTTCTCCACCACCCCGACCGCGCATCCGGGCACGCGATCCTCAGGAGCGTCGACACCCTGTTCGCGGCGGCGCTCCGCCGTGCCCTGCTGCCCCTTCCCCGGCTCGAGCGGCTGCCGACCCCGGGAAACAGGAAGGTCCGGCAGGCCGGCCGGGTGATGCGTGCTGCTGTGGGCGAGGTCATCGCCGATCACCTGGCGAATCCGGAGGCCTACGACGATGTGGTGTCCCTGCTGCTGTCCGCCCGTGATCAGGACGGTACGCCGCTGGCCGACGAGGACATCCTCTCCGAGGTCACGGGTCTGCTCGCGGCGGGTTCGGAAACCACCGCGGTCACCTTGACCTGGCTCTTCCACGAGCTGGGCCGTCGCCCGGACCTGGAGCGACGGCTGCACGACGAGGTCGACGCGATCCTCACCGACGAGCCCCTCACCACGAAGTCACTGGCACGGCTCACGTTCACCCGCAGACTCGTCGACGAGAGTCTGCGCGTGTACAGCCCGGCCTGGCTGGTGACCCGTCGGGCCACCGAAGCCGTGCGGCTCGGGGGCGTGGATCTGCGGGCCGGGGAGGACATCGTGTGGAGCCCCTACACGCTGCACCGCGATCCGGCCCTGTACCCGGACCCGCTTCGTTTCGATCCCGACCGCTGGCTGCCGGAGCGTCCGCAACCGCCCAAGGGGGCGTACATACCGTTCGGTTCCGGAAAGCGGCAGTGCATGGGAAACGAGTTCGCCTTGGCCGAAGCGACCCTGATCACCGCGCTCATCGCGTCCCGCTGGCGGCTGCGGCCCGTCCCGGGGCCTGCGGTTCGGCCGGTCGGGGCCATCACCCTGCATCCGTCCGCGCTGCGCATGGTCGCGGAGGCGCGGACGCAGGGCCGCCACCACCGGGAGGCAGCATGACCGGCACCGACGAAACGGCGACGCCGCCGCCCGGACCGGACTTCGCCGCCACGTTCCCGCACCCGTTCCCGGCGGGCCCGCACAGTCGGCACACGGAGCGCGGACTCATCGGCTGGCTGGAGGAGCACCCCTGGTTCCCTCCGCCGAGGCCAGGAGTGTCCTGGTGGACATCACGAGTCACGGAGTATCGCGTACCTTCCCCACCGCGGACGCGGACGATCTGGCTCTGTTCGCGGAACTCCTGCTGTGGCTCACCGCGTTCGACGACCTCCACGCCGAGGGAAACGCCGTCAAAGAAGCGGCGGCCCTCGTCGACCACACCGGCGAGCTGATGCTGGTCCTGGCCCACGGCGATCGGCGTCCCGTGAGGAAGCCCTTCCCCGCCGCCCTGGACGACCTGCTTGCCCGATTCCGCGCCCGCGCCAGCCCGGTCGCGTACCTCCGGCTCACCGCGAGCCTGCGTGACACCATCATGGCTCTGGTCTGGGAGGCACACCACGTCGCGGAACCCGAGAAGGTTGTGCTCGCGACCTATCTGGCGATGCGTCCCCACACCGTGTTCATCAGGACGATCATGGCTGCGGCGGAGATCGTCCTGGGCTACGAACTGACGGACGCCGAGCGGGATCTGCCATCGGTGCGCCGTCTGGAGACCGCTGTGGCGAACCTCGCGGGCTGGATCAACGACCTGGCCTCGTACGGGCGTGAGGTGGCGCGAGGGCCGGCGCAACCCTGAGCCTGCCCACGCTGCTGCAAGCGCGGCACGGCGGGACCATCGAGGAGGCCTTCGCACGCGCGAGCGGTATGTGTGAGAACGAAGCAGCGACCGTCCGACAAGGGATCACAGCCCTCACCTTCGATCACCCGAGCACGCTCACCACCCACGCACGGGCCCTCGAGGACATCACCCGCTCGTTCATCTGGCACACCGGGCATGCCCGCTATCAAGGTCCTCGGCACGGTCGGACCGGGGAGGATACGAACGCGCGCTGACCTCGCCCCAGCACGGCAGTCGCTCCCGGCGCGCCGATCGTGGGACAGGGATCGAGATCGACGTCCGTGACGACGCGCGGTTCGAGGCCCGTCTCTCAGCCGCTCACCACGTCGAGCAGGCTGTGTACCGTCTCCGCCATCGTCTCCCGGCCCCGGGCGACGTAGCGGCGAGGGTCGGTGAGGTCGGGTCGCGCCGTCAGCGTCTCGCGGACCGCGCGGGTGAAGGCGATGTTGAGGGCGGTGCCGATGTTGACCTTCACGATGCCCGCCCGGACGGCTCGGCGCAGTTCGTCGTCGCCGACGCCCGACGAACCGTGCAGCACCAGGGGCACGCGCACGGCATCGCGCAGCCGTCCGATCAGCGCGTGGTCCAGGGACGCGGACCGTTCCGTCATCGCGTGGCTGCTGCCGACGGCGACGGCCAGGGCGTCCACGCCGGTGTCCGCGACATAGCGTGCCGCTTCCCGCGGGTCGGTGCGCACCCCGGCGGCATGGGCGCTCGCGGGGGCGTCGGGTTTGCCGCCCACATAGCCGAGTTCGCCCTCCAGCCACAGGCCCGCGCCGTGAGCCCACCGCACCGCGGCGCGGGTGGCGGCGAGGTTCTCGGCGTAGGGCAGTGCCCCGGCGTCGAACATCGCGGAGGAGAACCCCGCGTCGGCTGCCGTGTGCAGCAGCCGTATGTCCGTCACATGGTCCAGGTGAAGTGCGACGTCTATGTCACAGGTCTTGCCGACCTCGGCCGCGGCCCGTGCGATCGGCCCGACACGGCCGCCGTGGAACCGCACGGCGTTCTCGCTGATCTGCAGGATCACCGAGCGATCCGCGGCCTCCGCTCCGGCGGTGATCGCCTCGGCGTGTTCCAGCGTGATCACGTTGAACGCCGCGACGGCCCGGCCGGCGGCGGCTGCCTTCTCGACGAGTTCGCGCGTGGGAACCAGGGACATGGGGGATTCCCTCGCTTTCCTGCTGCTTCGACGGCGGGTACGGCCGGTACGGGTCACTCGGGCGGGAGCTGTACGAAGTTGAGCGGGCGATGGGGCTATGGCATGACGGGACTCACGTCGCCGTCGGCCGCACCCGGGGCGACGGAACTCCCGCCGCTCTTGCAGACCATGTCGTTGTCGCACGCGTAGCGGTCGTGCCCGAGCACCGCTCGCGGTGTCGCGTTCAGCGTGGGCAGGTCTCGGGCCGCCTCTCCGTAACCGGGCAGACCGAAGAAGGCGTGCTCGATGTCGGCCGGGGTCAGCCCGGCCGCCGCGCAGACGGCGTCGATGCCGTCCTTCAGCACACGTTCGACGAGCTCGATGCCGTGGGGAAGTAGTACGAACTTGCCGCCTGCGCTCGCGCCACCATGTATCCGGACCGGTCGACCAGGCAGAACACGGTTTTCGTGCCGCCGCCGTCGACACCCAGGAACATCGTCGTACCTCCGTCCGGCGCCCTTGGTCCGCGCCCTTGACGCCTTCGGTCAGTTCTGGAGGGAGTGCAGGATCACGCCCTGCACCACGCGGTTGACCTCGCCCGAGGGGAACGGGTTGTCGGGCCGCAGGCCCAGGTGCAGGAGGCGCGCACCGCGACGAGCTGCGCGTACACCACGGCGGGCAGGGCCAGGGCGACATCCTCGACGTCGTCGAGGCCGGGCAGCGGCCAGCCGTCGGTGGCGCCGCCCCCGTTCCCGCGCCGGGGCCGTCCGCGGAGACCGTGACGACACTGCCGGCGGGAAGGTCTCCGCGCAGCTCCGCGACGATGTCCCGGTCGTACCGGCGGGTGTAGGCGTCGTTGGACACGTACACGACGACGACCGAGTGTTCGTCGAGCACCGCCTTGGGGCCGTGCCGGAATCCCAGCGAGGACTCCCCGACGGCCGTGAGCGTCCCGCCGGTGAGTTCGAGCACCTTCAGCGCCGACTCCTCGGCGAGGCCCTTCAGCGGGCCGCTGCCG
Source organism: Streptomyces haneummycinicus (assembly GCA_042850305.1). Taxonomy (GTDB): domain Bacteria; phylum Actinomycetota; class Actinomycetes; order Streptomycetales; family Streptomycetaceae; genus Streptomyces; species Streptomyces haneummycinicus. Next base: position 3,998,098 of record AP035768.1, read on the forward strand.
AGGAAGACGATGCGCCCGGGGCGCGGTCCACCAGGGCACCGACGGTGCGGTCGACGGCTCCGGCTTCGATGATCGACTCGGCGGCCCGTGCCAGGCGCTCGGCGACGCCGTCGTAGGCGTCGCCGCCCAGGGCCAGCAGCGCCGCGAGCGTCATGCACGTGAAGCTCGACGTCATGGCGAAGCCGCGGTCGTTGGACGCGGCCGGCATCAGCAGCACGTGGGACTCCGGCCGCTCCCCGTGGTCGCGCGCCAGCCGGCCCTGCTCGTTGCAGGTGATCACCAGGTGACGCGCCTCGGAGAGAACCTGGTCGGCCAGGGCGGTGGCGGCCACGGACTCCGGACTGTCACCGGACCGCGCGAAGGAGACCAGCAGGGTCGGCAGGTCCTCGGCGAGGCATCCGCGCGGGTCGGCGACGAGGTCCGTGGTGGGGATCGCGTCGACGCGCCGTCCCAGGCGCCGCGCCAGAGCCGGCTGGAGCACCTGTCCGGCGAACGCGGAGGTGCCGGCACCGGTGAGCACCACGCGCAGGTCGCCGCGTGCCATGAGCGGACGCAGGAACGCGTCCAGCGATGCCCGGAGGCCGTCATGGCCCGGTCGACCTCCCGCCACAGCGCGGGCTGCTGGGCGATCTCACGGACGGTGTGGGCAGCGCCGTCGCCGAAGGGCTGCGTACCGGGGTGCGTGGTCACACGTGCTCCTTCTGGTTCGGATGGGAAGCGCGGTCGCCGTCGCGCGGTATGTCGCGGACGTGGTCCACGGTCAGGTCACGCGGCCGGAGGGCGAGCCCGGTCCGGGGCCCGTCTCAGGGACCGCCCACCGGTTCGGTCCGCGGCGAGAAGCAGGCAAGCGGTCCGGTAGCAGACCAGATGCGGCCGCGGGGTGCGCTGCGGCCGTCCGGCCTGCTGGGGTCGGACCGCCTCATCCAACGGGCTGTCGCATCGCCCACCCCTTACTTAATGTGCATTCTGAGCACCCGCACCTCGAGGCCGCCGGAGCTCGAAGGGGACCCTAGTGGTCCCATTTGGGGTCGTCAATAGGCTCTACTGGTATGGTTCCGGTACTAACGGCTGGCGGCTACGGTTCCTTGCCAGCCGGGTGGTCGTCCTTGAGCACAGCGGGCGGCGGCCCGTACATGTGGCCTGACCTGCCGGAAACAGACATCACCGGGGTCGCTCTTCGCGGCGTCGCGCGGCGCCGAACCGGCGCGGAGTCGTCCGTCCGCGGACTGCCCGTCGTCGGCAGTCTCTGCGACTGTTACGCGCGGGCAGGGCGGTTCATCGATGCCGCCGCCCTGCCGCATGTACGCGAGCGCGAGGTGGCACCAAGCCTGCGGCAGCTACAGGGCTGGTGCGGAGGTCCCGCACCGGCCCCTTCAGGGCTGGTTGGTGATCGAGGCCCGGAATCGGTAGCGGTCTCCTCGGTAGACCTGGACGGTGAGTTCGATCGGGCGGGCTTCCTGGTTGGACGTCAACTGGGTCGCGACGAGCATCGGCATGGTGTCACCGATCTCGAACAACTCGATCTCCCGTGCCGTCGGGTGGCGGGCTTCGACGGAGTAGTCGGCGACGCGTGGGAGTTGCGGCGGGTCGGCGGCGCGCAGCGTGGCGTACAGCGAGGCACTGTTGAAGTCGGTGCCGGCCAAAGCCGGGCAGGCCGCCAACGGGAGCCGGTTGTGCTCGAGCACCACGAGCAGGTCGTCGAGGAAGCGCAGTCGGTGGAGGTCGAAGAGGTCGGCGCCCGGGGCGATCCGGAGCTGTTCGGCCTCGGACACCGTGGCCGGGCGAACGGTGGCGGAGAGTACCTTGCCGGCCGTCGTCAAGCCGTTGGCCCGGGCGTAGTCGGCGAAACCCTGGACCTGGGGGCTGCCGAGGTGGACGCCGCCGAGGCATCGGGGAACAGGCCGGGCTCAGCGACGAACCATCCGCGCGACGACGACGGCCGCACGATGCCCCGCGACTCCAACTGGGCGAGGGCGGCTCGCAATGTCACGCGCGAGACCTCGTACCGAGCGGTCAGCGCGCGCTCGGAGGGCAGCCGGTCGCCGGGGCGGGCAGCGGCGGCGCGCAGGTCGTCGAGCAGCCGCGCGGCCGTGCGCTCGTACAGCGGGAGGACGTCGTCGCCGAACAGGCCCCTGGGCATCGGCGCTCTCGCATCGGTCATACCAGAAGCATACCGGTCCCGTTGACTGACGATCGTTCCCGGTCTCTCCACCCGCGGGAGCGGGCCGCACAGCCGTCGGGCGCAAGGACCGCTGAAACCATTGACATGCCGATCGCATACCGCCTACCTCTCACGGCAGGCCATCCGGGATGCCGTCCCGCTGCCGCCGTCGACGTCGGGTCGGGTCGACTGCCGGTGAGTGCTCCGCCACGCGGTCGGCGTTCAGCGATCTCGTGTGCGCCACCGCGGACCGCCGCCACCCAGCCCGGCTTCCGACCGCGTGAGCCGGCGGACAGGACCCGGGCCGGCGCGGTCTCCTGATCCGGCGGGTGGAAGCACACGGTCATGATGTGCTTCCACCCGGCCGGGTTCACCCGGTCATGTCCGTCTTCCGGCCAGGCGGCACGGTTGTGCCGAAGGGGTGGTGGCGGGGTTCGGGTCACACGGCGAGGGCCGAGCAGGCGGTCCTGTCGACCCAACGGTGTGAAGCTATGGCGTTGTTGACGGAGCCGAAGTCTCTTTCTCCGAGCCAGTAGTCGTCGGTGAGGTCCCGGACGAATCCCTCGGCGCGGGTGAGGCAGATGTGGAAGTTGCTGTTCCCTCCCGTCCCCAGAAAGAACTTCACCTCCGAGTAGTTCCCCTTGTTGACGACGGAGCTGGCGCTGTAGGCGTCGCTGCCCCGGAAAGAGCCCGCGTTGTCGCCCCAGTTCAGGTCGTTGCCCTCAGCCATGCCGAGAAATCCGTCACAGTTGAGCTGCGCGTAGGCGGACATGTAACCGCTGACGGCGTTCTCGTAGTTGTCCCAGCAGGTCCCGGGGTTTCCGCCGAAGCACTGGGACCGAGGCCGAGAACCGCGACGCCGGTCAGGGCCGCCACGGCGGCAGCCGAACCCAACTTGCGCTTGCGCATGCCGATCTCCTCTGTAGCAGGTGCGTGCTGTCCGGCAGTCGGATCCGCCGGAGTCATGGTCAGGACCGGACGTCCTGTCGGGCCTGGCGCAGGGCGTGCAGGCGCATTTTCCGGTAGGTGTCCCACTGTTCGCCGTACGGCTTCAGCGCCTTGGCCCGGTACTCGCTCTCCAGGTCGCGGATCACCTTGCCCAGGGAGGACTCGCCGGCGCAGGTCGCCTCGGTGACGGCGAGTTTCCTGTCGAAGGCGTCGGCTTCGGCATCCTCCAGCTCCGCGACGGCCGTCGCCCTCTTCCGCCGGAGATCGTCGGGGCTGTCGAAGGACCGTCCGGCGCTCGTCATGCAGGCGGCCCACCGGTGGAGCGCTTGCGTGAAGCGCTGGTCCCGCTCGAGGTCCCGGACGTAGAGGGGAGGGCGCTCTCCACGGTCCGGCGTGCGGTGTACCAGATCTCGGCGTCGCCGTAGAGTTCGGCGCGTGCCTCGTTGGTGCATCCACCGCGTGGGGTCTCCATCTTGCCGAGTCGTCCGGGAAGCTCGACTGTCATCCTGTCCCGGTAGTCGCCGTCGAGAGCCCGTGTGTAACGGGCACGCCCTTCCTTGGGAAGTCGGTTCTGGTGGATGACGGTCCGGTGGGAGGTTCTGATCTTCTCGCCCAGCTCTTCGAACTTTCGCCCGTATCCGTATTCCTTGGCCCACCGCACGGAATCGATGACGTAGTTGCCCGACTTCCGCTCGTCAATGCCGGGCACCGGGAATTCCCAGTAGGGGAACCCGTGCTCCCTCATGCATGTTCTGATGAGTTTCTGCTCGGCCCGCTCGATCTCGACGACTTCCTCGTTGCTCAGATCCCGCATCTCGGCGCCGGAGATGTCTTCCCACGGTCGTGGTTCATCAGCGCAGCCTGCGAGCAGGAGGAGAACCGTCACCGTGAGCGTGGCCGCGTATTTCCGCCTCACCGATGCGCACCTTTCAGTGTTCCGGCCGGCGGCCCGCCCTTTGTCCGGGCCTCCGCATGGACCTTAGGGTCATCGCGGGCCTCGGACTGTGTCATCCGTGCAGGAAACGTTGTCAGGAGTGCACCAGCACCTGCGCTCCCGGCAGGCCGCCCCCGACGGCCTGATGCGTGCAGCCGGCCCGCCGCGCCAGAAAGGGTGGGCAAGGTGATCTCCCGCACCTGCCTCGGACCGGGCGTGGGCCGGGCACTCCTGCCCGCGTCGCTCCGACCAGTGATCCAAAAGGCCTGATGTGACCTTCGATATACCTTTTGGCGTCCGGTTGTGGGTAGCCTGGCCCACTGTCCTCATTCACCTTGCCGCGATGTCGGGCGCACGTGTCACCGTTCGCCCAGGAGACCCATGCGCCCCCGAATACCTTTCGTCCCTCGCCCAGCCGCTCTTCCGCCCGTCGCCCTGGCCGGCGGTGCGCTGGCCGTCGGCGTCGGCGGTCTGTATCTCGCCGGGCTGCTGCTCGCCGGCGGTGAGATCGAGGCGGGTACCACGGTGCGCGGCGTGGACATCGAGGGCCTGACCCGTGAGGAAGCGGCCCAGAAGCTGGAGCGGCACCTGGTGGCGGCCGGTCCGCGGGAGCTCGCGGTGAAGGTTGGCGACCGCGAGGGCACGGTCGACCCACGGCGTGCGGGGTTCGCCTTCGACATCCAGGAGACCCTTGACCGGGCCGCGTCCACGGGCTCCGATCCGGTGAGCGTGATCGGCGGGCTGTTCCGGTCGGGCGGTGAGATCGAGCCGGTCGTGCGGGTCGAAGAGGACAAGGCCCGTACCGTTCTCGGCACGCTGGCGAAGAGCCTCGACCAGGACGCCCGGGACGGCTCCGTCGCCTTCGTCGGCGGGCGGGTCGAGCAGACCGTCCCGCGTACCGGGTGGGCGATGGACGTGGACGCCTCGATCGACGCCCTGCGCACCCTTTCCTGCGCGGCTCGGCCGACTCGGTCACGGTGCTGCCCTCACATGAGGCCAGGCCGAAGGTGACGGCGGAAGAGGTGCGGCGGGCGGTGCGTGAGTTCGCGCGGCCGGCGATGTCCGCACCGGTCACGCTCACCGCGGACGGCAAGCGGTTCACGCTCCCCCGACCGTTCTGGACGACTACCTGACGATGCGGCCGGACGACACCGGCAGGCTCACCCCGGAACTCGACTCCAGGGCCTGCGCGCCGCCCCCAGGTGACCGGCGCGCTGAACGGTCTCCCCACCACGCCGCGGAACGCCCGGCTGGGGCTCCAGGGCGACAAGGTGGCGGTGACCGCGGACGCCGTATCCGCCGTGGAGGTCACCGACAAGGCTCTCGGCAAAGCCGTCCTCCCCTGCTCACCGGGTCGAGCGCCGCCGCCCGCACCGGCGAGGTGGAGGTGCGGCGGACCCAACCGGAGATCACCCGCGAGAACGCGTCGCGGCTGGGGCTGACCGAGAAGCTGTCGTCCTTCACCGTCGACTTCGAACCGGCCGCCTACCGCACGACGAACATCGGCCGGGCGGTGGAGCTGATCAACGGCTCCGTCGTCATGCCGGACGAGACCTGGAGCTTCAACCGCACCGTCGGCGAGCGCACCAAGGCCAACGGCTTCGTCGACGGCATCATGATCTACGGCGACCGGTACACCAAGGCACCCGGCGGAGGGGTCTCCGCGGTGGCCACGACCGTCTTCAACGCGATGTTCTTCGCGGGCGTGAAACCCGTGGAGTACGGCGCCCACTCCTTCTACATCGAGCGCTACCCCGAGGGCCGTGAGGCGACGGTGGCCTGGGGCAGCCTGGATCTGAGGTTCGCCAACGACTCGGGCAAGGCCCTCTACATCCAGGCCGAGTCCACCGGGACCTCGGTGACCGTCACCTTCCTCGGCACGAAGAAGTACGACGAGATCACCTCGGTCAAGGAGCCGCGCACCGACGTGCGGCAGCCGGAGACGAAGGTGAGCACCGACGGGCAGTGCGTACCGCAGACCCCGCTCGAGGGCTTCGACGTCACCGTGGAGCGGGTCTTCCACGCCGACGGCCGGGAAGTGAAGCGGGAACCGTTCCACACGCGCTACGCCCCCGCACTGAGATCATCTGCGAAGACACGCCGCGCGGGCCCTGAGGGCGAAGCCGGGGCCCGGCAGCGGTCGTGCTCGTCCCTCCCCCAGCTCGACGGCGCACCGCGTCGCGGGCACCTGCCCCCTGCGAAGCGTCGCGGTCCCCGACGGCCTCCGGGAGTCAGCCGCCTCCGGCCGCCCCCGGCGCGGACTCTGGGGCGACTTCGCGGCCTCCGCCTCCGCCTTGGCGTCGCTCACCGCGGCCGCGGCCTGCTTCCCGGCCTCGTCGGCCGCCGCGGCGGCGTCGGACGCGGCCGTCCAGCCCGCGCCGAGCTCCGGAGTCCCGCCCGCGTCCGGGGTGTCGCCGGCGCCTGCTGATTCCTCGGGCTGTGCGGGTGTGTGGGGACCCGCCGCCGACTCGTCGCCGAACGCGCGGGTCACGGTCCGGACCGCCTCCGTCAGCTCCCCGGGATCACCCAGAAGGTGTTGTTGTCGCTGCTCGCCAGGTGCGGCAGTGTCTCCAGGTACTTGTAGGCCAGGACCTTCGGGTCGGCGTTGTTGCGATGGACGGCCTGGAAGACCAGTTCCACCGCCTTCGCCTCGCCGTCGGCCCGCAGGATCATGGCCTGCTGTGTTCCCTGGGCCTCCAGGATGTCCTTCTGTTTCGTGCCCTCCGCCGTGAGGATCTTGGCCTGCCGCTCCCTTCGGCGTGCAGGATGGCCGCGCGCTTGTCACGCTCGGCCCGCATCTGCTTCTCCATCGCCTCCTTGATGGTGTGCGGGGGTCGATGGCCTTGATCTCGACGCGGTTGACCCGGATGCCCCATTTGCCGGTGGCGTCGTCGAGGACGGCGCGCAGCCGGGAGTTGATCTCCTCGCGCGAGGTGAGCGTCTCCTCCAGATCCATGCTGCCGATCACGTTCCGGAGCGTGGTCACCGTGAGCTGATCGATGGCATGCAGGTAGTCGGCTACCTCATAGGCCGCCGCCCGTGGGTCGGTGATCTGGTAGTAGAGCACGGTGTCGATGTTCACCACGAGGTTGTCCTCGGTGATCACCGGTCTGGGGTCGGACGAATAGACCTGCTCGCGCACGTCGAGTTTGGTGTTGATGCGGTCCGCCACCGGGACGACCAGGTTCAGGCCGGGTTGCAGGGTCCTGCGGTACCGGCCGAACCGCTCGACGTTGTAGCGGCGCGCCTGCGGGACGATCCGCACGCTGGAGGCCACGAGGAAGACGATGACGATGACCGCCACCAGGGCGAGGACGACAATCGGGTCCACAGTGCCTCCGTTGCTGTGTGTTCACCGTTCAGGGAAGGAGTTCGCGGGGGTAGACGATGGCTGTGGCGCCCTCGATCTCCATGACGTCCACCAGCGCTCCCACCGGGATCACCAGGCTTTCGTCGAAGGCGCGGGCCGACCATTCCTCGCCGGACAGCTTGATCAGGCCCCGTGTCGCGGTCACCTCCCGCATGACCTCGGCCCGCTTGCCGATCAGCGCGTCACTGCCCTCGTAGGTGAGGGGCTGCTGTTCCAGGTGCCGCAGTGCGAAGGGGCGCACGATGACGAGGCCCGCGGCGGCCGCTGCCCCGAGGGCCAGGAGCTGGCCGAGAAGGCCGATGCCCACGCCCGCGACCACGGCGGCGACCAGCGCGGCACCGGCCAGCAATCCGAAGACCAGGGTCAGGGTGAAGAACTCCGCGGCACCCAGTGCCGCGGCGGCGAACAGCCAGATGAACCACGGCATCGAATCGCCCTCCTTCAGGGGATTTCTCCACCAAGCTACCGCCCGAAACTCTGGACAGGACAGACACGGGACAGCGGACAGGACAGTCCGGCAGGACCTGGGTCGCGTCGGCCCCTTCGGCGGCTCGGTGGCCGCGGTGAGCCAGTGCGCCGAAAGGCGCCTCACCCGGCTCGTGCGAGGCGTTCAATCACCGTCCAGTGGATTTCCAGTGCCCGCTCGTAGGTTGTGCCCGCCGGCCAACGGTTCCGCCCGGCGGAACCTCGCCGCGCTTCCCGCACCACGCCATGTCCAACGGGAGGAAGCACCGATGAGCACAGGGAACAGGAAGAAGCTCGCCACGGCCGTGACGGTCGCGTCCATCGCGGCTCTGGTCGCGGTCACCGCTCCGGGCAGCAGTACGGCTCAGGCCCAGGCCGTCTCGCTGCGGGCGTTCGCGATCACGAGTGACGGCACCCGGATGGCCACCTTCACCACCGACAGACCCGACATACTCGACTGGGTGCGGGCCGTCAAGGGACTCAGCGGCGACACCGTCCTGGTCGGAATCGACTTCCGCGTCCAGAACGGCCTCATGTACGGCGTCGGCAACCAGGGCGGCATCTACACCATCCAGACGCCCCCAGACCGTGGACGTCGTGGTCACGAAGGTCTCCCAGCTCACGATTCCGCTCTACGGGACGAACTTCGGGGTCGACTTCAACCCGGCCGCCAACCGGTTGCGGGTGATCAGCGACAACGGCCAGAACCTTCGCCACAACATCGACGACAAGACGGCGGGCGCCTCCCCCGCCGCCGGCCACACCGCGGAGGACTCCGTCCTGTCCACGCCCGGCGTCGAGAACGTCTCCAGGGGGTGACCGCCGCCGCCTACACGAACAACGACCTGAACGGGGAGACGGCGACCACCCTGTTCGATCTCAACACGACCACGGACCAGGTCGTGGTCCAGTCACCGGCCAACAACGGCACGCTCGCCCCGACCGGCAAGCTCGGTGTGGACTCCGGCTCCAACGCGGGCTTCGACATCTACAGCGACCTGGTCAACGGCAAGACCGTCTCGGCCACGGGCTTCGCCGCTGTCACGCCTCCCAACAGCACCGTGACGACGTTCTACACCGTCGACGTGCTCACGGGTTCCGCGACGGCCGTCGCCACCGACGATCCGCGGTTCCCGCTGACCATCGGCGATGTGGCCGTGGCCCTCGACACCGGTCCCTGAGACGGCCGGGGGCGGGACGGTCCGGTGGCGGTGAGCCCGTCTCCCGCTTTCGGGCGGGCTCACCGGGGCTACCCGGCCGGTTCGGACAAGGGACACGGTCGTCGACCCGGTGCCGTCGGCTCGGCGGCTCCGGCTCCGGTTTCCAGGGTGTGCCGGGTCCGGTCGACTCCGGCGCGGGCGCGGGTCAGCTGGTCGTGTTCCCCGGTGCCGGCCGCGACCGTGACGGCGGTGGCGTAGTGGGCGAGTGCCTCGTCGTAGCGGCCGCCGGCGTACAGCGCCTCGGCGAGCCCGTTCAGCGCGGATGCCTCGCCGTAGTGTTCCCCGTTCTCCCGGAACAGGTCGAGAGCCTGCCGATGGTGTTCGATCGCGGCCTCGAAGGCGCCCTGCCGCAGTCGGACGTCGCCGAGGCCGGACAGCGCGTACGCCTCGCCGCCGGGGTGGCCGAGTTCCCTGAAGACGGCGAGGGCCTGTTGCTGACAGCGGGCCGCCTCGTCGCACCGGCCCAGTTCCAGACACGCGTTGCCCAGATGACACAGGGTGCGGGCGCGACCGATCCGGTCGCCGGTGAGTTCGTGCAGGACAAGGGCCTGTCGCTGGTCGTCGGCCGCCTGCCCGTGCCGGCCCAGCCGCAGCCGGACGTTGCCGAGGTTGGTCAGCGTCCGTGCCTGCCCCACCCGGTCCGCGGTCTCCCGGTACAAGGTGAGCGCCTGCTGATGGCAGCGGACGGCCTCATGGAAGTGGCCCTGGCGCCAGTGGACATTGCCCAGGTTGGACAGCGCCCTGGCCTGCCCGGCACGGTCGTCCGTGCTCATATGCAGCTCCAGGGCACGGGACAGGTGTTCCGTGGCGGCGGCGGCTTCGGCCATCCGCCAGTACACGCAGCCGAGGTTGGTCAGCGCGTGGGCCTGCCCCTTCGCGTCACCGGCTCGTTCCGCGGCGCGCAGGGCGTGGTGGTGGATCTCCAGCGCCTGGGTGTGATGGCCCCCGTCGAGGTACCGGAAGAGCACGGCGGCCAACTGGACGGCGTGCCGCCCTCCGCCGCGGTCCGCGGCGATCGCGCAGACCGCGGCGAGAGCGGGGCGTTCGGCGTCCAGCCAGGCCCGTGCCGCGACCGGGTCGCCCGCGATGGGTGAGGCGTCCACGACGGGCTTGACCGCGGGCCTGTGATGTCCTTCGGCCGGGTACAGGGCGTCCATGGCGGCCGCGGCCGTACCGAGATAGTGGTCGAAGAGCCGGGACAGGGCCGCCTGCCGCTCGTCGTCGGAATCGCGCGTGCGGGTGAGACGGTAGCCATAGGCGCGCAGCAGGTCGTGGGTGCTGTACCGACCGGGGCCCACGGGCTGGAGGAGGTGGGCGCGGGCCAGCACCGTCAGCGCCCTGACCGAAGGGGCCGGCCCGTCCGGGCGGGCGGCCCGCCAGCCGTCCGGCTCGTGCTCCGGCGGCCCGTCCGGCTCGCGGGGCGGATCGCCGATGAGGGCGGCGGCGGCGTGAGCGTCGATCTCCGGTCCTGGGTGCAGACTGATCAGCCGGAAGGCACGGGCGACTTCGGTGGGCAGCCGCCGGTACGACCAGGAGAACACGGACCGCAGCGCGGCACGCGGGTCGCCACCCGCGTCCAGGTGGTCCAGTCTCCGCTGCTCGTCGGCCAGTTCCGCTGCCAGGTCCGCCAACGGCAACGCCGGGCGTGCCACGGCGAGTTCGGCGGCGATCCGCAGGGCCAGCGGAAGCCCCACACACTGCTCGGCCAACAGCGCGGCGGGCCCCGGCTCCGTGGTGACCCGGTCGCCGATGAGGGTACGGAGCAGGTCCAGCGCTTCCGTGCGCGCGAGAGCGGACAGCCCGATACGGCGGGCACCGTGCAGGGCGACCAGTCCGGCCAGGCTGTCCCGGCTGGTGACCAGCACAGCGCAGGACGGTGAGCCGGGAAGCAAGGGCCGGACCTGTTCCTCGGACAGCGCGTTGTCCAGGACCACCAGCATCCGCCGCTCGGCCATCTCGGTCCGGTAGCGGCTGGTGCGTTCGTCGACGTCGAGCGGGATCGCGTCACCGGGAATCCCGAGATCCGTGAGGAACCGGGTCAGGGCGTCGCCCGGTGTCATGGGGAGGTCGGGGTCGTATCCACGAAGGTTGACGTGGAGTTGCCCGTCCGGGAACCGGCCGCGGGCCCGGTGCGCCCAGTGGACGGCCAGAGCGGTCTTGCCGACGCCTGCGGTGCCGGAGACCACCGTGACGGCCATCGCGGTGGCGTTCTCCTCTGCCGTGTCCAGCAGGCGGTCGAGCGCACCCAGTTCGGCTTCCCGGCCGGCGAAGTCGGGTACGTCGGCGGGCAACTGCGCCGGTGAGCGGACCGGTGGCCGCGCGGGGTACGCGGCCTGATGCCCAACGGCCGGACCCGCTGCTCGGCTTCGGCCGGAGGCGGGAGGCTCCGGACGGCTGTGCAGCACGGTGGAGAGGGCATCCGACAGGGCGGCCCCGGGCTCGACGCCGAGTTCGTCGGCCAGCCGACGGCAGCTGCGCCGGTACACGGCGACCGCCTGATCACGTCGGCCGACGGACTCGTACGCACGGATGAGACGGGCCTGGGCGTCCTCGTCCAGGGGTGCGCGGCCGCGGCCTCCTGGAGGACGTGCAGCGCCTCGGCACTCCTGCCCGCCGCGATCATGGCATCCCCGTACTGTGCCACCACACCACCACGCTCCCCGTCAACGCGACGACCATGGGGTGGGAGGCGAGGAACGGCAGATCGACGAGGGGCGGTTGGCGCCACACGCCGAGCGCTTCGGCCAGCAGGGCACTGGCCCGCCCCTCGTCGCCATGACGCCGTGCGGCGTCCGCCGCGTCGACCAGACCACGGAAGCGCGACAGATCGACGACGTCGTCGGGGACACGCAGCGCGTAGCCGTCGCCGACCTGGGGCAGGACGACGCTGGGCGCTCTGGGCGGCCGCCCGGGTTCCAGCAACCGGCGCAGGTGCTTGATGTGCGTCTGGACGACATTCGGCGCGCTCGCCGGTGGCCGCTCTCCCCACAGGGCTTCCGCCAGGCCGGCGAACGGCAGTTGCAGGCCGCGGGAGACGGTCAGGAGCGCGAGTATCGCGCGACGCTGGGGTGACCCCAGGGCCAGCCGCGCGCCGTCCCTCCAGACGGACACCGGCCCAAGTACCTGAATGCGCATCGGCCCCCGCTCGACGGGTTCACACAGTCCCCACCGCTCCCTCTCTACCGGCGTCATCACCCTGTCCGGAAGGCATAATCCGGCCCAGTGACATGGGTTCTCCCGCCGCACTCGGATACGCGAGCTCGCCGGCCCCGACAGCCGCCACCTCGTACAGCCCATCCGGTCACGCCTCGCGAAGTCGTCCTGGCGGGCGATCGGTTACGCGTGTATCAGGGTGAGGAGCACGCTTCGACCGGAGCGTCGCGCGTCACCGTAGCCGGGTGAATGCCAGGTCGGCGTCGGCCATGGCCTCGGGATGGATGTCGCGGGCGGTACGGCCGTCGGCGATCTTCTGCCAGTTGGTGCGGGCGAGCACCCGTTGGACCGCGAGTACCTGGGCGGCCCCCAGGCGTGCCTGGATGCCTTCGCCGAGGGCGTCGGCCAGAGCCTCCTCGTCCTCGAGCCGGTAGCGCGTGAGCCGTCCCGCCAGGCTCGGGGTGGTGAAGACCAGCCGGTGGAAGGCCACCACCTCGGGGTGATCGTTGAGGCCCGTGACGGGGTCGTACCGATCGAGGCCGGCGCGGAAGTGATCATGCAAGGCGTCCAGTGGCCCGGCGTCGGGCCCTCGGTGACGTACGACGCGTGCCGCTTCCCCTGGTGGTCCGCGAACCGGTGCAGTACCAGGTCTTCCTTGGTGGGGAAGTACCGGAAGAGGGTCGGCTTGGAGACCTCGGCGGCCGCGGCGATGTCGTTGACCGAGACGCGGTCGAAGCCGTGCTCCAGGAACAGCGAGACGGCCGCGTGGCCGATGGCGTCTCGCGTCCTTTCCCGCTTGCGGGCCCGCAGCCCCGTCGGTTCGTTCATCCGACCACAGTAACATTCGTTACCGAGTTGCTTTTTAACCGAGTAACGTTTTCATGGGCGGCATGACGCAGACAGACATTCCTCCCGTGCTGGTGACCGGGGCGACAGGCCGGATCGGCCGCCTCGTCGTCCGCCGACTCCTCGACACGGGCGTGCCGGTGCGCGCCCTCGCCCGCCGCTCCGAGGCGGCGGCGGCCCTGCCGGCGGAGGTCGAGGTGTTCACCGGCGACCTCACCATCCCCGAGTCGCTCGATCCGGCCCTGCGCGGCTCGGGCGCGGTCTTCCTCGTCTGGACCGCCCCTCCCCAGACCGCCGCGGCGGTCGTCGAGCGGATTGCGGCACACGTACGGCGGGTCGTGTTCCTCTCCTCCCCGCACCGGACGCCGCACCCCTTCTTCCAGCAGCCCAATCCCGTCGCCGTGCTGCACGCCGGCATCGAGCGCCTGATCGCGGCCACGGAACTCGAGTCGACGATCATCCGGCCGGGGATGCTCGCGTCGAACTCGCCGGCCTGGTGGGCGCCCGCGATCCGGACCGGTGAGGTCGTCCGGTGGCCCTACGGCGCCGCCGAGACGGCGCCGGTCGACGACCGCGATGTCGCGGCCGTCGCGGCGCGGACGCTCCGCCAGGACGGGTACGCCGGAGGCGACTACGTCCTCACGGGTCCCGAATCACTCACCCAGGCCGCGCAGGTGGCCGCCATCGCGGACGCCCTGGGAATCCGGATCGCGTTCGAGGAGATGACGCCGGACGAGTTCCGGAACGTGTCGCGGGGTACGGCGCCCGGACCGGTCGTCGACATGCTCCTCACCGCGTGGAGCGCGGCGGTCGGACAGCCCGCGTACCTCACCACTTCGGTGGCCGACATCCTGGGGACGGCGCCCCGGACGTTGCGTCAATGGGTCGCCGACCATGCCACCGCTTTCACGGAGGGTTCCGCGGGCTCCTGACCGCGTCGAACCGTCGGAAGGGCGCCGTGCGGGCGCTCTCAGGGGCGGCGGGCCAGCAAGTGGGCGTCGAGGAAACCCCGTTCGGAGGCGGGGTCGTGGAGCAGCCGGGCGAACGTGGCGAGGCCGGCCCCGGCCAGCAGCTCGGCGAACCGGTCCGCCGGCCAGCTGTAGGCGGTCGTCACCTTGTGGTCGAAGGGGATCGGTTCCGCTCCGTCGGTCGCGAAGAACGAGACCAGAAGGAGGCCCCCGGGCGCCAGGACGCGCACCTGCTCGGCGAGCAACGCGGGCACCTCTCCGGGCGGGGTGTGGATCATCGAGTAGTGGGCCAGCACGCCGCCGAGCGTGCCGTCCTCGACCGGCAGGGCCTCCATCGTCGCTTCCTCGAACCGCAGCTCCGGGTGGGCCCGCCGGGCGTGGTCGACCATGCCCGGGGAGAGGTCGAACCCGCGGGCTTCCAGACCGAGTTCGTTCAGCATGGCCGTCAGATGTCCGGGCCCGCATCCGACGTCGGCTGCCCGCGGGTTGCCCGTCTCACGCACGAGTTCGGCGAACGTGCGGATCATGTTCCGTGAGAACGGGTGGGTCTCCAACCGATCGGCGAACAGCGACGCGTAGAGCTCGACGACGCCGTCGTAGGCAGCCTTGGTCTCGTCCTGGTGTTCCGCCACGGGGAGGAAGCTAGCACCAACGCGGAACGCCCGCCGACCGACGGCCGGCGGGCGTTCCGGCAGAGCGGGCCGGTCAGTGGCCGGCCACCGTGCCGGGTGGGCCGGGAGGAGTCGGCGAAGACGGTGCGCCCGCCGGCCTCTCCATGGCCCGTGGGCGGCGGACGGCTGGTCGCGCGGCAACCGCCTTCTGCCCAGCGGCTGTTCGAGTCAAGCGCTCGACCGCCCGACGGCGGACTCAGAGTGCTCCGGCGACGTCGTCGGAGCCGGCCGCTTCCTCCTGCGCCATACCGACAAGGCGCCGGATCACTTCGACCGACATGTCGAGCCCCTCGGAGGCGGCTTGGTCGTCGCCGAACACCTGCACCGCCTCGGCCACCGCCCCGGCCAGCTCGAACTCGGCCTTGCGGACCTTCGCCTCGGCCTTGTCCACGGTGTCGACCACCGCCAACTGGCGGCGCTGCTTCTCCTGAAGCCTCTGTTTGCGGGAAGGGTTCTTCTCAGAGCTCTGCACAGACATAGCCCAAGATCATAATCAGTTCACCCGCACACCGACGCCCGCCGCCTCCGCACCCCACCCGCTCCGATACGAGACGGACCGTCTTGCCATATCGTTCGCCGTGCCGTACGTCCTCCGTATGGGTTATCTATGAACACTCAGCCAGCCGACGCGGACCCGCGCCCTCTGCTCGGGGATCCCTTGCCGCTGGACCTGCCGAACACGCGCTGGATCGACGACAGTGGCACCCATGACCTGCTGGAACGTCCCGGTGGACTCGCCATCTGGCTCTCCTCCGCAGGCCTCGCCGGCATCGCGCCCGACACCCGGGAGACGCTCGGCGCGCTGCCGGCCACGCGGACCGCGCTGAACTCGCTCGGTTTCGGTGGCCGGTCCGGTACAGACCGTACGCCGCGCTCCGGGCGGGGAGGCCGGGCCATAGGATCTTGGCTGCCGGCCGCACTTCACACCTGCGTTCGGGTGCCAACGGCTGTTCGGGCATGATGAGGAGGTGCCGGCGGTACCTTTTCCGGAGGAGCGGAAATGGCGGAGACTCCTGCACAGGGGCGCGAGGGCGGCGGCCCCGCGGCGCCCCAGCTTCGGCTGGACGAGCTGCTGGAGGGACTGCAGGCCCATATCGCCCAGGTCCGCGCGACGCGGGACCGGGTGCACACGCTGCTGGACGCCGTCCTCGCCATAGGCTCCGATCTGGATCTCGACGTGGTGCTGCGCCGGATCACCGAGTCCGCCGTGACCCTGGTGGACGCCCGGTACGGGGCGCTGGGAGTACTCGGCGAGGAAGGGAGGATCCGGCAGTTCATCACGGTCGGCATGGACGAGGAGACCGTCCGGAGGATCGGCCACTACCCCGAAGGGCAGGGCATCCTCGGGCTGCTGATCCGTAAGCCGGAACCCCTGCGGCTGGCCGAGCTCGGGCGCCATCCCGACTCGGTGGGCTTTCCCGAGGACATCCGCCGATGACCACGTTCCTGGGAGCGCCGGTGCGCGTGCGCGACCAGGTCTTCGGCAATCTGTATCTCACCGACAAGCGCGGCGGCGCGGAGTTCGACGACGACGACGAGGCGGTGCTGCGCACGCTCGCCGCCGCCGCCGGCGTCGCGATCGACAACGCCCGTCTGTACGAGGACACCCGGCGCCGGGAGCAGTGGCTGGCGGCCAGCAGCGATCTGGCCCGCAGCCTGCTGTCGGGCGCGGACCAGGAGCAGGTGCTGCACCAGGTCGCCGCCACCGTCAGGACGCTGTCCGGCGCCGCCCTGGTGACGCTCGCGGTACCGCTGGAGGGCGGCGACGAGCTGGTGATCGAGGCGGCGGACGGTGCGGGGGCCGAGCAGGTCGAAGGGCTGGTCCTGCCGGCCGCCACACTGGCCGCGAAGGTCTACCACTCCAACCAGCGGGTCACCAGCGGTGCGCTGTCCGACGAGCCGCAGGCCGGGGCGGCTCCGCGGCGCAGATCGACCTGGGGCCGGGATTCCTGCTCCCGCTGGGCGGTGGCGAGCATGTGCGCGGGGTTCTGCAGGTCGCGAACCTGCCCGGCGGCGCCGAGTTCACCGACGCCACGATGGCCATGATCAACGGTTTCTCCGACCAGGCCGCCCTCGCCCTGGAGATCGCCGAGCACCGTCGCGAGGCCGACCATCTCATGGTGCTGACGGACCGCGACCGTATCGCCCGTGATCTGCACGACCTGGCCATCCAGCGGCTGTTCGCCTCCGGGCTGACGCTGAACTCCGTCCTCGGCCGCCTCTCCGACCGGCCCCAGGTGGCCGAGCGTGTCCAGCGGGTCGTCGAGGACCTGGACGACACCATCAAGACCATTCGCGGCACGATCTACGCCCTGCGCGAGCGTGACCGGGCCGACGGGCGCGGCGGGCTGCGCGCGAAGCTGCTCGCCGAGACGGACCGGGCCGCGGCCGTGCTCGGCTTCACCCCGCCCTGCGGATGACCGGGCTGCTGGACACCGTCGTACCGGCCGGGCATGCCGAGCATCTGCTCGCGGTGGTGCGCGAGACCCTCTCGAACGCGGCCCGGCACGCGCACGCGACCGCGGTCGAGGTCACCGTCGAGACGGACAGCAGCCGGGTCCGGCTGCGAATCGCCGACAACGGGACCGGTATCGACCCGGCCGTCACCCGCCGCAGCGGCCTGGACAATCTCCGCCGGCGCGCCACCGACCTGGGCGGCGGTCTCACCCTGACGCCGAACGAGCCCACCGGCACCGTCGTGGAGTGGACCGTTCCGCTCTCCGCACCGGCCGGGGCCTGAACGGCTGCTCACCCCACGCGTTCCCAGCCGCGGCGCGGCGGCCGGGTGCCGAGGCGGCTGTCACGGCTGCGGTAGACGATGTACGGGCGGGTGAGGTAGCCCAGCGGCGCGGTGAGCATATGGACGAGCCGGGTGAACGGCCAGGCGGCGAAGAGCAGCAGGGCGCTGACCGCGTGCAGTTGGAACAGCACCGGGGCGCCGGTCATCAGGTCCAGGTCGGGCCGGAAGGAGAAGATCGAGCGGAACCACGGGGAGATCGTCTCGCGGTAGTCGTATCCTCCGCCGACGAGGTTCGCGGCCACCGTGGCGGACAGGCCGAGCCCGATGGTCACCGTGAGGGAGACATACATGGCCTTGTCGTTGCGGGTGGTGGCGGAGAAGACGGGGCCGACGGTGCGGCGCCGGTAGATCAGGATGGCCAGTCCGCCCAGGGTGGCGACGCCCGCGATGGTGCCGAGGACGACCGCGCCGATGTGGTACGTGTGCTCGCTGATCCCGGCCGCCTCGGTCCAGCTCTTGGGGATGACGAGACCGCCGATGTGGCCGAGGAGCACGACGAGAACGCCGAAGTGGAACAGGGGGCTGCCGATGCGCAGCAGGCGCCGTTCGTAGAGCTGGGAGGAGCGGGTGGTCCAGCCGAACTTGTCGTAGCGGTAGCGCCAGATGTGGCCGAGCACGAACACGGCGAGGGCCACGTACGGCAGGACGACCCAGAGCAGGATGGCGCCGGTGCCGGTCTCGGCCGCCAGGGTGAGGGCTGCGCGGGCGCGGTCATCGGGGGCCTCCTACGACGGGGTCGGGCAGGAACACGGGCGACGCGTAGGGGTCGAGGCCGACCTGTTCCCGGGCGGGCCCTCGGCGGCGAGGCGCAGGACGGCTTCGCGGTCGTCGCCGGCGAGGGCGGGCAGGGTGGCCGAGACGGAGTCCAGGACGTGCGACCAGGGAGCGGCGTCGTCGGTCAGGGCCAGGCGCAGCAGTTCCAGGCCGGCCCGGTGTTCGGTGAGGAGGCGGTGTCCGGCCGCGGGGTCCGTGGCGGCGAATTCGAGGACGACGGCGAGGTGGTCGGGCAGTTCGTCGTCGGTCAGGCGCCGACCGGCCGCGGCGTACGTCTGTTTCAGCCGCAGCAGGGCGAGGCCGCGTTTCCTGGTGTCGCCGTGGGCGTAGTACGTCAGATAGGGGCAGCAGCGTTTGCGGTGGTCGAAGGTGGCGACGTAGGCGGCGGCCAGATCGGCGCCGGCCGTCCGTTCGGCGTGGGCGGTGAAGCGGAGCAGGGGCTGGGCGACGGGTTCCGGGAGGGTGGCGGCGACCCGGGCGGCCAGGGTCAGGCGCTGCTCGAACTGCTCGTCCGGGTAGCCGAGCAGCAGGGACTGGACCTGCCAGGCGTGGGGGTGCCAGGGCTGGGTGCGGGTGGTTTTCCTTCTCATGGCTTCGGCTCGCCCTCCCCGCCGTCGGCCGGCCGGTGCGGGAAGAGGCCGGGAGGGGAGCCCTTGCCGTCCCAGTTGAGGAGGTTGACGCGGGTGTCCTTGCCGGTGGGGGCGGCGGCGGTGTCGGAGGTCTGCCGGTGGCGCAGGGCGTGGAAGTTCTCCACCGCGATCGGTGCGGGGCCGCCGGAGGACTCACCGAAGGGGCCGGAGCCGCCCATGCCGGGGCCGCCGTCGCGGTCCAGGCTGCACTCGGTGGCCAACTCCTCGAGCTGGTGGGCTTGTTCGGCGTGGGCGGGCGGGATGACGTACCGCTCGTCGTACTTGGCCAGGGCCAGCAGCCGGTACATGTCGTACATCTGTTCCTCACCCATGCCGACGGCCTCGGGGATGGAGGCGTCCGGTTCCCGGCCGAGGTTGATGTCGCGCATGTAGGCGCGCATGGCGGCCAGCCGGCGCAGGACCGCGTCGACGGGTGCCGGGTCGCCCGCGGTGAAGAGCTGGGCGAGGTAGTCGACCGGGATGCGCAGGGCGTCGACGGCGGCGAAGAGGTTGCGGTGGTCCTCGGCGTCCCGGCCGGTGTCCCGTACGGCGTCGACGACCGGGGAGAGCGGCGGGATGTACCAGACCATGGGCAGGGTGCGGTACTCCGGGTGCAGCGGCAGGGCCACCTTGTAGGTGTTGATCAGGGCGTGGATGGGGGACCGCTGGGCGGCCTCGATCCAGTCCCGGGGATGTCCGCCCGCTCCGCCGCGGCGACGACTCGCGGGTCGTGCGGGTCGAGGAAGACCTGCCGCTGGGCCTCGTACAGGCCGGTGTCGTCGGGGGTGGACGCGGCTTCCAGGACGCGGTCGGCGTCGTAGAGGACGAGTCCGAGGTAGCGCAGCCGGCCGACGCAGGTCTCGGAGCAGACCGTGGGCAGGCCCACCTCGACGCGGGGAAGCAGAAGGTGCACTTCTCGGCCTTGCCGGTGCGGTGGTTGAAGTACACCTTCTTGTACGGGCAGCCCGTGACGCACATCCGCCAGCCCCGGCAGCGGTCCTGGTCGACGAGGACGATGCCGTCCTCCTCGCGCTTGTAGATCGCTCCGGAGGGGCAGGAGGCCGCGCACGAGGGGTTGAGGCAGTGCTCGCAGATGCGCGGCAGATAGAACATGAAGGTCTGCTCGAACTCGAACCTGATCTTCTCGGAGACCTCGTTGAGGAGGACGTCCTTCTCGCCGTGTTCGGCCGATCCGCCGAGGTCGTCGTCCCAGTTCGCCGACCAGGAGATCTTCATGTCCTTGCCGGTGATCAGGGACTTGGGGCGGGCGACCGGGGTGTGCTCCTGCAGCGGGGCGTTGGTCAGGGTCTCGTAGTCGTACGTCCAGGGCTCGTAGTAGTCGTCGAGGGACGGCAGGACGGGGTTGGAGAAGATCGTGACGAGCTTCTTGAAGCGGCCGCCGGCCTTCAGCGCGAGATTGCCGCGCTTGTTCAGCTCCCAGCCGCCGCGCCACTTCTCCTGGTCCTCGTAGCGGCGGGGTAGCCCTGGCCGGGTCGGGTCTCGACATTGTTGAACCAGACGTACTCGACTCCGGTGCGGTTGGTCCATGCCTGTTTGCAGGTGACCGAACAGGTGTGGCAGCCGATGCACTTGTCGAGGTTCATCACCATCGCCATCTGGGCCATCACCCGCCCGATGGGGGCTTCGCCGCGGGGCATGTCAGTACTCCACCTCCTGGTTCGTACGGCGCCGGACGACCGTGACCTCGTCGCGCTGGTTGCCGGTCGGGCCGAGGTAGTTGAAGGCGTACGACAACTGCGCGTAGCCGCCGATGAGATGGCTGGGTTTGATCAGCAGCCGGGTGAGGGAGTTGTGGATGCCGCCCCGGCGGCCCGTGGTCTCGGTGCGGGGCACGTCGATCAGCCGGTCCTGGGCGTGGTGCATGTAGACCGTGCCCTCCGGCATGCGGTGCGAGACGATCGCGCGGGCGGCGACCACGCCGTTGCGGTTGACCGCCTCGACCCAGTCGTTGTCCCTCACCCCGACTTTGGCCGCGTCCTGGGTGCTCATCCAGATCGTCGGTCCGCCCCGGGACAGCGACAGCATGAACAGGTTGTCCTGGTATTCGGAGTGGATCGACCACTTGTTGTGCGGGGTGAGGTAGCGCACGGTCACGCCGAGTTCGCCGGTGTCGCCGATGCGGGGCTCGCCGAAGAGCGCGTTCATGTTCAACGGGGGCCGGTATACGGGAAGTTGTTCGCCGAGTGCGCTCATCCAGTCGTGGTCGAGGTAGAAGTGCTGGCGGCCGGTGAGGGTGTGCCAGGGTTTGAGCCGTTCGACGTTGACGGTGAACGGTGAGTAGCGGCGCCCGCCGGTCTCCGAACCCGACCATTCCGGGGAGGTGATGACCGGCACGGGGGCGGCCTGGGTGTCGGCGAAGGTGATCTGTCTGCCCTCGTGCTCGGCGGCCAGATCCGCCAGCCGGGTCCCGGTGCGTG
Organism: Streptomyces haneummycinicus; assembly: GCA_042850305.1. Lineage (GTDB taxonomy): Bacteria > Actinomycetota > Actinomycetes > Streptomycetales > Streptomycetaceae > Streptomyces > Streptomyces haneummycinicus. The sequence continues at coordinate 4,019,475 of AP035768.1, forward strand.
CCTCGACGGTGCGGAAGCCCTGCGTGGCCAGATGCCCGTTCGTGGTGCCCGACATCGCGAGGATCGCCTCGCAGGCGTGCACATCGCGGGCGATCGACGGACGGCCGTCGGCCGTCCCGCCGCGTACGGTGCCGTTCTTGTTCCGCAGATACTCGAGTTCGCGTTCCAGTGTGAAGGTGACGCCCTTGGTGGTGGCGCCCAGGGTGTCCAGCAGCGGGCCGAGCGCGCCCATCCGGTCGGCGACGGCGCCGTAGTCGCGCTCCACCGTGATCAGTTTGGGCATGGTGCGGCCGGGAACCGGCTCGCACTCCCCGCCTTCCAGTCGCGCACCCTGCCGTGCGGGTTCGCCAGTTCGTCCGGGGTGTCGTGCAGCAGCGGCGCCGCCACCACGTCCTTGCGCACGCCGAGATGTTCCGCCGCCTGCCGGCTGAACTCGCGGGCGATGGTGTGGAAGGCGTCCCAGTCCGTGCGGGTCTGCCAGGGCGGGGAGATCGCCGGATTGAAGGCGTGCACGAAGGGGTGCATGTCGGTGCTGGACAGGTCGTGCTTCTCGTACCAGGTGGCGGCGGGCAGCACCACGTCGGAGAAGACGGTCGTGCTCGTCATGCGGAAGTCGAGGGTGAGCAGCAGATCGAGTTTGCCCTCGGGGGCCTCCTCCCGCCAGACCACGTCCCGCGGCCGCGCCTCGGGGGCGCCTCCGCGGCGCGTACGGAGGAGTCGGTGCCGAGCAGGTGCTTGAGGAAGTACTCGTTGCCCTTGGCCGAGGAGCCCAGGAGATTGGCCCGCCACACGGTCAGCACGCGAGGAAGTTGCGCGGCGCGTCGGGGTCCTCGCCCGCGAACCCGAGCCGTCCCGCCTTCAGTTCCTCCACCACGTGTTCGCCCACGGTGCGACCCGCCGTCTCGGCTTCGTCGGAGAGGTCGAGAGGGTTGCGGTCGAAGGTCGGATACGACGGCATCCAGCCCATCCGTGCCGACTGCGCGATCACGTCGGCCGTGGTCTTCCCGGCGAACGGGCCTCCCGCACCCGCCGCGGCGAGCGTGTCGGCGGAGAACGGGTCGTAGCGGAACTGGTCGCCGTGCAGATACCAGTAGGCCGTCTGGATCATCAGCCGGGCCGGGCGGTTCCAGTCGGCGGCGGTGGCGATCGTGGAGTAGCCGGTGAGGGGCGCACCTTCTCCTGGCCGACGTAGTGCGCCCAGCCGCCGCCGTTGACGCCCTGGCAGCCGGTGAGGGTGGTCAGGGTCAGGAACGAGCGGTAGATGGTGTCGGAGTGGAACCAGTGGTTCGTCCCCGCCCCCATGACGATCATCGAACGGCCGCCGGACTCCTCCGCGTTGGCCGCGAACTCCCGGGCGATCCTGGCCGCCTTCCCGGCGTCCACGCCGGTGAGGGCGGCCTGCCAGGCGGGGGTGCAGGGCTCGCTCGCGTCGTCGTACGAGGCCGGCCACCGGCCGGGCAGGCCGTCGCGGGCGACGCCGTACTGGGCCAGCAGCAGGTCGTAGACCGTGGTGACCAGCCGCCCGGCGACCCGGCGTACGGGCACGCCGCGCCGCAGCCGGCCCGCGCCGCCGTCGGGGGCGTCGAAACAGGGCAGTTCGACCGCGACCGGTGTCTCCCCGCCGCCCTCGGCGGAGAGCAGGGCCGGGTGTCGCCGAGGTCCAGGTTCCACTTGCCGGCGCCCGCGTCGCCGTAGCGGTCGCCGAGCGTGCCGTTCGGGACCACGGGCAGCCCGGTGGCCTCGTCCAGCAGCACGGTGCGGAACTCCGCGTGCTCGGCCCGCGCCTGCTCGCCACCGAGGTCGGCGGCGGTCAGGAACTTGCCGGGCCGGAAGGTGCCCGGCTCGTCCCCGGCCTCATCGAGGGCGACCAGGAAGGGTAAATCCGTGAACTTCCGGACGTAGTCGGTGAAGTACAGGGTGGCCCGGTCGACGAAGAACTCCTTGAGGATCACATGCCCCATGGCCATCGCCAGCGCGCCGTCGGTGCCGGGCTGGGCGGCGAGCCACTCGTCGGCGAACTTCACGTTGTCCGCGTAGTCGGGCGACACCGCGACGACCTTCTGGCCGCGATAGCGGGCCTCGACCATCCAGTGGGCGTCCGGAGTACAGGTCACCGGCAGGTTCGAACCCCACATGATCAGATAGCCGGCGTCCCACCAGTCCCCCGACTCGGGTACGTCCGTCTGGTCGCCGAACATCTGCGGCGAGGCGACCGGAAGGTCGGCGTACCAGTCGTAGAACGACAGCATCGCCCCGCCGAGCAGCGAGTAGAAGCGGGCCCCGGCGGCGTGCGAGACCATCGACATCGCGGGGATCGGTGAGAAGCCGGCCAGCCGGTCGGGACCGTACTCCTTGATCGTGTGGACGTGCGCGGCGGCGATCATCTCCACGGCCTCGTCCCAGCTCGCCCGTACCAGGCCGCCCTTGCCGCGCGCCCGTTTGTAGCGGCGGGCCTTCTCGGGGTCGGAGACGATGTCGGCCCAGGCCGCGACCGGGTCGCCGAGCCGCTCCTGGCCTCGCGGTACATCCGCAGCAGTACGCCGCGGACGTACGGGTAGCGCACCCTCGTGGGCGAGTAGGTGTACCAGGAGAAGGCCGCTCCCGGGGGCAGCCGCGCGGCTCGTACTCGGGGCGGTCCGGGCCGGCGGAAGGGTAGTCGGTCTGCTGCGCCTCCCAGGTGATGATGCCGTCCTTGACGTACACCTTCCAGGAGCAGGAACCCGTGCAGTTCACACCGTGGGTGGAGCGCACGACCTTGTCGTGGGACCAGCGGTCCCGGTAGAAAGCGTCCGCCTGCCTGCCGCCCTTGCGGTGCAGGGTGCGCAGGTCGTCGGAGACCTCCGCCCGGGTGAAGAAGCGGCGGCTGCGGACGAGCGCCTCCGCCAGCTCCCCGTCCATGCCTGCCCGTGTCCGACCGGTCTCCGTGCCCACCGTGCCACCCCGTCCCGGGCCGCGGGCCCGTCCGAGTCGTGATCGATTCTGGCCGCCACGACTCTACGGCTCCTGTCCCCGTTAAGGTCAACAGCCGCACCAGGATCATGTGGAACGGGCCCTGAGTGGGGCGGGGCCGCGTCGGTGAGGTCAGGCGGCCGGCCGGGGCAGGGTGGTGCCCGCCTCCGCGCGGACCTTGTCGACCGCTTCCCACTCCTCGGGGCCGAGGGTGGCGAGGGCCGCGGGGAAGACGCCGTCCTGTTCCTTGAGGATGTGGTCGCGCAGCATGGCCATGGCCTCCAGCAGACGGTCGGGCCAGGCCGGGTCCGCCGGCGTGACGCCGTCGGCGGCCTCGGCGAGCACCGACTCGACCTGCCGGTGCTCGGCCTCCAGGGCGGCGATCTGGTCGGGGAAGTCCTGGCCATCGCGGGAAACAGACCGTGCTCCTCGACCCGGGTGTGGGGGACGAGCACGGTGGTGATCCGCCGGGCCAGCTCGGCCATCCCGGCGAGGTCCCCGTTCCGGTGGGCGGGGCGCAGGTGGCTGATCAGGCGGACGACCTCGTCGTGCTCACGGGTCAGTTCGCCGATGGACGCCAGGGACTGGCAGCCGCAGTACTCGCACATCGTTGGTTCTCCTTCACCTTGTCCGACCAGATCCGTGGTGTCCGTCCGCCCGCCGGTGTCAGCCGGTGGTCTGTGCGGTGCGCTGCCGCCGTCCGCCGCCGGTGCGCGGTGTCCGGTCGCCGCCCCGGACGCCGGTGAGGGTGTAGGCCAGTGCGACGCCGGCCACGACCGCGAGGAGGGCGAGGCCCGCCGCGTACGTGCCGTACTCGCCGTACAGGGAGCCCATCACCAGCGGGGGCAGGAAGCCTCCCAGTCCGCCGGCGGCGCCGACCACGCCGGTGACGGAGCCGACCTGGTCGGCCGGGGTCCGCTGGGCGACCAGGGCGAAGGTCGCTCCGCTGCCGGCGCCGAGCGCGGCGGCCATGGCGAGGAAGGCGATGGTGCCCACCGAGGCCAGCGCCGGGGTGAAGGACTGCGCCACCGCGCCGGCCATGACCACGCCCAGTGAGCCGGCCAGGACCCGGACCGGGCCCAGCCGGTCCGACAGCCAGCCGCCGATCGGGCGCATCGCCACCGCCAGCAGCACGAATCCGGCCATCCGGTTCGCGGCGTCGGCCTGGGTGAGGCCGTAGCCGGTCTTGAGGTAGGTGGGCAGGTAGACGGAGAAGGCGACGTAGCCGCCGAACGCGACCGCGTACAGGGCGGACGCCTGCCAGGTGATGCCGAGGCGCAGGGTCGAGGCGAGACGGCGGGCCAGCGGCTCGGCCGGCACGGTGCGGCCGGGTGCGTCACGCAGCAGCAGCGCGGCGGCCACCGCGTACACGGCCAGTGCCCCGGCGGTGATCAGGAACGGAGTCGCCATGCTGTTCGCGTCGACCAGCTTCACCGTGGTCAGGGCGCTGATCGCGGTGCCGCCCATACCGGCGCCGAAGACACCGATGGCCAGGCCGCGCCGCTCGGGCGGGAACCAGGAGTTGACGAGGGGCACGCCGACGGCGAAGGCGGTGCCGCCGATGCCGAGGAAGAACCCGCCGGCCAGCAGGGCGGCGAGGGAGGAGTGCCCGGCCAGGCCGAGATAGAGCACCGGCACGATGGTGACGGCCGACACGATCGGGAACATCACCCGTCCGCCGAACCGGTCGGTGAGCGCGCCCACCGGGACACGTCCGAGGGAGCCGACCACGACGGGCACCGCCACCAGCAGCGACTGTTCGAACGACGACAGGTCGAGGCCGGTCTTGAAGCGCGGGCCCAGCGGGCTCAGCAGCGCCCACGCCCAGAAGTTGACGGCGAAACCGACCGTGGCCAGGGCCAGCATCAGCCACGCCCGGCCGGGCACGGGAGCACCCGGCGATGTGCTTTCACTCTTCGACTTCGACGGCTGGACCATGTTGTCCGTTCCCTCTCCATGGCAGGGGTGGTGAGCGGGCACCACCCGGATCGCGCCTCAGTGGCGGGCCCTCGCCCGCCCGACCGCGTCCCATGACCACAGTCCGCGATCGGGGCGCGCCCGCGGCATGGGCCATGAGTCCCTGCGGACGGACGGACAGGCCCCTCCTGCGGCCCCGGACGTCCCGGTCCCCGGCCGGGTACCCAGGCGGTCGCCAGCCGGGTACCCAGGCGGTCGCCGCGTGCGGGTACCCGGGCGGTCGCCGCGTGCAGGGGCCCGGGGTAGGGCCGGTCGGCCCTACCCGGGGCGGGGTCCGCGGGGGACCATGGGCTGATGTTCCAGTCAGACGGCTTTCGCGCACTCGGCCGACAGGAGTGCCTGCCCCTGCTCGCCCTGGTGCCGGTCGGCCGCATCGTGTACACCCGGCAGGCACTGCCCGCGGTCCTGCCCATCAACTTCTCCCTGGACGGGGACGGCTCCGTTCTGGTGCGCACCTCGCCGGCCTCGGAGCTCGTACGCGCCATCGACGGTGTCGTCGTCGCCTTCGAGGCGGACGAATTCGACGCGGCGACCCGGTCCGGCTGGAGCGTGGTCGTCACGGGGCGTGCCTCCGTGGTGACCGACCCGGCCGAGCACGAGCGGCTCTCCCGGACCGGCCCCAGCTCCTGGATGCCCCTCACGGAGGAGGTGTTCGTCCGGATCGACTCCGAGATGGTCACCGGACGTGAACTCAACGGGGCACTCAGCATGCGGTGAGGCGCGTGCGGCCTCAGCACGCGGACAGGGCGCGCCGTCAGGCGGTGCCCGCCCCCGGCCCGTGACGGGCTCGAGGACGGAGTCCGCGGACGCGCGGGGCGTACGGGCGCCCTCGGGGCCGTAGCCGAAGCGGATCAGTACCTGGGGGTGGCAGCGCCGCCTCGGTCCGGCCATGGCCTCCCGCAGGTCCGGCCACTCCATGGCCTGGTGCAGTATCGAGGTCCGCACTCCGTGCGCGGTCGTCGTGAGCAGTACCCGCTCCAGGGCCTGCCCGGCGCGCAGCCAGTCGTGGCGCCGGTCGTCGGTCGTCCACAGCAGGGCCACCTGGGCATGGCGTTCGAAGCGCAGGGCGGGCAGGTGCGGGGCGGGCAGCGCGCCGGTGAAGTCCCGCACCGGTATCCGCCGGGACGCGTCCCGCGGGCCCAGGGCCGACAGGGGATGCCGTAGGCGGCGTCCGCACCCGGGGCGGTGATCCAGGTACGTGACTCGGCCGCGCGGGCGGAGTGGACGGTGTTGCGGGACTCGGCCGCCGCCGTCAGCCGCAGCAGGCGCCGGGTCGCCACGATATCGGGGACGTCCAGTCGCGCGCCCTCGGCGCGGGCCGAGGCGGTCATCTCGCCCACGATCGAATCCGGCACGGGGCGGCCGGTGAACGGCATCCGGCTGGTGTGGCGTCGCTCGATGGCGGCGTGCAGAGCGCGCAGGGACGGCTGTCCGGGCAGGGCGGCCCCGGTCAGCCGTACCGTGGCCAGGACGTCGGGATCCTCCCCGGCGGGACACAGCCGGACCACGGGATGCCAGCCCAGGTGCTCGGCCGCCACCCGGAGGTTGAAGACGGCCGCGCCGACCGACAGGTACTGGGCGCGCAGCTGGGGATCGGTGGTCGGAAGCTGTCGTCTGCGGTCGACACGGACCAGGATCGACCTGCTGTCCGGATCGAGCCCGAACCGCCAGGGCTGTGTGTTGTGGATCGACGGTGCGGCCACCGCCGCGGCCAGCAGGGCCTGAACGGCTGTGGCGTCGACTTCCCGGGTCTGCATCTCGGCTCCTTCACCACGTTGCCCTCCATTACGTCAACTCTGCGCCGCCGGGGGCTTCATGGGGAGGGTTGACCGGCCCTCGCCCGGGGCCATGTGGCCTTGATCCGGGGGCCGGTCGTCCGGGCCGGGTGGTTCGGGCGGCGCGGTGGGTGCGCCGGGTCAGGTGGCGGGCAGGGCGGTGGCGAGCAGGACGACGCCGAGGGAGCCGGCGAGGGAGACGACCGCGAGGGCCCGGGCCAGGTCGGTGCGGTGCCCGGCATGGGCGATTCCGTGCCCCGCCGCGGCGAGCATCACCACGGTGAAGAGGGCGAGTTTGGCCGCCAGGGTGCGGCCGTAGCCGGGTTCGGCGAGCGAGGCCCAGGTGACGCCCCGGTGCTGGGCCATGGCCCAGCCGGTGGCCAGTTGCACGGGCAGGAACACCGCTCCGGTCAGCATCCCGAACCGGCGGCCGGCGGCGGCCGTGAAGGAGTCCTTGGCCTCGGGGGCGAGCAGACGGCGGGCCAGGGGCAGGACGACCAGGGAGAGGGCGAGCTGGCCGCCGACCCACAGGGCGGCACCGGCCACATGGGCGAACCGCACCAGGGACCACCAGCCGACGGTGTCCATCAGTCGCTCACCTCCACCATGCCGTGCGCGCCCGCTTCGGCGTGGCGCATGTCGTGGTCGACGAAGGGGTAGTGGCCGGCCTCGGGGAACGTCGTCTCGACGAACCCGCCCTGACCCGGGGCCAGATCGAGCACCTGCGAGCCGCCCTCCTCCCGCGGTTCGAGCAGATGGGCGCCTTCCTGGTACACGGTGTCGAAGACGGTGCCGACCACGTGGAAGGCGATGCCGTCGGACGGACCGGCGGCGACCACCCAGAAACGGGCCCGTTCGCCTGCCTTCGCCTTCAGGGGCCGCCGGGTGTACTGGTTCGCGACGCCGTTGAACGCCCAGGCGTCCGGGGTGTGTTCACGCATCTTGGTCACCTGTTCGGTGCTTCCGGGGGTACCGAGGTAGAGCTCGGAGGAGATCAGCAGGTACTCGTGGTCGGCTTCGGGGAGGCCGGGCGGGTCGATGACGACGGCGCCGTACATGCCGTTGCCGATGTGCTGGAGCATGGGCGCGGTGCCGCAGTGGTACAGCCATGCCCCGGCCCTCTCGGCGCGGAAGCGGTAGACCAGGCGTTCGCCGGGCTCGATGGTACGCATCGGCCCGTCGGGGGCGAGGGAGCCGGCGTGGAAGTCGATGCCGTGGCCCATGCGCCGGTCGTCGTTGACGAGGGTGATCTCGAAGACGTCACCAACCTTGCCCCGCAGGGTGGGGCCCGGTGCGGTGCCGCCGAAGGCCCATCTCTCCTGCCGCACGCCCGGGGCCACTTCGACCGTGGTGTGTACGGCGTGCAGTTCGGTCCTGTGGACCGTTCCGCCGGGTGCGGGGGCCAGATCGGCGTCGTGTGGCCGCCAGCCGGGGAGAAGTCGGCGGACAAGTCCGGGCCGCCGACTGTGGAGTGGCCCTCGTGGCCGGTGTCGTCCGTGACGACGATGTCCATCGTCATCCCCGCCGCGCGGTGGCCCGGCAGGGTGCACCACGCCGCACGGTCGCCGGTGACCGTGCCGAGGTCGAGTGTGCGGGTCTCGCCCCGGCCGAGCAGGGGTGGCGGGGCCGTTCTCGACCTTGAGGTCGTGGCGCCGGGCGTCGGAGTTGGTGACCTTCAGCCGCAGTACGGTGCCGGCGGCGACCTCGATCCGCGCGGGGCGTACGCGCATGCCGGCCAAGGTCACGGCGACGGTGCGCGGGGTGCCCGCGTCCGGTGCGGCCGGGCCGGCGGCGGTGTCTCCGCCGCTGTTGGCGACCAGCACGGCGAGCACCGTGATCACGGCGCCCGCGACGGTGCCCCAGAGGGCGGGCCGCCGTGAGGTCACCGGCCGGTCAGCGTTCTCGCCGTCCACGGCTCTCCTCGCCGTCCAGCAGCGCCGCCAGTTCCCTCCGGCGGGGAAGGAGCCCGGCTGGTAGTCGCACCAGGGCTCCTCGGCGTACGGGTCGCCGGTGACGCCGTACGCGCGTGACCGCGAGCCGCCGCAGACCCGGCGGAACTCGCACGCGCCGCACCGGCCGCCCAGCCGGTCGGCGTCCCGCAGCCCGGTGAACAGCTCGGAGGTGCGGTAGATCTCCGTCAGCGGTGTCTCGCGCACGCTACCGGCGCCCAGCGGCAGAAAGCCGCTCGGGTGGACGGTGCCGGTGTGCGAGATGAAGACGAAGCCGCGGCCCGCGTTGACGTCCAGCGGCGGGCGCCGCACCCGGCGTGCCCCGGTGTGCAGGCCCAGCGCTGCCGCCCGCCCGCTCAACTCCTGGTACAGCGGCCCGAGTCCGAGTACCGCCGCATGGTCGTCGCCGGCGTCCTCCAGTACCTTGCGCTGCAGCGCGACCCGGCGGAAGTGGTGGGCCTCGGTGGTCTTGGCCGGCACGGTGAGGCCGACGTCGTAGACGAAGTTGAGGACGTCCTCGGTCTCGGCGGCGGTGAGTACGCCGAGTCGCCGGCCGCGTCCCGTGGGCACCAGGAAGAAGGCGCTCCACAGCATCGCCCCGTGCTCGGCCACGAGGTGGACGATGTCGGGGAGGTCGTGCAGGTTGTGCCGGGCGACGGTGGTGTTGATCTGCACCTTCATACCGAGGGCGCGCGCCGCGTCCCAGGCGTCCAGGGTCCAGCGGAACACGCCGGGCACACCGCGGAAGGTGTCGTGGACGCCGGCGGTGGAGCCGTCCAGGCTCAGGGAGAGTCCGACCGTGCCCGCCTCGCGCAGTTCCCGCAGCCGCTCCGCCGTCACCGTCGGCGTACCGGACGGGGACACCGCGACGCGGACCCCGGTCTCCCGGCCGTACGCGATGAGTTCGGTCAGGTCGGGGCGCTGGAAGGGGTCACCGCCGGTGATCACGAACAGGGGGCGGGGTGCCCGAAGCCGGCGACCTGGCGGAGCAGGTCCTTCGCGGCGGCGGTGTCCAGCTCGCGGGGTCGCGGTCGGGCACCGCCTCGGCGCGGCAGTGCAGACAGGCCAGCGGGCAGGCCCGGGTGGACTCCCAGATGACGATGAAGGGGCGCTCCCCGCGTCGTGCCGCTGGCGCCGGACCGCGTGGGCGGCGGTACTCATCGCGCGGCCCTCCCCAGGTGCTGAGGCTGTGTCCGGCCGCCCTGGAGTCGGGGCAGACGAGGCGGGCGGCCGGACGGTGGCCGGGTCTGACCCGGCGCGGCTGCCACCGCGAGCGGCAGCGGTGGCAGTGGCCTGGACGGCGGTCGACATGGTCGTGCACGGGACACCTCCGGATCGGTCGCCGCCAGCATCCACCGGCGGCGGGGTCCGGCGCGTCGGCCGTTGGTCATCTCCGTGAGGGCCGAAGGTCCCGGTTCACGGGCAGGGAGCCGCAGAGCGTTCAGGGGTGGCAGGGCGCCGCGTGTCCGGGGGCGCGGCGGCGGAGCGCCCGCGTGTTCAAGGGCCGTCCGGAGTGCGCGACGGCAGTGCACCCGCTGTTCAGGGACCGTCCGAAATGCAGGACGGCAGGGCACCCGCTGTTCAGGGACCGTCCGGAATGCGCGACGGCAGGGCACCCGCGGTGGCCAGGAGGGCGGCACCGACGCCGGTCAGTGCGGCGCCCAGGCCGGTGACCAGGGTGGTGAGGTGCCACGCCTGGTAGGCGGACATCAGCGAGGCGCGCAGGGACTGGCCCATGAACGCGGTCTGGCGCAGTGCGGAGAGCTTCTCGTCGTCACCGCCGGAGGCGTGCAGTTCGTTGGTGATCTCGGCGTAGGTCCGGCCGCCGGTGGTACGGGCGAGGTTGCCCTTGATGAAGTCGGCGTAGGCGTGCGCGTCGGGGCCGGTCTCCACACGGCGGCCGGCGCGCGCGGCGAGTTCCACGGGCAGCCCGCGTTCGGGGAAGGTGATCTTCTGGGCGGCGAGCTCGCCGCGGATCTCGTTCCTGCCGCTGCGGCCGCGCAGCACCATGACCGGGCCGGCGACGCCCAGGGCCAGGCCGACCGCGGTGAGCAGGGTACCGGCGCGCCGTTGTGATGCGTCCATGACGTGTTGTCCTTCTTCGCTCGTGAGTTCTCGGGCGGTCTGCGCCCCCGGCACCCCGCGGGGCGCCGGGGCGCGGAAGACGGTGACGGGGAGGAGAACGACGCGTCCGGCCGCGGTGGGATGCGGCCGGACGCGGGACCGGACCGGGCGGCCGGGCGCCGTACGCGCCGCACCCTTCGGCAGCCTGATACGGGGGATGTCGGCCGCCGGGGCAGGCACGGGACGCGGTGGTACGGCAGGGCGTCCGCGGTTCGGTCGGTGCCCAGCATGCACCGCCGGCCGCTCCCCGCTCTCCTGCCGACCGGTCCCCGTCGCCGGGACCATTGGTCCCTGTCGCGGCCGGCCTCAAGGGCCGGTAGGCCGTCCGCCGGGGACCGCCGGCCCCGGTCACGGACGTACCTCCCCGCCTAGCGTTCCTGACCATGGAGAACGATCAGAACGCACGGCGGCGGGAGCAGCACGCCGGTGAAGGCTGGCCGCTGGCGGCCCGTCGGCTGCTCACCCGCAGCGAGGTGTCCGCCGACGGACGGGCTGTGTTCGGCACGGGCGACCCGGCGTGGGAGGGCTTCTACCGAAACCGCTGGTCCCACGACAAGGTCGTGCGCTCCACGCACGGCGTGAACTGCACGGGGTCCTGCTCGTGGATGGTGTACGTCAAGGACGGCATCATCACCTGGGAGCACCAGGCCACCGACTATCCCTCGATCGGCACGGACTGCCCCGAGTACGAGCCGCGCGGCTGCCCGCGCGGGGCGTCCTTCTCCTGGTACACCTACTCCCCAGCCGGGTCCGCTACCCGTATGTGCGCGGCACGCTGCTGAAGCTGTGGCGGGAGGCCCGCAAGCGGCTCGGTGACCCGGTGGCGGCCTGGGCCGAGATCACCGGTGCCCCGGCGAAGGCGCGCGCCTACAAGCGGGCGCGCGGCAAGGGCGGGCTGGTGCGGGCCGGCTGGGACGAGGTGGCGGAGCTGGTCGCCGCCGCCCATGTGCACACCATCAAGGAGTACGGTCCGGACCGGGTCACGGGTTTCTCCCCGATCCCGGCGATGTCGATGGCGTCCTTCGCGGCCGGCTCCCGGTTCATGTCGCTGATCGGCGGCACCCTGCTGTCGTTCTACGACTGGTACGCCGATCTGCCCGTGGCATCCCCTCAGGTGTTCGGCGACCAGACGGACGTGCCGGAGGCGGCGGACTGGTGGAACGCCGGCTATCTGATCATGTGGGGTTCCAATATCCCGGTCACCCGCACGCCCGACGCGCACTTCCTGACCGAGTCCCGCTACAACGGCACCAAGGTCGTCGCGGTCAGCCCCGACTACGCCGACAACGTCAAACACGCCGACGAGTGGATGTCCCCGCACCCGGGCACCGACGGGGCACTGGCGATGGCCATGGGCCACGTCATCCTGAAGGAGTTCCTCGTGGACCGCGCGGTGCCCTACTTCCAGGACTATCTGCGCAAGTTCACCGACGCGCCGTTCCTGATCACCCTGCGCGAGCACGCGGACGGCGGTCTCGTCCCGGACGGGTTCCTGACCGCGGCCGACCTGGGCCACGAGGAGGAGAACGCCGGCGCCAAGACCGTCCTGCTCGACGCGGCCACGGGCGAGCCGGTCGTGCCGAACGGCTCCCTCGGCTTCCGCTGGGCCAAGGGCGAGCAGGGCCGCTGGAACCTCGACCTCGGCGAGGTGACCCCGAACTGTCCCTGCTGGGGCGGGCGGTGGAGACGGCCGAGGTCACGCTGCCCCGCTTCGACGAGGGCGGCACCGAGGGCGGTACGACCATGGTCCGCGGGGTGCCGGTGCGCACCGTCGGCGGGCGCCGGGTCACCACCGTCTTCGACCTGATGCTGGCCCAGTACGGGGTGCGGCGGCCGGGTCTGCCGGGCAGCTGGCCGTCCTCGTACGACGACGCCGGCGAGCCGTACACTCCGGCCTGGCAGGAGACGATCACGTCCGTGCCGGCCAGGCAGGCGACCCGGATCGCACGGGAGTTCGCGCGCAACGCCGAGCGCACCAACGGCCGTTCCATGATCGCGATGGGGGCCGGCACCAACCACTGGTTCCACTCCGACACCATCTACCGGGCGTTCCTGGCGCTGACCACCATGACCGGCTGCCAGGGTGTCAACGGCGGCGGCTGGGCGCACTACGTCGGTCAGGAGAAGGTGCGCCCGCTCACCGGCTTCCAGCATCTGGCGTTCGCCTTCGACTGGCAGCGGCCCACCCGGCACATGACCGGCACCTCCTACTGGTATCTCAACTCCGACCAGTGGCGGTACGAGGCGTTCGGGGCGGACGAGTTGTCCTCCCCGGTGGGGCAGGGGAAGCTCACCGGCCGGACGTTCGCCGACTGTCTGGCGCAGGCCGTGCGGCTGGGCTGGACGCCCGGCCACCCCGCCTTCAACCGCAACCCCTCGACCTGGCGGACGAGGCGGCGGCGCGGGGGCGTCCGGTCGCCGAGCACATCGTGGACGAACTCAAGTCGGGACGGCTGCGGTTCGCCGCCGAGGACCCCGACGACCCGGCCAACTTCCCGCGGGTGCTGACCGTGTGGCGGGCGAACCTGCTGGGCTCCTCCGGCAAGGGCAACGAGTACTTCCTGCGGCATCTGCTGGGCACGGACGCGGACGTCCGCTCCGAGGAGACCCCGCCGCGGGGACGCCCGCGGGAGGTGGTCTGGCGGGACGAGGCGCCCGAGGGCAAGCTCGACCTGCTGGTCACCATGGACTTCCGGATGACCTCGACCGGTCTGCTCTCCGACGTCGTCCTGCCGGCCGCGACCTGGTACGAGAAGGACGACCTGTCCAGCACGGACATGCACCCCTTCGTGCACGCCTTCACCCCGGCCATCGCCCCGCCCTGGCAGGCCCGCACCGACTACGACACCTTCCTCACCATCGCCGACCGGTTCAGCGAACTGGCGGCCGACCACCTCGGGACGCGCACCGACGTCCTGGCGGTGCCGCTGACGCACGACACCCCCGACGAACTCGCCCAGCCCGGCGGGGTGGTCCGGGACTGGAAGACCGGCGAGTGCGAGCCGGTTCCCGGTCGCACCATGCCCAAGCTGGTGGCCGTCGAGCGGGACTACGCGTCCACGGCGCAGAAGATGCGGGCCGTCGGTCCGCTGCTCGACACCCTGGGCACCACCACCAAGGGTGTCACCGTCCACCCCGACCGGGAGATCGAGGAGCTGCGCCACCGCTGCGGCACCGTCCGCGACGGTGTGGGCGCCGGCCGGCCGTCGCTGGCCACGGCCTCCGACATGTGCGAGGCGATCCTGGCGCTGTCCGGCACCACCAACGGGCGGCTGGCCACCGAGGGCTTCCGGGAACTGGAGCGACAGACCGGCAGCGAGGGTCTGGTGGAACTCGCCGCCGAACGCGAGGCGGAGCGGATCACCTTCGCCGACACCCGCACCCAGCCCCGCTCGGTGATGACGTCGTACGAGTGGTCGGGCTCGGAGACCGGCGGGCGCCGCTACTCCCCGTTCGTCATCAACACCGAGCACAAGAAGCCCTGGCACACCCTCACCGGCCGCCAGCACTTCTTCGTCCAGCACGACTGGATGACCGAACTCGGTGAGCAACTCCCTGTCTTCCGGCCACCGTTGAACGCTCGGCGGGCGTACGGGGACGAGCAGCTGCACGAGGACGGGCGGGCCGAGGTCACGGTGCGCTATCTGACTCCGCACTCGAAGTGGTCCATCCACTCGAACTACCAGGACAACAAGTACATGCTCGACCTGTCCCGCGGCGGCCCGGTCATCTGGATGTCGCTGGAGGACGCCGAGAAGATCGGCGTCAAGGACAACGAGTGGATCGAGGCGTACAACCGCAACGGTGTCGTCGCCTGCCGGGCCGTGGTCACCCACCGGATGCCCGAGGGAACCGTGTACATGTACCACGCCCAGGACCGCAACATCAACGTGCCGAAGACGGAGCTCAGCGGCAAGCGCGGCGGCATGCACAACTCGCTGACCCGCCTGCTGCTCAAGCCCACCCATCTCGCGGGCGGCTACGCGCAGTTCACCTACGCCTTCAACTACTACGGCCCGACCGGCAACCAGCGCGACGAGGTCACCGTCATCCGTCGCCGCAGCCAGCGAGTGGAGTACTGAGATGACCCGTGGCAAAGCCGCTGTCGGACGGGTGATGGCCCAGATCGCGATGGTGATGAACCTCGACAAGTGCATCGGGTGCCACACCTGCTCGGTCACCTGCAAGCAGACGTGGACCAACCGCACCGGTGTCGAGTACGCCTGGTTCAACAACGTCGAGACCAAGCCCGGCGTCGGCTACCCGCGCCGCTACGAGGACCAGGAGCAGTGGAAGGGCGGCTGGATGCTCGACAAGCGGGGGCGCCTGGTCCTGCGTTCCGGCGGCCGGGTCAAGCGGCTGCTGTCGCTGTTCTCCAACCCCGACCTGCCGTCCCTCGAGGACTACTACGAGCCGGTCACCTACGACTACGACAACCTCATCAGCGCCCCCGCCGGGCCCGACATGCCGGTCGCCCGGCCCCGTTCGGTCCTCACCGGCAAGCCCACCGCGATCACCTGGGGTGCCAACTGGGAGGACGGCCTGGGCGGAGCGCCCGAGAACGCCGGCGCCGACCCGAACCTGTCGGGCGAGTGGGCGCGGAAGGTCAAGTTCGAGTTCGAGCAGACCTTCCTCTTCCATCTGCCGCGGCTGTGCGAGCACTGCCTCAACCCGGCCTGTGTGTCGGCCTGTCCGTCCGGTGCCATGTACAAGCGGGTCGAGGACGGCATCGTCCTCGTCGACCAGGACAAGTGCCGCGGCTGGCGGATGTGCGTGACGGCGTGCCCGTACAAGAAGGTGTACGTCAACCACGCCACCGGCAAGGCGGAGAAGTGCACGTTCTGCTTCCCGCGCATCGAGGCCGGCCAGCCCACCGTCTGCTCCGAGACCTGTGTCGGCCGGCTGCGCTACCTCGGCCTGCTCCTCTACGACGCCGACCGCGTCGGCGAGGCCGCGGCCACCCCGGACGAGAAGGATCTGCTGGACGCCCAGCGCGGTGTCTTCCTCGACCCGCACGACCCCGAGGTCATCGCCGCCGCACGCGAGTCCGGCATCCCCGAGGACTGGCTGACGGCCGCTCGCCGCTCGCCGGTGTACGACCTGGTCACCCGCTACAAGGTGGCGCTGCCGCTGCACCCGGAGTACCGGACGCTGCCGATGGTCTGGTACGTGCCGCCGCTCTCCCCGGTGCTGGACGCCGTGGACGCGGCGGGCGGCGACCAGGACGACCCCGACCATGTCTTCGCCGCCGTCACCCGGCTGCGCATCCCGCTCGAGTATCTGGCGGAGCTGTTCACCGCCGGGGACACCGAGGTGGTCGGCGGGGTGCTGATGAAGCTCACCGCGCTCCGCTCGTACATGCGCGAACGCACCCTCGGTGAGCCGGGCGACGACACCGCGCTGAAGGCCGTGGGCCTCACCCGGGGCGAGGCGGAGGATCTGCACCGGCTGCTCGCCGTCGCCAAGTACGAGGACCGGTACGTGGTCCCCGCCGCCCACAAGGAGGACGCGGCGGCGCTGAGCGCGATGGAGGAACGCTGCCCGGTCGAGACGTCCGGCGACCCCCAGCCCCGCAAGATCATGCTGGGCATCCCCACCCTGCGTCGCGACACCACCGCCGGAGGCCGTCCATGAGTCCGCTGCCCGCTTCGATCCCCGGCATCGTCCGCACCCGTGTCCGGGCGGCCGTACGCCGCCCGGCGCGGCTCACCCCGAGGAGACGGCCGGCCGCGCCCTGGTCCTGCGGCTCGTGTCGCTGCTCCTGCAGTATCCCGACCCGGAACTGACAGCCGCACGCTCGGAGTTGACCACCGTGGTGCGGGCCCTGCCGGACACGCCGGCGGCCCGGCGGCTGGCCGGCTTCACCGGCTGGTTCGCCGGGCAGGAACCAGAGGCGCTGGAGCGGCACTACGTAGAGATGTTCGACCTGCGCCGCAGGAGCGGCCTCTACCTCACCTACTACCTGCACGGTGACACCCGCCGCCGGGGCATGGCCCTGCTCGCCCTCAACCAGCGCTACCGCGCGGCCGGCTGGAACACCGACAGCGGTGAACTGCCCGACCACCTCCCGGTCGTCCTGGAGTTCGCCGCCCTGGCCG
Source organism: Streptomyces haneummycinicus (assembly GCA_042850305.1). Taxonomy (GTDB): domain Bacteria; phylum Actinomycetota; class Actinomycetes; order Streptomycetales; family Streptomycetaceae; genus Streptomyces; species Streptomyces haneummycinicus. Next base: position 4,036,347 of record AP035768.1, read on the forward strand.
GCCCGGGTGCCGGCGAGGCGCCGCTGCGCCAGCACCGGCGCGGTCTGGAGCTGATCCACCGCGCGCTGACCGACGCCGGCTCCCCTACCGGCACGTGCTGGCCGCGCTGCTCACCCTCCTGCCGCCCGCCACCGAGGCCGACCGAGCGGCAGTGGACCGGCTCGTCACCGAGGGCCCGCCGAACGAGGAGGTCGGCCTCGACCCCTACGGCGCCTACGGGGAAGGCGAGTTCGCCCCTCCGGGCGCCTTCGTCCCGCCGATGCCCGCCCCGCCGACCCGTGTGCCGGCCGCCCCGACCCCCGTACGGAAGGCCCCCGATGACCGCCGCGCCCCTCCCCGGCCGCCGCCCCGGCGAGCGGAGCCGATCTGCTGCTGTGGGTAGCCGTCCCCTACATCTGCCTCGCGGTGTTCGCCGTCGGGCACGTCTGGCGCTACCGGCAGGACCAGTTCGGCTGGACCTCCCGCACCACCCAGCTCCTCGAACACCGCTGGCTGCGCTGGGGCAGCCCGCTGTTCCACCTCGGCGCCTTCATGGTGATCGGTGGACATGTGGTGGGGCTGGCGGTGCCCGGCTCCTGGACCGAGGCCGTCGGCGTCACCGAGCACATGTACCACACGACGGCCGTCTGGGCGGGATCGGTGGCGGGCATCGCCATGGTCACCGGGCTCGGCATGCTCTGCGCCCGCCGGCTGCTGACCCGGCAGATCCGGCTGCGCACCGACCGCAGCGACAAGATCCTCTTCCCGCTGCTCTCCGCCGCCGTCCTGCTGGGCATCACGGCCACCTTCGCCCACAACGTCTTCGGCGCGGGCTACGACTACCGCGCGACCGTCTCGGTCTGGTTCCGCGGCCTGTTCGTCCTCCAGCCCCACCCGGAGGCGATCGCCGGCGCCCCTCTGCTGTTCCGGCTGCACGCCCTGACCGCGTTCCTGCTGTTCGCCGCCTGGCCGTTCACCCGGCTCGTCCATGTGTGGAGCGCCCCGATCGGCTACCTCGCCCGGCCGTATCTGGTCTACCGGCGGCGGGCGACCACACCGGCCACCGCGGCCGCCGGCTCCCGTCGCGCGGCATGAGCCACGACGTGGCCGCGCTCGCGCGGCACCGGCAGGCAGTGGGCGCGAGCCGCCGGACGGGGTGGGTGATGGTCCTCGCCGGGATCGCCGGCTGGCTCGCCTCGTTCCAGCTCACCGTGGACGACTGGCGGCTGCTGCGCGATCCCGCGTACCAACCGCCCTGCGATATCAGCCCGGTCGTGAGCTGCGGCAGTGTCATGTCCAGCCCCCAGGGCAGCCTGTTCGGTTTTCCCAACATGCTGCTCGGGCTGGGCGCCTTCGCCGCGGTCGCCGCGCTCGGCGCGGCCGTGCTCGCCGGGGCGCGACTGCACCGGCGGCTGTGGCTGGCGCTGGACGCCGGCGCGTTCGTGGGTGTCGTCTTCGCGCACTGGCTGATCGGTCAGTCGCTGTACGAACTCAACAAGCTGTGCCCCTACTGCGTCGGCGTCTGGGCCGTCACCATCGGCCTGTTCTGGTACGTCACCCTGCACTGTCTGGAGCGGGGATCATCCCGGCTCCGCGGGGCGTCCTCCACCTCGTGCGGGACACCCACTGGCTGCTGCTCGGCGCCTGGTACGGGGTGATCGCCCTGCTGGTCCTGACCCGCTTCTGGACGTACTGGAGCAGCCTGCTGTAGCCGGGGGACGCCCGGTCCCCCGGCTGCTCAGCGCCGGCTTCAGCGGCTTTCGCGCCCGAGCCGGTCCTGGGCCTGGGTGGCGATGACGGCGGCCTGGATGCGCCGCTCCACACCGAGTTTGGCCAGCAGGCGGGAGATGTGGTTCTTCACCGTCTTCTCGGCGAGGTAGAGCCGCTGGCCGATCTGGCGGTTGGTGAGGCCCTCGCCGATGAGGGCCAGGATCTCCCGTTCCCGCTCGGTCAGGCCCGGCAGTGCGTCGGGCTCGGGCTCCGGCTCCTGGCCCTGGCGCAGCCGGGCCATCAGCTTGGCGGTGGCGCTCGGGTCGAGCAGGGACTGGCCGGCGGCGACCGTGCGCACGGCCGACACCAGGTCGGAGCCCTGGATCTGCTTCAGTACGTAGCCGGAGGCGCCTGCCATGATCGAGTCGAGGAGGGCCTCCTCGTCGTCGAACGAGGTCAGCATCAGACAGGCCAGCTCCGGCAGCTGTGAGCGCAGCTCCCGGCAGACGGTCACACCGTCGCCGTCGGGCAGGCGGACGTCGAGCACGGCGACCTGCGGGCGCAGTGCGGGCACCCGGACCAGGGCCTGCTCCACGTTGGCGGCCTCGCCGACGACGGTGATGTCCGGCTCGTCGTCCAGCAGGTCGTGCACCCCGCGCCGTACCACCTCGTGGTCGTCCAGAAGAAAGACCCTGATCGGGTTGTCGGGGCCGGGCTGCTCGCCGTCCGCCATCGGATACTCCCTGTTCTGCGCGCCGTCTGGATCCCGTACCGATCGTGCCCGCTGGGGCATGGCCGGTCCCTGTCTACCGCAGATCTTGCGTGATCCCGGGCCGGACGGCCAGGGCCGGTCGGCCCTATTGCTTCGTCTTCCCCATGGTCCGACGGTGTACCGCCCCCGCCGGGCCGGCTCCGGGAGACAGGCGACCGGGGCACCTCCGCCGGTGGCGGAGGTGCCCCGGTCCGAGGGGCGTGCGGTCCTCAGAGCAGCCAGGGGTTGCGGCTGACGATGGGCAGGCGAGCCCATGCCTTGCCGAGTCCCCAGGTGGCGCCCGCCCCGGCGGCCGCGAGCGCGACGAGGACGCCGGCGTAGACGAGGTGGTAGTCGGCGAACGGGTTCGTCGACATGCTCGGCGAGCCGTCGGACAGATGCTGGGCGGGCGGCCATTCCGCGATCCACATCAGCGCCATCATCGTCGTGCCGGCGACGGCGGCCGGGCGCAGCCCGATGCCGAGGATCAGCGCCAGTCCGACGCCGAGCAGGCCGAGCATGAACAGCCAGTCGGCCCAGGCGGCTCCGGCCCAGTCGTGGAACGCGGACTCCATCGGGCCGACGGCGACGCCGCCGAGGAACCCCTTGGTGGGCGAGCCGCCGTCGGTCCAGCCGCTGCCGGACCGGGTGGCGTAGCCGAGGCCGAAGGTCTTGTCGAGGAACGCCCAGAGGAAGACGAACCCGGTCAGCAGCCGCAGCCCGGCGAAGACGTACGCGCTCGTCGCGGTCGCCGCCGTGCCGGTCACGGCCGGTGCCGTCGCGGTCCGGTGCCGGAGCGGGAAGCGGAATCCAGGGCGACGGTGTGGGTGATCGTGGACTGACATGATGCTCATTCCCTCCGAGGGAGCAGCGCCTGAGGTGGTGCGGTCTCTCGTTGCGCTTTCAATATCCCGTTTCCGCGGCGTGCGCCGGAGGGGCTGCACGGCCCGGACGATGGTCCGAACGTCCCTTGCTTCAGGGCCTGTTCGGGTCGGTGTCCGCCGTCCGAGGGAGGGTTGGCGGCCTCGACCGGGCGTCGGGCTGAGCCTTTGGACGGGGCGTCGTCGGGACGGGCGGCCTTGCGGTGAGGAAGGCCTGCTGCCGCCGTCCGGGCAGGGCCGGAGGGCGGTCGTCCCGGTGCCGTACGGCCCTGGCGCGGGGCGGGCCGTGGGACCGATGTGCCCGCATCCATGGGCCGTTCGGCCCTTCTTGGTCCCGTGCCGAGGATCGGCGGCGAAACGTGGCCGGGGGCCTGTTAGACAGGTGAGGCCGCCCGTTTGCGACGCGGTGTCCTTCCCATCCAGTCCCCTGCCCAGGAGGCCTCATGCTGTCCGCTGGATCCGCCGCCGTGGTCCGTGCCACCCTGCCCGCCGTGGGCGGCGCGCTCGACGAGATCACGACTCGGTTCTACGGCGCGATGTTCCGCGACCGGCCGGAACTGCTCGACGGGATGTTCAACCGCGGCAACCAGGCCAGCGGGGTCCAGCAACGCGCGCTGGCCGGCTCGATCGCCGGTTTCGCGGCGGCGCTGCTCGACGATCCGGACATACGTCCGGACTCGCTGCTGGAGCGGATCGCGCACAAGCACGCCTCGATCGGGATCACCGACGACCAGTACGCGATCGTCCACAAGTATCTGTTCGGCGCGATAGCCGAGGTGCTGGGCGACGCGGTCACTCCGGAGGTGGCGGCCGCCTGGGACGAGGTGTACTGGCTGATGGCCGGCGCCCTGATCGGCCGTGAAGCCCGCCTGTACCAGGACGCGGGCGTGGAACCCGGTGACGTGTGGCGGCGGTGGACGGTGGTCGGGCGGCGCACCGAGACCCCGGACGTGGTGTCCTTCCTGCTCCGCCCGGCCGACGGTCTCCCGGCTCCGCGGGCGCGGGCCGGCCAGTACGTGAGCGTGCGGGTGCGGATGGCCGACGGGGTGCGCCAGTTGCGCCAGTACAGCCTCTCCTCGGACCCGGGCGGGGAACTGCGGCGGATCACCGTGAAGCGGGTCGCCGGGGCGGCCGGCGCGCCGGACGGTGAGGTCTCCCGACTGCTGCACGACCAGGTCCGCGAGGGCGACGAGCTGACGCTCTCCGCGCCCTTCGGCGATGTCTTCCTCGACGACCCGGCCGACGCCACCACGCCGGTGGTCCTCGTCTCCGCGGGCATCGGCGGCACTCCCATGACCGGCATCCTGGCGCACCTCGCCGCCCTCGGCTCGACCCGTCCGGTGCTGGTCCTGCACGCCGACCGCTCCCCGCCGAGCACGCCCTGCGTACGGAGACGGGCGAACTGGTCCGGCGGCTGCCGGGCGCCCGCGCCGTCTTCTGGTACGAGTGCCCGGGCGCGGAGGAACCCGACGCCGGCGAGGGCCTGATGAACCTGGACGGCGTCGAACTGCCCGAGAACGCGACGGTGTTCCTGTGCGGGCCGCTGCCGTTCATGCGGGACATCCGCACCCGTCTGCTCGCCGCCGGGGTTCCGGCCCAGCGCATCCGCTACGAGGTCTTCGGCCCCGACCTGTGGCTGCCCGGCTCCACCGCGTGAGGCCGTGCCGTCCCTCCCCGTGCGGCGGGGCGGCGAGGCGGGCCGGGTCCGGTCCGGTCCCACGGCCAAGACCGCCCCGCCGTCCCCGAGGTGGACCCGGGGCGGCTCGGCGATCGTGGCCATGGTGCCGCCCGGGCGGAGCAGGGCGGCTGAGCGGTCGAGGATCTCTTGGCCGATCATGTCGAACGTCGCCGGGCGGCTCCCCTGCGCGGAGCGCCCGGACCCGTGCCCGTGCGCCGCCTGCGGGCCTGACCGTGGGGCCTCCCGCGCGGGAGGCCCCACGCCGTCACGGCCTTCGGGGTCGCTTGCTCCTTCGACGTGCCGGTTCGGCACAGCAACGCGTACCGTCGGCGCTCAGTCGAGACAGAACTCGTTGCCCTCGATGTCGAGCATGGGGATGCACGCGTCGTCGCCGTCGTACAGCGTGCGTACATGGACGGCGCCGAGCGGCTCCAGTCGTGCGCGTTCGGCCTCCAGTGCGGCGAGGCGCCGCTCGCCCACGAGTCCGGTGGCGACCCGCACATCGAGATGCAGCCGGTTCTTGGCCGCCTTCCCTTCGGGGACGCGCTGGAAGTACAGCCGCGGGCCCGCGCCCGTGGGGTCCACGCAGGCGAACCACGCATCGCGCTGCCCGAAGGGCTGGGACCGCTTGTGGTCGTCCCACGTGGCGAAGCCTTCCGGTGGCGGCGGTACGACGTACCCGAGCACCTCGCACCAGAAGCGCGCGAGGCGCTCGGGTTCCGCGCAGTCGAAGGTGACCTGGAACTTCTTGATCGCCGGCATCGGCGCACCGTACCAGGGAAGGTCCCGCCGCTCGACCGGGTTCGCCCCGGCTCGGTCAGGTGCCCGTCGTGGACTGCCGGGCGACCACCGAGGTCGGCAGTACGGCGGAGGAGCGGGCGGTTCCCCGCCCTGGAGCAGGGCGAGGAGCATCCGCGCCGCGGTCTCCCCATCTCTCTCATCGGCTGGCGGACCGTGGTGAGGGTGGGGTGGGTCAGGCGGGCCGCGGGAATGTCGTCGAAGCCGACGACGGCCACGTCGTCGGGTACGCGCAGGCCGGCGGCACGCAGGGCCGCCAGTGCGCCGATGGCGGCGAGGTCGTTGTGGGCGAACACGGCGTCGAAGACGCGTCCTCGCCCAGCAGCTGGGTGACGCTTTCGCGGGCGTCGGCCTCGGTGAAGTCGCTCTCGACGACGAGTGCGGGATCCAGCGGGTGGCCGCCGTCGGCGCAGGCGTTCGCGAAGCCGTCGAGGCGGTCGCGTACACAGCCGAAGCGCAGGGGCCCGGTGAGGACGAGGGCGTGTTCCGGCCCGCGGCCAGCAGATGGTGCGCGGCCGCGGCGCCTCCCCGTGGTTCGCCGCGGTGACGTGGGGAACTCCGGATGCCGGCCGCGGTCGTCGATCAGGACGACCGGGAGTCCTTCGCGGTGCAGTGCCGCCAGCATCGACAGGGTGTCCTCCGGCTCCACGGCGAGCAGTCCGTCGAAGGCCCCCGCGGAGACCTGGCGGGTGAACCGCCCGACGGATTCGACACCCCGGTTGCAGGTGAACAGCAGCAGCCCGAACCCGGCTTCCTCGACGGTGTCGACGACCCCTGGAGGACCTCGCCCATCCACGGCCAGGTCAGGGACGGCACCAGCATGCCGACGGTACGGCTGCTCCCCGGGCCAGACCCACCGCACCCGAACTGGGCACATAGCCCAGCCGGTCGATGACCTCCCGGACATGGGCCCGGGTGGAACGGTCCACGTCGCCACGTGTGTTGAGCACGCGTGAGACGGTCGTCTTGCTGACGCCCGCGATCCGTGCCACATCCGCGATGGTGACCCGCAATTGGGCGCCCCTTCCCCGTGCCGGCGCCGGACAGGCCGCCGCCTCCGGTCTCGTGTCCGTCGCGGCGCCGAGTGAAGCAGCGGCCCGCCCGGGGCGTCAACACCATGACCTCGCGAGGGCGTCAAGTGTTGAAGGCATCCGGGCATCGGGATGTACCGATCTCTACGAGAAGTATTGACGGCGCCATGACAGTGACGCTTCACTCGCGCCAGGCCCCGGAACCGGTTCCGGGACCGGTTCCGGCAGCCCCCACCACTTCCTTAGGAGGAGTGCTGTGCTGAGAACGTCCCCACACCCGCCCGCGGACGGCCCCCGCCGGCGTCGCGCCTGGCCGACCGCCCTGGCGGCCCTGGGTCTGCTGCTCGCCACCCTGTACAGCGGCGCGGCCACACCCGGCAGCGCCACGGAACCCACCGAAATCGACGCCGCCCCCAGGCCGCCCAGGTGGTCAGGGTCGCGGAGTTCCTCGCCGAGTGTCCCTACAGCCACCGGCTCCCCGACGACCCGATCGTCTTCCCGGGCCTGCCCGGGGCCTCTCATATGCACAGCTTCTTCGGCAGCCGGGCCACCGACGCCCACACCGATGTCACCGAGCTGCTGGGCTCGCCGTCCACCTGCAGCCCGGCCGTGGACACGTCGTCGTACTGGGTGCCCACGATGTACCGCAACGATCAGCCCGTGGAGCCCACCGGGACCACCTTCTACTACCTGGGTGAAGGGGTGCGGGACGACGTCATCCAGCGCATCCGGCCGTTCCCGCAGGGACTGCGGATCGTGGCGGGCAACGCCAAGGCGACCGGCGTCAACGATCCCACCTCCGTGGCCCGTTGGTCGTGCCTGCACCACGGTGAGGTCAATCCCTCGAAGGACTTCGTGAACTGCCCCGCGGGATCGATGCTGGAGTCCTACCTGGACTTCCCGCAGTGCTGGAACGGCAGGGATCTGGACTCCGCCGACCACAAGAGCCACATGTCCTACCCGGTCAACGGAGCGTGCCCGGCCAGCCATCCGGTGCCCGTGCCCAAACTCCGTCAGGTGCTGCGCTACCCGGTCTCCGGCGGCGCCCAGGGGCTGCGTCTGGCGTCCGGTCCCGGCTACACCATGCACGGCGACTTCTTCAACGCGTGGCCGCAGAACGAACTCGCCCGCAGGGTGACCGACTGCATCAACGTCATCGTCAAGTGCGGAGCGGACGGCAGGCCGTCCTGATCACCGGTCCACCTGTCCCTTACCCCGACACGGCCGCCGAGCCGAAGGAGCAGCGATGCGCGACGTCACGGCCCCACGCCGACCGAGCGTTCTCGGTGCCGTCCTGCTGTGCGCCCTGGCCGTGTCGGGGTGTGCCGGTTCGTCACCGGGCCCGTCCCGTCCCACCCCGGCATCGGCCGCCGCCTCGCACGGCGGCCTGACCAGCACCGAGATCGGCTGGACCCAGCTCCTGATCGCCATGGACGACCAGGCCCGGTACATCCTTCGCCTCGCACCGCGACGAGGCGGCAGCCAGGGCCTCAAGGACTGGGCGTCCGGCACCGCGGACCACCATCGTGCCGAACTGGTCTCTCTGCGTGCTCTGTTGAGCGACGCCGGTCTGCCCGACGACAATCCGCACGAGGGCCACGACATGCCCGGCATGGTCGACGCCGAGGAGTTGCGGGCCCTGGAGGCCGCCCGTGGCCCGCGGTTCGACCGTCTGCTGCGCTCCGCGCTCGTCGAGCACTTCACCCAGGCGGGGAAGCTGGCGGCAGCCGTCCGCACCGCGGACGCCGGCGCCCGGGTCAAGAAGGCCGCCGCGGCCAACGGGTCGTACGCCCAGGAGGCGCTGCGACGCCTGCGGTCCGTCTGACGCTATTCGGTGCGCGACGCCGTCGCCACCGGGACCTTAGCCGCCCAGCCGGCCGGGACCAGCGCGCCCAGCACGGCGAGCGCGACGCCGCCCGACCCCAGGAGAAGCAGCTGGACCGGCGCTTACACATCGAGGACGGACTGCGGCATGCCCGTGGCCAGGCCCTGGCCGGCGGAGCACGGGAGGACTCCGCCGAGGCGGTCGTCCAACGGGTCTTCGCCATCCAGGCCCAGGACGCCACTGCCTCCGACCTGGGCATCCGCGTCCGCGGCCGGGACATCACCGCCCGGGCCATCCGCACGGCATACGGGGGAGAAGGAGGCTGTCGTCGGCTTTCTGCGGCCCGCCTCATAGCCGTACCGCGTCCCGATCCAAAAGTGGCAGCAGGGCCTCGCAGTCCGTGACATCTTGAGCCGCTCACTGCGTGGGCTCCCTGTAGCTGGTCCGGACGTCGAACAGTGGAGGACGCCCCGATGCCCGGCGACCGGCTCACGCTCCAGGGCCGGCAGCAGCCATCATGGCGAGCGCGAGCAACCAGACCCGGATCGCCGAAGCCTGCGCGGCCGGAGCGCGGAAGCTCGGCGTCACCACCCCTGCCGGTGCCCGACTGGAGAACACGAGCCAGTTCCTCCGCCACGTCATCGACGACCTGGTCCGCTCAGCCGAGCACTGGCACGAGGTCTACTCCACCCGCCCTCGACAGACATCCGAAACCGACTGAGTGGGTCACGTGGACCGCGGGTCTCGCCGCATCGCTTCCGTCACGATGCCCACCGTCACGCCGCGGCATCCGAGCGACCGCCCCGCAGCGCCGAGGGAGAAGGCGCTGCGGGGCGGCGGACCGCCGTATCGGTCACACGGGTTCGACGGGCAGCCAGAGCTCGCAGGAGGCGGTGCTGAAGTCGTCCGCGCGCTCGAGGACCGCGACGATCGAGGGGCCGGGGCGCAGACGCCACGGGTTGGAGGGAACCACTCGGTCGCGGTCGCGGCCCAGGCCGTCTGCAGGGCCTGCGGATGCGGTCCGGCGGTGCTGAAGACCGCCCACTTGCCGGCCGGTACCTCGATGGCGTCGAGGTCGTCGGGGACCGGAGCACCCCGGGACACGGCGACCCCGTGCAGGTAGGTCAGCTCGGTGCCCTCCCTGCCGTCGGGGTCGACGTCGTCGCTCACCTGTAGCAGGCCGCCCGGTTCGGTGTCGCCGAGGGCTTTCAGCCGGGGTGCGCCTCCGGTGGCAGTGCGGTGATGTGCTCCTGGATGTGCGGGTTGACGCCGTGGTGGACGAGCGGGACCCGGGCCGCGTGTCCGATCAGCCGGAACGCGGGGCGGTCGATGAGGCGGGTGTCCATGGGGACGCTCCCTTCGACGGTCAGGTGGAACCTGAGCTGCGGTTGTGTGCGCAGGGGCCTCCTCGCGGCGTACCTCACCGGGGCCGGCGCCGTGGACCGCGCGGAACGCCCGGCCGAACGCCTCGGTCGAGCCGTATCCGTGCCGGACGGCGATGGTGAGGAGATCGTCCTCACCCTGGACCACATCGGCGGCGGCGAGGGTCATGCGGCGCCGGCGGACGTACTCCGACAGCGGCATGCCGGCCAGCGACGAGAACATCCGGCGCAGGTGGTAACCGGTCGTGCCCACCTCCGCGGCCACTCCGCGGACGTCGAACTCCTCCGCGATGTGCTCCTCGACGAGATCCACGAGTCGGTTGAGTGCCGAGATCATGAGGCCTCCTTTCGCTGTCCACCCTGCCTGCCGGAACCCCGGCCGGACCCGACCGCCGTGATCCGGTCCGATCATGCGGATCGGGTCAGGACCGTGCCGAAAACCGTCCGTCACACGACGTTCACCGGGTGCCGCACCACCGCGTCGAACAGATATCCCTGGGCGTTGGGCACGGCGAGGTCCGGCTGGGTGCGGCCGGCCGTGTCGGTGGCGCGGGCCAACAGGTCTGTAGCGCCCGGGGTGTCGGGCTGCCAGCCGAGGGACCAGCGGGTCCAGGTGTCCGCGCGGGGCCGGTCGTGCAGACGGGCCGGCCGCCAGTTGCTCCCGCCGTCGGTGCTGACGTCGACCCGGTCGATGCCGCCCGCGCCGGACCACGAGCGTCCGTGCAGCACATGTCTCCGGCCGGCCGTGAAGGCGGCGCCGGCCGCCAGCTCGAAGGCGCTCTTCGTGGCCTGCCGGGTGAGCGGCGCGCTGCCGCCGTCCGGGTGGGCGGGGCCGAACAGCCGGTAGAAGGTGGTGTTCCAGGGCGAGTAGAGCGGCTCCGCGGACACCTCGATGTCGCCGACCCACTTGATCGAGGCGATCCCCACCCAGGACGGCACCAGCACCCGCACGGGATGGCCGTGGTCGGCCGGGAGCCGCTCGCCGTTCATCTCGTAGGCGAGGAGTACGTCGTGCAGCGCCTTGGCCAGCGGCAGCGGTCGGCGCACCCGGCCGAGGCTCTCACCGCCGCTGACGTATTCGGCGTCGAGGCCGCGCGGTTGTACGTCCACCGCGTACCGGGACAGTCCGGCCCTGCGCAGTACGTCGGCCAGGCGCGCCCCGCGCCAGCGTGCGACGCCGATCGCGCCCGTGGTCCACGGCGTGCCGGTGACCGTCTCGCCCTGCTGGGTCGTGTAGTACGAGCGGCCGTTGCCGGCGCACTCGACGAACGCGGTACGGGTGACGGCCGGCAGGGCGCGCAGGTCGTCGTACCCGAACTCCACCGGGCGGTCCTCGCCGGGAGTGCCGCGAAGTCCGCTGCCCCAGAGCCGCAGCCGCCAGTCGTCGGCGCTCAGGACGGGGGTGGAGGTGTGGTTGCGTACGAAGAAGAGGTCGTTGGGGGTGTGGTGGCCCGTGCCGCGCAGCGCCTCCCAGCGGGTTTCGGCGTTGGTGCCACGCTGGATGAACCACTCGGGTGGCAGGGGCTTGACGATCGGGCCCTCGGCCGCGTGGGCGGTCCGCGTGCCGTCGAGTACGGTTCCGACGGCGGTGGTGGCGGCGGTCGCGGCGAGCAGGGTGAGGAGCCGACGGCGGGTGACTCCGTCGGCCCTGGCCTCACCGGTGAGCCACTGGCGCAGCCTTCGGCGGTCGTAGTCGGTTTCGTGCCGGTGACCGGCCGGGGTGGGAGAAGGCAAGGCGGTTCCTCGTCATGAGGGCATGCGGGCATTCGGGCATGCGGGGCGGAAGAACACGACAGGGGAGCCGGGAGAAGGCGCGCGAACGTCCGTCGGGCTACGGCCGCGAGGCCTGCGCGGCTGTCTCGCGCGGCGCGGTTATCGGCGGGTACGACAGGGGTCGCATGCTCAGCCGGCCGCCCGACACAGCGCGGCGGCCACGCGGACGAGGTCCACGGCGCGGCGACGGGTCAGCGGCTCCGGCAACGACATGGCGGGATGCAAACATGTGGGGCGGCCGGTGTCAACAGTGCGTCCGCGTCACGGCGACCGTCTTGCCGCTGACGGCGGAGACGGTCCTCGCGGCTACGCTGACCGGGCAGTCGACAGTGCCCGAGATCCGGGGAACCATGAGCCGCCCACTGCTGTTCCTCGACGTGGACGGGCCGCTGAACCCGTACGCGGCCAAGGCCGAGCGGCGCCCTGACGGTTACACCACGCTGAGGGTGCCCGTGGACCGCGGGGACGGTGACCTCTCGCGCCGGCGGCGCCCGCTGCGGGTCTGGCTCCATCCGGAGCACGGACGGTTCCTGCTCCGGCTCGGCTTCGAACTGTGCTGGGCCACCACGTGGATGGGCGACGCCAACCGGTGGATCGCACCGGTGATCGGGCTTCCGGCGCTTCCTTCGTCGACTTCGGGGACGTCCTGCTCCGGGAGCGTCCCGACGGTGTCCACTGGAAGACCGGTCCGCTGGTGGAGTACGCCGGCGGCCGGGCTTTCGCCTGGGTGGACGACGAACAGGGTGAGCCGGACCGGGCGTACGTGAGCGCCCATCACCGGGGGCCGGCGCTGCTGCACCACGTCGATCCCCGGGTCGGTCTGCGGGAGGACGACTTCCGTACGCTCGCCGGCTTCGGCCGGTCTCCGGGTGCTCCACGAGCCACGGGCGTCAGAGGATAGCGAGCCGGTCCACCAGCAGTTCCGTTCTGCGCTCGGCGTCCCCGGGGCAGCCTCCCCGCCCGGGTCAGGGTCGCCAGCCCGTGCAGGGCGGCCCAGAACACCTCGGTGAACAGCCCCGGGGGACGCCGTCCCCGGCGACCTCGCTGAGGTTCTCCAGCAGGGCGGCGAAGCCGTCCTTCAGAGGCTCCGGGTGTCCTCCTCGGCGAACGCCAGGCCGCCGTCGAGCTGAAACATGGCGTCGTAGACCGCCGGGTTGCGGGCCGCGAAGTCGAGGTAGGCGCGGGCGAGGAGGTGACCCCGGCGCGCGGGCCGTCCGCGGCGGAGGCCGCGGACCGCAGCGCCCCGGCCAGTTCCGTGGCCCCCTGGAGGGCGACCGCGCCGATGATCTCGCGCTTGCCGCGGAAGTGGCTGTAGAGGACGGGCTGGCTGTATTCGATGCGCTCGGCGAGCCGGCGGGTGGTGACCGCGTCCCAGCCCTGCCGCTCGGCGAGTTCACGGGCCGTCGCCACGATGAGGCGCTCGCGGTCCGCCCGCTCGCGCTCCCTGCGTTCCTGTACCGACATACGTGAATCCTAGCACCGCTGAGACAACCGAGCGACAGCAGGGCTAGCGTTGCCACATCAGCTAGCAACGCTAGATCCCAAGGAGTCGTCATGCTCAGCACACTTCAGGTCGTCACCACCGTGGTCGTCGGCGTGATGGTGGGGGTGGAGTTCTCCGTCGCCTTCGTCATGAACCGGATCTTCGACGCCCTCCCGGAGGACAGCGGCCAGCTCGCCCGCGCCCATGGGGGCCGGATGCTCGGCGCCGTGATGCCGGTCTGGTACATCGGCTCGGTCGTCCTCGCCGCGGTCTGGGCCCTCGCCGACTGGAACGGCCGCGGCACCGGCCTGGTCGTCACCGGCGCCGCACTCCTGATCGTCAGTGTGATCATGTCCGTCCTGCTGCTCGTCCCGATCAACAACCGGGGCAGGACCTGGACCCCGAGAACCGGCCCGCCGACTGGAAGCGGCAGATGGACCGCTGGGACCTCTACCACTACGTCCGTGTCGCCGTCATCGTCGCCGCGTTCGCCTGCCTGGCCACCGCCCTCGTCTGAACCGGCGGCCGTCCCTCACCGCGGCGCCTCACCGCAGCGCGCTCTTCTTCCGCCAGTCGCTCCACGGCACGTTCCACGCGCCGAAGCCGTTCCCCTCGTCGACCACGCCCTTGGTCTCCTTGCCCGTGATCTCGAACGGGTCGCCCGGCCGCACCTGCCGGTAGAACCAGGCCGCGTCCGCGTCGCTCATGCCGATGCAGCCCGAACTGCGGTTGGCGTTGCCGAAGTAGCGGGCGTTCCAGGGGCGGCGTGCGCGTACATGCCCGACCAGGTCAGCCGCATCGAGTAGTCGACCATCTTGTCGTAGGTGTCGCCGAGGCCGACCGTCTCGGAGTTCATGTTGATCGTGCCCTCTTTGGCCATCAGCACGGCCGTGCCGCGCCAGGAGCGCTTGTCGCCGCCGGGGGTGCCGCCGGAGACCGGGATGGTCCGTACGGTTCCGCCGTCGCGGACCAGTGCGAGCCGGTGGCGGTCGAGATCGACCTCGACGATCTGCCGGGCGCCGATGGTGAAGGCCGTCGTGTAGTCGCGGACGAACCAGCCGCCGTCGGGGCCCGAGTCGGTGCCGTTCAGCGCGGCGTTCAGGGTGACCTTCGTGCCGGGCTTCCAGTACGACTTCGGGCGCCAGTCGACCCTGTCCCTGCCCGACCAGTCGCGTATCCAGCCCCACGAGCCCTCGGTGCCGTCCGATGTGGTCACCTCGAGCTGTTTCTCGACCTCGGCCCTATTCCCGACCGGGTGGTCGAAGACCAGGGAGATCGGCTGGGCCACGCCGACGGTGGTGCCGGTGCCCGGACGCCAGTCGACCTTGTTGACCTTGTCCGCCTCGACCGTGCTGAAGGAGGCTTTGGTGGTGCCGGCGGCGCCGCCCTCACCACGGGTCGTGGCGGTGACCGTGTACGCCGTGCCGGGCGCGGTCTTCCGTTCCGAGGTCCACGTGCCGCCGCCGGCCGCGACCTCGCCGGGCAGGCGGTTGCCTTCGGCGTCGGTGACGGTCACCGAGGTGAGGCGTCCGTGCGAGGCGGTGACCGTGACCGGCCGTCCCGGCGCGGCCTCCCGCCCCTCGGGGGCGACGGTGACCGTGACGGGGCGGCCGTCGGGCCGCCCGGTCGCGGTCGCGTCCGGCGCGGACGGCGAGGAACCGGACGAGCAGGCGGCGAGCGGCGCCAGCAGGGCCGCCGCGACGGCGGCCCGTATCGGGGCAGGGGCGAACACACGGGTGCGATGCACAGGGACCTCCGGGACGAGGGACAACTCCGCGACGAAGGGCGGACGTTCGTGACTTTAGAGCCGGAAAGGGCCAGGTCGGCGACCGCGGAGCCATGTGACCGCGGTTGGGCAGGAACGGTCATGGTCCCGTCACATTCGCCGCGCGGAGCGGTCATGCTCCGTTGTGAGCATCACCGTCGTCCCCGTTGACCAGCCGGGGAGAAGGTGAGGCTCGGACCGTGTCAGCACTCCTCGTACCGCCCGGCCGTGTGCCCCCGGCCGGGAACGGGCCCCTGCACCTCGGACCCGTCACGCCAAAGGCCTGCCGTGACTTCCTGGCGTCGCCCGCCGGCCGGGCCCTCGGCCCCGGTTTCCTGCAGTGCCCCTCCTGGGCCGACGTCAAGGAGGGCTGGCGGGCCCGGCTGCTCGGCTGGGGGCCGGATCCGGATCCGGGCTCGGGGACGCTGAGCGGCGCGGCACTGGTGCTGCTGCGTCAACTACCCGGCACCCGGAAGTACTTCGCCTACATTCCCGAAGGGCCCGTGGCCGACTGGTCGGACCCCGACATCGACCTCTGGCTCACTCCGCTGCTCGACCGGCTGCGTGACGCGGGCGCCTTCGCCGTACGCATCGGCCCCTCCCCGCGTTCCGGCGCTGGGACGCCGCCGCGCTCAAGCCGCACACCGGACCGGGCCGGCGTCTGCGGGACGTGCTCGCCAGTGAGGTCGACCCGCTCGGCACCGCCGTCGCCGAGCGGCTGCGCGCCCGGGGATGGCACCGCTGCGGCGGTGACGGGACCGCCGAGGACGGGGACGCCCAGCCCCGCCATGTCTTCCAGGTACCGCTGGCCGGACGCACCGCCGAGGAGCTGTGGTCCGGGCTCAACCAGGAGTGGCGGCGCAATGTCCGGCGCGCCCGGAAGGAGGGCGTGGAGGTGGTCGTGGGCAGCGCCGCCGAACTCCCCGAGTTCTACCGGCTGCTGGGCCTCACCGAACGTCGCGACGGCTTCCGGCTCGGCCGCTCGCTGGCCTACTACGAGCGTCAGTACGCGGCACTCAACGCCGAGGAGCCGGGCCGGATGAAGCTGTATCTCGCCCGTCACCGCGGTGAGATCCTCGCCGCCCACACGATGATCACGGTGGGCCGCAAGGTCTGGTACCAGACCGGGGCGTCGGCCGGCCATCGCCGCGAGGTGAGGCCCTCCAACGCCCTTCAGTGGCGGATGCTGCGGGACGCCCACGCCCTCGGCGCCGACGTCTACGACATGCGCGGGGTACCCTCCACTCTCGACCCGGCCGAACGCGCGTACGGACTGCTGCGGTGGAAGCTCGGCACCGGCGGACAGGTCGTCGAGACGCTGGGGGAATGGGAGAGACCGTTGGGCGGCACCGCCAACCAGACGCTGTACCGCGCCTTCCAGGCGTATCTGAGCCGCCGGTGAGCGCCACGGCTCCGACCGATGCGGACAGTTCCGCCGCCCGGCCGGACGACAAGGGGTCCGATGCCGGTACGAAGACGGCCTCCACGGCACGCAGCAGTGCCGTCATGGCCGCCGGGTCGATCGTCTCCCGGGGCACCGGTTTCGCCCGCTCCGCCGTGGTCGCGGCGGCACTGGGCACCATCGGGCCGACGGCGGACGGTTACGCGGTCGGCAACTCGCTGCCCACCATCGTCTACATGCTCCTCCTCGGCGGCGCGCTCAACGCCGTCTTCGTCCCCGAGCTGGTCAAGGCGGCCAAGGAGCACCAGGACGGCGGCGTCGCGTACACCGACCGCCTCGTCACCGTGTGTGGCCGGCCTGCTGGCGATCACCGCGGCCGCCGTGTGGGCGGCTCCCGCGATCGTCGGCGCGTACACCGACTACGGCGGCCGGCAGGCAGCCATGACGACCGCGTTCGCCCGCTGCTGTCTGCCGCAGATATTCTTCCTCGGGCTGTTCACCCTGCTCGGGCAAGTCCTCAACGCACGCGGCCGGTTCGGCGCGATGATGTGGGCGCCGGTCCTCAACAACCTCGTCGTCATCGCCGTGTTCGGCCTGTACCTGGCCGTCGCGACGGGCGGCGGGAACAGCCTCACCGGGGCCGAGACGGCTCTGCTCGGCTGGGGCACCACGGCCGGTATCGCCGTCCAGACCCTCGCCCTCCTCCCGGTGCTGCGCGCGG
The DNA here is from genome assembly GCA_042850305.1 of Streptomyces haneummycinicus. Classification (GTDB taxonomy): domain Bacteria; phylum Actinomycetota; class Actinomycetes; order Streptomycetales; family Streptomycetaceae; genus Streptomyces; species Streptomyces haneummycinicus. Next base: position 4,053,526 of record AP035768.1, read on the forward strand.
CGGGGTTCCGCTGGCGGCCCCGCTTCGACTGGCGCGGCAGCGGACTGACCCGCCCGCTGCGGGCGGCCTTCTGGCTGGTGCTGCTGGTGCTGGCCAACCAGGCCGCCTACTGGGTCACCACCCGGCTGGCCACGACCGCGGGCCTGGACGGCGGCCCCGGCTTCAGCGCGTACAACAACGCCTACGTCCTGTGGGTCGTACCGCACGGCATCATCACGGTCTCCCTGGTGACCGCGCTGATGCCCCGGATGAGCGCGGCCGCCGCCGACGGGGACACCGCCGCCCTGCGCCGCGACGTCTCCCGGGCGTTGCGCACCTCCGCGTCCGCCGTCGTACCCGCCGCGTGCCTGCTGCTCGCCCTCGCCCAGCCGGTGATGGCCCTCGTCTTCGGATACGGCCGTACCAGCGCCGACGACACCGCGGCCATGGCCGCGATCCTGACGGCCTTCGCGCCCGGCCTCGTCGCCCTGTCGGGCCAGTACGTGCTGTCCCGCACCTTCTACGCCCTCTCCGACACCCGTACGCCGTTCCTGCTCAACCTGGTGATCGTCGCCCTGAACGCGGGACTGTCCGTGGCAGCCGCCCAACTGCTGCCCGCCCGCTGGGCGGTGACCGGTATGGCGGCGGCGTACTCGGTGGCGCTGTGCGCGGGCTGGGCGGTGACCGCCCTGGTGCTGGGCCGGCGGCTCGCCGTCGCCCGTCCGCTGCGGTCGGGCGCCGCGGGGCACACGCCCGGCTCGTCGTCGCCGCGGTGCCCGCCGCCGTACTGGGCCATCTGGCGGCGCTCTGCACGGGGCGGGCCGGGGCGCTCGCGGCCGCAACCGCCGGGGCCGCTGTCGTCGTACTCGTCTTCGCGCTGCTCGCACGGCCGCTGCGGCTCACCGAGCTCGGCGCCCTGCTCTCCGGCATACGCCGGAGAGCGGCCCGGTCCTGACCATCACCTAGGGAGAACCGCTCATGCCCCGCGTGCTCCTCATCGAGGACGACCCTTCCGTGCGCGAAGGGGTCGAGCTCGGTCTGCGCCGCCGTGGACACGAGGTACGCGCGGCGGCCACCGGCGAAGCCGGTCTCGCCGCGCTGGCCGAGTTCCGGCCCGATCTGATGCTGCTGGACCTGATGCTGCCCGGTATGAACGGGGTGCAGGTCTGCCGGCGGGTCCGGGAGCGCAGCCAGCTCCCGATCATCATGCTCACCGCGCGGGGCGACGACTTCGACGTGGTGATCGGCCTGGAGGCCGGAGCCGACGACTACATCGTCAAGCCCGCCCGGACCGAGGTGATCGAGGCCCGGATCAGCGCCGTACTGCGCCGCATCGCCCCTCCGGCCAGGGCAGGACGGCCATCGAGGTGCACGGCGACCTGGCCGTCGACCGGGCCGGGCTGAGCGTGTCCAAGTCGGGCCGGAACATCGCGCTGGCCCCTCCGAGCTCAAGCTGCTGCTCCATCTGTCCGCCGCTCCCGAACATGTGTTCAGCAGACAGCAGCTGCTGGAACACGTGTGGGAGCACAGTTTCCACGGCGACGCCCGGCTGGTCGACGCCTGTGTCGCACGGTTGCGCGGCAAGATCGAGGACGAGGCGGGCAGCCCCGCTACATCCAGACACTGCGGGGCTTCGGCTACCGCTTCGGACCGTTGTGACCTCCGGTCCCGGCCGGCTGCCGCGGCTTCCGCGCGGCCTCTCCCGCGCCGACGGCCGGCCCCGGTCCAGGGCGTTCGGGCTGCGTACCCGGCTGGTGTTCGCCTTCCTGCTGGTCGCCGCCGTCAGCGCGGGCGCCACGTCCGCGCTGACCTACCGCGACGCGCGCAACGCCCTGCTGAAGACCGCGCAGGACACCGCGGTCTCCTCGTTCCGCGACCAGGTGCAGCAGACCGGCTGGGGCCTGCCCGTACAGAGGAGGGGATGGAGGAGGTCCTGCGCGACATCGCCCGCAAGGGCAAGCCGCGTCCCTGGGTGGTCTTCGCGGAGTACGGCTCGGTCCGCGCCTCCTCCGGTGAGAACCCGGTGTCGGCCGTCATCACCCCGAACTGCGCCGGGCCGCGCACGCCCACCCCAATGGCAGCTTCGAGCGGGTCGTGCGGGACGGTGTGCCGTATCTGACCATCGCCATGCCGACCCTCTTCAAGACCGGACCCGAGGGCAGACTGCCGAGCGGTCTGGTGCTCTACGCCGTCATGCGGATGACCGACGAACAGGTCAACGTGGACGCGCTGCTGCTGGCCGCCCGGGACGGAGCGCTGCCCGGCCTCGCCGTCGCGCTGATCCCCGGTCTGCTCGCCGCGCGCAGCGTTCTGCGGCCGGTGCGGGAACTGCGCAGGGCCGCCCAGAACATGGGCAGCGGCAGGCTCGACACCCGGATCACGGTGCGCGGCGGCGACGAACTGGCCGACCTGGCCCGTACGTTCAACGATTCCGCCGGCAAACTAGAGGCTTCGGTGCGCGAGTTGCGTGAGGCGGAGGCACGTGCCCGCCGCTTCGCCTCCGATGTCTCGCACGAACTGCGCACGCCGCTCGCCGGGATGCTCGCCGTCACCGAGGTCCTCGACGAGGACGCCGGCCGGCTGGACCCCGACACCGCCCGCGCGGTCCGGCTGGTCAGCAACGAGACCGGGAAGCTCGCCGTGCTGGTCGAGGACCTGATGGAGATCTCCCGCTTCGACGCCCGCGCCGCCGAACTCAACAGCGACGAGGTCGACCTCGCGGAGACCATCGGCAAGACGCTGCAGCACCGGCACTGGACCGACGGCCGCGTCCGCACCGAGCTGCCGTCCGGCATCCGCGCCCGGCTCGACCCGCGCCGCTTCGACATCGTGATCGCCAATCTCGTCGGCAACGCGCTGCGGCACGGTGGTGCGCCCGTCACGGTGAGCCTGCGCAGTGAAGCCCGCTCGTCCGGACCGCCCGTACTGATCGTCCAGGTCGCGGACAGCGGACCCGGCATCCGGCCGGAGGTGCTGCCGCACATCTTCGACCGGTTCTACAAGGCCGACGCGGCACGCGCCCGGTCGGCGGGCAGCGGACTGGGGCTGGCGATCACCCTGGAGAACGTACGGCTGCACGGCGGGACCGTCCGCGCGGGGAACCTCCCCGCAGGGGGCGCCGTCTTCACCGTGGAGATACCGCTTCAGGTGGAAGAGGCCGGCGGATGAGGCGTGCGCGGGCGGGCCTGCGTACCGGCGCGGTCGCCGTAGCCGTCGTGTCGGCGGGGCTGCTGCTCGGCGGCTGCGGCATCCGGGAGACCGATGTGATCGAGGCGGGCGGTCCCGCCACCGTGCAGACGTTCGTCGACCACGACTACGACATGCTGCTCTTCTTCCACTCCGCCGACGGCGGCATCACTCCGGTGATCCGGTCCATGAACTCCGGCGTCGAATACGGTCCCGAGGGCGGGGGCCGGTCGCCGGGCTGGATCCCGGCACCGTGGACACCGTGCCGGTGCCGACGGAGAAGGTGATTCTCGCGCTGCTGCACGGTCCGGACGCCCAGGACCGTGCGGCGGGGCTGGTACGTCCCTGCCGCCCGCCCCTCGGTCCGGACCGTCCGGGTGGAGGCGGCCGGCGCGGGCGGTGTCGAAGCCGACGTGCCCGTCGCGGTGGACGGGCTGGACCGGACCGCGCTGCGCCAGCTGATCTGCACAATCGCCTACAGCCACGACGCCGGCGGCCGGGCCGCCGTACGGCTCACGGGAGTGGACGGCGCGTCGGCCTCGGGGATCTGCGGTCTCGATCCTGCCGTACGACGGTGATGCCGCCGGGCCTCGGTCCTGCGGGCTGATCCGGCACCCGGCGGTCGCGGTCTGCTCGGTCTGCTCGGCCACGGCGGTGCCGCCGGTGACCGTGCAGACCGCGTCGGGTCCTCACATGGCTTTCGGTCGGTCGGCGGGCCTGCCGAACCAGCAGGAGAGATGGTCGTCCAGGTCCCGCTGATCGTCGCCGATCCAGGCGGCATACCCGTCGGGGCGCAGCAGGAGGCAGGGAACGTCCACTGCGGCCGTGGGGTCGGCGAGGTGGTCGACCCGGTCCGACCAGCCGCCCGTGGTCAGGCGTCCGGTGCGGTCGAGGAGCAGTCCGCGGCCGTGACGCAGCAGGTCGTAGAGGCGGCCTTGCGCGACGTCGAGGTCGGGCAGGCGGCGGCCGAGCAGGTCGGGGCCTTCGCCGACGTCGTAGCGGATGCCGATCGCGGTGATCTTCTCGATGAGGTGGCGGTTGACCTCGTCGAAGTCCATCAGTTCGGTGAGCAGCCGGCGCACGGCCCGTGGGCCCGGTTCGGTGGAGTGCAGTTCCATCTGGGCGCGGGTGTTGTCGAGCACGTCCGCGGCGACCGGATGCCGTTCGGTCTGGTAGGTGTCCAGCAGGAACTCCGGGGCCCGGCCGAGGACTTGGGCGGCCAGTTTCCAGCCGAGATTGAACGCGTCCTGGACGCCCAGATTGAGGCCCTGACCGCCGGCGGGCGGATGGATGTGTGCCGCGTCGCCGGCCAGCAGCACGCGCCCGACCCGGTAGCGCTCGGCGAGCCGGGTGGCGTCGCCGAAGCGGGACAGCCAGCGCGGCGAGTGCACGCCGAAGTCGGTCCCGGCGACGGTGCGCAGCTCTTGCCTGAAGTCCTCGAGGGTGGGCGGTTCCGCGCGATCGCCGACCGCCGCGGCGGGGACCACGACGCTGTACGTCCGAGCGCCGACGGGCACGAGCCGGAACCGCCTCTCGGTCCGACTGATCTCCGCCACCTTGGCGGCGATCTCGTCCCGCGGTACGCCCACTTCCATCTCGCCCATGAGCGTGTCGGTCCGCGAGGGCTCGCCGGGGAAGCCGACGCCGAGGAGTTTGCGCACCGTGCTGCGCGCGCCGTCACACCCGACGAGATACCGCGCACGCAGGTGCTCGCCGTCGGCCAGTGCGACCGTCACACCTTCGGTGTCCTGCTCGAAACCGGCCACCGCGGCACCGTGCCGTACCTCGGCGCCCCGTCCGGTCGCGTGTTCTTCGAGCAGGCGGACGACGACGGGCTGCGGGATGCCCAGCAGATAGGCGTGCGCGGAATCGAGGTCCGTGGGCGCGGGTTTGCCGATGCCGGCGAAGAATCCGCCGGCCGGACGCTGCCGCCCGTGTTCACGCAGGCGGTCGAGGAGTCCGCGCATGGCCATCAGTTCGAGACTGCGGATGTGCAGACCGACGATGCGGACGTCCGACGCGGGCTCGGTCTCCTTCTCCAGCACGAGTACCCGCACATCGTGCAGCCGCAGTTCGGCGGCCAGCGTCGCGCCGGCCGGTCCGCACCCGGCGATGATCACGTCGTAGGTGAACTTCGAGGATTCCATGGGGGTGTTGCCTTTCGGGAGTGCCTTGGTGGAGAGGCGCTCCCGGCGACACCCGTGTCAGTCGCCGGCCATGACGGGAAGGGGAGCACCCACATCGATACGGCGTTCATGGGTCTCACCTCCTCGGGCGGTGTCACGGTCGACCGCACGCTACAAGTCCGGGCGGCACACCGTCCAACGATTTACCCGCCGGCCGGAGCACCAGGAACTACCTGGTCACCGTCAAGACCGAACGTTCTACCGTTTGGTAGGGTCGGGCGATATGAGTCGCAGTACAGGAGGCGCCGTGACCTCCGAGGCGCGGGCGCGCCTCCTCAGCACGGCGACCCGGATCTTCTACGCGGAGGGGATCCACTCCGTCGGCATCGACCGGATCATCGCCGAGGCGCAGGTGACCCGGGCCACGCTGTACCGTCACTTCGCCGGCAAGGAAGAGCTCGTCCGCGCCTACCTCGGCCAGGCCGACCAAGCCATGCGCGCGCAGGTCGCCGCGGCGGTGGCGGACAGTCCGTCGGCACCCGGCCGGATCCGGGCCGTCGCCACCACCATCACCGACGGCATCCGGTCCCCGGGCTTCCGCGGCTGCGCCTTCCTCAACGCCGCCGCCGAGTACTTCGACCCCGCGCATCCGATCCACCAGGCGGTCCTGGCGCACCGGCAGTGGTTCCTGACGACCGTCACGGATCTGCTGGCGCAGGCGGACGAAGAGACCGCCGACGCCGCTGGCCGGCACTTCGTCATGCTCCGCGACGGCGCGATGGCGGCCGGCTGCCTCTTCGACCCGGACTTGATCTCGCGGACCTTCCTCGACGGCGTCGAGGGCATCCTGGAAGCCTGCGCCGCGCACACATCCCAGCAGGGGCATGCCCCGAACGTGCCCTACGACGAGTAGAGAGCCGTCAAGCGGGGCAGCCGCCGCGCCATTTCACCGCGATCGTCGAACCCGAAGTTCCAGTCGGGGTCCGACTCGGGGTACCGGATGGTGGAGGCATCGTCAGGGAGGGCGCGCCGGTGGCGATGAAGTGCGCGTCCCAGGCGACGGTCAGCATCTCCTCACATTCGAGAGGAGACCCCACGGCCGCCGCGGTCCGCACGACGGGCAGTTCCGCCAGGGCATCGGGGTCTGCTGTCACGCGTTCGAAGGCCTCGCGTCCCTGGGCGATCAGCCAGCCGCGGAAGTAGTCGAAGCCGTCATCGGAGCACCCGCCGTTGATCACGTAGGCGGCAGCCCACAACGGGTCTCCGTAGGAGTCCGCCATCAGGTCCCAGAGCACCTGCTCGGTGGCGACGATCTCCTCGGCAGGGTGTGCGGCCAGTCGCGAGGTGGCCCGGCGGACGACGTCACCGCCGTCGTCCGGGTCGGGAGCCTGATGGCGGGCTGCCTCGATGAGCTGCCAGAACTGATGTGTGTTCATGGCGGCTGAGCATGCCACCTGGCTCTGACACCGGGCCGCCGGCCCGCACCGGGGCGGCGGTACGTGGGGGACGTTGCCTCTGCCAGCCCGAGCGACCCGGGGCCGTACTGCTCGTCGGCTGCTCCGGGCCGCACTGCGGTCCCCGGCGTCGAAGACGGGGCTGCGCGGTCACTGTGCCAGGGGCGCCGAGACCGTGATGCTGCGGACTGCCGGTACGGACGAACACGCGGACGCCGGTTCGACTCCGACAACTGCGTGCGGGCTCGGCGCCGTTGCGGGAGTCGGCGAGGGTTTCGTAGGGGTCCGCGCTCGGCTCAGGCGTCCTTCGCCGTGCGGCCCAGGCGCAGGGCGGAGACGAGGAAGAAGAGGGCGCCCGGGACGGCGTAGCCGATCGCGTTGCCGAGGAGGGGCCGTCCGCGGTCGCCGAGGCGATGAACGAGCCGCCGGCCAGGACCGATATGCCGCCGCTGAGGATCATCGCCCACTGGCCGCCCATCCCGCGGCGGGGTACGGCGACGATCAGCTGGACCAGGCCGGCCACGACCGCCCAAGTGCCCCATACGCGCAGCACCGCCGGGATGCCCGACGCGCAGGCCACGGCCAGGCCGGCGGCGGTGACGGAGCTGACCGCGACGTTCACGTACAGCAGGACGGGTGACCCCGTGGCGCGGGAGACCTTCGCGTCGTAGATCGCCGCGCCCACGTCGAACAGCGGGTACAGCACCAGCAGGGCGGCCCCGGCCGGAGTGATCTCCGAGGTCATCGTGAACATGACGAGGGCCCAGACGATCGCGAACGCGAACCGGACGAAGTACAGCCGCCGCAGGGCGGCGGCTGTCCCGGCGATGCCGGAGGGAGCGGTGACGGTGCTCACGGTGGTCCTTTCGGTGGATACGCCGACGACGGAGAAGCCCAGGAATGCCTGCGGCCGACGCATGGGAGACTGAACGTTCTGTCCCGTAGCCTGACAACGCCTCAGACCCTCTGTCAAGACCGAACGTTCTCCCTACTACGATGGGCTCATGGTCACCAGCGAATCCGGCAGCCGGCCGTCCGAAGCGCGGTCGAGGCTGCTCACGACGGCCGGTCGGATGTTCTACGCGGAGGGATCCACTCCGTCGGCGTCGACCGCATCGTCAAGGAAGCGCAGGTGACACGGGCGACGTTCTACCGCCACTTCCCCAGCAAGGAGAGCCTCGTCGTCGCCTGTCTGAGCGAGGCCGACCGCGCCATACGCGGCCGGGCAGACGCCGCCGTGGCCGCGGGGCTTCCGGCCGCCGACACCGTCCGGGCCCTCGGCGCGGCCATCGCCGAGGACATCCGGTCCCCGGGCTTCCGGGGTGCGCCTTCCTCAACGCGGTCGCCGAGTTCCCCGACCCCGGGCACCCGGTGCACCTGGCCGTCCTCGCGCACCGCCAGTGGCTGCTCGACACCGTCACGGGGCTTCTCGCCGAGATCCGGGAGCAGCCCGCCGAACGCGCCGCCCGCCACTTCGTGATGATGCGCGACGGTGCGATGGCCGCCGGCTGTCTCTTCGACTCGGCGCTGGTGTGCGAAACCTTCCTCCATGGCGTCGAAGGACTCCTCAAGACCCACGCCGCACACCCGTAGCGCCACGTCTCACCCGCGGTTCGTCGCCCCGCGTGCCTGGCCGGTGCCTCCCCGCCGAGTCCCCTGCGCGTCATCGGCGACCCGGGACTCTGCCGCGCGGAGGCGGCGTACTCGACGGAGTGCTCGCCCTCCGCGTGGAGAACAGGTGATTCGCCGGCGGTCGGGTGTGCGCACGCCCCGGCCGGGGAACCTGTTCGCCCGGGCCGGGCCCTGCGGAGAGGACCACTTGTGACAGCGTCGGTGTCGGGGGCGGACGACCACAGCCCTGGTGACCGGGAGGACGAGTACCGGCCGGATCCGCACCGGTGGCGGGCCCTGTGGGTCACCCTGGTGGCCGGGTTCATGAGCCTGCTGGACGTCACGATCGTGGCGGTGGCGCTGCCCACCGTCCAGAACGACCTGCACGCCTCTCCCGCGCAGGTCCAGTGGGTGGTGTCCGGCTATGCCCTCACCTTCGCCCTCGCCCTGGTCACCGCCGGCCGGCTCGGTGACGCGCTGGACCGGCGTCGTATCTTCCTGGTCGCGCTCTGCGGTTTCGTGATCTTCAGTGCCGCCTGCGCGGCCGCCCCGGACATCAACCTGCTGATCGTGGCCCGGCTCGCCCAGGGGCTGGCGGCGGGCTTCATGGCACCGCAGAACTCCGCCTTCATCCAGCAGCTGTTCCGCGGCGCCGAACGCGGCCGCGCCTTCGGCTACTTCGGCGCGACCGTGGGCATCTCCTCGGCCTCCGGCCCTCTCATCGGCGGCACGATCCTCGCGCTGGCCGACCATCCGGGCGGCTGGCGTTGGATCTTCTACGTCAATGTCCCCATCGGCGTCCTCGCCGTCCTGCTGGGACACCGTCTGCTGCCGCGGGGCCGGCGGTCCGGCCGGGGCAGGTGGATGTGCCGGGCGTCCTGCTTCTCGGGCTCGGCGTCTTCGCGCTCATGTATCCGCTGGTCCAGGCGGAGTCCGGCGGACTGTCCAGGCTGTGGTGGCTGTTTCCCGCCGGGGCGCGCTTCTCGCCGTCTTCGTCCGCCGGCAGTACCGCCTCGTCGCCCGGGGCGCCGGTCCACTGCTCGACCCACGCCTGTTCACCACGGTGCGTGGTTACGCCGTCGGCGCCGGTGTCGGCACCCTCTACTTCGTCGGTTTCAGCGGCGTCTGGCTCGTCTTCGCCCTCTTCTACCAGCACGGCCTCGGCTTCTCGCCGCTGCGGTCCGGCCTCGCCGTCACGCCGTTCGCGCTCGGTTCGGCGGGCGCGGCCGTCGTGTCGGGACGGCTGGTGGACCGGTTCGGCCGGCTGCTCACGGTGTGCGGGCTCGCGGGGGTGCTCGCCGGGCTGGGCGGCACCGCGCTGCTGCTGCGCCTCGCACCGGTGGACATCGCTCCCTGGCTCGCCGCCCCGGCGCTGTTCGTCGGCGGTGTCGGCGGGGGCTTCGTGGTCTCCCCCAACATCACCATGACGCTGCGGGACGTACCCGTGCGGATGGCGGGCGCGGCCGGCGGGGCGCTGCAGACCGGGCAGCGGCTCGGCGCGGCGGTGGGCACCGCGGCACTGCCCGGCCTCTTCTATCTGGTACTCGGCGGGGGCGACGACTACCAACGGGCGGTGGTCGTCGCGCTGGGTGCCGCTCTCACCATGATGCTGACGTCGCTCGCGCTGGCGGCGTACGACTGGCGGCGCGACCGGCGGGTGCGCGGGCCGCACCGGAAGTGCCCGGAGGAGGTCGCGAACAGTCCCGTGCACGCGCGCCAGAGCTGAGCCCTCGCGTTCTACGCTCGCGTGAACCCGTGACTGCGCTCCACTTTCGCCACGTGCAGTGTGTACGTCTCGTACCACTCGGCTCGCCCGCGCTTCTGTGCCGCGCGGTGCTCGGCGTTGTCGCGCCATTCCGTGAGGGCGTCGGCGTCCCGGAAGTACCCGACGGTGATGCCGAGCCCGCCGGGAGTCTGCGCGTGGTCCATTCCCAGGTATCCGGGGATGTCCTTCACCAGGTCCTCCATTCGGGCGTTGGTCTCGCCGTACCCGCTCTGCTCCTGGGTGCGCACCGTGGTGAATACGGCCACGTAGTAGGGGGTTCGAAGGCCTCGACAGGTACGACAGGCACGTCCGGGTGATCGCTCATGGCCCAACTTTACGGCTGTGCTGGCCTGTTCATGCGGTGTGCTCAGTCTCCGCGGACGTTTTCCCCTCGGCCGGGGGAGGAGGGTGAGCTGCCCGCCGCCCACGCAGGGTGAGGAGGAGCGAGCACCTCTCCCCGCGCTCGCGGGCAGCGTGATCGCGCTGTGGCGCCCTACGCGTGAGGCCGGCGGCGGGAGTTGGGGCGTCGTGCTGGGGATGAGCGCCTGTGCGCCCCGTAGGCCCTCTGGCGGGCTCGCCAGGTCCGGAGCACGGTCGGGCGTGTGGAGGAGGAGAGCTGGGAGCTGGAGTGTGCGGGCCGTGGTGACGGCAGTGGCTGCCCGCACGGGGTCGTGCTGACGGGTGTCGCGGTTCCGGTGTACCGGTGCGATGACTGCCGACACTACTGGGAGTTGGACGAGACGGAACCGCACCGACGGGCGGACCCGGGCGAGGCGCCGTCCCTGCCGTGGGGGATCCGGACGAGGCCGGGCACGGCACGGCGGCGTAGACCGGGCGGCTGAGTGCCATGAACCAGGGACCTCGCAGACGACAGCACCGATGAGCGACTCGGCCGGCTGCTGGGCGACCCGGCCCGCCGGCCCGAGAGGATCGCCGCGGCCGGCGCCCGGCGCCGAGTCCGCTGGGTAGGTTGGCCGTATGACAGACCTCGGCCCCGTCGCCTGGCCACCTCCCCGATCAGGACCCCGCGTCTCGTGCTCCGTGTGCCCGAGGCGCGGGACCGGGCGGCGTTCGTGGAACTGCTGGCCTCGCCCGAGGTGCACGCCCATCTCGGCGGACCTCGTCCGCGTGCTGATCTGGAGCGCGAACTGCCGGAGGTGCCCGAGCGGTGGCCGGGCAGTTTCGTCGTCGATCTCGACGGGGCGATGATCGGCCAGATCCTGCTCAGACGCGTGACGCAACACCTGCGCCCGGCCGCCGTGGGGAAGGCCGATCTCGGCTATCTGTTCCTGCCGCGGGCGTGGCGATGCGGGTACGCCGCCGAAGCGTGCGAGGCGGCACTCGGCTGGTTCGACGGCGCCCTGCCCGGCGAGCCGGTGGTGCTCGCGACGCAGACCGCCAACGCCGCCTCGATGCGCCTGGCGGCGAAGCTGGGCTTCTCCGAGGTGGAGCGGTTCCATGCCTGGGAGGCCGAGCAATGGCTCGGCCTGCGGTCACCGGTCAGGGGCGGACCGCAGCCGGCTCGTGGTCGCGTTTCGGGCGTCGGTTCGTGAGTTCCTGACCGGGTCTCGGTCGCGACGAGCCGCCCCACGCCGGCGATACCGGATGCGGCGGTGTTCGCCGTGGAGCCGCCATCGCGAAGCTGTACTCAGCTGTCCCCGGCCGCTTCTGACGATGCTTCGCGGACGCGCAGCACGCCGGTCAGCATGGGGAGGACGAACGCGCCGTGGGCGGTCTCCGGTCCGCTCGCGAGGAAGGCGCGGATCCTGGCCAGCGTGGCCTGGCGTTCCGATTCCGGCATGACCAGCATCCCCGCGCGTGTGGCGAGGGTCGCGACGAGGGAGTCGGCGGTGCGGCGCTGTCCGTGCGGGAACTCGGCCTGTTCCGGTGAGCCGAACCGGGCGGCCGCGCCGTTCCCCGGAAGGTGCGCGGCGGCCGTCTCGGCGCGCCACGAGGCGGGCGTGTCACGCGGGCCGATGGCCGCGCTCCCGCTGATCCGTGCGAGCCCGGCGACCCACTCGACCCGGTCGTTCAGGACGTTCCACAGTCCGGCCAGGATGCCGCCGGGGACGAGGACCCTGGCGATCTCGGGTCCCGCGAGGGCCATGTCGAACCAGTGCATGGCGTTGCCGGCGAGTACGGCGTCGACGGATCCGTCGGGGAGCGGTATCGCCTCGGCCCTGCCCTCCAGGGCGGGGACGGCTGGCAGCGAGCGGCGCAGTTCGGTCAGCATCGCCGGGTCGGGCTCGACCGCGACGACGTCGGCGCCCAGCGCGACCAGGGTCGCGGTCAGCTTGCCGGTTCCGGCGCCGAGGTCCAGTACGCGCGGGCCGGGCGCGGGCTCGAGCGCCCAGCGTACGGCGGCCCGTGCGTAGTCCGGACGGTGCTCGGCGTACTCGACCGCAGCGGCGCCGAACGACGAGGCGTGCAGGAGCCGTTCGTCCTTGCTCATGCGGTCACCGCAGGTCCAGGTCGGCGTGTACGAGGTTGTGGTCCGAGTACAGGCTGGGTTCCACTTTCTGGCTGAGCGCGGTGATGTCCCTGAGGAAGATGTAGTCGAACTTGCTGTGCCAGTCGGTGGTCGTCTCGCAGGGGCCGGTGGACGAGGGATGGCAGTCGGGGTCCGCGTCGTCGGCCAGTGACCACATCGGGGCGAGTTCGGGGGCAGTCGGTACGGCGTTGAAGTCGCCGAGGACGATCGTACGGTCGTGGCGGGCGACCTCCTTGGCGAGTACGGCGGCCTGGTCCACGCGGATCTCTTCCTGGCGCCGTTCGGCGAGGTGGGTGTTGAAGACCCGTACGGACCGGCCGTCCACCGTGGTGGTGACGGCCATGTACCCCCGGTCCTCGGAACCTCCGTCGGGATACTCCACGTTGACGGCGTCCGTCATCGGCGCCGCCGAGAGGATCGCCTGGCCGTAGCCTCCCGGATTCCACGGCGCTCCCCACAGCGGCCCCAATTGCTCAGCACCGAACCGTACTTGACGTGGTAGACGAGCCCGTGCAGGTGTTCCAGATGCTGCCGGATGCTCTCGACGTCACGCACGCACGCTTCCTGCATGCCGATGACCTGCGGTGCCTGCGCCGCGATGTCCGCCGCCCGGCCGACGTTGCTCGCGTCGCAGGGGTTGCAGAGGTTCCACGTCGCGACCCGGTTCGCCGCGATGTCCTCGGCGGCGCCCAGGGACGTCGCGGAGGGGTGCCGAACGGTGCGCTGGAGCCGAGGAACACCATGCAGGCGACCAGCACGGTACCCGCGAGCAACCGCGTGCTCCTTCCGAGCACCTTCGCCTCCTCACCGCCGGCCCATCCGGCGTCCGACGTCTCCTGCACGAGGATAGGTGACGGCGTCGCCGGCAGCCGTTGATCCGCCGGGCCCGCTCAGCGGCGGAACACCTCCTCGGCCGCCGTGTTCGCCACCATGGCGACGGCCATGACCGCGGCAGCAACGGGATGCCCGGCGCCGTACGGCGCGGCCGCTGCGCTCTGGAGGTGAAGGGGCAGATCGCAGCCCTCGACGTGAGAAGGTGGCGGCGGCCGGAGGTGGCGATGCGGAGCCCTGACATGTCCCTTGGTGCTCGACTGGCGGCGTACGGTGCCGTCTCCACGTCGTTGGCACTGTGCGGTGATCGCAGACTGCGCGACCTCGTGGACGCCGCCGCGCCGGTCGGTTCCGGCATCGGCGGGACGTCGGTACTGCTGGAGGTCGACGGGACGCCGGTCTTCGTCAAGCAGGTCCGTCTGACCGATCCGGAGCGACGGCCGGAGAACATCCGCTCGACGGCGAATCTGTTCGGGCTGCCGGTCTTCTGCCAGTACGGCATCGGCGGCATCGGCAGCCCGGGGTTCGGCGCGTGGCGGGAACTGGCCGCGCACACCATGACGACGAACTGGGTGGTCGCGGGGATCACGAGGGCTTCCCCTGATGTACCACTGGCGGGTGCTGCCCGACGCCGGACGGCCGCTGCCCGGGGAGCTGGCCGATGTGGAGCGGGCGGTCGCGTACTGGGGCGGCGGAGCGGGGTACGCCGCCGGATCGAGGCGCTCCGGGAGTCCTCGGCCAGTCTGACGCTGTTCCTGGAGTACATACCGCAGAACCTGCATGACTGGCTGAACACCCAGGTCGGGGCGGGCGGCGAGGCGGCAGAGCGGGCCTGTGCCATGGTGGAGAGCGAACTGGACGCCGGTCTCTCGTTCATGAACGCCGGCGGGCTGACGCACTTCGACGCCCACTTCCGGAACATCCTCACCGACGGGCACCGGCTGTTCCTCACCGACTTCGGCCACGCGACCTCCTCCCGCTTCGAACTCGCTGAGGAGGAGAGCGAGTTCCTCGACGCGCACCGCGAGTACGACCGGCGCTACGCGTTCACGCATCTGGTGAACTGGCTGGCCGTCGCCCTGTTCGGGTACGGACCGGAGGAACGCAGGGCTTTCGTGCACTCCTGCGCGCAGGGCGTGACACCGCCGGGCGTTCCGGCCGGGGTGTCGGCGGCCCTGCTGCGGCACGCGCCGGTCGCCGCGGCGATGGGGACTTCTCCCGCCGGTTCGTCCACGAGAGCCGGGCGACGAGGTATGGGGTGAGGTGACCGGAGTCGCGGTCGGCTCGCCCTCCCGGCCGTCGGGGATGCGCTGAACCGTCGCGCGCCGCGCCTGCGCCAGGCTCACGGTCCCGGAGTGGGCGAACGGGCGCTCCGTACGGCCTGAGCCGCTGGACCGGCTGCACGACAACGATCCCGAGCCGGCGGCCCGTCAGTGGCGCGTGGCGGTGTTGCTCCGGTGGTTTTCGCACAGCACCGCCACGCGTGGGGGTCAGGCGGTTTCCGGTTGGTCTCCCAGGGGTTCGGGCAGGGTGAGGGCTGTATGGGCCGGGCGGCCGGTCTGCGGGGGCCGGCCGGTCAGGGCGCGCAGGGCGGTGTTGCGCCTTTCGAGGGCTTCGGCGGTGGTGGGGAAGAGGGCCGTGTCGCCCTTGCCGGCCTGGGACTGGTTCAGTTCCACGAAACCGCGGGTGTCACGCTCGTAGGCGGCGAAGGCCTCGGTGTGGTCGCGGTGGGTGGCCAGGGAGTGGGCGAGCATGTAGGCGCCGACGAGGGCGAGGCTGGACCCCTGTCCGGTCAGGAACGACGGGGCGTAAGCGGCGTCGCCGACGAACCCGACCCGGCCGCTCGACCAGCGCGGCAGGTGGATCTGGCTCACGGTGTCGAAGAACCGGTCGTCGGCGTGGCGCATGGCGGAGACCATGGCCGGGATCTCCCAGCCGTCGTCGGCGAACACGGCGGTGACGAGGTCGCGTTGCGCCTCGGGGTCGCGCAGGAACTCGTACGGGGGCTGCGGGTGGGTGAAGTCGAGGAAGGCGTGCAGTTCGTCGCCGTCCCCCACCGCGTAGAGCGCCGCGGCCCTTCCGGGGTGTTCCAGATGAGTACCTCGTGGGAGAGGCCGAAGGTGTTGGGCATGGTGAAGATGGCGAAGCAGTGACCCAGATGGCGGTGGAAGCGCTCCTCGGGGCCGTGGACGAGTTCCCGCGTGTGCGAGTGCAGCCCGTCCGCACCCAGGACCAGGTCGAACTCGCGCCGGGCGCCGCCGCGGAAGGTGACGTCGATGCCGTGCTCGTGTTCGGTGAGGGTGTCGATGGAGTCGTCGAAGACGAACTCCACCTCGTCGCGGACCGTCCCGTACAGGATGTCCGCCAGATCGCCGCGCGGCACCTCGACGTCATGTCCCCCGCGCCGCCGGCCACCGTCCGCGGGTGCACCACCGCCGCCGTACCGCCGTCCGCGTCGAGGAAGGTCATCCGGCGCAGCTCGACGTGCGCTTGTCTGAGTTGCGGCAGGACTCCCATCCGCCGGGCCACCTCGACGGCGGTGCCGCGCACGTCGACCGGGTACCCGCCGCCCCGGGGCCCCGCGGCCTTCTCGACGACCGTCACCGTGAACCCGTACCGGTGCAGCCAGAACGCCACGGCGGGACCCGCGATGCTCGCGCCGGACACCAGGACCCTGCCTTTGGAAACGGTGCTCGCGTTCATACGTCGACTCCTGAGGTCGTTTTCATCACCGGGCGGCCCCGGCGTGTGCCGCGTACGAGGAGGAGGGCCAGTACCGCGGCGATCGCGAACGCGCCGGAGGCGATCGCTATGCAACTGAACACGCCCGTGGCCGAGTTCACCGTCTCGCCGTCGATGGACACGGAGGTCGACTCGAGCACCGCCGCGCCCACGAAGTTCAGCACCACCGAACCGATCGACACCATGACCATGACGAGGCTGGACACGATGCCCTGGCGCTCGGGGGACGCGAGGCTTCCCGCCATGTTGAAGCCGGATGTGCCGAGCGCTCCCACCGTGACGCCCAGCAGGAAGCCGCAGCAGAGCGCGGCGGCGAGCCGCGAGGCGCCGAGGAACATGCCGGCGGTCACCACCGTGCCGAGCACGATCGATCCGGCCAGTGTCGTGGCCGGTCCGATGCGTGCGGCGAGCCATCCGGCCGCGGGGCCTCCGAGGGTGACGCCGAGTCCCGGCGCCGCGAGGAGCAGCGCCACCGATCCCTGGTCGGCCAGTCCGTAGCCGAGATGCCGGCCGGCCGAGACGTCACCGATGAGCGGGATGAGCTGCAGCATGCTCTGGTACGAGCCGGCGGCGAGGAAGACGACCAGAAGCGTGAGCACCAGGGGACCACCGAGGTTCCGCACATCGATGAGGGGGTCGGGCTTCCGGCTCGAGACCAGGAACCACCTCACCAGAGCCGTGACACCGCCGGCGAGGAGGAACAGCGGGACGGCGGCGAGCCAGCCGGACTCCGCACCGAGGCTGACGTAACCGAGTACCCCGGCGAGACCACCGCCGAGCAGGACGGCGCCGCCGACGTCGATCCTGCCCGGTGTCCGGACCGGGGACTCGGGAAGGACGTGGTGCACGCAGACCGCCATGGCGGCCGCGACGAGGGCCGATACGAGGAAGAGGACCTGGAAACCGAACTCCGAGGCGAGTTCCTCGATGAGGAAACGGGAGGCGATGTTGAGGACCGCGGAGCCGGAGGTCACGATGCCCACGACGATCATCGCGATGCGGGGCGCGCATACATCCCGCACGATCGCGACGGAGAGGAAGACGGTGGCCAGAGCCGCGCCTTGTAACATGCGTCCCGGCACGAACACCCAGAGGCTGGGCGCCACGGCGCACACCAGGGCACCCGCGCAGCTGAGGAGCAGCGCCAGCACGAGCACCCTGCGCTTGCCGTGGAGGTCGGCGCTTCTGCCGAGCAGGGTGCCCACATCACTCCCGCCAGCATCGCGGTGGCGTTGAGCCATGCGGCCTGGTCGGTCCCGAAGTGGTCGAGCATCTCCGGGAGGACGAGCAACGGCGCGGTGATGGCCGAGTCGACCACGAAGTTCACCAGCGCCAGGACGGCGACCAGGCCGATCAGCCGGCCGTTCCCTCGCGTGTGGAGTCGTACGCCGGTACTGGTCTGCCGCATCGGGGACTCCATGGTCTAGGCCTTCCGGTCGCGCAGCGCCGCGCGGGCGGGAAGGGTGACGGCGACAAGGCCGAGGGACACCGCTGCCGCGGCGAACGCGGCGTACAGCAGCGGCGGTACGTGGGGGACTCGCCGGTCAGGCCGCGCATCATCGGGGTGAGTGTGATCATGGCGATGGCGGTGCCCAGGACGACGCCCGCAACCGAGACCAGCAGGCTCTCCCAGCCGAGCATGCGCAGCACCTGGCGGCGGGTGGTGCCGACGAGGCGGAGGGTGATCAGTTCGCGGCGGCGGTCCAGGACGGTCATCACCAGGGTGTTGGCCGCGGCGACGGCGGCGAAGCCGCCCAGAACGCCCGCCATCACGTAGTTGGCCCAGGCGCCGAACTCGCGGTCCACGTTGCGCGCGAGGGCGTAGCCGGAGGCGTCGGTGACGTCGCCGAGCGCGCCGAGCGGCTCGGCGGCGCCGCCGCTGACCAGCAGGGTGCCGGCGAAGGGCGAGGTGACGTGGCCGTCCAGGGACGCGCGGTCCATGGTCACCGCGGGCAGGCCCAGGCCGCGGCCGTAGATCGCGACGATCTCCGGGGACGCCTTCGTGCCGTCGGGGAGGTGGAGCGCGAGCTGGTCGCCGAGTCCGGTCCTCGTGGCGGTGGCGAGGGTTCTGTCGATGGCGATACGGCCCGGGCCCAGGCGGTTCAGGCTGCCGTCGCGTACGTCCAGGTCCTGCACCTTCGCGAGCTGCGCGCCGGAGCCCGAGACGCCCTGGGCCGCCGTGCCCTGCAGCGAGGTCTCGCCGCCGCCCCGGACGGGGACCAGCACCTGCGTGTCCAGCAGGGCCACGGCCGCGTCGACGCCGGGGGCGCGGGCGGCACGGGAGGCGGCGTCGGCGGGCAGGCCGGCCGGGCTGGTGACGACGTGGTCGGCGGTGATGCCGTCGCGGAGATGCTCCGAGGCGACGTGGCTCTCGCTCGTGTGCATGAAGACGAGCGTCGAGGCGAAGGCCATCGCCAGCACGATCGGGGTGATCGCGGAGGCCAGCCGGCGGGCGTTGGCGCGGGAGTTGGCGGCGGCCAGCGACGCGGAGGCGCCACCGCCGCGCAGCAGCAGTCCGAAGAGCGCCGCGCACAGCCGGGCCAGGACCGGTCCGAGCAGGGCGACGGCCAGCATGAACAGCATGACGACGCCGAGGAGGCGTTCGCGGCGTCGTCACCGGCGGCGGAGGCGGCGACACCGGCGAGCGTCGAGCCGCCGGCGACCGCGGCCAGCCCGAAGACCGTGCGGACGACGCCCGGCCGCAGCCGCTCCACCGATGCCTCGGCGAGCGCCTGCCCCGGCTTGGTCCTCGCCGGCCTGCGCCCGGCCGCCCATCCGGCGCCGAGCGCCGTGAGCAGCCCCAGGCCGACGGCGGCCAGCAGCGGGAACCCGGAGACGTGCAGGTCCACAGCTTCCGGGACGGCCCCGCGGTCCCGCATCTGCCCGAACCACCAGTGTGCGAGTCCGATGCCCGGCAGGCAGCCGAGCAGTCCGGCGAGCGGGGCGACGAGGAGTGCCTCGGCGGCGACCGCGCGGCGGATCTGGCGGGGGTGGCGCCGACGGCGCGCAGCAGCGCGAACTCGCGGGTGCGCTGGCCGACGGAGAGGGCGACGGTGCCGGCGGCGGTGAAGACGGCGACCAGGGTGGCGATGCCGCCGAAGGAGCCGCCGACCGCGAAGAGGGTGTCCTTGGCGTAGGCCAGGCCGTGGTCCTCGGCCTCGCCGCGGTCGTCGCCGGTGAGCGCCTGTGCGCCGGAGCCGGCGAGGGCCTTCCCGACGGCGGTGGCGAGGGTGTCCGGGTCGACGCCGTCCTCGGCCAGGACGGCGATGGCGTCCACCTTTCCGGGGTGCCCGGCCAGCATGGACGCCTCGGCGTCGGCGAACCAGGCCGTCGCCCCGCCCGTGGTGTCTCCCGCGCCGGCCTCGGCCAGCCCGGACACCCGGAAGCCGGTGCGGCCGTCGGCCGTCTCCAGTACGACGGTGTCACCGACGCCGGCGTGGGCGGTTCGGGCCGCGTCGGCGCCGAGGACGACCTCGCCCGGGTGCGGCGCGGCGCCCTCGGTCAGCGCGGTCCCGGTGAAGGCGTGCGAGCCCCAGCCGTGTCCGGTGAGCGCTCCGGAGGTGCCCTGACGCACCGGGAAGGTGAGGTCCGGTACGGCGGTGGCGGCGCCCGGCGCCTCGGCGGCCTTCGCCGCGAGCCCGGCGTCCAGGCGGGCGGTGTCCGGCAAGGGGTACGCGGTCTCCTCGGGGCCGTCGACGGTGTCGGCGACGAGGCGCGCGGACTGGTCGGCCGCCGCGACGACCGGCGCGGCCGCGTACCGCTGGGCCGGCACGGAGGCGCGGATGCCGGTCTCCAGCAGGACGCCGCAGGCCGCGACGATCAGCGCCGACATCATCAGCGCGACGAAGGTGCCCGCGAACGAGGCGGGTTTGAAACGCACGGCCGCGCGGGCGAGGCCGTTGGGTTTGACGCTCATGCCGCCGCCCCCGCCCCCGCCATCGTCCGCGGACCGCCGGTGAGCGCGGTCATCCGCGCGGCGATCCGCTCCGCCGAACCACGCTCGAGCCGGCCCGCGAAGGCGCCGTCGGCGAGGAACAGCACACGGTCGGCCCAGGCTGCCGCGACCGGGTCGTGGGTGACCATGACGACGGTGGCGCCGAGGGTGTCCACCGCGTTCCGCAGCAGGCCGAGGACCTCGGCGGCGGTGCCGGTGTCGAGGGCGCCGGTGGGCTCGTCGGCGAAGATCACGTCGGGGCGGGTGACCAGGGCGCGGGCGACGGCCACGCGCTGCTGCTGGCCGCCGGACAGTTCGCCGGGCCGGCGCCGCGCCTTGTCGGCGAGCCCGACCTGGGCGAGCACCTCGGCTGCCCGTCCCCGGTCCTGACGCTCACCGGCCAGACGCATGGGGAGCAGGACGTTCTGCTCCACGGTCAGCGACGGCAGCAGATTGAACGCCTGGAAGACGAAGCCGAGGCGGCTGCGGCGGAGTTCGGTGAGTTCGTTCTCGCTCATGCCGGTGATCTCCGTACCGCCGAGGCGTACGGATCCCGCGGTGGGCCGGTCGAGTCCGGCCGCGCACTGCAGGAAGGTGGACTTGCCGGACCCGGAGGGGCCCATGATCGCGGTGAACGTGCCGTGTGGAAGGCCGAGTTCGACGCCGGCGAGGGCTTCCACGGCGCTCGCGCCACGGCCGTACCGCCGCCGGACACCGCGCAGTTCGACGGCGAGACCGGGGTGGCGGCGGGTGCGGCCGCCGGCCGGTCGTCCGCCTTCTGTCGCTTGCCGCTGCGTAGCCTCATGTTCCGTCCTCTCGCACCGCTCTCCTGCTGACGAGGAGAGAGTGCGGGGGCGGCCGGACGCCTGGCGTCATACCCGGGAGCCATTGTGGGGGTGATACCCCGGTAGGAGGTGGAGGAGGCCGGGGGCCTACTCGCCCGGGACGACCAGGCCCGACTCGTAGGCGAAGACGACCGCCTGGGCGCGGTCGCGCAGGTCGAGTTTGGTGAGGACGCGGCTCACATGGGTCTTCACCGTCTGCTCGGCGAGCACCAGCACCGCCGCGATCTCGGTGTTGGACCGGCCGCGGGCGACCAGGGTGAGGACCTCGGTCTCGCGTTCCGTGAGGGCCTTGAGCCGCAGTGCGGGCTTGCGCCGGGCGGCGGGGCGCTGCTGGGCGAAGTCCGCGATCAGGCGGCGGGTGACGGAGGGGCGAGCAGCGCGTCGCCGGAGGCCACGACGCGTACCGCCGCGATGAGGTCGGCCGGTGGCGCGTCCTTGAGCAGGAAGCCGCTGGCGCCCGCCCGCAGCGCCTCGTAGACGTAGTCGTCGACGTCGAAGGTGGTGAGCATCAGGACTCTCGGCCGGTGGGTCACGCCCTTCGGAGGGTCGAGGAGGCGGCGCGCGGCCTCGAGTCCGTCCATCTCGGGCATCCGTACGTCCATGAGCACGACGTCGGGACGGGTGCGCCGGCTCAACTCGACGCCCTGGGCACCGTCGGCCGCCTCGCCCACCACGTCGATGTCGCTCTGGGCGGCCAGGAGGGCGGCGAAGCCGGCCCGCACCATGGCCTGGTCGTCGACGATGATGACGCGCGTCGTCACGTGAAGTCCTTTTCGGTGAGAGGAGTTGTGCGGCGATCCGGAAGCCGCCGTCGGCCAGCGGACCCGCGTCGAGGGTGCCGCCGACGAGCTTGACCCGTTCGCGCATGCCGACGAGGCCGTGCCCGGTGCCGCCGGTTTCGAGCGGGACGGCGGGCGGCTGGGGCGGCGGCCCGTTGACGACGAGAACGGTGAGCCGCGCGCCGGACTCCGACACCGACACCCGGGTCGGGGCGCCCGGCGCGTGACGGACGACGTTCGCGAGGGCCTCCTGGACAATGCGGTAGGCGGAGAGGCCGACCGTCTCGGGTACGTCGGTGTCGCAGGGGGTGAACTCCACGGGTGTGCCCGCCCTCGCCGTCGCCTCCGCCAGCTGGCCGATCCGGGTCAGGCCGGGCTGGGGCACGAGTTCGCCGTGCGCCTCCTCGTTCCGCAGGACGCCGAGGAGGCGCCGCATCTCGCCGAGCGACTCGCGCGCCGTCGCCGCGATGGACGTGAACTCCTCCCGCACGTCCGGCGGCAGACCGTCGAGGCGGTAGGACGCGGTGTCCGCCTGCACGGTGATGACGGACATGTGGTGTGCCACCACGTCGTGCAGTTCGCGTGCGATGCGGGCGCGTTCCTCCAGCAGGGTCCGCCGGTCGCGTTCGGCCTCGCTGATGGTCTCCTGCTCGGCCAGCCTGCGCTGCGCCTCGGACCGCTCGCGGAGTGCGGCGGCGAGCAGGAGGGCGATGCCGCCGAGGATGGTCAGCAGCAGGTTCCTGGCACTGGTGCCGTGGGGCGCCACGATTCCCAGGCCGATGTTCGCGGCCGCCGTGGCCAGCCACACCAGTACGAGGGTCCGGCGCCGCTCGCGCAGGCCCAGAGCCAGGGCCAGGCCGATGTAGCCGACGATCTCCATGGGCGGGAACGGCCACAGCAGCCGCTCCTCGAAGTCGACGGTGAGCAGGGCGAGCGCCCCGGCCACGTCCGCGGCGAGGATGACGCACCAGGCCTGCAGGGGGCGTACGACGGCGAGGAGCAGCGGCGCGGCCTGGGCGACGGCGAGGGCGCTCGCGACACTGCCGTTCAGGCCGTAGTCGGCGGTGAGGACGACGATCGTGGTGGGCAGCAGGACCACGCACAGCACGAACGCCAGGCCCCACGGCAGCAGCCGTACCCATCGGCGCGAAGCCCCCGCGAGCAGGGCGCGCGGATGTTCCTCCTCCACCGGGGCCATGGTCACCACCCTACGTGCGGTGACAGGGCGTCAAAAACCGCGTGGGCTCACTGCCGGTCGCGGACGATCACGACCGGGCAGTCGGCGTGCTGGGCGCGGTGCTGGGCGACGGAGCCCGGCAGCGGTCCGGCGGACCCTCCGAGGCCCGGCTGATGAGGTCCGTGGCCTCGCGCTGATCGGCCGTGGTCTCTCCTCGACGCCGCGTGGGGGACGGTCGCGGGCTGTGGTGGCCCGGGACCGCCGCACTTCGGGTCCGGCCTCAGCCCGATCACCCCGGCCGCGCAGCCCGGCGGCGACCGGGCAGGTGGAGTGTGCCGGTGGCTACGGCTGTTCCGGGAGGGCGGACCGTATCTCGCGCAGGAGGGTGGGGTGGTCCTCGCCGTAGGCGGCGACGGCCGCGTACACCGCGTCGAGGGCCGCCCGCAGCGGGTCGGGTTCGGCGGCGCCGAGGAGTGCGGGGAGGGCCATGTGCGGCTGGGACATCCGCAGGGAGTGGTCGGGTTCGCCGTTCGTGGCCTTCCACTCGTAGGACGGCGCCTCACGGGATTCCGGCACCGGCAAGCCGGGCGCCGCCCGCCACTTCACCAAGGCGGCCGCGGGGCCCACGATCGGTGCGGATGGCTGAAGGCCGGGCGCGGGGACCTCGTCACGGGCGTCGGGCGCGGGTGCCGGGACCTCCTCGCGGGCACGAGACTGAGGCGCGGGCGCCGGGACCTCCTCGCGGGCGCGGGGCCGGGGCGCGGGCGCCGGGACCTCCTCGCGGGCGCGGGGCCGGGGCGCGGGCGCCGGGACCTCCTCGCGGGCGCGGGGCCGGGGCGCGGGCGCCGGGACACCGGCACGGGCGGCGAGCCGGAGTGCGGGCGCCGTGCCCTCCGCCCGAGTGAGCGGCATTCGCGGGGGCAGCCGGGGCGGGACCGCCGGGGCGACGGTCCGGTCGGGGACGTCGGGGTCGGATGCCAGGGTCCGCCACAGCTCCTCGGTGTCGTCGAAGGGCGGTGGCAGGGGACGTCCCTCGGTCAGGACGGTGAGGCCTTCGGCGATCCAGCCGACCTCCGTGAGGCCGGCCGTCTCGCAGGCGAGGCGCGCGGCCAGCAGGGCGGTCGCACGCTGGGCCTCGGGGCCGGCGGCGTCGATGGCGTGGACCAGGTCAGGGTCGAAGGCGACCAGTCCGCGCACATTGCCCCCGACGTCGCGCAGGGCCTGGCTGGGCGGTCGCCCACCCCACTGCCGCTTCTCGACGGCCAGCCGCTGTTCCGCCGCGGCCCGTTCCTCCTCGAGGCGGGCCCGGCGTTCGGCCTCGGCGCGCTCGGCGGGGGTGGGAGGGCGGCTGCCGGCGGGCGTAGTCGTGCCAGTACGCGGCGATCTCCGAGGTCTGTCTCAGGATGCGGTCCGGAGCGGGCGGGGCGGGCCAGAACTGCAGAAGGTAGTCGTCCAGCCGGGGTTCCTCGCTCAGTCGCGTGTCCTCGCGGTGTCCCGCGTCCATGCCCGTCGCGCAGTAGCGCACCCGGTAGTCGGTCTCCTCCAGGTCCAGCGGCCACGCCGCCTCGCCCGCCCATTGCACGAGAGAGCTGTCGGCCGAGACGGGACGGAAGGACACCTCCACGGCGTCCTCCCACGCGGGGTCCAGCGGCGGGGCCTGGGCGTGCACTTCGACAGTGAAGCCGACGTTGCCCGTGTGCAGCCCGGTGCTGAGCCACAGCGCCC
The DNA here is from genome assembly GCA_042850305.1 of Streptomyces haneummycinicus. Classification (GTDB taxonomy): domain Bacteria; phylum Actinomycetota; class Actinomycetes; order Streptomycetales; family Streptomycetaceae; genus Streptomyces; species Streptomyces haneummycinicus. The sequence continues at coordinate 4,078,171 of AP035768.1, forward strand.
CGGGGACCGCCGCCCCGCACAGTCCGGCGCCCTGCCCCGCGAACGCCTCCGCGAGGCCGGGACCGACATCGTCCGGGTCGCTCTCGACGTAGATCTGGCCATAGTGAACATGCACCTCGCCCGTGACCGGCCTGCGCACGGTGAACCCCTCGGCTGTCAGGACTGTCCCCTTCTCCGGCAGCGTACGACGCGACACTGACAACCCGTCACGGACGCCCGCGACGGTCTGCTTCCGGTGCGGGTCGGCGCCGCCCGGCGTCAGCATCAGTCGGCCGGCCTCCGGTGCGCTCAGTCCTCCGCCTTCCTTGAGCCACCGGCTGAAGCCGTACAGAAAGGCGTACGACGTGGTGTACGCCAGGAGTTGGCGGCCGTACGTGGCGAGCAGGGGCGTTGCCGCCGAGGACGCGCAGGTCGATGAACTAATGGGCCCTCAGCCTGCCCGGAAGCCCTACGACGAGGTGTTCGATCAGCTCGGTCACCCGGCGCGGGACGTGTCCGTCGTCCTCGTACAGGGCGTACACATCGGCCGCGGGCGTGGGGATATGGGGCAGGACCCGGACCAGTTCGCCGCTCTCGACATAGGGCCGGACCTGCCACTCGGAACGCATGATCACCCCTCTGCCCTGCAGCGCCCAGCCGGTCACGATGCCTCCGTCGTTGCTCGACAGGGAGCCGCTCACCCGGACCTGACGGACGTCACCGGCCTCCCCGAAACGCCAGAGGGCGTAGTCCCCTCGTTCTCGCGCAGCACGATGCAGTCGTGGTCCGCGAGGTCCTCGACCCGCTCGGGCGTGCCGCGCCGGGCGAGGTACGACGGTGCCGCGCAGGGCACACGGCGGTTCAGCGCCAGCCGGCGCATCCGCAGGGAGGAGTCGGACGGGCTGCCCACGTGCACGGCCACGTCGAACTCGCGCCGGTGCGGCCGCAGGGGCAGGGCCGAGGTGTGCAGCTGCACCTGGAGGTGCGGGTGCCGGGCCGCGAACTCCGCGACCAGCGGGGCGACATGGTCGCGGCCCAGACCGAGGGTCGCCTGGACGGTGAGGATCCCCGCAGCTCCCCGGAGCCCTCGGTGACGACGTCCTCGAGCTCCCGCAGCCGGGCGAGGACCGAGTCGAGCCCGCGCGCGTACAGCGCGCCCTCCGAAGTGAGCACCAGCCTGCGGGTGCCCCGCTGGACGAGACGGACGTCGAGGCGCCGCTCGAGCGCGCTCAGCCGCTTGCTGACCACAGGCAGTGAGCTGCCGAGCCGGCGCGCCGCCGCCGTGAGCGTCTCGCTGGCCGCCACGGCCTGGAAGAACCGCAGGTCGTCGATCGACGTCCGCATGCCGTGCCCGCCTCTCGCAGGGCTTTCCGCCAGGGAAAACCCATGTTGCCCGGTGACTCGTTGTGGCGGCTCACTCAACGGTCGACAGTAGAAGTCCGCACAGGCCACCGGGTGTGCCGGTGTGCTCGGCGAGCAGAGCGAGGAGCAGCAGTCGTGCCACAGCGTTACCGTATCGCCGCCGTGCCCGGAGACGGCATCGGCAAGGAGGTCGTACCCGAAGGACTGCGGTGTCTGCGCGCCGCGGCCGACGCGTACGGCTTCGCCCTGGATGTGGAGGAGTTCGGCTTCGCCAGCGCCGAGTACTGGCTGCGGCACGGCGAGATGATGCCGAAGAACTGGCGCGAGGTGCTGGGCGGCTTCGACGCGATCTTCTTCGGTGCGGTGGGCTGGCCGGACGTCGTGCCCGACCATGTGTCGCTGTGGGGCAGTCTGCTGCAGCTGCGGCGCGGGTTCGACCAGTACGTCAATCTGCGGCCGGTCCGGCTGCTGCGCGGGGTGCGCGGTCCGCTGCGTGACCACGGGCCCGGGGACATCGACTTCTACGTGGTGCGGGAGAACACCGAGGGCGAGTACTCCAGCATCGGCGGGCGCATCTTCGAGGGCACCGAGCGCGAGACGGTGCTGCAGGAGACCGTGATGACCCGCACCGGTGTCGACCGGGTGCTGCGTTACGCCTTCGAGCTCGCCGACTCCCGCCCGGAGCGGCATCTGACCTGGGCCACCAAGAGCAACGGCATCTCGATCTCCATGCCCTACTGGGACGAGCGGGCCGCCGAGATGGCCCGGCGGTATCCCCGAGTGACGGCGGACAAGGACCACATCGACATCCTGGCGGCCAAGTTCGTGCTCCAGCCGCAGCGTTACGACGTGGTGGTGGCCAGCAACCTGTTCGGCGACATCCTCTCCGACCTGGGCCCGGCATGCACCGGCACCATCGGTGTCGCGCCCAGCGCCAACATCAACCCCGAACGGGAGCACCCGAGCCTGTTCGAGCCGGTGCACGGGTCGGCGCCGGACATCGCGGGACGCGGTATCGCCAACCCGGTCGGGCAGATCTGGAGCGGGGCGATGATGCTGGAGCACCTCGGCGAAACGGCGGCCGCGGCGGGTGTCCTCGCCGCCGTCGAGTCGGTCCTGGAGCGGCGGCCGGACGTGCTCACCTCCGACCTCGGCGGTACGGCGACGACGACGGCGCTGGGAGCGGCGATCGCCGGACACATCACGTCCGGGCAGCACCGGAAGGAGGGATGAACGTGCCACGGGTCCTGATCACCACCGACTATCTGCGCCCCGGCGACGAGGTGGACGCCTACCTCGTCGCGGCGGGCCTGACGACACACCACGCGCCGACGGCCGGGCGGCACGGCCCGGACGAGCTCGTGGCCGCGCTCGCCGGAGTGGAGGCGGCGCTCATCGGACACGACCCGCTGACCGCCGATGTCCTGGGCCGCGCCCCGCGGTTGCGCGTCGTGGTGCGCACCGGCGTCGGCTACGACTCCGTCGACGTCGGGGCCGCGGCCCGGCTCGGGATCAGCGTGAGCAACCTGCCCGGCATCAACGCGGGCGCGGTGGCCGAGTACACGATGGGTCTGCTGCTGGCCTCGGCACGCCGGCTCGTCGAGAGCGCCGTGGGCGTGGCCGCGGGCGGCTGGCCGCGCGGTGACGGTCGGGAGCTGCGCGGAGCGACTCTCGGGCTGGTCGGCCATGGCGCGGCCGCCCGTGCCGTGGTCCCGCTCGCCCGGGCGTTCGGCATGGACGTCGTGTGCACGACGGGTGTGCCCGCCGGCCTGCGCGACGACGCCTCGGTGCGCTTCGTGCCCTTCGCCGAGCTGCTGGCCGTGTCCGACTACGTCTCGGTCCATACGGCGCTCACCGACCGGACCCGGGGCATGTTCGACGCCTCCGCCTTCGCGCGGATGAAGCCGACGGCCGTGCTGGTCAACACCGCCCGGGGAGCCGTCGTCGACGAGCGGGCGCTCGCGGACGCCGTACGGAACGGCGTCATCGCGGGGCGGCGCTCGATGTGGTGGTGTCGGAACCGCTCCCGGCGGACAGTCCGCTGCGGGGTGTCGAGGGGATCACCGTCTACTCCCATCTCGCGGGTCAGACCGCGCAGGCCCGCCGGGCCGCCGGGCTGGCCGGCGCCGCCGAACTCGTGGCCGCGCTCCAGGGCCGGGCCCGCTTCGCCGTCACCTGACGGACAGCCCCGCACAGCAACGGCCGAGGGGCCGCCGACCTGGTCGGCGGCCCCTCGCACGTGTCCGGTGCTCTAGGGCCTGTCCGGCGGATCATGCCGGAGACGCGGGGTCCGGCACGCGCTCTCCCACTGCCTGAAGGGCGTGGGAGGTGCCCCCAGCGGCGTTGTCGTCGGTTGCCAGGGCTCCGCCCTGTCGCCCTCCTCCGCCTCGCAGCCGCACGCACCAGACGCCGCTCACCTGGGCTGCAAAGGCGCCGCCGGTTTCCTCCGACTCGATCCGCCGGACCGGCCCTAATCGAAGAGATCGGGATCGGTGCGCGAGATCTGTTCGAACAGGGGCTGGAACTGGAACCAGCCCGCCAGCTCGAAGCCCACCTGTCCGTACGTCAGTTTCGCTTCCGCGTGCGGGATCAGGGTGGTCTCACCGGCCGCCTTCGCGACGAGCTGGGCCTGGGCCGACCGCTCCATGGTGATGAACCACCAGGCCGCCGCGTCGACGGAGCCCGCGCCGGTGAGCAGCCCGTGGTTGCGCAGGATCACCGCCTTATGCGGGCCCAGCGCCTCGGCGATGCGCCGGCCCTCCTCGGGGTCGTTGGCCACCCCGGAGTAGTTCTCGTACATCCCGTGGTCCTCGTAGAACGCGCACGCGTCCTGGGTGAGGGTTCGAGCCGCTGGGTGGTGGCGGACAGGGCCTTGCCGTACACCGAGTGGCTGTGGGCGGCGCCGATCACGTCGGGGCGTGCCGCGTGCACGGCGGAGTGGATGGCGAAGGCGGCCCGGTTGACCCGGTGGCGCCCCTGGACGACGTCGCCCTCGTGATTGACGAGCAGGAGGTCGCTGACCCTGATGTGCTTGAAGGACATGCCGAACGGGTTGACCCAGAAGTGGTCGGGGAATTCGGGGTCACGCGCGGTGATGTGGCCGGCGACCCCTCCTCGAAGCCGAACCGGCCGAAGAGGCGCAGCGCGCCGGCGAGCCGTTCCTTGCGGTGCCGCCGTTCGACGGCCGGGTCGGTGAACGGCGTGGGCAGCCGGAAGATCAGGTCGTCCTCCGGGATCGGTGTCAGGTCCTCCCGGCTCAGCGGTTCGGCGACGACGTCGTTCTTCCTGATCGTTGTACGGGTCACAGCTCGCTCCCTCGATGCGTACGGTCCCTGCTCTTCGCGGAGTCCGTCGTCACGTCTGCGGCACCTCGAGGGTGGCCAGGGGGACGTGGTGCTGGCCGGCGTGGATGTCGCGGTCGCGGACGCCGGCCTGGGTGACGGGGCGCGGGAAGGAGATCTTCACGACGTTCAGCGAGGGGATCCGGAAGAACTGGACCTGTGTGGCGTCGACTCCGTACAGGCCGGCGATGACCCGCTCGTTGAGGAAGGTGTCGTCGGCGGCGATGGCGTAACCGGCGCTGTCCTTCATGAACGTCTCCATGGTGACCCAGAAGGGTCCGGCGTTCTTGGACCGCACCTCGATCGCGAGGTCACCGAGTACGGGCGGGGCGGGGGTGTGGTCGAACATGGGTGTCCTCGTGGGTGAGGTGGGTGCGGAACATGCTGGTGGGTGAGTCCACGTCGACGGCGTGGTTGAGGACGAACTCGTAGGCGGGCCCGCGCTCGGTCTCCGCCGGGGAGGTGCCGAAGGCGAAGCTCGGCAGGTACTGCATCTCGGGCAGCGGCAGGTGCAGCATGAGGGGTTGGCGACCTTGGCGATGGCCGTGGCGGTGGCCTGGGAGGGGCGTTGACCAGGAGCATGACGCCCACTTCACGGGGCGGGGTGGTGTCCGGGTCGCTGTCCTCGAGGATGGCGTTGTGGCCGTAGAGGCGGATGTCCAGGGCGTAGTCGTCGTCGCTCAGGCCGAGGGTCTGGCGGACCCGCTCGGTGACGAGGGTGCGCAGGAGTACGGCCCAGCGGTCGATGTGGGTGGTGATGTAGGGGTCGCGGATACCGGTGAAGGACACCGTCTCGTAGCCGGTGACGCGGGCGCCCTCCAGCTTGATGGTGTGCTGGGCGGCAGGCTCGAAGCGGGAGCCCTCCACGCGTACGCGGCGGTGGTCCAGGGCGGTGTAGGTGGCGTCGGAGACGTCGAGGGTGCCGGCCGGTTCCCGCATGCGGAAGGGGTTGGCCGTCTCGTAGAGCATGTGGGCCGCGACGGAGGTGGGGGTGCAGACGTTGGCCGGGTCGAGGGTTCGATGACGAAGCCGTCGGCGTCGATGGTGGCCATGACGCCGCCGGCCCGCGGGTCGGTGGTGCACTGTCCGCCGCATTCGACGACCTTGGCGGCGTGCCAGGCGGGACCGGCCGGCATGCCGCGCATCAGCGGGACGGCGGCGGCGAGGGCGGTGTCGGTGGCCCGGCCGGCCAGGACCACCTGGGCGCCCGCTTCGAGTGCTTCGGCGAAGGGTTCGTGGCCCATCATGCCGACGATGTGCGCGCAGTTCTCCAGGGTGCCGGGCTCCAGCGGTCCGTGCGGGGCCAGCGGCCGGATGCGGCCGGCACCGAGCTGTTCCTTGAGGAAGGCGGGGTCCTGCTCGCTGTAGACGCGGGCGATCCGCAGATCGAGGCCGGCCTCGGCCATCACGCTCTCGGCGATCCCGGCGACCCAGTCGACACCGGAGTCGGTGCCGCTGGTGCCGCAGGAGCCGACCAGCAGGGGATGCCGGCGCCGGCGGCGGCCCGCAGCAGGATGTCGAGGTCCCGGCGGACGGCGGCCGCGGTGGTCTTGGCGACGCCGGCGCCGAGGTAGTACGGGCCGGAGTCGGTGGAGCCGCCGTCGACGGCGATGACGTCGGGGTTCAGGGTCAGGCCGTACTCGATGGTCTCCGGGGCGAACCCGGCGCCGAGCATGCCGGTGGGTGACAGGACCCGGACCTGCGGGGCGGGGTCAGTGGACGGAGGCATGCGGGTTCTCCTCGTGCGAAGGGGCGTCCTCGGGGACGTCCATGGGGTTTTCCCGGGGAAGACACGGATGTCCTCCGGAGGAGGCTGATGGTGAGTTCGGCGTCGGCGACGGGGCGGGTGGCGGTGACCGTGACCGGGGTGGCGCCGACGCGGACCGTGTAGCGGTAGTGGTCGCCCAGGTAGGCCCGGTTCTCCACGGTGGCGGTCAGCGCGTCGGGGGCGGGGCGGCGGCGCCGGGGCGGTGGATGTCGATGTTCTCGGGCCGGACGCAGACGCGCGCGCTGCCCAGCTGCCTGCCGGTGTGCGGGACGCGCAGCGGCCGGTCGAGTCCGTCGACGCGGATCAGGGCGTGGCTGCCGTCCGCCTCGGTGATGGTGGCGGTGAGGATGTTGGCGGTGCCGACAAAGTCGGCGACGAACAGGTCCGCGGGACGGTCGTAGATCTCGTCGGGGGTGCCGACCTGGTGCACCCGGCCCAGGTTCATGACGGCGACGCGGTCGCTGACCGACAGGGCCTCGTCCTGGTCGTGGGTGACGAAGACGGTGGTGACGCCGACCTGGGACTGGAGGTTCTTCAGCCACTGCCGGGAGCGGTCGCGGAGTTTGGCGTCCAGGTTGGAGAACGGCTCGTCCAGCAGCAGCATGTCGGGCGGGTGGGCCAGCGCGCGGGCCAGGGCGACCCGTTGCTGCTGCCCGCCGGAGAGCTGATGGGGGTACGCCCCGGCGTGGGCCCCCAGTTCCACCAGTTCGAGGACCTCCCGCACCCGCTGCTCGCGCCGCGCTCTGGGCGTCTTGCGGAGCTTGAGGGGTAGCCGACGTTGGCGGCGACCGACAGATGGGGCCAGATGGCGTACGACTGGAACACCACTCCGCAATTGCGGTGCTCGGGCTCGGTGTTGATCCGGCCGTGGTCGAAGACGACGCGGTCGCCGAAGGCGATGCTGCCCGAGTCCGGCCGGTGCAGCCCGGCGATGGACCAGAGCGTGGTCGACTTCCCGCAGCCGCTGGGCCCCAGCAGGGTGAAGATCTCACCGTCGTGGACGGTCAGCGACAGTTCGTGCAGCGCGGTGTGCCGGCCGAACTTCTTGGTGAGGCTGTTCAGATGGAGGTCAGGCACGCGGACGCACCCCACCAGGGCGCGGCCCGCGCCCAGTACGACCAGCGTGATGACCATCTGGATCACTCCCAACGCGGCGACACTCCCGCCGATGCTTGTCGCTGCCAGCTGCAGCATGGTGAGCCCGAGGACGGGCGTCTCGTCGGTGACGAGGAAGACGGCCGGTTCGGCGTCGCCCAGCATGGCGACGAACAGCAGCACGAAGGAGGCGCCCATCGCGGGTGCCACGAGGCGGAGTACGACCGTGCGCATGGCCGTCCACCAGGAGGCTCCGGAGGTGCGGGCGGCATGGTCCAGGTCGGCGCCGATGCCGGCGAGCGCCGGGTAGAAGGCGCTGTAGCCGAGGGCGAGGCTGCGCACGGCGAAGGCGATGCCGATGCCCCACAGACTGGCCCGGATCGCCCCGGACCTGTCCAGCAGGGCGAAGCTCCAGAAGAACGCCATGCCGGTGACCAGCGCGGGCATCATGCGCGGCCACAGCATGCCCTGCTGAAGCGAGCCGCGGAACCGGAATCGCGAGCGGTGCGCGACGACGGAGAGCACGGCGATGACCAGGGTGGTCAGGGCGCCGCCGATACCGGCGATGAGCAGGCTGTTGACGATGGAGTTGGTGTAGAGCGAGTTGTCGAGGACGGCGGAGAAGTTGTCCAGCGTCAGCACGCTCCACGGTGAGATGAACGGCGACAGGATGGAGGTGAACGCCGCGAGCACCACGCCGGCCAGCGGTACGACGACGAACACGGCCAGGAACAGGGCCAGTACGCCGCTCAGCAGCCAGCGCACCGGCCCGAGGCGCAGTACGCGGACACCGGTGGGTTTGCCGGTGGTGGTGGTGAACCGGGCGGTGTCGCCCACCAGTCGGTTGCGCAGGACCAGCAGCCCGGAGACGGCCACGAGCAGGAAGACGGCACCGGCGGAGACCAGTCCCTGCTGGGAGTCGTTGGTCCAATGATCGTAGAGATAGGTGGAGATCAGGCTGATCTCGCTGGAGAAACCGAGGATGAGGGAAGGCCGAGGACCTCCATCGACAGGGCGAAGACCAGCAGGGCCGCGTTGGTGATGGCGGGCCGCATCAGCGGGAGGCTGACGGAGAGCAGACTGCGCAGCGGTCCCGCGCCCAGGGTGCGGGCGGCGTCCTCCAGGGCGGGGTCGATCGAGAGCAGGGTGCCGCGGCACAGCAGGAACACCGTGGGCGAGGCCACCGACATGCCGACCATGGCCATGCCGGGGATGCTGTAGAGGTCGACCGGCATGCTCAGGAAGGTGTTGGTCTCCAGCCACGAGGACGCGAACCCGGCCGGGGTCCACATGGCCGCCCAGCCGATGATCAGCACCAGTCCGGGCAGCGCGATCGGCACCAGCAGCAGCGTGGTGAGGGTGCGCCGTCCCGGCAGGTCCGTGCGGGTGAGCAGGACCGCGCAGGCGACTCCTACGACGATGGATCCGGCGGTGTTCAGTGCGGCGAACAGGACCGAGTTGCCCACCGCCGTCCACCAGCCGCCGTCGGTGAACAGCGCGTCGAAGTTGTCCCAGGTGAAGTGGCCGCCCGACTCGTACAACGGCGTGGACCACAGGGAGGCGGCGGCGACGGGCACGATGGGTCCGACGATGACCAGCAGTGCGAGCGCCCAGAGGACGTAGTGGCTCGCGTTGGTGGACAGCGGCCGCCGCCGGCGCTTCACGGGCGGTGGCGGGCTGTACGGCCGCAGCAGGGTGGCGGTCACCGGCCGAACGCCTTCTTCCAGCGAGCGGCGATCGCGTCCTTGTTCTCGACGATGCCCTTCGGGTAGCCGCCGAGCATCAGGTTGTCGGCGCCGACGACCGCTTCGACGGCGGGAAGTCCGTACGCGCACTCCACTCCGTCGCGGTACGGGGTGAATCCGCCCTCGCAGGCGGCTTCCTGGCCCTCGACCGACAGCAGGAAGTTCACGAACAGCTTCCCGGCGTCGGGTGAGCTCGCCTTCCTGGTCACCGCGACGGCGCGGGGCAGCAGCGGTGTGCCGTCCGTCAGATACGTGTAGTTGAGGATCTTCGCCGCGTCCTCGCCCTCGATCAGCGCGCGGACCGAGCCGGCGACGAAGTAGGTCGCCTGGTACTCGCCCTGGGCGAGCTTCTGCATCAGGTTGCCGTTGCCGGACTCGACCCCGGTGTTGGGGCCGAGGGCCTCGATGTTCTTCCAGCCCGCGTCGCCGTGCTCGGTGACGTAGCTGCTGACGGCGCCGAAGGACTGCGAATTGCTGATGTCCGTGGTGCCGATCTTGCCCTTGAGGGACTGCGAGAGCTTCGCGAGGGAGGTGAGGTCCCCCGGCTGCTTGTCCTTGGGGATGAGCGCGGTGTTGTAGACGGCGACCAGCGGATCCTCGGACATGGCGACGACGCCCGGGGCGAGCTGGGCGTAGTCGGGCAGGTTCGCGAGGTTGGGGTCGGTGTAGTCGAGCACATGGCCGTCGCCGACGAAGTTCAGCATCCCGACGGCGTCCGTGGCCATGACGACGTCCGCCGTGCGCACCCCGGTGGCCGTCTCCGTGGCGTACCGCTGGAACGTCTGAGGGTCGTTCATGTTCAGCACGCGCAGCTCGATGCCGGCGTACTTCGCCTCGAACGCCTTGGCGATCGGCGCCATCTGGTCGGCGTCCGCGTTGGTGTACAGAAGCACCGAACCCTGCTTCCTGGCCCGGTCGACCGTCGCCGCGTCGAGGGTGTGACGGACGACGCCTTGCCCACGTCGACCGGCGCCGTAGGGGTCGCCGACGCTCCCCGCCGGAGGAAACTCCGCAGGCGGTCAGAGCGACCGCGCAGGCAGCGGCCAGAGCGCATGCCTTCGCACGTGAGATCATCGTCGATCCTCCACTATTTGCTATAGCTTGTTGGACGGAAAAGTGGGCTGCTTTCGGCGTCGCACGACCGGCGGCGCTTGGCACATGTTCTTGGAAGGCACCACCCCCGCGCGGTGATACGCGCAGTACATGAGGTTGGTGAGAGAGGTCCGCAGGGATTCCGGGCGGGTCGCGGGCGGCCCACCCGGCCTCTTGAAACGAGGGCTTGCGATGCTCGCCAGGCCCAAGAGATATGGTATTTGCTACAGCGTCCCTGTCAACCGTTGCGCCGAGGCAAACCCTGGTCGGGTCCGGGTGGGTTCCGCGCGTCCCCGGGTGCGGTGCGACGGGCCGGCTCAGGAAGGGTGCCTCCGCCACCACGTCGAGGAGCCGGCTCGCCTCGATCACCCTCGCCACCGCCGACCGTACGAGGGCGGGTCCGCCGGCCAGGACTACGGCGGTCATGACCGGTCCCGCCGGCGTGGCAGCCGGATGGTGACGGTCGTCCCCACTCCCACGTCCGACTCGACGTCCACCTGCCCGTGGTGGGCGTGGACGATGGCTTCGACGATGGCCAGCCCCAGGCCGGAACCGCCGTAGGCGCGGCTGCGGCTGGCCTCGGCCCGCCAGAAGCGTTCGAAGACCCGCGGGAGGTCCTGGGCGGGGATGCCGGGGCCGTCGTCGGCCACGCGCAGCCGTACGTCGTCGCGCAGGTGCGTGATCTCCACCAGGACGCTCGTCCGCGCGGGGGTGTGCTGTACCGCGTTGCCGACGAGGTTGCGCACCACCTGCTGCAGCCGGTGGGCGTCGCCGGCGACGGGGGCGGGCGGCGCGGGTGCGATGGTGATCTGACGCCGCGGGTAGATGATCTGGGCGTCCTCGACGACGGCGGCGGCCAGGGCGGTGAGGTCGAGGGGGTCCTGCTCGACGGGCCGGCCGGCGTCCAGGCGGGCGAGCAGCGCGAGGTCTTCGACGAGCAGGCGCATGCGCCCGACCTCGTTCTCTATGTGCTCGAGCGCGGTCTCCAGGCCCGGTCCGGTGACGCCGCCCTGCCGGTGCAGGTCGAGCCAGCCGGAGATCGTGGCGAGCGGGGTGCGCAGTTCGTGCGAGGTGTCGGCGGCCATGGAGCGCACGGTCGCCTCCGCGCGGGCCTGGGCGTCGAAAGCGCGGTTGACGGCCTCGGCGAGCAGGTCGGTCTCGCTGCCGTCGCGGCGGGTGGGCAGCCGTTCGCTCAGGTGGCCTTCGGCGATGGCGTCGGCGGTGCGCGCCATGCGCGCCAGGGGCCGCATGCCGAGCCGCAGCACGAGCGTCGCGAGCGCCAGCAGAACCAGTAACGCGGCTCCCACCAGCGCGAGTTGCCGCTCGGCGAGTACGCGGGTGGTGCTGTCGTCGATCGAGGTGTCGATGGACAGGATGAGAGCGGCCGGTCGGCTCGTCTCGGTGCTGGGCGACCGGTCGACGATGGTGAGTCCGGGGCTCGGGATCCGGACGGCCGCGAGTCCGTGCCGGTCGTCGTGGCCCTCGTAGGTGACGATGCGGCCCGTCGGCACGGTGGTGCTGAGTTCGGCGAGTTCACCGGCTGCCGGCGTGGCGGACCCGGTGCTCTCCAGGACCTTGTTGTCCTCGTCGACGGCGACGATGCCCAGCGGGGAGCCGAGCAGGGCGGCGAGCTGGTCGGCGTCGGCGCTCTGCGGACCGCGGGCGATCACCTCGGTGAGCCGGTCGGCGCTCGACCGGAGGGTGTTCCTGTAGCGCTTGTCGAGGAAGTCGTCGAGGAGGAAGGCGCTGATGACGGTGCTGGCCGTGAGGCCGGACACGAGGAGGACGGCCAGGCCGGCCAGCAGGCGCAGCCGGACGCTGGAGCGGGACCAGTTGGTGCTGCGGCCTCTCGGTCTCATGTGGCGGCCCGTTCCCGGAGGGTGTAGCCGACGCCGCGGACGGTGTGCAGCAGCGGTGTGCGGCCGTGGTCGATCTTGCGGCGGAGGTTGGAGACGAACCGCTCGACGACGACGGTGTCCCCGCCGAAGTCGTACTGCCAGACCGCTTCGAGGATCTGGGCGCGGGAGAGGACCTGGCCCTGGTGGCTGAGCAGGTAGTGCAGCAGCCGGTACTCGGTGGGTGAGAGTTCGACGAGCTCGCCCGCGCGGCGGACCTCGTGGCGGGGGTCGTCGATCTCCAGGTCGGCGCAGCTCAGCCGGGCGGTCTCCTCCGTGGCGGGGGCGCCGCCCCGGGCACGGCGCAGCAGCGCCTGGAGGCGGGCGCCGACCTCGACGACGGAGAACGGCTTGGTGACGTAGTCGTCCCCGCCCAGCCGCAGTCCCCGCACCCGGTCCTCGACCGCGTCGCGGGCGGTGAGGAAGAGGACCGGGACGTCGACGGCGCGGTCCCTGAGCAGTTGGAGGATCTCGAAGCCGTCGGCGCCGGGCAGCATGACGTCGAGGACGACGACGTCGGGGGTACGGCGGTCGACCTGTTCCAGGGCCTCGGTGAGGTCGCCCGCCACGTCGACGTCGAAGCCGGCGAAACCGAGAGCCGAGATCAGCAGGCGGCGGATGCCGGGATCGTCGTCGACCACGAGGACGTGGTCGGTGGTGCGGGTGCCTCGACGGCGTTCATGCGCGCTCCTTGTACGGGCTGCGGCTCATCCTCGTCGGTGGTGGCCGAGGCCTTTGACGCTTCCGATGCTTCCGGGCTGAGTTGACGGCCCGCCCACGGCGAACCTGACGGTTTCCTGACGGTCCCCCGGTGCTCGACGCGGTGCTTGATGCGATGATTGATTCCGGACGCTGTAGCAAATACCATGCACGGTATGGCCCAGCTTCCTCAACTCTCTTCGCCGGTGACTCTCGGCGATCAGGCGTACGTCGCCATCCGTGAAGCGATCGTCTCCGGTGTGCTGAAGCGCGGGGAGAAGGTCACGGAGCGGGGACTGGCCGAATCCCTCAGCATCAGCGCGACTCCCGTCCGCGAGGCGCTGCGGCGTCTGGAGCAGGACCGGCTGGTTGAGCGGACGGGTCCGCGGTCCGTGCGGATCGCGCGGTTCGGCAAGGAGGAGCTCCGCGAGTTCACGATGATCGAGGACGTGCTCCGGGCGCTGTCCGCCCGGCTGGCCGCCGAGAAGTCGACGGCGGCCCAGCGGCGCGAGATGGCGGCGTGCCTGGACCGGGCGGACGCCCTGCGCGGGGAACTGCGCGACGAGGCCGCCGGATCGGACAGGGAGCGGGACCTGGTGCTGAGGATCCAGCACCTGATGTCGGAGTTCCACGCCCTCGTGGACGAGGCCAGCGGGAACGCGACGCTTGTCCAGATGCTGCGCACGGTGGACGCGTTCGGTTTGCAGGAGCGCCGCGACAGCACCCTGTCGCAGGTACGCAGCGGGCACTCGAAGATCGTCGAAGAGCGCTACCGCCAGCACCGGGCCATCTTCGACGCCGTCGCCGCCGGCAACGGAGACAAGGCGGAGGAGCTGATGAGGGCCCACAGCCACACCTCGAACACCTCACGCATCAGGACACGCTTCCCCGGCGCCTGACCGCTTTCCGCTGCTGCTGTAGCCGGATGTGCTCCCGAAAGTGTGCGGCCGTCGGTGTTCCCGAGGCACCGACGGCCGGACATGGGGCCTCAGTTGACGTACACCTCGGCGCGGTCGACGCTCACGAAGGCCGCTCCGGACTGGGCGTTGCGCTCTCCCGTCACCCGGACCCGGAGGGTGTGGCCGCCGTAGGCGAGGCGTGGGCTGGTGTACTGCACCGCCTCGCCGATCCGGATCGGGTTGTGGAGGTCGACCCGCTGCTCGGGCCCGCCGTCGACGCTGATGGCCGCGTAGCCGTTGCCGGTGTCCTTGACGGAGAGCAGGACGATACGGGTGCCGGTGAAGGAGAAGGTGGCCGTGGCGCCGGCCCGGTCGCTCCAGTGGTCGTCGCCCCAGAAGCACTGGGTCGCGCAGCCGCTGCCCGAGTTCCAGGTGCCGCTGTAGGTGACACTTCCGGGGCCGCTGGAGCGGCCGTCGTCGTTGATCCAGTAGCCGCCCGGTCCAGGGTCGCCGGACGGCAGGTCCTGGGTGGCTCCCATCGCCAGCGGGCGGCCGAAGTCGGGGCTGCCGTCGGCCCGCCAGGTGAACTTCTGCGCGCGGGTGGTGCGGTTGCTGTAGGTGTTCTGGGACGTGGTCTTGGCGTGGTAGACGATCCAGTCCTCTTTGCCGTCGGGAGAGCGGAAGAAGGCGTGGTGGCCCGGCCCGAACACGCCCCGGTCGTCGGCCCGGGAGAACACGGCGCCCTCGTGCTGGCGCCAGTTGCCGGGCACGAGCGGGTCGGCGGTCAGCGGCATCGACATCATCCGGACCTGGTAGTCCGGCTTGCCGGTGTCGCAGGCGGAGTAGGTCATCCACACCCGGCCGCCCCGGTACAGGAACTCCGGTCCTTCCCGCACCTCGGGGCATCCCCCGGCGGCGTCGAAGGCGACGGCGTCGCCCGAGACGGTGTACGGGCTGGACATCGGGGCGATGTTGAGCCCGTTGTGCTGGTACTGGTTGATGCCGCTGTACGCGAGGTAGAGGCGGCCGTTCAGCTGGAGGACGCCCGCGTCGATGGCGAAGTCGTTCGCGTGGTTGGGCGGGGCGAGCTTCGCCTTGAAGCGGTACGGGCCGGCCGGGTCGTCGCGCTCCGACTCCAGGACGTACAGGCGGTGGTGCTCGTCGACGCCGTCGTCGGCCGTGTAGTACAGGTACCAGCGGTCACCGAAGCGGTAGAACTCCGGCGCCCAGATGTTGCGGTTGCGGGAGGGGTCGGAGTCCGTCCACACGGTGATCGGGTCGGCCGTCGCCAGGGCGCCCAGGGACGGGGAGCGCCACATCCTGATGCTGTTGCCCTGGGTCGTGGTGAGGTAGTAGTTCCCGTTCCAGTGGGTCATGAACGGGTCGGGTCCGGTGTTGAGCGGATTGCGGAAGGTACCGGCAGCCGCGGCGGCGGCCGTCTGTCCGCGAGCCTTGAGTGAGGCCGCGGTGGCCGGTGCGGCGGCTTGGGGCAGGAGGCCCAGGACGAGCCCGAGGAGAGCGGCGAAGAGCGGGCCGAAGCGGATGCCGGGACGCGGGAGGAGCCTGTGAGGCATGGGGGGTCCTTTCCGGGAGCGGATCTCGGCCGGAAGGCCATGGGGCATGGAGCCGGGTTTTACATCGATGTAATGACGGGGCGCCATGCTAGGGACGGCATCCCGCACCGTCAATGACTGTCGCTCCGTGCCGAGTTGACGGCAGCCCCGTCCCGCACGCCGCGCTCGTATGGCGTGACGTGCCGCATGGTGGGACCCTGGAAATGGTGCTGTGCGCCGCTCCACGCTCCCGCGAGGAGGGATGGTCATGGCCAAGCGTCTCGTCGTCTGCTGCGACGGCACATGGAATTTCGCGGACCAGCCGAGCAAGACCAACGTCGCCAAGGTCGCCCTGTCCGTGCTCCCCGGGTCCGCCGCCGGGAAGGAACAGCGTGTCTACTACCACAGCGGTGTCGGCACCCTCCGGCGGGAGCGGCTGCGCGGCGGCGCCTTCGGTGCGGGCCTGTCCCGGAACGTCGTGGACGCCTACCGGTTCCTCGTCGAGACGTACGAGGCCGACGACGAACTGTTCCTCTTCGGCTTCAGCCGTGGCGCGTTCACCGCGCGCAGCCTGGCGGGGCTGGTGCGCAACAGCGGCATCCTGCGCAGGAGCACACCGACCGGATCCCGGAGGCCTGGGCCCTGTACCGGGACCGGATGGAGCAGCCGAACGGCGCCGCCGCCACGCTGTTCCGTCGCTCCTACGCCCGCGAGACGGAGATCCGGTTCGTCGGGGTGTGGGACACCGTCGGCGCCCTGGGCATCCCGGTGCCCGACGCGAAGTGGCTGCGGCCGGCGGCGAACCGCTTCAACCGCCGCTGGGCGTTCCACAACACCGAGCTGAGTGGCTGGGTCGGGGCGGCCTTCCAAGCCCTGGCCGTCGACGAGCAGCGATCGGCGTTCCGGCCGGCCCTGTGGCATCGGCAGCCCGGTTCCGCCGCACGGGACCAGGAGCTGAAGCAGGTGTGGTTCGCCGGGGCGCACAGCGATGTCGGCGGCGGCTACGAGGAGACGGGGCTGTCCGACATCGCCCTGCTGTGGATGGTCGATCAGGCCCGCCGGTACGGGCTGGAGTTCGACACCGACGCGCTCGGCACGGACGGGCCCCGGGTGATGGCACCGCAGGGCAGCGTCGACTTCCGCGTACGGC
Source organism: Streptomyces haneummycinicus (assembly GCA_042850305.1). Classification (GTDB taxonomy): domain Bacteria; phylum Actinomycetota; class Actinomycetes; order Streptomycetales; family Streptomycetaceae; genus Streptomyces; species Streptomyces haneummycinicus. The sequence continues at coordinate 4,094,749 of AP035768.1, forward strand.
CGGACGGTTCGGGCGTCCTGCACGTCTCGCGGACGGGCGTGTACCGACTGGCCAGGCCGCTGCACCGGCCGCTCGGCGCGGCGGTGGACGACAACGGTGATCCCGACGGCGACGAGTTCCTGGCGGTGCCCGCCAAGGAGCGCTACGACCGCGACACGGACTACCGGCCGGCGGAGCTGGACGGCTACCTGGGCAGGCAGGACCGGGTCCGGCTGGAACCCGTCCTGCTGCCGGGCCTCGCCGCGGGCCTGCCGCCCATGCCCCACGCGGCCGGCGACCGGGACCGGCTCCACCGCACCCCGTGACGCCGGCGGGCGGCCATATCCTTTGCGGGGCCCTGTCCGGGCTGGTTGGCTCGCGCCCATGAACTGGCTCCCGCACGACTTCGTCCACCCTCTCCACGTCGCGATCCCCGACGGCGGAGGCCACCGGCTGCGCCCGATCAGCGGTGCGGACGCGCCCTGGACCATCCGGCGGTGATGGGGTCGCGCGAGAGGCTGTGGGCGGTCTTCGGTCCCGCGTGGGGCTGGCCGTCGGAGACGATGTCGTACGAGGCGAATCTCGCCGATCTCGAGCGGCACGCCCGGGAGATCGAGGCGCACGAGTCGTTCAACTACACGATCGAGACACCGGACCGCACCGCCCTGCGCGGCTGCGTGTACATCGACCCGCCGGAGAAGGAGGGGGCCGACGCGGAGATCTCCTGGTGGGTGGTGGACGACGAGGTGGGCGGTGCGCTGGAGCGGGCGCTGGACGCGTTCGTGCCGCGCTGGATCGCCGGGGACTGGCCCTTCGAGCGGCCCCGCTTCATCGGCCGGGACGTGACCTGGGACGAGTGGCTGCGGCTGCCGGACCGTCCTTGAGGGCTGCCCGTCACCCGGATTCACCTGTTCGAGTGTGCGCCTCGCCGGCGCTGGTGGGCAGTCATGTCCCGTACCGGCGAACGAGCGAAGGAGCACAGGTGGCGCGGAGCCTCACGGACGCGGTGGAGTCGATGGAGCAGCTCGCCACGGTGTGGCGTGCCCTGGTCCTCGACCGGAGTCCGGACGCCGACGTACGGGACCTGCCGGGTCTCGCCGTGCGCTGGGCGGAGAGCCGGTTCGGTTTCTGGAACTGCGTCACGCTCACCGAGACCGGGACGGACGCGGCCCTCATGGAGAAGCGGCTCGGCCAGGCGGCGGACGTCATGCGGTCGAAGGAACAGGCCGGATTCGTGTGGGTCTTCGAGGACCTGCTCCACGCCGGGGCTCGCGCGAGCCTGATGGAGGCGGCGGGGCGGGCCGGTCTGGAGCACGCCTTCTCGGGCACCGGTATGGCGGGCGACCTGCTGCCGGTCCCCGAACCGGCGCATCCGGAGCTGACGTTCGTACGGGTCCGCACGGACGAGCAGCTGCGGGCGTACGCCGATCTCAACGCGCGCGCCTACGACATGCCGTTGGAGGCCGGCCGCGACGGTCTCCTCGGCTCCCGGCTGTGGAAGACGGGGTGCACGCCTATCTGGGCCTGCGGGACGGCGTTCCGGTGACCTGTGCCGGGACCGTGGAGGCGGACGGCCGCCTCTTCGTCGTCCTGGTGGCCACGGACCCGCGGTGGCAGCGCCGGGGATACGGGGAGTCGGTGACCCGCAAGGCCCTGTACGAGGGTGCCCGGGCCGGCGGACCGACCCGGGCCACGCTGCACGCGACCGCCGCGGGAGCCCCCGTGTATCCACGGATCGGCTTCGAGCCGAACTCTCCGCTGCACTTCTTCACCCTGGGCGGCTGAGACCGGGCAGGGAGCGTGCGTGCCTCATCCCTCCGTCAGGGCAGGGTCCACTTCTGGTTGGCTCCGGTGTGGCAGGTCCACAGATGTACGGGGGTTCCGTCCTCCCAGGTACCGCCCGAGGCGTCCAGGCACTTCGCCGACTGCGGATTGCGCACCGTGCCGTCCGACTGGGCCGCCCACTTCTGCGCCCCCGTCCCGTTGCACGTCCACAACTGGATCCGCGTACCGTCCGCACTCCCGCCACCGGACACGTCCAGACACTTCCCCAACGCCCGCAGCGAACCGTCCTCCGACACCGTCCAGCGCTGCGCCGCCGACGCGTTGCACGTCCAGACCTGCACCTCCGTACCGTCCGCCGTACCCGCGTTGTCCACATCCAGACACTTCCCGTCGACCCCTTCACCTCACCCGTACGGGTGCCGGTCGAGGGTCCGTTCTGCTTGACGCGGATGTTGCGGAAGGCCACGTCGTCGCCGTCGCCGTGGTTCTGCAGTCCGATATGGCCCTGGGCCAGGCTGCGGGCGGGGTCGGTGTTGGTGAAGTCGTTGATTCTGCTGCCGTTGAGGAAGATCTCCAGCCGCTCCCCGGTGACTCGGATCTCGTAGGTGTTCCACTCCCCGGCGGGTTCAGCGCGGCGTCGCGTGCGGGCAGGTCGGCGGACCGGAATCCGTACACGGAACCGGTGGTGCGGTCGGCCGCGTCGGTGGCGTCGATCTGGATCTCGTAGCCGCGGTCCACCGCCGACCACGGGTCGTCGGATGCCGGGAAGCCCACGAAGACACCGGAGTTGTCGTCGCCGCTCGCCTTCCAGTCGAGCTTCAGGGAGTAGTCACCGGTGAACTCCCGGGCGTTGTACCAGAGCAGTCCGAGTCCGCCGTGGGAGGTGAGGGTGCCGTCGGCCAGGGTGAAGCCGCCGGGTCCCGCCTGCTTCCAGCCGGTGGTGCCGCCGCCGTCGAACAGGGAGGTGTAGCCGGTCTCCGGGCGGCAGTCGGCTTTCGTGGTGCCGGCGGCCCAGCGGATGCCGCCGAGCAGATGCCTGCGGAAGGCGGGGTCCGCGTAGGACTCCTCGGTGTGGCCGCCGCCGGTGTAGAAGGCGCGGCCGCCCGCGTAGTCCTTGCACCAGGCGATCGGATGGTCGCCGGACATGGTGCCGCCCGAGTAGCTGGACTCGTCGAGGAGGCCAGTACATGGGCGGTGGCGCGGGGGTTGGTGCGGTAGTTGTACCACTCGTCGGTGCGCTGCCAGGTGCGGGCGAGATGCGCGGTGGCGTCGTGCGCCCGGTCCTCGACCTTGACGGTGGCGGGCTGGATGGCGGGGTGGGACTGGAAGAGGGCGCCGGCCAGTCCCGCGTAGAAGGGCCAGTCGTACTCGGTGTCGGCGGCGGCGTGGATGCCGACGTATCCGCCGCCCGTGCCCAGGTACTGCTCGAACGCGGTCTGCTGGGCGGGGCCGAGGACGTCGCCCGTGGTGGAGAGGAAGACCACGGCCCGGTACTGGGCCAGGTTGCCGGTGGTGAAGGCCGCCGGGTCCTCGGTGGCGTCGACGGTGAAGTTGTTCGCCGTCCCGAGGCCGCGCAGTGCCGTCACGCCCTCGTCGATCGAGGAGTGGCGGAAGCCTGCGGTCCGGGAGAAGACGAGGATCTTGTACGCGGGGTCGGCCGCCGCGGACCGCGTGAGGTCCGCGCCGTGGTGGGCCGCCGGCGCGGCGGCGGGGAGGCCCGCTGTCGAGGGTGTCAGGCAGAGTACGGCGGCGGCGGACAGGCCGAGCGCGGTCTTGAACAGGGTACGCATCATGGGTCGCCTCCTTTCTACGGCAGGGTCCACTTCTGGTTAGCTCCGGTGTGGCAGGTCCACAGATGTACGGGGGTTCCGTCCTCCCAGGTACCGCCCGAGGCGTCCAGGCACTTCGCCGACTGCGGGTTACGCACCGTGCCGTCCGACTGGGCCGCCCACTTCTGCGCCCCCGTCCCGTTGCACGTCCACAACTGGATCCGCGTACCGTCCGCACTCCCGCCACCGGACACGTCCAGACACTTCCCCAACGCCCGCAGCGAACCGTCCTCCGACACCGTCCAGCGCTGCGCCGCCGACGCGTTGCACGTCCAGACCTGCACCTCCGTACCGTCCGCCGTACCCGCGTTGTCCACATCCAGACACTTCCCGTCGACCCCTTCACCTCACCCGTACGGGTGCCGCCGGTGGAGGTGGTGAAGGAGAACTCGTCGACGTCGAACAGGGCGCCGCTGCCGCCCTTGAAGACGAGGTAGAGGGTCGTCGTGCCGGCCGGACGGCTGTTCAGTGCGGTGGTGACGTCCTGGAAGGTCTCCCAGTCGCCGGTGACCGGTGCGGTGGCCGTGCCGAGCAGGGTGCCGGCCGGGGAGCCGGCGCGGACCTCGAGGGTGCCGCCGGCGCCGGCCGAGGAGACGCGGGCGGTGAAGCCGGTGGTGTTGTCGAGGCTGTACGGCGTGAAGGAGATCCAGTCGCCGTTCTGGATCTCGCCGACGGTCTTGCCGCCGTGCGCGGCGGTGTGGTTGATGACCTGGACGCCTGCGGAGTCGCCGTAGTGCTCGGCCTGCCGGTGGCTCGGCTGGGTGATGTGCTGGTCGTGCGTGGTGAGCGCGGGCTGGCCGTTCGCGCCGTTGTCGGTGTACTCGGCGTCGATGACGCCGAAGATGTTGGCGTTGGGGTCGTGTTCGCCGTCCGCCAGGGTGTGCAGGGTGCCGGTGCAGCCGGTGGCGGACGTCTGCGGGTGGCCGTGGCTGTCGTGGCCGACGATGAAGGTGACCTTCACCTTGGCGCAGTCGACCGTGCCGTCCTCGGGGTCGGTGACGGTGACCTTGAAGGGGATGGCCGCGCCGAAGTCGTAGATCCGTCCGTCGGCGGGTGTGTCGAGCCGTACGGTGGGCGCGGTGTTGCCGACGGTGATCTGCACGGAGGCCGTGGCGGACTTGCCGGTGGGGTCCGTGACCTTCAGCGTGGCGGTGTACTGGCCGTTGGCGGTGTAGGTGTGGGACGGTCCGGCGGCGGTGGAGGTGCCGCCGTCGCCGAAGGTCCAGGCGTGGGTGAGCGCGCCCCCGTCCGGGTCGGTGCTGCCGGCCGCGGAGAAGTTGACGGTCAGGGGCGCCTTGCCGGACGTGGTGTTCGCCCTGGCCTGGGCGAGCGGGGCGCGTCCGCCGGTCACATGCTCGATGCGGTAGAGGGCCGAGTTGGCGTCGCCGTTGAAGTAGCCGGTGCCGTAGTCGAGGACGTAGAGGGCGCCGTCCGGGCCGAACGCCATGTCCATCACCTGGGTGCCGGTCCAGGGGAAGGCGTTGATGGACTGCACGGTTCCGTCGCCGCCGGTCTCGATGCGCTTGATCCAGCGGCGGCCGAACTCACCGGCGAAGAAGTCGCCGTCGTACTCGGCGGGGAACTTCACCTCGGAGGTGGAGTTCGCGTCGTACCGGTACACGGGTCCGCCCATGGGTGACTCGGATCCGTTGCCGAACTCGGGGACGGAACCGCCGTCGTAGGGGATCCAGGCGGGCTGGACGGGCGGCAGGTCGGTCAGGCCCGTGTTGCGCGGCGAAGTGTTCCTCGGCGCCGAGCAGTTGAAGGCGGAGCCGGAGGCGCCGGTGGCGAAGTCGTAGTCGACGTAGGCGTTGTTCCGGCCGGTGCAGTAGGGCCAGCCGAAGTTGCCGGCCTTGGTGATCCTGTTGAACTCGACCTGTCCGCCGGGCCCGCGCGAGCCACTGGCGGTACCCGCGTCGGGGCCGTAGTCACCCACGTATACGGTGCCCGTGGCCTTGTCGACGCTCATCCGGAAGGGGTTGCGGAAGCCCATCGCGTAGATCTCGGGCCGGGTCCGGGCGGTGCCGGGCGCGAAGAGGTTGCCCGCCGGGACGGCGTAGGTGCCGTCGGCGTTCACCTTGATACGGAGGATCTTGCCGCGCAGATCGTTGGTGTTGCCCGAGGAACGCTGGGCGTCGTAGGCGGGGTTGCGGGAAGCGCGCTCGTCGATGGGGGTGTAGCCGTCCGAGGCGAAGGGGTTGGTGTCGTCGCCCGTCGACAGATAAAGGTTGCCGGCCGCGTCGAAGTCGATGTCGCCGCCGACGTGGCAGCACAGCCCGCGGGAGGCGGGCACGTCGAGGATCTTCCTCTCGCTGCCCACGTCCAGGGTGCCGTCGGTGCGCAGGACGAACCGGGAGAGGCGGTTGACGCCGTCGAACGGGGTGAAGTCGGACGCCGTTCCGTCGGCGGGTGCGTCACCGGCCGGGGTGTTCAGCTGGGGTGCGTAGTACAGGTACACGAAGCGGTTGGAGGCGAAGCCGGGGTCCGCGGCGACGCCTTGCAGGCCCTCCTCGTCGTGGCTGTAGACGTTCAGCCGGCCGGCGACGGTGGTGGTGCCGGCCGCGTCGGTGCGGCGCAGGGTGCCGTCGCGTGAGGTGTGCAGTACGGAGCGGTCCGGCAGGACGGCCAGGGTCATGGGCTCACCCGTCTCGGCGACGCCCTTGGCGAGGGTGACCTGCTGGAAGTCCTCGGCCGCAGCGGCGGCGCCGGCCGGTCCGGCCGGGGCGGCGGGCGTCGCGGCGGCCGGCCCCGCCGGCAGCGCCAGGCCCATGGCACATGCCAGGGCCGTGAGCAGTATGCGGACACGTCTGTGTCCGAGCGGTCTCGTGCGCACGGAAGTCTCCAGGATATGGGGGTGGCGGCAGGCCACGGGGCCCACCGTGATGGAGTACGGGCGCGCGCCGTCGCGCCGTCGGACACCGGCCCGTCACCCCCGACAGGGGCATGACCGGTTCATTTCAAGGAAGTTAGCGGGCCTCGCGGGAACGCGTAACCCTTTCGCGCGCAGTCCCGCCTCTTCTTCCTCGGCTGGGACAAAGTGCCGGCGCGGGGTCAGTGGAGCGGGCGGCAGTACAGGGCGTCCGGGGTGCGTGCGGAGCCGATACGGCCGGTGTAGGCGATGCCTGCGGCGTACTCGCCGTCCGCGCACTGGCCCTTGTAGTGGCCGTGTGCGAAGTCGCCGCCCTTGGGCGCGCCGCCCCGGTTGTCGCCCCGGTCGAACCAGACCGTCCGGCCGCCCGTGCCGGTGATCCCGCCGGGCCCGGCCTTTGTGCACAGGGCGGCCGAGACGGCGGCGCCCCGGACGCTGTAGCCGGTGAGGAAGTGGCCCTCGGGGCACTGGAGTTTGGTGTATCCGGAGGCCCAGTCGCCGCCCGGCGGGACGTACCGCTCGTCCTTGACGACCGCGTGTCCGGCGGCCGGGTCCCCGAGGGGTCCGGCGGCCACGTCGGAGCACAGGCCGCGGTTGCCGGTGTGGCCGAGGCCCAGGAGTCGCTGCCCGTCGGGACAGACGGCCTTGCGGGCGCCGGAGTCCCAGTCGGGCAGGGCGCGCATCCGGCGGGAGGCGATGAAGTCGCCGTGGTCGGGGCTGAGCATCGACCAGCCGGCCACGGCGGCGACGGGTCCGGTGCGGCCCGTGGCGCCGATGAGCCGGGTCCACGCCCCGGCCCGCCAGTCGTCGCCGTCGTACAGGCCCATGCGGTGGCCGGCGGAGTCCCAGTGGAGCAGCGCCCAGCCGTTGCCGCGGCGGTTCTCGTGCAGTCCGACGAGTGGCCAGTAGGCGAAGTCGGCGTCGGTGCGGACGAGTTGGTCGACGAAGTTCTCGAACCAGGCGCGCTGGGCGGCGCCCGTCTCCTCGCGGCCGCCGACGCCGAACTCACTGATCCAGACGGGTGCGGTGAAGTGCTGGTCGGCTTCGGCGGTGACGAAGAACGCCTGGCGGTGGAGCACGTCGACGAGTTGGGCGGGAGACAGGTCCTGGTAGCGGGGTCGGTGGTCTCGCCGATTCCGGTGGCGCCGCTGTGGTTCGGGCCGGTGTAGCCGTAGAAGTGGGCCGCGTAGACGAGTTTGCCCGAGTCGACGAGGGTGTGCGAGAGACGGCGTACGGGCTCGAGGGTGGGGCGTCCGTGGGCGAACCCGTCGACGGGGATGCCGGTCCAGTTGATGCCCTCGACGATGACGAGGAGGTCGGGGTTGGCCTCCGTGAGGAGCCGGTCGCCGAGGTGCTGGGAGGCGCTGAACCAGTCGTGGTTGTCGCCGAGGCCCCAGTTGGGGTCGTCCCAGATGTCGCGGCGGACCTCGTTGTAGAGGTCCGCGCCCACGACACGCTTGTCGTCCCGGTAGCGGCGGGCCATGAACAGCCAGTCGTCCTCCCACTCCGCGGCGGACCGGCTCGCGTTCCAGCGCTCGTTGCCGTCCACTCCGCAGCACCAACGGGTGGTGTTGGTGTGGTTGTTGAGGATGACCGCGAGGCCGGCGTCGGTGAGTCCGCGCACGACGGCGTCGTACACCTGGAGCGGGGTGCTCCCCCGCAGGCCGGGGTTGGCGGTGACGGCGTCGTCGGTGACGGGGCGCGTGTCGTGGATCATCTCGTTGGAGAAGGGCAGCCGGACGCTGTTGATCCCGAGCTCCTGGAAACCGGCGATGATCTCGGCCATGGGTGCGCGGTCGAGGCCGAGCGGTATCCGGTGTGCGTTCTCCCCGCGTGATGGGCGGCGTCGTCGTCCGCGCTGCCGGAGCCGTTCCACGTGCCGCTGGCGCCGTGCCAGTTGCCGGACCGGAGTCTGAAGCGGTTCCCGTCCGCGTCGACGATCCAGCGGCCCCGGGTGCTGAGCGGCGCCGTCCAGTCCGCGGCAGCGGTGGTGGACCCGGCGGGGGCGGCTTGCCGGGGTAGTGGCGTCGCCGCCGCGGGAACGGACGCCAGGAGCGCCGACAGGAGGACTGCGGTCAGTACCGCCTTGCCCAGGGAACCGCGCACGGTCACCGTCCCGGTGGTCATCGCGACAGAGTGGTTGTCATGCAAGGGTCATGATGCGATACGGAGTCGCCGTGGTCCAGACCTGAAGACCGGCGGCCGCGCGTCCGTGAGAGCGGCTCAGGCGGTCAGGGTTTCCGTCCCCACGCGGTCAGCATCCCGGCGGACAACGCGGCGCAGTCGTCGGAGTCCAGGTAGCGGACCGCCTCGTCGACGGCCGTGTCGTCGACGAGGCCGGTGGCGAGCATCGCCGCCCTGCCGCGTCGCCACGTGTCCGCCCAGAAGCGGCTGATGGGGCTGCCGGGCAGCAGGGGCGGCACATGGATCTCGGCGCCGACCGACACCAGCCCGGCGCCGCGCAGCAGTCGGGGGTACGACGGTACCCAGGAGACGTCGGTGCCGATGGTGGCCCGCAGTCCTTCCCACATCGCCCGCATCGCCCTCGTGTACGGCGTGCCCGGCGCCCGCTCGCTCGTCAGGTCGACCGCGTCACCGAGCACCAGCACACCCCGGGTGCGACGAGCCCGGCCAGCGTGGTGATCAGGCGTTCGCGCTCGGGCAGATGCATCAGCACGAAGCGGGCGTGGACGAGCCGGAAGCCGCCGGGCGCGAAGTCCGGGGCGGTGACGTCGGCCTCCAGCACGTCGAGTCCCGGCACGGGCCGTGCGGTGAGGAAACGTACGTCGCGGTCCACGGCGAGGACGCTCGTCACCCCCGCCTCCTCCAGGAGCCGACGGGAGACGGTGCCCGTTCCGGCGCCCACGTCGAGGCAGCGCCAGCCGGGGCCGGCGCCGAGCGCCCGCAGCCGCGCCATGGTGATGTCGTCGTAGGCGAGGGCGCCGAGGTCGACGCGCTCGTCCTCGCGCGCCTCTCCGGGGCGGAAGACGGCCTCGCCGTAGCGCCCGCCGCCCGGCGTGTCCCCGCGCGGAGCCGGCGACGGCGACGGCGACTCGGGATCGTCGGACGGTGCCATGGCGGGACCTCTTCGCGCGGTGGACGGTGCCGGGCGGCCCGGCGTCCCACAGATCCTCCACCGGCACCCGCCCGCGCGGCCGAGGCGCGCCGCGCCTGGGCCGATCGGCCCTCGGAGCACGGCCTTGTCATCCGCACCGGACTCTCAGGCCGCGGGTCCCTCGGGGACGCGCAGGGCCAGCAGGGCGACGTCGTCGTCGTTCTCGGCGGGGCGGACACGGCGGAGCAGCTGGTCGGTGAACGGGACCAGGGGCGGCGGGCGAGGGCGGCGGCGTGCTGGCGCAGCCGGATCAGTCCCGTGTCGAGGGACTGGCCGGGCACCTCGATGAGTCCGTCCGTGTACAGCACCAGGGTGGATCCCGGCGGGAGCAGCACGGTGGCGTCGGGGCGTCGGAGGCCGACCTGGGTGCCCAGGAGTATGCCGTGGCCCTCGGTGAGATAGCGGGCCAGGCCGTCCCGGCCGATCAGCAGCGGCGGCGGGTGGCCGGCGTTGGTCCAGGAGAGCCGCCAGTGGCCGTCGGCGGCCGCCTGGATCCGGCCGAAGATCATGGTGGCCATGGTGACGTCGGTGATGTGCAGGATCGCCTCGTCGAGCCGTTCGACGATACGGCTCGGAGGTTCGTGCTGGGACCAGGCGTAGGCACGGAGCATGTTGCGCACCTGCGCCATGCCGGCCGCCGCCTCCAGGTCGTGGCCGACGACGTCCCCGATCGCCAGGGCGGTGGAGGCGTCGGCCAGGGGAAGGCGTCGTACCAGTCGCCCCCGACATGGGAGGCGTCGGGCGCGGGCAGATAGCGGACGTTCATCTCCAGGCCCGAGACGCCCGGCATCTGCGGCAGCAGATGGTTCTGCATCGTCTCGGCCACCTTGCGCTGGCGCTGGTAGAGGCGGGCGTTGTCCAGGGCGAGGCCGGCCCGGCGCGCGACGTCCTCGATCAGCGGAAGGTCCACGGGGGCGAACGGCTCCGGGTTCTCGGCACGCCCCAGGGTCAGCGCTCCCAGGACGGCGCGCGGGCTGCGGATGGGCGCGATGGCCGCCGAGTGCATCGCCGTGGCCCGGAACAGCCGGCCCTGCTCGACCGCGATGCCGGAATCCGGAATCCCCTGGTAGGTCTGCGGACCGGCCAGGGTGGAGGCGACCCCGCGCAAGGCTCTGGACAGCGGCATCGGGGACTCCTCGGGAATCGGCGGCATGGGCCCCTCCAGTTCCTCGTGGCGGACCGGCGTCTCCCCGTCGGCGTGGACCACCACGGCCCGCCACACCTCATCCCGCTCGGTGATCAGGTCGACGACCGCCCAGTCCGCCAGCCGGGGCACGACCAGGGCCACCAGCCTGCGCAGGGCCTCGTCGACGTCGAGCGTGGACGTCAGCTGCGCGGTGGTCTCGGCCAGCAGGGCCAGGCGCTGCAGTTCCGACAGCGACTGGGCCGGTGATCCCGGCTTCGGGCCGGTTCGGGGCGGGTGTCCGGGGTGTGGAAGACGACCAGCGTGGCGGTCCGGTGGCCGCCGGTGCCGTACGGGGCGATCAGCCAGGAGATGGGCAGTACGGAACCGTCGGCGCGGGCGAAGTAGTCCTCGTCGGCCTGGGCCGGGCGTCCGGCGTGGAACGCCTGCCGCATCGCGCACTGGGTTCTCGGCAGCTGCTGCCCCTGCGCGTCGCGGTGCAGCAGGTCGTGCGCGTCATGGCCGACGAGCTCCGCCGCGGGTCGGCCCAGCAGTTCCTCGGCGCGGGCGTTGACCGCGATGATGCGGCCCCGCTCGTCGACGACATAGGCACCGGCACCGATGGCCTCCAGCACGTCGGAGGCGGTCGGCGCGCACAGCCCGTGGACCCCGAATGCTCCGACCCTGTCATCGCGACCTCCTCACTGACCGGGCCCGCGCCCCGTCCGCCGCCCGTGTGGGCTCTTCCGCCTGTCCGCCTTCCCCGTATGCCCATACGCCTGACGATCCCACGTCATCCGTAGGAAGGACGCCGTCGCGCCCCTGGAGAGCGACGGGCGTGCGACCTGCCGTGATGGTGCGCGCGTTCGTACGGGACGGGCGGCCGGTACGGCTGCCCGCGCGGTGGAACCGGAAGAAGCGGCCGGCCCGACCACGTGACCTGCGCGGCCGTCTCGCCGACCTCCACCACCCACCCGCACCGGAGTGGCGGTGTCCGCCGCCCGCCCGACGACACGGCGCGGGCGGGCTGAGGGACTCCGGGAGGGTCTACGGCGACCGGCTCACGCGACAGGCGTCGCGCCGGGGCGCGTAGCACAGTAAGACCATGAACCGTCACCGACGCCCGCCCCGGCGTGCCCCGTGGATCGCGGGCGGCGCCGCCGTGCTCGTCCTCGGTGGCGTCGGTGTGTGGGTGTGGGTCGCGCAGGACGGCGGTACGCCCAGTCCCAGGCCCTCGGCCTCGAACGACCTGTCCCTGCCGACGCTGAACCCGCTGCCGTCCTGGACGTTCACCACCGAGCCGTCGGGCAGGGAGGGGCGGACGCCCACGTCCAGGTCCACGTCGTCCGTCCGGTCGCCGGGACCGACGTCCCGGCCACGTCAGCCGACCGAGCCCGGCACACGGCCGGCGCCCCGCCCCACCACCGAGCCGGCGGTGCCGACCCGCAGGCCGGCCACCGAGCCGGCACCGCCGGGACAGCGGCCCACGACCGGGAGGACACCGCCCGGCGGCCGTCCGGTGCCGCACGGGACCGCGCCCGGCGCGTCGGTCCTGCGCACTCCGGGAGCGCAGCCGATGTCGCCGCCGGCACCCGAGGCGTCCGGCGCGCCCCGGCCTGCACCGCGATCCGCGGCGCCCCGGCGCTCACCACAGCCCACGGCGCCCGAACCCGCCCCACGGTCCGCGAAGCCAAAACCGCCACCGCGGCCCGGGACGTCCGAGCGACCGCGACGGTCCACCGGCCCCGCGCAGCCGCCGCAGCCCGCCACACCCGGGCACCAGCGGAAGACCACCGCACCGTCCGGACAGCCGCCGAAGTCCGCGTCCCCCGAGCCCCCGCCCGGGTCCGCGACGCCTCCGCCCGGGTCCGCGACGCCCCGGCCCCCGGCTTCGTCCGCCCGGCCCGCGCCCACCCGGACACCGCCGACCACCCGGCCCACGCCTTCGAAGCACGTACCGCAGCCGTCCGTCACGTCCACCGGGACGACGGCGCCTGCCCCACGCGCACGGCCGGGCACGACAAGCAGGTGACCACCACCTGGTACACCTCATCGGCCGCCGCGGCCGCCGCCCGCCGCATGGCGAACGCCCACGCGGTCGGTGACCCGGCCTGCTCGATGGCGGCGGTCGGCGCGGCCGATCCCGGCCTGGTTCCGGGGAACAGCCGTATCGGCATCGGGCACCACGGCGCGTACTGGTGCCTGATCTGGTGAGCCGGGGCGCCTTCACCCCCGCCGTCGAGCGTCACGGTCCCGCGCCGTACGCCGGTCATGTCGGTGGTGGCCGGCCGGACGCCCGGACCCGGCACGGATCACCGCGTAGGCTGGCCCCGGCACCGGGACGGCTGGGTGGGGAGCACATGACGGCTGGTACGGCCCCGAGGTGGGCGTCGACTCTCGATGCCGTGGTGGTGTACGCGCAGGGCGCGCTGTGCCGCCGTCTCGCCCGGGGCACCGTCCCCGCGGACGGACGCGTACGGGTCACGGGGCTGCCCCGCTCCCTGGACGCCGACTCGCTGCGGGCCCGCGTCGTCGGCGCGTCCGGGGTGCGTGTCACCGAGGCCCGGGTGGAGGTCGAGGCCGAGCCCGTCGGCAGGGAGCGGGCCGACGCGCTGCTGCGGGACGTGGAGCGGCTGCGCGACGCGTGCGAGGCCGTACAGGGCCGCCGTGACCGGCAGCAGGGCCTGATCGGCGAGGTCGCGGCGCTGCGTCCGGTGCCGCCGGCCCGCAAGCGGGACGACCCGCACCGCCGTACCCCGGTCGACGCCTGGCTGGAGCTCTCCGCGTTCGTCGACGACCGGCTCACCGGCCTGCACGGCCGGCTGCGTGAGCTGGAGGAGGAGCTGCGCCGGGCCGAGCACGAGCTGACGGTCGCCGAGGACCGGCTCGCCCGTGCCTCCACCGACACGACGTCGACGCCGGTGGAGCGCTCGCTGGGCGCGGTCCTGACCCTGGACGGCGCGGGCGAGGCGGAGGTGGAGCTGGAGTACGGAGTGCCGGGCGCCGTCTGGGTGCCCGCCTACCGGCTCACCCACCGTCGGGGCGACCGTGAGGCGTCCCTGCTGCTGCGTGCCTCGGTCGCCCAGCGCACCGGTGAGGACTGGACCGGCGTGCGCATCGCGCTGGCCACCGCCGATCTGCGCCGTCGCACCGACCTGCCCCGGCTCCGCTCGGTCCGCGTCGGACGCGGCCAGCCCGCTCCGGCGGCCCCGGGCTGGCGTGGGCACCCGGCCGGGCTCACCGATCTCTTCGCCGGCTATGACGCGGCCGGCCTCCGCCCCGACACGGGCCGCGAGTACGCCGCCCAGGTCGGCGGCGCTCCGCCACCACCGCCCGCACCGGCGGGGTACGGCGCGCTCCCGGAGCCCCAGTTCTTCGGGGACGCCCCGGTGGCCTGGGACCGGTCGGGCGGCAGGCCGCGTACCGGCCCAGGGCCCGCCGCGCCCGGCGCCGCCCCTGCCCCGGCCCCGCGGCGGCGCCGCCCGTCGCCTCCGGGGCCTTCGCCGAGCCGGCGCGGCCGGCGCCTCCTCCCGGTCCGCCCCGCCCGGACGGCGCCGAACTCGACTACTCCGCACTCGTCCTGAGCGGCCCGGACGAGCCCGGCGGCCGCCGGGGCAGGCTGTTCCCCGGCTCCGGCACCGACCTGGTGACCGCCGAACACCGCCGCCGCGCGCAGACGGTGGCCGCGCTGCCCTTCCCGGATACGCCGTGCGGCCACGCGAGTCGGCGGGTTCCTTCGACCACCGGTTCGATGCCGCAGCCCCGGCCGACATCCCCTCCGACGGGACGTGGCACACCGTCACCGTCGGCGAGATCCCGGTCGGTCTGCGCACCGAGTACATCTGTGTCCCGTCCGTGGAGCAGACCGTCTACACGACGCTGGTGCTCTCCAACGCCACCGGCCAGGCGCTGCTGGCCGGGCCGGTGGAGGTCACCATGGACGAGGAGTTCCTGCTGACCACCGCCCTGCCCACGCTCGCCCCCGGCGGTGTCAGCCGGGTCGGGCTCGGTCCCGCGGAGGCCATCGGGGTCACCCGCCGGGTGAATCTGCGGGAGTCGACGGCGGGGTTGCGCAACAACGTGACCGTGCTCGAACACCGCGTCCACGTGGAGCTGGCCAACCGGCTCCCGCTGCCCGTCTCCGTGGAGGTGCGCGAGCGCGTGCCCGTCACCTCCGACGCGGACGTCAGGATCGAGGAACGCGCGGACTGGACGGTGCCCGGGGACGATCCGGGCCCGCGACCGCATGCGCCGGGCACCCGCCTGTGGCGCGTCGAACTGCCCGCCGGCGCCACCGCCGTACTCGACGGCGGCTACGACATCAGGATCCCGGCCGGCAAGGCCCTCACGGGCGGCAATCGCAGGAGCTGACACAGCCACATGTCCATGTCGACCGAGACCGTCCCCTCCCCGTCACCGCCGTCACCTGCACGGAGGACCGCGCCCACGTCGAGCGTGCCGCCGTACTCGAGCTGCGGGCCGGTACCCAGCGGCTGCGCCTCGGACCGGTCAGCGCGCTGGCCGTCGACCGTACCCTGCACGCCGAACTGACCGGTGACCGTCCGGCGACGGTGCTGGACGCGCGGATCGTCCGCGCCTGGACCCCGCGCGGACCGCTTCCCGCCGACGGCGACTCCGCGCTGCGCCTGCGCACGGCCGAGCTGGAAGAGGAACACACGGATCTGGAGCAGCGGCGTGACCGGCTCCGTACCCGGCTCGACGTGCTGGGCCGTCTCGCCACCGATCTGCTGCGGGAGATCGGTGAGGGCGCCGGTTACGGAGAGGCCGAACGGGAGCGCTGGGCCAGGGAGCTGGACCGGGTCGACGGCGAACGCGACGCTCACGGCGAGCGGTTGCGCGCGGTGGAGGCCCGGACGGCGGCCGTCACCGCCGAACTCGCCGAGGTGCGGCGGGTCATGGACCTCGCCGAGACGGAACCCGCCGAGCTGGTCGCCCATATCGAGCTGACCGTGGACGCCTCCGCCGCCGGGCCGGCCCGGCTGCGGCTGAGCCATCTCACACCGTGCGCGGTGTGGCGGCCCGCCTACCGGGCCCGGCTCGACGGCGATTCCCTCACGCTGGAGACGGAGGCCGTCGTCTGGCAGCGCACCGGCGAGGACTGGTCCGGCGTACGGCTCACCCTGTCGACGGCCCGTTCCGCGCGGGCGGCGGAACCGCCGCTGCTCGGCGAGGACCGGCTGACGCTCCAGGACCGCACCGCCGCCGAACGGCGTACCGTCCACGTCGACCTGCGCGAGGAGGAGATCGCCGAACTCGGGCCCGCCCGCGTGGCGGGGCTGCCGGGCGTGGACGACGGCGGCGAGGTGCGTGTGCTGCGCTCCCCGCGCCGGTCTCCGTGCCGGCGGACGGGCGCGCCCACCGTGTCCCGCTCTCCTCCTTCACCGCGCCGGCGAGAAGCGAGTACGCCTGCTCGCCCGAACTGTCGCCCCTGGTCGGTCAGGTGGCGCGGTTCGACAATCTGTCCGGGCACGCGCTGCTCGCCGGGCCGGTCGACCTGATCCGGGGCGGTGGGTTCGGCGGACGCGGCACACTGGACTTCGCCGCGCCCGGCGCACCAGTCGAACTCGCCTTCGGCAGCCGGGACGACCACCGGGTGCTGCGGGAGACCGAGGAGACCCGCGACACCTCCGGCCTCACCCAGCGGACGGTGCTCACCCGGACGGTCCGGCTGCACCTGTCGCGTTTCTCCGCCCCCGGCGAGCAGGGCGACAGGGTGATCACCGTCCGGGAACGGGTCCCCGTGTCCGAGGTCTCGGCGGTGGAGGTACGGCTGCGCCGGGACGCCTGTTCTCCCGCGCCGGACGCGATCGACGCGGACGGCATCGTCCGCTGGGACGTCCCGCTGGCCCCGGGCGGCCGGCGGACCGTCACCCTGGTCTACGACATCTCGGCGAGCGGCAGGGTCAGCGGCCTGTGATGTGCCGGGGGCGCCGTCTCGGAACTTGGGTTCCGGCGCCTGTGACCGCACCAGCTCCGCCGCCTCCTCCTCGGTCTGCACCGAGGGGGCGAACCCTCCAGTGGCTGCTGGGCCGTCTCCTTCATGCAGGCCACCGCGATGACACCGACCAGGGCGGCGGCCATCGAGTAGTACGCCGGCATCATGTCCGAGCCGGTCACGCCGATCAGGGCCGTGATGACCAGCGGGGTCGTGCCGCCGAACAGGGACGCCGACAGGTTGTAGCCGACCGACAGGGAGCCGTAGCGCACATGTGTCGGAAACATGGCCGGCAGCGCCGCCGACATGGTGCCGAGCAGACAGACCAGGGACAGGCCGAGCATCAGCATGCCGGCCGAGACGGCGAGCAGACTGCCCTGCCGCACCAGGAGGAAGGACGGGGCGGACAGGACGAGGAAGCCCAGCATGCCGGTCATCAGCAGCGGCTTGCGGCCGAAGTGGTCGTTCAGCCGCCCCACCTGGTTGATGATCAGCATCAGCACCACCATGGTGGCCACCAGGATCAGCAGACCGTGGGTCTCGCTGTAGTGCAGTTCGTCCGAGAGATACGTCGGCATGTACGACAGCAGCATGTAGTCGGTGACGTTGTACGCGCCGACCAGCGCGATGCACAGCACCAGCGTCGGCCAGTACTGGAAGAAGATCCTGGCGAGGCCGCCGTGGGCGGCGGTCTCCACGGCGTTCGCCGCGTCGGTGGGGTGGTCGCCGTCCTGCTCCAGCTTCAGATACGCCGGGGTGTCGTCCAGCTTCAGCCGCAGATGGATGCCGACGATGCCCAGCGGCCCGGCGACCAGGAAGGGGATGCGCCAGCCCCAGGCGTCCATGGTGTCGTTGCCGAGCCAGGCGGTGAGCGCGGTGACCAGACCGGCCGCGCCGGTGTACCCGGCCAGCGTACCCAGTTCCAGGAAGCTGCCGAAGTAGCCGCGCTGTTTGTCCGGGGCGTACTCCGCGATGAAGGTGGAGGCGCCGCCGTACTCGCCGCCGGTGGAGAAGCCCTGGAGCAACCGGAAGACGATCAGCAGCAGCGGTGACCAGAAGCCGACGGCCGCGTAGGTCGGCAGCAGGCCGATCGCGGCGGTGCCGGCCGCCATCAGGATCATGGTCAGGGCGAGCACCTTCTTGCGGCCGACCTTGTCACCCATCGGCCCGAAGACCATACCGCCGAGCGGGCGCACCAGGAAGGCGACGGCGAAGGTGGCGAAACGACGACAGCAGTTGCGCGGTGTCACTCCCGGAGGGAAGAAGACCCGGCCGATGGTGCCGGCCAGATACGCGTAGATGCCGAAGTCGAACCACTCCATGGCGTTGCCGAGCGAGGCGGCCTTCACCGCGCGCCTGACCGCCCGTTCGTCCGTCACGGTGATGTCCGAACGGCGCAACGGCGGATTCCGCCGGCGGTGGTCGGCACGGAGCAGGGCCGGGTGCCGCCTGACCGCTGCGGACGGGGGCGTGGGCTCGCTGTCGGTGGGGGACGTGGCTCGGTCCTTTCCAGGTCAGGCCATGGCAGACGGAACGTACCAGCGCGTTCGGAACGAGGCCGGGAAGCGCGCTCGCGATCACGTCTTCCCGGTGATCGCCCGGATACGGGGGCAGGTGATCGGGGCGGGGCCTCACCCGTGTGCCTCCGCTGCGCTGGTAGCCCCGGCGGACCGGTGATGCGGTGGGAGGACAAGGGCACATAGCGCTCGGGGCAGGTCGGCGCCGGGGCGCCCGTCCCATCCACAGGAGGCACTCGTGACCACCCCTCGCCCGATCGTCCGCTCGTCCCGTGTCCTGGCCGCCGTACTGGCCACCGGGACCCTGCTCACCACGGCGGCCTGTTCCGACGCGGACAAGAGCACGTCGGCCGGGTCGGAGACCGCCGCCGCGGCGGTCGCGCAGACCGAATCCCCACGTCGACCGGCACGTCCCCGACCTCGTCGCCGACGTCGTCGCCCGGTACGGCGCTCAGTGAGACGGGGCGCGGAACGCGCTGATCACCGCGGCGGATTTGGAGGGCAACTGGACGCAGGCGGACAAGCCGCAGGAGTGGCGGGACTCCCTGCTCGTCGGGCAGGTCGACGTGGCCGCCTTCCTGAGCGGGAAGAGCGACGCCTCGGAGTGCCAGCAGCTGATCGACTCGCTGTACGACGAGACCCTGCTGGGGAATCCGTCCGGAGCGTCGGCGCTCAACGGGTTCGAGCAGGGCGACTCGCGACTGCTCTACCAGGTGGCGGCCTATCAGCAGGCCGACCTCGACAAGTCGATGAAGTCGCTGCGGTCACTTCCCGACACCTGCGACCAGTTCACCGTGACCGGCGGTGACAACGGTGACCGCACCGTCCAGGTCGTGGAGATGGCGCTGCCCGAGGAGGGCGACGCGCGGCAGGGGATGACGGTGACGGTGAAGGGCGAAAGCGGGGTCAGCCCGTGACCCTGACCTTGGACGTGGCCGTGGTGCAGGTCGGCGCGGACGCGATCACGGTGACCAACGGCGGGCTCGCCGGAGCCGACCACGACGCCACCAAGGCCGCCGTCCAGCAGGGCACGCCGCGCCTGAAGGACGTCCTCGCCGGCGGTACTCCGACGCCCACCCCCAGCGGCATCGAGTGACCTCGGGACCCGTCCGGCCGCGCTGACGGCGCGGCGGCGAGCCCGGTGATCTTCACTCGCCCGGTCCATCCGGCGGTGCCGGGCGGGCGGGCGGCGTGCAGTGTCGTCACCAGTCGATCCCTCCCGGAAAGAGTGGTCATGATGCGCATACGGCACGCCGCCCGGCGGGTGTTCCCCTGGCCGTCCTCGTCCCCGCCGCGGCCCTGATGACCGCCGGCCCGTCCCTGGCCTCCGAGAGCGGCGGCGGGGCCGGCAGCGGCGCCAAGCCGACCGTGGTGCTGGTGCACGGGGCCTGGGCGGACGACTCGGGCTGGGACGAGGTCATCCGGAGTCTCCAGGCGAAGGGCTATCCGGTGGTCGCCACCGCCAACCCGCTGCGCGGCCTCGTCGGCGACTCCGCCTACCTGGCCGCCCGGCTGAGGACGATCGAGGGCCCGGTCGTCCTCGCCGCGCACTCCTACGGCGGGGCCGTCATCACCAACGCGGCGGCCGGCAACCCGAACGTCAAGTCCCTCGTCTACATAGCGGCGTTCGCGCCCGACAAGGGCGAGACGGCGCTGGAGCTGGCCGCCAAGTACCCCGGCAGCCATCTCTCGGACGACCCCGAAGCGCCCTTCCCCACCGCCCTGTCGGCGATCCCGCTCAGCGGCGACCCCGCCGACATCGACACGTACATCAAGCCGGACAAATTCGGTGACGTCTTCCTGAGCGACCGGCTGGCGGCGGACGAAACGGCCGCGCTCGCCGCCCGGCAGCGCCCCGCGCACCTGGCGACCACCACGGAGGCGACCTCCGCCGTCGCGTGGAAGACGATCCCGTCCTGGTATCTCGTCGCCACCGACGACCGCACCATCGGCACCGACAACCTGCGCTTCATGGCCGAGCGGGCCGGCGCGACCACCGTCGAGGCCGACGCCCCGCACGCGGTGCTGGAGACCGACCCGGACGAGGTGACCGACCTGATCCTGCGGGCGGCAAGGACTCCGGTCCCGTCCTCGCCGAGACCGGTGCGGGCGACCGTGCCGAGGTCCTGGGCGGCGCGGCGGTCCTGGCCGTGGCCGGCGGTACGGCCCTGGTGGTCCGGTCCCGGCGGGGCTGACCCCGCGTCCGGCGGTCCGGCGGCCGTCCTTTGCTACTAGGGGTAGGAACGCGGCTCCTCTTGCTATACAGTTCGTCAGCAACGCGGTTGGTTACCCGCGGTAAGACTGACCGGACTCGAGGCGAGGAGCCCTCGGCATGGGGAACAAGACCTCCGGCGACGATGTGGCCCGGCGGCTGCTGGACTCGTCGGCGCAGCTCTCCTACGACCCGCTCACCGAGGTCGACTGGGACACACCGCTCGACACGGACTTCCACGGCGCCAGCCCGGAGTGGAGCACGCTCTACGGGACGGCGTACTGGGGCGAACTGACCGACGCGCAGCGCAAGGAGCTGACGCGGCAGGAGGCGGCGTCCGTCGCCGGCACCGGCATCTGGTTCGAGATGATCCTTCAGCAGATGGTGCTGCGGGACATCTACGCCAAGGATCCGGCGGACGACGCCGTCCAGTGGGCGCTCACCGAGATAGCCGACGAGTGCCGGCACTCGATCATGTTCGCCCGCGGGGCGAAGAAGCTCCGGGCGCCGGCCTACCGGCCGCGCCGGGTCGCGCTGGAACTGGGCAGGTTCTTCAAGACCGTCGCCTTCGGTGAGGCCGCGTACGCGGCGATCCTGGTCGCCGAGGAGGTCCTCGACGTCATGCAGCGCGACTGGATGCGGGACGAGCGGGTGGTGCCGTTCGTCCGCACCATCAACAACATCCATGTCGTCGAGGAGTCCCGGCACATGAAGTTCGCCCGCGAGGAGACCCGCAGGCATCTCGCGGGCGCCGGGCGGGTGCGCCGCCGTGCGCACGCCCTGCTGATCGCCGTCGCGGCGTACGTCATCGTCACCAGCATGGTGAACCGGAAGGTCTACGCGAACGCCGGCCTCGACGAGGCACGCGCCCTGCGCGAGGCCAAGGCCAACGAGCACCACAAGTCGATGCTGCGGGCGAGCTGTTCGGGCCTGATGGAGTTCCTGGACTCGGTGGGACTGCTCACCGGGCCGGCGCTCCGCTTCTACCGGCGCGCCCACCTCGTCTGACGACCCGCACCTGTCCCGGCCTTCAGCGGAGTGGGAGACCATGGCCTTCGCGATCACCCAGACCTGCTGCGGCGACGCCACCTGCGTGTCCGTCTGCCCGGTCAACTGCATACACCCCGCGCCCGGTGAACGGCCTTCGGCAGCACGGAGATGCTGTACATCGACCCGAGGGCGTGCATCGACTGCGGGGCCTGCGCCGACGCCTGCCCGGTGGACGCCGTCCTCCCGGCCGACCGGCTGCCGGACGGGCAGCGGGAGTACGCGCGCATCAACGCGGAGTACTTCGAGCGGGACCTCCCCGAGGAGCCCCGGACACCGGCGCGTCCGCGGCCGACCTTGCACGACTGGGGCGAACCCTCCTTCGACCGGGTGCTGCCCCTGACTTCGGGCCGCTGCGGGTCGCGATCGTCGGCACCGGCCCGGCCGGCCTGTACGCCGCCCGGGACCTGCTGCTGCACACCCGGGCCGAAGTGACGCTCGTCGACCGGCTGCCTACCACCGGCGGTCTGGTGCGGTACGGCGTGGCACCGGACCATCCGGCCACGAAGAAGGTGGGGAGAGCTTCGCCCGCTTTCTCACCCATCCGCGCACGCGGACGTACCTGGACCTCGACGTGGGCACCGACGTCACGGCGGAGGAACTCGCCGCCCATCACGACGCGGTGATCTACGCGGTCGGCGCCGCCACGGACCGGCGGCTGGGCATCCCGGGCGAGGACCGGCCGGGCAGTCTCTCCGCGGCCACGTTCGTGGCCTGGTACAACGCGCATCCGGAGGTCGCCCTGGACGCCGTCGGCCTGGCGTGCGAGCGGATCGTCGTGGTCGGCAACGGCAACGTCGCCCTCGATGTCGCGCGGATCCTGGTCAGCGACCCCGGGACGCTGGCCGGCACCGGGATCGCCGGCCATGCGCTGGCGGAGCTGCGCCGCAGCAGGGTGCGCGAGGTCGTGCTGCTCGGGCGCCGCGGACCGGAGCACGCGGCGTACACCGGAACCGAGTTGCTCGCCCTGAGGCACCTCGACGGCGTCGACCTGCTCGTCGACGACCACGATCCGCGCGTCGGTACGGCGATCGACGCGGCCGGCCCGCGGGAAAAGGCCGCGGCGCTGCGGGGACTGGCGCGGGAGCCGGTCGACTGGTCGCTGTCACCGGGAAGTTCGGGACAGCGGCGTATCGTGTTCCGCTTCCTCTCCGCTCCCGTGGAGGTGTGCGGCGGTGCGAAGACGCGTGCCGTACGGGTCACCGGCGGCGCGGGTGAGCTGGAGATCCCGGCCGGGCGGGTCCTGCGGGCGGTCGGCTACCGCGGGGTGGCGCCGGCGGGGCTGCCGTTCGACGAGGCCACCGGGACCGTGCCGCACCGGGCGGGCAGGGTGACGGGCCGACCGGGGACGTATGTCGTCGGCTGGATCAAACGCGGCCCGTCGGGCGGTATCGGCGCCAACCGCGCGTGCGCGGCGGAGACCGTCGGCTCCCTGCTGGCCGACGCGGTGGCCGGCGCCCTTCCCGCACCGGCCGGCGGGCCGAAGGCGTTCCGCCGCCTGGTACGGCGCCGGCGCCGCTGACTCAGCCGCTCACCGCCGTCAGGTCCGGGGCGTTGTGGGCGCGGCGTATAGGTGACGGCGCCGTCCCGCCAGTTCGCGCGGGGGCCGCCTCGATCGGCCACGCCGAGGCCGCCGCCCTGCCCTCACGGTGTTCACCGCCCGACAGGCGCTGGTGGACACGGCGGGCGTCCGCGCCGGTCAGCGGGTGCTGATACACGCGGCGGGCGGCGGTGTCGGCCATCTGGCGGTGCGGATCGCCCGGCATCCGGGCGCCGAGACGGTCGCGTCTCGCGCCGTGAGCCCGGGGCGGTGTCGGCCGTGTCCTCGGCGGCCTCGGCGTAGTAGACATCCCCTAAGGCCCCTCGTCCCGGCGTCGAGCGGGCCGCGAGAGACAGGGAGTGCCGCGTGCTGCTGAAGACGTTCCGCTGGGCCTTCGCCGTCACGGCCCTCGGTCTGGTGGCCGGGGTGCTCTACGACGGCTGGACGGCGCTGGGGCTGGTCGCCATCCTCGCCGTCCTGGAGGTCTCGCTGTCCTTCGACAACGCGGTGATCAACGCCGGCATCCTGAAGAAGCTCAACGCGTTCTGGCAGCGGATCTTCCTCACCGTCGGCATCCTGATCGCCGTCTTCGGGATGCGGCTGCTCTTCCCCATCGTCATCGTCGCCGTCAGCGCCAGGCTGTCGCCGTCCCAGGCGGTCCATCTCGCGCTCACCGACAAGGACCGCTACCAGGAGCTGGTCACCGACGCGCACCCGTCGATCGCCGCGTTCGGCGGTATGTTCCTGCTGATGATCTTCCTGGACTTCGTCTTCCAGGACCGGGACGTCAAGTGGCTTTCCTGGCTGGAGCGGCCGCTGGCCGGACTCGGCCGGGTCGACATGCTGTCGGTCTGTCTCGCGCTGATCATCCTGCTGATCTCGTCGATGACGTTCGCCGCCCACGCCCACCAGCACGGCGGCGGTCACGCCGACAAGGCGCAGACGGTGCTCGTCTCGGGCGTCGCGGGCCTGATCACCTATCTGGTCGTGAGCGGGCTCTCGGACTTCTTCGAGAGCAGGCTCGCCGAGGAGGAGGGCCCGGGGACCGACGGGACGGGGCGGCCGGCGGTCGCGCTGGCGGGCAGGGCGGCGTTCTTCACGTTCCTCTATCTCGAGGTCCTGGACGCCTCGTTCTCCTTCGACGGCGTCATCGGCGCGTTCGCCATCACCAACGACATCGTCCTGATGGCCCTCGGCCTGGGCATCGGCGCCATGTACGTCCGGTCCCTCACGGTGTATCTGGTCCGCCAGGGCACCCTGGACGACTACGTGTACCTGGAGCACGGCGCCCACTACGCCATCGGAGCGCTCGCCCTCATCCTGCTGGCCAGCATCCGGTACCAGATCAACGACATCGTCACCGGCCTCATCGGCGTCACCCTGATCAGCGCGTCGTTCTACTCCTCCCTCCGCCGCAACCGCGCCGTGCGGGAGTGAACCCGCGCCCCTCATCCGGCGGAGGCCGGGCCGTCCGGCATAGCGAGGTGAGCCAGGTCTCCCGGCGGCGGGGTGCTCACCGGCCACAGCGGGGCGGGCACGCCGTCGGCCACCGCGGCGGGCGCGTCGGTGAGGTTCATCCGGTCCCGGAGGCGGCCGTAGAAGTCCATCGGGCCGAGCCGTGCGACACGCAGCCGGCGCGGTGCCGCGTACACACCGATCCAGTCCCCGGGCCCGAGCACCCCGCGCAGCTGGCCGTCGATGCTGACGGCGGCGCGGCCCGAGCGTTCGAGCACCCGCAGCCCGACCGGTTCGTCGGGGGCGGCCACGACCGAGCGGTTGAAGGTCATGTGCGGGGCGACCGGGGTGAACACCAGCGTCTCGGCGCGCGGCGAGACCACGGGGCCGCCGGCGGCGAAGCTGTAAGCGGTCGAGCCCGTCGGTGTCGCCACCAGCAGCGCGTCGGCGGAGTACGAGGCGAGCAGCCGGCCCGCGATGTAGACGCCGACGGAGACCTGCCGGTCCCGGGCGAGCTTCTCCAGCACCACGTCGTTGAGGGCGGCCACGTCGAGCGGGACGCCCCACTCGCCGCCCGACTCGCAGTCGGCGCGCACGCTGGTCGGCGGCAGCAGCGGACCCCTGCCGTACTTCATGAGCGCCTCGATGTCCGCGGGCACCTCGAGGCGCCGGGAGGCGCGCATGGTCAGCAGCATGCGGCGTTCCAGGTCGAGGCGGTTCTCGCGTACGGCGTCCAGGGCCGCCCGTACCAGGGCCGCGGGCACCTCGGTCAGGAAGCCGACCCGGCCGAGGTCGACGCCGAGGACCAGCGCGTCGACGGCGGCGGCGAGCCGGGCGCCGCGCAGGAAGGTGCCGTCCCCGCCGAGGGTGACGACGAGGTCGGGGTCGCCGGCCGCCGCCACCTCCTGCCGGGCGCTGCGGCGTCCGCCGTCGTTCCACACGTCGATGTCGGTGCACGCCACCGCGTGTTCGGCGCACCAGGCCCGGACCGTGCGCGCGGCCTCCGCGGCCTCGGGACGTCCGCCGTGCACGACCATGCCGACCCGGTCCACCGTCATCTCCGCCTCCACAACGTCCGTCCGGCCCCATCCTGGCCGTGCGGCGGTTCGCGCGGGGCGGTGCCACGCCGCGGGTACGGCGGACGGCCCGGTACCGCGGGTGGCGGTACCGGGCCGTCGGGTGGCCGGGGTGGCTCGTCAGTGCCGGCTGCCGTAGCGCCGCTCGAAGCGCTCCAGGCGCCCCGCTGTGTCCACGGCGCGGGAGGTCCCGGTCCAGAACGGGTGGCCGGCCGACGAGATCTCGACGTCGACGACCGGATAGGTGGCGCCGTCCTCCCACTCGACGGTGCGCGACGACTCGATCGTGGAGCGGGTGAGCAGCCGGAAGCCGGACGCGCGGTCGCGGAAGACGACCGGGCGGGAGACGGGGTGGATGCCGTGCCTCACGGGATGTCCTTCCTGGGGTCCTCCGCCGCCGCGGGGCGGCGGAGGCGGGGTTCATCGTTCTTCGCGGAAGAGGACGTGTCCGCCGGCGACCGGGTCGTACTTCCGCAGGAGGAGCCGGTCGGGGTCGTTCAGACGGTTCTTGCGGGTCACGTAGGTGACGCCCGTGCCCGCCGTCGACCTGAGCCTGACGACCGGCCGTGCGGTGCCGCGTGCCATGGGGTGCTCCTTCCGCCACCACCCGAGCTGCTTGACTCGGGCATGTCACACCCTCAACACGCGCTCCCTCGTCGTTGTTCCTGGAATCCGGCAGTTCGTTCGAGCATCCGGATTCCACATCAAAAGGCGCGGAGAAGGGCAGATATGGACCATGCCCACAGGAGTGCAGGTGTGTTCCCTGAAGCGGGACACCGCCCAGACGATCCCGGCCAACAGTCCCTACACCGTCATACGGTTCCCGTTCGGGTCCGCCGAGTCCGCCGACGGCTTCAACATGCATCAGGTCAACCAGCCGGACGGGTACGTGGTCACGAGCTGGGACACGGACGCCCGGTCGGGGCTGATATGGCCCAGCGTGGCCGGCTGGGGTGCGCTGTACGCGATGATCCAGTGGGAGGCCGGGGGCTACGAGGAACTGCGGGACCAGTTCGTCCGGGACCCCTCGGTCTCACCCCGACACCCAACGACACCACGGCGACGGAGCACCGGCCGCCGAGCCCCGGCATGCAGTGCTGGACGAAACAATGGGGCATCTTCGTCGACCCGGCCGTCCCGCTCGCCGTCCGCGCCACCCATGACGACAGCGTGGCGCGGAAGATCGTCCTGGCGGAGTTCAAACTCGTGGTGCACCAGGCGGCCTGACCGTGCCGGCGCCGCCGCCGATGCCGCCGGGTCCGGTCCTCGACCCGGTCGGCCGGAACGGGCACGCCCGTGCGGCGCGGCCGGCCTGCCCGGCACGGCCCTGCTCCGCCTCGCCCTTCTCCGGGAGTACGCCGCGGGCGCCGTGCGCCGATCGGCGTACCGCCTCTCACCGGATCGGGACCGCGGGCGTGGCGGCTCCCAGGCGGCCGCGCACAGGGCCCGTTCGACGGCGTCGGTGTAGACGGCGGCGGCAAGCCAGGCGCGGGCGAAGCGGTCCGTGTCGGCCGGGAGCAGCCGGCCGAACGGGTCGCGGGAGCGGTCCGCGGCGGCCGCGTGGAGATCGTCGAGGAGGTCGCCCGCCGTGGCCAGGCCGAGGCGGCGCAGCCGGGCGGCGTCGCCCGGCGCGCTCCCGGCGACGGCGAGGACCCGGCGGCCTCCGGCACCGCCTGGTGGACGCGGCGGCGCAGCAGATGCAGCGGGGCCTCGTCACCGGCCGGCGCGGGCCGGGACGGCGGTGTGACCGCGTCCTTGGGCAGATCCGCGTGCTGGAGGCGGTCGAGGCCGAGGTCCACCCGGGCGCCGGGGTCGGTGGGGTGCTCGGCGGCGAGCAGCAGGGCCCGCGGGGCCGGTCCGGGGCCAGACGCGCGACGATCCGCAGCCGTCGGTCCCCGGCGGCGGCGAGCAGGCGCAGATTGTCGCGGTACGGGAGCGCCGGGTCGTCGTGGGCGGTGACCAGCCGCAGGGGCAGGCCCGCGCAGTCGGCCAGGACACAGTCGCCCGTGGCCTCCCGCACCGGACCGGCGAGGGTCACCTCGAGGAACAGCAGGTCCTGCCCGCCGCTGAGGGCGCGGGCCACCTGCTCGCCGGCGGGTACGGTCCACAGCCGGTCCAGCGGCTCGGCACGCCAGGCGGCGCCGGACGCACGGACCGCCCGCACCCCCGCGCCCGCGCCGAGACGGCCGGTCGGGGAGACGGTGGCCCCGGACACGGCGAGGCCGGCGCGCGACAGTTCCCGGTGGGTCAGGGCCGTGTCGCCGACGCGTACGGCCCGGTCGGCGGCGCCGGTCGCGCGGGCCGGCCCGCCCGGTGCCACGTCCGAGACCGTGTACAGGCGTCCGTCGGCGTCGGCGGTCCAGGTGACGGCACCCGCGTATCCGGTCGCGGTGAGGACGGGCTCGGAGAAGAGGCCGTACAGCCGCAGGGAGCCGTCCGGGCGGTACGGCTGCCGGACCGTGCCGCGCAGTGCGGTGAGGTCGGGGCCGGTGGCGTGCGGGAGGCGGTGCGCGACCTGGAGGACGGCGGCCAGCGCGCCGGCGAGGTCGGTGAGGCGGTGTCCGGGGTCGGCGGAGCGGGCCGCACGCACCCCGGTCACCACGGAGACCGCCGAGGCACAGGCCCGTGGGAGACCGGCGAGGCGGGCGGTGTGCGCGGCTTGCAGGAGTTCCGCCTGGAGCACGGCTCCG
Organism: Streptomyces haneummycinicus; assembly: GCA_042850305.1. Lineage (GTDB taxonomy): Bacteria > Actinomycetota > Actinomycetes > Streptomycetales > Streptomycetaceae > Streptomyces > Streptomyces haneummycinicus. The sequence continues at coordinate 4,122,942 of AP035768.1, forward strand.
GCACCGTCGGTGCCGGCCTCCAGGACGGCGGCCGCCGCGTCGAACACGGCGCGGGCGGCGGCACGTTGTCCGGGGTGGCGGCGTCGGGTTCCACCGGTTCCGTCTCCGCGTCCTTTGGGGTTTCCGTGGTCTCGGCGGGGGCCGGGGTGTCCTCGGCGACCGGTGCGGCGGAGGCCGCCGCCGCGCGGTGCAGGCAGTCGGGGGCCAGCAGGCATCCGCAGTGGATCGCCTCCGCGTCGGTCACCGTCCCTCCGGGCGCCCGCAGTTCGACGTCGGTGTCGTCGTCGACGGCGATCCGTACGGTGTCGCCGTCCCGGACGGCCGGTCGTGCCAGCAGCTTGGTCACGCTCGCGTCCAGCCGTTTGCGCAGCCGGGGCGAGAGGGCCGCGACGAGTTCGGCGGTGACGGACGGGACGACCGGAGGCAGGTCCGGGCTCATGAGATCTTCTCCCTACCCAGCGGGCGAGTTCGAGCGGGCTGAGGGCGGCCACGGGCATACCGGCGGCGACGAGCTGTCCGGCGACGCCCGTGGAGTAGCGGGGCCGGCCGGTGTCGTCGAGGCTCGCGCAGCCCAGGACGTGGCAGCCCGCCCCGACCAGGGCGCGGACCTCGGCGAGGAGGCCGCCGAGCGGGTAGCCCTCCTCGAAGTCGCTGACGACCACGACGAGGGTGCGCGACGGCACGGTGACGAGTTCGCGGGCGTGCCGCAGTCCGGCGGCGATGTGGGTGCCGCCGCCGACGCTGACCTCGAGCAGCAGCGAGAGCGGGTCGTCCACGTGTCCGGTGAGGTCGATGACCTCCGTGGAGAACGCCAGGAAGTGGGTGGAGAGCGTCGGCACCCCGGCCAGCACGGAGGCGGTCAGCGCGGCCCACACCGTGGACGCCTCCATGGACCCGGAGACGTCCGTGACCAGGACGAGCCGCCAGTCGGCGGCCTTCCGCGCCCGGGTCCGGAAGACCGGGTGCTCGGGAATGACCCGCACCGTGCCGTCCGGGGTTCGGCGGGCGGTCGCCAGGTTGGCGCGCAGGGTGCGCGGGAGGTCCAGGCCGCCGCCGGGCCGCCGGCTGGGGCGGGGCAGGACGGTGCCGTGCAGGGCGGGGCGCAGCCGGGTGGCGAGCTGCCGGGTCAGCGCGTCGACGAGCCGCCGTACGAGCGGGCGCAGGGCGGCAAGCCGGGCCTCGGGCAGTCCGCCCGCGTGCCGGAGCACGGTGCGCAGCAGGTCCACCGAGGGCCGGGCGCTGTCCGCGTCCAGTTCGGCGAGGACGTCCTTGCGGCCGGCCGCGGCGGCGGTCGCGAGCACTTCCTCCCGGATGCCCGGCCCGAACAGCGCGGCCAGTTCCTCGGACCACTCCCGCACACCGGGGTACGGCGCCTGCCGTCCGCCGCCGGTTCCGGGGCCGGTGAGGTCGCTGCGGCTGCCTTCGCCGCGTCCGCTGCCGTACAGCTCGTCCAGCGCGGTCGCCAGGGTGCGGCGGACGCGGGGAGCCGGTCGGCGCGGCGGCCGAGGAGGAGACGCCAGCGGTCGGCGGGGAGGAGGCGACGCTCCTCGGCGTCCTCGGGAGCGCCCTTCTCCGTGGTGTCCGCGGTGTCCCGCGCCGCGGGACCGCCGCCCGGTGCGGGCAGCAGGCCCTGGGAGCGCAGGGTCTCGCGGGCCGTGAAGTCCGCTTCGGTCCAGAGGGCGAGGGCGGCCGGGTCGACGTCGTCGGTGCCGGCGACGGGCCGGGTGCCGAGGCGTTCCTCGACGGCGGCGAAGAGGCGGTCGCGGGCCGCGGGGCTCAGGGTGTCGAAGCCGCCGCGCAGTGCGGGGAGCCGGTCGAGGAACGCCCGGTCGGGCAGCTCGGTCACCCGGGTGAGCAGGGGTTCCAGTGCCGGGGCCGCCGCTTCCAGCAGGGGTCCGGCGGCGGTCAGCAGTCCGGTGAGCCGGGCGGTGAGCGCGGCGCGGGAGTCCGGGCCGGTGGCCGCGTCGGCCCAGGAGGCCACGCGGTCGCCGAAGGCGCGGGCGTCCTCGTGTCCGAGCAGGACGCGTACGGCCCCGGCGGCACCCCGCATCAGCGGGGAGCCGTCGGCGGCCAGCCGGCTGAGGGCGTCGGTGAGCCGGATGCCGCCCAGCGCGTCGGCGCGGTGGGCGAGTTCGAGGAGGGCGTGGGCGTCGGCGGGGTCCTCGGACCCGGTCAGTCCGTCGACCTGCCGTACCGCCGCCGCCGTGATCAGCTCCGCGGTGGCCGCCGCCCGGTCCTCGCGGTCCGGTTCGGCGGGCAGGCCGGGGACGTGGCCGGCCCGCAGCCGGTCGAGAAGGGCCAGTGCGGCGAGGAGTTCGGGCAGCGTGCCGGCGCCCGGCAGGACGCCGGCGACATCGCCGATCCGTTCGTCGGCGAGGCCGGTCAGGCCGCACTCCGCCGCCTGCGCGAGCCCGTCGAGGGCCTGCGCGGCGGTCGGTCCGCCGTCGTCGCGTTCCTTGCGCCGCCGTTCGCGCAGGACTCCTTCGGCGGCCTGCGCGGAGGTGACGCCGCGGACGCCGGCCGTGGTCAGCACGGCGGCCGTGGCGGGGGTCCAGCGCACCTCCCAGCGGGAGGTGAGGGCCTCGGCGCCACCCGCGCCGACGACCTCCTTGGCCTCCCCGTAGGGGACGCCGCACACGGTGAGCCGGCGCAGCAGCAGTTCACGGCGCCGGTCGAGGTCGGACCGCAGCGGGTCGAGCCGCAGGTCCCGCGGGGTTCCGGAGCCGTCCGTGCCGGGGCCGGGCAGGCCGAGGCGGGACACCTCGGCCTCGACCGCGGGGACGAGTCCGCTGCGCGGCGCCCCGGGGGCGGGGCGCCCGGTGCGGGTGCCGACGAGCACCCGCTCCATGGCCCGTGCCACGGCCCGCCCGCGCCCGTAGGGCTCGCCCTGTGCGAGCACCGTCTGCACGGCTTCGACCAGTTCGCCGCGCCCCGCCGCGGGCAGGCCGCGCAGCCGGGCGAGATCCGAGGCGAGCCGGCTGATCTCCCGGGCGTCGGCGGGCCCCGAGGGGTGGCCGAGGCCGCGCAGTTCGGCGCAGACGCGCACCGCTGCCCGGGTCAGCGTCTCCTCCAGGGCCGCCGGATCGCCCGCCGCGCGCAGGACCATGTCCTGCCACTCCGGGTCGCGGATGCCCGCCGGGTAGCCGGACCGCTCGTCCAGGAGGGCGTAGGTGTAGGGGATCAGCGAGGTGTTCCACACGGTCCGGTGCGGGTCCGCGGGCGGTGCCGCGTCCTCCTCCCCCGCGTCCCGCCGTACGAGCGCCGGGGCGTGGAAGGCGCCCACCACCACGGCGGCCCGTTCCCCGCCCGCGGTGGCCTCCGCGAGCCGGGCCCGCATCCACGCTTCGCGCCGCAGGTCCAGTTCCGGTACGCCGCCCGAGGCGACCGCGTCCTCGCGCAGGGCCCAGCCGGTGAGCAGGGCGGCCCGGCGCAGCGCCTCGGGCGGGGAGCCGGGGGCGGTCGCCTCGACGAACCGGTCCCACAGGTCGTCCCCGGCCCGGCCCGTCAGCCGGGTCCGCAGCGCGGCGGCGAGACCGGGTGCACCGGTTCCTCCCCGGGGCCCGGCGTCCGCCGGTCCAGGCGCGGTCGGCGAGCGGCAGGTCGCAGGCGACGACCGGGACGCCGTGCCGGACTGCCCAGCGCACGGCGGCCAGTTCGGGCGAGAAGTCGGCGAACGGGTAGAACGCCGGCCCCCGTCGCCCTCGCCGGGTGCGGCGGCGAGCGCCACCGGCGCCCGCGTCTCCTCGTGCCCCAGCCAGGGCAGCCACTCCTGCGTCTCCGCGGGCAGTTCGACGAGCAGGACGTCCGGCTTCGCCTCGTCCAGCAGCGCGGGCACCGCGGCGGCCAGGGACGGCGCGTGGTGCCGTACGCCGATGAGGCAGGGCGCGGACGGGCCGGTGAGGGCGGCGAGCGCCTCCTCGGGCGGGGCGGCGGCCCCGTGGGACAGGGACACGGCCGTCAGCCCTCCAGGACCGTACGCAGGTCCCACAGGGTGCGCCAGGTGGCGGAGCCCTGTTCGGCGCGGCGCCGGACGGGACCGTCCCAGTAGCCGCGCAGCCGGGCGGCGTCGGCGGGGTCGTCCTTGCGGACCACGCCGAGCAGATGGCCGGGCAGCAGGCCGAGGACGTCGCGGTCGCCGGGGAAGTAGGCCGCCGCCAGGGCGAGCGCGCCGGCGACGGACACGGCCTCGGCGGTGCTCATCACCGTCGACGGCCGTTCCACCTCCAGCCCTCCGCCGACCGGCCCTCGCGCAGGTCCCGGAAGGCGGTGACGAGGGCTTCCAGCACGGCGTCGTCGACCTGGAACGGCGCCCCCGCGCGCTCCACGGACGCCCGTGCCTGGCCGCGCACCAGCGCGGTCTCCGCGTCGAGGTCGCCGATGGGGCCGACCGTCTCGAAGTTGAAGCGGCGCTTGAGGGCCGCGGACATCTCGGAGACGCCCCTGTCGCGGAGGTTGGCGGTGGCGATGAGGTTGAAGCCGGGTGCCGCGTGCGCCAGGGCGTCGTCGGTGCCGGCCAGTTCGGGTACGGCGATCCGCCGCTCGGACAGCAGCGACACCAGCGAGTCCTGCACCTCGGGCAGGCAGCGGGTGACCTCCTCGACGCGGGCGAGCGCGCCGCGTGACATGGCGGTCAGCACGGGGGACGGCACGAGCGCCTGCCGGGTGGGGCCCTGGGCCAGCAGCAGCGCGTAGTTCCAGCCGTACTTGAGCTGGTCCTCGGTGGTGCCGGCGGTGCCCTGCACCACCAGGCCGCTGGTGCCGCACACGGCGGCGGACAGCAGTTCCGACAGCATCGACTTGGCGGTGCCGGGCTCGCCGACGAGCAGCAGGCCCCGCTCGCCGGCGAGGGTCACCACGCAGCGCTCGACCAGGGCCCGGTCGCCGACGAACTTGTCCTCGATCACCAGGCGGCGCGGCACCCCGTCGGGCACCTCGGCGTCGTCGGGCAGCTTCAGGGCGCTGCCCGCGCTGCCCATGACGAAGGTGACGACGGCGCGCGGGGTGAGCCGCCAGGCGGGCGGGCGCGGCCCGCTGTCGTGGGCGGCGAGGAAGGCGAGTTCGGTCGCGAACCGGTCCTCGGGCGGGACGATCTGGCGGGCCGGTGCGGGAGCGAGGGTGGTGGTCATCTGCGCGGGTTCTTCCGGGTGCGGGTGGACGGTGGTCATCGGCGGCGGCCCTTGCGGGTGACGCGGGTGGTGAGCTCCTCGTAGGCGGGTGCGTCGCCGGCGCGGACGCGCTCCCAGGCGCGGGTGAACAGCTCGGGCACCGGAATCAGCGGCACCGCGCGGGAGTGCTCCTCGATCGGGTGGAGTCCGCGCTTCCAGAGCTCCACGGGCAGGGCGGGGACTTCAGGTCGAGCCAGCCGCAGGGCAGGAAGAGGGTGCGCCCGGCGCGGGCCCGCTTCGCCTCCACGACCAGGCCGGTGGCGGCGAGTTCGGTGCGGGCCTTCTTCGCGCGGGCGGGCTTCCAGCCGGTCCAGCGGGCGCGGTTACGGTCCGTCGGGTCGGGCAGGGCCAGCAGTTGCAGATAGAGGACGGCCGCATCCTCGCTCAGGCCGTGGGCCTCGGCGACCTCGGTGACCAGGCCGGGCACGCTCAGGGCCGGGTCCTGGGCGTAGCCGGCCGGCCCCTCGGGGTCCGTGCCGGCGGTGAGGGCGCGGGCGAGTTCGTCGTCCAGGACCGTCCGCAGCGCCCGCATACCGCTGCCCCGGCCCTCTCCGACGAGTCCCTGCACCAGTCCGAACAGGGGTCGTCGGCGGTCGTGAGAGCGCTGGTCCGCAACAGTACGGCCTCCTGGTCCCCGTACCAGGGGCGCAGCACCAGCGCGTCGCCGACGGGGGTGAGTCCGTGCTCGTCGGCGCCGCCGGTGGCGGGCAGTCCGTACGCCTTGCGCAGCTCGACGGCGGTGGAGGTGCCCTTCTCGGTCCACTCCAGGTCGAGGTCGACGAGGAGCCCCGGGTCCGTGAGGCGGCGGCGCAGCACGGCCAGCGCGTCGGGCAGCGCGGCACGCAGGGGGTGTCCGTACGGCAGTGCGTAGGCGAGCCCGGCCAGGGCGGCAACGGCGTGGGGGAGGCTGTACCGTCCGGGCACCGCCCGAGGGTCGTCCGCCACCAGGTTGCCGTCCTTGTCGGGCCGCTGCACGGTGGTGCGGCTGATCCAGGGGTGCGGTGCGGGTTGAGCACCTCCTCCACGGAGCCGGTGGACAGCCCCGCCAGGGTGAGTTCACCGGCAAGGTCCTCGGGGAGGCGGACGACGCCGTCGAGGCGCTCGGCCCACACCCGGCCGGCCGCGTCCGTGTCCGGTCCGGTGGTCCACAGGTCACCGGGGTTGTCGGGGAGCAGCGCGCCGATGAGCGCCTTCAGGTCGCCGTTCTCCAGCGAGCCCAGCAGCGCGTCGCCGAACTGCTTCTGGCGGGGCTTGAGGCCGGTGGCGGCGGTCACCTCGTCGGTGAGCTGTGCCGGTTCGCCGGCGAGCAGCAGGGCCGCCTGGACCGGGCCCAGCCCGTCCCGGGTGGCGGCGGACAGGGCGGCGGTGGCTTCCGGCTGCCAGGGCGCGGGGCCCTTGTCGCGGATCAGGCCGGTCACGGCGGCCAGTGCCTCGGCCGGGAACACCGGCGGGTACGCGGTCTCGCGCTCCAGGGTGAAGTGGGCGACGGCGCCGAAGAGGCCGGCCGGGTCGTGGTCCAGGGCCAGCCAGTTCACCCGTCCGGTGCGGTGGTCGACGTTCTGACGGCCGAGGACGACGACGGTACGGCCCGCGCGGCGCAGCACCTGGCCGACGCGCTCCTGCCGTTCGTTCGGCTCGCTCAGCATCACCTCGCGCAGGGCGGCCCCGGACGCGGCCAGCGGGCCCTCGGTGATCGCCTCGAACAGCAGGAGCAGCGCCCGGCGGTGCGCCTCCGTCAGGGTGGCGCAGGCGGCACGGTAGGCGAGGGGCGGAGCACGCCGAGCACGGACGGCCACACGGCGGCGATGCCGGGGACGGTGAACTCGTCGCTGTGCCACCCGTCGGCGGTCCCGGCGGGCCGGGACGACGCGGGCAGGGTATGCCGTCGGCGGGTTCGCCGGACAGGACGTGGTTCACGGCGCGGATCTGGCGCAGTGTGCTCCAGTTCCGTGCGCCGCTCCACCAGCCGTGCAGGTGGGCGATTCCGGAGGTCGCCTCCCGCAGCGTCTGGTCGTCGCCGTCCTCGGGGCTGTAGTCGGCGAACATGCCCTCGGCGCGCTTGCGTTCGGTTCGGGGCTGCTCGACAGGGGTGTCACGAAGTTGGCGACGGACACCGCGAAGCGGAGCACCGCGTGGACGAGGGCGGCGACTCCGGTGAGCAGGTGGGGCTCGGTGAGGGCGGGGAGGGCGCGGGCCACGGCGTCCCGCACCACCTTGTCGGCGGTGGGGACGTCGGGCTTGGCCGAGCCGGTCGCCTCGATCCTCGCCAGCCGTTCGGTCAGCGCCGCGGCGCCGGCGCGCAGCAGTTCCTCGGCCTGTTCGTCGCTCAGGGCCCGCAGGAGCGCCGAGGTGTGCTCGTCGCGTGGCCGCAGCGCGTGCCAGAAGTCGGCCGGCGGGACGAGCCGGGTGCCGGCGGCGAACTCGCCGCCGCGCTCCAGCGGTGTCAGCCGGCCCAGTTCCCGCAGTCCTGTGGTGCCGTCGGTGGTGTAGAGGGCGAGGTGACGGTGCTGGGCGACGACGACGGGCTCGACGCCGCCGGGCAGCCGCAGCGCGCCGAGCGGAACGCCCGGTATCCGGCCGTCGGACGTGGTCAGGGTGGCGGTGCGGCCGTCGGGGGTGCCGACGGTGGTGCGGGTCTCGTCGCCCTCGCGTTCGGTGCGTACCCAGCGGCCGAGGACGGTGCCGTCCGTGCCGAACGGGCTGTCCTCCAGGCCGGGCTGCAGGGCAGCACCACGCAGTGCTGCTGGAGGAGGGTGGCGCCGTCGCGGATGCCGGAGTTCAGGAAGGCGGGCAGCGAGGCGCGTCCGTGGGTGCCGGTGGCCGGGTCGTACTCGAGCCACACCTGCCGTGTCCCCTGCCTTCCGCTCCGCCAGTAGGAGGTGCCGTCGCCGAGGATCTGGCGCGCGGGCGGCAGGACCGTGTCACCGGCGTGCAGGGCGCGTCCGCCGGTGGCGCGGCCGCCGTCCGGGAGGGGATGGAGGTCTCGCCGGCGCCTCCGCCGTACCAGTGCGGGAGCTTCTCGCCGTCGAGCGGGAACACCTCGGAGGGGCGGGCGGACCAGTAGCCGTACTGCTTGTTGTCCTGCCGCCACATCACCAGGAGTTCGCCGTCCGTGTGGCGGAACGACGGGCGCTGCCACTTGTCCAGTCCGTCCGGCAGCCGCAGGTCGTGCTCCAGCAGGATGTCCTGCGGGCCCACGACGATCGCCTTGTGCCGGCGGGAGAGGATCAGCGCGGGCCATGCCTCGTGGACGGCGAGGGTGTCGTCGCGGTCGGTGCGGGTCTCCGCGTCGAGCCGACGCAGCGCCTCGTCGAGGGCGGGCCAGCCCAGTTCGTCCGGGATGCCGGCGCGCAGGGTGTTGCCGAGCAGCGGCGCCACGTCGAACGCGTCGGCGCGGGCGACGGCGTCCGGGCTGATCCGTGCGGCGACCGCGCGGAACGGGCTCAGCCGGTGCCATGCCGTGCGGGCGGCCTCCAGACCGGCCGCCGCGTCCAGTTCGGCGGCGGCGTCGTCCAGCCACTCGCGGAGCACGCCGGCGAGTACGGGGTGGCCGGTGATCCCGTCCAGGGTCTGCCGGCCGGTGTGCCGGCCCTCCTGGTTGCCGACGGCCCGGTAGAGCGTGCGGCGGCCGAGCCTGTCCGCCGCGACGGCGGTCAGGTCGCGCCGTCCGGGCCGGGTGTCCCGCAGCCACCGGTCGAGGGCGAGGTGGACGTCGGTGCCGTCCGCGGGCGGGGCCAGCGGCACGTCGAGGGCCAGGCACAGGTCCAGCAGGTCGAGGTCGGCGCCGGCGTGCCAGCGGCCAGTGAAGAGGTCGACGGGGCGGCCCCGTTCGCGCAGTCGCGGGGCCATGCGCTCCACGAGGGCGAGGGTGGCCGGGGAGCGGTCGCAGACGTTTCCGCCGTGCTTGCGGTACAGGGACCAGCGGGTGAGCCAGTCCGACGCGTCGGTTCCGTCCGCCGTCTCCGTCTCTCCCGTGAGCAGCAGGTCGGCGCCGGTCTCGGCGAGCAGCGCCAGCCAGAACTCGTCGTCCTCGGTGGTGCGGCCGAGCCCGCTCGGCATGATCTCCAGCAGCCGGGCGCGTACGGCGGGCCGCTGTCCGGCGAGGACGACGAGGGTCGCCCGGTAGGTGTTCCAGAAGGAAGCGGGGGCCCGGACCGCCGCGGGCGAGGCGAGCAGGTCGGCGACCAGGGCGCACTCCTCGGTGACCCGGTCCAGGCCCGCGGCCTTGACCAGGGCGCGGGCGTCCTGGGGCAGGGACGCGTACGGCGGCATGCCGGCCGCGCAGCGTTCCACGGTGAGCTGCCGGAACTGCGCCCAGGCGTCGGCCGGGGTGAGCCGGGCGGCGAGCGCCTTCACATGCTCCTTGAGCGCCTTGACCGTCAGCGCCCCGGCGAAGGCGAACTCCAGGAACACGGCCCGCTGCCGCTCCTCGTCCACGGTCAGCGCGTGCACCCGCTCCGCCGCGCGGGCCTTGCCGAAGAAGGCCGCCGCGTAGGTGGTGTTCTCGTGCTGGAGGAAGACGCGGGCCGCCTGTTCGTAGAAGGTGGGCAGGAAGTGCGGTACGGCCCGGCCGAGCCGGTCGCCGAGCGCCTCGAAGCCCTCCTTCGCGGTGCCGGGGCGGGACTTGGCCTGCCGGGCGAGCCGCTCGACGTCCTTGACGAGGGCGAGCGCGTGGTGTCCGTTCGCCGGGTCGTTGACCAGGGCCCAGGCGGGGAAGCCGAGGGTTTCCCGGCGTACCTGTCCGACCTCGCGGGTATCCGGCTCGCGGGCCAGTCCAAGGAAGTCCAGGGCCAGGTCCTCCGCCTCGCCGAGCGTGCCGGGCACCAGCCGTACGATCTTCCGCTCGTCCAGGGCGGGGTGCGTGTACGTGCGGACGGTGAGGACGTCGGCGTCCTCCCGGTCGGTGGTGCCGGGGGCAGTACGGCGCCGGCGTCGAGCAGTGCGGCGGAGGTGGTCTCGTCGTAGGTGAATCCGTCGTACGTCGTCATGCCGCACGCTCCTCGTCCTCGATGTCGCGTCCGGCGTACAGGGCGGCCGCCATGCGCATGCCTTCCGACCAGGCCACCGGCCCGACCTGGCCGAGCTTCAGTACCCGGCCGGCCGGGTCGGTGAAGACCAGGGGCCGGTCTCCGTCTCCTCGTAGCCGTCGTAGTCGCCGACCCACACCCGGGCCTCGACCGCGCGGCCGTCCTCCACCACGGAGCACACGGCGTGGCCGCCGCGCACGCGGTAGCCGAGCTGGGCGGCCCTGCCGTGCAGGAACCGCAGTTCCTTGAAGACGCCGCCCGCGTATTCGTCGACGGAGACGGCTTGGGCGTCGACGGCGGCGGGCCGCTGCCACACCTCGCGGAACAGCTGCTGGGCGCGCTGTTCGACGCCGAGTTCGACGGCGAACTCCCGCAGGTCCGCCAGGTCGTCGAGGAGGACGGGGTGCGGCAGGCGGACGAGGCCGGGGTGAGCCGGACGGTGTCGCCGTCGAGGTCGACCAGGCCGAGGCCGCGCTCGGGGTCGGCGTCCCGCAGGAATCCGGCCACCTCGCCGTCGGTGCCCGTGACCACGAGGTCGCGCAGGGCGGCCTGCCAGGCGGGGTCCGGCCAGACCCGGGCGAGGACCGCGAACGGCACCGGCAGCGAACGCACCATCCAGCGCTCCACGTCGGCCAGGCACTGGCGTTCGTGCCGTTCCAGCCACTCGGTGAGCTGGCGCAGTCCCACCACCGCCGGATCGTCGGCGATCTTCGGCGGTACGGACTTCAGCCGCCGCCCTGCCGCGTTGCGGCACACCACCTTGCCCTCGTCGAGAGCGACTTCGTAGTCGCCTGCCGACACCCACCCCATGCGTGCCTCCCGCACCCGCAGTGATCAAGTCATGGGAACAGTAGATCAGGCCACTGACAACGGGGTCCGGATGGTGAGCGAGGGGCTCACGTCCGGGGGGCCATCAGGGTGGACACGTGCCGTGTCGGGCGGGTGTGCCGGGTCCGGCTGGCCATCCTGGGGCGGTGACGCCGCCCCTTCCGAGCGACAAGGAGCACCGCATGGCCACGGACCCGGTCGGACGATTCCTCACGGCCCTGGACCCGCACCACCGGGAGGCCGTCGGCGGCAGACCGCGTGCGGAGCAGGAACGGCTGGCGCAGGCCTGGGAACGGGAGCTGGAATCCGACACCGCACTCGACTCCCTCGACGAACTGTCCCCGTCGGCGGCGGAGTCCGAGGCGGCCCGCCGGGTCCTGGAGCGCGAGCAGGGCTGACGCCGGCGCGCCGGTCAGTGGTGGGTGTGGGCGACGGCGTGGCCCCTGCCGCGGGCGATCATCCACTTGTTCACCGGCGTGGTGATCACGAACGCCACGGCGAAACCGCCCAGCAGCGCCGACCAGAACAGCCCGTCCGCCAGCTGCGCGTCCATCGCGCCCGGTGTCAGGGCGATGATCGTGTTGTCGACCAGTTCCATCACCGCGATGGAGACCGTGTCGGCGGCCAGTGCCACCTTGACGGCGGCCTTCAGGGAGAGTCTGGCGCGGAGCACCGCGAAGAGCGTGAGGGAGTAGCCGAAGACGAAGGCGAGGGCGATCGCGAGGACCATGGTCGGCACGTTGCCCCACAGCAGGGCGGTGCCGACGGCCATGCCGAGGATCTCGCCGATGGCGCACCCGGTCAGACAGTGGAGTGTCGCCTTCGTCGCCATCGCCCAGGAGGCGTGGCGCGTGCTGTGGTCCATGGCCTTCATCCCCGTCCGGCGTCGCGCGGTGAGCCGGGGCCGGCTCGCCCCTCCTCCCCGCGAACATATACCCCTAGGGGGTATATTCCCAGCGCCGCGCGTGTCAGTTGCCCACGCCGAGGTCCGCCATGAACGCGGACGGGTAGCGGTCACCGCGGGCCGCGCCCGCCGGGACCGCCTTCTCGATCTCGGCGAGGTCGTCCGCGGTGAGGTCGAGGTCCAGCGCGGGCAGTGCCTCGGTGAGCCGCTCGCGGGTACGGGGGCCGACCAGCGGCACGATGTCGTCGCCCTGAGCGGCGACCCAGGCGATGGCCAGCTGGGCGACGGTGCGGCCCTTCGCGTCGGCGACCCGGCGCAGGGCCTCCACGAGGGCGAGGTTGTGCTCCACGTTGCCGCTCGCGAAGCGGGGGCTGAACGCCCGGCGGTCGCCGGAGCCGGCGCCCCGGCCGGCCGACCAGTGCCCGGAGATCAGACCGCGGCCGAGGACGCCGTACGCGGTCAGGCCGATGCCGAGCTCCCGCAGCGTGGGCAGGATCTCCGCCTCGACGGCGCGGGAGATCAGCGAGTACTCGATCTGCAGGTCGGCGACCGGGTGTACGGCGTGCGCCCGGCGGATGGTCGCCGCGTCGACCTCCGAGAGGCCGAGATGCCGTACGTACCCGGCGTCGATCAGTTCCTTGATCGCGCCCACGGTCTCCTCGACGGGCACCGCCGGGTCGAGGCGCGCGGGCCGGTAGACGTCGATGTGGTCGGTGCCCAGCCGGGTCAGTGAGTAGGCGAGGAAGTTCTTCACCGCCGCGGGGCGGCCGTCGTATCCGCCCAGGCCGGGGCCCGGCCCGCTCAGCATGCCGAACTTGACGCTCAGCCGGTAGGAGTCCCGGTCGCGGCCGCGCAGCGCCTCGGCGAGCAGCAGCTCGTTGTGGCCCATGGCGTAGAAGTCGGCGGTGTCGATCAGGGTCACGCCCGCGTCCAGCGCGGCGTGCACGGTGGCGATGCTCTCGGTGCGGTCGGCTGCGCCGTAGGCGCCCGACATGCTCATCGCGCCGAGGCCCAGGGCGGAGACGGCCGGACCGGTGCTGCCCAGAGTGCGTGTCTGCATCGTGTTCTCCTTCGTGGTCGCTGCGTCGTCCACCTTGCGCCGGTGCCGGGGCCGACGGGAGCGGAGCGTTCATCATGGGAGAGCCGCTCCCTGGATCGGCCGGCGTGCCAGGAGGGACGATGGGGTCATGCAACGTGAGGAACTCGCCGACTTCCTGCGCCGCCGCCGGGAGGCGATCCGCCCGGCCGACGTGGGCATCTCCGACGGCCCGCGCCGGCGCACGGCCGGACTGCGCCGGGAGGAGGTGGCGATGCTGGCCGGCATGTCGGTGGACTACGTCGTACGCCTCGAACAGGGCCGCAGCAGTCAGCCGTCGACGCAGTTGCTCGTCGCGCTCGCCCGGACGCTGCGGCTGTCCGACGACGAGCGCGACCACCTGTTCCATCTGGCCGGCCACCGGCCACCGCCCGCCGACGGGGTGGCCCGGCCGGCGCGGGCGGGGCTGACGCGCCTGCTCGACCTGCTCGGGGACACTCCGGCGCTGGTGCTGTCCGACCTGGGGAGGTGCTGGCGCAGAACCGGGCGTCGCTGCTGCTGATGAGCGACCTCACCGGCTTCTCGGGCGACCGCCGCTACATCGTCTACCGCTGGTTCACCGAACCGGCCGCCCGCGCGATCGGCCCGGCCGAGGAGGAGGAGTACTACGGCCGTCAGCTCGTGGCCGATCTGCGCGCGGTCGCCGGACGCCGGGCCGGCGACCCCACCGTCGGCGGACTCGTCCGGCGCCTGTCGGCCGAGAGCGCGCTCTTCCGCCGGCTCTGGGCGGAGCACGAGGTGGCGGTCCGCCGAGCCGACCGCAAGACGTTCCTGAACCCGAGGGTGGGCCGGGTGCTGATGGACTGCGAAACCCTGGTCACCCCCGACCAGGGGCAGCGACTGCTGGTGCTCACCCCGGCGGACGCGGAGGCCCGCGAGCGGCTGGAGCTGCTGCGTGTACTCGGCAGCCAGGAGTTCCCCACGGGCACGCCCGGCCGCTGAGCGCCGGACACCTACGGTTGAGGGGCGCCGTGTTCGGCGGGAACGTTCCGCGGGCCTGGCCCGTCGGCCGCGCCACCCGGCAACGGCGTCCGGTCCGCAGCCCCGGTGATCGGCCGGCGGTCGCTCCGACCCGGCACCTCCCTGCCCACCGGACCCTGACCCACCGACCGCGCCACCCGGCCGCACGACGACCGCGACCGATCGGCAGCCCCGGTGACCGGCTCACGGTTCCCACACCCAAGCCCGCCCCGGCTCAACCGGCCTGACCCACCGACCGCGCCACCCGGCCGCACAACGACCGCGACCGATCGGCAGCCCCGGTGACCGGCTCACGGTTCCCACACCCAAGCCCGCCCCGGCTCAACCGGCCTGACCCACCGACCGCGACACCCGGCCGCACGACGACCGCGTGCGTGCCGCAGGGCCGGGGCGGGATCGCGGTAGCGGGCCCGGCGCCGCTAGCTCGAGCCCGCCTTCGACGGCCTGTTCGCCGCCGGCGGCCACCCGCTGCCGCACCACTCGCCCGTCGGCCCACACCTCACCGGCCCCGGTCAGTCCGCCCGACCCGCGGGCTGCTCACCGCTGACCCCGGCGCGACGGAGACAGGAGGTGACGACCACGAAGGGCCACACGGCCTGAAGGGCCGTCACCACCCGTTCCGCGACGCCCGCGACGCCGTGGCGGTGCGTCTCGACGAGGAACCAAGCCGCGCCGACGACCATCAGCCCCGTCGCTGCGGCCGAGGCCGCCGGCCGCAGCGCCCAGGGAACGGCACGGCCGCCGACGGCGGCCAGCAGCGGCCAGAGGGCCAGCAGCGCGAATCCGACGACGGCCACCGAGCCGTGCCGCAGGGATCCGCCACTGCTCGGTGCCGGCAGCATCGCCACCACCAGCGCCGCCACTCCCCGCCCGCCAGCGCCACGCGCCCGGCGGGCGCCGCCGCCCGCAGCCCCCAGGCGGTGAACAGATGGCAGGCGCCCAGGGCGAACAGCGCCCCGGTCATCACCCAGGAACCCGCGGCACCGTAGGCCGCCAGCACACTGATCGTCTGGGTGACGGGGTCGTAGGCGGGCCCTCGAGCGACGCCGCGATCACCCAGCCCGCGATCAGCAGGACGGGCGCACACCCCGACGAGAACAGGACCCATCTGGGAACAGACACCATCGGATCACCATAGAACGCGATCAATCGTTCTTCGGTGTCCGTTCCGGAGATGAGGGGCACCGGGTCGGCGCGTAAGGTGAATGCCGTCGATCCGGTTCACTCGGAGGAGTCACCTATGGGCACGGTCACCACCCCCGACGGCACGACCATCTTCTACAAGGACTGGGGTCCCCGCGACGGACAGCCGATCGTCTTCCACCACGGCTGGCCGCTCAGCGCGGACGACTGGGACAACCAGATGCTGTTCTTCCTCTCCCACGGCTATCGCGTGATCGCCCACGACCGGCGCGGTCACGGGCGCTCGAGCCAGACCTCGTCGGGCCACGAGATGGACACCTACGCGGCGGACGTGGCGGCGCTGGCCGGCGCCCTCGAGCTGCGCGACGCCGTCCACATCGGACATTCGACCGGCGGCGGCGAGGCCGCGCGCTATGTGGCGCGGGCGGAGCCGGGCCGGGTCGGGAAGGCGGTGCTGGTCGGCGCGGTTCCCCGGTGATGGTCAAGTCCGAGAGCAATCCCGGCGGGACGCCCTCGAGGTCTTCGACGGGTTCCGTGCGGCCCTGGCCGCCAACCGCGCACAGCTCTACATCGACGTGCCGTCAGGTCCGTTCTACGGCTTCAACCGCCCCGGCGCGGAGGTCTCCCAGGGGCTGATCGACAACTGGTGGCGGCAGGGCATGACGGGCGCGGCCAACGCCCAGTACGAGTGCATCAAGGCGTTCTCCGAGACCGACTTCACCGAGGACCTCAAGCAGACCGACGTCCCGGTGCTCGTCGCGCACGGCACCGACGACCAGATCGTCCCGTACGAGGACTCCGCACCGCTCACGGTCAAGCTGCTGAAGCACGGCACCCTGAAGACCTACGAGGGGTACCCCCACGGCATGCTGTCGACCCACCCGGACGTCCTCAACCGCGACATCCTGGAGTTCGTGAAGTCGTAGGCGGGCGCTGTTCCGACGCCGTACGGGATCGTCGATGGCTGCCCGCCTCTGGGCGTGGCGGGCACCCTCGGCCGTACGGCCCGCGCTCACGTCCCCGCCGGCACCGGTGGCCGCAGGAGGTAGCCGGTCGCCGCCACGACCAAAACACCCATGCAGGCGATGAAGACCAGTCCCGCGCCCTCCAGCCCCATCGGGCCGGTCAGCACCCCCACGCCGATGACCGGCACCGAGATGCCCAGGTACGCCACCACGAACAGCGTCGAGATCACCGCCGCGCGCCGGTCCGGCGGGGACGCCCCGCTCACCGCGGACAGCGCGCCCCGGAACGCCAGCCCCTGGCCGAAACCCCCGGTGACCGCGCTCAGCACCACCAGCGACAGCAGGTCCCAGTGCAGCGCGCCCGCGAGCAGCGCCAGCCCGGCGAGAAGGCCGGCGCACCCCAGCGGCAGTGCCCGTGCCGTGCCGGCCCGGCCGGCGGCCAGTTGCCCGCCGGTCGAGGAGAAGAAGGCCAGCGCCACGATCAGCCCGCTCACCGCGTGATCGGTCACGTCCAGGTACTCGGCGAGGAAGGCGGGACTGACGGCGGTGAACACACCGAACAGCGCGAACCCCACGAACGAGGCGGTCGCCGCCGGGCCGAACACCGGCCGCACCCGCGGCGGCACGCCGGGCCGCTGGGGTCGTACGGTGCTCAGCGGGCGGCGCTCCGCCACGGTCTCCGGAAGCCGGAGCAGGACGGCCGTCGAGCAGGCGACCAGGGCGAGGTGCACGGCGAACGGCAGATACAGGGGCCAGGGGCGTACTCGGCGAGGATTCCGGCGAGCAGCGGGCCGCAGCCGAGGCCGCCCATGTTGACGGCGGTGGCGACGAACGTGGCCCGTGCGGTTTTGCCGGGCGGGGCCGACTCCATGACGTACGCCGTGGCGGCGCCGGTGAACAGTCCGGCGGAGAACCCCGACAACAGCCGCCCGGCGTACAGCCAGCCCAGCGCGGTGGCGCACAGGAAGCAGACGGCGCTCGCGGCCGCGCAGCCCAGGCCCCACAGCAGCACCGGGCGTCTGCCGACCGCGTCCGAGACGTTGCCGGCCAGCAGCAGCACACCGATGACGGCGAAGGCGTACACGGCGTAGACGACGGTGACCGTCAGCTCGGAGAAGCCGAACTTCTGCTGGTACAGGGGTAGAGCGGGGTGGGCAGCGTGGTGCCGGTCATGCACACCGCGAACACCGCACCACCGAGCAGACACACCCGCCATCCGCGGCGATCACCGGCCATGCCCCGACGCTAACGCCTCACCCGGCCGCGGTCCCCGGGCGCACGCCACCGGGGTCACTGACCGCCGAGGCCGGTCGTCGCCACCGACTTCACGATGCGCCGCTGGAAGAAGACGAACACCAGCACGAGGGGCAGTGCGGCCAGTACGGAGGACGCCATGGTCTGGGCGTAGTTCACGCCGCAGGCGTCCTTCACGGCGGTGATGCCGACCGGCAGGGTCATCAGTGCCGGATCGGAGGTGGACACGAAGGACCACATGACGCGTGTGGGGGCGTTCTCGACACGCCCGCTGTTCACGCCTTGTCAGTGTCGCGGGACGGCATGTATAACGTTGTAAAACTTGAGCCCAGCGGCTCGGCGCACGGCTCCTGGTGACGGCTCCCCATCCGCACCGCCCAACCGAGTCGGGCCGCTCACGAAGGGATTGCCGTGCGGGTCAGCCTCAAGGACGTCGCCGCGCACGCGGGGTCTCCATCAAGACCGTCTCCAATGTGGTGAACAACTACCAGCACGTCACCCCGGCCATGCGCGAGCGTGTCCAGCGGTCCATCGACGCGCTCGGCTACCGGCCCAACCTCGCCGCACGACATCTGCGGAAAGGGCGTACGGGCATCATCGCGCTCGCGCTGCCGGAGCTCGGTAACCCCTACTTCGCCGAACTGGCCGCCTCCGTCATCGACGCCGCGTCCGAGCACGACTACATCGTACTGCTCGATCACACCGGCGGATCGCGTGAGCAGGAGCTGCTGGTGAGCCAGGGGTTCCGGGCCCGTGTCATCGACGGACTCATCCTCAGTCCCATCGAGCTGGAGACCGAGGACCTCCGCGACCGCGCCGAGGACGTACCGCTGGTGCTGCTCGGCGAGCGGGAGTACGACCTGCCGTACGACCACATCGCCATCGACAACGTGGCCGCGGCCCGCGCCGCCGTACGGCACCTCATCGGTCTCGGACGCCGGGAGGTGGCGTTCATCGGGGCGCGGCGGCGGCGTAGCGAGCCGGCGCAACTGCGGGTGCGGGGCTGGCGCGAGGAGCTGAGCGCGGCGGGACTGTCGTCCGACGAGGGACTCGTCGCCGCCACCGACGGCTGGGGGCACGCCGACGGGGCTTCGGCCATGAACCACATCCTCGACAGCGGGCGGCGGCCCGACGCGGTGTTCGCCTACAACGACCCGATGGCGATCGGGGCGATGCGGGTGCTGCACGAGCGAGGGCTGCGGGTGCCGGAGGACATCGCGGTCGTCGGGTTCGACGATGTGATCGAGGGGCGGTTCGGGGCGGTGACGCTCACGTCCGTGTCGCCCGACAAGACCGCGATCGGGCGGTTGGCGGTGGAGTCGGTGCTGGCACGGCTCAACGACCAAGCACCGGAGCCACGGCGGATCTGGGCGGATTATCAACTCGCCGAGCGGGAGAGCACGTTGGGGCGGCCTGCGGTGGGGGCTGAGTCCCGGAGCGCG
This sequence comes from Streptomyces haneummycinicus, assembly GCA_042850305.1. Taxonomy (GTDB): domain Bacteria; phylum Actinomycetota; class Actinomycetes; order Streptomycetales; family Streptomycetaceae; genus Streptomyces; species Streptomyces haneummycinicus. The sequence continues at coordinate 4,141,747 of AP035768.1, forward strand.
ACACGCCTGCGGCGGGGGCCGAGTCCGGGAACGCGCGACACGCCTGCGGCGGGCGGTGGCGGGTGCGACACGCCGGTGTCGTCGCCCGGGACGGGGTTTCGGGCTGCGGGGCTTGCCTGGTGGAGGTGCGGGCGGGCCCTGCCGCGAGGGCGCGACACGCCTGCGGAGCTGGTGGTGTCCGGTGCGACCGTGCGTGCCGACACGCCGGAGCGGGTGGGGGCCGGGGGAGTTGAGGTGCCCTCGGTGGCGCCGGGGGTGTGCCGGGGTGGGTGACGCGGCCCGGCGCCGAGGGGTGCCATCGCGCCCACCGTGCCGCCCTGGGGGTACCTCCCAGGCCCATGTGGCACCGGGAGGGGCACGACTGCCCGCGGAAGGCGGAGGCCCGTGACGCGACTGCCCGCAGGAGCTACGGCATACGACTGCCCTCGGAGCGCGGTTCCATGCGGCGTGACTGCCCGTCGGAGCGGAACACACCACGCGGCGGCCCGCTGGAGCGGTCGGCGGGGCGCGACTGACCACGAAGTGCGGAAGCGCATAGGAGCGGAGGGTGCGGCGCCGGGCCTCGAAGTGCGGTGCGTCGCGCCGCAGTTGTGAGGTGCCGCCGCATCCGTGTGTCCTCCCCGTCACCCCGGCCGCCACGGGTGCCGCCGTACCGCAGCTCCCCGTCGTCCGGCGGCCCCACTCCCGGGATCGCGGCCTGCCGCGGGTAAGCGCTTGCCCCGCCGGGGTGTCGGCGCGAGAGACGCAGGGGTTCGGGGCGTTCCGTTCGCCCCGTGTGCGCAAGGGGTTTACAGCCTCCTTCCAACGATGTAAAACTCCTTGCACAAGGGGAGCAGCTACACATCCGCGGGCCCTTCCGGCTCCCCAGTTCCCTTTTCAGCGTCACCCGGATCGGGGTCACCATGCAGCACAGCACTCACCGTTCTCACCTTCTCGCCCGTCCCGTGGTCGTGGCCCTGGCCGCCGCCGTGGCCCTGACCGCCTCCTCCTGCGCCAAGTCGGAGGACGACGCGGCGGACGGCAAGAAGTCCCCGGCGGCCGCAACCGACGCCGGGCAGAAGGTCGTCACGCCGAAGCCGGGCGGCAAGACCTGCACCGTCGACGCCTACGGCGGCGAGAAACTCGACCTCAAGGGCGCCACCGTCGGCTTCTCCCAGTCGGAGAAGGAGGCCAACCCGTTCCGTATCGCGGAGACGCAGTCCATCAAGGACGAGGCGGCCAAGAGAGGCGTCAAGCTGCTGACGGCCAACGCCCAGTCGCAGTTCTCCAAGCAGATCAGCGACGTCCAGACGCTGCTCGCCAAGGGCGTCGACCTGCTGGTGATCGCGCCGCTCAACTCCGACGGCTGGGACCCGGTGCTGCAGGCCGCCGCCGCGAAGAAGGTCCCGATCGTCACCATCGACCGTAAGATCAACGCCACCGCGTGCAAGGACTATGTCTCCTTCATCGCCTCGGACTTCGTCGAGCAGGGCCGGCGTGCCGCCGACCAGATGATCGAGGCCACCGGCGGCAAGGGCGAGGTCGCCATCCTGCTGGGCTCGGCCGGGAACAACGTCACCACCGAGCGCACCAAGGGCTTCAAGGAGCGGGTCGCCGAGAAGGCCCCGGTCTGAAGGTCGTCTTCGAGCAGACCGGTGACTTCACCCGTGAGAAGGGCCAGCAGGTCACCGAGCAGCTCGTCCAGTCCAATCCCGGCATCAAGGGCGTCTACGCGGAGAACGACGAGATGGGCCTCGGTGCGGTCGCCGCGCTGAAGGGCGCGGGCAAGAAGGCCGGCGACGTCAAGATCATCACGGTCGACGGTACGCGCAACGCCGTCCAGGGCGTCGTCGACGGCTGGATCAGCGGTGTCATCGAGTCCAACCCGAGGTTCGGCCCGCTGGCGTTCCAGACGCTGGACACCTTCACCCAGGGCAAGGAAGTCGCCCAGGACATCGTGATCCAGGACAGCGCCTACAGCGCGGACAACGCCGAACAGGACCTCGGCAAGGCCTACTGACCGCTCCGGGGCCCGGTCTTCCGGGCCCCCGTCCGTCCGTCACCACTTTCTTCCTGGAGGCACAGGTGGCTCCCCCGCCGAAGTCCTCGCCGTCCGCGGACTGAGCAAGTCCTTCCCCGGCGTCCGGGCCCTGGACGACGTGGACCTGACCCTGCACCCCGGTGAGGTCCACGCCCTCATCGGCGAGAACGGCGCCGGCAAGTCGACCCTCATCAAGCTCCTCACCGGGGTGTACCGGCCCGACGCCGGTGACATCGTTTTCCAGGGCCGTACGGTCTCCTTCGGTACGCCGCTGGAGGCCCAGAAGGCCGGGATCTCGACCATCTACCAAGAGGTCAACCTGATCCCGCTGTTGAGCGTGGCCCGCAACCTCTTCCTGGGCCGTGAGCCGCGGAACCGTTTCGGCCTGCTGGACTCGCCCCGGATGAACCGCGAGGCCGAGGAGGCGCTGCGCGAGTACGGCGTCCGGGTGGACGTCCGCCGCCCGCTGCGCACCCTCGGTGTCGGCGCCCAGCAGATGGTCGCGCTGGCGCGTGCCGTGGCGAGCGAGGCCCGGATCGTCATCATGGACGAGCCGACCTCGTCGCTGGAGCCGCGGGAGGTCGAGACGCTGTTCTCGGTCATCCGCCGGCTGCGCGACGAGGGGATCGCCGTCGTCTACGTCAGTCACCGCCTGGACGAGTTGTACGCGGTGTGCGACACGGTCACCGTGCTGCGCGACGGCCGCCGTGTCCACCACGGCCGGCTGGCCGAACTCGACCGGCTCTCCCTGGTCTCCACCATGCTGGGCCGGGAGCTGGGCGAGGTCCGCAAGGAGGGCCTGACGAAGTTCACCGGCGACCACCACGCGACCGGCAGCCGGCCCGTGCTGGAGGCCGTCGGGCTGACGGTCCCGCACAAGCTGAACGAGGTGTCGGTGAGCATCCGGCCCGGCGAGGTCGTCGGACTCGGCGGACTTCTCGGCTCCGGACGCACCGAGACCGCGAAGGCCATCTCCGGTGCGCTGGGCACCAGTTCGGGCCGGGTCACGGTGGCCGGGGTGCCGCTGCGCGGCGGCTCCACTCCCGCCGCCATCCGGGCGGGCGTCAGCCTGCTGCCGGAGGACCGCAAGAGCGAGGGCATCGTGCCCGGCCTCTCGGTGCGCGAGAACATCTCGCTGGCCGTGCTGCCCCGGCTGTCCCGCTTCGGACTGGTCTCCGAGGCGCGGGTCGACAGCGTCGTGGACACGTTCATCGAGCGGCTGCGGATCAAGGCGTCCTCGCCGCAGCAGAAGGTCGGTGAACTCTCCGGCGGCAACCAGCAGAAGGTGCTGCTCGCCCGCTGGCTGGCGATGAACCCCAAGGTGCTGCTCCTGGACGAGCCCACCCGGGGCATCGACGTCGGCGCCAAGGCCGAGGTGCAGAAACTCGTGGACGAACTGGCCGCCGACGGCCTGGGCGTCCTGCTCATCTCCTCCGATCTGGAGGAACTGATCGAAGGGTCCGACCGCGTGGTCGTACTGAAGGACGGTGCGGTCGTCGGCGAACTGACCGGCGACGACGTCACCGAGGACAAGCTGATGCGGACCATCGCCGGGCACGCCCCGAAGCAGGACGCGGTCGAGGAGGCGTCCACCGATGGCTGAAGCCACCCTCAAGACCGTCCCGCTGGACAGGGCCCGTGTCCTGCAGTGGCTGCAGACGTACGGCGTCTACGCCGGCGTGGCGCTGCTGCTGGTCGTCAACATCGCCATCACCCCGTACTTCCTGTCCGCGGAGAACTTCCGCACCCAGGCCGTGCAGGTCGCCCCGGTCATCATCGTGGCGCTCGGCATGGCCCTGGTCATCGGCACCGAGGGCGTCGATCTGTCGGTCGGTGCCGTGATGGCCCTGGCGGCCTCCGTGACGGCTCTCTACCTCGGCTACGGCCTTCTGCCGGCGCTGCTCGTGGTGGCGGTGTTCGCCGCCGCCGTGGGGCTGGCCAACGGTGCGCTGGTGGCGTTCGTCGGGGTGCAGCCGATCGTGGCGACACTGGCGCTGATGGTCGGCGGCCGGGGCGTGGCCCTGGTGCTGCTGCCGCAGCTGGAGGATCTGCGCAACCCGTCGCTGGCCTCCCTGGGTTCGGGCGACGTGCTGGGCATCCCGTATCTGATCCTGATCGCCACCGTGCTGGCGCTGCTGGTGGCGTTCGTGGTCCGCCGCACCACCTTCGGGCGGCAGCTCCTCGCCATCGGCGACAGCCGCCCGGCGGCGGAGCTGGCCGGACTGCCGGTGCGGCGCGTGCTGATCCTGGTGTACGTCGGCTGCGCGCTGCTCGCCGCGGTGGCGGGTGTCCTCGCCACGGCACGGCTCCAGGCCAGCGACCCGACGTCGCTGGGCAATCTGATGGAGCTGTCCGCCATCACCGCCGTCGTGGTCGGCGGCACTCCGCTGACCGGCGGCCGGGTGAACATCGCCGGCACCGTGGCGGGAGCCGTTCTCATCCAGTTGCTCACCGCCACCCTCATCAAGCACGATCTGCCGCCCTCCTGGACCCAGATCGCGCAGGCCATAGTGATCGTCGCCGCGGTCTACGCGGCACGGGGACGGGGAAGCGATGACCGCCACGAAGACGGACGCCCCGGTGGCCCCGGCGGGCGAGAAGCCGGCGGCGGCCGCCGAGCCCGTGGGCTCCGCCCGCTCGGAGAGGCTGAGCGCGCTGGTCCAGCAGCACGGCGCGCTGGCGGTGCTGGTGGTCGTCTCCCTGGTGGCGTCGTTCAGCTTCGACTCCTTCGCCACCGGGGACAACGTCGGCAACATGGCGACGAGTTCGGCGTTCCTGGCGATCGTCGCGCTCGGCATGACCTTCGTGATCATCACCGGGGGCATCGATCTGTCGGTCGGCTCGCTGTTCGCGCTCGGCGGGGTCCTGGCGGCCTGGGGTTCACGGCACGGCACCCTGGTGGCGCTGCTGCTGCCGCTGGTCGTGTGCGGGGCGGTCGGCGTCGTCAACGGACTGCTGGTGGCCTGCTCCCGGCTGGCGCCGTTCATCGTCACCCTGGCGGCCATGCTCGGCGCGCGCGGTCTGATGCTGGCGCTCACCGACGAGGGCGCCAACACGTATCTGATCGGCAAGGGTTCGTTCCTCGCCGAACTCGGCCAGGGCACGACCCTCGGTCTCGGCAACCCGGTGTGGATCACGCTGGCGCTGTTCGTCGGCGGCGCCGTCGTCCTGCGCCGTACGCGTTTCGGACAGCATGTGTACGCGGTCGGCGGGAACGAGGACGCGGCGGCGCTGATGGGCGCCCCGGTGGCCCGTACCAAGATCCTCGTCTACACGCTGTCCGGGGTGCTGGCGGGACTGGCCGGGGCGCTCAACGCGGCCTGGCTCGCCTCCGGGGTGACGATCCTCGGCAACGGCATGGAACTGGACGCCATCGCCGCCGTCGTCATCGGCGGCACGCTGCTCACCGGCGGGCTCGGATATGTCAGCGGCTCGCTGGTCGGTGTGCTGCTGCTGAGGGTGATCCAGAACGTCATCAACCAGGTCGGCTCCCTGGACTCCTCCTACCAGCAGGTCGTCAGCGGCGCCTTCCTGGCCCTGGTCGTCATCGCCCAGACCTGGCTGGGCCGCAGACGGCAACTGCTGTAGAACTCCGGGTGCCGCGGACGCCGCGGCACCCGGGCACCAGGCGGCCGGTCACGCTCCATCGCGCGACCGGCCGTTTCCGCACGCGCACGTCTCCCACCCCCACTTCCCAAGGAGTGACGATGCGTCGAACACCCGCCCCGCCCCTTCCCTCCCCGGTCCAGACGGCGGGCACGCCGGGTCACCACCGTGCTCGCGGTCCTGGCCCTCGTCGCCGGAACGCTTCTCACCGTCGCCGGCACCGCGGCGGCGGCACCCCAGGCACCTCAGGCACCTCAGGCACCTCAGGCACCTCAGGCACCTCAGGCGTGGACCCCGAAGCCCGCGCCGATGACCACCCCGTGGACCAGCCAGGTCCCGGTCGACAACCCGCTGCCCGAGTACCCCCGTCCGCAGCTCACCCGCCCCGACTGGGCCAACCTCAACGGCGTCTGGGACTTCGCCGTCACCTCGGCGGACGCCGGCCGGCCCGCCTCGTTCACCGAGCAGATCCGGGTGCCGTTCGCCGCCGAGTCCGCCCTGTCCGGCATCCAGCGCAGGATCACCCAGAACGACAAGCTCTGGTACAAGCGCACCTTCACCGTCCCGTCGAACTGGAACGGCCGCCGCGTCCAGCTCAACTTCGGCGCCAGTGACTGGCGTACCACCGTGTGGGTCAACGACCGGCAGGCCGGCGCCGTCCACAGCGGCGGCTACGACTCCTTCTCCTACGACATCACCGACCTGCTGAACGGCGGCACCAACACCGTCGTCGTCTCCGTGTGGGACCCCAGCCAGACCGGCGGCCAGGCGGTCGGCAAACAGCGCGTCAACGAGGTGACACCCCATCCGGGTGGGGGCATCTTCTACACCGCCGCGTCCGGCATCTGGCAGACGGTGTGGCTGGAACCCACGGCGGCCGCGCACATCACCCGCCTCGACATGGTGCCGGACCTCGGCAACAACCGTCTCAAGGTCACCGTGCGGGGCGCGGGGATCAACGGCCACCAGGCCCGTGTCACCGTCTCATCCGGCGGCACCACGGTCGGCACCGCCACCGGACCGGTCGGCGGCGAGTTCACCGTCCCGGTCCCCAACCCGCGCCGCTGGACGCCGGACGACCCCTTCCTCTACGACGTGAGGGCGGAGCTGCTGTCCGGCGGCACGGCGGTCGACTCCACCGGCAGCTACACAGGTATGCGCTCCATCGGCGTCGCCCGTGTCGACGGACTGCTGCGACCGGTGCTGAACGGCGAGTTCGTCTTCCAGACGGGCACCCTGGACCAGGGTTACTGGCCGGACGGGATCTACACCGCGCCGACCGACGCCGCCCTCCGGTACGACCTGCAGAAGCACAAGGACCTCGGCTTCAACATGGTGCGCAAGCACATAAAGGTCGAGCCGCAGCGCTGGTTCTACTGGGCCGACCGGCTCGGACTGCTGGTGTGGCAGGACATGCCGGCCATGGACACGCGCACCCCCGACGCGGCGGCACGCACCCAGTGGGAGGCCGAGTACGACCGGATCATCGACCAGCACCGCAGCTCACCGTCCCTGGTGATGTGGGTGAACCAGAACGAGGGCTGGGGCCAGTACGACCAGGCCCGCCTCGCCGACGAGGTCAAGGCGTACGACCCGTCCCGGCTGGTGAACAACATGAGCGGCGTCAACTGCTGCGGGGCGGTGGACGGCGGCAACGGTGATGTGGTCGACCACCATATGTACGTCGGCCCCGGCACCACGGTGCCCAGCGCCACCCGTGCCGCCGTCCTCGGCGAGTTCGGCGGGCTGGGCTTCAAGGTGGCCGGCCACGAGTGGTACCCCGGCGGCGGCTTCAGCTACGAGGACCAGCCCGACCTCGCGCATCTGAACAACCGGTTCATCGGCCTGCTGGACGGTATCCGTGAGGTCCGTATGCCCCGGGGGCTGTCCGCCTCGGTCTACACGGAGATCACCGATGTCGAGAACGAGGCCAACGGCCTGCTCACCTACGACCGTCAGGTGGTCAAGGTCGACGAGGCCAGGGTCACGGCCGCCAACCGGGCCCTGATCGACGCCTCGCGCTCGTCCACCGCGCCCGTGACGCTGCCCACCGGCCAGTACAGGTCGCTGCGCGTGACGACGCCCGGCTACACCGACCGCTCCGTGCGGCACCAGGACGGCGCCGCGTTCACCGCGGTCGTGAACAGCGGCAGCGACGCGCTGCTGAGGAACGACGCCACCTGGCGGATCGTGCCCGGTCTGGCCAACAGCACCTGCTACTCGTTCGAGTCGCGGAACTATCCGGGCGAGTATCTGCGCCACCGCGCGTACCGCGTCTACAAGGAGGGCGGCAGCGGCGACCTGTTCCGCGCCGACGCCACCTTCTGCCCCGTCCGGGGCGCGAACGGCGGGGTGAGGCTGTCGGCCTACAACTTCCCCGAGCAGTATCTGCGCCACTACAACTCCGAGTTGTGGCTGGCGACCCCGGGTGGCACCCACGCCTGGGACGGCCCCGGCCTCTTCACCGAGGACACCACCTGGGCGGTGGAGGCCCCCTGGGCCCCTGACGCCATGAAGCGGGGTGGTGCGGGCCCATAGGGCGCCCGCACCACCCCGCCGTCAGCAGGGCTACCGCTTCTCCCCGTTGTAGAGCGCGCTCACCTCCTCGGCGGTGAGCGCCTTGTCGTAGGCGCGGACCTCGTCGACCGCGCCGCTCCAGAAGTCGGTGTTCTCTCCGTTGTACTTGGCGCGGCCCACGGCGAGCGGGCCGGTGGCGACGTAGGCGGGGCCGGCGGTCGCCGTCGAGGCGAGCTCGCCGTCGACGTACAGCTTGATCTGGTTCGTCGCGTCGTCCCGCACCCCGGCGAGGTGGTACCAGCGGCCGGTCTCCGGCGTGGTGGCCAGCCGTGCGCGCTGTCCGTCGGGCGTGCTGAAGGCGAACGCGCCCTGGCCGTACTGCAGATAGAAGGGGCTGGCCTGGCGGCGGCCGTCCTGGCTGACGGCGCTGGCGTAGTTGCCGGGCAGGGAGTCGAGGGTGACCCAGGCGGAGACCGTGTAGCTGCCGGTGGTGTCGACCACGGGGCCCGCGGTCTCGGCGTACTGCCCCCGGCCGTCGAACGTCAGCGCGCTGCCGCTGACTCCGGGGTCCAGCCGGTGCCCTCGCTCAGGGTGAGCGGCTTGCCGTTCGGGCCGGCGTCCTTCGCGGTGCTGCCGCTGCCCTCGTCGAGGGACCAGGACCCGCCGCCCTTGAGCGGCTCGCGGTCGCCCGCGGCGGCGCCGGCCGCGATGACCTCGCGGTTGATCTCACGGACCCGGACCGGGTCGACCTTGATCTCCCGGCGGTCGTAGGTGTACAGGCCGTTGAGTTCGTTCTCCAGGTCGGTGATCTGCGTGTAGACCGATCCGGAGAGTTCGGCGCCGGCCTGGTCGAGATAGAACTTCTCGGTGTTCTCGACGTACTTGCGGGTCAGCGCCTCCTTGTCGCCGACACCGCTGTAGATCACGGTCGGCGTGCCCGGCCACATATGGCCCGGGGTGCGCAGTGTGAAGCCGCCGTGTTCGCCGTCCATGGCCGCCCGGTGGTCCGGGAAGGGCGCGTCGTCGTTGTTGTAGTCGTGGTGGTCGATGATGTCGCCGGTGCCCGAGTCACCCTTGGAGTTGCAGCAGTTGACGCCGCTGTGGGTGTTGACGACACGGGACGGGTCGGCGGCCTTCACCGACTCGGCGATCCGTCCGGTCGCCTCGCGGTTCCACTCGCCCCAGCCCTCGTTGAAGACGATCCAGCCGATGACGGAGGGCGAGTTGTGGTGCTGGCGCATCATCTCCCGGCCCTGGTCGACGAAGGCCTTCTGCCCGGCCTCGTTGGTGATGTTCCCGGAGACGAAGTCCTGCCAGACCAGCAGGCCGAGTCTGTCCGCGTGGTAGAACCAGCGCGGTGACTCCACCTTGATGTGCTTGCGGACGGCGTTGAAGCCGAGCTTCTTGTGCGCTTCGAGGTCGAACGCCAGGGCGTCGTCGCTGGGCGCGGTGTAGAGGCCGTCGGGCCAGAAGCCCTGGTCGAGGGTGGCGAGGAGAAGACCGGTTTGCCGTTGAGGACCAGCTTCTGGAAGCCGCCGACCTCCTTGATGCCGATCTCGCGCATGCCGAAGTAGCTGCCGACCTCGTCGGTGGACCGGCCGTCCTTCAGCTTGATGTCGAGGTCGTAGAGGTAGGGGTCGTCCGGGCTCCACAGGCGCTGTCCGGCGACGCGCAGGTCCAGCTTGCTGCCGGCGGGTCCGCTGACCCGGCCGACGACCTTGCCGCGGGCGTCGCGGGCGACGGCCTCGACGCGGGCGTGCCGGGAGGCGTTCTCGGACTCGACGGTCACGGCGAGGGTGCCGGTGTCGATGTCGGGCGTGGTGACGACGTTGTCGATCGCGGCGTGGGCGACGGGTTCCATCCAGACGGTCTGCCAGATGCCGGACGACTGGGTGTAGAAGATGCCGCCGGGGTGGGTGGACTGCTTGCCCGTCGGCTGGTCGGCGCCGCCGGTGTCGGTGACGGCGACGACGATCTCCTGCTTGCCCTTGCTCTTGAGCGCGTCGGTGATGTCGGCGGTGAAGGCGTTGTAGCCGCCGGTGTGTTCGGCGACCTTCCGCCCGTTGACGTAGACGGTGGCCTGGTAGTCGACGGCGCCGAAGTTGAGCTTGAGCCGGTTGGCCGTGCCGCTCTTGCCGACCTTCCAGTTCTTCGGCACGTCCACGAGCTTGCGGTAGAACATGTGATCCTCGTGCCGCTCGAGCCCGGAGAGCTGCGACTCGACCGGGAACGGCACGATGATCTTCTCGTCGAGGTCCTTGCCGAAGACCGGCCGCTCACCGGCTTTCGCGCCGCTGAACTGCCAGGGCCCGTTGAGGTTCTTCCACTGGGAGCGGACCTGCTGCGGGCGCGGGTACTCCGGCAGCGGGTTCCTCGTGTCGGTCCTGTCGCCCCACGGGGTGGTGATGCGGTGGGTGGAGGTGTTCACGGCGTAGCGGACGATACGGGGTACGGCCTTGCCGCCTGCCGTGAGGCCGCCCTCGCCGTCGTAGGTGAACCGGACCTGCTGGTTCTTCTGGATCGGCTCGGAGAGCCTGATCAGAAGGAGTGGGGTCGCCGGGGGCGGCGGTCACCGACTTGACCGGCATGGCGGTCGTGTCGGCTTCGGCCTTCAGGTGTCCGGCCACCCCGGCGAGGCCGCCCACCGGGTTCTCGAACCGTGCGCGCAGCGTGCGGCCGTCCTCGGTGACGGTCGGCTCGACGGGGAAGACCTCGAAACCGGCGGGCGGGGTGAACGCCGTCGTCGGCACGAGCTGTTTGGGCATCGTGGGCGTCGACCAGCGCAGGAACATGTTGGCGCCGCCGACGTCCTGGAACATCTCCATACGGAAGTCGTGCTGCTCGCCGGCGGCGAGCCTGACCGTCGCGCTGGTCTGTTCCCTGTCCCAGTCGCCCACCCAGTGGTCGATGACGGGCTCGTCGTCGATGAACAGCCGGAAACCGTTGTCGCCGATGGCGTAGAAGGTGTAGTCGCCGGTTTCCGGTGCCTCGATCTGCCCCGTCCAGCGGGCGGTCGTGTGCTCCGTCCGACCGGTCAGCTCCTCGAAGGTGCCGGTGAGTCCGGAGAAGTTGATCTGCGGCTCCAGCAGGGTGCCGCCGAGTTCGGCGAAGTCCCGGGCGCACGGTGCCGACATGCTGAAGTACTCGCCCTTGAGGCCGTGCACCACGACGTCGGCGTCGGCGGCGGCCGTGCCGGCGGACAGTCCGGCGATCGGCGCGGCGGCCGACGCGGCGGGAGCCAGGGCGCCCGTGGACAGGGCCAGGGCACCCACGGTCAGCAGGGTCCACCATCGGGATCGGGGAGTTGTCTTGTCATCGAACCTTTCCTCGCGCAGGGGGCATGGGGCCAGGACGAAACAGGGGTGGCCGTCGGCTCGGCCGCCTTTTATTCCAACGTTGGAAATTCATTGTGCAGCGGAATGACAGCACGCCGCCCGACGGCTGTCCAGGCTTCGCGCAGAGCTGATGCCCCGTCAGCACGCGCCGCACGGCACCGGGATGACCAGCGGCCCGGCCCGGCGGGTCTCTTGACAGGCCCGGCGCCGGGTCACGATCCTGTGAGGGCTTCTTTCATCGATGTAACACCTCGGCGTGGAGGTGACGGGACACGATGGCCGGCCCCGGCCATCACAGCTTCGTGCTGCCGCGCGGCGACATCGGCGGCAGCCCGCCCGCCGGGCATGGGCTCGAGCAGGTCAGCCCGTGCCGTCGCCGAACGGGCCGCCGGCCGTGAAGGCGTGGGCGGCGAAGCGTTCGCCGATGCGGCGGTGCGTGGCCGCGTCGGGGTGGAGCCGGTCGGGCAGCGGCAGTTCGGCGTGGTCCGGCTCGCCGTAGAGGTCACGGCCGTCCAGCTGGTGCAGGTTCGGGTCGTCCGCCGCACGTCGCGTCACGATGCGCCGCAGTTCGTCGCGGATGACGCCGAGGGTCAGCTTGCCCGCGGCCCGCTCCTCGGGGTCGCCGGTGGCGGTGAACAGGAGCCTGCCCTCGGCGAGGTGGCTGAAGTCGTAGGCGGTGGGGCCGGGTGTGTCCTCGTGGAGGGGGCACAGGATCGGTGAGACGACGAGCAGCGGCGTGGTGGGGTGGCCGTCGCGGACGGTGTCCAGGAAGCCGTGGACGGCGGGGGCGAAAGCGCGCAGCCGCATCAGGTCGGCGTTCACCAGGTTGATGCCGATCTTGACGCTGATCAGGTCGGCGGGCGTGTCGCGTATCGCGCGGGCGACGAACGGGTCGAGCAGGGCGCTGCCGCCGAAGCCCAGGTTGACGAGGTCCACACCGCCGAGTGCCGCGGCGCGCGCGGGCCAGGTGCCGGTGGGGCTCGCGGCGTCGGAGCCGTGGCTGATGGAGCTGCCGTGGTGCAGCCAGGTGCGGCGGCCGGAGGCGGGGGCGGGCTCGACGGGGGCGTCGGTACGCAGGGCGACCAGTTCGGTGGTCTCGTTGTGCGGCAGCCAGATCTCCACGGTCTTGTCCTCGCCGGACAGACCGGTGAAGCGGAGGGTGGCGACGGGGCCTGTGCCGTGTTCGACGGTGCCCGTGCTCATGTCGATGGTCAGGGTGTTGCCGCCGGTCGCGACGGCCTGGCCGGCCGGGTGTCCGTCGACGAGCAGGTCGTAGAGGCCGTCCGGACGGGGCGGGGCTCCGACGTAGATCCGTTTGGTGGGCAGGGTGTCGAGTTCGACGGCGGTCGCGCGGGTGCGGAAGACCAGTCGTACGCCGGAGGGCTGGGACTCGGCCATCGCGAGCTGACCGTCCGTGTTCTGGGCGCGGGCCCGGGCGGGCAGGCGGTGAGGCAGGATCCCGTTCGCCGTGTGTTCCAGCTCCAGGGCGCCGTGTACGAGGCCGGCGGTGACGGGCGTGGTGGTCCAGGTGGAGGGCATCGCTTCTCGTCCGTGGGTGGGGGCGGATGGGGTCAGGGTTCGGGCCAGTTGCGCAGGAGGGCGTCCAGCGCGTCGAGGACCCGGGTCCAGGTGTCCTGGGTGTCGGGGGCGCTGTGGCTGAATCCGCCGCCCATCTCCAGGCTGACGTAGCCGTGGAAGACGCTGCCGAGGAGGCGGACGGCATGGGTCTGGTCCGGTTCCGTGAGGTCGTAGCCGCGCAGCAGGGCGCGGGTCATCTGCGCGTGCCGTACCCCGGCGCTCGCCGCTGCCGCTTCGGGGCTGAGCCGGAACTGGGCGGCGGCGTAGCGTCCGGGGTGCTCGCGCGCGTAGTCGCGGTAGACGTTCGCCAGCGCGGTCAGGGCGTCCTTGCCGGCCCGTCCGGCGAGGGCGTCGGCGGCGCGGTCGGCGAGTTCCTCGAGGGCGAGCAGCGCGATCCGTGTCCTGAGGTCGTGGGAGTTCCTCAGGTGGGAGTAGAGGCTCGCCACCTTGACGTCGAAGCGCCGGGCGAGCTCCGAGACGGTGACCTGGTCGAAGCCGACCTCGTCGGCGAGCTCGGCCCCCGCCCTGGTCAGGCGTTCGGTGGTCAGTCCCGCACGTGCTGCCATAACCATCCTCCCAATCAACTAACTCCATTGTGCATCTCCCTAAAGCTTTTAGGCAACTGATCGCCGACGGACCCCGTTGTCAGTGGTGGGGGCAAGATGCGGCGTATGACAACACCAGCAGCAGTGATCGTGGATGCCGCCGCCTACGCCCAGGCGGTCGAGGACGCCGTGCGCGCGGCGGCCGCCTATTACGAGGGCGGCACCTCGGTGCTGGACGACGACGCCTACGACCGGCTGGTGCGGGGGATCGCGGACTGGGAGGCGGAGCATCCGGACGGGATACTGCCCGACTCCCCCACCGGGAAGGTCGCCGGTGGCGCGGTGGAGGGCGACGTACCGCACACGGTGCCGATGCTCAGTCTGGACAACGTGTTCTCCGCGGAGGAGTTCACGGCCTGGACCGCTTCCCTGTCCCGCCGTATCGGCCGGGACGCCACGCGCTTCGGTGTGGGGCCGAAGCTGGACGGGCTCGCGATCGCCGCCCGGTACAGCGCCGGCCGTCTCACCCGGCTGATCACCCGCGGGGACGGGACGGCCGGGGAGGACGTCTCGCACGCGATCGGCACCGTCGAGGGGCTGCCGGAGCTGCTGAGCCAGCCGGTCACCTTGGAGGTGCGCGGCGAAGTCCTCATGACGGACGCCCAGTTCGAGCATGCCAACGAGGTGCGCACCTCGCACGGCGGGCAGCCGTTCGCCAACCCGCGCAACGCGGCGGCGGGCACGCTGCGCGCGAGGGAGCGGGTCTACACGGTGCCGATGACGTTCTTCGGCTACGGGCTGCTGCCGCTGCCCGGCACCGATGCCCCGCTCACCGAAAAGCTGAACGGGCTCGCGCACAGCGAGCTGATGGAGCTGGCCGGCGCTCTCGGTGTGCACACCAGTGCCAGGACCGCCGTCCCGGACGTGGTCGCCGAGAGCGCGGAGGAGGTCCTGGAGCGGGTGAAGGAGATCGCCGCGCTCCGCGCCGGACTGCCCTTCGGCATCGACGGCATCGTCATCAGGGCCGACCTCGCCGAGGACCAGCGGGCCGCGGGTTCCGGCACCCGTGCGCCGCGCTGGGCGATCGCCTACAAGCTGCCGGCCGTGGAGAAGATCACCCGCCTGCTGGAGGTGGAGTGGAACGTGGGCCGCACCGGGATCATCGCGCCGCGCGGTGTCCTCGAACCGGTCGTCATCGACGGCTCCACCATCACCTACGCCACGCTGCACAACCCGGCCGACATCACCCGCCGCGACCTGCGCCTCGGCGACCATGTCATGGTCCACCGCGCGGGCGACGTCATCCCCCGCATCGAGGCCCCGGTGGCCCATCTGCGTACGGGTGAGGAGCGGCCGATCGAGTTCCCCGAGCTGTGTCCGCGCTGCGGTTCGCAGATCGACTCCAGCGAGGAGCGCTGGCGCTGCGCCCAGGGCCGCAACTGCCACCTCGTCGCGTCCCTCGCCTACGCCGCGGGGCGCGACCAGCTCGACATCGAGGGGCTGGGCGGCACCCGGGTCGTACAGCTCGTGGAGGCGGGTCTGGTGACCGATCTCGCCGATCTGTTCGCCCTGGAGCGCGACCAGTTGCTCGCGCTGGAGCGGATGGGCGAGACCAGCACCGACAATCTGCTCACCGCGCTCGCCAGGGCCAAGGAGCAGCCGCTGTCGCGGGTGCTGTGCGCGCTGGGGGTGCGGGGCACGGGGCGGTCCATGTCCCGGCGTATCGCCCGCCACTTCGCCACCATGGACCACATCCGGGCTGCGGACGCGGAGTCGATGCAGCGGGTGGAGGGCATCGGGCCGGAGAAGGCGCCCACCATCGTCGCGGAGCTGGCCGAACTCGCGCCGCTCATCGACAAGCTGGCCGCCGCCGGGGTCAATATGACGGAGCCCGGCGCCACTCCGCCGCCGCCTCCCGGTGCCGGGGACGAGGCTCCGGCGGAGGGCGGCCCGCTGGCCGGGATGACGGTGGTGGTCACCGGCGCGATGACCGGCAGCCTGGAGAAGCTCTCCCGCAACGAGATGAACGAACTGATCGAGCGGGCCGGCGGACGCTCCTCCTCCAGCGTCTCCAGGAAGACCGCGCTGGTGGTGGCGGGCGAGGGCGCGGGGTCCAAGCGCGCGAAGGCCGAACAGCTCGGTCTGCGCCTCGCCACCCCGGAGGAGTTCGCGGCGCTGGTCGCCGACCTCCTCGGCTGAGCGGGCCCGCGGCCCGCTCCCGTCCGTCGGCGGGTGCGGGCCGTCGCCTCGACGGCCCGCGGTGACGACTGCCGCGTTGCTCGGCGTCCCACCGGGGACGCGGTACGGGCCGGGGATGTCGAGGACCATCCCGCCCGCCTGCGGGCGTCCGCCCATACGCGCGTGTTCGTCGCCGGCACGCACGCCGCGTAGCGCGGCGGGACGCGCAGCCCCTCAGCCGACGCCTCGGCCGCAGCGGCGCGCCCCGTCCGAACGGCCGTGAGGGGACGCGTGGTTGAATCCCTTCCGATCGCTCTCCGGGAGAGGACGCCATGCCCGCCGACAGCCCGTACGAGATCCTGGACGACCGTTTCCGTACCGGACGGTGTGTGAACGGGGACAGCAGGCTGGAGGTCCTGTACGACGGCTGCCGCTGGGCGGAGGGGCCGCTGTATCTGCCCGCCTGGCGCCAGCTGGTCTGGAGCGACATCCCGAACGACCGCATCATGCGCTGGGACGAGGCCACCGGGACGGTCGGTGTCTTCCGTACCCCGGCCGGTCACAGCAACGGCAACACCGTCGACCGGCGGGGCCGGCTGGTCACCTGCGAGCAGGGCAACCGCCGGGTGACCCGCACCGAAGCGGACGGGAGTGTGACCGTCCTCGCCGACCGGTACGCCGGCAAACGGCTGAACAGCCCCAACGACTCCGTCGTACGCTCCGACGGCACGATCTGGTTCTCCGACCCGGACTTCGGCATCATCAGCGACTACGAGGGCCATCGCGCCGAGTCGGAGATCGGCGCGTGCCACGTGTACCGGATCGACCCGGCGTCGGGGAGGTCCACCTCGCCGCGGACGGGTTCGACGGCCCCAACGGGGTCGTCCTGTCCCCCGATGAGAGCCGGCTCCTCGTCTCCGACTCACGGGCCGCCCGGATCCATGAGTTCGGCGTCCGGGACGACGGCACGCTGTCCGGTGGCCGGGTCTTCGCCGAGGGGCGGGGGACGTCCGCTTCGACAACATCCGCTTCGACGACGAGGGCCGTCTGTGGGCCGCCGCGCTCGACGACGGCGTGCACTGCTACGACCCCGACGGCACCCTCATAGGACGGCTGCGCGTGCCCGAGCCGGTCTCCAACGTCGCGTTCGGCGGGCCGCGGAACAACCGGCTGTTCCTGACCGCCACCACCTCTCTGTACTCCCTGGTGATGTCGGTGACGGGAGCCCCGCGCCTCTGACCGGTCCGCTCCCCGGCAGGTTGGCCCACCGGATTCACGGTTACCCGGCTCCCAGGTGGACGTGGCCGAGGAAGGAGCGAGCCGTGCGATTCCGGAGCCGTGCGCAGGCGGGACAGGAACTGGCCGTCAGGATGCTGGAGTGGTCGAGCAGCGGTGATCTCGCGAACGTGACCGTGCTGGCGCTGCCGCGCGGTGGTGTCCCGGTCGGGGCGGAGATCGCCCGCGCGATGCAGGTGCCTTTGGACGTCCTGGTGGTCCGCAGGATCGGGGTTCCCGGGTCCCCGAGGTGGGGATCGGGGCGGTCGCCGGTGACGATCCGCCGGTGTTCGACCGTACGGGGATGAGGGTCCTGGACCTCTCGGAGGACAAGCTCGGCGCCGAGGTGGACCGGGCGCGGGCCGAGCTGCGCCGGCTCGAGCGGGTCTACCGGGGTGACCGGCCCGCTCCGGAGGTCGCCGGTCACAGCATCGTGGTCGTGGACGACGGGCTGGCGACGGGCATCACCGCCCGCGCGGCCCTGCGGCGTCTGCGGCGCGGCGGACCGCTGCGGCTGACCCTGGCGGTGCCGGTGTGCGGTCACGGGACCGCCGCGGAGCTGCGGGACGAGGCCGACGACGTGGTGTCGCTGTACCGGCCGCGGCGGCTGCGGTCCGTCGGCGAGTGGTACGAGGACTATCACCAGGTCACCGACCAGGAGGTGCTGGACGCCCTGGGTGCGGGGCGACCGCACCCTGCCGGTCCGTCGGTCAGCTCGAGGCGGGGGTGAGGACCACGAAGTCCGCCCGGTGCGGGTCGAGGCAGACGGCCATCCGGCCGACGCCCTCCGCGTCCGCCGGTCCCATCTGCACGCTCCCGCCGTGCCCGGTGACCTCGGCGACCGCGGCATCGCAGTCGGTGACGTTGAACACCGGGTGCCAGTACGGCCGGCCGCCGGCCAGGGCGAGGGCCCCTCGTCGACCTGCATCAGGCCGCCGTGCATACGCTCCTCGGGCTGCCCGGCCGGGGTGATCAGGGTGTACGTGCCCTCACCGCCCGGCAGTTCCATGTCGCTGTACCGCCAGCCGAAGACACTGCCGTAGAACTCCTTCGCGGCGGCCGCGTCGCTGGTGTAGAGCTCGGTCCAGGACAGCGAGCCCGGCTCGTCCACCAGGTCGACGCCCTTGCTCTCCCGCGGCTGCCAGACGGCGAACTGGCCGCCCAGCGGGTCGCTGTACTGGGCCATCCGCCCCCACTGCTCGAGGTCCATCGGCGGCACCCGCACGGTGCCGCCGCCGCGCTCCACCGCCCGGGTCGTGGCGTCCGCGTCGGTGACGCTGTAGTAGATCATCCAGGCCGGGCGCGCCCTCCTCGGTGAGTTTGCCCAGGCCGGCGACCATCTTGCCGTCCTTGCGGAACATGCCGCCTTCCACGCCCTCCGTCTCGGCCTCCCCCATGGGTTCGTAGTCCCAGCCGAGCACCGTGCCGTAGAAGGCGGCGGCGGTGGCGACGTCGGGGACGCCGAGGTCGAGCATGCAAGGCGCCCCGGGGGCGAAGTCGGTGGTGATCACGCGATGTCCTTTCGCAGATTCCCTTGACCCAGCGTGCCACCGGGCACCGGCACGCGCCCTTCGGCTTCGCCGTCCGGGACGGTCCGCTACGTCGTCTCCACCGCCCCGGCCGTGGTGAAGGGCAGCAGGAGCCGCGAGGGTGGGCGGCGTCGCGGTAGATCTTGTGGGTGACGGGGCGGCCCACCGGCAGGTGGAAGGCGTCCGGCGGCAGCAGCGCGTTGTGCGCGTCGGCGAGCGGCTCGTCGTTGGAGAGCTCCACGACCAGCTTGTGGCCCGGCAGGAACGTCGCCGCGAACGGGTAGACGCGCAGCACGTACTCCTCGATCTTTCCCGGTTCGACCGGCACCGCGCGGGTGTGCGGGTGGTACGGGTCGCCCTCGGTGGTGCGCTCCTCGTCGAGTTCGCGGTGCGAGGCCTTGAGGTAGGCGGTGGTGACGAGCTGCCGCTTGCCGCCCGGGGCCTCGTCCCACACGCGGAGGATGAAGTTGGTGTCGGGCTGGTCGATCTCGGCGAAGAGGTGTGCCGCGCCCTGGCCGATCATCTCGGTGGGTTCGGTGAACGGCTCGGTGCTCCAGCTGAGGATCTCCACCTTGTCGGTGACCGTGAGCGGCGCCTGGTAGAAGCCGTCGGGGACGGCGTGCTCGGCGCCCATCGGCTCGGGCTCGAAGGAGAGTTTGTGGCGCGGGCGGAGGTAGAGCGGCCGGTGCTCTACGGCCTTCGGCGGCCACTGCGCGCCGGTGACGTACTGGCGGGAGCCCTCGACGTGGACGGTGACGGCGGGTTCGTCCATCACCCCGTTGTCGATGCCCTTGATCCAGTACTCGTACCAGCGGAACATCTTGTCGTGCTCCTCGATGAAGGGCGCGACTGCATGGGCAGGTACGGGCCGATGTCCAGCTTCTTCGGACCGTTGAGCCGGTGGTAGAGCTCGATGGTGCCGTCCAGGGTCCAGCCGCGGCCCTGGTCGATCTGGAGCCAGACCGGGATGTCGATGTCCGGCGCGAGGGTGACCGGGTTGCGCTCCTCGTACCAGTCGCCGTCGACCTCGTTCATCACGATGTCGAACCAGGCCTCGTGGTTCTTGGGGTAGTTGAGCACATGGACCAGGTTGGGCCAGGCGGCCACGTCCGGGTCGTCCAGGCGCTCGGCGACCCGCTTCCTGATCTCCTCGGGCGAGTACGTCTCCAGCATCCGGGACTTCACGCCGTCGGTGAACGCCCAGCCGGAGTCGCCGCCGCGGCCCTCGCGGGCGGCGCGCGGCATGAACCACATGACGCCGCCGTGGTAGGTGGTCTCGTAGAAGTCGTAGTGGCCGCCGCTGACGAAGATCGCCTTGAGGCTCGGGGGCCGCTCGGCCGCGGCGAGCACCTGCATGGAGCCGAAGTAGGAGATGCCGATCATGCCGACGTTGCCGTCGCACCACGGCTGGGACGCGACCCACTCGATGAAGTCGTACGCGTCCTGGCCGAGGGAGACGCCGCCGGCGTTGTAGTTGCCGATGTGCTCGCCCTCGGAGGCACCGGAGCCGCGCAGGTCGCCGATGACGTGGACGTAGCCCTCCTGGACGACGCGGGCGATGTCGCCGGCCTCGATGCAGCCGTCCCACATGGGGCTGGGCCGGCGCTGCGGCGGGGTCGTCAGGGCGAGGGCCTGGAGTTCCTTGCCGTAGGGGCTGAGGGCCACCAGCGCGGGCCGCGGGGTGTCGTCCGTACCGCTGTAGGCGTCGGCCGCGAGGGTCACGCCGTCGCGCATCGGCACCCGGAGATCCTTGCGGACGCCGATCGGCTGCGCGCCCGCGCGGACCGTGTGAAGGTCGGTCATGATGAGGAAACTCCTGTACTACAGGTTCTGTTCGAGGTGCGTGCGGTAGCCGGCCATCGTGGTGAAGAACGGCGACGGTTCGAGGGCGGGATCGCCGGTGTAGCCGAGTTCCCCGGCCACGCGGGCGAACGGGGAGTACGGCGAATCCGTCTCCCGCGGTCCCGCCTCCAGGCATCCGCGGGCTGCCGCGGCGACCCGGGCCTCGATGTCCAGGCTCTGGGCGAGGGCCTCCTGGCCTCCGCCTCGTCGAGTTCGACGCCGTACGGCGTGCCGTCGGCGCGGCGGTAGGGGTGCCCCAGGTAGAGGCGGCGGGGGCGGATCTCGTCGCGCAGGTACGCGAGGCTCGCCCGGTAGGCGGCCGGGTCCGTGTAGCCGGGGAAGCCGTTGGCCGCCCCGTGGACCTGGACGGCGTCGCCGGTGAAGACCGAACGCTGTCCGTCGACGGCGTAGGCGACCGATCCGGGGTGTGGCCCGGTACCGCGTGCACCGAGACGCTGACGTCGCCGCCGAGGAGAGGGTCTCACCGCCCCTGACCAGCAGGGTGGGTTCCATCTCGCCGGAGATGACGGCCCGGGTGGCGGCCGTCGTCTTCGCCTCTCCCCGGGGTCGTCGAGGTACCGGCCGCGACCCGCCAGGTACTCCTCCACGTGGGCCCGGCGCGAGCGGAGCATCGGCGCGTCGGCCTCGTGGACGACCACCTGGGCGCGCCGTCCGGTGAGTTCCCACAGGGCGTGCGCCCCGCCGATGTGGTCGATGTGGCCGTGGGTCAGCAGAATCCAGCGCACGTCCTCGATCCGGCGCCCGATCGCCTCCAGCGCCGGGGCCATTCCCCGGCGGGCGAGGAGGCGATGCCGGTGTCGACGATCGCGGGCTCGGGTGCGTCGATGAAGAAGCTGTACAGACCGAACCGGCCCCACGGCGACACCAGGGGTGGACGTCGACTGCCTGCGTCATGGTCCTCTTTCCGAAGTTCCGAACTCGTGCCCGGCCGGCCGGGTCAGCGCCGGCCGAGGAAGTCGCGCGTCTCCTCGAAGACCTTGTGGTACTCCGGGATCCAGGAGAAGTGCTGGACGAAGCCGTGGCCGGCGCCGTCGTACCGGCTGACCTTCGCGTCCACTCCGGCCTCGCGCAGCCGCTCCCCGTACAGTTCGCCCTCGTCGCGCAGCGGGTCGTACTGGGCGGTGACGACCAGTGCGGGCGGCAGCCCGGTGAGGTCGGCCCGCTTGACGGGCGACACCAGCGGGTCGGCGGGGTCGGCGCCGCTGTCGAGGTAGAAGGCGTTGAAGGGCTTCAGGCCCGCCGTCTCCAGGCCGTAGCCCTTGGCGTTCTCCCGCAGCGAGGCATAGCGCTCGACGTCGAAGTCCAGGTCGAGCGAGGGGTAGTAGAGGATCTGGTGGGTGATCCGGTCGAAGCCGTCGTCGTGCGCCCGGGCGGCGACCGCGGCGGCGAAGGTACCGCCGGAGCTGTCGCCGGCGACGGCGAGGGTCGTACCGTCCCAGCCCAGGCCGGCGTCCGCCTCTGCGGCCCAGCGCACGACGGCGTAGCAGTCGTCGAGACCGGCGGGAAGGCCGCCTCGGGGGCCAGCCGGTAGCCGACGGAGACGACCTTGAGTCCGGTCTCCTTCGCCAGCGAGCGTGCGACGTGGTCGTGGGTCTCCAGGCTGCCGAGGAAGAACGCTCCGCCGTGGAAGTAGACCAGTACGCCGTGGCTGTCGGCCCGCGCCGGGGTGTAGACGCGTACCGGCACCTCGCCGGCGGACGTCTTCGCCGTGACGTCCTCGACGGCGTGCAGCGGCAGGCGCTCCTCGGGGAAGCGACGTGTGTCTCGTCCGCGGCGCGCATGGCCACGGGGTCGAGCGGGGCACCGTCGGGGGCCGGCAGGCCGGCCAGGAACGAGGCGATCTCGGGGTGCAGTGTCATGGGGTCACTCCTGGGGGCAGCGGTGGCGGGCTTCTGGCCGGGGAAGACCTCGTTGATCTCGTCCTCGGACCAGCCCTGGCGGGAGATGCTCTGCAGCTTGTCGGTCACCGGCTTCCGGGTGGCCTGGTACAGGGCCAGGGCCTCCTTCACGGAGTCCGCCTCGCGCAGGGCGTCGGCGAGCGCGCCGCCGTCCTCGATGGCCGAGTTGGCGCCCTGGCCCTGGTGGTGCAGCATCGAGTGGGCGGCGTCACCCACGAGGACGACGGAGTCCGAGTGCCATGTGTCGACCGGGTCGATGTCGTAGACGGCGCGGACGTTCACGGTGTCCATGTCGAGGTCCCGCGCGATGCTGACGAGACGCTCGTCGAAGCCCTCCACCGTCTTCAGGAGGTCGTCCTTGGTGACCTGGGGGGTCCAGGTGGCGTCCGGACACAGGGCGGTGATGTCGAACGAGACCTGGCCCCGGTGGCGCAGCGGCAGCAGGTAGACCTTGGTGCCCCGGCCGATGTACATGCGGAGGTTGTCGTCGTCGACCATGCCGTGGGCGGCGTCGAGGGAGATGACGGCACGGTAGGCGTGCTCGCCGGCGAACACGGGGACCTGGTCGCTGAACATTTCGCGGCGCACGACCGACTTGATGCCGTCGGCACCGACGACCAGGTCGGCCTCGACGGTCCTGCCGCCCGCGAAGGTGAGGACGGAGCGGCCGCCCTTGTCCTCGATCTGCTCGAGCTTGTGACCGAGGTGGACCATGCCGGCGGGGAGCACGCCAAGGAGGGCCTCGATGAAGTCGCCGCGGTGGATCAGATGGGTGTGGGTCTGGTCGCCCGCGGCCGGCCACGCCTCCTTCATGATCGGGTCGCAGGTGGCGGTGAGGATCTCGAAGTACTCGCTCGGCGAGGTGACCTTCGCGATGGCGTCGAAGATCCCCACTCACGGAAGCGGTTCATGGTCGCGGGGCGCAGACCGATGCCGGCCCCGACCTCGCGGATGCGGTTGGCCTGCTCGTAGACGTCGACCTGGGCGCCGAGCAGGCTGAGGGCCTTGGCCGCGGCCGCGCCGCCGTAGCCCGCTCCGACGACGGCGATCTTCAGGTTCTTCAGCTCTGAGGATTGCATGATGGTTCTCGCTCTACTTCCGGAGGGTGAGGAATTCGGCGGGGTTGTCGACGAAGACCGTCCTGATGGCGGCGTCGTCGAGACCGGCGGCGCGGAGGTCCGGGATGAGGTCCTCGAAGATGTAGTTGACGGTGTGGCCCTTGACTCCGGGCCAGCCGAGCGGGCTGCAGTTGGCGTCGGCGGAGGCGAGGACCTGCTTGAGCCGCCGGCCGCCGTCGATGAACCGCAGGAAGTGGTCGAGGCGCTCCTTGCGGGGGCGGGCCCAGAACGGCGGGTCGGGCAGCTCGGTCTCGTAGCCGAAGGTGTCGAAGCCGATGCGGCCGCCCTTCTCGGCGATCCACACGTCGCGCGTCCTGTCGGCGTTGACACCGTCGTCGACGTGCCCGAAGAGGACACGGTCCAGCGGCAGTCCCTCCTGGTCGAAGATCGAGATCGCGTTCTCGGCGTCGATCGCGAGGTGGGTCAGCAGGGGCGCTCCGGTGCTGAGCGAGGCGCGGGCGGCGGCCCGGTAGATGCGCTTGTCCAGGTCCGTCATGCGGCCGCCGCGGCTGACGCCGACCTTGATGACGCCGGCGAGGCTGCCGGTGTCGCCGATGCCGACGGTGATCTCGTGGACGAACTGCCGCATCAGGTAGTCGACATCGGCGTTGGCGAAGTGCGGCAGGGCGGTGTCGCCGCCGACGAAGCCGGTGCAGGCGACGATGTGGACGCCGGTCTTCGCGGACAGGGACTTGTAGTAGTCGATGTCACGGCCGTTGCAGATGCCGGTCGCGTCGACGAAGGTGCCGCCGCCGTACTCGTGGAAGGCGCGCAGCTTCGGGACGGTCTCCTCGTACCGCTGCTCGGGCGTCTTCCACCACTTGGTGTCCAGTTCGGAGCCGGGCATGCCGTATCCGATGTGCTCGTGGACGGCCACGAGTCCCAGTTCCTCGGCCGGGACCGGCCCGAGGACCGTGTTCACTCTCGACACAACACTCACCTTCGAGTAGAGGCTTGACGGTTGTCGGTGCCGGCGCGCTCAGCGCACCGACAGCAGGTCGCGCGGGTTCTCCATGAGAATCCGCCGCGCGTCCTCGTCGCTGAGACCCTGTGTCTTCAGGAGCGGGACGAAGCTGGTCAGGACGTGGCTGTACGGCAGGTCGTTGCCGGTGTGGCCCTTCGCCACGCCGGTCGCGCCGGCCGACAGCAGGATCCGGCCCGCGAAGCCGGCCTCGACGAGGGCGGCGACCAGGTCGGCGCGCCCGGTGTCGGTGAGGTGGGTGTCGTCCTCGGTGCCCACGTGGTCGAGGGCCACGTAGGCGCCGAGGCGGGCGACCTCCAGGGCACGCCGGCGGCGACGGCGTCCTCGCGGTCGAGTCCGCCGACGACGACTCGGTCGGCGGGGAGCTTCTCGTCCAGGACGACGCCGAGGTCGTGCAAGGCGTCCTTGCCGTAGCGGACGGAGACCGCGACGCCGGTGTCCAGAGCGGTCCGGGCCGCACCCCGGAACAGGCTCTCGTCGGTCGCGGTCATGCCCTCGCGGGTCGCGGTGGTGGCCACCAGACCCGCCGCGCCGCGGCGCTCGACGCGCGGGACCACCATGCCCTCGGTGACCTCCCGGGTGAAGAGGTCGGCGAACTTCTCCGCCGGCCAGGGGTCGGCGGGTTGGTCTGCGGGTGAGGAAGTAGCCGCCGAGCAGGTCCTCCGGACCCTGGCCCGTCGAGGCGACGATGTGCACGCCGGTCGTGCGGGCGAGGGTCTCGTACAGCCGGACGTCGCGGCCGTGGAACATGCCGGTGCTGTCGACGATCGTGCCGCCGCCGTGGGCGCGGAAGTCCCTGAGCTTCGCGGCGAGGATCTCGAAGACCTCCGCGCGGTCGATGCGGACGTCGAAGGCGTGCTCGGCGCCCGGCACCACCGACAGCAGCGCCTCGTGGACCGAGACGACACCCAGCTCATCGGCCGGCACCGGGCCCAGGACGGTGTTGACGATGTTGCTCTTGACGCTCATGCCTGCCTCACGTCTTCCGGTGTGGGGTGCGCGGAACACACCCTGTGGCTGCGCTCACAGT
Source organism: Streptomyces haneummycinicus (assembly GCA_042850305.1). Lineage (GTDB taxonomy): Bacteria > Actinomycetota > Actinomycetes > Streptomycetales > Streptomycetaceae > Streptomyces > Streptomyces haneummycinicus. Next base: position 4,167,221 of record AP035768.1, read on the forward strand.
AGGCATTCGCTTTACATACCGTCAATGAAATGAACGCCACGAAAATACAATTCACCAGGGGTTGCGCACACGGCGCCGAACCCCTCTCAGCGACGCGCCCGCACCGCTCAGCGACGCGCCCGCACCTCCCGGAACATGCACGCCGTGCATGAAGGGTCATGTAAAGCATTCACTTGTTCGATGTGGGGGCGACGACTTCACTGAGGGGCATGAGCACCCCTCCCACCTCCGACGTCGACCTCTTCGCCGACGACGTCGTCATCGACCCGTACCCGGTCCACGCCGAACTGCGGGAACAGGGCCCCGTCGTGCATCTCCCCGGAACGACGTCTACGCGCTGACGCGGTACGACGTCGTCCGGGACGCCCTCGCGGACTGGGAGTCGTTCTCGTCGGCCTCGATCGCGTTCAATCCGATGGTCAACGAGGCACTCACCGGCACCTCGCTCGCCTCCGACCCTCCCGCTCACACCCAGTTGCGCGCCGCGCTCACCGAGAACCTCTCGCCGCGTGCGCTGCGCGGCCTCAAGGCCGGAATCGAGACGAAGGCGGACGCCCTCGTCGCCGAACTCGTCGAGAAGGGCTCCTTCGAGGCCATCGACGCCCTCGCCCGCGCCTTCCCGCTGGAGGTCGTCGCGGACCTGATCGGCTTCACCGGCCATGTGCGCGACAACATGCTGCGCTGGGGCCAGGCCGCCATGCAGGTGCTCGGCCCGATGAACCAGCGCACGGCCGAGAACTTCCCCGTCGCCGGCGAGCTCTACGCCTGGTGCTCCCAGGTGACGGCCGAGGACCTGGCCGAGGGCTCCGTGGGCCGCGGCATCTTCGAGGCCGAGGCGCGCGGCGCCATCCCGCCGGACACGGCCGGCCACATCATCCATCAGTACCTCGGTGCCGGCGTCGACACCACCATCGCGGCGATCGGCAACATCGTCGCCCTCTTCGCCGCGCACCCCGACCAGCTCGCCCTGGTCCGCGCCGACCCCGCGCTGGTGCCGGCGGCGTTCAACGAGGTGCTGCGCTTCTGGCCGCCCATCAACGTCTGGGGCCGGCTCGCCACCAAGGACGTCGAGGTCGGCGGCACCGTCATCCCGGCCGGCGCCCAGGTCGCCGTGCTGCTCGGCGCCGGCAACCGCGACCCGCGGCACTACGACGACCCGGACACCTTCCGCGTCGAGCGCAACCCGGTCGACCACCTGACGTTCGGGTACGGCCCACACGGCTGCGCCGGCCAGGGACTCGCCCGGCTGGAGGCGCACGCCGTGATCGAGGCGCTCTCCCGGCGTGTCGAGCGGCTCGTCGCCGGACCCGAGGTCCGCGTTCCCGGCAACACCACCCGGAGCATCGAAGAGCTCCCCGTCCTGGAGGTGATCCCCGCATGAGGATCGTTCTCGACCGCCCCCGCTGCGAGGGCCACGGCCTGTGCGAGGAAGCCGCGCCGCGGCTCATGCACCTCGACGACGAGGGCGAACTCGTCCTGGACACGGAGGAGGTCGACGGCGCCGACGCCGCCCTGGCGGCCGCCGCCGCCCGTGTGTGCCCGGTCGCGGCACTGAGGGTCGAATGAGCACCGGCCCCCTGGAGCGCGTGGTCGTCGTCGGCAACGGGATCGCCGGCCTCACCGCCGCCGACACGCTCCGCGAGGCCGGCTTCGACGGCGAACTGACCGTCGTCGGCGACGAACCGCACGCGGCGTACAGCCGGCCCGCCCTGTCCAAGGCGCTGCTGCTCGACGGCGACGACATGACCGCGCACGAGCTGCCGCCGGCCGGCCACGGGGCGACGGAACTGCTCGGTGTGCGGGCGACCGGACTCGACCCGGACCGCCGGCGCGTCACGCTCGACGACGGTACGGCGCTGCCGTACGACCGTGTCGTGCTGGCCACCGGTTCCCGGGCGAGACGGCTGTCCGACCTGCCCGAGGAGCTCACCCTGCGCGGGCTCGAGGACGCGCTGGCGCTGCGCGCCCGGCTGACCGCCAAACCGTCGGTCGTCGTGATCGGCGGGGGCCGCTCGGCATGGAGATCGCCTCGGGCTGCCTGGCCGCGGGCTGCGAGGTCACCGTCGTCTCCCAGGGTGTGCCGCTCGTCCTCCAGCTCGGCCCGTACCTCGCCGACGTCTTCGCCGGGGCGGCGCGGGAGCAGGGCCTCACCGTCGTGGTGACCGAGGCCGCGCGGATCGAGGGGCACGGCGGGAACGCCCGGGTCGTCCTCGCCGAGGGCCTGGTCCTGGAGGCGGAGGTGATCCTCACCGCCGCCGGCGACATTCCCAACACGGAGTGGCTCGCCGGCTCGGGCCTCACCGCGAAGGGGGCCGTTCCGGTCGACACCCGGGGCCTCGTGCGCCCCGATGTGGCGGCCGTCGGTGACCTCGCGGCGTTCCCCACCGCTCAGGGCGTGCGCCGTGTCCCCTGTGGAGCAGCGCGATCGAGCAGGCGAAGGCGGCCGCGAGGGCCCTGGTGCGCGGTGAGGAGGCACCCCGCTCGACTTCCAGCCGTACTTCTGGACCGAGCAGTTCGGGCTGAGCCTGAAGGCGGTGGGGCACCTTCCCGCCGAGGGCGCACCGGAGTACGTCGACGGGGAACCGGGCGGCGGTCCGGCGCTGATGCGCTGGCGGCACGGGGACGGCACCGCCCCCGCCGTGGCGCTCAACTACCGCATCCCCATCCCCGGCTGCGCCGGATGACCCGGGCGGCCACGTAGGGTTCGCCGCATGGGCACAGAGGCGGAGGGCACCACGGGTTCGGGTCTCGACCGGCTGGCGTCGGTCAACCTCAACCTGCTGGTGCCCTCCTCGCCCTGTTGGAGGAACGTTCGGTGACCCGGGCCGCCGAGCGGGTCGGTCTCTCCCAGCCGGCGATGAGTCACGCCCTGACGAGGATGCGGCGGATGCTGGGGGACGAGCTCGTCGTCCGGCACGGCACGGGCGTCACCCTCACCCGCGCGCGCTGGAGCTGCTGGGGCCGCTGCGCAGCGCCCTGAGGCAGACGGCACGCGTGGTGAACTTCCCTCGTTCGACCCCGCCACGGACCAGCGGGTCATCACGGTCGCCCTGACCAACAGCACCGCGTTCGTCATCGGGCCCCGGCTGATGCGGCTGGTCGCGGAGCGCGCCCTGCACACCACCCTGCGGCTGCGCACCATCGCGGTGCCGACCGAGGCCACCTTCTCGGACCAGGGCGTCGACGTGGTGCTGATCTCCGAGGGCACTTCTCGCCGCACCCGCGCGAGCGGCTGTACGACGACCGCTGCGTGGTGGTGGCCTCGCCGGACGCGCCGCCGGAGGCGAGCGCGCTCGACCTTCTCACCACCCAGCCGCATGTCGTCGTGGACACCGAACGACGGGTCTTCCCCTATGCGCTGCTGGAGGACAGGGGCATCCCCTACCGGGTCGGCCAGTTCAGTTCCGACTATCTGCTGGTGCCGTTCCTGGTCGCACGCGGAGGGTGTCGCGCTGCTGCGCCACCGGGTCGCCGCCACCATGCGGACGCTCGCCGATCTGCGGATCGAGGAGTTCCCGTTCCCGCTGCCCGGCCTCGGAATCGACATGGTGTGGAATCCCCGGCTGAGCGACCAGTACTTCCTCGAGTGGCTCCGGGCGCTGCTGTTCGACGCGGCGAAGCCCGTCTGACGCCGGCCGCGGCGGTCAGGTCAGCAGCCGCACCCAGCTGGCGCCGAGCTCTTCGAGCATCTGCTCGCGATCGAGTTTCCAGTCGGCGTGGTCCCAGTGCTGGGCGACGTAGTCGAGCTGGGACATGGCGAGCACGCCCCGGAAGTGGCGCTGGTGGGGTGCGAGGCGCCCGGCCGCGGTGAGCCCGTCCTCGATGTCGCTGATGGCCTCCTCCAGCCAGCGTTCGACCAGGTCGGGGAGGTCCGGGTCGACCACCGAGGCATCGCGGCCGATCCGGATGATCGGCCGGATCGCGGGCCAGTTGTCCGAGGTCCGCCGCAGCCACGCCATGATCGCCTCGGGCGTGCCCTCGGCGACGGTGTCGACGAGGTCACGCGCCGTGGATCCGTGCTCGGGCGACCGGACGCGCTGCAGCGCCTCGTTGAGCTGCTCGTCGATGAGCGCCTTCATCAGTTCGCTGCGGGAGGGAAGTACGCGTAGAAGGTCACGCGGGTGGTGCCCGCGGCGGTCGCGATGTCGTCGACCGTGGTGGCGGCGTACCCTTCGCCTTGAACAGCTCGAGTCCCGACTCCAGCAGCAGACGGCGGGTCATCTGCTTCTGTGCCTCACGAAGGTTCGCCATGCGGGAGATCCTAACGCCGTCTCCGTACGGCGAACGCACTGACCGGACTTCGACTCGACGCGAAGTACGCGATCTTTACTTCACGTAAAGCATCAGGTGCGCAGCTCGACGGAGAGCCGTCGCTCCAGTTCCGCCACCGTGATGCCGTACGTCTCCAGCACCCGGACCCCGTCCGGACCGACGGCGAAGACTCCGTGGTCGGTGTAGACGCGGTGCACGCAGCCGGGCCCGGTGAGCGGGTAGGTGCACGCGGGGACGAGCTTGGGGGCGCCGTCGCGGGCGAAGAGTCCCATCATCACCAGGACCTGCCGGGCTCCGACGGCGAGGTCCATCGCGCCGCCCACGGCGGGGATGGCGTCGGGGTCGCCGGTGTGCCAGTTGGCGAGGTCACCGTGCTGGGAGACCTGGAACGCCCCGAGGACGCACACGTCGAGGTGTCCGCCGCGCATCATCGCGAAGGAGTCGGCGTGGTGGAAGTACGCCGCTCCGGGCAGCTCGGTGACCGGGACCTTGCCGGCGTTGGTGAGGTCGGTGTCGACCTCGTCCGCGGTCGCGGCCGGGCCCATGCCGAGCATGCCGTTCTCGGTGTGCAGCACGATCCCCGCGTCCGGCGAAAGGTGCTCGGCGATCCGGGTCGGCTGTCCGATGCCGAGGTTGACGTAGGAACCGGCCGGGATGTCGCGGGCGATACGGGCCGCGAGTTCGTCGGTGGTGAGCGGGCCCCGGTCCGTCCGCTCCGGCACGGTCGTGGTCATCAGCGGGCTCCTTGCACGGTGAGCCTGCGGGCCTCGGCCCGTACCAGGCGGTCGACGTGGATGCCGGGGGTGACCACGGTCTCCGGGTCGATCCCCGGCGGGCACGATGTCGGTGACCTGGGCCACGACGGTGGTCGCGGCGGTGGCCATGACGGGGCCGAAGTTCCGGGCGGTCTTGCGGTAGACGAGATTGCCCATGGTGTCCGCGCGGTGGGCGGCGATCAGGGCGACGTCACCTCTGATCGGGTACTCCAGGACGTGGACGCGGCCGTCGATCTCCTGTGTCTCCTTGCCCTCGGCCAGCGGGGTGCCGACGCCGACGGGGCTGTAGAAGGCGCCGATGCCCGCGCCCGCGGCCCGCATCCGCTCGGCCAGGGTGCCCTGCGGGACGACCTCCAGCGCGACGCGTCCGGCCCGGTACAGGTCGTCGAAGACGTAGGAGTCGCTCTGCCGGGGAAGGAGCAGATCACCTTGCGCACCCGGCCGGCCTTGAGCAGCGCGGCGAGGCCCACGTCACCGTTCCCGGCGTTGTTGGACACGACGGTCAGCTCCGTGGCGCCCTGCCGGATGAGGGCGTCGACGAGGTCGAAGGGCATGCCGGCCAGGCCGAAGCCGCCCACCAGGACCGTCGAGCCGTCCTCGGTGCCCGCCACGGCCTCGTCGGCCGTGGCGGCGATGGTCGTGATCATCCGCCGCTCACCTCGTCGGTCACGTTCTCCAGGACCACGGCGAGTGCCTGGCCCACGCCGATGCAGATCGCCGCGACGCCCCAGCGCTGCCGCCGCTCGCGCAGCACCTTCGCCAGGGTGCCGAGCAGCCGGCCGCCGGAGGCGCCCAGCGGGTGCCCGAGGGCGATGGCGCCGCCGCGGGTGTTGACGATCTCCGGGTCGACGCCCCAGGCGTCCACGCAGGCGAGCGACTGCACCGCGAACGCCTCGTTCAGCTCGACCGCGCCGACGTCGCCCCAGCCGATCCCGGCCCGGCGCAGCGCCTGCCCGGCGGCCTCCACGGGGGCGAAGCCGAACAGCTGCGGCTCGACCGCGTGCACCCCGCGCCCGGCGATCCGGGCGACGGGCGCCAGCCCGATCCGGTCGGCCGCCGCCCCGGTGCCGAGGAGCACGGCCGACGCGCCGTCGCTCAGCGGGGAGGCGTTGCCTGCCGTGATCGTGCCGTCCGGGCGGAACGCCGGCCTCAGTGCCGCGAGCTTCTCGGGGTCGGTGCCGGGGCGGATGCCCTCGTCGCGGGCGAGACCCGGCGTGGGCAGGACCAGGTCGTCGTAGAAGCCGTCGTCCCAGGCGGCGGCCGCGAGCCGGTGCGAGCGCACCGCGAACGCGTCCTGCCGCTCCCGGGAGATGGAGAACCTCTCCTGAAGCCGTTCGTTGCTCTCCCCCAGCGAGACCGTCCACTCCTTGGGCATGGCGGGGTTGACCAGCCGCCAGCCGAGGGTGGTGGAGACGGCCGTGACATCGCGGGCGGGGAAGGCGCGGTCCGGCTTGGGCAGCACCCAGGGCGCCCGGGTCATGGACTCGGCTCCGCCGGCGACGACGATGTCCGCGTCGCCGGACTCCAGGGTGCGCGAGGCGATGACGGCCGCGTCCAGGCTGGAGCCGCACAGCCGGTTGACGGTGGTGGCGGGCACGCTCACCGGCAGCCCGGCCAGCAGTACGGCCATCCGGCCGACGTTGCGGTTGTCCTCGCCGGCGCCGTTGGCGTTGCCCCACACCACGTCGCCGATCGCCGAGGGGTCCAGCGCGGGCGCCTTGGCCAGCAGCCCCGTCAGCGCGGTGGCGGCGAGGTCGTCGGGGCGCACCCCGGCGAGGGCGCCGTCGAACCGGCCGAAGGGGGTGCGGGCGGCCGCGTACAGGTAGGCGTCGCTCATGCCGCCTCCGCCGCCGGCACCGCTCCCCCGGCGGGCGCCGAGTCCAGCGGGATCGGCGTGAACATCTCCGGCTCCTGGCCGGGAGTCAGGGCGGTCGGGCCGTACAGCCAGTCGGTGAAGGAGTAGTCGTAGGTGTCGCGGGCGCGCAGCAGCGCGTTGCGCTGCTCGCGGGCGACACCGTCGAGGTGCCACAGTTCGCCCCACTTGCGGGACGTGGTCAGCACGCGGCGGCAGTGCTCGGGGCGGACCGCCTCGTAGGCGGCGAGCGCCGTGCTCCAGTCGACGGTGCCGTCCTCGGCGCGGTTGCGGGCGACGTGCTCGCCGAGCACCCAGCCGTCCTCGATGGCCATGATGGCGCCCTGGGCGATGTACTGGAGCGGCGGGTGCGCGGAGTCGCCGAGCAGGGCGATCCGGCCGTGCACCCACGTCATGACCGGGTCGCGGTCGAACATCCGCCACCACTTCTCCCGCCACATGAAGGGCAGGCCGTCCCGGACGAACTCGCTGGTCCGGGCGAAGGCGGCGTCGAGCTCGTCGGGGTGCCCCAGTCGTCCTCACCGGCCAGCGCCTTGGGCGACTCGAAGACGGCGACCTGGTTGAGCATCGCGCCGCCGCGCAGTCCGTAGTGGACGAAGTGGCAGCCGGGGCCGACGTACACGACGACCTCGCTCAGGTCGACGGACTTCACCCGCGGCTCGTCGGCGGGGACGGTGCCGCGGTAGGCGACGTAGGCGGAGGAGACGGGCTGGTCGTCGACGAACAGCTTGCGGGCGGGCGAGTGCAGGCCGTCGGCCGCGATCACCATGCCCGCCTCGTACGTCTCGCCGGAGGCCACCGTCACCCGGGCGCCGCCTTCGGTGTTCTCGTACGAGGTCGCGTGGGCGTCGTTGATCAGCTCGACGCCGGCGCGTTCGCAGGCGCGCAGCAGCAGGCCGTGCAGGTCGCTGCGGTGGATGACCAGGTACGGGTAGCCGTAGCGCTTCTCGAGATCGCGCAGGTCGATCCGGGTCAGCTCGTCGCCGTCGACGGCGTCGCGCATGACCATCGAATCCGGGACGACGCCGAGGCTCTTGGCCTCCTCCAGGAGGCCGTAGTCGTCGAGGATGCGGGTGCAGTTGGGGGCCAGCTGGATGCCGGCACCGACCTCGCCGAAGGCGGGGCGCTCTCCAGCAGGCGGACCCGCTGGCCCTGGCGGGTCAGGAGTACGCGACTCCGAGGCCGCCGATGCCGCCACCGACCACGATCACATCAGGGTTGGACATGGAACTCACTTCTCTACAGCCACGGGCCGAGCTCGGGAGCGCCGGCGAGCGAGTGGGGGCGGCCGGCCAGCCAGGCGGCGACCTCGGGGAGCGGACCGTCGGGGAGCCCGGTCAGCCCGCGCTTGGCGCTGATCTCGGCGGTCAGGGCGAACAGGAAGCCCTTCGGAAGGTCGGCGAAGGTGACGACGCCGGTGCCGAGATCGACGGCGTGGACACACACCTCGCGGGCCCGCATCCACGGGAGTTCGGTGGCGGGGACGGTACGGCCCTGGGCGGTGACGACCTCGCGGTGCCACTGCTCGTCGGTGAGCCCGTCCAGTCCCGCCGCGAGCCGGTGCGCGGAGCCGGTGAGCCAGGAGCGGAGTTCGCCGGCCGAGAGGGCGGGGCCCTTGGCGATGCCGGCGGCACGCTCGTCGGCGGAGGCGTACATCGGGCGCTCCTCGCCGGTGGCCGCCCAGTGCACCAGGTTGCCCAGGGCGTCGGCGTTGGCGGCGACGTGCGCCACGAGGTGTTTCCGGGTCCAGTCCGGCAGCGCGCTGGGGCCGACAGGCCGGCCTCGTCGAGGCCGGCCACGGCGTCGAGCAGCAGCTCGGTGCCGGTACGGGCCCACGCGCGCGCTTCGGAGAAGGTCCGTGCGGCGTCGGTCATGCCCCGACCACCTTGTTGGCGCAGGCGCCCAGGCCGGTGATCTCGGTGACCACGGTCTGGCCGGGGAGCAGGAAGACCTTGGGCTCGCGGGCGTTGCCCACACCGGCCGGGGTGCCGGTGGCGATGATGTCGCCCGGGCGCAGGGTGATGACGGTGGAGATGTACTGGACCAGGAAGACCGGGTCGAACAGCAGCGTGCCGGTGTCGTCCTGCTGCATGACCTGGCCGTCGACGACCGTCCGCACCTCGAGCGCGGGGCGGACGCCGCCGACCTCGTCGGGGGTGACGACGTAGGGGCCGACCGGGGTGGTGGCCTCCCAGATCTTGCCCTGGGTCCACTCGATGGTGCGGAACTGCCAGTCGCGTACCGAGATGTCGTTCATGACGGTGAAGCCGGCGATGGCGTCGGCGGCCTGCCGCTCGTCGGCGCGGCGCACCTGCCTGCCGATGACGACGGCCAGTTCGACCTCCCAGTCGAACGCGTCGGTCTCGGCCGGCTTGACGATGTCGTCGTTCGCGCCCAGCAGGGTGTCGGCGAACTTCGGGAAGAGGGTCGGGTAGGAGGGCAGGTCCCGGCCCATCTCCTTGATGTGGTTGGTGTAGTTGTGGCCGACGCAGACGACCTTGGAGGGGTTGGGGACGACCGGGGCGAAGTCGGCGCCGTCCACGGGGTAGGTCGTGCCGGACGCGGCGGCGGCCTTCGTGCGCCAGTCGTCCTCGGCGAACAGCTCGCCCAGGTCGGTGTACCCGAGGTCGACGAGGAGGCCGCCGTCGAGGCGGACCGCCCGGGTGCCGTCGGCGGTGCGGAGGGTGGCGAGCTTCATGGTCAGACATCCTTCTGGGTGCGGGCGAGCTTGAGCGCCTCGAAGACGGGCGCGTCGGAGAAGCGGAAGAGGTCGAGGGCCCCGGAGTCGGAGTCGGTCGTACCGGACTCGGACCGGGCGGAGAACGGCTCCCAGGACGGGACGACGAACAGGTCGCCGCGGCCGACCGTCCAGGACTTCTCGCCGACCGTCACCACCCCGGAGCCGTCGAAGACCTGGTAGACCGACGAGCCGGTCTCGCGCACCGGCGCGGTCTCGGCGCCCCGCGCGACACGGTGGAACTCGGCGCGGAGGGTCGGCAGCACGTCGGAGCCGTCGTGCGGGCTGGAGTAGCGCACCGCGGCGTGGCCGGGCTCGACGGTGCCGCCGAAGCCCTCCTTCTCCAGCAGCAGCTGGTCGCGCAGGGCCGCGTCGGTGTACTCCCACTTGTACGAGAGCAGCGGGCTGCCCGGCGAGGCGGGCACGGCCGACAGCGGGCGCAGGCCCGGATGGCCCCACAGGCGCTCGGAGCGGGAGCGCTCCGGGGTGATCCGCTCGGCGTCGGTGATCTCGTCCCGGCCGAACTCGAAGAACTGGGCCTCGGTGACGTACTGGAAGGGGATGTCCAGTCCGTCGATCCAGGCCATCGGCTCGGCGGTGGCGTTGTGGTGGGCGTGCCAGTTCCAGCCAGCCTGCGGGAGGAAGTCGCCGCGGTTCATCGGCACCGGGTCGCCGCCGACGACCGTCCACACGCCCGAGCCCTCGACGACGAAGCGGAAGGCGTGCTGGGTGTGGCGGTGCTCGGGGGCGTCCTCGCCGGGCATGAGGTACTGGATGGCCGCCCACAGGGTCGGGGTGGCGAAGGGCGGCCGCCGAGGGAGGGATTGGCCAGCGCGATGGCGCGGCGTTCGCCGCCCCGGCCGACCGGGACCAGGCCGCCGGCCAGGTCCGCCAGCTCCCGCAGCTTCTGCCAGCGCCACAGGTGCGGCACGGCGCGCGAGCGCGGATGGGCCGGCATCAGATCGCCGATCTCGGTCCACAGTGGGACCAGCAGTTCCTGCTCGAAGCCCCGGTAGAGCTCTTCGAGGGCCGGGGTGACCTCGGGTTGGCCCTCGGCGGACACGGCCTGCAACCGCACCGGGGAACCCGTCGTGGTGTCTTGGGCGATGGACGACTGAGTCATGTGGCTCAGCGTGCACGGTGTCGCTCTGAGGAACCTGTAGATTCTGGAGAGCAGAATTCGGAGGCCGCGCCATGGACAAGCAGCTCAAGACACCGCCGTCCTACCTCATCGCCAGCGTGGACCACGCGCTGCGGGCCGCCGCGATCCTGCAGATGGAGGGCGGCGCGACCGTCTCGCAGCTGGCGGAACGGCTCGGTGTCGCCCGTTCGACCGCCCACCGGGTCCTGGCGATGCTCGTCTACCGCGACTTCGCCGTCCAGGGCGAGGACCGGGTCTACCGGGCGGGGCCGGTGCTGGAGCTCGCCGCGCACTCGCAGTCCCTGGTGTCGCGGCTGCGGGCGGCGGCCCTGCCCCATCTGCGCCGGATCGTCGATCTGCTGGACGAGACCACGAACCTGATCGTGCGCACGGGGGACACGGCCCGGTTCATCGCCAGTGTCGAGTGCCGGCAGGCGCTGCGGGTCGGCTCCCGCGAGGGCATGGTGTTTCCGGCCCACCGCACCACGGCGGGACTGCTGCTGCTGGCCGACCTGTCCGATGAGGAACTGGACGAGGTGTACGCCCCCGAGCGCTACCGGGACCGCCCCGGCGAGCGTCCGGACCCCGCCCGGCTGCGGACCGAGCTGGCGCGTCTGCGGCGCAACGGGTTCGCCGTCAACCAGGAGCGCTCGAACGCGGCCTGGTGGCCGTCGGGGTACCGGTCCGCGACCGGGACGGCACCGTGGTGGCGGGCCTGTCGGTGTCCATGCCCGGCGTGCGCTACGACCCGCACCGTCTCCAGCCGCTGGTCTCCACCCTGGACGCCGCGGCGCGCGCCCTGGAGGCGGACCTCTCGGAGCAGCCCTGAGCGGCAGCCCCGGCGGCCATTCGTCGTACATATAGATCACTCATCTTAAGTTGTGCAGATTTCATTGACGCGACGTAAAGCGAGATGTCATTCTCCACGGCACCACGCCGGACTCGCAACGTGCCCCTCCCCCACCGCGTCCGCGGAGCCGAGCGCCTCGACGCTCTCAGGACGCCCGTATCCGGGCCGTCCGCTTTCCCAGCCAGGGAGAAATCACCCGTGACGCTCAACAACGGGGCCCCGACGTCCCAGGGCCCAGCCGCGGGGACCGCCCGCAAACCGGGCTACGCGGGGACACTCGCGGCCGCCTGCGGCGCGGTCTTCGTGGCCCAGGTCGCCAACGCGCTGCCGGCCTCGCTGAACGGTCTCCTCCAGCAGGACCTGAACACCCACGGCTCCCAACTCACCTGGATCACCGCCGCGTTCATGATCGCCGTGGTCTGTTTCGAGTTCACCTTCGGTGTTCTCGGCGACCTCTTCGGACGACGCAGGCTGGTCGTGGCCGGTACGGCACTGATCGTCGCGGGCAGCACCGTGGCCGCGCTCGCGCCCGATGTCCAGGTGCTGTGGGTCGGCGCCGCCCTCAACGGCCTCGGCGCCGGCGCCATGTTCCCCGGCTCGCTCACCGCAATCAGTGCCGTCACCCGCACCGTGCGGGAACGGGCCCACGCGGTGGCGCTCTGGAGCGGCTTCCTGTCCGCCGGTGCCGCCGTGTCCCCCTGCTCGGCGGCATGTTCGCCAAGGTCGGCTCGTGGCGCGGTTCGTTCTGGGTACTCGTCGCACTCGCCCTGGCCAGCATGGTGCTGACCGCGTCGCTGGCCACGGAGTCGAAGGCGCCCGAGGGCCGCAGACTCGACGTGCCCGGTCAGATCACCTTCGCCATCGGCCTCGTCCTGGTCCTGTACGGCGCGGTCGAGGGCCCCGAGTCGGGCTGGACCACACTGCCCGTGATCCTCGCCTTCGGCATCGGCGCGTGCTTCCTCGCCACGTTCGTCCTGGTGGAACTGGGCGCCGAGTCCCCCATCTTCGACCTGAAGCTGTTCCGCAACCGGGCCTTCACCGTGTCGTCCGTCGTCGCGGTCATCGGCATGCTCGCCTTCCTGGGCGCCTGCTTCGCCACAAGCATGTGGCTGGGTCCGGTACAGCACCAGGACCCGATCCGCGTCGCGGTTCCCTTCCTGCTGCTCCAGGGGCCCGCCTTCCTGCTGATCCCGGTCGTCTCGCGCCTTCTGCACCGGGTCGCCGCGACGTGGCTGCTGACCTCGGGATTCGTCCTGATGGCGATCGGCTGTCTGCTGTTCTCCCGGATGGACGTCACCGACACCGGACTCGGTGCCTTCATCGCGCCTTCCCTGCTGATCGGCACCGGCTTCGCCCTGACCGTCAGCTCCGTGACGGCCGTGGCGCTGAACAGCGTGCCGCGGCATCTGGCGGGCATGGCGAGCGCCACCACCAACATGCTCCGCGACCTCGGTTTCGCGCTCGGTCCCGTCGTGGTCAGCGCGGTCGCCCTCAGCGGCGCCGGCTCGGCGTTCATGGCGAACCTGCCCGGCGCGGGTCTGAACGGCGGCCAGACGGCCGCGGCACGCGAGATCGCCTCCGCCGGCGGCCCGATCGCCGTGAACGGCCTGCCGCCCGGCGCCCTGGGCTCCGCCGCGCACGGCGTCGCGCTGGAGGCACTGGGCAGCGGCTTCAGCACCGCGTACCTGGTGTGCGGTGCGGCGGCCGTCGTCGCCGCCGCGCTGACGGCGTTCGGCATGATCGGTCTCCGCGGCTCGGGCACGACGGAGGACGAGGGATCGGGAGTCCTGCCGTCCTCCTCGGACGGCAGGACTCCCGATCCGGTCACCGTCGGCTAACGCAGCGGTTCGATAAGGATGTTGCGGTAGCGGACCTTGTTGCCGTGGTCCTGCAGCCGGATGGCTCCGGCCGCGGGGCCCTCGGCCGCTCCGCCGCCCGTCGGGCTGTCGATGGTCACGTCGTCGTGGACCTTCTTGCCGTTCCACACCACGGTGACCCGGGCGTCGGCCGTCTTCCCGCCCTCGGCGTCGTAGCGGGCCGCGTGGAAGACGATGTCGTACGACTGCCAGGTCCCGGGTGCCCTGGCGGCGTTCACGTCGGGGGCCTTCTTCAGATAGATCGCTCCCGCCTCGTCGGTGTCGGGCGTGGTGTCGCCGTACGAGTCGAGGATCTGGAGCTCGTAGCGGTCCTGGAGGTAGACGCCGCTGTTGGCGCGGTCCTGGCCGGTGACGTCCGGCGGCAGCTCGGGCAGCCAGTACTCGACGTGCAGCTTGAAGTCGTCGTAGCTGTTCTTGGTGCGGATGTCCCCGCAGCAGACCTCCATGGCGCCGCCGGTGACGGGCCACTCCACCGGCCGGCCGTCGGTGTGCTGCCACCGGTCGAGACCCGTACCGCCGAACAGCTCGACCGCGCCGCCGTGCCGGTCGACGCTGAGGAGGTCGAGGTTGACGTGTCCGGTGTCGCCCTCGTCGTACCGGTAGGCGATGCTGTTGTGCCCGGCGCGCAGTCGCAGCGCCTCGGTCTGTGTCGACCAGGTGTCCCAGTCGCCGGTGCTGCGGAACGCGGTCTGCTTCACCTTCTCGCCGTTGACGTACAGGGAGAGGGACTTGGTGCCCTGGAAGGGGTTCGGGCCGTTGGAGTAGCGCAGCCCCACGTCGTACGTCCCGCTCCCGCGCACCGTGACGTCGAAGGTCGTCGTGGCGCCCCGGGTGCCGTAGCGGTCGACGAAGCCGCTGCCGGAGTAGGCCCGGTGGTCGGTGTTGACGCCGGCCGCGCCGGTGAGAGCCGCTTCCTCGGCCTCGTACAGCGGGCCCTGTCCGGGCTGCTTGCCCGGCATGGCGTTGAGCGTGTACCAGGCCTCGGTGCTCCACAGGGTCTCGCCGGACGCGGAGCCGAACGGGCGCGGGGAACGGAGGTGGACGACACGGCCGGGCTTGAGGCCCTCGACGGCCAGGGTCACCTTCTTGCGGTCCCTCGACAGTGTCGCCGAGGCCACCTTCAGGGTCTCCTCGGCGATCTTGGGACCGCCGTAGTCCTGGGTCGGTGTGTAGCGCCACTGCTGGGCCTCGTAGTGGCTGACAAGGTTGTCAGCGGTCTCCTCGGACAGTGGCTGGGTGTACTCCAGCTCGAAGCCGCCCTTCTTCGCCCGCATGGCCTGGATGTCGAAGGTGTTGCCGCCGTTCGGTGTCAGCTTCTGGAGGCCGTACCGGAGTTTGCCCTCCTGGCCCCAGTTGCCGTCCGCGCCCAGACCGCCGGCGTAGATCGCGCCGTCGGGGCCCAGGGTGATCCGGTTGACGCCGGCTTCGAGGCCCTGGGTGTAGCGGAAGACGGCGCCCTGGTACTGGCCCTTGACCTTCTCCAGGTAGGCGCGCTGGAGACCGCCGTAGGTGACGTCGCCGAACAGCATCTGCCCCTTGAACCGGCCCTTGGTCAGGAGGAGGGGATTGCTGGGCGAGTTCGCGATCTCGTTCTGCGGGAGCCAGAGCACCGGCTGGGACACCGGCTCGGAGTCGAAGGGGCCGGCGGGGTTGGTGTAGTGGTTGAAGAAGCGGTCCTGCTTGATGTGGACCAGTTTCGACGAGGGAGCCAGCCGCCCTGGTTGTCGGTGGCGAAGATGTCGCCTTCGGGGCCCCAGCCGATGCCGTTCGGGGTACGCAGGCCGCCGGCGAGGTAACTCACCTTGCCGGTCTTCTTGTTGACCTTGAGGGTCGCGCCGCGGCCGGGTGCGGGCTGCGGATTCGTGGTGGCGCCGCCGTAGTCGATGGCGACGGACAGGTTCAGATAGAAGAAGCCCTTGCTGTACAGCAGTCCGAAGGCGAACTCGTGGAAGTTGCCGCCGTACGGCCAGGTGGCGATGGTCTTGAACCGGTCCATGACGCCGTCGCCGTCGCTGTCGCCCAGCTCCGTCAGCTCGTGCTTCTGGGAGACGAAGAGGGTGCCGTCGACGACCTTGAGGCCCATGGGTTCCTTGAGGCCCTCGGCGATCTTCGTGGCCTTCACCTGGTCCGGGCCCGTGCTGCCGGTGACCTCGTCCAGGACGTAGACCTCGCCGGCGGTGTTGTCGGTGCCGCCCCAGGTGCTCACCACCAGCCGGCCGTCGGGCAGCCAGTCCATGCCGGTGACCTGCGGTTCGAAGCCCTTAGGACGCAGGTCGGTGAGCGTGAGGTCGGGGCGGACCGAGTTCAGCGGGAGGCCGTCGCCCGGCGAGTCACGGAAGCCCTCGCACTCCTTGCGGCCCGGGGCGGTGACCCGGACCACGCCGGCGTCGGTGCTCAGCGCCGAGTTCGGCACCGTCGCGAACCCGTCGGCGCCCGGCGGCTGCCAGGCGAGGTTGAGCACCTGATCGCCGCCGCGCTCGAAGTGGTCGATGCGCAACGTGTGCATGCCCTCGGTGAGCTGGACCGTGCCGTCCTTGGGCTCGGCACCGTGCAGCCCGTCGTGGTCGATGACCAGCCGGCCGTCGATCAGAAGCCGTGAGCCGTCGTCGCTGGACAGCCGGAAGGTGTACGAACCGTCCGCCGGCACATGGATGTTGCCGGTGACCTGGGTGACGAAGTTGTCGTTGAAGCCGCCGAAGTCGTCGGTGGTGCTCCAGTCGACGGCCGGCATCAGCTTGTCGACGTTCGGGGTCTGTCCGGGCTTGAGTGTGCAGATCTTCTCGAGCGGGACCTGGACGTCGAAGACGCGCAGGGTGACGCCGGGTTCCTGCGGCGGCACGTCCGCCCGGGCCGCGGAGCCCGGCCGGGCCGTGGCCAGGGGGCTCCCCAGAGTCCGCCCGCGACGAACGCGCCGACGACCAGTCCTGTCAGAGATCTTCGGGCGCGCCGGTACAGCCGTGCGTCCATGCTTCCTCCTGCTGCGTCGACCGGAGGGCCGGATGACTCCGGTGCCGAATGGGCGAAACGCCAACGGGTGCGGCGACACGCTAGGAGACTTCCGCTCAACCCGTCCAGACTTTGTACTCGATGAGTTCAAAGTCCTTCCGCTGGGCAGTCTTCATCGATGTAATGACGCGGCGTCGGGCGGGCGGTGCGGTTACGGCGAGGCCGGGGGCGGTAGACGGAGACATGGGAGCGCGATGCGGCGGTGAACTCGGCGCCGTTCCTGTCGGCATGCCTGGACTCCCGCTCGAATCCGGCCAGTTGCGCCATGAGGTCGCGTTCGGCCGGCCAGATGTAGCGGTGCGGGCTGCGGAAGAGCTCGGCGTGCCGGGTGCCATCGAAGCGGAAGTGGTGCGGGACGACGTGCTGTTCGTGGGTGTCGAGGAAGAGGTATCCGGGCTCGGATTCCGTGGAGCGGTGCTCGCCCCCGCCGCCCCTTCCTTCCCGTCCCTGGGGGCTTCGCCCCCAGACCCCTTCGCGCAGTTCCCCGCGCCCCTGGAGGGGCACGGGGAACTGCGCGAACAACCCCCACTGGCCCGCAGGTCCGGGGGCTGAGGGGCGAGGGGCGCTCTGAGCGGATCGCTCAGGTGAGTTCCACCAGGAGGTCGCCGCCCTCCACCTGCTGGATCCTGTTGATCGCGAGTCGGGCGACCGTCCCGGACCTCGGCGCGGTGATCGCCGCCTCCATCTTCATGGCCTCGATCGTGGCCACGGTCGCCCCGGCCGCCACCTCGTCGCCCTCGGCGACCGCGAGTGTCACGACACCCGCGAAGGGTGCCGCGACATGCCCCGAGTCGGCGCGGTCGGCCTTCTCGGTGACCGGCACCTCCGACGTTGCCGACCGGTCACGGACCTGAATCGGCCGGAGCTGCCCGTTCAGAGAGGACATCACGGTCCGCATGCCCCGCTCGTCCGCCTCCCCCACCGCCTGCAGCTCGATGAGCAGCCGCACACCGGGATCGAGGTCGACGCCGTACTCCGTACCAGGCCGCAGCCCGTAGAAGAAGTCCTTGCTGTCCAGGACGCTGGTGTCACCGAAGGACTGGCGGTGCGTGTCGAACTCCCGGGTGGGACCGGGGAAGAGGAGCCGGTTGAGCGTCGGCCGGCGGTCCTTCGCCAGTCCGGCCCGGTCGTCGGCGCTCAGCTCCTGCACGGGCTTGGGCTCGGCCCGCCCCCGCAGGGCCTTGCTGCGGAACGGCTCGGGCCAGCCCCGGGAGGTGTGCCCAGCTCGCCGCGCAGGAAGCCGATCACGGAGTCGGGGATGTCGAAGCGGTCCGGTTCGCGCTCGAAGTCCTCCGGGGCGACGCCCGCGCCCACCAGATGCAGCGCGAGGTCGCCGACCACCTTCGACGAGGGGTCACCTTCACCAGATGCCCGAGCATCCGGTCGGCGGCGGCGTACATGGCCTCGATGTCCTCGAAGCGGTCGCCGAGACCGAGGGCGATGGCCTGGGTGCGCAGGTTGGAGAGCTGTCCGCCGGGGATCTCGTGGTGGTAGACGCGTCCGGTCGGCGAGGCGAGGCCCGCCTCGAAGGGGGCGTAGACCTTGCGGACGCTCTCCCAGTACGGCTCCAGGTCGCCGACCGCCTGGAGGTCGAGGCCGGTGGGCCGCTCGGAGTGGTCGGTCGCGGCGACGATCGCCGACAGGGACGGCTGTGAGGTGGTGCCCGCCATGGAGGCCACCGCCCCGTCGACCGCGTCCGCGCCGGCCTGGACCGCGGCGAGGTAGGTGGCGAGCTGGCCGCCCGCGGTGTCGTGGGTGTGCAGGTGGACGGGCAGGTCGAACTCCCGGCGCAGCGCCGACACCAGCGTCGCCGCCGCGGGCGCCCGCAGCAGGCCCGCCATGTCCTTGACGGCCAGGACGTGGGCGCCGGCCTCGACGATCTGCTCGGCCAGGCGCAGATAGTAGTCCAGGGTGTAGAGCCGCTCCGCCGGGTCGGACAGGTCGGCGGTGTAGCACAGGGCCACCTCGGCGACGGCGGTACCGGTCTCGCGTACGGCGTCGATGGCGGGCCGCATCTGGGAGACGTCGTTGAGCGCGTCGAAGACACGGAAGATGTCGATCCCGGTCGCCGCCGCCTCCTGGACGAAGGCGTCGGTCACCTCGGTGGGGTACGGGGTGTAGCCGACGGTGTTGCGGCCGCGCAGCAGCATCTGGAGGCAGATGTTGGGGACGGCCTCCCGCAGGGCGGCCAGGCGCTCCCACGGGTCCTCGGCGAGGAAGCGCAGCGCGACGTCGTACGTGGCGCCGCCCCAGCACTCCAGGGAGAGCAGTTCGGGCAGGGTGTGCGCCACCACGGGCGCGACGGCGAGGAGGTCCTTGGTGCGGACCCGGGTGGCGAGCAGCGACTGATGGGCGTCGCGGAACGTGGTGTCGGTGACACCGATCGTCGGCGAGGCGCGCAGCCAGTCGGCGAAGCCGGCCGGACCGAGTTCGGCGAGCCGCTGCCGGGAGCCGGCCGGCGGTTCCCCGGCGGGCGGTGCGGGCAGCTTGGTCAACGGGTCGATCAGCTGGGGCCGTTCGCCGTGCGGCTTGTTCACCGTGACGTCGGCGAGATAGGTGAGCAGTTTGGTGCCGCGGTCGGCGGAGTGCCGGGCGGTGAGCAGTTCCGGGCGCCGCTCGATGAACGACGTGGTGACGCGTCCGGCCTGGAAGTCCGGGTCGTCCAGGACCGCTTGCAGGAAGGGGATGTTGGTGGCGACGCCGCGGATGCGGAACTCGGCCACCGCGCGCCGGGCGCGGCCGACGGCGGCGCCGAAGTCCCGTCCCCGGCAGGTGAGTTTCACCAGCATCGAGTCGAAGTGGGCGCTGATCTCCGTACCGGCGTGGGTGGTTCCGCCGTCGAGGCGGATGCCGGAGCCACCGGGCGAGCGGTAGGCGCTGATCCGGCCGGTGTCCGGGCGGAAACCGTTGGCGGGGTCCTCGGTGGTGATACGGCACTGGAGCGCGGCGCCGCGCAGGGTGATCGTCTCCTGGGAGAGACCGAGGTCGGCGAGGGTCTCGCCGGAGGCGATGCGCAGCTGTGCCTGCACCAGGTCGACGTCGGTGACCTCCTCGGTGACCGTGTGCTCGACCTGGATGCGCGGGTTCATCTCGATGAAGACGTGGTTGCCGTCCCGGTCGAGGAGGAACTCCACCGTGCCGGCGTTGCGGTAGCCGATCCGGCGGGCGAAGTTCACGGCGTCGGCGCAGATGCGGTCGCGCAGTCCGGGGTCGAGGTTGGGTGCGGGCGCGAGTTCGATCACCTTCTGGTGGCGGCGCTGCACCGAGCAGTCCCGCTCGAACAGGTGGATGACGTCGCCCTGTCCGTCGGCGAGGATCTGCACCTCGATGTGGCGGGGTTCGACGACGGCCTTCTCCAGGAACACGGTGGGGTCGCCGAACGCGGAGGCGGCCTCCCGGGAGGCCGCCTCGATGGCCTCCCTGAGCTGGGCGGGCTCCTCGACGCGGCGCATGCCGCGCCCGCCGCCGCCCGCGACGGCCTTGACGAAGACGGGGAAGCCGACGCCGTCGGCGGCGGCCACGAGTTCGTCGACGTCGGTGGAGGGCGCCGAGGAGCCGAGCACCGGTACGCCCGCCTCGCGGGCGGCGGCCACGGCGCGCGCCTTGTTGCCGGTCAGTTCCAGGATGTCGGCGCCGGGTCCGACGAAGGTGATGCCGGCCTCCTCGCACGCCCGCGCCAGTTCGGGGTTCTCGGACAGGAATCCGTAGCCCGGGTAGACGGCGTCGGCGCCGGCGCGGCGGGCGGCGCGGACGATCTCCTCGACGGAGAGGTAGGCCCGCACCGGATGTCCCGGCTCGCCGATCTCGTACGCCTCGTCGGCCTTCAGGCGGTGCAGCGAGTTGCGGTCCTCGTGCGGGAAGACGGCGACGGTTCGGGCGCCCAGTTCGTAGCCCGCGCGGAACGCCCTGATCGCGATCTCGCCGCGGTTGGCGACCAGCACCTTGCGGAACATTCTCGATCCCTTCAGCCTGCCGGTGACGAAAGACCATCGTGTCGGTGGCAGGTCCGGTACGCCATGTGAGCCGGGCCACTCACGCGGGGGCCGAGGGGGCGGGGCGGACGCTTTCGGAGGGGTGGGGGTCAGGCCTGGCCGGTTTCGAAGCGGGAGATGCGGCCGTCGTCGGCGACGGTGAAGTTCCAGCGGGTGCGCATCTCGCCCCAGGTGTCGTTGCTGTAGCGGGCGAGGAGGCGGCGGCCGGCGGCGGACTCGTTGTCGACCTCCATGTGGCCGTGGCAGGAGAAGATCTCGCGGTCGATCCAGTCGGCGAGGTCACGCTCGGAGCCGTCGTCCGCCATGGTGGCGTCCGGCGTGAGAAGCGCCAGGAAGCCCTCCCGGTCGTGGTTGTTGACGGCCGTGACGAAGGCGCGGACGGCGGGGTCGCTGAGGCGGGTGCTCTGAATCGTCATGTCTGCCAGCGTCGTACCGGCCGCCGGACCGCGCCACCCGCGTCACCCGAACGGCAACCGGTGACGCGCCGGCCCCTGCCGGGGTGGGACGGTGGGGCGAAGCCATCACTCCGGGAGACGACGTGACCTGTGCCGACCGACATGATCTGGGACTGCTGCTGCTCCGGCTGGGGACGGGCGGGGTGCTCGCGGCGCACGGCGCGCAGAAGCTGTTCGGCTGGTTCGGCGGTGGCGGTATCGAGGGGACGGGCCAGTTCATGGAGTCCCTCGGCTATGTGCCCGGCCCGGCCAGTGCCACGGCGGCGGGCCTCGCCGAGGCCGGCGGGGGTGTGCTGCTCGCGCTCGGTCTCGCCACCCCGGCGGCGGGCGCGGCGGCGGCCGGTGCGATGGCGGGCGCGTCGGCCGTGCACGCGCCCAACGGCTTCTTCAACCAGGAGGGCGGCTTCGAGTACGCCGCGTCGCTGGGCCTGACGGCCGCCGGGCTCGCCGTCACCGGCCCCGGCCGGCTCTCCCTGGACCACGTCCTCGGCCATGCGGCCAACCGGAGCTGGATGGTCCCGGTGGCGTTCGCGGCGACCGCGGCGGCCACGACCATGGCAGTCGGCGCGCGGGTCAGGCGGCTGCGGAAGGCCCGGGAGGGCGAGCAGGAGGCGTTGTTCGAGGAGTAGTGCGCGGTGCCGTCGGGCTCAGCAGCCCGTCTGGCCCTTGCATACCTCACCCTCGGGCAGATGCGTCTCGGCCCACCTGCCGAGTTCCTTGAGCGCCGGGCCCAGCGCCGCACCCGACTCGGTCAGCCGGTAGGTGACGCGCAGCGGCGGCCCTCGTCGACCTCACGGACCAGGAGTCCGGCGGCGCCCAGTTCGGTCAGCCGGTCGGAGAGCATGCGCTCACTGATGCCCGGGACGGCGCGGCGCAGATCGGCGAAGTACGCGGGCTGCTCCACCAGCACGGCCACGATCGGCCCCGTCCAGCGCTTTCCCAGCAGTTGGAAGACACGCGTGATGCCACCGTCCACGCGCTTGCAAGCCTCTGACCCGTGCACCTGCTCGACCTCCATGCCCTCAGGGTACTACCCCGTGCAAGGGGATGAAAAAGTAAGTACCTGTGTTATTCATAGTCGAGTACGAATTCTCAGCGGCGGCGCGATGGCGTCCCCGCCCCTTCACCCATGGGAGAACGCCCCGGATGGCCACCCTTCTGCACATCGACTCCTCCGTCTTCCCGACGGCCGGCTCCGCGTCCCGCGCCGTGGCGGAGACCTTCCGCAAGGCCTGGGAGGAGCAGCACCCCGAGGGCACGGTGATCTACCGCGACCTCGCCACGGACCCTGTTCCGCACCTCACCGCCGACGCCCACACGGCGGGCTTCGCGGACCCTTCCGCGCACACTCCCGAGCAGGCCGCGGTCTTCGCCGAGCGCCTGAAGCTGATCGAGGAGCTGGAGGCGGCGGACGCCGTGCTGATCGGCGCCCCGATGTACAACTTCACGATCCCCTCGACGCTCAAGGCGTGGCTGGACAACGTGATCCTGGTGGGCCGTACCGCGGGTGACGACCTGTCCGTCAAGGGCACCCCGGTCACCGTGGTCGCGAGCCGGGGCGGCTCCTACGCGCCGGGCACCCCGCGCGAGGGCTACGAGTACGTGCAGAACTATCTGAGCGCGGTGCTGGGCGACATGCTCGGTCTGGAGGCCGAGTTCATCGTCCCGGAGCTGACCATGGCCCCGCAGGTTCCGGCCATGGCCGAGCTGGTCCCGCTGTTCGAGAGCTCCCGCGAGCGCGCGCACCAGGACGCGACGGTCAAGGCCAAGACGCTCGCCGAGCGGCTGGCGGCGTAACCGGGCCGCGCCCGGCGGCGCCCGGTGCCGGGTCAGGCACGGTGCCGGGCGTCCCCCAGGTAGTGCAGCACCGCGGCCACCCGGCGGTCGGTGCGGTCGGTGGGCGCCAGGTCGAGCTTGGCGAAGATGCTGCGGATGTGCTTGTGGACGGCACCGTCGCCGACGACGAGCCGTTCGGCGATGGCCGCGTTGCCCAGCCCCTCGGCCATCAGCGCCAGCACGTCCCGTTCACGCGGGCTGAGCCGTCCCAGCCGGACGTCCGGGCGGCTGCGGGTGAGCAGTTGGGCGACGACCTCGGGATCGATGGCGGTACCGCCTCCCGCCACCCGGTGCAGCGCGTCGAGGAACTCCTCGACCCGGCCGACCCGTTCCTTCAGCAGATAGCCGAGCCGGGCGCTGCCCTGGGCGAGCAGCTCGGTGGCGAACGCCTGCTCGACATAGGCGGACAGGACCAGGACGGCGAGGCCGGGCCGGCGCCGGCGGGCCTCCACGGCGGCGGTGATCCCCTCGTCGGTGTGGGTGGGCGGCATCCGCACGTCGACGATGGCGACGTCCGGATCCTCCGCGTCCACGGCGTCCAGGAAGGTGTCGGGGTCCTCGGCCGTGGCCACCACGTCCAGGGACTCGGCGCGCAGCAGCAGGGCGAGTCCCTCGCGCAGCAGGGCGTCGTCCTCGGCGATCACGATCCGCATGGCAGGGTCACCTTCAGGGTGGTGGGGCCGCCGGGCGGGCTGGCCAGGTCCAGTGTTCCGTCGTGCGCCTCGGTGCGGCGGCGGATGCCGGTGAGCCCGGATCCGTTCCGTTCGTCGGCTCCGCCGTGACCGTCGTCGTGGATCTCCACGTACAGCCGGTCGTCGAGGCGGCGTACGACGACACCGGCCTCGCGGGCGCCGCTGTGCTTGGCGATGTTGCTGAGGGCCTCGGCGACCACGAAGTACGCCGTCGCCTCCACCGACGCCGGGCAGCGGCCGGGCACGTCGGTGTCGATGCCGCAGGGCACCGGGCAGTCGGCCGCCAGGGCGGTGAGGGCGTCGGGCAGGCTGCGGTCGGCGAGCACCGGCGGAAGGATGCTGCGGACGACCGCCCGCAGTTCGGCCAGTGCCTGTTCGGCGGCCTCCTGGGCACGCTCGAGTACGGCGTCGGCCTCGCCGGGGTTCCGGGTGAGGGCGCGGCGGGCGGCGCCGAGCAGCACGGTGACGGCGACGATCCTGTTCTGTGTGCCGTCGTGCAGCGCGCGTTCGACGCGGCGGAGTTCAGTGGCGTGGGCGTCGAGTGCGGCGGCGCGGGTGGCGGTGAGTTCGGCGACCCGCAGGACGAGGTCGGTTCCGGGGTCGGGGGCGAGCAGGCGTCGTCCGGGCCATGCCTGGAGCCGCGCGAGAGCGGGGGCGCAGAACACGATGACGGCGACGGTGAGCACGCCGGACAGGGTGACGGCGAGGGCGCCGGGCCAGTCGCGTACGGTCCACCAGCCCAGGGCGGCGGTGGCCTCGCTCTCCGGGAGCAAGCGCCAGTACAGGGGGAAGGTGATGTCGTGTGCCGCGTTGAGGGGAGGGTGGCGCCGATCAGGCCCAGGAGGAGGCCGAGGAGGGCGTGGGCCCAGACCCAGCGGAGTTCGCGGCGTACGGCGCGGTCGGTGAGGGCGGGCCGCAGTCCCGGCGGGGGTTCCGGGGGCTGATGAGTTCCGGGCCCCAGCGGGAGAGGCGGGTTCGCTCGCGGTCGGCGACGGCTCTGGTCGCGTGCAGGGCGGAGGGGAGCAGCAAGAGGCCCACGCCGGCCAGGCAGGCGACGGCGGTCAGGGCCAGCCACAGTGCGGCGAGCAGGGCGAGCAGGGCGGTGCCCATGCCGGCGAGGAGGTTTTCCAGGGCGTCGAGGGCGGCTCGCGCGCGAGCGGAAACGGCGCCGGTGGGGTTGCCGGACGTCTCGTCTTGAGTCACCACCGTCGGTACCTCCTCCCAGGTGGGGAGGATAGGCCACCCGGGCCCGTGCCCGTCGGGGCACCCACCGAACCGAAACCCGCACCGCGACCACCGCCCGCACCGAGCCGAAAGCCCGCACCGCAGACATCCCGCGGGAGCGCGTGTGTTCATTCGCGGATCGACATGTCCTTGATCGGAGGGGTGCGCAGAAGGTGGTTCACGGGAAGGATCGTGGCGGTCAGGGACAGGGCCGTCGTGGCGGCGACGAGTGCCGCCCAGCCCGCGACCGGAACGTACGGGACGCGTTGGCCCGAGACGGCGTTGACGATCGTCGTCAGGGTGACCGCCGCGATCGCGGTACCGATCGCCAGGGACACCCCCAGCAGGCCGGCCTGTTCCGCGTGCACCATGCGTCTCACCTGACGGCGGGTGACGCCGACCAGCCGCAGCAGGGACAGCTCCCGCCGCCGCGCCAGTGCCGCCATCACGAGCGTGTTGGCGGCGGCGAGGACCGCATAGCCGACCAGTACGCCGATGAGCAGCTTGTTCAGCCAGCCGCTGACGGCCAGTTCCCGCGCGATGTCACCGGTGAGCGTGTCGGTGTCGACGACGGTGGCGGCCGGGTACCGCCGCGCGAGATCCGCGAGGGCACCGTCCGCGCCCGGCGCGGTACGGATCAGCACCTGATCGTCGAGTCCCGTGACCGTGTGACCGGCCAACGTCCCGGTGTGCAGGGTGACTTCTCCGAACCCCCAGCCGCGTTCGTACAGCGCGACCACCCGCAGGGTGACCGGCGTGCCGTCGCCGAGCCACAGCTGGGCCTCGTCCCCGAGCCGCCACCCGGCGGCGTCCGCCCGCGCGGTGGACACCGCCACGGTGCCTTCCCGCAGTGCGGCGAGGCTGCCCGACCGGACCCCGAGGTCCATCGTCCGCTCCACGCCCGCAGGGTCGATGCCCTGCGCGACCACGGTCTGCGCCTCGAGTTCGCCCGGTACGACGACGGAGGTGCGGCGCACCCCGGTCGCGGCGAGCACGCCGGGGACGCGGCGGGCCTCGGCCGTGGCGGCGGCGGGCAGCCCCGCGGCGCCGGTCAGGGCGTACTGGGCGAGGATGCCGTCACGGCTCTGGACGACGGTCTGCCGCTGGAGGTTGTCCTGGAGGAACCAGACGGTGCCGCCGAAGCCGACGGAAAGGACCAGCGCGGTGGGGACGGCGACCATGCCGCGCGCGTTGGCCCGCAGATTCGCGGCGGCAAGGTACCCGCTGTCGCCCCAGACACCACGCAGCACGGGCGCGAGCAGCCGGGCCGCGCCCTGATTGACCCACGGGGCCAGCAGCGCGATCCCGAGCACGAACAGGTAGAGCATGCCGGCGGCGGCGCCCATCGCGGTCTGGCCGTCGGTCGCGCCGGTGAGGCCGATGAGGGACACGGCCGAGGCGAGGCACACCAGACCGGTCACGGCACGCGCCCTGCTGCCGAGCCCGGGCTCGACGGCGGCCTCACCGAGCGCCTCGGTGGGCCGGATCCGGGTGACACGCAGGGAGGCGATCCACACGGAGAGGAGAGCGACGACGGCGACGGCGCCCAGCACGGCCGCCGCGGACAGCATCCTCCCCGGACGGTGAATCCGTCGGGCACGAAGTCCTGGAGACCAGCTCGTCGCGGATGTACCCCGTGGCGAACAGCCCCACCGGAACACCCACCGCGACGGCGGCCACGGCGAGCAGGCCCACCTCCGCGAGGAGCATCCGCCGCAGCTGGCCCGGGGTGGCCGCGACGGCCCGCAGCAGGGCGAGGTCGCGCCTCCGGTGCCGTACCGACAGGCCGACGGTCCCGGCGACGACGAAGACGACGATCATCGCGGCGTAGCCGGCGAACGCCCCGCCCACCTGGAGGGTGAACGCCCGTGCGGCGGCGGCCTCGGGCTGTGCGGCCGGCCCGCGCGCGTCGCCGGTGTAGGTGGTGGCGTCCGCGCCGTCCGCCACCCGGCGTACCGCGTCGAGGACGGCGGAGCGGTCGGCGCCCGGTTCGGCGAGGACACCGATGGCGTCGAACCGGCCCGGACGGGGTCGAGCCGGGCCGCCCGCGCGTCGGTGAAGAACACCTCGGACCGCTCCCCGGCGCGCCGTCCGCCTCGACGACTCCACTCACCCGGTACGGCCGGCTCTCGCCTCCGGCGATGAGGTCCGTGCGGTCGCCGGGCGCGAGCCCCAGGTGGTCGGCGAGCCGGGCGTCGACGGCGATCTCCCCGTCCGCGCGCGGGGTTCACCGGACACGAGCCGGTACGGAGCGAGGGCGGCGCTCGCCCAGCCGTGTCCCGCGGCCGGCAGTTCCGGGGCGCCCGCCGGGGTGACCGTGATCGACCGGTCCCCCACCACCCGTGCCACTCCAGGCACTTCGGCCAGCTTTTCTGCCAACGGGGCTCCGACACTGCCCCGTTCGGGAAGCGTCACGGTGGTGTACTCGGTCTCAGCGAACACCGTCGGCCCGGCCACCCGCAGTTCCCGATCGGCGACGACGGCGGCCGTGGCGGCGTAGCGTCCCGGCTCACCCTGATACCGCCGTCCGGACTCCACGAGCAGCGCGCAGGTCATCAGCACGGCGGCGCCGGCGGCGAGCGCGACGAACGTGGCGGCGAAGCCGCCCTTGCGGAAGCGCACCATCCGCGCGGCCAGTCGGAGCACGGTTCAGCCCTCCCGGCTCGCGACGGGCTGCCGGCGGCCCAGCAGCGCCAGGTGCCCGGCGATCCGCTCGGCGCCGGGCTGCGCCATGTCCCGTACGATCCGTCCGTCGGCGAGGACCAGCACACGGTCGGCGTACGACGCGGCGACGGGGTCGTGGGTCACCATGACCACGGTCTGTCCGAACTGGTCGACCACGGACCGCAGCAGGGCGAGGACGGCGGCGGCGGTCCGGGTGTCCAGGGCCCCGGTGGGTTCGTCGCAGAAGATCACCTCGGGCCGGGTGACGAGCGCCCGGGCGATGGCGACGCGCTGCTGCTGGCCGCCGGAGAGCTGGGCGGGCCGGTGCCGCAGCCGGTCACCGAGTCCGACCCGTGCGATCACCTCGGCCACCCAGTCCGGTTCCGGCCGGCGGCCGGACAGCCGGGAGGGCAGCAGGATGTTCTGCGCCACGTCGAGCGCGCCCACCAGGTTGAACGCCTGGAACACGAACCCGACGCGGCTGCGCCGCAGTTCGGTCAGCCGCTTCTCCGGCATCGACGACAGATCGGTCCCCCGAGCCGTACCGTCCCCGAGTCGGGCCGGTCCAGCCCTGCCGCGCAGTGCAGCAGGGTGCTCTTGCCGGAACCGGAGGGCCCCATCACGGCGGTCGCCGTGCCGCGCATGAACACGGCGCTCACATCGTCCAGCGCCACTACGGGCTGGTCACCGCCGTAGGTCTTGTGTACATGGTCGAGGCCGACGGCGACGTGGGCCGGGGTCAGTGACATGGCGGGGCGCCTTCCGGGCGGATCTCGTTGCTGGTCCACCCCGACGGTATGAAGGGCACGGCGCGCGGCCCATCCCGCCAGGGCCCCGATCATGGTGGTGCAGGCACTACCCGCGCCCAGGGCGGCACATGACGGCAGGCCGCGCGCCGTTCGCCCCATCCCCGCACGGAGTCGATCCGCGCCCTCACCCTGCTCGAGGGCGAGTTCACCGGGGAGAACAGCGTGCTGGCGTCCCAGGTCAAACGTCGGGCGGCCCCGGAGGCGTACGCGAAGGAGATCGAGGCGCCGTACTCCTGACCCCGGGCTCCCGCAGGGCACGGAGATAGCGTCCGCGGACGTGGAGCTGGGCCAGCAGGAGAACGGGGAAGAGCGGGCGCCAGGGCCCGCCGGCGCCGCCCGGGTCAGGGAGCGCAGGGTCAGCAGAACCCGGCCGTCCTCCTCCCGGTGCACGATGAAGGCCTCCTCCCCGCTGACCGGGTGGCCCCGGCGGGTGCCGTAGGCGAAACCGCACCGGTTCGCGGTCTCCACCACGGCGACGACCTCGACCGGTTCACGGACGACGCACCGGCCTCGGCCCGCCGTGACCGTGTAGCGCCCGCGCTCGCGGGCGTCGAGCACGCCGCCGTCGGCCGGGGCGACGGTGAAACCGCTGCGGCGTTTGACCTCCCACCGCAGCACCGCCTTCCTGGCGGTGTTCCAGGCGTCCTCCCCCGTCCGATCGTCACGGTCGTCTCGAACCGGCGGAAGCCCTGCGGGGACGCGGTCCAGTCCGGGGCCCGCGGGGCGGTGGCGCCGCGGAGGGCGTAGGTGAGGCCGGCGTTCTCATCCATGGGTACGCGGTCTCCGCTTCAGGAAGTCGGACAGGCCGGTGAGGAGGCGGTCCACGTCCTCGTCGCTGGTGTAGGGGGCGAGGCCGATGCGGAGGCCGCCGGTGTCCCCCAGGCCGAGGTGGCGGGAGGCCTCCAGGGCGTAGAAGCTGCCGCTGGGGGCGTGGACCGCGCGGTCGGCCAGGTAGCGGTAGGCGTCTGTCGTGCTGTGACCGTCGAGGGTGAGGAGGAGGGTGGGGGTGCGGTGGGGGGCGCGGGAGTGGATGGTGGCGCCGGGGAGCGCCGCCAGCTCCTCTCCAGGCGGGTGCGCAGGGTGCCCTCGTGTTCCTCGATCGCCTCGAACGCCGCGATCAGCCGGTCGCGGCGGGACTCCTCCCCGCCGATCCTCCCCCGATGGCTCCGCCTCCGGACTCCCGCTCCTCGGACGCCCGAGGGGCTGGGCGGCAGCCGGGGCGGGCCGGGTGGTGGCCGGGAGAGACGGAATATCCGCCAGGAAGTCCACCGCCGCCCTGGTGCCCGCCAGGAACTCGTAGGGCAGGGTGCCCAGTTCGAAGCGTTCGGGGACCTGGTCCGTGGACGGGAGGAGTTTGTCCGGGTGGAGTGTGGCCAGGAGGTCGGGGGCCGCGGCCAGGACCCCGTGGTGGGGGCCGAGGAACTTGTACGGGGAGCAGACGAAGAAGTCCGCGCCGAGCGCGCCGATGTCGACCGTGGCGTGTGCGGCGTAGTGCACGCCGTCGACATGGAGGAGGGCGCCCGCCTCGTGGGTGATCCGGGCGATCTCGGCCATCGGGGGATCGTGCCGAGCAGGTTGGAGGCCGCGGTGACGGCCACCAGCCGGGTCCGGTCGGAGAGCACGGCGCGGATGTGGTCGGCCGTCAGTTCGCCGGTGGCCGGGTCGAAGTCGGCCCGGCGGACGGTGCAGCCGGCCCGCTCGGCCGCCTGCACCCAGGGGCGGATGTTGGCGTCGTGGTCGAGCCGGGTGACGACCACCTCGTCGCCGGGTGACCAGGTCGCGGCGAGGGTGCGGGAGAAGTCGTAGGTGAGCTGGGTGGCGCTGCGGCCGAAGACGACGCCGGCCGGGTCGGCGGCCAGCAGGTCCGCCATGGCCTGCCGGGCCCCGGCGACGAGGGCCTCGGCGTTGCGCTCGCCGGGCAGTCCGTCGCCCCGGTTGGAGAGCGGCCGGGTGAGGGCGGCGGCGATCGCCTCGATGACGGGCGACGGCATCTGGGTGCCGCCGGGGCCGTCGAAGTGCGCGGTGCCGGCGGCCAGCGCGGGAATCCGGGCACGCAGTGCGGTGACGTCGTACGTCATGAGGGCCTCCTCGTCGATGCGGTGGTAGGGCGTGCGGGTCAGGCGGGCGAAGTGCCGGTGCTCGGTTCGCCCGGCGGGTCGGAGAGCTGCTCGCGCAGGTAGTTCCAGACGACCGCGATCAGGGCGGCGACCGGTACGGCGAGCAGGCTGCCGACGATGCCGGACAGGCTGCCGCCCAGGGTCACCGCCAGCAGGACGACGGCCGCGTGCAGTCCGAGCCCCCGGCTCTGGATCATGGGCTGGAAGACATTGCCCTCCAGCTGCTGCACCGCGACGATGAGGGCGAGCACGATCAGCGCGTCCGTCAGGCCGTTGGACACCAGCGCGATCAGCACCGCGACGAAGCCGGCGAACAGGGCGCCCACGATGGGCACGAACGCGGACACGAAGGTGAGGACCGCGAGCGGCAGCACCAGGGGACGTCGAGGAGCCACAGCCCCAGTCCGATGAACACGGCGTCGAGGAGACCGACGAGGGCCTGCGAGCGCACGAAGGCGCCGAGCACGTTCCAGCAGCGCGCGGCCACGGCCGGGACGTCGGTGGCCAGCCGGCCGGGGAGCTGGCGGCCGAGCCAGGGCAGGAACCGCGGGCCGTCCTTGAGGAAGAAGAACATCAGGAACAGCGCCAGTACGGTCGTGACGATCCCGCTGACCACGGTGCTCACGCCGGTGACGGCGGTGGAGGCGATGGCGCCGGCGCTGTCCTGGATACGGGCGGTCGCGCTGTCGAAGGCGCCGGCGATCTGGGCGTCGTCGATGTTCAGCGGCGGCCCGGCGGCCCATGCGCGCAGCCTGTCGACGCCCTCGACCACGCCGCCGGCCAGTTCGCCCGACTCCGCCGCCACCGGCACCGCGATCAGCGCCACGGTGCCCGCGGCCACCAGCAGGAACAGCACGGTCACCAGGGACGCGGCGAGCGCGGGCGGCAGACCGCGCCGGCGCAGATAGCGGGTGGGCGGCCAGGTGAGCGTGGTGAGGAGGAGGCCGACTATCAGCGGCCAGACCACCGACCACATACGGCCGAGGCCCCACAGCACCACCGCCGCGGCCACCAGGACCAGCAGCAGCTCACCGGAGACGCGCGCCGACGTGCGCAGCGCGGCGCGGGTTCTTCCCGCGTTCAACGTGGCAGACATGGAGGCACCCTATGGGGCCCGCCCGTCCCGGTGATCGTCCGGGACCGGGTCGGGGCGATGTCCCGCCCGGTGCGACCGTGTCGGCCGGCCGCCGGGGCCCGGTGCGGGCAGACTGAGGTCATGGGCGACCTCGATGCCCGCGGGACACCCTCGCGTCGGTTCCCTCGGGCTCCGGAGAGCGCGGCACGGGCAAGGGCGGCACGGGGCTGACGCCGGGGGTGGAGCCCTCGCTGACGCGGTCCGCGGGGGCCGGGACGCGGTCCCGGCGCACCCGACGGTGCCGCTGTACACGGACGGGCTGTTCGAGCGCCGGGGAGAGCATCTGAACGCCGCCCTGGAGCGGCCGCGCCGGCATGCCGGCGCACCGGCCCGGGAGCCGCTCGACGCGCTCTGCGACGAGCTGCTCATCAGGCTGGGCGCGGACGGCGACGACATCGCCGTACTGGCGGTACGGCCGGTGCCGCCGCGCTGACCGGTGTGCGCGGGTGGTGCGGTGGCGGCGTGTACGTTTCCGTCCGCCGCCACCGTGCGGTCAGTTGAAGGAGTCGAGGGTCAGGGACGCCTCGCTCGGATTGCCGTCGTGGACGAGCGACTCGTGGTTGCCGACGTCGTCGAAGGCGAAGGCGTACGCCTTGCCGTCGGCCATCTGCGCGTGGACGGCGCGCGCGTAGTGGTTGGTGACGGAGTCCCGGTAGAAGCCGCTGGAGCCGGAGTCGGGCTGGTTGGGGTTGGTCAGGAGCGTGGAGCGGTTGAAGCCCGCGCACAGGGTGCGTGAAATGGGGCCGCGCACCTGGTCGTTGGGGGCGTCGAGCTTTCGGTGGCAGCCGAAGACGGAGGAGGCGTCCGGCTTCTGGAAGCTGGTGACGACGGCACCCGAGCTGTTGGTGAAGTTCATGACGTCACCGGAGACCCGGCCGAAGTACTTGACGCCCGGCTGGTCGGTGAAGGGCGTGACCGTGAGGGTGGAGCCGGTGTACTTCTGCCAGACCCGGTTGATGTAGTCGTCCATGACGGATGCCGGCAGGGCGCCCGTCTCCAGTCCGTACAGCGGGGACAGCGCGCGCAGCACGGTGCCGTCGGAGCGGGTGTGGATCAGGTTGCCCCAGCCCCCGGCCTGTCCCCTGAGCGTGCTGAGGACGGCGTTGTAGCCGCCGGCCCTGAGCCTGCCGGTGCTCGTCGTGGTGCCGTCGGCACGCCGTACGCCCACGGAGTAGGGCGCGGAGAACATGTCGACCTGGGTGCTGTTGAGCCACAGGCCGGCGTCGTTGAGTGTGTACTCGGACCAGTTGAAGAGGATGTTCCGGTTGGGGTCCGACGGGTTCTGCACGGCGGGCTGTACCAGTCCGCCGGTGGTCAGCTTGAACACCAGCTTCTGGCCGTAGGAGAAGTAGATGCGGCCGGAGAACTTGGGGACGCGGATGGTCGCGGACTGTCCGGCGGCCGGGCCGGTGATCGAGGCGTCGGGTGCGGGGGTGGGCGGGTTGCCGCCGGCGGGCCAGGGTGGAAGGTGCCGCTCGCGTCGGCCCAGCCCTGTCGGCCGGTCGAGAGCTGGGTGCCGAGGTTGTAGACGTACACCTGCTCGCCGCGGCCCGAGTTGTTGGTGATCTTGAGGGGATGGTGTCCGGGACCGCCGCGTGGGCGGTGGACGGCACTCCGGTGGCGAGCAGTGAGCCGCCGAGAACCGTGGCGATGCTCAACCCGGCCGCCATGGCCCGGCGTTTGAGTGTGCGCAGCATGCTCCCTCTCCGTTCGACTGTGGGGGAATCGTTCTGAGAGCGCTCTCAGAATCTCGCCCTGGTCTGGACCTGTCAACGGTTGGGGAGTCCCTGGTTCCGGTACGGCCGTCAGCCTCCGCTCTGTACGACGCCCCGGGTGGAGAAGGTGACGGGGGCGCCGGAGGTGAGGTCGCCCGGCGGGATGCCCGGGTGATGGCCCTCGGGCGGCTTCGGCCGTACGGGGGCCGGGCCGAGCGCGAGCCGGGAGACGATGCGGTAGCGGTCGCCCCGGTAGAGGGAGCGGACGTACTCCACGGGGCGGTCGCCGGTGTCGGTGGTGAGGCGCTCGAACAGCAGGGCCGGGGACAGTTCGGGCACGTCGAGCAGTTCCGCCTCCGCGCGGGTCACGACGGTGGGCTCGATGGACTGCACCGCCTCGCTGACCTGCACTCCGTGCCGGTCGCGGAAGTGCTCGTAGAGATCGCCCTGTTCGAGTTCGGCGCCGGTCAGGTCCGGTACCAGGTCGGCGGGGATGTGCAGATGCTCGATGGCCATGGGCGAGCCGTCGACCAGCCGGAGGCGGGCCACGTAGCGGATGCGCGCGGCCGGTGACACCCGCAGTCTGCGGCCGACCCGGGCGCCGGCCGGCACGGTCCGGGACTCCAGGACCCGGCTGGTCCAGACACCGGCGGCCGGGGGCACGGCGAAGGAGTCCCGTCCGGAGACCAGCTCCTGGGTGATCTTCTCGGCGGCGACGAACATACCGCGCCCGTGCTCGCGCACCAGCAGTCCCGCGAGCACGAGTTCGTCCACGGCGGCACGCAAGGTGGGCCGGGACACATGGAGCCGGGCGCACAGACTGCGTTCCGAGGGGATGGCGTCGCCCGGGTGCCGCTCGTCGATGAGTTCGAGGATCGCGTCACGGACCCGTTCCCGTTTGAGCACGGCACCCGAGGCCGCGCGATCGATCTCCATACGGACTCCCGTTCGTGGTCGGAGCGGTGTGGCGGCCGTCGGATCACTGGTCTGCCCCAGACCCTAACTGGTCCACCCCGGACGGGAGTTCATCACGGAACATCCGCGAGGAGGGTTGACGGCCACATTGGTCTATGCCACCTTCTCCCCACATCGACTGGTAAAGCCCCGGCGGCAACTGGTCAACCCGGCGACGGGCCCCGCCGCCATCGCGAGCCCCCGCGGCTCACCGCACCGACGACCCACCGTGCGCCACCCCCACCGCGAAAGGACACGGATGCGTACTCGTCCTCCCACCGGCCGCCGCACCCGGGCGGCACTCGCGCTGACGGCCCTGCTCGGCAGCGCCGCCCTGGCCGGCCTCCCCGCCACCGCCGCCGCCGCTGACGGAGACGTCAGCGTGCAGTACCGCACCAGCGCGAGCGGTGCCACCGCCGATCAGAGCGAGCCCTGGCTCAAAGTCCGCAACACGGGTTCCGCACCTGTGCAGTTGAGCCAGGTGAAGATCCGCTACTACTTCAAGGCGGACGCCCCGAACGCCACGTACCGCTTCGCCTGCTCCTGGGCGGTCAGGGGCTGTTCCGCCATCACCGGCACGTTCGGCACACTCGCGCACCCCACCGCGACCGCCGACCGCTATCTGGAGATCGGGTTCACCTCGTCCGCCGGCTCGCTGGCGCCCGGCGCCGACACCGGGGACATGCAGCTGCGCTTCCACCAGTCGAGCTGGCAGACGCTCAGGCAGAGCGACGACTACTCCTTCGACGGCGCCCGGACGTCGTACGCCGACTGGAACAGGGTCACCGCCCAGCTCGCCGGTGCCACCGTGTGGGGCACGGCGCCGGAGGGCAACGACCCCACCGATCCGACCAACCCCACGGACCCGACCGACCCGCCGGGCGGCCAGACCCTGTTCGACGACTTCGACTACACCTCGCACACCGACCCGGCGATCTCCGCGCACGGCTGGAACGTGCGGTCCAACTCCGGCGGCCCCGGTGTGCCCGGCGCGACCTGGAACCCGTCCAAGGTGACGTTCAGCGCCTCGGGCGGCAACTCGGTGATGAACCTGGAGACCTCCACCGCCGGCACCGGCGCCTCCACCACCCACACCGAAGTCCTCACCAGATCCATGAAGTTCAGGAACGGCACCTACGCCGCCCGGGTGCGGTTCTCCGACGCCCCGAAGTACGGCCCCGACGGCGACCGCGTCGTCCAGACCTTCTTCACCATCAACGACCTCAAGGCCCCGATGGCCGACGACTACGCCGAGTACGACTTCGAGTACCTGCCCAACGGCGGCTGGGGCGAGCCGGCGAACATCCTCTACACGACCTCCTGGGAGACCTACAACCCCGACCCTGGCAGGCCGTCAACCAGCACAGCGAGAGCCGGCAGAGTTTCGCCGGCTGGCACGACCTGGTGGTGACGATCGACAACCGCGCCATCACCTACTACGTCGACGGCCGGCACTTCGGCACGCACGACGCCGCGTATCTGCCCGAGCGTCCGATGTCGATCAACTTCAACCAGTGGCTGATCGACCTCGACGGCCAGACGTCGACCACGCCCCGCGCCTACGACCAGCAGGTCGACTATGTGCTGCACGTCAAGGACCAGGTGCTCACCCCGGCCCAGGCGACCGCGAAGATCAACGGCTACCGGTCCGCCGGCACGTCCTTCGTGGACGAGGTGCCCGCGTCCTGACCCACGGCCGCCGGGGCCCT
Source organism: Streptomyces haneummycinicus (assembly GCA_042850305.1). Lineage (GTDB taxonomy): Bacteria > Actinomycetota > Actinomycetes > Streptomycetales > Streptomycetaceae > Streptomyces > Streptomyces haneummycinicus. The sequence continues at coordinate 4,203,055 of AP035768.1, forward strand.
GTCACGGGGTTCCGGCGGCCGGGCCGCGTGCTGGGTGAGCGCGTTCCCGGCCCGGCGTCCCCGGCGTGATCCGCCGGACAGGCTCCCAGGGCCGCTGGGCGGCGATCATGCGCCGGTACCAGTGGTAGCTGTCCTTCGGGGTGCGTTCCTGGGTGTCGTAGTCGACGCGGACGACGCCGAAGTACCTGTCACAGCAGGCGGTCGCGGCGCCGAAGACGAGGCCGGGCGGGAAACCGGGGCTCACCCATGCGTATCGGTCCATATCGGGACGTGCGGTGTTCACTTGACGGAGCCGCCGGAGATGCCGGCGGCGATGTACTTCTGGGCGAGGACGAGCAGGATCGCGGCCGGGACCGCGGAGAGCACGGACGCGGCCATCACGGAGCCCCAGTCGCCGACATGGGCGCCGATGTACTGGTAGATGCCCAGCGTGATCGGCTTGACGTCGTCGGTGGTGTTCAGGGTGAGCGCGAACATGAAGTCGCTCCAGGAGAACAGGAACGCGAACAGGCCGGAGGTGATCAGCGAGTTGCGGCTCATCGGCAGCACCACCCGCAGGAAGACCCGTACCGGACCGGCGCCGTCGATCTCGGCGGCCTCGATGACCTCGCCCGGGATGGACACCATGAAGGAGCGCATCAGGACGATGGAGAACGGGATGCCGAGGGAGGCGTCCGCGAGCATCAGGCCGAAGTAGGAGTTCACCAGGCCCAGATCGACGTACGAGTTGTAGAGCGCGTTGGCGATGACGATGCCCGGCACCATCTGGGTGATCAGGGTGCCGAACACGATGGTGCGTGAGCCGCGCAGTCCGAACCGGGCCAGTCCGTAGGCGGCCGGGGCGGAGATGGCCAGGCAGATGGCGACGGCCCCGAAGGAGACCAGCAGTGAGGTCAGCAGATGACCGCCCTGGTCGGTGAGGGCCTTGGAGAACCCGGACAGGTCCACCCCGGAGGGCACCGGGTCGACCTGGAGCAGGCCCGACTCGGGCTGGAGCGCGGTGTTGAGCATCCAGTACAGCGGGAACAGCATCACGCCCAGGATCAGTACACCGGCGACGGTGGAGCCCCAGCGGCGCCGGGACGCGGTGGGAGTGTGAGCGGCCATCTCGGTCACTTCCCTCGGTGCGGTTGGCCCGCAGGTAGAACACCGCGAACACCGCGGAGATGAGAATGAGGACGTTGCCGACGACCGCGCCGGCGCCGAAGTCCAGTTCCACGAAGGAGTTCTGGTAGGTGAGGGTGCCCAGGGTCTGGGTGGCGTCGGCGGGACCGCCGTCGGTGAGGGCGAGGATCAGGTCGAGGATCTTGACCGTCGACATGAAGCCCAGCACCAGGACGACCGTGATCACGGGCTTGAGCATCGGCAGGGTGATGGACCGGAAAGTCCGCCAGGCGGAGGCACCGTCCAGGGAGGCGGCCTCGTACAGCTCTCTGGGGATCTCCTGGAGGCCGCCGTACAGGATGACCATGTTGAACGGGATGCCGATCCAGATGTTGACCAGGATCACCGAGAGCAGTGCCATGTCGGGGCTGGTCAGCCAGGGGTGCCACCGCCCGTGCCGAGGGTGTCGAGGAAGGTGTTGAGTACGCCGGTGTCCTGGTCGAGGATGCGGCGCCACACGATGCCGGACACCACCATGGGCACCAGCCAGGGCAGCAGGATCAGCGATCTGAGGACGCCGCCGAGGGGGAACCTGCGGTTGAAGAAGACGGCGAGGGCGAGGCCGACGCAGAACTGGCCGAGCAGGGAGCCGGCGGTGAAGACGAGGGTGTGCCACAGCGCCTTGCCGAAGAGGCCGTCCTGGAAGACGGACGACCAGTTGTCGGCGCCGTTGAAGGGGCCTCGCCGGTGAAGAACGTCTTCGGCGTGTAGTGCTGGAAGCTCATCACGATGTTGCGGACGAGCGGGTAGCCGAAGAACAGCAGCATGAAGACGACGGCGGGGGCGACGAAGCCCCACTGGGCCAGTCTGCGGCGCAGTCGCTGCCGGGCCGGGTCCGGTACGGCGGACCTCTTGGAGGCCTTCGCGGACACCGGGGCGGTGACGGTGGACGTGGTCATGGCGCGTACCTCAGTTTCCGCTCGTGGCGCGCTGCTGGGCGCGCCGCAGGGCGGTTTCGCTGGACTGGCCGGTGAGGGCGGACTGGAAGGCGCTCTGCAGGGCGAGGAGACGCCCGACCAGCCGGCGCCGAGCTTCGCGGTGCGGGACCGGGCGGCGGCGACCTGGTCGGCCAGCGCGTCCAGTTCGGGCACTTCCGCGCGCCACTGCGCGGCGGCCTTCTCGTTGGCGGGGACCATCCAGCTGTTCAGGGCGTAGGTGAGCTGTTCCTGCTCGCTCGCCAGACAGTCGACGATCCGTCCCGCCGTCTTCTCGCGCCCGGTGTCGCCGGTGTCGGGGACGGTGAGCACGGCGCCGCCGAGCGGGCCCACCGAGTCGGCGCCCGCCTCGGGGACGGGGATCTGCGCGATCTCCCAGTGCAGGGACTTGTCGGAGTCGAGGGTCTCGACCTGCCACGGGCCGTTGATCATCATCGCGGCGTTCCCGGCCATGAACTGGTCGTTCACATCGGCCTGGGTCCAGTTGACCGTGGACTTGGACAGCGACCCGTCCCGCAGCAGCGCCTTCCAGTAGTCGAGCGCCTCCACGACCCGGGGCTTTCGAGGTCCGACTCGTCGCCGCCGTTGGACCACATGAACGGCGTGAACTGGAAGACACCGTCCTCGGCTCCGCCCGCGCTCAGTGCCAGGCCGTACCGCTTGCCCTCGGTGAGCTTCCTCGCCGCCGCGCGCAGCTCGTCCCAGGTGGTGGGCACCGGCACGCCCGCCTCGTCGAGGAGGTCCTTGTTGTAGAAGAGCGCGAGCGTGTTCACGGAGCGGGCCGCGCCGTAGTACGTGCCCTGGTAGGAGCCGAAGTCGACGATGCCCTCGGGGATGTCGTCGGTGGCGAGCCCCAGGGTGCGCAGATCGACGAGCCCGCCGGCGTCGGCGAAGGTCGGCATCTCGGAGGCGTCGAACTGCACGATGTCCGGCAGCGACTTCGACGACGCCATGCGCAGCGCCTTCGTCATGACCTGTGAGGCGGGGACGCTCTGCTGCTCGATGGTGACGCCCAGCCGCTTGCCGCAGCGGGCCATCGCGTCGGCGTCCCAGCGGTGGTAGGTCTCGTCGGTCGAGGAGTTCATCACGGTGTACACGTCGCTGTCGCGCTGCTCGGCGCAGCCGGTCAGCGCCGCTCCGGCGATGAGGACGGAGACGGCGGCGACGGACGTGACGGCTCCGCGCGAGCGTCCGAGCGCGCGGTGTGCGGCAGCCGGGGGATGTGCTGTCACGGTGGGTGCCCTTGCGTGGGACCGGCTCAGCGGGGGCGCTGAGCTGGTGACTCTTTCGGGGAGGGTGGTGAAGCGCTTCGACTTGTGGCGGCTCTTGCCTAGGTGTTGCCTGGCGCCGCACCGGGTGTAATTTGTTTTGCCTGATTACTAATACGCCAGCGAGAGCCGGTCGCGCTAGCCCCCGACGATGCGATCTGCTTGCGCCAAGGCGTGACAGGTTCCACGTCTCCTGCCATAGTTCCTGGTCAGAGGAGTCCTCCCGCACCTCTGCCGCCCTCCCCTCCGAGGAAGATCATGAAATTCACTGACGGCTTCTGGCGCATCCGCGAGGGCGTCCAGATCTCGTACGCGACCGAACTGCGTGATGTCCGCCCGGAATCGAAGCGCTTCACCGGCTATGCCGCGGTGAGGAAAGTGACCCGCAGGGGCGACACCCTCAACGCACCGCTGATCACCGTCGAGTGCTTCTCCCCGCCGAGGGTGTGATCGGCGTCCGGGTCACCCATCACGCGGGCAAGTACCGGCCGGGTCCCGACTTCCTCCTCACCGGGGACGCGGACGGCGCGGGGACGGTGCGCGAGGACGGTTCCGTCACCGCGCTGACCAGCGGCCCTCTGACCGTGCGGCTGGACGGGGCCGGTTCCTTCGGGCTCTCCTTCCATGACGCGGACGGGCGGGAGCTGACTCGCGCCGGCGCCAGGAGCACCGCCTTCGCCACCACCGGCGAGGGCGCCCACCATGTGCTGAGCCGGCTGTCGCTGGGGGTCGGTGAGCAGATCTACGGTCTGGGCGAGCGGTTCACGCCGTTCGTCAAGAACGGCCAGACCGTCGACGTGTGGCAGGCGGACGGCGGCACGAGCAGCGAGCAGGCGTACAAGAACGTCCCGTTCTATCTCTCCTCCCGCGGTTACGGCGTCTTCGTCAACCACCCGGGCGCCGTCTCCTTCGAGGTCGGCTCCGAATCCGTCGGGCAGGTCCAGTTCAGCGTCGAGGACCAGGCGCTCGAGTACTACGTCATCGCCGGGCCGACGCCGAAGGAGGTCCTCGGCCGCTACACGGCCCTGACCGGCCGGCCGGCCCTGCCGCCGGCCTGGTCGTTCGGCCTGTGGCTCAGTACCTCGTTCACCACGTCGTACGACGAGGCGACGGTGACGTCGTTCGTCGACGGCATGGCCGAGCAGGGCATCCCGCTGTCGGTGTTCCACTTCGACTGCTTCTGGATGCGCGAGTACCAGTGGTGCGACTTCCAGTGGGACCCGGACGTCTTCCCCGACCCGGAGGGCATGCTGGCCCGGCTCAAGGAGAAGGGGCTGCGGATCAGCGTCTGGATCAACCCGTACATCGCGCAGAAGTCGCCGCTCTTCGACGAGGCCGCGGCCCTCGGCCACCTGGTGCGCCGGGCCGACGGCGATGTGTGGCAGTGGGACCTGTGGCAGGCGGGCATGGGGCTGGTCGACTTCACCAGCCCGGACGCGCGCGCGTGGTTCCGGTCGAAGCTCAAGCCGCTGCTCGACCAGGGCGTCGACACCTTCAAGACGGACTTCGGCGAGCGCATTCCCACCGATGTGGTCTGGCACGACGGCTCCGATTCGGAGCGGATGCACAACTACTACACCCACCTCTACAACCGGACCGTGTTCGAGCTTCTGGAGAAGGAGCGGGGGCAGGGTGAGGCGGTGCTGTTCGCCCGGTCCGCGACCGCCGGCGGTCAGCAGTACCCGGTGCACTGGGGCGGCGACTGCTGGTCGTCGTTCGAGGCGATGGCCGAGTCGCTGCGCGGCGGACTGTCGCTGTCGCTGAGCGGGTTCGGCTTCTGGAGCCACGACATCGGCGGCTTCGAGGGCACGCCCGACCCGGCGGTCTTCAAGCGCTGGCTGGCCTTCGGCCTGCTGTCCTCGCACAGCAGGCTGCACGGCTCGACGTCGTACCGGGTGCCGTGGGAGTTCGGCGACGAGGCGGTGGAGGTCGCCCGTCGGTTCACCCTGCTGAAGCACCGCCTGATGCCGTACCTGTACGGCGCCGCCGCCCAGGCGCACGGCACGGGCGTGCCGATGATGCGGCCGATGGTGCTGGAGTTCCCCGGGGACCCGGCGTGCCGACCGCTGGACCGCCAGTACATGCTGGGCGGGGATCTGCTGGTCGCACCGGTCTTCGACGAGGGCGGCGAGGTGGAGGTGTACCTCCCGGAGGGCACCTGGACGCATCTGCTGAGCGGCGAGCGCGTCACCGGCCCGTGCTGGCGCACCGAACGGCACGGCTACGACAGTCTTCCGCTGTACGTCCGTGAGGGCGCCGTCCTCCCCTGTCCGCCGACGACTCCCGCCCCGACGCCGACTGGCTCGCCGCTCCGGTCCTGCTGGTCCATCCGCCGGCCGCGTCCGGCTACGCGACCGAGGTCACGATCCCGGACCTGACCGGGCTGCCGGCCGCGACGTTCCGGGTCCGCCGGGACGGCGACACCCTGCGCGTCACGGCGTCGGACACGGACCGCCCGTTCACGGTGCGGCTCCCCGGCGGGACGGAGGCCCGGGCCACGGGCGAGGTGACCTTGCGGCTGGGGTGAGCGGGGCGGTCCGGCGGGTCCTCGCCGCCGGGTGGGCACGGCACGACGTGCCCACCCGGGAGACGAGGGAGGGCACAGGGCCTGCCCCGGCCGGCGGAGAGATGCGGGTGACGGTCCCGAGGCCGCGGTGCGGGTGCCAGGGGTGCTCTTCGGCTCCCCGGCTCCCCGGCTCTTCGGCTCTTCGGCTCTCCGGCTCCCCGGCTCCCCGGCTCCTTCCTCCGGCTCCCCCGGCTCCCCCGGGCGCGTACTCGGCCTCACCCGGGCGGTCCGGGTCGCGGCGGAGACAACATGAGACGCGGGGTGGGCCGCGGCGTCGGCGGGTGCGCTCACGCGGGGCGCGGGCCCGGGAACGAGCGAGATGACCGGGCCGGCCGGTGTGTGCGCCGGGGGCGTGGTGACCGCGAGGCGCGGGTCAGGTGGCGCCGGGGTGGCTGCCCGGGCCGTGACCCGGGCCGGCCAGCGGCGTCGGGGAGAGGACCGCCGGTTCTTCGCCGGCCTCCAGGAGGGTGTCCGCCGAGCCGACGATCAGCGGGTCCGGTGAGCCCAGGGCCTCGCGGTCCTTCGCCGCGTAGTCGCAGCGGTCGAGGAGGCTGCGCATCGCCTCCAGGCGGCCTCGGCGTTTGTCGTTGTTCTTCACCACCGTCCAGGGCGCGTGCGGGGTGTCCGTAGCGCGGAACATCTCGATCTTGGCCTCGGTGTAGTCGTCCCAGCGGTCGAGCGAGGCGAGGTCCATCCCCGACAGCTTCCAGCGGCGCACCGGGTCGACCTGGCGGATCGCGAACCGGGTCCGCTGCTCGGCCCGGGACACCGAGAACCAGAACTTCACCAGCAGGATGCCGTCATCGGTGAGCAGCCGCTCGAACAAGGGCGCCTGGGCGAGGAACTGGCGGTACTCGGCCTCCGAGCAGAAGCCCATGACCCGTTCCACACCGGCGCGGTTGTACCAGGAGCGGTCGAAGAAGACGATCTCGCCGCGGGACGGCAGATGGCCCACATAGCGCTGGAAGTACCACTGCCCCGCCTCCCGCTCGGTCGGCTTCTCCAGCGCGACGACGCGGGCGCCACGGGGGTTGAGGCGTTCCATGAACCGCTGGATGGTGCCGCCCTTGCCGGCCGCGTCCCGCCCCTCGCAGACCACCACGATCCGCTGGCCGGTGTCCTTCACCCACCGCTGCATCTTCAGCAGTTCGATCTGCAGGATGCGTTTCGTCCGTTCGTACTCGCCCCTGCGGATCCGGCGGTCGTAGGGATGGTTCTCGCGCCAGGTCTCGATCGGGGTGCCGTCGGCGTCGAGGAGCACCGGCCGCTCCGGACGCCGGTCGTCCACCTCGAGCCCGTCGAGCAGACCGTCGCCGGTCCCGCCGCGCGCGTGCTGGGCCGTCACGTCGTCTCCCGCCGCTTCCGAGTGCGTTACGAGAAGCGTATGCCCGCGAGGCGCCCCGCGGTGATCCGACCGCGGTCCGGGGAAGGGGAAGGAGCAGGAACGGCAGACTCACGCGGAGGGACGCACGACGTGCAGATCGATCTGAAGGGCCGTACGGCACTGGTCACCGGCTCCACCCAGGGCATCGGAGCGGCGATCGCCACCGGGCTGGCACGGGCGGGCGCCCGGGTCGCGGTCAACGGGCGCTCCGCCGAGCGGGTACGGGACAGCGCCGCCGCGCTCGAGCGGGAGGTGCCCGGCGCCGACGTCGTACCGGTCGCGGCGGACGTGACCACCGAGGCGGGCGCCGCGCAGGTCGCCGAAGCCCTGCCGGGGGTGGACATCCTCGTCAACAACCTCGGCATCTTCGGCTCCGCGGACCCGCTGGAGATCACCGACGACGAGTGGCGGCGCTACTTCGAGGTGAACGTCCTGGCCGCTGTACGGCTGACCCGGCTCCTGCTGCCGGGGATGACCGAACGCGGCTGGGGGCGGATCCAGTACATCGCCAGTGACTCGGCGATCGTCACCCCCGCCGAGATGATCCACTACGGCATGTCCAAGACGGCGCTGCTCGCCGTGGGCCGCGGCTTCGCCAAGCAGGCCGCGGGCACGGGTGTCACGGTGAACTCGGTCATCGCCGGGCCCACGCACACGGGCGGTGTGGAGGACTTCGTGTACGAGCTGGTGGACCGCGAGCTGCCGTGGGAGGAGGCGCAGCGGGCCTTCATGCGCACGCACCGGCCCCAGTCGCTGCTGCAGCGGCTGATCGAGCCCGAGGAGATCGCCAACATGGTCGTCTACCTCAGCTCCGCGCAGGCCTCCGCCACGACGGGCGGGGCGCTGCGGGTCGACGGTGGTTATGTGGACGCGATCCTGCCCTGAGCCGCCCCGTTCGGAGGCGGCTCAGGGCCGCGGGTCAGCCGGCCCGGACGCGGTCGCGGATCCAGACACCGGCGGGCTTCAGCGACGACCTGCCCGCCCAGGGGCCGTCGTCGCCGCAGGTGCCCGGCTTGAAGACGGCGCCGGACCGGTGGTCGTCGGAGTAGTTCCAGTTGACCCAGCTGATCTTCCTGTTCGCCATCAGGTCCAGATAGCGCCGGGCCATGGCGAAGTCGTCGGCGCCGTCACCCGTGTAGTTCTGGGTGCCGAACTCGGTGACGAACACCGGGATCCGGTCGGCGGCGCGGGAGAGGGCCGCCAGGTACTCGTCCCGGTGCGAGGCGGCGTAGAAGTGGAACGTGTACATGATGTTGGAGGCGTCGACCGGATCGTCGACGACCTCCGACTCGTCGGCGCCCTCCGAGACGCCGAACGACGACCAGGCACGGGTGCCGACGAGCACGGGCGCGTCGGGGTCGATGCCGCGGATCACCGGGATGATCCGCTCCGCGTACTCCTTGATCCGCGGCCAGCTCACGCCGCTGGGCTCGTTGGCGATCTCGTAGAGGATGTTGTCGCGACCCTGGTGGCGGCGGGCGATGTCGGTGAAGAACCTCCGCGCGTTGTCGAGGTTCGCCATGGGGTCGCCGGGGTCGAGCATGTGCCAGTCGACGATCACGTACAGGCCGCGCTCGCTCGCCTCCCGGATCAGGGAGTCGGCGAGGCCGGTGAAGTGCTCCGGGTCGGTCTCGTAGCCGTCTTCCTGGACGTAGGTGGAGACGCGGAGCACGTCGGCGCGCCAGTCGCCGGCGAGGGCGTCGAGTGAGCCGTCGGTGAGGCACTGGGCGTACCACTGGGTGCCGTGGGTGCTCATGCCGCGTAACTGGACCGGGCTGCCGTGCTCGTTGCAGAGCCGGGTGCCGCAGACCGTGAGCTGCCCGTTGGCGGACACCGGCGTGGGGGCCGGTGCGGCGGACGACGCCGGTGCGGCGGTGAGGGCGAGGAGAAGGAAGCGGCGAGGGCCGTCGCACTCGCGGCGGGACGTGGCTGGAAGCGTGCCGTTCTCATGTGGGGGCTCCCGTCCATCGGGATGGTTAGGAAGGTTTCCTAACGTCGATGGAACTAGAGCGGACCCCGCTTGGCAAGGTGCACGACAAGACTGGGGTCAGCTGACCAACTGGACGAGGGCGAGGGTGCCGATGACGACGATGAGGCCGCGCAGCACGGCGGGGCTGAACTTGCGCCCGGTCCTGGCGCCGAGCTGGCCGCCGAGGGCGGATCCGGCCGCGATGAGCGCGACGGCGGTCCAGTCGAAGTCCGCGACGAAGAGGAAGAAAGCGGCGGCGACGGTGTTGACGATGGCCGCCAGCACGTTCTTGACCGCGTTGAGGCGCTGCAGCGGTTCGTCGAGGAACAGCCCCATCAGGGATATGTAGATGATGCCCTGCGCGGCGGAGAAGTAGCCGCCGTAGACACTGGCCAGGGCGAGTCCGGTGGACAGCGGCCAGCCGCCGTCGGGACGGGAGGAGTGACCCTTGCCCGGCGGCCGCGCACCTTCTTGGCGATCAGCGGCTGCAGGGCCACGAGGAGGAGGGCGAGCCCCACCAGGGTCGGCACGATGGCCTCGAACGCCGCGGCGGGCAGCGCGAGAAGGAGGATCGCTCCGCAGAACCCGCCGAGTACGGCCCCGACGGCGAACTTGCGGACGCGCCGGCCCTGACCGGCGAGTTCCCGGCGGTAGCCGATGGCACCGCTGATGGACCCGGGGATCAGTCCGAGGGCGTTGGAGACCGTGGCGGTGACGGGGGACAGCCCGGTGGCGAGCAGCACGGGGAAGGTGATGAGCGTGCCCGAGCCGACGACGGCGTTCATGGCGCCGGCACCGACGCCCGCCGCGAACACGCCGAGCATCTCCAGCGGCGTCACGCGGCGGCTCCGGCCGTGCCGTCGGCGTCCGCTGCCCGGTGCCGGCCCTGCTCGGGGAAACGTTCATGTGAGGACGCTAGCCTGCGGCCGTTTCGGCGATCACCGAAGGGTCCTCGCCGGCGGCCGCCGGTGCGTCAGGACGCCGTGGACGGGGTGCGCTCGGCCCCGTCCGGCGAGGAACCCGTCACACGGCCGCCCGGGTGGCGCAGGGCGCACAGGTAGGCGATGCCCAGGGCGATGGCCATGCCGTAGAACACCCACTGGTTCGCCTCGGCGTAGTCCATCCGTACCGCCGCCATCGCGTCCCGGATGGCGGTGGCGCCCGCGCCGCCGCCTTCGGGCACGCGGGTGTCGCCGCTTCCCGTAACGGCCTCGGTGACCTGGCGTGCGACGTCCCGGGCCTCGTCCGACGGCACTCCGCGCGACCGGAGCGTGTCCACCACCTTGTCGGTCGTGACATGGGTGAGGACGGTGCCGAACACGGCCAGGCCGACGCTCGCCGCGTAGTTGCGGACGGTCTGGGTGATACCGGTGACCTCGCCGTAGGAGGCGCCGATGGCGCGGTTGACGGCGTCCGTGGAGGCCGGGGCGAGGATGAGTCCGATGCCCGCGCCCGCCATGGCCGCGTACGGCCACTGGTCGTGCATCGAGAGATCGGTCATCTCGCCCGCCCACAGGGCGAAGCCGGCGGCGCCCAGCACGCTGCCCAGCTTCAGCGCGGGACGGGCCCCGCGCCGGTCCAGGATCCGGCCGCCCCACTGGGAGGCGAGGGCGAAACCGGCGAAGAAGTACAGCAGGAACGGGGCGGCTTGGTTGGGCGAGGCGCTCAGCGACACCTGGGCGTAGACGGAGGCGAAGAAGAAGAGCGGGACGAACGCGAGCATCGCGAAGTACAGGACGAGGGCGTCCACCGTGAACGCCCGGTCCCGGAAGACCCGGATGTCGACCAGCGGATGACGTACCCGCCGTTCGTACCGTACGAACACCACGAGCAGGGCGAGTCCGCCCGCCACGCAGATCCAGGTCGCGGCGCTGTCCCAGCCCCAGGACCAGGCCTGCTGGAAGCCCAGCACGCTCAGTCCCATGCCGGCCGCGATCAGTGCGGCGCCCCGGACGTCCAGGGACTCCTGGCGTCGCCGGTCCGCGATGTGCGCGAGGGCGGTGAGCACCAGCGCGGCGATCGCGACGGGCACGTTCACCCAGAAGATGGCGCGCCAGGTCCATGCCGTGAGCCAGCCGCCCAGCAGCGGCCCCAGCGCGGTGAGGGCGCCGGAGAGTCCGAAGAACAGGGCGAGGGCCCGGCCACGCCGCTCGACCGGGAACACGGCGACGACGACGGCCAGGGCGGCGGGGAAGAGCAGCGCCGCTCCGAGTCCCTGGGTCGCGCGGAAGACGATCAGCCAGGTCTGGGCGAAGTCCCCGCGCGGGACGCAGCCGCACAGCACGGACGAGAGCACGAAGACCAGCGTGCCGGCGATCACCACACGGCGGGGGCCCAGCAGGTCCGCGAGCCGGCCGCCGAGGGCGAAGAAGGCGGCCAGTGCGAGCAGATAGGCGTTGACCACCCACTGCATGCCCGAGGACGACAGACCCAGCTCGTGGACGATGTCCGGCGCGGCGATGGCGACGATCGTCTGGTCGATGAACGTCATCGCCACGGCGAACAGCATCGCCGCCAGCGCCAGGGTCTGCCGCGGCGCCGTAGCGCGCCCTGGGGTCCGGTCGCTCATCCGCCCAGTCTGTGATCCGCCGCGGGAGCCCGCATCCCGGGATCACGGACGGCGTACGGCCGTACCTGCTCAGGGCGGCCGCGCGACGCCGCCGCTCGCGGGCCGCCGGCCGCCGTCGGGGCGGGCGCGCAGGTCAAGGTTGCCCTGGTGTGCCTGCTCCAGGTGTCCATGCTGTCGTACAACCTTCACCCGGTCTCGTGAGTCTCTTGTGTGCCGTCTGTCCGGGCGGCGGGCTTCTGCCCCGTTCTTCCCTCCTTACGCAGAAGGACCTCACGAACTGACATGCGCACACCTCGGCATTTCTGGAAGGCGTCCGCGGTCGTCGCGGCCGGCCTGTCCGGGGCACTCGTCCTGCAGGCCATGACGGGGCAGGAGAGCAGCGGCTCCCACGCCGGCGGCGCGCCGGGACCCGTCACCAGCAAGGCGGAGACCACCGCGCTGCGGGTCTCCGGAGACGGCACCTCCGCCTCCCTGGGCAAGCGGGACACCACGCCGTTCAGCATGCTCGGCGTGACCTGGTCCGACCCGTCCGCCCGGGTCGGCGGCACGGTCGAGGTCCGTACCCGGGCCGCCGGTACGCGGGAGTGGTCACGGTGGCTGGCGCTGGACGGCGACAGCGGCCAGGGTGAGAACGGCGCCGCGCGCGGCGGTACCGAACCGGCGTGGTGGGCCCGTCCGACGGCGTCGAAGTGCGGGTCGGCGGAAAGGACTCGGCCCGGCTGCCGAAGGGCCTGCGGCTGGACATGGTCGACCCCGGCAGTGGTGAGGTCACCGCGCTGGAGCCGGCGGCCTACGTGGCCGAAGGAGTCGAGGAGAGCGGGAGCCCGACCCCCGGCCACCGAGCCGGACACCGGCACCGAGCCGCAGCCGGACGCCACCGTCCCGGAGGCCCCTGCCTCCGAGACACCGCCGGAGCCGTCCCCTCCGAGCCCTCGGCGCCGGAGCCCTCGGAGACCGAGCCGTCGGCCCCTGTCCCGCCGTCCGCTCCGGACACCTCTTCACCCACCGCCTCCCCAGCCCGTCGGTGAGTACCCCGCCCGCGCCACCGTCCACCGCGCCACGCCCGTCGATCACCTCCCGCGCCGGCTGGGGCGCGGACGAGTCGATCAGCCCGGAGGAGCCGGGCTACCTGCCCGGCGAGAAGGTCAAGGCGGTCGTGGTGCACCACACCGCCGAGTCCAACGACTACACCTGCGCCCAGGGCCTGGCCGTGGTGCGCGGCATCTACGCGTACCACGTGAAGCAGCTCGGCTGGAAAGACCTGGGCTACAACTTCCTGGTCGACAAGTGCGGCATCGTCTACGAGGGCCGCAAGGGCGGGGTCGACCGGCCGGTGATGGGCGCCCACGCCTACGGCTTCAACAGCGAGACCACCGGCATATCCGTGCTGGGCACCTACACGTCCACCGCGCCGTCCGCGGCCGCCATGACCTCCGTTGCCCGGATCGCCGCGTGGAAGCTCGGACAGTACGGCGTCGACCCCACCGGCACCGCCACCCTCACCGCGGGCGACAGCGGCCGCAGCTATTCCGGGAAGACCTGGGCCACGGGCGCCTGGTTGACCCTGCCCGTGATCCACGGCCACCGCGACGGCTACAACACCCAGTGCCCGGGTGACGCCTTCTACAACAAGCTCGCCACCGTCCGCACCTGGACGAGCGGACCGGTCACCGGCCTCGCCCTGAAGTCCATCACCGGCGCCGGCACCTCCGGCACGACCACCTACACCAAGGCCGGCATCACGGTGAACTGGTCGGCCACCACCCCGGCCGCGCTCGTCTCGAAGTACGAACTCCTGGTGGACGGCAAGGTCGTGGCCACCGCGGCCGGCACCGCCACCTCCGCCAAGGCCACCCTCGCCGCCGGCACCCACCGGGTGACCGTCCGCGCCGTTCACCAGTCGGGCAGGACCGCCACCACGGCGGCCGCGACCGTCGTCGCCGAGACCGCTCCCCCGCCTTCACCACGAAGCCGAACCTGGCCCTGCGCACCGGTACCGTCAACACCGCCGCCGTTCCGCTGACGCTGAAGTGGAAGGCCACCGACGGCGCCGCGCTGAAGGATGTCCGGCTCACCGCCCCGACCGCCAAGACCTACGGACCCACGACCACCAGCGCCCACCACACCGCCAAGTCCGGCGCCGCCACCACCTGGTCGATGACCGCCCACGACCGGGCCGGCAACACCGCCAGCGCGTCGGTCGCCGGCACCCCGGTCATCCTCCAGGAGAGTTCCGCCACCAAGTCCGGGACGTGGACGACCAAGTCCTCCTCCAGCTACCTCGGCGGCAAGTCGTACACCAGCTCCTCCAAGAACGCCTCGCTGAGCTGGACCTTCACCGGCCGGTCCGTCGCCTGGACCGTCTCCCGCGCCACCACCTCCGGCCAGGCCCACATCTACGTGGACGGCACCAAGACCGCCACCGTGGACCTGAAGTCGTCCACCACCAAGTACCGCGACGCGATCTGGACCAAGACCTGGAGCGGCAGCGCCAAGCACACCGTCAAGATCGTCGTCGTCGGCACCAGCGGCCGCCCGGCCGTCACCACCGACGGCATCGTCTACCTCAAGTAGCGGCCCGCCACCCCCGGCGGACCACAACGGTCCGGGGCCGTCGGCCTGTGTGCCTGCGGCCCCGGACCTGTTCGGAAGCACGGTGGGCGCGCCGGACCACCTCTCGCCGGGCGATCATCAGATGTGGCACGGCAACGGGTTTACGGAGAGCAGGAGTTCGTCCGCGGGGCCGGTCACGGCGGTGGTGCCGTGCTGGCGCGCAGCACCAGCCGGGTCGGGACGAGGGTGGTGCCGCGCTCGGGGCCTGCCTGGCGCATCTTGCGCAGCACCGCCTCTACACAGAGCCGTCCCACCTCGGCGAAGTCCTGGTGGAGCGTGGTCAGCGGGGGCAGGAAGGAGGACGCCTCGGGAATGTCGTCGAAGCCGATGACACTGACGTCCTCGGGGACGCGTCGGCCGCGTTCGTGCAGCGCGCGCAACAGGCCCAGCGCCATCTGGTCGTTGGCGGCGAAGACGGCCGTGCACTCGTCCCGGGCGGCGAGTTCGAGGCCGGCCCGGTAGCCCGAGTCCGCCGACCAGTCGCCCCGGACCAGCGGCGGCGGCACCCGTCCGGCCTCGGTGAGAGCCTCGCGCCAGGCGGCCGTACGGCGCTGGGCGGCGAACGAGTCCTCGGGTCCGCCCAGATGCCACACCGTGCGGTGGCCGAGGCCGAGCAGGTGCCGGACGGCGGCGCGGGTGCCGCCGGCCTGGTCGGTGTCGACGACCGTGTAGTGGTCGCCGGCGTCGGAGTCCACCACCACGACCTGGACGTGCGGGGAGTTGGACCATCGCCGCGTCCAGGAGGTGGACCTCCATGATGACGATGATGGCGTCGACGGCGAGTTCCTCGAGCCGGGAGAACGCCCCGCGCACCTCGTCCTGCGTCGGCACGGCGACCGGCAGCAGGGTCACGGCGTAGCCCTCGCGCGCCGCGGAGGTGGCGATCGCCTCCAGGGTGCGGACGTTGCCGGTGGTGGACAGCGTGAAGGTGATGACGCCGATGGTGCGGAACTCGCCACGTTTGAGGGCGCGGGCCGCACTGTTGGGCCGGTAGCCGAGCTCCTTCATCGCGGCCAGCACCTGCCGGCGCGTCTCCTCGTTCACACCGGCGTAGCCGTTGGAGACACGGGAGACGGTCTGGGAGGAGACGCCCGCCAGGCGGGCCACGTCGGCCATGGAGGCCGTGGTCCGGGCACCGCCCCGGGTGCGGCGCGCGCCGCCGCCGGGCCCGGGTGCGCTCGCCGGCGTTCTCTCGGCCGTGTCCACTCGCCGTCAGCCACCTTTCTGGAAACCCTTGACCGCCCTCAGGGGCAGTGTAAACATTCCGCCAACCGATGTTTACGTAAACATAACAGCTCGACGGCGCCCCGCGGCCTCCGATGTTTACGCAAACATCAGGTGCAGGGGATGCCGTCCGGCTCACACGCCGCGCGGCGCCGGTCCGGATCGGTGACGAGCGAGGAACGACATGACGACGCTGCAACCGCCGGCGGCCACCGGCCCCCGGCAGGCCCCACCCGTGGCGAGACGGGGCCGCCGGTCCTGGACCGGGTGGGGCTTCATCGGTCCGTTCGTGGCCGTGTTCGCCCTGGTCTTCCTGGCACCGATCGTGTACTCGATCTACCTGAGCCTCTTCCGTGACCAGCTCATCGGCGGCACCACGTTCGTCGGGCTCGACAACTATCAGGAGGCGCTGCGGGACGAGCGGTTCTGGGCGGCCCTCGGCCGGGTCACGCTCTTCCTGTGCGTCCAGGTGCCGATCATGCTCGGCGCGGCCCTGCTGGCCGCCCTGGCCCTGGACAGCGGCCGGCTCTACGGCAGGAGCTTCTTCCGCATCACGATCTTCCTGCCGTACGCGGTGCCCGCCGTGGTCGCCACCCTCATGTGGGGCTTCATGTACGGCACGAAGTACGGCCTGGTCGGCGACATCAACGAGGCGTTCGGTGTCACCCTGCCCGACCCGCTCTCCCCGACCTGGTGCTTGCCTCCATCGGCAACATCGTCACCTGGGAATTCGTCGGCTACAACATGCTGATCTTCTACTCGGCGCTGCGTGTCGTCCCGAACTCCCTGTACGAGGCGGCGGAGATCGACGGTGCCGGACAGCTCCGCGTGATCACCGCGATCAAACTGCCCGCGATCCGGGGCGCCCTGGTCATCGCGACGATCTTCTCCATCATCGGCAGTTTCCAGCTGTTCAACGAGCCGAACATCCTTCGCCCGCTCGCACGCAATGCCCTGACCACCGACTACACGCCGAACTTCTACACGTACTCGCTGTCCTTCAACGGCCAGCAGCACAACTACTCCGCGACGGTGGCCATCATCATGGGCCTGATCACGATGGTGATCGCCTACGTCGTGCAGCTGCGCGGCATACGCAAGGGAGCGTGACCCCGATGAGCACCCCTCTCACCACTGTCTCCCCGGCCGCCCCCGCCAAGGCTCCCGGCCGCGGCGCGCCACGGCTGCGCACGACGCGCGGGCGCACCGTCGGCAAGCCCCGGCGCAGCGTGCTGCTGACCGTGCTGGCCTCTCTGGTCGTCCTCTACACCGTGGTGCCGCTGGTCTGGCTGGTCATCAACGCCACCAAGACGCAGGCGGGGCTGGCCGACTCGTCCGGGATGTGGTTCGCCGACGACTTCGCGCTCTGGGACAACATCCGGGACACCTTCACGTACCACGACGGCGTGTTCGGGCGCTGGCTGCTGAACACCCTGCTGTACGTGGTGCTGGGCGCCGGAGGGGCCACCTTCCTGGCGGTCCTCGGCGGTTACGCGCTGGCGAAGTTCGACTTCCCCGGCAAGCGCGGTGTCTTCGCCACGGTCATCGGCGCGGTGGCGGTCCCCGGCACGGCCCTCGCGGTGCCCACCTTCCTGATGTTCAGCGAGATGGGCCTGACCGACACCCCGTGGGCGGTGATCATCCCCTCGCTGGTCTCGCCGTTCGGCCTCTATCTGATGTGGGTGTTCGCCACCGAGGCCATCCCGACCGAACTTCTCGAGGCCGCCCGCATCGACGGCGCCGGAGAGACGCGCACCTTCTTCACCGTCGCCCTGCCGTTGCTCGCCCCCGGCATCGTGACCGTGCTGCTGTTCACCACGGTCGCCACCTGGAACAACTACTTCCTGCCGCTGATCATGCTCAAGGACCCGGACTGGTATCCGCTGACGCTCGGTCTGAGCGCGTGGAACTCCCAGGCCGAGACCGTCGGCGGAGAGGTCATCTTCAACCTGGTGATCACCGGTTCACTGCTCACCATCCTGCCGCTCATCGTCGCGTTCCTGCTGCTGCAGAGGTACTGGCAGTCGGGTCTCGCCGCGGGCAGCGTCAAGGAGTGACCGGGCCGGCCCCGGCCACTCATCCGGACCCCACACCCAGGACCCCACACCCGCACCCCGTACCGCGCACCACCGTCCTCACCACGTCCCGCCCACGAAGAAGTGGAAGCACTCTCATGCGCAGAAACACCGGCCGCCTGCTGCGCGGCATCGCCCTGCTCTCCGCAGTGGCACTGGGCGCCACCGCCTGCGGCGGCTCCGACGACGGCTCCACCGGCGAGGCGGTCTCCGCCTCGGACGTCCAGGCGGCCCTGAAGAAGGGCGGTACGGTGACGGTGTGGTCCTGGGAGCCCACGCTGAAGACGGTCGCCGCCGACTTCCAGGAGAAGTACCCGAAGGTCAAGATCAACCTCGTCAGCGAGCGGTCGGGCGACAAGCACTACACCGCGCTGTCGAACGCGATATCGGCCGAGAAGGGCGTCCCGGACGTCGCGCAGGTCGAGTACTTCGCGGTGAACCAGTACGCCCTCGGCAAGGGTCTGACCGACCTGGCCCCCTTCGGCGCCGGGAAGCTGGCCGACAAGTACACGCCCGGCCCGTGGAACGCCGTGACCCAGGACAAGGCGGTCTACGGCCTGCCGATGGACTCCGGCCCGATGGCCATGTTCTACAACAAGCGGATCTTCGACCAGTACAAGATCGCCGTCCCGACCACCTGGGACGAGTACGTCGACGCCGCGCGCAAGCTGCACAAGGCCGACCCCAAGGTCTACATCGCCAACGACGCGGGCGACGCCGGCTTCACCACCAGCATGCTGTGGCAGGCCGGTTCGCGTCCCTACAAGGTCGACGGCACCAAGGTGACGATCGACTTCAGTGACGCGAAGGCCAAGCAGTACACGGACACCTGGCAGAAGCTCATCGACGAGAAGCTTCTCGCTCCGGTCAACGGCTGGACCGACGAGTGGTACAAGGGCCTGGGCGACGGCACCATCGCCACCCTGACCACCGGTGCCTGGATGCCCGCCAACTTCGTCAGCGGCGTGCCGAACGCGGCCGGCGACTGGCGCGCGGCCCCGATGCCGGCCTGGACCAGGGGTGACAAGAGCAGCGCGGAGAACGGCGGCAGCTCGCTGGCCCTGCCCACGCTCGGCAAGAACAAGGAACTCGCCTACGCCTTCGTGGAGTACGCGAACGCCGGTGACGGCATCGGCACCCGCGTCAGGGAGGGTGCTTTCCCGGCCACCCGGGCGGAGCTTGAGTCCGCCGACTTCCAGAGCACCGAGTTCGACTACCTCGGCGGCCAGGAGGCGAACAAGATCTTCGCCGAGTCGGCCGCGAACGTCGCCAGCGACTGGTCGTACCTGCCGTTCCAGCAGTACGCCCACTCGATCTTCAACGACACCGTCGGCAAGGCCTATGTCTCGGGCACCACGCTCGCGGACGGTCTGAAGTCCTGGCAGGACGCCTCGGTGAAGTACGCCGAGGAGCAGGGCTTCACCGTCGAGAAGTAGCACCCGTCGGGCGGCGCGGACCCGCCGCGCCGCCCGGTGTCCCCACCCGGAAGGACCGCCATGATCTCCACCCTCCTGTCCCGCGTCGGCGGGGCGGACGGTGCCCCCGCCCCCGTCTCGTCTACGGCGCCGACTACAACCCCGAGCAGTGGCCCCGCACCGTGTGGGAGGAGGACGTCCGGCTGATGCGCGAGGCCGGCGTGAACCTCGTATCCGTGGGGATCTTCTCCTGGGCGCGGCTGCAACCGTCCGAGGACACCTGGGACTTCGCCTGGCTCGATGAGGTGATGGACCTGCTGCACAAGGGCGGCATCGGGGTCGACCTGGCCACCGCCACCGCCTCCCCGCCGCCCTGGCTGACCACGGCCCACCCGGAGATCCTCCCGGTCACGGCCACCGGCGAGACTCTGTGGCCGGGAGCGCGCCAGCACTGGCGTCCCACCTCGCCCGTATTCCGCCGCCACGCCCTGCGCCTGGTCCGCGAGCTGGCGACCCGCTACGCCGGGCATCCGGCGCTCGTCGCCTGGCATGTGAACAACGAGCTGGGCTGCCACAACGTCTACGACTACTCCGACGACGCGGCCCGCGCCTTCCGGGACTGGCTGCGCGCCCGCTACTCCACGGTGGACGCGCTCAACAGCGCCTGGGGCACGGCGTTCTGGTCGCAGCGGTACAGCGACTGGGGGCAGATCCTGCCGCCCCGGCTGGCCGCCTCGCACCCCAACCCTACGCAGCAGCTGGACTTCAAGCGGTTCTCCTCGGACGCGCTCAAGGACCATCTGCGTGCCGAGCGGGAGATCCTGCGCGAGCTCACCCCGGACATCCCCGTCACCACCAACTTCATGGTGATGGGCAACACCAAGGGCATGAACTACGCCGACTGGGCCGACGAGATCGACTTCGTCTCCAACGACCACTACGTGCACCCCGGCCCGCAGGACCGCGACGAGCTGTCCTTCTCCGCCAATCTCACCAGCGGTATCGCGGGCGGGCAACCCTGGTTCCTGATGGAGCACTCCACCAGCGCCGTCAACTGGCAGCCGGTCAACGTGGCCAAGCGCCCCGGTGACCTGGCCCGTGACTCGCTGCTGCACGTGGCGCACGGCGCCGACGCGGTCTGCTTCTTCCAGTGGCGGCAGTCGGCGGCGGGCGCCGAGAAGTACCACTCGGCGATGGTCCCGCACGCCGGTGCGGACAGCGAGCTGTTCCGCGCGGTGGCCGGCCTCGGGTCCCTGCTGAAGACGCTCGCCCCCGTCGCCGGGTCCGAGCGGGAGCCGGCCCGGGTCGGCATCGTCCACGACTGGGAGTCGTGGTGGGCGAGCGAGCAGGACTCCCACCCGACCGCGCTGCTCGACTACCGGCAGGAGGCGCTCGACTGGTACTCGGCGCTGCTCGCGCTCGGGATCCGCGCCGACCTCGTCACCACACGGGCCGATCTGCACCGCCACCAGGTGCTGATCGCCCCCGTGCTGCACATGGTCCCGGCCGGCCTGGCCAAGACGCTGACCCGGTACGCCGAACAGGGCGGCCATCTGATCACCACGTACTTCTCCGGTGTCGTCGACGAGCACGACCATGTGTGGCTCGGCGGCTATCCGGGTGCTCTGCGGGATCTGCTCGGCATCCGTATCGAGGAGTTCGGGCCGCTGCTCGCCGGTGACACCGTGGAACTCGACGACGGCACGACCGGCGCCCTGTGGACCGACCGGATCACCGTGACCGGCGCCGGGACCGAGGTCCTCGCCCGCTACCGCACCGGCGAGCAGGCGGGCAGGCCGGCCGTCACCCGGCGTCCGACGGGCGCGGGTTCCGCCGCGTACGTGTCCACGCGGCTCGGTGTCGAGGGGCTGGCCGCGCTGCTGCCACGGCTGCTGGAGCGGGCCGGCGTGGAGAGCGAACTGCCCGCCGGGGTGCGGGGGCTGATCGAGCCGGTCGTACGGCGCGGCGACGGGAGCCGGTTCCTGTTCCTGGTGAACCGGACCGACGGCACGGTTCCGGTCCCCGGCCTCGACGGAGAGGTGCTCGTCGGCACCACGGGCGCCGACGGCGCCCTCACCCTCGGGCCCCGCGCGGTCGCCGTACTGCGGCAGTCGCCCGCCTGACACACCCACCCCTCCCCGGAACGGCACATGCCGTTCCGGGACCGTCCCCTCCCACCGGCCTCCGGTGCGGCAGGGGGTCCGTCGAAGCGCGACCACACCTCGATATCGGGAGCACGACGATGGCCCGCAGCGCCCTCGGCAGAAGGCTCCTCACGGCCACCAGGCTGACCTCGGGCCTGGCCACCGGGCCCGGCCTGATCCACGGCCCGCCCTTCCGCCGCCGCCCGGTCCACCGGCCTCCCTCCGTCGCCGTACGGCCAGCCCCTCTTACCAGCAGGTGGAGTTCGAGGGCTGGGGCATCAGTCACGGAGGAAGGCCGGGATGCCGGCTCGGGTCGGATAGTCGGGCAGCGGCGCGGGCTTGTCCTGGAGGAATGCGGTGATGACGGCTGCTGCTCGTTGGTCGTTGTCACCCAGGCCGTTCCACATGTGGTGGCCGACGCCGGGCATGAACTGGGTGCGCTGGACGGCGGGGTTGTTCGCGAGGATGGTCGTCCCCCACTGCCGGACCTGGGAGGAGCACTCGGCGATCATCAGCATCGCGGGGGTTCGGGAGCGCCTCAACCGAGGGGCGATGGAGGGGAGTCTTTGATCGTTTGCTGGATGCGGAGGCTGGCGGCGGCGCTGAAGGAGAAGTTCGGCGCCGTGTCCTCGACCGGGATGCGGTGCGCGTCCTGCGCGCAGTAGGCGGACGCGGTGTCGCTGCCGAGATCGGCGGCGGTGAACGCGTTGACGCCCTCCGCCTATCCTACCAGCCCGGTGTCCGGACTGAGCAGTCCGAGCCGCATGAGGCCGAAAGCGACCGCGTACCGAGGGACGTGTGGAGCGCGGTCCGGCCATGGCCGGTGCGATGCCCCGGGCGGACGGCCGGCCCTTCCGCCCAGTCATCCGGGCGGTGGGGCCGTCCATCGGACCTGGCTCGGCGATGACCGCCCGACGCAGGTGGGCGGCGGTGGTCCGATCGGCCAGCGCGCGGGTGAGCACGGCAGCGCCCGAGGAGAATCCCAGCACGTCTACGCGGCCCTTGCCGAGCTTGCCGACGAATGCGCCGAGGTCATGGACGGACCGGGTGATCGAGTACTGGTCCATCGGCAGCAGGTCGCTGCGTCCACCGCCGGCCTGCTCGTAGGCGTAGACGTCGTAGCCCTGTCCCGCGAGCCTCCGCAGGAAGTGGTGGTCGAGCACCGAGATGCCGCGCACCGGCCCGCCGTGGAGGTAGACGAGCGGAACGCGATGCCGGGGGCTGTTGCCGGTGGGCGGGTAGTGGTAGACCGCGACCCGGCTGCCGGTGGACAGGCGCCAGTGCTCGGTGGTCACGAACGTCAGGGCTGACGGGTAGCGGCGCGTCGTGGGGACCGTGGGGACACATACCGACAACGTCAGGGCCGCTGCGACAAGCACCGGCATGAAGGGCACCAGCCGTCCCTGCCAGGATCGGCGGCGGCCCCGCCACAGCGCCGCGATGACCGCGCCTGCAACGGTCACGGACCATGCGGGGACCCCGATCCCGCGCCGTCGGTGGCGACGATCAGCGCCAGGAAGAAGGCGACCAGCCCCACCATCGCGGCGGTAGCCGCCAGCAGGCGGCCGATGAAACGTAAGGGACGTATGACGGACGGTGACATGGTGAGCTCTCCCGTTTTTTGAAACGCCGTTTTGAAACGATGTTATCAGGGGCGGGTAAGCTGTTCCCCGTGGGAAGGCCGAGAACGAACGACGCCGCCGTCAGAGAACGGCTCGTGGCATGCGCGACCGAGATGTTCGCCACCCGTCCCCAGGAGTCGGTCACCGTTCGCGCGCTGGCCGCCGCCGCCGGAACGTCGACGGCGGCGGTGTACACGTTGTTCCAGGGCAAGGAAGGGCTGATCCGCGAGGTGCGCGACCAGGCGGTCGCCGGCCTGTTCCGGGACCTGACGGCTGTTCCTGGCTCGGAGTCCGCCCTGGAGGATTTGTACGCGTTGGCCGCGGCGTATCGCCATTGGGGACGCGAACACCGCCACCTGTACACGGTGTTGTTCGGTGGCGCGCAGTCCTTCGTCCCGTCGGCCCGGGTCGGCGACCGCGACCCCGTGCGGCCCCTTGTCGCGGCGATCGACCGCGCCGTGGCGGGCCACATTCTCGTGGGCGACACCACCCTCATCGCCGTCTCGTTGTGGGTCGCCCTGCACGGGCTCGTGACCCTCGAACTCGCCGGCGGCCTCGACGGCGCCGCAGCCGAGACCGCGTTCCGGTCGACGATCGATGCCGTACTGCGCGGCTGGGCGACCCCCGCCGCCTTCTCCGGCATTCGGCGCACAGACCCGGCGCTGTGAAGCGATTACTCGATGACACACGAACCCGGCCGGCAGCTGATCAAGACGATACGTACGCCCTCCGGCCGGCACCCGGCCACTCACGGCTGTCGCTCGGACGCCTTGGGCGCCGTACAGGGCCGCGCACCTGGGCCGCCGCGGGCGGTGACCGACCGCCGGTGTGCCGCCGATGACGGTCGTCGCCGGGACCCGGCCCGTGTGCTGCGGCCGATCACCGGCGCGGACCGGGAGTGGAGCTACCGGCCGCCCGGCACCGCGCGGAGCCGACCGGGTCCCGGCGCTGTTCACCGGGACCCGGGTTCGGCGCCGATGGTCACCACGCGGGCCCAGTCGGGCGGGGTGTCCGGTACGTAGTCGGGGTCGTCCTCGTCCCAGGACGCCCCCACCCGGTGGAACAGGCCCACCACCGTCCGGCAGGAGGGCCGGGAGTCCGGCCAGGGGTCTGTCCGTCGGTGAGGATGACGACGACGTCCGGCCGGGGCCGGGAGGCGAGGGCCTGGGCGAAGCCGCTGCGCAGATCGGTGCCGCCGCCGCCCGTCAGGGGATGCCCTCGCCGCGGCACAGCCGGTGCACCCGGCCGGCCGCCGCGTCGCAGGACACCACGGAGACCATGTCGCGGCGGCCGCCCACGGCCCGGGAGATCGCCGTGACCTCCAGCAGCGCGCTGCCCAGTTCGGCGTCGCTGACCGAGCCCGAGGTGTCGATGACGACCGACACCCGGGGCGGCGTACGCCGCAGGCTCGGCAGGACCACGCCGGGCACCCCGGCCGAGCGCCGGGCCGGCCGTCCGTAGCTGTAGTCGTCGCCCGCGCCCGCGCCGGAGACCGCCGCGCGCAGTGCCGCGCCCAGCAACTCCCGCCAGGGCTGCGGTGGATGGAACGCCTCCTCCGCCCAGCGCCGCCAGCCCTGCGGCGCGTCGCCCGGCCGGGCCCTGATGCCCTGCGCCACACGGAACCGTACGGCGTCGCGTTCCTGCTCGCTGAGCCCGTGGGCGCCGTCCGGGCCGAGGTCCCAGTCCCGTTCGAGCCCGTCGGCGCCGCTGCCGCAGTCCAGCCAGACCATGCCCTGGGTGTACGGGCCGAGCGTGAACTGGCGGAGATAGTCCTCCATCAGCTCCCCGGCGGGGAGCCCCAGGGTGCTCGGCAGCACCACGTCGTCGGGGCGGGCCAGCCCGTCGCCGTAGATGTCGTCGTTGATCTCGCAGTCGGCGGCGATGTTCATCCGCAGCCGCTCCCCCGCGCCGTGCAGTCCGCGTTCGCGGGCGACGCGGTCGCCGCGGCCGTGGTGGTCGCGCAGCAGATGCGACACCTCGTGCACCCAGACGCCGGCCAGTTCCTCCTCCGGTGTGGCGGCCACGAAAGACGGTGAGACATAGCAGCGCCAGTGCCGGTCGACGGCCATCGTGGGGACGCGCCGGGACTCGACGGGGCGCAGTGCGAACAGGGCGGTGGCGAGGTAGGGGCGGGCGCGGGCGGCCAGCAGCCGGGCGGCGAGCAGCTTGTCGAAGTCGAGTGCGGGAGCGGGGGCGGGGGCGGCCGGTGTCTCCGGCGGGTACGTGGTCATCGGCCCGCCGTGACGCGGGCGGCGGCGTGGTCCGCGCGCCGGGACAGGGCCACGGCGGAGGCGAGCCGTTCGATCACCGGCGGTACGTCCCAGTCCTCGCGGCGCAGTGTGGCGAGGGTGGTGGCGGGGACGACGACCAGGTCGGGCGCGCCGGTGTCGGCGGCGCGGGCTAGGAGGGTCCAAGCGGCGTCCCAGCGGGACCGCTCGGGGCGGGCGCGGACGGCGGCCACCACCGCGTCGAGCACGGCCTGGCGCAGGTCGCCCCGCTCGGGCAGTTCGGCGCCGTCCGGGTCGGCGAGCAGCAGTTCGGGGTCGGGGAGGTCCAGCCGGTCGAGGCCGGCGAGGAGTTCCAGGCCGGGTCCGTCGCCGACGGTGCCGCGGACCAGCAGGGAGAGGACGTCGCGGTCGGACCCGGCTGCGGTCGCGAAGGCGATCAGGGTCAGGGTCATGTCCCAGCTGCGCGGGGAGGGCCAGGGCCGCCCCGGCGGGTCTCGCTGGTGGGCAGCCGGTGCACGAGCGGGGGCCGTGCGGTGAGGAACGCGCACACCGCGCGGCGGGCGAACTCCACGGCCGCGGTGAGCCGGTCGGGGTCGAGGCGGGGCAGGGTGGCGCGGGGCCAGGTCCCGCCGAGGCCCCGGACGACGACCTCGGGGTCGTGGGTCCAGTTCAGGTGCACGAACCGGTTGGCCAGCGGCGGGCTGAGCTCCCAGCCGTCGGCCGCCGAGGCGCGCGGGTTGGCGGCGGCGACGATCCGTACGCCGGGCGGCAGCCGGAGCGCGCCGATCCGGCGTTCCAGCACGAGTCGCAGCAGGGCGGCCTGGACGGCGGGCGGCGCGGTGGACAGTTCGTCGAGGAAGAGCAGGCCCCGGCCGGCCCTCACCAGGCGTACGGCCCAGTCCGGCGGGGCCATGGGAACACCCTGTTCGGCGGGGTCGTCGCCGACGATGGGCAGTCCGGAGAAGTCGGACGGCTCGTGGACGCTGGCGATCACGGTGGTCAGGGGAGATCGAGGGAGGCGGCCAGCTGGTTCAGGGCGGCGGTCTTGCCGATCCCCGGCTCGCCCCACAGCAGGACGGGCAGGTCGGCGGCGACGGCCAGGGTCAGGGCCTCCAGCTGGACGTCGCGGCGGGGTTCGGTGGAGGTGTCGCGCAGGAGGGTGAGCAGATCACCGGCGACATCGAGTCGGGAGGGAGGGGTGGCGAGGGCGTGCGAAGGCATGGGTGATCACCTGTGGGTGTGCGTGGTGGGCGGGACGTGGGTCCCGGTGGGGTCGGTCGGGGGTGGCGGGGACGCGGGTCCCGGTGGGGTCGGTCGGGGGTGGCGGGGACGCGGGTCCCGGTGAGGCCGGTCGAAGGTGGCGGGGACGCGGGTCCCGGTGAGGCCGGTCGAAGGTGGCGGGGACGCGGGTCCCGGTGAGGCCGGTCGAAGGTGGCGGGGACGCGGGTCCCGGTGAGGCCGGTCGGGGGTGGTGTGCTCGTGGTGTCAGTCGAGGGTGGCGTGGCGGGGATGGGCGCGGCGGTCGTCCGGGCGGGGACGGGCCGGGTAGAGCCACGCCGGTGCGGGGCCGCTCAGACCCGACCGGTAGAGCCCGTAGGTGATCCGCCGGTGTGCGGCCGCCTCGAGTTCCTCCCGCAGGGGCCCGCCGCGCAGGCGCGCGTGGGGGCCGAGCAGGTTCTCGACGACGGCGAGCGCCCCGGCGATGTCGCCGTGGTCGAGGCGTTCGCGTACGCCCGTGAGGCAGTCCGGCCGCCGGTGGGCGCGGTCGATGGCCCGCAGGCAGGCCAGCGGGGTGCCGGTCAGTTCGGCCAGCAGCTCCTCCCGCCGGATCTCGTCCGGGGCGTGGTCCAGGGGACCAGCACGCCGTCGACCAGCCCGATCCGATGGAATGCGCCCCGGCACTCCACGATGTGGGGCTGCCCGGTCCGCTCCGGTGTCCGGGGCGGACCGGTCGCCGTACGGCCCGGCACGAGTGCGGCGGCGACCAGGGATGCAGCCGTTCGGCCTCGATCGCTCCGGTGCGGAGCAGGTCGAGGTCGGGCAGGACATGGGTGGCCGCGTCGGGGAGGACGGGCAGGGGCGCGGCGGACGCGACGGGGTCGGCGGACGTGATCCGCAGCCCCGCGGCACCGTCGTCGGGAACGGTCAGCAGCAGCCGGTGTGCGGCGCCGATCCGGACGGTGAGGGTGCCGGCCGTACGTCCGGAGTCGCCCAGGACGATACGGGCCTCCTCGGCCCAGCGGTCCACGGCGCAGTGGTGTCCCGGCGGGAGGAGTCCGGGTGGTTCGGGTCCGGTCGCCTGCCGTCCGGCGCCTGACCGGGCCCGTAGTTCGCCGGTTCTGCGGGCGTCCCACAGGTGGCGGTGCAGGTCCAGGCGGAACCGGGGAGCGGGACGCGGATGCGGGTGGTGCAGGGCGGCGGCGCCGAGCCGGCCGGTGTCCCAGAGGGCGAGGCTGACGCGCTGGCCGCCGTCCGCCCACGCGGGTGGCGTCCGGACCACGAGGTGTACTGGGTCCTCATGGCCGTAGCGGGCCAGGGCGATGGTGAGTCCGGGGCGCAGCAGTCCGTCGGGGGCGACTCTCGGCAGGTGCCAGCGCAGCAGGTCGGGCGCCAAGTGCCGTAGATCGGCCCGGACTTGGGACGCGAGGTCGCGGCCGTGGGTGCGGGCCAAGGTGCGCAGGTGGAGGTCGACGTCGAAACCCGCGGCGGCGCAGGCGCCGGCCCAGTCGCCGATGTTCCGGCGGGCGGTCGCGGTCTCGATCATGGAGGTCGGCACGGCGTACTCCCGTACGCGCCGCCAGAGGGAAAGGCGGGGATTCCCGTTCGCGGTGTGGGTGCATCAGCACTCACCTTGCGCGGTAGGGACCCCCAATCCGAGGACAGAGTGAGTGGTCATCGCGGCGAGCATAGCCCGCCGCGCGACGATCTGTCAGGTGGCTTGTGCGCTCAGCGGTGGCAGGCCTCCGGTGCGGCGATCAAGATGAGAAGAGGTGAGAGGAGGTGAGAACCCGCGTTCCTTCTCCGCCGCCGGTGACGCGTACGCCGTCGCCGCCGGCCGTCTGACGGGCCGGCGGCGGTGGGTTCACGCGGAACTACCGGCGCCCGCGCACCAGTACGTACAGGAAGTACGGCGTCCCGATCACGGCCGTCATCAGACCGGCGCCCAGTTGGGCGGGCGCGATCACGGTGCGGCCCAGCAGGTCCGCCGTGCACACCAGTACGGCGCCGAGGAGCAGCGCGACGGGCAGGACGCGGCTGTGGCGCCGTCCGACGAGGGCCCGCGCCGCGTGGGGCGCGACCAGGCCGACGAAGCCGACGGTGCCCGCGGCGGCGACGGCGGTGGCGCTGAGGAGCACGGCGATGACCAGGAAGCCCAGTCGCCCGCGCGCCAGGTCGAGCCCGAGCAGCCGGGGCGTGTCCTCGTCGAGGGAGACCAGGTCGAGCTCCCGGTGGCGTACGGCGGCCAGCGCGGTGCCGACGGCGAGGACGGCCGCGAGGGGAGGACGTCGGGCATGCTCCGGCCGTACGTGGAGCCCGACAGCCAGGTGAGGGCCTTGTTCGCGTTGAACGGGTCGGTGAGCACGATCAGCAGGCTGATCAGAGCCGTCGTCGCGGTCGCGGTGCCGATGCCGACGAGCACCAGCCGGTTCTGCTGATAGCCCCGCGCGCGGCGAGGCCGAACACGACGACCGCAGTGACCGCGGAGCCCGCGAAGGCCGCCCCGGCGACGCCCCACCCCGACGACGGGGACCGTGGTCACGAGGATCACCGCGCCGAGCGCGCCACCGCCGGAGACGCCCAGGACGGCGGGGTCCGCCAGCGGGTTGCGGGTGACGGCCTGCACCAGGGTTCCGGCCAGTGCGAGCGCCGCTCCGGCGAGGAGTGCGGCGGACACCCGGGGCATCCGGGTGTCCAGGACGAAGGAGACCGTCCTGCCGGCCCTGCCCTGCGCCCAGTTGACCACGTCGCCGAGCAGCAGTTGGCTGTCGCCCAGCAGGACGGCGGCGACGGTGACGCCGACCAGGGCGGCCGTCAGCACGGCGACTTTGGTGAGGAAGACGGCGTGGCTGCGGATGCGCAGCCTGTCCGGTGCGGCGGCACCGGCGGTGTCGCGCAGCCGGGCGGCCATCACGACCAGGAACACCGCGCCGACGAGGCTGGTGACCACGCCGGTCGGTACGGCGACGGCGGTGTCCGCGTCGACGAGGGCGCGCAGCAGCACGTCCGCGCCCAGCACGAGTGCGGCGCCGACGAGTCCGGCGAGCGGGACCGCGGTCCGCAGCCGCAGGACGCCCCGGGCCCAGCGGGCGAGCGGGCGGACCAGGGCCGGGGCGCACAGGCCGACGAAGCCGATCGGGCCGGCCAGGGTGACGGCCGCCGAGGAGAGCAGCGTCGCCAGTACGACGGCGGTGACGCGGGTGGCCCGCACCGGTACGCCGAGTCCGCGGGCCGCGTCGTCGCCGAGGGCGAGGGCGTCGACCCGGCGGGCGATGAGCAGCAGTCCGGCGAGTCCGACGACGGCGACGGGCAGCATCCGGAGGACGCCGTCGAAGCCGTTCTGGCCGATGTTGCCCTGGTTCCACCGGTAGAGGCCCTCGGTCTCCTGCGGGAACAGCAGGAGTAGTCCCTCGGTGACGGCGGTGAGGCCGAGGGCGAGCGCGGTGCCGGCGAGCACGAGCCGTACGGTGCCGGCGCCGAGGCCCGACAGGCCGAGGACGACGGCCGCCGCCGCGAGTCCGCCGGCAAAGGCGACCGAGGAGGAGGCGAGCAGCGGCAGGGACACGCCGGTGACGGCGACGACGCCGAGGGCGAGGTAGGAGCCGGCGTTGACGGCGAGGGTGTCCGGGGAGGCCAGGACGTTGCGGCTGACGGCCTGCAGGGCGAGGCCGGCCATGCCGAGGGCGGCGCCCACGAGGAGTCCGGCGGTCATCCGGGGCAGCCGGGAGGCGATGACGACGGACGCGTCGGCCGTGTCGGCCCGGCCGGTGAGGGCCTTGAGGACCTCGGCGGGGCCGACCGCGGCGGTGCCCTGGGTGATGTCGACGACGGCGAGGGCCGCGACCAGGAGCACGAGCGCGGTCGTCACCGCGGCCGCGCCCGTCCGGGACGGCACCGTCTCCGGACGGGCGGTGGTGGGTGGGGCGGTGACGGCCATCGCGCTACTTCGTCAGCGAGGCGACGAGGGCGTCGGTGTACGCCTCCATCGAGCCGGTGCCGCCGAACATCCAGATGCCGTCGTCCAGCCGGTGGACGTCTCCGGACTTCACGAACGGCAGGGACTTCCATATGGAGTTGTCGGCGAGTTCCTTGCCGAAGGGGTCGCTGGTGGCGTCGTCGTCGTTGCCGATGTAGGCGAACTGGACCTTGCCCAGGCCGGTCAGGCCCTCGACGTCGGTGGCGGCCAGGCCGTAGGCCTCGTCGCCCTCGGGCTTCCAGGCGTTCTTCAGTCCGAGCCGTTCGTTGACGGCGCCGATGAGCGAACCGGAGGTGTAGGGGCGCAGGGAGACCTGGTTGGCGTTGACGTAGCCGTCGGCGAAGGCGATCTCCGCGCCGTCCAGGCCGGCTTCGGTGAGGGTCTTCCGCCCCTCGGCGAGCTTGGTGTCGAATTCCTTCTTCAGGGTGGCGGCGCGGTCGGTGGTGCCGGTGGCCTCGGCGATGAGGTCGACGTTCTCCAGCATCTGCCCGATCGGGTCGGCGGCGTCGGCGGACTTCACCTCCAGGACCGGGGCGACCTTGCGCAACTGCTTGACGGCGTCGGGCTTCAGGTCGGTGGTGGCGACGATGAGGTCGGGCCGGAGCGAGGCGATGGTGTCCATGCTGGGCTCGCCGCGGGTGCCGATGTCCTTGGGCTCGTTCTTCAGCGGGACGGCGGAGTCCCAGGTGCGGTAGCCCTTGACGTCGGCGACGCCCACGGGGTCGACGCCGAGGGAGATCAGGTGCTCGACGACGTTCCACTCGGTGCCGACGACCTTCGTGGCGGGGCCGTCGAGTTCCACCTTCGCGCCGGTGGCGTCGGTGAGGGTGATGGCCCGCGCGGGCTCCTTGGCGGTCGCGTCGTCGTCGGCGGCGGGTTCGGTGGTGCCGCAGGCCGCCAGCAGGAGAGCGGCGGCGGTGGCCAGGGGCGCGGTGAGCAGGAGGCGTCTCATGAGGTGGTGGCGAGCCTTTCGCTTCGGGTGTGGTGACGGCCGAGGGCGCGGGTGCGCAGCCGTCCGGTGAGGGGTCGGTGTCGACCTCGATGCGGATGCCGTAGACCTCGGTGAGGCGTTCCGGGGTGAGGACGTCCTCGGGGAGGCCCTCGGCGACGACGCGTCCGGCGGCGAGCAGCACGATGCGGTCGGCGACGGCGGCCGCCTGGTCGAGGTCGTGCAGGACGACGCCGACGGCGATGCCGTGTGCGTCGGCCAGGTCGCGCATGAGGTCGAGGAGTTCGACCTGGTAGCGCAGGTCGAGGTAGGTGGTGGGTTCGTCGAGGAGGAGGACACCGGTCTCCTGGGCGAGGCAGCCGGCCAGCCATACGCGCTGGAGCTGTCCGCCGGAGAGGTGTTCGGCTCCGCGGCCGGCGAGTTCGGCGACGCCGGTGAGGGCGAGGGCGCGGTCCACGGCGGCGCGGCCGCCGGGGTCCGTTCCGCCCCAGCGGCCCCGGTGCGGGTAGCGGCCGAACTCGACGACGTCGCGGACGGTGAGTCCGCTGGGTGTGGGGCGTCCCTGGAGCAGCAGGGCGACGCTGCGGGAGAACTCCCGGGGCCGAGGGCGAGCGCGTCGGTGCCGGCGTCGAGGGTGAGCGTGGCGCTGCGCGACCGCTGAAGCCGGGCGACGGTGCGCAGCAGGGTCGACTTGCCGCTGCCGTTCGGGCCCACCAGGGCGGTCACTTCGCCGGGGCGCAGGGTCAGCGCGGCGTCGTGCACGACGTCGGCGCCGTCGTACGCCACGGTCACGTCGGTGGCGGACAGTTGATGGCCGCGTGGGCCTGAAGTCGCCTCTTCAACTGGGATCACGAGATAAGGTTAGCCTACCCTTAATTCGCGTTATCGGGGGTGACCTGCGGCAGGGCTGGACCGGGCCCTGACGGCTCGTCAGAAGGCGTAGCGGATATCCAGCCACGGTGTGTGGCGGGCGACCAGTTCGCGCAGTTCCGCGAGGGCCCGCCGCTTGACGGCGGCGCGGTAGCGGAGGTTGAGTGCGCCGTTCTGGGAGCGCTTGGTCTCCTGTACGGCGGGCTGCCACAGCGCCTCCTCGCCGCGCGGATGCCAGCGGAGGTTGACCTCGTGCAGGTCCGCGTTGTGGGTGAGCATGATGACCTCGCAGCGGGCCTGCCGTTTGACGCGCGGCGGCAGTACGTCGTCCATGTGCCGCAGCAGTTCGGCCCAGGCGTCCTGCCAGCCGGGGCGGAGGACGACGGGCGAGAGGTTGAAGTGCACCTCGTACCCCGCGTCGAGGAAGTCCGCGGCGGCGGCGATGCGCCGGTCGACGGGGCTGGTGCGCAGGTCCAGCAGGCGTGAGTCGGCGGCCGGCATCAGCGAGAAGCGGATACGGGTCCGGCCGCGCGGGTCGAACTCCAGCAGGTCGGGGTTGACGAACTTGGTGGCGAACGACGCCTTCGCGGTGGGCCAGTGACAAAAGGCGCGTACCAGGTCGGCGGTGTTGTCGCAGACGAGGGCGTCCACGGCGCAGTCGCCGTTCTCACCGATGTCGTACACCCATGCCCCGGGGTCGCACTGGTTGGGTTCGGTCTTGGGGCCCTGGGCCGCGATGTGCCGGCCGAGGTGGGCGATGATCCCGTCGATGTTGGTGAACAGGGTGATCGGGTTGGCGAAGCCCTTGCGGCGGGGACGTAGCAGTACACGCAGGACAGGGCGCAGCCGTTGGACGGGCCGGGGGCGATCCAGTCGGCGGAGCGGCCGTTGGGCCGGGTGGTGAGCGTCTTCCTGACGCCGAGCACGAGGGTCTCGCGCTTGATCCGCATCCAGCGGTCGGCGCTGCCCTCGTTGCCGTGCAGTTCGGGGATGCGCCAGTGGGAGTCCACCTCGATCAGCCGGGCGCCGGGGAACCGGGCGAGGATCTGCCGGCCGCGCGGCGAGGCGGCGGCGGCCGGTTCGGCGTGGATCTCCCGGATCGCGAGCAGCCGGCGCGCCTGCGCGGAGTCCCGGAAGCCGGGGACGGACGGTGCCGGCGCGTCCTCCGGCGCCGCCGCCATCGCGTCGAGACCGAAGAGCGGCTCCTGGGAGCCGGAGGACGGGGAGGAGCGTGGCGCATGTGCAGATCGGCTTCTCGACGCGGAGACGACACGGAATGCCCGCCGCCCGGACCCGCCCGGCCACGGCCACCCTCCCACTGTACGGCGCCACGCCCGCACCCCGGGCGCCGCCGCGGGCCCCATGGTCGGGGCGCATGCCCACGGGGTCAGGGCCGCCTGGTCGGGGGCCCCGACCCCGTGGGCAGGCGTTCCGCGGGGCGATGGGGTCCCCCGCTCGAGCGAGGCCGAGCGGGGGAGGGTGCCCACGGCCTGCGGTGCCGGTGCGCTTCGGACCGGGCCGGCGGGCGTTCCCGACCACCCGGGCCGCATGTTCACGCCCCGGGTGCGAAGCGTTCCCAGACGCGGTGGGAGGCGAGGAGGGTGCGGACCTGGTCGACGGCGGCGGGCCCGGAGCCGGCGACCACGACACCGGGGGCGTCGACGGGGATGCCGGCCGCTTCGAGAGCGGCTTCGCCGCCCGCCCACGCGCCGATCGCCTTGCCGTGCCGGAACGCCTCGGTCAGCAGCTGCCCGACCCGCGGGTCGGCCGCCGTACGCCGCCCGGCGGCCGGCGCGCCCTTGCCGTCGCGCCGGCCGGACGCGTCGTCGCCCGGGGCCGGCGGCCCGGCCAGCAGTACGGCGTCGTACTCGACGGACCGCGCGGTGGCATAGCCGCGCTGTACCGTCAGGGCCGCGTCGCCCGAGCCGAGCGTGCCGGCCGTCGGCGCCACGACCAGCGGGACCATGCCCGCCTCGAGCACGGCGTCGCGTACCGCGTGGACGCCCTCGAGGTCGCCGTCCGGACCGGCGAGGATGCCGATGACACGGCCGTCGACGGGCCAGGTCCTCCCGATCTGCGAGAGGGCGGGGCTCGGTGCCACGTCGGCGAGCGGCACGGTGGGCTCGGGTGCCGGAAGGCCGAGTCCCGCGGCGACGCCGGCGCACAGCTCGGGGTCGATGTTGGCCAGCACCTGGAGTGTCCGCTCCCTGATGGCCTGCTCGTAGCACTTGCCCAGTTCGAAGGTGTAGGCGCCGATGATGTGCTCGCGCTCCAGGGGGCTCATGCTGAGCCAGAACCGGCGCGGCTGGCTGAAGTGGTCCGCGAACGACTCCGGCGCCTCGCGCACCTTCGACGCCTCCGGGACACGCACCGGCGCCTCGATGAACGCGCTCGTGTCCGCGCCGGCGGTGAACGGGCAGCCGCCGTCGAGGGAGTTGGGCCGGTAGGGGGCCACGCCCCGGTGCACGGCGGTCTGGTGCATACCGTCGCGCAGCATGTCGTTGACCGGTGCCTGCGGCCGGTTGATGGGCAGTTGCGGGAAGTTGGGGCCGCCCAGGCGGGTGATCTGGGTGTCCAGGTACGAGAACAGCCGTCCCGCGAGCAGCGGATCGTCGGTGACGTCGATCCCGGGCACGAGGTGGCCGACGTGGAAGGCGACCTGTTCCGTCTCGGCGAAGAAGTTGGACGGGTTGCGGTTGAGGGTCATCAGCCCGACCGGCCTTACCGGGGCGAGTTCCTCGGGCACGAGGTTCGTCGGGTCCAGCAGGTCGATGCCCTCGAAGGTCTGCTCGGGGGTGTCGGGGAAGGTCTGGATGCCCAGCTCCCACTGCGGGTACGCGCCCGACTCGATGGCGTCGGCGAGGTCGCGCCGGTGGAAGTCGGGGTCGACGCCGTTGATCGTCAGCGCCTCGTCCCACACCAGGGAGTGCACACCGAGTCGTGGCTTCCAGTGGAACTTCACCAGTGTCGTGCCGCCCTCGGCGTCCACCAGCCGGAAGGTGTGGACGCCGAAGCCCTCCATCATGCGGTAGGAGCGCGGGATACCGCGGTCGCCCATGAAGAAGAGCGTGTGGTGGGTCGCCTCGGTGTGCAGGGAGACGAAGTCCCAGAACGTGTCGTGCGCGCTCTGCGCCTGCGGGATCTCCCTGTCCGGATGCGGCTTCGCGGCGTGGACGACGTCGGGGAACTTGATGGCGTCCTGGATGAAGAAGACCGGGATGTTGTTGCCGACCAGGTCGAAGACGCCCTCGTTGGTGTAGAACTTCGTGGCGAAGCCGCGGGTGTCGCGCACGGTGTCCGCGGATCCCCGCGAGCCGACCACGGTGGAGAACCGTACGAACACCGGTGTCTCGACGTCCGCCGCGAGGAACCCGGCCTTGGTCACGGCGGCCGCCGTACCGTAGCTCTGGAAAACGCCGTGCGCGCCGGCGCCGCGCGCGTGGACCACACGCTCCGGGATGCGCTCGTGGTCGAAGTGCATGACCTTCTCGCGCAGATGGTGGTCCTGGAGCAGTACGGGGCCGCGCGGGCCGGCCTTGAGCGAGTGGTCGGTGTCGTACAGCCGGGTGCCCTGGGCGTTGGTCAGGTACGTGCCGGACTGCGCCACCCTCGCGTGGTCGGCGCCGGTCGGCTGGCCGGTGGGCGACACGGTGGCCGGGCCGCTCTGGTCCGGCTTCGCGGGCAGCGGTTCGCGGGGCTCGGTCGGCTCGGCCACGGTGGGCGGCCGGGGTCCGGGCCGGCCGGGAATGCCGTCGGACGGTGCCGATCCGTCGCCCCGCAGGCTCTCCGCGATCTTCTTCGCCGCCCGCTTGACGGGGTTGGCCTCGCTCATGGGTGACACTCCTCCGCTTCGGACCGGCCACGGACGATGGCCGTGCGTTCAGTTGCGACTGCGGGCGACCCGGCAGGACATAACGCCTGAAAAGGGCAGCAGGCGCTGTCAACGTCTCACGCCGGGCACACCCCCGCAGCGGGCACCCCCGAAGGGTGAACCGCCCCGGCCGTGTACCCGGGGCACGGCGGCCGAGGCATGCGGATTCGGACCGGCGAGGCGTGCGGATTCGGCCCGGCGAGCCGCCCCGCGGCGGGCACCCGCTTCACCAATTCCTGTCCGAGGGCTTGCCGGGGCAATGTCTCACCACTTAAATCAAAGCCTGAACTAAGCGGCCGCGCAGCCGTGTTCGTCCTCCGTCATGCCCGCACGCACAGAGAGCCGCAACACCCAGTGCCACCGGCCGGGGACGGTCCGGCCTGCGCGCACGCGGGCTCGCCCGCATCCCCACACCGCCCCAGCAGAAGGCTGACGCATGAGACAGATGAAGCATTCGAGCCGCCTCAGACGCGGAGCCCTGGGCACGGCGCTCGCCGCCACGGCGGCGCTCGTCACCCTGCCCGCCGCCCAGGCCCCGGCCGCCGCGGCCGAGACCCCGCTGTCCCAGGGCAGGACGGCCACCGCCTCCTCGGCCGAGAACGCGGGCACGCCCGCGAGCGGCGCCGTGGACGGCGACCTGGGCACCCGCTGGTCGTCGGCCGCGAGCGACGACCAGTGGCTGCAGGTCGACCTCGGCGCCACGGCGTCGGTGTCCCGGGTCGTCCTGAACTGGGAGGCCGCCCACGGCAAGGACTACAAGATCCAGTTCTCCGGGAACGGCAGCACCTGGACCGACGCCCGGACCGTGACCGGGAGCGACGGCGGCGTCGACACCGTGGATGTGTCGGGGCAGGCCCGCTACGTCCGTATGCAGGGCCTGGACCGGGCCACCGAGTGGGGCTACTCGCTGTGGGAGTTCCAGGTCTTCGGCACCAATGGCTCCGGCCCGGCCGGCTGCGGCACGGCCAACGCCGCCCAGGGCAGGCCCGCTTCGGCGTCCTCCACGGAGAACGCGGGCACCCCGCCTCCGCCGCGTTCGACGGTGACGCCGGCACCCGCTGGTCGAGCCAGGCCGCCGACCCGCAGTGGGTGCGCGTCGACCTGGGCGCCGTACGCGAGCTGTGCGGGGTGGACCTCAACTGGGAGGCCGCCTACGGCAAGGACTTCCGGATCGAGGCGTCCGCCGACGGACAGAACTGGCAGACCCTCAAGTCCGTCACCGGGGCGACCGGGGGCCGGGCCTCCTACGAGGTGAGCGGCTCGGGCCGCTATGTACGCGTCCTCGGCACGGCCCGCGGGACCGGCTACGGCTACTCCCTGTGGGAGGTCGCCGTGCACACCGCCTCGGACGACGGCGGCACCGGTCCGATCGAGGGCGGCGGCGATCTCGGTCCGAACGTCATCGTCGTGGACCCTCGACGCCGAACCTGCAGCAGAGGTTCGACCAGGTCTTCGCCCAGCAGGAGAGCAACCAGTTCGGCAGCGGCCGCTACCAGTTCCTGCTGAAGCCGGGCACGTACAACAACATCAACGCCCAACTCGGCTTCTACACCTCGGTCTCGGGCCTCGGCCTCAACCCCGACGACGTGCAGATCAACGGTGACCTCACCGTGGACGCCGGCTGGTTCAACGGCAACGCCACGCAGAACTTCTGGCGTTCGGCGGAGAACCTCGCCATCAACCCGGTCAACGGCACCGACCGCTGGGCGGTCGCGCAGGCCGCTCCGTTCCGCCGGATCCACGTCAAGGGCGGCCTCAACCTCGCCCCGAACGGCTACGGCTGGGCCTCCGGCGGCTATATCGCCGACTCGAAGATCGACGGCACCGTCGGCCCGTACTCCCAGCAGCAGTGGTACACGCGCGACAGCTCCGTCGGCGGCTGGACCAACGGCGTGTGGAACATGACGTTCACCGGTGTCCAGGGCGCTCCGGCGAGCAGCTTCGAGACCGGCCCGTACACCACGTTCGACACCACGCCGATCTCCCGTGAGAAGCCGTTCCTCTACCTGGACGGCAACCAGTACAAGGTGTTCGTACCCGCCAAGCGCACCAACGCGCGCGGTGTCTCCTGGCCGGCCAACGCGGGCGGTACGTCCCTTCCGCTCGACCGGTTCTACGTGGTGAAGCCCGGCGCGACCGCCGCGACCATCAACGCCGCGCTCGACCAGGGCCTCAACCTGCTGTTCACGCCCGGTGTCTACCACCTCGACCGGACCATCGAGGTCGACCGCGCCAACACGGTCGTGCTCGGTCTCGGCCTGGCGACGATCATCCCGGACAACGGGGTCGACGCCATGCACGTGGCGGACGTCGACGGTGTCCGGCTGGCCGGCTTCCTGATCGACGCCGGCCCGGTCAACTCGAACACCCTGCTGCGGATCGGCGAGCCGGGCTCCGCCGCGGACCACGCCGCCAACCCGACCACCATGCAGGACGTGTTCATCCGTATCGGCGGCGCCGGTCCGGGCCGGGCCACCGACTCCGTGGTCGTCAACAGCGACGACGTGCTCATCGACCACACCTGGATCTGGCGTGCCGACCACGGCGAGGGCGTCGGCTGGGAGACCAACCGCGCCGACTACGGACTGCGCGTCAACGGCGACGACGTCCTCACCACGGGTCTGTTCGTCGAACACTTCAACAAGTACGACGTGCTCTGGAGCGGCGAACGCGGCCGCACGATCTTCTTCCAGAACGAGAAGGCGTACGACGCCCCCAACGAGGCCGCCATCACCCATGACGGCATCGTCGGCTACGCGGCCTACAAGGTCGCCGACTCGGTGAACGTCCACGAGGCATGGGCGCTGGGCAGCTACTGCAACTACACGTCCGACGACACCATCGTGCAGCACCACGGATTCCAGGTGCCGGTGAAGCCCGGCGTCAAGATGCGGAATCTTCAGGTGATCTCGCTCGGCGGCAAGGGGCAGTACCGCCACGTCATCAACGACACGGGCGCCCCGACGTCGGGCACGAACACCGTCCCGTCCAAGGTCACCCAGTTCCCCTGAGCGTGACGGCGTCCCGCGCCGGACTCAGAACAGCCGCCCCTGCTCGCCGGGGGCGGTCCGGCGCGGGACACGGCGCGGCCCCGGCCGTCGTACCGGGGTCTCCTCCCCGAACAGCGGCGCCGTGCCGCACTCGTCCGGCTCGGCCGGCACCACGACGGGGCCGGTTCCCACATTGAGGAACAGCGGAGCGTCGAGATCGAAGTCCCCGGGCGTCATGTCCGCCCAGTCACGCTCCCGACGCTCACTCACCGACGCTCCGCTCCCCGTCCATCCGGCCAGGCTATCGGTCGCGCGCCGCCGCGCGGACGACACGTCGCCCCCCGCCGTCCGGCCAAGAGACGTAGGTCACATCCGTGTTCGGTCGCATCCGCCGGAGCTCCCGCTCGCGGCTGGCGCCTGCCAGCCGGGCCGGTCCGGCTGACACGGACCGTCCCGGCTCATGCCGAGGGGGCGCGCTCGCCCGGCGAGCGCGCCCCCTGCGTCCGTACGCGGGTCAGGCTCCGGCGCGCTTCGGCAGCCGCCAACCGGGACGTACGAAGTGGCAGGTGTAGCCGTCCGGGTAACGCCGCAGATAGTCCTGGTGCTCCGGCTCGGCCTCCCAGAAGGGTCCCGCCGCGGTCACCTCGGTCACGACCTTGCCCGGCCACAGCCCCGACGCGTCGACGTCGGCGATGGTCTCCTCGGCGACGCGCTTCTGCTCGTCACCGAGGTAGAAGATCGCGGAGCGGTAGCTCGTGCCGATGTCGTTGCCCTGCCGGTTCTTCGTGCTCGGGTCGTGGATCTGGAAGAAGTACTCCAAGATCGTGCGGTAGTCGGTGACGGCCGGGTCGTAGGTGATCTCGATCGCCTCGGCGTGCGTGCCGTGATTGCGGTAGGTCGCGTTCGGCACGTCGCCGCCGCTGTAGCCCACCCGCGTGGTCAGCACACCCGGGAACGTGCGGATCAGTTCTTCCATGCCCCAGAAGCAGCCGCCGGCGAGCAGCGCCCTCTCCTCGTTCCTCGTCATCTCGAATGTCGCCCTTCTCCCACATGCCCTACGGCTTCCACCGGTGAGAACCCCACCGGCTCCCCCATTGTTCCGGTCACGGCGCCGGCCGCCCGCGGCGGCCTGGATAGCCTGCCGTCATGCTGACGGAGACGCGTGTCTGGGTGGAGAAGCAGCTGTCGCCGGGAGAGCGCGTCGAGGCCGTGACCCGGCTGCGCGGCGGCTGGACCTCGGAGATACGCCGACTGGACGTCGGCGGGCCACAGGGGCGGCGGTCCCTGGTCCTGCGGTCCTTCGTCAAGCCGTTCTTCGTACGGCACGCGGAGGGGCTGCTGACGCGTGAGGCGGACGTCCTGTCGCTGCTCGCGGAGACCGGGCTGCCCGCCGCGACGCTCGTCGCGGTGGACGCGTCGGCCCGGCACTGCGCGCATCCTCGCTGCTGATGTCCCTGCTGCCCGGCGCCGTACGGGTGGACGATGCCGGGGCCGGGGACCGGGCCGGGCCGCTGGCCCGGGAACTGTCGCGGATCCACGGAGTACGACCAGCCGTACGGCCGCGTGCCTACCAGGCGTGGACCTCCCTGAGCGGGTCACGCCACCCGGT
The DNA here is from genome assembly GCA_042850305.1 of Streptomyces haneummycinicus. GTDB lineage: Bacteria > Actinomycetota > Actinomycetes > Streptomycetales > Streptomycetaceae > Streptomyces > Streptomyces haneummycinicus. The sequence continues at coordinate 4,243,714 of AP035768.1, forward strand.
CGCACCCGGCGGCCGGAGCTGTGGCGGCGGGCCGTCGACGTCATCCGCCGCGAGCCGCCGGAGCACCGGGGTGCTTCCTGCACCGGGACTTCCATCCCGCCAACGTCCTCTTCTCGGGCGACGGCCCCCATCTGCGGATCAGCGGGGTCGTCGACTGGGTGGAGACCTCCTGGGGCCCGGCCGATCTGGACGTCGCCCACTGCTCGACGGCCCTGGCCCTGCTCCACGGCGTCCCCGCCGGGATGGCGTTCGCCGGCCGTTACACCGCCGCGGGAGGCATCCTGGCCGAGGATCCGGGCGCCCATCTGTACTGGCGGCTCCTCGACGCCCTGGCCTTCGCGCCCGACGCGGAGAAGGTCGCCGTCCCATGGCGTGAACTGGGCCGCACCGATCTGACGCCCGAGGTGGTGACGGACCGACTGGAGGGGTACGTCCAGGCTCTCCTCGAGCGGTACGGCTGACCCGGACCCGGCGCCGGGACACGCCGCCCACTCCGTCGAATCGTGCGCGCGCGCCGGAGCGGCGGTGCTAGAAAAGGGGCATGGCCGGTTTCCTGGGCCGCTTTCGCCCGGTGGTGACCGCGCGTCCCCTCACCCATCAGGTGTTCGCCCTGCAAGTGGTGATCGTGCTGTTGCTCGCGCTCGCCGCGGCGGCGGCCCTCGTGCTGCAGGCGCGCGCCGACACCGAGCGGGAGGCCCGCAACAGGGCGCTCGCGGTGGCGCGGACCTTCGCCCAGGCGCCGGGGTGCGGGCGGCGCTGGCGTCCGACGATCCCGGCGCGGTGCTGCAACCGCGCACGGAGGCGGCGCGCAAGGCCTCCGACGTGGACTTCATCGTCGTGATGAGCACGGACGGCATCCGTTACACCCACCCCGATCCGGCCGAGATCGGCCGTCATTACATCGGCGCCATCGGGCCCGCCGCGCGGGGCGGCGTCGTCCGGGAGACCGTCACGGGCACGCTCGGGCCGTCCACGCGTGCCGTGGTGCCGGTCACCGGCCCGGACGGCACCGTGGCCGGGCTGGTCTCCGCCGGCATCACGCTCGCACGCGTGAGTGACACCGCCAATGGCCAGGTGCCGCTGCTGCTCGGCGCGACGGCCGCCGCGCTCGGTCTGTCCGTGCTGGGCACGGCCCTGGTCAGCCGCCGTCTGCGCCAGCAGACCCACGGGCTGGAACCGGCCGAGATGACCCGGATGTACGAGCATCACGACGCCGTGCTGCACGCGGTGCGCGAGGGCGTGCTCATCGTCGACGGCGAGGCCCGGCTGGCGCTGGCCAACGACGAGGCGCGCAGACTGCTCGGCCTCCCCGCGGACGCGGAGGGCCGTACGGCGGCCGGGGCCGGGGTCGACACCGCCCTGGCCGGGCTGCTCGCCGAGGGCCGCCGGGCCACCGACGAGGTGTACGCCGCCCAGGGCCGGCTGCTGGCGGTGAGCCAGCGTCCGACCGACCGGGACGGCGGGCCCTCCGGGGCCGTCGTGACGCTGCGGGACACCACCGAACTCCAGGCCCTGGAGGGCAGGGCCGACATGGCGCGGCAGCGGCTGCGGCTGCTGTACGACGCGGGCCTGCGCGTCGGCAGCCGGCTCGACGTGGTGCACACCGCGCAGGAGCTGGCGGACTTCGCCGTGCCGCGGTTCGCCGACTTCGTCGCCGTGGAGCTGGCGGAGGCCGTGCTGCGCGGCGAGGAGCCGTCGCGGCGGGACGTGGCGCTGCGCCGGGCCGCGTTCCGGGGTGTCCGGGACGACGTTCCGTTCCTGCCGGTCGGTGAGCTGATCCGGTACGGTCCCGCCACGCCGCAGGGCTCCGGTCTGCGCTCGGGCCGGCCGGTCCTGGAGGCCGACATGACGAGCTTCTCCGGGTGGCAGGAGCCGGCCCCGAGCGGGCCCGGAAGGTCGTCGAGGCCGGTGTCCACTCGATGGTCGCGGTGCCGCTGCGGGCGCGCGGTGTCGTCCTGGGCGTGGTCACGTTCTGGCGTTCGCGCATGCCGGGGCCGTTCGAGGAGGATGACGTGGCGCTGGGCGAGGAGCTGGCGGCCCGCGCGGCGGTCAGCATCGACAACGCCCGCCGCTACACCCGTGAGCACGCCATGGCGGGCACCCTGCAGCGCAGTCTGCTGCCGCGCGCGCTGCAGGAGCAGAACGCGCTGGACGTCGCGCACCGCTATCTGCCGGCGCAGGCGGGGCGCGGCGGGGTCGGCGGCGACTGGTTCGACGTCATCCCACTGCCCGGCGCCCGGGTGGCGCTCGTGGTCGGGGACGTGGTCGGTCACGGGCTGCACGCGGCCGCGACCATGGGCCGGCTGCGTACGGCGGTGCACAACTTCTCCACCCTGGACCTGCCCCCGGACGAGCTGCTGTGGCACATGGACCAGCTGGTCACCCGGATCGACCAGGACGAGGGCAGGGAGGGCGGCGACGACGAGGCCGCGCCGGTCACGGGGGCGACATGTGTACGCGGTCTACGATCCGTCGACCCGCTGGTGCACGCTGGCCCGCGCCGGACACCCGCAGCCGGCCGTCGTCGATCCGGACGGCCGGGCCGGGTTCGTCGACGTGCCCGCGGGTCCGCCGCTGGGGCTGGGCGGGCTGCCGTTCGAGACCGCCGAGCTGCCGCTCGCGCCCGGCAGCAGCCTGGCGCTGTACACCGACGGGCTGGTGGAGGACCGTCACCGGGACATCGACGAGGGGCTGGAGCTGCTGCGGCGGGCCCTGGAGGGCGCGGGCGACCCGGACGAGGCCTGCGACACGGTGCTGCGGCGACTGCTGCCGGAACGGCCCCGCGACGACGTCGCGCTGCTGATCGCCCGCACGCGCGCGCTGGACGAGGACCACACCGCCGTGTGGGACGTGCCGTCCGATCCGTCCGCGGTGGCCACGGTGCGCTCGGCGGTCACCCGGACGATGGCCGTCTGGGGGCTGGAGGAGGAGTCCTTCGTCACGGAGCTGATCGTCAGTGAGCTGGTGACGAACGCGGTCCGGCACGCCTCGCCGCCGATCCGGGTGCGGCTGATCCGGGACCGTGCCCTCTTCTGCGAGGTGTCCGACGGGAGCAGCACGTCCCCACATCTGCGCCGGGCGGCGATCACGGACGAGGGGGCCGCGGGCTGTTCCTCGTCGCCCAGTTCGCCGAACGCTGGGGCACGCGGTACACGGCGAACGGCAAGGTCATCTGGACGGAGCAGCCGCTGCCCGCCGGGGGCGACGGGTGAGCCCGCGAGGCCCTGCCGACGGCTCGGGCCCGCTCAGGCGAGGAGTGAGATGCGGGCCGTGATGCTCTTGCCGGCCGGCTCCTGCCGTATGTCCAGGGCCTGGGCGACGGCCATCACGATCTCCAGTCCGTGCTGGCCCACCCGTCCGGGGTCCGCGTCCCGGGCCACCGGGGGCGCGGGGTTGCCGTCCCGGACGATCACCTCGACGGCGTCGCCGGCGACCCGCAGGTCGAGGCCGACGGGGCCCGGCGCGTACTTGCGGGCGTTGGTGACGAGTTCGCTGACCACGAGCTGCGTGATCTCCACCGCTCGGGTCGACACCGGCAGGCCGTCCTCGGCCCGGGCGCGGGTCAGGAACGCGGCGGCGAGATGACGTGCCTGCGCTATCCAGCTGCCGTCGTCGTCCAGGGCGTACGACGCGCGCAGCCGCGGTGCGCCTGGCACCGTGTCCCCCTCGTCGACTGGAACTGGTTCCATCCCGTCCGCCTTCACTCACCGATCACACCGCGCGACTACCCGCATCGCTCCCCCGCACGCCACTGAAGTGTGACAGGTGCCTGTGACATCGGTGAGCCGTGGGCGAAGGGAAGCCGAACGCGGCCCGGCGGCCCCGCCTTTCACTAGAGTGATCCGGGCCACTATCCGGTGATCCGTGAATCAGTGAGGTAATCGCGCATCATGCCGACCGAAACGTTTGAGTTCCAGGTTGAGGCCCGTCAGCTGCTCCAACTGATGATCCACTCGGTCTACTCGAACAAGGACGTCTTCCTTCGTGAACTCGTCTCCAACGCCTCCGACGCGCTCGACAAGCTGCGTCTGGCCGCGCTGCGGGACGAGGCGCCCGGCGCCGACGTCTCCGATCTGCACATCGAGCTCGAGATCGACAAGGACGCCCGCACCCTCACGGTGCGGGACAACGGCGTCGGCATGTCGTACGAGGAGGTCGGCCGGCTGATCGGCACGATCGCCAACTCCGGCACCGCCGAGTTCCTGCGGGAGCTGCGGGAGGCGCAGGAGGGGGCGGCGCGGAAGGGCTGATCGGCCAGTTCGGCGTCGGCTTCTACTCCGGGTTCATGGTCGCGGACGAGGTCACCCTGCTCACCCGGCGCGCGGGCGAGCCGAAGGGCACCCGGTGGACGTCGCGGGGCGAGGGGACGTACACGCTGGAGGCGGTCGACGACGCCCCGCAGGGCACCTCCGTCGTACTGCACCTCAAGCCGGCCGACCCCGAGAACCAGCTCCACGACTACGCCTCGGTGTGGACGGTCAAGGAGATCGTCAAGCGCTACTCGGACTTCATCACCTGGCCGATCCGTCTCGTCGGCGAGAGCGGCGCGAACGGCGACGGCGGGGAGGCGGCCGAGCCGGAGACCCTGAACTCCATGAAGGCGCTGTGGGCGCGCTCGCGCGACGAGGTGTCCGAGGAGGAGTACCACGAGCTGTACAAGCACATCGGCCACGACTGGCGCGAACCGCTGGAGACGATCCAGCTCCAGGCCGAGGGCACCTTCGAGTACCAGGCCCTGCTGTTCGTCCCGTCGCACGCGCCGCACGACCTGTTCCAGCGCGACTCCGCGCACGGGCTGCAGCTGTATGTGAAGCGCGTCTTCATCATGGACGGCTGCGAGGCGCTGCTGCCGTCGTATCTGCGCTTCGTCAAGGGTGTGGTCGACGCGCAGGACCTCTCGCTGAACGTGTCGCGCGAGATCCTCCAGCAGGACCGGCACATCCGGATGATGCAGCGCCGGCTCACCAAGAAGGTGCTGTCGTCGGTGAAGGGCATGCTGCCCGAGGACACGGGGCGTTACGCCACGTTCTGGCGGGAGTTCGGCGCCGTGCTGAAGGAGGGGCTGGTCACCGACCCGGACAACCGTGACGCGCTCCTGGCGGTGACGTCGTTCGCGACCACGCACGGGGACGGCGACGGCACGGCCACGCTGAAACAGTACGTGGAGCGGATGCCGGAGGGGCAGGACGCCGTCTGGTACGTCACCGGCGAGTCCCGGGAGAGCATCGGCGACTCGCCGCACATGGAGGCGTTCCGCGAGCGCGGCATCGAGGTGCTGCTGCTCACCGACCCCGTCGACGAGGTGTGGGTCGACGCGGTGTCCGAGTACGACGGCAAGCCGCTGCGGTCGATCGCCAAGGGCGAGGTCGACCTCGGCGCGCGGGAGGACGACCTCGGCGACGAGGCGGGAGAAGCAGGCCGAGGAGTACGCGGGTCTGCTCGGCTGGATGCGGGAACGGCTGGCGGAGGACGTCAAGGAGGTGCGTCTGTCGACGCGGCTGACGGTGTCCCCGGCCTGTCTCGTGGCCGACGCGAACGATCTCACCCCGGCGCTGGAGAGCATGTACCGGGCCATGGGCCAGGAGGTGCCGGCCACCCGGCGCATCCTGGAACTCAACGCGGACCACGCGCTGGTGAAGGGCCTCAACGAGGCGTACGGGGAGCGCGAGGACCGCTCGGACCTCACCGACACCGCCGAACTGCTGTACGCGCTGGCCGTGCTGGCGGAGGGCGGCCGTCCGAAGGACCCGGCGCGTTTCGTGCGGCTGATGGCGGACCGGCTGGAGCGCACCCTGTGACCCGGCGGTGCGCCCGGCCGTGATCAGACCTCGGCCGGCCCGGCGGTCGGCGGCCTGCGGGCCGCCTCCCGCAGGCGCCGGCCGCGGCGGGTCGGGCCCCAGGGCTTGAGGACCGAGATCACCGTCATGAGGACATAGGCGGTCAGCGAGACGACCGGTCCCATCAGGACGTCGTTCCCGTCGGGCAGGGGCCGTCCGGCGGAGACGGCGGCCGCGGCCGCGCTCACGCCGGGCCGCAGCAGGAGGGCCGTGGCGGTGGTGGTGGCCAGGGTCAGCCAGAACTTGGTCCACACCCAGCGGTGCCTGGCCAGCCCCCAGGGCGTGCCGAGGGACAGCACGAGGCCGCTGCCGAGGGTGAGGAAGGCGACCGGCAGCAAGAGCCGGTCGGTGAAGAGCCGCATGGCCCGGACGGACGCCTCCACCATCGCCGCGGACCCGGTGGTGTTCGCGGTGATGCCGAGGGCGAGCAGTCCGAGGGTGAGTCCGAGCCAGCCGGCGGAGGCGATGACATGGACGACGAGGTGGGCCCGGCGTGCGGGTCGGCTGAGTTTCACCCCGCCCACGGTGCCGTGCCCGCGCGGTACGGACATCTGACGGCGGGAGTAACCCGGCGTACTGACGTCGGCGTACGCGCGGCCCGGCGCAGCCCCGTCGGGGTGCGCCGGGGTGCGCCAGGCCTCCTCGGCGGGCACGGGGTGGCCGCGCCCGCGTGGACCGGGAGTTCAGCCGGTGAGGGTGAAGGTCTGGGCGGCCGCGCCGGAGCAGGGCCGCTGGGACAGGCGTGCCCCGTCGGCGGTGGAGGCGTTGTCGACGGTCAGGCACTTGCCGCTGTGGCGGGCGACGAAGCGGTAGCGCCCCTCGGCGCCGGCGTTCTCGGCGCGCCACTGCTGGTTGGTGCCGCCCACATAGCTCCACAGATGGACCTTGGTGCCGTCGGCGGTGGCGCCGGTGCCGCCGTCGACGTCCCAGACCTTGCCGTTGTGCCGGTTGACGACCTGGTAGTGGCCGTCACCGGTGGGCCGAAACTGCCAGGACTGGTTGGCTCCGGTGCCGCAGGCCCACTGCTGCAGCGCGGTGCCGTCGGCGGTCCCCCAGTCGGCGGCGTCTAGGCACTTGCCGCTGCCCGCGCCCGCGACCCGGTACCAGGCGGCGGGGTCGATCGGACCGCCCGGGGTGTCGGTGCCGTTCCAGGTGAAGGTGGCTACGGCGCCGGCGGGCAGGGTGTGGGCGAGGGACCGGCCGTTGTCGGTGAGCGAGAACCGCTGCGCGCTCCCGGAGGTGTTGACGACGTAGGCGGCGCGGGAGCCGTCGGGGTTCTGGAAGACGACGTTCTGCACGCCCCCGGCACCCTGGCTGGTCGAACCGAGGCGGACGGCGCCGGGCTTGATGAACTTGGTGACATGGCCGAGCACGTAGAACTCGGCGTTGCGGGTGACGTCGCCCCCGGCGATCTCGACGACGCCGTTGCAGCGGTTGGTGCAATGGCCCTGGTGGGGGCCGCCGTTCTGGTCGAGGGCGAGGTTCCAGTTGACCACGGTCTCGCCGCCGTTGCGCATGTTCTGCACGACGAGGTTCTCGGCGTGCCAGCGCAGGGTGTCGCCGAAGGTGGCGGCGGAGACGGCGCTGTCGGTGCCGGAGCACTCGGTGAAGAAGACCCGCTTGCCGGCGTCGGCGACCTGCCGCTGGGCGCCGGCCTGGCCGCCGTAGCAGTGGAAGGCGGCGCCGATGATCCGGTTGATGCCCGCGGTGCGGGAGAACACGTCGAGCGGGTAGTTGGGGTGGTCCCAGTTGTGATCGAAGGCGAGGATGTTGGTGGGCAGGCCCGCCGCGGTCAGCTTCGGGTCGAGGACCTTCAGGAAGTCCGCCTGCTGGGCGGAGGTCATCGACATCGACGGGTAACTGGTGGCGAACTCCGGCTCGTTCTGCACCGTGAGGTCGGTGAGGGTGATGCCCTCCTGCCCGTACGCCTTGATCGTCTTGACCAGGTAGTCGGCGTACGCCCCGTACTGGTCGGCTCTGAGGCTGCCGCCGTTCAGGGAGTTGCCGGTCTTCATCCACGCGGGCGGGGACCAGGGGAGCCCATGAAGCGGATGGCCGGGTTGACGGCGGTGGCCTGTTTGAGGACCGGGAGGATCTCGGCGCGGTCCCGGTCGATGGAGAACCGGCCGGGGGTGTCCTCGTAGGAGTGCGGGTCGTTGGTGGCGTCGAAGTCGCTGCTGCCGAGCGGCTGGCGCAGGTAGTTGAGGCCGATGCCGTCGCCGCTGGTGGAGAACAGCGAGCGCAGCAGCTCGGCGCGGCGGTCCTGCGGCAGGCTCTGGATGAGGCGGGCCGAGGCTCCGGTGACGGAGGCCCCGGCGCCGGTGAAGCGCTGGCTCCTGCTGCCCGGGTCGACGCGGATGTCGACGGACTGCGGGGCCGAGGTGAACGGGACGCCGCCCTCGGCGCTGAGTCGCTTGGCGCCGTCGGGGGTGGTGACCCACACCTGGGCGACGGGGTCGGCGGCCTGCGCGGTGCCGGCGCCGGCGAGGCCGAGTCCGGTGGCGGCCAGGCCGAGCGCGAGGGCGAAGGCGCGGGCGCGCGGGGGACGCGGGCGGGTGCCTGATCCGGTTCTGCGGGACGGGAGGGATGACACGGGTGCGGCTCTCCTTCGTCGGGTGACGCATGGGGGTACGCCGTCCGGCTCCAGCTCTGTCCGGCGCCTCGGGACGGCGGCGTTCCGTCGGAATGACGGCGCCATGAAAGCACACCCACTAAGTGGTTAGTAAGTGGTCTGCGTCACATGGCCGGGAGGAGCGGGGAAGATCGACGACGGTGGATCACCGCGGCCGTAAGCTGTCGCGGATGAGTGACCAGTCGATGGGCCGGCCCGCCCGCGGGGCCGAGCCGAAGCCCCGTACACCCCGCAGTCCGGAGGCCCGGCGGCGGCAGCGGGACATCCTCGACATCGCCATGGACACGTTCGCCGCGCGCGGTTACAACAACGCCTCGCTCGCGGAGATCGCCGAGCGCGCGGGACTGACGCAGGCCGGCGTGCTGCACTACTTCCGCTCCAAGGCGCTGCTGCTCACCAGCGTCCTCGAGCTGCGCGACCGCACCGACATCGAGCAGCTCGGCGCCGAACGCCCGCAGGGGCTCGCCTTTCTGCGCCATCTCGTCGACACCGCCCGCCGCAACGCCGAACGCGAGGGCATCGTGCGGCTGTACGCCGTCCTGTCGGCGGAGTCCGTCACCGACGACCACCCGGCGCAGACGTACTTCCGGGACCGGTACACCGGGCTGCGCGACTTCGTCACCGACGCGCTGGTCGAGTCGTGCGGGCTGTCCGGGGCCGACCGGGGGCGGGCGCGGGACGCGGCGAACGCGGTCATCGCCGTGATGGACGGGCTGCAGGTCCAGTGGCTGCTGGACCCCGGGTCCGTGGACATGGCCGCCTCGACGGATCTGGTGATCACCTCGCTGCTGGCCACGCTGGCCCCGGACCGGTTCACCGGGCGGGACGGCTGAACCCGATGTGCGCTCCCTCGCGTCCGGTGGAGTCTGGGGATCATGCGGCACGAGGACGTACCGGACGGCGGGGACGGCGAGGTGGAGGCGGTCCTCGACGAGCTGTACGCGCTGCCGCCGTCCGGCTTCGTCGCCCGGCGCGAGGAACGGGCCGCCGCCGCGCGGACGGCCCGGCGGGCCGGCGACGCCCGCCGTATCCACGCGGCCCGCCGGCCGACGCTCGCCGCATGGGCGGCGAACCTGCTGCGGCGCTCCCGACCGGACGAGGCCGAGCGGTTCCTGGAGCTGGGGCGGGCGCTGCGCGAGGCGTACGCCGGCCTGGATCCGGACGCGCTGAAGGAACTGTCCGCGCAGCGGCGGCGCATCGTCTCCGAACTGTCGCGGCAGGCGGCGCTGTTGGCGCGGGAGGCCGGGCATCCGCTGTCCGGCCCGGCCCAGCGGGAGGTGGAGACGACACTGCGCGCCGTGCTCGCCGACCCGGAAGCCGCCCGGCTGTGGGACACGGGCCGCACGGAGAGCGCGCTCACGCCGCCGACGGGGTTCGGCGCGGAGACCCCGGCGCGGGGGCGCCGCGCGCGGAGAGGGCCGGTCCGCAGGCTACGGCGCGGACGTCATCTCGCGCGGAGACCGACGGCGCGCGAACTCCCGCGCGCGAGTCATCGCGTACGCCGCCGGCCGCCGCGCGGCGCGACGATGAACTTGCCGAGCGGCGTGCCGAACGGCAGCAGCGGCTCGAGCGCGCCCAGGAGGCGGCCCGGGACGCCGGGACACGCGTGCGGGAGTCGCGCACGGCGCGGGAGGAGGCCGACGCCTCGCTGGAGCGGGCGCGCGACCGCCACCGGGAGGCGAGGGAACGGGTGTCGGCCGTGGAGGAGCGGCTCCGGGAAGCCCGCGCGGAAGTGGAGCGGGCCGACCGGGAGCAGCGGGAGGCCGGGCAGCGGCACCGGGACGCCGCGAACGCCCTCGTCCGCGCCGAGCGCGAGGCGAAGGCGGCGGCCCGGGAGGCGGAGAAGGCGGCGAGAGCCGTGCGGTGACGCACCGGTACGACCTCCGGAAAAGGGCCTTGCATTGGCATAGACCTGACACGGAAATGCTCGCTAAGCTCTGCTCACCCTCGGGATGAGAGCGCTCTCAGACCGCGGTAGTTCCCACCCCCACCTCGCTGGAACGACGAAGGGCACACCTCCCATGGGACGCACCAGACTCACGCATGCCGGCATAGCGGCGCTGCTCATGATCGGCGGCTGGTCCGCCGCCGGCACGCTCCCGGCCTCGGCGCAGGACGCCCCCGACTCCCCCACCGCCCGCGCCGCCGACTCCGCACCCGCCTCCGCGGGTCTGCTGGAGGCCATGCGGCGGGACTTCGGGCTGACCCGCGCCGAGGCCGAGGACCGGCTGGCCGCCGAGCGCGACGCCACCGACCTCGCCCCGAAGGCGCGCAGGACCGCCGGATCCGCCTACGGCGGCGCCTGGTTCGACGCCAGGAGCGAGAAGCTGACGGTGGCCGTCACCGCGGACGCCGACGCCGCGACGGTACGTTCCCTGCGCGCGTCGGGCGCCGCCGTCCGCACCGTCGAGCACACCGCCCGGCAGCTCGACGCCGCCAAGTCCCGGATCGACCGCCTCGACGCGCCCTCCGGTGTGAGCAGCTGGGCCGTCGACCCGACCGCCAACACGGTCGTCGTCAACGTGGTCGCCGGCGAGCGGGCCGACAACGATGTCCGCGCCTTCGTGGACGAGGCCCGCGAGGCCGGGCCGGTCACCGTGCGGACCGTGGCGGACCGGGCCGAGACCTTCGCCGCCGGAACGGTCGGCGGCGACCCGTACTACACCGGCAACGTCCGCTGCTCCATCGGCTTCTCGGTGCACGGCGGCTTCGTCACCGCCGGGCACTGCGGCGGGGCCGGGCAGCAGGTCAGGGGCTGGGACGGCTCGTACATCGGCAACTTCCAGGGCTCCTCGTTCCCGGACAACGACTACGCCTGGGTGAACGTGGGCAGCGGCTGGTGGACGGTGCCGGTGGTGCTCGGCTGGGGCACGGTGTCGGACCAGCTGGTGCGCGGCTCGGCGGAGGCTCCGGTCGGCGCGTCGATCTGCCGCTCCGGTTCCACGACCCACTGGCACTGCGGCAAGGTGCTGGCCAAGAACGAGACGGTCAACTACAGCCAGGGCGCGGTCCGACAGATGACGAAGACCAGTGTCTGCGCCGAGCCGGGCGACTCGGGCGGCTCGTTCATCAGCGGTGACCAGGCGCAGGGCGTCACCTCCGGCGGGTGGGGCAACTGCTCCGGCGGGGGCGAGACCTGGTTCCAGCCCATCAACGAGATCCTCAACCGCTACGGGCTGACGCTGCACACGGCCTGACGGGCGACCAGGTGCGGGCCCCGCCGGGCGACCGGCGGGGCCCGCACCCGTCTGTGCGTAGCTGACGGGCCGGCTGAAGGGCGAACCGGCGGTGTCGAACCGCCGGACCATGCCGGACCATGCCGGTCCAGCCCTGAACCACCGCCCAGAACGCCGCGAGCCCCGTCCCGGACATCCGGGACGGGGCTCGCGTGAAGAGCGCCGGGCAGGCCTTGCACCTGCATCTCCCCGCAGGAAGCGGGGCGTCTTTCCTTGGACCACCAACGCGCGGTCGGACTCCGGGAGTTCCCGTCGCCTTGACCTGGGTCAACCATAGCGGCGATCGCCCCAGGAGTCACATCGGCTCACGACCGCCCCAGGAGCGCCCCGGCGGGGCACCCTCGAAGTTCCTCTCGACCTGCGCCTTCTCCGCGGCGCTCGGGTAGGGGTTGGCGCACGAGAGGCCGGCGCTGGCACCCGACATCAGGTCGGAGCAGGGACCGGGCTTGCGGTCCGGCAGACCCAGCATGTGACCGAGTTCGTGGGCCGCGACACGGACCACGTCATACCCTGGTCCATGGCCTCGCGGCCCAGGTAGACCGTTCCGCCGCCCAGCGAGGTGGGGACGGAGCGCGGCCAGCCGTCGTCCGCCACGATCCGGACGTCGGCGGACCCCGGCGGCGGCCGGACGCAGTGCGACGGACTCGACGCTGTCGTTCCAGATCGCCGCGCCCCGGTCCACCGCGGCCTTGAACTCGCCGGCCCGGCTCGCGTCGTAGGTGATCACGTCTTCGGCCACCTGGCGCGGGGCGGTGGCGGCGGACAGGACGGCCTCGGCGGGACCGTTCAGCAACGGCCCGGCCAGGACGAGAACCGCGGCCAGGCCGCCGGTCAGCGTACGGACCCTCATGGTCGACCTCCTTGTGGGGGAGCGCGCGGTACTCACACCGCCGCTTCCGCCTGCCCGTCGGCACGGACTCCATTCCGTCGTCGCCGCCGCCCGCCGATTCAGAAGCCGTACTGCTGAATGCCATGGAAGAGATCGGTTGGACTTCCCGATCACGCGGGGGCACTGTGGCAAGGAATCCACACCATCGCACGGGACACCCCCGCTCGCACCACCGGAGACCTGCCGATGAACCACATCGCCCGCCCCGAGCGCTACGACGGCACCATGCGCTACCGGCGCACCGGCCGCTCGGGGCTCGACCTCCCGCTGCTGTCCCTGGGCTACTGGCACAACTTCGGCGACGACAAGCCGTTCGAGACGCAGCGCGAGATCGCCCTGCGCGCCTTCGACCTGGGCATCACCCACCACGATCTGGCGAACAACTACGGCCCGCCGTACGGCTCCGCCGAGATCAACTTCGGCCGGCTGATGCGCCAGGACCTGGCGCCGTACCGGGACGAGCTGGTGGTCTCCACCAAGGCCGGCTGGGACATGTGGCCCGGCCCGTACGGCCAGGGGTGGCTCGCGCAAGTACCTGCTGGCGTCGCTGGACCAGTCCCTGCGGCGGACGGGCCTGGACTACGTCGACATCTTCTACTCGCACCGCCTGGACGCCACCACTCCGCTGGAGGAGACGATGGGCGCCCTCGACACGGCGGTACGGCAGGGCAAGGCGCTCTACGTCGGCATCTCCTCGTACGACGCCGAGCGCAGCCGGGAGGCCGTGGCCATCCTCCGGGACCTCGGGACGCCGCTGCTGATCCACCAGCCGTCGTACAACATGCTGAACCGCTGGATCGAGACGGACGGCCTGCTGGACGTGGCGCAGGAGGAGGGCTTCGGGATCATCGGCTTCACCGCGCTCGCGCAGGGGATGCTGACCGGGCGCTACCTGGACGGTGTGCCGCGGGACTCGCGGGCGGCGGCGGGCAAGTCGTTCGACACCGGCTGGCTGACGGACGACATGCTGCGCCGCCTGCGCGCCCTGAACGACATCGCGGCCCGGCGCGGGCAGACCCTCGCGCAGATGGCGCTGGCCTGGGCGCTGCGCGATCCGCGGGTGACCTCGCTGGTCATCGGCGCGTCCCGCCCGGAGCAGCTGGAGCAGAACGTGGCCGCGCTGGAGAACCTCGGCTTCTCCGCCGAGGAGCTGGCCGAGATCGACGAGCACGCCACCGAGGGCGGCGTCGACCTGTGGCGCGAGGCACGGCTGGGCACGATGGGCTGAGCCCGCGCGGCGGTGCGGGTGTGTGTCGTCGTGAACGGGGAAACCGGACCGCCCATGCAGACCTTTCTGCCGTATCCCGGTTTCCGCGAGTCGGCGCTGGTCCTGGACCGGCGCCGGCTCGGCAAGCAGCGGGTCGAGGCGGTCCAGGTGCTGCGCGGCCTGACGGTCCCCGGGTACGGGTGGCGCCGGCATCCGGCGGTGCGCATGTGGACCGGCTACGAGGAGGCGCTGGTGCGGTACGGCCTGGAGGTCTGCCGGGTCTGGCGCGACCGGGGCCATCAGGACGGCTGCGCCGCCACCCTGGTCGCCGGCCTCGCCGGAGTGCGGCCGAGAGCGCCGGTGCGCGGCCAGGAGGAACTGGCCGAAGCCGGTGAGCTGCCGCCGTGGCTGGGCGACGACGCCATGCACCGCAGTCATCGTTCGGCGCTGGTCCGCAAGGATCCGGAGGCCTACGGCGAGGTCTTCGCCGGGGAGCCGGACGACCTGCCGTACGTGTGGCCGTCGTCCGACCGCGATCCGGAGGCGGTCGCCGGCTGACGACACTCACCCGGCGGCCAGGGCCGCCCACTCCTTCCCGGGCAGTGCGAGGAGCCGTTCGGTCTCCCCGCGTCGGGCAGCGGTCCGTGGTCGCCCGTCACCTTGAGGGCGGAGACCGCGGTGAGGTGTCCGAGGCGGAGGGCGCGCGTCACCGTCGTGCCCCGGAGCAGCCCGGCGAGGAATCCGGCCGCGAAGGCGTCACCGGCGCCCACGGGTTCCACCACCGTCGTCCGCAGTGCGGGCACCGTGTGCGGGCCGTCGCCGGTGAAGGCGGTCGCGGCACGGGCGCCGTCCTTGACGACGAGGACGCGGGGTCCGGGCAGCAGTGCCCGTACGGCCTCGGTGGTGAGGTCCGCGCCCCACAGGTCCTGTGCCTCGTCGAGGCCGACGAAGACGATGTCCGCGCGGTCCGCCAGCTCCCGGAGCAGGGTGCGGCGGCCCCTCGGGCCAGAGCGCGGCCCGGTGGTTCACATCGAAGCCGATCGCGTACGGGCGGGCGCCGGCCGGTGTTCCGAGGGCCCGGGTGACCAGGGCGCGGCAGGACGCGGACAGGGCGGGGGTGATGCCGGTGAGGTGCAGCAGCCGGGCCGAGGTCACCGGCTCCCGGTCCAGCAGGCCGGGGCCGAGCGCGGAGGCCGCCGAGCCGGCCCGGTGGTAGTGGACGCGGGTGCCGTCGGGGCCGGGGTCCTTCAGCATCAGCCCGGTGGGATGCCGGGGATCGGTGTGGACGTACGACACGTCGACGCCGGCCGAGGAGACCGCGGCACGGACGCGGCGGCCGAGGGGTCGTCGCCGAGGGCGGAGAGCCATACGGCGGGGATGCCGTGGCCGGCCAGGTACATGGCCACGTTGGACTCGGCGCCGGCCACCGCGAGCCGCAGCCGTCCGGCGTGCTCCAGCGGTCCGGGCGGGTCGGGGGCGAGGGCCGCCATCGTCTCGCCGACACAGACCACATGGCCCTCGGCGGGCAGGAGGGCGGTCGTCATACCGGCTCCGGTGCGGAGGCCGACGGCCGGTAGGGGCGGCGGGTGCGCCGGGTACGTCGACGCGGGTGCTGAAGAGGGCGCCGTCGTACGGGCCGGGACGGGCGAGGCCCACGCGGGCCGTGGTGATGTGCAGCCGGTCGCCCTCGAGGCATACGCCGGCCGGCCGGCCCGCGGGGAGGCGCAGGACGCGGTCGAGGCGGCCGTCGGGGAGGTGGCGGCGGACGGTGCCGGTGCCCCAGACGGCGATCCACACCGCGCCCTCGTCGTCGACCGTCATGCCGTCGGGGCTGCCGTCGTCCACCGTGAGGAACACCTCGGGGGTGCCGAGCGCGCCCGTCGCGGGGTCGACCGGGTGACGGCGGACGATCCCGCGCGCACTGTCGGCGAGGTACATGTGGCGGCCGTCGGGGTGAAGGCGGGCCCGTTGGGCACGGTGATGCCGTCCAGGACCTGGTGGACCGTGCCGTCGTGGTCGACCCGGTGGAGGGAACCGGCGCCGTCCTCGGCGTCGTAGCCCATGCTGCCCGCCCAGAAACGGCCGGACGGGTCGGCGCAGGCGTCGTTCATCCGCATGCCGTCGCCCTCCGGGCGGGCGAGCCAGTCGGTGGTGCCGTCGGGGGCGAGCAGGCAGACACCGGTGCCGGCCGCGGCGATCCAGTGCCCCGGGCGTCCCTCCACGGGCGCCACGGCACCCAGCGGAAAGGTCAGCCGGAGGAGGGTCTCCAGGGGCGCGGCGGGATCGTCGGGGGCGGTGAGGAGACGCCCGGCGAGGAGGTCGACGAGGACCAGCCGGCCGCCGGTGAAGCGGATGCCCTCGCCGAGTTCGAGACGGTCGGGGCGGGTGGGCAGGAGTTCGCCGGCGGTCGTGCGCGTCATCGTGCGGCCTCCGGTGCGGACACGTACGGCGCGGCGCGCAGGCCGGGCCGGGGGCGGGTGGGGCGACGTCCGGCGGTCATCGCGCGGCCTCTCGTACGGCGGTGGTGAAGGCGTGCGCGCGGGCGCGCAGGGCGGTGAGGCTGCCGCCGTCGGCCGCGTCTCCGACCAGGGGGAGCCGACGCCCACGGCGGTCGCGCCGGCCGCGAGGTAGGCGCGGGCGGCCTGTTCGTCGACGCCGCCGACCGGGACGAGCGGTTCGTGCGGGAAGGGGCGCGCAGCGCCTTCACATAGGCCGGTCCCCGGCCTGCGCGGCGGGGAACAGCTTCAGGGCGGTGGCGCCGAGGGACCGTGCGGCGACGATCTCGGTCGGGGTGAACACACCGGCCAGCACGGGCAGTCCGAGCTCACGCGCGGCGCTCACGCCTTCTCCGAGCGCCGGGGTGACGGCGAAGTCCGCGCCCGCGTCATGGGCGGCGCGGGCGTCGTCGGCGGTGAGGACGGTGCCCGCGCCGAGCGGGCGGCCGGGGCCGAGGGCCGCGCGGGCCCGTGCGATGACGGACAGGGCGTCCGTCCCGGTGAGCGACACCTCGATGAGTTCGACGCCCTCCTCGGCCAGCGTCAGGACGGTGCGCAGGGCGGCGTCGGCGTCGGTGCCGCGCACGATGGCGACGAGACGGTGGGCGGCCAGTGCGGCCTGGAGATCCACGACGGGGGTTTCCTTCCTGGAAGTGCTCAGGGGCAGCGGCAGTGGGCGGTCAGCGTGAGCCGCCAGCGGACCTCGCCCGACGCGGGTACGCGCGCGGCGTCGTCCGGGCCCGCGTCGGCGAGGTCGAAGACCCGCCCGAGCATCGGTTCTACGCCCGTACTGCGGTAGGGGCGGTCCGCGGGAAGCCGCCGAGGTTGCGCCACAGAGCGACCGACACCGGCTGCCCGCCGGCCTCGACGGACAGGGCCAGCCGGTCCGTCGGGCCGTCGTGGACGCAGGCGCGGCCGGTGTCGACGACGGCGCCGACCGCGGTGCCGTCGTCCGGTCCGAAACGGTCGAGGCGCAGTCCGAGGGGTTCGGGCCAGACACCCTCGGCCCAGGGCGCGTCCGTGGGCCAGGGGCGGTCCAGCAGCGGTGCCGCCTCGGGGTGGATGCGGGTGCGGGCCCCGTGGTCCAGGCGCAGCACCGCGTCCTGCGAGAGGTCGAGCAGGGCGTGAGCCGCCCAGACGAAGCGGTAGCCCGGATCGGCGGTCAGGGTGTAGTGGACCTCGGTGGCCTCACCGGTGACCCGGACGGCGCGGGCCAGCGTGAAGCGGTCGCAGTCCACGCGTTCCAGGTCCCCGTCCCGGTGCCAGCGCCGTGCCCAGGCGTCGCCGTGGTCGGGTGTGCCCCGGACGGTGGGCACGCACTCCTCCAGCCCGCCGGCGTCCACGAACGCGTCCTGGGGGCGGCGTCGGCCCGTTCGGGTGCCTCCCGGTGCCAGAGCCACTCCCGGCCGCCGGCCGTCAGCGAGGTCCAGCGGCCGCCGTGCGCCGGGTCGGTGACGATCCGCGGGGCGGCACGCTCACCATTCGGCGAAGGAGCCGTCGGGGTGCCGCCACACCGGGTTGCGCCAGGCGTGCCCGGTGCGGTCGGCGGCGCGTACGGCGGCCTCGTCGACGGTGATGCCGAGACCGGGCCGGTCGCCGCGCCGCGCGTGTCCGTCGACGAACCGGAAGGGCTCGGGGTCGACGACGTACGACAGCAGGTCGGCGTCCTTGTTGTAGTGGATGCCCCGGCTCTGCTCCTGGATGAGGAAGTTCGGTGTCGCGAAGGCGATCTGGAGGCTGGCCGCGAGGGCGATCGGGCCGAGCGGGCAGTGCGGGGCGAGCAGCGCGCCGAAGGTCTCCGCGAGGAGGCGATGCGGCGCACCTCGGAGATGCCGCCCGCGTGGGACAGGTCGGGCTGCGCGACGGCGACCCCGGCGGTGAGCACGGGCAGGAACTCGGCGCGCGAGTAGAGGCGTTCACCGGTGGCGAGCGGCACCGGGCTCGCGGCGACCAGTCCGGGCAGCAGACGGCTCTGCTCCGGGACGACGGGTTCCTCCACGAACAGCGGGTGCAGCGGGGCGAGTTCGGAGAGGACCCGGCGGGCGGACGCCGCGGTGAAGCGGCCGTGGAAGTCGACGGCGACGTCCCGGTCCGGGCCCAGTACCTCGCGGGCGGCGGCCACCCGGGCGACGACAGCGGCGGTCTCGGCGGCGGTGGTGACCGGGGAGGTGGCGCCGGCCGCGTTCATCTTCACCGCCGTGAAACCGGCCTCGACCTGGGCGGTGATCTGCTCGCGCAGCCGGGTCGGTTCGTCGCCGCCGACCCAGGCGTACACCCGGACGGTGTCCCGTACGGGGCCGCCCAGCAGGGCGTGCACGGGCGCGCCGTAGGCCTGTCCGGCGATGTCCCACAGGGCCTGGTCGAGCCCGGCGACGGCGCTGGAGAGCACGGGGCCGCCCCGGTAGAAGCCGCCCTTGGTGAGGACCTGCCAGTGGTCCTCGATGCGCAACGGGTCCTGGCCGGTCAGGAGTTCGGAGAGCACCTCGACGGCGCCGCGCACCACCTCGGCACGGCCCTCGACGACCGGCTCGCCCCAGCCGACGAGGCCGTCGTCGGTCTCCACGCGGCAGAACAGCCAGCGCGGCGGCACCAGGAACGTTTCGATACGGGCGATCTTCACTGGGCGCCGGGGCCTTTCGTGTCGTCGTCGCCGTCGTCGATCCGGTCCAGGTCGCGGCCGGCCTGTTCGAGCAGGGCCCGCATGGCCGCCTCGGCGGCGTCGGCGTCCTGCTCGCGTACGGCGTCCAGCACGGCCCGGTGGGCCGGTACCGGGTTCTCGCTGTGCGGGAGCTGTGCACGATGCGGTCGCGGTGGGCGAGCCCGGACTCGATGACCATCTCCATGCGTTCGAGCAGTTCGTTGTGGGTGGCGTCGAGCAGTGCGCGGTGGAAGGCGAGGTCGGCCTCGACGGCGTGGCCGGCGTCGCTGTGGTCCTCGTCCATCGCCCGCAGCGCCTCGTCGAGGGCGACGAGGTCGCTCTCGGTGCGGCGCTGCGCGGCGAGGCGGACGGCGGCGGGTTCGATGACGGCGCGCACCTCGGCGAGGTCGCGCAGCAGCGCGCGGTCGGCGTCGGTGGTGCGGCCGCCCTCGAACTGCCAGCGCAGTACGTCGGCGTCGAGCAGGTTCCAGTCGCCGCGCGCGCGGACGAAGGTGCCGCGTTTCTGCCGGGCGTCGACCATGCCCTTGGCGGCGAGGACCTTCAGGGACTCGCGCAGGGCGGTGAGGCTCACGTCGAGTTCGCTCTGCAGGGCCACCAGGTCGAGGGTCGCGCCCTCGGGGATGTCCCCACCCAGGATGCGGCGGGCCAGGGCTTCCACGGTCTGGCCGTGCACACCGCGTCGGGCGTAGCGCGTCATGTCGGAGAGCCTTTCTGCTGAGGGACTGCGGTGGTGGTCATGCGGAGGCCTTGACGACGCTCCAGCCGCCGTCGACCAGGAGGTGCGAGCCGGTGACGAAGGAGGCGTCGTCGCTGCCGAGGAACGCGATGGCGGAGGCAACCTCCGCGGGGTGCCGAAGCGCCGGGCGGCGGTCTCGGCGACGCTGCGTTCCCGGTCGGCGGGCGGCACCCTGTCCCAGGCGGCGGTGAGGATCGGCCCCGGTACCACGGCGTTGACGCGGACCTCGGGCCCGTACTCCACGGCGAGCTGTCCGCACAGGGAGAGCAGCGCGCCCTTGGAGGCGGCGTAGGCGGGATGGCCGGGGATGCCCTTGTGGGCGTGGACGGAGGAGGTGAGCACGACGGCGCCGCGCCGGGCGCGCAGGTCGGGCAGGACGGCGCGGAAGCCGAGGAAGCCGCCGGTGACGTTGACGGAGAGCTGCCGCTGCCAGGATTCGAGGGACAGTTCGTGGGCGGGCGCGACGTCGACGGTGTAGGCATTGCTGACCAGCAGGTCCACGGGGCCGTAGCCGTGGGCGGCGCTCAGTACGCGGTCCCAGTCCGCCGCTGCGGTGACGTCGGCGCGGACGAAGGCGGCCCGGCCGCCGCCGTCGGTGATCCGCCCGGCGACGGCCCGGCCGGCCGTCTCGGCGATGTCGGCGAGCACCACGGCGGCTCCTTCCTGCGCGAGGCGCTCGGCCGTGGCGGCTCCGATGCCGGAGGCCGCTCCGGTGACCACGGCCGTACGGCCGTGGTAGCGGGCGCCGTGGCGTGGTGCGGGCTGGTCCATCGTGGGGTGGGGCTCCTTCGCGGTGTCGGTGATTCGGTGTGCGGGCAACATATGCCGGGCCGGGGTTATCGGCGCGTCAGTACGGTCAGTTCGGCGTCGTGTCCGGCACTCCACGCGAACGGCAGGCCGTAGTGCAGCAGATGGGCTCCGCCGTACGTCGTCCCGGTCGCGGTGTCGTGGTAGCGGGCGGCGGGGTCGAGGCCGCGCAGCCGCAGCCGTGCGGGTCGGCCGGGGACGAGCGGGGCGCCGTCGAGCCGTCCGGTGCTGAAGGCGGCCACGACGGTGCGCCGGCCGTCCGGGGCGTCGTACTGGACGCCGCAGGTGGGGTCGTCCGGGGTGCCGAGCAGGTGCGCCTCGCCGTGGTGGATCACCTCGCGGACCTCCTTGTAGCGGGCGATCCACCGGGCCGCCTCCGCACGCTGTCCGGGTCCCCAGGCGCGCAGGTCGGCGCCGATGCCGAGGACTCCGCACAGGGCGGTGACGAAGCGGAAGGCGAGGCTGCGCGGGCGCGGGTCGAACAGGCCCGGTGCGTCGGTGACCCAGGAGCTCATCACGTGCGGGGCGTGCGCGTGCAGGAAGCCGTACTGGATGCGCAGCCGGTCCAGGGGCGCGGTGTTGTCGCTGGGCCAGACGACGTCGGTGCGGGCGATGGTGGCGTGGTCGACGCGTCCGCCGCCGCCCGCGCAGCCCTCCACGGTGACGTGCGGGTGGGCGGTGCGCAGATGGTCCAGGACGCGGAGGTAGCCGCGGACGTGTGCGGCGTCCAGGTCGAGCTCGCCCGCCGGCCCGGCGCCGGGGCGTCCGCGTTCGGTGGGCGGGCGGTTCATGTCCCACTTGAGGTAGGAGATGTCGTGGGCGGTGAGCAGCCGGTCGAGGGTGCCGGTGACGAAGTCCTGGACGTCCTCGCGGCCGAGGTCCAGCAGGAGCTGGTTGCGGACCAGGCGGGCGGGCCGGTCCTCGACGCGGTAGACCCATTCGGGGTGCTCGGCGTGCAGGCGGCTGCCGGGGCTGACCGCCTCCGGCTCCACCCACAGGCCGAAGTCCAGTCCCAGTGCGCGCACTTGGCCGATGAAACGGTCGAAGCCCTGCGGGAAGGCGGCCGGGTCCGGGTACCAGTCGCCCAGTCCCCGGTGTCGTCGGCGCGGCCGGTGAACCAGCCGTCGTCCACGACGAACAGTTCGGCCCCGATGCCGGCGGCGGCCTCGGCCAGTTCGAGCTGTCCGGCGGCGTCGACGTCGAAGCCGGTGGCCTCCCAGGAGTTGTAGAGGACCTTGCGGGTGCGGTGGATCCGCTCGCCGGTCAGCAGGCGCTCGTAGCGGTGCTGGGCGCGGGCCAGCCCGTCGAGCCCGTCGGGGCTGAACACGCAGGCCAGCTCCGGGGTGGTGAGGGTGTCGCCGGGCGCGAGGAGCACCGCGCCCTCGTGCGGTACGCGTCCGGCGCGGATCCGTACGGCTCCGCCCGGTTCGGCCTCGGCGGTGATGTGCCAGTTGCCCGGCCACTCCAGCGCCACGCCGTAGGTGGGCGCGGGTCCGTCGTGCGGCGCCGTGCGGTCCTGTACGGCGAGCCAGGGCGCGTAGGCGTGGCCGGGCACCCCTGGACGCTGCCGATGGTGAAGGTGCCCCGGGTCAGGTCGAGTTGGGTGCGCTGGAACTCCTGGGACCACTGGCCGGTGAGGTAGGTCAGCCGTACGCCGTCGCTCGCGGGGACGTTGACGGCCGCGGAGTCGAACCGCTCCAGGCGCAGGGGTTCGCCGCCGGTGCAGGTGTGTTCGGTCCAGCGCCGCACGACGTCCGTGCCGGGCACGGTGGCGTAGCACAGGACGGTGCGCAGCCCGAGGACGTCGTCGGTGAAGGCCAGCCGCAGCGTGCCCTCGCCCTCCTCGGCGCCGTCGAACTCCCACCACACCCCGCGGTCGCCGCCGGGGCGGGACGCGATCAGGTCGGCGCCGGTGAACGGGCGCAGGCCGGACGGCAGATACTCGGCCGGGGCGGTGTCGGCGGGGGTGATGAAGTGGGTGCGCCGGGACCGGTCGAGGGCGGACGGGCCGTCCTCGCTGCCGTGCGGTCCCCAGGCGTCGAGTTCGGCCCAGGGGCCGTCCTCGGAGAGCCGGACGGTGTAGCTCGTGCGTGCGGTGCGCAGGGTCCAGCGGTGGTGCGTCACTTGACCGCTCCAAGATTGAGGCCGGCCACGAAGTGCCGCTGGAAGCGCAGGAACACGGCGACGGTGGGCGCGGCGGCGATGACGGATCCGGCGGCGATGACGTTCCACATGGAGACGTACTGGCCCTGGAGTCCGATGAGGGCGGCGGTGATGGGCATTTTGGTGTCGCTGCGCAGCACGGTGATGGCCCACAGCAGGTCGTTGAAGATCCAGGTGAAGGACAGGGCGCTGAGGGCGGCCAGCGCGGGCCGGGTGAGCGGGAGGATGATCCGCCAGAAGATCTGCCAGGGACCCGCGCCGTCGACGACGGCCGCCTGCTGGATCTCGGGCGGGATGGCGCGCATGAAGCCGTGCAGGACGAAGACGTAGAAGCCGACGCCGAAGCCGATCTGTACGCCGATCAGGGCGGGCAGGGTGTCGTGGACGCCCATGAGTTCGCTGAGCTTGGACACCGGGATGAGCAGGATCTGCGGCGGGAGCAGGTTGCCGCCGAGCATCAGCAGCAGCAGGGAGCGCCGGAAGGGCAGTTCGTAGCGGCTGAGGGCGAAGGCCGCCATGGCGGCCAGCGCCAGGGTGACCAGTACGGTCGGGACGGTCACCAGCAGGCTGTTGATCAGGGCGCGCTGCTGGCCGCCGTCGACCCAGGCCTGGGCGAAGTTGTCGAGGGTGAAGGACTGCGGTCGGCTGCCCAGTCCGTGGGCGGCGATGTCGTCGAAGGTGCGCACGCTGGTCACCAGGACCAGGGCGATGGGCAGCAGCCACAGCACGGCGAGGGTGCCGGCGCCGAGGTGGAAGCCGGCGGTCGCGACGCGCCGGCGGCGTGGTGCCGGCGGGTGTGGAGGGTCGCCATCAGTCGGCCTCCCGGAAGGCGCGGACGAGGTAGGAGGCGATGACCCCGAACGCGAGGACGAAGATGACGACGGCGAGGGCGGAGCCGTAGCCGAGGCGCAGGGACTGGAAGGCGGTGGAGTACATGTAGGTGCTCAGCAGCTCGGACGAGTGGTAGGGGCCGCCGCGGGTCAGGGACCACACGACGTCGAAGGAGCGCAGCGAGTCGATGACGATGACGGACAGGACGACGGCGTTGACACTGCGCAGCTGGGGCAGGGTGACGTGCCGGAAGCGCTGCCAGGGTCCGGCCCCGTCGACCTTGGCGGCCTCGTGGAGGGCGGGGTCGATGCCCTTGAGGCCGGCCAGATACAGCACCATGACATAGCCGATCTGACGCCACAGGGCGGGCACGATCACCGCGTACAGGGCGGTGTCCCGGTCGGCGAGCCAGGCGTGCCGCAGGCTCTCCAGGCCGACGGACTCGAGGACCTGGTTGAGGACTCCGTCGGGCTGGTAGATCGCCTGCCAGACCAGGGCGGTGGCGACCAGGGAGAACACGACGGGCAGGAACAGGGCGGCCCGGTAGAAGCCGATACCGCGCCGTTCCTGCTGGAGCAGGAGTGCGGTGGCCAGACCGAGGACGGCGGACAGACCACCGAACAGGGCCAGCCAGAGCACGGTGTTCCAGGTGGCGTCGCGGAAGGTGTCGTCGCCCGCCATCTCCCGGAAGTTGTCCAGGCCGACGAAGGCGGGCGCGGACACCCCGTCCCAGTCGGTCAGGGCGAGGTAGAAGCCCTGGAGGGCGGGCCAGAACACCCACACCGCCTCGGCGAGCAGCGGGATGAGCACGAAGGCGAGCACCAGCGGGGGTGTGCGGCGGGCGGCCCGGCCCCGCTTGCCGCGCGGCGGCGCCGGGGCCGGGGAGGTGCTTTTCGTGGTGGTCAGGACGGCCACGTCAGACGTTCCAGATCTTCTCGGCGTCGCGCTGCCAGGTGGTGAGGATCGAGCCGACCGACTTCGGTTCGGCGATGAACCGGGTCAGCGCGTTGTCGGCGGTGGGCTGGAGGGCGTCGCTGGAGTCCCGGTTGAAGAACTGGGTGATCTCCGCCGCCGCCTCGATGTGCCGCCGCCCCTTGACGACCAGCGGGGTGCCGGCGTCCTTGGCGTCCGGGTGACAGGGCAGGACCGTACCGGAGGAGCCCTTGATGTAGATCTCCTGGGCCTCGGCGGTGCCCAGGTAGCGCATCAGGTCGATCACCTCGTCGCGGCGGCCGGTGCGGGCGCCGGCGAAGTAGCCGTCGGTGGGGGCCTCCTCGGCGAGCGGGACCTTCGGGTCGATGACCGGGAAGCGGAAGAAGTCGATGTCGTCCAGGGCGTCCTTCGGGGCGGCGTCGGCGAAGAACGTGCCGATCAGCATCATGCCGCTGCGCCCGTTGAGCATGGAGGTGGACGCGTCCTGGAAGGCGACGGCGGTGCCGTCCGGGTCGAAGTAGGGCAGCACCTCCCCCAGCGGTCGAACACCTTGCGCACCTCGGGGTCGTCGAAGCGGTGCTCGCCGGCCAGGAGCTTGCGGTGGTAGTCGGCGCCGTTGACGCGGATGTTCAGGTAGTCGAACCAGGCGGAGGCCACCCAGGCGGTGTTGCCGCCGGCGCCGAGCCCGATGGGGCTGATGCCCTTGCTCTTGAGCTTGTCGCACAGGTCGAGGAAGTCGTCCCAGCTCTCCGGCTCGCTCACGCCCCACTCGGCGAAGTGGGACTTCCGGTAGAACATGCCCCACCAGTAGGAGGTGGTGGGTACGAAGATCTTCTTGCCGGAGGCCGCCGTGCACAGGCTGTTCAGCGCCTGGGAGTAGCCGGCCAGCTCGGGGGACTCCCAGACCTCGCCGAGGTCGAGCAGCAGGTCCTTGCGGGCGTAGGCGTCGGCGACCGAGCCGGGGTACCAGGTGTACACGTCCGGCGGGTTGGCCGAGGTGAGGTACGTGGGCAGCTGGGTGCGGAAGGTCTCGGCGGCCACGGTGTTCAGGCTGACCTCGCCCGTACCCTTCTTGGCGTAGGCGGCGACGAGATCCCCCATCGCGGACTTCGCCTGCGGGGCGGACAGATTGGACTGGAGGGTCACCGCTCCCCCGGAGGCGCTCTTGCCGGAGGAGCCGGAGGTGACGCAGCCGCTGAGCAGGGCCGCCGTACCGGCGGCGCCGAGCCCGGCGAGGAAGCGGCGTCGGCTGGTCTGGTGGTTGGTCATGGAGCACTCCCTGGGGATCCGCGCGGCCGGCGGCCGGCCCTCGTACGGCCGGGGCCCCGCTCGCGGCGGATCCAGGTTCGCGTGGCTCACGCGCCACGTCAAGGATAATTACTAATTTACTTGAACTGGGTTCGGTGACACGGCGGGTGTCACGGCGATGACTGTGGCGCCACCCGGAACCCCTGTCAATAATTATTCCTAATTTATTTATTGAAGGGCGGGTACACAGAGGCCCCGGCGCCCCCTCCTGGGGTTCGCCGGGGCCTGAGGGTGTGTCCGGCCGTCACCGGGAGGACAGATAGTCCTCGACTCCCGGAGCCGCGTGCGCCTCCTCCGCGTTCACCACCCCGCCGACCGCGTCGGCGTCGGGCTTGAGCACATACGTCTCGACACTCGCGGGACGGTTCACGTCCGAGAAGTTCTGCGCGGTGCCGAGGCCGGTGTCGGCCTTGGTCTGCGCGCGGTGCGCCTTGACGACGTCCTCACGGGTGAGGCCGCCCGCCTCGCAGGCCGCCTTCAGGTCGGCGCCCATCAGCTCCGCCGCGTTGTACCCGGACAGCACCCCGGAGTCGACCGGCGAGTCCGGGTACTTCTTCCCGTACGCCGCGACCATGCTCTTCACGCCCGGCAGATCGGAGCTGACCGCGGGGGCGGCGCTCACGATGCTGAGCATCGCCGCCAGGGCCGGCGCCGCGGGGTCTTCATCAGCTGGGGCGCGAAGCCGGGGCGCTGCTGACGACGGGGACCTTCAGCCCGCGGGAGGCGGCGACCCCGACGAGGAGGCGGTCTGCGCCGGTCCGGCGCTGATCAGGATGGCCTTCACGCCCTCCTTGCGCAGGGCCGACACCTGGGCCGACAGATCCGTGTCCGTCGCCTGGATCTTCTGCCCGGCCACCTTCACGCCGGCCTTCTCCGCCGCCCAGGTGGACCCCTCCAGCGCGTTGGCGCCGTAGTCGCCCTCGAAGTAGACGTGGCCGATGGTGTCGCCCTTCTTCAGGCCCTTGGTCCGGGTCAGGAACTCCACGGCCGCGATCATGTCGACGTCGTAGGTGGTGCCGAGCACCTGGACGGCGTCCTTGCCCAGCAGCGAGGCCGCCCAGGCCTGCGGGAAGGTGAGCATCCGGTCCCGCTCGATGTCGTCGAGCAGGGCCGCGACCACCGGGGAGCCGATGACCTGGGGCAGCGCCACGACGTCCGGGGCGATGTCGGCGTAGGCGGTGACCGCCTTCTGTACGTCGTAGCCGTGGTCCTTGACGACGATCTCGACCTTGCGATCGCAGATGCCGCCCTTGGCGTTGGTCTCGTCGGCCCACATCTGCTGGGCCTGCACGATGCTCTTGCCGAGCGTGGCGTAGGGGCCGGTCAGGTCGGTGAGGGCGCCCAGTTCTGATGGTGTCGGCGCCGACGCCGGGTCCGGTGCGCAGGCCGTCGGCGCCCTCGCCGCCCTTGTCGCCGCCGTCCGCCTTGGAGCTGCATCCGCTGACCGCGAGCAGCAGGGCGAGGGCGCCGGCGAGGACGGTCCCGGCGGTGCGGTGCCGGTTTCGGCGCCTGGGGTGCGTGGTGTTCACGGGGTGTGCTCCTTGGGTCGCGCGGCCGGTTGCGGTGGCGAAGGGACGACGGTGTCCGGAGTGGGGGTACGGGGGCGGCGGCGCCGTACGCGGTCCCGGAGCCGGCGGGTCAGACCGTGCAGTCCGTCGGGTGCGTACAACAGGACCAGGACGATCGCCGCGCCGTAGAGGTAGCGGGCCGCCTCCGTGGGGCCCACGGCCCCTCCGCGGAGCCGGGCGCGGTCACCAGCGGGAGCTGGTCGGCGTAGCGGGTCATCAGCAGCGGGAGCGCGGTGACGAAGACGGCGCCGGCGGTGGCTCCCGCGACGGAGCCCAGGCCGCCGATGACGATCATGGCGAGGTAGTCGACGGAGAGCGCGAGGGAGAAGTAGTCCGGGACGACGCGGCGGAAGGCGAGCGCCAGGAGCACCCCGCGAGGCCCGCGTACATCGACGAGACCACGAAGGCGGCCGAGCGGTGGCGGGCGACGTCCACGCCCATCACGGCGGCCGCGGTCTCGCTGTCGCGCAGGGCGGCCAGCGCCCGGCCGGGGCGTCCGCGCAGCAGACCGCGGGCGGTGAACCAGGTGAACGCGAACAGGGTCAGGCCCAGGAACCACAGCCGTTCCTCGGCGCCGAACGGCACGCCGAGGACGGTCAGTTCGGGGTCGCTCTGCGCGAAGGTGAACCCGCCGAGGGTCAGCGGGGGCACGGAGCGGCCGTTGAAGCCGCCGGTGACGGAGTCCGCGGTCAGCAGCACATGGTGGCCGAGGAAGACCAGCGCGAGGGTGGCGATGCCGAGGTAGATGCCCTTGACGCGGGCGGCGACGGGACTGAACAGTCCGCCGGCCGCTCCCGCGAGCAGGACCGCGAGGAGCGCGGCGAGGGCCGGGGCAGTCCGGGCCGGGTTCGCCCGCGAGCCAGGCGTAGCCGTAGGCGCCGACGGCGAGGAAGAAGGCGTGCCCGAGGGAGAGCTGTCCGGCGGTGCCGCTGAGCAGGGCGAGGCCGATGGCGCCGATGGCCGCCGCCATGGAGAACAGGCCGATGCGCAGCCAGAACGCGTCCAGGTAGAACGGCGGCAGGCACAGGACGACGGCGACCGTCAGGAGCGAGGCGCGGCGTCGGGTGAGCATGCCGGGGAGTCGGTCAGACACGGGCCGTTCCTTCGCGCCGAACAGCCCGGTGGGCCGCACCAGGAGGACGAGCAGCATCACGGCGTAGGGGGCGACGTCGCCGAAGCCTTCGCCGAGGACGTGCAGATCGGACTGGTAGCCGACGACGAGCGCCTCGGTCAGGCCGATGATCATGCTGCCCGCCAGGGCGCCGGCCGGGGAGGCGAGGCCGCCCAGGATCGCGGCGGGGAAGGCGTTGAGGGCGATCTGGCCGGTGGTGCGCTCCAGTCCGGGGGCGGGGAACGCGGCGAGGAACACGGCGGCCAGCGCGGCGAGCGCGCCCGCCAGGCACCAGGCGCCCGCCCGGACCCTGCTCAGCCGTACGCCCATGAGGGCGGCCGCCTCCAGATCCTCCGCCGCCGCCCGCAGGGACAGGCCCCAGGAGGTGAACCGGAAGAGCGCGAACACCGCGCCGATGACCACCGCCGACACCACGATCGCGGCGAGCCGGCTGTCCGCGACCGTCAGCGGCCCCAGCTCCGTCACCGAGTCGCCCCACGGATCCCCCAGGGACAGCAGATCGCCGCCGATGCGCCGGGACAGATCGGTGAGCAGGACGATGTCGACGCCGATGGTGACGATGGTCTGCACATGCGCCGAGTGGGCGTCCTGGCCGCCGCGTTGCAGCAGGAAACGGTCGAGTACGCCCGCGAGGGCGGCCGTGGCGAGGACCGCCAGCGCGAGTGCCCCGGCGAAACCGAGGTCGTCGTGCAGGACGGCGGTGAGGTAGCCGCCGAGCAGCAGCAGGGAGCCGTGGGCGAAGTTGAGGACGCCGGAGGCCTTGAAGATGACGACGAAGCCGAGCGCGACCAGCGCGTAGACCGAGCCGAGGGCCAGCCCGCCGAGGATGTTGTCGAGGAATGCCGTCATGCCGCGTCCTCCCCGGGCGCGTCGGTGCCGAGGTAGGCGCACAGCACCTCGGGGTCCTGGCGGACCTCGTCGGGGGTGCCGTGGGCGATGCGTCTGCCGAAGTCGAGCACGGTGACGTCGTCGGCGAGACGCATCACGAGGCCCATGTCGTGCTCCACGAGGACGATGGACAGGCCGAGTTCGGCACGGAGTTCGCCCACCGCCTCGGCGGTACGGGCGCGTTCGGCGGCGTTCATGCCGGCCACCGGTTCGTCGAGGAGCAGCACACGGGGCTCCAGGCAGAGGGCACGGGCGAGTTCGACGCGCTTGCGGTCGCCGTACGGCAGCAGGGCGACGGGGCTGTCGAAGTGGGGGCCGAGGCCGGTGAGTTCGGCGATCTCGCGGGCCCTTTCCAGGTGCTCGCGCTGCTCCCGTACGGCGCTCGGCAGGCGCAGCGCGGTGGCGGCGAAGCCGGCGCGGGTGAGGGCGTGGCGGCCGAGCATCAGGTTGTCGGCGACGGTGCCGTGGGTGGTGACGATGTTCTGGAAGGTGCGGGCCACGCCGAGCGCGGCGATACGGTGCGGGGAGCCGGGTCAGCTCGGTGCCGCCGAGTGTCACCGTGCCGGCGGCCGGGCGGCACAGGCCGGACAGCACGTTGAAACAGGTGGACTTGCCGGCGCCGTTGGGTCCGATGAGCGCGTGCACCGAGCCCGGGGTGACGGTGAAGGAGACGCCGTCGAGGGCGGTGAGTCCGGCGAAGCGCACGGTGACGTCCCGTACGTCGAGCACGGGCGGCGGCGCGGTGGTGGTGCGGTCGGTCACGCCGCCCCTGGTCCTCGGCCGACTCGCCCAGATAGAGGCGGCGTACGGCGTCGGTGCGGGCGAGTTCACCGGCGGGGCCTTCGAGGCGGGTCTCGCCGACCTCGAGGACATGGGCGTGGTCGGCGAGGGCGAGCGCCATGCCGGCGTTCTGCTCGACGAGGAGGACGGCGGTGCCCTGGGCATTGATCTCGCGGATCACCTCGGCGATACGGTGCACCATCTGCGGGGCGAGGCCCAGGGAGGGCTCGTCGAGGAGCAGCAGGCGCGGGGCGGCCATCAGGGCGCGGCCGATGGCGAGCATCTGCTGCTCGCCGCCGGAGAGCAGGCCCGCTGCCTGGTGGGTGCGTTCGGCGAGGCGCGGGAAGAGGGTGAAGACGCGGTCGCGGGACTCCCGGATCTGGGCGGTACGGGTGCGGCGGCTGAGGCCGAGGCCGCCGGAGCGGAGGTTCTCGTCGACGGAGAGGCCGGCGAACACGCGTCGTCCCTCGGGTACTTGGACGACTCCGGCGCGGACCGCGGCGACCGGGTCCCTGCCGTCTAGGACCGTGTCGCCGTAGCGGATGGTGCCGGCCGTGATCGCACCCCGGTGCAGGCGCAGGGTGCCGGAGACCGCCCGCAGGAGGGTCGTCTTGCCCGCGCCGTTGGCGCCGAGGAGGGCGACGACGGAGGCGGGCGGGACGGTCAGGGACACGGAGCGCAGGGCGGACAGGGCGCGGCCGTAGGTGACGTCGACGGTCTCCACGCGCAGCGTGGGTGAGCTGTCCGGTGGGGCTTCGGGCATCGCGACTCCTCGGGGCCGGGGCGCGGGGCGCGGCGGCTTCGGGGGCAGGGGTGCCTCACGACAGCATGGAGTGGGCGGGGGTACAGGTTTTGGGGGTCGTACGCTGCGGCGTACCAATGGGGGTGGGTGGGGGTTGTGCCGGTGCCCAGGCGGGCCCGTGGCCGGGCCCCTCTGTTTTTGGGGGAGGGCGGGTGGGGTGCGGGTGGGCCAGGCGGTGTGGGCGGGTGGGGTGCGGGTGGGCCGGGCGGTGTGGGTGGGCCGGGTGCGGGTGGACCGGGCGGTGTGATTGGTGCCGTCTCCGGCGAGGTGCCGCTGCGCCCACCCGTGCCGCCCCAGCGGCACGACTGCCCGCAGCTGGGCGGGGACAGCGCCTGACCGCAGCTGGGCGGGGGCGGCGCCTGACCGCAGCTGGGCGAAGGTGGCGCCTGACCGCAGCTGGGCGAAGGTGGCGCCTGACCGCAGCTGGGCGAAGGTGGCGCCTGACCGTAGCTGGGCGGGGGTGGCGCCTGACCGTAGCTGGGCGGGGGTGGCGCACGTAGTTGTGGGCGTGGGCCGGGGTTACGTCAGGAAGTTGCGGGCTGTCAGGGCCAGGGTGGTTTCCGTCAGGTCTGTGGGGCGGGAGAGGGAGCGGCCGGTGAGTTGCTCGTAGCGGCGCAGGCGGTTGAGGACCGTGTTGCGGTGGCAGTAGAGGCGGCGGCTCGCGCGCTGGGCCGAGCCGTCGCAGGCCAGCCAGGTGGCGAGGGTGTCCAGCAGGACCTCCGCGTCGGCCGGTTCGAGGTGGGCCAGCGGGCCCAGCAGCCGCTCGACCAGCGCGGCGCCGAGTTCCGGGCTCGACACCACCAGCGCCGCCGGCAGATGTTCCGTCAGCCGGATCGTGCCGCCCTCCTCGGGGCACAGGCCCAGCGCGGTGTCCGCCAGCCGCCGCGCCTCCCCACGGCGGACAGCCCCTGGACCGCGCCGCTGACACCCACCCGCGCCCCGGCCGCCTGTTCCCCGGGGACGACGGGCTCCGTACCGTCCCCGACCAGGACGATGCCGTAGTCCGCGTCCACGCCGGTGTGCCAGTGCACGCGCACATCCGGGGCGAGGGCCGCTTGGGCACCGGTACAACCGGGAGCACCGCCGGCGACCGCGACGACCACGTACCGCCCGTGCTCCGGCAGCGCCAGCGCCTGCGCCGCCTCCGGCAGGTCGGCGATCCTGCTCGTGCCGTCCAGCAGGGCCGCGGCCAGCAGCCGCACCCTGTTCTCCCTGCGCCAGGCCAGTTGCCGCTCGGTCTGCCGGTAGGCGTCCGCCACGAGGGTGCAGTGCTCGTCGACGAAGTCCCACACGTCGGACGCCACATGCACCAGCAGCCGTACGTCCTCGGGTGCCGACCGGGACGTCTCGTCGACCAGGCCCTGCCAGACGAGCGAGCCGCCCAGCCGGAAGGCGTGCAGCAGGGCGTCGAGCGGCAGCCCCTGTTCGGCGCGCGCGGCTCCGATCTTCCAGGTGCAGCGCCGCGCGGCGTCGCGGGCGCCCCGCGGATCGAGCAGCGAGGAGATGCTGTGCCGCAGTGAGCGGTGCACCTCCTGCCAGGTCGTGGTGGCGTCCGACTCCACGGCGGCCCTGTAGGCGGGCTCCTGCTCCTGCAGAACGGCGACCAGCCCGTCGGTGAGCTGGGGCAGGTCGTCCAGCAGGACGCGGGAGGCCCGGTGCAGCACGCGCAGCGCGTCCGCGTCGATCAGCGAGCGCACGCGCGGTGTCCGGGGCGGCGGTGCGGGCACGGGTCCAGGGCGCGGCAGGGTTCGTGGCCGTACGGCGTGTCGCATCGCGCGTCTCCCCAGGGTGGGCTTCCCGGCGGTGCCCGTGCGGCGGGTCCCCGTATCGGCGCCCGGCCGGTACGGGGAGCCCGTGGGCCGGCCGCCATCGGACTCGTCCTGCCCCGAAGGATGACATACCGTCCGGTCGGTCCCTAGAGCCGTGCACCGGTCTTTTCCGCCTGTTCGACCAGTCGGACCAGCTCGACACGGAGCGGACTCCCAGGGTGGCGAAGATGTTGCGCAGGTGGTAGTCGACGGTACGGGTACTGACGGACAGGCTCAGGGCCACCTCCCGGTTGGTGGCGCCTTCGGCGACACACCGTGCGATCCGCAGTTGCTGCGGGGTCAGCGCGGAGAGGTCCCCGGCTCCGGTCCGGCCGGGGGCCGCGCCACCGGCTCGTGACTCGGCGGCGGCCTGCTCCGCCCAGAGGCGCGCGCCGCAGCGTTCGAAGCCCAGCAGGGCCTCCCCAGCCGGGTCCGGGCCTCGCGCAGCCGGCGTCGGCGCCGCAGCCATTTGCCGTAGAGCAGTTCCGTGCGTGCCCGTTCGAAGTCGCCGGCGGTCTCCTCGTGGCGGTCCAGGGCGCGCCGGTACAGGGCGTCGGCCTCGTCCGGGGCGGCCAGCAGGGCGCGGCAGCGCAGCAGTTGGGCGGGGGCCTGCGGGTCGGCCCGGCACCCGGCCCATACGGCGAAGTCCTCGACGGCCGGTGCCGCGAGCTCGGGACGGCCGGCGAGTGCGGTGGCCTCCACGAAGCAGGGGACGGCGAGCATCCACACCGCGAAGTGGCCGCGGCGCGCACCGGGGCGCACCAGCGGGCCGAGCCGGTCCGCGGCCTCACGGGGGCGGCCCGCACCGAGGTCGGCGCGGGCCGCGGCCCACTGGGCGAGCGTCGCGGCCTGTGCCAGTCCGTGCCGGCGGGCGGTGCGCAGGGCCGCCTCGACATGGTCGGCGACGACGTCCCGCTCCCCTCGATGGACGCGGCGAGCGCCAGTACGGCGTGGTGGTGGGCGGCGGTGTTGCGCTGCCCGGTCCGCGACGCGGTGCGCAGCCCCTCCTCGGCGTGGGTGCGGGCGAGCTGGTGGCGCCCGGCGCGCAGTTCGGCGTAGGCGAGGTATTCCAGGGCGCGTGGTTCGAGGGCGGCGCAGCCGTGGATACGGGCCGCGGCGAGTGCGCGGGCGCCGGCGCGGCGGGCGGCGGCCACGTCGCCGAGCATGAGCGCGGCGGAGGCGGCCCGCAGCAGCGACTCGGCCCCGTCGCCGCCCGGCTGGTACTGGACCACCCGCCGCAACGGCCCGGCGGCCCGGTCGAACCGCCCCAGCAGCACGTCCCGCATCCCGTCCCGATGATCACGCAACACCGCGGAACGCCCCTGAACGCCGCTCCACGCGTCATCACCGGCCCCCGGCCCCCGCCGTCGGCGGCCGTCACCCGGCCGGCGGCCGCCCGCGCTCCGGCCCCACCGCCGACGGCCGATCCGGACGGCGGGGGATCACAGTCCGGCGTCCGCGCCGCCGAGCCGTCACCGGCGACCGGCCGGGGACCGGGGCCGCCGGGCGGCGGGGTCCTGTGGCCGACGCTCCACGGCCGGGGGCGGTGCCGGGCGTCGGGGTGACCGGTGTCGGGGCGGCCTCGGGGGCCGTGTGGAGGCCGAGGGCGTGGAGGCAGGCTGTCGGGTCGCCGGCGGACCAGGCCGCTTCCGCCGCCGCCAGGGCCGCCGTGTCGGCGGCGGTCCGGTCCGTGGCGGCCAGCAGTGTCGCGGCGAGGAGGAGGATGCGTGGGCGTCGGCCACCGGGCCGTCGATGAGGAGTACCGAGCCGCGCAGGAGTTCCGCGCCGCCGCGTACCGAGGCGGGGCCGGCCGGCTGCGGGCGGCGTCGAGGAGGCGCAGGGCGGCGGGTGAGTGCCCGGCGCGGAGTGCCCGTGCCGCGGCGGCGGTGTAGCGGTGGGCGCGCGCGGCATGGTCCGGCAGCCGGTGTTCCGTCTGCCGTCGCGGAGTCGTCTGTCCGGTCATTCACTCGACGTTACTCACGCGTAAGGCCGGGTGGAGAGGGTGCGGCCACGCGTGTGCCGGGGCCCAGGGCGCCCGGCGCCCGGCGGTGCGCGCGCACAACGCCGGTGGCGGCCCGCGCCGTTCGCGGACCGCCACCGGGTCGGGGATCAGGAGGTGTGCGGGCAGTTGCCGCGGGACTCCTCGATCGTCAGGCTGGGCCGGGGCAGCGGGCAGAGGAACTGCTCGTAGCGGGTGTCGTTGTCGATGAACCGCTTCAGCCAGGACACGCTGTACTTCGCGATCGTCGTGTTCGACGAGTTGGGCGTGAAGTGGGTGGCGCCGTTCAGCTCCAGATAGGCCCGGTCCAGGGAGGACGGCAGGCCGGTGTACAGGGGTTCGGCGTGGGTGGAGACCGGGGCGACGGTGTCGCCGTCGGCGCCGAAGAGGAGGGTGGGTGTCCTGACCTCGGGCCAGGTCTTGTCGAGGTTCCAGGGGTCAGGGGGATCGCGGCCTGGAGGGAGGGCCGGTCCTTGGCGGCCTCGAGGGTGCCGCCGCCGCCCATCGAGTGGCCCATGACGCCGAGCCGGCTGCTGTCGATCCGGCCGCGGACCGCGCTGCGCTGGGTGAGGTAGTCCAGCGCGGCGAGCAGCTGGTCGCCGCGGGAGGCGGGCTGGTCGAGGGTGGTGTTGGTGTCGATGGTGAACACCACGAACCCCTGGGAGGCCAGGCGCGGGCCCAGCCAGGCGATGGAGGACTGGTAGGCGGTGTAGCCGGGAGCGATGGCGATCGCCCCGAAGGTGCCGTCGGCGGTGCTGGTCGGGTAGTAGACGGTGCCGCCGCCGAAGCCGGTGACGGACAGCGAGGAGACGGAGATGTCCGAGACTGCGTACGGGCCGCGCAGCGCCTCGATGCTCGACTGGGTCGGTGCCGGGCCGCGCTCGTACGGGTTGTCGGCCGCCTGGGCGCCGGGGCCGGTGAGGGTGGTGAGCGCGACGGCGGCGGCGAGGGCCGCGGTCGGTCCGGCGAGCCGGCCGGTCCGGCGCCTGCGGGTGTGGGGGTGCTGCTGCACGACGAGTGGTCCTCTCTGTCGCGGCGGACCGCCCGGCCGGTTGACGCACGGGGTGCACGGCACGGTGGGGGCCGTACCCGGCCGGGGGCCGCCGATGGACTGGCGGTGCCACTGTCGGAGAGGAGGGGCCGGTGCGGACCGGCAATCTCACCGGTCTCGTACACCGCGCCGGGCGCGGAGAGGACGTGCCGGGGGCCCGGCATGCGGAGGGGACGCGGGGGTACGCGGACAGGCGCGGTCACCGTCGGAGTCGGCGCCGACGGTGACCGCGGGCGCTTCGGAGAGGGTCCGTCACGCCGCGTCGTAGACGTGGGCCCGGCCGCCGGCCCACTTCACCCAGCCGGGATCGTCCAGCAGCCGTTCGGCCTCGGGCAGTCCCGTGCGGCGCAGGAACTCGACCACGTCCCGGTCGGAGTACGCGAGGCCGACGATCTCACCGCGCACGGTCACCCGGCGGCCGCCCGAGCCGAGCGGGGGTGCACCACGATCGGCGGTTTCCTCATGCCTCCAGGATCCGGCCGGTGCCGCCGCCATGCATCCCGGCCCCGCACATCACCCGACTGCCGCGCCGGACGAGCCGTCCGGACCCCGGCCGTGCTCGTATGGAAGCGGCCTCCATGCCTACCCGGAGGGAGCTGGGAATGCACGAGATGTGGTGCGGTGCAGACACCTCGGGGGAGCTGGTGTGGCATGTCCTCACGTCGGACAAGTCATCCACGCTCTGCGGAGTGGAGAAGCAGAACGAGTCGACGCATCGGCACGCGACCGACCGGCACTGCTTCTCCTGCATGAGGACGTTCCAGTCCGTCGTCGAGGCGAGCTGAGACGGCATACCGTCCCTGCCGCCGAGCCGGTCCGTCCCGGGCCGGTTCAGTGGCAGGGCGACCCGTCTCCGCGGCCTCCTGTACAGCCGCCTCCGGGCCCGTCTCCAGCCGGCAGTAGCAGGACGACTCGACGGGTACGTCCGCCAGCGCGACCGCCTGCCGGAGCCGGTGGGCGACGATCTCGGCCTCCCCGGTCTTCCCGGTGCGCAGCAGGCATTCGTGGAATCCGTGCAACGCCCAGACGTTGTCCGGGTGCTGCAGCGGGCGGGGCAGGGTGGAGTCGAGTCCGAGGTCGGCCCGGTACACCGCCTCGGCCTGCTCGACCCGGCCCTGTTCCAGCAGCAGCGCCCCGTAGGCGTGCCGGGTGGGCTGCATCCAGCCCCAGGGTTCGTCGTAGGGCAGGCTGTCGTCGAGGGCTACGGCCCGCTCCAGCGCGGCGAACGCGGTGTCGTACTCGCCCTTGCGGTAGGCGAGTTCACCGTCGAGCATCGCCGAGGCGATGGCGAGGATGTCCGAACAGGTGTTGTTGAACAGCATCCGGGTGCCGGGGACGCGGCGGACGGCCGCGCGGAAGTCGTCCTGTTCGGCCTCGGCCCGGTCGACGGCGCCGGTCGCGGAGAGGGCGACGCCACGGGCGTAGTGGAGCATGGCCGTGGTCACGCGGTAGAGCTCCGGGTCGGTGGGGAACGGCAAGTCCAGGATGTCGTCCCAGCGGCCGAAGCGGATCAGGACGTGGACGCGCATCGCGAGGAAGCCCTCGAGCCAGTCGGCCATGGGCGGGCTCTGCACCCGGAGCAGTTCCCGGGGACGGCGGCCTCGAGCCGGGCGGCAGCGTCCAGCGCGATCTCCGACTGGCCGGCGAACATGGCGCCGTAGATCCTGAAGTGATGGTTGTGGGCGCGGTAGAGCGTGTAGAAGTTCATGGCGCCGGCCCGCCGGAGGTACTTCTCGTCGGCGGCGACGGCGAGGGTGTTGTCCGACACCACCCGGCGGTAGTCGCCGCACAGCACTTCCAGGTGTGAGGGCATGTGGTGCAGATGCCCGGCGTCGGGCACGGCACCTCGCAGCCGGTCGGCGACGGTGAGGGCCGCTTCCGGGGTGGGGGACATCTCCATCAGGTGGATGTACAGATGGAGGACGCCGGGGTGCCGGGCGCCCGCCTCGGTGGCGAGCGCGCCGTCGAGGACCGCCTTGGCCTCCAGGGTGCGGGCGCCGTCGGCGGGGCGGCCGGTGCGCAGGTCCCACAGCTGCCAGGGGTGAGGTTCATCAGGGCGTCGGCGCAGAGGGTGGCCACGTCCGGGTCGCCGGGGGCGTCCTCGTACACCTCGAGCATCCGGTCCGCGTAGGGCTCGTTCCACACCGAGCAGTCCTCGGCGGCCCGCGCCTGCGGGTAGCGGGCGCGCAGGGCCTCGATGAGGGCCCGCTCGACGGGGTGGCGTGGGCGGCCCGGTCGTGCGCCCGCTCGACGGCGGTGTGGGTGCGGGCGACGGTGTGGGCGAGCTCGTCCCCGTCGAAGGCCTCCCAGGGCTTGTTGTAGTTGGGGCCGAGGGCGTAGGCGATGCCCCAGTACGCCATGGCGCAGTCGGGGTCGGCCTCGGCGGCGCGTTCGAAGCAGGCGACCGCCTCCTCGTGGTTGAACGCGTACGTCCAGATCAGTCCGCGGTCGAACCAGAGCTGCGCCTCGGCGGAGGCGGTCGTCACGGGCCGGCGGTGGTCGCCGAGGTCGTAGTAGTCGTCCATGCGTGCCTCCCGGGGCAGCGGATGGCCGGCCGCGGGTGACGCCGGCGACGAACGTCCGATGAGGACGAACCCGACGATAGCGGGGCACAAGCTCCGGCGCGGGCATCGGCGGGAATCGCCACCTCCACGCACTCGTGCCGAACGTCCGGCCGAACAGCTGAGCCACTGTCGCCGTCCGTTCCGGGCCGGGTTCACCGACGGGCTGGCACCGGGACCGCGGG
Organism: Streptomyces haneummycinicus; assembly: GCA_042850305.1. GTDB lineage: Bacteria > Actinomycetota > Actinomycetes > Streptomycetales > Streptomycetaceae > Streptomyces > Streptomyces haneummycinicus. The sequence goes on from AP035768.1 coordinate 4,282,221, forward strand.
CCTCTCTAGGATGTACTCCCTGTCCAGCCAGTCCAGTTGGCACGGCCCGCAGGGGGAACGATGCACACCGGTAAGCAGCTGTCCACCGAGATCGACGCGTCCGTGCCGACGGCGGCGCGCATGTACGACTACTACCTGGGCGGCAAGGACAACTACGCGGCGGACCGGGCGGCGGTCGGGGAACTCGACAAGGTGGTCCCCAGCACCCGCCGGCTCGCGCTGAACAACCGGCGCTTCCTCCAGCGGGTGGTCCGCATGCTCACCGAGGAGTACGGGATACGGCAGTACGTCGACCACGGTTCCGGTCTGCCCACCCAGGACAACGTCCACCAGGTCGCCCAGCGCATCGACCCGACCGTCCATGTGGTGTACGCCGACAACGACCCGATGGTGCTGGTGCACGGCCGCGCCCTGCTGGAGCAGGACCAGCGCACGGTGGTGATCCAGGCCGACATGCGCGACACCGACGGGATATTCGGCCATCCGGAGACCGAGCGTCTGATCGACTTCTCCCAGCCGGTCTGTGTGCTGTTCAACTCGGTCTTCCACTGCATCCCGGACGACGACGCCGACGGTCCGCTCGCCCTGGCCCGCCGGGTGCGGGACCGGCTGGCACCGGGCAGCTTCATGGTGATGTGCCAGCTCGTCAGCGAGGACGCCGAGGTCCGCGAGTTCGTCACCGACTTCATGGACCGGGCGACCCAGGGGCACTGGGGGCGCGTACGCACGGAGCGGGACGTGGAGTCGTACTTCGAGGGCCTGGAGGTGCTGGAGCCGGGGCTGGTGGAGGTCTCCACCTGGCGGCCCGACACGGAGGTGGCGCCCCGCCAGCTCACCCAGGAGTGGATCGAGTTCGGCGGTGTGGGCCGGCTCCCGCTGTAGCGGCCGGCGTCACGGCGCCCCCGCCGGACCTTGCGGGTCCCACGGGGGCGCCGGCGCGTCCGACCGCCGCTACACCGTGGCGTAGCGCTCCTTGATCGTCCGGTGCAGCAGGTCCACCGAGTCGCGGGGCTTGAGGGCCTCGTCGGCGAGGCGGTCCAGCGCGATCCGGTACTCCTCGGTCTCGTCGAGGTCCTCGAGGAAGTTGGCGCTTCTGATGTGCTCCAGGTAGACCACGTCGGGCAGGTCGAGGCCGCCGAAGCGCAGATAGGTGACGGGTATGGCGGGAGCCGACGCGTTCGTCACGTCCAGCGGGACGATCTGCACCGTCACATTGGTGCGCTCGGCCAGCGCCACCAGGTGCTCGAGCTGCTCGCGCATCACGGCGCGGCTGCCCAGGACGCGCAGCAGAACGGATTCGTCGATGACGGCCCAGATCTGCGGGGCGTCCTCGCGCTGCAGCAGTTCGGCGCGGCGCATCCGCAGTTCGACCCGGCGCCGCACCTCGCCGGACGGGACGTTCGGCAGGCCCCGCTCGACGACCGCGCGGGTGTAGGCGGCGGTCTGCAGCAGTCCGGGGACGTACTGGATCTCGAAGGTACGGATGGTGGCGGCGGCTTCCTGGAGGCCGACAAGTCGGTCGAACCACTCGGGCATCAGCCGCTTGTCGTACCGCTGCCACCAGCCCGGCTCACCGGCCCGACGGAGCAGCCTGAGCAGCACCGAGGCCTCGTACTCGTCGGTGCCGTACCGGGTCAGCAGTGCGCGGACATCGGCCTCGGTCGGCGGGCGCCGACCCTTGCCGGCCTCGATCCGGGAGAGCTTCGCCGGGCTGAAGCCGACGGAGCGGGCCGCCTGCTCCTGGGACAGTCCGGCATCGTCACGGAAACCGGCCAGTTGCACGCCGACCAGCATCTTCAGCAGGGTCGGAGCGGGCTCGGGCCGGTCCAGATAGGGTTCCAGACGGGAGATTCGAGGCGACGCGGCGGACATCCTGACTCCCAGCAGACCGGCACAATGGCGATTCACACTATCGCATCTGACCGTCCCTCACCGCATCCGCGTGCGAAAGCCGAGCGGAAGTAGTGAGCGGTGCTCCGCTTCCCCGGCACCGGCCCGGGAGCCGGCGCCGGTTCGCGCGGGCGCTCAGACCAGGTGGTCGAACTCGCCGTCCTTCGCACCGGCCAGGAACGCCGCCAGCTCCGCCGCCGTGTAGACGAGGGCCGGGCCGTCGGGGTCCCGGGAGTTGCGCATCGCGATGCTCCCGTCGGGCAGCGGGGCCACCTCGACACAGTTGCCCTCGGCGTTGCTGTGCCGGCTCTTGATCCAGCGGGCGCCCAACTGGCCGGCCCGCACTCCGTTCCGCACTCCTGACACCGCTGTCTCCTTGCTGTCCCGGTCCGCCCGGTGCGCGCCGTTCGGGGAGTCCGGACGCACATCGGCGAAAAATCTCGCGCAATTTCTCGTGCAATTGCACACGAGCGCTGTCAGCGTGGATAATAGCCGTGGCGTCAACCCCTGTGCTGACGCCCCGTCCTGACGTCGCATCGGGGAGATGCCGTGCCATCATCTGCGCTTCCACCGCTCCGGCCGCCGGCCGGGGTGGTGATCCGGACGGCGTGCGCCCGCCGGGCGCACGCCCGCCCGGTGCCGGAGACGGCCCGCCCGTGTCCTGCTCGGCCGCCCCGCGCATCGGGGGCTGCCGGGAGAGGCTCGCAGGGGCCCGGTCCGTCACCCGGGACACCCCGCGCGGCCTGCCGCCGGGCGACCGCCGCGACGGCACCACCCCGGTGATCACCGAACTCGCCGCCGACGCCGTGACCCACGCGGCACCGCGGTGCGCGGGTGTGCCGGACATCGGGCAGAGGTTCCGCCGGGCGCCCACGCGTCTGCCGCCCGGCGTCACCGACTCCGACAGCCACCCGTCCGTCCGCACCCCGGCGCCGGCTCCGGCCCGAGGAGCACGGCCGGGGACCGCGCGTCGCCGACGTCCTGGCCGCGATCCGGGGCCGGACCCCGCCCCGCCCCGGGGCACGACGGCGTGGTCCCGGACGTCGACCCGCCCGCCCATCTGACACGACTGCCGCGGAAAGGCATCCACGCCATGCGCAGCGCTTCTACGGAACAGCCGAGCAGCGAGCGCCCTGTGCGCCACCCGTCCCCCACCAAAGTGGCCCGTACCACGCCCTCACGGCCGTGTCCCGCGTGCCGTGGGCGGACATGCAGGACTCCACCGGATCGGCGGCGGCCATCCCGCTGCTGCTGAACGGCATCGCCTGGGGGACGCCCGCACGGCCCGCACCGCCCTGGAGGATCTGCGCAGGCGGATCTGCCAGTACGGCTTCGTCACGGAACAGGCGACCGCCGCCACGGTCCCCTTCCTCTGGGAGCTGGCCCAGCTGCCGCACATCTCCTGCCGGGTCCGGATCATCCAGCTGCTCAAGGCCATCGCCGACGCCCGGCAGTGGGAGAGCACCGCCGCCGCGTACCCGAAGCTGCTCAACCGCCGCGAGAACCCGGTGGTGTGGGAGCGGGCCGCCCGGCAGGCGGTGCGCGCCCGGCGCGGCGACCTGAGCCAGCTGCCGGCCGAGCCGGACACCGAGATCGCCCGCGCCATCACGGAGCTGGCCCGCGCCCTGGCCGACTGAGGCGGCGGAGCACGGTTCCCGGGGTGGCCCGGTCGAGGAACGCGCGCGGCCCTTCGGGGACGAGCCGCGCGCTGGGGGAGGGTCGCGCGCGGTCAACGGGGACGGCCGCGCGCGACCCGGAAATCCTGTGACGGATCGGTGACGACCCGCCGGTCGGGTGGGTGGCGGCTCTCGCCTCGCACGGCGCGGCAGTGTAGACATGGCACATGGTCCGACTCATGGGTCGATCCCAGGCCCGGTCGTCCCTGCGGCCCGGTGCCGCGGCGTCCGTACGGCGTCGGCGGGACGCAGACGGCGGCTCCCGGTGGCGTCCGGCGGCGGGACTGCGGTCGGTGCTGAGCGGGCGCAGCGTCGCCGGCCAGGTGTTCGTCCTGCACCTGGTGATCGTGCTGCTGCTGGTGGTGGCCGCTGTCGTGGCGCTGGTGCTCCAGGTGCGGCGCGACAGCACCCAGGAGGCCCGCAACCGTTCCCTCGCCGTCGCGGAGACCTTCGCGAACGCGCCGGGCATGGTCGCGGCGCTCAGGTCCCCCGATCCCACGGCGGTGCTCCAGCCGCGTGCCGAGGCGGTGCGCAAGCAGGCGCGGGTCGACTTCGTCGTCGTCATGAACACCGACGGCATCCGCTACACCCACCCCAAGCCGGACCGTATCGGCAAGAAGTTCGTCGGCACCCTCGGGCCCGCGCTGGCCGGGCAGCCGGTGGTGGAGGAGATCAAGGGCACCATCGGGCAGCTGGTGCAGGCCGTGGTGCCGGTGAAGGACTCCGGCGGCCGGGTGGTGGGCCTGGTGTCGGCGGGCATCACGACCGAGCATGTCGGCGGGGCGGCGGAGGACCAGCTGCCGCTCGTGCTGGGCGCGGCGCTCGCCGCCCTGGCCCTGGCGACCGCGGGCGCCGCCCTGGTCAGCAGACGGCTGCTGCGCCAGACCCATGGCCTGGGTCCGCACGAGATGACCCGGATGTACGAGCATCATGACGCGGTGCTGCACGCGGTGCGCGAGGGCGTGATCATCGTCGACGGCGACGGGACCCTGATGCTCGCCAACGACGAGGCCCGCCGGCTGCTGGGCCTGCCCGAGGACGCCGAAGGCCGGCACGTACTGGACCTGGGTCTGGATCCCGGCACCGCCGAGCTGCTGTCCTCGGGCCGGGTCGCCACGGACGAGGTGCACCTGGTGGCCGACCGGCTGCTGGCGGTCAACCAGCGGCCCACCGACCGGGCGGGCGGCCCGCGCGGCAGCGTGGCCACGGTCCGCGACTCCACCGAGCTGCGCGCCCTGTCCGGCCGGGCGGAGGAGTCGCGCGAGCGGCTCAACATGCTGTACGACGCCGGTGTGGGCATCGGCACGAGCCTGGACGTGACGCGCACGGCCGAGGAGCTCGCCGAGCTGGCCGTGCCGCGGTTCGCCGACTTCGTCACGGTGGACCTGTTCGAGCCGGTACTGGCCGGCGGTCATCCGGACCCGGGCGGCGCGCTGCGCCGTGCGGCGTCGACGGGGATCGGCGAGGACGCCCCGCTCTACCCCGCCGACCAGCAGCTCCGCTTCGTCGAATCGTCCCCGCAGGGCCTCAGCCTCGCCACCGGCCGGCCCGTCCTCGAGCCCCGGCTCAGCGAGGCTCCGGGCTGGCACGCGCAGGACGTGGAGCGCTCCGGGCAAGTCATGGAGTACGGCATCCACTCGCTGATCACCGTGCCGCTGCGGGCCGGGTCACTGGTGCTGGGGGTGGTCAGCTTCTGGCGTTCGCGCAAGGAGGAACCGTTCGACACCGACGAGCTGGCGCTGGCGGAGGAACTGGTCGCGCGGGCCGCGGTCTCCATCGACAACGCCCGGCGTTACACGCGCGAGCACAGCATGGCGGTGACGCTCCAGCGGAGCCTGCTGCCGCGCACGCTGCCCGATCAGAGCGCCCTGGAGATCGCCTACCGCTACCTTCCCGCGCAGGCCGGTGTCGGCGGGGACTGGTTCGACGTGCTGCCGCTGTCCGGGGCCCGGGTCGCGCTGGTGGTCGGCGACGTCGTCGGGCACGGGCTGCACGCCGCGGCGACGATGGGGCGGCTGCGTACGGCGGTGCACAACTTCTCCTCGCTGGACCTTCCGCCCGACGAGCTCCTCGCGCTGCTCGACGAGCTGGTCGGCCGTATCGACCAGGACGAGGCGCAGGACGACGAGAGCGCCCCGGTGACCGGGGCGACGTGTCTGTACGCGGTCTACGACCCGGTCTCCCGGCACTGCACCGTCGCCCGCGCGGGCCATCCCCGCCGGCCCTGGTGCGGCCGGACGGCAGTGTGGAGTTCGTGGACGTGCCCGCCGGTCCCCGCTGGGGCTCGGCGGTCTGCCGTTCGAGTCGGTGGATCTGGAGCTGCCCGAGGAAGCCGGCTGGTCCTGTACACCGACGGGCTGGTCGAGGACCGGGGCACGACATCGACGTGGGTCTGGAGCAGTTGCGCGAGGCGCTGTCCCGGGCCGGCGACTCCCCGAGGAGACGTGCAGGGTGGTCCTGGAGTCCCGGCGGCCGGCCCGGGCGGTCGACGACATCGCGCTGCTGGTGGCGCGGACGCGGGCGCTGCCGGCCGACCGGATCGCCGAGTGGACGGTGCCGGCGGACCCGGCGGCCGTCGGCGAGGTGCGGGCCGCGGTCACCGGGAAGCTGGCCGAGTGGGGGCTGGACGAGCTGGCGTTCAGCACGGAGCTGATCCTGAGCGAGCTGGTCACCAACGCGCTGCGCTACGGCGGCTCCCCATCCGGGTGCGGATGCTGTGCGAACGCCATCTGATCTGCGAGGTGTACGACAGCAGCAGCACCTCGCCGCATCTGCGGTACGCGACGATGACGGACGAGGGCGGGCGCGGGCTGTTCCTGGTCGCCCAGCTCGCCGAGCGCTGGGGCACGCGCTATCTGCCGGCCGGCAAGGTCATCTGGGCCGCACAGCCCGTTCCCTGAGGCATAAGGCGAGGTGGAAGCACCTCATAAGTGAGACTTATGAGCCCATAGACCGGACCCGCGTACCAGGTAAGGCATGCCTCAGTTTAGGCTTCCATCGAGTCGTCTGTCATCGCTCGAAGGGAACCTGACCATGCCCCGCCCCTGCGGGTAGCCATCGTCGGATCCGGCCCCGCCGGGATCTACGCCGCCGACGCCCTGCTCAAGTCCAGCGTGGCCGCCGAACCCGGCGTGTCCATCGACATCTTCGAGCGCATGCCGGCGCCGTTCGGACTGATCCGTTACGGCGTCGCCCCCGACCACCCGCGGATCAAGGGCATCATCACCGCCCTGCACCAGGTGCTCGACAAGCCGCAGATCCGGCTGTTCGGCAATGTGGACTACGGCACCGATATCCACCTGGACGATCTGCGCGCCTTCTACGACGGTGTGATCTTCGCCACCGGCGCCACCGCGGACCGCGCGCTGTCGATCCCGGGCATCGACCTGGACGGTTCCTACGGCGCCGCGGACTTCGTCTCCTGGTACGACGGCCACCCGGACGTGCCGCGCACCTGGCCCCTGGAGGCCGAGAAGGTCGCGGTGCTGGGCGTCGGCAACGTCGCGCTGGACGTGGCCCGTGTGCTGGCCAAGACGGCCGACGAGCTGCTGCCGACCGAGATCCCGGCGAACGTGTACGAGGGTCTGAAGGCCAACAAGGCGCTGGAGATCCACGTCTTCGGCCGCCGTGGCCCGGCGCAGGCGAAGTTCAGCCCGATGGAGCTGCGGGAGCTGGACCACTCCCCAACATCGAGGTCATCGTCGACCCCGAGGACATCGACTACGACGACGGCTCCATCGCCACCCGGCGCGGCAACAAGCAGGCCGACATGGTCGCCAAGACCCTGGAGAACTGGGCGATCCGCGACACCGGCGACCGTCCGCACAAGCTGTTCCTGCACTTCTTCGAGTCGCCGGCCGAGATCCTCGGCGAGGACGGCAAGGTCGTCGGCCTGCGCACCGAGCGCACCGAACTCGACGGCACCGGCAATGTGAAGGGCACCGGCCGGTTCAAGGACTGGGACGTCAGCGCGGTCTACCGGGCCGTGGGCTACCTCTCCGACAAACTGCCCAAGCTGCCCTGGGACCTCGACTCGGGCACGGTCCCGGACCAGGGCGGACGCGTCCTCCAGGAGTCCGGCGAGCACCTGCGGTCCACGTACGTCACCGGCTGGATCCGGCGCGGTCCGGTGGGCCTGATCGGCCACACCAAGGGGGACGCCAACGAGACGGTGGCGAACCTGCTGGAGGACTACGCGGCCGGCCGCCTCGACACTCCGGAGACCCCGGCCCGGAGGCCGTGGACGCGTTCCTCGCCGAGCGCGGCATCCGCTTCACCACCTGGGACGGCTGGTACCGCCTGGACGCCGCGGAGAAGGCGCTGGGCGAGGCGCAGGGCCGCGCGCGGGTGAAGCTCGTCGAGCGTGAGGACATGCTCCGCGAGAGCGGCGCCTGACCCTCCGAAGGGTCCGGTTCCGAGCGCCCGTCCGGTCCGTACGCGGACCGGGCGGGCGTTCGCGCGTCGACGGGGTGCCCACCCGCGGGGCCGGCCCGGCGGTCAGTCCGGGAGGGTCAGTCGGTCCGTCTCCCCGGGTGGAGGCGGACCATGCGGTCCGGGAGGTGGACGTCGATCGGGGAGCGGCCGGAGGCCGGTACGGCGATCTCCAGGAGGTCGTGTTCCAGCCGGAGCCGGACGCCCCAGTGGCCGTGGTAGCGCAGGGTGAAGCCGTAGGAGGAGAGCTCGGGCAGGGGGACGGGGTCGAGCCAGAGGGCTCCGCCGCGGGTCTCCAGGCCGGTCAGTCCGCGCTGGACGAGGTCGAGGGTGCCTGCCATGGCGCCAAGGTGGATGCCCTCCCCGGTGGTGCCGCCCTGGATGTCGGCGATGTCCGCCTGGAGGGCCTCCTGGCAGAACTTCCAGGCGTCCGCGCGCCGGGCCCGGGCCAGCACCCAGCCGTGGACGAGCCCGCTGAGGGTGGAGCCGTGGCTGGTGCGGTGCAGATAGTGGTCGACCGTGCGCCGCCAGGTCCGTTCGTCCAGGCTCACCCCCAGTCTGCGGAAGACGGACTGGAGTTCGGCGGGTGAGAAGAGGTAGCCCAGCATCAGGACGTCCGCCTGCTTCGACGCCTGGTACCGGTTGACGCTGTCGCCCTCGGCCTCCAGCAGCCGGTCCAGGCGCCGGATGTCTCCGTACCGGTGCCGGTAGCCCCGCCAGTCCAGCTCGGCGAGTTCGCCGTAGCCCTCGAACTGGCTGATGACACCGTGGTGGAAGGGGACGTACAGGGTGCGGGAGACCTCCTCCCACCGCTCGGTTTCCGCCGCGTCCAGCCCCGTCCGCTCGGCGAGTTCACGGCGGCGCGGCTCGGGCAGGGCGCGCAGTACGTCCAGCGTGCGGGCGAGCACCCAGGCGGCCGTGACGTTGGTGTACGCGTTGTCGTCGAGGCCCGGCTCGGTGGCGTCCGGGTAGGCGTCGTGGTACTCGTCGGGGCCGACCACGCCCTTGACGCGGTAGCGGCCCAGATGGTCGTCGTAGGCGGCCGTGTCCGCCCAGAACCGGGAGATCTGGAGCAGCGTCTCGGCACCCTTGGTCTGCAGGAACTCCTGGTCGCCGGTGGCCTCGCAGTACTGCCACACGTTGTACGCGATCGCCGATCCGACGTGGTGCTGGAGCTGGGAGTGGTCGGGCAGCCAGCGGCCGGAGCTGGGGTTGAGGTGCAGTTGCTGGGCCTCCTCCCGGCCGTCGCTGCCACTTTGCCACGGATACATCGCGCCCCGGTGGCCGGCGTCCCGGGCGGCGGTGCAGGCACGCTCCAGACGCCGGTGACGGTGGTGCAGCAGCGCGCGGGACACCTCGGGGAAGTGCAGGTTGAGGTACGGCAGGACGAACAGCTCGTCCCAGAAGACATGGCCCCGGTACGCCTCGCCGTGCAGCCCCTGGCAGGCACCCCCACGTCCAGGTCGGCGGTGTGCGGGGAGAGGGTCTGCAGGACGTGGAAGAGGTGCAGCCGCAGGATGCGGCCCGCCTCACCCGGTACGTCCAGCTCTGCCCGGCGCCAGAGCTGCTCCCAGGCCGTCAGATGCGGTGGCAGCAGTTCGTCGAAGCCGCCCGCCCGGGTCACCCGGTCCACGGCGGCGTGCAGCGGGTCGCTGATCGCGGGGTCGCGGGAGGTGTGCAGGGCGACGATCTTGTCGACGGTGACCGTCTCCCCGGGGCGAGTTCCAGACGGGTGGTCTGGAGGGCGCGGGGGCGGTCGTGCCGGTTGACGACCGGCTCGGGCGAGGTCAGCCGGGCGGCGAGCGCGATCCGGACGTCCGAGGTGCGGGTGCGGCAGCGCAGCCACACGGTGTCCGCGGCGGTGGTCCCGGTGAGCACATGGGTGAGGTGGCGGCCGTCCAGGTCCCGGTAGCGCGGCACCCCGGAGTTGGTGACGTCACCGTCCAGCGCGGCCTCGGTCTCCAGCGGGCCGGCGAAGCCCTCGACGGTGAACTCGGTGCGCAGGCCCGCCAGATGAGGGTCGGCCATGTGCACGAACCGGTGCTGGCGCACCAGCAGCGTCCGCCCGCCGCCGAGGCCGTACCGGGTCCGGCGCTCCAGCAGCCCGGAGGACAGCCGCAGGGTCTGGCCGTGGTCGAGCACGGCGGCGGTGTCGGGGTGAGCCAGGGCTCGCCGGGGAGCCGGAAGCGCAGCGGCAGCCAGTTGGGCAGGTTGACCATGTCCTCGTTCTCGACATGCCGTCCGGCGACCTCGGAGACGAGCCGGTTGTAGATACCGGCGGCGTACGTGCCCGGATAGTGGACCTCGTCGGCGGAGCACTCCGGCAGCGCCCCACGGGTGGCGAAGTACCCGTTGCCAAGGGTGCACAGCGACTCCCTCAGCCGCACCCCGTCGGGGTCGTACCCCTCGTTCTCCCAGGTCCAGCCCGTCACCGCGCCGCTCCTCCCGCCGACGGCAGGCGGTCGACCTCCGAGTACCCCTGGCGGGTGCCCCGCACACACGAGGAGGCCCCGGCGGGCCCTTCGCACCCGGGGGCGCGAAGGGCCCGGGTGCCGGGTCAGACCTCGAGCTCGGCCTCGATACGGCGCAGCTGGTGCCGCGCCATCGCCAGGTTGGCCCGGGTGCTGTCGAGCACCAGATAGAGGAAGAGGCCGTTCCCGCCACGTCCCTTGAGCAGGCGGACGAGGTGGTACTGGGTGCTCAGGGTGATCAGGATGTCCTCGATCTCGTCGTTGAGCCCCAGGTGCTCCATGGTGCGCAGCTTGGACCGTACGACGTCGGTGTTGCCCGCAGCGGCGATCTCGAGGTTGAAGTCCTTGCCGCCGCCCAGCGTGCCGAGGGCCATACCGCTGGTGTAGTCGACGAGTGCGACGGCCGTCGCGCCGTCGATGGCGCTGAGGCATTCCTTGAGCGCGGTCTCGGTGTTGGCCATGGGTGGGTGTCCCTTCTGTCGTGATGGGTGATTCGGTTCTGTCGTGACGGGTGATGCGGACCGGCCGCCGGGTCCTGCGAAGGCGTCCGGCCGTGGGAGGGAAGCCGGGGTCAGCCGCCGGGCTGGGGCCGGTGTGCGGGCCGCTGCGGGGTCCGCACCGGGAGGGTGCCGATGGGCCGGGCCGGGATCTCCCGGGCTCGGTGGTCTGCCCGCGGAGCGCGAGCCGGTCGGCGTGCCGCCCGCCGCCCGGACCACTGTGGGTGTCCACCAGCTCCGCGATCCGGGCGCCGCTGCGCCGGCCCTCCAGATGCAGCCGGCCCACGTTGACCTTGTCGTCGGCGAGGAGGGTGAGGACGGCCGTGGTGCCGGCCGCGTAGGTCGCGATATAGCCCTTGCTGCCCCGTACGAGCAGTTCACGGAAGTCGCCGCGGGCGGCGGCGTCCGTCATCCGGTGGGCGACGCCGAGCGCGGCGGCGGTGAGCGCGGCGAGCCCCTCCGGTTCGGTGTCGGGGACGTCGTGGGCGAGGACGAGTCCGTCGACGGTGGCGGCGAGGAGCCCGTCAGTTTGGGGATACGGGTTCGGAGCCGACGCAGTTCGTCCAGCACGTCGGTCTCGACGGCCATGAGCAGTCTCCTTTCGGCACGCTGCCGGCGCGCGCGGATCACAGTGCCTCCAAGGCGTCCAGGAGCCGTCTCAGCAGGGCTGTGTCGGGCTCGTCCCACGCCGCGCCGCCCGTGTCCGGGACGGCGTGGACGGGCGTGGCGGGCGGGGGTGGCGCGGGGGTGACCAGTCCGCCGGCAGCCAGGCGGCGCAGTTCGACAAGGGTGTGGAAGGTGCGGTGGGCGAGGGCGGAGGCGATCTGTGCGGCGGTGCGGGCGCCGTCGACCTGGGCGAGGGTGCGGGCGCGGCGGGGCGGCAGTTCGGCGGGGCCGGCGCCGGGCACGCGGGTGAGCGGGGCGGTGTCGACGGACGGGTCGGGCCAGATGCGGTGCAGCAGGTCGCGGCGGCGCCGGGACTCGCCGAGGACCGTCGACACGGGTACGGGGCGGACCGCGCCGAGCCAGTGCGCGACCCCGGGGCGGAAGCGCAGCGTGGCGCCGTCGTGGGCGAGCGCGAAGTACGCGGCGTCGAACAGGGCGCCCAGATGGCACAGTTCCAGCGCGCCCGTGGTGAGGCGGCCGCTGTCCACCAGCTGACGGCCGACGCCGTGCACCGCCCCCGCCTGTTCGACCGCGTCCCACCAGCCAGCCGGGGCGACGGCGCCACTGCGGGTGAGCAGGTCGCCGAGGTCGGGGCTGTACGCGGACTCCACGTGGACGACGCGTCCGGCCGAGAGGTAGAAGATCCCGGACTCCGTGGAGAGCGCTCCGGTGGCGTGGTCGGCCGCGAGGGTGCCGAGCAGTTCCGGCGCGGTTCCGTCGGTGCACGCCATGGTCATCCGAGCACCAGCCGGTCCGCCATCTCGGCCAGCCGGATCCGGGCGAGGGCGAGGTTGCCCTCCGCGCGGTCGAGCCAGAGATACAGGAACACGGTGCTGTCGAACGTGGTGATGACGAAGCGGAGCAGGTGGTAGGCGTCGGCGGTGGTGAGGATCAGGTCGTCGACGGGCGGTTCCTTGCCCGTCCTCGGGTGGCCGCCGTCGGCGGGGCGAGCGTGCCGCTCTCCATCGCCAGGCGGGCGAGTTCGGCGGTCTCCGCGGCGGTGGCCTCGGTGTCCGCGCCGGGGGCCTCGCCCACCGCTCCCAGGGCGAGTCCGCTGATCCAGTCGACGACCAGGGCGCCGCGGGCACCCGGCAGTCGCATGGCTTCCAGCAGACTCTCGTCGATTCCGGGCACGCCGGATCCCCTTCTCGCACGGCTGTACCGCGAACGTGACGTCGACGCTACGGTGTGTGCACGGGTGAGGTGAGGGGTTTGGCGTTTTCCGGGGAATATGCGACGCGGGCCGTGCGGCGCTGGTACGGTCGGGGCATTTGTCCGGTGTGAAGGGACACCACCCCTTCGGCCCCCGCGAGTTGGGCTCCCGCCCCCGGTCCCCGGCTGGTCCCCACCGCCCGACTCGGTGGTGGGGGCGGGCGGGGGCGGCCCCGGTGCGGATGGCGGGCCACCCCGCTCGCCGGTGACATTGTGGTGAGCGCCGGGTGGGTGGGGCCACGCGTGAAGGGTGGTCGGCTGGTGCGCGTCGCGCACACCCCGTGTGCGACACGCCGTCGGTGGAACCCCGGATCACCCCGTCGGACGACGGCGACGATACTGGCAGGAGCACCTGCCTCCGTTCACGACTGGACCCATGTCGACCACCCGTTCAAGCCGCCCCACCGTCCCGCCCACCGTCCGGCTGGCCCGCGGCCGCCACACCGGCGCCGGCAGAGCCGACGCCGCGCTCCGGCACACCCTGCGCTGGCTCAAGGCCGGCCAGGACATCGACGACTTCCTGGAACTCCCCGCCACCGACACGGACCCCGACCTGGTGTTCGAGGCCCGTACCCGGGTCGGCGCCGCGGTCACCGTGCGCGCCCGGCTGAGGCTCGCGCCGGGCACGGACGCGGGCCGGGACTGGATCCTGGTCGCCGAGGCGGAGGAGCCCTGGGACCCTTCCTGGCCGTCCCCGGCCGCCATGTTCTGGCCGGCCGATCCGGCGCCGGACGCCGAGTGGAACACCGATCCGGTGACGGGAGTCAGGCCGGGCGCCGTCAACCCGCTGCCCGAGGACGACAAGGCCGTACGACGGCTGCTGCGGGACTGCGCGCGCGACGCGTGGCACATCCATGTCGTCGTCCATGAGGCGATGACGCCGGACGAGCACGGCCGGCTGCCGCTGACGCGCTGGCTGCCGGCGGGGCTGCGGGACCGTGTCGTGGAGCACCGGGCCGCGCCCCAGCAGTCGCGGGTGGCGAACTGGGCGCTGCGGGAGTTCGGTGTGGAGGTGCCGCGCGGGGTGCGGCGGTGCTGCCGGGCGGTCCGGCTCCCGAGGGTACGAGGCCGACGCCTTCGCCGTGCGCGCGGTGTATCTGGACGGCACGGAGCCCGTTGACCTCGTGGACGCGGTGGTGCGGTACGACGCGTTGCCGCGGGCGCTGCCGGAGGGGCCGAGGCCGCGCTGACCGCGCTGCGGGAGGAGTGGCGGCTGCTGACCCTGGAGGAGGAACTCGACCGGGAGCGGGCGCTGGTGGCGAGGTACGCGGAGGCGCTCGACGCGATGACGAAGTCCCGGGATCTGTACCGGGAGGCGGCGGAACGGGCGCATGAGGCGTTGGAGGTGTTCCGGGAGTCCGCGGGGACGGGTCCGGGGAGCCCGCTGTGCCGTCGGAGGGCTCGGCACCCTTGTCCCCCTTCAGGGACTGACGCGTACGTTGGAGTGGCTGAAGGTCGGTAACAGGGGGCGCCGTTCCGGTCCCGAGGATCCCGCGACGGCTGCGCCGGACCAGTAGCCGGGGGTGGATCGCGCGGCCCGGCGCTTGCGGGGTGCCGTCGCGCCCGCGCCTCCCCCATCGGCCTGCGGCACGCCTGCCCGCGGAGGCGGAGGGGCAAGGCGGCAGCCTCCTCCCGCGCATGCGGGCGGCCCATGGGCTGCCGACTCCGTCCCGCGCGGAGCGCGTATCCGGGTCCGCGTAGCGGCGGCGAGTGCGTCGGGGTGTTACGCCGTGGGGATCTGGAGGCGGCGGATGGGGAGGGGGAGGAGAGGCGGATGACGAGGGCTGCCAGGGAGAGGGCGGTGGCCGCGGCGGCGGACGCCACCGCCAGCCAGGGGGTGCCAGGGCCAGGTCCATGGAGGTGGCCAGGGGCGACGACGGCAGGGAACTCGTGTAGGCGTGGGCCGTGGTCAGGAACGCCGAGACCGCGACCGCCCCCGCCAGGATCATCGCGCCGGGGCGCACCACCAGCAGCAGCGCCAGCAGCGTGCAGAGCACCGACAGGCCGACGGCGGAGGCGTGCAGGCCCAGTGAGACCCCGTCGTGCCGCAGCGGGAAGTGGGTCAGCCCGCACACGGCGAGGGCCACGGCGGCGAGCCGGCTCGACCGGACCACGGACCTGACCGGCCGGCTCACACCGGCGTCGGCGGCCACGGTGCGGGGCGGTTCCGTGAGCGGCCGCTGGGTGGCCAGGCGGTCGATCAGCTCGACCAGTTCGTCGACAGTCCGGCCGATCGCCGCCGCCCGCAGCACCTCCTCACGGCAGTGCGGCGCCAGCGGTTCGCTGTGCAGCAGCTCGACGAGGAGGGTGACGTCGTCGACGGAACGGTGGGCCGCCGCCGCGCGGATCGTCTCGTCCGCGCTGGCGGCGTCGCGCGGCGGCCGGGTCAGCAGGGCCACGAGCCGGGTGACGTCCTCCACGGAACGGTCGACCCCGGCGGCGCGCAGCGCGTCGATGACCGAACGCGTGTGCTCGGGCGAGCGTTCCAGCGCGGTGATGAGGTCGACGACCTCCTCCAGCGGCCGGTCCGCCACGGCGGTGCGCACGAGGTCGCCGACCGGATCGCCGTACGGCCTTCCGGAAGCCAAAGGGCCGGGGGACGGGCGGGGTCGGGCGGGTCCAGGAGGTCGATGGTGGCCACGGGATCGTAGGGATGATGGCCCGTGTCGACCGGCCGGGTCGTGGTCAGGACGGTGCGGTCCGAGCCGCCGCCGGTCGCGGCGGCCGTCGTGACGGAGGGCGGCGGCGCGGGCGGTTCGGCCGGTATGAGCGGTATTCCCGCATCGGCCGGAGTGCGCGAGGAAGAGAAAGTGGTCATGATCGTCTCCAGGGGAAGGGCTGATGACCATTACTAGGCGCCCGAACCCCTCCCTGCCACTTGGTTGAGCCACCGGGATGACCTGCGGCGATCCGGTGTTTCGCGGGGATCGCGCAGGGCATCGGAGGCGTGCGCGCATGGCCGGTCCCCGACGTCATACCGGCGCCGGGAACGGGAATCCGGTCTGTACGGGCTGCGTCGCGGCGGTCCGCGGCACGGACGACGGAGGGAGGACGGTCCCATGGAGACGACCACCGTGGCGATCGTCGTCGTCGCGGTCCTGGCGGCCGCGGTACTGGCCGGCGCGGTCGCCGTACTGGTCCGACTGGTGCGCACCCGGCGTGAGTTGCGTCACGCCGGACTGCCGACGGGCCCCGCTGGGTGTTCTGGGGGCGGTTCTCTATCTGGTGCTGCCGGCCGATCTGCTGCCCGATCCGGTCTATCTGGACGACATGGGCGTACTTCTGCTCGCTCTGCGCACCATGCGCGGTTCCTCCGGCGCCAGGGCGCCCGGGACGCACCTCGGGCGGGGCGGCCGACGCCCCGCCGATGATTACGCTCCGTGAGGAAACCAACCACTCGTTCGATTCGTATAAGTCTCTGGAAGCCAAAACAAGTCGGCGGACCAAGCAACGGCGCACAGAGGGCCGTTGCCTGCTCGACGCAGCACCGACGAGGAGAGACGATGCAACCGTTCGCGCTCAACTACGCACGTCCGGCGGTGGAGTTGGCCGTTGCCACTCCGTACGCGTATGACTCCGGACTGCAGTTGAACGTACTCGGGGACGGACGGATCGCGGCCTGCGACCACGCGCTGTTGCGCGAGGTGGGGACGACGACGTCCACCGCGGGCTCCAAGACCCACTTCGACGACTGAACGCGGACCGCAGACGATGACCGTGCTGATCCTCACCGGCGAGGAGGATGTGACCGCCGACATGGTGGTCGTCCATCTGAACGGCTCCGGCGTGCCGGTGGTGCGCCTCGATCCCGCCGATCTGACGGACGGCGTCTCGCTGTCCGCCGAGTATGTCCACGGCCGCTTCCGCGGCCATCTGTCCACCGGCGGCAGGCTGGTGAGCATCGGCGGGCTGCGGTCGGTGTGGGTGCGCCGGCCGGGCACGCCGGCCGGGCACGCGCCGCATCCGTCCGCGTGGCTGACCGAGGAGGCCTCGCAGGCGCTCTACGGGATACTGCGCGGCTGTGACGCGCGCTGGATGAACCATCCGGACGCGGCCCGGCAGGCCCGCCACAAGCCGTGGCAGTTGCGGCTGGCCCAGCACTGCGGCCTGCCCGTGCCGGCCACGGTGATCACCACGTTCCCGCGTGCGGCGCGGGAGTTCGCGGAGCGTTTCCCGGACCTGGTGGTGAAGCCGGTGTCGGGGGCCCATCCGCAGGACCCGCCGCGGGCGGTGCCGACGAGCCGGGTGGCGCCGGACACCGACTTCTCCGCCGTCGCCTTCGGTCCGACGCTGTTGCAGCGGCGGATCGCCAAGCGGGCCGACATCCGGCTCACCGCGGTGGGCGAGACGCTGCTGGCGGCGCGCAAGACGGTACGGCCGGACGCGGATCCGGAGGAGGTGGATGTGCGTTTCGCCGCCCCGGGCCGCCGTGGGAGCCGGTCGAGGTCCCGGCGCGCACCGCCGACGCCGTACGCGCCTATCTGCGCCGGGCCGAACTGGCGTACGGAGCTTTCGACTTCGCCGAGGACGCCGACGGGACGTGGTGGTTCCTGGAGTGCAATCAGTCGGGGCAGTTCGGGTTCGTGGAGGTGGAGACGGGACAGCCGATCGCCCGGACGATCGCCGAGTGGCTGTCCCGTCCCATTCCCGCGGAGCCCGTGCAGCTGGACGAGGCGGGCAGCACGGTCCGGTGACCGCCCGGCCGCCCGGTGGTCAGTGCGTCCGCGGTCCGGGCAGCAGGGCGGTGCGCTGCCAGCCGTTGCCCGGGGACTGCGGGCGGTCGAGGCCGGGGCCGTAACCGGGAGACTGCGCGGGCCGCATGACCAGCTCCAGTTCCCTGCTCACGCGTTCGGCTTCGCTGCGCACCTGTGCGGGCACGTCGCCCTTCTCCGCGATGAGTCGGTCGTAGATGGGGGAATCCTGGAACACCCGTCAACGCGCCTTTCTGCTCGTCGGCCCCGATGCGGGACGCGATTGCAGAGTCTAGGCGGCCGGACCCCCGAGGGGGAATTCCCCGGTACAACCGGATACAGAAGGGACGCCGCGGAAGTGCGGCGCACTTCGGACGCGGCGGGCTGAACCGGACGGTCAGGCTCCGGTCGTCGAGCCGGGGCGGACGATCATCAGGACTGTGACGGTGGCCCAGAGCAGATTGAACACCCCGGTGAACATGGCGAGCCGCACCGTGCTCTGCCGGTCGACGGGCCGGCTCTCGTCCAGCTCTCCGATGATCTCCTCCTGCGCGGGCAGCACGAAGGCGATCAGGATCCCGGCGGCGGCCGCGGTCAGGGCGATGGAGGTGATGAGCCAGCCGTCGCCCAGGACGCCCATCGCCAGAGCGGTGGCGAGACCGAGGACGGGCACCGCGATCCCCATACGGGCGTAGACCCCGCAGATGCGGTGGAGCAGCGTGACGGTGGTCACGGCCGTCACGACGGGCCCGTCCGCCCCGCCGGGACGGCACGGCGCGCGGCGGGCGGGAACATGCTCGCGGCGACGGTGACGGGGCCTACGGCGATGATGGCGGCCAGGACGTGGAGGGACAGCAGGAGCTTGGTCACCGAAACTCTTTCCTTGGTGTGATCAGCGGTGCCGGGCTCACGTTAGGATCCCGGCCGCTGATCACCCAGGGCTGGAACGACAGCTTTCCACGGGTTCCCGCCAACACCGCTCACCTCGGCCGGTGCCCGGCGCTCCCGCTGTTCGCCCCGGTTCGGGCGGGTGGCGGGAATCCGCCTATCGTGGCGGTCATGCACTCCGTGGCGATTCTGGTTCTCGATGGCGTCGTGCCGTTCGACATGGCGGCGCCCATGCAGGTCTTCGACTGGACGCGGCTGCCCGACGGCCGGCACCCCTACCGGGTGCGACTGTGCGCCGAGCGGCCGGAGGTGCTCGCGGACGGCGGTTTCACCCTGCGGGTCGAACGGGGGCTGGAGGCACTGGCGGACGCCGACACGGTCATCGTCCCGGGCCGTGCCGAGGTCGCGCCCCGCCGTCGGACGCCGTGCTGGCGGCGCTGCGCGCGGCAGCGGCGGCGGGTACCCGGCTGGCCTCGGTGTGCGTGGGCGCGTTCGTGCTGGCGGAGGCCGGGCTGCTGGACGGGCTGCGGGCCACCACGCACTGGGTGGCCGCGGAACAGCTCGCCCGCGCGTTCCCGGAGGTGGAGGTGCAACCGGACGTGCTCTATGTCGACAACGGGCAGATCCTCACCTCGGCCGGCGCCGCCGCGGCGCTGGACATGTGCCTGCACATGATCCGCCGGGACCTGGGCTCGGCGGTGGCGGCGAACGCCGCGCGGATGTCGGTGATGCCGCTGGAACGGGAGGGCGGGCAGGCGCAGTTCATCGTGCACGAGCACCCGCCGGTGCCCCGGGGCTCGGATCTGGAGCCGCTGCTGGACTGGATCGAGGACAATCTGGCGCACGAGGTCACGCTCGCGGCGATGGCGGCGCGCGTGAGCATGAGCGAGCGGACGTTCAGCCGCCGGTTCCGTGAGCAGACGGGGACCACGCCGTTGCAGTGGCTGCTGAGGGCGCGGGTGCGGCGGGCGCAGTATCTGCTGGAGAACAGCGACTACACGGTCGAACGGGTCGCCCAGCAGGCGGGGTTCGGTTCGCCCACGGCGTTCCGTGAGCGGTTCCGCAAGGTGGTGGGGACCACGCCGTACGCGTACCGGTCGGCGTTCAACGGGCGGCGGGTGAACGGGGTGCGGGTGCCCCGGTGAGCGTCCGGCCGGTTCAGACGGCCAGCGACAGGCCGCCCTCCTCCTCCGCGTCCGGGGTCCGCGCCTGGTCGAGCAGGGCGTCGGCCAGGACGATGGCCTCGTGGACGCCGGACGCCCCCATCGTCGCGCAGAGCGCGTCGCAGACGCCCTCCAGTTCACGCGCCGCGTGCAGCGAATAACGCTCCGCCTGGGCTATCCGCAGCGTCGCGTACAGGGTCAGCAACTGTCTGACGGCCTTCGGATCCGGTACGAGCACGAAGCGCCCTCTCTGGTTTTCGCTCCGTATGCCCGAACCAACCGAAACCACGCACGCCGTATGCCCCTCCATCCACAATTGGCCGAAAACACCCGCACACTGACCGCGTAGGTGCGGCCTCCCCCATGGGCTCAGGCCGCCTGGCCCGCGTGCAGTGCCGTGTAGGCGCCTCCGCGGTGGAGGAGGTCCTCGTGGGTGCCCGTTTCCTGGATGTGGCCGTCGGACATGACCACGATGCGGTCCGCGCCCCGGACCGTGGAGAGGCGGTGGGCCACGACGAACGTGGTGCGGCCGTGCAGCAGGCGGGCGAGGGCCTCCTGGACCAGGGCCTCCGAGCGGGTGTCCAGCGCGGAGGTCGCCTCGTCCAGGACGAGGACCTTGGGGTCCCGGATCAGGGCGCGGGCGATGGCGAGCCGCTGGCGCTGGCCGCCGGAGAGGCGTGCGCCGCGCTCGCCGACGAGGGTGTCGAGGCCCTGGGGCAGCTGGTCGACGAACTCCAGCGCGTTGGCGTCGCGCAGTGCGGCCCGTACCGTCTCCTCGTCGGCGTCGTCCATGCCGTAGGCGACGTTCTCCCGGACGGTGCCGTCGAACAGGATGGACTCCTGCGGCACCACCGACAGGAAGCGCCGGTAGGTGCGCAGGTCGAGGCTGTTCATATCGGTCCCGTCGAGCAGCAGCCGGCCGGAGGTCGGACGGATGAAGCCGATCACCAGGTTGAGCACCGTGGACTTGCCCGCCCCTGAGGCGCCGACGAGCGCGATGGTCTCGCCCGGGGCGACGTCGAGGGTGAAGTCCCGTACGGCGGGCCGCCCGTCGTTCTCGTACGCCAGCCCGACGCCCTCGAAGGTGATCGCGCCGCGCAGCCCGTCGACCTTCGCCCTGCCCTCGTTGTCCTCCAGTTCGGGGGCCTGGAGGACCTCGCCGACGGAGCGGACGGACTCCAGTCCCCGGGCGATGACCGGCGCCAGCCCCGCCAGGGTGGTCGTGGAGTTGGTGAGCGTGGTCAGGAAGGCGCTGAGCATCACCACGTCACCGGCGGAGACGTTCCAGACGTCGTAGTACGAGATGAGCGCGGCGCCCGCCAGCACGCACACCCCGACGACGTTGAGGACGACCCAGGCCAGCGAGCCGAACCGGCCGTTGACCAGGTCCAGGCGCATTCCGGAGGTGAGCAGCCGGTTGAGGGTGCCGTCCATCCGCCGCAGCGCCTTGCCCTCCAGGCCGTGGGCGCGGGTGACGGGGATGAGCCGGGTCATCTCCGTCACCCGGGACGACAGGGTCTCCACCTCGTGGCGGAAGCGCTCGTTGTGCGTGCGCAGCCGGGACCGGAGCCGGGCCACCAGCAGAGCGGCGGCGGGCACGACGATCAGGAAGACGGGCAGGAACTCGGGGGTGCGGATCCCGATGATGACGAGTCCGCCGGTGAGGACGGTGAGCGCGCCGAGCCCGGTCTCCGCGGTCTGCTGCACCATCTGCTCGACGGTCTCCACGTCCCGTACGACCTTGGCCTGGAGGACTCCGGCGCTGACCCGGGAGTGGTAGCCGATGGAGAGTTGCTGCATCCGGGTGCACAGGGCGGAGCGCAGGGCGGTGCCCATGCGGCGGACGCTGCCGTAGAGCAGCCGGACGTAGAGCAGGTGCAGCGGATAGTTGACCAGCAGG
Source organism: Streptomyces haneummycinicus (assembly GCA_042850305.1). Classification (GTDB taxonomy): domain Bacteria; phylum Actinomycetota; class Actinomycetes; order Streptomycetales; family Streptomycetaceae; genus Streptomyces; species Streptomyces haneummycinicus. The sequence goes on from AP035768.1 coordinate 4,303,706, forward strand.
ATGAACATGATGACGCCGGTGCTGGTCCACAGTTCGGCTATCGGCCGGTGCTGTACGACGGTGTCGATGATGGACGCGGTGATGAGCGGCAGCAGCCAGACCGGGCTGTGCTTGACCGTGAAGACGCCGACCGCGGCGGCGAGCCGGCCGCGGTCGGCGCGGAACAGATAGGCGAGGGTGCGGATCGGGTGCTCGCCGCGGTAGCGGTGGTCGAGGGGTCGTGCCGGCGACGACGCCATGGGTGGTGGTCCTCCCCTGTGTGCTCTGATCAGCAGGCGCAAGCGCCTTAGCGAGCGCTTTCTACACCGGTGCGCCTGGAGTACACCAGGGCGCACGGGCGCCCGCCCCGGCGTCCAGCGCCTGAGACGGGCGGGGTGACGCTGCCCGCCGGCCCCGGAAAGCGCGTACCGGCCTGGTCCTCGTTCGGGCCGAAATCCAGGAGGGCGACGCGAACGCGGTCAGCGGGCGGGGCTGAATCCCGGCCGCCGCGCGGGGCCCGGCGCACGGCGTTACGCTGCGCGAAGTCCACCCTTTCGCGACTTTTCGGGAGGTATTCATGGCCTCGCTGCTCAACCCGTACCTGAGCTTCGACGGAGACGCACGGCAGGCGATGGAGTTCTACAAGGAGGTCTTCGGCGGCGAGCTGCGCCTCAACACCTTCGGCGAGTTCGGACAGCCCGGCGGCGACCACGCCGACAAGATCATGCACGGCATGCTGGAGAGTCCCGCCGGCCTCACCCTCATGGGCGCCGACATGCCACCCGGCATGGAGTACTCCCCGGGCAACACCTTCGCCGTGAGCCTCAGCGGCGACACCGAGTCCCTGCTGCGCGGCTACTGGGACAAGCTGTCCGCCGGAGGCACGGTGTCCGTACCGCTGGAGAGGCAGATGTGGGGCGACGTGTTCGGGATGTGCACGGACCGCTTCGGCGTCCCCTGGATGGTCAACATCAGCCAGCCCGGGGAGTGAACACCGCGCCCCGTTGACAGCGCCTTCCCGCGCGGCTCACCGTACAGGCCGGGGCGCGCCGGTGGAGCGCGCGCCGGGACACCGGTCCGGCGGCGCTCGCCGGACGGGAGAGGCGGCGGCATGCGGATCGGACTGCTCGGCACCGGACCCTGGGCACGGATGGCACACGCCCCCGCGCTCGGCGGGCACCCGGACCTCGACTTCACCGGTGTGTGGGCCGCCGGCCCGACGCCGCGAAGGAACTGGCCGAGTTGCACGGCACCCGGGCGTACGACGACGTCGAGGCGCTGTTCGCCGACGTGGACGCCGTCGCCGTGGCGCTGCCGCCGGCGGTGCAGGCGGACCTGGCGGTGCGCGCGGCGCGGGCCGGGTGCCATCTGCTGCTCGACAAGCCGCTCGCCCCGACCGTCGCGCAGGGGCGGGCGGTGGTCGAGGCGGCCGAGGCGGCGGGCGTGGCCTCCGTCGTCTTCTTCACCACCCGCTTCCAGCCGGAGCCGGAGGCGTGGATCACCGAACAGGCGCGCACGGCCGGCTGGTTCACCGGGCGGGCGCAGTGGCTGGGGGCGGTGTTCACCGCCGAGGGCAGCCCTTCGCCGACTCGCCGTGGCGGCGGGAGAAGGGCGCCCTGTGGGACGTCGGACCGCACGCCCTGTCCGTTCTGCTGCCGGTGTTCGGCGATCCGCGCCGGGTGACGGCGGCGGCGTACGGCCCCGGCGACACCGTCCATCTCGTCCTCGACCACGCCGGCGGCGCCTCCAGCAGCGTCACCCTGAGCCTGACCGCTCCCCGGCCGCGTCCGGCGCCCTGGTCGAGCTGCGCGGCGCGGCGGGCGTCACGACACTTCCCGAGGCGTCCGAGGGCGCGGTGCCGGCCTTCGCCCGGGCCGCGGACGCCCTCCTCACCGCGGCCCGCACCGGCGTCTCCCACCCCTGCGACGCGGCGTTCGCCCTCCGGGTGACGGAGATCCTGGCCACGGCGGAGTCACTGACGACGGGCGGAGCGCGCTGACGGCCGGGCGGAGCGCGCTGACGGTCGCGCGGGGCGACCGACGGCCGGGCGCGGCAACCGACAGCCGGGCGCGGCGAACTGCGGAACGCGGCGCCGGCGACGCGCTCCGTGGCTAACGCCGGTCGAGGAGGGCCTGTCCCCGGCCCGGGGAGGAGGTTTCCCCGGGCCGGGGAAGGTACCCCGGCAGCCAGGAGGAGCGGCCCTTCACCGCGGTGCCGCGAGCGTTCCGGATGCACGGCGGGCTCCCGCGTTGAATGGTGAGTATCGGACCCGATGACCGCACCGGGGCCGCTACAGCGATCCGGACCCGAGGAGCCAGAAGATGTCGACGTCCCAGCCCGACGCGTCCCAGCCCGACGCGTCCCGGCAGGCCGGGGACCGTGCCACCCCGGACAGCCTGCTGCATGCCCGCACCGGCACCGATGTGTCGCCGGAGGACCTGGTGCTCGCCTCCGGCAAGGACCTCACCCCGGACAATCTCGAGTGGGCCAGGCGGAAGCTGGACGAGGAGGGACCCTCCGCCCTGGACAAGATCCTTCCCTGAGCCTTCGTACGGACCGGCGCCGCCGGGTCCGGTGCGCGAGCACCGGACCCGGCGGCGCCCGGTCTCCGGCCCGGACGCTCAGGTGGTGTCGTGCTCCCCGGGCAGGGCCGTACCGTCCTCGACGACGTGCATCGCGGCCTCCTCCGCGCCGGCCGCCCCTCCGTCGACGCCGACGTCCTCGGCGACGGTCTCCTTCGTGGTGTCGGCGCGGGCGCCCTCGTCGGGGGCGACCAGCCGTCCGGCGCGGCCGGTACCGGCCTCCGGGTCCACCGGCTCGCCCTCGCCGCCGGGCAGGTCGCCCACCGTGTCCCCGGCGGGCTCGGCCGCGTCCGGCACCTCCTGGGCGAGCCGCTGGTCGAGGGTCTCCCCTCGTGCTGCTCACCGGCCGTGGTGCCGTACTTGGTCACCCCGAGCGGCTTCTCCGGCGGGGAGTACCCTCGTCGAGGGTCTCGTCGTAGGTCCGTTCGCCGAGCGCGTCCTCCATGTCGAGGGTGCGGCGTCCGCCTGCTCCTCGTTGCTCCCGGTGGGCTGGTACGCGTCGTCCCCCATCGGTTCGGTGCCCATGGGCTGCCTCCCTGTCACGCTGCGTCGGCTCGTTCGTCCGGTGTGTCAGGTCCGCGTTTCCCGTCACGCGATCTCTAACCTCGCGCGCCCGGTCCCGGCACCGGGGCGATACGGGCCTCGAGCTCGCCGATCCGGTGGACGGGCCAGGGGCGGGCGTACCCGGGCGGGGTGCCGTCGGGGCCGGTGAGGGCAGCGACCGGGACGCGGTCCGCGGTGCGCAGGATCTCGCCGGGCGTGGTGTTCTCGTTGTTCCCGGCGGTCTCGCCGGAGGAGCAGCCGGTGTAGTAGCCGATGGGGATCGCCTGGTAGCCGGTGACCAGGCAGGGCGGGCGGACGCCGAGCCGGTGCAGGGCGGCGGCCGTGCGGGCCCAGTCGCGGCGGCTGTCGGCGGTGCGGTCCACGGTGGGCACGAGGACGGTCAGCTGCGCCGTCAGATGGCCGGCCAGCGCGAGGACGACCAGGGCTCCGGCCACCGGCCGCCACTTTCCGCGCGGTGTCGTGACCAGGTGCCACAGCGCGTCCGCGACGGGGATCGCGAGCAGGGCGTAGGCGGGCTGGAGGAAGCGGGGTGCCGCGTAGGCGATCAGGAAGAGGTACGGCAGGGCGGCGGTCGTGGCGCAGGCCAGCGGCAGCACGGTGCGCAGGGTACGGCGGGCCCGCACGGCGACGACCACCGCGAGGACGGCGAGCAGGGGCAGGGCGAACCACCACAGGGTGATCACCGGGTGGGGCATCGATCCGGTGCACGGGCGGCACAGGGCGCGTCCGCCGAGGCTGCGCAACTGGTCGTCGACGGCGATGTGCCAGCCCAGCCCGCCCTGGATGCGGGAGGCTTCCGCCAGCCGCTCCCCGGTCCGCCGAAGGCGGTGTACGCCTCGATCACCCAGGGCACCACGCCCGCCAGCAGACCCCGGTGAGGGCGAGCAGGGCCCGCCAGTGCCGGCCGGCGAGGGTGAGGAGCAGCAGGGGACGGTCGTCCAGACGGCGTCGGTGGGCCGCATCCACGCCATCAGGGCGGCCCCTGCCACCACACCCCACAGCGGTCCGCCGGAGGCGGGGTCGGCGCGGTGGCGCAGGAAGCAGCCGACGGCGGCCAGCGCGCCGACGGCGACCCAGTAGTTGGGCATGGCCTGGGGACCGTAGAAGAGCGTCACCCACAGGGAGGCGAAGAAGGCGCCGGCGAGGACCAGGACGCGGGTGGGGAACAGGCCGCGCCAGGCACGCAGGGCCAGGAAGAGGCCGAGGCCGGAGAGGACGGCCAGGTGGACGCGGAGCAGGACGGTGGAATCGGACCAGGAGGCGACGGGCGCCACCAGCAGGGAGACGCCCCGGGAGCGGGGTGCGCTGAAGAAGGCGGCCGGGTGGTGGGAGGTGACCTGGCTGGTGTAGACGATCTCGTCCCAGCCGAGGCCCAGTACGGGCCGGACCAAGGCGAGTTGGGCGAGGGTGAAGACGGCGGCGAGCAGCGCGAGCGGGCGGGCGTCGCCTTGCGGTGGGCGGTCCGGTCCCGGCCGCCGCGCGCGCCGTCGCGTCCGGGTGAGCAGCGCACCGGTGCCGTCGGTCATCGTCCGTCCCTCGCTCCCGCACTCATGGCCCTGGGTTCCGCGGGTCCTGTGCTGTGGAGGACGGGTTCCAGGAAATCGGCGTTCCGAAGATCACCGACAAACTAACCCGCGTGCGCCGAACCCGCAGGGCGGGAACCGGCCACCGCCCCGGTCAGCGTGGATGCGGGCGGCGGCGCGGGGGCCGTCCGCGGCCGGAGTGGCGGGACGGGGCGTTCGGCTTGGGCGTCCTCGCGCACCGTCAGCTCGTCGCCGTGGTGGCGGATGGTCAGCGGCGGTCCGGAGAGGACGCCCCGGCGCAGGTCGAGGGTCCGTTCGTGGCGAACAAGGCGTCCGTACGCCGGTCGAACGTTTCGTCGTCGACGAGCAGCCGGATCACCTTGCCGTTGGTGACGTTGATGACGGTCTGGCCCGCTCTGGGCCAGGACGTCCAGGTCCAGGCTGTGTTCGCGCACGGTCCACGGTTCGACGGCGTACGCCCGCTGTGTGATCACTTCGCTCCCCGAGTTCGGCCAGGTCCGTCACGACCCGGTCGGCGCCGTGCGCGTACAGCGCGTCGGTCTGTCCCACCCGGTCCACACCGACGACGTAGCCGAACTGCCCCGCGCGGCCCGCGTCCATGCCGGCCAGCGCGTCCTCGAACACGGCGGCCCGGGACGGCTCGACGCCGAGGTCGGCCGCGGCGGCGAGGAAGGTGTCGGGCTCCGGTTTCCCGGGCAGCCCGCGTTCGGCGGCGACGACGCCGTCGATCCGTACGTCGAAGAGGTCCTCGGCGTCGATGGAACGCAGGACGTCGCGGCAGTTGGCGCTGGAGGACACGATCGCGGTGCGCAGTCCCCGGGCGCGGACCGCCGTCAGATAGCGCAGGGTGCCGTCGTAGGCCGCCACACCGTCGGTGCGGATCCTCGCGAGCAGCAGTTCGTTCTTGCGGTTGCCGAGGCCGTGCACGGTGCGGGCGTCGGGCTGGTCGCCGGGGCCGCCCTCGGGCAGCCGGATGTCGCGGGAGGCGAGGAAGGTGCGGACGCCGTCGGCGCGGGGCGGCCGTCGACGTACTCGTCGTAGTCGGCGTCGCCGAAGGGCCGGAAGGCGTCGCCGTCGCGTTCACGGAGGAAGGCGTCGAACGTCTCCTTCCAGGCGGCCGCGTGGACGACGGCGGTCTTCGTCACGACCCCGTCGAGGTCGAAGAGGCAGGCGAGGATGTCAGCGGGCAGACCCAGATCCGTCATAGGGGACACCGTTCCCCGTACGGCGTGGAACAGTGAGTGGCGCGGGCCACATGGCGGCAGGACGTCCGCTCGCCAGGTGACACACTCTCCCTTGTGGTGCCCTCCTTCGACGACCTTCTCCGGCGTGCCCGTGTCCTCCCCGAGGCGGCCGGCGCGCGATCCTCGGTATCGCCGGCAGTCCGGGTGCGGGCAAGTCGACGCTCGCGGAGCGGCTGGTGCGGGAGCTGAACGGCGACGGGGAGCCATGGGTCTCGCTCGTGCCGATGGACGGCTTCCACCTCGCCGACGCCGAACTGGACCGGCTGGGCCGCCGGGACCGCAAGGGTGCCCCGGACACCTTCGACGCGGCCGGATACGCGGCCCTGCTGCGGCGGCTGCGCGAGGAGGCGTACGACGACGTGGTGTACGCCCCCGGTTTCGAACGGACGCTGGAGCAGCCGGTCGCGGGCGCGCTGCCGGTGCCGCCGGCGGCCCGGCTGGTGGTGACGGAGGGCAACTACCTGCTGCTGGAGTCCGGCGCCTGGGCGCGGGTGCGGCCGCAGCTCGACGAGGTGTGGTTCTGCGAGCTGGACGAGGAGGAGCGGCTGCGGCGGCTGATCGCCCGGCACGTGGAGTTCGGCAAGAGCCGTGCGGAGGCGGTGTCCTGGGTCGAGCGCAGTGATCAGCGCAACGCCCAGTCGGTCGCGTCGACGCGGGAGCGGGCCGATCTGGTGGTCCGGTCCCCGGAACGGGGTGGACGGGGTGCGGCCCGGTGACGCAGGCTCTCGTACCGTGATCAGAGAAGCCACTGTGCACGACGTCCCCGAGATCCGCGCGATGATCCGTGAACTCGCCGTCTACGAGAAGGCCGCCGAACAGGCCCGTGCCACCGAGGAGCAGTTGCGGGCGGCGCTGTTCGGCGAGGATCCCGCCGCCTTTGTCCTGATCGCCGAGGACGGCGACACCGGCGGCGTCGTGGGGTTCGCGCTGTGGTTCCCGCGCTTCTCGACCTGGACCGGCACACGGGGGATGCATCTGGAGGACCTCTACGTCCGCCCGGGCACCCGGGGCGCCGGCCACGGCAGGGCGCTGCTGGCCGGGCTCGCGGCGATCTGCCGGGAACGGGGCTACGAGCGCTTCGAGTGGGTGGTGCTGGACTGGAACGCCCCGGCGATCGCGTTCTACGAGTCGCTCGGCGCGGAGCTGCTGGAGGAGTGGACGGTGTGCCGGCTGACCGGCGCCCCGCTGGCGCGCCTCGCCGCACGGGCGGTTCCCGCTGTGGGCTGAGGGGCGTCACGACGGCGGATGTACGTCGATCCGGGCGCACGGTTCACGGACGGCCCCGCGGCGGGCGCGGGTGGGCGTGATCGTGGCACCGGCGCGGCAGTCGGCGGTCGCGCCGATGGCTTACGGCGTGCGGCGCCGGCGCTCGGCGGGCAGCCGCGTCCCACGCTCTGACAGCGAAGTCGGAAGCGGTCAGGGCGCGTTGGGGCAGTCAACGGCTGGTATCGCGTCCGCCGGTGATCTGCCCCGTGTTCGTGTTCGCCCGTGAACTTCGGTGTTCGGTGGGCGCGTTGGCCGGCCGGAGCTCGGCATGCCGACCGCCCGCGCGGCGGGCGGCAGCGCGGGCTACCGGGACTGCCGCCCCGCGCGCTGGAAGGCGTCCGCGCTGACGTGCGGCATGACGGTGCTCGCCACGCGGTAGCGGCCGTTGGGGACTTCGGCGGAGTGGCGGACGTGGACCGCGAGCGGGCCCGCCCACTCGTAGCCGTGGCGTGCCGCGTGCCGGGCGAGGCGGTCGGTGAGGGCCTGCCCCACCCGGCTGCCGTGGCGCGCCAGTTCCTCGTGCACCGGTCCGGCGAGTTCGACGTCGTAGGCGTTGGGGACCATGACCCGGCCGGCCCCGCACACCACGGCATGGCTGTCGCACTCGCGGCGCAGGGCGTCGACGAGTTCGACCGGCTCCCGGCCGAACAGCCGCGTCCGCAGGGCCTCCCACCGGTTCTCCAGGGCGTCTTCCAGTGCGCTCAGGGCACTCATACGTGTCGCCTGCCCAAGTCGGTCCGGCGTGCCTCGAAGTCGTCGGGCTTGATCTCCGCTTCCTCCAGTGCCTCTCGCAGGGTGCGGCCCGTACCGCCGCGGGCGCGGGCCTCGTTGCCGTCGTGCCGCTCGACGACGCGGTCGGTGTTCCGGGTCTTGGGCCGGTTCTCTTCGGGGACGGTCATGTCCGATGACTCCTGGTGTGTCATGGGTTCGGGTTCGCCGGTTCGACGGGTTCCCGCCGACGGCCCGGATATCCCCGCCGGTGCGCTGAGATGTGCTCCGCGAAGCAGACCGGTCACCGCGGCGGGTGGGCTATGTTGAATCCTCGTGGGAGACGAAGGAGGCACACCGGTGCGATCGCCGCAGCAGGCACGCGCACAGGCATCCACCATCACCTCGGGGAAGACGGGCCGCGATCCGGAGGTGTCTCCGACCGCCCAGCTCCGCACGCTGTTCGACCGGCCCCGGCTCTCCCCGGGCAGCGTCGCATCGCCCGGTATCTGATCGAGCACATCGCCGAGGCGGCGTTCCTGTCGATCACGGATCTCGCGGACCGGGTCGGGGTGAGTCAGCCCTCGGTGACCCGGTTCGCCTCGGCGGTGGGCTTCAGCGGTTACCCGGCGCTGCGGGAGCGGCTCCAGTCGATCACGCTCGGCGCCCGCTCCGCCGGTCCCGCGGAGGAGGTGCGGGGCAATGAACTGCAGGCGGCGGTCGACGCCGAGATCGAGAACCTGGAGAACCTGCGGCGGGACTTCGCCGACGCCGACCGGTTCATCGAGGTCGGCCGCCGGCTGGCCGCGTCCACTCCGCTCACCGTCCTCGGTCTGCGCATCTCCGTGTCGCTGGCCGAGTACTTCGCCTACGCCGCGCGCCGCGTCCACCCGGATGTGCGGCTGGTGACGCTGGGCGGCAGCGTCGCCTACGACGCGTTGCTGCAGTCACGGGAGGCGGGCGGCAGCTGGGTGCTGGCGTTCTCCATGCCCCGGCACGCGCAGGAGACGCTGACGGCGGTGCGGGTCGCCCGCAGTGCCGGGCTGAAGGTCGCGCTGATCACCGATCTGGCGCTGGGCCCGCTCGCGGACGAGGCCGACGTCGCCTTCGCCACCGGCACCGGGTCGCGGCTGGTCTTCGACTCCTACGCCGCTCCCGGCGTGATGTGCGCGGCGCTGCTGCAGGCCATGACGGACGCCGACCCGGAGCGTACCCAGGCCCGGCTCGACGAGTACGAGCACGTCGCCGACGAGCACCACTTCTTCCTCCGGGACTGACCCCGTCCGAGGCCGGCTCACGGGGTTCGCCCTTTGAAGCACGCATGAATGTTTTCATACGTCTTGAAAAGCAGATGGCATATATAAATACTGCTCACGGATCACAGCCCGGCCGCTCAGCACCGGGCATCCGCACCAACACCCGCACCGCCGGCTCCTGCCCGCACCGACGGCGAGGGTGTTCCGGCCGGGCATCCCAGCCCGGCCACCCCGTGGCGGCCCCGGCCATCCCCAGGCCGGGGCCGCCCCACAGTCGCCCACCCATGCGACGCCGTACACCCGGGAGCGATGCTCATGACTCTGACGACCACGCGCCTCGGCGCCGACTGGCCCTGCCAGGTGAAGACCCCGGCAGCTACGACTGGGAACGTTCGGCCGCCAAGTGGCTGCGCGAGCTGGTTCCCGCGCGCTACGCCGGCTACCCGGCGTTCATCCGGCACCCGGTGCTGCTGGCCCGGCACGCCCAGATCCAGGTCGAGCACGAGATCCGGGTGGCCCGCACCGCCCTGCAGACCGCCCGCGCCGATCTGCCCCGGGCGGGGCTGCACGAGACGGTGATCGAGCACACGATCAAGCTGTACGCGGCCGAGATCGCGCAGCTCCAGCACATCGCCCGCAGCGTACGGACGGTCGCCCTGGCCCTGGCCGAGTCCGGCCGCTGACCTCCGCCCCCACCGGGCACGCCCCGCCCCTCCCCGGTCGCCGCCGCTCGCCGGGACCGGGCGAACGAGCCGGTCAACGAACCGCGGGAGGTGTGCGATGCTCAGGGCGTGATGAGGAGCCCGTCGCCCCGGTGGGGGCCGGAGCCGCACCGGACCTGGTGGAACTCGCCGGGATCGCCGCCCGGCAGCGTGCCGAGCTGGACCGGCTGCGCGCGCAGGCCGCGACGGCGGCCGTCGTGGAACGTGCCAAGGGCGTCGTGATGGCGCGGACCGGCCGCTCCGCGGACGCCGCAGGCGAGGAACTGCTCCGGCGTGCCGAAGCCGCCCACCGCACCCTGCTCGAGGAATGCCGGATCACCCTGGGCGAGCGGGACCCCGGGGACACCACGGCCGATCCCTCGGCGGAGCCCACGCTTCCCGACGCCCTGAGCCGGCTCGCCCTGTCCCTCGCGCAGGCCCGGACACCCCAGGAGCTGGCCCGCTGCCTGCTGGCCCACCTCGGACCGGAGCTGGCCGCGGACTCGGTGGTGATCTGCGCCCGGCGGGCCGGCGGCGGTCTGGAACTGCTCGGGCACGCCGGGATCGACGACCGGCTCGCCGACCGGTGGCGCCAGGTGCCGCCGTTCGGCGGGGCCGCAGGGCCGGACGCCCCCGACGCCGGTGAACCGCGGCGGCCGGAGGGCCTCGCCGAGGACGGCACGCGCTGTCCGCCCGTCGGGGAGCCGCCCGGTCACCGGTGGTCCCACGCCTGGCTGCCGCTGCCCGGCCGTGACGGCCCCGACCTCCGCGTCGGTGTGCTGCGCGACCGCTTCGGCCCCTTCACCCCGCGCGAGCGCGACCGGCTGCGCGAGGCCGTCCGGCTGTGCGCCGGGCGGCTGCGCGGCTGCACCACCCCGCCGGAGCCGGCCGCCGGGACGCTGGTGGACGCCGTGCGGGCGCTGTTCGCCGCGCTGCCGGTGCCGGCGATGCTGCTGACCCCGGTACGCGACCCGGCCGGCGGGACCGAGGACTTCCGGGTCGACGCCGTGACGGCGCGGGGGCCGACGTCCTGGCCGGCGCCGGGGGCGACCCGGCCGGACGACGGCTGCGTGAGCTACGGCCCGACCTCGCGGGCACCCCGTGTGGCGGGGCTGTCTGGCCACCCTGGCCGGCGGGGAACCGTACGAGAGCGAGCCGTTCGCCCTCCGGACGGTGGTGGACGGCGTCACCTCGCCGGCCACCACCTACGTCGTACAGGTGACCCGGCTGGAGGACTCGCTGGTCCTCACCTGGGTCCGGCACGCCTCCTCCGACCGGCAGGAGCAGCGGCTGGCGGATCTGCAGCGACTGGGCGATCTCGGCTGGGCCAACTGGAATGTGGCCGGCCGCGAGGCGTCCTGGTCACCCCAGGTCTTCACGATCCTCGGCCGGGACCCCGCCGACGGGCCGGTCCGGCTCACCGGCCTTCCCGCACTCGCGGTGCCCGAGGACCGGCCCGCGCTGAGCCGGGCCGTCGACGCCCTGCTCCACGAGGGGCTGCCGCTGGACGCCCCGTTCCGGGTGCGCGGCACACGCGGTGTCCGGCATCTGCGGCTGGCCGCCGAGCCGGTCGCCGATCTGCACGGCACGCCCGTCGAGGTGCACGGCTTCCTCCAGGACCTGACCGCGCGACGGCGGGCCGAGCTCGCCCTCGTGGAGTCCGAGCGGGCCATCGTCACCCAGCACGACGTGCTCCAGGCCGAACGGACCCTGGTCGCCCGGCTGCAGAACGCGCTGCTGCCCCTGCCGCAGCGGGCGGTGGAGCTGGCCGGGCTGCGCGTCGAGGTCGCCTACCTCCCGGCCCAGGCCGGCATACACGTCGGCGGCGACTGGTTCAGCGCCATAGAACTCCCCGACGGCGACGCCCTGTTCGTCGTCGGCGATGTGGCCGGGCACGGGGTGGGCGCCGTCGCCACCATGGCCCAGCTCCGGTTCACCGCCAAGGGCATGGTCATCACCGGCTCCTCGCTGACCGGCGCGCTCGCCCGGCTCAACACCCTGCTGCTGCACTCCCGGGACAGCCATGGCACCGCGACCATGGTGCTGGCCCGCTACCAGCCCGCGCGGCGGCGCCTGGTCTGGGCGCAGGCGGGACACACCCGCCGCTGCTGCTGCGCGACGGCGAGGTGACGTACCTGCGCCGGCCCCGCGGCATGCTGCTCGGCGGGGCGGCGTCGCCGCACTTCGAGGAGGCCGAGTGCCGTCTCGAACCGGGCGACCGGGTGCTGCTGTACACGGACGGTCTGGTGGAACGCCCGCCGGAGAACATCGACGTGGGCCTGGCACGGCTCGCCGGGGCGGTGGCGGCGCACCCCGGTGACGAGAGCGGATTCCTGGGCCCGCTGCTGGAGACGATGCTGGACGGCGAACGCCGCGACGACGTGTGCGTACTGGACATCCGGGTGCCGGAACAGCGGTAGCCCCCGTGCGCACCGGGGCGGGGTGTACGTGCCGCCCGGTCATCCGCGTGCCGAAGCCGCGGTGGCCACCGGGGCGTCCGCGTGCCGAGGCGGCCGTGGTCACCGGTCAGCCGGCAGGCTCTCCGGTGCGGGATTCCAGGGCGAGGCGGGTGTCGTCGCCGTAGACGCCGGTTTCGTCGCCCCGGATGCCGTACCAGAGCTGGAAACGGGCGACGGCGGCGGAGAGGGTGGCGTCGTAGCGGCCGTCGGTGGCGCCAGAGCGGTAGACGTCCGGGATACGCAGCAGGCGCTCCTGGAGTTCGGTCACCTCGGGGCCCGTGTCGCCCTCGCTCAGGAAGCCCGGTTCGGCGGGGGCGGCGGCCGGGGCGGGGTGGCGGCGGCGCTCGTGGGCGGAGGCGGGGGCGGGGCGGGTGCCGCGCGGTCGTCGGCGTTCCGTTGCACGAGGAGGAGGGCTCCGCCGAAGCCGGCCACCGCCGCGGCGGCCACCGCGAGGACGATGGCGGCGCGGCGGTGTACGGAGGGCCGGGGGCGGGCGGCCGGTACGGGCGGGAGTTCCTGTGTCAGGTCCTCGGAGCCCCGCGGCGGCACGGGCAGCGGCACGGACTCGTATCCGTCCTGCTCGCACTCCCGGAACAGTTCCGCGAGTGCGTCGGTGCGGCGCGGACGCAGGACGCGGATGGGTTCCAGGGTGGCCCGTCGTCCGGCCGCCCCGGTTCGGACGGTGTCGTCACGTCGCTCTCCTTCCGTTCCGCGCGGCGGAGTCGAGCCGTCTGCGCAGAGAGATACGTGACGCGGGGGCCGGAGGTTCAGCCGGTGCGCAGGAACCGGCGCAGGGACGCGGTCAGGGCGGACAGGAACGCCTCGCGGGCCTGGTCGTCGAGGGCGTCGAGGGACAGATAAGGGTTGAGGTCCTCCAGTTCGACCAGCAGCAGTCCGCCGTCCGGCGCACGGCAGGCGTCGACGCGCTGGATGCCGTGGTCGAGGGTGTTCCACTCGATGAAGCCACGGGCGAAATCCAGGTCGTCCGGGGTGGGTTCGTACGGTACGAGCTGCCAGCGCCGCTCGGGGTGCGGGGCGTGGAGGGCGTACTGGAAGTCGTGGTCGACGAAGTAGAAGGAGACCTCGTAGGAGAAGTCGACGTACGGCTGCACCAGCACGTCGCCGTCGACGAGGCCGGACACCTCACCGGCGGGGACGACGCGCAGCCCCATGGAGTCGGCGCCGAGTCTGGGCTTGACCACGTACCGCTCGGCGTCGGGCAGGAGGTGCAGCTCCTCCGGCCGGCCGACGGTGGGAATCACCGGGCGGCCGGCGGCGGTCAGGTCGAGCAGGTACCGCTTGCCGGCCATGTCGCCCCGGCCGGTGAGCGGGTTGTAGACCGGCTTGCCGGTCGCCGTGGCGCGCTCGCGGAAGGCGTCGTAGGCGTCCTGGTACCCCAGTACGGGACCGCTGTTGCGGACGATGACGGCGTCGAAGCCGTCCAGCAGCGTGACGGCGTCCCGGGGATGGCACAGGGCGAGGTCGAGGTGCTCGCGCAGCCGGGAGGTGAGGAAGATGTCCTCGTCGCAGTAGCGCCGCCCGCGGGCCGGGTAGGCGAGGTCGGTGACGTACAGGACACGGGGACGGGCGGCAGACGGCATGACGGGCTCCTCGGGGACGGCGGGTGCCACGATCATAGGATTGACCTGCCGGAAAGCCATGAGACGGTACGGAGTTCCGCCGCATCCCGCACCGCGTGCCCCGCGCGGTGTCCCGTGCGGTGTCCCGTGCCGCGTTCCGTGCGTGCGGGACCGGTTCGCCGGTTGCCGGACGGTGTCCCGCGCGCCGATGTGATCGCGGCGGTAGTGATGACGCACGGCAACGCGCCGCGTTCCTGGGCGCGTTCGGACGGGAAGGGGGACGCGGAGGCCGAGGCTGATCCGGCCGGGCCTTCCGCCCGGATTTCGAGGGTACGCAGTGCCTTTACGCGTGACACTGAGTGCCATACCCTGTGGCATGTGCACGGTGGCACGGCCCACTGGGCACCCGCGTGCCGGGTGACCGCGCACACCGGATTCCGGCCGAGTGCAGGGAGTTGACCAGCGTGTACCACCACTCAGGAAGCGTCGCTCAGCAGGCAGCCGGCTCCACGACGGGCGTTCTCGACCCGCGGGCGGACGCCATGCTCTTCCAGCGCTGCACCTGGTGCGGCACCGCCATGTACCACCGGCTGCTCTGCCCGGTCTGCCAGGGCAGTGAGCTGCGCACGGAGCGCAGTCAGGGCGTGGGGACGATCCGCCATTCCTCGGTGGTGCACCGCAACACCCCGGCGGCCCGCAATGTGTCCCTGATCGAGATGGCCGAGGGCTTCGTGGTGCGGGGCAGGGTGATGGGCCCGCCCATCGGCATCCACGGCGGCGACCGGGTCCGGCTGTCGACGGCCAAGGACCCCGTGCGCGGCGAGCCGGTCTTCCAGTTGGTGGACGAGCCGTTCCGGGCGTGGACCTGACGGTCACTCAACCACTGAGCGTGATGCGGATGCCGACCGTGCCGTCCAGGCCCCGGCGCAGCCGGCTGCCCAGCAGGGTCAGCCGGCCCACGAGGCCGTACTTGCGGGCAAGCAGTTTCCGGTAGCGGACGGTGGTCGCCGCGTCGCAGATCTCCGCGGTGCCGGGGACCTGCTCGCCGGTCGGGTTGCCGCGCACGTCGCAGGGGCCGACCAGGACATCGCCGCGGGCGCGGATCCGCTTCACCTTCCACGAGCCGGTGACGGTCCACACGCCGAGCGCGTCACCGTCCCGCACCACCCAGACCGGAGTGGCGACGGGCGTACCGTTCTTGCGGTAGCTGGTGACCAGCAGATACTTCCCGGCAGCGAGCCGGCCGGGCAACGACTCGTCCATACCGGAAGTCTACGCGTGCGGGCGGCGCGCGACGAAGACGAACTCCCGCCCCGGCCGGTCGGGGCGTCCCGCACCTCCACCGTCTCGTAGCCGTGCCGGGCCAGATCCGCCTCGATCTCCTCCCGTTCGCGGAAACGCAGCGTCGAGTCCGAGGTGAGCACCGCCCCGTCCGCGGCGAACACATAGGTCGTACGGAAGGTCACCAGCGGGCCGTCCACCCCGGTCACCCGGTGCCGGCTCTCGACCGGGCCGACGCCGGGGATGTCCGCCGTCTGGTACGACTCCTCCGGCGTCCAGCCCTCCCAGGCCCGCCGGGCCGGGTCACGGGTCTCGAACACCAGGCGTCCGCCGGGCCGCAGGGCCGCGTGGGCGCCCCGCAGGGTGCCGTGCCAGCTGTCCGGATCGGCGATGGCCTGGGCGACGTTCGCCGTCATGGTCGCCAGATCGGCCCGCAGCGGCGGCAGCGCCGTGGCGTCGCCCTCGATCCAGCGGACCCGCTCCCCGCCGGGTTTGGCCCTGGCCACGTCGAGGGACGCCCCGGCGGGTTCGACGCCGACGACCTCGATCCCCCGGCCAGCCAGCAGCAGCGCGAACACGCCCGTCCCGCAGCCGATGTCCAGCACCCGGCGGGCCCGGAACTCCTCCGCCATGGCGAGGTAGGCGTCGAGATCGCTCCGGTCGGGGTCGAGGGGTCGTAGACCGCGGCGAGCCGCGGATGTCCGAAGCACTCGTCAGCCACGGTCGCCGCCCGCGTGCTCCACGGCGGCCGCCATCCGGCGTACGGCCTCCTCGAGCACCTCGGGCGAGGTGGCGAGGTTCAGCCGGGCGTGGCCCGCTCCTCCCGTGCCGAACGGCAGGCCGGAGTTGAGGGCCACGCGGCCGTGTTCGAGAAAGGGACGGCGGGGTCGTCGCCGAGGCCGAGGGCACGGCAGTCCAGCCAGGCGAGGTAGGTGGCGTCACCCGGCCGGTGACGGACCGCGGGGAGTCGCTCGGCCAGCAGGTCCGCGAGGAGCCGCCGGCTGGTGTCGAGCCCGTCGAGCAGGGCGTCCAGCCACGCGGTGCCGTCGCGCAGGGCGGCGGCGTGGGCGAGGATGCCGACATGGCTCGGCCCGTGGCCGACCTCCTCGGGCATCCGCGCCAGTTCGTCCGCGGCGCCGGTTCCCGCGACGGCGACGGCCGCCTTGAGCCCGGCCAGGTTCCACGCCTTCGACGCCGACATCAGTGACAGCCCGCGCTCGCCGCCCGGCACGCTCAGGTACGGCACGAACCGGGTGTCTCCGAGGACCAGCGGGGCGTGGATCTCGTCGGCGACGACACGGACGCCGTACCGCTCGGCGAGGGCGGCGACGGCGGTCAGCTCGTCGGCGGTGTGCACGGTGCCGGTGGGGTTGTGCGGGCTGCACAGCAGATAGGCGGCCCGCCGCCTGCCGTCCGTCACCCGCCGGAAGGTGTCCTCCAGGACGTCGAGGTCGATCCGCGCGTCCGCGCCGAGCGGGGCCTCGGCCACCTCCCGGTCCTGGTGGCGGACGAAGTCGTAGAAGGGCGGGTACACCGGCGGGTTGACCACCACCGTGTCCCCGTACCCGGTGACGAGCTTCAGCATCTCGACCACGCCCAGCATGACGTCGGGCACGATCGCGGTGCGCTCGACGGCAAGCCCGTCCCAGTCCCACCGCTTGCGCGCGAAGGCGGAGAGCGCCTCGGCGTAGGCGGTGCCGGCCGGGTAGCCGGTGTCGCCGAGCTCCATGGCCTCGGTGACGGTGCGCACGACGGGTTCGGCCAGGGGTACGTCCATCTCGGCCACCCACAGGGGCAGTACGTCCTCGGGGTGGGTGCGCCACTTCATGCTGGTACGGCGGCGCAGCCGGTCGAGGGTGAGGGTGCGCAGGGGATTCGGTTCACCGGACGTGTCGTGCGGGATCCTGGTCATGATTCCCACGATAGGCGGCCTGCGGCCGTGGCGTGGACGGGATCGCGTCCGGTCTGAACGCGGCGGGTTCCGGGCCCGTATGGGTAGAGGACCTCCGACTCGGCGGGGGTCTCCGCGGTGTCCGTACCGCGCGGCTGAGGTTCGGGAGCCATGCATGAGGCACGCACGACGACGGGTCGTCCGGCGAGTGACACGGCTGGCGGCCGTCGGCGGACTCCTCCTGGGGGCCACGATGGTCACCCACGCCGTCGCCAGTGAGCCCCGCGCGCCCGGCGCGGAGCCCTTGTCCACCGCCGAGGAGCCGGCGCCGGCCGGACCGGGCGACACCCTGGTGTCCCGGCTCGGCACGTCCCGTACGGCGGGCAGCTGGATCGCCGCCGACGGCAGGACGGTGGTCGCGGTCACCGACGAGAAGGCGGCGGCGCAGGTGCGCGGGGCCGGCGCCGAGCCGAAGATGGTGGACCACAGCATGGACGACCTCAAGTCGGCGACGAAGAGGCTGGGTTCGGCGCCGCGCGTGCCCGGGACCGCGTGGGCCGTGGACTACCGGACCAACGAGGTGGTGGTCCGGGGCGACCGCACGGTGTCCGCGGACGACTGGTCCGGGCTGACCGAAGTCGCCGACGGCATCGGCGGGTTCGTCCGTATGGAGCGCAGCGAGGGCACGTTCACCACCCGCCTCAACGGCGCCCTGCCCATCCTGTCGACGGCCGGCCGCTGCTCGGCGGGCTTCAACGTCACCGACGGGAAGCGGGACTTCATCCTCACGGCCGGGCACTGCGGTCCCGACGGCTCGGTGTGGTTCGCCGACGAGCAGGCGAAGGAGGAGGTCGGGACTTCGGTCCGCGGCAGCTTCCCCGGCGACGACTACTCGCTGATCGAGTACACGTCCGGCCGGGCGGGCGAGGGCGCCGGTGTGGTGGCCGTCGGCGAGGGCAAGGGCGTACGGATCACCGGGGTGGCGGATCCCACGGTGGGCCAGCGGGTGTTCCGCAGCGGCAGTACGAGCGGACTGCGGGACGGCGAGGTGACGGCGCTCAACGCGACGGTGAACTATCCGGAGGGCACGGTCAGCGGTCTCGTCGAGTCGAATGTGTGCGCCGAACCCGGGGACAGCGGCGGCCCGATGTTCTCCGAGGGCATCGCGCTCGGTGTCACGTCGGGTGGCAGCGGTGACTGCCGGACGGGCGGTACGACGTACTTCCAGCCGGTGACGAAGGCGCTGGCGGCACTCGATGTCCGGCTCATCGTGGCGCCCGGCGACGACGGGGTGCGGCGAAGCCCTCGCCCGCCCCGTCGGACGCGCAGGGCGCGGTGGCGCCGGACGCGGCCTCGCCGGGGTCGTCGACCCCGGTGAAGGGCATCCTCCCGGACCCGTCGACCCTGGTGTCCCGGCTGGCCGACCCCCGCAACGTCGGTCCCGGGCTGCTGGTGTTCGGGGCGAGCCTGGTCGCCCTGGTGGCGTCCCGCTGGCTACGGGCCGAGCAGGACCGCAAGGCGTACCGCCGGGCCTATTCGGCGACCTGGGGCTGAGCGCGTGCCAGGGCGGTGCGGCGGGCAGCGGCCCGTCGTACCGGCCGAGGGACGGTACTGCCGGGGCCGGTGTGGGAGGGGCACCCGTGGGGACACGGGTGCCCGGGTGGCGGGTCGACGAGCCGGAGCCGGCGGGACGCCGCTCAGGCGGCTCTGGCCGGCTGCGGGAGGGCCGAGGCCCACTCCTGGACCAGGCGCCGGTATTCCTCGCGCTGTTCGACGCTCAGTGTCCCGCCCGACCGGAGCCACAGGGCCCGGATCTCCTCGTTGACCTCGGCAGCCGATCGCTCGGAGGAGGGTTCAACACTGGTGGACATGCCGTGAAGCATACGGCGCCCGACGTGAAGGCGCTGTGAGTAATCGCACCCTCTTCGGGCATTTCGGACAGTGTTGCTGATCACGTCCATCTACCCTGCAACGTGGGCGAGTTCACACTCCCACCGCGCCCCGGGGGCCGGGATCAGGTGCCCGGCTTGCGGCCGTACACATAGACGTCGTCGCCCTTCTTCAGCAGCGACCAGTACTTCTTGGCCACGGTCTTGGTCATGTTGACGCAGCCGTGGGAGCCCGGCGGGTTCCACATGCTGACACCGGCCGAGTGGAAGGCCTGGCCGCCGTCGAAGAACTGGCTGTAGGGCATCGGCACGTCGTAGATGGTCGAGACGTGGTCGATGTTGCGCCAGTAGACCTTCTTCAGGCCGGTGCGGGTCTCGTACCCGTCGCGTCCCGTGCGGACCGGCACCGGTCCGTAGACCAGCTTCTTCCCGTCCTGGATCCAGCTGAGCTGGAGCGTCAGGTTGACACAGGCGATACGCCCCTTGTTCGTGGGGCACTTGCCCGCCTTGTTGGGGTTCTTGCCGACGGCCTTCTGCTTGTTCATCAGGTCCATCACGCCCCAGGTGACGGGGCCCGCGTAGCCGATGTTCGGTGTGATGCCGTGCTTGGTCTGGAAGGCGCGGGTGGCCTTGCAGTCGGCGGAGGACTGCTTCCCGTCGACCGGACGGCCGAGGAACTTCTCCACCTTCTTCTGGTACGGGCCCGCCGAGGTGGTGCAGCTCGCGGCCTGCGCGGGTGCCGCGCCGAGCGTGAGGGTGAGCGGAGCCACCAGCGCGGTGACCCCCAGGACGACGGCACTCCGTCTGCGTATGTCCCCCATGGCCTCTTCCGCCTTTCGTCGAGGTGAGCGCATGGCCTGCGCACTCTGCCAGGTAGACGGACGACCGGGAACATCGGTTGTGCGGACCCGGCGGGCCGCGACCGAACGGTGACAATAGGTTCGTGCGGGTTCGAAACGATCACCGGCTACGGGCGCCGGCCGTCCAGTGCCTGCCGGAAGCCCGAGGCGGCGGCCGTGATGCCGCCGTCGACGACGAGGGTGGTGCCGGTGATCCAGGCCGCGTCGCGGGAGGCGAGGAAGGCGACGGCGGCCGCGATGTCCTCGGGCTCGCCGACCCGGCCCAGCGGGTAGAGGCGCCGTGCCGCTTCGAGGTCGGCGTCCCGGCCGGCCCAGGCGCGGGTGCGGACGGTTCCCGGCGCCACGAGGTTGACCCGGACCCCGCGCGGTCCCGCGTGCCCGGCGAGGGTGCGGGTGAGGGAGATCAGACCGGCCTTGGCGGCGCTGTAGGCGTGGTTGCCGAAGTCCTGGAGGCCGTTGACGGAGCCGACGCTCACGATCGCGCCCCGGCCGGAGGCGGCGAGGTGCGGAGTGCGGCGCGGCAGCAGCGGTAGGCGCCGGTGAGGGTGACGCCGAGGTCGGCGGACCACTCGTCGTCCGGCTCGTCCTCGAAACGGGGCGCGTCCGGGGTGCAGTGGGCGGCGTTGTTCACCAGGACGTCGAGCGAGCCGAAGGCGTCAACGGCGCGCGCCACGGCCCCTCGACGGAGGCTCGGGCGGTCACGTCGCAGGCGAAGGGCTCCGCCGTGAGCCCCCGGTCCCGCAGCGCCGACGCCGCCCGGTGTGCCGCGTCGGGGTCCGCGTCGGTCACCAGGACGCGGGCCCTCCTCGGCGAACCGGGCGGCGGTGGCCGCGCCGATGCCGCGTGCCGCCCCGGTGATGAGAACCCCGTACCCCGCGAACCGTCTCGTGTCCGTCGTCATGGGGTGAAGGTAGCCGCCGGGGCGACCGCCGCGGCAGGGGTCAGCGGTAGCCGGTGACGTCCGCCGGCCGGCCCGCGTCCTGAACCTCGACGAGATAGCGCCAGGCGTCGGGGCGGCTGCCGTCGAGGTCGGTGAAGCCGTACTCCCCGCGAGGCCGCCGCTGGAGAGCGAGGTGCCGTTGAAGCGTGCCACGTCCGGGTCGGCGGCGAGGGCGGTGACGGCCCGGCCCACATAGCGCGGGGTCTCCGAGATCGCGAAGTGCGGCACGGTGCCGAGGGCGTCGCGCCAGTTGTCCTCGCGTACGCCGAAGTGGTCGAGCATGATCTCCGAGCGCATCCAGCCCGGGGTCAGGGCGACGGCGGCGGCGCCGCGCGGGCCGAGTTCGTGGCCGAGGGCGAACGCCATGCGCAGCACGGAGGACTTGGCGAGGTCGTAGAAGAAGGAGACGCGGTAGTGGTCGCGGTTGTAGTCGGCGGTGCCGTCGGTGACCTCGACGACGAGTCCGCCGGGGTGGCGCAGCAGCAGGGGCAGGGCGTGATGGCTGGTGATCGCGTGGGTCTCGACGGCGAGCCGGAGCAGGCGCAGGCCCTTGTCTAGGTCGTGCTCCCAGACGGGCGCGTCCCAGTCGAAGAGCGTCTCGCCGCCCCAGATGTCGTTGACGAGGACGTCGAGGCGGCCTTGCTCGGCGGCGATACGGTCGACGAGCGCCTTCACCTGTGCCGGTTCGAGGTGGTCGGTGGGCACCGCGATGCCCTGGCCGCCCGCCTCGGTCACCAGGTCGGCGGTGTCCTCGATGGTCTCGGGGCGGTCGTACTCGGAGCGGCGTTCGCGGGTGGTGCGGCCCGTGACGTACACGGTGGCGCCCGCCGCCCCCAGTTCCACGGCGATGCCCCGCCCGGCGCCCCGGGTCGCCCCGGCCACCAGCGCGACCCTGCCCTTCAGCTGCTCCGACATGTACGGCCTCCTGTCAACGGCTCTCTGCTGTCGCTTCGAGCGTGACGGGTAAGCCGGACATCCTCTGTCGCCTTTTACCGGGTGGTCTGTCGTCTTCTACCGGGCGGTCCGCCGGGTCACCCGGCCGGGCGCAGGCGCGCGTCGAGGTCGTCGTAGGTCGGCAGGAACCAGATGTGGCCGCCGTTGTTGGTCTCGTGGACGAAGTCGCGCAGGGCCGTGCTCGCGGCGATGTGCCGGGAGATGTCGCCGACGAGGACGAGGCGCAGCCGGTAGTTGGCGAACTTCTGCATGATCGCGCCCGCGATCCCGGAGCGCAGCCGGAAGAACTCGTCCGCGACCCGCTCGACGGGCACCGCGACCAGCTCGGCGTCCTGTCCGAAGGCGTCGCCGAGCAGATCGAGCGCCGCGCTCTCGCTGTCCAGCAGCGGGCCGTCGGGAGCGCAGCGCAGCACGCGTACGTCGTGCAGGGTCACGAGTGAGTTGGTGGTCATGGGGCGTGATCGTACGGCCGGATCACGCCCCCGACCATGGTTTTTCAGTGTCCCCGTGCGATCCACTCCTCGAGCTGCGGGGCCTCCGCGCCGATCGTGGTGGAGTCGCCGTGGCCGGTGAGGACCTTCGTCTCCGGGGAGGGTCAGCAGCCGGTCGCGGATCGAGTCGATGATCGTCGGGAAGTGGGAGAAGGAGCGGCCGGTGGCGCCGGGGCCGCCCTGGAAGAGGGTGTCTCCGGTGAACACGGTCGCCAGACCCGGCTCGTACAGGCAGACCGCGCCCGGTGCGTGCCCCGGTGTGTGCAGCACGGTGAGGTCGGCGCCGGCGGCCTCGATGACCTGGCCGTCGGCCAGCCAGGAGTCGGGGTCGCGGTCGGGGTGGGTCTGCCTCCACAGCGGGAGGTCGTCGGGGTGCAGCCAGATGGTGGCGCCGGTGCGGTCCGCGAGGGCGGGCGCGGCGTCGATGTGGTCGTTGTGGGCGTGGGTGCACACGATGGCCGTCAGGCGCCGGTCGCCCACCGCCTCGGCGATGGCGTCGGCGTCGTGGGCGGCGTCGATGACGATCGCCTCGTGGTCGTCGCCGACGATCCACACGTTGTTGTCGACGTCCCAGGTGCCGCCGTCGAGGCTGAACTGCCCGGAGGTGACGAGTCGTTCGATGCGGGCGGCCATCAGAGCACCACCACCGAACGCAGCACGTCGCCCTCGTGCATCCGCTCGAACGCCTTCTCCACCTCGTCCAGCCCGATCGTCTCGGTGACGAACGCGCCCAGGTCCAGACGGCCCTGGAGGTGGAGGTCGATCAGCATCGGGAAGTCCCGGGAGGGCAGACAGTCGCCGTACCAGGAGGACTTGAGGGAGCCGCCGCGGCCGAAGACGTCCAGCAGCGGCAGTTCCAGCTTCATCTCCGGGGTGGGTACGCCGACCAGGACGACCGTGCCGGCCAGGTCGCGGGCGTAGAAGGCCTGCCGGTAGGTCTCGGGGCGGCCGACGGCGTCGATGACGACATCGGCGCCGAAGCCGCCGGTGAGGTCGCGGATCGCCTCGACGGCGTCGTTCTCCCGCGAGTTGACCGTGTGGGTGGCGCCCATGGAACGGGCCTTCTCCAGCTTGCGGTCGTCGATGTCCACGGCGATGATCTTCGCCGCCCCGGCCACGCGGGAGCCGGCGATCGCCGCGTCACCGACGCCGCCGCAGCCGATGACGGCGACCGAGTCGCCCCGGCCGACGTTGCCGGTGTTGATCGCGGCGCCGATACCGGCCATCACCCCGCAGCCGAGGAGCCCGGCGACCTGCGCCGAGACTCCGGGGTCGACCTTGGTGCACTGCCCGGCGGCGACCAGGGTCTTCTCGGCGAAGGCGCCGATGCCCAGGGCCGGGGAGAGCTCGGTGCCGTCGGTGAGGGTCATCCGCTGCTTCGCGTTGTGGGTGTCGAAGCAGTACCAGGGGCGTCCGCGCTGACAGGCGCGGCACTTACCGCACACCGCACGCCAGTTGAGGATCACGAAGTCACCCGGCTGGACGTCGGTGACGTCGTCGCCGACCGACTCGACGATGCCCGCGGCCTCGTGGCCGAGCAGGAACGGGAAGTCGTCGCTGATGCCGCCCTGCTTGTAGTGGAGGTCGGTGTGACACACCCCGCAGGCCTGGATCCGGACCACCGCCTCACCGGGGCCGGGATCGGGCACGACGATCGTCTCGATCCGCACCGGCTCGTCCTTGCCGGGGGCGATCACGCCGCGTACTTCCTGCGCCATGCTGCTGACTCCTTAGTCGGCCAGTGTCCGTTCCCTCCGACCCTACGCGGGAAAAATCTCTTCCGCCGCCCGCCGCCCGCCGTGCGGCCGGTGCACCCCGGCGACGTAGCCTGAGCCTTCGGACGACGCCGAGGGGGCGACGTGAGCAACATCGCGGAGGAAACCGGCTTGCCCGCCTGGCGGCTGCTCCTCGGATATGTACGACCGCACCGGGGGCCCTGCTGGGGGCGCCGTGCTGTCCCTGATGACCGGGGCGACGGGGCTGATGCTGCCGCTGGTGGCCCGGGACCTGATCGACGACCTCTCGGACGACCGGGCGATCACCGGGGCGCTGCTGCTGATGTCGGCGCTCGTCGTCGCCAACGCCGTACTCGGGGCGCTGGGTTCGTATGTGCTGCGGCGTACCGCGGAGTCGGTGGTGCTCGGGGCGCGGCGCTCGCTGTCGTCGTATCTGCTGCGGCTGCGGATCGCCGCCGTGGACCGCAGTGAGCCGGGCGATCTGATGGCCCGCATCACCTCCGACACCACGCTGCTGCGCGAGGTGACCACCGATTCGCTGGTGGGTCTCGGCACGGGCGGGCTGACGCTGGTCGCGACGGTGGTGCTGATGGGGTTCGTGGACCCGGTGCTGCTGGGTGTCACGCTGGGCGTGATCGCGCTGGCGGGCACCGTGCTCGGGGTGATCGTGCCGCACATCAACCGGGCCTCCCGGCAGGCGCAGGACGCGGTGGGTGTGATGGGGGCGTCACTGGAGCGGGTGCTCGGCGCGCTGCGCACGGTGAAGGCGTCCGGCGCCGAGCCGCGGGAGGAGCGCACCCTGCACGACGCGGCGCTGGAGTCGTGGCGGCAGAGCGTGCGCGCGGCCAAGTGGTCGGCCGCGGCGGGCAATACGGCGGGGCTGGCGATGCAGATCGCGTTCATCACGGTGCTCGCGGTGGGCGGCGCGCGGGTCGCGACGGACGCCATCGACATCGGGACGCTGGTGGCGTTCCTGCTGTTCGTGTTCTATCTGATGGCGCCGATCCAGCAGGTCGTCGGGGCGCTCACGCAGTACCAGACGGGCAGTGCGGCGCTCGCCCGGATCCAGGAGGCGCTGCGGCTGCCCGCCGAGCCGGCCGCCGGTCCCGCCGGGTTGCCCGAGACCGGTACGGCGCCCGCCGCCCTCGCCTTCGAGGACGTCCGCTTCCGGTACGCCGAGGATCTGCCGTACGTCCACCACGGGGTGACGTTCACGGTGCCCGCGCAGGGCATGACCGCGTTCGTCGGCCCGTCCGGAGCGGGCAAGACGACGGTGTTCTCCCTCATCGAGCGGTTCTACGACCCCGGCTCCGGCGTGATCACGTTCGACGGCCGTGATCTGGCCGACTGGGAGCTGCCGCGGCTGCGCGCCTCGATCGGGTACGTCGAGCAGGACGCGCCGGTGCTGTCGGGCTCCCTGCGGGACAATCTGCTGCTGGGCAACCCGGAGGCGGACGAGGGCGCGCTGACGCGGGTACTGAAGACGACCCGGCTGGACGGTCTGGTGTCCCGGCTGCCGGACGGGCTCGACACCCTGGTGGGGCATCGCGGCACCAAGCTGTCGGGCGGTGAGCGTCAGCGGGTGGCCATAGCCCGCGCCCTGCTGCGCCGCCCCGGCTGCTGCTCCTGGACGAGGCCACCTCGCAGCTCGACGCGGTGAACGAGGCGGCGCTGCGCGACACGGTCGCGGATGTGGCGCGTACGACGACGGTCCTGGTGGTCGCGCACCGGCTGTCGACGGTGACGATGGCGGACCGGATCGTGGTGATGGACGCGGGCCGGGTCCGCGCCGTCGGCACCCACCGGGAACTGGTGACCGCCGATCCGCTGTACGCGGAGCTGGCGGCCACGCAGTTCCTCGCCACGGCGGAATGAGGGCGGGTTCGGCTTGCCCTGTCCCGCGGGCGGGAGGAGGCTCGAAGGAGGGGCCGTACCGGCCCGCCGAGGTCCGGGCCGCGGTCCCTCGGAGGAGGTACGTCATCATGACCACCGCGGCACATCCCGTCTTCGGCACCGACACGCTGCGCCGGGGCATCGAGGCGGACACATCGGCGGCGCTGGTGTCGCTGTACGCGGACGACGCGGAACTGCGCGTCGTGGACCGCCACACCCAGCCCAGCCACCCCAAGGTCCTGCACGGCCGCGACGAGATCGCCGCCGTGCTGGACGACGTCTACAGCCGCGACATGACGCACACCCTGGAGGCGTGCGTCGTCCAGGGGACCACGCCGCCTACTGCGAGAGCTGCCGGTACGCGGACGGGACGCGGGTCCTCTCGGAGTCGATGCTCACCCTGCGGGACGGGAAGATCACCGGGCAGATGATGATCCAGGCCTGGGACGAGTAGCGGGGTCCACCGCTCCCGGGTTCCTGGTCCACGCGGTCCCGTCGTCGACGGCTCTCCTCCTTACCTTTCAGTAAGTCGCTGTGGGAGCAACCGCTTCCCGTCGGGGAGAGCCGTCACACCGGTCCGCGGAACCGCGGATCGCATGCCGACGGCATGGGAAGGGGGAACGCGTCACTCGATCTCGAGGTTGGCCATCATCCCCATGTCCTCGTGCTCGGCATTGTGGCAGTGGAAGAGGAAGCGGCCCCGGTGACCGTCGAAGCGGGTGATGATCTCCGCCGTCTCCCCGGCCGCAGCGACACGGTGTCCTTCAGCCCCGCGTCGTACGGCAGCGGCGGGCCCCCGTCACGTGAGAGCACCCGGAAGCCCGTCTGGTGGAGGTGGACGGGGTGGTGGGCGTCCGCGCGCAGGCGCCACACCTCGACGGCGCCCAGCCGGGTACGGACATCGGTGCGCGCGGGGTCGAACGGCTGCCCCCGATGAACCAGCCGTGCCCCTGCCCGGTACGGCCGGCGCGGAAGGTGAACTCCCGGACCGCCGTCGCCTGCGAGCGCCGCCAGATGGGCAGGTCCTCGGAGAGCACCGGGGGATGGTGCTGTCGTCGGGCGCCGCGCGGGCGACCCGGAACGCCATGACCTCGCGGGTGCGTCCGCTGCCGAGCCGGTTCCGCAGGCGCACCCGGCTGCCGGCCGGCAGGCCCCGAAGTCGATGATCACGTCGTAGCGTTCCGACGGCGCCACGGGCAGGGAGGTGTGGGTGACGGGGGCGGCGAGCAGCCCCTGGTCGGCGCCGATCTGCACCAGGCCGAGCCGGCGCCCGTCGTCGGTGACGGCCTCCAGTCGGTAGTGGCGGGCGTTGGACGCGTTGAGCAGCCGCAGCCGGTGGCGTACGGCCTCGACCTCGTGGACGGGCCAGGGCGCCCCGTTGACCACGATGACATCGCCCAGGACGCCTGCCGCGTAGGGCTCGGTGACCCCGGGCCGCTCGCGCAGCTCCGGGTCCAGGGCCGGGTAGGCCAGTTCGCCGTCGGCGGCGAACGCCCGGTCGGCGATCGTCAGCGCCAGTTCGCGGTCGCCGCGGGGATGTCCAGGGCGTCCTCGACGTCGTCACGGACGAGGTGCATGCCGGTCAGACCGCGCCAGATCGCCGGGGCGGTGTAGTCCATGCGGTGGTCGTGGTACCAGAGCAGCGTGGCGCGCTGGTCGAGCGGATACGTGTAGGCGCGGGTCACCCGGCTGGTCACCGCGCGCGGGTCGTGCGTCGCGTGCGCGCCCTCGGGTCCGGTCCAGCCGTCGGGGAGGACGAGATCGGTGGGGTAGCCGTCGGAGCCGGCCGGGGTGCGTCCGCCGTGCAGATGCACCGCGGTCGGCACCGGGAGTTCGTTGCGGTGCAGCACGGTGACCGGGCGGCCGCGGCGGGACTCGATGGTGGGGCCGGGATAGGTGCCGTTGTAGGTCCACAGTGTCGTCGGCACACCGGGGAGGATCTCCGCGGTCACCCGGCGCTGGGTGATCTCGTACCGGTCGGCGCCCACGGCGACGCCGGCCTGCGCCAGGACGGGCGGGAGGGGCAGGGGCACGGTGTAGGGAGCGGGCAGTGGTACGGCGCTGGCGAGTTGCCGGCCGGTGCCGTCCGGGCGCCGCCGCCCCGTCACGGCGGCGGCCTCCGTGGCGCCCGCGGCGGCCAGCCCCAGCGCGGCGCCGAACCCGAGGACCCGCCGCCGCGTCAACTCCCGCGTGTGCGGGAGGTTGTGGGGTGGCTCGCCGCCGTGGGGTCGGGGTTCGGCCGGCGGACGGACGGCTGGTCAGACATGGGGGCACTCCCGGCGCGACAGGCTCGCGCGTGCGTGGTGGTCGGTGACGGCGCGCGGCACACCGGGGAGGGCGTGCCGCGGTGACCGCCGGACAACTCGCCACATACTGCCCTCAGCGGGACATCGCGACCAGCAGCGACACCACCGCCCCGCACCGGGGACGTTCGGAGTCGGATCGCGGCCGATGTGCTGGGTGTGCCGTTCGAGGACGTCGAGGTGGTGGTGCTGCTGTCGGACGGGTGGGAGCGTGGTGATCCGGAGCTGCCGGCCGGCCGGATGCGACAGTCGCACCGGCCGGCGCACCGGGTGAGCTGGGCCGATCCGCTCAAGGCCCAGCCCGGTTACGCGCCCCTGGCCGCCGGGATGGCGGCGGCGCTGCCGAGCGTGGACGCGTTCGTCGAGGGGCACAGTCTGGCGGCGGTGGTGCGGGAAGCGGCCCCGGGGAAGGAGCGGGATGTGCGTGACATTCTTCCGGTGCTCGGCCGCTGGTACGCGGCGCGGGCGCCGTTCGGTCTGGCGACGGTCGTACGGGTGAGCCGCAGCGCGCCGCGCGATCCGGGGGCGGCGATGGCCGTCGGACCGGACGACGAGGTGGCGGGGAGCGTGTCCGGCGGCTGTGTCGAGGGCGCGGTGTTCGAGCTGGCGCGGGAGGTCGTCGCCGACGGCGAGGCCCGCCTCGAGACCTTCGGCTACAGCGACGAGGACGCCTCGGCCGTCGGGCTGACCTGCGGCGGTGAGATCACCCTCCTCGTGCGTCCGGTCACACCCGAGTTCGACCCGGCCTTCGGGGCCGTCACGGAGTCGGTCGCCGCGGGCGAGCCGGTGACCGTGGCGACGGTCACCGGCGGGCCCGCACCGCGCGGCGCCTGCCTCGCCGTCTGGCCGGACCGGGTCGCGGGCGGCCTGGGCACGACAGGTCTGGACGCCGCCGTCACCGCCGACGCGCGCGGTGAACTCGCCCTCGGCGCCACCGGACTGCGCCACTACGGGCCGCGGGGGCAGCGCCGCGAGGACGCGGTGGAGGTGTTCCTTCAGTCCTTCGCGCCGCCGCCGCGCATGCTGGTCTTCGGCGCCATCGACTACGCGGCGGCCGTGGCCCGTATCGGGGTCTTCCTCGGCTACCGGGTCACCGTCTGCGACGCCCGCCCCGTCTTCGCCACCCCGCGGCGCTTCCCGGACGGTGTCGAGGTGGTCGTCGACTGGCCGCACCGCCATCTGCGGGAGACCGGGACCGACGACCGCACGGTCATCTGCGTGCTCACCCACGACCCCAAGTTCGACGTGCCGCTGCTGATCGAGGCGCTGCGCCGACCGGCCGCGTACATCGGCGCGATGGGCAGCCGCCGGACCCACACCGACCGGATGGAGCGCCTGGCCGAGGCCGGGCTCACCGCGCGTGAGCTGTCCCGGCTGCGCTCGCCGGTGGGGCTCGACCTCGGCGCCCGTACGCCCGAGGAGGTGGCCGTGTCCGTGGCCGCCGAGATCGTGGCGCTGCGCTGGGGCGGCTCGGGCGCGCCGCTGACCGTGACCGAGGGGCGGTCCATCCCGCTCCTCCGGTCGTCTGACGAGGAGGACGTCATGGAACCGCGCCACGAGTTCACCGTCCCCGTCCCGGTCGACGACGCCTGGCGGGCGTTCCTCGACATCGAACGGGTCGCACCGTGTCTGCCGGGGGCGACCGTCGAGGAGTACGACGGCACGACGGTGACCGGTTCCGGTGAAGGTCAAGGTGGGGCCGGTCACCGTGACCTACCGGGGCACGGCCGTCCTCGAGGAGCCGGACGAACGGGCGTACCGCCTGGTGCGAGCGGGCGGGAGGTACGGGGGCAGGGCACGGCCCGCGCCAGGGTGACGGGCACGCTGAGCGAGCGGGACGGTGTCACGGCGGTGGCGGTGCGCACCGATCTGCCGGTGACCGGACGGGCGGCGCAGTTCGGGCGCGGGGTGCCGGCGGAGGTGGGTGAGCGGATCATCGGCCGGTTCGCCGCGTGCCTCGGAGCGCCTGTCGGAGCGGCCGACCGCCTCCGGTGGGGCCGCCGAGCCCGCGCCGGAGGAACCTCTCGACCTGCTGCGCGCGGCCGGGGCGCCGGTCGCGAAAACGGGTGGCCGCCGCCGTGGTCGTCGTGGCCGCGTCGGTCGTACGGATACGGGGATGGCGGCGCGCCCGCGGGAGGAGCCGGGGAACGGGTGTGTGAGACCGGCGGGAGGGGTAGTCGGCCCCTTGACACCTCCGATCGTGGGAAGGAGGTCCGTGATCGCGCATCTGCTCACAGCGCCCGGGCCGCTTCCACCGACACGAAGCGGCCCGGACCGTATGCGCGGTGGCGGTCCGCCGGCGACCCGGGCTCGAACAGACGGAGTCCCGCGGGAACGGTGGTGTCCGTCCCACGGGATGTGAGTCAGCCGGGCGGGGCCCCGGCCCCTGCCGGGGCGGCACGCCTCGGTGGGCGCGCCACCCGGCGGCGGCGGGCTAGTCCTCGCCCCTGACGATGTTCTCCTCCACGCTCGCGTTCGAGGCAGTGGGAGCTGTACCGCGGTCCATGGCGGGCAGGCAGGTCCGCAGGGGTCCTTGCCGCGCAGCCGCCTGGCTCGTGCCCAGCCCGTCTCCACCCGGCGGATCCGGGGCCGGTCACCGATCTCCGAGTTCACTACGCATCATCTTCCTTCTGTTCCACTGCGCTGCGGGTCCCCGCGCGGCGCGGGACAAACACGCGACCGCGTCGGGTCTCGCCGTGCCGGGGCCGAACAGCTCCGGAGGTCCTCGCCGACCCGGACCCGCCCGGCGTCCACGGCGAGGCCGAAGGCGCCGGGCGCCGGGCGCCGGGCACGCCGGGCACGCCCGGCCGAGGATCGTGCGGCGGGGTCGTCCGGTTCCAGCCACACCGTCCGACCGCGGTGCGCCTCGGCCCCCGGGTCGCCGCCGGTGACAGGGTGGCTGGCAGGGCGGCTTCCGCGCGCGGCGTTCTCGTGCCGCGTCCCGCAGCGCCCTCACCGACCACGTGGGCCATGACAGCGCGCGGGACAACCGCGCAGCCCCCGTCCGCGTTCGGCGCCACGGCCTCCGCCCGGCGTTCGCCGTGCGGGACGGCCCGGCAGGGGAGATTGGTCCGGGAACTGTGGCGCGGCCGGGCGAGGAGGTGGTCGGCGTGTCCGAGGGGCAGTCGTCCGCGCGTGCGCCGGTCGGCCGCCCACTGCTGTCGCTGACGCTGGCGTCGATGATGGACGAGGTGCACGCGCACTCCGGTGCGGTGTATCTGCTCTCGCCGGACCAGCCGGTGCTGGAGATGGCGGTGATGGCCGGGCTGCCCCGCGCCTTCGCGGCCCCGTGGGAGCGGGTGGGGTTGAACGCGCCGATCCCGGTCTCCGACGCGGTGCGCGAGCGGCGGCTGGTCTGGGTGGGCGGCGAGGAGGAGATGGCCCGCAACTATCCGCGGATCGCGATGGTGCTGCCGTATCCTTCTCGCTGGCCGCGCTGCCGGTGGCGACCGCGACGAGGGCGTACGGCGCGGTCTTCGTGACCTGGCCCGGCGCGCATCCGCCGGAGCTGTCCGACTGGGAGCGCGATCATCTGACCGCGGCCTGCGACCGGCTCGCGGTACGGCTGGAGCGGGCGGCGAAGGAGAGTCTGCCGCTGGTGCCGGAATCTGATCTGCTGGCGGCGCCGCTGATGGGCGGCACGGCCGGCACGCTCGGCACGGTGGAGGCGGCCCGGATGGTGGGGCGGCTGCCGTACGGGCTGTGCTCGCTCGATCTGCACGGGCGGGTCGGCTTCGCCAACGCGGCCGCCACGGAGCTGCTGGACGTTCCGGTGGACCGGCTGCTCGGCGCCCAGATGTGGGCGACGGTGCCCTGGCTGAACGATCCGACGTACGAGGACCGGTACCGGGCCGCGCTGTTCAGTCAGCACGTCACCTCGTTCGTCGCGCTGCGTCCGCCGGACACCTGGCTGTCGTTCCGGCTGTATCCGAGCAGGACCGGGCTCAGTGTGCGGATCAACCGGGCCCGGCCGGCGGCGGAGCTGGACCGTGCGGCGCCTCGGTCCGGGCGTGACCAGCCGCGGCTGGTCACCATCACCCAGGTGCTGAGCCTGGCCGGGGCGCTGACCAAGGCGGTCGGGGTGCAGGACGTGGTGCACCTGGTGGCGGAGGAGATCGCGCCGGCGGTGGGCAGCCAGGGGCTGGTGATCCTCGGGTCCCGCGCGGGCCGGCTGCGGGTGCTGGGGCACCAGGGGTACGAGGATCCGCGGGTCGTGGAACGGTTCGACGGGATGCCGCTGTCGGAGCCGACCCCGGGCAGCCAGGTGCTGCGGACCGGGGTGCCCGCCTTCTTCGAGAGCCGGGCGGAGATGGAGCGGCTGTATCCGGCGCTGGTGGTGAAACCGTCGGCGTTCGCGTCGTGGGCGTATCTGCCGCTGATCGCGTCGGGGCGGCCGGTCGGGACGTGCGTACTCTCCTACGCGGCACCGCACACCTTCCCGACGGAGGAGCGGACGGTGCTCACCAATCTGGCGGGCCTGATCGCCCAGGCACTGGAACGGGCCCTGCTGTACGACGCCAAGCACCGGCTCGCCCACGGGCTGCAGGAGGCGCTGCTGCCGCGCACGCTGCCGTCGCTGCCCGGGATCGAGTCCGCGGCCCGCTATCTGCCGGCCATGCAGGGCATGGACATCGGCGGCGACTTCTACGACCTGGCGGCGGCGCAGGGGTCGGCGGCGGCGGTGATCGGGGACGTCCAGGGGCACAACGTGACGGCGGCCGGGCTGATGGGGCAGGTCCGTACCGCGGTGCGCGCGTACACGGCCGTCGGGCAGCCGCCGGAGGAGGTGATGCGCAGCACCAACCGGCTGCTCCTCGAACTGGGTTCGGAGCTGTTCGCCAGCTGTCTGTATCTGCGGCTCGATCCCGCGCGCGGGCGGGCCGTGATGTCCCGCGCTGGTCATCCGCCGCCGCTGCTGCGCAGGCCGGACGGCCAGGTGCGGGTGCTGGACCTGGCCGGCGGCCCGCTGCTGGGCATCGAGGCGTCGGCGGCGTATCCGTCGACGGAGGTCGCGCTCCCGCCGGGCTCCCTGCTCGTCCTCTACACCGACGGCCTGATCGAATCCCCGGACACCGACTTCGAGGACTCGGTGGCCGAGCTGTGCGACCGCCTCACCACCCTGGGCGACCTCCCGCTGAACGATCTGGCCGACGCCCTGATCCAGCACGCCATGGACATGCCCAACCGGCTGGACGACGACATAGCCCTGCTCCTCCTCCACGCCCTCCCGCCAGAGGGTCGGCCATAGGGGCGCGGGGCCGTGCCGATATGCGGCTCCGCCGCGTGGGAGCGAACGGGGGTCTGGGGGCAGCGCCCAGGGACGGGAAGGGAAGGGGCGGCGGGGGCGAAAACCCGGACCAGCCCCTCCACCACCACGGAACACCCGACGGCCCCGGCCACGCCACGGGAGTGGCGAAACCGGGGCCGCGAAGGCACTCGAACAGACGACCCGTCAGTGCGTCCCGTTCACCCCGGATTCTTCCACCGCACCCTGACCGCCCGCGCCGACGTCCCCGCCGGCCTGCCGGCCGGCACCCGCCCCGGCGTCACCGCCACCGGCCTCACCGAGCGACGCGCCCACCGCCTCCAACGCGGTGGTCACCGGCTGGAAGAAGGTCTCGCCTCCCACGGTGCAGTCACCGCTGCCCCCGAGGTCAGCCCGACCGCCAGCCCGTCCCGGGTGAACATCGACCCGCCGCTGTCCCCGGGCTCCGCGCAGACATTCGTCTGGATGAGCCCGGTCACGGTCCCCTCCGGATAGTTCACCGTCGCGTTCAGCCCGAGCACCTGCCCGTCGGAGAGCCCGGTCGTACTCCCCATCCGGAACACCTCCTGGCCGACGGTCGCCTCCGCCGCCCGCGAGATCGCGAGGGTCTGCTCTCCCAGATCGACCTCACTCGGCGCGACGGTCGCGGGATCGTCGTACCGCACGAGCGCGAAGTCGCCCGCGCCGGGGAAGACCGCCTGGTCCACGGTGGCGATCGGCTGTCCGCCCTGCGCGTCGGACCACTGGTCGGCCGCGACCGCGCAGTGACCGGCGGTCAGGAACGCCGGACTGCCGTCGCCCGCGGTGACGTTGAAGCCGAGCGAGCAGCGCGCACCGCCGGAGAAGATCGCGTCACCGCCCGACGCGAACGTTCTGAAGGTGCCCTCGGACTTCCTGATGGTCGCCATGCCGGAGCCGAGGCCCTCGACGGCGGACTCCAGCTGGTTCCACTTGCCGCCGGTCACCGTGCTGTCCGCGGTGACGAGGATCTTGTTGGTGCGCGGGTCGACCGCCCAGGAGGTGCCCGGGATGGTCGCCTTCGTCTTCAGCGTGCGCGCGCCGGCCTCCAGTTCGGCCATGCTGTTGTCGACCTCGCGGACGGCGGCGCCGGCCTTCTTGGCCTGCACGACCACGTTGTTGTCGTCACCCGCCACGACGTTCACGACGAGCTGCTTGCTGTCGCCGTCGTAGTAGGAGCCGGCGAACGCGTCACCGAGGAGCCCGGCGAGCCGCGTGGCGAGATCCGAGGCATCGCCCGCCTTGAGGGTCTTCGGCGCCGCGGAGGCGCCGTCCGACGCACCGTCCTGGGAGGCGTTCGCGTGGGGGAGCAGCAGCGCGGCGGCGCCGAGCGCCACCATTCCGCCCACCGCTATCGCGGCCTTGCGCTTCGGGATTCGCTTGTGACTCAAACTTCTCGACCTCCTGGGGGACCGGAGTCGTGCCGGTGTTCGGCAGCTGTGGGGGCGCCTGGATGGCTGTTGGTACGCGCGCGCCGCGGAGGCGTTCAATCCCGCCGAGCCCTTCACGCAGAGCTACCGATGAGACACGCTCGGTCGGAACCCGCAGCGGAATCCCGGCTTCGGTGAATCTGCACATCGCGTGCCCAACCCGGTCACCGGAACCGGGATTCGTCCACGGGCCGGCCGACCGGGGTACGCCTTTGGGGCCGGTGTGCCGGTTTCCGTTCGCCGGGGCGCAAGTGCCCGGACGGGGCGATGCGGCGGGGCATGTGAAGAAGTCGCCCCGCACCGTGCCCGTGTCTGCACGCATGTACCCGGGCACGGCACAAGTTGCCTGGTGAGACGTCTGGTTGATTGGAAGCCCGGCCTCGCCGCGTGCTTTGATCCATCGCACCGCAGGGCCGTTCCGGCTTCCGGCGACGGGCGTCCGGCGCCCTCGGTCGCGGCCTTCAACTGTCCCCACAGCGGGGGCCGCTCCCCTTGTGACATACCCATACGAAGGGAATTTCCATCATGAACTCCACCCCCAGGTCGAGACCGCCGAGATCTCCGACGCCGACCTCGACAACGTCTCCGGCGGCCTGTCCCTGAACGCCGTGGGCAGCATCACGGGCGCGGTGGACGGTATCGCCCCGGTCGCGGGCCTGGTCGACACGGCCGTCGGCACCGTCGAGGGTGTCACCGGCCTGAACACCGCCCCGGTGACGAACCTGGTCGCCGGTCTCTGATCGCGTCCCTGTGCCGCGGAGTCCCGGAGCCGCCTCCCGGCTCCGGGACTCCGCGGCGCGACCCGTCCTTTGAGTGGCCCGCAGAGTTCACGCAGGTGAGGGAAGACTCGTGCAGTTCCGCCAACAGGCCCTCGCCAAGCTCCAGTCGCCGGAGGACCTCGACCTCCCGGTGCGGTTCGCGCGCCCGCAGGGGTGGCTGGTGCTGTCCGTGACGGTGGTCGCGATGGCGGCCGCCTCCGTGTGGGCGCTGACCGGCTCGGTGACCTCGACGGTCGGCGCGCCCGCCGTCCTCACGTACGGACAGGGCAGTTACGTCCTGCAGAGCCCCGTCGCCGGCCAGGTCACCGCCGTCCTCG
Organism: Streptomyces haneummycinicus; assembly: GCA_042850305.1. Classification (GTDB taxonomy): domain Bacteria; phylum Actinomycetota; class Actinomycetes; order Streptomycetales; family Streptomycetaceae; genus Streptomyces; species Streptomyces haneummycinicus. The sequence goes on from AP035768.1 coordinate 4,339,637, forward strand.
CGAAGGAGGGCGCGCGGCTGCCGGCGAACGCGCCCGTCCTCAAGGTCCGTACCGGGGAGGGCGACGAGGTCGTCCGCACCCTCGACGCGGGGCGCGTCACCGCGCTCGCCGCCAGCACCGGTCAGATCATCTCCACCGGCGCGAACGTCGCCGCCGTGGAGAAGGTCGCCGGCGCCGGGGCCCGCTCCGCGCGACGGTGTACGTCCCCGCCGGGAGCGCCGCCGGCATCCCCGCGCACGCCTCCGTCGACCTGACCGTGCAGTCGGTGCCGAGCCAGGAGTACGGCGTCCTGCGCGGGAAGGTGAAGTCGGTCGACCGCTCGGCGCAGTCCGCCCAGCAGATCGCCGCGTTCCTCGGGGACGCCCAGCTCGGCGAGCAGTTCACCAAGGAGGGCCGGCCGGTGGCGGTCACGGTGGAGCTGGAGAAGTCGTCCGGCACCGAGAGCGGTTACGCCTGGTCGTCGGCGGACGGTCCGCCGTTCGCCCTGACCTCGATGACCCTGGCCACGGGTTCGATCCGGCTGGCCGGCCGGCGTCCTGTCGACTGGCTGCTGCCGTGACCACCGCCCGGGAGACCCGAGGCAGACGCCGTGCCGCCCCGCCGAAGCGCGGCGTGCCCAAGTCCCGCGCGAAGACGGTCCGTACGCCCACCGTGCTGCAGATGGAGGCGGTGGAGTGCGGCGCCGCCTCGCTCGCGATGGTGCTCGGCCACTACGGCCGCCATGTCCCGCTGGAGGAGCTGCGGATCGCCTGCGGTGTCTCGCGGGACGGCTCGCGCGCCGGCAACCTGCTGAAGGCGGCCCGTAGTTACGGGCTGACCGCCAAGGGCATGCAGATGGATCTGGCCGCCCTCGCCGAAGTGACGTCGCCGGCCGTCCTGTTCTGGGAGTTCAACCACTACGTCGTCTACGACGGCATGGGCCGCCGCTTCGGCCGGCGCGGGGTCTACATCAACGACCCGGGCAAGGGACGGCGGTTCGTCCCGCTGGAGGAGTTCGACGGCAGCTTCACCGGCGTCGTGCTGGTGATGGAGCCCGGCGAGGACTTCAGCCGCGGCGGCCGCAGGCCGGGGTGCTCGGCGCGATGCCGGCCCGGCTGCGCGGCACGGCGGGCACCATGCCGGCGGTGGTGCTGTCGAGCCTGCTGCTGGTGGCGGTCGGGGCGGCGGTGCCGGGGCTCAGCCGCACCTTCATCGACGAGTTCCTGATCGGCGGCCGCACCTCGACGCTCCCCGTGCTGTTCACGTCGATGGGCGCGTGCGTCCTGCTCACGCTGGTGCTGACCTGGCTCCAGCAGGGCAATCTGCTGCGCGGCCGCCTCATCTCCTCCACCCTGTCCAGCGCCCGTTTCCTGCGCCATCTGCTGCGGCTGCCGGTGACGTTCTTCGCCCAGCGCAGCCCGGCCGACCTGGTGCAGCGGCTGCAGTCCAACGACGCCGTGGCCGAGACGCTGGCCCGCGATCTGTCGGCGGCGGGCGTGGACACGGTGGTGGTCGTGCTGTACGCGGTGCTGCTGTACACGTACGACCCGCAGCTGACGTTCGTCGGCATCGGTGTGGCGCTGCTGAACATCGTCGCCATGCGGATCGTGATCCGGCTGCGTGCCACCCGTACCGCGAAACTGCGCGCGGACAACGCGCGGCTCACCAACACGGCCTACACCGGGCTGCAGTTGATCGAGACACTGAAGGCGACGGGCGGGGAGGACGGCTACTTCCGCACGTGGGCGGGACAGCACGCCACCACGCTGGAGGAACAGCAGCGGCTCGGTGTGCCGAGCGCCTGGCTCGGCGTCGTCGCGCCGACGCTCGCCACGCTCAACAGCGCGCTGATCCTGTGGATCGGGGGCATGCGGGCGGTCGAGGGACACATCACGGTCGGCCTGCTGGTCGCGTTCCAGGCACTGGTCGCCCGGTTCACCGCCCCGCTGACGCGGCTCAACGGTGTCGCGGGCCGGATCCAGGACTTCGCCGCGGACGTGGCCCGGCTGAAGGACGTGGAGAACTTCCAGGCGGACCCGCTCTACGGCCGTCCGGGCGGCGGCGAGTCGACGCGCCGGCTGCGCGGCCATGTCGAGCTGCGGAACCTCGCCTTCGGCTACAACCCGCTGGACAAGCCGCTGCTGACCGGCTTCGACCTGACCGTGGGGCCCGGACAGCAGGTGGCGCTGGTGGGCGGCTCGGGCAGCGGCAAGTCCACGGTGTCCCGGCTGCTCTGGGCTGTACACGCCCTGGGAGGGCGTGATCCGGATCGACGGGCAGCGCATCGAGGACATCGCGCGCGGGGCGCTGGCCGCGTCCGTCTCCTTCGTCGACCAGGAGGTGTTCCTGTTCGAGGGCACCGTCCGCGACAACGTGGCGCTGTGGGACCCGTCGGTCCCGGACGAGGCGGTGGTGGAGGCGCTCGAGGACGCGGCGCTGTACGACGTGATCCGGCGCCGTCCGGGCGGTATCCACAGCCCGGTCGAGCAGGACGGCCGGAACTTCTCCGGCGGCCAGCGCCAGCGCCTGGAGATCGCGCGGGCGCTGGTGCGCCGGCCGAGCATCCTGGTGCTGGACGAGGTGACCAGCGCCCTGGACGCGGAGACCGAGCTGCTGGTGATGGACAACCTGCGCCGGCGCGGCTGTGCCTGGTGGTGATCGCGCACCGGCTGAGCACGGTGCGCGACAGCGACGAGATCGTCGTCCTGGACCACGGCACGGTCGTGGAGCGCGGACGGCACGAGGAACTGGTGGCGCGCGGTGGCGCGTACGCGGCACTGGTCAGGGAGCGATGAGATGACGGCCGTGCACGAGGGCCAGGGCGGCGATCTCGTCCTGGGGGCGCTCGGATCGCTGGGCACACCGATCGACTGCTCCGGGTTCGGCCGGCTGGATCTGGAGGGGCCGCAGGTGCTGTGGCTGATCGCCTCCGGCGCCGTGGACCTATTCGCGGTCGACGCCGAGCGGCAGGGGCACTGGCACCATCTGGGCCGGCTGGAGGCGGGTTCGCTGGTGCTGGGCCCGGTGGCGGGTCCGGCGCACACGCTGGTGGCGCGTCCGCTGCGGGACTGTGTGGTGCGCCGCGTCGGGCTGCGCGAGCTGTACCAGCCGGCGAGCACCCATACCTGGTCGTACGACGAGTACGGCACTCCGCAGTACGTGCCGCCGACGACGAGCCTGCTGGAGTACGCGCTGGCGCTCGGGGTGGGCCGGAGTCTGGCGGTGCTGTTCCAGGCGCCGATGGCGGCCGAGCGGGCCACGGCGCCCAGCGACGACGACGTGTTCTGGATGCAGGTGCCGCCCGGCAGTGTGCAGTACGGCTCGGTGTACGGGGCGGAGGCGGCGGCCGATCTGCTGATGGACCCGGCGCTGTGGCAGAGCATGGTCGACCAGCAGTACCGGCTGATGACCACCCTGGACCGGTGGATCGAGCAGGTGGAGCACACCCACGAGACACGGACCGCGGAGGGCATCGCGGCAGGTGAGGCGGTCCGTGCCCAGGCCGACCGGACACTGCTGGCGGCGATCGGCAAGCGGCCGGGGCAGCGCACGACGGCGGCCGACGCCGACGCCACCTACGCGGCCTGCCGGCTGGTGGCGCGGGCGGCCGGCATCACGCTCGCCTCGCCCGCGCGGTCCGGGACCGGCGGGGACCGGCTCGATCCGGTGGAGCAGGTCGCCCTGGCGTCCCGGCTGCGCACCCGTGTCGTACGGCTGGACGGACGCTGGTGGCGGGACGACGTCGGTCCGCTGGTGGGCCACCGGGCCCTGTCGGGGGCACCGGTGGCGCTGCTGTGGCGGCGCGGCGGCTATGTCGCGGTGCATCCGGCGACCGGCCGTGAGACACCGGTCGAGAAGGCGAACGCGGAGGAGTTCGAGCCGCGCGCGGTGATGTTCTACCGTCCGCTGCCCGAGCGGCGGCTGAGCCCGCTCGGGCTGATGCGGTTCTGCGTGTCGGGGACGCGCGGTGATCTGACCGGGCTGCTGCTGAGCGGTCTGGTGACCGTGGCGATCGGCGCGCTGGTGCCGCTGGCGACCGGCAGGGTGCTGGGCGAGTTCGTGCCGAAGGCGCAGACCGGGCTGATCGCGCAGGTGTGTCTCGCGGTCATGCTGAGCAGTGTGGTGGCGGCCGCGTTCATGCTGCTGCAGAACCTCACCCTGCTGCGGCTGGAGGGCAGGGTGGAGGCGACGCTGCAGCCGGCCGTGTGGGACAGGCTGCTGCGGCTGCCGACCGGGTTCTTCACCGAGCGTTCGACGGGTGAGCTGGCGAGCGCCGCGATGGGCATCAGCGCGATCCGCCGGATGCTGGCCGGGGTCGGCCCGACGGTGGCGCAGTCGGTCACGGTGGGCGCGGTGAATCTGGGGCTGCTGCTGTGGTTCAGCGTGCCGATGGCGCTGGCCGCGCTCGGGATGCTGGTCGTGATCGCGGGGGTGTTCCTGGGGCTCGGGCTGTGGCAGGTGCGCTGGCAGCGCCGTCTGGTGGTGCTCACCAACAAGCTGAACAACCAGGCCTTCCAGACGCTGCGCGGGCTGCCGAAACTGCGGGTGGCGGCGGCGGAGAACTACGCGTACGCCGCGTGGGCGTCGGAGTTCGCCCGCAGCCGCGAGATGCAGCGGAAGGCCGGCCGGATCAAGAACGTCACGGCCGTTCTCGGCGCGGTCTGTCTGCCGCTGGTCACCCTGGCGATGTTCATGCTGCTGGCCGGACCGGCGAGCGGCTCCATGACGGCGGCGGAGTTCCTCACCTTCAACGCGTCGGTGACGATGGTGCTGACCTCGGTCACCCAGCTGACCGGCGCGTTCGTCTCGGGGATCGCCGCGCTGCCGCTGTTCGAGCAGATCAGGCCGGTGCTGGACGCCACGCCCGAGGTGCGGGCGGAGAGCACCCGGCCGGGCCCGCTGTCCGGGGCGGTGGAGGCGCGGCGGCTGTCGTTCCGCTACTCCGGCGACGGCCTGCTGGTCCTGGACGACGTGTCGTTCGAGGCGCGGCCGGGCGAGTTCGTCGCGGTCGTCGGCCCGAGCGGCTGCGGCAAGTCCACGCTGCTGCGGCTGCTGATCGGCTTCGACCGCCCGGTCTCGGGCAGTGTGCTGTACGACGGTCAGGACCTGGCCGCGCTGGACCGGTCGGCGGTGCGCCGCCAGTGCGGGTGGTGCTCCAGCACGCGCAGCCGTTCACCGGCTCCCTGCTGGACGTCATCCGCGGCACCGAGCCGTACACGCCCGAGGAGGCGATGGCGGCGGCGGAGATGGCGGGGCTGGCCGAGGACATCAGACGGATGCCGATGGGACTGCACACCATCGTCTCCGGCAGCGGCGCGGTCTCCGGGGCCAGCGCCAGCGGCTGATGATCGCGCAGGCGCTGATCCGGCGGCCGCGGATCCTCTTCTTCGACGAGGCGACCAGCGCCCTGGACAACGAGACGCAGCGCACGGTGATCGAGAGCACCAAGGCTCTGGAGGCGACCCGGATCGTCATCGCGCACCGGCTGTCGACGGTGCTGGACGCGGACCGGATCGTGGTGATGGAGGCGGGGAAGGTGGTCCAGCAGGGGCCGCCCGGACTGCTTCTCGCGGACAGCGGCGGGCGGCTGCGCGAACTGGTGCGACGACAGCTGGCATGAACCGGGACGCCGTCGGACGGTCACCGTCCGGTCACACCTGGGCGCTTCTTCGTCGTATGCGTGCCGCCGTCCGTTGAGCCGCGCGGTAAGTGGGTACGCACGGGCCATGCGGACCAGCGTGATGGATGTCGGATCGAAGACCGTCAGACTCGTCGTGGCGGACACGGCGGGCGGAGCGCCCCTGCCGGTGCACACGGCGAAGTGGCCGCTCAGGCTGTCCGAACAGGTCACGCCCGGCAGGCCGGTTCCGGAGCAGGCGGTGGAGCGGCTGGTGGAGGCGGTCGCGGCGGCGGACAGGACCGCGGCGCGGTGGGGCGCGTCGTCTCCGCTGGCGTTCGCGACCGCCGTGGTGCGCGGCGCCCCGAACCGGCAGGAGGTCCTGCGCACGGTCCGTGACCGGACGGGGTCGACCTGTGCACCCTGCCCGGCGAGGTGGAGGCCGAGCTCACCTTCCTCGGCGCCCGGCGCTGGATGGGCTGGCGGTGCGGGCCGCTGGCGCTGGTGGACATCGGCGGGGGTTCGCTGGAGGTCGCCTTCGGGCGGGGCCGGCTGCCGGACTTCGTGGCCTCGCTGCCGCTGGGGGCGGGCCGGCTCACCCACGAGTACTTCGCGGACACGGAGCTCCCTCCCCGAGCAGGTGCGGGCGCTGCGGCGCCGGGTGCGGCACCAGTTGCGGGACGTGGCGGCCCGGATCCGCTGGGAGGGGCCCCGTACCGCGGTCGCCACCTCCCGCACCTTCCAGCAGCTGGGCCGGCTGTGCGGGTCCGCGCCGGGACGGTACGGGCCGTTCGTGGAGCGGGAGCTGTCCTGCGCGGACCTGCGCGGGGCGATCGGCCGGCTGGCCGCGCTGCCCGCCGCCGAGCGCGCCCGGCTGCCCGGCATCTCCGCGCCGCGTGCCGCGCAGAGTCTCGCGGGCGCGGTGGTGGGGCACACGGTGATGAAACTGACCGGTCTGCGGACGGTGACGATCTGCTCCTGGGCGCTGCGCGAGGGCGTACTGCTGCGTCATCTCGAGGACGGCCCGTCGTGGTGGGCGGAGATCGCCCGCCTGAGCGAGAAGGAGACGGCGGCCGCCGAGCCCGTGCCGCTGCGCATCGCCGCCTCACTCGGCTGACCCGGACGTACGGCGGGCGGGAAGAACCGTGTCGGAGCGGGACGACCGCGAGGAGCCGCGGACGGCCGCCGAGGAGGTGCTGCGCGCGGCCACGGAGGCCGAGCGGCGCACCGCCGGGTCCGCCGGCCACCACCGGGGGCCGGAGAAGCCACCACCCCGGACAGGGCGACCCTGGTCGGATCAGCTGCGCTCACTGCGGCGGCGGGGTGCCCTCGCGCCGTCCGGGTACCCGGGGCGGATGGAGCATCCCCTGTGGAACCCCGGCTGCCCGCCCCGCGCGGGCCCCTGAGCGGCGGCGTCGTGGAGCGGCTGCGGGGCAGCGGTCCGCTGCCCTCGTACGACGGGATCGCCGCCGCCCCGTGTACGGCGACGACCTTCAGCTCGCCCTCTATCTCTGCTACGAGCTGCACTACCGCGGGTTCGCGGATGCGGCGGATCTCGAATGGGACCCGGGGCTGCTGGGTGTCCGGGCCGCCCTGGAGGAGCGTTTCCTCGCCGCATTGCGTGCGGACGCCCGGCGGCACGACGGCGTCGAGGAGGCGTTCGCCGGGATCCTGGTCGAGCCGGTGGACGGCACCGGCGTGAGCCACTTCCTGCGCGACGAGGGCGAGCTGTGGCAGCTCCGCGAGTACGCCGCCCAGCGGTCCCTGTACCACCTCAAGGAGGCCGACCCGCACGCCTGGGTGCTGCCCAGGCTGTGGGGCGCGCCAAGGCGGCGATGGCGGCGGTGGAGTTCGACGAGTTCGGCGGCGGCCGCGCCGACCGCGTGCACGCCCGCCTGTTCGCCGGCCTGATGGCGGACCTGGGCCTGGACACGGCGTACGGCCGCTATCTGGACGCGGCCTGCGCGGAACAGCTCGTGACGGTGAACCTGATGTCCCTCTTCGGCCTGCACCGCTCCCTCAGGGGCGCGCTGGTGGGCCACTTCGCGACGGTCGAGATCACCTCCTCCCCGGGCTCCCGGCGGCTCGCCGGGGCGATGCGCCGGACGGGCGCGGGACCCGCCGCCGAGCACTTCTACGACGAGCACGTGGAGGCGGACGCGGTGCACGAGCAGGTGGTGCGGCACGAGGTCGTCGCCGGTCTGCTGGAGGAGGAGCCGTGGCTGGAGGCGGACGTCGCCTTCGGTGTCGACGCCACCGTGTTCACCGAGGACCTGCTGGGCGGGCGGCTGCTCGCGGACTGGAGGGCCGGCCGGTCGTCACTGCGGACTCCGCTGTCCCGGGAGTTCACCCATATCTCCTGATCCCAGGGGTACCCGGCGGTTTGTGAATCCACTGGCACCACCGGGTGTGTACGCCCCGCAGGAGGACACCGAGCTGCTGGCAGGTGCCCTGTCCGACGAGTCCGTCCCGCCGGGCGCGCACGTGCTCGACGTGGGAACGGGATCCGGCGCGCTGGCCGTGGAGGCCGCCCGGCGCGGCTGCCGGGTGACCGCGGTCGACGTCTCCCGGCGGGCGGTGTGCACCGCGCGGATGAACGCCCTGCGGGCCGGTGTGCCGGTCCGGGTACGGCGCGGCAATCTGTTCGCGCCCGTGCGGGGTGAGTCGTACGACCTGATCCTCGCCAATCCGCCGTACGTCCCGGCGCCCGGCCGCGGTACGCCGCCGCGTGGCGCGGCTCGGGCCTGGGACGCGGGCGGCGACGGGCGGCTGGTCCTGGACCGGATCTGCCGGGAGGCGCCCGCGCTGCTGCGGACGGGCGGAGTGCTGCTGCTGGTGCAGTCGGCGCTCAGCGGACCCGGGCCGACGGTCGGGCGGCTGCGGGAGTCAGGGATGAAGGCCGCGGTGATCCGGCGCCGGCGCATCGCCTTCGGCCCGGTGGTGCGCGGCAGGGAAGGCTGGCTGCGGGAGCGGGGCTGCTCACCGCGGCCGACGACAAGGAGGAGCTGGTGGTGATCCGTGCCGAACTCCCCGTCCGACACCCCGCGACGCGTCACCGTACGGCGTAAGGGGCCGCTGCTGGTGGAGGGGCCGGTCGAGGTCGAGCTGGAGGACGGCACGGTCGTCGCCTCCGACCGCTTCCGGGTGGCTCTGTGCACCTGCCGCCGCAGCCGCCGCTATCCGTGGTGCGACACCAGCCACCGGGACCGGGCCTGAGCGGGCGGGGTCCGTGAACAGCCCCGAAAAGCCCGGAGGCCGGCGGGCGGCCCCACTCCGCCCGCCGGCCTCCTTGCGCGAGACCGCACGTTCCGCGGGAGGACCGGCACTCCCCAATCAGCCGGCCGCCACGCGGTCACGGGAACCGTGCGATCCCGGTCTCAGAACGCGAAGACGCTCGGACCGTGAGCGTTCATCACGCACGCGTTGGGGAAGACCCGCTCGTAGGAGACGCGCTGCCCCCGCCACACCCCGTCGACGGTGACGAGCACCGGGTCGTACTCCTTGGTACAGAAGACGCCCTCTTCATCGTCAGGGCGGCGGGGTCGCCGCCGACGTAGGCCAGCTCCGCGCAGGCCGCCCCGGCGGCCGGGTGGGTGCCCGACGGTCCCGGGGCACAGGTCAGGGTGACCGCGCGTTCCGGCGTCACGGTCGGCGCGCTCACGCCGTGGCCCACGGTGAGCACCAGGGCCGACGGGGCGTAGAGCGCGGACGGGGCGGTTCCCGGAGCGGCCAGCGCCGCCCCGGACAGGGGTGCGCAGACGGCGGCGGCCGTGAGGCCGAGGGTGGCGGCCCAGCGCGCGGTGTTCCGCATTGTGTGCATCCTTCCGCTCGTGTCGACGGGTCGGTGTCGACGAGTCGCCGGCTCGTGCTCGGTCGACGCCGAACCGGCGTGCCGGAGTCTGCCGAGTCGGCGCCGGAACTTCACATCGGGCATGCGGGTTTCAGTAACATTGCGTATTGAATCAGTGGCGTGAAGTCACGGAAGCCGGAACGCCGCGCCCAGGAACCGCACGGAAACGGGGCGCGCGATGTGGCCAGATGGCCGGAATACAGCGGCTCCGTAATCGGCCTGAAACATTCCGATTCTGTTCTCGGCGGACCGTTCCTCGACGCCTTGTGTTCATGGGAACGCCCCCGCGACGACCGGATCACGGTCGCCCGGCCCTGGACGTGACCAGCGCGTACCGGTCAGTATGCGCGGGACGGCGTGGCTCGAGGAGACGAGGCGGGGTGGATGGCGGAGCACCGGGGCGACTTCCGGTGAAGGACACCCCCTCAGCCCACCGCCGCGCGGCCGCGGGACCCGGCGGCGTTGCCCGGTATCGAGGCGCCCTCCGCCCCGGTCGCTCGCCGGGGCCCGCCCGGCCGGGTCCGCGCGCCGTACGGCGGGTACCGCCGGTTCCCTTCCGTCAGGCACGGCGGCCGGCCAGGCGGGCTCCGAGTACAGCCCGCCGCGGCGGAAGGGTCACGTCACCGGTGCGGAGAGTCTCGCGTGGCGGGCCGATGGGGTGGGGGTGCCGGTGATGGACAGGGAGCCCGTGGTGGAGCGGACCGGTTCGGGGGCCCAGCGCTGGTTCACCGTGCGGTCGCGCACCTTGACGACGATGTCGGCGTTCGCGTCAGGGGTCGCCGGGGTGAGGGTCAGCTGGACGTCCCAGCGGGGCACCAACTCGCCCTGCGCGCTGAGGTCGTAGCGCACGTCGGCGCCCCGCCGGTCGCCCGCGCCGGGGCAGGCGCCGAGGACGACGACACCGGCGTCCTTGTGCGAGTCCAGGCACAGACCCGGGTCGGCCACGCTGCGGAGCAGCCCGTCCTCCTCGTACGTCCACTGCTGGGTCCAGGCCGAGGTGCAGTCCGCCAGCCGGGTCCCGGAGCCGTCCTGGGGCTCGCCCCGGGTGTCGAGGCACAGGCCGGAGGCGATGTTGCGCAGCCGTGTCCGCTCCGGTGCCGCGGGGAGCCCCGCGGCACCGGGCGGGGACGCGGACGGTACGGCCGCGCGGCCGCCCGCCGCGGTGGTGCCCGTCGGGCCGGTGGCCCCGCCGTCCGGAGTCGAGGACCCGGCGATGAGCACGCTCACCAGCACCCCGGCGGACACCGCGCCGAGACCGGTCAGCAGGGTCCGGGTGGAGCGCACCGGGTCCGGAAGGGCGAGGCCCGCCAGGCGCGCGGGGACGGGAATCCGCGACAGCACCCCGTGCCGGCCGCCGCCGGACCGGCCGCCGCCGCCCGCCGGCGCCGGGCCGCACGCCCTCCGCGCGGCCCGGCGCTCGCGCGCCCCGGGCGTGAGTCGATATAGCGCCGCGCGCCCCACCCGAGCACCGCTTCGGCGATCAGCGGGCCCAGGCCGCCCTCGAAGTGGCTCAGTTGCTCGGCCGCGTTCCGGCAGAAGCGGCACTCCGCGAGATGCTGCCGTACGTCCGGCAGCAGGGCGCCGCCCCGCCGGATCGGGACGTCGAGCAGACGGTTGTAGAAGCGGCAGTCCTTGGTCGGTGCCAGTTCCTGATGGGCGTGGACACAACCCTGACGGAATTTGTCCCGCGCTTGTTCGAGTGCGCCCGCCGCGATGTCGGGGTCCATGCCCAGCAGACCGGCCGGTACGGAAATCGGCTCCGCCTCGACCTCGGCGTGCCAGAGCAAACAGCGTGTGCGCGCCGGCAGCGCCCGGAATGCCCGCTGGGCGAGGGTCCGGTTTTCCGGAGTCATGGTCGTGGCGGCGCGCATGCCGCGTCCGCCCGCCGGTTTCTGCAACTCCGGCATGACTCCGGCTATTCGGTCGTCCGCGGCCCACTCCCGGACCGTGTCCCGCACGCCCACCAGCAGCACCGGCCGGAGTGCGACGGCGGATTCGCCGGCGGCGACCCGGTCCAGCACCCGGTGCAGGGCGGCCGCGGCGACCGTGGCGGCGAGCTGCCCCGACGTGGCCAGGCAGATGGCCGCGTAATCGTGCATCGACTGCCAGTGCCGCGCCGTGAGCAGCGCGACGGAGTAGCCGGCCTCACCGTCCTGACGGCCCCGCAGCCGGACGGCGAGGGACTCGTCGGACTCCTCGGGTCCCCGCCGGGCGGCGGGTACGGAGGTCGAGGGGGTGGGGGTGTGCACTGAGATGATTCCTTCCCACAGCGCATGTGTCATTCGAGGGTTTTCCGTCACCGAAAAGGAGCCCTATGGGTGCCTGCCTTTTGGGCGGGGAACGGGGGTGCGAATTCACCAGCGATGAATCGGACCCGGTGCGTCAACTCGTGCGGCCCCGGCCTTTACCCCCGCACGGGTGGCTCACTCTCGCACAACCGGCGCTCGGCCAACAAGGCGGCCGGTCAACCCGGGTCGCGTTGACAGAAAGTCAGAAAGCGAGCGCCGTCCGGGGTCGTCACCCGCCTTTCGGCGGGGTTTTCCCTGGTTCACCTCGGGGCCCGGACGTCCCGCGCCCGGCTCAGATCTGCCAGGACCGCAGCCGGTCGGCGGCGCTGTAGACATCCGCCTCGCCGGAGATCAGGGCACGCGCCAGATCGACCAGGGCGCCGTAGGGCGGGTCGATGCCGGCCCCGCTGGCGAACATGTAGGCGACGGCGGTGGCGCAGGCGAACCGGGCGTTGGCCGACGGAAGCGGACGGAGCACCGCGAGGGTGTGCAGCAGCGCCGCGGCCCGCCAGGCGGGATCGGAGTCGACGCCCAGCCGGGGCGGGTCGACGCGATGGCGGGCGACGGCCGCGACCAGGGCGGAGAAGTCGTTGACGGTGGGCTGGTCCGGGAGGACCTCCTCGTGCCGCTGGAGCAGCCAGGGCACGTCGATGTGGAGCACGGGTGCCATCGGTCAGGCGGCCCGTCCCGTGCCGCCGGCGGGAGGTTCGTCGTCCGGGAAGGCGGCGGCGAATTCGTCGGCGTGGGAGGCGAAGAACCGGCGGAAGGCCTCGGCACCCTCCTGGAGGGCGCGGTGGCGGGCTATGTCCGCGGCGGCCGCCTCCCGTACGAGCGCCTTCATGGACGTACCGCGTTCCTTGGCGATCTGCCGCAGGTCCTCGAGCTCGCGCTCGCTGAACTCCACGTTGAGAGCTGGCATGCCCTCACGGTACCGCTCGGGTACTGAATCGTAAATACGCGCAGGTCAGTCCACCTACAGAGGGTACCGAAAGGGCCGGTGACCGTGCGGTCACCGGCCCTTTCGCTCAGGGTCGGCAGTCAGCCCTGGTCGGCCACGAAGGAGGCCATGCGGGTCAGCGCCGCGTTCCAGTTGATGGTGTGTTCGTTGGTGGACCAGGACTGGATGTCGTCGATGTAGCAGAACTGACCGACGCAGCCCTGGAGTTTCGACTGGGCGAACGGGTCCTGGATGCTGGAGTTGGGTCCGCCGGAAAGTGTGCCGGCGGGCGGGTCGGGCAGGTTGGGGTCGAGCTGGTTCGCGTACCAGCGGCTGTGCTGGCGGTGCGCGTTGACCTCGCCGTAGCCGGTGACGTACGAGATGTTCAGGGCGTTGCGGCCGAGGACGTAGTCCATGCTCTGCAGCGCGCCGTCCCGGTACTTCGCGGCGCCGGTGAGGTCGTAGGCGGTGGCGAGGACGACCGCGTTGTTGAGGACCTGGTGGCTGGAGCCCCAGTCGTAGACGTTGCCGTCCGGCGCGTACGGCATGCCGTACGGGTGCGCCTTCAGCGTGGCCAGATAGCGGTCGGCGCCCTGGACGACGGAGCGGCGGACCTTGTCCCGGCCGGGGAGCCCGCTGGGCACGGTGGCCAGGTCGAGCCGGCCGGCCGCGGCGGTGCGGGCCCAGTCGAAGCCGGTCGGGCCGAAGATGTCGGCGGTGTGCACCGGGGAGTTCAGCACGTACTCCTTGAACTGACGTTCCCCGGTGGTGAGGTAGAGCTCGGCGGCCGCCCAGTAGAACTCGTCGGCCACGGTGGCGTCGTTGTAGGCGCCGCCGCCGATGCCGTCGTTCGCGTCGGCAAGCAGGTCCGGGTGGGCGAGGGCCGCCGTCCATGCCTTGCGGGCCGCCGCGAGGGCGGTCGCCGCGAACTTCTTGTCGTAGGGGCGGTACAGCCGGGCCGCCTGCGCGGCGGTGGCCGCGAGGTTGAGGGTGGCGGCGGTGCTCGGCGGGTGCAGTTCGCGCTTCTGCGGGTCGGCGCCGGGCAACAGCGGCAGCCCGGTCCACTGCTCGTCGTGGATCTTGTGGTGGGCCAGGCCGGCCAGCGGCTCGCCGTCGGGAACCTGCATCTTCAGCAGGAACTCCAGCTCCCAGCGGGCCTCGTCGAGGATGTCGGGAACCTTGTTGCCGCTCTCCGGGATGTCCAGCGTGCCGTCGCCGAGCTTGTCCGCCTGGCCGGTGCGGGCGTGCCGGGCGCGCTCGTAGGTGCTGAGCACCTCCCAGGTGCTGATGCCGCCGTTCACGACGTACTTGCCGTGGTCGCCGGCGTCGTACCAGCCGCCGGTGACGTCGAGGGCGTAGTCGCATTCCCGGGCCGGCAGGGCACGGCGCCGTCGCCCTGGTTGGGGGCGACGTCCACGTGTCCGGCCGGGCGGGCGTAGCCGGGGCGCAGGTCGTCGCGGATCTCGATGCCGCTGCGCTGGGTGTAGTAGTACTTCGCGGAGTCCAGCCGCAGCCGCTCATAGGCGCCCGCGCCGATGTCGAAGGGCCGGCTGGTCTCGCCGTCCACGACGAGCGTGTAGCCGGTGCCGCCCTTCCGGTGTCCGCCGAAGTCGATGGAGTGCACGTTCTGCCCGGAGGAGCCGTCCACGCCGCGCGGGACGGTCCAGCCCTGCCGGACGGTCCGGCCGCCGCCGTCCCTCAGCTGCCAGGGCAGCCGCCCGGTGGCGTCGGTGACCAGGGTGGCGTTCTTCGGCCCGGCGGGCAGATAGGCCACCTGGTTGACGCGGACGCGGGGCCCGGTGTCGGGCTCGTACGGCTCGGGGCGACCCCGCCGAGCAGGGACACGTCGTCCACGCAGAAGCGCCAGGGGTCCGCGCTCCCGCCGAGCTGGAAGCCGACCTGCCCCCGCGCGGTGTCCACGGGCGAGGTGAAGGTGTACGAGTAGCTGTCCCCGGAGACGCTGACCTGCGGGGACACCTCGTAGTAGGTGTCGTACGGCTCCACCTGGAGGCCGACGATCGCCCGTACGACATGGCCCGCGGGCGAGCCGGTGGCGCTGAAGGAGAAGCGGTACGACTCGCCCTTGACCAGGGTGATGTCGTTCTGGCCGACGGCCGCGTCCCAGCGGTTGGCGGTGCCGCCGGGGACGTCGGCGCACAGGCGGCCGTCGGACGGGCCCGCGGTGACGTTGGCGGAGGCCCACCAGGGGTCGGTGCCGTTGTCGAAGGTGCCGTTGCGGACCTGCTCGACCTCGTCCGCCCCGGCCGGGGCGGCGGGCAGCGCGGTGAGCGCGGTCGCCAGCAGTCCGGTCAGGGACAGCAGAGCGGCGGTTCTGCGTCTGTTCACGTCTGGGCTCCTCTTGGGGAGGTGCGGGGGTATGAGCGCGTTTTGGGAGCGCTCCCATCTCCGTACGCGGACCATGGTTGTGGCAGATGTAACACTCCGTCAACGGTTGGGACAGGACTGGTGGGCGGTCGCCCCGACCGGGCCCCGGCGGAGGTTCGCGGTCCGCGTGGGGCGCGGAGCCACTAGTCTGGAACTCAGGCGATGCACCGGTTCACGGTGAGTGTGCGCGATGGAGTGGCGACGATGAGGCCGGACGACCCGTTCGACGATGCCGTGACGGCCCGGGCCGTCATCGCCGCCGACGGCACGCTCGTACGGTGGAGCGAGGGTGCGCGGCTGCTGCTGGGACACACGGCCGAGGAGGTCGTCGGCCGGCCGGCCGCCGAGCTGCTCGCCGGCGTCTCGGGTCCGTCGCGGCCGCCCGCCGCCCGCTGGAGCGGCACGCTCGCGCTGCGGCACCGTGACGGCGGCACCGTCACGGTGTGGGTGCTCGCGCACCACCGGGAGCCGGCCGGCGACGGCCCCGGCGACTGGCTCGCCGTCACCCTGCTGGACGACACCGGCCAGGAGCTCCCCGACGACCCGCTGGTCCGCACGGCCGTGTTCCAGTCGCCCTGCGCCACGATGGTCTTCGACGAGAAACTGCGGCTGCGCGGAGTCAACGACGCGATGGCGCACCTCCTCGGACTGCCGGCCCCCAGCTGCGCGGTCTGCGGCCCACGGACATCGGCGGCCGGCCGCAGCACACCGAGCTCGAGCGGCAGTTGCGGCAGGCGCTGCGCACCGGCCGGCCGCACGAGATGCAGACGCGTATGAAGGCCACCAGTGAGAGCCGCGCGCACGCCTGGCTGGCCCGGCTCGCCCCGCTCACCGACCGGTCGGGGCGGGCGCGGGGTGTGCGTGACGGCCCACGACTTCACCGAGCAGTACCGGGCCCGGGAGCGGCTTCAGCTGGTCAACGAGGCCAGCATCCGGATCGGCACCACCCTGGACGTCACCCGGACGGCGCAGGAACTGGCCGAGGTGTGTGCCCGCGCTCGCCGACTTCGTCAGCGTGGACCTGCTGGAGCCCGAGGAGCCCGGCAGTAAGCCCACCGGCCCGCTGACCGCGCCGGTCTCACTGCGCCGGGTCGCCCATCGGTCGCTCACACCGGGCAGTCCCGAGGCGGTCGCCCGAAGGGGCGAGCTGGTCGTCTATCCGGCCGCCGCGCCCCAGGCCGACTCCCTGCTGGCGGGGCACAGCGTCGTGGCGTCGGTGCCGTCCGGCGATCTCGACCCCTGGCTCGCGGTGGACGAGCCGCGCGCCCGTCAGGTCCGGGAGTACGGCGTCCACTCCATGCTGTCCGTGCCGCTCCAGGCGCGCGGTACGACCCTCGGGGTGGCCGCCTTCACCCGCTTCGCCCGCCCGGAGTCGTTCACCCACGACGACGTGCTGCTGGCCGAGGAGGTGACCGCGCGCGCCGCCGTGTGCATCGACAACGCCCGGCGCTACTCCCGTGAGCGGGAGACCACCCTCGCGCTCCAGCGCAGTCTGCTCCCCGCGCCCTGCCGCGCACGGCCGCCGTGGAGGCGGCCACCCGCTATCTGCCGGCCGCGCACTCGGGCGTGGGCGGCGACTGGTTCGACGTGATCCCGCTGTCGGGGATGCGGGTGGCCATCGTGGTCGGGGAGGTCGCCGGGCACGGCATCCAGGCGTCGACGACCATGGGCCGGCTGCGTACGGCGGTGCGCACCCTCGCCGACATCGACCTCGCGCCCGACGAACTGCTCACCCACCTCGACGACCTGGTGCTGCATCTGTCGCACGAGTCGGGCGGCGACCACGGCTCGGGCGAGGTCGGCGCGACCTGTGTGTACGCGGTGTACGACCCGGTGTCGCGGCGCTGCACCCTGTCGCGGGCGGGGCATCCCGCGCCGGTGCTGATCCCGCCGGGCGGCCCGGCCCGGCATCTGGAACTGCCCTCCGGTCCGCCGCTGGGCATGGGCGGGCTGCCGTTCGAATCGGCCGAACTGCATCTGCCCGACGCGTCGGTGCTGGCGTTCTACACCGACGGGCTGGTGGAGTCCCGGGGCGGGACAGCGAGGCCGGTCACGCACTGCTCCGGGAGGCGCTGTCCAGTGCCGCCGGCCCGCTCGACGAGACCTGCGACCGGGTCCTGGGTTCGGTGCTGTCGCCGGGCGGCGCGACGGACGACGTGGCCCTGCTGCTGGCCCGCACCCACGGACTGCCGGCCGCGCAGGTCGCCACCTGGGACATCCCCGCCGATCCGGCGCTGGTCGCGCCCATCCGTAAGCAGGTCCTCGACCAGCTGGGTACCTGGGCGCTGACCGAGGCGTCGTTCACCGCGGAGCTGGTGGTGAGCGAGCTGGTCACCAACGCCATCCGGTACGGCGCCCAGCCCATCCGGCTGCGGCTGATCCACGACGCCTCGACGCTGATCTGCGAGGTGTCCGACACCAGCCACACGGCGCCGCATCTGCGCCGGGCCAAGACCTGGGACGAGGGCGGCCGGGGCTGCTGCTGGTCGCCCAGCTGACCCAGCGCTGGGGCAGCAGGCACACCGCCGACGGCAAGACCATCTGGGCCGAACTGGCCCTGGTGGACGAGATGTGACAGGGGACGGTCCATGGCGTACGGGTCACGGCGGGTGGGCGCGACGGTGGTGTTCCTGGGCGCGCTGGTCTCCTGCGGCACCGGAAGCGGTACGGCCGGGGCCACGGCACCCGAGCCCTCCGCACGGACGGCGGACGCCGGCACCCCGGCACCCGGCCGGCTCACGGACAGCCCGGTCTCCCGGTGCCGTACCGCCGAACTGACCGCCGCCGTCGGCCGGATGGACCCGGGGGCGGGCCAGCGCAACTTCCCGGTCGTGCTGACGAACGTGTCGTCGCGCACCTGCACGCTGTACGGCTATCCGGGCGCCGCCTTCGTGGACGCGGCCGGCGAGCGGCTCGGCAGGGACCCGAAGCGCACCCCGGCGACCCGGTGACCGTCACACTGGCGCCCGGCGCCGGCGCCTGGGCGGGGCTGCGCTACGCGAGCCCGGGTGTCAGCGGCGCCCGTACGGCCACCCCTTCGGCGCTCCTGGTCACCCCGCCGGACGAGCGCGACCCCTGAAGGTGCCGTGGAAGGCCGGCGCGGTCCCGGTGTCCGGCAACGCGTCCTCGGTGTTCCTCACGACGCTGGAGCCGGGCACCGGACCGTAGGGGACCCGCTCAGTGGCCGGCGACCGGCTGCCGGAGTTCCTCGACTTCGTTGTCGGTCGGTGCGAGTTCCCCGGCGGTCACGGCGTCCTCGATGTGGTGCGGCTCGGCCGCGCCGATGACGGGCGCGGTGACCGTGTCCGGGAAAACCGATTGCCCGTACGGGACGCGCGGCGCCATGATCCGGCCATGTCCACGAACGCCCTTCCGCTGCCGCCGTCCGTCACCGCCTCCATGGCCGGGCGACAGCGGCGCCACGGCCGGCGGGGAGGTCCGACGCCGCCCCGCTCGTGACGGCCGCCCTGCTCGCGGGACTGCTCGCCGGTTACGGCATCGCCGTCCCCGTGGGTGCCGTCGGCGCCTATCTGGTCTCCCTCACCGCCCGCACCGGCCTGCGTACCGGGATCTGCGCGGCCTTCGGTGTCGCGACGGCCGACGGTCTGTACGCCCTCGCGGCCACGGCCGGCGGTACGGCCCTCGCGTCGGCGCTGCGGCCGGTCCTGGGGCCGATGCGATGGGTCTGTGTGCTGGTGCTGCTCGGGCTGGCGGCGTGGGGCGCGGCCGGCGCCGTGCGTCACCACCGTGGTCCGCTGCCCGCCGACCGGCCCGGAGCCGCTCCCCGGGGGCCGCACGGGCGTTCCTGGCGCTGCTCGGGATCACCCTGCTCAACCCCGCCACCGTGGTCTACTTCGCCGCGCTCGTGCTCGGCTCCGGTGGTGGTGGGGGCGCCGGGCCGACGGAACGGACGGTGTTCGTGGCGGCGGCCTTCGCCGCGTCCGCGAGCTGGCAGGTGCTGCTGGCGGGTGGCGGCGCGCTGCTGGGCCGGGCGCTGACGGGGCGCCGGGGGCGGCTGGTGACGGGGCTTGTGGCGGCCGGGGTGATGGCCGCGCTGGCGGTGCGAATGGCCGTGACACCTGTGTGACGGGCCCGTGAGCCATGCCTCCGCGAGGCGGGTGCGGACCCGGTGCCGGTGTTCCGGGCCGGGGTGTCACCCGCCCGCGTGGGCGAGGTGCCGCCGCGCCCACCCGTGCCGCCCCAGCGGCACGATTGCCCGCAGCTACCCGGGGGCTGTGTGACGGGACGAAGGGGTGGCATGACCGGGCGTCAGGTGATGGGCGGTCGGGGGAAGCGGCGGGATTCCTTCGGGGTCCGGTGTGTGAGGTGCGGGGCACGGGGCACCCGTCGGTCAGGCCCCGCCGCGTTCCCCCGTCACGGCGGGGCTCTCCCACGCCTCCCTGGCCTCAGGATCGCCGCGTTCGGTGACGTCGAGGAAGATCTGTCCCGCCTCGGGCACCTCGCGGGCGATGGACCGTTTGATGCGTACGGCGACCTCCTCGACCCGCTCGCTGTCCATACCGGGCACCAGGTCGACGCGGGCGGCAACCAGGGCGGTGTCCAGGCCGGTCTTCATCGTGAAGAGCGCCTCCACGCTGTCGATCTCGGGCTGCTCGGCCAGCAGCTCCCGGATCCGGTCGCTCGCCTCCGGGTCCGCGGCCTCGCCGATCAGCTGGTCGCGGGCGTCGCGGCCGAGCCGGTAGGCGACGTAGACCAGCAGCGCGCCGATGGCGAGCGAGGCGGACGCCTCCACACCACGTCCCCGGTGACCATGTGCAGGGCCATGCCCGCCATGGCGAGGGTGACGCCCAGGCACGCGGTGCCGTCCTCGGCGACCACCGTGCGCAGCGCCGGGTCGCGCAGGTCGCGGACCCGGCCGCCCTGCTCGCGTACCTGGTACAGGGCCCGCAGCAGGGAGCCGCCCTCGGCGAGCAGGGCGACGGCGAGCACGATCAGCCCGGCCACATAGCCGCTCCGGGTCTCGTCGGCGCCGTTCCTGAGGGCCTCGACGCCCTGGTAGAAGCTGAAGCAGCCGCCCATCACGAAGATGCCGACGGCGGCGAGCAGCGACCAGAAGAACCGCTCCTTGCCGTAGCCGAAGGGGTGGCGCCGGTCGGCGGGGCGGCGGCTGCGGTGCAGCGCGGCCAGCAGGAACACCTCGTTCAGGCTGTCGGCCACGGAGTGCGCCGCCTCCGACAGCAGGGCGGGTGAGGCCGCGAGGAGTCCGCCGACGGCCTTGGCGGCGGCGATCACCAGATTGGCTGCGAGTGCCACCAGCACGGTGACGCGGGTTCTGCGATCCGATCGTGTACTCACCCGGGCCGATTGCCCCGGTCGGCCTAGGTCACACCGTGCCGGGCGCGGAAAACGGGGAACGCGGTCACAGGGACGTTCCGACGGCGAGAAGGAGATCATCATGGGTGGCCGCGACGACGGGGGCGGCGGCAACAGCGCGTACGGCAGAAAGCGGTTCAAGCGGGCGCGGGCGCACTTCGCGGACCGGATCACCGCGGACGGGCGGGACGGGTGGCCGGTGGAGGCCGGGCGCTACCGGCTCGTGGTGAGCCGTGCCTGCCCGTGGGCGAGCCGGGCGCTGGTGTCCCGGCGGCTGCTGGGGCTGGAGGACGCGCTGTCCCTGGCCGTCGCGGACCCGGTCCAGGACGACCGCAGCTGGCGGTTCACCCTGGACCCGGACGGCCGTGACCCGGTGCTCGGCATCCGGTATCTGAGCGAGGCGTACGACCGGCGGGAGACGGACTACCCGGGCGGGGTGAGCGTCCCGGCGGTCGTGGACGTGCCCAGCGGGAAACTGGTGACCAACGACTACCAGCGGATCACCCTGGACTTCGCCACGGAGTGGACGGCGCTGCACCGGGAGGGTGCGCCCGACCTGTACCCGCGGGCGCGGCGCGACGAGATCGACGCGCTGATGGAGGACGTCTTCCAGGACGTCAACAACGGTGTCTACCGGGCGGGCTTCGCCACCGGCCAGGAGGAGTACGAGACCGCGTACGCGGCGCTGTTCCGCCGGCTGGAGCTGCTGGAGCGGCGGCTGGAGGGGCAGCGGTATCTGGTCGGTGACACCCTGACCGAGGCGGACATCCGGCTGTTCACCACGCTGGTGCGGTTCGACGCGGTGTACCACGGCCACTTCAAGTGCAACCGGTGGAAGCTGGCCGAGAACCGGGTGCTGTGGGCGTACGTCCGCGATCTGTACCAGACGCCGGGTTTCGGCGACACGGTGGACTTCGACCACATCAAGCGGCACTACTACCAGGTGCACACCGGTGTGAATCCGACCGGCATCGTGCCCCTCGGTCCCGATCCCTCCGGCTGGACGACACCCCACCACCGGCAGGAGCTGGGCGGCCGGCCGTTCGGGGACGGTACCCCGCCGGGGCCGGTGCCGGCCGGCGAGGAGGTGCCGGCGCGGGGCCGCCCCTGAGCCGCCCGGCCCCCGACCACCCATCCACCACGCGACGACGAAGCCGAGCTAGGAGATCCCCGTGGCGAAGAAGGACAAGAAGGCGAAGAAGAAGCTGCCGCTGGCGTACAAGCCCCTGGGCTTCGCGCTGAGCTGGACGAGCGGCACCCTGGCGAAGATGGCCTTCCAGAAGACCTGGAAGCTGATCCGGCACGAGGACGACGCGCCGGACGCGCTGGACCGCGACCGCCGCTGGGGAGATCCTGCTGGCCGCGGCGATCCAGGGCGCCATCTTCGCGGTGGTGCGCAGTGCGGTGGACCGGGCCGGTGCCAGGGCCGTCGAACGCTCCACCGGCAGCTGGCCGGTCCAGGAGCCGGGCGGCCGCGACTGACCCGGCGTACGGCCGACCCACCGTCCCCCTGACGGTGGGTCAGCCCTGTTTGGGTGCCGTCGGGGTCCCCGGCGGATGGTGAAGGAGTGGCCCGCGGGGTCGGCGTAGCCGCGCTCCTCGGTGGGTCCCGAAGGGTCACCCGTCTCCACCGGGCGGCCGCCGAGGCCCACGATCAGGCGTTCCACCGCGTCCAGGTCGTCGACGACGAACTCCAGGTGCGCCTGGAGGGAGTTCTCCGGACGGGGCCAGCTGGGGGCGGTCGCGTTGACGTCACGCCGCAGCGCCAGGCGGAAGCCGTCGGCGGCCCGGATCTCCACCCGGTTGACATGGGCGTGGAGGGCTTCCGCGTCCAGCAACTCCTTGTAGAACTCGGCGAGTTTCTCGGGTTCGGCGCAGTCGAGCACCACGACGCCGGCCGTCACCAGGCTCATGTCTTCTCCGTGGGGTCCATGGCGCGGGGCGCTCCTGCCCCGGCCTGTGGAGGACACCTGTCCCGGCTGGGCGGATTCAGTCGCGGCCGGGCCGGCGGATCGGGTCCGGCCGCTGCCGGAGGTGAGGATTCCGTCACGCTCCGGAGAGGGCCGGCGGGACCGACCGAGCGGTTCGGAAGAACTCGGTCGCAAATCGAAGACATATGTCAAACGAACATGCTCAAATGCACTCGACCGAAGGTAACTTGCAGGGAGGAACCGGTGTTGGGGTCGATCCCTCCCCCGTTGCACGAAGCGAGCTGGAGGCGATGGCGTCGTGCGGTACGAACCTGCGCCGCTGACCCGGCATCTGCGCGTCCACCACGACCGGGGACACACGGTGCTGGAGTTCCGCGGCGAGATCGACATCGCCGCGGCCGAGGAGATCGTGCCGCATCTGGACCGGGCGACCGCCCGGCCGGACGCCCGGATCGTGATCGACCTGACCCATGTCGAGTTCTTCGACCTCTCGGGACTGCGGCTGCTGTACCGGGCCCGGCTCCGGCTCGCGGACGGAACCGGCCGGCTGTGCCTGGTGTGCGCCCACCCGCTGACCCTGCGCATGCTGCGGATCACCGGCACGTCCCGGCTGCTGCACCCTGGCCGACCCTGGACGCGGCCCTGGAACAGCCGGAGGCCACGTCCGGCCCGCTGTGACCCCCTCGTCCACGGCCTGACCCCCGCCGTGCGCCCCTCCGTGCTCCCGGTGCGGTCCACCGTTCCCCAACTCCTCTGTCTGTCATGGGAACTGAGGGGCATTCGGTCAGGAGGAAGGAGGGCCGTCGCCATGACGACTTCAGTCAAACCACTGGCCGCACGTGTACCCGGGTGGGTGAAGGTGCTGGCCTCGGTGGTGCTGCTGCTCGCCGTGCTGTTCGCCGGGCTCCGGCTGAGCGTGCTGCCGGGCCTGAAGGACCTGTTCGGCACCGAGACCGAGGACCGCTCCGGGCCCGCTCTCCTGGAGTCCATCCAGGACATCAGCCGCTACGACGCCGCCTCCGGCAACTTCCAGGTGGTGGTGGACCTGGAGAAGGACACGAAGTTCCTGCCGGACGCCGTCCGCGGCAGCCGCACACTGTACGTGGGCGCGGGCACCGTGGACGCCTATGTCGACCTGGGACGGCTGGAGAAGGACGACGTACGGGTGAACGACGACCGGACGTCCGCCACCCTGCGGCTGCCGCACGCCCGCCTGGGCACGCCGGCCCTCGACCCCGGGCGTTCCTACGCCGTGTCCAAGCAGCGCGGGCTGATCGACCGGCTCGGCGACCTCTTCTCGGACAACCCCAACAGCGAGCAGGCCGTGCAGAAGCTCGCCGTGCGCCACATCGGCGACGCGGCGAAGGAGAGCGGGCTCACGGCCCGGGCCGAGACCAACACCACGGAGATGCTCGAGGGGCTGCTGCGCTCCCTGGGGTTCGAGGAGGTGCGGGTCGACTATGGCGACTGACCGGCACCGGCTGGGGTAACTGGCTTACGAAACAAAGAAGTTGACGACTGGAGGACCGAATGGACCGGGCCGCCCCACATCCGCGTTCCCTGTTGCGCCGGCGTCCGCGACCGTCCGGGCGCGGCGCCCCGGAGGACCGCCGGAGGCGTCCGCTCCCGCTGCTGCCGCGACTGCTGGCGATGCTGTGCGCGTTCGTCTTCATGGTCGCCTTCGCGGCGGTCCTGGCCCGGCTCACGCTGCACCCTCCCCGCCTCGGAGGCGCTGACCCACACGAATCTGCGTCCGGGCCACTCGCTGCGGGCCTATCTGGACCAGCCCGCGCTGCGCGACGCCGTACGCCAGATCGGCGGCAACATCCTGCTCGGTGTGCCCTTCGGGGTGCTCGCGCCGGTCGTCGCCCCGCGCACGCGCGGATTCCTGCAGGTGCTGCTGCTGACGGCCGTCGTGATGCTGCTGGTGGAGTTCGCGCAGGGCGCCCTGGTGACCGGACGCGCCTTCGACGTCGACGACATCATCCTGAACACGAGCGGGGCGCTCCTCGGCTATCTGCTCCTCGGGCGGCGCCTGAGCCGGGCCGTGCACGCGCGACGGCCGAAGGCCTGACGTCAGGCCTTCGGCCGCTCGTTCTGCCTCTGAGGTGTCCGCGGGGTGCGGCGCCGGGTCCAGGTGAACTTGTCCCCGCCCACCCACCGGACCACGTCGGGATCGTCCAGGTCGTGGACCGTGATCCCGAACGCCGCCGCGGCGAGCAGCACGTCGGTGACGTTCCTGGCCTCGCCGACCATCTGTCCGTCGATCTCCACGATCCGGAACGGCGGGGTCGTGGGCTGGACCCCGAGGACCGTGATCCGCGGTCGCGACATGTACGGGCTCGCACTTTCGGTCATGTCTTCGAGGGTAGAGCCGAAACGGCGCGAACGGCACGGACACGACTTCCGCGAGCGCTCCGCCGTGCGCCGCCACGCCCTCTGGGCAACCCTGGAGCGAGGAGGTGGCGATGGATCCCCTCGAGGCGCTGGACAGGATCGCCTTTCTGCTGGAGCGGTCCCTGGCGCCGACGTATCGCGTCCGGGCGTTCCGCACCGCCGCGCGTGCGCTGTCGGAGCTGGACGGGGAGCGGCTGCGCGAGCGGTCGGCGGCCGGGACGCTGGAGACGCTCAAGGGGTCGGTCCGAAGACCGCGCAGGTGGTGCGGGAGGCGCTGGCCGGGGAGGTGCCCGGCTATCTGCGGAAGCTGGAGGACGAGGCGGACCGGGAGCCCGGGGACCGGGCGGGGCAGGAACTGCGGGCGCTGCTGCGCGGGGACTGCCATCTGCACTCCGACTGGTCGGACGGCGGCAGCCCGATCGAGGAGATGGGCCGTACCTCGGCCCGGCTCGGCCATGAGTGGGCCGTGCTCACGGACCACTCGCCACGGCTGACCGTGGCGCGGGGCCTTCGGCCGACCGGCTGCGCGAGCAGCTGGGGGTGGTGGCGGAGCTCAACGGGAGCTGGGCGCCGTTCCGGCTGCTGACCGGCATCGAGTGCGACATCCTCGAGGACGGCTCCCTCGACCAGGAGCCGGAGCTGCTGGAGCTGCTGGACGTCGTGGTGGTCTCCGTGCACTCCAAACTGCGCATGGACGCCCGGTCGATGACCCGCCGCATGGTGGCCGCCGTACGCGACCCGCGCTCGGACGTGCTCGGGCACTGCACCGGCCGGCTGCTGACCGGGCGCGGCCGGCCGGAGTCGGAGTTCGACGCGGACGAGGTGTTCGCCGCGTGCGCGGAGACCGGCACCGCCGTGGAGATCAACAGCCGGCCCGAGCGCCTCGACCCGCCGCGCCGGCTGCTGCGCCGGGCGCTGGCGGCGGGCGTGCTGTTCTCCGTCGACACCGACGCGCACGCGCCGGGCCAGCTCGACTGGCAGATCCTCGGATGCGCCCGCGCGCAGGAGTGCGGGGTACCGCCCGAACGGGTGGTCACCACCTGGTCACGGCAGGACCTGCTGGCCTGGACGCGGGAGCGGAGGACGCCCTCCGGAGTGACGGGCGGCTGAGGTGGTACCCGTCCCGCCGCGAGGACCCCCGAGGAGAGGACAGGTATGGAGCGGGCGGCCGTGTTCGACGTCGACGGCACTCTGGTCGACACCAACCATCTGCATGTGACGGCCTGGTGGGAGGCCTTCCGGCAGGCGGGGCACCGGGTTCCGATGCACGCCGTCCACCGGGCCGTGGGGCTGCCCTCCTCCGACCTGGTCGCCCGGCTGCTGGGCGAGGACCGGGACACCGGCCGCGACGAGGAGCTGAGCGCCGCGCACAAGGCGCTGTACGGGCAGTGCTTCGACCGGCTGCCGGCGTTCGCGGACGCGGGCCGGCTGCTGAAGCGGCTGCACCGCGACGGCTGGACGGTGGTGCTCGCCACCTCGGCCGGCGGCGCCGAGCTGAGCGCGCTGCGCCGGGCGATCGACGCGGACGAGGCGATCGCCGGGACGGCGAGCGCCGACGACGTCGACGAGGGCAAGCCCGCGCCGGAACCCGTCGAGCACGCCCTCGAGCTGGCCGGGGTGCCCGCGGAGCGGGCGGTGTTCGTCGGTGACACGGTGTGGGACATGCGGGCGGGCGACAGGGCCGGGGTGCGCTGTGTGGGCGTGCTGTGCGGCGGCATTCCGCGCGCCGACCTGGAGGAGGCCGGCGCGGCCGCGGTCTACGACGACCCGGCGCACCTTCTGGCGTCCCTGCCGGAGAGTCCCCTGGCATGAGGGTCCGGGCGGACGGGACACACGCGGGGCAGGGTGTCCGTGTGGGATGAGGCGCGGCGGGGTGGTGACGGCGGCCGGGTGACTCCGTCGGCGCGGGTGCGGGACGCCGTGTGGTGGGACGTACGGTCCGTCGGGCGGGCGGCCGGGGCCGCGTGGCGCGGCCCCGGACGGGAGCGGGATCTGCTGGTCCAGTCGCTGAAGGCCGCCGCGGCGGCCCTGCTGGCGTGGCTGCTGGCCCGGGTCTGGCTCGGCGACCCGATGGCCCTGATGGCGCCCTGGGTGGCGCTGGTGCTGGTGCAGGCCACGGTCTACAGCTCGCTGATGCAGGCGGCACGGCAGTTCACCGCGATCTGTGTGGGGGCGCTCGTGGCGTCGGGGGCGCAGGCGGTCACCGGTGACATCACGGGCGCCCTGGCACTGTCCGTGCCGGTGCTGGTGCTTCTCTCGAACTGGCCGCGCTTCGGTGACCAGGGCATCTACGCCGCCACCACGGCCGTCTTCACGCTCGCCACGGGCACGTTCGGCGCGACGGAGGTGGGACACCGGCTGGGGCAGGCGGCGCTCGGCGCGGTCATCGGGGTCGCCGTCAACGCGCTGGTGCTGCCGCCGATCCATCTGCGGGACGTACGGGAGAACCTGGCGGCGCTCGCCCGGGAGGCCGGTGACGTGCTGCACGCCGTCGCCGGGGATCTGCGCGACGGCGAGTGGGACGCGGGGACCGCCACCGGCCGGCTCGCCGCCGCGGCGCGGCTGCAGGACCGGCTGGAGGCGCTGCGTTCGGCCCGCGGCTGGAGCACGGAGAGCCTGCGGCTGACCTCGGGCGCCCTGCGTGCCGTGCACCGGGCGCCGACCGTGGCGTTGCCACCGGAGCGGGAGGACAAACGGTGGGGCCGCGTCACCGGACATGTCACCGCGCTGACCCGCACGCTCGTGGTGGCCGCCGACGAGGAACGCACCCCGGCCGCGCCGGACGCGGCGGTGCTGGCCCGCTACGCGGAGCTGCTGGCGCTGCTCGGCGACGCCTGCCGCGCGGAGGCGGACCGGCTGCTGCACGGCGGCACGCGCGTGGACGCCCTCCTGGACGAGCGGACCGAGGCCGTGATGCGGGACCTGCACGGGAAGCTCCAGGAGAGCCTGCGCGCCCATGCCGGTGAGGGTGCCGCGCGGACGGCCGTCCTGGGCACGCTGGTGCTCCAGGCCGAGAACCTGTGGGCCGATCTCGACGGCGGTACGAGGGGCCGGTGACACACGTCACGCACGTCGGTGGCCGTACGCGGAACACCGGGGGACGGGTCTCCGTTGAACTGAACGTGGGTGCGGACGGGACATGTCCCCGGGCCTCACCATCCGCCCACAGGGACGATCGTCCGGCTGAAGCCCTGTGGAGCCTTTCGCCGAGAGGCGACCGCCGTGCGCGCCCCTGAGCCGCCCCGGCCGTGATTCCCCCGTCGCGGCCGGGGCTTCCTTCTGCCCGCCCCCGGTTTCACCGGCTCTCGTGGAGGTACTCGCGAGTTCGCGCATGTACGAAGGAGAGCGCCGTGACCGACCACCGCCTCGAAGGCCCCGGCGAGAACGGCGCCGGTGTCCCCCGAGATCTGCCCGACCAGCAGGCCGGCCCCGGCGAGGACCCCTGGGAGGTCGCGCCGGCCGTCGCGGAACGCGAGAGCGAGAGGAAGACCGGCGGCACGCGGGAACCGGACGACGCCGCGGCGGACGTCCCCGACACGGACGAGGCCGGCACCGGCCGCCAGGGCGCCCCGCACTCGGCCTCCGACGACCCGGACCATCCGGTCCCGGACGAGTCCTCCGCCTGACCGGACCGCGTCCTACCGCGGGGCGCGGTCCTGGAGGGCCGTGTGCCAGGCGGGGGCGGGGACTGGGGGCCGGGTTCGGGCCGGCGCCCGCCCCGGGTGAAGAAGTCGGCGAGGGGAGGATCGCGGCGCCCACGGTGACCGCGTCGGGGCCGAGACGGCCCAGTTCGATCGTGACCTTCTCCGCCGGATGGCGCAGCGCGTACGACAGGGCGTGCTTGCGTACGGCGGGCAGGAAACGGGAGCCGAGCTGGAGGCCGGCCCAGCCGCCCATCAGGATGCGCTCCGGCTGGAAGAGGTTGATCAGGTCGGACAGGCCGGCGCCCAGGTACTCGGCGGTCTCCTCGAGCACGGCGAGCGCGACCAGGTCGGGGGCCGCCCCGTCGGCCGGGTAGGCGGCGGCGAGCATCGCCGTCAGCGCCGTCTCCTCGTCCGTGTTCCCGGGCACGGCGCCGCCCTCCTCGCGCCAGCGCGCGAGCAGTGATTCGGCGCCCGCGTACGCCTCCAGGCAGCCGAGCGCGCCGCAGCGGCAGCGGCGCCCCTGACCCGTACGGTCAGATGCCCCCACTCGACGGCCCGGCCGTGTTCCACCTCGGGTGTGACGAGGCAGGCGCCGACGCCGGAGCCGAAGAGCACCACGAGGGCGTTGCGGGCGCCGCGTCCGGCGCCGAACCACATCTCGGCCTGGCCGAGGGTCTTGGCGCCGTTGTCGATGAAGTACGGCACCGTCTCCGGCAGCAGGGACTCGGCCCGCAGCAGCGCCTCCAGGGGGATGGCGTCCCAGCCGATGGTCTGGCCGTGCACGACGGCGCCCCGGTCGGGGTGTGCTCGACGATGCCGGGGACACCGATGCCGACGCCGAGCAGCCGCTCGGGGGCGAGGCCCGCGCCGGCGAGCACCTCGGCGATCCCGGAGCGGATGTGGTCGACGATGACCTCGACCTCGTAGCGCTGCTGCTCCAGCGGGAGCTCCGCGCGGGCGAGCTCGGTGAGGGTCAGGTCGAACAGTTCGACGCGGACCCGGGTCTCGCCCACGTCGACGCCGATCATGTGGCCGCTGAGCGGTGCCACGCGTAGCAGGGTGCGCGGACGGCCGCCGTCGGAGTCGACGCTGCCCGCCTCCTCCACCAGGCCGTCGGCGATCAGGTCGGCGACGACGTTGCTGACGGAGCCGGAGCTGAGCCCGGTCGCGGGGCCGAGCTCGAACCGGCTCAGCGGGCCGTCGAAGTACAGCCGCTGCAGCACGGCCGTTCGGTTGGCCCGTCTGAGGTCGCGCACCGTGCGCCCGTTCCGCCCCGCCATGTGGCTCCTTCCGAGACCCTGCCCGACCTGCAACATACCGCCGGGGACCGGCCGGGCGCGACTTCCTCCCACCCTTATTTCATGATGTGAACTAACAGAGGCGCCCGATGTCGTCCAGCGCGGCCTCCAGCTCCGGGGCGACGGCGTCCCGGACCCGGCGCACGTGGTCCTCCCCGGCCGCGCGCGGAACCGTCTCGATGAGCATGATCAGGTAGAGGTAGGCGCGGTAGAGGGCGAGGCGGACGCGGGCCGCCCGGTCGTACGCCACCCGTCCTCCGGCCTCCGCGTATCCGGCGAGGAAGGCGTCGTCCGTCGCGATGTCGCCGAGCAGGGCCAGGGAGACGAGATCGGCGAGCGGGTCGCCCCAGAACATGCGCTCACCGTCGACGATCCCGCCGATCCGGGCCTGCCCCGCGGCCGTGCGCTCCACGAGGATGTTGCCCGGCCACAGGTCGAAGTGGACGAGGACGGGCACGGTGACCTCGTCGAGCGCCCCGGCGGCGGTACGGAGCACGGCGGCGACCTCGCCGGCCGGGCGGGGCAGCCAGGCTCCGTAGTGCCGGGCGTCGGCGAGCACGGCGCCGGTCATCGCGGTGAACGCGGTCCGCCAGTCGGGGGCGAGCGGGCCGAGGGCGCCGGACGGATAGCCGAACGCCGGTCCGGTGACCCGGTGCAGCCGGGCCACCTGACGGCCGAGCTCGGTGCGCAGGGCGGCTTGCTCCGCGCTGGCCGGCGCCACCTCCGTCCAGGGCTCGCCCGGACAGGCGGTCATCAGCAGATACGGCAGGGGCCGTCCCCGTCGACGGCGACGGCGAGCGGGGCGGCCACGCGAGCCTCGGCGGCGCCGGCACAGAAGTCCGCCTCGGCGACGAGCAGGCGGTGTTCGTACCGCAGGCCGGGGGTGGCGGCCGCGGGCGGGATCTTCAGCACATAGCGGCTGCCGTCGGTGAGGCGGAGTTCCTCGACGGTGTTGTAGGTGCCTCCGCTCATCGGCCGTACGGCGGCGAGCGCGCCGGACGGCAGCCCCGCCCGCGTGAGCACCCGGCGGGCCCGATCCCAGGAGTCCCCCATCGTCCGCACCCCTCCTCTCGGCGACTGCCGTACAGCGTACGGAAGGACACGGGGCGCGGTCCCGGGAAAACCGCTGGCTCCCCCGTCGGCGGATCCCTACCCTGACCAGAAACCTGGACCCCCTAGGTTTCGAAACGATCCGCAGGAGACGACCCCATGAGAGCACTCACCGAGCAGGACATCCGCGGTTCGTTCATCAACTGCTCGAAGGGTGAGGCCAAGCGGCTGGCCGTACCGCGGGACCTGGGCGAACGCGGCTGGGACGATCTCGATTTCCTGGGCTGGCGCGATCCCGGCGCGCCCGACCGCAGCTATCTCGTCACCGAGCGGGAGGACCGTCTCGTCGGGGTGGCCATGCGCTTCCAGCCCGCCCAGCGGGGTTTTCTGCACCGCAGCATGTGCTCCCTGTGCCTGACCACGCATCCGCGCGGCGGTGTCGCCCTGATGACCGCGCGCAAGGCGGGCCCGGCAGGGCGCGAGGGCAACTCGGTCGGCGCCTACATGTGCACCGATCTCGCCTGTTCCCTGTATCTGCGCGGAAGAAAGGTCCCGGAGAGCGGGGGCCGCTTCGAGGAGAGCCTCACCGTGGAGGAGCAGATCGCCCGTACCAGGGGCCATCTGTTCGCCTTCCTCGACAAGCTGTAGGCCCGGCCGGCTTGTCCCCCGGGCGACTGCCGTACCCGGTGAACACGTTCGACGTGTCCGGGGAGGGGGAAGCGTCGGAGGATGCGAGTGGTACGTGAGATGACCGCGCCGGTCGCCCGGTTCGTCAAGCTGCACCGGGACCCGGTGACCGTGCAGACGGTGCGGTCGGCGGCGGCGGCGACCGTCGCCTTCGCCATCGCGACCCGGCTCAGTCCGGAGGCCGCGCCGCTCACCGCTCCCCTGACCGCACTGCTCGTCGTCCAGGTCACCCTGTACTCCACGCTCACCACCGGGATGCGCCGGGTGAACTCCGTGGTGACCGGTGTCGTCGTGGCCATCCTCTTCAGCCTCCTGGTGGGTCTGACCTGGTGGAGTCTGGGTCTGCTCATCCTGGCGTCGCTGATCATCGGACATCTGGTGCGGGTGGACGAGTTCGTGCCCGAGGTGGCGATCAGCGCGATGCTGGTGCTCGGGGTGACCACGCACGGGGACACCGCCTGGTCCCGGATCGTGGAGACGCTGATCGGGGCGACCGTCGGGATGGCGTTCAATCTGCTGCTGGCGCCGCCCGTGTGGGTGGAGGAGGCCGGCGAGTCCATCGAGGAGCTGGCCCGGCGGGTACGGCAGCTCATGCTGCGCATCGGCGAGGAGGCGGCGGGCCGTACGCCCCGGACCGGGCGGCAGCCCGGCTGCACGAGGCACGGCGGCTGGACCACGACATCGTCGAGGTGGACGCGGACCTCAGACAGGCGGAGGACAGCCTGCGGCTCAATCCGCGGGTCCGTGAGGGACTGCTGCACCGCGTGGTGCTGCGTACCGGGCTGGACACGCTGGAGATCTGCACGGTGGTACTGCGGGTCCTCGCGCGCACGCTCACCGACCTGTCCAAGGAGCGCGAGGGGCAGCGGCTGTTCGATCCGGAGACGGGCGCCGCGTTCGAGGATCTGCTGTCCGAGATCGCGGACGCCGTGGTCAGCTTCGCGGTGCTGGTGACCACGAGCGTGAGCGCGAACGCCGAGTCGGCGGAGGACCGGCTCACCGCCCAGCTGCGGCAGGCGGCCGCCACCCGCGACCGGCTGGCCCTGCTGCTCTTCGAGCAGGCCCGGCGCGACGCCCGTCAGTGGCAGTTGCTGGGCGCCGTACTGACCGAGGTCAACCGCATCCTCGACGAGATGGACACCGAGCACCGCACACGCCGACTGTTCGAGGAGCTGGACCGGCACTCGCAGGAGCAGCGCCGGCGGCTGCCGCGTCTCACCCGGTTGCGGGACCGGCTGCGCCAGAAGCGCGGCGGCGCCTCCCACCGCTCCGTGTGACCCGCCCGCGGGACCGGACTCCCGGGTCACGCCTCGCCGTCGGCGCGCTGCCGCTGCAGCGGACGGGGGCAGGACGCGGCGCTCGCCTGGGCGAGCAGTACGTGCATGCGCTCGGTGAGCTGGGAGACGTCGTCCGCGGGCGCGTGGAACGGCAGCCGTACGTCACCGCCGGACCGCACGCGTTCGATGCGCAGGGTCAGTCCGTGCCGGTCGACGGCGAGCGGCTGGACACGGACCGCGCCGTGCAGACTGCCGTGGTCGACCAGGCGGGTCAGCCGCTCCACGGCGTCGGCGTGGCAGTCGGCCAGATGGCTCAGCAGCCGGGCCTCGGCGGTGGCGAGCGGGTCGGGCGCGGCGGCGGTGAACTCGTCGACGTCGACCACCACGGCGCCGGACGGCTGCCGGAGCACGACGCGCGTGGGCCGGAAGACGAGGTGCTCGTCCCGCACGGCGAACCAGCCGGCCAGCCACAGCCGGGCGCGGATCCGGTTGCGCAGGGGGACGGGGGCGACGTCGGCGAACTCGAGCACGGCGGACGGCTCGCCGCGGGGCGCGCAGATCGCGGCGGCGAGCAGGGCGCTGTCCTCGGGGACGTGCAGCAGCACCTGTCCGTCGTCGGTCACGCTGTGCGCGCCGACGAGTTCCTCCCGGGTGCCCTCCGCGGTCACCGCGCAGGACCACGCGGCGGCGAGCACCGAGCGGGCCCGTTCCGCCGCACCGGGCGCGGCCGTCCAGCCATGCGTGTCATCAACCATCCCGGAACCTCCTCTTAGGTAAGCCTTGCCTAACTTATAGGAGATCGGGGTGGGCGCCAACCGGATGGCGCGATCTTTACGAGAGCTGTCTCAGGACGCGAGAACACCCAGCAGGGCACGCACGCACAGGTCGCGCACCTGCTCGCGGTCCAGCTCCGGGCCGCGCAGCCACTCCAGACAGACGGCGGTGGTGAAGGCCAGCCAGCCGCGCACGGCCAGCCGGGTGTCCGGCCGCACCTCGAGGACCGGACCGAACTCGGGGTCCCGGGCGAGCGCCGCCAGGATCTGCCGCTCCTGCGCGGCCAGCGCCCGCCGGTAGACCCGGCGCACCGCCTGGTCCCCCGCCGCGTCGGCGCGGTGGAAGGCGCGATAGCCGTGCGCATGCGCCTCGACGTACGCCAGATACGCGTCGAGGCCCGCCGTGAGCTGCTCGCGCACCGGGACGCCGGGGACCGCCGCCGTCATCCGGAGCATCCGCTCGCTCTCCCGCTCCACCACCGCCGCGAAGAAGTCCCGCTTGGCCGGGAAGTAGTGGTACAGAAGTCCGCGCGACACCCCGGCGATCTCGGCGACCCGCTCGATCCACACGTCGTCGTAGGGACTCTCCGAGAACAGCCGCGCGCCGACCGCCAGAAGCTGCTCCCGGCGCTCCCCGGTACTGAGCCGGCGCCGCGTGCGCCCGCCCTGGTTCACGGCCATTCCCGCACTGTACTTGACGCCCTTTCAGCGGCCGGACCAGACTGGATCCGCCTTATTGAACTCACGTACAACACGTGGCTCGCCGGGTCGAAGGGGATGGCGTCATGGCGGAGACGACGACACGGGCCGTACCGCCGAAGGGGTTCCGCAGCGCGGAGCGGGGCTGGCCGGAGCTGCACCGCATCCCCGACCGCCGTACCGGCTGCCGCTGCTCGGCGATCTGATCGGGGCGAGCGGGGCCACGCCCGTGCAGGACTCCCTGAAGTACGCCCGCCGGCTGGGGCCGATCTTCCGGCGGAGCGCGTTCGGCAGGGAGTTCGTGTTCACCTGGGGCGCGGATCTGGTGGCCGAGCTGGCCGACGAGTCACGGTTCGCCAAGCATGTGGGGCTGGGGATCGCCAATCTGCGGCCGGTCGCGGGCGACGGGCTGTTCACCGCGTACAACCACGAGCCGAACTGGCAGCTCGCGCACGATGTGCTGGCGCCCGGGTTCAGCCGGGAGGCGATGGCCGGGTACCACCCGATGATGCTGTCGGTGGCGGAGCGGCTGACGGAGCACTGGGACCTCGCGGCGGCCGGGGGACGGCCGGTGGACGTGCCCGGGGACATGACCAGACTGACGCTGGAGACGATCGCGCGGACCGGGTTCGGGCACGACTTCGGGTCCTTCGAACGGGCCCGTCCGCATCCGTTCGTCTCCGCGATGGTCGGCACGCTGAGTCACGCGCAGCGGCTGAACAGTGTGCCGGGGCCGCTGGCCCCGCTGCTGCTGCGCCGGGCGGGCCGGCGGAACGCGGCCGACATCGCGCTTCTCGAGCGCGTCGTCGACGAGGTGGTGCGGGAGCGGCGGGCCTCGGGCGGTGGGGACGGGGATCTGCTGGACCGGATGCTGGAGACCGCGCATCCGGAGACCGGGGAGCGGTTGTCGGCGGAGAACGTGCGGCGGCAGGTGATCACGTTTCTGGTGGCGGGGCACGAGACGACGTCGGGCGCGCTGTCGTTCGCGCTGCACCATCTGTCGCTGCGGCCCGATGTCGCGGAGCGTGCGCGTGCGGAGGTGGACCGGGTGTGGGGGAGGTGGCCGCGCCGGGGTACGAGCAGGTGGCGAAGCTGCGGTATGTGCGGCGGGTGCTGGACGAGACGCTGCGGTTGTGGCCTACCGCGCCGGCCTTCGCGCGGGAGGCTGTCCGGGACACGGTCCTGGGGGTGTGCATCCGATGCGGCGGGGGCCTGGACGTTGGTGCTGACGCCGATGCTGCATCGGGACGCGGGGGTGTGGGGGCCGACGCGGAGTCCTTTGATCCGGGCCGGTTCGAGGCGGGGGCGGTCCGGGGCGTGCGCCGCATGTGTTCAAGCCGTTCGGGACGGGGGCGCGGGCGTGTATCGGACGGCAGTTCGCGCTGCACGAGGCGGTGTTGGTGCTGGGGTTGTTGTTGCGGCGGTATGAGCTGCGGCCCGACCCGGGGTATCGGTTGCGGGTGGCTGAGCGGCTGACGTTGATGCCGGAGGGGTTGCGGGTGTGGCTGGAGCGGCGGGGGTGAGTCCGGGGTGGCGCTCGCGGGGGTGTGCGGCCCGGCGCTTGGGTGGTGCCGCCACGCAGGCGGGGACCGCGGGTGTCCGGCCCAGCCGCAGCCAGGCCTCCTGGACGGCGGCCTCCGCCTCGGTCGGGGAGCCGAGCGGGCGGCAGGACCGCCTCGAGCTGCCCGCGATGTTCCTCGAACCGCTCCGCCGGCAGCTGCCCGCCCTCGTCCGCGGGGATCACCGGGGAACAGCTCGAAGGCGACCGCGGGACGGTCCCCGAACCGCTTCCCCGTCTCCCGGGCGAACCCGGTCAGCAGCCCGCGCGCGTACGCCTCCGGGTCCTCGTCGGTCAACGCCTCGATGTACGTGCGGTGTTCGAGCAGGGAGGCGACCGCCCGCTCGAGACCGGCCGTCGCGTCCACGGCGTGCGTGGAGTGAGCGGAACCGGCGACCGCCACCCAGCGGACGCCGCTCCAGGGCTCCAGGCCCCGCTCGGTCAGCTCGGGGAAGATCCACCGGTTGCCGGCGTCCCCGGCCGCGTCGAGCACGGCCCGCCCGACGGCCACGTGGTCCGGGGTGTTCCAGTAGGTGCCGCCCCAGGTGTCCCGGTGGTTGAGGGTGATCACCAGCTCGGGCCGGTGCCGTCGGATGGCGGCGGCGATGTCGCGGCGCAGCGCGGGGCCGTACTCGACGACCCCGTCCGCGTGGCCGAGGAAGTCGACCTCCGACACGCCGACCACGGCGGCACTGGCCCGCTGCTCGCGCTCCCGGAGCGGCGCGCACCGCGCCGGCTCCAGCGTGTCGATGCCGGCCTCGCCCCGGGTCACCAGGACGTACGTGACCTCGCGGCCGGCATCCGTCCAGGACGCGATGGCCGCCGAGCAGCCGTACTCGAGGTCGTCCGGGTGGGCGACCACGGCCAGTGCGCGCTGCCAGTCGTCGGGCATGGGCTGGAGTTGACTGTTCGTCGGCTCGGTCATGGCCGCAGACTAGGGCCAATGCCGTTCGGTTAGCCGTCTGGTCGGCTTGGCAAGGGGTTGTGCTCGATCTGGATGGTGGTCCTGTGGGTTCGGTGGTCGATGTCGCGGCCGACGGCGCGGTATTTGGAGCTGATTGCTCGCTTCTTCACGCGGGGCCGGGTCCTGTTCCGGCGGGCTGGCAGGAGGCCGTCGAGTATCGCGGCGCCGATCCGGCCGACGAGGTCGACGCGGGTGTGGGCGATGATGCCGGCGGCGCGGATGACCTGGTCACGTGCTGTGTTCAGCGCGATGGTGAACGCGGCACGGTCGGGGTCTATGTCGGGCCGGTGCAAAACAGCGTCACTCATTGCGGTGCGTAGTACCTGGTAGGCGACCAGGAGTGCCCAGGTTTCCTGGGCGACGGCCGCCGGGTGGCGTCCGCGCAGGACTCTTCCGCCGAGGATGGTTGATTTCAGCTCGTAGTAGCCGGTCTCGATCTCCCAGCGCTCGTGGTAGAGCCTGACCAGGTCGGTCGCGGATGCCTCATCGGGGTCGAGCAGGCTGGTGACGAGCCGGTAGGCGCCCTGGGCGGCTGGGCGCTCACTGGTGCCGTCAGCAGGGGCGAGGGTGATGTGGGCTTCGATGACGCGGACGGTGACCTCGCCGACGCGGGACAGGAACGTGCCGTCGGGCAGACGGCGTAGGACCGGCAGCTTGAGCGCCGTGCTGTGGGTCTTGGCGCGGATGAGAAAGTCCGCGCCGGTGGACGCGACCGTGCCCACGAAGGCGGTGGCCGAGAAGTTCCGGTCGCCGAGCAGCAGCATTCCGGGCCGGAGTGTTCCGGTCCGGCCCGCGGTGGTGACCAGGTCGCCGGCGTAGGTCAGTTCGCCGGTGGCATCAGTGCCGAAGGCCGCGTCCAGCAGTGTTCTGGTCCTGCACGCCACCAGCGCGACCAGCCGCAGCATCAGGTAACCGGCCGGCCCGTTCGGCCCGGCCTTCGTCTTGGGGAACACCGACAGGTTTGCGGGCGTGTCCGGCAGTGGTATCTGGGTGCCGTCGATCGCGACTACCAGCCGGCCCGCGAACCGTGTCACCTGTGTCGCGGTCACCGCCGCGGGGCCTTTCACCAGGTCGAACAGAGATTTCAACGGCTTGGGGCCGACCCGTCGCATCGCGGCTGTGATCGACGAAGGCGCCGGCGGTGGCAGTGGCACGGGGAGCGAGGCGGTCAGGCGGGCCCAGACCCGTGTCCAGCCCAGCCCGGTGAACAGCGCACCCGCCAGGAGGAGGTAGACCACCACCCGGGACGGCAGCCGCCGTATCCGATGCTGCAGACCGCCCGCGGAGGCGAGTGCCTGGTCGACGAGCTCGAACGGAACAACCTGGGTCAACTCGCCCAGGTGCCCCACGGCCAACGCGCCGGGAGCATGCGTAATGGCAGAATCGGACACCTGCAGCCCTTGTGGAGGAACACGAGTCTTGGCGGACCCGAGAACCACTACAGGGGCTGCACCCGTATCACCAGCCGAAACGCCGGGCGTTGCGCCGTCAGCCGAACCCTTAACCGAACGGCATTGAGACTAGGGCCTGTCCGGCAGCGCCCCGGTCACCGCCCCGCCCGGCTCAGACCTCGTCGCGCGCCAGGGCGAGCAGCCGGTCCAGCACCCGGGGCCGCCCGTTCGGACGCCGTCGTGCTCGAACTCGTCGGTGACCCAGGTGCGCAGGCCGCGGATGGCGGCGGCGGTGGTCAGCGCGTGGGCGGTGTCGACGTACATGTCGTCGTGGTAGACGGCCGCCGCGACCGGGACCTCGTTGACGGCGAGGCGGGCGGGGTCGTACAGGGGCGTCCAGTCGGTGCGCGCGGCGAGCAGTCCGGCGGTCTCGCGCAACGGGCGCAGCGCGGGGTCGTTGTCGAACATCCAGGGGTGAATGGTTTCGCCGGTGAACAGCAGCGGCTCGTCGCCGGCGAGCGTCTTGGCGGCGTCGAACCGCGGGAACTCCGCGCGCACCCGCTCGGCCGACCAGGCGGTGGGGCGGGCGTCCTGGCCGTAGCACGCCTCGTGGACGAGCGCGTAGAGCGGATGACCCGCGTACGAGAGGAGGCCCTGGACCTGCTCCTGGAACGCGTCGGCGAGCGCCGGGCCCGCCGGGGTGGGGACGAAGGCGTCCTCCAGGAGGTGGTGCAGCTGGTGGCTGCCGTCGCCGCTGCCCAGCACGCGGCCCAG
The DNA here is from genome assembly GCA_042850305.1 of Streptomyces haneummycinicus. Taxonomy (GTDB): domain Bacteria; phylum Actinomycetota; class Actinomycetes; order Streptomycetales; family Streptomycetaceae; genus Streptomyces; species Streptomyces haneummycinicus. The sequence continues at coordinate 4,378,470 of AP035768.1, forward strand.
GGACTGGAACGCCTCGACGGTGAACCGGTACCCGTTCGGGAGGACGACGTCGTGGGTGAGGAGGTGGTCGGCGATGCGGCGGGCGCGTTCGACGTCCTGCGGGTAGCGGGCGTAGTGGGCGGCGACCTTGCGTTCGATACGCGGGTAGGCGGCCCGGTAGACGTCGTCGGCGTGGGCGTCCAGGGAGGGCAGGCCGCCCGTGATCAAGGCGGTGTCGAGGCCCTCGGGCGCGGTGGAGAGGTAGGCGACGGTGCAGAAGCCGCCGAAGCTCTGGCCGAGGACGGTCCAGGGGCGCCGCCGGTGATCTGCGGGCGGATCGCCTCGCAGTCGCGGACGATCGCGTCGGCGCGGAAGTGGGCCAGGTAGCCGGCCTGCTCGGCGGGGCCGCCGCGCAGCGGGAGCGTCTGCCGGTTGGCGGGGTGGAGCCGCCGGTGCCGCGCTGGTCGAGCAGCAGGACGCGATAGTCCTCGAGGGCCCGGCCGAGCCAGGCCTGCTTCCCGATGAAACGGTTCGCCCCGAAGCCGGGTCCGCCCTGGAGGTAGAGCAGCCAGGGAGGTCCTGGCCGGCCTTGTCACTCCCGACGGCCTCACGCGCGTACAGCTCGATCGTCTCCCCGGAGGGGTTGTCGTGATCGAGGGGCACGGTGAACCGGCGGTCGGTGAGGACCACGCCGGGCTGGCGATAGCTGACGGTCAAGGAGGGCTCCGGGACGAACGGATTGTCGGACCATGACCCAGTTCAACATATGTTCGTCCGGCCAACGAGGCCGGGATCATGGGATTTTACTGACTGTCCGTCAGCGGGCCGGGAGGCTGGAGCGCCGGACCACCAGTTCCGGGCTCAGCACGACCCTGCGGTGCTCGTGCGGTGTGCCGGTGCCCTCGCTCTCGGTCTCCTCCAGCAGCAGCTCCGCCGCCAGGGCGCCCATGGTGACCGCGGGCTGCCGTACGGAGGTGAGCGGTACGGCAGCGGCGGCGGCGAACTCGATGTCGTCGTAGCCGACGATCGCCAGGTCGTCGGGGACGCCGACACCGGCCGCGTAGAGCGCCTGGAGCACGCCGAGGGCGAGCAGGTCGTTGGCGCAGAACACGGCGGTGGGCCGGTCGGCGAGGCCGAGGAGGCGGGCGCCCGCGTCACGTCCGGCGGCGACGTCGAGCCGTTCGGTGGGCAGCTCGCGCAGGCTGTCGGGGCCGAGTCCTGCCTCGGCGAGGGCGTTCAGGGCGCCGGTGCGGCGGTCGCGGACCTGGTTCAGTCCGGGCGGGCCGCTGACGTACGCGAGGGAGCGGTGTCCGGCGTCGACGAGGTGCCGTACGGCGAGCGCGCCGCCCGCGACGTCGTCCACGGAGACCGAGCACTCGGTGGTGCCCTCGGCGACCCGGTCGACCAGGACGAAGGGGATGCCGTGCCGGCGGAACGCCTCGATGTTTCGGCCGGTGGCGTCGGCCGGGGTGAGCAGGACCCCCGGACCCGCTGTTCGGCGAAGAGGAGAGGTACTCGGCCTCCTCGCCCGGGTTCTGGGCGCTGTTGCAGACCATCACGCCGAGCCCGGCCTCACGGGCGGCGCGTTCGGCGCCGCGGGCGACGTCGACGAAGAACGGGTTGCCCATGTCCAGGACGAGCAGGCCCATGATGCGGCTGCGGCCGGCGCGCAGCTGGCGGGCGGACTCGCTGCGGACGTAGCCGAGCCGGTCTATGGCGGACAGCACCCGTGCCCGGGTCTCGGCGGCGACCGTGTCCGGGCGGTTGATCACGTTGGAGACCGTGCCGACGGATACTCCGGCGACGCGGGCGACGTCCTTGATACCCACCGACTGGGCCATCGGACAGGGACCTCCAGGGAGCGGGGGCGGCGCGGCGGGCCTTCACACTACCGGCACGGGCCGCCCCCGGGCGGACACGGTCAGGCGGGCAGACGGAAGTCGGCGACGTGCAGCGGTGAGGGTGTCGTACCGGTGGACTTCTCCTGGTACATGACGGACAGCACCCCGTCCTGGGCGACGCGGGTCTCGTCGATGACGACCTCGCCGAAGGCGTTCAGGCCGGCGCCGTCGTACAGCGGTCTCCAGTCGGTGTGCCCGGAGGCCGCGGAGGCGGCGGCGATACGGCCGTAGGGGAACACTGCGTAGGCGTTGTCGTAGCGGTCCAGAAGCAGTCTGGTGCGCTGGCTCGAGTTCAGCGGGACGGGGATCTCGGTCTTCTGCCAGCCGCCGGCGGCGGTTCTGCGGACGTGGAAGGCGCGGCCGTTCGCGGTGCGGTCGGCGACGTAGTCCGTGGTGCACTGGCCGAAGCGGCCGGGGACGTAGGAGATGATCGCGTGCGGGCGGCCGGCGGAGTCGGTGGACTGGCTCTCCTGGTTCATCAGGGAGTGGTCCGGGTTCAGCGGGTCGACGACCAGTCCGGCGTCGGTGACGGAGACCAGGTCCGGGGTGCCGGTCCTCCCGACGACGGTGCCCGCGGCGTTGCGCCAGGTGCGGCCGCGGTCGTCGGAGTGGACGTAGCCGGTGTCGTGGTTGGTGAGGCCGCCGCCGGAGCACATCACGGCACCGTTCTGTTCGCGCCAGGTGAAGAAGGAGTGCAGCCGGCCGGCGCGGTCGTAGTCGATGCCGTGCAGGTACATGTTCCGCGCGGTGGAGGAGCCGTGCTCGCTGCTGTAGGTACCGGTGGAGGCGCTCCACTCCCCAGCGCGGTCCAGCGGCCGCCGTCGTACTCGGCGAGGGCGTTGCGGCCGTTGCCGGAGACACCGGCCCGGTAGCTGAGCTGGAGCCGGCCCTCGGGGGTGGCGACGAACTGGGGTAGGTGAACTGTGAGGTGAGGGCGAGCCCGTCGAGGGTGGACTGCAGGGCGCCGAAGCGGCTCGCGGTCCAGCCGAGGCCGGTGGGGTCGTCCAGGAGCCCGGCGACGGACTTGATGTAGGTGAAGCCGTCGCTGTGGGCGTCCATGGTGAGGTGCAGCCGGCCGTCGGTCTTCGACACGCCCATGCAGATGACGTTGTGGGAGTCGTCGTACCGCAGGCTGTGGCCGAGCCGCACGGTCTGCCAGGTGCTCGCGCCGAGGGCGCGGCGGGCGGCGACCGCGCCCCGGTCGGCGGTGTACCAGGCCGCGTACTGGTGGCCGTTGTGGGTGAGGAGGCCGTTCTTCTGGAACGCGTTGTTGTTGACCAGACCGTCGTACGACACGAAGTAGACCGCCCGGCTGTCGAGCGTGGTGGTGCCGGTGCGGGTGACCGACGGACCGGGTGCGGCGGCCCGTGCGGTGCCGGAGGCGAGGGCGGGGGCCGCCGCGGTGCCCAGGAGTGCTCCGGCCAGAAGAGTGCGTCGTCTCATCGCGGGCTCCGTCGTCAGGCGAGGTGGAAGACCTCGGTCAGCGGTGTCATCGCCTCGTCCGGCCGGGAGCCGTCGAGGGACTCGAAGAAGGGGGACATCTCCGCCTGCCAGCGGGCGTTGACCTCGGTGGCCTCCATGCCGGCCTTGGCGGCCTCGAAGTCCTCGGTCTCCAGATAGCCGACGAGCAGGCCGTCGTCGCGCAGGAAGAGGGAGTAGTTGTGCCAGCCGGTGGCCGAGAGCGCCTCGCGCATCTCGGGCCACACGGCGGCATGCCGTTCGCGGTACTCGGCGATCCGGTCCTGTCGGACCCTGAGCAGGAAACAGACGCGTCGCATGCGGTACCGCTCCTTCGGGGGATGGGGGTCAGAAGTCGAACTGGTCGATGTTCCCGGCGTCGAAGACGGTGGGCTTGCCGAGGTTGATCACGCCGTCCTTGCCGATGGTGTACTCGCCCATGTCGCCGGCCTGGAAGGTCTCGCCCTCCTTGCCGGTGATCTGCCCCGAGGACAGGGCGACGGCGGTACGGGCGGCCAGTTCGCCGAGCTTCGCCGGGTCCCAGAGCTCGAACGCCTCGACGGTGCCGTTCTTGACGTACTTGCGCATGTCGTTGGGGGTGCCGAGGCCGGTCAGCTTGACCTTGCCCTTGTACTTGGAGCCGGACAGGTACTGGGCGGCGGCCTTGATGCCCACGGTGGTCGGGGAGATGATCCCCTTCAGGTCCGGGTACTCCTGGAGGAGACCCTGGGTCTGCTGGAAGGACTGCTGGGCGTCGTCGTTGCCGTAGGCGACCTTGACCAGCTTGATGTCCTTGTACTTGGGGTCCTCGAGTTCGTCCTTCATGAACTCGATCCAGGCGTTCTGGTTGGTCGCGGTCTGGGCGGCGGACAGGATCGCGATCTCGCCCTTGTAGCCGATCTGTTCGGCGAGCAGTTGCACCTCGGTGCGGCCCAGGTCCTCGCCGCTGGCCTGGGAGACGAAGGCGTTGCGGCAGTCGGCGGTGGTGTCGGAGTCGTAGGTGACGACCTTGATGCCGTTCTTCATGGCCTGCTTGAGCGCCGTGCACAGGGCGCCCGGGTCCTGCGCGGAGACGGCCATGGCGTCGACCTGCTGCTGGGTCAGGGTGTTGACGTAGGAGACCTGGCCGGCGGTGTCGGTGGCGCTGGAGGGGCCGACCTCCTTGTAGGTGGAGCCCAGTTCCCTGACGGCCTTCTCGCCGCCCTTGTCGGCGCTGGTGAAGTAGGGGTTGTTGACCTGCTTGGGCAGGAAGCCGACGGTCAGGCCCTTCTTGGTGGCCGCGTTCGGGTCGGCCTTCCCGCCCGAGGCGGCCGCCCCGCCGCCCTCGTTCCTGACGTCCTCCTTGGTGGTACCTCCACAGGCGGTGGCGGCCAGAGCGAGCGAGGTGACGGCGGCGAGGGCCGCACAGGTACGACGGAGGGTTGCCTTGCGCATGGTGGGTTCCTTTTCAGAAGGTGAGGAGAAGCGCCCCCGAAGGGGCGCGGGAACTGCGCGAGCGGCCACAACGGACCCGCAGCCATCGAAAGCCCTACGCCGTCGACGTGAGCTTCCGCGCCCTGGCCAGGGCAACCTGCCGAGCGACACGCGGTCCGAGGACCGAAAGAACAAGCAGCACCCCGGTGACGACGATCTGCGACTGCGCGGAAACATCCTGAAGGCTCATCACGTTCTGCAGCGCCCCCAGCAGAAACACCCCTGCGATCGCGCCACCGAGCGTCCCCTTGCCGCCGTCGAAGTCGATTCCGCCGAGCAACACGGCCGCCACGACGGAGAGTTCGAGCCCGGTCGCGTTGTCATAGCGCGCACTGGCGTAGTGCAGGGCCCAGAAGACCCCGTGAGGGAGGCCATGAGCCCCGTCAGCACGAACAGCGTCAGCTTCCGCCGCCTGACGCGGATGCCGGCGAACCGCGCCGCCTCCTCGCTCGCGCCGATCGCGAAGAGCGACCGCCCGAACAGGGTGGCGTGCAGGGCGACGACGGCGATGGCGAGCAGCACCAGGAACGGCAGGAGGGCGTACGGGACGAACGTTTCGCCGATGCGTCCGGCGGCGAAGTCCAGGTACGGGGCGGGGAAGTCGGTCACCGCGTCGGAGCCGAGCACGATCTGCGCGATGCCGCGGTAGGCGGCCAGCGTGCCGATGGTCACGGCGAGGGACGGCAGTCCGAGACGGGTCACCAGCAGTCCGTTGATCAGGCCGCAGACGACGCCGATGAGGAGGCAGACCGGGATGATCGTCTCGATGGTCATGCCCTGGTTCCACAGGGCGCCCATCACCGCGCCGGACAGGCCGGCCGTGGAGGCCACGGAGAGGTCGATCTCGCCGGAGACGACGAGCAGGGTCATGGGCAGGGCGATCAGCGCGATCGGCAGGGTGTTGCCGATGAGGAACGACAGGTTGAGCGCGTTGCCGAAGCCGTCGACGGTGGTGAAGGACAGCAGCAGGACCACGACGAGCAGGGCGCCGACGACCGTGTCCCAGCGGACGGCGCGGTGCGCCGGGAATCCGGACTCAGGCATGGCGGGCGTTCCTCTTCTTCAGGGCGGAGGCCACGCGCAGCGCGACGATCCGGTCGACCGCGATGGCGAGGATGAGCAGGATGCCGTTGATGGCGAGCACCCACACGGAGCTGACGCCGAGGGCGGGCAGCACACTGTTGACGGAGGTCAGCAGCAGTGCGCCGAGGGCCGCGCCGTAGACGCTCCCGGAGCCGCCGGTGAAGACCACGCCGCCGACCACGACGGCGCTGACGACGGTGAGTTCGTAGCCGGTGCCGGTGCCGGAGTCGACGTTGCCGAAGCGGGCCAGGTACAGGGCGCCGGCGAGTCCGGCGAGGGCGCCGCAGAAGGTGTACGCGGCGAGGACCCGCTTGCGTACGGGGATGCCGGCGAGGCGGGCGGCCTCCGGGTTGGAGCCGAGCGCGTACAACTCGCGTCCGCCGCCGAAGTGTTCGAGGTAGTACGCGGTCGCCACCAACACCGCGAGCGCGATCATCGCCAGATACGGCACCGCCGAGATGCCGCCCGAGCCGAAGTCGACGAATCCGCCGGGGAGATCGGCGGCGGTGATCTGGCGGGAGCCGACCCAGATGGAGTCGATGCCGCGGATGATGTACAGGGTGCCGAGGGTGACCACGAGGGCGGGCACCTGGCCGAGGCTGACGAGGAGGCCGTTGAGCAGGCCGAAGCCGATGCCGAGCAGCACGGCGAGGGCGATGGCGACGACGGGGTTCCCGCCGTCCTGGAGGTAGAGGCCTGCGGCGAAGGCGCTGATGCCGAGGGTGGAGCCGACGGACAGGTCGACGTTGCGGGTGATGACGACCAGGGACTGGCCGGTGGCGACCAGGACCAGGATGGTCGCGTTCAGCAGCAGGTCCTTGATGCCCTGTTCGGACAGGAACTCGCTGTTGCCGGCCTGGGTGACGGCGATCATCACCAGGAAGACCAGCAGGATGGCGAGTTCGCGCATCTTGAAGACGCGGTCCACCAGCCGGGTGGCGCCCGCTCCGGGCACCTCGGCGACGGGGCTTCTTCGGGAGCGGTGACCGTCATGCGGCGGCCCTCCCGTGGCTGCGGCCATCACGGTTTCCTCGGTGGCGTCGGTCCGGGAGATCTCGGCGGTGAGCCGGCCCTCGTGCATCACCAGCACGCGGTCGGCCATGCCGAGGATCTCGGGCAGGTCGGAGGAGATCATCAGGACGGCGACACCGTCGGCGGCGAGCTGCGACAGCAGCCGGTGCACCTCGGCCTTGGTGCCGACGTCGATACCGCGCGTGGGCTCGTCCACGATCAGCACCTTCGGCCCGGTGGCGAGCCACTTGGCGAGGACGACCTTCTGCTGGTTGCCGCCGGACAGGGTGTTCACCGTGTCGGCGATCCGGGCGTACTTGACCTGGAGCCTGACGGCCCAGTCGAGGGAACGGCTGCGTTCGGCGCCGCGGTCCATGAGTCCGGCCCTCACGGTCGTACGGAGTCCGGTGAGGCCGATGTTGCGCTCGATGGACATGTCCATCACCAGGCCCTGGGCGCGCCGGTCCTCCGGGACCAGGGCGAGTCCGGCGGCCATGGCCGTGGACGGGGCGCCGTTGACGAGCCTGCGTCCGTCGACCTCGACCTCGCCGGCGTCCCAGCGGTCGACACCGAACACCGCGCGGGCCACCTCGGTGCGCCCGGCCCCGACGAGCCCGGCCAGTCCGACGATCTCACCGCACCGTACGTCGAAGGAGACATCGGTGAAGACACCCTCACGGGTCAGCCGGCGCACGCTCAGGGCGATCCCGCCCGGCGTCACGTCCTGCTTGGGGTAGAGCTCCTCGAGGTCGCGGCCGACCATCCGGCGGACCAGGTCGTCCTCGGTCATGCCGGCCAGCGGCTCGCTGGAGATCCGGGCGCCGTCGCGCAAGGTGGTGACCCGCCGGCAGATCTCGAAGATCTCCTCCAGCCGGTGGGAGATGAACAGCACCGCGGCCCCCTGTTCGCGCAGCGTGCGCACGACGCCGAAGAGGCGGGCGACCTCGCTGCCGGTGAGGGCGGCGGTGGGCTCGTCCATGATCAGGACGCGGGCGTCGAACGAGAGCGCCTTGGCGATCTCGACGATCTGCTGGTCGGCGATGGACAGTCCGCGGGCCGGCCGGTCCGGGTCGAGTTCGACACCGAGCCGCCGCATCAGGGCGGCGGTCGCGTCGTGGGTGGCCCGGTGGTCGATCCGGCCGAACGCGCGCCGGGGCTGCCGGCCCATGAAGATGTTCTCGGCGATCGACAGGTCGGGGAAGAGCGTCGGCTCCTGGTAGATGACGGCGATACCGGCGTCGCGGGCGTCGCCGGGGCCGTGGAAGACGACCGGCGCGCCGTCGAGCAGCACCTGGCCGGTGTCCGGCCGGTGCACTCCGGCGAGCGTCTTGATGAGGGTGGACTTGCCGGCTCCGTTCTCACCGGCGAGGGCGTGCACCTCCCCGGGGATCAGCTCCAGGGAGACGTCCCGCAGTGCGCGGACCGCGCCGAAGGACTTGGAGATGCCCTTCAGTGCGAGAACCGGGGCCGGACCCGTGTCGGACGGGTGGGTCATGAGGGCTCCTCGACGACGCCGCGGAGGCCCTCGCGACGTCGTGAAAGGTTTCAACTGGGTTGCCGGGACGGTAGGCGCGCGACGCATGTCACGTCAATGGGTCCCGGTCGAAAAACTTTCGACCGCTTCAGGTCTCGGCCTGATCACGGAGGACCGTCTTCGCCGGAGGGGTTGACACCCTTTCGGGAGCGCCATAGCTTCCCGTTCTGAATCGTTTCACTCAGTGGTCGTTACGACCCGATGTCACAGGAGCCCTGACGTGACCGAGCTCGCCGCGGTGAAAGCCGCTCTCAAGACACAGGCCGTGGAGACGCCGTCCTGGGCGTACGGGAACTCGGGGACCCGGTTCAAGGTGTTCGCGCAGCAGGGCGTCCCCCGCACCCCGCAGGAGAAGCTGGACGACGCCGCCCAGGTGCACGCGTTCACCGGTGTGGCACCGACCGTGGCGCTGCACATCCCGTGGGACAAGGTCGAGGACTACGCGGCGCTGGCCAAGCACGCCGAGGACCGCGGGGTACGGCTCGGCGCGATCAACTCCAACACCTTCCAGGACGACGACTACCGGCTCGGCAGCGTCTGCGCCCTGACGCGGCCGTGCGCCGCAAGGCCGTGGACCATCTGCTGGAGTGTGTCGACATCATGGACGCGACCGGCTCCAAGGACTTGAAGCTGTGGTTCGCCGACGGGACGAACTACCCCGGGCAGGACGACATCCGGGCCCGCCAGGACCGGCTCGCCGAGGGGCTCGCCGAGGTGTACGAGCGGCTCGGGGACGACCAGCGGATGCTGCTGGAGTACAAGCTCTTCGAGCCGGCGTTCTACACGACGGACGTCCCGGACTGGGGCACCGCCTACGCGCACTGCCTCAAGCTGGGGCCGAAGGCGCAGGTGGTCGTCGACACGGGTCACCACGCTCCGGGCACCAACATCGAGTTCATCGTGGCGACGCTGCTGCGGGAGGCAAAGCTCGGCGCGTTCGACTTCAACTCGCGGTTCTACGCGGACGACGACCTGATGGTCGGCGCGGCCGACCCGTTCCAGTTGTTCCGGATCATGTACGAGGTGATCCGCGGGGTGGGTTCACCTCCGAGGTGGCGTTCATGCTGGATCAGTGCCACAACATCGAGGCGAAGATCCCGGCGATCATCCGTTCCGTCATGAACGTCCAGGAGGCTACGGCCAAGGCGCTGCTCGTCGACCGGGCGGCGTTGGCCGATGCCCAGCGGGCGGGGATGTGCTCGAAGCCAACGCCGTGCTGATGGACGCGTTCGACTCGGACGTGCGTCCGCTTCTTCGTGAGGTGCGGGAGGAAATGGGGCTGGACCCCGAACCTCTCAAGGCTTACAAGGCGTCCGGGTGGGCCGAGCGGATCGTCGCTGAGCGGGTTGGTGGGGAGCAGGCCGGCTGGGGGCGTGAGCGTCTGCCGGGTTTCTGTTTGGCAGCGGACTGCCGGCCCTCTGGGGCTGGTCGCGCCCGCGCGGCGGCGGCCGCACATTCGACGCAGCCCCGCGCCCCTGGCTGAGTGCACTCACCCCTCTGACATAAGGACTGGACGTTCATGGCAGCCCATCCCGAAGCTGACGCTCTCCTCGCTCGGTCGCACCGGCTCGGTGCTGACCCTCGTAACACCAACTACGCCGGCGGCAACACCTCCGCCAAGGGCACCGGGACCGATCCCGTCACCGGGGGTGATGTGGAGTTGATGTGGGTCAAGGGGTCCGGAGGGATCTCGGGACCCTGGCCGAGGCGGGGCTGGCCGCGTTGCGGCTGGACCGGTTGCGGGCGCTCACCGGGGTGTATCCGGGCGTCGAGCGTGAGGACGAGATGGTCGGCGCGTTCGACTACTGTCTGCACGGCAAGGGGTGCGGCGCCCTCGATCGACACCGCGATGCACGGGCTCGTCGACGCCGCCCATGTGGACCACCTCCACCCCGACTCCGGGATCGCGCTCGCCTGCGCGGCCGACGGGGAGAAGCTGACCGCCGAGTGCTTCGGTGACACCGTGGTGTGGGTGCCGTGGCGGCGGCCCGGTTTCCAGCTCGGGCTCGACATCGCGGCCGTCAAGGAGGCCAACCCGCGGGCCATCGGCTGTGTGCTCGGCGGGCACGGCATCACCGCCTGGGGTGACACCTCCGAGGAGTGCGAGCGGAACTCGCTGCACATCATCCGCACCGCCGAGGAGTTCCTCGCCGAGCGCGGCCGGCCCGAGCCCTTCGGCCCGGTGATCGAGGGGTACGAGGCGCTGTCCGAGGCGGAGCGGCGGGAGCGGGCCGCGGCTCTGGCGCCGTTCGTGCGGGCCGTCGCCTCGCAGGACCGGCCGCAGGTCGGGCACTTCGACGACTCCGACGCCGTACTGGACTTCCTGGCCCGCGCCGGGCACCCGCGGCTGGCCGCGCTGGGTACCTCCTGCCCGGACCACTTCCTGCGCACCAAGGTGCGGCCGCTGGTCCTGGACCTGCCGCCGTCCGCCCCGCTCGACGAGGCGGCCGCCCGGCTGAGGAACTGCACGCCGCCTACCGCGAGGAGTACGCCGCCTACTACGCGCGGCACGCGGAGCCCGGCTCCCCGCGATGCGCGGCGCCGACCCGGCGATCGTGCTGGTGCCCGGCGTGGGCATGTTCAGCTTCGGCAAGGACAAGCAGACCGCGCGGGTGGCCGGCGAGTTCTACCTCAACGCGATCAATGTGATGCGCGGGGCCGAGGCCGTGTCGGCGTACGCGCCGATCGAGGAGTCGGAGAAGTTCCGCATCGAGTACTGGGCTCTGGAGGAGGCCAAGCTCCAGCGGATGCCGAGGCCCAAGCCGCTCGCCACCCGGGTCGCGCTGGTCACCGGCGCCGGCAGCGGGATCGGCAGGGCGATCGCCCGGCGGCTGGCGGCCGAGGGCGCGTGTGTCGTCGTGGCCGATCTGAACGGGGAGAACGCCGCGCGGGTCGCCGGGGAACTGGGCGGCTCCGACAGGGCCGTCGCCGTGACCGTCGACGTGACGTCCGAGGAGCAGATCGCCGACGCGTTCAGGGCCGCCGTGCTCGCCTTCGGCGGGGTCGACCTGGTGGTGAACAACGCCGGTGTCTCGATCTCCAAGCCGCTGCTGGAGACCACCGCGCGGGACTGGGACCTCCAGCACGCCATCATGGCCCGCGGTTCCTTCCTCGTCTCGCGCGAGGCGGCCCGGGTGATGACCGCGCAGGAACTGGGCGGCGACATCGTCTACATCGCGTCGAAGAACGCGGTGTTCGCCGGCCCCGACAACATCGCCTACTCCGCGACCAAGGCCGACCAGGCCCATCAAGTACGCCTCCTGGCAGCGGAGTTGGGTGAGCACGGCATCCGTGTCAACGGGGTCAACCCGGACGGTGTGGTGCGCGGTTCCGGGATCTTCGCGGGCGGCTGGGGCGCCAAGCGGGCCGCCGTGTACGGGGTGCCGGAGGAGAAGCTGGGCGAGTTCTACGCCCAGCGGACGCTGCTGAAGCGGGAGGTGCTGCCCGAGCATGTGGCGAACGCCGTGTTCGCGCTGACCGGCGGCGACCTCACCCACACCACCGGACTGCACATCCCGGTCGACGCCGGCGTCGCCGCCGCGTTCCTGCGATGAGCACCGCCGTGAAGTCGTACGCCGCGGTCGACCTCGGCGCGTCCAGCGGGCGCGTCATGGTCGGCCGCGTCGGCCCCGGCAGTCTGGAGCTGACCGAGGCCCACCGCTTCCCCAACCGCCCGGTGCGCGTGCCGGAGGGGCTGCGCTGGGACGTCCTGGGGCTGTACGCCGGTGTCCTGGACGGGCTGAAGGCGGCCGGCGCGGTGGATTCCGTCGGCATCGACAGCTGGGCCGTGGACTACGGGCTGCTGGACGCGGACGGGGCGCTGCTCGGCAGCCCGTGCACTACCGCGACAGTCGGACCGACGGGATCGCGGAAAAGGTGTGGGCGACGCTTCCGGCCGCGGAGCTGTATGCGGCGACCGGTGTTCAGTACGCGCCGTTCAACACGCTGTACCAGTTGACGGCGGCCCGCGGCTCGGCCCAACTCACGGCGGCGAAAAGGCTGTTGCTGATCCCTGATCTGCTGACGTACTGGCTCACCGGCCGGCAGGGCACGGAGCTGACCAACGCCTCGACCACCCAGCTGATCGACCCGGGCACCCGCGACTGGGCGTACGGGGTGGCGGAGAAGCTGGGTCTCGACCTGTCGCTGTTCGCGCCGCTGCGCCGGCCGGGGACGCGGCCGGGACGCTGCGGCCGGAGGTGCTGGAGGAGACCGGGCTGACCGGGCCGGTCCCGGTGACGGCGGTCGGCTCGCACGACACCGCGTCCGCCGTGGCCGCCGTCCCGGCCGGCGGTGAGCGGTTCGCCTACATCTGCACCGGCACCTGGTCGCTGGCCGGCCTGGAGCTGGACGCGCCGGTGCTGACCGAGGAGAGCCGGTCCGCCAACTTCACCAATGAGCTGGGGCTGGACGGCACGGTCCGCTATCTGCGCAACATCATGGGACTGTGGCTGCTCCAGGAGTGTGTACGGGCCTGGGGTGAGCCGGATCTGGGCGCGCTGCTGCTCGAGGCCGGCAAGGTGCCGGCGCTGCGGTCGGTGGTGGACGCCGGGGACGCGGCGTTCCTGGCGCCCGGACGGATGCCGGAGCGGATCACCGAGGCGTGCCGGGACGCGGGGCAGCCCGTGCCGGCCACGCGTGCCGAGATCACCCGCTGCATCCTCGACTCGCTCGCCCTCGCGCACCGCAGGGCCGTCGAGGACGCCCAGCGGCTGGCCGGGCAGCCGGTCGACGTGGTGCACATCGTGGGCGGGGGCACCCGCAACGCCCTGCTGTGCCAGCTCACCGCCGACGCCTGCGGGCTGCCGGTGGTGTCGGGGCCGGCGGAGGCGGCGGCGCTGGGCAATGTGCTGGTACAGGCCCGTGCGCACGGACTGGCCGGCGATCTGGCCGGGATGCGGCGGCTGCTCACCCGTACGCAGCCGCTGACCCGGTACGAGCCGCGCGGCGGTACACGGCGGTGGCAGGCCGCGCAGGACCGGCTCGCCCGGGGCTGACCGGGGTCTCCCCGTGACGCGCTCGCCGGTCTAGCCTTCATACAACCGATGATCAATGTGCGAGGAGCCGCGATGCGTGTCGCTCTGTTCCTGACCTGTGTCAACGACACGCTCTATCCGGACACCGGGCGCGCCGTGGTGAAACTCCTGACCAGACTGGGTGTCGACGTCGATTTCCCGATGGCGCAGACCTGTTGCGGCCAGGCGCACTACAACACGGGCTACCGGCATGAGGCGGAGCCGCTCGCCCGGCATTTCTCCGATGCCTTCGGTGGTTACGAGGCGATCGTGACGCCGTCCGGGTCGTGCGGGGCGATGGTGCGGGAGCTGTATCCGCGGATGGGTGAGCGGGCCCGGGCGGAGGGGCGCGGGGACACCCTCGCGGCGACGCTGGCACCGGTGGTGCCGAAGACGTACGAGCTCACGGAGTTCCTGGTGGACGTGCTGGGGGTGACGGACGTCGGGGCGTACTACCCGCACAAGGTGACCTACCACCCCACCTGTCACGGGTTGCGCGGTCTCGGGCTCGGTGAGCGGCCGCTGCGGCTGCTGCGGGCGGTCAGGGGCTGGAGCTGGCCGAACTGCCGGGCGCGGAGGAGTGCTGCGGCTTCGGCGGCACGTTCGCGCTGAAGAACTCCGATGTCTCGGCGGCGATGGGCACCGACAAGGTGCGCAACGCCGAGTCGACGGGCGCCGAGGTGCTGTGCGCGGCCGACAACTCGTGTCTGATGCACATCGGCGGAACGATGACCAGGCTGCGCACCGGTATGCGGCCGGTGCACCTCGCGGAGATCCTGGCGAGCACTCAGGAGGAGCCGGCCGTATGAGCGGGACGTTCGTCGGGATGCCGGCGTTTCCGGAGGCGGCGCGGAACGCCGTGCGCGACACCACGCTGCGCGGCAATCTGCGGCACGCCACGCACACCATCCGGGCCAAGCGGGCCAAGGCCGTCGCGGAGGTCTCCGACTGGGCCGGACTGCGCGAGGCCGGCAAGCGGATCAAGGATCACACGCTCCGTCATCTGGACCGGTATCTGGAGCAGTTGGAGGAGGCGGTGACAGCGGCGGGCGGCACCGTGCACTGGGCCGCCGACGCCGACGAGGCCAACCGGATCGTCACCAAGCTGGTGGAGGAGACCGGTGAGTCGGAGGTCGTCAAGGTCAAGTCGATGGCCACGCAGGAGATCGGCCTCAACGAGGCCCTGGAGGCGCAGGGCATCGCCGCCTACGAGACCGATCTCGCCGAACTGATCGTGCAGTTGGGCAGGGACCGGCCCTCGCACATCCTGGTGCCGGCGATCCACCGCAACCGCGGGGAGATCCGGGAGATCTTCAGCCGCGAGATGGGCGAGTGGGGCCGCCCCGCCCCCGAGGGCCTGACGGACACCCCCGCCGAGCTCGCGGAGGCGGCCCGGCTGCATCTGCGGGAGAAGTTCCTGCGCGCCAGGGTCGGCGTCTCCGGTGCCAACTTCATGGTCGCCGAGACCGGCACCCTGGTGGTGGTGGAGTCCGAGGGCAACGGGCGGATGTGCCTGACCCTGCCCGAGACGCTGATCTCGGTGGTCGGCATCGAGAAAATCGTGCCGACCTGGCAGGACCTGGAGGTGTTCCTGCAGACCCTGCCCCGCTCCTCGACCGCCGAGCGGATGAACCCGTACACCTCGACCTGGACCGGTACCACCGACGGGGACGGGCCGCGCACCTTCCATCTGGTGCTGCTGGACAACGGCCGCACCGACACGCTCGCCGACGAGGTGGGCCGGCAGGCGCTGCGCTGCATCCGCTGCTCGGCCTGCCTGAACGTGTGCCCGGTGTACGAGCGGGCCGGCGGGCACGCCTACGGTTCGGTCTACCCGGGCCCGATCGGCGCCATCCTCAGCCCCCAACTGCGTGGCACCGGCAGCGAGATCGACGCCTCGCTGCCGTACGCGTCCTCGCTGTGCGGGGCCTGCTACGAGGTGTGTCCGGTCGCCATCGACATCCCCGAGGTGCTGGTGCATCTGCGGGAGCGGGTGGCGCAGGGCGGGGAGGTGACCCGGGGCGGCAACAAGGTGGTGCTCAAGCCGGCCAAGGGGCACGCCGCCGAGCGTGCCGCGATGCGTGCCGCCCGCTGGGCGTTCGCGCACCCGGAGCCCTGCGCACCGGCCAGCGTCTCGCCTCGCGCACCCGTCGCCTGCATCCGCGCACCCTGCCGGGCCCCGGCCGGGCGTGGAGCGGCACCCGGGACCTGCCGCCGGTGCCGGCGGAGCCGTTCCGGGACTGGTGGCAGCGTACGCGGGGCGGAGAGGGAGCGGCGAAGTGAGCAGCAGGGAAAGGATCCTGGGCCGGGTACGGCGCGCCCTCGCCGACGTACCGGGTGACGACACCCCGTACGAGCGGGCGGTCTGCCGTGACTATCTGCGCGAGCACGGTGAGCGCACCGTCGGGGAGAGGGTGGACCTTCTCGCGGAGAACCTGGCCGACTACCGGGCGGTCGTGCACCGTACGGACGCGGCCGGGCTGGCCGGTGTCGTCGCCGGGCTGCTCGCGGCGCGCGGCGCCTCTTCGGTGCTCGTGCCGTCCGGGCTCGACGAGGGCTGGCTCGCGGCGACGGAGGTGACGCGAGTGCCGGACCGGGCGGAGAGCACCCCGGCGGAACTGGACCGGGTCGACAGTGTGGTGACCGCCTGCGCGGTGGCGGTCGCCGAGACCGGGACGCTCGTCCTGGACGGCTCCCCGACCAGGGCCGCCGCCGCATCACCCTCGTCCCCGACCATCACATCTGCGTCGTCCGCGTCCCCGGCCAGGTCGTCTCCTCCGTCCCGCAGGCCCTCGGACGCCTGGACCCGGCCCGCCCGTTGACCTGGATCTCCGGCCCGTCGGCGACCAGCGACATCGAACTGGACCGGGTGGAGGGCGTGCACGGGCCGCGCACGCTGGAAGTCGTGCTGGTGGAGTGAGCCCCTGTGGGGGTGTCGCTGAGTACACCCCTGGAAACGGGTTCTGCGCCCAATGTGGTGCCGCCGTCTCCTCCGTAGCGTCGTGGGCATGGCACAGGGCGTGCCGGACGGAGGAGATGACGATGTTTCGCAGCGGCGCACGGCGTGGCCACGACTCGGGACCCGCCCCCGAGGCACTGCGCCTGGTGAAGGTCACCAAGTCCTACGGTACGGCGGACAGCGTCGTGACGGCCCTCGACGGGGTGACGCTGGGCCTGGCCCGGGGCACGTTCACGGCGGTGATGGGGCCGTCCGGCTCGGGCAAGTCGACGCTGCTGCAGTGCGCGGCGGGGCTGGACCGCCCGGACAGCGGGATCGTCCGGGTGGACGGCAAGGAGCTGACGGGCGGCGGCGAGGCGGAGCTGACGAAGTTCCGGCGCGGGCGGATCGGGTTCGTCTTCCAGCAGTACAACCTGCTGGAGACGCTGACCGTCGCGCAGAACACGGTGCTGCCGCTGAAGCTGGCCGGCAGGCGCGTGGACCGCGGGCGGGCGCGGGAGATCCTCTCCGCCGTCGGTCTGGGCGACCGGCTCGGGCACCGGCCCGGCCAGTTGTCCGGCGGTCAGCGGCAGCGGGTGGCGATCGCCCGCGCGCTGGTCACCGAACCGCGGGTGATCTTCGCGGACGAGCCGACGGGCGCCCTGGACACCCGCAGCGCGCGGGAGGTCCTGACGCTGCTCCAGCAGGCGGTGCGGGCGCACGGGCGGACCGTGGTGATGGTGACGCACGACCCGGTCGCCGCCTCCTACGCCGACAGTGTGCTGTTCCTCGCCGACGGCCGGCTGGCCGGGCGGATGGACGCGCCGACGGCGGACGCGGTGGCCGAGCGGCTGGCGCACCTGGGCGACGACATGATGGCGGGGGTGTGAGCCGTGTTCGTACTGGCTCTGCGGTCGATCCGGCAACGGCCCGGACGGTTCCTCGCGACGCTGCTGTCCGCCTTCCTCGGTACGGCGATCATCATGACGTTCAGCTCCATGCACGACACGGCCGGGCAGCCGGGCGTGGACACGGTGAGCTCCACCACCTTGGCCACGTCGGCCGGTGTGGTCGGCGGGTACGGCACGCTGCTGGTGTTCTTCGCGGTCGCCTCGACCCTGACGGTGAACGTGCGGCAGCGGACGGCCGAGCTGGAGCTGCTGCGCTGTTCGGGGGCGACTCCGGCGCAGATCCAGCGGATGGTCGTGGGGAGGCCGTGGCCGTGGCCCTGGTGGGCGCGGCACTGGCGATCGGTCCGGCGATGCTGGGCGGGCGGGTGCTGCTGGACATGTTCCAGGACAGTGGCCAGGTGGCCCGCTCGCTCGACCACTCCTTCGGCCCGATCGCGCTCACCAGCGGGATAGGCATCACTCTGCCGACCGCGGCGGGCGCCGCGTTCCTCGCCGTGCGGCGGGTGACGCGGCGCGGTAGGGAACGGGTCCGGGCCCGGCGGTTCCTGGCTTACGGGGCGCTGGGCACCGGTGCCGTCGTGGCCTGTTCCACCTTCCTGCTCTCCGCGTCGGACGAGGCGCTGATGGCGGCGCCCTCCTATGGGGCGATCATGCTCTCGGTGGGGCTCGCGCTGCTGGCGCCGCGGCTGCTGAAGGGTCTGCTCGACCGGCTGTCCCTGAGCGGGGCGAGCGGGTGGCTGGCCGTGCGGAATCTGCGGCAGCGGGCCCCGCAGCTCGCGGGGATCCTGGTGTCGCTGATCCTGTTCACGTCGGTGTCCACGGCGACGATCACCATGCAGGCGGTGGAGAGCGACGCCATCGCGGCCTCGGGCCTGGTGAAGTCGGTCGACGCGAAGAACATGGAGACGCTCAACCTCACGGTCGTCGGCATCATCGCCGTCTTCGTCTGCGTCATGCTGGTCAACTCCTCTACGCGGAAACCACTTACCGCTCCCGTGAGTTCGGGCAGCAGCGGCTGGCGGGGTCGACTCCGGGGCAGGTGCTGGGTGTGGTGGGCGTCGAGGGTGTGATCCTCACGGTCACGGGGCTGGTCCTCGGCACGCTGAGCGCGCTGGCCGGGGTCGTGCCGTTCACGGTCGTCCGCACGGACGGGGTGATGCCGGACCAGTTCCTGGGCATCTGGCTCGCCATGGTGGCGGTGGCGGCCGCGGTGACCCTCGGGACGAGCCTGTTCACGGCCCGGCGGGTGCTGCGCGCACCGGCGGTGCGGGCGGTGGTCCAGGCCGTCTGAGCTCCGGCCGGCCATCGACGGGGTGTCCGCCGCGGCGGACGCCCTCAGCCGTGCCAGACGGCTCCGACCCGCTCGACGTGCCCCGCCGCCTGACGCCGCCCCGCGCGGACCGCGTCCGGGATGCGGGAGGCGTCCAACGGGTTCCGGCCGAAGGCGCGCCGGGCCTCCCGGTCCGGTACCAGCACGGCGACGCGGGCCCCGCCCGCCGCCAGTACGGCCCCTGGCCGACCGCGCCGGGACTGGCACCCGGGCCCTTGGGGATCGGGGCCAGGGCGACAACCCGCCGGCAGTCGCCCATCAGGTCGACGTTGGCGGTGGACCGGACGCCTCCGTCCATCCAGCGGCCCTCCCCACGGTGATCGGCGGGAACAGGGGCGGCAGCGCGCAGGTGGCGGCCATGGCCCGCAGCAGCTCGATCCCGCTGTCGGCGCCGAATCCGGTGGTCCGGCCGGTGAGCGCGTCGGTGGCGAAGAGCCGGACCGGCCGCTCGGGCCAGTCCTGGACCGGCAGTTGGGGCCGGATCGCGTCGAACACCTCGGCCTCCGACACGCCCCGCACGCTCAGCGCCAGTCTGCCCAGCCGCTTGACGACGGTCTCCGGGTCGCGCGAACCGAGCGCGGCCCAGAGGTACTTGACCGTCATGCCGAGGGTGAAGTCCACGTCCATCATGGGCCGCTTCCGCTGGACCTGCTCCTCGAACAGATTCCCGGGTGACGCTCCCCCGGCCAGGTCCAGCGCGAGCAGCGAGCCGGCCGAGGTGCCGGCCAGCACATCGGCGCCGCCCAGGTCCAGGCCCGCGTCCGCGAGCCCCGCCAGCATGCCGATCTCCCACGCGTACGCGGTCAGCCCGCCTCCGCCCAGCACCAGTGCCGTCTCGGACACACCGCCCCCTCCACCGGAACGGGGACCCATCCCCGCTTCACTCCGACGACGCTAACACGCAATCGGGGAGCAGTCCCCACTTGGCGGGTCCGAGGGTCTGCGCCATCCGGGCTCGAAGGTGGCCACGGCGAAATCCAGTCCCGTCGTGCGAACGGCTTCGATGTGGCCCCTGGGGAAGTCGCGCCGCTCGTCGGGCTTGTCCAGCATCTTGACCTCGAACATGTCCCTTCTCCCTTCCGGTCGGTCCGGAACGGCACCGGCCGGGGGCCGTCACTTCCTCGTCCGCCTGTCCACTCGGGGGCGCCATCCGGGTGAGGGAGGGTCTGTCAGGCGCCCGGGGCGCAGAGGCGCGCGAACCGTTCGGCGTCGATGTTGCCGCCGGAGAGGATCAGGCCGACGCGGGGCGGGAGCGGGCCCGTCCGGCCGGTGAGCAGCGCGGCGAGCGGGGTCGCCCCGCTCGGTTCGAGGACGATCTTCAGCCGTTCGAAGGCGAACCGCATGGCGTCCCTGATCTCGCCGTCCCCGACCAGCACGATGCCGTCCAGGAGCCGCCTGTTGAGGGAGAAGGTGAGCTCGCCGGGGGTGTGCAGGGCCTGGCCGTCGGCGATGGTGCGCGGGACGGGGACGCTGACGCGCCGGCCCGCCTCCAGGGACCGCTTGGTGTCGTCGCCCGCCTCCGGTTCGACACCGATGACCCGGGTCGCGGGGTATGTGCCCTTGACGGCGGTGGCGCTTCCGGCGATCAGTCCACCGCCGCCGACCGGCGCCAGCAACAGGTCCAGCTCCCCGGCCTCCTCCACGAGTTCGAGCGCGGCCGTGCCCTGTCCCGCGATGATGTGCGGATGCTCGTAGGGCGGAACGAGGGTGAGGCCCCGCTCGGCGGCGAGGGCTTCCGCGAGAGCGACCCGGTCGCCGGTGTAGCGGTCGTAGGTGACGATCTCGGCGCCGTATTCCTCGGTGGCCGCCCGCTTCGAGGCCGGGGCGTCCTCGGGCATGACGATGACGGCGGTGGTGCCCAGTTCCCGGGCGGCGAGGGCGACGGCCTGGGCGTGGTTGCCGGAGGAGTAGGCGGCGATGCCCCGGGACAGCCGGCCGGGGGTGAGCCGGGAGGCCGCGTTGTAGGCGCCGCGGAACTTGAAGGCGCCCACACGCTGGAAGTTCTCGCACTTGAGGTGGACCTCGGCGCCGACGAGCGCGTCCAGGGTGCGGGAGCGCAGCACGGGCGTGCGGTGTGCGACGCCCTCTAGGCGCTCGGCGGCGGAGCGGATGTCGTCGAGAGTGACCGATGGGGTGGTGGTCGTCATGGGGTGCCTCCATCAGGGGTCGGGCCGGCCGGCGTCCGGGACTGGGAGAGATAGCTGTACGCGGAGGCGCGGGAGATGCCGAGCCGGCCGGCGACCTGCTCGACCGCGCGCCGTACGGCGAAGACACCGCGGGCGTCCAGGTCCCGGAACAGCCGCAGCCGCTCCTCCCGGCCGAGCCGGCCCCAGCCCCGGTGCCGCAGCGAGCGGTGGTCGTCGAGGATGGCCTCGACCACGGCGTCGATGTCGTTGCCGAAGGTGGTCACCGGCGGTTCGGCCGGGCCGCCGCCGAGGCCGGCGAGCGCGCCCAGCAGCGTGCGCGCCTGGTCCACGGCGGTGACATCGACATTGACACACAGGGCGCCGAACACCGCTCCCGTGGAGTCCCGCAGCACCATCGTGGACGACTTCACGAGGGTGCCGGTCCCGGTGCGGGTGAGGTAGTTGAGCTCGTCGGCCGCCTCGTCGCCACGGGCCAGCATCCGCATGCCGATCTCGCTCATCGCGCCGCCCGCCGTCCGCCCGGTCACGGAGCCGGCCACGGCCACCACCGATCCCTCCGGTCGCCGGTAGTCGTGCAGCACCACCTCGCAGACCGGCCCGAACGTCGCCGCGATCCCCTCGGCGACCGGTACCAGCGCGGCAAGGATCGCCTCCCGCTCGGCGTCCCGCTCCTCCACGGCTGCCATGACCCCACCTCCTGCCGTCAGACTACACGTCCAGTCCTGGACTGTCAGTCCAGATTCACTCGTACGGCCGTACCACCTCCTCCGCGTCGGCGATGAGGGCGGTGAGCGTCATCCGCGCGCGGGCCACGCGGGAGCGGACCGTGCCGACCGGGCAGTCGCCGAGGGCGGCCGCCTCCGTGTACGGCAGCCCGAGCAGTTGCGTGAGGACGAACGCCTCGCGCCGCTCCTCGGGCAGCCGGTCCAGCAGGTCGAGCAGCACGATCCCGTCGTCGAATCCGGGCAGCCCGCGCGGCTGCGCCGCTCCACGGTCAGCCGCCAGTCGGGCACGTCGGCCGCCCGGGGCCGTACGGCCGTGTACCGGTGGCTGTCGGCGACCGCGCGGCGGGCGATGGCGAGCAGCCAGGTGCGGGCCGAGGAGCGGCCCTCGAACCGGTGCAGGCTGCCGAGGGCCCGCAGGAACGTGTCCTGGGCGAGGTCGTCCACCGCCTGCGGATCACCGCACAGGTGGGCGACGTAGCGGATGACGTCACGGTGCAGGGCGCGGACGAAGCGGTCGACGGCGTCGGAGTCGCCGCCACGCGCGGCGAGCGCCCAGGCGGTCGCCGCGTCGTCCTCGGGTCTCGCGGCGGGGGCGGGCGGGGCAGGAGTGATCACCTGATGTCCTTCGCGGGGAACGGGGGTCCGCGGGCATACGCGGTCCCGTCGGCGGGGTTGCGGCCGCGGGAGGTACGAGGAGTCAGGGGTACCGGCACACGACCGGAGCCCAGGTCGCGCAGGGGCGGGCCCGGGGTGTCACCGGCTACCGTCAGGCGGCAGCGGTCCCGGCGGGTGGACCGCGAGAGGTGATCGCGTGGACGAGGACGAGCAGCCGCGGCGTCCGGTCCGAGCGGCGGCGCCGGCGGACGCGGAGGGCCAGGCGCGCGTGCGGTACCGGCGCGAGGAACAGGGTCCGCAGCGGGGCGGCGAGCCGGCCGCCGACAGCCCGGAGCACCCGGAACACGGCCCGTTCCCCGTACCCGAGCCACAGACCGCACAGCATCGCGGCCAGCAGATGGGCGGCGAGCATGCCGAAGGAGGAGTGGCCGGAGGACGCCATGTGCGGGTCCGCGCCCGGGTGCACGGGCATGGTGTGCGCGCCGTGCGGCATCGCGCCCAAGTCCCTGTCGTCCGCGGCGGGGGTCGCGAGGAGAAGGCCGAGTGCAGCGCCGTCTGGGCGGCCACGGCCACGAGGGTGATCAGCGGGAGTCCGCGCTCACGTCCCGCGAGGGTCCAGCCCGCGGCGGCGGTGGCGGCCCAGCCCGCCGGCAGCGTCCACAGGGGCACATCGTCGCCGGACATCATGACGTGCCCGAGAGCGGCGAGCACCACGCAGACGGCCGCGAACACCGCGGCCCGTCCGTGCGAGCAACCCACCCTGCAACCATGGCCCCTCATCGTCGCATCCGGGCCCCGAGCGGTCACCCGTGGATACGGTTCCTCCCGCGCAGGCAACTCATTCCCCGGCATGCGACCCGGAACACGCTTACAGGGAAGGAAGTTGGCGGGAACCGGGCGGACCTGGGCATGACGGCCGGCACCCTGCCGGGGGCGAGGCGGGCGGCGGCCCAGCCGGCAAACGGCACCCGGGCGTCGTGGGGGCGGACGCGTGCCATGGGCCGGGAGCCGTCCCCCGAGCGAGCTACGGGCAAGTGTCCACCGAGCGGTGACGATTCCCGGCCGCCGGATCCGTAGCGTCCGGAGCGACCCGCGGCGCCCGGCCGCGGAAGCGACGAAGGAGTCCCGATGAGAGTGGTCTGGCAGATCCTTGCCGTGGTGGCGATCTCCGCCCTGGGCGCACAGGGCGTACAGGCGGTGCGGGACGAACCGTGGCTGTCACTCGCCCTCGGGGCGCTGACCACCGTGCTCGCGGTGCTGGTCTACCGGTGGGTGGTGGCGCGGACCGAGCACCGGCCGGTCACCGAGCTGGACCCGAAGGGTGCCGCGCCGGCGCTGGGCCGGGGGACGCTGATCGGCGTGGTGATGTTCGGCATGGTGGTCACCAACCTCGCCACGTCCGGCGAGTACGAGGTGCACGGCCTGGGTTCGCCGACCGGGGCCGTCGGGCTGTTCGGGTTCATGGCGGCCGCCGCCGTCACCGAGGAACTGCTGTTCCGTGGCGTCCTGTTCCGCATCGTCGAGGAGTACCTCGGCACCTGGATCGCACTCGCCCTGACCTCGCTGCTGTTCGGCGCGGCACATCTGCCCAACCCGGACGCCACCGTGTGGGGTGCCTTCGCCATCGCGGTCGAGGCCGGCGGCATGCTCGCCGCCGCGTACGTCGCCACCCGCAGTCTGTGGGTGCCGATCGGTGTGCACTTCGGCTGGAACTTCGCCGCGGGCGGCATCTTCAGCACCGTCGTCTCCGGCAACGACACCGAGCAGGGACTGCTGGACTCCACGACCTCGGGCAACGAGTGGCTCACCGGCGGCGACTTCGGGCCCGAGGAAGCGTCTACTCGGTGCTCTTCGGTGTGCTGCTGACGCTCGCCTTCCTCTGGCTGGCCCACCGCCGGGGCAACCTGGTGCCCCGCCGTCGCCGTGGCGCCGGCCGGGCCGGCACCGCCGCTACACTGCCCCGGTGATCGTTCCTCACCGGGTCCGGGAACTGTGGGACCGGTTGGACGTGTCCGTCAGGGACCTGCCGCTCGGGCTGTTCGTCCTGTCGATGTCGCTGCTGCCGGCCTTCCAGAACCATGGAACGCTCGTCGGCGGCGTCCCCTCAGGCCCTTCGACACGCTCGCCGTCGTCGCGGTGGCCCTCCAGGCACTGCCGCTCGCCGTGCGCCGGCGATGGCCGCTCGTCTGTCTCGCCCTGGTGTCGGCCGGGTTCGCCCTCGACCAGCTGCGCGGCTACCACTCCCCGCGGGCACCGCGCTGGCCATCGCGCTGCTGAGCGCCGGCGCCTGTCTGGAGCACTACCGGCGCACCACCTTGGCCGTCTGCACCGCCGCCTACCTGGCGCTGATCGCCGGCTTCCACCGGCTCGGCCCGGGTGAGCCGGTGAGCGAGTTCGTGACGTTCTATCTGGCGGCGGCGCTGGCGTGGGGCACCGGGGCGTGGCTGCGCTCCACCCGGGTCGCCGAGGCCGAGCGCAGGCACCGGGTCGCCGAGGAGACCCGCACCGCCGAACGCGCCCGTATCGCACGGGAGTTGCACGACGTGGTGACCCATCATGTGACGGCGATGGTGGTACAGGCCGAGGCGGCCCGCTATCTGACCGCCGCTCCCGACCGGCTGGACCGGACGCTGACCGCCGTGACCGACACCGGCCGCCGGGCCATCACCGATCTGCGGCATCTGCTGGACCTGCTCCAGCCGGACCACGGTCCCGAGGCCAGGACTCCGCCCGTCGGCCGGCTCCTCACACTCGTGGAGCAGACCCGGCGGGCCGGGCAGCCGGTGAAGTTCACCGAGGAGGGCACGCCGGCGCCGTCGACCGGCAGCGCCGACCTCGTCGCCTACCGGGTCGTGCAGGAGGCGTTGACCAACGCCCTCAAGCACGCGCACGGCGACGCCACCCGGGTCGACGTACGACACGGCGAACGGCAGATCACCGTGGAGGTCGGCACCGACGGCTCCGGCACACCGGTGACCTCCTCCCCGGCGGGAGCGGGCGGGGACTGGCCGGGCTGCGGGAGCGGGTCGACGTGCTGGGCGGCGACTTCAGCGCGGGTCCGGAACCGGACGGCTGCTTCGTCGTACGGGCCCGCATACCGACGGGGACCACCGCATGACCGCGCCGATCCGGGTCCTGGTCTGCGACGACCAGATGCTGATCCGCACCGGGCTGGTGACCATCATCGACGCCCAGCCCGACCTGGAGGTGGCCGGTGAGTGCGGCGACGGGCGGTCCGCCGTCGACCTCGCCGGCCGGCTCCGCCCCGACGTCGTGGTGATGGACGTACGCATGCCGGTGCTCGACGGCATCGAGGCCACCCGTCTGCTGGCCGGTGCCGGGGTGCCGCATCCGGTGAAGGTGCTCGTGGTGACGACGTTCAACCTGGACGAGTACGTCTACGAGGCGCTGCGCGCGGGCGCCAGCGGATTCCTGCTCAAGGACGCCCCGCCGGACCGGCTGCTGCACGGCATCCGGACGGTCGCCAATGGCGCGGCGCTGCTCGACCCGGAGGTGACCCGGCAGCTCGTGGGCCGGTACGCCGCCCGGATCCGCCCCACCGACCGCGGGGCACCTCGGGACATCCCGCTGACCCCCGCGAGCTGGAGGTGCTGCGGCTCATCGCGGACGGCCGGTCCAACCGCGAGATCGCCGCGACGCTCCTGATCAGCCAGGAGACCGTGAAGACCTTCGTCTCCCGCATCCTGACCAAACTCGGGCTGCGCGACCGCGTCCAGGCGGTCGTCTACGCCTACCGGCAGGGCCTGGTGACCTGACCCGGCGGACGCGTGGAATACCGGACCGTTCGGGGCCGTTGTCGGCCTCGAAGGAGGTCACCGGTGGAGACCATGTACTACGACCACGGAACGCCGGCCGAGCGCTGGGAGCGCGCCGGCATGTTCTTCGACGCCAAGGACTACGCCGCCGCCGCGCGCGTTCTCGGTGGGCTGGTCGAGGAGGTGCCGGAGCAGACCGGGCCGCGGCTGCTGCTGGCGCGCTCCTACTACCACTCGGCGCAACTGCGGCGCGCGGAGGCGGAGTTGAGGGTCATCGTGGAGCGTGACCCGGTGGAGCACTACGCCCGGCTGATGCTGGGCCGCACCCTGCAGCGGCAGGGGCGGGAGGACGAGGCCCGGCCGCATCTGCGGCTCGCCGCCGCGCTCGGCGGCGAGTTCGAGCCCGGCGAGGACTGACGACGGGCCGGTGCCCGGCTCCCCGTGACGGGAGCCGGGCACCGTGCGTCAGCGCGGCGCCGGGTCGCCGCCGTAGGTCCGCCGTCCCCGGCGGTGGGCCACCTCGCCGAGCACGATGTCCACGGTGAGGAACGCCGCCAGGGGATGCCGAGCAGCGGCACGAAGTAGCCGAGCACGGCGATCAGCGCCAGCAGCGGGACGAGTACGTACGGCGGTACCTGCTGCCAGGCCCCGCGCGGGATCGGCCGGCCGAAGGAGGAGCCGCGGCCCCGCTGCCACCACATGCGGTAGCCCCACAGGATCAGCAGGATCAGGGTGAACGCCAGAGCCATCAGGGCGATCTGGTTCACCAGGCCGAACAGGTTGCCCGTGTGCAGGTCGATGCCCCAGCGGGTGAGCTTCGCCAGCACCGGATGGTCGTCGAACCGCAGGACGTCGGTGACCTCGCCGGAGGCCGGGTCGACGGCGACCGTGTCCTGCTTCGTGGGCCAGCTGCGCTGGATCTGCTGCACGACGTACGCGGACTTCTCGTCGGCGGGCGGCACGATCTCCACCGGGTCGCCCAGGCCCTCGGCGCGGGCCGCCGCGAGGACCTTGTCCAGGCCCACCCCGTGCGCCGCGTCACCCGTCGTGCCGCCGGCCGTGTCGTGGCCCGCGTGTTCGCCGGCCGCCGCGGACACCGAGGGGTCTCCTGGCCGAGGGAGGTGCGCAGTTCGCCGATGTTCGCGCCGGCGTAGGTGGACCAGGTCAGGCCGGTCGCCGAGAGGAAGATGAAACCCGTCGCGGCCCAGACGCCGACACCGCCGTGCAGCGCCAGGGTGCGGCGCCGCCCGCTGGTGCCGCGTATCTTGCGCAGGGCGCGGCGGCGGGAGAACCACAGCACCAGTCCGCCGCCGGCGATCACCCACAGCCAGCTGGCCGCGAACTCGCTGTACAGACGGCCCGTCTCACCAAGGTGCAGATCGCGGTGGAACTCGTCGATCCAGGTGCGCAGGGGCAGCGCGCCCGAGGAGCCGTACTGCTCCAGCTCGCCGCGCACCTCCGCGGTGTACGGGTCGACGAACACGGCCAGGGTGTGGCCGGGGTCCACACCCGGTGTGCCGGACAGCATCACCCTCGTGGTGGCGTCCGCCTCGGCCGAGGGGCGTACGGCGGCGATCGTGCCCTCGGGATGGGCCTCGCGGGCCGCCGCCACCTGCGCGGAGACCGGCAGCTTGCGGTCGCCGACGGGGACGGTCAGCTCATGGTCGTAGACGATCTTCTCGGCCTGGAAGGAGGCGGCGTACAGCAGGCCGGTGAGGGCGGCGACGAGGAGGAACGGCGCGACCAGCACTCCCGCGTAGAAGTGCAGGCGCAGGACGAGGGGGCGCAGGCCGGCCCAGACGCTCTTCGCGGGTGCGGGGGCGGGGGTTGCGGGGCCTCGTCCGTGGTGGTCGAGGGAGCGGTGGTCATCGGAGGGGTTCTCCCGGGCGTATGGGGGTGGGGTGGTGGTGCAGTAGTCGGGGTGGCGGGCGGTCTGGTTCCCGGGAGGAATGTGTGACCTGTGCCACATATGGACGGCGTGCGATCCTGACGGAATGGGAACTCCGAACGATCGCGCGCCCCTGGCCGAGCGGGTCGAGCGACTGCTCGCCGTGCAGGGGCCGTTGCCCATCGTCGCGGCCGGTGATCCGGTGCTGCGCGCGGGAACCGAGCCGTACGACGGGCAGTTGGGGCCCGAGCTGCTGGCCCGGTTCGTGGCGGCCCTGCGGGTCACCATGCGGGCCGCGCCGGGGTCGGGCTGGCCGCGCCGCAGGTGGGGATCGGGCTGCGGATCGCGGTGATCGAGGATCCGGCGCCGGTGCCGGAGGAGGTGCGTCTCGCGCGGGGGCGGGTGCCGCAGCCGTTCCGGGTGCTGGTGAATCCGGCGTACGAGGCGGTGGGGGCGGCGCGCGTGGGGTTCTTCGAGGGGTGTCTGAGTGTGCCGGGGTATCAGGCGGTGGTGGCCCGGGCCGTGTCGGTGCGGGTGACGGGGCAGGACGAGGGCGGGCGGGAGGTGGACGAGGTGTTCGGGGGTGGCCGGCGCGGATCGTGCAGCATGAGGTCGATCATCTGGACGGGACGTTGTATCTCGACCGGGCGGAGCTTCGGTCGTTGTCGTCCAACGCGGCGGTGGTGGAGCGGTGGGGGCAGGCCACGGCGGAGGGGGCGGCGCGGGGGCTGGGGTTCTCGTTGCCGTGAGGGGGTGTCGGCGGGGGTGCCCCGTAGGGTTTTCCGCCCCCGCCGCCCCTTCCCGTCCCGACTCCGGGGCTCCGCCCCGGACCCCGCTCCTCAAACGCCGGAGGGGCTGGTGGTCCCGGACCGGGGACGCCGCCCCGGACTCCGCTCCGCAAACGCCGGAGGGGCTGATGGTCGGCCCCGGTGTTTACGCGTCCCGGTATGCCTCCAGCAGGCGCAGCCAGACTTCGCTGATCGTCGGGTAGGACGGGACCGCGTGCCAGAGGCGGGCGATCGGGACCTGGGCGGTGACGGCGATCGTCGCGGCGTGGACGAGTTCGCCGACGCCGGGGCCTACCAGGGTGAGGCCGCGGATCGTTTCGTCCTCGAGGTCGACGATCATGCGGGCGTGACCTGTGTACCCGTCGCCGTACAGGGAGGCGCCGGCCACCGAGGACAGGTCGACGTCCACCGCCCGGACGCGGTGGCCCGCCCGTTCCGCCTCGGCCAGGGAGAGGCCGACGGAAGCGGCCTCCGGGTCGGTGAAGACGACCTGGGGAACGGCGGCGTGGTCGGCGGTGGCGGCGTGCGCGCCCCAGTCCTCCGCCTGTACGGGCCCGTTGGCGGCCCGGGTGACGATGGCGGCGCCCGCGATACGGGCCTGGTACTTGCCCTGGTGGGTGAGGAGCGCACGGTGGTTGACGTCGCCGACGGCGTACAGCCAGTCGTGGCCGGTGACCTGGAGACTGTCGTCCACGGACAGCCAGGAGCCGGGCTCCAGGCCGATCGTCTCCAGGCCGATGTCGGCGGTGCGCGGGATCCGGCCGGTGGCGAAGAGGATCTCGTCCGCCTCGATCCGCTCACCGCCGTCGGTGACGACAAGGACGGTGCCGTTCTCCCTGGTCACGGAGTGCACGGAGGTGCCGGTGCGGATCTGTGCGCCAGCCTCGGTGAGGGCTTCGGCGACCAGTTCCCCGGCGAACGGCTCCATGCGGTTGAGGAGGCTCTTGCCGCGGACGAGGACGGTGACGCTCGAGCCGAGCGCCTGCCAGGCGCAGGCCATCTCCGTGGCGACGACGCCGCCGCCGACCACGATCAGCCGGCCGGGCACGGTCTGGGCACTGGTGGCCTCCCTGCTGGTCCAGGGCCGGACGTCGGCCAGTCCGGGCAGCTCGGGCAGCCGGGCGCCGCTGCCGGTGCAGACGGCGACGGCGTGCCGGGCCGTGAGGACCCGGCCGGCCCCGTCGGCGTCGGTCACGGTGACGGTACGCGGGCCGGTGAGCCGTCCGTGGCCGCGGTACAGGTCGGCTCCGGTGCCCTCCAGCCACTGGATCTGGCCGTCGTCCTTCCAGCCGGAGGTGAAGGAGTTCCGGCGGGCGAGGACGGCGGCGGCGTCCAGCGGCCCCTGGACCGACTCGCTCAGGCCGGGGAGGCGCCGGGCGTCGGCCCGGGCGAGGACGGGGCGCAGCAGAGCCTTGCTGGGCATGCAGGCCCAGTACGAGCACTCGCCGCCGACCACTTCGCTCTCCACGACGGCGGTGGTGAGCCCCGCGGCGCGGGTCCGGTCGGCTACGTTCTCGCCCACGGGCCCGGCACCGAGGACCACGACGTCGTAGGCGGTTGATTCCGGTTGCGTCGATCGCGTTTCCGTCATGGCGTCAGTCTGGTGCGTGGTGTGCTCCGTGGCCACATGGGTAGGGGCGCGGAATACGTGACCGGCCGGCCGTGTTGTGCCGACGGCCCGACCCGATACACCAGGAAGAGGAACACGCGATGAGCAGCACCGTGGAGCTCACCAAGGAGAACTTCGACCAGACGGTCACGGACAACGAGTTCGTACTGATCGACTTCTGGGCGGCCTGGTGCGGTCCGTGCCGCCAGTTCGCGCCGGTGTACGAGAAGGCGGCGGAGGAGAACCCGGATCTGGTGTTCGGCAAGGTGGACACCGAGGCGCAGCCGGAGCTGGCGGCGGCGTTCGGTATCCAGTCGATTCCCACGCTGATGATCGTGCGGGACCAGGTCGCCGTGTTCGCCCAGCCGGGTGCGCTGCCCGAGGCGGCGTTGACGGATGTGATCGGGCAGGCGCGGAAGCTGGACATGGATGACGTGCGGAAGCAGATCGCC
The DNA here is from genome assembly GCA_042850305.1 of Streptomyces haneummycinicus. Lineage (GTDB taxonomy): Bacteria > Actinomycetota > Actinomycetes > Streptomycetales > Streptomycetaceae > Streptomyces > Streptomyces haneummycinicus. The sequence continues at coordinate 4,409,103 of AP035768.1, forward strand.
GCGCAGCAGGCGGAGGGGTCCGGCGGGGCGTGAGGTGGCTGGGGGCGGCCGGGAGGTCCCCCAGCGTCCCCGGAGGCTCTGCCCCCGGACCGCCGTTCGCGCCCGCTCGGCGGAGCCGCGAACCGGCACAGTCCCGCGCCCCTGCGGGTCAGGTCGAGTCCCGGTGGATCACCGATGCTCCCAGGACCTTGTGGGACTCGGGGGCCGCTGCCGGATCGCGTACCGCTCGGTCCACCAGTGCGGCCAGTTCCCGGCCGGGCGGGAGTTCCAGGTGGACCGTGGTCAGGCGGGGGCGCAGGAGGCGGCCCAGCATGAGGTTGTCGGCGCCGATCATGGCGGTGTCCTCGGGAACGCGGACACCCGCGTCCTGAAGCGCGCGCATCAGCAGCATCGCGTACTCGTCGTTGTACGTGAACACGGCGTCCAGGCCGAGATCGGGCCAGCGGGCGGCCAGCCGGGCGGCGGCGCCCTCGTCATGGGCGAGGGGCAGCTCGGTGACGGTGGCGTCCGTGCCGCGCAGGGCGGCGCGCACCCCGGCCAGGCGGGGCGCGGAGAACGCCTCCAGTCCGGGTTCCCGGGGACGATCACGCCGATCCGGCGGCTGCCCCGGTCGAAGAGGTGGGCGCCGGCGCTGTGGCCGACGACATCGTGGTCCATGAGCAGGGAGTGCGCGCCCTCGACGGGCTCGGGGCCGAGCGTGATGACCGCCCGCGCCCCGGAGCGTTTGAGCACCTCGACACCGCGCGGGCCGAGCCCGGAACCGGGTACCAGGACCGCGACGGGCCGCAGCTCCGCCCAGGCCAGGGCCGCCTCGTCGTCGTGCAGGCCGACGGTGCCGTACTGCACGACCGTGTAGTCGAGGCGGGCGAGGGAGCTCTGGAGATCGTTGATGAACTGGCTGTAGAGCGGCCCGACGGGGAAGGCGGGCGCGGGCATGAGGACCATGCGGCTGTGTCCCGCGCGCAGGCTGCGGGCGGCCGCGTGCGGCACATAGCCGAGTTCCCGCGCGGCCTCGCGGACCCGGCGACGGGTGGGCTCGCTGATCCGGACGGCACCGGCGTTGTTCAGGACGTAGGAGACGGTCGCGCGCGAGACGCCGGCCAGGCGGGCCACATCGGCGCTCGTGGGTACGGAGCGCGTCGGTGCGGGGGACGCGGGCTCGGGCGTGTTCGATATCTGCACCATGACGTACGGCATCCTTGCAGAAGCCGTAACGGGACGTTCGGGCGGGGAGTTGATACCCCGTCAGCGGACGGGCGGCGGGCCCGTCACCCGGTCCACCAGATCGAGCCAGGCGGCCTCCAGCCGCTCCAGGGGCATGCCGCACTGACGTATCAGATGGTGGATCAGGGCGGGGTCGAGCTGGGCCATCAGCGGGTGGGCGAGGACCTCGCAGTCCGCGTCCGGGACCGCCTCGCGCAGCAGCAGGGTCACATGGTGGCGCAGGACACGCCGGGGCGGGCTGGTGAAGCGGCGGCCGGCTTCCGGTTCGGCCGCGAGCTGCAGTTCCAGCTCCTCGGAGGTGCGGCGGAGCATCGCGAGGCCGAAGGCGCGCAGCCGCTCGGCCGGGGCGCTCCCGGGCCGAGCGGCGGGGGCCCGGAGAGGAAGGCGGCCTGGAACTTCTTCTCGGAGTGGTCGAGCAGGGCCGTCAGCAGGCCGGTGCGGTCGCCGAAACGGCGGAACACGGTCCCCTTGCCGACGCGGGCGGCCGCCGCGACCTCCTCCATGGTGACGCCGTCCGGTCCGCGCTCGGCCACGAGCAGCGCGGCGGCCTCCAGCAGCCTGGCCCGGTTGCGTGCGGCGTCGGCGCGCAGACAGGGCTCGTCGGGGTCCGTACCGAGCTGCGGCAACTCCTGCGGCTGTACGGGGCCCTGGGGTGCCGGTGCGGGCGGCGGCGCGGCGGACATGAAGCCAGCGTAAAGCATCGGGAAGAAACTGGACCACGGTCCGGTTGAAGTGCTACAACCGAGAAGCGGACCCCAGTCCGGATTGTTTCGGCAGTATTTCAGCCCTCTCCCAGGAGATTCGTCATGTCTGTTCGCATCCTCGCCCTCGTCGGCAGCCTTCGCGCCGGTTCGCACAACCGCCAGCTCGCCGAGGCCTCGGTGAAGCTCGCTCCCGAGGGCGCCGACGTCGTGCTCTTCGAGGGGCTCGCGGAGATCCCTTCTACAACGAGGACATCGACGTCGAGGGCGGCGTACCGGCCGCCGCGGCCAAGCTGCGCGAGGCCGCCGCGGGCGCGGACGCGCTGCTGCTCTTCACCCCGAGTACAACGGCACGATGCCGGCCGTGCTGAAGAACGCGATCGACTGGCTGTCGCGGCCGTACGGTGCCGGTGCGATCAGTGGTATGCCGGTCGTCGTGATCGGTACCGCGTTCGGGCAGTACGGCGGGGTGTGGGCGCACGATGACGCGCGCAAGTCGGTGGGGATCGCGGGCGGCAAGGTGATCGAGGACATCAAGCTGGCGATTCCGGGGTCGGTGACGCGGTTCGCGGAGACGCACCCGGCCGATGACGGTGAGGTCGTCGAGCAGCTGACGGAGGTCATCAGCCGCCTCCACGGTGTCGCGGGCGAGCAGGCGGCCTGACGCGGCCGTGAGGGGCTTCTGGGCCCCTCACGTTTTCCGCCCCCGCCGCCCCTTCCCGTCCCCGGGGGCGCTGCCCCCGGACCCCCGCTCCTCAAACGCCGGAGGGGCTGGAAGTCGGCCACTCCGGCGCGGGGGCGGAAAAGACGCCTCACGCGGCCGCCGACGCCGCCCGCTCCTCCCGGTGGATCGGCGTCCCGACGCCCGTCAGCGGCAACCCCGTACCGCCCCGCCGCCCGGCGACGATCTCCGCCGCGATCGACACCGCAGTCTCCTCCGGCGTCCGCGCCCCGAGGTCGAGACCGATCGGCGACCGGAGTCGCCCCAGCTCCTCCTCCCCCACCCCCGCCTCCCGCAACCGCCGCTCCCGGTCCGCGTGGGTCCGCCGGGACCCCATCGCCCCGACGAACGCCACCGGCAACCCCAGCGCCACCTTCAGCAGCGGCACGTCGAACTTCGCGTCGTGCGTGAGCACGCACAGCACGGTCCGCGCGTCCGTCCCGGTGCTCCGCAGATACCGGTGCGGCCAGTCGACGACGATCTCGTCGGCCTCCGGAAAGCGCGCCGCGGTCGCGAACACGGGCCGCGCGTCGCACACGGTGACGTGGTAGCCGAGGAATTTGCCGACCCGCACCAGCGCGGCCGCGAAGTCGATCGCACCGAAGACGATCATCCGCGGCGGCGGCACCGACGACTCCACGAACAGGGTCAGCCCGCCGGGGCAGTACGAGTCTCCCCAGACTCCGTCCGGGGGACCCCATCCCGCTTCGCTCGCGGCGACGGCGACGGAACCGGTGCGGCCCGCGTCCAGCAGGGCCCCGGCCTCCGCCGCCGCCGTCCGGTCCAGTTCGGCGGCGCCGCCGAGACCACCCTCGTACGATCCGTCCGGGTGGACGAGGAGCGCGCCGCCGAGGAGTTCCGGCGGGCCCTCGACGACCCGGGCCAGCGCGCCCGGCCCGCCCCGCAGGACCGCCGACAGGGCGGACGACAGCACCTGCCGCACGGGCGCCCGCCCGCCGACCGGGGTCACCATGATGTCGATGATCCCGCCGCAGGTCAGGCCGACGGCGAAGGCGTCCTCGTCGCTGTAGCCGAACCGTTCGACCCGGGTCTCGCCGTCCTCGAGGGCCTGGGCGCACAGTGCGTACACCGCGCCCTCCACGCAGCCGCCGGAGACCGAGCCGATCGCCGTACCGTCACGGTCGACGGCGAGGGCGGCGCCGGGGCCGCGCGGCGCGCTGCCGCCCACGGACACCACCGTGGCGACGGCGAACTCCCGGCCCTCGGTCAGCCAGCGGTGCAGTTCGCCGGCGATGTCAAACACGTGCGTCTCCTGCCTCCCGCAGCACCCGGTCGGGCCGGATGGGCAGGTTCCGGTGGCGTACGCCGGTCGCGTGCCAGACCGCGTTGGCCACGGCCGCGGCCGCACCGACGATGCCGATCTCGCCGATGCCCTTGATGCCGACCGGGTCGTCGGGGTCGGGGTCGTCGACCCAGCCGGCCTCGACGGCGGGCACGTCGGCGTGGGCGGCGACGTGGTAGCCCGCGAGGTCGGGGCCGTAGAGGCTGCCGGAGGCGCGGTCGCGGACCGCCTCCTCGTGCAGGGCCATCGAGATGCCCCAGGTCATGCCGCCCACGAGCTGGCCGCGCGCGGTGAGCGGGTTGACGATCCGGCCCGCCGCGAAGATGCCGAGCATCCGGCGCACCCGCACCTCGCCGGTGCTGACGTCCACGGCGACCTCGGCGAACTGCGCCCCGAAGGAGTGCCGTTCCTTCTGGGCGAGGGCGCCGAGGGCGGCGGTGGTGTCGGAGCGCACGGTGACGCCCTCCGGCGGAACGGTGGCGCCCGGGACGAGCCGGTCGCGCAGTTCCCCGGCGGCGGTCGTGATCGCCCAGGCCCAGGAGCGTGTGCCCATGGAGCCGCCGGCTATCCCGGCCGGGCCGAAGTCGCTGTCGCCGATCCGCACCCGGACCCGGTCCGTGGCCACGCCGAGGGCGTCGGCAGCGACCAGGGTGAGTGCCGTACGCGCCCCGGTGCCGATGTCGGCGGCGGCGATCCGCACGGTGTAGGTGCCGTCCGCCTCCGCGGTGATCGAGGCCGTCGACGGGAGGGCGCCGGCCGGGAAGGAGGCCGCGGCCGTGCCGGTGCCGAGCAGCCAGCGGCCGTCGCGGCGCGTCCCGGGACGCGGGTCGCGGCCTGCCCAGCCGAAGCGCCGGGCGCCCTCCCGGAAGCAGGCGGCCAGGTTCCGGCCGGCGAAGGGCAGCCCGGAGACGGGGCCGCGCTCCGGATCGTTGCGCAGCCGCAGTTCGACCGGGTCGATGCCGCACCGCTCGGCCAGTTCGTCGAGCGCCGACTCGATCGCGAACGACCCGGGCGCCTCGCCGGGAGCGCGCATCCATGTCGGCGAGGGCACGTCGAGACGTACGACCTCGTTCGAGGTGCGGTGGGCGTCGGCGTCGTACATCACCCGTGCCACACCGGCGCTCGGCTCGACGAACTCCCATACCGTGGACGTCTGGCTGACCGAGCGGTGGTCCACGGCGCGCAGCCTGCCGTCGGGGCCGGCGCCGAGCCGGACCCGCTGGGTGGTGGGGCTGCGGTAGCCGCCGAGCGAGAACACCTGGCGGCGCGTCAGCACCACACGGACCGGGCGCTGCAGGACGGTCGCGGCCATCACGGCGGACACCTGGTGGGCGCGCAGGCCCTTGCTGCCGAAGCCGCCGCCGATGTGCTCGGAGCGGACCCGCACCGCGGACGGGTCCAGGGAGAACATCCGCGTGAGTTCGTCGGCGACCCAGGTGGTGCCCTGGTTGGAGTCGACGACCTCCAGCCGGCCGCCGTCCCACAGGGCGGTCGCCGCGTGCGGCTCCATCATGGCGTGGTGCTCTTCGGGGTCGTGTACTCCTCGTCCACCACATGGGCGGAAGCGGCGAGTCCGGCCTCGATGTCGCCCTTCTCCGTCTCGCCGGGCATGTGTCCGGTCACCGGGTAGGCGTCCGGGCGGCCGGCGGAGAGCTCGATGTCGTGCGGCTCCTGTTCGTAGGTGACGACGAGCGCCTCGGCGGCCTCCCGGGCCTGCTCGGGCGTCTCGGCGACGACGAGCGCGACGGGCCAGCCGGCGTGCGGGACACGGTCGCTCTGGAAGACGGCGGCCGTCGGGTCCGGCGGGACGCCCATCATGCCGGTGTAGCCGGTGTCGAGGCGCGGCGCGTTCCCGTGGTGCAGCACGGCGACGACGCCCGGCATCGCGAGCACGGGCCCGGTCTCGACGGACACGATCCGGCCGCGGGCCACCGTGGACAACGCCAGCCAGCCGTGGGCGAGTTCGGCGAAGGGGATCTCGCCGGCGTAGCGGGCGGCGCCGGTGACCTTGTCGCGGCCCTCGACGCGGGTGTGCGCGGTGCCGACGGCTCCCGTGATCGGGGTGACGCCGGGCGTGGCGGTGGTCATCGGGCGGTCTCCTCGGCGAGTTCGGACAGCACGGCCATCACGAGGTTGCGTATGAGGGTCACCTTGTATCCGTTGTCGGGCAGCGGCCTGGCGGCCGCGAGTTCGGCGTCCGCCGCCGCGGCGAAGTACTCGGCGGTGGCCGGGGCTCCGTTCAGCACGCGTTCGGCGGCGTGGGCCCGCCAGGGCCGGGACGCGACCGCGCCGAAGGCGAGCCGGGACTGGCGGACCACTCCGCCGTCGATGTCGAGGGCGGCGGCGACGGAGCCGATCGCGAAGGCGTACGAGGCGCGTTCGCGGACCTTGCGGTAGCGGGAGCGGGCGGCGACCGGTGCGGGCGGCAGGGTGATGTGGGTGATGAGGGCGCCGGGCGGCAGGGCGGTCTCCCGGTGCGGGGTGTCGCCCACCGGCAGATAGAAGTCGGCCAGCGGCAACTCGCCCGGCCCGTCGGCGGTTTCGTAGGCGACGACGGCGTCGAAGGCGGTCAGTGCCACGCCCATGTCGGAGGGGTGGACGGCCACGCAGTGGTCGGAGGCGCCCAGGATGGCGTGGTTGTGGTGTTCGCCCTCGAGGGCGGGGCAACCGCTGCCGGGGGCGCGCTTGTTGCAGGGCTTGGTCACATCGGTGAAGTAGCCGCAGCGGGTGCGCTGGAGCAGATTGCCGCCGACGGTGGCCATGTTGCGCAGTTGCCCGGAGGCGCCGGCGAGCACGGCCTGGGTGAGGGCGGGGTAGTCGCTGCGGATCCCGGGGTGCGCGGCGAGGTCGCTGTTGGTGACGGTGGCGCCGATGCGCAGTCCGCCGCCGTCGGCCGGTTCGATCCGGTCCAGCGGGAGGGTGCGGACGTCGACGAGGCGGGCGGGGCGTTCGACGCCGTTCTTCATCAGGTCGACGAGGTTGGTACCGCCGCCGAGGTAGCGGGCCTCGGGGTCGGCGCCGAGCAGCGCCACCGCCCCGGAGACGTCGTCCGCGCGCCGGTAGTCGAACTCCCTCATGCCGCGGTCTCCTCGGTCTCGGTGCGGTTCTCCCCGGCCGCGCGGGCGACCGCCTCGACGATCTGTACGTAGGCGCTGCACCGGCACAGGTTGCCGCTCATGCGTTCCCTGATCTCCTCGGGGGTCAGGGGAAGCGGTCCCGCCTCGGGGTGTACGTCCTCGGTGACGGCGCTGGGCCAGCCCGCGGCGTGCTCCTCGATGACGGCGATGGCGGAGCAGATCTGGCCGGGGGTGCAGTAGCCGCACTGGAAGCCGTCGAGGTCGAGGAAGGCCTGCTGCACCGGGTGCAGCCGGTCCCCGTCGGCGAGGCCCTCCACGGTGGTGATCTCCCGTTCGTCGGACGCGACGGCGAGTTGCAGACAGGCCACGGTGCGGCGGCCGTCGACCAGGACCGTGCAGGCGCCGCACTGTCCGTGGTCGCAGCCCTTCTTGGTGCCGGTCAGATCGAGGCGCTCGCGCAGGGCGTCGAGCAGGGTGGTGCGGTGGTCGACGGACAGCGTGTGCTTCTCGCCGTTGATGTTCAGGGTGACGCTGCTGGACGTCGAGGGGGCCATGAGCAGCCTTCTTTCACGGATCTGGAAGGCGGACGAGTCGATGACACGGGATGTGGGCTGTACGGATCGGGGGTGTTCGGGACCATGTGCCGAAGGGGACGGGCCGGGGAACGCCGGTCATGTGGGCCTGCGCCGCCGGTCGTCCCGAGCGTCCGGGTCCGCCGATACGATGGACCCGAAGCGGACAGCTGTCCGTTCCCTCGAAAAACGTAGTGGACAGCTGTCCGGTTAGCAAGGACGGGTTTCGGTCATGACCCGGGAGGAGGACGAGTGGGGCACGACAAGGACGTACCGCCCTGCCCGCGGACGCCGCTGACACCCCTGGGAACGGCGCCGCCCCTGCGCTCGGACGCACAGCGCAACCGCGAGCGCATCCTGGAGGTGGCCCTCGTCGAACTCACGCGCTCGGCGGACACCCCGCTGAGCGTGATCGCCAGGAAGGCGGGCGTCGGGCAGGGCACCCTCTACCGGAACTTCCCCAGCCGTGAGGCCCTGGTCCTGGAGATCTACCGGTACGAGATGCAGCATGTGGCGGACAGCGCGGCGCGGTTGCTGAGCGGGCGGGAGCCCGTCTGCGCGCTGCGCGAGTGGATGGACGAGCTGGCCCGGTTCGCCATGACCAAGGCCGGCCTGGCGGACGCCATCCGGCAGGCCACCAGCGCACCGGGAAGCCCGGCGAAGCCGGGACACAGCCCGGTGACCGAGGCGGCGGAACTGCTGCTGCGCAGTTGCGAAAAGGCCGGAACCATTCGTCCCGGCGTCACCGCGGACGACCTCATCCTCGCGATCGGCGGCCTCTGGCAGCTCGACCCGGCCGACGACTGGCAGCCCCGCGCCACCCGGCTCCTGGACCTGATCATGGACGGTCTGCGCTCGGGGGCATCGGGGCGGTAGCCGCGCGGCGGCGGGGGTCCCCGTGTGCTCAGGCGACCGCCACCGCGGCCAGGTCGCGCAGTTCACGCAGGGCCGCCGTCACCGCCGGGCGGGTGCGGCCTGCGCCGCGGGTGCAGGTCAGCAGGGCGCGGCGCGGGTTGCCGGCACAGGGCACGCGGGTGATCGGCAGGTCCGTGGTGAGGCGGGCGAGACGTGGGATCAGGGCGACGCCGAGGCCGTGGGCGACGAGCTGGGCGGTGACGTTCCAGTCGCAGGCGTGGTGGACGACGTCCGGGGAGAAGCCGGCCGCGCCGCACGCGGCCAGCACATGCGGCCGGCAGGGCTGTCCGCCACCGGCACGATCCACGGCTCGCGCGCCGCCTCGGCGAGGTCGATCCGCCCGGGCCCGGCCAGCGGATGTCCCGCCGGGACCACCAGGTCGAACGGGTCGTCCAGCAACGGCTGTTGATCGAACCGGGAGTCGCTCAGCGGCGGGTTGGCCGGGGTGGACTCGACGACGGCCAGATCGACGGCCCCTTCGAAGAGCAGGTCGAAGCTCCGGGTCACCTCCGCCTCGGCGATCCGCACCGACAGCCGCGGATGACGCTCCTTCAGCCGGGCGGCCATCGGCGCCAGCAGCACCGAGATCGCCACCGGGAATCCCGTGACCCGCAACACCCCGGCCGGTGCGCCGTGGTCGGCCCGCAGATCCCGCTCGGCCTGGTCCCAGCGCGCCTGGATCGCGTCGGCGTGCGCCAGCAGACTCTCGGCGGCCGGGGTCAGCCGTACCCCGCGCCCCGCGGTTCCAGCAGGTCGACGTCCAGATCGCGGGCGAGCTGACGGATCTGCTGGGAGGCGGCGGACGGGGTGAAGTGCAGCGCGCGGGCGGCCGCGGTGACCGTCCCATAATGCGCCACCGCCCTGAGGACATGCAGCCGGCGCAGATCAATCATGAAGTCCACGCTTGACGATGGTGTGCACAAAGTCAACCTGGACGTGTACGGAGGGTACGGAGCACCCTTGCCGTGTCGCGACAATCGTCAGTGCGCCCAAGTGGTCGAGGATTCCGGGAGTCACCATGATCAGCACGACCGGCAGCGTCTGCCCGTACTGCGGGTGGCCGGACGACGCCGAGCCGTTCCGGATGGTCTCCCGGCACGGCACCGCGACCGGCAGCACGGTGTGGACCCGCTGCGGCTGCGGCTCCTCCAGGTCCGCGCCGTCGACGACCGCGGCTCCCGCATCGTCTCCCGCAGCAGGCCCGCGGACGTTCCGTGCGGCCCCGCCGGCCAGTGACCGGCCTCGGGGACCGGCTGTCGACAGCCGGTGCGGCCCCTAAGCCTTCCCGAGCGCGTCCAGCACGTCCTCGTCGGTCAGCTGGTCGAACTCCTCGTACCACTGGCCGACGGCCATGAACGCGGCCGGCTGATGCAGGCACAGCACCTCGTCGGCCTCGGACCGCATCAGCGTGACCCCTCCGTCGAACCGACCGGCACGGCCAGGACGAGATGCCCGGGGCCCCGGACCCGCAGCGCGCGCAGTGCGGCGCGGGCGGTGGAGCCGGTCGCCAGTCCGTCGTCGACGACGATCACGGTCCGTCCGGCCAGTTCGGGCGGGGGCCGGCCCTGGCGGTAGCGCTGCTCACGGCGGCGCAGTTCGGCGCGTTCGCGTTCGACGGCGGGCGCGAGGTCGGCCTCGCTCAGCCCCAGCCGCAGCAGGGCGTCCCCGTCGAACAGCGGAATCCCGTCGCCGGCCATCGCGCCGACGCCGAACTCCTCGTGGAAGGGGGCGCCGATCTTCCGTACGACGAGTACGTCGAGCGGGGCGTCCAGCGCGCGGGCGACCTCGACGGCCACGGCGGCACCGCCGCGGGGCAGGGCCAGCACGACGGGGTCGGGCAGGGCGCCCTCGTCCTGCCGCTCCCGCAGCCGTGCGGCCAGTTCACGGCCGGCCTGCCGGCGGTCACGGAACCGCATGGCACCCGTGTACCCCGCGGCCCGCCGCCCGAAGCATGGGTGCGCGAAGGCCGGGCACGTGAGTTCCATGGCCGGTGACACGAGCGACTACGAGAGCGGGCATCGGGCGGTCGCGCAGGAGGACGAGTTCCGGATCGAGGCATGGGCCACGAGCCGGGAGACCTGTCTGGCGGAGGCGGTGGCGGCGATGGTGGAGTGCTTCGCCGACGTCTCCGGGGTACGGCCGACCTGCGTGGGCCGCGTCCGGCTGGCCGAAACGAGCGACGACGATCTCCTGGCCGCGCTCCTGGACGAGATCCTCTTCCGGCTGGAGGAGGACGGCCAGATCCCGGTCGACATGGAGGCGAACGAGACGGAGGACGGCCTGGACATCCGCCTGGCCCTGGCCACCGTCACGGACGTACGCCTCACCGCGAGCCCCCGACGGACGTGGCGTGGGAGGACCTGCGCATCCGCCCGGGCCCGTACGGCTGGTCGTGCGCGATCACGGTCGACAGCTGATCTGTGCGCGCCCCGTACCCCGGCCCTTCCGGCGTTCGAGGAGCAGGGGTACGGGGCAGCGCCCCCGGGTTGGGAACGGGAAAGGACGGTGGGGGCGAACCCTTATGGGCCCCCACTCCCGCTACACAGCCCCGGGAACCTCCTCGATCAACCCGTTCAACGGCGACGCGGGGTCCGCCCCGTACGCGACGGTGATCACCTCGAGCCCATGCCCGCCCGGATCCATGAAGTACACCCCCGCCCACCGTCGTTACGGTTGACGCACCGGCGCTGCCGCCCCGCGGATCCGCCTGGATGGGAACCCGCGCGGCCACGAGCCGCCCGAGAATCCCGTCGAACTCCGCCTCCGACACGAGAAACGCGTAGTGCTGCATCGGAATGTCGATGTCGACGGTGGCGAAATCCAGGGTGACCCCGTTGGCGGTCGTCACCGGCAGGAACATCCCGGTCGGCTCCCCGACCTCGAGCCCCAGGATCTCGGCGAGGAAACGGGCGGACTTCTCCCGGTCACGGGAAAGAACAATGGTGTGGTTGAACTCGACTGACACGGTTCAATGCCTCCACGGGCATGCGCGGCGCCTCCATGCCTCACCCAGCCGGTGACCGACACGCGATGCCGCGCCGCAGATCCTAACCCGTCCCCGGCGCCCCTGACGAGGACCGGCGGCCTCATCAACCGTCCCTGCCACCCACGTCAGGAACTCCCGCACGGCCCACACCGGCAGCGCGAGCGCGTTCTCGCGGGGCAGTTCGAAGCTGCGCAGCGCACTCGAGACCAACGGCCAAAACCGCGCCTCCGAAGCGGCGACCGCCTCACCCGCCCGACGTTTGGCGACCCACCGCCCGGTACGGCACCACACCACGGAACGGCACCCGTTGAGCACCCGGTTGTCCCCGACATGCCCCGTCCCCTCGGCATGCTCCCGCACCGAGGCACGGAGCGCGGCGAGCACGTCGCCCCGGGCCGGCGCCGCGACGACCTCCCGCACCGGCGCCCCGAACAGCGGAAGGCCGGCCTGCCAGGCGACCGACCGGTCGAGGACGTACCAGAAGGCGGACGCCTCCTCGGCGTCGTGACTCACCCGCTCGGGCAGCGACGGCCCGGTGTTGAGGTCCATGAGGTACCCCGCCCGCCCCGACGGACGTGCGACGGCGTCGGCCGGATACACGACCAGTTCCAGCCCGGCCGCGGGACAGACCAGCCCGGGGTGGGCCAGCACCCGGGCCAGTTCGGCCGGCGCCCGCCCCGGTAGCGACCGGTCCACCACCACGGTCACGTCGATGTCGCTGCGCCCGTGCCGGTAGTCGCCGAGCGCGAGGGACCCGACGGCGAAAACGCTCACCAGGCGCGGCCCGCAGACGGCACGCGTACGCCGCACCAGCTCCTCCACATAGGCGCGAACCTCACCGGGCAGAACAGGAGTACGGCTCATGGCACCAGTGTGGCCCCACGGGGACGCGTCACCGCACCTCAGTTCCACAACTCGTCACTGTCGCACACACGTGCGCCCATGTTGCGCTCCATCATCCGCAGGGCCGCGTCCGCCAGATCGGCATGGATGTGGGCCACGGCGTCACGCGGGACGACCACGTCGAGATGGCGGATGTGGGCGTCGAGCGACGAGTAGAGGACACACTGCTCCGTGACCTGCCCGCACAGCACGAGCCGGTCGACTCCCTGCTGGTTGAGCAGATAGCCGAGCGGGGTCTCGAAGAAGACGGAGTGCCGGGCCTTGACGACGAAGAGCGAGGAGTCGTCCGGCAGCAGCGGTTCCACCAGGTGCGCGTACGGTCCCGACAGGGCCTTGTCGAGCAGTTCGCCGTGGTGGGAGCGCCACTCGCCGAAGTTGTCGTTGACGTAGATCACCGGCACGTCCTGCCGCCGTGCCCGCTTCAGCAGGGCGGAGACGACGGGGACGACCGTCTCGGCGGACGGGATGAGACGGCCGGCGTCCGCATGGTCGTAGGTGTTGATCATGTCGATGACGATCAGCGCGGTCCTGCCCATGTCCGACGGGTTCCACCCGCAAAGGCGAATCGAGACATCTTCGCTCACGTGTACATCGCCTCCATCGCCCGCCCTCCGCGGCCCGCCGGCCACCATCGCACGACCTGTCGGGCCGCCGGCTCGGCGGCGGCCGCAGCGCCCGGGTCGATCTGGCGCCCGCCGCCACCGCGGAGGCGCTCACGGCGGACTGGCGCGACGGCCTGCCGGACCTGCGTCCGCTGCGGCTGACGCTGGAGGACGCGCACGGCGGGGAACTTTCCCGCAACACCTGCTGGCGCTACCGGGCCCCGGCCGCCATGCGGGCGCTGGGCAAGGCCGAGCAGGTGCGGGTGACCGGGGCGGTGAAGCGGCTGTCCCGCGAGGGCGAGCGGCACGAGCTGACGGCGACCCGTCCGCAACGGCGGTACGGCCGTGGCGGCCATGGTCCGGCTGTCCCCGCTGGACGACGACGGCGAGCGGGTGCTGCCGACGCTGTACAGCGACAACCACCTCTGGCTGCTGCCCTGGGAGTCGCGGACGGTCACCGTGTCCTGGCCGGCGCGGTCGCTCGGGCCGGGCCGTCCGGTGCTGGAGGCGGCGGTGTACAACAGCCGCCCCACCAGGATCCGCCCGTAGCGAGCCGGGGCCGGAAGGCCTCGAACAGGTGGTCGCCCGCGTGCCGTACGGTACGCGGGTGACCGCTTCGACACTGACAACGCCCCGGGCCGGTACGGTCCTTCCGCCACCGTCGAGGCCGCGCCCCGCGAGGTGGGCCGGGTGCACACCGAGTACGCGCCCGCGCACGACGGCGACCCCGACCCGGAGAGATCGTCTGGACCTGGGTCCCCTATGAGGAGAACGACGGCCGGGGCAAGGACCGTCCCGTGCTGGTGGTCGCCCGGGAGGCGGGCGGCACGGTTCTCGCGGTACAGCTGTCCAGCCGGGCGCACCACGGGGACCGGGAGTGGGTGCCGATCGGCAGCGGGCCGTGGGACCGGTCGGGCCGCGACTCGTGGGTCGCCGTGGACCGGGTGCTGCGGCTGCATGAGGAGGGCATGCGCCGGGAGGCGTGCGCGCTGGACCGGATGAGGTTCAACCTCGTGCGTCACCGGCTGCGGGAGCGGTACGGCTGGAACTGATCCCCGGCGGCAGGCCCGGCAACGCCCGTGACCGCGGGGTGCCCGGTTGTGCCCGCCGCCGGAGCGCCCCTGTAGCCCTTCGGGCACGGGGGCGCTCCTTCACTCCCGCCGCGCTCCGCCCGTCTCCCGGGCGCTGCCGCGCGGGCGCTCGCTCACGGCGACACCCCCGTAGCCTCCGTGAGCGCGCGCCGCGTGATCTCCCTCGTCGTGCCCCTGCACGCATCCTGAGCGATGCTGGTGAAGCGGCGCAATGGAGTTTCCGCCTCCGGGGAAGGCCCGGGAGAACGGCGGAAAACCGCCCGGGACCAGGCCGGACGAAAGGATGACCGCCCCGGGACGCCCCGCCAGGCGCCCTTGTGCCGGGCGACGCGAAGGTTTTGGCTGGACGAGTTGGTGCCGGTCCGGGCCGAGGTGGCTCCGGGCCGGCGACATGGTGGAATCTCAGGAGGATCCCGACTATGTCCGATTCGGCAGGCGGCTGTATCGAGCCGCGTACCGCCGTCACAGAAGCCGAGGTGGAGGCCCTGGCACGGGGCATCTGCTTCAAGACCGGACCGCCGCGCCGCCTCGGCGTCGAGGTGGAATGGCTCGTCCACGAGCTGCGGGACCCGCGGCTCCCCGTATCACCCGAACGACTCGAAGCGGCCTACGCCGCTCTGCGGACCGTGTCCCTGAGGTCGGCGCTCACCATCGAGCCCGGCGGCCAGCTGGAGCTGAGCTCGCCGCCCGCCGCCTCCCTGATGGAATGTGTCCGTACCGTCTCCGCCGACCTGGACGCCGTCCGCGCGGTCCTGCGCGAGGACGGGCTGGTCCTCACCGGTCTCGGCCACGACCCCTGGCTCACCCCCGCCGGTTTCTGCGGCAGCCGCGTTACGACGCCATGGAGGCCTGTCTGGACCGCACCGGCCCGGCCGGCCGGTCCATGATGTGTGCCTCCGCCTCGGTCCAGGTGTGTGGACGCCGGGTACGAGGAGCCCGGCCCGCTCGGCCATGTACGGCGCTGGTGGCTGGCCCACCACCTGGGCGCGGTCCTGGTCGCCGTGTTCGCCAACTCCCCGTCGCCGGTGGCCGGCCGACCGGCTGGCTGTCCACCCGTCAGCTTCGCTGGGCGCAGATCGGCGCGGGCCGGGCCGGCGGCCCCGTCCTGGACGCCGACCCGCGCGGCGCCTGGGCGCGGCACGTCCTGGACTCGCCCGTGATGTGCGTACGGCAGGACGCCGGGCCCTGGCAGGTGCCGGACGGGCTCACCTTCCGGGAGTGGATCAGGTCCGGGACGCCCAGACCGCCGACCCGGGACGACTTCGACTACCACGCGACGACCCTGTTCCCGCCGGTCCGGCCGCGCGGTCATCTGGAGCTGCGCATGATCGACGCGCAGCCGGGTGACGACGGCTGGATCGTGCCGCTGGCCGTGGTCGCGGCGCTGTTCGACGATCCGGAGGCCGCCGAGACCGCCTACCGGGCGGTGAAGCCGCTGGCCGAGCGGGCGCACGGCCGCCGGGCTCCGCACAACCCGTTGTACGAGGACGCGGCCCGCGTCGGCCTCGCCGATCCGGAGCTGCGCGAGGTGGCCGCCCTCTGTTTCGCGGCGGCGCTGGACGCCCTGCCCCGGCTGGGCGCGGACACCGGGGTGACCGACGCGGTCGCGGCGTACCGGGACCGCCATGTCGCACGGGGCCGCTGCCCGGCCGACGACACGCTCGACCGGCTGCGCGCGGCGGCCGGCGCCGCCCGCGCCACGCACCCGCACGGGAAGGACACCCCTCATGACCGACCCCGCCCTCGACGCCGAAGCCCTGCGCGAGCGCGCGGTCGCCTCGCTGATCACCGCGCGGGAGCGCACCACGCTGCTGACCGACTGCGTGGACGGGCCCGATCTGACCGCGCAGCACTCGCCGTTGATGTCTCCGCTGGTGTGGGACCTCGCCCACATCGGCAATCAGGAGGAGCAGTGGCTGCTGCGGGCCGTCGCCGGTCAGGAGGCGATACGGCCCGAGATCGACACCCTGTACGACGCCTTCGAGCACCCGCGTGCCGAACGCCCGAGTCTGCCGCTGCTGCCGCCGCAGGAGGCCCGCCGGTACGCGGCCGATGTGCGCGGGCGGGCGCTGGACGTGCTGGAGGCGGCCGCGTTCCACGGGACGCGGCTGACGGAGGCGGGTTTCGCCTTCGGGATGATCGCCCAGCACGAGCAGCAGCACGACGAGACCATGCTGATCACCCACCAGCTCCGCACCGGACCGCGGGTGCTGACCGCGCCGGACCCGGAGCCGGTGCCGCTGTTCACCGGACCGGCCGAAGTCCTGGTCCCCGGAGGCCCGTTCACCATGGGCACCTCGGACGAGCCGTGGGCGCTGGACAACGAACGGCCCGCGCACCGGCGCGTGGTGGCGCCGTTCCACATCGACACCACGCCGGTGACGAACGGCGCGTACCAGGAGTTCATCGAGGACGGCGGTTACGACGATCCGCGCTGGTGGACGTCCGAGGGCTGGGCCCATGTCCGCCGCGGCTCCCTGACCGCTCCGCTGTTCTGGCGCCGGGACGGCCGGCAGTGGCTGCGACACCGCTTCGGCGTGACCGAGGTGGTGCCGCCGCACGAGCCGGTGCTGCACGTGTGCTGGTACGAGGCGGACGCCTACGCCCGCTGGGCCGGGCGGCGGCTGCCGACCGAGACGGAGTGGGAGAAGGCCGCCCGCCACGACCCGGCCGGCGACCGTACGATGCGTTACCCCTGGGAGACGCCGACCCCACCCCGAACACGCCAACCTGGGCCAGCGCCATCTGCGCCCCGCGCCCGCGGGCAGCTATCCGGCCGGTGAGTCGCCGCTCGGTGTACGGCAGTTGATCGGCGACGTGTGGGAGTGGACGTCCAGCGACTTCACCCCGTATCCGGGGTTCAGGGCGTTCCCGTACAAGGAGTACTCGGAGGTGTTCTTCGGGTCCGGGCACAAGGTGCTGCGCGGCGGTTCGTTCGCCGTGGACGCGGTGGCCTGCCGGGGCACGTTCCGCAACTGGGACCTGCCCGTCCGGCGGCAGATCTTCTCCGGATTCCGCACGGCGCGTTCGGAGGACGTCTGATGTGCCGTCATGTGGCCTACGTGGGGCCCGAGGAGACGCTGGGCGAGCTGCTGGTGAAGCCCGCGCACGGTCTGTACCGGCAGTCCTGGGCACCGCGTCACCAGCGGTACGGCACGGTCAACGCGGACGGCTTCGGTGTGGGCTGGTACGCCGGGGGTGACCCGGTGCCGGGCCGCTACCGGCGGTCCGGGCCGGTCTGGGCGGACCTGTCCTTCGCCGATCTCGCCCGGGTGGTGCGCACCCGGGCGCTGCTGGCCGCCGTACGGGACGCGACGCTCTCCGGTGCCGACGCGGAGGCCGCGGCGGCGCCGTTCGCGGCGGGGGCCTGGCTGTTCAGCCACAACGGGGCGGTGCCCGGCTGGCCGGGCTCCTCGCCCCACTGGTGTCGTCGCTGCCCGCCGCGGACGTGCTGTCCCTCGAGGCCCGCAACGACTCCGCGTTCGTGTGGGCCCTGGTCCTCGCCCGGCTGCGGGCGGGTGACGAGGAGGGGCAGGCCTTGGCCGACACGGTCCTGGAGGTCGCCGCCGCGGCTCCGTCCGCCCGGCTCAACCTGCTGCTCACCGACGGCGACACCGTCACCGCGACCGCGTGGGGCGACTCCCTGTGGTACCTCACCCGGGCCGGCGGCGGCACCGTCGTGGCCTCCGAACCCTATGACGACGACCCGCACTGGCAGCAGGTCCCCGACCGCACCCTGCTCGCGGCGAGCCGCACGGACGTCCTGCTGACCCCGCTCAAGGAGCCCCTCACGTGAGTCCGTTCCATCTCACCCGCACCCTGCCCGAGGACACCACGGACGCCGCCCTGCGCTCCGACGTCCAGGAGGGGCTGACCGGCAGCCCCAAGACGCTGCCGCCGAAATGGTTCTACGACGCGCGCGGCAGCGAGCTGTTCGAGGAGATCACCGCGCTGCCGGAGTACTACCCGACCCGTGCGGAGCGCGAGATCCTGCGCGCCCGTTCGGAGGAGATCGCCGACGCGTCCGGCGCCCGCACCCTGGTCGAACTGGGCTCCGGTTCCTCGGAGAAGACCCGGCATCTCATCGACGCGCTGACCGGGCTGCACACCTATGTCCCGGTCGACGTCAGCGAGAGCGCCCTCACTCTGGCCGGGGAGGCTCTCGTCGCCGAGCGTCCCGGGCTGGAGGTGCACGCGCTGATCGCCGACTTCACCGCCCCGATGACGCTGCCCAGGACTCCGGGACCGCGGCTGGTGGCGTTCCTCGGCGGCACCATCGGCAATCTCCTCCCCGCCGAACGTGCCGCGTTCCTCGCCGCCGTACGCACCCTGCTCGCCCCCGGCGACACCCTGCTGCTCGGCACGGACCTGGTGAAGGACGAGGAGGTGCTGGTCCGGGCGTACGACGACGCGGCCGGGGTGACGGCCGCGTTCGACAAGAACGTCCTGACCGTCGTCAACCGGGAGCTGGGCGCCGACTTCGATCCGGACGCCTTCCGTCATGTGGCGGTGTGGGACGCCGAGCACGAGTGGATCGAGATGCGGCTGCGCTCCCGTACCGCGCAGACGGTGAAGATCCCCGCCCTGGGACTCGCCGTGGACTTCGCGGCGGGCGAGGACCTGCGCACCGAGGTGTCGGCGAAGTTCCGCAAGGAGGAGTGCGCGGGGAACTGTCGGCTGCGGGGCTGGAGCTGACCCGGTGGTGGACGGACGGGAAGGAGCGGTTCGCCCTGTCTCTGAGCGTCGCCCGCTGACGGGAGCGGCGCGTCGCCCTAGTCGAAGGCCAGGGCTTCGGTGATGCGCCGTGCCGCGTTCTCGGCCTCGGTGGCCGGGTCGGAGCCGGTGAGGACCTTGGTCATGTACTCCTTGATCGGGTTGTCCGCCTCGACCTCGCTCCACTGGGGTGTGATGGGGGTCGCCCGACCCTGTGCGGCTCCGGCCGCCATGGCCGCGACCCCTCCTCCCCGCCACCGACTCGGCGAGCCCTGCCTTGTTGGGGACGTAGTTCATGGTGCGGGCCAGCTCGGTGTTCCACTGGGCACCGGTCAGGGCGGCGACGACCTCGACGGCGCCCTCCCGGGCGTCGGTCTTGGCGGGGATGACGAGGTCGGAGCCGCCGGTGAAGACGGCGCCCGGCTTGTCGGCGGTCCTGCCGGGCACGGGAAAGTAGCCCAACTCGCCCTTCAGGTCCGGGTTCTGCTTGAGGATGGCGCTCGCCAGCCCCGGTACGGCGACGACCTGCGCGACCTTGCCGTCGGCGAACACGCCTGCCTGCGGCGGGTGTTCCTCGTCGGCGTCGGCCGGTCCGTCGCCGAGCGCCTGGAGCCGGCGGTAGAAGTCCATTCCGCGCAGGGCCGCCGGGCTGTCGAGCGCCCCGCGCCAGACGCCGTCGTGTTCCTTGGCGAGTTCACCGCCCTCGTCCCAGATGAAGCCCGCGAGGGTGTACCAGTCCTGGCCCGCGAGGTAGATGCCCTGGTTGCCGTCGGTGTCGAGCTTTTCGGTGACGGTGACCCACTCCTCGCGGGTCTTCGGCGGGGTGGTGATGCCGGCCTCGCGGAAGAGGTCCTTGCGGTAGATGACGACCCGGTTGGCCGCGTACCAGGGGATGCCGTACTGCTGGGAGCCCCACTGGCCGGGTTCGGCGAGGCCGGGCAGCCAGTCCTCGCGGCCCCAGTCCCGCATGGACTCCAGGGTGAGGTCGAGCAGTTTGTCGCCCTCCGCGTACGTGGCGACCTGGGTGTTGCCGACCTCGATGACGTCGGGGCCGTCCGCCTCGCTCGATCTCAGGGCGCCCTGCACCTTCTCGCCGATGCCGGTCCACTCCTGGATGCGGATGTCGAGGTCGAGGCCGGGGTGCTCGCGCTCGAACTCCTCGGTGAAGCGGTCCAGGTACTCCTGCGACGCGCTGTGCTGCATCAGCCACACGGTGACCGTGCTCCGTTCCGCGTCGCCGGGCATTAAGCCACAGCCACTGAGCAGCGAGGCGGACACACAGACGAGGGCAAGCAGGGGGCGTCTCACGAGGGTCCTGTTTCTGTCTGACGGACAGGGCGGGCCCGGCGTGGGGGGCGAGCGGGGCTCGGGCGGGTGCTCCGTATCTTGGTATGGACCAATGGGTAGGTCAAGCGGCCGGGCGAACGGGACCAGCGACGCCTCGCGCCCGGCCGTGGCGTGGGGCACGGTGGAGTGACAGGAGAGGAGCAGTCATATGTCGAACCACACCTACCGGGTCACGGAAATCGTCGGTACCTCGCCGGACGGCGTCGACCAGGCCGTACGCAACGGCATCGACCGTGCCTCGCGGACGCTGCGCAATCTCGACTGGTTCGAGGTGACCCAGGTGCGCGGACAGATCGAGGACGGGCAGGTCGCGCACTGGCAGGTGGGGCTGAAGGTGGGCTTCCGCCTGGACGAGTCGGACTGATCAGGTCCGGCCTTCGCGCTCCTGCGCGTCCTTCAGGTCGCCGGAGGGGGCGGTCCAGCGGGCGTGGACGACGGTGAAGCCTGCCCTTCGGGCGTCCAGGCAGACCAGTTCGTCGTCGTCCACGAGGACGCGGATGTCGCGGGTGCGGGCGAGGCGGCGCAGAATCGCGAGTTTGGTGTGGCGGGCGGGGCGGCGGTCCGCGTTGCCGCGCATATACAGGTCCCCTGCGGGCAGCTGCCGGGCGGTGAGCCAGTCGAGGGTGTCGCGGCGGCAGCGTTCGGGGCGGCCGGTGAGGTAGACGATCTCGCACTCCTTCGCACTCTCGTGCACGAGTGCGATGCCTTCCGCCAGCGGGGGTCTTGAGGCGCGGCCGCGAAGAATCCGTCCCAGTCCCGGGGCCGGCGCTCCAGATAATGCTGCCGGTGCCCGGTAGCGGCAAGCGTGTTGTCCACATCAAAGACAGCCAGAGGCAACAAACCCTCACTCCCCATCACCCACCCGACCCTATCCCCCGCTCCCGCTCCCCGCGCGCCGCTCCGCCGCTCCCCCGATCTGCCGCTCCCCCGCTCCCCCGCTCTGCCGCTCCGCCGCTCCGCCGATCTGCCGCGCGCCGCTCCGCCCATCCGCGCCTCCGCCAAGCCGCGCTCCGCCCATCCGCGCGCGCCTCCGCCAAGCCGCGGGCAGGCGTGCCGCAGGGCGGCACGGGTGGGCGCGACGGCACCCCGTTTGCGCCGGGCCGCGCTACGTCCCCCGGCCCGCACCCACACCGCCCACCGGTGCACAGCGGGGGTGGGTTCACTCGCCGGCGTTCGCCGGGTGCCTCCCCACTCTCGGCTTCGCTCGAGCGGGAGGTACCCCACCGCCCACCCGTGCCGCCCCAGCGGCACGACTGCCCGCAGCGGCGGCGACGCAAGCAGTGCGGCTGCCCGCAGCGGGGGTCGTAGCGGGTGGGGGTACCCGCGACTGCGCGCCGGCATGGCAGCCGGCGCGCGGTCGTGAGCGGGGACCGCTACTCGCGGCCCCGCCTGGGGACATCGCGGCCGGGCTCCTCGTTCATTTCCGTCTCCGCCTCGATGCGCTCCTTGCGCACCCGCCCCCGCACCGTCTCCTCCGTGACCTTCTCCTCCGTGGTCATCCGCACCCGTTCGACCGGCACCGCCTCCGTCTCGACGACCGGCCGCTCCGCGTGCAGCGTGACCTCGTGCTCGTCCTCCTTGAAGGCCGGTCCCGACATCGCGTCACCGCGATTGGCGTCGGTGATCGGCTCACGCACCACACGAACTTCCTCGTGGCGCACCGGCACGGTCTGCTGGACCTCCTCCGTGACCACGTACTTCCGCAGCCTGGCCCGACCGGTCTCATGCCGCTCGACGCCGACGCGCAGATGCTCCTCGGAACGCGTCATGGCCTCGCCACCACGCTTCGCGGCCCTGGCCTCGCTCCGTCGGCCGGCTGTATCCGCGGCGCCTGCCGCAGTCCCCGGCGCCCCCGTCCGGGACGCGGTGTCGCCACGACGGCCGGCCACGCCCGCCGCCCCTGCGGCACCCGCCGCGCCCGCCGCGCCCGCGGCCCCGGCGGCTCCCGCCGCACCCATGCCCGTGCCGGTACCCGTACCCGCAGTACCCGCAGTACCCGCACCGGACGCCCGGCCGCCCTCGCCGGGATCCTGCAGCACGGAGCCCCAGTCGATGCCGTAGTACTCGTACAGACGGTGCTCCTCGTCCACCGACAGATGGCCGCCCGCGTCGATGTCGACACTGGGCGCGCCCTTGATCTTCTCCTTGGGATAGGGAACCTCGAGGTGATCCTTCACCAAAGCGGCATCACGGACGGGGACGAACGACTCGCTGGAGCCGAACATGCCTGTCTTGACGGTCACCCACTCGGGGCGTCCACTGGCGTCGTCGAGGAAGACGTGCTTCGCGTCGCCGACCTTGTTCCCGTCCCCGTCGTACACCGGGTGGTCCAGCAGGATCGAGATGTCTTCGCGGGTGATCATCTTCCATCACCCTCCTTTCGAAGGTCGCCTCTGACGGGTTCTCCGGAAACTCCCAGGAAAACGGCATGAAAGCGACAAAAAGCACTTAATTTTCCACAGCGCTCACCCGTGGTGACCGTCACGCGTGTCCCGCCGACACCTCCGGCTGCGCCGCGCACGCCAGGGCGCGTCGGTCACCGTGGCTCCCCGGCGGGATGGGCTCGCGCACCTCGACCTCGGCGGTCACACCCCGCGCCGAGGCCACCCGCCACAGCGAGGCGAGCAGCGTGTCGTCGCCGACGAAGGCCGGCGCGGTGGCCGGGGTGCCACGCACACCCCGGTAGCGGATCCGCGCCGGCTGCACCGGGACCCCGGCGTCCAGGGCCGCCTCGAACACCGCCCGGCGGAAGTGTCCCCGCGCCCTGCCGCACCAGGTGCTGCCCTCCGGGAACACCGCGACCGCCGCGCCGCCGCGCAGGATCGTGGTGAGCGCGGCGACCGTCTCCGGCAGGGTGCGCAGCCGGTCGCGGTCGATGAACAGCACACCGCCGCGCGCGGCCAGGGCCCCCGCCACGGGCCAGCGCCGTATCTCGGTCTTGGCCAGCATCCGGGCCGGGCGGACGGCCGCCAGCAGCGGAACGTCCAGCCAGGAGATGTGGTTGGCGACGAGCAGCAGTCCGCCCGTGGGCGGCGCGGCCCCGGCGATCCGGACCCGGACCCCGGCGGCCCGGACGATCCACCGGCACCACCGGCGCACCAGGCCCTCCGGGACGCGCCGCCCGAGCGGGAGCAGCGCGATCCCGGGGAGCAACAGCAGACCGACGGCCGTCAGCCGCAGCACCGCCAGCGGTACGGCGGCCGCGCGCGCCGTCGGTTGCACGCAGCCGCGCGGGGTGCAGGGCGCGCCGGGCAGCCAGACGCTCATCAGGCGGGGACGAGGAGAGGAAGTGCCGCAGATAGCGGGGGTCGACCCGGTTCATCGGCAGCAGCACGTAGAGGTCGGCGACGCCGAAGTCCGCGTCGTGCGCGGGCTCCCCGCACACCCAGGCGCCGAGCCTGAGGTAGCCGCGCAGCAGGGCGGGGAGCTGGGCGGGGGTGGCGGCGGGGGCGGCGGGGGCGGCGGGGCCGGTGGTCTTCGGCTGCCAGGGCAGCAGCGGCCGTACCCGGTACTCCTCGGGCGCGAGGTGCTTCGTCCGTACCCGGTCCCAGGTGGCGGAGGCGAGCGTGCCGCCGTCGGCGAGCGGGATGGAGCAGCAGCCCGCCAGCCAGGCGTGGCCGCGCTCGGTCATGTAGCGGGCGATGCCGGCCCAGATGAGCCCGATGACCGCCCCGTCCCGGTGGTCGGGGTGCACACAGCTGCGGCCGACCTCGACGAGGGACGGCCGTATCGCGTCCAGCCCGGAGAGGTCGAACTCCCCTCCGCGTACAGCCGTCCGGCGATCCCGGCGCGCTCGGGCGGCAGCAGCCGGTAGGTGCCGACGACCTGCCCGCTCGTCTCCTCCCGTACGAGCAGGTGGTCGCAGTAGGCGTCGAAGGGGTCGGTGTCGAGCCCCGGCTGCGGGGTGGACAGCAGGGCGCCCATCTCCCCCGCGAAGACGTCGTACCGCAGCCGCTGCGCGGCACGTACGTCCTCCTCGTCACGGGCGAGGGTGACGGTGTAGCGGGAGGGTGCGGTGGGCTTCGGGGGTGGTCTACGGTCAGCACGCCGGTCATGGCTCTCTCCTGATCACGCGCCGGAGCGGGTGGGGACACCCCTGTTCTCCCGACCGGGGTTGGCGTGTACGTGACCGGCGCCGGGAGTACGGATGTGGAGCAGCTGAATGCCAGGAGCGCGAGCGAGACGGGGCCGGAGGAGCACCTCCCCGGCCCCGCCCGTCCGCTCACCAGCGAACGCTCACTGAAGCGCCCTTCCGGGGGCGCGGGGCGTGACACGGTGCGGCTCCGCGGCGTGGGCGCGATCAACCACGACGCGGCGGCACTCGGACGGCCGGCGGCCACGACGCGGCGGCACCCGGAGAACCGGCGACCACGACGCGGCCGCGCGCGGACGGCCGGTGAACCGAAGCGGCGCTACCGCTTGCTCACCTTGCGGGTGGCCCGCAGCCACTCCTTGTTCATCCCGGTGATGGAGGTCAGGGAATGCCCTTCGGGCAGGCGGTCGCGCACTCGCCGGCGAGCGTGCACCCCCGAAGCCCTCCTCGTCCATCTGGGCCACCATGTCCAGCACCCGGGTCTCCCGCTCGGGCGCTCCTTGGGGCAGCACGTTGAGATGATTGATCTTGGCGGAAGTGAAGAGCATCGCCGCCCCGTTGGGGCAGGCCGCCACACGCCCCGCACCCGATGCACTCCGCGTGCTCGAACGCCAGGTCCGCGTCCGGCTTCGGCACCGGCGCCGCGTGTGCCTCCGGCGCGGAACCGGTCGGCGCGGTGATGTAGCCGCCGGCCTGGATGATGCGGTCGAAGGCGGACCGGTCGACCACCAGGTCCTTCACCACCGGGAAGGCGGACGCCCGCCACGGCTCGACGTCGATGGTGTCGCCGTCCTCGAAGGACCGCATGTGGAGCTGGCAGGTGGTGGTGCGCTCGGGGCCGTGGGCGTCGCCGTTGATGACGAGCGAGCAGGCGCCGCAGATGCCCTCGCGGCAGTCGTGGTCGAAGGCGACCGGGTCCTCGCCCTTGAGGATGAGCTCCTCGTTGAGGGTGTCGAGCATCTCCAGGAAGGACATGTCGGGCGAGATGCCGTCCACCTCGTACGTGGACATGGCGCCGTCGGCGCCGGCGTTCTTCTGCCGCCAGACGCGCAGGTTGAGCTTCATGCGTAGCTCCGCTGGGTGGGGTGGACGTACTCGAAGACCAGGTCTTCCCTGTGCAGGGCCGGCGCCTCGCCGGTGCCGGTGAACTCCCAGGCGGCGGCGTAGGAGAACTCCTCGTCGCGTCGCTCGGCCTCGCCGTCGGGAGTCTGGGACTCCTCGCGGAAGTGGCCGCCGCAGGACTCGGCGCGGTGCAGCGCGTCGAGGCACATGAGCTCGGCGAGTTCCAGGTAGTCGACGACGCGGTTGGCCTTCTCCAGGGACTGGTTGAACTCCTCGCCGGTGCCGGGGACCTTGATGCGCCGCCAGAACTCCTCGCGGATCTGCGGGATGCGTTCGAGGGCCTTGCGCAGTCCGGTGTCGGTGCGGGCCATGCCGCAGAACTCCCACATGAGTTCGCCGACTTCGCGGTGGAAGGAGTCGGGGGTGCGGTCGCCGTCGACGGCCAGCAGCAGGTTGAGCCGGTCCTGGGTCTCGGCCAGCACCTCCTGCACCACCGGGTGCTCGTCGGTGACCTCGTCCTGGTGCGGGTTGCGGGCCAGGTAGTCGTTGACGGTGGCCGGGACGACGAAGTAGCCGTCGGCGAGGCCCTGCATCAGGGCGGAGGCGCCGAGCCGGTTGGCCCCGTGGTCGGAGAAGTTGGCCTCGCCGATGGCGAACAGGCCGGGGATCGTGGTCTGGAGGTCGTAGTCGACCCACAGTCCGCCCATCGTGTAGTGCACGGCGGGGTAGATCCGCATCGGTACCTCGTACGGATTCTCGTCGGTGATCCGCTGGTACATGTCGAAGAGGTTGCCGTACTTGGCCTCGACGGCCTTGCGCCCCATGCGCTCGATGGCATCGGCGAAGTCGAGGTAGACGCCCTGGCCGCCGGGGCCCACTCCCCTGCCCTCGTCGCAGACGTTCTTGGCGGCGCGGGAGGCGATGTCGCGGGGCACCAGGTTGCCGAATGAGGGGTAGATGCGCTCCAGGTAGTAGTCGCGCTCTTCCTCCGGGATGCGGCTCGCCGGCCGGTCGTCGCCCTTGGCCCTGGGGACCCAGATCCGCCCGTCGTTGCGCAGCGACTCGCTCATCAGTGTCAGCTTGGACTGGTGGTCGCCGGTGCGCGGGATGCAGGTGGGGTGGATCTGGGTGAAGCACGGGTTGGCGAAGTAGGCGCCGCGCCGGTGCGCCCGCCAGATCGCGGTGGCGTTGGAGTTCATGGCGTTCGTCGACAGATAGAAGACGTTGCCGTAACCACCGCTGGCGAGGACGACGGCGTCCGCGAAGTACGTGTCGATCTTCCCGGTGATCAGGTCCCGGGCGACGATGCCGCGGGCCCGTCCGTCGACGACGATCAGGTCGAGCATCTCGGTGCGCGCGTGCAGCTCGATGTTGCCGGCCGCGATCTGCCGGCTGAGCGCCTGGTAGGCGCCGAGGAGGAGTTGCTGGCCCGTCTGGCCGCGGGCGTAGAAGGTGCGGGAGACCTGGACGCCGCCGAATGAGCGGGTGTCGAGCAGTCCGCCGTATTCGCGGGCGAAGGGCACGCCCTGCGCCACGCACTGGTCGATGATCTCGACGGAGATCTGCGCGAGGCGGTGCACATTGGACTCGCGGGAGCGGAAGTCGCCGCCCTTGACGGTGTCGTAGAACAGCCGGTGGATGGAGTCGCCGTCGTTGCGGTAGTTCTTGGCCGCGTTGATGCCGCCCTGCGCGGCGATGGAGTGGGCGCGGCGCGGGGAGTCCTGGTAGCAGAACTGGACGACGCGGTAGCCCTGTTCGGCGAGTGTGGCGCCGGCGGAGCCGCCCGCGAGGCCGGTGCCGACGACGATGACGGTCTTGCCGCGCCGGTTGGCGGGGTTGACCAGCTTGGCCTCGAAACGGCGCGTGTCCCAGCGCTCGTTGACGGGGCCGGCGGGGCCCTGGTGTCGGCGACCGGTTCGCCGGCCGTGTACTCGGTGTAGGAAGTCATGGTCAGCTCACCACTCCGGTCATGACGCCCACGGGTACGGCGAGGAAGCCGGCCGTGAGCAGCAGCGCGAGGGCATTGGCGGTGGTCTTGAGGGCGCGGTCGCGGGTGCGGCTGCCGACGCCGAGGGTCTGGGCGGCGCTCCAGAAGCCGTGCCGGATGTGCAGTCCGACGGCGAGCATCGCGACGATGTAGATGGTGTTGCCGTACCAGGTGGAGAAGGTGTCCACGACGTTCTGGTAGGGCTTGCCGCTCTCGAAGCCGCCGGAGTGCACGGTGCCGGTGGTCAGGTCGAGGAGGTGCCACACGATGAACAGGGCGAGGATGATGCCGCCCCAGCGCATGGTGCGCGTGGCGTAGCTCGCCCGCGCCTTCCTGTGTACGTACTTGTCGGGGCGCGCCTTGATGTCGCGGCGGCTGAGCTGGTACGCGGAGACGGCGTGGGCGATGACGGCGGCGACCAGGACGACCCGGACGGCCCACAGTGTCCACTCGTAGTGCATGAACGGCTCGCCGACGGTACGCAGCCAGTGGGCGTAGTGGTTGAACTCGCCCGCCCCGAAGAAGATCTTCAGGTTCCCGATCATGTGGACGACCAGGTACAGCAGCATGACGATGCCGCTGACCGCCATCACTGTCTTCTTGCCGACGGTCGAGTTCCATACGGTGCGTGCCATGGACTGCCGTCGGTCCGTCCGCGTTGCCAGAGCCATGTCTCCAGACGCTAGGGCCGAAGGACCCCATCGGTCCAAGACATGGTGCGGCTCGATTCGATAGGGCGTGCCTATGATGAGTCCATGCAGTTCCAGCAGCTCCAGTACTTCGTGGCGGTCGCCGAGACCCGGCACTTCACCCACGCCGCGGAACTGGTCCATGTCGCCCAGCCGTCGCTGTCGCAGCAGATCAAGGCGCTGGAGCGGGACCTGGGGGCCGATCTGTTCCGTCGGGCGCGCGGGAACATCACGCTGACCGACGCGGGCGAGGCGCTGCTGCCGCTGGCCCGGCGGATCCTGGCCGACGCGGACACCGCGCGGCACGAGGTGCAGGAGGTCGTCCAGCTGCGCAGTGGGCGGGTGCGGCTGGGCGCGACGCCGAGCCTGTGCACCGGTCTGCTGCCGGACGTGCTGCGCGCCTTCCACGACCGCTATCCGGGGGTCCGGCTGCTGATCGAGGAGGGCGGCTCGCACGATCTGGTGCGGGAGCTGGCGCGCGGGGCACTGGATCTGGCGCTGGTGGTGCTGCCGCTGCCGACGCCGTCCCCCGCGCTCACCACGGTGGAGCTGCTGCGCGAGGACCTGGTGGTGGTGTCCTCCCCGACGCCCCGACGCCGGGGCGGGGCCGGCGCACCGTGCGCATCGCCGATCTCGAGGGCGAACGCCTGGTGATGTTCCGGCACGGCTACGACCTGCGCGAGCTGACGGTGGCGGCCTGCCGGGCGGAGGGCTTCGAGCCCGAGTTCGCGGTGGAGGGCGGCGAGATGGACGCCGTGCTGGGCTTCGTACGGGCCGGGCTGGGGGTGGCGGTGGTGCCGCGGATGGTGGCCGCCCGCTCCGCCCACGGCCTGCGCGTCACCCCGCTGGCCCGTCCGGGCCTGCACCGCGCCATCGCCCTGGCGCACCGCAGCGACGTGGCGCCGCCGCGCGCGGCCCGCGAACTTCAACGCATGCTGCTGGAGCGGTGAGCCGCCGGCATTGACCCCGGCCCGGCCCGAAGACACCGGAGCCCGACACCCTCGCCGCTTCCACCGCCGCCCCGCCTCCGAACCACGGCGGACGCTGCTGGAACGTAAGCCGCCGACACCGGCCCACCGGTCCGGTCACACCGCCCACGGCAGTCCCGCCGCACTGGGCCGATCGAATGAAATCGTGCCGCCGCACCGGTGTCGCTGAGGTGCGCCGGTCCTTGGCCGGGCGACTCATGAGTCATGCAGAAGGATCACTTCCTCACCCGGCGGCGGGCGCTTCTCGCCGGCGCCGTCTCCCTGGGCGCGGCCGGGGTGGCCGCGGCGTTCGCGCCGGGCGCCGGGAACCGTGCGGCGCCGGCCCCGCCCCCGCCGGCCGCCGGCGCCCAGGCGGCCCGCCGCCCGCTCAAGCCCTCCGAGTACCGCCTGCGGCCCCTGACCGGCTACGGCCCGCCGCCGCACGCCCCGCGCGGCGGGACGCCCGTACGGCACGAACCGCTGCTGCGGGTGCCCGCGCACGGCCGCACCATGGTGCTGACCTTCGACGACGGCCCCGACCCCGCTACACCCCGCAGATCCTCGACACCCTGGCCCGCTACGAGGTACGGGCGATGTTCTTCGTGTGCGGGGAGATGGCGGCCTACAACCGGGACCTGCTGGCCCGGATGGCCGACGAGGGCATGTGGTCGGCAACCACACCTGGAGCCACCCGCTGCTCACCCGGCTGCGGCGCTCCCGGATCCGCTCCGAGATGGAACGCACCAGCGACGTCGTCGAGCGGGCCTTCGGCGAACGCCCCGAATGGTTCCGCGCGCCCTACGGCGCCTGGAACCGCGCCGCCTTCCAGCTCGGCGCCGAACTGGGTATGGAGCCCATGGCCTGGACGGTGGACACCCTCGACTGGACCACCCCGGTACCCGCACCATCATCGACCGGGTGGCGGAGGGCGCCGCCCCGGCGTGGTGGTGCTCTCCCACGACGCCGGGGGCAATCGCTCGCAGAGTGTGCGGGCCCTGCGCTCCTACCTGCCCGAGCTGCTGGACTCCGGCTACCACGTCACCGTGCCCCGCCGGCAGTACGTCTGAGCCCGTCCTGCCGCCCGCCCGGACGCGGTCCGCTCAGCGGACCTCGGCCAGGCGGGCGAAGGCGACCACGTTGCCGTCGTAGCCGTTCTGCTGGGAGAAGCCGCCGCCGCAGGTGATGACCCGCAGTTCCGCGGTCCCCTTGGAGGCGTAGACCCGGTCGCCGGGGAAGTCGTTCTTCGCGAAGACCTCGATGCCGTAGACCTCGAACACGGCGGTCCTGCCGTCCCTCCGGGGATCTCGACGAGGTTGCCCTTCCGCAGCGCCCCGAGCCCGTAGAAGACGGCCGGCCCCTGCGCGTTGTCGACATGGCCGACGACGACCGACGTGCCCTTCTCGCCCGGCGAGACGGCGCCGGTGAACCAGCCGGCCAGGTTGGGGTCCTCCGGCGGCGGCGCGGCCACCCAGCCGTCCGCGTCCAGGCCCACCGGGATGACGGGCGCGTCCACCTGGATCGCCGGAATCCGCACCCGGTCCGGGACCGCGTACGGCAGCGGCCGCACCGCGTCGGCCGTGGCACCGCCGCCGGGCACGCGGGTGTCGGCGGCGGCCGCGCCGGCCGGCTGCGGCGGGCCCTCGTCGAATTCGCCCGAGCCGTTCCGGATGAGCGCGAAGCCGGTGAGCAGGACCAGCGCTATCACGCCCCAGGGAGCGCGCTTTCTCCGCCGTACCTCCCATTCGGCTTCGTCCGGCTCGAAAGCAGACATTCGCCTTCCCTCTCGACACGGCCGTCGCCGTACCACTCGCGCATGACGAAAACGCTAAAGGCCCCTCGCGCAACCGGCGACGGGGCGGCGGCGAACGGGTGGCCCCGAGGAGAGCGGGTGCGCCATCCGGGGCGGTGCCGGACGAAGATTTTCTGACGGTCCGTGACCTGCGGCGATATCCTTTCGTACGGTTTTCCGCACGGCGTGCCGCTCACCGGTACGGACCATTGCCGAAATGCGGGTCCGGGCAGGGCATCTGAGGGTCATTCCGGGAGGCGCTTTCGCCGATCTACCGGGAACGGGACCCGGGGCGTCTTCCGCGGAGGATCACATGCGCAAGTCACGTGCCCTGGCGGCCGCCGGCGCCGCGGTCGCCGTCCTCGGGGTCGCCGCCCCGGTGGCGGTCGCGGACGGCGGCCGGGTTCCCAACCCGTCCAACATCGTCGCCCTGCCCAGCGTCATCGCACGCGGCGGGCAGCTCACCATCACGGTCGATGGCTGCCCCCACGGTGGCACCGCGACCTCGAACGCCTTCCCCGGACGAACCTGTCGCCGATCAGCGGCGCCAACGACACCTCGAAGGGCACCGCGACCATCGACGCGGAAGCCCGTCCCGGTTCCTACGACATCACGGTCCACTGCTCCGGCCGGAGCCTGACCCGGCCGGCCGCCTTCACCGTCATCGGCGGTGTGCGCGGCGGTGTCGGCGGCAGCAGCACCAGCGGGGCGACCCCGACCGACGTGGCCATCGGCGGGGCGCTGGTGACCGCCGCGGTCGTCGGCAGCGGCGTCTTCTGGATGCGCCGCCGCGCCGAGAAGCGGATCTGAACCGCTGTCCCCTCCGGGCCGCCGTTCCGCACTCGTTCGTGGGCCGCTCGCCCCGGATCCCCGGGATCCGGGGCCCAGCTCTGCCCGTCGCGGACGGCGCTCAGCCCCCGATGTGCGGGAAGAGCCGCAGGAACGGGTCCGCGGAAGCGGCGAGACCTCGGCTGTAGGGGGCGTCGAAGTCCCAGATGAGGAAGAGCAGGAAGGCGATCAGCGCGGAGAACAGCCCGGCCAGGACCATCTCGCGGGCGGTGCGACGGATCTGCAGCGCGAAGATCATCCCGATGGTGATGACGGCCCCGGACAGCAGCCCGAACCACACCACGCCCGGCATGGTCTCCCCGGTCGACTCGGCGCGAGCGCTGCGCGCCTGGTCGGCGGCGGCCACCTGGTCCACGAGCGGCTGGTAGGCCTGCGCCTCGAAGTCCGTGCGCGGCTCGTAGTCGGTGACGTCCCGGCGGACGCGGTCGAGGAGTTCGGTACCGCGTTCGGTGATCTGCCCGTCGTCGGCCATGGCCCGCCACTCGGTGGTGACGACGTGTCCGACATAGGCGTTGACATCCTCCCGGATGCGGTCACGGACCTCGACGGGGTACACACGGACGCGTTCCGAGACCTCGTGCAGTGCCACCGCCTCCGCCTGGACGGTCTCCTGGGCGGCGCTGCGTCCCTCCCAGACGCCCGCGATGGCGAGACCCAGGACGATGGCGTACACCACGCCGATCCACATCGTCATGTACTCGATGACGTCCGGGGTCTCGCTGGGATCCTCGTCGTCGGCCACCCTGCGGTGCCGTACGAGGGTGATGACCACCACGACCACACAGGCGGCGAGCATCGCGAGGGTGAGAACAAGCCATTCCGGCAAGAGGTGCCTCCAGAGAGGTCGGGTCGGTACGGGCTTCAGCGCGGCCGCAGCGCGGCGATCGCTACCACCGCGGGCATCGTGATGAGCAGGACGAAGGTGAGCGGTTTCGTGGCGCCGCCGGAAGGGTGCCGGACCGGGGCCGCGCGGTAGCGCGGGTAGTGCACCGGCGTCACGGACGGGCGCGGCTTCGGGGTGGCCGACGGTTTCGGGGCCGGCGGCGGGGGCGGCACGGGGCGGGGGCGCGGCGGCGGGGTGGGCGTCGGCGCGGGCGGGGTGGGCGGTGCCGGACGGGCGGCCGGCGGAGGTGGGGGTGGAGGTGTCGGCTCGGGTGTCGGCGTGGGCCGGGGTGCGGGCGGCGGTGGCGTCGGGGTGGGCTCGGGCGGGGGCGGAGGTGTCGGAGTCGGGGTGGGTGTAGGGGTGGGGGTGGGCGTCGGGGTCGGTGGGGGTGAGCAGAACGGGGGTCCGTCCACGTGACATGGCCCGCGATCGCCACCGCCTCCGTGCCGTCCGGACCCGTCGAGGCGTACGCGCAGGCGTCGGCCGCGGCCGTGCCGGGTGCGCCGACGAGCGCCCAGATCAGCGCCGTCACCGCCAACGCACGTGCGGTGACGCGGGATTGGCTCGGTACGAGTGCTTGCACGAAGAGGATCATGAGTCGCGAACCGCCGGGTCACTCCCGGGAGCGGGGCGATTGCCCCGAAGGAGTTAAAAGAAATCCGGACCCCGTTGAACACAACCCGTGCCTTCATGCGTACTCCTCGTCGAGCGGCGGCACAGCAGGGCGCTGCAACACCCTTGCGATGATCTGGAGTTGACGATGAAGACCTCCTGGCGGACCGCCTCGCTGGTGGCGAGCGCCGCGGCGGTGCTCTCTCTGACCACGGCGTGTGGGCAGGAGACCCCGCCGGCCGCCTCCAGCCAGAACGTGGGTGCCACGGCCCCGGCCGGGGACTACGGCAACGTCGGCACCGACCAGGCGGGCGCCGGCGCGAAGGCGCCGGCCCCTCGGACACGGCCGGCGAGCTGAACGTCTCCACCACCGCCAACGTGGGCAAGGTGGTGACCGACAGCCTCGGTCTCACCCTGTACCGGTTCGACCAGGACACCGCGGAGCCGCCCGCGACCAACTGCGAGGACGACTGCGCCAAGACGTGGCCGCCGGTGCCCGCCGACGACGCCTCGGCCGGCGAGGGCATCGACAAGGCGCTGCTCGGATCGGTCACCCGGGCCGACGGCACCAAGCAGCTCACCCTCGGGGGCTGGCCGGCCTACCGCTACGTCAAGGACGTCAACGCCGGTGACGTCAAGGGCCAGGGCGTGGGCGGCAAGTGGTTCGCGCTGAACCCCGAGGGCAAGAAGGCGAAGGCGGCCGACCAGCCCGGACTGTCCACGCGCCAGGACCCGGAACTGGGCGAGATCGTCGTCGACAGGAACGGCATGACCGTCTACCGCTTCACCAAGGACGAGGCGTGGCCGAAGCCCGTCTCCGCCTGCACCGGTGCCTGCCTGGAGAAGTGGCCGGTGGTCGCGCCGGTCGACATCAACGACACCAAGGGCATCGAGAAGAAGAACTACATGACCTTCACGCGCCCGGACGGCGCGGAGCAGCAGACGATCTACTGCTGGCCCATCTACACCTTCGCCGGTGACAAGGCTCCCGGCGACACCAACGGTCAGGGCGTCGGCGGTACGTGGTACGCCGTACGGCCCGACGGAAAGCCGGTCGGCGCTCCGGAGAAATAACAACCTCCCAGGGTGTCGTCCGCTCCGGATGCCGCCGGCCCGTGTCCGCCCCTCCGCGACTCGCGGAGGGGCGGACCGTTTTACCGTGATACACCGGTATCCACGGAACAATCGACGGCATTCGTCCCGTAGTTCGCGGCGTGTCGGGACTCTCCGGAATGCCGCGGCCACCTTTCGTCACGCATTCACGGGACACAAACAGGGCATGTGCCACTGGCAGTGACCGGGAACGGATGGTCAATTTCCGTTTGGGGTCGCTCCTTTGGCGGACGATCAGTAGCCTTCGGGTCGAACACCGGATCGCCTACGCCTTGGAGAGTGAGATGGAGCGTCCCGCCTGGGCCCCGCGCAGCATCGACATCTCGGTGCCCAGCGTCTCCCGGATGTACGACTACTACCTGGGCGGTTCGCACAACTTCGAGGTCGACCGGGAAGCCGCCCGCAGGGCCATGGAGTTCATGCCGGGACTGCCCAAGGTCATGCAGGCGAACCGTGCCTTCATGCGCCGGGCGGTGCGGTTCGCGGCCGGTGAGGGCATCACCCAGTTCCTGGACATCGGGTCCGGCATCCCCACGTTCGGCAGCGTCCACGAGGTGGCGCAGGCCGCCGTACCGGACGCACGCGTGATGTACGTGGACCACGACCCGGTGGCGGTGGCGCACAGCCAGGCCGTTCTGGAGGGCAACGACGGCGCGGACGTCCTCGCCGCGGACCTGCGCAAGCCGCAGGAGATCCTCGAGAGCCCCGGCGTACGACGGCTGATCGACCTGGACCGGCCGGTGGGGCTGCTTCTCGTTGCCATACTGCACTTCGTGGAAGACGCGGACGACCCGTACGCGGCGGTGGCCGAACTGCGCCAGGCCCTCGCGCCCGGCAGCATGCTCGTACTCACCCATGCCGCGTACGAGGGAATCCCGCTGCCGGCGGAGCGGGCCGAGGGGCGGTGGACGTGTACCAGAAGACTCGCAACCCGCTGATCATGCGCACGCGCGACGAGATCGCGCGGTTCTTCGAGGGGTACGACATGGTGGAACCCGGACTGGTGCCGATGCCGCAGTGGCGGCCCGACACCGCACCGGAGGACGAGGATCCGTACGCGTTCTCCGGTTTCGCGGGCGTGGGGCGTACCGCGTGAGCGCGGAGCCGGACGGGCCGGAGGACAGACTCCGCCGGTTCGCGACGATCTGGAGCCGGGCGGTCTTCCCGGTGACCTCGACGTCGTCCACCCGCCCGGAGTTCGAGGTGCTGCTGCTGCCGCTGGCCCGGCGGCTGAGCGGGCGCTGCGCGCCCGGTCGTTCGACGCGGACGCGGGCCGGTCGGTCGGGGCGGCGCTGGTGGGGGCGCACTGCACCGACCCGGAGGCGCTCAGCCGGACCCTGGACTGCGTGGACGCCTATCTCGTCCTGTACTGCGGCGAGGACGGCGACCGGGAGGATCTGCGGGCACGCTCCGGCAGGCTCCAGCACGCCATGGCCGCCGGGTTCGCGCAGGCGTTGCGCGAGCGGACGCTGGCCGAGCAGGAGATCGTCGCACGGGCCGCGCTGGAGGCCCAGGGCGTGGTGGCGCAGGCGCTGCACGCCACCGAGGCCCGGTTCCGGGCGGTGTTCGAGGGCGCGGCGATAGGGATCGGCATCGCCGATCTGAAGGGCAACGTGCTGCAGGTCAACGGCGCGCTGCGGCGGATGTTCGGACTGTCCGAGCAGAGCATGCGCGGCCGCAACGTCAAGGAGTGGGTGCACCCCGACGACGCCCCTCAGACCTGGCGGCTCTACGAGGAGCTGGTACAGGGCGAGCGCGAGCACTACCACCTCGAAAAGGCGTTCTACCGTCCGGACGGGACGGTTCTGTGGACCAATCTGACGGTGTCCCTGCTGCGTGACGCCGACGGCGACCCCGAGTACCAGCTCGCGCTCATGGAGGACACCACCGAGCGGCGGCTGCTCAATCTGCGGCTGCGCTACGAGGCCACCCACGACGCGCTCACCGGGCTGCCCAACCGGACGTTCTTCTTCGAGCGGCTGGAGAAGGCCCTCGGCGCCGGGGAGGGCCAGCGCTTCGGGCTGTGCTACCTGGACCTGGACGGTTTCAAGACCGTCAACGACAGTCTCGGGCACGCGGCCGGCGACCGGCTGCTGGTCGAGGTCGCCGACCGGCTGCAGGCCTGCGCCACCGCCTCCGGAGAGATGGTGGCCCGGCTCGGCGGTGACGAGTTCGTGGCGCTGACCACCGGCCCCGACACCGAGCGGACGGTCGACGAGCTCGCCGCCCGCATCATGAACGCGCTGCTCGCCCCGATCGGCGTCGACGGCCGGCAGCTGACCGTGCGCGGCAGCATCGGCATCGTCGAAGGCCCGGCCGGGGAGCGCAGTGCGGCGGAGGTGCTGCGCAGCGCCGACATCACCATGTACCGGGCCAAATCGGCGGGCGGCAACCGGTTCGAGCTCGCCGACCCGGAGTCCGACGCCCGCGCCATCACCCGGCACGGGCTCACCACGGCGCTGCCGACGGCCCTGGACCGGGGCGAGTTCTTCATCGAGTACCAGCCGCTGGTGCACCTCGGTGACGGCAGTGTGCGGGGCGCGGAGGCGCTGGTGCGCTGGCTGCACCCGCAGCACGGGGTGCTGTCCCCGGACCGGTTCATTCCGCTCGCCGAGCACACGGGGCTGATCGTTCCGCTGGGCCGCTGGGTGCTGGAGCAGTCGGTGCTTCAGGCCCGCGCGTGGCGGGATCTGCACGGGGGCGCGGAGGCGCTGGGCCCGCTGCGCATCAACGTGAACCTGTCGCCGTGCCAGCTCACGCATCCCGGGCTGGTCCAGGACACGGTGGAGATCCTGGAGCGCACGGGGATGTCGCCGGACGCACTGTGCCTGGAGGTCACCGAGTCGGCGCTGATCGGCGCGGACGACGATCTGCTGAAGCCGCTGCGCCGGCTGGCGGAGATGGGCGTCGACATCGCGCTGGACGACTTCGGGACGGGCTACTCCAACCTGGCCAACCTGCGCCGGCTGCCGGTGAGCGTACTGAAGCTGGACCGCTCGTTCACCCAGAGCATGCAGCGGTTCCCCGCCGACCCCGTCGACCTGAAGATCGTCGAGGGGATCGTCTCCCTGGCCCACAGCCTGGACCTGGCGGTCACGGTGGAGGGCGTGGAGACGGGCGCCCAGGCCGAACAACTCCGCGTCCTCGGCTGCGACACGGCCCAGGGCTGGTACTACGCCCGCCCGGGCCCCCGGACCGCCTCCACGACCTGGCCCTGGTCGACGCGACGGGCTAGCCCCTTCCAGGGGCGCCCGCGCCCGGGGGTACGAGGCAGTCGGGCGACTGCGGGCCCGCTGTGGCTTGTCGCGCAGTTCCCCGCGCCCCTATAGGGGCGCGGGCTGCGCCGCCGGGCGCGAAGGGGGCAGGGGCCAAGGGGCGCGGGGAACTGCGCGAAGGAGGTCTGGGAGCGGAGCCCCCGGGGACGGGAACGGGAAGGGGCGGCGGGGGCGAGAACACCTCCCGCGACGCGGGCCTAGAGGTCCCGGAGGAAGTCCAGCAGAATCCTGTTCAGCTCCTCCGGCCGCTCCAGGTTGGGATAGTGCGCGACCCCGTCGACAAGAACCGACCGCCCCTCACGAACGGCACCCGCGAACCGCTCCGCCCCGGCGATCAGATCGCCGGCGTCAAGAGCCCCGTTGACGGTAAGCACCGGCACCCCGATCCCCGGCACCCGAGCCCACGTGCCGGTCACCGGCACATGATGGTTCTCCTCCCCGGACCGTGCTTGGCAAGCGTCCCGAAGGCCATCTCCCGCAGCCGGCTCAGCACGTCCGGATCGACATCGTCGACGCTGCGGTGCTCACCGGGCACATACCGCAGGAACGCCGCGATCCACCCCTCCACATCGCCCGCCCCCAGCGCCGCGGCCTGCTCGGCCCGCACCCCCGGACCCAGGGATCGCTGTACTCGAACTCGCTGGTGACCGCGCCGCAGACCACCACCGCGCGCACCAGCTCCGGATACTCCAGCACCGTGTCCGTGGCGATGGCGCCCCCATCGACACCCCGACGAGCACGGCCGGCCCGGTGTCCAGGTGGCGGAGCAGCGCGGCAAGGTCGTCGGCCCAGCGGAACGGGCGGGTGGCGTTGGCCGAGGCGCCGTGGCCGCGGACATCGGGGGCGATCACCCGGTACTCGGCGGCCAGGGCCGGGATCTGGGCGTCGAAGACGCGGTGGTCGGCGAAGCCGGAGTGCAGCAGGACCACCGGGTCGCCGGTCCCGGTGTCGCGGTAGGCGAGGTCGCCGTCGGCGGAGGGGAAGAAGCGCAGATCCGAAGCAGCATTCATGACAACCAAGGTGTCATGTGGCTCTCCACTTTGGCAACCGAGGTGTCATGATGACGGGATGAAGGACACCGACACCCCTCCCCCGGACGAACTCGGCGGCCGCCTGACCGAGGTGTACGACCTGGTCGGCCCGCTCTGCCGGCGTGCCCAGCGCAGCGTGGAACAGGGCCTGACCGCCGACGGTCTGTCCGTCGGCGTACGGGCCGTGCTGACCCTGCTGCACCGCAACGGGCCGATGACCGTGCCGCAGATGGGCAGGGCGCAGTCGATCAGCCGGCAGTTCGTGCAGCGCATGGTGAACGACGCGGCGGCCCAGGACCTGGTGGAGAGCATCCCCAACCCCGCCCACCGGCGCTCCTCGCTCATCCGTACGACCGAGAAGGAGCGGGGTGATCGCCGCCGTACTGGAGCGTGAGCATCTGCTGCTGCGCGGGGTCGGCGGCGATCTGACCGACGCGGAGGTGACGGCCTGTCTGCGGGTGCTGGGCGAGATGGTGAAGGCCCTTGACCACATCGACCTCGGCTGAGACCGGCCGCCCTCACTCCCCATCACGAGCCGGTCCTGCGCGGCGCCCCGGCTCAGCACCACGTTCCGGATCCGGTCCCGCACGGACTGCGCCTCGGCGCCCTGGGCGAGCGCCCGGTTGAGGTTGACGACCCGTCCGGCGTCGACGTCGAAGAGCTGCGGGACGAACTCGGCGCGGGTCACCTCCCAGCGTCCGCCGGGACGCTTCGGCGGGGCGAAGGTGAAGCGGCCCAGGGTGGACTGGTTGCCGCGCGGGTCCAGCACGCCCTCGTGGTCGGTCATCTCGCCGGCGATCTGGTCGCCCATGCCGTAGATCACCCAGGTGCCGTTGACCTTCTCGTAGGCCTGTGGGACGTGGGCGTGGGTGCCGAGGATCAGGTCGATGTCGGGGCGGCCTCCGGTGGCGGAGGCGGTGAGCGAGCGGGCGAGGGCGATCTGCCGTTCGTCGGGGGCCTCCTGCCACTCGGTGCCCCAGTGCAGGGAGACCACGACGACATCGGCCCCGGCCCTCCGGGCGGCCCGCGCGTCCCCGACGATCCGCGCCTCGTCGATCAGGCCGACGGCCCAGGGCCGGTCCGGCGGCAGCGGGAGGCCGTTGGTGTCGTAGGTGTAGGCGAGATGGGCGATCCGCGCCGGGCCGGCGCGCAGCACGGTCGCGGTGCGGGCCTCCCGTTCGGTGCGCGCGGTACCGGCATGGCGTACGCCCGCCCGGTCGAGGGCGTCGAGGGTGCGGCGGATGCCGTCGACGCCGTCGTCCAGGGCGTGGTTGGAGGCGGTGGAGCAGCCGTCGTAGCCGGTGGCGGCGAGGCCGTCGGCCACTTCGGGCGGGGACCGGAAGAGCGGGTAGCCGGTGTAGTCGGGGCCCGCTCCGTACACGGTCTCCATGTGGCACAGCGCCACATCGGCGGGATCGGTGACGGAGCGGATGCCGGCGAGCATCGGCCGGAAGTCGTATCCCGTGCCGCCCCCGTCGAAGCGGGCGCGCTCGATGATCGAGTCGTGGGGCAGTACGTCGCCCGAGGCGACCAGGGTGAAGCCGCCGGCCCCCGTGGCGGTGGGGGCCGGATGCCCCGGTTCCGGCGGACGGCGGTCGCGGGCCTGGCAGGCGGCTCCCGCGGCGAGGGCGACGGCCAGGACCAGGGCCACCTGCCGACTGCGTGTGATCATCACTTCATCCCGACGTAGTCGTATTTATGGATGAACAGGTAAGAAGCCGTATCTCTCCCGGTGCTGTTCCGACACGCGCTTTAGGCCGTCCGGCGTGCGCGAACGGCCGTTCCGACCGTTCGTCGAACCGTTCGTCGACGCGATCGACCGTCCGCCGCACGCCCCTGCGCACGCCCTGTCCCCGAGTGGCGCCGTACGCTGCCATACGGCCATGACGGCCGGAATCACACTCACGAACGAGACGACCGCCGAGCACGAGCTCGCCGCACTGCAGCGCGAGCACGGCCGGCCTCTCTTCGGGCTGCTGCTCCGGCTCTGCGACGGGGACCGGCAGCGCGCCGAGGACCTGGTCCAGGAGACGCTGGTACGCGCCTGGCAGCACCCCGAGGCTCTGCGCGCCGAGAACTTCGCCTCCGTACGGCCCTGGCTGCTCACCGTGGGACGGCGGCTCGCCATCGACGCGCGACGGGCCCGGCAGGCCCGACCGGCCGAGGTCGGGGACGCCGTACTGGAGAACGCCCGGGTGATCTCCGACCACGCCGAACGGGCCGCGGCCGCGCTCGACGTCCGCGAGGCTGTGAAGACACTCACTCCCGAGCACCGTGAAGTCCTGGTGCTCGTGTACTTCCAGGGGCAAGTGTGGCGGAAGCCGCGACGGCCCTCGGGATTCCGCCCGGTACCGTGAAATCCCGCGCGTACTACGCGCTGCGCGCCCTGCGCCGGGTGCTTCCGGGTACGCCTCCGACATGCGGTGAAACCGATTGCCGGGTCAAACCTCTGTAAAGCGCCTTGCCGTCGACCCCTGTTGAGTAATCGGCTGTCCTCATCCGTGTTCCGGAACGGGGGCCCGGGTTCGGGCGACGCGCACGCACCGGAGGAAGGCAGGAAGGGATGCTGCACAGAGGTCGAGAGAACACGGACGGCACCGGCGACGGTGAACTGACCGTACCCATGGCGTGGTTGTACGCCGAGTACATCGCCGACGAGCTGCTGCGCAGCGGCGATCTGATGCCGCCGACGTCCTTCGAGTTCCGCGCCGGGCGGGACGCGCTGGCGCTCACCGTCTTCCTGTCCGACACCGACGGCGAGCTGTCCGGCATCCGGGTGGTCACCCAGCTGGAGACCTGGCTGTCGCTGACCGCGTACGACCAGCCGTGGCAGGAGTGGGTGTGGGGCCGGCTGCGGGACATGGCCGCGGACGGCAGGGACGCGCGGGATCCGGATCTGGAACTGGCCCAGGAGGCATGGCGCTGGCTGCGGGAGACGGAACTGCTGGCGCCCGATCTCAACGCGGTGCCGGGGGGTGGCACGGTGGCCGGGGAGGACGAGGGACCCAAGGTGTGGACGCCGGCGTGGCAGCTCGGGTTGCCCCTGGGACACCTCGCCATCCATCTTTTTTAGGTTTTTCGCCGGCCGACCAATCCGCGGCCCGGTCGGCTCCGAATCCTCTGGTCACGATTCGGCACGTGTCTGAGTGATTCGGCTGCCTGGTGCGTACCGGTGGGAGCAAGGAGTAACCCCACCCGCACCCAACGGCACGAGGATTCGGCATGAGGTCCCTGGAGAGGCATCGCGACGTCGGCGCCTACGCGCTCGGTGTGCTGGACGAGGCGGAGGCCTTCCGCTTCGAGGACCACCTCATGGAGTGCCCTCAGTGCGCTCTTCAGGTGACCGAATTCGGGGCTGCGACACGCCAGTTGATG
The DNA here is from genome assembly GCA_042850305.1 of Streptomyces haneummycinicus. Lineage (GTDB taxonomy): Bacteria > Actinomycetota > Actinomycetes > Streptomycetales > Streptomycetaceae > Streptomyces > Streptomyces haneummycinicus. Next base: position 4,450,984 of record AP035768.1, read on the forward strand.
CTGTACCGGAGCTCCACCCCCCGGCTGGTGCATCCGCTGGCCAAGCCCGGTCCGCGGATGCTGGACCAGTTGCTGTCGCAGGTCGCCACCCGCAACCGGGTGGTACGACGCCGGCTGCTGCTGGCGCTGGCCGCGTCGGTGGTGTTCGCGGTGTCCGCGCCGGCGGTCGCGCTGCTGGCGCGGGACGGCGGCGGTCCCGGCTCCGTGAGCATCGCGGCGACCGACGAACGCTCCGGGGTGTGGGCGGAGGTGACCACCGAGGACATGGCCTGGGGCAGTCTGCTGGAGCTGAGGGTGAAGGACGGCGCGGGCCCGCGCGCCTGCCATCTGGTGGTGGTCGGCCGGGACGGCTCCGAGGAGATGGTGACCAGCTGGAGCGTGCCCCGGCACGACGCCCGGCCCAACACGGTGCCGGGTGGCTCCGCGATGCATCCCGACGAGATCGCCCGCTACGAGGTGCGTTCGGCGGAGGGCGAGCACCTGGTGACGCTGAAGCCCAGGTGACTCATTTCAGCAGCCGGGAGAGCCTCCGGTCGGCCAGTGGTCTGCCGCCGGTCTGGCAGGTGGGGCAGTACTGGAGCGAGGAGTCGCTGTAGGAGACCTCGCGGACGGTGTCCCCGCACACCGGGCAGGCCTCGCCGGTACGGCCGTGGACCCGGAGCCCGCTCTTCTTCTCCGCCTTCAGCCGTCCGGCCGCGACCCCGCGGGAGCGTTCCACCGCCTCGGTGAGCGTGCCGCGCAAGGCCTCGTGGAGCCGGGTGGTCTCCTCCGGGGTGAGAGAGCCGGCGATTTTGAAGGGGACATGCGGGCCGCGTGCAGGATCTCGTCGCTGTAGGCGTTGCCGACGCCCGCGATCAGGCTCTGGTCCCGCAGCGCGCCCTTGAGCCGGCGGCGCTCACCGAAGAGCAGTCCGGCCAGGCGCCGCTCGTCGAAGTCGCCGGCGAGCGGATCCGGCCCCAGCCGGGCGATCCCCGGCACGTCCGCCGGGTCCTCCACGACGTACACGGCAAGGCGTTTCTGCGTCCCGGCCTCGGTCAGATCGAACCCCGCCCCGTTCTCCATCGCCACCCGCAGCGCGAGCGGCCCCTTCCCCGGCCGAGGCACCCCACTGGGCAGTGTGTCCCTCCACCGCACCCACCCCCGCGGGCCAGATGGGTGACGAGGAAGGGCCCGCCCTCCATCTCGAGTCCGAGGAACTTCCCGTACCGCCGCACCCCCGCGATGACGTGCCCCTCCACCGCCGAAAGGGGCGGCGCGAAGGTCTTCAGCACACTGACCGCCACGGGCAGCACCCGCACGACCTCGAGCCCCACCGCCTGCTCGGAGAGAAAACTCCTGAGCGCCTCGACCTCGGGAAGTTCCGGCATGCCACCAGAGTGCCACCCGGAAGCACAGAAGGGGCGCTGCCCCTGCGCCCCCGGCCCCTTGGGTCCGGGGCGCGGGGACCGCGCGAAGGGGTCCGGGCGCAGCCCCAGGGACGGGAAGGGGCGGCGGGGGCGGGGAAAGACAAGCCCTCCACTCACGCGGCGCCTCCCACCGCGAACTCACTCCACACGCACTTCCCCCCGCCCCGGGCCTCCACTCCCCACACATCCGTGAGCATCTCGATCAGCAGCAACCCGCGCCCGGAAACCCCCGACTCCCCCGCCTCCCGCCGCCGCGGCAACGCACTGGACGAGTCCTCCACCTCCACCCGCACCCGCCACCCCCGCCCACGTCCAGCACCCGCACATTGACCATCGCCGACCCCTCCGTGTGCATCAGCACGTTCGTGATCATCTCGTCGGCGACCAGCTCGATCTCATCGGCCCGCTCCCCGCCCCCATCCCGCCACCGCCGCACGGATCCTGCGCCGGACCTCGACGAGCGCCTCGGGATCCCCGGGCATCACCCGCTGCTTGAGCAGGCCCCCGGTCCGGGCCCCGTCCGGGACCCGGCGCCGCAGCAGAAGCAGTGCCACGTCGTCGTCGCCCCGCCGTTCCTCGGCCACGTCGATGAGCCGGTCGGCGAGGTCGCGTACATCGTCGGGGCCGGTGGCGATCAGCGCGCAGAGGGTGTCCATCCCGTCGTCCAGGTCGGCACCGGGCTGCTCGACCAGCCCGTCGGTGCACAGCAGCAGGGTGTCGCCGGGGTCGAGCTCCATGGTGCCGACCGGGTAGTCGAGCCGCGCGAACTCCGCGGACAGGCCGAGCGGCAGCCCGCCGGGCACACCGACCCGGCGGCAGTTGCCGTCGGTGCCGCGCACCAGCGGGTCGAGGTGGCCCGCCCGGACCACCTGAATGACGCCGGTCGACAGGTCCACCTCGGCGTAGAGGCAGGTCGCGGAGCGGTCGGTGTCCAGCTCGTCGAGGAAGACGGAGGCGCGGGCCATCACGGTGGCCGGCGGATGTCCCTCGGCGGCGTACGCGCGCAGCACGATGCGCAGCTGGCCCATGACGGCGGCCGCGTGGGTGTCATGGCCCTGGACGTCGCCGATGACGGCTCCGACACGGCCACCGGGCAGCGGGATCAGGTCGTACCAGTCGCCGCCGATGTCACGGCCGAGGGAGCCGCCGAGGGGGCCGCGCGGTAGCGCACGGCGAGGTCGGCGCCGGGCACGCTGGGGATGGTGCGCGGCAGCATGGCCTGCTGCAGTCCCTGCGCGAGGTCCATCTCCTGCTCGTAGAACATCGCGCGCTGGAGGCTCTGGGCGATGCTGCTGCCGAGGGCGACGAGGATGTTGCGCTCCTCGGTGGAGAAGCCGCGCCGGTCGCTGTAGAGCAGGCCCATCGCGCCGATGGGGCGGGCCTGGACGATCAGCGGGAGGTAGGCCGCCGAGGTGATCTTCAGGCCGGTGATGTCCCGCCACAGGCCGGGGAAGCGGGCGGCGAACTCCTCCGGGGACTCGATGAAGCACGGGCTGAGCGTGCGCACGGCCTCGCTCATCGGGTACGGCTCGTCGATCCGGGTGACCTCGGCGCCCGGTACGACGCTGTCGGCGGGGCCCTCCGCGATGAGCCGGATGCGGCCCGCCTCGAGCAGGCCCATGACGAGGCTGGTCGCGCCCAGATGGATGAGGCCGTGGGTGTCCTTGAGGACGTCGATGACGTCCTGCACGGTGCGGGCGTGGGCGAGGGCGGCGGTGGTGAGCTGGACGACGTTGGTCTGCCGGCGGCGGAGGTCCTCCCGCTCGGACTCCTCACGCCGGGCCTCGCCGTCGCGGAGTTCCTGGGTGGCGTCGCGGACGATGCCGATGACGCGGCGGGGCCGGCCGGTCTCGTCCCGGCGGATGCAGCCCTGGGTGTGGGTCCAGCGCAGGGAGCCGTCGCGGCGGCGGACGCGGAAGTAGGCGCCGTAGTTCTCGCTGCCGTCCTTCAGCGCCTCCGACACCATCGTGTCAAGGCGCCGGGCCTCGCCGGGTGGCAGGCGTGCGCCCAGGGTTCCCGGGCGGTCGTCGAATTCGTCGGGGCGCACGTCGAAGATCTCGTGCGCCTGGGCGTCCATCTGCATCACCCCGGCGTCCAGGTCCCAGTCGAAAGCGCCCATGTGGTTGAGCGCGAGGATCGGATCCGGGTGGTCCGGCCAGTCGTCCGGGAGAGACAGGGGCTCGCTCCCCGATCAGCCATGGGGCCACCTTGCCAGGATTCGGGCGATTCTTCGACCGCTGGGTGGCGTCCGCGCACGGGTCGCGCCGCCCTCCCGGTGATATACGGAGAGTGACAGAGGTGAGGGCGGGAGGGAGCGTACGGCCGTGGAGTGGTTCAGCGCGTCCGGCTACTGGCTGAGCCGGCTGGTCTTCCAGCGTGGTCTGGCGGGGCTGTATCTGATCGCGTTCCTGACGGCGGCGCTGCAGTTCCGCGCGCTGATCGGGGAGCGCGGCATGCTGCCGGTGCCGGAGTTCGTGGAGCGGGTGCCGTTCCGCCGGTCACCGAGCCTGTTCCACCGGTACTACTCGGACCGGTTCTTCGCGGTGTGCGCCTGGTCGGGCTGCGCGGTGGCGGTGGCGCTGCTGGCGGGGGCGGACTCGCTGCTGCCGCTGTGGGGCGGGATGCTGCTGTGGCTGGTGCCGTGGGCGCTGTATCTGTCGATCGTCAACGTGGGGCAGACCTGGTACGCCTTCGGCTGGGAGTCGCTGCTCCTCGAGGTCGGTTTCCTGGCCGTGTTCCTCGGCAACGACGAGGTGGCGCCGCCGGTGGTGGTGCTGTTCCTGCTGCGGTGGATCCTGTTCCGGGTGGAGTTCGGCGCGGGGCTGATCAAGATGCGCGGAGACGAATGCTGGCGAAGGCTGACCTGTCTGGACCACCATCACGAGACCCAGCCGATGCCGGGGCCGCTGAGCTGGTTCTTCCACCGTCTGCCGAAGCCACTGCACCGGGCGGAGGTGGCGGCGAACCATGTCACCCAGCTCGTCGTGCCGTTCCTGCTGTTCGCCCCGCAGCCGGTCGCCACGGTAGCGGCCTCGCTGATGATCGTCACCCAGCTGTGGCTGGTACTGTCCGGCAACTTCGCGTGGCTGAACTGGGTCACGATCGTCCTGGCCCTGTCGGCGGTGGCGTTCCCCGCCGATCCGCCGGCGGTGCCGGGTCCGCCGCTGTGGTACGTGGTGGTCGTGCTCGCGGTGTCCGCACTGCTGCTCGCGCTGAGTCGGCAGCCGGTGCGCAACATGCTCTCCCGACGTCAGGTGATGAACCGCTCCTTCGACCCGCTGCATCTGGTGAACACCTACGGCGCGTTCGGCAGCGTCAGCCGGATCCGGTACGAGGTGGTCGTGGAGGGGACCGCCGACGAGGTGCCCCGGAGGGAATCGGGCTGGCGGGAGTACGAGTTCAAGGGCAAGCCGGGTGATCCGCGGCGCTGGCCGCGGCAGTTCGCGCCGTACCATCTGCGGCTCGACTGGATGATGTGGTTCGCCGCGCTGTCGCCCGGCTACGCCGGTCCGTGGTTCGGGGCGCTGGTGGAGCGGCTGCTGGAGGGCGACCGGGACACCCTGAAGTTGCTGCGCCGCTCCCCGTTCCCGGCGGACGCGCCGCCCCGGCACATCCGCGCCCGCCTCTTCCGCTACCGCTACACGACGTGGCGGGAGCTGCGGGAGACGGGCGCCTGCTGGGAGCGGACGTATGTACGGGAGTTCCTGCCGCCGACCCGGAAGCGGTAGCGCCGACGTCGTGGCGCCTGTCGGCGGTCACGGCCGGGTCTCCTCGGGTGACAGCAGTCCGGTGGCGCGCAGTTCCCGCCATAGGGAGTCGGGGACCTTCCCCGTGAACTGGTCGGCGCAGTCGTGGACTTCGGCGGCCGAGCGGGCGCCGATCAGGACGCTCGCGACCGCCGGGTGGGCGGCGCAGTGGGCCAGGGCGGCGGCGCGCAGGGTGGTGCCGTGGCGCTCGGCGGCCTCCTTCAGCCGCAGGGCACGCTCCAGCAACTCGGCCGGGGCGGTGGCGTAGTTGTACGTCGATCCGGGTTTCGGGTCGGCGAGCAGACCGGAGTTGAAGGCGCCGCCGACGACGACGGACGCACCGTGGTCGAGGGCGGCGGGCAGCAGACCGGTGCGGGCGCTCCCGTCGAGGAGGGTGTGGCGGCCCGCGCACAGGACGACGTCGACATCCGTGTCGCGGATGAAGCGGGTGAGCATCGCGGTCTGGTTCATGCCGGCGCCGATCGCCCCGACGACGCCCTCCGCGCGGAGCCGCTCCAGGGCCGGATAGCCCTCGCGGAAGGCCTGTTCGGCGTGGTCGTCGGGGTCGTGGAGGTAGACGACGTCGACGCGGTCCAGGCCGAGGCGGTCCAGGCTCGCCTCCAGGCAGCGGCGTACACCGTCGGCGCTGAAGTCCCAGACGCGGCGGTGGGTGGCGGGAACGGCGAAGCCGTTGGCGAGGTCGCCGCCGCCGCCGCCGTGCGGTTCGAGGCGGCGGCCCACCTTGGTGGACACCGTGTACTGGTCGCGCGGCCGCTCGCGCAGGGCGGCGCCGAGGCGGCGTTCGGCAAGGCCGAGGCCGTAGTGCGGGGCGGTGTCGAAGGTGCGGATGCCGCGCCGCCAGGCGGCCCGTACCGCGTGGTGCGCCGTCTCCTCGTCGACCTCGGTGTACAGGTTGCCGATGCCGGCGGTGCCGAGGGCCAGGGCGGTGACCTCCACGCGGCTGCGGCCGAGCCGCCGCCGGTTCACCGGCCCGCCGGGCGCGGTCGCAGCCCCTGCATACCGCCGTCGACGGCGAGGGCGGTACCGGTGGTGGCTCCGGACAGCGGGCTCGCCAAGTGGGCTATCGCGGCGGCGACTTCGGCGGCCGAGACCAGGCGGCCCACGGGCTGGCGGGCCTCCAGCGCGGCGCGTTCGGCGGCCGGGTCGTCGGCGGCGTCCAGCAGCCGGCCGACCCAGGGGTGTCGACGGTGCCGGGGTTGACGCAGTTGACGCGGATGCCCTCGTGGACGTGGTCGGCGGCCATGGCGAGGGTGAGGGAGTACACGGCGCCCTTGGTGGCGCTGTAGAGGGCACGCTGCGGCAGGCCGGCGGTGGCGGCGATCGAGCAGGTGTTGACGATCGCGGCGTGCGCGGAGGCCCGCAGGTGGGTCAGACAGGCGCGGGCGGTGCGGACCATGCCGACGACGTTGACGTCGAAGACGTGGTGCCATTCCTCGTCGGAGTTGGTCTCCACGGTGCCCCGGGCGCCGATGCCGGCGTTGTTGACCAGGACGTCCAGGCCGCCCAGGTCGTGGACGGCAGCGGTCACCGCCGCGCGCACGGAGGCGTCGTCGGTGACGTCGGCGCGGTGGCCGGTGAGCGGTTTGCCGACCGTCGACGGGTCGAGGTCGAGGACGGCCACCGTGGCGCCGCGCTCCGCCAGGAGGTCCGCGGTGGCCCGGCCGATACCGGAGGCGCCACCGGTCACCAGGGCCGTCAGGCCCTCGAAGTCGCTCATGCGGTCTGCTCCTTGTCCTTCTGCGTCTCCGGGTCGGCGGCCCAGAAGCCGCCGTCGGGATAGGTGTAGCGCGCCAGGGACTCCGGTCGCAGGGCGGCGGAGAAACCCGGCGCGAGGGGTGCCGTGTAGTGGCCGTCGCGGATCACCACCGGGTCGGTGAAGTGGTCGTGCAGATGGTCGACGTACTCGATGACCCGGTCCTCGGTGGTGCCGGTCAGGGCCACGTAGTCGAACATCGACAGGTGCTGGACGAGTTCGCACAGGCCGACCCCGCCGGCGTGCGGGCAGACGGGGACGCCGTACTTGGCGGCGAGCAGCAGCACCGCCAGGTTCTCGGGGACGCCGCCGACCCGGGCGGCGTCGATCTGGACGATGTCGAGGGCGCCGGCCTGGAGGAGCTGCTTGAAGACGACCCGGTTCTGCGCGTGTTCGCCGGTGGCCACCTTCACCGGGGCGACGGCCCGGCGGACGGCGGCGTGGCCGAGGATGTCGTCGGGGCTGGTGGGTTCCTCGATCCAGTACGGGTCGAAGCCGGCGAGGGCCTTGGTCCAGCGGATCGCCTCGTCCACGTCCCAGCGCTGGTTGGCGTCGACGGCGATGCGTACGTCCGGTCCGACGGCCTCGCGGGCGACCCGGCAGCGCCGCAGGTCGTCGTCGAGGTCGGCGCCGACCTTCAGTTTGATCTGGCGGAAGCCGGCGGCGACCGCTTGTGCGGCCAGCCGGGTGAGCTTCGCGTCGTCGTAGCCGAGCCAGCCCGGCGAGGTGGTGTAGGCGGGGTAGCCGCGTTCCAGGAGCAGGGCGGTGCGCTCCTCGGCGCCCTCCCGGCCTCGGCGCAGGAGGGTGAGGGCCTCCTCGGGGGTGAGGGCGTCGGTGAGGTAGCGGAAGTCGATCTGGCGGACCAGCCAGTCCGGGTCGGCCTCGGTGAGCAGCCGCCACAGCGGCTTGCCGGCGCGTTTGGCGGCCAGGTCCCACAGGGCATTGACGACGGCGCCGATCGCCATGTGCATCACGCCCTTCTCGGGCCCGAGCCAGCGCAGCTGGCTGTCGCCGATCAGGTCGCGGTTCAGCAGGGAGGGGTCGGCGCAGAGCTCGTCGGCGGAGCGGCCGAGGAGATGGCCGCGCAGCGCCCGGATCGCGGCGACCTGCACGTCGTTGCCCCGTCCGATGGTGAACGCGAACCCGTGTCCCTCGTGTCCGTCGGCTGCGTCGGTGCGCAGGACGACATAGGCGGCCGAGTAGTCGGGGTCGGGGTTCATCGCGTCGGAGCCGTCGAGTTCGCGCGAGGTGGGGAACCGGACGTCGTAGGTGTCGACGGCGGTGATACGGGCGGGCTGCGGGGGCACGGAGGTCCTTTCGATGGGCGGCGGACACGGTACGGCGACGATCCTCGGATACTTATCAGACCACTTGGGCGGCGGAACAGTCCCCGAGCGCACATCAAGTGACTTTTGGTCCGTAGTGGTCGGACCACTCCCGTGGCTAGACTGCGGCGGACCCGGGCGAGTGGAGGAGTGGCGTGGAGGAGACGGCGGCCCCGCAGAAGGGCACGGTGACGCAGCGCGCCATCGAGCGGATCACGGCGATGATCCGCGAGGGCGAGCTGGAGCCCGGCGAGCGGCTGCCCACCGAGCGGGATCTCGCCGTCCGGCTGGGCATCTCCCGCAGTTCGATGCGGGAGGCCATCCGCGCGCTCACGATGCTGGGCGTGGTGGAGGCCCGGCACGGTTCGGGTATCTACGTCACACGGCTGGAGGCCGGGGACCTGCTGGAGACGTTCGGGGTGGTGGCCGATCTGTCCCGGGGGCGGAGCCTGGTCGAACTCCTCGAGGTGCGCCGGGTCCTGGAGTCGACGGCGACCGCGCTGGCCGCCGCCCGGATCACTCCGGAGCGGCTGGCCGAGGTGGAGCGGCATCTCGCGGCGATGAACGCCACCGACGACCCGGAGCAGATCCTCGCCCACGATCTCGCCTTCCACCGCGAGATCGCGGCGGCCGCCGGCAACGAGACGATGGCCGCGATCCTGGAGGGGCTGTCCTCGCGCACCTTCCGCGCCCGGGTCTGGCGCGGCTACCAGGAGGAGGGCGCGTTCGCCCGCACCCGGCGCGAACATGCCGCGATCCACCGCGCCCTGGCCGCCCGCGACCCGGAGGCGGCGCGGGCGGCGGCGGCCGCGCACGTGGGCGAGGTGGAGGAGTGGCTGCGCGCGCGGCTCTCGGACTGAGCCGGTCAGGCCCGCTTCAGCCGCAGCGTCATCAGCTGGAACGGACGCAGCCGTACGGTGATCCGGTCGCCGTCGAGCGCGGGCGCCTCCGTGTCCGCCAGCGGGCGTTCCAGTAGGTCGGTCACCTCCACGCCGGTGGCGGGGAAACCGGTGGTGAGGGTGGCGCGGACCCGGCCGCCGTGGGCCTCGTGGAAGCGGACGACGACGTCACCGCCGCCGTCGTCGGCCAGTTTGACCGCTGTGATCACGACCGCGTCCCGGTCGGCCGTCACCAGCGGGGCGACCTCGGCGGCCCCGGTGAGCCGCCGCTCGGGCAGATTGATCCGCCAGCCCTCGCGCACCGCGTCGGCGATGGACGCGCCCGGCACCAGCGCGTGCCGGAAGCGGTGCACGCCCTGGTCGGTCTCCGGGTCGGGGAAGCGCGGGGCACGCAGCAGGGAGACCCGGACCGTGGTGGTCGTACCGCCGTCGCCGTCGGTGCGGACCGTACGGCTCACATCGTGGCCGTAGGTCGAGTCGTTGACGACGGCGACGCCCCAGTCGGGTTCCTGGAGGTGGACGAAGCGGTGGTTGCACGCCTCGAACTTGGCCGCCTCCCATGAGGTGTTGGTGTGGGTGGGCCGGAAGAAGTGGCCGAACTGGGTTTCGGACGCGTAGCGATCGGCGTGCAGGTCGAGCGGGAAGGCGAGTTTGAGGAACTTCTCCGTCTCGTGCCAGTCGACCTCGGTGTCCACCACCAGCCGCCGCTCCCCGGCGGCAGTGTCAGCAGCTGGGTGACCCGGGAGCCGCCGAAGGAGCGGACGACCCGCACCGAGGCGCCGTCGTCGCCGGCCGTCACCTCATCCGCGTCGGTGAGGTCGGTGACCGTGTTGCGGTAGAACTCGTCGACGTCCCAGGCGTCCCACATGTTCGGCAGGTCCGGGTGGAGTTGCAGCAGATTGCCGGGCCGGCCGGGGGCGAGGGTCTCGCGGCCGGCCTCGATGTCGAGGGCGGAGACGAGCAGGCCACGGGCGTCGATCCCGATCCGGAGCAGGCCGTTGTCGAGGACGTGACCGCCGCCGGGGCGCGTGTCGAGTGTCGTACGGCCCTCGGCGGACGCCGGTCCCGCGCCGCCCGCCCTGACGCCCGCTCGGGTGTGCGGGGCGGCGTTGAAGACCAGCGGGAGCGTGCCCTCGCCGGCCAGGGCGCGCTGGGCGGAGTCGATGACGCCGGTCAGTTCCGCGGCGATCCGCGCGTAGGTGGCGCGGGCCTCGCGGTGCACCCAGGCGATGGAGGAGCCGGGCAGGATGTCGTGGAACTGGTGCAGCAGCACCGTCTTCCAGATCCGGTCCAACTCCTCGTGGGGGTAGGGGAATCCGGTGCGTACGGCGGCCGTCGCCGCCCACAGCTCGGCCTCGCGCAGCAGGTGTTCGCTGCGCCGGTTGCCCTGTTTGGTGCCTGCCTGGCTGGTGAGGGTGGCGCGGTGCAGTTCGAGGTAGAGCTCGCCGACCCAGACGGGCGGTTCGGGATAGTCGGCCTCGGCCTTCGCGAAGAACGCGGACGGTGTCTCCCAGGTCACCGTCGCCGAGCCCTCCAGGTCCCGCAGCCGGGCCGCCTTGGCGACCATCTCCCGGGTGGTGCCGCCGCCGCCGTCACCCCAGCCGGTGGGCGCGAGGGAGTGCCGGGCCGCTCCCTTGTCCTTGAAGTTGCGGACCGCGTGGGCGATCTCGGCGCCGTTCATGGAGCAGTTGTAGGTGTCGACGGGCGGGAAGTGGGTGAAGATCCGGGTGCCGTCGACGCCCTCCCAGCGGAAGGTGTGGTGGGGGAACTTGTTCGTCCGCGACCAGGAGATCTTCTGCGTCAGCAGGTACTTGGCGCCGGCGGCCTTGATGATCTGGGGCAGTCCGGCGGCGAAGCCGAAGGTGTCCGGCAGCCACGCCTCGTCGTTCTCGACGCCGAACTCGTCGAGGAAGAACCGCCTGCCGTGCACGAACTGCCGGGCCATCGCCTCCGATCCGGGCATGTTGGTGTCCGACTCCACCCACATGCCGCCGGCCGGCACGAACCGCCCGTCGGCCACCGCCTTCTTCACCCGGGCCCACACCTCGGGCCGGTGCTCCTTCACCCACGCCCACTGCTGGGCCTGCGACATGGCGAAGACGAACTCGGGTTCGTCGTCCAGCAGCGCCGTCATATTGGCCGTCGTACGGGCGACCTTGCGCACGGTCTCGCGCAGCGGCCACAGCCAGGCCGAGTCGATGTGCGCGTGGCCGACGGCGCTGACGCGGTGCGCGGAGGGGACGGCGGGCACGGACAGCACCCCGGTGAGGTGGGAACGGGCCCGCTCCGCCGTGCCGTTGACATCCTGGAGGTCGAGGGCGTCCAGGGACCGCTCCACCGCCCGCAGGATGTCCCAGCGGCGGGGCGCGTCGGCCGGGAGTTCGGCCATCAGCTCGCCGAGCACCTCCAGGTCGATCACCAGTTCCCACACCGTCTCGTCGAGGACGGCGAGGTCCATGCGGGCGAGGGTGTACTGCGGCGCGCTGCCCGCGGTCTCCTTGTCGCCGAGCGGCGTCGGCCGGAACGGGCGGTAGTCCATGATGACCGGATTCGAGGCGGCCTCGATGTGCAGGCGCACCTCCTCCCCGCCCTCGGCGGGCGCGCCGACCCTGACCCACTGGTTGCGCGGGTTGAGGCCCTTCACGGGGGTGCCGTCGGGCCGGTAGACCAGGCCCTCGCACTGGAAGCCGGGCATGTTCTCGTCGAAGCCGAGGTCGAGAAGGGCCTCCACGGTCCGCCCGGCCCACGCCTCGGGGACGGTCCCGGTGACCCGGAACCAGCTGGTGCCCCAGGGGCGCCCCAGCGCGCGCCGACCTGGACGGGTTCGGGTTCGGCCGCGAGACCCCGGGCGACGGGGACGGGTTCTCCGGGGCGTGCCACACCGCGACCTCGAGCGGCACGGACTCGGGGTACACGGCGGGACGGATGCGCTCGTCGAGGACGCGCTTGAGGCGGGCTTCGACCAGGGCGCGGTCGTCATGCATGCGGGGCGCTCCAGGGTTGAGGGCGGGTGGTCACGTGGGGTACAACTCCCCACCGCGAACCCGTTCGAACCCGGCCCCGGTGCCGTGCCCGCCCGGGGTGCCGGTCCGGGCCCGGTCCTCGGGACGGCCCTCGGCGTCGCCGGTCACCTTGCCATGATCGACAGGGAGCCTCTAAGGTCGGCCGGGTGACTGCCGGGTCGGCCGTGGGCCATTCATGTGAGGCGCTTCCGGCCTCCGCTTGAGCGCGGGGCGGGCTCGTGCCCCGCCGTTCCTCTCCGAGTTGTTCGTGTCCCTTTGCGGAAACCAGACACCGGAGTTGATTTCAGCCATGTCCGCAGCACAGCACATCCAGTTGAACCACACCGCCGTCTACGCGAGCGACCGCTGGTTCTCGGCCGAGTTCCTCGCCGGGATCCTCGGGCTGGAGGTCGGTGCCCTGTTCGGCCCGTTCCTGCCGGTCGACCTGGGCAACGGCGTGACCCTCGACTACTACGAGAAGCGGGACGAGCCGGTCCAGAGCCAGCACTACGCGTTCCTCGTGCCCGAGGATCTGTTCGACGGCGTGATCGCGCGCCTGGAGGCGGCCGGGGTCACCTATTACGCGGACCCGAGCCACCGGGAGCCGGGCAGGGTCAACGACCTGTTCGGCGGCCGCGGCGCCTACTTCGACGACCCCGACGGCCACAGCATGGAGATCATGACCCGGCCGTACGCGCGTCCGTAGCCACGGGGCGCGGGGCCGGGCCGGTCGCGACCACCGGCCCCGCATCCGGCCCCCGTACCGCACCGGCCGGCGGTGTTGGTCCGGTACGGGGAGCGGCGCGGCCCGGCGCTCGCGGGGTGCCGTCGAGGAGGGAGGCGGGTCAGTCGACGCTGGGCAGGATGTGGGGCTCGGCGAGGTCGTCCTCGTAGCCGGCGAGCCGGATCGGGGCCGAACGGGCCCATACGTCGATGACGCGGAGCTCCCCGGCCGGCGGCCGGCCCGCTGGGGAGGTTCCTTGGGGCCCTCATCGCTTTTCGTCTGCTCCGGTGTCACCGCGCACTCCTTATGTGTCGGTCACCCTCGGGACGTACTGCGTCGGCCGTGCGCCTGGCGTCCGACGTCCGCTCGGGTCGGTGGGAAGAACCGTTCGGACGCGGTGGCGCCTGCAACTCGCGGGAGAGCAGGCCGTGGTGAACCGGCTGGTCCCATGACGGAGTGTGGGTGTGGATGGAACCCTTCGTGCTGTCCGTCCGGATCAGGGTAACCAGATGAGCGGGCCACCGCTCGATGGGGCTCAAAATCGACGGTGGCCATCACCCGTCGGGCGGTACCCGACCAGGGCGGACATGGGCTTGTTCCAGCCTCCGTGCCACCAGCCCGCATCACTCGTTCGGACGACATGGGCGTCGGCGCCTTCGACAGCACGGTGTGGTCATGGCCCCGTTCAGATCCTGCTGGCCGGCCCGCAAGCTCGTCATGGTCTGCTGCCGCACGGCAACGGCTGTCTCCCGGGAGGACCGGCGCATGGAGCTGCGCACCGTCGAGGAGCTGATGGACCTGCTGTACGCGTGCCGGGGCACGCGGGACGTCCGGGGCCGCGGTGGCGTCCCGGTCGACGCGCACGACCATGCCCTGCGCACCGCCGCGCTGCTGCGCCGCGGCCGGCCCGCGGACAAGGAGCTTCAGGTGGCGGGCCTGGTACGCCCCGTCGGCCGGCTGCTGTGGCCGGGCGAACCCGCTGTACGGGCCGACCGCGCGGCCGACGCCGTACGGGTACTGCTCGGCGAGCGGGTGGCCGGCCTGGTCCGCGGCCACCCCGGTACAGCGCACCGCCCGACGACGGCCTCCTCGCCCTGCGCGCGGCGGACGAGGAGGCGTGCGCCGGATGGTTCGACGCCGGTGTCCTGGAGGACTGGCGGACCGTCCTGGAACTGCTGGCGGCGCGCAACTCCCGCCTGGGCATGGTCGACTGAGACCTGGTCACCAGCGGCCGGGCGCGTAGTCCTTCATGAAGACGCCGTACAGGTCCTCGCCCGCCTCGCCGCGCACGATCGGGTCGTAGACGCGGGCCGCGCCGTCGACCAGGTCGAGCGGGGCGTGGAAACCGGCGTCGGCGAGGCGCAGCTTGTCGAAGTGCGGCCGCTCGTCGGTGATCCAGCCGGTGTCGACCGAGGTCATCAGGATGCGGTCGGCGTCGAACATCTCCTGGGCGCTGGTCCGGGTCACCATGTTCATCGCCGCCTTGGCCGCGTTGGTGTTGGGGTGTCCCGCGCCCTTGTAGCCACGGTCGAACACCCCTTCCATCGCGGAGACGTTGACGACATAGGCGCGTTCTGTCGCCGCCCGGCGGGCGGCCTCGGCCATCGCCGGACGGAGCTTGCTGATCAGGATGAACGGCGACGTGTAGTTGCAGAGCTGGGTCTCCAGCAGTTCCACCGGGGAGATCTGCTCGATGGTCTGGACCCAGGTGTTGGAGTCGACGACGTCGGGCAGCAGGCCGCCCGCGTCGATGGCGGTGCCCTCGCGGTGCCGGACCACGCTGGCGTTGCCCGCGACCAGGGCGAGGTCGGCCACCTTCTGTGCCTCGAGTCCGCTGACGCCGACGGGCAGCGCGGCCAGTCCGTCGACCGCGCCGGAGTTGAAGGCGCCGATGACGTGGTGGGCGGGCAGCTCACCGGCCGGCAGGGCGCGCCCTCGCCGTCCACGAGGGCCGCGTACGCGGACGGCAGCCGGCGTACGGTCTGGGTGGCGTTGTTGATCAGGATGTCGAGCGGGCCTTGCTCGGCGACCCGGTCGGCCAGCGCGACGGCCTGGGCGGGGTCGCGCAGGTCGATGCCGACGACCTCCAGGCGGTGCATCCACTCCGCCGAGTCGTCCATGGCCTTGAAGCGGCGGATGGCGTCCTTGGGAAAGCGGGTGGTGATCGTGGTGTGGGCGCCGTCGCGCAGCAGCCGCAGCGCGATGTACATGCCGATCTTGGCGCGTCCGCCGGTGAGCAGCGCGCGCTTGCCGGTGAGGTCGGCGCGGGCGTCGCGCCGGGCGCGGTTCTCGGCGGCGCAGTTCTGGCAGAGCTGGTGGTAGAAGTAGTCGACCTCGGTGTAGCGGGTCTTGCAGGTGTAGCAGGAGCGGGGGCGCTGGAGTATCCCCGCGATCTTGCCGGGCTCGACCTGGGAGGAGGGCAGGATGCCCTCGGTCTCGTCGTCGATGCGCTCGGCGGAGCCGGTGGCGGTGGCCTCGGTGACCGCCTTGTCGTGGGCGGTCTTGGCGGCCCGGCGCTCCTGGCGGCGGCGCTGCTTGACCGTGCGGTAGATGTGCGAGGTGGCCCGGCGGACCATGATCGCGTCGGGGTGGTCGACATCGAGTTCGTCGAGTTCCCGCAGCACGTCGAGGCAGACGGCGAGCCGCGCCGGGTCGATGCCGGGCCCGTATGCCACCGCGTCCGTGGCCTCGAGGCCGTCCTGTGTCACCGTCATCGCCGCTGCCGTTCCCGCTCTGCTTTTCGCGGCGCTCCGTTCGCGCACGCTGTTCGAACGGCGGATTTTACTTGAGCGTGGGGCCCCGGCACCAAACCGGATATGTCAGTGATCGCAGGCGGCGGTGAGCGTCGTCACCTCCTCGGTCACGGCACGGGCCAGCAGGCCGAGGTCGGGGACGGCCGCGCCGTCGGCGACCAGGCCGTAGTGGACGCTCCCCGGTAGGTGGAGACCGCGACCGCGAGCGAGTGCCCGGGGGCCAGCGGCGCGAGCGGGAAGACGGCGCCGAGTGGGTCGCCGCCGAGCCGCAGGCCGAAGCCGGGCAGCGGCACGCTGGTGACCAGCACGTCGAACCAGAGCCGGGCCGCCTGGCCGAGCAGCGGTCCGCCGAGCCGGTGGCCGAGCGGTGGCACATGCTCGGCGAGCAGCGCGACGGCGCCCGCGCCCCGGTGCGGGCCGGCGTCCTTGTTGCGGTCCATGGCGGTACGCACCTGGGCGAGGCGGGCCAGCGGGTCCCGCTCGCCGACCGGAAGCCTTATCAGGTACCCGGAGAGCCGGTTGCCCTGTGGGTGGGCGGTGCGCGGGCGGCGCCGGGAGACGGGGACGAGGGCGCGGGGGCGACGCCCTCGCTGCCGTCGCCGCGTTCGTCGAGCCAGCGGCGCAGCGCGCCGGCGACGACCGCGATGAGTACGTCGTTGACGGTGCCGCCGGCGCTCTTGCGGATGCGGTGCACGTCGTCGAGGTCGACGACCACGCCCGCGGTGCGGCGGGTGCCGCTGGGGGCGCAGGCCAGCGCGGGCGAGGAGCGCATGTCGAGGGTGGAGCGGGCGACGGCGGCGCCGATGTCCAGCGCCCGGCCGGCCTCGGACAGGGCGTCGCGCACCAGGCCGGGCACCTCGTGCACGTCCGGCAGCAGCCCGCGCGGGGGCTCGGCGGGGCGGGGCCGGGGCGTGGGGAGGTCCATCGGGTCCATCAGGGCGGCGGCGAGGGTGAGGGCGCGCAGCCCGTCGGCGAGGGCGTGGTGGAACTTGAACAGGACGGCGAAGGACGCGCCGTCCTCCCCGGCAGCACATGGGCCTCCCAGGGCGGCAGGGTGCGCCGCAGCGGGCGTCCCATGAGCCGTCCGGCGGCGGCGTGGAAGTCGGCGGCCGGGGGTGCAGCCGTACGTGGTCGAGGGGTCGAAGCCGGGGTCGGGCTCGCGGGTGGCGCCGCCGAAGGCGAGCGATCCGCGTACGGCGGCGGCGAGCGGCTTGCGCAGCACGGCCGTCAGCGGGGCGCCGGGGGCCGGCCAGGTGCGGCGCAGCGCCGAAAGCGGCTGCCAGGTGTCGCGGATCCGCATGCGCAGTCCCGGTACGGCGGCGGCGCGCGCGGAGAGCAGATCGGCCGCGTGGGCCGCCGCGGAGGGCGACCCGGCGGAGAAGACGCCGAGGGCCGCGAGGTGCATGGGATGACCGGCGGACTCGATGTTCCAGAACGCCAGGTCGAGAGGGGCGAGCGGGTCTGCGGTCATGGGCGGGGCCTCGCGTCGACGACGGGAACGGATCAGCAGTCAATCGCTCCCGGCCAATTACGGTCAAGTACGATCCGGCTACACCCAGTTAACATCATGTGACGTCCTCCGCCCCTTCCGCCGTTACGACGGAAGGGGCGGGACCGGATGATCCGCGGGGCTAGTGCGGCGTCCGGGGTCGCGGACACCACCCGGACGGGTGCGGCCCGCTGGAGGAACGGTTCATCGCGTGTCCCCCTGTGCCGCCGGGCAACCGGCGGGCCGCGCCCGGGAGGCGTCCCGGATCAGGGATTCGTGGGCGGCCCTCACCCGGGCCACGTCCGGCTTCAGCACCCGCCGGTCGTAGGTGAGCAGACCGTTGAGCTCACCCTCGACGTCCGTGATCTGGGTGTAGACGGCTCCGTTGCTCCCCCGGCACACCAGTGCGCGCACCTCGTCGAGCTTGGTGAGGTAGTCATCGGTGTAGGTCGCCGGGTCGACGTCGACGTACGACTGCTGCACCAGCCAGGCGTGGCCGGGCACCGCGAGGCCGAGGCCGCCGTACTCGCCGCTGACCAGGGCACGTTTCCCGTCCGGGCCGGGCGGGAGCGCGGGGCTGGGGTAGCCGTGCTCGTCCATGAGGTCGCCGGCGTGGCCGTCGGCGCCGAGGTTGAGCCCGGACTGGTTGTTGACCAGCCGGCTGGGGTCCCAGGCCTTGGCCTGTTCGGCGATACGGCCGATGTCGTACTGGCCCCATCCCTCGTTGAAGGTGACCCACATGACGATCGACGGGTGGCTGATGTGCTCGTCGATCATCTGCTTCATCTCGCGCTCGTAGCGGGCGCGGGCCTCGGTGCCCGGGTTCTTCCCGGCCGTCATGGCGGGCATGTCCTGCCACACCAGCAGTCCGAGCCGGTCGGCCCAGTAGAACCATCGGTCCGGTTCGACCTTGATGTGCTTGCGCACGGAGTTGAAGCCGAGCCTCTTGTGCGCCTTCAGGTCGTGGGCGAGGGCCTCGTCGGTGGGCGCCGTGTGCAGGCCGTCGGGCCAGAAGCCCTGGTCGAGGGTGGCCATCAGGAAGACGGGTTTCCCGTTGAGGACCGTGCGCGGCACCCCGTCGACGTTCTCGACGGCGATGGAGCGCATGCCGAAGTAGCCGCCGACGCGGTCGGCGCCGGCGGTGACCTCCAACCGGTACAGGAAGGGTCGTCGGGCGACCACAGGCGCGGGTCGTGGATTCTCAGGGTGAGCGGCCCGCCGGTGCGGCCGCTCGCCGTGGCGACCTTGCGGCGTCCCTCGTACGCGGTCGCCCTGACCGGTACGCCGTCGCGGATGCCCTTCGCCTCCACGCCGAGCCGCTCGCCGGGCACGTCCGGGATCAGCTTGAGCGAGTCGACGTGGTCGCGGGCGACGGGCTCCATCCAGACGGTCTGCCAGATCCCGGAGCTGGGCGTGTACCAGATGCCGCTGGGGTCCAGGCGCTGCTTGCCGAGCGGCGGGTTCTCCCCGTCGGCGGCGTCGGTCGGGTCGTACACGCCGACGATGAGCTCCTGGGCGCGGCCGGGCTTCAGCGCGTCGGTGACGTCGGCGCTGAACTTGTCGTAGCCGCCCTCGTGGCCGGCCACCCTGACGCCGTTGACGTACACCTCGGCGCGCCAGTCGACGGCGCCGAAGTTGAGCCGCAGCCGCTTGGCGGTGCCGATGCGCCAGTCGCGGGGGACGGTGAAGGTGCGGCGGTACCACATGCGGTCCTCGTGCCGCTGGAGGCCGGAGAGCCGCGACTCCACCGGGTACGGGACGAGGATGCGCTCCGCGAGGGTCTTCCCGACGGGCGGCGCCTCGCCCTTCTCGGCGGCGGCGAACTGCCAGCGGCCGTTCAGGCTCAGCCACTTCTCCCGGGTGAGCTGCGGGCGCGGGTATTCGGGCAGGGCGTTGTCCGGGCCCACCTCGTCGGCCCACTCGGTGCTCAGTTCGTGGGTGGAGTGGTTGGGGCCGCTGCTCAGGAAGGCGCCCACGGGGTCGCCGTCGGCCGCGGTCAGTCCGCCCTGGCCGTCGTAGCGGATGTCGGCGCTGCCGCGGGCGGTGCCGGTCCTGTTGCCGACGACGGGCTCGGCGAGCGTGACGAGCAGCGCCCTGGGGTCGGCCGGGTCGGGGTCCGCCGACTTCACGGGCCAGTCGGCGCCGCCGATCACCGCGTCGAAGTGGTCGGTGAAGCCGGCCGGGGCGCGGCGAGCGGCTGGGGAAGTCCAGCCGGAGGGTGCGGCCGGAGGCGAGGACGGTGGCGGCGAGGGCACCGTCGTAGTCGAAGCCGTCGGGGAGGCGGAAGGCGGACTGCGGTACGGGCTTCTTGGCGCCGCCGGGCTCGGTCCAGCGGAGGTGGAAGTTGGAGCCGCCGTAGTGCTCGAAGTACTCGACCTTGATGTCGTGGGCACGGCCGGCGGTCAGCTCGACGGGCGGGGCGGTCTGTTCGCGGTCCCAGTCGTCGATCCAGTGGTCGATGGCGATCCGGCCGTCGATCCACAGGCGGAAGCCGTTGTCGGCGCTGACCGAGAAGACGTGGGCGCCGGTCCGCTCCGGCACGATCTTGCCGGTCCAGCGGACGCTGACGTCGTCCGACCGGCCGGTGGTGAGGCTCAGCCTCGGCTCCAGGTTGTCGAAGTCGAGGCCGGAGTCGAAGGCGGTGGCCTTGAGCTCGTGGAAGTCGAAGGCGCCGGGGGCGGACTGGGTGTAGTACTCGCCCTTCAGGCCGTGGATCTCCACCGGGTCGTCCGCCGCGGCGGTCGCGGCCGGGCCGATGGCGGTGAGTCCGGTGACTCCCAGCGCGGCGGCCAGCAGAAGCGCCAATCGGTTTCTGAGTCGTCTGGTGCGCACGGAACCTCCGTCGGTGAGGAAGGTGTCGGCTCGCTGCTCAGTACGTCGTTCTGGCTCTGCGTGTTCTGTTCTGTGCCTTCTGCGCGTCGCACTCGTCAGTACAACGTTGTCAAAGAACAGTACGTGGCATAACAGCACGGATTCCTTCATCCGTCCAGGGACATGACAAAGGCCCCGGCGGTTCACTCCGACCGGGGCCCGTCCTCGCTTCCCTACGGCACGAGCTGTCCCTTGCCGAGTGCGATCACCCCGTTCTTGGACACCGTGTACAGCTCGGTGTCCCGCTCCGGGTTGACGCCGATGGTGGCACCCGGGGCACCTCCACGTTCTTGTCCAGCACGGCGCCGCGCACCACCGCGCCCCGCCCGATGTGCACGTTGTCGTGCAGCACCGACCCCTGCACGACCGCGCCCGGGTCGACCACCACGCCCGGCGACAGCACGGACCGGGTGACCTGGCCGCGGATCAGACAGCCGGCGCTGATGATCGACTCGCTCGCCATGCCGCCCGCGTTGAACCGGGCCGGGGAGAGCTGGCCGGAGTGGGTGTAGATCGGCCACTGCCGGTTGTAGAGGTTGAACGCGGGGCGCTCGGCGATCAGGTCCATGTGCGCGTCGTAGTACGCGTCCAGCGTGCCGACGTCCCGCCAGTAGCCCTGGTCGCGGCTGGTCTCGCCGGGGACGTGGTTGGTGCTGAAGTCGTACAGCGCCGCCTCGCCCCGCTCGGTGAGCTGGGGCAGGATCGAGCCGCCCATGTCGTGCACCGAGTTCTCGTCCTCGGCGTCCCGGTGCAGGGCCTCGATGAGCGCCTTGGTGGTGAAGACGTAGTTGCCCATGGAGGCGAAGACCCGCTCGGGGTCGTCGGCGAGGCCGGGCGGGTCGGCGGGCTTCTCCAGGAAGCCCGCCACGGACCGCCCGTCCGAGCCCGGCGTGACCACACCGAAGGAGGCGGACTCCGAACGCGGCACCCGCATCCCCGCGACGGTGACCCCGGCGCCGCTGTCGATGTGCTGGGCGAGCATCTGGCGCGGGTCCATGCGGTACACGTGGTCGGCGCCGAACACCGCCACGTACTCGGGCCGTTCGTCGTAGATCAGGTTCAGCGACTGGAGGATCGCGTCGGCGCTGCCCAGGTACCAGTGCGGGCCGAGGCGCTGCTGGGCGGGGACCGGGGTGACGTAGTTGCCGAGCAGGCTGGACATCCGCCAGGTGGTGGTGATGTGCCGGTCCAGCGAGTGCGACTTGTACTGCGTGAGCACGCAGATGCGCAGGATGTCGCCGTTGACGAGGTTGGACAGCACGAAGTCGACCAGGCGGTACGTCCCGCCGAAGGTGACCGCCGGTTTGGCGCGGTCCGCCGTGAGGGCATCAGGCGCTTGCCCTCGCCGCCCGCGAGCACGATTCCCAGGACCGAAGGACCACCACGACGCATGGCCGCTCCCTCACGCCGAATTTTCCCAAGACTGCCCCGGAGGGACCGGACTAAGCCTGTTCGAGGATCTCCGCGTAGAGCGCGGCCGTACGGCGGGCGACCGCACCCCAGCCGAACTCCGAGACCGCGCGCTCCCGGCCCGCCTCGCCCATCCGCCGGGCCGCCGCCGGATCGCCGAGGACGGAGTCGAGTGCCCGCGCGAGACCCGCCTCGAAGCCGTCGTCCGCCTCCACGAGTACCCCCGTCGAGCCGTCCGCCACGACCTCGGGGATCCCGCCTACCCGGGAGGCGACCACGGCGGTGCCGCAGGCCATGGCCTCCAGGTTGACGATGCCGAGCGGCTCGTAGACGGAGGGGCAGACGAACACGGCGGCGTGTGTCAGAAGCTCGATCACCTCGGGCCGTGGCAGCATCCGCGGAATCCAGTGCACACCCTCCCGGGCCCGGCTCAGCTCCTCGTACAGCTCACGGAACTCCCGGTCGATCCCGGGCGTGTCCGGGGCGCCCGCGCACAGCACCACCTGGGCGGCGGGGTCGATGCCGCGCACCGCCCGCAGCAGCTGGGGCACGCCCTTCTGCCGGGTGATCCGGCCGACGAACAGGACGTACGGGCGGGAGCGGTCGAGGCCGATCCGGTCCAGGGCGCCGGTGCCGGGGTCGGGGCGGTAGAGGTCCGTGTCGATGCCGTTGTGCACGACGTGCACCCGGGCGGGGTCGAGGGCCGGGTAGGCGGCCAGGATGTCGGCGCGCATCGCGGCGGAGACGGCGATCACACCGTCGGCGGCCTCGACGGCGGTGCGCTCGGCCCAGCCGGACAGGGCGTAGCCGCCGCCGAGCTGCTCGGCCTTCCAGGGGCGCAGGGGCTCCAGGGAGTGGGCGGTCATCACGTGCGGGATGGCGTGCAGCAGTTTGGCGAGGTGGCCGCCGAGGTTGGCGTACCAGGTGTGCGAGTGGACGAGTTCGCGGCCCTGGAGGGCGGCGGCCATGGCGAGGTCCACGGAGAAGGTGCGCAGCGCGTCGTTGGCGCCGTCGAGCGCGGGCCAGGGGCGGTGGCGCAGTACGCCGTCCGTGCCGCCCTCGCCCCAGCAGTGGACCTCCAGGTCCACCAGGGGCCGCAGCTCCCGGGCGAGGAACTCCACGTGGACTCCCGCGCCGCCGTACACGTCCGGCGGGTACTCCCGCGTCAGCAGTCCCACTCGCACCCGTGAACCCCTGTCTGAGCGGACGTTGTCCTCATGGTCACCCAGACGGGGCGCGCGGGGAAGAGCGGGGCGGCCGGACGAAAGGGAGTCGCCGCGGACTCCTCCGCCGGGGACCCGGCGGTAGAGGCGGCGGCCGCTCCGCCGGAAGTCGGTGCCCGTCAGGGTTCCGGTCCCGGCGAGGAGGGGTGCGCCAGCAGTTCGGCCGCCGGCGGGCGGGCACGGGCGGAAACGTCCGTACGGCCGTGGCGGCGCCCCCAGTGGTCCGGCTCCCGGGCGGCGCCGGCGAGCGCGGAGGCGGCGTTGCCGCGCAGCAGGCCGGGGGCGATGCGGTGGCGTGCGCGCAGGGCCCCGGCGAGGGGTTCGAGGTGACCGTGAGGCACCAGCCGGGCGATCGTCCCGGCGTCTCCAGGCAGCGGTCGCGCCCCGGCCGGCCAGAGGTCGTCGGGGGCCCCGGCCTCGGGGTCCCAGCGCAGCAGCGGCGGGGCGAGATCGGGGACGGCGCCGTGGAGGGCGGCGGAACCGAGGGCGACGGACCACAGACGGGCGGCGAGCCCCTGCTGGGCCACCGACGCGGCGACCCGCTCCTCCGGGGTGCCCAGCGCGTCGGCGACCCGGCGGACCCGGGTGGTCGGGAGATCTCCGTGAACATCCGGGCGCCCGGGCCCGGATGTCCGGGCGAGCGTGGGCAGGGAACGGTCGGCACCTCCTGCCGTACGCAGGACGAAGAATCCACCGAGACGGTGAAGGGCGGTGAGCGACGGGTCGAGGTCCACGAAGTGCGGTAGTACCAGGGCCCCTAGGGGCAATGCCGTTCGGTTAGCCGTCTGGTCGGCTTGGCAAGGGGTTGTGCTCGATCTGGATGGTGGTCCTGTGGGTTCGGTGGTCGATGTCGCGGCCGACGGCGCGGTATTTGGAGCTGATTGCTCGCTTCTTCACGCGGGGCCGGGTCCTGTTCCGGCGGGCTGGCAGGAGGCCGTCGAGTATCGCGGCGCCGATCCGGCCGACGAGGTCGACGCGGGTGTGGGCGATGATGCCGGCGGCGCGGATGACCTGGTCACGTGCTGTGTTCAGCGCGATGGTGAACGCGGCACGGTCGGGGTCTATGTCGGGCCGGTGCAAAACAGCGTCACTCATTGCGGTGCGTAGTACCTGGTAGGCGACCAGGAGTGCCCAGGTTTCCTGGGCGACGGCCGCCGGGTGGCGTCCGCGCAGGACTCTTCCGCCGAGGATGGTTGATTTCAGCTCGTAGTAGCCGGTCTCGATCTCCCAGCGCTCGTGGTAGAGCCTGACCAGGTCGGTCGCGGATGCCTCATCGGGGTCGAGCAGGCTGGTGACGAGCCGGTAGGCGCCCTGGGCGGCTGGGCGCTCACTGGTGCCGTCAGCAGGGGCGAGGGTGATGTGGGCTTCGATGACGCGGACGGTGACCTCGCCGACGCGGGACAGGAACGTGCCGTCGGGCAGACGGCGTAGGACCGGCAGCTTGAGCGCCGTGCTGTGGGTCTTGGCGCGGATGAGAAAGTCCGCGCCGGTGGACGCGACCGTGCCCACGAAGGCGGTGGCCGAGAAGTTCCGGTCGCCGAGCAGCAGCATTCCGGGCCGGAGTGTTCCGGTCCGGCCCGCGGTGGTGACCAGGTCGCCGGCGTAGGTCAGTTCGCCGGTGGCATCAGTGCCGAAGGCCGCGTCCAGCAGTGTTCTGGTCCCGCACGCCACCAGCGCGACCAGCCGCAGCATCAGGTAACCGGCCGGCCCGTTCGGCCCGGCCTTCGTCTTGGGGAACACCGACAGGTTTGCGGGCGTGTCCGGCAGTGGTATCTGGGTGCCGTCGATCGCGACTACCAGCCGGCCCGCGAACCGTGTCACCTGTGTCGCGGTCACCGCCGCGGGGCCTTTCACCAGGTCGAACAGAGATTTCAACGGCTTGGGGCCGACCCGTCGCATCGCGGCTGTGATCGACGAAGGCGCCGGCGGTGGCAGTGGCACGGGGAGCGAGGCGGTCAGGCGGGCCCAGACCCGTGTCCAGCCCAGCCCGGTGAACAGCGCACCCGCCAGGAGGAGGTAGACCACCACCCGGGACGGCAGCCGCCGTATCCGATGCTGCAGACCGCCCGCGGAGGCGAGTGCCTGGTCGACGAGCTCGAACGGAACAACCTGGGTCAACTCGCCCAGGTGCCCCACGGCCAACGCGCCGGGAGCATGCGTAATGGCAGAATCGGACACTGCAGCCCTTGTGGAGGAACACGAGTCTTGGCGGACCCGAGAACCACTACAGGGGCTGCACCCGTATCACCAGCCGAAACGCCGGGCGTTGCGCCGTCAGCCGAACCCTTAACCGAACGGCATTGCCCCTAGGGGTGGTCATCGGGGAGTCTCCGTCGTGGGGCACCCACCCTGGGGATGACGGGGTCGTCGTCGTACTCCATCGGCAGTAGGACTCATTGAGTGCTCAGGGACGACGACGGGAACACTTCGGCAAGGCATCGTGTTGGTTATGAGAGCCGACCGTTCGCCGCGCCGAGGGCACTGCCCCCGCCTTACGCAGAGGAGCTGCCGATGAGCGCCCTCGCGTTGTCCGTGCTGCTGTCGTTCGTCTCTGCCGTGGCGTACGCCGGCGGGGCGATCGTGCAGGAGCAGGTGGCGGTGTCCTCACCCGGCACACAGCAGTACGCGCCGCTGCGCCGTCCCGGCTGGTGGGCGGCGGTCGCGCTGAACGGCCTCGGCGGTCTGCTGCACGTGGTGGCGCTGGCGTACGGTCCGCTGAGCCTGGTGCAGCCCCTCGGTGCGCTCACCATCGTCTTCGCGCTGCCGATGGCGGCGCTGTTCGTCGGCCGCAAGGCCGGGGCGACCGCGTGGCGCGGCGCCATCATGGCGACGGTGGGTCTCGCGGGTCTGCTCTCCCTGGTCGGCGCGTCCGACGCGCAGTCGCTGGACACCACTCAGCGGGTGGCGGCCGCGCTGGGAACGGCCGGTGCGGTCGTGGCGCTGATGCTCGCGGCGCGGGCCGTGCACCGGCATCCGGCGGTGCGCAGCATCCTGCTGGCGGTCGCGTCCGGTGTCGCGTTCGGTATGTCCTCCGTGTTCACGAAGACCGTCGCGGTCGACTGGACCGGCGGGGTCACGGCGGCGGACGTGCCGTCCCTGGCGGTGATCGGCGTCCTGGCCACGGCCGGCATGCTGCTCTCCCAGGCCTCCTACCGCGGCGCCGGACTCGCGGCCCCGCTCGCGACGCTGACGGTGGTGAACCCGGTGGTGGCGGCGGCGGTCGGCATCACGATGTTCGGCGAGACCTTCCGCTACGGCACGACGGGCACGGCGCTCGCGCTGAGCTGTGGTGTGGTGGCCGCAGGCGGTCTGATCCTGCTCACGACGGAGCGGCTGGCCCGCGAGCACCAGGAGGCCGAGGCGGCGGAGGTCTCCGTGCCGGAGCCCGCCTCGGTGACGGTTCCGGCCGCGCGGTCGGTCGTGGAGTCCGCCATGAATCCCACCGTGGAGTCCGCCGCGGAGTCCGACGCGGTGGACGGGGCACCGGCCGTCGACCCGGCACAGCGGCTGCTGGCCGGACTCACGGTCCCCGAGGACGTACGGCTGCCGGCGGTACCCGTGCCGGCGCCGGGCGGCCCGGCCAGGGACGTGGATCCCCTCGCCGTGCCGCTGGCGTCGTACGTGCCCTTCTACGGTCCGTACGTCCCGGTGGCGGTGGTGGACCGGCACCGGACGCGGGTCAAATCCTGACGCCGCCCGCCCTCAGGTAGGCGACCGGGTCGACGTCCGATCCGAAACCGGGCCCCGTCCGCACCTCGAAGTGCAGATGCGGGCCCGAGCTGTTGCCGGTGGAACCGGAGCGGCCGAGGCGCTGGCCGGCGCCGACCGACTGCCCGCTCTTCACGGAGATGGCGGACAGATGGGCGTACTGGCTGTAGCGGCCGTCGGCGTGCCGGATCACCACCTGGTAGCCGAACGAGCCTTCCCAGCCCGCGCTGACGACGGTGCCGGCCCCGACCGACTTCACGGACGTGCCGGTGGGCACGGGGAAGTCGACGCCGGTGTGGTAGCCCTTCGACCAGGCGGACCCCGCCTTGTGGTACGGCGTGCCGAGCGCGGCGCTGACGGGGGCGACGAGGCCTCCGGCCTTGGTGGAACGGTCGGCGCGGTCCTGGGTCTTCTTCTCCTTGGTGGCCTTCTTCTCGGTCTTCCTCTCGGCCTGTCCGCCGCCCGTCCTGTCGGCCTTCTCGGCCTTCTCGGCCTTCTCGGGCTTCTTGGCCTTCTCGGGCTTTCCGGCCTTCGTCGTCCCGCCGGGCATGCTGAGGCGCTGGCCCGGCAGGATCAGGTCGGGGTCGCCGCCGATGGTGGAGCGGTTGGTGTCGTACAGCTTCTGCCAGCCGCCGCGCACCCGTTCGTCCGACGCGATACCGGAGAGGGTGTCGCCGTGCAGGACGGTGTACATCTCGGCGCGGCCCGCGCGGGACTGGGGTGTCGTCTGCGGCTTGACGTCCTCGACGGAGGTCTTCTTGTTGCCGCCGGATCTGTCGGCGGCCGGCCGGATGTCGGGGGTGTCGCCGCCCCGGGTGAGCCCGGCCCGTACCGAGCAGACCGGCCAGGCGCCGGGACCCTGTCCGTCGAGCACCTTCTCGGCCACGGCGATCTGCTGGTCCTTGGTGGCCAGATCCGCGCGTGGCGCGTACCGGATGCCGCCGTACGCCTCCCATGTCGACTGGGTGAACTGGAGTCCGCCGTAGAACCCGTTACCGGTGTTGATGTCCCAGTTGCTCGTCGACTCGCAGGCGGCGACCTTGTCCCAGGTGCCCACGTCGGCCGCCTGGGCGACTCCGGTGCCCAGCAGCGGGAGCGCCATTCCGGCCCCACCCGCCGTGACGCTCAGCGAGGCTCGGTTGATCCTGTTCGGCTGATACCGGCGGTGCCGGCCGCGCACGGCCATGGAAATTCCCCTCGACAACGCGTCAGGAGGGGCAAAAGTAAGCGTTGCGAACTGGCCGTGACAAGACGGCTATCGGCCGCACGGATGCGCCAACTGGCCGGGAGTTTTCGCCCGTTGCGCCCCCATAGGCGCACCGGGCGCCGCGTGCGCGGGCGGGTGTGCCGGGGCGCCGGAGCACGCTCGTGTGCGCGCCCGGTGAGTGGAGTGGGGGTGTCCGCGCGTATGTGGCTGCGCGGGTTCGTCATGACCCGCGCGTGCGCGCGCAAGTGCGGCACGTCAGGATGGTCGATGGCAGGACCGTCGGATGTCGACCGGCAGAACCGGCACCCGGCGGTACCGATACCAAGGTCACTAGGAGCCACCTCAATGAGCAGTTCAGCGCAGATCGGCGTCACGGGCCTCGCGGTCATGGGCCGCAACCTCGCCCGCAACTTCGCCCGCAACGGCTACACGGTCGCGGTGCACAACCGGACGGCGGCCCGCACGCACGCGCTGGTGGAGGAGTTCGGCGGCGAGGGCAGCTTCGTGGCGGCCGAGACGGCCAAGGAGTTCGTCGCGGCGCTGGAGCGACCGCGGCGGCTGGTCGTCATGGTGAAGGCGGGTGAGCCGACGGACGCCGTGATCGAGGAGTTCGCGCCGCTGCTCGAGCCCGGCGACATGATCATCGACGGTGGCAACGCGCACTTCGCGGACACCCGGCGCCGGGAGAAGGCGCTGCGCGAGCAGGGTATCCACTTCGTCGGTATGGGCGTCTCGGGCGGCGAGGAGGGCGCGCTGAACGGGCCGAGCATCATGCCGGGCGGCCCGAAGGAGTCGTACGACTCGCTGGGTCCGATGCTGGAGAAGATCTCCGCGAAGGCGAACGACGGCTCCCCGTGCGTCACGCACGTGGGTCCGGACGGCGCCGGTCACTTCGTGAAGATGGTGCACAACGGCATCGAGTACGCCGACATGCAGCTGATCGGTGAGGCGTACCAGCTGCTGCGCGATGTCGCCGGCTACTCCCCGCGCAGATCGCGGAGATCTTCCGCACCTGGAACACGGGTCGGCTGGACTCGTATCTCATCGAGATCACCGCCGAGGTGCTGTCGCACGTGGACGCGGCCACGGGCAAGCCGTTCGTGGACGTGGTGGTGGACCAGGCGGAGCAGAAGGGCACGGGCCGCTGGACCGTGCAGATCGCGCTCGACCTGGGTGTACCGGTGTCCGGGATCGCCGAGGCCGTCTTCGCCCGCTCCCTGTCGGGTCACGCGGCACTGCGCGAGGCCTCGCGCGGGCTGGCCGGTCCGAAGGCGACGCCGATGGGCGAGGCGGAGGCGGCGGCGTTCGCCGACCGGGTGGAGCAGGCGCTGTACGCGTCGAAGATCGTGTCGTACACGCAGGGCTTCCACGAGGTCGCGGCCGGCAGCGAGGAGTACGGCTGGGACATCGACCTCGGCGCGGTCTCCGCGATCTGGCGGGGCGGCTGCATCATCCGCGCGGCCTTCCTGGACCGGATCCGCGCCGCCTACGACACCCGCGCCGACCTGCCGAGCCTGCTGTCGGACGACACGTTCGCGCAGGAGATCGCCGACGCCCAGGACGACTGGCGGGAGGTGCTGATCGCGGCGACCCGCCAGGGTGTGCCGACTCCGGCTTCGCCGCGGCCCTCGCCTACTACGACGCCCTGCGCGCCGAGCGTCTGCCGGCCGCGCTCACCCAGGGGCAGCGGGACTTCTTCGGTGCGCACACGTACCGCCGTACGGACCGCGAGGGCTCGTTCCACACGCTGTGGGGCGGGGACCGCTCGGAGGTGACCGCGTAGCGGCCGTGTGAGGGCCGCATGCGGCCCTCACACGGGAAGGGGCGGTGGAAGGACCTGACGGCCTTCCACCGCCCTTTCTTGCGTACCCGGATCCGTCTCGGGTTCAGCTGAGGGGCGGGCCGGGTTCGGGGTTGGGCACCGGGTCGGGGCCGGGTGGGATCGGGGACGGTGACGGGTCGGGCGGGCCCGGCCGGGGTGGCTGCGGTCCCGGTCCCGGGGGCTGCGGGGTGGGTTCGGGGCCGGGCCCCGGCGGCGGAGGCGGGGGCACCGGGTCGGGGTGCGTGGGGTCCGGGCCCGGGGTGGGTCCCGGCGGGACCGGGTCCGGGGCGGGGCCCGGCGGGACGGGATCCGGGTACGGGTTCGTCATGGCGCGTGTCCTCCGGCCTCTCGGGTCGACGTCGGCTCTGGACTCCTCCCCGCCTACCCGACGGCCGCCTCCCCAGTCACCCGGCCGGTGGATCTGGGGCCCGGGGTGAGGGTGTCGGAGCGGCCGGCGTAGGTGCGCGATCACTGGGGCACGGGGCGTCCTCCGCCCCCCGTCGACGGGCGCGCCCCTAAATGCCTTTGCCAGTCGGGGGAGACTCCTCCCACGGCTCCTGGCGTCCGTTGACGGTGAGCTCCATGAGCGCGTAGCCGCAGTCCAGTCCGTGACCTCCACGCCGGGGCGGGCTGTCCCACAGCACCACCGCCGACTGCCCCCGGCCTCAGCGCGGGCCCGTCGGCAGGGGCGCGCTCCGGCTGCTCCGCGCCGGCGGGGTGCCGCGGACGGGCACGTGCCCGGGCGGGGCGTGCGGCGGTGCGAGCAGCGGGCGTCAGAACCGCTCGGAGTGCGCCGCCAGCCACTCCTCGGCCGCCCGGATCAGCTCCGGCCCGGCCGCCGGAGCCTCGTCGGGGTGGCGCTCGGCCCACCTGACGACGTACGGGCAGAGCGGGGCGACGGCACTGCCCTCGCGGGCGGCGACGGCGTACAGCTCGCGGGCGAGGGAACCGGCGATGCCCTTGCCCTCGTGCGCGGGCTCCACGACGGTGTGCACCGGCACGAGCGCGCGCCCGGGGTGTCGAGCGGGAAGTACTCGATCCGTCCGACGACCTCGCCGTCCGCCACCGCCTCGAACCGTCCGGCCGCCCGGTCGTCACGGATCTCGATGTCACCCATGGCCACGTCACACTCCTGTCTCGGTCGGTACCGGTCAGGCCGTGACGGCGGCCCCCGGGCTGCGCTCCTGCTCCGACCCCGGCACCGGCTCGGACGGGTCGGCCCCGAGGGCGACGATGCGGTTGTCTCCGTCCACATGCACAACCCGGGGTTCCAGCGCCCGCGCCTCGGCGTCGGTCACCTGAGCGTAACTGATGATGATCACCAGGTCACCGGGCCGCACGAGATGCGCGGCAGCCCCGTTGATCCCGATCACCCCGGACCCGCGCTCCCCTCGATGACATACGTCTCGAGCCGCGCCCCGTTGGTGATGTCGACGATGTGCACGAGTTCCCGGGCAGCAGATCGGCGGCGTCGAGCAACTCGGCGTCGATCGTCACGGATCCCACGTAGTGCAGGTCGGCCTGGGTGACGGTGGCGCGGTGGATCTTGGACTTGAACAGAGTACGCAGCACTTTGGACTCCTGGAAGATGGCTCCCCGCCAGCTTTATGCAGGTCAGGGGCGTTGTTCACTGTACACCGGCACACTCGTCGTACTTGAGGATTCCGGAGAACATGGACCCCCACTCGGCGGGTAAGAAGGCTCCTCGCCTGCGCTTCCGTCCAATCCAGACTGTCGCATCATGGCCGACCAAGCACCGACCCGAACCCCTGTCCCGGAACGTGTGCGGACTCATGCTGACCAGATGCCGGCTGACCTGACGATGTGCCAGGCCCGCGACGCCCGGGTCCGTGCGGCCTTCACCGAAGCCGGGTACGTAGTGGCCGATGCGGTCACCGCCTGACAGCGCGTGGCGGAGCGCCGTACGCCTCACGTTGCTCCGCTGCGCGGCGGCATCATCAGGACCCGGGCCGGCAGCGACAGCGGAATCTCATCGCGGGCCCCGTCGCGGCACGCGGTCGGCCAGCCCGCAGTCACCGCACTTCGAGCCGTTCGGCGCGCGGTAGTAGAGGCAGCAGCTCAGGCGGCGGAACGCGAGGTCGGGGCCGGTGAGCACGCCGGTGCCCGCCAGGCGTCCGGTGTCCAGCAGTTCGGTCGTCAGGTCGGTGAGCGGTCCGCGTACGGCGGGACGGAGTGCGAGCAGGGCGTGGGCCGCCCCGGCGAGCGCCGACGCCGAGTTGCCGTCCAGCAGACGCGGGGCGACCTTGACACGCAGTCCGTCAGCCAGTGCCGACAGGTGACGGGTCACCTGCTGGTACAGGGCACGGGCGGGGCCGTCGTCGAGCCGGCCGGCGCACCAGCCGGCCGGGCGGGGCACCCGAAGGGCCGGCCCGTCGTCGGCCCGCTCCAGCCCTTCCAGGTCGGGGACGATCCCGTGCAGGACAACGCAGGCAAGGGCCGGTGACCAGAGGCGGGCAGCGTGCCCGAGCTGGGCGATGGAGACGTCGACGCGCGGTTCCGAAGTGTGGTGGCGGCGTGTGACGGCTTCGGCGAGATCGGTGAAACCTGCCGTATAGGAGTGGGCGATCGGATGCCAGCCGTCGTCCCGGCCGCCGATGTGCAGGGCGAAGAAGCCGCCGAGTCCCGCCACTTCGTGCAGTGCGGCGGCAACGGACGCGGCCGAGGCACGGGCGTCGTGCACAGTCCTGTCCTCCTGTCGGCTCTCCGGCCACACGCTCAGGAGGCCGTACGCCGTCGCGGCGGCGCGATGGCGTGCAGGTCGAGGATGTCCGGCCGGAGTGCGACGCCCGGTCCGCCTGCGCGGGCCCAGGCGGCGATGTCCTCGGTCGCGTCCGGGTCGTTGACCAGCCCCAGCCAGACGGGCCGGGCGCCGGCGGCCCGGCCTTCGGCGGAGGGCTGGACGACGATGACGTTGGCGTGTTCGCAGACGTCGAGGCAGGCGGACACCCGCACCGGCACCTGAGTGCGCAGACGTGCCGTCTGGGCCGCGTGATCGACGCCGGTCACTTTGGGGCTGCCGCAACAGCAGTCGCGGCACACGACGACGCGGCACGGCACAGGGCCGGTGGCCGTCGCGGGCCTGTTGTCGTCCGTCGTCCGTCCGGTGGGCGTCGCGGGCATGCGGTGCCGTCCCTCTCTCCGGGGAGATCCGCCCCGGTGGTCCGTCGAGGAGGCGACCGTGTGAGTCTCCTGGCTCTCGGATCGATGCTCGTCCCGGCCTTCCCACCCGTTGCCGGGCAGTGGCCTGTCGGAACTCGCTCGCCGATCACAGTGGCGGGACCGCGCCGGATTCACACCGGCTTCCTCGTTCCCCGGTCGCCCTGTCACCGGGCATCATCCCATTCCAGGACACCGTCCCGCCTACCCGGACCGAGCCGTCAGTCCGTCTCCTGTGCGTGGGGGCCGTCTCGGGCGGGTGGACCGGGCGGTCCCGTCCGCCGTCACGGCCGGACACCACCACGACGAGCAGCCCGACGACGACGGCCGCGGCGGCGACCCGTCCTGCCACCCGCAGCCACCAACCCGGCCGGCCCGCGCCCCGCTGGGTGAACCCAGCCGTTCCGCCCGCCGGGCCGGTCTCAGCAGACGGAGCAACAGCAGGCCCGCGACCGGCAGTTGCAGCAGCCACAGCACGGTGCGCGGCCACTCCCCGTACCAGACGTTGGTTCCGTACAGTAGCGTGTGCCACACGCTCAGCACGTAGACGACGATCACGAACCGGTGCAGCCGTCGCCAGGCGTTCGCTCCGATGCGGTGCCGGACGTAGAACAGCAGCCCCAGCGGAATCGCCAGGTACAGGGCGCCCTGGCCGATCGGGATGGCGACCTGGCCGGTGCCGGAGTCGTACCAGCCTGGCACGAAGCTGTCAGCGAAGGCCACCCACAACCGTTGCGCCCAGTCCACCTTCGTCTCGTAACGTACGAGTTCCGCCGCGAACATCAGCGCGTGCGCGAACATCAGCGCCATGGTCGTCAGGCTCGTGGTGCGGTGCCAGCGCTCCAGCACCTGCCGGGAGACCGGCAGCCGGGTGGGGCGCGGCCCCGACAGCAGCAGCCCGAGCATGACCGTGCCCCAGGCCCACAGCAGCCCCGACCAGCCGAACGCCTGACTGAGCAGGTACATCCAGTAGGTGCCGGGATCGTCCATGAACGGCATGACCGCGACGGTGTCCGAAGCACCCGACTCCATGCGCGCCCACAACAGGGCGAACACGAGCACCGTGACCACCACCGCCGCGGTGGCGTCGGGCAGTGCGGCCCGAAGGTCGCCGCGCAGCGCGACGCGGTCACCGGGAGGCCGTTCCCTTCCGGACGACGGGGACACCGCCCCGTCTTCGTCCGGTCTCACGTCTGACGGCATCAGCGGCCTCCCGGGCACGGGCCACCGCAGCAGCGGTGCGCATGTGGCGTGAGGCAACAAGTCTGGCTGATGAGTGAGTGATCTCCGAAGGCGTTATCCGGCCAGAGCCGCCACGAGAACCGCGCGTGGAGCCACACCTCCCTGGTCGTCGCGCCCTCGACCACCTTGGCACCGGCACGGACACTCAACGCGGCTCTGACGACGGGACGTTTCCACATCCGCCTCGGGACGGCGTCGCAACGGACAGCGCCCCGCTCTGGTCACGCTCGCCGACTCGGTGACGGCCCGCCGGCCACAGGCCCCTCGCCTGGGCGGTATAGGTGGAGGTGACCCCCGTCATCCACCTGACTGACTGCAGCCCCGCACCAGCACGCCCACATCCCTCACCTGCTACCGAAGACCCGCCACAGTTGATGACTTTTCAGAGAGCAGGAAGTCCAGGAAGTGATCGGCCAGTGGAATCTTCAGAATCGGCTCCAGGAAGAGGAACTGACCCTGCGGATTCACCTCGAGCCACACCGGCTCTCCAGCCGGGGTCAACTTCACATCTATGACGCCCATCCGCAGGCCGAGCCTCCGCAGTACCGTGATGACCTTCTCTCCCATTTCATCCGGAACCGGCCATATGGAGATCGGGATGGTGAGGTCGGCGCGCCAATCGAGTTTGTCGGTCTTGAGGAGCGCCGCATACATGCGGTCACCGAAGCAGTTCAGCCTGATGTGCTCATCGCCTTCGATGTACTCCTGGTAAATCGCAGGGCAGGCCTCGAACGATTCGGCCGGCAGGGAGGCAGGGTCGTCGATGTACTGAGTGAACATCAACGGCCCTGACGTTCCGACTACCGGCTTCACGATGACACGTCCGACCTGGTGCAGAAAATCGACAACTTCGTCACGCGACTGCGTCACGAGCGTTTTCGGCACCCGGAACCCGGCTTCCTTGGCGATCAGCGTCTGTGGCAGTTTGTCCGAAGCGCGATCTGTTGCTTCGGGACGGGAGACCCAATCTCCGTGAAACGACGAGGTGAGGATTCCGGTGAGTGCGCCGCGGCAGTCGTTGTTGATGAGGCTGCGCTCAACTGCGTCCGCTATGTTCTCCGACGATTTCTGGGAAGCCCTCACCCGTCGCCACCACAGCAGTGAAACGTCCTCCAGGTTCACTCCTTCCCCGTCTGAGTCGAGCAGCGTGACCGGAGAGTCCGCGTGTGAATTCCACGAGAGGCTGGGTCGTCCGCCGAGCTGGTCGCATTCGACGATTCGGAAATCATCGCATCCGCGCTTTCGCGCTGCGTTCCGGACAGCGAGAGCATGCAGGTCGTCCTGCAATGTGACGGTGAGAATCACTACTCGGGAGGACAGACGTCGCACTTGTCAGAGCAGCCGTTGGAGCAACCCTCGCTACGGACAGCGCCCAGGTCATTGCCTGAAAACTCCAAACCCGTGGTCTGCCGCACGGCAACTTCCCATGCACGTACTTCCTCGGGGTCTCCAGACGGATGAACGAGTCAGGCTGAGCTTCCATTACGACCGGAGGAGCTTTCTTCTCCAACCGTGAATCGTCCACCCGCTCGCCCAGGGTAAATGTCGCCATTATGCTCACCTCTGAAGAGCAGGTTGCATTTGCTTACATATAATTCTAGCCTCGCCTGTCGGCCGCGCAACCGGAAGGGGACCCCTTGCAGGGCTGGTAATCCAACGCTCAACTTACGTTGAAGCAAAACGACTCCCACACGCACGGCATAGCCAATGCCGGCCGTGCGCCACCGCGTCGTGCGGCGGCGGATGACCGGCGCCGAGACCACCAGGCCGAACGCGTCGGTCCGGTCAAGGCCGACGGAGCATGGCAGAGCAAGAAACGGACCGGCTTCACCCGGGACGGGTTCACCATCGACTTCGACCAGGGTGTCGTACCGGCCGTCCTCGGTCCGGCTGAGACTCACCAGGATTCAGATACCGAGCGCATCGAACAGGGCGCTTACCACGCGGTTCACGCCGCCCGGGCCGGTCAGCAGGGCCTTGTCGTCCCGGTTGGTGAGGAACCCGCACTCTGCGATGAACGCTCGCTGGTTACCGGCCTCGACGGCTTTTCGGGTGCCGTAGTACTGCTTCAGGTTCTCGGTGTAATTGTCGTCCCGAAACCCGCCCGACCAGCCATGCTGTTCGTAGGCACGTTTCCATGCCTGAGCGAGGGACTGCCCTGCGGCGTTGCGGTAGCCGACGCTCGCCCCCGCGCGTTCTGATGGGTCGAGCCGTCGCAGTGGAAGGCGACGAACGCGTCGCCGACGTACTCCTCCACGGGCTCGTCGGCTTTGATGACCCGCAGGTGCCAAAGCTCCCGGCCCGGCGGACCGGGCTTTCCGAGTTCGTCGGCACAGGCATCGGCCACCGCTTTCACGAACACCTGTTCCCCTGGTGTGCCGGTGGCACCCGATGTACGGAAGCAATGGCCCATCTGCACCACGAGGATCCGTGCGGTCGACTTCCTCTCCTCGTCCTGAGGCCATGGCGGGGCATCGGACTCCTCGGCCGTGGCGTGGACAGGAGCGTCCGCGGCGTCGGGGAGAGACCGGTCGTTTTCCGGGCCGCCTTCGGCCTCGGCGTTGGGCTCGTGCTCGTGAGTCACGTGGGCTCCCGCTAAGGTGTTTTGTTCCGCGGTGGCGTACTGGGAACAGTCGGCGTTTCGAGGCCTTCACCCCGCACCTGCGCCGTCAGGCCGACCTCATCGATCACCGTCACACCGTCCGCACCACACCGCAACACAGCGCCGTCCATCGTGAGCCCAGTCCCGTCGTGGCGGTCACCAGGTCAGCAAGCTGGGACGCTCCCGCGCCCGATGCTGACCGTTACTGACCCCAGTAGGGCCATCACACCTCTGACCTGCAGAACCATCCCAAACGCTAGCTGTTGGACCGGAACAGGGTCTGGAGCCAGGAGTCGCCGGGGGGTGGGACGAAGAAGTAGCCGCCTCCGACAGTGAGGGTGTATTTGGC
The DNA here is from genome assembly GCA_042850305.1 of Streptomyces haneummycinicus. Taxonomy (GTDB): domain Bacteria; phylum Actinomycetota; class Actinomycetes; order Streptomycetales; family Streptomycetaceae; genus Streptomyces; species Streptomyces haneummycinicus. The sequence continues at coordinate 4,487,713 of AP035768.1, forward strand.
CATGGCTTCGCCCCGCAGCCTCTGCTGGACCGCCTCGAAGCCCTTCTCCAGGTCGCGTTGGAAGCAGCAGAAGATCACGCCTTGGTCATCGGCGCTCCGGCGGTAGTTGTAGCTGCGCCGGACTATCGGTGGGGGATCGCGGCGGTCCGGAGCTGCCCTGCGAGCATGTGCATCAAGGGGGGGGTGATCTTGCCGTGCGGGTCGGTGGCGAAGAGAGGCCGCTCATCGCTGGGGGTGCCGTCCAGCCACCGCCCGCCCCGGCGGCGACCCATGATGCGCTCCTGCTCGTGCACGGTGTCCCGGTCCCAGAAGTCGGTGGCGAGCCGGATGATCCGTATCACCTGATAGCTGCCGCCCACGGCCCAGGACGGCTCGCTCTGGGCGGCCCTGACGGTCGCTCGGCCGGTGCTCTCCTCCTCCGTGGCGGGGTTTCCGTAGCCCTCGGTGAAGTGGAAGGGGTTGCGGGCCAGGCCTCTGCCGTTCTCGGTGCGGTTCTCGGGACGGGTGCCCTCCGTGCGCCACCGCACCTGCTGGGGCGGCAACGCGTGCAGTGTCCGCTCGGCGGCCTGCCGCGCGGCGCGCGCTGTGGATCCGGTGATGTGGAGCAGAAGGTCGCCATGTGACAGGACCGGATCCAGTACGTCACCCGCGAACGACCGCCGCTTTGCCACCTTGGATCACTTCCCCTGGATGACAGAACATCCAGCGTCCAGGTGTCGGAATTTCGGGGTCACTCCAGGGTGACACGCCTCCCCGGGTGCTCACACGTCCGGGGTGAGGCGGGCTCCGTGAGGAAGCCGCCGGACTGGTGGTGCCAGAGCTTGGCGTAGGCGCCGTTCGCTTCTAGGAGTTCGGTGTGGGTGCCCTGTTCGACGATGTTTCCGCGGTCGAGGACGACGAGGCGGTCCATGCCGGCGACGGTGCTCAGGCGGTGGGCGACGACGAGGGCGGTGCGGCCCTCCATCAGCCGCCACAGGGCGTCCTGGACGAGGATCTCGCTCTCGGAGTCGAGTGCGCTGGTCGCCTCGTCGAGGAGCAGGATCGGGGCGTCGCGCAGGACCGCGCGGGCGAGGGCGACGCGTTGGCGCTGGCCGCCGGAGAGTTTCACGCCCCGCTCCCCACCAGGGTGGCGAAGCCCTCGGGGAGCTGGTCGGCGAACTCCGTGACATGGGCGGCCGCGGCCGCCGCGTGGATCTCCGCGTCGGTGGCGTGGGGCCGGGCGAAGGCGATGTTGTCCCGCAGGCTGCGGTGGAACATCGCCGGGTCCTGGGGCACGTAGGCGATCAGTGAGCGCAGGTCGCTCTGGCGCAGCCGGCGGATGTCCTGACCGCCGATCAGGAGGCGTCCTTCGTCGATGTCCGACATCCGCAGCAGGAGCCGGGTGAGGGTGGTCTTGCCGCCGCCGGACCTGCCGACCAGGCCGATCCGGGCGCCGCCGGGGACGTCCAGGTCGAGGCCCTCGAAGATCGGTTTCGCGCCCTCGTGGGCGAAGGTGACGGCTTCGAAGCGGATGCCGGTGCCGCGCGGTGCGAGCGGTTCGGGTTCGGCCGGGTCGAGGACGGTGGGCGGGTCCCGCAGCAGTTCCGTGAACTGCGCGGCCTCGGTCGTCGCGTTCTCCAGGCGCCGGTAGATCTGGTTGAACTCGAACATGATCTGGGTGGCGTTGGAGTAGTAGGTGAAGGCGACGACGATCTGCTCCACTCCCTGGCCGGGCCCGCCGAAGGCGATGGCGACCAGCAGGCCCAGTACGTTGGTCAGTACGGACATGGGGGCGACCAGGGTGTCGACGCGCAGATTGCCGTAGTCCCACGATTTCAGCGTCAGGCGGCGGGATTCGGCGACCCGGCTGCGGTGTTCGCCGGCCTCCCGCCGCTCGGCGGCGAACGCCCGGATGGTCTCCATGTTGGTGAGGCTGTCGGCGACATGGCCGGAGACCCGGGCGACCGCCGCCTCCCGGTCGTTGACGAGCGCCTGACGGCGGCGGATCAGGGGCGTGGCAGCCGCCGCCGTCAGTACGATCATCAGCAGGAGGCCGGCAACGAGCAGGGGTTCGTAGTGCCAGAGCACGACGGCACCGAACACCAGCGGTACGAGGCTGCCCACGATCCGGTACGTCACCGTGTCGACGAAGTCCTCGAAGCGCCGGCCGAAACTGAGCACCCGTTTGGTGAGGGAGCCGGCGAAGTTGTCGTGGAAGAACGAGGCGTCCTTGGCGAGGAGTTCGTCCATGCCGAGCACGTACAGGTGCTCGGTGCCGATGGCGCCCACCCGGTTCAGGCAGTGCTGTCCGATCCGCCAGACGACCTCGGCGAGCAGCAGCACCGCGCCGAAGCCCAGGACGTACGGCAGTGCGGGGGTGAGGGTGAGGCCGCCGTCGGCGGCGGCCTGCCCGGCCAGTTTGGCGACGAGCAGCGGGGCGATGTAGCGGATCCCGATGTTGCCCACGGCCGGGAGCAGCAGTGCGGGCAGGGCCAGCAGCCGTAAGCGGATCAGTTCGCGGCCGTAGAGCCGCAGCGCGAGGGCGACCGCGCCTCCGCCCGGCACCGGCCGCCGTTCATCTGTCGTCGCCATCGCACTCCCCGAGGTCGGCACTGGGAAGTGTCCCGTCGGACAGGGGCGCCGGTCCACACATTTAACCCGTAAGGATGAGAACCGGACACGGTACGCCGGTCCTCCGCCCTTACACTTTGATTCCGAACGACCGAACGGCCCACCGGGGCCTGCGGTTCCGCCGCGATGAACCAGGGAGCACGCGTGCCCGGCCAGCGATCCATCACCGAAGCGGAGAAGCTCGCCGAGGCCAAGCTGGGCGGCATCCCCGTCCGGCGGGAGCAGATGGCGGCCGTGGCCAACATCTACCGGGCCGCGTCGACGGTGCGGCACCACCTGGAGAACTCGGTGCTGCGCGGCTCGGATCTGACGTGGACCGCGTTCGTGGTGCTGTGGGTGGTGTGGGTCTGGGGCGAGTCGGAGACGCGGCATGTGGCCGAGGAGGCCGGTATCTCCAAGGGCACGCTCACGGGTGTCTCCCGCACGCTGGAGTCGCGTGGGCTGCTGAGCCGTTCCGCGCATCCGACGGACGGGCGGCTGGTGCTGCTGCGCCTCACGGAGGAGGGCGAGGAGTTCATGCGGCAGGTGTTCCCGGCGTTCAACGAGGAGGAGGCGTTCGTCACTTCGCGGCTGAGCGACGAGGAGTGCCGCGGCCTCGCCGACGGGCTGCGGAGGGTGGTGCTCCAGGTCGAGGAGGCGGGTGAGGAGCGGCGCCGGTCGCTGCTGAACGGTGCGGAACCGGCGCCGCGCCGCAGCGGACGGCGCGCACGGGGCTGACCCGTCACGGCCTCCGGTCCGCGGCCGCCCGTACCAGGGCGTCGAAGAGGCGCTGCTGGACCGGGTCTTCGTGCGCATTGTCCTCGGGATGCCACTGCACGGCGACGAACCAGCCTTCGGAATCGGTGAGTTCGACCGCTTCGGCGGTGCCGTCGGCGGCGCGTGCGGTGACGGTCAGCCCTTCGCCGGGCCGGTCGACGTGCTGATGGTGGTAGCAGGACGCCTCGGCCTTGTCGGCGCCGGTGACGCGGGTGAGGGCGGAGCCGGGGGCGAAGGTGACGGGGTGGCGGACGTGGCGGTGGTCGCGTCCGGGGCCGCCCATGTCCTGGTGCAGGGTGCCGCCGAGGACGGTGTTGACCACCTGGAGGCCGCGGCAGACGGCCAGCAGCGGCAGCCGCCCGGCGAGGGCCTGCCGGGCGAGTTCCAGGTCGAAGGCGTCCTGTTCGTCGTCGACGTCGTAGACGGTCTCGTGCGCGTGGGCCGCGCCGTAGCGGTACAGGGCGAGGTCGCCGCCGCCGGGGAGCAGGAGGCCGTCGAAGCGGGCCAGCCGGGCGGCGACCTCGGCGGGGTCGGCGGTGCCACCGGGAGCGTGGGGTGGAGGGTGACGGGTTCTCCGCCGGCCCGCCAGACGGCCTCGATCAGGGCGCGGGCGTTGACCTCGGCGGCGTACCGCAGGGCGGAGGTGGTGGCGGCGAAGCGGGCGGGGACCGCGATCAGCGGGCGGTGGGTCACAGCTGGATCCAGGTGGTCTTCAGTTCGGTGTACTTCTCCAGGGCGTGGGCGGACTTGTCGCGTCCGTTGCCGGACTGCTTCATGCCGCCGAAGGGGACGGTGAGGTCGCCCTCCTCGTAGCAGTTGACCCAGACGGTGCCGGCCCTGAGCGCGCGGGCGACCCGGTGGGCGGTGGACAGGTCGGAGGTCCACAGTCCGGCGGCGAGGCCGTACTCGGTGGCGTTGGCGAGGGCGACGGCCTCGTCGAGGTCGTCGAAGGTGAGCACGGACAGCACGGGGCCGAAGACCTCCTCGCGGGCCAGCCGGCTGTCGGGGGCGACGCGGTCGAAGACGGTCGGTTCGAGGTAGGCGCCGCCGGTCCCGGTGAGGGTGCGGGCACCGCCGGCGCGCAGCCGGGCGCCGTCGTCGACGGCGGCGCGGACATGGCCGAGTACGCGGTCGAGGTGGTCCGCGCCGACGAGGGCGCCCATCTCGGTGGCGGGGTCGAGAGGGTCGCCGACGCGCAGGCCGCGGGCGCGGGCCGTGATCGCCTCGGTGACCTGTTCGGCGACGGAGGAGTGGACCAGCAGCCGGGAGGGGCGGTGCACATCTCGCCCTGGTTGAAGAAGATGCCCCAGGCGGCGGTGGCGGCGGCCTTCTCCAGGTCGGGGGCGTCGGGGAGGACGATGTTGGGGGATTTGCCGCCCAGTTCGAGCCAGACCCGCTTGAGGTTGGAGTCGGCGGCGTAGCGCAGGAAGTGGCGGCCGACGGCGGTGGAGCCGGTGAAGGCGAGGACGTCGACGTCCGGGTGGAGGCCGAGGGCGCGGCCGGCCACCGGGCCGTCGCCGGCCACGACGTTGAGAACACCCGGCGGCAGTCCGGCCTCCAGGGCGAGGCGGCCCAGCAGGAGCGCGGACAGGGGCGAGTGCTCCGACGGCTTGAGGACGACGGTGCAGCCGGCGGCCAGCGCCGGGGCGATCTTCCAGCCGGCCAGGGTGAGGGGAAGTTCCAGGGGACGACGGCGCCGACGACGCCGGCGGGTTCGCGGGTGACGAGGGCGAGGGCGTCGGGGGCAGTGTGCGGGGACTCGTCGGTGAGTTTGTCGGCGAGCTGTCCGTACCAGCGGAAGGTGTTGACGAGGGCGCGGAGTTCGATGTCGTGGGCGTCGGTGACGGGCTTGCCCATCTCCAGGGTGACGGTGAGCGCCAGTTCCGTACGGTGTGCTTCGATGTGGTCGGCGAGGCGGGTGAGGACGCGGCCGCGCTCGGCGGGGGCGAGCCGGGGCCAGGGGCCGTGGTCGAAGGCGCGGCGGGCGGCGGCGACGGCGGCGTCCACCTCGGCCGGTCCGGCGTCGGCGACGTCGGCGAGCGGCCGGCCGTCGCGGGGCGAGACGACGGGGAACGTGCTGCCGCCGCCTGGTTCGTCGGCACCGTCGATCAGATGGGTGCGGTGCGGTGCGAACGTCCTGGCGCGGTGCAGCCAGTCGTCGTGGGTGGGGGTGGTCATGCGGTCCTCCAGACCACGTCGGTGGAACGGTTACGGAAGGCGGGCGCACCCGGCGCGGTCCTCCGGTGGTACGGAAGAGACGCGGGCGCACCCGGCGCGCGTCCGGGGACGGGCGCGCGCCGGGAGTGTGAGGCGGCTCAGCCGGTCCCGGACGCGGTCCGGCGGCGGCGGACGCGTTCGTTGGCGACGCCGAGCGCCATGACGACGGGCACGGCGAGCACGAGCCACAGGGCGGTGCTCGTCTCGCCGCCGATGAGGGTGGTGAAGTTGGCCAGGATGAGCCAGATGGCCCCGCCGAGGCCGAGTATCCCGAGCACCGGCGCGATCAGGGTGTTCCACATCCGCCCGTCCAGGCGCCGGCGGCGGAAGAACACCACGACGGAGACGGACGTCAGCAGGTAGAGCAGCATCATCGAGAGGACGGCGAGGCCGCTGAACCAGGAGAAGAGGTGCAGCACCGGGTCCTTGCCGGCCAGGGCGAAGGGGACGACGAGCGCGACGGCGACCGCGGTCTGGACGCTGCCCGCGATCCAGGGGCGTGCCGGGTGTTGAGGCGGCACAGTCCGGCGGGGAGCTGGCCGTCGCGGCCGAGGGAGAACAGGTAACGGTTGGCGGAGTTGTGGAAGGTGAGGATGCCGGCGAAGAGGGAGGTGGCGAGGAGGACCGGCAGGACGCTGTTGACCCAGCCGCCGAACTGGTCGGCGATGGGGGCGAAGACGAAGCCGGAGGAGTCACCGGAGGCCAGCGCGTCACCGGCCGCGGCGGCGGCGTGGGAGGCGCCGTGGGCGGAGATCAGCATCCAGGAGGTGAGGGCGAAGAACCCGGTGACCACGACCACCGCCAGATAGGTGGCGCGGGGCACGGTCCTGCTGGGCTCCTTGGCCTCCTCGCCGTAGATGGCGGTGGCCTCGAAACCGAACATGGACGCGACGGCGAACATCACGGCAACGCCGGGGCGCCCTGGAGGACGGCGTTGGCGGAGAAGCTGTCGGCCGCGCCGAGTCCTCGGGGCCGCCGCCTTTGAACAGGGTGACGAGGCCGAAGAGGAGCAGGATGCTGAACTCGGCGAGCACGAACACGGCGAGGATCTTCGCGCCCATCTCGATGCCCGCGGCGCCGAGCACCTGGACGACGGCCATGGTGACCAGGGCGTAGACCCACCAGGCCAGGTCGATCCCGGTGTGGTCGGCGACGAGGGCGCTGACGATCGAGCCGTAGAGGCCGTACATCGCGGCCTGGATGACGCAGTACGAGAAGAGGGCGACGCTCGCGCTGCCCGCGCCTGCGGTGCGACCGAGGCCGGCGCCGATGTAGGTGTAGAAGGCGCCGGCGTCGACGACGTGGCGGCCCATGGCGACGAAGCCGACGGAGAAGAGCAGGATCACGGCTCCGGCGAGCACGTAGGCGGCCGGGGTGCCGGCTCCGTTGCCGATGGCGACCGAGATGGGGGCGGCGCCCGCGATACCGGTCAGCGGGGCCTGGCCGGACAGTACGAAGAAGAGGATGCCGAGAACACCCAGGGCGTTGGGTTTGAGTGTGGCTGCAGTGGGGGCGTCCCGTACGGTCCGCTCCGCGGAAACCGTCTGACTGTCCACTCGGATCACCTGCCAGAGAGAGGGCGAGAAATCGTTTCAGGCCAAACGAGTTGCCTCATCCTGGGGCCGGACTATCCATTTGGCAAGGGGTTGCGGGCAGCGAAAACCAAGCGGAAACCGAGGCGGAACCGGGAGACGGCAGCCGCCCGCGAGCCCCGGCGGGATCAGCTTCCGGCCAGGCCGGTCAGCAGGTTCCGCAGCTCCGTCAGCGCCTCTTCGGTGACCTCGCGCTCGCCGAAGACGAGCTGGTGCAGGACCAGGCCCTCCAGGGCGGCGAAGACGAGCCGGGACATGCCCCGGTTCACCGGAGCGGGAGGATCCGGGACAGCTCCTCGTGGGCGCTGTCGAAGTACTCCTCGTACAGGCTGCGCAGGTGCGTCAGCAGTTCGGGCGTGCGCCGTGCCTCCAGCAGCACCTCGTACTGGAAGGCCTGCAGTTCGGGTCCGGAGTCGACCATGCCGGGCAGTCCGGTGGCGAAGTCGGCCGCCCTGCCCGTGCCGATGTCCAGGGCGCTGCTGCGCAGCGAGGTGCGGATGGCGTGGGTGACGGCCTCCTCGATCAGCGCGTCACGGGAACCGAAGTGGTGCACGACCAGCCCGTGGGTGACCCCGGCCTCCTGGGCGACGGCCCGGTAGGTGAGCTTGCGCAGACCGCCCCGGGCCACCACGCGTACGGCGGCCTCCAGCAGGGCGGTCCGCCCCGTCCCGTAGTGCGTCACGCGCTTGCGGGTACGGCGCTCACCGGCGGGGTCGACGGGCTCGGTCATGGTGTCGACCCTACCGGCGGCGCTCCGGTCAGCGGCGGGGCGGCCTGATGCCACGGAACTCCCAGTCGCCGCCCAGCGCGGTGGAGAGCACCTCCTCCGACTCGGTGGGCTGGGCGCCCACGTCGGCGCGGATGGCGGTGGGGCCGGTGACGATGTGGTTGGTGAGCCGTCCCAGGCCCTCGACCTCGACCTCGACGACGTCGCCGGGCCGTACGGGCCGCGAGTTGGCCGGGGTGCCGGACAGCAGGACGTCGCCGGGGTACAGGGTGATGGTGCGGGCGATGTCGGCGACGAGGTAGTGCATGTCCCAGGCCATCTCGTCGGTGGAGCCGTCCTGGACGACCTCGCCGTTGACATAGGTCCGCAGCCGCTTGCCGTGGAAGTCCCAGTCGGTGACCAGTCCGGGGCCGAGCGGGCACAGGGTGTCGGAGCCCTTGACCCGGAGCATGGACCCGGCGTCGGTGTCCCGGAAGTCGTGCAGGCCGTAGTCGTTGGCGACGGTGTAGCCGGCGATGTACTCCCCGCCTCGGCCGGGGAGATGTTGCGGGCGGTCCGGCCGATGACGATGGCGACCTCGCCCTCGTAGTTGAGCCATGTGCAGCCCTCGGGGCGGACGATCGCGCCCTTGTGGGAGTTCAGTGCCGAGGTCGGCTTGTGGAAGTAGGTGGGGTGTCCGGCAGTCCGATCCGGAACTCGTCGACGCGGCTGCGGTGGTTGAGGTGGACGGCGATGATCTTGGAGGGGACCACGGGGGAAGGTGGTGGGCGTCGTCGGTGTTGACGCGGCGGCCGTCGGCGGCGACCAGTTCGTCGCCGTCGCGGACGGTCTCGACGGCGGCGCCGTCGAGGAGGATACGGCGGTACTCGGGCATGACGGTGCTGCCTTTCTAGACGCGGCCGGTGACGGCCGGAGCGGTGCCGGTCCAGCCGTCCTCGGGGCGGTCGAACCAGAGGTGGACCTGGCCGGTGCCGATGGAGTTCTCGTACTCGCCGTACTGGCGGGCCCGTGCGGTGCACGCCTGCTCGCCGAGGGCGCCGGCCATCATGAGGTAGTGGAAGAACTTCGCCTCGGGCTTGTACTTCCAGAACGCGTCCATGGTGTCGAGGACCTTGTCGTGGCGGCCCTCCTTGAACCAGGCGATGCGCTCGAGGTCGGCCTCGCGGGCCTCGGGGGTGAAGATGTGCGCCGGGTCGCTGGACTCGTGGTCGCGCAGTTCGCGCAGCGGCCAGAAGGTGTGCGACAGGGCACCGGAGGCGATCAGCAGCACCCGGCGGCCGGGGTGGCGGCGATCCCGTCGGCCAGTGCGCGGCCCAGCCGCAGATGGTCCTCCATGTCACCGGTCTGGCAGACGCCGATGGTCACCCACCGCTTGTCGGGCAGCCCCTCGCCGAGGAACTTCCACAGGTTGATGGTGGCGTAGTAGACGGGCAGGTACGCGTCGTCGACCGCGGTGATCCAGGTGCCGTGCCGGCTCGCCGACTCGGCGATGTTGCGGGCGAGTTCGGGGTCGCCGGGATAGTCGTACGGCATACGGCACATGCCGCGCGGCAGTTCCTCGGAGGTGAACAGGCCGGCCCTGCGGTCCTGTGCGGAGACGACGAACTCGACGGTGGTGGCCCAGTGGGAGTCGAGGACGACGACGGTGTCGTAGTCGTCGCGCTCGAAGACCTCGCGGCGCAGTTCGCGCAGGCCGGTGACGAGGGTGATCTCCTTGCCCTCGTTCAGCTCCAGCCGGGTCTCCTCGGGCAGCACGATGGTGGGGACGTGGGCGAGCAGGCCCGCCCCGGCGATCTCACCCATGGTCGGTCCAACCCTTCGGCGCGGTGACGGTGTTCTTGAGGTCGCAGTAGAAGTCGAAGCTCCAGGTGCCGCCCTCGCGGCCGACGCCCGAGTGCCGGGAGCCACCGAAGGGGGCCTGGAGGTCGCGGACGAAGAAGCAGTTGACCCAGACGGTGCCCGCCACCAGTCGTGCGGTGACGCGTCCGGCGCGTTCGGTGTCGCCGGTGGCGACGGTGGCGGCCAGTCCGAAGCGGGTGTCGTTGGCCAGCCGTACGGCCTCGTCCTCGCCGGTGAAGGTCTGGAGGGTCAGGACGGGGCCGAAGACCTCCTCCTGGACGATCTCCGAGTCCTGGGCGACGTCGGTGAGGAGGGTCGGCGCGTAGTACTGGCCGTCGTCGGCCCGGTGCCCGCCGATGACCGCGCGGGCGCCGGCCGCCAGGGCCTGCCGGACGAAGCCGTCGATCTTCTCCAGCTGGCGGGGGTGGATGGTGGGGCCGATGTCGGTGGTCTCGTAGCGCGGGTCGCCCTGCTTGAGCCGTGCGGCCTTCTCGGTGAACCTGCGGGTGAACTCCCCGGCGACGGACTCCTCGACGAGGATGCGGGTAGCGGCGAGACAGACCTGGCCGGCGTTGTCGTACTGCTCGACGGCGAGGTCCACGGCAAGGTCGAGGTCGGCGTCGGCGAAGACCAACAGCGGGGACTTGCCGCCGAGTTCGAGGCTGAGCGGGGTGAGGTTCGCGGCGGCCGACGCGGCGATGTGCCGGGCGGTCGGCACGGACCCGGTGAAGCTGATGCGGCGCACGTCCGGGTGCGCGGTCAGCGCGTCGCCGATCTCGGAGCCGTACCCCTGGACGACGTTGAGGACACCGGGCGGCAGTCCGGCCTCGGCGGCGATGTCGGCGAGCAGGGAGGCGGTGAGCGGGGACCACTCGGCGGGCTTCAGGACCACCGTGTTGCCCGCCGCGAGCGCCGGGGCGATCTTCCAAGTGGCGAGCATCAGCGGGGCGTTCCAGGGGTGATCAGAACGCAGGGTCCCGCCGGGTCCCAGCTGACATGGTTGGTGTGGCCGCGCGTCTCGAAGTCCTCGTGGTCGAGCGTCAGCAACCAGTCCGCGAAGAAGCGGAAGTTGTGGGCGACGCGGGGCATGACGCCACGGCGGTGGGAGCGCAGCAGGGCGCCGTTGTCGTGGGTCTCGACGTGGGCCAGCTCTTCGATCCGCTTCTCCACCCCGTCGGCGACGGCGTGCAGCAGCCGGGCCCGTTCGGCGCGCGGGTGGCGGCCCAGCCGGGGAAGGCGGCCTTGGCGGCGGCGACGGCCGCGGCGGCTTCCGTCGCGGTGCCCCGGGCGATCTCGCCGAGGGTGCTGCCGTCGATGGGTGAGACGTCGGTGAAGGTGCCGGCGGAGGCGACGCGTTCGCCGCCGATCCAGTGCCGGGTGTCGACGGGGACTCCGGCGACGGTGGTCAGGTGTGCGCTCATGGTCGCGGGGGCTCCTGGGTTCGTGGGGAGGGTCACTCGGCGCCGGAGGTGCCGGACTCCAGCAGCCGGCCGCCGTCCCAGACCACGCCGACCTGCCGGTAGTACGCGGCGATCGGCTCATGGATCTCCAGCCGGGCCAGTTCCTCGGTGGGTGCCTCGAACAGCTCCAGTTCGGCGTCGCCCACCCAGGGTTGTCCGCCCTCGAAGGCGGCGGCGCCGGACTCGATCAGCTCGTCGAGGGCGAGGCCCTTGCCCTTCTCCACAGAGGGCAGCCAGCGGTGGTGGGCCATGGGGTGGCCGTTGACGAAACCGCCGCTCTCGGAGGGCTCGCGCAGGGTGACGACGGCCTGGGCGAGCCGCCGGTCGGCGGCGGCGAGGGTGGCGCCGAAGCGGGCGCCGGCCTCGATGCGGGGGCCGGGCCGTAGGGATGCGGGCGGGTCTGGTGGATGGAGCCGAGCTTCTTCGGGTAGCCCTGGTGCAGCCCGCGGGCGATGGCGAAGTCCTTGTCGACCCAGATGTACACGCAGCGGGAGAAGGTCCGCCCCTGGTACTGGCAGCGGACGACCGCGAAGGCCTCCTTGTACTGGGCGCGCACCGGGTCGAGGAGTTCGTCGCCGGAGGCGGCGCAGGACTGCCAGTCGGCCCAGATCAGCGCGACGGCGCCGGGGTCCTCGTCGGCGAGCCGCAGCGGCTCGGGCAGCAGTTCGCGCACCCGGGCGGGGTCGGTGCGGTACTCGACGGTGAGCAGGTCACCGGAGTAGCGCCAGGGCGGAGAGGGGATCAGCGACGAGGCACCGGTCGCCGTCTTGGGGTGGAAGTATCCACGGACACTGGTCACTTGGGTTCCTTAGGCGGTTACGCGGCGGGGGCGGGCCGCTTGAGCAGTTCGGCGCGGTGGCGGGCGGCGGAGGCGGCGGCCGCCTGACCGCCCAGGGCGACGACTCCGACCAGGCGTCCGCCGGTGTGGTAGCCGGCCACGACGTCCCCGGCGGGGTCGCCTTCGAGGACGCGTACGTCCTCCTTGCCGAGGGCGGGGGCGCCGAAGGACTGGAGCCGGAAGTCGTGCTGGTCGCTCCAGAACGTCGGCAGCGGCGCGAACGGCGCGAGGCCGGCGTCGGTGCCGGTGAGGTGGGCGGCGAGGACGCGGGCGGCGTGCTTGGCGGTGTCGGTGGGGATCGACCAGTGCTCGACGCGGCGCGGGACGCCGTCGTAGCGGGCGTTGGGGAAGCGGGCGACGTCGCCGACGGCGATCACGTCGGGGCGTCCGCCGGCCCGCAGGTGCTCGTCGGTGAGGACGCCGTCGGTGAGGTCGAGGCCGTTGCCGTCGAGCCATTCGGTGTTGGCGAGCGAGCCGACGGACTCCACCACGACGTCGGCGGGCAGCACCGTGCCGTCGGCGAGCACCACGCCGGTGACACGGTCCTCCCCTTCGAAGGCGGTCACCCCGGTGCCGAGGGCGAAGCGCACGCCCCGCTTCTCGTGCCGGGCGAGCAGCGCCTTCGCGAGCAGTTCGCCCAGCGGGGCGACCATGGGCAGCGGCAGCGGGTCCACGACGGTGACCTGGGCGGCGCCGAGGGACACGGCGGTGGCGGCGACCTCGCAGCCGATGAATCCGGCGCCCACGACGACGACCCGGGCGCCGGGCCGAATCAGGGCCTCGCGCAGGCCCTGCGCGTCGGCGAGGGTGCGCACGGTGTGCCGGCCGGTGAGAGGTCCGGGGCAGCGCAGCCGCCGGGGACGCATGCCGGTGGCGGCGACGAGTCCGCCGTACGCCAGGGACGTGCCGTCGTCGAGTTCGACGAGGCGCCGGTCCAGGTCGGCCCGGACGATCCGGGTGCCCAGCCGCCACTCGACATCGGCCACACCGGCGCGCAGCCGGAAGGCCAGGGACTCGAAGGGTGCCTTCCCGGCCAGGACCTCCTTGGAGAGCGGCGGCCGGTTGTACGGCATGTGGGGCTCGTCCCCGACGAGGGTAACGGGCCCGGTCCAGCCGGCGGCGCGCAGCTGCTCGGCGGTGCGCAGGCCGGCCATGGAGGCGCCGGCCACGACGACGGTCGCGCTCATGGTTCAGTCCTCGATCCGGATGGCCTGGAGCGGACAGACGTCGGCGGCCTCTTCGACCTCGTCGCGCAGCGCGTCGTCGGGGTCGGGGACGTAGGCCAGGCGCCCGGCGTCGTCGAAGCGGAAGACGTCGGGGGCGGCGAAGACGCACTGGCCGTGGTCCTGGCACTGGTTCATGTCGACGACGACCTTCATGGCCGGTCCTCCTGGTAGGGGCGTCACAGCGGGGAAAAAGGGGCCCGGCGCGGATCGGGCCGGGCCCCGGCCAAAGGGTGCGGCTGACGCCGGCCCCAACTCGTTTGGCGTCAAACAACATAGGAACCGGGGAACCTCTGGTCAAGAGCTATCCACATGGATAAATTTCTGCGACCGACCCCTTGCGGGAAGGCGGCACCCTCCCTACCGTTTGCCACCAAACGAGTGCGGCTTCCCTCGCTGTCCGAGGGGTGCCGTCGGGTTCCGAACGGCGTCCCACCAGCCCGAAGCCGCCTCCCTTCCTTCTCCCCCAGCGCCCTGAGCCCTGGGAGGCGCCCCCTTCCCCAGAGGAGACACCGGTGAGCGCATCCGACTCCCCACCCGTCCGCCGGCACATGGAACGGCTGGCCGCCGAGGGCATCGACGTGGTCCGGGTGACCTATCCCGACCTCATCGGCAGCGACCGGGCCCGGGACATCCTGCTGGACCATCTGCCCTCGGCCTGCGACCACGGCCTCGCCTTCTGCCGCGCCGTCTACCACACCACCCCGCAGGGGGACGTGGTTCCCGTGGCGGGCGGGCTGGACGCCGGGCTGCCCGACATCTGCGTACGGCCCGACCTGGACACCCTCACCGCCCTGCCGTGGGAGCCCGGGGTCGCCACCTGCCTCGGCGAGGTCACCGACCCGGCCACCGGACTGCCCGCCCCCGAGTCACCCCGCGACCTGCTGCGGACCGTCCTCGACCGGTGCGCCGAACACGGTCTGCGCCCGGTGGTCGGCCCCGAGCTGGAGTACTTCCTGTGCGACGCGGCGCCGGACGCCCCGGCGGGATGGCGCAGGTACAGCGACGCGGCGGGCGTCGTCTACACGGCGGGCCTGCGCGCGGACGGCGACAACCACCTGCTGCGCACCCTGCGGCTGCTGCGCGACCTCGACATCGGCGTCATCAGCGGGAACCACGAGTTCGACGGCTCGCAGTTCGAGATCAACCTGAACCACTCGGACGCCGTGGACGCCGCCGACCGGGCCTTCCGCTTCAAGGCGGCGATCAAGGAACTGGCCCGCAAGGAGGGCCGTCTCGCCACCTTCATGGCCAAGCCCTTCAACGACGCGGGCGGCTCGGGCTTCCACCTCCACCTGTCCTGCCTGGACACGGAGGACGGCAACACCTTCGACGACCCGTCCGCGCCCTACGGTCTGTCCGCCACCGCACGCCACGCGATCGCCGGCGTCCTCGCCCACGCCCCCGCCCTGACCGCGCTCGCCAACCCGACCGTCAACTCGTACAAGCGCTTCGGCCCCGACACGCTCGCCCCTGGCTGATCGACTGGGGCCTGGACAACCGCAGCGCCATGGTCCGCGTCCCGCCGGAGCAGGGCTCCGGCGCACGCCTGGAACTGCGGCTCGGCGACGCGAGCGCCAACCCTTATCTGCTGATCGCCGCCACGATCGCCGCCGCCCTGCTGGGCGTCCTGGCCGGCGAGGAACCTCCGGCGCCGCTGGAGGGATACGGCTACGACACCGCCCGGTCGGCCCTGCTGCCGGCCACCCTGCCGGACGCGCTCGACGCGCTGGAGGCGGACACGGCGCTGACCGAGCTGCTCGGCAAGGACTTCACCGCTTCCTATCTCACGTACAAGCGCGACGAGGTCGCGCGCTTCCACCGGCACGTCACCGACTGGGAGTTCACCGAGTACGCGTACCACCTGTGACGGCGTGGGAGGCCCGCGCAGCATGACCTCGCCGTGACGGCGTGGGAAGCCCGCGCAGCATGACCTCGCCGTGACGCCGTGGGCCGGTCCACATCCGACGACCGAAGTGACGGCCCCGGGGACCACGCCCCGCGACCGCTGTGAGGCCGTGGGAGGCCACGCCCCACGACCTTTCGCACCGCCGTAGGGCCACACCCGCGACCTCTGTACCGCCGTAGGACCACACCCCACGACCTCTGTACCGCCGTAGGAGATCACACACCATGACCGCTGTGCCGACCACCACCCAGTCCGCGGCCGACGCCGTGCGCGAGCCGCTGCCCCTCGCCGACGTCGACCTCGCGAACCTCGACAACTTCACCGACGGCGTGACCCCTTGGCGGATGTTCCACACCCTGCGCCACGAGGACCCCGTGCACTGGCAGCCGGAGGAGGAGCCCAACTCCGGCTTCTGGTCGGTGACCCGGCACGCCGACATCGCCCGTGTCGACCGGGACGCGGAGACGTTCACCTCCACCCGGTTCGTCAACCTCGAGGAGGTCGACGACGACCAGATCAAGAAGCGCGCCTCCATCCTGGAACTGGACGGCGTCCGCCACCGCGCGCTGCGCAGCCTGCTCCAGCGGCAGTTCGGGGCGAGCGTCATCAACAGCTACGCCGACTTCCTGCGCGGCCTGACCGCCACCACCCTGGACGCGGCGCTGGCCAAGGGCACCTTCGACTTCGTCAAGGAGGTCTCCGCCGACTTTCCCATCAACGTCCTCGCCCGTCTCCTCGACGTGCCCCCGGAGGACAACCAGCAGCTCATCGACTGGGGCAACCGGATCATCGGCAACACCGACCCGGACTACGCGGACGTGCTGCTGCACAGCGCGGAGAGCGAGAAGTACCGCGACCTGCCGTTCCGTTCCCCCGCCTCGCTCGAGGTCTTCGACTACGGCCGTGAACTCGCCCGGCAGCGACGCGGCGGCACCGGAACCGACCTGATCTCCCGGCTCGTCAACGAGACCCCGCGCGACGGAGTCCCCCTCTCCGCGCAGGACTTCGACAACTACTTCCTGCTCCTCGTGGTGGCCGGCAACGAGACCACCCGCCACACGATCACCCACTCGATGCTGGCCCTCCTCCAGCACCCCGAGCAGCTCGCCCGCCTCCAGGAGGACCCCTCGCTCATCCCCGGGGCGGTGGAGGAGTTCCTGCGCTGGGCCTCCCCGTCTACCACTTCCGCCGCACCGCCACGCGCGACGTCGAACTCGGCGGCAAGCGGGTGAAGGAGGGCGACAAGGTCGTCATGTGGTTCGCCTCCGGCAACCGCGACGAGGAGGTCTTCGGCAACCCCTACGACTTCGACGTCACCCGCCGGGACAACGACCACGTCACCTTCGGCAAGGGCAGCCCCCACCTGTGCCTGGGCAATCTGCTGGCCCGTACCGAGATCCGCATCATGTTCGAGGAGCTCATCCCGCGCCTGGCGGGCGTCAAGCTCACCGGCGACGTCCCCGGGTGCGCTCCAACTTCGTGAACGGCATCAAGACGCTGCCGGTGGAGGTGACGCTCGCCTGATCCGGTCCGCCGCCGTCGCATCGCCCCCGGCCGGAGGCCGGGGCGATGTCGGGTGATCATGTCCTCCCGGCCGCCGGCCGGTCCACGCCGGCCGGTCTCGACGAGGGTCGCGCGGGTGTCGACACCGTCGCGGCGGGCGGCGGCCTCGGCGTGGCGCGGGGAGCCGGAGTACACGCCGGCGTGGCCGAGGGCGTACGTGGAGGTGGTGCGCCGCCATCGGGGTCCGCGCGCCGGTGCCCCGAGCTGAGCCGGCGCGGCACGGGGTAGGGAGGCCGGTATGAGTTCCCAGCCAGCGCCGCTGCTCGCGCTCGACCTGACCGGCACGTTCGCCTTCGGGCTGAACGGGGCGCTGACGGCGGTGCGCGCCGTGCGGCTGGACGTGGTCGGGGTGGTCGTCCTCGGCATGATCACCGCATTGGGCGGCGGCTTCGTCCGCGACGTCCTCATCGACTCGCTACCGCCCGCCACCCTCCTGGACTGGCGCTATTACACGCTCGCCGCCGCCGGCGGGCTGATCGCCTTCGCGCTCAGCAGGCATCTGCGCCGGGCCGAGCGGGCGATCGACGTGCTCGACGCGGTCGGGCTGAGCACCTTCGCGGTCATCGGCGCGGCCAAGGCACTGGACGCCGGGCTGGACGTCGCGCCCGCGATCCTGCTCGGCGTGATCACCGCGGTGGGCGGCGGCACGATCCGCGACACGCTCGTCGGCCAGGTCCCGACGGTGCTCCGCACCGGCCTGTACGCCATTCCGGCTCTGGTGGGCGCTGCGTTGACCGTCCTCACCATCGAGACGGGCGTGTACGGGCTGCCGTCCGCGCTGGGGGCGGCGACGGCCTGCTTCCTGATCCGTGTGCTGGGTCTCCTGTTCGGTCTCAACGCGCCCGAGCCGCCCGAGACCCGCGGGACCCGGGCCGGCGCGTAGACCGCTCCGGCCGGTTCACCCGTACGGCCGTCCGGCCACGCCCCGTCCCCGTCCGCTGGCCGAGGATGGGGCTGGAAGCCGCCCGTTCCAGGGGCCCGGAACACTTCCGCGAGGAGCCTCGATGACTCGTCCAGCCCGGACCGTACTGGCCGGCTTCGACACGGTCCGCACCGACGTGGAGAACCTCTACCGGGACCTGCACCGGCACCCGGAACTCGGCCTGCGGGAGCACCGCACGGCCGGGAAGGCGGCGGGCGCCCTGCGGGACTGCGGCTACGAGGTGACGGAGGGCATCGGCGGCACGGGCGTGATCGGGGTACTCACGAACGGGGACGGCCCGGTCGTCATGGCGCGGGCCGACATGGACGCCCTCCCCGTCCGCGAACGGACGGGCCTGCCGTACGCCTCCACCGCCACGGTGACCGACGGGGACGGCGCCGAGCAGCCGGTGATGCACGCCTGCGGACATGATGTGCACGTGGCCTGCCTGATCGGCTGCGCGCGGCTGATGGCCGGGCGGCGGGACGCCTGGCGGGGTACGTTCGTGGCGCTCTTCCAGCCCTCGGAGGAGCAGGGGAACGGCGCCGAGGCCATGATCGACGACGGTCTCACCACGAAGTCTCCCCGGCCCGACGTCGTCCTCGCCCAGCACGTCCTGCCCTACCCCGCCGGTTACGTCGGCACCCGTACGGGGTCGTTCCTGTCCGCCGCGGACAGTCTGCGCGTCACCGTCCACGGACGCGGGGCGCACGGCTCGATGCCGCAGGCGGCGGTCGACCCCGTGGTGGCGGCGGCCATGATCGTCGTACGTCTGCAGACCGTCGTCTCGCGGGAGCTGGCCGCCACCACTCCCGCCGTGGTGACGGTGGGCAGCATCCACTCCGGCAGCGGCCCCAACGTCATCCCGGACCGGGCCGTCATCGAGCTCAACGTCCGCACCTACGACGACGCCACGCGCACGCACGTCCTGGACGCGATCGAGCGGATCGTCCGGGCCGAGTGCGAGGCGTCCCGCTCCCCGAAGCCCCCGAGATCGAGCGGATCGCCTCCTTCCCGCCCACCGTCAACGACGAGGAGCCGACCCGGCGCGTCGCGGAGGCCTTCGCCGCGTACTTCGGCGACGACGCGCACACCGTCGAACCGCAGACCGCCAGCGAGGACATGAGCGAGATCCCCGGGCCTTCGGGGCGCCGTTCACCTACTGGGCGATCGGTGGCACCGACCCGGAGCGCTACGCCGAGGCCGTGCGGAAAGGGACCGTCTCCGAGGACATCCCGGTCAACCACAGCGCCGGTTTCGCGCCCGTCGTCCAGCCGACCCTGGACACCGGAGTCGCCGCGCTGACGGTGGCCGCCCTGGCCTGGCTCGGCGGCTGAGCCGGGTCCCGTCCCACCGTGAGCCGGGTGCGGTCCCTGTGAGCCGCGTCCGGTCCCTGTGAGCCGCGTGCGATCTCCGTGAGCCACGTCCGGTCCCCGTGAGCCACGTCCGGTCCCCGTGAGCCGAACGGCGCAACAGCCGGTCACTCCGGATGCCCGGCGTCCGTCGGAACGCGACCATCGGGTGAGGAGAAACCGGAAGGACACCCATGCACCACACACCGCGCGGGTCCCTGACCGCCATGCTCTCCACGGCCCACGGCGCGTCGCTCCCCGCCGGGACCGCCCGATCCGCCTCCGGCACGTTCTCCCGCTGAGAAGCCCCGGCCCGGGCGGAGCAGGCGGCCAGGAAGGGGACACCCGTGACACGCGCGGAGAGCGCCCCGCCCTCCCAGACCAGGGCCCGGCGGCGTTCGCTGGCGGCCCAGCTCGCCGATCCGGTACGCACCTACCTGACCACGGAAGCGGGCAGCGCCGGGCTGCTCCTGGCGGCTGTCGTGGTGGCCCTGGGGTGGGCCAACTCGCCCTGGTCCGCGGGGTACGAGTCGCTCTGGGCGACCGAGGCGTCCGTGTCGCTCGGCGACGCGGAACTCTCCATGGACCTGGGGCACTGGGTGAGCGACGGCCTGATGGCCCTCTTCTTCTTCGTCGTCGGCCTGGAGGTCCGCTACGAGTCCTCGGTCGGCTCGCTGGCCGGCCGCCGCCGCGTGCTGCTCCCGGCCGCGGCCGGTATCGGCGGCATGGTCGTTCCGGTGCTGCTCTATCTGGCGATCGCTCCCTTGGGCGAGGCCGGCGGCGGCTGGGGCACGGTCATCGGCACCGACACGGCCTTCATGCTCGGGGCGCTCGCCGTGGTGGGGCCCCGGTTCGTCACCCAGCTGCGGGTCTTCCTGCTGGCCGTCACCGTCATCGACGACATCGTGGCGGTCAGCGTGATCGGCCTTGTGTACTCGGACACGGTCCGCCTGACGCCCCTGCTGGTGGCACTCGCCCTCGGTGCGGTCCTCGCCGCGCTGACCCCGGTGGGTGCCTGGCGCGCGGCACCGTACCTCCTCGTCCTTCTCGCGCTGTGGCTCGCCACCCTCGCGTCCGGTCTCCACGCCTCCATCGCCGGCATGATCGGCGGTCTCCTCATCCCCGCCCATCCCCCGCGCCCGAGGCCGTGGACCGCGCCACCCGGCTCGCCCGCGCCTTCCGCCAGTCGCCCCGCGCCGATGTGGGGCTGTCGGCACGCGTGGGACTGCAACGGGCGGTCTCGGTCAACGAACGGCTGCAGCTGATGCTGCACCCTGGGCGAGCTATGTGGTCGTCCCGCTGTTCGCCCTGGCCAACGCCGGTATCGACCTGCGCGGGGGCGTCCTGGGAAGCGCCCTGTCCTCCCGGCTCACCTGGGCCGTCGTCGCCGGACTCGTGGCCGGAAAACTCCTGGGTGTGTGGGGCGGAACCATGCTCGGCACCCGCCTCCGCCTCGGAAAGCTCCCCAGGGGTGGGCCCGGGACACGTCATGGGCGGTGCCGTGCTGTCCGGCATCGGCTTCACCGTCTCCCTGCTGATCGCCGGCCTCGCCTTCGACGACCCGGTCCTGCGCGACCAGGCGGTCGTCGGTGTCCTGCTGGCCGCCGTGCTCGCCACCGCACTGGGGTGGCTCGCGTTCCACCTCGCCGCCGTCCTGCGCGGCGAGACGGACGCCGACCTGCCCTGTACCCTCGCCCACCCGGTCGACCCGGCCACGGACCACATCGCCGGCCCCGTGGACGCGCCCTCACCCTGGTGGAGTACGGCGACTTCGAATGCCCCTACTGTGCCCGCGCCACCGGCGTCACCAAGGAACTGCGGGAGCGCTTCGGCGACCGGTTCCGTTATGTCTTCCGGCATCTGCCGCTCCCCGATGTCCACCCGCATGCCGTGCCCGCCGCCTGGGCCGCCGTGGCCGCCGGCGCGCAGGGGCGGTTCTGGCAGATGCACGACCTGCTGTACGAGCACCAGGACCGCCTCGAGTTCGAGGACATCGCCGCGTACGCCATCGAGATCGGCCTCGACGTGGAGCGCTTCCTCGATGACATCGACGCCGAGGAGACCGCCGAGCGGGTACGGGCCGACGCGGCCGGCGCCGAGGCCAGTGGCGCCCGCGGCACCCCGACCTTCTTCGTCGGCGGCCGGCGGCACACCGGGCCGTACGACGCGGAGACACTCGCCGCCGAACTCGAGAGATCCGCGTCCCACGACCCGCCCTGAAGCTGTGTCCTGTGCGGAGGGCTCGCCCGGAATACGACCGTCCGTGCCGGTGGGCGGCCGTGATTCCGACCGGGCCAGGACCGTCCGTCCCGG
This sequence comes from Streptomyces haneummycinicus, assembly GCA_042850305.1. GTDB lineage: Bacteria > Actinomycetota > Actinomycetes > Streptomycetales > Streptomycetaceae > Streptomyces > Streptomyces haneummycinicus. The sequence goes on from AP035768.1 coordinate 4,509,034, forward strand.
CGTGCGGCCGTGTTCCGACCGCGACGCCGGGACGGAAGCCGGCCGGGGGTGTCAGCAGCCGATGGGACTGGAGCCCACGGCCACGTCGTCGAACCACAGGGTGTCGTCGCCCGTGCCGTAGCTCTCCCAGCCGAAGCGCAGGGCGGTGGGGCGGGGCGGGGTGGTGCGGACGAGCCACTGCTGGTCGACGTCCTGCGTCGGCACACCGTCGGCGTGCAGCCCCGCGACCCGCTGGTCGTCGAGCCAGGTGTCGAGCCCGGGGCCGTCGTGTCGATCGCGAAGCGCAGGCACCGCCAACTGCCGGTCGGCAGCGGCTTGCTGAGCGCCACGCCGGCCGGGCTCTGCGCCGGCAGGGTGGCGTCGTCGATCTCCCTGTTCCACTGCAGCGCGCCGTTCTGACCGCCCACGCGCAGACTCCGCCCGCCCTGCGAGGAGTCGGGGAAGGACACGAAGGTGACGTGCGCGGCGGGGAGTGCGGTGGTGTGCCGTACCCACATGCGCACGTACATCACCGGGCCGACCGAGGACAGGTCCGCGGTGGCGGCGACGAAGGCGTGATTGCAGTAACCGGCCCGGCCGTCGACCCGCAGCGACCGGCTGCCGCTGTGCGCGACGGCGGTGTCCACGGCGGCCTTACCCGTGCCCTGGCAGTCGGGCGCCGTGAAACGCCAGTCGCCGGACGGGGTGGTGCCGGTCTGGTCCTCGAAGTCCGAGCAGAGCGCGGCGCTGCCGCAGTCCGCGCTCGGTGGCGGGGTGGTGGGCGGCGGGGTGGTCGGGGTGTGGTGCCGTCACCGCCGCAGGACACGCCGTTGACGGCGAAGTCGCTCGGGTCGGGGTCGGCCGAACGCCAGGTCCCCTGCAGACCGAACTCGGCCGAACCGCCCGTGGGCAGCGCGCTGTTCCAGCCGAGACCGGCGGCGACGACGGACCGGTCGGTCTGCGTGACGGTGGCGTTCCACGCCGAAGTCACCTTCTGGTCACCGGCGTACGTCCAGGTCAGCCGCCAACTGTCGACCGCGGGGCCGAGATTGGTGACCTTGATCTGTGCGGTGTAGCCGCCGGACCACCTGTTCACGGTGTAGTCCACCCGGCAGCCGGTCTCCGCGCCGCTGGCGGGGAGGACGGTGAGAGCGGACGCGCACAGCACGGCCGCGGTGAGGGCCGCCGTCCAGGGGCGACGCAGTAATCGTGCGAGGAGAGCGCGCACTTGTGCCTCCGGGGTAGGGGGAGCGCTCCGGCGCACGGAATGGGGAGCGCTCCCGGTCGAGAGGGGGAGGGTCAGCTCGTGGGGAAGTTGTCGGGGGTGCTGATCCGGCTCTTGAGCAGCGCGCCGGACTCGGTCAGCACGCCGCTGCCGCTGTAGTCGGAGCCCTTGCAGGTGCCGGGCCGGAACGCCGCGCTGCCCTCGTCGGCGTCGGAGTAGGTCCAGTTGGCGTAGCTGATCTTCAACTGGTCGAGCAGGTCCAGCCAGGCGGTGCTGCTCGCCCGGTCCACCGCTCCCCCTCCGGTGGCGCTCACCGTGCCGAACTCGGAGACGAACAGCGGGAGTCGGGAGGCGGCCCGGCTGAGCGTGGTGCGGTAGGTGTCCTTGTGGCTCGCGGCGTAGAAGTGGAAGGCGTACATGATGTTGGAGGCGTTGACGGGGTTGGCGACGATCTCGTTCTCGTTGGAGCCGTCCGAGACACCGAGCGAGGACCAGCCGCGGGTGCCGACGATGACGACGGCGTCCGGGTCGGCCGCCCTGATGACCGGGATGACCTGCTCGGCGTAGCTCTTGATGCCCGCCCAGCTCACACCGTTGGGCTCGTTGGCGATCTCGTAGATCACGTTGTTCTTGGCGGCGTTGCGGGCGGCGACGGAGGCGAAGAATGTCTTCGCGCGGGCGAGGTTGAAGTTCGGGTCACCCGGCGTGAGGGTGTGGAAGTCGATCACGGCGTACATGCCGCGGGCCTCGGCCATGTCGACGAGGCCGTTCACGCGGCTGGTGAAGCCCGCGGGGTCGGTCTCGTAGCCGTCCTCCTGCACGTACATGGAGATGCGCAGCAGATCCGACCGCCAGTCGTTCGCGAGCGCGTCCAGGGAGGCGGTGTTGTAGCACTGGCTGAACCACTGGAGGCCGTGGGTGCTCATGCCGCGCAGCTGGATGGGACGGTCGTACTGGTTGCAGAGGTTGACGCCGCAGACGCGCAGTTGTCCGTTGATGCCGACGGGGGTGTCGTCGTCCGGGTTGGGCGGGGTTCCTCGATGGTCCCGGTGCAGGCGACGCCGTTGAGGGTGAACGCGGCGGGCCGCGGGTTGGCGCCGGTGAAGGTGCCGGTGAAGCCCAGGTCGACGGTCGCGCCGGTGGCCAGTACGCGGTTCCAGCCGGCGTCGGCGGCGGTGACCGCGGACCCGGACTGCGACCAGGTGGCGTTCCAGCCCTGGACGATCCGCTGTCCGGCGTCCGGCAGGGCGAACGCGAGCGTCCATCCGGTGACGGGGGCACCCAGGTTGGTGACTTTCACCCCGCCCTGGAAGCCGCCCTGCCACTGGCTGGTGATCGTGTAGTCGACTCTGCAACCGGCGGCCGCCACCGCCTGGGGAGCGGTCAGTGAGGTGAGGCCCAGGACCGTCGCGCAGGTCGCCAGAAAGGCCAAGAAGCGTTTCAAAGCGTTCCTCCTCGTGTGATGCGGACATGTTCGGGTGCGAACTGGTGCGAGGCAGATGGAACGGTGCGACGGGAGCACGGTGGGGAGGGCCGTACGGGGTGGGAGCCGCACCAGGCGCTATGGGAGCGCTCCCAAAACCCGTCGGCCCGAGACCGTACACCGGTCCGCCGATGTGCGGTAGGTATGCGACGGTCAAGGGATACGGCGTTGCGGATGGCCGCAGTTGAGGCGGGTGGGCCGGCGCGCGGAGCGGGAGCGCTCAGCGCCGCAGTGCGGTCTCGTCCGCCATGCGAGACAGCTTCTCGGGGTTGCGGACGGCGTAGAGGCCGCTGATGAGGCCGTCGTCGAAGCGCACCGCGAGGACGGTGTCGAGCGCTCCGTCGAGCCGGATGATCAGCGCGGGGTGGCCGTTGACCTCCGCCGGCCGCAGCGACACCTCGGCGGTGAGCCTGCCCATGCCTCCGTACAGCAGGCGGGCCACCCTGTCGGCGCCGACGACGGGGTTCAGGACGGCCTGCTTGATGCCGCCGCCGTCGCCGAGAAGGACGACATCCGGTGCGAGGACGTCGAGCAGACCCTGGACCTCGCCCGTCTCGACCGCCCGCCGGAAGGCGTCGAGGGCGTTCCGTGTCTCGGCGGACGAGACGACTCCGCGCGGTCGGCGGGCGGCGACATGGGCCCGTGCCCGGTGGGCGATCTGGCGGACCGCGGCCGGGCTCTTGTCGACGGCCTCGGCGATCTCGTCGTACCCGACGTCGAACACCTCGCGCAGGACGAACACCGCCCGCTCGGTGGGGGCGAGCGTCTCCATCACCAGCAGCATCGCCATCGACACGCTGTCGGCGAGCTCGACGTCCTCGGCCACGTCGGGTGCGGTGAGCAGCGGCTCGGGAGCCAGGAGCCGACGTAGGACTCCTTGCGGCGGCCGAGCGTACGCAGCCGGGTCAGCGCCTGCCGGGTGGTGATCCGTACGAGGTACGCCCGCCGGTCGCGCACCGCGGCGAGGTCGACGCCGGCCCACCGCAGCCAGGTCTCCTGGAGGACGTCCTCGGCGTCGGCGGCCGAACCGAGCATCTCGTAGGCGACGGTGAACAGCAGGTTCCGGTGGGCGACGAACACCTCGGTCGCCGTGTCCGTCCACTCCGCGCGCTCGCTGTCCACCGGCTGCTCCCGTCGGTTCGTACGTCTGTCGGTCCCCGCGCACAAGACGCCGGGCCGCCCGCTTCTGTGACACCCGTGGCCGGTGGCGCACGTCACATTTCTCCGCCGTCACAGGCGGCGGGCCGCCGGCATCTCATGGTCGACCCCATGCACCGACCCGAGTGAGGACCCAGCGATGGACATCCGATTCGACCTGTTCGAGAACGAGCTCGCCACCCGGTTCGCCAAGCGCTTCGCCGGCGCGGCCCTGGTGATCCAGGACTCGCCGCTGCCAAAGGCGACCCAGGAGCTGGTGTCGCTGCGCGCCAGCCAGATCAACGGCTGCGGTCACTGCGTCGACATGCACGTCAAGGAGGCCGCGGCGGCCGGTGAGAGCGCGGTCCGGCTGCACCTGGTCGCCGCGTGGCGCGAGTCGACCGTGTTCACGGAGGCCGAGCAGGCGGCCCTGGCCCTCGCCGAGGAGGGCACCCGCCTCGCCGACACCTCGCACGGTGTCTCCGACGAGACCTGGGCCCTGGTCCGCAAGCACTACGACGACGACCAGACCGCCGCACTGGTCACCCTGGTCGCCCTGATCAACGCGGCGAACCGCCTTGCGGTGATCACCCGCCGGAAGGGCGGCTCCTACGAGGCGGGCATGTTCGCGACGGCGCTCAAGAGCTGACCGCGGGCCGCGTCTGGGCCGGTCCGGACCGGCCCACGCGCGGCTACCCGCGAGCCATCGCCGGATCCGACCGCGCGGCCTCGCGCAGGACGTTCGGCGTCTCCAGAAGAGGGTGTGACACTGGCGGCCTCGCGTATGCGAGAGTCGGGTATTCCCTGTCCGGCGGGGGCTCGTCGTCACCGTGAGCGGCCGTGGGGAGCGTGGCGACTCCAGGTTGCTCCGGCTTCCGCGACGAGGCGGGCGCTCAGGAGGCCACTGGGCGGCTCCGGCCACCGGTCGCCTGTCGCAACGCGGCCTCCAGCCGGTCGCGGGCCTCGGTCTGGGCAGCGATCCGTTCGTTGAGGACCGCCAGCCGTTCCGACGCGACCCGCAGGCCCTTGTCCGAGGGCGGTGCGGCGGCCACATCGCCGTCCAGGCACGGCAGGAACACCCGCACGTCGTCCAGGGTGAGCCCGGCGACCAGCAGGCAGCGGATATTGCGGACCCGCACCACGGCCCGCTCGTCGTAGACGCGGTAGCCGTTGGCGGCGCGCCGCGAGGAGAGCAGTCCGGCCTGCTCGTAGTGCCGCAGCGCACGGGCGGTCGTCCCGGTCGCCCTGGCCAGCTCACCGATCCGCACCCGTCCCACCTCCCGGGCCACTCCTATCACGCCACGACCGCGCCGCCGTCGACCGGGAGTACGACTCCGGTGACGAACGACGCGGCCGGTGCGGCAAGCTGGGTGACTGCCCAGGCCACCTCCTCGGGGCGACCGATCCGTGCCAGTGGGGTGTGCGCCAACTGCCACTCCCGCACCGCTGCCATCCGCTCCGCCGTCAGACCCTGGTGCTCGCCGATGGGGGTGTCGATCGCGCCGGGGGCGACCGCCACCACCCGGATGCCGCGGGGTGCCAGCTCGACCGCCCAGCTGCGGGTCAGCGACTCCAGAGCGGTCTTGGTGGCCCCGTAGACCGAGCTGCCGGGCCAGCCCCGCTGCCCCACCGACGTACTGACGTTGACGATCACCCCGTTCGACTTCTCCAGGAGTGGCAGCACCACCTGGGCCAGCAGGATGGGGGCGACGAGGTTGGTGGCGAGCTGAGCTGTGATCATCTCCGGCGTCAGCGTGCCGAGGGCTCCGCTGCGCACGATTCCCGCGTTGTTGACCAGCACGTCCAGCCGGCCGTGTGTCTCCAGCACGGCCCGGATGATCCGATCCGGCTCGCCCTCGGCGGTGATGTCGGCGGCCAGCGGCGTGATCCGGTCGTGCCTGGCCGCGGTCTCCCTCAAGAGCTCAGCCCGCCGCCCGATCGCGACCACATGGGCGCCCTCGGCGGCGAAGGCGCGGGCGGTTGCCCGGCCGATCCCGGTGCCGGCTCCGGTGACGGCGACGATCCTGCTGCTCTGCGGTGCGGTGCTGTTCATGCCGGTCATCGTGCAACCCTGCCGCCGGCGGCAAGGTCAAGCAGCGCCTGACGGGCGGTGGTCACCGCCGGTGGCCACCGAGGGCATGGTGACGCCGAGTTCCTCCGGCCTCTGCGCCGATCCAGGCGGTGTGGTCGTCGTTTTTTACTCAGGGGACGGGACTGTCAGTGCCCGACGGCGTCCATGCCTGGCGTCGGCCTGTTCGCCTGGTTCATACCCCGGGTCCCCCGTCACGGGCAGGCACTCGGCGAGCAGGTCGACGACGTCGCGCCAGGCTCGCTGTGCGTGCTGTGGGTGGTAGCCGACGCCGGGGACCGTGGGGTGGTCGACCGGCGGGTGGTGGAAGGCGTGCAAGGCGCCGCCGTAGACCGTGAGGCGCCAGTCGATGCCCGCGGCCTGCATCTCAGCCGTGAACGCGTCCCGTTGCGCGGGCGGCATGATCGGGTCTTCCGACCCGACCCCGGCCCACCAGGGCAGCGAATGCGCGCGGCCTCGCCCGGTCGGCCCGTGGTGGTTGCGTTGACCGTCCCGATCGCGCGCAGGCTGACGCCGCCGCGCCCGAGTTCCAGCCCTACGGCACCCCCGGTGCCGTAGCCGACGGCGGCGATCCGGTCGGGGTCGGTCCGCGGTTCGGCGCGCAACACGTCGAGCGCCGCATGACCGATGCCCCGCATCCGGTCGGGATCAGCGAGCAGCGGCATGCAACGGGCCAGCATCTCCTCGGGGTCGCCCAAATAGCGTCCGCCGTGAAGGTCGAAGGCCAGCGCTACATATCCCAGTTCGGCGAGAGCATCGGCCCGGCGGCGCTCGACGTCGCTGAGCCCCATGCCCTCCGGTCCGAGCAGCACCGCGGGCCGGCGGTCGACACCGGCCGGGAGGGCGAGGTGCCCGATCATCGTCAAACCGTCGGCCGGATACTCGACCGTACGCGTCGCAATCGTTGCCATGAGGCTGGACTGTATTGAACGTCGAGCCGGCTCCGGCCGGCATTCTGCCGCGGGCAGACGCCGGTACGACTTCAGCAGCAGCATCAGTTAGCACGGCCAACAGATGCTCATCGCCGAGAGGGACGGCGTGCGAAGGGCAGGTACCCCACTCGACTCGTCGCGTCGCGTCGCCCTGAGCAAGTACCAGGTATGGCCATAGCAATCAAGTGACCCGTGGGGCGCGTCCATTGGTCCGGTGCGACGGGCGGTCGACCAGGGCAGTTGCGCCCCGAGCGGGCTCCACCTCCGGCCGGCTTCCGAGCGCGTCGACGGAGCCCGCCGACGGCGGCACGAACGGGGTCAACTCCGCGCCCCTGCTACGGCACCGCGTAGCGAACGAGCGCCTTGGCGAAGGGCTCGCCTGTACGACGGGCGTACGCCATCCGCTCGCGCACCTCCCTCAGCGTGCGCGGCCGGTATCCGGGCCCCCGCAGCAGCTTTTGTGGAAGCGGACACCGGCGTGCAGTAGCACGGACAGCACCCTCCAGCCCTCGGTGTCCCGGCGCGGCGGCGGCGCGAACGCCGACCCCACGTGGATCAGCGGTTCGGCGCAACGCGGACAGACCCGGTGCGGCCGGTCCCTGTCGTAGGGCTGCTTGTAAGAGGCCCGACAGGGCAGGCAGACGAAGGAGGTCTTGGCGTGGCCCATACGGCAAGGGTAGGCGTCACGTGTACGAAGCTCGACGTATTTGTTCGTGCCGAAGAGTTCTGGCCGCGGTATGGAATGCTGCGCGATCAGGCCCTCGACACCGAGGAGTCCTCCCGTCTCGTCGAGCGCATGGCAGGGGAGCTATGAGCATCGATCAGGGAATTGAGTAGTCCCGCGACTCGCCTGTTCAGAGCAGCTACAGCGGAACAAGCGGCGGCGACTGCGTGGAGGTGGCCTCCGGTCTCGACGCCGTGTACGTGCGGGACTCGAAGGCCGTGGGCGGCGGCGGGCCCGTGCTGCGGGTCGGCCGGGACGAGTGGGCCGCGTTCATGGCGCTCGCCGCCGGGTAGGAGCGCCCCGGTCTTCGGATGGGAGCACCCGATGTCGGTGGCTCACGCCTCGATGCACAGCCACGTATCGCCGGCGCGGAGCCAGAGGACTCCGTCGCGGCCCTGGCCGCAGCGCCCGACGACCCGGCCGGGCACGTGCAGCGTGCGGCGGTCGGTCGCTGTCCAGGTGATGCCGTCGAACTCGGCACGGGTGAGTTCGACGGTCCGCCGGTTGTGGTGGCGGCGGGTCAGCACGGCCCGGTTGCCGCTGACGGCGAAGCCGTCCGGTTGGTCAACGGGGCTAGGATGGCTGGTCACTTCGCCGGTCGACGGGGTGAGGCGGGTCAGGAAGGTGCCCGACCGGCTGTGGGTGTACCAGACCAGCCACACCCGGTCGCCCTCGGTCGCGGCGGTGCACCCTTGCAGCGGGTGGGCGGGCAGCGGGCCCCGGGAGCCCATGTCGCGCGGCCTTCGGTGTTCCAGCCGGCGAGGCCGGCCCCGACTCGGGATGATCGCCGTAGATTCCTCGTCCCCGTGGGCCGTCCAGATCCCTCCGTGGCGGTCGGTGATCAGGGCGGGTATGTCGTCGCCGACGCAGAACTCTTTCTCGGGTGTCCCGGAGGGGAGAACACCACGGCGTTGGGCGTCCAGAGACCGTGGGTCCCGCTCCGCCGCGTACGACTGTTCACCAGCAGGAAGCGGGAGTCGGACAGTAGCGCCAGGTGGCTCGGCCGGACCCGGACGTTTCCCACAGTGGTGCGCCGCTCCCCTGCCCGGTAACGGTGACCAGTTCGCCCGTGAACGGGTTCTTCGGTCGCCACGCGAGCCACCCCTTGACGTAGCGACTGCGTTCCAGATGGCGCCGGTGTACGAGCATGACCGCGAGTTCCCCGGCCGGCCCGGCACTCCACCACAGAGCCCGGCGTCCTCGGAAGGTATCGGCGGCGGGCAGCCGCCACGCCTCGTGCACCGCGATATCGGAGTGCGCCCTCATCCACTGACGTCGCATCAGGAACGGTCACCTCTGGGACTCCGTGGGCCTACGCCACCCGAAGATCCACACCTTACCGGCGCTCGCCCGTGGGTCTCCGCTTGACCTGAACCATGGTCGAGGTTCTAGCGTGCGGCGTGCTTGATCACCGACGGACGGCAGGAGAAGACAGCGATGATCCTCGTGACGGGTGCCACCGGAAACATCGGAAGCGCTCTGGTACGGCAGTTGCGCGGTTCCGGCACCTCGCCCGTGGCGGGCCTGACCCGTGACGCCGCCCGCGCCTCGTTACCCGACGGAGTCGAGGTCTTCGAGGGCGATCTCGCCCGGCCCGCCTCGTTGAAGCCGGCGCTGGACGGCGCGCGTTCCCTGTTCCTCGTGCAGGGCATGGGCGCGGACGGGGGCGTTCTCACGGCCGCCCGGCAGGCGGGCGTGGAGCATGTGGTACTCGTGTCCTCCATCACGGTGCGGACCCATCCGCACCTGCCCGCCGCCGCCGGGAACCGGGCCGTCGAGCGGCTGCTCCAGGACAGCGGGATGAGCTGGACCATCCTGCGTCCGACGCAGTTCGCCTCCAACGCCCTGTGGTGGGCTCAGTCGATCCGGGAGCACCGGTCGATCCGGGTGCCCTATGCGGACATCGGGCTTCCCGCTGTCCACCCCGCCGACATCGCGGCGGTGGCACGAGCGGCACTGACCGAGCCGGGTCACCGAGGACGGACGTACCCGCTGACCGGGCCGGCACGGATCACACCCCGGGAGCAGGCCCGAGCGATCGGGGCGGCCCTGGGTCACGACGTGTCCGTCGAGGAGATCAGCCGGGAAGAAGCGCACCGGCAGATGGCCCTCTTCATGGGGGAGCAGACCGCTCACGCGGTGCTCGATCTGATGGGCGGGGACATCAATGACGAACTGCTCCAGGTGCACGACACGGTTTCGCGGGTCACCGGCTCCCCCGCCCGACCGTTTTCGCAGTGGGCAGCGGAGAACGTTGCCGCGTTCCACTGACGGCCCCACTCCTCAGCGTCGATGGTGGGGCCGGTTCCGGGTGAGGCGCCCGGTTGCCGAGGTTCTTCGCAGTCGCTACGGGCGCAGGGTGACGTCAGGGCGTCCCCAAGTACGTCGTCGCCTCGACCTTGTTCAGGTGGATCAGGATGTCGTGGGCCTTGGCCAGGGCGATGCTGTACTCCGTGGGGTCCGGCCAGCCCGCGCCGATGTTCCAGGTGGGGCGGGGGTCGGACAGCCATGCGCGTACCACCCGGGGAGCCGTGCGCAGGTCCAGGAAGTAGTCGCGTTGGCGGGGCTGGTCCAGGGTGTGTTCGTTGGAGTCCGGGGGTGCGGCGCCGACGCGGTGGGTGCGCATCACGTTGTCGTCGGTGCCGAACGCCTTGAAGGCGCCGCTGTGGAAACTGAAGCCGATGCTGACGTAGTCACCGCCCAGCGTGTCGCGCAGGACGGCGCCCTGGGTTTTCGGGTAGCGGGCGTCGAACGAGTCGTAGGAGACGTGGGTGTTGTGGGCCGAGAGCAGGATGCGGTCCCTTGTGTGTTCGTGCCACCAGACGACATTCTCGGCCATCACCTGGTCGCGGTACCTCATCATCTCCGCGGCCTGGGCGTCGTCGGTGATGTCGTAGGCGTAGCCCTGGGCCAGTTGGTGGATGGCCTTCGCGTGCTGGACCGTCCAGGGGTGCTGGCGTCCGCTCTCGTCGCGGAGGAGTTCGTACGCTTCCCGCGTGCGCTGCGCGCGCTGCCTGCGTTCCGTCAGCGGGAGTTCGAGGTACTGCTCCATGTACATGCCGGCGTCGGTGGTCGGTGCCAGGCCGGCGTAGAGGGCGGAGATGCGGGACGTCAGGTGCGGGTGGGTGCGGGCGACGTCGTCCGTCACCCGTCGGTACAACTCCGGTCCCGCGTAACCCATGTCGTTGCCCGCGAACCTCACCGGGCCGGTGGGGTGGTGGCGGTTGTACGCGCGCATCCACCGGATGAGGTTCAGGTAGTCCGCGTTGTTCCAGATGCGGTACGAACCCTGGAACTCCTCGCGCGCGATGCGGTCGAGGTCGCCCTTGCCGTACAGCACGTACTCGTTGAGGCGGAGGCCGCTGCTCCAGGGCAGTTCCAGGGAGAAGGCGCGGAAGCCCTTCTCCTCGACCAGGTAGCGGAAGACCCGGTGCTTCATACGGAAGAAGTCGCGGGAGCCGTGGGTGGCCTCGCCCAGGCCCACCACTTCGGCGTCCCCCACCATGCGGCCCAGTGCGTCCAAGTCCCGCAGACTGCGGCCAGGTTCGGTGCTCCTCAGGGTGTGGGCGCTGTGCTCGATCGCGTCGATCACGTCCGACGTCTGACGGCCGGTGGAGTACCGGGGAGGGTCGGCGGTGGCCGGGGTGGCGAGCGCGCCGGACCCCAGGGAGAGGAGGAGGGCCGATGCGAGTACCGCTGCCTTGCGTCGTGTCATGACTTCAGGTTGTCGCGCGCGCGGAGGCTCGCACCAACCCCCACGCTGCCCGGTTTCCGGTAGCGCAGGCACTACCGGAGCCTGTGCAGGTTCTTTCGCAGTTCTTCCAGCGGTATTACGTTCAGCCCTGCTTCCGGCCCGGCAGGCCGGAAGGTGCTGCTCTTCGACCGGCGCGAACGCGGGGAGCTGGACTCCTCCGAGACTGCCCGCGCCCTGCCTACCGCTCTGTCCGGGCAGCTCGCCGGGCGCACTCCGCCCATACCGTCTTGCCGCCGGGGTGATGGGGCTCGCAGCCCCAGGCGTCGGCGAGTGAGGCGACGAGGAGCAGGCCCCGTCCGGACTCGCCGTCGCTGTCGGCGTCAGCGGCCGGGGTCGGCGCGGGCAGACGTTCGCCCCGTGCGTCGGTCACCTCGATCCGCAGGGTGGCGGGGGTCAGGGTGAGGGCGAGGCGTGCGTTCCTGCCCCGCACCCGGCCGTGCAGGGCCGCGTTCGCGGTCAGTTCGGCGACGAGGAGGAGGCCGTGGCCGTGCCGTCGTCGGCGGCGGCGGACTCCGGCCGTCCCTGTTGCGCGGCGAGCCAGCGCTCAGCAGCATGGCGCGCGGTGTGCGCGCCGTGCGCCGTAGTGGGAAACATGGTGCGGAAGTGGGCTGTGCCGAAGGTCGGTTCACCGGTTGCGGTGACGGTTTCCTGATTCACATCACCGAGGGTGACCGATTCGTCCTACTGTGTGGAGCACTCCGGGCGGTACGTAGGGTGACTGTCCCGTGACGGAAGGTGCGATGTACGGGCGTACGGCCGTGTCCCGGCCGGGCTTTCGCCGGTTCGTCCTCTGCACAAGGAAACAGGGTGGTGGTACGGCATGGCAGCACAGCCGGGTACGGGGGTTCCCACGGGCGACGAGGCGGACGGCACGGACGAGGTCGCGGACCTCTTCCGGGCCCTCGGCCGACAGATCAAGGTGGCCCGGGAGCGGGCCGGGCTGAGCCAGAAACAACTGGGCGACCGGCTCGGGTACGGCGAGGAGACGATCTCCTCGGTCGAGCGGGCACGGCGAACGCCTCAGCCCGAACTGCTCGTCGCAGTGGACCAGTTGCTGGACTGCGGGGGCCTGCTCGCATCCGCGGCGGAGGACGTGGAGCGGGCGAAGACCCGGCGGAGGGTGCGGCATCCGGAGTGGTTCCGGAATTACGCGCGGTTGGAGGCGGAAGCGGTCGAGCTGCACGACTACAGCTCGCTCGCGATTCCCGGGCTCCTTCAGACGGAGGCCCACGCACTCGTGGTATTCGGTACCCGCCAGCCTCTGTTGGACGAGGCGACCGTCGAACAGCGCGTGGCCGCACGGCTGGACCGCCAGCAGATCTTCGACCGCTGGCCTCCGCCGTTCACGACCTTCACCATCGAGGAATCCGTGTTGCGTCGCCCGCTCGGTGGGTGGGACGTTCATCGGAAACAACTTGAAGCGCTGCTGAAGTTCGGCAGGCTGCGCAGTGTGGAGCTTCAGGTGCTGCCGACGGAACGCAAGGAGCATCCCAGCTTGGGTGGGCCCTTCATCCTGCTCACCCCGAAGGGCAAACCCCAGGTGGCGTATTTGGAAGTACAGCACGTCAGCCGTCTGGTCACGGATCCGGACGAGGTACGTATCCTTTCCGCACGCTACGGCAGCATCAGGGCACAGGCGCTCACACCAGAAGAGTCACTGACACTGATCGAGAAGATGCTGGGAGACCCATGAACACTGAACAGCCCGCACGGCTGGACTGGTTCAAGAGCACCTACAGCAGCGGCGAAGGAGGGGCGTGCGTCGAAATCGCCGCCGACGCCACTGACATACACGTACAGGATTCCAAAAGCGAGGTGGCCCTCGGCTCGCGTTCGCGCGGAGCGCATGGTCCGGGTTCGTCGCGGACCTGGGGCGGGACCGGATCTGACCTGCCGCGCCCGAGGCCGTGGGGCCCAGGCCTCCTGGCACGGCCCTCCCCGGTGGCGGTCCCGGCACCGTCCGGTCCCGCCACCGGTCGCCCGAAGATCGGCCGCAGGTGCGACCGTCCCGCTCTCCCTTCTCGGGCGATGGTCTTTTACGTTGATGGACGGGGTGGGTCCCCTGCTTCGCTTTGCGGACCATGGTGCGGGCGTGGTCAAGGCCGCGCAGGGGACGCGGGGTGCGCGAGAGGATACGCACGGTTCATAACGGGGCCCGCCCCCGCCCAGCTCCACCCCATGGCACGCCCCGGAGGGTCCGGCGGCACAATGGCGACCATGGCCTCGTCCCACACCTTCCAGCCGCTGCTGCACCGCATCGCCGCCGAGATCGAGAGCATGCCCGTGCGTGGTCGGCCCGCCGACTACATCCCGGCGCTCGCGGCATGCGACCCGCACCGGTTCGGCATGGCCGTCGCGGAGCTTGACGGCACGGTGTACGGGGTCGGGGACTGGCGGCAGCCGTTCTCCACACAGTCCGTCTCCAAGGTCTTCACCCTCGCCCTCGACCTGGCCCTCGAGGGCGACACGCTGTGGGAGCACGTCGGGCGCGAGCCCTCCGGCAACCCCTTCAACTCGCTGGTGCAGTTGGAGTACGAGAACGGCATCCCGCGCAATCCGTTCATCAACGCCGGCGCACTCGTCGTCACCGACCGCCTCCACACCCGGACCGGCGACGCGGCAGGCGCCCTGCTGGAGTTCCTGCGCGCGGAGAGCGGCAACGCGGGGCTCGCCGTCGACAAAGGCGTCGCCGCCTCCGAGTCCGCCCACGGCGACCGCAACGCCGCGCTCGGCCACTTCATGGCGTCGTACGGGAACATCGGGAACCCGGTCCCGGTCCTCCTCGACCAGTACTTCCGCCAGTGCTCCATCGAGGCCTCCTGCGCCGACCTCGCCCTGGCCACCGGCTTCCTCGCCCGGCACGGAGTCCGCGCCGACGGCACCCGTCTGATGACCCGGAGTCAGGCCAAACAGATCAATGCGATCATGCTCACCTGCGGAACGTACGATGCCGCGGGCGACTTCGCCTACCGCGTGGGCCTGCCCGGCAAGAGCGGCGTCGGCGGCGGCATCATCGCCGTCGTCCCCGGCCACTGCACGCTCTGCGTATGGGGACCCGGCCTGGACGAGCGAGGCAACTCGGTAACGGGAGTGGCGGCCCTGGACCGCTTCACGACCCTCACGGGACTATCAGTGTTCTAGTAGGACTCCGTTAGGTCTGTCTGGATCTTGATGTGGTGTGTGGCCTGCTGGGCAGTGGCTGGTGGCAGGTGGTGCAGATGCCGGTCCAGCACCTCAGGATGCCCTGGAGTGCGTCGAGGGTCTGGTAGAGAGTGAGCCCGGTGTGGGTGCTTTTGGGCCCAGCCGCTGTTCAGTGAGGAAGGCGTGGGCGGCGGTCACGCGGGTAGGCCCGGCGGCGCGAGCAGGCCGCTCGCGCAGGGCGGTGAGCGGCTTCGCCCTCGCATAACTGGCTGGCCATCGTGGCGAGCTGCACCCGCGCCGGTATGACCATTCCACTCACAGGGGCGGCGCCCCAAGGAAAGTGCTGACTGCGCCCCGGTTGGTTCGTGTCGACCGGAATGCGGGGAGTTCGAGGTCACCGCCGGATTCTGCCGTCTGCACTGAGGAATGGCCATCCTGATCAGAGGGCTCTTGTCGCTGGTGAGCGCGACGCTCCAGTGGACGGGCACGGTAATGTCCGAGCATCCGGCAAGAGCAGTCCGTGCAGCACGCACAGCTCATCGGATCGACCGCGTTTCCCCGCCTCAGCCCGGACCGCTTCCCCTGCGCCCAGCTCAGGCCCGCAGGCAGATGTGAAAGGGGGCCGGGGCGCGTGGCGCCGTGACCGGTGCCCTGCTGGCAACTGCCGTGTGGCTGAACCCGTTTATCCTTATCGTTCCGGCGGCGCCCGGCATATCCTGCCCCGGTGGACGGCACGGGGGCGACGACCCGTTCACCGGGTACCGCCTTGCTCTCGCCCCTCACCCACAGGGAACTCTCATGCGCCGCAACGTCCTTGTCGCCCTCGGCCTCACTGCCGTAACTGCTGGCATCGCCGGCAGCCTGGAGGGCAGCCAGCGAGATACCCCATCCACGGCAGCGTTCGCTGGACTGTCCGGCGGGCAGATCGTCGACCGGGCCGTCGAAGCCACGGTCAGTGCCCCGACGCTGCGGGTGTCGGGGCGAATTCCCGACGAGACCCCCGGCAGGACCGTCCGTTTCGACATGGTCCTGAGCAGGAAGGGTGAGTGCTCCGGCACCCTCAACTATGCCGAGGGCAAGGCAGACGTGATCCGGAGCGCCGGCACGCTCTATGTGCGCTACGACGAGCAGTTCTACCGCTCCGCAGGCGGAACCGCACAGGAAACCGACGCTGCCGTGGCTCTGCTCGCCGGGAAGTGGATCAAGACGCTCGCCGAGGACCCGGACGTGAAGGAAATAGCGCGCTTCTGCACGCTGGGGAAGTCGCTCAGACAGGTGCGCACGAACGCGACCCGCGGCGAGACCACAACCATCGACGGCACACCCGCCATCGCCCTGCAGGAGAAGAGCGCCAAGCAGCAGGCCACGGCGTACGTCGCCACC
Organism: Streptomyces haneummycinicus; assembly: GCA_042850305.1. Taxonomy (GTDB): domain Bacteria; phylum Actinomycetota; class Actinomycetes; order Streptomycetales; family Streptomycetaceae; genus Streptomyces; species Streptomyces haneummycinicus. The sequence continues at coordinate 4,524,881 of AP035768.1, forward strand.
AAGGGCACGCCGTACATCCTCCGGCTGGACGCCTCCACCGCCCAGGGCAACACCACCATTCAGTTCCACGACTTCGGCAAGGTCGCAGCAGCACAAAAGCCCAAGGGCGACATCATCGACATGGCAACCCTCACCGGGTGACCCCCTCACGCCGCAGGTGAACCCTGCCGGAGAGGGGGAGTAACACCCCGTGCAGAGCCCGTCCCGCCGCCGTCCCGGCCTCGCACACCCCCGGCCTGGCAGACGGTGGCGGAGCGGGCACGGCGCAGCTGGAATCAGATCCGTTCGTGCGGGCGCTGGGGTGTCTGCTCGAGTACGCCAACCACCAGGCCCGCAACGTGAGGAGAGATGATCGAGTCCACGCTGAGCGCCTGGTTCTGGCCGTAGACGATCTCTGAATGGACCATCGCGTCAGGCAGCAGCCCCAGCTGGCGGCCGACGTAGGCCTCGAACAGTTCTCCCAGGTCCTGCGCGAAGGCGTTACCGAACCGGGCGTCACCGGTGTAGTAGATGCCCAGCGGACTCCCCTTGGCCGGGATCAGCTGGCTGACCGGTGCTAGCAAGCCGGGGCCGTAACCCTTCACCAGAGAACGTGCAGCGTGGGGGCAAAGCAACCGCACCAGGTCCTGCACCACCACCTTCGCCTCCGTTGTGACGTCCTACTATGCGTCAGTCTTCCGGCGAATCCGGATCATCGTGCGGCAAGGGGAGTCCATGCGCCTGTCCAGCTACGTCAGAAAGGCCGCCATGGGCGCGGCGGCGATACTCCTCCTCGCCGGGTGCACAGGGGAACAGGAGGTGGGCGGGACCGTGGAGCAAGCCGCGGAGAGGCCTGCCTCCTGGACAAACCTGCCGGTGCGGACCGGCGCACGGGACGTCGTCCACCGGTCGTACGAGGTCAGAATCACGGTCAAGAGCCTGGTTCGGGGTTCGCAGGAAGACATGCGGGGGCGAGCGTGGACGAGGAGCTGGGGGCATGGTCCCCATTACCTCACCTTCGAGGTCACCAACACCGGCCGGAAGAAGATCCCCGCCGTCTACATGGTGGACAGCAACTTCGCCCTGAACGGCACCGACTGGGCGCGCGGGGAGGAGGTCTACGTCAGCGGCGGCAGGCCTGGCGGGGTCGACCTGCCCTGCACGGACACCACGCCGAAGACGCTGGCGCCCGGCGACTCGTACACCACCTGCGTGACCTACGCGCTGCCCGAGGGCGTCGGTGTGCTGTCGCTGACGCACAACGCCGACGGCTACCTCGACGAGGGCGGCGCGGTCGCCACCTGGGCCGTCGAGGGCGGCCTCGAGGCGGCGTCCGCCGGGCTGGCGGAGCCGGGCGACATCGCCCGCGTCCGGTGGGACGCCCGCGAGGACGGTATCCTCGAATTGCCCGCCACGCTGGTTTCCGTACGCCGGGGCAGCACGGCCGACCTCGCAAACCTGGACCTCAACCTCAACGAGAACGAGCGGCGCGGCGTCCCGTACTACGTGTTGATCACCTACACCAACACCGGGCCGAAAGACCTCTACCCCGGCCAAGCCGACCGCGTCCGCCTGCTCACCGAAGGCGGCCGACAGATACAGGGAAAGACCCCTACGTCCTCGACACGAAGATCCCCGGCTGTCCGTCCGACTGGGTCGCCCGGATGATCCCACCGGGCGACAGCGTGACGGAGTGCAGCATCCACCTGGTGACGGACGATGACGACAAGCCGTTCGCGGTGGGCTTCGCAGAGGCGGGCCGGACGGGACTGGTGGCCTGGCGGGCCCCCACCACTGAGGCGACATGGGGCCAGCCTCGTCAACCATGGTGCCCATGCTTGGCACTCCAGCCGAATTTCGCGATTCCTGCTGGTCAGAGGCGTCGTGTCGAGTCTACTGACCTGCCGTGAGATCGGGTGGCGGAAGTTCGCAACCTCCACAGCGGCGTTTGTGGTGGCACCGTTGGGCGGTTGCCTGGTGCCGACGTCGCCAACGAGACCAGTTCAGCGCGCACTCGATACATCGGCGCTGAGGTGGTGGCGGGCAGTGAGCCGCCAGGAGTCGCATGACTTCCGCCACGGTGAGGGGCGCAAGGTCACCGGAACCGTCTCTGCTGCCCCTTTTCGGTAGGCGATCTCCTGGGGGCGGGTCAGGGTGACCGTCGTGCACTTGGTCCGAGAGGCGACCGCGGTCCGGACATGCAGCCCCAGCCGTGCGGCCTCTCGCCACCGCCTCGACCGTCACCGCCTCTGCATCCACCTCGGCGGTCCCATCGAATGCCCGAAGCGACGGAAGCGGGCTCAGCATGAGACGGTCCCCGGCCAGGGGACCGGACGGGGGCCGTCTCGTGCGGTACGGATCAGACCTGTGCCGCCGGCTCCTGGGTGAAGGCCGCGTGCAGGCGGCGGGTGTGGTCGACGTGGCGTGCCGGGCCGGTCAGGGTGACCGTCGCCGTCAGGCGGGCGTCGGTGCTGGACGCGGCGAGGCGGAGCTCCAGGTCGCCGGGTTCGACGACCCGGCGGCCGTCGCGGCCGGTGAAGGACGCCACGTCGGCCGGGACGGTGACCCGGACGCGGCGGGACTCGCCCGCCTCCAGCTCCACCCGGGTGTAGCCGACAAGGCGCTGCACCGGCTGGACGACGGAGGCGACCGGGTCGTGGAGGTACAGCTGGACGACCTCGGTGCCGGACCGGCCGCCGGTGTTGCGGACGGTCAGGGCGAGGGTGAACTCGCTGTCTGTGGCGGCCTCTTGGGCGTCCACCGCGAGATCGGTCCACGCGAAGTCCGTGTACGTCAGACCGTGGCCGAAGCCGAACGCCGGCGTCGGGTCGATGTTGGACACATCGCTGAGCTGGGCGAGGCGGGCGCCGAGGTAGGTGGTCGGCTGGGAGCCCGGACCGCGCGGCACACTGACCGGGAGCCGCCCGGAGGGGCTCGTACGGCCGCTGAGGACGCCGGCGATGGCGTGGGTGCCCTCGGTGCCGGGGAAGAAGGACTGCACGATCGCCGCCGACTCGGTGACGGCGCGGCCGAGCGCGTACGGCCGTCCGGCGAGCAGCACGGTGACCACGGGTGTCCCGGAGTCGAGCAGCGCGTCGAGGAGCTGCTGCTGGGCACCGGGCAGGGCGAGGGAGTCGGCGTCGCAGCCCTCGCCGCTGGTGCCGCGGCCGAACAGGCCCGCGCGGTCGCCGAGTACGGCGATAACGATGTCCGACTCGCGGGCGGCGTCGACGGCCTCGCCGAGGCCGGTGAGGTCGCCGTCGTCGACGCCGGTGCCGCGGGCGACCGTGATGTCCGCGTCGGGGAACTCGGCGGTCAGGGTGTCGCGCAGGGTGGGCAGGTCGATGCCGACCGGGATCTCCGGGTGCTGCACGCCGACGTGCAGGGGAAGGAGTAGCAGCCCAGTACGGCTGTCGCCTCGGCGGCGTTGGGGCCGACCAGGGCGATGCGGCGCGGTGCGGTGAGCGGCAGGGTGCCGTCGTTGGTGAGGAGCACGACCGCCTTCTCGGCGATCTCCCGGGCGAGTTCACGGTTCTCGGGCCGGTCCAGGTCGACCCGTCCGCGCAGCGCTTCCGGGTCGTCGAGGTCGACGCCGTCGAGTGCGGGCGGGACCGGGCTCCAGTCCGGGTCGAGGAGGCCGAGCTGTGCCTTCTGGCCGAGGACGCGGCGCAGGGCGCGATCGACGACCGCCTCCGGGATCCTGCCGTCGGTGACGGCGTCGACGAGGGGCGCCGAAGGTCTTGACGGTGGGCAGTTCGACGTCGACGCCCGCCCGGAGCGCGGCGCCGGCGGCGTCGGCCCAGTCGGCGGCGATGCCGTGGAGCGTCTTGAGGAAGGCGATGCCGAAGTAGTCGGCGACGACGGTGCCGTCGAAGTCCCAGGTGTCGCGCAGGAGTTCGGTGAGCAGGGTCTCGTCGGCCGCGGAGGGCATGCCGTCGGTGTCGGTGTAGGCGTGCATCACGGAGCGGGCGCCGCCCTCGCGGATCGCCATCTCGAACGGCGGCAGCAGCACGTCGGCGCGCTCGCGGGTGCCCATGGAGGAGGGGCGAGGTTGCGTCCGGCGCGGGAGGCGGAGTAGCCGGCGAAGTGCTTGAGGGTGGCGACGATCCCGGCGGACTCCAGGCCCCGCACATAGGCGGTGCCGATGGTGGCCACGAGGTAGGGGTCCTCGCCGATGGTCTCCTCGACCCGGCCCCAGCGGGCGTCGCGGACCACGTCGAGGACGGGTGCGAGGCCCTGGTGGACGCCGACGGAGCGCATGTCGCGGCCGATGGCGGCGGCCATACGGCGCACCAGGTCCGGTGCGAAGGTGGCGCCCCAGGACAGCGGGACGGGGTAGGCGGTGGCGCCCCAGGCGGCGAAGCCGGCCAGGCACTCCTCGTGGGCCACGGCGGGGATGCCGAAACGGTTCGCCGAGATGATGCGCGCCTGGGTGCGCATCAGGGAGAGCGCGCCGAGGGCGGGGTCGACGGGAACGGTGCCGAAGGGGCGGGTGAGTTGGCCCAGTCCGCTGGGCAGCAGCGCGTCGAGGTCGACGGCCTCCTCCATGTCGTGCTGGTGCGGGGCGACTTCGCCGCCCTTGTCGGAGGCGCCGACCCATACGCCGTACAGCTGGGCAATCTTCTCCTGGAGGGTCATCGCGCCGATGAGCGCGTCGACCCGGGCGGAGACGGGGTGGGCGGGGTCGTTCCAGAGGGGATTTCGGGGGTGGTCTCTACGGCCACGTCGGCAGTCACTTTCCTCCGACGCCCATCAGACCCTGGACCAGGGCACGACGGGCGAACAGGTAGACGAGCAGGATGGGCACCATGGACAGCACCACGGCTCCCAGCAGACCGGGAATGTCGATGCCGTGCGCGGTCTGGAAGTTGTACAGACCCAGGGTGACCACCTTGGTGGCGTCCGACTGGGTCAGGACCAGCGGGAACAGGAAGCCGTTCCACGCCTGGAGCGCGGAGAAGACCACGATGGTGGACACTCCGCCGCGGGACAGCGGCAGTACGAGCTGGAAGAACATCCGGCGCGGGGACGCGCCGTCCATGGCCATGGCCTCGTACAGCTCCGGGGAGATGTCGCGCATGGCGCCGCTGAGGATCAGCGCCGACATGGGCAGGCAGAACGCGGCCGTGGGCAGGATGACGCCCAGCAGGTTGTCGTACAGGCCGGCCTCGCTGATCAGGTAGAACATCGGCACGATGACGGCCTGGGCGGGGATGGCGAGTCCGAGCAGGAACAGCCGGAAGATCGCCGAGGTGGTACGGCCCCGGCTGCGGACGATCGCGTAGGCGAGCGGCGGGACCAGCAGCAGCACGATGCCGATCACGCAGGCGGTGACGACGAGGGTGTTGAAGAAGTACTGGCCGAAGCCGGAGTCGAAGGCCCGGCTGTAGTTGTCCAGGGTGAAACTGTCCGGCAGGGAGACCGGGCCGTTCTCGGCGTAGTCCTGGCGGGTGCGCAGCGTCGCGGCGAGCATCACGTACAGCGGCAGGCCGACGAGGAAGAGCCAGAAGAGCGAGCCGGCGCCGGCCACGTAGTTCGGTCGGCGCCTCATGACACACCCTCCATGGAGCTGCGCATCTTGTCGTAGCCGGAGACCCGGACGACGATCAGCGAGATGATCGTGGACGCGACCACCAGGGCCAGGGCGATCGCGGAGCCGGTGCCGTAGTCGAAGCTCTTGAACGCCTTGTCGTACATGTAGTAGGCGCTGATGGTGGTGTCGGTGCCGGGGCCGCCCTGGGTCAGGATGAGGACGGTCTCGAAGGTGGTCAGACCGCCGACGATCATGAGGATCATCGAGGTGATCATCGCGTTGCGCAGCTGCGGCAGGGTGATGTGGAAGAACTGGCGGTAGCGGCCCGCTCCGTCGATCTCCGCTGCCTGGTAGAGCACTTGGGGACCGCGCGGGCTGCGCCCTGGTAGATCAGGGTGTGGAACAGGGTGAACTGCCAGGTGCTGACGAACGCGAGGACGCCGATGGCGGTGGCCTGTTCGCCGAACAGGTTGCCGTCGCCGAAGAGCCAGGTGGCCTCGGCCGGGATGCCGAAGTTCGGGTCGAGCAGCGCCCGCCAGAGCACGGAGACGGCCGTGGCGGACAGCAGCAGCGGGATGAAGTAGATGACGGACAGGACGGCCCGGTTGCGCTGGTGGCCGGCCGCCCAGACGCCGAGCACGATGCTCAGCGGGGTCTGGATGACCACGCCGAGCACGGTCAGGAGCAGGGTCAGCCAGATGCTCTTGAGCATCACCGGGTCGTCCGCCAGGCGCGACCAGTTGTCCATGCCGACGAACTGCGGCGAGCTGAGCCCGTCCCAGGTCATGAAGGACAGCACCGCCACCATGATCAGCGGGACGATCGCGAACAGGGCGAAGAACACTGCGGCGGGCAGTGCCCAGGCGAAGCCGGGGCGGCCCACCGTCGTTGCGGACAGGGCGGCCGGCCGCCACCGGGACCCTTGCGGGGGCCGGCGGCGGGCCGGGCGCTCGTGATCTGTGTGGTCATGAGCCGTTCGTCACTCGGTGGGGAGGGCCTGCATGGCCTTGATGAAGCCGTCCGCGTCGAGCTGTCCGTTGAAGAACTGCTGGACGGCCTTGTGCATGTCCGAGCTCGCCTTCTGCGGGTACGCCTGGTCCCACGAGAGCTGGAACGAGGGGGCGTCGGCGACGAGGTCGTACTGGAAGTGCGAGTACTCGGGGGTGGCCGAGCCGTCGATGAACTTGCCGGTGTTGGTCGTGGTCGTCAGGTTGCCGATGTCCAGCTGCGACTTGACGAAGTCGTCCGAGTACATGAGCTTCAGGAACTCGGCGACGGCCTCGGGGTGCTTGGTCTTCTTCATCACCGAGTAGTAGTTGTTGGTGTTGCCCGCGACGTTCGCCGCCTCACCCTTGCCGCCCGCGACGGTGGGGAAGGCGGTGTAACCGAGGTCCGTCTCAGCGAACTCCGGGTGGTCCGTGACCTGCTGGGAGTAGTACCAGGAGCCCATCAGCTCGAAGCCGGCCTTGCCCGAGGCGACCAGCTGGACCGAGCCGCCGTTGGTGTACTTGACGGAGTCGTAGTTCTTGCCGAAGGCACCGCTGTCGACGAGGTCCCTGATCATGCCGAGGGCCTTCTTGCTGTCGGCGCTCTCCCAGGCGCTCTTGTCGCCGCCGACGGCCTTCTCGAACAGGCCCGGTCCCGCGATGCGGTCGTAGAGGTACTGGAACCACATCTGCGTCGGCCAGACGTCGCCGCCGCCGAGCGCGATCGGCGTGACACCCTTGTCCTTCAGCTTGCCGACCACGTCGAGCAGTTCGTCCCAGGTTTTGGGCGGCTGGACACCCGCGTCCTTGAGGACCTTCTTGTTGTGGAAGAGCAGCACCGGCTGGGTGCCGCGCATCGGTATGCCGTACGGCTTGCCGTCGACCACGGCGTTGTTGAAGACGGACGGCAGGAACTTGTTCTCCAGCTCCGGGTTCTTCTTGATGAAGTCGTCGAGCGGCAGCAGCAGGTCGGCCTTGACGAACGGCTTGATGCTGCCGCCGCCCCAGTTGAAGAAGACGTCCGGCGCCTGCGGGGTGTTGATGATCGTCTGCAGCTTCTGCTGGTAGTCCGCACCGGGTATGGTGTCGAGGACGACCTTGACGTCGGACGTCTTGTTGAACGTGTCGACGATCTTCTTCTCCACCTTGTTGGTGGCGTCCCCGTAGACCAGGACATGGATCTTGCCGTCGTCCCCCGACGCCCCGCCGTTTCCGTCACCGCAGGCCGAGAGGCTCAGTGCCAGGGCGAGCGTCGCACCGGTGGCGACCAGTCTGGGCAAGCGCGCACGTGTCTTCATCGTTCGCCTTTCGAAAGTTTCGGCATCATCGCCGAAAGTCCATGCCGTGGGACAGTAGGTCAGACCCGTGTTTCGGTCAACGGTCGGAACCGTACTCACCCAAACCGTTATCGAGGCGCGGTGCCCTATCCTGCGGGTATGCACGAAGACGACGAGGCGAGCGGCAGAGTGACCCTGGCCGCGGTCGCGAAAGAGGCCGGCGTTTCGATGCCGACAGTTTCGAAGGTCCTCAATGGCCGTTCGGATGTCTCCCGCGCGACCCGGGCCAAGGTGGAGCGGCTCCTTGAGGTCCACGGCTATCGCCGGCGCAGCCAGCCGGCGTCCCGCTCGCCGCTCATCGAGCTCGTGTTCCACGAACTGGAGAGCATCTGGGCGATGGAGCTGATCAGGGGCGTGGAGAACGTCGCGAGGAGAACCGCGCGACGGTGGTGCTCACCGAGAGCGGCACCCGGCACGCGCCCGCGGCGGACTGGCTCCCGGGCGTGCTGCAGCGCCGCCCGCTCGGTGTCGTGCTGGTCTTCTCCACGCTGCCGGAGGACGTCAAGCGCCGGCTGCGGGCGGCGGCCATCCCGTTCGTCGTCATCGACCCGGCGGGCGACCCCGACCCGGACGTGCCCTCGGTCGGCTCCGCGAACTGGGCGGGCGGTCTGGCCGCCACCCGCCATCTCACCGACCAGGGGCACGAGCGGGTCGCCATCATCACCGGGCCCGAGGACATGCTGTGCTCGCTGGCGCGCCTCGACGGCTACCGCTCGGCCATGGCGATGGCGGGACTCCAGGTCGACCCCCGGCTGACGCGCTACGGCGACTTCCATGTTCAGGGCGGCTTCGAGCACGCCATGGAGCTACTGGAGGGGCCGGACCGGCCCACGGCGGTCTTCGCCGGAAGCGACCTCCAGGCACTCGGCGTGCTGGAGGCGGCACGTGTCACGGGGCTGCGGGTGCCGGAGGACCTGTCGGTGGTGGGCTACGACGACGTACCGCTGGCGCAGTGGTCGAGCCCGCCGCTCACCACGGTCCACCAGCCGCTGCGGAACATGGCCGAGGAGGCCGCGCGGATGCTGCTGCGCCCGGACGATCCCGGTACGGCGGCCCAGCGCATCGAACTGGCGACCCGGCTGGTGGTACGACAGAGCACGGCCGCTCCCGGAAGCCGTGACCGCCGGACCGGCGTACGGCGCGGCACCGCGCCTGCGAGGAGGCCCGGCGGAGGACGCGGCTCGCGCGTGCCTGCCGTATCGACGTCGGTGCCGGTGCGCAGGCCGTCGTTCACGGCGAGGCGGTGCGGTGCGGTGTGCGGTTCGTCGGCGTATACGGTCCCCGTCGGCCGCCGCGGGGCCGGGGCGGTGGCCAGGGGATCAGGGCCGGGGACGCCGTCATGGCGACGGCCGTGACGAGGCTCAACTCCTTCACGCGCGCTTCTTGTGCGGCGGGTGACAAAGGCGGAAGACCGACGCGTCCCGCGGGTCCCGAATGTTTCGAGCGACCACGAAATCGCGTCGCGTCGCCGTAGGGGCCGTGCTTCACGCCGTCCCGTGCGCGGTGGCGCACCTGGGTGCACCACCGCGCGTCCCGTCAGGCGCCGGGGAGGATTCCGCTGCGGGCCACCTCCGAGTACCAGCGGGCGCTGGCCTTGGGGATGCGGGTGCCGGTCGGGTAGTCCACGTAGACGGCGCCGAAGCGCCTGCCGTAGCCGTGGGCCCACTCGAAGTTGTCCAGCAGCGACCACAGGAAGTAGCCGCGCACGTCCGAGCCGTCGACGATGGCCCGGTGCACGGCGGCCAGGTGACCGCGCACATAGGCGATCCGGGCGGGGTCGTTGACGTTCCCGGAGGGGTCGGCGTAGTCGTCGAAGGCCGCGCCGTTCTCCGTGATGACGAGCGGCAGCTTGGGAAAGTCCGACGACAGCCGGCGCAGCAGGTCGTAAAGGCCGGTGGGGTCGACGGCCCAGCCCATGGCGGTGGTCTCGCCGGGCGGCTGGTGGAAGGCGACCTTGTCGGCACCCGGCCAGGGGCTGTGGGAACTGTTGCCGTGGCCGTCCGAGCTGTGGGTGCCGCTGCCGTCGGCCTCGGAGACGACGGTGGGCGAGTAGTAGTTGACGCCGAGGAAGTCCAGGGGCTGGTGGATCCGCGCGAGGTCGCCGTCACGCACGAAGGACCAGTCGGTCAGCCCGGCGGTGTCCTTGAGCAGGTCCTCGGGATAGGCGCCCCGCAGCATCGGGCCGGTGTAGACCCGGTTGGCCAGCGCGTCGATCCGGCGGACCGCGTCGGCGTCGGCGTCGCTGCCGGTGAGCGGGCGGACATGGTGGATGTTGAGCGTCACCGAGCACTGGGCGTCGGCGCGGATACGGTCCCGCAGCGCCTGGACGGCGAGGCCGTGGCCCAGGTTGAGGTGGTGGGCGGCGCGCAGCGCGGCGACCGGGTCGGTACGGCCGGGGCGTGCACGCCGGAGCCGTAGCCGAGGAAGGCGCTGCACCAGGGCTCGTTCAGGGTGGTCCAGGTCTTCACCCGGTCGCCGAGGGCGTCCGCGGCGAGGGCGGCGTACTCGGCGAACCGCTCGGCCGTGGCGCGCTCGGGCCAGCCGCCGGCATCCTCCAGTTCCTGCGGCAGGTCCCAGTGGTAGAGGGTGGCGACGGGCTGGATGCCCTTCTCCAGCAGTTCGTCGACGAGACGGCGGTAGAAGTCCAGGCCCTTCTGCACGGCGGGGCCGCGGCCGGTGGGCTGGATCCGGGGCCAGGCGAGGGAGAACCGGTAGGCGTCCAGGCCGAGTTCGGCCATCAGGGCGACGTCCTCGCGCCAGCGGTGGTAGTGGTCGGTGGCGATGTCACCGGTGTCGCCGTTGCGGACGCGGCCCGGGGTGCGGGCGTAGGTGTCCCAGATGGACGGTGTACGGCCGTCCTCGGCGGCGGCCCCTCGATCTGGTAGGAGGCGGTCGCGGAGCCCCAGAGGAAGCCCTTGGGGAAGGGGCGGGCGGCGTCCGGGGCGGACGCGGTCTGCTGTGCGGTGACCACGTAAGTCCTTTCGGTGTGAGGGGAGTTCGCAGGCCGGGGCCTGGCGCAGGGGTGCGGGTCAGCCCTTGACGGCGCCCGCCATGATGCCGCTCACGATCTGGCGGCCGAAGACGATGAACATCGCCAGCAGCGGCAGCGTGCCGAGCAGCGCGCCCGCCATGATCAGCGACTGGTCGCGGACATAGCCCGCGCTGAGCTGGGTGAGGGCGACGGGGACCGTCGGGTTGGTCATGTCGAGCACCACGAACGGCCAGAAGAAGTCGTTCCACGCGTGCACGAACGTGATCATGAACAGCACGGCCATCGCGGGCCGGGCGATGGGCAGCACGATGCTCCAGAAGATCCGCAGCGAGTGCGCCCCGTCCACACGGCCGGCCTCGACGAGCTCGTCGGGCAGCGCCTCGGACAGGTACTGCCGCATGAAGAACACGCCGACGGCGCTCACCAGGGTGGGGAAGATGACGGCCGGCAACTGCTGCGACCAGCCCAGCTCGGACATCATCATGAACAGCGGTACGACGCCGAGCTGCGGCGGCACCATCATGGTGCCGATCACCAGCATCAGCAGGACGTTGCGCCCCTTGAACCGCAGTTTGGCGAAGGCGAATCCGGCCAGCGTCGCGAACATCACCGTGGACAGGGCGATCACGCCGGCCACGATCAGGCTGTTGATCATGGCCTTGCCCATCGCGGCCTCGTCCCAGGCGCGGGCGAGGTTGCTGAACAGGTTCGGTCCGGGCAGGAACGGCGGCGGGGTCTGGCTGACCCGGGTGTTGTCGGTGGAGGCGGCGACCATCGTCCAGTACAGGGGGAAGATCGACAGCACCGCCATGACGACGAGCAGGACATAGGCGAGCGGGCCGGCGTGGTGCTGACGGCCGGCGCCCTGGCGCAGCAGCCGCCGGCCGCTTCGGGCCGGCTTCTCGGCAGGGGTCCGGGCAGGTGTCTCCGTCCGGACCGGGAGGCTGTGGGTGGTCATGATGACTCCAGGTCAGGACGTACGGGAACGCAGGCGCGTGATCAGGCGCTGTGCCACGAAGGCGAGGACGAGCAGCATGAACATCGCCCAGGCGACGGTGGCGGAGCGGCCCATCTGGTAGTTCTTCCAGCCCTCCTCGTACAGCAGCAGGCCCAGCGTCTGGTACTGGTTGTCGGCGCCGCCGGTGACACCGTTGGGGCCCTGGCCGAAGATCAGCGGCTCGCCGAAGAGCTGGGTGGCGCCGATCGTGGAGAGCACGATGGTGAAGACGATGGTGGAGCGGATGCCGGGCACGGTGACATGGGTGAACTGCTTCCACCGGGACGCCCCGTCGAGGGAGGCGGCCTCGTACCGCTCGGCGGGGATGGCCTGCATGGCGGCCAGGTAGAGCAGCGCGTTGTAGCCGGTCCAGCGCCAGATGACGATGGTGGAGATGGCCGCCTGGGCGGGCCACTTGTCGGCCTCCCAGTCCACCGGGTCGATACCGACCGAGCCGAGTGCCCAGTTGATCATGCCGAAGTCACGCTCGAAGATCATGGTGAAGACGAGCGCGGCGGCGGCGACCGAGGTGGCGTAGGGGACCAGTGAGGCCACGCGGAAGAACAGCGAGGCGCGCATACGGTAGTTGAGCAGGTGCGCCAGGCCGAGCGCCATCATCAGCTGCGGGACGGTGGAGATGACGCCGATGGTGATGGTGTTCCGCAGCGCGTTCCAGAACCGTGAATCGCCCCAGAGGTTCACGTAGTTGTCGAACGCCACCCACTCCATGACGTCGAGGGTGGCCAGTTCCACGTCGTGCAGGGAGATCCACGACGTGTAGACGAGGGTAGAAGCTGAACGCGGCGAAGACGACGAAGAACGGCGCGACGAACGCGTACGGGGCGCCCTTGACGTCCAGCCGGTGCAGCAGGGCGCCGCGCCGGCGGGGGTGTTCCCGTCGCCCGTGGTGCCCGGCGGCTCCTCGCCGGTCAGGGCCTTGGTGGTGGAGGTGGCCACCGGACTTTTCCTTCCTGGATACGGATGTGTGAGCCGGGCCCCGGCCCGTCGGCGTGCCGCTCCGGCCCCGTCACCGGACTCGCGTGGCAGGCGGGAGTCCGGTGACGGGGCCCGGCGGGCCGGGGCGGCCGCGGGAGAGGCGTCGGGTCAGCCGACGGCCTTCTCGATGCGCTCCGTGGTGGTGTTCCACGCCTTGTCACGGGCGGTGCCCTGCTCGACCAGGGCCAGCCCCTGGGAGAAGGTGTCCTTGATCGTGCCGTCCTTGCGGCCGAGGACCTGCTTGTCCGGGATCTCCTGCGCGGCGGCACCGAAGATCTGGCCGATCGGGGCGTTGTCGAAGTACTCCGATTTGGCGTTCTTCACATCCGGGTTCTCCAACGCCTCCTTGGAGGACGGGATGTTGCCGATCTCCTTGAAGATGTGGGCCTGCTGCTCCGGCGCGGTCAGCCAGGCGACGAGCTTCCTGGCCTCCTCCTTCACCGGGCTCTGCTCGACGACACCGAGGAAGGAGCCGCCCCAGTTGGCGCCCTTGGGTGCCCGGGCCACGTCCCACTTGCCCTTGTTGGCGTCACCGGCCTTCTCGCTGATGTGGCTGAGCATCCAGGCCGGGCAGACGGCGGTCGCGAACGTGCCGTTGGCCAGACCGGGGTCCCAACCCGGCTGGAACTGGCGGAGCTTGGCGGTCAGCCCGTCCTCGGCGGCGTCCGAGGCGAGACCCCAAGCCTCCTTCACGGCCGGGTTCTTGTCGTAGATCAGCTCCCCTTCTCGTCGTAGTACTGCTCGGGGTAGCCGTAGACCATGGCGTTGAACAGACCGCTGGCCGAGTCGGTGAACGCGACCTTGTCGCCCTTGAAGTCCTTCTTGAAGGTGCGGCCGACCTCGACGTACTTGGTCCAGTCACCCTCCCAGAGCTTGCCGACCTCCTCGCGGTCGGTGGGCAGGCCGGCCTGCTCGAAGTAGTCCTTGCGGTAACAGACCGCCATGGGGCCGATGTCGGTGCCCAGTCCCAGCACCTTGCCGTCCGCGGTGCTGATCTGGGACTCCTTCCAGGGCAGGAAGTGGTCGGTGCCGGCCATGTCGGAGAAGTCGGCGAACTTGTCCGCCTGGGTCTCGGTGATCTCCTTGGCCCGGCCGATCTCGATGCCCTGGATGTCCTTCAGACCGTTGCCGGCGGCGAGGTGGGTCTGCAGCGCGGTGTAGTACGTCTGCTCGTCACCGGCGATGTCGGCCTTGATCTTGACATTCGGGTTCTCCTTCTCGTACTGCTCCAGGAGGCCCGTCTCCTTGAGGCCCATGACGCCGTACAGGCCCATGGTGATGGTGACCTTGCCGTCCTTCTTGCCACCGCCGGTGGACGAGTCGTCACCACCGCTGCAGCCGGCGACGAGTGCCAGCGCGCCGGCGGTCGCGACTGTCGCGACCGCCTTCCTGCGCAACGAACCGTAAGTGCCCATGGATCTCCTCCTAGCGACGGCGCTGACACACCGGAGTGACGAGTTCTGCGATGACTACAGCGGCTCTGACGGACGTGGGAACGTGCCCATTTCGGGGTGGGCACGTTCCCACCGCGCAACGAAGACTCACGGCTGGCAGATAGGTCTGTCAATAACTTGAAACCAACTCGTCGCTTCGAATCCGGCGCCGGGGGCCGCGTCCCGCCCCTGGGGGTTGCTGTGCCGGCGGCCGCGTCTGCAAGAATTGCCGCAGGTCAACTCCGCGGCAGACATCGCCGTCGCGGCCGCACAGGGGAGCACATGAGCGGCAACCGCCGTCCGACCATCAAAACGGTCGCCGCCCGCGCCGGCGTGGGCCGCACCACGGTCTCCCGCGTCGTCAACGGCTCGGATCTCGTCAGCGACGACGCGCGTGAGCAGGTGCTGGCCGCGATCAAGGAGTTGAACTACGTTCCCAACTCGGTCGCCCGCGGTCTGGTGACCAACCGCACCAACGCGGTGGCCCTGGTGATCCCGGAGTCGGAGAGCCGGCTCGGTTCGGAACCGTTCTTCGCCGCGCTGATCCGGGGTGTCTCCGGCGCGCTCGCGGAGAGCCGGACGCAGCTCCAGCTGATGCTCGTCCGTGACCAGGCGGAACGGGACCAGCTCACGGAGACGGTGGCGGCGCACCGGGTGGACGGTGTGCTGCTGGTCTCCGTGCACGCCGACGACCGGCTGCCGGGCATGCTGGAGGAAATGGGCCTGCCGACCGTGCTGGCCGGCCGCCGCGACGCGGGTGAGCGGCTGAGCTACGTGAACTCCGACAACGCGGGCGGTGCCACCGCCGCGGTACGGCATCTGCTGCACCGCGGCCGGACCCGGATCGCTACGATCACCGGTCCGCTGGACATGGACGTCGGCCGCAGCCGGCTCGCCGGATGGCGCACCGCGCACCGGGAGGCGGGGGTGGCGGCGGACGAACTGCTGGTCGAAGAGGGGACTTCACGGAGGAGGGTGCGCGCCGGGCGATGCGTTCGCTACTTGAACGCGCGCCGGATCTCGACGCCGTGTTCGCCGCGTCCGACCTCATGGCGGTGGGGGCGCTGGCCGAATTGCGGCGGCGGCGGTTGCGGGTGCCGGAGGATGTCGCCGTCGTGGGGTACGAGGATTCCATCCTCGCCCGGCATACGGCGCCGCCGCTGACGACCGTGCGGCAGCCGGTGGAGGAGATCGGGCGGACCATGGCCCGGATTCTCACCGGGATCACCCAGGGGTGGGCCTCGGCAGCAGCGGACGTTGCCTACGGAGCTGGTGGTGCGGGAGTCTTCGTAGCGGGGGTGGGCGGTCGAGTGGTGCGCCGTGGGCGGTCCCGGTGTTGTTTTTCGCCCCCGCCGCCCCTTCCCATTCCCGTCCCCCGGGGGCTTCGCCCCCGGCCCCCTGCCAGACCGCCCCGTCCCTGAGGGTCTTGCCCCCAAGCCCTCGTGCCGGCCCATCCCGTCCCGGGCCCCGTCGCTGCTCCCCGTCCCGGGGTACTGCCGAACCGCCTCTCGGCCCGTCCCGGGGCTTCGCCCCCAGGGCCCGTCGCCGCTGCACGGCCCCGGGGGCCTTACCGCCAGACCTGCCGCCTGCCCTTCCCGTCCTCGGGGGCTGTGCCCCCAGACCTTCTGTCGGCCCGCCCCGTCCCGGGGGCTTTGCCTCCGAACCAGTCGTCCTCCCCGTCCCGGGGGCTTTGCCTCCGAACCAGTCGTCCTCCCCGTCCCGGGGGCTTTGCCTCCGAACCAGTCGTCCTCCCCGTCCCCGGGGGCTTTGCCTCCGAACCAGTCGTCCTCCCCGTCCCCGGGGGCTCATCCTCTCGGCCCGCCCCGCCCCAGGGGGCTTCCCTGTCGGTCCTCCGGACTCGTCCTCATGCGCCGGGCCGGCTGAAACCCGCTGTGGTGGGGTACCCGGTGGGGACGTGATCGCATCGTGAGGGAGGACGGGGCCTCATGCACCATGACGAGTTCATCGGGAAAGTGCAGGCTCTCACCCGGCTTCCGGACCGGGGGACGTCCGAGCAGGCGGCCCGGGCGGTGCTGAGCACGCTGGCCGAGCGGCTGCCGGCCGGGCTGACGGAGCATGTGGCGGCCCAGTTGCCGCCCACGCTGGCCGCGCCGATGCGGGAGGCCAAGGACTCCCCTCGGGCGAGCGCTTCGGTCTGACCACGTTCGCCGGACGGATCGCCGGGCGCGCGCGGACCGACGAGGACGGGGCCGTACGGGAGGCCGCCGCCGTACTGGAGGTGCTCGACGCGGCGCTCGCTCCGGAGCTCACGGAGAAGGTGGCCGCGGCGCTGCCCAGGGACATCGGCGGTCTGCTGCCCGCCGCCCGCGCCGTCGAGGACACCGACTGAGGAGGTGACCGGGCATGGTCTCCGACTCCGTGACGGTTCCCTCGGGCGCGGCGGCGCTCCCCGGGGATCTCGTGATACCGCCCGGAGCGCGCGGGACAGTGCTGTTCGCGCACGGCAGCGGCAGCTCACGGCTCAGCCCGCGCAACCGGGCGGTCGCCGCCGCGTTGCGGGACGCGGGGTTCGGCACGCTGCTGCTGGATCTGCTGACAGCTGAGGAGGAGCGGGAGGACGACGCGACGGGCCGGCACCGCTTCGACATCGGGCTGCTCGCCCGGCGGCTGGCGCATGCCGTCGACTGGCTGGGGCAGCGGCCGGACGGTAGGGACCTTCCGGTGGGGCTGTTCGGGGCCAGTACGGGAGCGGCGGCGGCGCTGGTGGCGGCCGCCGAGCGGCCCGAGCGGGTGTCGGCGGTCGTCTCGCGGGGCGGTCGCCCCGACCTGGCGGGGGACGCGCTTCCCCTGGTGGCGTGCCCGGTGCTGCTCGTCGTGGGCGGCGCCGACGAGACGGTGCTCGGCCTCAACCGGGAGGCCGCCGGCCGGCTGTCCGCGGCGCACCGGGTCGTCGTGGTGCCCGGCGCGACGCATCTGTTCCCCGAGCCCGGCGCGCTGGAGCAGGTCGCCGAACTCGCCGCCGGCTGGTTCCGCGAGCATCTGTGAACGGGCCGCGTCGCACAACGCGCCGCGGCCCGCCACCGGTTCAGCCGGTGCCGCAGGAGACGGTCGGCCAGTTCCAGTTGCCGTTGGCCATGATCGTCACTCCCCAGTTGTCGCCGTTGCCGTTGGGCTTGGCAACGAGGGTCTGGCTGTTGGGGAACGAGGTGCTGACGTTCCAGGTCGTGGAGACCTTCGCGGGGGACGGCACGTTCATGGTCACCGTCCAGTTGCTGGAGCCGCTCACCGAGACGTTGAGGTTGTAGCGGTCGCTCCAGCGGTTGCCGGCGGACAGCGTCGCGGTGCAGCTTCCGGTGCCGCCACCACCCTCCTCCCCCGCCGCCGGACCCGTCGGGGGCGACGGCGCGGCCGGTCTGCGGGGAGATCATGCCCGCGCACAGGCCCCGGGAGGCCAGGTTCTGCGCGATGCGCGGGATCGCTGCGATGGTGTTGGCCGGCCAGTCGTGCATGAGGATCACCTGGCCGTTGGTGAGCCGGGAGGCGGCCTGCACGATGGCGTCGCTGCTCGCGTTGTTCCAGTCCTGCGAGTCGACGTCCCAGATGATCTCGGTCAGGCCGTACTTCGCCTCGACCGCGCGCAGCGTCGAGTTGGTCTCCCCGTACGGCGGACGGAACAACTTCGGTGTGCCGCCGCCGGAGTTGGCGATCGCCTGCTGGGTGCGGGCGATCTCGGAGTCCATCTGGGACTGGCTCAACTGGGTCATGTGGGGGTGGGTGTAGCTGTGGTTGGCGACCCACATGCCCGCGTCGACCTGGGCCCTGACCAGGGAGGGGTTGGCGGCGGCGTACTGGCCCTGGTTGAACATCGTGGCCCGCAGCCCGTTCTGCTTCAGCGCGTTGAGCAGGCTCGTGGTGCTGCCGGTGGACGGGCCGTCGTCGAAGGTGAGTCCGACGTAGCCGTTGCAGGCGGCGGCCTGTGCCGGTGCGGCGTCCAGGGTTGCGGTGCCGGCCAGGGTCAGCGCGGCGACCGCCAGTCCCGACAGCAGGGTCCGGGAATTCTTCCGGTGCTCATCTGCGGTGGTCCTCCTCCTCGGGGAGGTCAGCCTGCGCTGCAGGAGACCGTCGGCCAGTTCCAGTTGCCGTTCGCCATGATCGTCGTACCCCAGTTGTTGCCGCTGCCGTTGGACTTGGCGACGAGGGTCTGGCTGTCGGGGTAGGACGTGCTGACGTTCCAGGTCGAGGAGACCTTCGCCGGGGACGGCACCTTCATGGTCACCGTCCAGTTGCTGGAGCCGCTCACCGAGACGTTGAGGTTGTAGCGGTCGCCCCACTTCTCACCGGCGGACACGGTCGCGTTGCAGCCGCCGTTGCCACCGCCACCACCGCCACCTCCGCCGCCACCACCACCGGAGCCGCCCTCGCTCACCGTGATGTTGGAGTTGCCGCTGCTCTGGTAGCCCTCGGTGGCCATGATCATGTAGTTGTGGCTGCCCAGGTTCATGCCCTTGCTCGCCCAGGCGTCGAAGTGGTTGCCGCTGGTGATGGTGCCGCCCGTGCGCTTGGACTGCCGGACGCTCCAGTACTGGTCGAAGGTCCTGGTGCCCTCGATGGAGGGGCGTTGTACCGGGTCGTCTTGTAGATGTCGTACGTGCCGCCGTCACTGGTGACGGTGCCCTTGTACTCGCCGGTGGGCCGGTAGGTGCCCCAGTTGTCGACGATGTAGTACTCGATGAGCGGGCCGGTGGTCCAGCCGTAGAGCGTCAGGTACGCGTTGCCGGACGGGTTGAAGCTGCCCGAGTAGCTGACGGTCTTGCGTCCGCCGGTGCTCCAGCCCTTGCCGGCCACGAAGTTGCCCGTGTTGCTCCAACAGGTGCTGTAGTTGCCGCCGGAGCCCAGGTCCATGGAGACGGTGCCCTGGGAGTCGGTCCAGAAGGAGTACCACCAGCCGTTGTTGGTGCCGGTCTGGTTGGTGGTGACGGCGGCGGTTGCGGTGGTGGCGGTCAGGAGCAGCGCGCTGACGGCGGCCAGCATGATGGTCCAGGCGCTTCTGACGCTCAGCAGCGGGCGGCCGCGTCTGCGGCCCTTCGGTCGCGCGAGCACATGCATGGGTGTGCCTCCTGTGACGGCTCGGTGGGGGTTCGATGCCGGACAGTGTTGGCCTGCACGCGTCAACCGTCAACAGTTTCGGTCAATGTTTCGAAATCTTCGCTCGCTCATACGTACGGGTCGAAGTAGAGTCTTCGCAGTTCAGCGCGGGTACTGAACCGGTTGAGTCGCAGAAGACTCCCCGACGAACGGACAGCCGCCGAAGCCCAGCGGCAAGTCAACGAAACTTTCGAAGGCTCTTCGGATCAGGTCGGGGTCGTCCAGCGCGGTGCCGTTCTCGCCCAGGCCGTGTCCCAGTCGGCGAGGTTGCGGCGGCGCACGGCGAGACCGGTCGCGGCGTGGGCGGCGGCGCCGGTGAGGGCGACACCTATGGCCGCGAGGAGCGCCCAGCCCATGGAGCGGCTGCGGATCTCCTTCGGGGTCAGCGGCGGATCCGTCATCTCGCCGTCGGCCGTGATCCAGATACGGACGGTGTTGCCGGCGGCCAGTCCGGGCTCCACCTCCGCGCGGGTGTGGCGTTCCATCCCGTCCCGGGTGACGACACGGACCTCGGCCGGGTAGCGGGTGTGCTGCTCCTCGTCCGAGCCCGGCTCCGGGTGGCGGGGGCGTCGTGGGTGAGGGTCGCGGTCGTCATATGCCGGGTCTGTTTCTGGTGACGGGCGGTGTCCTCGTAGTGGGCACGGGCGGTCTTGGCCGCGATGAGGCCGGCCACGGGTGCCAGGGCCAGTACGGCGATCAGCACCCCGAGACCCAGCCAGGCGTGGAAGCTGTCGGTGCGCCGGCGCAGCGGGTTGTGCCGCCAGCGCCACAGCAGGGGCGCGCGGGCGGGCCAGGGGTGGCTGTGCCGGAGGTATTTGGCCGGCCACGTCGAAGCTCCTTCGGGTACGTGACTTCTGGGTACGTGAAACGGGCAGGTGGAAAGAGGCCGGTGACCGCGGACCGGCGCGCCGGTCAGAGGGTGCCGTTGTCCGACGGGTGGTGGTGCGCCGAGGCGAGCAGGCCGGCGGCACCCCGCACGGCGGCGGTGTGCGGCGACGGGACCTGCGTGACCGGGCAGCCGAGACTGCCGGGCAGGTCGCGGGTGATGTCGGGACGCAGCGCGCCCCCGCCGGCCAGGAGGACGCCCCGGCGCAGGGCGGTACGGGTGAGCGAGGTGCGGTCCTGCCGCAGCATCGCGGTCACCATGTCGGTCACCGCCGCGGTGATGTCGCCGGGCGGCGTGCCGTCGGTCAGGTCGGCGGTGCCCAGCGCGGTGCGGCGGGCATCGGTGACGGCGCCGTCCACGAGCAGCACCACCTCGGTGAGGTGGGCGCCTATGTCCACCACCAGCAGCGGCCGGATGTGGTCGGCGCCCGCCGCCAGGGCCACCGCGCGGGCGCCCGGGACGGTCACGACGGCGCGCGGGCGGAGGATCTCCACGGCGGTGCGGGCCTCGGTCCGGAAGGCGAGGCCGTCCAGGACCGGAGCGGTGACGACGACCAGCGGGCGGCCGATCCTGGGCAGCCGGTGCCCGAGCAGCCGCTCCAGCATCCGGGCCGTGCCCGGGGTGTCGACGATGGTGCCGCGCTGGATGGGGTGGATGGCGCCCGTGCCCGGGAAGGTCACGGTGGGCACGTCGAGGACCATGCCCCGCCCGGCGATCCACGCGCGTGTGCGGGCGCTGCCCAGGTCGAGAGCGATACCTGAGCAGCGCCGGCACAGCGGCCAGTGCCGGTGCCGTACCGGAGCCGGAAGGGTGCGCCGGATCACGGTCACCGGCCGGCCTCCTCACCTGCTGGCAGCGCCCGCAGTAGCGGGCCTGGGGGACGATCAGCAGGCGGTGGCGTTCGACGCCGCGACGGCACAGATGGCACGTGCCGTACTGCCCGGAGTCCATCCGCGCGAGCGCCGCCTCGACGTCGGCGAGCACCATGCGCGCGGACGCGGCGAGCCTGACGCCGACCTCTACCTGGGCGGCGTCCGACTGACGGCGTTCCTCGGCACGGTTCGAGGAGTGGGTCGCGAACTGCCTGAGCTGCTCCTGCCGGAACAGCCGCTGCTCGTGCAGGTTCTCGCGCAGCGCGGCGAGGTCCTCGGGGTCGAGGACCGTGTCGCGCTCGCCGATGGTCTGATGGGTCACCACTGCACCCCTTGGGCAGAGCGGAGAGAGAAGGACGGACGGGGCCCGGTCGCGTGAGCCTAGGTCTGACACATGAGCGCGGCGATCGTGCGTGCCAGGCGTCGCGACGCCGCGGGCATGTGTCGGACACCCCTAGGCGCGGCGCTGGCAGGCGACGCAGTACCGGGTGTGCGGGAGGATCTCCAGGCGCTCCGGCGGTACGGACTTGGAGCAGCCCAGGCAGGTGCCGTAGGTGCCGTCCTCGACGCGCGCGAAGGCCTCGTCGATCTCCGTGAGGACGCGCTCGATGGCTTCCCGCTGGTTGGACATCAGGTGGTCGCCGGGACTCTGCCCCGTTTCGTCGAGCGCCTTGAGCTGTGCCAGGCGGGTCGAGCGGGCGTGCTCGAGGCGCTGCCGGACCTCGTCGGGGGCAGGATGGGCGGTACGGGGTTCGGTGCGGGGCAGGTCGAGCGACACGGACGGTCCTCCTCATGACGTACGGGTGATGACTCAACACTGGACCGTTTCCGGGCCGGCGCCCATCGGGCGCGGTACCCATCTGTGCGGGGTCCGGGGACCCACCCCATCCGGGATGGGCCGGGCGGGCGGGCGGAAATGGGTCGCGGGGCCCATCGACCGGAACCGGTTCCTGGTGCATGCTGGCCGGTGTTGTCCGCCGGGACCATGAGGCCGCTGCCGCGTTCGCGGGCGCGGTGACCGACAGTAGAGGCAGACGAGAAAGAGGAAGGCGTGACCTCCGTGTCCCTGTACTGGCGGATCTTCGGGCTGAACGCGGTGGTGCTGGGCAGCGCCACCGCGCTGTTGCTGTTGGCTCCGGTGACCGTCTCCGTCCCGGTGGTGCTCACCGAGGCGGTGATCCTGATCGGCGGCCTCGCCGTGATGCTCGTCGCCAACGCGGCCCTGCTGCGCATCGGTCTCGCCCCGCTGGACCGGGTGACCCGGCTGATGACCACGGTCGACCTGCTGCGCCCCGGCCAGCGCCTGCCCGTGCGCGGCGGCGGTGAGGTGTCCGAGCTGGTCAGCACGTTCAATTCGATGCTGGAGCGGCTGGAGGGGGAACGCGTCGCGAGCAGTGCCCGCGCGATCCTCGCCCAGGAGGGCGAGCGGCGCCGTATCGCCCAGGAGCTGCACGACGAGGTGGGGCAGAGCATGACGGCCGTGCTGCTGGCCCTGAAGCGGGCGGCCGACGAGGCGGAGGAGCCGCTGCGCGGGGAGCTCCAGCAGGCCCAGGAGATCACCCGGGAGAGCCTGGACGAGGTACGCAGGCTGGTGCGCCGGCTGCGTCCGGGCGTACTGGACGATCTCGGTCTGGTGAGCGCCGTCACCTCGCTGGCCACCGAGTTCGCCACGCACACCGGGCTGCGTGTGCTGCGCCGTTTCGACCCCGATCTGCCCGCTCTCGACCACGAGCAGGAGCTCGTCATCTACCGTGTGGCGCAGGAGGGTCTGACCAACGCCGCCCGGCATGCCGAGGCGCGGAGTGTGGAGGTGAGCCTGCGCTCCGTCGACGGCTGTGTCGTCCTCGAGGTGAGCGACGACGGCCGGGGCATCGGTGCAGCACGCGAGGGCGCCGGGCTCCGCGGGATGCGGGAGCGGTCCCTGCTGATCGGGGCCGACCTGGGCATCTCCAGCCTCGACGACCACCCCGCCGCCCCTCCGCTCCGTCCGCCGGTACCCGGATCCGGCTCACCGTGCCCGTTGTCAGGAAGCAGTCATGAACCACGAGGACACCCACGAGGCCCGCCGGCCGGACGCCCCGATCCGGATCCTGCTCGCCGACGACCACGCGCTGGTGCGGCGCGGTGTCCGGCTCATCCTCGACCGGGAGCCGGACCTGCGGGTGGTCGCCGAGGCCGGCGACGGCGCGGAGGCGATCGCCATGGCCCGTACCCACGACGTCGACCTGGCCGTCCTGGACATCGCCATGCCGCGGCTGACCGGCCTGCAGGCCGCCCGCGAGCTGACGGCGCTCAAGCCGGGACTGCGTATCCTCATGCTGACGATGCACGACAACGAGCAGTATCTGTTCCAGGCGCTGAAGGCGGGCGCCGGCGGCTATGTGCTGAAGTCCGTCGCGGACCGCGATCTGGTCGCCGCCTGCCGGGCGGCGATGCGGGACGAGCCGTTCCTGTACCCGGGGCGGTGACCGCCCTGATCCGCAACTATCTCGACCGGGTGCGGCACGGCGAGGAGGCGCCCGAGCAGCTGCTGACCCCGCGCGAGGAGGAGGTGCTGAAGCTCGTCGCCGAGGGCCACTCGTCGAAGGAGATCGCCGAGAT
Source organism: Streptomyces haneummycinicus (assembly GCA_042850305.1). Lineage (GTDB taxonomy): Bacteria > Actinomycetota > Actinomycetes > Streptomycetales > Streptomycetaceae > Streptomyces > Streptomyces haneummycinicus. The sequence continues at coordinate 4,548,599 of AP035768.1, forward strand.
GCTGTTCATCAGCATCAAGACGGTGCAGCGGCACCGCGAGAACCTGCTGCACAAGCTGGGTCTGCGGGACCGCCTCGAACTGACCCGTTATGCCATCCGCGCCGGGCTCGTCGAGCCTTGACAGTCATCCTGCGGGGACAGCGCACCCGCCTTCCGTTCCGGGCCGTCGCGGCGGTCCTCGCCGCGTTCGCGGCCGTACTGCTGACCCTCGGGTTCAGCGGCGGCGGCACGGAATTCGCCGGCGCCCAGGCACCGTACGGCCCGTCGGCCCATGAGCCGGACACCCGGCCGTACGGCGACGACGCCTATGTCGGCTCCCGCGCCCCGCACACCAGGCCGGAGCGGGACGCCGGTGAGCGGACGGTGCTCGCCGGTCATCCGCTCTTCACCGCGGCGGACACGCCGCAGATCCCGCCCCGGCCGGCCCGGCCCGCGCCGGCGGCCGGACACGCGGCGCCCGCCGCCGCGCACACGCCCTCCGACCTGGGACGCGCGCCGCCCACCGCCTCCAGCACCTGAGACTTCCTCTTTCCTTTTTCCGCGTGCCTGCTGGAGGCATCTGTGAAACGTCCCGCCCGCTTCAGGGCGTTGTTCGCGCTCGCCGTGATCGCCGCATCCGTGTTCATCGCCGTCACCGTCCCGGTCCGTCTGGGCCTGGATCTGCGGGGCGGCACCCAGATCGTGCTGGAGACCCGCTCCACCGAGACCGTGAAGGCCGATGCCGCCGCGACCGACCGCGCCCTGGAGGTGCTGCGCGGCCGGATCGACGCGCTCGGTGTCGCCGAACCGAGCATCGTCCGCTCCGGGGACAACCGGATCATCGTCGAGCTGCCCGGCGTCCAGGACCCGCGCAAGGCCGCGGACGTCCTCGGACGCACCGCGCAGCTGTCCGTGCACTCGGTGCTCGGCGCCGCCGCCCCGACCGACAAGGCGAAAAAGGGCGAGCGTCTCCTGGCCGACGAGCAGACCGGTGAGCAGCTCCGGCTGGCCGACCCGGCGCTGACCGGCCAGGACGTCAAGGACGCCGAGGGTCTCTTCGACCAGCAGGGCGGCGCCGGCTGGCATGTCACCGTGGACTTCGAGAACGGCAAGGGCTGGGCCAAGCTGACCGGCGAGGCCGCCTGCCACCCGGCGAACGATCCGCAGCGCCGGGTCGCGATCGTTCTCGACAACAAGATCATCTCCTCGCCCCAGGTCGACCTGTCCGTCGCCTGCGGCCAGGGCATCACCGGCGGGTCCACCCAGATCACCGGTTCGTTCACCAGCGACGAGGCCAAGGAGCTCGCCCTGCTGGTCAAGGGCGGCGCGCTGCCCGTGCCGGTGGAGACGGTCGAGCAGCGGACCGTCGGCCCGACGCTGGGCGCCGAGGCCATCGAGGCCAGCGCCTGGGCGGCCGCCGTCGGCACCGCGCTGACCGCGCTCTTCATCATCGTCGTCTACCGCCTCATGGGCGTCCTCGCCACCCTGGCCCTGCTCTGCTACGGCCTGATCTCCTACGCCGGTCTGGCGGCCCTCGGCGCCACCCTGACCCTGCCCGGTCTCGCCGGTTTCGTGCTGGCCATCGGCATGGCCGTGGACGCCAACGTGCTGGTCTTCGAACGGGCCCGGGAGGAGTACGGCGCCCGTAACCGGCCGAGCAGCCGCTCGGCCCTGACCGCCGGTTTCAAGGGCGCGTTCAGCGCCATCGCGGACTCCAACGTCACCACCCTGATCGCGGCGGCGCTGCTGTTCGTGCTCGCCTCCGGGCCGGTGAAGGGCTTCGGTGTGACGCTGGGCATCGGTGTCCTCGCGTCCATGATCAGCGCCCTGGTGATCACCCGGGTGCTGGCCGAGTTCGCCGTGGCCCGCCGCTGGGTGCACCGCCGTCCGAAGATGACCGGTCTGGCGTCCATCGGCCGGGTCCGTACCTACCTCACCCGGCGCGACCCGCAGCTCATGCGGAACCCGCGCCGCTGGCTGGCGGTCTCCGCCCTGGTCCTGATCGTCGCCGGCTCGGGCATCGCGGTGCGCGGGCTGAACTTCGGTGTGGAGTTCACCGGCGGCCGGCTGATCGAGTACTCCACCACGAACACCGTCGACCCGGACCGGGCCCGTGAGGCGCTCTCCGACGCCGGTTTCCCGCAGGCCGTCGTGCAGTCCTCCGGGGACAACCAGCTGACGGTGCGCACCGAGGAGCTGACCAACACGCAAGCCGTCAAGGTGGCCGAGGCGATCGGCGAGGTCGGCGGCGGGGCGGAGAAGGTCCGCGACGAGCTGATCGGCCCGAGCCTCGGCGACGAGCTGCGCCGCAACGCGCTGATCGCGCTCGGGCTGGCCCTCGGCGCCCAGTTGCTGTACCTCGCGTTCCGGTTCCGCTGGATGTTCGGCACCGGCGCGGTCAGTGCCCTGGCCCACGACGTGGTCATCCTCACCGGTATCTTCGCGTGGCTGGGCAAGCCCATCGACGGGGTGTTCCTGGCGGCGCTGCTCACCGTGATCGGCTACTCGGTGAACGACTCCGTCGTGGTCTTCGACCGCATCCGCGAGCTGTGGCGCAAGGACAGCAAGGCACCGTTGGCGCAGGTAACCAACCAGGCGATCCTGCAAACGGTGCCCTGTACCGTCAACACCGGTATCGGTGTGCTCTTCATCCTGGCCGCGCTGGCCCTGCTGGGCGGCGACTCACTGACCGACTTCGCGCTCGCCCTGCTGATCGGCATGCTGGTGGGCACGTACTCGTCGGTCCTGACCGCGTCGCCGCTCGCCATCACGCTCGACGCGTACGGCAGTGGCCGCAAGGGCGGCCGCGGCCGGGGCCGGGGCGGCTCCGGACGGGCGAAGTCCGACGCCGGTGACCGACCGGACCGGACGAGGACCGCCGCGCCGACCCGGTAGCGGTTGGCAGAACCGGCGGAAGGGGAGGGACACCCGCGGGTGTCCTCCCTTCCGTGTGTCCGCTCCCCTACGCCGCCATCGTCTCCCCCGACTGCCGTGCGAACTGGGTGCGGTACAGCTCGGCGTAGCGTCCGCCGGCGGACAGCAGTTCCTCGTGCGTGCCGCGTTCCACGATCCGGCCGGCCTCGGCCACCAGGATCAGATCGGCGGCCCGGACGGTGGACAGCCGGTGGGCGATGACGATCGCCGTCCTGCCCTCCAGCGCCTCCGTGAGCGCCTCCTGCACGGCCGCCTCCGAGGTGTTGTCCAGGTGTGCGGTGGCCTCGTCGAGGATGACGACGCGCTGACGGGCCAGCAGCAGCCGGGCGATGGTCATGCGCTGGCGCTCACCGCCCGAGAGCCGGTAGCCCCGCTCCCCACGACCGTGTCCAGGCCGTCGGGCAGGGCCCGTACGAGGGTGTCGAGGCGGGCCCGGCGCAGGGCGTCCCACAGTTCGGGCCCGGTCGCCTCCGGACGGGCCAGGAGCAGGTTGGCGCGCACCGTGTCGTGGAAGAGATGACCGTCCTGGGTAACCATCCCCACAGTGGCGCGCAGGGAGGCGGCGGTCAGCTCGCGGACGTCGGCGCCGCCCACGCGTACGGCGCCGGAGTCGACGTCGTACAGCCGCGGCAGAAGCCCGGCGATGGTCGACTTGCCCGCGCCGGAGGAGCCGACGAGGGCGACGGTCTGCCCGGGTTCGGCGCGGAAGGAGATGCCGTGCAGCACCACGTCACCGCCGCGTGTGTCGAGGGTGGCCACCTCCTCCAGGGAGGCCAGGGAGACCTTGTCGGCGGACGGATAGCCGAAGCGGACGTCGTCGAACTCGACGGAGACCGGGCCCGGTGGCAGTTCGCGGGCGTCCGGCGTGTCCTGGATGAGCGGTTCGAGGTCGAGGATCTCGAAGACCCGCTCGAAGCTGACCAGCGCGCTCATCACCTCGACCCGTGCCCCGGCGAGGGAGGTGAGCGGGGCGTAGAGCCGGGTGAGCAGCAGGGCCAGGGCCACGACGGCGCCGGGTTCCAGGGTGCCGCCGAGGGCGAGCCGGCCGCCGACGCCGTAGACGAGGGCGAGCGCGAGGGCGGAGACGAGGGTCAGGGCGGTGATGAACACCGTCTGCGCCGTGGCCGTACGGACGCCGATGTCCCGTACGCGGCGGGCGCGGACGGCGAACTGCTCCGACTCCTCCTCGGGGCTTCCGAACAGTTTGACCAGGGTGGCGCCGGGGGCGGAGAACCGCTCGGTCATCCGGGTGCCCATGGCGGCGTTCAGGGCGGCGGCCTCGCGCTGCATCCCTGCCATACGGCGGCCCATGCGGCGGGCCGGGATCACGAACACCGGCAGCAGGGCCAGGGCGAGCAGGGTGATCTGCCAGGAGAGGGTGAGCATGACGGCGAGGGTGAGCACGAGGGTGACCAGGTTGCCGACCACGGTCGACAGGGTGTTGCTGAAGGCGCGTTGGGCGCCGATGACGTCGTTGTTGAGACGGGAGACCAGCGCTCCCGTACGAGTGCGTGTGAAGAACGCGACCGGCATCCGCTGCACATGGTCGAAGACCGCTGTCCGCAGGTCGAGGATGAGTTCCTCGCCGAGAGCCGCCGACAGCCGGCGACCGAGCACGCCGAGGCCCGCCTCCACGACGGCGATCAGCGCGATGAGCAGGGCCAGGCGTACGACCGTGGCCTCGGCGCCGCCAGAGACGATGGCGTCCATGACCCGCCCGGCGAGTACGGGGTGGCGACGGCGAGCGCGGCCGTCGCCGTGCCGAGGAGCACGAACAGGGTCAGCCGGCGGCGGTGCGGGCGGGCGAAGGCGCCGATGCGGCGCAGTGTCGCTCTGGTCAGGGTCGGTACTCGTCCTCGGCGGTCATGACGCCGCGCAGCTGTGTCCACGCTGTGGTCTCCATGCTCATGCGGACGAAGGTAGAACCTCGAGCATGATTGAGGTCAAGGACGGCCCCGCCCCGCTGCCCGGCCGTCAGCGGGCGGCCGGGCAGCCGCAACCCGCCGTTGGCGCGCGGCCGACATCCTCGGGGGCTGTGACGGGGACGATCCGCCGGATCCTGTGTGCTGCCGCTGCTGCTGGTGACCGTGGTCGCGGTGCGGCACCGGTCGGTGCTGGCGGAGGGGTTCGCCCAACTGGCGACCGCCCGCTGGCCCTGGCTGCTGGCCGCGGCCGGCGCGACCTGTCTGACCTGGGTGGCGGCCGCGTGCACCCGGCAGGGCGCGGTGCTGGAAAGGCTGCCCGGACGGCGGCTGCTGGCCACGCAGTTCGCGGCGGGCGCGGCGAACCATCTGCTGCCCACGGGGCTGGGCGCGAGCGCGGTCAATCTGCGGTTCATGACGGTGTGCGGGCTGCCGCCGGCCTGTTCCTCGGCCGCGCTGGCCCTGTATCTGCTGGCGGAGTCGGTCGGCCGGGTGGGGCTGCTGGCGGCCCTGCTGGTGGCGTTCCCCGGCGCGCTGCGGTTCGGTTCGCTGCTGCCCGAGGAGCCTTCGGTCCGCTGCTGCTCGCGGCCGGCGGGGTGCTGGCCGTCGTCGCGGTGGCGCTGACGGCCGTACGGCGGCTGCGGCGGGTGGTCGTGGGGTTCCTGCGGACGGCGCTGGGCGAGGCGCGGTCGGTGCACGCCCTGCCGTCGCGGGCGCTGGCGCTGTGGGGCGGGGCGCTGGCCTTCCCCGCGCTGCAGGCGGCGGCGCTGGTGCTGGTGGGGCTGGCGTTCGGTCTCGCGGTGCCGCCCGCGCACATGGCGGTGGCGTATCTGGCGGCGACGGTCGCGGTGGCGCTGGTGCCGACTCCCGGCGGGATCGGCTCCGTCGAAGCGGCGCTGGTGGTGGCGCTGGTGGCGGTGGGCGGCGCGGCGGCCGCGGCCACGGCGGTGGTACTGGTCTTCCGGATCATCACGGTGTGGCTGCCGCTGCTGCCGGGAGCGCTGACCCTGGGCGCGCTGGTGCGGCTGAAGGTCATCTGACCGCCGGGCCGGGCCCGTTGGTGCGAACCGCCCTGCGGGATACGGCAGGATGAGCGATCGCGCGACCGCAGGTCAGGAACGGTCGGCGCGGGTACATCCCGTAGAACACGGACAGGTGACGACACGTGACACGATTTCACATACGCCCGTCGGCCCGGGTGTCCGCCGGAGGTGAGCGGTGACCCGAGGCCTCACCGGACACGATCTGGTGTACGCCGGTATCGCCGTCGTGGCCGGCCTGCTGGCGGCGTTCCTGCTGCGGATGCTGCTGCGCTGGCTGGGCCGGCACGCCGACCGCACCCGCTGGCGCGGGGACGACGTCCTCGTGGACGCGCTGCGCATGATCGCGCCCTGGGCGGCGATCGCGGGCGGTGCGGCCTCCGCGGCGGCGGCACTGCCGCTGACCCGCGCCGTGCAGCACAGCGTCAACCAGACGCTGACGCTGATGGTCATCTTCGCCGCGACGATCTCGTCGGCGCGGGTGGTGGCGGGGCTGGTGCGCTCGGTCACCCAGTCCCGCTCCGGGGTCGCCGGGTCGGCGACCATCTTCATGAACATCACCAGGATCCTGGTCCTCGCGATCGGCTTCCTGGTGGCGCTGCAGACGCTGGGCATCTCGATCGCCCCGCTGCTCACCGCCCTCGGCGTCGGCGGTCTGGCCGTCGCGCTGGCGCTGCAGGACACGCTGGCCAACCTGTTCGCGGGCATCCACATCCTCGCCTCCAAGACCGTGCAGCCGGGTGACTACATCCGGCTGAGCAGCGGCGAGGAGGGTTATGTCGAGGACATCAACTGGCGCCAGACGACCGTCCGCCAGCTGTCCAACAACCTGGTGGTCATCCCGAACGGGCAGCTCGCCAAAACGAACATGACCAACTTCATGCGTCCCGAGCAGCAGCTGACCATCCTGGTCCAGGTCGGGGTGTCGTACGACAGTGACCTCGAGCAGGTGGAGCGGGCCACGATGGACGTGGTCACCGACGTGATGACGGAGATCACCGGGGCGGTGCCGGAGCACGAGCCGGCGGTGCGGTTCCACACCTTCGGGGACTCCCGGATCGGCTTCACCGTGATTCTGGGCGTCGGCGAGTTCAGCGACCAGTACCGGATCAAGCACGAGTTCATCAAGCGCCTGCACCGCCGCTACCGCGAGGAGGGCATCCGCATCCCGTCGCCCGCCCGGACGGTGGCACTCCAGCAAGGCTCGGTGGTGTTCCCCAGCAGCGCCACACGGACGCCATGATGGACGACATGACGGCCACCCGGCCCATCTGAGGCACACCGGCCGGGTGATCTCCCGCCGCCCGGGAAGGCCCGCGGCGGGAGATCGGCCGGAAGTGGGCGCGGACCCTGTCGAGCCCCGGACGGCCACGAGATATCTTGATGTCGAGCAATGTTGCAGACGTGGAGCGGAGCACCCGGTGACTGACTCGACCATCATCTATACGCACACTGACGAGGCCCCGGCCCTGGCGACGTATTCCTTCCTGCCGGTGGTCCGGGCGTACGCCTCTCAGGCGGGTGTCACCGTGGAGACGCGTGACATCTCGCTGGCCGGGCGCATCATCGCCCTGTTCCCGGAGTACCTGGCCGAGGACCAGCGCATCCCGGACGCCCTCTCGGAGCTCGGTGAGCTGGCGAAGACGCCGGCGGCCAACATCATCAAGCTGCCGAACATCTCGGCGTCGATCCCCCAGCTCAAGGCCGCGGTCGCCGAGCTGCAGGGCCAGGGCTACGCGCTGCCGGCGTACCCGGACGACCCGAAGACCGACGAGGAGCGCGACATCCGCGCCCGCTACGACAAGGTCAAGGGTTCGGCCGTGAACCCGGTGCTGCGCGAGGGCAACTCCGACCGCCGCGCCCCCGCCTCGGTGAAGAACTACGCCAAGACCCACCCGCACCGCATGGGCGCCTGGACCGGCGAGTCCAGGACCAATGTGGCGACCATGGGTGAGAACGACTTCCGCTCCACCGAGAAGTCCGCCGTCATCGCGGAGGACGGCGCGCTGCGCATCGAGCTGGTCGGCGACGACGGCACCACCACGGTGCTGCGCGAGTCCGTGCCGGTGAAGAAGGACGAGGTCGTCGACGCCTCCGTGATGCGCGTCGCCGCGCTGCGCGAGTTCCTGACCGCGCAGGTCGCCCGCGCCAAGGAGGAGGGCGTGCTGTTCTCCGTGCACCTGAAGGCCACGATGATGAAGGTCTCCGACCCGATCGTCTTCGGCCACGTGGTGCGCGCCTTCTTCCCGAAGACGTTCGCGCGGTACGGCGACAAGCTCGCCGCGGCCGGCCTGACCCCGAACGACGGTCTGGGCGGCATCTACAAGGGCCTGGAGTCACTGCCCGAGGGCGCCGAGATCAAGGCGTCCTTCGACGCCGAGCTCGCCGAGGGCCCGGAGCTGGCGATGGTCGACTCCGACAAGGGCATCACCAACCTGCACGTCCCCTCGGACGTCATCGTCGACGCCTCCATGCCGGCGATGATCCGCACGTCCGGCCACATGTGGGGCCCGGACGGCCAGGAGGCCGACACCCTCGCGGTGCTCCCGGACTCCAGCTACGCCGGTGTCTACCAGGCCGTGATCGAGGACTGCCGGGCCAACGGCGCCTACGACCCGTCCACCATGGGCTCGGTGCCGAACGTCGGTCTGATGGCGCAGAAGGCCGAGGAGTACGGCAGCCACGACAAGACCTTCGAGATCCCCACCACGGGCACGGTCCGGCTGGTCGACCAGGCCGGCAACGCCGTCCTCGAGCAGACCGTCTCCGCCGGTGACATCTTCCGCGCCTGCCAGACCAAGGACGCGCCGATCCGCGACTGGGTCAAGCTGGCAGTCACCCGCGCCCGCGCTACCGGCGACCCGGCCGTCTTCTGGCTGGACGCCACCCGCGCCCACGACGCCAACCTGATCGCCAAGGTCGAGCAGTACCTCACGGAGCACGACACCGAGGGCCTGGACATCCGTGTCCTGTCCCCCGTCGAGGCGACGAAGCTGTCGGTGGAGCGCATCCGCCGCGGCGAGAACACCATCTCGGTCACCGGCAACGTGCTGCGCGACTACCTGACCGACCTGTTCCCCATCCTGGAGCTGGGCACCAGCGCCAAGATGCTGTCGGTCGTCCCGCTGATGGCGGGCGGCGGCCTGTTCGAGACCGGTGCGGGTGGCTCCGCGCCGAAGCACGTGCAGCAGCTCGTCAAGGAGAACTACCTGCGCTGGGACTCCCTCGGTGAGTTCTTCGCGCTGGTGCCGTCGCTCGAGCAGTACGCCTCGGTCACGGGCAACACCCGGGCCAAGGTGCTCGCCGACGCCCTCGACCGCGCCACGGCGACCTTCCTCAACGAGGACAAGTCCCCGACCCGTCGTGTCGGCGGCATCGACAACCGCGGCAGCCACTTCTACCTGTCCCTGTACTGGGCACAGGAACTGGCCGCGCAGAGCGACGACGCCGACCTCGCGAAGGCGTTCGCCCAGCTCGCCGAGACACTCGCGGCGAACGAGGCGACGATCGTCGACGAGCTGAACGCCGTACAGGGCCGGCCGGCCGAGATCGGCGGCTACTACCAGCCCGACCCGGCCAGGGCCGCCGAGGTCATGCGCCCGTCCACCACGTGGAACGAGGCACTGGCGTCCCTGAGCTGACGCTCCCCGCGGCTCCGCCCCGGCCGGCCTCGCGCCCGGCCGGGGCGGAGCCGTGTCGGGCGGTGCCGGCTCACCAGTCGCGCGGGGCGATCAGCTCCTCGACGTCGGCCTCCGCGAAGCCGTAGGCCCGCGCCACGAACCAGAACTCCCCGCCTATCTCGTCCCGGGCCACCGTCTCGATCTCGCTGCCCGCCTCCACGAAGGCGTCCTGAAGGTCGTTGAACTCCTCGGTGGCTGCGTGGGTCAGCGCGTAGAGCGCGGCGAGACCGGCGGGGCGCTCCGCCTCGATGCGCTCGCACAGCGCGAGCAGCACGGCCCGGCCGCGGTCCACCACATGGTCGGGGTAGTAGGTGCTCCGGTACAGGGCGCTCAGGAACGGGTGGGCGGTCACCTGCTCGTTACTGATCGGCATGAGGGCCTCGCTGGTCGGCGTTGTCAGTGGGATGTGGCACCTTGATCATGCCGTGCACCACTGACAATCCCCTGGAGCAGCCGAATGACCGCTACACCGCCGTCCTACGGACTTCTGGCCGGTGACCCGGACTCCCCGTGATCCTGCATGTGCCGCACTCCTCGCGGGAGATACCGGCGGACGTGCGGTCCGGGATCGTGCTGGACGGCACCGGCCTCGAGCAGGAGCTCGACCACATCACCGACTCGCACACCGCGGCCATCGCCGAGGCCGCGGCCCTGGCCGCCGGTGTCACGCCCTGGCGGTTCGTGAACGGACTGTCGCGGCTGGTCGTCGACCCCGAGCGGTTCCCGGACGAGCGGGAGGAGATGCTGGCCGTCGGCATGGGCGCGGTCTACACGCGGACCACGCACAAGGACGTGCTGCGGCCCGACGGGTTCGATCCCGGGCCGCTGGTCGAGCGGTACTTCCGGCCGTACGCGCGGGCGATGACGGAGGTCGTCGCCGGCCGGCTCGCGGCGACCGGGCGGGCCGTGATCATCGACGTGCACTCGTACCCGAGCGCCCCGCTGCCGTACGAGCTGCACGGCGACGAGCCCCGGCCCGAGATCTGCCTGGGCACCGACGCGTTCCACACCCCGGCCGCCCTGCTCGACGCCGCCCGCGAGGCGTTCGCGCCGTGCGGGGAGACGGGGCTGGACAGCCCGTTCGAGGGGCGTACGTACCGCTGGAGTTCTACGGCGAGCGGGCGGAGGTGTCCGCCCTGATGGTGGAGATCCGCCGCGACACGTACATGACCGAGCCGGGAGGCCCGGCGGGCCCGGGCCTGCGGGGGCTCGCCTCGGCACTCACCACCCTGATCGACAGAGTCTCGAACAGTGTCAGCCCCTCCGGCGCCTGAGCGCCCTGTCAGCCCCTCCGGCGTTTGAGGAGCGGGGTCCGGGGGCAGGGCCCCCGTGGGACGGGATCGGGAAGGGGCGGCGGGGGCGAAAACCTGGTCCGGCAGCCGGGAAGACACGACCGCCCCTCGACCGTCACCCGACCGCGTCAGGCCCGGAGCCACTCCGTGACCACCACGTCCGCACCCGTGTGCAGACGCAGGGCGAACGGCCCGGCGGGCGCATCCGCCGTGGCGAACCGTCCCAGCTCATCGGCGACGAGCGAGACCCCCGCAGCGGCCCACCGAGCACCTCCACACGCCCCGGCTGAGGCGGCAGCACCTGCCCCAGCAGCCCCTCCGCCGTCACCTCGACGTCCAGCGTCACCTCACCGGCGGTGAACGTGAGCATGCGGGGCACGTCCGTCGCTCCCCTGACCGGGATGGCGTCGACCAGCGAGTCGAAGGTCAGCTCGGCCACGCGGGCCTCGAGGGAGTACAGCGCGTACGCGTCGACCGCGCACCTGCAGCAGCGCCGGAGGGAGCGGGTCCAGCACCGCGGCCGCCTGCCGGAGTTCCTCCTCCAGCAGATCGGTGTCGAAGTCGTCGTCCAGGCCGTCGCTCACATCGCCCCCGTTCCTCCAGCCGGGCCCGCAGCCGGCGCAGACAGCGCTGGCGCAGCGGTCCGATGCTGCCCACCGCGATGTCGAGCGCGGCGGACACCTCCTGATAGCTGGGCGGCGGCGACGCGATCAGTACGCGCAGCAACTGCCTGCACCGCTCGCCCAGTTCCTCGAACTCCTGCCACAGCCGCCGCACGCGTTCGCTCTGCGCGGCCGCCTCCTCCGCCTCGAGCAGCGACTGCTCCGGCGCACCGTCCTCGCTGGCCCGGTCCAGCAGCCCCGGATCGTCCGTCAGCATCAGCCGGCGGGCGTCCCTGTGCACCTTCAGACACTCGTGCCGCGCGGTACTGGCCAGCCAGGAACCGGCCTTGTCGGGTTCCCGGATCCGCCCGAGATGCTGGGCGAAACGGAACCACACGGTCTGGTAGACCTCGTGCGCGTCGGCGTCGGAGAGCCGGTGCGAGCGCACCACGGACCACACCAGTGGGCCGAGCCCTTCCACGATCGACTTCCAGGCCGCCGCGTCACCGTCGACAGCGGACCGGACCAACGCGCCGACTTCCCTACGCTCCACGGTCACACCCCTCGTGTACGGCACGTCATCGTACGCCGTGGAGGGAGGGCTCCGGTCGTCATGTCCGCGCGGAGGGTGGTGAGACGGACACGGGGCGCCAGGTGGGCGGGAGGAGCGCGGGGACGTGCGCCCCGCGCACTTCCGCGTACTCGGTGTTCGCGTCGAGGAGTTGGCGCCGGGCCTTGCGCGGGTCGGTCTCGGCCTGGGCGGCCATGTGGGCGGCGACCATGCCGACCGCGACGGGGTGGCGAACGAGGTCCCGCTCCACTGGGCGAGCCCTTCGAACATCACCTGGTCCGGCTTGCCGGTCGTACCGTCCTCGCTCAGCACACCGGTGTGGCGCGGGTGGTGGCAGGTGCAGGCGTAGGTGAAGCCGTAGCGGCAGGTGTCGTACGTGGAGTGCTGGTACACGTACGGGACGGGCGTCTCGAAGCCGGTGAGGGCGCCGGTGAGCCGCTCGCCGGGCGCGTACGCCTTCACCCAGCCCCCGTGGTTGCTGAAGCAGGCGCCGAACTCGCCGTCCCCGCGCAGCGCGCCGACGGACAGGACGGCGTTCTCGTAGCCGGGCAGCGCGGCGTAGGCGGCGGGCCAGAACAGGGTGACGCTGCCGTTGTTGCCCGCGGCGGCGACCAGCAGCGTGGGGTGTTCGAGCAGTTCCCGCATGAAGGCGTCGACGCCGAGGAGCCCGTCGGTGCGGCCGTTGGACGTGCCGGCGGAGAGGCTGATGACGTCGGGCCAGCCGTCACGGTCCACGGCCTCGAAGAGTCTCTCGCCGAACTCGGACTCCAGGACGGCACCGGCGTCGTTGAGGGTGCCGCGGACGGTGATGTCGGTGTTGGGGGCGACGGCGGCGACGAGTCCGGCGATGAACGTGCCGTGCCCGCAGTACTCCCGCAGGACCCCGTCGCCGTCGCACTACTCCACCTGTACGTCGCCGCGGGTGTGGGCGAGCGGCGGGTAGGAGCCGTGGTCGTGCATGAGGCCGGTGTCGATCACGAGCACGCCGACGGCGGTCCCGGGGTCGTGAGCGCCTTCCGCGGCGGCCGGGTTGGGCTGGGCGCCGCGCGCCACGGGCACGGGCTCGTCGCCGGGGCAGGCGTTGACGGCGATGGACACCACGTGGTTGCGGCTGACCAGACGGCGGCCGGTGCGCTCCTCGGCCGCCGAGAGGGCGCGCAGGGCTCCCGCGACCGCCGGGTCGCCGCTGCCGTCGCCCTGGCCGGGGTCGGCGACCCGGATGCGGGTGATGCCGGAGCGGTTGGTCCGCGGGCTCGTACGGCGCACATGGTCCGGGGTGAGGCCGGCGAAGGTGGTGAAGTGCTGTCGCACGGTGTCCTCGACGACGCGGGCCTCCTCGCCGTCGCGGGCGAGGACGACGCCCTTCTCGTAGAGGAACTCGCCCGCGTCGTCCGGTCCCATCGCCAGGGGGACGTCGGGCATCGAGCGCTGGATCTGGGTGAACTGCTCGCGGAATCGCTGTGGTGCCATGGATTTCCTCCACTGGTGCGACGGCGGCCGGTGCCGCGGAGCTGTCGTGTAAGCAGAGCCGTGGAGCGGGGGTTTGATACAGCGTCACACCTGTGAGGCGTGTTGACCGAGAACTACCATCGTGGGGTGACAGCGGGAAGCGACTCGGTGCTGGAACTGCTGCCGATGGTGTTCGCCGATCCTGGTGAGGCGCGGGCGAGGGCGGAACAGGTGCTGGGCGACCGTCCCCCGGCCCTGCACGCCTCCGTGGCGCATCAGGTGATAGGCATCTGGCAGCGCGACTTCGGCGATCTGCGGCTGGCCCTGACCCATCTGCGGCGGGCCCGTACCTGGGCGGCCCGCGCGGACTCGGCGGAGCGGGAGGCGGACGTCCTCGCCACGCTCGGGGTGGCGCTGGTGCACGCGGGGCGCACCCGGCAGGGCATGGACGCGCTGGGGCGCGGTGTCGAGCGCGGCAGCGGACACACCCGCGCGCGGGTGCTGTTCCGCCGGGCGTACTCGTGGTGGGTGCTGGGCCATCACAAGGAGGCGCTGGAGGACGTACGGCGGGCCATTCCCGTACTGCGGCAGGCCGGGGACGTGATCTGGACGGCGCGGGCGCTGACGCTGCGGGCGACGGTGCATCTGGCGCTGGGGTCGGTGGAGCGGGCGGTCGCCGACTTCACGGCGGCCGAGGCGTTGTGGGACACGACGGGCCAGGAGCACGACAAGGCGGACGCGGTGGAGAGCCGGGGGCTGGCCGCGTTCCGCGCGGGTGACGTGCCGGCCGCGCTGCGGCTGCTCGACGAGGCGGAGGAACGGTACGCCAAGCTGGGCACGCCGACGTTCATGCTGAACATCCGGCGCTGCGAGGTGCTGATGGCGGCCGGGCTGGCGGCGGAGGCGCTGGCCGAGGCGGACGCGGCGGTCCGGGCGCTGGACGGGATCGGCGGGCAGTCCACGCGCAAGGCGGAGCTGCTGCTGGCCGCCGCGCGTGCGGCCCGCCTCGCGGGGAACCGCAGACGGCGATCGCGCGGGCGGCGCTCGCGGTGCGGCTGTTCGCCGGGCAGCGGCGCACCTGGTGGGAGGCGCACGCGCGGCTGGTGCTGATCGGGGCCCGGCACGCGGCCGGGCATGTCTCGGGCCGGCTGGTCGCGGACGCGGCGGCGGTGGCCGGGCGGCTGGCCGCGCTCGGGGCGCCGGCCGCCCCGAGGCGTCCTTGCTGGCCGGGCGGATCGCCCTGGACCTGGGGCGGACGGCGGAGGCTGAGCGGCATCTCGCGCTCGCCGCGCGGAGCAGACACGGCGGACAGCCGCTCGCGCGGCTGACGGGCTGGTCGGCGCAGGCGCTGCGCGCGCGGGCCGCCGGTTCCCCGCGCGGGGTGCTGGAGGCGTGCCGGCGCGGCCTGGACGTGCTCGACGACCACCGGATGACGCTGGGCGCCTCGGAGTTGCGGGCCCGCGCCACCGCGCAGGGCGCGGAGCTGGCCGCGCTCGCCCAGCGGGCCAGCCTGGTCTCGGGCGGGCCGCGGCGGCTGCTGGTGTGGAGCGAACGCTGGCGGGCCACCGCGCTGTCCGCACCGCCCACCCGGCCGCCCGCCGACCGCGCGCTGCTCAGCGGTATGACCGCCTACCGGGAGATCGCCGCCCGTGCGGAGGAGGCCCGTATGGAGGGCAGGACCGTACCGGCGCTGGAGCGGGAGCAGCGGCGGCTGGAGCGGGAGATCCGGTCCCGGACGCTGCACATGCGCGGTGAGGCGCCGGACGACGGCGACCGGTTCGACGTCGGACGGCTGCTCGCGCGGCTGGGGGACGACACGTCGCTGGTCGAACTGGCGGTGCTCGACGGGCGGGTCCAGGTGCTGCTGTGCGGGCGGGGGCGGGTGCGGCGGTTCGAGGCGGGGCTGCTGGCGGCGGCGGAGACCGAGGCCGAGCATGTACAGGCGGGGCTGCGGCGGCTGGCCCATCCGGGGCGCGGGCGCGGCTGCCGGTGGTGGAGGCGGCGGGCCGACGGCTGGAGGAGCTGCTGCTCGGCCCGGCCGCGGCGCAGCTCGGCGACGGCACGGTGGTGATCGTGCCGCCGGGGCGGCTGCACCGTGTGCCGTGGGCGCTGCTGCCGTCGCTGCGGGAGCGGGTGGTGAGCGTGTCGCCGTCGGCGAGCAGCTGGCTGCGCGCGAGGGAGACGGCGCCGCCGCCCGGCGGCCGTCAGGTGCTGGTACGCGGTCCGGGGCTCGCGACGGGCGGTGCGGAGGTGCCGGAGCTGGCCGCCCGCTACCGCGGTGCGACCGTCCTGGAGTACGAGGAGGCGACGGTGCCGCGGGTCCTGCGGGAGCTGGACGGGGCGGGTCTCGCGCACATCGCCGCGCACGGCGCGTTCCGTGCGGACGGTCCGATGTTCTCGTCGCTGCGGATGGCCGACGGGCCGCTGATCGTGCACGATTTCGAACGGCTGGACCGCAGCCCCTACCGCATCATCCTGTCCTGCTGCGACACGGCACGGTTCGCTTCGGTGGGGGCGGATGAACTGCTGGGCCTGGTGACGGCGTTGCTGCCGCTGGGGACGGCGGGGGTGGTGGCGTGCAGTTCGCCTGTCAACGACGCGGCCGTCGTCCCCCTGATGGGGGCCCTTCACAGGGGCCTGGGGGCCGGGCTGTCGCTGGCGGAGGCTTTGCGGGACGCGCGGGGGCGCTGCCGTCGGATGCGGTGCATCGGGCCACGGGGTGGGCGTTCAGCGCCTTCGGGGCGGCGTGAGCTTCGCCGTGGGCGCGTGCGGGCGGGCGGGGGCTGATCGCGCGGTTCCCCGCGCCCCCATAGGTGCGTCCACCGCCCCTACCTCAAAGGCGCACGGAGTGCGCCGACATGCGACACCGCCATATGGTCCCGACCAGCCACGCCGCACCAGCGGCCCGCGACGCGGCCCCGCCCACAGGGGCGCGGGGAACTGCGCGAACGGCCACGACGTGGTCGCGGCCGATGTCGGGACCGCACGGTGTAACGCCGAAAGCCGTACCGGAAACGGTCCGGTACGGCTTTCGGGCTACTCGTCGGGACGACAGGATTTGAACCTGCGACCCCTTGACCCCCAGTCAAGTGCGCTACCAAGCTGCGCCACGTCCCGATCGTGATTACCCAGGTCAAGCCTACCCCATCGGGACGTGGGCGAGGTCAGCGCCGTATGTCAGGCTCCGGTGGGAGCGACGGCGGTCGTGCTACGCCGGTGGGCTGACCCCAGCCGTGCGGCGCTCTCGGTCAGCTCGCGCCACACCTTCGGCGTCACCGGTATCCCCCGCGCGTCCCGCTCGGCCGCCACGGCCGCGCTGCGCTCGCCGGGGTAGAACACGCCGTCCGCGCCGTCGGCGACCGGCAGGCCCTTGAGCGTGGCCAGGGTGGAGTCCACGGCCGCGCTGAAGTCTGCCGTGGTGCCGCCGCCGAAGGCGGCCGGGTCGAGGGCGATGAGCAGGGCGTTCTGGCGGTGTTCGCGCCCGGCCGGGTCGTCGGAGTGGAAGGACGCGAAGATCGGCGCGCCGACCAGCACGCTGGTGATCAGCTCGAAGGCGAGGACATGCCGGAGCCCTTGGCGCCGCCGAGCGGGAGCGGCATGACCGCCGTCGCGGGGTCGGTGGTGGGGGTGCCGTCCACAGTCGCGGCGGCGTTCTCGGGGAGCGGGGTGCCGTTGGCCCTGGCCTGGCGGATTCTGCCCAGCGCGATGGTGGCGGTGGCCATGTCGAGCAGCAGCGGGGCGCGGTCCCCGCCGGTACGGCGATGGCGAGGGGCTGGTGGCGACGGCTGCGCCCTTGACGCCGGTGTAGCCCATGTTGGGCATGCCGACGACGAACCCCAGGCCGACGAGGCCCTGTTCGGCGATCCTAGCGACGTAGTGGCCGATGGCGCCGGTGTGCACGGTGCGGCGTACGCCGACGGAGGCGATGCCGTACGTCCTGGCCCGCCCGGCCGCCTCCTCGGCGGCGGCGCTCAGGGCGACCGGGCCCGGGCGCGGTCGGCGTCGATCACGGCGGCGGCCGGGGTGGTCGACTCGGTCTTGAGATCGGGCTCGGGATTGGCGACGCCCTTGGCGATCAGGTCCAGGTAGGCGGGGACGCGGGCGACGCCGTGGAGTCGATGCCGCGCCGGGCCGCCCAGATGAGGACGTCGGCGGTGGTGTGGGCGTGATCGGGGCGGAGGCCGCCCTTCTCCAAGAGGGCGGCGGCGAAGGCGCGCAGCTCGTCGACGGGGACGCGGATCCCGGGGCGGGTGTGTCGGTCATGGTGCGGGTCTCCTGGGGTCAGCGGGTGACGAGGACGTCGACGACGGCGGTGGTGCCGTCCGCGACGGCCTTCAGCGCGCGCTCCAGGGCGGGCGCGAGGGCGTCGGCGGTGTCGACGGTCTCGGTGTGCATCCCGAACGGTTCGGCGAAGGCCGCGAGCCTGGGCAGCCGGTGCAGGTCGGTGCCGAGCCACTCCCCGTGCCGGCCGCCGCGCCGTCGGGGTAGAAGCGGCGGTGGTTGAGGTTCATGGACTTGTAGACACGGTTGTTGAAGACCACGATCAGCACCGGCAGTTCGTATGCCCTGGCCGCGTCGTACGACGGGATCACCGGGTTGTAGGTGAACGCGCCGTCGCCGATGGTGAGGACCACCGGCCGTTCCCTGGCGGCCAGTTTGACGCCGAGGGCGACCGCGATGCCCTGGCCGAGGCCGCCCTGGACGTAGAAGTAGGAGTCGGGGGCGGTGGTGCGCAGGTGGCGTCTGACGATCCGGCTGTGGGTGATGGTCTCGTCGACGACGATGCCATCCCGCCCAGCCAGCAGTTCGCGCAGGGTGGCGGCGACCAGCACGGGGTCGACGCCCCCGGATTGCGCGGCCTTCGACTCGGCGGCCCCGATCGACTTCTGTTCAGCGGTGTGACGTTCCTCCTGTGCCGCCCGGCGGAGGGTCACCGCGGTCTCGTCCAAGCCCTTCGCCCGCTTGGCCAGCTGGCGCAGGGTGTTGGCGATATATCCTCCAAGTACACCTCGGCGAAGAGGACTTGGTAGGCGATGTGCGGGCGCTGCGGCACCTGGTCGATGACGACGACCTTCGCCTTCGACGGCCTGCGGCTCGGCGGGTAGAACGGGGCGCGGCAGTTGACCAGGAGGATCAGGTCCGCATCGTCCATCCACGGCCCGATGTCGCTGCCGGCGTGGAGCGGGTGGGTGCGCGGGAAGTTGCCGCAGACCGCCGAGTCCGGCTCGACGACCGGGATGTTCCAGGCCTCGGCGAAGCCGACCAGGGCCTCGAAGCCGCCCGCCTCACGGCCGGCGGTCTCGGTGACGATCACGGGGTTGCGGGCCTCGCGGATCAACCCGGCAACCCGGTCCGCCTCTTCGGGCGAGGAGTGTGGAGCCCGGCGGAACGAGGGTTCGGCCTCGCGGCCGTCCCAGTCCTCGAGGAGGATCTCCAGCGGGATGTTCAGATAGACGGGACCGGCCGGGGCACGCCAGGCCAGCTCCGCCGCCCGGGTGACCATGGTGGGCAGGGTGCTGATGTCGGCGGCCTCGTTGGCCCATTTGGTGAACGGCTGTGCCATCTGGTGCGGGCCGCCCACGATGGACAGGTTGCGGTACCACTGGCCGCCCGGGTCCTGGTCCGGGCCGTCGCCGTACGTGGTCGACTCGGAGGAGGCGACCAGCATCGGCACCCCGGCCAGCAGTGCCCGTGCACGGCCATGGAGCCCTGGAGGAGGCCGGGGGCGGCGTGCAGCAGCACGCCCTGCGGCCGGCGTCTCAGCAGGCCGTAGCCGGTCGCCATGCCGACCGCGACGGTCTCGTGGGTGAGGTCCAGATACCGCGGCGCCGGCTCGCCGTCGCGGTGGCGCCGGGCCAGGGACTCCCACACCGGGGCCCACTCGGACCCCGAGGAGCAGAAGAGGTGGTCGGCGCCTGCGGCGTTGAAGGCGGACACGAGGGCGTCACCGCCGTCAGATCCCCGCCTGTGGTTGCTGTCCGTCATCTCGTGTGGTTCCTCAGCCCTCGATCGGCCAGTCGAGGACCTCGGAGATACCGCGGCCCATGATCCATTCCAGTTCCTCGGGCGTGAAGTCCCAGTGCTTGGTGAACTGTTCGATGGTGTCGGTGTAGGTGATGCCGTGGCCGAGCAGTCGGGTGATGTCGGTGCCGTAGAAGCAGCGCCGGGGCCCCATCCGGTCGACCATCTCGCGTACGTACTTCTGGATGTTGCTGTTCGGGAAGGGCTGTGTGGAGTAGCCGGGCAGCGCCGAGACCTTGACGTAGATGTTCGGGTGGACGTGCAGGTCGGCGGTCTCCTGGACCCAGTAGCCGATGGCGTCGTCGACACAGCGGGCCATGATGCCCATGTGGTCGATGACAATCCTCAGTTCGGGATGCCGGGCGGCGATGTCGCCCAGCTCCCGCTTCCAGATGGGGGCGTGGACCATGGTGGGGATGCCGAGCTGTTCGGCGATCGGCCAGTACCAGTCGTTGGTGCCATCGATCATCCAGTTCCGGTCCTGCGGGCGGTGGAAGGTGAGCCGGGTGCCCTTGATGTGCGGGTTCTGCGCGAAATCCTTCAGCATCGCGGTGCCCTCGGTCTCGTCGTCCTGCGGGACACGGGCCATGATGCCGAAGCGGTCCGGGTGGGCCTCGCAGGCCTCCAGGGCGTAATCTATGCGGTTGCCCTCCCAGGAGGGCGGGAGGATCAGGGCCCGGTTGACGCCGGCCTCGTCCATCAGCTCGAGGGCCTCGTCGTACGAGAACGGGTCCTCGCGGTGGCCGTTGAGCCGGATGCGCTCGCGGGCGCCCGGGACCCAGGGGCGGTCCGGGGTCTCTTCCTTCCAGATGTGGATCTGGGTGTCGACGACGAACATGCGCGGACTCCTTCTCTCGGGTTCACCGGGTGCGGTGAATCGGTGGTGCGCAAGGAACGCTAGGCGGGGTGCGGGCCCGCGCAGGAGCGTCGGGAGCGCAACCACTTGTTGCGCGAAAACGCCCCGCAGGCAGGGGTTTTGGGAGTCAGTCCGCGTCGAGGGCGGCGGTGGTGATGTGCTCCGCGATCGCCATGGACGCGGTGGCGGCCGGGGAGGGCGCGTTGCGTACGGCGGTGATCCTGCCGACGCGGTGGATGCGGAAGTCGTCCACGAGGGTGCCGTCCCGGTCCAGTGCCTGGGCGCGTACGCCCGCGCCCCCGCGTACGACGTCCCGCGCGCCGACGCCGGGGATGTAGAGGCCGGCGTCCTTCATGAAGGCCCTGGTGGACAGCGTGCCCCGGTACTCCTTACGCCGGTGCGCCAGTGCCGGGCCGCCATCCGCCAGGAACCGGGGTAGGTGGCGAGGGCGAGCAGGTCGCGCGGGGAAATCCTGCCGAGGGTGTAGCCCTCCCGGGCGAGGGCCAGTACGGCGTTGGGGCCGACCTCGACCGAGCCGTCCACCCGGGGGTGAAGTGGACGCCGAGGAACGGGTACTGCGGGTCCGGTACCGGGTAGACGAGGCCGCGGACCAGGTGGGCGCGCTCCGGTCTCAGGAGCATGTACTCGCCGCGGAAGGGGACGATTTCCGGCTCCCGCCGGTCCTGGGCGAGCCGTGCCACGGTGTCCGAGTGGAGGCCCGCGCAGAGGATGAGCCGGTCCACCGTCACGCGTTCCCTCGCGGACGCCACTTCGATGCCGCCGGGGACGGTGGTGATGCCGGTGACGCGGAAGCCGAGCCTCACCTCACCGCCGGAGCCGGTGACGTCCCCGGCGAACTCCCGGGCGATCGCCGGGTAGTCGGTGATGGCGGTGCGCGGGGAGTGCAGGGCGGCGATGCCGCCGGCGTGCGGCTCCAGTTCCCTGATCTCATCCCCGGAGACCCTGCGCAGATCGGGGACGTGGTTGTGTCTGGCCCGCTCGTAGAGGTCCTCCATACGGCCCAGTTCGTCCGGGCGGACCGCCGTGACGAGCTTGCCGATCTCCTGGTACGGCAGCCGGCGGTCCTGGCAGTACTCGCGCAGCAGGGCCACTCCGCGCACGCACAGGTCCGCCTTGAGGCTGCCCGGGGCGTAGTAGATGCCGGCGTGGACGACGCCCGAGTTGTGGCCGGTCTGGTGCGGCGCGACCTGCCGCTCCTTCTCGAAGACCACGACCCGGGTGCCGGGGCGCCTGAGCGCGGTCTCGCGGGCCGTGGCCAGGCCCACGATCCCGGCGCCGACCACGCCGACCGTCTCGTCCGCCATCGGTGTCCTCCTCTCTGATCGGGTGCTCACGCGCCGAAGTGGACGGCGACCGTCTTGACGCGTGTGGAGAAGCGCAGGACCTCGTCGCCCTGCTCCTTGTAGGCCGTACCGGAGTCGTGGAAGCCGCCGAAGGGGAGGTGGACGTCCCAGCCGGTGGTGGTGGTGTTGACGGCGACCTGGCCGCACTCGGCCTCGTCGGCGAAGCGGTGGGCGGAGGCGAGATCGCGGGTGAAGACGGCGGCGGCGAGGCCGTAGGCGGAGTCGTTGACCGCGTCGACGGCGGCGGCGAAGTCGTCCACCGCGCGCAGGGCGAGCACCGGGCCGAAGACCTCCTCGCGCCAGACGGCCGACTCGGGGGTGACGTCGGCGAGGACGGTGGGCCGGACGTAGCAGCCGTGCGCGCGGTCGCCCTCGGTGTCCGCCGTGCCGCCGGTGAGGACGGTGGCGCCCTGCTCGACGGCCCTCGTGACGTCGGCGAGGACACTGTCGCGCTGCCGGGGGCTGGACAGCGGGCACAGGGTGGTGGCGGGGTCGGTGCCGGGGCCGGCGGTCAGCGTCTCGGCCTCGGCGACCAGCAAGCGGGTGAACTCCTCGTACACCGGCCGCTCGACGATCACCCGGCTGGTGGCGGTGCAGCGCTGCCCGGCCTGGCCGAAGGAGGCGGCGGCGACGCTCCTCGCGGCGGCGGCCAGGTCGGCGTCCCTCAGCACGACGGAGGCGTTCTTGCCGCCCAGCTCGCCCTGGAAGCGGACATTACGGTCGGCGAGGCGGCGGCGGATACGATTGCCGACGGCGTTGGAGCCGGTGAAGGTGACGCCGGTGATCCGGGGTCGTCGAGCAGGGCCTCCTCGATCTCGGCGGTGCGGCCGGTGACGACGTTCAGGACACCGGCGGGCAGTCCCGCGTCGTGCAGGGCGCGGGCGAAGTGCAGCCCGGACGCCGGGGTTTCGGTGGCCGGCTTGAACACAGCCGTGTTGCCGGTGGCGAGCAGCGGGGCGAGCTTGCGGGCCGGGGTGATCAGCGGATCGTTCCAGGGGCTGATCACCAGGATGACGCCGATGGGCTCGCGCTGCGTGTGCGTACGGGTGTCGGGGCGGGCGTCGTGCAGCAGGGTGCCGTAGCCCTGGCGGGCGAGTGCGGCGTAGTGGTCGAGGAAGTCGGCGGCCTTGCCCGCCTCGCCGCGCGCCTCGGTGAGCGTCTTGCCGTTCTCGGCGGTCACGTCGGCGACGATCGTGTCGAGGCGCTCGCGGATCAGCCGGGCCGCGCGGGTGAGGACGCGGGCCCGCTCGAAGGGGCTGGTGCGCCGCCAGGCGGCGAAACCGCGCTCGGCGTGGTCGTAGGCCCGGGTGACGTCCTTGGCGGACAGGGCCGGGACTCGGGCCACGGGAGTGCGGACGTCGGCCGGGTCATGGACGTCGATCCAGTCGCCGGTCGTCACCCACTCTCCGCCCAGGAGTGTTTCCAGAGTGCGCATCGGATCACTTCTTCCTTCGTCGGCCGCGGTGCGGATGACCGCGACGACACACCATGCGGCAGGGGTTCACCAGGCCCGCGCGGGCAGGCATTGGTTGCGTCGCGCGGGGGTCGATCCATGCTGGAATCGGCGGGCCGGACGGTGTGCACGGCACCGCCGGGAGCCGAGGAGAGCTGATCACATGGCTTACGCAGTCGTCGCCCACTACCGCTGCGCGCCCGCCGACGCGGACACGGTGCGTGCCGCGTTGCTGCGGGCGCGTGAGGCGACCCGCGCGGAACCGGCGAACCTGCGGTACGAGGTGCACGCGGTGGCGGACGAGCCGGGTGGCTTCCTGCTGTACGAGTGCTACGACGACGCGGCCGGGTTCGCGGCGCACAAGGCGGCGCCGCACTTCCAGGAGGAGATCGTCGAGGCGGTGTGGCCGCTGCTGACGGAGCGGTCGGTGACCTTCGCCGATGTGCTCTGAGGGGCAGGGGCCGGGTGAGGTCCCGGCCCCCGCCCGGCATGTCAGAACTCGTTGCCCCAGCAGTAGCGGGCGATCGTCTCGACCAGGACGAGCTTCGCGCGCTGCTCCTCGGCGCTGAGCAGGGGCCGGGACGCAACGTCGGCGAAGCCGCGCGACGGTGCCACGGCCATGTCCTCGAGGTCCTTGGCCTCCGCGACGGCGTCGATCCGTCGCATCACCGTGTCGACGTCCTCCAGTGCCGGCAGGGTCGCGTCCACCACGCCCAGGCAGACGTCCCGGTCCTCGGGGAGCGCCCGTACGAGATCGAGTTCGGCCCCGGTGCCCTGGTCGAAGGGCAGCACCCAGCGGTCCGCGGGGACTTCGGTGAACAGCCGCTCGGCCCGGTCCCGGTCCACGGCCGCCGGCACCACCCAGCCGGGTGCCACGGCGATGCGTACGCCTTCGGGACGCTCGTCCAGCCGTACCGCCGCCGCGTCCACCGCGAGGGCTTCCTCGAAAGACAGGGCGCCGGGGGCAGACTCCGGATCGGTGGCCGTGCGGTCCAGCAGGAGCGGGTTGTCGAGCTGTACGAGGCGGACGCCCTGGGAGACCAGCAGGGCGATCTCCGCCCGGACGATCTCCGCCAGGGCCTCGCCGAGTTCGCGGGCGGAGGACAGCCCGAGGCCGGGCCGGAAGGTGGTCGCGGCGAGATAGGCCGGGGACGGAAGCGCGGCCTTGGGAGCGGTCACCGTCAGCGCGGTGAGCCGGGTGCCGTAGCCGGGGAGCAGGGGCCGTTCGCCTTCGGCAGGGAGTCGGCGGCCCAGCGGACCAGGCCGTCCGGGCCCACGTCGTCGGTACGGCGGAAGCCGGGAACGGTGTCGAGGACGGCGCTGCGGAAGTCCTCGCGGGGAAGCCGCCGTCGGTGACGACGGTGCAGCGCAGCCTGCGCTGGAGGACGACGGCCTCGCGCACGGCCGCGTCCACCGCCTCCGGGTCGCCGGTCGCGAGTCCGGCGGGCCGGACCAGGCTGCCGTGGTGGTCGATGCGGTAGTTGAACGTGTCGGCCATGCTCAGCTCTCCTTCCGCTCCGTGTACCCGCGACACCCCAGGCGGCGAACTCCATTTCGTAGCCGAGGGCTTGGAGGACCTCGTCGGCGATGATCTGGTCCTCGTCGGCGGTGCCGCCGGCGATGCCGAGGCCACCGATGATCTCGCCGTCCTGCTGGATGGTCATGCTGCCCTCGATGGCGAGGATGGGCATGGCGGCGCCGGGGAGCTGGGAGAGCTGGGAGAAGAAGACGGGCTGGCTCTCCTGCCACTTCTTCAGCATCTTCCCGGGTCGCCGCATGACGGCCGCGGTGTACGCCTTGGCGCGGGCGATGTCGGGGGTGAGGGGCGGGCGCCGTCCGCGCGGTGGATGGCGACGACGAATCCGCCGGTGTCGACGACGGCGACGCTCACCGCCTTGCCGGTCTCCCGGGCCCGCTCGTGGGCGGCGGCGATGATCTTCTCGGCGGCGTCGAGGCCGATGTCGTTCATTCGGTGTCCTCGGGTGTGGTCAGGGTGCGGCGCAGCCGGGCGACGGCCGCGTTGTAGGGGCGGGTGTCTCCCAGTACATGGAGTGGGGGCCGCCGGGGACGATCTCGAGGTGGGAGCCGGGGAGCAGTTCGTGGGCGCGGGTGACGGTCTTGGCGCCGAGCACCGCGTCCTTCTCACCGGCGAGGAAGGCGACCTTGATGCCGGAGGCCCGGATCTCGTCCAGCGAGGGGCCATTGGTGTCGAGGTTGCGCAGGTCCTGCATGCGGGCGGCGTTGAAGGTGCCCATCTGCTGGAACAGGAAGGTGAGGTCGGGGCGGCCGGTCTGGAAGGGCTTGGTGAGCAGCCGGTCGAGGACGGGCAGCTTGACGGCCTCGGCGCGGTCGGCGGCGGCCAGTTCCGGAGTTCGGGGTGGCTGATGCCGCCGAGGGAGTGGCCGAGGACGACCGACGAGACCCGTCCGGGGCGCATCAGGCCGGCGCGCAGGGCGGCGACGGAGCCGATGGACTGGCCGACCAGCATGACGTCGGTGAGGTCCTCGGTGTCCAGGACCGCGACCACGTCCCCGGGGAAGTCCTGGCCGTCGAACTCGGGCATCGAACTGTCGGATCCGCCGAAGCCGCGCAGGTCCATGGTGACGACGCTGAACTCGTCGCGCAGCGCGGCGACCTGCTGCCACCAGGCGGCGTGGTGACCGCCGCTGCCGTGCACGAACAGGATCGCGGGGCCGCTGCCGTGGCGCTCGTAGTAGAGGGAGGTGCCGTCGGAGTCGGCGAGTGGCATCGAGTGAACTTCCTTGTTTATAAGCCTAGTTGGGGCGCTTGGCGTGGTGGACGAGCTCGATCATGGTGTGGTCGGGGTCGTGGATGTAGCAGAACCTCGACTGGTTCTCGGGGCGCCGGACGGGCCGGGTGTGCCGGATGCCCAACTCCTGGAGGTGGGTGAGGAAGTCGTCCCAGTCGTCGACCTCGACGGCGAAGTGGTAGGGCGCCATGCGCTCCATCTCCTCGACCGGGGTGAAGTGCAGGTCGAAGTTGCCGCGGGTCATCAGCACCACGCGGGTGTTGGACTTGGGCATGATGCGCTTCATCCCGAAGACCTTGGAGTACCACTCGGCGGTCCGGTCGGGGTCGGTGGTGGGGAAGTTGACGTGGTGGATGTAGCGGGGTGCCGCGCTCATGACTGATTCCCTTCCAGAAGTACGGGGTTGGACAGCACGCCGATGCCACCGATCTCGATCTCGACGGTGTCGCCGGGCTCCAGCCGACAGGTGGCCTCGGCGCCCATCCACAGCACGTCGCCGGGGTGCATGGTGAGGTGCCTGGTGATCGCGACGATGTAGTCGTAGGGGTCGAAAACCATGTCGCCGGTCGGGAAAGCGGCGCGTTCGGCGCCGTTGACACGGAGCGTGGTCGTCTGTGCGAGGGCGTCGACGTCGGTCTCGATCCAGGGGCCCATCGGTTTGAAGGTGTCGCTGTTCTTGCTGCGCCAGAACGTGCGGTCCTGGTGCTGCCAGGTGCGGGCGCTGACGTCGTTGCCGATGGTCCAGCCGAAGACGCCCTCGCGCGCCTCGTCGTGGGTCGCGTGCTTCAGGGTGCGGCCGATGACGGCAACGAGTTCGGGCTCGGCCTCGAAGCGGCCGGTGATGCCGGCCGGCTTGACGATCGGCGAAAGGTGCCCGGTGAGGGCGTTGTTGGCCCGGTAGCCGACTTCGGGACGGCCGGGGGTCTCGGCTCCCGTGTGCGCGATGTGCCGGGGGTAGTTCAGGCCGACGGCGTAAAAAACGGGCGGGACGACGGGAGGCAGCCAGTGCGCGCCCTCGCGCGGGATCGTGCCGATGACGTCGTGGCCGTCCGGCCCGAGCGGGGAGCCGGACAGCAGCTCGATGTCTGCCTCCCCCACCCGGCCCCAGACCGCCCGCCCGCCCGCCGAGACACGTGCGTACCTCATGGCGTCAGCAGGTGCGAGACGCGTTTGGTGACCAGGTAGGCGTCCAGCGCCTCGGGGCCGCCCTCACGGCCGTATCCGCTGTCCTTGACACCGCCCGAGGGGGCCTCGTGGACGGAGCCGCCGCAGTGGTTGATGGAGAGGATGCCGGCCTCCAGTTCGCCACTGAGCCGTTCGGCGCTGGCGGCGGAGTCGGTGAACCCGTAGGCGGCAAGTCCGTACGGCAGCGCGTTGGCGGTGGCGAGCGCCTGGTCGAGGTCGTCGAAGGGCAGGATCGGCGCGAGAGGTCCGAACGGTTCCTCGGAGAGCAGCCGCGCGTCCTCGGGTACGTCGGTGAGGACGGTCGGCGGGAAGAAGTAGCCGGGGCGGTCGAGCCGAACGCCGCCGGTGCGAACCTCGGCGCCGCGGGCGACGGCGTCGGCGGTGAGGCGTTCCATGGCCTGGAGCCGGCGTTCGTTGGCGAGCGGGCCCATGGTGGTGCCGTCGGCCAGTCCGTCGCCGACCGTCACCGCCTCAGCCGCCTTGACGAACTCGGCGGTGAACTCCGCCGCGATCGACTCATGGACGAGGAAGCGGCTCGGTGAGGTGCAGACCTGGCCGGCGTTGGCCCACTTGGCGCGGGCCGCACTGCGGGCCGCCGTCACGGGGTCGGCGTCGGCGCAGACGATCACCGGGGCGTGGCCGCCCAGTTCCATCAGGGAGGGCTTCATGGCCTGGCCGGCTCTGGCGGCGAGCAGGCGGCCGACGGGGACGGAGCCGGTGAAGGCGACGAGGCGGGTGACCGGTGAGGCGATCAAGTGCTCGGAGACTTCGGCCGGTTCGCCGAAGACGAGGTTGAGGACACCGGGCGGCAGACCCGCGTCGGCGTAGCAGCGGACCAGTTCCATCGCCGTGGCCGGAGTCTCCTCGGAGGCCTTGATGACGATGGAGCAGCCCGCCGAGAGGGCGGAGGAGATCTTCCGGTTGGGGCCGCCGACCGGGAAGTTCCACGGGACGAACGCGGCGACGGGGCCGATCGGTTCACGCCGGACGGTCAGGACGGTGCCGGGGGCGGCGGGGATGATGCGGCCGTAGGCGCGGCGGGCGTCGTCGGCGTGCCAGCGCAGGGTGCCGGCGGTGCGGAGGGCCTCTCCGGTCGCCTCGTGCAGCGGTTTGCCCTGCTCCCGGGTCATGACACGGCCGGTCTCGGACGCGCGCTCGGCGATCAGGCGGGCGGCGCGGTGGAGGACGGCGGTGCGCTCGGCGATGGGGGTGGCGCGCCAGGTTCGGAAACCCTCCGCGGCGGCGGTGAGCGCGCGGTCCAGGTCTGCCGGGGAGGCCAGGGGAACCTCTCCGATCACCTCCTCGGTGGCCGGGTCGACGATCAGGGCGGTCCGTCCGGTGCCGCCCCGGCACCACTCGCCCGCGATGTGCATACGGACGGCGGGATGGCCGTGTTCGCTGGTCATGGGTCAGTGCCCTCTCAGGGACTCTCAGGGCCGGGCCGGCGCGTCCCGGTCTCGGTTGGCGCGCAGGGCCCAGATGTGGTGGGGCGGGGTGGTCTCGTGCACGCGGGTCTCGTAGGTGTCGTCGACCCGGTCCATGTCGGCGGCGTACTCGACGCGTCCGCCGCAGGGGGCGTGCAGGAAGCGGAAGACGTTGGAGCCGATGGTGTGGCGGCCCAGCTTGCGGGCCTCGCGCCAGCCCCGCTCGATCATGTGGTTGCCGCCCTCGACGACGTCGTCGAAGTCGGGGACCTCGTATGCGATGTGGTTGACGCCCGCCTTGTCGGGGCGGTGGCAGAGCAGCATGGTGTGCTGGTCGTCGTCGCCGGGGGCCTGCAGGAAGACGCCCATGGGTTCGACGACGTCGGTGGGGCGGAAGCCGAGGACGTCGGTGTAGAAGGCGACGGCCTCTTCTTTTCCTCCTTGACGATGTTCAGGGCGACATGGCACATGCGCAGGGGTGCGCGCGGCTGACCGGGGTCAGGGCCTCGTTCCAACGGCGCACACTGCCGTAGGTGTTGGTGCGGCGGGGAGCCACCGTCACCTTCCTGGGGCGGGCGAGGGCGAGTCCGACGCCGAAGCCGCTGCGGTCGACGGTGTGCTGGACGCCGTCCGCAGTCTCCCTGACCTCGTGGTCGTGGGCGGCCGCGGTGACCAGGCGGTCCAGGTCGTCGCGGGTGTCGACGCCCCAGACGACCTCCCGCAGGGTGGGGCCGTCCTCGACCGGGGCCGGCAGCAGCGGGCCCGGGGCGGTGTCGAGGTGCAGGGTCTGTGCGGTGCGGGTCTCGAACACCGCGTGTTCGCCGGTCCGTTCCACGAGGGAAAGGCCGAAGTCCTCGAAGAACCGTACACAGGTGTCGAGGTCGTCGACGCCGTAGGTGACCGATTCGATGCGCTGGATTCCCATGAATTCCTCGTTTCCCTCTGCCCCGGTGAGCATAGTTTTCGTGGCGCCGGCTGCTCAATGGTCCGAGGGCCGCGGAACGCGCAATCGTTTCTTGCGCCGTCGTCCCGGACTCAGGGGCGGAGCGTGGGAATCGGATTGCGGACGAACCAGTCGGCGAGGAAGTCCAGGAACACGCTGACCTTGCGCGGGGTGTCGCGTCCCGGACCGTAGATCGCGTACAGCGGGCGGTCGGGGACCGCCCGCTGCGGCAGCAGCACCTTCAGGGCGCCGTCGACGAGATCGTCGTAGGCGGGGCGCTGGGGCAGCAGGGCGATACCCCTGCCGTGCACGGCCGCCTTCTGCAGGGCGATGTAGGAGTTGGAGGTGAAGGCGATGTTGCGGATCTTGTGCAGGGTGCTCGCGTGCCCGTGGCCGATCCGCCATACCGGGTCGTTGACATGGACCAGGCAGTCGTGAGCGGCGATGTCGTTCGGGTGGGCGAGAAAGCCGTGCTCCTCGATGTAACCGTCGGAGGCGCACAGGACGAAAGGCAGCGACGCTATCTTCTTCAGCCGGACACTCGAATCGCGAAGATCCCGGGTGTGGAAGGCGACATCGAAACCACTGTCGAGGAAATCGTAGGTACGGTCCGACATTCCGCCCAGTTCGAAACGGATCTGTATTTTCGGATGGGCGGCGGAAAAGGCGGCGATGGCGTCGCCGAGGTCGAGACTGCCTATCCATTTGGGGCAGATGACGCTGAGCATGCCCTCGGCACGGTCATGGAGCTGGGCGATGCCGGCGTCCTCGGCCTCGATCTCGTCCAGGATGCGTCCGGCGAACTCGGCGTACCGCTGGCCCGGTTCCGTGAGGCTCACCGAGCGGGCGGTGCGGTTCACCAAGCGGACGCCGATCTGGCGTTCCAGTTCGGCGACATGGCGGGAGACCAGGGAACCGGAGGATCCGAGCTTCTTGGCGGCCCCGCTGAAACTGCCGACCCGGGCGACGGTGACGAAGCTGTGCATCAGGAGCAAGCGGTCCATGGGGTCCCTTACTTCGGGCAGTACTGGGGAGCCTCGCTCAGGTTTTCCCTGGTGACCAAGACAAGGGGAATGTCAGCGATTTTGTCAACACCTTGTTCGCCGTCCAGCAGTCCGAGGGTGCTCCGGACGGCAGTCTGGCCGATGGTCGCCGCCGAGTTGGCCACGGTGGCGGACAGCCGGCCGTCCTTGACCGCGGCGACACCCTCCTCGGTGCCGTTGACGGAGACGATCCTGACGTCCTCGGCACCGGCCGCGTCGAACGCCTTGCGGACGGCGAGCGCCATCTCCTCATTGGCGACGAACGCGTAGTCCAGGTCCGGGTGGGCCTGGATCATGTTCTCGGCGACATCCTGCGCCTTCACCGGGTTGAACATCCCGGGCTGGTTCGCGACCACCTTCGCGTTCACCGGCAGGGCGTCCTCGAAGCCGCCGACCAGCAGATCGGAGGCGGCGCCCGGGGCCCCGGCGACCACGCCCACGGTGACCTTCTTGCCGGCCGCGTCCTCGGCGATCCAGCCGGCGTCCAGGGCGCCGACCTTCTTCAGGTCGACCACGGCGGCGCCGAGCACGTCCGCCATGTCGTCGGTCGCCACCGAGGTCAGATAGACGGGGATGCCCGCGCCCTTGGCCTTGGCTATGTCGCCTTCGAGGGCGTCGACGTTCACTGTCTGGACGATCAGGGCGTCCACGTTCCGGGCGATCATGTCCTCGATGTTGGACAGTTCGGTGCCGGCGTCCTGCTTGGAGTTGGCCGAGTAGACCGTGACGTCGGTTCTCTGCGCCTCCTCCTCGACGGCATGGAGCAGACAGGTGTGGAAGTGGGTGGTGGAGCCGTTGACGAACCCGAGAGAGACGGAGCCGCCGTCGTCCTGCGCACCGCATCCGGCGAGGACCAGGGCGGCGACACCGGCCAGGGAGACGGCGGCGGTACGCCGCGCGTGTGCGAGGTGCTTCATGGGAGATGGGCCTTTCGTACGTCGTGGAAGGGAGTGAGGGAGCGGTCAGTGGCCCGGGGCCGACTTGCGCTGGAACTCGTTGACGACCGCCGCGACCAGCAGAACGCCGCCGGTGACGACGAGTTGGTAGTTGCTGTCGACCTGGAGCAGGTTGAGGGCGTTGCCGACCACACCGAGCAGGATCACGCCGAAGACCGTGCCGACGACGGTGCCGTGGCCCCCGGCGAGCGACGTGCCGCCGATGACCACGGCGGCGACGGCCGTCAACTGCGTCTGCAGTCCGGCGGTGTTGGGGGCGGCGGCGCCGAGCCGGAGAGCAGCATCAGCCCGGCCAAGCCCGCGAGTACCCCGGCGAGGGCGTACAGGGCGAGCTTGCGTCCGTCGACGTTGATGCCGCTGAGCCGGGCGACGTGTTCGTTGCCGCCCATCGCGAAGGCGTCCCGGCCGAAGGTGGTGAAGCGCATGGTGACGCCGGTCAGGGCGAGGACCAGCACGGCCACGACGGTCAGATACGGCACGCCGGCGATCTCGTCGTTGCCGAGGGCGGACATCCGGTCGCCGATGGTGACGCTCATGCCGTCCAGGACGAGCAGCGCCACCCCGTCGAGGAGCATCGCGGAGGCGAGGGTGGCGACGAACAGGGCGACCCGGGTGTACGTCACCACCAGCCCGTTGACCAGGCCGATCAGGGTGGCGAGCGCCAGACAGACGACCACGACGGCGGGGTGGACCAACCGCCGTCGGCCAGTTGCGCGCCCACGCAGAGGGTGACGGCCGCGTTGCCGCCCATGGAGAAGTCCATGCCTCCGGCGGTCATCAGCAGGGTGAGCCCGGCGGCGATGACGGCGTTCACGCTGACCTGGCGGAGCACGTTGAGCAGGTTCTGCGAGGAGGTAAAGGCGTCGGCCTGCACGGCGGTGAAGACACACCAGGATCAGGACGAGGACGAGTCCGCCGTGCGGGACGTGCAGCAGCCGGCGGGCCGTCGCCGGCCGGGAGGCGGGGTGCTCCCCGCCAGTCCGGCGGTGACGTCCGGGGAGACGGAGGGGTCTTGAGGCTCACTGCGGTAGACCTCCGAGTGCGGTCGCGACGAGTTGGTCGCGGGTGATGTCGGTGATGTCGTGTTCGGCGACGGTGCGGCCGCCGCTCACGACGACGACCCGGTCGGCCAGCCGCATGACCTCCTCGGCGGACGAGGAGGCCAGCAGGACGGCGACACCGCGGGCGGCGAGCCCGTCGACGAGGGCGTGGATGTCGGCCACGGCGGCGACGTCCACCCCGTTGGTGGGGTCCTCCAGGAAGCAGGCCGCCGGCTCGGTCTCCAGCCACTTGCCGAGCAGCACCTTCTGCTGGTTGCCGCCGGACAGGGAGCCGACCGGCGGGTTGCCGCCGAGGGCGACGACGCCGTAGGTGTCGCGCACGGGTGCGGCCCGGCGGGCGAGGTGGGCGGAGCGGTGCAGCCGGCGGCGGGCGAAGCGGTCGCCGGCCAGCATCAGATTCTCGTCGACGGTCATGCCCTGGACCAGGCCGAGCGAGCGGCGGTCGCCGGTGACGCAGCGCAGTCCGCCGGCGAGGAGGCCCTGATCCGGCCCGGGGTACGGGGCGTCCGTCGACGTGGATCTCGCCCGCGTCGGGGCGGCGTCGTCCGGACAGCAGGTCGAACAGGCGGGACTGGGCGTCGCCCGCGGGGCCGAGGACGGCGACGATCTCGCCCTTGCGCACCTCGACGGTGAAGTCGCGGACAGCGCGGCCGTGGCTGAGTCCCCGGACGACAAGACCGTGGTCGTTACTGGGTTCGGGCCGTGCGGGGCGGGTGGAGACGACGTCCCGGCCGACCATGTGCCGCACCAGGGAGGCACGGTCCAGTTCGCCGGCGGGGGCGCTACGGACCAGAGCGCCGTCGCGCAGGACCGTGACCCGGTCGGCCACGGACATGACCTCGTCGATGTAGTGCGAGATGTAGACGACGGCGACGCCCTCGTCGCGCAGCCTGCGCACCAGGGCGCGTACCTGTCCGGCGTCCTTGGCGCTCAGACAGGCGGTCGGCTCGTCGAGGATCAGCGCCTTGCCGCCCCGGCGCACCTCCCGCGCGACCTCGACCATGGTCTGCTCGGCGACGGTCAGCGTGCCGGCGACGCGGGTGACGTCGATGCCGATGCCGAGGCCGGACAGGGCCGCGCGGGCCCGGTCGCGGACGGCTTTCCAGTCGACGGCGCCGAAGGCCCGGGTAGGCAGGTCGCCCAGCATGATGTTCTCGGCGACGGTGAGGCCCATGGCCAGTTCGCGGCGTTGCGGCACGGTGGAGATGCCGAGGCGGCGCGCCCTGCGCACGGTGAGCCCCGTGTGCCGGTGGCCGTCCACCTCGATGGTGCCCGTGTCGGGCTGGTGCACCCCGGACAGCACCTGGACGAAGGTGGACTTGCCGGCGCCGTTCATCCCCATCAGGGCGTGGATCTCGCCCGGGTGTAGATCGAGGTCGATGGCCTTGAGGGCGGCCGCCCCGCCGAAGCTCTTGGTGACACCGCGGACGCGGATCACGGCCGTTCCCCGCCCGGCTCGGGCGCGACCCGGCCGAATCCGCGGACGTCCGGGAACGGGGTTCACGGTCGGCCTGGAGGTCCACCTGGAAGGCGTTGAGGCACATGCCGAGCATGGTGAAGTTGCCGAGCGCGCCGATGGTATCGACCAGGCCCTTGGCGCCGAAGTGCTCCAGGGCGGCGGCGAACGTTCCGTCGGAGACGAAGTGGTCCTCCAGCACCTCGCGGCAGAACCGGTAGAACGCCCGGTCGGCCGGGTCGTCGAAGACGGCCTCACGTCTCTCGGCGACGGCCTCGACAGCGGCCTCGGGGATGCCGGCCGCCACGGCCTGGTGCACATGGGCGTTCCACGAGTACTGGGCGTCCCAGTTGCGGGCCGCCATCAACAGCGCCAACTCCCTTAACCGCTCGGGGAGACCGCAGTCGAACCGGGCGAACGCGCCGAGGACTCGGCCCGTTCGCACATTTCCGGGCTGTGCAGCCAGACCCGGAAGGGGCCGCGGACCGCGCCGCGGCGGCCGGCGATACGGGCGGCCAACTCCTGCTGCTGCGGGTCCATTTCCTCTTCGGTGAGAACGGGGAGCCTCATCTGGCCGGTACCTGCCTTTTCGTTCCTGGGCGCTGTGCGACTGGGCGGAAGCCGTGCGATGACAGGTGACGGTACAGCCGGGCGGAAGATGCCCACCCCTCCCGGATTGCAACGTAAAGCTGCATGCCAGAGGGGCACCGTTCGGCCGTGGAGCGGCCTAACGTCGGTCGGCGCGACATCGTGGAACGGAGAGGAACACCACCGGATGACCACCATCATCAAGGCCGCGTCCGTGCCCCTGCTCGACCGGGGCGGCGCGGTCGTGACGACACCCTGATCACCACGCCCTCGGCCGGCGGGGAGAACCGGATCACCAGCGGTATGAGCGTGTACCCGGTGGGTTCGGGCGCGCCACTGCACTCGCACAACTGCGACGAGCATGTGACGGTCCTCGACGGGGAGGCGGAGGTGTGGGTCGACGGCGAGGTGACGAGACTGGAGCGGTACGACACCACGTACATCCCCTCGCCGGTCCCCCACCTGTTCCGCAATGCCGGCGGCACTCCGCTGCGCATCCTGTGGGTGTACTCCTCGGGCCATGTGACCCGGACGTTCACGGAGACGAGCCGGACGGTGGAACATCTGTCGGCGGAGGACCGGATGGGGCGCGGCTGAACGGCGTGCCCCATCCGATCGTGGCGCGGTTGCCGTCAGGCGGTCGGCGGGGTGCCGTGGGTGTGGAAGGACTCGATGGTCTTCAGGCCCCAGGCCTGTCCCCTGGCCCGCTCCGCCTCGGTCCAGGTGATCAGCGGCCAGTCGGGCGCCAGCACCAGCCGGGTGAGCGGATTGCACAGCTCGACGCGGTTGCCGCCCGGCTCGTAGACGTAGAGGAAGAACGTCTGCTGGATGGCGTGCTTGTGCGGGCCCGTCTCGATGAACACGCCGGTGTCGATGGCGAGGTCGGCGGCGCGCAGGATGTCCTCGCGGGTGTCCGCCGCGAAGGCGATGTGGTGCAGCCGTCCGAAGGAGCCGGTCCGGTCCTCGGTGTAGACGACGTCGTAGGACTTGCTGGTGAAGGTCAGCCAACGGGCGGCGATCTTCCCGGAGTCGAGCCTGATCTGCTCGGTGGGCCGGGCGCCGAGAAGGTGTTCCTGGAAGTCGGCGTTGGCGAGGACGTCGGAGGCGAGGAAGTTGACGTGGTCGAGGCGGCGGACGCCCACGCCCCGGTTGGGTCGGGCCTGGGGCTGGTTCTTCAGCGCCGGACGCAGTTCCCCGGGCGCCCGGTAGTGCTCGCTCTCCCAGTACAGGGCGTGCTCGTGGCCGTCGGGGTCGGTGGTGAGGTACAGCTTGCCGATGCCGGGCTCGTCCTCGGCCCAGGTCCCGGGCCGTCCCGCCGCCTCCAGCGCCGCGACCCGGCGGTGCAGCGCCTCCTCGCCCGAGGTGCGCAGTGCGAGCCGGCCGGGGCCCGGCTGTTCGCGGGCGGTGAGCACCAGACTGTGGTGTTCGTAGTCGTCGTAGGTGCGCAGATAGACGGAGTCGCCGTCGCGTCCGTTGACCGTCAGGCCCAGGTAGTCGGTGAAGAAGGCGACGCTGGCGTCCAGGGCGGGTGTGAACAGCTGGGCGTGGCCGATATGGGCGATGTCACCGAGCGGCGGAGTCATGGGCGCCTCCAGGGCGTTGCGCGGGAGTCGGTGCCGGGGCGGCGGGCCGGGGAAGACGGTGCCGTCGAAGATCTTGCGCGCGGTGCGTACGACGGCGGTACGGCGGACCACCGCGGAGCCGGGGTCGACCTGGACGTCGACCTCCAGGAACCCGGTGGGGTGTTCGACGCGTACGCGGTCGCCGGACTCGGGGAGTTCCGCGATCCCCTTCCCCACCCCGCCCGGGACGCGCAGTCCGGCGGCCACGCTCGCGGCGCCCAGGACGCCGATGGAGGTGTGGCAGCGTACGGGGATGAAGGTGCGGGTGGTGACCGCGCCGCCGTGCCGGGGCGGGGCGAGCAGGGTCGGTTTGGGCACGGTGGCGCCCTCGACGTCCCCGAGGCCCATCAGTTGTCCGGCGGTGAGCCGGATCTCCCGGAGACGGTCGGCGAGCGCGATGTCCGCCTCCAGGTCCCCGGGCGTCTCGTACCCGGTGACCCCGAGCGCGTCCGCCGGGACGAGCACCACCGGCATGCCGTTGTCGACGCAGGTGACCTCGGTGCCGGCGATGGTGTCGCGGGCGTTGCCGGTGGGCAGCAGCGGGCTGTCGCCCTGCGGGAACTCGATGACGACCGGGGCCGCGGTGCCCGGCACACCCGAGATCTCGGCCGTACCGGTGTAGTCGACGCGCCCGCCCGGGGTGGGGAAGGTGGCGACGGCGCGTCCACCGGTGTTGAGCATGCGGACGCGTACGGACGTCCGGCCGTCCCCGGCCGGCACCAGCCCGCGTTCGACGGCGAACGGGCCCACTCCGGCGAGGATGTTGCCGCAGTTCTGCCGGTCGGTGACCTCGGATGTGTGGACGGCGATCTGGAGGAACAGGTAGTCGACGTCGGCGTCCGGGTCGGCCGAGCGGGAGACCACGGCGACCTTGCTGGTCAGTGGGTGGGCGCCGCCCAGGCCGTCGATCTGGCGGGGGTCCGGACTGCCCATGATCCGCAGCAGCAGTGCGTCGCGGGCGGCGGGCTCGGCGGGCAGGTCGTCGGCCAGGAAGCAGCCGCCCTTCGAGGTGCCTCCGCGCATCAGCATGCAGCGCACCCCGTCGGGGGCGGTCACGATCCTCCCCTGCGGTGTACTCGTCGTACGACCGGTAGGTGACGCCCAGTTGCTCCAGTTTCTCGCGCAAGCCGTAGCGGTCCAGACCGAGTTGGCCCTCGTTGAAGGCGGCGCGGGAGGCGGCCTCCTTCATCTCGCGTGCCTCGGACGCCTCGGCGACCTGGCGGGCGCGCTCACGGGGACGACCACCACGCCGTCGTCGTCGGCGACGATCACGTCACCGGGGCGGATCACCTGGCCGTCGACGGCTACGGGCACGTTGACCGAGCCGCCGGTGGCCTTCACCGTGCCCTGTGCGGAGACCGCCCGGGACCAGGCGGCGAAGCCCATCTCCCGCAGCTGCCGGGTGTCGCGGACACCCGCGTTGATGATCAGGCCGCGCACACCGCGCCGCCGCAGGGCGGTGGCGAACAGTTCGCCGAACATGCCGTCCGTGGAGGGGAGGTGGTGGTGACGACCAGGAGGTCACCCTCGCCGCACTGCTCCACGGCGGCGTGGAGCATGAGGTTGTCGCCGGGCCAGGAGAGCACGGTGACCGCGGTGCCCGCGACCCGTAAGCCCTGCTGGACGGGGCGAACTCCGGGTCCGAGCAGACCGGTTCGGCCCATCGCCTCGCTGATGGTGGCCACGCCGTACCCGGCGAGCGCCTCGACGTCCTTCGCGTCGGCCTTCGGGGGTCGGTGACGACGACGCCATTCATGCCAGCTCCTTCGCGATCTGCGGGTACGGGCGCATGAACGCCTCGGCCATGGTCGTGTGCGGCAGGCCCAGGTTGGGGCCGGCGTTGCGCCCCAGCTGGACACCGCGGCGGACGGCCAGGTCGGTGTAGTAGTCCCACAGGTGCCGCTGGGCGGCGAGGCACTCCATGGCCTCGCGCTTGGTCTCCACACCTCGGTGATGTCGAGCAGCACCTCGGGCCTGAAGCCGCTCATCTCCGGCTGGTGCGGCTCGAAGTAGAAGACGGGCGGGGCGCCGATGATCTCGCCCTCGCCGGGATAGCCGATGGCCTGTGCGAGGACACGCGCCTCCAGGGCCATGCGGTTGGCGGCCGGGTGGTCGCCGTTGTAGGGGTCCTCGACGGGATGGGTGAGCACCACGTCGGGCTGGGTGGCACGGTAGACCTCGACGAGCCGGTCGGTCAGTTCGGGGGTCGCCAGCAGCGGGTAGTCGCCGGCGTCGAAGAAGCGGACCTCGGCGCCGAGGATGGCGGCGGCCTTCTCCGCCTCCGCCCGGCGTAACGCCTTGATCTCCGCCAGTTGTTTGCCCTCGCGCCACGCTTTGGCGGACTCGCCGCGCTCGCCGAAGGTCAGGCAGGCGAGGGTGACCTTCTCCCCGCGCGAGGCGGCCAGGGCGATGGCGCCGCCCGCCCGCCACACGAAGTCGCCCGCGTGGGCGGTGACGACGAGCGTGGAACGGGGAACGGCGACGGGCGCGTTGTCATGTGTCATGACTCATCTCCTTGGTGACGGATGACGCCCGCCCCGGTGCGTGGGTCAGTCGCGCAGCGCCTCGATCACGCTGGTGAGGTGGGCGCGGACGGCCGCCTCGGCCGCCTGCGGGTCCCTGGCCGCGATCGTCTCGATCATGGCCAGATGCTCGTTCAGGGACCGCTGCGGACGCCCCGGTCGCAGCGCCAACTGAAAGCGGTGCCGCACGAGTTGGGCGTTGAGCCGCTCCAGGAGCGCCACGGCCGTCAGCTGGCCCGAGAACTCCCGGATCCTGGCGTGGAGTTCGTGGTTGAGGTCCGAGTAGGTGAGCGGTTCACCGTCGGCCACGGCCTTGCGCATCGACGTGCCCAGGTCCTCGAGCTCGGTGACCTGTGCGTCGGTGACGGCGGCCGCCGCCTTCGCCGCGCAGAGACCTTCGAGGACCAGGCGGCATTCGGTGATGGCGACCGCTTCCTCCACGGTCACCACCCGCACCCGTGAACCGCGGTTGCGGATCCGCTCCACCAGCCCCTGGGACTCCAGCTCTATCAGCGCGGCCCGGATACTGGCCCGGGTCACGCCGAACCGCTCCGCGAGTTCGTTCTCCACCAGCCGCTGCGCGGGCGCCATGTCGCCGCGCAGGATCGCCTCCCGCAGTTCCCCGAGCGCACGCTGTCTCGCCTGCTCCCCGGTGCCCGGACGGGCTTGGTCCGGCATGGTCGCCCTCCCTGGGTGAGTGCCTGCCGAACGTAGATCCGGCCAGACAGGATTGTCAACAATTTCGTTCGACAACTGGGGCCCGGTGCGGGGTGACGACATTTGTCATGTCAAACGGTTGACATGATCCGGATCGCCGCTCAGGGTGGGCGGGACAGTACGGGGAACGGGCCGGAGAGAGGCTTTTCATGGTGGATGCGCTGGGTGTCGCCGTCGTCGGATTCGGCTGGATGGGGCGGGTGCACACCCAGGCGTACGCGCGCGTACGGCACCACTATCCGCACCTGGCCCTGCGCCCGGAGCTGATCACGGTCGCCGAGGAGGTGCCGGGCCGGGCCGAGGAGGCCGCCGCGCAGTTCGGGTTCGCCTCGGCCACCCGCGACTGGCGGGAGGTGGCCGCCGACCCCCGGGTGGGGGCCGTCAGCATCACCGCGCCGAACTTCCTGCACCGCGAGATCGCTGTCGCGATGGCGGAGGCCGGCAAGCACATCTGGATCGAGAAGCCGGTGGGACTGGGCGCGGACGACGCCCGCGCGGTCGCGGACGCGGTCACCGAGGCGGGGGTCCAGGGGACGGTCGGCTTCAACTACCGCAACGCGCCCGCGGTGGAGGCGGCGCATGAGCTGATCACCTCCGGGGAGATCGGCACGGTCACCCATGTCCGTATCCGGCTGTTCAGCGATTACGCCGCCCATCCCGAGGGTGCCCTGACGTGGCGCTACGAGCGTGCCCGCGGGGGCAGCGGGGTGCTCGGCGATCTGGCCTCGCACGGTGTCGACCTGGCCCGCTTCCTGCTCGGTGACATCGCCTCGCTGACCGCCGACACAGCCGTCTTCGTGCCCGAGCGTGCCCGCCCGGCGGGCGCCACGGCCGGCCACTCCCGCGCGACCGGCGGCGAACTCGGGCCGGTGGAGAACGAGGACTACGTCAACTGCCTGCTGCGGTTCACGTCCGGGGCACGCGGGGTGCTGGAGGCCTGCCGGGTGTCGGTCGGCGAGCAGAACAACTACGGCTTCGAGGTGCACGGCACCCGGGGGCGGTGTTCTGGGACTTCCGGCGGCTGAACGAACTGGGGGTGAGCAGGGGGACGGGGTACCAGGACCAACCCGTCAGCACGGTGTATGTGGGGCCGGGGGACGGGGAGTTCGGGGCGTTTCAGCCGGGGGCGGCGAATGCGATGGGGTACGACGATCTGAAGGTCATCGAGGCGTACCGGTTTCTGCGGTCGGTCGCGGAGGGGTCCCCTGCGGGGCATCCCTCTCGGACGCGGTGCACAGCGCGGCGGCACTGGACGCGATGACGCGGTCCGCGGAGAGCGGGGCGTGGGTGCCCCTCTGAGTTCTCGCCCCCGCCGCCCCTTCCCTCCCCCACTCTCGACTTCGCTCGAGCGGGAGGTACCCCCATCGTCCCTGGGGCTGCGCCCCGGACCCCCTTCGCGCAGTTCCCCGCGCCCCTTAAGGGGCAACTCGCCGCGGCGTTCAGGAGGCGTGGCCGGCGCCCTGCGCGGAGCAGGAGTTGACAGAGTGCGCAGGCCCGCGTTGGCAGCGGGCTGCCGGCGTCCCAGGATGTTGGGCATGTTTCTGCAGCGTGTCGCCAACAAGGGGATCCAGCTGGGGACGGTCTTCGACCGAGCGGCGGCCCGCCATCCGGCGAGTCCCGTCTATCTGGACCACGATCTCGACATCGCGCCCGAGCTCGGGCGCCGCC
The DNA here is from genome assembly GCA_042850305.1 of Streptomyces haneummycinicus. Taxonomy (GTDB): domain Bacteria; phylum Actinomycetota; class Actinomycetes; order Streptomycetales; family Streptomycetaceae; genus Streptomyces; species Streptomyces haneummycinicus. The sequence goes on from AP035768.1 coordinate 4,589,717, forward strand.
TGGCGCTCACGGAGTTGGCCGATCTGATCGACGGCTTCGCCTCCCGGTTGTGGGCCGCGCGGGTGCGCCCCGGGGAACGGGTCGTCATCCACAAGTCGGACGGGTTCGACATCTCATTGCTCGCCTACTGCGTCGCACGCGTCGGCGGTGTGCCGGTGCTGCTCTCCCCGAAGCTGGACGGCGCCACGGTCGCCGAACTGCTGCGGCGGATCGGCCGGCCCACCCTGGTCACGGACGAGGCCAAGCTGTCGCGGGACCTGCCGGCCGAGGTCTTCGAACTGTCGGAACGGGTGCTGGTGGCCGCCGGCAGCTTCCCGGGGCGGTCTCGCTCGCCTCGCTGGCCGGGTGCGAACGCGTGCCTGCGGTGACCATGCCGCAGGACCTGCCGGCGCTGATCACGCACACCTCGGGCACGACCGGCCTGCCGAAGCTGGCCGTCCAGACGGGGCACACGATTCTGGCTCGCTGCCGTCCACAATCGGTGCTGCTGGCTCCGGTGGGGCGACGGGAGCCGATCGCCGTCCACGTCTCGTTCGCGCACTCGCGCATGATCAGCGGGGCGGCGCTGTTCGCACTGCGCGGCCATCCGCTGATCCTGCTGCGGGACGACGCCCCGGAGAAGGCGGCCGAGATGTTCGCACGGGTACCGCCGGGCGTCATCGAGGCGCATCCCAACACGCTGCTGCACTGGGAGGTACTCGCGGACCACCCGGCAAAGCCGCTGGCGCGGGTGCGCTGTTTCAGCAACACCTTCGACGCCATCCATCCCCGCACCGTGGCCACCCTGCTGGCCGCCTCGGAGCAGGCCGTGCCGTTCTTCGCCCAGACCTACGGTCAGAGCGAGACCGGCGCCATCGCAGCCCGTACGCACACCCGGCGCCACCGCTTCGGTGCGGACGGCAGGTGCGTGGGGCGGACCTTCCCGGCGATGACCGACGTCCGGGTGGTGAGCCGCAACGGCCGTCCGCCCAGCAAGGACTCGCCCGGCTTCATCGAGGTGCGCAGCGGCGGACGGATCGTCACCTACCTGGGCGAGCAGGAACGTTTCGACCGGCAGATCTCGCCGGACGGCTGGTGGCGGATGGGAGATCTCGGCTACCGCACCAGGTGGGGGTGCCTGCACCTGCTGGACCGCGAGGTGGACGAGATCCCGGGTATCAGCAGCACGCTGGAGATCGAGGACAAGCTCTTCACCCGGCTGCCGGAACTACTGGAAGTCATCATCGTCCCGGACGAGAGCGGCACGCCCGTGCCGGTGGTGTGCACGCGCGACGACCAGCCGCTCGACCGGGCGAGGTGGAGCCGGGCGGTGGCCGGCCTGCCCGCGCTCGCCGAGCCGGCGCAGCGACGGTTGGACGAGCTGCCGCAGACCGCCACCACCAAGATCAAACGCCTGGAGCTGGCACGGCTGCTGACGCGGCCTCAGGACGGTTACTGACAGTCGGGGCGGCGTTCCGAAGGAGGACCGGGCGGGGCCCTGGGCAGGGTCCCGCCCGGCTTGAAGACCGTGCCCCGTCATGGGAGGACGACGTCCAGCAGCACTGGCCGGTCCTGGACGGTGCCGGAGCGCCGGATCGCGGCGTCCAACTCGCTCGGGGTGGTGCAGCGCATGCCGGCGCAGCCCATCGACTCAGCCAGGCCCACCAGGTCCGCCTGCGGACGGTCGACGTCGCGGCGCAGCACGGCGACCCTGAAGGGATTCCGTTCAGTGCCCCGGTGGCCAGCTCCCGGCCAGTGGCCAGGAAGCAGTCCTCGCCGGTGACCGCCCAAACCGTCAGGTCGGGGCGGCCGAAGGCCGCACCCAGGGCGGCTGGTACGGCGTACCCGGTCGGCCCCGCCAGTGCGCTGGGGCACTCCTCGGCCCGCAGGGCTTGGCCGCCGGGCCCGGCCACGTACGCCATGGGCCGCTCCGACCCACGGGCCAGGGCGGCCGTCACCGATTCGGGGGTCAGCGGGGCATCCGCGCGATTGCCTGCCGGGATCGCGGGCACGGCGAGGGCGAGGCCAGGACGCTGCGCCGGCGGGGTGTACTGGATCGCGGGGGTGGGCACCTGCTGCTGCAGCGCGTCCTTGGTGATGTCCACCAGGACCGGCCCGGACTCCTCGTCCGCGGCCAGCCGAAAGGCTTCCAGTACCCGGTCAGCGATCTCGTGTGCGTCGGTGACCAGGAAGTTGTGCCGTGTGATCGACCGTGTGATGCCGCAGATGTCGACTTCTTGGAAGGAGTCCCTGCCGAGCAGGGAGCACGGGACCTGACCTGTGATCGCCACCAGCGGCACGTTCCTGGCGTGGGCGTCGGCGATCGCCGTCACCAGGTTGGTCGCTCCAGGGCCGGAGGTGGCCATGCATACCCCGACCCGGCCGGTGGCCAGGGCGTATCCGGCGGCCGCGTGGCCGGCGCCCTGCTCGTGGCGGACCAGTACGTGCCGGATGGTCTGGGCGTCGAGCAGTGCGTCGTAGGCGGGCAGGATCGCGCCGCCCGGCATGCCGAAGACGATGCCGGTGCCCGCCGCCTCGAGCGCGCGCATCAAGCAGTCCGCTCCGGTGACGGGTGGGCCGACGGGTTCCGGGACGGTGCCGGGAGCCGCGCTCGGGGGCGTGTCCAGGACGGTCATCGTCCCTCCTCGGTGGTCCGGACGTCGGCCGCGCGGGCGGTGACCACCAGCCAGGCCAGGGCGACCACAGCGAGCACCGCTCCCAGCGCATAGGTGAGTCCCAGTCCCGACGAGAGGCTCAGCCCGCCGATGACTGTGCCCAGGCCGATGCCGAGGTAGATGCCGGAGGAGTTCAGCGACACCACCAGCGGGGCCTCCTGGGGGCGGCGGCGATCAGCCGGTGCTGCTGCGGGGGTGTCTGGCACCAGCTGCTGGCTCCCCAGGTGAAGGCGAGCACACCGACCAGGGCCGTGAGGTCCTTGGTGGAGGTGGCCGCCATCCAGGCCAGTACGGCGAAGGTGAGCGCCATGACGGCGTAACCGGCCGTCAGCACCCGTACCGCACCGACTCTGTCGGTGGCCTGGCCGGCGAGGAGATTGCCGACCACGGCGCCGAGTCCGTACAGGAGCAGCATCAGGACCATGGCGGAACCGGGCACGCCCACCGCGTCGAGAGCGGGGACACTGTACGCGTAGGCGGTGTAGCACGCGGCCATGCCGAGGGCGGTCAGCGGCAGCACGGACAGCACGCCGGGCGTGCGCAGCACGGCCAGCCGGGTGCGCAGCGGCACCCGGCCGGCTCCGGAAGCCGGGGCATGACCAGGAAGACTCCGACCGCGCACAGCACGCAGAGCGCCGCCACGCCGCCGAACGCTATGCGCCAACTCGTCCAGCGCGCCACGACGTTGCCGAGCGGCACGCCGAGGGCGGTGGCCACGGTCAGTCCGCCGATCACCACGGCCAGGGCCCGCGCGCGCAGTTCCGCACGGACCAGCGCCGCGCTGACCGCACCCGCGTTGGGCGTGTAGGCGGCGGCTCCGGCGGCGGCGATGACCCGGCTCGCCATCAGAACGGGGTAGTTCGGCGCGAGCGCGGAGAGCAGGTTGGCCAGGCCTAACACGGTCAGCGCGCCAACGAGCAGTGCCCGCCGGGGCAGCCGCGCGGTCAACGTGGCGAGCACGGGCGAGAGGACGGCATAGGCTGCGGCGAACAACGTGACGGACTGCCCGGCGGCGGAAGAGGACACGTGCAGCGAGTGGGCCATGGAAGGGAGGAAGCCCGCGGTGATGAAGGCGTCCGTGCCCACTGCGAAGGTGCCCAGGGCGAGTACGAAGGTGGGCGCGAGCCCGCCGTCCCCGCAGCGGTCCGCTGTGTCGCGCGCCTGGCCCTCGAATCCCTATTCAGGATATTTGACATCCAGAATCTCCATAGATTGCGGCCCTTCCAGGAGGCGGCGGTATTCGCGCACGCCAACTGCCTCCGGCCCCTGCGTCAGACTCCGGGGCGGGCGCTGACGTGGTCGTAGCTGCGGCGGATCCGGCGCGCGGAAGTGGTCGGCGCCGAGGCCATCAGGTCAGCGATGGTCTGCCCGGCCAGCTCGCGCCGCCAGGCCAGTTCCGCTCGGCGCATCGCGGTGGCGATGCCGCACGGCTGCGCGAACTCACGCGCGGAGGTCTCCGCGCCCGCTGCCCCCTGCTGCCGGATCTCCGTGCAGCAGAAGAGCGTTTCCCGTCCCTCCAGGGCGGCGACGACATCCATGAGTGTGATGTCTTCCGGCGCTCGCGCGAGCTGTACGCCACCCCGCGCGCCGGGCATCGAGGTGAGGATCTCCGCTCTGACCAAGCGCTGGAGGCACTTGTTGAGATACGTGGGCGAGATATCGAAGAGGGCGGCGAGCTTCCCCGACGGCACCGGCCCGTTGTCGAGCCAGGCCAGCGTCAGGCAGCAGTGCAGCCCCCACTCCACGCCTTCACCCATGCGCATACCTGGATATTAACTATCCAGAATCTGGCGCGCCACTCCATCCGGACGCGACACGTCTGATGATGCGACGTCAGGTGGTCGTGGCTCACGGCACCGTGACAAGTCCGCGACTTGACAGACCCGGCCGCACGCCTTTGCCCCCTCCCAGCCCATGGCGAGGATTCCTGCCATGGCTGAGACGACGACTTCCGAAACCGCCGTCTTCTTCCAGGTCAGTGCCCAGACGCCGGTGCATGCCGCGCCCGCCGAGGTGTACACGCTGATCAGCGACCTGTACCTCGCCCTGTTCACCCACGGGCGACTGCGGGCCGGGGAAACCGTGTTGGCAGCCGGCGCGGCCGGCAACGTCGGCAGCGCTCTCGTCCGCTTCGCCGCCGACGCCGGCGCCAGGGTGATCGCCACGAGCTCGGCCGACGACGCCGCGTACTGCCGCAGCCTCGGCGCCGAAGCCGTACTCGACTACCGGGACCCGGAACTCACCGAGCTCGTACGCGAGTTGAGCCCCGAGGGCATCGACCTCCATCTCGACACCTCTGGCGGCAACGACCTGATCGCCGCCGTCGAGCTGCTCGCCCACCGCGGCCGGATCGTGCTACTGGCGGGTGCCCGCTCCACCCCGCACCTGCCGGTCGGCCCGCTCTGCATGAAGGACGGCTCGATCGTCGGCTTCGCCATCTCCCACGCGACCGCCGCGGAGCTGTCCGAGGCGGCCCGCGCCATCAACCGCCCGCTCGCGGCCGGCCGTCTGCGGCCCCGGGCCGTCGACGTCTGGCCGCTGTCGGCCGCCGCCGAGGCCCACCGACGGATGGAACGGGGAGAGTTGCACGGCAAGCGGCTGGTCCTCGAAGTCCGGGCCGCCGACGGGTGACGGTCAGTCCAGCGATGCGTGAACTGCCCGCCCGTCCCGATCGGTCGTCATCACGCGGCGCAGGATGTCCGCCACTTCGCCGGCGTGCTGATGTGTGAAGAAGTGGCCCCCGGGCAGCACATGAACGCGCAGGCCCGAAGTCGTGTGCTGCTCCCATGCCTGTACGTCGAGGGCGCTGGTGAGGGGATCCGCAGAGCGCCCATGAGGGCGATGACGACCACCGAGCCGGCTTCCGGGCGGTAACGGCTGTGCGCCATGAGGTCACTGCGTATGACAGGCAGGAACATGCGGCGCCACCGGATGGTCCACAAGGCCGGCGTCAGCACCTCCCAGTGACGTGATCAGCTCGATCAGCGACCTGTCGCGGTCCTCCGGATCGCCGCCGACAGGGTCCAGGGCAGGCAGCCTGATCCGTGAGGGGCGGGATGCCCGGACGCCACGAGAACGATCTGCCGCTGGTCGGGGTGCGCCGGACGACTTCGTAGGCCACTGCCGCGCCCAGACTGTGGCCGAAGAAGATCATCGGCCCGTCCTGGCGTACGGCGTCGAGCGCTGCGGCCACCTGGTCCGCGAGGACATGGACATCGGTGAAGAGGGCTCTCGCCCGCGTTCCGCACGCCCCGGGTACTGGGCACACGCCGTCCATGCCCTGTCGGCCACCTGCTCGGCGAGGTGCTGGTACGGCGGAACCTCCGGAATGCGGGAAGAAGAGGACTGCTGTCCAGGGCGTAGCGGGCGATGTGGCAGCAGTCAAGCGCCGTATCCACGGTTCGGCCTCGAGCATGGTTACCGCTCTCCGAGACGACGGCGCAGGTCACAGGGAGGAGAGCAAAGCGAGCGTCTGCTCGAGCTCGTCCCGCAGCGCGCGTCCGGCCGCCTCAGCATCTCCCCGTACGGCGGAAGGGGCGGCGGGGGCGGAAAGCCGGGGCGTCACGGCGGTGGCATGTTGTACGGGGTCACCACCTGGATCGCGGAGGAAGCGTGGGACCCGCGGGCGGCAGCGCACCGTGAGCACGCATCATCAGCTGGCAGGCCTCCCGCAGATCGTGCCGCAGATCATGGTGAAGCACCGCCGACAACCGGTGCTCCCGCAACAACCGCGTGTTGTCGTGGTCGAGGTCGTGCGCCACGAACACCACGCACTCCTCCCCGCGTCGGAGAACGCCCGCAACGTCGCGATATTGCCACCCCCGATCGAATACACCGCCCGGATCCCCGGATCCCGCTCCAGCGCGGCCCGTACCAGGTCGTACTGGGTGGCGGCGTCCAGTCCGTGCCCCTCGGCGATCTCGACCAGGGCCCGCCCCGGCTGCCGGGCCCGCATCGTCGCCCGGAACCCCATCTCCCGCTCCTCCTCGTTACGGAAGGCCCCGCTCGACAGGCTGGTGAGCACATGGCCCGGCCGGTCCCCCAGCCACTGCCCCATCAGATACGCGGCAGTCGCCCCCGCCGCCCGGTTGTCGCTCCCCACATGCCCGATCCGCGCACTCGCCGGCAGGTCCGTCACCAGCGTCACCACGGGAATCCCGGCTGCCGCCAGCCGCCCGACGGCAGCCGTGATCTCCGGATGGTCCGGCGCCTTGAGGAACACCCCTGCGAGCCCCGCCGCCCGATCCGGTCCAGGACCGAGACCAGCTCCCCGCCGGCCCCGTCTCCCGGAAGTGGAAGCGGGAGCGGACCACCGCCGGACGCAGGGACGGGAGTTCGGCCTCCAGCGCCGCCCGGACGGCCGTCGAGAACCGCTCCGGCGACTGCATCACGATGTCCACCATGAACGTCCGCCCGACCAGCCGGACCTGGGTGCGCTGCCGGTCCAGGTCGGCGATCGCCCGGTGCACCTCACGCGCGGTGCTCTCCCGCACTCCTCCCTGCCGTTGAGGACCCGGTCCACCGTGGCCTCGCTCAACCCGGCCTGACGTGCGATCTCCCGGATCGGGAAGGGGTGGCCCACGGTTCGGCTCCTGAGGGGTTTTTGATGGGTAGCTGATGGTTGTCCGAAGGGTTTGTACTGACAAGAATGGCATCAGCCGCGTCGCTCCGTGACCCGAAGGGACGACCCCATGTCAGCCTCCATCCACCAACGGACTCCCGCCCCGGCCGCCTGGCTGTCCGAGCGGCACTGCGACCTCGGCGCGTTCCGCGCCCTGGTGGAGCGGTCGACCGACCTCGACGCCTACCCGCACGCCAGTGCCGTCGAGCGGAACGTGCTGCTGTACGACGCCGACCGGCTCGCCCTCGCCGACCGTCCCGCCGTACAGGCCGAGCTGGTGCGCGCGTTCGCGGACGGCCCCGGCATCGTGGTGGTCCGCGGGGCCTTCGCCGATCCGGCGGTGGTGGACCGTACGACCGCCGTGTTCGAGGCACTGATCACCGAGCAGCGCGCCACGGGCGCCGCCGCCGGCGACCACTTCGCCAAGCCGGGCGCCAACGACCGAGTGTGGAACGCGCTGGAGAAGGCGGCCCTGTACGACCCGGAGGCGTTCGCCGAGTACTACGCGAACGAGGTGATCGCCCTGGTCTCCTCGGCCTGGCTCGGCCCCGGCTACCAGGTCACCTCCCAGGTCAACGTGGTCAACCCGGGCGGTGCGGCGCAGACCGCGCACCGCGACTACCACCTCGGCTTCCTCTCCGACGAGGCCGCCGCCCGCTACCCGGCGCATGTGCACCGCCTCTCCCCGTGCTCACGCTCCAGGGCGCGGTGGCGCACTGCGACATGCCCGTGGAGTCCGGGCCCACGCTGTATCTGCCGCACTCGCAGAAGTACGAGCCCGGCTATCTCGCCTGGCGGCGCCCGGACTTCCGCGCGTACTTCGAGGAGCACCATGTACAGCTCCCGCTCGCCAAGGGCGACGCGGTGTTCTTCAATCCGGCGGTGTTCCACGCCGCCGGCGCCAACCACTCGGCGGACATCCGGCGGATGGCCAACCTGCTCCAGGTGTCGTCGGCGTTCGGCCGGGCGATGGAGACGGTGGACCGCGAGGCCGTGGCGGGCGCCGTCTACCCGGTGCTGCTGAAGCGCCGGAGTGAGGGCGCCGGCGAACAGTGGCTGGAGAACGTGATCGCGGCCTGCGCCGAGGGCTACCCTTCCCCACCAACCTCGACAACGACCCGCCCGTGGAGGGCCTCGCCCCGCCGTCGCAGGCCGATGTCGTACGGCGGGCCCTGCGTGAGGGGTGGACCTCGCGGACGCTGCGCGGCGAGCTGCGGACCCGCGCCAGGCGGCGCGAGAGCTGAAGGGACCCGGAGACCGGCATGGGACTTCTCGACGACAAGGTCGTCCTCGTCAACGGCGGCAGCCAGGGCGTCGGTGCGGCCGTCGCACGGGCCGCGGTCCGCGAGGGCGCGGTCGTGGCGGTCAGCGGACGGCGCGCCGAGCCGGGTGAGGCGCTGGTGGCCGAGCTGGCGGCCGCGGGCGGCAAGGCGATGTTCGTACGCGCCGACCTCGCGGACGCCGAGCAGGCCATGGGCTCCGTCGCGCGGACGGTGGAGGCGTACGGGCGGATCGACTGCCTGGTGAACTCCGCCGGTCTCACCTCGCGCGGCACCCTGCTCGACACCACGCCCGAACTGTTCGACGCGCACATCGCGATCAACCTCAAGGCGCCGTTCTTCGCCATGCGGGCGGCCGTCGCCGACATGGTGCGGCGCGCGGCGCCGGGCACGGTCGTCAACGTCATCACCTCCTCCGCGCACGGCGGACAGCCGTTCCTGGCGCCGTACGTCGCCGCGAAGGCCGGACTGACCGGACTCACCCGGAACGCGGCGCACGCGCACCGCTGGGACCGGATCCGGATCAACGGCCTGAACATCGGCTGGACCGCCACCGAGGGCGAGGACGCCACCCAGCGCGCCTTCCACGGCGCCGGGGACGACTGGAGGAGCAGGCAGCCGCACGCCTGCCGATGGGCAGGCTGGGCCAACCGGACGAGATCGCCGACTTCGTGGTCCTGCTGCTCTCCGACCGCTCCGGGGTGGTCACCGGCTCCGTGATCGACTGGGACCAGAACGTCCTCGGCGGCCTTGACTGACCTCCCCGCACGTACCTACCCGCAAGCAAGGAGCACCGTCCCCATGCGCATCGGAATCCTCGGTCTCGGCCGTATCGGCGCCTTCCACGCCGAGACCCTGTCGGGGCTCGACGCCGTCGAGTCCCTCGTCGTCTCCGACCCGTTCGCGGACGCCGCGAAGTCGGCCGCCGAGCGGTTCGGCGCCGAGGTCGCGGACTCCCCGAGGCGCTGCTCGCGGCCGGGGTGGACGGCGTGGTCGTCGCCGCCGCGACCGACGCCCACCCGGGGCTGATCCTGGCGTGTGGGAGGCGGGCGTGCCCGTCTTCTGCGAGAAGCCCGTGGCCCGCACCATCGGCGAGGGCGTGGAGGTGCTGAAGGCCGTCGGGGGCCGTGACGTGCCGGTCCAGATCGGTTTCAACCGCCGCTTCGACGCCGGTTTCGCCGCCGCGCGGAGGCCGTACGCAGCGGGGAACTGGGCAAGCTGCACACCGTGCGCTCGACGACGCTGGACCCGGCGCCGCCGCCGGCCGCGTACGTCGCCGCGTCCGGGGGCATCTTCCGGGACTGCTCCGTGCACGACTTCGACATCATCCGCTGGGTGACCGGCCGGGAGGTGACCGAGGTGTACGCGGCCGGCGGCAACCGGGGCGCCGACTACATCCGGGAGGCGGGCGACGCCGACACCACCGGCGCGGTCCTCACCCTCGACGACGGCACCCTAGCGGTGGTCTCCAACAGCCGCCACAACGGCCGCGGTCACGACGTTCGCATGGAACTCCACGGCTTCGCCGACTCCATCGCGGTGGGCCTGGAGGACAAGCTGCCGCTGCGGTCGGTGGAACCGGGCACGACCTTCCCGGCGGGCACCCCGCACGACTTCTTCATGGACCGCTTCACGGACGCCTACCGCGCCGAACTCACCGCGTTCACCGAGGTGGTGGCGGGATACCGCCCCTCACCGTGCACGATCGCGGAAGCACTCGAGGCGGGCTGGATCGCGGAGGCGTGCACCCTGTCCCTGCGCGAGCACCGTCCCGTCACCGTCGAGGAGGTACGGCAGGCCTGAGCGAGTCCGGCCGGGAACCCTGCGCGTCGGCATCCTGGGAGCCGCGCGGATCACCGAGCGCTCGTCGTCCCGGCCCGGACGGCCGGCCACCGCCTGGTCGCGGTGGCCGCCCGCGACCGTTCCCGCGCCGGGGCGTTCGCCGCGGCCCACGGCGTGGAACGGGTCCCGGCTCGTACGCCGGCCCGCTGGCCGCCGGTGAGCTGGGTGAACTCCGGCGTGCGGAGGCCATGGTGGCGATCCCCACCCCGCTGTGGGCAGTAGTGCCGCAGGGCGATGGGGGCACCTCCCACGCCCTTGAGGCAGTGGGGAGGGTGGGCACAGCCGACAACGCGGAGCACCCGTCGACTCGGGGCACGACTCACACGGCCGACGTCACCGGTACAGCGCCGGCCGCTCGACCAGGTCGACCTCCACCCGGCCGCCGCCGTCCAGCGACCGTACCCCGCCTCGCACACCGCCGCCGCGGCATAGCCGTCCCACGTGCTCGGCCCCACCACCTCACCGCGCCGCGTCGCGTCGACCCACGCCTGGACCTCCGCGTCGTACGCCTGGGCGAAGCGTTCCGTCCAGTCCTGGGCGATCGTGCCGCCCCACCGGCCGCCCGTGTGGGTGACCAGCGCATGCCCGTCACCGATCCGCGCCGTCCCCCGCTCGCAGACCACCTCCGCCTGCACCTGGTACCCGAACCCGCAGTTGACGAAGATCTCGACGTCGGACAGCGCACCCCGTCCGTCTCCAGCACGACGAACTGCGGATCGAGCAGCCCCTCGGGCGCTCCGGAGGACGGCGTGGGCCGCAGCACCGTCACAGCGGCGATCTCATGCCCGAGCAGCCACCGCGTGGCATCCACCTCATGGGCCACGGAGTCGGTGATCAGCATCCCGCTGCTGAAGAACGGCGCGCTCGCCACATTGCGATGCCGGTTGTGCAGCATCAGCGGCCGCCCCAACTCACCGCTTTCCAGAAGCGACTTGAGCCGCGCGTATTCGGCGTCGTAACGGCGCATGAACCCCACCTGCACCCGCCGGTGCCCGAGGGCGGCTTCGGCCTCCATGACCCGCAGCGCGGACGCCGCGTCCGGAGTGAGCGGCTTCTCGCACAGCACCGGCAGATCGCGCTCGAACGCGGTGAGCAGCGCGGCCTCGTGGGCCGGCCCGGAGGAGGCGATGAGCACGGCGTCGACGTCGGCCGCCGCCATCGCGGCGGCCGGGTCGGTGTACACGGTGCAGCCGTCGACGCCGACGGCGGCGGCCCCGGCGCGTTCCGCGTCGAGGTCCACGACAGCGGTGACCCGCGCGCCGCTGACCACCCGGTCGATCCGGCGTACATGGTCCGCGCCCATACGGCCGGTGCCGATGACGGCGACACCGAGCGGTTCGCGCCGGCTCATCCCAGCCTCCGGTTCGTCAGGCCCCGCAGGAGCGGAGGAACGTGCGGGTGCGTACGGCGATGGGGAGCGGCTTGTCCGGCTCGCAGGGGTACATGTCCTGCTCGACGATGGCGAACAGGTCGACGCCCAGCTTCTGCGCGGCCGTGAGGACCGGGCCCAGCTCGGGTACGCCGGCGGGCGGTTCGCACATCACCCCGCGCTGCACGGCCGGCCCGAACGGGACCTCGTTCTTGACGACGTCGGCGAGGATCTCCGGGTCGACCTGCTTGAGGTGGAGGTAGCCGATGCGTTCGCCGTAGGTCTCGATCAGCTTGACGCTGTCGCCGCCGCAGTAGGCGTAGTGACCGGTGTCCAGGCAGAGGTTGACCAGGCCGGAGTCGGTCGAGTCGAGGAAGCGCTCGACGTGCTCCTCGGTGTCGATGTGGGTGTCGGCGTGCGGGTGGACGACGATGTCGAGGCCGTACGTGTCCTTCACCTCGCGGCCGAGGCGTTCCATGCCCCGGGTGAGGTGGCCCCACTGCTCGGTGGTGAGCTCGGGCTCCTCGAGGATCTCGGCGGTCTTGTCGTCGCGCCAGAAGGACGGGATGACGACCAGGTGCTCGGCGTCCATGGCCTGGGTGAGGGCGGCGACGCGGCTGACCTGTTCCCAGGTGCTGTCCCATTCGGAGGGGCCGCGGTGCAGTCCGCAGAAGATGGTGCCGGCGGAGACCTTGAGGCCGCGCTTCCTCACCTCGTCGCGGAGGCGGGCCGGGTCGGTGGGGAGGTAGCCGTAGGGGCCGAGTTCGATCCATGAGTAGCCGGCCTCGGCAACCTCGTCGAGGAAGCGCTGCCAGGGCACCTGCCGCGGGTCGTCGGGGAACCAGACGCCCCAGGAGTCGGGGGCGGAACCGACCCGGATGCGGTCGAGCGCGACTGCCATGTCAGGACTTTCCTTCCGGAGTTGCGGCCGCGGGAGCCTGGAGGTCGCCCTCCTCGGGGAGTTCCTCGGTGTCGACGCCGCCGACCTGCGCCAGTTCGTGCTTGAGCGCGGTCAGTTCGGCACCGCCGGCCATGTGGTTCGTCAGCTCTTCGAGGCCGACCTCGCTGCGGGCGGCGCTGAGTTCCAGGGTGCCCAGGCGCAGCACGCTGAAGTGGTCGCCGACCATATAGGCATGATGCGGATTGTGGGTGATGAAGATGACGCCGAGGCCGCGGTCGCGGGCCATCGCGATGTACTTCAGGACCACCCCGGACTGCTTGACGCCGAGGGCGGCCGTCGGCTCGTCCAGGATCAGCACGCGCGCGCCGAAGTGGACGGCGCGGGCGATGGCGACGCACTGGCGCTGGCCGCCGGAGAGGGTGCCGATGGGCTGCTCCAGGTCGTCCAGGACGATGCCCATGTTGCGCAGTTCCTCGTCGGCCGTCTTCTTCATACGGTCGATGTCGAGGCGGCGGACGGGCCAGGGGCCCTTGGTCAGCTCGGAGCCGAGGAAGAAGTTCCGCCACACCGGCATCAGCGGGACGACGGCAAGGTCCTGGTAGACGGTGGCGATGCCCTTGTCGAGGGCCTCGCGCGGGGTGGAGAAGCGCACCGGCTCGCCGTCGACGAGGAACTCGCCCTCGGTGTGCTGGTGCAGCCCCGAGACGATCTTGATGAGGGTGGACTTGCCGGCGCCGTTGTCGCCGAGGACACACGTCACCCTGCCGGGCTGGACGGTGAGGTCGACGCCGTGCAGGGCGCGGATGTTGCCGTAGGACTTGCCGGCGGCACGGAGTTCGACCAGGGGCGGTCGCCGTCGGACGCGGTGCCGGTGGTCTTGTCGGTCATTGTGGTCACCTCCGGGTCGCCTGGCGCTGGACCCACAGATTGATGAGGACGGCGCCGAGCAGCATCACGCCGAGGAATGCCTTGAACCAGTCCGGGTTCCAGCCGGCGTAGACGATGCCCTGCTGCACCATGCCGAACATGAAGGCGCCGAAGACCGGGCCGATCGCGCTGCCGGCGCCGCCGGTCAGCAGACAGCCGCCGATGACGGCTGCGGCGATGTAGATGAGCTCCTGGCCCACGCCCTCACCGGACTGCACGGTGTTGAAGGAGAACAGGTTGTGCATGCCGACGAACCAGGCGCCCAAGCCGACCAGCATGAACAGGGAGATCTTGGTGAAGGTGACCGGGACGCCGACCGCGCGGGCGCTCTCCTTGTTGCCGCCGACGGCGAAGATCCAGTTTCCGTACTTGGTGCGCAGGAGCACCCAGGTGGCGAGCGCGGCGAAGACGAGCCACCACACCACGGTGATCTTCACCTGGACGCCGCCGAGTTCGAAGCTGGAGGCGAAGAGGGCCTTGGCCTGGTCGAAGCCGTCCATGTCGGCGATACTGTCGGTGGCGACGTTGCCGGTGACGAGCTTGGTCACCGCCAGGTTCACGCCCTGCAGGATCAGGAAGGTGCCGAGGGTGACCAGGAAGCTGGGCAGCCCGGTCTTGACCAGCAGCCAGCCGTTGAAGGCGCCGATGGCCAGGGAGACCACCAGGGCGACGACGACGCCCACCCACACGTTCATGGTGAGCTGGTAGCTGAGCATGCTCGCGGTCAGTGCCGAGGTCACGACGGCGACACCGGCCGAGAGGTCGAACTCGCCGCCGATCATCAGCAGGGCCACGGGCAGTGCCATGATCCCGATGACGGACGACTGGTACAGGATGTTCGCCATGGAACTGCCGTCGCGCATCGGCGGTGCGGTGATCAGGAAGAACACCAGGACGGCCACGGCTCCGAGGAACACGCCCACCTCGGGGCGGGCCAGGAGCCGCAGTGCGAGCGGGCGCCGCCGGGTGCGGCCGTCGCTCTGTTGCGGGCCGGGGGCCGGCGGTGGGGTCACCGCCGGCCCAGCCTGTTGGGCCATGCTCATCACCGAGTGCCCTTCGCGGCGTACCCGGAGACCGCGTCGACGTTGGACTTGTCGACGAACGCCGGGCCGGTCAGCACCGGCTGCTCACCGCCGCCGCTGTAGTTGCCGTTGTTCTTGTAGAGCCACATGCCGTCGACGGCGAGGTAGCCCTGGAGGTAGGGCTGCTGGTCCACGGCGAACTCGATGTCGCCGGCCTCGATCGACTTGGTGAGCTCCTTGTTGAGGTCGAAGGTGGCGACCTTCGCCTTGCTGCCCGCGTCGCCCACCGACTGCACCGCGGTCGGCGCGAAGGGCGCGCCGAGGGTGACGATGTAGTCGATGGCGGAGTCCTGCTTCAGCTTGGCGGTGACGGTCGACTTCACCGACGGCATGTCGGTGCCGTTGACGTTGAGGATCTGGGTCTTGCCCTCGAAGGTCTTCTTCACGCCGTCGCAGCGCTGGGTCAGGCCGACGTTGCCCTGCTCGTGGATGACGCAGACGGCGTTCTTCGCGCCGACCTCGTTCAGCTTCTTGCCGAACGCCTCGCCCGCGACGGACTCGTCCTGGCCGAAGAACTGGAGCAGGCCGAGTTCCTTCCAGTCGGTCAGGCCGGAGTTGAGGCCGACGACGGGGATGTCCGCCGCGTTCGCCTTGGCTATGACGGCCTTCAGCGCGTCGGGCTTGGCGAGGGTGACCGCGATGCCGTCGACCTTCTGGTCGATCGCGTTCTGCACCAGGGCGGCCTGGCTGCCGGCGTTCGGGTCGGCGGAGTAGACGAGGTCGATGTTGTCCTTGGCGGCGGCGGCCTCGGCGCCCTTGCGGACGATGTCCCAGAAGGTGTCGCCGGGCCCCTGGTGGGTGACGAGGGCGACCTTCATACGGGGTGTGTTCGCCTTGCCCGCCGAGGCGTCGGCGGCGCCCTCCTCGGACTTCTTGCCGCCGGAGTCACTGGAGCAGCCGGCGAGGGCCAGGGTGGCTGCCGCCGCGACCGCGATGAACGGCGCGACTCTGCGGGAGCGGGTGTGCGAAGAGCGGTCCATCTGTCCTGCACCTCACTGTGCTACGCGGGGAAAGGGCGGGAGTCCGAGGATCCGGTGCCTCGGAAGTCCGGGTGTGCCAAAGAACACGGCGGTCATGCTGGGACGCGATCCAATCCCCAGAACCCTCCGCTGTCAATACTTTGTCAAGACATCAGTTCACTCACTAGTCCGAATGTAAGTACAAACTATTGACATCGCCGCCCTCGGAGACCTACACCTGTGAGGCGGCAGGTCCCTGGAATCCACGCCCCCACCGTGGCAGGGCGCTTTGGGACCCGCATCCCCAGTAGCTCGAGAGGCGTCGCTCAATGGCCGACTCACCACCATATTTCGACCTGATCACCATGGGACGCATCGGGGTCGATCTTTATCCACTGGAGACCGGGGTTCCGCTGGAGCGAGTGGAGACTTTCGGGAGATTCCTGGGCGGATCGGCCGCGAACGTCGCGGTGGCGGCCGCCCGGCTGGGCCGCTCCGTGGCGATCGTCACCCGCACCGGTGACGACCCCTTCGGCAGGTTCCTGCACGAGGCGCTGGAGGAGTTCGGCGTGGACGACCGCTGGGTCACCCCGGTCGCCGCGTACCCCACCCCGCTCACCTTCTGCGAGATCTTCCCGCCGGACGACTTCCCCTGTACTTCTACCGCCGCCCCAAGGCCCCGGACCTGGAGATCCACGCCGACGAGCTGGACCTGGCCGCCGTACGCGCGGCCGGGATCTTCTGGATCACCGGCACGGGGCTGAGCGAGGAACCGAGCCGCTCGGCCACCCTCACCGCCCTGGAGGCCCGCGCCCGCGCCGGGACGACCGTCTTCGACCTGGACTGGCGCCCGATGTTCTGGCGCGACCCCGACCAGGCCCGCCCCTACTACCGCGAGGCGCTGCGGCATGCCACGGTCGCGGTCGGCAACCTCGACGAGTGCGAGATCGCCACCGGGGTGCGTGAACCGGAGGCGTGCGCGCGGGCGCTGCTGGCGGCCGGGGTGGAACTGGCCGTGGTCAAGCAGGGCCCGCGCGGTGTGCTGGCGGTGCACCGCGACGGCACCCGGGCCGAGGTGCCCCCGGTGCCGGTCGAGGTGGTCAACGGTCTCGGCGCGGGCGACGCCTTCGGCGGCTCGCTCTGCCACGGTCTGCTCTCCGGCTGGGACCTGGAGCGGACCATGCGCCACGCCAACGCCGCCGGCGCCCTCGTCGCCTCGCGCCTCGCCTGTTCGTCCGCCATGCCGACCGGACGGGAGATCGCGGACCTCCTGGCGCGGTCCGCCGCGCCGGTCCCGGCGGACCCGCCGAGCCAGTCCTGAACGGAGCCCTTCCTTGAATCTGAGCATCCCCGACCTCACCGCGGTCCGGGCCCGCGATCCGGAGGCCGTCGCCGAGGCGGCCGCCCGCCGGGCGCGCCGCCCGCTGCTCGGCGACAGCGGCCGGCTGATGATCGTGGCCGCCGACCACCCCGCGCGGGGCGCGCTCGGCATCGGTGACCGGCGGCTGGCCATGGCCCACCGCGCCGATCTGCTGGAACGTCTCTGCATCGCGCTGTCCCGGCCGGGCGTCGACGGGGTGCTGGCCACGGCCGACATCCTGGAGGACCTGCTGCTCCTCGGGGTGCTGGAGAACAAGGTCGTCATGGGCTCGATGAACCGGGGCGGTCTGGCCGGGGCGTCCTTCGAGATGGACGACCGGTTCACCGGCCACCGCGCCGAGGACATCGCGCGGATGGGCTTCGACGCGGGCAAGCTGCTGGTCCGTATCGACTACGACGACCCGGGCTCGCTGGCCACCCTCGAGTCCTCGGCCCGTGCCGTGGACGCGATGGCCGGGCGCCGGCTGCCGGTGTTCGTGGAGCCGTTCATCTCGCGCCGGGTGGACGGACGGGTCCGCAACGACCTGTCCGCCGAGGCCGTCACCCGCTCCATCGCCATCGCCTCCGGTCTGGGCGGCACCTCCGCCTACACCTGGCTGAAGCTCCCCGTCACCGACGACGTCGAGGCGATGCCGGAGGTGCTGGCGGCCTCGACGCTGCCGGTCGTCCTCCTCGGCGGCGAGGTCGGCGACCAGGAGGCGGCGTACGAGCGGTGGGGCAAGGCGCTGCGGCTGCCGACCGTGATGGGGATGGTCGTCGGCCGCTCGCTGCTCTATCCGGCCGAGGGCAGTGTGGAGACGGCGGTGGACACGGCCGTCGGCCTGTTGTGAGAAGCCCGTTGCGACACGGAGGCATGACATGACACATCACCTTCCGGCGGCCACGGCGCCGGCCGGCCCGTACGCCGTCGACGTGAGCCCGAAGTCGGCGGGCTGGGGCTACTCCAGTCTGCGCGTGCTGGAACTGCCGCCCGGCGGCACGCACACCTTCGACACGGATGACAGCGAGTGGATCGTGCTGCCGCTCAGCGGCGGCTGCACGGTCACGGCCGACGACGACTTCGGCCACGACACCTTCGAACTCACCGGCCGCACCGGTGTGTTCGACGGCGTCACCGACTTCGCCTACGTCCCGCGCGACGCCCGCGCGACGGTCGCCTCGGCGGGCGGCGGACGGTTCGCGCTCACGGGCGCCCGCTGCACCCGCCGGCTGCCCGCCCGCTACGGACCGGCCTCCGACGTCCCGGTCGAGCTGCGCGGCACCGGGAACTGCTCACGGCAGGTCAACAACTTCGGTGCGGCGGCCCCGCCGGAGGCGGTAAGGGACAGGGCTTCGAGTGCGACAGGCTGATCGCGGTCGAGGTGCTCACGCCGGGCGGCAACTGGTCGTCCTTCCCGCCCCACAAGCACGACGAACACCGGCCCGGCGAGGAGTCGGTGCTGGAGGAGATCTACTACTTCGAGTTCGCCGCCCACGACGGCACCCCGGCCTCGGCTACCAGCGGGTCTCCCCGTCCGGTCCGGGCCGCGAGACGGATGTGCTGGCCGAGGTGCGCGACGGCGACGTCGTCCTCATCCCGGACGGCTGGCACGGCCCGTCCATGGCCGTGCCGGGGCATCACATGTACTACCTCAACGTCATGGCGGGCCCGGAGGCCGAGCGCGCCTGGCTGATCCGCGACCACCCCGACCACGCCTGGATCCGCGACACCTGGCCCGAGCAGCCGGTCGACCCTCGTCTTCCCTCTACACCGCCCCGGAGAGGTCCGTATGAGCGCCGCCACCCGCCGACTGACGACCGCGCAGGCCCTGGTGCGGTTCCTGTCCGCGCAGTACACCGAACGCGACGGCGTGCGCCGCCGGCTGATCGCGGGCACCTGGGGCATCTTCGGCCACGGCAACGTGGCCGGCATCGAGCAGGCGCTCGTCGAGTACCGCGATGTGATGCCGTATCACCAGGGCCGCAACGAACAGGCGATGGTGCATGCCGCCGTCGGTCACGCCCGCCAGCTCAACCGGCTCTCGGCGCAGGCGGTGACGACCTCCATCGGCCCCGGCGCCACCAACCTCGTCACCGGGGCCGCCCTCGCCACCATCAACCGGCTGCCCGTACTCCTGCTCCCCGGCGACTACTTCGCCTCCCGCGTCGCCGATCCGCTGCTGCAGCAGCTGGAACACCCCGTCGAGGCCGACGTGTCGGTCAACGACACGCTCCGCCCGGTGTCGCGCTGGTTCGACCGGGTCACCCGCCCCGAGGCCCTGATCGCCTCCGCGCTGAACGCCATGCGGGTGCTCGCCGACCCGGCCGAGACCGGTGCGGTGACACTGGCCCTCCCGCAGGACGTGCAGGCGGAGGCGTACGACTGGCCGGAGGAGTTCTTCGCCGACCGCGTCTGGTCCGTACGGCGTCCCGCCCGGACCCGGCGGAACTGGCGGCGGCCGCGGAAGCCGTACGGGCGGCCCGGCGGCCGCTGATCGTCGCGGGCGGCGGGGTCCACCACAGCGAGGCCGAGGAGGCGCTGAAGGCGCTGGTGGACACCACCGGCATCCCGGTCGCCTCCACCCAGGCCGGCAAGGGCTCCCTGCGCCACGACCACTCCGCCGACCTCGGCGGCATCGGCCACACCGGTACCGCGGTGAGCGACGAACTCGCCCGCACCGCCGACCTGGTGATCGGCGTCGGCACCCGCTACTCCGACTTCACCACCGCCTCCGGCACCCTCTTCCGGCACCCGGACGTCCGCTTCCTCAACCTCAACATCACCGGCTTCGACGCGCACAAGCTGGCGGCCCGCACCCTGGTCGGCGACGCGCGGACCTCGCTGGAACAGCTTGCCGGGGCACTGGCCGGCCATCGTGTGGAGGAACCGTACGGGGCGGAGTACCGGGCCGGCAAGGAGCGTTGGGAGCGGATCGTGGAGACCGCCTTCCGCGTGGACGACGACACGGCCGTACCGACACAGACGCAGGTCCTCGGCGCGCTCGACGCGGTGGTCGGCGACGAGGACGTGGTGATCAACGCGGCCGGTTCGCTCCCCGGCGACCTGCACAAACTGTGGCGCGCGCGCAGCCCGCCAGTACCACCTGGAGTACGGCTACTCCTGCATGGGCTACGAGATCCCGGCCGCCCTCGGTGTGCAGCAGGCCGCGCCCGGCACACCCGTGTGGGCGCTGGTCGGCGACGGCACGTATCTGATGAACCCGACGGAGATCGTCACCGCCGTCCAGGAGAACCTCCCGGTCAACCTGGTCCTGGTGCAGAACCACGGGTACGCGTCCATCGGCGGCCTGTCGGAGTCGGTGGGCGCGGAGCGCTACGGCACCGCCTACCGTCACCGGGCCGCCGACGGCTCCTTCACCGGCGCCCCGCTGCCCGTGGACCTCGCCGCGAACGCGGCCAGCCTCGGCATGGACGTCCTGCGCGCCAAGACCGTACGGGAGCTGCGCGGCGCGCTGGCCGAGGCGCGGGCCTCCGGCCGTCCGACGTGCGTGTACATCGAGACCGACCCCGCCGCGACCGCTCCCCGGCCGAGGCCTGGTGGGACGTGCCGGTGGCCGAGGTGTCCGCCCGCGAGGCCGCCGTGGAGGCGCGCACCCGGTACGACGCCGAGGTCGCCGGCCGCCGCCGCCACCTCTGAACCCGCCCGCACCGCTCCGGAGAGGACCGTCCATGGCGAAGACCGGTGGCCCCGCACGTGCCACGACCGAACCCGCGCTGAGCACGCTGGACTTCGCCCTGGACCGGGGCAGTCCGGTGCCGCTGTACCACCAGCTCGCGCAGCAGCTGGAGGCGGCGATCGAGCAGGGCGTCCTCGCGCCGGGCAATCTGCTGGGCAACGAGGTCGACCTGTCCGTCCGGCTGGGGCTGTCCTGCCCACCGTCCGCCAGGCCATCCAGTCCCTCGTCGACAAGGGGCTGCTGGTCCGGCGGCGGGGGTGGGCACCCAGGTGGTGCACAGCCAGGTCAGACGGCCCCTGAAGCTGAGCAGTCTCTACGACGACCTGGAGGCGGCCGGGCAGGAACCGACCACGCGGGTGGTCCGCAACGAGACGGTGCCGGCGCCCGCGGCGGTGGCGGCCGCCCTCGGACTGGCCGAGGGCACCGAGGTCGCCCTCCTGGAGCGGCTGCGCCGCACGCACGGCCGGCCGGTCGCGCTGCTGTGCAACTACCTGCCGCGGGACCTGCTCGGCCTGGACTCCGACCGGCTGGAGGCGACCGGCCTGTACCGGATGATGCGCACGGCCGGCATCACCCTGCACAGCGCCCGCCAGACCGTCGGCGCCCGCGCGGCCACCGCGGCCGAGGGGCCCGCCTGGACGAGAAGGAGGGCGCCGCCCTGCTCACCATGCGACGCACGGCCTACGACGACACCGGGCGCGCGGTGGAGTACGGCACCCACGTCTACCGCGCGTCCCTGTACTCGTTCGACTTCCAGCTGCTGGTCAGGCCGTAAGGCGTGCTCAGTGCGCGGCGTCGAGCCGGGCCCACTGCTCCGGCGGCAGTTCCAGGTCCACCGCGGCCAGGTTCTCCTCGAGCTGGGCCACCGACGAAGCCCCGGCCAGCGGGATGACCGGCAGCTCGTGACCGATCTGCCAGGCCAGTACGACCTGGCCCGGCGTCGCCCCGGTCTCCCGGGCGATCTCGTGCAGCACGGCGAGGCGGGCCGGGACGCCCGGGTGGTCGAAGTCGGCGGGCAGCCGTTCGGGGCGGGCGTAGGCGCCGCAGAGCAGCGGTGAGCAGGCGACCAGGGTGAGGCCGGGCTCGGCGCGCAGATACCCGGCCATCTCGGCGCCCGCGTGGCCGAGGCTGCCGTCGGGGAACAGGTCGCTGGGCACGTCGGTACGGGGCCGCAGCAGGCTGTGCTGGTACTGCAGGACCTCGTAGCCGGGCAGTCCGGCCGCCGCCGCGAGGGCGCGGGCCCGCTCCACCCGCCATACGGCCTGGTTGCTCACACCGAGCAGACCCACCGTGCCCTCGGCGACCAGGGCGCCGAAGCCCTCGACCGTCTCGCTCTGGGGGACGGTGTGGTCGTCGATGTGCGCGTACAGCAGGTCCAGCCGCTCCATGCCGAGCCTCCCCACGCTCGGCTACGCTCGCGCGGGCGGTACCCCCATGCGGCTGCGCTCGGAGGCTTCCCGGATCACCTTCGCGGACAGGCCCTCGGGGTTGTCGGTATAGCTGGTGCCGGGGGCGAGGGGACGGGCGCCGAGCTTGGTGGCGACGACGATCTCGTCACCGGCCCCGCGGCTGCGGCGCCAGCGGCCGAGCAGTTCCTCGCTCTGTCCGCCCTGGCCGCCGTCGGTCCAGAAGGCGTAGTTGTCGGACGTGTCGATGAAGTTCCCGCCGGCCTCGACATAGCGGTCGAGGACGGCGAAGGAGGTCTTCTCGTCGGTCGTGGACCCGAACAGCATCGCCCCGAGCGCGAGCACGCTCACCCGGCGGCTGTGCGGACCCGTGCCGATGGTGCGGTACTTCATGGGTGTTCCCTCCCGTTCGGCACCCCGTCGTCGGGGCACGGATCGGGAGTCTTCCGCTTGAAGAGCGCTCCAAGGCAAGCGCGTTCGCGGCGTATCGGGCCGGCGGAAACCGATCCACGGCGCGCCGCGTCCTGATCAGGGAGTCGAGCGGACGGGAAGCGACGTGGAACAGCGCGGGTGGTCGTGGACGCGCGGGCGGGTGCTCGCGGGGGCGGCCGTGCTGACGGCGGGCCTGCTGGTGTTCCACCGGCTGGTGCCCAACTCCGCGGGCCGGACGGGCAGTCTGCTGGAGGTGTTCCTGCCCTGGCTCGGGCTGCCGGCCCTGGTGCTCCTCGTTCCGGCCCTGCTGCGCCGCTCGGCCCTCGCCCTGGTGGCCCTGCTGCTTCCGGTGGTGGCGTGGACGTACCTCTTCGGCGGGCTGTTCCTGCCCGCCGGGGAGTCCGGCGCGCGCGAGCTGGTGGTGGTGCAGCACAACGTCAGCGACGTGAACACCGATCCTGCGGGCACGGCCCGTGCCCTGGCCGCCGCGCGGCCCGACCTCATCGCCCTGGAGGAACTGGTCCCGGCCGCGCTGCCGGTCTACGAACGGACACTCGCGCGGGAGTATCCGTACCACACGGTCCGGGGCACCGTGGGGCTGTGGTCGAGGCATCCGCTCACCGACGCCCGCACGCTCGACATCAGGCCGCGGGACATCACCGGGCCCTGGAGCCGCGGACTGCGGGCCGTGGTCCACACACCGTACGGCGAGGTCGCCGCGTACGTGGCGCACCTGCCGTCGGTCCGGGTCGGGGCGCGCGGCCTCACGTCCGCACGGCGTGACGAGAGCGCCGGTCTGCTGGGCGAGGCGGTCGCCGCCGAGCCGCTGGGCACGGCGATCCTGCTGGGAGACCTCAACGGCACGGTCGACGACCGCGGGCTGTCGCCGCTCACCTCGCGGATGAACGCGGCCCGGCGCGGCTTCGCCTTCAGCTTCCCGGCCGGCTTCCCGCTGGCCCGGATCGACCAGGTCATGGCCCGCTCGGCGACGGTCACCGCCATCAGCACCCTGCCGGCCACCGGCAGCGACCACCTGCCGGTGACCGCGCGGATCACCCTGCGCTGAACCGCCCGCACCGGGACGCCCGGAAGACCGTACCGGCGTCGGGACGAACAGCCGGGCAGACCGGCTGATCCGCCGCGGCGCACACCGCCAGGTGGCCGGGGCGGCGGGCGGAACGGCCCTCAACCGGGCTCGTGGCCGGAACCCGAGTCCTGACGGCACAGGGTCACACGCCCGCAGCGTGATCCCTGGTCCCCGAACTGCTCCCAGAAATGATCAAGGGGCCGTTTCAGATATTCTCTGAAACGGCCCCTGACCTGCGACTTCGTAAAGTCGGGACGACAGGATTTGAACCTGCGACCCCTTGACCCCCAGTCAAGTGCGCTACCAAGCTGCGCCACGTCCCGATGCGCTCACGTGCGGTGAACCGCGTGATCGCGCGAACAGCACTTTACCCCACACTCCCGGGACGCCCCGAATCGGACCGGGCGCGGGACAATCGGCGTATGGGCAGCATGGAGAGCACGTCGTCGGGCCGGACGGTCGCCGCGCGGGACCGGGACAGCGAGGGGCGGGCGCGCAACGCGCGGCCGCGGGACGGGCTGGGGCGGCCCCTGCCGTACGGCGTGCCGGGTGTGCCCCGGCAGCCCGAGGGGTCGTACGGCGGCCGGAGGAGAGCGTCGTGGAGGCGCAGCGGCTGCTGGACGAGGGGAAGCCGTTCCACGCGCACGAGGTGTTCGAGGACGCCTGGAAGTCGGGGCCCGAGGAGGAGCGCGAGCTGTGGCGGGGGCTGGCCCAGCTCGCGGTGGGCCTCACCCATGCCGCGCGCGGGAACGTCACCGGCGGGGCACGGCTGCTGCGGCGCGGGGCCGGGGCGGCCGGGGCGTGGGCGGCGGAGGGCGGGTTCCGGCCGCACGGGATCGATCTGGCGCGGGTGATCGCCTGGGCGCGGGAGCTGGCGGCCGAGGTGGAGGCCGGCGCCGTGGTGGACGCGGGGGCGCGGGCACCACGGCTGCGCTGACTGCCGGGGTGCGCCTTACGCGGTGTCAGTGGCGTGCGGCAGACTCGGGGCGTGCGAGAGATTCATGTCATCGGTATCGGTGCGGGCGACCCCGACCAGCTGACCCTGCAGGCCGTCAAGGCGCTGCGGGGCACGGACGTGTTCTTCATCCTGGACAAGGGGAGGCGAAGGCGGACCTGACCGGGCTGCGCCGCGACATGCTCGAGGAGCACCTGCCGGGGGCGGTTACCGCGTCGTCGAGGCGCGTGACCCGGAGCGGGACCGGGCGGCCGGGGTACGGCCTACTCCCCGCCGTCGGGGACTGGCGCAGCGCCCGCGCGGACATCTACGAGCGGCTGATCTCCGAGGAGCTGGGCGAGGACCAGACCGGGGCGTTTCTGGTGTGGGGCGATCCGTCGCTGTACGACAGCACGATCGGCATCCTGGAGGAGGTGCTGGAGCGCGGCCGGGTCGTCTTCGGCTACGACGTCGTGCCCGGCATCAGCAGTGTGTCGGCGCTCGTCGCCCGGCACCGTACGGGCCTCAACCGGGTCGCCCGTCCGGTGCAGATCACCACGGGGCGGCGGCTCGCCGAGGGGTTCCCGGAGGGCGTGGACGACGTGGTGGTGATGCTGGACGCCCACCAGAGCTTCCGCGCGTACGCCGACCAGGACGTCGACATCTACTGGGGCGCCTACATAGGCACCCCGGACGAGATCCTGGTCTCCGGACCGCTCGCCGAGGCCGCCCCGCGTATCGAGCGACTCCGCGCGCAGGCCCGTGAGCGCAAGGGCTGGATCATGGACACGTACCTGCTGCGCAGGCGCCCGTCCGAGTCCTGAGCGGCGGCTCCGGCCGGCCGGCGCGCACCCCACCGGGCGGGCACGGGGCAGCCGGGCGCGGGCCCGAGGGCGGGAAGCGGGCCCGGCGACCGGTCATGGTCCGCCGGTCCGGCGGCCATCCGGAGACCGGTCGCCGTTCACGGCCGGGTGGCCGGTCATGGCGTCCAGCCGCCGCAGGGCCGCCGGTACGTCGGGGACCGCCGTCAGCCCGGCCGGGAGGGGCGGGCGGCGTACGACGACGACCGGGAGGGCGAGGTCGCGGGCCGCGGTGAGTTTCGCTGCGGTCGCCGTGCCGCCGCTGTCCTTGGTGACCAGGACGTCGATGCGGTGCTCGCGCAGGAGGGCCGTCTCGTCGGCCACGGTGAAGGGGCCGCGGGCCAGCAGCACATGCGTGTGCGGGGGCATGGGCGGCTCCGGGGGCTCCACCGAGCGTGCGACGAAGCGCAGGTCCGTCAGGTGGGCGAAGGCCGCGAGGCCGAGGCGGCCGGTGGTGAGGAACACCCGGTGGCCGAGCCCGGGCAGCGGCTCGGCCGCCGCCGCCAGTGAGGGGACCGGATGCCAGTGGTCGCCGGGGCCCGGCTGCCAGCCCGGCCGGCGCAGGACCACCAGCGGCACCCCGGTGACGGCGGCCGCGCGTGCCGCGTTCTCCGTGATGGCCGCCGCGAAGGGGTGCGTGGCGTCGACGACCGCGTCCACGCGCTGTGCGCGCAGCCAGTCCGCCAGTCCCTCCGCGCCGCCGAAACCGCCCACGCGGACCTCGCTGGCGACCGCGCCCGGCCGGGTCACGCGTCCGGCGAGGGAGGTCGTCACACTGGTCGCGGGGCGGGCGGACAGCTCGCCGGCCAGGGCGCGCGCCTCGGTGGTGCCGCCGAGGACCAGGACGTGGGGAGACATGGCGCCGAGGGTACGAGGCCCGTGCGGCGCCCGCGGCAGCGGCCCGCCCGACGAAGATCGGGCGTCCGGCCGCACATGTCCGCACACCACCTACGATGACGCCGGGTGACGGGAGGAACCATGGCCGTGGACTGGAGTGGGCGGGGTTATCACGCCCAGCGATGGGCGGCGCGGGAGCGCTGGCCGCCGCGGCGCTCGCGGTGGCGACTCCCTCGTCTACGGCGGGCTGCGGGGCCTGCTGCTGTTGGTGTGCGGGGTCGCCGGACTGGGGCTCAGCGCGGCCGCCGTGTGGTGGACGCTGACCCTGCGGGGCCCGCTGCGCTGGGTGTCCGCGCTGGTCGCCGTCTGCGTACCGGCGGGGCTGATCGCGCTGTTCGCCGTGACGTTGCTCTGGGCGCTGCTGGTGTCCCCGGCCCTGTGGGGGCTGGCCGTGTGGAGCGGCAGGTTCGCGCTGCGCGGGGCGGAAGGCGGGCAGGCCCATGTGCGGGAGCGGCGGCTGCCGTCGCCCCGGAAGCCCGTGCTGATCATGAATCCGCGGTCGGGCGGCGGCAAGGTGGGCCGGTTCCGGCTGCGGGAGAAGGCGGAGCGGCTGGGCGCCCGGGTGGTGCTGCTGGAACCCGGCAGGCAGCACGACGTCACCGCGCTGGCCCGCCAGGCCGTGGCGGACGGCGCGGATCTGCTGGGCGCGGCCGGCGGTGACGGCACCCAGGCACTGGTGGCGGCCGTGGCGGCCGAGCACGACATCCCGTTCCTCGTGATCAGCGCCGGGACGCGCAATCACTTCGCCCTGGACCTCGGCCTGGACCGCGGGAACCCGGCGGCCTGTCTCGACGCGCTCACGGACGGCGTCGAGCTCCGCGTCGATCTGGGTTTCGCGGGCGACCAGCCGTTCGTGAACAACGCGTCCTTCGGCGCGTACGCGGCGATCGTGCAGAGCCCCGCCTACCGCGACGACAAGATCGGCACGAGTCTGGAGATGCTGCCGGACCTGCTCACCGGCCGGGAGGGCCCCGGCTGGTCGCGCACGCCGGGGACACCACGCTCACCGCGCCGCAGGCCGTGCTGGTCAGCAACAATCCGTACCGCACCGGCGATCCTTCGGCCTCGGCCGGCGGGAGCGGCTGGACGGGGCCGCGCTCGGCGTCCTCGGGGTGAAGCTGGAGGGCGCCATCAGTGCCGCCGCACTGCTGCTGAATCCGGAGCCGAGCGGGCTGACCATCGTGACCGCCACCGAGGTGCGCGTCGAGGCGGACCGGGAGGAGATCGACGCCGGGGTCGACGGTGAGGCCATGGTGCTGCCCGCCCCGGTCCACTGCCGTATCGCCCCCGGCGCGCTGCGCGTCCGGGTCCCCCGCAGGCGGCCCGGCGTCACCGAGGCCCCGCCCCGGCTGGACTGGCGGCGGCTGCGCAAGCTGGCGGCGACGGTCGGCCGTACCGCCGCGCCCAGCCGGCTCCACCGGCCGCACACGAAGCCGTACGATCCGCAGCCGCCGACCGTACCGCCCACGGGCCCGGACGAGCCGGGCGGGCGGAGCGAACCGGCCGGGCCCCGCTCAGAACACCAGTAGCTGGAGGCCGCCCGCCACGGTCGCCGCGATCACCAGCCGCTCGAACAGCCGCTGGTTGATCCGGTCGACCGCCCAGCGGCCGAGGAGCGCGCCGGGCACCACGAACAGTACGAGCGCCGCGTCCAGGAGCAGCGAGTCGGCGTCGATCAGGCCGAGGCCGGCGCTGAAGGGCAGCTTGGAGGTGTTGACAATGAGGAAGAAGAACGCCGAGGTGCCCAGGAAGCCGAGTTTCCGGAAGCCCGCGGAGAGCAGGTACATCGACATCACCGGGCCGCCGGCGTTGGCGACCATGGTGGTGAAGCCGCCGAGGACGCCGTAGGAGCGGGCTTTGGCCCTGCCCGCCCGGGTGGTGACTCCGTCGGGCTGCCGGTCCGCGTCGGCGGTCCGTCGCCGCCACACCGTCACCCCGGTCATCAGCAGGAGGATCACGCCGATCGAGGTCCTTACGATCCCGTCGTCGGCCCACACCAGGAACAGGGTGCCGGCGACGACGCCCGCCGCGACCGCCGGGAACAGCCGCCACAGGGTGGGCCAGTGGGCGTGCCGGCGGTAGGTGAGGACGGCGAGGACGTCACCGGCGATCAGGATGGGCAGCAGGATGCCGGTGGAGGCCTTGGCGGGCAGCACCGCGGCGAAGAGGGCGAGGCTGACCGTGTTGGCCCCGCTGACGGCGGTCTTGGAGAAGCCGACGAGCAGGGCCGCGAAGGCGAGCACGGCGAATTCCCAGGCGTTGAGGTCCCAGGGCGTCATCATGTTCATTACGAGGACAGATGCTAGGCGCACGCGATCAGCGGCCGTGAGGAGCGTCCCGCCCTGTGACGCCCGGGGTGCCGGTCAGGGCCTCTCGACCAGCAGCGCGCTGCCCTGTCCCACGCCCACGCACATGGTCGCCAGGCCGCGTCCGGCGCCGGTGCGGCGCATGCGGTGCAGCAGGGTGGTGAGGATGCGGGCGCCGGAGCAGCCCAGCGGGTGGCCGAGCGCGATGGCGCCGCCGCTGGGGTTGACGAGGTCGGGGTCGATACCGAGCTGGTCGACGCAGGCGAGGGCCTGGGCCGCGAACGCCTCGTTGAACTCGGCCTCCTGGAGGTCGCCGATGGTCCAGCCGGCGCGGGCGAGCACCTTGCGGGTGGCGGGGACGGGGCCGATGCCCATGACGTCCGGGTGGACGCCGGCGGAGGCGCCGGCGACATAGCGGCCGAGGGACTCCAGGCCCAGCTCGTCGAGTGCCTCCTCGCTGACGAGGATCAGGCCGGCGGCGCCGTCGTTCATCGGGGAGGCGTTGCCCGCGGTGACGGAGCCGCCCGCGCGGAACACGGGCTTCAGCCTGGCCAGCTTCTCGATCGAGGTGTCCTCCCGGACGCACTCGTCGGCGTCGACGACCACGCCGTCCGGGCGGGTGACGGGGAGGAGTTCGCCGTCGAAGTGACCGTTCTCGCGGGCTTCGGCGGCGCGCTGGTGGCTGCGCAGGGCGAACTCGTCCTGGCGTGCGCGCGGGACGTCGTACCGGGCGGCGACCTCCTCGGCGGTCTCCCCATGGCCAGCAGCCCGTGCAGATCCTTCATCGCGGGGTTGACCAGGCGCCAGCCGAGCCGGGTGTCGACGGTCTCGACGCGGTGCGGGAGGGCCTCGTCGGGGCGGGGCAGCACGAAGGGGCGCGGCTCATCGACTCGGAGCCGCCGGCGATGACGATGTCGGCCTCACCGGCCGCGATGGTGCGGGCGGCGGTGGTCACGGCCTCGAGGCCGGAGGCGCACAGCCGGTTGACGGTGGCGCCGGGAACGGACTCGGGGAGCCCGGCCAGCAGCGCGGCCATGCGGGCGACGTTGCGGTTGTCCTCGCCGGCCTGGTTGGCGGCGCCCCAGTAGACGTCGTCGACGCGGGCCGGGTCCAGCGCGGGCACGCCGGCGACCAGTCCGCGGATCACGGCGGCGGCGAGGTCGTCGGGCCGTACGGTGGACAGGGCTCCGCGCAGTTTGCCGATGGGGGTGCGGCGGGCGGCCGCGAAGTGGACGGGACGCACGACAGGACTCCTGACCGATGCCTTTGGGCAGTGCTGGGGGCCGGCGCCTGCTACTTAATTAGCACCGCTGGTTCTTGACTATAGACCGCCGGGCGGTCCCTGGGAAGATCCCGTCCGGCCGCCAAGGGGTTTGCGCGGCGGGGCCACGGGCACCCGCGCGTTCATGAGGTGGTCGCGGCGCGCGGCCTGTGCGGGAGGGGACCCCGAGCTGGTCCTCCCCGCCGGACCGACCGGGCCCGCGTTCCGGGCACGGTGTCCGGCCCCGGACGTCCGGGGCGGCAGCGGCGAGAACGAGCGCGAGGCACCGCACCGCGGGACCACCGACGTCACGAGAAGGAGGAGCAGCACCCCATGACCGTTGTGAGGAGCACCCTGCCCGACGAGGCCCGCCGGGTTTCCAGCGCGGCCCTCCAGGACACCCTGGTGGACCTGCTCGGGCTGTCACTGATCGGGAAGCAGGCGCACTGGAACGTCGTGGGCCCGCGGTTCCGCTCCGTCCACCTCCAGCTGGACGAGGTGGTCTCCACCGCGCGCACCCACGCCGACACGGTCGCGGAGCGGTCCTCCGCGCTCGGCGTGCCGCCGGACGGCCGTCCGGAGACCATCGCCAAGGTCTTCTCGCTGCCCGCCCCGAAGGAGGGCTGGCTGCGCGACTCGCAGGCCGTGGAGGTGATGACCGAGGCGCTCGGCGCGGCGATCACGCGGCTGCGCGAGCGCATCGACGCCACCGAGAAGGCGGACCTGGTCACCCAGGACCTGCTGATCGCGATCACCGCGGACCTGGAGAAGCAGCGCTGGATGTTCGAGGCGGAGAACCACCTGGGCGGGTCCTGAACCCCAGGGCGGGTCCCTGAACCCCAGGGCGGGCCTGACCGCTTCGACCGGTCCCAGGGCGGGCCTGACCGCTTCGACCGGTCCCAGGGCGGGCCTGACCGCTTCGACCGGTCCTGCGACGCCGTCCGGTCCTGCCGCTTCGGGCGGTCCCGGCCCGCCCCGTCCGGACAACACACGTACGTAAGGGGCACATCATGACCGACGCCCTCGAGATGGACGCGCTGTGGGACGAGTTCCACCGCGTGGTGAACATGACGTCGGCGGAGCTGGCCGCCTGGCTGCGGGTGAGTGACGCCGGTGAGACGGCGGAGGCGCTGCCGGACCGGGCCGGCGACGAGACGGGACAGCATGTCCTCGCCATCCTGCAGAAGCGCCGCACCGACCTCACGGACGACGATCTGCGGGTGATGGAGGAGGTCGTGGACGCCGTGACCGAGCAGACGGACCCGGAGAACGAACCCACGGCCGGGGACACCCCCGCCGGCACCACTTGATGACCCTCGGCCACGACCCGCTCAGGGCGTGAGCCGTGGCCGGCCGGGACGAGCGGGTGGTGCGCGCCCTCGTCGGCGCGCACGGCACGACCTACGCGGAGGAGGCCGGTATCGGGCTGCGGGACACCCCGCAGCCGCTGTACCGGCTGCTGGTGCTGGCCCATCTGCTCAGTGCCCGGATCAGGGGATCGATCGCCGTGGCCTCCACCCGGGCGCTGTACGAGGCGGGACTGCGCGACCCCCGCCGTATGGCGGAGGCCGGCTGGCAGGAACGGGTGGACGCGCTCGGCCGGGGCGGCTACCGCCGCTACGACGAGCGCACCGCCACACAACTGGGCGACGGCGCCCGGCTGCTGACCGAACGCTGGGGCGGTGATCTGCGCAGGCTCCGCAAGGAGGCACACGGCGACGCCGCTGAACTGCGCCGGCTGCTGCGGGAGTTCCCCGGCATGGGACCGGCCGGCGCCGACATCTTCCTGCGCGAGGTCCAGCGTGTCTGGCCCGAGGCGGCGCCCGAGCTGGACGCCAAGGCCCTCCAGGGCGCGCGGCGGCTCGGCCTGCCCGGGGACCGGGAGCGGCTCCTCGGCCTCGCTGGACGTACCGAACCGGCTGTCCTCGCGGCCGCGTTGGTCCGTGCGGCGATCGAGAAGGACGTGGCCGAGGACTCGCTGGAACGCGCCGGTTCCCGGTGACCCGCCGTCAACCTGCGTTTATCCCTCCCCGTTCGCGGGACAACGTGATCTCCGCGGGGCACAATGGCCGTCGGTGGCCTGATACGGCCGCCCCGGGCGAGACAGAGGAGAGACCGTGAGTGAGAGCCACACCCCGCCGAGCGGCTCGGCGAGAGTGAACACCGGTGTGGCGCACAACGCGCGTGTGGAACTACTGGATCGGCGGCAAGGACAACTACGAGGTCGACCAGCGGGTCGGCGAGCACGTCGCCTCGATCAACCCCGTCGTCCGGGACATCGCCCGCGCCGACCGGGACTTCCTGGGCCGGGCGGTGACGTATCTGGCCGGTGAGCGCGGTGTGCGGCAGTTCCTCGACATCGGCACCGGCCTGCCGACGGCGGACAACACCCATGAGATAGCGCAGCGGATCGCGCCGGACTCACGGATCGTGTACGTCGACAACGACCCGATCGTGCTCGTCCACGCCCGTACCCTGCTCACCGGCACGCGCGAGGGCGCCACCGCCTACATCGACGCCGACGTGCACGACCCGGACGCCATCCTGGAGCGCGCCGCCGGCACCCTGGACGTCACCCGGCCCGTCGCGGTGATGATGCTGGGCATCCTGAACTTCGTGCTCGACACCGACAAGGCCCGGGAGATAGTCCACAGCATCATGGCCAAGCTGCCCTCGGGCAGCTTCCTGGTGCTCACCCACCCCACGTTCGACGCCGAGGTCGGCGGCGAACTGCAGGTCCCAGCCATGGAGTTCTGGAACGCCAACGCCACTCCCCGATCACCGCCCGCAGTGCCGCGGACATCACCGCCTTCTTCGACGGACTCGACCTGGTCGAGCCCGGTCTGGTGACCTGTTCGCGCTGGCACGCCACGTCCGACGCCCCCGCGGTGCCGCAGTACGGCGCGGTGGCCGTGAAGCCCTGAACGCTGAAAGTATGATCAAGCAATGTCTGATATGACCGAAACCACGCCGGGCTGGCTGTCCTCCGACGATCTGGAGATGGCACGCGCCCAGATGCCGATCCTGTACGTCGAGGCCGTGCCCGTGCGTGTCGACGACAGCGGTGAAGTCACCAGCGTCGGGCTGCTGCTGCGCATAGGACCCGACGGAACGGTCAGCCGGACACTGGTCTCCGGCAGGGTGCTGCACCACGAGCGGGTCCGCGACGCCCTGCTGCGCCATCTGGAGAAGGACCTCGGCCCGGTGGCGCTGCCCCGCGTCCCGGCGTCCTTGCAGCCGTTCACGGTCGCGGAGTACTTCCCCACGCACGGCGTCACCCCGTTCCACGATCCCCGCCAGCACGCGGTGTCGCTGGCGTACATCGTGCCGGTGTCGGGTGACTGCCGGCCCCGGCAGGACGCCCTCGACCTGGTGTGGTTCAGCCCGCAGGAGGCCTTGTCACCGGCGGTGCAGAGCGAGATGCCGGGCGGTCACGGGGTGCTGCTGAAGCAGGCGCTGGCGCACGCCGGCTGTGTGATCTGACGGACCGCCCCTCAGTGCCTCTCCGGGTGGGTGAGATTCCTCCCGGTCGACGGGTCGAAGACATGGGCCCTGCCCATGTCGACCCGGAGTTCGACGGGCGCGCCCTCACGGGCCCGGGTGGCGGCGTTCAGCCGGGCCACGATCTGCTGACCTCCCCGGCCCCGGTGTCGCGTACGCCGGAGTCCGTGGCGAGTTCCTCCAGTTCGGCCGTCGTCACCGGGCCTCCTCGGCACTGAAGTAGACGTACGCGTCGGAGCCCAGCGACTCCAGCACGTCCACGGTGGCGGTGACGACGGGGCCGCCCGTCCCGTGTGCCAGGCTCGCGTCCTCGAAGGCCTCGGGGCGCAGTCCGACGATGACCTCGCGGGGCGCGTCGCGCTCCTCGAGCGCCCGGATCGTACGGTCGTCGAGGGGCAGGTCGCCGAGCGGGTGCGCAGGGCGCCGCCCGACAGGGAGGCGTGGAGGAAGTTCATCGCCGGTGAGCCGATGAAGCCCGCCACGAACAGGTTGCGCGGCGTGTCGTAGAGCTGGGCGGGGCTGCCGACCTGCTGCACCAGACCCTGCCGCATCACCACGACCCGGTCCCCGAGGGTCATCGCCTCGGTCTGGTCGTGGGTGACGTACACGGTGGTGGTGCCCAGCCGGCGTTGCAGCCGGGAGATCTGGGTGCGCATCTGCACCCGGAGTTTGGCGTCGAGGTTGGACAGCGGCTCGTCCATGAGGAACGCCTTGGGGTCACGGACGATCGCCCGCCCCATGGCGACCCGCTGGCGCTGGCCGCCGGAGAGGTTGGCGGGCTTGCGGTCCAGGAATCCGCCGAGGTCGAGCACCCGGGCGGCCTCCTCCACCTTGCTGTCGACGACCTGTTTGTCGACCTTCGCCAGCCGCAGCGGGAACCCCATGTTCTCCCGCACGCTCATGTGCGGGTACAGGGCGTAGCTCTGGAACACCATGGCGACGTCGCGTTCCTTGAGGGCGAGGTCGTTGACGACCCGGCCGCCGATGCGCAGGGTGCCCTCGGTGATGTCCTCCAGGCCGGCGATCATGTTCAGGGTGGTGGACTTGCCGCAGCCGGAGGGTCCGACCAGGATCACGAACTCGCCGTCGGCGATGTCGAGGTCGACCTCCCGTACGGCGAGGATCCGTCGGGATAGCGCTTGGTGACTCCTCTAGGACGATCTCGGCCATGGGTGGCGCCTCCTTGTCTTCGGGCTCATCCCTTGACCGCCCCGGAGGTCAGTCCGGCGACGATCCGCCGCTGGAAGAGCAGGACGAAGATGATGATCGGGACGGTGATCACCACGGCCGCGGCGGCGATCGACCCGGTGGGCTGCTGGAACTGCGAGCTGCCGGTGAAGAACGCGATCGCGGCGGGGACCGTGCGCGCGGACTCGGTGGAGGTCAGCGAGATCGCGAACAGGAAGTCGTTCCAGCAGAAGATGAACACGAGGATGGCGGTGGTGAACACGCCGGGCGCGGCCAGCGGCACGATGACCCGCCGGAAGGCCTGCGCCGGGGTGGCCCCGTCGACCTTGGCGGCCTTCTCCAGGTCCCAGGGGATCTCCCGGAAGAACGCCGACAGGGTGTAGATCGCCAGCGGCAGCGAGAACGTCATGTACGGGATGATCAGCCCGGTCCACGTGTCGAAGATCCCGATGATCCGCTCGATCTCGAACAGCGGGGACACCAGGGAGATCGGCGGGAACATGGCGATGAGCAGCGACATGCCGATCAGGAGCCGCTTGCCGGGGAACCGCAGCCGGGCCACCGCGTAGGCGGCCATGGTGCCGAGGGCCACCGCGATCACGGTGGCGATCAGGGCGATGCCGATCGAGTTGATCAGCGCCCGGGTGAATTCGGAGGTCTCGAAGATGCCCCGGTAGTTCTCCCAGGTCCAGTCGCGGGGGATGTAGTTGCCGTCGGTGAGGGTGCCGGGGTCCTTGAACGACAGGGCTGCGATCCACCACACCGGGAACAGCGCGTACAGCACCACCACGACGTTGACGACAGCCCAGCGAGTGGCGTGGGACCTGCCGACGGCGGCCATCAGCGCTTCACCTCCGCGCCCGGTGCCGCGGCGCCGAACAGTTTGACGAAGGTGAAGGCGATGATCCCGACACAGAGGAAGATCAGGACCGAGATCGCCGACCCGATGCCCAGGTTCAGAGCGGTGAACAGGTTGTCGTAGCCGAGGATCGACAGGGAGCCGGTGCCCTGCGCGCCCGCGGTGAGCACGTAGATGTTGTCGAAGATCCGGAAGGCGTCGAGGGTGCGGAAGAGAAGCGCGACCAGGATGGCCGGTTTCATCAGCGGCAGCATGACCTTGGTGAACCGCTGCCAGGGGTGGCGCCGTCGACCATGGCCGCCTTCAGGGTCTCCTCGGGGACGAGGGCGAGGCCGGCCAGCAGGAGCAGCGCCATGAACGGGGTGGTCTTCCACACCTCGGCGAGGACGATCAGCCACAGCGCGGGCCACTGCTCGGTGAGCGGGGCGTCGCCGCTGGGCAGCAGGTCGGCGAGGTAGCCGAGTTCGGGCGTCCAGGCGTACTGCCAGGAGAAGGCGGCGACGACGGTGACGATGCCGTACGGGACGAGGACCGCGGTGCGTACGGTGCCGCGGGCGAAGAGCGTGCGGTGCATCACCAGGGCCAGGCCCATGCCGAGGACGAGTTCGATGGTCACGGACACGGCGGTGAGGAACACGGTGACCCAGAAGGCGTCCCACCAGAACGGGGAGGACAGCACCGACCCGTAGTTGCTCAGGCCCACGAACTCGGCCTGGTCGGGGAAGCGCAGGTCGTAGCGTTGCAGGGAGAGGTAGATCGCGTAGCCGATGGGGTAGGCGGTCACGGCGGTCATGACGAGGACGGCGGGCGCGCACAGCAGCCAGCCGAGCCGGCGTTCCTGCCGGGCGCCGGCGGAGAGCTCCTTCCGGCTCCGCGTCGTCTCCTTCGTGGGCTCCGCCATGGTGCTCACGGGATCACACCCTCGGATCGCAGGGCCTGGTCGATCTGTTCCCGGATAGTGCCGATCGCGCTCTTCGGATCGATTTCGGAGGGCGGGGACAGGGTGTGGGAGATGGCGATCGACACGTTCTGGTAGGCGGGGGTGATCGGCCGTACGCTCGCGGACTCCAGGGCGGCCAGCACCTCCTCGGAGAAGGGGTACGCCTTCTTGAAGGCGGGTTCGTCGTAGAGGGCGCGCAGGGTGGGCGGGAGTCCGCCGTCGAGCGCGGCGGTGAGCTGGTTCTCCCGGTTCCGCAGGCACAGGGCGGCCTCGAAGGCGAGGTCGGGGTGGCGGGAGTAGGCGCTCACGGCGAGGTCGATACCGCCGATGGTGGGGCGGGCGGGACGGCCGGCGTCGACGCGGGGTACGGCGCCCAGCGGAAGTTCTTGAACAGCGCCGGGTTGTTCGCCTTCATCGACGGATAGACGAACGGGTAGTTGATCTCGAAGGCGGCCGTGCCGGACTCCATGGCGAGGCGGTTCTGGTCCTCCATCTGGTTGGGCAGGGAGGGGTCGGCGGCCGGGGCGTCCGCGAGATCCCGCATGACCGTGGCGGCCCGTACGGCGGGCGGGCCGAGGGAGGGTGCGGTGGCGCTCGGGTTGAGGATGGTGCCGCCCGCGCTGTTGATGAGCGAGTTGAACCAGACGGTGAGGCCCTCGTACTGGGCGCCCTGGATCTCCACGTAGTGCGGTTCGCCCCGCCGGGCGAGATCGCGGGACATGTCGATCATCTCGGCCCAGGTGCCGGGCGGGGTGGGCACCAGGTCCCCGCGGTACCACAGGAGCTGGGTGTTGGTGTTGTACGGGACGGCGTACAGCCGGTCCTTCCAGGTGGCGGTCTGCAGGGGGACGCGGAGGGTGCCCTCGGTGGCGCGGCGCTTCGCCTCGCCGGTCCATTCGCGGATCCAGCGGGCCTCGGCGAACTCCGCGGCCCAGGTGACGTCGAGGCCCAGGATGTCTAGGGAGTCGTCCTCGGCGGCGAGCCTGCGCACCATCTGCTGGCGCTGGCCGTCGGCCGCGCGGGGCAGTTTCTGGTAGCTGATGCGGTAGCGGCCGCCGGAGGCCCGGCCGCAGCGGTCGGCGGCCTGCTGCAGGGCACCGGAGTCGTCGGGGAAGTTGTACCAGTTCAGGGTGGGCCGGGAGGTGTCCTCCCCACCGCCGCAGGCGGCGAGCGCGGAGGCGAGCAGGGTCAGCGCGACCAGCACACGCCTCCGTCGCACCACGCGCTCCACACCTCGCTTCCGGGACAGCGGCGCGGGCACGCGGAAACCCCGCGGCGGCGCCTACCCGGCGAAGGTTAAACAGGGAGAAGTGTCACATCAAGGACATTTGTCGGCGACTCGCCCAGGACGTTCGATACGCGGGGCCGGTCCGCCCGGCGCCGGACATGACGAAGAGGCCGTGCCGGGTTTCCCCGATACTGCCTCCGACCTGCGATGTCACAAGTCGGGACGACAGGATGGCCGAGTCCCTCGCGGTCCCTCGCGTCGGGCCGGGCCGCCCCCGTGTCCGGCCGCTGCGGGTGGGGGCGACAAGGCGTAGGCCCCGGCAACCGACATCCCCCAGTTGTGCCCACCCCAGGGATACGGGTCAGGGGCCCGCAGTGAGAGCTGCTGAGCCCCTGACCCGTATCCGGGGTCCGACCCCGGTCTCGGGGAGTTACGCCGCCAGGCTGCGCTCAGTGTCCTGCGGGGTCCTGGCGGAGTCTTCGGCGAGGTAGCGCTCGATCGAGTCGTCGAGTTCTTCGAGCCACGGTGTGTGGTGCCGGGCGGCCAGGGTGCCCGTCATGACCGAGCGGTAGACGCGGTCGCGGTAGCCCATGATGTCGGCCTTCTTGTCGCGCTTCCACGCGAGGAAGATCTCGACGACCCGGTCGAGGTCGAACTCGGGGTAGTCCGTCTGCCGCAGCAGATCACGCACGTAGTCGGCCTGGAAGCGGACCTCTTCGGCGTCCGAGGAGAGCTTCTCGAAGCGTTCCCGCCACTCGGCGATGGACGCGGAGCGTTCGGTCTCCGACGGCAGCTCGGCGCGGCCCAGGATGAGGTCGCGTACGTACCAGGCCTGTGCGTCGAACATGTTGAACGTGAACCACTGGTCCTGCGCGCCGAGGTAGGCCAGACGCGGGTTGTCCTGCCACACGACACCGCGGTACAGGCCGTCCGGGTACACGTTGTTCGGGGAGGCCAGCGCGAGCTCGTCGGGCAGGAACGGGTACTTGTGCAGGTAGCCGGTGCACAGGATGACGGCGTCGATGTGCTTCGCGGTGCCGTCGGCGAAGTGGACCGTGTGGCCCTCGAAGCGCTCGACGCAGGGCGTTCCTCGAAGCCCTGGGGCCAGTCGTAGCCCATCGGCGCGGAACGATAGCTCGCCGTCACCGAGCGGGCGCCCATCTTGAAGGCCTGGCTGCCGATGTCCTCGGCCGAGTAGCTGGAGCCGACGACGAGGACGTCCTGCCCCTTGAAGGCTTCCGCGCCGCGGAAGTCGTGCGCGTGGGCGATATGCCCGGGGAAGGTCTCGAGGCCGGGGAAATCCGGCACGTTGGGGAAAGCGAAGTGACCGCTGGCGACGATCACGTGGTCGAATTCCTCGGTCGTCGTTTCTCCGGTGGGGAGATTTTCGACCGTGAGCGTGAATGCCTCACGCTCGGCGTCGTATTCCGTCCAGCGTACGACCGTCTGGAATCGGATGAAATCGCGTACGTTCGTCTTCTTCAGCCGGGCGGCTATGTAGTCCCACAGCACCGGGCGCGGCGGGTATGAGGAGACGGCGCGACCGAAGTGCTCGTCGAAGGTGTAGTCGGCGAACTCCAGCGCCTCCTTCGGCCCGTTCGACCACAGATTGCGGTACATGCTCGAGTGCACGGGCTCGCCGTACTCGTCGAGTCCGGTGCGCCAGGTGAAGTTCCACTGGCCACCCCAGTCCGCCTGTTTCTCGAAACAGACAATCTCGGGGATGTCCGCCCCCGAGCGCGCCGCGGTCTCAAAGGCCCGCAGCTGAGCCATGCCCGAGGGGCCGGCACCGATAATCGCTACTCTTTTTCTGTTCGTCACGTATGTCCCTTTATTTTCGCCATGCGAGCCCCACACTCGCCCTCACGGGCAGAAAGGAGCCATCCGGTCGCCAGAATCCGCACGCATCGACCGGTTCAGAGAAACGGGTTCCTTTCGACCGTAGCAGGATTGGCTCAATTGCGCTAATTTGCTGTCGCAATCAACGGTGTCGACTCGTCGGAGGTGCGGGCCGCGACAGCCGGTCCGGCCGTGGGGCCACAGGTCGACATCAAGCCCCACTCTCGGCGGATGACCCGCGGCTTCGTCACCTCGCCGGGCGCGACGAGGGGGTTGCCCCTCGAACTGACCACGAAGGTCCTCACCCTTTGAACTTCACATTGGCAACGTAGCAGAAAGGGTGGATGGCACCTTGGCGGAAATATGACCGACCGTAGATCCTTCCCGGTCTGCGCAATCTCATTCCTCCGAGATGCAGAAGGAAGCGGATCCGCGATCCGGCTCTCCGTCCCGTCCGAGTGAAGGTGTGTCAGGGGCGCCTCAGGAGTCGGCCTGCCTGCCTCGGGCCGTCGCCTGCCAGAGGCAGGTGGTGGCGAGATCGATGAGGGGGATGAGGGTGCGGGTGGCCCGGCTGAGGGCGGTGTCGCGGCGGTGCACGATGGTGAAGTGGTCGTAGAGTCCCGGCCGCAGCGGGGCGGAGTGAAGCCGGTGCGACAGCCGGCCGGCGAGGCGGTGAACGATGCCTCGTGCCGCGATCGTGTCGGCGTGTCCGCGGGCGGCGATCTCCAGCGCGGTCTCGACGTTCTCGACCTCGATGGGCGGTCGCAGTGTGCGGTGCGCTGCCTGTACGGCACGGGTGAGCTGCTGACGGGTGCAGTGCCGTTCGCCCCACGTGACCTCGGAGAGGATCAGTCCCGCGTCCGCTAGGCGGGCGGGCGTGACGAGACGCCGGGCACGCTCGGGGTCCGAGCTGAGGAACACGGTCTCGCCGCGGGCCACGGAGCGGAGGGTGAGCTGGTGGTCGTCCAGGATCGGGAGCGCCACCAGGTCGCCGACGCGGTCGGATTCGGCGAGGGTTCCGTCCACAAGGACGAACTCCGGATCACACTCACGCAGAGCCTCGAGCACTCCCGGCGCGCGGTCGGCGAGCAAGCCGGCGCTCTGCCGAAGAAGCTCCGGTCCTCACTCACGACGATTACCGAGTCCGATCGTCGTCACCCGCTGACGCCGGTCAAGGACGCCGGTCCCCAACTGGTCCCCAAAATGATCAAGGGCTGGTTTCGGATACCTCCGAAACCAGCCCTGAGCTGCGACTGTCTCCAGTCGGGACGACAGGATTTGAACCTGCGACCCCTTGACCCCCAGTCAAGTGCGCTACCAAGCTGCGCCACGTCCCGTTGCCCGTCTGACCTGGGGATTCCCCGGTTGAACGTGCACGGAAACCATACCGCACTCCGGGCGGTGATCGCGCACGCGTTTACGGCCGCGGACTCGCCCCGGGCAGCCGTCAGGCCGGTCCCGTCCGGCCCGCGGGCGGCAGCCCCAGGCGGGGGTGTTGCTCGAGGAGCCGGGGCGGGGCCGCCTGCCGCCAGGAGTCGGCGAGGATGTCACGCAGTTCGCCCTCGTCCTCCAGGGCGGCGAGCCGGACCCTGACCCAGGCGAACTGAGCCTCGTGGCCGGCGATCCAGAACTTCTCCGGTTCGGCGAGGGCCAGTTCGTCGCGCTCCTCCTTGGGGCAGCGCACGGCGATGGAGGTCTCGTCCTCGGGCAGGGTGGCGAACATCTTCCCCGCGACCCGGAACGTGGGCATGCTCCAGGCGACCTTCTCCGTGGTGTCCGGCAGGGACAGGGCGATCCGTCGTACGTCTTCTGCATCCGGCATGACAGGCACGGTAGCGGCCGCCACTGACACTCATCCGCCGGCGGCCGCTCCCGGTCATCTGCCCACTCTGGCGAGGTTGTACAGCCGTCTCAGATGCTTGGCCACGGGGCAGTGCGCGCCGTCCACGCCGCACTGGCGGCAGGCCCGCAGATGGTGCTCGTAGTCCTGGCGTGCCTGTTCGAGACGGTCGGGTGACAGCTGCATTCGGCTTCCTGACGGTCGGCCCGGGCACGCCGGATCACGGGCGCCCTCGGGGGATGGATCACCCCAGGTGGTTGCCTGAGGCGCACACATCAATCGTGATCTTGTTACTCGCAGTACGGCAAATGGAGACAACGGGTTGGCCCGTGGGTGATTTCACAGCGGGGCGCCGCGGATCAGTCACGCCGGACGGCCGCGGCCCCGGCGCCCCGTGAGCACGCCGACCGGCAGCGGGGCCGGAACCGGTCAGCCACTGGGTGCCCGGGTCGACGGCGGGCACCAGGAGCGCCCGGGTCCGTCCGACGGACAGCACGGTCGGCCTCGCGGCGCGGGGCAGTCGGCGGACCGGCCGCGGGCCGCCATCGCCACGAACGGGATCGGGCCGGCCATCACCGTCAGGGCCGGCCGGTGGCGGCCTGATCCGGGTCTCTGTGTGTCGGAGAACGGCGGCTACACCGTTGGCCGGACCTCGGACACCCTGCCCGTGATCGACCTGGGCCAGGCCCTGTCCGTGGCCACCGGCGCCACCCCCACAAGTCCAGACCGGGGACACGCCGACCCGGATGCGCCTCGCCCCCCGCTGAGGCGCCGGTGGGGGCGGCCGGACGTACCGGCCGCCCCCCTTTCCCGGCTACGTGGCGTCAGCCGCCCGAGCACACCGCGCCGTTGAGGCGGAAGACCGTCGGGTCCGGGTTGGGGCCGTCGTTGGCGCCGACGAAGC
Source organism: Streptomyces haneummycinicus (assembly GCA_042850305.1). Lineage (GTDB taxonomy): Bacteria > Actinomycetota > Actinomycetes > Streptomycetales > Streptomycetaceae > Streptomyces > Streptomyces haneummycinicus. The sequence goes on from AP035768.1 coordinate 4,631,891, forward strand.
CGAACGAGGCCGTCGAGCCGCCGTCCGGGGCCAGCGGGCCGGCGCCCTCGGGGGCGGTCACGCGTACATGCTTGCCGCTCTGCTGGAATGCGGCGTTCCAGCCGGAGGACACCGACTGGCCCTTGGTCGGCCAGTCCCAGTCCATGGTCCAGCCGGTGACCGGGGTGTCCGAGAGGTTCCGGACGGTGACCGTGGCCACGAAGCCGTTGCCCCAGCTCGTGTCGCGGTGGTACGTCACCGCGCAGGGGGCGTCCGCCGGGATGCCGGTGGTGAAAGTCAGCGGTATCGACGGGGCGGAGAGCCGCCCCGAGGCGTCGGCCGCCAGCACGTTGACGGTGTGGGTGCTGCCCGGGGGCAGGTTGCGCAGGGTCACGGAGGTGCCGGTCGTCTCGCCCACGGTGTAGGTGTGGGCGCCGTCGCGCTCCTGGACCAGATAGCGGGCGGCGCCCGCCGCACCCGGCCAGGACAGGCGCGCGGTGGTGTCGGTCACCGCTTCCAGCAGCGGAGTGCCCGGGGCCTCGGCGCCGGATGCCCCGGGGCCGGTTCCGGGCTTGGGGGTGAGGGTGACCGTGAGCATCCCGTACGGCGGCACGGTGACCCGGGAGGCCGACACCGTACCGTCGGTGACGTCGGTGATGTCGCTGTCGCCGCGCGCGTAACGGCCGGCCTCGGGTGTCGCGGCGGACGGGGTGAAGCCGTCGTAGGCGAGGTCGACGGTACGGGCGGCGTCCGCGTCCTTGTTGATGAGCAGGACGCTCAGCCGGCCGTCGCGACGGTGCACGGCGTGTGCGGCGACGTCCTGGGCGGAGGACTCGGCGGCGACCAACGTGTCGCCCGTGGTGCCCAGTTCACTGGTCATCTTCATGCCGTAGTACGGGTGGAACGGCGTGTTGGGCGCCGGCTCGCAGACGTCACCGGTGCAGACGCCGCTGGAGAGCATCCCCATGTCGCCGTAGTCGGTCTCGCCGTCGACGGTGGTGATCTGCCCCGCGCCGTTGTGGGTGTTCCACCAGTCGACGGTGAAGACACCGTTCTCCAGGGCGGTCATGAAGGCGTCGGCGGCGAACAGCCCGTTGGGGCGGGCGGTCAGCATGGCGCCGCCGGTGTTGGTGTTGATCTCGGTGAGGGCGATGCCGATGCGGGGCGAGTCGGCACCCGCGTACCGGTCCAACTGGTTGCGTACCTCGCGCAGTTCGCCGGGGAGGCGGGTGAGCCTGGCCATGGCGTCCTCGGCGGTGGTGTCGGCGCCGCCCGCGTACCAGTGGACGCTCACGAAGTCGATGACGTCCGTGACTTCGGAGAGCACGGTGTGGTTCCAGTCGCCCGGATCGCCTTCGCCCACGATGCCGTCCGGCCACTCGCCCGGCGTGGTGAGGACCGCGCCGATCTTCACGGTCGGGTCGACGGCCTTCATCGCCTCGGCGTAGGCGCGGACCTGACGGGCGTACTCCCGGGGGCTCTTGTCCGCGTGCTCGTCGTGCTCCCAGCCGCTGCCGTAGTGGCCGTTGCCGTAGATCTCGTTGCCGATCTCCCAGTACTCGGCGTCGTAGTCCTTGGTGACGTTGGCGTAGCGGACCCAGCCGGCCGCCTCCTCGGGTGTGCCGGAACCGTAGTTGGCGATCAGGATCGGCTGGGCTCCGGTGGCGCGCACGGTGCCCATGAAGGCGTCGAAGCCCGTGCCGGGGGCGACGTAGCCGCCGGGCGCGGTGTGGGTCTCCCAGTGATAGATGTCCGCGTAGGAACCGCCCGGGTAGCGCATCGCCCCGACGTCGGCCGCCTTCATCAGGCGGGCGACCTCGGGGTCGTTCATGTGGGAGTCCCAGACGGCCGTGTTGACGCCGCGTGCCGTGTCGGACATACGGCCCAGCGACGCCTGCGTGTTGACCCGGACCTCGGCGTCGGCCTCGGAGACCTCGGGCGTGGCGGCCGACGCGGCACCGGCGGCGTTCAGCGGGAGCAGCAGGGTGAGCGCGGCGGCCAGGGCGGCGGCGGTGCGTACGGTGGCGCTGCCGGCCGGGCGGCCGGATCTCTGCGGTAAGGACATGGGGGTCCTCCCTCGGGGTCCGGCGGCACGGGCGGGGCGGCGGGGTGCCGGGGCCGTGCGGCCGGACAGGCGGAGTGCCGGCGCGACAGCGGGACGTTCCGCGCCTGTGGCACAGGGACGGTGCGTGGTTGCGGTGCGGTCGTGCACGGCGGCGCGCAGCCGGGGTGTCGCGGTGGGAGCGCTCCCATGATGGGAGTGATGTGACGTGCTGTCAACAGAGGGGACCGATGACCGTGGCCGGTCCGCCCGGCATACGGGCCGGCCCGCATACGGTCCGCCCGGCATACGGATCGGCCGGTGCCGCGTGTCGCCGAGGTCATCGCCTCGACGGCATGCGGCACCGGCCGGCGCCCGCGTTCTCCGGACTCAGCGTCCGGCCATCACGGTGGGGTCAGTGTCCGGCCATCACGGTGGGGTCCGCGGCCTTGACCTGCTTGCGGGGCAGCAGCGCCGCCGGGACGAGACACACGGCGACCAGGATGGTCGCGACCAGGAACACCGAGGCGAACGCGTCACCCATCTCGGAGCGCACCCCGACGGGCGAGGTCGCGGTGATGTCCTTGAGGCCGTTGGTGAGGAGCACCGAGAACAGCGCGGTGCCGATCGAGGCCGCCACCTGCTGGACGATGTTCATCAGGGTCGATCCGCGGGCGACCGTGTGGTCCTTCAGGGTGGCCAGCGCCGACGCCATGATCGGCATCATCGTGGCACCCATGCCGAGACCCATCACGAAGAGCGCCGCGACGATGTACGTGTAGGACGTGTCCGCGCTGATCTGCGTGAACATCCCCATGCCGACGGTGATCACCACGATGCCGGTCAGCACGATCTTGCCGGGGCCGATGCGGTCGGCGAGCATTCCGGCGATCGGCATGGTGATCATCGCGCCGATGCCCTGCGGGGCGAGAAGCACACCGGAGTCGAGCGCCGACTCCCCGCGCACCTGCTGGAAGTAGAGCGGGAACAGCAGGCTGGCGCCGAAGAACGCCATCGCGAACAGCGACATCGCGATCACCGCGATGCTCAGGTCCCGGTTGAGGAACAGCCGCAGGTCGATCAGCGGATGGATGTTGTGCCGCCGCAGCGCCCAGGGGATGAACGCGGCGAGGAGAACCAGGCCGATGGCCGCGGGTATGAGGACCTTGCCGGCCCAGAGGGTGCCGGCCTCCGGGATGGACGAGACGCCGTACAGGAAGGTCGCCAGGCCCGGCGAGAGCATCAGCATGCCCGGCCAGTCGAAGGTCTCGGACGGCTCCACGCGGTCCTTGGGCAGCACGATCCCGGCATAGACCAGGGCGATCACGCCGATCGGCAGGTTGATCAGGAAGATCCAGTGCCAGGAGGCGACGTCGATCAGCCAGCCGCCCAGGATGGGGCCGAAGATCGGGCCGAGCAGCATGGGGATACCGAGTACGGCCATGACCCGGCCGACCCGCTCGGGGCCGGCCGCACGCGTCAGGATCGTCATGCCGAGCGGCATCAGCATGCCGCCGCCCAGGCCCTGGAGCACACGGAACGCGACCAGCATCTCGAGGGAGTCGGCGGCCGCGCACAGCGCGGAACCGGCCGCGAACAGAACGATCGCCAGCAGATAGAGCCGTTTGGTCCCGAACCTGTCGGCGGCCCAGCCGGTGAGCGGGATGACGCTCGCCAACGCCAGCGTGTAGCCGGTCATGGTCCAGGCCACCTGGGCCGAGGTCGCGTCGAATTCCTTCTGGAACGTCTGCAGCGCGACCGAGACGACCGTGATGTCGAGGATCGACATGATCCCGCCGAGCACGATCACCCCGGCGACGAGGAGGACCTTGCTGTCCAGCTTGTCCCGAGGTTTGTCCTCGGGAGGGCTGTGCTCAATCCTTTGCGACGCGGTCATTACTCAACCTTTCAAAAAAGATGAAAATTCTACACCTGGGCGAGAGCGTCAGTATGGCGGACGCCGCGGCGTCACCCCGGCGTGGGCCTCCCCCCTACACCCGGCCGCAGCTCATGGCGCCCTGCGGCCGCCCCTCCTCGCACTGTTCGCCCCCAGGCCGACGACGGCTGTGGCGCGGCACACGATGTCCGCGCGGGTCCCCGGTCGCCGCACCATGGTGCCTCACCACATGGGTGCGTCACCCCCGTATTTTTTGCGGCGGGGGCTGCGGGGGTCCTCGCCGCGTGACCGGGGGCAGTGGGGGTCCTGCGGCCGGAGCCGCGGGTGGGGGCGGTGTCCGGCGACCCGGCGGGCGGGAGGCCGCGGGCTGCAAACCTGACCGGGGCCTCGGCCCCGTGCCACCCGGGACGCCGGAGGGCGCTTCGGCGGCTCCGGGTGGCCTGCTCACGGGCGGGCCGCCACCGCGGGTACCCTGCCGCGCACCGAACAGAGGGCGGGCCGCCGAGCCGGTCAGGGGCGCAGGACCACGCCGTACCGGGTGCGCAGCCGGTGGATCTCCCACCAGGCCACCACCGTCACCGTGGCCGGGCCACCGAGCAGGGCACACAGCTGGATCACCGGCGGTCCGGGCGGTGGCCCGCCCGCGATCAGGCCGATGACCGCGAACTCCCAGACGAGCACACCGGTGAGCAGCGCGGGCAGGGCGGCATGCACCTCCGCGGTGTTGAAGGCGCTGCGGACGGCGGGCCCGGTGGCGAAGAGCACGAACATCAGCACCCAGACCATCGGGAGGAACGCGGCGAAGGAGAGCAGGGGCACCAGGAGGATCCGCGTCCCGTCGGCGGACGCCCTGTCCGTGAGCGCGAAGGCCGCCCAGCCGCCCAGCCCGGCGAGCACCGGTACCAGGCCGAACGCCCCGAAGTACCACAGCGCCGACCGCCCGGCGGCGCGCAGCCGCTGCCGCATGACCGTGCGCGCGTGCGGCGGCGCCCAGCGCAGCAGCAACGCCACCACCACGGGCGCGCTGAGCAGCAGCAGCCACGGCGTGATCATCAGCCGCAGCCAGTACTGCTCCTGAGCCTGGGTCATGTCCTCCGGCTTGCCGTAGGCGAGCAGGATGAGGAGGGACATGACGGCGGCGGTCCAGGCGCGCGCCCTCTGCACCCGCGCCACCTCCGGGTCCTCGAGACGGCGGTGGCCGCGCGCGGGGAAGAGCCGCCGCGCCCGGCTGCGGGCCGAACGGGCCAGCGCGTACCACCCGAGCAGGGGCAGGGTCAGCCCCCACAGGCACGGCATCAGCAGCAGGGCCCACACACATCCGTGGACGCGCCGGCGCCCGCCGCGCAGCACCTCGCCGAGGGTCGGCCACTCGTCGTCGCGCATCCGCCGCCACAGGGAGGTGTGCCCCGGACGCGGGCCGTACGGGCCGTACGGCCCGTACGGGTCGGGCTGCGGCGGGACGTACGGGACCCGCGGAGGTGTCCCCGGCTGTGTGACGTACGGGTTGCCGCTGGGCGCAGGCGGTGTCGCGTACGGGTTGCCGCTCGGCGGTGGCTGGTACTGGTTGCCGTACGGTGCCCCCGGCGGCTGGTACGGATTGCCGTACGGTGCCCCCGGCGGCTGGTACGGGTTGTGTCCCCGGAACTCACGCTGCTGTCCTTTCCCGAGTTGTCGATGGTGCTCCCGCCAAGTCAACTGCTCTGCGGCCGACCGGACATGGGAGTACGCCAAGAAGCCCCGCATTCGCCCCGGATCCGCCCCGCGCGTGCCCGGCGGACCCTGACAGGATCACCGCATGCGGACCTTGAACGCCCTGTTCGTGGGCATCGACGACTACCCCGGGGAACCGCTGCGGGGGTGCGTGAACGACGTGCGGGAGGCGGAGACCTGGCTGCGGCGGCAGCGCCATGTCGCGTCCGACATCCGGCGGTTGCACAATGGCGACGCCACCCTGGCCGCCGTGCGGGCCGGCATCGAACAACATCTCGGCCGCAGCGGGCCGGGCGACACCGCGCTGCTGTGGTTCAGCGGTCACGGCACCGAGGAACCCACCGACGCGCCGTGGGAGGGCACCGGCCGGTCGCAGGCGCTGGTGTGCCACGACAGTCTCGGCGACGGCCGCCGGCCGCTGTGGGACACCGAACTCGGCGCTCTGCTGGACGGCATCGCCGCGCGCGGGGCACATGTGGTGGCTGTGCTCGACTGCTGCCACTCGGGCGGCGCCACCCGGGCCGGTGCCACCGTGCGTGCCGTGACCTGGCGCCCCTGGTGGTCGCGGACGGCACCCGGGGACGGGACGCCGGGGGCCAGGGGCCGCTGCCGCGCCGGCACAGCCTGCTCGCCGCCTGCCGGCCGCAGGAGCGCGCCCATGAGAACGTCCTCGACGGGCAGACGCGCGGCTACTTCAGTCACGCCCTGCTGGAGGCGCTCGGCAAGCTGGGCCCCTCGGCCACGTACGGCGGCCTGCACGCGCTCGCCGGGGAACGCGTGCGCCGGCTCACCTCCTGCAGCATCCCGAGCTGCGCGGCGGCGAGGACCGGCTCTTCCTGTCCGGCGACCGGGTGCCGGGCTCCCCTTCCTGCTGCGGCACACGGCGGCGGGCTGGGAGGTCGACTGCGGTGAGGCGCACGGCCTGCGCGCGGCGGGAGCGGAGTTCACGCTGCTCGACGGCGACGGCACCCCGAGGACGGTCGTGGTGCGGGAGGTCCGGACGGAGTCGGCTCTGGTGGACCCGGTGGACTGGCGTCCGCGACCCGCCGACCGGGACGCGGTGTTCGGGGTGACGCCGTCGGCGCTGGCCTTCCCACCGGCGGCCGTGAGGCTCACGGGCGACCCCGGCGTCGTACGCCTGGTCGAGGCGGCCGTCGCCGGGGCGCCCATGCTGTCGACGGCCACGGCCACCACCGGCAGCGTGCCCCTGCGGGTGGACGCGGGCCCGGGCCTGGCACGGGTGTCGGGCGGGGCCGGCCGGGAACTGCCGCCGCTGCCGGTGCGTTCCCCGCCGACGCGGACCGCGTCATCGACTGCCTGACGCATCTCGCGCGCTGGCAGCGGCTGCGCGACCTCGTCAATCCCGACCCCTGGCTGTCGTCCCTCGTGCGGATCACGGTGGAGTCCACGGGGGTCGGCACCGTGCGGCACTCCGCCGATGGGGAGATCGTCTGCTCCTACACCGCCGATCACCGGCCGCCGCAGGTGATGGTGGGGGTCCACAACGACTCCGACCGTCCCCTGTGGTGCGTCCTGCTCGATCTGACGGACAGCCACGCCTCCTCCGTGGGCCTGTACGACGGCGACTTCGTCGGCGCGGGACACACGGGCCGGGCCCGGCGCGGACAGCCGGTGTGGCTGTATCTGCCGCCGGGGCGGGCGGTGGTGCCGGGGGCGTTCACCCGGGACTGGCTGAAGGTGATCGTGGCGGAGACCGAGCTCAACACCGCGCCGTTCGTCCTGGATCCGTGGTCCCCCGGTGTCCCCTCGGCCGCGCGGACGGGCGGCGCGCCGGGGACCGCCGCCGGCGGTCTGCTGCGGCTGACCGCGCCGCCGGGCGGCCGGGACGCGGGCGGCCCTCCGCGGGGACCGGGCCGCTGGGGCACGGCCCAGGTACGCGTGCGGACCGAGGTGCCCTGAGCCGGCCCCGGGGGGCTCACCGACCGAGATGGGTGAACCCCGCCCATGCGGTCAGGTCGTCGCCCCGGATCCGTCCGACGCGCGCCCCGAGGTGGGCGGGCATGCCGGGCGGGGGCGTGCGTGCGTCGTCGAGCATCCACAGCTGGGCGCTGCGCAGTGCCTGTCCGGGTGGCAGCCCGTCACGCCGCATGAAGTGGTGGGTCATGTACATCAGCAGCGAGGTGGCCTCGTCGGGCACCGGCCACAACGACCCGATGACCGAACGCGCGCCGGCGACGAGGAAGGCCGTGGACAGGCTGTACGCCTCGTCGTAGCCGTGTCCGGACACGTTGGTCCGGCAGGCCGCGAGGACCACCAGGTTCAGGTGGCGGTAGCGGGCGGTCCCCTCGGTGAGCACCTCGGCGGCCAGATCGCCGCCGGACAGGGCGAGATGGGCGCTGTGCCGCTCGCCGTGTCGTACCACGCCGTGGCAGGCGAGGTGGAGCAGACCGCCGTGCTGCCGGCCCAGCCAGTCGGTGACGGCGGCGGGGTGGCGGTGCCGGGGCCGAGCAGTTCGCCGTCGGGGTGGAAGGTGCGGTGGATCGCCTCGGCCTCCTCTCCCGCGTGGTGGAGGTCGCGGGTGGGGTTGCCGACGACAAGCACCTGCCCGGTCCGGGCGGCGGGCCGTGCGGCCACCTCGCACAGCAGCCGGGCGGAGGGCAGGTAGGAGATGTCGGCGAGCTGACAGGCCCGGCGTCCTCGGGGCAGGCGTGCCGCGTGCCATGGCACGGCCCCCAGTTCGCCCATGGGGATCAGGACGACGGAGGGGCACGGCCGTATCCGCGGGGAGTTCGCGGAGCAGCTTCTCCATCACCGCCTCACCTGCCCAGTCGCACAGGCGCTCCAGCGCGGCGCGGCTGTCGTCCGTACGGGCCGCGGGGCCGGACGGGGTGTCCGGCAGAGGTGGTCCGCCGGCGTCGCGGCCAGGGGTGCCGGCGGCGCGGTAGGCGGCCAACGGGCCCGCGGACACGTCAAGTCGGGGCAGGTCGACTACGCGGGTGGCGCCGTCGGCGGTGATGACGAGCGCTCTGCCGGGCTCGTGCCGCCGTCCGAAGAAGACGCGGTCCTCAGACCGGGCTGCTCCTCGGCGGCGGGCAGGAGGTAGACGAGTGCCGTGTTGCCGAGCGTGCGCAGGGCGCCGGCGATCTCCTCGGTCGACGGGGCGTCCAGCAGCCGCCGGCGCAGCGGGAGGCGGCCAGCGCCTCCAGTACCCGGCGGCGCAGCCGGCTGCCGGGTCCGCCGGGCGGTGGCGGGGCGCCGGTCAGCGGGTCGCCCGCCGGGACGTAAGCCGGCACGGTGCCCGCCCGGCGCCACTCGTCCACGAGGTCGTCCCGTCCGAGGGCGTTCAGCATGTCGGGCACGGTCGCGGCCACGGTCGCCGCGTGCAGGGCGAGTCCGCGTCCGGCGTCCAGGGCGCGGACGGCGTCCGCGTGGGCTCCGTCGGCCAGGCACCAGCGGGCCACCGAGACGGCCTCCTCACCCGCGCGCCGGGCGGTCTCGGCGGCGTGCGCCGTACCGGACTGCAGCAGGACCGTCCAGGCCGCCGCTTTGAGGGATTCCAGGCCGATGCGCTGGGCCTCGTCGTGGTGGGGCCGTTTCGCCGACGGGTCGTAGAGGTGGGCGACGTCTCCGCTGAACCGGTGGGCGTCGGCGAGGGCCGACCCGGTGGATCCCCAGCTCGGGTGCTCCGGCCCGGCGGCCAGCCGCCAGGTGTGCCGGAGCCAGGCGATGCCCTGGTCCAGGTGGCGGAACCGGTCCCGGTGCGGGGCGGCGGACCAGACGGCGAGGCCGCAGTGGCTCATGCCGAGGGTGAAGGCGGAGCGGATCCAGCGCACGTCGTCGGGATCGTCGAGCAGATCGAGGGCGTCCTCCAGCATCTGCTGTGCGTCCAGGGCGCCTTGATGGTCCCTGGCCATCATGGCCTGGCTGACGCGGGTGCCGCCCAGGGCGGTGAGCCGGTCGATCCGTGCGTCGCGGGGCAGTTCCGCGATCCGCCGTCGTAATTCCTCGGGCGAGGCGGGGCCGGGAGATGTGTCCGCGCCGGGCATGCGTCCGGCGCGGCGGGCGCGGAGGAGCTCGAGTGCCGCTCCGGCATTGGTGAGATGGGCCTCGAGACCCAGGCGGTCCATGTGGCCGGGCGGGAACCGGTCCAGTACCGACTCGAGCACGCGGATCTGTTCGGTCAGCGCCTCCTCGTCCTCGCGGCGCATGGCCTGGTGGGTACGGAACATGGCGAGCTGGCCCGCCCCGGCCAGGCGCTGTTCGTCGGTGAAGAGGGACGAGTCGGAGAACCGGGCCAGGTCCTCGACGGCCGAGTCGAAGTCGTCCTCCCCTCCGGTGAGCTGGGCGAGATGGACGCGCAGTCCGGCGTGGTGGTACTCGAGGACCTCCCGCTGAAGGCTGCCGGGAGGCAGGAGGGGACGCGCCTCCTCCAACCGGGCGATCTCGGACTCCAGTTGGGCGGGGTCGTCCATCTGCTGCAGCCCGGACGAGGCGCTCACGGTGGCGATCGTGCCCTGCCAGGTGTTCCCGGCGGGACCGAACTCCTTCGCCTCGCGGCGCAGTTCCTCCTCCCTTCGCGGGTCGGAGATGGTCTGGTCGAACCGCAGCATCGGGAGTACGGCAAGGATGTGGCCGGCCCGCAGCCCCGACATCAAGGTGCCTCTCGGCAGTTCGCGCCAGTCCGCGTACAGTCTGTCGAAGGCCTCGCCGCCCGTCGCACAGCCCAGGCGGTCGAGGACGAGCGTCGTCAGCCGGCTCAGGTCCCGGGCGTCGACCATTCCCCCGTCGGCCGCCTCCTTCAGCTCGTACATCAGCGCGTGCAGGTCGTAGGGCGGGTACGGCACCTCAGAACTCCCTTCCGGGCATGCGCGGCGCGGTCCGCGCCAGGTACGGCGTGAGTACGCCGTTGAGCCAGCGCTCGCCCTCCTCGGTGCCGAAGTCGACGGGCGGGGCGCCGGTCGGTTCCAGCGCCGGTGCCCGGCCCCGGTCGTCGAAGAGGACGGCGACCCGGTCGGCGGGGTCCCGCTTGGAGGGCCAGACGAAGCCCTGCGCCCAGGACTTGGTGTGGGTGCGGATCCAGTGGCCCCAGTCGCGGGTCTGCGGATAGTCGGCGCCCTCGGCGTGGACGAGCCAGGGGTCCTGTGCGAGCGCGGCCAGGTCGGACGCGGACATCAGGGAGACGATCTCCGTGTCCTCGGCCAGCCGCAGGAAGGACAGGCTGCGCCGCTCGAACGCCGTCCGGGGCAGCAGCCGCGGGCCGCCGTCACCGGGGAAGGCCAGCGAGCGCAGCAGCACCTCGCACACGGCGGCGCCCGGGCTGAACCCGGCGTACAGATAGCCGTAACGGTCGTACGGGGTGCCGTCGAAGCGGCCGCCGAAGTAGAAGGCGTGCGAGGGCCGGGAGTTGTACGCGACCGGATCCCGGTGGGTGCTGTGCACCCGGTACAGGGCGTGCCGGCGGGCAGCACGACGCGGCCCGGCTCACCGGGAAGGGCCTCGGGGGCGGGTACTTGGGCATCGGCTACTCCCCGTGTCCGTGCCCGCCAGGGCGTGTGCGGCACCGCGCAGTTCGGCGTCGCGGCCCTGCCCGAGGAGGGCGGCCGGGGTGCCCTGCCACCAGGTGCTCGCGGACAGCCACCAGTCCGCCGCGCCCCACGGGTCGAGGTCGGCGCGCAGCACGGAGTTGACGTCGAGAACGACCTGCCAGGGCATGGTGCCGGCCTCGAACTGGAACAGCGGGACGCGTCGGCGTCCGTCGTCGCCGGAGAGCACGATCAGCAGCGGGTCGCCGCCCTCGTGCCACGGCGCCGCCGGTTCGGACAGCAGGCGTTCGCGTACCTGGCCGTAGACCGGACCGACCATCGGGTTGCCGTCGAGGACGATCATGCACAGGTCCTGCACGCCGTACCCCTGGTGGAGAACCGTCGCCGGCGGTCCCGTGAACCGGGCCTGGGCGCCGTCCTCCCGCAGTGCGGCGGCGGCGTCGGGCGGCAGGGCGTCGAGGAGGGTCCGTGCCGCGCGGTCGGCGGCCGCGTCCCGGTCACCGCCTGCCGTACGCAGTTCGGCGAGCCGCTGTCCGAGCACCCGTGTCGCGGCGGGGCCGAGCAGGGGCCGGTATTCGCTCCATTGCGCCGCGCACGCGGCGAGCACCTTGAAGGGGTTCACACTCACCTGTGCCATGTCTCCTTGCTGTCGGGTGGCCCGTCGCCCGCGCGGTGCGGCCGGCGCGCGCCAAGCACGTCGGTGACCAGGTCGGCGAGGGACGGCCTGCGGACGACCAGGTGGACGTCACGCTCCCGTTCGGTGCCGGCCGCGAGCGCTGCCCACAGCGCACTGACGCTGGTCTGCGGCGACAGGCCGCCACGGCCCGCGCCGAGGAGCGGGAAGCAGACCGACCGCAACGGCGGTGCGAAGCCGTCCCGTTCCTCGTCCATCAGGGCGAGCGCGCGGGCGGCCGAGGCGGTGACGTCCTGGGGGTGACGTGGTAGTCGTTCGTGCCGGGCCGGGGGACGGTGACGGCCGCGTGGTAGATGCGGCGGACTCCCTGGGCCGCGAGGGCTCCCGGTCCGGTCGGCGCCACCGTTCCGGGCAGGACGGGACGCCCGCTCAGGCCGTTGCCGGAACGCCATGCGAGCAGTTCGTCGTGGACCGGGTCGGCGATCACGTCGCCGGTGGCGTCACGCACGGCACCCGCGCGGCGCAGCGCGGCGGGCACGGACGCCTTGTACATCTCGGGCAGGCTCAGGTGGGTGTTGAGCGGCGAGACGATCACGTCGACGTCCCGGAGGAGTTCGACGGGGTGCACGTGCAGGGTCAGCGACACCGGGCCGACGCGCAGCGCACGGTGCTGCAAGTGCGGTGCGAGCAGGGGGACATATGAGGTGTCGACGCCGCGTGCGCGTGTCCCGGCGAGCCAGCAGATCTGCTCGGCGATCTGCCCGAGGACCATCTCCTCGTGGCTCTTCCGGAAGCGTTCGACGCTGACGCTGTAGACCTTGGCGGCAAGCCTGCGGCGGTCCGCCGCAGGCCGGTCACGCATCCCGGGGCCAGCCCGAGCGTGAGTGAGGCCGCTTCCTGCAGGTCTCCCCGCCCAGCCGGGACACCGCTGTGCGCAGGAGGTTCTCGACCTCGACGGGCCAGGCGTCGGTGACGGCGGCGGAGCGCATGGCGGCCGCGCGGCGCAGCAGAGGCAGGGAGAGGTCGCGGATCCGGACCAGTCCTTCCGCCCGGATCATCTTCACCTCCCGGAGAACCGTGGCGACATCGAAGAAGGCGGCACCGGACGACATGCGGCCATGATTCCGGGCAGCCGACATGAGCCGCAAGTGACGTCGTGTGCGGCATCGTTCACGCTACTGGACACCGGCTCCGGCGGGCGGGCGCCGACTGGTCGTCATCGGGTCATACCGAGGTCGCCGTCGTGCCGGCTCCTGTGCCGACCGCCGCTCTGCGGCGTTCGCCAACGAATCCGCTACGCGGGGACGGCGGTTACGCAGCCTCGCGGACGAGTCGGTGCGAGCCGGAGAAGGGGACGCGGCGAAATCGGTCCCGCGCCGCAGCCGGTCCAGCACCGTCGACGATCTCGACGGGCGGCGGTCACCGTCAGGGTTGACGGGACCGTTTCGACGCCCCCGCTCGCGGGGAGGAGCCCGGCGGCAGCGACCCGCCGGGACGCCGACCGTCCCGGCCCTCGGCGAACCGGATGCGACGCGTCATCATCACGTCGGTCGAACCGCCGAGGGCCGGCAGCGCCGCCACATCGCTGTGTCCCGGCTACCACTTGGGGGACACGTCGGATCCGAAGCCGCCATGGGCCGGGCGCTTCTCGAGGTGGAGGTGAGGGCCGCTGGCGTGCCCGGTGGAGCCGACTTCGCCTATCTTCTGGCCGGCCCTCACGGAACCCCTTTCACCGTTTTCTCGGAGAGGTGGCAGTAGTAGAAGTCGAATCCTCCGGCGCGCAGCACGAGGAATTCGCCGAAGCTGCCGTCCTTTCCGCTGCGTACTATGGAACCGCTGAGCACCGCGACACATTCCGCTCCCTCTGGAGCGGCGTAGTCGGCGCCGGTGTGACGGCCCAGGATCCACTGAGGTCCCTTCTTGTTGTAGGGGTCGTGACGCCACGTCCCGGTACAGGAGATGCGACGCGGCCACCGGGAGTCGTGGTCGCCGGGACGTGGAGTTCGTCCCAAGAGACCCTGCCGGGAATGCCGTCGGCGTCGGTACCTTCGAACCTGAGCTTGCGCTGCCATGCGGCGAACGACTGTTGGTCGACATCGGTCCACTCGGGACCGGGACCTGTCCGGTACTTTCCGCACCCTTCCGCCACCAGGCGTTTACCCATGGCGGTGATCACGGGACTGCGTTGTCCCTTGTGGAAGAACGCGACTCCTGGGAATGGCACTTGTGTGGGCATAACCTCTTCTTCCTTTCTGTGAGGGGCCGGACAAGCATGCGGATCCGGCTGTTGAACACGCGAGATGTCGCCGTATCAGCGCCGGATGCAATCGGTCTCTGTCCGCGTTCACGTCGTCCCGATTCACGGCGTTCGGCACGAAGGACGACTCGCGAGAGATGAGAGCCGACGGGTTTTGGGCCGACCCCGTCTGCTCGCCGAAGAACCCCGGTTGCCCCGCGGGGATACTCACCGCCACTGCCGTCAGCGCCACCCGAGTGGCTTTGACGTCATCGTCGTGCTTGCCGAACCGCACGCCGGAGACAGCGGCCATCATGCCTCCCTCTGGCTTCTGGAGGCTCGTACGGGTGCGCGCCTGCTGGTCGCCGCGGGAGGGCACCTGCCCACAAGCCGCACACCTTCCCCGAGGCGGCGGCACGCCGCCCGCCTTCATGCTCCCCTACTTCCGCCATGCGCCCCGCGGGAGCCGCCCGCAAACGCGGCAACACCCGTTCGCACAGGGCGTCGACGGATGTCACGCCCCTGTGCCGTCGCCGTCACGGGCTCCGTGCCGGACGGGAAACCTCAGACACGGGGGACGCTCAGCCTGTCCCAGCTGAACCGACCGGGGATGCCGTCGGCAGCGCTGCCCTCGAGATCCAGCTTCTGCTGCCAGGCGGTGTAGGACCTCACATCGCCCGGCCCCCACACGTCGATGCCGGTGCTGGAGGTGTAGCGGTCGCAGTCCACGGCGACGAGCCGGTGGTGCATTGCCGCGATGACCGGCGACTTGCGTCCCGGGTGGAAGAACGACGCGCCGGGGAACGGCTCGAACCGCGGCCCGGCAGGGGATGGACCGGGCGGCTGTGACACGAACGACGGCCAGGAACCGGGGTCGACATGGTCGTTCTCCGGGACCTGGGCGTGGGCGTACCACCCGCCCCGCGACCTCCATACGTCGGTCGGACACGTGTTGCGGGACAGGGAAGTCGGACGGCCCATGGGCCAGACGTCGGGTACGTCCCAGGAGTTGATCCATGCGTGAAGGTCGCCCCAGCCGGTGCAAGGAGTGTCGACCAGCCTCGCGAACACCGTGCCATCGACGCGGCAGTGCGGGAAGAACAGGGCCTCGACCTGGATGACGACCTTGCCGTCCCGGTTGGGACGGACACCACCGGTCGCGTCGAGCACGCCTTTGCTGCGGGAGGTGGCGGGGAAGAACTGGGTGAACGCCCCGGTGAAGGGATCCCAGAGGATGTGCGGGGCCGAGCCTTTCCCGCTGCCGGTGAAGAAACTCACGAGATCGGCGAAGGGGAGCAGGTTCACGGGAGCCGCGGCGGTGGCCTTCCTGTCCGCCGTGATGTGCGCGATCGCCTTTGCGGGAACCTCGGGATCACACGGGGCACGGTCTCCGAGGTCCGCCTTGGTGGCGAGGGGCATCCAGGAAGCAGGCATGGTGAGTTCCTTCCCTCTTCAGTCCCGCACCTGACCGTGAGGTGCCGCGGGGAGGGGCGTACAGGCAGACAGTGGGCGAATGGGCAGCCGCACAACGAGTTTTTCCCTGCTTCCCACGATGCGTCCGATACGAGTCCGCGGCAAACGGGAAAGCCGCGGCAGGCGGTTCCCGGATTCAGCTGTTCATCGGGCGGTCGGGGCCGCGGCGGGCGCTTGAGGGCACATCGGCGTCCGAGTCGCGCGAACGCCTGCTGCGAGGGGGTCCTCGTGGCCAGAGCAGTTGCGGTCCCGGCTTCCGTCCGGCGCAGTCCGCCGGAAGGCCCGCGCGAGGAAGGGCGTTGAGCCTGGCCCGGAGCTCGCCGATGGACGGGGAGCCGATTTCGTCGGCGACATCCAGCGCGCGGCTCCAGACCACCCGGGCCGCATCGAGGTCTCCGACGGCGAGATGGGCGTCGCCGAGGTGGCCGAGTATCTCGGTCTCGCCGTACCGGTCGCCGAACTCCCAACGCCGACGTGCGGATGGAAGGTTCCCCGAAGGTCGGTGCAAGGTCTCTTTCGCACAGTGGAATTGCGGGTGCTGTTTCGGCGCGGACGGGCGGCCTACCGCGGGATTCGGTCGAGGAGGCACCGCGGACGCCGATTCGGCACCGTCCCGGTCCGGTGCCGAAGGAGAGGAGCCAGCGATGCGGGGCAGTACCGCGACACGGCAGGACGCACGGAAGCTGTACCTGCCGAAGTCCCGGACGCCCGACCGGTAACGGTGCCGCGCGCCAGGGACGCCCGGCGCCCGTGCCTTCGCCCCCAGGACCGGGCTCGCCCGGAGCCTTCTCGCCCGGGCCCGCGTACCCACGACCGGGCGGCCGCTCAGGCTCCGGCTGTTTCCCTCGTCCACGCATGAGAAGTTGAGAGGTGTTCGTCGTGGCTTTGCCCGTGCCGACGGCGGCCGGCTGAGCGGCAGGGCCGGGCTCGGTCTCTCGGTCGGGCCGCCCACCATCCCCTGAGACGCCTTTCCATGAGCCGGCATGGTGGCTGCGCGCATAGCTGACCCTCGAACTATGTTGTCTCGTCACATGCGCGCCTGACCTGCCGATTCCTACGGTGTGGTAACACGCAAACGTCCCCGTCCGACGGCCTCCGAACACGGTGGCTCAGTGTCACCAACAGCCCGAGCCGACAGGGACAAGCCAACCGCCCGGTGAGGGACAACGCCATGCGCATCGCCGAAGCAGGCGAGGTATACCTGACGACACGGTGGCTTCGTCCTCCTGGCGGACCGACGATCGTGCCCGTCTTGCCGAGGCAACGCGAGCGCCTGTGCGCACTTGCGTGCGCCCGTACCTGCGCTCGTACGGTGCCGAGCCATGTCAGCATCCGCGGAAGAGGTACTCGACCGGCTCAGCACAAAGGTCCCCGTCCGTATCAACGCGACCGCCGCTCTGGTCACGGACACGAACAAGACGGACGAGCAGGCTTCTCCCTTCTTCGACACCGCATCCTCTCCGGATAGCAGCACTCTCCGTCACCACCGGCTGTGAGACAGGGCCGCTCGTTTGGCAGACCCGGGCGTCGGCGGGCTGGCCGATTCACCAGGTGACCGGCAGTTCATACAGGCCGTTCACCATCGTCCCGGTCTTCCAGCGCAGTTCCTCTTCGGGGACGGCCATCCGGAGGCCCGGCATGTCCTCCAGGAGGACCTCCAGGGCCACCTGCAGTTCCACTCGCGCCAGGTGGGCGCCGATGCAGTAGTGCGGGCCGTGTCCGAAGCTGAGGTGCGGGTTGACGGCCCGGTCGAGGACGAGGTCGTCGGGGTTGTCGAACACCTCCGAGTCCCGGTTGGCGGCCGCCGTGTCGACCAGGACGGGGTCGCCGGCGCGGATGAGGGTCCCGCCGAGCTCGATGTCCTCAGTGGCGTAACGGGGGAAGGCGAAGCCGTTGGGCAGGGGACGAAGCGCAGCAGTTCCTCCACCGCGCGGGGGAGCGCCTCCGGCCGGCCCAGCAGTGAGGAGAAGCGTTCGGGGCGGACCAGCAGGAGATAGCAGGAGTTGGAGATCTGGTTGAAAGTCGTGACGAATCCCGCACT
Organism: Streptomyces haneummycinicus; assembly: GCA_042850305.1. Taxonomy (GTDB): domain Bacteria; phylum Actinomycetota; class Actinomycetes; order Streptomycetales; family Streptomycetaceae; genus Streptomyces; species Streptomyces haneummycinicus. Next base: position 4,649,406 of record AP035768.1, read on the forward strand.
GATGAGCACCGGGGCGAGGGCCATGAGCTCCCCATGCTGATGCGCCCCTCCTGGTCATGAGCCCGCACGAGGGCGCTGAACAGATCGTCGCCGGGGTCCCGGCGACGCAGCTCCACCAGGTCGGCCGTATAGGCGGCGAAGGTGGAGTTCCACTTGTGGAACTCCTCGGCCGTCACCGTGTGGGACATCATGACGTCCAGCCAGTCCCGGACGCGGACATGGTTCTCCTGGCTGATGCCGAGCAGTTCGCCGATGACGGTGATCGCCAGCGGGAAGGCGAACCGGTCACCCAGGTCCGCCACGGGGCCCGACTCCCTCATGCCGCGCGACAGTTCTCTGGCGATCTCGCGCACACGGTCGCGCAGCCGCTCGACGCGGCGTGCGGTGAACGCCTTCGCCACTGTGCCGCGCAGCCGGTGGTGGTCCGGCCCGTCGGTGGACAGCAGGCCCCCGCCGCTCACCGCGACCGGCCTGACCCGCGGCCGGTCCCGGCCGACCGCCGCGGCCATGCTGAACCGGGGATCGCCCAGCAGTGACTTGGCGTCGGCGTACCGGGTGACCAGCCAGGCGTCCTCGCCGTACGGCATCCGCACCCGGGCCGCCGGACGTTGCCGCAGTTCGGCGTAGACAGGGTGGAGCCCGAGTCCGTCGGGCTGCTCGAAGGGGTAGGCGAGCGGTTCGCGCTGTGCCGTCGTCGTCATCGTCGGCCTTTCCTGTCCGGGGTGGAGCGGGTGGTCACAGGCGCACCAGGAGCTTGCCGCGGTTGGCGGCCGGGTCCCTGTACAGGCTGCGGTACACCTCGGGGATGGCGTCGAACCCGTGCCGGACGGTCTCGTGGTGGGCGATCTCGCCGCGGCGTACCATCCCGCCGAGGTCGTCGTGGAGCGCGTCGAGGGTCTGGTCGTCGTACCACTCCTCCGCGAAGATCCCACGGACGGTCGTGCGAGGGAACATGATGTACGGGAGGAGGCGGGGGCCCGTGTGGTCGCCCGCGATCTGTGTCGCCCACTGCCAGCAGACGGCGACCTGACTGTTGACGTTCAGCATGGAGAACACCGCGTCGGTGATCGCTCCGCCCAGGTTGTCGAAGTACTTGTCGACGCCTCGCGGTGCCGCCGCGCGCAGTGCCTCGCGTGCCTTGCCGGGGTCGTCGCCCTGGCGGTAATGGATGACGTCGTCGAAGCCGAGGGCCGTCAGATGTCGGGCCTTTGCCGGTGAGCTGGTGGTGCCGATCACACGTGCGCCGGCTCGTTTGGCGAGCTGACCGGCGAGCGATCCAACGGAACCGGACGCGCCGCTGACCACGAACGTGTCACCCGGCTCGATGGTGAAGAACTTGGTCAGCGTGCCCCAGGCGGTCAGTCCCGGCGGTCCCATGACGCCGAGCGCCGTCGACAGCGGCAGCGCCTCGTCGTAGCGCCGTGGATCCAGCCGCCGGAAGGCAGGGAAGGGGACGGGGAAAGCGCCGTGCTCCCACCGCCATCCCGCACCGGTGCCGATCACATGGCTGCGCCAGCCGCCGTAGCCCTGCACCAGGTCGCCCACCGAGAAGGCTGCCCGCGGGCCGGCCGAGACGACGCGCAGGATACTGTGCGCGACCATGTGCTCGCCGATGGGCGTTTCGAGGGTCAGACCCTGCAGGTAGGGGTCGAGCGACACGTAGAGGGTCTCGAAGAGCATCTCGTCGTCCGCGAGAGAGGTGTCCACCTCCTCGACCACCTTCTCGTAGATCCGGTCGACGTCCGGCACGCCCGGAACGTGCTCGCGCACGATCCACTTCTCGATCCTCATTCGTGCTCCTTGGGCTGGGGGACGGTGCTGTCGGGGGCCGGGGGCAGGCCGACCGGGATGACGATCTGGGTGGGCGGCGGCTGGGTCCGGTCGATGTCGGCGGTGAACTCCACACCGTCGTCTCGGCAGATGAACTGCGTGACGTGACGGCCCGCAGCCGCGGCCCGGATGAGGCCGCCGATCGTGGACCAGGTGCCGGAGAGATAAAAGTCCTTCAGCCCCGGCGCGACCGGACCGTTCCTGTTCACTTCCTTCTCCAGCGTTTCCGCGCCGTCCATGAACGGAAGCCAGCCGGCGATGGTTCCGTTGTGGTTGCCGGTGTAGCGGACCTGGGTGAGCGGGGTGCCGGTGTCGCGCGCCACGACCGACTCCGCCAGCCCGGGGAACCGGCGGTCCAGGAACTCCGTGACGGCGCGCTGCACCTGCCGCTTGGCGGCGTAGTACGCGGGGCCGCGGCGTACCGCCAGTGTGTGCACTTCCTCCCCCTTGTGCACGCGGCTGTGCTGTTCCGGTCCGTCGGTCAACTCCCGCCAGACGCCGGTGTCGGAGAAGTAGGTGACGAAGACGACGCTGGTGTCGCGCGGCGAGAGCTCCGGGTAGTGGGCGCTGCGGAACTGCACGTTCATGCTGGGGTGCCCCATGCCGGCGAACGAGGCCGCCTCCTCCTCGTCAAGCAGGTACGTCGTACAGGGCTCACCCTGAGGGAAGGGGCGGCCCAAGCCCAGGAAGACGCTCACATAACCGGGGTAGAGCATCCCCGGCTCGTCGATGGTCCTCGTGTAGAGCCGCTCGTAGGTCTTGTTGAGGTACCGGCCCTTGAGAAGCTCCAGCATCGTGGTGCGGCCGTCGCAGGCGGAGACCACGATGTCGGCCCGGAACTCCCGCCCGTCGCTCAGCCGGACGCCCACGGCCCGGTCGTCCTCGACCAGCACCTCGTCGACCTTGGCGTTGTAGGTGATCTCGCCGCCGAGCCGCCGGTAGCGTTCCTCGACCGACCTCGCCAGCCCGAGCGAACCCCTTCGGGCACGCCCGCCGTCCCGTTGGCGTGCGACGCCAGCTGGAAGTAGAAGGGGAGGACCGGAAACGCGGGGTGGTACTCGTAGAGGATGTGGTTGAAGGCGTCGCGCAGCAGCGGGTCGGAGAACCTCGTGGCATAGTCCGTCATCAGGGTCGTGATCGACTTCCGGATGACGTTGAAGTACAGGACGAACGCCGCCAGCATGCGCCAGCGTTCCCACCGGCCCATCAACCCCGCCGGTTTGAGGAAGGGATAGGCCGCCATGCACGCCTTGAACTTCCGCAGGCCCGCGCAGAACTCCCTGATCGGCTTGGCGTCGGCGGGCGAGAGGCCGAGCAGGTGCCCTTCGAGACGGTCCGGATCGGGTAGAAGTACACCGCCCGGCCGTCGGGGGCACGTACAACGTTGAAGACGTCGAAGTTGCGCATCTGTTTGCCCTGCAACGCGCCGAGCTCCAGCCAGATCTGGTGCATCTCGTCGCCGGGGCCCGAGCCGAGCAGCCAGCTGACGCACCAGTCGAAGGTGAAGTCTCCTTTTCCCAGGCGGTGCAGCAACCACCCGGCAGCTCGTGCATCTCGAAGACCCGGGTCCGGTAGCCGTTCATCTGTGCGTAGCAACCCGTGGACAGGCCGCCGAGACCTCCGCCGATGATGATCATCGTGTGACGTCGGCCCGGTCGGCCGGACGCGTTCTCACGCCCCACGCGTCTCACCTCCCGTCGCCGCGCCAAACGCGCCGACGCGGCCCTCAACAGGGCCGCGGTTCAGGACGGCGCGGACCAGGCCGACGTTGCGCTCCAGGTGCCCCGGGTCGAGCATGTCGGCGTGCTCGCCGGAGCCGGGCAGCACCTCGGTGGGACCGGTGGAGCTGCCGTGCCAGGAGCCCGGCTCCCCGGCGGCGTACAGGGCGGCCTTGTGTTCGTCGGAGATCACGGTGACGGCGGCGCGTACCGTGCCGAGGTTGGGCGTGCCGGCGCAGAAGCCGATGTAGTCCCTGGCCTGGGCGAGGGTTTCCTGGGTCAGCTCCTCGGACCCGGTGTGCTTGCGCAGGTGCTCGCGCAGCTCGCGTTCGAACTCTTCGAGGTGCTCGTCACCGATGGAGTGGGCGGCGGGGACACGGTACGAGTCGAGGACGACGATGTCGCGTACCTCGCGCCCGCGGTACTCCAGCTCCTTGGCGACCTCGAAGGCGAGGTTGCCGCCGAGCGAGTAGCCGAGCAGCTCGCAGGGGCCCTGTGGCTGGAGGGACTCGATCAGGTCCGCGTAACGGGCCGTCTTGTCGTCGCCGGTGAGGTAGTTGAATGCCACCAGCTCGTACTCCGGGAGTCGAGTGGCGAGGATCCGGTAGACCAGCCCGTGGCCGCCGGCGGGCGGGAAGCAGAAGACGACGGGACCGGCAGCGGGGTTGAACCGCAGCCAGGGCTGCGCGCCAGGGAGCCGGCCGGTGATGATGTGCTCCACCGTCCTGGCCATGCCGTGCAACGTGGTCACTCGGAACAGGTGACTGACCGGGATGGTCAGGTTGAACTCATTCTGCAGGTGGTGGATCAGTTCGATCAGCTTGACGGAGCTGCCGCCCGACTCGAAGAAGTCGTGCTGGAGACCGACCCGCTCAACACCGAGGACGGCCCTCCAGTGGTCGGCCATCCGAGTCTCGTAGAGCGTGACGGGCGGGTCGTGCGGAGTGTCGTCGGGGGCGCGCCGGGGCGCGGGCAGCGCGGCGAGGTCGACTTTGCCGCTGGAGGTGAGGGACAGCTCGGGCAGTTCGGTGAAGGAGGACGGGATCAGGTGCGTCGGCAGGTGCTCGGCGAGGTGACGGCGCAGCTGCCGCCAGTCCAGTTCCGCGCCGGGCGCTGCCACGCCGTACGCACACAGGGTGCTTTCGCCGTGTTCGTCCGGGCGCAGGGCGACGACCGCCTGGGACAGCGCCGGCCATTGGGCGAGACGGGACTCGACCTCGCCGAGCTCCACGCGGTGTCCGCGCACCTTCACCTGCGCGTCGGCGCGGCCGAGCAGGTGGACGCACCCAGCGCTGTCCCAGCGCGCGAGGTCGCCGGTCCGGTAGAGGCGGACGGGCCGGGCATCGGACCGACGGCCGACGGTGCGGGCGATGAAGCGGTGCGCGGTCTGCTCGGGGTCGCCGAGGTAACCGGTGGCGACGCCCGTGCCGCCGATCCACAGTTCGCCCGTGACGCCGGGCGGCACCGGTTCGCCGTGTTCGTCGACGATGTACAGCTCGGTACCGGGGAAAGGCCGCCCGATGGGCACCGTCATGCTCGGTTCCAGACCGTCGGTGGGCCCTTCAAAGTACGTGCTGTCGATGGTGGCCTCGGTGAGACCGTAGGAGTTGACCAACCGGGTCTCCGGGGCGCACAGGGCGCGCAGCCGGTCGTACTCCTCGACCTTCCAGGTGTCGGAGCCCACGATCATCAGGCGCATGAAGTCCAGCCGGCTGCCGTCGTGCTCGCAGTGGGCGAGCAGCCCCGGACGACCGAGGGCACGAACTCGCCGCAGTCGACGCCTTCCTGACGCATGACGCCGTACAGTCGCGCGGTGTTGAACAGCAGCTCGCGTCCGACGAGGACCAGGGTTCCACCGGAGCACAGGGCGCGCACCAGGTCCCCGGTGAAGACATCGAAGGAGGGGTTCGCCGTCTGCAGGTGAACGGTGGCGTCGCGTTCGAGGCGGTACTCCGTGCGCCAGGACTCGTACGCCGAGGCGATATTGCGGTGGCTGACCAGGACCGCCTTGGGGCGGCCGGCGGAGCCGGAGGTGTGGATGACGTAGGCCGGGGCGTCCATGTCGACATCGGGTTCGGGGAGGTCCGGGTCGGACGCGTCCCCGGCACGCACACCGGACTTCGCCGGCGCGTCGTCCAGGGTGAGCACCCGGCACGCGGGGCTTGCAAACCGTTCGCTTCCGGCGGCGTCGGTCACAAACCAGGCGGCACCCGTGTGCGTGATCAGGGACGCCAGCCGGTCGTCCGGGTCGCGGGGGTCCAGCGGCAGATAGGCGGCACCGGCCCTCAGCACCGCCAGGAGGGTGACGATCAGTTCGGGCGACTTCTCCAGGCAGACGGCCACCACCGCGCCGTCGCCCACGCCCAGCCCGCGCAGCCTCCGGGCGAGGGCGCGACTGCGGACGTCCAGCTCCCCGTAGGTCATCCGCCGGGCGGGGCCGTTCTCACCGGGCGCGGAGACGGCGACGGATCCGGGCCGCTCGGCGGCGATCCGGCTGATGAGCCGGTGCACGGGCACGTCGGGTACGGCGGTCCGCCGCCCCGCCCCGCTCCAGCCGTCGACGAGAAGCTCACGCTCCGCCGCCCCGAGCATCTCCAGCCGGCGGGCGGGCTCCGCAGGAGCCACGCGGGTCAGCGCGTCGAGCAGGTTGACGTAGTGGGAAGCCATCCGCCGCATCGTCTCGGCGAGGAACAGGTCGGTGTTGTACTTGAAGACGCAGTGGAAGCGATGGTCGGACTCGTCCTCGTACGCCGACAGGGTGAGGTCGAACTGTCCCTCTTCTTCCGGCAGTTCGATGTACTCCAGACGGTAGCCGTACTCCTCGGTGGCCACCTTGTGGGTGAGGAGGATGAACATCGCCTGGAAGACCGCGGACCGGCTCGGGTCGTGTTTCAGGCCCAGTTCCTCGACCAGCAGCACGAACGGGTACTCCTGATGGTCCAGACCCCCGAGCACGACGTCGCGGACCCGGCCGAGGAGCTCGGCGACGGTCGGCTGGCCGGCCAGGTCGAGGTGGAGCGGCAGAGGGTTGACGAAGTAGCCGTAGATCTTGGCGAACTGCTCCTGGGTACGGCCCGTCACCGGACTGCCGACGACGATGTCATCCTGTCCGGAGTAGTGGTGGAGCAGCAGGTAGTAGGCGCTGATGAGCACCATGAACACGGTGACGTCGTGTTCCCGGGCCAGGGCGTGGACGCGGGCGCTCAGGCCGGCGTCGAGGACGAAGAACTCCGAGGCGCCGTTGTGGGTCTGGACGGGCGGACGCGGCCGGTCCGTCGGCAGCCCGAGGGCCGGGATGTCGGCCGGCAGGTGCGCCTTCCAGTAGTCGAGCATCCGCCGGGCGTCGCGGCCGGCGAGGAACTGGTTCTGCCAGTTGAGGAAGTCGACGTACCGGGCGGGGACGGGAGGCAGCCGGGGCGTACGGCCGAGGCGCAGCGCCTCATGGACGGCGAGGAGCTCCTCGATGAAGGTGAACGTGGAGATCGCGTCGGAGATGATGTGGTGGACGGCCTTCATCAGCACCCAGCGGCACGGGCCGCGCCGGAACAGGCGCAGCCGGACCAGCGGGTCGTGGGTGAGGTCGTACGGCTTGCGGTACTCGCTGACGATCAGCGTGTGGATGTCGTCCCACGACCAGTCCTGGACGTCGAAGAGCGCGACGTCCGCCCGGGACACGGAGTCCTCAGCGGGAGCGGTCTTCTGCATCGGCCGACCGTGTTCGTGGGCGAAGTTGGCCCGGAGGGCAGGGTGGCGTTCGATCAGGACTCGGAACGCCGCGAACACCAGCTCGGGGTCGAGTTCGGTGCGGATCTCGACCGCGCCGCCGATGTTGTAGGCGAAACCGTCGGGGTTGAGCTGTTTGAGGAACCACAGGGCCTTCTGGTTCTGGGTCAGGGGTGTAGTCGCTCGTCGTGGAAGAGCTCGACCGCGGCGGTCGCCTCGGTCTCGTCCGTACCCGCCGTGACCTGGTTCGTGAGTTCCTCGTGGACGCGGCCGATCAGGTCACCGACGGGGTGTTGCCGAGCAGGGCGACGACCGGGAGCGTGACGCCCAGGTCGGCCTGGACCCGCGAGCGCAGTTCCATCGCCAGCAGGGAGTCGAGGCCGAGCGCGCCCAGCCCGGTGACGGGGTCGACCTGTTCGGGTGGCATCCGCAACACACCGGCGACGACTTGGGTGAAGCGGTCGGTGAGGAGGGCCTCGCGGGCGGCCGGGTCCGTGGCACGGAAGGCGGCTCGGAAGGTTTCGAGGGCGCTGCCGTCCCCGGCCGCCGGCGGGTCGGCCTCGGCCACCGCCGCGCTCAGGTCAGCGACCAGAGGCGGCGGCTGCGGGTACCAGGCGAGGAAGACCGGCCAGTCCACGACGGTGGCGACGAGCAGTTGGGACCGGTCCTGGCCGATGACGCGTTCGAGAACGGCCATGCCCGCTTCGGGGAGAGCGAGCTCATGCCCCGGCGGGTGCGGTAGTGCTCGACCAGACCCAGCTCCTCGATCATGCCCGTGGCCCAGGGACCCCAGTCGATGCTGAGGGCGGGCAGGCCGCGGGCACGGCGGTGGTGGGCGAGCGCGTCGAGGAAGGCGTTGCCCGCGGCGTAGTTGGCCTGGCCCGCGGTGGTCAGCAGTGAGGCGATCGACGAGAAGAGGACGAAGTGGTCGAGCGGCTCGTCGGAGAGATGACGGTGGAGGAGGTAGGCGCCGAGGACCTTCGGGGTGTACACGGCGTCGAAAGCCGTCCGGTCCATCTCCGGCAGGAGGGTGTCGCGGACCTGGCCCGCGAGGTGGAACACACCACGGATCGGCGGTGACTGGCGCCGGCGGTAGCCGGCGAGCCAAGCGGTGAGGGCGGTCTCGTCGCTGATGTCGAGCGGGGCGAGGACCGGCTGGGCGCCGAGTGCCTCCAGTTCCTTGAGGAAGCGGATACGGTCGCCGGTGGCGGAGTCCGGGGCGACGGCGTGCCAGTGGTCCCGGTCGGGCAGCGGGGTACGGCCGACAAGGATCAGACGGCGGGCGCCACGGGCGACGAGCCGACGGCACAGAATCCTGCCGAGCGCGCCGAACGCGCCGGTCACCAGGTACGCGCCGTCGGCGCGGAGCCGCAGCGGCAGCGGGCGGGGCAGGCCGGTAACCGGGATGAGACGGCTCGTGAGGCGGCGGCTGTCGCGCAGCGCGACCTCGTGCTCGCCGTCGGCCGCGGTCACTTCCCGTAGCAGGGCCTCGGCGTCCGCGGCACGGGCAGGGTGTCCTCGCCGGTGGCGGGGTCGAGGTCGATGAGCGTGCCGCGGTGGTCGGGGAGTTCCTGCTGCCCCAGGACGCGGCCGATGCCCCAGGCCGGCGCGGACAGCGGCTCGGCCGGATCGCCGGGGACGACGGCCTGACCGCCGCGGGTGACGATGTGCAGCCTGCTGCCCGGCTGGTGGTCCGGCAGCGCGCGGGCGAGCACGACCAGCGAGTAGCCGGCAAGGTCGGCCCTCTCACGGACGTCGGCCGCCGTGCTGGTCGCGTCCATCGGCGGGAGGTCCAGACTCCACAGGTACACGACATGGTCGTACGGCGCCGAACCGTCCGCGCGCAGCTCGGTGAGGAGCCGCTCCAGGTCGGCACTGGAACCGGGCCTGATCACCGACTCCCGCCGGTCGGGGGCCATGCGGTAGGCCGCGCCGGGCCGCACCAGGTGGCAGCGGCCACCGCGGGCGGTGACCCGGGCCGCCAGTTCGTCGGCGACGCCCTGCCCGTCGGCGAGGACGAGCCAGTCCCGTACAGAAGTCCCGAGTGGAGCGGTGGCGTACGGGGCCTCGGTCCAGGTGATGTCGGCCAGCCAGGAGTCGATGGTGCCCAGGCCCACGGCGGTGGAGGCCGTCTCGACGTCGGCGGCGCGGAAACCGGTGACACGGCCGAGCGGACGGCCGTCGTCGGCGTGCACCGCGATGTCGCCGACGAGTTCACCGTCCGCGTCGCGGATGAGGACGGCGTGTGCCCACAGCGGCTGATCCCCGACGGTGTCGAGGTCCACCTCGCCGATCGAAAGCGGCAGCCGGACACCGGTGCCGGACGCGGCCCCGGAACCCTCGCTCCCGAGGAGCTGAGGTGTCAGCAGCGTCTGGAAGCAGGAGTCGAGCAAGACCGGGTGCACATGGTGGCGGGCGGCGTCGTCGCCGATCGGCGCGGGCGGCCGGATGCGGGCGAGCGCCTCGCCGGGGCCGATCCACACCTCCTCGATGCCCTGGAACGCCGGCCCGTAGTGGTAGCCGAGAGCGGCCAGCGCCTCGTAGCAGGTGGCTCCGGTCAGGTGGCGTGTGCTGCCGCGACGGACCGAGTCGACGTCCAGCTGGGGGAGCCCTCGATGGTGTCCGCGCTGGGCGGCGCGTGCGGCACCGCGGGCGTGCACGGTCCGCTCACCGGTGCTGCCCCGGGGGCGGTGGCGATGGTGAACTCCGCGTCCTCGCCACGGAAGGAGAGCTGCACCGGTGCCGTCGGGACGGTGGTGCTCTCGGGCCCGGTCGGCAGGAACAGCGCCTTGCGCAGCTCGATGTCGACGAGGGCGGCGCCGCCGCCGATCGTCGTCCGGACGGCCTGCGTCGCCATCTCCACATAGCCGGCCGCCGGGAACACCGCGCTGCCCTGGATCAGGTGGTCCTTCAGATACGGCAGGGACTCGACGTCCAGCCTCGCCTCCCAGGTCGGTTCAGCCGTGTCGAGACGTCGGCCCAGCAGCGGGTGGTCCAGCCGGCCGAGGCGGACCCGCTCGACCGGCTCGGGCTCGGTCCAGTACCGGTCGCGCTTCCACGGGTAGCGGGGAAGGGGAACCGGCCGGCCGGTCGGGTGGACGGCGGCCCAGTCGATGTCGAAGCCGAGGTTGTGCAGGGCGGCGAGGGAGAGGGTGAAGCGCTCCCGCTCGTCCTCCTGACGCCGGATCGACGGCACGGTCCGCGCCTCGCGTCCCCGGGCGGCGAGGCATTCGCTGATCGAGTGACCGAGGACCGGGTGGGGTCCGATCTCCAAGAAGACGCCGTGGCCGTCGTCGGCCAACCGGTCGACGGCGTCGGTGAACCGCACACTGTCGCGGACGTTGCGCCACCAGTACGCGGCGTCCAGCTCCGGGCCCTCGGCGTACCGGCCCGCCCGCTCCCCGCCCGCGGTCAGGCAGAGGGGACGCGTGCCGGGCGCGGCCGGAGACCGGCGAGCGAGGAGAGCAGGTCGTCCTTGATGGCGTCCATGCGCGCGCAGTGGTACGGCACCCGAACGGCGAGGAACTTGGCGAAGATCCCCTCGTCTCTCAGACCGTCGGCGATCTCGGTGAGGGCCTGCTCGTCCCCGGCCAGGGTGAATGCCGTCGGACTGTTGACGGCGGCCACCGAGACGCGGCCGCTGTGGGGCCGTACTCGGCCTAGCGCTTCGGCCTCCGGCAGGCCCACCGCCAACATGGTGCCAGTGCCCACCAGCCTCTGCTGGAGCCGGCTGCGGTGGATCGCGATTGCGGCGGCGTCCCGCAGGGTGTAGACACCGGCCTCGTAGAAGGCTGCGATCTCGCCGGTGCTGTGCCCGACGATGGCGTCAGGGCGCACGCCGTGACCGCGCCACAGAGCCGCGAGGCCGACCTGCAGCGCGAAGTTGGCCGGTTGGGCCAGCCAGGTCTCGTTCATCTGGGAGCCGGCCTCATCAGCGTCCAGCTCGTCCAACAGCGACCAGTCGGCGAATTCGCGGAACACGCGGTCGCACGTCTCGACCGCCTCCCGGAATACCGGCTCGGTCTCCAGAAGCTGCCGTCCCATGCCCCACCATTGCGGTCCCATGCCGGTGAAGACCCAGACCAGCCGCCGGTCCTTCGCGGGCCGTCGCTGGTCCAGCAGCACGCGGGGGTGGGCCTCACCGCGCAGGTGTGCGTCAAGGGCCTCCTTCAGCGAGGCGGGTGAGTCGTAGACCACTGACAGCCGTGCATCGAGGTGCTGACGGCGGTGGGCCAGGGTGTAGGCGAGGTCTGACAGGGAGGGTGCTGGGCCGTGTGCGCCGGAGAGTTCCCGCCGGATGTTCGCGGCGACCTCGGTGAGGAGGACGGGGTCGCGGGCGGTCAAGGGCAGAACGGCAGGGCCGGAAGGCGCGCGACGTTGCCCCGGCACACCGGCCGCTCTGTCCGCCGGAGCGGCTTCGAGCAGAACGTGTGCGTTGGTACCGCCGAAACCGAAGGAATTGACCCCGCATGCGCTGGGCCTTCGTGGTCGGGCCAGGGGACCGCACGGGTCGGGATCTCGTAGGGCAGCGACGCCAGGTCGATCGCCGGGTTGATCTCCTCGAGGTTGATGTGGGGAGGGATGGTGCGGTGCTTGAGACACAGCACCGTCTTGATGAGCCCTGCGATACCCGCGGCCGACTCGCAGTGCCCGATGTTGGCCTTGACCGAGCCCACGTGACACCGGGCGCCGGGGGCACGCCCGATCGACAGCGCGCGGCCCAGCGCACCGGCTTCGACGGGGTCGCCGACCGGGGTGGACGTGCCGTGCGCCTCGACGTACTGCAGACCGCCGGGTGTGATGCCCGCCTCGGCGCAGACCCGCTCGATGAGCGTCACTTGGGCATCGGCGTTGGGGACGGTGATGCCGTCGGTACGCCCGTCCTGGTTGACGCCGCTGCCGATGATCACTGCGTGTACGGGATCGCCGTCGCGCAGCGCGTCGTCCAGCCGCTTGAGGGCGATCAAGCCGACGCCTTCCGCGCGGACGTAGCCGTTGGCCGAGGCGTCGAAGGTGCGGGACCGGCCGTCGGGCGAGAGGAAACCGCCCTTGGTCTCGGCGATGGTGTACTGCGGAGCACCGTGCAGGAGCGCCCCGCCGGCCAGCGCCAGCATGCTCTCACCGCGGCTTAGGCTCTGGCACGCCAGATGTACGGCCACCAGGGACGAGCTGCACGCGGTGTCGAGGGAGACGCTGGGACCGCGGAAGTCGAAGCAGTACGAGATCCGGTTCGACACCATCGTCATCATCGTGCCGGTCGCTGTGTGGGCGGTGAGCGTCTCGAAACCGAGGTCGGCGAACTGGAGGATCTTGTAATCGAGAGTGAAGGCACCCACGAAGACACCGACGTCCTGACCCGCGAGTTCCGCGGGTTTCTGCCCGCCGTCCTCCAACGCCTCCCAGGCCACTTCCAGAAGCTTGCGTTGCTGCGGGTCCATATGGGCGGCTTCACGCGGGCTGATTCCGAAGAAGGCCGGGTCGAACTCGTCGAAGCCATCAATGTATCCGCCGCGCCCGCCGACCAATCTGCCGGGCTTTGTCTGGTGCTGGCTGGCGAGCGTCCTGATGTCATACCGGTCCGACGGCGTCGGAACGATGCAGTCCTTTCCTTGGGAGAGGTTTTCCCAGTAGGTCCGATAGTCAGATGCTCCGCCAGGTAGCCGGCAGCCCATTCCGATGATCGCGATCTTCTCTCGCGTGGCAGCGCGCTGTAGCTCCGACATAGACCTTCCTTGAAGGGGCGTTGAGCGATGAGGGGGAATCGTTGTCGACGAGGAGAGGCCTAGAAGGCCGATGAAGATCTTGGTGACGGGCGACAGCGGTTTCAGGGGCGAGCGGTCGCGGCCGGAGGCAAGCTGTGGTGGACGGCGTGGACGAGACCGCCACCCGAGTCGCGAGCGGTGCCGCGCAGGGACCACGGGAACGTGACTAGCAGGGTGGCGCGCTTACCGGGGCCAGCACAGCTCGACAGTGTGCCGAGGCCCTTGACGGCCAGTAGTCCTCGGCGTCGCCGCAGATTCCCTCGACCCACTTGGTGCCCGCGGGCTGGCAGGCGTCGTGGCCCGCATGGGAGGAGTTGACGTCGACGTGACGGTCGCCGAAGAACGCCGCGCCCCGCTCGATCGTACTGTTCAGTGAATGGAGGACGCCGTCGCGGCGCCGGTCGGCGTCGGTGTGGGGGATCGAGCCGCGCTCGGTGAAGGCAGGACGGTTGCAGGAACTGGCTTCTGCGGCAGGACGGCCGGGTGACCGACCGTGAGCACCTTGGCGCGAGGTCCGGCCTTGTGCACCAGCGCCGGCATATTGATGTGCTCGCCCTGAACCCGGGTCGGCTTGTCTTCGAGGCTCTCCTCCCCTCGGGCGGGTTGGTGTGGTGTTCGCGGCAGGAGTGTCCGCTCAGGCCCAGTTCGAAGCACTTGAGGAGGGTGCCGCCGAAGGGCAGGATGCTGCCGTCGGCTCCGACGGTGACGATGTCGGTCTGTTCGCCCAGCTTGGCCCGCTGGGTCTGCGGTGCCACCGCGGGCCGGCCGCCGGCAGGGTCCTCGACCTGGTTGACCGGCGTCTGCTGGGCCACGGCGATGTTGTCGATGGTCGCATTGCCGCGGCTGACGTTGGCCAGGTGGACGGGCTTGCCCGGCAGGAACTCGACGAACTCCCGGTCGACGGCGCTGGGACAGGCATCGGTGGTGCGGTCGCAGTCGTCCCGCGAAGGTGCACCGAGCGCGGGCAGCGTGCCCCCGACGAAGCCGGCGGCGGTATTCGAATCGCCCAGCGCACCCCATTCATCTTGATCAGTCCCACCGACGGAGCCCGAACGTACAAGCGCGGACGCCGCCGACGCGAGCTCCACGGCCGGTGCACGTGATCGCAGGCGGGAGATGGAGTGGCGCACGGGTCTTCCAGAACGGGCCAGCAGCCGGGCCGTCGGGATAGAAGCCGCCAGCCGAACCACAGAAGTCGAACGCATCCACAACCTCCTTTCACGCAATGCAGTCGAGCGACTACGCAATGAAGATAAGTGGGGGCGGTCCGGCCGACCAAGGGAGCGCGGGGTAAACCACCCGGTCGTATAGAGCGGAGGCACCGGACCCCACGGCGGGTGCGCCGGGTGGCCAACTTCCGGTAGCGGATTGAGGTGTCACGGTCAGCTGATCGTCTTGACCACGCCGACGCGCATCGATGGGCAGCCTGACCTGCTCCGTAAATCGTCAGGAAGAAGCAACACGCACACCGGGCGCCCCTGCCGAGCAGGGTCGTCGGGCGAGAGGCCCGCAGGGTCAACTCGGAAGGCGCAGCACGGGAGTCAGTACCGCACCGTCACATCACCCTGCACTGCGCGTCCCGGACGGCACGCGTTGCCACCACCACCGACCCCCTGAGACGCCATTCCATGAGCCGGCATGGTGGCCGCACGCATAGCTGACCCTCGAACTATGTTGTCTCGCCACATGTGCGCCTGACCTGCGGATTCCTACGGTGTGGCGACACGCAAACGTCCCCGTCACACCCCAGGAAGTGGTGCCGATGTCGTCGCCCGCAACCGCTCCACCGGCTCCGAACAACCTCAAGCGCATCGTCGCCGCGTCCCTCATCGGCACCACCATCGAGTGGTACGACTTCTTCCTCTACGGTTCCGCCGCCGCGCTCGTCTTCAACAAGCTGTTCTTCCCGGACTCCGATCCGCTCGTCGGCACGCTGCTGTCGTTCCTGACGTACGCCGTCGGGTTCGCCGCGCGGCCGCTCGGGGCGCTGGTCTTCGGGCACTACGGGGACCGGCTCGGGCGCAAGAGGCTGCTGGTGCTGAGTCTGCTGATGATGGGCGGGGCGACGTTCGCGATCGGGCTGCTGCCCACGCACGCGACCGTCGGCAGTGCCGCGCCCGTGCTGCTCACCGTGCTGCGGCTGGTGCAGGGGTTCGCGCTCGGCGGTGAGTGGGGCGGGGCCGTGCTGCTGGTGTCCGAGCACGGTGACGCCCGGCGGCGCGGGTTCTGGGCCTCGTGGCCGCAGACCGGCGCGCCCGCGGGGCAGTTGCTGGCGACCGGTGTGCTGTCGCTGCTGACCGCCGTGCTGTCGGAGTCGGCGTTCGGGGCGTGGGGCTGGCGGGTCCCGTTCCTGCTGTCCGGGGTGCTGGTGATCGTCGGTCTGTGGATTCGTCTCTCCGTCGACGAGTCGCCGGTGTTCAAGCAGGCGCTGGAGCGGGCCGAGGCCCGCGACGGGGACGCCGGCGCGGAGCGGGTGCCGGTCGTGGCGGTGCTGCGGCACCACTGGCGTGATGTGCTGGTGGCGATGGGCGCCCGGATGGCGGAGAACATCAGCTACTACGTGATCACCGCGTTCATCCTGGTCTACGCGACCACGTCCGCCGGGGTATCGAAGCAGACCGCGCTCAACGCGGTGCTCGTCGCGTCGGCGGTCCACTTCGCCGTCATCCCGGCCTGGGGCGCGCTGTCGGACCGGCTCGGACGGCGTCCGGTGTATCTGATCGGCGCGGTCGGTGTGGGGCTGTGGATGTTCCCGTTCTTCGCGCTGATCGACAGCGGCGGATTCGGCAGCCTGCTGCTGGCGGTGACCGTGGGTCTGGTGCTGCACGGGGCGATGTACGCGCCGCAGGCCGCCTTCTTCTCCGAGATGTTCGCGACCCGGATGCGCTACTCCGGTGCCTCCATCGGTGCCCAGTTCGCCTCGGTCGCGGCGGGCGCCCCGGCGCCGCTGATCGCCACCGCGCTGCTGGCGGACTACGGCAGCTCCACCCCGATCGCGCTGTACGTCATCGCGGCGAGTCTGCTGACGGTCGTCGCCGTGGCGGTGGCGAAGGAGACCCGGCACCGGGATCTGGCGGACGTGGCCCCGTCCGGTGACGGGAAGCGGTCCGTCGAGAAGGCCCCGGCCGCGCGGACCTTCTGATCGGGTACGTCCCTGGCCCCCGTACACTCCGCGCGTACGGGGGTCAGGGCTGTGCGGACAGGCGGTGCAGGCGCAGGGCGAGCTGGATCTCCATGGCGCGGGCGGGGCTCTGCCAGTCGTCGCCGAGGAGACGGCCGACGCGTTCCAGTCGCTGGGCGACCGTGTTGACGTGGACGTGGAGTTCGTCCTTGGTGCGGGCCGGGCTCATTCCGCAGGCGAAGTAGGCGTCGAGGGTGCGCAGCAGTTCGGTGCCGCGTCGTTCGTCGTACGCCACGACCTGGCCGATGGTGCGGGTCACGAAGCCGGCGATGTCCCGTTCGCCGGCCAGCAGCAGCCCCAGGAAGCCGAAGTCCTCGGCGGCGGAACCGTCGCCGGGGCGGCCGAGGAGGCGCAGGGCGTCGAGGCAGCGGCGGGCCTCCGCGTAGGCCGGCGCCACGGTGTCGGGGCGGGCGGTGAGCTGTCCGACCGGCGCGGACGCGCCGACGGTGACCGGTTCGTGGACGGCCCCGCCCAGGTCGCGGGCGGTGCGGCGGGCCAGGTCGGTGGCGGTGTCGCCGCCGGTGAGAGGAGCAGGAGGACGGTGCCGCCGTCGCGGGCGGCGGCGAGGCCCTGCCGGGTGGCCGCGAGGTGGGAGGCGGCCGCCCACAGCCGTCTGCGGGCGTCGGCCTCCTGGTCGGCGTCGGCGGTGCCGCCCTCGATGCGGGCGGCGAGCACGGCGTGGGTGGCGTCGAGGTCGGCGCCCAGCCGGGCCGCGCGTTCGCGCAGCAGGCGGGGTCCCGGTCACGGGCGTCGAGCAGGTCGTCGAGCAGCTCGCCGCGGACCCGCTGTTCGGCCTCGGCGGCGGAACGGCGGGCGAGCAGTAGCAGCGAGGTGACCATGGCCGCGCGTTCGAGCGTGCGCTGGTCGACGGGGTCGAGGCCGGGGTGGCCGCGCAGGACGAGCGCGCCGAGGAGTTCGTCGCCGGCGGTCACGGCGGCGATCCAGTCGTCCCGGTGCCGTACCGCGTGGCCTTCCGCGCGGGACGACTCGAGGGCGCCGTCGGGTGCCCCGGCGGCCTCGGTGAACCGCACCGTGCTGTCGAGGACCTGTGAGACGGCGGCGGCCACGTCGTGCACCCCGCCGCCGCGCAGGACCAGTTCGGCCAGCCGGTCGTGGATGTCGGAGGCGCGCTCGATGACGGCGCTGCGGTCCTTGATGATCTCGTTGGCGTGTTCCAGTCCGGCGAGGGCCGAGCGGGTCTCGGCGAGCAGATTCGCGGTGTCGATGGCGGCCGCGGCGAGAGCGGCGAAGGAACCGAGCAGGGCGATCTGCTCCCGCTCGAAGACCCTGGCCCGCCGGTCCGCGGCGAACAGGACGCCGATGACGTGGTGTCCGAGCATCAGCGGCACGCCGAGGATGGCGACGAGACCCTCGTCCCGCACACCGGTGTCGATGGTGCGGGTGTGCTGGAAGCGTTCGTCGCGGAAGTAGTCCTCGGTGACGTAGGGGCGGGCCGTCTGGGCGACCAGGCCACCGAGTCCCTCCCCATGCCGAGGCGCAGTTGCTGGAAGCGGGCGGCGACCGAGCCCTCGGTGACCCGCATATGCGTGTCGCCCCTGGCCGGGTCGTTCAGACTGAGGTAGGCGACGTCCGTTCCGAGCAGGGAGCGGGCGCGCTGGACGATCGCCTGGAGCACGGCGTCCAGGTCACGCAGCCCGGCGAGGTCGTGGGCGGTCTCGAAGAGGGCGGACAGCTCGGCTTCCCGGCGGCGGCGTCCTCCAGTTCCGCGCGTACGCGCAGGGCGAGCACCCGGGCCTGCTGGAGCGCGGTGATCCGCTCGGCGGGCTGTCCCTCGGCGCGGGCGAGCAGCACCGGCTGCTCGTACGCCTCGACGGAGGCGCCGCGGGCCAGCAGCTCCAGGAACGGCGTCTCGGCGCTGCCGGTGGCGGGGGCGGAACGCTCGGCGGACTGCGCATGATCGCGGGACATGCTCACAGGATTCCCCATCCCGCGGCCGCGCCGTCAGGCCTGTGGACAACCATCGCCGGACGGCGGCCGGCCGCTGGCGTGCGAGGGCTCAGTGCGCGGTCCAGCCGCCGTCCAGCACCAGTGAGGTGCCGGTGACGAAGGACGTCCGCGGGCCGCACAGATAGGCCACCGCCTCGGCGACCTCCTCCGGTTCGATGAGCCGCCGTACGGCGCTGTCCCGCAGCATCACCTCGGTCAGCACCCGTTCCTCGGGGATGCCGTGGGCCTGCGCCTGGTCGGCGATCTGCTTCTCGACCAGTGGGGTGCGCACATAGGCGGGGTTCACACAGTTGGAGGTGACGCCGTGGGGCGCGCCTTCGAGGGCGGTGGTCTTGGACAGCCCCTCGAGGCCGTGTTTGGCGGCCACATAGGCGGATTTATAGGCAGAGGCGCGCAGTCCATGGACCGAGGACACATTGACGATGCGGCCCCAGCCCTGGCCGTACATATGGGGAAGGGCGCCCCGGATGAGCCGGAAGGGGCCTCCAGCATCACGGTGAGGACCGTGTGGAAGACGTCGGGCGGGAACTCCTCGATGGGGCGGACCAGTTGGAGACCGGCGTTGTTGACCAGCACGTCGGTGCCGGCGGCGGCGCGTTCGGCGGCGTCGAGATCGGTGAGGTCGAGGACGTGCGGTTCGACGGCGCCCTCCAGGTCCCGGGCCGCCCCGGCGAGCGTCTCCAGTCCCGCGGCGTCCCGGTCGACGGCTCTGACCTCGGCCCCGGCGGCCGCCAGCCGCAGCGCGCAGGCGCGGCCGATGCCGCCGGCGGC
The DNA here is from genome assembly GCA_042850305.1 of Streptomyces haneummycinicus. Taxonomy (GTDB): domain Bacteria; phylum Actinomycetota; class Actinomycetes; order Streptomycetales; family Streptomycetaceae; genus Streptomyces; species Streptomyces haneummycinicus. The sequence continues at coordinate 4,668,359 of AP035768.1, forward strand.
GCCGGTGACGAGGGCGGTACGGCCACCGAGGTCGAGCGGGGTGGCGTGGAGGGCCGGGAGGGCACGGGGCACGGTCATGTCCCGACCCTAGGCAGCACCCCTACGGCACCCCATGTGGTCAGGCCCTACAGTTCAGCCGATTCCAGTGGTGTCGAACCATGTGGGTGCGTCGGACATAGCCTGCTTGATCCGAAAGCGCGCGAACTCGTTCAGTTCCGGCAGCGCGTCCACGGCGAACCAGCCGACGTCCAGCGACTCGTCGTCGTTGACCCGTGCCTCGCCGCCGAGGGCCCGGCAGCGGAAGGTGATGTCCATGTACTGGCAGACGTCACCGTTCTCGTACGTCACCGGGTCGAGCGCCTGCACCAGGACGACCCGCTCGACGGCGCAGTGTACGGCGGTCTCCTCCTCGACCTCCCGCACGGCGCAGGCCGCGGGCTGCTCCCCGGGGTCGGGGATGCCGCCGAGCACCGCCCACTTGCGGGTGTCGGTCCGGCGGTTCAGCAGGACTCTGCCCTCGTCGTCGAAGACGACGGCGGTGACTCCGGAGAGCCAGAGCAGCTGGTGACCGGCGGAGACGCGCAGGGTGCGGATGAAGTCTGGAGTAGCCATGCCCCGACCCTAACGGGCCGGTCAGCGCCCTCCGCGGCACTGCGGGGGCGTGCGGCGGGCGTACTACCGCACGTCACCGGCGCGTCGCCCGCGCACTCCGGCGGCGACGGCCCAGCCCAGCCCGCCCGCGGCGACCAGCACGAGGGCGATCTCCGGGAGGATGCCGAGGCGGGTGGCCGGGGTCCGGAGGTGCGCAGCGGCACCTCCGCCACCAGCGAGTCGGCGACGAACATGCCGGTCCTCTGCGTGATCTTCCCGTCGGGCATGATGAACGCGCTGACCCCGCTGGTCACCGGTACGGTGACGGCGCGGCTGTGCTCCACGGCCCGTACACGGGACATGGCGAGCTGCTGGTAGGTCATCTCGCTGCGGCCGAAGGTGGCGTTGTTGCTGGGGACCGAGATCAGCTGGGCGCCCGCGGTGACCGTGTCGCGCACCGCCCAGTCGAAGGCGGCCTCGTAGCAGGTGACGAGGCCGACGCCGGCGCCGTTCATCTCGAAGACGCCCGGCTCGGTGCCGCGGCTGAAGTCCTGGCGGACCATCGAGGTCCATTCCTCGTTGATCGCCCCCACGAGCCCCGCAGCGGGAGGTATTCGCCGAAGGGCTGGATCTGCCGCTTGTCGTAGGTGTCGACGGGCCCCTTCTCCGGGTCCCAAAGGATCTGCTCGTTGAGCTGTCTGCCGTCCCGGTGGACCACGCCGCCGACCGAGATGGGCGCGCCGACGGCCTTTGCGGCCCGGTCGATGACCTCGCGCGCGTCGGCGTTGGCGAAGGGGTCGATATCGGAGGAGTTCTCCGGCCAGAGCACGATGTCGGGCCGCTCGGCCCTGCCCGCCGCGATGTCGGCGGCCAGCCGCTCGGTCTCGCGTGCGTGGTAGTCGAGGACGGCGCGCCGCTGGGAGTTGAAGTCCAGGCCGAGCCGGGGCACGTTGCCCTGGATGACGGCGACGGTCGTGGTGCCGGCCTCGGGCTTGTCGCTGACCAGCGACCGGGCGGCGACGGCGCCCAGCAGCGGTACGACGACGCTCAGCGCGCCGACGACGGCGGCGGCCCGCCGCAGTGTTCCGGTGCGCCGTGCTTCGAGGGCCAGGCGGACGGTCTCGTGGAGCCCGAAGCCGCACAGGACGACGGCGAAGCCCAGGACGGGGTGCCGCCGAGGGCGGCCAGCGGCAGGAAGACGCCGTCGGCCTGACCGAAGGCGATCTTGCCCCAGGGAAGCCGTGGAACGGCGCACGCGCGCGTACCGCCTCGCCGGCGATCCACAGGGCCGCCGCCCACACCGGCCGGCCGGGGAGTGCGGAGACCGCGGCGACACCGGCGCCGACCAGTGCGACGAAGACCGCCTCGATCACCACGAGGGCGATCCACGGGCCGGGGCCGACCTCCACGCCGGTCCACACCAGCAGCGGCAGCAGGAAGCCGAGGCCGAAGAGGTAGCCGAGGCCGAGGGCCGCCTTCCAGCTCCGGCCGCGCAGCACCCAGCCGAAGACGGCGAAGGCGGGCACGGCCAGCCACCACAGGGTGCGCGGCGGGAAGCTGACGTAGAGGAGCAGGCCCGAGAGCGCGGCTGCGGCGGCCGGGACGAGGCGCACGAGCCGTCCGCCCCGCGCGGGGGCGCGGTCTGCGGCGGCATCGGGTCCGACTCGTCGACGGAAGTTGCGGTGACGGTCACTCCGGGAGTCTACGGCGGGTGGGTGACGGCCGGCAGCGCGGTCGGCGGCGGTGGCCGCCTGGCCTTGTCATCAGAGATCCCCGACAACGGCACGACTGCCCGCGGCGGCGGAGGGAGTCAGGGGTGGGGTCCGGGGCGTGGGGGCGGAGGCGGTCTCGGATGACCCTGACCGCCGCTTCCGCGTCGTCCACCGTCACCGTGAACGTGTGGCCGTCCCACAGGCTCAGGATGATGCCCTCGCCCCGGCGTACGACGACCGCCGTGCCCTTCTCGGGCCGCCAGCGGTACCCCCAGCCGCCCCAGTGACGGGGGTGACGTACGGGGCGAACTCCGCGCCCGCGACATGGGCGAGCGGGATACGGCGGCGGGGCACGCCGATATGGCCGCAGCGCACCTCCAGGTGGTCCTCGTCGACCCGCAGCGCCACATGCACGAACGCGAGGGTGCCGAAGAGGACGAGCAGTCCGGCGGCGATGCATCCGACGACGGCCATGGCCAGCGGCGCGATACCGGACTTCCACTGGGAGTCGATGGCCAGCGCGATGCCGAGCGCCAGACAGGCCGCGCCGATCAGCGCGAGAAGCCACTGGAAGCGGTTGGTCGCTCGACCGGTCCAGACCTCGTACGGGGCATGCTCGCCGTGCCGCTGGTCCTTCATGGCTTTGAGGTTACTCAGAATCCGCTCCGTGGGTACCACGTAGCACGGCGTCACTGAGCCGTCCGGGCGGCGGCGGCCCGCCCCAGCAGTCTGCCCTCCGCGTAGGTGAGGGCGGCCGGCGGCAGCGCGCCCTCGCGTCCGCTGAGCAGCACGGTCAGGGTGCCGCTCGCGGCCGCCGCGGGCCGGGCTGTTCGCCGAGCCGGCGCAGCGCCTGGGCGGCGACGGCTCCGGCGGAGCCGTGCAGGACGAGCGGCGGCCGGCCGGGGCGCTGTACGGCGGCCCGGATGCGCTCGGCGACCAGTTCGTAGTGGGTGCAGCCCAGAACGACGGTCGTGACGTCGTCGGGGTGAGTGCGGCCGCCGCCGCGACGGCGGCGTCGATCGCCGTCTCGTCCGCCCGCTCGACCGCCTCGGCGAGCCCCAGCAGGGCACCTCGGCGACGGTGACGCCGTCGGCGAAGTTCTCGATCAGGTCCCGCTGGTAGGGGCTGCCGGTGGTGGCCGGGGTGGCCCAGATGGCCAGCGGTCCGCCGCCGGCCGCGGCCGGCTTGATCGCCGGGACGGTGCCGACGACCGGCAGGGCGGGCTCGAGGCGGGCGCGCAGGGCGGTGAGCGCGTGCACCGTGGCGGTGTTGCAGCCGACGATCAGCGCGTCGGGCCGGTGGGCGGCCGCGGCCTCGGCGACGAGGAGGGCGCGCTCGGTGAGGTCCTCCGTTGTCCTGGGCCCCCAGGGCATGCCGTCGGGGTCGAGGGAGAGGACGAGATCGGCGTCGGGGCGCAGACGCCGTACCGCTGCGGTGGCCGCCAGCAGACCGATTCCGGAGTCCATGAGCGCGATCTTCACCCGGCCACGATAGTCGATGGGCGGCCCCGGGCTCCTTGTGTGGGGCAGACTGCGGCGGGTGAGCGCCATTGTGTGGAGTGCCGCCGGATCACTCGCCGCCTGGGGGTGGCTGCTGCTCTGCCAGGGCTTCTTCTGGCGTACGGATGTGCGGCTGCCGCCGTCCCGCGACCCGGAGGAATGGCCGCCGGTGTGTGTGGTGGTTCCCGCTCGGGACGAGGCGGCGGTGCTGCCCGCGAGCCTGCCCTCGCTGCTCGCCCAGGAGTATCCGGGCCGGGCCGAGGTCTTCCTGGTCGACGACGGCAGCACGGACGGCACCGGGGAGCTCGCGCGTGCGCTCGCGCGGCGGCACGGGGGGCTGCCGCTCACGGTGGGCTCGCCGGGTGAACCGCCGGCCGACTGGACCGGGAAGCTGTGGGCGGTGCGGCACGGTATCGGGCTGGCACGCGCGCGTGGCCCCGAGTATCTGCTGCTGACGGACGCCGACATCGCACACGCCCCGGACAGTCTGCGCCGGCTGGTGGCGGCGGCCCGTACCGGAGGGTTCGACGTCGTGTCGCAGATGGCCTGGCTGCGGGTGGAGAGCGGCTGGGAGCGGCTGGTCGTCCCGGCGTTCGTCTACTTCTTCGCGCAGCTCTACCCGTTCCGGCGGATCGGGCGGGCGGGGACCAGGACGGCCGCCGCGGCGGGCGGCTGTGTGCTGCTGCGCGCGGACGCCGCGGAACGGGCGCGGATCCCGGACGCCATCCGGCAGGCCGTGATCGACGACGTGGCACTCGCCCGCGCGGTGAAGGGGAGCGGCGGACGGGTCTGGCTGGGCCTCGCGGACGGGGTGGACAGCGTGCGCCCGTATCCGCGGCTCGCCGATCTGTGGCGCATGGTGTCGCGCAGCGCGTACGCGCAGCTGCGGCACAGTCCGCCGCTGCTGGCCGGTACGGTCGCCGGGCTGGCGCTGGTGTATCTGGTGCCGCCGGTCGCGGTGGCCGTGGGCGCGGTGGCGGGAAGCGGGGCCGCGGTGCTCCTCGGCGCGGCAGCGTGGCTGGTGATGTCGGGGACGTACGTCCCGATGCTCCGCTACTACCGGCAGCCGCTGTGGCTCGCTCCCTGCTGCCGTTCACCGCGTTCCTGTATCTGCTGATGACGGTGGACTCGGCGGTGCTGCACCGCCGGGGGCGTGGTGCGGCCTGGAAGGGCCGTACCTACGCGCGTCCGGACGCCGTGCCCGACGAGGGCTGACCGCGCGCGAGTTCCTCACTTGCGGCCGGGGGTCCAGTTCATGCCCCAGCCGTAGGCGTGGTCGACCGTGCGCTGCGGGCTCACTCCGCGCTGGGGGACCAGGTAGCGGGCCTCGCGTTGGACGACGAGGTCGCCGCTGGTGTTGGTGATCAGGGCGAGCGCGCACACGGTCGAGGGGACGGTGCACTCGTCGAGGGAGAAGTCGATCGGTGCGCCGTGCTGCGGCCGGAGCGTGACCGTGGCGTGCAGGTCGGCGAAGGAGCGGGCGCCCTCGTAGATGGTGACGAACACGAGGATGCGCCGGAACTGGTGCTTGTGGTCGAGGTTGACGGTGAGGTTCTCGCCGCTCGACACGGCGCCGGTGCGGTCGTCGCCGTCCAGGTGGATGAAGGGCGGCTGGTGCAGCGCCCCGAAGGCGTTGCCGAGGGCCTGGACGACGCCCTTGCGGCCGTCGGTGAGTTCGAACAGGGCGCAGAGGTCGAGGTCGAGGTCGGAGTGCGTGGCGACCGGACGGCCCAGCTTGCCGGCCCAGCCCGAGAACTGCTTGCGGACCTCCCAGTTGAGGTTCACCTGGAGGGCACCCGAGGTGCCGCCCTGCTTGGTCAGCGAGACGGAGGGGCCGCCTTGGTGAGTGTCACCTTCGTCAGCCGGACCGGTGCGGGGGTGCGGCCGGCGGGGGCGGCGCGAGGGGCATGGTGACCGGTGGTGCCACCGGGGGCGGCGGGGCGGCAGGGGCCGTGGTGGGCCGCTGCGGCTCGTCCACCGTGATGCCGTAGTCGGTGGCGAGGCCCTCGAGTCCGCTGCTGTAGCCCTGGCCGACGGCGCGGAACTTCCAGGCGCCCTGGCGCCGGTAGAACTCGCCGAGGACGAAGGCGGTCTCGGTGGTCGCACCCGTGCTGTCGAAGCGTGCCGCCACGGTGCCGTTCGCGGCGTCCTTGACCTCGATGGACAGGTCCGGGACCTGTCCGAACGTGCCGCCGTCGCAGGAGGCGGCCAGGATCACCCTCTCGATGCCGGGTTCCACGCGCGTGAGGTCGACCAGCAGTGTGTCGGTGACCCGTCCTCCGGCGTCCCGCTTCCCCTCGTGCCGTACGGCGCCGGAGGCGTGGTGGGGCTGGTTGTAGAAGACGAAGTCGTCGTCGGAGCGGACCTTGCCCGCGGCCAGCAGGAGCGCCGAGGCGTCCGCGTCGGGGATTCCGGGGCCGGAGCGCCGGCCCACTTCCACGCGCAGTGCCGCGGCCGGCACCGGTGTGTTCGATCCCTTCGGCATTGACATGTCCGCCCCCATCACGTGTCACCGCGCCGGGCCGGGCCCCGGCGGCATCCGTCGGTCTTCTGCTGCACAACCTATTCCCCCGCGCGGAGAACTCCCATGGGGAGGGCGCGGGTGCCGGTGGTCAACCGCCGGTAACCGGCCCGGAACTCGGCCTTTACACGAAATACGTCTGCCGATGTGCCCGTTTTCCCCAAGTTCGCTCGTATTGGGGATCCCCAGTCACCGACTGGCACGGAAAACAACCCTCTTATCGGTCTCCCCAACCAGCACATCGTGGGCTTAACTTATGGCCATGACCTCCCCCGCTCCACTTATGGCGGCGGCTACTACTCCGCTGCCTTCCCGGACACCCCGATCTACGACTCGCTCGTGGCCGAGCGGGGCACCCCGCAGATCGCCCCGATCCGGGTGCCCGCCGCGTACGAGGCACCGGTCAGTCATCTGCCCGCCCTCCCCTCGGCGTTGCCCGCCCTCCCGGCGGCTCCGTCCCAGCCGTCCTACGGCTACCCGCAGGTGCCGCAGCCCGCCCCGCTGCATCAGGCGCCCACGGCGTACATCCCGCAGCAGGCGAGCGCGCCGCGCGGCTACCCCGGCCCGCAGCCGCAGCCGCCGCGTCCGGCTCCGCCCGCCGGCTACGAGGCGATGCGCCCCGCGGCTCCGCGGCCGGCGCCCGCTCCCTACCAGGACCCGTACAACAGCCAGCAGTACCGCGGGTACTGAGCCTGCCCGGGGCTGTCGGTGCCCTACGGCACCACGGCTCCGCGGGTGTGCCCGCGCACAGCCGATTCGCCGGACGTCATCGAGGCTGCTTCCGGCTGCCCCCGGGGAGGAATCGGTCGCCCGTCCGCCAGGGCGGGGAACGGGAAGCGCCTCGCGCAGCGCCGGCTTCCGCGCCGCGCACGGAACGCCGCCGGTCCGAGGACCGGCGGCGTTCCGCTGTCCTCGGCCGGCCCGAGGACTCCTTCCGGGCACGGGAACCGGGCCGCCGGTTCGCGCGTTGGCCTTTCATGAGAGATCCGTGAAAGGACCCGCGGGGAAGGGGTGCGGACCGTGCGAGCGATCAGCGGACTCTGGCGCTGGCGGCACAACCCGTTACGCCGCGGCACCGACCTGGCCGAAGCCTGGCTGGCGTTCACGACGATGCTGTTCCTTCTCGTGGCCGCCCCGGTGGCCGGCGCTCTCGCCGGAGGCGCCGCCCAGGACGCCCTGCAGCGTTCCGTCCGCGCACAGCACCAGTCCCGGCACCTGGTGACGGCCACGGTGGTGCGCAGGCTCGACGCGTCGCCGCTGGACTCCGACCCGGAGATCACCGTCGGCGCGGAACCGCGTCATCGCGTCCTGGCCCGCTGGACCGCGCCGGACGGCACCCGGCGCAGCGGACCGGTGCCGACGCACCTGAGCGAACCCGGCCCCGGCGACCGCGTCCGGATATGGACCGACCGACAGGGGCACCCGGCCGCCCGCCCCTGGACGCCGCGACGGCCACCACGCACGCGGTGCTCGCCGGTGTCGGCGCCGCTCTGGTGACCGCGGCGCTCGTCGAGGGCTGGAGACGGCTGATCGTCCGGAGCATGGTCCGCCGCCGGTACGCCCGTTGGGACCGGGCGTGGGACAAGGCGGGCCCGGACTGGGGCAGAACCGGCACCGGCAGCCAGTAGACGCCATACGGACCGGACGGCGGGCGTCCGTGACGAGGTGACGGCTCTGGTCAACCCGGCGCCCGTGCGCACGCTACGGTGGTCCGGCCGAACCGATCGGCGGCAGCACGCGCGCGAACGAGCCAGGTACGACAAGGTGGGGGCACAGCTACGCCATGGCACAGGGCACGGTCCAGGTGACGCACACCGGCACATCGAGGTGGCGCCGCCGCACGGGTGAGTACGCATCGCTCGCCGCCGCCCTGGAGGCCGCGGCCGAGGGCGACATCCTCACTGTCGCTCCCGGGACGTACCGGGAGAACCTCGTCGTCCAGCGGGCGGTGACCCTGCGCGGCCCCGAGGGCTCGCCCGGCTCGGTGCGCATCGCGCCCCGGACGGCGTCCCGCTGACCGTGCGCGCCTCGGCGGTGGTGCAGGACCTGCACGTGGAGGGGCAGGACACCACCGCCCCGGCCCTGCTGGTCGAGGAGGGCACGCCCGAACTGCGCGACATACGCGTGGTCACACGGTCCGCGTCCGGCATCGAGGTGCGCGGCGGCGCCCGGCCCACCGTGCGTCGCTGCACGGTCGACAATCCGGCGGGGCCGGCATCGCCGTACTGGACGGCGGGGGCGGGGTGTTCGAGGACTGCGAGGTGGTCGCCGCGGGCCAGGCGGGCGTCACGGTGCGCGGCGGCGCCCATCCCCGGCTCGAGCGCTGCCGGGTGCACCACACCTCCGGCTCGGGACTCACCGCGACCGGGGAGAACTCGGCGCTGGAGGCGGTGGGCTGCGAGGTCTACGAGGTGCGGGGCAGCGGGGTGCAGGTGACCGCCCGGGCCACCGCGCACCTCACCGACTGCGATGTGCACCGGACCACCGGGGACGGGGTCACGCTCGACACGGACGCGGTGCTGACGCTGGCCGACTGCCGTATCCACGACATCCCGGAGAACGCGGTCGACCTGCGGTCCCGCTCCGTCCTCACCCTGACCCGCACCAGCGTGCGGCAGTTCGGCCGCAACGGTCTGTCGGTGTGGGACCCGGGCACGCGGGTGGACGCCAACCAGTGCGAGATCTTCGACGGCACCGGCGACTACCCGGCGGTGTGGGTGAGCGACGGCGCCACCGCCGTACTGGACTCCTGCCGGGTGCACGACGTGCCGGACGCCCTGTTCGTGCTCGACCGCGGTTCCCGCGCGGACGTCGTCGACAGCGATCTGACGCAGGTGCGCAACACGGCGATATCGGTGAGCGACGGTGCCACCGCGCAGCTCGACGACTGCCGCATCCGGGACGCGGCGACGGGCGCCTGGTTCCGCGACCACGGCAGCGGCGGCACCCTCTCCAACTGTTCCCTGGACGGCGTACAGACCGGCGTGATCGTCACCAAGGGCGCCGACCCGACCGTCGAGCGCTGCACCATCGACTCCCCTCCGAAGCCGGCGTCTACGTCTCGGCCGGCGGCCGCGGCACCTTCGTGAACTGCCGGGTCACGGGCAGCGGCGGCTACGGCTTCCATGTGATCGACGGCAGCCGGACGACGCTGCGCAAGTGCCGTACGGAGCGCTGCGCGCGCGGTGGTTACGAGTTCGCCGACGGCGACGCGGCGTCCGGCTCGGGCGGCCCCGTCACGGAGGACTGCACCAGCGACGAGAGCGGCGGTCTGCGGGAGGCGTCACCGGAGCCGGCCGCCGTGCGGACGGTGAGTCACACCACCGGCCTGCTCAGCACGGTGCCCGCCGCCCGGCCGGCCGAGCCGGCACCGCCCGCCGCGGCCCCCGAGCCGGAGCGGGAGACCCGCACCTCCAAGGCCGTGATGGGCGAGCTCGACGCGCTGGTGGGCCTGGAGAGCGTCAAACGCGAGGTGCGCGCCCTCACCGACATGATCGAGGTGGGCCGGCGCCGGCAGCGGGCCGGGCTGAAGGCGGCGTCGGTCAAACGGCATCTGGTGTTCACGGGCTCCCCGGCACCGGAAAGACCACCGTGGCCCGGCTGTACGGCGAGATCCTCGCCTCGCTCGGCGTGCTGGAGCAGGGGCATCTGGTCGAGGTGTCCCGGGTCGATCTGGTCGGTGAGCACATCGGCTCGACGGCGATCCGCACCCAGGAGGCGTTCGAGAAGGCGCGCGGCGGTGTGCTGTTCATCGACGAGGCGTACGCCCTCTCCCCGAGGACGCCGGACGCGACTTCGGCAAGGAGGCCATCGACACGCTGGTGAAGCTGATGGAGGACCAGCGGGACGCGGTGGTGGTGATCGTGGCCGGTTACACGGCCGAGATGGAGCGGTTCCTGTCGGTCAACCCGGGTGTGGCGTCCCGCTTCTCGCGGACCATCACGTTCGGCGACTACAACCCCGAGGAGCTGCTGCGGATCGTGCGGCAGCAGGCCGAGGAGCACGAGTACCGGCTGGCACCGGGCGCCGACGAGGCGGTGCTGTCGTACTTCGCCGGCATCCCCAAGGGGCCGGCTTTCGGCAACGGGCGCACGGCGCGGCAGACCTTCGAGGCGATGGTCGAGCGGCACGCGAGCCGCGTCGCCCAGCTCGACGAGCCGACCACCGACGATCTGACGCTGCTCTACGCCGACGACCTGCCCGCACTGCCCTGAGCGTCCTCGCGCTCCCCGTCCGCCGGGGTGCCGGGAGGTCCGGCAGCAGCCGGGCGAGCAGCCGCCGGCGTTCCTCGGCGAACGCCGGGTCGGCCTGGTAGTCGGAGTGGCCGAGGATCGGCGAGGGCAGCGGATGGGCCTCCGTACGGCCATAGGCGAGGGGGTCCTGGAGCGCGGGGCGGTCCACGGCGGGGCCGCAGTCGCCGGGCAGCCGCATCGGGCCGCCGATGGGGTCGGTGCGCCGGTGGAGGTTGCGCCAGCAGTCGACCTCCTGGTGCAGGGAGGTGAGCGCGTCCGGTCCGAAGTGGGCCGGGAACCAGCGGCCGTAGAGCCGCTCCAGCGGTGAACCGTAGGTCAGCAGGGCGACGCGGCCGCGGGTGGACGGGGCGAGCTGCCAGGCCGCGGCGGCGGCGAGGACGCTGCCCTGGGAGTGGCCGGAGAGCACCAGGCGTCCGCCGGTGGCCCGGGTCCAGGTGGCGATCCGCCAGGTCAGGTCGGGTACGGCGCGCTCCGCGTAGCAGGGCGGCGCGAAGGGGTGGGCGGCACGCGGCCAGAAGGTGCCGACGTCCCACAGGATGCCGATGGTGCGCCGCGCGGAGGCGTCCTTGTAGGCGCGGCGGCCCCAGGTGACGAAGAGGACGAAGCCGAGTCCTATCAGCCAGGAGCCCAGCGCCTGCGCGGTCTCGGCGGCGCCGTGGACGACGGGGTGCGAGCCGCGTGCCGCCTCGCCGGGGTCCGGCCGGTGGCGAGGGCGCCGACGAGGGCGCCGGCGCCGAGCAGCAGGGTGGCGGTGGAGGTGACGGCGAGGATGCGCGGTCCGCGGTCGGTGAGGGCGGCCATCGCGCGCACGGAGGCGATACGGCGGGTGCGGCCGGGGTCTCCCGCCTCGTCCGGGTACTCGCGCTCCACGGCGGCCCGTTCCACGCGGGCCGTCACCCAGGCCCGCCGGGCGAGCCAGGCGCACAGCGCGGGCAGCAGGAGCAGCAGGGGCGGGATCACGGACGCCTGCCAGGTGAGCAGTACCGGTGGTCCGGGGATCGAGGTACCGGTGCCGTCCAGCCAGTCGGAGACGCGCTGGGAGACGCCGCCGGACATCACGCCGCCCAGTGCGCAGGCGAGCATGGCGACGGCGGGTCCGGCCAGGCCCCGGATCGCGGCGCGCCGGTCGGGGTCGGTGCGGTGCAGGGCGTGGGCGACGCCGGCGAGCACGATCACCAGCAGGCCCTGGACGAGGGCGAGGGCGCCGAAGGCGGTGTCGCCGGGCAGCCTGCCCGCCGACTGCCAGCCGGGCCGGTCCCAGCCGGCGTGGAGGAGGGTGAGGGCGAGCAGGACCAGCGCGGCGAGCGGCAGGTACCGCACCAGACGCCGGTCGAGTCCGGCGTCGAGACGGCACTCGGTGCGGCCCCTGCGGCACACCACCCATACGACGGCGCACGCGCCCGCGACGAGCGCCGTCTCCAGGGCCGCGCCGAGAACGGCCAGGACGGCGGGGCCGCCCGGCTCTCGGTCGTGGCGGGTGGCGGCGGAGCCGACGGCGGCGGCGACGGTGAGCAGTCCGGCGGCGGTGTGCGCGGCGCGCAGCCGGGCCACCAGGCGTCGGCCGTACCAGAATCCGGGGCGGCCCAGCGGGGTGGTGCCCCCGTCCTCCTCGGGCTCGGCGTCGTGGGTCGGCGGCTGCTGGGACTCGTACGCGCTCCAGGTGCGCAGGGACAGGAACCACAGCAGGCCGGTCAGGGCGGCGGGCACGAGGGCGGCGAGGGCGAGCCGGCGGCCGGGCGTGCTCCACCAGCCGCCGTCGGAGAAGTCGGGGAGAGGAAGCCGAGCCAGGAGTGCCGTTCGGCGCACGCGTGGGTGCCCGCGCACTGCCAGGCGGCCAGGTCGAGGGCGACCTCGCAGGCGGCCGCGACGAACAGCACCGTCAGGCTGAGTCCGGCGAGCCGCACCAGCAGCCCGTACAGCCGGACCGTGCGCCGGCGGCCGTGGGCGGTGGGGCGCATCCAGTGGGCGAGGTTGACCACCATGAAGGGGAGCAGCAGCAGCCACAGGGCGCGGGTGCCGTTCCCGGAGGTGAGGTTGCACCAGACGTAGGCCTCGGGGACGGGTCCCTCGCGTGACGCGGCGGGCCGGTGCTCCGCGTCGGCGTCGTCGGCGCGGCGGAACACGGCGGCGATGTCGTCGCCGGTGACCCGGACCGTGCGCGGGTCGTCGAGCATCGCCTCGGGGTGGTGCCGCCCACCCCGTGGACCAGGAGTTCCAGGGTGATCCCGGTCTCCGCGCCCGCCGTGGCGGGGTGCCCTCCCCTCGGCCGGTCTGTCCTGCTGTGCGCTCTTCACCGGTTCGCGCCTCCCCGTGACGACCCGTCGGCTTGGTCCGTGTGTGCACAGGATCGCCGGTACCGGTACGGCTCACACCTCTCGTCAGGTAATCTCCCCGATCCGTGTGACAGGCGAGCGACCCGCGGGAAATGGGTGTCATGTGCGCGACGAGCCACCCATGGCGCCACCCGGGGCACGGCATGCGAGGATGGGCGTCCGCGCACCGATGACGGGCGGGAGCCCGCTCGTCGCAGAGGGTGCGGGACATGTCGGGCGGTTTGCGGCGAAAGGACCGGAGCGTACGTGAGCGAGAATCAGAACCTGCTCGCGGAGCAGCGGCGCACCCTGATCCTCGACGAGGTCCGGCGCCGGGGTGGGTGCGCGTCAACGAGCTGACGCGCAAGCTCGGCGTCTCGGACATGACGGTCCGCCGTGACCTCGACGCTCTGGCCCGGCAGGGCGTGCTGGAGAAGGTGCACGGCGGCGCGGTCCCGGTGGTGGAGGCGAGCACGCACGAGCCGGGGTTCGAGGCCAAGTCGGGCCTGGAGCCGACCGCCAAGGAGGACATCGCGCGGGCTGCGGCCGAACTGGTCTCCCCGGCGCGGCGATCGCGCTCTCGGGCGGTACGACGACCTTCGCGCTGGCGCACCGGCTGGTGGACGTCCCCGACCTCACGGTGGTCACCAACTCGGTGCGGGTGGCCGATGTGTTCCACGCGGCGCAGCGCACCTCGGGGGCCCGGCAGGGCGCGGCCACGGTCGTGCTGACCGGCGGGGTGCGCACCCTCGGACTCGCTGGTGGGGCCGGTGGCCGACCAGGCGATCGCGGCGCTCCACTTCGATCTGCTGTTCCTCGGCGTGCACGGGATATCGGTGGAGGCGGGGCTGTCCACGCCGAACCTCGCGGAGGCGGAGACCAACCGGCGTCTCGTGCAGTCGGCGCGGCGGGTGGTGGTGGTCGCCGACCACACCAAGTGGGGCACGGTGGGCCTGAGTTCGTTCGCGTCCCTCGGTCAGGTCGACACGCTGGTGACGGATTCGGGGCTGCCTCAGGAGGCACGCGCGGAGGTGTCCGAGCATCTGCGGCGACTGGTGGTGGCGGGCGAGCCCGCGGAACTCTGACGGGCGCGCGCCCGCCGGTGCGCACGTCCGGCGTACGTCAAGGAGGCCATGCCCATGGCCCACCGACCGCGCTCCGTGGGGCCCGGGTTCGCCGGGACGGGCCGCCCGGCACGGATGCCCCGCAGGCTCGCGAAGCGGAGCTCAGCGGGGCCAGACCCCGGTGCGCAGCAGGGATTCGATCGCCGCCGTGTACGGCGCGGTGTCGAGGCCCTGCTCGGACAGCCAGGCGTCCGAGTAGTACTTGTCCAGGTACCGGTCCCCGGGTCGCAGAGCAGGGTCACCACGCTCCCCCGCCGCCCGTCGGCCACCATCTCCGCGACGATCTTGAGCGCGCTCCACAGCCCGGTGCCGGTGGAGCCGCCCGCCTTGCGGCCGATGACCCGCTCCAGGGCCCGCACCGCGGCGACGCCGGCCGCGTCCGGCACCTTCATCATCCGGTCGATCGCGCCGGGCACGAAGCTCGGTTCCATACGGGGCCGTCCGATGCCCTCGATCCGGGAGCCTCGGTCGCAGGCGACGTCCGGGTCACCGGTCGTCCAGCCCTCGAAGAAGCAGGAGTTCTCCGGGTCCGCGACGCAGATGAGGGTGTCGTACTGCATGTAGTGGACGTAGCGCGCGAGGGTCGCCGAGGTGCCGCCGGTGCCGGCCGTGGCCACGATCCACGCGGGCTCCGGGAACCGCTCCAACTCCAGCTGGCGGAAGATCGATTCGGCGATGTTGTTGTTGCCCCGCCAGTCCGTGGCCCGCTCTGCGTAGGTGAACTGGTCCATGTAGTGGCCGCCGGTCTCCGCCGCGAGGGCGGCGGACGCCTCGTACATCGTGCGGGGGTCGTCCACGAAGTGGCACCGACCGCCGTGGAACTCGATCAGTCGGCACTTCTCGGCGCTCGTCGTGCGCGGCATGACGGCGATGAAGGGGACGCCGATCAGCTTCGCGAAGTAGGCCTCCGACACGGCCGTGGAACCGCTGGACGCCTCGATCACCGGACGGCCCGGACGGATCCAGCCATTGCACAGCCCGTAGAGGAAGAGCGATCGGGCCAGCCGGTGTTTGAGGCTGCCGGTCGGGTGGGTCGACTCGTCCTTGAGATAGAGGTCTATGCCCCACCGCTCGGGCAGCGGAAAACGCAGAAGATGGGTGTCGGCCGAGCGGTTGGCGTCGGCCTGCACCCTGCGTACGGCCTCTTTCAGCCAGCCCCGGTAGGCGGCGTCGCTGCGGTCGACGTCGAGGGTGACACCGGTCAGGGTCTGTTGGGGAGTGCTCACGGCAGGGCTCCTTACGCTGAGCGCCGACGGCGTCCCGCACGGCCGGTACACCGATCATATGCTTCCGCCGTACCGCCTCTCACCTGCATAAACACTTCTTTGAGCCACTCAAAGGCACCCTGGGTGCCCATACGAGCGGCAGGGGGCGCATTGGCGCGAGTGCACCCCGCGGCCCCGGGAACGGGGGCTCGCGCACTGGTGCTCGGCGGCGGGTGCGGGCAGACTGCACCGGCGTGAGCAGGCCCCCGTACGGGGGCACACTGAAGCTGGGCAGAAAGCAGGTCCGCACAGTTACGTGCACAAGGGGCGGGTGGCATGACGGATCCGGAGTTCACGGCCACGGGCGTGCGGATCGGCAAACGGCTGCGGTCGCTCACCCGGGCCGGCCAGGTCCGGATCCGCGACGGCCGGCTGCAACTGCTCACCAGCTACGGCAGTGAGATCGACAGCGCGCCGGTGCAGGCGGTACGGGCGTCGAAGCCCTGGTTCGCCGCCGAGGACCGGGCGTTGGCGGACCTCAACGGCAACCGGTACCTGCTGACCCTGGGCGACCACGACCCCGCGCCGGGTGAGCCCGGCCCGCCCGCCGCACGCCGTTTCATCGAGGCCGTGCGCCGGGCTTCGGGACGCGGCGCCTGAGATGTCCGTGACTTGCGTCACTCCGCCCCGTGCGTCACGCTGGTCTCACGTCACTCTGGGTTTACCGGCGATAACGCTGCGAACCAGCCCGCCGGCCACGACAGCAGGCGGCCGTGTCACGCAGGCGCCCTGCTGGATCCGTCTTCCGTGTTCTTCCGGACCTCACGTCGGGGAGTCGCAGCCGTGATCACTTACCCAAGCAGGCACTGCACGGTGGAGCTCCAGGCTCTGCCGTCGAGGATCGGCCAGGTCCGCAGAATCGTATCTGCGCAGTTGCGCTACTGGCATCTGGATCCGTTGATAGACCGGGCGTCGCTCGGTGTGACGGAGTTGCTGTCCAACGTCCACCGGCATGCCCGGCCCGACAAGACGTGCACCGTCGAGATCGAGCTGCTGCTCGAGCGGCTCAAGGTGTCGGTGTACGACCACGATCCGCGGTTGCCGGTCGTCGGGGACGCGAGTCCGCTCGCCACCTGCGGGCGCGGGCTGGCGATGGTGGCCGCGATGAGCGAGAGCTGGGGCGCGGTCCCGGACGGTGAGTCCGGCAAGGTCGTGTGGTTCACCCTGCCGACGCCGTCCGCGACCCCCGCACCCGCCTGGGACCGGCGCCCTCGCTTCACGGCCGCCGAACCCGCCGGCCCCCGGTTCACGGAGGTCGCGCTCGTGGAGCACCCGGCCGGGGAACACCGGGCCGAGCCCGCCCCCGCACGATCCGCCGTGCCGGGCTGAGACGGCCGGGGCCGTCGGGCACCGGCCGGACCGCTCGGCACGATCCGCCGTGCCCGGCTGAAACAGCCGGGGCCGTCGGGCACCGGCCGAACCGCTCGGCACGATCCGCCGTGCCCGGCTGAAACAGCCGGGGGCATCGGGCACCGGCCGAACCGCCGCCCCGACGGCGGCAGGCCGGTGGCGAACGCTCTCTGCCGGTGGTACGCCGCCGGACAACCGGCCCTGGTCCGCCGCCGCCCTCGACCGAGGCCGGCGGCGAGCCCGCTCCCGGCACCACCGCCGTCAGGCGACACCCTTGCCGTGCCGGCCGAACTGCTCGTCCAGGACGGACAGTCGCCGCCAGTACTCGTCCTCGTCGATCTCGCCGGAGGCGAAGCGGTGGCCGAGCACCGCGATGGGCGAATGGTCGTCCACCGTGGGCCGGCCGGGGCCGCGGTGTCCGCGCCACACCGTGCGGCGCAGCAGGGCGATGCCGCCGCCGATGACCAGGACCCAGATGACGGGGAAGAACAGAATCCACGGGCCGGGTCCGCCGTCGCCGAAATGCGCCAGGGTCTGCATGATCGTTCAACTCCTCGGAGGGGCCGTCTCGTCGCTCCTTGCGCGACACCTCCGAGAGTGGCCCCACGAGGGGCCCGGGGCGTCGTACGGCCAGCGGCACCGCACGTACCCCACCGGGAGTACGGGGAAGCGCCCCGGCTGCTTCCCGGGCCCCGTGAGGAGGGTGCGGCCGTCCCGGCGCCGTGGGCACCGCCCGCCAGGCACCGGCACCGGCACCGGAGCGGGACCGGTCGCCCCGGGCCCGCCGGCGGCGTGCGCGGACGTCAGCCGGACTGGGCGTTGTCCTTCATCGCGCCCCAGCCGTGCCAGCGTTCGACCTCCAGCCAGGCGCTGACCCTCGGCCGCTCGCGGTTGGGGTACGCGTTCCCGGTGTACTGGCGGGAGAGTCGGTCGATGTCGGCGAGGTCCTTGTCGTCGTACAGGTCGGTGACCCGGCCGATCAGGGTGACGTGGGTGTACCAGTCGCCGGTGGCGAGGACGGTCAGGGTGACGCGCGGGTCGCGGCGGACGTGGTTCAGGCGGACGCGGCCCTCGTCGAAGTTCATCAGCGCGCGGCCGTCCTCCCACAGGTACCAGGTGGGGGTGGACACGGGCGCGCCGTCGGAACGCAGCGTGGCCATGACGCAGGGGTTGGGCTTGCGCAGCAGTTCGACGGCCTCGGGGGAAGCGGGGGCTTGGACACTACGGACTCCTTCGTGCTCTCGGGTCTGCCGGTCAGGCGGTGGGGCCGCCGTCGAAGCTGGCGTAGTAGGCGGCGGCCATGTCCTCGTCGCCGTGGCCCTGGCCGGCGGCCCGCTCGAACCGTTCGGCGCTCGCGGTGGCCACGTCCAGGCGCACGCCGTGCTGTTCTCCGGCCCGCACGATCAGTCTGGCGTCCTTGGCGGCGGTCGTCACGGCGAACTGGGCCGGAGAGAGCCGTCCGTCGAGGATCAGGCCGGCCTTGGCGTGCAGATAGCCCATGTCGAGCGGTCCGCCGGCGATGAGGTCGAAGAAGCCCTCGGGCGCGACACCGAGGGCCTTGGCCAGGGCGAGGGACTCACCGGCGGCGGTGGTCGTGGCGAGCACCCAGCTGTTGGCGACCAGCTTCAGCCGGGTCGCCGCGGCCGTCGCGCCGTCCTCCCCGCCCATACGGTGCGGGCGCCCACCGCGTCGAACACCGGTGCCACCGTGTTCCGGCCCTCGGCCGGTCCGGCGGCGAGCACGACGAGCTGTCCGGCCTCGGCGGGCTGCCGGGTGCCGAGGACCGGTGCGTCGTAGAAGGGCAGGCCGTGCGCGTCGGCGAAGGCGGCCAGTTCGGCGACGTCCTCGAGGCCGGCGGTGGTGGACTGGGCCCAGACGGTTCCCGGGCGCAGGGCGGATGCGGCCCGGCGCATCGTGTCCAGGGTGGCCGGGCCGTCGTACAGCATGGTCAGGACGGCGTCGGCGGACTCGACCGCCTCGGCGGGGGTGCCGGCGATGTGCGCGCCGTCGGCGGCGAGGGCTCGGCCTTGGCGCGGGTGCGGTTCCAGGCCCGTACGGTGTGCCCCGCGCGGAGCAGGTTGCGGGCCATCGCCGCGCCCATGATGCCGGTACCGAGGACGCTGACGGTGAGCTGGTCGGTCATGTCGTCGCCTTCTGTCTGTCGGGCTGCCTTCTCGCGCCGGTGCCGGGCTGCTCGCTCACACCAGTGCCCCAAGAGGATCGTCCAGCACCGGCTGCCAGGCCAGTTCCGCCGCGCCGACCAGGCTGTTGTGGTCGAGGGTGCAGGGGAGGATGGGGACGCCGCCGCTGCGGCCCCACAGGCTGCGGTCGGCGACGACGGCGCGCAGCCGGTCGGGGTCGGCCTCCAGCAGGGTGCGGTGCAGTCCGCCGAGGATGATCCGGTCCGGGTTGAGGATGTTCACCAGTCCGGCGAGGCCGAGGCCGAGGCGGTCGATGAGGGACTCGGTGGCGGTGCGCACCTCCGGGTCGTCGTACTGGTGACGGATCAGGTCGTCGGCCTGTTTCAGCAGGGACATCTCGGGGCCCGGCGCGCGGCCCGCCGCGGTGAGCAGGGCGAGCGGGTCGGCCTCGACGTCGAGGCAGCCCCGGCTGCCGCAGTGGCAGGGGCGGCCCTCGGGGTTGACGGCGAGGTGGCCGACCTCCAGGGCGAGTCCCGAACTGCCGGAGTGCAGGCGGCCGTCGAGCACCAGCGCGCCGCCCACACCACGGTGGCCGGTGGCCACGCACAGCAGGTCGCGGGAGCCGCGTCCGGCGCCGTGCCGGTGTTCGGCGAGGGCGGCGAGGTTGACGTCGTTGGCCGCGAAGGCGGGCCCTCGATCCCGGCCGCGCGCACCTGCTCGGCGAAGATCTCCCGCACCGGGGCGCCCGCGGGCCAGGCGAGGTGCAGGGGTTGAGGGCGAGTCCCTCGGGTTCGGCCACCGCGGACGGTACGGCGAGCCCGGCGCCCACGCAGCGCCGCCCGGTCTCCGCCAGCAGGCGGGCGCCGGCGGCGACGACGGAGCCGAGCACTTTCGCGGGGTCGGCGTCGACGACCTCGGAGCCGGGTGCCGTGGCGACGATACGGCCGCCGAGCCCGACGAGGGCCGCCCGGAAACCGTCGGCGTGCACCTGGGCGGCGAGCGCCACGGGGCCGTCCTCGGCGACGGAGAGTCGGTGTGAGGGCGCCCCTGGGAGCCGGCGGCCGCGCCGGGCCGGGCGTCCACCCGGATCAGTCCGAGTGCCTCCAGTTCGGCGGCGACCGCGCCGGCCGTCGCACGCGTCACACCGAGTTCGGCGGTGAGCACCGCGCGGGTCGGCGCGCGTCCGGTGTGCACGAGCTCCAGTGCGGGTCCGAGCGCGCCGCGCCCCCGGTCCAGCCGCGTCCTCGAGGTGGTCCCTTCCCCGCCGGCCGGGGGTCCGCCTTCCCGCTCATGGAGGCGAGTCTCCCATGATCCGTAAACCGGCGCGGGCTACAGGCCACTCACCCGCAGCGTGATGTTCAGCCGTCCGGTCAGCCCCAACTCGGCGGGGGCCGTGCCCGCGTGCACCCGGGGACGCCGTGGTAGGCGAGCCGGGAGGGCCCGCCGAAGACGAACAGGTCGCCGCTGCGCAGCTCCACGTCCGTCCAGGGCCGGCCGCGGGTGCCGGTGGTGCCGAAACGGAAGACACAGGTGTCGCCGAGGCTCAGCGACACCACGGGCGCGTCCGCCCGCTCGTCGCTGTCACGGTGCATCCCCATACGGGCGTCGGCGTCGTAGAAGTTGACGAGCGCGATGTCGTACGCGGCCTCCCGCGCGGCGTCCGCGCCGAGCACGTCGGTCACCGCGCGGCGGCCCAGTTCGCCGAGCCGGCCGGGGAAGGGCTTCACGGGTGAGCCGTCCCCGTCGACGACCGTGCGGGCATAGCCGTACGGATACCAGTGCAGGCCGAGACACACCTGCCGTGCGGTCATGGTGCCGCCGCCGGGTGTGCGGACGGTACGGAGTCCGGCGGGCGGTCTGGCCCACTCCCGGCAGGCGTCCAGCAGCTCCCGCTGCTGCCGCGCGTCCAGCCAGTCCGGCACATGCACCGCGCCGGGCGCGATCTCGCGGCGTTCTCTGGGAAACAGCTCCGCGTCCATGTCTCCCATCCTGCCGGACGCGGCCTGAGCTGCGGCTGGGCTAGCCTGGTCGGACGATGAACGACCGTATGACGACTGCGTGGGGCGCGCCGGTACTGGCCAGGTTCCCCGAGGACCCGCGGGACCGGCTGCGCGCCTGGGACGCCTCCGACGAATATCTCCTGAGGCATCTCGCCGACCGGCAGGTCCCGCTGACCGGCACGGTCGTGGTCCTCGGCGACCGCTGGGGCGCGCTGGCGACGGCGCTCGCGGCGCACCGGCCGACGCAGATCACCGATTCCTGGCTCGGCCAGGAGGCCACGCGCGCCAACCTGGCCCGCAACGGCGTCGAACCCGGCACCGTACGGCTGCTCACCACCCAGGACACCCCGCCGGACCGGGTCGACGTGCTGCTGGTCCGGGTGCCGAAGAGCCTGGCGCTGCTGGAGGACCAGCTGCTGCGGCTGGCGCCGGCGGTGCACGAGGGCACGGTCGTCGTCGGCACCGGCATGGTGAAGGAGATCCACACCTCGACGCTGGACCTCTTCGAGCGGATCCTCGGCCCGACCAGGACCTCGCTCGCGGAGAGGAAGGCGCGGCTGATCCACTGCACGCCCGACCCCGCGCTGAAGCGTCCCGCGAACCCCTGGCCGTACCGTTACGCCCTGCCCGACGGCATCGGCCCGGTGTCGGGCCGTACGGTCGTCAACCACGCCGGTGTCTTCTGCGCCGACCGCCTCGACATCGGCACCCGGTTCCTCCTGCGGCACCTGCCCGCCGGCCGGGACGGCGGCCGGGTGGTGGACCTGGGCTGCGGCAACGGCGTCGTCGGTACGGCAATGGCCCTGGCGGATCCGCTTGCCGAGGTGCTGTTCGTGGACGAGTCGTACCAGGCGGTCGCGTCGGCGCAGGCCACGTACCGGGAGAACGACGTGCCGGGACACGCCGAGTTCCGGGTCGGCGACGGGCTGACGGGCATCCCGGCGGGCAGTGTCGACCTGGTGCTCAACAATCCGCCGTTCCACTCCCATCAGGCGACCACCGACGCCACGGCCCGGCGCATGTTCGGCGACGCCCGGCGCACCCTGCGCGAGGGCGGCGAGCTGTGGGTGATCGGCAACCGCCATCTGGGGTACCACGTGAAGCTGCGGCGGCTGTTCGGCAACAGTGAACTGGTCGCGTCGGACCCGAAGTTCGTGGTCCTGAAGGCCGTGAAGCGGTAGCCCGGGACTGGCCGGGCCGGCGACGGGGCGGGCCTGGCCGGGGCCGGTAGCCGGTAGGGGCGCCGGGCGCATGGGCGTCCGGCGCCTCGCCGACCGGTCCCGGGGCCGCGGCCCTGACCAGGCGCAGACGGCGCTGAGCCGACTGCTGTGCGTGCGGGCCGAGCCGGTGATCGTGACCGTCGGATCCGGTCGTCCGGGCCGGCGGGTGTGCGCCCGGCTTCACGCCGCCGAGCCGGTGGACACGCTGGTCACGGACCCGGAAGCGGGCCCGGGGACGCCGCACGGCCGCGAGGCGGCGGGGCCGCGGGTCGTGCCGGCCTGAGCCGGACCGGCGCGGGCTGCCTAAGCTGGCAGCAGAGCATGGCGTGCCGGCCCAGGGAGGCTGCGATGGACGGGACGACCAGGGAGCGGAACGGATCCGGGGCGCGCCGTTACGTGCCGATCGCGGATCACGGGCTGATCGGCGATCTGCGCAGCGTGGCGCTGGTGGGCGTGGACGGCACCATCGACTGGTACTGCTGTCCGTCGTTCGACTCCCCCAGTGTGTTCGGGGCGATCCTGGACGCCGAGCGGGGCGGCTGCTTCGAGCTGGCGGCGGCCGTGCCGGCCCGCACCAAGCAGTTCTACTTCCCTGACACCAATGTGCTGATCACCCGGTTCTACACGGAGAACGGGGTCGGCGAGGTACAAGACTTCATGCCGGTCGCCGGGGAGCCGGCCGACGAGGGCCGGCACCGGCTGATCCGGCGGGTGCTGTGCGTACGGGGCGCCCTGCCGTTCCGCACGCGGGTGGCACCCCGGTTCGGCTACGGCTCCGTGCCCCACACCGTGCACGTCACCGGTGACCTGGCGGTCTTCGACTGCGCCGAGCTGTCCCTCGCGCTCACCGCCACCGTCCCGCTGGAAGCCGACGGTCCCGATGTGCGGGCCGACTTCAAGCTCGCCGAGGGCGAGACGGCCGTGTTCACGCTGGACCAGGTCGGCGGCGAGCTGAACCCGCGCCGGTGCGCGTGCGCGGAGGCACAGGAGCAGTTCGCCACGACGGTGCGGTACTGGAGGAACTGGCTGTCGTCCTCGCGCTACCGGGGCCGCTGGCGGGAGATGGTGCACCGCTCCGCCCTCACCCTGAAGCTGCTGACGTACGCGCCGACCGGGGCTTTCGTGGCGGCGCCGACGACGAGTCTGCCCGAGACACTCGGCGGGGAGCGCAACTGGGACTACCGGTACATGTGGGTGCGCGACGCGGCGTTCTGCGTGTACGCGATGCTGCGGCTCGGTTTCACCGAGGAGGCCGCGGCGTTCATGGGCTTCGTCTCCCGGCACATCAGTCCGGGCGACCGCAAGGGTTCCGGCCCGTTGCAGATCATGTACGGCATCGACGGCCGTACCGATCTCCCCGAGCGTGTGCTCTCCCATTTGGAGGGACATGAGGGCTCGGCACCGGTCCGCGTCGGCAACGCGGCCGCCGATCAGCTGCAACTGGACGTCTACGGCGCGCTGATCGACTCCATCTACCTCTACGACAAGTGGGCCGAGCCGGTCTCCAGCGAGCAGTGGGACCATGTGACGGCGCTGGTGGACTGGGTCTGCACGCACTGGGACCAGCCCGACGAGGGCATCTGGGAGACGCGCGGCGGGCGGAAGAACTTCCTGTACTCGCGCCTGATGTGCTGGGTGGCGATCGAGCGGGGCATCCGGATGGCCAACCGGCGGGGCCTGCCCGCCGACCTCCCCGCTGGCAGGCGAGCCGTGACACCGTCTACCGGCGGATCATGAGCAGCGGCTGGTCCTCGTCGCGCCGGGCGTTCGTGCAGCACGAGGACGCGGAGGTGCTGGACGCGGCGGTCCTGATGATGCCGATGGCGAAGTTCATCGCGCCGACCGACCCGAAGTGGCTGTCGACGCTGGACTCCCTCACCGAGGAGCTGGTGTCCGACTCACTGGTCTACCGCTACGACCCGCTGGTGAGCCCCGACGGACTGCGCGGCGACGAGGGCACGTTCTCCATCTGCTCGTTCTGGTACGTCGAGGCGCTGACCCGTGCCGGACGGCTCGACGAGGCGTCCCTCGCCTTCGAGAAGATGCTGACGTACGGCAACCATCTCGGCCTGTACGCCGAGCAGATCAGCCACACGGGGGAACAACAGGGCAACTTCCCGCAGGCGTTCACCCATCTCGCCCTGATCAGCGCCGCGTTCAACCTGGACCGCGCCCTGGGCTGAGGCTCAGTGGCCGTGCCCGTCGGAGTGCTCCGGCGTCTGTGCGACGCTCTCCGCCGCCGCCCCGGCGTGCACGGTGAACGCGGCGGTACGGACGACCCCGTCGTGCTTGAAGTCCAGGAACAGCCGGTAGCTGCCGTTGCTGGGCGCCGTGGCCGTGAACGAGACGACGGGGCCGGCCTCCGTCTTCCCGTCCCCGGGTTCGCCCTTGGGGTGAACGTGCAGATAGGCGAGGTCACCGGCGCGCAGGGCGACCAGATGGCCGTAGGCGCCGAGGTAGGGCTGGAGGTCGGTGACCGGTTTCCCGTCACGCGAGACGGACAGGCGCAGTTCGCCCGGCTTCCCCGGAGTCAGCGTTCCGTCCAGTTCGACGTCGTAGCCGTCGACCCGGGCCGTACGGTCGGCCGCCGGAAGGTCCTGCGGCCGGTAGGGGCCGCCGACGGCGAGGTCGGCCCCGAGGACGAGGTCGCGCGCGCCCCTCACCTCCGGAGTGAAGTCGGCGAAGACCCGGTAACCGCCGGCCCGCGGCAGATCCACGGGGGTGGTCCAGGTGCCGTCGGCGGCCCGGCGGGGATGCAGATGCCGGTACGTGAGCAGGTCACGGGAGGCGACGATGAGATGCAGCTCCTTCCCGTGCTCACGGCGGTACCCGGTGACGGCACGGCCCTGACCGTCCCGGACGACGAACCGCAGTTCGGAGCGGTGGCCGGTGGTGACGCGCGAGGTCCCGAGTTCGAGCCGGTACCCGCCCTCGGAGATCTGGAGCCCGCCGGCCGCCACCGGGGTGTCGTGCCCTGGGTGCCCGTCCGCCCTCGACGCGGACGGGGCGTGTCGCTCGTCGTGCGCCGGTGCGGAATCCGCGGCGACGAGGTCGAGCCCTCACCGACGCCGTAAGCCGCACCGAAGGTGACGGCGAGGGCGGCTGTGAACGCGCTGATCCTCAGTCCGGTGTTCATGACCGTCTCTCCTCGAGAAGGGGACCCCGCGACTCACTGTGAGCCGCCTCGCGCAGCACAATACCCCTGGGGGTATCAAGTCAACTCTTCGGCCCACCTTGCGGCAAATACCCCCACGGGGTATACAGGACGGGCATTACCCTATACCCCCACCCCGTACCCGGCGGTCGCTTCCGGGCGGGCCGGCCGGGGTGGGCGAAACCGTGCGGATGGATCATGCGTACCGTGGGCACTTGGTGATTCGTCCACGACGCCACGCGGGAGAGACAGATGAGCGAGCCGCCCACCACCGATCAGCACATCACCCGTCCGCTCACCAGGCCCGTACCGCCCGCCGACGGGCTGCGCAGGGTCGCCGCCGCGGTACTCGGCGACCTCCGCGCGGTGGACGGCGCCCTGTACGCGGCGGTCGCCGCCACACCGACGCCGACGCTCGACCGGGCACTGCGCCGCCTGTCCCACACGGCCGACCACTCCAAGATCTCGCTCGCCGTCGCCGGGGCCCTCGCACTGAGCGGGACACGGCCCCGGCGGGCTGCGCTGGCGGGAGTGGGGGCGATCGCGGTGGCGTCGGCGTCGGCGAATCTGCTGGGGAAGCGGCTGGTACGGCGCGCGCGGCCGGACCGGGAGGCGGCGCGGGTGACGGTGGACCGGCATGTGCCCATGCCGACGTCGGCGTCGTTCCCTTCGGGCCATACGGCGTCGGCGGTCGCCTTCGCCACGGCGGTGGGGACGGTGCTGCCCGCGGCATCGGTGCCGTTGGGGGCGTTGGCGTGCGCGGTGGGGTACTCGAGGGTGCACACGGGTGTGCACTATCCGGGGGACGTGGCGGCAGGGGCGATCCTGGGCATAGCGAGCGCGGCGACGGCGCTGGCCGTGGGGTCGGCGTATCTGCCCGCGTCGTACGGGGGCCGGCGCCGATAGGCCGCGGGTACGGACCCGCGGCCGGGGTCGTACGGGTGCCCCCGGCGTTGGCACGGGCCGGGGACGCCGGCCCTGACCGCATTGAGAGGCCGGCGCCCCTGCGACGGGCGGAACGCGTCACACAGTGCCGCGCGTCGAAGCCTGCCGGGGAAGACACGCAGCCCGGCGCTTACGGGGTGCCGTCGCGCCCACCCGTGCCGCCCTGGGGGTACCTCCCAGGCCCTAAACTGATCATGCGGGAAGGGGACGGGGCGGGGGTGGCCGCCCGCAGTGGCTGGCGCGTCAGCGCCCCGCGCCCCTCCAACAAGCACAGTCGCGCCAGTCCGAGGACGGACACCCCCACCCGGCCCCGACTCACCCACCACGCCTGGGCACTACCCAAACCCCCACCGGACCGAAAGCCGCACCGCAGGGGCGTCCCGTCCACCGAAGCGAAACCCCGCACCGCAACCGATCTCATGTCGGACACGCATGCTCATGCACGCTCCTGGGGCGTCCAGTCGGAGTGACCGCCGTGCATGGCGGCGTGGAACGGATCACCGGGCCCGATCTCGCCCGCCCGCACCGGCGCCCCGGTGAACGCGGCCTTGTAGAGGGCGGCGGCGAACTCGAGGGTGCTCCGCGCCTCCGCCCCGCTCCCCGGCGGCCGCGCCCCGGCGTCGTAGGCGTCGAGAAGGACACCCAGCTGAGCGGTGTGCGAACTGGGCACGTCAGCCACGGGCGTACGCCACGCTTCCGCCCGTTCGGCGGAAACGTGGCGGGCCGGCGTATAGCTCCAGTCGTCGTTGACATGCCCGTAGAGATGGGTGAGTTCGACCGTCGCGTCCGCGCAGTCGACGCGAATCCGGCTCATCTCGTCGGGAGAGAGCACGCTGTTCACCACGGTGGCCAGCGCACCGCCCCGGAATCGCACGAGAGCCGTGGAGACGTCCTCGCTCTCGGTGTCGTGGACGAGCCGCGCGGCCATCGCCCGTATCTCCTCCCACTCGCCGAGGAGATGGAGCAGCAGGTCGAACTGGTGGATCCCGTGCCCCATGGTCGGCCCGCCGCCTTCGGTGGCCCAACGTCCGCGCCAGGGAACGGAGTAGTAGGCGGCGTCCCGGTGCCAGGTGGTCTGGCAGTGCGCGACCAGCGGCGCACCCAGTTCACCCCGCGGATCAGCTCACGGGCGTGGGCGGCGCCGGAGCCGTAGCGGTGCTGGAAGACCACGGACGCGTACGCCCCGGAGGCCTCCTCGGCGGCCGCGATGTCGTCGTACTCGGCGAGCGACAGACACAGCGGCTTCTCACACAGCACCCAGGCCCCCGCCTTCAGCGCGGCCACGGTCTGCTCCCGGTGCAGCGAGGGCGGGGTCCCGATCAGCACGAGATCCGGCCGTACGGCGTCCAGCATCGCGCTCATCGAGGTGAACCCGGCGACCCGCTCCCCGCGGACGCCCGGAAGGCGTCGAGCCTCCCTGGTCCACGTCGACGGCGGCGACCAGTTCGGTGCGGTCGGCGTGGGCGTGCAGCGCGGGCAGATGCCCGCCGCTGACGATGGCACCGGTGCCGACGACGGCGACCCGGCGGCGGACGGGGGACAGCGACATGCGGCGCTCCTCGGCACGACGGCGAAGACGGAGGAAAGCCCGGAACCCAGAAGCCCTTACCACGCAGAAAGCGCTTTCCCACGCCCGACCCTAGGCCCGCCCGCACCCGGGAGACAACCCCGCGTTCCGCGTCGGGGATCACCCCAGGAACCGATACCGCCGCTCGGGCCGCCCCGTGGCCCCGTACCGCAGGGACACGTCCGCCCTTCCCACGGTGTGGAAGTACTCCAGGTACCGCCGCGCACTGACCCGCGACACCCCGGTCAGCCCGGCGCACTCCGTGGCCGACAGCGTGCCGTCGGTCTCGCGCAGGGTGCGTTCGACCAGCCCGGCGGTCTCCGTGCTCATGCCCTTGGGCAGCACCGGCGGCACGGGCCCCGCCGCACCGCCCGCCAGCACCCGGTCGACGTCCGCCTGGCCCCGGACCACCGCGCCGAGCAACCGCCCGCGCTGGACGGCGTAACGCTCCAGCCGCCCGCGCAGATCCTCGAAGTCGAACGGCTTGAGCAGATAGTCGACGACCCCGTGCCGCACCGCGCCACGGACCGCGTCCGCCTCCCGGGCGGCGCTGATGACCATCACGTCGCAGTCGTGCCCGGCGGTCCGCAGCCGGGGGATGACGTCCAGCCCGAACAGATCGGGCAGATACAGGTCGAGCAGCACGAGATCGGGCCGGAGTTCTTCCACGGCGGCGATGGCCTGCTCCCCGTCCCCGCGACACCGACGACCCGGAACACGTCGAGGCGTTCGACGTAGGCCCGGTGCACCCGGGCCACCCTGAAGTCGTCGTCGACCACGAGCACGTCGATCGTGCCGACGGCCGCCGCCGTACCGCCCCGCATGCCGCTCATCGCTCCCGCTCTCCTCCCGCCCGTACCACCGCACAGCCCCGGAACCGCCCATCATGACCCCCGCCTTCGGCGGGAGAAGAGAACCGCACCCACGCTGACGCAACGACCACAACCTCCATTGCTTCCGCAAGCACGACAGCCCGGCGCCACGCGGGCACCATGTGGCCCGCGTCACTCTCCCCACGGGAACCGACGTGATCCCAGACGACCGACCGACAGGTGGTGGCTTTCGTGCGCCTGCGCACACCCTCGCCCTGCTCGGGGCCGCCGTGCTCCTGCTCGTGGGCCCGCCGCTGCTCACGACCGGCAGCGGTACCGAGACCGGCACGCAGATCCCGGGTCTGCGCTTCATGGTTCCCAACACCCCCGGCGGCGGCTACGACATCACGGCCCGTACGGCGGCGAAGAACGCCGAGGACGCCGGACTCACGCACGGCATCGAGGTGTTCAACCTGCCCGGCGCCGGCGGCACCGTGGGCCTGAGCCGGCTGGTGAGCGAGCACGGCAACGGCAAACTCGCCATGTCGATGGGCCTGGGCGTGGTGGGTGCCGTCCGCTCCAACGACGCGCCGAAGACCCTCGCGGACACCACCCCGATCGCCCGGCTCACCGAGGAGCAGGACGTCGTCGTGGTGGCGAAGGACTCCCCGTACAGGACCATCGACGATCTGGTCGGCGCCTGGAAGAGGAACCCCGGCAAGCTCCCGGTCGGCGGCGGTTCCTCGCCCGGCGGGCCGGACCATCTCGCGCCGATGCTGATGGCGCGGGCCGCCGGGATCCCTCCGAAGGACGTCAACTACATCCCCTTCGACGGCGGTGGCGAACTGCTCGCCTCCATCCTCGGCAGCAAGGTCGCCTTCGGTGTCTCCGGAGTCGGTGAGTACCTCGACCAGATCAAGTCCGGCGAGCTGCGCCTGCTCGCGGTCACCGGCCCTGAGCGCGTCGCGGGACTCGACGCGCCCACGCTCCAGGAGGCGGGCTACGACGTGAGTTTCACCAACTGGCGCGGCATCGTCGCCCCGCCCGGCCTCACCGACGCCGAACGCTCCAAACTCATCAACTTGATAAGGGAGTTGCATGATTCGGACGAGTGGCAGGAGTCGCTGAGGCGCCACGGCTGGGACGACGCCTTCCTGACCGGCGAGAAGTTCGGCGCGTTCCTGGACGCCGAGGACAAGCGCGTGGTGTCGGTACTGAGGAGCTCGGACTGTGACGACGCCGACCACCGACGACAACACCCCGGCCCCCACGGGCGGACGCCGCACCTGGCTCCGCGACCACTCCGAACTCGGCGTCTGCGTACTGCTGTCGGCCCTCGGGGTGCTCGTCCTCACCGACGCGCTCACCATGGACGTCGACCTCACGCAGCGCGGGCCGGTCGGCCCGAGGACCGTGCCGGTCGTGGTCGGCGCCGGTCTGCTCGTCATCGCCGCGCTGCTCGCCGTCGACGTGCTGCGCGGCGGCCGGGGACAGGCCGAGACCGGCGAGGACGTCGATCTGTCCGAACCCGCCGACTGGCGCACGGTGTCGCTGCTGGCGGGCGTGTTCCTGGGGTTCGCGGTGCTCATCGAGCCGCTCGGGTTCCCCGTCGCGGGCGCGCTGCTCTTCTGGGGCGCGGCCTTCGCGCTCGGCAGCCGCAGAACCGACCGCGATCCGCTGATAGCGGCGGTGGTCTCCTTCGTCACCTACGCCGTGTTCGACCACCTGCTCGGAGTGCCGCTGCCCGGTGGTCCGCTGATGGGAGTGCTGTGAAATGACCGCTCTCCACTCCCTTCTGGACGGCTTCGGTACGGCGCTGACGCCGATCAATCTGCTGTGGGCCGCCGTGGGCGTGCTGCTCGGCACGGCGATCGGTGTACTGCCCGGCATCGGCCCGGCGATGGCGGTGGCGCTGCTGCTGCCGGTGACGTACGGACTCGAACCGACGGGCGCGTTCATCATGTTCGCCGGGATCTACTACGGAGCGATGTTCGGCGGTTCGACGACGTCGATCCTGCTGAACACGCCCGGGGAGAGCGCGGCGGTGGTCGCGGCCATGGAGGGCAACCCCATGGCCAAGTCGGGCCGTGGCGCGCAGGCCCTCGCGGCCGCCGCGATCGGGCACTTCGCGGGCGGCATGGTGGGCACGGTCCTGCTGGTGGCGCTGGCGCCGAAGGTGGCCGATCTCGCGGTGGACATCGGCGCCCCGGACTACTTCGCCATCATGGTGCTGGCGTTCATCGCCGTGACGTCGGTGCTCGGTTCGTCCCGGATCCGGGGTCTGGCCTCGCTGCTGATCGGGCTGACGATCGGGCTGGTGGGCCTGGACCAGATGACGGGACAGCAGCGGCTGACGTTCGGCTCGCTGCAACTCGCCGACGGTGTCGACGTGGTGATCGTGGCGGTGGGTCTGTTCGCGATCGGTGAGGCGCTGTGGGTGGCCGCGCATCTGCGGCGCCGGCCGCCGGACCCGATCCCGGTGGGCCGGCCGTGGCTGGGCCGCGCGGATCTGCGGCGCACCTGGAAGTCCTGGGCGCGCGGCCCGTTCATCGGCTTCCCGTTCGGCGCGATCCCGGCGGGCGGCGCGGAGATCCCGACCTTCCTGTCGTACGTCACGGAGAAGCGGCTCTCGAAGCACCAGGACGAGTGGGGCAAGGGCGCCATCGAGGGTGTCGCGGGCCTGGAGTCGGCGGCGTCCGCCTCGGCGGCGGGCACGCTGGTGTCGATGCTGACCCTGGGCCTGCCGACGACGGCGGTCGCCGCGGTGATGCTGGCCGCGTTCCAGCAGTACGGCATCCAGCCGGGCCCGCTGCTCTTCGAGCGCGAACCGGACCTGGTGTGGGGTCTGATCGCCTCGCTGTTCGTCGGCATGGTGCTGCTGCTCGCCCTCAACCTGCCGCTGGCGCCGGTATGGGCGAAACTGCTGCGCGTCCCGCGGCCCCACCTCTACGCCGGGATCATGTTCTTCGCGGCGGTGGGCGCGTACGCGGTCGGCGGAGAGGTGATCGACCTGGTGATCCTGCTGATCATCGGTCTGATCGGGTTCGGGATGCGGCGATACGGTCTGCCGGTGCTGCCGGCGATCATCGGGGTCATCCTCGGTCCGGCGGCCGAACAGCAGTTGCGCCGCGCCCTGCAGATCAGCGACGGCAGCGCCACGGGTCTGGTCGACACGCCTTTCTCGGTGATTGTTTACGCGGTCGTCGTGCTGCTGCTGGCCTGGCCGCTGGTGCGCAAGGCGCTGCCCCGCAAGGGCGCCCGGACCTGATCGAACGCGTGATTCGCCTCTCGGGGCGCGGCCTGTCGGGCCGCGCCCCGACGGCGTACGGACGCCACGGCGCCGGAATCGCCATCATGTCCCAGCTCTTGACGCGTCAATGACAACAGTGGCTTGATGTCCCGCATGGGAGCGCTCCCACCTCCAGGAAGGGAAAACCATGCGCGACACCCGCCTCTTGCACCTCCGCACGCTTCCGCTCCTCGGCCTGCTGGCCGCCCTGCTCCTCCCCTCGGGCTGATCCTCGCGCCGGGCGCGACGGCCGCGCCGGCGGCGGCCGACCCGGTCCGCGTCATGCCGCTGGGCGACTCCATCACCGGTTCGCCGGGCTGCTGGCGGGCCCTGCTGTGGAACCAGTTGGTGGGCGCCGGACACAGGGACATCGACTTCGTCGGCACGCTGCCCGCCCAGGGCTGCGGTGTGGCGCACGACGGCGACAACGAGGGGCACGGCGGCGAACTGGTCACCAACGTCGCCGACCAGAACCTGCTGCCCGCACGGCTGGCGGCGACGCGACCGGACATCGTTGTCATGCACTTCGGCACCAACGACGTCTGGAGCAGCATCGCCCCCGCCCGCATCCTCGCCGCCTACACCAAGATCGTGGGACAGATGCGGGCGTCCAACCCGGACATGCGCGTGCTCGTCGCACAGATCATCCCGATGAACCCCAGCACCTGCGCCGCGTGCGCCCAGCGCGTCGTCGACCTCAACGCCGCGATACCCGCGTGGGCGGCGGCGACGAGCACCAACCGCTCCCCGGTGACCGTGGTCGACCAGTGGACCGGCTTCAACACGGCCACCGACACCTACGACGGCGTGCACCCGAACGACGCCGGCAACGTGAAGATCGCCGCACGCTGGTTCCCGGCCCTGGACGCGATCCTGGACGCGGGCGTCCCCAACGACCCCGAGGACCCGGACGACCCGACCGAGCCCGGTGACGCCGGCTGCACCGCGTCCTTCCGGGCCGTGTCCACCTGGCAGGGCGGCTACCAGGCCGAGGTGACGGTACGCAACACCTCCGCCGCACCCGTCAAGGGCTGGACGGTGACGGTCGTACCGGCCGACGGCGCGCGGGTGAGCCAGCTCTGGAACGGCACCCTCGGCACCACCGCCGACGGCAGGACCACCGTCACCAACGCGAGCTGGAACGGGGCCCTCGCCCCCGACGCGAGCGCCGCCTTCGATTTCATCGCCACCACCCCGGCAACCTCCACCGCCCCGGCGGCGACCGTGGACTGCACGGCCACCTCCTGACGGACGGATCGCCGCACGGCCCCCGCGCACCGCAGACAACGACCGCACCCCCACTGGAGCCGCCATGAGACCCCGTACGCCCGACTCCCCACGAGCCGTCGGCCTCCTCGCCGCCGTCCTGGGGCTCCTGCTCCCCCTCCTCGCCTTCGCCCCCGCGGCCACGCGGCACCCACCGGGTTCCGGGTGGAGAACGGCCGGCTCCTGGAGGCGTCCGGAAACGACTTCGTGATGCGCGGTGTCAACCACGCGCACACCTGGTACCCCGACCGGATCAGCTCGCTGGCGCACATCAAGGCCAAGGGCGCCAACACCGTGCGGGTCGTCCTCGCGAGCGGTCAGCGCTGGACCCGCAACGACGCCTCCGACGTGACGAATGTCGTAGCGCAGTGCAAGCGGAACCGGCTGATCTGTGTGCTGGAGGTGCACGACACCACCGGCTACGGCGAGCAGAGCGGAGCGGCCACCCTCTCCCAGGCCGCCGACTACTGGATCGGCGTCAAGAGCGCCCTGACCGGCCAGGAAGACCATGTCATCGTCAACATCGGCAACGAGCCGTACGGCAACACCGATTACACCGCCTGGACGGCCGACACCAAGGCGGCGATCCAGAAGCTGCGCAACGCCGGTTTCACTCACACGCTGATGGTCGACGCCCCCAACTGGGGCCAGGACTGGGCGTTCACGATGCGCGACAACGCGGCCTCGGTCTTCGCCGCCGACCCGGACGCCAACACGGTGTTCTCCATCCACATGTACGGCGTCTTCGACACGGCGGCCGAGATCCGCGACTACCTCGGCCGCTTCGTCTCGGCGAAACTCCCCATCGTGGTCGGCGAGTTCGGCCACAACCACTCCGACGGCAACCCCGACGAGGACACCATCCTGGCCGCCACCCAGCAGTTGGGCCTCGGCTATCTCGGCTGGTCCTGGAGCGGCAACGGCGGCGGTGTCGAGTACCTCGACATGGTCACGAACTTCGACCCGAACCAGCTGACGAGCTGGGGTCAGCGGATCTTCGCCGGGGCGAACGGTATCGCCGCCACGTCCAAGGAGGCCGCGATCTACGGCTCCGGGTCGAACGACGACACGACGGCCCCGACCGCTCCCGGCACGCCGAGAGCCTCGGCGGTGAGTTCCTCGTCCGCGACCCTCACCTGGGGCGCCGCGACCGACGCCAACGGCGTCACCGGCTATGACGTGGTGCGGATCAGCGGCGGTCAGGAGAGCGCCGTCACCACGACGGCCGGCACCTCCGCCACCGTCACCGGCCTCACCCCGAACACGTCCTACACCTTCGCCGTCTACGCCCGGGACGCCGCCGGCAACCGCTCGCAGCGCTCCGCCACGGTCACCGTCACCACCTCCCCGGGCTCCGCCACGGGGGCCTGCGAGATCGGCTACCG
Source organism: Streptomyces haneummycinicus (assembly GCA_042850305.1). Taxonomy (GTDB): domain Bacteria; phylum Actinomycetota; class Actinomycetes; order Streptomycetales; family Streptomycetaceae; genus Streptomyces; species Streptomyces haneummycinicus. The sequence goes on from AP035768.1 coordinate 4,702,765, forward strand.
GGTGACGAGCGAGTGGCCCGGCGGATTCCAGGGCGAGGTCACCGTCCGCAACACGGGCAGCTCGGCGATCAACGGCTGGACGCTGGCCTGGGCCTTCCCCGCCGATCAGCGGATCACCAACATGTGGGGCGGCACGCCGGCGCAGAGCGGCGCCGACGTCAGGGTGACCGCCGCCTCCTACACCGCGTCGATCCCGGCGTCCGGTTCGGTCAGCCTCGGCTTCACGGCCTCGCGGACCGGCACGAACCCCAGCCCCACCGCGTTCACCCTCAACGGCGCCGGCTGCTCGCTGGCCTGACCGACCGCTGCCCGGAAGGCACCCTCCCGCCTTCCGGGCAGCCGCACCTCCGGCTCAGACGAGGTGGGCGAAGACCACCAGGTTCTCGGTGTAGTCCCGGACGGCATGGTCGTACGTCCCCGAGCAGGTGATGAGCCGCACCTGGGCGTCGGGGGTGTCGGCGTACACGCGCTCGTCGGGGAAGTCGTCCTTGGCGAAGGACTCCGTCTCGTCGACCACGAACGTCGCCTTGCTTCCGTCGGCGCGCAGCACCCGGAAGCGGTCGCCCTTCTCCAGTTCGCTGAGCCGCACGAACACGGCCGCGGACGTCGCCGTGTCGACGTGTCCCGCGATGATCGCCGTACCGCGTTCGCCCGGGGAGACACCCTTGGCGTACCAGCCCACGAGGTTGGTGTCGTGGGCGGGCGGCGGCTCGAGCCGGCCCTTGGCGTCGATGGCGAGGTCGGTGAAGGGAGCGTCCACGCCGATGGCGGGGATGAGCAGCCAGGTCGGCTCGGACCGGGGCAGATGAGGGCCGGCGGGCTCACCGGCGGCGGGTGCGCTCGCGGCGGGCGCGCTGGTGGCGGATCCGGACGGTGCGGCGGATGCCGCGGACGCCGCGTGCGGTCCGTGGGCGTCGTCGGGGAGACCTCGCCTCCGCCCATGAGCGTCACGGCCAGCAGCACGCCGGCTCCGCTCCAGAAGACCGCCGTCATGATCGCGCGCAGCCGGCGTCTCGCGGGCTTCGGCTGTTCGGTTTCGAGGGGAAGGGGGACTGGCCGGCATCGGGGGAACCACCTCAATCGGGCACGGCACACGGACGGGCGAGCGGGGCCGTCATGACGCGCCAGGCGCGTACGACGGCCCCGTTATGGCACCGGACACGGCTCAGGCCACGCTGCCGGCGGCCTTCTTGCGGCGCAGGGCGTAGGCGCCGGCACCGAGGACGGCCAGCGCGGCCAGGCCGCCCCCGGTGACGCCGGGCTCGGCGAGCGCGCCACCACCGGTGTGCACCCCGCCGCGCGGCTTCTCGTGCTTCCACTCCTTGTCCTGCTTGCCGCTCCAGGACTCCTCGCTGGACGAGTCGCCCTTCTCCTCGTCCTTCTCCTTGTAGGTCTCGGGGTCGTACTTGGGGTCCTTGGCCGAGCCCCAGTCCCCCTCGTTCGCGGCGGTCAGCGCCCCGCCGCCGGTGTGCATCCCGCCCTCCGGCTTGTCGTGCTTGCTCTCCTTGTCGTACTCCTTGCTGTAGGAAGACTTGTCATGGTCCCCTTCACCCGAGTAGTCGGCGTAGGCTGCGGGCGCGGCGATGGCGAGGGCCGCCGTGGCCGTCGCGGTGGCGAGCACCATGCGGGCAGAGCGCATCTGAGAGTCCTTCCACGGGAGGTCGGGCAGCTGACGCCTTGTCAGCACGAATGTCCCGCTCTCCGGCGTGATCCACGCTCATTCATGACACCCGCCTCCACCATCCGGGACGTTCACACGGGTTAACGCCCCCACTCCTCCGGCGGCACAGCGCCGCACCAGGTCCTCCCCGAGGCCTTCTTGCCCCCGGGCCGTGTCGCCACCTAGCCTGATTTTGTGCCGCTAATAAACAAAACCCGCTCGCACAGTGTGGTGCCGGGTACCGACCTCGTCCGACTCCGTCTCGCCCTGACCGCCTTCTTCGCACTCGACGGCTTCGTCTTCGCCGGCTGGGTGGTGCGCATCCCCGCCATCAAGGAACAGACCGGCGCCTCAGCGAGCACCCTCGGGCTCGCCCTGCTCGGTGTCTCCGCCGGGGCCGTGATCACTATGACGCTCACCGGCCGTCTGTGCCGCCGGTACGGCAGCCATCTCGTCACGGTCGTCTGCGCGGTGCTGCTCTGCCTCAGCGTGGGTCTGCCGCCGCTGACCCATTCCGCCGTCGCGCTCGGCGTCGTCCTGCTGCTGTTCGGAGCGGCGTACGGCGGGATCAACGTCGCCTTCAACAGCGCCGCCGTCGATCTGGTGGCCGCGCTGAAGCGGCCCATCATGCCGAGCTTCCACGCCGCGTTCAGTCTGGGCGGCATGGTCGGCGCGGGGCTGGGCGCGCTGGTGGCCGGTTCGCTGTCGCCGACCCGGCATCTGTGGGGGCTCGCCGTCGTGGGGCTGCTCGTGACGGCGGTCACGGGGCGGGCGCTGATGCGGTGCGAGCCGCTGACCCCGGCGGGCACGGGACGCGCCGAGCGGGACGGCGCACCCCGCCGGCTCGACCGCCGTACCCGCGCGCTGGTGATCGTCTTCGGGCTCATCGCCCTGTGCACGGCGTACGGCGAGGGGCGCTGGCCGACTGGGGCGCGCTCCATCTTGAGGAGGACCTGGGCGCCTCGCCGGGCGCCGCGGCCGTCGGGTACTCGCTGTTCGCGCTCGCGATGACGATCGGGCGGCTCTCGGGGACGGCGCTGCTGGAGTGGCTGGGCCGGACCCGTACGGTGCTCGTGGGCGGTTCCACCGCCGCGGCCGGCATGCTGCTGGGCGCGCTCGCGCCGACCCTGTGGGCGGCGCTGCTCGGGTACGCGGTGACCGGCCTCGGGCTCGCCAACCTGTTCCCCGTGGCCATCGAGCGGGCGGGCGCGCTGGCCGGACCGAGCGGGGTCGCCACCGCCTCCACCCTGGGCTACGGCGGCATGCTGCTCGGCCCGCCCGCGATCGGCTTCATGGCGGACTGGTTCAGCCTCCCGGCCGCGCTGACCAGCGTGGCGGTGCTGGCGGCGGTGGCCACGGTCATCGGCTTCGCGACCCGCCGGGTGAGCACGGACTGACCCTCTCCGGGGCTCGCCGCGCCGTGGCGCTCCCGCGGGTCCCTCGGTCCTGAGGTCCCGAGGTCCCGAGGTGCCGCGGTCCCGCCGGGTCGCGTCGCTCAGCCGTCCGCGAGCATGCGGGCCAGTACCGCGCGCTGTACGGGCAGCACCTCGCCGTGCAGCGCGCGTCCCTTCGCCGTGAGGCAGACCCGTACGCCGCGCCGGTCCTCCGGGCAGAGCCCGCGCTCGGCGAGGCCCTCCTTCTCGAGCCGGGCGATCAGCCGGGACAGCGCGCTCTGGCTCAGATGGACATGCTCGGAGATCTCCTGGACGCGGTAGGAGCGGCCGCCCGATCCGCGGTTCTGGGCGAGGATGTCGAGGACCTCGAAGTCGCTGGCGCACAGGCCGTGTTCGTGCAGGGCCCGGTCGATCTCGCACTGGGTGCGCGCCTGCAGCGCGAGTACGCCGCGCCACCGTTCCACGAGCGCCTGTTCGGCCTGGTCCGCCGCCATGGGCGCACCGTAGCAGAGAGCCGCTTTCCGTCCAGAGGGCGCCGACGGGCCGCTTGTCCGCCGGGCGCGCGCCTGTTTCACTCCTCAGGTGACCGGAATCAGGGGGCGGACATGACGGGGTACGAGGGCCGGCGGACGCAGGCAGAGCGGGACGCGATCACGGTGGAGATCGGGTACGCGCTGGTCAGCGCGGCGTTCGCGGCCGCGCTCGTCCTCGGGGCGGTGGCCGGTCCGGCCCTGCTCTTCTCGTTGCCGGACGCCGTCGAGACGGTGCTGGTGCGGGCCGGGCTGGTGCTCGCGGCAGCCCTCTTCGCCGTCCGCACGGTCGCTGTGCTGGTCCGGTTCCGGCGGGCGGGTCAGCCCAGCCAGCCCGGCCGCACCAATCCCGACTCGTAGGCGAGCACGACCAGTTGGGCCCGGTCGCGGGCACCCAGTTTGACCATGGTGCGGCTGACGTGGGTCTTGGCGGTGAGCGGGCTGACCACCAGCCGGCGGGCGATCTCCTCGTTGGACAGGCCCATGCCGACCAGTGCCATGACCTCCCGTTCCCGCTCGGTGAGCCCGGACAGGGCGCCGGCGGCGGCCGGTTCCTTGGAACGTGCCGCGAACTCGGCGATCAGCCGCCGGGTCACGCCGGGCGACAGCAGCGCGTCGCCGTCGACCACCGCCCGTACCGCGCGCAGCAGTTCCTCCGGTTCGGTGTCCTTGACCAGGAAGCCCGAGGCCCCCGAACGGATCGCCTCGAAGACGTACTCGTCGAGCTCGAACGTGGTCAGCATGACCACCTTCACCTCCGCCAGATCCGGGTCCCCGGTCACCCGGCGGGTGGCGGCGAGGCCGTCGAGTGCGGGCATACGGATGTCCATCAGCACGACGTCGGGCCGCAGTTCGCGGATCCGCCGCACGGCCTCCTCGCCGTCGGACGCCTCACCCGCCACCCCGATGTCCGGCTGCGCTTCCAGCAGCGCGCGGAAACCCGCCCGGACCAGTGACTGGTCGTCGGCGAGCAGTACACGGATCACCGGTCCTCCTCGGCTTCGAGCGGCAGTACGGCGAGCACCCGGAACCCGCCGTCGGGGCGCGTGCCCGCCTCGATGGTGCCCTTCAGCGCGGCGGCCCGCTCCCGCATCCCGGCCAGCCCGTTCCCGCCGCCGCCCGCTTCCGCGCCGGTGGCGGGCCCGTCGTCGTCCACGCGCAGCCGCAGCCGCCCCTCGCCGTGTTCGATCCGCACCCGCGCCTCGCGCGACCCCGAGTGCCGTACGACGTTGGTGAGGGCCTCCTGGACGATACGGAAGGCCGCCAGGTCCGCGCCGGGCGGCAGCTGCGGCGGCTCCCCTCGACGGTCACGGTGAGGCCCGCGCTCGCGGCCTGTTCCACCAGCTCCGCGAGCCGGTCCAGACCGGGCGCCGGAGCGCGTGGCGCGGCACCCGGCGCACGCAGGGTGTCGAGCACCTGGCGCACCTCCCCGAGCGCCTCCTTGCTCTGTTCCTTGATGGTGGTGAGCGCGCGGCGTGCCTGCTCCGGGTCGCTGTCCAGCAACGCGAGGCCGACGCCGGCCTGCACGTTGATGACGGAGATGCTGTGCGCGAGCACGTCGTGCAGTTCGCGAGCGATCCGCAGCCGCTCCTCGTCCGCGCGGCGCCGCGCCGCCTGGGCCCGTTCGGCCCGCTCCCGCGCCCACTGCTCACGGCGGATCCTGGCCAGTTCCGACACCGCGACGAGCGCCACCACCCAGGTGGCGATCACGATCTCCTGTGTCCAGGAGGCGGCGCCGTCGCCGGTGGGCGGCAGCCACCGGTACAGCACCTGGGCGATCAGCACATGCCCCGCCCACAGGGCCCCCATCGCCGCCCAGGCCGCGTGCCGGTGCCCGGAGACGACGGCGCTGAAGCAGGCCACGGCGACGGTGAGGAACACCGGGCCGTAGGGGTAACCGGCTCCGACGTAGAGCAGGACGGCGGCGACGGTGCCGGACACCACGGGCACGGGGTGGCTCCGCCGCCACAGCAGCATCACGCCCGACGCCAGCAGCAGGAGCCGCGCGGCGGGTCCAGGGCGGTCCGCTCACCCTGCTGGGCGTGGTCGGCGAAGTGGGACCCGATCAGCACGAACGCCGTGAGCAGCACGGTGGAACGCCAGGGCCACCGGGGCTTTCACCGTGCTCGGGCGGCCGCCCGGGGCGCCACCGTCCCGGTGGTCCGCCGCCGCCTCCGCGCTGTTCGTCCATGTCCGTCACGCTAGACGCCGGACGCCCGGTGCGGCGTCAGCCCGGCGTGGTGATCACAGGTACTCCCGGCGAAGTACGTCCGTCCCCGCCTAGGCGGGCAGCCCGTCGGCGGGATCCTGCTGGGGACACACCAGACCCACGGTGTGCGCGAGTTGTCCCGCCGCGTGCCGGAAGAACGTGTCCCGGTCCTCCACCACCCGGTTGAACTGCCCGAACAACTCGAACCCGATCAGCCCGAACAGCTGGGCCCAGACGGCCACCATCGCCGCCACCACCTCGGGCGGCAGGTCGAGGGCGATGTCGGCGGCCATGCGCACGGCCTCGGGGCGCAGGTCGTCGGGCAGGGCGGGCCTGGCGAGGCCGAGGCCGCGCTGCCCGTCGCGGACTATGCCGATGAGGACGAGGACGGAGCGTGCGGCGGCCGGAACGGTCGTGTCGGGCGCGGCGTAGCCCGGCACCGGTGTGCCGTAGATCAGCGCGTACTCGTGCGGATGCGCGAGCGCCCAGGCGCGGACGCCCTCGCACACGGCGGTCCAGCGCCGCACCGGTCCGGCGTCGGCGGCCGCGTCGCCGGCGGCTTCGGCCGCCGCGCCGAGGGAGTCGTAGGCGTCGATGATCAGGGCGGTCAGCAGGTCGTCCCGGCTGGGGAAGTAGCGGTAGAGGGCGGAGGAGGCCATGCCGAGTTCCCGGGCGACGGCCCGCAGCGACAGCTTGGTGGCGCCTTCGTGCGCGAGCTGCCTGCGGGCCTCTTCCTTGATGGCCGCGGTGACTTCGATCCTGGCCCGGGCGCGGACGCCGTGTCTGGAACTGGTCATGGGGTCAGTGTTCCACAGGGCGAGAGCGGTGCACGCAGACGAGAGCGATGCACCCAAACGAGAGCACCGCTCTTGCACGACCGCCCGGCACCGTGCAGACTGAAGCCACACCGAGCGAGAGCGGCGCTCACATAAAGAGCACTGCTCTCATCCACCGGCCCGGCCCTGGAGGTCACCGATGTCGTCGTCAGCGCCGTACTACCGCAAGGGCAGCCGCCTCAACGTCCGGCTCAACAGCGTCATCGGCTGGCTGGCGCGGCACGGGCTCAGCCTCGCGGGCTCCGCGGAGCTGTCCGTCCGCGGCCGCAAGAGCGGACGCACGCAGCGCATCCCGGTCAACCCGCACACCCAGGACGGCGTTCAGTACATCGTCTCGGCGCGCGGCCACTCCCAGTGGGTGCGCAACATGCGTGCCGCCGGCGGCGAGGAACTGCGGGTGGGGCGCAAGGTCCGCAGCTTCACCGCGGTGGAGCTTCCCGACGAGGAGAAGCTCCCGATCCTGCGGACCTACCTGGAGAAGTGGGGCTGGGAGGTCAACCAGTACTTCCAGGGCGTCACCGCGCGGTCGTCCGACGAGGAGATCGCCGCGGCCGCGCACGACCACCCCGTCTTCCGGATCACCGTCAGGAACTGACCTCGTCGCCCGCCGGACGCCGGTCCAGGGCCGTCAGCGCGCGGTGCGCCAGCGGGTGGTTACGGACCAGCTCGGCGAGCGTCGTCGAACCCCGGGTGATGTCCGTGAACGCCTTCCAGGCCGGACGGAAGCCGGTGAGCACCGCGTGGAAGACCCCGGGCGCCGCTCGAACGCCGCCAGCATCCGCTTGCCGACGCTCATCTCCACGCCGAGCCCCGCCTTGACCGCGAAGGCGTAGTTCAGCGCCTGACGGCGGGTGTCCACGGCGTCGTGGGCCTCCGCGATCCGCACCGCCCACTCCCCGCCAGCCGGCCCGAGCGCAGCGCGAAGGAGATGCCCTCGCGGGTCCACGGCTCCAGCAGCCCCGCCGCGTCCCCGCACACCAGCACCCGGCCGCGCGACAGCGGCGAGTCCTCGGCCCGGCAGCGGGTCAAGTGGCCGGAGGAGATGCTCGGTTCGAAGCCGGCGAGACCGAGCCGCCCGACGAAGTCCTCCAAGTACCGCTTGGTCGCGGCGCCTTCGCCGCGCCGTGAGATCACACCGACGGTGAGCGTGTCGCCCTTGGGGAAGACCCAGCCGTAACTGCCGGGCATCGGGCCCCAGTCGATGAGCACCCGGCCCTTCCAGTCCTCCGCGACCGTCTCCGGAACCGGGATCTCCGCCTCCAGGCCGAGGTCGACCTGGTCCAGCTTGACGCCGACGTGGGCTCCTATGCGGCCCGCGCTGCCGTCCGCGCCGACCACGGACCGCGCCAGTACCGTCTCGCCACCCTGCAGGACGACGGCGACCGTGCGCCGGTCCGGTACGGCCGAACCGTGCTGCTCGACCCGCTGCACGGCGACGCCGGTGCGCAGTTCGGCACCGGCCTTCTGCGCGTGCTCCACGAGCTGCTGGTCGAACTCGGGCCGGTTGATCAGCCCGAACAGCATCTGCCGCGAGCGGCGGGTGCGGGTGAAGCGGCCGTTGTGCGAGAACGTCACCGCGTGCACCCGGTCCCTGAACGGAAGTTCGAAGCCGGGCGGGAGGAGTCGCGTGAAGGGCCGATGATGCCGCCGCCGCACGTCTTGTAGCGCGGCAACTCCGCCTTCTCCAGCAACAGCACGCGCCGTCCCGCGACCGCCGCCGCGTAGGCCGCCGAGGCCCCCGCGGGTCCCGCGCCCACCACGACGACGTCCCACACCTGCTGTACGTCGTCCGCCGAAGAGTTCTCGCTGCTCACGATGGTCTACTGCTCCCGATCCAGCCGCCTGCCGCTCCTGTCCTCCCGCATCCTACGGCGGCGATCACGTCGGGCCACTGTGGGAGGATCGGCGGCGTAAGTGCCCCGTACACGGGTCCTTACGCACACCGCGCGATCATCTCGTACAAAGATGGACGCGGAAGTTACAACGTCGCACCCACAAGGAGCGTGCCCATGTCGTCGAATCCGGTCGCCGAGACCGTCGCCTCGCTGATGCCCAGGGCGAAGGAGGAGCTCGCCGAGCTGGTGGCCTTCAAGTCGGTGGCGGACTTCGGGCAGTTCCCGCGCGAGGAGAGCGAGGGCGCCGCCCGCTGGATCACGGACGCGCTCGCCGCCGAGGGCTTCCAGGACGTGGCGCTGCTCGACACCCCGGACGGCACGCAGTCGGTCTACGGCTTCCTGCCGGGCCCGGAGGGCGCGAAGACCGTACTCCTGTACGCGCACTACGACGTGCAGCCGCCGCTGGACGAGGACGGCTGGGCCACGCCGCCGTTCGAGCTGACCGAGCGCGACGGCCGCTGGTACGGGCGCGGGGCCGCCGACTGCAAGGGCGGGGTGATCATGCACCTGCTGGCGCTGCGCGCGCTGAAGGCGAACGGTGGCGTGCCCGTGCACGTCAAGGTGATCGTCGAGGGTTCGGAGGAACAGGGCACCGGCGGTCTGGAGCGGTACGCCGAGGCCCACCCCGACCTGCTGACCGCCGACACGATCGTCATCGGCGACACGGGCAACTTCCGCGCCGGTCTGCCCACGGTCACCTCGACGCTGCGCGGTATGACGCTCGTCCGGGTGCGGATCGACACCCTCGAGGGCAATCTGCACTCCGGCCAGTTCGGCGGGGCCGCGCCCGACGCGCTGGCCGCGCTGGTGCGCGTACTGGACTCGCTGCGCGCCGAGGACGGTTCCACCACCGTCGACGGGCTGGCCGGCGATCAGGTGTGGGACGGACTGCGATACGCCGACGAGCAGTTCCGCACGGACGCCAAGGTGCTGGACGGGGTGGAGCTGATCGGTTCCGGTACGGTCGCGGACCGCGTCTGGGCGCGTCCGGCCGTCACCGTGCTCGGCATCGACTGCCCGCCGGTGATCGGGGCCACGCCGTCGGTGCAGGCGAGCGCCCGCGCGCTGGTCAGCCTGCGGGTGCCGCCGGGTGTCGACGCGGCCGAGGCGACCGGGCTGCTGCGGGCGCACCTGGAGGCGCACACGCCGTGGGGCGCGCGGGTGAGCACCGAGCAGATCGGTCAGGGGCAGGCGTTCCGCGCGGACACCACCAGCCCGGCCTACCAGTCCATGTCCGACGCCATGGCGGTGGCGTACCCGGGGCAGGAGATGCAGTACGCCGGCCAGGGCGGCTCGATCCCGCTGTGCAACACCCTCGCCGCCCTGTACCCGGAGGCGGAGATCCTGCTGATCGGCCTGAGCGAGCCGGAGGCCCAGATCCACGCGGTGAACGAGAGCGTGTCCCCGACGAGCTGGAGCGCCTGTCCCTCGCCGAGGCTCTGTTCCTGCGCAACTACGCGTCGACGGCCCGCTGACGTCCCGGTGGCCGGTCGCCCCGCAGGGCGGCCGGCGCCCGGCGTCTCAGCCGACCGGCACCCCGCCTCCAGGTACATCGCCCTGCCGCGTTCGCGGGCCCGCAGCGCGCAGCACAGGCGTTCGTAGCGGATCGGGGGAGGAGTTCGGCGGCCTCGGCCTCCGAGGCGAAGCGCCAGGCTCGCAGTTCCGGGCCGGGCAGCAGGACCCGGCGGGCGTCCGCGGGGTCGAGGCGGCCGCCGTCGAAGAGCAGCCGCAGGCCGCCGAAGGCGGGGGCGCGGGAGGTTCCCAGTCGACGACGAGGAGCGCCGGTACGTCGTCGAGGCGTATCCCGGTCTCCTCGGCAACCTCGCGCATGCCCGCGCGCGCGGGAGCCTCGCCGCGTTCCACGACCCCGCCCGGGAACTCCCACCCCGGTTTGTAGGTCGGGTCGACCAGCAGCACCCGGTCCTGTTCGTCGAAGAGCAGCACCCCGGCGGCGACCGTCTCGGCGGTGGGTTCGGGCGTCTGCACGATGTCGCAGGCCGGCGCCTCCCCGCTGCCGACCGCCTCGGCGATGCGCAGGGCGGTCTCGTACGGGGTGAGGGCTGTGCTGTCGACGGGGTAGGCGTCGGCGGTGAGCCAGCCGGCGAGGGCGGTCTTGTACGGCTCGATATGTTCGTACGACCATTGCCGGACCCGTATCTCACCGTCGGGGAGATCGGCCGGGACGTCCCGGCCGGCTATTCGCTCACGCAGGATCGTTTCCGCCGGAACCAGCAGGACATGCCTGACCGGTATGCGCCGGGCGGCGAGGCCGCCGAAGATCTCGTCGCGGTACTCCTGGCGCAGCAGGGTCATGGGGACCACCAGGGTCCCGCCGAGCTCGGCGAGCATCGCGGCCGCCGTGTCGATCACGAGTCGTCGCCAGACCGGGAGGTCCTGGAAGTCGCCGACCTCGGCGAGGCGCTTGGGCGGAAGCAGCCGTTCCAGTGCTCCGCCGATGACCTCGGGGTCGAAGAGCGTGCTGTTCGGGATCAGCTCGATCAGTTCGTGCGCGGTGGTGGTCTTTCCCGCACCGAACGCGCCGTTGACCCAGACGATCACGTTTCCCCTCTTCTGTTGGCCCCTGTGGCTTGCCCGCTCCACCCTGCCACGGAAACCAGATCCGGCTGAGAACGCGCGAGAACGGCGCCGGCGTCCCCGGGTCCCGGAGTCACCGGCGCCGCACGGCCGCGCCATGGGGGCTGCTCAGGCCCGGCTGTCCCGGTCGATGTCCAGGTCCAGCGTGTTGTTCTCGCCGACGGTCCGGTCGAGGGTGCTGATGGTGTCGTCGACGTCGAGCGGGGCGACACTCCCGGCGGCCGCGTGCGACGGGGTGACGGCCGCGACGACGAAGCCGGCGGCGAGGAGGCGATGGCCAGCATGCTGCGCTTCTTCATACCCGGCTCAACTGACGAACCGCCCCTGAGGTCACGCACCCGCGCGGATCCCGGAACGGCGTCCGGGGGCCCGGGTTCTGTCGTCACGGTCCCGTCGTCCGCCCGGAGGGCGAGCCGCGCGGCGTCGGATGCGCGTTCCGAAGGCTGGGGAAGTGCCGGGCCCCGGGCCTCGTACGGGATGAACCCCGGGCCGGCACCCGGTACGGCGCGAGGGCGTCCATGACGTCGCGCGGCGGGCGGGAACCCGGGGAAAGGGCCCAGGGGAACGGGCCGGCGGGTAACGTACACGCGCGGGGCCTCAGACCGCCGCGACCGCCGTGTCCGTCCTGCCCGCCAGCGCCGCCGCGGCCGCGCCCACCAGACCCGCGTCCGTACCCATCTGGGCCGGGGTCACCGCGAGGCGCTGGACGAAGGACAGGGTGGCGTACTCGGTGAGGGCCTTGCGCAGGGGCGCGAAGAGGACTTCGCCCGCCTTGCCCACACCCCGCCGATCACGGCGATGTCGATCTCGACGAGGGTCGCGGTGGCCGCGATCCCGGCGGCCAGCGCCCTGGCCGCCCGCTCGAAGGACGCCACGGCGACCGTGTCCCCGGCCCGGGCGGCGGCGGCCACCGCGGCGGCGGAGGTGTCGCCGTCGGGGCCGGGACTCCAGCCGTCGTCCAGGGCGCGGCGGGCGATGTTGGGGCCGCTCGCGATGCGCTCCACGCAGCCGCGCGAACCGCACGGGCACAGATCGCCGTCGAGGTCCACGCTGATGTGACCGATGTGGCCGGAGTTGCCGGTGGGTCCGGGGTGCAGCCGGCCGCCGAGGACCAGACCGCCGCCGACGCCGGTCGAGACGACCATGCAGAGCGCGTTGTCGTGGCCGCGGGCGGCGCCCTGCCAGTGTTCGGCGGCCGTGATCGCCACCCCGTCACCGATCAGCTCCACGGGCAGCCCGCCGGTCGCCTCCCGGACGCGGGCGACGAGCGGGTAGTCGCGCCAGCCGGGCACGTTGACCGGGCTCACCGTGCCGGCGGAGGCGTCCACCGGGCCCGCGCTGCCGATGCCCAGCGCGCCGGCGCGCTGCCACAGCGGGGAGGCGGTGAGCTCACCGAGCACCGCCTCGACGGCCCGCATCACGGTCTCACCGTTCTCCCGCGCGGGCGTGGGCCGCTGGGCGCGGACCAGAATCCGGCCCTGGCCGTCCACCAGCGCGCCGGCGATCTTGGTGCCGCCGATGTCGAGCGCGGCCACGAGGTCGGTGTGCATCAGTGTCGGATCTCCCCGTCAAACATCGGAAACCATCGAGAAGGGCTCAGCGAACGACCATGCGCGACCACGAGGCAACACATGAGCACGGGCAGCGGCCTGTCGTGCGGTGGTGTGCGCGGCCGGAGTGTGCGTTGGACAGTGTCCCCGAGCCTGACAACGTTGTCCAGGCTCTATGCTCGACGCCACATCCTCATACAACCCCATGGATCTACGCATCCTCGTGGCCGACAGGACAGGACACCGCACCGTGCCGGAGACGACCCGCCGCAACGACCGCATCCCAGGGACCCGTTACGGCAACCGTCCGACGATGAAGGACGTGGCCGCCCGCGCCGGCGTCGGTCTCAAGACGGTCTCCCGCGTGGTCAACGGCGAGCCGGGGTCACGCCGGAAACGGAGCGCCGCGTCCAGGAGGCGATCGAGGCGCTCGGCTTCCGCCGCAACGACAGCGCGCGGGTGCTGCGCAAGGGCCGCACGGCCAGCATCGGTCTGGTCCTGGAGGATCTCGCGGACCCGTTCTACGGGCCGCTGAGCCGGGCGGTCGAGGAGGTGGCCCGCGCGCACGGCGCCCTGCTGATCAACGGCTCCAGCGCGGAGGACCCCGGCCGTGAGCAGGAGCTGGTGCTGGCGCTGTGCGCCCGCCGGGTGGACGGGCTGGTGGTGATCCCGGCGGGCGGCGACCACCGCTATCTGGAGCCGGAGCTGAAGGCGGGCGTCGCCACCGTCTTCGTGGACCGTCCGGCCGGGCACATCGACGTGGACGTCGTCGTGTCGGACAACTTCGGGGTGCCCGCGACGGGGTGAGCCATCTGCTCGCGCACGGGCACCGCCGCATCGGCTTCATCGGCGACATGCCCCGCATCCACACGGCCGCCGAGCGGCTGCGCGGCTACCGCACCGCCATGGAGGACGCGGGGATACCGGTGGAGGACGCCTGGATGTCCCTGGGCGTCACCGACCCGGAGCGGGTGCGCCGCGCGGCCGAGGAGATGCTCTCGGGGCCGGAGCCGGTGACGGCGATCTTCACGGGCAACAACCGGGTGACGGTCACCGTGATCCGGGTGCTGGCGGGACACACGCGCCAGGTCGCCCTCGTCGGTTTCGACGACATCGAGCTCGCGGATCTGCTCCAGCCCGGTGTCACGGTCATCGCCCAGGACGCGGCGGCGCTCGGCCGGACCGCGGCCGAGCGGCTGTTCCGCCAGCTCGACGGCACCCTGCTCGCCCCGGAGCGCATCGAACTGCCCACCAGGCTGATCACCCGCGGCTCCGGTGAGCTGCCGCCGGCGGACTGAGCGGACGGTGCCGGTGGAGGAGGACCGCACGCTGCGGGCGCTGGGGCTCGAGAAGGCGCCGCGCGAGCATCCGCTGCTGTATCCGGGCGCGTGGCCGCGGGATTCCGGGCTGCTGGACGGGGAGCGGCTGCTGCCGCCGGAGCGGCTGACGTACGCGGACCGCGTGCCCGTGCTCACGGTCGGGTCCAACGCCTGTCCCGGCCAGCTGCGGCACAAGATGGCCGAGTCCGGGATCATCACACCGGTCCCGATGACGCGGACGCGGGTGACCGGCGTCGACATCGGTGTCTCGGCGCATGTGAGCCGTATGGGTTATGTGTCCCACTCGCCGGTCCGCGCCCCGGGGGCGGTACGGGACCTGTTCGTCATCTGGCTGGACGCCCGGCAGCTCGCGGTGATCGACGCGAGCGAGGGCGCGCCACGGCCGGACGGCAACTTCCACCGCGTCTGGCTGCCCGCCCCCGACGTACGGATCGCGCTCGCCGACGGTTCCGCACTCCCGGGCGCGTACGCGTACGTGAACCGCCACGGGGTGCTGCACGACGGCACCGGCGTCCCGCGCGCCCATCCGGGCCAGCGCGAACTGCTCACCGAACTGCTCGCGCGCGTACCCGGGATGCGGGAGCTGTTCGGCGACTCCCCGGAGGAGTTCTGCGAGCAGGCCCGCGGCAGCCTCGGACTGTGCGCACGCGGCACCCGGCTGTTCAGGGAGCGGGGGCTGGTGACGTCCTGCGGCCTGGAGCGGTACGCGGGGTCTCAGCGGTACGGCGGTCCCGGCACCGGCGCGTCGTCGGCGCCGCCCCCGATGTAGACGTCGCTGACCCGGACGCGGGTGTTGCCGCTGTCGTCGTCGGTCCGGGCCCACCGGACGTTGGCCCACCGACCGCTGGTCTCGCGGCGGCCCAGGTTCCGCCGGCAGTGGAGGGCTGACCGCCGCCTCGCGGCCGAGGACCTCGTCCGACGAAAGGGCTAGGGGCTTGTGCGACAGGCCGGGGCACCGTGTCGTCGGCCTCCCAGCGCAGCAGGTCGCCCGGCTGGCAGTCGAGTACGTCGCAGAGCGCGGCGAGGGTGGTGAAGCGGACCGCCTTGGCGCGGCCGTTCTTCAGCACAGCCAGGTTGGCCGGGGTGATCCCGACGCGTTCGGCGAGTTCGCCCACGGACATCTTCCGTCTGGCCAGCATCACGTCGATGTCGACGACGATGGGCATCAGATCACCTCGGCCAGCTCGGCCCGCATGCGCGACGCCTCGACGTCGCGTGCGACGGCCTGAGCCAGCAGCATCCGCAGGACGAGGACGATGAGGGCGATGGCGAGGATCGCCAGGCCGGCCCCGCCCAGCAGGGCCACGATGCCCGGGGCGACGGCCTCGCCGGGTGCGAGGCGCGCCGAGCGCGAACACCAGGAGCGCGGCGGCGACGAACGCGCCGATGACGGCGTGTACGTAGCGGAAGGCGGCGTGGGAGAAGACCGTGCCGCGCCGGGCCATCGTCACCAGCCGCCAGACGCAGACCAGGACGGTCTGCGCGGCCACCACTCCGAGGACCACGATGATGAGGAAGGGGCGCGCAGGTCCGCGTACTCCGCGTCCAGGCCCTCCAGGTCGCTCGCCATCAGCGGCACCAGCACCGTCTGGACGGCCAGGGAACCTGCCAGCAGTGCCACGATCACCATGCGCAGCGCGAGTACGGTCAGCCGTCCCATCGCCCCTCCTTGAACCGAATCACGATGGGAATCTATCGAGATTCGATAGGCGAAGCAAACGGAGGCTACCGCGGTCCTGCCCGCCCGGATGAGGCGAAGCCCTCCAGTCCGGCGCGGGACAGGCCGGTCAGGTGTGCCACCTCGGTGCCGTCCAGGGCGCCGCAGTCCAGCCCTCGCAGCAGATGTCCGGCGAGCGCCCTGGCGGTGGCGGGCTCGTCCATGACGTCGCCGCCGGCCCGTCCGGCGTAGCGGGCGAGCCGGGCGGCGGCCTGTTCGAGACCCTCGCGGTAGAAGGCGAAGACGGCGGCGTAGCGGGTGGGGAGATGGCCGGGGTGCATGTCCCAGCCCTGGTAGTAGGCGCGCGCGAGGGCGCGGCGGCTGAGGCGGTAGTGCAGCCGCCAGGCGTCGTGGACCTGGTCCGTCGGGCCGACGGGCAGGACGTTGGTGGAGCCGTCCGAGAGGCGTACGCCGGTGCCCGCCGCGGCGACCTGCATGACGGCCTTGGCATGGTCGGCGGCCGGGTGGTCGCTCGCCTGGTGGGCGGCGGAGACGCCGAGGCAGGCGCTGTAGTCGAAGGTGCCGTAGTGCAGTCCGGTGACGCGGCCCCCGGCGGCCCGGATCATGCGGGCGACGGTGGCGGTGCCGTCGGCGGCGAGAACGGCCTGGCTGGTCTCGATCTGGATCTCGAAGCCGATCCGGCCGCCTTCGAGGCCGTGCGCCTCCTCGAAGGCGCCGAGGAGCCGGGCCATGGCGGTGACCTGCTCGGGGTAGGTGACCTTGGGCAGGGTCAGGACGAGTCCGTCCGGCAGCCGGCCGGCCTCCGTCAGGCCGGTGAGGAAGACGTCGAGGGTGCGGATGCCCCGGTCGCGGACGGCGGCCTCCAGGCACTTCACGCGGATGCCCATGTAGGGGGCGGCGGTGCCGGCGTCGTACGCCCCGGCGATCAGCCGTGCCGCGCGGGCCGCGTCCGCGTCCTCCTCGGCGTCGGGGCGGGCGCCGTAGCCGTCCTCGAAGTCCACGCGCAGGTCCTCCACCGGCTCGCGCTCCAGTTTGGCGCGGACGCGGCCGTACACGTCGTCGGCGAGCGTCTCGTCGAGGCCGAGGACGGCGGCGAAGGAGGCGGCGTCCGGGGCGTGCGCGTCGAGTGCGGTGAGCGCCCGGTCGCCCCAGGCGCGGAGGGTGCCGGCGGCGAAGGCGTCGGCGGGGACGTAGACGGTGTGGACGGGCTGGCGGGTGCCGGGGTCCCCGGGGTAGTGGCGCTCCAGTTCGGCGTCGACCGGTGCGAGGGAGGCGGCGATCTCGTCGGTGACGGCGCTCGTGAGGCTGGTCGCCACCCGCTCCTGGCCCATGCCGCAGCCTCCCGAACTTCCGCGATCCGGAATCAACAGTTCGTTGAATGACGTTAGCGGGCGGCTTTCTCACCGGTCAACACCGCTCCCGGCGCCCGGCCCGCTCCGCCATCTCGTCATGTTCCCATTCGTCTGGCACCGTTTCCCTGTGCCGACTCACCGCCGTGTCACACGCCGTCCGGTGCTGAAGGGCGCGCTCGCGGCGTCCGTGACCCTTCCGCTCTCCAGTACAGCACTGTCCACCGAACCCGCCTCGGCGGAGGAACGGCCGGACCGTCCGCTGGAGGTCATGTCGTTCAATCTGCGGTTCGCGGGCACGGCCGAGCCGCACAGCTGGGCCGCCCGCAGGCCGGTCATGCGGCAACTGCTGCGCCGCGAACGCCCGCACGTGCTCGGCACCCAGGAGGGCCTCTACGGTCAACTGCGCGACATCGTGGCCGATCTGGGGCCGTCGTACGACTGGATCGGCACCGGACGGGCGGGCGGCAGCCGGGACGAGTTCATGGCCGTCCTCTACGACACCCGGCGGCTCGTCCCGCTGGAGTACGACCACTTCTGGCTGTCCGGCACCCCCGACGTGATCGCGTCCAACACCTGGGGCAACGCGCACCTCCGCATGGCCACATGGGTCCGGTTCCGCGATCTGCGCGCCGGCGGGCGGGAGTTCTGTGTGCTCGACACCCATCTGGACAACGCGAACCAGTCCGCGCGCGAGCGGTCCGCCGCGCTCATCGCCGAACGCGTCGGGCACCTGGCCCGCACGCTGCCGGTGGTCGTGACGGGCGACTTCAATGTCGCGGCCCACGGCAACCCCGTGTACGACACGATGCTGGGCGCCGGGCTCGTCGACACCTGGGACACCGCGGCCGTACGCGGGAAGGCGTACGGCACGTATCACGGGTATCTGCCGCTGGTACCGGGCGGTGCCCGCATCGACTGGATCCTGGCCACACCCGGCGTCACGGTGCACCGGACCTCGGTCAACACCTTCACGGTGGACGGCCGTTTCCCCAGCGACCATCTGCCGGTCCAGGCCGCTCTGACCCTGTGACGCGCGGTGGCCCCCGCGACCGGTGCGGTCACGGGGGCCACCTGCGGCCGGACTGATCAGCCCTTGCGGGTCTTGATCTCCTCGGTCAGCTGCGGCACGACGTCGAACAGGTCGCCGACGACGCCGTAGTCGACCAGGTCGAAGATCGGGGCCTCGGCGTCCTTGTTGACGGCCACGATGGTCTTCGAGGTCTGCATGCCGGCCCGGTGCTGGATCGCGCCCGAGATGCCGGAGGCGATGTACAGCTGCGGCGAGACCGACTTGCCGGTCTGGCCGACCTGGTTGGTGTGCGGGTACCAGCCGGCGTCGACGGCGGCACGCGAGGCACCGACGGCCGCGCCGAGCGAGTCGGCGAGGGCCTCGATGATCGCGAAGTTCTCCGCGCCGTTGACACCACGGCCGCCGGAGACCACGATCGCGGCCTCGGTCAGCTCGGGGCGGCCCGTCGACTCACGCGGCGTACGGCCGGTGACCTTGGTGCCGGTGGCCTGGGCGGAGAACGTCACGCTCAGGGCCTCGACGCCACCCGCGGCCGGGGCGGCCTCCACGGCGACCGAGTTCGGCTTGACCGTGATGACCGGGGTGCCCTTGGAGACACGGGACCTGGTCGTGTAGGAGGCGGCGAACACCGACTGCGTGGCCACCGGGCCCTCGTCGCCGGCCTCCAGGTCGACGGCGTCGGTGATGACGCCCGACCCGAGACGCAGCGCCAGACGGGCGGCGATCTCCTTGCCCTCGGCGGACGAGGGGACCAGGACGGCGGCCGGGGAGACGGCCGCGTGGGCGGCCTGAAGGGCGTCCACCTTCGGCACGACCAGGTAGTCGGCGTACTCGGCGGCCTCGTCGGTGAGGACCTTCACCGCGCCGTGCTCGGCGAGCGCGGCGGCGGTGCCGGCGGCGCCGGCTCCCAGCGCGACGGCGACGGGCTCGCCGATGCGGCGGGCCAGGGTCAGCAGCTCCAGGGTGGGCTTGCGGACGGCACCGTCCACGTGGTCGACATAGACGAGAACTTCAGCCATGGGACTTCTTCTCTCCTGCTTGCGAAGGGTGAGGGGCGGGAAGCGAGTGAGCCCGTGGCTCAGACGAACTTCTGGCTCGCGAGGAACTCGGCGAGCTGCTTGCCGCCCTCGCCCTCGTCCTTGACGATCGTGCCGGCGGTACGCGCCGGGCGCTCGGCCGCGGAGTCGACGACCGTGTACGCGTTCTCCAGGCCGACCTCGTCCTCGTCGATGTCGAGGTCGGACAGGTCCCAGGACTGAACCGGCTTCTTCTTCGCCGCCATGATGCCCTTGAAGGACGGGTAACGGGCCTCACCGGACTGGTCGGTGACCGACACCACGGCCGGCAGGGAGGCCTCGAGCCGCTCGGAGGCGGCGTCGCCGTCCCGGCGGCCCTTCACGGTGCCGTCCTCGACGGACACCTCGGACAGCAGGGTCATCTGCGGCACGCCCAGACGCTCCGCGAGCAGCGCCGGTACGACGCCCATGACGCCGTCGGTGGAGGCCATGCCGGAGACGACCAGGTCGTAGCCCGCCTTCTCGATGGCCTTGGCCAGGACCAGGGAGGTGCCGATGGCGTCGGTGCCGTGCAGGTCGTCGTCCTCGACGTGGATCGCCTTGTCCGCGCCCATGGACAGCGCCTTGCGCAGGGCGTCCTTGGCGTCCTCGGGACCGACGGTGAGGACGGTGATCTCCACGTCGTCGTCGGAATTCTCCGAGATCTGCAGCGCCTGCTCCACCGCGTACTCGTCCAGTTCGGAGAGCAGACCGTCCACGTCGTCACGGTCGACGGTCAGGTCATCGGCGAAGTGCCGGTCGCCAGTGGCGTCGGGCACGTACTTCACGGTGACAACGATCCTCAAGCTCACGCCGGCTCTCCTACTGCATCGTCATTTCTGGCTGCCTGCCTTCAGGCAGCATAGGCGCCTGAAGCGGACGTTCCCGGTCGGGGCGGCCCCCGCTCCGAACGAAATATTACTCGTCAGTACACCCAGATCCTTCCCGCTGAGCAAGCGCTTTGAACTGTGACCTTCGCAACGCAGCGTAACCGGAACTCGACGGGCACGCGACCAGGAGAAGCTCCTCGTCAGTCGCGCAGACCGCTGAAACGTCCCTGGTGGTAGAGGAGCGGACGGCCCTGCCCCGCGGGGTCGCCGAGCAGGACTTCCGCGAGGACGATCCGGTGGTCACCGGCAGGCACGCGGGTCACCACCCTGCACACCATCCAGGCCGGCACGCCGTCCAGTACGGGGACGCCCTGCGGCCCCTCCCGCCAGGCGGTGCCCGGACCGAAGCGGTCGGCGCCGCTGCGTGCGAAGGTCTCCGCCAGCTCCCGCTGGTGCTCCCCGAGGAGATGCACGCCGACGTGCTCGCCCGTCGCGATCACCGGCCATGTGGAGCTGTGGGTGCCGATGGCGAACGAGAGCATCGGGGGCTCGGCGGAGACGGAGGCGAGGAGGTCGCGGTGAAGCCGGCCGGGCCGGAGCGGCCCCGCGCGGTGATGACGGCGACGCCCGCCGCGTGCCTGCGGAAGACCGAGCGCAGCAGTTCGGGCGAGGCGGGCCGGGCGGCACCGAGGCCGGAGGCGACCGTCATGCCGGGCGGCCGGGCACCCGCGCGGGGTGAAGGATTTCCGAGGGCATGGGGTCAGGCTGACGACGGATGGCATGCACAGTCAAGTCGGTCCTCCGATGTGCGAGATGCCTCACCGCGGCCCGGCCGGTCCTGCTACGGCCTCCCCAGCGCGGCGATCACGTCGGCCTTGCGCGGCTGGCCGGCCGCGCGCCGTACGACCCGCCCGGCGGCGTCGAGGACCAGGACCGTCGGCGTCCGTACGATCTCCAGACGGCGTACGAGGTCCAGGTGGGCCTCGGCGTCGATCTCCACGTGGGACACGCCCGGGACCAGTCCCGCCACCTCGGCCAGCACCCGCCGGGTCGCCCGGCAGGGCGCGCAGAAGGCACTGGAGAACTGCACCAGGGTGGCACGCTCCCCCAGCTCCGTCCCCATGTCGGCCCACGGTCCGGTCACTTCGCGCCGCCTTCTGTCGTTCCGGCTCACCCTTACAACGATGTCCAGCGCTCCCGAGGCGGCGCGCATTCCCGGCAGCGCGCACAAAGCCCGAGGTGGATCAAAGGGTGGAAGTGACGAGAATCTCGCCTCGGACGGGCACCAGGACTGGTTCACCGGCCGTTCTTCGGGCACCATCTGCGACAAGCCGTAAAACCTACGGCTGCGTAACTTCGACTGGGAGCCTCCTTCCCAGACACAGAAGGAAGGGTCCTCACCCGCCCATGGCAGAACTCGTCTACCGGCCCGTCGTCGGTTTCGCCCGCACCCTGTTCAAGGCGTGGGACCTCAAGATCGACTGCCAGGGTTCGGAGAACATACCGCGTTCGGGCGGCGCCGTGCTGGTGAGTAATCACATCAGCTATCTGGATTTCGTCTTCAACGGCCTGGCGGCGCTCCCCAGAAGCGGCTCGTGCGCTTCATGGCGAAGGAGTCGGTCTTCCGGCACCGGGTCTCCGGTCCGCTGATGCGCGGCATGAAGCACATCCCGGTGGACCGCAAGCAGGGCGAGGCGGCGTACGAGCACGCGCTGCGGTCCCTGCGGTCCGGGGAGATCGTGGGTGTCTTCCCGGAGGCGACGATCTCGCAGTCGTTCACGCTGAAGAGCTTCAAGTCGGGTGCCGCCCGGCTGGCCCAGGAGGCGGGCGTGCCGCTGATCCCGATGGCGGTGTGGGGCACGCAGCGGCTGTGGACCAAGGGGCACCCGCGCAACTTCAAGCGCAGCCACACCCCGATCACCATCCGGGTGGGCGAGGCGCTGGAGGCGTCGAAGGACAAGTACGCGGGCGCGATCACCCGGCAGTTGCGGGAGCGCGTGCAGGAGCTGCTGGAGGCGGCGCAGCGGGCGTACCCCGTGCGGCCGAAGGGCCCGGACGACACCTGGTGGATGCCGGCCCATCTCGGCGGCACGGCCCCCACCCCGGAACAGGTCCGGCAGGCCGAGGCCCACTGACACCCTCCGCCCCGGGCGCCCCGCCGCGGCGATAGGGTCCCGCCAGTGACCACGGAACCGGCGTCCCGCACGCCGGTTCCGTTCTGCCGGCTGCGCTACGGGGGCGAGGATGCGACGCTGGATCAAGGTGGCGGCGACGGCCACGGTGGTATTGGGGCTGAGCGGCTGGATCGCCGCACCCTACGTCCAGGACTGGTGGCTGGTACGCACGGCCTGCGACGGGACGCTCCCGGGGACGCGGTGCGGCGACTCGGCGAGAACGGGTCGCACTTCACGGACGCGCGGTCGGTGACGCACCGGGAACTCGGCGAGTACGGGTGCACGCTGTCGTTCGAGGGCGACGAACTGCGCGGCGAACTGGTGCTGCGGATGGAGGCCTACACCGAACGGGACCAGCAGGACCGGGAGTTCATGTCCACCTTCCTGGAGGACGGGTTCGTCTCGCAGGCTCCGGTGCCGCGTGGACTGCCCGGCTTCATCGATCAGTTCGGCGCCGTCCAGTTCCTCGTGCCCTGTCCTGATCTGGGGAAGGACGACGCCGGCCGGCAGCGCAAGCTGCTGGTGCGCACACAGTTCGGCAAGGACGCCCTGTGGGGCCACCCGGCCGCCTACGAGACCGCGGTGGCGCTCGTCAACGGCGCCTCCGACCGCCTCGGCTGCGGAGCCGAGCCGATCTCCGCGCCCGGGGGCGACACGGGGCTCACCGAACCGGGGAAGAGCCCGAAGCCGGTTCCGCTCGGCGAGGCGGGCGAGGGCGGCTGCGGCTGGGCGACTCGGGCGGATCTGCCGCGACCGGACCGCTGGCGGGTGGCCGACGGGCTCAACGACGCGGCGCCGACCGGCCGTTGCCAACTGCTGTACGAGGACGGCACCGGGTCGGACGACAGCGGACGGCTGGTCCTCGCCGCCTGGTACGGCGACTGGAGCGACCGCCTCGTCGCCGACGAGGACGGCATACCGCGCCCGCTGACGGCGACCGCCCGCTGTGGCGGCGAGGCGGCGAACTTCGCCCTCGGTGAGCGCGGCGGGGTTCCGGGGCTGAGCCGGGCGGACCACCGCGTCCTGCTGGAGGCCTTCGCCCGGGACCAGGTGGGGCGCCGGGACTGTTCCGGGCTGCGGGTGAACGGCTGACCGGCGGCCCGGACCGCTCAGTACTTCAGCCACACTCCCCGCACATACGCGTTGTCGACGATCTGGCGCATCGCCGCGGCCCGTGCCTCGGGCACGTCTCTTGCCTCGGCCCAGGCGTCGAGCACCGTGCGCAGCTGGTGGCGGCCGTCCGTCGGCTGTCCGCGCATCGGCCCGGACACCGGCCGGCCGGCGATGTCGCCCATGGGCGGGCGGCTGGTCACCTGCCGGGGCGCGGCGCGGTAGGAACCGCGGGTGTGCCGGGCCACGGCCTTGTCGAAGGCGACGACGTCCGGGATCGCGCCGTCCCTGGTGTGCGCCGCGCGGTGCTTCATCAGGGCGCCGATCCGCTCGGCGATGTCCTCGAGGTCGTTGTCGGGCCAGGTGGTGGGGTCGCCGTGGCGGGTGTCACCGGACGCGTCGCCCTCGGGGCGGAAGCCGGGGTCGCCGCCCTGGCCGGTGAGGCGTTCCAGATAGTGGGCGAAGTACGCGCGCTCGGCGTCGTAGAGGATCGCGAACGCCTCGGGGTCGCGGGCCACTTCCTCGATGAGAGCGCTCGTGCGGGCCTCCGCGCCCGAGACCTGGTCGCGGTACTCGAAGTCGGCGTGCGCCTCGCCGGGGGCGAGGAAACGGCCGTACGCGGTCCGGCCGTGTTCGTCCGGCGCGGCCTCCTCCGCCGTCACCGCCGGGGCGGTGGCCTGGTCGGAGAACATCAGATAGCGCGCCTCGTCCACGACGTAGTCGGCCAGCATCCTGGCGACCCCGGGAGCCATCCCGTCGGGAACCTCGGCCCGGTCCAGCGCCTCGACGACGGCGTAGGCGGCGCGGGCCTGGGCCACGGTGTGCGGTGTGCCGGGGCGTGGGGCGCGGGTCGCGGCCTCCACCACGGCGCCGAGCGCCCTGGCGCCGTCGCCGCACGGGTGCTCGTGGGCGATGAGGCCGCGTACGGCCGGGAGACGGGACAGGTCGTCGCCCGGGTCCAGGGCTCGGGTGGCGGCGGTGGGCTGCCCGGCGAGTGCGCGGGTCGAGGCGGGGATGGGGTGACAGGGGGCTCGGCGGAGTCCGCCATCACGAGGGGACGCCTGTCGCTGTGGCGGCCAGTGCCAGGGCCACGGCCGAGGCGAGGACCCAGTGTCGCCTCAGCCGGGCGAGGCGGCTCGGGCGGGTCTCCGTCTCGGTCTGTTCCGTCTCTCCCCCGTCATGCATGGCGGGCAGACTAGCGGGCGTGCTCGGGGCGGGGCGGGGGTGGGTGCCCGCCGGCGTCCGCCGGGCGCCTCCCAGACCCTTCAGGCACCGGGGAGGTACCGCAGTTGCGCGGCGGGGGCTGGCCGTCGAGTGTCCTCGGGAGGGTTTGCCAGAGGTGGGGGCGGTCGGAGGCGGAGCGCAGGGCCGTGAGGACCGCCGGGTGCGGGGTGGCGTAGAGGGCTGGATAGTCGTGCTCGCCCGCTGCCGGGTCCGGCGTGAAGGCCAGGTGTTCGCCGGTCAGGGAGAATCTCGCGTCCACTCCCGGTTTGTTTCCTCGGGGTCCTGGCGGTGCCAGGCGGTGTTGAAACGTACGGCGATCAGGCCGTGGACGACGCCGAGGTTCTGGTAGCAGAGCGCGGTGGGGATGTCCTCGGCGCGCAGCAGCGCGGCCAGCGCGTGGGCCTTGGCGTAGCAGATGCCGGTGCGCTGTTCCAGGACGTCGGAGGCGCGCCAGGTGACCCGGAGATCGCCGGAGTCCTGTGAGTGCGGAATGGTGTCACGCACGAACTCGAAGGCGGCCCGCGCATAGTCATACGAGTCGGTTGCCCCGTTGGTCGATCGCCTCGTCGGCGGCCAAGTAGGCGGAGAGGTCCGGGGTTTCCTGGATCAGCTGCATGCCGCCAGAGCATAGGTATGCGACCGACCGCCAGTCAATGCATTTCCGGTCGACCGCATACCTATGCAATCAGTCAGCGCGCCATCTCCTCCTTGAGCGCCGCCACGAACGTGTCCACGTCGTCCTCGGTCGTGTCGTACGCGCACATCCAGCGCACGTCGCCGGCCGCCTCGTCCCAGAAGTAGAAGCGGAACCGCTTCTGGAGTCGCTCGCTCACGTCGTGCGGCAGCCGCGCGAAGACCGCGTTGGCCTGCACCTCGTGAAGGATCTCGACACCGTGCACCGCGCGGACGCCCTCGGCCAGCCGCCGCGCCATCTCGTTGGCGTGCCGCGCGTTGCGCAGCCACAGGTCGCGGGCGAGCAGGGCCTCCAGCTGCACCGAGACGAAGCGCATCTTGGACGCCAGCTGCATCGACAGCTTGCGCAGATGCCTCATATGACGGACGGCGTCCTGGTCGATCACCACGACCGCCTCACCGAACATCGCGCCGTTCTTGGTGCCGCCCAGGGACAGCAGGTCGACACCGACGCCGTTGGTGAAGGTGCGCATCGGCACGTTCAGCGTGGCGGCGGCGTTGGCCAGCCGGGAGCCGTCGACGTGCACCTTCATGCCGTGCGCGTGGGCGTGCTCGCAGATGGCGCGGATCTCGTCCGGGGTGTACACCGTGCCCAGCTCGGTGGCCTGGGCTATGGAGACCACCTGCGGCATCGCCCGGTGCTCGTCCTCCCAGCCGTACGCCTGCCGGTCGATCAGCTCGGGGGTGAGCTTGCCGTCCGGCGTCGGCACGGTGAGCAGCTTCATGCCGCCGACCCGCTCCGGGGCGCCGCCCTCGTCCACGTTGATGTGGGCGCTCTCGGCGCAGATCACCGCGCCCCAGCGGTCGGTGACCGCCTGGAGGGCGACGACGTTGGCCCCGGTGCCGTTGAAGACCGGGAACGCCTCGGCGGTGGCGCCGAAGTGGCTGCGGATCACGTGCTGGAGGTGCTCCGTGTAGGCGTCCTCACCGTACGCGACCTGGTGGCCGCCGCCCGCGAGGGCCAGGGCGGCGAGGACCTCCGGGTGGACCCCGGCGTAGTTGTCACTGGCGAAACCGCGGACGTCCGGGTCGTGGTGACGACGCGCGTCGGTCCTCGGTGGGTTCACGGCTTCTCGGTCAGCCACAGACGGTTTCCGTTCACTTCCGCGGCGGGCTTGTCCCAGACACCGACGATGGCCTCGGCGAGATCCTTGACGTCCGTGAAGCCCGCGAACTTCGCGTTGGGGCGGTCGGCGCGCATCGCGTCGTGCACCAGCGCCTTCACCACCAGGATCGCAGCCGCCGACGTCGGCCCCGCCTCGCCCCGGCCTTGCGGAAGTAGTCGCCCATGGCCAGCGTCCACGCCTCGGCGGCGGCCTTGCCGGCCGCGTACGCGGCGTTGCCGGCGGTGGGTTTGGTGGCGCCGGACGCGCTGATCAGGACGTACCGCCCGCGGTCACTGCGCTGCAGCGCCTCGTGGAAGGCAAGGCTGGTGTGCTGCACGGTGCGCACCAGCAGCAGCTCCAGGAAGTCCCAGTCGTCCAGGCTGGTCTTGGTGAAGGTCTCGCTGCCGCGCCAGCCGCCGACGAGATGGACCAGACCGTCGACCCGCCCGAACTCCTTCTCGACGCGGGCGGCCCACTCACGGGTGGAAGCCAGGTCCAGCAGGTCGACGGTGTCACCGGTGACGGTGGCGCCGCCGTGCGCGTAGCGCGCCGCGTCGACGGCCTCCGCCAGCCGCTCCGGGTCGTTGTCCGAGCCGACGACGGTCGCTCCCGCCTCGGCCAGCCTGAGCAGCGCCGCCCGGCCCGCGGGTCCGCCCGCTCCGGCCACCGCGATCACCGCGCCCTCGAGCGCCCCGTTCCCCATGGTCCTCGCCTCCTGAGCAGTTGTGGAATCGCGATCGCTCACGCGGCGACCCGCTCCGCACCGTCCGCCGTGATGCCCTTGGTTTCGGCGATCACGTTCTTCAGCTTCTTGGACAGTGCCTCATAGAACATGCTCAGCGGAAACTCGTCCGGAAGCACGTCATCCACGAGTTTCCGCGGCGGCTGTGTCAGGTCGAGGGCGTCGGGACCCTTGGCCCACCTGGAGCCCGGGTGCGGGGAGAGGTAGGTGGAGACCAGCTCGTACCCGGCGAACCAGTGGACGAGCTTCGGACGGTCGATGCCGTCGCGGTACAGCGTCTCGATCTCGGCGCACAGCTGGTTGGTGACCTGCGGGGCGCGCTCCCAGTCGATGGAGAGCCGGTTGTCGGTCCAGCGGACGACGTCGCGCTTGTGCAGGTAGGCGAAGAGGAGCTGGCCGCCGAGGCCGTCGTAGTTGCGGACGCGCGCGCCGGTGACGGGGAAGCGGAACATCCGGTCGAAGAGCACCGCGACCTGCACGTCACGGGCCTGCGGGACGCCGTCGCCGGCCAGCTTCACGGCCTCCTTGAAGGCGGTGAGGTCGCAGCGCAGCTCCTCCAGGCCGTACATCCAGAACGGCTGGCGCTGCTTGATCATGAAGGGGTCGAAGGGCAGGTCGCCGTGGCTGTGGGTGCGGTCGTGGACCATGTCCCACAGCACGAACGCCTCTTCGCAGCGCTTCTGGTCGTGCACCAGCGCGGCGACGTCCTCGGGCAGCTCGAGGCCCAGGACGTCCACGGCGGCCTCGGTGACGCGGCGGAAGCGGGCGGCCTCGCGGTCGCAGAAGATGCCGCCCCAGGTGAACCGCTCGGGGGCCTCGCGCACCGCGATGGTCTCGGGGAAGAGGACCGCGGAGTTGGTGTCGTAGCCCGCGGTGAAGTCCTCGAAGGTGATGCCGCAGAACAGCGGGTTGTCGTAGCGGGTGCGCTCCAGCTCGGCCAGCCAGTCGGGCCAGACCATGCGCAGCACGACCGCCTCGAGGTTGCGGTCCGGGTTGCCGTTCTGGGTGTACATCGGGAAGACGACCAGGTGCTGCAGGCCGTCCTCGCGGTGCGCGGCCGGCTGGAAGGCCAGCAGCGAGTCGAGGAAGTCGGGCACCTCGAAGCCGCCGTCGGCCCAGCGGCCCAGGTCCCCGGCGAGCGCCTCGTGGTAGGCGCGGTCGTGCGGGAGCAGCGGGGAGAGCTCGCCGACGGCGCCGATCACGGCACGTACGGCACTGCCGGCCTCGTCGCGGGACGGGGCGCCCTCGGCGTCGAAGTCGATCGAACCGTCCTTGGACTGCCAGGGCCGGATCCGCTCCACGGCATCCTTGAGCACGGGCCACGCCGGGTGCTCCACCACCCTCGTCGCCGAAGGAACCTGCTCCTCGGCACCCACCTGCACAAGAATTTCCGTCATGACCCATCCTCCACGGGAGAACCTCGCGTAGGGAGACCGTATACATACGTCGTTTCTCCCAGCAAGGGGGACCTCAGGAAATTATCCTGCCGCACCTGGGTCCTCACCGCATTTTTTCCTGCCGGACACCCGTGTGGACGACAGTGCCCGCGATCGGGGTTCAACCTCTGGACGCGGCGGGCACAGGCGATACGGTCCAGGAGGGCCGTAGGGACGCGGCCCCCCGCCGCCGTCGACGGAAGCGAGTCGCACCTTGAACTTCCTCACCATCGGTCACCGCGGAATCATGGGTGTCGAGCCCGAGAACACCCTCCGGTCCTTCGTCGCCGCCCAGGAGTCGGGCCTCGACGTCATCGAACTCGACCTCCATCTGAGCAAGGACGGCGCACTCGTCGTCATGCACGACGCCGAGGTGGACCGCACCACCGACGGCACCGGCGCGATCGCCGACCGGACGCTCGCCGAGCTGCGCTCCCTGGACGCCGGGCGGGGCGAGCGGATTCCCGTCTTCGAGGAGGTGCTGGACGCCGTCGGGGCGCCTCTGCAGGCCGAGATCAAGGACGTCCAGGCGGCCCGGGCGCTCGCCGGGGTGCTGAACGCGCGGGATCTGACCGACCGGGTCGAGGTGTCCTCGTTCCACGACGAGGCGATCACGGAGATCGCCCGCCTGGTGCCCGGCGTCCGTACGGCACTCGTGGCGAGCCGCTACGGCACGGACGTCGTCGAGCGGGCGGTCGCGGCCGGGGCGTCGACCGTCTGCCTCAACATCCGCCGGCTCACCCTGGAGATCGTGGAGCGGGCGCGGAAGGCCGAGCTGAGGATCTTCGGCTGGGTGGTGAACACCCAGGACCACCTGCGGCTGGTCCGGGCCCTGGGACTCGACGGCGCCACCACCGACTATCCGGAGATCAAGCGCACCGGCCGCTTCACGGCGTGAGGCGTCAGACCAGTTCCTTCACCAGCAGCTCGAACTCCAGGTCGTCCCGCCGCGGGATGCCGAAGCGCTCGTCGCCGTACGGGAAGGGTGTCATCCGTCCCGTACGGCGGTAGCCGCGCCGCTCGTACCAGGCGATCAGATCGCCGCGCACGGAGATCACCGTCATGTGCATCTCGGTCACGCCCCAGTCCGCGCGGGCCCGGCGCTCCGCCTCCGTGAGGATCCGCCTGCCCAGTCCCGCGCCCTGGAGGGCGGGGCTGACCGAGAACATCCCGAAGTAGGCGTGTGCGCCGCGGTGTTCGAGCTGGCAGCAGGCGACGACGCGGCCGTCCCGCTCGACCGTGAGCAGCCGGCTGTCCGGGGACTTGATGACCTCCAGCACACCCTCCGGGTCGGTCCGCTGCCCCTCGAGGATGTCCGCCTCGGTGGTCCACCCGGCCCTGCTGGAATCGCCCCGGTACGCCGACTGGATCAGCGCGACGAGGTCGTCCACATCGGCGTCGGTCGCGTCACGGAAGGTCAGCGCGGTGTCGGTGGCGGAATCCATGGGCACGTCTCCGGTTCTCCTGGGCGCCTTCCGGCGTGGCTCGGGCGGGATCGAGGGTAACCCGGCCACTACGCTCGGCCGCATGGTGCATGTACTGAGCAGCCGCGTCCTGCTCCGCCCCACCGACCCCGGCCGTTCCCGCGCCTTCTACGGCGAGCGGCTGGGCCTCGCCGTCCACCGCGAGTTCGGCACCGGCCCGGAGCGCGGCACCGTCTACTTCCTCGGCGGCGGGTACCTGGAGCTCTCCGGCCGCGCGGATCCTCCCCGGCGGCGCCCTCGTCCCCCGAGGTACGGCTGTGGCTCCAGGTCGAGGACATCGCGGTGGCGCACGAGGAGCTGGCGGGCAAGGGCGTCGACATCGTCCGGCCGCCGCTGCTGGAGCCGTGGGGGCTGCTCGAGATGTGGATCGCCGACCCGGACGGCACCCCGATCGTGCTGGTGGAGATCCCGGCGGAGCACCCGCTCCGGTACCGGCCGGGCGTCTAGCCAGTTCTGGACACGCTCGGAACCCCTCTCAGGCCCGCAGCGCGCCCAGGCGTCCTTCGAGCTGGCCGAGGAGTTCGCCGAGCAGGGCGGCGAGTTCTCCGAGTTCCGGGCGGTCCAGACCGGACAGCACGGCGGTCTCGTAGGCGAGCTGCGCGGGCAGGATGCCGTCGACCAGGTCGCGTCCGGGGTCGGTGAGGCGGACATGGGCGACCCGGCGGTCGCGGGTGTCGCCGCGGCGTTCGACCAGTCCGCGCTCGCTGAGCTGCTTGAGGCGTTTGGTGACGGCGGCGCCCGAGGAGAAGGTCTCGCGGGCCAGCTCGCTCGGGGTGAGCTCGTGGCCGGTACGGCGCAGCGCGCCCAGCAGGTCGAACTCCGGACGGGTCAGGCCGGCGCGGCGCAGCGGGGCGTCCTCCGCCTGCTGCAGGAGGGCGGCGCAGCGGTTGATACGGCCGATGACCTCCATGGGCCCGGTGTCGAGGCCGGGGTGGACGGCTCGCCACTGCCGGACGACGGCGGCGACGGTGTCGCCCCGTGAGCCGCCGGACGGCTCCCTGTCCGCCGCCGGTCCGTCGCCGTCGGCCGCCGCTGGTCCTTCGGTCGCCGTCATGGCCGTACGTCCTCCGTGTTCGTGCTCGCGCCGGGGTCCGGGAGCAGCCCCTGGCGTCGTACCGTCGCCGCGAGCGTACGGTGTCCGGTCCGCTCGGCGAGCACGACCCGCTCCCGGGCCGGCGCACGGTGCCACCACTCGCCGGACGCGGCGTCGGCGGTGGCCCGCAGGTCGACCAGGGCGGCCGCGAGGTCACGGCGGGCGGCGTCCAGGGCGGCGGGGGCGGGCCGGGGTCCGGCGAGGAGGCGCGCGGCGTGCTCGTGTGCGCGGCCGGCTGTGGCGAGGGCCCGTTCCACGCGGTCGCCCGCCCGCCGGTTGGTGACGGCCACGGCGGCGGCGAAGCCGACCAGGGCGCCGACGAGGGTGTCCACCGCGCGGTCGGCGATCAGTTCACCGGGCCGCTGGTATCCGGCGAACTCGGTGACGAGCAGCGCCAGCGGGGTGACACAGACGCTGCCGAGCCAGTAGTTGCGGCCGATGAGTGCCTCGGCGCCGAAGCTGAACACCAGGCAGCAGAGCACGAGGGCGAGCGGGCCGAGGTGCGCGACCGGGACGACGGCGGCGAAGAGCAGCACGCCGGCGAGGTTGCCGACGACCCGCTGGACGGCCCGGCTCCAGGTGAGGGTGATGTTGACCTGGTAGAGCGAGGCCGCCGTGACCAGGGCCCAGTAGGGGCGGCCGGCACCGAGGGCGAGGAGGCGTAGCCGGCGAGGGCGCAGCCGAGGGCGGTGCGTACGGCGATGGGGGTGAGCGGGCCGAGCCTGGTCCACAGGGGCGGGCCGGGGTGGCGCGCTCGGCGGCGAGGCCGAGGAGTTCGGCGGCGTCCGCGCGGGGGTCGTCGGTGGGCGGGACGGCGCCGGTGCCGCGCAGGGCGCGGGCCCAGGCGCGCAGCCGTACGGGGTCGGCGTCGGCGGGCGCGGCGAGGGCGACCTCGGCGCGGACCACGAGCCGTTCGAGGGCGCGGCGGGTCGCGGAGGGCCGGTTGCCGGCGGAGAGCAGGGACTGCCAGGCGGTGTGCACGGCGGCGTAGGCGGCGGTGCGGTCGCCGGTGCCGCCCGCGTGGGCGTACGCGGCGGCGGCGTTCAGGGCGTGGGCGGTGGCGCGGCGTTCGGGGCCGTGCGGCCGCAGCGCCGCGGGCGCCATGCCCACGAGGTAGGCCCAGGCACCCGCCGCGGCGGCGAGGGCGAGATGACCGGGGACCTGGCCGGGGTCTGGGGCACGAACAGCGCGGCGGAGCTGACGAAGGTGAGGATCACATGGCCGGGAGGGCCGATGCGGGTGGCGTCGCACAGCGCCTTCTGCACGGCGGCCAGTACGGCGCCGACGCCGACCAGGATCACCGCGTTCGTGGTGAGGGAGGCGGCGACCAGAGCCGCGGCGAGGCCGCCGAGCATGCCGAGCACCACCCACGCGAGCGCCCTGGCCCGGGC
The DNA here is from genome assembly GCA_042850305.1 of Streptomyces haneummycinicus. Lineage (GTDB taxonomy): Bacteria > Actinomycetota > Actinomycetes > Streptomycetales > Streptomycetaceae > Streptomyces > Streptomyces haneummycinicus. Next base: position 4,735,172 of record AP035768.1, read on the forward strand.
GGCGTACGGGCGGTTGTGGGCGTACAGGGCGCACAGGGAGCCCGCCATGGTGTACATCGCGAGGTCCAGGCGGCCGAGCGCCACCAGGAGCAGGCTGGGCGGTGCGACCGCGGCGACCACGCTGAGGGCCGGCTTGAACCAGATGTCCGAGGGCCGCCCGAGGCGCAGCGGGGCGGCGAGCGGGAGGTGTCGGGCGGGCCGTGGGCCGGCAGGGGTGGGGGTCGCACTGCTCATGAAGAACAAGGTTAACAGGTGTTTTACCTGTGAAATATATGGTTCTACCGGCCGCGCTCCCCGCACGCTCCCTCGCACTCCTGTGCGCTCGGGTGTCCCCGGCCGGGACCGGGCATGCCATGAACGACCGTCCGGCGGGTCTAGGGGAGGTTCCGGTGCACGGACCGGCGTCGTCCGGCTGGCTGCTGGTCGCGCTCTGCGCGGCGGTCGGCGCCTACTGTCTGCTGCGCATGCGCAGCCATGTGGGAGCCGCGCCGCGCCGCGGGCGGCGAGGCGCTCATGGGCTTCGGCATGGCCGTGATGGCCGTACCGGCGGCGGTGTTCACACCGCCCGGGTGGGCCTGGCCTGCCCTCGCGGCGGTGTTCGGCGCGGCGGGGCTGCAAGCGCTGTGGACGGCCCGCACCGGGGTGCGGCATCTGCACCATCTGATAGGTGCCGGGGCGATGGTGTACATGGCGGTGACGATGGCCACCGCGGGACAGGGGCGGTCACCGTCACGGCGGGGCCGGCATACCCCGCTCACCGGGGCGCTGCTGCTCTACTTCACGGCGTACGTGCTCGCCACCGGCGTACGGCTGGTGCCCGTGGCCTCCGTGACGGGGGTGCGGGGGCGGGTGCCGGCTGGGGTGACCGGCCGGAGCTGGCGCGGGCCTGCCGGCTGTCCATGGGGATCGCGATGGTGGCGATGCTGCTGACGATGTGAGGGCGGGACCGTTGCCTGCGTCACTTCGGCGCCGAGGGCCGTGTTCCGGGCGGCCCCCGCTCATAGGCTGCGGACATGATCCTCCCCACGGCGCTGCTGATGCTCGGCGTCCTGACCGCCGTCCTGGGTCCCCGGCTGCTGGCCCGGGCCGACTGGCCGGACCGTGAACCGGTGGTGGCGCTGTGGGCGTGGCAGTGCGTGATCGCGGCGGTGCTGCTGTGCTGCGCGCTGTCGATGACGTTCAGCGCGGCGGCCGCCTGGCGGGCGGTGGGCGGCCGGGTGTTCGCCACCGCGCCCCGCGCGGTCGTGGAGTCGTACACGCTCGGTACGGCCGGGCTGCTCGCACAGACCACCGCGGTGGCGCTGGCGTGCGGCGGGCTGTGGAGCGCGGCGATGCTGGTCCGCGAGGTCGTACGGGCCCGTGCACGGCGTCGGGCACGCCGGGCCGAACTGCGGGTGCGGGCACCGCGGTTGCCCGGGGAACAGCCCAGTTCCGACCGGCTCGTGGTCCTGGAGGGCGAGCGGCCCGACGCCTGGTGGCTGCCGGGCTCCCCGTCCCGGCTGGTCGTCACCACGGCCGCGTTGCGCCGGCTGAGGGCAGACAGCTCGACGCCGTCCTCGCCCATGAGCGGGGCCACGCGCAGGCCCGGCACGACTGGCTGCGGCACTGTTCCTCGGCGCTGGCGGGCGGTTTCCCGCAGGTGCCGGTGTTCGCGGCGTTCCGCGAGGAGATGCACCGGCTGGTCGAACTCGCCGCCGACGACATGGCGTCCCGCCGCTTCGGCCGGCTGACCACGGCACTGGCGCTGGTGGAACTCAACGAACACCGCGGGGTCTTCACCACCCCAGGAACCCATGTCCCGGCCCGCGTCCACCGCCTCCTCACCCCCGAGAACCGCCTCACCCCAGCCCACCGCCTACGCCTCACGGCGGTGGCGTCCCTGATCCCGACAGCCCCCGTCCTCCTGGCCCTCACCCCAGCCCTACGAGCCCTGAGCTGACTCCCACGCACCACGGGCAGCCGCGCCGCACATTCCGCCCTCACGGTCAACCCTGCCGCACCCTCCGTGTCCCCGCGCAGCCGCCGCACCCTCCGCTCCCGCGGGCAGTCGTGCCGCAGGGCGGCACGGGTGGGCGCGACGGCACCCCGCAAGTGCCGGGCAGCGCAACCCACCCCCGCCCCACCCCACCGCGCGGCACCCCGCGAACACCGACCCGCGCGAACACCCCGGCCACGGAAACGCGCCCGCTCGCCCCCGCTCCCGCGGGCAGTCGTGCCGCAGGGCGGCACGGGTGGGCGCGACGGCACCCCGCGAGCGCCGGGCAGCGCGAACACCCCCGGCCACGGAGACTGGCCCCGCTCACCCCCGTTCCGCGAGGATCGCCCCATGCGCACCCCCACGCCGACTCCCCGCCCCAACCCCAGAGCCACCGCCACCGCGCCACCCCCTGCCCGCCATCCTCCTCGCCCTGTGCTCAGCCCTCCTGCTGACACTCGTCGGCATCGAATGGCGCCCCCTGCTCGACCTGGACACCGGCATCGCCCGCACCACCCACCGCTGGGCGGTCGAGGAACCGACGCTCACCCAGGCGTCCCGCATCCTGACGGACTGGATCTGGGACCCCTGGACGATGCGAATCCTCTGCGGCGCGACGGCCCTCCTGCTGTTCCGCCGCTACGCCGACGGCTGGACGGCACTCTGGCTGCTCCTGACCGTCGCCGTCGGCACGGCCGTACAACAGGGCCTCAAGGCCGCCCTGAACCGCGCCCGCCCGACCTGGCCCGACCCCGTGGACTCCGCGCACTACGCCGCGTTCCCGTCTGGGCACGCCATGACCGCGACGGTCGTCTGCGGCCTGCTGCTGTGGCTTCTGCGCCGTCACGGCGCGCCCCGCGTCCTGTGGCGTACGGCGCTGACGGTGGCGGCCGTCTCCGTGATCGGCGTGGGCCTCACCCGGATCTGGCTCGGCGTCCACTGGCCCACGGACGTCCTGGGCGGCTGGCTGCTGGGCGCCCTGCTGGTGCTGGCGGCGGTGGAGTTCCACAACCGCCGCGGCCCGGCAACCGTTCATCTCGGACGATCCCCGCGTCGCCCGAGATGAACGGCACCCCGAAGAGGCCCAACCAGGGGCCTCACCGGACGCGTTGAGTATAGTTGGCTGTCAGCCAGTCAACGCAGGAGTCCAGCATGTCCCCGCGCAGCGCCCTGGTCAATGAAGAGTTGCGGAGACGTTCGAAGGAGCGGCTCCTGCACGCCGCCGTCGAGCTGGTCGGCGAGCACGGGTACGAGGCGACGACGCTGGGCGACATAGCCGACCGGGCCGGTTCCGCGCGGGGGCTGGTCTCGTACTACTTCCCGGGAAGCGCCAGCTCCTGCAGTCCGCCGTGCACCGGCTGATGCACCGCACCCTGGAGGAGGCCCTGGAGCGGGAGCCGCACACCGAGGACGGCCGGGAGCGGATGGCGCGGGCGATCGACGCGATCCTGGGTCTGGCGCGGGAGCGGCCGGTGCTGATGCGCCAGCACATGGCCGGACTGCTGCAGGCCGAGGGCTTCCTGCCCTGCCCCGAACAGCGCCGCCTGGCGGAACTGCTGCGCGACACCGTCGCCCGGCACGGCTCCGACGACGTCGACGCGGACTACCCGATGCTGCGCGCCCTGCTGATGGGCGCCGTGTACGCGGCCCTGATGCCGGGCGCGCCCATGCCGGTCCCCGTACTGCGCGCGGAGCTGTTCAAGCGCTACCGGCTCGACTGGGAGACGGGCGTCCCGCCGGACACCGAGGTGCCCGGCGGGACGTGCGGAGCGGACCTGGCCCGGTTCTTCTCGACCGGACCGCAGCCGGATACTCAGTCGAAGTAGTCCGGCTGGGTCTGCGTGTTGAGTTCCCGCAGATGGACCCCGCGGGCCGGGTCCGTACGCCGGTCGTCGATCCTCAGGACGTCGAAGCCCTTGGCGATGTCGTTCGAGTAGATGTAACCGTTGTAGTAGTACGCCGACCAGGATCCCCGGTGACGAGGTCCTCCGTGGAGAGCGGACCGCGCTCGAAGTAGGCGATCTCCTTCGGCTTCGAGGAGTTGGTGAAGTCCCACACGGAGACGCCGCCCTGGTACCAGGCCTGGACCATCAGGTCCTTGCCCTTGACCGGGATCAGCGAGCCGTTGTGGGCGACGCAGTTCTCGGTGTCCGCCTGGTGACGGGGGATCTTGAAGTAGCTGCGGAAGACCAGCTTGCGCTTGTCACCCTTGCCGACGATGTCGTAGATGCCGTCCGCGCCGCGGTCCGGGCCGATCTCCGCGTTGCAGGTGGCGGCGCCGCCGCCGCCGAGCTCGTCGGTGAAGACGACCTTGTTCGCCTTCTGGTTGAAGGTCGCAGAGTGCCAGAACGCGAAGTTGACGTTGTCCTGCACCCGGTCGATCACCCGCGGACGCTCCGGGTCTTTGATGGAGAACAGGATGCCGTCGCCCATGCAGGCACCGGCGGCCAGGTCCTTCGAGGGAGCACGGTGATGTCGTGGCAGCCGGTGGTCTTGGAGACGCCCGGGTTGGTGGGTCCGCCGGGGTTGCCGCCGCCGTCGGGGCCCTCACCCGGGAACAGCACCGGGAAGCCGACGAGCGCCGCCTTGTGCGGGGCCTTGCGCGGCACCTTGATGACGGAGATGCCGTCGTGCGGCGGCTGGCAGTCCGGGTAGGCCGCGTTCGGCGAGTACGAGGAGACGTAGATGTAGACGTTCCTACTCTCGGGCACCAGCGTGTGGGTGTGCGAACCGCAGGCCGTCTCGACGGCGGCGACGTAGCGCGGGTTGCGCTTGTCGCTGATGTCGAAGACCTTCATGCCCTCCCACGAGGACTTCTCGGTGGCCGGCTGCGTGGTGCTGTTGCAACTGTCGTCACTGCGCGAGGAGTCGGTGGACAGGAACAGCAGATCGCCGGAGACGGAGATGTCGTTCTGCGAGCCGGGGCACAGCACCTGGGCCACCGTCTTCGGCGCCTTCGGGTTGCTGATGTCGAAAATGCGGAACCCGTCGTAGTTGCCGGCGAAGGCGTACCGTCCCTGGAAGGCCAGGTCCGAGTTGGTGCCGGACAGCACGTCCTTGGGGATGTGCGCGACATGCCGGATGTTGTCGGAGTGGACGACCTCGTCCTGGGCGGGTATCGCACCGCTCTCGATGGCCCGGCGGGCCTCGGCCTGGTCGCTGCGGGAAACCTCCTTCTCGGCGGCGGGCGAGTCCCCGGGGTCGGGGATCGCCGCGGCCGGCGCGGCGGTGAGCAGCGCGGCCAGCAGGCCGCCGGCCGCCGCCACGACTCCCAGGCGTCTGCGCCGATTTCGGGAAACGCTCAACAGGATCACTGTTTTTCCTCCCTGGTTCCGTTCACGTCGGAACGGTTTTCGCTCCGGCAGTATCGTCTTCGACATGCACATACCAACAGAGGGCAACACACTTGCAATGAAGTTTTTCGATCACTGACCCGCGGAAGCGTGCTAGGACGGTCGTCGACACTCACGAGGTGTCATGTGCCGCAACCTCAAAGGGGTTGCCGCCCGTCACAGGAGGTCCTTGTGCACTACCGCCGTGCGTCACGCGTGTCCGTCGTCGCGGCCGGGCTGACCGCCCTGGCCGTACTCGGGCTCGTGGGCTGCGACTCGGACACCGACGACACCAAGTCGGCTGCCGGGAGCGGGCCTTCGGTCATCGCACCGGGTGCGCCCGGGGAGGCCAACCGGACCCTGTCGGCCGAGGAGGCCGAGCGGCAGCGCGCGGAGGACGACTCCCCAACTCCGCGGACGTGAGGTACGCGCGGATGATGATCGAGCACCACGCGCAGGCCCTCGTGATGACCGAACTGGCCCCGGACCGCGCCGAGTCGAAGAAGATCGTCAAGCTGGCGGAGCGCATCGGGGCCGCCCAGGGGCCCGAGATCGAGGCGATGAAGGCGTGGCTGAAGAGCCACGACAAGGCGGAGCGGGACGAAGGGCACGCGCACGATCACGCGACGATGCCGGGGATGGCCACGCAGGCCCAGCTGAAGCAGTTGAGCGCGGCCGACGGCGCGGCGTTCGACCAGCTCTTCCTCACCCTGATGATCACTCATCACCAGGGGGCGATCACCATGGCCACCGAGGTGAAGGGGAGGGCAACAACCTCGTGGTGGAGGAGATGGCGGACGACGTGGTCGCCCAGCAGACCAGCGAGATCAGCCGGATGCGCGACCTGATCTGACGGCACACCGCACCAGGCCGCCCGCACCGGTCCCCGCACCAGGCCCCAACCACCCCGGCCCCCGCACCGGGCGCCCGCCCCGGCCGGCCGGCTCAGCGCCGGACGTGCCGTGCGGGCAGCAGGCCCGCGTCGCGCGTCCGGCGGATGAGCCTGAGCGCGCCGCGCCGGCTGTAGCCGGTCTCGTCCATCACGGCCAGGACGGGATCGGCGCCCTTCTCCTGCGCCGTGCGGTACGCCCGCGCCACGAGCCCCGCTCCCCCGGCCCTGTCGGCGGCGCGGGCCGCCGCCGGTGCGCCCCGGGCCGGCGGCGTCCCCGGAGTCGTCCCGGAGTCCGCCCCCGCCTCGGCACCGCAGGCCCGTGCCAGCGGTCCCTCGATCCAGTCGGCGAACAGGGCCAGGTCCTCCAGTGCCAGCGCGGGCCGTGCCCGTACGTCCTCGAGGCACACCCAGCCGTCGCACACCGTCGCCAGCGCGTCGATCCGGGCCCCGTCGCCGAAGGCCAGCCGCACATGGAGCCACCGCGTCGCACGCTCCCCTCCCGCACCTCCCACGCGGGCCACACGGACACCGCCCCCTCCGCCGGAGAGCGATCGGAAAGATGAAGGAAAGATGCCTCAAGCACACACGCAACGTAACCGCGTGATCAGTTTCCTTCCGTAGAACACGCACCCCGAACGGCGGACGGCACCCTGTCAGCGGAGCGCCGAGGGTGCCCGTGGTACGCCGGGCGCCCGGGACGGCACCCGGCGGCCGGACGGCGTCACCGGGCGCCGTGGTGGGCCGCCTGGCGGTCGGCCGCCGCGAGGAGGGCGTCGAGGAGGCCGGGGAAGAGGTCGTCCAGGTCCGTGCGGCGGACGGCGTTCATCTTGGCCGTGCCCTCGTAGGTCTGCCGGATCACGCCGCTCTCCCGCAGCACCCGGAAGTGGTGCGTGGTGGTGGACTTGGACACCGGCAGGTCGAAGTGGGAACAGGACAGTTCGACGCCCTCGGCCGCGAGCCGGCGGACGATCCGCAGCCGTACGGGGTCGGAGAGGGCGTGCAGCACCCCTCCAGCCGGATCTCCTCGCACGCCGGGTGCGGCAGGGCGCGGCTGCTGGGGGCGGTTGAGGCGGTCGTCACGGTGGCTCGCATTCGGTCCGGGAACCCTCATCCTACGAGAGTCTTCGTAGTTTGACATCCCCCGTACTACGATGCTTATCGTATGAGCCTTCAACCCCGGTTCCGCCGAATGGAGTTCACCGTGAGCACACTGTTCGAGCCGTACACCCTGCGCGATGTGACCGTGCCCAACCGGGTCTGGATGGCTCCGATGTGCCAGTACTCGGCGGCACCCGAGGGCCCCGGCACCGGCGCGCCCAACGACTGGCACTTCGCGCACTACGCCGCCCGCGCGGCCGGCGGCACCGGCCTGATCGTCGTCGAGGCCACCGGCGTGTCGCCGGAGGGCCGGATCTCGCCGTACGATCTCGGTATCTGGAACGACACCCAGGTCGAGGCCTTTCGCCGGATCACCCGCTTCTTGACCGCACAGGGCACCGTCCCCGGCATCCAGCTCGCCCACGCGGGACGCAAGGCGTCGACCGAGCGCACCTGGAAGGGCGGCGCCCCGGTCGGCCCCGACGGTCACGGCTGGCAGCCGGTGGCGCCGAGCCCGGTCGCCTTCGACGAGCGGCACCCGGTGCCGGACGAGCTGTCCGTCGAGGAGATCCGGGACATCGTCGGACAGTTCCGCGCGGCGGCGCGGCGGGCGCTGGCCGCCGGGTTCGAGATCGCCGAGGTGCATGGCGCCCACGGTTATCTGATCAACGAGTTCCTCTCCCCGCACTCCAATCACCGCACCGACGCCTACGGCGGTTCGTACGAGAACCGGACGCGGTTCGCGCTCGAGGTGGTCGACGCCGTGCGCGAGGTGGCCGGACGGCAAGCCGCTGTTCTTCCGGATCTCGGCCACGGAGTGGCTGGAGGAGGCGGGCTGGACTCCGGACGACACCGTCCGCTTCGCCTCCGACCTGCACGCCCACGGCGTCGACCTGCTGGACGTCTCCACCGGCGGCAACGCCTCCGGCGTCCACATCCCGACCGGCCCCGGCTACCAGGTCCCCTTCGCCGCACGCGTGCGCGACGAGACGGCGCTGCCGGTCGCGGCCGTCGGCATGATCACCGACGCCGAGCAGGCGGGGAAGATCGTGGCCAACGGCGAGGCGGACGCGGTGTTCCTCGGGCGCGAGCTGCTCCGCAACCCCTCGTGGGCCCGGCACGCGGCCCGCGAACTGGGCGGCGAGGTCCATGTGCCGGACCCGTACCACCGCTCCGTCTGAGCCCGTCGCCTTCCGCCCCTCACGCCGGTGGCCCGGGGCGCCTTCCGCACCCGGGCCACCGGCGTCCGTGTTTCCTGGCCGAATGTGGCCCACGCGGGCCGTTGACTAGAAAGCGCTTACCCCATACGTTTCCCGTTCAGCAGCGTGACCGGTTCACGGCTTCGAACCGCGCACTGCGCAGCTCCACGAACGTCGTTCACGTACATGCTCGCACCCCACACCACGACAGAAGGAACGACATGACTTCCGCGAAACGACCGCGCGCTCGCGCACTGACGGGCGCACTCGCCACCCTGGGACTCTCGGTTGGCATGGTCATGACCACCGGCGCGTCCCCGGCGAGCGCCGTCACCTGGCCCACCGCCAACGGCAGCCAGGGCGTCTCCTCCACCATCGCCGTGTCCGGCACCAAGGACTACGGGATGCAGCGCCTCTACGGCACCGGCGACCTGGGCTCCGGCAGCCAGGACGAGGACCAGGGCCCGATCCTGGAACTGGCGGACGGCGCGGTCCTGAAGAACGTCATCCTCGGCGCCCCCGCGGCCGACGGCGTGCACTGCAAGGGCTCCTGCACGCTGCAGAACGTCTGGTGGGAGGACGTCGGCGAGGACGCCGCCACCTTCAAGGGCAAGGCGTCCGGGTCGGTGTACACCGTCACTGGCGGCGGCGCCAAGGAAGCCAGCGACAAGGTGTTCCAGTTCAACGGCGCCGGCACGCTGAACGTGTCGAACTTCTCGGTCAAGAACTTCGGCACCTTCGTCCGCTCCTGCGGCAACTGCTCCACGCAGTACAAGCGGACGATCAACCTCAACACCATCGAGGTGAACTGGAAGGGCGGCAGGATCGCCGGCATCAACACCAACTACGGCGACAGCGCGACCCTGCGGAACATCACGGTCATCGGGGACAGCAGCAAGAAGATCATCCCGTGTCAGAAGTACATCGGCAACAACAGCGGTGCCGAGCCGAGCAGCAACGGCTCGGGCCCCGACAGCACGTACTGCAAGTACGCGACGTCGGACGTCACCTACCGGTAGCCCCCACGGGTGGCGGTCGTACGAGGCGTCCCGCGCGGCGCCTCGTACGGCTGACCGGGCCCTGTCCGCCGTCAAGGCGCCGCCCACGCGGGAGCGCACCTCGCCCGTCGGCTCCCGCCGGTACCCGGCGTAGGCGGACCGCAGCGCGTCGCCCGGCCAGCCGTCCGGCCGCAGGTCCGGGGGCAGGACGGGATCGGCGAGCAGCTGCCGTACGACGGCGGCGAACGCGGCGAGCCGCTCGGCGGGGCCGTGGCGCGGCCGACGTGTCCGAGGAGCGCGCGGGCCGTGCCGGACCAGGCGTCCAGCGGCCACGGACGCGCGGCAAGTTCACCGGCGGGCCGCCCCGGGCGGGCGGTGCCGCGCTCGGCCACGACGAGGACTCCGGCATGCCCCGGCACTACCGTCAGGCCCCGCTGCTGTCGATCTGGGAGGGCTCGGGCCGCGTCAACGCGCTCGACGTGCTGCGGGCGCTCGGCCGGGATCCGGCCACCGCGCAGGCGCTGTTCGACGAACTCGCCCGGTCGCGCGGCACGGACGCCCGGCTGGACGCCGCCGTGACCGCGCTCGAGGGCCGGCTCGCGGACGGCTCGCAGGCGGGCGCGCGGCGGCTGGTGGAGCGGATGGCGTTGGCGCTGCAGGGCTCCTCCTCGTCCGGCACGCTCCGTCCGCGGTCGCCGACGCCTTCTGCGCGCTCCGGCTGGGCGGCGACTGGGGACACGCCTTCGGCACGCTGCCCGCGGCGGCCGCGACGGACGCGGTCCTCCGACGTGCGCCGCCACCCGCCGGCCGACCTTTCCGCGGGCGGCCGCGCCCGATCGCAGGAACGGGGCGCCGCACCGCCTGACCTGCGACGCCGCCGGTCCGGAGGTGACTGTCAGTGGTGGGGTGCAGACTGGCCGGTGTCCGAAACGATGGCGTCGACGAAGACGTCGCGGAGGTGATCGGCATGACTGAGGTACTGCTCGCGGTGGGCACCCGTAAGGGCCTGTTCGTCGGACGCCGGCGGGGCGGCGACTGGGAGTTCGACGAGAGCCCCTACTTCAACGCACAGGCCGTGTACTCGCTCGCCATCGACACCCGGGGCGAGCGGCCCCGGCTGCTGGCCGGCGGGGACAGCGCGCACTGGGGCCCGTCGGTGTTCCACTCCGACGACCTGGGCCACAGCTGGACCGAACCGGCCCGGCCCGCCGTCAAGTTCCCCAAGGACACCGGGGCTTCGCTGGAGCGGGTCTGGCAGCTGCACCCGGCCGCGGCCGAACCGGACGTGGTGTACGCGGGCACGGAACCGGCCGCGCTGTACCGCTCGGAGGACCGCGGGGAGACCTTCGAGCTGGTCCGGCCGCTGTGGGAGCACCCCACACGCGGGAAGTGGGTGCCGGGCGGCGGCGGTGAGGGGCTGCACACCGTGCTCACCGACGCGCGTGATCCGCGGGCCGTGACGGTGGCGGTCTCGACGGCGGGCGTGTTCCGCACCCTGGACGGCGGCGCGAGCTGGGTCCCGTCCAACTCCGGGGTGTCGGCGGTGTTCCTGCCGGACCCGGACCCGGAGTTCGGTCAGTGCGTGCACAAAGTCGCCCGGGACGCGGTGAACCCCGACCGGCTGTATCTGCAGAACCACTGGGGTGTGTACCGCAGTGACGACGCGGGCGGCAACTGGACGGACATCGGCGAGGGCCTGCCGTCGACGTTCGGCTTCACGGTCGTGGCCCACCCCCATCGCGGTGACACGGCGTACGTGTTCCCGATCAACGCCGACTCGGACCGGGTGCCGGCCGGCCGGCGCTGCCGGGTGTACCGGACTCAGGACGCGGGCGGAAGCTGGGAGCCGCTCACGGCGGGGCTGCCGCAGGAGGACCACTACGGCACGGTGCTGCGCGACGCGATGGGGCACGACGGCGAGGACCCGGCAGGCGTCTACTTCGGCAATCGCAACGGCGAGGTGTACGCGTCGGCCGACGACGGCGACAGCTGGCGGCAGTTGGCGGCACATCTGCCGGACGTACTGTGCGTGCGCGCGGCGGCCGTCGCATGAACCATGGGAACGGCACGGGCCACTTGAGGATTCCGTCGGGTCCCCGCCACGGGTTGATCTCCGCTCCCGTCCCGGCAGTAGGGTGACGCCCGTGGCACCACGACCTCTGAATGAAATCGTCGAAGCGGGCTGGGCGAAGGCCCTGGAACCGGTGGCAGAACGCGTCGCGGGAATGGGGGACTTCCTGCGCGCGGAGATCGCCGCGGGACGCACCTATCTCCCGGCCGGGGCGAATGTCCTGCGGGCCTTCCAGCAACCCTTCGACGAGGTACGCGTCCTGATCGTAGGGCAGGACCCCTACCCCACCCGGGGCACGCGGTGGGCCTGTCGTTCTCGGTCGCACCCGAAGTGCGGCAGCTCCCGGGCAGCCTCATCAACATCTTCCGGGAGCTGAACACCGACCTGGGCCTGCCCCAGCCGTCCAGCGGCGATCTCACACCCTGGACCCGGCAGGGCGTACTGCTGCTGAACAGGGCGCTGACGACGGCCCCGCGCAAGCCGGGCGCCCACCGCGGCAAGGGCTGGGAGGAGGTCACCGAACAGGCGATACGGGCGCTGGCCGGCCGGGGCAAGCCCTGGTCTCGATCCTGTGGGGGCGGGACGCCCGCAACTGCCGTCCGCTGCTGGGCGATCTGCCCGCGGTGGAGGCGGCGCACCCGTCGCCGAAGTCCGCCGACCGCGGCTTCTTCGGGTCCCGCCCGTTCAGCCGGGCCAACGACCTGCTGATCCGCCAGGGCGGCCAACCGGTGGACTGGCGCCTGCCGTGACCGGCCCCGGCTTCCTCGCCGTCGACTCCGGGGCTCCGGTCTCCGGGTCGTCGTCGGCGCCCGGGGACGCGGACCGCTGGCCCGGGCGGACTCCGGGGAGCCGGTGCGGACCGGGGCACGGGGCCTCGACCCCGGGCACTTCCTCGAGCGACTGGTGCCGATGGCACGGGCGTTGTGCGCCGAGGCCGGAGTCGGGCGGCCGGCGGCGGCCGTGATCGGCGCGGCCGGGATGGCCAGCCTGGGCGACGCGCTGCGCGCGGAACTGCCGGACGCGCTCGGCCGTGAACTGGGCGTACGACGGGTGGTGCTGGCCGCCGACGCCGTCACCGCGTACGTGGGCGCCGTCGGGCCGCGGCCGGGCGCCGTGATCGCCGCCGGTACGGGGCTGATCGCGATCGGCACCGATCTGACCGGCTGGCGCCGGGCGGACGGCTGGGGGCATCTGCTCGGCGACTGCGGCGGCGGTGCCTGGATCGGCCGGGCGGGACTGGATGCGGCGATGCGCGCGCACGACGGCCGGCGCGGTGGTTCCGCACGACTGCTGGCGAGCGCCGAGGAGTTGTTCGGCCCCGCGGCCGGACTGCCCGGCCGGCTGTACCCGCGGACCGACCGGCCCGCCGTGCTCGCCTCCTTCGCGCCCCGGGTGGGCGAGTGCGCGGCCGGCGGCGATCCGGTCGCCGCGGGCATCCTGCGCGCGGCCGCCGGGCACATGGCCGACTCCGCGGCGGCGGTGTCCCCGAAGGCGGGCGCGCCCGTGGTCGGTCTCACCGGGGGCCTGCTGCGGATGGGTGCCGTGCTGCTCGGTCCGCTGGAGGAGGAACTCGCCGAACGGCTGCCGGGGGCACGGCAGATCCTGGCCGAAGGTGATCCCCTGGACGGGGCGGTGCGCATCGCGGAGGACCTCACCACCGGCACCTTCACCCTCCCGGGCGATGAGACGCTGTTGTGTGTCACGAGCCCGGCAGGTGGGGACGTCACGCGCGCGGGCGACATCCGCGCGTAACGCATCAGACAAAACCGGACGGATAACGCTCACCCGCCCCTCCCCGAACAGGGGAGCCCGGGAAGCTACTAACATGCCGCAATATGAGCACCCCCACTGGGCCCGCGTCCGGCCTGCCAGTACGAATGCCGCGCCCCCGCCAGCCCGGACGGCATCGCCGTCCCGAACCTCTGGTGGCTCCCGAGGGCGCGCCCGCGCTCGTCCTCGCCGTGCCGGGTACGCCCAGTAGTGCCACCCGCTCGCTCGCCGAAGAGGTCGTGAGCATCGCCCGTTCCGAGCTGCCCGGTCTGGACGCCCTGATCGGCTACCTCGACGGTGACGACGAGGAGTTCCCGACGCTGCAGGCCGTTCTCGCGCACGCGGCCGCGGAGCGCACCGCCCGGTTCGAGCAGGCCCGCGCCGCCGGTATGGACGTCAAGGAGCCCGACGGTCCGGTCGCCGTCGTGGTGCCGCTGCTCGCCGGCCCGGACGGCGCGCTGCTGCGCCAGGTCCGCCAGGCCGTGATGGACAGCCGTATCGCCGCCGAACTGACCGATGTGCTGGGCCCGCACCCGCTGCTCGCCGAGGCGCTGCACGTGCGGCTGTCCGAGGCCGGTCTGGCCCGCGCCGACCGTGCCCGGCTGTTCACCGTGGCGACGGCGGCCGACGGCATCATCCTTGCCTCCGTCGGCGGTGACGAGGCGGTGCAGGCGGCCGGGATCACCGGCATGCTGCTCGCCGCGCGTCTCGCCGTGCCGGTGATGGCGGCGGCCCTGGACGAGGACGGTTCCATCGCGTCCGTGGCGGAGCAGCTGCGCGACTCCGGTTCGCAGCAGCTGGCGCTCGCGCCGTATCTGATCGGTCCGGAGATCGACGCGAGCCTGCTGGAGGAGGCCGCCAAGGAGGTGGGCTGCTCCGCCGCCGAGGCGCTCGGCCCCTACCCGGCGATCGGCAAGCTGGCGCTCGCCAAGTACACGACCGCGCTGGGCATCGCCCCGCAGCAGGCGCAGAACACCCCGGCCCACTGACGCGGCCGGCTCGCACACGACGCCGAAAGGGCCCGCTCCGGTTTCCGGGGCGGGCCCTTGGTCGTGTCCTCGGCGTTCCGGTCAGCCGACGGCCACGCAGGACGCCGCGGTCACCGGGACGGAACCGGCGCGGCGCGGCACTCCCGTGCCCGGGTCCAGGGCGAACCAGGTCACGTCGCCGGAGCGTTCGTTGGCGACGTACAGAACGCCGTCGGACTCGGTGATCGCGCGGGGCCAGCGGCCGCCGCAGGGGACGGTGGTGAGCGGTGTCAGCTCCTTGCCCTCGCCCTCCACCGCGAACACGGACAGGACGTCCTCGCCGCGGGTCGCCGTCCATACGAAGCGGCCGTCGGGCGAGACGGCCACCCCGGACGGATAGGCGTCCCCGGCCGGGGTGCCGGGCAGGACCGGGATCTCGGCGAGCGGCCTGAGCGCGCCGTCGGCGGCGTCCCAGTGGCAGACGACGAGGGTGGGGCTCAGTTCGTTGAGGACGTACGCGTACGAGCCGCCCGGGTGGAAGGCCAGGTGCCGGGGCCCGAACCGGGGCGCAGGGCGATCTCCCGGCGCGGTACGAGCGTGCCGCCGGTCAGGGCGCAGACCCGTACCGAGTCGGTGCCGAGGTCGACGGCGACCGTCCAGCGGCCGCTCGGGTCGGGCCGCACCTGGTGGGTGTGGGGGCCCTGCTGGCGCTGTGGATGGGGACCGGAGCCGCTGTGCCGGACCACTCCGGACACCGGCCCCAGGCGGCCGTCCGGGCGGACGGGGACGACGCTGACGCTGCCGGAGCCGTAGTTCGCGGTGAGGACGTGTCCGGCGTGGACGCTGAGGTGGGTCGGCCCGCTGCCGTCCACCCGCACCGGGCGCCCGGCCGGTTCCGTCCCCTCGCCGGTCACGCGGAACGCGGCCACGGCGCCCTCGGCCGTCTCGCTGACCGCGTACAGCGTACGGCCGTCGGACGACAGCGCCAGGTAGGACGGGTCGGGTACGGCGTCCACGGTGCTCAGGACCGTCAGCGCCCCGCTGCCCGGGGCGACGGCCGCGGTGACGATGCCGGGGCCGCCCGCCGCCGTGAACGACCCGATGAAAGCCCGCCGCCTGCCGTCCGCCACGACTGTCCCCTCTCGCCCGATGCCGGTCGGGGTGACGGTAGCAGTCACGCATTTAAGGTCTAGACCAGATCGCGGTCCGGTGCGTCCGCGCGCGTCAGGCCCCGGCCATGTGTGTCAGGCGCCGACCAGCGGGGAGCCGGAGGGCGCCCGCAGCGGCGCGGCCAGCTCGGCGAGGGCCCGCTCCAGGCCGTGCAGATGGGCCAGCGCGGGCTCCGTCCCGGCCGGTGAGGTCCGTACGGCGATGTCCCGGCCGCCGGTGAGCGCCTCGACGGCGGTCTCGACCCGCCAGCAGGCGGCGGCCAGCCGGGCGTCGTGCGAGGCCTCCGGGTCGGCGGCGACGGCGACGAGGCCGCGGATCTCCCGGGCGCAGTCGTCCAGCAGGGCGAGCACCCGGCGGGCGCGCCGCTTGCGGCCGAGCATGGGGTTCAGCGGATGCGTCAGCGGGGCGACCGAGAGCCGTACCCGGGCGAGCAGCTGTTCCAGCTCCGCCACCGCCGGTGCCGGGTCGGCGTCCGCGGTCCCGGCCAGCCGGGCGGCCGCCTGCGCGGTGCACGCGTGGACACAGCGCAGGGCCCGCTGGATCCAGCCGTCGGTGACGCTGTGCGTGGTCACGGGCAGCACGAACGCCACCGCCAGTACGGCGCCCAGCGCGCCGACGGCGGTCTCCGCCACCCTGAGTGCCAGCAGGCCGGGGTGAGCACGCCCAGCAGGCCGTAGAGCATGGCGGCGAGCACCGTCACCCAGAGCATCATCCAGGTGTAGGACACGGCTGCGGTGTAGAAGATGCCGAAGACGGCGACGGCGGCCACCAGGGCGGTGAGGAGCCCGTCGCCGTGCGCGGGGACGGCGACGAAGAGCGCGACGCCGATGCCGAGGGCGGTGCCGAGCACCCGCCGGAAGCCGCGGACCAGGGTCTCGCCGCGCGAGGCGGTGTTGACGAAGACCCACCAGGTGGCGCCGACGGCCCAGTACCAGCGCTGCCCGGACACCAGCTGGCCGACGACCAGGGCGAAGCCCGCGCCGGCGGTCGCCTGGATCGCCTGGCGGGTGGTGACGCGGGCCAGCCCCGTGCCGGCGGGCGGCGCCGGCACGACGGGCGGGGGCAGCCGGCGCTCGTAGCACCACAGCCCGAAGCGCACGGCGGCCGCGGCGAGCACCGACAGCAGGACGGAGGCGTACAGCTCGGGAGCTGGCCGGTCCTGGCGTGCAGGAACTGCGCCACGAAGTAGGTCATGAAGGCAAAGACCCCGAGGGTGTGCCCGCGCGGGCCCCAGCGCCGCGCGTACACGCCGAGGCCGACCACGGCGAGGAAGGTGAGGTCGCGGGCGACCGGGTGGTCGTACAGCAGGGTCGCGGCGGCGAGCACCGGCAGTCCGACGGCGGGCAGCAGCGCGGTGGTGACCGCCTGTCCGCGGACGGTGGTGTCGGTGACCGTGAACAGGGCGAGCAGTGCGGCGAGCCCACCGGTGACGGCACCGGTGAGCGAATGTCCGGCCAGTCCGCAGACGACGACGGCCAGCCCGATGCCGAGCACGCCCCGCGCCGCGAAGCGCAGCCGGATCCGGCCCGGGTCCGGAGCCATGAACACCCTCTTCAGCACGTACCGCCCCTGGGAACCAGTAGGTGTGTGCGCGGTGGCACAAAAAGGCGCCGCGGAGGTCCGCAGCGCCATCGACCCCTCCATATCAGCATCCCTCCCACCAGTGGCTCAACTGCACCTCGTGAGACTGGACCATTGGTACAGTTCTCGCGGCACTCGCGGGACCGACGGGATGCCAATGGCCGACGACGGGACGGGGACTTCATGGCAGTGGACGAGCTCGACACGCGCATCCTGCGGCTGCTGCTGGAGCAGCCGCGTACCAGCGTGCGGGAGTACGCCCGGATCCTCGGGATCGCCCGCGGCACGCTGCAGGCGCGGCTCGACCGGATGGAGCGCGAGGGTGTGATCACCGGCACCGGTCCCGCACTCTCCCCGTCGCGCTGGGCCACCCCGTGCTCGCGTTCGTGCACATCGAGGTCACCCAGGGGAATCTGGACGAGGTGGGCGACGCGCTGGCCTCCGTACCGGAGATCGTCGAGGCGTTCTCCACCACGGGCGGCGGCGATCTGCTGGCCCGGGTGGTGGCACGGGACAACGCGCATCTGGAGGACGTGGTCCAGAAGCTGATCAGCCTGCCCGGTGTGGTCCGCACCCGTACCGAGGTGGCGCTGCGCGAGCGTGTCCCGCACCGGCTGCTGCCGCTGGTGGAGGCGGTCGGCCGGGCCGCCCGGCGGTGACCCCTGTCATCCTGGACCCCATGAGCGACCTCGGCCCCCTCTCGGTCATCTTCGATCTCGACGGAACACTCGTGGACAGCGAGCCGAACTACTACGAGGCCGGAAAACGGACCCTCGCCGCCTACGGGGTGCCGGACTTCTCCTGGGCCGAGCACGAGCGCTACATCGGGATCAGCACCCGGGAGACGCTGGCCGACTGGCGGGAGCGGTACGGGCTGTCGGCTCCGGTGGAGGAACTGCTCGCGGTCAAGGACCGCCACTATCTGAAGCTGGCGTCCGCCTCGACGCGGGTGTACCCCGAGATGCGGGCGTTCGTCGAACGGCTCGCGGCCGAGGGCGTTCCCATGGCCGTGGCCTCCGGTTCCTCGCCCGCCGCCATCGGGGCGATCCTGCGTGGGACGGGCCTGGACGCGTATCTGCGCACCGTCGTCTCGGCCGACGAGGTCGCGCGGGGCAAGCCGGCTCCCGACGTCTTCCTGGAGGCGGCCCGCCGGCTCGGCGCGGAGCCGGCCGACTGCGTGGTGGTCGAGGACGCGGCCCCGGGCGCCGCCGCCGCGCACGCGGCCGGGATGCGCTGTATCGCCGTCCCCTATGTCGCCGCGCAGGCCGGCGCCCCGGAATTCACCGCCGCCGGACTGCTGCTGCGGGGCGGTCAGCCGGAGTTCACGGCGCGGGCGGCGTACGACTGGCTGACGGAGTCCGCCCGGCGTCCCTGACCGCCGTCGACGCGTCCGGAACCGATCGCTCCCGCACCGTTGACGCCTTCCCGTGCCCTCCCTATCGTCTGGTCGACCTTTCGTACGGTGTTCGCCATATCGAACAGAGGAGCATTCCATGGTACGGCCCCTCTCCCGACGAACCCTCTTCCAGGCGGCCGCCCTGACGGCGACCGCGGTCTCCGCCGCGACCGCGGGACGCGCGGTCGCGGCATCGAAGCACCGGCCGCCGCCCCGGTCTGCCCGCGGCGTGGACCGTACGGCCCTTCGCGCTGGAGGACGTGACGCTCGGACCGGGCGTCTTCGCCGACAAGCGGCAGCTGATGCTCGACCACGCCCGCGGCTACGACGTGCACCGGCTGCTCCAGGTCTTCCGCGCCAACGCCGGCCTGTCCACCCGGGGCGCGGTCGCCCCCGGCGGCTGGGAGGGGCTGGACGGGGAGGCCAACGGCAATCTGCGCGGGCACTACACCGGCCATTTCCTCACCATGCTGGCGCAGGCCCACCGGGGCACGGGCGAGCAGGTCTTCGCGGACCGGATCACCACCATGGTCGAGGCCCTCACCGAGGTGCGGGAGGCGCTGCGCCGCGAACCGGCCGTGCTGAGCGTGGCGGGACGGTTCGGCCGCGCGGCGGAGAACGTACGCGGCTCCTACCAGTACGTGGACCTTCCACCGGCCGTGCTCGCCGGCTCCCCGGCGCTCACCCTGTCCGCGTGGGTGCGCCCCGCGCACGGCGCCGCCTGGGCCAGGGTCTTCGACTTCGGCGACGACACCACCCGCTATCTGTATCTGGCCGCCCGCAACGGGAACGGGGTGCCCTGGTTCGCCGTCACCGCCTCGGGGCCGGGCGGCGAGCAGGGCCTCGACGGCAGCGCGCCACTGCCCCTCGGCGAGTGGAGCCATCTGGCGGTCACCCTGGCCGACGGCACGGGCACCCTCTATGTCGACGGCAGTCCCGTCGCCCGCGATACGGCCATGACCCTGACCCCGGCCGCGCTCGGCACCCTCGCCCACAACTGGCTGGGGCGCTCGAACTTCCCCGCCGACCCGGTCTTCGCGGGCGCCTTCGAGGGCGTCGAGGTGTTCTCGCGGGCGCTGACCGCCGGCGAGATCACGGAGCTCCAGGGCCGCCGTGCCGCCGACGCCTCCACCGGCCGGGGCGACCTGGCGTCGTACGCCTTCGACGAGACCACGGGGCCGGCGTTCGCGGACGCCTCAGGGCGGGGACTGCACGCCACCCTGCGCCGCACCTGGGGCGCGCCCAGCCATCCCGGCTTCCTGGCCGCGTACCCGGAGACGCAGTTCATCGAGCTGGAGTCGATGACCGGCAGCGACTACACCCGCGTATGGGCGCCCTACTACACCGCCCACAAGATCCTCAGAGGACTGCTGGACGCGTATCTCGCCACCGACGACGGCCGGGCGCTCGATCTCGCGTCCGGCCTGTGCGACTGGATGTACGCGCGGCTGTCCGTGCTGCCGTCGGCCACCCTTCAGCGGATGTGGGGGCTGTTCTCCAGCGGGGAGTTCGGCGGCATCGTGGAGGCGGTCTGCGATCTGCACGCGATCACCGGGCGGGCCGGACACCTCGCCCTGGCCCGGCTGTTCGACCTGGACCGGCTCATCGACGCCTGCGCCGCGAACACGGACGTCCTCGACGGGCTGCACGCCAACCAGCACATCCCGGTCTTCACGGGTCTGGTGCGGCTGCACGACGAGACGGGCGAGGAGCGCTACCTGACGGCCGCGAAGAACTTCTGGCGCATGGTCGTACCGCACCGCGTGTACGCGATCGGCGGCACCAGCAGCGGCGAGTTCTGGAAGGCCCGGGACGTGATCGCGGGCACGGTCACCGACACCACCGCCGAGTCCTGCTGCGCGTACAACATGCTCAAACTGAGCCGTGCCCTCTTCTTCCACGAGCAGGACCCGGCGTACATGGACTACTACGAGCGGGCCCTGTTCAACCAGGTGCTCGGCTCCAAGCAGGACCGGGCGGACGCGGAGAAGCCGCTCGTCACCTACTTCATCGGCCTGACGCCCGGCCATGTGCGGGACTACACCCCCAAGCAGGGCACGACCTGCTGCGAGGGCACCGGCATGGAGAGCGCCACCAAGTACCAGGACTCGGTGTACTTCGCGCAGGCCGACGCGAGCGCCCTGTACGTCAACCTCTACAGCGCCTCCCGGCTGACCTGGGCCGAGAAGGGCGTCACGGTCACACAGACCACCCGCTACCCCGAGGAACAGGGCAGCACACTCACCGTCGGCGGCGGGCAGGCGTCCTTCACACTGCTGCTGCGGGTGCCGTCCTGGGCGGCCGCCGGCTTCCGGGTGACCGTCAACGGGCGTGCTGTGCCCGGCGCTCCGGTCCCCGGCCGCTACTTCGGCATCGCGCGGACCTGGCGTGCCGGTGACACCGTACGCGTCTCCGTGCCGTTCCGGCTGCGGGTGGAACGAACGCCCGACGACCCTCGCTGCAGGCCCTGTTCCTCGGCCCGGTCAACCTGGTCGCCCGTCATCCGGGGCCGGACGCACTGCGGTTGGGGCTGTACGGCAACGCGGGCCTCTCCGGCGATCTGCTGCCCTCCTCACCCCGGTCCCGGGCACACCCTGCACTTCACGCTGGCCGGGATCGAGCTGGCGCCCTTCGCCGAGGGGACCGAGGACCCCACCCACGCCTACGTCCGGCGCTCCGAACCGCGTGTGATCTTCGGCACCTCCGACTCCGGAATCGCCAACCCCGCCCGCCCCGACGGCACGACGCTGCTCGACGAGATCTGGGCCGGGGCGCCCTTCCGTGACAAGGGAGCCCTGGTGGCACGGGTGCGGTCGGCGGTGGCCGCCTGGGTGTCGGCCGGCCTGCTGAGCCGGAGCGACGGCGACACGGTGGTGAGCACGGCACAACGCGCCACCTACGCCGACTGAGACCGTTCCGGAAAATCTTTCCTGGAACGGTTGATTGACTCGCGCCTCCCGTCCGTACTCCCTGCTGTTGGGCCGTTCATATCCCAGGAGGCACGATGCGCATCTCGCGCAGCACGGCAGGAACCGCGTTCGTGGGCGGAGCCATGATCCTCACCCTCACCGCGCTCGCCTACCCCACCATGCTGGGCGTACAGACCACATCGAGCAAGCCGGACCGGGTGGTGGCCAACACGAACTACGGCCCCTGACCGAGTCGGACCGCGACTTCGTGGTCAAGGTGCGCGCGGCGGGGCTGTGGGAGCACCCGCTGGGACTGTTGGCGCTGGAGGAGGGTACGACCCCGGAGATGAAGGTGGTGGGCGAGCACCTGATCGTCGGCCATGGCCGGCTCGACGCCAGTTGCCGCAGGATCGCCCTGGAGCTCGGCATCACGCTGCCGAACCAGGCGTCACCGCAGCAGCAGGGGTTCGTGGAGACGGTGAAGTCCACCACCGGCAAGGAGTTCGACTCCACGGCGGTGAACATCATGCGCGTGACGCACGGGCAGATCTTCCCCGCCATCGCCAACGTCCGGGCCAACACCCGGAACACGCTGGTGCGGCAGCTCGCCGACCAGGCCAACGACACCGTGCTGGACCACATCACCGTGCTGGAGAAGACGGGACTGGTCAATCACGAGCAGGTCAACTTCCAGCAGACCAGCCCGCCGAAGATGCCGCGGGAGCAGGTGACGCCGCCGGCACCGCAGGCGGGCGCGCCGGTTCTCGCGCTGGAGATCCCCAAGGAGCTGGAGGACCTCAACACGGTGTCCCCGGCGCCTTCTCCTCGGAGACGGTCCGCTAAAGCCTGATCAGGACCCGCGGCGCGGACGGCCGCGCCGCGGGTTCTTCGTCTTCCCGGCGGCTGCTCCCCGGCCGCCCCGGCCGGCCGGCTGCTGCCGCCGGGGAGCGCGTTCGGCCTTCTTCCCGGGCTCCGGCCGGCGGCCGCGGGTGCTGTTGACGGTACGGCCGCGGACGATCCCGATGAAGTCCTCCACCCGGTCCGTCGTCGCCGCCTCGGGCCAGGACAGCGCCACACCCGACTCGGGAGCCCCGTCGAGCGGCCGGTGGGTGAGGTCCTTGCGGTGGTGCAGCCGGGCGAGCGACAGCGGGACGACGAGCACGCCGATGCCGGCGGCGACGAGCTCGATCGCGTCGGCGGTGGTCGCGGGGCGTTCGAACGCCGGTCTGCCGGGCAGCTTCTCCCAGGCCAGGACGTCGTCCAGCGGGTGCAGCACGATGTCGTCGGCCAGATCCTCCAGGGTCACCGTGTCGGCCGCCGTGACGAGGTGGTCCTTGGGCACCACGACGACCGTCTGCTCGGTGTAGAGAGGATCGCGCTGAGGACCGTACGGTCGACGGGCAGCCGTACGAGACCCGCGTCGGCGTCGCCGTCCCGCAGCAGCCCCAGCGCCGTATCGGCGGGCACCTGCGTGAGGGTCAGCGGGACGTCGGGCAGCCGCTCGTTCCAGACGCGCACCCATTTGCCGGGCATCACGCCGGGTACGTACACGAGCCGGAACGAGGGGGACACATCCGAGCCTGTCACCTGGCCAGGTTACCGGCCGTGGTCGGCGACCGTGCACACGCTCGATACCCTGGACGCCATGACGCAGCACCAGAGCACCCAGACGATGAAGCCCGCGACCGCGGCGAAGAAGCTGGGTGTGTACCTCGACGCCACCCCCGCCGACTTCCGGGAGGGTGTCGTCTCACGCACCGAGCTGAACACGCTCCAGTCGGACCCGCCGCAGTGGCTGCGGGACCTGCGGCGCGACGGCCCCCACCCCGCCCGGTGGTCGCGGCGAAGCTGGGCGTGTCCATCGCCGGGCTCGCACGCGGCGGGGTCACCGAGGCACTCACCACCGAGCAGATCGAGGCGCTGAAGGAGCAGCGCCCTGAGTGGCTGGAGCGGAGCGCGCCACCCAGGCCGAGGTCCGCAAGGAGAACGCCCGCCTGAAGAAGCGCGACGCCGAGCGCGCGGCGCAGGAGGACTGACCTCAAACGCCAGCCCGCGCCACCCTTCCGGTGGGTAGAAATATCCACGAGCATGTCCGTACCGCACGCGCCCCCGGTGGCGCGGCAGAACGTGCCCGGGGTGGGGGTCATGCACAGCTCCATGTGGAAGCAAGCCGTCGAATGGCTGGCCGCGGCGGCCACGGACCCGCAGGAGTGCAAGCGCGAGTGGGACCACGGCAAAGGCACGGCGCTGCTCGCGGCGGGCCGGTACTGGGACGTGCTGAGCGTGCCCGACCGGCTCGGGCTGCTCGCCCTCGACATCCTGTGGCGCGATCCCCTCAAGGTGCCGGGGCCCACTCTCGTGGACGTCACCGCGCGCAGAGTGGGGTTCTTCCTGCCGCCCGACCCGGTCAGCGAGTGGGTCGGGTTCGGGGTGCGGCATGTGGGCCAGGGGTCCTGGGTCGCCGTGCCGCCGCCGTACCGGCCCGCCGGGCGGCTGGAGTGGCTCGTCCCGCCGGACGGCACCGGCGCCCTGCACGCTCCCGGACCGCTCGAACTGGCCCTGCGCGGGGCGACCGGCACGCTGGCCGTGCTGGCGCCGGTCAGTGCGGAGCCGGCGGGGCCGGAGTGCTGGTGACCCCGTCGGAGTCGTCCCCGGTGGACGGCCTCGGCAGCGGGACGGGGAACGGCACGGACAGCACCGTCGCGCGCCCACCCGCCGTGGCGGCGGCGAAGGAGGCCCACAGGTTGTCGCGGTGTTCCGGGACGGTGCGTCCGCCGGCCTCCCACTCCGCGACGAGGGCCGTGTAGATCGGCGTATGGCCGCCGTATCCGCTGGTGAGTTCGGCGTACAACCGGCCCGCGGCGTCTCGCCCGAGAAGGCGCCGCGCCGTCCCAGTGCTGTCCATGCCGTTCCAACGCGCCCCGTGCGCCGGTGGTACGCCGGTGGCCGCAGGTCCGCCGGGTCGGGTGAAGCCGTCACCCGTACAGCGGTACGTCCGTCCATGGGGCGGGGCGGGCTCCTGGACACGGGCTGGGCGTGCACCGCCTCGGGTCGACGGACGGGCTTTCACTCCGGACGAGCCGGCAGCCGCCGGAATCACGCGTGACGACCGGCCCGGGTTGACCCTCGACCTTGTCGAGGGATCAAGGTCTTGGGTGTGGAGAGCGAGATGCGCAGCATTGGTGAGATGGCCCGGGAGAGCGGGCTGGGCGTGAGCGCCCTGCGGTTCTACGACCGGGCCGGCGTCCTGGTGCCCGACCGGGTGGACCCGGTCAGCGGCTACCGCTGGTACGCCCCCGGGCAACTGGACGAGGCCCGGCTCCTCGCCCGGATGCGGCGGGCCGGAATGCCGCTGGCGGACATCCGGCTGGTGCTGGCCGGCTGGACCGACACCGCGCTCGTACGGCGGCTCCTGGAGGCGCATCTGCGCCGGCTGGAGAAGGGGCTGACCGATGCCCGCGCCGAGTTCTCCGCGCTCCGAGCCCTACTCGATCACCGGGAGAACCCCATGACCTCACTCCGTACCGACACCTCCGTACGGCTGTCCCTCTCCGCCGACGGGCTGGCCGCCGCGCTGGACGCGGTCCGGTTCGCGGCCGGCAGCGACCCGGAGCTGCCCATGCTCGGCGGGATCCACTTCGACGTCGAGGACGGCGCGCTGCGCCTGGTGACCACCGACCGGTACCGGATGGCCGTGGCGCGCACCCCGCCGACGGACACGAGGGACCCCGCGTCCGGGTCACGGTGCCGCTGCCGCTCGCCGACGCGATGCGGGCGCTGCTGGACGGGGAGGGACAGGTCCGGCTCGCCGTGGACGGCGACCGGGTGAGCCTGGAGACCGGGGACCGGCAGACGGCCGGCCAGTGCCTCGGCCACGACTTCCCCGACTACCGGAAGTTGGTCCGCCTCCCGGCCGGGCGGCGTGCCGTGGTGGACGTGCCGGCCTTCCGGGAGGAGGTGCGCACCGGTCCGGTCCGCACGCACGAGGACCCGGACACCGGGTCCCACGAACTCACCGTGCTGCGGGTGTCGGGCGACGGCTCCGTCACCCTGGCCGGGGACGGTGATGACGGCCCGGATCTCGTCGCCGTCGACCGCGCGTTCCTGCTG
This sequence comes from Streptomyces haneummycinicus, assembly GCA_042850305.1. Classification (GTDB taxonomy): domain Bacteria; phylum Actinomycetota; class Actinomycetes; order Streptomycetales; family Streptomycetaceae; genus Streptomyces; species Streptomyces haneummycinicus. Next base: position 4,760,641 of record AP035768.1, read on the forward strand.
GACGCCGTCGCCGCCGGGTCCGACGACCGGCTGGTCCTCGAACTCGGCGATCCCAAGGCGCCCCTGGCGATCCGCCGCCCGGACGACGAGCACACGTTCTCGCTCCTGATGCCGATACGGCTGGAGGAGTAGCCGGAGCCCCTCCGGTGGTGCCCCGCGGCACGATCCGCCGGACCGTTCTGAGCGCCGTTCAGCGTTCGGGGCGGGTGTCGTCCACCGGTTCCAGCGTCTCCGCGGCCGGCGCCGTGCTCTGTACGGGGACGGTGTCGGCCACCGCGGCGCGCCGGGCGGTCAGGCGCAGGGCGATCGGCTCGGTGTAGCGGGCGGTGAGCGGGCCGAGGACGACCAGGACCAGGACGTACGCCGTGGCCAGCGGGCCGAGGTCGGGTTCGATACCGGCGGTGACCGCGAGGCCCGCGATCACGATGGAGAACTCGCCGCGGGCGACCAGGGTGCCGCCCGCGCGCCAGCGGCCCTTGGGCGAGATCCCGGCCCGGCGGGCGGCCCAGTAACCGGTGGCGATCTTCGTCAGCGCGGTGAGGACGGCGAGCGCGAGGGCGGGCCCGATCACCGGCGGGATGGACTGCGGGTCGGTGTGCAGTCCGAAGAAGACGAAGAACACGGCGGCGAACAGGTCCCGCAGCGGCGCGAGCAGGTTGTGCGCGCCCTCCGCGACCTCGCCGGACAGGGCGATGCCGACCAGGAACGCGCCCACGGCCGCCGACACCTGCAACTGCTGGGCGAGTCCCGCGACGAGCAGGGTCAGGCCCAGCACCACGAGGAGCAGCTTCTCCGGGTCGTCGCTGGAGACGAAGCGGGAGATGACCCGCCCGTAGCGGACGGCGACGAAGAGCACGAGTCCGGCGACGCCGAGCGCGATGGCCAGCGTGACACTGCCCGCGGCGAGGCTGACGCCGGCCAGCAGGGCGGTGATGATCGGCAGATAGACCGCCATGGCGAGGTCCTCGAGCACCAGGATGCTGAGGATGACCGGGGTCTCGCGGTTGCCGAGCCGTCCGAGGTCGCCGAGGACCTTCGCGATGACGCCGGACGAGGAGATCCAGGTGACCCCGGCCAGGACGACGGCGGCGACGGGACCCCAGCCGAGCAGCAGGGCCAGGGCGGCGCCGGGCAGGGCGTTGAGCGCCATGTCGACGAGGCCGGCCGGGTACTGGGTCTTGAGGTTGGAGACGAGATCGCTGGCCGTGTACTCCAGGCCGAGCATGAGCAGCAGCAGGATGACGCCGATCTCGGCGCCGATCGCGACGAACTCCTCGCTCGCGCCGAGCGGCAGCAGCCCGCCTTCGCCGAAGGCGAGGCCGGCCAGCAGATAGAGGGGGATCGGGGAGAACTGGAGGCGTCCGGCCAGACGTCCGAGCAGGCCGAGCCCGAGGATGATGGCGCCGAATTCGATCAGGAAGACTGCGGAAGAATGCACGCGATCACTCCCGACCAAGGATCTCGGCGGCGGCGTCGATGCCCTCGCGGGTGCCGATCAGGATCAGGGTGTCACCACCGGCCAGCCGGAAGTCCGGCGCGGGGGACGGGATGGCCTCGGCCCGCCGCAGCACGGCGACGATCGAGGCCCCGGTGTCGGTACGCATCCGGGTGTCGCCCAGCAGCCGTCCGTTCCAGTGGGAGACGGAGGAGAGTTCGATGCGCTCGGCGACCAGCCCCAGGTCGGTGGTGTGCAGCAGGTTGGGGCTGTGGTGGGCGGGCATGAGCGCGTCGATCAGCGCGGCCGACTCGGCGACGGTCAGGCGCATGGAGCGGGCGCAGGCGTCCGGGTCGTCGGAGCGGTAGACGTTGACCGTGCGGGCACCGTCGCGGTGCGCGATCACGGACAGGTGCTCGTGCTCACGCGTGGTGAGGTCGTATTTCACGCCGATGCCCGGCAGCGGCGTGGCGCTCATCCGTGGAGCAGGCACAGCCCGTCCCCTTTTCTTCCGTTGTCGTGGTGACGGGAGCGCCCCGGCCGTCGGACGGAACGGGTGATCAACCCCCATGGCGCCCATCGTGCCATCCCGACATGTGGCCGGAACATGGGTGTTGTCACGGATGGACACGGTCCCCGGCACCCGCCGATGATGCGCGGGGAGTCATATCGCCACAGGTCACAGCGCTGTGTACCTCGCGCGCGGGGCGGGTACCCGGAGGTAGCGCCACGGTCGGCCGGGGACGGGAGCGAGTGGTGAATGACACGGTGATCGCAGGAGTGGACGGGTCGCCGTCCAGTCTGGCCGCGGTCGATGTCGCGGCCGACGAGGCACGGCTGCAGGGCGCGCGGCTGCGGATCGTGCACGCGTTCAGCCGCCCGGCCGACCTGGACCCGATGATCCACGGGGTGCTGGCGGGGGCCGAGCAGCGTGCCCATGAAAGGGCGCCGGGGCTGGAGGTCGAGCGGACCGTGGCGTCCGGCGAGACACTGACGGTGCTGCGGAGCGAGTCGCGGCACGCCGTGCTGACGGTGGTCGGCGGGCGGGGCCGCGGCGGGTTCGGGGATCTGCTGCTGGGCTCGACGGTCGTCCAGCTCGCGGCGCACGGGCACGGTCCGCTGATGGTGGTGCGCGGCCGTGCCGCTCCCGAAGGACCCGTCCTGCTGGCCGTGGACGGCTCACCGGCCGGGGCCGCGGCGGGGCGCTTCGCGTTCGACGAGGCGGCACTGCGCGGGGCCCCGCTGGTGGCGACGCATGTCTGGAACACGTGGAACGAGCCGACGCCGTACGAGCATCCGGCCGACCCCTGAACGTGGTGGTGGACATCGACCAGCTCCGCCGGCGGCATCAGCGGCGGCTGGAGGAGGCGGTCGCACCGTGGCGGGAGGCCCGCCCGGAGGTCACCGTGGAGCTGCGTCTGGAACGGGGGCGGGTCCGGCACACGCTGCTCGACGCGAGCCGGGAGGCCCAGTTGGTGGTGGCCGGGGCGCGCGGCCACGGCGGCTTCACCGGGATGCTGCTCGGTTCGGTCAGTCAGGCCCTGCTGTACCACGCGGACTGCCCGGTCACGGTGATCCGCGCGTAGACGGTCAAGACCCCCGAGGAAGGAGAGGCGCACCTTCCTCTCGGGGTTGTCGCGGTTCGTGTCCGCCAAACTCCGTCAAGGCCAACCCAAACGTACCCAGGTCCACGGCCCACTTCCGACTGACGCCGGACCAGCGGGTAGACCCACCTGGTCCGGGCGAAGCCGATGTGCCCTGGGCAACACCTTGGGGATCGCCTCGGAAACGCCGTTGCACGTCCGTCCAGCATCCGTGCGGCTCCCCTGGTGACGTACGAGTTCTTGCCGTCTGCCCTCACCCCGCCCGAGGACGACCCCCGCACCCACCCGTTGGACCCGACCACCGCTCGCACGGAGATACCGGTTCACGCTCCCGCCGTACCGGCCCACCCCAAGCTCAGGGGCGACGATCCGGCCTCGCGACTCTCCGCCCGGACCCGGCCCAGCGGGACCGGCTGGAGAGTCGCGAGGCCGGATCGTCCTGCTGTGGCTGCCGACGCCGCGGGCAGCCCGACAGGGGAAATCCGGCCCCGGGTAGGACGGCTCACCGCAACGTACCTCGAGCCCGTTGACGCCTTCCCTCACCCGATGGAACGGGCGCGGTCCGTGATGGTCGCTGTGCCTGTCAGTGGTGGGTATGCCCGGCTCCGGTGAGGGTGCGGGGCGTGGAGTTCTCGGTACCGGGCGGGACGATGACGAACTGGCCCATCATGCCTTTGTCCTCGTGCTTGAGGATGTGGCAGTGGTACATGTACGGCGTCCGTGGGTCGGTGTGACGGCCGAATTCGACGGCCAGCCGGACCTTTGTCTTGCCGGGCACGTACACCGTGTCCTTGGGGCCACGCAGGTGCTCCGGCGGTCGCTCACCGTCGATGTCGAGGACGCGGAAGACCACTTCGTGGATGTGGAAGTTGTGGGAGAAGGTGATGTTGTCCACCTCCCACACCTCGCGGGCGCCGGCCGGCACCACCTCGTCGATGCGGGTCATGTCCATGCGGTGCTTGTTGATGTGGGTGCCGTAGAGACGGAAGGTGCGGGTCCGTTTGCCGGGGGCGGTGGCACGAGGGACGTGAGGCGGGCGGGGAGGCCGGGCGAGGGCGTGAGACGGGGTGCCGCGACCAGACGGAGCAGGTCGTACGTACCCTCCTCGATCTCGGCGTCGCCGGCGAAGGACTTGAGCAGCACCTCCTCGCCGGGGTCGAAGGCGACGACGATCTCGAACCGTTCACCGGGACTGATCCGCAGCCGCCGGACGGCGACCGGGCGGTCCAGGAGGCCGGCGTCGCTCGCCACCACGTGGAACTCACGCTCGTCCGCGAAGCCCAGTGTGAAGACGTGAGCGTTGGCGCCGTTGAGCACGCGGAAGCGGATCATGGTGGTGGTGACGCGGAAGTACGGGCCGTACGTGCCGTTGATCAGGACGTCGTCGGCGAGCGGGCCGAACGTTCCGCCGAAGTCCTCGTCGAGTTCACCGTCGGACCGGAACTTACGGTCCTGGACGATGAGGGGATGTCGTCCACACCGTAGGTGTGCGGCAGGCCGGCGTCGTGCGTGTCGTCGAGAAGGAAGAGTCCGGCGAGGCCCCGGTAGACGTGGAGGCCGGTCTGGCCGTGCGGGTGCGGGTGGTACCAGGTGGTGGCCGCGGGCTGGTCGACGGTCCACTCGGAGGCCCAGGTGGCGCCCGGTTCGACCATCTGGTGCGGTCCGCCGTCCATGGCGGCGGGCAGGCGCATGCCGTGCCAGTGCAGGGTGCTCGCCTCGTCGAGTGTGTTCGTCACGGTCATGGCGACGCGGTCGCCGCGCCGGGCGCGCAGGGTGGGGCCGAGGTGGGGGCCGTTGATGCCCCAGGTTCTGGCGGTCTTCCCCGGCAGCAGTTCCGTACGGCCCTGGAGCAGGCGCAGGTCGAACCGCTTCACGCCGTCCTTGCCCGGCGCGGGGTCGAGAACCGGAGGTATGCGGAGCGGCGTGGTCAGGGAGACGGTGCCCTCGTTCCCCTGAGCGCCGCCGCATCCGCCCAGGGCGAGGCCGGTGGCCCCGGTCATGGCGGTCATTCCGGCGAGGGCGAGGAAGCTGCGTCGTCTCATGGCACCAGCCTGCCGATCCGGGGTGCCCCGCTGCGTCGGTCTGGGACGGCAACTGCGGTGTACATCCCGGGCGGTAGCGTCATCCTCCGGTGGTAGGCGCAGGTGTCGCCGGGCGGCCGACGCGGCGCCGGGCGCCCGGGCGGCACCGTGGTCGCCATGAAGCGAACCCCGCACCTTCTCGCTCTTCTTCCTCCTCGCGCCGGTCCCCGGTCCGGCCCCTGGTAAGCGCGGCCGTGGCCGCCACGCTCGCCGGCTCCCTCCTCGCACTGCCCGTCACGGCACAGGCGGCCGTGCCCGTACCGGCCCCGGCCACCGCCTCGCAACAGGCGGAGATCGCCGTCACGCCGGGCGGGTTCACGGCGCCCGACGCCCTGCGGGCCGGTACGGTCACGTTCCGGGTCCGTACCGACGATCCACAGGGCGCCTGGATCGGGCTCGTCCGGCTCCGTCCCGGCGTGTCTCTGAAGCGGTACCTCCATGACCTGGTGCGCGCCATGGGAGACGATCCCGTCGCGAGCCTCGCGGGTGGCGAAGCGGTCGCCCAGGACGTGGAGATGCTGGGCGGGGCGGCGGTCGCCCGGGTCCCGGCAGAGGTGACGCTGCGGGTCTCCCCGGCACGTACCATCTGGTCGACTTCCGCGATGTGGGCCTGCCGGACCTGGCCGCCCGGGTGCGCCCCGTACGGGTCCTGCCCGGACCTGTCCCCGCCGGGGCCCGTCCACCCGGGCTCCGTTCCACCCCGCGCGTCATCCTGCGGGACGGTGCCTTCGAGGCCCCGGCCGTGCTCGACGGGAGCGAGGCCGTACGCGTGGAGAACCGTTCGCGGCAGCACAACGAGGCCATGCTGGTTCCCGTGCGGGCCGGGGTGACGCTCGCGGATCTGGACGCGTTCTTCGCGGACGTGGACGCCGGCCGCCGTCCGGACGGGTCTCCGTTCACGGGCGGGCCCACCGGTGTGGTGCCGCTGTCGCCCGGCCGGTCCGCGCTGCTCGCCACCGAACTCCCTGTCGGGCATTATGCGTTGGTCACCTGGGTGCGTGACCTGGAGACCGGCAGAATGTTCGCGGCGCACGGGATGCGCGCCCTGGTCACGGTGGTTCGGGGGTAGGGGGTGCGGGTGCCGAGAGCGGCCGACATGGCATGGGGCGCGGTCCTGGTGCTGCTGGTACTCGGGGAGGTTTCCTGGAGTTGGGGCCGCCCGGACCCACCGGGCGGCTGGGCGGGGCGCGCTCGTGCTCGCGGCGGTGGCCGCCGCGCCGGTCGCGTACCGGCGTCGTTTCCCCGTACCCGCGCTGGTCGTCGCCAATGCGGCGACGACTGTGTGGTTCCTCCTCGATTACCACGGGCGGCTCATCACCCTCGCCCCGCTGGTCTGCTGTTACGCACTCGGGGCGGGCCGGGGCTGGCGGGCGGGCGCCGCCGGTGGTCTCCTCACGGCCGGATGCACCGTCCTCGCCGTACGGTTCGCGCTGGACGGGGGCTGGTTGGGCGATCAGGTGTTCAACGCCGTGCCCCTGGTCGCCGCCGTCACCGCGCTCGGTGCGGCGGTGCACTCCACCGGGCGTTCGCCGCCGGAGCGCGGGAGAGCGCAGAGCGCCTGGCGCAGGCGCGTACCGACCAGGCTCGCCGGGAGGCGGCCGAGGAACGGCTGGAGATCGCGCGTGAACTCCACGACGTGTTCGGCCACACCATGGCGGCGATCAGCGTGCAGGCGGGTGTCGCCGTCCATGTGATGGGGCAGCGGCCCGAGCAGGCCGCCGAGGCCCTGGACACGATCAAGCGGATCAGCGACGAAGGGCTCTCCGAGGTGCGGCTGCTGCTCCGGGCGATGCGCTCCGAGGGCCTGCGCACCGCGACGGGCGGGCTGGCCGAGATCGACAAGCTGCTGCCGACGGCAGGCGTTCCGGTCCAGGTGATGGTACGGGGCGATGACCGCAGCGTTCCGGTGGCGGTCGACGTCGCCGCGTACCGGATCGTCCAGGAGTCCCTGACCAACGTTCGGCGTCATGCCCAGGACGCCACGAAGGTGCGCCTGGAGATCGACTACGGTGAGCGTCTCGAGATCGTCGTCCGTGACGACGGGAAGCCGGGCGACGGGTCCACGACGGTCGGTGGGCACGGTGTCGAGGGGATGCGGGCGCGGGCTGAGAAGCTCGACGGAACGCTCACCGCGGGCCCGGTGGCCGGCGGTTTCGAAGTACGGTGTTCGCTGCCGATCGAGAAGGACCTCCCGTGATCAAGGTGCTGATCGTCGACGACCAGGCGCTCGTCCGCGGAGGCTTCCGCGTCCTGGTCGAGAGCGAGCCGGACATGACGGTCGTCGGCGAGGCGAGCGACGGCGCCGCCGCGGCCGAACTCGCCTCTCGGACCCGGCCGGACGTTGTCCTCATGGACGTCCAGATGCCGGGGGTGGACGGCATCGAGGGCATCCGCAGGATCATGGCGGACCCGGACCTCTCCGCCGTGCGCGTGCTGGTCCTGACCACCTTCGACGAGGACAAGTACGCGATCGAGGGGATGACCGCAGGCGCGAGCGGGTTCCTGTTGAAGAACACCGACCCGGCCCAGCTCCTGCACGGCATCCGGGTCGTCGCGGGCGGGGAGGAACTCCTCTCCCCGGCCTGACGAAACGTCTGCTTGCCCGGCTGCCCGCGGCGGGCGCCCGGCCGAACGACGACGTCTTCGCCGACCTGACGACACGCGAACGGGAGATCGTCGCGCTGGTCGCGCAAGGCATGAGCAACGCGGACATCACGCGTGAGCTGGTCATCAGCCCGGCCACAACCAAGACCCACGTCAGCCGGGCTCTGACCAAGCTCGGTGCCCGCGACCGCGCCCATCTCGTCGCCCTGGCCTACCAGCACGGCCTCGTCGACCCGGCCTGATTCCTCACGCAGCGCCGGCGTGGGTCACGCCGGCAAGCCCACGGCCTCGTCGAACTCACCGCCGCGACGCCGGATCACGCTACTGTTCCGTCACCCGCATCAGCCCAGGAAGCTCAGTCGCACCTGCCGGTTCGGATTGTCCTTGTTCGTGTCGACCAGGCACACCGACTGCCAGGTGCCCAGTTCCAGTCGCCCGGCCAGTACCGGGAGGGTGGCATGGGGCGGGACGAAGGCGGGCACGACGTGGTCGCGGCCGTGGCCGGGGCTGCCGTGGCGGTGCTGCCAGCGGTCGTCGGCGGGCAGCAGGGTGTGCAGGGCGGACAGCAGGTCGTCGTCGCTGCCGGCGCCGGTCTCGATGACGGCGATGCCGGCCGTGGCGTGCGGCACGAAGATGTTCAGCAGGCCGTCGCGGCCGGCCGCCGCCTCCCGCAGGAAGGACTCGCAGTCGCCGGTGATGTCGACGACCCGCTCGGCGGAGCCGGTGGGGAGGTTCAGGACTCGGGTGGTGAAGGCATCGGACATGTCCCCCATCCTGGCCCACGCGTCCGGCTTGCCGGGGAACGCGGGCGGGAAGATCCACGGCCTCCGCCTGGTTGGTAGAAGCGTGAACGATATACGCGAGGTCGAGGTGGTCGTCGTCGGCGCCGGTCAGGCCGGGCTGTCGAGCGCCTATCACCTGCGGCGCGGCGGGTTCGGGCCGGACCGTGACTTCGTGGTGCTGGACCACTCCCCGCCCTCGGCGGTGCCTGGCAGTTCCGGTGGCCCTCATTGACGTACGGCAAGGTGCACGGGATGCACGCGCTGCCCGGCATGGAACTGCGCGACGCCGATCCGGCGCGGGCCTCCTCCGAGGTGATCGGCGAGTACTTCGACCGCTACGAGCGCACGTTCGACCTGCGGGTACGGCGTCCGGTTACCGTACGGGAGGTGCGCGAGGGTCCGGCGGACGGCTGCTGGTGGAGACCTCGGAGGGTGACTGGTCGACGCGGGCGCTGATCAACGCCACCGGCACCTGGGACCGGCCGTTCTGGCCGCGCTATCCGGGTCAGGAGACCTTCCGGGGGCGGCAGGTGCACACCTCGCGGTATCCGGGGCCGGAGGCGTTCGCCGGGCAGCGGGTGATCGTGGTGGGCGGTGGCGCGTCGGGCACCCAGCATCTGCTGGAGATCGCACCGTACGCGGTGGCCACCACCTGGGTGACCCGGCGGCCGCCGGTCTTCCGGGAGGGCCCCTTCGACGAGGAGGCGGGGCGGGCGGCCGTGGCGCTCGTGGAGGAACGGGTACGGCAGGGGCTGCCGCCCCGCAGCGTGGTCTCCGTGACGGGGCTCCCGTTGAACGACGCGATCCGGCGGGGGCTGGCGGACGGGGTGCTCGACCGGCAGCCGATGTTCGACCGGATCACGCCCGACGGTGTCGAGTGGGCGGACGGACGGCGGGTGGCCGCCGACGTGATCCTGTGGGCGACCGGGTTCCGGCCCTCCGTCGAGCACCTCGCGCCACTGCGGCTGCGGGAGCCGGGCGGCGGGATCCGGGTCGAGGAACGCGGGCGGTCGCCGATCCGCGGATCCATCTGGTCGGCTACGGCCCCTCGGCGAGCACCATCGGCGCCAACCGGGCCGGGCGCGCGGCGGTACGGGACATCAGCCGGCTGCTGGCGGAGGAGGAACCGGTCGCGGCGTGACCGTGGGCGGGCCGCCCAGGGCCTGTCCCGCGGATCGAGTCGGAGGAAACCGGCGATGCCCTGGCAGCGGGTGAGCGGGGTCCGGTGCGTGCGGCTGCAAGGCGGAGGACGGCGACAGGGCGGAGCCCTGGCCACCGGCGACAACGCCGCTGGGGGCACCTCCACGCCCTTCAGGCAGTGGGAGAGCGCGTGCCGGACCCCGCGCCCCCGGCATGATCCGCCGGGACAGGCCCCTAGCGCTTCGGCGGTTCGCCCGTGTTCTTCCGGAGTGCTTCGGACTCGGCGACGTCGCGCTGGTGTTGCGCGTAATCGGCCGTGAAGCGGGTGTCTCCCGGCTTGACCGTGACGAAGTAGAGCCAGTCGCCCGGCGTCGGGCTGATCGCGGCGCGTACCGCCTCCTCGCCCGGGCTGTCGATCGGGGTCGGGGGCAGTCCCATGCGCCGGTAGGAGTTGTAGGGGCTGTCGAACTCGGTGTCGGCGGCCGTGGTGTCCGGCGCCGTACGGCCGAGGGCGTAGCGGACGGTGGAGTCCATCTGGAGCGGCATGCCGCGCTCCAGCCGGTTGAAGATCACCCGGGCCACCTTGCCCATGTCGGCCCGGTCCGCCGTCTCCGCCTGAATGAGGCTGGCGACGGTGACCGCCTGGTAGACGTTCATCGCGTTGCGCTGGGCGCCTGCGGCGATCGGCGCGCCGTTGAACTTCTCGTTGGCGGTGTCGACCATGCGGGAGATCAGCTTCCGCGGGGTCGGCTTCTCCTTCAGCGGATAGGTCGCCGGAAAGAGATAGCCCTCCGGGTTGCCGTCGGCCTCGTCGGGCAGCTTCAGGTCCGCGCCGGCGAGGACTTCTTCGTGGTGCCGGCCGGCAGCTCGAGGACCTTGTCGACGGCGGCGTACACCTGGCTCGCCCGCCAGCCCTGCGGGACCACCAGGGCCGTGGGGCGGGAGACGTCGTCGCCGCCCAGGAGCAGCAGCGGCACCGCCACGGCGGTGCCGGCCACGAGAGCCCCGAGCGTCGCGAGGGCGAGACGGCCCCGGCGCGTCAGCCGGATCGTGTTCCGTGACGGAGTGTTCGTCTGCATGCGGGCACGGTAACCCGCACATCGCCCCAAACCCGGCATATCTTCATTTTGTCGGCTCGAGTTGGGCGTCCCGGCGCACCAGGGCCGCGTAACGCCCGCCGCGCTCCAACAGCTCGTCGTGCGTGCCGCGTTCGACGGCCCGGCCGGAGTCGAGGACGACGATCTGGTCGGCACCCCGGACGGTGGACAGCCGGTGGGCGATGGTGATCGTGGTGCGGTCGGCCGACAGGGCGTCGATCGCCTGCTGGACGGCCGCCTCGGTACGGGTGTCCAGGGCACTGGTGGCCTCGTCGAGCACCAGGACCGGCGGGTCGCGCAGGATGGTGCGCGCGATCGCGAGGCGCTGCTTCTCACCACCGGAGAAGCGGTGGCCGCGCTCGCCGACCACCGTGTCGTACCCGTCGGGCAGGGCGGCGATGTGGTCGTGGATCTGGGCGGCCCGCGCCGCCGCGTGCAGTTCCTCGTCCGTGGCGTCAGGCTTGGCGAAGCGCAGATTGTCCGCGACCGAGGCGTGGAAGAGGTACGTCTCCTGGGAGACGACGCCCACCGCGCGGGCCAGCGTGTCGAAGTCGAGGTCGCGGACGTCGACGCCGTCGAGGGTGACCCGGCCGTCCGTCACGTCGTACAGCCGGGGCACGAGGTGGCCGAGTGTGGACTTGCCGGCACCGGTCGGCCCGACCACGGCGAGACTGCCGCCCGGCGGGACGGTGATGCCGATGCCGTCGAGGACAGGGCCGCCCTTGCCGTCGTAGCCGAAGGTGACGTCCTCGAAGCGGACCTCGCCCTTGATCCGGTCGAGGCGGACCGGGTCCGCGCGCTCGGTGATGTCGACCGGGAGGTCGAGGTACTCGAAGATGCGCTGGAAGAGCGCGAGCGAGGCCTGGATCTGGACGCCGGTGGACAGCAGGCTCACGGCCGGGCGGAACAGGCCCTGCTGGAGCGAGACGAAGGCGACGATGGTGCCGATGGAGACCTCCGGGCCGCCCGCCCGCAGGGTGACGCCGGCCGTCCAGTAGATGATCGCCGGCATGGCGGCCATGACGATCGTGATGACCGCCATGCGCCAGCGGCCGGCCATGTTCGATCGCACCTCGAGGTCGACCAGGTGCTCGGACTCGTCCGAGAAGGCGCCGGTCAGGGAGTCGGAGCGGCCCATGGTGCGGCCGAGCAGGATGCCGCTGACCGAGAGCGACTCGGTGACCGTGGCGGCCATCGCGGCCATCTGCTTCTGGCGCTGGGTGGTGATCCGCTTGCGTTCGTTGCCGACGCGGCGGCTGATCCAGACGAACACCGGGAGCAGGACCAGGGAGACGACGGTCAGCCGCCAGTCGAGCGCGAGCATCGCGACGACGGTGGCGACCACACTGGTGAGGTTGGAGACCAGGGAGGTCGCCGTGGAGGTGACCGTGGCCTGCATGCCGCCGATGTCGTTGGCGATGCGGGACTGGACCTCACCGGTGCGGGTGCGGGTGAAGAAGGCGAGCGACATGCGCTGGAGCCGGCCGTAGACGGCGGTGCGCAGGTCGTGCATGACGCGCTGGCCGACGGTCGTCGAGATCAGCGTCTGCCAGTACGCCGAAGACGCTGGTGAGGACGGCGCTGAGGATCATGCCGAGGGCGAGCAGGCTGAGCAGCCCGGTGCGGCCCTCGGGGATCGCGACGTCGAGGATCGCCTTCAGCAGGAACGGGGTGGCGACCGAGACCAGCGACGCGGCGCCGACGAGCAGGCCGACGACCGCCAGGCGGCCGCGGTAGGGGCGGAAGAGCCTCAGGATGCGCCGCACCTGCCGGGGCTGTTCCTCGGTGCCGGCAGGCGGGGTCCAGGCGGGTGCGTGATCGGGGTGCATGGTCTCCTTCGGAGGACGGGCGCCCGGGGCGAGCGGAACTCAGTTCATTGTTACCTATACTCACAATGAACGACATCCTGATATTGTTCCCGTATGACCGCTCCTGATCCCGACGGCCTGCTGGCCGAGCAGCTGCTTCGGCTGACCCGCCGGGTCCACCGCATCCAGAAGCGCCACCTGGAGCGGCACGAGCTCGGCATCACCCTGCCCAGGCGCGGCTGCTGCGCACCCTCGCACACTACGGCTCGCCGCCGCGGATGGCCGATCTGGCCGAGCGGCTGGAGGTGGTCCCCCGGGCGGTCACCACGCTGGTCGACGGTCTCGAGGCGCATGGCAAGGTGCGGCGGGTACCGGATCCGGCCAATCGGCGGGTGATCCGTATCGAGCTGACCGACGACGGGCGCGCGGCACTGCGGGAACTGCGCGCCGCGCGGCGCTCGGCCGCCGAGGAGATCCTGGCCCCGCTGGGGAGGCACAGCGCGAGGAGCTGGGCGCCCTGCTGAACACGCTGATCGACGGGCCGGTCCCTCGCAGTGCGGTGACGCGTCCGCCCGGCCCGTGTGACGGTGCCGCCGGTTCTGTGCGGTGGTGGGGAAAACCGTTTGCCTCCCCATACGTAGCGGGGTCAACCTGTCACGGTTTGCTGCCTTCGCCGGCGGAGGGCTCCGCCCGCCCCGGCCCCCTCCGCGACTCCGCCTCCTCCTGATCCGAGCCACTGGGACGTCATGCAGATCCAAGACCTTCCGTATCCCGACCCGGGGTGCCCGACGCGCGCTCCGGTCCCCGATTCCTGTGGTGGCTCTTCCGCAACCAGCTGTCCGGGCAGCTCACGTCGCTGGCCTGGGGCCTGCTGCACTTCGTCTCGGTCGCCGCGCTGCCGTTCTGCGTCGGTGCCGCCGTCCAGGCCGCCGTCGACCGCTCCGGCGGCCGGCTCGCGCTGGCCGGCGGGCTGATGGCGCTGGCCTGCGCGACCAACGCGCTCGGGGAGACGTTCCTGCACCGTGCCGCCGTCACCAACTGGATCACCGCCGCCGCCCGCGTCCAGCAACTGCTGGCCCGCAGGGCCGCGACGCTGGGCTCCGCGCTGACCCGGCGGGTCGCCGCCGGTGAGGTCGTGGCGGTCTCCACCGGGGACGTCGAGAAGATCGGCTGGTTCGTGGAGGCCCTGTCCCGGTTCACCGCGGCGGCCGTCACCGTCCTGCTGGTCTGCGTCGGCCTGGTCGTCTACGAACCCTCACTCGGGGTCGTCGTCGCCCTGGGACTGCCGGTGCTGGCGGTCGCGGTGCTGCCGCTGCTGCCCCGCGCCACCCGGCGGGCGGACGTGCAGCGCGACAAGGCCGGCCGGGCCACCGAACTCGCCTCCGACACCGTCGCCGGACTGCGCGTACTGCGCGGCATCGGCGGCGAGGAACTGTTCCTCGACCGCTACCGCCGCGCCTCGCAGGAAGTCCGCCACGCGGCCGTGCGCAGCGCGCGCCTGTGGGCCCTGATCGCCGCGATCCAGGTACTGCTGCCGGGAATCCTGCTGATCACGGTCGTCTGGTACGGCGTCCATCTCGCCCGCGAGGGCCGGATCGGCGTCGGTGAACTGGTCACCGTCTACAGCTCGGTCATGGTGCTCACGTATCCGCTGAGGCACGTGGAAGAGATCGCGATGGCGTACTCCTTCTCACGCCCCTCGGCCAAGCGGGCCGCGCGGGTGCTGTCGCTGGAACGGGCCACCGACACCGGCGGATCCCGCGCCGCCGGGGCCCCGGCCGGCGACCTGCACGACCCGGCGACGGGGCTGCTCGCCCCTCCGGCCGGCTCACCGCCGTGGTGTGCGGGGACCCGGACGCGGCGGGCCGGCTGGCCGAACGGCTCGGCGGGCACCCTCCGAGCCGGGCACGCCGGTGCTGCTCGGCGGGGTGCCGCTCGACGAACTGCCCCTCGACTCCGCCCGCCGGGCCGTCCTCGTGCAGGACAAGGACCCGGTGCTGCTCTCCGGCACCCTGCGCGAACTGCTCGACGTGCCGGCGTCCGGTGCGGTCGACCCGTGCGACGCGCTGGACGCCGCGCAGTGCGCGGACGTGCTGGCGGCGCTGGTGCAGGGATCGGTGGACGCCGACGACCCGATGGACGCGCGGATCACCGAGCGCGGGCGGTCCCTGTCCGGCGGGCAGCGCCAGCGGCTCGCGCTGGCCCGGTCGCTGGTCACGGACCCGGAGGTGCTCGTCCTGGACGAGCCGACCTCGGCCGTCGACTCGCACACCGAGGCCCGCATCGCACAGGGCGTGCGCGAGCTGCGGGCGGGACGCACCACCGTGGTGTTCACCTCCTCCCCGCTGCTGCTGGACCGCGCCGACGGGGTGGTGTTCCTGCACGGCGACACCGTCGCGGCGGCCGGCACCCACCGCGATCTGGTGCGCACCGAGCCCAGGTACAGGGCCGTGGTGACGCGCGAGACCGGGGACGAGACCGCGCCGCTCGACGTGCTGGACAAGGACGAGGTCCTGCACCGGCTGGAGCGGCTGGAAGAGCTGGAAGAGCTGGAAGAGATCGAGGAGACAGCATGATCGGCGTGGCGCCACCGGCGTACGACCCGGCGGCCCCCACCGCGGCCAGCACGCTGCCCGTGGGCGCGCCCGCGACCGTCCGCGCCTACGTGGCGGAGCTGCTGCGCAGGCACCGCAGGGCTTTCCTGCTGCTGATCACCGTGAACATCATCGCCGTGGTCGCCTCGATGACCGGGCCGTATCTGCTGGGCGGGCTCGTGGAACGGGTCGCGGACCAGGAGCGGGAGCTGCGTCTGGGGCTCACGGTCACCCTCTTCGTCCTCGCGCTGGCCGTCCAGGCGGTGTTCGTACAGCAGGTCCGGTTGCGCGGGGCGATGCTCGGCGAGCGGATGCTGGCCGATCTGCGCGAGGACTTCCTGGTGCGGTCGGTCGGTCTGCCGCCGGGTGTGCTGGAACGGGCCGGCACGGGTGATCTGCTGTCGCGGATCACCACCGACATCGACCGGCTCGGCAACGCCATGCGCGAGGCCGTGCCCCAGCTGGCCATCGGTGTGGTGTGGGCGGCACTGCTGCTGGGCGGTCTTGTCGTCACGGCGCCGGTGCTGGCTCCGGCCGTGCTGGTCGCCGTGCCGCTGCTGGTGGTCGCCTGCCGCTGGTACTTCCGGCGGGCGCCGGCCGGCTACCGCTCGGAGGCCGCCGGGTACGCCGCCGTGGCCGCCTCGCTCGCCGAGACCGTGGACGCCGGGCGGACCGTGGAGGCACACCGCCTCGGGGAGCGCCGTATCGCGCTGTCCGACCGGCGGGTGGCGGAGTGGACGGCGTGGGAGCGCTACACGCTCTGGCTGCGGTCGGTGCTCGTCCCCGCGATCAACATCACCCATGTGACCGTGCTCGGCTCGGTGCTGATGATCGGCGGGGTGTTCGTGCTGCACGGCTGGATCGGCGTGGGCCAGCTGACCACGGGCGCGCTGATCGCGCAGATGCTCGTCGATCCGGTGGGGCTCATCCTGCGCTGGTACGACGAGCTCCAGGTGGCGCAGGTGTCGCTGGCCCGGCTGGTCGGGGTGCGGGACATCGAGCCCGACGCCGGTGACGCCGGGCTCGCCCCAGACGGGCGCCGGGTGCACGCGGACCGGGTGCACTTCGGCTACCGGGAGGGTGTGGACGTCCTGCGCAAGGTGTCCCTCGAGGTCGCCCCCGGGACCAGGCTGGCGCTGGTCGGCCCCTCGGGCGCGGGCAAGTCCACGCTGGGCCGGCTGCTCGCCGGGATCTACGCGCCCCGGGACGGCCGGATCACCCTCGGCGACGCCGAGCTGTCGCGGATGATGGCGGAACGGGTCCGGGAGCATGTGGCGCTGGTCAACCAGGAGCATCACGTCTTCGTGGGCTCCCTGCGCGACAATCTGCGGCTGGCCAGGACAGAGGCGGAGGACGCCGAGCTGTGGGCGGCGCTCGGCGCGGTCGACGCGGAGGGCTGGGCCCGCGCCCTCGAGGAGGGTCTGGACACCGAGGTCGGCTCGGGCGGGTTCGCGCTCACTCCGGCCCAGGCCCAGCAGATCGCGCTGGCCCGGCTGGTGCTGGCCGACCCGCACACACTGGTCCTGGACGAGGCGACGTCGCTGCTCGACCCGCGCGCGGCACGTCACCTGGAACGCTCGCTGGCGCGTGTCCTGGACGGCAGGACCGTCGTCGCCATCGCCCACCGTCTGCACACCGCCCACGACGCGGACGTCATCGCCGTCGTGGAGAACGGCCGCATCAGCGAACTCGGCAGCCACGACGAACTGGTCGCGGCGGACGGCGCGTACGCGTCCCTGTGGCGCTCCTGGCACGGCTGACCGGTCCCCATGCCGGGCCGGGCCGGCCCGACGGCACGCGAACGCGGCCGACCTCGGTGAACCGGGCCGGTCCGGCCGGGTACAGGCCCCGCCCCGCTCCGGGATCCAGGGCCCACGCACCACCGGGCCCGGTGCCCGGCCGGTGGTGCGGCTGGGCGGCGATGGGCTGAGTCGTCGGGCTCGGGCGTTCCGGTCCGGGGGCGGCGGGACGCGAGGCAGGTCGGTCGGTGGTCCCGGCCTCTCGGCGCCCCGGCGTCTCGGCGTCCCGGCGTCTCGGCGTCCCGGCGTCCCGGCGTCCCGGCGTCTCGGGGATCGCCCGAGGTAGGGGTTTCGCGGTCGTGGCCGTGGCGCGTAAGGGCCGGGTGTGGCGTTGCGGGGTGGGGAGGTCCGGTGGAAGGGTGGAGTCAGGCATCGGTTCGGGGGCCCGGGGCCCGGAACGGGGACCGGAGGCGCCGGTGTGCCGCACGGACGGGCCCGGTGCGGGCCGTGGCGGGAACGGGCCCGCCCCACTCCCTGGAGGTACCCGTGAACAGCGCCGACGGTTGGGGAGACGACGTCTACCAGCCCGACGCGTCCGAGGTTCAGGACGACGCCGGACTGCTGGACGCCGAGGACACCCTGGAGAACGACGGCGTCGCCGACCCCTCGACCGGGGCTGGTCCCCTCCGGAGCGGCCCTGGGCCGTGGAGCACTACGGCGTGACGGCGGCGGAGCGCCGGGAGGGCGAGACGCTGAACCAGCGGCTCGCCGAGGAGCTGCCCGATCCCGCGGCCTCCGGCGGCGACGGCATCGGTGATTCCTCCGGCACCGACGGGGAACTCCTGGACAACGAGGTCGGCGGCACACGTTCCGGCCGTCTGGTGGCCCCCGACGAAGGGGCGCACGAGGACGAGGAGGAGGCGCTGGTCGCCATGGACGTCGGCATCGACGGCGCGGCCGCCTCCGCCGAGGAGGCCGCCGTGCATGTCGTCGACGAGGACAACCTGCCGGGCTGACCCCGAGGAGCATTCATGCAGCAGGACAAGCACCCCGACTACCACCCGGTGGTCTTCCGGGACCGTGCCGCCGGTTACGCCTTCCTCACCCGGTCCACCGCGACCAGCGAGCAGACCATCGAGTGGGACGACGGCGAGACCTATCCGGTGGTGGAGGTGGAGATCTCCTCGGAGAGCCACCCCTTCTACACGGGCCGGGCCAGGACCGTGGACACGGAGGGCCGGGTCGCCCGCTTCGAGCGCCGGTACGGCGGTGAAGGCGCCGGCTGAGTCCGGGTCCCGCCCGGAGCTCAGATCACGTTGAGCGCGGCGGCGCAGCCTATCCCGCCGAGGATCATGAACACGGGCATCAGCACCTTCAGTTCGACCCAGCTGCCGGCCCGGAAGCGCATCGCCTTCGGCGGGCCGATCGGGTACCAGCGCTTGCGGCCGACCGGTATCGGCCACAGGATCGGGCAGCCGGAGACCGTCAGCGCGTCCCCGATGTCGTGCACCAGGGCGCCCAGCACGATCGGCAGTCCCAGCCACAGGTACTCCTGGCCGGGCTCGGTGAACAGCCAGTCGGAGCCGTTGCCCGGCTGGTCCAGGATGCCGGCGATGATCCAGGCGCTGGTCGCGGCCAGCAGCCACACCAGGACATCGCTGCTGGAGCCTCGTGTCGCCCGCCACAGCAGGCCCTCGATGGCCAGCACCATGTGCACGAAGAGGATGGCGAGCACAGCCCAGCGCCCGCCCACGATGGCCAGGGCGGCGGTGCCGGAACCGATCAGGACCGCCCACAGCCAGGTGTGCGTGAGCGTGCGGTGCCCGCCGGAGCGGCGGGGGTCGCCGGGCTTCCTGGTGGATTTGTAGACCGCGTAGGACAGTTTGTCGACGATCTCGCACAGCCAGCGGGAGACCGGTCCGAAGGCCCGCGAGATGGTGGCGGCCTTGTGGTCCAGGTCCGGGGCGAGCGCGGCTCCGGCGCAGATCAGGGCACCGGCCAGGAGCACCGGCCAGGGCATGGCGTGTCCGGCGGCGGCCGTCGCCGCTCCGACGCCCAGCCAGGCCGCCGCGCCCGACAGTGAGTGTGCTGGTCCCATCATTGCTGCTGCCCGCCCCATTTCTCGTTCGCCGCTGGCCGGTTGGCCCGTTGCGTTGCCGCCCTGCCGGCGACACAGCGTAGCGTTCGCGATCTTCGTGCCCGCAGCCGATTCCCTCTCGGGCTTGCGGGCAGGCAAGATGGGGGCGTGACCCTCATCGATCAGCTGCCGCCGACCGCCGACCCCGACGCCCTCTACGAAGCCTTCGAGTCGTGGGCGCGGGAGCGCGGTCTCACGCTCTACTCCCACCAGGAGGAGGCGCTGATCGAGGTGGTCTCCGGGGCGAACGTGATCGTGTCGACGCCCACGGGCTCCGGCAAGAGCATGATCGCGGCGGCGGCCCACTTCGCCGCCCTGGCGCGCGACGAGGTCACCTTCTACACGGCGCCCATCAAAGCGCTGGTGTCGGAGAAGTTCTTCGAACTGTGCAAGATCTTCGGCACGGAGAACGTCGGCATGCTCACCGGCGACGCGTCCGTCAACGCCGACGCCCCGGTGATCTGCTGCACCGCCGAGGTGCTGGCGTCGATCGCGCTGCGCGACGGCAAGGACGCCGACGTGGGCCAGGTCGTGATGGACGAGTTCCACTTCTACGCGGAGGGGACCGCGGCTGGGCCTGGCAGATCCCGCTGCTGGAGCTGCCGCAGGCGCAGTTCGTGCTGATGTCGGCGACGCTCGGCGACGTCTCCTTCTTCGAGAAGGACCTCACCCGCCGCACCGGCCGCCCGACGACGGTGGTCCGCTCGGCGACGCGGCCCGTCCCGCTCTCCTACGAGTACCGGTACACACCGCTCACCGAGACGCTCACGGATCTGCTCGAGGCACGGCAGGCGCCGGTCTACATCGTGCACTTCACGCAGGCGCAGGCGGTGGAGCGGGCGCAGGCGCTGATGAGCATCAACATGTGCACGCGTGAGGAGAAGGACCGGATCGCCGAGCTGATCGGCAATTTCCGCTTCACCACCAAGTTCGGCCGCAATCTGTCCCGTTACGTCCGGCACGGCATCGGTGTGCATCACGCCGGCATGCTGCCCAAGTACCGGCGGCTGGTGGAGAAGCTCGCGCAGGCCGGCCTGCTGAAGGTCATCTGCGGCACGGACACGCTCGGCGTGGGTGTCAACGTCCCGATCCGGACCGTGCTGTTCACCGCGCTGACCAAGTACGACGGCACCCGGGTGCGTACGCTGCGGGCCCGTGAGTTCCACCAGATCGCGGGCCGCGCCGGTCGGGCCGGCTTCGACACCGAGGGCTTCGTGGTGGCGCAGGCGCCGGAGCACGTCGTCGAGAACGAGAAGGCGCTGGCGAAGGCCGGCGACGACCCGAAGAAGCGCCGCAAGGTGGTGCGCAAGAAGGCGCCCGAGGGCTTCGTCGCCTGGAGCGAGCAGACCTTCGAGAAGCTCATCGGCTCCGAGCCGGAACCGCTGACCTCCCGCTTCCGGGTCACGCACACGATGCTGCTGTCGGTGATCGCGCGTCCCGGCAACGCCTTCGAGGCGATGCGGCGGCTGCTGGAGGACAACCACGAGCCCCGCAGGCAGCAGCTCCGGCACATCCGGCGGGCGATCGCCATCTACCGCTCGCTGCTGGACGGCGGCATCGTCGAGAAGCTCGACCGGCCGGACGCGGAGGGCCGCATCGTGCGTCTCACCGTGGACCTGCAGCAGGACTTCGCGCTGAACCAGCCGCTGTCCACGTTCGCGCTGGCCGCGTTCGAACTGCTGGATCCGGAATCGCCGTCGTACGCGCTGGACATGGTGTCCGTCGTGGAGTCCACGCTGGACGATCCGCGCCAGATCCTCGCCGCCCAGCAGAACAAGGCGCGCGGTGAGGCGGTCGCCGCGATGAAGGCCGACGGGGTCGAGTATGAGGAGCGCATGGAGCGCCTCCAGGACATCACCTACCCGAAGCCGCTGGAGGAGCAGCTCTTCCACGCGTACGACACCTACCGCACGAGCCACCCCTGGGTCGGGGACCATCCGCTGTCGCCGAAGTCCGTGATCCGGGACATGTACGAGCGGGCGCTGACGTTCACCGAGCTGGTGTCCCTCTACGAGCTGGCCCGTACCGAGGGCATCGTGCTGCGCTACCTCGCGAGTGCCTACAAGGCGCTGGAGCACACCGTCCCGGACGATCTGAAGTCGGAGGACCTGGAGGATCTGATCGCCTGGCTGGGCGAGACGGTGCGTCAGGTCGACTCCAGTCTGCTGGACGAGTGGGAGCAGCTGGCCAACCCGGAGGAGATGACCGCCGAGGAGGCGCAGGAGAAGGCCGACCAGGTCAAGCCGGTCACGGCCAACGCGCGTGCCTTCCGCGTCCTGGTCCGCAACGCCATGTTCCGCCGGGTCGAGCTCGCCGCCCTGGACCAGGTGCGCGAGCTGGGCGAGCTGGACGCCGAGGGCGGCTGGGACGCGGACGCCTGGGGCGAGGCGATGGACAAGTACTGGGACGAGTACGAGGAGCTCGGCACCGGTCCGGACGCCCGCGGTCCGAAGCTGCTGCTGATCGAGGAGCAGCCGGAGAACGGGCTGTGGCGGGTCCGGCAGATCTTCGACGATCCGAACGGCGACCACGACTGGGGCATCAGCGCCGAGGTGGACCTCACCGCCTCCGACGCGGAGGGCCGCGCTGTCGTCCGGGTCACCGACGTCGGCCAGTTGTGAGCACAGGAGCACTTCACCCATGACGAATCCGGCCGAGAGCCTCGTCTCCCTGCTCGATCTGGAGCAGATCGAGGTCGACATCTTCCGTGGCCGCAGCCCGCAGGAGTCACTGCAGCGGGTCTTCGGCGGCCAGGTGGCCGGCCAGGCTCTGGTCGCCGCCGGCCGCACCACGGAGGGCGACCGTCCGGTGCACTCGCTGCACGCGTACTTCCTGCGTCCGGGCAGGCCCGGGGTGCCGATCGTGTACCAGGTCGAACGGGTGCGGGACGGCCGGTCGTTCACCACCCGGCGGGTCACCGCGGTGCAGCAGGGCCGCACGATCTTCAATCTGACCGCCTCCTTCCACAAGCCTGAACAGGGGAGTTTCGAGCACCAGCTGCCGCCGGCCCGCGAGGTCCCGCACCCCGAGTCGCTGCCGACGGTCGCGGACGAGATCCGTGCGCATCTGGGCACGCTGCCGGAGCAGTTGGAGCGGATGGCGCGCCGCCAGCCCTTCGACATCCGGTATGTGGACCGGCTGCGCTGGCACCCCGACGACGTCAAGGGCACCGAACCGCGCAGCGCGGTGTGGATGCGCGCGGTCGGCCCGCTCGGGGACGATCCGCTGGTGCACACCTGCGCCCTGACGTACGCCAGCGACATGACGCTGCTGGACGCCGTGCGGATCCCGGTGGAGCCTTTGTGGGGGCCGCGCGGCTTCGACATGGCGTCGCTGGACCACGCCATGTGGTTCCACCGCCCGTTCCGCGCGGACGAGTGGTTCCTGTACGACCAGGAGTCGCCGATCGCCACGGGCGGTCGGGGTCTGGCCCGGGGCCGGATCTACGACCTGCAGGGCCGGATGCTGGTGTCCGTCGTCCAGGAGGGGCTGTTCCGGGCGCTGTAGGTCACCGGCTCGGCCACTGGGGGTCACGGGCTCTCGGGCACCACGGGTCAGGGCTTTGCGCCACCACCGTGCGAACAGGCCGCGGGGCGTCTCGCGGGCCGGTTCCACGGCGTGCGGCGCCGGGTGGGCCGGTGCGGGGCGGTGGAGAGGGGGACGGGGTGCCGGCCGCTGGGTCCGGGCCTCGTGCGTCAGCCTCCTGAGATCGGCCTGCAACCAGGCGATCTCGTCCGCGTCCTGAGCGGTCATGAGTTCCTCCGCCAGATCCGCGGCCGGTGAGCCGGGAGCGCCGTGGGACGGCGGCGGCCGGCGGAACCGGTTGACGTGGGAACGGTCGTAGGCGTCCTGGACTGCTTCCGACACATGCTGTGGGTCGAGCAGCGACGCCACGGCTCCGGCGCGTTCCCAAGGGCCGTCGGCCCTGCGGAGCAGGAAGCCCAGCTGCCGGGTGCGCCAGTTGCGCGGGCGCAGGTCGATGCCCGTGTCGAGCTGGCTCCTGAGGCTCTCGGGCGTGCGGCCCGTCAGCAGGGGCGCGTTCTTGTCGTCGGCCACGAACAGACTCAGCTCCTCGGCCAGATAGAGCCAGACCACGGCCCGGTAGCGGTTCAGGTAGTACTTCACCGGCACCAGCAGGCCCAGCCGCGCCAGGCGGGTGAACCGGGTCTTCGTCACGCCGACGAGGGCGGCGCCCTCCGTGGTGCCCACGGCCCGCACGCTCCGGTGCAGGGACTCCGGGAACCCGGGCCCGGCCCGTAGCCGCTCGATCTCGGCGCGGGCGACCCGCCGGCCCCTCCTCCTCCGTCGCCGGCGGTCGTACGAACGCGGCCGAGCTGCACGGCGAGGTCGAACTCGGTGGGCTTGAGGCCGAGGTCGCGGGCCGCGCGGCCCGTGCCGACCCAGGTGTCCCGTGTCGCGGCGGGCCGGCCGGCGGTGGCCGTGGTGGCGTCGTAGGTGACGGTGTGCTGTCCGGACATGCTCGTCTCCCCGTGGAGTGTGGGCGGCCGGCGCCGGGTGCGCCGCTCGGAAAAACCGTAGCCGCTTTGTCACGCTCCGTGGCAAGCCTGTGGATAACTCCACGGCGGAAGACGAACGTGCTGCTCAGAGCTCTGTGCCGGGTTCCGGTCGGCGGGTGTCCACGTCCAGATGCTCGCCGACCCGGTTGACGAGCAGCGTCATCTCGTACGCGATGTGGCCGATGTCGGCCTCGGCACCGCTGAGCACGCACAGGCAACTGCCCGTGCCGGCCGCGGTGACGAAGAGCACCGCTTCATCGAACTCGATCATCGTCTGCCGTACCCCGCCCGCTCCGAAGTGCCGGCCCGAGCCCTTGGCGAGGCTGTGCAGTCCGGACGAGACGGCGGCGAGGTGCTCCGCGTCCTCCCGCCGCAGTCCGGTGCTCGCGCCGGTCACCAGTCCGTCGTTGGACAGGACCAGTGCGTGCCGTACGTGCTCGACGCGCTGGGTCAGGTCGTCCAGCAGCCAGTCGAGTCCCCGCTTCTGTGCCATGTCGTGTGTCTCCCCTGGTCTCTTTCCCCGTGGTCTGCCCCGTGTGCAGTCTCCTCGTGGCGCGAGGGTCCCGCCACCGCCAGCCTTCCCCACCACCGTGCGCCGGGCAAGGAGAATGGGAGCCATGGGAGACAAGATGACCGAGGAAGAGTGGCGGGAGTTCGTCTCGTACGGCACCCGTACCGCCAAGCTCTGCACCGTCCGTGCCGACGGCAGCCCGCATGTGGCTCCGATCTGGTTCCTCGTGGAGGGGGACGAGGTGGTGTTCAACACCGGCGCGCGGACCGTGAAGGGACGCAATCTGGCACGTGACGGCCGGGTGTCCCTGTGTGTGGACGACGACCGGCCGCCGTTCGCCTACGTGGTGCTGCAGGGCAGGGCGCGGCTCTCGGAGGACCCCGAGGAGCTCCGGCACTGGGCCGCCAGGATCGGCGCGCGGTACATGGGCGAGGAGCGTGCCGGGGAGTTCGGGGAGCGCAACGGGGTGCCGGGAGAGCTCCTCGTCCGCGTCGGCATCGAGAAAATCCTGGCCGAAAAGGGCGTCGCGGACTGATCGCCGGCCGCGGGAGGACGCGTCCCGCCGGGGCGGGCAGCCGGGCGGTACGCATCCGTCCGGCGGGCTCGGCGCGTCCTTCCTTCCCCGAGTCCGGCTCGCGTGCGTCGCACGGCACGACGGGGATGAGGGCCGCCAGGTCGAGCGCGTCAGGCGTTACGCGCGCGTGGTGACGTCGGGCTCCCGGGAAGCCGGTCGACGGCGCCGAGCAGGTTCCGCAAGGGCCGGATCTCGCTGACCTGCCGACCAGGCGGGTCCCGCCCACGCCGATTTGCTGGACGCGGCCTGTCTCGCCGCACAGGCCGCAGGGGTGTCGGGGGCTTCGGATCACTTCTCTCGTCCACGGGCCCGCAGGCGCTCGATGCCCTCCCGGCCCATGCTCTCGATGCCCCCACGGCGGATTCGCCAGGCCGGAGCGAGCGGGAAGACGCACCGCGCCGGCGGCCGGCGCGGCGGGCACGCTCACCCCGACCATGCCCGTGCGGCGCACGCTGCTGACCGCCGCCCGCGGTCGGGGAGCCGTCCCGGTGAGGAATCATGCGGAGCATGAGCGACGACCACACACGTCCAGGAGTTCTTCACCGCACGTGCCGCCGACTGGGACCGCCGCTTCCCCGACGACGGTCCGGCCTACGCGGCCGCCGTCGCCGAACTCGGGCTGCGCGAGGGCGGACGGGTGCTCGACGCGGGCTGCGGCACCGGGCGGGCGCTGCCCGCGCTGCGTGCGGCCGTGGGACCCTCGGGCGTCGTCCTCGGCGCGGATCTGACGCCCGCGATGCTGCGGGAGGCGGCACGGGCCGGCCGGGACCGCGACGGCGTGCTGCTGCTCGCCGACGTCGCCGCGCTGCCGCTGCGCCCGGACGCGCTGGACGCCGTGTTCGCCGCGGGCCTCATCGCCCATCTGCCCGATCCTGCGGGAAACCTCCGGGAGACCGCACGGGTGGTCCGGCCCGGCGGTGTGCTCGCGCTGTTCCATCCGATCGGCCGGGCCGCGCTCGCCGCCCGGCAGGGTCGCACGATCACCCCGGACGACCTCCGCGCGGAGCCCAACCTGCGGGCGCTGCTGTCCCGTTCGGGCTGGCGCATGACGTCGTACACCGACGAGGACAGCCGCTTCCTGGCGCTCGCCGTCCGCACGGACTGAACACCCGGTCCCGCCCCGCGCCCTGCTGCCCTCTTCTGCCGTCGGGGCCGCGACCCTACGTTGGGCGCCAGGAGCTGAACGTCCGGCGGGGACGACCGCACCCGGGAAGGGGTGGACCGTATGTGGGGTTGGGTTCGCAGATTCGGCGGCGGAGTGACCGGCAGTCCGGGCGCGGCGGAGGCGGGCTAGCGGCGGGATCGGCGTCCGCGCAATCTGTTCGAGGCCGCCGCCGCGTACGTCGCGGCCTGCGCGGAGGACGACCAGGACCGGATCGACGAGGCGGCCGGGTGGGTGTCGCCGGAGGCCCTGCCGTTCGGGGTGAACGAGCCGGCGTGCCGGGCGGTCGTCGCGCTCGCGCGGGAGCGCGACGAGTCTCCGGGACGGTCGCGCGGGAGCTGCTGGGGCTTCCGGCCGTCTGAGGCGTCCGTATCCGCGTGGCCGATTTCGCCCCGTCCGGGCGGAAACCCGCAGCTCCGGGCAGGGGTGCCGGAGGTCGTGACAAGCGGCTCGGGGTCGGCATAGGGTGCGCGCCGGTGGACGAACCGATGGGGAGGCTCGGATGGCCGGCACGGACGAGGAGGCCTTGGACGCCGCGGACGACGCGCTCTACGTCCTCACCGCTGCGCTGCTGACGCCCGCGAAGTTCCCGAGTGTGCTGGGCGACGACTACCCGCAGGCCTGTACGGCGCTCGGCCTGCCACCCTCGCCGACGGGTACGGGCTGGTGCTCGGCCAGGACGGCGAGGGCGCCCGGTGGACCGTCGTCGTGGACGACGTCTCGCTGGTCGCCGTCGCGATCGCGTCCTGGGACTGCGGCATGGAGCATGATCTGTCGCCGGACGAGCACACGGTCGTCGCCGCGCTGCCCGGCTGGCCCCTCCCGGTCGCCGTCGCGGCGCCGAACGTGCCCGCGCCGCACGATCCGGGCCCCGATGTCGTGGACGGGCCCCGGCTGACGCCGCCGGACGTCGAGGTCTGGGGACCCGCCCAGCGCCGGCTGGGCGCGGACGAGATCGCCCTCCAGTGGGCGGTCTGGCGGGAGCAGGTCGACGACACGGCGTTCCCGCGACCGGGCGGACCGGCCCGCACGCCCGGCGCCGGGGAGCCCGCTCGGGACGGCGCCGATGACGAAGCCGGGGACGAGGCGGGGGACGAGGCGGGGGACAGCGCGCAGAACGGAGCGGGTGACGGCCCGGCGGTACGGCCGGGACACCACAGGATCCGGCAGGTGCTGGCGGAGGCCCGCGCGTACGTCGACTCACCGCCGCCGCTCGGAAGGGTGCGCTCGGCCTTCGCCCCGGGCGGCGCGCGCATCCTGCGTGCCGACGGACCCGGGTGGTCGCTGGTCGCCCGGACCGACGACATCGCGTTCGTCCTGCTCGACGACGAACCCGGCGAGGTCCTGCCGGTGGGCAGGGGCCCGGAGCTGCCGGGCCTCCTCGAAGCGCTCGACCGGATGGCCGTACGGCCGCTCTGAGCGCACGCGGCCCCCGACGGCGCGACGGGTGCCGGGTGTCGGTGTGTGCTGACACCCCGCGTGTGACCGTCTTTCCAGCGGGCGCGTCGGGTGTCCGATGACCACCGGCACGGCGATCCGGACGTGCTACCGCCCGAGGCCGTCGGCTCCGAAGCCGTACGACGCCATCGCCGCACCGCTCCCGCACCATGCGGGACGGCACAGACGTCGACGGGCTGTACGACGCCTCTCCTGAGCGCCCTGTCACCGTCCGGCGTTCGACGCCTCGGGCGCGTGGGCGGAGCACCGAGTCGTGCCGCCCGCGGGCCCGATGGCCGGCGGGCCCGCAGGCGGCGGCTTGACCGAATCCCGCGCGCCGGGTTCCGGTGAGGCGGTGACGCGGCAGCGCCTCAGCGGCCCAGCTCCTTGCGCGAGACGCGGCGCAGCCTGCGCCGCTGTGCGGGGTCCAGGGTGAGATACGCGGCGGCCGGAACTCCCAGAATGATCAGAAGCGCGGCCCACCAGGGCAGCAGGAAGAACATGACGAGTCCGACCGCCACACCCCTGCGGCGATCTTGGCGTTCTTTGACATGATTGTCGCCTCCTTCGCGGCCACTGCCGCTCTCTGCCGTGAAAACGGACCCGCGCTCCCGGCGGTTCCGGACCGCGCCCCGAGACATCCCTGAGGTGTGGCCCCTAAGGTCTCCGAGTCACCCTGAGCATCCGCAATGAGCCCTCGGGCGGCGGGCCCACGACGCGCCTCCATGGTGACTCGGCTCACAGCACAGGCCTACCCGGCCGACGCCGCCCGTGCTGTATCCTCGGCGACTCCGACTCCGCTAGTCAAGTTTGAGGACTCTCCACATCACTGCGCAGACGACTTCCCCGGCGTCCTCTTCCGCACCCGCGGAACCAACCGATTCAGCAGCGGTATTCCTTCCCGGCGACCCCGCCCGCGCGGGACGGGTGGCCTTCTGGCGGCCCGACGGATCGTCTCCCCGGCCATGGACGGGGGATCGGCCGAGCGGCTGGCCGTCGTCGTACCCGGCGACGAAGGCGTCGAGACGGTGCGGGTGCCCGCCACCGTGCTGCCGGTGCGCCTCGCGCTTCCGCTCCTCACGCGTGCGCGTGCCGGCGGTGCCTCCCACCGGGCCACCCGGTTCTGGGGTGCCGCCGCCGTGCACGCCCTGCGGCTGGTGGCGCGCGGCCTGCTGCTGCCCGGCCTCTCCCCGCCGACCACGACGCCTGGCGTGTCGGCCCGCTGGACGCGGAGGACGTGGAGGCGATCCGGCGGCTCGCCGCGGCGATGCCGCCGGAGGCCCACGCGACGGCGCTGGACGGCACCGGGCCGCCCCGCCTGCCCGACCCCGAACGGCTGCTGCGTGCCTTCCTCGACGCGGTCGCCGACACGCTGCCCCGCTCCCCGCCGCCCACCTCGCGACCGGCACCGCCGCGTTCGCCGCGACGGAGCCGCGACGGCTGCCCGAGCTGCGGACCTGGGCCGCCGACATCGCCGCGGGCCACGACGCCGGCGTGCGGCTGTCGCTGCGGATCGAGGTGCGCGGGCTCACGGACGCGGCCGACCTGGCGGAGGTCTCCTTCCGGGCCGTCCTCCAGATGCACGGCGTGGGCGACCCCGCGCTCGTGGCGGACGCCGGCGAGGTGTGGGCGGGGGTGTCCGACGCGGACTTCGGCCCTCGCGCGCGGATGGACGCCCTGCTGGCGCTGCGCCGCGCGGCGCGCGCCTGGGCACCGCTCACGCCCCTGTTGTCGGCGACCGTGCCGGACGCGGTGGACCTGGCGGAGGAGGACGTCACCGAACTCCTCGGTGAGGGCGGCCGGGCGCTCGCGGGGGCGGGCGTCGAGGTGCACTGGCCCAAGGAGCTGGTCCGGGAACTGATCACCCGCGCCGAGGTCGGTCCCGCCGAAGACAAGCCGGGGCGCGGACGGACGGGAAGCGCGGAGGGGCCGTCGTTCCTGTCCGCGGACGCGCTGCTGGCGTTCGACTGGTGGTTCGCCGTGGGCGACCGGCGGCTCACGCGCGAGGAGCTGGACCGGCTGGCCGAGGCGAACCGTCCCCTCGTCCGGCTGCGCGACCAGTGGGTGCTGATCGACCCCGGGAGCTGGCCCGGGCCCGCGCGCGGGGGACCGGAAGGTCACACCGGTCGACGCGCTCGGCGCGGCCCTGACGGGCTCCGTGGAGGTCGACGGCGGCCGGATCGAGGTGCGGCCCACCGGGTGGCTGGCGGCCCTGCGGGACCGGCTCGCGGAACCCGAGGCGCAGGAGCCCCTCGAGCAGCCCGCCGCACTCGACGCCACACTGCGGGACTACCAGCGGC
Source organism: Streptomyces haneummycinicus (assembly GCA_042850305.1). Taxonomy (GTDB): domain Bacteria; phylum Actinomycetota; class Actinomycetes; order Streptomycetales; family Streptomycetaceae; genus Streptomyces; species Streptomyces haneummycinicus. Next base: position 4,790,163 of record AP035768.1, read on the forward strand.
GCGGCCTGACCTGGCTGGCCCGCACGACCTCCCTGGGCCTGGGCTGCTGTCTGGCCGACGACATGGGGCTCGGCAAGACCATCACCCTCATCGCCCTGCACCTGCACCGCCAGACCGGCCCGGAGTCCGCGGGCCCCACGCTCGTGGTCTGCCCGACGTCGCTGATGGGCAACTGGCAGCGGGAGATCGAACGGTTCGCGCCCGGCACCCCGTACGCCGCTTCCACGGCGCACGGCGGGCGCTGGACGACCTGGCCGACGGCGAGTTCGTACTCACCACGTACGGCACCATGCGGCTGGACGCCACCCGGCTCGCCGCGGTCCCCTGGGGCATGGTCGTCGCCGACGAGGCCCAGCATGTGAAGAACCCGTACTCCTCGACGGCGCGTGAGCTGCGTTCCATCGGCGCTCGCGCGCGTGTGGCGCTCACCGGTACGCCGGTGGAGAACAACCTGTCGGAACTGTGGGCGATCCTCGACTGGACGACCCCGGTCTGCTCGGCCGGCTCGGCACCTTCCGCCGTCGGTACGCCGACGCCGTGGAGGGCGGGCAGGACCCGGCCGCGGCCGAGCGGCTGGCGCGTCTGGTACGGCCGTTCCTGCTGCGCCGCCGCAAGTCGGATCCGGGGATCGCGCCCGAGCTGCCGCCGAAGACGGAGACCGATCACGCCGTCTCCCTCACCCAGGAGCAGACGGGGCTGTACGAGGCCGTGGTACGCGAGGCGATGGCCGCGATCGCCGGGGCGGACAGCATGGCGCGGCGCGGCCAGATCGTGAAGCTGCTGACCGGACTGAAGCAGATCTGCAACCACCCGGCGCAGTTCCTCAAGGAGGAGCGGCCGGTGGTCGCCGGGCGGTCGGGAAAGCTGGAGCTGCTGGACGAACTCCTCGACACGGTCCTCGCCGAAGGGGCCGGTGTCCTGGTGTTCACGCAGTACGTGCGGATGGCCCGGCTGCTGGAACGGCATCTGGCCGCGCGGGGCGTGCGTACGCAGTTCCTGCACGGGGGCACGCCGGTCGCCGAGCGCGAGGCCATGGTGGGCCGCTTCCAGGACGGCGAGGTTCCGGTGTTCCTGCTGTCGTTGAAGGCGGCCGGCACCGGGCTGAACCTCACCCGCGCGGAGCACGTCGTGCACTACGACCGCTGGTGGAACCCCGCGGTCGAGGCACAGGCGACAGACCGCGCGTACCGCATCGGCCAGACCCGGCCGGTACAGGTGCACCGCATCATCGCCGAGGGAACCATCGAGGACCGTATCGCCCGGCTGCTGGAGCGCAAGCGTGAACTGGCCGACGCCGTGCTCGGCTCCGGCGAGTCGGCGCTCACCGAACTGACGGACGCCGAACTGGCGGAGCTGGTCGAACTGCGAGGGGATCGCGATGACCCGGTACGACGGTGACAGGACCGATGGGGAGCGCACGTTCGCCGCGCTGCCGCCCGCGCGGGGGCGTGCCTTCGCGGTGACCTGGTGGGGCCGCGCCTGGCTGACGGCGCTGGAGGGCACGGCGCTGGACTCCGGCCAGCTCAAGGCGGGCCGCGCGCTGGCCCGCGCGGGCGCGGTCGGCGCGGTGTCCGTACGGCCGGGGCGCATCACCGCGGTCGTACAGGACCGGGACCGTACGCCGCACCGCGCGGACGTGCTGCTGCAGGAGCTGTCCGGGGAGCAGTGGGACCGGTTCCTGGCGATGACCGCGGAGCGGGCCGGGCATGTCGCGGCGCTGCTCGACCGTGAGATGCCGACGCAGCTGGTCGAGGACGCGGAGTGGGCCGGCGTCGACCTGCTGCCGGGGCTGGGCGATCTGGAGCCGGAGTGCGAGTGCGACGCCTGGGACCACTGCGGTCATACGACGGCGCTGTGCTACCAGGTGGCCCGGCTGCTGGACCAGGACCCGTTCGTCCTGCTGCTGATGCGGGGGCGGGGTGAGCGCGCCCTTCTGGAGGCGCTCCAGGCCCGGGGCGAGGCGTCCGCGGGGCGGGCCGCCCAGGGTCCGGAGGGCGTGGACGCGGCCGAGGCGTACGCGGCCGGTGACATCCTGCCGTCCCTTCCGGCCCCGCCCGCGCTCCCCGCGGAACCGGGGACCCCGCCATCGCTGGACACGGAGGCCGCGCCCGCTGCCGGTATCGATCCGTCCGCGCTGGAGTTCCTGGCCGCGCGGACCGCCGTCCACGCCCATCGGCTGCTTGCCGAGGCGCTCCGGGACGGGCACGGACGGCAGCCGGTGGCGCCGGAGCCGGCCGTCGCGCGGGACGCGGTGCGGCTGGCCGCCGGGGAGCCGCACCGCGCGGTGACCGAACGGCTCGCCGAGGGGTCGGGGCGTGGCCGGGAAGGGCTGGCCGTCGCCGTACGGGCCTGGCGGCAGGGTGGTACGGCGGCGTTGGCCGTGCTCGACGAGGAGTGGACCGTCGAGGGCGAACGGCTGGCACGCGCGCGTGCCGCTCTCGACGCGGCGTGGGACGAGGACGAGCGGCCGGTGCTCCGGGTTCGGGCCAACCGGTGGACGCTGGCGGGCGGGCCGGTCCAGCTGCGCCTGGACCCCGAGGGGCGCTGGTGGCCGTACCGCAAGGAACGCGGCCGCTGGGCCCCGGCGGGGACCCTCCCAGGATCCGGCGACAGCACTGGCCGCGGCACGGAGCACCCCGACAGCTGACCACCGACCGGGCCACACGCCCGCCGGCAGCCGCACGGAGGCGCCCGACAGGGCCCGGCAGATCGCGCGGCACGCAGCGCCGTGAACTGCCGATGCGCCCTCTGCCCGTGCCGGCGCGACGTCCAAGCCCGCGCAGGATGCGGCCGGAATCAACGGCCTGGTGTGCCGTCAGGGCAGTTCCACGTCGCCCAGGGACGGCAGGAGGGACTCCAGGCCGCTCGGCAGTTCGGTCGGGAAGCCCGACGGGAGTCCGGTCGGGAAGTCCGACGGGAGTTCGGTGGGGAAGCCGGAGGGGAGCAGGCTCGGCAGGTTGCTGGGGAGCTCGGTGGGGAGGTTCGGCGAGGTGCCGGTCGGCGTCCCGCTCGGCGCCTTGTCCGGCGAGTCGTCGTCTCCCTGGCCATCAGCACGACGACGGCCAGGGCAGCGACGGCGACGACGGCCACGAGCAGGAGGAGCACCGCTCTGCGTCCGCCGGAAGGACCGGAAGGACCGGGCGGTCCGGGCGGGCCGAAACTGCCGCCGTCCGGCGGCCGGGGCGGTACGGGTCGCGTGGCCATGCGCCCCATGGTCCTCGCCGTCGGGGTGCCTGCGCGAGGACGCCGCACGGAAGTTGATACGGACTCATGGCACGGGTGCCATGAGTCCGTCGTACCCGCGCGGAGCGCACGCCCCGGACGGTGCCCCGCGCGCGCCTCGGGCCCGCCGCGGCATTCCCCGCGGCGGGCCCTGACGCGTGACGGACTCGGGTCAGCCGCGGGCGCCCAGCAGGTGGTCCATCGCCAGCTGGTCCAGGCGCTCGAAGGCCATGCCCCGCGCGGCGGCCGCGTCGACGTCGAAGTCCTCGAAGGCGGACCGGTCGTCGAGCAGGGCCTGGAGGCCGTCGGCCGCCGTGGGCTGGGCCAGCTGGTCCAGCCGGGACGCGGCGAGCGCCTCCTGGACCTCCGGGTCCGCGCGGAAGGCGGCCGCGCGCTCCTTGAGGATCAGGTAGTTGCGCATGCAGCCGGCCGCCGAGGCCCACACGCCGTCGAAGTCCTCGGTCCGCGGCGGCTTGAAGTCGAAGTGCCGCGGGCCCTCGTACCCGGCCGACTCCAGCAGGTCGACCAGCCAGAACGCGGCGCGCAGGTCGCCCGCGCCGAAGCGGAGGTCCTGGTCGTACTTGATGCCGTTCTGGCCGTTGAGGTCGATGTGGAAGAGCTTGCCCGCCCACAGCGCCTGCGCGATGCCGTGCGGGAAGTTCAGCCCGGCCATCTGCTCGTGGCCGACCTCCGGGTTGACGCCGTACAGCTCCGGGCGCTCCAGGCGCTCGATGAACGCGAGGGCGTGGCCGACGGTCGGGAGCAGGATGTCGCCGCGCGGCTCGTTCGGCTTGGGCTCGATGGCGAAGCGGAGGTCGTAACCCTGGTCGGTGACGTACTCGCCGAGCAGGTCGAAGGCCTCCTTCATACGGTCCAGGGCGTCCCGTACGTCCTTGGCGCCACCGGACTCGGCGCCCTCACGGCCGCCCCACGCCACATAGGTCTGCGCGCCGAGCTCCACCGCGAGGTCGATGTTGCGGATGGTCTTGCGCAGGGCGTAGCGGCGCACGTCGCGGTCGTTCGCGGTGAAGCCGCCGTCCTTGAACACCGGGTGGGTGAACAGGTTGGTGGTGGCCATCGGCACCTTCATGCCGGTGTCGTCGAGCGCCTGCCGGAACCGCTTGACGTGCTCCTCGCGCTCGCTGTCGCTCGAGCCGAAGGGGATGAGGTCGTCGTCGTGGAACGTGACGCCGTGGGCGCCCAGTTCGGCCAGGCGCCGCACCGACTCGACCGGGTCGAGGGCACGCCGTGTGGCGTCGCCGAAGGGTCCCGTCCCTGCCAGCCGACGGTCCACAGTCCGAAGGTGAACTTGTCCTCGGGGGTGGGCTGGTAGTTCATGCCGCGGCTCCTTGCTCGCTGAAGCTATTTCGTCATGGCGCTTTACAAATTAGTATGCAGGAACACTTCTGGGAAGAGACACACCCCGCCGAGTGCGGAAGAGGAGAGACCGATGTCAGCAGCCGAGGGTCCGCTCGTCGTGGGCGTGGACACATCCACCCAGTCCACGAAGGCGCTGGTCGTCGACGTGGCCACCGGCAGGGTCGTCGCGAGCGGCCAGGCCCCGCACGCGGTGACGTCGGGAGCGGGCCGGGAGAGTGATCCGCGCCAGTGGTGGGACGCCCTGACCGAGGCACTGCGCCAGTGCGGCGAGGCGGCGCACGAGGCCGCCGCGGTGTCGATCGGCGGGCAGCAGCACGGCCTGGTCACACTGGACGGGCACGGGGAGCCGGTCCGCCCGGCGCTCCTGTGGAACGACGTGCGGTCCGCCCCGCAGGGCCGCCGCCTGATCGAGGAGCTGGGCGGGCCGAAGTTCTGGGCCGAGCGCACCGGAAGCGTGCCCGCCGCCTCGTTCACCGTCACCAAGTGGGCCTGGCTGGCGGAGCACGAGCCGGACGCGGTGCGTGCCACGAAGGCGGTCCGCCTCCCACGACTACCTCACCGAGCGACTCACCGGGCAGGGCACGACCGACCGCGGCGACGCCTCCGGCACCGGCTGGTGGGCCTCGGGGACGGAGGCGTACGACGAGGAGATCCTCGCGCACGTGGGGCTCGACCCGGCGCTGCTGCCGCGCGTGGTGCGGCCCGGCGAGGTCGCCGGGACCGTCCGTGACGGCCACGGTCTGCCGTTCTCCAAGGGCACCCTGGTGGCGTGCGGCACCGGGGACAACGCCGCCGCCGCGCTGGGCCTCGGGGTGCGTCCCGGCACGCCGGTGATGAGCCTCGGCACCTCGGGCACGGTGTACGCGGTGACGCAGCGCAGGCCGGCCGATCCGACGGGCACGGTGGCGGGGTTCGCCGACGCGCGCGGCGACTGGCTGCCGCTGGCCTGCACGCTCAACTGCACGCTGGCCGTGGACCGGGTCGCGGCGCTGCTGAACCTGGACCGCGAGGCCGTCGAACCGGGGCGCGGTGTCACGCTGCTGCCGTTCCTGGACGGCGAGCGCACCCCGAACCTGCCCAACTCCTCCGGCCTGCTGCACGGTCTGCGCCACGACACCACCGGCGGCCAGCTGCTCCAGGCCGCCTACGACGGTGCCGTGTACTCCCTGCTGGCCGCGCTGGACCTCGTCCTCGACGAGGACGCCGACCCGTCGGCGCCCCTGCTGCTGATCGGCGGTGGGGCCCGGGGCACGGCATGGCAGCAGACCGTACGGCGGCTGTCGGGGCGGGCCGTGCAGGTCCCGCAGGCGAGGAACTGGTCGCGCTCGGGGCGGCGGCGCAGGCGGCCGGGCTGCTCACCGGCGAGGACCCGGCCGCGGTCGCCCGGCGCTGGAACACGGCGGCGGGCCCGGTGCTGGAGGCGGTGCAGCGGGACGAGGAGACGCTGGCCGCTCTGGCCGGGGTGCTCTCCGACGCGGCCCCGCTGCTGAACCGGGCCACGGCCACCGGCTGATGCCGGGGCCGGTCCTGGCCCGCCCGGACCGGCCGTACGCCGGCTCGCGTCGGCCGTACGCCGCCGGGCGGGCCCCGGCCGACGGTCTCAGTCCGCGGCCCGGTCCAGAACCCCGGCCTGCGGCCCCGGACCGACAGACTCCGGCCGGGCGGCACGAGCCGGGCGGCACGGACCTGACGGCACCAGCCGGCGGTCACCGACCTGCCGACTCCGACCGGAAGGCACGGCCTCACAGGCCCACGCCTTCCGGCACGGACCGGCAGCCACCGGACCGGCGCCACGGACCGGCACGCGCCGGCCCTCCGGCACCAACCGGCAGGCGCCGACCTGGCAGCACCAGCAGGCGCCCGCTTCCAGCGCCAACCGGCGGGCACAGGCCTCGCGGCGCCGGCCGTGCGGCACGGGCCGGACGGCACCGGTCCGGCCTCACCAGAAGTCAGGAGCCGCAGGCCCGGACCGGCCGGACCGGCCCGGCACGGGTCTGCGGGGAGGAATCGGTCGGCCCGACCGGTCGCCCGGCGCCGCGGGCACGGGTCGGCCGGCATCGGCCTGCGACCATGGACCAGTCGGCCCCGGCCGGCATGGATCACAAGCCCGCCGGCAGCGCGGACCGGCCCGCGTGCCGGCCCGCGGGGAGCCCCACGGGCACGGACCGGCCGGCGTGGGCCGAAAAGGCCGACGACGGCCCGAGAGATCGAGGAACGACGGAGGAATGAGCGCACCGCCGTACAAGACACGAGCCGCCGGTCCCGGGCGCGCACTGCCCGACACCCAGCAGGGCATGCGCCGCCGCAACCTCTCACGTGTGATGCACACCGTCAACGCCGAGGGCCGCTGTCCCGGGCCGCCGTCGCCTCCCGTATCGGACTGACCCGCGCGGCGGTGTCCACGCTGGTCGACGAGCTCATCCGCTCGGGCCTGCTGGAGGAGCTGGGCCCCGAGCGGCCCGGACGCGTGGGCCGCCCCGGCTTCGCGCTCGCGGTCAGCGGACAGGGCCCCGCGGGGATCGGCGCCGAGGTCGGCGTCGACCATCTCGCGGTCTGCGCGGTCGATCTGCGCGGGCGGGTCCGGTCCCGGGCGGTCCGGCACGTACCCAACCGGGGCCGCTCCCCGAGCCGGTGATCGGCGAACTCACCGGGCTGGTGGAGCGGGTCGTCGCCGAGGCGGAGGGCGGGGGCCTGTGGCCGGCGGGGCTCGCCGTGGCCGTACCGGGTCTGGTCGCGCGTGACGCGCGGACCGTCGTACGCGCCCCGAACCTCGGCTGGCACGACACGGACCTCGGCGCTCTGCTACCGGCCGGCCTGCCGCTCACCGTGGCGAACGAGGCCAACTTCGGCGCGCTGGCCGAGCTGTGGCTCGGCGAGGACACCCGCGTGACTTCCTCCATGTGTCGGCCGAGGTCGGTATCGGCGCGGCGGTCGTCGTGGACGGGCGGCTGCTGCACGGAAACCGAGGTTTCGCGGGCGAGTTGGGCCATGTGCCGGTACGGCCCGAGGGGCCGGAGTGCGCCTGCGGCGGACGGGGCTGTCTGGAGCAGTACGCCGGCGAGGACGCGGTGCTGCGCGCGGCCGGGCTGGAGCCGGGCGAGGACCGCGTCGGCCTCCTCTCGGGCCGCGCCGAGCAGGGAGACGCCGCTGTACGCGACGCCCTGCACGAGGCGGGAACGGCGCTGGGGATCGCCCTCACCGGGGCGGTCAACCTGCTGGACCCCGAAAGCGTGGTGCTCGGCGGAGCCCTCTCCGGGCTCGCTCCCTGGCTGCTGCCGTCGCTCCGCTCCGAACTGGCCCGGCGCACGGCGGGACCGCCCTGCCCCGTCTCCGTGTCCCCGCTGGGCCCCGAGGGCCCGCTGCTGGGCGCGGCCCATTCGGTGGTCCGGGGCGTCCTGGACGACCCGACGGCGGTGGCCGAACGAGCCTGACCCGGCGGACGGCCGGTGCGGCACCACGGATCTGACCCGAGCAGGCCCCGGCGGTGGCCGGACAGGCCCGATTCGCCGGGGCGCCGAAGCCGGACGAGCGGCTCCCGGGCCAGGGTGTCGTCGAGGGCGGGTGGCTCAGCTCGCGTGCCGCCCGGCGGGGTTCCCGACCTCACCACTCGATTACGAATCGCACAACTTCTGGTTACCGGACGTTGAGCGGGCGACGATGGGCGCATGACACCGGCGCAGCGAGCCATGGAGCGACTGCTCACCTGGCCCGATCTCTCGGCCTGCTCGCCCGGCTGCGGTACGGGGCAGGCGCTCCGTACCGCCCGGGACGAGATCGTCCACTTCCACTCCGCGCGGGACGTGGACCTCCACCTCACCCAGCGCGCCGTCCAGCGCCTCCACTACGATCTGGGCGGCTCGAGTGCCATACAACTGGTGCCCGGTTCGAGCTGGGTGACGGTCCATCTGGACTGTTCCACGGACGTCGACCTGCTGCTGAGCCTGGTGAGCGTCGCTCTCAAGGCGCACCAGAACCGGCCCCCGTCCGCCCTGCCCGCACCGGCCGGCTGCAACTTCCACCGCGTCACCGTGCTGCCGCCCAACGCGGTGGCGGGCCGCTGAGTCCCGCCGCGCGCGGTGGCCTCACGGCCGCAGACTGCCGACGATGTCGGCGGTGGCCGTGAAGCCACTGTGGATCGTGGGCGCGACGCTCGTGCCGGCCAGATAGAAACCGAGCAGCAGACAGACCAGCGCGTGGGAGACCTTCAGCCCGCCGTTGCGCATGAAGATCACCGCAAGGAACAAGAGCAGCAGCACCACAGAGATGGAAATCGCCATCGTCAACCTCCTCCGCCACATCCGTTTCGCGGCGTTCGGCCGCAAGTGTGGCGTAGCGGAGGGTTCGTCCGGGCGGCTGACCTGTCCGCCGAACGTGTGGTGTCACGCCCTCCGGTGGGCGTCGAGGAAGGTCTCCAGGCCCGCGAGGTCGTCGGTGTTGAGGTGGTCGACGTCCGCCGCCACCAGTTCGCCCCAGAGCGCGTCACGGGCGGGGCCGGGCAGGTCCGGGGTGGCCCAGAACCGTACGCGCTGCCCGCGCGTGTGGGCGGTGCCCACGAGGTCGCGCAGCTTCCGGCGCTCGGCGGCGGGGAAGGCGCCGACGCCCAGCCAGCTGAAGTTGAGTGCCCAGTTGTCGCTGATCAGCGGGACGAAGGAGGCCGGTGCGGTGGTGCCGAGGTCGGTGAGCCGGCCGTCGTAGAAGGCGCGGCGCACCCGCTGGGCCTCCATCGGCGCACGGGCCGCGCGGTCGCCGGAGATGACGACGGTGACCGCTCCGGGCAGTACCCTGCCGTGCGCGTAGGTGGTGAACAGGTTGCCGTACCGGCGCAGTTGGCGGTCGAGTTCGAGATAGGCGGCCGCCCCGTCGGTCTTGATGTCGACCAGCAGCTGGAGCGGCTTGTGGTGCCCGCGGTACACGGAGCCGCGATTCGCCCGCACGCGTGCGGCGAGCGGGTCGAGGTACAGGGACTTCAGCGTGCGGGCCGGGTCGAGGTCCACGGGGTCGTGGGCGACGAGGAGCCGGCCGTCGACCAGGTAGATGTCGGCCTCGACGCTGCCGAAGCGGTGGTCGAGCGCGTCGAGGAGGGGCCGGGGTGCTCGTAGTCGTTGTGGGCGTGGGCGCGCCACAACGGGCGTGGCCGGTGCTTCTGTTCGCCGGCCGGTGCCGGTGCGGCGGGGAGGGCGACGGTGCCGGCGAGGGCGGCGCCGAGGGTGGTGAGGGCTCTGCGACGGGTGGTGAGGGCCATGCTCTGCCTCCCTGGAGGGGCCGTAAGGGACCTCAGTGAGTATGAGGTCCCCGGGGGTCCAAGGAGCAGATGCGTGCGGTGAGTTGGCCGATCCGCCGTCGTCCGTTCACCTCTCCGGGGCAGGGGCGTACGAGGAAGCCCGCCCCTGGTGGGACGGGCTTCCTCGGCCTGTCGGCCGGTCAGGGTGCGCGCAGGTCGGCCAGTCCGGCGAGCACCTCGCGGTGGGCGCCGGCCGTGCCGTAGGCGATGGAGTCGGCCTTGGCCCGCTTGAGGTGGAGGTGTACCGGGTGTTCCCAGGTCATGCCGATGCCGCCGTGCAGTTGCAGTGCCTCCTCCGCGGCGCGGACGGCGACGGGTGCGGCGTAGGCCTGGGCGACGGTCACCGCCATGTCGGTGTCCTCGCCGGTGGCGAGCGCGTCGGCGGCGTTACGGGCGGCGGCGCGGAGGCTGACGACTTCGAGCCACAGCTGGGCGAGCCGGTGCTTGACCGCCTGGAAGCCGCCCACCGGACGATTGAACTGCTTGCGGTCCTTCAGATGGGCGACGGTCTGCGTCAGCGACCATTCGGCCAGCCCGAGTTGTTCCGAGGCGAGCAGTCCGGCGCCGGCCCGCAGGGCGCGGCGCACGGCGGGTCCGGCCTCGCCGAGCAGCCGGCCGGGGCGCCCTCGAGCACGACGGTCGCGAGCGGCCGGGTCAGGTCCAGGGAGACCTGGGGGACGATCGTGACGGCGGCGGCGTCGACCGCGTACAGGCCGCCGTCGTCGGCGGGCACCAGCAGTATGTCGGCGACGGCGGCGTCCGCGATGCCGGTCAGCTCGCCGTGCAGTCCGCCGTTCTCCACCCGTACGGTCCGGTGGGTGCCGCCGGCCGGGACGTTCAGGGCGACGGCGAGGGCGCCGATCACCGTGGCGGACGCCAGCCGGGAGAGCAGGTCGTCGGCGCCGCACTCCAGCAGCGCCTCCGTGGCGACGACGGCGCTGGTGAGATACGGGACGAGGGCGACCACACGCCCCAGCTCCTCGAGGACGACCGCGGTTTCCCGGTGCGTGGCGCCCTGTCCGTCCAGTTCCTCCGGGATCAGCAGGCCCGCGAGGCCCATGGCGCCGGCCAGTGACTTCCACAGCGCGAGGTCGTGCGGGGCGTCCGACTCGGTACGTGCGATGACGCCCGCCGCGTCGCAGTGGTCGGTGAGCAGGTCCCGGACGGCGGCGCGCAGCGCCTCTTCCTCCTCCGCGTACAGAAGATCGCTCATCGGGCCAGGTCCTTCCATGCGACGTCCTTGTCGGTGCGCGGTTCGGCGGGCAGGCCCAGGACGCGCTCGGCGACGATGTTCAGCAGGACCTCGCTGGTCCCGCCCTCGATGCTGTTGCCCTTGGAGCGGAGGTAGCGGTAGCCGGCGTCGCGGCCGGTGAAGTCGACCAGTTCGGGGCGGCGCATGGTCCAGTCGTCGTACAACAGGCCCTCCTCGCCGCGCAGTTCCACCTCCAGGCCGCTGATCTCCTGGTTGAGGCGGGCGAAGGCGAGTTTCATGCCGGCGCCCTCGGGGCCGGGGTGTCCGGCGACGAGCTGCTGGCGCAGGCGTTCGCCGGTGAGCCGGGCGACCTCGGCCTCGACCCAAAGCTCCAGCAGCCGCTGGTGGAGGTCGTGGGTGCGCAGTCCGGGGCGTTCGCGCCAGGTCCTGGCGACCGGGCCGATCATGCCGCCCTCGCGGGGCAGCCGCATGCCGCCGATGGCGACGCGTTCGTTGTTGAGGGTGGTCTGCGCGACCTTCCAGCCGTCACCGGTCTCCCCGAGCCGGTGGGTGTCGAGGATGCGGACGCCGGTGAGGAAGACCTCGTTGAACTCGGCTTCGCCGGTGATCTGGCGCAGCGGCCGCACCTCGACGCCGGGGTCGGTCATGTCGCAGACGAAGTAGGTGATGCCCCGGTGCTTGGGCACGTCCGGGTCGGTGCGGGCGATGAGGATGGCCCAGCGGGCGAGATGGGCGCTGGACGTCCACACCTTCTGCCCGTCCACCACCCAGTCCTCGCCCTCACGGACGGCACGGGTGCCGAGGGCGGCCAGGTCGGATCCGGCGCCGGGTTCGCTGAACAGCTGGCACCAGACCTCCTCGCCGGTCCACAGAGGCTTCAGAAAGCGCCGCTTCTGGTCCTCCGTGCCGTACCGCAGGATCGTCGGCGCGGCCATGCCGAGGCCGATGCCGATGCGGCGCGGGTCGTTGCCGGGTGCCCCGGCGGCGTCCAGTCCGGCGTCCACGACGGCCTGGAGGAGCGCGGGAGTCCGAGTCCGCCGAGCCCTTCGGGGAAGTGCACCCAGGCCAGCCCGGCGTCGAAGCGGGCGCGCAGGAAGTCCAGGCGCTCCGTGCCGGCCGGGGTGCTCGGCGAGGAATTCCCGGGTACGGCGGCGCAGTTCGGCGGCGTCGGTCATGCGGCGGCTCCGTTCTCCGTCGAGGGCAGCACGGCGACCCGTCCGGTGGTGAGTCCGTCGGCGACCCGCTGTACGGCGTCGGCGGCCCCGGCGAGCGGTACGCGTTCGCTCACCAGCGGCTTGATCGCACCCCGCGCGGCGAGTTCGGTGAGCCGCTCGTGGCAGTGCTGGACCAGCTTCGGGTTCTTGGTGTTGTACAGGCCCCAGTGCAGGCCGAGGATCGCGTAGTTCTTGACGAGGGCGTGGTTCAGGGCGGGGCTGGGGATGGACCCGCTGGCGAAGCCGACGACGACGATCCGGCCCTCGAAGGCGACGGCCTTCGCGGACTGGGCGTACGCCGGACCGCCGACGGGGTCGTAGACCACATCGGCGCCCCGGCCGCCGGTGGCCTCCTTCACGGCGGCGACGACGTCCTGTTCACGCCGGTCGATGACCACGTCGCAGCCCAGCGCGCGGGCGGCGGAGGCCTTCGCGGCGCCGCCGGCCACGCCGATGACGGTGGCGCCGGCGGCCTTGCCGAGCTGTACGGCGGCGCTGCCGACGCCGCCGGCGGCGGCGTGCACGAGAAGGGTCTCGCCGGCCTCCAGGCGGGCCCTGCGGTGCAGGCCGAACCAGCCGGTCTGGTAGCCGATGTGCAGGGCGGCGGCCTCGGCGTCGTCCAGCGCGTCGGGCGCGGGCAGCAGTGCGGCGGCGTCCGCGACGGCGTACTCGGCGAAACCGCCGTACGGCAGCGCGGGGTTGGCGATCACACGGCGCCCGTCCTCGGTCTCGCCGCAGATCTCCACGCCCGGCGTGAACGGCAGCGGCGGCCTGACCTGGTACTGGCCCCGGCACATCAGCGCGTCCGGGAAGTTGATGTTGGCGGCGCGCACCTTCAGCAGGACCTGCCCGTCACCGGGCTCCGGCCGCGCCACCTCCGCGAGACGCATCACCTCGCCCGGCTCGCCGAGCTCGTGCACTTGCCATGCCTGCATGCGGGGCCTCCACGGGAGCGTGAACGTCGTGTTCGCCTGACCGGGTCCACCGCATACTAAGCGGTCGCTTGCCGATCAGGAAGCGTCCGACCCGCGAGGCGGGCACGCCCTGTTCCGCCCGGCCGCCGCCCCGTTCCGCCCGGCCGCCGCCCCGTTCCGCCCGGCCGCCGCGCCGGTCCCGCCCCGCCGCCGCGTCCGTCACGCCCGCTTGGGCCGCGCCCGCACGTGCATCCGCTCCCCTGCGCACCGAACAGGCTGAGGAACTCCACGGGCCCCTCCCCGTCGACCCGAACCAGTGCGGCACCCGCGTGTCGAACTCGGCCACCAGCACCACATCGTGCTCGCCGAGCACCAGACGCAGCTTCCCGGACATCACGTACAGCCACTCGTAGCCCTCGTGGGTACGCGGATCGGGCTCGAGCCTCCGCCGCGGTTCGGTCACCTTGTACGCCTGGAGCCCGCCGGGCTGCCGGGTGAGCGGCCAGAAGGTGCGGCCGTAGCGCTGGATCGGCCGGGAGGCACGGATGCGCGGGTCACCGACCGGCGGCGCGCCGACCAGCTCGTCCAGCGGCACCTGGTGGGCCTGCGCGATCGGCAGCAACAGCTCCAGACTGGGTTTGCGCAGTCCCGACTCCAGCCGGGAGAGCGTGCTGACGGAGATGCCGGTCGCCTCGGACAGGGCGGCGAGGGTCACCTCCCGCTCCTTCCTGATCCGCCGCAGCCGGGCACCCACTTCCGCCAGAACATCGTCCGTAGTCATACCGATATTGCAGGTTCGGCAAAGTTGTTTGTCAATACGGCAGCGACCGGGCGACGGTCGTCGTGGAGGTGGTCACCATGAACGGGACATACGAGAACGGGACCTACGACGTGGTCGTGGTCGGAGGCGGCGCGGCGGGGCTGTCCGCCGCGCTGGTGCTGGGCCGGGCGCGGAACCGGGCGCTGGTCGTCGACGCGGGCGAGCCGCGCAACGCCCCGTCGTCGCACATGCAGGGCTATCTGTCGCGGGACGGGGTGTCCCCGGCCGAGTTCCTCGCGCTGGGCCGGGAGGAGATCGCGCGCTACGGCGTGGAGCTCGTCCGGGACCGGGTCACGGACGTCACCCGGGACGGGGACTTCACGGTCGTACTCGACAGGGGACCGGCCGTACGCGCCCGGCGGCTGATCGTGGCCACGGGGCTGAAGGACGAGATGCCTGACGTTCCCGGGGTCGCCGAGCGGTTCGGGCGGGACGTGCTGCACTGCCCGTTCTGCCACGGCTGGGAGGTGCGCGACGAGCCGTTCGGGGTGCTGGCGTCGACCGCGATGAGTGTGCACCAGGCGCTGATGGTGTCCCAGTGGTCGAAGGACGTCACCCTCTTCCTGCACCGGGTCGACGAGGCGGAGCTGTCCGACCAGGATCTGCGCCGCCTTGCCGCCGCCGGGGTCGGCGTGGTGCCCGGAGAGGTCGCGGAACTGGTGGTCGAGGACGACCGGCTCACCGGCGTGCGGCTGGCCGACGGCAGTACGCACCCCGCTCGGTGGTCTTCGCCGCGCCGCGCCCGGTGCCGCGGACGGGCCTGCTGGAGCGGCTGGGCGCCGAGATGGACGAGACCCCTTCGGGGCGTACCCGGTCGTCGACCTGACCGGTCTGACCACGGTGCCCGGGGTCTGGGCGGCGGGCAACGCGATCGGCTTCGCCGAGCAGGTGGTGCACGCGGCGAGCGGCGGCTACCGCGCGGCGGCCGCGATCGTGGGGACCTGCGGATGAGCGACCTGGACGCGGCGGTGGACGGGTAGCCCCCACGGCCGGGGTGTGGAGCGCCTGCCTCCGTAGCACCATGGCTGCATGCTGCTGTCCCGGCTGGCCCACGTGTCCCAGGAGGTCGCCGCCACTTCGGCGCGGTCCCGGAAGATCGCCCTGCTCGCCGGACTGTTCCGGGAGGCGGAGCCGGACGATGTGCCGGTGGTCATCCCGTATCTGGCGGGGCGGCTGCCGCAGGGCCGGATCGGGGTCGGCTGGAAGGTGCTGAGCCGGCCGGTCGCCCCGGCCGGCGAGCCGTCCCTGACGGTGCGCGAGGTCGACGCCCTGCTCACCCGGCTCGGCAAGGTGTCCGGTCCGGGATCGCAGACCGAGCGGGCCCGGCTGGTCGGCGAGCTGCTGGGTGCCTGCACCGGGGACGAGCAGCGGTTCCTGTTCGGGCTGCTCACCGGCGAGGTCCGGCAGGGCGCCCTGGACGCGGTCGCGGTGGAGGGGCTGGCCCAGGCCACGGACGCGCCGGCGACGGACGTACGGCGGGCGGTGATGCTGGCGGGCTCGCTGCAGACGGTGGCCGGGGCACTGCTGGCGGACGGTCCGGGAGCGCTGGAGCGGTTCCGGCTGACCGTCGGCCGTCCGGTGCTGCCGATGCTGGCGCACAGCGCCTCCTCGGTCGCGGAGGCGGTCGGGAAGCTGGGGGTCTGCGCGGTCGAGGAGAAGCTCGACGGCATCCGCGTCCAGGTGCACCGCGACGGCGACACCGTACGCGTGCACACCCGCACCCTCGACGACATCACCGACCGGCTGCCGGAAGTCACCGCGGTGGCCAGGGAGTTGGAGGGCGAGCGGTTCATCCTGGACGGCGAGGTCATCTCCTTCGACCAGGACGGCCGCCCCCGGTCCTTCCAGGAGACCGCCGGACGCGTCGGCTCCCGGGTGGACGTGGCCACGGCCGCCCGGGAGGTCCCGGTCTCCCCGTCTTCTTCGACGCGCTCTGTGTGGACGGCCGCGACCTGCTGGACCTCCCTTCACCGAACGGCACGCGGAACTGTCCCGGCTGGTCCCCGAACCCCTGCGGGTGCGCCGCACCCTCGTGTCGGGGCCCGGGGACCTGGGCGCCGCGGAGGAGTTCCTCGCCGGGACGCTGGAGCGCGGCCACGAGGGCGTCGTCGTCAAGGGCGTGGACGCCCCTACAGCGCGGGCCGGCGCGGCGCTTCCTGGCTGAAGGTGAAACCCGTGCACACGCTCGACCTGGTGGTGCTGGCCGCCGAGTGGGGCCACGGCCGCCGGACCGGGAAGCTCTCCAATCTGCATCTGGGCGCCCGCACCGCCGACGGCGGCTTCGCCATGCTGGGCAAGACCTTCAAGGGCATGACGGACGCGATGCTGACCTGGCAGACCGCACGACTGCGGGAGCTGGCGGTCGAGGAGAGCGGATACGTCGTGACGGTACGGCCGGAACTCGTCGTGGAGATCGCCTACGACGGCCTCCAGCGCTCCTCCCGCTACCCGGCCGGTGTCACCCTCCGTTTCGCCCGCGTGATCCGCTACCGCGAGGACAAGCGCCCCGAGGACGCCGACACGGTCGAGTCCCTGCTCTCCGCGCACCCGGGGTACGGCCGTGAGGGGCGCCCGCAGCGCCGGACTGCTGTTGTTCCGGCACACCGATCAGGGCGTGGAGGTGTTGCTCGGTCATATGGGCGGCCCGTTCTTCGCCCGGCGCGACTCCGGGGCGTGGACGGTGCCGAAGGGCGAGTACGACCCCGGCGAGCCGGCCTGGGAGGCGGCACGCCGCGAGTTCCGGGAGGAGCTGGGGCTGGCGCCGCCGGACGGGCGGGCCGTGGCGCTCGGGGAGGTGCGGCAGGCGGGCGGCAAGACCGTCACGGCGTGGGCGGTGGAGGCCGATCTCGATCCGGCGGCGGTCGTGCCCGGCACCTTCACGATGGAGTGGCCGCCGAGGTCGGGGAGGACGGCGGAGTTCCCGGAGCTCGACCGGGTGGCGTGGTTCTCCCTGGACCGGGCCCGCGAGGTGATCGTCTCCGCCCAGAGCGCGTTTCTCGACCGCCTGGCGGAGCACTCGTCCTGAGGAGACCTCCCGCGTTGCGCCGCCCACCGCCGCGCGGGAAGGTCGGAAAGCACAGCGTGCCCCAGGGAGGTCAGCGATGCACATCGCCACCGTGAATCCGGCGACCGGTGAGACGGTCAAGACGTACCACCCGATGGACGAGGAGGAGATCGGGCACCGGATCCAGCTCGCGGAGGCCACCTTCCGGACGTACCGGACGACCTCCTTCGAGGAGCGTGCCCGGCTGATGCACCGGGCCGCCGAGATCCTCGACGAGGACCGCGAGTCCATCGGCCGGGTGATCACCACGGAGATGGGCAAACCGGTGAAACAGGCCCGCGCGGAGGCCGCGAAGTGCGCCAAGGCGATGCACTGGTACGCCGATCACGCGGCGGAACTCCTCGCCGACGAGGAACCCGACGCCTCCGACGTGAAGGACTCCGGCGCCTCCCGGGTCCTGGTGCGCTACCGGCCGCTCGGGCCCGTGCTCGCCGTGATGCCGTGGAACTTCCCGCTGTGGCAGGTGGTGCGGTTCGCCGCGCCCGCGCTGATGGCGGGCAACGTCGGTCTGCTCAAGCACGCCTCGAACGTGCCGCAGACCGCGCTGTACCTGGAGGACCTGTTCCACCGCGCGGGCTTCACCGAGGGCTGCTTCCAGACCCTGCTCATCGGCTCCGCCGCCGTCGACGAGATCCTGCGGGACGAGCGGGTGAAGGCGGCCACCCTCACCGGGAGCGAACCGGCCGGCCGCGCGGTCGCCTCCGCCTGCGGAGAAATGATCAAGAAGACGGTGCTGGAGCTGGGCGGCAGCGACCCGTACGTGGTCATGCCCTCCGCCGATCTGGACCGGGCCGCCGAGGTCGCGGTCACCGCGCGGACACAGAACACGGGGCAGTCCTGTATCGCCGCCAAGCGGTTCATCGTGCACACGGAGGTCTACGACGCCTTCGCCGAGCGGTTCACGGCCGGCATGAAGGCGCTGAAGGTCGGCGACCCGATGGAGGAGGAGACCGACGTCGGCCCGCTCTCCAGTGAGAGGGGCCGCGCCGATCTGGAGGAACTGGTCGACGACGCCGTACGCGCGGGTGCGACCGTGCTGTGCGGCGGTGAGCGCCCCGAGGGACCCGGCTGGTTCTATCCGCCGACCGTGCTCGCCGGCATCGACCGGGAGATGCGCGTCCACCGTGAGGAGGCCTTCGGCCCGGTCGCCACGCTGTACCGCGCGGCGGACATCGACGAGGCCGTCCTGATCGCCAACGACACCGACTTCGGGCTGAGTTCCAACGTATGGACCCGCGATGAGGCCGAGGTCGACCGGTTCGTACGGGATCTGGAGGCGGGCAGTGTGTACGTCAACGGGATGACGGCGTCCCATCCGGCGTTCCCGTTCGGCGGGGTCAAGCGGTCCGGGTACGGGCGTGAGCTGTCCGGGCACGGAATCCGGGAGTTCTGCAACATCACCACGGTTTGGCAGGGTGCGTGATGTCCGCGCGACTACGATCCCGACTGTGAACCGCGAAGTGACTCTGCCTCTGATCGTCGACGACCGCGGGACCCTGCAGGTTGCCGCCGCCGATGTCAGCAAGCTGCTGCGTACGGTGGGCGGGCGGTGGGTCCGGCTGGTGGAGGCGGGCGAGGAAGGGCTGGATGAGGACACGGTCGCCGCGTTGACCATCGAACTCGCGAAGCTCGCCGATCGGATCGACGTCGCCTGTATCGCCCACAGCAGTGGGGGTGCCTCGTAGTACCGCGGGTGCGGGCCGGTCGCGCTCGCGGGGCGGAGCCGCGTACCGCAACAGCCGCGCGCCCCTAGGGGTTTCCGCCAGCGCCGTCCAGAAGGCCGCCTCGTAGGCCTGGAGCAGGCGGGCTTGCCGGCGTGCGCGGTTCTCGTCGAGGCGGCCCTCCGCCAGGGCCGTCCGGACCGCCTTCGTGGCCGCCTCGTCCAGTTCGGGGGCCGGTTCCGCGAAGAAGTCGAAGAAGGCGCAGGCGTCGTCGTCGAAGCCGTAGCGGGCGCGCAGGGCCTCGGCGATCGTCGCGCAGTAGCCGCCCCAGGCGGAGAAGTTCACCGTGAGAGCGAGGACGGCGTCGGCCGGTTCGGCGTTGAGGGCCAGCCAGGCCACATACGCGGGGTAGGACTGGCAGCCCGGCAGGGGTGTACGCGGCTGCCCGCGCCTCGTCGACTCCGCACGCGGCCGTGAACGGCCTCAGGTGGTGCTCCGCCAGTCGCTCGCCCTCCGCCAGGGCGGTGAAGAAGGCGGCCGGCTCCGGGTCCGAGCGGTCCGCCAGGTGGAGGAAGGCGCGGCGGTCCGCCGGGAGCACCCAACGCTGTTCCAGGGCCAGCGCGGCCAGGACGGTGCGGTCCGCCTCGCCGCGGGCGATCAGGGGGACCAGCGGGTTGGAGCGCGGGTCGGGGGCGAGTTCCTGGTGGTCGCCTCCAGCAGGTCCTGGGCCGTGCGTGTCATCGCGTCCTCCGTCGCGTCGGTCACGCACCAGCCTTCCCCGCGAGCCGCGCGGCGGTAACCCGGCGGTGCCGCCCGCACCGCCGGGTCGCCCGGGTGGCCGCACTCAGCGGATCGGCATGCCCGACAGGGTGCGGGCGATGACCAGACGCTGGATCTCGCTCGTACCCTCGAAGATGGTGTAAATGGCGGCGTCGCGGTGCATGCGCTCCACCGGGTACTCGCGGGTGTAACCGTTGCCGCCGAGGATCTGTATGGCCTGGCCGGTGACCTCTTTGGCGGTCTCGCTGGCGAACAGCTTGGACATCGAGCCCTCGGCCGCGGTGAACGGCTTGCCGTTGACCGCCATCCAGGAGGCGCGCCACACCAGCAGGCGGGCGGCGTCGATCCGGGTGCGCATGTCGGCGAGCGGGAAGGCGACACCCTGGTTGTCGATGATCGGGCGGCCGAACTGCTCACGCGTGGTGGCGTACTCCAGGGCGACCTCGTACGCCGCGCGGGCGGTGCCGACCGCCATGGCGCCGACGGCGGGGCGGGAGGCCTCGAAGGTGGCCATGGCGGCGTTCTTCACCCTCCCCGTGCCATCTTTCCTGTCCCGCTCCCGGGCGCGGGCCAGGCGCTCGTCCAGCTTCTCCTTGCCGCCGAGCAGGCAGGAACCGGGCACGCGCACGTTGTCGAGGACGACCTCGGCGGTGTGCGAGGCGCGGATGCCGTGCTTCTTGAACTTCTGGCCCTGGGACAGGCCCAGGGTGCCCGGCGGGACGATGAAGGAGGCGTGGCCCTTGGAGCCGAGTCCGGGGTCGACCACCGCGACCACGACGTGCACGTTGGCGATGCCGCCGTTGGTCACCCAGGTCTTGGTGCCGTTGAGCACCCACTCGTCCCTGGCCTCGTCGTACACCGCGCGGGTGCGCATCGAGGCCACGTCGGAGCCGGCGTCGGGCTCGGAGGAGCAGAACGCGGCGACCTTGACGTCGTTGGCGTCGCCGTACATCTGGGGGATCCAGGTGCCGATCTGCTCCTCGGTGCCGTTGGCGAGGACGCCTACGGCGGCGAGGCCGGTACCGACGATCGACAGGGCGATGCCGGCGTCACCCCAGAAGAGTTCCTCCATGGCCATGGGGATGCCGAGGCCGCTCGCGTCGAAGTACTGCTGTGCGTAGAAGTCCAGGGAGTAGATGCCGACCTTGGCGGCCTCCTGGATGACCGGCCAGGGAGTCTCCTCACGCTCGTCCCATTCGGCGGCCGAGGGGCGGATCACATCGGCGGCGAAGCCGTGCAGCCAGTCCCGGACCTCCTTCTGTTCGTCGTTGAGCTCCATGGTGAACTCGGCCATGACCCCTCCAGCGGCTGCGCACGTGCGTGTTACTTGCGGTAACTCCGAGTCTGTTACCGGCGGGTAGGGAAAGTCAACTCCCTGGCACCCCCGGCATCCCGTTCGATGGCCCCGGCACCTTCAGTGTTAGTTTGCGCAGGCGTCACCGAACCAGCACGGGTGGGGAGAACTCATGGACACCACACAGCGGACCGATCAGCAGAGGTCCGCCGAGCGACGCCGGCGTGAGCTGCTGGAGGCCGCCGACCGGGTGGTGCTGCGCGACGGCCCGGGGGCCTCGATGAACGCGATCGCCGCCGAGGCCGGCATCACCAAGCCGATCCTCTACCGGCACTTCGGGGACAAGGAGGACTCTACGCCGCCCTGGCCAAACGGCACACCGACGCGTTGCTGGACTCGTTGCGGGCCGCGCTGGACGCCCCGGCGGACCGCCGCGAGCGGGTCGAGGCGACCCTCGACACCTACCTGTCGGCCATAGAGGCCCGGCCGCAGGTGTACCGGTTCCTTATGCACCCGGCGGAGGAGACACAGAGCGATCAGGGCTTCGACGTCGGCAAGCACTCGGCGCCGCTGCTGCGGCGCATGGGCGAGGAGCTGGCCCAGGTGATCGGGGATCGGCTGGAACTCGGGCCGGGGGCCGGCAGCTGGCCTGGTGTGGGGCCACGGCATCGTCGGCATGATGCACGCGGCGGGCGACTGGTGGCTCGGCGAACGTCCCTGTCCCCGGGACGAGTTGGTCCGCAGCCTCGCCGACCTGCTGTGGGGCCGCCTGGCCGCCGCGGGCGACAAGGTCGGCGGCCCCGGCTTCTGAGAACCGGGACCCGACGGTACCGGACGAACGGTGCACATCGGCCGGCCGGACGGCGCCCCGACGACACGTTTCGGACACTCGGGCGGACCGGTGCCGGCGCTCGCCCCGCACTCCGCGCGGGAGGGCGCCCCGGAGACGGACACCGCCGAGGGCCGTGGCCCCGAGCGGTCAGGACGGCCGGTGCCAAGGGGCCCTGTTCGCCTGGCGCATGAGTCTGCGATGGCGCCGGCCGGTGAGGCGGTCGGCGTAGATCCTGCCTTCCAGGTGGTCCCACTCGTGCTGCAGGCACCGGGCGAAGAATCCCGTGCCGTGGACGGTGACCGGTTCGCCGGTCACCGTGAAGCCCTCGACCACCGCGTGGTCGTACCGCTCCGTACCCGCCTCCAGGCCCGGCAGCGACAGACAGCCCTCCGGACCGCGCACCACCACCCCGTCCGTCTCGACGAGGCGCGGGTTCACCACATGGCCCAGGTGACGGACGTCCTCGTCGTCCGGGCAGTCGTAGACGAACACCCTGAGCGGCTCGCCGACCTGGTTGGCGGCCAGGCCCACGCCCCGCGCCGCGTACATCGTGGCGAACAAGTCGTCCACGAGCCCGGCCAGTTCCGGGCCGAAGTCGGTGACCTCCCGGCAGGGGCGTGCAGCACGGGTTCACCGAGCAGGGTAAGGGGCCGTACACGTCCGTGAACACCGGGGATGGAGCCTTGTCGCATGACTGTCAGAGTACGGTCCTCTCAGCAACGCCCGTCTCACGGTGGTGCCGCGGTTCTGGAGTGCGAACGGATCTCGATAGGCTGAGGTCTCACCACGTGGCCGTCAGGCACAGACGCGGCGCGTACGCAAGGAGGATCGAGAACTGATGGCAGGCAACTCGGACCCGCTCACGCCGCGGGCCAAGCTGGCCGTGACCGCGGGCAAGGCGGTCGCGGCGGCGTCCCGCGCCGCCGGGCGCGGAAGCGGTTCGGTGATCGGCGGCCGGGTGGCACTCAAACTCGACCCCGATCTCCTCGCCAGGCTCGCACAGCACCTGGACGTGACGCTGGTCTCCGCGACCAACGGCAAGACCACCACCACCCGGCTGATCGCCGAGGCCCTCAAGGCCGCGGGACCGGTCGTCTCCAACGCGCTCGGCGCCAACATGCCGGCCGGTATCACGTCGGCGCTGGCCGGCGGCGCGGAGGCCAAGTTCGGCGTCATCGAGGTCGACGAGAAGTACCTCGTGGGCGTCGCCCAGGCGACCGACCCCAAATGCATCGCCCTGCTCAACCTCTCCCGTGACCAGCTGGACCGCGCCGCCGAGACCCGCATGCTCGCGGAGAACTGGC
The DNA here is from genome assembly GCA_042850305.1 of Streptomyces haneummycinicus. Lineage (GTDB taxonomy): Bacteria > Actinomycetota > Actinomycetes > Streptomycetales > Streptomycetaceae > Streptomyces > Streptomyces haneummycinicus. Next base: position 4,813,142 of record AP035768.1, read on the forward strand.
GCGAGGGCCTGTCCGGCTCCAAGGCCGTGATCGTCGCCAACGCGGACGACCCGCTGGTGGTGTGGGCCGCGTCCTCCTCCCCCAACGTGCTCTGGGTCGCCGCCGGGCAGATGTGGAAGGACGACGCCTGGTCCTGCCCGTCCTGCGGCGGTGTGATGCAGCGTCCGGGCGACGACTGGTTCTGCGGCGAGTGCGGCTTCCGCCGGCCCACCCCGAGCTGGGCGCTCTCCGGCGACCACGTCCTCGACCCGCACGGCTCCGCCTGGCCGATCCACCTCCAGCTGCCGGGCCGCGCCAACAAGGCCAACGCGGCGAGCTCCGCCGCCGTCGCCGCTGTCTTCGGGGTGCCGCCGCAGGTCGCCCTGGAGCGCATGTACCAGGTGCAGGCCGTGGCCGGCCGCTACGACGTGGTCCAGTTCGAGGGCCGTGATCTGCGGCTGCTGCTCGCCAAGAACCCCGCGGGCTGGCTGGAGACGTTCTCCCTGATCGACCCGCCGCCGACCCCGGTGATCCTCTCGGTCAACGCGCGCGGCGCCGACGGCACCGACACCTCCTGGCTCTGGGATGTCGACTACACCCGGCTGACCGGCCACCCGATCTGTGTCATCGGCGACCGGAAGCTGGACCTCGCGGTGCGCCTGGAGGTCGCGAACCAGCAGTTCCAGGTCTGCGACAACCTCGACCAGGCAGTCCAGCTGTGCCCGCCGGGCCGGATCGAGGTCATCGCCAACTACACCGCGTTCCAGGACCTGCGCCGCCGCGTCGGCAACTGACCAACGACACCTCAGGGGACTTGAAGTGAGCGACAACCAGCTGCGGATCGTATGGATCTACCCTGACCTGCTCAGCACCTACGGCGACCAGGGCAACGCCCTGGTCGTGGAGCGCCGCGCGCGGCAGCGCGGCCTGGACGTGGCGCGGCTCGACGTGCGCAGCGACCAGCCGATCCCGACCTCCGGCGACATCTATCTGATCGGCGGCGGCGAGGACCGTCCGCAGCGGCTGGCCGCCGAGCGGCTGCGCCGCGACGGCGGTCTGCAGCGGGCGGTGGGCAACGGCGCCATCGTGTTCTCGGTCTGCGCCGGCTACCAGATCCTCGGCCACGAGTTCATCAACGACCTCGGCCAGCGCGAGCCCGGCCTCGGCCTGCTCGACGTGGTCTCCGTCCGCGGCGAGGGCGCCCGGTGCGTCGGCGACGTGCTCGGAGACGTGAACCCGCACCTGGGGCTGCCCCCGCTGACCGGGTTCGAGAACCACCAGGGCGTCACCCACCTGGGCCCCACGGCCCGCCCGCTCGCGCAGGTGCGCTTCGGCAACGGCAACGGCACGGGGGACGGTACGGAGGGCGCGTTCAACGAGACCGTCTTCGGCACCTACATGCACGGTCCGTGCTTGCCCGCAACCCGCAGATCGCGGACCTGCTGCTGAAGCTGGCGCTCGACGTCAACGCGCTGCCGCCGACCGACGACCGGTGGTACGAGGCGCTGCGCGGCGAGCGCATCGAGGCGGCGCAGCAGCCGGCCTGAGACCCCGTCCGCCTGCGGACGGCCCCCGTGCGACCGGCCCGTCTGACGGCTGGTCCGCACAGGTGAGCGGGGTCGTCCAGCAGGCGGACGCGAGGTGCGGTCCGGCCCCCGAAGCGGCTAGGGTGGCGGGGATCGAACCGGACAACGCGGTCCGGTCCCGGCCCACATCGAGAAGGTTGTTTCGGGCTATGCGCATTGGTGTCCTCACGTCCGGCGGCGACTGCCCCGGCCTGAACGCCGTCATCCGGTCCGTCGTGCACCGCGCCGTCGTCGACCACGGCGACGAGGTCATCGGCTTCCGGGACGGCTGGAAGGGCCTCCTGGAGTGCGACTACCTCAAGCTCGACCTGGACGCGGTGAGCGGCATCCTCGCCCGCGGCGGCACGATCCTCGGCTCCTCCCGGGTGCGTCCCGGGCATCTGCGGGACGGCGTGGAGCGGGCGAAGGGGCATGTGGCCGAGCTCGGCCTCGACGCGATCATCCCGATCGGCGGTGAGGGCACGCTGAAGGCGGCCCGGCTGCTGTCCGACAACGGGCTGCCGATAGTCGGTGTGCCGAAGACCATCGACAACGACATCGCCGTCACCGACGTCACCTTCGGCTTCGACACGGCCGTCGGCGTGGCGACCGAGGCCCTGGACCGGCTGAAGACCACCGCCGAGTCCCACCAGCGGGTGCTGATCGTCGAGGTCATGGGCCGGCACACGGGCTGGATCGCGCTGCACTCCGGCATGGCGGCCGGTGCGCACGCCGTCGTCGTACCCGAGCGGCCCTTCGACATCGACGAGCTCACCGCGAAGGTCGGCGAGCGGTTCTCGGCCGGCAAGCGGTTCGCGATCGTGGTCGCCGCGGAGGGGCCAAGCCGAAGTCCGGGACCATGGACTTCGACGAGGGCGGCAAGGACGTCTACGGCCATGAGCGGTTCGCCGGGATCGCCCGGCAGCTCTCCTCGAACTGGAGGCCCGCCTCGGCAAGGAGGCGCGGCCGGTGATCCTCGGGCATGTGCAGCGCGGGGGACGCCCACGGCGTACGACCGGGTGCTGGCCACGCGGTTCGGGTGGCATGCGGTGGAGGCGGTGCACCGGGGAGTTCGGCATGATGACGGCTCTGCGGGGCACCGACATCGTGATGGTGTCGTTGGCGGAGGCCGTGGAGACGTTGAAGACGGTGCCTGCGGACAGGTACGCGGAAGCGGAGTGTGTTCTTTAGCGGGTTCTCGGTACCCGAGACGGGCCGCGGGCCGTCCGTGGTTGCTCGCGCCCCCGCGGCGGAGCCGCACAGGGTGCTTCACCGACCCCGGTCACCGGAGTGGCCGGGGTCGGCCGTACTCTGAGTGCGGACAGATTGCGCAGAACCCGCACGAAACAGGAGCCGGTGGATGGATCACGGCGGGCACGGTATGACCATGGATCTGCCGCCGTTCACGCTGGGGCGGGGGCTCGGCTGGTCGGCGGATCCCTTTTCCTGATCGCCTGCCTGCTGGGGCTGGCCCTGTACTGCTGGGGTGTCGTCCGGCTCGTACGGCGCGGGGACAAGTGGCCGGTGGGCAGGACCGTCGCGTTCGTCACCGGTGTGCTGAGCATCGGGCTGATGATGTGCACCAGGCTGAACGACTACGGCATGGTCATGTTCAGCGTGCACATGGTGCAGCACATGATGATCAGCATGGTGTCGCCGATCCTGATCCTGCTCGGCGCCCCGATCACCCTGGCCCTGCGCGCGCTGCCGCCGGCCGGCCGGGGCCGCAAGGGGCCGCGTGAGCTGCTGCTGATGCTGCTGCACAGCCGCTATCTGCGGGTCGTCACGCACCCGGTGTTCACCATCCCGATGTTCATCGCGAGCCTGTACGGCCTGTACTTCACCCCCTTGTTCGACTTCCTGATGGGCTCCACCGTGGGGCACGTGGCGATGATGGTGCACTTCCTCGCCGTCGGCCTGGTCTTCTTCTGGCCGATCATGGGCGTGGACCCGGGCCCGCACCGGCCGGGCTATCTGATGCGGATGCTGGAGCTGTTCGCGGGCATGCCGTTCCACGCGTTCTTCGGCATCGCGCTGATGATGGCGTCGACGCCGATGGTCACGACCTTCGAGAACCCGCCCGGTTCGCTCGCCGTCGACGCGCTGTCCGACCAGAACGCGGCCGGCGGTATCGCCTGGGCGTTCAGCGAGGTCCCCTCCGTGCTGGTGCTGATCGCGCTGCTGTTCCAGTGGTACGCGTCGGACCAGCGGCACGCCAAGCGCTCGGACCGTGCCGCCGACCGGGACGGGGACAAGGAGCTGGCGGCGTACAACGCCTATCTGGCCTCGCTGAACACCCGCGGAAGCTGAGCCCGCCCGGACGTATGTCGCCGTCCACGCCGTAAACAGGCGGAACGGGGGCACCATGGAGGGAGCCGCATGATGAGGAGGGTGTCGCGATGCCCGGTTCCATGAACGGTTTCTCCGACGGTTCCAGCTCGACGAAGGCCATGGGGGTGCTCACCGTCGGCGCCCTGGTCGCCGTGACGGCGTACACGGTGGCGCTCGGCAGCAATGGCTGGCTGTGGTTCGGCTGGGTCGTCCTGGGACTGATCACCTTGGGAATGGTGGCCACCCGCGGCGTCTGACGAGCCGGTCCCGGGCGGCCCGCCTCATCTGGGGGTGAGCCGCCCCGCCAGGTGCACTCCCGGCTGGTATTTCGGCAGCCGGACGGTGATCTTCATTCCGGCGCCCACCGCGGTCTCGATGACGAGGCCGTGGTCGTCGCCGTAGACCTGGCGGAGCCGGTCGTCGACGTTGGACAGGCCGATGCCGCCGGTGGGGCTGACCTCGCGGGCGAGGATACGGCGGAGCAGACCGGGGTCCATTCCGGCGCCGTCGTCCTCGATGACGACGAGGGCCTCGGCGCCGGCGTCCTGGGCGGTGATCTGGATGTGGCACTTGTCGGCCTTGCCCTCCAGCCCGTGTTTGACGGCGTTCTCCACCAGCGGCTGGAGGCAGAGGAAGGGCAGCGCGACCGGCAGCACCTCGGGGGCGATCTGCAGGGTGACGGAGAGGCGGTCGCCGAAGCGTGCCCGTACCAGCGCCAGGTAGTGGTCGATGGCGTGGAGTTCGTCGGCGAGGGCGGTGAAGTCGCCGTGCCGGCGGAACGAGTAGCGGGTGAAGTCGGCGAACTCCAGGAGCAGCTCCGGGCCCGTTCGGGGTCGGTCCGCACGAACGACGCGATCACGGCCAGTGAGTTGAAGATGAAGTGCGGGGAGATCTGCGCCCGCAGCGCCCTGATCTCGGCCTCGATGAGACGGGTACGGGACTGGTCGAGGTCGGCGAGTTCCAGCTGGACGGAGACCCAGCGGGCGACCTCCCCGCCGCCCGGACCAGGACCGCGGACTCGCGGGGCGCGCAGGCGACGAGCGCGCCGTGCACCCGGTCGTCGACGGTGAGCGGCGCGACCACGGCCCAGCGGACCGTGCAGTCGGGGATGTCGCAGGTGAGCGGGAAGGCCTCGCCGCGGCCCGTTTCGAGGGGCCGGTGAGGCGTTCCATGATCTCGGTGCGGTGATGGGATCCGGCGCCGTCCCAGACGAGGACCTGGTCACGGTCGGTGAGGCACAGGGCGTCCGTGCCCAGCAGGGAGCGCAGTTTGCGGGCGGACCGGCCCGCGGTCTCCTCCGTGAGGCCGGCCCGGAGCAGGGTGTGGCCAGGGAGGCGGTGTGCAGGGCCTCGAAGGTGGCGTGCTCGACCGGGGTGCCGAGTCCGGCGAGGCTCGTGGGCCGGGCGGTGCGCCGGCCGATCCAGAATCCTGCGGCCAGCAGGGGCAGTACGGCGACGAGCAGGCCGGCGAGGAAGCCGCTCACGCGGACACCTCCGTACGCAGTTCCTCCGGCAGGTGGAAGCGGGCCAGCACCGCGGCCGTGCCGGGCGGTACCCGGCCGGGCGTGGCCAGCGAGACCAGGATCATGGTGAGGAAGCCCAGCGGCACCGACCACAGCGCCGGCCAGGCGAGCAGGGCGTGCAGCGGGCCGTCGCCCGGATAGCCGGACATCGTGGCGGCGACGGCGACGAAGGCGGAGCCGCCGCCCACCAGCATCCCGGCCGCCGCGCCCGGCGGGGTGAGACGGCGCCACCAGATGCCGAGGACGAGCAGCGGGCAGAACGACGAGGCGGAGACGGCGAAGGCGAGCCCCACGGCGTCGGCCACCGGCAGTCCGCCGACCAGGAGGCTCGCCCCGAGGGTACGGCCATGGCGAGGACGGTGCCGAGCCGGAAGTGCCGTACGCCGCGGGCGGGGAGCACGTCCTGGGTGAGGACGCCGGCCACGGCCATGGTGAGCCCGGAGGCCGTCGACAGGAACGCGGCGAAGGCGCCCCGGCGACCAGCGCGCCCAGGAGGTCGCCGCCCGTTCCGCCGATCATGCGGCCGGGCAGCAGCAGGACGGCGGCGTCCGCGTCGCCGGTGAGGGTGAGCTCGGGGGCGTACAGCCGGCCGAGGGCTCCGTAGACGGGCGGGAGGAGGTAGAAGGCGCCGATCAGGCCGAGAACCGCGACGGTGGTGCGGCGGGCGGCGACACCGTGCGGGCTGGTGTAGAAGCGGACCACGACGTGCGGCAGGCCCATGGTGCCGAAGAAGGTGGCGAGGATCAGCCCGTACGTGGCGTACAGCGGGCGTTCCTCACGGGACTCGGCGCGGGAGGGCGAGAGGGCGTCGTCGGCGCCGCGTCCGGCGGCGGGGACCTCGGCGCCCTCGGCGAAGGTGAGCCGGGTACCGCCCTCGATGCGGTGGGGGCCCGCGGACAGGGCGGTCTCGGTGCCGTCGAGGTCGCGGCCGTCGACGGTGCCGTCCACCGTGACGGTGAGCGGCCCGGTGAGCCGCAGGTCCAGGGTGTCGTCGATGCGTACCACTCGCTGTTCGCGGAAGGCGGCCGGTTCGTCGAAGGCGTGGCTGGGGGCGCCGTCGCTCTGCCAGGCGGCGATCAGGAAGAGGGCGGGGACGAGCAGGGCGGTGAGCTTCAGCCAGTACTGGAAGGCCTGGACGAAGGTGATGCTGCGCATGCCGCCCGCGCCGACGATGACGGTGACCACGACGGCGACGATGACCCCGCCGAGCCAGTCGGGCGTGCCGGTGAGGACGGTCAGGGTGAGCCCGGCGCCCTGGAGCTGCGGCAGCAGATACAGCCAGCCCACGCCGACCACGAAGGCGCCCGCCAGCCGCCGTACCGTCTGCGAGGCGAGGCGGGCCTCCGCGAAGTCGGGCAGCGTGTAGGCGCCGGAGCGGCGCAGCGGGGCGGCGACGAACAGCAGCAGCACGAGATAGCCGGCGGTGTAGCCGACCGGGTACCAGAGCATGTCGGGGCCCTGGACGAGGACGAGTCCCGCGATGCCGAGGAAGGAGGCGGCGGAGAGGTACTCGCCGCTGATGGCGGCCGCGTTGAGGCGGGGTCCGACGGTGCGGGAGGCGACGTAGAAGTCGGAGGTGGTGCGCGAGACGCGCAGGCCGAAGGCGCCGACGAGGACGGTCGCGAGGGCGACGAGGGCGACGGCGGTGACGGCGTAGGCGGAGTTCACGGCGGCGGGCGGCCTCAGCGGTCTTCGACGAGCCGCACGAAGTCGCGTTCGTTGCGTTCGGCGCGGCGGACGTACCAGCGGGCGAGCAGGACGAGCGGGGGTAGAGCCCGAAACCGAGTACGGCCCATTCCAGGCGGCGGGCGTCCGGGGCGGCGGCGAAGACCAGCGGCAGCGGGCCGATCAGCAGCGCGAGGACGGCGAACACGGTGAGTCCGGTGCGCAGTTGGCTGCGCATGAGGGAACGGACGTAGGTGTGTCCGAGGGTGGTCTGCTCGTCGATCTCGGTGCGCGGGCGGTAGTAGCCGGAGGAGGGCGGGCGCGGCGGGGCGGGCCGGTGACGACCACGCGGCGTTCGGTCGGGTCCTGAGGCATCTCGTCCCCCGCGCCTAGCTCGTGGTCCGGCGCATCAGCAGGTCCCGCAGTTCGCGGGCGTGCCGTCTGCTGACCTGGAGTTCCTCGGCGCCGACCAGGACGCTCACGGTGCCCGCGTCGAGCCGGAGTTCGCCGATGTGGCGCAGGGCGACCAGATGGCGGCGGTGGATGCGGACGAAGCCGCGGGAGCGCCAGCGCTCCTCGAGGGTGGACAGCGGGATCCGTACGAGGTGGCTGCCGCGGTCGGTGTGCAGGCGGGCGTAGTCGCCCTGGGCCTCGGCGTGGGTGATGTCGTCGACGGCGACGAAGCGGGTCACGCCGCCGAGTTCGACGGGTATGTGGTCGGGGTCGGGTTCGTGCACGGGGATGCGCGGGGCGGCGGTGTCGCGCTGTGCGGCGGCGCGCAGCTCGGCGACGCGGCGGACGGCCTCGGCGAGGCGTTCCTTGCGCACGGGTTTGAGGACGTAGTCGGCGGCCTTGAGGTCGAAGGCCTGCACCGCGAAGTCCTCGTGGGCGGTGACGAACACGATGAGCGGGGGCCGGGCGAACCCGGTGAGGAGCCGGGCCAGGTCGAGTCCGTCGAGGCCGGGCATCTGGATGTCGAGGAAGACGACGTCGACGGCGTCGGGCCCGTCGGGTCCCGACTCCAGGGCGCGGTTGATGCGGCGCAGGGCGTCGGTGGCGTCGCCGGCGCCCTCGGCGCTGTCGATACGGGGGTCGGCGTTCAGCAGGTAGAGCAGCTCCTCCAGTGAGGGGCGTTCGTCGTCGACGGCGAGGGCGCGCAGCATGAAGGTGGAGTGTAGGGGTGATTTCCACGTCTGGACATGCCCCGGAGGTGGGCGTTCGCGCTGGATACAGTGCCCGCATGAACAGCAGGCCCCCGTCGTTCGACGAGCTCGACCGGAAGATCGTGACCGCGCTGATGGCGAACGCCAGGTCGTCGTTCGCCGAGATCGGCGCGGCCGTCGGGTTGTCGTCGACGGCGGTCAAGCGCCGGGTGGACCGGCTGCGCGAGACCGGGGTGATCACCGGGTTCACGGCGACGGTGCGGCCGGCGGCGCTGGGCTGGCGGACCGAGGCGTACGTCGAGGTGTACTGCGAGGGCGGCGCCGCCCCGGCGGCTGGCGGAGGTGGTGCGCAACCATCCGGAGATCGCCGCCGCGATGACGGTGACCGGCGGCGCGGACGCGCTGCTTCATGTGCGGGCGCGGGACGTGGAGCACTTCGAGGAGGTGCTGGAGCGGATCCGCCAGGAGCCGTTCATCCGGAAGACGATCAGTGTGATGGTGCTGTCCCATCTGCTGCCGGACAGTCCCGAGGCGGAGTGAGTCAGCCCGCGCCGGATGGCGCAGCGGACGTGCGCTGAACGGTGGAATCACGCAGTGATCCTGCGTGAACACGCAGCTTTTGTTCCTTGTCGCCCGTATGACTCGCTTCCTACCGTGGTCTCACCCTGTCGTCACCGCGTGGAAGCGGAGGAACCCTCTGTGCTCGACTCCCGTGTGGCGTCCCGGCGGCGCTATCTCGTCTGCGACCCCAGACACTTCGCCGTCCGGTACGCGATCAATCCCTGGATGCGTCCCGACCGTCCCGTCGACGTCCTGCTGGCGCAGCGCCAGTGGCGGACGCTCGTCGACACCTACCGCGCGCACGGTCATACCGTGGAGAGCGTGACGCCGGAGCCCGCCCTGCCCGACATGGTGTTCGCCGCGAACGCGGCGGTCGTCGTGGAGGGCCGCGTCTTCGGCTCCCTGTTCCTGGCGCCCGAGCGGCGCCCGGAGTCCGTGCCGTACGAGGCCTGGTTCAAGGCCGAGGGGTACGAGGTGCAGCATCCCGAGTCCGTGTGCGAGGGCGAGGGGACCTGGTGCCGGCCGGGCGCTGGATCCTGGCAGGCACCGGGTTCCGCACCGCTCCCGGGGCGCACCGCGAGGCGCAGGAGTACTTCGGGGTGCCGGTGATCGGCCTGACGCTGGTGGACCCGTACTTCTACCACCTGGACACGGCGCTGTTCGTGCTGGACGAGGAGAACGTCGCGTACTACCCGGAGGCGTTCTCGCCGGGCAGCCGCGAGGTGCTCGCCCGGCTGTATCCGGACGCGGTGCTCGCGACCCGTGAGGACGCCATGGCGTTCGGGCTGAACTCGGTCTCCGACGGACGCCATGTGTTCATCTCCCCGGGGCCACCGCCCTCGCTGCCCGGCTCGCCGAGCGCGGCTACGTTCCCGTTCCCGTCGACCTGTCCGAGTTCCACAAGGCGGGCGGGGGCATCAAGTGCTGCACACAGGAGATCCGCTGATGACCACTGTCGTTTCCGCGCGTACGTCCGCCGAGCTGATCGGTGCGGAGGAGCCGGTCCTCGCGCACAACTACCGCCCGCTGCCCGTGGTCGTCGCCCGCGCGGAGGGCGTCTGGGTGCAGGACGTGGAGGGCCGGCGGTACCTCGACATGCTGGCCGGTTACTCGGCACTCAACTTCGGGCACCGGCACCCGGCGCTGACCGAGGCGGCGCACCGCCAGCTGGACCGGCTCACGCTCACCTCGCGCGCGTTCCACAACGACCGGCTCGCCGAGTTCGCGGAGCGGCTGGCCGCGCTGACCGGCCTTGACATGGTGCTGCCCATGAACACCGGCGCGGAGGCGGTGGAGAGCGCGGTCAAGGTGGCCCGCAAGTGGGCCTACGACGTGAAGGGCGTCCCGGCGGACCGGGCGACGATCGTGGTGGCGGCGGACAACTTCCACGGCCGGACGACGACGATCGTGAGCTTCTCCACGGACGAGGTCGCCCGGAACGGGTTCGGTCCGTTCACCCCGGGCTTCCGGGTGGTGCCGTACAACGATCTGGCGGCGCTGGAGGCGGCGGTCGACGCGACGACGGCGGCGGTGCTGATCGAGCCGGTCCAGGGCGAGGCGGGGTGATCGTCCCGGACGACGGCTATCTGGCCGGGGTCCGTGAGCCGACGCGCCGCGCGGGGTGTCTGTTCATCGCCGACGAGATCCAGTCGGGGCTCGGCCGTACCGGCCGTACGCTCGCCGTGGAGCACGAGTCGGTCGTGCCGGACGTCGTGCTGCTGGGCAAGGCGCTGGGCGGCGGCATCGTGCCGGTGTCGGCGGTGGTGGCCCGGCGCGAGGTGCTGGAGGTGCTCCGTCCGGGTGAGCACGGGTCGACCTTCGGCGGCAATCCGCTGGCCGCGGCGGTCGGCACGGCCGTGGTGGAGCTGCTGGAGACCGGCGAGTTCCAGCGGCGGGCGGCGGAACTGGGCGTGGTGCTGCGCGAGGGCCTGGAGTCGCTGCTCGGCGCGGGCGTCGTCGGGTTCCGCGCGCGCGGTCTGTGGGCGGGCGTGGACGTCGACCCGGCGCTCGGCACCGGCCGCGAGATCAGTGAACGGCTGATGCGGGAGGGCGTCCTGGTCAAGGACACCCACGGCTCCACCATCCGGCTGGCGCCGCCCCTGACCATCACGGCGGAGGAGCTCCAGGGCGCCCTGCGGACGGTGGGCAAGGTGCTGGCGCGGCGGGTCTGACCCCGGCCGTTCCCGCCGGGCCTTCGGTGCTCCCCGGCGGGGACGGCGCAGTTCGGGGAGCCGCCGCCCCGCTCCCAGGGTGATGATGGGGACAAGAGGTGGCAGAACCACTCTTGGACCACTCTCCGCGACAGAGAGGTCGCTCGTGGGCGGACACAAGGAGCAGGACGTTGCCCGGCAGGCGTTCGACGTGGCCGACGCCGTTCCCCTGCTGCTCGATCCGCACGGCGCCGTGTCGAGCTGGACCGGCGGGGCCGAGCGGCTGCTGGGCTATCGCCCCGCCGAGGCCGTGGGCCGCGCTTTCGCCGAGCTGCTGATGCCCGACGACGCCGCGCGGATGCCGGACCTGATCGAGCGGTGCCGCTCGGAGGGCGACTGGGCGGGGCTGCTGACCGCCCGGCACCAGGGCGGACGGCCGGTCGCGGTGATGGTGCGGATCACGGCGACCGGGCAGCCGCAGGGCCGTTCGCCGCTGCTGGTCCTGCTGTCGGAGCTGGACGGCGCCACGGGCTGGAGCATGGGCCGCCGGGTGCTGGAGCAGATGGTCGCCGGTGCGCCGATCGGCATCGCGATCGTCGACACGGACCTGCGCTATGTGTGGTCCAACACCGCTCTCGAGCAGTTCGGCGGCGGTCCGCCCGGACAGCGCCTGGGGCTGCGGTTCGGCGATGTGCAGCCGGGGCTGGACGCGGAGGCCGTCGAGGAGCGTATGCGGCACGTACTGGCCACCGGGGAACAGGTGGTCGGCTACGAGATGGTCGGCCGGGTCCGCTCGACGCCGCTGCGCGAGACCGCGCACATGCTGGCGTTCACCCGGCTGGACGACAACCGGGGCCGACCGACGGGCGTCTACTACACCGTCGTGGACATCACCGAGGACACCGCGCCCGTCAGCGCCTCGCCCTCCTCGACCGGGCCGGTGAGCGCATCGGCCGCACCCTGGACATCGAGCGCACCGCACAGGAGCTGGCGGACGTGGCTGTGCCGGAGCTCGCGGACTTCGTCATCGTGGATCTGCTGGAGACGGTGCTGCGCGGCGCCGAGCTCCCGCCGGGGCCGGTCACCGACTCCGACCGGGTGCCGCTGCGCCGGGCGGGCCACCGGTCGCGGTACGAGGACCTGCCGCGGACGGCCCTGGAGAGCGGGGCGGTGGTGTCGTACCCCGCGGGCTCCCCACCGGTGCGTGCGCTGACCACGGGACGTTCCTGGCGGCAGGAGCAGCTCGACCCGCTCGCCGGGAACTGGGCCGCGACGCCGGACGGCGGGGAGTCCACCTTCCTGGAGCTCGGCCTGCAGAGCGCGATGATCGTCCCGGTGCGGGCCCGGGGCGTCACCCTGGGCGTGACCACGTTCTTCCGCCGCCGCCGGCAGAACCCCTTCGACGAGGACGATCTGAGTCTGGCCGAGGACCTGGTCTCCCGCGCCGCCGTCTGCGTGGACAACGCCCGGCGCTACACGCGTGAGCGCAACGCGGCGCTGGTGCTTCAGCGCAGCCTGCTGCCCCGCCATCTGCCCGAGCAGACCGCCGTCGAGGTGTCCGCCTGCTACCGCCCGGCCGACGAACTGTCGGGGCTCGGCGGCGACTGGTACGACCTCATCCCGCTGTCCGGCGCCCGGGTCGCGCTCATCGTCGGTGAGGCCCCCGGATTCGGCATCGACGCCGCCGCGGCCATGGGCGGCCTGCGGACCGCCGTACGGACCCTGGCCGCGCTGGACCTGCCGCCCGAGGAGGTGCTCGCCCACCTGGACGACCTGGTGGACCGGTCGGCGGGGGACGAGGGCGCCGGGCCGGAGGGGACCTACGGTCATCCGGTGGGGACCAGCTGTGTGTACGTCGTCTACGACCCGGTGGACGGGAAGTGCACGATGGCCGCAGCGGGCCATCCTCACCGGCCGTGATCGCGCCGGACGGCACCGTCACCTTCGTGGAGCTGCCGGAAGGGCCCGCGCTGGGCATCGGCGGTCCGCCGTTCGAGTCGGCGGAGCTGACCCTGCCCGAGGGCAGCACACTCGCCCTGCACACCGACGGACTGCTGCTGCCCTCCGACCGGGACGGGGACTTCGACACGGACCGGGACCGGCTGCGGCGGACGCTGGAGGACTCCGGGCAGCCCACGCTGGAGCTGAGCTGCCGGGCTGTGGTGGACGCGCTGGTGCCGACCCGTCCGTACGACGACGTGGCCCTGCTGATGGCCCGCACCAAACGGCTCGACCCCCGCCAGGTGGCGGCGTGGGACCTGTCCGCGGATCCCGCCGTCGTGGCCGAGGCCCGCAGGACGGCCACCGGGCAGCTCACCCGCTGGGGCCTGGACGAGCTGGTGTTCACCACGGAGCTGGTCGTCAGCGAGCTGGTCACCAACGCCATCCGCTACGCCACGGGACCCGTCCGGCTGCGGCTGATCCATGAGCGCTCACTGGTGTGCGAGGTGGTGGACGGCGGCGCCACGGCACCCCATCTGCGGCATCCCCGCGCGACGGACGAGGGCGGACGCGGGCTGCTGCTGGTCTCCCAGCTCGCCGAGCGGTGGGGCACCCGCTTCGTACCCGGCGGGAAGATCATCTGGGCGGAGCAGTCGCTGACCGCGCCACCGGAGTGAGGCGAGGCCATGACGGAGGCGTGGATCGACTACGAGGCGGTCTACCGGGCCCTGCCCGGCATGGTCGCGCTGCTGACCCCGGATCTGGTGTACGCGGACGTCAACGCCGCTTTCCTCCGCGGCACCGGACGCTCCCGCGAGTCGATCGTGGGCCGCTATCTGTTCGACGTCTTCCCGGAGAACCCGGACGATCCGGAGGCCGGGGCGCGCGTCTGCTGCACACCTCGCTGCTGCGGGTCCTGTCCACCGGTGAGCGCGACACCATGGCCGTACAGCGCTACGACATCGAGACGCCGGAGCACTCCGGACTGTGGGAGGAGCGCTACTGGAGCCCGGTGAACACGCCGGTGCCCGGCCCCGACGGGCGGGTGGCGCTGATCGTGCACCGGGTCGAGGAGGTCACGGAGCTGATCCGGTTCCGGGGCGGCGCGGGTGACGGCCGGGGCCGGATGCTGGAGGCCGAGCTGTACGCGCGCGGCCGTGAGCTCCAGGAGCTCAACAACCGGCTGCGCGAGGCGCACGCGCGGGAGCGGAAGGTGGCGCTGGCGCTGCAGGAGGCGATGCTGCCCGCCCGCCGGCAGGTCGGCCATCGCCGGGCCGCGGTGCGCTACCGGCCGGCGCTGGGCGCGCTCAACGTCTGCGGGGACTGGTACGACCTGGTCGACCTGGTGGGCGGCAACCGTATCGGCGTCTCGGTGGGGGACGTGGTGGGGCACGGTCTGGTGGCGGCCGGGGTGATGGGCCAGCTGCGCAGCGCGCTGACCGCGGCCTCGCGGGTGGCGGAGGGTCCCGCGCAGGCGCTGGACGTGGTGGGCCGCTACGCCCATGTGGTGGACGGGGCCGAGTCCGCGACCGTGGTGACCACCTTCGTCGACTTCGACCGGCACATCATCAGGTACAGCAGTGCCGGCCATCCGCCGCCGGTGCTGCTGCACCGGGACGGACGCGTGGAGTTCCTGGACCGGGCCACCGACCCGCCGCTCGACGCCGAGCCCGTGCCGACGGCCCGGCCGGAGGCCGAGTCCGGGTTCGAGCCGGGCGCGACGCTGGTGCTCTACACGGACGGTCTCGTCGAACGGCGCCGGGAGGACATCGACACGGGGCTGCTGCGGCTCGCCGAGTCCCTGCGCCGGCACCGGACGCAGGACCCCGAGGCGCTCGCGGACATCGTGCTGAGGAACTGCTGGCCCCGGGCGGCGCCACCGACGACACGGCCCTGGTCGTCGTACGGCTGTGATCAGGAGCCGGTGCGGTCGAGGTGTGCCACGTTGCGCCGGTCCTCCGGGTCGTCGCTGGGGGCGCCGGCGAACCAGGCGTCGAGGATCTCGGTCAGCAGCGGCACGGAGGTCAGCCGCAGGCTGAGGGCCAGCACGTTGGCGTCGTTCCAGCGGCGGGCTCCGTCCGCCGTGTAGGCGTCCGTGCACAGGGCGGCCCGGACGCCGGGCACCTTGTTCGCGGCGATGGAGGCACCGGTGCCGGTCCAGCAGCACACCACCGCCTGGTCGGCGGTCCCGTCGGCGACCTCACGGGCGGCCGCCCCGGAGCAGACGGCCCACCGCGGGTCGTCGCCGGGGCTGAGGGCGCCGTGCGCCCGTACCTCGTGGCCGCGGTCGCGGAGTTCGGCGAGGAGGGCACGGGCCACGGGTTCGTCCATGTCGGAGGAGACGGAGATCCGCATGCTCCGGAGCCTACTCGGCCGGCCGTGCGGAGCGGTGTCCTCCGGTCGCGTCGAACCTGATGCCGGGCCCTGCCGTCCGCACCTAGACTGACATCCCACGACGTGCCGGATGGCCTGCCGGGACGCGGCGGCACCGCCCGTCCGCCGGAGTCGAGGAGCATGCCCTTGTTCTACAACCTGCTGAAGTACGTGCTGCTGGGCCCGCTGCTGCGACTCGTCTTCCGGCCGCGAATAGAGGGCCTGGAGCATGTGCCGTCGTCCGGCGCCGCCATCGTGGCCGGCAACCATCTGTCGTTCTCGGACCACTTCCTGATGCCGGCCGTGCTCAAGCGGCGCATCACCTTCCTCGCCAAGGCCGAGTACTTCACCGGACCCGGCCTCAAGGGCCGGCTGACGGCGTTCTTCTTCCGCAGCGCCGGCCAGATCCCAGTCGACCGCAGCGGGAAGGACGCCGGGCAGGCCGCCATCCGGGAGGGCCTGGGCGTACTGGGCAAGGGGAACTGCTCGGCATCTACCCGGAGGGCACGCGCTCGCACGACGGCCGCCTCTACAAGGGCAAGGTCGGGGTCGCGGTGATGGCGCTCAAGGCGGGTGTGCCGGTGATTCCGTGCGCGATGATCGGCACGTTCGAGGCGCAGCCGCCCGGCAGGAAGATCCCCGCGTCCACCCGGTGGTGATCCGTTTCGGCAAGCCGCTGGACTTCGCACGCTACGCGGGGATGGAGAACGAGAAGGCGGTGCTGCGTGCCGCCACCGACGAGATCATGTACGCCATTCTCACCCTGTCCGAGCAGGAGTACGTCGATCAGTACGCGGCCGTCGCCAAGGCCCAGGAGACCGAACGCGCCGCACAGGACAAGCGCCGTTTCCCGCGCATGCCGCTGACCTGATCCGCGTACGGGTGAGGGGCGGCCGGAACTCTCCGGCCGCCCCTCACGCGTGTCACGGCTTCGGGGTGGCGTGCGGTGCGCAGCTCACGTCGGTCCGGTCGAGGGCGCCGGTGAGCAGGTAGGTGTCCACCCGGTCGTTGACGCAGGAGTTGACCAGGCCGGTGACGCCGTGGGATCCGGCGTTCCTCTCGGTGACGAGGCGGGAGCCCTTGAGCCGCCGGTGCAGTTCGACGGCGCCGGTGTAGGGGTGGCCGCGTCACGCTCGGACTGGACGATCAGCACCGGCGGCAGGCCCTTGCCGGATGTCACGTTCAAGGGCGTCCGCTGCTTGGCCGGCCAGGTGGCGCAGGGCAGGTTCATCCAGGCGTTGGCCCAGGTCATGAACGGGTGGTCGCGGTGCAGCCGGGTGTTGTCGCGGTCCCAGGTACGCCAGTCGGTGGGCCACTTGGCGTCGGTGCACTCCACGGCCGTGTAGACGGCGTTGCCGTTCTCCGAGGCCGCGTTGCCCGCCGTGTCGGACAGGTCGGGGGCGGCGGCGTCGACGAGCGCCTGGGTGTCGCCGGCGACGTACCGGCTGAAGACGGTCGCGACGGGGACCCACGCGGAGTCGTAGTACGGGGCACTCTGGAAGAAGCCGATCAGCTCCGCGGGTCCGACGATCCCGCCGATCGGGTCCTTCTCGGCGGTGGCGCGCAGCTTCAGCCACTGGGCCTGGACAGCGTCGCGGGTGGTGCCGAGGTGGAAGGCGGCGTCGTTCTTCGCGACCCAGTCCTGCCAGTCCTTCCAGCGGCCCTCGAAGGCGACGTCCTGGTCCAGGTTGGCCTGGTACCAGATCTTCTCGCGGAGGGGTTGACGACGCTGTCGACGACCATGCGGCGGACGTGGTCCGGGAAGAGGGTGGCGTAGACGGCGCCGAGGTAGGTGCCGTAGGAGACGCCGAGGAAGTTGAGCTTCTTCTCGCCGAGGGCGGCACGGATGACGTCGAGGTCGCGCGCGCTGTTGGGCGTGGTCATGTGCGGCAGCATCTCGCCGCTGCGCTCCTGGCAGCCCTCTGCGTACTCGCGCGCGAGTTTGCGCTGGGCACGCTTGTCGGCCTCGGAGCGGGGACCGGGTCCGCCTTGGGCGCCTTGACGAACTCCTGCGGGTCGGCACAGGAGATGGGCGCGGACTTGCCGACACCGCGCGGGTCGAAGCCCACGAAGTCGTAGGCCTTCGCCGTGTTGGCCCAGACCGGGTTCTTGGCGGTGACCCGCGCCGGGAAGCGCAGACCGGAGCCGCCGGGGCCACCCGGGTTGTACAGGAGCGCGCCTTGGCGCTCGCTCCGGGTTCCGGTGTTGCCGATGCGGTCGACGGCGAGCTTGATCTGCTTGCCGTACGGCTTGGCGTAGTCCATCGGCACCGAGACCCAGCCGCACTGGATCGGCGCGGCCAGATTCCAGTCGGCGGGGCAGTCCTGCCAGTCGATGCCGGCCTTCGCGGCCCGGTCGGCGGCGATCGCCACGCCTGTGGCCTCACGGTCCTTGACATGATGGCTGTCCGCCGTCGCGCTCGCCGTGGGTGCCGCGACGGCGCCGGCTATGAGTGTCGCCGCGACGAGCACCGCCGCCCGCCTCTTCGCTCCGCTGTCCCTCAAGTGGGGCCTCCCCTTCGTAGTTGCCATGACCACGGGGGATCCTCGCCGCAACGAAGCGACCGGCAACACCCTCGGAGACGCTTCTTTGCCAATCCGATAACCGGTCAGGCCGGTTCCGCCAGCCGAACACACACCTGAGCCCGATTCAGCCCGTCCGGCCTTTGCGGACAAGGCCGTTCGGGCCGAAAGGGGTCCGGGGGCTTCACCCCTGGGGCCGGAACGGACACGGGAGGCTGGGGCGACAGAAACCGTCAGACATCCCCGCGCCCCGCGGCCCCCATACCCATCAACGCCCGCACCCCTTCCGCCAACGTCCCCTCGGACACTCCGCCGAAGAGCGCCATCTGCGCGGCGAACCCCTGCACCAGCGCGATCATCGCCCGAGCCGCCACGTCCGCGTCCACCGACGCGGACATCAGCCCCGCCTCCTGATACCCCTCCACCACCCTGGCCCACGCCCCCGCACGTTCTCGTACCCCTCCCCCAGCACCAGCGCCAGCTCAGGACTGCGCGTCGTCTCCGTCCACACCTGAAGCATCAGCCGCGGAAACATCCACGACCCGTCGTCCGTCACGGCCGGCCGCTCCTCGCGCATCCGCGCCAGCGCACGCGGAATGAGCACGTCCGGCAGCGGCGGCGGACTCTCCCGCACGGCCCCTCGAGAATCCCCCGCACCGTGTCGAGCACATCGGTCACGATCGCGGCGATCAGCTCGTCCTTCCCCGGAAGTACCGGTAGACGGCCCCCGCGGAGAGGTCCGCCTCCTTCAGGACGTCCTGCATCGAGGTGGCGTGGAAGCCGTTGCGGGCGAAGCAGGACGCGGCACCGTCGAGGATCTGGCGGCGGCGGGCGTCGAGGTGTTCCTGGGATACGCGAGCCATGACCGCAATCTAAAACGAACATTCCTTCTTGACAAGGAACCGGAAGAGCGGGACGGTGGCGACGAACCTAAAACGAACGATCCTTCTTTTACTCGCCGGAGCCCTCATGTCCCCCACCTCACTGCCGCCACACCGCCGCGTGATCGCCGTCATCGTGCTGATCCCCGCCGTCGTCGCCCTGGCGCTCTGGGCCTTCGCCTGGCCGGCGTCCCGCACGGCACCGCACGACCTGCCACTCGGCCTGGCCGGCCCCGCCGCCGCGACCGCGCCCCTGGAGCGAGAGCTGGCGCATCAGAAGGGCGCTTTCGACCTCCACCACTACGCGGACGAGGCCGCCGCCCGGGAGGCGATCGAGGACCGCGAGGTCTACGGCGCGATCGTCGCCACGGAGCGGGGCCCGAAGCTGCTCACCGCGTCCGCCGCGAGCCCGGTCGTGGCCCAGCTGCTGCGGCAGGCGGTCACCGAACAGGCGTCCGCCTCGGGCCGGGAGGCGACCGTCGTGGACGTCGTGCCCACGACCGAGAAGGACCCGCGCGGCGCCGTCCTGAACGCCGGCGCGCTCCCGCTGGCCATGGCCGGCATCGGCGGCGGCGTCGCGGTGACGCTCCTCGGCCTGCGCGGCGCCCGCGCGGTGGGCGCGCTGACCGGATCCGCCACCCTGGCCGGCGTGGTGGCCACGGCACTGACGCACAGCTGGCTGGAGGCGGTCCCGGGGAACTGGTGGGCCGTGGCGGGTACGTTCGCGCTGACCGCGCTGGCGATGAGCGCGGCGGTCGCCGGACTGGCGGCGCTCGTCGGACGGGCCGGTATCGCCCTCGGCAGCGTGGTGATCATGCTGCTCGGCAACCCCTTCTCCGGGGCGTCCTCCGCCCCCGAGATGCTGCCCGCACCGGCCGGGGCCATCGGCCAATGGCTGCCGCCGGGTGCGGGCGCGACGCTGCTGCGCTCGGTGTCCTTCTTTGACGGCGCGGCGACGGCGGGGCCCGCCCTGACGCTGACCTGGTGGGCGGCGCTGGGCCTGGGCGCCGTGCTGGCCGGCGGCGCGCTGAAGGAGCGCGGGACGGACCCGCGGCCGGCACCCGAGCGGGAAGCGGCTTCCCTCGTCTGACCCCGCGCCCGGAACGACCGCGCGTCCCCGCCGTGGCGGACGGGGGTGCGCGGCCTTGTCGTACGGCTACGAGGCGGCCGTGCCCCGGCGCTCGGCCGCGATGCCGAACCGCTGCCGTTCGCGAGAAGCGGAAGCGGCCTCCCGGACACCGGCCACCGTGCTGATGACCTGTTCCCCGGTGGGCTCCGCAGCCTCCGCGGGCTCCCGGAGTTCTTCGAGTCGTCGCAGGTCACCGGCGGAAATGTGAACTCTCCCGGCGGCTCCTTCCACGCCATGCAGGCGATCTACGACACGCTGCGGTTCGCCACCTGCGACGCGGAGACGATCTGTCCGGGCCGGGCCGAGGGCGCCGCCGCGCTGCCGTCGGCCGCCGGCACTCCGGGCAGGCGCTGCCTGCTGCCGGGCTCCCGGCCGGTGCTCCGTCAGCCCTCCCTCCCGGAGCCGGTCGAAGGCCAGACGAGCGATCTGGCGCTCTGGGCGGAGAAGTTGACCCGTGTCCGTGCCCGGATGGAGGAGATCCCGGTCCGGCACACCGGCCCGCAGGCCCTGCGGGTGCTGGACGGCGAACGCCGGACGGCCAGGGTCACGCTGCCGCCGGACTCCGGCAGTTGACGCCCTCGCATCCGGTGTCACGACCCCGGCCGGTGGTGCGCCCCGGCGCGGGGCCGAAACGGACCGAACGGCTTACCCCCATCCGGCGTAGACGAACCTCCAGTTTTCAGGGCGCCGAAGTTGCGCAACGCACCTACCCGGTTGGCGGAACGGGTCGCTCCGCCGCTGGTCCGCGGCTCCCCCGTGCTCTGGACGACGCTCCGAACGGAGGGTGTCCACCCGAACAGATGAGTGGTGAGTAACAACACAAACCCCCGTTCCGTTGGGTTTTCGATCGCGCCATGAGCCAAGATCCCTGACTGACGACAAGACCCCGCCGCCGCGGCGGGGCGATCCAGGCGGACGCCGAGTCCTGCCGCCGCCCGGATGACCGGTCGACAGGAGTGGATCGGCAGGAGTGGAGGACCCAAGCACGACGGGCCGCCGGGACGTCAGTTCCGAGCAGTCCTTGGGGTGAAGCCGCACTCGTGCGGCCGGGCCACTTCGCCAGCCCGAATCCGACAGGTCATCCTTCACAGGCGGCTGACGAAGGGTTGCGCATGACTGCGCTCAATCGTGTCCCGTCTCTCATGGCCCGGGCCGGCACGGCCTCGGTCCTCACCCTGGCCGCCGTGGGTGCCACCATCGCCGTCCCCGGAGCCGCCCCGGAGGCCGCAGCCGCGGCCACGGCCACGAAGGCACTGGGCATCGCCGCCTCCAAGAAGGGCTCGCCCTACCAGTGGGGCGCCACGGGGCCGCACAGGTTCGACTGCTCGGGCCTGACGCTGTACTCGTTCAAGAAGGCCGGCAAGAAGCTGCCGCGCACCGCCGCGCAGCAGTACAACACCACGCGTCACATCTCCGCCGGCAGCCGCAAGGCGGGAGACCTGGTGTTCTTCCATTCGGGCGGCTACGTCTACCACGTCGGCATCTACGCGGGTCAGGGCAAAATCTGGCACGCCCCGAAGACGGGAGACGTGGTGCGGCTGCAGAAGATCTGGACCCGCAGCGTCTCGTACGGCCGGGTGAGGTGACCGCGGGGCGGCGGCGCCCCGGCAGCGCCGCCGCCCGGCACGGTGACGTCCAGGAGCCTGTCGTCGAATTCCCGCCCGCCGCGCGACGACAGGGCCTAGCGCTCCCGCCGCGCCGCCGCCGTGACCGCCCGGGCGGCCGTCGGCGCGGTCCACGGGAGGTCGACCGAGACGGTCTTGCCGCCCCCGCGCGTGGGGCGGACCCTGAGCCGGCCGCCGCATTCCACGGTCAGCCAGCGGATGATGACCAGCCCGCGGCCGTTGTCCTGCTGGACGGCCGCGGGCAGCCGCTTGGGGAACCGCGGATGGCTGTCCGTGACTCCGATGTGCACCCGCTCGTCACGGACCAGGACGACGTCCACGGTGAAGGTGGGCGACTGCCCGAGCGTGTGCTGCACCGCGTTGGTGGCGAGCTCGGAGACGATCAGCCGGACCGTGTCGCACAGTTCCGCGTCGGCCGGCATCCCCCATTCCTCCAGCGTGCCCACGACATGGGCGCGGGCGGCCGCGACCGAGGCGGGCTCGCTCGGCAGAGTGACGGATGCTTCCAGATGGTCTGCCATGGCGACGTCGTCCCTTTCCCCGGGACCGCAGTCCGGCACGGAGCGGATGGTTCGAGTACGGTCCCGCACTGGTGCTTCGTCGCCAGACTGCCATCACCGCACGGCGTGGAGCGGCGATCCACCAGGATATGCATATATCTGTCGCTCGATGCGGTGAACTCTGCGACGGGAGACCGTATCCGGGTGACCCGGAAGGAGTAAGGAGAAGCGCATGCAGCACGGTCCCGCGGTGCGCCGCCGGAAACTGGGCGCCGAATTGCGTGCCCTGCGCACCTCGGCCGGACTCACCAGCGGTGAGGCGGCGCGCCTCGCGGGCTGGCACCAGTCGAAGGTGAGCCGGATCGAGACGGGCACGAGCGGGGTGAAACCGGCCGATGTGCGGTTACTGCTCGATGTCTTCGGTGTGACCGATCCGCAGTTGCGGGAGTTGCTGCTGATGCTGTCGGGGTCCGGTGACGAGGCCGGCCGGCACCACTGGTGGCACGCCTATCGCGGTGTACTGCCGCCGACCTACCGGGACTTCATCAGCCTGGAGTCGCAGGCGAGCGCCATGCGCACCCTGGAGACCACGGTGATCCCCGGTCTGCTGCAGACACCGGAGTACGCGCGTGCGGTGACCGAGGCGGCGCTGGAGGACGCGTCGGAGGAGCGGCTGGACACGCTGGTGGAGGTACGGCTGGCCCGGCAGGACGTATTGCGGGCGTCACCGCCACTCGAACTGAGCGCGGTCCTCGACGAGGCGGTGCTGCGCCGCGAGGTCGGAGGGCCCGGGGTGATGTCCCGCCAGCTGGAACGGCTGGTCGAGGCGGCCCGGCTTCCCCAAGTACGGCTGCAGGTACTGCCGTTCACGGCCGGCGCACACATCGGCGTGACCGGTCCTTTCGTAATCTTTTCGTTTTCGCGCACTTCTGATCTGGACGTGGTGGTTCTCGACCACTTGACGAGTAGCCTCCATCTGGAGCGGAAAGAAGACCTCCGGGCCTTCTCGGAGGCCTTCGACGCCCTTTCGGTCCACGCCCTTTCACCCGAGGACTCGTTGGATTTCATCGCCGGCGCGGCCGCCGGCGCGTAAGGAGGCACGATGACCGCACCCCTCGGACCATCCCGTCCAGCCTCGCACTGCATGATGTGAAGTGGCTGCGCAGCAGTTACAGCACAGGTGCGAACAACTGCGTCGAGACGGCCCGGCCGGCCACCGGAGCCCTGGCCGGACTGCTCGCCGTACGCGACTCCAAGGCCCCGGACGGTCCCGCGCTGATCGTCCCGCCCCACTGCTGGACGCGGTTCCTGACCGCGGTCCGCTGACGCGGCCCGGATCACCACCCGGCCGATCCGGCATCGGACGGCGCAATGCCGTGCCCGCCGACTCATGGCCGCGTCTCGCCGATCACCCGTACAGCACGTTCGATCTCCGCCCCGGACAGGTCCGCGCGGGCGGTCAGTCTGAGCCGTGAGACGCCGTCGGGCACGGAAGGAGGACGGAAGCAGCCCACGGACAGGCCGGCCGCCCGGCAGTCGGCCGCCCAGCGCACCGCCTGCTCCGGGGAGGAGCCCGCACGGAGACGACCGCGGCGTCCGGACGTACCGCCTCCAGACCCGCGGCCGTCAGCCGGGAGTGCAGTTCCCGCGCCACCTCGCCCGCCCTCGCCGCGCGCCCGGGTTCCCGGCGCAGCAGCCGCAGCGCCGCCAGCGCCGCGCCCGCGGCGGCCGGGGCGAGACCCGTGTCGAAGATGAACGTACGGGCCGTGTTGACCAGGTGTTCAATCACCCGGGCCGGCCCGAGCACCGCTCCGCCCTGGCTGCCGAGCGACTTCGACAGGGTCACCGTCACGACGACGTCGTCGGCGCCCGCGAGTCCGGCCGCGTGCGGGCTCCGCGTCCGCCGTCGCCGAGCACGCCCAGACCGTGCGCGTCGTCGAGCACCAGTCCCGCGCCGTACGCGCGGCACGCCTCGGCGAGCCGGGCGAGCAGGGCGGCGTCGCCGTCCACCGAGAACACGGTGTCGGACACCGCGACCGCGGGTCCGTCGTGCCCGTCCAGCGCCTTGCGTACGGCGTCGGGGTCGGCGTGCGCCGCCACCTGGGCCGTACCGCGGGCCAGCCGGCAGCCGTCGATCAGCGAGGCGTGGTTGCCCGCGTCGGAGACGATCCTGGTGCCGTGCGGGGCCAGCGCGGTGACGGCGGCGAGGTTGGCGGCGTAGCCGGAGGAGAGCACGAGGGCCGCCTCGAAGCCGCAGAACCCGGCCAGTTCGCGCTCCAGCTCGGTGTGCAGCTCGGTGGTGCCGGTGACGAGCCGGGAGCCGGTCGAGCCGCCGCCCCAGGTCCGCGCCGCCCGGGCCGCGCCCTCGGTGACCTCCGGATGCCGGGCCAGGCCCAGATAGTCGTTGCTGGCCAGATCGAGCGGCGGGGTGCCGGCGGCCCGGGGGCGCAGGGTGCGTACGAGTCCGGCCCGGCGGCGCAGTTCCGCCTGTTCGTCGATCCAGCCGAACGCCATGGGTCCTCCGGGGATTTTGTAGGCAGTCAACAGACACTAGCGGCAGCCCGGACGGACCACTGTGTGGCAATACCCACACCTCGAATGGCCTCTGTTGTACGAACTCTCCTTGGCCCGGGCGGCTCGGGTAGGACAGGATCGGCTTCCATGGACCTGCTGAACACGCTGGTGGACAAGGGGCTTCGGCGCGAGACGCCGACCCGGGCGGAAGCTCTGGCCGTCCTCGCGACGTCCGACGACGATCTGCTCGATGTGGTGGCCGCGGCCGGGAAGGTGCGCAGGCACTGGTTCGGCCGGCGGGTGAAACTCAACTATCTCGTCAACCTCAAGTCCGGTCTGTGCCCGGAGGACTGCTCCTACTGTTCCCAGCGGCTCGGCTCCAAGGCCGGCATCCTCAAGTACACCTGGCTCAAGCCGGACCAGGCCTCCGAGGCGGCCGCCGCCGGTCTCGCGGGCGGTGCCAAACGGGTGTGCCTGGTCGCCAGCGGCCGGGGGCCGACCGACCGTGACGTGGACCGGGTCTCGGACACCATCAAGGCCATCAAGGAGCAACACGAGGACGTCGAGGTCTGCGCCTGTCTGGGGCTGCTCTCCGACGGCCAGGCGGAGCGGCTGCGCGAGGCGGGCGCGGACGCCTACAACCACAACCTCAACACGTCCGAGTCGACGTACGGGGACATCACGACCACGCACACGTACGCCGACCGGGTGGACACCGTGCGCAAGGCGCACGCCGCCGGTCTGTCGGCCTGCTCGGGGCTGATCGCCGGTATGGGCGAGAGCGACGAGGACCTGGTCGACGTGGTCTTCTCGCTGCGCGAACTGGACCCGGACTCGGTACCGGTGAACTTCCTGATCCCGTTCGAGGGGACCCCGCTCGCCAAGGAGTGGAACCTCACCCCGCAGCGGTGTCTGCGCATCCTGGCGATGACGCGGTTCGTCTGTCCGGACGCCGAGGTGCGGATCGCCGGCGGCCGTGAGGTGCACCTGCGCACGATGCAGCCGCTCGCGCTGCATCTGGCCAACTCGATCTTCCTCGGTGACTACCTCACCAGCGAGGGCCAGGCCGGCAGGGCGGACCTGGAGATGATCGCGGACGCCGGGTTCGAGGTGGAGGGCGCCGGCGAGGTGACGCTGCCCGAGCACCGCGCGGGGGGCGGCTGCGGTTCCCACGAAGGCGGCGGGGCCTGCGGTCCGGCGGTCACCGACTCCCGCGCGAGTGCGCCCGAGGAGCCTCGTACGGACCTGGTCGCCGTCCGCCGCCGGGGCGCCGGAACGGATCTCGCGCCCAATGCCTGAGTGGTCCGTCCCCGAGCTGCTGGAGCTCGACCGGCGGCATGTCTGGCACCCGTACGGGCCCATGCCCGGCCGTCAGGAACCGCTCGTCGTCGAGTCGGCGAGCGGGGTGCGGCTGAGGCTCGCCGACGGCTCGGGCGAGCTGATCGACGGGATGTCGTCCTGGTGGTCGGCGATCCACGGCTACAACCACCCGGTGCTCAACGAGGCCGCGCGCGGGCAGCTGGAGCGGATGAGCCATGTGATGTTCGGCGGGCTCACCCACGAGCCCGCCGTACGGCTGGCGAAGCTCCTTGTCGACATGTCTCCGGAGGGGCTCGAGCATGTGTTCCTCGCCGACTCCGGGTCGGTGTCGGTCGAGGTCGCCGTCAAGATGTGTCTGCAGTACTGGCGTTCGCTGGGCCGGCCGGAGAAGCGGCGGCTGCTGACCTGGCGGGGCGGCTATCACGGAGACACCTGGCAGCCGATGTCGGTGTGCGACCCCGAGGGCGGGATGCATGAGCTGTGGTCCGGGGTGCTGCCGCACCAGGTGTTCGCGGACGCTCCCCCGGCCGGGTACGAGGAGGCGTACGCCGGGCATCTGCGGTCGGTGATCGAGCGGCACGCCGGTGAACTGGCCGCGGTGATCGTGGAGCCGGTGGTGCAGGGCGCGGGCGGGATGCGGTTCCACTCCCCCGCGTATCTGCGGGTGCTGCGCGAGGCGTGCGACGCGCACGACGTGCTGCTGGTGTTCGACGAGATCGCGACCGGGTTCGGGCGCACGGGCGCGTTGTTCGCGGCGGAGCACGCGGCGGTGACGCCGGATGTGATGTGCGTGGGCAAGGCGCTGACCGGCGGCTATCTGACGATGGCGGCGACGCTGTGCACCGCGCGGGTGGCCGAGGGCATCTCGCGCGGTGAGGTGCCGGTGCTGGCGCACGGGCCGACGTTCATGGGCAATCCGCTGGCGGCGGCCGTGGCCTGCGCCTCCGTCGAACTGCTGCTCGGTCAGGACTGGCTCGCGGAGGTGAAGCGGATCGAAGCGGGCCTGCGGGAGGGCCTCGCCCCGGCGGCCGGGCTGCCCGGGGTACGGGACGTGCGGGTGCTCGGCGCCATCGGGGTGGTCCAGCTCGATCACGCCGTCGACCTGCGGGCGGCCACGGAGGCGGCCGTACGCGAGGGCGTGTGGCTGCGGCCGTTCCGCGATCTGATCTACACCATGCCGCCGTACGTCACCGATGACGCGGATCTGGCGAGGATCTCCCGCGCGGTGTGCGCGGCGGCGAAGGAGGGCTGACATGCCGGTGATGGTGATCACGGGCACGGGTACCGAGGTCGGCAAGACGGTGGTGACGGCCGCCCTCGCCGCGACGGCGCTGGCGGCGGGCCGTTCGGTGGCCGTGCTCAAGGCGGCGCAGACGGGTGTACGGCCGGACGAGCCCGGGGACGCCGCGGAGGTCGCGCGGCTGGCCGGTGCGGTGACCACGGCCGAACTCGCCCGCTACCCGGATCCGCTGGCGCCGGCCACGGCGGCCCGCCGGGCCGGACGGGCGCCCGTGCGGCCGCGCGAGGTGGCGGAGCGGGCCGCCAAGCTGGCCACCGAGCACGATCTGGTGCTGGTGGAGGGCGCGGGCGGGCTGCTCGTACGGTTCGACGCGGCCGGCGGGACGCTGGCGGACGCGGCGGCGCTGCTGGCCGCGCCGGTGCTGGTGGTGGCGTCGGCGGGGCTCGGCACCCTGAACGTCACGGAGCTGACGGTCCGTGAACTGCGCGGGCGGGGGCTGGATCCGGCGGGTGTGGTGATCGGGAGCTGGCCGGACGGGCCCGATCTGGCCTCGCGGTGCAATCTGCTGGATCTGCCGGACGTGACCGGTGTGCCGCTGCTGGGCGCCGTACCGGCCGGGGCGGGCGGCTTGGACCCCGGAGAGTTCCGGAGTTCGGCCCCGCACTGGCTGGCGCCCCGCCTCGGGGGACCTGGGAGGCGGAGTCGTTCCGGGCGCGCGGGACCCCGTGACGATGTGCGGGGGTGCGGAGGGCCCGTTCGGGGAGAATCGCCGTAGACCCGTCCCGGGGAGGTCCTCATGCAAGTGCGGTCCGGCCGGTCCACCAAGGTGGAGCGGGACACCGTGCACCATCCGCTGTTCGCCCGCTCCTACGCGCGGGTCAGCGTCGCCGCGGAGACCCGCGCGGGAATGGCCGGGGTCCGGCGCAGACTGCTCGGCGGGCTGTCCGGCCGGGTGATCGAGATCGGCGCGGGCAACGGTCTGAACTTCGCGCACTACCCGGGCACCGTTTCGGAGATCGTCGCCATCGAGCCGGAGCGCGCGCTGCGCGCGCTGGCCGTGGAGGCCGCCCTGCGCGCCCAGGTGCCGGTGGACGTGGTGCCGGGTGCCGCGGAGGCGCTGCCGGTCAAGAGCGAGGCGTTCGACGCGGTGGTGCTCTCGCTGGTGCTGTGCAGTGTCCGGGACGTGCCGCGGGCGCTCGCGGAGCTGCGGCGGGTGCTGCGGCCGGGCGGCGAGGTGCGGTTCTTCGAGCACGGCCGGGGCGGCGGACGGATCATGCGTGCGACCCAGCGGGCGCTGGACCGGACGGTGTGGCCGCCGCTGGCCGGTGGCTGCCACATGGCGCGCGATCCGGTCGGCGCGCTGCGGGAGGCGGGGTTCGAGCTCGGCCCCTACCGGCGGATGCAGGTGCCGGAGAAGGGCCGGCGCTGCCCACCTCGTTCTGCGTCATGGGCACCGCGTGGCGTCCGCCGGGCGACGCGGCCGGCGGGAGTTGATCACCCGCCCCAGCGGCGCAGTTCGGCCGCTATGTCGTCGACGGTCGCCTCGCCGTCCTTGACCAGCCGGGCCAGGTCGCGCACCTGTTCCGGCGAGGTGACGACCTTCAGACCGCTCGCGACCAGATAGGCGTACGCGACGGCGGAGGCGAAGAGGGCGTTCGAGCGCTCCAGCGCCGGGACGTGGATCAGCAGCTGGAGCAGGGCGGCGGCGCGGGCGTACGGGCTGTCGTAGACGGGGACGTCGAAGATCTCGGCCTCGTGGCGGGCGACGGCGGCGACGAGGGCGCCCCAGTCGGTGACCTGGGGGTCGCCGGGGTCTGCCGCTCGGCGAGCATGAGCAGCCACGCGAGGTCGATGCGCAGATCGTTCAACGGTTCAGCGGCGACCGTCGCGCGTGCCTTCGCGGTCCTTGCCGAACTCCTCGGCGAAGACGCCCTCGTACTGCTTCATGAAGTCGGCGGCGGCCTCGACGAACGCGCGGCCCGCCTCGCCGGTGTCCTGCCGGACCAGTTCCTCGATGTAGCGGTTCACGCTCATCCCCGCGCGAGGGCACGTTCGCGCGCCGCGCGGGCGGTGCCCTCGTCGACGCGCACGTTCAGCTGAGTCTTCGCCATGCCTCGAAGCTAGCGCCGGAACGCTAGCAGCGGCAAGTGCGGCCTTCGCAGCAAAGCGCGTGCCCTTACACCGGTGTCGAGGACCGGGCCTGAAGGTGGAGACAGGCCTGCCCCTACGGGGGCTACCGGGTGTGGGTCGCATCACACTACCCTCGGCGCGACGAGCACGACCTGACGTCCACTCGGAGGAGGCGGCCTTGTCCACACCCGCTGCGGAGCACGCCCCGGCCTCGCGTCGGCCGACGGGATCGCGGCCCGCGCCCGCGGTCTGACCAAGGCGTACGGCTCGGGCGAGACGACCGTGCTGGCCCTGGACTCGGTGGACGTGGACATCGCGCGCGGCCGGTTCACCGCGGTGATGGGCCCGTCGGGGTCCGGGAAGTCCACGCTCATGCACTGCCTGGCGGGACTCGACACCGTTTCCGCCGGACAGGTGTGGCTGGGGGACACCGAGATAACCGGGCTGAAGGACCGTGAGCTGACCCGGCTGCGGCGGGACCGTATCGGGTTCATGTTCCAGTCCTTCAATCTCATCCCGACGCTGAACGCGCGGGAGAACATCACCCTGCCCATGGACATCGCGGGCCACAAGCCCGACGAGAAGTGGCTGGACCGGGTCATCGACACGCTCGGCCTGCGGGACCGGCTCAGGCACCGCCCCGCCCAGCTGTCCGGCGGACAGCAGCAGCGGGTGGCCTGTGCGCGGGCGCTGGCCTCGCGGCCCGAGCTGATCTTCGCGGACGAGCCGACGGGCAACCTCGACTCCCGCGCGGGTCTCGAGGTGCTCGGCTTCCTCCGCGAGGCCGTGGACTCGCTCCACCAGACCGTCGTGATGGTCACGCACGACCCGGGTGCCGCCGCCCACTCGGATCTGGTGCTCTTCCTCGCGGACGGCCGGATCGTGGACGAGATGCGCCGTCCCACAGCGGATCTGGTGCTGGAGCGGATGAAGCGCTTCGACGTGATCCGCGCGACCGCGGACGACTCCGTCACGGGTGCCGCTCCGGCCGGCGCCGAGCCGGCCGCCGGGGAGGACTGACGCCGTGCTGAAGGCGACGCTGCGGAGTTTTCTCGCGCACAAGGGGCGGCTGCTGCTGTCCGCGCTGGCCATCGTGCTGTCCGTGGCGTTCGTCGCGGGCAGCCTGATCTTCTCCGACACGGTCTCCCGTACCTTCGACCGGCTGTTCGCGTCCACCTCCGCCGATGTGACGGTGGAACCGCGGGACGACCTGGAGTCGTCGGTGCCCACCGGCGCCGTCCGGACGCTTCCGGCCTCGCTCGTGAGGAGCTGGCCGGGGTCGACGGGGTCGAGTCGGCCCGCCCCGACATCAGCGTCGAGAACATCACGGTCGTCGACGGCGACAACGAGTCGGTGGGGCCCACCACGGGTGCGCCGACCATCGCCGTGGACTGGTACGTGAGCAAGCGCAGTGTGGTGGAGCTGACCTCCGGCCGCGCCCCGCGCGGTGACGGCGAGGCGGTCCTGGACGCGGACACCGCCGACGCCAAGGACGTCGGGATCGGGGACACCCTGTCCGTGCAGGCGCAGCCGGGCTCCTTCCGGGTGAGGATCGTGGGCATCGCCACGTTCACCACCACGAACCCCGGCGCGGCGCTGGTCTTCCTCGACCCGGAGGCGGCGGGCGCCGCGCTGCTGGGGTCGGCAGACCTGGCCACGAGCGTCTCCCTCGACGCGGCCCCGGGCGTCACGGACGCGGAGCTGAAGCGCCGGGTCGCCGAACGGCTCGGCGACGCCTACACGGTGCGGACGGCGGCCGAGACCGCCGAGACGGCGGCCGACGAGCTCGGCGGGTTCCTCGACGTGATCAAGTACGTCATGCTGGGTTTCGCCGGTATCGCCGTGCTTGTGGGTGTCTTCCTGATCGTCAACACCTTCTCGATGCTGATCGCCCAGCGGACCCGTGAACTCGGCCTGCTGCGGGCTCTGGGCGCCGACCGCAGGCAGGTGCGCCGGTCGGTGCTCACCGAGGCGGTGCTGCTCGGTCTGGCCGGTTCGACGGCGGGACTGGCGGCCGGCATCGGGCTCGCCCTCGGGCTGATCCGGCTGATGAGCTCGATCGGCATGAACCTGAAGACCACGGAGATGGTCGTCGGCTGGGCCACCCCGTCACCGCGTACGTCGTCGGCGTGGGCGTCACCTTCGTCGCGGCCTATCTCCCAGCCCGCCGCGCGGCGGGCGTGTCGCCGATGGCCGCGCTGGCGGACGCGGAGATCGCCGGGACAGGACGGCCGCTGCGGACCCGCGCGGTGGTGGGGTCCGTGGTGGGGGCGCTCGGCGCGGCCGCGCTGCTGGGCTGTGTCCTGGCCGGCGAGACGTCGTCGGCGGCCTCGCTGCTGGGGCTCGGTGTCGTCCTCACCCTGGTCGCGACGGTGATCGCCGGTCCGCTGCTGGTGCGGCCGGTGATCCGGGTGCTGGGCGGGGCGTTCCCGGCGATGTTCGGCTCCGTCGGCCGGATGAGCCAGCGCAACGCCCTGCGCAATCCCCGTCGTACCGGCGCGACCGCGGCCGCGCTGATGGTGGGGCTCGCCCTGGTGGGCGGGATGTCGGTGGCCAGCGCCTCGATGTCGCGTTCCTTCGACGAGCAGATCGACAAGACGCTGGGCGCCGACTTCGTGCTGCAGAACGCCAACTTCACGCCGTTCCCCAGGAGGTCACCGACCGGGTGCGGGACACGGAGGGCGTGGGGGTGGTCGTACGGCAGCGGTTCGCGCCGGTGGCGGTGACGCTGCCGGACGGGGAGCGGATCGAGACCACCGCCTCCGGGTACGACGACGAAGCGGACGAGGTCGCGCGCGTGACGTACGCGTCCGGGGACACCGCCGCCGCGCTGGCGGACGGCAACGTCGCCATGAACGCGGACTTCGCCAAGGAGCACGGAGTCCGCGGGGGTGACACCGTCCCGGTCGAGTTCCCCGGCGGCCGGAGCACCGAGCTGACGGTGGCCGCCCTCACCGACATGGACGGCGGCTCGGGCTTCGGGATGGCCGGCGGACTGGTCTTCGGCATCGCCACGGTCGAGGAGTACGTGCCGGGCGGGCAGGACTCCGCGCTGTACGTCAACGCGGCCGCCGGCACGAGCGTGGACGAGCTGCGCGAGCGGCTGGAGACGACGCTGGAGCCGTATCCGCAGGTGCAGGCGCGTGACCAGGCCGACTACAAGGAGCTGGTGCACGACCAGATCGCCGTGCTGCTGTACCTCGTCTACGCCCTGCTGGGGCTGGCGATCGTCATCGCGGTGCTGGGCGTGGTCAACACGCTCGCGCTGTCGGTGGTGGAGCGTACGCGCGAGATCGGTCTGCTGCGGGCGATCGGGCTGGGGCGGCGGCAGCTGCGGCGGATGATCCGGCTGGAGTCGGTGGTGATCGCGGTGTTCGGTGCGGTGCTGGGCCTCGGGCTGGGGCTGGTGTGGGGGCTGTGCGTCCAGCAGGTCCTCGCCCTCCAGGGCATGACGGCGCTCGCGATCCCGTGGGGGACCATCGCGGCGGTCGTCATCGGCTCGGCGGTGGTCGGCATGGCGGCGGCGCTCCTCCCGGCACTGCGCGCGTCCCGGATGAACGTCCTGGAAGCCATCGCCCACGAGTAGCTCCGCCCGGACGCGCCGCACCTCCCAGCGGGAACCCCCAGGGCGGCACGGGTGGGCGATGGGGAGGCACCCGGCGGGCGCCGGCGGGTGGTCCGGATGCTGGAATGGGCTGTGTGGTGCGGGCGGGCGTGGTGGGATCGCCTGATGAGCGAGTTGCGTGTACGGGCCGCGACGGCCCGGGATCTGGACGCCGTACTGGCCTTCTGGAAGATCGCCGCCGAGGGGACGAGCATCAGTGACGACCGGGACGGTGTGGAGCGGCTGGTCGCCCGCGACGCCGGGGCACTGATCCTCGCGGAGAGCGGCGGCGAGCTGACCGGCACGGTGATCGCCGGCTTCGACGGCTGGCGGTGCCATCTGTACCGGCTGGCGGTGCACCCGGACCACCGGCGGCGCGGCATCGCCTCCGCGCTCCTGACCGCCGCCGAGGACCGTTTCGTACGGCTCGGCGGACGCCGCGCGGACGCGATGGTGCTCCAGGACAACGGCACCGCCCAGCACGCGTGGACCGCCGCCGGGTACGCGCCGGAGGAGCGGTGGCGGCGCTGGGTGAAGCCGCTCGCCCCGTGATCCACAGCCCGGCGACACACTTTTGCCGATCCTTTACCATGAGTGGGCAACTCGGTCCTTCATGAAAGGTTGTGTGCGTCCGCCCATGGGCGAGCCTCCCGATCCACGACATCGCGCGTCTGTTCCCCTCCTGTCCGACCATGGGACGGAGGTGACCCGATGACCGAAGTGCTCCTCCTTCTGGTGGCGATCCTGCTCTCGCTCGCCTGCGGCGCTTTCGTCGCGGCCGAGTTCTCCCTCACCACGGTCGAGCGGGCCGAGCTGGAGCGGGCCGTCGAGCGGGGTGAACGGGGGGCCGCCGGAGCGCTCGAGGCCGTACGGAATCTGACCTTCCAGCTCTCCGGCGCGCAGCTCGGCATCACGGTCACCAACCTGGTGGTCGGCATGCTGGCCGAGCCGTCGATCGCCGCGCTGATCGCGGGCCCGCTGGAGGACATGGGTGTCTCCGGTTCCGTGGCCCGCTCCCTCGCCCTGGTGATCGGCACCGCCCTGTCGACGGTGTTCCTGATGGTGGTCGGCGAGCTGGTGCCCAAGAACTGGGCCATCTCCTCGCCGCTCGCCGTCGCCAAGACGGTCGGCAACGCGCAGCGCTGGTTCAGTGCCGCGTTCCGCCCGTTCATCACCCACCTGAACAACTCGGCCAACCGCATCGTGCGCCGTATCGGCGTGGAGCCCGCCGAGGAGCTGGAGTCCGCGCGGGGTCCGCAGGAGCTCGCGGCGCTCGCCCGGCACTCCGCGCGGGAGGGCGCCCTGGAAGCGGACACCGCCGAACTCTTCGTCCGCACGCTGAACCTCGCCGACCTCAACGCGGAGAACGTGATGACACCGCGCGTGCAGGTCGTCGCCCTGGACGTCCAGGCGACCTGCGAGGACGTGGCGAACGTGACCCGGGCGACGGGGCTCTCCCGGTTCCCCGTCTACCGGGGCACCCTCGACGCGGTCGTCGGCACCGCGCACGTCAAGGACGTCCTGGCGCTGCCCGCCGAGCGACGCGCCCATGTGCCCGTGTCGGAGCTGATGCGCGAACCGCTGCTGGTCCCCGGCTCGCTCACCGTCGACCGCCTCCTGGACCGGCTCTCCGGCCGGCGCACCATGGCCGTGGTGATCGACGAGTACGGCGGCACGGCCGGCGTGGCCACGCTGGAGGACATCGTCGAGGAGGTCGTCGGCGAGGTCCGCGACGAGCACGACCCGCACGAGACCCCGGACCTGGCCCGGGCCGGCACCGACGAGAGCGGCCGCACCCTGTTCTCGGCCGACGGCTCCGCGCGCCTGGACCAGCTCGCCCGGGTCGGCCTGCGCGCGCCGGAGGGGCCGTACGAGACCCTCGCCGGGCTCGTGGCGGCCGAGCTGGGCCGGATTCCGGCCGTCGGCGACAGCTTCGAGGTGGCCGGCTGGCGGCTGGACGTGGTGGACGCCGCCGGCCGCCGAGCGGCACGCGTCCTGCTGCACGCGCCGCTCGCCGACCGGCAGCCGGCGAACGCCCGGACGGCGGGCACCACCGACGACGAGGGGCACGGCGATGACCGTCGTACAGCTGCTGATCGGTCTGGCGACGCTGGTCGTCAACGCCTTCTTCGTCGGCGCCGAGTTCGCGCTGATCTCGGTGCGCCGCAGCCAGATAGAGCCGCACGCGGAGACGGGCGACCGGCGCGCGAAGAGCGTGCTGTGGGGCCTGGAGCACGTGTCCGCGCTGATGGCGGCCGCACAGCTCGGCATCACCCTGTGCACGCTGGTGCTCGGCGTGGTCGCCGAGCCGGCCATCGCGCATCTGCTGGAGCCGGTGTTCCACGCGGTGGGCGTCTCGAAGGGCGCGGGGCACGCGGTGTCGTTCGTGATCGCGCTGGCGCTCGCCACGTATCTGCACATGCTCCTCGGCGAGATGGTGCCGAAGAACATCGCGCTGGCCGAGCCGGTGCGCAGCGCCCTGGCGCTGGGTCCGCCGCTGGTGGCGCTGTCCCGCGCGCTGCGCCCGGTGATCTTCACGATCAACGCGTTCGCCAACACGCTGCTGAAGCTGATGCGGGTCGAGACCCGTGACGAGGTCGTCGCGTCGTTCTCGGACGCCGAGCTGGCCCAGATCGTGAAGGACTCCGGTGAGGCGGGCCTCATCGACGACCGCGCGCGGGAGCGGCTGAACGACGCCCTGGAGCTGGGCCGGCGGCCCGTGCGGGACGTGGTGATGCCCCTGGCGGACGTGGTCTACGCGAGCGTGGGCATCACCCCCGAAGGGCTGGAGCGGCTGTCGGCGGAGACCGGCTTCTCCCGCTTCCCGGTGGTGGACGGGCAGCGGCACATCGTCGGCTATCTGCATGTCAAGGACGCCCTCGACGCCTCGCCGCGCGACCTGCCGTTCCGGCTCGGTGAGATGCGCTCCATCGCGCGGGTGCGGGAGAGCACGCCGATGGACGACGTCCTCACGGCCATGCGGGGCAGCCGTACGCATCTGGCGGCCGTCCTCGGGACCGACGGGCGGCTGGCCGGGCTGGTGACCATGGAGGACGTGCTGCAGGAGCTGTTCGGGCAGCGGGCCTGAGCACGGGCGGGGGCGCGCTGTCCGGGCAGCGGGCCTGAGCACGGGCGAGGGCGACCGACCGCCGGGTATGTGCCGCGGGATACCATCTGTCTCGCCATGCAGACGAACCCCACCTACAGCAGCCTCGTCGCCCTCGGCGACTCCTTCACCGAGGGCATGTCGGACCTCCTGCCCGACGGCACCTACCGCGGCTGGGCCGACCTCCTCGCCGCGCGGATGGCGGCCGCCTCCCCGGTTTCCGGTACGCCAACCTGGCGGTGCGCGGCAAGCTGATCCAGCAGATCGTCGACGAGCAGGTCGAGACCGCCGCCGCCATGCGGGCCGACGTCGTCACCCTGGTCGGCGGGCTGAACGACACCCTGCGGCCCAAGTGCGACATGGTGCGGGTGCGGGAGCTGCTGACCGAGGCCGTGGAACGCCTGGCCCCGCACTGCGGGCAGCTGGTGCTGATGCGCAGCCCGGGCCGCCAGGGCCCGGTCCTGGAGCGGTTCCGCCCGCGCATGGAGGCGCTGTTCGAGTGCGTCGACGAGCTCGCCGAGCGGCACGGCGCACTGGTCGTCGACCTGTACGGGGCGCCGTCGCTCGGCGACCCCCGGCTGTGGGACGTGGACCGGCTGCATCTGACGGCGGACGGTCACCGCAGGGTCGCCGAGGCGGTCTGGCAGACGCTGGGGCACACCCCGGAGGACCCGGACTGGCGGCTGCCGCCTGAGGCGACGCTGCCGCCGCGCTGGACGGCACGCCGCGCCGAGGACGCGCGGTTCGCCCGGCAGTACCTGCTGCCGTGGATCGGCCGCCGTCTCACCGGCCGTTCCTCGGGCGACGGTCTGCCGCCCAAGCGCCCGGAGCTGCTGCCGTACGAGGCCCGCTGACCGCGGGCTCCTGTAGCTTCCGCCGAACGACCCCGCCGCGCCCGCCTGCAGGAATCGCCAGTAGACTCCCGATACGTGACTGCTGCGCCCGCCAAGCCCCGTATCCCGAACGTCCTCGCCGGACGCTACGCCTCCGCCGAGCTCGCCACGCTCTGGTCGCCCGAGCAGAAGGTGAGGCTGGAGCGGCAGCTCTGGCTCGCCGTGCTGCGGGCCCAGAAGGACCTCGGCATCGAGGTGCCCGACGCGGCGATCGCCGACTACGAGCGTGTCCTCGACACCGTCGACCTGGCCTCGATCGCCGAGCGCGAGAAGGTCACCCGGCACGACGTGAAGGCGCGGATCGAGGAGTTCAACGACCTCGCCGGGCACGAGCACGTGCACAAGGGCATGACCTCCCGCGACCTCACCGAGAACGTCGAGCAGCTGCAGATCCGGCTCTCGCTGGAGCTGACGCGCGACCGTACGGTGGCCGTCCTGGCCCGCCTGGGCAGGCTGGCCGGTGAGTACGGCGAGCTGGTCATGGCCGGCCGCTCGCACAACGTGGCCGCGCAGGCCACCACCCTCGGCAAGCGGTTCGCCACCGCCGCCGACGAGCTGCTCGTCGCCCACGGCCGGGTGGAGGAGCTACTGGGCCGCTACCCGCTGCGCGGCATCAAGGGCCCGGTCGGCACGGCCCAGGACATGCTGGACCTGCTCGGCGGCGACGCGGGCAGGCTCGCGGAGCTGGAGCGGCGGATCGCCGGGCATCTGGGCTTCTCCCAGGCGTTCACCAGCGTCGGCCAGGTCTACCCGCGCTCGCTGGACTACGAGGTCGTCACCGCCCTGGTGCAGCTGGCCGCCGCGCCGTCGTCGCTGGCGAAGACGATCCGGCTGATGGCCGGGCACGAACTGGTCACCGAGGGCTTCAAGCCCGGCCAGGTCGGCTCCTCCGCGATGCCGCACAAGATGAACACCCGCTCCTGCGAGCGCGTCAACGGCCTGATGGTGATCCTTCGCGGCTACGCCTCGATGACCGGCGAACTGGCCGGCGACCAGTGGAACGAGGGCGACGTGTCCTGCTCGGTGGTGCGCCGGGTCGCGCTGCCGGACGCGTTCTTCGCGCTCGACGGTCTGCTGGAGACGTTCCTGACGGTGCTGGACGAGTTCGGCGCGTTCCCCGCGGTCGTGGCCCGGGAGCTGGACCGCTATCTGCCGTTCCTCGCGACCACCAAGGTGCTGATGGGCGCGGTGCGCGCGGGCGTGGGCCGCGAGGTCGCGCACGAGGCGATCAAGGAGAACGCCGTCGCCACCGCCCTCGCCATGCGCGAGCGCGGCGCCGAGCGCAACGACCTCCTCGACCAGCTCGCCGCCGACGAGCGGCTGCCGCTCGGCCGGGCCGAGCTGGAGGCACTGATGGCGGACAAGCTGTCCTTCACCGGCGCGGCGAGCGACCAGGTCACCTCCGTCGTCGGCCGGATCGACGAGATCGTCAAGCGGTACCCGGAGGCCGCCGGGTACACCCCGGGGCGATCCTCTGACGCGCTTCACCCAGGAGGAACTGGAGGCCGCCCGCGACCGTCTCGTACCGGACGTGGTCGCGGACGGCCTGCGGGTGCTGTTCTGCGGCATCAACCCGGGTCTGATGACGGCCGCGACGGGCCACCACTCCGCCCGCCCCGGCAACCGCTTCTGGCCGGCGCTGTTTCTCTGCACTTCACCCGGACGAGTGACGACCTAGTTCCCAAAGGGTCAGGCCCTTCCCAGTCGCGCTCCTCGGCCTGGCCCCAGCCGGCCGGAGAGGCCGCGCGATGGTCAAGCCTGCGCTGGAGCACAGCGTCTGCCTTGGCTGCTTGCATTGCGGATTCGATCACGAACAGGCGGGCGAACTGATAGTCCTCGTGGGTAAGCAACTTGTGCCCTTCTTCCACGAAGAATCTGGCGTTTCCGCCCATGTAGCGCCCGACCTGAGGCGTCAGGACGTCAAATCGCGCATACCGGGTGTAGTCGATCCCAAGTGCAGTTACTCGCATTGCCCGCTGCATCTCCTTAGTCACCTTCGTGACACTCGACAACTGCTTTGAGA
Source organism: Streptomyces haneummycinicus (assembly GCA_042850305.1). Lineage (GTDB taxonomy): Bacteria > Actinomycetota > Actinomycetes > Streptomycetales > Streptomycetaceae > Streptomyces > Streptomyces haneummycinicus. The sequence goes on from AP035768.1 coordinate 4,851,879, forward strand.
TGTCCTTGATATGACTCAAGAGACCAGTCAGGCGTAGCTTCTTCGCCTCTCTGTCTCCACCGATCCTGTGACTCTCGTCACGGTAGTCTTTGACATCACCGAACCGGAACGGCGGCCTGTAGGCCGACCGTCGAGTCTCGGTGTAGTGCTCGATGAGCTCCGTGAACGCAATCGAGAGTGCCGCCATCGCCTGCGGCAGATCTCCTTATCCGCGCAGGACTGCGCGAATTGCAGGAACTTCACGGTCTGGGGCCGCGACACGAGGTCGATCATGTCGATCTGAGTGAACGATCCCCCAAAGATTATTGGGGTTGCGTCGGTAAAGAAGGTCAGCACGTCTGCGCGAACCTGGTCAATGTCTGTCGGGGAGGGAACGGCACCGTGGTGCTTGAGGTTGACCCGGAGCTTGTTCATCCGCTCCATGGCCTTCTTGCTCGGCAGCTGGGTGTTGGGCGGCAGGCCGGCTGCGAGCTTTTCCCAGTACTGTGAGAAGTTGATCTGGGTCGGAAGGCCGACCCCGAGATGCTCACCCGCAAGGACGAGGAACAGCTCAACAGCATCGTGGAAGGACAGCACGGAGGTCGCAGCGAGAGGTTGCGGCTGCCGGGACTGCGCCACGCCCTGTGCGTGAAGAAAGCGGATGAAGGCCAGTCGTTGGACGGTCTGGGGGTTAGCGGGTTAATCGGGGTGGTCATCAGGACTCCGGAGGGCGTAGGTGAGGCAAGCCGAGGTTGACGGGACTGCGGCGGGTGAGCCGATGGGCCTCGTCGCGCTTGGCGCGAAGGAAAGTCAGTGTCAAGTCGATGCCGTCGATCTCACCAAGCCACTGCTCGGCCGTCGCCCGCTTTCGCCTGACCTGTAGATCCTCCTCCAGTTCGTCCAGGCGCGCGACCATTTTTGGGTTGATCTGGAGCATCGGACAGCGGATGCAGGCGTGTTCGTGCTGGCAAGGCGTCCCGTAGGGGCGAGAACAGCTGCCGAGTTCGACCTTGCGCTTATCGAAGTGCTCCTCGAACTCGGCCCATTCCTGCTCTGTCGTGTCTCGATACTCTCCTTCGGGCCGAATGTCACGACGGTCATGGAGAAACGTCTGGTAGTGGCGAATTACGTCCTCATCGAATACCGCCACGTAGCCACGGGTGGTCTGGATGTCGAGATGACCCATGAGGGCGGCACCGATGTGGATCGGTAGACCGCTGTTAACCAGCTCGGTGGCGAAAATCCGTCGGAAGTCGTGCGGAGTGAACTTCAGCCCACGAAACTCCCGTTGCACTTCAGCCAGTTGCCCGCAGATCCGGCCAAGCATGACCTGGATGGTCGCAGGGCTGAAGACCATGGGGGTAGGGCCGCTCTGCCGTTGAAAGAGGAATGGCATCGGGGCACTCCGCACCTTGTCGTGGTAGTCGAACCGACTGATAACTGGGATCGGACGGCCGGTGCGAGTCTGGCGGCGGACGATCGAGGCGATCACGCGGAAAAGCTCGGCGGACATCGGGATGACTCGCTCGCGATCTGTCTTGGACGGCGCGATCACCAGCAGCGCGATGACCTCGCCGTTGGCGCGCTGGTACTGGCGGATACTCAAATGGGTCAGTTCACAGAGTTCCTCGATACGCACACCGGAGTGGCGCAAGGTCTCGACGACCGCCCAGTCCCAGAAGGCGCCTTCCTCATCCGTTCCGACGTGGATGATCTGGCCGCTGTCGGTTTCCTGAACACGGGTAGGCACGGCGTCTCCATGACGGAGCAGCTTCCGATCGGCTTCGGTGTAAATCCGCCGGTACTCGGTGCCCTCATGAGTGAACACGTCACCTTCAGCGGCTTCGTCCGCCCGCTCCAGGAGCAGGCGTGCGCGGTCATAGCGGGTTTCGACGTAGTTGACCAGCGATGAAAGGAGGGGCTGGCGCTGACGGGTGCGATCGGCGGAGCGTTCGTTGATGCGCCGGCGGCGCCCGCCGAGCCCACGTAGTTCGCTGGGCGGGATAGGACACGGTGCGACCCATGCCGCCCATCGCTCGGGCTCGTCTGCGGCCCAGGTGTGCAGGTCGTAGTAGAACGAGCGGAGCGTGATGACAATGCTGTCTTGGCCGAGGCGAGGTTTGCCATCGTCCTTAACGGTGATCACCTGTCGCCAGGCCGCGTAGTCCTGCGGCGCGATGCGCAGGTCCTTCTGGTCTGGGTTGATCCGCTCGATGTTCTTCCAAAAGTGGCAGGTGAGATTGCGAGCGAGGCCCTTCAAGGTGGAGTAGTCAGTGTCCGCCTTGCGGCGGGTGAGGTAGTCGATGAGCAGGCCACGGACGGCCTGGTTGGAAATCTCGTACTGGTCAACGAGCTCATCGACCCGCAACGGTCCGCGCAGCATGGCGGCCCGCAGGCTCTCCGGCGTGGACGGAGGAAGTGCCCCATAGTGTGCAGGACGTCCCAAATTCCTCGACCGACAAAGCGATTGGCAGCCCGGCTACCGGGCTGCAGAACGCAGCGTGCTTTTCGGTTCTCGTGGGCGAAGTGCAGCAGGGATGCCGGGGTGACGTCGCTCAGTGTGACGTCCTGGTTGGCAAGCAGCATGCACAGTTCGTTGAGCGCGTTGCGGCGATGGACGTGGCGGAAGTGGTGAACACGCACCTGCTCGGCGAACGTGTCCAGAAGCGGGTCGTCCTGCGCGGCGATGAACGTCACGTCGTAGTTGGGCGGCGGGTTGCGGCGAAGTGCCAGCATGGTGGGTCGGACGGCCCTCAGGCAGTACAGAGCTCGGATCCCCGGCATGATGCTGTTTCCTGTGGTGCGGCGGGACGCCACTGCCTGAGCGTCGACCTCGCCTCGGCCGAGCGGACTGGCGTCCCACCGCTGCTGCCAGGTCTCACCGGGGAAGGTGAGGAGATGTTCAAGCAGCGTGCGGGTCGAGTGGGTCCAGATCAGGCGGGTCGCGCGGAGTGTGTCGGGCCAGATCTCTACGGAGCCGGCCGCGCTCGACAGCAGCGAGACGGAAGCGGTGGAGAACTCGCCGTGCGGCCGGTGCAGGCTGGTCGCAACGGCGGGCTCCGGCGTGATCGGGCCCTCGACAAAGCGGCTCGGGAACTGAAGCCCCTCCACGACCGGGCCATGGCGTCGGCTCTGACCAGTGGTGCGGAGCTGTGTCTCAGGCACCGAACACCGTCGCGATGTCGTCGACGTCATAGCCGGAGGGGTAACTGCGTTCGATGCGTGGGGTGTTGTAGTGCTCGGTGAGCTTGTCGAAGATCTCCTCGACACGGATCGCCAAATAGCGGCTGGTGGTCTGGATGTTGGCATGACGCAGGACAGCCTGCACCTCCGGCAGCGTCAACTTCCCGCTGTTCGCCATCCGACTCGCCGCCGTGTGCCGCAGGTCGTGAAGGGTCCAGTTGGTGCCCAGTGCCTCGTTGGCCCGCTGGAGGACACGACGCATCGCCCAATAGGACATGGGCCTGTCCGTGCCGCGGCGGGTCCGCCACAGCGGTTCGTCCGCCGAAGGTGTGCCAATCTCGTCCAAGTAGCAGGCCAGGCGTAGGAACGCCTGCGGCGAGGCGGGGACGGCCTGTCTGTCCCGCGTGCCCTTGGAAATCACGTAGACCTTCTGGCCCGCCCAGTCGACATCCCCGATCCCGATACCCAGGAGTTCCTCGGCGCGGGCACCGCTGGAGACGTAGAACTCCAGCAGGGCCCGGTCACGCTCGCATCCCATACGCTCGAACAATTCATCCCACAGGCAATCGGGGATCGACCGCGGCGAACGGTCCGGAACCTTCTGCCGCAGCCGGGCCCGGCCCAAGACCGGCTTGGGCTCCAGCGGGCTGCAATGAGCCAGCGCCCGGCGCCTCTGTGGTGAAACTGGCACTGGGTTGGCGACCGGTCCGTTTCCTGATGCGCATGGAACTCGTAGAACCCGCTCACCACCGACAGCGCATGGTTGATCGTCCTCGGCGCGTACCCCACGCGCAGCACCGGCTTGCCCGTCCGCAGGTTCACCGAGCCCGGCGCCGTGGCGCCGGCCGTCTTCCGCTGGCGCTGCGGGTTCGACGCCGTCCGGAGCCACCCGATCAACACCGCCGTCTCGGCCTCGGTCGCCTTCTCCCAGGCCACCCCGAGCAGCCACAGCACCCTGAACCAGCGCAGTAACCCGTACCCGTAGCTGCGGACCGTCAGCGGACTGCTGTCGTTCAGGGCCAGGTCTCGCAGATACGCGGTGACCGGTTCGATCTCGTCGTCGCATCCGTTGACGACGACGTATGGAGGATGGACGCCCCCGTCGGGAACACCGCCCCGACGCGGGGATATCCGCCCGCCCCTCCATGAGTTCATGTCGAAGATCCACTTTCACACTCCTCGTTGATCCTGGGGACCGTCACCGAGACCAACGAGCAGGAATGGTGCAGATAACTGTGCACCGCTCCGGTTTCACGCCCCGGCTGCTGCTGCCGTCCGAGCAGGAGGAGCTGCTGTCGTACGGGCTCGGCATCACCAATGTGGTGGCGCGGGCGACCGCGCGGGCCGGCGAGCTGAGCGCCGAGGAGTACCGGGAGGGCGGACGGGTGCTCGCGCTGAAGGTGGCCCGGCTGCGGCCGAGGTGGCTGGCCGTGGTCGGGGTCACCGCGTATCGCGCGGCGTTCGACGAACGAAATGCACAGGTGGGACCGCAGGCGCGGGTCATCGGTGGCTCCCGGGTGTGGGTGCTGCCCAATCCGAGCGGGCTCAACGCGCACTGGACGCCGGTGACGCTGGCGGAGGAGTTCGGCCGGCTGCGGGAGGCCGCGGCCGGGCCGTGACGGCGTCCGGTGGTCAGGGCGGTGCCGTCTCCGTGACCACCGCCAGCAACCGGACCGCGTCGCCCGGGTCGCGGTGGGCGACCGCGACGGCGACCCAGCGGCCGGTGCCCTGTACCTCCCACAGCCAGGCCACATCGGCCAGTGCGCTCAGCCGGGCCCAGGGTTCGGGTATCTCCTCCCGCTCCGTGCGCAGCAGGACGGTCCGCAGGTTCCAGGGGTCGACGTCCCCCAGCGGGAGGCCAGCACCTCGTACACGGCGTCGCGGCCCTTCTCGAACTGGTCCACCGTGACCGCCCACCGCGCGGGGCCGGCGGCCGGTCCGTCGCCGGTCTCCAGTACGGCGACATGGTGGCCCGGACCCCGAAGCCGACGTCCGACGGGCCGTGCTCCGCCGGAAACGGACGGAAGCACAGCTCGTCGATGAGCGCGATGTGCCCGGCGATGTTCATGGGTCCAGTAAACCCGCCGCCACTGACAGTTGGCGGGGCGTCAGCCGGCCTCCCGGTCAGGCGTCCCGGCGGCGCAGGCTCCAGGCCCCGGCCAGAAGGGCGGCGGCCGCCCACAGCGCGGTCACCGCAAGTCCCGTCCAGGGGCCGAGGATTCCGTCGTGGTGCCGGTACAGGACCAGCTGTCCGGCGCGGTCGGGCATGAGGTCGGCGACGGGGCCTGCCCCGTCGCCGATCACGAAGGAGACGATCAGGATGAACGGGATCAGCAGCGACAGCGTGGCCACCCCGCTGCGCAGCACGGTCGCCACGCCCGCGGCGAGCAGGGCCATCAGCGTGAGGTAGACGCCACCGCCCACGACACCCCGGATCTGTTCGGCCGCGGTGAGGCCGCCCGCCGCCGGGCCGAGCCCCGCGCGGGCCGCGAGGAGGGCGGCGAGGGCGGCCGGCAGGCTCACGAGCAGCGTGGGCACGGCGATGGCCGCGACCTTGGCGGCGAACCAGCGGCCGCGTCGCGGGGTCGCCGCGAGGGAGAGGCGCAGGGCTCCGTTGTGGTACTCCGCCGCCACCGCCATGGCGCCGAAGGAGATGGCGGCGATCTGGCCGGGGTGACACCGGACAGGGCCGTGAACAGCGGGTCGAAACCGGACTTCGACCTGTTCGAGACGCCGGCGAGCGCGGAGAACGCGGTGGTCGCCGCGAACAGCGCGAACAGGGCTCCCGGGAGCGAGCGGACAGTGCGGATCTTCAGCCACTCGGCGTGGAACGCGGGTGCGAACGGCATGGGTCAGGCCTCCTGGGGCTGTGCGGCGAACTCGGTCTCGGCGGCGGTCAGATCCAGATAGGCCTGTTCCAGGGTGCCCTCGTCCGCCGTGAGTTCGAGGAGCGGCACCCGTGCGGCGGAGGCGAGGCGTCCGATGTCGTCCACGCGCGCGTCCGGCACCGTCCAGTGGCCGTCCGGGTCCTCCACGACGTCGTGACCGTGCCGGGCGAGGGCAGTCCTGAGGGCGGTGGGGTCGGAGGTGCGGACGCGGACGGCAGGACGCACGCGTGCGTCGATGAACTCCCGCATCGGGGTGTCCGCGAGGAGCCGGCCGCGTCCGAGGACGACGAGCTGGTCGGCGAAGGAGGCGGTCTCGTTCATCAGATGGCTGGAGACCAGGACGGTCCGCCCCTCGTCCGCGAGCCGACGCAGCAGGGTGCGGATCCACACGATGCCTTCCGGATCGAGTCCGTTGGACGGCTCGTCGAGCATGATCACCCCCGGGTCGCCGAGCAGCGCGGCGGCGATGCCCAGCCGCTGGCGCATGCCCAGGAGTACGTCCGCACCCGGCGCCGCCCCGCCGGGCCGAGGCCGGTCGCCTCCAGCAGCTCGTCGACCCGGCGGACCGGGATGCGGTGGCTCGCCGCCAGGACGCGCAGATGGTCGCGGCCGGTGCGGGAGCCGTGGGCGGCCTGCGCGTCGAGCAGGGCGCCCACGTGGCGCAGGGGTTCGTCGAGGGTGGCGTAGGCGCGGCCGCCGAGGGTGGCGGAGCCGGACGTGGGGTGGTCGAGGCCGAGCACCAGGCGCATGGTGGTGGACTTGCCCGCTCCGTTGGGGCCGAGAAAGCCGGTGACGCGGCCGGGCAGCACGCGGAAGGTGAGGTGGTCGACGGCTCGCCGGGTGCCGTACTCCTTGGTGAGGTCCTGGACGTCGATGCTGGTCATGTGCCTCAGCCTGGCGTCTCGGCCGGGGGCGGTGCCTCCCCGCGGGTGGAGATCGTCTCCCCGCGCGGGGAGGTCCGTCGCCGGTGGCGGCTGGGACGATGACGGCATGCCCCGCTTGCTGCGCCCGTTCGGCCGGACAGTGACGTACACCCGCCTGCTGCATCTGTTCATCGCGATCGTGTGGCCGTCGCTGTGGCTGTTCGTGGAGGAGGTGTGGTGGATCTGGGCGCTGGCGGCCGTGACGCTGCTGCCGGCCGGGCTGATTCCCGCGATGCGCACGGTGGAGGGGTTGCAGGCCAGGCTGCTGCTGACGGGTCAGCGGCACGACAGCGACAGCGCCGGCATCGTCGTCGCGCCGTCCGCCTCCTGGAGCGACCGGGGCCGGCTCGTGGTATGGCTGCTGGTGCGGCTGCTGATCGGCTGCGCGACCTCCGTGTTCGTCGCGAACCTGCTCATCGCCGCGGTGGACCTGGGGGCGGCCGCGTTGGGCGGGGACGCGGCGTCGGGCGAGCTGTTCCTGCTGGAGGGCCACGAGTGGTGGCATGTCCTGCTGCTGCCCGTGGTGCTCGTGATCATGGCGGCGACCGTGGTGGGATCGGGCCGGCTGATCACGGCGCTGGCGCACCGTCTGCTCGGCCCCTCCCCGCCGAGCGGCTGGCCGCCATGGAGGAACGCGCCGAGCAGCTCCTGGAGCGCACGCGTATCGCCCGCGAGCTCCACGACTCCATCGGTCACGCGCTGACCGTGGCCGTCGTGCAGGCGGGCGCCGCCCGCGCGGCCGGCGATCCCGCGTTCACCGAGCGGGCGTTGGACGCCATCGAGGAGACCGGCCGGGCGGCGCTGGAGGACCTGGAGCGGGTGCTCGGCGTCCTGCGCGAGTCCGGGAGACCGGTCGGCGGCCGGCCGGTCCTCACCGACGCCGGCCGGCTGCTGGAGTCCGCGCGGGCATCCGGCGCGACGGTCGACGCCGACCTGACCGGCCCCCTGGACACCGTTCCCGGGCCGGTCTCTCGCGAGGGGTACCGCATCCTCCAGGAGGCCCTGACCAATGTGCTGCGGCACGCGGGTGCCGTCCCCGTGCGGGTCCGTGTCACGGTCGAGGACGGCACGCTGGGCCTGGAGGTCCGCAATCCGTTCACCGGGCCGATGCCGGCGCGGGGCAGGGGCAGCGGTCTGCGCGGCATACGCGAGCGCGCGTCGCTGCTGGGCGGCAAGGCGCACACCGGCCCCGACCGGGGTGACTGGCGGGTGCGGGTGGAACTGCCGTTGGGCTGAACTACGCTGACCGGATGCCGGTCACCGTTCTGCTCGTCGACGACGAGCCCCTCGTACGTGCCGGTCTGCGGGCCGTGCTGGAGGCGCAGGCGGACATCGAGGTCGTCGGGGAAGCGGCCGACGGTGCGGCGGTCATTCCGCTGGTACGGCGGTTGCGGCCGGACGTGGTGGCCATGGACGTACGCATGCCGCTGCTGGACGGGATCGAGGCCACGCGCGCGTTGCTTCGGTCGGTCGACGCGCCGCCGAAGATCCTCGTCGTGACGACGTTCGAGAACGACGAGTACGTGTACGGGGCGCTGCGCGCGGGAGCCGACGGGTTTCTGCTGAAGCGGGCACGGCCGGCGGAGATCGTGCACGCGGTGCGGCTGGTCGCCGAGGGCGAGTCGCTGCTGTTCCCCGCCTCGGTACGGCGGCTCGCGGCGGAGTACGCCGACGGCGACGGCAACCGCGCGGCGCGCGACCTGCTGGCGCGGGCGCGGCTGACCGAACGCGAGGAGAGGTGCTGCGGCTGATGTCGCGGGGCCTGACGAACGCGGAGATCGCCGCGAAGCTGGTGGTGGGGACGGAGACCGTGAAGTCCCATGTGAGCGCCGTACTGGCCAAGCTGGGGGCGCGGGACCGGACCCAGGCGGTGATCGCCGCCTACGAGTCGGGCTTCGTGGCACCGGGCTGAGGCGTGCCGCCGCGGGGCGTCCCCGCCCGGAGGTCGCCGGGGCCGACGACGCCGAGTACGATCCCGCCCAACACGCGCACCAGCAGGAGGACGGACGGTGGGTCGGCTGACCGGCGGGGACCCTCGCTGCTGCGACGGATCAACTCCGCGGTGGTGCTGCACGCGCTGCGGGCCACGGACTGCGCAACGCTGACCGAGGTGACCCGGGTGACAGGGCTGTCCCGGCCGACCGTCGAGGGCGTCGTGGAAGGGCTCATCGAGGCGGGCCTCGTCGTGGAGACGGCGGCCGAGGAGGGCGCCGCGCGGCGGCAGGGGCGGCCCGCGCGGAGGTTCCGGTTCCGGGCGGAGGCCGGGCATCTGCTGGGCCTGGAGATCGGTGTGCACCGGGTGGCCGCGCTGCTGGCCGACCTGGACGGGCGGGTGATCGGGGCCCAGGCGCGAGACGTCGACGAGACGGTCGACGCGGACGAGCGGCTTGAGCGGATCGACGCGGCCGTCGCGGAGCTGCTGCGCCGGGCCGGTGTCCCGCGCGGCTCGCTGCGGGCCGTGGGCGTGGGGACGCCGGGGATCGTGGAGGCGGACGGCACGGTGCGGCTGGGCACGGCGCTGCCCGGCTGGACGGGGCTCGGCCTCGGTGAGCGGCTGAGCCGGTCCTTCAAGTGTCCGGTGCTGGTGGAGAACGACGCGAACGCCGCGGTCGTCGCCGAGCACTGGAAGGGGGCCGCGCGGGAGACCGACGACGTGGTGTTCGTGCTGGCCGGGCTGAGTCCGGGGGCCGGTTCGCTGATCGGGGGCGGCTGCACCGGGGGTACGGCGGGGCGGCCGGCGAGATCGGGGCGCTGCATCTGCTGGGGCGGGAGGCCACGCCGGAGACCCTGCTGTCCACGACGGACGAGCCGCTGCATCCGCTGGACGAGCAGGCGGTCGCCGGGGTCTTCGCCCAGGCGCGGGAGGGCGACCAGCGGGCGCTGGCGGCGATGGACCGGTTCATCCGGCGGCTGGTGCACGATGTGGCGGCGCTGGTGCTGGCGCTCGATCCGGAGCTGGTGGTGATCGGGGGTGGGCGGCCGGTCTGGACGGTGTCCTGGAGCCGCTGCGCCGCGAACTGGCCCGCTACTGCCTGCGGCCGCCGCGGGTCACGCTGTCCCATCTCGGGGAGGCGGCGGTCGCCACGGGGGCGGTACGCCTGGCTCTCGACCACGTCGAGGAACAACTCTTCGCGGTGGAGGGCACGGTGACGGCCCGCCGGTAGCACCGCGCGTCTGGGCGGGCGGGGGTGCAGCACAGCCCGCCCGCGAAGGTCGCAGCCCGCACCCTCGCCCTCAGCGTTCCGCGCACCGCGTTTCCGCGCACCCACGCCCTCCGCGTTCCACGCCCCGCGTTCCACGCCCTCCGCGTTCCACGCCCCGCGTTCCACGCCCCGCGCACCCACGCCCTCCGCGTTCCACGCCCTCCCGCGCCCCGCGCACCCACGCCCTCCGCGTTCCACGCCCTCCGCGCACCCGCCGCACTCCGCGCGGTCCCGCGTCCGCGCGCCGGCCGCTCTGCGCGCCCTTCGCCGATCCGCGGGCAGGCGTGCCGCAGGGCGATGGGGGTACCTCCCGCTCGAGCGAAGCCGAGAGTGGGGAGGGTGGGCGCGACGGCACCCCGTAAGCGCCGGGCTGCGCGACGCCCCCGCTGAACAGTCACCCCGGGTGACTGCCGGGCGGGGTAAGTGTGCGCTCGCCCCGCTGGAAGGGGTGCCGCTGCGCCCACCCGTGCCGCCCCAGCGGCACGACTGCCCGCAGCTGCGGCGGCGGAGGTGCCCGCAGCTAGGCGGACTGGGGCAGTGCGGCTGCCCCGCGGTCAGGCAGCAGAGGTGGCCGCAGCCACGGCGGCTGCGGAGGTGCGGGTGCCCGTAGTTGCGGCGGACGCCGCTGCGCGCGGGGGTCAGGAGGCGTGGCGGGTGGGGCCGTGGTGGATTTCGACGCCGCCCGCGTCGCCGAAGGTGAGGCGGCAGGTATCCGCGCGGTACGTGGCCACGGACAGCGCCGCCGTACGCCCGCGGGCGACGAAGCGGGTCGTGACGACCAGCACCGGCGCACCCGGAAGACGGTCGAGCTCCTCGCGTCGTCCGCGCGGGCGGACCCGAGCTCCACCGCGTTCTCCTGCCGCTCCAGCTCCAGCCGCTGCAACTCACGCAGCACCGCACGCGCGCGTGCCGGACCGGCCGGCGCGTCGATGCCGGACAGGTCCGGTACCGAGTCCGCCGGGATGTACAGCAGCTCGGCGGCGACGGGCTGGCCGTGGGACACACGGGAGCGCCGCACCACGTGCACCGGCTCGGCGCTGCCGGTCACCAGCGTCTCCGCGACGGCGGCGGGCGGTACCTCGAGCGCGCAGTCCAGGGCCTGCCAGGCGTCCTGCGCCCCGCCCGGCCAGGCGTGCTGTGCCGTCCCGACGGACACGCCCATGCGCGGCGGCGCGACCGTCGTACCCACGCCCCGGCGGCGCTGCAGCCTGCCCTCGAGTTCGAGCTGTTCCAGCGCCTGCCGGAGCGTGGCGCGCGCGACGCCGAAGCGGGCGGCGAGATCACGCTCGTTGGGCAGGATCTCGCCCACCGAGAACTCCGAGTCCAGCGCCTCGCTGAGCACGGTCCTCAGGTGCCAGTACTTCGGTTCCGGCACCGTTTCCAGCTGCGTGGTCCCCACCCTGTCCTCCACGATCGCCGTGTCCGGCGGGCGTTTTAGCGCCCTTGTTTATTAAAGGTTGTTTCACTTATCTGCGACCATAAGGCGGCCCACACCCTTGGTCAATACCAATCAACCCGAGACGAAGGCCCCGGAGGGGGACCTACGGGAGAGCCGCGAGCGAATTCAGCTTGTCGGGATTGCGGATGACGTACACCGTCCGGACGTGTTCGTCGGCGATGTCGAGCTGGAAGACGGAGTCGGGCTTGCCGCCGGACAGGACGAGCACCGCGACGCCGCCGTTGAGCTCCGGGAAGCGGAAGGAGACGTCGGGCAGACCCTTGCGGGCGATGCCCGAGAGGAAGCGGCCCACATGGTCGGCGCCCTCCAGGACCCGCAGCGGGGCGCGCGACCTGCCGCCGCTGTCGCCGACCAGACGCACGTCCGGGGCGAGCAGTTCCAGCAGTCCCCCAGGTCGCCCTCGGTGGCAGCGGCGAGGAAGCGCTCGGTGAGGTCGCGGCGCCGGGCGGGGTCGACGTCGTACCGCGGACGGCCCTCCTCGACGTGTCCGCGGGCGCGGCCGGCGAGTTGCCGTACGGCCGGTTCGCCGCGGTCGAGCAGGGCCGCGATGTCGGCGTACGGGTAGCCGAACGCCTCGCGCAGCACGAACACCGCGCGTTCCAGCGGGGAGAGGGACTCCAGGACGACGAGGACGGCGAGGGAGACGGAGTCGGCGAGCACGGCCTGTTCGGCGGTGTCCGGGACGGTGTCGCCGAAGTCGGTGACGTACGGCTCCGGCAGCCACGGGCCGACGTACGTCTCGCCGCGCGCCTTGATCTGGCGCAGCCGGTCGATGGCGAGGCGGGTGGTGACGCGCACCAGGTAGCCGCGCGGTTCGCGTACGCCGGACCGGTCGCCGCCCGCCCAGCGCAGCCACGCGTCCTGCACGACGTCCTCGGCGTCGGCGACCCGGCCCAGCATGCGGTAGGCGACCCCGAGGAGGACGGGGCGGTGTGCTTCGAAGACGTCGGTCGCGGGGTCGGCGGTCACGGCACCATCCCAGCGGACCCGCGCGGCCGTGTCCAGGCGGCACCGGCCGCCCCGGGGCACACCGGACTCGGGGCTACCCGCCGGTAGTAATCGCTGACAAGCTGTCTACGACGTCGGACGGCGTCCGTTTCCGCGCGTCCCGAGTTCCAGAAGAGGAGCAGCCCCATGTCCGCGACCGTGTCCTTCAAGGTCACCTCGCCCGTCGGCCCGCAGCCCGTGACCCTGTCCTACGCGCGCGTGGGCCGCGGTGAGCCGCTGCTCCTGCTGCACGGCATCGGCCACCACCGGCAGGCCTGGGACCCGGTGGTGGACATCCTCGCCACGGAGCGCGAGGTGATCGCCGTGGACCTGCCGGGCTTCGGCGCCTCCCCGGCGCTGCCCGGCGGTCTCGCCCACGATCTGCCCACCATGAGCGCCGCGCTGCGCGCCCTGTGCGAGGAACTGGAGCTCGGCCGGCCGCATGTGGCGGGCAACTCGCTCGGCGGGCTGCTGGCCCTGGAGCTCGGCCGCGACCGGCTCGTACGGTCCGTCACCGCCCTGTCCCCGGCGGGCTTCTGGACCCCGGGTGAGCGGCGGTACGCCTTCGCCGTACTGACCGGCATGCGGCGGATCGCGGAGCGGATGCCGCTCCCGCTGGTGCGGCGCCTCGCCCGCTCCTCGGCCGGCCGGGCGGTACTGACCAGCACCATCTACGCCCGTCCCGGGCGCCGCTCCGCCGAGGCCGTGGTCGCCGAGACGCTCGCCCTCGCCGGCGCCACGGGGTTCACCGAGACACTCCGCGCGGGTACCACCGTACGGTTCACGGACGATGTGCCCGGCATCCCGGTGACCGTCGCCTGGGGCGCCAAGGACCGGCTGCTCGTCCCCCGGCAGGGTGTGCGCGCCAAGCAGATCATTCCCCGGGCCCGGCTGGTCCGGCTGCCCGGCTGCGGCCACGTCCCGATGAACGACGACCCGGCGCTGGTCGCCCGCGTCATCCTCGACGGCAGCCGCTGAGGCCGGAGCCCGCACGCGCGCCCATGTCCCACCGTCCGCTCCCCGGCCGGCGCGCCGTGCCACGCGGCTCGCTCGCCGCCTCGGCGGCCCTGACCCCGCCCACCGCCCTCGGCGCCGCGCCCACCTTCACCGCTCCGGGCGCCCGCGGGCCGCGTGAGGCGTGCGGACCGGCGACGTCACCCGTGACTCGGGGCTCGTGCGGGTGCGCTCGGACCCTCCGGCGCGGATGATCGTCGAGACGCCGGCGACCGAGCCGTTCCGTTCCCTGACGCCGCGTCCGGGCCTGGTCGGCCGGTGACATCGGCCGGTCACCTCGGTCCGTAACCGACGTCACCCACCCAACAAAGCGGACAGAAGCGCGCTTTACCCATCAGTCACAGTACGTTCGTGATCACGAAATACGGTTCCTTCACAGTGGCTGTATGAGTCGAGACATGTCTGAAGTGACGAGCACCCGGCACGACGGGCCCACCGCGCGGTGCGCGGCCGCCTTCCACGCATGGTGGGCACGACGCCACGGCAGCGCACCGCCGGCGCACGATACCGGGGCGCGCCGCCGCCGTCCGCCGGGTCCCGGGGCGGCGTGCTGTGGCGGATGCGGACGACGGTGAAGGACGAACCGGGCGCGCTGGCCGTGCTGTGCACGGAGCTGGCCGGGCTGCGGGTCGACATCCTCAGCCTGCAGACGCACCCGCTGGGCGGCGACACCGTCGACGAGTTCCTGCTGCGGGCACCGGAGGGGACGGACCTCGTCTCCGCCGTGTCGCGCGCCGGGGCAGGGACACCTGGACCGAGCGGGCCGACGCCCATGATCTGGTGGACGCCCCGGCCCGGGTCCTCGGACTGGCCGCCCGTACCGCGCAGGACGCGGCCGAACTGCCGCTCGCGCTCCGTCAGTTGCTGGGCCGGTGCACGATCCGCTGGCGGCCCGCCGCGACGGTGGACGGCCGGCCGGTGCCCGAGGAGGGCCGCTTGGAAGAAGCCGTGATCCAGCTGCGTGCCCCGGAGGGCGGGGTGATCACCCTGGAGCGGCCCTATCTGCCGTTCACCCCCACCGAGTTCGCCCGCGCGCGGGCCCTGGTGGAACTGGACGCCCGGCTCGGTCCGCGTATCCCGCGCGGCCGTGACGTGCTCACCCTGCCCGAGGGCGGCGACATCTCCGTACGCCGCGCGGACACCGGTGACCTGGCCGCCGCGCGGGCGATGCACGAGCGGTGCTCCGCCGGGACCCTGCGCATGCGGTACCACGGGCCGGCCGGCGACGCGGACCGCTATCTGAACCATCTGCTCAGCCCGCGCTTCGGGCGCACGCTCGCCGCGCAGACCACCTCGGGCCGCATCGTCGGCCTCGGTCATCTGCTGTGGGACGGCGACGAGACCGAGGTGGCGCTGCTCGTGGAGGACGCGTGGCAGCGCCGGGGCATCGGCGCCGAACTGCTCACCCGGCTGGTGGGGATGGCCACCGAGGCGGGCTGCTCCGACGTGTACGCCGTGACGCGGGCGTCCAACACCGGCATGGTCGCCGCGATGCGCGGACTGGGGCTGCCCCTCGACTACCAGATCGAGGAAGGCACGCTGGTCGTCACGGCCCGTCTGGACACCGTACGGGACCGGCTGCCGCGGGAGTGGGAGCACGGCGAGCGGATCGGCCGGCCGTAGCCCGCGCCGTACGGGGACACCTGACCCCGGCCGTCGTACGGGCCCCCGGGGAAGGGGTGGGCCGCGTTCCCCGGGGTTCGGTCTCAGCCCTGGACCAGGGCCTCCGGGCGTCCGGGGCGCCGGCCCGCTCCCCAGGGCCGCGTCCAGATCGGCCCACAGGTCCTCGACGTCCTCCAGGCCGACCGAGAGCCGCAGCAGCCGGTCGCCGACACCCGCGTCCCTGCGGTCGCCGGCGTCGACGATGCGATGGCTGATGGAGGCGGGGTGCTGGATCAGGGAGTCCACGCTGCCGAGGCTGACGGCGGGGTGATCAGCCGTACGCCGGCGATCACCTCGTGCGGGTCCCCGTGCACCTCGAAGGAGACCATCGCCCCGCCGATACGCGGGTAGTGCACCCGGTCCACGCGCGGGTCGGCGGCGAGCCGGCGGGCGAGTTCGGCGGCGTTCGCGGACGCGGCCCGCACCCGTACCGGAAGGGTCGACAGACCGCGCAGCAGCAGATATCCGGCCAGCGGGTGCAGCACCCCGCCGGTGGCGAACCGCACCTGGCGCAGCCCCCGGCGAACTCCTCGTCGCAGGCCACCACACCGGCCAGTACGTCACCGTGCCCGCCGAGGTACTTGGTGGCGCTGTGCAGCACCAGCCGCGCCCCGTGCTCGGCCGGCCGCTGGAGGACCGGGGTGGCGAAGGTGTTGTCGACGAGCAGCGGCACGGAGCCGCACGCGTGGGCGACGGCCCGCAGGTCTATCTCGGCCAGTGTCGGGTTGGCCGGGGTCTCCACGAGCACCAGACCGGTGTCCGGACGCAGCGCGTCGGCGACCCCGGCCGGGTCGGTCCAGGTCACCTCGGAGCCGAGCAGTCCGGCGGTGAGCAGATGGTCGCTGCAGCCGTACAGGGGACGTACGGCGACGACGTGCCGCAGTCCCATCGAGCCGCGGACCAGCAGGACGGCGCTGAGCGCGGCCATGCCGCTGGCGAACGCGACCGCCGACTCGGTGCCTTCGAGCCGGGCCAGCGCGGTCTCGAAGCGGGCGACGGTCGGGTTACCGAGCCGCCCGTAGACGGGCGGGCCCTCCGGTTCGGCGCCGGTGGTGGCGAAGGCGTCGATCCGGGCCGCCTCGCTTCGGCTGTCGTACGACGGGTAGGTGGTCGACAGGTCGATCGGCGGGGCGTGCAGTCCCAGTCCGGCGAGATCGTCGCGGCCCGCGTGCACGGCCTCGGTGGCGAGTGCCCGGGTGGTGCGTCGTGTGTCCATGCCCAAGTCCATGGACGGAAGGGTGAACAGCGAACGGGTTCAGGTGGCCGGATCCCGTGCTACGTTCGCCCGATGGCCGAATCTGTCGTACTGGATCCGGTGGACCTTCATCTACTGCGGCTGTTGCAGAACGACGCCCGGACCACGTACCGGGACCTCGCCGCGCAGGTCGGGGTCGCGCCGTCGACGTGTCTGGACCGGGTGACCCGGCTGCGCCGTTCGGGGTGATCCTCGGGCACCGGCTGAGGCTGGATCCCGCCAAGCTGGGGCGTGGACTCCAGGCACTGCTGTCGGTGCAGGTCAGGCCGCACCGGCGGGAGCTGGTGGGGCCGTTCGTGGAGCGCATCCGGGCGCTGCCGGAGTCGCTGACCGTGTTCCATCTGACCGGCCCCGACGACTATCTGGTGCATGTCGCGGTCGCGGACATGACCGATCTGCAGCGGCTGGTGCTGGACGAGTTCACCTCGCGGCGGGAGGTGGCGCGGGTGGAGACCCGGCTGATCTTCCAGCAGTGGGACTGCGGGCCGATGCTGCCGCCTTCGCCCACAGCTCAAACGGGATGACGCGCGACGGGACGCGTACCAGGATGGTCGGCATGTCTCAGACCAACAGCGCGCTTCCCCGTCAGGTCGCCGACAGCTACGTCGACGAGCTCATCGCCCTCGACCCCGTCACCGGAACGTTCCTCGGTGTGAAGGAGAGCTCCTCCCGGCTGCCCGATCTCTCGCCCGCCGGACAGGAGGCGCTCGCCGGGCTCCAGCGGGCCACGCTCGCGCGGCTCGACGAGGCCGAGCGGCAGCCCGGCGCGGACAGCGGCATCGAGCGTCGCTGCGCCCGTCTGCTGCGCGAGCGGCTGACCGCCGAACTCGCCGTGCACGAGGCGGACGAGGGCCTGCGCGCGGTCGGCAACCTGGGCACGGTCGCTCATTCGGTGCGCGAGGTGTTCACGGTGACGCCGGCGGAGTCGGAGGAGGACTGGGCGGCGATCGCCGAGCGGCTGCGCGCGGTGCCGGCCGCGCTGGCGGGCTACCGCGAGTCCCTCGCGCTGGGCCTGGAGCGCAAGCTGTACGCGGCGCCGCGGCCGACGGAGACGTTCGTCGGGCAGCTCGGCGAGTGGAGGGCCGCGGCTGGTTCGAGGACTTCGCCGCCGCCGGGCCGGACGCGCTGCGCGCGGAGCTGGACGAGAGCGCCCGCGCGGCGACCGCGGCGGTCGTGGAGCTGCGGGACTGGATGCGCGAGGTGTACGCGCCGGCCATCGAGGGCGCGCCGAACACGGCGGGCCGTGAGCGCTACGCCCGCTGGTCCCGCTACTTCAACGGCACCGACCTGGACCTGGACGAGGCGTACGCGTACGGCTGGTCCGAGTACCACCGGCTGCTGGGCGAGATGAAGCTGGAGGCGGAGAAGATCCTGCCCGGGGCCGCGACCCCGTGGGTGGCGCTGGCGCACCTGGACGAGCACGGCCGGCACATCGAGGGCGTCGACGAGGTCCGCGAGTGGCTGCAGGGCGTGATGGACCGGGCGATGGATTCGCTGGACGGCACCCACTTCGACCTGGCGGAGCGGGTGCGGAAGGTGGAGTCGCGGATCGCGCCGGCGGGCAGTGCGGCGGCGCCGTACTACACGCCCCGTCGGAGGACTTCTCCCGGCCGGGCTGCACCTGGCTGCCCACGATGGGCCTGACCCGCTTCCCGGTGTACGACCTGGTCTCCACCTGGTACCACGAGGGCGTCCCCGGCCATCATCTGCAGCTCGCTCAGTGGGTGCACGTGGCCGAGGACCTCTCCCGCTACCAGGCGTCGGTGGGCATCGTGAGCGCCAACGCCGAGGGCTGGGCGCTGTACGCGGAGCGGCTGATGGACGAGCTCGGTTTCCTCGCCGACGCGGAGGAGCGGCTGGGCTACCTGGACGCGCAGATGATGCGGGCGGCGCGGGTCATCGTCGACATCGGCATGCATCTGGAGCTGGAGATCCCGGCGGACTCGCCGTTCCACCCAGGTGAGCGGTGGACGCCGGAGCTGGCCGAGGAGTTCTTCGGGGCGCACAGCAGCCGTCCGGCGGACTTCGTGGAGAGCGAGCTGACCCGCTATCTGACGATCCCGGGGCAGGCGATCGGCTACAAGCTGGGGGAGCGGGCGTGGCTCCTCGGCCGGGAGAAGGCCCGCGAGCGGCACGGCGACGCCTTCGACCTCAAGGCGTGGCACATGGCCGCCCTGTCCCAGGGCTCGCTGGGCCTCGACGACCTGGTGGACGAGCTGGCGGCGCTGTGAGCCGCCCTCGGAGTCGATGACCTGGCCGCCGATCCGGTCCGCCTCGTCCGTGGCGAGCCACGCGAGGAGGCGGGCGGGGTCGTCCGGCATGCCCCAGGGGCCGGCGTCGGGGACGTCGCCGGCCGGGTGGTCCGTGTCGACGGGGCCGGGGTGGACGGTGTCCGCGGTGACCGTGTGCTCTGCCGCGGTGTTGGCCAGGGAACGGCTGATCGGGGCGAGGGCGGCGGCCGGTGCAGTCGGACCGGCGGGCCACCGCCGAGTCGGCAGGGGCCCCCGCGGCGGTGGGCCGTCCGTCAGGCCGAAGGCCGTAGCTGGACGAGTACCAGCCAAGTCTCCGGGCCCGGCTGGACCCGGGCCGTGCGGACCCCGTACCGGCCCGCGGTGAGCGTGAGCTTCACGTGGTCGGTGGTCGTGGAGTGGGTGCCGGGCCAGGCCGCGTCGAAAAGGACGGCCGTGCCGGGTACCTTCCACGTCACCTCGGGTCCCCACGGCGCGGTGCGCAGTGCCGCCGGGACGCTCGCCAGGAGGTCCGCCTCGGAGTCGCCGGCGATCCAGCGGACGAGGGTGCCGTGTTCGGGGAGGAAGGCGGTCGCGGCGGGCTCGTCGCCCAGGACCAGGGCCGTCGCGTCGCCGACCGGGAGGAGGCCGACGAGTCCGTCCACCTCGCAGGCCCGGTCGTAGTCCGAGGCGGTCTCCTCGCCGTCGGCACCGGTCCAGAACGGCAGGACCGTCTCCGGTACCGCGATGAGCGGCCCGCCGCCCGACTCCACCCACTCGACCGTGTCCGGCTCCGCGTATCGCACCATGCGCAGAACCTACCGGGTCGACTCCTTACTGGAGCCGGGGTTCAGCATCCGCGGTCGTCAGTTCCCGGCGGCGCGGTCAGCGGATCGGGGGCGTGGCGTTCACGGCCGTACGAGGTTCCGGTCCCGAGGCCCTCAGCGCGGCACACGCCGTCGCCGCGTCGGGTACTCGTCGCCGCTGCCGCGCCGCGCGCCGGGGTGGTGCCCCTGCCTCAGCCGGTCCCCCGCAGCCTCAGCTCCGAGCCGGAGCGGCCCTTCACGACCTCCAGCTGTGCGTGTATCCGCCGCCGCAGATCGGCGACGTGACTGACGATGCCGACGCTGCGGTCGCGTTCGCGCAGGGAGTCCAGGACATCCAGGACCTCGTCGAGGGTCTGGTCGTCGAGGCTGCCGAAGCCCTCGTCGATGAAGAGGGTGTCCAGCCGGACCCCGCCCGCCTCGTCGGTGACGACGTCGGCGAGACCGAGCGCGAGCGCGAGCGAGGCGAAGAAGGTCTCGCCGCCGGAGAGGGTCGCGGTGTCGCGTTCGCGTCCGGTCCAGGCGTCGACGACATGCAGTCCCAGGCCGCTGCGGCCGCGCCCGGTGCGGTCGTCGGAGTGGACGAGGGTGTAGCGGCCCGACGACATGCGCCGCAGCCGTACGGTCGCGGCGGCGGCCACCTGTTCCAGGCGGGCGGCGAGGACGTACGACTCCAGGCGCATCCTGCGCTCGTTGTCCGCCGAGGTGCCCGCGGCGAGTCCTGCCATACGGGCCACCTGGTCGTACTCGTCGCGCAGCGGTCCCAGCCGGTGTACGGAGGTGGCCGCACGCGCGGAGAGCCGGTCGAGTTCGGTGCAGCGCCGGGCGGCGGCGTCCCGCGCGGAGGCGGCCTCGCGCACCCCGCGGTCCGCGTCCTCGGCGGCCCGCTGTGCGGCGGCGAGGCCGGCGGGCGGCTGCTCCGCGGCGGCCACGGTCTCCGGTTCGGCGAGGACGGCCCGTACGGCGGCCTCCTCGTGCTGCCAGGCGTCCAGGCTCCGCTGGAGTTCCCGGTGGGCGGCGTCGTCGAGGAGAGCGTCCGCGGCGGCCTGCGGGGTGTCGAAGCCCGCGCGGAAGGCGGCGTCGGAGAGCCGGGCGTCGGCTTCCTTGAGCCGCTGGGCGGCGTCCTCGGCGGCGCGGGCCGCGTCGGCGGCGTCCGTGAGCAGTGCGGCGCTCCGCTCCAGTTGCGCGGCGCGCGCGGCCACGCTGGCCGCCTCCCCGCGCGCCTGCGCCAGCTCCTCCTCCAGCGTGCCGCGTTCCTGGTCCAGCCGCTCGCGGTGCCCCACCCGGGAGGCGGCCCGGACGGCGGCCTCGCTCCGGGCGGCGACCCGGAGTCCGTGCTCGTGCTCCGCGCGGCGCAGCCGTTCCCGCGCGTCGTGCAGGACGGAGGCCGCCTCGCGGGCCCGCGCGTAGCTCCGCTCCAGCTCGTCCGCCTCGCGGGCGAGCTGCTCGGTGGGGTGTCGCCGGCCTCCGCGCTCGCGGCGGCCAGCGCCTCGCGTACGGCGCCGAGCCGCCGCTCGGACTCGGCACGCCGTTCGTCGGCGCGCTGATGGACGGCGAGGGCGCGCTCCTCCGTCTCGCGGTCGACGTGCCCGTCGACCTTGCGGGCGGGCGCGGGGTGTCCGGTGGCGCCGCAGACCGCGCAGGGCTCGCCGTCGGTGAGGTTGCCGGCGAGTTCGGCGGCGATGCCGTTCAGCCGCTGTTCCTTGAGATCGAGCCAGTGCTGCCGGGCGGCGAGCGCGTCCTCACGGGCGGTGCGGGTCCGCTCGCCGGCCGTTTCCATGTCCTGGGCGAGCTGGTCGCGCTGCCGTGCGGCGTTCAGCCGCTGCCGCGCGGGGTCGCGCCGTACGTCGAGTTCCCGGGCGGTGGTTTCGGCCCGCTGTGCGGAGTCGATGGCGTCGTACAGTCCCGCGCGGGTGTCGTCCCAGTCCGCGAGCCAGGTCTCGGCGTCCTGCCGCGCCTCCTCGTCGGCGCGTTCCTGACGCTCCAGGGTGTCGCGCTCGCCGAGGAGTTCCGTCAGCCGGCGCTCGGCGCGGCGGGCGGACTCCAGTCCGCCCAGTTCCTCGGCGGTCCGGCGGGCGGCCGCGGCGAGTCCGGCCGCTCCGGCGTCGGCGAGGGCCGCGGGGAGCAGCGCGCGCGCGTGCCGTTCGGCGCCGGACGCCCGCCGGTGCGCGGTGTCTTCGGAGTCCCGCAGTTCCAGGGCGGGGGCGACGGTCTCGGCTTTGCGGGCCCGCTCCATGCGGGTCCGCGCCTCCCGGTGGGCGCCGGACCTCTCCTCGAGCCGCGCCGCCCGCTCGCGTGCCTCGGCGAAGCGCCGCTGCAGCCGGTCCTGTTCGCGTATGCCGTCCAGGGCCCGGCCGGCTTCGGCGAGGGCGGACTCGGCGGTGGCGAGGCGGCAGCGGGCGGCGGTCAGCTGTTCCCGCGCGGTGCTGCGGGCGACGGCGGCCGCGACCAGCACGGCCTCGGCCAGTCCCGGTTCGCCGGGCGTCAGCTCGGGCAGTTCCATGGCGCTGCCCGCGGCCTGCTGCATGCGGTGCGCGTCGGCGAGCAGGTCGGCGTCGCCCTCCCGGACGCGGGCCTCGGTGGCCCGCCGGCGTTCGGCGAGGCGCTTCTCCACGTCGGCAAAGCGGCGGGTGTCGAAGAGGCGGCCCAGCAGTTTGCCGCGGGCCTCGGCGTCGGCGCGCAGGAAGCGCGCGAAGTCGCCCTGGGGCAGCAGCACGACCTGGCAGAACTGCTCGCGGCTCATGCCGAGGAGCTGGGTGATCTCCTCGCCTGTTTCCTGGTGCGAGCGGCTGAGGTCCTTCCAGGCGCCCTGGACGGCGTCGTACTCCCGCAGCCAGGTCTGGGCCTTGTCCACGGTGGTGCCCGCGCGGCGGCCCTTCTTGGGGCGCTCCCAGCGCGGCTGCCGGGTGATCTCCAGCCGGCGTCCGGCGACGGTGAGTTCGAGCGTGACCTCGGTGCGGACGCCGGGGGCGGCGTGGTCGCTGCGCAGGGTCATGCCCTGACCGCTCTGGCGGGCGCCGGGGACAGAGCCGTACAGGGCGTAGCAGACGGCGTCCAGGACGGAGGTCTTGCCGGCGCCGGTGGGGCCGTGCAGCAGGAAGAGCCCCGCGGCGGACAGTTCGGCGAAGTCGACGCTCTGGGTGCTCCCGAACGGCCCGAAGGCGGTCAGGTCCAGCCGGTGCAGCCTCATCGGGCCACCTCTCGCACCGCGTCGTCCGCGCGGACCGCGTCGAAGGCGTCCCGCAGGACGGTCCGTTCGCGCGCGTCCGGTTCGGCGCCGCGCACGTGGGTGACGAAGTCCTCGGCGATCTGCTGGTCGTCGCGGCCGGCGAGGCGGCGCGCGTAGGAGACGTCGGTGTCGTCCGCCGCCCGGTCGGGGGCGAAGACGAGGCTGAGGGTGTGCGGGAATCGCTCGCTGAGCCGGGCCATGGGGTCGGCGGGGCGGACCGGGTCGGTGAGGGTCGCCTCGACCCACGCCTCCTGGTGCGGGGCCAGCGCGGGATCGGCGAGCAGTTCCTCCAGGGTGCCGCGGATCCGGGCCAGGGCGCGCGGCACCGGGCAGTCGACGCGCTCGGCGGTGACCGCCCCGTCGGCGGCCAGGTCGACGAGCCACATGCTCTTGCGGTGGCCGGCCTCGGAGAAGGAGTACGGCAGCGGGGAGCCGGAGTAGCGCACGCGGCCGGTGAGGGTCTGGCAGCCGTGCAGATGCCCCAGCGCCACGTAGTCGACGCCGTCGAAGACCCCGGCGGGCACGGCGGCCACCCCGCCGACGGTGATGTCCCGCTCGCTGTCGCTGGGTTCGCCGCCGGTGACAAAGGCGTGCGCGAGGACGACCGAGCGGGTGCCGGAGGGGCGGGCCGCGAGATCAGCGCGGACACGGTCCATGGCGGCGGCCAGCACCGCCTCGTGGCCGCCCTTCTCCACTCCGAGGGTGTCCTTCACCAGCGCGGGTTCGAGGTACGGCAGTCCGTAGAAGGCGACGTCCCCGTGCCCGTCGGCGAGCACCACCGGTGTGCCGCACGCGGAGGCGTCGGTGCGCAGATGGATGCCGGCGCGTCCCATGAGCCCGGCGCCGACGCCGAGGCGGCGGGCCGAGTCGTGGTTCCCGGAGATCATCACCGTGGGCACGCCCAGCTCGGCGAGCCGGTGCAGGGCGTCGTCGAACAGCTCGACCGCGGCGAGCGGCGGCACCGCGCGGTCGTACACGTCTCCCGACACGACCACCGCGTCCACGTCGCGCTCGCGCACGGTGCCGACGAGGTGGCCGATGAACTCGGCCTGGGCACCGAGCATGCCGACCCGGTGGAAGGACCGGCCGAGATGCCAGTCGGAAGTGTGCAGCAGCCTCATGATTCCCGCAGCGTAACCGCCGGGTCCGACAGCACGGGCGGTTACTCCCGTATCGCTCCGTCATGACCCGTTCCACAAAGGGTGATTATCCGCTCATAGGTGAGCAATACGGACGTGGGCGGGTTGAGGTTCGCCGGATCACACGTCCCCGTACGCCTCCCCGCCCAGCTCGAACCCGGCGGTGCCGGCGGTCGCGTCGGCCAGCCACGCGCGGAAGGCGGGTACGTCGGCGTCCGGGAGGCCGATCTCGATCGCGACCTGCTCGCCGTAGCGCACGTCGCGCACCTCGCGTCCGGTGGCACGCAGGTCGTTCTCGACCTTGCCGGCCCGCTCGTGGCCGACGGTCACGGTGACCACCCGGAAGCGGCGGCGGGTGATCGTGCCGAGGTCGTCCAGCGCCTCGCCGACGGCGCCGCCGTACGCGCGGATGAGTCCGCCCGCGCCGAGCTTGACGCCGCCGTAGTAGCGGGTGACGACGGTGACGACGTACCGCATGTCGCGGCGGAGCAGCATCTGGAGCATGGGAACGCCCGCGGTGCCGCCGGGCTCGCCGTCGTCACTGGCCTTCTGGACGGAGGCGTCGGCGCCGATGACGTACGCCCAGCAGTTGTGCGTGGCGTCGGCGTGCTCCTTGCGCACGGCGGCGACGAACTCCTGTGCCTCCCGCTCGGTGGCCGCCGGGGCGAGGGCGCACAGGAAGCGGGAGCGGTTGACCTCGGTCTCGTGCACACCCGCGCGGGCGACGGTGCGGTACTCGTCCTGCATCCGGCCAGCCTATGCGCCCCCGCGCGGGAGGTCCGTCCCGCCCCGGGGCACCGTCATCGACGTCAGCAGGGCGGTACCGGGGGTGAGGTTCCGCCATGCGGTGCCGCGCCAGGACAGTACGGCGACGGCGGAGGTGGGGAACTTGGCGCGGACGCGCTCCAGGGTGTCGTCGAGGCCGTCGCCCGCCAGGGTGAGGACGAGCTCTTCCAGACCCGGGTTGTGCCCGACCAGCAGCAGTGTCTCGACCTCGGCGGACACCTCGCCCACCACCGCCAGCAGATCGGGCACGCCGGCAAGGTAGAGGCGCCGGTCGAGCCGCACGGACGAGGGCGTGCCCCACTGCGCGGCGGCCAGCTCCCAGGTGCGGCGGGCGCGTACGGCGGTGGAGCACAGCGCGAGGCCGGGCAGGCAGTCCGCCTCGGCGAGCGCGCGCCCGGCGGCGGGGGCGTCCCGGAGCCCGCGCGGGGCGAGGGGACGCCGGTGGTCGGTGACGCCCTCCGGCCAGGCGGACTTGGCGTGGCGCAGGACGACCAGCCGGCGCAGCGGTCCCCTCCCGGCGCGCTCGATCACGCCGGGGCTCCCAGGTCGCGGCTGAGGTCGAGGCCGAGCAGCCGGTCGGCGTAGGCGTACGTCTCGAAGCGTGCCCCGTCCGGCAGGTCCGGGTCGGCCTGCACCGCGCGGAGTACGTCCAGCACCCCGGCCGTGTCCAGATCGGCCTCCCACGCGGTGCGCAGATCGGCGCGGACCGGGTCGGGGACCGGCCGCGAGGGCCGTTGCGCCCAGCCGGCGACCGCGCGGCGCCAGCCGTCGAGGGTGGTGGCGGCGGCGTCCAGAGCGGCCGCGTCGGCCGTCACGGGCTCGCCCCTGGGCCGTGCGAGCAGGGCCAGGCGCAGGGCTGCGGGGTCGGCACCGTCCGGCTCCCCGTGCACGGGGGCCACGGCGACCCGCACTCCACCGGGTGCGGTACCGCCCTCGCTCACCACGTGCAGCACCTGCGCCTCGCCGAGGCCGGCGCCGACGTCCCCGGCGTCCTCGAAGGGGCGGACCCCGAGAGCCGCGCCGGCCGCGCGGAGTTCCGCCTGCTGCCGTTCGCCGGTGAGCAGCGCCCAGACCGGCGTGCCGCCGAGTTCCAGGGCGCGTACGAGCAGGTCGGCGACGAGCAGCACACGC
Source organism: Streptomyces haneummycinicus (assembly GCA_042850305.1). Classification (GTDB taxonomy): domain Bacteria; phylum Actinomycetota; class Actinomycetes; order Streptomycetales; family Streptomycetaceae; genus Streptomyces; species Streptomyces haneummycinicus. Next base: position 4,877,769 of record AP035768.1, read on the forward strand.
AGGTTCGTCGGGTCGAACCCCTGTGTATGGGCCTCGACCCGGGTCAGGCCCCGGCGTGCAGGGGCGGCGTCCACGAGTTCGCCGGTTCGGGCGTCGGTGATGCGCAGCACGAGGCGAGCGTAGGCGTGTCAGCGGGCATATGCAGGTATCCGGGCCGCTTTTCGGGTCACCGGGTGCGGTTCCCGGCACCGGGCGGTCCGGCGCCGGTATCGTCCACCGTTTCACCGGAGGGGAACGGGCCCTGCCGGGAATCCCCGCGCGTCCCGCTTCGTTGTGCGAACAGAGAGCCGTTTTCATGACTTCCGGGAGGCCCGACGGTGTACGGCGACGAGGCGACGGTCCGCAAGATCCTCACCGGACTCGGTGACACCTGGGCCGTGGTGGGCCTGTCGTCGAACCGGCAGCGCGCGGCGTACGGCGTCGCGCAGGTGCTGCGGCGGTTCGGCAAGCGGGTGGTGCCGGTGCACCCGAAGGCGGAGACGGTGCACGGCGAGCGGGGCTACGCGTCCCTCGCGGACATCCCCTTCGAGGTGGACGTCGTGGACGTGTTCGTCAACAGCGGCCTCGCCGGGGCCGTCGCGGACGAGGCGGTGGCCAAGGGCGCCGGGGCGGTGTGGTTCCAGCTCGGCGTCGTCGACGAGGCGGCCTACGAGCGCACCCGCGCGGCGGGCCTGGAGATGGTGATGGACCGCTGCCCGGCAATCGAGATACCCCGTCTCGGTTGAGGCCTGTCCGGCGGATCATGCCGGACAGGCTTCAGGCGCTTCACGGAGGGGTTCCCGCCGCCATACTGGCGCGATGATTCAGCCCTCCGCCCCTCTCAACTCCCCTTCCCCGCAACGCTTTTCGGTCGTGATCGTGGGCGCGGGGCCCGCCGGTCTCACGGTCGGCAACATCCTGCGGGCGGCCGGTGTGGACTGTCTGGTCCTGGAGACGGAGACGCGGGAGTTCATCGAACGGCGGCCCCGGGCCGGGGTGATCGAGGAGTGGGCGGTACGCGGTCTGGAGCGGCGGGGGCTCGCGGGCAGCCTGCTGGAGCGGGCCGAGCGGCACACCGCCTGCGAGTTCCGTTTCGACGGGGAGCGGTACCGGTTCGCGTACCAGGAGCTGACGGGCAGCCATCACTGGGTGTACCCGCAGCCGTTGCTGGTGACGGACCTGGTGCGGGAGTACGCCGACGTGCGCGGCGGGGACATCCGGTTCGGCGTGCGGGACGTACGGCTGCACGACGTGGACGGCGACCGTCCGTCGGTGTCGTACACCGGCGTGGACACCGGCCGGCGGGAGAGCGTCGTGTGCGACTTCGTCGCGGGCTGCGACGGCGCACGCGGGGTGACCAGGGCGTCCCTCGCCCCGGAGCGGGCCCGGGTGGCGCGGCACGACTACGGCATCGGCTGGCTGGCTCTGCTCGCCGAGGCGCCGCCGTCCGCCGACTGTGTGCTGTTCGGCTGTCATCCGGACGGTTTCGCCGGTCAGATGCCCCGCAGTCCCGAGGTGACCCGCTACTACCTCCAGTGCCCGCCCGGCGACGACCCGGACCACTGGCCGCACGAGCGGGTCTGGGCGGAGCTGCGGCGCCGCCTCGGGGCGGCCGGGGCGGCGCCGTTGACCGAGGGGCGGCTGATCGAGAAGCGCGTGCTGGACATGCACGACCACGTCACCGAGCCGATGGCGTCCGGGCGGCTGTTCCTGGCCGGGGACGCGGCACACCTGGTCGCACCGATCGCCGCCAAGGGCATGAACCTCGCCCTGCACGACGCGTTCCTGCTGGGCGACGCGCTGGCCGCCCGGCTGACCCGGGGCGACGACAGCGGACTGGCCGGCTACTCGCGGGAGTGTCTGCGGCGCGTGTGGGACTACCAGGAGTTCTCGCAGTGGCTGTCGGAGCTGTACCACGGCAGCGCGGCGGGCGACCCGTTCCGCGCGGGCACCACGCTGGCCGGCTGCGCCGCCTGTTCTCCTCACCCGCCGCCGCTGCCGCCTTCGCGGAGCAGTACCTGGGCACGGCCGCGCGGTACTGAGCCGGGCCCGTCAGTCGTGCGGGGGACGGTCGCCGATCCGGTGGTCCGCCACGTTCAGCGCCTCGTCCACCAGCCGCCGCAGATGGCCGTCGCGCAGGGAGTAGACGACCCGGCGGCCCTCCTTGCGGGTGTCCACGAGCCCCGCGAGCCGCAGCCGCGCCAGATGCTGGCTGACCGCGGGGCGTGCCACGCCGCAGGTCTCGGTGAGCGTGGTGACGTCGGCCTCGCCGCCGGTCAGGGCGTGCAGCAGGGTCAGCCGGGTGCGGTCGCCGAGCAGGGCGAGCAGCTCCGCCGCGAGCGCGAAGTGCTCCTCGCCAGGGGTGCGTGGGTGCGCATCGTGCGCAGGTGATAGGTGCATGCGTGCGCTCATACGCACATAATGGCGCCGTGGGCGCCATCGCGTCCACCTCGCGCACCGGAAGGGGACGATCGTGAGCGACCGCCACCATGAGCACGAGCACCATCATGAGCACGGGCACGGCCACCACCGGGCTTCGCCGCTGCGCCGCCTCTCCCATCTCCTCACCCCGCACTCCCACGAGACCGCAGACAAGCTCGACTCCGCGCTGGAGTCCTCGGCCCGGGGCATGCGCGCCCTGTGGGTGTCCCTCGCGGTGCTGGGCGTGACGGCGCTGGCGCAGGCGGTCGTGGTGGCCGTGTCGGGGTCGGTGGCGCTGCTCGGCGACACGGTGCACAACACGGCGGACGCGCTGACCGCCGTACCGCTGGGCATCGCGTTCGTGCTGGGGCGGCGCGCCGCCACCCGCCGCTTCACCTACGGCTACGGGCGCGCGGAGGATCTGGCCGGCCTCGCGATCGTGCTGACGATCGCCGCGTCCGCGGTCTTCGCCGGCTGGACGGCGTTCGAACGGCTGCTGGACCCGCGCCCCGTCCACCACGTCCCGGTGGTCGCCGTGGCGGCGATCGTCGGGTTCGCGGGCAACGAGTGGGTGGCCCGCTATCGCATCCGTGTGGGGCGTGCCATCGGATCGGCCGCGCTGGTCGCCGACGGACTGCACGCGCGTACCGACGGATTCACCTCGCTGGCGGTGCTGCTGAGTGCCGGTGGCGCGGCGCTGGGCTGGCGGTACGCGGACCCCTTGGTCGGGCTGGCGATCACGGCGGCGATCGTCCTGGTGCTGCGGGACGCCGCGCGGGAGGTGTTCCGGCGGGTGCTGGACGCCGTGGACCCGGCTCTGGTGGACCGGGCCGAGCGGGCGCTGACCGGGGTTCCGGGCGTGCGCGGGGTGGGTGAGCTGCGGCTGCGCTGGATCGGCCACCGGCTGCGCGCCGAGGTGGCGGTCGTGGTGGACGGCGAGGCGACGCTGCGCGAGGCGCATCACGTCGCCGTCGAGGCCGAGCACGCGCTGCTGCACGCGGTCCCCCGGCTGACCGCGGCACTGGTCCACGCCGACCCGGAACCGGCGCCCGGCGCCGCGGATCCGCACCTCGCGCTCGCCCACCACGCGCTGAGGTGACGGGTCAGGCCACGCCCAGCCCCTCCAGTACGACCGCTCCGGGCAGCTCCGCGAACGCCTTGCCCGGCACGAGCAGTTGCCGCGCCGCCGGCCGCTGCCGACGAGCACGTACGGGAGGTCCACGACGGCCGCGTCCACCAGCACCGGCCAGTCGCCGGGCAGCCCGATCGGGGTGATGCCGCCGTACTCCATGCCGGTCTCCCCGTGGCCGTGTCCATGGGGGCGAAGGAGGCCTTGCGGGCGCCGAGATGACGGCGTACGACGCCGTTGACGTCGAGCCGGGTGGTGGACAGGACGACGCAGGCGGCGAGCGTGGTCCCGCCGCCGCGCTTGCCGGCCACCACCACGCAGTTCGCGGACCGTTCGAGGAGGTCCCGGCCGTAGTGTTCGACGAAGACGGCGGTGTCCGCCCAGCGCGGGTCGGTGTCGACGTGCAGGATCCGGTCGGCGGGAACGCCGCCGCTCCAGGCGCGGACGGCGGCGGCGACCGGGGCGGTGAGCTCGTCGAGGCAGTCCGGGGCGGGGGTGGCGGGGCCGAAGTCTCCGATGGGTGCGCGCATGGCCGCACGGTAACAGCCGTCGGCGGGCCGTCCGAGGGTGTCTCAGTGCACGGGCGGCACGGACACGGCCATGATCATCTCCATCGGGACGTCACCCCGATTGCCGTACGTGTGGGGCGCGTTCGCCTCGAAGGACGCACTGGCACCGGCCGGCACCCGGTACTCGGTTCCGTCGACGGTGAGGGTCAGTTCCCCGGCCGTGACATGGACCAGTTCGACCGTGCCCACGGGGTGCGGGTCGGAGTCGCTGCTCTCGCCCGGCATCAGCCGCCAGTCCCACATCTCCAGCGGGCCGGGCGCCTCGGTGCCCGCGAGGAGCCGGCTGTAGCTGCCGCCCTCGGTGTGCCAGAGCCGCACGGTCCGGTCGGCCGGGACGATCCGGACCTTCGGGCCCTGCTCGTAGTCGAGCAGGGTGGTGACGGCGATGCCGAGCGCGTCCCCGATCTTGACGACCGTGCCGATGCTCGGGTTGGTGCGGGCCTGCTCGATCTGGATGAGCATGCCGCGGCTGACCCCGCCCGCGCGGCGAGCGCGTCCAGGGTGAAGCCGCGCTCGGCGCGCCAGCGCTTGACGTTGCGCGCCAGGGACTGGGTCAGCAGATCGAGGTCCGACACGTTCCGTCCGTTCCGTCCGACAGGACCGGGCTCGCTACCCGCACTACTGTGCGGTGAACCCGGTGGTCCACCGCACTGTACTGGCCGGCTCAGCTCCCGGGTTCCAGCTCGGCGAGCCGGGCCACGCCCTTCTCGTCCAGTTCGGCGAGGCGCGCGGCGCCCTCCTCGTCCAGTTCCGACAGCGCCCTGAGCTGCTCCGGGGTGATGCCCTCGGGGATCGGTACGGGCGCCGGGGTGCGCAGCGGCGGCTGCCAACCGTCGGCGGGAGTCCAGCGGCGTACGACACGGGCGGGGGCGCCCGCCACCACGGCATGGTCGGGCACCGTGCCCCTGACCACCGCGCCCGCGGCCACCACCACGTTCCGGCCGATGCGCGCGCCCGGCAGGATCACCGCGCCGGTGCCGATCCAGCAGCCGGGGCCGATCTCCACCGGCTCCATCCGCGGCCACTGCTTGCCGATGGGCTCGTGCGGATCGTCGTAGGAGTGATTGGTGGAGGTGATGTAGACGTACGGCCCGAAGTAGCAGTCGCTGCCGATGGTGACCGTCGTGTCGGCGATGACATGGCTGCCGCGGCCCAGCACGACCCCGTCGCCCATGCGCAGGATCGGCTCGGGTCCGAGGTCGAGGCCGGGCATCAGACCGGCGGTGAGCGTGACCTGTTCGCCGACGATGCAGTGGGCGCCGATCCGGATCCAGGGCTCGCCGAAGACCGTGCCGAGCGGGAAGGCGAGCCTGGTGCCTGTTCCCATCGCCCCGAAGCGGAAGCGGCCGGGGTGTTCGGCGGTCACCGAACCCGTGCGCTGCGCCCAGGTCCAGACCGCGTGGACCGCGCGCTGAGCGAAGCGGCGCGGCCAGGACGAGAACGTGTTCTTGCGGGTGGGCACCCGCTCACCGTAGTCGGCGGGCACCGCGCCGACGGGTCCGCTCCCCGTGATCTTCACCCCACCCGGGTTGGCGTACGGTGCGGGTGGCTACGACGTCGGGTGGAGGAGAGGGCGATGACGCACCGCGCGCTGATCACGGGTATCGGGGGCCGGGAGCCGAAGATCGGCGAGGGCGCGTTCGTGGCGCCCACGGCCTCGGTGATCGGGGACGTCACGCTGGGCGCGGGCGCGAGCGTCTGGTACGGGGCGGTACTGCGCGGTGACGTGGAGCGGATCTCCGTCGGCGCGAGCAGCAACGTGCAGGACAACTGCACTCTGCACGCCGATCCCGGGTTTCCGGTCAGTGTGGGTGAGCGGGTGTCGATCGGGCACAACGCGGTCGTGCACGGCGCGACCGTGGGCGACGACTGCCTGATCGGGATGGGGGCGACCGTCCTCAATGGCGCCGTCATCGGCGCGGGGTCCCTTGTCGCCGCGCAGGCGTTGGTGCCGCAGGGGATGGAGGTGCCGGCGGGGTCGCTGGTCGCGGGGGTGCCGGCGAAGGTCCGGCGGGTACTGAGCGCGGAGGAGCGGGACGGTCTCACGCTCAACGGGACGCTGTACGCGGAGTTGGCGAAGGCGCACCGGGAGCAGCACGAGGGGTGACGGGCGCGGGCGGGCCGCGGGCCGGCGGTGGTTTCGCGCGCCCGCGGGGCGGAGGAAGGACGACGGCTCCACCGCCCTCGCCGCCCTGGTGGTTTCGCGCGCCCGCGGGGCGGAGCGCACCCCGGCCGCCCCGGACTCTCCGACGCCTGTGGTGTCGCGCGCCCGCGGGCGGGGCCGCGGACCGATACGGCCCCGGGCCCCTGAGGGACGCGCTTCAGTCGCCGGCCATGGCGGGTCCGGAGTCGCCGGCGATGGCGGGCTCGGCCACCGCCTTCTTCGCCTTGTGCCTCAGGACCAGCATCGAGGTCACGCCGATCAGTACCGCCAGGACCAGGCCCAGCCAGGAGAAGCGCTTCAGCCAGGATTCCGCGACGATGCCGACGTAGTAGATGACGGCCGTGGTGCCGCCCGCCCACACGATGCCGCCGAGGACGTTGGCGATCAGGAACTTCCAGTACGGCATCCGCAGCACGCCCGCGAGCGGGCCGGCGAAGATGCGCAGCAGGGCCACGAAACGGCCGAAGAAGACCGCCCCCATGCCCCACTTCTCGAAGGACCGTTCGGCGGTCGCGATGTGCCCCTCGCTGAAGTGGCGGGGAACTTCGCGCCCAGCCAGGCCAGCAGCGGCCGTCCGCCCCTGCGTCCGATGGCGTAGCCGATCGAGTCGCCGATGATCGCGCCGGCCGTGGCGCAGGCGCCGAGGACCACCGGGTCGATGTCGCCGTGCTGGGAGGCGAGCAGCGCGGAGGAGACGAGGATGATCTCGCCCGGCAGCGGGATGCCCAGGCTCTCCAGTCCGATGACCAGCCCCACCAGCGCGTACACGGCGACCGCGGGTACGGTCTCGAGCCATTCCTGCACGTGCAACGCCCTGTCCTCCCGGTCTCCCGTTCGTGCGCCGGTGGCGCACGAACGGAAGCCTACCGGCCCGGCCGGAGTGCCCGTGGTCAGCCGTGGGGGCGCAGGGTCCACACGACGGTCATCTCGCCGGTGACGGCGCCGTCCTCGCGGCGGAGGGCGACCGAGACCGGGAACTCCGGGCGCACGCCCTCGTCGAGTTCGGCGACGACCTCGGCGGCCGGGCGTCCGAGGGTCGCGGTGGCGGTGACCGGGCCCATCGCCAGCTTCTTGTAGGCGATCTCGGCGCGGACGGCCAGCGGTACGGCCCGCGCGAGCTGGTCGCCGAAGGCGGCGAGCACGATCGCGCCGCTCGCCGACTCACCGAGGGTGAACATCGCGCCGGCGTGCGGGCCGCCGACGTGGTTGTGGTAGTCGGCCTGGTCGGGCAGGGCGACGACGGCCCGCTCGGCGGTGGTCTCCAGGAACTGGAGGTCGAGGGTCCAGGCCATGGGCACCGTGGCGGCGAGCATCTCGCCGATGGACATCTGGTCTGCGCTCATGCCCGAAGGTTACCCGCGAGTAGCCTCATGTCGCCATGCCGTACGGCCTCCCGGTTGCTACGCCCCTGTCAAAGGGCGGTGACCCAATCGTGTCCATGACGCGGCTAGGGTTCTGCCCATGTGGCCAGGACAGCAGCCGCCCGGGGGCGAGCAGAACCCGCAGTCGAACAATCCGTACCAGCAGCCGGGGTACCAGCAGCCGAATCCGTATCAGCAGCCCGGCTACCAGCAGCCGAACACGTACCCGCAGCAGCCCGGCTGGGGCGCGCAGACCGTGGCGGGCGGCCCGCAGTCTCCGCAGGGCGGGGGCGGCGGGAACCGGACGAAGCTGGTGGCGCTCATAGCGGCGACGGCCGTCGTCGTGGCCGCCGGTGTCACGGGGTTCCTGGTGCTCGGCGGTGACAAGGACGACGAGGCGGACAGCAAGAAGGACGCCAAGCCGACCGCGACCAAGGACACCTCCGCCGAGCCGAGCGACTCCGCCTCGGACGACAATCCGCGCGGCGGTGATGCGGAGAAGGCGACGATTCCGGGCTGGCAGGTGGTCGTCAACACGCGCTTCGGCACGAAGTTCGACGTCCCCGCCGACTGGGAGATCGAGACGCCCGACACGAGCGTGGGCTTCGAGTGGGAGGAGGAGGACGGTGAGATGGGCCGCACCACCGTCACCGCTCCCGCGTATCTGAAGTCCGAGTGGTGCTCCAGCGACGAGGACAAGGACGGCCGCGAGACCGACACCTCCCTCGCCACCGCCGGTACCCGCGGCGAGAACGGTGCCAAGGACTCGGACATGGCGGCCGAGACCCGGGTGCCGTGGTGGATCTACGGCGGGTACACGCAGCCCGACAAGAAGAGCATCAAGTACGGGAAGCCGAAGGCGTACACGACGGCGTCCGGTATCAAGGGCAGCGTGATCACGGCGCACTCGGAGAACACGCCGCAGAAGGGCAAGTGCGACAGCGACGGCAAGGCCATCACGTTCGCCTTCAAGAACGGCGCCGGGGACTTCGTCACCTGGAACCTGTACGGCGCGAAGGGCGTCAAGGAGGAGATCCCGGACGCGACCGTGCAGAAGATCCTCAGCACGGTTCGGCTCACGGAGGAAGCTCCGACGGGGTCGTAGCAGGTCGGGGGCCGGCGACCCATTTGGCAAGTCGGCTCCCGCCCGGCGATAGTCACAGGGTGCCGATCACCGTCTTCCGCCGCCGCCCCGACTGGGCCGGCCGCAACTACTCGCTGCTGACCGCCGCCGCCGTGGTGACCAACCTGGGCAGCCACGGCGCCCTGATCGCCGCCGCGTTCGCCGTGCTGGGTGCCGGCGGTGACGGCGGCGACGTCGGTCTGGTGGCCGCCGCCCGCACGCTGCCGCTGGTGCTGTTCCTGCTGATCGGCGGTGCCGTCGCGGACCGGCTGCCGCGGCACCGGGTGATGGTCGCGGCCAACGCCCTGAACTGCGTCTCGCAGGCCGCCTTCGCGGCGCTGGTGCTGGCGGGCGAGCCGCAACTGTGGCAGATGATGCTGCTCAGCGCCCTCGGCGGTACGGGTCACGCGTTCTTCAACCCGGCCGCGGAGGGCATGCTGCTGTCGTCGGTGCGGGGCGAGCAGGCCGGCCGGGCGTTCGCGGTGTTCCGGATGGCGATGCACGGGGCGACCCTCGGCGGTGCCGCGCTCGGCGGGGCCATGGTCGCCGCGATGGGACCCGGCTGGGTGCTGGCGGTGGACGCGGCGGCGTTCGCGTGCGCGGCGGCGCTGCGAGCGTTCCTCGATGTGAAGCACATACCGCCGCGCGCCCCGGCGGCGGCATGCTCGCCGACCTCAAGGAGGGCTGGCGGGAGGTCATCGGCCGGCCCTGGCTGTGGGCCATCGTCGTCCAGTTCGCGCTCGCCAACGCGGTCGTCGGCGCGGCCGACGCGGTCTACGGGCCACTGGTCGCCCGGGACCATCTGGGCGGCGCCGCGCCCTGGGGTGTGGCGCTGGCCTTCTTCGGCGGAGGCACGGTGGTGGGCGCGCTGCTGATGACGCGCTGGCAGCCGCGCCGTCTGCTGTTCACCGGCACGCTGTGCGTGTTCCCGCTGGCGCTGCCGTCGGCCGCGCTCGCCGTGCCGGCTCCGGTCACCGTGCTGTGCGCGGTGATGTTCGTGACCGGGGTGTCCCTGGAGGTGTTCGGCGTCTCCTGGATGACCGCGCTGCACCAGGAGATACCGGAGGAGAAGCTGTCCCGGGTCTCGGCCTACGACTGGTTCGGCTCGGTCGCGCTGGTGCCGGCGGCGATGGCGCTGGCGGGCCCGGCGGAGACGGCGTTCGGCCGCCCGCAGGCGCTGTGGGGGTGCGCGTTGCTGGTCGTGGTGGTCACCGCGGCGGTCCTGTGCGTGCCGGACGTACGCAATCTGCGGCGGGGCACCCGTCAGGTCGCCGGCGGGACCCCGCACCCCACGCCCGCGGAGACCGAGCGTCCCGTCGGGTGACACGGCGGCCTCCGCGTCAGCCGATGCCGAACGCCCCTCCGGGGGCTGTGGGGACATCACGGCGTCCTCGTCGCGCACCGGGTGCGCCCCGCGCGTGAAGTCCCGCAGGGCCCTGCCGTGTTCGACCCTCGCGGGGAAGGCGTCGGCGGCGGTGACGCGGGCCAGGGCGGCGATGTCCAGCGGCTGGTGGGCGGCGGCCAGCACGGCGTTGCCGAAGCGCCGGCCGCGCAGCACCCCGGCTCCGCGATGAGCGCCAGCTCCGCGAACCGGGTGCCCAGCGTCGCGAGTTGCGAGCGCAGGAACGCGAAGGGGCCGCGTCCGCGAGGTTCGCCAGATACACCCCGTCCGGCCGCAGCACCCGCGCGGCCTCGTGCGCGTAGCCGACGGAGGTCAGGTGCGCCGGAACCCGTGAGCCGCCGAAGACGTCGCAGACCAGGACGTCGGCGCTGCCGGCGTGCGCCGCCTCCAGCCAGGCGCGGGCGTCCGCGGCGTGCGGTGTGACATCGGCTCCGGCGGGGAGGGCAGCCGCTCGGCGACCAGGTCGAGCAGCCCCGGTCGAACTCCACGACGTGCTGCCGGGAGCCGGGGCGGGTGGCGGCCAGGTAGCGGGGCAGGGTGAGCGCCCCGCCGCCGAGGTGCACGGCGTCCAGGGGCGCCCCGGTTCGCCCACGGTGTCGAGGACGTGCCCGAGCCGCCGCACGTACTCGAACTCCAGATGCGTCGGCTCGTCGAGGTCGACATAGGACTGCGGTGCCCCGTCGACGGTCAGCAGCCAGGCCCGCTCCCGGTCGACGTCGGGCATCAGCTTGGCGGTGCCGTGGTCGACGGCTCGGGTCACGGGGATGGGCTCGCTCACCGCCCCATTGTCCGCCGTCGTCCGGACGTACGGCTGCCCGCCCCTGGGTGCGGGGCGGGCAGCCGTACGGCGCTCAGCCGACCGTCGTCACCGTGCCGGCGCCGACCGTGCGGCCGCCCTCACGGACGGCGAATCCGAGCCCGGCCTCCAGGGCACGTCCCGGCCCAGCTCGACGGTCATCATGACCGTGTCGCCCGGCCGCGCCACCGCGGCCTCGCCGAGGTCGACGTCCCCTACGACATCGGCCGTACGGATGTAGAACTGCGGCCGGTATCCCGTCGCCACCGGTGTCGTACGGCCGCCCTCGCGGGCCGACAGCACGTACACCCGCGCCGTGAAGCGCCGGCTCGGCACCACACTGCCCGGCGCGGCCACCACGTGCCCGCGCCGTACCGCGTCACGCGGCACCCCGCGCAGCAGCAGCGCCACGTTGTCCCCGGCCTGCGCCTCCTCCATGGGCTTGCCGAAGGTCTCCAGACCGGTCACGACGGTCTCCAGCCCGGCGCCGAGCACCTGCACCCGGTCGCCGACGCGTACGGTGCCGCGCTCGACGGCGCCGGTGACGACGGTGCCCCGGCCGGTGATGGTGAGCACGTTCTCCACCGGCAGCAGGAACGGCGCGTCGACATACCGCTCGGGCATCGGCACATACGTGTCCACCGCGTCGAGCAGCGCGTCGATCGACGCCGTCCAGCGCGGGTCGCCCTCCAGCGCCTTCAGCCCGGAGACCCGTACGACGGGCGCGGATTCGCCGCCGTAGCCGTGCGCGGAGAGCAGGTCGCGGACCTCCAGCTCGACCAGGTCGGTGAGTTCCTCGTCGCCCGCGTCGGCCTTGTTGATCGCCACGACGATGTGGTCGACGCCCACCTGGCGGGCGAGCAGCACGTGTTCGGCGGTCTGCGGCATGATCCCGTCGAGCGCGGAGACGACGAGGATCGCCCCGTCGAGCTGCGCCGCGCCGGTGACCATGTTCTTGACGTAATCGGCATGGCCGGGCATGTCGACGTGGGCGTAGTGGCGGGTGTCGGTCTCGTACTCGACGTGCGCGATGTTGATGGTGATGCCGCGCGCGGCCTCCTCCGGCGCCCGGTCGATACGGTCGAACGGGACGAAACTGCCGGAGCCGCGCTCGGCGAGGACCTTGGTGATGGCGGCCGTCAGGGTGGTCTTGCCGTGGTCGACATGGCCCATCGTGCCGATGTTCAGATGCGGTTTGGTGCGGACGTACGCCGTCTTGGACATGGCGGTACCTCGAAGTCTCGGTGGTGAAGCGTGAGGCCCCGGGCGCGGACGGATCGGCGCGCGGCCGGGACGGGGACCCCGGGAACCCGGCCGACCCTCCCCTGGGGGTCCGCCGGTCGATCCGGGAGGGTCAGCTTCGGGCGCCGTCGACGGCGGCGAGGAGTGCGGGAACGGCAGCCTTCGGCGCATCCGCGACCGCGGATGCTGCTACGTGGAAGGCGTACCGGAACATGTCCTCGATCCTTGCCGACAACCCGCCCCGCGTCGAATGGTTTTCGCGCCGCTACGCGCCGATGTTCCTCAGCGCCTCCCGCACCGACAGCGGCGCGAACCGTCCCTGCTCCTGCGCCAGGAAGGCCCGTACGGCGTCGGGGTCGGTCTTCGCGTACTCGCGCAGGCACCAGCCGATCGCCTTGCGGATGAAGAAGTCCGGGTGGCCGGACCGGCGCAGGCAGTGGTCGAAGAGCCGTGCGGCGTCGGTGTGTTCGCGGTAGCGCAGCTGGTGGAGGAGGGCGGTGCGGACGAGCCACATGTCGTCGTCGCCGATCCACTCGTCCATGTCGGCGGCCAGGCTCCGGTCGGCGGTGACCAGCGCCCCGACGACGTGGGCGGCGAGCAGGTCGACGGTGTCCCACCAGGGGACCGTGGTGACGAGGTGCCGCGCGACGGGCAGAAAGCCGGAGGAGCAGTGCCGTACATGACGGCGCAGATAGTCCACGGCGAAGTACTGGTACTCGCGCTCGGGCAGCGCCCAGCAGCGCAGTGCGACGGCCGCGCAGTCGGCCTCGCCGGGGCGGGGCAGTCCGGCCAGGACGGCGCGGGACAGGGCACGGCGGGCCGGGGTCGTCATACCCAGGAAGGGGGCGACGTCCTTCATGTACGCCCGCTGGGCCACGGCCCGCTCCGGATCGCCCGCCGGCCCGTAGCGGGCGGTGAGCCGCTCCAGCACCGTGTCGGCGAGCGGACTGTCCGGGACGAAGGGCGCCGCGGCTCCTGTGACGCGCATGAGACGAAGACTACGGCGATCACACATATTCGTCGGTTAGTGTCACCGAATGCTCGATGCCACCACCCGCTCTGGGGGCACCGCCACGGCCTCTCCCCGGGCCACCGCCGCAGAACTCACCGTGCCGCTCCCCCCGGCCCCGGCCACGGGATTCGCCGCCCGCTGCGCCAGACTTCTGCTCTCCCCCTGGTCACGGCTGTCCCTGCTGGTCCTGCTGCTCCTCACCGCCGCGTCCCTGATGCTCGCGTTCGAGCCGCAGCGGTTGCTCACCGACGGCTGGCCGGCTCGGCTGGGCGGGACCGCGGCAGTCGTGGCGTACGCCGTGGCCTACGGGGTGTGCACGGTGGCGTTCGTCCCGCGCCCGCTGCTGAACCTGGCCGCGGGGGCGCTGTTCGGCTCCCAGCTCGGTCTGGGCGCGGCGCTCGGCGGTACGGTGCTCGGCGCCGGGCTGGCCTTCTGTCTGGGGCGTGCGCTCGGCCAGGAGGCGCTGCGTCCGCTGCTGCGCGGGCGCTGGCTGAAGGCGGCGGACGACCAGCTGAGCCGGCACGGCTTCCGCTCGATGCTGGCGGCCCGGCTGTTCCCGGGCATCCCGTTCGCCGCCTCCAACTACTGCGCCGCCGTCTCCCGTATGGGGCTGCCGCCGTTCCTGCTGGCGACGGCGCTCGGCTCGGTCCCGAACACCGCCGCCTACGTGGTGGCCGGCGCCCGCGCCTCGACGCCGACCTCCCCGGCCTTCCTGATCGCGCTGGCCTGCATCGCCGTACCGGGTCTGGTGGGTGCGGTGGTGGCGTGGCGCAAGCGGCACCAGCTGCGCGGGCGGTGACGTCGTGCCGCCGCTCCGGTTCCGATTCCGGTTTCGGTTTCGGTTTCGGTTTCGGTGAGTAGGAAATCCGGACTCACCAGGACGAAGTAGGTTGGAAAAACAAACCCTCCCTAGACTCGGCCGTATGGCCGCCTCCAAAGACCCGCGTCCCTGCTCGATCGCCGACACGCTCGCGCTGGTCGGCGAGAAGTACTCCCTGCTCGTCCTGCGCGAGGTCTGTCTCGGCAACGGCCGCTTCGACCAGCTCGTGCGCAACATCGGCGCTCCGCGCGACATCCTGGCCACCCGGCTGCGGCGGCTGGTCGACGCCGGGATCCTGACCAGACGCCCGTACAGCGAGCGCCCGCAGCGCTTCGAGTACCGGCCCACCCGGGCGGGTCTCGAGCTGGAGCCCGTCCTGCTGACCCTCAAGGAGTGGGGCGACCGCCATCTGCACCAGGACGGCGACCTGCCGATGGCGCTCGAGCACGTCTGCGGCAACGAGTTCGTGCCGGTCGTGACCTGCCGGGCCTGCGGCGACGAGGTGCGGCACGAGCACCTGGCCGCGCATCCGCAGGCTCCCGGGTGGACGGTGGGCGGCCCCACGGCGGCCTGAGACGCCCCTCCCCGGCGACGCGGGGCGTAAAGCCCCTGTTGTCGGTCCCGTCATCTTGGGGCGCTACGCTTCCCCGCGGCGCACCCGACCATCGATCACCGCACACGGCGGTGTGGTGTGCCCGTCGTCCGTTCCACGATCGGCACTTGGACTTCGCTACCTCATGTCTTGGTTCGAATCACTCATCCTCGGACTCGTCCAGGGGCTGACCGAGTTCCTGCCCGTCTCCTCCAGCGCGCATCTGCGGCTGACGGCGGCCTTCTCCGGCTGGGAGGACCCGGGCGCGGCCTTCACCGCGATCACGCAGATCGGCACGGAGGCCGCGGTCCTGATCTACTTCCGCAAGGACATCGGGCGCATCCTGGCCGCCTGGACCCGCTCGCTGACGAACAAGGAGATGCGCGGCGACCACGACGCCCGCATGGGCTGGCTCGTCATCGTCGGCTCGATCCCGATCGGTGTGCTCGGCGTGACGCTGAAGGACCAGATCGAGGGACCGTTCCGCGATCTGCGGCTCACCGCGGCGATGCTGATCGGCATGGGCATCGTGCTCGGTGTCGCCGACCGGCTCGCGGCGCGGGACGAGGCCGGCGGCCGGCACCGCGTGGCCAAGCAGCGCAAGGAGCTCAAGGACCTGAGCGTCCGGGACGGTCTCATCTACGGCATCTGCCAGGCCATGGCGCTCATCCCGGGCGTCTCGCGCTCCGGCGCCACGATCAGCGGCGGTCTGTTCATGGGCTACCGGCGCGAGGCCGCGGCCCGCTACTCCTTCCTGCTCGCCGTACCCGCGGTGCTCGCCTCCGGGGCGTTCGAGCTGAAGGACGCGGCGGAAGGGGACATGTCTCCTGGGGCCCGACGCTCTTCGCGACGGTGGTCGCCTTCGTCGTCGGATACGCGGTGATCGCCTGGTTCATGAAGTTCATCTCCACCAAGAGCTTCATGCCGTTCGTCTGGTACCGCATCGCGCTCGGCATCGTCATCATTGTGCTGGTCAGCGTGGGTGTGCTGAGTCCTCATGCGGCCGAATCCGGCGGCTGAACCAGGGCCGCACAGGTAGCGCTATCCAGCATTTCCTAGCGCCTGATTGCAGCGCCACGCCATGATCATCTCCCACTTGTCTCCCACCTGGGAGGCGGGACGCACTCCCCTAGGCCGTGTGCGTCCGCAAAGCAGGGATGACACGGAAGGGCCCGCACGGCAAGTCGTGCGGGCCCTTCCGTACAGAGGGTAGAGCGGGTCAGCTGAGGTTCATGTCCGGCCAAGGCCGCGACCCTCGCCACGAGGAAACGCAGCCGCGCATCCACCGTGCCCCAGGTAGCACCGGTGAGGTCGTCCAGCGCGGCGACGGCCGTGGAAGCCGACGGGTTCGCGGATTCCTGAGGCCCTGTCGCGCCGAACTCGGAGGTGTCGGAGCTCTTCAGGGCGAAGAGACCGGCGGGTTCCCGTTTTCAAGATGGAGATATACCAGCTGATCCACTCGTTGCCAGACGGGCTTCGCGCAACGGGAAAAGTCCGATGCATCACGCGATTGGGTGACCTAGCATCGCGGGCATGGCAACACCCCTTCCGCTGATGGTCTATCTCGACCTGAACCACTGGTATGCCCTCGGAGACGCACTCGCGGGCAACCCGCAGAACCCCGACCACGTCACGGCTCTGAAGCAGTTCCAGGGCCATGTCGAGCGGGAGAGGTAATATTCCCCTCTCGACCGTGCACTACATGGAGTTGACCGAGAATCCCCGCGACGCTCACCGCAAGCGGGCGGCGGACGCGATGGCCTTGTTGTCCAGGTTCGTGACCATGGCACCCGGGTCTAAGATCGTCGATGAAGAACTGGCGCTGGAGCTCAACCGCCGGCTCGGCCGCCCCGCCTTCCCCAAGAAGGTGACGAAATTCGGTATCGGCGTAGGGTTCGCGTTCGGCGAGGCCAAGCGAATGGTGCTGAACGGAATCACGGAGGAGAACCGCCAAGAGCTGGAGACCCGCCTGGGGATGTCAGTGTCGGAGTTCGAGGCCTCGGCGAACGCGACCACCGAGTACTGGGTCCTGAGGGGGCCACCCGGGACTCTTCGGTCCGCGATCCCGGATTATGACCCTATGCGGCCCGGCGCGTCGCGGACGATCAGCTCGCCAGTTTCAGCGTCATGATCAACACACTGCGCACCGTCCCGGAAATCGCTAAGCGATCGATGGACGCCATCGTCGCCCGCCAGCTCAGCTTCGACATCATCGACAACTACACCCGCGCGCTCATGAGCGCCGGCTTCGTGAAGCAGGGTCCGTTTCACAGCCGGGACGATCTCACGAGTTTCCTGATGGCGCTTCCGTCCCGCAAGGTCGTCACGATGATGCACTTCCACTATCTCAAGGACGTGCACCGGAACTGGACGATCAACGATCTGCGCGACATAGCCGCGCTGTCGATCGCGATTCCGTACTGCGACGTGGTCGTCACGGATAAGAAGGCGTGGGACACCGCGGTCAACCGTTCCCATCTCGACAAGGAGTTCAACACTCCGATCTTCAGCAGCCTCACCGACCTCGCGAAGCACCTGACAGTCTGATCGTCCTGTGTTCTCCGGCGGCATGCCGCCGGAGACCAGCGCTGGTCAGGCCTGTGTTGGGTCCTGTTTAAAGCGGTGCGGATGAGCCGCTTGGAGATACTTCATTGCGGTTGCATCGCCGAAGCCCCGCGCAAGACACCGATGAGATGCGTCAATGCACCAGCCGGGACACGCATCGGCCTCCACCAAGACCCTTGACGGCCTCACACGAGTACGCCCAGTCCCCGACGCGGAACAGCGGCGCGGGAGCGGTCAGCCAGTTCGCCACCAGTACCTCGATCACCTGGCCGTGCGTCAGGTCCGCCCGCGAATCCGGTGGCCGCAGCCCGTCGACGATCCCACGACGTCCAGCCGACGCAGAAACTCGGCAGCGACAGGCAGAGCGCCCAGGCGCTTGGTCACCACGGACCCAATCACGACCTCCACGCAAGGGCGTTTCCGCCCGGACGACACTCCGGACCGTCTACGAGACGGTCCTCAAACCAAGCGGTTGGCTGCGGCGACTGCGGGTCGGGCAAGGGCGGCAGAGCTCGACCTGGTACCTCGGCGACGGCAGCCAACCCCAAAGCCCCTGTCCCGCTCTCCCGACTCAGGGCGGCGCCAACCTGGAAGACCGACAGCGACCTCCGGGCTTCCTGCCCCTTAGGAGCGGACAGGCCGTTCTCAGACCTCCCGGGGATCTTGCTGGTCGAGCGCGGCCAGCACGCGAGTCGGATCGTCGATCAGCTCGAACAGCCCGCTGGTCCGTCGCGCCCACTGCTCTGGATCCTCTCCTCCGCGAACGCCGCAGCCGACACGAACTGGTCCTGGAGGTTGACCGGCAGTCTGCCAGCCAGGAACGCACCGAGCTCTCGGCCCAGGACGGCTCGCGACGAAGACGGCCGCATGAAGCGGGCCAGCTTGCCGGTCGCCGGGACGACGGTGCCGCTCACGCCCTCGAGAGCCGCGACGGCATCGCGCACCCAGCCGCCATCCCAGGCGTCGGGGAGCGGAACAGCGATCCGCTGAACGCTGGCGATCGCGTCCTCCCCAGCGCGAGCGAGAGCCCTCCGGATCCTCGTGGAAGTTCAGGTAGCGGGCGACCTCGACGCCCGGCGGGCAGACCTCGTCGAGCACGACGTCGCCGACGAAGTTGCTGGGGTCGACGAGCCACCCCTCCCGCACCACGACGGATGGCTTCAGACGGACCCGATACAGATAGAACTGGCTGCGCTGGTCGGCCTGGTCACGGATCCGACGCAGCATGTTGTGGACAGCGGCCTCGTACGTACCGACGTGGAGGGCCTTCGCCCGCTGGCGCACGGCCCACGCGGAAACCCGCTGCTCTCCGCCCATCCTCCTGCGGGTCTCGGGAGTCAAGACGGCTGCCGGGTCGAAGTGCCGCGTCGGCCAGTCCGGCTGCGTGCTCGTGTGGTACCAGGAGAACTGCGCGACTCTCTCGTCGTCGAGCGCCGGGTCGCCGGAGTCGAGCGTCACCCTAGGCGAGTCCTCGTGCCCGCAAGCCGTGCCGCAGCCGGGGCAGGTCTCCTTCGCCTGCTCCCACCGATTGATCCAGTCCAGATCGACGACGAAGCGACGGCCGCAGCCGCCGCACAGCATCTGCCGGTCGCGCGAGAAGTCGATTTGCCGTTCCACGGCACCATTCTCCGGGAGCGTCCGACGGAGAACCAGCCTCAGCCGAGGTCTCGAAGCTGCCGGAACTCCGCTTCCGCGGTATCTGCTTCGTCGCGGAGTAGGCAGACGATCTGCTCCGCGGACCTGCTGGGATCCTCGGAGCGCAGCTCAGCAGCGCAGCGAACGCCGTACCACTTGCCCGCGAAGGCCATCTCGGCGTTGAGCAGAGACTCGAGCATGGCAGCGAGAGAACTGCTCATGCTTCAATCCAACGGGCGGATGCGCCTGATGCGACGAGACCCCGGCAGATTCGGCTGGGTCTCGTCGCGCTCCGAGGATCCGTTCCCTACAAGACGTTCGCCGTCTTTACGCTCGTGTTGCTGACCGGCACGTCGATACGGTCCCGAGCGACGACCCCGTCCTTGACGACGTAGCACTCGACGACGTGCTCGCCCTTGAAGTCCGAGTGCTCGATGCGGACTCCCCGCTTGCTCGAGTCGACGATCTGGCCGCGGATCTTGTCCCGCCGCTCGGCTTCCGGAGGGGCAACTGAGCAATGCAGCGGACTGCTGAGCGATGATGTTGCCAGAGTGACGGAGCCGATCGGGGGCCTGCCATGCATCTGAGTCGCGTCAAGGTAAGCGGTCTACGCGCGAGCGCAGAGACGCCAATGAGCTGCGACCTTCCCGGCAGGTTCAGTGTCATGATCGGGCCCAACGGCGCGGGTAAGACCACACTCACCGACGCGATCTACCTCGCGCACCCAGGAAACCGGTTTCCGGTGCTCCCAAGACCGACTTCAGCCGCGCTGGCATCACCTGATGCCGGCGTCGAGCGCAGCATCGACATCGCGTACGCCCTAGCCGACGACCTCCACGCCGAGGGGCGCCTCGGCCGCGAGCTTCACACCACAGGGCACCGGCGGCTCGACGGAGAAGCTGAATCCTGGAGTGTCTCCCTTCACCGACAACTGGGAACAGTCACCTCGCGCCTGACAAGCAGCCACGGCCTCGCCCGGAAGATCGACCAATTTAAGCTGATCTATCTTCCCGCCTGGCGTCATCCACTGGACGAACTGGCGCGCCGCGAGGTGCGCATCCTGGTGGAGCTGCTACGCGCACGGCAGCAGGAACTCCATGGCAGCCGCAACCTGGTAGCTCTGCGAGCCCGGGCCTCACGGCTATTGGAGGATTTCGCCAAGGACAGCTTGATAGACGCCGTTGAGGCACGCGTCGGCGAGCAGCTGGGCAGACTGTCCGCCGGCGTGAGCCCACAATGGCCCTACGTGCGAGGCCAGGTCATCGACGACACCTATCTCGCCCGCGTCCTGGAGATCATGCTCGCCGTGATCGAAGGCCGCTCCGCAGCCCGGCCTCTGGAGGTCTCTGGCCTTGGGTACGTCAACCTGCTGCATATTGCCGTGACGTTGGCTGCGATACCCGATTCCACCGAGGTTCCCCTCGCCTCAACGAACCCACCGGAGACCGGCGAGCACCAATCCCCATCCGAGGAGGAGCAGGCGCGGCAAGCGTTCGAGAACCTGGCGCAAGCACAAGCTGAGGCGGCCTCCGAGGAAGACTCTTTCTTCTCCACGGCCCCTTTTCACGCAACGGTCATCATTGAGGAGCCAGAAGCCCATCTCCACCCTCAGCTGCAGCACTCGTTGGTCCGCTACCTGCGCAGAACCGTCAAGGCGCGCCCCGAGCTACAGGTGATCCTCACCAGTCACGCGACTGACATCATCACAGCCTGCGACCCCACCGAACTCGTCGTCGTGCGTCGCACCGACCATGGAAGTGTGAGCCACTGCGTCAAGGACGTCGTCCCGGACCAGCATCGCGATGCCACGCTCCGCATGGCCAGACTGCACCTGGACGCGAGTCGTTCGTCGGCTCTCTTCGCCGAACGCCTGCTTTTGGTCGAAGGAGTTACCGAGGGCGCGGTGGTGCGTGAATTCGGCCGTGCCTGGGCAGGTGACGACGAAGCCAAGCAAGCCTTCATTGATGCCCTGAGCATCGTCCCGATGGGCACCAAAGTTGGCCAGTGGGCTGCCCATCTCCTGGCGACACCGGGCAAGGAACTGTGCACGAAGCTGGCGATCCTCCGTGACAGCGACAGCGACCTTCCCTTCGACAGCACACGCGACATGCCCAGGTGGGCTGCAGAGCACGACACGTCCGTGGTCCGGGTCTTCATCAGTCATCCCACCCTTGAGCCGGCGATCACTCCGGGCAACGAGGACCTGGTCGCGGAAGCCCAACAGGTGGTCGACCCAAACCATCCATTGGCCGAAGTCACCGCCGACAACGTGCGGTCCTACTTCGCCAGCCGGAGGGCCGGAAAGGACGGCGAGGAAGCAGTTAAAGAAGGTCGGGGTGCGCGGCGTAAGGCCGAATTCGCCCTCGCTCTCGCCGCGGCGCTCCGGGAAGCCAACGACGCAGACCGCGAGGCAGACGACGGCTTCTCCCTCGTATCCGTACCCGATCACCTTGAAAAGCTCTTCGCCTTCCTCTATCCAGCCGCGCCAGCCTCCCCCAGCGATCTGACGTCCGAAGACGCCGCCATGGAACCGCCCGAGTGGCTTGCTCCCGACAACATCTGGGACCGATTGCCTGACGTCATCGACTGGGATGACGACCTCGACGACCCGGCGTACTGGCCAGAGAACGAGCCCACCGACCCAGAGGACGATTTCGATGCCGCGGCAGGCAAGGGGGAGGAAACCCCGAACTGGGACAATCCCCTGCGCTCACATCCGATCCGGCAGAACCACACGGCAGGTCGTCAGCCAGGAAGCTGGCCCACGCAAGCGATACCCGGAGCCTGGCCGCAGGAACAGGACAATGCCTAGAACCAGCACAGGGCTTCATGCACTGACACCCCAACAGCTCACCGCGAGTGGCAGCCCCCATGACCGCGTCTACATCGAAGCGGCACCCGGCTCCGGAAAGACCACTGTGTCGGCCCTGCGCTTTGGCCTGCACCGCTTTTCCGCCCCCACCGACGCAGGCGCTGTCGTAGCGCTCAGTTTCACCAGGTCAGCCACCGAGGAATTGCGTACGCGGGTCGCCCGGCAATGGGGTTCGGCCTCACTGCACTGGCCGCATCGCGTCGTGACCCTGGACACCCTTCTGTGCGACCTGCTCTTCCATCTACTCGGTGAAGGCGTTCTGCACTGGCCAGGAGAACACACGGAACTTGACGTGTTGGACTCATGGCGGTCGACCCTCCCGACAAAACCCGGCCGCATAAGGCCCGTTCTGCAAGTCGACTGCGGCCACGTCGTAATAAGAACCGTCAACGAGCCCCAGAACGCCAGCCACCCTTCAGCCCTGGACTTCAAGGGAGCCGTCTCGGCCGGCACGTGCACCCATGACAACGTACGGGAGGTTCTTCAGGGGCTCTGACAGCTGATCCAGCGCGCCGAGCACTAATCTCGTACTTCGAGAACTCGGTGCGCTCGTTGATTGTAGATGAGGTGTTCGACGCCAATGATCTGGACCGGGAGATCTTCTCACTCGCTGCGTCAGCGTCAATTTCCTCACCTTGGTCGGCGATCCATGGCAGGCCCTCTACCAGTTCAGAGGCGCTCGTCCCGCTGCCATGGCGGCGTACATGAGCGAGAACGGCTTCTTCACACACTACTTGGACGACTCCTTTCGGTGGGGAACCGACAGACAGGCATGGCTTACACAGCGCCTACGACGACGTCTGCCCGTCACGCTGCAGACCGGTTCTCCCCGCGATGCCGATATGGTCCTCGCCCTCAAGTGGAAGGCACTATGGGAGTGCGATCCACACGTCCTGCCCCTCGCTATCAAGCCAGGTGTCGGTCAAGTTCAAGAGGCGATCTGCACCCTGCTCCTCAATGAGATCGCACAGAATGCGCTGGGCATGCAGGCAGTTTTTCTGCACGACGCTCTGGTCACGCTCGGGCTGGAAAGGGAAGTGTTAGCGATAACGCTCCGCCCCTGCCTGCAGTCCGCGATAACTGACCTCAAGTACGGCGACCAACCGGCCGCGGTGTGGCAGAGACTGACACGCAGTCTCGCTGTGCACATTCCGGCAATCGCTACAACCCAGCTCACACGCAAGCCACTTGGCGCCCTGAATCGTCTACAACTCCGGCTCGCAAACGACCGGGTGATACCTGGCCTTACCGCCCACCAGTCCAAGGGACGCGAGTGGAACACGGTAGCCGTCAGGTTGAGCCCGGCAGACGCTGCGGCCCTGGCGCACGGCCTCGACCCTGCACGGTCAGACCATCGTGCCCTGTACGTGGCACTCACGCGCGCCCGCCTCAACACCATTGCCCTAACTTGAAAGTGGCACGCCCCATACATCCCAAGCCGAACGTCGTGGACGTCCCCACAGAAAGCAGGAGTTTACTCCTCGACAACCAGGGGCTGCGAAGGTTTGCCGGGGCACCCCGGCCTTGTGTAGTTCGACCGGATCGCCGCGGACCGGCCCTACTTCGACAAGAAGCGGCACAATGACATGAACGTTCAGGTGCTGGCCGGTCCATTCGGGAGATTGCTGTTGGCCTCGCCCGCGCTGCCCAATGCGACGGCACGACCTGAAGGCGGCGGCCCGCGAGCACGGCATCATCGACGCCCTCGGCGAGGCCGGCTTCAAGGCTGACGCCGACAAGACACCCCATGCGGCTATCAGGTCAAGCAGCAGCTGTGAGAGGGATCGCGTCCGTTGGCCGAAGGCGAGTCGGGGCGTCTGCGTCGGCGGCCGGGCCGTTCGGCGACGGGCGGGATACCGTCGCCGAGGGCGAGGGTCTGGGTGACGTCGTTGACGTTGACCGCGGTAGTGATGACCTTGAGCGGGGTCCCGCGTCCGTCGCAGATCAGGTAGTGCTTGCTGCCCCTCTTCCGCCGGTCGAGCGGCGACGGCTCCCCTTTAGCGCGGATGTGGGAGCCGTCCACACACGTGCGGGACCAGTCGAGTTCGCCGGCCGCGTTCAGCTCCGCAAGCAGACTGCGGTGCAGTTGGTCGAAGACCCCGGCCTGCTGCCACCGGCGGCGAGGACCCCACGGCGGTGCTCAGCCGCACTGCTTCTTCACGGTCCTGGTGGGCTGAGGAAGTGTCCATGGCGGACAGTCTGGCTTTTCTTCCTGTCTGCGGTGGGCGTTGGGACGGCTCTCGCCGAGAGCCTGTAGCGGTGCACCGCAGCCTCCCGATACAGGCCGTCGGGCAGCTGCTCGGCGCCCAAGGCCTGCCGCTGCTCAGGGATTGCCACCATCGTCGGCAGTCGGCTCTCCGACGTTCGTCTGTTCAGCTGCTTCGTCGGTGCCGTGCGACTGGTCGGCCGTTCGGTCGGCTTGTGCGGGAGGGGCTGTTCGCGCGACGCGGTCGATGATGATCTTTCGGTAGGTGTCGGCCAGCCGTACCAGGGGTGCTGCATGACCTCGTCCACGGGTGGACCGCTCGGTTCGCCGGTCTTCGGGGCGTTGAACTGCTCAATGAGCGTTGCCAGCTCGCCGAGGGCTTCGCTGTGCTGCGG
Source organism: Streptomyces haneummycinicus (assembly GCA_042850305.1). GTDB lineage: Bacteria > Actinomycetota > Actinomycetes > Streptomycetales > Streptomycetaceae > Streptomyces > Streptomyces haneummycinicus. Next base: position 4,902,052 of record AP035768.1, read on the forward strand.
TGCGTCGGCGGCTCGGCGCAGGATAACGGTCTCGGCGTCCGTGAGGTGTTCCCCGAGGCATCGAGCCAGTCCTCCTCGTTGCCGTCGGGAGCGCCCGCTGCGGCCTCGTCAGTGAACGCGGCGAGGATCACCTCGTGCACGGCGCTGAGGCGTGCGGGGAATGACTGGCCGGGCCAGGTGTCCCCGTCGCCTCAGGGATGCCGGCCAGGGTCTTGGCCAGGGCGGCGGCCCTTGGCGGTGGCCAGCCTTCAGGCCAGGCGGAGCGGGCCTGCCACAGTTGCAGGATAGCGGTCCTGGCTTCCTCCGCCCGTGCGGGAGCGCTGACGTCGCCGGCGTGGGCGGCGTCGTCGGCGGCCTGCATGAGTCGGGCGGTGTGGTGGCTGAGCCAGCGGATGAGTGTGTTGTTGGAGCGTTCTTCGCCGAGCTCCGCGAGGATCCGCTCGCCGAGCTCGGCGAGCAGATCAGCGGACTGTTGCCCGGCCGTCTGCGTGGATGAGGTAGAGCCAGCTTCGGCGGTCGTCGTGGCGGGCGGCTGTTTTGTTGCGGCGTCGTCCAATTTGGACCTCCACGATGAGGCTGTATCCGGTGGTCGAGAGGTACTTCAGGAGCGCGTCGCGGGTCACGTGAACGCGTGATCCGTTGGTTGTCCTGCCTGCGCGGCTGTCGTCCGGGTCGCCGTCCGACCACTGCGTCCACTGGGCGAGGACGGCCTGGTCTGCTGCGAGGAGCCGGACGCCGTCCTGGTCCAGGTGTGCGTGGGTCTGCCGCCGGAAGGCGCTTCCGGGCAAAGGGCCTTCGGCGCGCAGTCTCCTCGCGTAGGGGTCGTGCTCGTCAAGGTTCTCGGGTCGCGAGGCGGGGTCGCGCAGCCAGCCGCGCAGCTCGAAGAGCCCGTGGTCGACCTCGTGCCCGGTTTCGTCCTCGTCGGGGAGTTTCCAGTCCCAGGGTTCCGTGGCTGCGGCCAGGGCTCGTTGGAGGTCTCCTGCGCGGTCAGGGCGCACGAGTGCCGAGGTGACGTAGACGTTCTCGTAGCCGCCTGCCCAAGTGATGTTCATGGAGGCCGCGACCAGCACGGACGAGGGCAGCTCGTCGTGCACCAGGCCGAAGATCTCCTTGCTGTCCGCCAGCTGGGGTGCGGTCCAGGCGCTGTCGTCCGGGCCGGAACCGAGGAACAGATAGGGCTGTGCGGGCGCGGGGTCGCTGAGGTCGGCCAGCCATGGTCCGTCGGGCAGCACGTGCCGGGCCAGCCACTCGTCCCAGGGTTCTCGTTCTCGGTCCATTTCTCGATCAGCAGGGGACGGTGCTCGTCGACAAGTTCGCCGGCCGCGGCCAGCATGGAGTGGTACTCCAGGTAGAGCCGCAGACTCTCCTCCGGCGGGATGGAGCCGTGGCGGTGGCCCATGCGGGCCGAGACCCGTTCGCTGCGGAGTTCACGCGCGTCGGTCCACCAGTCCTTCTCGCTCAGGCCCCACTTGTCCAGGATCCAGGTCTCGGCCTTGCACGCGATCGTGTCGACGGGGAGGCTGAAGACCCTCGCGAGCGGCCGGAACCAGTAGGGGACGGTGTCGAGCGCATCGAAGCGGTAGCGGTCGCCGGCATCGCTGAGGCCGCCGCCGTGCTCGTTCTTGAGGGTCCGGTCGATGCTGCAGCGGTCGGGGCGGTTCGCGGCCTTGAGGTGGTCACGGGAAGAGTCGTCCGCAGCCGCCAGGACAAGGGCGGTACGTCGCGCGAGTTCGCGGATCTGCGCGTGCGGCAGGTCGGTGCTGGTGGCGTGCCGGATGAAGACGGCGAGATGCTCTCGCATCAGCGCAGGCTTGTCGCAGGCGACCCGGTGCAGGGCGGTGAGCAGACCCGTGACAGCCGAGAGCCGGTAGAAGTACAGGGCCTGTGCCCGGTAGGGGCGGCATCGGCGCGGTCGAGGCAGGCGACCAGCGCTGCGGCCAGCGGACGTGCCGTGGCGTGGTCTTGGTGGCTGAGCAGCTCCCGTGCCGCGTGTGCGGCTCGCCACCGGATCTCACGCCGGGGGTGGCCGAAGGCGCTCCACAGCAGCGCGGGCAGCGGACTCTCGTCCGGCTCGGGATGTGCCGGGGTGGTGGCGGGGTAGGGGGCGAAGTCCGGTGAGGGCGTCGGCTGCGGCAGCGGGTTCGCACAGGCGACCGAGCATGACGGCGACGGTCTGCCAGCCGAAGGCGGTCAGACGCGTCTGCGCACGCGGCAGTGCGCGCAGGATCGCGCTGCGGATCGTGGCGTCGTCGCCGAGGCTGCGCAACTGCCGTGCCAGGCGTGGGGGATCGTACGTCCAGACCAGGTCAGGCAGATGCTCTGCGAGGAGGGCGGTCGCAGTGGTCTTGGCCCACGTTTCGACGCCCGGCCATTGACGCCACTGCTCGACGAGGCCGGCCAGGGCCTCGATCACGGCCGGCGCGTTGGTGGAGGCCAGGGACACGGCTGCGTCGAGGGCAGACAGCCGCTCGGTCATCGGCGCGGCTTCGACGACACGGGTGAGGTGCTGCACCAGCGCGTGACCGTACGGCGTAGCTGTTCCCATGGCTTCGATATCCGGGGCGAGCGTGCGCCAACTGGCCGCGGATACCGACGCCGACGCCTCGGGCGCTCCTCGCCGGGGAGTCCTCGGTGTCCCTGATCCAGGTGGCCGAGACACCCTCTGATTCATCAGCTCGGCCCTGCGGAGTCAGCGCGATGACCGGTTCGAGCATCGGCTGAACGGCCGCCGCCTGGTCGAGGAGCGTGCAGCGTCGACGAGCTGCGAAGCGAGCCGGGGTTGCGATCGAACGGGGACTCGGAGCCGCAGCCACCTGGCGGCGCGGACCAGAGCTGTCCGCGAGGCCGCCCGGCTGCTCGCCGACCCTGCGGAGGCGAGGTGCCGCGCCACGGTGATCTGGAAGGCGAGGCGCCGCGCGTCGTCGTCGATCAGGTGGTCGAGGGCGAGTGCCTGCCCGCCAGGCAGCGCTCCCGTGGCGACGGCCCCTTCGAGTGCGGCCGGCAAGGCCTGGGCGAGTGCGATCCGGTCCTCGTCGTCCCAGCGGCTCGCCGTGGCCAGCCCGAGGCGCCAGTCGAGGCCGGCCGCGGCTTTCAGCACCTCCTCGTACGGGATGACACTGGCGTCGGTGACGTGCGGGGTGATGGCTTCCGCGGCCGCGACCAGGCGCGAGGCTGTGACGGCGCGGTCCGGCGCGGAGAGGTCGGCGCGCTGCGCCAGGTCTGCGTGGACGCTGAGCAGCCGGGCCGACTCGTCGTTGATGCCGGCGGCGGCGTCGACGGCCTGGTCGAACAGGTTTCGGCCGAGGTCCGCGTGGAGGGTGCCCGCGATGCCGGCGCTCCGGGCCAGGAGCTCCAGGCGGTCCGCGGCGTCGTATCCGTCGTCGCGGGCGGCCTGGGCGGCCTTGAGACACAGGTCGGCTGCCGTGTTCGGATGGGTTCCGCGCTCGGCCAGCACGTCCGCCAGGTCCAGCCACAGGGTGGGCGCCCCGCCGCGCAGCAGCCCGGGGCCGCGTCTGCCAAGTGGTCGATGATGACCACAGGGGCACCCGTCTCGATGGCGGCGGAGGCCACCATTGTCGCCCAGGCGCGGAACTCTCGGTCGTAGGTGAACCAGCGGTACGTGGTGAGTGCGGTGCGCGTCTGCAGACCAGCCGTGCAGAACGCCTCCACGTCCCTGGCGTCGGCCTGGCCCAGGACGGCCCGAACGTGGAGAAGACCAACGGTAATCAGAGGGTCGACCCGCTTCAACCAGCCTTCGCGTTCGCCGGTGTGCGGGTCGTAGCTGTGGCCGGTGCCCTGAGCCGGTGGTCGCAGGGAGGCGGGGAGTAGTCGTTCTGCGTCCGTCTGGGTGTCGCTCAGGGCGGCCGACGCGGCGTGGCTGTAGAGGGTGATCATTGCCGGGCCCGACGGTGAGTTGAACGCCCACTGGAATGTGGGCAGTTCACCTGCCCAGTGCTCGGCCAGGGCCAGCGCGGACTGACGGTCGCCGAAGCGCAGGGCGACGTCGAGGAGCTTCCGGTGCCACGGCGGGTGAGGCTCGGTGGCCGGCACACGGGTGAGGGCGGACGTGACCTCGTCCACCCATGCCGCGGGAGGCGGAGACGCCGCGCTGCCGAGATGGGCCAGCACCGGCGCCTGGGCGTGCGCAGGCACGCAATGCTGGGTCAGGGCGTCGTATGCCTCCTGGGCGTCCAGTTCCCCGGCGAGCCTGGCCGCGAGACGCTCCGTCACCTCCACAACGAAGGTGGCTGGCCGCCACCGCCGCAGCATGCGGATCGCGGCCTGCATCCCTCCAGCCGGTACCGTGCCTCCGCGGCGGCCGCTACGTCGTCGGCGCCGACCTCCCAGGATCTTCTTTCCTTGTCCTGGGAAGCCATCCAGCGCCGCACCCACGCGCCGGCCTTGTCCAGGGCGTTCCTCGTCTCGGCCTGCCGCTGCGGGTCACGTGACAGCACGCCCGCGAGCCGCATCCACACCGGGCCCAGCCACTGTGTATCGCCGTGCCGGGGGCGTAGGCCTGGAGCAGGTCCACGTCGGCGTACTGGGCCACCAGATCCATGTGGGAGTCGACCAGCTCCGACAGGCTCTTGGAGCGCGATGCGGTGTCGCATCCCCGCGCGGCGAGCCGGACCGCGTCTGACGCCGATCCGGTCTCGGCAACCGCCAGCGCGGCCAAGCGCAACCGCTCCATCTGGACCTGTTCGCGGCGGAATCCATCGGCGATCCCGGCCGGGGAGTCCTCGGCCAAGACCAGGCCGACCAGTTCCGTCAGCCGCTTCGCCAGGTAGAGATGGGTGGCGACATGCACCGCGGCGTCCGCGCTGGTCGCACGCTGCTCAAGGAACAGGTCGGCCAGGCGGCCGTGCGCCTCGACGACCGCCTCGTCGTCCACGCGGCCGCGGACGAACGTCTCGAAGTCCTCGTCCCGGAACTGGATCCGCTCCCCGACGAGCCTGATGCCGGGAGCCAGTCCCTTCGCGAACGCGGTCACCTTCTCGCTGGGCACATCGAGCGCGGTCGCCAGGGTGGCCATGCTGACCGGGCGGGCCAGCGCCAGCAGGAACGCGAGCCACCTCTCTCCGCCCGCGTCCGCGCCGCCGGCCTGGAGCCCCGACGCGAGCAGCAGCTCGAACATCTGCTGAGGGGTCCGCTCGCTCTTCTCCAGCAGGGTCGCCATGTCCCATGCTTCGGTGCGGGCCTGCTCCAGGGTGTAGTTCTGCGCCCTGGGATTGCCGCCGCTACGACCGTGGAAGTCCAGGCACTCCTCGTCGGAGGCGGCGGGCTGGTAGCGGCGCAGATGCGCGGCCGAGGTCTCAGCCCTGAACGGCGGCAGCGGCACCTGCGCGGCGCCGTCGGCCCCGAGCGAAGGGACGCGATGGGATCGCGCGGACAGCACCACGGACACACGTCCAGGCAGCGACAGCCGGACCAGGTCCGTAAGGAAGCTCAGCTCGTCGCGCTCCCTGGCCGCGACCGCACTGTTGTCCGCCGCGTCCACCGCCAAGACCAGCACCGCGCCGTCGGGAAGAGTCGTGACGGCCTGCTCGAGTGTGCGGCCCAGCCTGCGCCACAGGTCCCCTTCGTCGGCCGGGGCCCGCACCAGCAAAGGGTGCCGCAACGCTGCGCCACCTCGTTCACGACCTGGGTGACGAACCGCCTGGGGTGTGCCGTTCCTCCCCCACGCTGAGGTACTCGCCCGCCCCGTAGCAGTCGAACAGCACCACCTGCGAGCCGTCCGGAAGGTGGTCCCCGATCTGCCGCATCGCCGTGGTCTTCCCGACGCCCGCGTCACCGTGCGCGACGGTCAGCCTGCCGATGTTGGCCGTGACCGCCGCAGCGATGGCCTCGGCGCCCACCGTCGGCAGCGGGTTCTGAAGCGGCTCCAGGCGTGACGGCGCCGGATAAAGGTCGAGCAGATCGGCGACCCCCAGCGTCGCCAGCACATCCTGGGCGGTGACGCCGCCCCGGCCCGAACCCGGCAACGCCTGCTGACGGACCAGGTCAAAGAGCCGATTCGCCGAGTCCAGGCCGTGCCCGGGCGTCAGCACGCTCGCTCCCGACTTCACCGCCCGCGCGAGCGCGGTGCGGCCCATCGTCCCGGTCGTCGACAGGTCCAGCAGCTGCAGGAAGCGGCAGAACTCAGCGCTCTTCAAACGCTGCCCGATGGTGCCGGCCAGCGTGCCGATCACCGCGGCCTGGTCGGACGGAAGGGCGGCCTTCAAAGCCACCGTGGTCGGGGCGGTCTGCCCGGCCGCCCATTGCGCTGCTGCTCCCACGCTCTCCAGCAGCAAAGGATCTCCGGGGCAGTTGCTCACCAGCGCGATCCGGGCCTTGCCCAGTGCCTGGTCACCGTGGTCGTCCCGAAGGCGCGTGTACGCGGTCGCGAGATCAGCGATCACCGACCGTTCCGAGTCCGCCTTCCCCTCCGCCTTCTTGACCCGCTTCTGACACAGGCGGGCAGCCGTCCACGCAGTCCCCGCGTGCCGGGTGCTGTACTTCAACTGCGACAGCACCATCCGGTCCGCGCTCGCTACGTCACGCCCCCCGACATACTCGGCGACATCGACCGTCTCATACTGCTCGTCCGGGTCGTCGACCACAGCGAGGCCCTCGACCGTGACAAGCTCAAGCTCCGTGCCAGGGGAAACGAGCTCAAGAGCCCGCCTAGCCGTCCACCAGAAGTGGAAATCATCCCCAGCATTGGACTCGGTCGCGCCCACCCGCACTCCTCCCGCACCACCGACGACACGCCACAACCTACTCCGGCCAGACCGCAGCCCGGACGCAACAAGCTCAGCCGAAGCTGACACTGATCGGCCATGACCAGCAGCGCACGGCGGACACCGGGCACGACAGCGGCGAGAAGCGGAGTTGGGGGCCGCTCACCACCACCGCGACCTGGGAGAGGGTCTGCGTCACTGCTGGATCACGAAGACTCACGCAGGACGCTGCGCTCCCAGGACCCAGGTGCGTTGCTGGGACTGCCGGAGAGGCAGTGGCCGGACGCGAAGGCGGGGCCGTACGAGCCGTAAAACCCTCGTGCTCTGGAGGAGTTAGCGAAGGACCTGTGCCTGGTCGACCCGTCCGGCGGCGGCCGGGACACCGCGGGCATCATCGGCGGCTTCTTCGGTGCCGACAACCGGGTGTGGATCACCCACGACAAGTCCGCGGCGATGTCGTCGGCGGAGTGGTCCAGTACTGCCTGCCTGTTGGCGTACGAGACGAACGCGGCCGTGATCTACGTCGAGTGGAACTACGGCCGCGACATGTCACTGTTGGAGATCAGCACGGCGTGGCAGGCCTTGCAGGACGAGGGCACCATCCCCAGGGCAAGCTGATGCCGGGCATCGACGCGGTCAACGCCCGGCCGGGCAAGTTGTTGAGGACGGAGCCGATCGCACAGCAGATGGTCGAGGACCGGGTGCGGCTGCGCGGGACGTTCGTCGACCTGGAGAAACGAGTGGGCCACCTGGCAGCCGACCGACCCGGACTCGCAGGGTCGGATCAACGCCTCGTGCCGACCGCCCCGCAGCCCGGCCAGTACGGGCGCGGTCCGGCTGCGAGCGGGCCGGCGTACGGCAGGAGGGATCGGCAAGCGACGCCCAGCCCGCCGCCGCGGCCACGACCACCCGTCTCGGCATGTGACGGGCGTGGGGGAAGCCCGCCACCTCGTGATGACGGGCCTTGAGCGACGAGTGGGTGCCCTTGGGCAGCCGGCCCCGCTGGAGGGGCCGCGTTGTCGTAGCCGTACGCCAAGATGACCAGTCATGGCCATCCACGAAGAGGAACGCCCTGACGCCGCGGACGACGACCTCGAAATCGAGCCTTGGCATGAGTCGGATCTGCTCCGGGATCTGGCCGCCCTGCGGTCGGTCTCCAACACGCAGCGCCGCGGCTACAAGCTCGAAGTACTGCTGGAGCGGATATTTCGACGGGCTCACTACCAGGTCGTGCATAATCCGAGGATGGCGCGTCCCCGGCAGACCGACTTCGCGGTCGTCTCCCACAGCCACCGCTATCTCGTCGAAGCGAAGTGGGAGCGCCGACCTGCCGGATCCAAGGTCGTAGATGCGGTCCGCAGCCGCCTGGGCCGTCTCGACGGCACTGTTGTGGCTCTGCTGTTCACCATGTCCGGGATCACCGGGGAAGCGGACGGGGAGATCGTCGGGGACCGCAGGGATGGACTGGTCCTCGTCTTCGACGAGGTCGACATCCTCAGGGCTCTGAGGGACCCGCAGGAGTTGGATCGCCTTCTTCGCCTGAAACACGATGAACTCGTTGTCCACGGGCGTGTCCATCGCGGCGAAAAGATGCGTGAGGCCGATAAGGCCGCCCGCAGTTCGGGCAAGAAGGCAGGGAAGCTGCCTACGAGCCGCTACAGGCTGCTCAACGGCAGCGGGGACACGGTGCCATGGTTCTACGGAGCAGGAGGGTTCAGCCCCGGGGTCTTCTGCCTCGACCTGCCCGATGTCGACTGGGTGCCGGCTGCGGGAAGCGGCGTGTGCCTGGATATGCCGGTCACCGCATGGGGCCAGCCTGACCTCCTCCGCCTCCTTGACGCGCTGAACGAACTGGGGTGGATGGGAGAGCGGAGTCAGTGGAGTATCCAGCAGCATGGCCGGAACTGGCATGGCTGTGGCGCCGATGGCTTTGCCGAGGCCCTCAAGAACTGGGAAGAACGGACCAGTGAGCTTGAAGATCCCCACCACAGCGAGGAGTTCGTCTACTTCGAAGTCTGTGACGGCGGTTTCTACACCGTGTCAGGCAGCATCTCCGCAGAAGAAACACGCCACGTCATGCGCTGCAATGTCTCCTTCCAGCTCATCGGAATACCACTGGACCCTGGCTCGCTGCAGCAGCTCTACCGGCAGTTCGACGTCCCCAGCCGCGGCTACTTCCGTCCGCTGGTCGACCGGTCAGTCACCCGAGATCGATTCAACGGCCGCATCCCGCTGCAAGTGCTGGGGTACATCATCGAGCCCGCCGATCAACGCTGGGACGAGGAAGACTGGGTCGTCGGCCTCCTGGCGGCGAATCCCTTCTACGGCACTGCCCTCCAGCCGCCCGACGATCTGACAAGTGACCTGGACCGCACTGGCGTGATCGTATGCAACCTGCGCTCGCACCATCCCCTCAGCAAGCCCCAGGAGCGCTACGAACTGTGGTCGTACGAGCGGGCTAGGACTTCAGACGCCCACGCGCTGCGCATTGTCGCCGAGTGGTGGGAGTCCGAGGACGGCGACGAGCAGCGACCGGCTGTTGGGCAGGCCGGAGCCGGCTACTTCACCGACCAGGTTCGGGAAGTTTCGGTTCAGAATCCTTTGATGACATAGGCGGCACGGTCCGGACGCGTCGGGCGTGGCCATGAACAGAATGGGAACGGACGGCCGAGACCGTCATCCGGTCCAGCCCACCTCGTACACCTTGATGCCGTCCCGGTACGCCGTGTACGCCACCCAAGCGCGCCGCCCCCGCTGCATCGCACCGTCCCAGCCGCCGGGCGCCGGCCACGATCCCCGCCGGGTCAAGGCGGCCGCGATCACTTCCATGACGTCGCGATGCCCTTCGGCGGGCAGTTCCTTGAGCGCGTCCTCGACCTGGACGGACAGATCCACCCTTAACGCCATCGCACACCCCGAACTCGTTGGAACGGCACCGTACGACGAGGCGGGCCGTCGCGTGTCGGCCTGTGGATAACCCCTGTAAGCCCGGGTGCGCGGAGTTGCACGGCTGTCCGGGGAACAAGTCAGGCCTTCGGCTGGGGCAGCTGTCCGGGCCGGACTTCGACGAGTTCCACGTCAGTGCAACCGGCATCCTCCAGGCGCTGCTTCCGTCTCTCCCCGCTCACCTTGTCGTAGGAGACGGCGGACGCGCGATGTACTCCCTCAGGGTCGGTCCAGGTGAGCCCAAAGTTGATCATGTTGATGGTCATGGGCCCATCATTGCCGCTGGCTGACAGCGCCTACTTCCGGCCGGGATCTACCGCGGTGGCCGGTTTGTGGTGCATGGTGTGCGGACGGCCCCTCACCCCCAGGTGGAAACCCCTCGGGCCCTGCCGCTTCCCCCGTGGCGGCGGGGCCCGCCGCACCTCCCGGCTCCCCACGGGAGGCCTCGCGGCTGCCCGCGCGCGCCGGCTTCTCGGGGTACGGGGCCACGGCGTCACAGGTCGCCGGTATCCAGCCCGAGGTCGGTCATGGGCTGGGTGGTGGTGACGACGTCGACAGGGTGGGCGCGGGAGTAGGCGGCGAGCGCCAGGGACAGCTTCGGCTCTGCCACGGAACCCGCCTCCGCTGAGCGGAGACCACTCAGCAGGTCCCGTGTGATGTGCATGCGGCCCTGCAAGAGCCGCAGGGAGCCGGCGCGTGCTCGGCGAGAAGCCGACACGCCTCCGGGCGGCCGGGCTTCTCGACGAGCCCGAGCATCCTCTGCACCGGCCCCGCGCCCTCGCAGATGATCACGCCGTAGGAGCTGGCCGTGTTCACGTCGAACGGGGAGGCCAGCACCGCGAGTACGTCAAGCGTCACCGCGGCGGCGAGCAGGGGCAGCGCCGAGCGCTGGCCCAGTACCAGGCGCTCGCGTTCGGTCAGGAGCCGCTGGACGCCCGCGCGCATCGCCGGCTCGTCGTACGACGAGCCGGGCACGATCTCGGAGTAGCCCATCCCCGGCAGACCGAGGGCGTACAGCGTGTACCGGTCCGCGCGATCAACGGAATGAGCGAGCGCGGCACGAGGGCCCCATCATCCATGAACACGTGCAGCGTCAAGGTCGCCGCTCAACGCTCGCATGTATCCCAGCGCGAGCTCAGGCAACTGCTCGCAATACGGCCCCGTCCAGGCGCTTCATCCACGCAATGAGCATCGCGAGCATGGGCGGGAAACGCCCGCCCATGCAGGGAACACATCACGCGAACGCAGCCCTGCTCGGCATGGTGCAGACCAAGGCGGCGCTCGCCGACGGTGTCGTCCTGGACGACGACGCCCACCACGCGGCGTAGGAGGCGCAACTGAAGGCCGCAGGTGCCGGGCCGGACGACCCGGTCAAGCGCTGGCAGGTCCTGCGGGCCGGCACGCCGCTCAGGTTGATGGCCCAGCACCATGCCGACCGGGCCGATCCCGCTGGCCGCCGCACACGCGGCGAGTGGCCCCACCTACTGCTCGGCGTGATCGCCGCCAGTCAGGACGCCGCCGCCCAGGGCGACGTGGACACCTTGGCCGCGTAGGCCGAACAGCTGGAGGCGGCCCGGGAGGCGCTGGAGACTGCGATCGGCAACACCGACATCCTGCTGAACATGCTCCAGTCGGTCGGCCTGTAGGAGGCGCTGGTGGCGGGGATACCGGGTCTTCGAATTTAGTGGGGGTGCGCCTCCCGTCGACTCCTCCGGGTGGTTGCGCAGCGTGAGCGTAAGCGTTGGTTGGCTCGGTTCCTGAAGCCGAAGGCGTTGCGTGCTTCGAGCTTGATGAGGCGGTTGTTGCCTTCGGAGGCGGCGTTGGTGATGCCGGTGGCCAGGTAGGTCTCGATGCCGTCCCACCACTGCTCGACGGTCTCGGCGAGGGTGACGAGTTCGGGTAGGTAGGCGTGGTCGGCGACGTGGGCGAGGAAGCGGTGGCGGGCGGCGGAGATCGCGGAGTGGTCGGGGGTGATGTGGGTGCGGCTGACGGCGAGGCCGAGGAGATCGCGCAGGAGTTCTTTGGCCTGCCAGGCGGTGCAGATCTGTCGGCCGTAGGTGCCCACGTGGTTCAACTCGACTTTGAGCAGGGTCAGGACTCTGTTGCTGAATTGCCTGCAAGGGTGCGGGGCGGCCCGGCATGATCGTTGGTGCGGTCGTTCTGTCTGCCCCGGCCGCAGGGGTTGGTGCGGTGTCCATGTGTCCGGGGGATGGCCGTCTGTCCCTGAACGGACGGCCAGGACGGCCCGCGCCGCCTTCCCTGGTGGCAGCCTGCCCATGCGCCTGCGTGACCACCTCGCCGAGGTCTTCGGCGACGCGTTGTTCACCGATGCGTTTCCCGACCGTGGGGCTCCCGCCCAGTCCCCGGCCCTGCTCGCCCTGGTGACGGTGCTGCAGTTCACCGAGAGCCTCACCGACCGGCAGGCCGCGGACGCGTCACGGGACCGTCTGTCGTGGAAGTACGCGCTGGGCACGGAGCTGTCCGATGCCGGCTTCGACTTCTCCGCGTTGTCGAGGTTCCGTGCCCGGCTGGTCGGGCACGGCCTGGAGCGGACACTCTTCGACAGGCTCGTCGAGCACTGCCGCAAGGCCGGGCTGATCAAGGCCGGTGGCAAGCAGCGCACCGACTCCACCCACGTGATCAGCGCGGTCCGTGACCTGAACCGCACCGAACTGGCCGGGGAGAGTGTGCGGGCCGCGCTGGAGGCCCTGGCCGTCGCAGCGCCGTCCTGGCTGGCCGGGGTGATCGACGTCGCCGAGTTCGCCGAACGCTACGGGCCGCGCGTGGATGGCTGGACGATGCCGCGCTCGAAGACCAGGCGGGACCGGCTCGCCCAGGTCTTCGGCCAGGACGCCCTGGCCTTGTGCCGGGCCGCCTGGTCCGGCACCGCCCCGGTATGGGTCCGCGAGATCGAAGCGGTGGCCCTCCTGCGGCAGGTCCTGGTGCAGACCTACATCATCCGTACCGATGCCCGGGGACGGGAGGTGATCACCAAGCGGGACGCCGACGACGAGGGCGTCCCGCCCGGCCATATTCGCCTGGCCCCCTACGACCCCGACGCCCGCTGGTCGGCCAAGGGTGACGACCTGTTCTGGCTCGGATACAAGGTCCACCTCACCGAGACCTGCGACACCCTTCCCGAAGCCGAAGCCGAAGCCGAAGCTGTGGGGCTGCCGTTGCGGCTGATCACGGACGTCCACACCACCGAGGCGACCGTTCCGGACGTCAGGGCCACCGCGCCCATCCAGCAGAACCTGGCCGAGCGGCAGGTCGCACCGGGCGAGCACTACCTCGACTCCGGATACCCCTGCGTCGACCTGGTCGTGGAAGCAGCGGGCCGGGGCATCAGCATGGTCACCCCGCTCCTGGCCGACCACTCACCCCAGGCCAAGGCCGCCCAGGGATTCGACAAGAGCGCCTTCCGCATCGACTGGAAAGCCCGCCAGGTCCGCTGCCCCCAGGGCGCCACCAGCGCCGGCTGGTACCCGGTCACCCAGCACGGCCGCAACGCCATCGTGATCGACTTCGCCCGCTCCGACTGCCGTCCCTGTCCCTCCCGGGCCAACTGCACCAGCTCCGTCCGCGGTACCCGCATGCTCACCCTGCGTCCCCGTGAACTCCACGAACGCACCACCACGGCCAGAGCCGAGCAGGACACCGAGTCCTGGAGAACCAAGTACGCCCTGCGCGCCGGCATCGAGGGCACCGTCAACCAGGCCCTCGACATCACCGGCATCCGCCGGGCCCGCTACCGCGGCCTGCCGAAAGTCACCCTCCAACACGCCTTCTCCGCCACCACCCTCAACATCGTCCGCCTCGACGCCTGGTGGACCACCGACCCCCTACGCAAGCCCCGCACCAGCCGACTCGAGCGCCTCAGCCACCAACTCGCCAGCTGACGAATTCAGCAACAGAGTCGCCCTGCACATCCAAGGGATCGACTACCGGGCCCGCAGCGCGGAAGAGCGCGCCGCGAAGGAGAGCAATGGAGGCTCCACAGCATGAAGTACAAGAACGAAGCCGAGATCATGCGCGCGCTCGGGATCGACACCTGGAGGACCTCTCCAAGGAGAAGACGATCAGGTTCGCGGCCATGATGCCTGACATGGACACCGAAGTGGCCATGAAGATCGTCGAACAGTTCCCCGAGTTCAGGAAGTTCGCCACGGACGCCTTCGGCGCCATCGAGAAGGCCCACGAGGCCACGCTCGCGGACGGCAGACACAGCCTGGATCAGGTCTACCAGGCCCTCCGGGAGAACCGGGAGATCTTCGAGCGGGAACTCCGCAGGGACGACCTGACCTGGGAGCAGAGGAAGCACCTCCTCGAACTCATCCAGGAAACGGCAAGACTTGCTTCTCAAAGGACACCGAGCACAAGCGCCACGTGGACGGTCTGCTGAAGAAGACCATGGTCGGTGTCGGTTCCGCGCTCGCTCTGGGTGTGGTCTTCGTCGGAGGCCGGATCCTGGCCCAAGGAAAGGAAGACCCCGATGACTCCGGGAGTCGTGAGATCCGACGGGCGGCGCCGGTCCGTGATCTCGGTGACCGCCTCATCGACCGGGCCGCGCTGGGCTATGACCCCGCTGAGCGCGGGGGCGTTGTCAGTGGTGTGGGTCAGACTCGGAACACGGCACACACCCGTGCCGGCCGTCTGTCCACGCACCTCACTCTTCTCCCCCGCAAGGAACGGTCATGGCACATCTGCACAAGCAGTTCGACGACCTGCTCACCCTGATCAACGTAGATCCCGACGTCCTCACGGCTACGCGTGAACGTCTCGCGCTGGCCCGCAAGTTGGCCGAGCAGCACCCCGAGGGCCGTACGTCGTACAGCTCGGGTTCGATCCCCGTTGGCACCCACATTCAGCCGCACGCGGGAGCGGTCAGCGACGGGGACGGCGGGATCATCCTGGACCGTGTCCGGCACCCGGAGCTCGGTCCTGACGGCGAAGGAGGCCCTGCACGCCGTCACCGACGAACTCGTCGCGTTCATCGGTCCGAAGCTCCGCGACCCGGAGCGCACCCCGTCCTACCCCAAGGCGCGGGTGTGCACGTCCCGGCGGGGCCTCAAGATTCACTTCGGCGCTCCGGTCAACGGCACGGATGTCACGGTCGATCTCATCGTGGCGCTGCGCCGCCGCGAGGGCGCGGGCTGTGGATCCCCGACCTGGAGCGGGCCCCGGGCTCCAAGAAGGCCTGGAGTGCCAGCGACCCCCAGGGCCACGTGGAGCTGCTGACGTCCGGCGCCGACGCCCTGCGGCGCACCCGGCGCCGCGCCATCCGCATCCTCAAGGCGTGGAATGCTCAGGCCACGAAGCCAGGCTTCTCCTCGCACCAACTCTCTCTGTGGGCCTACGAGTTCGTCGAGCCGGGAATGGGCCTCGTCGGCGCGGTCCACACGGTGCTGCTGGAGGCCGCCCTGCGCCTCCAGCGCGGCGAGCCGACCAAGGATCCGCGTTCCGTCTCGCCCGACCTCAAGCCGCTGATCCCCGACGCGGACGCCGAGCGGCGGCTGCGGGTCGCCGCCGACAAGCTCGCGAAGGCCATCGCCGACCCCGACGACATCGACACGGTGACGGAGGTCCTGGAGCACCTCTTCCCCAAGACGATGCGTGAACGCGAGCGCGCCTTCTCCACCGCCTCCACTCCCTGAGCACCACCGCCAGCCTCGGTCTCGCGGGCGCGAGCCTGCTCCTCCCCAAGACGCGCTCGTGGCGGGAGGACACGGCCGTTGAGCGGTGACCGGCGTCCCGTGCGCCGTCCTTGGTTCGCCCGTCCCATGGCCCGCGCCGAGCTGCTTACCGGGATGCGCTCGACGGGGCTCGACGTGCGCGAGGTGGACGGACCCGCCGACTTCGCGTCCGGGTTCACCGTCCAGGTCTACCCGCACGTGCGGATCCTGCCCTCGCACAGTCTCCGCATCGTCTTCGCCTCCGGCGATCCGGCAGCCCCCGCGTCCACGCACGCGGACCCGACTGCCCCGCCCACCGCAACCCCGACGGTTCCCTGTGCCTCTGGTACCCGAAGGACGCGCCCTCGCGCCGCTGGTCGCCCGGTGACAGCGGACGGCTCCTCGTCGCGATCATCGTCCGCCATCTGCGCTGGGAGTCTGCCTATCGCGCCACCAGCATCTGGCCGGGCTTCGAAGCACCCCACGGCCACGGTTCGCCGGGTCTCGACGAACAGGACCAGATCATTGGCTGACGCGATCAAGGCATTCGGCCCCTACGCCGCCGTTCTCGCCGCACTCGTGACCGGCCTCATCCTCGGCGTCCAGGCGCGGATCAGCCGCCGCGCCCAGCTGCGGGAGCGGAAGCAAGAACTGTTAGCGAGCGCGTACGAGGTGAGCATCCAGTACGCGGAGATGGCGTACGCCGTGCGGCGCCGCCGCGCGGACGCCGCCGCCGAGGAGCGGGTCCGCCTGTCGGAGCAGCTGCGGGAGATCCAGGCCAGACTGACCTGGCACGAGGCGTGGGTCCGCTTCGAGGCTCCGGAGGTGGGCGCCGCGTATGACGAACTCGTCGCCCGTACGCGGACGGTGGCCGGGCGGAGCATGAAGGATGCGTGGCTCTCGCCCCCAGTGGCGGACGACACGGCGATGGTGATCCCGACGTCGGTCGTCGACCTGCGGGCGCTGGCGGATGTCCGCGAGCGGTACATGGCTGCGGTGGAGGCGCACCTTCGCCCCCGCGGCCGCGCCCGCCGCCTCCTCTCGCGTGTCCCGCGCCCGCGCCGCGCTATGCCACTCCCACCCGCGTCTGCTCCCCGGCCGCTGGGACGGCCCCCGGTGTTCCCGGCGGCCCCGCGGGCGGGTCGCCGTGAGACGAAATGCACGTACGCCCCCGTCCCAAGCCCTTCTCCCTCCCCTGACCTACACCTTCGCCAACCCCTCCCGCCGGAGGCAGTTGACCGCACACGTACGTGCATTCCGTCTCGCCCTCGACCGCAGCACAAAGAGGCCCGCCATGACCGTGACCCTCTACGACGCCTCCGCCACCCTCCGCGCCGCCTCCGGCGGCGGGCTACTGCGGTTGTCAGGGCGCTCGCCCACGCCTCGCTGTACGCGGCGGCGAGCCCTTCGGCGGCCACCAGGAGCAGGACGAGCAGGTGGGGGCCCTTGTCGCCGCCTGCCGCGAACGGATCGGTGATCATGGCGAGGCCCTTTCCGAAGGTGGGTCCTGCCGGACAGCCCCGGCAGTGCAGACCCGCCGATCTCCTCCGGCCTCCAGCCGGTGATGTCGAGCAGCAATCCGTCCAGCGGCCCGCCGACGAGTTCGGCGTAGCGCCGTCCCGGCCGCAGGCCAAGGTGGTCGTGGTCGGTGCCGTAGATCCGGCCGCGCAGCAGCTGCTCATCGTCGCTGTCCATGTCTCCAGCCTCGCAGCCGCCACCGACAACGAGGGCTTGTCCAGGCGGCCTTGGGCAAGCCCTCGCTCTGCCGGGGTCAGCCGCGCCAGCGTCCGAGCCAGCCACCGGCCTTCGAGGCCTTCGCCGCCTCTTGCACCTCGACATACGCCGACGTGACCACCTCGGCGGCATCCACGAGTACCGACATGCGGCCTGACCTGCACGGACGAAATCCTCGGCAGGGACAGGGAACAGTTCACCGAACGCGACCGCACCGGGCAGCGGGCACGGAGCGCGAACTGCGTGAGGATCAGGCGGCTTTGAGGCGCGCCGCGATCGTCAGTGCGCGCTGCGCCCGGCCAGCGGTCATAGCCCATTCCAGGTCGCCCGCCGTCATGGGCGGGGCCAAGAAAGTCCC
This sequence comes from Streptomyces haneummycinicus, assembly GCA_042850305.1. Classification (GTDB taxonomy): domain Bacteria; phylum Actinomycetota; class Actinomycetes; order Streptomycetales; family Streptomycetaceae; genus Streptomyces; species Streptomyces haneummycinicus. The sequence goes on from AP035768.1 coordinate 4,919,481, forward strand.
GTGACTGCCGCGGGCGTTGCCCTCGCACCTTGTCCTTGGCGTTCCCATGCCTCGCCTGCGGCGTTCAGGCTGGTGCGGGTGGCGGGAAGTGCGTGGCGCGGAACTCGGCAAGAGTCTGCTCCACACCGGCGATGGTCAGGCGCCAGAAATCCCAGCCGTCGATCTTGTTGCTGCCGGTCGCGGCCCTGGCGGCGGTGGTCGGGGTACGCCAGGGGCGGCCCAGGACGTTGATCTGGCCCTCGTGGTTCAGGACCGCCTGGTGGACCTTCTTCTCGTGTCGGCCGGTGAGGGTGATGCCGGCCTTCAGGTCGTCCGGGTCCAGATGTTCCAGCAGGTCTTGCAGGTCGACTCGGGAGCGTGCCGGGTCGATGGTGGGTGTGGGCGTCGTTGCGGCCGGCGTGGGCGCGGCGGCGGGCCGGTCGCAGGCGCGCTGCAGGGCCAGGGCCATGGCAGCTGCCGAGCTGTATGGCGCCTTGGGTCCCACCTTGTCGTCGATCAGCTGCTGGATGTCGGTCTTGTCCCCGTAGCGGGCGAGCACGCCGACCTCCCGCATGAGGCGGCTGCGGAGCGGGACTGATGGCGATTCGTGGAAACGGCCAGGGTCGCTCCTTGCCTCACTTGGTTGGTTCTTGATGTATGTGGGGAGGTTGGGGAGCGAAGAGCGGGCTTTGATCATCGGTGGTTAAGTTGGGGCCATGACTGGTGACTGGCGGATGGATCGGATCGGGGCTGCTCTGCGAGGTGAGAACCCGACCGTGCTGCGGCGGCTTGAGTCGGGGTTCGCGGTGATCGGCGACGTTCAGTTCTTGCCGGGCTACTCGGTTCTCCTCGTGGACGAGCCAGGTGTTCAGCGGCTGTCTGATCTGCCGAGGGCGAGGCGGCTGTCGTTTCTGTCCGACATGGACCGGCTCGGAGAAGCCGTTGAGCGCGTTTGCCGGCGCCTGGACCCCGACTTCCGCCGGGTCAACCTGGAGATTCTGGGGAACACTGACCCGTTCTTGCATGCCCATGTCTGGCCGCGGTTCGAGTGGGAGCCGGCCGATCTGGTGGGCAAGCCTGTGTGGCTGCATCCGGGCGACCGGTGGAGTGACGAGGAGTTCAGGCTGGGTCCCCAGCATGACGTGCTGCGGGACGGGATCGGGAGCGAACTGGATCGGTTGCGTTCGAGGGGCTGACGGCGTGAGCCCGCCGACCGTAAGGTCGGCGGGCTCGGTGATCAGTGACGGTCAGTGGACGACGGTCACTGAGTCCTTCGCAGCGGAACGATGTCGGGGCTGGCGGTGGGGATGGAAGGGCGGGCGGCTTCGGGGTCGCGAGAAGCGCGACGATGGTGACCGGCTGCTGGCAGTGGGGGCAGTTGCGGGTCGCGGTCGGTTCCAGCGGGTCACGTTCCGCGGCAACTTGCTGACGCGTGAGGGGCTGGCTGAGAGTCTTGGACGACGGAGGAAGCTCAGGCCACGACGGCAGAGAAGTGGTCTCACCGAGACGACGTGCGCGGTCTTCGTCTCTTGCCTGGTCACGGCGGCGCTCGGCGTCTTTGCGGCAGGCCGGGGAACAGTAGATCTGGCGGGTGGTTTTCAGGGCCTCGAACGGACCGTGGCAGACCAGACAGACACGCCGGTCCCGGATGTCGTCGCTGGTGCGGGCAGCGCCGCGGCACTCCTCCGAGCAGTAGGTCCGTCGGCGGGCGACCGTCGTGGTGAACTCGTTCTCGCAGACCGGACAAGTCTGCCGGGCCGGTCTGCTGTTGCGGTTGGCCACTTTGCAGGTGGGTGAGCAGAAGACCTGTCGGCTGAAGGGGTAGGTCACGGTGAAGACGGTCTCGCAGACCGGGCAGCGACGTGCCATCTCGGATTCGACCTCGGTGGTGTCGGGGGTGTCAGGAGACACGGGCGTTCACCCCGGCTCGGATGGTTTCGGCCTGGCTCTGGTGACCGCGGAGCCGGTAGGAGGGCCCGTCGATGCCGGCGACTGCGGCCCGGTGCAGGAGCCGGTCGAGCATCGCGGCGGCGACCGTGGCGTCGCCGAAAGCGGTCGCCCAGTCGGCGATGCCGACGTTGGTCGTCAGGATCGTGCTTGATTTCAGATATCGCTGGTTGATCACCTGGAACAGGGCGGATGCGCCGTCCTCGGGCAGCGGGAGATAGCCCAGTTCATCGATGATCAGGAGTTTCGGGCCGGCAAGAAGTTCATGCAGGTCTTCCACCGGCCCTCCAGCGCGGCCTTGTGGCAGCGGGCGGCCAGGTCCGCCGCGGTGGTGAAGTAGACGCGGTTGCCCGCCTCGACCGCCGCCCGACCGAGTGCGACGGACAGCATGGTCTTGCCGACCCCGGGCGGCCCCACGAACAGGACGTTGGAGGCGTCGTCGAGGAAGCGGAGGGTGGCCAGGTCACGGATGAGCTTCTCGTCGACGCCGGGCTGGGCGGCGAAGTCGAAGTCGGACAGGGTCCACGGCTCGGGCAGGCAGGCGAAGCGTTCGCGGGCCGCGAGCCGGCGGGCCTCGGTGGCCTCGACCTCGATCTCCAGCAGCCGTTCCAGCGCGGCGGTCAGCGACATCCGCTCGGTGCGGGCCTGGTCCAGCACCCGGTTCAGTGCCTCGGCGGCGTCGTTGAGTTTGAGATAGGACAGGTGGCCCCGCAGCTGCTGGAAGCGGCGTGCTTCGCTCACCTGCATCGGTGACGTACTCAATCCGCGTTCTCCTCATCGGAGTTGGGGGCGGTCCGCAGCCGGTCGGCCACGGCGGCATAGTGGGACAGGTCGATCACGACCCGTTCGGCCGGATTCCCGGCGGCAGTCCCGCCGCGGAGCCGTTCGGCTTCCGCGAGCGCGGCCTCCGAAGGCGGGCGGCGGACCTTGGTCTTGCAGGGGGCCCGGTCGGTGAAGGCGGCCAGCACCGTCCGCTCCAGCGCGATCACGTGTCCGGCGTCGCGGACGGTCTGGCCCGCGCCGTCGACGGCCCGCCGGTGCTGGGCGATCACGGCCCGGCCGGCGGTGACGATGTGGAGGTGGTCCTCGCCGAGCCGGTGCACCAGGCGGATCTGGGCGCCGGGCATGCCGGGCGGCACCGAGTAGTAGTTGCCGCGGAAGGACACCAGGCTCTGCGGGCTGATCGTGCGTTCCACTTCGAGTTCGGCCGGGAACGGCCTGACCGGCAGGTCCAACAGCGGTTCACCTGCAGCCAGTTCGGCGACGGTGACTTTGCTCCCGTCGACTCTGCGGCGGCGTTCGTCCATGCGCAGCGCGAGCTTGTCGACCCCGGACTGGGCCTGCTCAACCGTCAGATGGTCCGGGACCGTCCGCCACCAGCGTTGAGCTGCCGAGTGGTTGGCCTTCTCCACCACGCCTTTGCGGTTCCCGCGCCGTGGCGGGCAGATGTCGACGCCGGCCCCGTAGTACTTCGCGACGCCTGCGAAGGCTGCGGTGACCTGCCCGCTGGAGGGATAGCAGACGGTGGCCATCCGGTCGAAGCGCCAGCGCCGGGCAGTCCCGCCGAGCTTGCGCATCACCTGGTCCAGGGCGTGGACCAGGTGCGGGAAGTCCTCCGACTCCGCGAGAACCGCCCGCCACCGGCCCGAGTGCGCCAGCGCGCCGACCAGCAGGTGCGCGTGCCCGCCGACCGCCCACTCCTCGGGCGGGTCGGGCAGCTCAAGCCAGTCGAACTGGATCTCTTCGCCCGGTGGATGGGCGATCACCGCGACGTCCCGGCCGGTCGAGGTCTTGCACGGCTCGCAGTGCGGACGCACCTGATAGCGGCGCAGCGCACGGGTGAAGGTGGAGTAGGCGCCCGCATAGCCAAGCGCGGCGACCTCGTCGAACAGCGTGGACGCCCACAGATGTGGATCGTCCGCCAGCCGCTGGCGACAGTAGTCCAGGAACGGCACGAACGCGTCCGGAGACTGACGCCGATAGCCAGGAACCCGCTCGCCGTTCAGATAGGCGCGGATCGTCTTGCGGTCCCGGCCCAAGTGCCGGGCGATGGCCGAGATCGTCCAGCCCTGCCGACGCAGTGCATGAGCATCCACGTCTTCCTCCCTGGTGAGCATCCAGGCCCCCGAACAGGCCGAACTCGAAGCTCACGCAGGCTTTCCAGACGCACCGCTGCCATCCCGACACGCCGATCAAGATCACACAAAGCGCCCAACCCGACCACCCAAAAGGTGGGGAGATCAACAGAGCAGGTTTGCCCCATCCCTGAGCACTATGTGGGGAGATTCAAAGAGCGCCATCAGGACGAGGTGGGAGTCGTTGAGCGCGAGGATCCGTATGGTTTCGTCGGCGCGGCACAGGCCGCGTTTCGTTTCGGCCTGCGAGTAGGAGGTGTTGCTGCGCCGGGCGTAGCCGGCGCTGTCGAAGCCGAGCAGGTCGGGGTCGCTGTGGTGAGCTGGGTCCAGGAACAGCGGCTGTTCGCGGTCCAGGTCGTCGACTGATGTGCGGGCGCGAGTTCCGCCTATGAGCGGGAACTGGCTGCCCTTGGCGCGGCCTTCCCGGACACCGTTGTAGCGGGCCCCGCCGCTGTTGCAGTGTCTGCAGGCGATGCGGTAGTTCGACACGTCGTAGGCCAGCCACCAGTAACCCGGGTGGCCGGGCACGTCGAGTACTTCGGATTTCGGCCGGTAGTGGTCGACGGTGATGTCCGCGCGCACGATAAAGGTCTCGCAGTACCAGCACTTGTCGCCGACGAGTTCGAGGAGCACGTTGCGTACGGCGTCCTCGGTCCAGTGCATGGTGAATTTGCGCTTGGTGCCGGCGGCGACGGCGGCCCTGACCGCGTCAAGGGTGCGTTTGGCCTTGGTTGCCCAGGCCGGCGGGGCGGTGAGCCCTTGCATGTTCACGTGTCTCATCGGGGTCAGATCACCGACGAGAAGCGCTCATGGAACAGCTCGGCGACCAGGGCCTGTAGTCGTTCGGGCGAGGGCGGGTTGGGGCCTTGCGCGGCATCGAGGAGCGCGAGGCGTCTGCGGTGGAGCTCGGCGAGGAAGGCCGCTACGAGCGGATCACGGTCGGAGTTGGGAAAGTCCATGGTCTCCAGCTGGGCGGTGACGTCGCGCAGTGCGGCCTGTTTGACCGGGTCGCCGTCCGCCTCGGGGAGCAGCGCGTACTGGCGGTCAATCAGTTCCTGGGTGTGCTCGTCGAGTTGGGTGGGCAGGTCGAACAGGTCGGTGGTCAGCAGGCCGCCGGCGCCTTGTCCACGCGGGTTGGCCCGGGGTATCACCGCGGTGGCCTGGCCCTCCACGTCGGTGGTGACGACGCGGATCTGCTCACGGGTCATGTTGGCCACCAGGAGCGGTTCGTGGGTGGCGGTGAGGAACTGCGAGTGCTGATGCGGTCCCAGCACGCTGCGCACTGAGGAGTACCAGCGCCGGCTCCACTCGGGGTGAAAGTGGGAGTCGGGCTCGTCCAGCAGGAACAGCGACTCATGTGTCCGCTGCAGTCGCAGCAGGCCCAAAATGGTGAGGAGTTGCTGCTCCCCGGAGCTCAGGTCGTCCAGGCCGACGGTGAGCGCGCCGGGTTTGTCCAGGCGGACGTCGACGGTGAGGTAGCCGGCGTCCAGCAGGGTGGCGAGCAGGCCGAACATCGACAGGTCGCTGTCGAAGAGGTTACGGAAGGCGCGGACGTCCTCCGCGGCGCCCAGGTCGATCTGGAACCCGTCGGCGGGGCTGCCGGCTCCGTCCACCGGGTCGGCGTCGGGGATAAGACCGAACCGCCCCGATTCGGCGGCGGCCGCGAACAGGGTACGGGCGGGCCCGCCCAGGCCCCAGTACAGGAGGGCGGCCAGGTGCGGGGCGCGTGCGGCGCGCGGCGCGCGGATCCGCAGGACCGCGGAGGCCACCCGCTGCAGGTAGGAGTGGCGGCGCAGGTAGGTGCCGAACGAATCGGACCAATGGGTGGTCTGTGCGAGAAGCAGTAGTGGCAGGTGCGCGGGCGTGCACAGGAACACCGGCGTGTACAGGGGCAGTTGATGGGCAGGGTGAGCTGCTCGGTCCATAGCTCTCCTCGTCCGGCATGTGGTGTGCGCGCCACTGGTCGAAGTCCTTCATCCACTGCCGCCGCCAGTGGCCGACGCGACGGACAGCGAAGCGGCGGTGCTGCTCGAACTCGCTGGTCCAGGGGCCCGGGCATGCGCCTGGTAGCCGAAGACGTGATCGGGCAGATGCTGCGCCCACACCGCGCGGACCACACGGACCGGCCGGCCTAACGAAGTACTCACGGTCAGCTCGGGAGAGCCATCGGGGGAGGTCTGAACCACCCGGACCGTCCTGTCGTGGACCTCGTAGTCGAGCTCGAAGGCGAACCCCACACGGCGCCCCGGCCGGTGCAGGGCGCCGAAGATCTCGGCGAGCGCGTGCAGGGCCCGCGACTTGCCGCCGCCGTTGGGGCCGATCAGGGTGGCAATGGCATGGCCGCCGTCGAGGGCGCCCGCGAGGTCCAGCTCGAAGTGGTGCAGGCCCCGGTAGGAGGGAAGGCTCAGTCGCAGCAGCCGCACGGCATCCCCCCGGTCGTGGCCCCCCTGGTCGCCATCACCGCTCCGCCTCACCATCTGGGCTGTCCGCGTGCACACCGTAGGGGCGCAGCGCTTCGGTCAGGGAGGCGAACTCGGCCAGAGCGGCGCCCAGTTCAGCGGTAATCTCCTGGGCCATGCGGTGTAGGTCGGCCTCGGGCTCTTCCAGCGCGAAGGGCCCGGGCGGGGGTTCGGCGATCTGAAGGTCCAGGTTGACACCGCTCCTGGCGAGTAGCTCCTGGACCGCGAAGGACCGGAAGCGGGGTGTCTCGACTCGTTCGCTGCGGGGCCGTCCGGGCCGGTAAGCGGCCACAAAGCCACCGTAGTCGAGGTCGGCCAGCGCCATGGGCTTGGCCGTCACCGTGTGCGGAGAGCGCAGGTCGTACACCCACAGCCGGGTCGTGGACGGGCTGCCGTCCGGGCGCGGGTCAGGCTTGTCGAAGAACAGGACGCTGGCCTTGACCCCGCCGGCGTAGAAAATTCCCGTGGGAAGCCGCAGCAGGGTGTGCACGTCACACGCAGACAGCAGGCGCCGCCGGATCAGCTCACCGGCCCCGCCTTCGAACAGCACACTGTCGGGCACCACGACAGCGGCGCGGCCGTCGGTCTCCAGCAGGCTGTGGATGTGCTGGAGGAAGTTGAGCTGCCGACTGGTGGTGAGGGTCCAGAAGTCCTCCCGGTAGGGCTCCTCGCTGGTGGAGCGGCGCCCGAACGGAGGGTTGGTGAGAACCAGCGTCGCCCGCTTGACCGGCGGGCGGGCCAGCGCGTCCCCGACGATGATGCACGGGTGGGCCTCGTCGGCCCGGGTGACGCCGTGCAGGACCAGGTTCGTCGTGGCCAGCCTCGCGGTGGCGTCGACGAGTTCGATGCCGAAGAAGGCGCCCTGGTCGAGCCGCTTGCGCTGGGCCGCGGTGACACCTGAAGGAAAGTGGTCGACCAGGTAGTCGAAGGCTTTGATTAGGAAACCGCCGGTGCCGCAGGCCGGGTCGGCAACGGTGTCGTCGATGCCGGGCTGGACGCACTGCACGATCGCCTCGATCAGCGGCCGGGGCGTGAAGTACTGGCCAGCACCAGTCTTCGTGTCTGCGCTCATGCGGACCAGCAGCGCCTCGAAGACGGCACCGATGTCGCCTGCGGACCACTGGTAACGGTCCACCACATCAACGATCAAGCGGTGCAGGAGGGCAGGCTCCGGGATGCGGTTTTGTGCCCGGCGAAAGAGCAGCCCGAGCGTTCCGGGCCGGGCGGCGAGCAGGCCCAGGATCTGCTCGTAGACCGGGATCAGGTGGTCGCGCTCAGTCGAGGTGAGCTGCGCCCAGGCGTCGAAACCGAATATGTCTTGCCCGTTGAGGGGGCGTTGGCGTTGTTCGTGGGCGCGCTTGAGGACGATCAGGCTGGAGAGCTGCTCGATGTACTCCAGGCCCGAGGTGCCGTTGTCGCGCAGCACATTGCCGAAGTTCCACAGCCGGTCCACCAGGGCCTGGTCATATCCGGGGCGGGAGGAGACGGTGGGGTTCACAGCACAAACTCCTGTTGCCCGGACGGGGAAAGCGGAGGGGACAAATGACCGGTGAAGGTGCGTTCCAGGAGGTTACGCCGCAGCCGTTCGGCCACCACGAGAGCACGTTCGGCGGCCGCGGAGGCCGCGTTCAGGGCCGTGGTGTGCGCCTGGACCACCGCGACCAGATGGTGTTGCTCGTCTACGGGCGCGACGGGTACCGGCATGAGCCGGATCCTGGCCAGACTGATGGACGCCGACCCCACGCTCTGGGTGGCGTTGTGGGGGCACCACTGGCGGCCGAAGCCGTTGGCGTGCCAAGCCAGCAGGACGGGATGGAGCTGATGGGCGGTGATCCGGACACGGAAGAGGTGGCTGTTGAGGACGCAGTGGGGCAGCTGATCCTCCCAGATCCAGCCGCGGCCCAGGCTATCGATCGATCCGCCGCCGGTCAGCAGCACATCGCCCGCCCGCAGCCGGACTGCCTCGGCCCGTGCTGGGGCAACCGGACCGTGCGGACGCCGTCCAGGTCCAGGCGGCCGCACTGCACGTTGGCGACCCGCAGACAGGAGACGTCCACATCGGCAGAATTCCACTCCTGCGTGCCGGGCAGGGTGATGCCGCGGGCGACCTCGGCGACATCGTCAAGGCGGGTCCACCGCCAGCGTTCGGGCAGGTCGGGCAGTGTCCCGTCACCAACACCCGGCACCCGGGGCAGGTCCGCGGGAACCCGAGCGGCTTCGGCGAGAGCGCCGCGCCCTGCCCGCGCGGTCAGAGTGCGGCCCAGGACGTCGGCTTCATCGAGGGCGCTGTTGGTGCGGATCGTGGTGGCGTCGATGCGGGCGAGGTGGTCCTCCAACAGGCCGATGATCCGCCGCTGTTCCGCCACAGGGGCAGCGGCAGCAGGACTTCGGCCAGATCACGCTGATTGATCCGCCAGATCGCTGCGCTGCCCTGGCGGGCGCGTGTCTCGATCTGACGCCGCATAACCGGCGACTTCCACAGGTGTGCGAGGTAGCGCGGATCGAGGGCATCGGGGCGTACGCGCACTCGGATCATGGTGTCGGGGATGGCCGTCGGGGTCGGGGGCCGTCTACAAGGGCGCCCTCGCCGACCAGGGAGTGCGAGCCGTTGACCCGGCCAACCAGCACATCTCCGTGTTCGGCGAGCAGTATCGCGTGGCCGTTGTCACTGCGGTCGCTGCTCTTGGACTGGGTGAAGTCCACGGTCGCTGCCCGCAGCGCCGGCATGCGCAGTACGGGCAATCCGCCCTCGCCGAGGCGCGGAGACCGTCCGTTGACCAGCGGTTCACTCAGCACGTCGGCCAGCCGGACGATCCTCCAGCCGGCGGGCACCTCATTCATCACGCCAGGGCCCTGCGCAGTTCGTCCAGGAGGTCGCTCGCGGCGTCGGGCCCGAAGGCGTCAAGGAAGCCGTCCGTGCCGCCGCGCGCCGAGAAGGGGATGCTGTCGAGATAGGCCGGGGCGAAGCGGGTCTCGGTGGCCACCACGTCCGCGATCTTCTCGATCCACCACAGCTGGGCGGAGGTGAAGGGTCCGGACCGCTCAATGAACTCGGCCAGACGCCGGCCCACCGTCGTCTCTTGGCGGCGACGCCTGTCGGATGCCGCCACCCGCAAAGTGGCCGGCCGGTCGTACAGGCTCAGCAGCATCTCTTGGAGTTCGGGGTTCTCGGCGAGCGGAAAGAGGGCCGCGCGCAGCTCGTCCTCAACGGCTCTTTTGCCTCCCGCCCGGCGCAGGGGTGCCAGGTGATCCGAGTCGACCGAGTCGAGGAGACGGGTCACCAGCTCCTGCAGAGGCTGGCCCGCAAGTTTGCGGATCTCGGGGCCGTCGGCGTCACTGAGCGTGGGGGTGAGCCGGGCGAGCCTGATGGCGAGTTCGGCTGTCTCCTGCGGCGTCACCCGGCCGTCAGTGGCTCGGTGCAGCAGGCGCTCCAAGGCGGCCCGTCCCGCCTGCCCGGATGCATCCGTCACATTCACCAGCGGCTGGAGGTGACGCGAAGCGTCCGCCGCGTCGACGACCACGAGCTGCGTCTTGGCAACCGCCCCGGGGTGACGGCGCGCAGCTCCGCGGACGCGATGGTCTGCGTTCCCATAGCCAGCAGCTGCTCGTAGTAGGCGGCGGAGCGCACCTCGCGCAGGATCAGCAGGCACTCGATCACCCGCATGTCGCTGATCCCGGAGATCAGATCCGTCACGACCGCGATCCGGAACTGCGGTGTCGTGCGGAACTCCCGCAGCAGGTGCGCCGCATGGGCGTCGCGGGGCGTGATCCGCCGGCAGAAGGCGTCCCCGGCGCCAAACACGTCGCGGATGCGTTCCACGACCTCCTCCGCATGCGGTCCGTCCTGCGCCAGCACCACGGTCTTGGGGACCGCGACGAGCCCGCCGCCGTGCTGCATCCGCTCGGGGAACAGGGTTGGCAGCGCGTCACGGAAAGCCGTCACCACCGTGGCCAGGCGCTCGGAGGGGACAGCTCGCGCCGGGCCCTGCCCTGCAGTGGAGGCCAGCTCCTGGTCCAGGTCCTCGTAGCGGGCGCGGCGCAAGCTGTGGGCTTTCACACCGACCGCATCGACGGGGGTGGCGAACGCCGACTGCTGTTCGTCGGCGACCTGAATCTGGTAGACGGAGTAGTCCACGGCGGCGCCGTCGGCGACGGCCTGTTCATAGGTGTAGGAGTCGACCAGGTTGCCCTTGAAGAATCCCAGAGCGGTAGCGGTCGGCGTCGCGCTGAAGCCGACGACGGGAGCGTCGAAGTATTCAAGAAGGGCACGCCGCTGTCCGTACAGCGCACGGTGGCAGTCGTCGACGATGACGAGATCGAACGCGTCGGGCGGCAGCGCCTCGCAGTAGGTCACTTCCAGGGTGTGGCATCGGGATGCGCCTGCCATTCGGCGGTCTCGTACGCCGACACGCAGTCGGATCCGTCCTCGGGCGTTGGCGTGCCGGCGAGCATGGCCGACAGACGCTGCACCGTGGCGACGGCCACGGAAGCCGACGGAGCCAGGCCGTCCGCGGTCAGCTCCTGGACGTGGTACACGTCATCGAGAGGGCGCCCTCCGTCCGGCATGCTGAACTGGCGTAACTGAGCGATCAGTTGGTGTACGGCCAGCTTGCGGTCGGCCACGAACAGGACCCGGCCCGCGCGCGCGTAGCGGAGCTGCCGGTAGGCGGTGAACACCCCGGTGAAACTCTGCCCGGAGCCGGTGGCCATCTGCACCAGCGCGCGCCGCTGACCGACCGCAAGGGCCTGCTCGATGGCCCGCACCGCCCTGTGCTGGGCGACGCGGAGCTGGTCAAATCCCTCGTTCTGCCGCAGCAGGTAGGCAGCCTGTCGGGCCCGATAGGTCGGCGCCGCGCTGTCTGCCTCCGCCTCGCGCTGCCAGCGGGCCAGCGTGCGGGGCTGGTGGAAGCCGCTGACGAGGCGAGCGTGGGGTTCGGGGTCGTTGGCGTCGCAGAACAACAGGCGCCGGCCATCGCTCACATACCGGTACGGCAGCGGCGAGCGCCACATGGGCCACGGCAAGGAGCCCGCTGGGGTCTCGGCCAGTGCGCCCACCCGCTCCATGGCGTCGGTGAGATCGGTGCCGTCCCGCTTGCACTCGACGATCCCGACCACCTGCCCGCCAACCGTCAGCAGCATGTCGGCGCGGAGCCCTCCGGCCAGGCGGGGTTCCACCAGGACGCAGCCCAGGGAGCGGTTGAGCTGAGTCTCCTCACCAGCGCCCAGCACGTCCCATCCTGCCTTGTCGAGCCTGCGCTGCACTTCCGCGGCAATGTCGGATTCCCGCAGCGGCTCATAGGCGGCATCGCGCGCGCTGACGATCAGCTGTTCACGCTCGGCGACAGCCAGGGTCACCGGCGAGACGCGCAGGTCAAATTCGCGGCGCAGACGGGGCAGGTCCTCTTCCAGCGCAGCGACCCGCTGCGCCAGAACACTCAGATCGGACACGGCGGCGTGGACGAAGTTCATCGACTCCGCGTCGCCGGTCAGGGCACGGAAGAACCAGGCGGCCAGCATGAAGCAGCGCTCGACCAGATGCGCCGCCGCCTCCCGCCCCTCGCATGTGCTGCCGTCGAAGCGGTGAAGGTCGTTGAACGCGTCCAGGACCTGCGGCACGAGCACCCCGGCGCGAGACAGGATGTCCAGACGGGCCGGCTGATCACCCGCGGGCAGGCGCACCCCGGTCCGGTGGCCGACCTCAGCGGCGAGAACCTCACCGAACTGGCGTGCCGCCGCCACCGCATCAGCGGGAGCAGTAGCCGCGCGGGCCTCACAGGATGCGCCGTGAAGAACAAGAAGAGGCTCGTAGGGAAGCAGGAACCCGAAATTGGCTGACGCGAGAGCCAGGTCCGTGAACCGGCTTTCGAGCACGCTCGGCTCCAGAGCCACGCCGACCCTCCCTACCTGCACTGCCGCGCCGCAGAACCCGCTACAGAACGGCTCTCACCCTACCGTCCGGCCCTGCGCACTGACCGACCGGGACTCACGTGCGGGCGCGGTGCGGTGCGCCAAGGCATACGCGGGCCGGGTGACCGCACGGCGACCGGGGCGAGCGTGTGACCGTCCATCAGCGCGGCACGGAAGTGATCCAGAACCAGTTCTCAGAGGGCATTTGATGTAGCCGAATTGCCCTTTAAGTTCTAGTAAGTTCCTCGCCAGGTTGGTGTGGTCTCGTCCGTTATACGCTTGGCGAGGTTGTCGATCGATGCGACGTGGATCATGGCTTCGGAGCCGACGGGGAGGGTCTCGTAGTCGCGGGCGAGCCGGCGGTGCATCATGATCCAACCGATGCTCCGCTCTACTACCCAGCGCCTTTTCAAGACATGGAATCCGCGGGTTCCGGGGTTTTGTCGACGGCTTCGACGTCGATTCCGAGCTTCGCGCCGTGCTCGACGACGGCCTTCTTGAAGCCGGTGTCGACCCAGCTCTTGGCGATGGTGGGGTAAGTGCTTTTGGCTTGGTCGAGGAGGCGTATTCCCAGGGCGTTCTCGGAGAGGCTGGCGGCAGTGACGGTCACAGCGAGGATCAGGCCGATCGTGTCGGTGAGGATGCCTCGCTTCCGGCCTACGATCTTCTTCGCGGCGTCCGTTCCCTGGCTGGTCACGGGCACGTTGGTGGAGGTCTTGATGCTCTGGGTATCGATGACGGAGGCCGTCGGTTCGGGCTTGCGTCCTTCCTTCACGCGGGCCAGGGCGGTGAGGTCGTAATTGAGCTGGGCGAAGATTCCCTCGTCGCGCCAGGCGGCGTAGTAGAAGTAGACGGTGCCGTGGCCGGGGAAGTCGTGCGGGAGGTACTTCCAGGGATTCCGGTGCGGTTCAGGTAGAGAATCGCGTTGAACACGTCGCGGAGTTCGACTTTCGCCGGCTGGCCAGTCGGGCGGCGGTCGAGCCGGGCTTTCCGCCATGCCGTCAGGGTCGGCTCGATCAGGGCCCATCGGGCGTCGGACAGGTCGCTGGGGTACGGCTTCGGCTCGCTCACGCCGTAGCGTTGCCACGGGAGGCCCGGAAGGTACTGTTCCGCTGTTCATCGGGAGATTCCGGCGCATCTTCAAACCAGACGGAATCCCGGTGGCAGAAGCTAGCGAAACGGACGGCAGGGCCCGCACAGCAGGAGCTAACGAAGCTGACATCCTGGCCAAAGCGATACAAAGCAGGGCAGCAACGAAAGCCGTTTTTCGGAATATACCTATGCGAACGCCCTCTCAGCTTGGCGTTTAACATCGCAGGTCACTCGACCTGCTGAGATCCCCGGGAACCGGCGGCACATGACGCGGCCGTTCTTCACGCTTCGAGATGTCGAGTAACGAAGCACGAGAGAACGGCCGCTGTGTATGAGTCTCCCCGCCGAGGCGCCCGCAGGCGAGGCATTGGGCGTGTTGTCCCGCTTTCGGGTCGACTTCTACGACTGCCTGTATAGCCGCGCGGACGCGCTCTTCGAGCTCACCGACGCGGTGCTGTGCGCGGACGGGCCGGTGAAAACCCTGGTCGAACTGTCGCTGGCGGCCGAGCACCGGCGCGGGCACGGCACCCTGTACGCCGCGTTGGACCGGGGCTGGCTGGAACCGATGCGGTTGCGCCGCACGCTGGCCGGGCTGCCGCTGCCGAGGGCGGCCGACGGGCGCATCGTGCTGGCGGTGGACGTCAGCAACTGGCTCCGCCCGGACGCTCCGACCAGCGACGAGCGGCTGTTCTGCCATGTATACGGACGCGGCGACCGCAGCTCGGACCAGCTGGTGCCCGGCTGGCCCTACTCCTTCGTCGCGGCCCTGGAGTCCGGCCGCACCTCCTGGGTCGCTCTGCTGGACGCCGTACGGCTCGGGCCGGCGGACGACGCGACCACTGTCACAGCCGCCCAACTGCGCGATGTCATCGAGCGGTTGATGAGCGCAGGCCACTGGGCACCGGGCGATCCGGACATCGTGATCGTGATGGACTCCGGCTACGACGTCGCCTACCTGACCCACGCTCTCGCCGACCTGCCCGTCGTGCTGGTCGGACGGCTGCGCTCGGACCGGGTCATGCTCCGTGACCCCGGCCCTGCCCGGTCGGGCCCCCGAGGCGGGCGTCCCCGCCGGCATGGCGGCGTCCTCACGTTCAAGAAGCCCGACAGCTGGCACGAGCCGGATGTCACAACCGCCACGGACACCACCCGCTACGGCACGGCCACCGCGACGGCCTGGGACCGGATGCACCCCGGCTCACCCATCGCGGCCCCTGGCTGGCCCACGCCAAGGAAGAACTCCCCATCCTGCACGGCACGTTGATCCGCCTGAAGGTCGAGCGCCTGCCCGGCGACCGCGACCCGAAACCGGTCTGGCTGTGGTCCTCGGCCACCGCTGCCGCACCGGCGGACGTGGACCGCTGGTGGCAGGTGTTCCTGCGCAGATTCGACCTGGAGCACACCTTCCGGCTGATGAAGCAGACCCTGGGCTGGACCGCCCCGAAGGTCCGCCACGCGGACACCGCCGACCTGTGGACCTGGCTGATCATCGCCGCCCACACTCAGCTCCGTCTGGCCCGGCCGCTCGCCGAGGACCTGCGCCGCCCCTGGGAACGGCCTGCCGCACCGCGTCGGCTCACCCCGGCCCGGGTGCGGCGGGGGTTTCGCAACGTCCGCGCGACCACGGCCCGTCCGGCGGCCGCACCGAAACCGTCCCGGCCGGGGCCGGGACGGCCTGCAGGCTCGAAGAACAGACACCGGGCCAGGCACCACGACGTCGGCAAGACCGTCAAACGCGCCGAATCGATCAAGGAACACCAAGCCCAGCGATGTTAAACGCCAAGCTCAGACCGCGTTTGAGATCTCACTGGTTGACGCGGGAGAGGGTCGAGGGCCTCGTCGGGTTGCTGGTCGGCCGCGGGTGAGCCGGCGGACCATGATGCCGATCATCGCCCAGCGGATCATGGTCTCGGAGTGGGCGGGCTGCTGCTCATAGTCCCGGGCGAGACGGCGGTGTGCGGTGATCCACGACAGCGTCCGCTCGATCGCCCAGCGCTTGGGCTGGACCTTAAAGCCCTGCCGGCCGGGGTCCTTGCGGACGATCTCCAGCTCGCGGCCGAGGATCTGCGCCGTCCAGTCAACCAGGCGTCCGGCGAAGCCCTGGTCCGCCCAGATCTTCTTCACACCCGGGTGGTCCAGGCGGGTCCACAGCAGCGGACGCCGTGCGCCGTCACGGTCCTGGATGCTCGCGGCGACGACGTGGACGGCCAGAAGCAGGCCGAGGGTGTCGGTGACGATGAACCGCTTGCGGCCCTTGACCTTCTTGCCCGCGTCGAAGCCTCTGGTCCCGGCGGGAACGGTGTCGGCCGTGCGCACGGACTGCGAGTCGAGCAAACCGGCACTCGGCTCGACCTCGCGCCCATCGGCCTCGCGGACCCGGCCACGCAGGGCATCGTGGACGCGCTCGACAGTGCCATCATCGTGCCACCAGGTGAAGTACCAGTACACCGTCGGCCAGGGCGGGAAGTCCTTCGGTAACTGCCGCCAGGAGCACCCGGTCCGCACCACGTAGAAGATCGCGTCCACGATCCGCCGCCGGGGATGCTTCTCCCGCCGCCCGCCCTTCGGCCCCACCCGCGCCGCTGGCAGCAACGGCTCCACCAGAACCCACTGCTCGTCCGTCAGATCCGACGGATACCCGCCCCCAGAACCACTCACACAGAGCTCAACGACCGCCCGAGCCCACGGCAACGGCAGATCTCAAACGCGGTCTGAATCGGACGATCCGACCGGCCGGGCAGCGGCCAGCGGCATGGGCGAACCGGGCACACCGCCGAACACCCAAAACTCGTGCCGGATCCCCGGATGCACTCACCCGGCAACAAGGGAATCGGCGGACCGGGCATCTGAAGCGTTCGCCGGACTGGTGAAGAGGAAGCCCTTCCTCAAGGACCAGCAGGGATCCACGGCCCCCGGTTCAGGCGATCAGTCGATGCGCCGCACACCGCCGGCAGACGACGGCGTGACAGGGTGATGAGCGCCTGCACCGGTGTCGCCTGCGCCGGCCAGTCCGACGCCCGCAACAGGCAGGGGCGGGTGCGCTGGGCGGCCTGAGCATCGGGTGTGACCGCGCTTACTGCGGAGCGGCACGGTGCCGACTGAGCAGTCTGATGAAGAAGTCCATGACGAGCGGGCGAGCGGCCTCGAGGTCTTCCAGTTCTGCGTGTCCGAAGCGGTAGACGTGGTACCCGAGGAACTTCAGGTCGCGGTCCGCGGCCATGGTCGCGGCGTACCTGTGAGGGTTGGGAGTCCTGCCGCGGTTGTCTGTGTAGTGCTGTGATCCGTCGACTTCCAAGACGATGCGCTGTCGCCCGGGCAGGAGCATGAGGTAGTCCATGCGGATGCTGTGCTGGGCGCGGTCGCGGCGTTGGCCGATGGTCTGGTGATCCCAGTGCAGCCACACTTCGGGGAGCAGCGCGGGCCTCTCGTCGAGGTCGTCTTTGTAGAGGTCGTAGTAGAGGTTGCCGAGGTTGTCCTGTCCGGTGGCCTCTTTGGGCACGCTGGCCCGCATGCGGTGCAGCAGGGTCTGTTTGGCTTGGCCGGTGTCGTGGATGCTGTGTTTGGTCTGCCACCAGTCCATAAGGTCGCGCCAGCGCAGTCCCTCGTTGCCGACGACGCGGTCGTAGACCAGGACGTCGTCATCGCGTTCCGCCTCGTCCAGGATCTCCAGGTCACCGTCCAGCACGCTGCTGATGCGGATGTCCGGCTTGCGCCGGGTTGCGAAGACGACTTGTCGGGGCCTCCGGGCGCCCGCCTGGCCGGCCGCCACCAGCTCGAACAGAGGGTATCCCTCCTCCTCACCGACTTCCTCAAGTTGGGCTCCGATCGGCCGCAGGCGCTCGTTGGCCATCGCCACGAAGCGGCGCTGGGCCGGCTCATCGGGAAGCGTGGTGGGCGAGGCCAGGCCCTCGAGGAACCGGCCGAAGCGGGAGTGCGGCGCGGTCAAACAGCCGAGCTCCTCGAAGAGGCGTTCGGCGTCCCAGTCCCGGAATCTGATCACGTGGCGGGCTATCTCCGCAGCCAGGGTGCGCTCTGGCCCGCCGAACCCTCCGGTGCCGTCATCGTCCAGAACCCACAGGGACGTCAGCAGGTCCATGAAGGAGTCGGGGTAGCGGATGTGGTCCTCCAGGCAACATGCGGCCGCCAGCTCCCGTCGGGTACGGCCGGGTATCACCGCGCACGCGGTGTCCTGCCACAAGAGGTCCTGCAGACGGTTGCGCTGGGACGCGCTGAGCAGCCGGTGCGCCAGGACCGCCCGTGCCACCGCCGGCAACTCTGCATCAGGGAGAGCCTCCAGGCTGACTTTGAGGCGCGTGTGCTTGGAGTTGTCCGTCTGCGTCTGCGGATCGACACGAGGCGGCGGCGCCGGCATCCCCAGCGCCCCGCACAGCGCCGGGATGTCCTCGTGCTTGACTGCCGCACCACAGTCTCATCGACCAGCGCTCGTAGCCCCGTCGCATCCATCTGCCCACCCATAAACCGATGATGAGGGAGCCCTCTCGCGTGCAACAGGGGGCAACGACCAGTGCGAGCCCATCGAGGGCTGTGTAACGGCAGCGGACTTGGCGGGGGTGCTCGGTCTGTGGGACCGACTGGTTCCTGCGGTTACCGCCGGAACGGTTGGAAGGTTCAGTTGCCGGTCTCGCCAGGACGTGACCCGCGGGGTGAAATCTTCCTATTCCAGCTGCAGGCCCAGTGGAGGCTACGCCTTACTGGGCCTGCAGCCGAGGCCGGCGCACACGGCGGACGGGGAGTGGGGAAGGGGACAGGGACTGTGAAGCATTCGCTGAGTGACAAACAGTTGGAGCTGCTGAAGCAGGTGGCAGCAGCGTCGAAGGCATTCGAGGTACAGGGCGCACACAGCGGTGTGCTGTGGGCGCTTGAGCAGCGGACACTGGTGAAGACCGGCTACGGAGCCGCAGGCCGCCGGACCGCGGTTGTTACGGCTGATGGCCGTTTCTATCTCAAGCACGGGAAGCATCCCAAGGAGGCAGAGGCGCAGAAGCAGCGGCTGGAGGACGATCCGGCCCAGGCTGCTCTCGCGCCGGCGGACGGGCCTGCGCTGCTGGCCCGCATCCGTGAAGCGGGCGGAGCACTTACCGTGACGGATTGCGGGCCCAAGACCCGCGCCCGCTGGCGCGCGGCCTACTATCACGCGCTGCATCACGGGCATGTCCCCGACGGCTGCAAACTGCGGTTCAACGGCCGGGACAAAGGCGATATGGTCCTAAAGATCGTGGACGAAGCAGCTCGCAAGGCTGCCGAGCCGCCCGCCGTTCCCATGGTGGAAGTGCCTGACGAACTTCCACGGAAGCCGCATCCGCTGGTCGCCCGCACGCTCAAGAAACTGGGGCGTTCGAAGACCACCGCGGACACGCGGGACCTGCCGGACGTCGTACCGATGAACATCTCCCGCCACCTCACCGACCGAGCCCTGCGCATCGCCCATGCTCTGATCACCGAAGCCGAACAGCGCGGCTGGGAGGTCACCACCGACAGCAGCCTGCACCGCGGGGAAGCGACCCACCGCCTGGTCATCCGCATCGGTACCCACACCTACCCCTGGCAGATCACGGAACTCACGAGCAAAGCGCCCCACGAGCCCACACCCCAGGAACTGCGCAACCTCGAGAAGAATCCCTGGGCGCGCA
This sequence comes from Streptomyces haneummycinicus, assembly GCA_042850305.1. Taxonomy (GTDB): domain Bacteria; phylum Actinomycetota; class Actinomycetes; order Streptomycetales; family Streptomycetaceae; genus Streptomyces; species Streptomyces haneummycinicus. Next base: position 4,938,651 of record AP035768.1, read on the forward strand.
AGCCCCGAAGTACGACCACCATCTCGACGGCCGCCTCAGGATCGCCTCCCCCACCTGAACAGTTACTACAGCCCGGCCTACAGCTGCGCGGACGGCGCACGGTGGAAACTGGAAGACCGGCTCGGCCACTTCCTGCGCGACCTGGACCAGCTTGCCGTACACGCCGAACAGCAACGCATCGCGAAGGAAGAGGAAGAGGCCGCACGCAAGCGGAACTGGTACAAGGCGCTGCGCCAGGCCCGTGCAGCGCAGATCACGCAGCACCGTGGGACGGTTCTTACCGGTCAGGTGGAATGCTGGCGCCTGGCGAAGGACATCCGGGCCTTCTGCTCCGCAGCCCGCCAGGCGGACGCAGCAGCGGACTGGACACAGTGGGCTGAGCAGTACGCGGCGTCCATCGACCCGCTCGCTGCCGCCCTCGCCACTCCTGCCGATCCTCCGGCCACACAGCACCACCTGCGCGAACACTTCAGGGGCGACACCTACGCCTACCCGTGGCCGTTCGGCAAAGACGGCCAGTGGAATCTGGCCGACGATGCCATGGGAACCGCCGGCGACTGACACCCCGGCTGTGCAGGTGCCAGCCCGCCACGGGACAGCCGCAGGTGAGTGACTGCCGCATCAGCTCCGGCATGCCGCTTTTCAAGCACAGCGGCACACTTGACAAGAATACGTCACTACCATGCCGAAGCTCCCGCCAGGCGGACCTGGACCGCCTCGCCCGCAGCACTCGCATCGACTGGGTAGCAGTGCGCGCGACCTCTGCAGGCCGCCGGTCCCTGCTCGCGGCCCTGCCTACCCGACCGGCGGCCGGACAAGGCTCTCCGCTATCGTCACCCACTGAGCCGTTTTCATCCTGAATAGTTGCAGGTCAGCAGGGTGTGGACGGCTTGGACTGCCGTGCCGATGCGTCGAGTGGAACAGCGGGCGCGTCGCAGGAGCCGCCATGTCTTGAGTTGGGCGAAGGCTCGTTCGCCGGGGGCTCTCAGTCGTGCGTGGTCGCGGTTGAACTGCTGGTAGTGCTCGGGCTGTTCGCTGTGGTGGTAGTAGGGGTGCGGAAGGTGGCGCCGGCGCCCTGGTAGGCGCGGTCCGCCAGCACGAGGATCTGTCGGGTCAGGCAGGCCTGGACGATGCCGTGAGCGCGGGCCGCGGTCAGGTCATGGGTTCGGCCTGGCGTCGCGCGGGAGAACCACAGCGGTGTGCCGTCGGGGCGGGCGATGACCTGCACGTTCATGCCGTGCTTCTTGTGTTTCTGGGAGTAGTACGGCTCGTCCGCGCGGATCCGGTCGGTGGGGACCAGGGTGCCGTCAACGATGACGTGGTCGCCCTCACCGAGGCCGGTGAGGGCTTCATGAAGGCCTGGGGCCCAGGAAGCCAGCACCTCCAGGGCCTCGTCGACGTAGCGCCAGGCGGTGGCCTGCGATATCCCGAACCCGGCGCCGAGCTGGGCGAACGTCTCGTTCTTGCGCAGGTGGACCAGCGTGAGCAGTGCCTGGTCGAAGCAGCCGAGCTTGCGCCAGCGGGTGTTGCGGGTCCGGCGGTGCTCGTACAGCAGCCAGGCAACATGCTCGACGAGCTCGCGCGGGACGTCGAGCATGGCAGGATACGGAACCAACAGGGCCCCTTCGGTCGCCGGTGTGCTGAGTGGAATCACCACGCCAACGACGAGGGGCCCTGCCTCGTCACCACACCCGCTGACCAGCCCATTTCACCCGCCAGCACAGGATGAAAGAGGCTCAGTCATTCTCACAGTCCCAGATGAGCGCGATCAGGGCGCCGAGCTGGGTGTGGGCGGTGATGAGCAGGCCGGGGTAGTCGGTCCAGGCGAAGCTCTTGCGTCCGTCGCGCCGGCCGTCGTCGCGGCGCGGCCGGTAGATCAGCCGGGAAGGGTGTCCGGGCTTGTAGCAGGCCAGGGCTGCGATGGACAGGCGCCAGCGGGAGAGGCCGCGGACCCGCACGACGGGGTGTGGCCGCGCCGGGACCAGGTGCGGGCGGTGGGCGTAGTCATCGCGAAACCGGCCTCGTCCTCGAACACCAGCCAGGCACCGAGCTCCGCCGCGGTCATTCCACGCGCGGCCAGGTCCCCTTCACCCAGCCGACCACCGCCTGCTTGTCGCGCTCGACAGTCCGCCGGACGGGAACCTGGCAGGACCAGCCGTGCCGCTTCAGCAGCGCGGCGACGCCCTGGTCGGTGTAACTCTTGTGGAACCGGCGCCCGATCAGCGTCCTGATCCGCGACAGCGTCCAGGTCTGGTCCGGCCACCCGTGCGCCAGCGGCCCCTTGTCCAGCTCCCGCTCCAGCACCGCGAACAACTCGTCGCTCAGCATCGGCAGCGAGGCCGGACCCTTCGAGGCCAGCGCCCGCACGCCGCCCTCGGCCCACGCTCTGTGCCAGTGCTGCACCGAGTGGACCGTTATCCGCAGGTCGTGGGTGATGACGGCGACCTCGTCACCAACAGCGAACCGCTCGGCTGCCTCCTGCCGCAACCACTCACGAAACGCCGCTGCTCAGTGGTCAGCCCGCCACTCTGCGCCTACCTCATACAGACGGCATACCGCCACGACCATCAACTGTCAGCCCCTGAGACACCACGCTTTGAAGGTCAGTAGTGGCCGCGTGCGGACGCGGTGAGTAACGCAGGCGCCTGCTCTCTGCCCGGTTGGTGGTGTACTTCGCCCTGGGGCTGGCGCTGTTCTCGCCCGCTCCGTATCTCAAGCTGGCGAAGCCGCTTCACGCAGAGACTTCCCATCCGCGGAGTGATCGGGAGGTCGAGTCGCCCCTTCCCAAGGCCGCGCCACCCTCGGGTGAAGTCAAAGTCCCCAGCCGTGGCAGTCACACAGCGACCATCCCACTCAGATGCGCGCTCACCGACGATGTGCGACGCTACGAAGCTGCGAAGCTGGCCTACTTCGTCTCGTTCGGGTGGCTCGTGTGCACCTGCTCCAGGAAGACCGTGCGCTCGTGGACGTAGAACCAGATGCGCGCGGTGCCCTTCGCAGTCGGTTTGTGCTGCCACCTCTCATGGGTCGCGCCGCCACGCTCGATGACGCCGAGCTCACCTTTGAGCCGATAGTTCGTCGGCGTCGTGGACAGTGGCGTCCGCGTGAGGAAGTCCCAGGTCTCCGTCATGGAGTTGCGGATCGTCGCGACGAGGTCGCGCCATCCCTTCTGCGCGTCGGCTGTGGCGAAGCGGATCTCGTACTCGATCTTCTTCGGAGGGCGAGGAACCAGCTCGCCCTTCCTGGCGGCCGCCACGGTTAGGGACGCTCCACGGTCTCATCGTCGTCGAGCCACTCCAGACCGGCGCTGCCGCTGCTGAGCCCGGCCGCGACGGCGGTGGCCGTCTCCTTCCAGGAGGTCAGCTCTGCGATCGCGAGGTGCGGCTGGTCGGTGGAGAACGACGCTCGCGCCGCATCGACGAGGTCCTGCGCGCAGGACTCCCGGTCGGCCAGCGACAGCGCGAGCATCCAAGGAAAGGCCTTGGACATCCGCGCGGCGAGCGAGCCGCGGTCGTCGAGGGTGACGGTGATGAGCTGCGCGGCAAAGTTCAGCAAGCGGGCACGACCCTCGGCCTCGCGCTGCGACATCAGGACCAGAGCCTCGCCGTCGCGCCGGGTCACCGTCACGGGGTGATCCTCGGCCTCGGCGAAGACCTCGGCGGGGCGCTTGCTCAGGTCCGAGGAGCGCCGAGTCGCCACGGGAAGGTCTGCTGCGATGGTCATGCATCCATAGTATTCGGAACGTATTCGGAAGTCCAGTGGAGGCCGCGGAGTTCGTGCGTCAGACTCGGCCTCCGGATGCGGTCCGATGTCAGATCTCAGCCTTCCTTCTGCCCGGGGCGCGGCTGTACGTGTTCGCGGTGATCGGGCACGCCGGCCGACGCATCCGCATCCTGGGCGCGACGGCGCACCCGACCGCCTCCTGGGTGGCACAGGCCGCCAGGGACTTCGTCATGGATCTCGAGGATGCCGGCTGCCGGTCCCGGTTCATGATCCGCGACCGGGACGGAAAGTACCCCGCCCTGTTCGACACCGTCCTTGAGGATGCGGGGATCGAGGCCGTACTCAGCGGGGTCCGGATGTCGCGGATGAACGCGCTCACCCGGTCGTGGATGCCCGCGCAGATCGACGCATTGACCTCCTTGCGGATCGACGCCTCGGCGACCCGGCGGGCACTCGGCCTGGTCGTAAACCACACCGACCCGCTGCCGCAGCAGCCCCGGTGGTTCTTCGCGGTCTTCACCGCCCGGCTGCTGGACTCCGTGGCTGAGCCCGCGCTGCGCAAGGCCAGGTTTCTGGAGCGGCACCTGGTCGAGGCGGAGACCGGGGTCTCGCACGACCTGGGACCGAATGCGCCGGCCCGGCCGAAGTACGACCCGGAGTGGCGCACGGTGAATGAGCGACTGGCCGCAAGGGCTGAGTGACTGACCGCGATGGGCTCGGCCATGACCGCGCGGACCTTGTTCCGGCTCCGGGCCTGCTGGCGCGAACAGGCCCTATGGGGACTGGTGAACCACCGGGCAACCCGAGGTTCGAAGCCGACGGGACACGCGAACCCGCGGCTGGTCGGCGCGATCCGGGAGGCGCTGGCCGAACAGGAGAAGCTGTCCACCAGAACTGGGAGCCGGGTGCTTCGGAAGCCGAGCGCAGGAGATTGCCGATTCGCCGCAAACCCGGTGGCTGCGCTTCGTGGCGAGCGAGGGAGAACGCTGGAGAGCGCCCTCTCTCCCATTCAATCTTGAAGAGTGGCGGAAACAGCAGGTCAAAGCACTCAGGACCTCGATCTTTGAACCGGTTCATGAAGTTCATCTCCACCAAGAGCTTCATGCCGTTCGTCTGGTACCGCATCGCGCTCGGCATCGTCATCATTGTGCTGGTCAGCGTGGGTGTGCTGAGTCCTCATGCGGCCGAATCCGGCGGCTGAACCAGGGCCGCACAGGTAGCGCTATCCAGCATTTCCTAGCGCCTGATTGCAGCGCCACGCCATGATCGTCTCCCACTTGTCTCCCACTCATCTCCCACTCATCTCCCACCGGGGAGGCGGGATACGCCCCACTAGGACGAGTGCGTCCGCAAAGTAGGGGATGACACGGAAGGGCTTCGCACGGCTTGCCGTGCAGGCCCCCGCACAGAGGGTGGAGCGGGTCAGCTGAGGCTCATGTCCGACCTGGGGCCAATGCCGTTCAAGGGGCAGGCTGACCTGCAAGATCTATTTGGTGGTCGAGGGCGGCCGTCGCCCACTGGCCTTCGTCATCACGCCCGGTCAGTGGGGCGATGCCCCGCAGTTGATCCCCGTGCTGGAACAGATCCGGGTTCCGCGGCCCGCCGGCGGACACCCACGTACTCGCCCCGATCACCTCGGCGGCGACAAGGCCTATTCGTCGCGCCGCAACCGTCGCTATCTGCGACGGTGCCAGATCAAGCACACGATCCCGGAGCCTAAAGATCAAAGGGCCCACCGTCAGCGGCGCGGCAGTAAGGGCGACCGTCCGACCGGATTCGACAGAGAGATCTACCGGCGCCGCAACGAGGTGGAGCGGACGATCAACCGACTAAAAATCTCCACTACCAGCTCGTGCGCGGGGACGTGCGGGCGAGAGGCCGGTTCGCTCACGACGCACGCGCCGCACTCTACGAGATCGAGGTAGGCACTGCTCTGCGGGGCTCCCCGACCCACCACGCCTCGTCATGGAGGCCCCCGCCCGAACGCCGCCGGGGCGGTTCTGGCGGCGACCGGGACGCAGCCGTCAAGGAGAATCTCGTCGCGCCAGTAAGCAGGTCAGTCCTCCACGGATCGCCGGCTCTCGCGTAGCAGCGTGCTCCAGAGGAGTACCTGACCGATCCTCAGACCTGCACATTTTAGTGATCGTCGCCGTATTCATCATACTATCCACGGCAGTTGGCGGAGCAAGGGAGTTGCCCTCATGAATGACCACGACAAGGCGTCACCAGACAGCGGGGAACGGCTGGTCGCCGGCCGATACCGACTGCGGTCGGTCCTTGGGACAGGTGGTATGGGCACTGTGTGGCGGGCCAGCGACGAAGTACTGCACCGCGACGTAGCAGTCAAGGAAGTCCGAGCTTCCATCGATCTGCCCGCCGAGCGCAGCAGGCAACTGCACGTCCGGCTGGAACGGGAGGCGTGGGCGGCTGCGCGGGTCAACGCCCGTGGTGTCGTGACGGTCCACGACGTGGTGAACTTCGACGACCGGCCATGGATCGTCATGGAACTCGTGCGCGGCCGCTCCCTGGCTGATGTGATCAGTGCCGAGGGTGCCCTGGCGCCGAAGGCGGTCGCGCGGATCGGCACCGAGGTGCTGGCTGCTCTGCGAGCAGCGCATGGCGCCGGCGTATTGCACCGCGACGTCAAACCCGCCAACGTGCTGCTGGCCGACGAAGGCCGCGTTGTCCTGACCGATTTCGGCATAGCGACGGTGGAGGGCGACACTGCGCTCACGATGACCGGCGAAATCGTCGGATCGCCTGAGTACCTGGCGCCCGAGCGTGCCTTGGGCCGGACACCCGGCACCGCTTCAGACCTCTGGTCACTGGGGGCGCTCCTTACACGGCCGTCCAAGGACGCTCGCCATTCCGCCGAGCGAGCGCCCTGTCGACACTGCGCGCCATCGTGGACGACGAGCTGCCGACGCCGCACCGGGCTGGGCCGTTGACAACGGTCATCGAAGGCCTGATGCGCAAGAATCCCGAGGAACGTATGGGCCCGGAAGAGGCAGCGCGCGAAATCGATCGGGCTTTAGCCGCGTTGGCGACGCCGTCCGAGGAGGAGACCGCCGCCACCGTGACCACGGCTTCGGCGACAGAGGGCATCACGGCCGCGGTCACCACGGTGATCACCACCGCGGATAACACCGCAACCGAGGCGACCGCCACGGAGGTGACCGCGGCCCAGGCCACACCGCTGGGAACGTTCGGACCTCCCTCACATGGCACGGGGTTCGGGCCCAACGCGGTGATACCGGCTTTGGCGTCCGGCCTCGGGGACCACACCGGTTCCGCGCCCGCCCCTGCACCACGCAGACGCCGTCCCGCATATCTGATCGGCGCGGCGGCGATCGTGTTGGTCCTGTCGGGCGGAGGAGCCGCCTACACCCTCATGAACCAGGACAATGACAACGGTACCGGCCATGCCGGAGCCGAGACCGCGGGCAGCACCGCCCGGCCGGTGTCAGTGGCCGTCACCGGCAGTGCCACCACGTACGACGGGAGCTGCCCGTCCGGAGAGAGCCAGGCCCCCGGTTCACCGCGACGTTCAAGACGGACCAGGCCCCCGTCCAGTTCTCCTACCGGTGGGTGTCCGACAACGGAGCGGTGGTTGACCGGGAGTGGCGGACGCTGTCGTTCCGCGAAGGCGACCCGACGACCAAGACCGAGACGGTGCGCTTGTCGACGTGGGCGCAGGAGGGGACGCTGAAGAGCGCGATGGCCGTGGAGATCAAGTCGCCGTTCGACACGAAGTCCAACTCTGTTTCGTTTGTGATCACGTGCCGAGCGAACGGCGAGTGACAAGGCAGCGTTTAGTTCATAATTGGACCATTCATTTCTCCCCAAGGAGTTTCAATGCTGTCGGTCATCGTCGGACGCACCGGTCCATTCACCGGTCAGAGTGTGGTCTTAGGAGACGCTCCCTGACGTTCGGACGCAATGGTGAAAACGATGTCATTATCGTCAGTGTCAATGCTTCCCGCTTCCACGCCGAGATCGTTGCCGACAACGGCGCGTACGTCCTTCACGACCGCGGCAGCAGGAACGGCACCTTCGTCAACGAACAGCGTGTCGAGCGCCGACAGTTGGCGCCCGGCGACACAATACGCATCGGCGACGAGACGTTCCTGTTCGAGACCCAGGAAGCCGTGGAGACGGTCATGGACCTCTCCCAGATGGACCTGCCGCGCGCCGGCGCTGTCGTGGACCCGGGAGTCCTGCGGGTCACGGTGAGCGGCGGCGGTCCCGTCGGCCTCGCTTTCGCGCTGCTGGTGGAGGAGGCCCTGTCCGGGCGGGTCGCGATCACCGTCTACGACGGCCGGTGGGTCCGCAGCGGCACCTCCGTCGTCTGGAAGGACGCCGCCCAGGGCAACGTCCGCCGCCAGCAGGTCGTGACCGTCCAGAGCCGGCAGTACCTGGCGCTGACGGACGAGATGCAGACGGCGATGTTCGGCGACAGCGGCAAGTTTTCCGAGATGTGGCCGCTGGGCCCCGACTCCGTGGACGGACAGCCACCCCGCAACATACGCATCGCCTACATCGAGGACCGGCTGCTAGAGCTGGCCAACCGCAAGTCCGCCATCCGTCTGGTGCCCAAGCGGCTGGACATCGCCGAGCAGGAACACCTCATCGCCCGCGACCACGTGCTGGTCATCAGCGAGGGCGGCCGCTCCCGCACTCGTGAGCACTTCGCCGACCGCTTCGGCGTGGCCGACGCCTCCATCTACTCCCTCGACGGCGAGCACATCCAGGACGTGGTGCTCGGGCTCAAGGTCAAGTCCCGCTTGTCGGACCCGATGAGCGTACTGCTGACCGTGGCACAGAACCGGTTCCTGCTCAACTCGCTGCGCGGCGAGGGCTTTCTGAACATGCGCCTCACCCGGGAGGAGGCACGCAACGTCATCGGCATCGACCCGGTGCGCCAGGTCTTCGAAGAGTGCATCGCGGCCCGGCCTTGCCTGATGAGCCGCCACGAGGACAACGAGTTCGCCTGCCCGACGCACGGCACGCTCTTCCTGCCGGCGTTGCTGCGCAGCTCACCGCTGTGGAAGCGCATCCTGGAAGGGCTGCGGCTGTTCGACGTTCCCGAAGAGGACCTCAGCGCCATCACGTCGTTCCGCCTCGACATGGTCCAGCGCCCGCGGTTCACAGCCCAGCTCACCCGCCCGGCCGCGGACCGTCCGGGAACGTACGGGTTCCTGTTGGGGGACGCGGCCAACGCCATCCACTTCTGGCCCGGGCGCGGCCTCAACAGCGGTCTGGCCTCGGCCGTCTCGCTGGCCCGCTCCCTCAGCCGGGTCTGGCGCGGACGGCCGCTGCGTGACGCCGACTTCATCCGGCACGAGGCGGCGATGTCCATGCTCCAGTACCGGCACAAGAGCCGCGCATGGAACGCCATGGTCACGACGGACGAGCGGGGTGTGACCCGAGCGATCAAGGACATCATCGAAGGCAGCATGGAGGCCAAGGCGACATCGGCACGGACGGATGCCACAAACCAGAAGCCCTCTGCTCCGGCCGCGGCCTCAAACTCGGCGCAAGCCGACCTGGAGATCCTCCTCGACCGCATGCGGGCCATCCGCGAACGACTCGCACCTCGCCTGCCGGGCCTTCCCGACGACGAGGTGCTCCGGGCCCACCTCTCCTCCCTGGCGCCGGCAACTCTGCGGACACTTCAGGAGAGCGGCGCGTGGGACACTCTGATCGTTGGCGGCGAGGAGGCGGACATCGACATCTTCTATCAGCAGGACGCACCGGTCTTCGTCCCGGCCACTCGACGGCCGCCCGAGCCGCTCCCCGACCCCCGCGCCGCGGGACTCCTCGATCTGGCATGACGCCCTATGATCCGTGCGCTTCTGATCCCGCGTCCCGAGACGAGGGATGGGCGTTGCGGCGGTGGAGAGCGGAACGCAATGACATGGCGAAGTCCTATCTGTTGTGGTCATGCTGGTGTCCTGCGCCAGAGTGCCTGGTTCTGAACCTCAAGTCGGCAGGCCCAAGGCTGCCAGCCTGCGTGAGGTAGGAGTGCGTATGTGTTCGGGGGGTCGGTCACAGCGACCGACCCCCCGAACACATACGCACTCCTAGCTTTTCTCTGAAGTTCCCCCGCTGGACTGGACAAAGCCTGATGCTGGGACGGAAGGTCCCGGAGAAAGCAGCTCCAGGTAGTGAGCAAGAAGAGCAACACGAGCAAGCGGTACACGGCCGAGTTCAAACGCGACGCGGTCGCGCTGGTGCACTCGCCAGGGAAGACGGTCACCGAGGTCGCCCGGGAGATCGGCGTCAGCGCCAAGGGACTGCGCAACTGGGTCAAGCAGGACCAGGCCGACCGCGGGCACGGGCCTGCAGGCGCCCTGACCAGTGATGAAAAGGAAGAGCTGCGGCGTCTGCGGCGGGAGAACCGGGAACAGCAGCAGACCATCGAGGTCCTGAAAAAGCCGCGGCCTTCTTCGCGAGGGAATCGACGAAGTAGCCGTGCGCTACGCGTTCATCGATGCGGAGAAAGTCACCGAGCACAACCCGGACGGCCACGGCGTCAGCCTGATGTGCAGGATCTTGGGAGTGTCCCGTTCCGGCTACTACGCCTGGCGTGCCGCACGCCCGGCCGCCGAGGCACGAGCGGACCAGGAGAGCGAACTGGTCACGGAGATCCGCAAGCTCCAAACCCAGTCCCGCCGCGCCTACTGCTCCCCGAGAGTCACGGCGGCACTGCGCCGCAAGGGACGGCGGATCAACCGCGAGAGGGTCGAGCGGCTGATGCGCGAGCACGACCTCCGCGGCATCACCCGCCGCAGGCGCCGCAGCCTGACCCGGCTGGACAAGAAGGCCGTCTTCTCCCTGACCTGGTCGAACGTGGCTTCACCGCCGTCGAGCCCGGCACCAAGCTGGTCTCGGACATCACCTATCTGCCCACCCTTGCCGGCTGGTGGTACCTCGCCACCGTCATCGACCTGGCCACCCGGGAGGTGATCGGCTATGCCATGGCCGATCACCACCGCGCCGAACTGGTCATAGATGCGCTGAAGATGGCCGCCGGCCGCGGGATGCTGAAGGAGGGCTGCATCGCACACTACAGCAGCCCGGTGTTGCAACGACCAGTTGAATCCGCCCAGTTTCGGTCCCAGCAGTTCGTCGCCGCTCTCGTCCTCACGGCATGGCCGGCTCGATGGGCCGGGTCGGGGCGGCGGGTGACAACGCCGCGATGGAGAGCTTCTTCGCGCTGCTGCAGAAGAACGTCCTCGACCGCCGAACCTGGGCCACCCGCCAGGAGTTGCGCATCGCGATCGTGACCTGGATCGAACGCACCTACCACCGGCGCCGGCGGCAGAGACGCCTGGCCTGTTTGACCCCGTCGAGTACGAGACCATCGTGACCCCACCCGCAGCCCTGGCTGCATAAACCCCGCTGTCACCCGATCATGCAGCAGTCCCTCATCCTTCACGACGGGAATGCGGCCCGGACGCACGCTGCCTTCCGGTTTGGGGCGACATTGGTGACAAGCCGGTCCAGATGCCGACACTCCCTGGAATCCGGCCCGTCGGACGGACGCACACATCGGCGACGAGGTCGCCACCGAGCCAGCCCTGGCCCGGGCGATACTCGCCCGCGCAGTGGGCGCCAGTGCGCCGTTTCGACGGATGACCGGCGACGAGGTCTGTGCTCAGGCATCGCCGGCGGGGACCATCCGCTGCCCCACCCCTGGGCGCTGAGCACCGCTCAGTTTGGTGAGTGCAGATCACGGCAGACGTAGTTTCCCCAGGGCAAGCCCGTTGTAGCAGCAGCCCACGGAGCGATCCGTCGCCCGCCGGACACATCAAGATCGCGGCGGGTTAGGGCCTGCCCTCGGTCACGTGCCCGGGAACGTGTCCCGGGCACGTGACCGAGGACATACGGTGCGGGTAGCCGTCCGGTAGCGCACTGTCAGTCCTTGGCCCTAGGCTTGTCCGCATGTCCCCCGATTTAGTGCCCCCTGGTTCCGCGCGGTCCGCCGCCGAGGTCAATGAGCAGATCCGCGCGCTGTGGCTGCGCGCGGGTGGTTCCCTGTCCGCCCAGGAGCGCGAGCGGTACGAGCTGCTGGTGGTCGAGTGGGCGGCGGCGATACGGGGCGGGGTCGTTACAGCGGCCTGACGCTCGCGGGGCTCAGCGCCCGCCCGCCACTCTCAGCACCGTCCCCGTGGTGTACGAGGCGTCCGGCGACATCAGCCACGCCACGGCCGCGGCGATCTCCTCGGCCTCTCCCGCCCGCCGCAGCGGGATGTTTCCCGCCATCTCCCGGGGACGGTCCGGGGCCCCCATCGCGGCGTGCATGTCCGTGTCGACCAGGCCCGGGGCGACCGCGTTGACGCGGATGCCGTCCGGTCCCAGCTCCTTGGCCAGCCCAAGGGTGAAGGCGTCGACGGCGGCTTTCGTCGCCGCGTAGTGGACGTACTCGCCGGGGCTGCCCAGCGTGGCGGCCCCCGAGGAGATGTTCACGATCACGCCCGCGCGCCGGGGCGTCATGAGCCGCACGGCCTGCCGCGAGCACAGCAGGGTCCCCATGAGGTTGACGTCGACGACCCGCCGCAGGACGTCCGTCCCGGCGTCGGCGAACCGGCCCAGCGGCCCCGTCACCGCCGCGTTGTTCACCAGTCCGGTCAGCGGTCCGAGCTCGCGCTCGGCCACCTCGAAGAGACGCTCGACATCGGCCTCGACGGACGTGTCCGCGCGTACGCTCACGGCTCGCGCCCCGGCTGCCCGCACTTTGTCCGCCACCTCCTCGGCGGCCGCGGCGTCACGGACGTAGTTCACCACCACGTCGTGCCCCTCCGCGGCGAGCCGCAGACAGGTCGCGGCGCCGATCCCCGGCTGCCCCCGGTGACCACCGTGACGAGACGCTTCATGGAGTACCTCCTGGCGACGAACGCGTGACGAAGATGCTCAGACTCGCAGATGCCCCAGCACGTCGTCGTCCGGGGGTACGGTCGCTCCTCGGGCAACAGCGCGGCCGCACGCCCGAGTTCCCTTCCCGCACCAGGGCGTGCACCTCCGTGGCGAGCGGTGTCACGTCGTCGATCCCCACGATCCACTCGTCCGCGTACCGCTCCGCCGCCTCCCCGCGAGTCCCAGCTGCAGCGAGCGGTGAGGCAGCGGATTCAGCCGGAGATCCCGCTCCGGATCCCACTGCACCCGCGCGGGCGCCTGCCGCAACGCGCTCCGCCACGTCTTTGCGTCTCCGTGCAGCACGGGCACGTAGTACGACAGACAGGCGTTCCGCAGCGCCCACTCGAACCCCTCCCGGCTGATCTCCACGGCCAGCACGGTCTCCTGGTCCCTCTTGGTCCCCCAACCGCAGCGGTACATCATCCACAGGAACGAGGGCTTGATCCAGGTCATTCGGGTCCGGCTCCACGACGACGGGAACCGGCCGTGTCGCGCCGCCGGGCGGCCGATCTCCGGGCGGTAGGCCTGGTAGACGGTGACGGTGGAGTCGGTGTGGCGGGCGCGTATCCCGAACTTGGGGTGCTCTTCGTTCACGGCGTACAGCCTCGTCCGGGCGGCGGGGCGAAGGCCACCGAATATCCGTGCTCAGCCCCTTGGCTGCGCACGCCCCATGGTCAACACTGAGCCGATGACGCAGCGTGTGGAGCTCGCGACCGTGAGGGACCGGCTGGCCGTGGACGGGCTCGTCACCGAGTACGCGGTGGCCGTGGACGACGGTGACTGGGAGGCATACCGGGGGCTGTTCACGCCGGAGGGGCGGGCGGACTACCGCTCGGCGGGCGGCATCGAGGGCAGTGCCGGGGCGGTGGCCGGCTGGCTGGCGCGGAGCCTCGGGAGCTTTCCCGTCCGGCAGCATCTGATCGTCAACCGGCGGGTGCGGTTCGGGATCTGGGAGCAGGACACCGGCGACACGGCCCGGGTGCAGGCGGACTACGTGAATCCGATGGGCCGCGACGGGCGGGACGGAGTGTCCCCCGCGCCGGATCTCTTGTGCGGCGGCCGGTGCGTTTTCGCGATGCTGCGCACGGACGACGGCTGGCGGCTGAGCGAGGTGGTCGTACGGGAGAAGTGGCGGCGCCCGCCCGACGCGCGGCCGGCTCCTGTGATCGACTGACCGGGACCGCGCTGTCCCGGATCACTCCGGGGACGCACACTGGAGGCACCACGGGGTAGGGAGCCGCGTATGAAGACGCTCGGCCACTGGCTCGCCTCCCCTGGCGCCGCTCGACCGTCGCCGCGGTCGTGGGTGCCCTGCCCGTCCTGGCCTTTCCGGCCCCGTCCCTGTGGTGGTTCGCCTACGTCGCCCTGGTGCCGTGGATGCTGCTGATCCGTACCGCTCCGACGGGGCGGCGGGCCGCCTTCGACGGCTGGTGGGGCGGGTTCGGCTTCATGCTGGCCATGCACCACTGGCTGCTGCCGAATCTGCACGTGTTCACGTTCGTCATCGCCGCCCTGCTGGGCGCGCTGTGGGCGCCGTGGGGGTGGCTGGTGCGGCGGATGCTGGGCGGGGCGCCGTCCCAGGGGCGGGTCGCGGCCGCGCTCGTCGTGGTGCCGTCGGGCTGGCTGGCGATCGAACTGGTCCGCTCCTGGCAGGGGCTCGGCGGCCCCTGGGGCGTCCTCGGCGCGAGCCAGTGGCAGGTGGGGGCCGGGCTGCGGCTGGCGTCGGTGGGCGGTGTGTGGCTGCTCAGTTTCCTGGTGGTGGTGCTGAACGTCGGCGTGGCCGTGCTGGTCGCGGTCCGGCGGGCCCGGGTGCCCGCCGTGGCCGGGCTGGTCGCCACGGCGGCCGTGGCCTCCGCCGCCTGGGCGTACGCGCCCCGGCCCGACACCGAGAACCGGGTCCGGATCGCGCTCGTGCAGCCGGGTGTGGTCGGCGGAACGGACAGCGCGGAACGGCGCTTCGACCGCGAGGAGCAGCTCACGCGCGAGCTGGCCGGGCAGGACGCCGGCCTGATCGTCTGGGGCGAGAGCAGCGTCGGCTTCGACCTCGGGGACCGGCCCGACCTCGCGCGGCGGCTGACCGCGCTGTCCCGCGAGACGGGCGCGCCGATCCTGGTCAACGTGGACGCCCGGCGCTCCGACAAACCCGGCATCTACAAGAGCTCCGTGCTGATCGGCCCGGACGGCCCGACCGGCGACCGGTACGACAAGATGCGGCTGGTCCCGTTCGGCGAGTACATCCCGGCCCGCTCCCTGCTGGGCTGGGCGACCTCCGTCGGCAAGGCTGCCGGGGAGGACCGCCGGCAGGGCACCGAGCAGGTGGTGATGGACGCGGGGAACGGGCTGCGGATCGGCCCGATGGTGTGCTTCGAGTCCGCGTTCCCCGACATGAGCCGGCACCTCGCCGAGGACGGTGCGGACGTCCTGCTCGCCCAGTCCTCCACGTCGACGTTCCAGCGGACCTGGGCCCCGGGGCAGCACGCCTCGCTCGCCGCGCTGCGCGCCGCCGAGACCGGCCGCCCGATGGTGCACGCCACCCTGACGGGCGTCTCCGCCGTGTACGGCCCCGACGGGGAGCCGGCCGGCCCGCGGCTCGGCACGGACACCGCCGCCGCGCAGGTGTACGAGATCCCGCTGGCGCACGGGACCACGCCCTACGTCCGCTTCGGCGACTGGACGCTGTACGCGGCGCTGCTGGTCCTCGTGGTCTGGGGCGTCACCGAGGTGGCGCGTTTCAGGCGGGGCCCTCGTGGACCGCTCGTACCACCCGTTCGCACAGCTCATGGGTGGCCAGCGCGTCCCGGGCGCTGAGCACCCGCCCGGCGCGGACCGCCTCCAGGAAGGCGAGCACCGCCTGTTCGATGCCGCGCTGCCGGGCCACGGGGACCCAGTCGCCGCGCCGCCGCACGGTCGGCTGGCCCTTGTGGTCGATCACCTCGGCGAGGTTGACCACCTGACGCTTGCTGTCCTGACCGGACACCTCGAGGATCTCCTCGGCCGAACCGCTGAGCCTGTTCATCACCCCGAGCGCGGTGAAGCCGTCCCCGGCGAGCTGGAGCACCACGTGGTGCAGCAGTCCGCCCTCGGTGCGGGCGCGCACGGTCACGTCGTCGACCTGGCCGGGCACCAGGAAGCGCAGGGTGTCGACGACGTGGATGAAGTCGTCGAGGATCATCGTGCGGGGTTCCTCGGGCAGTCCGACACGGTTCTTCTGCATCAGGATCAGCTCGCGCGGGTGGTCGGCGCACTGGGCGTAGCCGGGCGCGAAGCGCCGGTTGAAGCCGACCGCGAGGCTCGTGCCCCGTTCCTCCGCGAGCGCCACCAGCCGTTCGGAGTCGGCGAGTTCGTAGGCGAGCGGCTTGTCGACGTATGTCGGCACGCCCGCCTCGAGGAGCCGGGTGACGATCTCCGGGTGCACCGCGGTGGGCGCGTGCACGAAGGCCGCGTCGAGGTCCTGGGCGATCAGGGCGCTGAGGTCCGCGTGGCGCTGTGCGGGCGGGACGCGGAGGCCGTCGGCGACGCGGTCGAGCGTCGCGGGGGTGCGGGTCTGCAGATGCAGTTCCACCCCGGGCTGATGGGCGAGCACCGGAAGATATGCCTTCCGCGCGATGTCCCCGAGTCCGATGCAGCCGACCTTCACCGTGTGTACCCCTCCCGCCGTCACCTGCCGTGATCTGCGATCATACGGTCTTTCCGCTCCCGGCCACTCCGGCGTGCGGCACCGGCGGCCGGCGTCACCCGGGGCGCGTGCGGAGCGTCCGTACGGGGCGGGAGATCACCCGTGCGGGGCATGCTGTGCCTGTCCGGGCTCCGTCGGGCGGCCTGAGCCGTCAGAGTTGACCGGGTGCATCGAACGACGACCACAGCAACGCTTCTGGTGACCGTGGCTGTCTCGGCCCTCTCGGGCTGTATGACGGTCCAGCGCCCCCTCGCTCCCGGACCGGTGGGGGCGTCGACCCAGGGATCGCAACCACGTCCGGTCGGGGGAACGAGACGGAGGTCGTGCAGGCACCGGCGCGCGAGGCTCTGGAGATGGTCGGCCCGTCCCCCGGCCGTCGAAGAAGCCCGCGGCACCGTCGCGCCGGGCCGCTCCCACCGGCGCGCCGAAGCGGAGCACACCGCCCGGTGACGGCAAGGGGCGGGCCGCGGTGAGCGGGAAGACCAGAACACGGCGTCCCGCGCCGGCTCCGCCCGTCCCGGCGGCGACGGTGCGCGGCCAGGCCTCCGCCAAGGCGGATCTGTGCGCGCTGGGCAGGCAGTACGGCGGCTGGCGCCCGGGCAGCCGGGAGGCGACCATCTGCCAGGAGACGTACGGCCGCTGAACCGGCCGGAGCCGCGCGGGCCGCTGCCACGGCGGCCACCGGTCCTACGGCCGGTGTCCGCCGTCCTCGTCCAGTCGGATCTCCAGGCGCCGGATGGCGTCCCGTACGCGCTCGCCGTAGCGGTCGTCGGCCAGGGTGCGGGCGGCGCCCCGGGCCCGGTGGAGGTGGGTGCGGGCGGCGTCGGGGCGGCCGAGCCGGGCGTAGTCGGCGGCGAGGTTCAACTGCAGCGAGGGGTAGAGGGCGCGTGCGGCAAGAGAGCCTCCGTCCGCGGCGGCCTCTTCTCCTGCCGTCAGCGCCCGCAGGTCCCAGGCGAGTTCGTCCTCGGGGTCGTCCTGGGTGTCGGCGAGGTAGTGGGCCAGGGTGCAGCGGTGCAGCGGGTCCCCTGCTCGCCGATCTCCGTCCAGAGGCCGAGGAGCCGGTGCCGGGCCTCCTCGCGGTCCCCCGCGTGGTGCAGCATCACGACCTGACCGATCCGTGTCAGTACGGCGTCGGGCGCCGACTGCTCCTGTCGCTCCGCCACCGCGTCCTCCGCACCGCTCGCCGGCTGTCGCCGTCGACGCCAGGGTCTGTCCGGCGGATCATGCCGGAGACGCGGGCTGCGAAGCCGCCGCCCGGTTTCCTCCGACCTGCTCCGCCGGACAGACCCTAGCCGCAGAAGCCGGTAAATCGGACAAGCCGCTCCGGGTGCGGGGCCCGTCTGCAGGTCCGCACCCGGCGGGCGAGGTCAGGCCAGGTTCGGGATGGTCCAGTCGATCGCCTGGTGGCCCTGCGCGGCCACCGCCTCGTTGATCTGCGTGAACGGACGGGATCCGAAGAACTTCTTCGCCGACAGCGGCGAGGGTGCGCGCCCTTGACCACCACGTGCCGGGTCTCGTCGATCAGCGGCAGCTTCTTCTGCGCGTAGTTGCCCCACAGCACGAAGACCGCCGGGTCGGGGCGGTTCGCCACCGCGCGGATCACCGCGTCGGTGAAAAGCTCCCAGCCCCGCCCCTTGTGGGAGTTGGCCTCACCCGCGCGGACCGTGAGCACCGCGTTGAGCAGCAGCACGCCCTGCTCGGCCCACGGCATCAGATAGCCGTTGTCCGGGACGGGCGTGTCCAGCTCCGCGTGCAGCTCCTTGTAGATGTTCCGCAGGGACGGGGGGATCTTCACGCCCGGACGGACGGAGAAGCACAGCCCGTGCCCCTGGCCCTCGCCGTGGTAAGGGTCCTGGCCGAGGACCAGGACCTTCACCTTGTCGTACGGCGTGGCGGCCAGCGCCGCGAAGACCTCCTCGCGGGGCGGGTAGACCGCTCCGTTCGCCCGCTCCTCCTCGACGAACTCGGCCAGCTCCTTGAAGTAGGGCTGCTGCAGCTCGTCGCCCAGAACCCCGCGCCAGGACTCGGGCAGCATGGCGATATCGGTCACGTCAATGTCCTTACGTGTGCGGTCGCTTCCAGGTCACAGAACCTACAGGCGCCCACTGACAACCGGCCCGGCGGACGGTCGTACCCGGCTGCTACCAGCTCGTCTTACGGGAGAGTTCCCACATCATCATGATCGTGGAGGGGTCCAGCGCCCGCTCCGCGCCCGAGATGTCCCGGCTGGCCGCCACATGCTGCCTGCCCTGCCACAGCGGCAGCAGCCGCGCGTCGTCGACGATGATCTGCTGGGCCTCCTCGAACTGCCGCACCACGTTCCCCCGGTCGCTCTCCCGGCGGGAGCTGGGCAGCAGTTCGGCCGTGATCTGGGTGGCCTCGTAGGGCGTGCCGAGCGCGTTCTGCTTGCCGACGAACGGGGCGATGAAGTTGTCCGCGTCCGGGAAGTCCGGGAACCAGCCCCGCCCGAACACCGGGTACTCGCCCTTCTGGTAGCCCTCGACGTACGTATTCCAGGGGCGGCTCTTGAGCGTGATGTCGAACAGCTTCGACGCCTCCAGCTGCCGCTCGAGCTCCTTGAACTCCAGCGCGGTCTCGGAGCCGTAGCGGTCCGTGGTGTACCAGAGGGTCAGCGGGACGCGCTCGGTGATCCCGGCCTCGGTGAGGATGCGCCGGGCCTTGGCGACGCTGGGCTCGCCGTAGTCGTCGAAGAAGCCCGTGGTGTGTCCGGTCAGCCCCTTGGGGACCATCGAGTACAGCGGGTCGACGGTGTCCTTGTAGACCTTGTGCGCGATCGCCGCGCGGTCGACGACCTGCGCGATGGCCTTGCGCACCTCCTTCCGGCCGGCCCACGGGTCCTTCGGGTTGAACACCAGGTAGTTGATGTCCGTCCCGGTGCCGTCGATCAGATGGAGTTCCTCCTCCTTGGAGGTTTTGCCCTGCAGATCGATGATGTCGCCGGCCGCCAGACCGCGGTAGGTCAGGTCGATGCGGTCGTCCCGCAACGCCCTGACCATGGTGGCGGAGTCCTGGAAGTAGCGGATGGTCACCGCGCTGTTCCGGCGTTCGGCGAAGCCCTTGTAGCGGTCGTTGCGGGCGAGTTCGGCCGCGGCGCCCTCCTTGTACGACCGCAGGGTGTACGGCCCCGAGCCGACGACGCCGTCGTCCTCGCGCAGTGCGCCGGCCGGGTAGGCGTCGGGGTCGACGATGGACATCGCCGGGGTGGCGAGCACGAACGGGAAGGTGGCGTCGGGCTTGTTGAGGTAGAAGACGACCTCGCGCTCGCTGGGCGCCTGCACCCGGTCGAGGCTGCCCAGCAGACCGGCCGGACCACCGTTGACGTTGATCTTCCGGATCCGGTCGATGGAGTACTTGACGGCACCGGCGTCGAGGGTGCTCCCGTCGGAGAACGTCAGCCCCTCGCGCAGCTCGCAGCGGAACACCTGGTTGGAACTGTCGGTGAATGCACAGCTCTTGGCGGCGTCCGGCTGCGGCGCGGTCGCGCCGACCGGGTAGCTCAGCAGGGTCTGGTAGATGTTGCGGAACAGCTCCCAGGAGCTGTCCCAGGAGGCCGCGGGATCCAGCGTGCTGGGCGAGCTGGTCGTACCGACGACGATGGGTCCCGCGTCGTCCTGGGAGTCGGACGACAGGACGCCGCATCCGGTCACCAAGGACGATATGGACGCGATGGCCGCCACCCGCCGCCGGCATCGGTTCCGGTTGAACACGTGCACGCTCCTTGCTCTGCCGTCCCAAGAGTTGGCAGACCATACCGCAGTGTTCGCCCCGTTGACCCCCTCTGTACGCCCCTTGAGATCAACTCTCCGATGACTACGTTGTCACGCACCGTTGCGACCCGATACGCCGGCACGGGCGCCGTTTTCGTCAACGGACGCCCGTGCCGGATCGTCGGACGGGGCCCCGCGCGGTGCGCGGAGTCACCCTCCCGCACCGCGGTTCAGCCGACTCCCGCGTTCAGGAAGATGCCGCCGTCGACGACGAGGGTCTGGCCGGTGACCCAGTCCGACTGGTCCGAGGTGAGAAAGGCGGCGGCGCCGCCGATGTCGGACGGTACGCCGAGCCGGCCCAGCGGGTAGGCGGCGGCCGCCTCCTCCTCCCGGCCCTCGTACAGCGCCTGCGCGAACTTGGTCTTCACCACGGCCGGCGCGATGGCGTTGACCCGCACCCCGGGCGCGAACTCGTGCGCGAGCTGCTGGGTCAGGTTGATCATCGCGGCCTTGCTGACGCCGTAGGCGGCGATGAACGGCGAGGGCGCGATGCCCGCGACGGAGGCGATGTTGACGATCGCGCCGCCGTTCTCCTTCTGCCAGGCGTGCCAGGTCTTCTGCGCGAAGCCGAGCGCCGAGATCACGTTGGTCTCGAACACCTTGCGCGCCACGTTCAGGTCGAGGTCGGCGATCGGCCCGAAGACCGGGTTCGTTCCGGCGTTGTTGACCAGGTAGTCGATCCGTCCGAATGCCTCCATGGCGCGCTCGACGGCGACGGCCTGATGGGCCTCGTCGTGCGCCTTGCCCGCGACGTACACGGCCCGGTCGGCGCCGAGCTTCTCGACGGCCTCCTTGAGGGCGTCCTCACCCCGGCCGGTGATGCAGACCCGGTCGCCGCGCGCGATCAGGGCCTCGGCGACGCCGTAGCCGATGCCGCGGCTGGCGCCGGTGACGAGGGCGACCTTGCCCGAGAGTTCCACTGCAGTCATGTCCTCGGTCTTTCCTAGTCGAGCGGTCCGCCGGCGACGTACAGCACCTGGCCGGATACGAAGCCGGCGGCCTCGCCGGTGAAGAAGGCGATCGCGTTGGCGATGTCCTCGGGCTCGCCGACGCGGGCGACCAGGATCTGGGTGGCGGCGGCGGCCTTGAAGTCGTCGAAGCCCATGCCGACCCGGTCGGCGGTGGCCTTGGTCATCTCCGTGGCGATGAAGCCGGGGGCGACGGCGTTGGCGGTGACGCCGAACTTGCCGAGCTCCTTGGCGAGGGTCTTGGTGAAGCCCTGCAGACCGGCCTTGGCCGCCGAGTAGTTGACCTGGCCCCGGTTGCCGAGCGCGGACGACGAGGACAGGTTGACGATCCGGCCGAAACCGGCGTCCACCATGTGCTTCTGGCAGGCCTTGGACATCAGGAAGGCGCCGCGCAGATGCACGTTCATGACGGTGTCCCAGTCAAAGACACTCATCTTGAACAGCAGGTTGTCGCGCAGCACGCCCGCGTTGTTGACGAGGATCGTCGGCGCGCCCAGCTCCTCGGCGATCCGCGCGACGGCCGACTCGACCTGCGCCTCGTCGGAGACGTCGCAGCCGACCGCGATCGCCTTGCCGCCGGCGGCGGTGATCTTCTCGACGGTGTCCTTGCAGGCGGCCTCGTCGAGATCGATCACGGCGACCGCGCGGCCCTCCGCGGCCAGTCGTACGGCGGTGGCGGCGCCGATGCCGCGCGCGCCGCCGGTGACGACCGCGACCCGCTGCTCAGTGGTGGACATTGCTGCTTCTCCTCGCGCTTGGGATGCGGCTCCTGCGGCCGGACCGGACAGATGAGCGACCGCTTAGTACCTTCAGCAGACGTGACGCTAGAAGCACAGGCACGCGGTGTCAACGGCACACCACACGTGTGTGATCCATTCCCCGCGCGGGCACCGCCTTCGACTCGCGCCGCCCGTCCCCTCGGCGGAGCCACCGGCCCCGCCGAGGGATGCCGGCCGGTCGCCATGCCGGAGTCCCGACGGTGCCCCGATCCCCACGCGCGGGATGCCCTCGGGGCGCCGGACGCGGCCGGTGGGTGTACCTGCTCGACCTCACCTCACCCTCCGCAGATGAACCGCACCGGCCGCCGTGCTCCGCCCGCGGGCGGAGCACTCGATCGGCTCAGTGCCGCGCGCCCCGGCGGCGGGCTGCCCCTAGCGTCGGAGCGGGGACGACCTCGGCCGGAAAGGAGGCGCTCCATGCTCCGTCGCACCGGGGCCATGGGCACACTGATCGCGCTCGCCGCGATCCTGCCGCTGGCCGACATCGGTCACGCCCAGGATCTGGACTGCGGCGACTTCACCTACCAGGAGGACGCGCAGGCGTTCTTCGAGACGGACCGGAGCGATCCGCACCGGCTGGACGAGGATCCGGGCCCGGACGACGGGGTGGCCTGCGAGGCGCTGCCGCGGCGGGGCTCACGTCGTCGACGTTCCGTCCGGCGCCGGCCTCCTCCGCGCCCGCGCGGTCACCGTCGTCGTCGCCGACGACCGCCGCGCCCAGCCGGCCGCCGGCGCCTCAGCCCAGGACCGCCGCGCCCACGTCGGCGCCGACGACCCGGGCGCCGTCCGCGACCCCGCCTCCGCCGTGCCGACGCGCGGTGTCGAGGGCGGGCTCGGCGGCTCGTCCGGGTCCGGGCCCAGTGGCTGGGATCTGGGGGTCGGGGCGACGTTCGTGACGGGGGCGGTGGCTGCGGCGGGGTTCGTCGTGCGACGACGGGGCGTGGGCGGCCGCGGGTAGCCGGGGTTGTTCGCGCAGTTCCCCGCCCCCTTTTACGCACGTCCGCCGGACCTCCCTGAACAGGTGCTGTTCCGCGCGGGCGTGAGCGGCCGCGAACCACCCGCAGCCGTCAGCGCACCAGCAGTTCCAGCAGGCGTTCCGTCTCCGCTGCCGGGTCGGCGGTGAGGCCCGTGTGGACCGGCCCGGGCTGGACGATCGTGGACCGGGGTGCGATCAGCCAGCGGAAGCGCCGACCCGCGTCGTCCCGCGCCGCCTGACCCGCCGCGTCCCCGCCCGCGCACACCTTCTCGACCGCGCGCAGCGCCGCCCGTACGCCGGGCAGGTCCGCCTGCGGATCGAGGGCCAGCAGCCGCGCCTCGTCGAGATGTGTGCGGGCCGCGACGTACGACTTGGGGCGGCAGTACACCAGCACCCCCGCGTTGACGCACTCACCGCGTTCGATGCGCGGTACGACCCGCAGCAGCGCGTACTCGAAGACGTGCCGGTCGCTCACTGGTCCTCCTCGAGGCCCTGGATGTGCTGGTGGACGGTGGCCGCACGGGCTAGCAGGGGCCGGGCATAGGCCGACCGGAGTGCGTCCGGGGTGTCGAAGCCGGGCTCGCCGGCCAGCCAGACGTCGGGGATCAGCGCGGTGACCTCGGCGAGCAGTTCCTCGGTGACCTGCGGCGCGAGTGCGGCCGCGGCGGACTCGATGTCCGGGGCGCAGGTCTTCAGGGCGTGGTCGGAGGCGTCGTAGGGGCGGGCGGCGGAGGCCGCCGCGCCGGGCCAGTTGTGATGCCAGATCATGGTCGCGCCGTGGTCGATGAGCCACAGTTCACCGCGCCGACGGAGCAGGTTGGGGTTGCGCCAGGAGCGGTCGACGTTGTTCACGAGCGCGTCGAACCAGACGATCCGTCCGGCCTCCTCGGGGCTCACCTCGAAGGCGAGCGGGTCGAAGCCGAGGGCGCCGGAGAGGAAGTCCATGCCGAGGTTGGTGCCGCCGCTGGACTTCAGCAGCCGCTGCACCTCCTGCTCCGGCTCACCGAGGCCCAGTACGGGGTCGAGCTCGACGGTGACGAGGCGGGGCACCCTCAGTCCCAGCCTGCGGGCGAGTTCCCCGCAGACGACCTCGGCGACCAGCGTCTTGCGGCCCTGCCCCGCGCCGGTGAACTTCAGCACGTAGGTGCCGAGATCGTCGGCCTCGACCAGTCCCGGCAGCGAGCCGCCCTCGCGCAGCGGCGCGATGAAGCGGGTCGCGATGACTTCCTTGAGCATCGCCCCAGGCTACTGGCGCGTCGCCGCACGTCGGAGACGACCCGGGCGAACCGGCCGGGGGCCTGCCGCGAAACGACAGCCGTGATGTTCGCCCGCCCTACCGCGGACCCGCCCGGGCTCGGCAGCGCGTGAACGGCGTGGGCCCGCCGACCGTACCTCTCCCCAGATCACGCATCCCGGAAGGAACACGCATGACCAGCGCATCGCTCCACCGCAGCTCCGGACCCGCCCGTCGAACCGTCGTCGCGGCGGCCGGGGCGGCGGGCCTCGCCGTCGCGCTGACCGCGTGCGGCGGCTCCGACGACGACGCGTCGGGCTCTTCCGCGAACTCCGGCTCGACGAACGGCGGTTCCTCCGGCGAAGGGGTTCGGGCGGTGGCGAGAACGCCGCCGCCCTCGCCGCGACCGCCGACATCCCCGAGGGCGGCGGAAAGGTGTTCCCCGACCGTAAGGTGGTCGTCACCCAGCCGGCGGCGGGCGAGTTCAAGGCGTTCTCGGCCACCTGCACCCACCAGGGGTGCGCGGTGAAGAGCGTCGCGGACGGGGTCATCAACTGCCCCTGCCACAACAGCAACTTCTCCATCGCCGACGGAAGCGTGCAGAGCGGCCCGGCGACCAAACCGCTGCCCGCCGTGGAGATCACGGTCAGCGGGGACTCGATCACCCTCGCCTGAACCGCCGGTACCGGGTACGACAAGAAAGACAGGGGCCGTATGACCGCCACACAGCGCCGGGGCCGGAAGATCATGATGACGCCGGGTGAGCTGGACGACTTCCTCACCGTCCAGCGCACCTGCCGGGTCGCCACGGTGTCCGCGGACGGAGCGCCGCACGTCAGCACGCTCTGGTTCGTCTGGGACGGCAGCTCGCTGTGGCTGTACTCCGTGGTGCGCAGCAAGCGGTGGGCCGATCTGCGCAGGGACCCGCGGGTGGCGATCGTGATCGACACCGGTGAGGAGTACGACGAACTGCGCGGCGCGGAGCTGTCCGGGCGGGTGGAGTTCGTGGGCGAGATACCCCGCACGGGGAGCTGCGCGCGGAACTCGACCTTCCGGAGACGCTGTTCGCCCGGAAGAACTTCCGTCTGGACGAGATGCCGCACGACGGCCGGCACGCCTGGCTGCGGCTGACGCCGGAGAAGGTCGTGTCCTGGGACTTCAGGAAGCTCCTCCACCGTCGTAGCAGCCCCGTTCATCGCCGAGACGCGCTCCCCCGCCGTCCGCAACGCCCGCACCGCCGCCCGGATCGACGGGCGACGGTCGGCGTCCGCGCGCCAGACGACGAAGACGTGCCGCCGTACGCGCTGCCTGAGCGGGACCGTCACCACCCCGTCGGGCAGCGGGTTGCGGCCCAGTACCGGTGCGATGCAGACGCCCAGCCCCGCCGCGACCAGGCCGAGCTGGGTGTGGCTCTCGGCCGCGCGGTGGGCGACGACCGGCTCGATGCCCTTGGAGCGCAGGGTGAACATCAGCCACTCATGACAGAACTCGCCCTCGCCCCAGGTGACCCACTCGTCCTCGGCGAACTCGGCGAGGTCCACCTCGGCGCGTCCGGCGAGCCGGTGACCGGCGTGGAGCGCCACATCGGCCGGGTCGTCCAGCAGGGGCGCCTTGACCAGGCCGTCGGGCAGCGGCATCGGCTTGTTGTACCAGTCGAGCACCACCGAGAGATCGAGATCGCCGCGCACCACTCCCCGGATGCCCTGCTCGGGCTCCTGCTCGCGTGAGCGCACGCGCAGCGCGGGATGGCGCTCGCGCAGATCCGCGATCGCGGCCGGGAACAGCCCCCGCGCGGCGGTCGGGAACGCCGAGATCCTGAGTTCACCGACGACCTGTCCGCGTTGTGCCTCCAGGTCGGACTGGGCGAGTTCGACCTGGGAGAGGATGCGCGCGGCGTGCTCGGCGAGCAGCCGGCCCGCGTCCGTGAGCCGGACCCCGCGCCCGTTCTTGGCCAGCAGTTGCTGGCCGGCCTCGCGCTCCAGCTTGGACATCTGCTGGGAGACGGCGGAGGTGGTGATGTGCAGGCCCTCGGCCGCGCCACTGACCGAGCCGTGCCGGGCCAGGGCGTCGAGGGTGCGCAGGCGCTCCAGGTTCAACATGTAAGCGATGCTACGAGATATCGCGTGCGAAATCTCGATTGTGCTACGAGATGGCCGTCCCGCATCGTTGCCTCCATGAGCAGCGTCACCGCGACCACCCCGCCCCGGCCGGCACCGCCCCGGCCCCTCCCGCCCTCGCCTGGACTGGCGGTTGCGCTTCGCGGCGCTCTCGCTGATCTGGGGATTCAGCTTCCTCCTCATCAAGGTCGGCACCCAGGGCTACGCCCCGTTCCAGGTCACCTTCGGGCGGCTGGCCTTCGGTACGGCCGTCCTGGCGGTCGCGATGGCGGTACGACGGGAGCGGCTGCCGCGCGGGGCGCGGACCTGGGGTCATCTCGCGGTGGCCGGGCTCCTGCTGAACGCGCTGCCGTTCTCGCTGTTCGCCTTCGCGGAGCTGACCATCCCGTCGACGCTGGCCGGCATCTGCAACGCGACGTCGCCGCTGTGGGGCATGGCGCTGTCGCTGGTGGCGCTCTCCGAGGACCGGCCGACCCGGGTACGGGTGGCGGGGCTCGGCCTCGGCTTCCTCGGGGTGCTGACCGTGCTGGGCGCGTGGCAGGGCTTCGAGGGCCTGGACGCACGCGGCACGGCGCTGGCCCTGCTGGCCTCGCTGAGCTACCCCGTCGGCTGGATCTACGTACGCCGCACCCTGGCGGGCAGCAGCCACTCGAACCTGTCCCTGACCGGAGGCCAGTTGCTGCTGGCCACGGTGCAACTGGCCGTCGTCACACCGCTGTTCACGACCATGCCGACCACCTTCGCCGTCGGCCCGCTCCTGGCGATCGCCGCCCTGGGCATGCTGGGCACGGGGCTGGCCGTACTCGTCCAGTACGGCCTGGTGGCCGAAGTCGGCCCGACAACAGGCCAGATG
This sequence comes from Streptomyces haneummycinicus, assembly GCA_042850305.1. GTDB lineage: Bacteria > Actinomycetota > Actinomycetes > Streptomycetales > Streptomycetaceae > Streptomyces > Streptomyces haneummycinicus. The sequence goes on from AP035768.1 coordinate 4,965,684, forward strand.
GTCACCTACTTCGTCCCGGTGATCGCCGCGGCGGCAGGCATCACCCTCCTCGACGAACCCCTGACCTGGTCAACCCCCATAGGCGCCATGATCGTCCTGGCCGGCGCAGCCCTGACCCAGGCCCGCCCCAAGCCCCCGGCGTAACCGCCCTAGCTGCCCTAGCTGCCCTAGCTGCGGGCAATCGTGCCTCCCCCAGTGCCTGAAAGGCCTGGGAGGTACCCCAGGCGGCACGGGTGGGGGATGGGGTCCCCCGCTCGAGCGAAGCCGAGAGTGGGGAGGCACCCCGCAAACGCCGGGCCGCGCAACACCCCCGCCCAGCCCCCACCCCCACACAGGCCACCCGCCTCAGACATACGTCCGCGACGGCCCCCACCCGGCCCGACCGCCGCGGCGATCGCCGCGGCCAGCGGCTCGATCTCGGCCTCGCCGAGCGTCGAGACCGTCACCCGGATCCCCGGCGCCGCGTTCATCCGAAAGCGCGCACCAGGCGCCACCGCCCACCCCGCGTGCAGCAACCGCGCGACCACCCCGGTCTCGTCAGGAACCGGCACCCACACGTTCATCCCGCTCCGCCCGTACGCCACGACCCCCCGCCGCTCCAACGCCCCGATCAACCCCTCCCGACGCCCCCGTACCGCCCGGCCACCACACCCGGATCCACCACCCCTCACTCCACAACCGCGCCACCGCCCGCTGCACGATCCGGCTGACCCACCCCGGTCCCAGCCGCTGTCTCCCCGCACCCGGTCGAGGGTGACCGCGTCCCCGGTGAGCACCGCAAGCCGCAGATCGGGCCCGTACGCCTTCGCCGCCGAACGCACGAAGGCCCAGGACCGCGTCGTACCGGCCAGAGCGTGCAACGGCAGATCGACGATGTGATGCCCGTGATCGTCCTCGATCAGCAGGGTCTCCGGATACTCCGCGAGCACCCCCGCAACGCCCGCGCCCGCGCACCACTCACCGCCGCCCCGGTCGGATTCTGCGCCCGGTCCGTGACGACCAGCGCCCGGGCCCCGCCCGCCAACGCCCCGCGCACGTCATCCGGCAACGGCCCCTCGTCGTCGACCCCCACCGGCACCACCCTCAGCCCCAGCGCCGGAACCAGATCCAGCAGACTCCCCACCCCGGATCCTCCACGGCGACCGCGTCCCCGGCCGGAGATGCGCCACGAGCACCCGTTCCATCGCGTCCAGCGCACCCGAGGTGACGGCGACGGGCCCGTCGGGAACCCCGTCGGCGTCCAGTTCCGCCCGCGCCAGCCGCGCCAGCCCGGGCTCCACGGGCGCGTGCCCGTACAGCACGGGCTCCCGGTCGCCCTCCTCCGCGGCCGCCGCGAACGCCCCGGCCAGCGCGGGCAGCAGCGCCGGGTCCGGGTTGCCCTCGGACAGGTTCCGCACGCCCGCCGGGACCTCCACCCGGATGAGATCACGCGCGGTGGTGGCCGGCTTGGGCCGCACCCTGCTCCCCGCCGGCCCGCGGTCTCGATGACCCCGCGCTCGCGCAGCGTCCGGTACGCGGCCGCGACGGTGTTCGGGTTCACTCCGAGCCGCTGCGCCAACTCCCGCATGGGGGAAGCAGTTCGCCCGGTTTCAATGCCCCGTCCCCTACCGCGCCCTCGATGCTCGCGGAAATCTCCGCCGCACCCCGACCCGTGATCCGATACTCTCCTAGCACAAAGACAAGTATGCACTAGTACAATGGAGAACGCCATGCAGGGGACCCAGCCACCACGGCCCGCCTACCCGCCCACCGAGCGCACGGTCCCCACCCGCTCCCCGGCCGTGCCGCGTACGACAAGGAACTGGTGCACGCGATACTCGACGAGGGCTACGTCTGCCATCTCGGCTTCGTCCGGGACGGCGCGCCGGTGGTGCTGCCCACGCTGTACGGCCGGGTCGGCGAGCGTCTCTACGTGCACGGTTCGACCGGCTCGCGCCCGCTGCGTGCGGCGGGCCTGGCCGACCCCGGCCTCCCGGTCTGCCTGACGGTCACCCACGTCGACGGCCTGGTGCTGGCCCGCTCGGCCTTCCACCATTCGATCAACTACCGCTCCGTGGTGGTGCACGGGCTCGCGTACGACGTCACCGACGCCGAGGAGAAGCGGCGGGCCCTCGACGCCCTGGTCGACCATGTCGTGCCGGGCCGCGCCGCCGACTCCCGCCCGGCGAACAGGAAGGAACTGGCCGCCACCGCGGTGGTCCGTCTGGACCTGAACGAGGTCTCCGCCAAGCTGCGCACCGGCGGCGCCAACGACGAGCCCGAGGACCTGGATCTCCCCCACTGGGCCGGCGTCGTCCCGCTGCGCAAGGGCTACGGCGCCCCTGTCGCCGACCCCGGACTGGCCCCCGGCACCGCGCTGCCCGGCTATCTCGGGGCGCTGTCATGCTGATCCACCCCTGGGACGAGCCCCGCGACGACGACGAGTGGCAGCGGTGGCTGGCCGTGCACGACTTCGGCCAGCTCGCGGTCAACGGTCCGCCGGGCGAGCCGCCCTGGTCCAGCCCCTGCACTTCGCCTACGACCCCGGACGCGGCGAGGCGCTCACCCACCTGGCCCGGCCCAACCCGCTCTGGCCCGCCGTCGAGGCGAACCCGGACGTCGTACTGAGCGTGGTCGACGACTACGTCTACGTCCCCGGCCCCTGGCAGGCCGAGCCCGGCACCCCGTCCGAGCACGGCGTCCCGACGAGCCTGTACGCCTCCGTCCAGTTGCGGTGCCGCGCCCACCTTGTGGACGACCCGGCGCAGAAGGCCGCGCTGCTCAACCGCCAGACCGGCCACTTCCAGCCGGAGGGCGGCTCCGCGCGGGCGGCGGCGGGCGAGGCCCCGTACGGCAGGCTGCTGTCCGGGATCCGCGGGCTGCGGCTCGAGGTGACGGCCGTACGCGCGAAGTTCAAGTACGCGGGCAAGCGGTCCGCGTCGGTGCGGGAGCGCATCGCGGCCGGGCTGTCGGACCGGGACGGCGGGCGTGACGCGGAGGCACGCGCGCACGTCCTGCGCCGCCTGAAGGCCTGACCGAGGGGCCCTCCCGCGCGGGAGGGCCCCCATCGCCGTCACGCCGGGACCGCGTCCGGCTCCTCCCCGCGGGTCCGCGCGCCGCGTGCCTCGCCCACCGCCAGTCCCGCGACCGAGCCCAGCATCAGCAGGGTGCCGGCCAGGGTGGCCGTCGTGAGCCGCTCGCCGAGCAGGGCGACCGCGAGCACCGCCGCGCTCACCGGCTCCAGCAGCATGATCACGGACACGGTGGCGGACCGTACGACGGCCGCCCCGGCGAAGTAGAGGCCGTAGGCGAGCGCCGTGGGCACGGAGGCGACGTACAGCAGCAGGATCAGCAGGGTGCCGGGGGCGTCGGTGTGCGGCACCAGCCCCTCGACCGCCGCGAACGGCAGCAGCACCAGGCTGGTGACGGCGAACGCGCCCACGGTCGTACCGGAGGAGTCCGTACCGCCGTCGCGTCCCCACCAGCGGGTGAGGAGGGTCATCGCGGAGTATCCGGCCGCGGACAGCAGGGCGAGCAGCACGCCCTGCGGGTCCACGGTCGCGCCCTCGCCGCCGAGAACGAGGACGACGAGTCCGGCGAGCGCGCCCACGACGGCGGCCAGCCCGCCGCGCCCCAGGCGCTCGCCCAGGGTCAGGCGCGCGCCGAGCGCGATCAGTACGGGCCCGGCGCCGAGGGTGACGACGGTGGCCACGGCGAGTCCGGTGGCGGCGACGGCCGCGAAGTAGGCGGTCTGGAAGACGGCGAGCCCGATGCCGGTGGCCCCGGCCCGCAGCGCCCGTCGGCGCAGCGGCTCGGGGGCGGCGGTCCGGGGCGCCGGGTCAGGAGCCGGGCGGCGAGCAGCAGCACGAGGCCCGCCGCACAGCGCCAGAAGGACAGGGCGACGGGGCCCATGTCGCTGGTCCGGTAGACCAGCGAGGCGGCGGCGCCCGCGGTGCCCCAGGCGGCACCGGCGACGATCAGATAGAGGAGGCCTCGCCCGACGGACAGGCCGGAGACGGTGTTCGACACGTGTTCTCTCCGCAGATGCACGCACACGCGCGTCGGCGCGGGTGCGGAAGTTCGGGAAGGATCCCGCTCAGAGCGACGGGATCCGGGGACTTCGTCCGCGGGCAGCACCGTTACGCCCGGCGGCGTGCCGGGCGGATGTACCGGAGGGCCCGCCTCAGGCGGCCGGAGGCGGCAGAACGAGTGCGCGTGCGTGCATGATCCGCACCCTAGGCGCTGGTTCCCCGCCGGGACAACTCCCGTTCCGGCCCGCCGCCCGCCACCGGGTCCCCGGAGCCCTTCGCAGGGGCCGAGGACTGGGCGATGAAGGCGCCCGCGAGGACGACCAGGCCGCCCACGATCTGCGGCGCCGACAGATGCTCGCCGAGCAGGACCCAGGCGAGGACGGTGGCGATGACCGCCTCGAGGCAGGCCACGACCCCCGCGACCTGGGGCGAGAGCCGGCGCACGGACACCACGCCGGTGATGTAGGCGACGACCGTGGCGACGAAGACGATCCAGGCCAGCAGGGCGAGGGCGGCGACCGGGGTGCCGTTCATCTCCGCGCTGCCGGTGAGCACGGTCCAGTCCATGGACCAGGGACGGGCGACGACGGTGAGCACGGCGGCGCCGATCAGCAGCCCGTAGGCGATCACGCCCAGCGGGTCGGGGCCTCGTCGTCGTCCCCGCCCTGGTCGGAGAGGACGAAGTAGCCGACCTGGCAGCAGGCCGCGCCGAGCGCCAGCAGCAGGCCGAGGGCGTCGAAGCCGAGGCCCGCCCACACCTCCACGACACAGGCGAGCCCGCCCACCGCCAGGACCACGCCGACCGCGGCGGCACGGGTCACGGGCCGCTTCTGCACGAACCGCACCCAGCCGAGGACGAGCGCGGGCGCCAGATACTCGACCAGCAGGGCGACGCCGACGGGGATACGGGACAGGGCGGCGAAGTAGCAGGCCTGGACGCCGGCCACGGCGAACAGGCCGAAGCCGGCGAGCAGCCCCGGCCGGCGGCGCAGCAGGCCCCGGTGGCGCACGGCCAGCGGCAGCATGACGAGCGCCGCGCCCGCGACGCGCAGCCAGACGACGTGGAGCGGGTCGAGACCCGCCTCGATCAGCGGCTTGGCCGCCACACCGGAACCCCGAAGGCCAGCGCGGACAGCAGCGCGAGACCGAGCCCGACGCCCTTGCGGGGTCGCTCCGGGTACTGACTGAGGTAGGCACCGGCACATGATGACAGGCCCTGACAGGAGCGTCACTCCTTATGACGCCTGTCTCACCGGCTGGACGGCGCCTCGAGCCGGGCGAACAGTTCACGGTGGTCGATTCCGGCGCGTTCGAGCACCTCGACGGCGCGCGCCCGGGGGTCCACCACGAGCGCGGCGAGCAGATCGGTCCCGCACGCCGGTCCTTCGCCGAGGCGGGCGGCGCGCTCATGGGCGTACTCCATGCACCCGGCGGCCAGCGGTGAGAGGCCGGCGGCCTCGGGCACCACGGGGAGGCCGCCGGAGTCCTCGACCGCACCCTGCCAGCGCAGGCCGTAGCCGATGCTGCGCTGGATCAGGTAGCCCAGCAGCCGGGCCACCTGGGGGCCCTCGCCGAAGGCGGCTCTCACCTCGGCGTCGGATTCCAGGAGGGAGTGCAGCAGATGGGCGGTGTCGATCTGGCGGTCCCCGTCGCGGACCGCCCTGCGCCGGGCGCCGGTCACCACCACCGCCAGTCCGGCGCCGAGTCTGGCGTCGTGCTCCGCGCGGTGGAGGCCCGGCTCCTGGAGCTCCGAGGCCTGCTGGCGGGGGATACAAGGTCGCACATCCCCCACCCCATCAGTCCCGGGGGTTCGGGGCATCCCCGGCGGGACGCATCTTGGCGTCCCACGGGAAGCGGACCCGGAGGGCCGGGATCTCCTCCTTGCGGAGGAGATCCGGGCGTAAACGCCAAAGGGGCGCGCGCCGGTTTGCGCCACGCCCCTCGACGGCCCTCACGGACGGTCAGTCCTCGTCGGCGAGGATCAGGTACAGCTTCTTGCGGGTCTCGTTGATGACGGCGAGGGCCTTGTCGCGCTGCTCCTTGCTGCCTGTCTTCCAGACCTGCCCGAAGGCCTCCATCAGGCCGAATCCGGCCTGCCGGATCTCGCTCAGCGCCTCCCAGTCGGCCCCGCGCGAGGCCTCCTCCCAGGGCGCCTCGGGGCCTTCCTCGGCCGCGGTGCGGCCGGCGTCGGTGAGCGAGAACAGCTTCTTGCCGCCCTCGGACTCGCTGACGATCAGCCCCTCGTCCTCCAGCAGCTGAAGGGTGGGGTACACCGAGCCGGGGCTGGGCTTCCACGCCCCGCCGCTGCGCTCGGCGATCTCCTGGATCATCTCGTAGCCGTGCATGGGACGGTCCTTCAGCAGGGCCAGGATCGAGGCCCGTACATCACCGCGCCGCGCCCTTCCCCTCGGTCCGCCGCGCCCCCGTCCACCCCAGGGGCCGCCGTGCCCGAAGCCCGGGCCGAAGGGGCCGCCGGGACCACCCGGGCCTCCCGGCCCGAAGGGCCCGAAGGCGGCGCGCAGCCGCTCGAAGTCTCCCCGTCCGCCGCGCGGGCCGCCGTGACCGTGTCCATGCTCGAAACCATGGGTACGCATCGCAACCACTCCATTCTGTCGTTGATCTGTCGCGATGCTTCAACGATATATCGGAACAGTTCGTCCGACAACCCCTCGGCCGCGGCGACCGGTCCACGGCTCGCCCATTGGCCTTGGCCTGCGGCTTCGCGCAGGCCCTACCGTCGGGGCATGCGGATCCGAATCGTCGACGCCTTCACCGACCGGCCCTTCACCGGCAACCCCGCCGGAGTGCTGCTGCTCGATGCCTTCCCGGGCGACCCCTGGCTGCAGAACGTCGCCCTGGAGGTCAATCACGCCGAGACGGCCTTCGCCCACCCGCTCCCCGCGGGCGGCGACGCCGACTGGGCGCTGCGCTGGTTCACCCCGTCACCGAGGTCGCGATGTGCGGCCACGCGACGCTGGCCGCCGCGCACGTCCTGCACACCACCGGCGCCCACCAGGGCCCGGTGCGGTTCGCCACCCGCAGCGGGGTCCTCGTCGCCACGCCCGGCGAGGACGGCGCCGTCACCCTGGACTTCCCCACCGCCCCGCTCACCGCGGTCGATGTCCCCGAGGGCGTCGCGGAGGCGCTGGGCACCAGGCCGCTCACCGCGTTCGACACCGGTCCGGACATCGGGGACCTGCTCGTCGAGGTCGCCGACGAGCGGACGGTGCACGCCCTGCGGCCCGACCTCAAGGCCCTGACCGCCTACTCGGAGCGCGGTGTCATCGCCACCGCCCGCGCCGAGAACCCCGCCCTGGGCTACGACTTCGTCTCCCGCTGCTTCTTCCCGAACATCGGCATCGACGAGGACCCGGTCACCGGCAGCGCGCACACCGCCCTGGCCCCTACTGGTCCGAGCGCCTCGGCCGCACCGCCCTCACCGGCCTCCAGGCCTCACCGCGCTCCGGCCGCGTCCGCACGGACCTGCGCGGCGGGCGCACCCTGCTGAGCGGACGGGCGGTGACGGTCATCGAGGGCGACCTGCTGGTGTCAACTTGACCCGGTACTGAAGGACCGGGCTTGGAGGTAGTGCCCAGCTGGCTGCTGGGTGAACTCCTCCGTCCAGGCACCCCTTTACGGGGTGGCAGGGACGCGTGACTCACGCCCCGCATTCCACACCGCGGCGCCACGTCGGGCGACGTTGTGGAAGCGTTCCGGTCCGCGTGGGCAACGACCCCGCAGTTCCGGCAGATGAAGAGGGCCTGGTCGACCCGGTTCTTCTTGTCGACATGCCCGCACTCGCAGCACGTCTGCGAGGTGCAGGCGGGGCCGACGTGGACCACGGGCACGCCCGCGCGGCGTGCCTTGTACGCGATGAACTCTCCGAGCTGGGCGAAGGCCCAGGAGTGGAGCATGACCCGTTGCGGCCTGCGGAGCCGTACCCTCTGCCGGATGCCGCCGAGGTCTTCCAGGGCGATTCCGGCCGAGGTGCGTTCAGCCTCGGTCACGATTGTCTTCGCGATGACGTGGTTGGTGTTGGAGACATGGCGCTGCTCACGCCGGCTGCGCTTCTTCAGCAGCCGCTTGGCGGACTCGGTGCCCTTGCGCTGGAGCTTCTCGCGTAGATCACCGTGGCGTTTGCGGTGCCGGTTCAGGTCCCGCCCGGCGGCCTGGTAGCCGGTGGACGTGGTGGCGATGTTGACAATGCCGAGGTCGACACCGATGAACCCGTCGGGCTCGTACTGCTTCTCCTCGGGGACCTCGCAGGTAGCGATCAGGTAGAACACGCCGTCGCGTTCCACCAGATCCGATTCGCCCTGCCGGTGCTCGCGCAGCATCTTGAGGCCGTCGGCGGAGCAGACGAACCGCACTGCCCGGATACGTCCTGCGGTGGTCCAGATGGACACCGCCTGCGCGTCGTACCGCCAGCTCAGGCACCGGTCATCGTACGACTGGGCCGCCTCGGGCCGAAAGGCGATGGGCTTGGAGCCGGCCTTTCCGCGCCGCTTCGAACCCGGTTTGCCGAGGTTCCCGGCCTTGATGTTGGCCTTGAGCGTCGTGTAAGCGTCGCGGACCTTCTTGATGGTGTGCTGCGCTGCTTGCGCCCCTAACCCCCGCGACTTCAACTCCGCGTAGGTGTGCTTGCGCAGCTCGTACTCGCGCGGCACACCCTGCTCGAACGCCACCGCCGACACCCAGTTCGCGGCCTCGTTGACCGCGCGCAAGGTCGCCGACAGCGCGGCGGCCTGCTCAGCCTCCGGCATCAGTTTCACTTGGACAACGAGTTTCACGGGCGTGACCGTAACATTGCTCTATGTCACCACGCTGGGAACCAAACCCCAGTACTCACACGGGTAGAACAGTTGCTCACACCCTTCATGCGCACTTGGTCTGCACACCCAAGTACCGGCGCGGCCCGTTCGCCGATGAGATCCTTCTCCGCTACAAGGAGGTCATGCGTGACGTGTGCGTGGACTTCAACGCCGAGTTGGTGGAGTTCAACGGGGAAAGGGACCACGTCCACCTGCTGGTGCACCACCCGCCCAAAGTCGCCTTGTCCCGGCTGGTCGGCCCCCTCAAGGGCGTTCCGCTCGGCGGCTCCGTCTGGGGGTACCTCCCGGCCGAAGGCTGGGGAGAGTTCCCAGCCCATATCCGTAAGTACCTGTGGGGTGACCACTTCTGGTCGCCTTCGCACTTCGCCGCCTCGTGCGGCGGAGCACCCTGGAGCTCATCAAGGAGTACATCGAGAACCAGAGGTCAACAGTGCGCTAGATCAAGCTGAAGCCGCCGGTACGGCGAAGGGGCGTACGACGATGCCGTACACCCCTTCGCCTAAGCCCTACGCCGTCGGCAGCCAGTCCACCTTGCCGGCCAGCACCGCGTATCCCACGAACGCGCCGACGTCGAGCAGTGTGTGCGCGACCACCAGCGGGCCGACGCGGCCCCAGCGCCGGTACAGGTACACGAACACCACGCCCATCACCATGTTGCCGATGAAGCCGCCGATGCCCTGGTAGAGGTGGTACGAGCCGCGCAGCACCGCGCTGCCCGCCATCGCCGCGCCGGGGCTCCAGCCCAACTGGTCCAGCCTGCGCAGCAGATAGCCGACGACGATGACCTCCTCGAGGATCGAGTTCTGCAGCGCCGAGAGGATCAGTACGGGGTACTTCCACCACACCTCGGGCAGCGCCTCCGGCACCACCGTGAGGTTGAAGCCGAGGCCGCGCACGGCCAGGTAGAACGCGATGCCGCTGCTGCCGATGACCGCCGCCACCGCCGCGCCGCGGCCGAGGTCGGACCAGGGCCGGGTGCGGTCGAAGCCGAGGGTGCGCAGCCCCGCGCCCTCGCGCAGCAGGAAGTGTGCGACGAGCGCGACCGGGACGAGCGCCGTGGTGATCCCGAAGAGCTGCCAGGCGAGGTCCAGCCAGGGGCGGCCCGGCGCGGCCGAGGCGTTGAGGGTGGCCGCCTGGTCCTTCAGGCCGCCCGGTGCGGTGACCGAGCCGGCGAAGCTGATCAGGGCCGAGACCCCGCTCGCGCCGAGCGACAGCGCGAGCACCAGAAGGGTCTCGTCGCGCAGCGTCGTCCGCGAGGGCCTCCGCTCAGGATGGGAATCGGCCCCCGGGCCCGCCTCCGCCTGCACACTGCCTCCACCTCGCCGATCGGTCCGATCAGTATGAGGGCAGCGGCGGTGCGCCCGGCCCGGGGGCCGGGCCGGGTCAGCCCGTGGGCACCGGCTCCGGCAGTCCCACCGGCCAGCTGTGCACGGGGTCGCCCTGCCGCGTCAGTTCACGGTAGCGGCGGGTGGTGGCGGCCAGGGCGGCGTCCCGGCTCAGGCCGAGGTCCAGTGCCCGGTGGAAGGTCGCGGTCTGCCAGGTCGCGCCGTTCACCCGGCGCCGGCACCGCTCCTCGATCACCCCGAGGTACAGATCCCGGTCGGCGGGCTCGATCCCCCACGCGTCCAGCCCGGCCTCGGCGAGCGGCAGCAGTTCGTCCCGTACGAGGGTGACCGCGTCCACCTCGCCCAGCCCGCCGAGACGGCCGCGCCGGGGCCAGGTCAGCCGGGCGTCGATGCCGTACCTGCAGGCGGCGTCGAAGTTGGCGGCGGCCGCCTCGAAGGGCAGCCTGCTCCACACCGGCCGGCTGTCCTCGGCGAGGGCGCGCACCACACCGTAGTAGAAGGCCGCGTTGGCGATGACGTCGGTGACGGTGGGCCCGGCGGGCAGCACGCGGTTCTCCACCCGCAGGTGCGGGACGCCGTCGGCGATGCCGTAGACGGGGCGGTTCCAGCGGTAGACGGTGCCGTTGTGCAGGACGAGTTCGGCGAGGCTGGGGACGCCGCCCCGGTCCAGCACCTCGAGCGGGTCCTCGTCGTCGCAGATCGGCAGCAGGGCCGGGTAGTAGCGCAGGTTCTCCTCGAACAGGTCGAACGCCGAGGTCACCCAGCGCTCCCCGAACCAGGTGCGCGGCCGCACTCCCTGGGCCTGCAGCTCGGGCGGGCGGGTGTCGGTGGACTGCGTGAACAGCGGGGCCGGGACTCGTGCCACAGCTCCCGGCCGAACAGGAACGGCGAGTTGGCGCCTACGGCGATCTGCGCGGCGGCGACCGCCTGCGCCGCGTTCCACACACCGGCGAAGCGCTCCGGGGTGACCTGGAGATGCAGCTGCACCGAGGTGCAGGCGGCCTCGGGGGCGATGGACTTGGACGTACAGCTCAGCCGTTCCACCCCGTCGATGTCGAGGGTGAAGTCCTCACCGCGCGCTGCCACGATCTGGTCGTTGAGCAAGGCGTAGCGGTCGACGTCGGAGAGGTTCGAGGAGACCAGGTCGTCCCGGTCGAGCGTCGGCAGGATTCCGATCATCACGATCCCCGCGTCCACCTCACCGGCCTTACGGTCGGCGTACGAGAGTGACGTGCGCAGTTCCTCGTCGAGACGGTCGAAAACCCGGCCGCCCAATCGATGAGGGGCGATGTTCACTTCCAGATTGAACATGGCGAGTTCTGTTTGGAAGTCCCTGCTGGCGATCCGTTCCAGGACTTGCGCATTCAACATTTTCGGCATGCCGTCGGCGCCCGCGAGATTCAATTCGATCTCCAGCCCCATGAGGTTCTTGGGGCGGTCGAACCGCTTCTCCGCCAGGAGTCGCTCCAAGCCCGTCAGACAACTGCGGAGCTTCTCGCGGTAGCGCTGGCGATCGGACAGGTCGAACTGGCCTGCCACGACCTTCTCCCCATCAAAGGGTCCTTCCTCGCAGGCGTACCGAAGATCGGCCGCCGGGGTCCCGGTCCACAGGGAGGATGCCCCGTCGATGCGATCGATAACGCCCCGGAGACAACCGTCGGCCGCTAATCTGGTCGATGTGACCGGTGGCACATTCACGAGGCATGGCACGGAAGGCGACTAGCGGGCCGTTTGTTGACTCGTGAAAAACGCCGACGAGAATGGGCCGACCGCTTGGCGGTCGTTTTACGAGGTCACCGGCGTGCGCCCGGTCAGGAATCGGGATTATTTTCGCATTTCACCGGCCAGAAGGCTCCTTGTTTCGGCGGTCGGAAACGGCTAGCGGAAACACAGTCTGAACACGTGTCGTATAAACTTTGCGCACAAGGCAGAAGGTTGGCGCCCACGGTTCGAGTGATCCAGCCGGGAGGCGGCGTGCGGCAGTCCTCGCCCCCGTTCCCGGGCTCAGCCCCTGGCCCCCGCCTCTCCGGCCTTCGCGAGCTGACAGCGTCGTCCGCACCGCCCACGCCCCGCCCTCGTGCCACCGTGCCTTCGAATGAGAGGCGACCCACCATGCCCCTGCATGTCCCCCGGCTCCCGCGCCCGCTCTGCGTTCCGTCCTGACCGCGCTCTCCTCACCGACCGCGGTCAGTGAGACCCGCACTCCTCCCTGATCGTCGCCCAGGGACCCGCCTCACCCGAGCTGCCCCTCCCCGTACACGTGCTGGACCGGACCGCCCCCGACGGCGGGACGACGACCCGGCTGGCCGGCTGGCGTTTCCTGATCCGCACCGGCGACCGCTCGGTGGCCGCCGCGGACACCGTGCTCACCGCCGACGGCTGGACGTTCTCCCGTTTCTTCGAAGGCCCCTACATCGCCTCCACCGAGCTCGCGCTGCGCCAGGCCGAGGCCATGCCGCAGCCGTACCAGCCCCGGCTCCTGTCGGTGCCGGGCCTCTACATGCTGGCCCTGTGGCTGCACGGTGATCCCACGGCGGACGGCGCCACCGGCCACCCGGCCGCCACCGATCTGCTCGTCCCGCTCGCCCCGGCGCCGCCCGGCATCGCGGCCCACCGTCCGCACCGTTTCGGCGATCTGCTCCCGGTCCTGACCCACCGCGTGGCACCGGCCCGCCTGCTCGGCTCGCCCGCCTGACGCATTCACCGTGTGCCCTGCCGCCCGGGAGGCGCGGCGGGGCACACGTGTCTCCCCGCATGACTAGCCCCATCCGGCCACGGTGAACCACCCGAAGTGACAGTGCAGTTGCGCTGAACCGTCCGCGCGGGTGACGCGTCATCAACCTGTGAGGAGCGGTGCCGCGAAATACCTGCGGATCCTCGCCCATGGGACAACACTGGTTTCCGACCGACTTACACAACGGGGGCGGCCATGAACGAAGCTTCACGCCGCGGAACTGAAACACCAGCCGACTCACAGGTCACCACAGAGCGAGAGATCCCATCCATGTGCCAACACCAGCCACCGTGCCCCTCAGCCGACTCCGCCGACCGGGAATCCGCCCGTCTCGTGGCGCACCACCCGGAGCAGGGCTGGAGCCTGCTGTGCAACGGTGTCGTGTTCTTCGAGGACACCGGGGAACTCCTGCCCGACGGCAGGATCATCGCCCCGCAGCATCGCCGGTTCGCCGGCCTGACCACCGCCTGAGAACGACCGGGCGGCACGGGCCCGCCTGGGCACATCCGGGGCCGGACGCGGAACCTTCCGCGCACCGGCCCCGACGCGTGTCCGGGGTGGAGCACCTGAAGGGGTGACCGGCCGGCCCTGGGCGCGATCGAGGCGCTGCGCGGCCGGGGGCTCCGGGGTTCCTCAGGACATGAGCGTGGTCGGTTTCGACGACCTTCCGGAGGTCCGCTGGTCGGCGCCGCCGCTGACCACCGTCCGCCGGCCGGCCGACATGGGCAGGCTCGCAGTCCGTACGGTGCTCCGGCTCACCCGCGACGAACAGCCGGACGCCCCGCGCGTGGAACTGGGAACGGACCTGGTCGTCCGGGCGGGCACGGCCGCCCCCGCCGGGCACCGCCTATCGTGACCGGCATGCAGTCCTACACCATCGGCCAGGCAGCGAGACTGCTCGGCGTGAGCCCGGACACCGCCCGCCGCTGGGCGGACGCGGGACGTATCACCACCCACCGCGACGACGGCGGACGGCGGCTCGTCGAGGGACGGGACCTGGCGGCGTTCTCCGTCGAACTCGCCCGCGCCGGAACCGCCGGGGAGGACACCCCGTACACCTCCGCCCGCAACGCCTTCCCCGGCATCGTCACCGCGATCAAGCTCGGCGACGTCGCCGCCCAGGTCGAGATCCAGGCGGGCCCGCACCGCCTCGTCTCCTCCTCACGCGCGAGGCCGTCGAGGAACTGGGCCTGGAGGTCGGGGTGGAGGCCACGGCCCGCGTGAAGTCGACGAACGTCCACATCGACCGCACCTGACACGAGGGAAGCGCTCCGGGCACGGAGCGCGTGCCTCACCGGCCGCGGGGTGCCGTCCCTCCGGTGGCCCTGCTCTCCGCAACGGCGAAGGGCCCCGCTCCGGTGTCGGAGCGGGGCCCTTCGCCGCGTGTCAGTCCTCGTACGCGTCCAGCGGCGGGCAGGAGCAGACCAGGTTGCGGTCGCCGAAGGCCTGGTCGACACGGCGCACCGGCGGCCAGTACTTGTCGGCGGCGCTCACCCCGGCCGGGAAGACGGCCTCCTCGCGCGTGTACGCGTGGTCCCAGTCCCCGCCGAGGGCGGCGGCGGTGTGCGGGGCGTTGCGCAGCGGGTTGTCGTCCGCCGGCCACTCACCGGAGCCGACCTTCTCGATCTCCGCGCGGATCGCGATCATCGCCTCGCAGAACCGGTCGAGCTCGGTCAGGTCCTCGGATTCGGTGGGCTCGATCATCAACGTGCCGGCCACCGGGAAGGACATCGTCGGAGCGTGGAAGCCGTAGTCGATCAGCCGCTTGGCCACGTCGTCCACGCTGACGCCGGTCGCCTTGGTCAGCGGGCGCAGATCGATGATGCACTCGTGCGCGACCAGCCCGCCGGGACCGGTGTAGAGCACCGGGAAGTGCGGCTCCAGACGCTTGGCGATGTAGTTGGCGCTGAGTACGGCGACCTGCGTGGCGCGCTTGAGGCCCTCGCCGCCCATGAGCCGGACGTACGCCCAGGAGATGGGCAGGATGCCCGCGGAGCCCCACGGCGCCGCCGAGATCGGGCCGACGCCGGTCTCCGGGCCGGCCTCCGGCTGGAGCGGGTGGTTCGGCAGGTACGGCGCCAGGTGGGCCCGAACGCCGACCGGGCCGACGCCGGGGCCGCCGCCGCCGTGCGGGATGCAGAAGGTCTTGTGCAGGTTCAGGTGCGAGACGTCACCGCCGAAGTGGCCCGGCTTGGCCAGACCCACCAGGGCGTTGAGGTTGGCGCCGTCCACATACACCTGGCCGCCGGCCTCGTGGACCTCGGCGCAGATGTCGGCGACGTGCTCCTCGAACACACCGTGCGTCGAGGGGTACGTGATCATGAGCACGGCGAGCTCGTCGCGGTGCTGCGCGATCTTCGCGCGCAGGTCCGCGACGTCGATCTCGCCGTCGTCGGACGTCCTGACGACGACGACCTTCATGCCGGCCATCACGGCGCTGGCGGCGTTGGTGCCGTGCGCGGAGGACGGGATGAGGCAGATGGTGCGCTGCTCGTCGCCGTTGGCACGGTGGTAACCGCGTACGGCGAGCAGTCCGGCCAGCTCGCCCTGGGAGCCGGCGTTGGGCTGGAGGGACACCTTGTCGTACCCGGTGACCTCGGCAAGACGGTCCTCCAGCTCATGGATGAGCGTGAGGTAGCCCCGGGCCTGCTCGGCGGGCACGAAGGGGTGCAGCTGACCGAACTCGGGCCAGGTGACCGGCTCCATCTCGGTGGTCGCGTTGAGCTTCATGGTGCAGGAGCCCAGCGGGATCATGCCGCGGTCCAGCGCGTAGTCCCGGTCGGAGAGCCGGCGCAGGTAGCGCAGCATCGCGGTCTCGGACCGGTGCTGCTGGAACACGGGGTGCGCCAGGTACGCGTCGTCGCGCAGCAGGGCGTCCGGCAGGGTGTCCCGCGCGGCCGCGTCCAGGGCCTCCGGGTCACCGTCGACGCCGAAGGCGCTCCACACGGCGGTCAGCTGCGCGCGGGTGGTGGTCTCGTCGCAGGCCATGGAGACGTGGTCGGCGTCGACGAGGCGCAGGTTGACGCCGTTGCCGCGGGCGGCGGCGACGGTCTCGGCGGCCCGGCCCGCGACCCGTACGGTCAGCGTGTCGAAGTACGAGCCGTGCACGATCTCGGCCCCGCCGGCCCGCAGGCCCTCGGCGAGGACGGTGGCGTAGCGGTGGGTGCGCCGGGCGATCATCCGCAGCCCCTCCGCACCGTGGTAGACCGCGTACATGCCGGCCATGACGGCGAGCAGCACCTGGGCGGTGCAGATGTTGCTGGTGGCCTTCTCGCGGCGGATGTGCTGCTCACGGGTCTGCAGGGCGAGGCGGTAGGCCTTGTGCCCGTCGGCGTCGACGGAGACGCCGACGAGCCGTCCGGGCAGACTGCGCGCCATCTTCTCCTGTACGGCCATGTAGCCGGCGTGCGGCCCGCCGAAGCCCATCGGGACACCGAAGCGCTGGGTGGTGCCGACCGCGATGTCCGCGCCCAGCTCACCGGGCGACTTCAGCAGCGCGAGGGCGAGCAGGTCGGCGGCGACGGTGACGAGCGCGCCCCGCTCGTGCGCCTGGTCGATCAGCGGCTTGATGTCGCGTACGGCGCCGGAGGCACCCGGGTACTGGATCAGCACGCCGTTGATCTCGCGCTCGGCGAGCCCGGCGGGGATGCCGTCGCTCAGGTCGGCGACGACGACCTCGACGCCGGTCGGCTCGGCGCGGGTCTCGATCACCGCGATGGTCTGCGGGAGGGCGTCCGCGTCGACGAGGAAGAGGCCCTTCTTGTTCTTGCCCATGCGCCGGGACAGGGCCATCGCCTCGGCGGCGGCGGTGCCCTCGTCGAGCAGCGAGGCACCGGAGGTCGGCAGACCGGTGAGGTCGGCGACCACGGTCTGGAAGTTCAGCAGTGCTTCGAGCCGCCCCTGGGAGATCTCCGGCTGGTACGGCGTGTAGGCCGTGTACCAGGCGGGGTTCTCCATCACGTTGCGCAGGATCACGGGCGGGGTGAAGGTCCCGTAGTACCCGAGCCCGATCATGGAGCCGAGCACCTCGTTGCGGTCGGCCAGCCCACGCAGCTCGGCCAGCACCTCGGCCTCGCTGCGGGCACCCGGCAGGTCCAGCGCGTCGGCGTTCTTGATCACATCCGGTACCGCGGCGGCGGTCAGCTCGTCCAGCGAGCCGTAACCGACCTGGGCGAGCATCTTGGCCCGGGCCTCGTGGTCGGGGCCGATGTGGCGCTGCTCGAAGGGGATTCCCTGTTCGAGTTCGGAGAGCGGAGTGCGAGGGGCGGTCATTTGAGGAGGCCTCCTGGTCCGACGACCTTCGAGGGACACCACGGCACGGGTGCCCGGACGGCCTCCCCTCTGTCATCTCAACCTGAGAGCTTCACCGGATCGCCCGAGGACGTCCGGCTTTCACCGTCGGTGAGAGCGGAAGCCGTCGACACCCGCCCTGCTTTCCAGAGTGACCTCGTCCGTGCGGTACGTGTGCCTGAGAGATTCCGGGGAGGATTTGCTCCTTCGGCGCCTCCGGTGTTGTCCGGGGGCTCTCCCGCACGGGGTCAGCAGCCGCTGCCAGCGTACCAGCGCGCACCCCATCAGAACCTTCGAGTGGCCGTCCAGCCGATTGTGCCGTTCTGTAGTGCTTACGGATGAGTTTGCGACCAGTGGAGGGCCCGTGCAGACCGACATCGATCCGCGCCATCTGATCGGCCGCAAGGCGTTCGACCGCAACGGAACCCGGATCGGCACGATCGACGAGATCTACCTCGACGACGCCACGGGCGTACCCGAATGGGCGGCGATACGCACCGGCCTGTTCAGCAGGGACGCCTTCGTCCCCCTGGAACCCAGCGATCTCGTCGACGGCGCCCTCCACGTCCCCTTCGAACGCGCCCTCATCAAGGAGGCCCCCGACTTCGGTGTGGGCCGCCATCTCTCCCGGAGCAGGAACTCCAGCTCTACCACCACTACGGTCTGGACATCGCCGCTCCCGCGCCTCTCCCGGACCACCAGTTCGGCAAGCTCGCGGGCAAGGACAAGCCGGCCTGACCCGGCCCGTTCACCGGTTCCGCGGCCGCCTCCCTCCGCCGGCCGCCGCGCCGTCGTCCTCTCCGGGCGCCCTGGGCACCAGCGGAAGCGGGTCCGCCGGCTCGAGTGCCGGATCGTCGACGCGGAAGGTCTTCACCCGTCCCGGCTCCGAGCCGGGCGTCTCGAAGCGCACGGTGACCCGGCCGAGACCGCTGCCCTGCACCCAGCCGTGGCCGTGCTCGGTGTGCCGTACGTCGTGTCCGGCCGGCCAGCGCCGCTCGGCGGGCGCCTCCGGCTCCGGTGCGGGAGCGGCCTCCGTCTCCTCCCGCGGGGCGTCGTCGGCGGATACGCCCGCCGCCTGCGCGAACAGGTCCTCCTGCGTGTAGTCCGCCAGCCCGCTGACCCCGACCCCGAGCAACCGCACCCCGCCGGTCGTGTCGACCGAGTCCAGCAGCCGCGTGGCCGCCTCCCGCACCACGGCCGGATCGTCCGTGGGGCCGCGCAGGGTCTCGGAGCGGGTGAGGGTGGAGAAGTCGTACCGGCGCACCTTCAGCACGATGGTCCGGCCCGACAGCCCCGCCGCCCGCAGCCTGTGCACGCACCGGTCGGCCAGCCGCCGCACCTCCGTCCCGACCCGCACCCGGTCGTGGATGTCCACGTCGTAGGTGTCCTCGACCGACACCGACTTGGTCTCCCGCTCGGCCACCACGGGCCGCTCGTCCCGGGCCAGCGCCATCGCGAACAGCGCGTGCCCGTGCGCCTTGCCGAGCAGCCGTACGAGCTCGTCCTCCCCGCCTCCGCCATCTCCTCCACCGTGTGGATGCCCGCCCGGCGCAGATGGTCCCCGGTCGCCGGGCCGACACCCGGCAGGGTGCGCACGGACAGCGGGGCCAGCAGGGCCCGCTCCGTGCCCGGCTCGATCAGCACCAGTCCGTCCGGCTTCGCCTGCTCCGAGGCGATCTTCGCCAGCATCTTGGAGGCCGCGAGGCCCACCGACCCGGTGAGCGCGGTGACCGCCCGTATGTCCGCGCGCAGCTTCGCCCCGGCCAGGCGGGCCGACCGCTCGTCCCAGGCCGCGTCACCGGCCTCCAGGTCCACGAACGCCTCGTCCAGGCTCAGCGGCTCCACGAGCGGTGACAGGGCCCGCAGCAGCCGCATCACCTGGTCGCTGACCGACCGGTAGAGGGCGAACCGCGGGACGAGGTAGGCGGCGTTCGGCGCGAGCCGCCGGGCCTGTGCCATGGGCATCGCGGAGTGGACGCCGAACACCCGGGCCTCGTACGAGGCGGTGGCCACCACACCACGGGGCCCGAGCCCGCCCACGACGACCGCTTTCCCGCGCAGGCTCGGCTTGGACGCCTGCTCCACCGAGGCGAAGAAGGCATCCATGTCGAGATGAAGGATCGTGGGCGCGGATCTCACGACTCCGATGCTGCCCTACGCCACTGACAACGGCCGTCCGCGGACGGCTCGAAAAGCCTCAGACGGCCTTGTTGCGCCGGGCCGCCAGCTCGTCCATCGGGTTGTGCCCGACCAGGGTCTCCCCGGTGTCGACGCGCTCCCCGTGCAGCTGCGACAGCGCGCTCTCCACGTCCCGCCAGACCACGCCGACGGCGATGCCGAAGACGCCCTGGCCGCCCTGGAGCAGGGCGTGGACCTCGTCGGGCGAGGTGCACTCGTAGACCGTGGCCCCGTCGCTCATCAGCGTCATGCGTTCCAGATCGCTGAAGCCCTGTTCCCCGAGGTGCCGGACCGCGGCGCGGATGTTCTGCAAGGACACACCCGTGTCGAGAAAGCGCTTGACGATCTTCAGCACCACGACGTCGCGGAAGCTGTACAGCCGCTGCGTGCCCGATCCATGGGCCGGCCGCACGCTCGGCTCGACCAGCCCGGTACGGGCCCAGTAGTCGAGCTGCCGATAGGTGATACCGGCTGCGGCACAGGCCGTGGGCCCCCGGTAGCCGATCTGCTCGGACGCCATGGACGCCGCCCCTCCGCTGCTCGGCACGGCCGCCGGCCGCTGTGGAGCCTGGTCGATCGCGCCGCCGCGCGCGGGATACGCGCCGCCCGGACGGAGCCGGGAGCTCTGGGAGGGTACGGCCCGCTCGCCCCGAAACCGTGTTCCGGGACACCCCCGGCCATACCGTCGCCGCTGCTTCTCACGCCGACCTCCGTCCTTGACCTGCCTCCTCGAAGGTAGGCAGTCACCAAGGGTGCGTCAACGATCGCCACACTCGGCACGCCGAGTGATAATCACCCTAAGAGTGGTTTCCCGTACCCCCAGTCCGGGAAAGGCTAGCCGAATGCCCTCGGCGCGGGCCCCGGCCTCGGGCCGGGGCGGCGGCCGCCGCCCTCACTGATTGCTGGTTCCGAAGTCCTCCGGCGAGATCTGGTCGAGGAACTCGCGGAACTTCTCCACCTCGTCCTCCTGCTCGTCCGGGATGGCGATCCCGGCGTCGTCGAGCACCGTGTCACTGCCGTAGATCGGCGTACCCGTCCGCAGGGCCAGCGCTATGGCGTCGGAGGGGCGGGCACTCACCTCGACACCGCTGGCGAACACCAGCTCCGCGTAGAAGACGCCCTCGCGCAGATCGGTGATGCGCACTTCCGTGAGCTCCTGGCCGACGGCTTCCAGCACGTCCTTGAACAGGTCGTGAGTCAGCGGCCGTGCGGGTGCCATGCCCTGCTGGGCGAAGGCGATGGCCGTCGCCTCCCCGGGTCCGATCCAGATGGGGAGGTAGCGGTCGCCGCCCACTTCACGCAACAGCACGATCGGTTGGTTGGAGGGCATCTCGACCCGGACACCTACGACATCGAGCTCGTTCACACAGCAACCCTAGGCCGTGCCCGGGACGTTTGGGTAGTCGGGCAGGGAACGGGTGGCCGATCCGGCCTTCCGGTCCCGCCGCATCAGGGCAGCCGTATGCCGAGGGCCGCCTGCACCAGCGCCGCGTGCAGTTTCACCGTGAGCCCCGCCAGCTCCTTCATACGGGCCTCCGCGTGGGCCCGGGTCTGCGGATTGCGGTGGCGCCTCAGCGGGGCGACGACCTGGTCCACCAGGCCGGCCTCACGGTCGGCAGCGGCCTTCATCGCCCGCAGATGACGCGGTTCGATCCCGAACCGCCCCAGCTCGGTGATGAGCCCGGCCAGGGTGACCGCCTCCGCGTCGTACACCCCGTCCCCGACCGGGACGAGCAGACCGTACGACTCCCACTCGGCGAGCACCCGCTCGTCGACGCCGGCGGCCGCCAGCAGCCCGCCGCGCCCGATACGCGCCGCCATGGGCGCCTCGGCGGGGAGATCCTGCCCGGTGGCCTCCCCGTCACGCTGACGGCCCAGCACCGGCAACGGGAGGGCCTCTCCACGCTCCATGGCGTCGAGGTGCTCACGGATCACCTTGAGGGGCAGATAGTGATCGCGCTGCATACGCAGCACATGGCCGAGGCGCTCCACGTCCCCGGCGCTGAACTTGCGGTACCCCGACGGGGTCCGCTGCGGCTCGATCAGCCCCTCCGACTCCAGGAAGCGGATCTTGGAGATGGTGACCTCGGGGAACTCCTCACGCAGCACGTTCAGCACCGCGCCGATGCTCATCAGTCCGGTGCCCGCGGCGGCGGCGCCGTCCCCGGCACCGCCGCTCGGTGTTCTGAACCATGAACCTTCCTGGATTCCCCGGACGGATCCGGGGAGGTCAGTAGCCCCGCTGGCTCGCGTAGAAGACCAGCCGGTACTTGCCGATCTGCACCTCGTCACCGTTGGCCAGGGCGACCTGGTCGATCCGCTCCCGGTTGACGTACGTGCCGTTCAGGCTGCCCACGTCGGCCACCGTGAAGGAGCCGTCCGGGCTGCGCCGGAACTCCACGTGCCGCCGGGAGACCGTCACGTCGTCCAGGAAGATGTCGCTCTGCGGGTGACGCCCGGCCGTGGTCAGGTCGCCGTCCAGCAGGAAGCGGCTGCCCGAGTTCGGCCCACGGCGCACGACGAGCAGCGCGGACCCCATCGGCAGCGCGTCGACGGCCGCCTGCGCCTCGGGAGACAGCGTCGGCATCTGCGTCTGCCCGGTCACCTCGGCGTCGTAGGCCTCGAGACCGGAGATCGAGATCGTGGACGTCGTCTCGGAGGGGCGCTCCGGGGTGACCCCGGCTTGAGCGGCGCCCCGCAGTTGGAACAGAAGCGGCTGTTCTCCGCGTTGCGGTTGCCGCACCTCGAACACACCAGGGCCGACATGGATGGATCCTCCTGCCGCGGCTGCCCCCAGGGGCGTGGGACGCGTACGGGTCGGAGAACCCTCCACCCGTACCTGAGGTCGACGGTTGCCCGAAACCTATGCCGCCCGACTGCGCGGGGTCAACGGACGCGCCACCCTGGCCGCCGCCGACCTGGTCCCGGAACAGCGGACGCTGACCTTCCGCGTCAGGCTGTGCGCGATGGCGAGCGGTCGCGTTGTCGCTGCCCTCTCGCCGCGCGCTCTTGCCGAACAACTTCCCAAACAACTTCACGGGCGATTCCCCTTGACCGAAACAGACCCGCCCGTGGGGCAGGACGAACCCTGACTGAACACATTGGCCGACCCGGACATCTTCACAACGTCCGCCTCCGCCAGACAGTTTCCACCACGCACCACCCATTCGGTGCGCCGACCCCCGCAACCTCTTGCCCTTGCCGGACGCCCCGCATGCACCCCGGTTCACTGGGAGGACGACCGAGCGTAGTCAGGCCGCTTCACCGTCCGCAAGGCATCCACGACGATCTTGGTAGACCGCTCCACGGTAACCGTGGCCTGTTCCTTTTCGAGAGTCTGCACCACACCTCCGGGGATGTTGAGCGCCGGCTCGAGATCCTGCGGCTTGCCGATGACCTTGAAACGATAGGGCGCGGTGATCTTGTTCCCGTCCACGCCGACCCCGTCGCCGGAATCGGTCAGATAGGTTCCTGCCACCACCCTCACACCGTTGACCTGGATCGCCTCGGCACCGGCCGCGCGCAGCTCCTGGATGGCGTCGAGCAGCATGTCCGCCTCGACCGTCCCCTTCGTGTCCTCGATGGTCATCGTGATGCCGGGTCCCCGCGCTGCCACGGTGCCCGCCAGCACGCCGAGTTGCCGTTCCTTCTCGATCGTCTGCCTGCGGGCCTCTTCGGCCTGGTCGGAGCTGTTCTCCAGCTCGTCGCGCTGCTTCTCGAGTCCCTGCTTCTCGTCCTCAAGACGCTCTGTGCGGTCGTCGAGTTCATCGAGGATGCGCACAAGGTCTTCCTGACGCGCTCCGCGCAGCGCGCTGTCGCCGTCGCTGTTCGACGCCACCTGGACGGCCAGGCCGAATCCGAGTCCGAACAGCAGAACGGCGACGATGAGTTGGGCCCGGGTCACCCGTGGCGGCCACAGCCCGTTCACCAGCCGCTGACGGCCTGTCAGTTGGGGCGGAGGCTCCGGAACGTCCTCCTCCGCCGGTGTGGGCTCCTGGCGGGCACTGCGGCGGGCACCTCCGCGGGCAGTTCCCTGCGCAGCCCGGTCACGGACGAGGCGTCCGGTGCGGGCCGGGGCGGGGACACCGCCGGGCGCGTCGTCTCCTCGGGTTCACGCTCGCTCATCGGCCTCACGCCCGGAACACATGCCGGCGGATCGCCGCGGCGTTGGAGAAGATTCGGATACCGAGGACCACCACGACGCCCGTGGACAGCTGGGCCCCCACGCCGAGCTTGTCGCCGAGGAACACGATCAGCGCGGCAACGACGACGTTCGACAGGAACGACACCACGAAGACCTTGTCGTCGAAGATGCCGTCGAGCATGGCCCGCAGCCCTCCGAACACGGCGTCGAGCGCCGCGACGACGGCGATCGGCAGGTAAGGCTCGACGACCGCCGGAACCTCGGGCCGGACCAACAGTCCGGCCACGACTCCCACGACGAGGCCCAGTACGGCGATCACGATGTGCCCTTCTCGGTTATCGGCTGTGCGGTTCGTACGATCACGCTCGGTGCGGCGGGCAGCCGGACGTCGTCCTCCACGGAGATGGCCGTCCGGATGCCGTAGTTCTCCTGCAGAGCGTGCAGATAGAGCCCGTCCGCGCTGTTCTGGAACCGGTCGCCGAGTTGCCCGCCGTCCCCCACCGCGAGCACCGTGTACGGCGGCACCAGCGGCTTGTTGTCGACCAGTATCGCGTCTCCCGCGGCCCTGATCGCCGACAGGGCGGTCAGCCGCTGCCCGTTGATGGAGACGGCCTCGGCGCCGGACTCCCACAGACCGTTGACCACCCGCTGCATGTCCCGGTCGCGGACCCGTCCGGTGTCGGCGAACCCGGAGGTCGAACGCGGGTCGCCGTCGCCGCCCCCGCTCGCATCCTTGGCGTCGTTCACCACGAGCCGTACTCCGGGCCCGTGCACCGCGACGGCACCGGACAGAATGCCCACCAGCGCGGAGCGGTCGCCTCCGCTGTCCCTGAGCGCCTCGCGCTGCCGTGCGCTCACATCGGCGCGCAGTGCGTCGACACTGTCCTCGAGCTCGTCCGCGGCGTCGGTCTCCTGATCGATCCGGTCGATCAGTTCCTCGCGCTCCTTGGCGACCACGGGGGCTTCGACCCGGGCCTGGGCGGCGCCCACGGTCACCACCAAGGCGGCGAACACCAGTCCGACGGCGAGCCCCAGCTTCGCCCGGAGCGTCTTCGGCAGGCCGCTCTCGCCGACGGCCTTCCGGCGCGCGGCGGCCTCCGCGTATCCCTCGTCGAGGCTGTGGTCCATGACGTTGGTGATCAACGACATGGAGGCGTCCGGACGTGCGGGCCGCGCGGGTGTGCTCCGAACGGGGGTTGCTGCGGCATGCCGCACATCGTCGCACGCCGCGGCCACTACCTCCGAACGGACCTACCGGCGTGCCGGACAGGCCCCGTTGGGGACACTTGTCCGGCACGCTCGCGTACCGCTCGTTCTACCGCCCGCGCGGGCCGGTCACCGTCCCGCGCTGTCCACGATCGCCGCCCACTCGTCGAGCAGCGCCTGCGCGGAGGCGTCGTCGGGTCCCTCGGCCCACAGATGGGTGACCGCCTCGGCCGGGTCGGGCAGCACCATCACCCAGCGGCCGTCGGTCTCCACCACCCGCACACCGTCGGTGGTGTCTACGAAGCGGTCTCCGGCCGCCTCCACCACCCGCCGCATGACGAGGCCCTTGACGGCCCACGGGGTCGCCAGGTCCCGCTTGAGCACATGCGCGCGCGGAATCCGCGCATCGATCTGGCTGAGCGTGAGCTGCGTCCGCGCCACCAGCCCGATGAGCCGGACGAAGGCCGCGGTGCCGTCGTACACGCTGCTGAACTCCGGGACGATGAAGCCGCCCTTCCCGTCACCGCCGAAGATCGTCCCTTCCTCACCGCCCACGCGTGTGAGGTCGTCGGGCGACGTGGTCGTCCACTCGACCTGTGTCCCGTGGTACGCCGCGACCTGCTCGGCGATCCTGGTGGTGGTCACCGGGAGCGCCACCCGGCCGCTGCGCCGCTCGGAGGCGATGAGGTCGAGCATCACCAGCAGGGACCGGTCGTCCTCGATGATCCGCCCCTTCTCGTCGACCAGGGACAGCCGCTCACCGACGGGGTCGAACCGCACGCCGAACGCGGCACCGGAGGACGCCACGATCTCCCCGAGCCGCACCAGCCCCGAGCGCCGCATGTCGGCCGTCTCGGTCGGCCTGGACTCGTCGAGGCCGGGGTTGATGGTCAGCGAGTCGACGCCCAGCTTGCCGAGCAGACTGGGCAGCACCAGGCCGGCGCTGCCGTTCGACGCGTCGACGACCACCTTGAGCCCGGACTCGGCGATACCGGTGGTGTCGACATTGCGCAGCAGCGAGCCGGTGTACGAGTCGTAGACGCTGGCCGGGAAGTGCAGATCCCCGATCTCGCCGGGGAACGCCCGCCGGTACTCCTGCCGCGCGAACACCCGGTCCAGCTTGCGCTGGCTGCCCTGCGAGAGGTCGGCGCCCTGCCCGTCGAAGAACATGATGTCGACGGAGTCCGGCACTCCGGTCGTGGTCCGGATCATGATGCCGCCCGCACTCCCCGCGCGGTCTGCTGCCGCGCCACGGGCAGCGGTACGTTCTCCAGGTCCCGTACGTCGATGGCACTGGCCTGGAGCGCGGAGATGACCGCCCGCTTCAGCGCACGGGCGCCGCGGGAGTGGTCGCGCGCCGTGGTGACGGTCGAGCCCTTCTTCAACGTCGTCGCGTAGGCGCCGGCCAGCCGTACGGCGAGTTCCGGCGTGATCTCGACATTCAGGATCCCGGAGACACCGCGGGCTCCGAAGAGATGCGCCTGTCCCCGGGACTCCCAGATCACCGAGGTGTTGACGAACGCGCCGGCCTCGATCGTCTTGAACGGGTAGACCCGCACATTGCCCTGGACGATCGATTCTTCACCGACCAGGCATTCGTCTCCGATGACGGCGCCGTCCTCGATGCGCGCGGCGCGCATGATGTCGGTGTTCTTGCCGACGACACAGCCGCGCAGATTGCTGTGCGGTCCGACGTACACGTTGTCGTGGACGACGGCCTTGTGGAGGAAGGCTCCGCTCTTCACGACGACATTGGATCCCACGACCGTGTGCTCACGGATCTCCGCGCCGGCTTCGACCTTGGCGTAGTCGCCGATGTAGAGCGGCCCGCGCAGTACGGCGTCGGGGTGCACCTCGGCTCCTTCGGCGACCCATACGCCCGAGGAGATCTCGAAGCCGTCGATGTCGACATCGACCTTGCCCTCCAGGACGTCGGCCTGCGCCTTCACATAGCTCTCGTGGGTGCCGACGTCCTCCCAGTAGCCTTCGGCGACATAGCCGTAGACGGGCTTGCCTTCCTTCATCAGCTGCGGGAAGACGTCACCGGACCAGTCGACGGGCACATCGGGGTCGACGTAGTCGAAGACCTCGGGCTCCATGACGTAGATGCCGGTGTTCACCGTGTCGGAGAAGACCTGCCCCCAGGTCGGCTTCTCGAGGAAGCGCTCGACCTTGCCTTCCTCGTCGACGATGGTGATGCCGAATTCCAGCGGATTGGGGACGCGGGTCAGACAGACCGTGACCAAGGCGCCCTTTTCCTTGTGGAAATTGATCAGCTCGGTGAGGTCGAAGTCGGTGAGGGCGTCGCCCGAGATCACGAGAAAGGCATCGTCCTTCAGCGCTTCCTCGGCGTTCTTGACGCTCCCCGCGGTTCCGAGGGGCTTCTCCTCATTGGCATAGCTGAGCTCCATTCCGAGCTCTTCGCCGTCACCGAAGTAGTTCTTGACGAGCGACGCGAGGAACTGGACAGTCACAACGGTTTCGTTGAGCCCATGCCTTTGAGCAGCCGCAGAACATGCTCCATGATCGGCCTGTTGGCCACCGGCAGGAGCGGCTTGGGCATGCTTGAGGTCATGGGGCGAAGGCGGGTGCCCTCGCCTCCGGCCATCACGACGGCCTTCATGTCGGAAGCGTCCTCCTCGAAGAGACGACGGTCTGACCGACTTCACCCGCCCGGGTTGTCCCGCGCTGTTCCACAGCGGGTCATCGCGCGCCCTTGCGCGAGCCAGTCAGCGAGTTCATTCGGCCATGGCGTCCGCACGAACCAGGCGGCGGACTTGGACCACGTAGAGCACTCCTGCCCACCAATACAGGGTTGTACCCCATCCGGCGAACGCCCAGCCGAAAATAGCAGCGAGTGACGAGATCCAGCCAGTTCCGTCACTGAGCAGGAGCAGTGGGAAGGCGTACATCAGGTTGAAGGTGGCAGCCTTCCCCAGGAAGTTCACCTGCGGCGGCGGATAGCCGTGCCGCCTGAGAATGCCCACCATCACGAGCAGTACCAGTTCACGGGCCAGCAGTATGGCCGTCAGCCAGAGCGGCAGAATCTCGCGCCAGGTGAGGCCGACGAGGGTGGAGAGAATGTAGAGCCGGTCGGCGGCGGGGTCGAGCAGCCGGCCGAGGCTGCTGATCTGGTTCCACCGTCGTGCGAGCATGCCGTCCAGGTAGTCGCTGACGCCGCTGAAAGCCAGCACCAGGAGGGCCCAGCCGTCACTCTTCGGGCCACCGAACTCGGGCCTGAGGA
Source organism: Streptomyces haneummycinicus (assembly GCA_042850305.1). Taxonomy (GTDB): domain Bacteria; phylum Actinomycetota; class Actinomycetes; order Streptomycetales; family Streptomycetaceae; genus Streptomyces; species Streptomyces haneummycinicus. Next base: position 4,993,668 of record AP035768.1, read on the forward strand.
TCAGCCACAGGAACAGCGGTACGCCGACGAGCCGCGCCATGCTGAGCATGTTCGGGATGGTGAGGACGCGGTCTGTCTGGACCCGCGTCTCCTGGACCTCCACCCGGGATCCTCCTGTGGGAAACGTGTAGATGATGCACCCCGACCCTACATCAACGCAAAAAGCTCTGGCTCTTGGGCTTACGCCCAAGAGCCAGAGCTCTATAAAGAATTGTTCGGCGGCGTCCTACTCTCCCACAGGGTCCCCCTGCAGTACCATCGGCGCTGTAAGGCTTAGCTTCCGGGTTCGGAATGTAACCGGGCGTTTCCCTACGCTATGACCACCGAAACACTATGAAACAATCAACCGCACCACACCGTGACCTGGCATGGGGTTGTTCGTGGTTTCAGAACCAACACAGTGGACGCGAGCAACTGAGGACAAGCCCTCGGCCTATTAGTACCGGTCAACTCCACACGTTACCGTGCTTCCATATCCGGCCTATCAACCCAGTCGTCTACTGGGAGCCTTACCCTCTCTAGGAGGTGGGAGTCCTCATCTCGAAGCAGGCTTCCCGCTTAGATGCTTTCAGCGGTTATCCTTTCCGAACGTAGCCAACCAGCCATGCCCTTGGCAGGACAACTGGCACACCAGAGGTTCGTCCGTCCCGGTCCTCTCGTACTAGGGACAGCCCTTCTCAAGACTCCTGCGCGCGCAGCGGATAGGGACCGAACTGTCTCACGACGTTCTAAACCCAGCTCGCGTACCGCTTTAATGGGCGAACAGCCCAACCCTTGGGACCGACTCCAGCCCCAGGATGCGACGAGCCGACATCGAGGTGCCAAACCATCCCGTCGATATGGACTCTTGGGGAAGATCAGCCTGTTATCCCCGGGGTACCTTTTATCCGTTGAGCGACGGCGCTTCCACAAGCCACCGCCGGATCACTAGTCCCGACTTTCGTCCCTGCTCGACCCGTCGGTCTCACAGTCAAGCTCCCTTGTGCACTTACACTCAACACCTGATTGCCAACCAGGCTGAGGGAACCTTTGGGCGCCTCCGTTACTCTTTAGGAGGCAACCGCCCCAGTTAAACTACCCATCAGACACTGTCCCTGATCCGGATCACGGACCCAGGTTAGACATCCAGCACGACCAGACTGGTATTTCAACGACGACTCCCACCGAACTGGCGTCCGATGATCAAAGTCTCCCAGCTATCCTACACAAGCCGAACCGAACACCAATATCAAACTGTAGTAAAGGTCCCGGGGTCTTTCCGTCCTGCTGCGCGAAACGAGCATCTTTACTCGTAGTGCAATTTCACCGGGCCTATGGTTGAGACAGTCGAGAA